>CAWAAE010000010.1:0-78746 GCA_963779855.1 uncultured Alphaproteobacteria bacterium | reverse complement strand
ACCCGCATATCGCTCCGCTCATGCGGGCTACGGATGTTCGACATCGCTGTTTGACAACACTCGCGCGCTGATGCGCCGCGGGAACGGGATCGCGTGCATCCGCCCCCGCGAAGCGGGGGAGGGGGACCATCCGTAGCTCGCGTAGCGAGCGAAGGATGGTGGAGGGGGCGTCTGACTCAGACGCTTCGTTGTCGGCGCAGAAAGAGCGTTGACACCGACGCCCCTTCCACCGCCTTCGGCGGTCCCCCTTCCCCGCTTCCGCGGGGCAGGAGATATCAATCCGACTGGATGTTGGCGTCCTTGACCATCTTGCCCCAGACGCCGAGCTGGACCTTGATGAAGTCGCCCAACTCTGCGGGCGTCGAGGAGAAGCCCTCGAAGCCCACATTTTTGAATTTCGCCTGAACGTCCGGGCTGTCGATGATCTTGCGCAGCGCGCCGTTGAGCGTGGCGACGATTTCCGGCGGCGTGCCGGCGGGCGCGACGAGGCCCGCCCAAGCATCGAGGTTGAAGCCCTTGATTCCGGCCTCGTCCATGGTCGGCAGTTCCGGAAACAGCGAACTGCGCTTGATGCGCGTCACCGCCAGCGCCCGCAGCGTGCCTGCTGCAACATGCGGCATGGCGGTCGTGAAATCGGCGAACATCATCGATACGCGGCCGCCCATGATGTCTTCCAGCGCCGGCGGCGTGCTCTTGTAAGGCACGTGCAGCATGCTGATTCCGGCCCAATTCGCCAGCGTGTCGCCGGCGACGATGCCGGCGGTATTGCCGCTGGCAAACGACAGCGTGCCGGGATGGGCCTTGGCATAGGCGACCAGCTCATTGAGCGAATGGATCGGCAGTTTCGGATCGATCACCAGCATCAGCGTAAAACTTCCCACCCGCGTGATCGGCGCGAAATCCGTCACCGGATCGTAGTTCACGTCCTTGTGCAGGAATGGATCGGCGGAGAGCGGCGAGTTGGTCGCCATCAATATGTTGTAGCCGTCGGCCGGCTGATGATGCACGTAAAGCGCGGCCAGCGCGCCGTCGGCGCCCGGGCGATCCTCGACGACGACCGGTTGCCCGAGCGCCTTGCTGAGCGGGTCGGCGATGATGCGGCAGATCGTGTCGCTGGCGCTGGCGGGACCGAATACGGCGGTGATCGTAATCGGCCGCGTCGGATAATCCTCGGCGCGCGCCAACGAGCCGATCGACACGGCCGCGGCGGCGGCCACGAGAATGGCAAGCAGCTTCTTCATTTCCTCTCTCCCTGATGACGCAAGTTATGATTGCCGGGATGTCGGCCTTGCGGCGCCGCACCCCTTGCCGGCGCGGCAGGATAGCAGAATTTGGCAGGGTGGGGTTGCGTCGATTTGCCGTCGTAGGGGCGGGTTTGAAACCCGCCCCTACGGGCGACAGGAGGTTACCGGATGAAGGTGCCGCTACGCAGCTCGGCGAAGGCCTGTTGCAGCTCGGCCTGCGTATTCATCACGATCGGTCCGTGCCAGGCGACCGGCTCCTCGATCGGCTTGCCGGACACCAGGAGGAAGCGGATGCCCTGCTCGCCGGCCTGCACGGTGACCTCGTCGCCGCGATCGAACAAGACGAGCGAGCGGTTGCCGGTCTGCTCGCGCGCGATGGTCTCGTTGGCGCCGTCGGTTTTCTCGGTCAGCACGCCGAACGGCGCCGACGCCGCGCGGAAATTGCCGGAACCCTCGAACACATAGGCGAAAGCGTGCCGCTCGACCTCGACCGGCAGCGTCTTGCGCTTGCCCGGCGGGACGGCGACATCGAGATAGCGCGGATCGGCGGCAACGCCTTCGATCGGGCCGCGGCGGCCCCAAAAGTCGCCGCACACGACGCGCACGCGGGTGCCGTCGTCATCCACGATCTCCGGAATTTCGGCGCCTTTGACGTCCTGGTAGCGCGGCGCCGTCATTTTCAGCGACGACGGCAAATTGGCCCAAAGCTGAAAGCCATGCATGCGGCCCGCCGCATCGCCTTGCGGCATTTCCTGATGGAGAATGCCGCGGCCGGCCGTCATCCATTGCACGTCGCCGGCTTCGAGATTGCCGCGGTTACCCAGGCTGTCGCCGTGCTCGACGCTTCCCGCCAGCACGTAAGTAATGGTCTCGATGCCGCGATGGGGATGCCACGGAAAACCCGCCCGATAGTCGTCGGGCCGGTCGTTGCGGAAATCGTCGAGCAAGAGGAACGGATCGAATTCGCTGGTTTTGCCGAAGCCGAAGGCGCGATTGAGCTTTACGCCGGCGCCTTCGATGGTCGGCGTCGACGTGACGATGCTTTTCACAGGTCGAATGGACATGACGTTATGACCTTTCCCCGTAACGGATATGCTGCATGCAAAATGGGGAGCAGGCGGATCGGAGCAAGAAGGCACATTGTTGATACCGTTATCCCAGCGCGAGGATGCCGCTCCAGAATTGCTGCTGGCTGCCGACATCGACGTCGTATTTGCGCACGAATGCAAGTCTGCCGTCGGCGGCGATCCGCATGACTGAAATGCCGGCAGGAAGTTTTCCGTCGGCCGAAGCCATGATACTGGCGACAACCAGGATGCGGCCCGTCGGGTCGATGCCGAATGTGCGCAACTGCAGGCCGCGCCCGTCGATGTTCTGGATGAGATTTGGCTCGCCTGTCGTTTGATCGATGGCAAACACCGCGACGCTATTCTCGCCGCCCGCGGCGATTTCCCTCGCGCCGGGCCCCGATGCCGGGAACGTGCGATTCGTTACATAGACGAACCTGCCGTTGGGGTGAACGTGGATCGGTCCGGCGCCTTGCGGCACGGGCGATGCGGGATCCGATAGCGTGTCCTTGACGAACATGGGATCGCGCGCGAGACCGGTATCGGCATCGAGCCTATAGACGTAAAGCTTGTTCTGGCGCTCGATCGAGACGAAGGCCCACGGCTTTGTCGGATGGAAGTCGAGATGGCGCGGCCCGAAGCCGAGCCCATTGCCTCGTTCGTTTTTTGGCGCGATCGACGCTAAATTGCTCAGCGTGCCGTTGTTGAAGCCGAATATTTTGATCGCTCCGGGATCTTCCGGTTTACCGGGTGCGGCATTGTTGCCGCGCGTCACCAGCATCACGGCACGGTTTCCCGGCGCGGCGAGGATTTGATGCGCATAGATGCCGGTGTCGAGGTTGCCGGGCTGCGCGACCGGCGCGCCGATCGTCCCGTCAGTATCGATGCGGTGAACGGTGACGTTGCTCGGATTATTGTGGGCCGTCAGCAGATATGCGCCGCTCGCATCGACGCTGGCGTGGATCGGGCGCGACGGCAACGCCGCCGGCTCGCCATGCAGGCGCAAATTCCCCGTCGCCGGATCTATCGTAAGCGCGCTGGCGAAGTGCTTGTCGCCGGCAATGCCGGGCCCGCCATTGCTCGAGACCACATAGAGGCTGCGCCGCGACGGATGCGGCCAGGCATATTGAATATTGGCCGGCAGCGCCACCGCGGCGCGCTTGGTCAGTGCGGCGGCCTCGGCGTCGAGATCGTAAAGCGACAACGTCGGGCCGACGCTGGCGTAATACACCGTCTTGGGCATGGCTGAATTCGGGCTCGGTGGATTTGGACTTTAGCGAAACCGATCGAATTGACGGTAGCGAACATACCGCGTCACAAATCATCCATCAAATTTGCGCGGCCGCGCAAAAGTTCCCGGGCTTTGCACCCGATTATTTGCCCAATAAATCCCAATCCCGGCCGTCTTCTTTTCCGGCTCATAGACCCGCGGTCATGACGCGCGCATCTGGGAGCGCGGTTTATTCAGTAAAGTACCGACCAGCGCGTCGATGCGCGCGATGGTGCGGAAGTTCGCAGGTGTCATGTCGCGGTCCGGAATCTTGATATTGAACTCGGCCTCGACGGCGAGCATGAGGTTGACGGTGTCGAGCGATGACAAGCCGCGCTTTGTCAAATCCTCGTCATGGATGAGCGGCCGGTCGATTCCCCGTTTAGCCAAAATCTGCAGCGCCAGCGCGCTGATGCGGTCCGTTGCGCGGTCCGTCGCCGATGAATTGCTGCGATCGAGCACGGTGAATATTTCCAAAATTCAAAGCCGAGAAATGGCCGCTTTTCTGGAACCATTCTCTCACGCATCGCCGCTGAGATGGTTAGCATAACAGCGGATTCCATCGGTAACCTTTACGCCAAAGAAGCGCGCTAATTCCCACGAAATGCCATCAGGATTCGTAAGTTTTGCGCTAACTGTGGTGCAACAAACGCAGCGAATGCGAGAGGCGGCTATTTTATCGCGAGCTCATGCATGAACGCCCGAACCGCGACGGTTCTAGAGGCCGAGCGAGACATTCAAGCGGCGCGTAACGCCGCGCGCGGCATTCTGTCCGCGGCGGGCAACCAGCGCGCCGCCGGCACGCCGGATTTGATGGAGCGTGCCGGAAAAGTCGCCGCCGTCGCGCTAGAGCCTGCCGCCGCGGTCGATCGCGATTCGCGATTTCCCGATGAAGCGATGGCCGCCGCGCGCGCCGAACGGCTCCTCGGCGTCGCGGTACCGTCCGAACTCGGCGGCGAAGGCGCCAGCATCGCCGACATTGTCGATATTTGCTACGCGCTCGGCCGCTCCTGCGCCTCGACCGCCATGATCTATGCGATGCACCAGACCAAGGTCGCGTGCCTCGTCCGCCATGGCCGCTCAAGCGCCTGGCATCAGCTCTTTCTGCGCCGGCTGTGCAACGAACAGCTGCTGCTGGCGTCTTCGACCACCGAAGGGCAGGGCGGCGGCGACCTCCGCAACAGCGCGGCGCCGATTACGCGCAACGGTTCGCGCATCAGCCTCGAACGTCGGGCCACCGTCATTTCCTACGGCGCCGCGGCCGACGCGATCGTCACGACCGCGCGACGCTCCGCCGACGCCGCGAGTTCGGACCAGGTCCTGGTTGCGTTTCTGAAGCAGGATTACACGCTGCAGCCTCTCGTCGGCTGGGACGCGTTCGGTATGCGCGGCACTTGCAGCGCGGGCTTCAAGCTCGCGGCATCCGGTTCGAGCGAGCAAATCCTGCCGGTAAGCTACGATAAGATTCACGCGCAGACCATGATGCCGGTCGCGCATCTGCTTTGGAGCGCCGCCTGGACCGGCATAGCCACCGCGGCGGTCGATCGCGCCCGCGCCTTTGTCCGCGACGCGGCGCAACGCGCCAGCGGGACGCTGCCGCCGGCCGCCGCGCATTTGACGCGCGCCAACGCTTCGCTGCGAACGCTGCGCAGCCTGATCGCTTCTGCGCTGCGGCGGTTCGAAACGGCCACGGCCGATCCGGCCACGCTCGAGGCAATCGACTTCCAGAGCGGCATGAATTTGCTCAAGGTCAATGCGTCCGAGCTTGCCGTCGCAACCGTCATGAGCGCGATGCAGACTTGCGGGCTATCGGGCTATCGCAACGACGGCGAGTTCAGCATCGGACGCCATCTGCGCGATATCCTGTCGTCGCCGATCATGATCAACAATGATCGCATCCTCGCCAATATCGCCGCGGCTTCGCTTCTGAGCAGCGCCCCGAATTCGCTCAGCGACTGAGTTTTCGGCGCTCGTAACGGTCAAATTAAAGAGGCGTAAAAAAGATGAACGTTGCTTTCATGCAACCGGCAAGAACGGCGCATTCGCTCGATTCGATCGCCGAGGCGCTGCTGTTGCCGACCGGCATCGACGGCGTTTACGCGCGCACCGCGGTTTTCGAGCAGGTCGTTGACGGCCTCACCGCGCTGATTTCGCGATACCGCGAACCGGACACCGAAGTGTTGCGCTTCCCGCCGGTGATGAGCCGCCGGCAGCTGGAGAAATCGGGATACCTGAAAAGTTTTCCGCATTTTCTCGGCTGCGTGAGCTGCCTCGCCGGAGCCGAAGCGGACATCCGCTCGAGCGTCGAGCGCTACGAAGCGGGCGAGGATTGGACGGGCGCGTTGGCGGCCGCGGATCTCGTTCTGAGCCCGGCCGCCTGCTACCCGGTCTATCCTTTGGTCGCCAGCCGCGGCAATGTGCCCGCCGGCGGCCTTATCTTCGACGTTGCCTGCGACTGCTTCCGGCGCGAACCGTCGAAAATGCTCGACCGGCTGCAATCGTTCCGCATGCGCGAATATGTCTGCGTCGGCGCGCCCGAGCAGATCCAGGACTTTCGCGCGCGCTGGATGAAACGCGCCGAGGGCGTTGCCGGTCAATTGGGTCTGCCCTACCGCATCGAGCAGGCGAGCGATCCGTTTTTCGGACGCGGCGGCAAGCTGATCGCGATGAACCAGGTCGAACAGGAGCTGAAGTTCGAGCTGCTCGTTCCGGTGCACTCGGAGGAACAGCCGACCGCGTGCATGAGCTTCAATTATCACCGCGATCATTTCGGCACGACGTGGAATTTGCGCACCGCGTCCGGCGCGACGGCGCATACCGGCTGCGTCGCTTTCGGCGTCGATCGCCTGGCCCTGGCTTTGTTCGCTACGCATGGCGTCGAACTGCCGCAATGGCCGACGCGGGTGCGCCAAGCGCTGCTGGTCTAATTCTAGGTAAAGCTACACGCCCAATATGGCGTATTCGGTATAGGCGAGATCGCCGAGCCGCGGGCGCTGCGGGCCCTTGAAATATTTCGGCTTGCTGCCGTGGCGGAAGATTCCCATAAGTCCCGGTATCGGGCCATTCGCATCGACGATGACCACGGTGCGGCCGCGCCGCGCCAGATAGCGGCCGATCGGTCCGGCGAGGCGTGCGAAGTCGGCGATATCGCGACAGTAGATCAGCTGCGCGCAGGGGATGAAGCCCCTGACCAGGCGCGGGCGGAAAACGAACGGATGGGCCCGCCCGGCGCTGACGCACCACAGGCTGATGCAGCCGTGCTCGGCATGTTGCAGCAGTACGTCTTGCTCGAAGGCATCGATCACCATTCGCGGCGGCGCGGCAGCACCGAAGACCTCGACCTTCTCGCTGCCCGACGTCCGGCTTAATGCCGGAAGACAGACGAAGATGCCGTCGCTGTAGCGCGAGAAACCCTGGGCTTCGATGATCGGCCAAGTATGCGGCGCGGCCGAGACATTCATATAGGTGACTTCCTTGTGTCGCAGCGCGTGCGAAACCAAAAGCGGAGCGTAGGTTCGAAATGCCGATTCGACATACCAGCTCGACAGATTGCAACGCGGCGCAAGTTTGTCGCCGACGCGCATCGCCGAGCAAATCATGAGGATCGCTCCGACGAGCACGCCGTTGGTTTCCAGAAGGTAACCATATTTCGGCAAACCGGGCGGCGGTTCGCGCCGCGTCAGCTCGTTAAGCGCGCGTTGCCAAAACTGACGATTGCGGTTCGGAAATCCGTGCCTGAGCAGTTCGGCAACGGCGGGAACATCGCTCTCGTCGATCTGTCGGCAGCGGATTGCCGGCAAAGCGGAAACCATTCGTGTTGACCACGTCCCGTTCGTGAACTTGATCGTAATCGTTACGGGAATATATCGACGCGAAATGAACAAACCGTAGGCTTTGCTGCTATGTCGTTAAAATTAACCATAAAGCACCAGATGGAGCAGATCGCGCGCGAGCACGGCAAGATTCTGGCGCCGCTGCGCGACGATCTCGTGCTGTTGGATTCGGGCCTCGACTCGCTCGGCTTCGCCGTGCTCGTCGCCCGCCTCGAAGACAAACTCGGCGTCGATCCGTTCACGGCGTCGGAAGATGCGCTGTTCCCCGTGACTTTCGGCGACTTCGTGAAAGTCTATGAAAATGGCGCGCACTGAGGCGCAATCGTTGCGGCAGTGCATCGGTTCGGCGGAGCGATTCCTGCTCGATCGTAACGCGAGCGCGCGCATTACCGATCTGGTCGGTGGCACGAGCCTGGGCGGCCGGCTACGAGCATTGGCGGACAAATCCGTTCTCCTCGCTACCGGCCGTCAACTGACGACGGCGCTTGCTTTGATCGAGCTTGACGGACTTGCGCGCCGTCTCACCATCCTGCCGCCCGATGCCGATCCCGATCACTTCGCGGAGATCGTCGCCGGGGCGGAAATTGACGCCATTGTGGTAGATCGGAGTTCGGCGGCAAGCGCCGCATTCGATCTTCCGGTCCGGGTTACATGCGAGACGGAAATCGTAGCGGCCGGACAGCTTCCCACGCCAACGCGCGAAACCGAATGGATCATGCTCACCTCCGGCACCACCGGCGCGCCGAAAATGGCGGTGCACACGCTGGCCGGTCTGACTGCGGCGTTTCGCGGAAGAAAGCTCGACGACGCCATCGTGTGGGGTACCTTCTACGATATCCGCCGCTATGGCGGCATGCAGGTTTTTCTGCGCGCAGTCCTTGGCGGTGTGTCGCTTGTGCTGGCCGGCGCCGGCGAGCCGATGGCCGATCATCTCGATCGCCTCGCCCGGCATGGCGTGACGCATTTATTGGGTACGCCGACGCATTGGCGCCGCGCGCTGATGTCGCCGGCGATCCGGAAAATCTCGCCGCGCTATGTTCGGCTTTCAGGCGAAATTGCCGACCAGGCGATTCTCGATAATTTGCACAACGCGTTTCCGCTGGCCATCGTCAGTCATGCTTATGCTTCGACCGAGGCCGGCGTCGCGTTCGAGGTCCGTGACGGACTTGCTGGGTTTCCCGCGGAGTTCCTCGAACGCAGCCGCGACGGCATTGCAATGAAGGTGCTGGAGGGCTCGCTGCGGATTTGCTCGCCGCGCGCCGCCTCGCGCTATATCGGCGCCGAAGCGGCGCTCGCCGACCAAGACGGGTTCGTCGATACCGGCGACATGGTGGAACTGCGCGGCGATCGCTATGTTTTTGCCGGCCGCCGCGGCGGCATCATCAATATCGGCGGCTTGAAAGTTCATCCCGAAGAAGTCGAGGCGGTGATCAACCGGCATCCGCAGGTGCGCATGTCGCTGGTACGATCGAAGCGGAGCCCCATCACCGGCTCGATCGTGATCGCCGACGTGGTGCTGAAATCCGCAGACGCTGGCGCCGCCGGTGAGCTTCATCAGGTCGAGGGCGATATCCTAAAACTATGCCGCGACGCGCTGCCGCACCACAAGGTTCCGGCGGCGATCAGCTTTGTGACGACGCTCGACGTTGCGGCGACCGGCAAGCTGGCGCGGCGTTATGGCTAAAGCGGCGCCCAAAACCGTGCGCAACGTCTTGATCACCGGCGCCAGCCGCGGTCTCGGGCTTGGCATTGCCCGCAAGCTCGTTGCGGCGGGCTATTGCGTCATCGCGGTGGCGCGCAAACCGAACAAAGACTTGACCGCGGCCATTGCGCACGCCAAGCGCGGCAAACGCGGCTCGCTTCACTTTGTCGCTTTCGACTTCGGCAAGATCGATGAAATTCCCGCCTTGGTGCGGAACCTGCGCAAGGAATTCGGCCCGCTGTTCGGGCTGGTCAACAATGCGGCGGTTGGATTCGACGGCGCGTTGTCGCTGATGCACAATTCGCAGATCGAGGAACTCGTCCGCGTCAACACGCTCTCTCCCATCGTGCTCAGCAAATATGTCGTTCGCGCGATGATGTCGGAGCGAGCGGGCCGCATTGTCAATGTCGCCTCGATCGTCGGCTTTACCGGCTATAGCGGGCTATCGGTCTATGCCGCGACCAAAGCGTCGATGATCGGCTTTACCCGCTCGCTCGCTCGCGAGGTCGGCCGGCTGGGCATCACCGTGAATGCGGTGGCGCCCGGCTTCCTCGATACCGACATGACCCACGGCCTCGCCGACGCGCAGCGCCAGCAGGTGATGCGGCGGAGCGCGCTGCGACGTCTCGCCAGCGTCGACGATGTCGCCGACGCCGTCGAGTTTCTGCTCGGCGACAAAGCGCAAAGCGTTTCCGGCGCGGTGCTTACCGTCGATGCCGGCGCGACCGCGTAGCCGCGGTGTTGCGAGGACCGCCACCTCCAGTCGTCGATGATATAAGCGCCGGGCCGGCAGTAGCCGGGATCGTTCAATAATAGCTAATGGTCCAACGCATCCCATAACTATCCGGGCGTGAGAGATGGCGGCCGCGATCCCTCAGCCGGCATGCGACCGATCTGGGGTTACTTGCTGACGTTGTTGATCGGCACGATGATTGTTGCCGCCGTGTCTCGGCTCTCGATTGGCTTATTGAAGTGATGCCTATCAATCCCGCGCGAGCTTGGCGCTCACGTCGCCGCACGCATGCGCGGATATAATGCCGCACGCAATGGTGCGGCGCTTTCGAGTTCCAGGTTAGAGACGAAGCTTGCCGGCCACGATGCGCCCGTAGAGCGCGGCATCGAGCGGGACGTAAGCCGGCCGTTCCGGATCGTCGAAATAAATCGGATCGCGCACCACCGTGATATCGAAGCCATCGCGCGCGAGCTCGATTTTTTTATGTTTGAACGTTGACGTTGTGTCGATGCGGTCCTTCAGCCGCATGAACAGCGGCCGCGCATAAGCCGGCAACCGCCGTGCGAGATGCCGGCGCAGCTCCGCAAAATCGAGCGCGCCGTCGGCGACCAGCGTCGCCATGCCGGCGGCGCCTTCGGTTCCCGGAACCGCGACGCCGTAGACAGCCGCCTCGCGGATGCCCGGGAACTCCATGAGCGCGGCCGCGACTTCCGAGGTCGCCACGTTTTCACCTTTCCAGCGAATCGTGTCGCCGATCCGATCGACGAAATAGAAGAAGCCGCTTGCGTCCATGCGCATGAGATCGCCGGTTCGATACCAGGCATCGCCGGTTTCGAACACGTCGCGAAGAATTTTTCGTTCGGTATCCGCGGAGCTGGTGTAGCCTTCGAATTCGCCGCCGCCCGCGTCCGCCCCGCCATCGGCGATCCGGCCGATCGCCTCGCCGACTTCATTCGTCGCGCAGCGGATGGCGCGCCCATCGGCATCGCGCGCCGGCTTGCCCGCTATGGCATCGAACTTAACCAGCGCCAGCGGAAAGCGGTGTTTCAGGAACGGCGGCACGCGGCCAACGGCGCCAACTTTGCCTTCGACGTTGTAGAGCGAAATGTTACCCTCGGTCGCCGCATAAAATTCCAAAATTCTCGGAATTGCGAACCGCAATTGGAATTTCTGCCAAATCTCGTTAAGCAGCCCGTTGCCGCAGCACAATCTTAAGCGATGCTCGCGTTCGCGTGGATGCGTCGGCGCATTGACGAGGTAACGGCACAGCTCGCCGATATACTGGAACAACGTACAATTGCTATTTGCGATGTCGTCCCAGAATTCACTCGCGGAAAATCTTTCGCGAAGCACGACCGATCCGCCGCGAACAAGCAACGCGCCGGTCGCCACCACGCCGCCGATCGAGTGATACATCGGCAGGCAATCGTACATGCGATCGTTCGGCCCGGTATTCATCAGGCCGGCGAACCAAAGGCTCCACTGCATCACGCGCCGGTGACTGACATTGGCCGCCTTCGGCATGCCGGTCGTACCGGACGTATAGATCGTCAGCGCGCGGTCGGCGATCGTCACCGTGCGGCGCTCGAGTTCGGTCAGTGGCGCGGCCGAAAACCGCTCGATTTCGCGATCGATGCGCAAATATCCGCGGCCGCCGTGCGACCAGATTTTCGACCGGCTGAAGAGTTGCGCGGAGCGGAATTGCTCGATGCACTCGGCGGCCACAATCACGTGCGCGGGCGCGGCGATGTCAATGCAGTGCGCCAGCGACGGGCCGCGCAGTTGGGTGTTGATGAGCGAGACGACGCCGCCGACCGATGTGATGCCGAGCCAGACCGCCATGTATTCCGGCCGGTTTGGCATCATCAGGCAAACCGTTTGGTCCTTGGCGAGATCTTGGTCGAGCGCCCAGCGCGCGTAGCGACGACTGCGCTCGACGAGCGCGCGATAGGTCAGAGTGCCGCGCTGCGAGATCAGCGCTTCGGCTTCGCCGTGGATTTGCGCCAGTTCCTCGATCGCGCTCGGGAGAATGCGCCGCGGATTGTCGGCGATGGGCGCCGTCGCCTCGAGCGCGCGCACCCAGTCGCGCAGCGCGCTGTCCGTGCCGCGGCTGCCGCGCGACGGGCGATCCATCTCGACGAGGGCCATGCTTTAGCATCGCCCGACAAAGTGAATTTTTCGCTTCAAGAACCGATAAAATTTGAGCAATTTAATGCGGCCGCTGCGCTCGCGCCGTTCGGCATGGTTCGGCATGGCAAACAATTAACGTTATTCCTTCGAATTCGCAGCGCTTGCGTTGTTAGGCTCTCCAGCCACGGATAAGAAACGCAATTGCTCTAGAATTTGCGTGTTTTCTGACAGGCGGCGGGAAGCATGAAGAACGAGACACTGGCCGTTCACGGCGGCTACGAATCCGACCCGACGACCAGAGCGGTTGCGGTGCCGATTTATCAGACCGTGGCCTACGAATTCGACAGCGCCGATCATGGCGCGGCATTGTTCAATCTCGAAGTCGAGGGCCATCGCTACAGCCGAATCAGTAACCCGACGGTCGCGGTGCTCGAACGGCGCGTTGCCCTATTGGAAGGCGGCGTCGATGCGTTGTGCGTCAGCACCGGCCAGGCCGCATTGAACTACGCGGTGCTCAATCTCACCGCGATGAGCACCAACATCGTTTCGGTGCCGCAGCTTTACGGCACGACCTATACGCTGTTCGGCCACGTTCTGCCGAGCCAGGGCGTCACCGTGCGCTTCGCCGAGTCCGACCGGGCCGACGCGATCGAAAAGCTGATCGACGACGAAACGCGCGCAATTTTCTGTGAGAGCGTCGGCAATCCCGCCGGTAACATTTGCGACATCGAAGTGCTGGCCGGCGTCGCCCAGCGCCACGGCGTTCCGCTCGTCGTCGACAACACCGTTGCCACTCCGATTCTGCTTCGCCCGATCGATTACGGCGCCGATATTGTCGTGCATTCGCTAACCAAGTTTCTCGGCGGCCACGGCACCACGCTCGGCGGCGCGATCGTCGACAGCGGCAAATTTCCCTGGAAGAAGAACGCGCGGCGTTTTCCGCAATTCAACGAGCCGGACGCGTCCTATCACGGGCTCATCTACAGCGATCATTTTGGCGAGGCCGCCTATATCGCGCGCTGCCGCAGCGTCTATCAGCGCGCGACCGGCGCCGTGCTGGCGCCGCTCTCGGCCTTCCTCCTGCTGCAAGGCATCGAGACCGTGGCGCTCCGTGTCGATCGCCACGTCGAGAATGCGCGGCGCGTCGCCGAATTCTTGCGGCAGCATCCGCGCGTCGAGTGGGTCAATTACGCGGGCTTTGCCGACAATCCCTATCACGCGCTGGCGCGCAAATATCTCGGCGGCCGGGCCTGTTCGCTGCTCACCTTCGGCATCGCCGGCGGGCTCGAAGCCGGCAAGGCTTTTTACGACGCCCTGCGCCTGTTCAAACGTCTGGTCAATATGGGCGATGCCAAATCGCTCGCCTGCCACCCCGCCTCGACCACGCACCGGCAGATGTCGGCCGACGAGCAACGCCAAGCCGGCGTGCGGCCGGAAATGATCCGGCTCAGCGTCGGCATCGAGCATATCGACGACATCATCGCCGACCTCGATCAGGCGCTGACGGCGTCGCAGTCGCGCCGCTCGGCGCTGATCGCGGCCGAATAGAGCTTTTGCGGAGAATACGACCGATGCCGCTCTTTTTGGACTCCGGCCGTTCGGGATCAGCACTCGAACTCAATGCCTCGAATTGCATCTCCATCGGCCTCGTCAACAACATGCCGGATGCGGCGTTTGAAGCGACCGAACGGCAATTCACCGATCTGATCCGGGCGGCGACGCCGAACGCCGTCGTGCTCCTTAAATTATTCGCGATCCCGGAACTGCCGCGCGCCGAGATCACGCGTCGCGCGCTTGCGCAACGGTATCGCGACGTTTCCGAGCTTTGGGATACGCCGCTCGACGGCTTGATTGTGACTGGCGCCGAGCCAGACGCCAAAAACCTGACTGACGAACCGTACTGGGCGACGTTGAGCAAGATGGTCGACTGGGCGAGGGACCATACCGGTTCGACGATCTGGTCTTGTCTTGCCGCGCACGCGGCGGTGCTTCACGCCGACGGTATCGAACGGCGCGCGTTAAAGGAAAAGCAGTTCGGCGTCTTCGATTGCCGAATTGTCGCCGGCCATCCGATGACGGAGCACTTCCCAGAGACGTTGTGGGTGCCGCATTCCCGCTACAACGACTTGCCGGAACGGGCGCTGGCGTCATGCGGCTACAAGATTCTCACCCGTTCGGACACGGCGGGCGTCGATACATTCGCCAAGCAGGACGGCAGCTTGTTTTTGTTCTTCCAGGGCCATCCGGAATATGAGGCGGACACGTTGCTTCGCGAATATCGCCGCGACGTCGCTCGTTTCCTCACCGGCGAGCGCGCGCAGTATCCGGCAATGCCGCTTGGCTATTTCAATGACGAGGCGACGGCACTGGCGGAGGCTTTCCGTGTACGGGCGCTGGGTGGCCGCCGCGGCGAACTTATCGCCGAGTTCCCCAAAACCGCCCTCGAAGCCGGCCTGCAACGCGCTTGGCGTGTTGCGGCGCTCGGCATCTATGAAAAATGGTGCGCGTATCTAAGCGCACGCAAGGCAAAACGGCGGGCCGTTGCCCTGCCGGCGGTGCGGTTGCGTCGGACTTGGCGCGATTGGCCGCTTGGCACGCGTCGGACCGTCGACGGTTCAGCGCCATAGGCGCGCCTCAAGGCAGGGGTTTACGCTTTTTTCGGCAGTGGCGCGGTTTAATGACCGCGCAAAGGACCTGAAAAATCAAAGGACCTGGAGAATCCCGTGTCAAATCCTGTCGTGTTCGCCGCTTTCGCCGATACTGACCTTCAACCCGCGCCGCTTCCGCCGCATTGGATCATCGAAGGCTCGCCGCAGGCGCGTTCGAAGCGGCTTGCGACAAGCGCCGACGGCACCGCGTCGGTCATCGCATGGGCGTGCTCTCCAGGCCGTTTCAATTGGCATTATGCCGTCGATGAAGTCCTGCACATCATATCCGGCGAAGTTTGCGTCACCGACGAGAAAGGCGAAAGCCGCCGGCTCGGACCGGGCGACGTCGCCTATTTTCCCGCCGGCAGCAGCAGCGTCTGGCACGTGACCAAAGAGGTGAAAAAACTCGCCATCTGCCGGCACAGCTTGCCGCGCCCGCTCGGTTTTGCGCTGCGCGCTTGGAACAAGCTCGGCGCCATCCTCAGTGGAACCGCTGAGGCCAGCGCCGCGCTCGAGAGCAGGCCCGCCGTGGGCGGCGATCTCGAGCGCGTCATCGCCGGCTAACGGCGGGCGCCGCGGTCCGACAATGGCACGCTTGCCAATCCGCCGCGTCATAACCGGCCATGACGCGAAGACAAATATCGCCAAAATCATCCTCGACGGACCGGCGACCAATACCAAGACGCCACGCGACGGCGTCGCCTCTACGCTGCTGTGGTGCACCGATGCGATGCCCGCCGATATCGCCATCGGCGAGCACGTCGAGGACATGGGTGCGCGCATCCTCGGCACGGCTCCTCCCGAAAACGGCTCGCGCTTTATCGTCATGGAATTCGCCCCCGGCGTCGTCTCCGAAATGCATCGCACCGAGACGATCGATTACATCGTCATGCTGTCGGGCGAAATCGACATGGACATGGATGAAGGAAGCGTCAAACTTCGTGCCGGCGATATCATGGTTCAGCGCGGCACCAATCACGCTTGGGTCAATCGCGGTACGGCGCCGGCGCGTCTCGCCATCGTGCTGATGGACGCAAAACCTCTTGGCATCGGCCATCCGCGCCTGCGCGGCCAACAGGCGCGCTAGCTTTTTGTGGAGCATGTCCCTTTTTTTAAAAACCGACTGCTACCCCCGGATCACGTCCGAGGGCAGGCTTTTGCGGGACATGCTCTAAATCTGCACCGTCTCATCCATCGTCACGCGCGCCGGCGCGAGCGCCGCGGCGAGCGCGGCAAGTCTTGCGCGATCGCAGAAGGCGGGGATCACCGTTTTCGCCCGCGTCATCCGGACGAGCGCGACGGTGTCGGAGAGACGCGGGTGCACGTTCCAGCGCATGGTCTGCGCGCGGCCGCTCTTGGTCAGCCGCTCTGCCGGCGTGGTCGGATTGACATAGCCGGTGAACAGGATCGTCACCTCGGGCGAATTCTCGAATTGCGGAATGAGCTGTGCGGTCGCGCCGGAGGTGCCGTCCGCGGAGGCCGCCAGCATGACGCCGCGCGCGCCATCGATCGGTTTGACGATAGCGGCGAGGCGCGCGATGTCGCCGCGGGCGTCCGCGCGCAGCGAAATGCCGTCGCTGTCGCGCAGCCGATGCAGCGCGTTGCGCATCGCATCGTCGACAAAAATATTCTCGACGCCGTGGCGCATCAATTCGAGCGCGATCTCCGGACCGCGGCCGTTGGCCGGCACCGGCAGCAACAGCGGGCCGCGTTCGACGAATGCGGCAAGCTCATCCCAACATTGCGCCAGCGGCTTTTCGTAGTCGGCATAAGAGCAATCGATGAGCGCGGTCGCTGCCGTTTTTGCCGGCGGATCGTAGGCATAGAGCGCCGACTCCGTCGCGTAATCGCCGGTATAGAGCAAGCCATCGCCGATGGCGAAGTTGAGCCAGATGCCGCCCGGCGCGTGGCCGTTGCGGCCGGTCTCAACCGCGATGCCAAGGACTTCCGCTGTGCCACCGGCCGGCAGCGGCCGGGCGGCGATACCTTTGCGCAAGCCGCGCGCGACGATCTCGGTGGCATAGACCGGCGGACTGCCGAGTTTGGGCAGCAGCGATAGGCCGCCGACATGGTCCTTGTGGCCGTGGCTCAAGATGAGCGCATCGATCCGCCCGATGCTGTCCAGGTCCGGCATGGCGCCTGGCGGCGGCCCTTCGCCAAGATCGAGTAGGAGCCGCTTGCCGTTGGTCTCGACCAGGAAACAGGCCGGCCCCTTTTTGCCGACACCGGATATAAGCCGCAGTGAGCCCAAGCCTCTATTCATGCTTTCGATCCTACCCCGCGGGCAGCCCGACATTGACAACCGCAAGCCGCGTCCTTAATCAACCGGCAAAGTCAGAGCATGATCCCGAAAAGCTTGCCCTCGGACTTGATCCAAGGCTGCGTACCGGCTTTTGGATATGATCGTGCTCAAAAGGAACTAGCGCCATGAAAGTCCGCAATTCATTGAAATCGTTGCGCAGCCGCCACCGCGACAATCGCATCGTACGCCGCAAAGGCCGCGTCTACGTCATCAACAAGACGCACCGGCGGTTCAAGGCGCGCCAAGGGTAACTGACAAGGCTAACTGAGCTGGCTGAAATTTTGCCTGCCGATTTTTGCCGCATTCTCGCCGCCCGATTGAGTACTTTTCCGGCTTGCTGCGTCGCGGCAAGCGAATAGAATCGCGTACATGAAGCTACGATTCCCGGTCCTTCTCTGTGCCGCTGTGCTTGCCGTGCCGGCCGTGACGCCGGCGTTTGCGCAAAGTGCGCAGGACTTGCTGTCGCCGCCCGGCGATCTGCCGCGCCCCGAGCACGGCGAGCCGAAGTACAGTCTCGATACTTTGTTCGGTGCATTGAAGATCGCGCCGGATGATGCGAGCGCCAAGGCCATCGAGAATTGTATCTGGGCAGCCTGGATCGAATCCGGCAGCGACACCTGCGATCTTCTGATGACCCGCGTGAAGGACGCGATCGAGGATAAGGATTACGATCTCGCCATCAGGCTTCTTGATTCCATCATCGCCATCAGGCCCGGCTACGTCGAAGCCTGGAACCAGCGCGCCACGGTCTATTATCTGAAGGACGACTATCCCCACGCGATTGCCGACATTGCCGAGGTGCTCGCGCGCGAGCCCCGCCAATTCGGCGCGCTGGCCGGGCTGGGGCTTATGTTGCAGGACATCGGCGACGACAAGGACGCGCTCGACGCCTACCGCAAGGCGCTTGCGATCGACCCCCACCTCGAAAACATCCCCGACGTCGTCAAGACGCTGAGCGAGAAGGTCGAGGGGCGCAACATCTGATATATTCGCACGTTCGTCATTGCGAGGAGCGCAAGCGACGAAGCAATCCAGCTCTTCACTCATGGCGCTGGATTGCTTCGCTGCGCTTGCGATGACGAGGCAAGCGGGAGGTGAGGGGACAATGGCCGATACCGAAGCCGACAAGCGGGCGATCCGCGAACTCGTGGAAAACTGGGCGGTATGGCGCGATGCGCGGCTGTGGGATCGATTCCGCACCGTTTGGCATCCCGAAGGCCGCATGTGGGCGACTTGGTTCCAGGGCACGTTCGAGGAATTCATCAAGGGCAATGACGAAGGCTGGAAGCGCGGCGTGCGCATCCTGCATTTTCTCGGCGGCAGCGCGATCGACGTCGCCGGCAATCGCGCGGTCGCGCAGACCAAGATGACGATCTCGCAGCGCGCGCCGGTCGACGGCGTGATTTGCGACGTGGTCTGCACCGGGCGCTTCTACGATTTCTTCGAGAAACGCGACGGTCGCTGGGGCTTTGTGCTGCGCCGGCTGGTCTACGAGAAGGATCGGCTCGACCCGGTCGATCCGGCGGCAAAGCTCGCGCTCGATCGGGATCTGCTGCAGCAGTTTCCGGAGGGATATCGGCACCTCGCTTATTTGCAGACCAAGATCGGCTACAAAGTGAAGATCGACATGCCCGGCCTCGAAGGGCCCGATCTCGATGCGCTTTATGCGCAAGGCGCGCGCTGGCTTAAAGGCGAAACAATCCAAACTTGAATGCATACGTTGACCGCCGCCGTCGAAATTCTTGCCGCTGGCGCGGTCATCACTTTCGTCGCATCGCGACTGATCGAGCGGGCGCATCCGCCGCGCGGCCGCTTCATCGAAATCGATGGGTTGCGCCAGCACGTGGTCGAGCTCGGCTCGCATGCGGGCACGCCGATCGTTCTTTTGCACGGCGCCGGCTGCAATCTCGAAGACATGCGGCTGGCGCTCGGCGAGCATCTCGCCATCCATCACCGCGTGATTCTGGTCGATCGTGCCGGGCTCGGCTGGAGCGAGCGCAGGGGCCGGCGCGGCAGTTCGCCCGCCTATCAGGCGGCGATACTGCGCGATGTGTTGGATCAGCTCGCAGTCGAACGCGCGATCGTGGTCGGCCATTCGTGGGGTGGGGCGCTCGCGGCGAGTTTCGCTCTCGATCACCCCAAGCGCGTCGCCGGCTTGGTGTTGCTCGCGCCGCCGCTTTTTCCGCTGCTACGCAGCATGACCTGGCTCTACGCGCTGTTCGCCACGCCCATTGCCGGATGGCTTTACGCGCGCACGCTGGCGCTGCCGTTAGGCTTGCCGTTCATCGGCGTCGGCCTGGGCTCGGCATTTCTCCCGCAACTGCCGCCGCGCGGCTATATCAAGCGCACGGCGGCGCTGCTCCTGCTGCGGCCGGCGGCATTTCTCGCCAATGCGCGCGACGTTGCTGACCTCAAGGGGTTCCTGGCACTGCAAGCCAGCCGCTATGCCATGCTCGCGGCGCCGACCGTCGTCATCGCCGGCGATTGCGACATGGTCGTCGCGCCGCGGCGACACGCGTTTGTCTTTGCCGCCACCGTGCCTGCGGCAAAACTCGTCGTCCTGCCGGGCATCGGCCATATGCTGCATCACGTGGCGGCGGAGCGGGTGATTGCCGAGATCGAGGAATTAATGCGGATGGCGAAGGGCGAGTAGCGAATAGAAGCGCAAGATTTCCTATTCGCCACCCTTCTCCTCGCCCACATAAGCAATGCGCATGAAATTCGTCGCGCCGGGCGTGCCGAGCGGGACGCCGGCGACGACGATGATGCGCTGGCCGGCTTTGGCGAAACGCTCCTTAAACGCAATGCGGCAGGCGCGCTCGACCATGTCATCCTGGTCGTGGGCATCTTCGTCGATGACGCAATGGATGCCCCAGACCATCGACAATTTCCGCGCCGCCCCCTCGATCGGCGAAATGGCGACGATCGGGCATTTCGGCCGCTCGCGCGAGACGCGCAAGCCGGTCGAGCCGGATGAGGTCCAGCACACGATTGCCGCGAGATCGAGGGTCTCGGCGACTTGACGTGCCGCTGCCGCAATCGCGTCAGCGCCAGTTGCCTCAGGCGAGGTGTGCAAAACGTGCAGCGACGGCAAATAGGCGGCGTCGTCTTCCACTTCCTCGGCGATGCGGTTCATGGTCGCTACGGCTTCGACCGGGTATTGGCCCGACGCCGATTCCGCCGACAGCATGATGGCGTCGGCGCCGTCGAAAATGGCGGTGGCGACGTCGGAGACTTCGGCGCGCGTCGGCACCGGGCTCGATATCATGGATTCCAGCATCTGCGTGGCGACGACGACCGGCTTGCCGGCGCGGCGGCAGGCGCGCGTCATTTCC
Organism: uncultured Alphaproteobacteria bacterium; assembly: GCA_963779855.1. Classification (GTDB taxonomy): domain Bacteria; phylum Pseudomonadota; class Alphaproteobacteria; order Rhizobiales; family Xanthobacteraceae; genus BOG-931. Next base: position 58,482 of record CAWAAE010000010.1, on the reverse strand, counting down.
TTCTGCACGCCGGGGACCTTTTCCAGCGGCATTTCGACGCCGAGATCGCCGCGAGCGACCATCAGCGCGTCGGCAAGTTCGAGAATGTCGGAAAGCCGCGCAACGGCTTGCGGCTTCTCGATCTTGGCCATCACCGCGGCGCGCCCGCGGGTAATTTTCTTTGCTTCGGCGATATCTTCGGGGCGTTGAATGAACGACAACGCAATCCAATCGATGCCGGCGTCGAGCGCGGCTTCAAGATCGGCGATATCCTTTGGCGCCAACGCCGCCAACGGCACGACGGTGTCCGGCAGGCTGACGCCCTTCCTGTTCGACACTTTGCCGCCGACCTCGACCAGCGTGACGATGCGTTGCGGAGCGACCTCGGTCGCGACCAAGCGCAGCTTGCCATCGTCGATGAGGAGCGCGTCGCCCGGCTTGATGGCGGCGAAGATTTCCGGATGCGGCAACTGCACGCGCTTGGCGTCGCCGGGCGCCGCATCGGCATCGAGCGTGAAATTCTGGCCCTTGTCGATCTCGGCCGCGCCGTCCTTGAAAATGCCGAGCCGCAGTTTCGGGCCTTGCAGATCGACCAGGATGCCGATCGGCCGGTTGTTCTCGGCCTCGACCTCGCGGATGGTCGCCACCAGCTCGCGCATCCGTTCATGATTGGTGTGGCTCATATTGATGCGAAAGACGTCGGCGCCGGCCTGGAACAGCCGGCCGATGACGGCGCGATCGCCCGACGCCGGGCCCAGCGTCGCGACGACTTTAGTGCGCCGCTGCCGTCTCATTGCATTCTCATTGCAGTTTCATGGGGTCTTGTTTCCGCCCGGCGGCATTATCGCGGGCGCGGCGCCGGGGGCAATCTGCGGCGTCACTGGGCCCGACGATGTCCCGACCGTTGCCGCCGGCGAAGACGCGCCGGGCGGGGCCGAGCTTACCGTGGGCGGCTTCTGCACCGGATGCTCGCTCAATTCGGTAAGCTGGACGGTCCAGGCGCGCTGCTCGCCGGTATCGACTTCGAAAAAGCCGGTGCGGTCGTAGCCGCGCGCGAGGCAATCGCCGATGCCGACGATCGTGAATTCCTTGTCGCGGGTGCACATATAGGCCTGCCCCATCCATTCGCCGCCGCGATCGTAATCGATGGCGTAGACATAATAATAACGCGCGACAAGATTGCCCTTGAGCACCGTTTCGCAGGTCCGGGCCGGCAAGTTCCACCAGCCTTCCGTGGTCCAGCCCCCCGCGTCCTTGTAGCCGATGGCAACGCCGACCCGGCTCGACGTGTTGTTGCACAGCCGAAAATCGGCCGCGGCGGGGCCGGCGGAGGCAAGCAGCGTAGCCGCCGCAAGAGCGCACAGTAAAAGCGCGCCAGCCGCCGTGTTGGTAAAGGTCGGTCGCCTCATTTTCGGGTCGGATTCCGCTCTACCCCTTAGGGTCTGTCAACGACGATGGCGCGGAAGTCGGTGACGTTGGTGAACGTCGGGCCGGGCGTGAATAAATCGCCGATGCCATTGAAAAACCCCGTGGAATCGTTGTCGTCGAGAAAGGCGGCGGGAACGAGGCCGGCAGCGGCGGCCCGCGCCAGAGTCGTGTCGTCGATGAAGGCGCCAGCGGGGTCGTCCGGCCGGCCGCGGCCGCCGTCGGTACCGTCCGTATCGGCGGCTAGCGCCGCAATTCCCTTGGCGCCGTCGAGATGGATGGCGAGCGCCAGCGCATATTCCTGGTTCGGCCCGCCACGGCCGCCGCCCTTCAGCGTGACCGTCAGCTCGCCGCCCGAGAGGATCGCCATGCGGCGGTGCGTCGCGGCGAGTTCGCGGGCAAGCCGCGCGTGCTCGGCGGCGACCTCGCGGGCTTCGCCCTGCAACCGGTCGCCGAGCACCACGCAGTCGTAGCCGGCCGCCCGAACCGTGGCTTGCGCGGCGGCCAGCGCGTCGGCCGGCCGAGCGACGATCCGATAGCTGGTTTCGGCAAAGACTCGGTCTCCAGGTTTCGGCGACTCGTTGCCGGGATCGTCCAGCGCTCGGCTTACGGCTTCGGGCAGCTCGAGGCGGTATTTGCGCACGATGGCCCGGGCGTCGGCAAGCGTTGTCGGGTCCGGCACTGTCGGTCCCGAACCGATGACCGCGGGGTCGTCTCCCGGCACGTCGGAAATGGCGAGCGTGACGAGGTGCGCCGGATGCGCACGCCGGGCGAGCCGGCCACCCTTGATGCGGGAGAGATGTTTGCGCACGCAGTTGATCTCACCGATATTGCCGCCGCTGCGAAGGAGCGCCCGGGTCGTCGCCTGCTTGTCCGCGAACGTGATGCCGGTGACAGGCGCTATCCAATTGGCGGACGCGCCGCCGGAAAGCAGCACCAGGACGAGATCGTCCGGCCCCGCCGCGTCGGCAAATTCGAGCACGCGTTCGGTGCCGTTGAGGCCGGCCTCGTCGGGGACCGGGTGTCCGGCCTCGACCATGGCTATGCGCTGCGTCGGCCGGCCATAGCCGTGACGGGTCACGGCAATCCCGTCGAGCCGGCTTTGCGCAATGCGTGCGAGATAATGCCGTTCGGCCGCTTCGGTAAGCGAGCCGGCGCCCTTGCCGGCGGCCAGAATGATGAGCCGCCCGCGCGGCGGGGGTTCAGGCAGGTTCGCTGGCAAACAGTGCGAGGGATGCGCGGCGCCGACCGCGGCGCGGAATAAGGATTCGAGCAATTCCCGCGATTGCGTCGCCATCGATCGTCCCGGCGGCGGACTATGGAAACAAATCGGTCGCGCCGCTATCTTCTCCTTACCTAAACCGCGGAGAAGATCATGGCTACCGACCCGAATACCCGCACGGAACTCGAAGCCGCCGTCTACCGCCGCCTCGTCGAGCACCTGCGCTCGCGCGCCGACGTGCAGAATATCGACCTGATGAATCTGGCCGGTTTCTGCCGCAATTGCCTATCCAACTGGATGAAGGATGCCGCCGACGCCAAAGGCGTGCCGATGACGAAAGACGAAAGCCGCGAGATGGTCTACGGCATGCCTTACGATCAATGGCGTGCCGAGCACCAAAAGGAGGCCTCACCCGATCAGAAGGCGGCATTCGAAAAAGCAAGCCAAAAGCACTGAGACGGCGCACCGCACGCCGCCGCCCTGTGCAGTTCTGTGGATGATCGCGGTCTCGGCTTGACGTAAGGCCGCGCGCTTTCGAAACCTCTCGATCAGCTCATCGCGAGGAGTAGCCGATGGCCACCGCTGCCGCCGCTAAGGACGAACACACCGCTCACCGTTTCGCCAAGGATCAGCTCAAGGCCTTCGTGGAACGCGTCGAACGTCTCGAAGAAGAGAAGAAGGCGATCGGCGACGATATCCGCGACGTCTATGCCGAGGCCAAAGGCAACGGCTTCGACGTCAAGACGCTGCGCGTCGTGGTGCGTTTGCGCAAGCAGGACGTCAACGAGCGCAAGGAGCAGGAGGCCATTCTCGAGACCTACCTGCACGCGCTGGGGATGTCGGGTTAGTTGCCTACTGCAACGACGCGGTGCGCGTCGGGTAGCTCACGGTCGACACGAACACGATCGCCGAGCCGCTGAAATGATCTTGCGGGAGGCCGGGATTGGGATCGGCCGCGAACGTCATCATCACCGAATTGCGCGGCTTGACCATCAGCGCCGCCAGCGAGCGGAAATCGCGATCGCCGAGCGCCGCGGTGGTGAGGAAGCGCTTGACGCTCGGCGACAATACGATGGCGCGCAGCCACGGATTGGCGACACGCGCGCCGTCCTTGATCACGCTCATCGAAGAGGCGCTCGCCGTCATGATCGCGGACGAAACCTGATCGGCGGCGCGCTTCACTGCGATCGTCGCTTTGGCTGGGACGGCCTTTTCCGCCGCAAGGGCCGCGGCGCGCAGCGCGGCTATTCCAGTTACATCGGTTGGGGTGGCCGACGATGCCTCGCCGCGTGGATCGGCGTAGGCGAGGGTGAGCTGGGCGCGATCATCGGACGCGTTCTCCGACGAACTAACCGCACCGGTGCTGTCGGGATCGGCGTCCGCCAACTCGCTGCGGCGATACACGACCTCGGTCAGCGGATTGGCGACCGCCATTGCGTCAGACGGGCCCTCCCAGTAGCCGCGCGCCAGGATGACTTGGTTCGGCGTCGGCGCGGTTGCGGTCGGATTCGGACGAATTGGCGGGGCGGGGGACTGAAGCGTTGCGTGGGCGGTGGTGGGCAGGAGCTTCGCGATGTGGACGAGCTGTAGCTTTGCTACCGCACGCGCGACCTTGGCGGTAACAGCGCTCGCCAGCGCTGATTTCTTCTCGGTCTTAGGGTCAAGCCCGGCAAGCACGACGGGCTTTGATTTCGCAGCGACCGGGGTCGTCGTGGCGTCGGCGTCGGCTTCCTCATCATCCTCCGCTCGGCCGAGAAGCTTGGCAAAGGGATTTGCCGCCGGGTGCTCGTTGCTCGCCAACAGTGCGTCGATGTTAATGCCGGCATTACGTGCCGCTTCGATGGAGTTCGCCGACGGCGCGGCGCCATGCTTTGTGACCTCGGCAAGGGCCACCGCGTAGCCCGGCAGCGGCCTCCCGTCAGTCGGGATTTGCACCGTGCGTCCATCCGGGAACACGCGCACCAATTGCTCGCGCGTCATGCGCGGCCACATCCGTATGCCGCCAACGTCCATATGGACGAAGGGCGAGCCGGATTCCGGATAAAAGCCGACGCCGCCGCGCTGCAGGCGCAGGCCGATTTCGCGGACGTGTTCGAGCGGGATGCCGGGAATGTAAAAGTCCATGGCGCGGCCAAGCATATGCTGACTGAAACGCGCGACGCCCTCGCTGCGGCGGCGGAGCATGGCGTTGGTCTGCGGCGAACGGTAGCCGCACACGACCTGGATCGGTTCATTCGAGCTCGCCTCGCGTTGCACCTCCCAGACGAGATCGATCAGGCGCGGATCCATGTCGGTCGCTTCACCGCGCCGCCAGTCGCGCAAAAACCAGTCGAGCTTCTTCAGCGCGGCGTCATCGTAACGCCCGTCGCGCTTGTAGGTGATGGTGATGTCCTCGCCGGTATGGATGTGGTGCATCGTGATAGTGCGCGTCTCGCCCTCGGCGACCGCGTTTTGCAGGCCTCGCGAACCGATGAGAAAAAGCACAATCGCAAGACCGCACGTATAGCCGGCGTGCGCCGCGGACAATCGACCAGTATTCAAGCGCGCGTTGGCAACGTGCACTGGCAATCTCGCGTTGACGCGTTGAGAGCGCCGTCCGGCACGGCTTTCGCCGTCCCGGGTAACCCTAACGCATTGCTAATTTGGGAAGGGTTAACGCGAACTTACCGTCACCCCACCCCCGACCGGGGTTAGGGCTAACGTCCTACTGTGGCAAAATATGGCCCGCGGACGCCCCTAGGGCCGGCCGGTCGGCGGGAGCGGGAAAAAACCGTTAATAAGGGCAAGCCCGGCGGCGTCGCGCCGCTATCGCTCGACGGTTTCCCCGGACCGGCTCAGTTTCTTGGCGTGCGAGGCTACCCGGTGCGGCGGCGGGGGCGGCGGTGCGGCAAAGCCGCTGAAGAGCCGCGAAAAGAAATTGTCGCCGCCGGACGCGTAGTTGCCGCCGTTGGGATAGTAGTTGGCGCCGCCGAATAGGCCGCGACCGCCAAACAGCGACGGCTGATCGGGCATTGCCAGGACCTCGCGGTGCGAAATGTCCTCTCTGTGCTCGATCGGGACATCCGCATCCTTGCGATCGCCTTTGAGGATGGCGAGCAGCGCCTTGTCGCGGCCATAGACATCGTCGCGGAATTCAAGCTTGCCGGCGTCGTCGACGAAAGCGGTCTGATAGGTCAGATTGACCGGTATGAAGGTCGGGAAGTCGATATTGACCTCGTTCGGGCCGAACATTTTCTTGATTCGGTCTTCGGTATAGCCCTCGTCGGGCCGGACCAGCGAAAGCAGAACCTCCGCGTAGTGCGCCGGGTCGAGGACGCGCATGCAGCCGTGGCTGTAGGCGCGCTTGGCATAGGCGAACAGGTATTTGTCCGGCGTGTCGTGCTGATAGACCAGGAATTTATTCGGAAAATTGAAACGGATGCGGCCGAGTGCGTTGCCGTCGCCAGGTGGCTGCCAGATATGGACGGAGCCGTCGGGATTGCGGCCGACCTTTAGTCCCATCCGGTCGAGCACCGTGGGGTCCTGCTGCAATGCCGGCAAGTATTCGTTGTTGACGATCGACGGCGGGACGTTCCAGGTCGGATTGACGGTGATGAATTTCATTTCCGCGGTCATGATCGGCGTTGGCAATTCCGGCTTGCCGATGACGATTTTCGTCATCCAGTCCTGCTTGCCGTCATGCATCACGCGCAGTGTATAGTCGGGCAGGTTGACGATGACGTAAGTGTCGGGAAGCTGGTGCGGCATCCAGCGCCAGCGTTCCAGATTGGCGATGATGGTGTCCTCGACGTGATCGGGCCTGGGGCCGTTGATCGCATCGATGGTCGCTGCGGTCAGTGTGCCGTTCGCCGCGATCTGGTGCTCCTGCTGAAACTTCTTCATCGCTTCGGCAAGCGCCTTGTCGTAGGTCGTGCCGCCGTCGCCGAGAACTCCGAGCCGCTCGCGCAATTCCGGGACGCGATTGTCCTGCATGCCGACCTTAAGCACCGGTCCGCTCGCGATCGGGGGTTTGCCTGCGTCGATCTTGCCGGCGCGGATTTCGGCGAGCTTGGCCTTGAGCGCCAAATAGCCAGGCGTGCGCGGTTCGTAGGAATCGAGCGCGGCTGCCAAGTCGTTGGCATCGGCGATGGTGGCGAGAACGTCCGCCGGCTCCGGCGCCGGGATGTCGTAGCCGATATCGGCAGACACGCGCGACCAGGCCACGCGCCCGATGCTGGCGTGATGCGCATAAGTAATGACTGACATCGTCAGTTCGATCTCGGCATTGGCGAGATCGGCCGGGCTGGAGAGCGCGGCAAAGTTCGGCACCGGATAATCGGCTGGAAACAGTCCGTCGGCATCGACATGGCCGAGATAAGCGATCGCCGCGCTGGCGCGGCTATTGGCTTTGCCGTCGGCAATCCACAGCGGCTTGTAATTGCGGCCGGAATAGAACGCGTCGATCTGCGTCCGATCCTTCTTATTGCCGATCATGCGGTCGAATTTGCCGTTGGCGAGATCGCGCAATTGATCGGCGATGGCCGCGTCGGGTCCGGGCGGCGCGGCGGCCGGCGCCGCGGCCGTCTCAGGGGTTGACGGCGTGCCGACCGTAGCGGTGGCGGGGACGGGCGAAGTCAAATTTCCCTCTGCTGCGGGTGTGGGCGCTGCCGATGCAGGGGCCGCGCCGGTACTAGCGGGCGTTGAAGTCGGCGCCGCCGCGGCTGCGGGAGCAGGATTTGCGCCGGCGGAGTCGTCTGATTTTGGCGTTGCAGCGGGATTTGACGTGGCGGGTGAAGCATCCTGTGCAGCTGTGGGCTTCGCTGCGGTGTCGGATTGCGTCGCAGCCGCCGGAGCCGGGCTGATTGGTGCGGCGAGTGCGGCGTTGACGCTGGCCGCAGTCGGGGGATCGGCGAAAGCGCCGCCACCGGCCGCGCAGAGTAGGAAGACGATGGCGGTCGAGGCAAGAAACCGATCGGCACGGATCCCGGGCATTACAAACTCTCCTTCGCAGCTTCGAAGCCTGCGTGGCGCGGCCGCAAAGCTCTTACCATTTGGGTGGGCCCCCCAAATTGTGGCATGAACCCCGGCCGAAGCGCGTTGCGGCACCTTACGTGAGCCGTCCGACTTTGTCCTGTGATCTACGGGAGTAAATCAGGCGAATTTCGGGGGCTGTCGCTCCGCGGCCACGGATTCGCTATCCCCTTCGCCACGCTCGCTGTTTAGGCCCAACGCTTCGAGCTTGCGATAGAGCGTCGAACGGCCGATCTGGAGCCGCCGCGCTACTTCCGACATTTGCCCCCGGTAATGGGTAATGGCGTACCGAATGAGATCGGATTCGACTTCGTCCAGCGGTCGCACTTCGCCCGCGGCGTCAAGCAAAGGTAGTGCATCGCCGTGCATCACCGGCAGGCTGGCGGCTGACGCGGGCGCCGCTTCATCATAGGGAATCGGAACGAAGGCGGGCTCAAAATCCGGAGCCGGCGCCACTGACGGCGCTGGCGTCGCCTGCGAAACCGCTCCCTCAGGCACGGCCGCAATCTTGTTGCCGACTTGTGCAGCGATTTGCGGAAACTCATCGAGACCGATCGTGTCGGATTCGGCGAGCACCACGGCGCGGAAAACCGCGTTTTCCAGCTGCCGGATATTGCCGGGCCAATGATATGCGGCAAGCACGCGCAGCGCCTCGGGCGTAATGAGGCGGATCCGCTTTCCCTCTTCCGCCGCGAACCGCGCCAGAAAATGCCGGGCCAGCGCCGGGATATCCGCGGACCGCTCGCGCAGCGGCGGCACCGTGATCGGAAACACGTGCAACCGATAGAACAGGTCCTCGCGGAAGCGGCCGGCTCTGACGTCGGCGATCAGATCGCGATTGGTGGCCGAAATAATCCGCACGTCGACTTTCACCGGCTTGCGCGCGCCGACCGGCTCGACTTCGCCGCCCTGGATGGCGCGGAGAAGCTTTACTTGCGCCGGCGCCGGCAATTCCCCGACCTCGTCGAGAAACAAAGTGCCGCCGGAAGCCTCGACGAATTTGCCGACATGGCGTTCGGTGGCGCCGGTGAACGAACCTTTCTCGTGGCCGAACAGGATCGAACTCGACGAGATTTTCCGGCATGGCGCCGCAATTCACCGCGACGAACGGCTTTGCGCGCCGTTCGCCGGAGCCGTGGATGGCGCGCGCGACCAATTCCTTGCCGACCCCGGATTCGCCGGAGACGAGCACGGGGATGGTCGAGGCCGCCGCCTTTTCCGCGATGCGGATGACGGCATGGATGTTGGCGCTTTTGGTGATGATGTCTGTGAAGCCCAGCGTGCCGGACTGGCTCTTCTTCATCCGCGCCAGTTCGCCTTCGAGCGCGCTGGCATTGAGCGCGTTGCGCAGACTGACATGCAGCCGTTCGGCGCCGACCGGCTTGACCACGAAATCGACCGCGCCGGCGCGCATCGCCGACACCACATTGTCGATGCCGCCATGCGCGGTCTGCACGATCACCGGGACGTTGATCGACGACTGGCGCATTTTCGCCAGCACGCCGAGCCCGTCGAGATTCGGCATGACGAGATCGAGGATCACGCAATCGATCCGCGCGCCGTCGGGCCCGGCGAGCAGCGACAGCGCGCCATCGCCCGAGTCGCGCGTCAAGGTCTCGTATTCGAACTTGTGCAGCATGCCTTCGAGCAGCCGGCACTGCACCGGATCGTCATCGACAATAAGAATGGTCATTCGTTCCCCGGCGGCCGGATAGCACCACGCTGTGCCGTTTCGGGGCACTCTGCGGCACGAGGCTTAAGGGGATGTTAAGCGGCATCGCCGCGGCGGCGAATGTCCTGACCCTCGGCGCGCTACCGCACGCTCCGCAGCGTCAATCCGGCGATGCCGAGCGCGAGATTGACGCCGACATTGCCTTCGACCGATAGCGGCTGCAGCGCAATGGAACGATGCGATCCGCCAAGGAGCGCATTGGCGCCGACGCCGACCCCGAGTGAAGCACTGCCGCTGGCGCCGGCATAAGTGCCGGCCAATGCGCCGTGATGGTAGCCGTTGACAGGCGCGAATACGGCCCAGGTCATAACGCCGCCGCCCTTCACGCCGAGATCGAGTCCCAGGCGATTGATATGGCCATCATACTGCTCCGGCGGACCGCTGTCGGGAGCAAAGCTGCATCTGATCTTCTGGTGCGATCCGATGATAAGACCGAGGCTCGCAGACGATTTGCAGGTCAGCAGGCCAATTTTCGTGCCGCCCGACTGTTGCGCCACAGCGGGCGTCATGAGCGCCGCGGCGAGCGCGAGGCTTAAAAGATAATGAGTATGTTTCGGCATCAAGAGTCCCTCAGGTTCGGAGTGCGCGCCCCGCCCAGTCGCCGGTCTTCGCTGCGCGGTAAAGAGCATAGCCGGCATTTCTTCGCAAGATCGCGGATGCCGCGGGGAATTCGCTTCTTGATTCGGAGGCGGTACGCGCATTTCATTACAGCAGCCTTCGCCCACCGGTCCCCAGCCATGCCCACTCCCGATGCCAAAAATGTGCTCGCCGGACTCTGGCGCAGCGCCGGTCATGATGACGCGGCGTTGCGTGACGTTCATTTCACCGGCACGGAGCCGGTGCTGCCGTCCTCGTTCGCGGTGGCAACGGCGGCGCAGGCGACGATCGGCGCGGCGGCGCTGGCGGCGGCAGAGTTGTGGCGGTTGCGCAGCGGCCGCCGGCAGAGTGTCAGCGTCGACATGCGCCACGCGGCGGTCGAATTCCGCAGCGAGCGTTACTTGCGCGTCGACGGCAAGCGGCCGGACGAATATCACGACGACATCGCGGGGCTTTATCGCTGCGGCGACGGGCGCTTCGCGCGGCTGCACACCAATCTGCCGCATCATTGCAGCGGTCTTTTAAAACTGCTCGGCGTTCCTCACGATAAGGCCGCGGTGCAGCGGGCGCTCGATCGTCTGACGGCCGAGGCGCTGGAGACGGCGGCCGCCGAGGCCGGTCTCGTCGTCACCGCGTGCCGTTCGTTCGCCGAGTGGGATCGGCATCCGCAAGGCCAAGCGGTGGCGAAGCTGCCGCTGTTTACGATCGAGAAGATCGGCGAGGCGCCGCCCAGAAAACTCGCCACGGCGGATCGCCCGCTCGCGGGCCTCAAGATGCTCGACTTAACCCGCATCATCGCCGGTCCGGTGTGCGGCCGTACGCTCGCCGCCCATGGCGCCGAGGTGCTTCTTGTCACCGCATCGCATTTGCCGTCGATGCTGCCGCTGGTCATGGACACCGGCCGGGGGAAATTATCGACGTCGATCGATCTGCGCGATGCGGGCGGGCGCGCGACGCTCGCGGCGCTCGCGCCCGATGCCGATATTTTCGTGCAGGGCTACCGGCCCGGCGCCATCGCCGCGCACGGTTTTGCTCCGCAGGACGTTGCCCGCATGCGGCCCGGGATCGTCTATGCCTCGCTCTGTGCCTATGGGCATGAAGGCCCGTGGGCTCACCGCCGGGGCTTCGATTCGCTCGTGCAAACCGCGAGCGGCTTTAACCTTGCGGAAGCGGAAGCGTTCGGTTCGCCCAAACCGAAAGAGCTGCCGGCGCAGGAGCTCGACCACGCCACCGGCTATCTGTTGGCCTTCGCGGTGATGACGGCGCTCAAGCGTCAGGTCGAGGAGGGCGGTTCATGGCATGTGCGGCTTTCGCTCGCGCAGACCGGCTACTGGCTGCGTCAGCTCGGCCGCATCGATGGCGTGAACTGTCGCGATCCCAGATTTGACGATGTGCGCGAATGCCTGGAAGAGACCGCGAGTGGGTTCGGCAGGCTAACGACGGTCCGCCACGCCGCCGTCATGTCCGAGACACCGCCGCATTGGGTGCGACCGAGCGTTCCGCTCGGCACGCATGCACCGGTCTGGCCGCGGTAGCGCCGATATTTGCGACGGCCTTGTCTTGCAGGACGCTTGGCGTGCCGCCACATGAACTCCCGGTGAGTTAGGTCCACACATGCCGAAAATCGCAAAAAAGACTGCCGCCCGACGGTCGGCCGGGCGCGCGCCTTCTGGTTCCAAGTCCGCGCTCGGCAAATTGCCCGAGTGGAATCTCACCGACCTTTATTCCGGCCTCGACGATCCGGCCGTCAAACGCGATCTCGAGCGCGTCGACGCGGAATGCATCGACTTCGAGGCCGCCTACAAGGGCAAGCTCGCCGGGATGGCGGGCGGGGCGCAAAAGGACGCATCGCAAGCCGGCGCCGCACTCGCCGCGGCGGTACGCCGCTACGAGGCGATCGACGATCTGATGGGCCGGCTCGGCTCCTATGCCGGGCTCGTTCATGCCGGCGACACGCTCGATCCGGCGCGCACCAAATTTTACGGCGACATGCAGGACCGCATGACGGCCGCCTCCACGCATCTGTTGTTCTTCACGCTCGAACTCAATCGCGTCGACGACGCGCTTCTTAAAACCGCGATGGGCGATCCCGCCCTCGGCCATTACCGGCCGTGGCTCGAAGACGTGCGCAGATACAAACCTTACCAGCTCGAGGATCGCGTCGAGCAGCTATTCCACGAAAAATCGGTGACCGGCTATGCCGCCTGGAACCGGCAGTTCGATGCGACGATCGGTAATCTCCGCTTCAAGGTTTTGGGCAAATCGCTCGCCATCGAGCCGACGCTCAATCTGCTGCAGGACCGCTCGGGAGCAAAGCGCAAGGCCGCGGCGGCCGCGCTGGCGCATACGTTCAAGGATAACGTCCAAGAGTTTGCGTTGATCACCAATACGCTCGCCAAGGACAAGGAAATCTCCGACCGCTGGCGCGGTTTTGCCGATATCGCCGATGCGCGCCATCTGGATAATCGCGTCGAGCGCGAAGTGGTCGATGCTTTGGTCGCGGCGGTGCGCGCCGCCTATCCGCGCCTGTCGCACCGCTATTACGCGCTCAAAGCCAGATGGTTCGGCAAGAAGCGGTTGCCGTATTGGGATCGCAATGCGCCGCTGCCGACAGTCGCCACGCGCACGGTCGGCTGGACCGAGGCCATGGACACGGTGCTGATGGCTTATGGTGCGTTCTCGCCGAAAATGGCGGCAATCGCCGAGCGGTTCTTTGCCGAGCGCTGGATCGACGCGCCGGTGCGGCCGGGCAAGGCGCCGGGCGCGTTCGCGCATCCGACGACGCCGTCGGCGCATCCCTATGTGCTCCTCAATTATCAAGGCAAGCCGCGCGACGTGATGACGCTCGCCCACGAATTGGGCCACGGCGTGCATCAAGTGCTCGCGGCGCCGAACGGCGCCTTGATGGCGCCGACGCCGCTGACACTCGCTGAAACCGCAAGCGTATTTGGCGAAATGCTTACGTTCAAGAAATTGCTGGCCGCGACCCGCGACAAGAAAGAGCGCAAGGCCATGCTCGCCGCCAAGGTCGAGGACATGATCAATACCGTGGTGCGGCAGATCGCGTTCTATACGTTCGAGCGCGCCGTCCATACCGAGCGCAGAAACGGCGAGTTGACCGCGGCGCGGATCGGCGAATTATGGCTCGACGTGCAGCGCGAAAGCCTAGGCCCCGCGATCGAGCTGAAACCCGGCTACGAGACGTTCTGGGCCTATATTCCGCATTTCGTCCACTCGCCGTTTTACGTCTATGCCTACGCGTTCGGCGATTGTTTGGTGAATTCGCTTTATGCCGTCTACGAGCACGCCGCGGATGGTTTCGCCGAGCGCTATCTCGCCATGCTGTCGGCCGGCGGCACCAAGCACCATACCGAGCTGCTTGCGCCCTTCGGCCTCGATGCGCGGGATCCGAAGTTCTGGGACGGCGGATTGCAGGTAATCGCCAATCTGATCGGCGAGTTGGAAGCGCTGGACTGAAGGCTAAATGTCGAACCGCGAAAAACCCGACGTTGAAAAAAATCGCTTCTCCGCCCGCGCAGCGCGCTATGCGCGGGTCGGCGCCAATGTCGGCGGCGTGGCGGCGCGCTATGCGGGACGGCGGCTACTCGGCGGCGCGCCCGACCGCGCCTCCGACGCGAGCGCGCTGACCTCGGCGCTCGGGCGGCTCAAGGGCCCGCTGATGAAGGTCGCGCAATTGATGGCGACCATCCCCGATCTGCTGCCGCCGGAATATGCCGCGGAGCTGCAGAAGCTGCAGAGCGAAGCGCCGCCAATGGGCTGGGCCTTCGTCAAGCGCCGCATGATGGCGGAGCTCGGCCCCGACTGGGAGACGAAGTTCGCAAGCTTCGAGCATCATCCGGCTGCCGCTGCTTCGCTCGGCCAGGTGCATCGGGCGCGGTCGCTCGACGGCGCGCCGCTCGCTTGCAAGCTGCAATATCCCGACATGCAGTCCGCGGTCGAAGCCGACCTGGCGCAGCTGGAATGGCTGCTTGCGATCCGCCGGCGGTTCGATTCCGCTCTCGATACCAGCGAGATCGGCAAGGAGATCGGCGCGAGGGTGCGTGAAGAGCTCGATTACCGGCGCGAAGCCAAGCACGTCGCGCTCTACCGCGAAATGCTCGGCGCGGCCGACAACGTGCGTGTGCCGCGCGCCTGGCCCGCGCTTTCGACCGGGCGGCTCCTGACGCTCGATTGGCTCGACGGCAGCCGCATGCTCACGCACAAGAACGATTCGCTCGCGGCGAGAAACACGCTGGCGACGGCCATGTTCACTGCCTGGTGGTTCCCGTTCAGCCGCTTCGGCGTCATCCACGGCGACCCGCATCTCGGCAACTACACGGTTTTCGAACGCGACGGCGAACCCTCCGGGATCAATCTCCTCGATTATGGATGCATCCGCATTTTCGCGCCGAAATTCGTCGGCGGCGTCGTCGACCTCTATCACGGCCTGCTCCGCGGCAAGGACGATCTTGTCGTCAATGCCTACGAGACGTGGGGCTTCCGCAAGCTGTCGCGCGAACTCATCGACACCCTCAATATCTGGGCGCGATTCATCTATGGGCCGTTGCTTGACGACCGGGTGCGCACCATCGCCGACGGCGTCGCGCCGTCGGAATACGGCCGCCGCGAAGCGTTCCGGGTGCACCAGGCGCTCAAGCGGAAAGGGCCGGTGAAAGTGCCGCGCGAATTCGTGTTCATGGATCGCGCCGCGATCGGGCTGGGCGCCGTGTTCCTGCACCTGCGCGCCGAACTGAATTTTTATCGCCTGTTCAACGAGGCGATCGAAAAGTTTTCCCTTGATCGCGTCGGCAAGCGTCAGGCGGCGGCGCTGGCGAAAGCGGGGTTGTAACTGAGAGCGTCAACAGCAATCGCAATCGATGCCTTCGAGCGCGGTCAGCGCATTTTTCAGGAATGCCGGTGGCAGGTCGTCCTCGACGACATCAGCGAGGGACTTGAAGATCTTGAAGTGGTGCCGCCCCAGCGTCGTCCAGAATACCACGTGGGTTTCGATGGGCGGACAGCCCGGTACCGCGCAAGCTAGCTCGGACACCATAATGGCTTCATCATCGGAGAGCGCAAAGCGCAGGCGCGTCCACTCGCGCACGCGATCGACCGCGGCGCCGTGATCGGCGCGGCCGCTGCGCCGACGGATCATTTCAAACGAGGCCGCCATATGCCTATATCCAGAGCTGCGAGGGCTTGCGGATTACGAGAATACACCCGCATAATTTAACGACGAAGCGCCAAGGAGTGATCTTCAGTGGTCGAGAAAGTACTGGCGGCGGTGCGCACCGGACCGAGCAAAACCGAGGTCCGCGACTATCCCATGCCGGATATTCCGGAGGACGCGGCGCTGATGAAAATGGAGGTCGGCGGCATTTGCGGCACCGACGTCAAACTCTACAAGCACCCGCCGTCGAGCGCGCCGGTGATCATGGGTCACGAGAATATCGGCACTATCGCCAAGGCCGGCCGCGAGTTCACGCAACGCAAGGGATTCAAAGAGGGAGATCTCGTCTTTGTCGAGCATTATGTCAGTTGCGGCAAATGCGAATGGTGCCATGCCGGCCAGTACCGGCATTGCGAGAACACCAATTGGCGCACCAATCCGGATGCGATCCGCTACGGTTATACGTCGGCGGAGAAGGCGCCGCACCTGTGGGGCGGCTTCGCCCAATACGTCTACCTGCCGTGGAATGCCGTGGTGCACCACGTGCCGAAAGGCGTCTCGGCCGAACTTGCCGGTCTGGTGACGCCGATGGCAAACGGCGTCGAATGGTCGTTGTTCGACGGCGGCGTCGGCTACAATTCGACGGTGCTGATTCAGGGGCCCGGCCAGCAAGGCCTGTCGCAAACCGTCGTCTGCAAGCAAGCCGGCGCCTCGCTGATCATCGTCACCGGCACGTCCAAGGACAAGGCCCGCATGGACGTCGCCAAAAAGCTCGGCGCCGATCACGTCATCGACGTCCAAAAGGAAGACCCGCTCGCCCGCATCATGGAAATCACCGGCGGCAAAGGCGTCGATGTTTCGCTCGACTGCACCGCCGGCGCCGGCACCATTCCGATGCTGCTCGGCATCGAGGCGCTCAAGCGCAAGGCCGGCGTCATCGTCGCGCAGGGCGAAATGGCGCAGTTTCCAAATTTCCCGCTGGAAAAATTCTGCGTGAAATTCATCACCATGAAGAGCGCGCGCGGCCACAGCTACAAAGCCTGCGAGCTTGCGCTGGCGCAACTGGCCTCGAAGCGCTTTCCGCTCGAATTGGTCACCACGCATCGTTTCGGATTGAACGACGTCGACCTCGCCATCCGCTCGGTCGGCGGCGAGGGCGTGCCCGACGTGATCCACGCTTCGCTCTTGCCGTGGATGTAAGGCCGAATAGAGAAGGCTCTTCGATGGACTCAATCTTCGTGGCACGCGGCGCTCTCGACGCGGTCCCGATCTGGTTCGTCACCGCGGCAAGCTATCCCGACGTGCGAAAGCTTTTGAGCGCGGAATCATGCGCCTTCGCCGATGCCGCCGGCTTCGAGCCGAAGGCGGGGCGCCATCTCTTGCTGCCGGACAAAAACGGTAAAAGCGGCAAAAACGCTCTCGGCGGCGTTCTGTTCGGGCTCGAAGGAACGAGACGAAACGCCGGACCCGTTTCTCCCCGGCCGCCTGGCGCAGCAACTGCCGGACGGCACTTATCGCTTCGCCAATGAGCTGCGCGACGCACGCCTCGCCGCGCTTGCCGTCGCGCTCGGCATGTACCGCTTCACGCGTTATCGCAAGGCCGAGACGCGCGCGATAAAACTCGACCTGCCGCAAAGCGTCGACCGGGAGGACCTGCAACGCATCGTCGAAGCCGTGACGCTGGCGCGCGATCTGATCAATACGCCGGCGAACGACATGGGCCCGGCGCAGCTCGAGCAGGCTGCGCGCAAGCTCGCCGCGCGCCACTCCGCCACGGTCGGCGCCATCGTCGGCGACGAGTTATTGGAGAAGAATTTTCCGCTGATCCACGCCGTCGGCCGCGCCGCCACAGGCGCGCCGCGGTTGATCGATATGACATGGAGTCCAGATTCCCGGGGCGATGCTGCGTACCCGCGCGTGACGCTCGTCGGCAAGGGCGTCTGCTTCGACACCGGCGGTCTCGACATCAAGCCCGACTCCCTTATGCTCAATATGAAGAAGGACATGGGCGGCGCGGCAACAGCTTTGGCGCTCGCACATATGATTATGGCGCGCGGGCTGAAGCTGCGGCTGCGCGTGCTCATTCCGGCCGTGGAGAATTCGATAGCGGCTGGCAGCTTTCGCCCGCGCGACATCTACACGTCGCGCAAGGGCATTACCGTCGAGATAGGCAATACCGATGCCGAGGGCCGCCTCATCCTCGCCGATGCGCTGGCGCTTGCCGACGAGGACAAGCCGGACCTGATCGCCGACTTCGCGACGCTGACCGGCGCCGCCCGCGCCGCGCTCGGCCCCGACCTGCCGGCCTTTTTTACCGACGACGATGCGCTCGCCGACGAACTGATGCGGCACGCCGCCGCCGAGAACGATCCGCTGTGGCGGCTGCCGTTGTGGCGGCCCTACGAGACGATGCTCGAGTCCAAGGTCGCGGACCTCAATAATGTCGGCGGCAGCCAGGGCGGCGCCATCACCGCGGCTTTGTTCATGCGGCGCTTTGTGACGGCGAAATCCTGGTTGCACATCGACTTGTTTGCGTGGACGGCGTCGGCCAAAGCGGGCCGGCCCGAGGGCGGCGACTTGCAGTCGGCGCGCGCGCTCTACGCGATGCTCGCCGCGCGCTATGGCTGAGCCGAAAAATATGCGCGACTTCGACCCCCGCGTGACGCCGGCTCGCGCCGATCTGGCGGCGAAATCACTCGAAGGCAAGGTGGCGGCGCCGCGCTACGTCGACGGCCGCTCTTACGAAATCATCGCACCGCAAGCGCCGCTACGGCACGCGCCGCGGCCCGATGCTCCGCTCGACACCGAAGCGCTGATGGGCGAACGCGTCACGATCTACGATAGCAACGCGGAAGGCTGGGGGTGGGGTCAGCTCGCCGCCGATAATTATGTCGGCTGGCTGCCGCTCAGCGCGCTCGCGCCGTCGGGCACTCCCCCGACGCACAAAGTCGCGGCGTTGCGCACCTTCGCGTTTCCCGGGCCGTCGATCAAATTGCCGCCCATTGAAGCTTTGCCGTTCGGCGCCAAGCTTTCCATCGCGCGCATTGAAGATCGGATGGCGGTGACCAAATCCGGATTCTATCTTCCGGCGGTTCATCTCAAACCGATCGGCGACACCGAATCCGACTTCGTGGCGGTGGCTGAGCGCTTTCTTGGCGTGCCCTACATGTGGGGCGGCAAGACCGCGCTTGGCCTCGATTGTTCGGGCCTCGTGCAGATTGCGCTCTCGGCGTGCGGCCTGCCATGCCCGCGAGACACCGACATGCAGGAAGCCGCGCTCGGCAATCAGGTCACCGCAAAAGCCGACTATTGCGATCCCGAACGCGGCGATCTCGTATTCTGGAAAGGTCACGTCGCCATCGTCCGTGACGGTGCGAGCCTTCTTCATGCCAACGCCTTCCACATGGCGGTCGCGGTCGAACCGCTAGCCGCTGCCATCGTTCGCATCGGTGCTGCCGGCAGCGCGATTACCAGCGTGCGGCGGCTCGGGCGTTAAGCGACGAGGTGGCGCCGGCGTCGCTTGTGCTCTAAACTTGAGAATACGTCCAAGCTCGGAGCGAATGCGATGAGCAATGAAGAACCACACCTGACCGTACCATCGGTCGGCGCGCACCATGCCCCCTATCGTCATTTGCTGCACCTGAATTTTTGGATCAGAGAACTGCCGTTCGCCCTGGTTCTTATCCTGACGACGGTCGGCGTCGCTTATACGAGCTTTTCGAAAAAGCCGATCACCGGCTACTGGGAACTTCTGGCTCCGCTAATCGCGCTGGTCTGTGTCGGCGCCGGATGGCAGAGCGCGAACGACAATTCCAAGAGGTTACGATTGGTCGTGACCCAGGCGCTGCACTGGTTCGCCTTTCTTTTGGTGATGAACATGATGTTGCTGGCGAGCGTACAGCGGGATTTCAATGCCAGCGCGACCGGGCTCGCCATCTTCACATTGCTGGCGCTCGGCACCTTTACCGCGGGCGTGCATGTCTTGTCCTGGCAGGTCTGTCTGCTCGGCCTGATCATGGCGCTCGGCATTCCAGCGATTGCCTGGATCGAAAATTCCGCCTTGCTTCTTGTGCTGGTTGCCGGCGCGATTATCGGCATTGCCGCGGTGTTCTGGTGGTACTTTCGTGAAAGCCGCGCGCGCGTGACCTGAGTTCGATTGGCGGACGGATCGTCCGCCTGTCATGACGTCGTGTCGGCTTGCCCCGGATGCTGACCTGCCCGCTGCGGCAGGATGAGGAGGCAGGCGATAATGAACACGCCGATTACGGCCGAGGCGATCGGACGGCTCAAAGCCAGTCCGCCGTCGCTCCTGGGCTTATCGAAAAAGTCGCCGACCGTGGCGCCGAGCGGCCGCGTGAGAATGAAGGCGGCCCAGAACAAGAAGACCCGCGATGCGCTGGTCCAGAAATAGACCGCGGCGAGCGCGGCCAAGCCGGCGGCGAAGAGCAGTGCGCCGCCATCATAGCCGAGGCCGGTATCGTCCGCCGTCCAATCGCCGAGCGCCGTTCCCAGCGTTTGCGAGAAGGTGATGGCGATCCAATAAAACGCTTCTACTTTCGGCGTGCTGACGGTCGCGACTGAAATCGAGCCAAGCGTCCAATACCAGGCGCCGAGCGTCGCCATCAGGCAAACAAACAGGACGGAGGAACCTCCGGCATAGCCGATGCCCAGCGAGCGGTCGGCAAAATCCGCCATAGTCGTGCCGGCGGTCGTGGAGGCGACAATCGCGGCCCAGTACAGGAACGGATGGAACTTCTTGGCCGAGATTTGGAGCAATACGAAGACGACCAAGAGCGACAGAAATAGCGCCGTGCCGAGAAGGTAGCCCCAGTTCAGCGTCATGGTCACGGTGTCGCCGCCGGTCTCGCCAAGCGTCGTTGCGGCGACCTTGATGATCCAGAACGCCAGCGTGACTTCGGGGACCTTGCTCGCGGTTGGCTCGGCCGGCTTTCTCACTTGGCCTTCCGTCATTGCGGCGTGTTCAGCCCGAGCGTCTTGGCGATCCCGGCGAGCTGGTCGTTTTGCTCCTTGATGTTTTTGGCAAAATCCGCGGGGTCGCGCAGCGTCATGATCTGGCCGGTGTCGGCCAGCCGCTTGCCAATGACCGGGTCGTTGGCGGCGACGTCGCGGAAATCGGCGGCGATGCGTTCGCGCAAGGCCTCCGGCATGCCTTTCGGTCCGTACACGCCGCCGGCGGTCTCCATGGTCAGTGACGGATAGCCGGCCTCGGCGGCGGTCGGGATTTCCGGCGCGCCCAGCGCGCGTTGCTTGCTGGTCACCAGCAATACCTTGATGCGGCCGGCCTGCATCATCGGCTGCGCCACGGCGAGCGAGGTCGAGAGTACCTGGATGCGGTTCTCGGCAAGGTCGTTCGGCGCCTGCATGATGTCGCGATACGGCACTTTGACGATCTGCAGGCCCTTTTCCTTAAAGAAGCCGTATATCAGAAAATCCGAATTGCCGGTGGCGGCCGCGACATTGAGCTTGCCCGGCTCGGCGCGCGCCAGCGCGACCAGCTGGTCCATCGTGTCGATGTGCAGCGATGTCGGCACCGAGACCGCCAGCACGGTGACATAAACCTGAGCGATCGGGACGATGTCACTGAGATCGTAAGGGGGCGCGTCCTGGTCGTAGAGATGAACCAGAAATGCGCCGGCCGGCCCGAAATACAGCGTGTGGTCGTCATGGGCGTCGATGAAAGCCTTGATCGAAACCAGGCCATCGCCGCCTGGCCTATTCTCGACCACTACCGACTTACCCCAGCGCGCGCTTAAACGGTCCGCCAACAGCCGCGCGGTGATATCGGTCGCGCTGGCGGGACCGAACGGCAGGATGAGCCGGACCGTTCGTGTCGGATAGGTTTGTTGGGCTTGCGCAGTGCCGGCAAATTGCAAACTGGCCGCAATGGCGGCGATTGCCATAGTCGCGATGGCGACGAGCCTTCGCATCAAATCCTCCCGCTGCTTTTCGGGGCATACAATAGCAGGAATTGTACGGCGAGGCTTGGCGTCTAACGCTAGCCGCCCTTGACCGGGGCATGGTGAGCCATGCTGGCGCCGCCGCGAACGGTCCACTAACATCCAGGCCCGATCAATGGGACGGAAGTGTTTATGCCGGGACGTGTCGAGGGGAAAGTCGCGCTGATCACCGGGGCCGGCTGCGTTGGGCCGGGCTGGGGCAACGGCCGCGCCGCCGCGGTATTGTTCGCGCGCGAGGGCGCGAAAGTCTTTGCCGTCGATAAGAACGCCGACGCGATGACGGAGACAGTCGCGCGCGTCGGCAATGACGGCGAGATCGCGACGCATGTGTGCGATGTTCTCGACGACGGGCAGGTCGGCGCTATGACAGAAGCGTGCCGCCAAAAATTTGGCCGCATCGATATTCTGATCAATAATGTCGGCGGCTCGGCCGCGGGCGGCGCCGCGGAAATGTCGGAGGAAAGTTTCGGCAATCAGATCGACTACAATCTCAAGAGCGTCTTCCTCGCCTGCCGGCGCGTGATCCCGGTCATGATTGAGTTTGGCGGGGGCGCCATCGTCAATACGGCGTCGACTTCGGGCATCCGCTATACCGGCTCGCCGCAGATCGGCTATGCCTCGGCCAAAGCCGCGGTGATCCAGTTCTCGCGGGTGACGGCGGTGCAATATGCCGACAAAGGCATCCGCGTGAACACGGTTATTCCGGGCCAAATGCACACCCCGATGGTCGAAGCCCGCCTCGCCAAGCAGCGCACCGGCGGCGACATCGAGGCGTTGCTCAAATCGCGGGTCGCCCGCATCCCGCTCGGCTTTATGGGCGACGGCCGCGACACCGCCAATGCCGTACTGTTTCTCGCCTCCGACGAAGCGCGCTTCATCACCGGCACCGAGATCGTGGTCGATGGCGGCATGACCGCGCGTTGCGATTGATCATTCAAGATTGGAATTTTACATGGCTATCCGTGCCGACGATCTTACCCCGACCGTTCCGCCGCCGGATCCAAATCCCAAGAAGCCGCGCATTACGCTGCCGCCGAACGCCTGTGATTCGCACTTCCACGTCTTCGGGCCGCACAGCAAATTTCCCTACGCGCCGAACCGGCCGTTTACGCCGGCCGACGCGCCGAAGGAGGACTTGTTCAAACTGCACGAGTTTTTGGGCTTCCAGCGCGGCGTGTTCGTGCAGTCGACCTGTCACGGCACCGATAACCGGGTGCTGGTCGATCTGCTTGCGGCGGGCAACGGCCGTTATCGCGGCGCGGCGCTGCTCGATCCGTCGGTCCCCGATGCCGAGGTCGAACGGCTCGACGACGCCGGCGTGCGCGGCGTGCGCTTGCATTTTCTCACCGGGCATCTGGGACCGGCGAAACCGCGCGAAGACATGCTCAAGATCATCGACAAGGTCGCGCCCTACGGCTGGCACATCGAAATGCATGTCGGCGGCAACAATGTCGTCGATCTTTACGAGTTCATCACCGCGATCGAAGCGCCGGTGGTGATCGACCATATCGGCCGCATCGACATTGCCGAGGGCCTGCATGGCAAGGCGTTTTCGGTGCTGCGCCGGCTGCTCGACCGCGGCAATATCTGGGTAAAGCTCTCCGGCACCGACCGCATCAGCAAGCAGAAATATCCCTATGCCGACGCGATAGCGTTCCCGCGCGATCTTGCCGCGCACGCGCCTGAGCGCGTGGTTTGGGGCACCGACTGGCCGCACCCGAACCACAACGCCGTGCCCAATGACGGCGAACTCGTCGATCTTATCGCCGAGATTGCGCCCGATGAGCGCACGCGCCGGCTCATGCTGGTCGACAATCCGGCAAAATTGTTCGGGTTTTGAGTTTGCAACATGACGAAGCAAACGCTCGGCAAGCTTCCACTCAACGCCTTCGGCATGCTGGAGCTGCCGGCGTCAGCGCCCGACATTCTCGACGGCTTTCGCGGCTTGCCGGATCTCACCGGCATGACGTCGGACGCGATGGATGAGCTTGGCATCGCTGGCGCAGTGCCGGCGGGACTGCTTCGCCCACGCGATCCGACGGCGCGCCTCGTCGGGCGTGCGCTGACCGTGCGCAACGTCGCCGCCACCGCGGCTGTATCGGACAACGTGAAGTCAGGCATTTCGGGCATGAGCGAAATCGAGGCGCACAATCTCGCCGAGCCGGGCGATATTCTCGTGGTGCAAGGCGTCGATCTCGTTTCCAACATGGGCGGCATATCGGCGACCATCGGCCGCCGGCAAGGCGAGCTTGGCGCGATCGTCGACGGTGCGGTGCGCGATGTCGATCATTCGCGCGGCATCGGTTACCCGATCTGGTCGCGCAGCATCAGCCCGATCACTGGGAAGTGGCGCGTAAGAACCGTCGCGATCAATCAGCCGGTGACGATCTGCGGCGTGACCGTCAATCCCGGCGATCTGGTGCTCGCCGACGAAACCGGCGTCTGCTTTATCCCGCGCCAGCGTGCGGCGGAGGTCATGGCAAGGGCGCAACGCAACGCGGCGGCCGAAAAATTGCGCGAAGAGAAGATTGCTTCCGGCGCGCCGGTTATCGAACTTCTCGGCAAGACGCGTTAGCTTCCGCCCGACCTCAGCCCGCCGCCTTACCGCAAGTTTGCCCGGCATCGACGATTTTCTGCAGCCGTCGCGGCCTGGATAGCCGAGTATCGCGACGCCGTCGATGACGACGGAGGGCGTCGCCACAAGCCCGAGCGAATTGCCCAGCGCCACATGCGCTTTCATCGTCATGGTGATTTCGTCGCTGTCGCCGAGTTTGGTCGAGGCCCTATTGCTCGATCACGCCTTCGGGCGCGGTTTCGAGCTTGAACGCCGCGGCGAATAGCGCGCGCGTATAGTCGGTCTTGGGATTGCGGAATAACTCGGCGGCGTCGCCGGCCTCGACGACCAGACCGTGCCGCATGACCAACAAGCGGCTCGCCAGCGCCGCGACGACCCGCAGGTCGTGCGAGATGAACAAATAAGTAAGATTGTGCCGCTTCTGCAGGTCGCGCAAGAGATCGACCATCTGCGCCTGGATGATCATATCGAGCGCGCTCGTCGGCTCGTCGAGCACGATAAAATTGGGCTCCAGCACCACGGCGCGCGCCACCGCGATGCGCTGGCGCTGGCCGCCGGAAAACTCATGGGGAAAGCGAAAACGCGTGTCCGGGTTGAGGCCGACGTCGCGCAATGCCTGAACGACGCGCTCGTCGCGTTGGCGATCGGGCATATCCGGTTGGTGGACCTTGAGGCCTTCCTTGATGATGTCCGCGACCGACATGCGCGGCGACAGCGAGCCGTACGGATCCTGGAACACGATCTGCATGTCGCGACGAAACGGACGCATTTCCTTAAACCGCAGCCCTTGCAGGTCGCGGCCCATGAAGGCGATCAGTCCCTCCGATGAGATCAACCGCAAGATTGCGCGCCCCAAGGTCGACTTGCCCGAGCCGGATTCGCCCACGACGCCGAGCGTCTCGCCTTTGCGTATCTCGAGGCTCAAGCCGTCGCAGGCTTTGACGTGGCCGACGGTCTTGCGCATCAGGCCGCGTGTAATCGGAAACCACACCTTAAGTTGGTCTGTTTTCAGGAGCACCGGTGCGTCGGGCAGTGGCGGCGCCGGATCGGGCCTCGGCTCTGCCTCAAGCAGCGCGCGCGTATACGGGTGCTCGGGCGAAGTGAAGACGCGCTCGACGGCGCCGTGCTCGACTATTTTGCCGTCCTTCATCACGCAGACCCGTTGCGCGATTTTCCGCACTATGCCGAGGTCATGGGTGATGAACAGAAGCGACATGTGGAGCCGCGACTGAATGTCCTTCAGGAGCGCGATGATCTGCGCCTGGACGGTGACGTCGAGCGCGGTCGTCGGCTCGTCGGCGATGAACAGGTCGGGCTCGTTGGCGAGCGCCATGGCGATCATCACGCGCTGGCGCTGGCCGCCGGAGAGCTGATGCGGATAGCTCTTGAGCCGGGTCTGCGGATCGGGAATGCCGACTTGGGTGAGGACTTCCAGCGTTCGCGCGCGGGCCGGCGCCCCGGTCAGGCCGCGGTGCAGCAGCAGGATTTCGCCGATCTGTTTCTCGATCGTGTGCAGCGGATTGAGCGACGTCATCGGCTCCTGGAACACGATAGTGATGTCGTCGCCGCGTACCTTGCGCATCTCGCGTTCGCTTAAGCGCAAAAGATCCCTGCCGTCGAAATTGATCGACCCCGACGGATGGTGCGCCGCCGGGTGGGGCAATAGCCTCAAGATCGACAACGCCGTAACCGATTTGCCCGAACCGGATTCGCCGACCAGTGCCAAGGTCTCGCCCTTGGCAATGTCGAACGACACGCGGTCGACCGCCAGAGTCTCGCGGCCGCCGGAGCGGAAGACGACGGACAAATCGCGGATCGAGAGGAGGGGCTCGGCGCTCATGCGAAGGTCTTCCGCGGATCGAACGCGTCACGCACGGCCTCGCCGATGAAAATCAGAAGCGACAGCATCAGCGCGACGGTGAAGAAGCCGGTGAGCCCGAGCCAAGGCGCCTGCACATTGGCTTTGGCTTGCGACAGCAATTCGCCGAGCGACGGCGAGCCCGGCGGCATGCCGAAGCCGAGAAAGTCCAACGCCGTGAGCGTCATCACCGACGACGACATGATGAACGGCAGAAACGTCATCGTCGCCACCATGGCGTTCGGCAATAGATGCCGGAACATGATGACCCGGTTGGAGACGCCGAGCGCGCGCGCCGCCTGGATATATTCGAAATTGCGGCCGCGCAGAAATTCGGCGCGCACCAGGCCGACGAGCCGCACCCACGAGAAGAGCAGCAGAATTCCGAGCAGCACGAAAAAGCCGGGCACCAGCACCGAAGAAATGATCAGGAGCAAATAAAGCTCCGGCACCGACGTCCAGATTTCGATGAAGCGCTGGAACAGGAGATCGATCCAGCCCCCGAAATAGCCCTGCACGGCGCCGGCGGCGACACCGATGATCGACGAGACGATGGTCAGCACGAGCCCGAACAGCACCGAAACGCGGAACCCGTAGATCACCCGCGCCAGCACGTCGCGGCCCTGATCGTCGGTGCCGAACCAGTTATATTCGAGCGTGTCGCATTTGGCGTAACCATTCTTGGCGGCGAATTCGCAATCCTGCGCGTTCAGCATCCAGGTCGGCTTTGAAGGAAACGCCGATGGCGGATTATCGTTGATGGTGTTGTAGGAGAAACGGATCGGCGCCCAGATTTCGACGGCGTTATGCTCGTCGAGAAATTTCTGCAAGTGTGGATCGCGGTAATCGGCGGCGGTGCCGAGATCATCGCCGAAATCCGTATCCGGGTAAGTTACGAAGACCGGAAAGAAGCTGTTGCCGTCGAAGTGAATAAAGAGCGGCTTATCGTTGGCGATGAACTCGGCGAGCAGCGAGATCACGAACAGCACGAGAAAGATCCATAACGACAAAAAACCGCGACGGTTTGCCTTGAAATTCTGCCAGCGTCGCGCGTTGAGGGGGGAGAATTCAAAGCCGCGGGGCAGGCCGGAAAGTCCAAGCGGACCGGCCGGTTCGCTATCCGGACTGAGCTCCGGCGGGATGCCCGGCTCGATCTCGGTGTCGAGGCTTTTGGCGAGCGTCTTGGTGTCCACCTCACACCTCCCGCGTCTCAAAATCGATGCGCGGATCGATCCAGGTATAAGTGAGGTCGGAGATCAGATTTACGACAAGGCCGAGCAACGCGAAAATGTAAAGATTGGCGAACACCACCGGATAATCGCGGTTGAGCACGCTTTCGAAGCTCAGTAGCCCCAGCCCGTCGAGCGAGAAGATGGTCTCGATCAACAGCGAGCCGGCAAAGAAGGCGGAAACAAACGCGGCCGGGAAGCCGGCGATGACCAGGAGCATGGCGTTGCGGAAGATATGACCGTACAGCACCTGGTGCTCGGAGCAGCCCTTGGCGCGTGCGGTGAGCACGTATTGCTTGCGCAGTTCCTCAAGGAATGAGTTCTTGGTGAGCAGCGTCATGGTGGCAAAAGCGGCGAGCCCCATGGAGACGATGGGCAGCGTCAGGTGCCAGAAGTAGTCGAGAATTTTCTCCCACCACGGAAAAAGCGACCAGCCTTCCGACGTCAGCCCGCGTAACGGGAAGATTTGCCAAAACGATCCGCCGGCGAACAGGACGATGAGCAGGATCGCGAACAAGAAACCGGGGATGGCGTAGCCGATAATGATTACGCCGGACGTCCATACGTCGAACTGCGAGCCGTCGCGAACCGCCTTGCGGATGCCGAGCGGAATTGAGATCAGATAGCTCAGCAGCGTCATCCAAATGCCGAGCGAAATCGACACCGGCAGCTTTTCCTTGATGAGCTTAAGCACGCTGACGTCGCGGAAATAGCTCTTGCCGAAATCGAAGCGCACATAATTCCACATCATCAGGAAGAAGCGCTCATAGGCCGGCTTGTCGAAGCCGTACTGCTTTTCCAGGCTCTTGATGAATGCGGGATCGAGCCCTTGCGCGCCGCGGTATTTGGAATTGACGTCGTATTGCGCGCCGCTTTGCAAGGCGCCGCGCGCGAAGTCGCCGCTGCTGGAGCCGGCAATGCGCGATGTGGCGCCGGTATCGGTGCCGTGGAGCTGGGCGATGACGCGCTCGACCGGGCCGCCCGGCGCGAATTGAACCACGACGAACGACACCAGCATGATGCCGAAAATCGTGGGAATCATGAACAGAATGCGGCGGATGATGTAGGCAGCCATTGAGTCCCGGCGACTATTATCCTTGGGGCCGCTATCTTAAGGCCCTTGGCGCCATGCGCCACCACCCTTGACGGTCCCGATCGGGTCCCGGAGTTGCATCTGAGGATGACGGAAACACGACGGGCATCGTCGGGAACGACCATATAGCATGCGACATTCTAGCGTCCCGATAGCTCGATTGTATGAACTTCAAATCGGCCGCACTACCCCGGCCGATGGATTTTCGCTGCCTGTGCGGGATCATACCACCAGGTGTCGGGAATACCGCGAAAATAGCGCGGTTGGGCCGGCGGCCTGCCGAAAACGTCCCAATAGGCGATCCAGTGCGAAGCCTTGTACCAGTTCGGAATCCAGTAGCGGCCGGCGCGGATCACCCGGTCGAGCGCGCGGCAGGCAGTCGCCAAAGCGGGGCGTGAATCGGCCGCAATAATAGTGTCGAGCAGCGCATCGACCGCCGGATCCGCGATGCCGGCGAGGTTGTTCGAACCCTTCAGCGTTGCCGCCTGCGACGAAAAGTACGAGCGCAGCGAATCGCCCGGCGTCGACGAGAAACTGAATCGGTCGATCGTAATGTCGAAATCGAAGTTGTCGAGGCGCGCCCGGTATTGCACCGGGTCGACGATGCGCAACGTAGCGTCGATGCCGAGTATGGCGAGATTTTTGATGAACGGCATGTGGTGCGGTTCGAATGACGGCTCATCGATCAAAAACTCGACGGTAATCTGCTCGCCGTTCGGCAGGACACGCTTGCCGTTGCGGATGACGCAGCCGGCATCCTGCAGAACCTGCGCCGCCCCGCGCAACAGCGGGCGGTCCTCGCCGGAGCCGTCCGAGACCGGCGGCGTATAGGCTTCGCCGTAAACTTCCGCCGGCAGGCGGGCGCGAAACGGCTCGAGTAGCGCCAGCTCCGCGGTACTCGGCAAGCCTTGCGCCATCAGATCGGAGTTCTGAAATACCGAGACGGTCCTCTGGTACGCGTTATACATGATGGTCTTGTTGGTCCACTCGAAATCGAACGCATCGTTGAACGCATCGCGCACCCGCACGTCGGCGAATTGTGGCCGCCGCGTATTGATAAACCAGCCTTGCGCGCCGGACGGCGTGTCATCGGGTATCTCGTCGCGCTTGACGCGGCCGTCCTTCACCGCGGGGAAATCGTAGCGCGTTGTCCAGAAGCGAGAAGTGAACTCCTCGCGGAACAGATAGGTGCCCGCCGAAAAGCCTTCAAAGCCGACGTCGCGGTCGCGATAATATTCAAATCGCACGACATCGAAATTGCTCTGGCCGCGGGCGACCGGCAGATCGGCGCCCCACCAATCCTTGACACGGTTGTATTCGATGAAACGGCCCGGCTCGAAGCGGCCGACTTGATAGGCCCCGGAGCCGAGCGGGATGTCGAGGGTGGATTCATCGAACGCTCGCGTCGTATAAAAGGCGCGTGAAAATATCGGCAGGCTAGCGACGAACAGCGGCACGTCGCGCCCGCGCTTAGGCGCAAAGCGGACGGTGACGCTGGCGTCATCGTCCGCAGTGGCGCCGGAAAAATCGCGCAGCGACTGGCTGATGAGCGGATGACCCTTTTCTTTGAGTATAGTGAGCGAAAATGCCACGTCATGCGCGGTGAGCGGCGAACCGTCGTCGAATTTCGCCTCGGGCCGGATGAAGAATTGATAGGTCAGGCCGTCGACCGAGCGACGGACTTTTGCCGCGGCTAGCCCGTACATGGCGTCCGGCTCGTCGCCGGAGCGGACCATGAGCGTGGCGAAAGTCAGCTCCATGCCCTGAGCGGCGTCGCCCTTGAGGATGAAGCTGTTGAGCGAATTGAAGGTGAGGAAATTCTGGTTGTAGACCTGATCCGGTCCGATTTGCGAGAAAATGCCGCCCTTTGGGGCATTCGGATTGACGTAGCTAAAATGCTGGAAGTCCGGCGGATAGCCGAGATCGCCGAAAGCCGACAGGCCGTGCGATTCGATCGCGTCGTCGGCGCGGGCGCCCGAGAATCCGGCGCGGGTCGCAGCCACGCCCGACAGCGCGCCGGCGGTTAGCTTTAGAACTCGCCGACGTGTGGGCCGGTGCATAACCGAGCCGCTAACCTGTTTTTGCGGCTTTTTGAGCGTCCCACCACCACAGGGTCGGGAATGCGGCGAGGCCGTATTTCGGTATCGGATCCGGGTGGCCGAACCGATCCCAGCGTGCGGTGCGCACTTTGAAATAGGCCCATTGCGGCACGACGTAGTAGTTCCACAGCAGCACGCGGTCGAGCGCCCTGGCGGCGGCTTCGAGATCGGCGCGGTTCTTGGCGAAAACGACCTTGTCGATCATCGCATCGACCGCCGGATTTTTGATGCCGATCAGGTTGTCGGAGCCGGGCTGGTCGGCCGACTCCGAGCCCCAGTAGCCGCGTTGCTCGTTGCCTGGCGAAAGTGATTCCGGCCAGGACGACGTGATGATATCGAAATCCCAGCCTCGCAGCCGGTTCTCATACTGCGCCTCATCGACCGTGCGCACCGAAACGGTCATGCCGAGGCGTTCGAGTGACGGTTTATAGAATAGGAATACGCGCTCGAAGCTCGGACCCGCGGCGAGCAGTTCGACCGTGTAAGGCTCGCTGGTTGTGGTGTTGACGAGCTGCTGGTCGCGCACCTCGTAACCTGCTTCCTTGAGAAGCCGCAGCGCCTCGCGCAGATTATTGCGCACCGCCCCGGGATTGCCGTTGACCGGATTCGCATAGGATTTCTTGAAAAGCTCGGCCGGCACCTTGTCGCGCACGGTTTCGAGCAGTTCGAGCTCTCGGCCGGTCGGCACGCCGGTGGCGGCGAGCTCGGTGCCGTCAAAGTAGCTGGCGATGCGTTTGTATTGTCCGAAGAAAATCTCCTTGTTCATTTCCTCAAAATCAAACGCATAATTGAAGGCGAGCCGCACGCGCGGGTCCTGGAATTTCGGGCGCCGAATGTTGAAGGCGAAGGCCTGCATGACGCCGAGATTTCTGATGGGAAATTCCTCGAGCAGAACGCGTTTGTCGGTGACCGCCGGGAAGTCGTAGGCGGTGGCCCAGTTCTTGGCCGCGTTCTCGACGCGCCAGTCGACCGTATCCGCCTTGAACGCTTCCAGTGCCACGGTCGTGTCGCGGAAATATTCGAAGTGCAGCTCGTCGAAATTGTCGCGGCCGATGTTCACGTTGACGGTGCTGCCCCAGCTGTCCGTTACGCGCTCGTAGACAATGTTGCGCCCGGCCGAGAAGTCCTTGATGCGGTAGGGGCCCGAGCCGAGCGGCGGCTCGAGCGTGGTTGCGCCAATGTCGCGTTTCTTGCCGTTACTGTCGGTGCCTTCCCACCAGTGCTTCGGCACGATGGTCAGCTCGCCCACGATTTGCGGCAGCTCGCGGTTGCCGGGACCATCGAAGGTGAAGGTGACTTCGCGATCGCCGGTCTGTTCCGCCTTGGTAACGTGGCGGTAATAGGCGGCGGATTGCGGACTGTATTTCTTGTAGGATTCGAAGGAGAAGATCACGTCGTCCGGCGTCACCGGCGTGCCGTCGTGCCATTTCGCCTGCGCCCGCAGCCGATAGGTGACCGAGGAAAAATCGTCCGGGTAGCTGAGCGCCTCGGCGATCAATCCGTATTCGCAGGATACTTCGTCGAGCGACGACACTGCGAGCGTGTCGTAGATGAGATTGATGCCGGCGGCGAGCGAGCCTTTGACGCCGGCCACTACCGCGTTGAAGTTGTCAAACGTGCCGTAAGCGACCTGCCGCGCGGCGCCGGTCTTCGGCGCCGTGGCGTTGACGTAATCGAACTGCTTGAAATCGGGCGGATATTTGAGGTCGCCGTATAGCGATGTGCCGTGTCGCCACGTTTTAGCCTGAGGCTGCGCCGGCGGATGTGACTGCGTCTGCGCCTGTGCCGCACTGATCCAGTCGGGGAACGGAAGACGTCGTGCGGCGGTCGCAAGCAACGCAGATATCAACAGGGATCGGCGGTTCACCTGATCCTCCCTAAAGTTTGCGAACGGTTCTTACTGCCGGTTATTATCTGCCTTTTCGCTTGCGGCGCCAGCGGTCCGGTGTGCGCCGCGACGAAATAGACCTCACATCCCGTTGCGACAAGGCGACGACAGCGCTTCGCGGGCAAAAAGCGCCGCTAGTGCTGCGCCGGCGCGGTGCCGCCCGGAGGGTTCGCCGGAGCGGGAGCTGGCGAGGTTGCGGGAGCAGCCGCCGAAGGTGTTGCAGCGGGAGCGGCCGCCGGGGCGTTCGCGGCCGGAGTAGCGGCGCCCTGGGTCGTCGGCAGCGGCAGCGGATTGGCGGACAGTGTATTGAGGTAAGCGATGACGTCGGCGCGCTGTTTCCCGTTCGAAAGGCCGGCGAACGTCATGGCCGTACCAGGAGCATCGGCGCTAGGTTTGGTCAGCCATTTGTTCAGGGCGTCGAACGTCCAGTTGCCCCCCAGCTTTTTTATAGCTGCCGAAAAGTTGAAGCCGGGCGCCGATGCGACCGGGCGCCCGACGACACCGTAAAGGTCGGGGCCGACCTTGGGGCCTTGGCCTTCCTGGAAGTTATGGCAGGCTTGGCATTGCTTGGCGACCTGCGCGCCGCGCTCAGGCGACGCGCTCGCGAGCAGCGTCTCGATCGGCGCTTCCGCCGGCGCCGCCGGCGCGGCTCCGCCCTGCGGCTCTTCCGCCTTCACCTCGATGATGTAACCCGGCTTCGCCGGCGGCTCTGGCGTGAAAATCGCGCCGGACGCGATATGCATGGCGACAAGAACAAGGCACGTTCCCAGCAAGGCGCCGAGAATCTTGTTGATTTCGAACGAGTTCATCGCGGCAAGGCTCCGCAGCGGAGGAGATGTGGGCAGTGCACAATTAGCCGGTTTGCCGCGTCTCTTGCAACCCGTATAAGCACAAACCAACGCGATGGCCGATGTCCTCATCCTTATTCCCGCTCGCATGGCCGCGACCAGGCTCCCGGGCAAGCCGCTCGCCGATATCGCAGGCGTGCCGATGATTGTGCACGTCCTGCGCCGCGCGCAGGCGGCCGCTATCGGCCCCGTGGTCGTCGCTACCGACTCGGCCGAAGTCGCAGCGGTTGTGGATAAGGCCGGCGGGCGCGCGGTGATGACGCGGTCCGATCACGCGTCCGGCTCCGACCGGATTTTTGAAGCGCTCGGCAAGGTTGATTCGGAACACCGCGCCGAAATCATCGTCAATCTGCAAGGGGATTTGCCGACAATCGGGCCCGACGTCATCGCGGCGGCGCTCGCACCGCTCGTCGACGAGGCGGTCGACATCGCGACGCTGGCCGCCGAGATCAAAGTGGCGGCGGAGCGCGTCGATCCAAATGTGGTCAAGGTAGTCGGCACGCCGATCGCGCCGGCGCGGCTGCGGGCGCTTTATTTCACCCGCGCCACCGCTCCCGCGGGCGAGGGGCCGTTTTATCATCACATTGGGCTCTACGCGTTCCGGCGCGCGGCCTTGGAGCGGTTCGTCAAGCTGCCGCCGTCGCCGCTGGAGCGGCGCGAAAAACTCGAACAGTTGCGGGCGCTCGAGGCCGGCATGCGCATCGACGTTGAAATCGTCGATGCGCTGCCGCTCGGGGTCGATACGCCCGAGGATTTGGAAAAAGCTCGCGCCATGCTAACGGGACATTGAGGACCAAAGACTGCAGGACCCAAGGTTGCATGGCTAAGCGCAATAAGAGCAAACGCAGAAAGATCGCGTATCAGGGCGAGCCCGGCGCGAACTCGCACATCGCGTGCAAAGAGGCCTACCGGGACTACGAGCCGTTGCCCTGTCCGACCTTTGAGGACGCTTTCGCTGCGGTCCGCACCGGACGGGCCGCGCTCGCCATGATCCCGATCGACAATTCGGTGGCTGGCCGGGTGGCCGATATCCATCATCTGATGCCGGCATCGCGGCTGCACATCGTGGCGGAGTGGTTCTTGCCGGTGCAGCATCAACTCATGGCGCCCAAAGGCGCGACGCTGAAAACAATCAAGACGGTCGAGAGCCACGTCCACGCGCTCGGGCAGTGCCGTAACATCATCCGCGCGCTTCGGCTGAAGGCCGTGGTCGGCGCCGACACGGCAGGAGCGGCGAGAGAAGTCGCCGAAGCCGGAGATATCTCGCGCGCGGCGCTGGCTACCAATCTCGCCGCCAAAATCTATCGCCTGCGTATCTTGAAAAAGGACGTCGCCGACGCCCAACACAACACGACGCGGTTCGTCGTTCTCGCGCGCGAGCCGAAATGGGCGAGCCGCAAGGATAAGCGCTTGATCACGACCTTCGTGTTCCAGGTGCGCAACATCCCGGCCGCGCTTTACAAAGCATTGGGCGGTTTCGCCACCAATGGCGTCAATATGACCAAACTGGAAAGCTATATGGTCGATGGCAGCTTTACCGCGACCCAATTTTACGCCGACGTTGACGGTCATCCCAAACACCGCGCGCTCGAGCTCGCGCTTGAGGAGCTGGAATTCGTCTCGGTAGCGAAATCGCTGCGGATTCTCGGCGTTTATCGGGCGCACCGGTTCCGCGAGACATTTAAGTAGCGCATGATCTAAATAGAGCATGATCCGGAAACGGCATGCCGGGGACCGGATTTGGGGAATAGAGGTCGGTCCAAGGCGTTAATGCTTATAAGAATTAGGGAATGGGGCCGATGAGCAACGATGAACAACCAAAAGTCCGGCGGACGCTGCAATTGCGATTCACGCTGCCGACGGCGGATTCAACTCAGCTCGCCGCCATGATCAAAGCCGCGGCGCCGTTCTACCAGATGTTCGGTAAGGCCGAGGTCCGGTTGCTGCAAAACGTCGACGATCCGGCGAAATTCATCCAGCTTATCGAATACGAAGCGGACGAGGGCTGGGAGCTCAATCGGCAACGCATCGCCAGCGACGCGCGGATGCAAGCCTATTTGCAAACCTGGCGCACGATGTTTCCCGGCGCGCTGGAGATCGATGTGTTTGAGGAGGTCTGACGACGGAAGACGGACAACGGATAGATTCTTTCTTTTTGGACCGTCCTTTGTCGTCCGTCCGCTGTCATCCGCTCCTCAGATCGTCTGATTATATTCGCCGACTTCCTTGTGCGTGCGCAGCACCGCATCGAGCGACTTGAACATGTCGCGCATGCGCGCTTCCGACACCGGGCTTTCGACCACGACGACCAGTTCCGGCTTGTTCGAGGAGGCGCGCACCAGGCCCCAGGTGCCGTCCTCGACGGTGACGCGCACGCCGTTGACGGTGACCAGATCGCGGATCGGCTGGCCGGCGACTTTTGCGCCCTTCTTCTTCTCGGCCTCGAAGTGCTTCACCACGGCATCGACTACGCCATATTTCTCCTCGTCGGCGCAATGCGGCGACATGGTAGGCGATCCCCAGGTTTTCGGCAGCGCGTACTTCAGGTCCGCCATGCTGCTGCCGGGATTGCGATCGAGCATATCGCAGACGGCGAAGGCGAAGATCAAGCCGTCGTCGTAGCCGCGGCCGAACGGCTTGTTGAAGAAGAAGTGGCCGGATTTTTCGAAGCCGGCGATGGCGCCGATCTCGTTGACGCGGCGTTTCATGTAGGAATGCCCGGTCTTCCAGTAATCGGTCTTGGCGCCGTTCTTGATCAGCACCGGATCGGTCATGAACAGCCCGGTCGATTTCACGTCGGCGACGAACAGCGCATTTTTGTGGTTTGACGAAATGTCGCGCGCGAGCATGACGCCGACCTTGTCGGCGAAGATTTCCTCGCCTTCGTTGTCGACCACGCCGCAGCGGTCGCCATCGCCGTCGAAGCCCAGGCCGACGTCGGCCTTGCTCTTGAGCACCGCGTCGCGCATGGCGTGCAGCATCTTCATGTCTTCGGTGTTCGGATTATAGTTCGGAAACGTATGATCGAGCTCGCAATCGAGCGGCACCACCTCGCAGCCGATTTTTTCCAGGACCTGCGGCGCGAAGGCGCCGGCGGTGCCGTTGCCGCAGGCGCACACGACCTTGAGCCGTCGCTTGAGCTTCGGCCGCTTGGTGAGGTCGGCGATATAGCGCGCCGGGAAGTTTTCGACGAAATCGTAAGCGCCGCCGGGTTGCGGTTTGAAATGGCCGTCGAGCACGATGTCTTTCAGCCGCGCCATCTCGTCGGGACCGAAGGTGAGCGGGCGGTTCGCGCCCATCTTCACGCCGGTCCAGCCGTTGTCGTTGTGCGAGGCGGTGACCATGGCGACGCACGGCACGTCGAGATCGAACTGCGCGAAATAAGCCATCGGCGTCACCGCGAGCCCGATGTCGTAGACCTTGCAGCCCGCCGCGATCAGCCCGTTTGTCAGCGCCATTTTGATTGACGCCGAATAGGAACGGAAATCGTGGCCGGTGACGACATGCGGCTTGACGCCAAGCTGGTGGATGAGCGTGCCAAGTCCAAGCCCCAGCGCCTGAACGCCCATCAGATTGATCTCGGCTCCGAACAGCCAGCGCGCGTCATATTCGCGAAAGCCGGTCGCTTTCACCATCGGCTCGGATTCATAGGCGTAAGTATTCGGCTTGAGCGAAGGTTTTGGCTTGGGAAACATCGAAGAATGGATCCGAATCGGGAAACCCGACAGCAATAGCTTAAACGGCGGCGGGCAGGAATGGTTGCGTCCCGTCATTTCGGGACGCGGGCAACGCCCGCGGGCCCGGAATCCATATTCGCTGCAATCGACGGCACGGCCATTCGGTGCAGCTTCTACGAGTTTCGCGGTTATGGACTCCGGGCTCGCGCTTTGCGCGCCCCGGAATGACAAAGACTACTGCTCGAGAACGAGTTTGCCGTCGGAATATTCAAACCGCCGCAGCCGCGACAGGAACGATAGCCCGAGCAGATTGTCGGAGAGCGCGCCGTCCGGCAATACCAAGGCGGCGACGTCGTGCACCACGAGATCGTCGATCTCGACCCTATCGAGCTCGACCGGCGCGGCGCGCACGGTGCCGTTTGCGGTCCGCACCATGGCGACATACTCGCTCTCCGCCGGATGGATGCCGAGCATCGCCGCATCGCGAGCCGTCAACGCAATGACCGAGGCGCCGGTATCGACCATGAAATCCATGCGCCGGCCGTCGACGTTGCCGGCGACCTCGAAATGCCCGTTACGGCCGGGCGAGATGACGACCGAGCGTGAATCCGAGGCGCTGGATGCGGCCGGCGTCTCCGGGCGCGCCGCCATCATCGTCGGCGTCGTGCCGCGGGGGTGCATTTGCGCGGCATATTTCGGAACGATGACGCTGGCGGCAAGCGCGAAGGCGGCAAAAGTGACGACGGTGCGCATGGCTGCGGTCCGGTTGTTCGCCGTCATCTCAGCATGCCACGGCGAACAAGGAGCTAAGGCGGTGCGGTAGCGCGCCGGATTTGCCGCGCAACGGTAAGCGAAGCGCTAAGGCATTCGCGACAATTGAAATTATGCCTTCCGCGGCTTGGCGCGCCGCGTCGCCGGTGCGGCAACCGGATCGTCGGGCCATGGATGTTTCGGATAGCGGCCACGCATTTCGGCGCGCACGGCGGCATAGCTGCCGTTCCAGAATCCCGGCAGGTCGCGGGTCGTCTGCACCGGGCGATGCGCCGGCGAGAGAAGTTCTATCAGCAGCGGTATGTTGCCGCCGGCAATCGCCGGATGGCGGTCAAGCCCGAACAGCTCCTGCACCCGGATCGCGATTTTCGGGCCGCCTTCCGCCTCGTAATCGATCGGCACGCGCGAGCCGGTCGGCGCCGCGAAATGGGTCGGCGCCTCGGCATCGAGCCGGCGCCTGAGCGGCCATGGCAGGAGATTGTGCAAGGCCGCCTCGAACTCATCCGCCGTTAATTCGCCGAGCGCGATTTTGTCCGTGAGTCTCGCTGCAAGCCAGTCGCGCGCGGTCTTCGCCAGCGCCGCGTCGGAGAGGTCGGGCCATCCGTCGCCTTCGCTAGCGCGCAAAAACATGACGCGGTCGCGCCATTGCTTGAGCGCCTTGGTCCACGGCAGCCGGCCGATGCCGATGCTTGCGATATTGTCGGCGAGGAGTTTCGCGGTCTCGTCGCTCGGCTCGACCGGCATGGGAGCGTCCGCGAGCACGATGGCGCCGAGCCGGCGGCTGTTGCGCCCGCGCAAGCTCATGCTTGCGGGGTCGAATGTAATTTCTTCGCGTGCGGCAATGCGCTCGGCAAAGCGCGCCTCGATCTCGGAAAGCGAGATTGGCGCGGCGGACAGGATGCGGCCCTGCGCTGCGCTGCCGGCAAGTTCGGCCACCGCCAGGAACGGTTCGCGGGCGAGCGGAGAGGCGCGATCGATCTGGGCGCCGCGGCCGTTCACGAGCAGAAATGACCCTGACGCACCACTACGACCGCTATCACGATTTTTGGCGACGCGCTCCGGGTAGGCGAGGGTGAGGATAGCGCCAATACTCATGTTTACATCGTCACTTACGGGCGAACGTGTTCGTTTTCTTTCAGGCGAGGAATCCGCACTTGCAATTTCTGCCCAACGCGCCGCCATGGCGCGCGCACCGCGCCCACGCGGCGAGCGATCGCGACGGAGCGCGGCAACGCGCTCACGCAAATCGACATCATCGCCGCCAAGTCCACGCTCGCCGATGATGGCGGCGATCTCGGCGGCGAGTAGAGCTTCGCCCGCGTCTGCGGCATCGAGCACCATGCGGGCGAGCCGCGGCGGCAGCGGCAGCCGCCGCAGGTGCCGTCCCTCGTCGGTGATGCGGCCGTCGCCGTCGATGGCGCCGAGTGCGCCGAGGAGCGCGCTTGCCTCGGCAAAAGCGGGCCGCGGCGGCGGATTGAGAAACGTAAGCTGTTCCGGACCGCTGCCCCAAGCCGAGAGGTCAAGCGCGAAAGACGAAAGGTCCGCCGCCAGAATTTCCGGCCGGGCGAAGGGTTCGAGCGCGGCAGTCTGCGGCTCGTCCCAGAGCCGGTAGCAGACGCCGGGCTCAGTGCGCCCGGCGCGGCCGCGGCGCTGATCGGCCGCCGCGCGCGATACGCGGGTGGTTTCAAGCCGGGTCACGCCGACATCGGGTTCGTAGCGCGGCACCCGCGCCAGCCCCGCATCGACGACGATACGCACGCCCTCGATGGTGATCGAGGTTTCCGCGATCGAGGTTGCGAGTACGATTTTACGCCGGCCGGGACGAGCCGGCGCGATGGCGCGATCCTGCTCCTCGCCGGCGAGCGCGCCATACAGCGACACGACGTCGGTCGCCGCCTCGGTACGGTTTTCCAGGAGCGTCAGGGTGCGGCGGATTTCGGCGGCGCCGGGCAAGAACGCGAGCAGGGAGCCTTGGTGGGCACGCATCGCACGCACGATGACATCGGCGATTTGCGGCTCGATTGGACGGGCATCGCGGCCCACATAACGCGTCTCGACCGCAAACGCGCGCCCCTCGCTTTCGATGACCGGCGCGTGACCCAAAAGGTCCGCAACGCGCGCGGCGTCGATGGTCGCCGACATGACGAGGAGTTCTTAAATCCTCGCGTAAGCCCTGTTGCACGTCGCGCGCCAGCGCCAGACCAAGATCGGCGTCGAGCGATCGCTCGTGGAATTCGTCGAACAGCACCGCGGCCACGCCGTCGAGCATCGGATCGTCGAGAATGAGCCTGGTGAAAATTCCCTCGGTGATCAGCTCGATGCGGGTTCGGGTTGAGACCTTCGAGCCGAAGCGCACCCGCAAGCCCACTGTTTCGCCGACGCGCTCGCCCAGCGTCGCCGCCATGCGCTCGGCGGCGGCGCGCGCGGCAAGCCGGCGCGGCTCCAGCACCAGGATGCGGCGGTTTTTGACCCATTCCTCCCCGGCGAGGACGAGTGGCACCCGCGTCGTCTTGCCGGCCCCGGGCGGCGCGACCAGAACCGCCGCGTTATGTGCGCGCAGCGCCGCGGTCAGGTCGGGCAGTGCGGCATCGATCGGCAGCGGGGCAAAATCCATTCTCTCGTTCCGTCATTCCGGGGCGCGCCAAAGGCGCGAGCCCGGAATCCATAGTCACTACCATTCGAATTTGGTTCTCGGTACGAGTTCTGCACAGACTGTGATTATGGATTCCGGA
Organism: uncultured Alphaproteobacteria bacterium; assembly: GCA_963779855.1. Classification (GTDB taxonomy): domain Bacteria; phylum Pseudomonadota; class Alphaproteobacteria; order Rhizobiales; family Xanthobacteraceae; genus BOG-931. The sequence goes on along the minus strand of CAWAAE010000010.1, from coordinate 18,599 downwards.
CAGCCGCTTCGCGGCTTCCGGAATGACGCTAAACCCTTATATTAGCGGCCAACATGCCCGCAGCACAAAAAGCCCCGCCAAAAGCGCAAAAACCGCCGGTAGCCGCCAAGCCGTTGCAGAAAGGCGATCACGTCTTTCTGGTCGACGGCTCCGGCTACATTTTCCGCGCCTATCACGCTTTGCCGCCGATCAACCGCAAGTCCGACGGATTGCAGCTCAACGCCGTGTTCGGCTTCTGCAACATGCTGTGGAAGCTTTTGCGCGACATGAAGGCGGAGGACAAGCCGACCCATCTCGCGGTGGTGTTCGACCTTTCCGAGCACACGTTCCGCACCGACATGTATCCCGACTATAAGGCGCACCGTCCGGAGGCGCCCGACGACCTGCGCCCGCAATTTCCGCTGATCCGCGAAGCGGTCCACGCTTTCGACCTGCCGTGCCTGGAACAAAAGGGCTTCGAGGCCGACGACCTGATCGCGACCTATGTACGCCAGGCCTGCGAGGCCGGCGCCACCGCCACCATCGTTTCCTCGGACAAGGATTTGATGCAGCTCGTCAACGACGGCGTCGTCATGTTCGACACCATGAAGGACAAGAAGATCGGCCGCGCCGAGGTGATCGAGAAATTCGGCGTGCCGCCGGAAAAGGTCATCGAGGTGCAGGCTCTGATCGGCGATTTCGACCGACAACGTGCCGGGCGTGCCCGGCATCGGCGTCAAGACCGCCGCGCAGCTGATCGGCGAATACGGCGACCTGGAGACCCTGCTCGGACGCGCGACCGAGATCAAGCAGGACAAGCGCCGCCAGTCGCTGATCGAGAATGCAGACAAGGCGCGGCTGTCGAAGAAGCTCGTCACGCTCGATGACCACGTCAAGCTCGACGTGCCGATCGGCGATATTGCCGTGCATGAGCCCGACTACAAGCGGCTCATCGCCTTTCTGAGGGCGATGGAGTTCAGCTCATTGACGCGGCGGGTCGCCGAATTTGCCTCGATCGATGCCGGCGAAGTCGAGCCGGATGCGAAACTCGCGGTGCACGGCGGCCCAGCTTCACCCTCTCCCGTTCCGGGAGAGGACGGCGAGGCCCGCAGGGCCGCGCCAAGTGAGGGCACGAGCGCCGAACGACTGCCCCTCACCCGGCCGGCTGCGCCGGCCGATCTCTCCCGCGAGGGGAGAGGGAAAGATGCAACCGACGCGCTCACGCCACAAAGGCTTGCGGCGGCCCGGCTTGAAATCGCGCACCAGCAAAAATTCGATCGGTCGAAATACGAAACCGTGCGCAGCCTCGATCGCCTCAAGGCCTGGATCGCGCGCGCGCGCGAACAAGGCTTCGTCGCCATCGATACCGAGACCTCGAGTCTCGATCCGATGCAGGCGCAGCTGTGCGGCTTTTCGCTGGCGCTGGCGCCGAACGAAGCCTGCTACGTGCCGCTGTCGCACCGCCAGGGCGGCGACGGCAATGGCGGCCTGTTTCAAGGCGCGATCGCGCCCGATCAGATTGCCGAACGCGCCGCGCTCGACGCGATGAAGGAGCTGCTCGAAGACTTAGGCGTGCTGAAGATCGGCCAGAATCTGAAATTCGACTGGCAGATTTTCGCCGTGCGCGGCATCGAGATAGAATCTTACGACGACACCATGCTGATGTCCTACGTGGTCGATGCCGGCCGTTCCGATCACGGCCTCGATCCGTTGGCGCGGCGCTACTTCGATCACCAGACAATAGATTTCAACGAGGTGACCAAGGCCGGCAAGACCAAACTCACGTTCGACTGCGTCGAGATCGACAAGGCCACCGAATATGCCGCCGAAGATGCCGACGTGACGTTGCGGCTGTGGCTGGTGCTCAAGCCGCGGTTGCCGGCCGAGCATGTGCTGAACGTCTACGAGACGCTGGAGCGGCCGCTCTTACGCGTGCTCGCGGATATGGAGCGGCGCGGCATTTCGATCGACCGGCAGGTGCTGGCGCGGTTGTCCGGCGAATTTGCGCAGGAAGCCGCCGGCCTGCAGGTCGAGATCAACAAGCTTGCCGGCGAGCCGGTCAATGTCGGCTCGCCGAAACAGATCGGCGACATTCTGTTCGGCAAGATGCAACTGCCCGGCGGCACCAAGACCAAGACCGGCCAGTGGGCGACCGGCGCGCGGTTGCTCGAAGAGCTTGCCGAGGAAGGCCACAAGCTGCCGCAAAAGATCCTCGACTGGCGCCAGGTGTCGAAGCTGAAATCGACTTATACCGACGCGCTGCCGGGCTTCGTCAATCCGACGACGCACCGGGTCCATACCAGCTACGCACTCGCTTCGACTACGACCGGGCGGCTGTCGTCGTCGGAGCCGAATTTGCAGAACATCCCGATCCGCACCGAGGACGGCCGCAAAATCCGCCGCGCTTTCATCGCCGATGCCGGCCATAAGCTCGTCTCCGCCGACTATTCGCAGATCGAGCTGCGGCTGCTTGCCGAGATCGCGCAGATCGAGCAGTTGCGCAAGGCGTTCCGCGAAGGGCTCGACATCCATGCCATGACCGCGTCGGAAATGTTCGGAGTGCCGGTGAAGAACATGCCGGCCGAGGTGCGCCGGCGGGCAAAAGCGATCAATTTCGGCATCATCTACGGCATCTCGGCATTCGGGCTTGCCAACCAGCTCGGCATCGAGCGCGAGGAAGCCGGCGCCTATATCAAGAAATATTTCGAGCGCTTCCCCGGCATCCGCGACTACATCGAGGAGACCAAGGAGTTCGCCCGCAAGAACGGCTACGTGGAGACGCTATTCAAGCGCAAGTGTCACTATCCGGATATCCGCGCTTCCAATGCCTCCATTCGCGCGTTCAACGAGCGCGCCGCGGTCAATGCGCGGCTGCAAGGCACCGCCGCCGATATCATCCGCCGCGCCATGATCCGCATGGATGCGGCGCTGGCAAAGAAAAAACTCACGGCGCGAATGCTGCTACAGGTGCACGACGAACTCGTCTTCGAAGCGCCCGACGCCGAAGTCGAAAAGACACTGCCAGTCGTGACCGCAGTGATGGTGGACGCGCCAATGCCGGCGCTGTCGCTTTCGGTGCCGCTTCAGGTCGAGGCGAAGGCGGCCGACAATTGGGATGCGGCGCATTAAGAATACTGCGAGAGTCCGCTTTGCTCCGAAAGCCGACAAGTCATTGCATCGCAGCAAAATGACGCGATGGGCCATGCACGGACTAACGCGCTGCAAGATGCAGCCCGCCGCGAACTGCTGGCGCTCTAGCGGTGCCTGATCAGAAGCTCCAGGGGAATGGAATTAATTTTATATTCCGGGCGCCCTGGCTTGAGGCGGTTAGCCGTAGCGTGTTCAAAAGCAAACGACAGGGGACCTGCGCCGTCATGCGGAAAAAGCTGAGGTTTGCGGGACCGATTGTGGCAAAGCCGACACACTCGCGGACAATGATCTATCTATCCCGCGGTTAGCCACGATCCGCGTTGTCAATATGGCCGGGGGGGGCCAGCATGACACCGAGAATGCAGGTCATATGGGGAATGTTGGTTTACTGTCGCTGTGAATCGGAAGCGGCGTCACCTGGGGTGTGCAGATGTTCGCGAGCATTCGCAGTGATAAAACTTCTGTAAAGTCTAAAGGATCGGTGAGCGCTAAACGCGGCCGCGAAATAGGCGCAGTCGCTGGTGTGGCGCTCGCCGTGTCGCTGTTCGCCGCCTCAGGGGCGCAGGCGGAGAATTGCGTGCTCGCGGCCTCCGGTGGTGTTTCGAACTTGGCGGCGCTCGGGTCTTCCCCTGCATCCGTGTCGAGCATGATCGGCACCACGATTGCGACCGCAAACACCGCCTTCCTGCTCCAAAGCACCGCCTTTATTGGCAGCCCCGCCAATCCCGCGCCCGACCAGCAAGGCGGCGGCATCTGGGTCCGGGGCGTGGGCGGCCAAGTCGACGTGAAGAGCAGCACCAATGCCGCTGTAACGGAACCTTTTCCGGCAGGCGCGTCCGGAGTAGTCGCATGCTCGCAACAGGTGGACGAGAGCTTTGGCGGCGTTCAGCTCGGCAGTGATGTTGCCAAGTTGAACATCAACGGATGGAACTTCCACGTCGGGACCACTGCAGGGGTTCTGGAAGCGAGCGGGACTCTGGTCGGTGGCGCGTTCGCGTTCATCGATCCCGCCAACCCCGGAGGACCAGCCGTCGGCGGGGGGCCATTTACCGGCAGCACGGAGATTCCATTTTTCGGCGGCTATGCGGCGGCCACCTACGGCGGATTTTCTGTCGATGGGCTCCTCCGCGTGGAGTATTATCAGACGAGTCTAACTTCCCCCGGGACCAATCTTTTTGGCCAAAACATCGACGCGCATAGCATCTCGTTCAGCAGTTCGGTGGCGTACCAATGGCAGGTACCCAACTCCAATTGGTTCATCGAGCCTTCGGCTGGAATTATTATATCGCGCACCAAGGTCGACCCGTTGAATTTTGTCGGTGCAGGCTCCCCACCGGGCCCGGGAATACCGTTTGGTGACAAAGTCAACGATACCCTGCAGTTGAATGATATCGACAGCGACATTGGCCGCGTCGGCCTTCGGGCCGGTACGACGATCGACGCGGGCCAGGTGATTTGGCAGCCCTTTGCCGCCGTCAGCGTCTGGCATGAATTTGGCCCAAACCTCACTGCGACCTCCACGACCTGCCCGGGATGTGTGAGTTTTTTCCCGGGTGGCGGTGGCGCAGCGGTTCCCATTACGATCACGGGTACATCCTCGACCTCGACCTTTGGAACCTACGGGCAATACTCGATTGGCGTGTCCGCGGCGCTTGCTGGCACGGGCTGGCTCGGATTCGCTCGCGTAGATTACCGCGACGGACCCGATCTTGAGGGTTTAAGCGGAACTGGCGGCATCCGTTATCAGTTCGCGCCCGAGGCGACCGCGAAGGGGGTCATGCCGGTCAAGGCGCCGGTCTACAAAGCGCCCGTCGCGCAAGCGGTCAGCTGGACCGGATTCTATGTCGGCGGCTTTGGTGGCGCCATTCTGGGCAGCGCCGATTGGAACTTCGTTGGCGGCGGTGTCAGTCCTCACATCGCCGGCTACGACTGGGGTGGCAATGTTGGGTATGATTACCAGACCGGCCGGTGGCTGCTCGGCGTCGAGGGCGACCTCGAAAAGACCAGCACCAATGGCGGCACCGCTTGCGCTCCCCTCGCAGTCAACCCGGCAACAAGCGTCAAATCATTGCCAATGTTCCAGATGACCTGCAACGCGCAGGCCAACTGGCTTGCGACCGCGACCGCGCGGGTCGGCTATACGTGGAATCGTGCGCTGTTCTACGTGAAGGGCGGCGGCGCCTGGACCGACGAGCGGTTCTCGGCGAACTGTAACGATCTCGCCGGTGCCTTCACCTGCACGAACCCCGCCGACGCGCCATCGACTGGTTTCACGGCCAGCACCGACCGCGGCGGATGGGTGATCGGCTATGGTGTCGAATTTGCTCTCACCCGCAATTGGTCCGCCAAAGCGGAAACCAACTATATCAGTTTCGGCGACAGTACAGTTGCCGCCTCGGACGGCAGTGCCCTCAACGTCGGCATGCATATGTGGGATACGACGATCGGCCTCAATTATCGGTTCAATGCCGGCTCGCCTCTTGCCAACGACTGAGCAGCCGCCCTCAGAAACTGACCGATGAGCATTTATAAGTCGGAATAGCCGCACGCTGCTCATGCTGCTCTGCACCGAAATCTCTCAGCCAATGTCGCTGATGGGTCATTTTCGACGAGGCCGAGCCCGGCAGTGGGTCCTGCCGTGTCGGCGAGGCTCCGAAAGCGGGCGCAATTCGGCCCATCTATGCGGGACGAATTCTTCTCCTGACGGAAGCTACGCTGTTGCGGTGGCGCGACCTATTGCGCGGTGAGCCCGCCGTCGAGCGTGAGCTCCGCGCCGGTGACAAATGCGGATTCGTCCGCAAGCAGATAAACGCAAAGGTCGGCGACCTCCGCGGGGGTGCCGAAGCGGCCGAGCGGGACCAGAGCGGACATGCGCTCGCGGGCGCTCGCCGGATCGCGAAATTGCGCGATCATTCCATCGACCAGCGGGCCTTCGATGAAGGCCGGATGCACGGAATTGCAGCGCACCGGCGGCTTAAGCCGCGCGCCGTGCAGCGCGACCGATTTGGTCAAGAGCCGCACGCCGCCCTTCGACGCATTGTAAGCCGCGAGATTATGTCCGCCGACCAGCCCGGAGACCGATGAGATATTGACGATCGAACCGCCGTTTCGCCGCATCAGCCGCATGGCGTGCTTGCAGCCCAGGAACGTGCCGTCGAGATTGACCGCCAGCACGCGGTGCCAAGTCGCAAAGTCGGTATCCTCAACGCTGCCGACGGCGACGATGCCGGCGGCATTGACCAGGCCGTCGAGCCGCCCGGCGCTCTCTTCGATGGCGGCGATGACGCGCAGCCAGTCGGCTTCGGAGGTGACGTCAAGCGCGTGAGCAACGTCGCCGCGGCCAGCAAGATCGCTGGTGATTGCGGTGCCGCCATGTTCCTGTACCGCGCCGGCGATCGCCGACCCGATCGCGCCCGCGGCGCCGGTCACCAGAACGATCTTGCCTTTGAGCCGATTCACGGGAAAGGACGTTCAGCCATCGGGTCAGGCTGCTAGGCCGCTTCGATCCTGATGCCGGCCTGCTCGCAGGAATTGGCGACGTCGCAAACGGTGGCGCGCTGCATGTCGCGTTTCCAGCGCAAATCGTCGAATTCGGTGCCGCGATGCATCGTGCAGCGATCGTCCCAAATGACCAGATCGTGGACGCGCCAGCGATGGGTGTAGACAAATTGACGTTGCGTGGCGTGCGCGACGAGCTCGTCGATAAGTGCGCGCCCTTCCTGCTCGGGCAAGCCGAAAATGCGGCCGGCATGGGAAGCGAGGTAGAGCGATTTGCGGCCGGATTCCGAAATCGTGCGAACGACGACCTGCGGCACCGGCGGCATGCCCTGGCGTTCCTCATCGCTGAAATTGGAAAAGCCGAGCTTGGCGCGCGAGTTGAAGATCGAATGCTCGGCCACAAGGGAATGAAGTCGGCGCTTCATGTCTTCGGAAAGAGCATCGTAGGCCGCCCGCTCGTCGGCGAATTCCGTGTGCCCGCCGACCGTCGGAATCGATCGTGCATAAAGCAACGATGCCAGCGCCGGCAGCCGCTTGAAGGAGCTGTCGGTGTGCCAGAGCCGGTTGCCCAACTGGAACATGCGTTGCCTAGAAGTCCTTGCCCCACACCTCGTTGTCGGGGTTCAGGTTGGAAACGTCGGCAAACTCCTTGCGCACGCGCAGCGGCTGGTCTTTTCGAAAAAGCGCGATCGTGGTTTCAAGCGGCCCGAAGTGCCGCGCGAAGTCGAGATGCTGATCCTGCGACAATTGCTGATCGGGGAAGATCAGAACCGCGTATTTGGCGAAAGCTTCCTTGATTGCGATGAGGTCGGGCGGCTCGATTGGCCTCGACAAGTCGGCGTCGCCGATTTCGGCAGCAAAGCTTGGCGTGACCGGACAGACGGTTATGGCCATGGTCATTGCCTCCGGGCGTGGTCTTGTGAGGTTAAAAGATTAAATCACAACAGGTCGGCGACGGCAACGCCAACGTGCCGTCGCGGCGGCACGAGAAGGTCGAGCTCATTGTGTTCGCGCCGCCGCATCGGTCACGATCCTGTAGGCGTCGTTGAGCAACGGCTTTGTTTTCGATACGTCCGCGCCGACGCTCGAAAACGTCTTCATCATGTCCGCCTGCTCATCGCCCGGCAGGCTGATCAATTCGCCGCCGGTGTCGGTCCAGCCTTTGCGCGCCTTGTTGACGATTTCGCTCGCCAGAGGACCGATCGCGGCCTGCCCCGTGGCGGCGTCGCTGTCGACGATTTTTTGCAGGTCGGCGGGCAACGAGTCGTACCAGGTCTTGCTGACTTCAACGATCGCGTAGACCGCGGGTTGACCGGTCTCGGTCACGTATTTCGCTGCGTCTTGAAAGTGCATCGGGGTCCATACCACGATGCCGCCGACGGCGCCGTCGATGGCGCCCTGTTGCATCGCCGGCACGACGTCACCGAGCGTCATCGCCACCGGCGTCGCGCCGAGCCGCGCGATCGCCTGCATTTGAAACGGCGAGGCGAGAACGCGGATTTTCTTGCCCTTAAAGTCCGCGAGGTGGCGGATCGGCGCTTTTGCGATCACCGAGGACGGCGAGTTCATGAACAGTGCGACGCCGTGCAACCCCTTGTCCGCGCCGAGCCCGAGCATCAGTTTCTTGACCGCCGGGTCGGCGGCGAGGCGTTGCCCGTGATCCATGGAATCGACGAGGCCGGGCGCCGCCATCACTTCGAAGCGTTCGTCGACGCCGACAAAGAATTCGGGTGGAATGAGCGCGCATTGGATGGCGCCGAATTGCGTGCCTTCGATCTGCCGCGGGATCGAGCCCAACTGGCTGGCCGGATAAATCTCCGTTTTGATGCGGCCGCCCGAATCTTTCTCCAGCGCTGCGGCATAGGTCTTGGCGAAGAAGTAGCTCGGATCGTTCAGCGTCGGCAGCGTCATCTTCATTGTGTAAGTCTTGTCTTGCGCGAGCGCTGCATTGAGCGCCAGCGTCGACGACAAAACAATTATGCCGGCAGCTACGGCGGCCCGCGTGACGCAATGTCGTTTCACGATGTTCATGTTGCCCTCCACCCCCAACCGATATTGGCGATCATCTTAGACTACCGCATGTAAATTGGTAGGCTGCCGCCGCGTTGTCCGGCGCCAATTTTAATGTCGCACCCCCGTCTGCTCAAAGCCAGCTCACCGCGGCGCGGCGACGTTCGGATCGATTTTCTCCGCCGCGCCGACATCGGCATTGCCGCCGGCGGTGTCGCCGCTCTGCTGCTTGGCCTTGCCGCGCCAGTACAGCGCGGTGGCGTAATCGGGATTGAGCCGGATCGCCTGATCATAGTCGGCGATGGCGCGGCCATAGTCCTTCTTGGCTAGAAACGCGCGGCCGCGATTGTTGAAGGCAACGGCGAAAGTGGGATCGAGCCGGATCGCCTGGTCGGCGTCGGCGATGGCGTGATCGTAGTCCTTCTTGGCGAAGTAAGTGACCCCGCGATTGTTGATGGCGAGGGTGAATGAGGGAATGAGTTGGATCGCCTCTGTGAAGTCGGCAATGGCGCGATCAAGGTCACCCTTGGCCATGTACGCGTTGCCGCGGTTGTAATAGGCGATGGGATTATTTGGAACGAGCCGGATCGCCTCGTTGTAATCGGCGATGGCGCGGTCGAGGTCGCCGTTGGCTTGATACGCCAGTCCGCGGTTGGCGAACGCGGCGGCGGCTTTGGGATCGAGCCGGATCGCCTGATCGAAGTCGGCGATGGCACGGTCGAGGTCGCCCTTGGCTTGGTACGCGGCGCCGCGGGCGGTGTAGGCAAAGGCGTCATTGGGATTGAGCTGGATCGCCTGGTCGTCGTCGGCGATGGCGCGGTCAAGGTCGCCCTTGGCTCGGTACGCAATACCGCGGTCGACAAAGGCGGCCACGTAATTGGGATCGATCCGGATCGCCTCGCCGTAGTCGGCGATGGCGCGGTCGAGGTCGTCCTTGGCCGCGTACGAGATGCCGCGGTTGACGAAGATCGCCGCGAGGTTTTGTCCGTCAAACTTTGCTGAATTGATCGCGTCGGTACATCCGGCGATCTGCACGTCCCATGGGATGTCGGGATTGCCGGTGCATTTTAAGTCCTGCAACGTCTGCGCTGGAGCCGGCGCGGTCGTCGCCGCCAGCGTCAGCACCGTCGCCAAAAGCATCGCCGCGCACCACCGGCTGGACCCGACCCAAATCATCCGACAGGCTCGTCGTAAGGACAGAAGATCGAATTTGTATTTGTCGTCCGAAGCTCGCGGCAAGTTCAAAGCCGACCGGGCTCGTAGGAGCGGCGGACCAAATACGCAACGCGACATTGCCCCCGCCTCAATTCATCCGCAGCTCCGTAATGTGTTTTGGATCGGGCTTCAGCTCACCCTTCTCGACGCGCTTGACGATGTCGGTCAGCACGGCGTTGGCGCGGCAGGGCAGGCCGACCTTCTCGCCCTCGCGCACGATCAGTCCGTTGAGGAATTCGATCTCGGTGCGCCGGCCCTTCTGCATGTCCTGGCCCATCGAGGGGCGTTGCCCGGATGCGGTGCGGCCGGAATCCTTGAAACGCTGCTCGTCGCACGCGCGCGTTGCCGCCTCGTCGCCTTCGCCCGCGCGCGCGATCGTCTCGGGCGGCAGGTGCAAGATTTCCTCCAATTGATAGCCGAGCGCTTGCCCGACGCGGATCGCTTCCGAGCCCAGCCGCGTTGAGAAGCGGCGGATCGGATCGTTCTTCAGCATGTCGCCGCCGCCCAGCCCGGTGCAGGCGCTTAGCCCGTTGGCCATGGCGTTGGCGACCAGTTTCGACCAGCGCTCGCCCCACAGATTGTTGGTCACCTTGGCGCTGTCGGCATAGCCGACCAGGCGGCAAATCTCCTCCGCGCGCTGCGTGATGCGGCCGTGCACTTCGCCGGTGCGAAATACGGTATGCGCCGCGCCGTGCTTGGCGGCGCCGCGGTGGACCAAGCCGGGCTCCGGCAGATTGACCGTGATGCTCGATGCAATACAGCCGAGCGTCTTGCCCCAGCCGACGATGCCGGCGATGGTCTCTTCGTTCATGCAATTTTGCAGCGAGACCACGTAGCCGTCGGGCGCCAGATATTGCCGGATCAGCATCGTCGCCCAGGCGGTGTCGTACGACTTCATGCAGACGAAGGCGATGTCGACCGGCTTCTCCTTGGCGAGAGCTTGCGCGTCGGTCACGTGCAGCGCACGCACCGGCACGGTGAATTCCGGCTCCGTCATCGCATGTGTCACGCGCAAGCCGTGCTTTCGCATGTGCTCGACATGCGCGGGCCAGGGATCGATGAAGGTCACGTCCTCGCCGGCAGCCACCATATGGGCGCCGGTATAGCCGCCGACCGCACCCGCTCCGACAAAGGCAATCTTGCGCCCCATAATTTCCTCCCCGTGTCCCGGTCGACCGAGCATAGCGTGCCGGGCGCGATCGCGCTTCTAGCTTTCCTCCGGCACCACCGCGATGGCTTCGATCTCGAACAAGGCGCCGTCGTGCGCGAGCTTTGTGATTTGTATGGCGGTCGATGCCGGCGGCGCCTTGGTGTTGACGTAACGGTTTCGCACTTCGAGGTAGGCCTGGATGTTCGATATGTCGACGAAAAAAGCCGTGACCTTCACCACATGCTCGAAACTCGCAGCGGCGGCGGCAAGCGCAAGTTTCAGGTTTTCGAAGCATTGCACCGCTTGGGCGCGAAAATCGCCCGGGGCGCCGGCAAACTTTCCGTCCGCCGTCATGCCGAGCTGTCCGGCAATATAGATGGTGCGGCTTGGGCTTCGCGTCTCCACGACGTGCGTGTAGCCGCGCGTCGGCGGCATGGTCGAAGGATTTTGAAAGCGATGAATGGCCACGTTCAATTCCTCCCGGGGTCAGGCATTTGGCGTGTGCTTTATCTGCCATAATGCAAAGGTCAAAGTCTCATGGCAAACTGCATGTGATGTCCACCCGCTTCATCGTTTTGCTTATAGCCGCGACATTGCCGCCGAGCGCGGCCCACGCCGCCGCTCTCGACGGCGCAAGCCTATCGTGGCCGTGGCTGCTGCCGTTCGCCGGTATTCTCGCAACGATCGCGGTTGGACCGCTCCTGTTCCCCCGCCTGTGGCATGGCCACTACGGCAAATTCGTCTTCGTCTGGGCGGCGCTGACGCTCGCTCCCATGGCGGCGTTGCGCGGCATCGATGTGGCGTGCGCGGGTCTGGCACATGCGCTCGTTGGCGACTATCTCGGCTTCATTGCGCTCTTGTTCGCGCTCTATGTCGTCGCCGGCGGGATCTTGCTTACCGGCACCTTGCGCGGCACGCCGCTCGTCAATGCACTGGTGCTTCTTTTCGGCACGCTGATCGCGAGCGTGATCGGCACCACCGGCGCGGCGATGATTTTGATCCGGCCGCTGTTGCGCGCCAACGCGGCGCGGCTCCACAATGTCCACGTCGTTGTGTTCTTCATCTTTTTGGTCGGCAATATCGGCGGCGCCCTGTCGCCGCTCGGCGACCCGCCGCTGTTCATAGGCTTTCTCAATGGCGTCGATTTCTTCTGGCCGGTGCAAAACTTATGGCAGCCCACGATTTTCGCCGCCGGTTGCGTGCTCGCGCTGTTCGTGGTCGTCGACCTGTGGTTTCATTTCCAGGACCGGCGCGCGGCGCCGGTCGGAGAACCGGCCGAACCCGCGCCGTTGCGCGTGCACGGCATCGTCAACATCCTGCTGCTCGTGCTTATTATCGTCGCGGTCATCAATTCCGCTGTGTGGCAGCCGGGGATCAGCTTCACCATCTACGGCACCGTGCTGCCGTTGCAGGATTTCGCCCGTGACGCGCTACTCACCTTGGCCGCGCTCGCCTCGCTGTGGCTGACTCCCGACGCGCAGCGTGCGGCCAACGGTTTCACCTTCGCGCCGATCCTCGAAGTTGCGCTGTTGTTTGCCGGCATATTCGTTTGCGCCGTTCCGGTGCAGGCGATGCTCGATGCCGGACATGACGGAGCGTTCGCCTGGCTCCTTAACGCGGTGACGCGACACGACGGCAGCCCGCACCAGGTCGCCTACTTTTGGCTCACCGGCATTCTCTCGGCGATCCTCGACAACGCGCCGACCTACCTCGTCTTTTTCAAGCTCGCCGGCGGCAATGCCTCCGAGTTGATGAGCACGCTCGCGCCGGCGCTGGCGGCGATCTCCATGGGCGCGGTCTATATGGGCGCGCTCACCTATATCGGTAATGCGCCGAATTTCATGATCTACGCCATCGCTATCGAGCGTGGCGTCAAAATGCCGAGTTTTTTCGGCTACATGGTCTGGTCGATCGTGGTGCTGGCGCCGGTCTTGGTCGCCGTGACCTACCTGTTCGTTGCGCGGTAGATCCGTTCGCTCATCCGCGACAGCGGGAAAGCCGATTACGGTTGCCTTCCTATTCCACCCCGGCTACGCGAGTGGATTGGCTGAGACGGCGCCGTGACCGACCATTTCACACCGCACATCATTTTTGGCCTCGACCCGATGTGGTTCGCGACGGTCGTGCTGTGCGTCACCTACGCGGCCATCGTCTGGGACCGCCTGAACCGCGCCATCATCGCGCTCGTCGCGGCGGGCATCGTGGTGCTGTCCGGCGCGCTCGATCAGGCCGAAGCGCTCAAGGGCGTCGACTGGAACACCATCGGCACGCTGGCCGGCCTGATGATCATCACATCCATCGCCCAGCGTTCGGGCGTGTTTCAATATGCCGCCATTCGCTCGGCGCAAATAGCCCACGCGCAACCGGCCGTGCTTTTGATCCTCGTTCAGATCGTGACGTTCTTTGTTTCCGCGATACTCAACAACGTCTCCACCGTGCTCTTGATCGCGCCGGTGACGTTGGCCATCACCCGCGAATTGCAAATCGCGCCGTTTCCATTCCTGTTCGCCGAAGTGATCGCCTCCAATATCGGCGGCACGGCGACGCTGATCGGCGACCCGCCCAATATCATGATCGGCTCGCAGGCCGGTCTTTCTTTCAATAGCTTCATCGTTAACCTCGCGCCGATCGTCGTGGCGATCCAAGTCGTGCAGGCGTTGATGCTGCATCTTATTTGGGGTCGCGCGACGCATGCCACGATAGAGAACCGGCTGCGCGTCATGACCATGGATGCGCGAGCCGCCATTGTCGATTTGCCGCTGCTGCTGCAGTCCATGGCGATCCTCGTTGTGGTGATCGTTGCCTTGATATTCGAGGATCAACTGCATCTCGAGCCGGCAACGATCTCGATGGGCGGCGCGGCTGCGCTGATGCTGCTCGACAATTGGGAACACCACGGCGAGAAACAGACCGACAACGTGACGCGCACGCTCACGGAAGTCGAATGGATCACGATCTTTTTCTTCGTCGGCCTGTTCATTGTCGTACACGCTGTCGAGGTGAGCGGATTGTTGCAAGTTCTCGCCGGCAAGCTTGTCGCCGTTACCGGCGACAATATCGCGCTCGGCGGCGCCATCATCCTGTGGCTGTCGGCATTCCTCGCCGCGATGATCGACAACATCCCGTTCGTTGCCGTGATGATCCCGGTGATCAAGAGCATGGCTCCGGCTTACGGCGGACCGGCGCATATCGCGCCGCTGTGGTGGTGCCTGTCGCTTGGCGCCTGCCTCGGCGGCAATGGCACGCTCATTGGCGCGACGGCGAATCTCACCGTCGCCGGCGTCGCCGAGCGCAACGGCGTCGCCTTCGGCTTCGTCAAATACACGCTCTATGCCCTGCCGATGATGATCGTTTCGATCCTCATCTGCCAGCTCTATGTCTGGCTGCGGTATTTTTAAAACATCTCCCCGCTGCCGCGGGCGAAGCAAACCTTATTCAGAATTTCTTTGCCATACCGGCAAATCGGCCGGCGCGGGCGCGTTCGGCCACACGATGGTGAACCTTTTCCGTCATGCTCGCGGCCGAATGATCGTGGGAACTGTTCGCTTCAGCGCGCCGTTATCGAGCCGAGGTGCGGGTCCCAAAGGGTGTTGCCGTGGTGTGTCGGCGTTGCAGCAAGTACACGATATGGCGCGCGGCCGTCCTCGCCGGCGTGCTGGCTGCTGCCGGCTTTACGCCCAATTCCGCGCGTGCCGGATTTTTCGACTTTCTCTTCGGCAATTCGCAGGACCAGCCGCAGCAGCAGCCGGAATCCTATGCCGAGCCGCCGCCGGCGGACTCGGACGCGTGGCGCCGGCGCCGTTGGGTCCGGAGAGCGTGCGCCAAGGCGGCGGCAGTGGCGGTCGCGCCGTCGCCTATTGCGTGCGGCTGTGCGACGGCCAGCACTTTCCGCTCGGGCACATGGCTAACGCGACGCCGGTGGAGACCTGCCGGGCGATGTGCCCGGCCAGCAAAACCAAGGTTTTTTACGGCAGCGAGATCGGCGGTTCCGTCGCCAAGGACGGCGCACGCTATGCCGACCTCGACACCGCGTTCGTCTATCGTCAGCAGTTGGTCGCCAATTGCACCTGCAACGGCAGGAACGCCTTCGGCTTGGCGCCGTTCGATTTGTCGAGCGATCCGACGCTGCGGCCCGGCGACATCGTTTCGACCGCAGACGGGCTCCGCGCCTATAACGGCAAGAACGGCAAAGCCGAGGCGTTCACGCCGGTCGATCCGTCGAGCGTTGCCGATGAGCTGAACTCGGTCACTTCGCGCGTCGCGTCCAATAAGCGGAGCATGGAGGCAAAGGCCGATGAGGATCCCGGCACCGTCATAGCGCCGAAGCCGGCGCCGCCGCCGGTAAACCTCGGCGTCAATATGCGCGGCCAGATCGCCAGATAACGGGGCAGCAAAGACCTATACGGCAGCCGCTAATGCTCTCAATATACTTCCGCTCTTGGAGCATACCGGCGCTCGCCCGACTTGCATTGGCTCGATCAGGTCGCGAATGGCCCGTTGCGTCGAAACTTGCTCATTGCAACGTTGCGCTTTGCTGAATATCCGAGAGGCGCTGCCGGAACAATACATCAATCCAAGTCGCAGATGGTATTCATCATCGCTATAATCTAGAATTAAACTTCTTTTGGCGTCATATTGGTTGGGGCGTTTGCGGGGCAGAGGGCTTGCGCGTAACTCGGTGGGCTGCGGTTGCTACTTTGGCAGCGACGGCACTCTTTGCACATAGCCGGCGCAGCAGTGCGGCCGACCTGCCGCCGGCTGCATTACCGCCGCCGGCGCCGATCCAAATGCAATCTTCGGTTCAAGACGACGCAAGTTCATTCGTGCGGTTTTTCCGCGACGCGGAATGGTACTTCTCGTGGGGATACAACAAAGAGTTCTTTCGCCAACTCGGACATTCATGTTTCGCAGCCCTCGCTGGGCAACGACTTCACCATTCATGGCGTGCAGGGCCAAAATTTCTTGCAAGGGCCAGGCGACATTTTCACCCCTGACCTGTTCGGCCCGCAATACAACATCCGGATCGGGCGCTTCATCGACGATGCCCGCACTATCGCGCTGGAGTTCAGTCTGGATCACACCAAATACAATTCCATTGTCGGCCAGACAGCCAACGTGACTGGAACGATTGGCGGCGTGCCAACCAATGCAAACTACCAGCTCACCAATAATTTCTTTTCGGAGCAGCTACACAACGGCGCCAATCACGTGATGATCAACGCGGTCTATCGCTATCCCTTGATTGGCAAAACGAATGAAACTCTTAGCGTTGCGGCTATCGCCAAGGCTGGTATCGGGGTCATGTTGCCGCACACCTCTGACACTATCCTCGGAAACGCCAATAATGTCGGCAACAAAACGCTGTCGAATGCGATCGGCCTTACCAATGGCTGGTGGCAGTTGAATGGTTGGACGACCGGCGTGGAAGCCGGCTTCCGGGTCGTGCTCTACAAACCAGTCTACCTGGAGCTCACGGATAAGCTGGCCTACGCCTATCTCGGCGATCTGCCGGCCTATATGGGGACCTTGCAGCAATCGCTGTGGATGAATGAGATCATCCTGAGCATCGGCTTCACCTACGACGGTCCTGTGAAATAATAATCGCTAACTTCGTATACCGCTTCAATCGAACAGGCGCAGATGGCCTTACCTCCAAATGTCGCCTATTGGCCCATCGCGACTTGTGGTCTCGAAACGGTTGTCGGTCGCTTTCCGGGCATAGCCGACATCGCAAGGCGACCGCCCGGACGCTATTATGAGTTCACGGGCTAGGAGCCTTGTCGGTTTTGATGCAATCAAAACCGGGCCCTGGCTTTTTGTTTGAGCACGATCTTTGCCGAAAACCGGTAGCCACTTTTCGGGATCATGCTCCGTCAGGCCAGACATTTCACGACGTCTTCGGCGAGCGACAGCGACGCCGTCAGGCCGGGCGATTCGATGCCGAACAGGTTGACGAGCCGCGCCATGCCGTGGTCGGCGGGTCCCGCGATCATGAAGTCGGCTTGGCCCTCTCCGGGCCCGCGAAGCTTCGGCCGGATACCGGCGTAATCCGGCACTAGCGAATCGTCCGGCAGGCCCGGCCAATAGGTACGGATTCGGGCGTAAAAGCTTTCCGCGCGGCGCGGATCGACGGCGTAGTTCTCTTGCGTGATCCACTCCACGTCCGGCCCGAACCGCATGCGCCCGGCAAGGTCGAGCGTGACATGCACGCCAAGTCCGCCGTCGATCGGCGTCGGATAGATGAGCCGCGAAAATACCGGCCGCCCGGCAAAGCCGAAGTAGTTGCCTTTGCCGAGCACGAGCCGCGGCACTTTCTCGGCCGGATAGCCTTCGATCCGCCGCGTCAGCGCCTGCGCGCCGAGACCGGCCGAATTCACGACCGCGTCGAATTGCGCGACGCCGGCATCGCGGCCGCCGAATTGCACGTGCCAATGCGGCGCCCGGTAGCTCATCCGCTCGACCGGCGTTTGGAACGCGATCATGCCGCCGCGATCTTCGAATTCGCCCCACAGCGCCCGCATGTAACCGTGGCTGTCGATGATGCCGGTTTCCGGCGACCACAACGCGCCGATACAGGAAAGCTCCGCCTCCATCGCGCGTGCGGCATTGCCCCCGATCATCTCGGCGCCTTCGACGCCGTTCGCGTGCGCTTGCGCCAAGATCGTCTGGACCTTGGCCAGTTCCGCCGCATTGGTCGCGACGACGAGCTTGCCGCATTTGCGGTGCGGCACGCCGTGCGAGGCGCAAAACTCGTAGAGCATCCGCCGGCCGCGCACGCAGTGGATCGCCCGCAGCGTGCCGGTCGGATAATACAGGCCGGCATGGATCACTTCGCTGTTGCGCGAGGAGACGCCATTGGCGATGCCGCCGGTCATTTCGGCAACGGTCACGTCATGGCCGGCCAGCGCCGCGGTGCGCGCAATCGCCAGCCCGACGACGCCTGCGCCGATCACCAAAACCTGCATCGCGCTTGTGCCCCTGCGTCATTCGGGGGCGCCGCTTTCAGCGGCGAGCCCGGAATCCATAACCTCGTCGCAGGGGCCATGGATTCCGGGCTCCTCGCTTCGCTAGGCCCCGGAATGACTATATAACAACGCCGGAAAGGGAAGCACCATGTCTAGCAATATGGCGGACAACGTCGTTCGAGTTTGTGCGCAAGCCGATATCGCGCCGGAAACCGTGAAGGCGTTCGAGGTCGGCGATAATCGGCTTGCGGTCTTCAACATCGACGGCAAGTTCTACGTCACCGATGACGAATGCACCCATGCCGCGGCGAGCCTCGCCGACGGCATGCTGGAAGGCGACGTGATCGAGTGTTGCGTGCACTTTGGCGCCTTCCACGTGCCGACCGGCGCGGTCAAAGCGCCGCCCTGCGCGGTGGCGCTGCGCACCTATAAAGTCGTGCTGCAGGGCGATGACGTTTACGTCGACCTCGACCGCGACGCCGCCGGCGAGCCGGCCTAAATTGGTCGATGAGGCGCCTTGATCGACGGCGCGGACTCATTAATCCGGTTATCTAAGCGCTGCTCGCTGAATGTCCGCTTCGCTCCGAAAGCGACCGAATTGCTGTGTCGCCGCGAAACGTCGCGATGGGCCA
>CAWAAE010000009.1:0-34666 GCA_963779855.1 uncultured Alphaproteobacteria bacterium | reverse complement strand
TTGACCCTGCTTTACTGAGCAGTCGCACAAAGCCCATCCGAGCCCCTTCCAGAACGCCCGTTTGAGCCGATACGATGGCGTGTCCTAGCCCTAGGGGGGGCGATCGAGACGGCGCTAAAAAGCAGGCGGCAAACCAGTCAAAACGCGACGCCGCAAGACGAAGGCCGCGCACCTCGGCAATCCCCGCCGCCCGCGAGGAGACAGAGGTCGTGCGGCTCAGGCGTGAGCTCGACCAGGCGTTGGAGCGGCAAACAGCAACCGCCGAAGTGTTGAGCGTCATTGCAAGGTCGCCGCACGACGCGCAACCCGCATTCGACATGATTGCAAAGAACGCCGCACGCCTATGCAAGGCTCAATTCTGTTATGTGTTTCGGTTTGATGGCGGAGGTGAGCCCACCGCCAAGGGGGAAGCTAACCAGCGAGGTATCGGATTGCGCCGCGGCGGCGGAACGGCTCGATTTCAGAATAGATCATTTTTGTGTTTGCGATCGGTAGTGGTACAGTTTCAATCATGTTCCCTGCGGAGGCTCGGTTCCGGTAAAGCGTTTCCGGTCGGAACCGTAAAATCTAGGGCGCGGACTTATAAGCGTGCAGCCATATCCGGATTGATGCCAGCTTGATGAAGGCGAGATAGTTGGCTGCAAGCTTGTCGTATCGAGTAGCGATGCGTCGACACTGCTTAATCTTGTTGAAGAACCGCTCGACCAAGTTTCGCGCCCGGTAGAGATACGGGCTGAAGCAGATTGCCTCTTTGCCATTCCGTTTGGCGGGATGTTTGCCCACGCGCCTTGGTCACTGGCAAACGCCCTGATCCAATCGGCATCATAGCCGCGATCCGCCAACAACATTGTTTGTGGGCGCAATTCGCTCAGGAGCACAGAGCAAAGCTGATTGTCGTGCGTCTCGCCGGGCGTAGGCCGATCTGTACCGGCAGGCCATTGGTATCCACGACGGCATGTATTTTGGTCGTCAGCCCGCCACGCGAGCGGCCCATGTGCTGCTGATTATTGTCAGCGATGCAGGCTCCGTGCTGATGCACTCCACGATAGACGTATCGATCATCTGCACCGCCGCATCATGCATTGCAGCCAATGCATCCATGATCTGGTCCCAGACGCCAGCCCGTCCCCAGCGAACGAAGCGATTGTAACAAGTCGTATAGGGACCAAACGTCTCGGGCAGATCGCGCCATGGCGCGCCTGACCTCAAGACCCAAAAGATGCCGTTGAGCACGCGCCGGTCATTCACGCGCGGAACGCCGCGCGGTTTGTTCGGCAGGAATGGCTTGATGGCCGTCCATTCATAGTCGGTAAGTTCGTAGCGCATGATTTGAGGCTCCGGTTTGGGAGCTTGAATCACGCGCCGGTCGGCATCATCAACCCGCTACGGCCCGTTGTGACAGATGCCAATACCCAGATTTGTCTTCCGCTTTCGGGGCACAGCCGACATGGCGGGATATGCTGGTGGCCGCATCCCGGTCGAAAATGACCCAGCCTGTGTAAATGCGCGTACGTTTGATTTACTCGCGATATGATTCTCGCGCGATGCAGGAGGCTCGGATGAGGCGCTTCGTTGAGGGGATCGATCGTGGGCAGACGACGTTATTCCCGGAACGCCTGGAAGACTGGATCGGTGAGGACAATCCGGTTCGCGTCATCGATGTCTTTGTCGAAGAACTCGATCTGTCCGAGCTTGGGTTTGGTGGGGTCGATCCCGAGGCAACTGGCCGGCCGTCGTATCATCCGTCGGTGCTGCTGAAGCTCTACATCTACGGCTATCTCAATCGGGTGCAGTCGAGCCGGCGGCTTGAGCACGAGGCCGGGCGCAACGTTGAGGTGATGTGGCTTGTGGGCCGGCTTGCACCCGATCACAAGACGATTGCCGATTTCCGCAAGGACAACGGCGCTGCCATCCGCAAAGTGTGCGCACGTTTCATCGCAGTGTGTCGCGCGATGGGCCTGCTGACGCAAACTCCCCCATTCACTTAATACCCCACAAGAACTTCACGCGCGGGAAGACCAGCGGCCGCGGCTCTGGCGTCGTGGGCTACAACGTCCAGATTGCCGTCGAGGCCAACCATCATCTGATCGTCATGCATGAGGTAACCAATGACGGGACTGACCGATCGCAACTCTCCCATGTGGCCAACGAGACAAAGGCGGTACTGGGCGTGGACAAGCTCGATGCCGTCGCCGACCGCGGTTACTTCAACAGCGAAGAGATCCGGGCATGCGAGGAGGCTGGCATCACGGTTACGCTGCCAAAGCCGATGACCTCGAACTCAAAGGCAGAGGGGCGCTTCGGCAAGCAGGACTTCCGCTACACGACCGAGGAAAACGGATTGGTTTTGCGTCGCTACTGGACCGATGCCTGCCAGAGCTGTGCAATCAAGCCCACTTGCACCACCGGCAAGGAACGACGGATCACCCGATGGGAACACGAGCACATTCTCGAAGCCGTACAACGCCGGCTCGACGAGCATCCGGAGAAGATGCGCCAGCGGCGCGAGACGGTCGAACATCCGTTCGGAACCATCAAGGCCAGGATGGGAGCAACCCACTTCCTGATGAAGACGCTGCCACGGGTTGCCTCAGAGATGGCGCTGCACGTGCTGCTTACAATCTCACCCGTGTCATGAACATCATGGGTATCCAACCGCTCATGGCGGCAATGCGGGCATAGACCAAGCCGCCGTGCGGCCATCTACTGCTGCAGAACTGCCCAAGACGGTCTCAATCCGCACCAGGCGCGACTTCAGATCAAAAACTCGTCAAACTCGCGAAAATGACTGAGCTCGCCTGCTTCGCCGACGTAGCCAGCCGCCAATGCTTATGCCGGAGCGTTTTCGCACAACCAGGACCCACAGCAGCATGGGCAGCCGCTCAATCATTGTCACTTTTTTTGCGTTTCGTGTTTGGCTTGACCGAAGCCGTCGCTTTGTTTTGCGGACTGACATTCACTTGAAAGACTTCCTGATTTTGATCGCTATCCACGACCACCATCTGATTGGGCGGATCGAGAACCACGAGGTCTACTGCTACATCCAGCGGACTTTCCCAGTCCACGTAGATCCAAAAATCAACAAATCCTTCTTGCGGGGCTATATTGCGGACGGTAATCGCGGCGTCGCCAATAAACCGTTCAAAGATCGGCGTAAAGCGTTGAACGTTATCCGTTTGGCACTCGCTGGCCGAGATCAAGACAATGGAAGTGCTGTGAATGGGCGGCCAGATGATGCGTAATACGGTCACACTGACGTAGTCTGTGGCCAACGTTCCGCTCGAGGGCTTTGAATAAATCCCCTGATAGATGACGCGCAGCGTATCCATTTTCTTTCTCCTTCTTAGCCCTGTTTAAATGCCATTACGCGCGATCGCGCTTCCGGATCATTCTCGCCGATCCCTAGGAGCAGGCAACCATAGTGGACATTCCGGCGAGGTTGGCTAACGTCGGCGTTCGCGGCAACAATCAAAGCTGCGAATTGCGGTGGTGAATTTCCGTTGCAATTCGAAGCAATTACTCGACGAATGTTCGCAGGCACCGGCGGTCCAGAATGCCCCGCACGAGTAGGCTCTCACGTGTGACGGTTGGCTTTTTCACTCGGCTGGAGTGACTGTGGCATTTGCGCAACTGTATTGAGAAAACGCCACTTAGAAGTGTGAATTGCGTCGGTCGCGCATTGCCGAGCGGTTTGGACCCGTGTTCAATTTTAACGGGGGATCAGTTCGGAGTTTAGTCTGAGGACGCCCCCAAGGGGACGGCAAATGGGGCACACGCGTTCGCGTGGGACAACTATCTCCCAACATCAGAATGTAATTTTAGGGCTTGTTGGTATTGGAGCGCTTTTTATTGTCGCATCGCCGGCTCGCTCTGCCGATTTCACGCCGCCGCCGCCGGTCGCTGCATCGACGGGGACATTCCAGGCGTTCGTTTCCGAGGGGCGTTCTGGACGGGCGGTGATCCCATTCCGTATGCTATTCCTTCCGACCTCGAGGAGGTATTGTTGATCGGGGAGGAGGACGACCCAGCAGTTGCACCAAACGTCGGATGGAACACTGGCGCCGGTTTTGATTACCAGTTTGCTGCATCGCCCTGGCATATCAACGGACAAGCTCGATATGGCCAGAGTAAGGGGAGTTCATCGGCAGCGCCACTGACATTCAGTGAGGCCTCTACTGACGAAAATGGCAATCCTACAACGGAATCCGGAGCTGCAAGTACCAGCGCCAGCCTCACTGAGACGCATTGGCTGATTGATTTCGGCGCTGGTTACGGCGTTCCTTTTGGCCACAGCTCCTTACAGTTAAATTTCGGCATCCGGACTGTCTACCTGACAGCCGATACTACTTCACCGGCAGCTATCGGACTTTCTTCTCTGGATCCGATGGCGACACCGCCCGATCCGACGTCAACAGTTGGTGGCGGATCGTCCAACACGGTTCAAAAAAGCGCCTTTCTTGGCGCTGGACCTCGATTTGGAGTTGAGGGTTCCGTTCCTTTTGGGAACTTCTCGTTCGACTATGCCGCCGACGCCGCATGGCTGATCGGTTCCACCCGGATCAATTCGGAAACGACCACTAATTTCACTGTCGTTTCGCTGCCCGTCGGCAGTGGTACGAACATTAGCGAAAGCGGGCTCACGTCCAGCAGTACCTATGAGAGGACCGTTAGCGTATACAACGGCGACTTTTTGATCGGTGTTTCTTACTGGTTCACTCCCGCCTTCAAGATCACGCTAGATTATCGGCTGGACGCTTATTTCAGCCCGCTCAGAACTTTCGGCACCAATGGAAGCGCTCTTGCTTGGCAGTGGAAATGGAACCGTCGCTTCGCTGGACCGTATTTATCAAGGACCGGAAATTGCGCTGGCGGCGAAATTCTAGTGCCCCTTGGGGCCCGAATTTGTTTGAATGAGTTTCTCGACAGAGCAATGGCCGAGAGAGGTTGAATAGCTCTGCACTTGCTGCCGGCGGCTCAGCTTTTGTCTATTCGACTATTTCCCAAATTTCTTCGGCTTTCCCAGCTGAATTGGGATGCTGTTGTCTGTTGGTGCCGGATTCGAAATCTTGGGGCTTCGATCCTCGTAATCGACGCCTGCCCGAAGTTACCGGGCCATACCGGATGTCTGCTCATGGCACTTAGCGACATTTTGCGGCATCGCATCAATTCGGTCGCTTTCGGAGCGAAGCGGACATCCAACGAACCGCAGTCAGCTGGCCCGAATGATGAGTACGCGCCCTAGTGAGCAGACCGTTGTTCTTGGAGACCAAGAGGTCTGCGTAATAAAATTCCGGCCTGTTAGCGACATAATCCCCAATCATTTGAGTTCACCGCTACTAAAGATCAAGCAGGCATATAGGGTGCCCATCGTGGCCATCAGACGATTGTTGTGCTATATCCTGGATCGTGTAGAAGCGAGAACACTTCGGTTGGTCTTTCACGCCCATGCAGGCGAAGATGGTACGGGGAATATTCCACGAATAGGTGCGGCCCGATGTTTTGCAGGCTTTTGACGCGCCGCGGAAGGACTTGATGACCGTACCCGTCTGTGTCGATTTTTTATGAGGTCTGGTACGGGTCCGCTAATATATCGTCGAGAGCCCGCACCGGCATTGTCTGAGAACTCGCTGTAATCGAACCTGTCCCATCCTGAGTTCGCTGGATAGCCACGCAGTCCCATTTTGAGGATGATCCGACGATTGCGCAAATGATTTGCGCATCGAGATGACTTGGTATTTGCCTTGAGGAACGGAAGATATTGTTCGTCTGCTTCCGACAGATAAATCGGATTTAGCGCACCGAGTTTTGCCGCAGCAAGGGCAGCCGTATCCCCAACATTAGCGCCGACATCGACAACCATAGTGTCGTTTCTTGTTCATCTCTAAAATTGCAAAAACTCCGGTAAAACAGTGTCATAGCGTGGGGCGTTTGCCACAATTGATGGAAGGGAATGCGAAGGCGGGAGCAGTATTTTACGCCATGAATTTTCTTCCACACTGGTTTTGAGATGTCGGGAACGAATATTCGCCGTCAATCCCTTGCGCTAGGTTCCACAAAACTGGTGGGCATAAACCGCGAGCAACTGCTTTGAGTTTTTCCATTAGTTTTTTGCCGATCTCCCAATCCTCCAGCACTTTCACCATGTCGGACATTTCCCAAAGTTTGGACGTGACGCCAGCCGCCATTGCCGGCGTGATCTTCAAGGTTTGATGGATGCGCACGAAATTGTAGTGCATGAAATAGATCGCCATCATGTGCGCGTGGTTTGCGGCCTTTTTTGAAAACGCATTCGTGAGCCGCGTCATGCGACGGTTGCCCATTCTGATATTCAGATTTTGCCGCTCGGCATAGCTGGTCGAAACGTGCTTGGGATCGGGATTGCCTTCGACGCGATGCTTTACCGCGCCGATGCATTCTGCGGGGCTGTAACGGCGCTGGCCTTCCGGCGCGGGGCCGTACACCTTGACCAGCATCGCATAGTCAATATCGGAACCGAACGCGCCTTCGACGGCTTCCAAATACGCCTTGTGACCGTCGCTCGTTAACTGCACGCGGTTTGCGAGCCGCTTGGCAAGATCATCCATGAAAATCATCGCCGCTTCGCTGTCGCGTCCGCCAACGTACCATGACACGGCAAGCTTGCTTTGAGCGTCGAGGCCGACCCACGTCCAAATGTCGCCAGCGCCTTCCGGGGCGGCTTTCGCGGTCGGCACGTTCTTTTGCTTCGCGTAGCAAAACGCCCACGCCTCATCGACCTGTAGGCGCTTGCAATTCAGGTTCATGAGCGTGCGATCTTGATATTCGGAAAATGCCTGCCCGGCATCCTCTAGGAGCTTAATCAGCGTGGTCCGGCTGATCCCGGTCAACCGCGTGATGGCCCGGAGGGATACGCCTTCCGCCATCATCTGAAGGGCTTGGGCGCGCTGTTCGGAAGGGAGCTTGTTCATAGGCATGATAATGCACCATCATGCCCGAACGGTCAAGCATAAAGTTACAGTTTAACGAGGATTCCCTTTCTCCGGG
This sequence comes from uncultured Alphaproteobacteria bacterium, assembly GCA_963779855.1. GTDB lineage: Bacteria > Pseudomonadota > Alphaproteobacteria > Rhizobiales > Xanthobacteraceae > BOG-931. The sequence goes on along the minus strand of CAWAAE010000009.1, from coordinate 27,643 downwards.
AATGATGATAAGGGGACCACGCGCCTAGCCTTCGGCATCGGCGCGTGGCCGTGGGGCCTAAATCTGCTTCTAAATCATGTACCCCATTGCCCTTTCGACCCGCCTGCAAGCGGATTCTCCACTTTCTCCAGTGGTTTAGTGACGAGCGGAGGCCCCCACGGCCTCCGCTTCCCCTTTCGGGGAACTGGTCCGCAGCCCATATTTTGAACCGCGTTTTATGAGTTTTCCGCTTTTACGAGCCGATATAGCAGCCCGTAGATGTAGTTTTTGCTTTGCCTTTTCGGCGTAGGGCCGAGATCGAGAAGGCGCTGGCGGGCATCGCGAACCTTCAAAGAATCGCCAGTTTTGCGGAGGTTTTCGACCAAATCGAAGGCTGGCGATCCGCGCCATTTCGGTTTCTCCCTGTCGGTGCCGGAACTCTTTCTCTTTTGGCATCGGTCAGCACCGACAAGATTTCGACGGCATCCGAAGCTCTGCGCTTAAGCATTCGCTACGCTTTTGAGCGCGCTCGTTTATTTCACGTTCAAGTTGCGCGTCTTCCTCTCGCCAAGCGGCGATTTCTTTCGCTGAGACTGCAACCCCATTGCGCATAGCCATCGGAATACCGTCCGCAGAAGAACAGATCGTGTATAGCCGAACGAGAATGGACGCAAGAGAGAAAAGGGAGTTTGAGAGTTTTTGGAGGGTAAAGGGAGTTATTTCCCCCAACGCTTCTTGGCCGCCGCCTGCGCGATCCTCTTGCGCTCGGCTCGGCGTGAGGGAGTCGGCGCGGGCGCGACCGCCCTTCAAGCCGCCCTTGCGGCCAAGGCTGACGGCGGCTTGATCTTTGGTGGGGTCCTCGGGGCGATCCGGCGCGCGGTCTTCGACCTGGCCGGTGAGGATGTCGCCGATCAGCTTGCCGAGCTGGACGGGATCGCGGGGGCGCTTAAGGCGCTTTGCTGTCATCGTGGCATTATGCCATCGGTCAGCGCACCGCGCCACCGGGCGGAATTTCAAACTGTACCACTACCTGGCGATCACATCGCTTTGGTGAGCCGGCGATATTGTCAACTGATGCCGGGTACGGAGATTCGCTATGACAACGATCGCGCTGAAATTGACCAACTTGAAGTTCTTTGGCTGGCAGCACCCAACACCGGCGCAGAGCTTAAGAGTTTGAGCGACAAGGCTTTGAAGATATCGGCTTCAGGCTTGATCGGCGCGATCTCACCGCTGTTAAGCCGTTCTGGTTGGCATAGCCGCAGGAACCGACAAAGCTTCACCAGTTTCCAGAATCCCCGCCGCCCCCCTACTCGTCCCCCTTAGGCGGGTCACAAGATGGCCCCGGAACTCCCTCCGGGGCCATTTTTGCGCCGGATTGGACATCGCTTTGAGCAGGATTATCTGGGGCTCACCTTGGGCTTCGCCACGCCGCTCAAAAATGCGAACCCTCATTTTACGGGCACATCTACCCCCGTCTGTTGTGGCAAAACCCCCAGTACTCACCGGGTACGGCGTTACGTGTAACGGCGTCCGTGAGGCCCCGTACCGGGATCCGTGCGGCACGTCGCGCGCAATCGCCCGAGTCGCCATAAAATCGGGATGCCCGCGGGGACACCTTTGGCTGACAAAAGGTGTCACGCAAAAACTGGAGGCGTTTGACAGTGTGCCGGGCACCTTCTCGGCCTTGACGGTGGCGTCGTCGGCCTTAAACAGGGTTTCGGGCTCGATTTTGGGCTTTTTCGCCATGTCGATTTTCAAAACTGGCAAAAAACTGCACGTTGAGTGATGCAAAAGTCCCCGAGCCTGTATGGGGAGCCCGGGGACCCTTACCCACTCACGGCGTAATGCCGAACGGCATCCGTCGCGGCTGGACCATAACCCGACGCCATAGGTGGCCCAGGGTGGCCCAGATGGGTGAAGGACCCTAGCCATCGCCAGACACCTAACGGGGTCATCTATGGCGATCGGTGACACGTCCTCGATCGCCTTATCGATTCCTATCGGGCCCCAGATTCCCAGGCGGGACACCTATGATTTGGCGATGCGCAAGTTGCTGCCAAGTCCCGGGTTAAGCGGTCCAGGTGCTTCGTGACCTGAAACCCATAGGTGGCCCAGACGGTGAGACGCAATGGGTGTCGGGGCACCTATAGACGCGGTCCTCGTGGGCGCCGGGCTGACGTATTCGATCTCAAACCCAGATCGCCATCGGAAGTCCGGTAGCGTCGACCGGGATGTCCTCAGGTAGGCTGCGGGCTTTGCCGTTCGCTAGGCGTGCCGCCGACCAACAGGCGATGGCAGCGTCGAAAATATCCTCGATCGGTAGTCCTTGGTCGCGGCCGCTTTTTTCGAGCACGTCCAGATCGGAAAAAACCCGACTGAGCGCAAGCCGTCGATCTTCGCGTCCAGCGGCCGATCCTTTGCGGTGGACCATTGGTTCGCCGACCAGCTCGCAAAAGCACACCTCAGGATGCACTTCACGAACCACGTCGCGTAGTTCGCGGCGTGCTTGGAGAAGCTCGTTGACTTCTCTGATCTTGGGCAAGATTGCGAAGGTCTGCTTGCTGACCGCCTTACCGTTTGGCGCACTGGCGCGCGATCTGACGCATGCGTCGGGCCAAGATGTGGCTGCAAGAACGGGACGAACAGGCGCCGGAAAGACACTACTGGCTCGCCTGCCGAGAAGCACCCTTGCTACGCGGTCACAAACCCGCCCTCCGATCTCGTAGGTGTCGAGAAGTCCAATAGGTATATCAACTGCGATGATCTCAAAATCCGAAGCAACATCGAGAAGATCGGAGAGGGCGGCCAATTTCCGAATCTGCGATCGGCCAGCCTCCATGATTAAGACGGCCCAACCGCCAGGAGTACCATCGACGCCCGCAACGCGAACCATTGCACCACCTATCGTTCGCTATCCCGCTACCCGCTGGCGAAGCCCAATCCAAGGCAAAGTGACGTTGGTCCCACCCAGCCGCCGACGGTTATGGACGCGCCGCGATCTATCCACCGCACGTTCGATAACGGCCCAATCGCGATGGAGATCAACTAGTTTGCCGCCGTTGATGGCCCATAGGAGCCCGGCGCTTCCCAGATGTTCGAGAGGACGTGTACGGGAGCAACCAAATAGGGCCAGCGCATCCCAACCAAATGACGCGGCGCGTTCAGCCCAGTTCTCGTTGGCGGTCAGGAAATTTTTGCTGTCAGCCAGAAATTGGCGCCATCTGTGCGATGGGACGTCACCTGGTCGACGACTGTGGTCGAGCACAGCCACTCCCTCGATCCAATCGAGAGGTACGTGACTTGCCGACGCGGCTCCTGCCACATCACCCTCGGCCAGGGCCTCCTTTTTTGCTTCTGATTGCGGATCTGCGGCAATCGGCGATCTATCATCTAGTGGTTGACCCGTACCTTCCGTGTTGGGCTGCGCAGACTGTTTGTCCAACAGCCAGACCCATTCACCGTCAGAGCCAAATCCGCTCCGAACCGATCTTATACCGAGAGACTTTTTCGCCCGTTTGAACAACTTTGCGTGCGTGAGGCGCTGACCCTCACCGAGCAGACCTGCCTTTCGGGCCACAGCCTCAAGATCGGATGCAGCTACGGGGCCCTCACAGAGCTCCCTCCCTAGAAACTCCGCCACCACACCAAGAGGATCATGGCGAGGGGTCATAAACGGCCTCCGTGGGTTTGGCGGTCCAAGACGGCTGGCTTGGCCGCGGGCGTCCACGATGACGCGTGTCCGCGATGCCAACGAAATCAGCTGTCAAGCGTAGTCCAGACGCGCGAGTTGAAGGAGCGGCAGACCGAGAGCGCGCTCCGCATTGAGCAGCATCAGAAAGGCGATGGAGCAACGCAACCTTGATGGGCTGTTCGGGCAAGGTGTCCGCTGAACTGAATCCCGATATGCGGGCGCTGTAGCCGCCGCTGTCGTTCCAATCTGTCGGGGAAACTGTCGGGATAGCTCTATCGGGATGAGCTAAGTAGTGGTCGGAGTGATAGGATTTGAACCTACGACCCCCTCGTCCCGAACGAGGTGCTCTACCAGGCTGAGCCACACTCCGACATTGGCCGACGCAAGGCCGCGGGCGGCTTATAGCGTCGGCATTCCACCCCGGCAAGCCGCCAACCTATCGATGAGCATGATCTTGTCCGAAAACCGGAATCCATCCCGGATCACGTCCGGGACATGCTTTTCGGGATCATGCTCTGCGCGGTTGCGCAGGCTCTATTTAAGCACCAAGGTTCGGCGATGACAGGGCCAGCGACGACACGCCAAGTGAAGACGCGTCTGGTGCGTGCCGACGACGCCGCGATCGCGGATGTGGTGCGCCAGCTTGCGGCCGGCGGGCTCGTCGCCTTTCCGACCGAGACCGTTTACGGCCTCGGCGCCGACGCGACCAATGGCGAGGCCGTCGCCCGGCTCTACCAAGCCAAAGGCCGCCCCCGCTTCAATCCGCTCATTTCGCATGTGGTCGACATCGCGGCGGCGCGGGCGCTGGCGCGCTTTCCCACCGAGGCAACGCGGCTTGCCGAGGCGTTCTGGCCGGGACCGCTGACGCTGGTATTGCCGAGGGCGCGAGGATGTCCCGTGGCCGACCTGGCGACGGCCGGCCTCGACAGCATCGCCGTGCGCGTGCCCGATCATCCGGTGGCGCAAAAAATCCTCGCCCGCTTCCGCCGGCCGGTGGTGGCGCCGTCGGCGAACCGCTCCGGCCACGTCTCGCCGACCACGGCGCAGCATGTTCTCGCCGACCTTTCCGGCCGCATCGATCTCGTCGTCGACGGCGGCGCAACGCCGGTCGGCGTCGAATCGACCATCGTCGCCTGCCTCGACGTGCCGATGCTGTTGCGGCCCGGCGGCGTAGCGCGCGAGGCGATCGAGCGCGCATTGGGCAGCAAGCTTGCCGATCCGCCCGCCGACATCGCCGCCTCGGACGACGCGCCGCTGGCGCCCGGCATGCTGGCTTCGCATTACGCGCCGCGCACGCCGCTGCGGCTCGACGCGCAACGCGTCGAACCCGGCGAAGCGCTGCTCGCATTCGGACCAACGCTCGCAGCGGGCGCAGAACGCGCTGTGAAGGTCCTGAATCTTTCCGAGCACGGCGATCCGATCGAAGCGGCGGCCAAACTCTTCTCGCACTTGCGCGCGCTCGACGCCGCCGGCGCGAAAGCCATTGCGGCGATGCCGGTGCCGCACCAGGGGTTGGGCGAGGCCATCAACGACCGGCTGGCGCGGGCGGCAAGGCCACGGTGAACGGCCGTTTGGGGCACGCTTGCGGGACGCGTGGCAAAAATGATATCAGACTAGTCTGACTAGATTTTGGACCGCCAATATGAAAAACGCCAATAGCTGGAAACTGCAGGACGCCAAGGCTAGGCTTTCCGAGCTGGTGCGCAAGGCTCGCGCCGGCGCGCCGCAGACCGTCACGATTCACGGCAAAGATGCGGTCATCATCGCCGATGCCGAGCGGTTCGAGGTGACGCAAAAACCACGGCGCCAGTCCACCTTGGCCGATTTTGTCGAAGGCTCGAAGAAATATAGAGGTCTGCTCGAAGGAGTTAATCTGAAGCGAGCGCGAATGAATATCGCGCCGCGGCCCGTCTTTTTCGAAGAGGACGACAAGTGAAATGGCTTTTAGATACGAACGTCCTTTCCGAAAGCATACGACCTGACCCTAACCGCAAAGTGCTGACCTGGATCGCTGCCCAACCGGGAGAAGAACTGGCGATCAGCTTGATAACGGTCGCAGAATTGCGAGCCGGTGTTGCCGCGTTGGGGGAAATCAGCCGACAAAGATCGTTTGATGCGTGGATGAGAGCATACGTCGTTCCGAACTTTGGCGAACGAACGCTGCCGATAACACTTGAAATCCTTGTGGATTGGATTGCGTTATCGCTCCGGCTCAGCGCGAGAGGAAGACCAAAGGCCGCCGCAGATCTTCTTATTGCATCGACGGCGCGGATTCACAGTCTCACCGTCGTTACTCGCAACCTTCGCGATTTCGCCAACACAGGCGTTGTCGTGTATGATCCGTGGAGCGGCAGAACTCACGTTATGGACACCCCCGATGCTCGATAAGCCGCTCGATCGCCAGCCCGCCAAGACCGATGCCGCTTTGTTGGCGCGCTTCGCCGCGATCGTCGGCGACAGATACGCCATTACCGATCCGTCGCAGCAGGCGCCGTATCTCGTCGAAATGCGCAATCTGTTCGAGGGCCACACGCCGATGGTGTTGCGGCCGGCGTCGGTCGCGGAAGTATCGGCGATCCTCAAACTCGCCAACGCGACGGCGACGCCGATCGTGCCGCAAGGCGGCAATACCGGCCTGGTCGGCGGGCAAATTCCGCACCACAACGAAATCGTCCTTTCGCTCAACCGCCTCGACCGCATCCGCGAGGTCGATGCGACCTCGAACACCATCACTTGCGAGGCCGGCGTCACCTTGCAGCGCGCGCGGCAAGCCGCAGCCGAAGTCGACCGGCTTTATCCGCAACTCCTGCCGTCGGAAGGCACCTGCACCATCGGCGGCAATCTTTCCACCAATGCCGGCGGCACGGCTGCACTGGCCTACGGCATCGCGCGCTCGCACGCGCTCGGTCTCGAAGTGGTGCTGGCCGACGGCCGCGTGCTCAACAATCTCAACAAGCTGAAAAAGGACAATACCGGCTACGACTTGAAGAACCTGTTCATCGGCGCCGAAGGCACACTCGGCATCATCACCGCGGCGGTGTTGCGGCTGGTGCCGCGGCCGCGTTCGGTCGAGACCGCCTTTGCCGGCGTTACTTCGGTCGAGGCCGCGCTGGAGCTGTTGGGTATCGCGCAGGAACGCAGCGGCGGCGACGTCACGAGCTTCGAAATCATGACGCGGCGCGGCATCGAGCTGGTTCTGGAAAACGCCTCGGGTTGCCGCGATCCGCTCGCATCGCAGCATCCCTGGTACGTGCTGATCGAGCTGTCCTCGCAACAACGCGAAGGTCTGCGCAGCGAGCTGGAGGAGTTGCTGGCGGAGGCGGCGGAGCGCGGTCTCGTCACCGACGCCACCATCGCCGACAGTCTGGAACAGGCCAAGGCGTTCTGGCGCATCCGCGAAATGTTCGGCGAAGTGCAACGCTATGCCGGCGGCTCGATCAAGCACGACGTTTCGGTGCCGGTCGCCGCGGTGCCGGCCTTCATCAAGGAGGCCAACGCCGCGGTCACCGCGCTCATTCCGGGCGCCCGGCCACTGCCGTTCGGCCATCTCGGCGACGGCAATATCCATTACAACGTCACTCAGCCCATCAGCGCCGACAAGGACGAATATCTCAAGCGCTGGGACGAGGTGAACGCGGTCGTATTCGCGGTGGTGAAGAAATACGGCGGCTCGATATCGGCCGAGCACGGCATCGGCGTAATGAAGCGCGATCTCCTGCCGTCCGTGAAGGACCCCGTCGCGCTCGATCTGATGCGCAGCCTCAAAGCCATGCTCGATCCCAACGGCATCCTCAATCCCGGCAAGGTTTTATAGGAGAGGCCGAGGCGGGATCCAGTTGTAAAGCGCAAGTCCCCCGTCCACCGCGACGGTGGTCCCGGTGACATAGCGGGAAAAGCGATCGCACAGCAGAGCCACCGCCATGTCGGCGATGTCTTGCGGCGTTCCGGTCCGGCCGAGCGGAATCATCTTCTCCAGCGCTGCGGTATCCGCCTCGAATCCGCCACCCGGAATGGCGCCCGGGGCTATGGCGTTGACGCGGATGCCCGCGGCTCCAAGCGCGCGTGCAAGTTCCTTCACCAGCATCGTTTGACCGGCTTTGGTGGCGCTGTAATGCGGAAGGTTGCGCGGCGTATAGGCATGCAGCGAAGTGACGAAGAGCATTCGTCCCCTGATTTTGCGCGCCGTCATATGCGCCCCCGCGGCCTGACCGAGCACGAAGCCCGAGCGCAATCCGATTCCCACCATCGCGTCCCATTCGCTCTCGGTCACCGCTAAAACCGTCTCGCTTTCGCGCCGCTTCGGCGCGGCGCTGTGCACGAGGATCGAGATCGACCCCAGCGCTTTCTCGGCCGCGTCGAATAACTTGCGCGCCGCCGACATACCGGCAAGATCGGCGGTCAAGAAGGCTGCATTGAGTTCACGCGCCAATGCTTGGCCGGCCTTTTCGGCGATATCGCTGAGAACAAGCCGAACGCCTTCGGCGGCAAGCGCTTTTGCAATGCCTCGGCCGATGCCGGACGCCGCGCCTGTTACCAGCGCAGTGTCGCCTTCAAGCAATCCCATCTTCTTCCTCCATAACCGGACCCGGCGATTTATAGGGCTTCTATCGCCTTGCGCTCAATCCCGGGCTACACTTGATGCAAAACGAACTTGGGAAACGCTCGGGAAGAAAATGGAAAAGCTGATCATCACCGTCGCCTGCAACTCGCGAACCTCCTATCCGATCAATCATTACTGCCCGCCGCAGGAGGACATCGAAGGCGTAGCGCGCCAATACATCGACGGCATCAAGGCCGGCGCGGCGATCGCCCACATTCACGGCATTCGCACGCTCGAAGAATCGGTGCAGGCCGACGGCAAACAGGTGTCGCGCATCGACCACGACGGCTGGAAACGGCTGCAGGAAGCGATCCTTTCAAAGACCGATCCGGTCATGCAGTTCGGCGTCGCCAGCGCCCGGCTGGAGGAGAAGGTCAAGCTCATGACGCTCCACCCGGACATGATGGCGGTCGCGTTCAACGCCCATGACGAATACTTCAATCCCGACCCGCAATTTCCGCCCAAGCGCATGATGGCGATCCATCCGGTGGAGGAATTGCTCGGCTATGCCAAGGCCGCCGTCGAGCACAAGGTGAAGCTCGAAGTGGAATGCTTCCACACCGGCGCGTTCTGGAATCTCGAATTCATCCGCCGCGAAGGGTTTCTGAAGGAAAAGGCCTACACGACGCTGTTTCTCGGCTGGCCCGGCGGCACCTGGACGCCGCCGACCGAGAAGGCGCTCATTTACATGGTCGATCACCTGCCGAAAAACTGCATTTGGAACGTCAGCGTGATGAATCCGGGCAAGCAATGGGATTTGCTGTCGCTCGCGGTCTCGCTCGGCGGCCACGTCCGCGTCGGTTACGAAGATAACCCGTATATCGCGCCTGGCGAGCTGGCGAAGAACAACGCGGTGCTGGTGGAGCGGATGATGAAGATTGCGCAAGGACTCGGACGCGAGGTGGCGACGCCCAAGGAGGCGCGCCAGATCCTCGCGCTTGCTCGATCTAATTGATCAAAAACTCAGCTTGGAAGTTCAGTAGGCGCCGGCGGCGCGACTAAGCGGCATTTTCGACCGCCAAACCGCCGTAAATGCCGTAAAAGTCGATCTCGGAGGCGGGCCCGGGACGCTTGAACAGATAACCTTGTAACGAGGTCACTCCGGCCAATCGCAACAGCCGGTACTGCTCCACCGTTTCGACGCCCTCGGCGGTCGTCGCGATATCGAGGTTTTGCGCTAGACGTGAGCGTTGCCGATACGATCGCGGCGCACTCGGCTGCGCTTGGTCAGATTTTGCGATGAATGATTTGTCGATCTTGATCTTATCGAACGGAAACATTGCCAACTGGCTAAGCGACGAATATCCGGTGCCGAAATCGTCGAGCACAATCGTAATGCCGGCGCTCTTGAATTGCCGCAACGCCGGCAGACATTCCGCCGCCAATTCGATAAGCGCAGTCTCGGTAATTTCGAGCTCCAGCGTTCCGGACGCAGGCCGGAATCGACCAGCGCGCGCATGACCGCGTCGGGCAAATTCGTCTTTCGAAACTGCACCAGCGATAGGTTCACCGCAACCTTGATCTCGGCGGGCCAGGTTGCAGCCTCGACGCATGCCGTACGCAGTACCCAGTCGCCGATTTGAGTGATCAAGCCGGTTTCCTCGGCAAGCGGAATAAACAAATCGGGATAGATCAGTCCCTTGGTCGGATGCCGCCAGCGAACCAGCGCCTCCACGCTGCAAATCTTGCGCGTCTTGGTATCTATGATCGGCTGATAGTGGAGTTCCAGCTCGTTCTGTTGGATTGCGCGACGCAGATCGTTTTCGATCTCCTGGCGCGCGCTCGCGACTTCGCTCATCTCTGGATCGAAGAAGCAGTAGCCGTTGCGCCCGGACGATTTGGCGCGGTAGAGAGCGAGATCCGCCATCTTCAAGAGATCGCCGGATCCGGTCTCGTGCTCGGACGCCAACGCTATTCCGATGCTGGTGCCGATGTTGATCTCACCGCGCTCGAGGTCAAAGGCTTTGCCGAGCATGTCGATAATCCGCTCCGCCAGCGACACTTCGCCAGCTTCGCGCTGGTTGGTCTCGCCCGCCTGAATGATCGCGAACTCGTCGCCGCCGAGCCGAGCCAATACATCCGTTTCCCGTAACAGCGACTTCAGACGCGTCGCCACTTCGATCAGGAGTGCGTCGCCGGCGGGATGGCCGAGCGTATCGTTGACCTGCTTGAACCGATCGAGGTCCAAGAGCAGAACGGTGAACGGCTCTTCTCGGCGGCGCTGGCGCGCGGCGGCCTCCTCGATTTTTTGTATCAAGGCTGCGCGGTTGGCAAGCCCCGTCAATGCGTCATGGTGCGCCAAGAAGGCGATGCGCTGCTCCGCTTTCTTGCGTTCCGTGACATCCTCGATAACGGCGATGATGTATTTTGCTTCGCCCTGACTGTTCTTGATGACCATGCGACGGGTCGACTGCATGCGCGGACCGCGCATCGGCGTATTCACCTCGATTTCCTTGTAATTGACGTGGTCGCTGGCCTGAAGCATTCGGTGTCGGCATCGTCGATATTTTGTGCGTCCTTGGGCCGGTGGATGTCGAACGCGGTGCGATCCGAGCATTTCGCTGCGCGGAATGCCGAGCATGGTCTCGAAAGCCCGATTGACGAGAAGATATTTGCGCGTTTTCGCGTCCTTCACGACGACGGAGACTGGAATGTTCTCGACGATTGAATCGAGAAATCGTCGGGTATCATCCAGCTCCTGTTCCGCGCGCCGCTGTTCGGTAATGTCGATGTGCGTCGCGACCCAGCCGCCATCGGGCATCGGCCGGTGGCTCAGCGCATAGACGTGGCCGTCGCTTAGCTCGTTTTCTGCATAATAAGCATTCCGATCCGCGACTTCCTTGAGCCGAGTGCGGATATATTGCTCGGCGTCCTGCGGCGATTTGCCGGCGCGGATGCGCGCTTCGAGTATGGACTGCAATGTCGTGCCGGGCATGGTCTGCCCGGGACCAAGACCGTACATCTCTCCGTAACGCTCGTTGCATACGACGAGACGCTGCTCGCGATCGAACATGCACAGGCCGTGCGCCATGTTCTTGAGCGCGGTCTGCAATAAAAGATTCGACTGCTCGAATGATTGCTTGGAGCGCCGGAGGTCGGCTGCGGCGGCTAAAATGCGCGCCTGCCGGGTGGCGCCCAAAATCATCACGATCAGCGCGATGACCGTTAATATAGTTCCAGCCACGATGTACTTTCGCAGCGTCGCGTCGGCTTGCCGGAAAATATCCTGTTGGGCCAAGCCGACCACTGCGATCAGGGGAATTCCCGAAACCGTCCGATACGACATCAGCCGGCTTAGACCATCGAACCGTTTGCGGGTGATCGGATTGTTCCAATAAATTCCGGCTGGATTTTGCCCTATCTCGCGAAACAGCGGTGAATTGGCGACCGAGATCCCGGCAAATCCCTGGGCAGCCGGGTTGGGACCGCCACGCGCCAGAAGAACGCCATCGGTGCCGACCAGGGAAACGATTCCGGATGGGCCGAGGTCGAGCGAACTAAAGAATTTTTCAAGCTGCGCAATGCCGAGCGAACTCACTGCGACGCCGTCAAACGAGCCGTCGGGTTTGTTCATCCGACGCACGAATTCGATCGTCAGCTTTTTTGTTACATGTCCAACTACCGGATCGCTGATATAAAGCTGGTCCACTTTATTGTCGCGCGGGAGTGTAAAAGGCGCGCGGTCGCCAACGTAGATCGAGGACGCCACCGGCCCGAGGCTCGACAGCCTGACGAAGCCATCGGCGTCAGCAATGCCGAATTGCACCGTTAAGTTGGTGTACGACTGGGTGCGAGCGACCCAGTCTGCAATGTCGAAATGTTGCGGGTCCTTTTGATAATCCCGCCGCAGTTCCAGCAAAGCGCTGTCGGATTCCTGAACCACGCGCCTGATGTATTCTTCCAGAACACGAGCGAGGTTAGTTCCCTGGCGCTCTGCATCCTGGTAGGCGCTCTCGTGCTCCTGGCCGGCGAGCAGATAAATTCCGCCCCAAATGATGGCGATGACCGCGACGCCGAGATAAGTCGTGGTCTGTCGAATCGCCTGAAGCCATTTGCTCATATCGAAGATTTTTGCAGCCGCGCCCGGTCGTCATTCGAGAGCCTGTTGTATGACAGATAATTGTTACTGTGCGGTTGTACGGAGCTACTTGACCGGGCAGGAGTTCAATAACCTTTACTGCGCCTTACCAAGCCATTGCCGCGGCTTTCGTCGGCCATTGGAACTCGCCGCGATCGTCGTCCATCGCGATCTCGGCGAATAATCCGCAAAATTGGCTTGCCGGCGCCAAATTCCGCTTATGTCGCGAATAGCCGCGCCGGCGTATCGACCAAGATGCGGCGGCGCGCTCGGTCGTCCGGCGTCCAGTCGTGGAACAGATCGAGCAGATGGCCGTCGTCGGGCATGACCGCGGCGGCAATCGAGGGATGCGGCCAATCGGTGCCCCACAGCAGCCGGTCTGGATTAGCGCGCACGAGCGCGTCATGTAGCGGCCGCGCGTCGGGATAATCCGGGTACTGCGTCGAGAGCCGATACACCGCGGAGAGCTTGACGTGGACGTGGCCGTCGCCGACGAGCTTCAGCAAGGCTTGGAAATTCGCATCGCCGGCGCCGGCTGTCGCCGGGACCATGCCGAGATGATCGACGATCACCGGCATTTCGCGCGAGATGTCGCGCAGCTTCGCCGCCGCGCCCTGCAACATGTGGTGGTCGCAAAAAATCTGCATGACCCAGCCGAGCTCGGCCATCGTCTTACGGAACACCTCGAACACATCGAAGCCGACGCCGCGCACGTAATTGAATTTTTGCGGAAACAAATGAAAGCGCAAACCGCGCATGCCAAGTCCGTGCCAGTCGCGCAAGACCTCCGGCTTGATGCGCGCATCGGTGATGGCGACGCCGCGCAGCCGTCGCGGAAAACGCCGCAATGCATCGAGCAGCACGCGGTTGTCGTAGCCGTGCGCGTTGCCTTGCACCACGAGGCCGTTGCCGAAACCGAGATGGTCGAGGAGCGCAATCAGCCGCTCGACCGGCGCGTCGGGCGGCGTATAGCCGCGTCCCGGCGCGTAAGGAAATTTGTCGGACGGCCCGAATATGTGGAAGTGAGAATCCCAGGCGCCGGGCGGCGGCGATAGGCGCGACCGTTTCGGCTGCGGCGCCGGGCCGGCAATGCGCGGCGGCTCGTGGAGCGTGTTCATCATCCCAACTTGATGTTGGCTTCCTTGACGACGCGGCTCCACAGCTGCATCTGGCCTTCGATATAGGCGCCGAATTCGGCCGGCGTGTTGGGCCGCGACTGGACGCTGAGCTCGGCGAACCGCGCCATCACCTTAGATGAGGCCAGCGCAGCGTTGAGGCCGGCATTGAGCTTCCGCACGATCTCCGCAGGCGCGCCGTGCGGGACGAAGACGCCGTTCCAGTCATAGGCTTCAAACCCCGGCAGCGTGTCGGACATCGGCGGCAGATCGGGCAAGCCGGCGAGCCGGCCTTTGCCGGTATGGGCGATCGCTTTGACCTTGCCGCCCTTGATCAATCCGATAGCCGAGGAGCCGTTGGCGAAGAAGAATTTCACGTGGCCGGCGACGACGTCGGCGAGCGCCAGGCCGCCGCCGCGATATGGCACGTGATTGATCTTGATCCCGGTCCGCTGCCGGAACAATTCGAGCAAAAGATGTTGCAGCGTGCCATTGCCGGACGACGCCATGTCGATGCCGTCGGGCGCGGCTTTGGCGAAAGCGATAACGTCGGCGACCGTCGTCACCGGCACCGACGGCGTCACCACCAGAATATTCGCAACCTCTCCGACCAGGACGACCGGATCGAAATCCTTGCGGTAATCGAACGGCAAATTTTGGTAGAGCGACGAGTTGACTGAGAACGCCGTGGCGTCGTGCAGGATCGTGTAGCCGTCGGGCGCGGCTTTGGCGACCACTTCTTCGCCGATCGTGCCGCCGGCGCCGCCGCGGTTTTCGACGGCGAATTGCTGGCCGAATTGTTCGCTTAAAGCTGCATAGACGATGCGCGCGGTAGTATCGGCGCCGCCGGCCGGCGGATAAGGCACGATGACCCGCACAGTCCGGTCCGGCCACACGTTTTGCGCGTTTGCCCGGCCGGCAAACGGCACGGCCGCCATCCCAGCCAACAGCTTGCGTCGTGTGAGTGCGGACGCGCCCATCGTTCCCTCCCCGGCTTTCGTCACAACTTAGCACCGGGCCAAACCCGGAGAACACCGGAAATGAACGAATCCGCACGGCGCGCTGCCGCTCCTGTCCACCGCCGATACTTCGTTCGCGACCGAAGCAAATCGGGTGGCTATCGCCGGCAAGCCTGCCGATGTTAAGCCGGAGAGATGGAGGCGGTGGTGAGCGCCAACCCGGCACCGGCTAAAAATCCACACTTGTTCTACGGCTGGCTGGTCGTTGCCGGCGCTTTTACCGTCACCTTCGTCGGGTTCGGCTGTGTTTATTCCTTCAGCGCCTTTGTCGAATCCCTTGAGCGCGACTTCGGTGGCTCGCGCGGCTCGGTGTCGCTCGTCTTCTCGCTCGCAGGTTTCCTCTATTTCGCGCTTGGCAGCATCAGCGGCCCGCTCGCCGACCGCTTGGGATCGCGGCGGCTGGCGGTGACCGGCATGATCCTGATCGGAGCAGGCTTGGCGCTCGCAAGCTTGGCGCAAAATCTCGCGCAAGTTTACGCCGCCTACGGTCTTGGCGTCGGAATCGGCGTCGGCTGTTCCTACGTGCCCGCCATGGGCGCGGTACAGCGCTGGTTCGTGCGGCACCGCGGCTTTGCTTCCGGTCTTGCGTCGAGCGGCATTGGCGTCGGCACGCTCGTGGTGCCGCCGCTCGCCGTGATTTTCATAACAACGTTGGGCTGGCGCGACGCGTATCTCCTCCTCGGCGGGATCGCCGCCGTCCTCGGCGCGGGCATGGCGCTCTTGATCGAAAACGATCCGCGCGCGCATTACCTCGAACTCGGGATCGGCCCCGATGGCGATCCGGTGCGCGCGGGCGGCACAGCCGTAAGCGTGGTCGGCGCCTCGTTGCGCGACGCAATCAAATCGCGCCGCTTTATCGGTCTCTATGCCGCCTGCCTGACCTGCTCATTCGGCGTCTTTGTTCCATTCGTGCATTTGGTCCCGTACGCCATCGATCACGCGATGGCGCAATCCTCCGCCGTATTGCTGGTCAGCGCGATCGGCATCGGCAGCACCGTCGGACGTTTCTTTCTCGGCGGCATCGCCGACCGCCTGGGACGCGAGCTTTCGCTCTTGGCGATGTTTGTCGGCATGGCGCTTGCTCTGGTCGTTTGGCTCGTGTCGACGGCGTTCTGGTCGCTTGCCGCTTTCGCGTTTCTCTTCGGCGCCGCCTATGGCGGCTGGGTCGCACTGCTTCCCGCCGTCGTCATGGATTATTTCGGCGGCCGTAATGTCTCAGGCATTATCGGCATTCTCTACACCAGCGTCGGATTTGGCACGCTGATCGGACCGAGCGCCGCCGGCTTTGCCTTCGACGTCACCCACAGTTACACGC
The DNA here is from genome assembly GCA_963779855.1 of uncultured Alphaproteobacteria bacterium. Taxonomy (GTDB): domain Bacteria; phylum Pseudomonadota; class Alphaproteobacteria; order Rhizobiales; family Xanthobacteraceae; genus BOG-931. The sequence continues at coordinate 11,843 of CAWAAE010000009.1, read as the reverse complement.
TGCCGATCGTGGCCAGTATTTGCGCCAATGTAGCAGCTGCGGCCATCATCGCGGCCACGTCGCTCACTTACACGTCGCGCACTGATCAGTAATCGGGTAGCGCCAAGCGGATGATTGGGAGACGATCGCTCCAGATCATCCATTTGGAGTGCGACATATCCAGCTACATTCACAATGTATCGGCCGCCGCCTTTGCGGGACGCCGTTCGTTACCATGGCGCGCGACTTTCAATCGCGTGTTGGGTCTGGCGCGCAGCTGCCGTGAGCGTCGACGACAAGGCCGGGAGCGCATCGACGACATGGCAAGCGATCATCGCGCGGCCGCCGATATCGGCATGACCGGATGCGAGGCGCGCGGCTCTTCGGAACTGCCGTTCTGGGCGCGCGAGAGCGCAATCGCTTCAGATTGAAGCGATTGTCGCTCTAGCGTTTCAATCGAGCACGATATTTTCGAGCCGGAGGCATAACCTCCGGCTCGATGCCGTTCGGTTCAGGCGACGACCAGATCGGGCACCATGATCGTGCCCTTGGTCTCCGGTCCCCAGAAAGCCGCTCCGGCCCAAGCCAGGCAGCCGATCCAAGTGCCGATGATCATCATCACGGCTAATCCCGTACCGAAATGCGCGGCGAGCAAGGTCAACACCAGCGGCACGAAGCCGCCCCATATCGCCGCCTGATGGTAGCAGAAGGCGGTCGCGGTCGCCCGTATCTCGGTCGGGAAGCGTTCGTTCAAGTACGGCACCATTTGTCCCTGCATGCCGCCGCCGGCGCACATTCCCTGCACGATGAAGCCCCCCGCGATCCATAGGAAGTCGGTGGAGAGCAGGTAGAGCGGTGCGAGCGGTAGCGCGATCAGCGCGGGGATGATAATCGCCCAGCGCCGGCCGAAGCGGTCGGCCCACCAGCCCCATCCGCACGTCGACAGGAACAAGCCCAGATTAGCAAAGAAGATCGGCGTCGCGACCAGCCCCGGCGAGAGGTGCAGATCCTTTTGCAGATGCGTCGCAAACAGCGCGTTGACCGAGTAATAGGCGACGAAGCCGCCGGCCATCCACAGGCAGGCGCCTAAGGTATTGCCGAGAACGCGCGGTTTGAAGATGGCGAGGAGCGGGGCACGAACCTCGCGCTGCTGAACCCGCTGAAGCCGACGGTTCTCGAGCCAAACCGGCGGCTCCTTGACGAACTTGCGGACGTACAAAACGGACAGGGCAGGAAGAACGCCGACCCACAGCATGCCGCGCCAGCCGATATAGGCATAGAACAGGCCATAGATGGCGCTCGACAGCATGAAGCCCAGGCCCCACGAGCCTTGCAGGATGCCGCCCATCATGCCGCGCGAACGTATCGGCCAGGTCTCCATCGCGAGAGCGGCGCCGGCCGGCCATTCACCGCCCATACCAATGCCGAGCAGCGCGCGGAACAGGAACAGATAGGCGAAAGTCGGCGAGAAGCCGGCCGCGAAATTGGCGAGCGAATACCACAGGATCGAGATCATCAGCGGGATCTTGCGGCCGACCCGGTCGGCGAGCCAACCCGAGCCTACGGCGCCGACTAGCCGCAGCCACAAGGTCACCGACAGCACGAACGCGACCTCGGGCAATGGGACGTTAAATTCCTGCGAGATCGGCACCATGATGAGCAGGAACATGGTGAAGTCGAAGGCGTCGAGCGTCCAGCCGAGCCAGGCCGCCCACCAAGCCAGCCACTGGTCCTTGGTCGGCTCTTTCCACCACGGTATCGGCTTCATTGCGTCTTGTATGGCGGTCATTGCTGCAATTCCTCCCATGTTGTTCGCCGAAGCGGTTTGCAAGATGCAGGAATTTGCGGTGGGGAAGTTTCATCCTCCACGCGCTCGGGAGCCCTCCGCAACGCGGAGGGTGCTCCAGACCCGATGTCGATATGTTCTAAAAGTGCTAGCCCGCCGCGGGCACAGTCGCTGCCTTTAACTTTACGGACGTCGGCAAGTCCGCTGGCAGCTCTGGATCAAAGTGCTAGCCCGCCGCGGGCACAGTCGCTGCCTTTGATTTCACGGACGTCGGCAAGTCCGCTGGCAGCTCTGGATTCGGCATACACCAATTCCCTGGCCGCGTGTAGGGGGGCGATGTCGCACTTTGGGATAAATCTGCCGATGCTAGGCACAATGCCGCCGCCGGCGCGGGCGTACGCGCTCTAAAACAACGACGCCTGATCGTCCGGCGCTTTCGATTTTTTCGACTTCGCTGCTTTGACCTGCGTCCCGGCGGCGGGCCGCTCCAGTGCAGCGGGCGCGGCGGGCGCGGCGGATACCGGCGCGATCAGCGCTTCAGAATCGTTCGCCACGCGATTGACCGAAGGCGAGATCTCGTAAGCCTCAAGCAGCGCGTCGTCCGCAGGCCCGATCAAAGCGGCGGCGACATCGGCCTCGACATTGGCGCAGTCGAGCCACAGATCGAACGCTTCCTTCGGCACGAAAACCGGCATGCGGTCGTGGATTGCGGATAGAGTGCGATTCGCGTTGGTGGTAATGATGGCCGCGGTATCGAGCTCTTCGCCGTTCGGCCCGGTCCAGGTTTCATACAAGCCGGCGAAAGCGAGCGGCGGCGCGCTGCCATCGGCGCTCCTTTTCGCGCGCACGAAATAGGGTCGTTTCGGGCCGCCGGCTCTACCGCCCGCCTGCCATTCGTAAAAGCCGTCGGTCGGGATGAGGCAGCGCCGCCGCCGCATGGCGTTGCGGAACGCCGGCTTCTCCAGCACGGATTCGCCGCGCGCGTTGATAAGGAGCGGAAACGTTTTCGGATCCTTCACCCACGACGGCAGCAAGCCCCACCGCATCAGCGCGAACGAGCGCTTGCCGTCCACCAAGCGCACGATCGGGATCGGCTGCGTCGGCGCCACGTTGTAGCGCGGGGGAAAATTCGGCTGCTCGCCATAGCCGAACAGCGCCCGGATCGCTTCCGGCGTCGAGATGATGACATAGCGTCCGCACATCGCTAAGCAATCCTGGCTAAGCAGTCCCTGGCTAGCTCTGAACTTTGATCGGCGTCATCTGGGCCCGTCCAGATATATAAGCCGAATTGGACGCGACTTTAATGAGCGGCAACGACAGCGCGCGAACTTATCCGACGCGGCCATATCTTGCCGTCAGCGCCGCCATTTTTCGCGACGGCCGGGTACTGATCGTGCGCCGGGCACGGCCGCCCGCGGCGGGCCTCTACACGCTCCCCGGCGGCGGCGTCGAGCTCGGCGAAACGCTTGAGGAAGCGGTGGTCCGCGAGGTCCGCGAGGAAACCGCGCTCGCGATCGCGCCGGTCGATCTGGTCGGCTTTCGCCAAGCCATCGCGCGCGATAGCGCCGGTCGCGTCGAGCGGCATTTCGTCATTCTGCCGTTCGCCGCACGCTGGATCGGCGGCGAGATTTCGCTCAACGAAGAATTGGCCGAAGCGCACTGGCTGGCGCCGTCCGAGATTTCCGGGCTGCAGACGACGGAGGGGCTTTCGCAGATCGTCGCCGCCGCGACCGAGCGGATCGGCAAGGCCGAATAATGCGTGCCTCAACCACGCCGCGTTGTCATGCTTGCGGTAGCATCCGCCCGACCCATATCTTTGCGGTCATGTCCATGCTTCGATTCGTGCTTGCTGCGTCGCTCGCGCTTGCTATCGCCACGCCGGCACGCGCCCAGTTCTGGGGTGCGCCGCTGACGCCGGCGCCGGCGCCGGCAGCGCGGCCCCCCGCGAAGCCTCCCGCACAAGCCGCCGTTCCCGCCCAGCCGGCCGGCCCGCCGCCGCCTCCGGCGCAGGACGAACCCGCGCCCTACGATCCCGACCTGGAGCAGCTGTCTGAGATCCTTGGCGCGCTGCATTTCCTGCGTGGCATTTGCAATTCGAACGAAGGCCAGAAATGGCGCAACGAGGCGCAAGCGCTGATCGACGCCGAAGCGCCGACCGGCAACCGCCACGACGAGATGGTCGCGAGCTTCAACCGCGGCTACCGCGGCTTCCGGCAGAGCTACCGGACCTGCACGCCCGCCGCCGACGCCGTCATTCGCCGCTATCTTGAAGAAGGCGCCAAGATCGCCCGCGACATCACCGCCCGCTACGCCAATTAGCCCGCGTCATGCCCGCGCATAGACGCTCGAACAACGGCGTCGCGGAGCCTGTCATCGGGCCGGCCACTTCGGGCCGGACCCGTTGGCTCGCCTATGTCGCGAGCATCCACGACTTGATGGCCTCACAGCGACGTAAGACGTAGATGGCCGGATCAAGTCCGGCCGTGACGGGCCAATATCAGACGGATTCCAGCATTAACCCTGCCCCGAACTTCGCTCTCAAAGACCCGCACATGCCGTGCTAACGTGGGGGCTTGGGTAGGGACGCCGCCAGCCGCGGCGATGACGTGACAGCGATGAGAATAGCGACGCAAAATCTTGCGCCCCGCGAGGCTTCGGCCGAGCACGAGCAAAAGCGGCTGGCGCTCGCTCATCTGCAAGACGCGTGGACGGAAGCGGCGCATGACGGCATCGATGGCGACTGCCTGGCGCAGACCGCTCTGTTTTTGGCGCTCGCCGAGCTGATCTCGACCTACGGCGAAGAAGCGACCGCGCGCTATGCGGAGAATCTTGGCTCGCGAATCCACAACGGCGAATTTTCCGTCAAGCTGTCGCACCAGTAAGCGCTTTGCCGGCTTTTAACGGAGCATGATCTTTCCGGCCTTCCCTCGCCCGCCGGAGCGGGTTTCGCGGAGGTGGGAAACCGCTAGCCATCCTCGGATCAAGTCGCACGACACGTTTTTTCAGGATCAAGCTCGACGCGCGCTTTGGGTTGAGCGCGCAATCCCGGCTGAAAATCCAACTCTTTGTTTCGGATTCTCGTTCCACCGGCAGCCGCGCCGACGGCGCGGGACTCTGAATTTTCAGATTCGCGCAGAAATTGGAGCGCTGAAAATGACCTTGCGATGACGGCGCCGCGAGCTTAGGCATGAACCCATTATGAAGGCTCGGACCGCATGAAAGCCGCCCTCCTCCCGGATCGCGGCGTCGTTAAAGTGGCCGGTGACGGCGCACGGAATTTCCTGCATGGCCTTGTCACCGCAGACACGCTGACGCTCGCACCCGGCGCGGCGCGTTTCTGTGCGCTGTTGACGCCGCAAGGCAAAATCATTGCCGATTTCATTGTGGTCGAAGCGCCGCAGGCGGAGGGCGGCGGCTTTTTCCTCGATATACCGCGGGCGCTGGGCACGGCGCTCGTCGCAAAACTCAATCTCTACAAATTGCGCGCCAAGGTGATGATCGAGGATCTATCCGAAGTGCTCGGCGTTCTCGCGGCCTGGGACGGCAATGGCACGACAAAATACGGCTTGCGCTATGCCGATCCCCGGCAGCCGGCGCTCGGGCTTCGCGTCATAATACCGCCGCATCTGGCCGCCGGCACGGCGGCCGATCTCGGCGCGGACATCGTCGCGGCGAGCGAATACGAAGCGCACCGCATCGCGCTCGGCGTGCCGCATGGCGGTATCGATTTCAAATACGGCGACGCATTCCCGCACGAGACCGATATGGACCAGCTCGGCGGCGTCGATTTCGCCAAAGGCTGTTACATCGGCCAGGAGGTGGTGTCGCGGATCGAGCATCGCGGCACCGCGCGTACGCGCGCAGTCCCGATCCGCTATGACGGCGCCGCGCCGAAAGCGGGCGCAGCAATCATGGCCGGAGAACGCCAAGTCGGCACCATGGGTTCGGCAATGGGCGGGCGCGGCTTGGCGCTGCTGCGCCTCGACCGGGTCGCCGACGCGCTCGCGCTTGGCGAGCCGCTCACCGGCGGCGGCGTGCCGATCCACCTCGTCAAGCCGGATTGGGCGCGCTTTGCCTTCCCCGGCGAAGCCGCAGGTGCCGCAGGCGCAGCAAAGGTCGCCGAATGACCGAGCTTGCTCATGCCCAATCCGCCAATGCGCAATCCGTCAAGCGCTGCCCTTGGCCGAAAGCGGACCCGCTCTACATCGCCTATCACGATGAGGAATGGGGCGTGCCGGAATACGACGACCGCGCGCTCTACGAAAAGCTCGTGCTCGACGGCTTCCAGGCCGGCCTGTCCTGGATCACGATCCTGCGCAAGCGCGAAAATTTCCGCCGCGCTTTCGACGGTTTTGCGCCGGAAAAGATCGCGCGGTACCGGCCGAACAAGATCGAACGCCTGATGGGCGACGCCGGCATCGTCCGCAATCGCGCCAAGATCGAGGGCGCAGTCCTCTCGGCGCGCGCCTGGCTCAAAGCGATGGAGAAAGGCCCCGGCTTCTCCGAATTGCTATGGGATTTTGTCGACGGCCGGCCGAAGGTCAACCGCTACCGCACTATGGGCCAAGTGCCGGCGGAAACCGCGATTTCGCGCGCGATGTCCAAGGAACTCAGCGACCGCGGCTTCAAGTTCTGCGGGCCGACCATCGTTTACGCCTTCATGCAGGCGGTCGGCATGGTCAACGATCATCTCATTACCTGCCATCGCCATGAGGCCGTTCAAAAAATCCCCAAATAAGAAGGGCGCGGCGCAGAGCCCGCGCGCCTGGCAGCGGATGCTGTCGGGGCGGCGGCTCGATCTGCTCGATCCCTCGCCGCTCGACATCGAGATGGAGGACATCGCGCACGGGCTCGCGCGCGTGGCGCGCTGGAACGGGCAGACGAACGGCGCCCACATTTACTCTGTGGCGCAGCACTGTCTTCTGGTCGAGGCCTTGGCGCGCGCGCGCGTGCCGCGACTCGATAAGAGCCGCCGCCTCGCGGTGCTGCTGCACGACGCGCCCGAATACGTGATCGGCGACATGATCTCGCCGTTCAAGGCGGTGATCGGCGACGCCTACAAGGCGGTCGAGCGCCGGCTGCTCACCGCAATCCATTTGCGCTTCGGACTGCCGGCGGTGTCGGCGCCGGACCTCGAGGACTTGATCAAGGGCGCCGACCGCCAAGCCGCCTATCTCGAAGCGACCCGGCTCGCCGGTTTCGAAGCCACCGAGGCGCGGCGCTTCTTCGGCCGGCCGCCGGTATTCTCCGCCGCGCTGGAGCGCGATTACCTGAAACCCTGGCCGGCCGAGACGGCGCAGGCACGATATTTCGAGCGGTTCAAGAAGCTTATCGCCGAGTAAATAAGAACGTCACACTTGCGCCGCGCGGCATACCTATATGATACGGAGTATAGCCATCGTTTGGTTCCATGATTCTTGATTCCATGATTCACGTCTGCTCGCTATCGCGTCTGCAAGAAACCGTCGAGGATACCGGCGCGCGCCATGTCGTGTCGCTGCTCGGCGACGAGGCCCGCGTCGAACGGCCGACGTCTATCGCGCCGGAAAACCATCTGTGGCTGCGCCTGCACGACATCTCCGCGCCGCTTGACGGCTATATCGTGCCTGGCGAGCAACACATCGCCGAACTCATCAGCTTCGTGCGCGGCTGGGACCGGCGCGCGCCGCTCGTGGTCCACTGCTTCGCCGGAATCAGCCGCTCGACCGCCGGCGCATTCGCAACCGTCTGCGCGCTCAACCCGCAACGCGACGAGGACAGTATCGCGCACGCGCTGCGGCGCGCCTCGCCGACCGCGACACCGAATATCCGCATTGTCTCGCTTGCGGATCGGCTACTGGGCCGCGACGGCCGCATGATCGCCGCGATCGAGAGCATCGGCCGCGGCGACTTGATCGCGGAGGCGACGCCGTTCCGGCTCGATCTCGAATAGGGCGGGCAAAATCGCTGAACGCAAAATCTTTGACAAGCGAGCGGGCGCACCGCCCACCCTGCGGTTATTCTTGCAACGACGGCCGCAATATCGGACGCATATTCGCGATCGGCGTCGCTGCCGGCCGCGGCTCGGCGCGCTTGGTGAGGAGTTCGGTGCGCGGATTGCGCTGGTAGAAGTCGCAATAAGCGAAGCCTAGTCCGGCGACCGAGCCGCGGAAGCTTCGGTAATCGAGTTTCTGCACCCTAAAGCACGGCGTGATCGGCAAGCCGGACAAATGCGCGCACATCGACGCGCCGTCCAGCCTTATCGTTCCGGCCGGCAACGCCGCGAAGCGGGTCTGGCCCTGGCCGCGAATTCTGATCGTGCCGACCACGGAGCCGTCGGCGAAAATTCGTCCGCTCCCCGCAGTGCCCTCGAAGCAGCTATAGGAGAACAGCTTGCCCACCACGAAGGCGCGAGCCTGTTCCGGTCCAAGTTCCTCGGCAAGCGCCAGACTTGTCCCTAGGATTCCGACCCCCACCACGCACGCACAAACGACACCTACGCGCCGCAACATTGACGACTCCAGTCCCGACTTAAGCGCGATGTTAACAAGACTTCTTAACCGTCCCCTTACCATAGCATCCTCGCATGATGCTCGAAAATCGGAGCAAAATTTTGCAGCCTTTACCCGATTTTTACCACAATGCGCCCGCGTACCCGTCCCTCGACGATGCGCTGGCCCGCGGCAATAACGTCGGCGAGCCCGATTTCGCTTGTCATCGCCGCGATCTTCGACCGGTCGAGATCGGTCGCGAGGCGGCGCCACGCCTCTTGCCGCAGCGGCAACGGGCACATGACCGAGTCGATGCCCAGAAGCGAGACGCCGCGTAGAATGAACGGAGCAACGGAAGTCGGCAAGTCCATTCCCCCGGCAAGTCCACAGGCGGCAACGACGCCGCCGTAGCCCGTCATCGAGAGCACATTGGCAAGCGTGGTCGAGCCCACCGCATCGATGCCGCCGGCCCAGCGTTCCTTGGCCAGCGGGCGGATCGGGCCGGTAGCAATACGTAGCCGCCGCCGCCTGCTTCGACTTCTCGTCGTATTGCTACCCATGCCCCAGATCGCCATCGCCGAACCACGCTTTTCCGGCGGATAGATGTTCAGCATCGTCGTCTGCGAAAGCGGCACCAGGGCCGCGCCAAATACCCCTTGCAGCAGCCGGAACCCCACCATCTCCGGCAACGTCCCGGCGATGCCGCACAGCATCGACGCAACGGTAAATCCGATCATCGAGATCAGATACAAGTCGCTTCAAGCCGAACCGTGCCGACAGCCAGCCCACCGGAGCGGTCATGATCGCCGCCGCGGTGATATAGGACGTCAGCACCCAGGTAATCTGATCGGAACTCGCGGACAGGCTGCCCTGCATATACGGCAGAGCGACGTTCGCGATCGTCGAATCCAACGACTGCATCAGCGTCGCCATCATCGCGCACACCGTTATGATGGCGCGATGCGGCACCGCCTGCTGCTGTTGGCTCGGCATCAACAAATCCTAGAACAGGTCCGACAGATCTGCGGACGTGACCGGTATCGATGTCGATATCGGCGCTCATGCCCGCGCGCAGCGGCGGATCGCCGGGCTTCATGTCGACCCGGACCCGAACCGGAATCCGCTGCACCACCTTCACCCAGTTGCCGGATGAATTCTCCGCCGGCAACAGCGAAAAATTCTGATCGGTGGCCGGCGCCACGCTCTCCACCGTGCCGCTCCAGGTCCGCCCGGGATAGATGTCGAAGCTGACATCCACGGGATCGCCGTTCTTGGCATAGGTCAGCTGGGTCTCCTTCGGCTGCGCCTCCACCCAGACATGATCGGTGGACACCAGGCCGAACGCCGCCGTGCTCGCCCCCAGATACATCCCGATCTGCAGCTTGTTCACCTGAGTAACGATACCATCAACGGCGCCCGCACCACCGAGTGGTTCATCTCCCGCTCGGCTTCCGCCACCTGAGCCTGCGCCTGCTTGAATGACGGCATGTCCTCGACCGCGATGTCTGGATTACCGTCCAGCTTCGCCAACAGCGCCCGCGCCTGGCTTTCCGAGGCTCTGACCGCCTGCTGGTCCGCCGCCAGCTTGTAGCGGGCGTCGTCGGTCTCCTGCTCCGTAACCGCATGCTGCTTCACCAGTGCGGCGAAACGGTCATAGGTCGCCTGATCGGAATTGACCTGCTGCTGCTTCGCCGCGGTGTCACGCAGCGCCGCCTGATAGTCAGCCTTCGCCGCTTCAATGTTCAGCCGTACCTGCGCCAAATTCGCCCGCGCATTGTCCAGGGCGATCTGAAACTTCTGCGGGTCCAGGGTGAAAAGCGTTTCCCCCTTGGTCACCGCCTGCCCCTCATGCACCGGGATCGAGGCGACGATGCCCGACACGTCGGTCGACAGCGTCATGCTGTCGGCCTGAACATAGGCGTCGTCAGTCTCGACCCAGCGCCCGGTGGACAGCCAATAAAAGCCCGCGCCGATCACGACTGCGAGCACCCCGCCGGCCATCAGCCCCCAGCGAAGCACCTTTATACGCAATTACCTGGTATAGCAGGTCGCCCAGCGATATCCTCTCGGAACGTGACGGTAGCATGAGACATGGCTAGCAAATCCAATCGTACAGACATTTGATTGTAACCTAGTTTATGATCAGCAATCCGCAAGGGATGCCGCCATGCACAATCGCGGTATCTCCGCCGCGAGCTATGAGGGTCTGTTTCGCTTAACCTTGCAATTGCGTCCCGAGTATCTCGCTCGAGCTCTCGTTCCGTGCGTCGCGTTCCCCCACGAACGTCTACGGCAGTCGTGCCGCACTGGTCTGGGATGGCATCCGAAGGCAACGCCGGGTTCGTCCTCGGGAAGGCGGCGTAGAGAAAAAGACCCGCGGAGCAGCCGCCGCCACGCCTGCTTGTATCGCGAGGTTGCGCCCAGCCCGCCGCTGAGCACGGATTTCATAGTTCCTTAACACGTGCGGCGTAAGATTTCGCGTCCTGTCAGGCGTCGGAACGGGCCAAAGGCAAGCGTTTCAAGGCGGATGTAGCGGGATGCACATGGATTGAGAAGATGCGCGGTTGTTGGAGCCGGTGACCAGATTCGGTGTGCTTTCTTGCCAATGCGCTCGGTTCTGGGTTCGTTGAAAAGGTCAGCAGAATGCCCTTTCCCACGAGATGCGAAACTGTAGGCTCGACGCCATCCAGCAGCGGGGAATGGTCGTCTTTTACGACGACGTAATTGTTGGCTGAATTTACCGCCGACCTCCTGGTGACCAGGTCACCGTCGACCTCAAGGTGGCCGGCGCGCTGAGCGACGTGCATGTCCGCAAAGCCGGAACGACTTGCGAGCGACGGGCAAACGGCTGTGCCTGCCAATAAACTCCGGCCGCCCCAAAGTCGAAATTCGCCGCATCACCCCTTGCCCAAGCCTGATCGCGGAAACCATCCCCTTCATCCAATCATCCCGTTCATCCGCCTTAAAAGCGTGGCCCCCACCCGCGCACTGCCTCATCGATCCAACGAGGAGGAGTGCGCTTCTCAGCTTTATCGCCGGCCGGTGAGGGGTTGCCCCGATCCAAGGCGGCTGGTTGGTGGCTTTGGACCGGTTCGGTTTACCAGCAGTGGGAAGGCGTCCAGGCTTCCCGGTTTAGAAGTCGTCCATCTTTTAACAGCCTTTGCCCCACAAAAACCCTACCCCCGAACCAACGCACCGTCGCCTCCACGATCCCTCCAGCACCGCCATCGCCATCGGCTTCCGCCACAGCCGAGCACTCCTGCCGCAGGTCGAGGCTGTGCTCGCCGCCCTCGTCTGAGACCCCGGCCGAGGTCTGCCGCCACTGGGCGCGCCAAAGCTCATGACTGGCCTTCCAACCACGCGGGCCATCCCGCCGACACTTTTTCTCTTTCAAGCGTTATCGAAGACACAAGTTCCCATTGCGTTCCCATGCAACCCATGGTAGAGAATGAGGAACGTTAAGTTGAACTTCAACTCAGAGCCAAATCCTTGACCCAATCAGCCCCCACCCAGACGATCAATCAACCTGGCACTAACCCGTCGGCTTTCGATTGCATTCTTGGCAACATCCTCGGGTTCATGCTGCCGTTCTTTCTGGTATCAGCGGG
>CAWAAE010000008.1:0-94514 GCA_963779855.1 uncultured Alphaproteobacteria bacterium | reverse complement strand
CAATTCCTTGCGTTCGATCACTTCCGCCGCGCCGAGTCCCTTGAGATAGTTGGTCTCGTCCGAGCGGCCAGTCGAGGCGACGACCGCATAGCCGAGCTTGGCGAGAAGCGCCGTGGCAACCGAGCCGACGCCGCCGGCGGCGCCGGTCACGACAATCGGACCGCGCGGCGGGTTAAGTCCGGCCCGCTCCAGCGCCATCACCGCGAGCATCGCGGTATAGCCGGCGGTGCCGATCGCCATGGCGTCGCGCGTTGTCATGCCGGGCGGCAACCCCACCAGCCAATCGCCCTTGATGCGCGCTTTTTCGGCGTAGGCGCCGAGATGGGTCTCGCCCAGGCCCCAGCCGTTGAGGATGACCTTATCGCCCGGCTTCCAGCCTGGGTGCGAGGAGGCGACGACCGTGCCGGCGAAATCGACCCCGGCGATCATCGGGAAACGGCGCACCACCGGCGCCTTGCCGGTGACCGCGAGACCGTCCTTGTAGTTCACCGTCGAGTATTCGACGTGGACGGTGACGTCGCCGTCCATTAGATCCTTTTCGTCGAAATCGGTGAGCCGTACCGTCTGGCCGGCGTCCGCTTTATCGACGACGATCGCCTTGAAGGTCGCCATGCCGATACTCCCGGCTATAGTGTGTCACGGCCGGCTGTAGCCGTTCAAGGAACGGCGCCGTGACGCTCGTCCATGGGCCGACATCAGACGACAGCGGACGACATGGGACGACAGCGGCTATTCGGCCGGGACCATTGCCATGCGCGGCACCGGCTCCTCCACGATCGGTATATTGATCAACGCCGAGAGCACGCCGAACAGGATCGCCAGATACCACACCGCATCGTAGGAGCCAGTGCGGTCGAACACGAGGCCGCCGAGCCAGACGCCGAGAAAGCCGCCGACTTGATGGCTGAAGAAGGCGATGCCGGCGAGCGTCGCCAACCAGCGCGTGCCGAACATCAGCGCGATGATGCCATTGGTCGGCGGCACGGTGGAAAGCCACGTCAAGCCCATGGTTGCGCCGAAAATCAGACAGCTGGACGGCGTGACCGGAAACGAAATGAACGCAAAGATCGCCACCGCGCGGACGAAATAAATGATCGACAGCAAATAACGCTTCGGCATGCGGTCGCCGAGCCAGCCGGCCGTGACCGAACCGACAATGTTGAACAGCCCGATGGTGGCGATGGTCCAGCCGCCGACTTCCGCCGACAGGCCGCGATCGACAAGGTAGGCCGGCATGTGCACGGTGATGAACTGCAGCTGAAAGCCGCAGGTAAAAAAGCCGAGCACCAAGAGGATGTAGGAGCGATGCGCGCATGCTTCGCGCAACGCCTGCCGCAGCGATTGCGATCCGGCCTCACGCGTCGCTGCCGAAGGCGGCGTCGCCAAAGCGAGCGACAGCGGCAGCACGGCGACCATGCTCACCGCAAAGATCAGGAGCGTCTGTTGCCAGCCGAATATATCCATCAGCCCCACCGCGACCGGCGAATAAAGGAATTGCCCGAACGAGCCCGCCGCGGTGCCGAAGCCGAAGGCGGTCGAGCGCCATTCCTTCGGCACGAGCTTGCCCAGCGCCGCGAGCACGACCGGAAACGAACAGCCGGCAAGGCCGAAACCGATCAGGACACCGGCTGAAAGGTCGAGCGCCGGCTCGCTCGTGGCGTGCGCCATCAGCGCAAAGCCGAGGCCGTAAAATATCGCGCCCGCACAAAGCACGCGGACGGTGCCGAAGCGATCGGCGATGATGCCGCCGAGCGGCTGGCCGACGCCCCACAGCAAGTTCTGCAGTGCGAGCGCAAACGCGAAAACGTCGCGGCCCCAGTGATGCGCGGTCGACATCGGCGTGAGAAAAAAGCCCAGCGTCGAGCGCGGCCCATAGGCAACGATCGTGATCAGGCAGCCGAAGCCGATTATCAGCCACGGCGTGCGCCAACTGTCGACGTCTTTGGAATAAACCTTCATGTCGCCCGGCAATGTACAGCTGCGAAAAGCCGCGCAGCATAGAGCGTCGCTCCCGATCGCCCAAACGAAAATTTCCGCTCCCCGGATCGTCCGGCGCATGGCTGGTCCGCCCGCACACGCATGGAATAGGACGCCGTTTGCTAAAGGCCTTGGCAGCGCATATGGATTTCCGGCCCATTTTTAGTGTCCAAAACGTCCCACCATGTCGCTTTTCCGCGCCGACGCCTTTGTCTCCCCGCTCGAGGTCGAAGCGGCGGTGACGCGCGCGCTCGAGGAAGACCTCGGCCGCGCCGGCGATATCACTTCGATTGCGACGGTGCCGGAGGACGCGCTGGGCCGCGCCGACCTCAATGCGCGCCAATCAGGCGTGATTGCCGGCCTGCCGCTCGTAGCGGCGGCCTTCAGGCGGCTATCGCCCGAAATCGAGATTGCGCCCCATTCGAGCGACGGCGAGGCGGTCAAGGCCGGCGCCAAGCTGATGACGATTTCCGGCAATGCCCGCGCCATCCTCGGCGCCGAGCGTGTCGCGCTCAACTTCCTCGGCCATCTCTCCGGCATCGCCAGCGCCACCGCCGCGTTCGTGACCCGCATCGCGCACACCAAGGCGCGCGTCATCTGCACGCGCAAGACCACGCCGGGATTGCGCGCGCTGGAAAAATACGCGGTGCGCTGCGGCGGCGGCTACAATCACCGTTTCGGCCTCGACGACGCGATGCTGATCAAGGACAACCACATCGCGGTGGCCGGCGGCATCGCGGCGGTGCTCAAGCGCGCCAAACAAGCCGCCGGGCATCTCGTCAAAATCGAGATCGAGGTCGATTTGCTCGATCAGTTGCGCGAAGTGCTCGATGTCGGACTGGCCGACGTGGTGCTGATCGACAACTTCGATCTTGCATCGATGCGCAAGGCCGTCGCCCTGGTCGCCGGCCGCCTGGTCATCGAAGCTTCCGGCGGCATCACGCTCGACAGCGCCGCGGCCATCGCCGAGACCGGCGTCGACTATCTTTCCTCGGGCGCGCTTACTCATTCGGTGACGAACCTCGACGTCGGGCTCGATATCGAGATGTGATTGTCATTCCGGAAGCTGCGCGAAGCGCGGCTGTCCGGAATCCATAACCACGGAACTGTGAGGTTTGAACTCGGTCGTTGCGCAACGTGATTATGGATTCCGGGCTCGCGCCTGCGGCGCGCCCCGGAATGACGGCTGCTCACAGTTTCGCCGTCTGGGTGCTCTTCACATCCGCAGGCGCGGGCGATGCGGCGGCTTGGGGAGCCTTGGCCGCCGCCCCGGGGATCGGAGTCGCCGCGGCAGGAGTTGCGGCGCTTGTTGTAGCGTCTTGCGGTTTGTCGGCCGGCGCGTCGGCCTTGACCGCGGCCGGGCTCCAGGTCAGCTCGTCGTCGCCCCAGGCGCGCGGACGATAGAAGGTGTGGACGCCGAGCCGGTACAATCTCACCATTTCATGCACCCAGCTCGGGTGCACCCAGTAGGCATGGTAATGCGTGGCGTGGCCGATATCGGCGAGCCAGATTTTGCCGTCGAGCATTTTCTTGGCGATTTCTTTGGCCTGCTGCCACATATCCGGCTCGTCGATCTGGCTCAGATCTTTACCTTCGCAGGCGAAGGTGAACTGGCAGGCCAGATGATGCTCGGCGTTCTGAAACACGACGCCGCAGACGTCGTGCGGATAGTAGCCCGAGAACACGCGGTTCATCACGACCTGCGCAACCGCTTCCTGGCCGGTGAACGGCTCGCCGCGCGCCTCGAAATAGACCGCTTCGGTGAGGCACTTTTCGGCGCGCACGCGCGGCTGGCCGTCGAGGCCGAGACGTTGCGCCGGGCTTTCCAATCGGCTGGCGTCATCCTTGCCGGCCACCGACTCGCCGCCCTCGTCGGCGCTGTAATCGGCGCCTTCGAGCGCCGAAAGTTTTATGCCGGAATCTTCCGACGGCGGCACCAGAATTGGCGCCGCTCCGGGCGCCCAGCTGTGCAGGCCCTCGCGCGAGCCCATGACGCCGGTCCCGAAATAGATCGCGGCGCTGCGGTCGCCGGAATTGTCGTCAAGAAACGACATTTCATCGAGCGAAGACAACGTTTCGTCGCCGTCGCCGGGCGCAGCTAAATCGGGCGAGCCGCCGGCCGCGACTAAATCGTCACCGCTCGTGCCGGCTGCCGGCGCCATTGCCGCCGAAACGTCGTGGTGAACGTCTGTCTGCACGACAAGCGGCGCGGCGTCGTTTTCTTCCGCGTGCTGCTCGGTTTTGACTGGTTCGGGTTTGGCTGGCTGCGGCGCCAGGGTCGGCGGCGGCGCCGGCCGCAATGCGGGCGATACAGGCGATGCGGCCGGCGCGCTGACCGGTTGCAATTGCGGCAAGGTCGCCGGCGCGGTCGACGCCGGCGACATGTCGCTTGCCGGCAGGCGGTCGCCCTTCTGCGCGCGATCGACGCTCGGATATTCGATCTGCCGCGCGTGCTGGACGGTCAGCGGCTCGTCGATTTTCCACGCATAAGCGTCGAGCGAACGCGGATCGAAATTGACGTCCTGAAAGCCGAGCGGTTCCGGAATGGCCGTGCCGATCGGTCGCGTATAGCTGAACGTCGCCGCCTGGACGGTGCCGAGCGGCGAGGCGATCATGTGCCAGCTTGTGGTGACGCCGCGCTCGCGCGCGATGAGCGAAGCGAGATCCTGATATCCGATCGATGTCGGCATCAGGGCGATGCAAAAAGCGCTGAACCAGAAGCGCGCCGAACACGAAGCGCCTACAACACCGATCCCCGACGCCACAACCACCCCTACGCCAACACGCGCACAACGCAACGCGATACACGATTATGGAAACGCCACCGCAGTGGCTCGAATGCGACGGGTTTACTTATTGTCGAGTTAACGTTGCGAAGGCGTTAATCGCGCCAATGCGCCCGCGTTTCGCGATGAGAGTTCGAAATTATGCTTGCGAAATTATTTGCGAAAGTTCCGCGCGCATGCGCGCGCATGCATGATCTTGGAATTTCATTAACCACGAACGAGGATACGAACAAAAATTCTTCGCTCCAACTATCCATCCACAGCCGCGCCCTTGCCGAGCGCGGCTTGCGCCGCCGCGAGCCGCGCGATCGGCACGCGGAACGGCGAGCACGAGACGTAATCGAGCTTGACCTCGTGGCAGAACGCAACCGAAGCCGGATCGCCGCCGTGCTCGCCGCAAATTCCGAGCTTCAGTTTCGGCCGCACTTTACGGCCGCGTTCGGTGGCGATGCGGATCAATTCGCCGACGCCGTCGCGATCGAGCGATACGAACGGGTCGGCCGGCAAAATCCCCTTCGACGTATAGATGCCCAGAAAGCTCGCGGCGTCGTCGCGGCTGATGCCGAAGGCGGTTTGCGTCAGATCGTTGGTGCCGAACGAGAAGAACTCCGCGGTCTCGGCGATCTCGCCGGCCATGAGCGCCGCGCGCGGCAATTCGATCATGGTGCCGACCTGATATTCGATCTTGCTCTTCGCTTCGGCCGCGACGGTTTTCGCCATGGCGTCGATACGCTCCTTGACGATGTCGAGCTCGATCTTACTGGCGATCAGCGGCACCATGATTTCCGGCGCGACCGGTTTGCCCGTCGCGCGGCCGGCTTCGACCGCGGCCTCGAAAATCGCGCGCGCCTGCATTTCCGCGATTTCAGGGTACGCGATGGCGAGCCGGCAACCGCGAAAGCCGAGCATCGGATTGAATTCATGCAGTTCTCTGGCGCGATCCGCGAGCTTTTGCGGATCGGCGCCCATCGCCTGGGCCACTTCGGCGATTTCTTTCTCGCTATGCGGCAAAAATTCGTGCAGCGGCGGATCGAGGAGCCGGATCGTCACCGGCAGGCCGCCCATGATCTTGAACAGGTCGACGAAATCGGCGCGCTGCATCGGCAGCAGTTTGGCGAGCGCGGCGCGGCGCGCGTTTTCGTCGCCCGCCAAGATCATCTCGCGCACCGCGCGGATGCGGTCCTCGTCGAAGAACATATGCTCGGTGCGGCAAAGCCCGATGCCCTCGGCGCCAAATCTGACGGCGGCGCGGGCGTCGGCCGGCGTATCGGCGTTGGCGCGCACTTTCAGTTTGCGGAACGTGTCGGCCCATTGCATCACGGTGGCGAACTCGCCGGCGAGCGCCGGCTGCACCATCGCCACTTTGCCGGCCAGCACCTGTCCGCTTGAGCCGTCGATGGTGAGCGTATCGCCCTTCTTCAGCACCGTGTTGCCCGCCGTCATGGTCTGCGTGCGGTAATCGACGCGGAGCGAGCCCGCGCCCGAGACGCAGGGCTTGCCCATGCCGCGCGCAACCACCGCGGCATGCGAGGTCATGCCGCCGCGCGTCGTCAAAATCCCTTCCGCGGCGTGCATGCCGTGGATGTCCTCGGGCGAAGTCTCGACGCGCACTAAAATGACTTTACGCCCCTGGCTTTTGAGCAATTCCGCTTCTTCGGAGGAGAACACGATTTCGCCGCAAGCGGCGCCGGGCGAAGCCGGCAGGCCGGTGGCGATGACCTTGCGTTCGGCGTCGGGATCGATGGTCGGATGCAGCAGCTGATCGAGCGCGGCGGGATCGATCCGCGCCACCGCTTCCTCTTTGGTAATCAATTTCTCCTGCGCGAGTTCCACCGCGATGCGCAGAGCGGCTTGCGCCGTGCGCTTGCCGCTGCGGGTTTGCAACATCCACAGCTTGCCCTGCTCGACGGTGAATTCGAGATCCTGCATATCGCGGTAATGCCGCTCGAGCTTGGCGTGGATGCGTTGCAGTTCGGCGAAGGCGTCCGGCAGCGCCCCCTCCATCGACGGCTTGTCGGAGCCCGCCGCCCTGCGTGCGGCTTCGGTGATCTCCTGCGGGGTGCGGATGCCGGCGACGACGTCTTCGCCCTGCGCATTGATCAAAAACTCGCCGTAGAGCTTTTTCTCGCCGGTCGACGGATTGCGCGTGAAGGCGACGCCGGTCGCCGACGTCTCGCCCATATTGCCGAACACCATGGCCTGCACGTTGACCGCGGTGCCCCAGCTTTCCGGAATATTGTGCAGGCGGCGATAGGTGATGGCGCGCTGGTTCATCCACGAGCCGAACACCGCGCCGATGGCGCCCCACAATTGCGCGTGCGGGTCCTGCGGAAACGGCTTGCCAATCTCTTCCTCGACGCGCTCTTTGTAGCGGATGACGAGCTGCTCCAAATCGTCCGCGGTGAGATCGGTGTCGAGCGCGTAGCCGTTGCGGTCCTTAACATCGTCGAGGATTTCCTCGAAGTGATGATGCGCGATGCCGAGCACCACGTCGGAATACATGGTGATGAAGCGCCGGTAGCTGTCCAACGCGAAGCGCCGGTCGCCGGATTTTTCGGCAAGCGCCGTCACCGTCACGTCATTGAGGCCGAGATTGAGCACCGTATCCATCATGCCCGGCATCGAGGCGCGGGCGCCGGAACGCACCGAAACGAGCAGCGGATTTTCGCCATCGCCGAATTTTCTAGCCGTTATGCGGCCGACTTCGCCGAGCGCGGCTTCGACCTGGGCTTTCAAATTCTTCGGATAGGTTTTGCCGTGCCGGTAGAAATGGGTGCAGAGTTCGGTGGTGATGGTGAAGCCGGGCGGCACCGGTAGCCCCAGATGCGCCATCTCGGCGAGGCCCGCGCCTTTGCCGCCGAGGAGGTTGCGCATATTGGCGCGCGCTTCCGCGCGTCCGCCGCCGAAGGCGTAGACCCATTTGCCTTGCGCGGGCGCTTTCGCTGCGGATTTACGCGCGGGCTTGCCCTTGCGCGCCGGGGATTTTTTTACCGGCGGTCGGGAGATTTTTGAGCGCGATTTAGCCATGTGACCACAAGCATGGGATCATGCGTTTGAGTGAGCCCGGCTATTCGACGCTAATGCACCCAGTGGTAGATGGCATTGAGCCCCATCAATCCGACAATAATGAGATAGATCGCGACGATGAAGTTCAACAGCCGCGGCATAATCAGAATGAGTATGCCGGCGATAAGGGCGACCAGCGGCGTGATATGTTCGGCGGTGATGACCATGGGTTTTCCTCGGGTTTGGAATGGATTGGGGAAGCTGTTGCTCGCGCGGCAGCAAGAAATCGCACCTCGTCAACGCGCAAGCCGCCATTCCGTTCTAGCATGATCCGAAAGTTTGAAAACCGGCCATGGCGCAAAACCTGTGCGTCATTCCGGGGCGCCGCGAGGCGGCGAGCCCGGAATCCATATCCACAGGCGCCGGGCTTATGGATTCCGGGCTCGCGGGCTTGCGCCCGCGTCCCGCAATGACCGGTCACCCCTCGATCTTGGAAAAATCCGCCACCGCGCGGGTGGCGGCGCGGATTTCGTTGAGCAGTTTCAGCCGGTTCTCGCGCAGCGGCTTATCCTCCACATTCACTGTAACTTTGTCGAAGAAGGTATCGACAGCGGGGCGGAGTTTAGCCATGGCGGTCATTGCGGCGGCGAAATCCTCTTTTTCGACCGCGCGCGCGGCCTCGGCCTTGGCGGCGTCGATCGTACGCGCTAATGCCTTCTCCTCATCCTGTTTGTAAAGCTTCGGCTCGCGGCGCGCCGGTATATTCCCGCGAATCCTTCTTCTCCTCGATGCGGATGATGTTGGTCGCGCGCTTATAGCCGGCGAGCAGGTTCTTGCCGTCCTCGGTATCGAGGAATTTTCCCAATGCCTCGACGCGGCGGACGATGAGGAGAAGATCGTCCTGGCCTTCGAGCGCAAAGACCGCATCGACGAGATCGTGTCGGGCGCCTTGGTCGCGGAGTTGGACTTTCAGGCGGTCGGCGAAGAAGGCAAGAGGTCGCTACAAAGCTCCCACGATCTTTGTAACGTCGCTTCGGTGTACTCCTGGGCACCCTCTTTTCAAATTGCCGGACGCCGTCTCGCGTAAGTATTCGCTACGTCCGCGGGGAATTTTGCCGCTTGAACTACTTTGATAGCCCGCAACGCTCATTAGCTCTTGTGACAGTAGTGACGCGCAAATCACAGCTCGACACAGTGGCCGCAATCCCACTAAGGAAGGGAATTCGCAGCTCATTGTCAGGATAATTCGGATAACACCCAAGGCGCGCCCTTCGTAGCGCGTAAGGGTCCTTACTACCTGTTGGTTTTTCGTCGACCGTCCAAAACCCGAACAAGGTGTCCATCTTATCCGCCAATGCGACAGCGATCGATACCGGATCGCTCGGCACGAGATCGTCCGGCCCTTTCGGCCTATAGTGATCCTCGCAGGCGTGCGCGACAGCTTCGTCCTCACCCTGCGCCTCGGCATAATATTTTCCCATCGTGCCTTGCAGCTCGGGAAATTCGCCGACGACTTCGGTGAGCAGATCCGCCTTGCACAGGCGCGCCGCACGTTTTGCTTTAGCGGGGTCGGCGCCGACCAGCGGCGATAATTCGGCGGCGATATCGCTCAATTCGTTCAATGCGCTCGGCTTGCGTGCCCAACTTCTCGTGAAACACGATGTCCTCGAACTTTGGTAGCCGGTCTTCGAGTTTCGTCTTTAAATCGGTCTGGTAGAAAAACTTCGCATCCGACAACCGGGCGCGGATGACGCGCTCGTTGCCGGCGACGATGGCCGCACCGCCGTCCGCGGCTTCGAGGTTGGAAACCAGCAGGAACTTGTCGACCAGCTTGGCGTGCGCTGAGTCGCGCAGCACGAAGCATTTCTGGTTGTTGCGGATGGTGGCGCGAATGACTTCCTCGGGGATTTGCAGGAAGCTTAAGTCGAACGAGCCCATCAGCACCACGGGCCACTCGACCAGTCCCGCGACCTCGGCGAGCAAGCCGTCGTCCGCGACGAGCTCGAGGCCTTGCGCGAAGGCAAGCTGCTTTGCTTCGGTGAGAATGATTTGGCGCCGCCGCTCGGCGTCGAGCACCACCTTAGCCTTGTCGAGTTTTTGCGCGTAGTCGGCGAACCGGCGCACGGTGAACGGCTCCGGCGCCATAAATCGATGGCCGCGCGTCATGTTGCCGGCGGTGATGCCGTCCATCTTGATCGGCACGATATCCGGCTCTTCGGTCTCCGGCCCAAAGGTGGCGACGATGGAATGCAGCGGCCGCACCCAAGTCGAGCGCGCCGGGCGCGCTTCGACGCCGCACCCCAGCGCATCGATTTCGGCCACGGAAAACCTTTGATGACGTCGGCAGAAATCTCGCCGATGACATCGATCGCGGCGCGGCCCGGCTTCTCGATCACCGCGACATAGAAGTCGCCCTTCTTGTCGGGCTGCACTTTCGCTTCGCCGATCGATGTCAGCCCCGCGGCTTTGAGAAATCCGGCGATGGCATTGCTCCGGCGCGCCGACGCGCGGGCCTTTCTTCTCCTCGCGCAGATCGGGCTGGCGCACCGGCACGCCGTGCACGGCAAGCGTAAGCCGCCGCGGCGTCACGAAGGCCTTAGCGCCTTCGTAGACGAGCCCCGCCTCGACCAGCCGGTCGGTAACGGCTTTGCGCAAATCCTCCGCCGCCCGCGCCTGCATCCGCGCCGGGATTTCTTCGGAGAACAGTTCGAGGAGGAGATCGGGCATCGTTGGCGCCGCTAGCTGCTCCCCTCCCCCTTGTGGGGAGGGGTGGGGGTGGGGGTCGGGAGGATCGCACTCTGAATCATTTCAAGAGCGCCATTGATGTTTCCCAATACATCATTGTTCCAGAACCGCAGAACTCGATAGCCTTCCGATTGGAGAAACTTCGTGCGTAGCGCATCGCTCTTGATCTGCCGCGCGTGCTGGCCACCATCGATTTCAATTACGACCTTCAGACTGTGATTTGCGAAATCAACAATATATCGGCCAAGATGCACCTGCCGGCGAAAATGCGAGGCTGGTGTCGCCAGCCGATGACGTAGGTGCCACCAAAGTTTCTGCTCGGCCTTCGTCGGAGTTGACCGCATGGCGCGGGCACGGATTCTATTGACTGGGACAACGCTACGATCGCGCAACGCCCAAATTCGTTCGTCGTCCGAGGATCGCTTCTCGATCATGGCGTCGCCTCCCGACCCCCACCCCTCCCCCTCCCCACAAGGGGGAGGGGAAAGCAATCACAGCTGCTTATGACTCCCGTCGCACAGCGGCTTTTTGCCGGAGCGCTTGCAGGCGCAGAACCACGCCTCCTCGGCCGCCGCGGGCTTGTACTCGACCGGCGTGAAGCCCGAGCCCTTGTGCGAGCCATCGCAGAACGGCTGCGACTTCGAGCGCCCGCAGGCGCACCACCAATAGCTCTTGCCGGCCTCGACATTGACTGGGATCGGTTTCCGTCCGCCGATTTCAGGCATTTCGCTCATTTGCTTTGCTCTCCGTATCCGTTCATGAATTTTTCCCTCCGCCTGCGGTCGCGAGCCACGCCGCGCCGCACGCTTTGGCGAGTTCGCGCACCCGCAGGATGTAACTCTGCCGCTCGGTCACCGAAATCACCCCGCGCGCGTCGAGCAGATTGAACACATGGCTCGCCTTGATGCACTGATCGTAGGCCGGCAGTACGAGCTCGTTGCGTTCGCCCTTAGTGCCGATCTTCAAGAGCCGCATGCATTCTTCCTCTGCGTCTTTGAAGTGGCGGAACAATATCTCGGTATCGGCGGCCTCGAAGTTGTAGCGTGAATATTCCTGTTCGGCCTGCAGGAACACGTCGCCGTAGCTCACCTTTTGCGCGCCGTCGCGGCCGTTGAAGTTCAGCGCGAAGACGTTCTCGACGCCCTGCACGTACATTGCGAGCCGCTCGAGACCGTAAGTCAGTTCGCCGGCGACCGGCGCGCATTCGAAACCGGCGACCTGCTGAAAATAAGTGAACTGCGAAACCTCCATGCCGTCGCACCAGCATTCCCAGCCGAGCCCCCAGGCGCCGAGCGTCGGGCTTTCCCAATCGTCCTCGACGAAGCGAATGTCGTGGATCTTGGAATCGATGCCGATGGCATAGAGCGATTTCAGATAAAGCTCCTGCAAGTCGTCCGGCGACGGCTTTAGGATCACCTGCAGTTGATAGTAGTGCTGCAAGCGGTTCGGGTTCTCGCCGTAACGGCCGTCCTTGGGCCGGCGCGACGGCTGCACATAGGCGGCGTTCCACGGATTCGGCCCGAGCGCGCGCAGCGTCGTCGCCGGATGGAAAGTGCCGGCGCCGACCTCCATGTCGTAGGGCTGCAAAATGACGCAGCCCCAATCCGCCCAATAGCGTTGCAGGGCGAGAATGAGCCCCTGGAACGAGCGCTCGGGGCGCATGTGGGGCGGCAATTCTTGGTTCATGAGCCGTTGTCGGTGGAACGTGGCGGTGAGGTCAAGTCACGGGAAATCAGGTTACCAGGGATCGGGGATCGAGACTTGATATCCGATACCTGATACCTGATTCCTGATCGCCGACGCCTGATACGGGAGGAAATTGTGCGTAAAACTAAAGCTATACTATTCGGTATCGCCGCGCTTTTGGCGTTCGCCGCGCCCCAAATTGCCAGCGCGCAGGATTTTCCTGCCCGGCCGATCCGCATCGTCGTGGCGTTTCCGCCCGGCGGTCCGACCGATTTCGTCGGCCGCCTGGTCGCCGACAAGATGACCACGCTCCTCGGCCAGCGCGTCTATATCGACAACAAGCCGGGCGCCAACGGCACCCTGGGCGGCGGCGACGTCGCCAAATCCGATCCCGACGGCTATTCGCTGTTTCTCACCACCTCCGGCGCGGTAACGGTGTCGCCGCACCTCATGGCGAAAATGCCGTTCGATACATTCCGCGATTTCGCGCCGGTCGCCCTTGTCACCAAAGTGACCGAGGTGATGGTCGTTTCGCCGAAACTCGGCATCAAGACGGTCAAAGAACTCGTCGCGCTGGCCAAGGAAAAGCCCGGCACTATTCCCTTCGCATCGACCGGCATCGGCTCGCCGCCGCATCTCGCCCAGATGTTGCTCGATGCGTCGGCGGGCGTGAAATTCCTTCACGTGCCGTATCGCGGCGCCGCGCCGGCGCTGACCGATTTGCTGGGCGGCCAGGTACAGGTGGTTGCGCTCGACATTCCGGTGGTGATCGCGCAAATCCAGGCCGGCAACCTGGTCCCGATCGGCGTCGTAGCGGACAAGCGCGACGCCATCCTGCCGGACGTGCCGACGCTTGCCGAGCAAGGCTATCCCAATACCGACGCGTCGAACTGGTACGCGCTGTTGGCGCCGGCGAAGACGCCGACCGCGGTGATCGCCAAGCTCAACAAAGCCGTCGACGACGCACTGGCGGATCCGCAAGTGCACGAGAAGCTCGTCAAAGTAGGCGCGACCCCGGTCGGCGGCACGCCTGACTCGCTCGCTACCTTCATGAAGGCCGAATACGAAAAATGGGGCCGCGTCGTCCAAGAAAACGGCATCAAGGAGGAGTGAGGTAAAGTTCCTCACCCCGGCCGGTATTCGCCGGTCTTCGGATCCGGCTTTAATTTCGGCAGCGTGTTGCGGTCGAGCGGCTCGACGGGAGCTTTCGCGCGCACTTCATCGAGCTCGGCATTGACGCGGCGCACTTCTCTGGCGCACCAACGCACCACCACGGCCGCCCCCATAACTCCCAGCGCAAAGACGATGAGCGGCGGCATCGCTATTCTCCTGTAGCCTGCACGCGGCGGTTAGAGGCCATAACGCGCCCAAATGGCGCGAGCTTCAAGCGCCGAAATCAAGTCCTCGGCAAGACCCACTTGATTGCCGAATGGAGTCCCGGCTTGCGCCAAGTCGCCGCGGGCCACGCCGAACACGCGGCGGCCGAGGAAACCGCGCTCGGCGGTAACCAGGGGTGTAACGACTTTATCTCCGAATCGTTCGCGCAAGACGCTGCGCAAATCGCCGACGGCATCGACCAGGCCGAGTTCCAGCGCTTTGCGTCCGGTCCAATATTCGCCGGAAAACAAGTCAATTTCTGGACCCGCCAGCTTGGCGCCGCGCCGCGATTTGACGAGTGCGATGAAGTCCTGGTGAATTTCCCGCTGCAATTTCTGTAAGCGCTCGACGTCGCCGGGGTTCTCCGGCAGGAACGGATCGAGCATGGCCTTGTGCTCGCCCGACGTATAGAGCCGTCGCTCGACGCCGATTTTCGCGATCAGCTTGTCGAAACCGAACGAGCCGCCAACGACGCCGATCGAGCCGACGATCGAGTACGGATCGGCGATGATTTCGTCGCCGGCGCAGGCGATCATGTAACCGCCCGACGCGCCGGCGTCCTCGACGAAAGCGATCACCTGCCGCTTGTGCTCGGCCGCCAGCTCGCGAATGCGGCGGAAGATGAGGTGCGATTGCACCGGCGATCCGCCCGGCGAGTTGATGGCGAGCGCGACCGCGGCGGCGTTGCGCAGAGCGAAGGCGCGATCGAGCGTGCGGGCGATGCCGGCCAGCGACAGGCCCGGCCGCAACGGCGTCGAAAATCCGATGATCCCGGTTAGCCGCACCACCGGCACGACGGGTCCGTCGCGGCGAAAACGCCGGGGAATGAGCGGTCGCAATGCGCCGAATGCTCGGCCGCAAAGTTCCCGCAGGCGCTCCCCCGTCCATTGCCCCGTGCTGGGCTCGGTCATGAAAGTTCAAATAGGAGGCGGGCCATTAATGCTCAAGTAACTGTTTCTTAATCGATGGAACGCTTTTTGCTTCGATTGATAGTGCCATAAACAAAGGCGGAGGCGAAGCGGTGACCAAGATCGAATTCCTGCTGATGCTAATTAGCGTGTTTATTGGTCTTTCCTATATTCCTATCGGTACCGAAGCGAAGAAAGCAGTGCCGGGACGCCCAATTCGCTACCAGCGTGATGCCTAACGGCTGAGCATCATTAGCGTTCAAGTTCACATATTAGTTCCAGGCATTGGTGCCCGGTAACGGTCCAGTCTCAGCTCCCAGGCAGTGGTAAAGCGGCGCCATCGCGCAGCACGGCATCGGCTTGTGCGCTCGGCTTGCCGTCGGGCTCGGCGAGGACAAGACCGGGCAGAAGCGACAACGGCCCGCTGCGGTCCTTGGCGGCGCGCGCCAGCACTCGGATCGCCGGCAGGCCGGGTTTCGGGTGGATCGGCAGTATCGAAATCGCGCCGAAGCCAGCGGCAAGCGATGCAAGTACGTCGCTGAGACCGTCCGCGCGCCAGATCAGCGTGACCTCCCCGGACGGACGAAGGAGAAGCGCCGCCGCGCGCAGCCACAGCGCGAGCGTCTCATGCGACGCGGTGCGCGCCACGCGGCGGTCGCGATCGGGCGACGGATTTTGCGGGGCGTTGAATGGTGGATTCATCAAGACGTGATCCGCCGAGCCCGGCGCGAGCCCGGCCGCGGCGAACGTGGCGGCAGAAGCCGCAACGTCGAGACACACCGCGCGCACGCGCGCGCCAAGCCCGTTGCATGCCGCGTTATCGTGGGCAAGCGCAGTGAGCGCGGGATCGATCTCGACCAGCGTGACGGTGAGCCCCTCGATGCGGCGCGCCAGCGCCAGGCCTGCCGCGCCGACACCGGCGCCGAGCTCGACTGCTTGTTCGCCCGCGCGCCCGGGAGTCGCCGCGGCAAGCAGGATCGAATCATGACCAAAGCGATGGCCGCGCAACGGCTGCCGCAGGACGAGCTTGCCGCCGAGCACGGCATCTTCGCTCGTCGCACCGCCGTCAGCGAACATTTCAGTCAACATTTCTCGACATTTTCAGTCTGCATGGGGCCGCAGCTCGTTGCCGAAGCCTGCGTCCTGCAAAAGCCGCCGTGCGACGAGGACTTGATCTTCGCCGACCAGGATGCGGCGGGGGAAAATGCCGATCGAGCCTTCCAGCACGCTCATATTCTGATCGACCACCATATGCGCGATGTGAGCGCCGTTGAGCAGCGCCTCGATCGCGGAAATCAGCACGGCATCGTTAGTGCGAACGAGTTCGCGCAATCTTCAACTCCCCAATCCTCAGCTCCGCCGCCGTTCCTCGCCCGGCGCGCGCAAAGCGAGATAGGCGATGAGTTTTGCCTCGCGCCGGCCGCGCGTGACGGTATCGAGAATAAGGCCGCAGGCGATCGAGAGGAAGGCGAGCAGCATCAACCCGGTCGATAGCACGGCGGTCGGCAGGCGCGGCACGACGCCTTCCTGGACGTAGGTGATGATGATCGGGATAGCGAGCCCGATCGAGATGATGATGAGGGCTAAACCGAAGGCGCCGAACAGCGATAGCGGCCGCTCGGCGCGGTAGAGTTTCAAGATCGTCCAGAGAATGCGAAAGCCGTCCTGCCAGGTCGACAGCTTCGACGCCGAGCCGGCCGGCCGCGAATAATACGGTGTCGGCGCCTCGCCCACCGGCAATTCGAGCTCGAGCGCATGAACGGTCAATTCGGTTTCGATCTCGAAGCCGCCCGACAGAATCGGAAACGACTTCACGAAACGGCGCGAGAAGACCCGATAGCCGGACAGGATATCGGTGAAAGCGCGGCCGAAAATATTCGCGACAAAGCTGCTCAACAGCCGATTGCCGGTGCGGTGGCCGGGCCGATATGCCGCCTCCTCGCGATCGACGCGCGTGGCCACCACCATGTCGAGCCGATCCTCGATGAGCTTGTCGATCATCGCCGGCGCGCTCGGCGCGTCGTAGGTGGCGTCGCCATCGACCAGCACGTAAATATCGGCTTCGATGTCGTTGAACATGCGCCGCACCACGTAGCCCTTGCCCTGATGGGTTTCGCGGCGAACGACGCCGCCCGCTTGTTTTGCGGCCGCTACGGTGCCGTCGGTGGAATTATTGTCATAAACATAAACGGTCGCTGACGGCAGCGCGGCGCGAAAGTCGGCGATCACTTTGGCGATCGCGCGCTCTTCGTTGTAGCACGGCACCAGAACCGCCACCTCTAATTGGGCGACGTCATAATGGCTCGTACTTACGCGTTCTCGGGCGAGCTCGTTGCTTGGCATACCGTTTTCTTGCCTCCCCCCGCCACTGTCGGGTGGCATGAGCGCACTGGCGGTCCGCCACCGGCAAATCTATATATTTCGTCGCGATATTTGTCGTGCACTTGCCGCGTCACCATAGCGTTTCTATGCTGCCGCGTCCTCTGTGGAGAAAGCTCTAGTGGCCGTTGTCGTACCGTTCGAAAGCCCGCGTGAGCCATCGATCGATCCGCTGGTCGATCTGGTCGCCGCCGACATGGACCGGGTCAACGCCACGATCATCTCGCGCACCGGCTCCGAAGTGACGATGATCCCGGAGGTGGCCAATCACCTCATCAATTCCGGCGGCAAGCGGCTACGGCCGATGCTGACTTTGGCGTTGGCGCGGCTCGCCGGCTATACCGGCGACGGCCATATCAAACTCGCCGCCGCGGTTGAATTCATGCATACCGCAACGCTGCTGCACGACGACGTGGTCGACGAGAGCGAGCTACGGCGCGGGCGGCTGGCGGCGCGCATGCTGTGGGGCAACGAGGCAAGCGTGCTGGTCGGCGATTTCCTGCTCGGCCAGGCGTTCAAGATGATGGTCGAGGTCGGCAGCCTAAAGGCGCTGGAGATTCTCTCGGCCGCCGCCGCCGTGATCGCCGAAGGCGAGGTCATGCAGCTCGCCGCGGCGAAGAACACGGCGACGACGGAAGACGAATATATCGCGGTGATCCGCGCCAAGACCGCCGAGCTGTTTGCAGCGGCTTGCGAAGTCGGCCCCGCGCTGTCTGCGCGGCAGAAAGCGGAAGCCGCCGCCAGCCGTTCGTTCGGCATGAACCTCGGCATCACGTTCCAATTGGTCGACGACGTGCTCGACTATGGCGGCGCCGCGGCGCGCTTGGGCAAGAACATCGGCGACGATTTCCGCGAGGGCAAGATCACGTTGCCGGTCGTGCTCGCCTTCCGCCGCGGCAACGACGACGAACGCGAATTCTGGCGGCGCACGCTGGAACGCGGCGAGACCAACGCCGCCGATCTCGATCACGCCATCGGGCTGATGGTCAAGCACCGCGCGCTCGAAGACACGATCGGCCGCGCCCACCACTACGGCGCCATCGCGCGTGACGCACTGGCTTTGTTCCCCGACTCCAAGATGAAGGCCGCGCTGGCCGAGACCGTCGATTTCTGCATCGCGCGCACGCACTGAGTTCGGCTGCCAGAGGGCGTCAATGATCATCGTCCGTTCACCCTTGCGCGTCACCCTGGGCGGTGGCGGTACTGATCTACCGTCCTACTATCGCGACCACGAGGGCTTCTTGATCGCCGCCGCGATCGACAAATATGTTTACATCACCGTGCACCAGAATTTCGCCAATGACCTGATTCTCAAATATTCGCAGCTCGAACGAGTGTCCTCGGCCAAGGAGGTGCGGCATCCAATCGTGCGCGAGGTATTCGCGAGCCTGGGGCTGGACGGCCGCCACATGGAAATCACCAGCATGGCGGATATCCCCGCTGGCACCGGGCTCGGATCGTCGGGCAGCTTCACAACGGCGCTGTTGCGCGCGCTGCACGCACATAATCGCAGCATCATCCATCCGCGCGAGCTCGCCGAGCAGGCCTGTTACATCGAAATCGAGCGGCTGGGCGAGCCGATCGGCAAGCAGGATCAGTACATCGCCGCATTCGGCGGTATCACATGCTTCACCTTCAATCGCGACGGGACGGTCGTCGCCACCCCGCTGGCGATCGACGAGGAGACCCGCCACAATCTCGCCGACAATCTCCTGATGTTCTTCACGGGTTTTTCCCGATCGGCATCGCGGATCCTCAATGACCAGGACGCGCGCACCAAGCAGAATGACCGGTCGATTATCGACGGTATGCACGAAGTGAAGGACATCGCACTGCGCAGCAAGGCGGCTCTTGAAAAGGGCGATCTGCAGAGTTTTGGCCTGCTGATGCACGAGCACTGGGAGACGAAGCGCAAGCGTTTCGGCGGCATGAGCAATCCACAGATCGACAATTGGTACGATCTCGCCATGCGCAACGGGGCGATCGGCGGCAAGCTGGTAGGCGCCGGCGGCGGCGGCTTTCTGATGTTCCTTGCCGACAACAAGATTAAGTTGCGGCACGCCATACGCGATGCCGGCCTCACCGAGGTGCGTTTCGGCTTTGACTTCGAAGGCACCAAGGTGATCGTCCAATAGGCATGTCGACGAAATGATTCCGGTCGCGATCCTTGCGGGAGGGCTTGCCACGCGGCTCGGTCCCGTCACGGCCACCACTCCGAAGTCGCTGGTCGAGGTTGCCGGCGAACCGTTCATCTGCCATCAGCTTCGTCTGCTGCGGCGGGAGAACGTGGAGAACGTAGTGCTGTGTGTCGGGCATCTCGGCGAGGCGATCAGCGCCTTTGTCGGAGATGGCCGAGCATTCGGCCTCGACGTTCGCTACAGCTTCGAGGGCAGCCGATTGCTCGGTACCGGCGGCGCCCTGAAACGCGCGCTGCCGCTCCTCGGCGATGCGTTCATGGTATTTTACGGTGACAGCTATCTCGATATCGCGTTCGCGCCGGTGCTGCGAGCGTTTCGGAGCAGCGGAATGCCTGCTCTGATGACGGTCTTCCGCAACGAGGGGCGGTGGGATACCAGCAATGTGATCTTCGACGGCTCGCGCATCTTGCGCCATGACAAGCGTGCGCGCAGCCCGGACATGCAGTATATCGATTATGGTCTCGGCATCTTGAAACGCGCAGTCCTTGCCGGCCGCGTCGGCGATGAAGTCTTCGATCTTTCCGAGGTTTACGGGACGCTCGCGGCGGCAGGACAGCTTGCCGGCTACGAGGCCGAGCAACGCTTTTACGAGATCGGAAATCCCTCCGGGCTGGCCGAAACCGATAAATTCCTGAGGGAGCGACGATGAGCATCCGCGATTTTGCGGCCGAGCGTCATGGCGCGCCTTTCGATTGGAAGACGGCGATGGTGACCCGCTGCACGCGGCCGAGATTGAACGCCTCGACGCGTGGCCCGCGATCGTAGCGTAGCCCGATTGCTTGCGCGCGCAGCACGAAAGCACTCTCCTGGCGCGCTTCGATGAAGGCAAAGCGGCAGCTACCATGCTGCAGAAAATCGGCCGCTCCAGACGCATCAGTGAGCCGGGTCGCGGTCCCCGCGAGGAAGACCAGGCTCGGCTCGTGGTATCCGGCGCTGGCGGCGACAGGGTGCGCGCAATCGGATCCACGCAAAACGCCGGCGAGCGCCACGCTGGGGAACAGCGGGCCGATTGCCGGAACAATAACCGCGTAAACTCCGACCGCGATCAGCATCGAAGCCGCCGTGGAGCACATGAACGCCCGTTCGAAACCGCCATCTTCGTACAATCGCCAAGCCAACAGCCCGCAAACGATCGCAGCAGCAAGGAACGGCCACGCGGGAAGGACAAGTTCGCGCTCGATCACGATCGCACCGCTGACGACGGCGATGCCGACGATGATCGGGACCAGGAACCACCATATGACGCTGCGCACGAGCCAGCGCTGGTGCGACAGCACGTTCCTTTCGACCGCACCGGCGATGAGAATGGCGATGGCCGGATATAGCGGCAGCACGTAGTGCGGCAGTTTGGTCACAGCCAACTCGAAGATAATCCATGACGGCACCAGCCATGCCAGCAGGAAGCGAGCGGCCGGCTCGCGGCGCATTGCCGACGCCGCGACCGCGGGCGCCGCCAATCCCGCCAGGATCGAGGCGGGAAAGAAAGTCACGAAGAATAGCACGAGGTAGAAGCCAGGCGGCGCCCCGTGGCTCTGTTGCGCACTC
This sequence comes from uncultured Alphaproteobacteria bacterium, assembly GCA_963779855.1. Lineage (GTDB taxonomy): Bacteria > Pseudomonadota > Alphaproteobacteria > Rhizobiales > Xanthobacteraceae > BOG-931. Next base: position 73,907 of record CAWAAE010000008.1, on the reverse strand, counting down.
ACAATCTTGCCCAGCGTATCGTGGCCCACGGAATCAATGAGGAAGGCGCTGCCGACGCGCGCAGTGATCGCGATGAACCAGGGCAACACGAGAAGAGCTGACCAAGCCATCCCTGGAAGCGGGCGAAGCGCCAGCAGCCAACGCGCCGAGCGATCGACGATCGAAAGCGTCGCCGCGGCGAGCACAACGAGCATTATAATCAACAGTCCCTTGAGCAGAATACCGAACGCGAGCGCTGTCCAAAAAGCCGCCAGAACGGCGAAGCGCGGTTGCCCGGTTTCAACTTCGCGCGGTGCAAGATAGATGCGCGCCAGCGCTCCCATCGCGACGACCACGGTGAGAAGCAACATGGCGTCGGTCTTGGCGAGCCGCGCTTCGACGCCGAGCAAGGTGGAATCCGCCATCATCAAGGCAGCCAGCATCGCCCCGCGCCGGCCGACAAATGCTAGCGCGCACCAGTAGGTTGCCAACACAGCGCCGACCGCCCCGAAGAGCGACGGCACTCGGTAAAGCCAGATGGTGTCACGCGCATCGGGTACTCCGAGGGCTTCCGCGGTCTTCACCACGGCCGCCTGCAGCCAATAGATGCCGATCGGCTTATCGTTGGCCTCCTCGTCCTGGAAGCGAATGTCGACGTAATCGCCCGTTTCGATCATCTGTTTCGTTGCTTGGGCAAACCGCGGCTCATCGCGATCAACGGGCGGAATCTGGAAAAAGCCCGGCAGGAAGGTGATCAACGAAACGAGGACAAGCAGAGAAGCCGCCCGCCGATTCGTGCTCGCGGCGAAATCGAAAAGTGCGTCAAGGCCGTTCGCCGGCCAAAACGCAAGCCGCAACGACGTGCCGTTGATTTTGCTCATGCTCGTCGCGGCGCGCGATTGCGCACCGACAATAGTGAACGGAGATTTCCGGCAGAACCTCGAATTGCCTGGGAGGCCGAGTGAACCATGTATTGCGACACCGATAGCATTATTCGCTGTGGCCTGCGCGATGTGGATATCGACCCTGCGCGGCTAAGCGCGTGGATATTGCAGGATGAATTCATCTCGGTTCGAATCGCCGAGAAACAGCCCGCGGTCGTGAACCGACCATAGATCGCATTTTGCAGTTTCATGCCGGAATGGAATTGCTTGGCGTCAATCGGTCGCCAGAATGCAGCCCGCGTGGGTCGCGCACGTCGACATTGATGGCGCGTTCGACAATATACATGGGACGCCTTCGCACCTCGTCGTAGATGCGCCCAATGTATTCGCCGAGCACGCCGACCGCTGCGAGCTGCACGCCTCCAATGAAAAGCACTAGAACCGTTATCGTCGGGATTCCCATTGGATATTGATTGCCGTGAATGATTTTGAGAGCAACGACTACGAGGATCGCGAATGCGCTCAGCATTGCGATCCCGAAGCCTGTCCACATCATCACCCGCAGGGGGAAGGTGGAGAAAGAGAAAATTCCGTTAGCTTGGAGCTTGAAGGAGCCAAAGTAGCGATTGTACTTGCTTGTTCCGCCGGCGCGCGCGTTACGGTCATAGAGAACTTCCGCTTGTGGGAAACCGACAAAGGGCACTAACCCTTTCAAAAACCCATGCGACTCGTTCAACCCGCGCAGTTCCTCGATTACCCGTCGACTGATGATGCGGAAATCGCCGGTGTCTAGCGGGATCGGCACCTCGGCCATCTGGTTGATGACGCGATAGCCAAGCCGCGCGACGATGAGCTTGATCATGGTCTCGCCCTCGCGGCTGGCGCGGCGGGCGGTCACGACATCAAACCCTTCCTTCGTCTTGAGCCACAGCGCCTCGATCACTTCGGGCGGATCCTGGAGGTCGACGTCGATGACGGCGCACCATCGACCGCAACAGTTAAGGATACCCGCCATGGTCGCCGCGGGCTGGCCAAAGCGCCGACTGAACACGATGAGGCCGATGTTTTGGTTGCGCATGATCTCGTCGCGGATCACGCGCTCTGTTCCATCCGGCGAGGGATCGAGGGCAAATATGATCTCGTAGGTGCCCAACCGCTCAAGAACCGGAACCAAGCGCGCGAGAAACGGCCGAATGTTGTTCTCCTCCTTGTAAACGGGAACGACCACTGAAATCAGCGGCGGTGAGCCCGGGGGGGCGCGATCAACTCGGTCAGACGAGCTTGAATCCAGACACATTTTGACGGTTTTGAACGTGTAGTAGCAGCCTGCCGCACTTAAACACTAACCCAAACACTAACCCAAACACGAACCCATCGACTATATTGAAATTCGGGATTCAGGCGCTCACAAAATGCGCTGCGATACCAAGGCTTATCCTCTATAACTGACCGGGGACTGACAAGGGCGGCAGCCTCTTTTTCACCGAAGACGCCGGACGGCTCTGTCTAGCTACTCACTACGATCCGGCCTTTGAGCGGCAAATGGTGAAAGTAGTTTCGTTGATCCTGCAGCGACGGAACCTCCGCGATGTCGGCGTTGTAGACCTGGATCTCCTCGTGGACCTGTTCGGCGGCCAAGGCCCATTGGTTCTTGACCGTGACGACCGCGACGAGAAATCCGACAGCCCAAAGGCGCGGTTTCAAATCCCAATCCATTGCTGCCCGAACATCCCGCTGCATTACGGCGAGCCGAGGCCTCGCTCGACTAGCATCGGGCTCGCACTGGATTAAACGGCAACCCGCTGCCACACAAATTGTCGCAACGGAAATGGCAGCAAGAAGCTGAAATTGCGGGTTACGCCCAACCAAGACCAACGCGGGCAGAGGTTATGAGCCCGAGGCATTTTTAGCGAGGATAATTCGCCGATGCCCGCGACACCTCATATGGAAAAGTATTTCACTGCAACTGAAACTGTCCGGCATGTCGTAATCGGAATGGCGGAGGCCTTACCGTTCCGTTCGCTTTGGCGGCAGGCCTCAAAGCATACTCGCCATTGATCGTCGATACCGATGCTATGCTGTCCGCGCCGGTTGCCGTGCAAGGCTTCCAGGCGATTGCCCGGCGCAATCCGCCGATCGTCGAGCTGTTTGGCCGCATCGCGCGTCGAGACCGCTTGTCATCCGTTTCCGAGGCCGCACGCCCGCACCCACCACTGCGGGTATTTGTTGCTCAGCGTTTCCGCCGCACCTCGCGCGGCGGCGGCCGAATCGAACAAGCCAAAGCACGTCGCGCCGGAGCCCGACATGCGGGCCAAGCGGCAGCCGGCGAGCGCGCGCAGCGCCGCGACTACGTCGGCGATGACCGGCGCAAGCTTGATCGCTGCATCTTCAAGATCATTCGCCTGCCGCGTAAGCGACCGCAAGAACTGCTCCTGGCTCCTGGCCTTTGCCACCGCCGCAAGATCGAAAGGCGGGGCGGGTCTCACCGTGAGCGTGCATCCGGCAAAGACGTCCTTCGTCGCCAGCGCGATGCCCGGATTGACCAGCACGGCGTGAAGCGGCGGCAGCACAAGCGGGCCGGACAGCTTCTCGCCGATGCCGTGCATCATGCGCGGCCGGAGATCGAGGCAGACTGGCACATCGGCGCCGGTGGCGCGCGCCGCCTCGGCAAGGCGCGGATCGTCGCCTGCGAGATCGTTCGCCCGCGCCAGAAGCCGCAGTGCCGCGGCCGCATCGGTCGAACCGCCGCCAATTCCGGCTGCGACCGGTAAATTCTTTTCAAGATCGAACTCACCAAGAACGATGTCGGGAATCCGCTCTGCGAGCGCGCGCGCCGCTTTGAGCACGAGATTGTCCGCGCTTTGCCCCGCTTGTGCCGCGCTCGGTCCATGGACAGTAAGCATCAGCTCGCCCCCTGGGGTAAAGCTGAGCCGATCGCCAAAATCCGCGAACGCGACCAGGCTTAAAAGCTCGTGATAGCCGTCGGCGCGACGGCCGAGCACCCGCAGCGTCAGATTGACCTTGGCCGGCGCGTTCTCAACGAGCGGAACGGGCAAGGACGCCCCTCACCCGCCGTTGCCGGTCTTCTTTGCCTTGTCGGCGTCCGCCGCCGAATTTGCCTTATCGGCGTCCGCCGGCGAAGTCGGCTTGCTGGCATCGGCCGCGGAAGACGTATCGGATGCTAGCCCGTTTTTGATCTTGGCCTCGATCTTGGGCAGGTCTTCCGGCTCTGGCTTGAGGTCCTTCGCCTGCGACCATTGGAAGTGCGCTTCCAACGTGCGTCCGACCCGCCAATAGGCGTCGCCGAGATGATCGTTGATCGTCGGATCTTCAGGCTTGAGCTCCACGGCGCGCTCGAGGTTCTTGACCGCCTCGTCGTAATTGCCGGTGCGGAAATACGCCCAACCCAATGAATTGACGATGTAGCCGTCGTCCGGCCGCTGCTCGACGGCCTTGCGGATCATGTCCATGCCCTGGTCGAGATGGACGCCTTGGTCGACCCACGAATAACCGAGATAATTGAGCACGAGCGGTTGATCCGGATATAGCTGCAGCGCCTTCTGCATGTCGGCTTCGGCAAGCGGCCACTGGTGCGAACGCTCGTAACAAATGCCGCGGAAGTAGAACATCACCCAGTTCGACTTCTCCGGATTAGGCACCGCGTTGATGGCCTTGGTGTAAGTATCCGCGCAGTCGGCAAAGTCCTTGCGTCCGCGCTGAACGTTGCCGAGCTCGATGATCGCCTCGGTGTCCTTGGGATGCTCGGCGATAACGTGATCAAGGAGTTTCTTGGCTTCGTCGGTCCGGTCGAGTGCGTCGAGGTCGACGGCCATCTGGATTTGCGCGTTGCGCGACAGCGGCGAACTCGCCGGCACCCGCTCGTAAGCCTTGATCGCGAGATCGGGCTTCTTGAGGTCCTCGTAGAGATCGCCGAGCGAAAGCAGCGCCATCGCGTGCGTCGGCTCGAGATAAAGCGCAAGCTGCAGATAGATGATCGCGAGATCCTCCCCGCCGCGGCGTCCGATCGAGGCGCCGAGCCCGTAGAGCGCCTCGGCGGCGCCGGCTTGGGGCGTATCGACGAGCGGCGGCAGCTTCTCGCCGTCGGAAATCCGCTTCATCTCCTCGTCGATCACCGGATGGTTCGGCAGCTCCTTGACGAAATCCTGATAAACCTTCAGCGCATCGTCCTTGTTGGCGGTGCGCGACAGATAGCGGCCATAGGCTTCCACCGTGCGCAAAGCGGTAGGGTCGGCCTTGTAGGCGCTGGCGTAGCGCTTGCCGGCCGCCTTGGTGTCATGCGCTAGGTCGAGGATGAGCCCGGCATGCAGGTCCTTGAAGATGCCGTACCAGTCCGGCCCCGACAGCTTGTCCATAGTGTCGATCGCCGCATGGCTGTCACCCGCGCCCGCGAGCGCCCAGGCCGACAACAGCGTCGCCGTCAGGTCGGTCACCGGTCCACGCACCGACTGAGAAAAGTCCTCTCGCGCGAGCGAATAATGCTTCCCCTTAAGCTCCCGTATGCCGACGACGAGCCGCGATATGCGATCGCTGTGATCGATCGCAAGCAACCGGTCGGCGAGTTTGCTCGCCGTGTCGATATCGCCGTCGGTCAGCTCGGAAAGAAATGCGAGGCTAAGGAGATCGGAATTGCGCGGATCGAGCTTCAAGACATCGAGGTAATAGGCCGCCGCGGCGCCCTCGTCGCGCTCCGTCGAGGCATGCCGGGCCGCCAGATAGCTGCCGGCGGCGTTGTCGGGTGAAAGCTGCTGTTGCGCCGGGGTTTCGGCGGCGAGCGCTGAAGAAAGGCTGAAGACTAGGGCGATGCCGACAATGGCGGCATGCCGGGGCAGCGAATGAGTCACGAGAACTCCATTGGCGAACTGGATCGGCTGACGAACGGAACCGGCGAAGCAGGAATCGGGCGCCCAACGCCGTTTTTAAGTCCGCGCGAGAATGACCTTTTTGCCGCACGCCCGCAAGGACACAAACTCGGACCCCGTCGTCCCGCGTTCCCGCGCCACAAGGCCTTTAGGCCCGAACGGAGGCAAAATCGCGGCAGCACTACCGAACGCACTGCCGCCGCGAGTGACTCACATATTCGGATAATTCGGCCCGCCGCCGCCTTCGGGCGGCGCCCAGGTAATATTCTGGTTCGGGTCCTTGATGTCGCAGGTTTTGCAGTGGACGCAGTTCTGCCCGTTGATCACAAAGCGCGGCTGGCCCGCCTCCTCGACCCACTCATAGACGCCAGCCGGGCAATAGCGCGCCGACGGCCCGGCATAGACGTCGTACTCCGACGATTTTTGCAAGGCGCCGTCGCGCACCAGAAGATGGACCGGCTGATCTTCCTCGTGATTCGTGTTCGACAGATAGACCGACGAGAGCCGATCGAACGTCAGCTTGCCGTCCGGCTTGGCATAGGCGATGGGCCGGCATTTCGCCGCAGGCTCCAGCGTCGCATAATCAGGCTTGCCGTGCCTGAGAGTGCCGAACAGCGAAAAGCCGAGCGTCGAGGTCCACATGTCAAACCCGCCGAGCGCGATGCCGGCGAAGGTGCCGAGCTTCGACCATAGCGGCTTGGCGTTGCGCACTCGCCACAGATCGCGTCCGACCGGCGACGAGCGCCACGCATTTTCGTAACTGGCAAGCTCGTCATTCGCGCGACCCTCTGCCAGGGCCGCGGCGACATGTTCCGCCGCCAGCATCCCGGACAGAATAGCGTTGTGCGTGCCCTTGATGCGCGGCACGTTGACGAAGCCCGCGGCGCAGCCGATCAGCGCGCCGCCGGGGAATGCGAGTTTCGGCACCGACTGCCAGCCGCCCTCGGTGAGGGCCCGCGCGCCGTAGCAAATCCGCTTGCCACCGGCGAACGTGTCGCGGATCAGCGGATGCGTCTTGAACCGCTGGAACTCTTCGAACGGCGAAAGATACGTATTGCGGTAGTTGAGGTGGACGACGAAACCGACCGAAACCAGATTGTCGTCATAATGATAAAGGAACGAGCCGCCGCCGGTGCGATTGCTGAGCGGCCAGCCGAGCGTGTGCTGCACGAGACCCTTGCGGTGTTGCGCCGGCGAGACCTGCCAAAGCTCCTTGAGGCCGATGCCGAATTTTTGCGGCTCGCGATCGCGCGACAGCGCAAAGCGTTCGATCAGCAGCTTGGACAGGCTGCCGCGCGCGCCTTCGGCGAACAGCGTGTATTTGCCGCGCAACTCCATGCCGCGGGCGAAGCCGGCCTTATGATGGCCGTCCTTGGCGAGCCCCATATCGCCGGTGGCGATGCCGGCGACCGCATCGTTCTCGAACAAGACTTCCGCGGCGGCGAAGCCCGGATAGATTTCGACGCCGAGCGCCTCGGCCTTCTTCGCGAGATAGCGGCAGACATCGCCGAGCGAGACGATGAAGTTGCCGTGATTGCTCATCAGCGGCGGCATCGCGGCGAGCGGCAGCCGCAGCGCGCCCGCGGCGCCGAGCGCGTAGAACCGATCGGCGGTGACCGCGGTCTTGATCGGGGTGTCTTCGCTGCGCCATTCCGGAATGAGACTGTCGAGCCCGATCGGATCGATCACCGCGCCGGAAAGAATATGCGCGCCGACCTCGGAGCCCTTCTCAACCACGACGACGGATTTGTCCGGCGCAAGCTGCTTGAGCCGGATAGCGGCGGCAAGGCCCGCGGGCCCGGCGCCGACAATCACGGTGTCGAATTCCATCGCCTCCCGGGCCGGAAGCTCCGCTGTGTTCATGGCATGCTCCGTGTCCCGGTCGATTGCCGATGATTTTTCACGAAATTAGTGCCAATACAATCGACAAAGACAATCGCCGGATTTTGGGCCGTGATTCCCCTACGCAAAGACGCGCGCGAACTCATTGCCTTCTACCTCGATGCCGGCGCCGACGCGCTCATCGGCGAGGAGCCGGTCGACCGCATGGCGGACGAAACCGTACCTCCGCCGGCAGGGGGGCGGTCGGACAGCGAAGCTGCGCGGGTGGGGGCCGGCGGCCTGGCCGCGCGCACACCACAAGACCCCACCCCGGATCGCCGGAGCCTGCCATCGGGCGGCGCTGAGCGCCGACCCGTTGGGCGATCCGACCCTCCCCCTGCGGGGGAGGGTAAATTACGCGCCCCGGCTTCACCCGAGGCCGCGGCCATGGCGGCACGCGAGGCCGCAAGGACTGCCCGGACGCTCGATGAGTTGCGCGCGCTGCTCGAAGCCTTCGAAGGCTGCGCGCTGCGCATGACCGCGACGCAACTCGTCTTCGCCGACGGCAATCCGCAAAGCCGCGTCATGTTCGTCGGCGAGGCGCCTGGCTACGACGAAGATATCGTCGGGCGTCCCTTCGTCGGCCGTTCCGGCAAATTGCTCGATCTCATGATGGCGGCGATCGGGCTCGATCGCACGAACGCTTACATCGCCAATGTCGTGCCATGGCGGCCGCCCGGCAACCGCACCCCGACGCCGCAGGAAACCGCGATCTGCCTGCCGTTCATCCGCCGCCAGATCGAGCTGGCCAATCCCGATATCGTCGTCTGCCTCGGCGGGCCGGCGATGCAAACGCTGCTATCCATCAAGGAAGGCATTACGCGCGCACGAGGCCGCTGGTACCCGTTCGACACCGGCAGCCGCGAAATCCGCGCGCTGCCGACTTTTCACCCCGCCTTCCTGCTGCGCAGCCCGCTGCAAAAGCGCTTTGCCTGGCGGGATTTTCTGGCGCTCAAGAAGGCGCTCGCCGGCTAGCCGCATCGCGCGGCGTAACGACGCCCTTTTCCGCGCTCCGTAAAAGGTCCATATCACTCGACGGGCGACGGCCGCAGCTGGCGGAGTTCATGCAGTGGATCAGGTCTTCGATCATGTCATGGCGCTCGATCCTGTTCTGCTGGCGCGGTTGCAATTCGCCTTCACCGTCTCGTTTCATATTATTTTTCCGACATTCACGATCGGCATCGCGATCTATCTCGCGACGCTCGAAGTGTTGTGGGGCTGGACCGGGGTGGAGCGATACAAGCGGCTCGCAACGTTCTGGACCAAGATTTTCGCCGTGTCGTTCGCGATGGGCGTCGTCTCCGGCGTAGTGCTGTCCTATCAGTTCGGCACCAATTGGAGCCGCTTTTCGGCGGTGGCCGGCAATGTCGTCGGCCCGCTGATCGGTTACGAGGTCTTGACGGCGTTCTTTCTCGAAGCGTCATTTCTCTCCGTGCTGCTGTTCGGCGGCGAGCGGGTGCCGCGCTGGCTGCACGTGTTCTCCGGTGTGATGGTCGCCTTCGGCACCACGCTGTCGGCATTTTGGATTCTCTCGGCCAATAGCTGGATGCAAACACCGGCCGGCTACACGATGGAAGGCGGCATCGCCTATCCGGCGGACTGGTGGGCGATCATCTTCAATCCGAGCTTTCCCTATCGGCTCGCCCATATGCTCAATGCGTCGCTGCTCACCGGCGGCTTTGTCGGCATCGCGGTCGGCGCCCGCTATCTGTTGACCGATCGCCATGGCGAGGAAGCCCGCACCATGCTGCGCATGGCGATCGCGCTGACCGCGGTGCTGGCGCCGCTGCAGCTCATTATCGGCGATCTGCACGCCGAGAATACGCTCAAGTACCAGCCGACCAAGATTGCCGCAATGGAGGCGCATTGGGACGGCAGCAAGCCGGCGCCGTTCGAATTTTTCGCTTGGCCGGACGAGCAGACCGAAAGCAATCTCTATTCAATCTCAATCCCGCATATCGCCTCGCTCCTCGTTACGCGGCAATGGGACGGTCTGTTCCCGGGATTGAAAGACGTGCCGCCGCAAGATCGTCCGCCGCTGCCGAACGTCTTCTTCGGCTTTCGCATCATGGTGGCGATCGGCCTCTACATGATCGCCGCGGCTTGGTTCGGCGCGTGGCTATTGTGGCGCGGGCGGTTGTTCGAGACGCGCTGGTATCTGAAAATAGTCGCGCAGACCTGGTGGGTCGGCTTCGTCGCCGTCATTTCCGGCTGGGTCGTGACCGAAAGCGGCCGGCAGCCGTGGATCGTGGAGGGCATATTGCGCACGGCGGATGCGGTGTCGCCGGTGCCGGGCGGGAGCATCGCGACAACCCTCATCCTCTTTATCCTGGTCTATGGCGTCGTGTTCTCGTTCGGCATCTATTTCATCAACCGGCTGATCGCGCGAGGCATTCAGGAGACAGCCCTACCACAGCACCCACCACGGCTTGCCAGCGGCCATCCGACGCTTGAACCGCAGAACGCGCCGGGGCACTCACTATGACACCCGCTACGACAAGCGCCCTCGATGTCACCGCGTTGCTCCCTCTGATCTGGGCCGCGCTGATCGGCGTAGCGGTGGCGTTCTATGTCGTGCTTGACGGTTTCGACCTCGGCATCGGCATGTTGTTTCCGTTCGCCAAGGACGACGCTGAGCGCGATCGCATGCTCGCTTCGATCGCGCCGTATTGGGACGGCAACGAGACCTGGCTGGTGCTCGGCGGTGGCGGGCTCTTGGTCGCCTTTCCACGGGCCTATTCGATCATCATGCCGGCCTTCTACCTGCCGCTGATGATCATGCTGCTGGCTTTGGTGTTTCGCGGCGTTACGTTTGAGTTTCGCGCCATCGCGCAGCGCAAGCCGCTGTGGAATGCCGTATTCGCCGGCGGCTCGACGCTGGCCGGCTTTTGCCAGGGTCTGGTCCTGGGCGGATTGGTACAAGGCGTGAAAATCGAGAACGGCGCCTATGGCGGCGGCCCGTTCGACTGGGCGACGCCGTTCGGCCTGTTGTGCGGGCTTGGCGTCGTCGCCGGCTACGCGCTTCTCGGCGCGTGTTGGCTGATGCTCAAGACCGATGGCGACATGGCGGTCCGCGCCGCAGCCAAGGCGAAATTGCTGCTTATCGCCGTGCTCGTCTTCATGGCGGCGGTCAGCATCTATACGCCGCTTGCCTTCCCGCGCATCGCGCAGCGCTGGTTGACGATGCCGAACCTCATCTATCTGTCGCCGGTGCCGATCGTCACGGCACTGGTCGCGTTCGCGCAGTGGCGCTGGATCGAGGCGCGACGCGACGCCGCGCCGTTTCTCGCGACCATCGCGCTGTTCCTGCTCGGCTATCTCGGCCTCGTCATCTCGACCTTCCCCTATATCGTACCGCCGACGCTGACGATCCACGACGCCGCGGCGGCGCCGTCGAGCCAGATGTTCATGCTGATCGGCACGCTGGTATTGTTGCCATTCGTGCTCGGCTATACCGCCCTGACCTATTGGCTGTTCCGCGGCAAAGTCCGCGAGGGCGCGGCATATCACTAACGTGTCATCGTGCTCTACCGCGCCGCCGCCGCGACGCTGCCCGGCCTGATCACGCCCCAGCCGATCCACAAGACCGGCAGCCTGCCCTGCACCGGCCGGTCGAAGGCGCGCGGCACTTCGGCAACGAGATCGGGAAAATACGCCTTGATGTCGGGAGGCGGCGTTGGCGTCGTGTCGGCGGTGGCCCAGACTACGACGGCGCCTTTCTTGCGGATGTCGTCGGCGGTGACCCAGGGCGAGTGCGCCGGATCGGCGTCGAAGAACACGCTGGGCCGGCTCGGTGCGGTGAGTGCGACCAGCGCCGCGAGATGCGGATCGCCGGTGACGACGGCGAGCGGCTGCCCGGTCCGGCGCTCGAAATTGTCGGCGAAGAAGCGGCCCATGGCACTCGCCGGCTGCGCAACTTTCAGATCCATGCCTGCCGTCCACGGCAACAGCACGATCAAGATCGGCACGAAGATCGCCGGCACGATCAGAAGCCCGGCCCAAGCGAAACCGAGAATACGTTGATGATAAAGCTCGATGCTGTCGCCGGCGGCGATCACCAGCGCGAGCCCGGAAAGCACGACCAGCGGCGGCGCGCCGCCGATCGGCAACGCGCTTGCAAGCACGACGGCGACAATCGTCGCCAGCAATCCCGGCACCAGCGCGAAAATCTTCACATAGGTCGCCGCGAACGAATCGACCGGCGCGCGGGCGAGCGGCGGCGCCGGATTTGCGCGCAGGCCCGGCCAGCCGCCCGCCAGCACCAAAAGGATAACAAGCCCGGCGTGGGCGAGGATGAGCGCGGCGAGCAGCCGCAACCACGCCGCCGTGTTCGCACCGGCAAGCGTGGCGTCGCGCAATCGTGCGAGCGTCGGGATGAGTGCGTCGCCCGAAGCTTCCAGCGACATGCCGTCGAGCCAGATGAGATGCAGGAAGAGAAAAGGAACGAGCGCCAGCGCCACGACCCAGGCTTCGATCGCATCGAGCGCGGAGCGGCCGCGCTCCGTGACCGCGGTGAACACGATAAGCGTGCCGAGAAGGAGCAGCGCCGCATCGCTGCTGAGAAGAAGCAGCGCCGCCGCAACGCCGAGCGCGTACCAGGATCGCCGCTCGCGCTCGATCGCCGCCCGCCAATATTGCAGCAGCACCACGGCCCACAGCGCCATGGTCAGAATTGGCGGGCCGAAATCCGGCGACGGCACGGTGAATAGCGAAATGCCGACCATCAGCAGCACCGCCATGGTCGCATGCGTCGGACCGACGATGGCGCGGCCGAGCGCGAACACGCACCAATAGGTCGTAACCAGGCAAAGCTGCGCCAGCGCATAGACGCCGAACATGCCGGCGCTACGGAACGCGATCTCGGCGAGCCAATAGGCGAGCGGCGGGCCGACGCCGGCATCGAAGCGGAATTCGTGACCGATGGCGAGGAGCTGCGCCAAAGCCTCCGGCGGCGCCGAGTAAAACAGCATCGGCACCGCTATCCAAATCGCGGCCTGTAGCAGCGCGGCCGGCCAAAACACCAGCAGCGGTCGCGAACGTAGCATTTCAATGTAAAGGGGGACGTAGAACATCGGCAAATAACATCAAACTCGGCGAGCACCGGGTGCAGCAACGCTACGCAATCGTTTGGCGCTGCCCTATACGGCGGCCAAGCTAGAGAGGCAATACGCCGGCGACCGCCGCGTCGGCTTCGTTATCCGTCAGGCCGAGCGCGCCGGCCACCGGCGAGAACGAACGCCGGTGGTGAATCGTCGGCCCGAGCCGGCCGAGCGCTGCGAAATGCTCAGGCACGCTGTAGCCCATGTGGCGCTCGAAACCGTAGCCCGGATGAGCAGCGCCCAGACAGGCCATCAACCGGTCGCGCGTCACCTTGGCAACGATTGACGCAGCCGCGATCGAGGCGACCAGCCCGTCGCCGCCGATAACGGCCTGGCAGTCGCAGCCGGCATCGATGCGGTCGCGGCCGTCGACAAAGACGAGGCGCGGTTGCACCGGCAGCGCGGCGACGGCGCGGGCGAGCGCCCACAACGACGCGCGCAAGATATTGTCGCGATCGATGCGCGCCGGCGGCGCCAGCGCCACCGCGACCTGCGCCCGCGCGCAGATGCGCTCGTACAAGACTTCCCGCCGTTCGGGCGTGAGCCGTTTCGAATCGTCGAGCCCGCGCGGAATATTGTCCGGATCGAGGATCACGGCGGCAGCCACCACCGGCCCGGCAAGCGGCCCGCGGCCGGCCTCGTCGCATCCGGCAACCGGCCATACCCCGCGCTTGAGCGCCGTGCGCTCGCGGCGGAATGTCGGCCGGATGATTTCTTGTTCACCAAGCGGCAGCCGCGCGGCCGCGCGCACTTCGGTTCCATTGCAACTCATGTGGCAATGATGACCACGACGCGGCACGGTCCGCAACGCCCACTCGTCATTCCGGGCCGCCGGAATGACGTGAGTTTCAACCGAACAGACTTAGCTGCTCGGTGGCCGGCCGCGGCGGGCGGAAATGCTCGGTCGTTGTCTTCACGCTCGTTCCGTTAAAGCCGAGCCGCTCGCAGGCGACCTCGAAGCGGCGCCCGATCATCCAGGCTATCGGGCCCGAGCCGGTCATGCGCTTGCCGAATGTCGAGTTGTTCTCCTTGCCGCCGCGCGTGTCGCGGATGAGCTTGAACACATGCTCGACGCGGTCGGGAAAATTCTCGGTCAGCCACTCGCGGAACAGGTCGCGTATTTCCAACGGTAAGCGAAGCAGGACGTATCCCGCATGGCGCACGCCGGTCTCCGCTACCGCTTCGAGAATGCGCTCCATCTCCGCGTCGTTGATCGCGGGGATGACCGGCGCGACCAAAGTCGAGGTCGGCACGCCGGCCTTGACCAATTGCCGCAAGGCATCGAGCCGGCGCGGCGGCGTCGAGGCGCGCGGCTCCATGGTGCGCGCCAATTTCGCATCGAGCGTCGTGACCGAGATCGCTACCTTGACCAGCTCGCGCTTGGCCATGCGAATGAGAATATCGAGATCGCGCAACACCAGCGCCGATTTGGTCACGATGCCGACCGGATGACCGGCGCGCTCCAAAACTTCGAGGATGCGTCGCGTGATCTGATAACGGCGCTCGATCGGCTGATAAGGATCGGTGTTCGAGCCCAGCGCGATGATTTTCGGCACGTAATTCGGCGCCGACAATTCGCGTTCGAGCAATTCCGGCGCATTCGGCTTCATGAACAGCTTGGATTCGAAATCGAGCCCCGGCGATAGCCCGAGATAGGCATGGCTCGGCCGCGCGTAACAGTAAACGCAGCCGTGCTCGCAGCCGCGATAGGGGTTGATCGACTGATCGAAGGAAATGTCGGGCGAGTCGTTGCGGGCGATGATCCGGCGCGTCGAGTTGACTGTCACGCTGGTCTTGAATGACGGCAAGTCTTCGAGGCCTTGCCGGCCCAAATCTTGCCGGCCCAAATCTTGCCGGCCCAAATCTTGCCGGCCCAGATCTTGCCAGCCATCGTCGAAGGCGACGCGGGCGAGCGGCTCGAAGCGTCCCGAACTATTCGAAATGGCGCCGCGGCCGCGGCGGCGCTCGCGATCGACGGCTGTTCCCAACTCGCCCGCCGGCGCGGAGGGCAGCGGTGCCGGCGGGCGTCGTAACGCGGATGAACGACTCATTGGCAACTCCTGGCTTAAAGCTAACTTGGATGATCGAACAAAACAAGAACAAATGTTCGTGAACGCTGCCTATAAACAAGCCTTGGAGCCTGTTGGCGCTGGGCCTATTCAGCCCCGGGTACGGACAACCTTTCAGGGAGCCGGCTCAAGCCGCGGTACATGCTGAGCGTCATCATCCCGACGCGAAATTCGGAGCGCGCGCTGGTGCCGACGCTTGCCGCGCTGGTGCCGGGCGCCACGGCGGGCCTCATTACCGAAGTGCTGATTGCCGATGGCGGCTCGCAAGACGACACCGCCGCCGTCGCCGACGTCGCCGGCTGCAATTTCCTGGTCGTCGAGGGTGTGCTCGCTGCACGGCTCAAGGCGGCTGCGGTGGCGGCGCGGGCGCCGTGGCTGATATTCCTGCGGCCGGGAACCGTGCTCGACGCGCCATGGACCGACGAAGTCGGACGCTTTCTGCAACGAGGGCGACACACCCAAGCGGCCGTGTTTCGGCGCGGCGGCGCGCCATCGGCGCTGCGCGAATTCCTGCACTCGATCGCGGCAACGCTCGGCGCCCCGCCGCGCCCCGAGCAGGGCCTCTTAATCGCCAAAGACTTCTATAACGCCGTCGGCGGCCATTCCGAGCGTGCCGGCGATCCCGAACATGACCTTCTGCGCCGCGTCGGCCGGCGGCAGATCGTCAAGCTGGCCACCCAGGCATTCGGGCCATATACTTGACTTAGTCAACTATCTGGCTGAAATTCGGCTATGGCCAACCAGGACCGCGAGCGCAGCGCCGCAAATCGCATCGCGCAAGATCGTGTCGCCGCGGTGCGGCGCTTCAACCGCTTCTATACGCGGCAGATCGGCGTCTTGCGCAAAACTTTCCTCGACAGCCCCTATTCGCTCGGCGAGGCACGCGTACTTTACGAGATCGCGCGCGGCAACGCGCCGACGGCAAGCGAGATCGGCCGCGCGCTCGATCTCGATGCCGGCTATCTGAGCCGCGTGCTGCGCAATTTCGAAACGCGCGGGCTGATCCGGCGCGAGGCGTCGGCGAGCGATGGCCGGCAAAGCCACCTGACGCTGTCGCCGCGCGGCCGCAAAAATTACGCGCCGCTGGAGCGGCGCTCGCAACGCGATACCGGAGCGATGCTCGGCAGGCTTAAGCCCGAGGACCAGCTCCGGCTGATTGAGGCGATGAATACGATCCAAACCCTGCTCGGCGGCAAGCCCGAATCAGCGGCGGCCGAAGCCCCGGCGCCGGACCGCCGCTACCTTCTGCGCGCGCCGCGGCCCGGCGATTTCGGCTGGATCGTCAAACGCCATGCCGAACTCTACGCGCGGGAATATCAATGGATCGAACCGTTCGAAGGCGTCTGCGCGCAAATCGTCGCCGACTTCGCCAACAACAACGATCCGAAGCGCGAGCGCTGCTGGATCGCGGAAATGGACGGCGAAAATGTCGGCTGCGTGTTTTTGGTAGCGGACTCGGCGACGGTCGCGCGCATCCGGTTGTTGCTGGTCGATCCGAGGGCGCGCGGGCTCGGCCTCGGCGCGCGGCTCGCCGATGAATGCATCGGCTTCGCCCGCAACGCCGGCTATAAGAAGATCACGTTGTGGACGCACAGCGTGCTCACCGCCGCGCGTCACATTTATCAGAAGGCCGGGTTCAAGCTCATGCGCAGCGAGGAACGTGTGAGCTGGAGCCAGCCGGTCGTCAGCGAGCACTGGGATCTGGAGCTCTGACTTGCGGTACTGCGCCGCCTAGCCGGACGGGGCGGTGGATAAGGAATTGATCCGCTGAGCGATGGCGGCCTCGATATCGCGCGTAATTTCATCCTTGTAATGCGTCGGGTCGAAAAAATTGGCGCGGTCACGCACCTTCGGACCGTCGATCCGCAGGTCGAGCATAGCGCCGCGCGGCAATAGGCGCGCAATAGCGTCCGCCCGTGTCTTGCATGCGGCCATTCTCGCGTCCGCCTGGCTCCCCGCAATTGGCAGCTGATTCCAATACACCGGCATGAAGACCAGCAGCACAACGTCCTCGCGATTGAGGCTTTTGACCGTTTGCTCCAAATCGTCGAGATAGGGGAATGGCGCGTCAGGCGGCGGCGCATCTGCCGGTTGCGGGCGTGCAAAGACTTCGAGCAGTCTGCCGGGATTGAGTTTGACCGTTGGCTCGAAGACGTATCCGTCCGGCGGTTCGCCACCTTGCCAGCCCAGCAGGATCGTGATCCGGCGTATCGTCATGCGCAGGGCGTAACTCGACAAAATATGGCTCAAGTAAGTGAAATCCGATCCGTCATAAAGCCATTGGGGAATTAAGCCGCCCGGCTGATCCGGCAGCTTTTTCGGCATACACGTAAGATCGTCCATTCCGAGAATGAGGACGTAGGAGCCGACGCGGCGTTCTCGGTCGAACATGCGCATCAGGAACATGTGCTCTTGTGGCCCTGTGGCTTCAAGCGCCAGCGAGACGAAGCGGCGGCCGGTCAATCGCGTCAGGTTTTCCGGGTCAATACGCAGCACATGAGAGTTGCCGAAAATCGCTCCTTCGAAGCTCAGGACGCGAATGCGGGCAGCATCGGCGTAATGTTTGTCGCCGACAAAGTCGATGCGGGTAATCGGCGTCAAGCGCCCGGTCGAAAAGGGGTCGACCACAACAACGATGGCAAGGAGCATCAAACTTATGAACGCCCAGCTCCATACGAAACCGAAAATCCACCGCCGCCAGATCGCGCGGTCGGCTTCTTCAGAATTGGAAATAGATAAACTCATAATTGCCCTCCTTGCCGAGCGCGACGAGGATTGCGGCGCTCAATACGCTCAACGCAATCGCCACCGCCCAACTCGGCCGCTCGGTTAATTTGCGACAGATGACATAGCTCGGAGGAAACAAGATCGCGCAAACAGCGGCGAGGACGAGGGTCTGAGTCCCGTTATACGACGTGCTCGGGCCGCCGACGATCAGAGCCTTAAACAGGCGTGCGGCCATATTGAGGGACGGCGCACGGAAAAAAATCCAGGTAAGCGTCACAAATGCGAACGTAGCGATCCATCCCGCGAGTGGCGGCATCTGCAGTCCAAAACGGCGCCAGAGCAAGTCCACGGTCAGCCCGACGCCGTGGAGCGTTCCCCATATGATGAACAGCCAGCCGGCGCCATGCCAGAGGCCGCCGAGCGACATGGTGAGCATCAGCGCGATTATCTGCCTGACCAGGCCGTGGCGGTTACCGCCAAGAGGAATGTAGAGATAGTCGCGCAGGAAGCGAGACAATGTCATATGCCAACGACGCCAAAATTCCCGCAAGCTCGTCGCGCGGTACGGGCCGTTGAAATTTTGCGGCAGCTGAATCCCGAACAACAACGCAGTGCCCAGCGCCACATCGGTATAGCCGTTGAAATCGAAATAAATCTGAAACGTGAAGCTGAGAACGGCAATCCAGCTTTCAAATTGTCCGATGTCGAATATTTTTGCCTGCTGGTAAAATAAATTTACTTCATCGCCCAGGGTGTCGCCCAGGAACACTTTTTGCGTCAAGCCGATAACAATCAGCGTCAGGCCGAGAGCAAATCTGCCTTCCCAACCGGGTGCGAATGCCGCCTTGCCAAACTGCCAGATAATCTCGTGCCAACGGACCAGCGGCCCTGACAGGACTTGGGGAAAAAAACAGATATAGAGAGCGTAGCGATCGAGCGTGAGCGTTGGCGCGACGCCACGTCGCAAATCCACGAAATACATGATGTGGTGGAACGTGAAGAAACTGATGCCGAGCGGCAGCGCCAGCTCGAATCGGCCGAGGGACGTGCCGAAGATCGCAGCGAAGCTGCCGGCGAAGAAATTGGTATATTTGAAAATGCCGAGAACGAAAAGGTTCGCGGCGATCGTGCCGGTTACGATGGCGGGCCATTTGGTGCGGACGAAGAGCTGAGACGACAACCAATTGATCAGGATCGACCCGACCATGAGCGGCAAAAAGCGAATATCCCAGTAGCTGTAAAAGACCAGCGACAGGCCGATCAAAGTCCAAGTCCGCGCGGCGGGAAAGCGATCGGCGATGCTGTAGATCAGAAGTGCCGCAGGCAGGAAAGCCAACAGATACACATAACTATTAAACAGCATCGGGGAGCGCTGCGGGCTGAGAATGCCGGACGGACGTTAAAGCTTAACATGAGGGCGTCAAGTGCGACGTGGGATTTTCCGCCACCCCGCCTTTTTAGCTCTGCAACACATCCGAGGGTAAAGCGGAGTCTGAATGCCGAATGCCGCAACGACTGCGGGGCGGGCCGGAAAATTCCGCCCAGGCGGCGACATTACGCGCAGAGTCGGTTTCCCACGTCTGTTCTACGCCGCGATGCGCACCCACTTCGATGGGTGAATCCAAACTCAATGTGGCCGGGATTCCAGCGGCGCAACCATAGCTGGAAAAAGCTTGCTCATGATGAAGACAGAGCCGGGCGCGGTGACATGATTGATGCCCCATTGCATCGGTACTTCGTCCCCCACAAGCGCCGGACATTGATCTGCAAGACATACTGCTTTCAAAATCGAAAGGAAATGCACGCCGGCAAAATGCGAAAACTCGCTATTCATCCTATCATCGACGTCGAAAATTTTGTGGTTGAGATATTTTCCCGAGTTAAACCGATCGACGCCAGCCCACGCGAATTTGGAGAGCAAAGTCGGCAGGCTTTGCGTGTACTCGATAGAAGGGCCGAATAGGAATATTGTAATGCCCAGCTTGTTGAGATGGAGAATGGTTTTTCGCAGGGCGCCGAACACTTCGTCGTAGCCGTAATGATCGATATATTGCGCCCAGGCAGCCGACATTATCACCGCGTCAGGCATCTTTGATTCGATGATCGATCGAACGCCGTCATTAAACGCACGGCAATTTGGATTATAAAAATCGTCAAAATCGAAAATCGGAGGGCAAGCCCCTGCGGTCGCTTGCCAGATACTGATGTCGGCCTTCGCGATGACCTGCTGTAGCCCGTAAACATAATGTGCCGCCAGGCTGTCCCCCCAAACAAGGACGTTTTTGGCACCATCGGCTGTTGGCGTGCACTCGTCGATTTTAAGCTCTGCGAACTTTTGATCCGGCGTAATAAAGCACGATCCCAGCCGATATATTTTCGCAAATTTGTAATCCGCATATTCCGCCATTTTGGCGGCGTTGGCGTCCAGACGTTGCGGGAAGCCCTCAAAAACCTGGCCGGCAACGCCACAAATGTACAACAGAACGGATGCAATGCCTGCCGACGCGAACAGCGCGCTGCGGCTGACGACTATGGCGCGTCTACGGACCGGCTGTTCGATGTAACGAAAGGAAAGATAGGAGATACAGATAGTGCCCCCAATCATCAGGGCTTTCTGTGCAGTCGTGAAACTGTCAATTCCAGTGAAATATCTGGCAAAGACAAGCACCGGCCAATGCCACAAATAAAGCGAATAAGAAATTCTTCCGAAAAAAGCGAGCACAGCCGAGCCGACACCGCTTGGCTTCCGCTCTTGCACGCCTGAATAGGCCCAGATGAATAAAGCAGACCCGAGACATGGCGCGATAGCGTTGATCCCGGGAAACGGCGTCGTCTCGGTATATACGAGTATCGAAAAGAGTATGAGCGCAAGTCCGACCGATGCGGCGACATTCTTTGCAACATTACCTGTTGGGCACGCCACCGCACCGACCGCAAGGATCGAGCCAAGCAAAAATTCCCATGCGCGAGTTGGGGCCAGGTAAAACGCAGCCGTGGGAGAAAAACGCACCTCCCAGATACTGAAACCTAGAGAGAAGAGCGCGACGAGAGAGAACCAGATGAACTCGCGTCCCGGCGCCCATTTCACCAGAAGAAAAATGAAAGCCGGAAAAACCAGATAAAATTGCTCTTCGACGGAGAGCGACCAAGTGTGCAGCAGCGGCCTATCGGCCGACGGAAGGTCGAAGTACCCGGATTCCCTCCGAAATAGAATGTTCGAGGTGAATGTAACTACGGCCTTGATGCTCTTGCTGAAATTCACCAAGTCGTTCGGCGATAGTAGGATCAAAGATACAATCCAAGTCGCTACGACCATGAGATACAATGCGGGCAAAATCCGCCGGATACGACGTTCGTAAAAGGAAATGAAGGAAAAATCACCCGAAACGGCGTCAGTGTAGATCATCCGAGTGATCAGATAACCCGATATAACGAAGAAAACATCGACACCAACGTATCCACCGGCGAAATGGCGTATCCCCCAATGCGAGGCGACAACCGCGAGGACCGCGATGGCTCTGAGATAGTCGATGTCGGGCCGGTAACGCAGTGTCATTGAACCGACATCATTAGGATGAACCTCGAATTAGCGCGAATGATAGAGACAGATGCCGTTCATGGGGAGTGGCGAATAAGATCGAGCCCGCCGACGAAGACCCTCATGCCGCTCATCGGCGGCTTTAGCAACGCTATCGACCCGAAGCGGATGTCGCGCGGGCGGGATACGCGTAACGGGAAATATGGCATATGTGGCTGAGCCACTCACTCGCCGTTGGTATTTGCCTTCCTGGCAATCGGCCCCTACCGCGTGCGACGAACAACGCCTCGCCGATGGACGGTACCGCCGGGCGTATTGCCCGGATCCGCGCGCATCCGTATCGTCAATTACGCGCACTCCTATACTAACAACGAGGATAATCGCCTGGACCATGCCCGACGCCCTTGAACTCCTCACCACCCGGCGCTCATTCAAAGCAACCGAACTCGCCGGCCCTGCCCCATCCGCGAGCGAAATCGACACGCTTTTGACCATCGCCTCCCGGGTGCCCGATCACGGCAAGCTAGCGCCTTGGCGCTTCATCGTGTTTGAAGGCGAGGCAAGGCGTTCGGCCGGCGTGGCAATCGCCGCTGCATTTCGCGCCAAATATCCGGACGCGAAGCCTGAACACGTCGAGGCCGAGCGCCAGCGTCTCATGCGGGCGCCGCTCGTGATCGCCGTGGTCAGTCGCGCCGGCCCGCATGTGAAAATTCCGGAATGGGAGCAGGTGCTCTCCGCCGGCGCCGCCGCAATGAGCCTTGTGCTGGCCGCGCACGCGCTGGGTTACGGGGCAAACTGGATCACCGAATGGTACGCCTACGACCGCGGCGTGCTCGATGCGCTCGCCCTGGCGCCGCATGAGCGCATCGCCGGCTTTATTCACATCGGCAACCCGCCGGGTCCGCCGCAGGATCGGCCGCGGCCGCCGCTCAATGAGATCGCAGTCCGCTTTACTGCTTAGCTAGGGGCGATCTCTACGCCCGGCGCAACTTCGAGTATCGTGCTTCGAGTATTTTGTGCGGTCTGCGGCGCGCAGGCGGAGGAACGGCGATGGAAATGCGGGTATTCGGCCGCACCGGAATGCGGCTCTCGGTGCTCGGCTTCGGTTGCGGCGCGGTTGGCGGTCTGATGGTCCGTGGCGATTCACTCGACCAGGAGCGCACCGTTGCCCGGGCGATCGCCGCCGGCGTGAACTACTTCGACACCGCGGTGCAGTACGGCAACGGCGAATTGGAAAACAATCTCGGCCGCGTCCTGCAAAAACTCAAACCCACCAACCTGGTCGTCGGCACCAAGGTCCGCCTGCCGCCCGCCGACTTCGGCCGCATTGCCGACGCCGTGGTGGATTCGCTCGAAGGCAGTCTGGCGCGACTTCGCCGCGATCGGGTCGATATCTTCCACCTGCACAATGCGATCACCGAGGCCGGCGGCGGGGAAGCGCTCAGCGTCCGACAGGTGCTCGGCGACGTGGTGCCGGCATTCGAGCGGCTGCGCGAGGCGGGCAAGACGCGTTTCTTAGGACTCACCGCGGTCGGCGACACCGCGGCGCTGCATCAGGCGATCGACGCGCGCGCCTTCGACAGCGCTCAGGTGGTCTACAACATGCTCAATCCGTCCGCGGGTGCCGCGCTGCCGGCGAACTATCCGGCACAGGATTATGGACGGCTGTTCGATCATACCAGGGTGGCCGGCACTGGCGTCATCGGCATCCGCGTGCTCGCCGGAGGCGCGCTGTCCGGATCGGCCGAGCGTCATCCGATTGCCAGTCCGCCGCCCGTACCGCTCGGTTCGGCGATGAGCTATGACGCGGATGTCGGGCGCGCCCGCCGCCTGATGCCGCTGGTCGACGAGGGGTTTGCCGCGAGCCTGACCGAAGCCGCCACGCGGTTCGCGATTTCGCAACCGGCGATCTGCACCATCCTGGTCGGCATGGCCGCGCCGCAACAGTTCGAGGATGCGCTCGCCGCGGTCCAAAAAGGCCCGCTGCCGCCCACAGCTCTCGATCGGCTGACAGCGCTGCGGCAAGGATTCGCCGGCGAGCCACGCTGAGCACCGAATTTCGCCGGGCAATCCCGGTCCGCTCAGCTTAATTGCGTGCGTGCCTTCGGCCGGCGCAGGTGCTCGTCGAGCCGCGGCATGATCTCGACGAAATTGCACGGCCCGTAGCGATAATCGAGCTGGTGCACCAAAATCTCGTCCCAGGCGTCCTTGCAGGCGCCCGGTGAGCCCGGCAGGCAGAAGATATAAGTCGAGCCGGCGACGCCGGCGGTGGCCCGCGATTGGATCGCCGAGGTGCCGATTTTCGGGAAACTGATCACCAGAAACAGCGCCGAGAAGCCGTCCATCTTCTTGTCGAACAGCGGCTCGACCGCTTCCGGCGTGACGTCGCGGCCGGTGAAGCCGGTACCGCCCGTGGTGATGATAACGTCGATCATCGGATCGGCGATCCAGGCTTTTACCCGCGCACGGATCGCCGCGATCTCATCGGTCACGATGCTGCGTTCGGCGACGTAATGACCGGCGGCGACGATGCGCTGCACCAGCAACGCCCCCGACTTGTCGTCCTTCATATCGCGCGTGTCGGAGATCGTGAGTACCGCGAGCTTGAGCGGGACAAACTGTTTGGCTTCGTCGATCCCAGGCATGGATAGACCTTTACGCCACTGAACAAAGCCACTTTAGGATCAAGTACGAACTCTGCCAAGCGCGAAGTGCCTGTTTTTTCAACCTAAAGCGCGCCGGCCGCCATCGTATCGCAGGCCGAGAGCTGACCCGAATTAAAGCCGTTCGAGAACCAGCGCTTACGCTGCGCCGAGGTGCCGTGGGTGAAGCTGTCGGGCACGACATAGCCCTGCATCTCCTTTTGCAGGCGATCGTCGCCGATCGCTGAGGCGGTCTGCAAAGCCTGATCGACGTCGCCCGGATCGAGGAAACTGTGCTTCTGCTGGGCGCGGTTCGCCCACACACCGGCATAGCAGTCCGCCTGGAGCTCGATGCGCACCTGAAGCGCGTTCGAAGCGGTCTGGCTCGACGATGCCTGCTGCGCCTGCACGGTGTGGAGGAGACCGAGCTCGTCCTGCACGTGATGGCCGACCTCGTGCGCGATCACATAGGCTTCCGAGAAGCGGCAGGCCTTATCGCTCGCGCAGGCGTCGAACTTGTTCTGCATATCCTGGAAAAACGACATATCGAGGTAGATGTTCTTATCCTGCGGGCAATAGAACGGCCCCATGGCCGCTTGCGCCATGCCACAGCCGCCATCGATCGCCCCGGAGAATAGCCGCAGCCGCGGCGGATGGTAGGTCTGTCCCATGCCGTTGAAGATATCGGTCCAGCGGTCCTCGGTATCGCCGAGCACCGCGGCGATAAAATCCTTGGTCTCGGAAGTCCGTGCGTCGTCCACCGGCGGCGGACCGTTTTGCTGCTCGATCTGGCCGCCGCTGGAAAGAATTTGCGCGCCGTTGATGAGGACGCTCGGATCGATGCCGAGCGCCCAGCCGACCAAGCCGAGAATGATGATCGTGCCGATGCCGAGACCGTGCGCGCCGCCCGGCATGCCGAAACCGCCGCCCGCGCTTTGCCCGCGATCGTCTTCGACATTGCTGCTGCGGCGGAAATCATCCCAACGCATGTGTTTGCTCCTTCCGAAATCCGGCGCGGCCGCGCCGGCCGCTTGCGCCGAATTAACCAAGTGTTTCCCGGCATTTATTGCCTAGTGCAGACGCCTGATAGTTAAGTCGATTTTTACCTTGGACCGGCATCATCCCGGCCGTCGGTTGTAGGTCCCGCGTCGCCGACCAGCGTCGCCTGAGTCAGAGTTCTGAGTCATGGTTGTGTCGCGTCGCGGGGCGTCCGTAAGGGCGCCCCGCGTGTGTATTGAATCCCGAGAGTCTGCCTCCGCGCGCATCTTCGTCGGCGATTGCGTTGCCGAGATGACGAAGCTGCCGGCCGCTTCGGTGGACCTCGTCTTCGCCGACCCGCCATACAATTTGCAGCTCCAAGGCGACCTCAAGCGTCCCGACGATTCACGCGTCGATGCCGTCGACGACGATTGGGACAAGTTTTCCAGTTTCTCCGCATATGACGATTTCACCCGCGCCTGGCTCATGGCCTGCCGCCGCGTGATGAAGCCCAGCGCAACGCTGTGGGTGATCGGCTCGTACCACAACATTTTTCGCGTCGGGGCGGTGCTCCAGGATTTGGGGTTTTGGATCCTCAACGACATTGTCTGGCGCAAATCCAACCCGATGCCGAATTTTCGCGGCCGCCGCTTCACCAATGCGCACGAAACCCTGATCTGGGCGGCGCGCGACGCCGCCAAGCGCGATTATACGTTCAACTACGAGGCGCTCAAGGCGGGTAACGAGGACATCCAGATGCGCTCCGACTGGTTCATTCCGTTATGCACCGGCGAGGAGCGGCTTAAAGGGGACGATGGCAAAAAACTGCACCCGACGCAAAAACCGGAGGCGCTTCTGGCGCGGGTCATCCTTGCCGCCTCGCGGCCGGACGATCTGGTGCTCGACCCGTTCTGTGGCACCGGCACCACCGGCGCGGTCGCGCACCGGCTGCGCCGCCGCTTCGTCGGGATCGAGCGCGATAGGGATTACGCCGCCGCGGCGCAGGAGCGCATCGGCGCGACCGAGCCGATGGCGGAACCTGCGCTCGCAACCTTCATGACCGCGCGCGAGGCGCCGCGGGTACCGTTCGCCGCGCTGATCGAGCGCGGCTTGGTTTCGCCGGGCATAAAGCTCGTCGACGCCAAAAGGCGGCATCGCGCGCTGGTTCGCGCCGATGGCGCGCTTTCCCTTGGCGAGGCGGTCGGCTCGATCCACCGCATCGGCGCACTCGCGCAAGGCCTCGAAGCCTGCAACGGTTGGACCTTCTGGCATGTCGAAACGCCGCGGGGTCTGACGTCCATCGACGACTTCCGCGCCATCGTGCGATCGGAAATGGCGGAAGCCGCCGAGTAAAGCCGCCAGCTACGTCCCGGGTATGACTTCAGCAAGCAGCTCAAGCGCGCGTTTGGCGAAGGCATCCATATTTGTCAGCCGCTCGGCGCTGCCGGTGCGCAGCGTGATTGCGCGCTCGGCTGGGCCGGAAACCGCAATACAAGTGTGGCCCGCCGGATCGCCGTAACGGTTGCCGGTCGGTCCCGTGGCGCCGGTTTCGCCAAGGCCCCACGTCGCGCCGTGCCGTTGGCGCACGCGCCGCGCGATCAGCAGCGCATAGGTTTCGGTTGCCGCCCGCAAGCCCTCCATCTCGGCGTCGCCGATATCGAGCAATGCCGCTCGCGCCGATTTTGTGTAGACCACAGCGCCGCCCAGAAAGTAGGCCGAGGCGCCCGGCACGGCCAAGAGCGCCGCGGCGACGAGTCCGCCGGTCGAGGATTTGGCGACGGCGATCGTGTCGCGGCGCGCGATCAGACGCTGCGCGATCGTCTCCGCCAGCGGCAATAGCGCTTTCATAAATCGCTCCTGCCGATTTCGCAGAGCGCGCTGAAGATGTCGATATCGGCTTGCGGGAATTGCTTGGCCAATTGCGCTCCGATCTTTTTCGCATCTTCGTGGTAGAGCGTCTCAATCATCAGCGCGGCGGCAATCTTGTTGTCGCCGCCGCGCAATTGCTCTTCCTTCGACACCGGCATGCCGGCGGCATCGACGGCGACCCAGATTTCGCCGCCGGCGACGGCGATGTCGCCGGTACATTTTTCCAATGCGCCCGCGAGCGCCGCGTCATCCTGTCTTTGGTTGAATCGCGCGATCGCGGCAAAAGCGCCGCGGAAATGGCCGCGCCGCGTCACGCGGGAGCACACGGTACGGTTCATGTCGATGAAGACGTCCGACATCATCTTGCGCGTCATCGGGGTGGGATGATCGAGCCGCTCCAGATAGGGCCTCGACGTCAGCACCGCGGGTGTCTCGACAAGATAGAAGCAGAAATAGCCGGGAGTGCCCGCTATGCCCTTGTAGCGGCGGCCGAACAGAAAGCCCGGCACGGCAAGCCGCTCGATGAGATGCTCGCTCTGATACCAGGCTTCGAATTCCGCCTCGCGCCCCGCCCGGCAATGGTGGAAGATTGAAAGTATTCCAGGCTGTGTCATCATCGCGCGGCAACGACCATGATCTCTACCTTGTAGTCGGGCGAGGCGAGGCCGGCCTCGACCGTGGCACGCGCCGGCGTACTGCCGGGCGACACCCAAGCGTCCCAGACCGCGTTCATTTCGCCGAAATTCGCCATGTCGGTGATCCAGATATTGGCCGAGAGGAGCCTGCTCTTGTCAGTCCCGGCCTTGGCGAGAAAGCCGTCGATCTGAGAGAGGATGCTTTTGGTCTGCTCGGCCATGCTCTTGCCCTTGGGCGCATCGGCGACGATGCCGGCAAGATAAACGGTATCGCCATGAACGACGGCTTTGCTCATGCGCGGCCCGGTGTCGTGTCGTTCGATTTTCATCATTGATCCTTTCCCGGTTGGATTTTGTCTATTCGATCCGAAGTCAGCGCGTGCGCCAAGACCTTGCGCATGAGGCTCGGCAAGGCTTCGTCGCCGAGCGCTAAGATTCTGACCCAGCGCGTGCCCTTTGGCGCCGGCGCGTGTGCCGGCACAGCAGCAATATAGACCGTCAATTCAAGCGGAAAATGCGTGAATACATGCCGCACCACTCCGGGAATGTGGTACCACTTTTCCGATTTCCTTGAGGCGAAACGGGGCGCGCTCTTCAGCGCAGTCTTCTCGTGAAAGTCCGCTGCCCACTCCGTCGTCGGCACTTCGGTCATGCCGCCGAGGAGGCCCTTAGCAGGCCGCACGCGCACCAGCACGAACCCGTCGGCCCGCCGCGCGACGAAAGCGGCGCCGCGGCGTAAGGCCCCTTTGCGCTTCGGCGCTCGTCGTGGAAACGTCGCCGCATCGCCGCGCAAATGCGCCGCGCAGCTTCGATGCCACGGGCACGACGCACAGGCCGGCATCTTCGGCGTGCAAATGGCGGCGCCGAGATCCATCATCGCTTGGGCGAAATCGCCGACGCGGCGCGGCGGCATGAGCGCCTGCGCCAGCCGGGAAATTTCGGCTTTCGCCGCCGGCAGCGGCGTGTCCACGGCATAGAGCCGGGCGATGACGCGTTCGATATTGCCGTCGACCGGCGTCGCCGGCACGTCGTAGGCAATCGCGGCAATGGCGGCGGCGGTATAGGGGCCGATGCCGGGCAGGTCGCGCAGCGCCGCCTCGCTCTTTGGGATTTTCCCGCCGTGCCGCTCGACTACAACGCGGGCAGAGGCGTGCAGATTGCGGGCGCGGGCGTAATAGCCGAGCCCGGCCCAGGTTTTGAGAACGTCATCGAGCGGCGCAGCCGCCAGCGCGCCGATGTCGGGCCAGTGCGCCAAAAAACGCGCGTAATAGGGCGCGACGGCCTTGACCGTGGTCTGTTGCAGCATGATTTCGGAGAGCCAGACATGATACGGATCGGCGTGCTGGCCCGCCGGCGCGCGCCACGGCAGTTTGCGGCGATACCGGTCGTACCAGGCCAGCAACTCGGTGGGTTGCGGTGACGAAGCCGCCGCCGCGCGCATCGCGCGCTGTCGCCGGTCCAACTTCGCTGCTACGATCATCTTCCGACGGATGACAGAGCATCACGCCATGAACAAGCCCTCGCGCGCCTTTGCCAAGCCGCTGCGCGACCTCGTCGGCAAGGTCGTGGGTGAGACGTTTACGCGGCAGGGCTTTGCCTCCGCCGAATTGGTCACGCGCTGGCCGGATATCGTCGGGGTGGAAATTTCCGCCCACAGCGAGCCGATCAAAATCCAATGGACGCGTCCGGCGGATGGTGAGGAGCGCGAGCCCGGCACGCTGGTATTGCGGGTCGAGGGCCCGGCAGCGATCGAAATCCAGCACCTCGGCGAGGTGATCTGCGAGCGCGTCAACCGCTTTCTCGGCTGGCGCGCCGTGGCGCGGCTTGCTTTGCGCCAGGCGCCGTTGCGGCACGCCGGGCCCAAGGCGGCACGCGGTTTCGATCCAGTTGCGACGGCGCGGGTGGCGGAAACACTGTCGGATGTCGGCGACGAGAAGCTGCGAGCGGCGCTGGCGCGGCTCGGCGCGGCGGTCAAGCGACCATGACCCGCGATGCCGCGGGGGCATTGCGGGGTACTTTTGCGCATCAGGGTTGGCGCATCGGGGTACTTGGCGCAAAGGCGCGCTAATGCCACATTCTCACGCCAAGAATTCCTCGAATTTCCCGCTCGAAGGAGCCTCCCTGTGACGCTTAATCGTCGTGAATTATTGCTGGCCGGCGCGGCCTTCACCCTCATCGGAGCCGGCGCGACGGCTGCCGTCCTGCCGCTCTCAAGCCCGGCCCGAGCGGATGATACTGCTCCCTCCCCGGCCGATCTGGCCGACGCCGGTCCCAACGGCGACGTGATGCTCGGTTCCGACAAAGCGACAGTGACGATCATCGAATATGCCTCGATGACCTGTCCGCACTGCGCGCATTTCTCGGAGACGACGTTTCCCGAGTTGAAGAAGCGTTACATCGATACCGGCAAGGTGCGCTACACGTTGCGTACATTCCCGCTCGACCAGCTTGCGGCGGCGGGATTCATGATCGCGATTTGCGGCGGCAAGGAAAAATATATGCCGATCGTCGAGACCCTGTTCGCCAAGCAGGAAGAATGGGTCGTGAAGGACCCGCTCACCCCGCTCAAGGAAATCGCCAAGCAGTTCGGATTCACCGAAGACCAGTTCAATCAATGCCTGGCGAATCAAAAGGTGCTCGATGACATCCAGGCGGTGCGTGACCATGCCGTCGCGAAGCTCGGGGTCAACTCGACGCCCACTTTCTTCATCAACGGCAAGAAGCTGGTCGGCGACCTCTCAATCGACCAAATGGCCAAGGAGATCGACCCCTATCTCAAGACAGGATAAGGGTTTTTTGCGTTCGGCCCCGGTGCCCCGCTGGCCTCTCAAGAGCCCCCGGATGGCGCCCGGCAATGCGAAAGTCTGGATAATTCGGCGGCGCTTATTGCGCTCGGAGTCCCGACGATTCATTCTCCGCGCCGATGCGGCATGCCTGACGCGCCAAAGGGCATAAGCTCCCGGCGTGAGCCTTTAACGATTCCCTGCGCCGCCGCAGCAAGGGAAAGGGATGTGCTAAGCGAATGAAGCTCACGCGGCTGCGCCTGATCGGCTTCAAATCCTTCGTCGAACCCACCGATTTCGAGATTGAGCCGGGACTGACCGGCGTCGTCGGCCCGAACGGCTGCGGCAAATCCAATCTGGTCGAGGCGGTGCGCTGGGTGATGGGCGAAGCCTCCTACAAGGCGATGCGCGCGGCGGAGATGGACGACGTCATCTTCTCCGGCAATACCGAACGGCCGGGACGCAACCATGCCGAGGTCGCGGTCTCGATCGACAACAGCGATCGCACAGCGCCGGCCTCGTTCAACGAGTACGATACGCTGGAGGTCTCCCGCCGCATCGTGCGCGAGCACGGCTCGACTTTCCGCGTCAATGGCCGCGAGGTGCGCGCGCGCGACGTCGCCGTTTTGTTCGCCGACGCCTCGACCGGCTCGCGGTCACCGGCTTTGGTGCATCAAGGCCGCATCGGCGAAATCATCCAGGCGCGACCCGACCAGCGCCGGCGTGTTCTTGAAGAGGCGGCCGGCATTTCCGGACTGCATGCGCGGCGCCACGAAGCGGAACTGCGGCTCAAGGCGGCCGAGCAGAATCTGGCGCGGGTCGAGGACGTCATCGGCCAGCTCGCCGCCCAGGTTGCGGCGCTGAAAACCCAGGCGCGGCAGGCGGTGCGCTATCGCAACATATCCGGCCAAGTACGCCGCACCGAAGCGCTGTTATTCCATTTGCGCTGGATCGCGGCGCGGACCGAGCTCGGCGAGACCGGACGCGCCAAGGATGAGGCCGTGCGCGTCGTCGCGGCGCGGACCGGCGAACAGGCTTTAGCCTCGACGCGCCAGGCCCAGATCGCCGCCGAGCTGCCGGCCTTGCGCGAGGCGGAAGCCAGGGCCGCGGCGGGCCTGCAACGCCTCATCGTTGCACGCGAAACGCTCGATCGCGAAGAAGCGCGCGCCAAGGAGCGCATCGGCGAACTCGACCGCCGCATCGAGCAGTTTTCCGCCGACTTGGCGCGCGAGCGGTCGCTGGCGGCCGACGCCGAGGCGGCGCTGCAACGGCTCGTCGCCGAGGAGAAAGCGCTTTCGGCACTGGCGCAGGAAACCGACCAGCGGCTTGCCGGCGCCAACGACCGCGTCGCAACGGCGGACATAGCACTCTCCGCGTCGGAGAAATCCTTTGCCGAATTGACCGGCGCGCTCGCCGATCTGACTGCGCGCCGCAATCAGCTGCAGACGGCGTTACGCGAGCACGAAGAGCGCGCGGCGCGGCTCGACGCCGAATTCGTCAATATCGATGCCGGCCTTGCCGCGACCGACTCTGGCGCCCCGGATCTGCCGCGGCTCGCCGCCGCGCTTGCCGCCGCGCAGGCCAGGCTCACCGAAGCGGAAAACACCGCGCATGGCGCGGAGGCCGCCCATCGGCGCGCCAGGGAAGACATCGATGCCGCGCGCACGCCGCTCGCCGCCGCAGAGCGGAGCGTGCAGCGGCTCGACACCGAGGCCAAGACTATCGGCAAGCTGCTCGCGGTCGAGAATAAAAATCTCTGGCCGCCGGTGATGGACGCGGTCACGGTGACGGAGGGCTACGAAAAGGCGCTCGGCGCCGCTTTGGGCGACGATCTCGACGCGCCGGTGGGCTCATCGGCGCCGATGCATTGGGCCGGCGCGGCGCTCGATCCGTCCGATCCGAGCTTGCCCGACGGCGCCACGGCACTCTCGCGCTATGTGCAGGCGCCGGCGGAACTGGCGCGCCGCCTCGCCCAGATCGGCGTCGTCGAGCGCGCCGACGGACCTCGCCTTGCCGGGATGCTCAAACCGGGTCAGCGGCTGGTATCGCGCCAGGGCGATTTCTGGCGCTGGGACGGCTTTGCCGTCGCCGCTCATGCGCTGACGGGAGCGGCACGCCGGCTTGCCGAACGCGGCCGCCTGCAAGCGATCGAGGGCGAGCTTGCCGCCGCCCGAAGCGACGTCGAGGGCAAGCGCCGCGTCGTCGAAGCCGCGGAATTAGCGCTGACTGCCGCTGCCGCGGCAGAGACCGAGGCGCGCGCGCGCTGGCGCGAGGCGCAGCACCTGACCGATGCCGCACGCGAGCAGCATGCCGCCGCCGAGCGGGAGATCGGCCGCAATGCAGCGCGCATTTCGGCGCTTCAAGAGGCCAAGCAGCGGATCGGCGCCGGCCGCGACGAGACGACGCTCGCCCGCGCCGAAGCGGAAAGAGCGCTCGCCGCGTTGCCCGCCGCCGCCGAAATCGAGAGCAAACTTGCAGCGGTCAACGTGGTGATTGTGCGCCAGCGCAGCACCTGCGCCGAGCAGCGCGGCGAGGCGCAAGCGATTGCGCGCGAGTCCGAGCTCGCCAACCACCGGCTCCGCGCTATCGCCGCCGAGCGGCAAGCCTGGAATGACCGCAAGGACAATGCGGCGGCGCAGATCGCCACGCTCAAGCAGCGCACCGATGAGACGACAAGCGAGCGCGCCGAGCTGATCAAAGCGCCGCAAAAGTTCGCACGCCAGCGTCAGGCGCTGATCGGCGAGATCGAAAATGCCACCGCCGAACGCCGCGCCGCCGCCGATCGTCTGGCGGCGGCCGAGACCGAGCTCGCCGAGGCGGACAAGACCGCCCGCCTTGCGCTCGAGGCCGTCGGCGAAGCGCGCGCGGAAGCCGCGCGCGGCGAGGAACGCCACGATGCCGCCAAGCGACGGCTTGCCGATATCGAGCACGAAATTCGCGAGATCCTTCAGGTCGAGCCCGGCGCCGCGGCGGAGGTCGCCGAATTAAAACCGGATGCCGAGACGCCGTCGGTCGCCGAGGTCGAGGCCAAGATCGAGCGCATCAAGCAGGAACGCGAGCAACTCGGCTCGGTAAACCTGCTCGCCGAGCAGGAATTACGCGACGTCGAAGGCCAGCACGCAAAACTCGTCGGCGAGCGCGACGATCTCGTCGAAGCGATCCGGCGGCTCCGACAGGGCATTCACAGCCTCAACCATGAAGCGCGCGAGCGCTTGCTCACGTCGTTCCAGATCGTCAACGAGAATTTCAAAAAGCTGTTCGCCGAACTGTTCGGCGGCGGCAACGCCGAGCTGCAACTGATCGAGAGCGAAGACCCGCTCGAAGCCGGGCTCGAAATCATGGCGAAGCCGCCGGGCAAGAAGCCGGCAACGCTGTCGCTTTTGTCCGGCGGCGAACAGGCGCTCACGGCGCTGGCTCTGATCTTCGCCGTGTTCCTCACCAACCCGGCGCCGATCTGCGTGCTCGACGAAGTCGACGCGCCGCTCGACGATTACAATGTCGAGCGCTTTTGCAACCTGCTCGACGAAATGACGCGCTCGACCGACACCCGCTTCGTCATCATCACCCACAATCCGATTACCATGGCGCGGATGAACCGCCTGTACGGCGTCACCATGGCCGAACGCGGCGTGTCGCAGCTCGTCTCGGTGGATCTCGAAGGCGCGGTGAAGCTGCGCGAAGCGAGCTAGCGGCGATTCACGCGGTTGCTGCACGCTCCGGTTCGCCGAGGATTTTTGTCCGAGCTACACGCCAGCCAGTTCCAACGCCTCGGATGCCTCATCCGCCGTAATTTCGCGGCCGCATTGCTTGCACGCGAAAGTCCGCGCTTCGGATAACCGCATGGTATTGCCGCAACTTGGGCAGGCGACAAGTTGATCGACGATAACTGTCGCAACGCGCACAACCTTCAACTTGGCGGCGCGGCGGCGCCGCAGCCGTGGCCGGGATACTATCTGTGCCGGCATGTGCATCGTGCTAGCGCTCGCCGAGGGTAGAATTATGCCATCCAAAACGGCTTGCAGGATTCTGTACAGACGTGGCGGCGCGACACGCCGATATCCTGCAAGGCCCGATCACTGAGATCCGCTAGCTCGAGGCGCAGCGTTGCCCGCCTCAGCCATGTTGCGATGTGCTTGGTATGCCGGTTGATCGTGGTCATGGCGCCCTCTCAGGGTCGAATAATGTAACGCAACACTACCGCCGCCTCGCTCCACCGGATGTGATATTCGGCACAAAAATGCGCTTTCCGGCGCGCCGGAATAGGTTGCGCCCTGCGGCGCGCACCGCCGGAGATAGGCGACAGTTAGGGCCGGTTTATATAGATAACTGGCATTCCGGACGGCGCGGGGGACGATCAGCCACCGTTCAACTTGAACAGCCGCATTGCGTTCTGCCGGCCTATCTTGATGCGGTCGTTCTCGCTGATGGGACAGGCATCGAACCAGTCGGCGGCGTGATCGATATTCTCGAACGGCCAGTCGGTCGAAAACATGATGCGGTCGGCCCCAATCTCCAGCATCGCATTCATCAACGCCTGGGTACGGAAATTGCCCGAGGTGGTGAGAAAGAAGTTGGCGGAGAAATATTCGCCCATGCGCTTCTTCGCCGGCCACTTATTGCGGTTGGGAATCCACGCATTGGAATTGTCGACGCGCCAAATCCCAAAGGGGAGATTCTCGCCCATGTGGCCGAGAATGATGGTGAGCCGTGGATGGGCGTCGAACAAGCCTGAGGCCATGAGCCGTAATGCGTGCACCGCCGTCTCCTGGCCGAAGGCCCAGATCGGTCCCATCAGCCATGGATGGCCGTCATATATCCGGGCGTCGCGTGGCACCGGATTGCGCGGATGCAGATAGAACGGCACGTCGAGCCGCTCGACGGTCGCCCAGAACGGCCGGTATTGCGGCAAGTCGTAATAGACCGCGGTCTCGGCGTCGCCGATCTGCGAAAAGCCGTTGACCAGCGCGCCCCGAAACCCGAGCTCCTTGACGCAACGTTCTAACTCGCGCGCCGCGCCGTCGGGGTCCTGCATGGCCAGCGCGGCGAGACCCTGAAAGCGGCCCGGCCGCTTGTGCACCTGCTCGGCGAGATAGTCGTTGGCCTTGCGCGCGACTTCGGCGGCGCGCGCCTTGTCCGGGATGGCCTGCACCGCCGGCGCGTTGAGCGAGAGGATCATCATCTCGATGCCACACTCATCCATCAAAGCAAGCCGCCGGCCATGGATGTCGGCATTGCGTTCCCCGACTTCGCGCCGCACCGGCTCTGGAAAGTAGCCCATGGAATCCTCGGCAGTTTCCGGGATGGCGAAATGTTCTTCGAGTGCGATCTTGCCCTGCATCGACGTTCCTCCCGACGGCCAGCAGCCGGTACTGCGCCGGCGAATTAATCTTAACACGGCCTCAGCGCGCGCAACGCCTCACCGGCGCCCCGTCCCAAGCCCCGCGGCATGGTTCTGGCGAGAGTGCGGCAGGAGCGCTCGCACTGTCCCATTTCGGGGCGGCGGCGGGATGCGTTCGCCAAAACGCAACAGGCAAACGGCCGCGCCGATGAACGTTCAACACAGCTACACGCTGGCATCCCCGCCGGAGACGAGCCGGGTTTTGCGCGCCTGGGCGCTGCTTTTGCACGGCACTTTTTCCACCGCCATCTTTCTCATCGACATCGCCCTCATCGTGGCGATGTCGTGCGTCACCGGCGTGGTCTATTACCGAATCGCCTACGGCGACATCGACGAAATTTCGACCTGCGTCCAGGTCGGACTGTTGGCGGCGAGCATTTTCGCCATTTCCAACGTGTTTCGCGGCGAATACCGGATGCCGAACTTTTTCGCCTTTAAGCCGCACGCCCGGCGCACCATCCAATTGTGGAACGTCACGCTCATTTGCCTCCTGATGCTCGGGTTCATGGCGCAGGTCAGCGTCGCCTATTCGCGCGGCTGGATCGTGCTGTTCTATTTCGCCACGCTCGCCGGCCTCCTCGTGTCGCGCTTTGTGATCGTGCGCATCACCGCGCTGGCGCGTGCCGCGGGGCTGATTTCGGCGCAGCGGATTTGCCTGATCGGCACCGGCGCGCAAATCGGCGCCTTCGTGCAGCACTACGAGCCGTGGGCGCTGGGGCTCCACATCGTCGGCTGCCGCTTTCTCACGCCGGTCGTGGCCACGGCATCGCCCGAAACCCGGCGCGCCGTGCTCGATCGCGACCTCGCCGAGGCGGTTGCCAGCGTGCGCAGCCTCGAGCCCGATGCGATCTATCTGTTGCTGCCGTGGTCGGCGACCGACATCATCGATCGCTGCGCCAAGACTTTCCTGGCGTTGCCGGTCGAAATCCATCTCGGGCCCGAGCAAATCCTGCACAAGTTCGACGAAGTCGAGCTGGCCAAGGTAGGGCCGCTGGCGAGCCTGCAGTTGACGCGCTTGCCGCTGTCGCGCGCCGAGGTCGTGCAGAAGCGCCTCTTCGATCTTGTTTTCGCGTCGCTGGCGCTCGTCCTGCTGACACCGCTGATCGCGATCGTCGCAATTCTCATCAAGCTCGACAGCCCGGGCCCGATTTTCTTCGTGCAGCGGCGCTACGGCTTCAATCAGCAGCCGTTTCGCATCATAAAATTCCGCACCATGCGCGCTCTCGAAGACGGCGCTATCATCCCGCAGACGACCCGCGACGATCCGCGCTTGACTAGGATCGGACGCTGGTTGCGGCGCTGGAACATCGACGAAATTCCGCAGCTCTTCAACGTGCTCACCGGCGACATGTCGCTCGTCGGGCCGAGGCCGCACGCGCTGTCGCACGATCACAACTACGAACGCCGCATTTCGCTCTACGCGCGCCGGCACAACGTCAAACCCGGGATCACAGGCTGGGCGCAGATCAACGGCTATCGCGGCGAGATCGACAGCGAGGACAAGATCCGCAAGCGCGTCGAGCACGATCTGTTCTACATCGATAATTGGTCGCTCTGGCTCGACCTGAAAATCATCGCCCGGACGGTGCTGTCGCCCGCAGCGTACCGCAACGCTTACTAAACCGTGGACCGATTTATCTCGCTCGCGGAGTTGCCGCCGACGGCGCCGCGAGCTGAAAAATCGGACTGATAAGCGTAGCCGCGGCGACGCTTTCGCAAGGCCCGCCTCAATTCGCCGGCACCGGCACGTCCACTTTCTTCCACGTCTGGTCGGGATCGAACGACGTCATGTCTTCGGCAACGTCCGCCGTGTCGTGGCCAAGATCTTTCTGGAACACCTGGCCTGCGTAATTGACGATGAATGTCATGACTCCGGAATTGCGATACTGCGCCGGATAAGCCACCAGCGCGAAGCCGCCGATCATTTTCCCGTTCACGATGTAGTCGGCGGCGCCGCCGTCTGCGGCCGGCCCCTGCTTGGTCAGGATTTTGTAGTAGTAGCCGTGATAGGGCGAGCGGCCTTCACCGGCGCGATAGCCCTGGCGCGACGCCGCGGCGAACAACTCGCCGAGCGGGCTTTCATCCTCGCCCGGCCCGGTCGGCCAATAAAGGCCATTCTTCTTGTCCGGCTCGCTGACGAAGCGCTGGGCGTAGATTCCGGCGCCCGCCCCGGTGCGATCCTTACTGGCATACTCGTTCTGCGCGTCGACATAGGCAAGACAGGTCTGCATCGCGTCGAGTTCATTGTGGCCGATGCGCCGATAGAGGATTTCGCGGCGGCCGGCTTCGGTATCGAACGACCAACTGCCGTTCTTGTTGCGCGCAAGCGGGATCGGGAACGGATAATCGTTGTCGCCGATCACCA
The DNA here is from genome assembly GCA_963779855.1 of uncultured Alphaproteobacteria bacterium. Lineage (GTDB taxonomy): Bacteria > Pseudomonadota > Alphaproteobacteria > Rhizobiales > Xanthobacteraceae > BOG-931. The sequence goes on along the minus strand of CAWAAE010000008.1, from coordinate 36,180 downwards.
GGATCGCCTTGCTGTCGCCCGCCGTCGCAATCGTATGTTTGGCGTCGTAGGAGTTGACGAAACGCTGCCGCACGGCGTCGTCGGACACCTTGTCGCCGGACGAAATGATGTCTTCGCCGCCGTGGCCGAGCACGACAAGCGCGGCTTTTTGATCGCCGCTCCTGGCCGTGGCGACGAGCGCGTCGACGGCGTCCTGCGGGGTTTTGTAGTCCTGCTGGGCGAAGGCAACAGATGCCGTCGCAAAAAAGACCAGCGCTGTCGTCAATACAGACAGCAGCCAAACGGACGGCGTGAAGCGAGACTTGCCGAGAGAAATCATGACATCCTCGTATTCGGTGTTCCGTTGTTTCAATGCCGAGACGAGACCGTTATTTTGCATCGCGTCACTGCGTCACTTTTCCGGGCAGTCAGCGCGCGACCAAAGTAGCGGTCGGTAGTCGTGCACCCGATGAAATCCATTCGTCGTAGGTTTGGAATTTCAGACCGAGTTTGTCGTAGAAAACCCGTAAGTAGCCGTCGGGGCCGCGCACGACCGCGTCGGGCCTGAGCGCTTGCACCTCCTGCGCCACGACCCCGACATAGGCTTTGTGGCCGCCGTTGTAGATGAAGCGATAGAAGCCAAGACCATCGTCGAGCCGTCCGAGCAAGACGATGTCGTGCTTCAGTCTCACATCAGACCGGCGTCCGCCACCATTGCCGCCGCCACCGCCGCGAGCGCCTCCTCCCGCGCCGCCGCCCGGCCGCCCACCGCCTCCACCGAGCCGGGCGCCGCCTCCGCCTCCGCCGCCGCCGAGACTGGCACGGCCGCGGTTTGCTTCGGTGTTGGCCACTCTTCCCGAGCTGATATTGCCGAATGCGCCCGGACTGCGGCTGCCGCCGCCGACATTCGGACGGTTGCCGCCGCCGCCAACATTCGTACGATTGCCGCCACCGCCGACATTCGGACGGTTGCCGCCGCCACCAGCATTCGGAAGATTGCCGCCGGCTGGCCGATTGTTGCCGCCGCCGCCGAGGTTGGGCTTGTTACCGCCAAGCCCGGCGCCCGTGCCCGCACTCGGCTGCAGCACTTGCTGGCCGCTTCGGCCGCGGAAATCCATACGGTTTTGCGCACCGCCGCTGATATTGCGATTGCCACTGAATTTTGCCGCAACATCGGCGTTGCCGTAGCGCACGCCTTGCCGATGCACCGGATTGTGCACCCAGTTATTGCCGCCGCCGCGATTGATATTGTTGATGTTGATATTGCGATTGATGTTGATGTTGTTGCCGCCCCAATTGAAGCCGCCGCCCCAATAGCCGCCGGAAGCCCAGCGACCGAGCGCATAGCCGGCGCCGAACGCAAGCCCGGTCGCGAGAATGGCGCCGCCGATATAGGCCGGCGGCGGCCAGTAGTAAGGCGGATAGGCCGGATAGGGCCATGGTCCGTAGACCACCGACGGGTCGTAATACGGCACATAGATCGTGTCGGGCTGAGTCGGCGCGATGACGATGACCTGCTTGCCGCTCTGCTGCTGCGTCGAGACGGTCTGCTGTTTGTTCGAGGCGAGCTTATTGTTGGCTTGCGCCTTGGTCCGCAAGCGCTGAATCGCGTCCATGACGTCCGGTTGCTGCGCCAGCACCGCGTTGCCGAGCTGCTGCGTCCAATCGAGCTTCGTGCTCATCATATCGAGGACGTCCGGTGTCGCGACGAGTGACTTTACGCTGTCATCCCAGCTCTGCTGATCCACGGCCGCCTTGAGCGCATCGCCCTTGAGGTTCTTGTTCGTATCCGCCCAGCGGTCGGCTTCGACGACTTCGAGCGGATAAGTCGATGCCATGAGAATTTCCGACAGCAGCGCATCGGGATAAAGCGCGATGGGAGATACCAGGGCGTCGAGTTGTGCGTCGGACAGCAGCTGCTGCGACGGAGCGGATGCCGGCTGAGCCGGCGGCGGCGTCTGCGCCATTGCCGCGTGTGCCAGTGAAATCGAGATTGCGACTGCGGCCAGCCTCATTGTCATCGTGATCACTCAAGTCTCCCTCGCGGTCGTTTCTTCCAATTCGACCTGGAACGGCTCGTCGGCCGCTCCAGGGGGCGTTTACGCGCAACGTTAAATTGCGCGCGAACCGATTGCGACGGAACGCGCGTGCGACGTGCACGTTTGCGACGGTCCCGGTTCTGCAGCGCAGCACCATAGCACGCGAAGACGCGCGTGAAGGAGCCGATGATGCAGCGTTTCGCCCGGGATAGGTTACGTCAAGCTGGCGTGGAAGCGTTCTAGCCGGCAAGCGCCGTGATCGCGGCGACGGCGCCGACGGTGACGATCGCCGTCGACAGCCACAAGATGCCGATCAGGAGCCACAGCGGCCGCGGTCTTGGGGCCGCCGGCGCCGCCGGTTCGGTCCAGGACTGCAGCCTCGGCTCGCCGAGCCGCAGCGCGGCAGTGGCGCGTTCGATATCGGCAAATTCGCGGGCAAGCTGGTCCTGCTCGAATCGCGTCAACGAACGAGTATCTTCGGCGATCTTATCCGTGGCGCGACGGCGTGGCGGCTCGACGCTGCGAGCATCGGCCATTATGGCATCGTCGCCGGCGCGGCCCGACGCCAGAGAACCGAGATAATGCTCGGACATTTGCATTCACCTGCTTTGGGCTGAATCCTTAACCGACGCACCCTATCGACGCGATGGCGATCCGGCGCTAACCTTAACGGCGCAACGGCCGTCATAAGGGATGCGGCGATAGCGCCCGGCGGTTGAACAGGCGGAAGCTCGCGGTCGTCACATACTGCGACTATCTATTGCTCGCGGCCAGAAGACCGATTGCGCCGCCGAGCCATGCCACGGAGCCCATAATGTCCACTTCGACCATCATCCTTCTTGCCGTGATCGTCGTTGTCGTTTTGTGGGCGATCACCGTCTACAACGGTCTGGTTTCCATGCGGCAGCGCGTCAACGAGGCCTTTGCCGACATCGACGTGCAGCTGCGGCAGCGGCATGATCTCATTCCCAACCTGGTCGAGACGGTAAAAGGCTATGCCGCCCATGAGCGCGGCACGCTCGAGGAGGTCGTCAAGGCGCGCAATGCAGCGGTGGCGGCCCAGGGACCGGCGCAGCAGGCGGCGGCCGAGAATATGCTCTCCGGCGCTTTGCGGCAGCTGTTCGCGCTTTCGGAAGCCTACCCTAACCTCAAGGCCAACGAGAGTTTTCAGCAGTTGCAGGCCGAGCTGACCGATCTCGAAAACAAAATCGCCGCTTCACGGCGCTTCTTCAACAATGCGGTGCAGGAATACAACGCCGGCATTCAGCGCTTCCCCGCCGCACTGTTCGCCAGCGCGTTCGGCTTCGCGCAGAAGGATTACTTCGATCTCGGCGCGGATCGCCAGGCTGAAATGGCGGCGCCGGCGGTCAAGTTCTAGCCTCGCCATTCCGGGGCCGAGCCATGGCCGCTTACGGTCTCTACAGCCATATTCAGTCGAACCGCCGCCGTTCGATAATCCTGCTCGCCGGGCTGTTTTTCCTCGTCTATGTGCTGGTCTATGCCGGCGCGCTGGTGGCCGAGGGCCTGTCGGTCAATGCCGATCTCAACACGCTTCTGCAGCTCGCCTGGACCGATTTCCTGAAAGCGGCGCCGTTTGCAACCGTCGGCTCCGCGCTATGGATCGTCATCGCCTATTACTTTCATCAGGACATGATCGACGCGCTCACCGGCGGCCGCGAAGTGCAACGCAGCGAGGAGCCGCGGCTCTACAATATTCTGGAAAATCTCTGCATCTCGCGCGGCATCTCCACGCCCAAGCTCAAACTGATGGACTCCGACGCGCTGAACGCTTTCGCCACCGGCATGAATGCCAAGCAATATTCCATCACCGTCACCACGGGCCTGCTCAAGCGGCTCGACGACGCTGAAATCGAGTCCGTGCTCGGCCACGAGTTGACGCATATCCGCAACGGCGACGTCCGCATGATGGTCATCGCCGTCATTATCGCCGGCGCGGTGTCGTTCTTCGTCGAGCTGGTCTTTCGGCTCTGGTTTTACAACAGCATCGGCTTCGGCGGCTCGCGATCCGAGCGCCGGGGCGGTGGCGGCGGTGGCGCGGGGCTTGCGATCCTGATTGCCGTAGGCCTCCTGGTCGTCGCCTATGTGCTGTCGTTCGTCATTCGTCTGGCTTTGTCGCGCTCGCGCGAATTCCTCGCCGATGCCGGCTCGGTGGAGCTCACCCACAATCCCGACGCGATGATCTCGGCGCTACGCAAGATCGAGGGCCGCGGCGAGCTGCCTCGCGCCACCTCCGCCGTGATGGAAATGTGCATCGACAATCCGCGCGAAGGTTTTGGCGAATTGTTCGACACCCACCCGACCGTCGACAGCCGCGTCGCGGCTTTGGTCAAATTCGCCGGCGGCCATGATCCGGGCCCGATCGCGCTGCCGCCGCCGGAAAGCGACGTGACCGACGACCAAGCGGCGGCCGTTGGGCCATCGAGCGGACCCTGGACGGCGCCGGAAAATGCGCCGGAAAACGCTTCCGCCACCCCCGGCCCGTGGTCGGATCCGGCCGCCGACGCGCCGCAACCGACCTCCGTGCCTGCCTCGGAATCACCGCCCGGCCCTTGGGGCCCGCACCGCGGCAACTAGCCGTTTCGGCGGCGAAATTAACCATAACAAATTACAAACAGGGCCAAAACCGCCGTCGCCGGCTCCCGCTCGAACGATGAGGCTTCCAAACGGCGCCGGGGCTGTGTAGAAGCGAAAGTTGAAGACGGAGGACGCGAGCTTAGGGCGTCAGCGAGGGTTCGATCATGGCTAAACCAGCTCTGATTTTGGTCGGTGCCGACAAGGGCGGCGTAGGTAAAACCACGATTGCCCGCACGCTACTCGACTATTTCACCGCGCATCATGTGCCGACACGCGCTTTCGATTCGGAAGCGCCGAAAGGCACGCTCAAGCGCTTCCATCCCGACACCAGCGACATCGTCGACGCCACCATGGTCGCCGACCAGATGCGGATTATCGACACGCTGTCGACCACAGACTCCACCGTCACGGTGGTCGACGTGCGCGCGGGGCTGCTTTCGCCGACGCTGCGCGCGCTGCGCGATATCGGCTTCCTCGACGCGGTGAAGAAGGGGCAGATCACTTTCATCGTCTTTCATATTCTCGGCTCGTCGATCGCCTCGTTGAACGAGATCGAGGAAACAGCCCCCTTCACCACCGACGCCAAGTATTTCCTGGTCAAGAACTTCATCAACAACACCAACTTCTTCGAATGGGATCAGGCCACCCACGCTTCGTATTTCAAGAAGCTGAAGGACGCGGTGACGATCAACATTCCGAAGCTCAATGAGATGGCCTACGAGCAGGTCGAGCTTGCCTCGGTTCCGTTCCTGACCTTCGTCGCCAACAAGAACCCGAAGGGCGACACCGCCAATTACTCGTTCGTGCTGCGCGGCTATGTGCGGCACTGGCTCGGCAACGTTTGGGGCGAATACGATCGCGTGAAGCTGCTCGACATGTTCGATACCTCCGCCAGCGGGGTTTCGGCTCCGCGCGCGCAGGCCGTCAACCGGTCCTAAGAACTGGCCTTCCGTGGGGTTTCCCACACGGCTCTAGCAATTAGCTAGAGCCTGTCGCGATTTCGTCATAGTCTCGATTCAGTCGCACTGGGTTGGACCCTTCGCGGGAATGCCGCAGCAGACCCCTCTCTACATCATCGCCTCGCAGCACCCGCGGGTGGGCAAAACGCTGATCGCTCGGCTTTTGATCGAGTACTTCCGCATAAGCGGCAGGGCCTCCCTGGTCGGCTACGATCTCGATCCGCGCGAGCCGACGCTGGCGCCCTACTTCCCCAACCTGGTCTGGACCGTCGACATCGCCGAGATCCGCGGCCAGATGGCGCTGTTCGACCGGCTTGTTAGCGACGAGTGGCGGACGACCGTCATCGATCTCGGCTACAGCCTGTTCGAGCAATTCTTCACCGTGATGGCGGAAATCGGTTTCGAGCAGGAAGCGCGGCGGCGGGGCATCAACCCGGTCGTGCTGTTCATTGCCGATTCCGCGCCGACCACCGCGCGAAGCTATGCCGAGCTGCGCCGCCGCTTGCCGCGAACCACTTTTGTGCCGGTGCACAACGAAGCGGCGGCCTTCATGTTCGTTCCACAGGATTTTCCGCCGACGCGTCCGGAATGCGGCGTCATCCACGTCCCGCGCCTATCGCCGATCGTGCGCGGCGTCATCGACCGACCGGGCTTCTCGTTCTCCACCTACATGTCGCGTCAACCCGGCGGGCCGACCGAAGTGCATAGCTGGATCGGCGGGATTTTCGCGCAATTTCGCGATCTCGAACTGCGGCTGCTGATCGGCGAGCTCGAATCCTCGCTCCGCAGCGGCATGAAAGAACCGCTTCGGCAGGCCCGCTAAAACCGGCTCTCCCCGACACAAGTCGCCCTGTTAATGCCCCTCGAAGCTGACCAGCGTGCGCACCGGCACGCCCAGCTTTCTGATTTTGTCGGCGCCGCCCAGTTCCGGCAGATCGATGATAAAGCAGGCGGCGGCGACATCGGCGCCGACCTGCTTTAAGAGCTTGACCGCTGCCTCCGCGGTGCCGCCGGTGGCGATGAGATCGTCGACCAGGATGACCCGCTCGCCGTTGACGAGGGCGTCCTCGTGCATTTCCATCTCGTCGATGCCGTATTCGAGCGAATAGCCGATGCTCACGCGCTTGAACGGCAGCTTGCCTTTCTTGCGGATCGGCACGAAGCCACACGAAATCTGATGCGCGACGGCGCCGCCGAGAATGAAGCCGCGCGCCTCGATGCCGGCAACCTTGTCGATCTTGCCGCCGGCCCAGGGCTGCACCAGTTCGTCGACGGCGCGGCGGAAGGCCCGCGCATCGCCAAGGAGCGTGGTGATGTCGCGGAACATGATCCCGGGCTTGGGATAATCCGGAATGGTACGGATTGCAGCCTTGAGATCGTTCTCGAGCGCGACACTGGTCATTGGCAGAGGCCCCACGGCCGCCGGCTTGGCTCAGCTCTTATATTCACCCGGCGCGCGGCTTCGCCAAATCCGGATCGTGCAGCACGGCGTGCCAGACCCGCTTCTTGGTGAAGTAGAGGAGGCCGGTGAACACGATCAGAAAGATCATCACCTGGAAGCCGAGCCGCTTGCGCGCATCGAGGTTCGGTTCGGCCGCCCACATCAGGAACGCGGCGACGTCGCGGCCGTACTGGTCGACCGTTGTCGGCGTGCCGTCGGTGTATTCGACTTGGCCGTCGCTCAACGGCTTCGGCATGCCGATGGCGTTGCCGGGGAAATATTTGTTGTACTGCCCGCCCGGCGGCAGCGCGAAGCCGGCGGGCGGATCGGCATAGCCGGTTAGGATGGCATGGATGTAGTCCGGCCCGTCCTCCTGATACATGATGAATGCGTCGAAGACGAATTGGGGAAAGCCCCATTCGTAACTGCGCGCCTTGGCGAGATCGGACATATCCGGCGGCAGCTTGCCGCCGAGCGCCGCGCGGGCGGCTTCGTCGTTCGGGAACGGCGGCGGGAAATAATCGGAAATCTTGCCCGGCCGTTGAAACATTTGTCCCTGGTCGTTCGGACCATCGGTCACCTGGAAAGTAGCCGCGATCGCCGTCGCCTGCGCCTCGGTGAAGGCGGGGCCGTCGGGATCGGCGAGATTGCGGAACGCCAAGAGTTTCAGACTGTGGCAGCTCGAGCAGACCTCGCGATAGATCTTGAACCCGCGTTGCAGCTGCCCCGGATCGTAGGTGCCGAACGGGCCCGAAAACGACCAATGCAGCCGTGGCGGCGCGTCCGCCTCCTGCGCCGACGCCAATTTTGCCACCCCGGTGAGCGACGCCACCAGCGTGAAGGCCAAAATGATGCTGCGATAGATTTTCATTGGCCGGGCCTCCCTAACCGCGCGCGCCCGGCGGCGCCGATGCACCGACCGGATCAGCTTCGTGCAGCACCGATTCCGAGATCGAGTTCGGCAGCGGCTTGGTCCGCTCGAACAGGCCCAACAGCGGCAGGATGATGAAAAAGAACGCGAAGTAATAGGCCGTGAGGAACCGCGCCGCGATCACGTAACCGCCGACCGGCTCCTGCGAGCCGAGATAGCCGAGCCCGACCACGGCAGCGAAGAAGATGAACAGGAACTGCCGGTAGAGCGGCCGATAATTCGCCGAGCGCACGCGCGAAGTATCGAGCCACGGCATAAAGGCGAGAACGACGATGGACGCGGCGAGCGCCGTCACGCCAAGGAGCTTGCTCGGGATCGCGCGCAGAATGGCGTAGAACGGCAGATAGTACCATTCCGGAACGATGTGTGTCGGCGTCTGGCCCGGATTGGCCGGAATATAATTGTCGGAATGGCCGAGATAGTTCGGGATGTAGAAGATGAACCAGGCAAAGACGATGCAGAACAAGCCGATGAAGAAGGCATCCTTCACCGTGGCATAGGGCGTGAACGCCACCGTATCCTTCTCGGTCTTCGGCTCGACGCCGGTCGGGTTGTTCTGTCCGACCATGTGCAGCGCCCAGACGTGCAGTACGACCACGCCGGCGATGACGAACGGCAACAGGTAATGCAGCGAGTAGAAGCGATTGAGCGTCGGATTGCCGACCGCGTAACCGCCCCACAGCCAGGTGACGACCGAACCGCCGACGCCGGGGATTGCCGAGAACAAGTTGGTGATGACGGTAGCCGCCCAAAAGCTCATCTGCCCCCATGGCAGCACGTAGCCCATGAAACCGGTCGCCACCATGAGCAGGAACAGGATGACGCCGAGGATCCACAACACCTCGCGCGGCTCCTTGTACGAGCCGTAATACATGCCGCGCGCGATGTGGGCGTAGACGGCGAGGAAGAAAAACGCAGCGCCGTTCGCATGCAGGTAGCGAAGGAGCCAGCCGTAATTCACGTCGCGCATGATGCCTTCGACGGAATTGAAGGCGTAATCGACGTGCGGCGTATAGTGCATCGCCAGCACGACGCCGGTGACGATTTGCACGCCGAGCATGAAGGTGAGAATGCCGCCGAACGTCCACCAATAGTTCAGATTACGCGGCGTCGGATAAGCGATAAAGGAGGAATAGACGAGGCTCGCGATCGGCAGCCGCCGCTCCAGCCATTGCATGAAGGGGCTTTGCGGCTGATAGGTCGAATGTCCGCTCATAGTCGAACCTTATATGCCTGATTGGGCGACGCTTCGCCGATCCGTCGCAGTACCGGCAGTCGCAGTTGCAATGGAAAGGAAATCCCGGCGTGTGGGCTCCGCCGTTGAGATTGCTATCACAGCCTCGACCCTCTTACGTCTGACCGGTCGCCCCGTCCGCGCTGCAAACCGCTGCCCCCTCCGCCCTCCCCCGCAAGCGGGGAAGGATAGGGAGGGGGTTCAGGCGGCGGAAGAACCGGTCGCCTCCGGCCGTGGGACGGTCCGAGGCGACGCATTCCGGCGGCGTTTTATTGGCACCCTTGCCGCGATAGTGCAAGTGTGGCCGCATCGACACCCACAATGCAACTTATGTGCCTTTTCCCCGGCCTGAACCGTCCAACTGCGCATCGCCGTCGAACGTCGCCTGCCGCCCCGACATGACACTGCGCATCGCGCTGTACGAGCCCGACATCCCGCAAAACACCGGAACGGTGTTGCGGCTGTGCGCTTGCCTCGGCATCGACGCGCATATAATCGAGCCTGCCGGCTTCCCCGCTTCGGATCGCGCTTTCCGCCGCGCCGGGATGGACTATCTCGACGCCGTCGCACTGGTGCGGCATCGTTCATGGCGGGAATTCGAAGCTTGGCGGCGGCAGGAACGCCATCGCCTTGTGCTGCTCACGACCGCCGCGACGATATCCTATCTCGATTGCCGCTTCGGGGCCGACGATATTCTACTGTTCGGCCGCGAAACCGTGGGCGTGCCGCAAGAGGTCCACACGGCGGCTGATGCCCGGCTGGTCATTCCGATGCGGCCGGGCCTGCGTTCGCTCAATGTCGCACTCGCCGCCGCCATGGTCGCCGGCGAAGCGCTACGGCAGATCGGGAGGATAGCTTAAGCCTCCACCACGCCGGGATGGCCGCTCTCGATCGCGTAAGTCTTCAAAGTCGCGATGGTGGCCTTGGGATCGTGCGCGTCGGACACCACCCGCATGCGCACCTGCATCTTGTCGCGCTGCAAATCGACGCAGACATAACCGCGCCGCCGGCTCTCGAAGAAGTGGACGTGCGGATTGTCCGGCAGCGTTTGCGCGATCAGATCGTAAGGCGGCCCATAGGACGAGATCGAAGTGCCGACGAATTCCGTCGCGACAATCGGTGAATTCGGGTCGTCGAAATCGAGTTTCAGATCGTTAGCGAAGAAGGAATGGATATCGCCCGATGCGACGACGGGATTTGACACCTTGGTGTCATGGATGTGCTGCAAGAGCCGCGCCCGATTGGCCGGATAGCCGTCCCAATCGTCGGTCCAGAAGGCGTCGACGCCGTCCTGTTTCTCCCGCAACTGCGCCATCAACACGTCTTGCGCGATCAAATTCCATTGCGCCTTGGAATTTGCCAGCGCGGAATACAGCCATGCTTCCTGTGCGAAACCCATCATCGAACGGCCGGCCGCGAGCCGCTCCGGGCAGCCGATATTGGTCTCCAGATGTCCGCCACCCTTGTTCGGTGGGCCGTAACAGGCCTCGCGCGAGCGATATTGACGGCCGTCGATGAGCGAAATTTCAAGGAGATCGCCGAAGCTGAACCGATCATAGACCCGCATCAGCGGTCCTTCGGGATGCGACAGGATCGGCCGCACCGGCATGTGCTCGTAGAACGCCTGGTAGGCCGCCGCCCGTTGCAGGAGAAACTGCGCCGGATCTTCAAAATATTCCGACCATTTATCGGCGTAGTCGTTCTGCACCTCATGATCGTCCCAGGTCACCAAAGCCGGCACTTGGGCATGCAGCCGCGCCAAGTCCGGGTCGAGCCGATACTGCGCGTAGCGGTTTCGATAGGTCGGCAAGGTTGTTGCATCGACCCCGTCGGAGTGCCGGCGCACGATCGGCCGATTTTCGGTGACGTTGTCGTAAATGTAATCGCCGAGGAAAAGCACGAATTCCGGATTTTCTTCGGTGAGATGCCGGTACGCGGAAAAATAGCCGTGCTCGTAATTGGAGCAGGAAACGTAGGCAAAGCGCATCTGATCGAGCGCAGCGCCCGCCGCCGGCAGCGTGATTGCGCGTCCGACCGGGCTCGTCGCATCGCCGCTTGAGAAGCGGTACCAGTAGGGCCGGCTGGGCTCGAGGCCGGCAACGTCGAGATGCACCGAATAGCCGAAGGCGTGTTCCGCAGTAGCCTCGCCGCGACGTACGACCTTTGCCATAGCCTCGTCGGACGCGATTTCGTAGCGCAGCGTCACGTCGCCACCGCTCATGCCGCCGGGGTTCTCCGGATCGTCCGACAGCGGATCGGGCGCCAGCCGCGTCCACAGCACGAAGCCGTCCGGCCGCAGCGCGCCGGAAGCAACGCCCAGGCTGAACGGATTGCCGGCACGCCAGCTTTGCGCCACGGCAACGCGGACGATCGCCGGCGCCGCGATCAGGGCAAGGCCGGCGCTGGCCGCGCCGCCGATCAGGCGGCGGCGGGTAAGGCGGCGTCGAGGAAATTTAGGCGGCATGACGAATCTCGGGTCTGCGAGTGCGATGGATCAACATATTCGCGCGTTTTTATGACATTCTCGCGCCACCGCATCGTAAGAGCTAACCTTCTGGCGCACCATGGATATCGAAGAGCGCAAAGAGACCGCAACGAGTTGGTTCGCGAACTTGCGCGACCGCATTCTCACGGCGTTCGAAGCAGTGGAAGATGACCTGCCCGCCGGCGGCCCGCTGGCGGACCGCCCCCCAGGCCGATTTAAGCGCACGCCGTGGAGCCGCACCGACCACACCGGCTCGCCCGGCGGCGGCGGCGTCATGGCGATGATGAAGGGCCGCGTGTTCGAAAAGGTCGGCGTCCATGTCTCGGCTGTGTTCGGCAGCTTCGCCCCCGAATTCCGCAAGGAAATTCCCGGCGCCGCCGACGATCCGCGCTTTTTCGCCACCGGCATTTCGCTGATCGCGCATCCGCACAATCCGCAGGTGCCCGCCGTGCACATGAATACCCGCTACGTCGTCACCACCAAATCCTGGTTCGGCGGCGGCGCCGATTTGACGCCCGTCCTCGACCGCCGGCGCAATCAGGACGATCCCGACACGATCACGTTTCACGCCGCGATGAAGGCCGCCTGCGATGCCCACAGCCGCGTTGCGCCCTACGACAAATTCAAGAAATGGTGCGACGAATATTTCTTTTTGAAGCACCGCGGCGAGATGCGCGGCACTGGCGGCATTTTTTACGACTGGCTCGATAGCGGCGATTTCGACGCCGATTTCGCCTTCACCCAGGACGTCGGCCGCGCTTTTCTTGGCATTTATCCCGAACTGGTGCGCCGGAATTTTACCAAGGCTTGGACCGAGGCCGAGCGCGAGGAACAACTCATCCGCCGCGGCCGTTACGTCGAATTCAATCTGCTCTACGACCGCGGCACCATTTTCGGGCTGCGCACCGGCGGCAATGTCGAGTCAATCCTGTCTTCGATGCCGCCGGTGGTGAAGTGGCCGTAGCTGAGTTGCGTTTCCCGGACGCGGTGCAGCGTGCAACGGTGCACCGCTGATCCGGGATCGTTAAGAACTCAGAATTTGCGACGATCCCGGTTCTGCAGTGCATCGCGTCGCTGCGCTCCGTGCTGTGTTGCGCCCGGGAACCGAGCGTTCTAATGCCGCAGCGCCCCGAAAATCATCACCGTGCCGCCGATAATGACCACGGCATCGAGCAACGCGGTGTGCACATGAACCGGCATGCGCGCGACGAGGAGCTTGGCCAAAAACGTGCACGGGAAGGCGACGGCGCCGATCAACAGCGCGATGACGATCACTTTCGGCGTGAGCACGCCCGCGGCGCCGAACACTGAAATCTTGACGACGCCCATGCCGATCGACACCGCCGCGTCGGTGGCGATGACGGCGGCGCCTTCGAGACCCGTCGCCATGAGGAGCGAGAGCAGGATCACTCCGGCGCCGGTGGTGCCGCCCACCACGACGCCCCAGCCGGCGGCGGCGGCGGCAAAAGCCTTTTCGCCGAGTTGATGGCCGCGCCGCTTGAGGAGGCGCCGCAACGGCACGGTCGCGATCAAGCTCGTGCCGATCACCAAGGCGGCGCCGCGGCCGGTGAGCAGCGTATAGAGCCAGGCGCCGAGCACGCAGGTCGGCAGCGCGAAAATGACCGCGATCACGGCGCGGCGCGGATCGAGCAGGCGGCGGAACGCCAGGACGCGCGCTGAATTCGTGAACATCGCCGAAATGGCAATGATCGGCACCACCGGCGCGGCCCCGACCATCGGCACCAGGATGAGCGGCATCAGGGCGCCGGTGCCATACCCCGCGACGCCGCCGGTAACGGCCGAGAAGGCCGCCAAGGCGACGATCATCGCAAGTTCGACGAGCGATGCATCCGGAAGGAGTGGCATATGACGGAAAACCGTTGGCGGATTCAGCCGTTGACTAATGCGCATTCAGTTACGAGAACAGTCGCGCGATTGAGCGAAGCCGTAGCAATACAAGACGGAGCCTAGGGATGGACCTCGGAATCGCCGGCCGCAAGGCGATCGTTTGCGCCTCGAGCCGCGGGCTCGGGCTCGGCTGCGCCAAGGCGCTGGCCATGGCCGGCTGCGAGGTGGTGATCAACGGCCGCAACCAGGAACACCTCGCCGCCGCGGCGGCCGAACTCAAGACGACCGGGGCCAAGGTGATTGCGGTCTTAGGCGATGTCGCCTCGCCCGACGGCCAGAAAGCGCTGTTCGCCGCCTGTCCGGAGCCGGATATCCTGGTGAACAACAATGCCGGGCCGCCGTTTCGCGATTTCCGCGAGCTCGACCGGCAGAAGATGCTCGATGGCGTCACTGCCAACATGATCGTTGCGGTCGAGTTGATCCAGAAGGCGATCGAACTCGATGATCGCCAAGAAATTCGGCCGCATCGTCAACATCACGTCCGGTTCGGTGAAAATGCCGCTGTTCGGGCTCGATCTGTCGTCCGGCGCGCGCGCCGGTCTCACCGCCTTCCTTGCCGGCGTGGCGCGCTCGGTCGCCGCGTCCAACGTCACCATCAATTTCATGCTGCCTGGAATATTCGACACCGACCGCTTCCGCTCCAACGTCGAATCGACCGCGAAGAAAAGGGGCACCAGCTACGACGATGCCTTGGCGCTCAACATCGAGTTCGGTTCCGGCGCGACGCCTCGGCACAGCCGATGAGTTTGGCGCGACCTGCGCATTTTTGTGCTCGGCGCAAGCCGGCTATATCACCGGACAGAATCTTCTCATCGACGGGGGACGATTCCCCGGCGCGTTCTAAACGGATTTCCAAAATCACCAGTCCAAGGAGTTATCCATGAAACTCGTTCGCTACGGCGCACCCGGTCGTGAAAAACCCGGCATGATCGATGCCCAGGGCAAAATCCGCGATCTGTCGAAAGTCGTGTCCGATATATCGGGCGATGCGCTTGCGCCTTCCGGCCTCAACAAGCTGCGCAAGCTCAAGCCGGAAAAGCTGCCGCTCGTCAAAGGCAAGCCGCGGATCGGACCGTGCGTCGGCAAGGTCGGCAATTTCATCGCCATCGGGCTGAATTATTCCGACCACGCCGCCGAAGCCGGCATGCAGATCCCGAAGGAGCCGATCGTTTTCAACAAGGCGCCGTCGTGCATTTGCGGACCGAACGACGACACCATGATCCCGAAGGATTCCTCAAAGCTCGACTGGGAAGTCGAACTCGGCATCGTCATCGGCAGCCGCGCCCGCTACCTGAGCAAAGACAAGGCGCTCGACGTCGTCGCCGGCTATTGCCTCGCCAATGACGTATCGGAGCGCGTGTTCCAGATCGAGCGCGCCGGGCAATGGACCAAGGGCAAAGGCTGCGAGACGTTCGGCCCGCTCGGCCCGTGGCTCGTCACCAAGGACGAGATCAAGGACCCGCAGAAGCTTGCCATGTGGCTTAACGTCAACGGCGAGAAGCGGCAGCGCGGCAACACCTCGACCATGATCTTCGACTGCCGGCACATCGTCTGGGCCTGCTCGCAATATTTCGTCATGGAGCCGGGCGACGTCATCATCACCGGCACGCCGCCCGGCGTCGGGCTTGGCATGAAGCCCGAGCCGAAATTTTTAAAAGCCGGCGACGTGGTCACGCTCGGCATCGACGGCTTGGGCGAGCAGCGGCAGAAGGTGGTGAAGTTCAAGGCGTGAGGCCGATCGTCGTCTGGCCCCTTAATTAAGGATCGGGGTACGGCCGTAATCTGCCGCCCCCGCGTGGGTACGCCGCGCAATCCTGCACGTCGTGCCCCCGTCAAGACCAATTTTAATGTCTTGGCCTGTGGCTTCAAATCGCAGCGGAAACTCGTCTGAGAAATCGCCCGGCCATCTTGCGGTGTCAGGTTTTTTCGGACACAGGTGGGCAGGGTTTGCAATCGCGTAGAGCGAGGAGTGGGAGAACGTCATGGGAGCGAATTTCGGCATCGCCGGGATGGATTGGCAGCAGCGGGTCAATTGGGACCGGTTGCGCAAATACCGCACCGAGCGGGCCCGCGCGATGATGAAAAAGCACGGCCTTGGCGCGCTGTTGTGCATGTACGACGAGAACGTCCGCTATCTCACCGGCACGCTCACCCCCGGCTGGAACCGGCTCAAGCCGGGCTTGCGCTATGCCATGCTGTGCGGCGACGGCGCGCCGATCCTGTTCGAGCAGGGCGACCTCGGCTTCCAGATCGAAAAGCATTCGCCGTGGATTCCGAAGGCGAACGTGCGCCACTCCTTCGCCTGGATCAAAGGCGCGGCCGGGCCCGCGTCGACCCAGCAAGTGACGAAATTCACCAAGGCGGTTTTGCAGGCGATGAAGGAGAACGGCGTCGCCGGGCAAAAACTCGGCGTCGACTTCATCGACATCAACATGATCGCCATTTTCAAGGACAACAACGTCAACTGGACCGACGGCATGAGCGCGATGATGGATGCGCGCGCCGTCAAGAACGAGGACGAGCAGGAATGTTTCCGCATCGTCGGCGCCATCGGCGACGCGACGCATTGGGAATGCATGAAATTCCTGCGCCCCGGCATCACCGAAAACCAGGTGACCGCGCATCTGATGCAATATCTCTACAACATTCCCGGCATGGAGGACGTCGAAGACGTCATCGTCTCGTCGGGACCGAACACCTGGCCGAACTGGCGTAATTTCTCCGACCGCATCATCCAGCCCGGCGACATCGTGTTCATGGATTTGGCGGCGCTGACCTGGAACGGCTACAAGTCCTGCTATTACCGCACCTATTGCGTCGGCAAGGAGCCGAGCCAGGAACAGAAAGACACCTACGCGACCGCGCTCAAATGGCTCTATGACTCGATCGGCGCGGTGAAGGTCGGCGCCACCACGCGCGACATCGCGCTGAAATGGCCCTCGGCGATGGAAACCTGGGGCTACGAAGACGAAGACCAGGCCGCCGCCAATCTCTGGGGCCACGGGCTGGGCTTAGCTCAATACGATCCGCCGGTGATCTCGCGTATCTGGTCGCTCGATCATCCGGTCGACATTCAAGAGGGCATGACCTTTGCGCTCGAGACGCAGCACGGCAAGCAATTCCGCTACGGCGTGCGCATCGAGGAAATGCTGATCGTGCGCAAGAACGATATCGAGATCGTGTCGAATTTCCCGGTCAAGCAGATCACCGTCGTCGATCCGCTGCCCGGATACGGCGACCATGTGAGATGACTTTCACCTCTCCCCGCACGCGGGGAGAGGGAGTGCGCGGCGATCAGGTCCGACGAGTTTCGTACGATGCGTTTCATTCTCCCCCTCTCCTCCCCCGCCGCGACCGCGCCGGACCGCGTCGGGCCGAAGGCGGCGAACCTTGCGGCGCTGGCGCAGGCCGGCCTGCCGACTCCGGGCGGATTTTGCATCGCGGCCGATGCCTACCGGCGGCAAATCCAACATCTCGAACTCACCGATGCGATCGCCGCCTATTCTAACGCCGATCAGCCGGCGCAGCGCCGGCTCGCGGTCGAGATCCGGCTGAAGCTCTATCAAAGCGATTTCGCGCCAGACCTGCTCGCCGACGTTCTCACGGCGTGGTGGGCGGCGGACAAGCCGACGGCGGTGCGCTCCTCGTCGCTGATCGAGGATCGTGCGGAATCGAATTTCGCCGGCCAGTTCGAGAGCTTTCTCGGCGTGCGCGAGGACAGCGAATTCCTCACCAGCTTGCGCGCCTGCTGGGCGGCGCTGTGGACCACAACCGCCCGGCGATCCATGGCGCAACACGGGCTCAATCCCGCCGGCACCGCGATGGCGGTGCTGGTGCAGCCGCTGGTCGCCGCGCGCGCCTCGGGCGGGGGTTTAAGCGAAACCGCCGACGGCCAGATGCTCATTTCCGCCACCTGGGGCCTCGGCTCGGCGATCGCGCAAGGCGAAGTCGTGCCGGACCGCATCGTGCTCAGCCGCCACGGTTTCGTGCGCTCGAACGAACCCGGCCGCAAGCATCACCGCGAAGCTTGCGGGCACGCCGGGACTTTGCCGCAGGCAGTGCCGGACGAACTCGCGCGCGCGCCGTGCCTCGAAGCCGGCCAAGCGACGGCGCTCGGCCGGCTGATGCGCAAGGCGGAACAGGTGCTCGGCATGCCGGTCGAGATCGAATGGGCGCTCGACGAGGAAGGCTTCAGGCTCCTGCAGGCGCGGCCGCTGCATGTCGCGCCGGCGCAGGTGCCGGACGAAATCTGGCTCAAGCATCCTGGGCTGAACGGCCATCCCGCCGGCATCGGCTGGGGCTCCGGCCGCGCCGTGGTGGTGAATTGCGAATGCGAACTGACCCGCGTCGCGCCGGGCGACATTCTTGTCACCCGCGTCGCCGGACCGGCGCTCTCCCACATCCTGCCGCGGGTCGGCGGCGTGGTCGCCGAACTGGGCGGCTCGACCTCGCATCTGGCCTCGCTCGCGCGCGAGCGCGGCATTCCGATGGTGCTCGGCGTGCTCGACGCGACGCGGCGCATTCCGGACGGCGCCCAGGTCGCGGTCGATGGCGTTGCCGGCGTGGTGCGATGGCTCGCCTGATGGCTAAAGATTCCGCTCGTCCGCGCATATTTGTGACGCAGCCGGTTTCCGAGCAGGCGCTGAAGCGTTTGCGCGCGGTGGCGAGAGTGGCGCTGTTTGCCGATTCCAGCCGCATCATTCCCAAACGCACGCTGATCGGCGCCGTGCGCAAGGCGGACATTCTGTTTTGCCTGTTGCACGACAAGATCGATCGCGACGTCATCATGGCCAATCCGAACTTGCGCCTGATCGCGGCGCAATCGATCACGCCGTCCAACATCGACGTCGTGGCGGCGACGGCGCGGCGCATTCCCGTCACCGTGACGGCGCCGCTCACCACCGAAGCGACCGCCGACCTCACCTTCGGCCTGATGCTGGCGGTGGCGCGGCGGATGCTGGAGGGCGGCCGGATGGCGCGCGCCGGAAAATTTCCCGGCGGCCAGTCGGCGCACCTGATGGGATCCTTCGTCTGGGGCAAGACCATCGGGCTCATCGGCGGCGGCGGCTTGATCGGCAAGGCGGTGGCGCGGCGCGCTCAGGGTTTCTCGATGCGGGTTCTTTATTCGACGCCCCGGCGCAAACCGGAACATGAGGAGCGCGAGGCCGGCCTCATTTATGTGCCGCTCGACCAATTGCTGCGCGAATCCGATTTCGTCTCGATCCATTCGCCGCTGAACAAGGCAACGCGGCATCAGATCGGCGCACGCCAGCTGCGGCTGATGAAGAAAACCGCGTTTCTCATCAATACCGCGCGCGGCGCGATCGTCGACGAAGCCGCATTAGTGCGCGCGCTGCAGACCAGGCAGATCGCCGGCGCCGGCCTTGACGTGTTCGAGCACGAGCCCAAGATCGCCAAGGCTTTGACGAAAATGCCGAACGTGGCGCTCACCCCGCATCTCGGCAGCGCCACACCCGAAGTGCGCGAGGCAATGGCGAATATGGTGGTCGACAACATCCTGGCGCTGTTGGGCGGGCATAGATTGCCGAATTGCGTCAATCCGCAGGTGTTTGCTCTATAGTCGTCATTGCCGGGCTTGACGCTTTAAGAGAATTCGGAGTCTCCCATGCCCCGTACCCTGATCGCCGTCACCGACAGCCCGTTTCCGTCGCTCGACCCCGCCAAAAAGGCGCTGGCGCGGCTCGATCCCGAATACCGCATGGCGAAGAGCGCATCCGCCGACGACATCCTGGCCGTGGCGCGCGACGCCGACGCTGTGCTCGTCACCTATGCCAGGCTGCCGCGGCAACTCTTAGGCGAGCTGAAGAAATGCAAGGCGATCGGCCGCTTCGGCCTCGGCGTCGACAATATCGACCTGCCGGCGGCGAAAGAACTCGGCATCGCCGTTAATTACGTTCCGGATTATTGCCTGCGCGAAGTGTCGGACCACGCCATGGCGCTGCTGCTGGCGCTCGCCCGCAAGGTGACGTTTGCCAACAGACTGGTGCAATCCGGCCGCTGGGAGGTGCCGCCGCTCGTGCCGCTGCGCCGCCTCGAAGGCCAAGTGCTGGGGCTCGTCGGCTTCGGCAATATTCCACGCGCGCTGGCGCCGAAAGCCAAGGCGTTCGGATTGAAGGTCCTTACCTACGATCCTTACGTGAACGCGGACGCGCTCGCTGCGACCGGCGTCGAAAGCGTAAGCTTCGACGATTTGCTCGGGCGCTGCGATTTCATCTCGGTGCATGCGCCGTTACAGCCGGCGACGCGCGGCCTGATGAACGCGAAAGCCTTTGCCAAGATGAAAAAGGGCGCGTTCCTGATCAACACCGCGCGCGGCCCGCTGATCGACGAGGTCGCACTTATTGCCGCGCTCGATTCCGGCCATCTCGGCGGCGCCGCGCTCGATGTCGTGACCACCGAACCGCTGGCAAAAGACTCCCCGCTCCTCGGCCGCGACAATGTGGTCCTCACGCCGCATACGGCGTTCTACTCCGTCGAGTCGCTCGAGGAATTGCAGATCAAATGCGCAAGCGACGTGGCGCGGGTGCTCTCAGGCGAAAAGGCGGTTTATCCGATCAGCGCTTAAGGCGCGAGCGGCGTCGGATTGTCGGCAGGCGGCTCGATGCCGAACGTTCCTGCCGTTATGCAGGTCATCGAAAAGCTGCCGGTCGTCGCCACCAGCGCCACCAGGCTTTCGAGCCCCATGGTCTTCTCCGCGGCGGTGTAGGTGGCGTCGCTGAGACGCTTGTTCGCCAGTATTTCGCTCGACACGACAAAGCATGTCCGCTCGCGCGCATCGGGCAAATTCGGCGTCTTGCGCGCGTTGATCGCGTCGACGATCGACTGATCGATGCCAAC
Source organism: uncultured Alphaproteobacteria bacterium (assembly GCA_963779855.1). Classification (GTDB taxonomy): domain Bacteria; phylum Pseudomonadota; class Alphaproteobacteria; order Rhizobiales; family Xanthobacteraceae; genus BOG-931. The sequence goes on along the minus strand of CAWAAE010000008.1, from coordinate 15,751 downwards.
GGTGAGAGAGGCCCGCGCCTGCGCGAACCAGGGATATTTCGCGTTCCAGTGCCGGGCCACGACGAGGTTGACGATCTGCTGCTCGCGGCGCGACAGCGGTCCGGAAGACAGCGCGCCGCGCAGGTTCTGCGCCGCCTCGAATAATTTCGGCAACCGGATATAGGCGTAGTAGGGCCCGCCCAGGGGGCCGCCCGCCTGCTTGGCCACGTCATACACGCGCGCCTGCTCGGCGTTCATGTTGGCGCGATCGATGATCGGTATGCGTGCCATGTTCTCTCCCTCACCTTCCATTGCATCAACTGCGTGATGCCTCATTCTTCTCACGCTGCCACACTACGATGACCCGCACCGTCTTGTCGCTCATATTAGGATGCGGCATCGGCGGGCTTTCGATGTAAAGCCGGTCGCCGGCGAAACGGATGTTGCGCACCTGCTCGGTGCCGACCCAGGCCTCGTTCCACGCCGCTTCGACCTTGGTGACGACCTTGCCGTTGTCGACGCGATAGCTGCCGGTATAGGCGATCATGGTTTTGAGCGCTTGGACGCGATCCGCATCGGTCTTCGGCACCGGCCGGTTCTCGGCGGTCATCAGCGCCAGCCAGCGGCCCTCCGGCGTCGCGATCTGGATACCTTTGGGATGCTCGCCATAGACTGGCGTGCGCTGCTTGGTCGCCTGATCCTCATAGACGACAGAGACGAGCTGCCACGTGCCGACGATCTGTCGCTTAAGCTCGGCGTCGTCCATGACCGTCACTCCGCGGTCCAGCCGCCGTCGAGCACCAATGCCGAGCCGGTCATCAGCGACGAGGCGTCGGAAGCGAGGAATACGATGGCGCCGGTCAATTCTTCGAGCTGGCCGAGGCGGCCGAGTTTAATCTTCGACAGCACCTCGTCGCGGAATTGCTTGTTCTCGAAAAATGGTTTTGTCATCGGCGTCTCCAGAAACGTCGGGCCGAGCGAGTTGACGCGGATGTTGTGCGGCGCAAGCTCGATCGCCATCGCCTTGGTGAAACCCTCCATGGCGTGCTTCGAGGCGCAATAGACGGTGCGGCGCGCGGCGCCGACATGGCCCATCTGCGAGGAGATGTTGACGATCGAGCCGGGCAGTTTTGCTTCGATCAGGCGGCGCGCCACCGCTTGTGCTGCAAAAAATGCGGCGCGCACATTGAGCGCGAAGATCGCGTCAAAATCCTCGACCTTGACGTCCGGCAAAAAAGCCGGGCGGTTCATGCCGGCATTGTTGATGAGGATTTGAAACGGCGCCGCGCCGGCGATCGCGCGCCGCATGGCTTCGACATCGGTGACGTCCAGCACCAGCGCATCGGCCTGCTCACCCCGCGCGCGGATCGCCGCCGCGGCGTCCTCGATTTCGGCCTTGGTGCGCGCCGCAAGCGTGACATGCGCCCCGGCCGCCGCCAATGCCGAGGCCGCGGTGAGCCCGATGCCGCGCCCGCCGCCGGTGACCAGCGCGCGCCTGCCGTCGAGGCGGAAGGAAGGAGTTCTTGTGAGGTTGAGAGACATGACATCATCCGTCATCCGTCGTCATTCCGGGGCCCGAGCGAAGCGAGGGAGCCCGGAATCCATACTCCCAGTGCGGGGGTTATGGATTCCGGACTTGCCGCTTCGCGACAATCCGGAATGACGGCCTCACTCCGCCGCCTCTCCGTATGGCACATTGCGGCCGCCGTAGCGGCGCACGCGGACATTGGCCTGTTCGGCATGCGCGACAAAGCCTTCGAGCATGCACAGCCGCGGGGAGTGGACGAAGGAGGTGGGGGGTGAGGCTGGAATTTGACATAGCTCAAATCCTCACGGTTTTTTCAACGCCCGAAGTTGAGAAAGCAAGGTGGCGTATTGATATGTCGCTTTCAAAATCTCCTTTACAAACATGATCGATATCTCCACTTCGTTCGTTCCGATCGTTGCGTAGTCCTGAAGATTCAATATGCGCAGCATCATTTCCTAGAAGTCTGAGCTCGTCAGCGGCATCAATCAGATCCTTAGGAATGATAATTTTTGAACCCAATGCGGAAATGCGTTCTTTCAAATTTGAGGCTTTGATTTTTTGATCCTCACATACCTCCTCAAGAGTTCTCCGCACCATAAGTGCACAGGCGCGATAGCATCCGGCGCCGTGGCATATTAGTGCCTCCTTAAAACTCTTGATGATCTCCGGTGGAATTCCACTGGAGTCAAAGTCTATTATTTCGAATGGATACACTAAGTTCGATGGGTCATGGACGTTGAATGACAGCATCACGATTGAATGACACTCAGGATTGGGACAAATTCTTACTCCTGCGTGGTAGCCATCTTTGTTTATTTGCTGACCTGACTGATTCTTCGCAAGAATATTCCAATTGGCGTCAGTGACGCCATTAAGGCCGTGGAAGGCACCTACTTTTCCGCAATGAGGACAACGAATATTCCTTACCAAAGGATTGGTTTGTGAAACGGGGAAAGCGCCTTTCATCTCGTCAGTATTCATCCCCTAAATCCTTGCTGTTCCCAAAAGTCTCACTCCGCCGCCTCTCCGTACGGCACATTGCGGCCGCCGTAGCGGCGCACGCGGACATTGGCCTGTTCGGCATGCGCGACAAAGCCTTCGAGCATGCACAGCCGCGAGCAGACTTCGCCGATCTTGGCGCTGGCCTCGTCGGTCAGCACTTTCTGATAGGTGCAGGTTTTCAGGAATTTGCCGACCCACAGCCCGCCGGTATAGCGCGCCGCTTTCTTGGTCGGCAGCGTGTGATTGGTGCCGATCACCTTGTCGCCATAGGCGACATTGGTGCGCGGGCCGAGGAACAGCGAGCCGTAGTTTTTCATGTTGGTGAGGAAGTAATCCGGATCGCGCGTCATCACCTGCACGTGCTCCGACGCGATCCGGTCGGCCTCGCGCACCATCTCGGCCTCGTCGTCGCAGACGATAACCTCGCCGAGATCGGCCCATGCCTTGCCGGCAATCTCCGCGGTCGGCAGGATTTTGAGGAGCCGCTCGACCTCTCTCATGGTGTCGCGCGCCAGTTTCTCGGAATTAGTGATCAGGATCGCGGGCGAGGTCGGGCCGTGCTCGGCTTGACCGAGCAGATCGGTGGCGCAGATTTCACCGTCGACCGTGTCATCGGCGATGATCAGCGTCTCGGTCGGCCCGGCGAGGAGATCGATGCCGACGCGGCCGAACAATTGCCGCTTGGCCTCGGCGACATAGGCATTACCCGGCCCAACGATCATGTCGACCGCGGCGATGGTTTCGGTGCCGAGCGCCATGGCGGCAACCGCCTGCACGCCGCCGAGCACGAAAATATCGTCGGCGCCGCCGAAATGCATCGCCGCCACGATCGCCGGGTGCGGCCCGCCGTGAAACGGCGGCGCGCAGGCGATGATGTGCTTCACCCCGGCGACGCGCGCGGTGACGATCGACATATGCGCCGACGCCACCATCGGATAACGTCCGCCGGGCACGTAGCAGCCGATCGAATTCACCGGAATGTGCCGGTGCCCCAGAACGACGCCCGGCAGCGTCTCGACGTCGAGATCGCGCAGCGTAGCCTTCTGCGCTTTCGCGAAATTGCGCACCTGCGCCTGGGCGAACTTGATGTCGTCGAGATCGCGCTTCTTCACCTGGCCGATGGCGCGCTCCACCTCGGCCGGCGTCAGCTTGAACGAAGCCGGCGACCAATTGTCGAATTTCTGCGACAGATCGCGCACCGCTGCGTCCTTGCGCGCGTCGATGTCGGCGAGGATCTGCTCGACCGTTTCGCGCACCTTGGCGTCGGCCGCCTTGATCGCGCTTGCGTCCATTCCGCGCTTGAGATGGCGGGGCATCGGTGACTCCTTTCACCCTCCCCTGCAGGGGGAGGGTGAATTCATTTGATCGCCTGCGGATTGATCGGCGAGCCGGTGCCGCCGGTGATAATGAGCGGCGGCCCGCAGAAGAAAAACTCGTAGACGCCGTCCTCGTCGCAATCTTCCGCAAGCTCCTTGAGATAGAAAATCTCGCCCATGCACAGACCCATGGCCGGGATCACCACCCAGTGCCACGGCTGGTTCGCTTCCTTGGTCTCGTTCGGCCGCACCTCGACGCCCCAGGTATCGGTGCAGATCGCCGCGATCTGTTTGTCCTGGCACCAATAGCAGTTCTCGAATTTCACCCCCGGCGCGTCGCCGCCGGCATAGCCGCCCCATTCCTTTTCGGCGAGGCAGCGCTCCATCTGCCCGGTGCGAACGAGGACGAAGTCGCCGCGGCCGATCGACACGTTTTGGTCCTTGGCGCATTTATCGAGCTCGTCGTTGGCGATGCTTTCGCCGTCCTTCAGCCAGGGCACGCCGCGAAACCGCGCGATATCGAGCAGCACGCCGCGTCCGACCATTTTATTTTTCGAGTGCTCGATGCCGAGCACGTTGAGCCCCTTGGAGTCGATCAGCTTGGCGTCATGGCCGTTATAGGCTTTGTCTTCGTAAAAAACGTGGCCGAGCGCGTCCCAGTGCGTGGCGCCTTGCACGCACAGCATCAGCGTGTCGTCGGCGTAGCGGATCTTGTTCCAGTCCTGCCGCTCGGCGATCGCATCGGTGCCGGTCGCCAGCATCTGATGGATCGGATTGAAGCGGCCGCCGAACAATCCGTTCTGCGGACCCTGGGCGTCGAGCGGAATGCCGAGCGCGAACACCTTGCCGCTGCGAATGAGGCTCGCCGCCTTGACGATGTCCTGCGGGCTGACCTGGTTGAGCGTGCCGATGTGATCGTCTTTGCCCCAGCGGCCCCAATTCTTCAGCTTCTGTGTCGCCTCGGCGATCGCTTGCTTGCCGACCTTGATATCCATGGCCACGCTCCTTCCGTCCCCTGGTGTGAAATCGTTCCCATAGCGGTCAGGGGGCCGCCGGAGGGCTCATCCGCAGTCTGGCACAAATGCCTGTCGCCACACAATTACTCGGTGCGCACCGGCAAAATTTACCGCTGCGAAAGCCACCCTGCGACGGAGCAGCCGGCGCCGCATTAGCGCTGATCTTTATTCTCGAACGCCGTCACCTGCGGCGCCGGCACGATCTCGCCGCAGCACAGGCAGCGCCACTTACGCACCAGATAGCCGAACGTGTTGTTGTGCTGATCGGGCCGCGCGCCGCGGCGGCGTTTCTTGTCGAGGTCCTCGCCCTCGGCGAGAAGTTTTGGGCCGCCGGCGGATTCCGCCAGCAATTGCAGCTGACATGCTTTTTCGAGCTTGATGGCGGTCCACACCGCCTCCTCGATGCTGCCGCCGGTGGCGACGATACCGTGATTGCGCAGGATGAGCGCGCCGTTGTTCCCAAGGCAGCGCGCCACCGCCCTGCCCCGCTCCTGACTGATGATGAGATCGGTCGTTTCGGAGAAAATCGGCAGCCGGCCGTCGCTAAAATACACGCTGGAATTACCCACGGCGACGAGCGGCCGGCCGAGCGAGGAGAACGCCACGGCGTGCATCGGATGGCTGTGGATCACGCACGTCACGTCACTGCGTGCGCGCAACACTTCGGAATGGATATAGACCTCGTTGTGGCGTGGCATCGCGCCGTCCACTTTGTCGCCTTCGATATCGACGGTGATGATATTGTCGGGCCGCATCTCTTCGATGCCGATGCCGGCCGGCTTCATCAGGAAGCGTCCGGGATTTCCGGGAAGCCGCACCGAAATATGGCCGGCGACGTAATCGCCGTGGCCTTCCATCGCCAGCACGCGCCCGGCGTCGGCGAGCGTGATACGCAGCTGATCGGTCATTGAACTCCTCATGCTTCTTGCGGTCGATGGCGCGGACACTACACTGCGGCGCCCACGCAAAACAGGCGAGCGCGCAAAAATCGCGAAAGGCAGCTGGACAATGAAACTTTTGAGTTTCGCCGCCGACGGCAAAGACTGTTTCGGCGCGGTGAGCGGCGACGGCGTAGTCACCTTGAACGATAAGGTCGGCCAGCCGAATCTCCGCGCCGCGCTCGCGGCCGGCACGATGGACGCGATGCGCCGGGCGGCGAAAGACGCCACGCCCGATCGCAAGCTTGCCGATATAAAATTCCTGCCTGTTATTCCCCGGCCGGAGAAGATCCTCTGCGCCGGCATCAATTATCGCTCGCATGCCGCCGAGACCGGCCGTGAACTGCCGAAACAGCCGAGTATGTTCGTCCGCTTCGCCGACACGCTGGTCGGCCATGGCGGCGAGATGGTCCGGCCGTCGGTTTCCGACAATTTCGATTTCGAGGGCGAGCTTGCCGTCGTCATCGGCAAAGCCGGCCGGCACATCAAGCCGGAGCACGCGCTCGAACACGTCGCCGGTTACACCTGCTTCGTCGACGGCTCAGTGCGTGATTATCAGAAATTCTCCGTCACCTCGGGCAAGAATTTTCCCGCAACCGGACCGCTCGGTCCGTGGCTCGTCACCACCGACGAAATTCCCGATCCGAGCCGGCTGACGCTCTCGACACGGCTCAACGGCAAGGAAGTGCAGCACGCCACCACCGATCAGTTGATCTATGCGATCCCCCAAATCATCGCGTTCTGCTCGGACTTCACCGCGCTATCGCCGGGCGACGTCATCGCCACCGGCACGCCCGAAGGCGTCGGCCATAGCCGCAAGCCGCCGCTATGGATGAAGCCGGGCGACGTGCTCGAAGTGGAGATCAGCGGCATCGGCACGCTGCGCGCGCGGATTGTGGATAAGGGGGAACTGAAGTCATGACCAGCATCCGACCGATCGACCGATTGGAGGTCCATATTCTGGTCGACAATGCGACCGATAGCCTGTCGAGCGTACCGAAACATGTCGAATCGGAATTTTCCTATTTGCACCGCAAAGGAATGCGCATACTTTCCGGAAAATGTATTTGTTGCGCCAATCACGGCCTGTCATGCCTGATCACGGCGCATCGGAACGGTGCAAACCACACTGTGCTGTTCGATACCGGGCCGGAAGCCGGCACTTTCGAGCGAAATATCCATCAGCTCGGCATCGATCTCGGGATTGTCGAATCCGTGGTCCTCTCGCATGGTCATTGGGACCATGCCGGCGGAATGCTTCGCGCCATCGAACTGATCCGCGCCGACGGCAAGAACCGCGACCTCCCCTACTATGCCCATCCAGACATGTTCCGCTCCCGTGGCCGGCAATTGCCCGACGGCGGGATACTGCCAATGGAGGATGTGCCGAGCGTAGCCGAGCTCACCGCTCACGGCGCGCGCGTCGTGAGCACGCGCGAGCCGCAAGCGCTGCTCGACGACATGTTCCACCTGAGCGGGGAAATCCCTCGTGTGACCCCGTTCGAGACCGGACTCCCATTCCATTACGCCAAAACCGAGAGCGGCTGGGAGCCGGACCCGTGGATCATAGACGAGCGCTGGCTGGGCGTGAATGTGGCAGGCAAAGGCCTCATCGTTTTTACGGCTTGTTCGCACGCCGGCATCGTCAACGTGCTCAAGGACGCGCGCGCGAAGCATCCGGACGTTCCGGTGTACTGCGTGATGGGAGGGTTCCATCTCTCCGGCGCCACTGAAAAAGTCATACCGGAAACGGTCGAAGCGATGCGCGACTTCGGCCTGACCTTTATCGCCGCCGGACATTGCACCGGTTGGCGCGCCATGACGGCGCTGGTCAATGCATTCGGCGATCAGACCGTGACGCCGACAGCGGTCGGCAAACGCTTCGTTTTTGAGGGCGTCAGGTGACGAGCCCGAACAGCTTCACGGCGTTGCGGAAATAAATCTTCTCGCGCTCGGCGTTCGACAGCGGCAGCGAGCCCAGCACCTTCATGGTGTCGCGGATGTAGCCCGGTCCCTTTTCCTTGTCGAACGGGCAATCGGATGCGAACAGCACGTGATCCGCGCCGAAGAAATCCAGCCCGCAGACGGTCGCCGCGCGCGCGCCTTCGACCGCGGTATCGCCGTAAAAATCCTTGAAATAATCGTACGGCCGCTTCTTCAACGATTTGAGAAGCGCGCCGTAATCCTCGTCCGAGGTGCGCACGCCGAGCTGATCGAAGGAGTGGCCGACGCGGCCTTCGAGATAAGGAACGACGCCGCCCAGATGGTGCGCGATCACTTTCAGCTCGGGAAAACGATCCATGATGCCGGAGAAGATGAGACGCGCCAGCGTCACGCCGGTCTCGTACGGCCAGCCGAGCACGCTGCAGATTTCGTATTTCGAATATTTCTCGGTCGGATAATCCGGCATGTCGCGGGTGCGCGCCGGATGCAGCAGGATCGGTTTGCCGGATTTGGCGATCACTTCGAAGATCGGCAGAAATTCCGGCGCGTCGAGCGGCACGCCGTTGGCGTTGGTGCCGAGCTGGACGGCATTGGCGCCGTTTTGCAACGCGCGCTCGGCCTCCTTTGCCGCGGCCTCCGGCGCATTCATCGGCAACAGCGCCGACCAGCCGACGAAATGCTTCGGATGCTTGGCGACGACCTCGGCGAGACCGTCGTTTGCGATCTTCGCCATGTCCGGCGATTTGTCGGGACCCCACAGCCGCTCCATCGGCGGCAGGCCGTGCGAAAGCAGCTGCGTGTAATCGTCGAACGATTCGACGATTGAAATCCGCAATTCGACGTTCGACAAAGCCGGAATGCCGCGCACGCGCTTGCCGAGATCCTTGGCGCCGGCCGGCGTCTCAAGCAGCGCGTCGTAATAGCGCTTGGGAAAAAAATGATTGAAAGCGTCGATGGTGCGCATGTGCTTTCCGCTTTTCCGATTCTCGCCCGTTTACCGCGCCGCCATCAACGAAGACGTAATCCACGATGCGATGGCGAAGGCGTCGGCGTCGCGATCGAAATAGCCGATCAGCTGCAAGCCGAGCGGCATGCCGCCAACCTCGAACAAGGGCAGCGACAACGCCGGCACGCCGAGGAGCGAGGCCGGCACGGCAAATTCCGGATTTCCGGTCGAAGCGAGTCCCTCCGGCGCACCGCTTGGCGCGGCGAGCGCGATGCAGGCATCGCAGTCGGCGGCGAGTTCGGCGTGGACCGCGCGTATTCGCGCCCTTTCTTTCAGATCGGCGCGATGCTCGGCGAGCGTCAAATCGTCGTATTTTTGCGCGCGCTCCATGACGTTGCGGCTCAATTTGGCGGCGTCGCGGTCGCGCATCGCGCGGAAAAACCAGCGCGTCTCCCAGCCGTTGCAGCGATGCGACAGTTCGGCGGCATGAACAAGATCGTTCTCCAGCGCCGCCACCTTGTCGTCGTTGTGGCGGGTGCGTATTTCGATGCCGGCGGATTTGAGCCGCATCACGCATTCGTTGAGCTTCTGCTTGGCGCCGGCGGACGCGCGGTCCCAGCCGGCGGTTTCGAGGACGGCGAGGCGGCGCGGCTTCTCCGCCGGCGGCAGCGAATCCGGCCCCCGCAGACCGGGCGTGCCGGCATCGCCGCCGACGCGGACGACGATTTCATGGGCGACCTGCCACACATCTTCCAGCGCGGCGCCTAAAATTCCGGTGCAGCTCTGGCTCTGATAATCGTGGCTGCCCTCGCGATTGAGCGCATTGACGCTCGGCTTGAAGCCGAAAGAGCCGCAGAAACTCGCCGGGCGGATCGTCGAGCCGATCACCTGGGTGCCGAGCGCCGCGCTGACGATGCCCGTGGCGACGGCGGCCGCCGAGCCGCTCGACGATCCGCCCGGCGTGTGCGCGGTATTCCATGGATTGCGCGTGCCGCGCGGTTCGGAGGCCGCGAACTCGGTCGTCACCGTCTTGCCGAGGATCACGGCGCCGGCGTCGCGCAGCGCGCGCACGCTGGCTGCGTCTTTTTCCGAACGCCAGCCGGAGAACAGCGGCGAGCCCATCTGGGTCGGTAGATCGACCGTCTCGATAATGTCCTTGATGCCCACCGGCATGCCGTCGATCGCCGAGCGCGGTTTTCCGGCGCGCCAGCGTTCGGTCGATTGCTCCGCGGCGGCGCGCGCCCCCGGCAGGTCGGTGGCGACAAAGGCACCGATCCGCGGCTCCCATTGGGCGAGCAATTCGAGCGAGCGTTCGAGGAATTGCCGCGGCGTTTGCTTACCCGACGCAAAATCCGCCCGCGCGGCAAGATACGACCGCATGGCGGGCTTTGTTTGCTCCACATTGCCGGCTCCGCATTCACCGCAGTACTTGCGCTACTTCGCTCTCGTCGTAATAGTGGATTTCGTAAAGCACGCAGCCGCGCTCGGATTTGATCGTTCCGTGATGGACGCCCGGCGGACGGCACGCATAGGTCGGCGGTTCGATCGGCATCGTAGCCTTGGGCTTGATGGTCGTAGCAAGACGATCAGATCGTCGGCCACGGATAGGAACCTTCGCATCACAAGGAAGGGTCGACGAAGATGCACCAGCATAACATGATCTGTGCCGGAATCGACACCGGCAAGCGCAAGCTCGATGTCGCACTCACGGATGGTCGTCTGCCGCTTGAGGCCGACAACGATTCCGCGGGCCACATGAAGGTGTCGGCATGGTTGTGTAAGCATCGCGTCAAGCGGGTCGGCATTGAAGCGAGCGGCGGATACGAACAGGCCGTCGTCGCCAAGTTGCGCCGCGATGGTTTCGTGGTGATTGTTTTTCAGCCGGCGCAGGTGCGAGCCTATGCGAAGTTTCATCTGCAACGGGCCAAGAACGATAAGATCGACGCCGCTTTGATCGCGGTGTGCACAGCAGCGACGCGAAAGATCGATAGCCCGCCAGACCCCCGCCTGGCGCCATTTGCCGAGCATTTGACGCTGGTCGAGCAGATCACCGAAGACATCACGCACGTCAAAACACGGCGCGAGTTTTGCCGCAACGATCGTATCAGGAGCCATTGGGCGGCGAGCGTGCCTCAGGAGGTCAGCGTGGCTTCGTCAAGCCCGCGTCGCTGGCGGTTTGCTCGATCTGTACGTGCGGATCGACCATCGCCGTCAGCGGCCATCTGGGTAAAACTTGCTTTTGTCGCCTCGGCGCTATGCGCGAGAGGCCTGGCGTCTCCGCAGGGCGGCGCGGTCTCGTCCTTATGACGAGACAGCTTTGGCGATCAGCTTATCGCACATCAGATAGGCGGCCGAGACGCCGTAAGCCTCTACACCGCTTTCGCTTTGGTCGGCGGCGTTCCCGACCCATAATCGTCCGTCATGCTGCCGCAAGACGTAGTGCGCCTCGTCGCTAGATGCGCTGCCGAGCGCCTCGATGGCAACGTACGTCGTCACCCGCACGGCGGAAGCCCGATGAACTACGCTGTCGCCATCGGGCGCCTTTTTAATAGTGAATCTCATAGAGCATGCAGCCGCGCTCGGACTTGAACGGGCCGTGATGGACGCCCGGCGGCCGGCAGGCATAGGTCGGCGCCTCGAACGGCTCGCCGCCGTTGCCTTTGTCGTCATTGCCGACGACGAGATCGCCAGACAGCAAATAGACCTCTTCCCAATGGTCGTGGACGAACGGCGCGGTGGTGTAGACGCCGGGCGCGAAGCGAAGAAGCCGCGTGCGGCTGCCCATCTTGCGCGTCTCGTCGAGATCGCTCGCCAGGATTTTCTGCTGGATGCCGGAGGGATAGCCGGGCGGCGTCGCCCAGCCTTCCCTCATGTCGACTCTATGGAACTCAAGATGCGGCTTGTTCATCGGCATGACTGGATTTCCACGCGAACAACAGCGGACGCCGCAGCGCCCGTTGCAATGACATTGCATTCACTCGGAGCGCATTGTACATGGGGCGAAAGCCCAGGCAATCGAGTAACAGATGCACGAAATCACCGGCCAAGTTCATTGGCATGAGCCGTCGGGTTTCAAGCGCGCCGGCTTCGGCAAGTTCAACCGGCCGAAGACGCCGTACGACTTGTTCATGGAAGCCGACGACATTCCGGTCTATCGCGATATCGGCGTCAGCAAGGTGCAGAATTTGCCGCTCGCTTTGTGGCCGCGCATGGGCGGACGCGGCAGCTACATCCAGCTCCACGGCACCGAAGGCAAATGGGGCGCCTATGTCGTCGAAGTGCCGGGCGCCGGCGCGCTTCATCCCGAGAAGCACATCTACGAGGAAATCTATTTTGTCGTCGAAGGCCGCGGCTCGACCGAAGTCTGGCTCGAAGGCGAAGAGAAGCGCCACGTATTCGAATGGCAGAAGGGTTCGCTGTTCTCGATCCCCGTCAACGCCATGCATCGCATCGTCAATGCCAGCTCGGCGCCGGCGCTGCTGCTCGCCGGCACCACGGCGCCCAACCTGATGAACCTCATCAATAACGTCGAGATGATCTTCGATTGCCCGTATCAGTTCCGCGACCGGTTCTCGGGCGCCGACGACTTTTACAAATATAAGGACGATATCGAGCCCGATCCGGTGCGCGGGCTCGCCATGCGGCGCACCAATTTCATTCCCGACATCGTCAACTGCGATCTGCCGCTCGACAATCGCCGCTCGCCGGGCTGGCGCCGCGTCGAGCCGTTCATGACCGGCAATACATTCTATTTGTGGATCGGCCAGCACGAGAACGGCCATTACTCGAAGGCCCACGCCCACACCTCGGCCGCGGTGCTGATCTGCGTCAAAGGCAAGGGCTACACCTACACTTGGCCGGAGCAACTTGGGCTGACGCCGTGGAAGGACGGCAAGGCCGCCGAGGTCAAGCGCGTCGATTACGAACCGGTCGGCATGGTATCGGCGGCGCCCGGCGGCGCGCGCTGGTTCCATCAGCATTTCGGCGCATCGAAAGAGCCGTTCCGCCTGACCGCGTGGTTCGGGCCGCACAATCCCGGCCGCGAGCCGGGCCCGCCCGGCGAGAAACACACCGATTACACCGCGATGGACATTCCGGAAGGCGGCACCGCGATCCCCTATTACATGGAGGATCCGTTCCTGCGCCAGGAATACGCCGAGCGCATGAAGCAGGAAGGCGCCGAGAACCGCATGCGGGCGGAATATTACGAGCGCGATTACCGCGGGCTGCTGCCGAAGGAATGACAATGCGGGACACGGGGCGCCGGCAGGCGTGCCCTCTCCCCTCGCGGGAGAGGGCTGCTCGGCTTCGCAACAACAAAAACCGGGTGAGGGATCGGGCCGCGCGCCCTCACCCAACCGCGCCAGCCGCACCTAGGATGCCGCCCTCTCCCGCGAGGGGAGAGGGCACAATGACTCCGCTGTCTTCGCTGCATCGAGCGATCGAGACGGCCGCATGAGCGACGAAACCGGCGGCCGCATTTTTTTCTCCAATACCGGGCGCACGTTCGGCGAAGAGGACGAGCTGTGCGTGCTCTCGGTCGGCGTCGATATCGGCTCGTCGACCTCGCATCTCGTTTTTTCGCGCATCGTGCTGGAGCGGCTCGATGCCCGCTACGTCGTCACCGAGCGCGAGAGTTTTTATCAGTCCGACATCCTGCTGACGCCGTATGCGGCCGAGGACGAGATCGACGCCGAGGCGCTCGGCGCTGTTCATCGACCGGCAGTACAAGGACGCCAAGATCGATCCCGACGAGATCGATACCGGCGCGCTGATCCTGACCGGCGTCGCGGTGCGGCGGAAGAACGCGCGCGCGATCGGCGAATTGTTCGCCCGCCAGACCGGCCGCATGGTCGCGGTCTCGGCCGGCGACAGTCTGGAATCGGTGATGGCGGCCTACGGTTCCGGCGCGGCGGCGCGCTCGATCCGCAGCGGCGCGGCGGTAATGAATGTCGACGTCGGCGGCGGCACCGCGAAAATCGCGGTCTGCGCCGACGGCAAGGTGATCGGCGTCACCGCGCTCGACGTCGGCGCGCGGCTTATCGTGCTCGACGAGGCGCGCCGCATCGTCCGGCTGGAAGAAGCCGGCCGCCGTTTCGGCGCGGAGCTTGGGCTCAAGCTCGCGCCGGGCGTCATCGTTTCGGAAGAAGAGGCGCGCGCGCTGGCGGCGCTGATGGCCGATAAATTGTTCGACGCCATGGCTGGCGGGAGCCCGCGCGCCGGCGGCGCCGACCTGCTGCGGCTCGATCCGCTAACGTTTCGCGGCGCCATATCCGACGTGAGTTTTTCCGGCGGCGTAGCCGAATATATTTATGGCGGCGAGGCCAAAAGCTTCGGCGATATCGGCCCGCAGCTCGCGGCGGAATTGCGCGCGCGGCTTAAAGGCGGCCCGCAACTGGCGCGGCCCGAGGCCCGCATTCGCGCCACCGTGATCGGCGCTTCGCAATATACGATGCAGGTCTCCGGCTCGACCATCTTCGTGTCGCCGCTGGAAACGCTGCCGCTGCGCAACGTGCCGGTGATCGCGCCCGATCTGCCGCTCGGCGAGGACGACATCGATCCCGCCGCCGTCGCCGCGGCGATCAAGTCGGCGCTGAAACGGCTCGATCTCGGCGACGGCGCAAGCCCGGTCGCCGTCTTCGTTTCCTGGCGCGGTTCGGCGACGTTCCGCCGCCTCGACGATTTTTGCCAAGGCATCGCCGACGGCTTGGAAACCGTGCTCGCCCACGGCCATCCCATCGTGCTCGCCGGCGACGGCGACGTCGGCGGCCTGATCGGCATCCATTATTGCGAGGAATTGAAGCTCGAAAACCCGATCGTCTCGATCGACGGCCTCGAACTGAAGGAGTTCGACTATATCGACATCGGCGCCATCCTCGACACTTCGGGCGCGGTGCCGGTCGTCATCAAATCGCTGGTGTTTCCGACCGGTGCGGGCGTCGGCAAGGATTGGGAGGCGGAGCGCGACGTTGCGGCAGCGCAAAGGCGATGGCCGTCCGCCGTGCGCCCGGCACAATGCACCTCAAGTATGGAAGGGAGACACCGATGCGGACGGGGGCCGAATATCTTCGCTCACTGAACGACGGCCGGCGCGTCTTTGTCGACGGCGAGCCGGTCAAGGATGTGACCGCGCATCCGGCGTTCCGCGGCGCCGCGCGCTCGATCGCCAATCTCTACGACATCGCGGCGGCGCCGGAACTGCGCGAGCGCATGACGTTTGTCTCGCCGAAGACCGGCGCGCCGGTACACCGCGCCTGGCAAATTCCGAAGACGCATGCCGATTTACGCGCGCGGCGCTTGTTCTCGGAAACCTGGGCGGAAGCGACCTTCGGCCTGATGGGCCGCGCGCCCGATCATGTCGCCGGCTTTTTCGCCGGCTACGCGGCGACGCCTAAGTTTTTTGCCAGCGCCGGGCAACCAAAATTCGCCGACAACCTTGTCGCGTTCTACGAGTTCATGCGCGACAATCACATCTATTGCTCTTACGCGATCGTGCCGCCGCAGATCGATCGCAGTAAGCCGGCGCACCAGCAAAGCGATCCGACGCTCTATGCCGGCGTGGTCAAGGAGCGCGACGACGGCATCGTCATCAAAGGCGCGCAGCAGCTCGCCACCGGGGCTGCGATCTCCGACTACATTCATCTGAGCTGCATCCAGCCGCTGCAAAAGGGCGACGAGAATTATGCCAATTGCCTCGCCGTTCCGGTCGCAGCCGAAGGGGTGAAGCTTTATCCGCGCAAGCCCTATTCGCGCGCCGGCAGCGCCGGCGATTATCCGCTGTCGAGCCGCTTCGACGAGAGCGATTCTTACGTCGTCTTCGACAACGTCTTCGTGCCATGGGAGCGCGTTTTCATCTATCGCAATGTCGAATTGTCGCGCGACCAGTGGCGCAAGACGCCGTCGCATCTTTACGGCAATCATCAGGCGCAGACGCGCTACGTCACCAAATTGCGCTTCATGGCCGGCCTGGCGCAGCGCATGAACGAAACCACCGGCAACGCCGCAAACCCTGCGGTCGTCGGCCTGATGGGCGAGCTTTGCTCGCTGGTTTCGATCTACGAAGCCATGCTGCACGCGCACGA
>CAWAAE010000007.1:0-56950 GCA_963779855.1 uncultured Alphaproteobacteria bacterium | reverse complement strand
ACAACGGACATTACGCACCAACGATCAGCGGTTCTGCCAATACGCCGACGCCATTATAGCGCGACTGATAATTTCCTATTGCGGCAAGCCGGCCTTCTGCAGGGCTTCGGACAGCAACTCGGCAACGGATCGGGGTATCCCAAACGCAGCGCACATGCCGTTGATGGTCAAGTTGGGCTGAAGCGCGAGCACTCGCGTCACTGCTATCCGCGCCTCGTCAATTCGCCCCGACTTTGCTAGCGCCGCCGCGAAGATCACGTGGGGAGTGCTCAAACCGGGGTTTGATTGGATCGCTCGGCGTGCGGCATCAATCGCTGCGGCGTAGCGTTCCCGTTGGAAATGTCCGAGGGATATTCCGAACCATGCCATGAAGGCCAACCGATCGTGTGGGCTCAAGCGCAGCCCACGTTCGCCCCAATCGATGGGCCGTTCGGCCTCTCCGGCCAAACTCAGCGCGCAGCTTCCAAGGAGATAGGTGAACGCTGAAGAGGGGCTCACGGCCAGGGCCAATTCAAATGCCTCTGCGGACACGACGCGGTCATGCTCAACCATAGAAATGACAAATCCACTAAGCGTCAACGCCATGGCATCGCCACTTCCATGCGTGATCGCTTGGTGAGCATGCCGGATCGCAGAAATGCGATCCTTCTCGTGCATCCCCGCACGATTGAACAGGACGTGGTGACCCCAAGCAGCGAGACCATGTGCGAGCGCATACTCCGGCTCAAGCGCTAGCGCACTTTCGAGTAGTGGTATGGCCTTCGCGGCTCCGTCGGGCATCGCGGCGTATGCGTGGGGGAGAGCCCGCAACACAAAGTCGTACGCATCCAAATTATCAGGCCGCTTTCGCTTGGTGCGATCTATCTCGGCTTGGCGAAGGCTCGGCTCGATCGCTCCGACGACGCTCAGCGTGATCTCGTCCTGGACAGCAAAAATATCGTCGAGCGGGCGCTCGTATCGCTCGGCCCAAAGGTGCGTGCCAGTCTGCGCCTCAATGAGCTGGCTGGTGATGCGTACACGGTTCGCGGCTCTGCGCACGCTACCTTCGAGCACGTATCGCACGCCCAATTCGCGTCCGATCTGCTTTATATCGATGGTTTTGCCTTTGTAAGCGAAGCCTGAATTTCGGGCGATGACGAACAGCCATTTGATGCGTGAGAGGCCGGTAATGATGTCCTCGACCATGCCATCGGCGAAGTATTCTTGCTCCGGATCGCCGCTCATGTTTTGGAACGGCAACACTGCGATAGATGGCTTATCCGGTAGCGATAGCGATAGGCGTGTTGGGGCCCCGTCATGGCGAACGCTGTAGACGCGAACCGGCTCTGCAATGTTCTTTAGCTGTTGGTCGCCGTCATCCTCGAAAGCTGCATCGATCTTGCCGCGAATTTGCCTATATGCGTCATCTGAGATGCAAATGCCGCCAGGCTCGGCGATGCTTTCGAGCCGAGCGGCAATGTTGACTCCGTCGCCAAAAATATCGCCTTCCTCGGCGATGATGTCGCCAACATGAACACCAACGCGGAGTTCGATCCGCTTGTCCGGTGGGATCAACTCATTCCGTTCGCTCATCCCACGCTGTATTTCGATGGCACAGCGCGCGGCATCTACCGCACTCGCGAATTCAATCAAGATTCCGTCGCCTGTTCGCTTGACGATGCGGCCGCGATGTTCCGCGATCTTGGGTTCCAGGAACTGGCGCCGATGTTCGTTGAGGCGCGTCAGTGTACCCTCTTCGTCAGCACCCATAAGTCGGCTGTAGCCGGCGACATCGCCTGCGAGAATGGCGGTTAAGCGCCTCTCTACCCGCTGCCCGGTCATACCGATCGCCCGGCCAATCACGCCGTAGCCCTGAGTTTACGATTGGCACTTGTCGGTGTCTATCGAGGCCATGATGTCCGCTAATGGAATGGTCCGGCCGTGCTCCTGCCCCGCCAGCGATGGAAGCTGGCCAGGGGCGCCGTAGACAAGGAGCACGCCATGTCTCAGAATCCAATCACCGCAATCGCTACAGTCGGCATCGATATCGGCAAGAACTCATTCCACGTTATTGGCCTTGATCAGCGCGGCGCGATCGTGCTGCGGCAGAAGTGGTCGCGTGGCCAGGTCGAGGCACGTCTGGCCAACATGCCGCGGTGCCTGATCGGCATGGAGGCTTGTGTCGGTGCGCATCATCTCAGTCGCAAGCTGAAGGAGCTCGGCCACGATGCCCGTTTGATGCCGGCGAAGTACGTGCGACCCTACTCGAAGGGACAGAAGAACGACTTCCGTGACGCAGAAGCGATTGCCGAGGCGGTGCAGCGGCCGACGATGAAGTTCGTGGCGACGAAGACCGCCGATCAGCTCGACCTGCAGGCGCTGCACCGTGTGCGCGAACGACTGGTCAGCCAGCGCACCGGCATCATCAATCAAATTCGCGCCTTCCTGTTGGAACGTGGCATTGCGGTACGACAGGGACAGCGCTTCTTGCGTGCCGAGTTGCCGCGCATCCTCGCCACTCCTCCCGACGTCCTATCGGCACGCATGGTGCGTGTCATCGAGGATCTGGCGAGCGACTGGCGCCAGCTCGACGAGCGGGTCGAGGGGCTGTCGAGCGAGATCGAGGCTGTCGCGCGTCAGGATGCCGGTTGCGAGCGGCTGATGAGCGTTCCCGGCATCGGCCCGATCATCTCAAGCGCAATGGTGGCCGCGATCGGCAGTGGCGAAGTGTTCTCGAAGGGGCGGGACTTTGGCGCCTGGCTGGGGCTCGTTCCCAAGCAGACATCGACTGGAGACCGCACCATCCTCGGCAAGATATCGAAGCGCGGCAACCGCTACCTGCGCGTCCTGTTCGTCCAGGCGGCATGGGTTGTATTGATCCGGCCGAACAGCTGGGAGCGCTACGGGCTCAAGCCCTGGATCGAGGCCGCCAAGAAGCGGCTGCACCGCAACGTGCTGGCGATCGCGCTCGCCAACAAGCTCGCCCGTATCGCCTGGAGCGTTCTGGCCCATAGCCGGAATTTCGAGGCGAGGAAGATCGATGAGGCTGCCGTCCAATCTGTTTGATCGTAATTCTACGCCGCCGATCACAGGGGCCGCACAAAATGAGGAGCCCACGATGACGTAGTCAGATCGATACCACTTGCCCGCCGAGGTCTGCGAGAGGATGAGACGAGATGGAGGTTCGGTCTTCCCGGCGCATGCGAACACTGGTGACCCAAATGGCCCAGTCGAGGCCTGTCCGCTAATGAGATCGCACGCGCGCTGATATCCATGATGGCCAGGAGCACGACACGCTCCAATCAGAGGCCGGATACATTGATGCAAGACCGCTTACCGCCAGATCGACGAAAACTCTTGCAACGCACGGCCGGACCATACATTCGGGTCACGAACGACCGGCGCGAACCAGCATCAAGTTCGGCCATGTCCGGTATTCCCCCGAAAGCGACCGACAGCCGTTTAGTAGCAACATGTCGCTGGGGGCCGGAAGCGGCGCCTGTCCGCGACAGGCGGTTTCGTTAACCGGCGAAACCGACTATAAAGCCCCGGGCAGGCATAACATTTCGGCCGAAGGGAAGCGGCCAAAGAGGAAACATCGATGTACCAAGGCCCCGGCGTGAAAACGAGCTCGGATTTCCCGATCCCCGACACGATGAAGGCGTGGGTGCTGGGCAATCCCGGGGAGCTGAAGCTCACCGAAAAGCCGGTTCCGGTGCCCAAGCGCGCCGAGGTTTTGGTTCGCATCGATGCGGTCGCGATCTGCGCCACCGACCTCGAAATCATCGACCACGGCTCGCCGGCTCTGATTCAGGGCGGCAAGCCGTTCAACAAGAATTTTACGCCCGGCCACGAATATATGGGCACGGTGGCGGCGCTCGGTCCGGGCGTCGACGAATATCGCATCGGCCAGCGCATCACGGTCGAGATTCACGCCGGTTGCGGGCAGTGCAAGCGCTGCCGCGAGGGCATGTACACCTCGTGCCACAACTACGGGCTCAATTACGGCGACGTCGACAAGGGCCATCGCGCCAACGGCTTCACCACCGATGGCGGCTTTTGCGAATATCAGGTCAACAACATCAACACGCTGGTCGCCATTCCCGATGCCATGTCGGACGAGGAGGCGACGCTGGTCGTGACCGCGGGCACGGCGATGTACGGCCTCACCGAGCTCGGCGGGCTCGTTGCCGGCGAAAGCGTCGTCGTCACCGGGCCGGGGCCGATCGGTCTTCTCGGCGTCGCCGTGGCGAAGGCGCTGGGCGCCCAGCCGGTGATCCTCACCGGCACGCGCGACAACCGCCTTGCGATCGGCCGCGAGCTTGGCGCCGATCACATCGTCAACGTGCGCAACGAAGACGCCGTCGAAGCGGTCAAGCGGCTCAATGGCGGCAAGGGCGTCGATTACGTCGTCGAATGTTCGGGCGCGCCGAACGCGGTCAATGAAGCGATCCGCATGGTCAATCGCGGCGGCAAAGTCTGCCTCGCCGCCTTCCCGCACGCCGAAACGCCGGTCGACGTCGCCCATATCGTGCGCAACAACATCTATCTCTATGGCATCCGCGGCGAAGGGCGTAGCGCGACGCACCGCGCCGAAGCTTTCATGTCGCAAAAGCGCTTCGACGCGACCAAGATCCACACTCACACTTTCCCGCTCGACGACCTGCCGACCGCGATCCGCTACGCCAAAGATCGCGTCGACGACGCGATCAAGGTGGTGGTAAAGGCGAAGGGCGTTGCGGCGCACCGGGTGGCGGCGGAGTAAAACACGCGTCTCCGGTACAGCGACAAAGTCTTGACATCGGTCTCCGTTTCGGTTATATTTTACAGCGAATCAAATCTCGCCCTGAGCGACGCCGTCCGGGTGATGTCGGGCGGCAGGGGCGAGTGCGGTTCCTTGCGGTGGCGGCCGGCCGCTGCGGCAGGAACCGCGGGTGGAGCGCCGGGAGGCGCCGCGCGCCCGAAGCAGGCGGTTCTCGCAAGGGAATTGTCCTGTGGCGCGCGCCGCGCCCGAAGCGCGAGCGAGTGGCAACATTCGCTCGCGTGGCGCGGCCCACGACCTGGCGCCTCCCGGCGCTGCATTGTCTTGCGCGTGGCTTGAAGCATAGCTCGGATGCCAAGGCGCATCGCGAGAACGAGGAAGCTTGCCTGGCCCGCGCTATTTTTTGCGGATGCGGAACGTCAGCAGCTTTTTTTCCTTGCGCGTCTCTTCCAGCGTGTCGCCGGTCTGATTGAGGAGGTTGGGGATGTCGATCGCGGTGAGCGGATCGGTGCATTCGACGATAAAGATATCGCCGCGCTGCGCCTGGCCGAGCGCCTTTCTGGTGCGCAGCGCCGGCAGCGGGCATTTGAGGCCGCGCAGATTGAGGGTCTTTTCGGTCATTTCGTCCGAGTTGTAGAAGCCGCCAAAGGTCCTTATCATATCGGCGATGGCCGCAGATTCCAGCATTCAGCGCATTTCACGCTTAACGCCGCTCGGCGCGGTTCTCGCGCTTGTCAACTCGCGTGTCGGCAGCGTGAAGCCGCAAAAATCCGGGGTCGAAACAGCGCGCAACTTCACGCTGGCCGAAGACGTCATGGCGTCGGAGCGCCCGCCACACCCGATCGCGCTGCGTGACGGCTTTCCGGTGAATGCCGCCACGCTCGCCGACGCGGGTCCATACCTGCCGGTCGCGCTGCCGTTGACGACGCGGCGGATCGAGGTCGGCGAGCCGCTGCCGAGCGACACCGATGCCGTGCTGCCGCTCGATGCCATTGCGCTGCGCGGCGATCGCGCCGAAGCCGTCGTTGCTGTCGCGCCTGGCGAAGGAGTCCTGCCTGCCGGCGGTGATGCCATGCCGAACGCGCTATTGCGCCGTGCCGGCGAGCGCATGCGCGCCATCGACGTCGCGGTCATGCGGGCCGCGGGAATTGGGGAAGTGACGATTCGCGTGCCGCGCATTCACATCGTCCGCGGTAGCGAGGCGAGTTCGCCGGCGATCGCTGCGGCGCTGGCGACGATCATTCGTGTCGCTGGCGAGGCTGGCGGTCTGGTCACGGCGCGATCGATCACGCTTGAGGCCGCGCTCGACGATCCGCAAACCGACGCGGTGGTTGCCGTCGGCGGCACCGGCAGCGGACAGCGCGACACCGCCGTCCATACGCTGGCGCGTCTCGGCCGCGTCGAGGCGCACGGCATCGCCGTATCGCCGGGCGAAACCGCGGCATTCGGCTTCGTCGGAGAACGGCCTGTACTCCTTATTCCCGGCCGCCTCGATGCCGCGTTGGCGGTTTGGCTCCTGATCGGGCGCCCGCTCACCGCGAAGCTCGCTGGCGGCGCGGGGGATGCGATACCCACGTTGCTGGCGCTCAAGCGCAAAGTCACTTCGACGATCGGGCTTACCGAACTCATCCCGGTGAGCTGCTCCGGCGGCATGGCGGAACCGCTCGGCTCCGGTTATCTGTCATTTACAGCGCTGGCGCGCAGCGATGGCTGGATCGTCGTGCCCGCCGACAGCGAAGGTTTTCCAACAGGCACGCAAGTCGCCGTGAGACCATGGTCTTAGCAGCAACATGGCCATAAATCCGAAACAGACCCCGCGCGGCGCGGCCATTCTCGATGCGGTGCGGCGCGCCGCGCGGCAGGAGCAATTCCTCGAAGTGGTTTCCGCGCCGGAAGCTCGCCGGCGTTTTGAAGCCTGCATCGACCGCTCGGCGCTTCCCGGCGTCGCCGTGAGCCTCGCCGCGGCGCTCGGCCGCGTAGTCGCGGCCGATGTGATTGCGCCGGTCGATGCGCCGCCGTTCGACCGTTCCAATGTCGACGGTTTTGCCGTGCGCGCCGCCGACACGGTCGGCGCCAGCGACGGCGCGCCGAAGCGGCTTACTCTCAATGCCGAAGTGATCGCCTGCGGCGTCGCGCCCGCGATCGAAGTGGCGCCCGGCACCGCCACGGCAATCGCCACCGGCGGCGTCATCCCGCGCGGCGCCGATGCCGTGGTGATGATCGAGCAGACCGAGCTCATTGAGGGCGGGCCGGCGATCGAGCTTCGCCGCGCCGCGGCGAGCGGGCAGTTCGTCTCTCATGCCGGCTCCGATATCGCCCGCGGCGAAACTTTGCTGCGCCGAAACACGCAGATCGGCTCGCGGGAGATCGGCATGCTCGCGGCGTGCGGTTTTGCGGCGGTCGACGTCGTCCGCCGCCCGCGCGTCGCCGTGCTCTCGACCGGCGATGAGTTGATCGAGCCCGGCCGGCCGCTTCGGCCCGGCGGCGTCTATGACAGCAACGGCGCGATCATTGCCGCCGCAATTGTCGAAGCCGGTGGCGAACCGGTGCCGTTCGGCGCGTTTCCGGACGAAGAACTTGCCCTCGAACTGGCCATGCGCAGCGCGCTCGATTCATGCGACATCGTCGTACTGAGCGGCGGCACGTCGAAGGGCGCGGGCGACCTGTCGCATCGCGTCGTGTCGCGGCTCGGCAAGCCCGGCATCCTCGTGCACGGCGTGGCGCTCAAACCCGGTAAGCCGCTCTGCCTGGCGGTTATCGGCGACAAGCCGCTGATCGTGCTGCCCGGATTCCCGACCTCGGCCATTTTCACTTTTCATGCATTCGTGGCGCCGATTATCCGATCTCGCGCAGGGCTTTCGCCCGAAGCCGCGAAAACCGTAACCGCTCGCGTGCCGGTGCGGATCGCTTCCGAACTCGGCCGCGAGGAGTTCGTGCTGGTCTCGCTCGTTGCCGGCGGCGACGGTCTGATTGCGTTTCCGACCGGGAAAAACTCGGGCGCGGTCACCGCCTTCTCGCAGGCCGACGGATTCTTGGCGATCGACGCGCTTGCTTCGGCGCTCGATGCCGACACGATGGCTGAAGTCACGCTGATCGGCGAGAGCGAGCGCGCACCCGATCTCGTCATCATGGGCAGCCACGATATCGCGCTCGATACCGTAGTCGGAGCGCTGGCCGAGCGCGGTTTTGCGGCGCGGACCATCGCGGTCGGCAGTCTCGGCGGCGTGCATGCGGCAAACCGCGGCGAATGCGATTTGGCGCCGGTCCATCTCGTCGATCCGGCGACCGGCGTCTACAACAAGCATCTGCTTGCGCCCGGCCTATCGCTCGTTCCCGGTTGGCGGCGGATGCAGGGCTTTGTTTTCCGCCCCGGCGATGCGCGGTTTGAGGGTCGCAGCGCCGACAGCGCCCTCAAAACGGCGCTCGCCGATCCTACGATCCTGATGGTCAATCGCAATGCCGGCTCCGGCACGCGCGTTCTCGTCGACGGTCTTCTGTGCGGTGCGCGGCCCGCCGGCTATGCCAATCAGCCGCGCTCGCATAACGCCGTCGCCGCGGCGATCGCGCAAAACCGTGCCGATTGGGGCGTGGCGATCGAACCGGTGGCGCGGATGTACGGGCTTAATTTCTTGCCAATCGCGCCGGAGCATTATGATTTCCTGCTGCTTGAAGCCCGCCGCCGACGCCCAGCCGTGCAGGCGTTTTTGGAAGTGTTGCGCGATGAAGGCACCCGCGCGCGCATCCGTGCGCTGGGCATGGAACCGGCCTAGTCATTCCGGGGCGCCGCAAAGCGGCGAGCCCGGAATCCATAACCACGATCGGTGCCGTTGTGTATGTCTATCTCCTAGCAAGCGGCAAGCATGGCACATTATATGTCGGAGTGACGAATGATCTCGCGCGGCGTGTCTATCAGCACAAGACGGATGTCTTTCGCGGGTTCACCTCTCGCTGCCTTGTGCATCACCTTGTTTGGTTCAAGCGTTACGATGATCCGGTAAATGCGATTGCGCGTGAGAAGGAGATCAAAAAGTGGCGTCGCGAATGGAAGGTCAATTTGATAGAACGATCCAACCCAGAGTGGGCGGACCTATATGAGTCGATTGCCTCATAGGGCTGAGGTTATGGATTCCGGGCTCCCGAGCTTCGCTCGGGCCCGGGAATGACACGCATGCGCATTATCGGTCTCGCGGGCTGGAGCGGTTCCGGCAAGACGACGCTGGTCACCAAGGTGATCCCGGTGCTGGTCCGCCGCGGGCTAAAGGTCGCGACCGTCAAGCATGCGCATCATGAATTCGACACCGACCAGCCGGGCAAGGATTCCTGGCTGCACCGCCAAGCCGGCGCCAGCGAGGTGGCCATCGTATCGAGCCGGCGCTGGGCCATCGTTCACGAATTGGGCCAAGGACCGCAGCAAGAGCCCGAGCCGCCGCTCGGCGACGTGCTGGCGAAGCTTAGCCCGGTCGATCTCGTCATCGTGGAGGGATTCAAGCGCCACCGGCACCCCAAGCTTGAAGTCTATCGCGCCGTCGTCGGTAAGCCGCTTCTTCATCCCGACGACGATTGCGTTGTCGCCATCGCGACCGATGCGCCGCTGAAAGATGCGCAGGTGCCCGTCGTGATGCTGGACGATATCGAATCCATCGCAAATGTTCTGCAGGCGGAGGCGCTGCCGCCCGACCAAATCGCGCCGTCCCAGGAAAAAATGTGATGGCGCAGCTCAGCGACGATTGCTTCGCCTTCAACGGTCCGTTGCTTCCGGTCGCCGAGGCCGAGCGCCTGATTGCCGAGCGTGTCGCGCCGGTCGAGGACCGTGAAACCGTGACGCTGCGCGAAGTTTTGGGCCGCGTACTCGCTGAAAACATTGTCGCCCCGGTCAATATCCCGTCGTTCGATAATTCCGCCGTCGACGGCTACGCGGTGCGGGGCGACGACCTCGATGCCGATGGCGAGAAGCGTCTCACCGTCGTCGACCGGGTTGCCGCCGGCCACGCCGCGCATCACGCAGTCAAGCCGGGTGAGGCGATCCGCATCTTTACCGGCGCGCCGATGCCGACGGGTTCCGACACCGTGTTCATGCAGGAAGACTGCCGCGTCGAAGGCGATTGCGTCGTCGTGCCGCCGGGATTGAAGCGCGGCGCCAACCGCAGGCATGCCGGCGAGGACGTGCGGGCAGGGACGATCGCCTTGCCGGCGGGACGGCGGCTCGCCGTGCAGCACGTAGCGCTCGCCGCCGCGCTCGGCCTCACCAAGCTCGCCGTGCATCGGCGCGTGCGAGTCGCTTTATTCTCGACCGGCGACGAGATCGTCGAGCCGGGTGCGGCGCTGCCGCATGCCGCGCTCTACGATTCCAACCGCTATCTGCTTTCAGGTTTGATCGGCCGGTTCGGCGCCGAGATCACCGATCTCGGCATCCTGAACGACGATCCCAAAGAATTGGAGCGCGCCCTCGCCGCGGCCGCGGCCGATCACGACCTGGTGCTGACCTCGGGCGGCGTCTCGACCGGCGAAGCCGATCATGTGCGCAGCGCAATTGAAAGTATCGGCCGGCTGGTATTTTGGCGCGTCGCGATAAAACCCGGCAGGCCAGTTGCGATGGGAGTGATCCGCGGCGCCAATAGTGGGGACGGCGCGGCCTTCGTCGGGCTGCCGGGAAATCCGGTGGCGGTTTTCGTCACCTTCGTCCGCGTGGTGCGGCCGCTGTTGTTGCGGCTGTCGGGGGCCTTGCCCGAGCCGCTCGTCGCAATGCCGGCGCGGGCGACGTTTTCCTACAAGAAACGCAAAGGCCGGCGCGAATATGTGCGCGTCGCATTGCGCGCCGCGCCGGATGGCGTGATCGAGGCGGTCAAATACGAGCAGGACGGCGCCGGCGTGCTCACCTCGCTCACGGAAACCGACGGCCTTGCCGAGCTCGGCGAGGACGTGACCGCGGTCGAGCCCGGCGCGACAGTCGGTTTTCTTTCTTATGCGGCACTGGTCGGTTAGGCGTCCGGGTATGTGGCGGCAATTTCCGCCGCGCGTGCCGCATCGTCGGGCGCGTTGACGTTAAAGAACGGATCGACCGGTTCGGCCGGCCAGTCGGCGATGGCAACGCCGTGCCGCGCGGTCCAGATTTCGATCTTGTGCAGATCGTCGTCGAGCAGCGCGCGGCGTAAATCCTCTCGTAGCGCGACCGGCCACAGACCGACGACCGGATGGCGCCACTCGCCCGAGCGCGCGCAGGCCAGCGGCGTTTCGGCCGCGCGGCGCGCCTCGTGCAGCCGCGCCACCAGATTTTTCGGCAGAAACGGACAATCGCCCGGCACGCTTAAGAGCCATTCGCAGTTTTGCGCGTGCGCCGCCGCCCAATCGAGGCCGGCGAGAATGCCAGCGAGCGGACCGG
This sequence comes from uncultured Alphaproteobacteria bacterium, assembly GCA_963779855.1. GTDB lineage: Bacteria > Pseudomonadota > Alphaproteobacteria > Rhizobiales > Xanthobacteraceae > BOG-931. The sequence continues at coordinate 45,830 of CAWAAE010000007.1, read as the reverse complement.
CAAAATCCGGGACGCTGTCGGCAACGACGGGCAGGCCGGTATCGGCAAAACGCGCCGGGTCGCCATTGGCATTGATAATGGAGCGATCGCATTGCGGACCGATGCAGGCGAGCACGCGTTGGAGAATAGTCGCGCCGCCGATGCGAAGCCGCGCCTTGTCGCCGCCGCCCATGCGGCGCGCCAAGCCGCCGGCGAGGACAAGGCCGAGAGTAGGAGGGATAGTCACGCGCGCGTCTGCTTAATCGTCGTGCACCGCGGCCTTGCGCCGGTGCTTGGCGCTTTCGTCCTCGACATGAGCGAGGTCCTGATCGAACACGATGCGGTCTTCACCGGCCAGCGCGATGAAGCGTTTGCCGCGGGCGCGGCCGATCAGCGTCAAATTCGCCTTGCGCGCAAGCTCGACACCCCACGCGGTGAAGCCGGAGCGCGAAATGAGGATCGGAATGCCCATGCGCACCGTCTTGATCACCATCTCGGAGGTCAACCGGCCGGTGGTATAAAAAATCTTGTCGGCCGCACCGACGTGCTGCTTGAACATCCAGCCGGCGATCTTGTCGACGGCATTGTGGCGGCCGACGTCCTCCATATAGACGAGCGGGCGATCCTCGACCGCGAGCACGCAACCGTGGATCGCGCCGGCTTCGAGATAAAGCGACGGCGTCGTATTGATCTTGTGCGTGAGCGAATAGAGCCAGGAGGTCCGCAATTCCGCCCGCGGCAGCGTGACGTTCTCCAGCGCTTCCATCAGATCGCCGAACACGGTGCCCTGCGCGCAGCCGGACGTCTGCACCTTCTTCTTGAGCTTTTTCTCGTAATTGGTCCTGCGTTTCGTCCGCACGACTACAACCGACAATTCCTCGTCGTAATCGACGCCGGTGACGACGTCGTCGGCCTTGAGCATGTTCTGGTTGAGCAGGTAGCCGAGCGCCAGATATTCGGGATGGTCGTTGATGGTCATGGCGGTCACGATCTCCTGCGAATTGAGGAAGATCGTCAGCGCGCGCTCGACCACCACCGCCGTCTCGATTGCGGCGCCGGTCTGGTCGATGCCATTGACCCGCTCGGTCAGGCGCGGATCCAACGGTTCGGGACGAAGGAGATAATCGTCGTCGGGCGAATTCATGCCGCTAATGTAGGGGAACGAGTGCGCCGGCGGAAGCGCTGGGGTGCTGCGGATTTCTTGCATTTGGCGCGGATTGCGCCGCGGCAACGGCCATTTTTCGCGCGGGTTGTAACTCAAGACCCTGCCGCTATATTGCGCTCGTTTCCCTTATCCGGAGGGGTGGCCGAGTGGCTGAAGGCGCTCGCTTGGAAAGCGTGTATACGGGAAACCGTATCGTGGGTTCGAATCCCACTCCCTCCGCCAATAGGCTGTGACAGGGGCATCCGATGCAAGGCCGCCGTCGCGTCGAAATTCGCAGCCAAAAACGCCTGTTCGACGATTTCTTCAAAATCGACGAAATAGTGGTCTCGCATCAGCAGTACGACGGGAAAATGAGCGCCGACCAGCGGCGCCTGAATTTCGAGCGTGGCGATGCCGTTGCGGTGCTGCTGTTCAACACCGATACCCGATCGGTCGTGCTGGTCGAACAATTCAAGGTGCCGACCTTGATCGGTCGCCGCCGCGACGATCCGGCGATCACCAACGGCTGGATCATCGAAGTAATGGCCGGAATGATCGGTCCGAGCGAGACCGCCGAGGAGGCGGCTATTCGCGAAACATTGGAGGAGACGGGTTATCAAATCAAAGACCCCGAATTGATCTGCAAATTTTTGTCGTCCCCCGGCGGCACGTCGGAGCGCATTTTTCTCTATTTCGCTCAAGTCAGTGAAGCGGCGAGGCCAGACAAGGGGGGCGGGCTGCCCGAGGAGGACGTCAGGGTTCTGGAAATGAACGTCAATGACCTGTTCGACCGACTGGCGAAAGGACAGATCGACGATCCGAAGCTCGCTATCGCCGCCTATTGGCTCAAAGACAATATGGCGCGCGTCGAATCCCTTGATCCGGACACCGTGCGCTACGGGATCGTCGGCCGTCCAGGCCTGGTCGTCGGTTACAAAACCGGCGACATTGAGGATGTCAAAGACGTGAGCATCTGGGTCAATTCCGAGAACACCGACATGATAATGGATCGGTTCATTGGCCGCAGCATCTCGGCAAAGGTCCGGACACTCGGGGCCAATAAGGACGACGACGACAACATCATCGACGACGTCATCCAGGAGGGCTTGCGCGGTGCGATCGGGGAACGCGCGCATGTCAAGATCGGGACCGTGTTGGTGACAGAATCTGGATTGCTCCGCAGCACGCATCACGTACGGCGGATATTTCATGTTGCGGCCGTGCATGGTGGATTGGGCAGGGGCGTTAAGGCCGACCCGGAAGAGTTACGATTATGCGTGCGGAATGTTTTGATCAGGGCAGACAGGGAGAACAAGAAGCTTTGGCGGCGTCTTTGCAAGAGCTGCATGGACAGTGTGCTGTTTCCGATGATTGGTTCGGGCGATGCCGGAGTGCCGATTGAAACGGTGGCGGACAAGATCATCCGCGCCGCCATCGATTACATGCGAACGACATCAGACACCACATTGAAGCAAATCTATTTTTTAGCTTTCAGATTGCGGGACAAAAGCGCCTGTGACACCGTTTTTGAAAACTTGAACAAACGTGGAATGGTCGAGCGGCTGGGCGGCTAAATGACCAACTTGGAAGAGTGGGAGGCCAAGCGGGTCGAGTTCGGCTTCCTCCTGCAACGCAAAATCTGGCAACCGATCCGCAGCATGATGGAGATTTTCCATGTGCTGCCGCTGGTAGCTGCGGTCATTCTCTTCGTTCTCTTGGCGACCGACGGACAGTTGCGCGAAATCTACATCTCCTATCTGGAGAGTTCGGCGCAGGATACGGCGGTTTGGACGGCGGGCATCGTGGCGGCATTGGCGGTTGTCGCCTTGATCAGCGCCGTCCTTTATGAGGCGCACTCTTCGCTCAGCACGATGCGGCTCAATGTCATCTACTCGGGTTCTTCCAATCCCGAGGCCGGATCGAGACTGCGGAGCTTGCAGCGCACGGCCGCCTTTGTGCTGGCATTCGTGCCTTGGCTGGGCCTGACCGTCGGTTTGCTTGGCGCACGGATGTTCGTCGCGGACAGATATTGCCAGCTCGTCAGCGCCGCGGGCGTTACGCCGGACCAGTTGCACAGCATGCAATATCTGCCGATGGCGAACGGCTGGACGATCGCGGGCGCCGTGGCTGTTCTCGGCTTGACGGCGGCATATTTTGCCGCCGTCGGGGAGCAAAGCCGCATCGCGCAATGGACTGTGGCGCTGGTCGCGCCGCCGCTGGCGGTGTTGCTGTTCCTGTTGTTCACGGATCGGCTTCTCATATGGACAACAGCGACAACGATCATCTGCGTCCTCACCGCCGCGATCACCGTCGTTTATTTTTGGATTTATCAAAAGCTATATCGGCGGCGAAGCGGCTTCGTTTTTGTGCGCGCGGGAACTGGCATCAGCTTGCGCAAGCGCCGGCGCCGCTGGCTTGCCATTTGGGCGTTCGCGCCATGGTTTTTCCTGGCGCTCTATTTTGCCGTCATGGAGGGGGTGGCACAGCCGGCGAACGCGGCCGATTACGTAGCGGGGCGGTGTCCGGTCTCAGCGGCGGCCGCGGCGTTGCCGGCGTGGCTGGCCATTTTTCCAAAGGCTTGGACGCTGCCTTGGTCGCTGCCTTGGTCGCTGATTTGGTCGCTGCCGCCGGTCCGCGGCCAATGGGCCATCTTTCCCGTGGCGATGTGCATCACTGTCGCGACCGGGCTTCTGGTCGGCCATGTGCTGGGGCGGGTTTCGGCAAGCAAGTGGCGGCGCTGGACAATCGTTGCTCTGGTCGGCGCGCTTGCCGTTGCAGTCGTAGCTTTGTCGGTTTTCGGCGGCATCGGCGTTAACATCGCGTTCTATCGGTTTCTCGGTCCGCTCGGCACGGTGTCGCTGGAATTGTTGTTTCTGATTTCCACCTTCGCGGTGCTAGCGGCGCTGTCGCAGCGGTCCGGCTTTCCGGCTCTGACACTTGTCATACTCACCATGGTCGTCTGCGTGATGTTTCCAAACTATGCCGGGTTGACGGCCGCCGCGCTCGGTATCGTCTATATCGTGTTTGCCGGGATGGCCTTTGTCTCAGGCCGTATCGCGGTCGGCATCGTCGCGCTGTTGTTGACCGTGGCAGGCGTCATCAACTTCTACAAACTGAAGACCGAGCCAATTTCCGGACAAGTCGAAAAGAGCGATACTGCGAGCGTCAGGGTGGATTTCCTGTGCTGGCTCGACCACAGAGGAATTCCCGCCGTCAGGACGGCCGGGCAGACGAGCACTTGTCCGGCCGAGGCAAACCGGCCCGCCGCCGCGAATAAATATGCGGTGTTCGTCGTTGCAGCCGAAGGCGGCGGAATTTACGCGGCCAGCGCTGCTTCGGTCTTTCTTGCGAAGCTGGAAGATTCCCAGCCCGATTTTGCCGAGCATGTTTTTGCCATCAGCGGGGTTTCCGGCGGCTCGATCGGAGCCGCTATTTTCCAGGCGCTTGACCACGCGGAACATCCAGACCCGGTGACAACAACCGGATCGGTGCCGGCCCAAGAGCGCGTCTCGGCGAACGATGACGGAACCACCTGCGTGCAGTATCCGCCCGCCGCGCAAGTCCAGTCGCACAAATCACTGACGGACGAAGTGGCAAATGTCATGCAGGACGATCATTTTTCGCCGATCGTTGGCGCCATTTTCCCGGAGCTTTTTGGCGCGCGGCTGACGCGGCCAAAAGCGCTGATCGCGAGCTTCGAATATTCCGCCTCCGCGCAAGATCCCAGCGCCGGCAGAGAATTGTGCGCGCCGTTCTCGCAACACTGGTCGCCGCAGAGCGCGGCGCCGGCGCTGGTGCTCAACTCGACCTGGGTCGAGACCGGGTTTCGCGTTGCCTTCGCGCCGTTTCGTCTGCACAACCTCGATGAATCCCTATACTCATTCTCGGATTCGTTGATGCCGGACGAGAGCCAGACGAATCTGATGGGCGCTGCATCGGTGAGCGCCCGCTTTCCGCTGATCATGCCGCCGCTTTCGGTCGTTCTGAACGATCAGCAGGTGAGCGCCAAAACATCACCCGAAGAATCGGAAACCAAGCGATGGAATTTCGTCGATGGCGCGTATTCGGACAATTCCGGCGCGACGACTGCTCTCGATCTTTACGGCGCCCTCGACCGCGTAATCAAATCCGTCGGCGCCCAGGACGATGTCGATTTACGGATCATTCTCATCACCAGCGCCAACCCGCAGCCTAATCTCAAAGACCAGTCGATCAACGGAACGGTATTTCGCGATACAGTCGCGCCGATCGACGCGCTCATGAAAGTGCGGTCGGATTTGGGTAACGACGCCGTGGCACGCGCATGCACCTCAATCTATCAAAAAGACAGCCGCAGCGACGCGAATACCCGGAACACCGCTGGCGGCGAAGTGGGGAAGGGGGCCAACGAAACCTGCATCGATCATGCCGGCGGCGAGGATGCGGTGCTGCAAATCGTCGAGATTCAGGACCAGACCTATGGTCTCTCCTTAGGTTGGAAGATCTCGCAGACAAGCTTTGCCGTGGTTTCGTGGATGCTCGGCGACCCCGACAATTGCCCGGGCCGGCAAGGGCAGAAGGCGGACGTTCCCTCTTCTCTGTCTCAAGGGAACGGTTCGAACCAGCGAGACACCAATGCGCAGTTGACCGGTGACAGTTTGAAGCGAAACAGCTGCGTCATGAGCACGATGCTGGATCTGGTTAAATATCCGGTCCCGATCGCAATCGCTCCCGCGACGCCGGCCAAGGCCGCGCAGTGAATTTCTATTGCAAGTTAAGTTCTATTGAATAATGCGGACAATCGGCGTGATCGAAAGATCGGAGGCTGCGGTCTGGATCGCGATAAGTTGCGCCAGCAAGCTGAAAATGCGCTTCGTGGTGGTGGCGTTCTCCGGCACGCAGTAATCGCCGTCATAGAACCAGGTGTGGACGAAGCACCGCGGCGTTCCGCTCGCTGCGACCGTTATCAGGTTCGGATCTTCCTCCGCCGTGGTGAGCGACGGTGGTTGTAGGACATCGAGCCGGCCGGCCGGTACGTATGCCGTGGGCGATTGCTCAATCTGTTCGCGCTGTATTTTCATCAGCGCTCCCAAAAATTCAAAAACGCCATAAGCCGAACGCGGCGTAACCTTGAACTGGTACGGCCCAACGCTGAAGTTCAGCGTGTCAGGCTGCGGCTTTTTGGCGTCCTTGACCGGGTCCCAATGACTGCCACATTTCGGATTTGCGAGGGAGACATCGAAAGCTTTCTTCACCTGCAGCCACTTCTCTGCCATTTCGTTTTGCGAGCGCCGGGCCAAAACGGGGTCAAAGCAGAAGCGGGCAAAAATGGTCGTCGTACCCTTGCTGTTGCCGCCGCTATTGCTGTCACCGCTACTGCTGCCTCCCTTGTTTTGACCGCCGGCGGTTTCCAACGTTTGTTCCTCAACGGTCAGGCCGGCCGCGGTTGCAATGCGGATAAAGTCGGGAAAGCACAAGTGGCGAGAATCGCTTCGGTCGCAACCATAATCCTTCGGCGGATCGTAGTGCATGCCGACCGTGTGGCCGCCGATCTTGAGCTCCACCGTATCCGTGAACAGCCAGTACAATAGTTCGCGCGAATAGCCCTGACGAATAAAATAATCCAAGACCTGCAAATCGATAGGCCGCAGAAATCCCTCATAGAATTCGCTCGTTTCCTGCGTCGCCACGTTGAAATTACTGCTGACGGCGGTCGAGTTGCTGGCGGTGGTGTTGCCGAAAATGACGTCTCGGCCGGGCACCGAAGATGGAAAGGTCGCGATAGTACCGCCAGCGGCGGTGCGGACGATGGCGCCGGGGCCCGCCAAGAACGACGGCAACGCCAGCGACGACGTGTTCGTCATCGACGGAGTGACCTGGGAAATCGTGGTGAAGCTCAGGGGATAGTCATGGCTGGCGCGGACGAGATTTAGAAAAATCGCCTCGTTACGCGACTGCGCCAGACTCCGGCTGATAGTGTCGTAGCGCGTGTCGACCGGATCGACCATCGCGCACGCGCCCACGATACTCGCAAGCAACAGAACAACAGGGAGTGATCGGATCCCCATACGCCCTCCGATCAGTGTTGCCGGCATTTCTGCATGGTTGGGTTCCAGCGTCAATACGCGTTGAAAAACGTACGGGGAACGTGCCGAAGCCGGCGCGCGCTCCATGGCCATCGCTGCGGACAGTGAGTGGAACAATGGCGGACGGCGCGACCTACTGACCGCTCGGCGTGCGTACGCCGATCCAGGAGTTGCGCACTTGCTGATAGTGCACCATCGGATCATAGACCGGAACCGGCAAGGCCAGCTCCTGAGCCGAAAGCCGGCCCACCGCGGCTAATAGGCTGTACGAAGCGACCACCCGATCGTGCTGCGCAACGATCAGATTTTGGCGCGCATTCACCAGAGCCTGCTCGGCATTGAGCACGTCCTGCGTCGTGCGTTGGCCGGCGAGCGCCTCGTTGCGAACGCCGGTCAAAGCGCGCGCCGCGGCGTCGTTCTGGCGCTCCGCCGCCTCGATTTGCGCCTTCGCCGCTTGCAACTGGCCCCAAGCCTGAACGACATCTGCGCGGGTCTGGTCGCGCACTTGATCGACGTCCAGCCGTTGCTGGTCGAGATTTTCCTTGTTCGAGCGGATGTTGGAATATTCCGCGCCGCCTTGATACAGCGGAACCGATAGGTTCAGCATCACCGTATCCGTGTACAGCTTGGGATTTGTGATCGTCGGGAAGATTTGCTGTTGGACATTGTACTGTCCGGTCAGCGTCGGCCACAGCGCGCCTTCCGCAATCTTGACTTGTAATTGCGCAACGTCGACGCCGTACAAGGCCGCCACTACGTTCGGGTTCTGCGCCGTGCCGACCGCGATCGCCGCGTTGAGCGTCGAGGGCGCGAGCCGATCGACGGCCGTGGCTGGGGCAAGGTTCGCCGGTTCGACGCCGATGATGCGCCGGTAATTGGCTCGCGTCGTCATCAGCGTCGACTCGGCGGCATGCATCGTGGCCTCGCCGGCCGCCAATTGAGCTTCCGACTGCGCGACGTCGGTCGAGGTCACTTGGCCCGCCGCGAACCTGTTGCGGGTATCCTGAAGTGTGCGTTCCAGGACGCGAACATTGTTCTGCTGAACTTCGAGGTTTGCGCTGTCGCGCGACACGTCCATGTAGACGGTTGCCGCCGCCAGCAACACCGTTTGTTCCATGACACGCAGAGTCTCGCGCGCCGCGGACACCTTGCTTTCCGCCGCCCGGACGCTGTTGGCAGTTCGTTCGCCGTTGAAAAAAGTCTGCGAGGCGGCAGCGCCAACCGAGTATGGTGTCGTCAGACCTCTATCTGCGAATGCCGCGCCGTTAGGTACCAGGCCCGGGGTTGGTGGGATGAGATTCTTAGTATCGGTATATTCCCGCCCAACCGTGGCGTTGGCGGTGATCGTCGGGCGATATCCCGAAAGCGCTTGCGGCACACTCTCGTCAGTTTGGCGGACGATGGCGCGTTGCGCATTGAGTTGAGGGTTGTCCTCGTAAGCTCGGGCCAGCGCCGCTTCGATCGTCTCTGCGGCTGCCTGACGCGGCGCGGCGGCAATGAGTGCGATACCGACTGGAACTGCCGCTGCGAGCGCGCGCCTGATCCATCCCCACGGCGGATTTCGCCGTACCCTTGGAGCCATAACTCCACTCGCCACCATGAGCCCCAATTCGACCGACAGCGACAATAACGTGCGGGCGTTTGCCTTACAAGGTTAGGGCCGTGTCGGGGCGCCGACGCTGGGCGCGCCGCGCGAGCAGCCGCATTTCGCGCAGGCCGAACATGAGCGTGGCGAGAATGAGCGGAAGGAAAAAATCGAGCACGCGGAACGTCAGCAATGTCGCCAGCAGTTCCTCGCGCTGGTATTGCGGAAGGCCGATGAGGATGGCGGCTTCGACCACGCCGAGACTGCCCGGCGTATGACTGATCGCGCCGAGCAGCGTGGCGAGGACGAAGATTACGACGATCGTTGCGAAGTCGACGCTGGGGCCGCTCGGCAACAGCATGAAGATCGACAGCGACGCCAGGCAACGGTCGAGCGTGCCAATGCCGATTTGCAAAAACGTGCGCCGCAGGTTGGGCAAGGCGATCCGCCAATCCGCCCGACCGACGGTCCGCGGCTGCGGGATGAGCCAGATCAGATAGCAGCCGATGGCGAACAGGCCCGACAGTCCGATCACTCGGTTGGTCCATGGCGGCAGGTGGTCGACGACGCTAAGAGCGGCCGGCGCATAGGCAACGGCGCCGCCGAGTACGAATACGTTGCCGAGCCAAAAGGTCATTCCGGTCACGAACGCAATCTTGGCGATGTCGACGACGTTCAGGTTCCAGAACGAGTAGACGCGAAACCGCACCAGGCCGCAGGTCAGTGTCGCGGCGCCGAGCGAGTGCCCGATCGTGTAGCTCGTGAAGCTCGCAAAGGCGACGACCCGCAGCGGGATTTTGTACTTGCCGATCGTATGCAGCGCGAACAGGTCGTAACAGATCAGATTGGCGTAGCCGGCGATCACCAGCGTTCCCGCGATCAGGATATGGAACGGTGACTGCGCCTTCAGCGCGGCAATGACTTTGCCGACATCGATGCCGCGCAACAAATGATAGAGCGTGACAACAGCGATAACGAGGATCAGCAAACTGATCGCGAAACTAATCTTGTTCCGGCCGATGCCGCGGACGATCGTCTGCGCGAAGGGAAGCGATGCTGGCAGGACCAAATCAACTCCGTCAGACGAATTGTGGCGGCAAATTCCCACTCATTTGTAACAGCATTGTTACGATCGATGTTGCGAGCGGCAGCGGACTTTCGTGACCGTCACACGAATGAGATATGAAATCGTAATTCTTGACGCATGCGATTCGAAAATAAGACGGCCATGCGATGTTGGCCGAAAGCACCGCAATGAAGGTCATGGTCGCGACGGACGCGTGGCGTCCGCAGGTTAATGGCGTGGTGCGGACTCTGGGCTCATTGGCGCGCGCTGCCGCCAAGCTTGGTGTCGAGATCGATTTTCTATCGCCGGATGGGTTCTGGACTTTTCCGGTGCCGACGTATCCAGGGCTGCGGCTCGCCGTTCCGCGCCGCAAGCGCATCGCCGAACGTATCGAAGCGGCAAAACCCGACGCAATCCACGTGGCAACCGAAGGCCCGATCGGTCATGCAGTGCGAGCTTACTGCATCAAAAACAGCCGCCCATTTACGACGAGCTATACGACGCGGTTTCCCGAATATATTTCGGCGCGCTCATTGATTCCACAACAATGGATTTACAACCTGCTGCGGCGTTTCCATGCCGCCGCGGCGGTTACGATGGTGGCGACGCCGTCGCTCATGACCGAGTTGTCGGAACGCGGCTTTGGCAATCTCGGGATGTGGACGCGCGGCGTCGACGTTGATCTGTTCCGGCCAGATCGCGCCATCGATCTCGATTTTCCGCGGCCGATCTTCATGACTGTAGGGCGCGTCGCCGTGGAAAAGAATCTGCCGGCGTTCCTGTCCCTCGACCTGCCCGGCAGCAAAGTCGTCATCGGCGCCGGGCCGCAGGAGGGGGAACTGAAACGGCGCTTTCCCGCCGTGAAATTCCTCGGGCAACTGGATAATGGAATTCTTGCCGCCCATCTCGCCGCGGCCGACGTCTTCGTGTTTCCGAGTCGCACCGACACGTTTGGAGTCGTGCAACTTGAAGCGCTCGCCAGCGGCGTTCCGATCGCCGCCTTTCCGGTCACCGGCCCGAAGGATGTCATCGGCAACAATACCATCGGCGTATTGAACGAGGATCTTCGCGTCGCCTGCATGCAGGCGCTGTGGATTTCCCGCGAATCCTGCCGGGAATTCGCGCTGCACTATTCCTGGGAGAACAGCGCGCGGCAATTCATCGGCCACGCGCGCAAGATAGCCACAGGCGCCGCGTCCGAAACCGAGATGGCGATCCCAATCGCCAAAACCGCACCTGACTCAGCGGGGCAACCGCTGGTGCCGGGTTGCAACACGAGGGTCACGCATGAGCACTCTGTCTGACACGGATTTGGACAAACAGATGGTCACCAAAGCCTATGCGCGGTGGGCGCCGGTCTACGACCTCGTCTTCGGCGCGGTCTTCGAGCGCGGCCGGCACGCCGCAATCGCCGCCGCCGAGCGTCTCGGTGGACGCGTCCTCGAAGTTGGCGTCGGCACGGGAATTTCGCTGCCGCATTATTCGAAAGACTGCCGGCTGTGCGGCGTCGATATTTCCGCGCCGATGTTGCGCAAGGCGCAAGAGCGCGTCACTGAGCTAGGCTTGAGCAACGTCGAGGGCCTGTGGGTCATGGATGCCGAGCAGCTATCCTTTCCCGACGATTCGTTTGACGTGGTCGTGGCCCAATACGTCATCACGACGGTGCCGAATCCAGAAGCCACGCTCGACGAGTTTGCTCGCGTGTTAAAGCCCGGCGGTGAGATCGTGCTGGTCAGCCGCGTCGGCGCCGAGGCCGGGCTACGACGTTCGCTCGAGCATTGGTTCCAACCGGCGGCGCGCAAGCTCGGTTGGCGCACCGAATTTTCCTTCGAGCGATACTCGCGGTGGGCGGGTCAAGCTACCGGCATGCGACTCATCGAGCGTCGCCCTATGCCGCCCCTCGGACACTTCTGTCTGATCCGCTTCGGCAAGGACGGCGGCGCAGAGCGCGTTTACGAAATCGAGCCGGTCCGCGCCACGGGCTAATCAATTCATTAGCAATCTTATCGTCGACCGTCACGCGACTGTCACACCGGCGCTTTGCCGTCATAGCGCGACCTGATCCCCTGTCACAAGGGTTTCACCGAATCGCCATACCGAGATCGGATGGCTGCACGACGGGGAAACAGCAGATGCAAAACTTTCTCGATGCCTTGCGCACTCAGCGTTGGGACGACCATCGCTACTATCACCATAGCCGCGTCAACCAATCGCTCCATCTCGTCAGCGCGTTGAGCTTTCTGTTTTCCTATGTGATGATCTTCAAGGATCCGGCCGTCTCGGCGCTGGCAGGCTGGCTCGTTGCGATGACGACGCGGCAAACCGGGCATTTCTTCTTCGAGCCCAAGGATTACGACGTCGTTAACAAGGCCACGCACGAATACAAGGAGGAGATCAAGGTCGGCTATAATCTGCGCCGCAAAGTCGTGCTGCTGTCGATTTGGGCGTTATCGCCGCTGGTGCTTTTCCTAAGCCCGCGCTTTTTCGGCCTGTTTACGCCGGCGGCCAACAAGACAGAGTTCGTGCGGCATGTCGCGATCATCTGGCTCGGGCTTGGCATCGGCGGCGTACTGTTTCGCACCATCCAATTGTTCGTGATCAAGGACGTGCAGACGGGTCTCGTTTGGGCCACCAAAATTCTGACCGACCCGTTCCACGATATCAAAATCTATCACAAGGCGCCGTTCGCCTTGCTCCGCGGCGAGCTGATCGATCCCGAGATCGGTCTGCATCACTGGGACGAGGAGGACGCCGAAGAGCTGCCGGAATTGCCGCGAACCAGCTGATCGCGGAAATTCGGAATGATAAAATTCGGCTAATGCTACCGACGCGCGCGCGGGAAAAACAACCGGTGCATGATCATTTCCTTCAAGACGGTCCTTTTGATCGTCTTGTTGGTAATTTGCGGATCGATCCACCACCAGCCGTCTGTTTGCATTGCCTTTGCCGCGGCCACGAATCGGTCGGCGACCGCGGTGAAATCGGCGTCGGTATAATTCAAGCTGAAGATCAGGCGGCCGGTGCCAATCCAGCTCAGCGCCAGGCCCTCCGCGCGCAAATAATATTGCAGCATCCAATTGTAGCGCGATGGCTGCGTGTAGCAGACTGTCCAGATGGACGACATGTTCGCCACTTCGACCGGCAGCGATTCTGCGGCAAGGCGGCGGTTGAGAGAGTTCGCCCGTTCGTCCCAAATACGATCGAGGTCGCGGTAAAGCGCGTCCGCCTCTGGCGTTTGCAGCTGTCGCAGAAACTCATTCATCGCCGCCATAACATAAGGATGCGAGTTGAAGGTGCCGCGGGCAAAGCAAATATCCGCCGGGCGATCCTCCCGGAAGCGTTTCATAAGCTCGCTCTTTCCGCAGACCACGCCGATAGGCAGTCCGCCGCCCAACGTCTTGCCGTAGGTGACGAGATCGGCGCGCACGCCGAAATAATCCTGCGCGCCGCCTTGGGCGAGGCGAAATCCGACGAACACCTCGTCGAAGATGAGAACGATGTTGCGCTCGGTGCAGACTTCGCGCAGCCGCTTGAGCCATTCGGCATAGCTCGCCTTCTCGAAATGCGCGGTCCGCGCGCTGTCGAGCAAAGAGGAATCGCTCGGGGCCGATGCATTGGGATGCAAGGCTTGCAGCGGATTGACCAGCACGCAGGCGATATTCCGCCGCGTCTGCAAGATGCGCAGTGTCTCCTCGGACATGTCGGCGAGCGTGTAGGTTTCGTGCGCCGGAACGGGATTGCCGAGGCCGGGCTGCACGTCGCCCCACCAGCCATGATACGCGCCGCAGAAGCGCACCAGATGCGATCGCTTTGTGTGATAACGCGCCAACCGCACTGCTTGCATCACGGCTTCGGTGCCGGACATATGAAAGGAGACTTCGTCGAGCCCAGAAATTTCTTTGAGGATTTTTACGTTCTCGATGATCACTGGGTGATAGAGACCGAGTACCGGGCCGAGCTCGCGCACGCGCGCGGCGCCTCGTTCGATCGCCGCCTTGTAAAAGCCGTAGCCGAACACATTGACGCCATAGGAGCCGGTCAAATCGTAGCTGCTATTGCCGTCGAGATCGGTGATCGTCACGCCGCTCGACGATTGGACGAAGGCGGCCGACGGCAAATGCGCTTGCACGCGCCGGCGATATTGAAACGGCACCCGATAGGCGTCGGTAAATTGCAGGTCGGAAATGGTCTCGCTCGCTTCGGCGGTACGCCGGATTGTTTCGGCAAATCGAGTTCTATAAAGCGCCGACAGCCGGGCGAAACCGTCGCGGCGCCGCGCAACGATCTCCTCAGGCGCATCGTCCGAAGAAAAGAAGCGATCCTCGTCGTAGTCGTAGAACGGCACAAAGCCGGCGAGCCGGCGCGCGATCTGGGAGTGCCCGGCGAGCGATCTATGTTTGGCCTGCGACAGTTCAAGCCGCTTCTTCAAGGTCGCGACCGAGGTGGCAACTGCCGCGGCGCCCAGCCCATAGAAGGCGAAACTCGTAGAGCCCCATTTCATCGAATCGCGGTTTAGCGCGGAGTTTTTACAATCCCATGACGGTGAGGGCGAAAATCCTTCGGATATTCGAACAGGAGGACATTAATTTCTTGCTGACCAACCGTATTCCGCGACGGTTGGCGACGCAGTTCATCGGCTGGTTCAGCAAGATCGAGCAGCCGCTCATTCGCGATCTGTCGATCGCGACTTGGCGGTTGTTCTCGGACCTCGATCTCAGCGAGGCCAAAAAAACCGAATTCCGCAGCCTGCACGACTGCTTCATCCGCGAACTCGAGGACGGCGCCCGCCCGATCGATGGCGCGGCCGATATTTTGGTCAGCCCGTGCGACGCCATCATCGGCGCCTGCGGCACGATTGCAGGAACCGAGCTCTACCAGGCCAAGGGCTTTCCCTACACGCTGGAGGATTTGTTGTGCGATCCGGATTTGGTCGCGGCACATCGCAATGGCCGCTACGTGACGTTGCGGCTGACATCTAGCATGTACCATCGCTTCCACGCCCCGCACGACGGCCGCCTCGATCGAGTGATTTACGTCTCCGGCGATACTTGGAACGTCAATCCGATCGCGATCAAGCGGATCGAGCGGCTATTCTGCAAGAATGAACGCGCGGCGCTACGGCTGACGCTCACGGCAGGCGGCCAAAGAGTGACATTGGTTGCGATTGCCGCGATTCTCGTTGCCAGCATTCGTCTGCATTGTTGCAAAAATCTGTTGGACCGGAATTACCGCGGCCGAAATGTTATCGGCTGCGACAGCGAAGTCCGCAAAGGCGACGAGCTCGGCTGGTTCCAGCACGGATCGACGATTATCGTTTTCGCGCCGGATGGTTTTGCGCTGTGCGACAATGTCCGCGAAGGCGCGACGATCCGTATGGGGCAACCGCTGATGCGTCTCGGCTAAACTAGGACGCCGCCTTCTTCAGCTCCGCCGCTTTTGCATCGTCGAGTTCCCTGGCGCGCCGGCAAGCCGGCCGGCTGCTGATGCGTTGCCAATATTGTTCGAATGCGGGACGCTTTTCCAACGTGCCGAACATCATGCCAAATCCGATCTGCGACCCGACATATACGTCCGCCGCGGTGAAGCTGTCGCCGATTAGATAATCGCCGCGCGATACCGCCGCTTCAAGCGCGTCCATAACCTGCGCGAAGGTGCCGTAGCCGATCATCCGCTCGCGGTCCGGCGGCACGACGAAGCCGAGCGCCTTGTTACTCACCGCCGCCTCGACCGGGCCGGCACTGAAGAACAGCCAACGATAATACGGCGCGCGCAGCCGATCGCCCGGCGGCGGGGCAAGCTCGGCTTCCGGAAAAGCGTCGGCAAGATAGGCGCAAATCGCAGCCGTCTCGGTCACCACCGCATCGCCATGCCGCAACGCCGGCACCTTGCCCATTGGATTGATCGCGAGATAGGCGGGCGCTTTCATCGTCGAGGCGTAGTCGAGCACTTCCGTCTTATAGGGTTGGCCGACTTCCTCAAGCATCCAACGGGCGACCCGGCCGCGCGACATCGGGTTGGTATAAAGAACGAGTTCGTCGGCCATTGTGAGTTCCTCGACTTGACGGAGCGCTTGAGTGAGACGCGCGAATATGCGTCGTCAGAACTTAGCCGGCAATTGTGCAGCCGATCAATCAGCCGTGAGCGCGCGGTACATCTCGGTGCCATCGCGCGCACCTCGCAGCTCTGCCGTAATCTTCGGGTTTCGCAGCTTGCGGGCGATCGCAGCCAATGCGCCGAGTTGGTCGCCCGCAGCGGCCGCTTCCGGCAGCAAGAGGAGAAAGACGATGTCGACCGGTTCGCCGTCGACGGCGTCGAAGTCGAGCGGCTTGCGCAGCCGCGCCAGCATTCCGAACGGCTTTGTGACCTGATCGAACCGCGCATGCGGTATTGCCACGCCGCCGCCCATGCCGGTAGAGCCAAGCTCCTCGCGCTTGACCAGTTCGGCGAGTAGCCGCTCCGGAAGCACCTCGACAATCGCCCCAGCCTTACGGCAGAGCTCCGACAACAGCTTTTTCTTATCGGCAGCGGCAACGTCGATCATGACGTTGTTCACAGAGAGAAAATCCGTGATTTTCATGGGCTTGCGGGCGCGCTCAGAAGGAGAGGAGATAGGGGTGACGCGACGTTGATGACGGATCAATCGGGAGCGCGCAACCGGTAACCTATACCAGTTTCAGTGAGAACATATTGCGGCCGTTCGGGATCGGCCTCGATTTTTTGCCGTAGCTGCCGCACGTAAACTCGCAAATACTGCGCGTCGGTCAGATCGTCCCATAACTCGCCGAGCAAAAATTTGTGCGTGAGCACCTTGCCTGCATGCTGCACCAGCACGCGCAGGAGCTCGTATTCCTTCGGCGAGAGTTTGATCTCCTTGTCGCCGACCTTGACGATACGGCGCACGAGATCGACGGAAAGATCGCCGACCCGGAAAATCGGACGTTCGCCCTGCGTCTGCAATTGGTGACGTAGCGCGGCGCGCATCCGGGCCAGAAGTTCGTCCATCCCGAACGGCTTGGTCACATAATCGTCGGCGCCGAAATCGAGCGCTTGGACTTTGCCGGCCTCGTCGCCGCGGCTGGAGAGGACGACGATGGGAACGCTTTCGTTGCGGGCCCGAATTGTACGTAGGAGTTCATGGCCCTGCATATCCGGCAGGCCGAGATCGAGGATGATCAAATCCGGTGTTTGGCTGATCAGCTCGAGCGCGGTTTTACCATTCGGGGCTTCGAGGATTTGATAGCCCTGCGCGGTCAGTCCCATGCGCAGGAGCTTGCGAATGGGCGGCTCGTCATCGACCACCAACACACGGATCGGAGCTGCGGTCATGCGGCGATATCCAGGCGTTGCGGTTCGCGCGGAATCGGCAGGTTGATCGTGAACATCGCGCCGGTCCGATCGAAGCGGTTCGCCGCGACGATGGTGCCATGCATGGCTTCGACAAAGCCGCGCGAGATGGCGAGCCCGAGCCCGGTGCCGGCGCGAACCTGGTCCGTCTTCTGCGCGCGGTAGAACTTGTCGAAGATGTGTTCGAGATCGCCGGCGGGAATGCCGCTGCCTTCATCGAGCACGCGCAGACAGACGGCGTTTGCCTCTCGCCAGCCCTGAATGCGGATGGTCGTTTCCGGCGGGGCATATTTTGCGGCATTGTCGAGAAGATTGAACAGCACCTGCTCGAACAGCACGGCGTCGAGTTCGAGCATCGGCAAATCCGGCGCCAGCTCCAGCTCGACTTCATGCCGAGACAGGATCCGGCTCGCGCGACGCAGTGCGCTGCCGACAATCTCGCCGAGATCATGCAGCGCGACGTTCGCGACGACGGCGCCGGATTCGAGCTTGGTCATGTCAAGCAAATTGGCAATGAAGCGATTGAGCCGCTCCGATTCGTCGATGATGGTGGCGAGAAGCTCGGCCTTCTC
Source organism: uncultured Alphaproteobacteria bacterium (assembly GCA_963779855.1). Taxonomy (GTDB): domain Bacteria; phylum Pseudomonadota; class Alphaproteobacteria; order Rhizobiales; family Xanthobacteraceae; genus BOG-931. Next base: position 28,075 of record CAWAAE010000007.1, on the reverse strand, counting down.
GCTCGTCGAGAGCTTCTCCGCGAGATCGCGTAGCGTGCCCGCCGAGCCGAGCACCGCGGCAAGCGGTGTCTTCAAGTCATGCGAGATCGAGGTGAGCAACGCCGAGCGCAAGCGCTCGGTTTCGGCGGCGCGCTCGACGCGGTCCATTTCCTCGACTAGCCTGACGCGCTCGATGGCGAGAGCTCCCTGATCGCCCAGCGCATCGAGCAAGCGCCGTTGATCGGGCGTGAGTAGCGGACCGGGTTTGTCGCTGTCGATTCCCATCACGCCGATGGCGCCGCGCCCGGTATGCATCGGCAGGAACAGGCGCTTGGCGCCGGGCAACGTATCGGAGCCGCGGCCGGCGACGCGATTGTTCTCCCAGGCCCATTTCGCCGCGGCAATGTCGGCGTCGTCGAGAATATCTTCGGGCGGGTAGCCCGCTCTTACCGCGATCGAGCCGCGTTCTGGCAACAGCAGCACGACCCGCACCTTCAACATCAGCGCGGTCTGATACGCCGTCGCCCACAACACATCGTCGAGCGTGCCGGTGCCGGCGAGCTTGCGGCTGAAGGCATAGAGCGATTCCGTGGTCCGCGCCCGCTCCATGGTCGCGACCGCCTGGGCGCGGCCGCGCGCCGCGACGCTGGAAACGATGACGGCGACGAGCGTGAAGAAGCCGAAGGCCGTGACGTTGTGCGGGTCGGCGATCGTGAACGTGTAGATCGGCGGCAGGAAAAAGAAATTATAGGCGAGCGCAGAAGCGACGCTGGCGAAGAGCGAGGGCCACAAGCCGAAGCGAACCGCGACAGCCACGATGGCCGTGAGGAAGACGAGGTCGCTATTAGTCGGGCCGATCGCTGCGCCGATCAACTCGGCCACTCCAAGCGCCAGGGCGACCGCGACCAATGCGGCGCCGTAGGGACGTGGGTCGAATGCTTGGTCGCGCTCGGCGGGGCGGGTCGACTTCTTGGGAATGGGCTGGCCGGCAACGGTGTCGCCGGCGATGACGTGCACGCTGATATTGCCGGAACGGCGCACGAGGTCGTGCACCACCGAGCCATGCAGGATTTCGAACCAGCGCGTACGCGCCGATTTGCCGATGATGATCTGCGTGACGTTGTTCGCCTGCGCATAGCCGATCACGTCCTCGGCGATGCCATGGTCGCCGGACGGCAGCGTGACGGCCTCGCCGCCCAGCGCCTCGGCGAGCCGTAGCGTATCGGCGATGCGGTCGCGTTCCTCCTCCGAGAGCTGCAGGCTGCGCCGGCCCTCGACGTAAAGCGCGGTCCACAGCCCGTGCAGGCGGTCGGCGAGGCGCTTGGCGTAGCGCACGAGGCCGGCGGCCCGCCGATCCTCGCTGATGCAAACCAGAATGCGTTCGCCCGCGGCCCAGGGACCTTGGATGGCGTGCGCCTGCATTTCCGAGAGCAATTGCTCGTCGACCCGCTCGGCGGTGCGGCGCAAGGCGAGTTCGCGCAAAGCGGTGAGGTTGGCGGGCGAGAAGAAATGCTCAAGCGCGCGCTCGGCCTGTTTCGGAACGTAGACCTTGCCCTCCTTGAGGCGTTGGATCAGGTCGTCGGGCGTCAGATCAACCAGTTCGACGGCGTCGGCCCGGTCGAACACGGCATCCGGCACGGTCTCGCGCACGCGCACATGCGTGATCTGCGCGACGACGTCATTGAGGCTCTCGATGTGCTGGATATTGACGGTCGTGTAGACGTCGATCCCGCAGCTCATCAGCTCTTCGACGTCAAGGTACCGCTTCGGGTGGCGGCTGCCTTCGACGTTGGTGTGAGCGAGTTCGTCGACCAGCACGATCTGCGGGTGCCGCGCGATGATGGCGTCGAGGTCCATCTCGGCAAGCGACTGGCCCTTATATTCGACGCGCCGGCGCGGAACGATTTCGAGGCCGTCTAACAGCGCTCCGGTTTCGCGCCGGCCGTGGGTCTCGACGATGCCGGCGACGACGTCGTAGCCGTCCTTCTTGCGGGCGCGGGCCTGTTGCAGCATTTCGTAGGTCTTGCCGACGCCGGGTGCGGCGCCTACGAAGATTCGAAGCTTGCCGATGCGCCCCTCTTCGCGGCGCGCCGCATCGAGAAGCGCTTCCGGGGAGGGTCTATTTTCGGAATCGCGCCTTTGCTCCGCCATCGCTGATCGAATCTCAAGCTATAGGCGTTCGCTACTTTATCCAGCGGTCAACCGATCGAGCGCGAGATTGAGCAGCAGCACATTCACGCGCGGCTCGCCCAAAAGGCCGAGGAAACGACCTTCGGTGTTGGCGTCGACGAGCTGACGGACGCGATCTTCCGGCAGATTGCGCGCCTTGGCAATACGGGGCACTTGGAAAAGCGCGGCTTCTGGCGAGATATCCGGGTCGAGGCCGCTCGCGGACGTCGTAACCAAGTCTGCCGGAATAGCAGCCGTCGGATTTTCCTTTTTGAGCGTGTCCATGTCGCCCTTGACGCGGTCGATCAACGCCTTGTTGGACGGTCCGAGATTCGATCCACCGGAGTTGTCGGCATTGTAGGGCGCGGCCACGGTCTTGGTCGGATCCTTGGGGTCTGGTGCCGTCGTCGCCGACGGCCGGCCGTGGAAATACTTGTCGCTTTCGAATTCCTGGCCGATCAGCTCGGAGCCCACGACCTTGCCGTTACGCTCGATCATGCTGCCGTGCGCCTGATACGGGAAAATGACCTCGGCGATCCCGGTCATCGCCAGTGGATAGGCCAAGCCGGTGATGAGAGTGAGGGCGACGAGAACGACGATCGCCGGACGGATTTCGCGCAACATGGCAGTTCTCCTTAAACCAGATGCAAGGCGGTGACGACGACGTCGATCGCCTTGATGCCGACGAACGGGATGATCACGCCGCCGACGCCGTAGATCCAAAGATTGCGGCGAAGCAGCGCGGCGGCGCCGATCGGACGATAGCGCACCCCTTTGAGCGACAGCGGAATGAGCGCAATGATGATCAGCGCATTGAAGATGATCGCGGACAGGATGGCGCTCTGCGGCGTCGAGAGCTTCATGATGTTCAGCGTTTGCAGTTGCGGATAGAAGGCGACGAACATCGCTGGGATGATGGCGAAGTACTTCGCCACGTCGTTGGCGATCGAGAAGGTGGTTAGCGCGCCGCGGGTCATGAGAAGCTGCTTGCCGATCTCGACGATCTCGATCAGCTTGGTCGGGTTGGAATCGAGGTCGACCATGTTGCCGGCTTCGCGCGCCGCCTGCGTGCCGGTGTTCATGGCGACGCCGACGTCGGCCTGCGCCAGCGCCGGCGCATCGTTAGTGCCGTCGCCGCACATGGCGACCAGCTTGCCTTTGGACTGCTCGTCGCGAATGAGCCGCAGCTTCTCCTCCGGCGTGGCTTGGGCGAGGAAATCGTCGACGCCAGCTTCCGCCGCGATTGCCGCGGCCGTCATCGGGTTGTCGCCGGTAATCATCACGGTACGGATGCCCATGCGGCGAAGCTCGGCAAAGCGCTCGCGGATGCCGCCTTTGACGATGTCTTTGAGATGAACGATGCCAAGCAAGCGGCCGTCCTTGGCGACCGCGAGCGGCGTGCCGCCGGACTTGGCGATGGCGTCGGCGATCGCGGTGACTTCGCGCACGGTGTCGCCGCTCACGCTCGGATGCAGCGCCTGCACGGCGCCGCCGGCAGTGACCGCGGCCGGCGAGCCGTTGAGGTAATTCAGGATGGCGTCCACCGCGCCTTTGCGGATCCAGGAAGAACCAATCTCGACGCCGCTCATCCGCGTCTGCGCGCTGAACGGAATGAAATTGACTTTCAATTCCGCGAGTTCGCGGCCGCGGATGCCGTATTTCTCCTTGGCCAACACGACAATCGAGCGCCCCTCGGGCGTTTCATCGGCGAGCGAAGCGAGTTGCGCTGCATCGGCCAATTCCTGCTCGGTCACTCCGCGCAGAGGCTTGAAATCGGTCGCCTGGCGATTGCCGAGCGTGATGGTGCCGGTCTTGTCGAGAAGAAGCGTATCGACGTCACCCGCCGCCTCGACGGCGCGGCCCGACATCGCCAGCACGTTGAAGCGCACCAGGCGGTCCATGCCGGCAATGCCGATGGCCGAGAGCAGCGCGCCGATCGTCGTCGGGATCAGCGTCACAAACAGGGCGACCAGGATCACGACCGAGATCGCGCTGCCGGCATAATAGACGTAGCTTGGAATCGTCGCGGTCGCGAACACGAAAATGATAGTGAGCCCGATCAGCAGAATGTTCAGCGCGATCTCATTCGGCGTTTTTTGTCGTTCGGCGCCTTCGACCAGCCGGATCATGCGATCGAGGAAGGTCGAGCCGGGCGCCGCGGTGATGCGCATGCGGATCCAATCGGATAGAACCTGCGTGCCGCCGGTGACCGCCGATCGGTCGCCGCCCGACTCGCGGATGACTGGCGCCGATTCGCCCGTGATCGCCGCCTCGTTGACCGAGGCCATGCCCACAATCACCTCGCCGTCGGACGGAATCATGTCGCCGGCCTCGACGAGGACAATGTCGCCGACCTTGAGGCCGGTCGACGGCACCAGCCGATAGTTCTGTGAATCGCCCGCGCCGGTCAGGAGCTTGGCCTGGGTCTCGGTGCGCTGCCGGCGCAGCGTGTCGGCCTGCGCCTTACCGCGGCCTTCGGCCACGGCTTCGGCGAAGTTGGCAAACAGTACGGTGAACCACAGCCAAACGACGATCTGAAATTCAAACAGGATATGCCCGCCGCCCGTCACCAAATCACGAATCAAGATGACGGTTGTCAACGCCGTAACGATCTCGAGAACGAACATGACGGGATTTTTCATGAGCGTGCGCGGATCGAGCTTGACGAAGGCGGAGCCGATGGCCGGCACGACGATCTTCGGATCGAACAACGCCGAGACGGGCATGCTCTTGCGCAGGGTCGAGGTTTCCATCGAAGTAACTCCAAGCCTTAATTAGAAGAGAACAGGGTTCCGGCGTTGATCGAGAGCTGCTCGACGATCGGGCCGAGCGCCAGCGCCGGGAAGAAGGTCAGGCCGCCGACAATCACGATCACGCCGACCACCAGGCCGACGAACAAGCCGCCGTCGGTCGGGAAAGTACCGCCAGAAGCCGGCACCAATTTCTTGGCCGCGAGAGTGCCGGCAATGGCCATGGTCGGGATGATCATCCAGAACCGGCCGACACCCATCGCGATGGCGCCGCTGAGGTTGTAGAACAGCGTATTGCCGTTGAGCCCCGCGAAGGCCGACCCGTTATTGCCGTCCATTGACGTGTATGCGTAAAGGACTTCGGTGAAGCCGTGCGGGCCGGGATTGTTCATCGAGGCCACGGCTGACGGCACCAGCATGGCGACGGCGGTCCAGCCGAGATACATCAGCGGCAAAACCAGGATGGCGAGCATCGCCATCTTGACTTCCTTCGCCTCGATCTTCTTGCCGACATATTCGGGCGTGCGGCCCACCATCAGGCCGGCGACGAAGATCGAGATGATGACGAACAGCAGCATGCCATACATGCCGGAGCCGACGCCGCCGACGATGATCTCGCCGAGCTGGATGTTGATGAGCGGAATCATGCCGCCGAGCGCGGTGAACGAATCGTGCATGGCATTGACTGCGCCGCACGAGGCGTCGGTGGTGATCACGGCAAAGAGCGAGGAGGCAACGATGCCGAAGCGAACTTCCTTGCCTTCCATATTGCCGCCGGTCAGACCGAGCGCGTTCAGCGCGTCGTTGCCATGCGCTTCGGCCCAGTAGCAAAAGGAAACGCCGGCGATGAAGAGGACGCCCATGACGGCGAGGATGGCCCAGCCTTGGCGCTGATTGCCGACCATGCGGCCGAACACATTGGTCAGCGCTGCGCCGAGCGCGAAGATCGAGATGATCTGCACGTAGTTCGACAATGCAGTCGGGTTTTCGAACGGATGCGACGCATTGGCGTTGAAGAAGCCGCCGCCGTTGGTGCCGAGCATTTTGATGGCGATTTGCGAGGCGACTGGCCCGACCGCGAGGTGTTGCGTGGCGCCTTCAAGCGTCGTCGCGTCAACATACGGCCCGAGCGTCTGCGGAATGCCCTGCCAGACCAGGAACAGCGCATAGGGCATGCAGATCGGGATGAGGATGTAGAGCACGCAACGGGTCATATCGACCCAGAAATTGCCAACGGTGCGCACCGAATGCCGCGCGAAGCCGCGGATGACCGCGACCGCAAGCACAATGCCGGTCGCCGCGGACAGGTAGTTCTGATGGGTGAGGCCGAGCATCTGCACGAGGTATGACATCGTGTTTTCGCCGGCGTAGTTCTGCCAATTGGTATTGGTGATAAAACTCATCGCCGTGTTGAACGATAAGCCTTCTTCGACGGCGCTTTGCCCTTCCGGATTGAACGGCAGGAAAGCCTGCGTGCGCATCAACACGTAAAGAATGAGCAGGCCACCGACGTGAAACAGCAGCATGCCGACCGTATAGGTCAATGCATGCTGCTCCTGGCGCTCGTCGACGCCGGCAATCTTGTAGATCGCAATCTCGACGGGACGAAGTATCGGCGTCAGCCAAGTGCGCTCGCCGTTGAACACGCGCGTCATATAGCCGCCGAGAACCGGCGTGATAGCGACGATGATCGCGCAGTAAAGCAAAATCTGAACCCAGCCGATGGCGGTCATGGTCGTGTCCTTCAGAACAATTCGGGCTTGAGCAGCGCGTAGATCAGATAGACCAGCAGCCCCGCGGTCACGAGACTGGCGAGCGAATAATCGAAGATCATGGCGGTTCCCCTCAGAGCCGATCGCAGGCGTAGCAATAGGCGATCGATAGCGCGAAAAAGACGAAACCGATCGCCATCATGACGGCGTCCATCATCGCAGTTCTCCGAAAAGAAATTCCCCGGTAGGGCATTAGATGCCGGGCGGCAGTGCGCAATCTTGGTTTGAATCGAGATCGCGCAAATAAAGTCCGCCCGTTCACGCGCGATTACGTGTCACCGATCGCATAGGAATTCGAGACGGTAGGGGTGATAACATTATAGGAATTCCATAAAGGTCGACGATCCGCAGAAGGTAAGTCCAAGCTGGGAGACAGTTCTTTGACTAATTGACATGGTGTTTCTTATGAGGACGTGCGTTTTAGCTGAGGTACGGCGGGGCTGTCGGCCCGGTGGAAGAGTTCGGCGCTCTGCCTCGGCCGCCTCGTTCGTGGTCTCGCGTGGGGCCGGACCGCGGACTGCTTGCGGGAGAAGCAGCGCCAGATATCGCCCCCGGATTGCGCCGGGATATGTTATTGGCTTGGCAGTCGCATTGATCGCCAGGGCGGATTAATGCTGGAGGGGGAATGAACGGCGACAATCAAAATCTGACTGCGATATTGGATCGTGCGCTTGATCGCTTCACGCAGAATCTTACGGTCGACAAACTGCTCATTCAACTCGGCCTCGATCCCACCGACGTTACGTGGCATGCGATATTCACGCGGCTGATCGACGTTGCGTCGGCACATCTCAATTTCGCAAGTGTGTGCGCGCTGATCGGCGCCGGCTTTTATGCCGCCACGTTACTGATGCGAACAATGGTGCCGCTGCGCGTTTTCGGCATCATCAGCGCCTTGTTCTTTATGGCCTATGGGGCGCTCGCCGGAGCGATGTCGACCTTTTTTATGTATTTGCTCTTGCTGCCCATCAACAGTTGGCGCCTCTTTCAGATGCGCAGCCTCGTCAAGAAAGCGCGCGTCGCCGCGCAAGGCGATCTGTCGATGGACTGGCTCAAGCCGTTCATGAACCGCCGAATTTATCGACATGGCGATGTGCTATTTCGGAAAGGCCAGCCAGCCAATGAGATGTTCCTTACAGTCACGGGAAAATTTCTCGTGCGCGAAATTGGCATCGAACTTCCACCCGGTCGATTGATGGGCGAACTTGGTTTTGTCACGCGCAATAATAAAAGGACGCAAACGGTCGAATGTATCGAGAATGGCGAGGTGCTGACCATCACCTATGACCGGCTGCTCGAAATCTACTTCGATAACCCGGAGTTCGGCTATTTCTTTCTCCGTCTCGCCAGCGATCGGCTCCTGCAGAACATCGCGCGTCTCGAAGCGACTATTCCAGCTGCAGCGGCCGCAACAGCGCCGGCGCGTCCGGTAAATTCGCGAGACCCGGACGACAAGTCCGAGGTGACGACGGCAACGCAAACGATTGGGTCTGTAGAACCTGGGAAGGACGCGTCAATCGTGGTGGGGGAGGTGACTTCACCCGACGCGATCGAGACTCCTCCGGATGGGCGGCGTGCGATTGCAGTGAAATTGGTCGAGCGTTTTTCTTTGTGGTCCGGGGTTGCAGGAATTATTCCGGTGCCATTCGTCGACCTGGCCGCCGTCGGTGGGGTCCAAATTCAAATGCTACGGCGCATTTCGCAGATTTACAGCGTTCCGTTTTCCACAAATCGAGGTAAAGCGCTCATTGCCAGCCTCGCAGGATCGATGATCCCGGCGAGTAGCGGGATGGGAGCCGCGAGCCTGACGAAGAGCGTGCCAGTCGTTGGAACCGCCGTTAGCGCGATTGTGATGCCGGCGTTGTCCGCAGGCGCGACTTACGCGATCGGTATGGCTTTCATTCAGCACTTTGCTTCGGGTGGGACGCTGCTTGATTTCAATCCCCGAGAATATCGTGAGTTCTTCAAAGCGCAGAAGGATTTATGGAGCACCCGATCGAGAGCCGCCCGCGCCGCCGCTAAAGGCACATTCGCCGCTGAGCGCAAACCATCTCCGCGATCTGACTCGAGATTCCTCGGATCACTCCCGAACTGGCGTAAATATTTACGCTTGCCGCATTAATGGAGCGAACGTCCGCGGTCGGATGCTTATTTTTCCCCTATATCGTTGCGAGCCGGTCCATCTGGTTTCCATATGGTTTGTGACGCCATTCTACGGGACGACCGCCAATGGGTTCTCGACCCGTGAGATTGCGTCATGGTCTTCGCTGCCGATCACGAAGTTCTTTTCGATCGACTTGACGAGGAGCTTCGCATTGCGGCGCAACCCGCGCCGCATCTGTTCGCGAAAATCATTGGCAGCGCCTGTATCCGCATTCCAGTACTCGGCAAGTCGGCAAAGGTCAGGACGATCGCCCGGTTGGTCGAATCGGACGCTTGGACCGACGCTGCGCTAGCGCTGATCGAACTGGAACTTCCGGGCTGGAAACTGCGGCGCCTGATCTGCGAGGACGGCCGATGGTTTTGCTCGCTCTCCCGGCAACCGAACCTGCCAGTCGCGCTCGACGATGCCGCTGACGCCACTCACGATGTCATGCCGCTTGCCATATTGCTGGCGTTTCTGCAGGCGCGCCGCAGGATCGCAGCCGCCGCGCAATCCATCGCCGCCGTGCCCGCCGTCGAAACGGCGCCGGCCGGGTTGATCTGTTGCGATAATTTCGCATGACCAGCGCGCTTTCCTATTCTTTTACGCTCCTATGCCGCCTTTATGAGAATGGGCTTTGCTCCGTCTCGAATTCATATGCCCTCAAGCGCAGATTCGGGTCAGCCAAAAGCAACAATAAGGAGAGACCCCGATGAGTGTCATTCCTGTCGACTTGAGCCCGACGCCGGCGAATCGCTCGGCGAGGCGGCGGCGCTTCTGGCATCGGCTCGGAGAGCAGCTCGATGCGCTGGTCGCATACCCGACCAAGCACGCAGTCTCCGAACAGGAGTTGCGCCGGGTCGACGACGATATCAAACGCTGCCGGCAGCTGATGGTGAAGAAACCGCAGCATCGGCACGATGCGAGGCTCGATCGCGTGTCGATGCCAAGTTCGGTTCGAGCAATAAAAGCCAGATAACACGGCAAGACAATGAGTGGGCTCTTCAAGAATTTCGGTTTTGCCAGCTCCACCGCGTCGGAAGGCGGCAGGCTCGCCGTTGCAAGTTCTGCGCAGGTTTCCATGTCGCGCGGCCGGGCCTCTGGCGGGCTCAGCACGGTGGTCAATTTCCCCAAGCGGCCGGATCTCACCATTCTCAGTGAAACAATCCCACTGTTCTACATCGCTAAAAACACTCACGGATTCTGGGTCGCGCGCGAGGCCGAAGGCCGGAGCGGCGGCGAATTTCTGCTCCGGCGCTCGGCCGTGCGCTTTGCCCGTCACAAGAGCGCACCGGCAGGCTGCGCGATGATGTTCCTCAACGAGGCACTCGAACTCGACATCGAGAACGAGGGCAGCCGTCTTGTCGGCCCTCTTGCCGTGGCGATCGACATCGTAACGCGGCGGGCCCCGACATCCGCAGCCTTAGTCGCGATGGCGGTTGCCGAATGGCGCAAGCTCGTCGCGCAGGTCTCGCGCGCCTTTGCCGGCGAACGCAGAAACCGCGCGGCGATCGAACGAGAGCTATTCCACGGCCAAAATATCCTGCCGTCGAAGAGCGACGACGATCTTCCGGTCCTGTAATGCTGCAAAAGCTCATTGCGGATTAGCGTTCTCGTCGATCTGCGTGTCCGCCCGGCCGGTGCCGATGTCGAGAATTTTTTCCACCGGCGGCGCAGCGCGGTTCCACCAGCCGCCGCCGAGCGCCTGAAATAGCGCCGCGGTGTCGGCGAGCCGGGCGGCGCGCGCCTGCACGACCTGTATGACCGCCTGCAGATAGCTTTGCTGCGCGTTGAGCAGGAGCAGCACATTGGCATTGCCGGTCTGCATCTGCTGGCGGGCGAGATCGAAGCTCGTCCTGGCGGCGCGTTCGAAATCCCGCGCCGCTCTCAAGGTATCGGCGTCATTTTGCAGCGCGCGCAGTGAATCGGCGACATTCTGCACCGCTCCGATCACCGTACCCCGATAGGTCCAGGCAGCTGCCTGATAGATTTCCTTGGCGCCTTGGAGCTCGTGGAACAACGTGCCGGCGTCGAACACCGTCTGCGCGGCATTGGCGCCCAACTCCCAAAAAAGATTCTGCGGCGCGAGTAAATGGGCGAGCGCCGTATTCATGAATCCGGCGTCGGCGCTGATCGTAAATGAGGGCAGCATGTTCGCGGTAGCGACGCCGATTTGGGCGCTCGCCGAGTGCAATTGCTCTTCCGCCGCGCGCACGTCGGGCCGCTGCTCGATCAGTTGCGAGGGCAGGCTGACCGGCAGATCGGCGGGCAGGTGCAAGTCCGCAAGTCTGAACGTTTCACCCGGGCCCGTGCTGGGATAGACGCCGGCCAGCGCCGCGATGAGATCGCGCTGCTGCGCGAGTACCTTGCGCAACGGCGGCAGCGTCGCCTCGGCCTGTGCCAGAGCGGCTTGCTGCGCCGCCAGATCGCTGCGATTGGCATAGCCCGCGTTCAACTGGCGCCGCAGTGTGTCGCGCATCGTGGTGTTGATCGCGATGAGCTGAACAGTGGCGTCGATCTGGCCGCGCAGCGAAGCTTCGGCGATGGCCGCGACGGCGAGGTTCGACGTAAGCGAAAGATAGGCAGCTTCGACCTGGAAGCGCTGTACGTCAGCCAAGGCTTCGAGCGATTCGACCGTTCGCCGATTAAGCCCCCAGATGTCGAACGTGTACGTCACCGTCAATTGCGCGGTATCGAGATCGAATATGCTGGCGCCCGAGGAGGGGACCGGCGCCAGCGCGGCGGAGGTCCGCTGGCGCGTCGGATTGAAATTGGCTTGAACGAACGGAAAGAACTTGCCCTCTTGCGCCAGCACATTTTCCCGCGCCGAACGCAGCGTCGCCAGCGCCGATTGGAGGCTTGGATTGTTTTGCAGCGCGCCCTCGATTAGGGCGTTCAGCTCGGGCGACTTGAACAGTGTCCACCACGCTTGCGGGATATCGCGGCCTTGCAGAAAAACTTGTCGCTCACCTGAAGGCATCGTCGTTGACGGAGTTGGGGTGGCGAGCGGCTCACGCGTGTAACGGGTGATTTCGGGCACGGCGGGATGGACGAAGTCCGGGCCGACCGTGCAACTCGTCAAGAGCATCGGAGCCGCGAGAGCGGTGGTACCTGCAAAAAACCACCTGATCGCCAGACCGGACATTGGAAACTGAACTATTGCAACTGAGCTGCGACGATGGAGCGCGCAACCCCATTATTTCCGATTTCCCCGATATTGGCTGTGCTCGTCTAGCCACACTGTACATTATATTCATAGGCGGATCTGCGCCCCGCTCGGACCGTCCCAATCGGTGCCGTTCGCGCTGATTCGCCCCTTCGCCGTCTGGTGAACGCGGCGGGAATTACCCCCCGCTACGGTTCTATCAGACGCCCGGTCGCGGCTTTGATCGCGGCCTCGGTACGGGTCGCGGCGCCGAGCTTCGCCCGCGCGTTGTCGGTGTGAAAATCGACGGTTCGTTTGGTCAAGCCGAGGATTTGCGCAATTTCGGCCGAAGTCTTGCCGCGCGCGACCCAGGTCAAAACCTCGATCTCGCGATCGTTGAGGTCGACCGTCTTCGGCCACAAGCCGGTACGGGCGACACCGTTAAGCCGCGCGGTGATGATGGTGGCGAGCACCTCGAAATCGATCGGCTTGGTGACGTAATCATCGGCGCCGAGCTGCCGGCCCTTCAGCTCGTTGTCGCGGTCGGTTAGCGCCGTCAAAAACACAAAGGGCATTTTTGAAAAACGCGGCGATAGCGCAATCAGCCGTTCCAGCAACTCGAATCCCGACATCGCCGGCATGCTGATGTCCGACAGCACCAGGTCGGGCATGATTTTCAGTATCGCCGAGAGCCCTTCACGGCCGTCGCGCGCGATGCTGACGTCATAGCCGCGGTCGATCAATTCCTCGGCGATCAGTGCCGCGGTCTCACGATCGTCCTCGATACAAAGAATCTTCTTCTGCGCTTCTGGCATCGTTGCCACCGAATGGCTGGAAAGCTGGGTCGAATTGGGCCCAAATAGCGGCGTCAGCTACGCCAATTTACCTCATTCCGGGTTCCTGTGGTTGCGCCTATGCGATATGGTTATTGTCGGCATTGTCAGCGCGTCTTCGAGCCGACGGACCTCTTCATGTGGCAACCGCAATCGATCCGCTTCCACCTCGGTGCGGTATTCCTTCTGTTCTTTGCGCTGGTCGTCATCCTCGGTGGGTTCAGCATTTGGCGGCTGTCGAATTTCGATGTTCTGTCTGCGGACGTCGCCGAAGTTTGGCTGCCGACGACGCGCGCGCTCGGCGATCTCAACAATTATACGTCGGATTTTCGCGCCTTCGAGGGCAGCGAACTATTGTCATCGGACCAATCCGAGGCCACCGCCAACGAAAAGCAAATGGCGGACCTCGATCGCACCATTGCCGATTCCGAGCGCGAGTTTGAGCGGATTCGCCATGACGCGGCGGAAAACACACTCTACGAGCTGTTCAAGGCGCACTGGACCGAGTACCGCGGCATCGTCAACCAGATGCTCGTCTTGGCGCGCGGCAATCGCAAGGACGAGGCACTACAAATCTACGGCAGCTCGTCGCGTGCAGCCTATAATGCCGCCAGCGATACGCTCGGCCAGCTGACCGACCAAGCCGTTGCCAGCGCCCAGGTCGCGAGCGATCGCCTCGCCGCCGCGTATCGCCACGCGCTCTGGCTCATCCTTCTCGCCATCGTGATCGCCGCAGTGCTGGTGGTCGCCGCGCTGATACATATCAGTCGCAGCATATCTTCGCCGCTACTCGATCTCGCCGACCGCATGCGCCGGCTCGCCGCCAACGATACCGCGATCGATATTCCCGAGACCGAACGGCGCGACGAGATCGGCGAAATGGCGCAAGCTACCGTGGTCTTCCGCAACAATGCGATCGAGCTGATGCGCAGTCAGCGCATGCTGGCCCGCCAGGCGGCCTTGCTCGAGGAGCAATTGGCGAGCGAGCAGCGGCTAGCTCTGCTGCAGCGTAATTTCGTGTCGATGGCTTCGCACGAGTTTCGCACGCCGCTGACGATCATCGACGGCCACGCCAGACGCCTGGACAAGATCAGGGATGGCGTGAAACCTGGCGAGATCGGCGAACGAGCCGGCAAGATTCGCAGCGCCGTACTGCGAATGACGCATCTGATGGATAATCTCCTCAACTCGTCGCGTCTGATCGATGGCGGCGCCGGACTCTATCTCCATCCCGGGGAAATGGATCTGACGGCTTTGCTCCAGGAGGTTTGCCAGCTGCACCGCGAGATGGTGCCGGGCTCGCAGATCACCGAGCGATTTGCTGCTACGCCGGTGCCCATGGTCGGAGATGCTAAGCTGTTGTTTCAGGTTTTCTCAAATCTCCTCTCCAACGCCATCAAATATTCGCCCGGCGGCGGCATGATCGCAGTCGAGGCTTGGAGCTCAGCCGACGCCGACGCCGTCGCCGTCGCCGTTGCCGATCGCGGCATCGGCATTCCACCGAGCGATCTCGACCGTTTGTTCGAGCGCTATCACCGCGGCAGCAACGTATCGGGCATCGTCGGTACTGGGGTTGGCCTTTACCTCGTGAAGATGGCGGTCGAACTGCATCACGGCCGCGTCGAAGTGGACAGCGAGGAGGGCAAGGGCTCGCGTTTCACTGTCCGTTTGCCGCGCCGGCCCGCTGCGACCGTGAAGGATCGGTCGGCAAATGATGCGGCAGCGATGACGGAAGCATGACTAAGGGCCTTGGACTTACTCTCCTCGCTGGCGTCGCATGGGCACACGCCTGCGCCGCCGCGACGCCTGAGATTGTGCCGGCGAGCGCTCCCGCCATTCTCGCGGACTGGCAGTATCCCGAATCCCTGCCGCCGCGATTCCGCAACCATTGCAGCACTGAATATTTCACCACCCGGCCATATTGTTCGGATCACTGCGGCAGCGATTATCAATTCTTCTATTGCTCGGAGGGGTCATTCGGCTGCTGTCATCTCGGCCGCGGCTACTGTGACGTTTATGGCCTGTTGCGCTGTAGTCCGTGACCGACGCGCGGCGAAGGGTGTCGATCGTTATCGCATCGTTACCAAACAACCGAACATTTAAACCACGCTTTCAAAAAAAGCGGCGCTGTGCAGCAACAATTCCTCGCTAAGTAGTTTCACGTCATCTTTAGGAATCTGGCGGCAAAACAGTTCGTGAAAGGCCCGGCGGGTCACGTCTTATGCCCGGCGGATTTGGCAACTGTTTGGGAAGGCGCTCCCGTAACAGCGCGGGGTTTTGTCAGATGACAAATTTAGTTCGCTTCGTGCGCGACGCAATGAGTCGCGTTCGCCGCTTCCGTCGCGACGAAGGCGGCACCATGGCCACGATGATGGGCCTAACGGCGATACCGCTCATCTTCGCGGTCGGCGCCGGCGTCGATTACGGCACCGCCAACATGGCGAAGGCAAAGCTCGATGCGGTGGCCGATACCGCGGCGCTTGCGGCGGTGGATCATCAGGCTATCACCGGCACGCCGGCGGCGGCGCAGACCACCGCGCAAAACACCTTCAATGCCGAAGCCGTCAACTTGCCCAATGTTACGGTGAGCAATTTGTCCGCCACGGTGACGGACTCGACTACGGGCCGCACCGCAGTCGTCAGCTACACGGCGACGAAGTCCAATACGTTCATGGGAATTTTTGGTTATCCCTCGACCGCCATAACCGGTTCGTCAACCGCGCAAGCCGGCCTGACGACCAATATCGATTTCTATTTACTGCTCGACAATTCGCCATCGATGAACATTGCGGCGACGTCGGCCGGCATCACGGCGATGGTCGCCGCCACATCGGCGCAGGGCGGCTGCGCCTTCGCCTGTCACGAGTCCGATCCGGCCGCGGATAATCTCGGGAATCCCGGCGGTGAGGACAACTACACACTCGCGCAAAAACTGGGCGTCGTGACGCGGATGCAGAATTTGGCGAGCGCGACCCAGTCGCTGATGAGCTCGGCATCGTCGATGGAGGGGTCGAACAACCAACAATATCAAATGGCGATTTACACCTTCAACAGTTCCAGTCTCAGCACGATCCAACTCTTAACGTCGAATCTCGCGAACGCGCAAGCGGCGGCGGCCAATATCAACGTGGAGGAAGTTTACTCCAACAACTGGCTGACGAAAACAAACCAAAATAACGACACGGATACGAACTTCAAATCCGCCATGTCGGCGATCAACACCATCATGCCGCTCCCGGGGACGGGCACTCCGGCCAGCACGCCGCAAGAGGTGCTATTCATCGTCACCGATGGCGTCGACGACGAAGTCTCGTCGTCCTGCTCGCAGTCGCTCGATGGCAACCGCTGTCAGCAACCATTCAACACGACTTGGTGCACGACGGTAAAGAATCGCGGCATACAGATCGCGGTCCTGTACACCGATTATCTGCCGCTTCCGACCAACTCCTGGTACAACGACTGGATTGCGCCGTTTCAGAGCCAGATCGCGCCTAATATGGAAAGCTGTGCGTCGCCCGGTATGTTCTTCTCGGTGACTACCGACGGAGATATTACCGCCGCGATGCAGACGCTGTTCCAGCAGGCCGTGGCAGCCGCGCGACTGACGCATTGACTTCAGGATGGGCTTCGGGTGCTTCGCGCAGTGATCGGCCGGCGGTAACGTAAAGTTTAGTATATTTTCCAGATCGGCTGCCGATCCGGCGCATCCGCCGCTGCATTTCGCGATTATCGTCTTCCGCTCGCGCTTCGTTGATAAACTAAAAACCAACGCCCGTTAGATTTCGCCCGTGCTCTGAGGACGGAAAAGCCGTGGCATTGTTATGAATTTCGCCTTTAATCCCGTCCATTCCGATGCCGACGGCGATGTCGCAATCATCGGCGCCGGCCCCTACGGTCTCGCGACGGCCGCACATTTGCGGGCAAGTCATGTCGCCGTCCGCGTGTTCGGCGAGGCGATGTCGTTCTGGCGCCGCAATATGCCCAACGGCATGAAGCTTCGTTCGCCGTGGATTGCGACGCATATTGCCGATCCGCTCGAGCGCTATAAGCTCGACGATTATTTCCGCGAGGCACGCCTGCCGCTGCCGGATCTTTTGCCGGTTGAAAATTTCATCGATTACGGTGCGTGGTTCCAGGAGCGCGTCGCGCCGGATCTCGATACCCGTGCAGTCGTGCAGGTGACCCCGCACGACCGCGGGTTTCGTCTTGCTTTGAGCGATGGCGAAAACTTCATCGCCAAGCGCGTGGTGATTGCGACCGGCCTGCGCGATCACGAGTATCGGCCGGCGCAGTTCGACGGCCTGCCGGGCGGCCTCGTCTGTCATTCGTGCGAACACACGGACTCCGGTCGCTTCCGCGGACGCCATGTCGCGGTCATCGGCCGTGGCCAGAGCGCATGCGAGTCGGCTGCTCTCCTGCAGGAGGCCGGCGCGAAAGTGGAGATCATTTGCCGCGGAAGTCTCGTCTGGAACGCCGATCCGGGCAAGCGCAGCGCATTGCGCAAGGCCGTACGTTCCGTGCTGGGAAATGCGTTGATTCCCCCGTCACAAGTCGGGCCGTTCCCATACAATTGGGCGGTCGAGGCGCCTGGCCTCATTCACCATTTATCCGGGCAGGCTCGCGATCGGGTGAACGAGCACTGCCTGCGTGCCACTGCAATTCTATGGCTGCGGCCGCGGCTGCGGGATGTGCCGGTGTATGAAGGGTGCCAGATCCTGGATGCGCGACGAGACGGCGATCGTATTGCATTGACGCTGGACAGCGGCACGCGGCGCGTCGACCACGTTGTGCTGGCGACGGGTTATAGAATTGACGTCGACAAGATGAGCATTCTCGATCCGCTGTTGCGGGGGCGCATCGCGCGGCACGGCGATCTACCCGTTTTGTCCGCTGAGTTCGAATCGAGCGTTGCCGGGCTGCATTTTGCCGGCGCTTCGGCCGTCGCGAGTTTCGGGCCGTTGCTTCGATTTATTGCCGGTGCGGGATTTGCGGCGCGGCGGATTACGCGATCGGCGATCGGCCAAGCCCGCGGGTCACACGCTGGCGCCAACGGCCGCCGTGACTCCTACCGCAATGAAGCTCCGCTGCGGCTTGATGCCGAGCGAGAGCGATCATGAGTTCAGCCCAACCGCGGGCGGTAGCGACTGCGGCCGGCGATTCTCAGCCGCATGCGGTGCCCGGTGCGCTGATTGTCGGCGGAGCTCATGTCAGCATTGCCATAGCCCGCAGCCTGGGGCGGCATGAAATTCCAGTTTGGCTTCTCGCCGATCATCCGATTCCGAGATTTTCGCGCTATGTCCAACGCACGTTCTCCTGGCCGGGGGCCGACCACCAGGACGGCGTGGCGTCCATCCTCGACATTGCTGCCCGGCATGGTTTGGAAGGATGGGTGCTGTTTTCAACCGGCGACGAGAACATGCGTATGATAGCGCAGAATCACGCCGCGCTGGCGTCCCATTTTCGCGTGCTGACGGCGAATTGGGACACAATCCAATGGGCATACGACAAACGTCTCACCTATCAGCGCGCGGCTTCGCTGGAGATCGATTGTCCGTGGAGCTATCAACCTGGTGCTGTGGACGAAGTCCGACGGCTGAATTGCCGCTTCCCGGTCGTTCTTAAGCCGGCATGCCGCGACGGCTGGAACGAATTCACCCGCGCCAAGGCCTGGAAAGCGGAAGATCAAGCCGCGCTGGTGTCGCTCTATCAACGCGCCGCGGCACTCGTGGGCAACGATGCGGTGATCGTTCAAGAATGGATTCCAGGGAATGGAGAGTCGCAATTCTCCTATGCGGGGCTGTGGAACCGTGGCAAGGCAGTCGCTTCCTTGGTCGCACGGAGACTGCGGCAACATCCGGTCGATTTCGGCCGGTCGAGCACGTTCGTCGAGACCATCGAGCAAGAGCAGGTCGAAATGCTGGCTTGCCGGTTCCTCAAATCGCTCGACTACACCGGTATTGCCGAAATCGAATTCAAGTATGACCGGCGCGATCGGCGCTACAAGCTTTTGGACGTCAACGGCCGGTTCTGGACGTGGAGCGGTCTCGGCCACTTGGCCGGCGTCGACTTACCCTATCTGGCATGGCGGCAGGCGGTCGGACAGCCCGTAGCGCCGGTCCGCGCCAGAACGGGCGTTGCATGGATGCATGCAAGCCGCGATATCGTCGCCGCGTATCAGGAAATATCGCGCGGAAATCTGACCCTGAGTGAGTATCTGGCAAGTTTTCGCAGAGAATTGGCATTTGCGAATTTTGCGTTCGATGACCCGTTGCCGTCGCTTGTTGAGCTTCCTGTTGTGGCCTGGAATCACGTCGCAAACGGGCTCGCTCGGCGGGCACGTACATCCCGCACCAAGAAATACGCGGATGGCTTGACCGTCGGCAGCTAGCTTGGTTGTGCGAACAGATCGGCTCCTCACCTGTCGTGCTCCCGGGGCGTTCGCAAAGCGCCGCGGGCCCACGCCGGGGTTGGATTTCGCGCGAAGGGGCCGCTATTTGCGGCGGCGTCCTGTAGCTGACTTTAGGTGAGGGTGATCCAGAGACGACCGTCGCCGACTTGCGATCAGCCGAACGACGCGCACCGGGTCATAGGCCGGCGAGTGATGCCGCATGTGAGAGGGATCGCACGTCGCCATAATGTGCCGGCCGCTTGAGCGGCGCATCGGCGAAAGTGGTACAGTTTGGAAGGGATGACTATTCCACAAAGGATTTAGGGAGCGGCGGAAACATGAACGATCCCAAAAAGACAGCAGAGCTTTCCAAGAAAATTCGGGACACCGCGCGGTCTATCCAATCTCACGAGACCAACATTAGCAGATTGGAACGCGAGAAGAATGAAAAGGCACGCTATTACGACCAGCAGATTAACCGGGAACGGGATGAAATTAAGCGACTTAACCGGCAAGTCGATGACCTAAAGCGGCAACTTTAGAAGCCTGCCAAGTAGTTCGCGCATTTGTGGAACGGACTCGACGAATGTTATCTTGGGAGGAAGCATCGTGAACGCCTTGCTTATTCGGGTTGGAGCAGACAAGAGCAAGGACGGCGGCCGTTGGAATGGGCCAGTCGATATTCGATCCGGAAAATTCGTCTATGTGCCAATTCCTGAGAAGCAACAGGTGAGTGCGGGTATGGAAAAACCATACAGTGCTATTGCACCTCTGCTTTCAACATTCGGCATAAGCCTGCCCACGCATCTTTGCGCGCAACGTATGCACCTTGATCCCGATTTCGATCACCTTACTTACGGCGACACGGGCGAACGGGCAAAGCAAATCCGTGATTATCTCACTCCCGGCGACTTAATTGTCTTTTATGCCGGATTGTTTGACATTCGCACTAACACGCGTCTGGTCTATGCGATAATTGGTGTCCTCGTAGTCGAGAAGTTTCGTCTCGCAATCGATGTTCCCCCGACAGAGCGCGATATTAATGCGCATTCGCGTCGTGTGTTGAAGCCAAATGCACAGGATTTGATTGTGTGCGCGAAGGCGGGCGTATCAGGCAGGCTGGAGTGCTGTGTGCAAATTGGCGAATGGAGAGACCGTGCATACCGTGTGAAACGCGATCTTTTGGAGAAGTGGGGTGGATTATCCGTAAAAGACGGGTATTTGCAACGCAGCGCACGATTGCCGAAGTTCAATGATCCGGTGCGGTTCCAACGTTGGTTTGAGTCGCAAGAGCCAACCCTTCTTCAGGTCAACAACTAAGCGGGCAATATGACTTGCATCTTTTTCTACAAACTCACCGCAGACAATGGCGGCGCGCCATGTGTCCGGAGTGGGATATTATCTTTGGCGATTTGCAAACCCGGAATTCGCAGCAAGGCACAATGCGGTGATCTAATTTTTGGCTTTGCTGCTAATTCGCTCCGTCCTAGGGACAATCGTTTGATCTATGCGGCACGGGTCCATCGCAAGCTTTCAAATGGAGAGTACTACAAGGAGAACCGCTACGCTGGGAGGGGGGACCGCATTTACAAGTTCAAAGCAGGCCACTTCGTCCGGCGGAAGGATGCGCAGCATCATTTCCGAGCAGGGGACTTGTCTCACGATCTTGGGGATTATCCTGAATATCGGCGCGCTTGTGTTCTCTTGAGCACGGATTTTCGATACTTCGGAAAGGTTGGTAGTGATGACTACAAAACCATTTTCCGCAGGGTCCAGCGCGCTGTTGAGCAGCTTGGACGGGGCTACCGCGTTCACCACGGCGGCGAACTGCAAGAACAACTGCTTGAGATGGAGGCTTGGGTTTGGCGAAGCACTCGCAAAAAGAAATCGGGACCGCCAACGAGCGCACCGTCACGCCGCGTTTGCCATCGCTAGTCATCCTCTCGCATTGTTCGGCCGTTGGCGCGCTTCCCGGCCGAGACTATAATGTAGCGTGCGCGCTCGATCCGCCGCGAAGTTCGGGGCATGTTGGCGATGAAATGGCGAATGAAAGTCTAGCGGATCGTGCTAAAAAGCCCGTAAAAATGGGCTTTGCGGGTGTAGCTCAATGGTAGAGCAGAAGCCTTCCAAGCTTATGACGAGGGTTCGATTCCCTTCACCCGCTCCAACCTTCGCGCCTTCGGCGCTTTCGTCATTGCGCTAATTGTCCGTGCAGGCTTCGTAGGTTTCCCGGCTTTGCGTCGGGCCAAATGATTTCGGAGACGCGCCAGTCATTCTTGATCTGCACAAGGTCGAGGATGATCGTTGTCGGGCGCTTGTCGACGATGAATTTGACGGTCGCGCCTGCCTTGCCTGGCCCCGCGTTCGTGACGTGGCGGCCGTATTGTTTGTAGATGCCCTTAACGAAGGCGAGCGCCGATGCATCGTCGGCGGACGTCGAGCTAGAAATTGCTGCGCAGACGGCTGCGAGCATGATGGCGCGGCGTGTTAGCATCGACGACGGCGCTATGGGTGTCAGCTCTTCTTCGTACCGTATAGTCCGCGCAAGGTTTCCGGTTTGCCGTCGTGCAGCCAGGTGATGTCGTTAATTCGCCAATCGGATTTGACCATGAGGAGATCGAGCACAACCGTGGTCGCATTGCCTTCGTTGACGAATTTGACGGTTGCGGCGGCTTTGCCGTTGCCGATGTCGTTCAGGACGATGTTGAAGTCCGAAACATCCCAATCCTGAGCATCGACGAACGGGTCGCCATCGAGGTTGGGCGGCTCCTGGCGGCGTGCGGCGTCCTTTTGGTCTCTGCCGATCAGGGCCGCGAGCGAGGGCTCGAAATAGCGCCGCAGGACGGCATCATTATTGAGCGGAATGCCCTTTGCATTCTTGCCCTTATAGGCGGCGTAAATCCCATTCACAAAGGCAAGCGCCGATGCATCATCGGCAAGGGCAGGCGAGGCAAAACCGGCGTAGAGCGCGCCGAGCATGATGGTGCGACGTGTCAGCATCGAATCCTACCCGCTGGATCCCATGGATAGGTCGGCCGTCAGGCACTGCCGGTTCAAGGACTTCCGTAAAGGACTTGCTCAAGCTCTTGCGCTATTTGACGCCAAGAGGCATCTCTCCGCCTCGGACGTCTAGGAGTGTAGCTCAATGGCTAGAGCACCGGTCTCCAAAACCGGGGGTTGGGGGTTCGAGTCCCTCCACTCCTGCCAGTTCCGGATGACGGACTACCGTCGACGGATGACGGATTTCGGCTGGTTGCTCAACCTGCTAGATCGGCACAGCTGTCGTCTCTTCTCCGTCATCCGACCTCTGATCCCTTGACGGTACGGCGAACCGGCAGTAGGTAACTGCCATCGTCAGCGGCCCGGCGACGGACTTCCGCGGCGAACATATTCCCCAAAGGAACCGCTGTGCCGGTCTCGTCCTTAAGAGTTGGGCGGGAATGATTATTGGATTACACGCGCGATGGCGAAAGTCAGTCCGTTCAAGTTTCTGCAGGAGGTGCGGGCCGAGGGGCAGAAGGTCACCTGGCCGACGCGCAAGGAGACCACCGTGACCACCATCATGGTGTTCGTCATGGTTTTCATCGCCTCGATCTTCTTCCTGCTGGCGGATCAAGTCATGCGCATCGCGGTGAGCTTTCTGCTCGGCATCAACTCTTGAGCTTTGCAATTTCGACCACAATCGCGATCCAAATTCATGATCTGGAATTCATGACATGACGAACCGGTGGTACGCGGTCCACGCTTACTCGAATTTCGAGAACAAGGTGGCGGATTTCGATCCGCGAGCAGGCGAAACAGCGCGGGCTGTCCGGCCTGTTCGAAGAAATCCTGGTTCCGAAGGAAAAGGTCGTCGAAGTGCGGCGCGGCCGCAAAATCGACGCCGAGCGGAAATTCTTCCCGGGCTATGTGCTCGTGAAGATGGAAATGACCGATGAAGCCTATCACCTGATCAAGAACACGCCAAAGGTGACCGGCTTCCTCGGCTCCGACAACAAACCGATGCCGTTGTCCGACGCCGAGGCCGACCGCATCATCCACCAGGTGCAAGAGGGCATCGAACGGCCGAAGCCGTCGGTGTCGTTCGAAGTCGGCGAGCAGGTCCGCGTGTCGGACGGTCCGTTCGCCTCATTCAACGGCACGGTGGAAGAGGTCGACGAGGGCCGCTCGCGTCTCAAGGTCGCGGTGTCGATCTTCGGCCGCGCCACGCCGGTCGAACTGGAGTTTGGGCAGGTCGAGAAGCTATAGCGTTGAAGTGAAGGCGTGGGAGGCGAGGCGGTCGCCAGCCGTCAACAGCCGCACCACTGACAGGAGTAGCGAATGGCAAAGAAAATCACTGGATATGTCAAGCTGCAGGTGCCGGCCGGGGCGGCCAATCCGTCGCCCCCGATCGGCCCGGCATTGGGCCAGCGCGGCCTCAACATCATGGAGTTCTGCAAGGCGTTCAACGCGCAGACCCAGAAGCTGGAGAAGGGCGCGCCGATCCCGGTCACCATCACGGTCTATGCCGACCGCTCGTTTAGCTTCGAGCTGCGCACTCCGCCGGTGTCGCACTTCCTCAAGAAGGCGGCCAAGCTCGAGAGCGGCTCGAAAACGCCGGGCCGCGAAATCGCCGGCTCGGTGACCAAGACGCAGGTGCGCGAGATCGCTCAGCAGAAGATGAAAGACCTCAACTGCGATACGATCGAATCCGCCATGCGCATGATCGAAGGATCCGCCCGCTCGATGGGCTATGAGGTGACGGAATGAGCACGCTCGGAAAACGCACGCACGCGATACGCGAAGGCGTCGAT
The DNA here is from genome assembly GCA_963779855.1 of uncultured Alphaproteobacteria bacterium. Lineage (GTDB taxonomy): Bacteria > Pseudomonadota > Alphaproteobacteria > Rhizobiales > Xanthobacteraceae > BOG-931. The sequence continues at coordinate 4,103 of CAWAAE010000007.1, read as the reverse complement.
CGCGAAAGGCTCTATCCGCTCTCTGAAGCGGTGAAGATGGTCAAGGAGCGCGCCAAAGCTAAATTCGACGAGACCGTCGAGGTGGCGATGAATCTCGGTGTCGATCCGCGTCATGCCGACCAGACGGTGCGCGGCGTCGTCAATTTGCCGAACGGCTCCGGCCGTTCGGTGCGCGTCGCCGTGTTCGCCCGCGGCGCCAAAGCCGACGAAGCCAAAGCGGCGGGCGCCGACGTGGTCGGCGCCGAGGATTTGGTCGAGAAAGTGCAAGGCGGCGCGATCGACTTCGATCGCGTCGTCGCCACGCCCGATCTCATGCCGCTGGTCGGCCGTCTCGGCAAAGTGTTGGGCCCGCGCGGGCTGATGCCCAATCCGAAGGTCGGCACGGTGACGATGGACATCACCAACGCGGTCAAAGGCGCCAAGGGCGGATCGGTCGAGTTCCGCGCCGAGAAGGCCGGCGTCGTCCAAGCCGGCATTGGCAAGGCCTCGTTCAGCGCCGAAAAGCTGATCGAGAACATCATGGCTTTTGCCGACGCAGTGCAGAAGTCTCGGCCGGCCGGCGCCAAGGGCCATTTCATCAACCGGGTGGCCATTTCCTCGACCATGGGGCCCGGCGTGAAGGTCGAGCCGGCGAGCCTGTTCCCCGCTTCGCAACAGACACATTAGCTTTCCCTCCCCCACAAGGGCCCACAAGGGGGAGGGAGCATCAAGCTACGCCGCCGAACGCCGCCCCCACAAAGCCTGCGTCGCGATGCGCGCGCCCTCGACCAGCGATTTCAACTTCGCCCACATGATCGTGGGATGGACCCGGCGCGCAAACGGGCTTTGCGCGAAGCCGCAGTCGGTGCCGCCCATCACGCTCTCGCGGCCGACGATTTTCGCGAGCCGCACGATGCGCTCTGCCACCAGCTCCGGATGCTCGACAATATTGGTAGCGTGACTGATCACGCCCGGGATCAGGATTTTGTCCGGCGGCAGCTTCACGCTTTCCCACACCCGCCACTCGTGCGCATGGCGCGGATTGGCGGCCTCAAAGGAGTAATGGCCGACGCGCACTTGGATGACCAAATCGATGATGTCCTTAAGCGGCACGTCGAAGGCGTGCGGGCCGTTCCAGCTCCCCCAGCATATGTGATAGCGCGAGCGGTCCTCGGGGATGCCTTTGAGCGCATGGTTGAGCGCCTCGATGCGCATCTGCGCCCAACGGCGGTAATCCGCGTTGGTCATCGGTGGCACCATGCGCTCGTGCATATAGGGCAAAAAGGCATCGTCGACCTGCACATAGAGTCCGGCCTCGACGATCGCCCGGTATTCCTGGTGCAGGGCGTCAGCGAGCGCGAATAAGAATGTCTCTTCGTTCTTGTAGTGCTCGATCTTGGCGCCGGGCAGGGCGCTCGCGGGCGCCACGACCGGCAAGAACGCATCCAGCATCGTGAAGCGGTCCTTCATCTTGGCAACGCCGGCCTTGAGATTTTGGATGTCGCGCAAGACTTGCTGGTTTGAGTATTGGATCGGGCCGTTGATCACGACGCGGTTGCTGAGCCGTTTGCCCAGGCCAGTAGCTGCGTCATATTCCGCATAGAATTCGGGAAACGCCCGATGGTCGCGGCCGCCGCCCATCGACGCCATCGGGTCCTTGACCTCGTCGGGCGTTGCCGGGCGCACCGAGATGCCGGAAAGCCGCTTGTGCACATAGAACGCCCAATTGGCGCCTTTGCTGAACTCGCCGTCGCTGACGATGTCGATGCCGACCTCCGCCTGCTGGCGCACCACTGTGGCGACGGATTCGGTGAGGCAGTTTTCGAACGCCGCTTCGTCGTACGGCTTGCCGTCTTCGATGGCGCGCCAGAATTCGATAAGCTCCGGCGGCCGGATCAGGCTGCCGACGTGGGTGGTCAGGACGCGATCGGCGTTCCGTGGCATAATAATCCTCCCTCATTTTTATCGTGATGGTACGTCCAATAGGACGTTCGGCAAAGCGCAGGGGTTGTGTGATGCAGACGAGAGAAGCTAGCGAAATGGAAGCCGCATGCCACTGCGGGACGGTGCGTTTCCGGGTCAAATTATCGGACGGGCTCAAGACTGCTCGCCGTTGCACCTGTTCCTATTGCAGGATGAGAGGCGCTGTGGCGGTGTCTGCCAACGCCGGCGATATTTCGTTCTACGCCGGTGAAAATGCGCTGACGCTTTATCGATTTAATACGGGTGTGGCAGAGCACTTTTTCTGTTCCAAGTGCGGCATCTACACGCATCATCGACGCCGCTCAAATCCCAACCAATATGGCGTCAACGTAGCCTGCCTATCGGGTGTGAGCCCGTTCGACTTTGAAGAGGTGCCGGTCATCGATGGCGTCAACCACCCCACGGATCGGGGGCGAGGCTACGAGATCGTTGGCCACCTGCGCTACGTTCGCACATGACGGCGGGTTCCCGGCTCCGAAAGTCCGTCCGGAGGCGCTTGAGGGGACTTGGCAAACTCGCAGCGACCGGCTAAATAGCGGCCATGGGCGTGCCGGCCCGGTTTGTCGGCGCGCCTTTGTTCGTTCCTCAAAACCAACGAAAGCGAGGCCGCTCTTAGCGTCGATCCTGCACGGATTTCCTAAGAGACGGAGAAGCTTAGCGGTGTTAGGGAACGCGTCCTGTCCGAGACTGCAGGCGCCGGAAGCGGCTTAATCCACTCTAATGTGGGCCCGCATAGACGGGTGAAGACTAAGGGCACGTTGCCCTTCGGTTCTGACCTCGACGGCCCGGCGCAGCGCAAGCTTACGCCGGGGGGCAGGGTGAAAATGTCGTCCGGGTGATCCGGACGGCGGCATTAACCCCGGCGACTTCGTAATGGAGCCGCCAACCGGAGAGAGATCCCTTGGATCGTGCGGCAAAGAGCGAGCTCGTCGCTACCCTTGGTGAACTGTTCAAGGCCACCAAGGTCGTCGTCGTTGCTCACTATTCCGGCCTGACGGTCGCCCAGATGCAGACTCTGCGTCGGCAGATGAAGCAGGCTGGCGCGAGCGTGAAGGTTGCGAAGAACCGCCTCGCCAAGATCGCTCTCGAAGGCAGCGACGTTGCTTCGATCGCGCCGCTTCTCAAGGGGCCGGCCCTGATCGCCTATTCGGGCGACCCGGTGGCGGCGCCTAAGGTCGCCGTCGATTTCGCCAAGACGCACGAGCGGTTCGTCATTCTTGGCGGAGCGATGGGAACGACCTCGCTCGATCCGAATGGGGTCAAGGCGCTCGCCGCCTTGCCTTCGCTCGACGAGCTGCGGGCGAAGATCGTCGGCCTTATCCAGGCGCCGGCAACCAAGATCGCGCAGGTGGTCAACGCCCCTGCCGCCAAGGTCGCCCGCGTGGTCCAGGCCTACGCCGCCAAGAGCGACCAAAGCGGCGGTGAAAGCGCGGCTGCCTAAGGCTTCATTTCTAAGGTTAGAACCGAAGGACAAATCTCATGGCCGATCTGCAAAAAATCGTGAATGACCTCTCCAGCCTCACCGTGCTCGAGGCCTCAGAGCTCGCCAAGCTTCTCGAAGAGAAGTGGGGCGTTTCCGCCGCGGCCGCCGTTGCGGTTGCGGCTGGCCCTGCGGCGGCGGCCGCTCCGGCTGCCGAGGAAAAGACTGAATTCACGGTCGTTCTCGCCGCCGTCGGAGAGAAGAAGATCGAGGTGATCAAGGAAGTCCGCGCCATCACCGGCCTCGGCCTGAAGGAGGCCAAGGATCTGGTCGAAGGCGCGCCCAAGAACGTCAAGGAAGGCGTCAACAAGGACGAGGCCGCCAAGATCAAGGCAACCCTCGAAAAAGTCGGTGCAAAGGTTGAGTTGAAGTAGGCGAATGCCTATTTCAACGAAATCCCCGGGCGAGCGGAGCGAGACCCGGGGATCCACGAAGAAGTTAGAGAACGCGGCGAAGGCGTTGAGGTGATTCGGAACTTTGGCCGAATCACCTGAAAGTAGGCGCAAAATAGGGCGTGTGACGCCTGTCCCGACGGTCGCGATGGATTGCGGCCTTCTGGAGAGTCGTCTTGATCGCCTCGGTACCTCGAACCGCGAGGCTTTTTGCCTTCCGGTCCGAGCGTGATGGTTTGAGCGGACGGTGCAACTGCCGACGGTTCGAG
>CAWAAE010000006.1:0-838349 GCA_963779855.1 uncultured Alphaproteobacteria bacterium | reverse complement strand
TTGGCCGGCCGACACCGAAGACGCGGCAAGAAATGTCGGCAGAACGCCGTCGATCGCCCACGGCTGCCGCCCATATTCGGCGACGACCCAGCCGAGTTCCGCCGCGACCCAAGGCAGCGGCAGCGACCACAACGTCAGGCGCAACAGCCACCGGCGTGAAAAACGCCGATGCGACGCATCCCAAAATATGGCCGCAAACAGAGCGATGAAATAGAAACCCAATCCCACCATGACGCGGAAGCTCCAGAACAGCGGTCCGATGTTTGGGACTGTATCTGCGGCGGCTTTGGCAATAGTCGCGGCGTTGGCGATGCGCGGGTCGGCAACATAGCGCTTGAGCAGCAGCGCATATCCTAAATCGGCGCCATGGTTTCGAAGCTGCGCCGCCGCTTGACCGTCATTGCGGTTTTGTTTGAGTTGATCGAGCGCGTCGTAGGCAATCAGCCCATTACGGATTTGTCCTTCGTTTTGCGCGACGAGGTCACTAATCCCAGGAATCTGCTGATTGAACGAACGCGTAGCAATAATGCCGAGAGCCCATGGAATCTTTATTCCATAGTCGACACGATGCGCCGCAGTATCGGGAATCCCGAAAGCATAAAAACCGGCCGGTGCAGGTTCTGTTTCCCACATGCCTTCGATGGCCGCGAGCTTCATCTTTTGATCTTCAGACACCGTGTAGCCACTTTCATCACCGAGAATGACTACGCATAGGGCCGACGCTATACCGAATGCCGACGCCACGATGATCGATCGCTTGGCGAATGCCTGGAAGCGGCCACCGAGCAGATAGTAAGCCGAGATCGCCAAAACGAACATCGAGCCGGTGACATAACCAGCACCGACGGTGTGGACGAACTTTGCTTGGGCGACAGAATTGAAGATCAGATCCCAGAACGAGGTGAGTTCCATCCGCATGGTATCGGGGTTGAAGACGGCGCCAACCGGATTCTGCATCCATCCATTGGCTATGAGTATCCACATCGCCGAAAGGTTCGAGCCGATCGCGACCAGCCACGTCACCGTGAGATGGCCGAGTTTCGGCAGGCGATCCCAGCCAAAAAAGAACAGACCGACGAAAGTCGCTTCGAGGAAAAACGCCATCAAGCCCTCGATCGCGAGTGGCGCGCCAAAAATGTCTCCGACATAATGGGAGAAATACGCCCAGTTGGTACCGAACTGAAATTCCATAGTGATGCCGGTCGCCACCCCCATGGCGAAATTGATGCCGAACAGCTTGCCCCAGAATTTAGTCGTGTCACGCCAGATTTCCCGGCCCGTCATCACGTAGGCGCTTTCCATGATGGCGAGCAGCAACGAAAGTCCGAGCGTCAACGGCACAAATAAAAAATGATAAAGAGCAGTCGTTCCAAATTGCAGTCGCGCAAGACTTACGGGATCAATATCGAACATTGTCGATGTCCCTGGCTTGTTACCGCGGAAACTTGGACGGACCTATCACACGCATCATGGCGCTCGCGTCAACGACAGGCTTCGTGCTGTCGGGAAACATTAAAATCTTCATTCCGAAGAGTCCGATTGCCTTGATGACGAGGACGATCACAATCGCCCTCGCGAACGGACTTCGTTGCCACATGGTGGCGGTGAATAAGGTGTTCAGTGACGACTTAATGTCGCTCAACTCGTTGCCCTCGCGTGCAGAGTAAGTTGGTCGACATTTTCATCGGTCTTCCAACCGCGGCATAATTCCAGCCTAAGCCCCGAGCCAATGGGTTAGAGATCGAGGGCCCGGCAGGTCAGTCATAATACCCGGCCAAGCAATCGCGATACACCTGATGATAGACGTGTGAAGTGTTGTGCGCACGGCGCACGCCGCCGCCTATTGCACCTATTCCAGCGCCGATAGCGGCGCCTCGTCCCACTCTGCCTGAAAATGCGCCTATCCCAGCGCCTAACAAGGCGCCTCTGGCCGCGCCCCGAACCACCTGGCCGTTTGCGCCATATTGCTGCGCATAGCTTCGAGCATATTGATCGCAATAAGCAGTTGATGACTGAGCCTTAAGGACTGGCGCTACTGAAAGAAGGAAAACGGCCAAAAGCGGCAGCAGCGTAGCGTGCCGCATTGAGATAAAGCCCAACCGCTTCGAATGAGCGTGCCTCATGTTGCTCTCCCCATGTATAACCATTTCACGACGTGAACTAACGGGGCGTCGCGTTCGATCGATAAGAGCCATCATTTCTCCCGACCGGTCAACGTCCCAGATGCGGGTTTCGACTTAGCCAAACGATTATCGAGATACGGGCCTCGAAGTGTTGTAACGCTTGGCCAGATGGCCTTATCTAAGAGAGTAGACGAGACCGGCGATGGCCGATCAGCGTGGCGTGTCCGATAAGCCTTGAGATTATCTGTGTTCTCAACGCCTCGCGTGCGTCGATTGAGGGTCAAATGGCCAGTACGGTTTCGGGCAGTCCGTTGTTAGTGCGCCGACAAGGCCGATCTCTGCGGTGGCATCGCTCTCGGCATTGCCACGCTCGCCGCACTCTTCATTGCGAACTCGCCGCTTGGCCCAAATTACAGCCTTCCAGACCAAGAACATGGGGCACTCCGATGACAGCCATCACTGAAAACGAGGTGAATGCCGCTCAGCAGGCCTGGTGCGACGCCCTGGTGCGCATCGGCGCCGTGCACGCCGAAGGCGGCGACTTCCGTGCCGTGGCCAGCGGGCTGATCGACGGCCTGTACGACTACGCCGAGGGAACAGTTTTCTTCAAGCCGACACTCGCGTTCGGCAAGAACACCTTCCGCAGCACAAAGCGGGGTGCGTTGTCATATTTCGTCGGAGGCGACTCCGACTTCCCGGAAGATACGGGATTCGCACTGAAGCACTGGGTGAAAGTCTGGTACGACAACAACGCTGCTGAGAACGGGATCCAGATACACGGCAACCTCGCCATTACAATGGGCAACGTCTACCTGCGGAACGCAGCCGGCGAGGAGGTGATGGTGGACAAGACCTTCGTTTTCCGCCGCTGCGCCGACAGCCGGTTGCGGCTCTGCGTGCACAAATCTGCGCTGCCTTACTCGCCGGACCGCTGAGACACGAGCGAAACTTTCGACCGGATCGACAATAATGCCCGTCAGATTTATTCCGAGCCGTGGCGACCTGTTCGGCGGGCTTTCCGCGGGCGTCGTCGCTCTGCCGTTATGTCTCGCGCTCGGCGCCCTCTCGGGTCTTGGGCCGGAAGCCGGTCTCTATGGTGCCATCGTGCTCGGGATACTCGCCGCGCTATTCGGTGGTACGCCCGTGCTTGTGTCTGGCCCGACCGCGCCGATGACGCTCGTCTCGGCGGGCGTCGTCGCCGCGAGCATGCTCCCCAACGGCCAAGTGAATCTCGCTTTCGTCGTCGTGATCTTTTTGCTGACGGGCGCGCTCCAGGTGCTGATGGGGCTGCTGCGCCTCGGCAGCTACATCCGCTACGTGCCGTACCCGGTGATTTCCGGATTTATGAGCGGCATCGGCATCTTGATTGTCATCCAGCAGATTTTTCCGATGGCCGGAATGACAGCGCCTTCCTCGGATTCCGCAACGATCCTTGCCCGGCTGCATACGCTGCCCGCGGGGTTCGCCTGGCCTGTCGCGCTGCTGGCCGCGGCGACGCTTGCGATCATCTATCTCCTGCCGCGCGTCACGCGGGCGGTACCCTCATCCGTCGTCGCCCTGGTGCTGGTGACCGGGGGCTCGCTCTTGTTCGGCGTGAACGCGCCGCGCATTGGCGCCATCCCGTCCGGGCTGCCGGCGTTCATCGTGCCCAAACTCGACTTTACGCAGGTGAGGTTCATCGTGATCGTAGCGGCAGAACTCGCGTTGCTCGGTGCCATCGATTCGCTGCTCAGCGCCTTGCTGGCCGACAATATCACGAAGACCCATCACGCCAGCAACCGCGAACTGATCGGACAGGGCATCGGCAACATGGCCGCGGCGCTCGTCGGCGGGCTGCCCGGCGCTGGCGCCAGCATCCGCACCATCGTCAATATCGAGGCTGGTGGCAGGACACGTTTGTCGGGCGTCATTCACGGCCTATTCCTGGTGGCGGTGCTGCTCGGCCTCTCAGGCGTGGTGCAATACATCCCGAATGCGGTGCTGGCCGGTATCCTTGTCGCAGCCGGCCTGAGCTGCATCGACAGACGTGGCCTGAGCCACATAACAAAGGTGCCGCGCGCTGACGCGGCACTGATGTTCCTGGTCCTAGTGCTGACGGTTTTCTCCGGGGTGATCATCGCCGTCGCCATCGGTCTGATCGTTGCCTCCTTCGTCTTCATGAAGAAGGTCGCCGATCTCTCCGAACAGCAGACCACGATCGGGCTGATAGCAAACGAACCCTGGGCCGACGAGCTTATCCTCCCCGCGGCGGACCGCGAGCGCCTGCTCATCAAGCATGTCGAAGGTCCGCTGTTTTTCGGCTTCGCCCGCGGTTTCGCCGACATCGCCCCGCTCGCGCGGAGCGGCAAGGTGCTGGTGCTCCGCATGGACCGGGTCCGCTTCATGGACCAGTCTGGCGCCTACGCACTTCAGGATGCGTTGGCTGACCTGAAGGCCGTGGGCCTGCGCATTCTCATCGTCGGGCTTCCGGTGGCGCAACGCGACATCCTGGAGGCGCTTCACCTCATCCCGGATGTCGTGCCGGAGAAGGACTTGTTTGACGATTTCCCTTCACTAAAGAACGCCCTGCCACGTGTACTGGCGGAGATCGGTGCGATGCGACACTAAACTTTATTCGCGGCGATCTTGATAACCGACGACCAAGCCGAATGTCGCCAATGAGGAACGTTGGGAGTATGCTACGGGACATTATCCACACAATTCGGTGGCAGACCATGAAGCGCGTCAGACCACTTTTTGGATTTTTAACGTGCCTCAGTCTGTTATTCCTTTTGTCCAACTGCTCCCAAAAACAGGACAGCTCCAGCGAGCAAATGGTTCGCGGGTTGCGCGCGTACAAGGTCGCTGCCAGCGCGGAGAGTCGCGTCCGCCGGTTCCCAAGCGTCCTGCAGCCAGCGGAAGTAAGCCGTTTATCATTTGAGATTGCGGGACAATTGCAAGCCATCACCCTTGAGGCTGGTCAAAAAGTTAAATTGGGCGATGTCCTGGCGGAAATCGACCCGCGATCACTGCAGACACAGGTCGAACAGGCCGGTGCCGGCATGAAGCAGGCTCAAGCACAGCTCGATAATGCCAATGGGGACTTCCAACGAAAACAGGAGCTCTTGAAGAAAGGGTTTGCAACACAAGCCGCATTCGATCAGTCGAATGCGACTTTACTCACCGCAAAGGCGCAACTCGAAAAAGCACAACATCAACTCGACCTCGCCAATCAAAATCTCGATCGGAGCAAGTTGCTGGCTCCCTTCAGCGGTACAATTGCCGGTGTCGAGGTGAAGTCGTTCGCGCAGGTCGCAGCGGGTCAGCCGATCGTCACCCTGTATAGTGACGACCGCTTTGAAATTTCCTTCTTGGTACCGTCGGCCACTTTCCAGAGCCTCAAGCTTCGACAGGCGGTCGACGTGAAGGTTGCAGACCGGCCGGATCTTTCCCTGAAGGGTGAGATCAAGGAACTCGGTTCGAAGGCCGAGCAAGTGTCAGCATTTCCCGTGGTGGTGAGGCTCGACAACAATGCCGCTGGGCTGAACGCCGGTATGTCAGTGGAAGTATCACTGGAGGAGCCCTTGATCGGCGGTGGCAAGGGCTTTTTGGTTCCTCTCACCGTACTGGCCCCCGAAGGCGAGAAGGATCTACAGGGCAGCGCGACCGTCTTTCTCTATGACAAGGCCTCATCGACCGTCGAAAAGCACAAGATTACCATTGGGGGCATTCGCGACAATCAGTTGGTTGTCACGGATGGCCTGAATGTCGGTGACCTCGTTGCCTCGGCCGGGGTGTCGTACCTGGTCGATGGTCAAAAAGTGAAGCTTCTTCCGCTGTCGGAGTAAGTCATCTTGAACTTTTTGACGCGGTTCGGCCTCGCGCGCTCGCGGTTCACCATCACCATCATGGCCGGCCTGCTTGCAGCGGGCATCGCGTTCTATCCCAATTTTCCCAAACGCGAAGATCCGGTTGTCGTCATCCGCACTGCAGTTGTTACCGCACAATTTCCTGGATTGGCGCCGGAACGCATAGAGAATTTAGTTACCGTTCCCATCGAACGAAAGATTCGAGAGCTTGCCGAAGTCAAGGATATTCGGACGCTGGCGACCGAGGGATCTCTGATTATTTACGTCGACTTGAAGGACGAGGTCGGCAACGTCAACGCAGCATGGCAACGGCTGCGCGACAAGATGGATGACGTCAAAGTTGATCTGCCGAACGGCGTTATCGGACCATTCGTCAACAGCGACTTCGGCGATGTTTCGATTGCGACGATTGCGATAACGGCTGAAGGGTTTTCGCCACGGCAAATGAAAGACGTTGCAGACGACTTTCAAAAGAAGCTTTATCGAATAGACGGTGTTGCCAAGGTTGAACGTCTCGGCGTTCAGGACGAACGGGTCTGGTTGGAAATCGATACCAGAAAATTGGCCTCGGTGGGCGTTCAAGTCGACACTCTTATCAAGGATCTGCAGGCGCAAAACATCATTTTGCCGGCTGGGGCCATTGATGCGGATGGCACGCGCATTCTGCTGGAAACGTCCGGCGACTTCCCGAATGTGCAGGCCATCGAGACGATGCTGACGCGGGTCGGCACGACCGACAGCTTGGTGCGGCTTGCCGATCTCGTGACAGTACGGCGGGGCTACGTTTCACCTAAGTTCAAGCCAGTATACTTCGATGGACGACCAGCTGTTGTTCTAAGTGTGGTGATGCAGCCCGATCAGGACGTCACGCAGCTCGGCAAAAGGCTTCGCATCGCCGCAAGTACCTACGAGGCCAGTTTGCCGATCGGCTACAAGATCGATTTTGCGTCCTATCAGGCGGAACAGGTCAATGCCGCCGTCAACTCGGCGCTGCTTAACGTTGCACAGACCTTCGTTGTCGTAGGTGTGCTTGTTGTCGTTTTCCTCGGCCTGCGGGCCGGATTGATCGCGGCGATGATCGTTCCATTTGCCGTGATGTTTTCCTTCATTGGCATGCGCTTTTTCGGCATCGCGCTCGAACAGGTGTCAATCGCGGCAATCATCATTGCTCTTGGTCTTCTGGTCGACAACGGCGTCGTCATTGTCGAAGACATCGTGAGTAGGATCGGGCAGGGCATTCCAGCCGAGGAGGCAGCACTGGCGTCGGGCCGGCAGTATGCCTTTCCCCTATTGATTTCGTCGGTCACCACCGTCGCTGCCTTTCTGCCGCTGTTCCTACTCAAAGGGTCATCCGGCGAATATGCATTTTCGCTGGGGGCGGTCGTCGCCCTGACGCTGGCCGGCTCGTGGATCGCGGCCCTGTATATCCTGCCGGCGTTGACGGTCTGGTTCATCGGCGGCAACGCCCGCAGCCGGAGTGAAGACCAATCCAAATCGCGTTTACAAGCGGCTTACGGTCCCGTCCTGCGTATAGCCATCCGCTTGTCACCTATCGTGTTGGGCGCTTGTTTCATACTCGTTGCCCTCTCCCTCGTGCAGTTCGGCCGGGTGCCGAAACAGATGTTTCCGCTCAGCGAACGTAACCAGTTCCTGATCTACATGAACATGCCGGACGGCACGGACATATCCCAAACGGAAGCCAGCGCTTTGTCAGTTTCCAAATGGCTCGCAAATCCGGCAGAAAACTCCGAGCTAACCAGCCAGATTCTCTATGTCGGCAGCGGCGGACCGCGGTTCTATCTCACCTTGACGCCAGTTGATGCGGATCCGGCCACCGCTTTTTTTCTCGTCAATACGAAGGACTACCAGGGTGCTGTTCGTGCTGCCGATCGCGCATCGAGATATTTATACCAAAATCACCCAGAGGCTCGCTTCAAGGTTAGGCGATTGGCGATGGGTTCGGTCGAATCTGGAATCGTGGAAGTCGAAATCTCTGGGCCCGACGCGGATCGTCTGCTCGCGCTTGGCGAACGAGTGCGATCCTTGTTCCGAAACGCGTCGGGAATTCGGGATAATGAAGATGACTGGGGCAACAAGGTCCTCAAGGCTACGATCGACATTAATCAGGATCGAGCCAGGCAGCTGGGATTGACGTCAGAAGACATAACGCAGCTGTTGAAGACCTATTTCAGCGGCACTACGGTTTCGACCTATCGAGAGGGCGACAACTCGATCCCAATTGTGCTGCGCGCCGGAGCGGAAACTCACACCAGCATTGAAGGTCTCACGAGTGCCACCTTCGCCCACAATGGAAGCTTGATTCCGCTGGCGCAGATCGCCACGTTGAAAACCGGTCTCGATTTCTCCAAAATACGCCGAAAAAACCAGGAAAGAACGATTACGGTCAGCGGCCGTAGCGCGTCGCTGACGGCGGGAGAATTGCTTGCGGCGATTCAGTCTGGTTTGAACAAGCTCGATTTGTCTGGTGGATATAAAATTAATATCGGCGGCGAAATCGAAAAAAGCGCCGAGACCAATGCGAAACTCGCGGCGGGCATACCCGCCGCGCTCGTTATCATGGTGATTGCGATCATCCTCCAATTCAATTCATTCCGCCGCACATTGCTGACGTTCCTGACCATACCGTTGATCTTCGTCGGCATCCCCTATGGGTTGCTGGCCACGGGGCAGCCGTTGTCGTTCTTCGGCACGCTCGGCATCATCAGCCTCGCAGGCATCATCATCAACAATGCCATCGTGCTGATCGACCAGATCGACATCGAACGGCAAACGTTGAGTTTGCACGATGCGATTGTCGCTGCCTCGCAGAAGCGCCTGCGTCCAATTCTGCTGACATCGGCGACGACCGTTCTTGGCCTGGCGCCGATGGCAATAGCGGGCGGCGCTCTGTGGCAGCCGATGGCTGTGCTGATGATGTCGGGGCTTGCGATCGCTTCATTGCTGACTCTGGTCTTTGTACCTTCCGGTTATTTCTTGTTGTTTCGCCTCGAAGAGAAGAAATCGGGCGCGACATGATATTGATCGATGACCTACAGCGGCGTGAAGACGCCAGACTAATGGTACCAAATAACACTAAGGGCTTCGAAGCCCGCTTTGGGACTCACCCCGCCGCCCTTCTGCTCTTCGCCGCCGGTCTTAGCGCGATGGGTCTGTTTGGCTGGCGCCGGAAGCGGAAGACGTCTGAGGCTCTCGCAGCCTAAGCGGCCTCCAGACAGGAGAGCCGGAGGCTGACCGCCAAAGCGCTTTTTCTTCTAACTGTGCGTCCGGTTTTTTCGGCCCCCTTCGGCCAAACCGAGCCAACGCCTCACGGGTCTGAGCAACAAGTTTTGAAATCCACCGCAACCGTCGAAGCGTAGCGCCGTGCTTTTCGCATTTTGTATCATCGGAGCATGATGGCTGGGTGATCAAAGGCGAGGCGACTACGAATGTTTTTGCACCGATAATTGTGCGGTGCATGAGTCCGTTATTGCATGAGTCCGTTGCTGGCCCATCACGTCGCTCGCCGAATACCACAATTCGGTAACGATGGGAGGTATAGCGGACATGCCTCGGACATCGTCAATCGGTCGAACATGACTCTTAAGAGACATCAATGTCGACATGGACGAATGGGCCTTACGCGACAATCGAGAGCGGCAAGAATCGAGATCGGCAAGGATGTCATCGATGTGTTCGGTCCCTCCCGAAAGCCGCACTAGCCGTCAATAACGCCTGTAGTAGCGCCGGGCAGCGTAGTGCCGGACGTGATAGTACGGCCGATAATGCGAATAATGGATGTGCCGGGAACGCCAATAGCCGTAACGATAAGCCGGCGCGTAACCATAGGCTGGAGCGTAGCGGTAGGCCGGAGCGTAGGCATAGGTATAGGCTGGGGCGTAGCCATACCCGTAATCGTAGCCATACGGATAACCGTAAGCGGCCGGAGCATAGCCATACCCATAGCCGTAATACGGGGACGCAAGTGCGCTACCGACCAACGCTCCCGCCGCGAATCCTAGTCCGGCGCCGCCCCATCCCCATCCGCCGCCGCGCCATCCACCACCGTGCCAGCCGCCGCCCCAACCACCGCCCCACCGGGCATCGGCCGTAGTTGGTGCCGCTGCTGATGCTGCGGCAATACTTGCCGCCGCCACCAGAGCTGTCAGAAATTTCCTCATGACTTCACCTCGCAGGGGTTTCTGTGCGCAAACAACCACCGCCGTCCCCCAAGAGTTCCTTGCGAAGTCGCTCGGCCGACAGGAATATTCGAAATTGCTGCGGTGCATGAGTCTCCTTATGGCCCAACGCAGACATTCCACGGTTTCGGTCAAGAGTCCGTTGTCGGGTGTAAAGCAGACATCCACGGAGATAGAACCAGTTAGAACCCAAGCATTTTCGTTTGGATCGCTGGCAATGCGCCGCTGAGGCTCCGTTGAGAACAGCGCAGGCACCCTGCCCGTCTGCTCACAGCACACCCGCAGGTAATTTTGTGGGTATGCACTAAGCTTCTCTCATAGTATATTGAAATATATAATATATTAGCCCTCCAGGGCGGACACCCCTTCCGCCATACGGCCAGCGAAATTCGATGCCCGGCCTAAGTCCAGGGTGTGTTTCGCCGGCGGCCTAGGATGCAGCTCGACTCACCGCCTCGATAGGCCGCCCATCGATTCAATAAAATGGACGATTGTCTGAACGCCGTCGCCCAGACGAAGATTGGTCATCACAAACGGGCGGGCGCCGCGCATTCTTTTTGTATCCGTCTCCATTTTCGGTAACGACGCGCCGACATGGGGCGCCAGATCGATCTTATTGATCACCAGGAGATCCGAGCGGGTGATGCCCGGGCCGCCCTTGGACGGAATTTTATCACCTGCCGCCACGTCGATCACATAGATCGTCAGGTCCGCGAGCTCCGGCGAGAAAGTCGCGGCAAGATTGTCACCGCCGGATTCGATCAGCACCAGATCGAGCTGCGGAAACTTCGCCCGCATGTCGGCGACTGCCGCGAGATTCATCGAGGCATCTTCCCGGATGGCGGTGTGCGGACACCCCCCGGTTTCGACGCCAACGATGCGGTCGGGGTCGAGCGAGCCCGAGCGCACCAAAAACTCGGCGTCCCACTTGGTGTAGATGTCGTTGGTGATGGCAGCGATGTCGTAGGTCCCGCGCATTGATTTACAAAGCGCGTCCATGAGCGCCGTTTTGCCGGAGCCGACGGGGCCGCCGATACCGACGCGAAGCGGACCATTGGAGTTGGACACTCTTTAAATCCTCAGCTGCGGAACAAGCGCGTGTACTGCGTTTCATGCCTGGCACTCGCGAGGTCGGCGCGAAACACCGCACTGGCGAGATCGTCAAGCGGCGCGGCCAAGGCGCGCTGCGCCGTCGCCGTGATCGCCGGTTCAAGGGCTTGCAACAGCCGTTGGCTTGTGGTGTGCCCGAGCGGGATCAGGCGAACGCCGGCTGAAATCCAATTGGACGACACAGCAGTCAAGAAGGCGTGCAATGCCGGCTCAAGCGCGATGGCATGGCCGGCGCAGGCCGCGGCAACTGCTATCGGATAGGCGACCGGCCCGTTCCAAATTTGTTGCAGCTTTGCCAGTGCGGGACATGGCCAAGCCGCTTGGGTGATTTCGAGAAAAGCTCGGCCCAGCGTTGTTGTCTCGTGAAACCGTTCGCGCGTCGGAACGAATGCCGCCGCGAGCTCCGCGGCCTCGGCAAGAGCGACATCGTCGCCAAATTCCACCGCCCGATGCGTGTGGGCAAAGAAAATACCGTCACTCATCCCGGCACCCGCGGTCAGCATGGCTTCGAGCCAGCACCGCAATGTTTCGGCATCGCCGACATCGCCAGCCTCTACCGCCCACTCGATGCCGCTGGAATAGGAGAAGGCGCCGATCGGATAAGCCGGTGACAGCCAGGTCATCAGGCGAAAAAGCGCATTGTGCGACAGCAGCATGGCGCTCGAACCTAGAGAGCTGGCCGCGTCGGCCTGCGTCATGCGCTTTTCACCCGCCATGACCGGGACCCTCATCGGGGGCGTGGCCGTGATGGTGGTGATCGCGGCTGCCTGCATGGCGGTGGTTGGGCGCAGCGGCATAAGCACCGCCTTCCGGATCGAATGGCGCCTCGATCTCCAGAACGTCGGCGCCGAGTTGTGCCGCCAGCTCTGCAAGAACGTGATCGCGCCGGATTTGCAGCGCGTTTGTAAGCACCTGTGTCGGCACATGCCGGTTGCCCAGATGCCAAGCGACGCGGGCAAGATGTCTCGGATCGGCGCAGCGGATTTCTAAAAGGAGTTCCGGCGCGGCAACGACCTCGACCAGTCGCCCGTCCTCCAACAACAGCGCATCGCCGCCGCGCAGCTCGGCCGGGACCGGCAGATCGAGCATAAAGCTAATTCCGTTCTTCCCCTCCATGGCAATACGGCGGCGATGCCGATCATCGTAATCGAGGAGGACAAAATCGGCCGTCTCGCCCGACCAGGTTGACGCTGTTTTGACCGCAATGGCGCGCATGACGTCCCAGCCTGGTTTTTTCAGAACAGAAAATACCGTTGCGCCATAGGCAACACTTCCGCCGGCGCACAAGTCAGTAGCTCGCCGTCGGCGCGCACTTCGTAGGTCTCCGGATCGACCTCGATCGACGGCGTGGCATCGTTGTGAATCATGCTCTTTTTGGAAATCTTGCCGCGCGTATTCTCCACGCCGACAAGCTTCTTCTGGATGCCGAGTTTCCTGCCGAGGCCGGCTTTCACGGCGGCCTTCGAGGTAAATACGACGGAGGACGCGGTGCGGGCGCGGCCGAATGCGCCGAACATCGGCCTATAGTGCACCGGCTGCGGGGTCGGGATCGACGCGTTGGGATCGCCCATCGGCGCGGCGACGATCGAACCGCCCTTGACGATGCAATCCGGCTTCACGCCGAAGAAGGCCGGCGACCAAAGAACAAGATCGGCAAGCTTGCCTTTTTCCACCGAACCGATGCGCTTGGAGACGCCGTGCGCGATAGCGGGATTGATGGTGTATTTTGCAACGTAGCGTTTCACCCGCACGTTATCGTTGTCGCCCTTCTCCCGCGGCAGGCGCCCGCGTTGCTTCTTCATCTTGTCGGCGGTCTGCCAGGTGCGGATGATGACCTCGCCGAGCCGGCCCATCGCCTGCGAATCCGACGACATCATCGAAAGCGCGCCGATGTCGTGCAAAATGTCCTCCGCGGCGATCGTCTCCTTGCGGATGCGGCTCTCGGCAAAGGCCAGGTCTTCCGCGATCGACGGGTCGAGATGATGGCACACCATCAGCATGTCGAGATGCTCGTCGATGGTGTTCTTCGTATAGGGCCGCGTCGGATTGGTCGAGGACGGCAGCACGTTTTTCAGTCCCGCCACCTTGATGATGTCTGGCGCATGCCCGCCACCCGCGCCTTCGGTGTGAAAGGCGTGGATGGTGCGACCCTTGAACGCCTTGATCGTGTCCTCGACGAAGCCCAACTCGTTGAGCGTATCGGTGTGAATCATCACTTGGATGTCGTAGTCGTCGGCAACCGAGAGACAGCAGTCGATCGCCGCGGGCGTCGTGCCCCAGTCCTCATGCAGTTTCAGCGCACAGGCGCCGGCCTTGATCATCTCCTCGAGCGCCGCAGGGCGCGACGCATTGCCCTTGCCGGCAAAGCCGAGATTGACCGGAAAATCGTCGGCCGCCTGGATCATGCGCCCGATGTGGAATGGGCCGGGCGTGCAGGTGGTCGCGAAGGTGCCGTGCGCCGGGCCGGTGCCGCCGCCGAGCATCGAGGTCACTCCCGACATCAAGGCCTCGTCGACCTGCTGCGGGCAAATGAAATGGATGTGCGTGTCGAAGCCGCCTGCGGTGAGGATTTTTCCCTCTCCGGCGATCACCTCTGTTCCGGGACCGATGACGATCGTGACGTTTGGCTGAATGTCGGGGTTGCCCGCTTTGCCAATGGCAAAAATGTTACCGTCCTTGATGCCAACGTCCGCCTTCACAATTCCCCAATGATCCAGAATGAGCGCATTGGTGATCACGGTATCGACGGCACCCTGGCGATTGGTGATTTGCGATTGCCCCATGCCATCGCGGATCACCTTGCCGCCGCCGAATTTCACCTCTTCGCCGTAGACGGTAAAATCCCTCTCGACCTCGATGATGAGATCGGTATCGGCGAGCCGGACGCGGTCTCCCGTCGTAGGGCCGAACATGTCGGCGTAGACGGTTCGTTCGATTTTCCCCGGCATGGCGGCGCCTCAAAGTTTTCCCATGATTTCGTTCCGGAAGCCGTAGACGGTGCGCTTCCCGGCAACCGCGACAAGCGTTACGTCGCGAGTTTGACCGGGCTCGAAGCGCACCGCCGTGCCGGCGGCGATGTCGAGCCGCATGCCGCGCGCTTTCGTGCGCTCGAACTTCAGCGCCGGATTGGTCTCGAAGAAATGATAATGCGATCCGACCTGGATCGGCCGGTCGCCGGTATTGGAGACCGAAAGCGTGACGGTCTTACGACCCTTGTTCAGCTCGATATCGCCGTCCTGGATGAAAAGTTCGCCGGGGATCATCTCGCCCTCTACCTGATTGGCTCGTGCACGGTTACGAGCTTCGTCCCGTCCGGAAACGTCGCCTCGACCTGGATCTCAGGGATCATCTCGGCAATGCCGTTCATGACTTGCGCGCGCGTGAGCACATGGGCGCCCCTCTCCATAAGTTCGGCTACCGTACGTCCGTCGCGGGCGCCCTCGAGAATGAAATCGGAAATCAGCGCGACCGCTTCGGGATGATTGAGCTTGACGCCGCGCGCTAGGCGGCGCTGCGCCACCATCGCGGCCGTGGCGATCAAAAGCTTGTCCTTCTCCCGTGGTGTCAGATGCATGGCGCCCAGCTCTACTCGTATCAATTCAGCCACAGCCGCGGCAGCGGCGCCGAGCCGAGCGCGGTGAGAATCCTGATGAGGTCGCGACGCAACAGCACGCCCTGGGCGGATACGCAGCGCACCAGCGTTAGGCCGTTCCAGTTGGATGCGCCGACTTCGCCGGCAAAATCTTGCTGCAATGCGCGAACCGCCGCGACATCCTCCCCTCGGCCGGGAATCTTCAGCACGGTTGCCACCGCCGCGCCGCCGGCCGCGATTGCCCGCTCGGCCAAGCGTTGCGCGATGCCGCCATCGAGACGGACCGACTCGGCAAAAACCAGCGCGCCATCGACGCGGATACGCCAGCGGTCGACAAAGCTTCCAGAGGTGATGGTTTCGCCCATGGCCGAGCGGCCAAAGATACTGGCTTCCGCCAAGAGCAGGCTGGCGTCGCGCGCAAGGTCGACGTCGATCTTGCGCCGCAAGCGCGCCTGATCGAAAAGGATCGTTTCCTGCGGCAGCCATGCGAGCGTCCCGCCGGGTCCGACGTCGAGCTTCACATCAAGCTCGGTGTCAGGACCAAGCGAGCGATAAATTTTCTCTGCGGCGGCAGTGGTGACACTGAGCCCGGCGCCGGCACGGACTTTGATGTCAATGTCGAAACGATCGCCGCCTGTCATCCCGCCAGCGGTGTTGATGATAACGGCGTCAAGGATTTGACCATTGTTGTGGGGAAAGCGTACCCGCAACGATCCCGCTTCATTTACGCGCGCACGCCGGCTGCGGCCGGAACCGGCCGCCACGGCGAGCGCGAGGTGCCCGGCAGCGCGATTGGCGGCAAAGACTTCATCGCGTAGGGCCGCACTCGCCATCGCTATCGGGCTCATCAAATCGAGCTTCAAATTGCCATTGCTCTCCGCACCGCCGCCTCGTCGATATCGTCACGACTGCACGAATAGACGACGGCCCCACGATCCATGACCGTGAAATGATCGCCGAGTTCACGGGCAAAGTCGAGATATTGCTCGACCAGAACGATGGCGATCTTGCCGAGCGATCGCAGGTAGCTGATGGCACGTCCAATGTCCTTGATTATCGAAGGCTGGATGCCTTCCGTAGGCTCGTCGAGAAGCAGCAGCCGCGGCCGCATCACGAGCGCACGGCCGATTGCCAATTGCTGCTGTTGGCCGCCGGATAAGTCGCCGCCGCGCCTGTGCAGCATGCTTTTAAGCACGGGAAACAGCGAGAACACGTCATCGGGCACGCTGCGTTCATCGCGGCTGAGCGGAGCAAATCCGGTCTTCAGATTCTCCTCGACCGTTAAGAGCGGAAAGATTTCGCGGCCTTGCGGAACATAGGCGATGCCGCGCCGGGCGCGCTCCGGCGGCCGCAGCACGGTGATGTCGTTACCCTCCCAGATGATCGTGCCACCGCTCACCGGGTGCTGGCCGGCAAGCGCGTCGAGCAGACTCGTCTTGCCGACTCCGTTCCTGCCAAGCACGCAAGTGACCTTGCCGGGCTCGGCCTTGAGCGACACGGCGCGCAGCGCCTGCGCGGCGCCGTAATGGAGGTCGAGGGAAGTTACATCGAGCATCGCTCAGCGCCCCAGATAAACTTCGACCACCCGCTCGTTTTCCGAAACCTGATCGATGGAGCCTTCGGCGAGCACCGAGCCTTCATGCAGACACGTGACCTTCACGCCAAGATCGCGCACGAATGTCATGTCGTGCTCGACCACGACGACCGTGTGCTCGCGGTTTATCTCCTTGAGAAGTTCCGCGGTTTGATGCGTTTCCACGTCCGTCATGCCCGCGACCGGTTCGTCGACCAGCAGCAATTTTGGATCTTGCGCCAGCAGCATGCCGATCTCGAGCCACTGCTTTTGACCGTGCGACAGGCTCGCGGCAAGCCGGTCCTGTACCGTCGTTAGGCGGATGGTCTGCAAGATTTCGTCGATGCGCCGGTGTTCGTCCGCCGTTTCATGCCACCACAGCGTCGTGCGCGCGCGGCGATCCGCTTTCAGCGCGAGTTCGAGATTGTCATAGACAGTGTGGCTGTCGAATACCGTCGGCTTTTGGAATTTTCGGCCGATGCCGAGTTCGGCAATCTCGGTCTCGTCGAGCCGCGCTAGATCGTATTGCTGATCGAAGATTACCGCACCCTTATCCGGCCTGGTCTTGCCTGTGACCACGTCCATCATCGTCGTCTTGCCGGCGCCGTTCGGACCGATGATGGCGCGCATTTCGCCGGGTTCGATGGCGAAGGAAAGGTTATTGAGCGCCCGAAAGCCGTCGAACGACACCGTAACGCCCTCGATATAAAGCAGGGTGCGTTCGAAAGCTTCCATCGCCTGATCTTCGGCTATTTTCAGTCGATCTTGAATTTTCATCGGCGGTTCCTTATTCCGCAGGCTGCGGCTCGGGCGGCGGCGCCGTCACGCCCTCCTCGGCGGCGGCAGATGCTCGATCGCGCCGAAGCGCCGTCCAATGGTGGAGGCTGCCGATGATGCCGCGAGGCAGCAGCAGCGTCACGCCGATGAACAGGCCGCCGAGCATGAACAGCCAGTACGGCGCGAGCACTCCCGACGTGAAATACGTCTTGGCGTAGTTGACCAGGATCGCTCCGACCGCGGCGCCGATCAGCGTGCCGCGGCCGCCGACCGCCACCCAAATCACCGCCTCGATGGAGTTGCCGGGCGCAAATTCGCTCGGATTGATGATGCCGACCTGCGGTACGTAAAGCGCGCCGGCGATGCCGGCCATGCACGCGGACAGAGTGAACACGAAAAGCTTGTAGGATTCGACGCGGTAGCCGAGAAATCGCGTTCGCGCCTCGGCATCGCGAATGGCAATCAGCACCTTGCCGAACTTCGACGTGACGATGGCGCGGCAGACAAGAAAGCCGATCATCAGTGTTACGCAGGAAATCGCGAACAAGGCGCCCCGCGTCGTCTCAGATCGCACATCGAAGCCGAGGACGTCCTTGAAATCGGTGAGCCCGTTGTTTCCGCCGAAGCCGAAATTGTTGCGGAAAAACCCCAGCATCAAGGCGTAGGTCAAGGCCTGCGTGATGATGGACAGATAGACGCCGCTGACGCGGCTACGAAATGCGAACCAGCCGAAGACGAACGCGAGCGCGCCCGGAACGAACACGATCATCAGCGCGGCGTAAGGAAAATGCTGGAAGCCGTACCAATAGATCGGCAGCTCCTTCCAGTTCAGGAACACCATGAAGTCGGGCAGGATCGGATTGGCATAGACACCGCGGGTGCCGATCTGCCGCATCAGGTACATGCCCATGGCATAGCCGCCGAGCGCGAAGAACGCGCCTTGGCCGAGCGAGAGAATGCCGCAGTAGCCCCAGATCAGATCGATCGAAAGCGCAAGGATGGCGTAGCACGCATATTTTCCAAACAGCGCCACCAGATAGGTCGACACATGGAACGCGGATGACGGCGGCACAAAGACGTTGAGGATCGGCACCACGATCGCGATGGCGGCGACGACAGCTAAGAAGCTCGTCGCACCGCGATCGAGCGAGCGGATAAGCAGGTGTGAGCTTCCGGGCATTACGCCTCAACCGCCCGGCCCTTGAGGGCGAACATGCCCCGCGGACGCTTCTGGATGAACAGGATGATGAGAACCAGGATCGCGATCTTGCCGAGCACCGCGCCGGCATAGGGTTCGAGGAACTTGTTGGCGATGCCGAGCAGGAATGAGCCGACGAACGTGCCCCACAGATTGCCGACGCCGCCGAACACCACGACCATGAAGCTGTCGATGATATAGCCCTGGCCGAGATTGGGGCTGACATTGTCGATCTGCGACAGCGCCACGCCGGCCATGCCGGCAATGCCGGAGCCCAATCCGAAGGTGAGCGCGTCGATACGGCTGGTGCGGATGCCCATTGAAGCCGCCATGGCGCGGTTCTGCGTCACGGCGCGCATTTCCAGGCCGAGCCGCGTGAATCGCAAAAGCCCGATCAAAGCGACGAATACCGCGAGCGCGAAACAGATGATCCAGAGCCGATTGTAGGTGATCGTGATGCCGCCGAGATCGAACGCGCCGCTCATAAAGGCCGGATTGCCGACCTCCTTGTTGGTCGGACCGAAACCCGTGCGCACCGCTTGCTGCAGGATCAGCGAGAGGCCCCAGGTTGCAAGAAGCGTCTCCAAGGGGCGTCCATAGAGAAACCGGATGATCGACCGCTCGATGAGAATTCCGACGAAGCCGGAGAACAAAAACGCGAGAGGGATGGCGATCGCAAGCGAATAATCGAACAGCGCAGGGTCGTATTGGCGGATCGTCTCCTGCACGACGAAGGTGACGTAGGCGCCCAGCATGACCATTTCGCCGTGCGCCATGTTGATTACGCCCATGACGCCGAAGGTGATTGCGAGGCCTATGGCCGCCAGCAGAAGAACCGAGCCGAGCGAAACCCCGTACCAAAGATTTTGTACCGCATCCCATTCCGCCAGCCGCGTTTGGATTGCGCTGATCGCATCGCTCGCGGCTTTGGCGACAACCGGCGACTCGTGAGCGGGAATGTCCGAAAGGAGCCCCAGACCATCCTGATCGCCGCGGTCGCGGATGATCGCAATCGCATTGAGCTTGTCCGCTTCCGAGGTGCCGGCCGTCGTCAGCAGAATGGCGGCGCGGGCCTGTTCGAGCGCTACCTTGATCCGGCCGTCCGTCTCCTTACCGATGGCCGTTTCGAGCGTCGGCAGCGCGCTCGCCGCGCGCGATTTGAACACCGCTTGTGCGGCCTCGTATCGCTTGTCTGGGTCGCGGGACAACAAAGTGAGTTGGCCAAGCGCCGCGTCGATGACGCCGCGCAGCCGATTATTGAGGCGAACAGTATCGAGATCGGCTGGCGGATCGCCGGCCACCGGCTCGCCGGTGGCGGCGTCGAACAGCTTGCCGGCAGCGTCCTGAATGTACACCGCCTTCTTTTCGGCGCTGAACATCAGCTGGCCGTTCTGCAACGCGCTGATGATGATTTCCGCCCGCGGACTGTCGCTGGCGACGACCGCGTTGACACCGGTTATTGTCTCGTCGAAATCGTCGGCGGTGAAGTGCGTTATGGCATCATCAAGGCTTGCGGCATGCGCATGCGTGCAGCCTAGGGCGAAGCCAAAGGCTAAAACCAGCGCGACGAGGCAAGCTCGGCCAAATCGCATCGCAATTATCCCCGGCGCCATACCGGGAAGGCGGCACCGCCGCCTTCCCGCGAGTTTACTGTGGCAGCTTCACATTGACTACGTGCCGCCGCACACTTTCGTTTCTGTGTTATAGTGGCCGCAATTGTATTTCACCCAGTCGGCTTCGATGTCCTTGTCGGCAGGCAGGTAGCGCGACCAAGCCTCGCCCGGAATCAGGTTTTTGGTCTTCCACACCACGTTGAACTGCCCGTCGGCCCTGATCTCGCCGATGTAGACGGGCTTGGTAATGTGGTGGTTCGGCAACAGCGTCGAGATGCCGCCGGTAAGGTTCGGAGTTTTCGTGCCGGGCAATGCCGCGATCACCTTGTCGGGGTCGGTGCTCTTCACCTTCTCGACCGCCTTCACCCACATGTTGAAGCCGATGTAGTGAGCTTCCATGGGGTCATTGGTGGTGCGCTTCGGGTTCTTGATGAACTCGTGCCACGCCTTGATGAAGGCCTCGTTCTCCGGCGTCTTAATCGATTCAAAATAGTTCCAGGCGGCCAAATGACCGACCAACGGCTTGGTGTCGAGACCAGCCAATTCCTCTTCGCCGACCGAGAACGCCATGACCGGGATGTCGGTCGCCTTGATGCCTTGGTTGCCGAGCTCTTTGTAGAACGGCACGTTGGCGTCGCCGTTGATCGTGGACACCACCGAGGTCTTCTTGCCGGCCGAACCGAAGGCCTTGATCTTCGAGACCTCGGTCTGCCAGTCGGAGAAGCCGAACGGCGTGTAGTTGATCAAAATGTCGTCGTCGCCAACTCCTTTTTGTTTCAGATAGGCTTCGAGGATTTTATTGGTTGTACGCGGATAAACGTAGTCGGTGCCTTCCAGCACCCACCGTTTCACCGAGCCGCCGTCCGGGCCCATGAGATAATCGACTGCTGGTATCGCCTGCTGGTTCGGCGCGGCGCCGGTGTAGATCACGTTACGCTCGCTCTCTTCGCCCTCGTACTGCACCGGATAGAACAGGATGTTGTTGAGCTCTTTGAACACCGGCAGTACCGACTTGCGCGACACCGAAGTCCAGCAGCCGAATACGACGGCGACGTGATCCTGACTGATCAGCTCGCGCGCCTTCTCGGCGAACAACGGCCAGTTCGAAGCAGGATCGACCACGACAGCTTCGAGCTTCTTACCGAGCACACCGCCCTTCTTGTTCTGCTGTTCGATGAGCATGAGCACCACGTCCTTCAGCGTCGTCTCGCTGATCGCCATGGTGCCGGAGAGCGAATGGAGAATGCCGATCTTGATCGTGTCCTCGGCCTGGGCCGGGAGCGCTCCCATCAGCCCAAGCGCAACGCCGCCAGCTCCGACGAGCCAGCCACGGCGAGTTAGCGTGTAAGTGGTGATCGATTTGCTTGACATGGATGAGCCTCGCTTTTGCTTGGGCGAGCGCACGGAAGGCGCCCTTCCGGTAGGGCGGCGTCGCAAAGCACGTGCCAGTTTCCGACGGCACTAAGGCACTGGTTTTTATGACGGATAACGATCGTCGTAAATCCGGGCTGTTTTTTTCAGCACGCTAGGCCTGCTTTATAGGCAGTGCGCGAAAGGCGAAGGCAGCGCTACGGACAGTTGTCGTGACGCGATACGTCACCTTTCGTGGCCCACAGCGGTTCTGTCGCCCTTTTTGAGAAGCTCACACTTCACTCTGCCGGCGTCGCCGTTGGCGCTGCGTCTGCCATCGTCAAGTTCGGTGCCAGCGCCGGGTAGCGGTCAAGCGCGAACAGAAACAGCGCGACAATCGCGTAAGCCGCCGCAACCGTTGGCGTCACCGCGATGCCGACCGCCTGACCGTGCATGAAACCAAAGAACGTGAGCACGGCGCCTGCTAGCGCGAAAGCGGCGGCATTGACGAACTTCTTGTCGATGACGTTGGCGCCGATGGCGGCCAGCACGAGGCCGGTCAGAATCGCGCCACCGCCGAGCGTCTCCAGACCCGGATAGAGTACGCCGACATTAAACAGCTTGTCGTAGCCAAGCGCCGCGGCACTCACGCCGGCTACGCCGAGCGCACCGTCCATCAAGGTCTTGCACCAGCCGGCGAGGTGCGGCGTCAGAGCCAGCACGATCGCGGGCGCGTGATCTTTTGGCGTCGTTTGGAACGCCTGCGCGCCGATCAGCATGCCGATGTACAGAAGAATCGGCGAAATCGCGACGACCGGCACGAGCGCCAACAAAAGCGAGATGATGCCGAACCACGACAGCACGATCACCATCAGCCCCGTCGCGGCTGAATAGCCGATGCGGCCGCCCATGCCCTTCCAGCCGGGGTGGCCGATATAGACCGCGTTGATGAACGGATTTCCCATCAGACAACCGATCAGGCTGACGATGCCGTCGGCTGTGAGCACGCGCGTCGTCGGATATGGATCGCCGGCAGCTTCCGCGCTCTCGACATTGTCCATCGCCTCGACCAAGTCGTAGATGCCGAATGGCACCGCGGTGACGAGGATCACGCCGAGATAATGAAAACCCGAGAACACCTCATGGACCGCGGGAATCGGCACATTGAAACCAAAATTTACAAATGCGTCGCCGACGCCTTTAACGCTCAAGCCGCCGTAATGCAGACCGACCAGATTGGAGCCCCAGGCAATGATCATTCCGACGGCGATCGCCACCAATCCGGCGGGGATGCCTTTCGGATATTTGAAGCCGCCAAGCCAGTTCACCATGATGATGGCAAAGCAGGTCAGCCCGATCACGGGCGTCTGGTAGATTTCCAGCGCCGGGCGCATGGAGATGAAGGTGATCGACACGCCGGCCAGCGTTCCAAGGAGCGCGGCGCGCGGCGTGATTCTTCGAATAAGCGGCGCAATAAAACCGCCGATCATCAGGATGAAGCTCTGGAAGAACACCCAGACGAGTCCGGCCTCCCAACCCTGGATCGGATCGTGGGTGGACAGCGAGATCGGCAGCATGATCACGAATGTGACGATGAACATGTGCGGCACGCTCACCCCCGACGGCAGCGCGCATACGTCGCTGCGCCCGGTTCGCTTGGCCAAGCGATAGGCGAGATAAGCGTAGTAAAACGTCGACAGGCACATCATCATGCCGAGTGCCGGCAGGATACGGCCGAACACAAGCGAGTCCGGCATTTTCAGCACGAACCGCAACAGCCCGGTGAGCACCAGCATGTTGACCAGGATGTTGGTGCCGAAACCGAAAAACGCGTTCCAGTCGCCGGTCGTCCACAACACTGGCCGGTACGTTCCTGTCGATGTCGTTGTCGTCATGTCACTCTCCCCGTGATGGAGATTCGATTTTCGATCTACGCGGTTTTTTGATTGCCGATTGTCGCCAGCGAACGGAGCAAATGCTGCGATCCGGTCACCGAGCCGAAAATGCCGCCCTGCGCCTTGATCATGGCAAGTCCGGCGTCGTGGAATTCCGGAAAATAGGAGGCGCAACAGTCGCCCAGCACGATGCAGCGAAAGCCGCGGTCATTTGCTTCGCGCACCGTCGTGTTGACGCACACCTCCGTCGTGACGCCGGCGACGAAGAGAGTGTCGATACCGCGATTGCGCAGCATGAGTTCGAGGTCGGTCTGGTAGAACGCGCCCTTGCCCGGCTTGTCGATCACCGGCTCACCGTCGAGCGGATAAAGCTCCGGGATGATGTCGTGCCCCGGCTCGCCGCGAATGAGGATGCGGCCCATCGGGCCGCGCGCGCCGATGCGGTTGGCGGGATCGCCGCGCTCGACTTTGTGCGGCGGCGCATCCGACAAATCGGGGCGGTGACCTTCACGGGTGTGGATGACGAATAAGCCGAGGCGCCGTGCGACGGTTAAAACAGAACCGCACGGCGCGACCGCCGCTCGCAGGCGGGACACGTCGTTACCGAGCGCTTCGCCGAAACCGCCGGGTTCCAGAAAATCGCGCTGCATGTCGATGATGACGAATGCGGCGGCGGCGAGATCGACGGCCAGCGCCGCTGGTTCGGCTTCGACCCTTACGCGTGGCATCCCGATCTCCTGCCTCGCAACGCCGAGAAATGTGCAAGATCGGGGCCAGTACTGTTGTCGCGCCAGCGACCTGGATGCTGACGCACGGGCCTGCCCGCACTGCCTAATTAATGTGCGGCCACTGCCCGATCCGCCCAGGAACCGTTCTCGTCGCATCGGCACCTGGACAACAAACCCATTGATTCGGCCATTTACGCTGCGGCAATGGCGGCGCCCAGCGTGGCACGCGGCTTGCGGAAGGATGCTTACGCCAACAACGCGCCAGCCTTGGGAGGCACCAATGAAGCGCCGCGAATTCCTCAAATCGATGACCGCACTGAGTGCCGCCGCTGCCGTGCCGGCGCCGGCGATCTGGTCGCCGGCCAAGGCCCAATCGCGCAGCGAGACGCTGCTTTTGGTCACTGAGAACGGGCCGAATAATCTCGACATTCACGGTGTCGGCACCAACCGGCCCGGCTACGAAGCGTCGTGGAATTGCTACGACCGGCTGATAACGCACGGCAAGAAAACGCTTCCCGACGGCTCGTTATCCTACGACCGCGATAACTTCACGCCCGAACTCGCCGAGGACATGAACGTCGGCGACATGTCGGTCACCTTCAAGCTGAAGAAGAACGCCAAATTCCAGGACGGCACGCCGGTGACCGCCAAGGACGTGAAATGGTCGTTCGACCGCGCGGTCTCCGTCGGCGGTTTTCCGACGGTGCAGATGAAGGTCGGCTCGCTCGTCAACAAAGATCAGTTTGTCATCGTCGACGACCAGACCTTCCGCGTCGATTTCGTCAAGAAGGATCGGCTCACCGTTCCCGATCTCGCGGTGATCGTGCCCGGCATCTACAATTCCGAGCTGGTGAAGAAAAGCGCCACCGCTCAGGATCCCTGGGGACTCGAATACACTAAGCTCAACACCGCCGGCAGTGGCGCCTTCAAGGTCACGAGCTGGAAACCCGGCGTCGAAGTTGTTTACGAGCGCAACGACGACTGGGTCGGCGGTAAGCTGCCCGAGCTGAAGAAAGTCATCTGGCGCACCATCCCGTCGGGCGGCAACCGCCGTGCCTTGATGGAGCGCGGCGACGCCGACATCTCCTTCGATTTGCCTCCCAAGGACTTCTCCGAGATGAAGCAGGAGGGCAAGCTGAAGATGATCTCCAATCCGATCGGCAACGGCATTTACAGCATCGAAATGAACGTGGTGAACCCGCCGTTCAATAACGACAAGGTCCGTCAGGCCGTGGCCTATGCGATCCCGTACAAGGACATCGTCGATTCAGCGATGTTCGGCAATTGCAATCCGATGTTCGGCGGCCCGTCGAACGACGTTACGACCATCGCCTGGCCGCAACCCACCGGTTACGCCACCGACATCGACAAGGCCAAGGCGCTGATGGCCGCGGCCGGCGCCGGCCCCATCGACACCACGATCTCATTCGACCTCGGCGATGCGGTGAAGTGCGAGCCGATCGCCGAACTGCTCCAGGAGAGCCTCGGCCATATCGGCATCACATCCACCATCAACAAGGTGCCGGGCGCCAACTGGCGCAGCGAAATGGCGAAGAAGACGATGCCGATGATGGTGAACTTCTTCTCGGGCTGGCTCGATTACCCGGAATACTTCTTCCTGTGGTGCTATTCCGGCCAGAACGCGATCTTCAACACGCCGAGCTACGTCAATCCGAACATGGATGCGCTCATCAACGGCGCGCGCGATGCGGCCGCCGTCGGCGACAACGCCAAATACGCAACCGACGTGGAGGGCTTCATTTCCATGGCCTATCGCGACGTACCGCGCGTCCCGCTGTTTCAGCCGTACCTGAACGTGGCGACCCAGAACAATATTTCCGGTTACTGCTACTGGTTCCACCGTCAGGTCGACTACCGCTCGATCGTAAAGACGTGACGGAGGCCCTCTCCCCGTTTGCCGGGGAGAGGTGGAGAAGTGCAAATGCTGGTAAGCCTCGCCAAACGCCTTCTCACCGTGATTCCGACGCTGATCGGCGTCATCATCGTGACCTTCCTGCTGACGCGTGTGCTGCCCGGCGATCCGGCGGTATATTTCGCCGGCCCCGCCGCGACGCCGCAATCCATTGCCGATATCCGCAAGTCGCTCGGCCTCGACCAGCCGCTGCCCAAGCAGTTCCTGCGCTATGTCGACGACCTCGCCCACGGCAATCTCGGCAATTCGCTCGCCACCGGCCGGCCGGTAATGAGCGAAATCGCGTCGCGGCTGCCGGCCTCGGCTGAGCTGACGCTGTTCGGCCTGATCATTTCCGTGGTGATCGCCATACCGCTCGGCATTCTGGCGGCGGTGAAGCAGGGCTCGTGGATTGACCATACCTGCCGCGTGGTGGCGACCGCCGGCGTCTCGCTCCCGGTATTCTTCACCGGCCTCCTCCTCGTCTATCTATTCTACTTCCGGCTCGGCTGGGCGCCGGCGCCGCTCGGCCGGCTCGACGTGTTCTACGACCCGCCGCCGCAGATAACCGGCTTCTACCTGATCGACAGCCTGATCGCCGGCGAGCCCGATATTTTCATGGCGAGTCTCAAGCAGCTCATCCTGCCGGGGCTGACGCTCGCCATCTTCTCGGTGGCGCCGATCGCGCGCATGACGCGGGCCTCCATGCTCGCGGTGCTGTCGTCGGATTTCGTGCGCACCGCCCGCGCCAGCGGACTTTCCTCCTACACCGTGGTCATGACCTATGCGTTCCGCAACGCCATGCTGCCGGTCATCACCACGCTCGGCATGGTGTTCTCGTTCCTGCTCGGCGCCAACGTGCTGGTCGAAAAGGTGTTCGCCTGGCCAGGCATTGGTTCGTTTGCGGTCGAGGCGCTGATCGCGTCCGACTTCGCGCCGGTGCAGGGTTTTGTGCTCACCATGGCGGTCATGTATGTGGCGCTCAATCTGTTGATCGACGTTCTCTACGGCGTCGTCGATCCGCGCGTGAGGCTCGAAGCATGACAGACATCGCCATCGCTCCCCGGCCAGCATCCGGCCTCACCGCGCTCCTTCGTCATGCGCGCTACGTCATCGCCGAGAATCCGGTCACCGGGCTTGCCTTCGGCCTGTTCGTGCTGATCCTGATCGCGGCTTTGGTCGGACCCTGGATCGTGCCGTACGATCCGCTCGCCAGCGCGGCGACGGCGACGCTCAAGCCGCCGTCGCTCGAACACTGGTTCGGCACCGACCAACTCGGCCGCGACGTTTTCAGCCGCGTCGTGGCGGCGACCCGCCTCGACTTCACGATCGCCGTGGCCTCGGTCGCGCTGGTGTTTCTCATGGGCGGCCTCGCCGGCGTCGCCGCTGGATATTACGGCGGCTGGACCGACCGCATCGTCAGCCGCGTCGCCGACACCATCATGGCTTTTCCGCTGTTCGTGCTCGCCATGGGCATCGTCGCCGCGCTCGGCAATACGGTGCAGAACATCGTACTGGCGACCGCGATCATCAATTTCCCGCTCTATGCACGCATCGCCCGCGCCGAAGCGAATATCCGGCGCGAGGCCGGCTTCGTCGAAGCGGCACGGCTGTCGGGCAACAGCGAATGGCGCATTCTGACGTTTCAGATCCTGCCCAATGTGTTCCCGATCCTGGTGGTGCAGATGTCGCTAACCATGGGCTACGCCATCCTCAACGCCGCGGGCCTGTCCTTCATCGGACTCGGCGTGCGGCCGCCGACGCCGGAATGGGGCATCATGGTCGCCGAAGGCGCCGCCAATATCATTTCCGGCGAATGGTGGATCGCGTTTTTTCCCGGCGCCGCTTTGATGGTGGCGGTGTTCTGCTTCAATCTTCTCGGCGACGGCTTGCGCGACTTGGTCGATCCCAGGAGACGTACATGATGGGGCGCACATGACCGCGGCGCCGACGCTGTCCGTGGAAGGCCTGAGCGTGGAATTCCGCACCCGCTCGGGCATCGTGCGCGCGTTGGAAAACGTGAGCTTTGCCGTCGGCAAGGGCGAGACCATCGCCCTGGTCGGCGAGTTGGGCTCCGGCAAATCGGTCACCGCCTATGCGGTGATGGGCATTCTCGATCCAGCCGGCCGCGTTACCGCCGGGCGCGCCCTGCTCGGCAGCCTCGATCTGCTCTCGGCCAGCCCCGGCAAGCTTGCCGAGGTGCGCGGCCGCGATATCGCGATGATCTTCCAAAACCCGCGCACCGCGCTCAATCCGATCCGGCCGGTCGGCCGCCAGATCGCCGACGTGTTGATGCGCCACGGCAAAGTGCCGCGCCGCGAGGCGCCGGCGCAGGCGGTGGAAATGCTGCGCGCGGTCGGCATCACCGATCCGGTGCGGCGCGCCAAAGCCTATCCGTTCGAAATGTCCGGCGGCATGTGCCAGCGCGTCATGATCGCGATCGCGCTCGCGGCCAAACCGTCGCTGCTGATCGCCGACGAGCCGACCACCGGCCTCGACGTGACCACGCAGGCGGTGATCATGGATCTCGTCAACGATCTCGCCAAGGAGATGGGCATGGCGACGATCTTCATCACCCATGATCTGGCGCTGGCCGGCCAGCGCTCCGCGCGCATCGTCGTCATGCATGCCGGTCATGTCGTCGAGAACGCGCCCACGAGCGACTTATTCGTGCGGCCGCGCCATCCCTATACCGCGGAGCTCATTGCCGCGACGCCGGATTCGGCGGCGAGCCTTGACGAGCTTGCCTCGATTCCAGGCTCGCTGCCCGATCTGCGCCGTACCGACCTGCCGCCGTGCCGTTATTCCGAACGCTGCCCGCGCAAGCTTGCTGCCTGCGCGCAGCCGCTGCCGCAGTCGGTGCCCGGCGCCACGCATTTCGTTGCCTGCTGGAATCCGCTGCAGGAACTTGCGAATAGTTTGGAAGCTACCAGCGCGCCGAAAGTGAGCGCCGCATGACCGTTCTCCTCAACGTTGCCGAAGTCGCAAAAGTTTTTCCGGTCTCCGGCGGGCCCGGAGCCTGGGCGCGGCTGAAGCGGCGTTTTGCCGGCGGCGTGGAGAAACTGCCGAAAGTGTACGCGGTCGACAACGTCAGCTTTGTCATCGAAAAGGGCGAGACGGTCGGGCTGGTCGGCGAATCCGGTTGCGGCAAGTCGACGCTGGTGCGCGCGCTCACCCGCCTGATCGACGTGAGCGACGGGCTCGTCACGCTCGGCAAGCGCGATGTGTCGCTAAAACCGGCGCGGGTGTTCGCCCGCGATCGCGACCGCGCCCGCATCCAGATGGTGTTTCAGGACGCCGGCGAAAGCGTCAATCCACGCTTCACCGCGTTCGACGCCATCGCCGATCCGCTGCGCCGGCTGCGCAAACTGCGCGGCAAGGCGCTGACCGAACGCGTCGAGACCGTGGCCGGTCAATGCGGGCTGCCGCTCGCGCTCCTGACCCGCTATCCGCATCAGCTTTCCGGCGGCCAGCGCGCCCGCGTCGGCATTGCCCGCGCCATTGCGGTCGAGCCGGAACTCCTGGTGCTCGACGAGCCGACCGCGGCGCTCGACGTTTCGGTTCAGGTCGTCATCCTTCAGCTCTTACAGCGGCTCAAGAGAGAGTTTGGTATGAGCTATCTGTTCGTGTCGCACGATTTGTCCGTGGTGCGGCTTTTGTGCGACCGTGTGCTGGTGATGTATCTCGGCAAGATCGTGGAATCCGGGCCCGCCGCCGCGGTGTTCGAGCATCCGCTGCATCCTTATACGCAGGCGCTGGTCGCCGCGGTGCCGCGCTTGCATGAGGACGGTGTCGAGCGACTGCGGCTTTCCGGTGAGCCGCGCAGTCCGATCGATCCCGATCCCAATGTGTGCCGCTTCTACGGCCGCTGCCCGCGCGGAACCGATGCCTGCAAGACCGCAATGCCGGCGCTGCGCAGTTTCGGCGATCGTCGGGTCGCCTGCCATTTCGCGGAGCAATTTCTGCCGCAAGCAAGGATCGCATCATGAAGCGCAAGCCGATCCGAGAGACGAAACCGCACAAGCCCGTCCCGCCTGACTCGCTTGTCACGGCAAGCGCGCAGGCTCTCGGGCTTGCGCTCGATCCGTCCTGGCAAGCCGGCGTGAAATTCAATCTGCAGTTAATCCTGCGCCATGCCGCACTGGTCGATGAATTTCCTCTCCCCGACGACGCCGAACCCGCAGCCGTATTTCATGCTTGATACGCCCGCGAGTGATTTCGATTTCAGCACAGCCTCCGAAACCGCCGCCGCGGTCACATCCGGGCGCACCAGCGCGGTGCGTGTGGTCGAGGCGACGCTTGCCCGCATCCGCGAGCGCGATCCGGTGCTCAATTCCTTCACCGCGATGACCGAGCATCGCGCATTGCTGCGCGCCGAAGCTGTCGACGCCACACGTGCGCGAGGCGAACCCATCGGACCGTTGGCCGGTGTACCGTTCGCGGTCAAGAATTTGTTCGACGTCGCCGGGCTGCCGACGCTCGCCGGCTCCAAGATCAATCGCGAGATGGCGCCGGCGACGCGCGACGCGGCCCTGATCGAACGGCTCGAAACGGCAGGCGCTATCCTCGTCGGCGCGCTCAATATGGGCGAGTACGCCTACGACTTCACCGGCGAGAATATTCACGACGGCGCCTCGCGCAATCCGCACGATCACGACCGCATGACGGGCGGTTCGTCCGGCGGCTCCGGCGCGGCGGTCGGCGGCGGGCTGGTGCCGCTTGCGCTCGGCTCCGACACCAACGGCTCGATCCGGGTGCCGTCGTCGCTCTGCGGCATTTTCGGATTGAAGCCGACCTACGGCCGGCTGACGCGCGCGCGCACGTTCCCCTTTGTCGCCAGCCTCGATCATCTCGGCCCATTCGCGCGCACCGCGCATGATCTCGCGCTTACCTATGATGCCATGCAAGGATTCGATGCCGACGATCCGGCCTGCGCTCGACGCCCGATCGAGCCAGTCGCTCCACTCTTGGAGCAAGGTGCGGACGGTCTGCGCGTCGCGGTTGCCGCCGGCTATTTCAAGTGCAACAGCGGCGAAACCTGCTACGCCATCGACCGGGTGTCGGCCGCGCTCGGCGCCAACCGCGACATCGAAATTCCACAGGCCGAACGCGCACGCTCGGCGGCCTTCATCATCACCGCCAGCGAAGGAGCTAGTCTGCATCTGAACCGCCTGCGCAGGCGAGCGCGCGATTTCGACCCTGCCGTGCGCGACCGGCTGATCGCCGGCGCCATGACGCCGGCTTCGCTGGTCGTGAAGGCGCAAAAATTCCGGCGCTGGTATCGTGACGAAGTGCTTAAACTGTTCACCGAGGTCGACGCAATCCTCGCACCCGCGACGCCCTGCACGGCGCCGCTGATCGGCCAACTGACATTCATGTTCGGCGATATTGAATTGCCGGTGCGCGCCAATCTCGGCCTCTATACGCAGCCGATCTCATTCATCGGCCTACCGGTTGTCGCCGTGCCGGTGCCGCTCGTGCCGCTACCGATCGGAGTCCAGATCATCGCCGCGCCATGGCGCGAGGATGTGGCGCTGCGGCTCGCGCATGCGCTTGAGACCAAAGGCGTCGTCGCGGCGCCGCGGCCCGCGGTATAGGTGCGCCTTTGAGCCAGTGGTCAGCCCACGAGCCTGATGCCGACGATGACGAGGACACCGGCGAGTGCAACACGCACCACGGCGTCTCGCGCGCGACTTGAGAGATAGCTGCCAACAATTATGCCGGGCAGCGATCCAATTAAAAGAGTCACCAGAAGTTTCCAGTCGATCGTGCCCAAATACCAGTGACCTGCGCCGGCAAGAAGCGTCAACGGCACTGCATGGGCGATGTCTGAGCCGACAACGCGGCCGGCGGGCATCTTGGGGTGCAGGAACAGCAGGACGGTAACGCCGATGGCGCCCGCGCCGACTGACGTGGTGGTGACCAGAACGCCCATCACCAGCCCCAGCACGATGGTAGCAGCGCTCACGCTACGGCCATTGAGATCCTTCAAGCGATCCGCGTAGCGCTCGCGAACGCTCTTGCCCGCAATCAGAAAAAACGCCGTAAGGAGGAGAACGCCTCCGAGCGTGAGCGTGACGACATGCTGCGCCGCAGCGCCTCCCAGATCGAACAGGGAGAGTATGGCCAGGCTGGCGACCGTCGCTGGCACGCTGCCAATCGCGAGCAGACCGACAAGGTGCCAGTCGACCGTTCGGGCAGCGGCGTGAACGATCGTACCGGCAGTCTTGGTTGAAGCGGCAAAGAGCAGATCGGTGCCGACGGCCGTTGTCGGATGGACGCCGAACAGAAGAATGAGCAACGGCGTCATTAACGAGCCGCCGCCGACGCCCGTCACGCCCACCAGCAAGCCGACGCAGAAGCCGGATATCGTGTGGAGAAAATCCGAGGAAACCAGATGGTGCATGGTCTGAATCGCCGAGCAGCCCGCCGTCTAACGAGCGCTATTAGAGGCAGTAAGCCGTCGGCTGTGGATGCCGCATTCGGTCTTCGCTAGACCGCTCCACCGGCCGTCGCGGACCGATGTTCCGGTGGCCGCGCGGGCGGTACATGGAATACAGCCAATCGACGTAAAGCCCAAAGCCTCGAGCGGATGGCGCGGTAGACGTGCCGCCGCGAACGCCGCATCAAGCTCAGTACGGGTGAGCCGTGCGAGGGGATTGAACTTCAGGCGAGGACCGTCCGTCTCGACGACCGCAAGCTCGGATCGCTCGCCGCCATGATAGCGCTTGCGTCCGCTGATCCAGCCGTCGAACGCGGCCAGTTCGCGTGCAAGCGGAGCGACCTTGCGGAGGCCGCAACAGGCATCGCGGTCGTGGAAACATAAATCGCGCTTCGGATCGCGTTGTGCCAGCTCGCTGGGCGACGGCGTGATGGTGCGAACATCGGTCAATCCAAGATGGGCGGCGAGCGCGTCTCGGTAAGCCGGTGTTTCCTTGAAAAGCCACAGCGTATCGAGAAAAAGCACCGGCAGAGAACGATCGACATCGGCGACGAATTTCAGAAGCACCACTGACTCGGTGCCGAAAGACGAAACCACGGCCAGCCGGCCGGGCATGGACTTCGCGGCTGCCTCGATAATCTGATGGGGGGTCGCTTCAGCTAAGCGATCAATGAACGCCGCAACGTGCGGCGCCGAAGCCGCGTCTCGCATTTGTTTTAGTTCGGGCGGTCTCGACATTCACGTGCAGTTTTGAGTGTAATCTTTTCTCTCTATTTATAGTCGTGCGGCACTAGAAAATGTTTCCATAGTGCAAGAGAATGAGTGTCAATCGTTCGTCCAACTGCTCAGCCGACAACAGCATTCATCTGACGTCGTGTGACGCCGGGCGAGAAGGAGTCAAGAATGCAAATCGACCTGCCGGAGGTCGTCGCCGAAGTGAAAGCCGCGTTTGATCGCTACGAGAGAGCCTTGGTGTCAAACGACGTCGCCGCGCTCGACGCGTCGTTTCATGACGATCCGCGCACGATCCGCTACGGTGGCGCGGAAAATCTCTATGGTTATGCCGCGATCAAAGCCTTTCGCGGCGCGCGCTCACCGGCGGGACTTGCCCGCAGCTTATCAAAGACCGTCATCAGCACGTATGGCCGCGACTACGCCGTTGCCTCGACGCTGTTTCATCGCGCCAATACTCCGGGAAGAGTCGGCCGTCAGATGCAGACCTGGGTGCGCTTTGCCGACGGCTGGCGTGTCGTCGCCGCGCATGTCAGCGTGATCGATGCGGCGTAGCGACAAACGTCGACTGGTCCTGCTTGAGCGCGCCGAGCGGCAGGCCCGTGGCGCGATGAAAACGCCGGCCAAGCGAAGCAAGCGCGGCGTCCGCGCCGGCGGGAGCCAGCAGCGTGATGCCAAATGGAATACCGTCATCGCGCATCGCGGCCGGCACCGCCAACCCACTCAAATCGAGCAGATTGACAAAATTGGTGTAGGTCCCGAGCCGGCTGTTGAGCGCGATCGGATCGGCGAGCACCTGCTCGATCGTGTAGATCGTCGGCGCCGTCGGTAGCGCGAGCGCGTCGACCGAACGAAATGTGCGATCGCGGACACGCCGCAGCTCCTCCAGCTGATAGAACGCGGCGAAAGCATCCGCGGCGCTGCGATGGGCGCCGGCAAGGATAATTTGGCGCGTAACGGGATGAAGCGACTCCGGCGCTGAGGCGATCAAGGCTTTGGCGGTGAGGTAGCGTTCGGCGACCCACGGCCCCTCGTAAAGGAGTCGCGCGGCTTCATAAAACGGCTCGATATCGATCTCGACGATTTTTGCACCAAGCCCTGCAAGCTGCTTCAAGGCCGCGTCGTAACCGGCCTCCGAAATTCTGTCGCCGAAAAACAGGCGCTGGCCGGCAAACGGAATGCCGAGCTTGACGCCGTCGCGCATCGGTCCGACCGCGTGCACCGGCCGCGGCCGCGAGTATGGATCGGCGTCGTCGGGCCCGGCGATGACATTGAGCATTGTCATCGCATCGTCGACGGTAAGCGCGAACACGGAGACGCAATCCAGCGTCCGGCAGGCGGGAACGACACCGGCATTCGAGACCAGGCCGAGGCTCGGCTTCAAGCCCACAATATTGCTGTACGCGGCCGGTACGCGACCCGACCCCGCAGTATCGGTGCCGAGCGCCAGCGGCGCAATGCCGGCGCCAACCGCCAGCGCGGAGCCGGTGCTCGATCCGCCCGGGATGAGCTTTGGATCGAACAGATTGCGGCCGATGCCGTAGGGCGTGCGCACGCCGACGAGGCCGGTCGCGAATTGGTCGAGATTGGTCTTGCCGAGAATGAGTGCGCCGGCGGCGCGCAGCCGCGTCACGGCCGTGGCGTCTTTCTCGGGCCGATACAGGAAAGCGGGACAGGCGGCGGTGGTCGGCAGCCCCGCGACATCAATGTTGTCCTTCACCGCAACCGGTATGCCGTAAAGCGGCAGCGATGTGTCGCCGCGGCGTGCGAGGGTATGCGCCTCGGCAACGACGTCCCTCTCCGCACGCAGCGTGATGAAAATCGCCGGATCGTTGTGAGCACGAATGCGGGCAAAACTCCGCGCAACGACGTCGGCTGGCGTCATCGCGCCGGAGCGATAGGCGTCAAGAATTTCGGCGACCGTCTCCGTCACGCGGAAGCGGCGGCGATGCCGCGCGCGGCCTTTTTACTTTTGAATATCATGCAGTTATGCGGCTCTCTAGGTCCCGAACCGAGGACATTTTGACTTGCTTCGGGGCGGATGGGAAGCGTTTACCCCTCACGCGGCAGAAGCGAATGAGTGAAGTTTACTTTCTTTCCTCGTGAGATTAGCCACCTCGGCCGGCATTTCTTGGCCGCCCGCACGGGCTCATGCTAGTTGAGAACGTCATGGCGCAAACTCAGCCCGGCACGACAGTTATGCCCCTCGGCGAAGCCCTGATCTACGCCGAGCGCTGCCGTAGTGAGGGCAAGCTGATGGAGGCGGAGGCGGTCTGCCGCCAGATCCTCCAGGCGCAGCCGAACGTGTCGGAAGCCGAGCATCTGCTCGGCGTCATCGCCCACCAGAACGGCAAACTCGGCGAGGCCATCGAGCATGTGAAGCGCGCGACGAAGCTCGCCCCGCGGGTCGCATTGTTTCACGCCAATCTCGGCGAGATGCTTCGCCTGGCCGGCCAGCCGAAACTCGCCGCCGAGGCGGCGCGCCGTGCGCTCGAGATCGAGCCGACGATGGCCGCGGCGCTGAGCAATCTCGGCGTCGCTCTGTACGAGCTGAAGGATTACGAAGGCGCCGCCCGGGCGCAGCGCGAGGCGATCGCGGCCAAGCCGGATTTTGCCGAAGCACACAGCAATCTCGGCAACGCGCTGCATGCCTTGCGTCGCTTCGACGAGGCGATTCCCGCTTACCGCCGCGCCATCGAGATCAATCCGAATTATGCCGACGGCTGGGCCAATCTCGGCACGACGCTGCACCACAGCGGCAGCTTCGAACAAGGCGTTTCGGCGTTACGCCGCGCCATTGCGCTGGCGCCGCATCACGCCAATGCCCGATCCGGGCTGGGCATTCTCTTGCTTATGCGCGGCGACCTCGCCGAGGGCTGGGACGAATACGAATGGCGATTGCGCTCAACCGAGCGCAAGGGCCCGAAATTTCCTGAAATTCCGTGGCAGGGTGAAAATCTCGACGGCAAGCACATTTACGTTCAGGCCGAGCAGGGCTTCGGCGATACGCTGCAATTCGCGCGCTATATCCCGCTGCTCGCCGCGCGCGCCGGCAAAGTCACGCTGCGGGTGCATCAGCAGCTCGTGACGCTGATGCGTGAAAACCTGCCCGGAGTCACCGTGCTGGGAGATCGCGGCGAGCCGGAACCCTATCAATGCGACACCGTGCTGTTAAGCCTGCCGCGGCTCTTCAAAACGCGGCTCGAAACCATTCCGGCCAGCGTGCCGTATCTGCGCGCGCCGGCCGAGGTGGCGCAGCGCTGGAAGAAGCGACTCGAGACAATGAAGGGCGTCAAGGTCGGGGTGGCGTGGGCGGGCAACCCCGAACACGTCAACGACCACCGTCGATCGATCGATGTCGCGCTGCTGGCGCCGCTCTTGGCCGTACGTGGCACGTCGTTCGCGAGCCTGCAGTTCGGCTCCCGCGCTGCCGATCTCAAGAAGCTGAAACGCCACAAGCCTGCAATCGAGGATCTTTCTCCGGACCTCGGCGGCTTTTCCGAACCAGCGGGCGCGGTCGCGGAGCTCGACCTGGTGATCACGATTGATTCGTCGACTGCGCATCTCGCCGGGGCGCTCGGCAAACCGGTCTGGGTGCTGCTGCCGTGGGTGACCGATTGGCGCTGGCTGCTCAATCGCGAGGACAATCCCTGGTACCCGACGATGCGCCTGTTCCGCCAGAAAAAGGGCCAGGATTGGGCCGACGTGATTGCGCGCGTGGAAAAAGAGCTGAAAGCCGTGGCGCAAGGCGACAGCGCGCGGCTGACGCCGTTCAAGGCCGAAGGCGAGCGCCGCGCCGCCGAGGCTGCGGCTATCATTGCGGCGGAAGCCGAGCAAGCCACGAGGCCCGTTGCGGCGCGGCTGCAAGTAGCGACGCCCGGTCAGGCCCTCATTCTCGCCGAGCAGAAACGCCGGCGCGGATTTTTGGCCGACGCCGACGAGTTGGCGCGCCGCGCCGCCGCAGCCGAGCCGAACAATGCCGAGGCCGCGCATATGCTCGGCATCATCGCGCACCAGTCGGGCAAGACGGCCGAAGCGATCGATCATATCCGCCGCGCCATCGCGATCAAATCGGACGTCGCGCTCTACCATGCCAATCTCGGCGAGATGTGCCGGCTCGCCGGCCGCATCGACGAGGCGATCGCCGCCGGCCGCCGCGCCATCGAGATCAATCCCAATTATGCCGGCGCGCTGAGCAATCTCGGCATCGCGCTGTTCGACCAGGGCAAGTTCGACGAGGCGCTCAACCTCTACGACCGCGCCATCAAGCTGGATAGCAATTTCGCCCAGGCCTACAGCAATCGCGGCAATGCGCTGCAACGCCTCAAGCGTTTCGCGGAAGCGGAGAAGGACTATCGCCGCGCCATCGAATTGCAGCCGAGTTTCGCCGACGCCTGGAACAATCTCGGCACCTGCTTGCGCGAACTCAAACGCTCCGAAGAGGCGGAGACCGTCTACCGCAAGGCGCTCGAATTCGCGCCGAATAATCCCGACACGCTCGACAATCTGGCGTTGGCGCTCAAAGACCTCGATCGGCTCGACGAAGCGGCCGATCTCATGCGTCGCGCACTCACCATTGAATCTCGCGACGAAAAGCTTTTCGTGCATTATGCCACGGTGTTGCTCGACCAACACAAGGTCGACGAAGCCGCAACGGCGAACGAGCGCGCGCTCGCGCTTAATGCCAAAAACCACGACGCCGTCAATTTGGCTGGCCGCATCGCCTTCGAGCGCGGCGACCTTGGCGCAGCGCTCGCGCATTACCGGCGCGCGCTCACGCTCAAGCCCGATCTCGCCGATGCCCACAACAATATGGGCAACGTGCTCAAAGAGCTCGGCCAATTACAAGAGGCGCAGGACGCCTATCTGCAAGCGATCCAGATCGATCCGAATATCGCCGGCGTCTATGTCAATCTCGCGGACTCCAAGAAATTCGCGCCCGGCGATCCGCACCTTGAGATGATGGAATCCCTGGCGGCGAAGTCCGAGGGATTGTCGAAGACCGATCGCTTGCAGCTCGATTTCGCGCTGGGCAAAGCCTACGGAGATCTAAAGGATTATCGGCGCTCGTTCACGCATCTTCTTGCCGGTAATGCGAGCAAGCGCGCAACGATTACCTATGACGAGGCGTCGGTCTTTTCCCTGTTCGACCGGATCGAAGCCGCTTTCACGCGCGAACTGATCGCGAAAAAATCCGGGGGCGGCGACCCTTCACGTATGCCGATCTTTGTCATCGGCATGCCGCGCTCGGGGACGACCTTGGTCGAGCAGATCATCGCCAGCCATCCGATGGTGCACGGCGCCGGAGAATTGCAGACGTTCAACGACGTCATTCTCGGCGTGCGCGGGCCGGACGGCAATACGATCCGCTATCCGGATTTCGTAGCCGCGCTCGATGCGTCGGCGATGCGGCAGATCGGCGCCCGTTACGTTGCCGATGTGCGCAAGCTTGCGCCAACCGGAGAGCGCGTGACCGACAAGATGCCGTCGAACTATTACTTCGCCGGGCTCATCTATCTCGCCTTGCCGAATGCGAAGATCATCCATTCTATTCGCAATCCGGTCGACACCTGCATGTCCTGCTTCTCAAAGCTTTTCACCGCCGAGCAAAACCATACCTACGATCTCGCCGAACTCGGCCGCTATTACAAACGCTACGAGCGGCTCATGGCGCATTGGCGTCGCGTGCTGCCGGCGCAAAGCATTCTCGATGTGCGCTACGAAGACGTGGTCGCCGACCTCGAAGGACAGGCGCGCCGGATCGTCGCTTATTGCGGCCTGCCCTGGGACGAGCGCTGTCTGTCATTCCACGAAACCGAGCGGCCGGTGCGAACCGCGAGCGCCACGCAGGTGCGCCAGCCTATCTATAAGAGCGCCGTCGGCCGCTGGCGGGTTTATGAGGCGCAGCTCCCACCGTTGTTGCGCGCGCTTGGGATCGCGGAGTCAGTCGCGAGCTAGTGTCTCGCGCGCGGGAGCGGCTATGGCCGTGCTCCCCTATTAATAATCCGGCAACTCATTTTATTGTGCAGCGCACCTCATGGTGCACTGCAACGACCTCACGTGCCGAAATTTCAAGCAGTAGATCGCGCATGCTGAAAGTTCGTGCAACAGCGGATTTCTGCTTTTCATTTTGTTTGAAATCGGCGAGATACCGTCCGTCACCGGGAAACGACATTCGTTCGCTCACGTCACATGTCTCGATCGATTAGCTGCACAAGAAGCGAATTGGGCGCGCCACTGTCACGATCGCTCAGCGCGGCCTTTGCGATTTTTGCGTTGCTAACGCCACTCGCCGCGCAAGCCGCGGATGCCGTCAGCTCCGACAAAGTATCCTTCTACTTTGCTGCTCACGAAGACGACTGGCAGCTCTTCATGAATCCGGCCGCATTCGAGGACGTGCTCGGCGCAGCGGCGAAAACCGTTTTTATTCATGTCACGGCGGGCGACGACGGACTCGGCGTTGGCACCGGCGGCCGCAAATTTCCGTATTATCTGGCGCGGGAGAACGGCGCGGTGAATGCCATGCGCTTCATGGCTGATGCCGACCGGATTCCGATCGCCGATTCAGCCGGCCCCGTGACCTTCAACGGCCACCCAATATACCGGATCAGTTACCGCAACACGATCGGTTATTTCCTGCGCCTGCCGGACGGCGACGCGTCGGGTGCCGGCTTTGCCGGCACCGGCTTTAAGTCGCTCAAGCGTCTTGCCGACGGCGACATCGCCACGCTCACCGCCATCGATGGCTCGACGACTTATCATGGCTGGAGCGACCTCGTTGCGACCGTGCGTCAAATCATCAATTACGAGCGCGCGCACGTGCCGCTTATTCAGCTCAACGTCGCCGACCTCGATCCCCACATCAATCCGGCCGATCACTCCGACCATTTGATGACCGCCAAGGCGGCGCTCGACGCGGCCGCCGACATGGATTGCGTGCGCCGGGTCTATTATATCGATTACGCCAGTTCGAAGCTCCCGGAAAACCTCACTGCGCGCGATCGCGATATGGCAAGTGCCGTCTTCGCGGTAACCCTCGCTGGCGTCATCGCGTTCGATCAAAGCACGGCATGGAGCCACTACGACCAGTCCTTCGTCGGCCGTAACTATTTTCGCGTCGAGGAGGCTGCCGGCGGTTGCCGAGCTGCGCCGGCCGTCATTGCGGCAAGGCCGTAAGACAACGCCGCTTTAGCGCTATCCGCGGCTGCCTACCCGCCGGTTGAAATACTTCGAGACGGGAATTAGCGTTCTCGGATCAGCGTTTCAAAATGGCTGGGGCAGATTCCGGCACCGGATTTGCTTCTAGAAACGAATCCGATGCGCTACGTCGACCTACCAGCCGTCCTGCAGCCGCCCCGCGTCGTTTCGGTCGACGCGCTCCGCGGCATAAACATGTTTTGGATCATGGGGTTCGACGGCGCCATGGGGGCGCTCGCGCAAATGTCCGA
Organism: uncultured Alphaproteobacteria bacterium; assembly: GCA_963779855.1. Taxonomy (GTDB): domain Bacteria; phylum Pseudomonadota; class Alphaproteobacteria; order Rhizobiales; family Xanthobacteraceae; genus BOG-931. The sequence goes on along the minus strand of CAWAAE010000006.1, from coordinate 797,812 downwards.
CGGCAAGGCTCCCGCCCTGCAAGCCGCCGGAAGCTTTCTCGGCACACAGTTTGAGCACGTGGCCTGGGACGGGCTTCGCTTTTACGATTTGATATTTCCGCTGTTTGTGTTCCTGACCGGTGTTTCGATCGTGCTTTCGCTGCCTCGCCTGGTCGAGCGCGAAGGCTTAGCCAAGGCGCATTTGCGGGTATTTCGCCGATCGCTGCTGCTTTACGCGATGGGGCTCATCGCTTACGGCGGCTTCAGCGCGCATTGGGCCGACGTCCGCCTGCTCGGCGTTCTGCAGCGGATCGCGCTTTGTTACTTCTTCGCGTCGCTGATGTTCCTGAACTTCAATTTGCGCGGCCTGATCGCCGCTGCCGTCGCCCTTCTGGTCGGTTACTGGGCGCTGATGACTTTTATCCCGGTTCCGGGAATTGGCGCAGCCTCGTATGCCGCCGACGCTAATCTCGCCAATTGGATCGACTACAACTACTTGCCCGGCAGGTTGTGGGACGTTACCCGCGATCCCGAAGGCATGCTGAGCACGCTGCCGGCAATCGGCACCTGCCTATTCGGAGTTTTCGCCGGCCTGTTGCTGCGCGATAGCCGCTTTTCCGAGCAACAAAAGTCGCTATGGCTCGTCGTTGCCGGCTGCGCGCTCCTCGCCGCCGGATACCTTTGGGCACTGCAATTCCCGATCATCAAGGCGATCTGGACGTCGTCGTTCGTGCTGGTCACGGCCGGATACGGCGCGATCCTGCTGGCGGCGATGCATCAGATTGTCGACGTGTGGCAATGGCAGCGCTGGGCGACGGTCTTTATCTGGGTCGGCGCCAATGCGCTGGCGCTCTACTTTCTCAACGACATCTTCAATTTCTGGTCGCTTGCCGCGCGGCTCGTCGGCGGCGATTTTTCAAGCCTGCTCGATCGTAGCGTAGCGCAAGGCACCGGAAATTTCATTACGCATCTATTGATGCTGGCTTTTGCCGTCACGCTGGCCGGCTTTTTGTATCGCCGTAAGATTTTCATCCGCGTCTAATTTGACACAACGCCGAACGCAGTTCGCGGCAAGCCGCCATGGGTCAGATAGCGTTCGGTCGTTTCCCAGCTTGCTCTCCCGTTCGACCAGCTTGAGCGGGGTCGCGCGGGTGTGCATAACGGACACATGACCCAACATATCGAACTTGGGCTGGACACGTTCGGCGATATCACCGCTGGCCCCGACGGCAGCCCAAAATCGCACGCCCAAGTCATCCGCGACGTGATCGAGGAAGGCGTCCTTGCCGATGAAGTCGGCGTCGATGCCTTCGGCGTCGGCGAACATCACCGGCCCGATTTCGCCGTCTCGACGCCCGACGTCGTGCTCGCGGCGATTGCCGGTCGAACGAAACGGATGTGGCTCGGCTCCGCGGTAACCGTGCTGTCGTCCGACGATCCGATTCGCGTTTTCCAGCGGTTCTCGACGCTCAATGCCGCATCCAACGGCCGCGCCGAAGTCACGCTCGGCCGCGGTTCGTTCACCGAGTTGTTTCCGTTGTTCGGCTATGAATTATCCGACTACGAAAAGCTGTTCGAGGAAAAGCTCGATCTTTTCGCAGCGCTGTTGCGGCAGCACACCGTCACCTGGCAGGGCTCGACGCGCGCGCCGCTCAACAACCAACGCATTTTTCCACCGATCGAAACCGGAATTTTGCGCACCTGGATTGGCGTCGGCGGCAGTCCGGAATCCGTGGTCCGCGCCGCGCGCTACGACCTGCCGCTGATGCTTGCCATTATCGGCGGCGATCCGCAGCGCTTCATGCCTTATGTCGATCTGTATCATCGCGCCTATGCGCAGCTCGGCAAACCGGCGCAGGCGATCGGCGTGCACTCGCACGGTTACGTCGCAGAAACCGACGACAAAGCGCGCCAGGAGTTATGGCCCGATTATAAGCGCATGCGCGACCGCATCGGCGCCGAGCGCGGCTGGCCGCCCATGCAACGCGCGGAATTCGATCGCGAAGCCGATTCCGGCTCGCTCTATGTCGGCTCGCCGGAAACCGTCGCCCGCCGCATCGCCGCGACCGTCAACGCGCTCGGGCTAGCGCGCTTCGACATGAAATACTCGGCCGGCACGCTGTCGCATGAGAAAATCATGCGCTGCATCGAACTTTTCGGCACGAAAGTGATGCCGCTGGTAAGAGACATCTTGGCGTAACTCTCTGTCCGGCAGCCACGTTCACAGCCATTATTATTTACGTGCTGCTCGGCGACGCCGTGGCACAGTCAGATTGGGTGCGCTACCGCCAAGGCGTGCCAATCGCTGCGCGGCCCTCCGTTCGACGCGCGCTGTCGGCGGCAATGTGATTGGCAGGTCCAATTCCACCCGGTCATGCATCACCGTTGGGGTGATCCGGCCGCGCTCGCCACGGTCCAGGCTGACCAGGCCGTAGCCTTCCATCTTTCTCAGCGTCCGCGACAGGTTCGACTTGGCCTTGCCGGTCATTCGCGCCAGTTCGTCGAGCGATCCCGGCGCCTTCTCCGCAATGAGCCGCAGCAGCGCGCGGTTGCCGGCCGACAGCACTTTGGCGAAGGACTCTGTCGACGTGAACCAGACCTTCGGCTCGCCGGCCGCAACACGCCGCTCGCCGTGCGCCACCGCCATGGTGCGCGTCTTCATCTCGGCGTAGCTGGCGATACCAACTTTCAGAGTCGTCATCGGATTACTCCTCTTTCGCGCAAGACCGCGTCGACTGTCTTCCAAAAATCGGCGAGCAACGTCGCCGCATCCCGGTACTCATACGCTTTAATTGTCCTTAGCCGGTGGCGATGGTCTTGCTCTTCACCACGCCGGCGCTTGCCGGCCCGGTGCGCGTTGTCGAAGCCGACCAACCGCTCGCTGTTCGGGCCATGAAGTGTGAGGGAGTAATCGAGCCCGTGCGGCTTCTTTGGCGATACCGGTACCCGCCTGACGACGAACTGAACCCAATGACCGCCCTCCGGGTCGACGACGAGCGTTTGCCCGTCCAGATCGAGAAGCGTATCGAGGGTCGGGTCGCGCGGCGGCGTCACGTGATATCGTTATCACACTGAAGCAACCTAAGCAAGCTCGCCGTCACGTCCCCACCAGCCCAAACTGCGGGCTCGACGGTTCGGCGTGACTGCGTCTCGCGATGCGGCCGGCAAGCCGCGATAAGCGCCCGGCTTCCACCGCGGCGCGCATGCTTTGCGCCATCAGCACCGGATTTTGCGCCTTCGACACCGCGGTATTGATCAGCACCGCGGCGCAGCCGAGCTCCAGCGCGAGCGCCGCGTCGGAGGCGGTGCCGATCCCGGCATCGAGCACGACCGGCACCGGCGAGCGCGCGCAGATAAGCTCGATCAGATGCGGATTGGAAATGCCGAGCCCGGAGCCGATCGGCGAGCCGAGCGGCATCACCGCTGCGGCGCCGGCGTCGGCAAGCTTGCGGCAGGTCACCGGATCCTCGGTGCAATACGGCAGCACGATAAAGCCCTTGGCGACGAGCTGTTCGGTCGCGCGCAACAGCTCCTCGACGTCGGGATAAAGCAATTCGCGGTCGCCGATCACTTCGAGTTTTATCCAGTTGGTGTCGAGCGCTTCGCGGGCGAGCTCCGCTGTCAGCACAGCGTCCTTCGCGGTCTGGCAGCCGGCGGTGTTGGGCAGAAATTTCACGCGGCCGGCCAAAAGATCGATCAGGCTTTCGTCGTCGCCGGCCAGACTGATGCGGCGGATCGAGGCGGTGACCATCTGCGTGCCGCTGGCGGCAATGGAGTCGAGCATCATCTTGCGGTTGGGATAACCGGCCGTGCCGAGAAACAACCGCGAGCTGAATTCGTGACCGGCAATGATCAGAGGATCGGACATTTTCAGCTCCTTCAGACCGCCTTGCCGCGCGCGCACGATTTCGACGCTATCGCCGGGCTTTAACGCTGTATCGCGCCACGCCGCGCGGGGCACGACGGAACCGTTGAGCGCAACCGCGATGCCGCGCTGCATCGTGTCGACCGCTTTTTCCGCAAGCAGCGCGTCGAGCGTCGCCGCAGCCAGCGGCTCGCTCTCGCCGTTCACGCGGATCGTGGCTTCGCGGATCGTGGCTTCGATTATACCTTGTGTCATATCCCCTACTCCGCCGCGCGCGCCGGCAGAAATCGCTCGAGGCCAAACGGCTTTATCGCCGGTTCGACGACGTCGTCGAGAATGAGACGCGCCATGGCATCCGCGGTTACCGGCGCCAGTAAAATGCCGTTGCGATGGTGGCCGGTAGCGTAAAACAGGTTCTCCAGCGGCGCGCGGCCGAGGATCGGCGCGTCGTCGCGGCTGCCCGGCCGGTGGCCGACCCAGATTTCGTCGATCGGCAATTCCTCGACCGCCGGAATCGCGCGCCAGGCGGCTTCAAGCAACGTCAGCATGCCGCCGGCGGTAACCGTTTCGTCAAAGCCTTTTTCCTCCACCGTCGCGCCGACGATCAGGCGGCCGTCGCGGCGCGGAACGAGATAAGCGCCCGGCGCCCACAGTACGTGATTGAGGAGCGGCGAAGCCGGCATCCATGCGCAGCGCCAACATCTGACCCTTGACCGGACGCACCGGCGGCCGCCGATCGGGCGGCAGGCCGGCGACGGTGCGCGACCAGGCGCCGGCGGCAAGCACGACGCGATCCGCCGCCACACTGGTTCCGTCTTCAAGCACGATGCCGGTGGCACGGCCGCCCTTCACGGAGATTTCCTTCACGGCTTGGTGCTCGTGAATTTTTGCGCCGGCGGCCTCTGCGGCGATCCGCAGCGACGCGCTAAGCTTGCGGTTGTCGACCTGATGATCCTGCGGGCTGAATACCGCGCCCGCGATCTTACCGGCCAGATGCGGTTCCTTCGCGCGCGTCGCCGCGGCGGAAAGCCATTCCAGCGGCAGGCCGAGCTTTTGCTGAAATTCCAAATGATGCGCCAGTGTGGCCTGATCGTCCGCGGTCAGCGCCAGAACCAGCGTGCCCTCGCGGCGTAATTCGACGTCGATGCCGCTTGTCCGCAACAGCTCTTCCGCGAAGGCCGGCCAGCGCGCCTGGCTGTCGCGGCCGAGCGCGACCAGATTCTCCTCGCCGGGCTCGGCTTCGGCGCAGGCCGCAAGCATCCCGGCCGCGGCATGGCTCGCACCGGCGCCGGCCTTACCGCGGTCGAACAGCAAAACCTCGGCGCGAGCAGCTAAGCGCCAGGCAATGCCTAGCCCGACCACGCCCGCGCCGATAATGACGACGCGGGGGCGCTTGCCGATAGGCGACGTGGCTGTCTTCGTTCCGACCAACGCGGCTCCCTTCGCTGGAATGACCCAGACAGGTTCGACGGGTTTAATCTCAGCCGCGCGCCTCGCGCGGCACCCCTGGCCGATGGGGCAATAATGGGGGTTTTACGGCCCCTCGGCAAGGGTCAAACCGGTGCGGTGGTGCCTCAGAAAACGCGCACAAACCAACCCGACCACAAGGATCACCGCGGCGCCGAGGAACATCGGCTTGCTGGTGCCGAAATGCTGGAAGGCAAAGCCGTAATAGATCGGGCCGATCGCCTGGCCGAGATAGAACGAAGCCGAATGCAGCGACAGTGCCGCACCGCGCGCGGTCTGCGTCAGGTCGGTAACGTGAACCTGAATGCAGTTGTGCAACATATAGAAGCCGATGCCGAACAAAACGAACACCGCGGCTTCGACGTACCAAGCCATGTTCAGCGAAATCAGAATGAAAGCGATGCTGGCGCAGCTAGCTCCCGTCAGCATCATGCGCCGCTCGCTCACCCGCTGGACCAGGAACGGCAACGACAGCGAAAACAGAATGCCACCGAGACCGAACGCGGCGATGACGATGCCGGCATATGACGAGCGGGTCTGCCCGCTCGCCAGCAGCAGCAGCGCCACGAATGGGAACATGCCGTGAATGATGATCGCTTCGAAAAATACCGAACCGAAGCAGAATTTCGCCCGCGGCTCGGCGAAGATGCCGCGGAAGCCGGCGGCCGCGGCGCCGAGATTGAACGGTTTTGATTTGCCGACCTGCAACCCGCGAAAAGCGAAGAAAGCGACGATAGCGGCAATGAAGCCGAAGCCTCCCAGCGTGAAGAAAACGGCCCGCCAGCCCAACAGGTCGCCGATCACGCCCGAAATCGTCGCGCCGATGAGATTTCCGGTAAGCCCCACCGCGAGCAGACGCCCGATCGCGACCTGCCGCCGCTCCACCGGCACGAGATCGCCGACGATCGCAACGCCGACCGGAAAGATACCACCCGCCAGCATGCCGGCCACGACCCGCATCGCCACCAGCAGAGAAAAATTGCTGGCGAAAGCGCAAACCAGCGTGGTCAGCGCAACCACGATCAGGCTCACATTCATCAAGCGGGTTTTGCCGAAAAAGTCGCCGATAGTGCCCAGCGCGGGCTGCATGATGGCGTAGGGAAACGTGAAGGCGGTCGACAGCAGCGCGGCCGTTTTAATATCGACGCCGATGTCGGCGGCGATCCGCGGAATGACCGGATCCACCGCGCGCGAAAACAGCGTGGAAGCGAACACCACGAGGCTGACGACTCGGAGAAGCGGTGAAATGGCAGCGCTCCGACCTGCTAGCGCTGTTTGGCCAATTTATCGAATTGCATCAATCGCTCAAGAAGCGGCGGTAAATCATTGAGCGGGATCATATTCGGCCCGTCAGACGGCGCCTTGTCGGGGGCCTGGTGGGTCTCGATGAAGACGCCGGCGACACCCACGGCCACGGCGGCTCGCGCCAGCACCGGGACATAGTCGCGCTCGCCGCCGGATGAGGTGCCCTGCCCGCCCGGCTGCTGCACCGAATGGGTCGCATCGAAAATCACCGGCGCGCCGATTTTTTGCAGCACCGGCAGCGCGCGCATGTCGGAAACCAGCGTGTTGTAACCGAACGACACGCCGCGCTCGGTCACCAGCACATTGGCATTGCCGGCGCCGGTGATTTTGGCGACGACGTTCGCCATGTCCCAGGGCGCGAGGAACTGGCCCTTCTTGACGTTGACGGCGCGGCCGGTTTTGGCGGCGGCAATGAGGAGATCGGTCTGCCGGCAGAGAAACGCCGGGATTTGCAAAACATCGACCACCTCGGCGACGAGCGCGCATTGCTCCGGCTCGTGCACGTCGGTGAGCACCGGCACGCCGAGCTTGTCGCGCAAATCGGTAAAAACTTCGAGCGCCTTGTCGAGGCCGAGGCCGCGGGCGCTCGCCGCGCTGGTGCGGTTGGCTTTGTCGAAGGAGGTTTTGTAAACGAAGCCGATATTGAGCTTCGCGGTCATCTCCTTCAGCGCCGCCGCCATATCGAAAGCGTGCGCGCGGCTTTCCAGCGCGCAGGGACCTGCGATCAAAGCGAGCGGCAGCGTGTTGCCGAAGCGCGCCTTGCCGACACTGACGATGGGATTAGGCTTCGTGGTCATACGCACCCTCGCGGGCGACCATGAAGCCCGCGACAGGCCCGGTCAACCATGTCCGCCGCGCCTATTTCACCGCGGAAAACGCCGTCGGCTGAAGGATTTGATTGCTCGCATTCGCAATGATCGGCCCGTCCTTTTCGCTTTCGGCGCGGGTGGAAAGCCAGGCCGGATCGCTCATGAAGCCGTTCCACTTTTTCTCGCGGTCGGCGAGCGATTCCCACGCCAACAAATAAGTCAGTTCCTGGTTGGAATCGCCAACGAGCGTGGTCCAGAAACCGGCCTGCTTGATGCCGTGCTTGTCCCACAGTTTCAGCGTGTGGTCCTGGAACCGCTTGAGCAGCGCCGGCAGCCGGCCCGGCACGGTGCGGTAAACGCGCATTTCGTAGATCATGAGGTTTCCTCTCCTGTTGGTCATTGCGGGTTGCCGTGAAGCGGCAAGTCGCGGAGCCTGTCATCGGGCCGCGCGACTTTGCGCGGGCCCGTTGGCTCGGCCCCGGAATGACAAGGTTATTACACCAGCCGGCTCTGCTCCACCGCCGCCTCGATGAACGACGAGAATAGCGGATGTGGCGCGAACGGCCGCGATTTCAGCTCGGGATGAAATTGCACGCCGATGAACCAGGGGTGATCGTCGTATTCGATGATCTCCGGCAGGATGCCGTCGGGCGACATGCCGGAAAAGCGCATGCCGTGCTGCGCCAGGCGGTCCTTGTAGGCGGTGTTGACCTCGTAGCGGTGACGGTGGCGCTCGGAAATCTCGGTGGCGTTGTAAATCTCGGCGACGCGCGAGCCGCGCTGCAGCACGGCGGGATAAGCGCCAAGCCGCATGGTGCCGCCCATGTCGCCCTGGATGCCGCGCTTTTGCAGCTCGTTGCCCTTCATCCATTCGGTCATCAGGCCGACCACCGGCTCGGGCGTGGCGACGAATTCGGTCGAGTTCGCCTGCTCGATGCCGCACAGATTTCGCGCCGCTTCGATCACCGCCATCTGCATGCCGAAGCAGATGCCGAAATACGGCACATGGCGTTCGCGGGCGAACCGCGCGGCGCGGATTTTTCCCTCCGCCCCGCGCTGGCCGAAACCGCCCGGCACCAAAATGCCGTCGACATGTTCGAGGAACGGCGTCGGATCCTCGTTCTCGAACACTTCGCTTTCGATCCAGTCGAGCTTGACCTTGACTTTGTTGGAGATGCCGCCGTGGGACAGCGCCTCGATCAGCGACTTATAGGCGTCCTTCATGCCGGTATATTTGCCGACGATGGCGATGGTCACGTCGCCTTCCGGATTGCGGATGCGCTCGTTGATCGAGATGCCAAGTGGCGAGATCGGGCGGCGGCGGATTGTCGATGCCGAACGCGGCGAGCACCTCGCCGTCGAGCCCGCCGGCATGATAGGCCTCCGGCACCGCATAGATATTGTCGACGTCGCGCGCCTCGATCACGGCGCTTTCGCGCACATTGCAGAACAAAGCGAGCTTGCGCCGCTCGCTCTACGGTATCTCGCGGTCGGTGCGGCAGAGCAGAATGTCGGGCTGAATGCCGATGGCGCGCAATTCGCGCACCGAATGCTGGGTCGGCTTTGTCTTCAGTTCTCCGGCGCTAGGGATGAACGGCATCAGCGTCAAATGGATATAGATCGGCGTGCGCCGCGCGGCAGATCGTTGCCGAGCTGGCGGATCGCCTCGAAATACGGCAGGCCCTCGATATCGCCCACCGTGCCGCCGATCTCGCACAGCACGAAGTCGAAGCCGTCGTTGCCGTCGCGGATGAATTCCTTGATGGCATTGGTGACGTGCGGAATGACCTGGATGGTAGCGCCGAGATAGTCGCCGCGGCGCTCCTTGAGGAGGATTTCCTGATAGATGCGGCCGGTGGTGATGTTGTCCTGGCGCGTCGCCGGGCGACCGGTGAAGCGCTCGTAATGGCCGAGGTCGAGGTCGGTTTCCGCGCCGTCGTCGGTGACGAAAACCTCACCGTGCTGGTACGGCGACATCGTGCCAGGATCGACGTTGAGGTAGGGGTCGAGCTTGCGCAGGCGCACCTTATAGCCACGCGCTTGCAAGAGCGCGCCGAGCGCCGCGGACGCCAGACCCTTGCCAAGTGAGGAGACCACGCCGCCGGTGATGAAGATGTACCGCGCCATGGGACCTAACGGTTAGCCTGCCTTGCTCAATTCTACGAGCGATTTTACGGAATATCTGCCGCGCCTTGCGCAGCGGCTGAACCCGCCGGAAGAAATCGATTGAGTTTCATGAGGTTAAGCCGGCAGCCTCATGCAGTATTCGAGCCCCCGTGGGCTGTGATGAGTGCGACTATTTTTGCGCGCAACGAACGCAGATGGCGATAGGCGTTTTCCGCTACTTCGACTGCGGCACTTGCGGCCCGCTCGGCTCCGGCGCAAACGCCGGGTTCGACCCGGCCGGTAAACTCGGTATGCCCTTTTGCAGCTGGTTGAGCAGTCCGCCACCACCAGGGTTCAACGGCGCCGTTCCCGACGGACCGCCGGCTGGAGCCGATTGTGGGGTCAGCGGCGCCCCCGACGTATTGATGATCGAGACCGGCCGGTGCTCGTAGCTTGCAAGCCATGATAAAGCGAGGCTTGTTGCGAAGAAACCGGCGGCCAGCAAGGCCGTGGTGCGCGACAGCACGTTCGCCGTGCCGCGACTGGACATAAAGCCGCTCGTCGAGCTGACCAGCCCGCCGCCTTCCGATTTTTGCAGCAAGACGACGCCAATCAGGGCGATCACGAGCATGAGATGAATGACAACAACGACAGTCAGCATTTGATATCCGCCTGCGGCAACGGGGAAATCGCCACCCCGCGACCTGTGCCTCGATATAGGAAGCCGCGGGGGTCTCTACACGATCCGGCGCGGCATTTCTATGGCCGTTGCGGCAGCTTCCCGCGGTAAACCGCGCTACCGATAAACCCCGGCGATCGCCAAAAACTCGGCGGCATCGAGGCTCGCGCCGCCGACCAGCGCGCCGTCGACATTCTCGACCGCGAGCAGCTCCTTCGCGTTCGCCGGTTTCACCGATCCGCCGTAGAGGATGCGCACATCGTGCCCCGCCTCGCCGAACCGCAAGCATAGCCGTGCGCGGATGAAATCGTGGTTGCCGCCGACCTCGCTCGGCGTCGGTGTCCGTCCGGTTCCGATTGCCCAAACGGGCTCATAGGCGATGACGATGCTCGCCGCCAAGTTTTCCGCGATATCCGGCAGCGAGCCGTCGAGCTGCCCACCGACGACATGGCGTGTTTGGCCGCCATCGCGCTCGTCACGTCGCTCGCCGACACAGATGATGGCGAGGAGACCGGCACGCCGCGCCGCCAGCGCCTTGGCGCGCACCATCGCGTCGGTTTCGCCGTGGTCGCGGCGCCGCTCGGAATGGCCGACGATGACCGCTTGCGCGCCCGCGTCACGCAGCATTTCGGCGGATATGTCGCCGGTATGTGCGCCCGCGGCAAGCGCGTGGCAGTCCTGGCCGCCGATGGCGACGCGGGTTCCGTTGGCGGCCTTGGCGAAGTCCGCGACCAGCGTCGCCGGCGGACACACCATGATGTCGACATTGGCAGACCCAAGCATCCGTGCGCCGGCGATAATTTTTTCCAATTCGCCAATCGAGGCGGCAAGCCCGTTCATTTTCCAATTGCCTGCGACCAGCGGACGGTGCGCCATCATGTCGGCTCAAAAGAATCGGAGGAGTGCCATGCGACAAACAGCCGTTAGCAGAGCCATTGCACCCGGAAAAGAGGCGTTTTAGCAGTAAAACCCGTCGGTTGCGGCGAACGCTCACGCTCCTTATAGTGCGCCGCCTTCCGCCATTCCAGCAATCTGGACCCGGGTTCCGTTAGACCAATGTTACGAGGTATCCGCAAAGCTTCAGAAAATTGGCTCGGCCGCACCGCCATGGCCGTGGTCATGACGGTGCTCGCCGGCAGTTTCGCAGTTTGGGGCATCAACGACATTTTCCACGGCTTCGGCCAAGGGACCTTGGCAACGATCGGTAAGACCGAAATCTCGAGCGGCCAGTTCCGGCAAACTTACGACGACCGCCTGCAGGAGATCGGCCGCGAACTCGGTCATCCGCTCCCGGCGGACCAGGCGAGTGCGCTCGGCCTCGACCGGCAGGTGCTGGGTGAGATGATCGCCCAGGCCGGAATCGACCAGTTCGCGCAAAAGATGGGTCTTGGCCTCGCCAGCGACGAGATCGCCCGCCACATCACCACCGATCCGCGTCTTCAGGACGAACACGGTCAATTCGACAGCGCACGGTTCCAGATGCTGTTGCAAAACATGGGCACCAACGAGCAGGCGTTCATCGCACAACAACGCCAGAATGTGCTCCGCCGGCAGCTCGTCGACACCGTATCCGGTGACATCACGCCGCCGCAGACGTGGTTCGACGCGATAAATCAATTCCAGAACCAAGAGCGCAGCATCCGATATGTGTTGCTCGGTCCCACGCAGGCCGGCGACATGCCACACCCGACCGACGATCAGCTCACCAAATATTTCGACGAACGCAAAATCCTGTTCCGGGCGCCGGAATACCGCAAGATCGACACTGTCACGGTGACGCCTGCGGCGCTGGCGCAATGGATGCAGATTTCGGACGACGACATTAAAAAGGCCTATGACGAGCACCACTCGAGTTTTGTCACGCCGGAGAAGCGCCACATCGAGCAGATCGTGTTTCCGCAAATGGCGGACGCGCAGGCCGCCGCCGACCGCGTCAAGAGCGGCACGAGCTTTACCGAGATCGCCACCGAACGCGGCCTGAAAGCGCAAGACATCGATCTCGGCACCGTGGCAATGTCGGCCATGGTCGATCAGAAAGTGGCCGATGCCGCGTTCGCGCTGAAGGAAGGCGAAGTGAGCGCGCCGATCCAGACCCAGTTCGGCGCGGTGCTGGTGAACGTGCTCAAGATCGAGCCGACGACCGCCAAATCGCTTGCCGAGGCCACGCCGCAGCTACACAACCAGATCGCGCTCGATCGCGCCAAGAGAGAAGTGCAGGATCTGCACGACAAGATCGAAGACGATCGCGCTGGCGGCAGCACGCTCGAAGAGACGGCGCAGAAGGAAAAGCTGCCTGTCGTCGCACTCGACGTGGACCGTTCCGGCCGCGATCCCGATGGCAAAGCCGCCGTCAATATTCCGCGCGGTCCTGACATCGTCAGCGCCGCATTTGCCTCGGACGTCGGCGTTGACAACGATCCGATCGACGTCGACAGCGGCTACGTCTGGTATGACGTGGCCGCTATCACGCCGGCGCGCGATCGCACGCTTGACGAAGTCAAAGGCGTCGTTGCGCAACGCTGGCGCAACGATGAGATCGCCTCGCGCTTGAAAGCCAAGGCGACCGATCTGCTCGACAAGCTCAAGAGCGGCAGCCCGTTCGATGCGCTGGCCGGCAGCGAAAATCTCAAGATCGAGACCGCGAACGGCCTCAAGCGCGGCGGATCGAGCGGCAACGTGTCGGCGAACATGACGGGCGTGGTCTTCCTCACCGCGACGGACGCCTTCGGCAGCAGCGCGGGCGCCGACCCGACGCAATGGATCGTATTTCAAGTAACCGATATCAAAACGCCGAAGCTCGATCCGAGTTCGCCTGACGCCAAACACATCGAGCAGACCCTGCACAACCAATTGTCCGACGATCTCATTGGCCAATATGTCGGTTGGGTCGAAAGCGATCTCGGCACCAGCGTCAACGCCTCGGTGCTCGCTCAGGCGATGGGTAACGGCACGTCGGGCACCAACTAGCGCGGTGGATTTGAAGTTTCTATCATCCGCCCGCAAACTCACGCAGGAACTTGAAATCCAAAGCCCTGACTAGATTTATAATTTGCCGGTGTCCCTTTGATTCCGAAGTTCGCATCAGAGTGGGCCGCGAGTACTGGCGAACTTCGGCATCGGGACACTGGAAATGCATATCGAGCCATCGGCGCAATCCTTCGCGGCGCGCTATGCGGCCGGCGAGCCGCAGGTCGTGTGGACGACGCTCGTCGCCGATTTGGAAACGCCGGTTTCCGCTTATCTTAAAGTTGCCGGCGCGCGGCCCGAAGGTTCGGCGCCGATGAGCTTCTTGCTGGAGTTGGTCGAAGGTGGCGCCGTGCGCGGCCGCTATTCCATCGTCGGTCTCGAGCCGGATGTTATTTTCCGCGTCAACGGCAAGCACGCCGAGATAAACCGCACGGTAGCGACCGATCCCGCGGCCTTCGTGCCGGTGAACGATGCGCCGCTTAAGGCATTGCGCAATCTGATTGCCGAAAGCCGCATCGTGCTGCCGCCGGCTTTGCCGCCGATGGCCGCCGGCGTGTTCGGCTATCTCGGTTACGACATGGTGCGGCTGATGGAGGATTTGCCGTCGGACGCGCCCGACCCGCTCGGCATTCCCGATGCAGTGCTGGTGCGGCCGACGCTGATCGTTGTTTTCGATACCGTCAAGGATACCATCACCATCGTCACCCCGGTGCGGCTGCAGGCCGGAGCGACCGCAACGACGGCATTGGCGCGCGCGGTCGAACGGCTGTCCGCCGTCGTCGATGCGCTCGACCGGCCGCTCGACAAATCGGCGACGGATGTCGATGCCGGTCCGCTCGACGTAAAACCGCGCTCGAACACCGCCCCGGACGAATTCAAGCGCATGGTGATGCGCGCCAAGGACTACATCACCGCCGGCGATATTTTTCAGGTCGTGCTGTCGCAGCGGTTCGAGGCGCCGTTCAAGCTGCCGCCATTTTCGCTTTATCGCGCGCTCCGCCGCGTCAATCCATCGCCCTATCTGTTCTTTCTCGATTTCGGCGATTTTGCCGTGGCCGGATCGAGCCCCGAGATCCTGGTCAAAACCAACCGCGGCATCGTCACCATCCGCCCCATCGCCGGCACGCGGGCGCGCGGCGCGACGCCGCATGAAGACTTGGCGCTCGAGGCGGAACTTCTTGCCGACCCCAAAGAACGCGCCGAGCATTTGATGCTGCTCGATCTCGGCAGGAACGACGTCGGCCGCGTCGCCGAGATCGGCACGGTCAAAGTCACCGACCAATTCTTCATCGAACGCTACAGCCAGGTGATGCACATCGTCTCCAATGTCGAAGGCAAATTGCGCCACGACCGCGATGCGATCGATGCGCTCGCCGCCGGATTTCCCGCCGGCACGGTATCCGGCGCGCCGAAGGTGCGCGCCATGCAGATCATCGACGAATTGGAGAAGGAGAAGCGCTCGCTCTATGCCGGCTGCGTCGGCTATTTTTCCGCCGGCGAGGAAATGGACTCTTGCATCGTATTGCGCACCGCGCTGATCAAAGACGGCACCATGTATGTGCAGGCCGGCGCCGGCATCGTCGCCGACAGCGATCCGGGATTCGAGCAGCAGGAATGCATCAACAAAGCCGCGGCCTTGTTCCGCGCCGCCGAAGAGGCCAAGCGCTTCGCTTCCGCCGCGCGGCGCGGGCAGTAGGACGCACTCGATCTAGCCCAAGTCCGCCGGCCGCGTGCCCAGGGCCGCGATCGTTTCCTTCTTCTCGGAGCGAAGTTGTTCGTCCGCGCCCGGTCCCGGAACCGCCCCGTGAGGGCATTTGCCGAGGATGATCATGCCGAGGACTTGATCTTTGGTGACGTCGGCAACGCGCGCCGTGCCGACGACGCGCCCGTTCTTCATCACACAGATCCGATCGGCCAGGTCGAAGACGTCATGAATGTCATGACTGATGAGGAAAATGCCGATACCGTTGGCCTTGAGCTTCTTAACGAGCTCGCCGACCTGCGCCGCCTCCTGCGGTCCAAGCGCCGCCGTCGGTTCGTCCATGATTAGAATTTGCGCGTTGAACAAAATCGCCCGCGCGATCGCCACCGACTGGCGTTGGCCGCCGGATAGCGCCTTGACGGGATCTTTGAAGCGCTGGAAGTGTGGGCTGAGGCGACCCATGACCTTGCGCGCTTCCGCCTCCATGGCGATGTCGTCAAGCGTGCCCCAGCCTGTTCGCAGTTCGCGACCGAGAAACAGATTGGCGGCGGTGTCGACATTATCGGCCAGCGCGAGCGTCTGGTAGATTGTTTCGATGCCATATCTCTTGGCGTCGCGGGGATTGGCGATCGCCGCTTGCTCGCCGCGAATGGCGATGGTTCCGGAATCGCGCCTTAACGCGCCGGAGAGAATCTTGATCAGCGTCGACTTGCCGGCGCCGTTATGGCCGACGACGGCCATCACCTCGCCGTCGTAAAGGTCGATCGACGCCCGATCGACGGCGTGAACGCCGCCGAACGAGAGCGAAATGTCGCGCATCTCGACCAGAGGCGGGCGCGAGGCTGACGCGGCGGGTTCGCTCATATTCTGCTCTGCATCTTTTGCTTGAGCATGATCTTACCCCGGGACCGTTCCAGCTTCCGGACTCATGCTGTTTGCGCCCGGCGGCGATAGAGGATGTCGAGCCACACTGCGACCACCAGCACGGCGCCGACGACGATATTTTGCAGCGGCGTATCGACGCCGAGCAACACCATGCCGGACTGAAGGGATTGCATGAGTACGGCGCCGAGCATCGCGCCCGCCACCGTGCCGACGCCGCCCGCAAGCGACGTTCCGCCGATGACGGATGCGGCGATGACCAGAAGCTCGGCGAGAGTACCTTCCGAGTTCGTCGCCGCGTCGAGGCGCGCGATTGACACCGCACCGGCGATGGCGGCCAGGATCCCCATCAGCATGAAGACCTTCATGATCGCCCAGCGCGTGTTGATACCGGCGAGTTCGGCCGCCTCCGGATTGCCGCCGATGGCGTAGACGTAGCGGCCGAAGCGCGTTCGCGTCGCCAGGAAAGTCATCGCTACGCCGACGCCGATCGCGATCAGGACCGGGATCGCGATTCCATGCGAGATGATAAGGCCGCCTGCGGGAAGCGCGACATGGTTCGCTTCGGCGTAACGGCGCACGCTGCCGATCGGCCAGGCATAAGCGTTGACGACTGCGACCGCGGCGAGGATCATAGCGCAGGCAATGCCGCCGACGAAGATTTCAGCCGCGATCGGCCGCAGCGCGAAACGAACCCGCTGGCGTTGGGCGCGGCCGTGCGCCAGCAAAAATACGACCGCCGCGCAAGCGGCCAGGCCGACCACCCAGCTCCAGAGCGCGCCGATCGAGCCTTCCGGACCGCCGCCGATGAGCTTGAACGTAGCGTCCAACGGCGCGACGGTCTGGCCGCTCGTCACCCACCAAGCCGCGCCGCGCCAGACGAGTAGCCCGCCAAGCGTGACAATGAAGGCCGGAATGCCGAGATAGGCAATCAAATAGCCCTGGAACGCGCCAAGAATTGCGCCGAGCGTGAGCCCGGTTGCCAGCGTCAAAGC
This sequence comes from uncultured Alphaproteobacteria bacterium, assembly GCA_963779855.1. Classification (GTDB taxonomy): domain Bacteria; phylum Pseudomonadota; class Alphaproteobacteria; order Rhizobiales; family Xanthobacteraceae; genus BOG-931. The sequence continues at coordinate 781,056 of CAWAAE010000006.1, read as the reverse complement.
CCAGGTCGCCGGATTTTCGAAGCCGATGAGTTTTGGCAGCACGTCGGCTTGGATGACACCCATGACCATCCCGATGAAGCCGAGCATCGAGCCAATCGACAGATCGATATTGCGTGTCACGATGACGAGCACCATGCCCGTCGCCATGATGGCGACGGATGATGACTGCACCGACAAATTCCACAGGTTGCGCGGGGTGAGAAAAAGGCCGCCGGAAAGCACGTGGAATGCGATCCAGATCAGCAGCAGCGCACCGACCATGCCGAGCATGCGCGTGTCGAATTCCGTGGCCTTCAGAAAGCGCCTGAGTGGAATCATGGGCTCGTGCGGATCAACCGCAGACCTTGACCGTGCCGAGCTTGACGCCCTGGCAGACCTCGCTTTTTTTGATCCAACCGGCATCGATGACGGCGTCGAGGTTGTCCTTGGTGATCGGGATCGGCGTCAGGAACAACGAGTTCATTTCGACTTTCTTCGAACCGCCGCTGAACTTCACGACGCCGGGAACCTCGCTCATCTTCTTGCCGTCGGCGAGCAACAAAGCGATTTCGGCCGCCTTTTTGCCGAGTGAGCGCGCGTCCTTCCACACCGAGACGGTCTGCGTTCCGAGTGCGATGCGGTTGAGCGCCGCATGATCGCCGTCTTGACCCGAAACCGGCACGGCGCCGGCCATGCCTTGCGCGGCAAGCGCAGCGATGGCGCCGCCGGCCGTGCCGTCGTTAGAAGCCACCACCGCATCGACCTTATTGCTATTTTTGGTGAGGATCTGCTCCATGTTCTTCTGGGCGTTGGCCGGTAGCCATCCGTCGGTATACGCCTCGCCGACATTCTTGATCTTGCCGGCGTCGATGGCCTCCTTCAGCACTTCCATCTGGCCGGCGAACAGGAAATCCGCGTTCGGATCGGCGGACGATCCCTTGATGAAAACGTAATTGCCCCGCGGCCGGACCGCGAAGACGGCACGCGCCTGCATCCGTCCGACCTCCTTGTTGTCGAACGTGATATAAAACGCCTGCGGATTTTCGATCAGGCGGTCATAGCCGATCACCGGGATGCCTTCGTCGACCGCCTTCTGCACCGCCGGGCCGATGGCGGAGGAGTCCTGCGCCAGGACGATCAGTGCGTTGGCGTTCTGCGAGATCAGGCTTTCGATGTCGCTCAATTGCTTCTGCGCGGACGATTGCGCGTCGGCCGAGACATAGGTGTCGCCAGCCGCGGCGATGGCGGCCTTCATCGCGGCCTCGTCGGTTTTCCACCGCTCCTCCTGGAAGTTCGACCAGGAAACGCCAATGATTTTGCCGTTCGCTTCGGCGAAGCTGAGGAGGAAAAACGACATTGCGACGCCCGCCAAAAAGGCGGTTACAAACTGCCTCATAACGACCCTCCCTGAACCAACAACGGCATTTGCGCCCGATCCGGCCGATATTCAAGCTGCTGCGAGCGCCGACGAATGTCTGCCGTTCATTCATTATTGTACCCCAATCGCATCGGCGAAGGAGCAACTTGCTGGCATTCGCAGCCGTAGCTCGCGACCCGCAATCCCCCACTTTGAATTGGGATCAGACGATCAGGGTAGCCGCTTTTGTGCGCGCGCTCGCGTCCGTAGCGCGGCGCGGGCAGTAGGCGTCACGCCTCGATCAGACGATCAGGGCGGGAAGTCCTTGTGCACGCGGGCGCCGACTAGGCCGCTTCGTCAGGCGCCGAACCATTCGGGGTGCTCGGTGATCGCCATGACACTACAGGCGAACATCAGCACGCAGATGGTCCATACCAGGAGTGACAAATAGTTTTCATCGCTCATGGCCAATGCCGATGCAATCGGTGTGCCAAATCCGGACCGACTACTCTGCCGGCAGAGAACTACCTGCCCGCGCTGACGGATAATTGAACTGTGAGTATAGTTCGAATGGATTTAAGACTGTGTTGCTACGTATTTTCGCAACGGCCGGGAGGCCGGCATAATTCTAAATATTTGGTTACGAATATTTGTTGCCGATGCTGAGTGCCTATTGCAGAGGCAAGCGAATAGCAAAGTCACTCGGTCGCGGCCCAACAGGCCGCCGTGTCACTTCACGTTGGGATAAAGCCCCGAGGCTTTCACCACGGCGAGGCCCTCGGCGCGGTCGTCCACGAGCTCCTTGGCGAACTCCTCCGGCGGGCTGAACACCGGGGTCAAGCCGCGGTCGACGAGAAAGCGCTCCTGAAAATCCGGCTTCGCTCCGATCGCGGCGATCGCCTTGTACAGCTTGTCGACGATCGGGCTCGGCGTGCCGGCCGGCGCGAAAATGCCGAAGAAGGTCGCCGCGATGTGCTTGGTGTAGCCGATCTCCTTGAAAGTCGGAATGTCGGGCGCCAGCGGCGAGCGCGTGTCGCCGTCGATCGCAAGACCGACGATTTTTCCGGCGCGGATGAACGACACCAGGTTGCCAATGCCGAAAATCGCGATCTGCGTCGTGCCGGTGAGCATGCTGTTGACGGCGTCGCCGCCGCCCTTGAACGGCAGGCGCACGATATCGACGCCGTTCGTCTTGTCGAATTCCTGCATGAAGGCGACCTTCGACAGCGACGGCGCCATGTAATTGAGCGTGTTCGGCTTGGCCTTCGCCAGCGCCGCCAGCTCGGCGAACGTTTTGACGTTCAGCGACGCGTCGACCGCAAACACCTGCGTCAGGTAATAGGCCCTGGTGACCGGCATCAGGCTCTTCGCCGGGTCGAAGTCGGAATTCGGCTGGATGATCGGATTGATGGTGACCGTCTCGCCGGGAAGGATGCAGATCGTGTAACCGTCCGGCGCCGCCGCCGCGCAGGCCTGGGCGCCGATTGTGCCTTCAGCCCCGGCGCGGTCCTCGACCACGATCGAGGTGCCGAGCGCCGGACCGAGCTGATCGCCGAGTGCGCGCATGAATATATCGCTCAAGCCGCCGGGACCTTGCGATGCAAACGCCTTGATCGGCCGAGTTGGATAGTTCTGCGCCACAGCAGGCAACGGCAGTACGGTCAGCGCAAGCAGCGCGAGAATCAAGCGGCGCATGTCATTCCCTCCGGGGTCGCCTATTATTGTTGCGGCGCAGAATGCCGTACCGGGCCACCGGCAGGCAAGCGGCCAAAACGCGCAGATGCATGGAGGTAGAGCGTGTCCGGTTATGCGATGAAGGTTGAAAAAGGCATCACGGTGCAGATGCGCGATGGCATTCGCATTTCGCTTTGCGTCTATCGGCCGGACGCCTCGGGGCGCTTTCCGACGCTGTTTGCGGCCTCGCCCTATCAATACGAAATGGACGAAGTACCGGCCTATCCGCTGTTTCTCTGGCGCGAGACCGGTCCGGTCGAATGGTATGTCGGCCAGGGCTACGCCTATGTGCACGCCGATGTGCGCGGCTCAGGGCGCTCCGAAGGCGAATTCGAGTTCATGGGGCAGAACGAGCAACAGGACTATCTCGAATTGCTCGACTGGATCGTCCGGCAGCCATGGTGCAACAGCCGCATCGGCGGCATCGGCCAGTCCTATTACGCGATGGCACAGTGGCTGATGGCGACCTATAACCCGCCCGGCCTCGCCTGCATCGCGCCTTACGACGGACTCGTCGACCAGTATCGCGGCTCGAATTATCACGGCGGCATCTACTGCTCTTATCGCTCGGTCTGGTACACGTCGCTGCGCGCCGACAATCAGCATCGTCTCGCCGGCGGGCACGGTCGGCCGCCGATGAAATTCGATCTGGTCGGCGCCATCATCGAACATCCGCTCGACGACGAGTTTTGGCGCCAGCGTTCGCCCTACTGGCGGCTCGACAAGATCAAGTGCCCGGTGCTGTCGATCGGACATTGGGGCAAGATGGGGCTGCACCTGCGCGGCAATATTCTCGGCTACGAGGAAGTCAAGGCGCCGAAGAAGCTCGTGGTCACCGGCGCGCGCAACACGTTCGAAGCGCACCGGATGTTCGACCAGATCGAATTCCACGAAAAGGAGCTGCTGCCGTTCTACGATCTGCATCTCAAAGGCGCCAACAACGGCTTCATGGACACCGAGCCGGTGAAGCTTTACGTGCGCGGCGCCAATGTCTGGCGCGCCGAACAGGAATGGCCGCCAAAACGCGCGACGCCCCTCGCCTATTATCTGCGCGAAGGTCCGTCCGGCAGCGTCACTTCGCTCAATGACGGCGCGCTGTCGACCGAAAAGCCGGCGCCGGGCGAGGCGCCGACGAGCTACACCTATCCGGACTGGGAATGGATCAACGGCGTTGCGGTGATCGGCCCGGACGGACGGGTGGATCCGCCGCGCCGCGTGCTGACCTTTACCAGCGCGCCGCTCGAAGCCGATCTCGAAGTGACCGGGCCGATCGTGCTGAAACTCCATGCCTCATCGACCGCGATCGACACCCAGTTCATCGTCAAGCTCACCGATCAGCAGCCGCAGGATGCCGCGGCGCGCGCCAAAGGCGAGCAACCGGCCTATACGCCGGTGTCGAAGGGCTGGCTGAAGGCCTCGCATCGCGAGAAGGATGCGATGCGCTCAAAGCCGCAGCGGCCATTCTACACGCACACCAATCCGCGGCCGCTCAAGCCCGGCCAGATTTATGAGTTCGACATCGAGGTGCTGCCGATCGCCTACGTGTTCAAGAAGGACCACCGCATCCGGCTGGAACTCGCCAACGGCGACTCGCCCGCGACCGATGGTGTGTTCTCGCACCCCTATCATCCGTCGCTGATGGGCACCGACACCATCCATCACGATGGCGCGCACGCATCGTGCTTGCTGCTGCCCGTAATCGCTGCCGGGTGATGTGCTACGGAACGGCGAATGCGCTTCACGCGGCGCGGTCGAACTTCCGGTCGAGCGTGCCGTCGTGAAGCCTTACCGCCTTCTTACCGGGCGCCGTACCGATGCACCCGCAGAATAAAAATCCAATCGTGACTGCGAGAATGAACCAGAGTACCACGTCGACAGCCATGCCGTCCTCCATGGCCGCCCCCGTGGAATCAATTCAATCACGCGTCAGTCGGATCGCTTTCATGGCTTAATGTCGCAGGACATTAATGTCGCAGGATAAATGCCGGGCGTGCGGAACCCGCCCTCATCCTTCCCGACAGCGCTTCTGCTGGGAGTCGTTATGGCAGCTCGGAAATCAGCTTCTGATATTCGGACTCGGTCCAGGCCCTGAAGGTGCGCGTGCGCACGCTTCCCTGCGCGCCGATCGCCATGGCAAATTTAGCGACGTTGTCGCCGTTAGCGGCTTCGAGAATGACCACGAGATCGGAGTCGCCGGATGTCAGATAAAGCTCCTTCATCTCGACGCCTAATTTCTTTGCCAAGTCCCTTGCCGCTTTTGCTCGCTTGGGCGAGTCCTTGACCGAGCGGATACCTTGTTCCGTCCAGTTGATCATGCAGATGAATAGCATGTTGTCCTCCTTTTGGTTCCGCACAAAGCCCGGCGGCTCTCCGTGCGGCAGCACCCGGTCTATGGCATGTGAAGCGTGACAGAAATTAGAAGAAGCGATCTCCCTAGGAGTTCTTGCCCACCGACGGTATGAGCGCTGCCGTTGAAAAGTGACTTCGGCACGTCCGACGGGGCAGCTCGCGGCTCGATGCTACACCACTTGTCGAACTAAGCGGAAGGCCGCCACCGGTAAAGAAAAGAAGCCCGGGGCTGACCGGTGGCTTCATAAATCGAACCGGAAAAACCACTATCCCTCACGCGCCAGCAGAGCTAGCGCGCGCAAATCAACTCGAACCCGCTGGAACGCAGGAATTGCCGTGATGAAACGCGAATGCGCTCGGCTTCACTTCGGCATAGGAGCGACGAGCGCGTAACAGGCCGAGTACACGGAGCCGTCAAGATTGTAGCAAGACACGCACTTGCAGCCATTGGCCCCTGACATGCACGACGCTATCGTCTTTCCATGCAGCACGATCCGCGCATGATTGTGCACGGACGTTCCGACCGCGCAGGCCGGCCAGGCCGCGAAGGCCGATCCGGAAAACGCAACGCCTGACAGCGCGAGCGCGAGACCTACCGAGAGTCCGAAACGGCGCATAAGTTCCTCCACCTCTTGAGACACCCTAGGAAATTACCCCTCTGGGGGAACGCGTCAGTCTCACATATGAAAAAACGCCGCGCAAGTATGCACTTGAGCAATTTTCCGAGTGGTAACAAGTTACGGCGCGGCGACGATGCTGGCGGCCGGGCAGCGCATCAACCGCCCACCGCGACGAATTTGTAGCCGTCGCCCCAGCGCCGCACCCGGCCGGTCGATGGCTGCGGGAAATGGCGTCGCGCACATGACCGTCGGCTCCTCGCAAAAACGGTCGAAGATTTTGCGCCGCGTTTGTCCGGCCTGCTTGGAATCGTAATCCGACATCATGCCGAACTCGGGATATCTGCCCTGGATGGGCGAATGAATCATGTCGCCGGTGATCAGCACGTCCGCGCCGGCGGGGCCGACCAGCACAGAGAAATGATCGATGGTGTGGCCGGGCGACGGCACAAACCGCACCTGCTCGTTGAAGGCAAAATCGCTTTTGACGATCTGCTCGCGCTTGGCAGCGATGATCGGCAGCACCGAATCGGTGATCCAGGGGCAACTCGCCGCATTGTCCTTCTCCCGCCCGGTCCAGTAGACGAGCTCGCGGTCGGACATGACGTAGCGCGCGTTGGGGAAGGTCGGCACCCAGCGGCCGTTGTCGAGGCGGGTATTCCAGCCGACGTGATCGCCATGCAGGTGCGTGCACATCACGTAATCGATGTCGTTGACCGTGAGGCCCGTGGCGGCCAGTCCCTTCTCGAAGCGGTCGTGGTTGAGCATGTTCCAGAACGGCCGCGCCGGCCGCGGCTTGTGGTTGCCGACGCAGGTGTCGATCAGGATGTTGTGGTGCGGCGTCTTGATGACAAAGCCCTGGATGCACAGCACCAGCCCGTCATTGGACGGATCGATGAAATCCGGCACCAGCCAGGAGCGATTCTCCTCGAACAGCTCCTTGGTCAAAGCGGGAAAAAATTCCATGGCGCGGAAATCGGTGCAGCGTGCCTGTTCGACGACCGGATGAATGGTAATGTTGTTTTTAAGTGCGATCGTCATTGCAGCAGACTCCCTGTCTTTCCTCCCGGCGCGCGGGATTTGTTATGGCGCTCGCGCGCTTATTTCTTCACCGCACCATCGCGATGGATCGGGTCCACCCACAACACCGTCTCCGGCTTTTCCACCGGCTCGATGTCGAGATTGATCGCGATGGCCTCGCCGTCGCTGCGCACCAGGACGCATTCCAGAACCTGGTCGGGGCTGGCATTGATCTCCTGATGCGGCACGTAGGGCGGGATGAATATGAAGTCGCCGGGATCGGCTTCGGCGGTGAATTGCAGACGCTCGCCCCAGCGCATGCGCGCCCTGCCGCGCACCACATAAATGATGCTTTCGAGATGGCCGTGATGATGCGCGCCGGTCTTGGCGTCCGGCTTTATGGTCACCGTGCCGGCCCACAGCTTCTGCGCGCCGGCGCGGGCGAAATTGATCGCCGCCTTGCGGTCCATGCCGGGGGTTGAAGGGACGTTGGGATCCAACTGGTTGCCCGGAATGACGCGCACGCCGTCGTGCTTCCAGCGTTCGGTATCGTCGTGGGAATGACGGGTGTGATCGTGGCTTATGGTCATGCCCTCTTATACCACAAGGCGGGAGGCGACGGACTATGGCGCGACGAGGCCGAGGGAAGCGAGATAATCGACGTTGACGCGAACGTTGCTGAACTTGGCGGCTTCCAGATAACCATCAAGAATCCTCTGCGCCGCTTCGCGGGGCGGTAAGGGCGCGCTCGCCGCGCTGCCGGCATTTGCGATCAACTCCCAACCCGCCGGCTTTTGGATCGACACCACGGAAAGGTCCGAGTCGAGGTTCTTGTACGGCCAAAAAATCCAGCCGATCCCGAACCGCTCATTGAGCCGGCGGAATTTCTCATTCCAGCCGTTGTTGAACTCGCCGGTCTCGCCGATGAGCACGGGCACCTTCCAGCGATTGCTGAAGTCGACATATTCCTGCAGCGCGTCGCGGGTCGGATTGGGCCAGAACTTGTGATAGGTGTAGACGGCGTTCTTATCGAACGGCCGGCCGAACACGGCAAAGTTCGTATCCCATTGCGCGCCGCCGAGCAGCACCGCATGGTTTGAATCGACGCTGCGAATGGCGGCGACGATGTCGCGATAGAGCGGCTCCAGCCGCGGATTGAGATAATCCACGTCGCTATAGGGCGAGATCGGCTCGTTCAAAAGGTCGTAGCCGAGGATCGCGGTCTCGTCGCGATAATGCGCGGCAAGCTTTTGCCATAGCGCGATGGTGAGCCGCCGGTAGCGCGGCACGTAAAATGTCAGCGGAAAACCCGGACCGTCGTCGTGATTGACGCCGGTCTGGCCGCCAGGCGCTGCATGCAGATCGAGGATCACGCGCAGGCCGGCATCGTGGCACCATTGCACCAGCCGGTCGACCAGCGTCCATCCCGATCCGTCGAAGCGAGCAGTCCCGTCAAGCTGGCCGCCGTCGCCGGGCTCGACGAAAAGCCGCCAGTCGAGCGGCACGCGGATCGTGTTAAAGCCCGCAGCCTTGATGAAATCGATATCCTCTCGGGCAATATAGACGTCGCGAAATTGCGTCCAGAAGCGTGCCGCCGCCTCCGGCCCAAGCAGCGTGTCGAACAGCCCGGTGATCTCGGTTGGGCTCAGCGCGTGCTTGAACTTGAACATGTAGCCTTCGGGAACGAGCCAATTCCCGAGATTGATTCCCTTGACGGCAAAATTGTCGCCATGGCCGTCGACGAGGCGCGCGCCGTCGGCATGGATGAAATCGGCCGGCGCGGCGCGCGCCGAACCATTGCCGCAGAACACGCCGGAAAACACCAGCGCGCAGATCCGGATTGCACCGCGTAGCCTCATCAGGCGTGTCCTTTCGGGACCTGCACGATCATGCTTAAAAGAGAATCTAGCGCCAATGGCGCGATGCGCACAGCCGTCCCGCGCGCGACAGAGGGGTCAAATCGCCAATGTACGGGATGCCGCTCGCCCAGGCGCTGGTCTTTCTGACGTCGGTCGTCGTTCTCATCCTGGCAACGCAATGGCGGCCTTTCCATCCGTTCATTGTGCTCGTGGTGATAGCGGCGGTGTTCGGCTACATCGCCGGTTATCCCACGTCGCAGCTCGGCAGCCTGTTCGGCGGCGGCTTTGCCGAGAAATTCTATTCCCCCGGCCTTGTCATTGTCGCGGCCAGCTTGATCGCCGGTCTTGCCGAAACGACCGCGGCCGCTGATCGGCTTATGGCGAAGCTCGATCGCTGGCGATGGCTCGGCTCCGATCGGATTGCGGCGGGCTTGGGCCTGATCGCCGGCATTGGCGCTTCGCCCGCCTCGGCCTTTGCGCTGCTCACGCCGCTCATTCGCCCGATCGCCGGCGACGGGCAAAGCCGAGAGCGCGACGCGGAACGCAATACGCAGCGCGACACGCTCGCGCTGGCCCTATCGATTTCGGCCAGCCACGGCCTGTTGTTGCTGTCGCCGGTGCCGATCGCGGCCGCGGCCATCATCGGCGCCGAGTGGAATCGCGTCGCGCTGTTCGGCCTGCCGCTGGCGATTTTACTCGCCGCCTGCAGCGCGATCTTGGCGCGATGGTTGTCGCCTGTCGGCGCCGTGCCGGAGCTGCTTTCGCCGGCGACACTCGACGGCGCAGCGAAACGCAGCGATGGCTATCCGATCGTGCTCCTCCTCGCCATCGCGATCCCGTTGCTGTTGCTGATGGTGCAATCCATCGGCGATATTCCGAGCGAGCCGCTCGGCGGCGGACCGGCGCGCGAGCTGGTCCTCGGCATCGGCCGGCCGCTGATCCTTTTTCTCGTTGGTGTCGGCGTCATGCTGATCGGCCAACTGCGCCGCGGTCTCAACCTCTTTGCCGATCCCGTTTGGACCGGGCGCATCTTTAGTAGCGTCTCGAGCATCCTGCTCATCGTCTGCGCCGCAGGCGGCCTGCAAAGCCTCTGCCAGCAAACCGGCATGGCGGAAATGGTCGGCGAGCGTCTGCTCGCCTGGCATCTTGGCGCAAGTGGCGTGCTGATCCCATTCCTCATCGCGGCGATCATGAAGACGTTGCAGGGCTCGTCCCTTGTCGCGGCTATCGCCACCGCGGGCATGGTTCAGCCGATATTGCTCACGCTTGGTCTTGATGACGCCAACGGAAGAACACTCGCCGCGCTCGCCGTCGGCGCTGGCGCAATGACGATCTCCCATATCAACGACGAATATTTTTGGCTGGTCGCCGATCGCGCGGCACTAACGCCGTTCCGCGCCGTCGCCAGGTTCAGCGCGGCAACGCTGCTGCAAGGTCTTGTCGCCGCTGTGGCGCTGCTGGCAATTTCACTCCTCACTTCCCACGCCTGAGGCGGGCCGGCGCCGGAAGACCGGCGTTCATTGCGTGGCATCTAAGTTGCATGTTCGGTCTCAGCCGTCTGAGTAACCGTGCAGAAATCCAATGATTCCGCGTAAACCTCCGTCGCTGCAAAACTCCGCGCCATCGGCCGTCGGAGAAACCTCGCGCCGCGATCTTTTCAAGCTTGCCGGCGCCGGTGCGCTCGCCGTTAATGCCGTGACGCCGGCCAGCGCCAGAATCAGCGTGAGGACACCCGACGCTGCCGCCGCGGAGCAAGCGAGTGCACGCGGCACGCGAAGCTTTCCACACGACTTTCTATGGGGCACGGCGACCTCGGCCTATCAGATCGAAGGCGCCTGGCGCGAAGACGGCAAAGGTGAATCCATCTGGGACCGGTTCGCGCACACGCCCGGCAAGGTGGCGAACAACGACACCGGCGACGTCGCGCTCGACCATTACCACCGCTACAAAGACGACGTGCAGCAGATGAAGGCGCTGGGCGCGCGCGCCTACCGATTCTCGATCTCCTGGCCGCGTATTTTTCCGCAAGGCACCGGTCAGCCCAACAGCCAGGGCCTCGCTTTCTACGACCGCCTCGCCGACGAACTGCTCGCCAACGATATCGAGCCATTCGCGACGCTCTACCATTGGGATTTGCCGCAGGCGCTGCAGGACAGCGTCGGCGGCTGGGAATCCGCCGACACCGCAAAAGCCTTTGCCGATTACGCCGGCTATGTCAGCGCCAGGCTGAGCGACCGGGTCAAACACTTTTTCACGATCAACGAGATCAATGCGGTTGTCGAACTGGGCCACGGCACCGGCACCTTTGCGCCCGGCCTGACGCTGCCGCCGGCGCGCCTCAATCAAGTCCGCCATCACGCCGTCCTCGGCCACGGGCTGGCCGTCCAGGCCATCCGCGCCAGCGCAAAGCCTTCGACGAAAGTGGGCCTCGCCGAGAATATCGTCGCGGCCGTGCCGGTGATCGAGACGGTCGACGATATCGCTGCCGCGGAACGCGCCACGCGTGAGCTTAATGCCGGTTATCTGACCGTCATTCTCGAGGGGCGCTACACCGATGCCTTCCTGATCTCGGCCGGAGCGGACGCGCCGAAATTCACCGGGGAGGATTTGCGTGCGATCGCAACGCCGCTCGATTTCGTCGGCATCAACGTCTACATGCCGCAATATGTGCGCGCGGTCGGCGCGGCGCCGGGCTACGAGGTTGTACCCTTCGCCAAATCTCATCCGCGCATGGCGTCAGCCTGGCAGTTCATCGGTCCCGAGGCGCTCTACTGGGCGCCGCGGCACCTGCAAAAACTCTGGAACGCGAAGGAGATTTACATCAGCGAAAACGGCTGCGGCACAGCCGACACGCCGGCGGAAGATGGCGTCGTTTATGACAGCGACCGCATCATGTTCTTGCGCAATTATCTGTCCATGCTGCAGCGGGCGACCGCCGAAGGCGTACCGGTGCGCGGCTATTTCCTGTGGAGTTCGTTCGACAATTTCGAATGGATCGACGGCTACGGCACCCGGTTCGGATTGATCCATGTCGACTTCGCGACGCAAGAGCGCACGCCGAAACTTTCCGCCGCGTATTACGCGGAAGTCGTCAGGCGCAACGCTTTGGCTTGAGGGCCGGCGCTACTCGGCAGCGATGAGCTTATTTTCGAGGGGCGCGGAATTCTGTCTGGCGACGTAGTCTTCTTCCAACTCGGCCATTGGGATGGGTAGAGCCAACGAGCGCAGCTGGGTCGTTCAACGCGTCTTGCGGGCTCCGATCAAAAATCAGCGGCAATCAGGTCGTAAGACCCCTTATGCCGGCGATCGTAAACCTTGGCTGCCGTCGCATAAATCAATTTGCGGTTCGAATCGAAAGCGCTGAGAAGTGCAACCTCATCGAACTCCAGGTCGGGTTTAATTCTTTTCAACGCATCGGCATTGACGAAAAACGACGCCTCCATTGCGCTATCGTGCCCCCAAAACCGCACGGCACGCCGCGTTGCATCGTAAAATCGGCTTTGATTTGGAAAACTAAGCGTCATGATTTAGGTCGCGCCCTTTAGCGCAAATGGATGACTGAAGGCGACGGATTCGCCGTGCAAGCGCGCGGTCATCGCGCTAAGTCGCGGCGCCGCGGATCAAGGGATAGTCCACGCTCTCGTACAGGCGGCGAATTTCTCCGCCATCATATCTCTTCTCGTCGACTTCGAGGCAGGCTCCCAGAAGAAACTCGGGTGCAAGCTCTTCAATCGCAAAGCGGATGGCGTCCACCGCGTGCCCGAACCGTTTGTACCCAATCGGTTGCCGCCTGGTTTTCCGGTTGCGATTGCGGCTGGGGAATAGCTCCGCCTCGGCCTTATAATCAAATCGGACCATGGCTCGTTCGACCAACTCTTGTTCGACCACGGTTTGCTCGACTGTCATTTGCTCGACCATGAGTTTCCCGACCCCTCGGTCCCGCAGCGGTTCTTTGGGTATATATGATCGAAATGCGAGAAAGTTAGCCGTGGCGGCACAAGTATCTCCAGCGCGCTTCGAGATGATCCGAGAGGCCGGCGGTCGAATTCGGCGACCTGGCCAAGATGTCGACCGGATCGCGCGCCCTTCTTTTTTAGATACTGACCCCTTCGATGCCGCCCAAATGCTGAGCCTTCTGTCTAAAACTTGACCTCGCAACTGTCCCAATCAGTCTTACATATACTTCATCACCGATAGCGGCGCCGTGCCAAGCGTCGGTGGCTGAGAGTTCGGTAGCGCTCCCGCCTGGTTAGTGGAGACGCACATGCCGAATTACACGCATTCAATTCTCGCCGTCGAACGCTCGCCCCCCGTGCCCGACAGGACGCCGACGACAATGTGCCTCTGCTGCGGCGACACTATGAAGCACTTCCGCACGATCGCAAAACTTGGCGTCCGTCCGAAACAGCACATGTTCGTCTGTCCTTCCTGCAAAGGGGTCGACACCAAGGAACTTAATGGGGTGGCGTGATCTCATGAGGATCCATCTCGGTTGCGAGCTCCACTTCGAGTTTCCGCAAACAACGCCTATGATTGTAACGTTGAACGTGCACTTCTCGCGCGTCTCCGAACTGGAACGTCCGGATTATCTGATAACGAACCCGTCGGTTCCCGTTGAAGCCTACCGCGACAGCTTCGGAAATTGGTGCAGTCGCCTCGTTGCGCCCGGCGGTCATTTCAGTCTCGGCACGGACGCCATAATTCGTGACTCGGGCATGTCGGACCCGCTCGTTCTGAACGCCCTGCAGCACCAAGTTCAGCACTTGCCGGCGGAAGTTGTGCTGTTTTTGCTTGGCAGTCGTTACTGTGAGACCGATCGACTATCCGACGAGGCTTGGCGGCTGTTCGGCAACACGCCGCTTGGCTGGCCGCGGGTCCAGGCTATCTGCGACTTCGTACATGATCACGTAACATTCGGTTACGAGCATTCCCGCGCGACCAGGACGGCATCTGAAACATACGCGGAGCGCCGAGGGGTGTGCCGCGACTACGCGCATCTTGCCATCACCTTTTGTCGCTGCTTGAACATCCCGGCACGCTATTGCACCGGTTACCTTACCGATGTCGGCCTTCCGCCGCCCTACCCGCCCAACGATTTTGCAGCGTGGATCGAAGTCTATCTCGGCGGCCGTTGGCACACGTTCGACCCGCGCAACAATGCCACCCGGATCGGGCGCATCCTCATCGCGCAGGGCCGCGACGCCGCGGACGTGCCTCTAACCCATACGTTCGGCCCAGGAATCTTGTCGGAGTTCCGCGTCTGGGCAGATGAAGTGCCGTCAGAATGAAGACTCCGCCAGCCAACGCCCGTCATCAAGATTGATGCCGCCATTTTCGTCCATTTCAACGGCCGCTAATTCGAACGCCCCGTGGCGGCGGCGAACGAAAGCTGCTTCGTTCCATCATCAGCGTGCTTATTCATCATCCCGACGTCCGTGCAATCCCGGGCGCCGGCAGCCGCCGTCGTAGCGACCTTCACTGCGACTTTCATGGCCAGATGATCCGTCGCTGTCCCGAACCATGTACCTTGCAGAGGGATTGCCTCGCACGGGTGATACGCGACCGCGACGCGGATGAGATTTTCATTTCCCACGATGCCCCCCGATGGATCGAAGTCGATCCAGCCCGGACCGGGCACGTAGACCTGGACCCAAGCGTGGGTGTTGCCGCCGCCGGCATAGTCGTCGTCATCATCGGCCAAATGCAGATATCCGGACACGAACCGGGCGGCAATTCCGCGCGCACGGAGCGCCGCCATCATAAGCATGGCGAGGTCACGACAACTGCCGCTCCCGAGATCGAGCGTCAAGGCCGGAGCTTGGATTCCCTTCTCGTGCCGCGACACGTGCTTGAAGGTCCGCCTGATGGTCCGCGTCATGTCGCAGAGCAGCTCGTGAGTGTCGGCAGAACCATCTTTACGGAAGAACACGGCACTCCAGCGATCAATCGCGGGATGCGGAGACAGCGGCTGGATGAAACGTTCGAGACCTGGCCAATCTTCCGGCGCGTAGGCAAACGGATAGCTGCGGGCAGAATCATTTATATCGGTCGCGCGAAAGTCGCCCGGCGCATGGTTGAGACGAATACTACTGGCAACGTGAAGCTCGCGGGCCCGGTCGCCAAAGCAAGCGGTGGCCACATGATTGCCGAGGCTATCCCTCGTCCAGGAAAGTTGCCTCGGCTTGGGCGTGATTTCGAATTCTGCTTCAATCACCTTTTGATCGTTGTCGTCGCGTGGACGCAGCATCATCCGGTGCTCGCCGAATGCGACCGACCGCTTATAGTGATATGTCGTAATATGTCTGATGCTGAGAATCGGCATTACCGTGCCATGATAATGGATTCGCCATCAACACGCACTGCGAGAGCGGCTATCTCCACAACATGCATTTCTTGGGCCAGATATGGTGCAGGTATTTTCCGCAATCATAAGCTGCTGCTTTCGGAGCGCGATCCAAGCGGCCACTTGCATTAAAAACCGACAGAGCATGCGTCATTGCGAGGAGCGTGGCGACGACGTAATCTAGACCTCGGTGTTGGATCGCCTCGCTGCGCTCGCAATGACGGAGCGGATCACTCCCCGCCGTTCTCGTCGCTTCCTTCACCCTCCTCGGTCAGCCGCTCGACCGAGGCGACTTTCTCGCCTTCGCCGGTGGAGAACACGATGACGCCTTGGGTGGCGCGGCCGGCGATGCGGATGCCGTCGACCGGGCAGCGGATCAATTGCCCGCCGTCGGTGACCAGCATGATCTGATCGGTTTCCTCGATCGGGAATGACGCGACCAATCTGCCGTTCTTTTCGGTGATCGCCATGGCGACGATGCCTTTACCGCCGCGGCCGGTGGTGCGGTACTCGTAGGACGACGTGCGCTTGCCGAAGCCGTTCTCGGAAATCGTCAGCACGAATTGCTCGGCCGCCGACAATTCCACGTAGCGGGTCTGGCCGAGCTCGATGGCGCCCTCGGCCTCCTCGGCGTCGCCGTTGCCGCCGTTACCGCCGTTCTCCTCAGCCTCGCCGTTACCGCCGCGCCGTACCGCGTTGGCGCGTTTCAGATAGGCGGCGCGTTCCTCGGCACTCACCTCGACGTGGCGCAGGATCGACAGCGAAATCACCTTGTCGCCCAAGCCTTCCTTATCATTCCCGAGAGCGATGCCGCGCACGCCGATCGAGGTGCGGCCCTGAAACACGCGCACGTCGTCGACCGCGAAGCGGATGCACTGGCCGGCCGCCGACGTCAGCAGGACATCGTCATCCTCCTTGCAAATCTGCACGTCGACGATGGCGTCGCCCTCGTCGAGCTTCATGGCGATGATGCCGGAGCGCCGCACGTCGGCGAAATCCGACAGCTTGTTGCGCCGCACCGTGCCGCGCGTGGTCGCGAACATCACGTCGAGCTTGTCCCAGGTCGCCTCGTCCTCGGGCAGCTGCATGATGGTGGTGATGATCTCACCCTGCTCGAGCGGCAATATATTGATCAAGGCCTTGCCGCGCGCCTGCGGCGCCGCTTGCGGCAGCCGCCAGACTTTTTCCTTATAAACCTGGCCGCGCGAGGAGAAGAACAGTAACGGCGTATGCGTCGAGGCGACGAACAGGCGGATGACGAAATCCTCCTCGCGCGTCTGCATGCCGGCGCGGCCTTTGCCGCCGCGCCGTTGCGCGCGATAGGTCGAGAGCGGCACGCGCTTGACGTAGCCGGCATGCGAAACGGTGACGACCATGTCCTCGCGCTGGATCAGGTCCTCGTCCTCCATCTCGCCTTCCTGATCGACGATCACGGTGCGGCGCGGCGTGGCGAATTCGCTCCTGATGGCGGCAAGCTCGGCCTTGATGATGGTTTGGATGCGCGCGCGCGAGCGCAAAATGTCGAGATAATCGGCGATCTCGTCGGCGAGCTTGTCGAGCTCGGCCTTGATCTCGTCGCGGCCGAGCGCGGTCAGCCGTTGCAGGCGCAGGTCGAGGATAGCCTTGGCCTGCTCCGCCGACAGCTTCGTGGTGCCCTCCGGCGAGACGCTATGGCGAGGATCGTCGATCAGCGTGACCATGGCGGCGACGGCCGTCGCCGGCCAATCGCGCTCCATCAACTGGTCGCGCGCCTCGTTGGCGTCCTTGGCGGCGCGGATCAGCCGGATCATCTCGTCGATATTGGCAACCGCGATGGCGAGACCGACCAGCACGTGGGCGCGGTCGCGCGCCTTGTTCAACAGATGCTTGGTGCGCCGGTAGACCACTTCTTCGCGGAACGCGATGAAGGACGTCAGCAGGTCCTTCAGGTTCATGACCAGCGGACGGCCGCCTTCCAGCGCCACCATGTTGGCGCCGAACGAGCTCTGCAGCGCGGTGAAGCGATAGAGCTGGTTGAGCACCACGTCGGGCACCGCGTCGCGGCGCATTTCGATCACCACGCGGTAACCGTCCCGGTCGGACTCGTCGCGCAGCGCGCCGATGCCCTCGAGTTTCTTGTCGCGCACCAGTTCGCCGATGCGCTCGACCAGATGCGCCTTATTCACCTGATAGGGAATTTCGGAAATGACGATCGCCTCGCGCTCGCCGCGCAGCGTTTCGAACTCGACCTTGCCGCGCATGACGATCGAGCCGCGGCCGAGATGATAGGCGGCGCGGATGCCTTGGCGGCCGAGAATGATGCCGCCGGTCGGGAAATCCGGCCCCGGCACGATCGCGATCAAATCTTCGATCGACAGCGCCGGATTGTCGATCAGCGCCGTGCAGGCGTCGATAACCTCGCCCAGATTATGCGGCGGGATATTGGTGGCCATGCCGACGGCGATGCCGCCGGCGCCGTTGACCAACAGATTGGGAAAGCGCGCCGGCATTACCACCGGCTCGCGTTCGGAATTGTCGTAATTGGCCTGAAAGTCGACGGTGTCCTTGTCGAGATCCTCGACCAGCGAGCCGGCGACGCGTTCGAGCCGCACCTCGGTGTAACGCATCGCCGCCGGCGCGTCGCCATCGACCGAGCCGAAATTACCCTGGCCGTCGATCAGCGGCAGGCGCATGGAAAAATCCTGCGCCATGCGAACCAGCGCGTCGTAGACCGCCTGGTCGCCGTGCGGATGATATTTGCCGATGACGTCGCCGACGATGCGCGCCGACTTGCGGTACGGCTTGTTCCACTCGTAGCCGTTCTCGTGCATCGAATAGAGGATGCGGCGATGCACCGGCTTCAAGCCGTCGCGCGCGTCCGGCAGCGCGCGGGCCACGATCACGCTCATGGCGTAATCGAGGTAGCTGCGCTTCATTTCCTCCGTGATCGACACGGGACGAATGTCGGAGGGCCCGCTGTCCGTGGGCGGGGGGTTATCCTGGTCTGACAACTACAAATCCTGGGCTAGAATCCTGACGAATCGCGTGGAATTTTTATAGCCGATCGGGCCGCGCAGGGCCACCTTTATCGGCGGCCGATAGCTATGATTTTCACTTTCATTTTCAAGGCGTTATCGCGACAATTCGAGCCGTTTCGGCGACGCCGGGGCAGCCCATGGCATGACCTGTCAAAACCGCGCCACAGAATGCTGGCGTAATCGCGCTTCGCCCCTATGATGCTCGTGGAAAAAGCACATCGCGGAGACGCTTTCATGGTTCAGCTTGCCGACGGCGACATCAGGACCCGCGAGGTGCTCGGCTGGAAGGGCGTGCACGTGCTCCACTTCATGGGCTCGTCGTGTTCGCAAAAGCTGCGCATCTTCCTCAACCTCAAGAACATCCCGTGGCAGTCGCACCCCATCGATCTGCCCGGCAACGAGAATATGCAGCCGTGGTTTCTCGGCATCAATCCGCGCGGGCTGGTCCCTGTGCTGGTGCATGACGGCGTCGTGCACATCGAGAGCAACGACATCATCCAATACCTCGAAAAGAAATTTCCGGCGCCAAAACTCATCCCGGCCGGCCATGAGAACGAGGTCGCGGCCCTGCTCAAGCACGAAGACGACCTGCATCTCGACCTGCGAACCTTAAGCTTTCGCTTCGTGTTCGCGCCGCCCGGCCCGCCGAAACCGGCGGCCGCCCTCGAAAGCTACAGCGCCAACGGCGCCGGCACCGTGCAAGGCGTCAAGGACCGCGAGAAGCAGGTGCAGATCGAGTTTTGGCAGCGCGCCTCCAAGGAAGGTTTCACCGATGAGCGGTCGCGCGCGTCGGCGCTGAAGTTCCGCGCCGAATTCGACGCGCTCGACAAAACACTGGCGCAGCAGCCTTATCTGTTGGGCCAAGATTTGAGCGTCCTCGACATCGCGTGGTTCATCTACGCGCACCGGCTGTCGCTCGCCGGCTATCCGTTCGCGCGGCTGCATCCGCACGTCCATGCCTGGGCCGAGAAACTTCGCGCCAGGCCGGAATTTGCCAAGGAGATCGGGCTGCTGCGTCATTCGCCGGAACAACTCGCCGCCATCCATCGCGCGCAGGCGGGCAAGACGCTGGAAACGATTGCGGGCTTCTAGTCGTTAGGACTCGGCGATGCTGATCGATTACGCGGTCTCGGCGCTGCTCACGCTGTTTGTCGTGGTCGACCCGATCGGGCTCGCGCCGACTTTTCTCGCCGTGACCGACGGCCTGCCGCGCGCTGCCCGGCGCAACGTCGCGGTGCGCGCCAGTTTTATTGCCGGAGCGATTCTCATCGGCGCCGCGCTGATCGGCAATTGGCTTCTCGACACGCTCGCCATTTCGCTTGCCGCGTTCCGGATCGCCGGCGGCCTCCTGTTGTTCGCGATCGCCGCCGAAATGGTGCTCGGCGTGCGCATGCGCCGCGAAGGCGAGGCTGCCGAGCAGGCCGTCGAGGAACATGTGCGCAATATCGCCGCTTTCCCGCTGGCCATCCCGCTGTTGGCCGGCCCCGGCGCGATCACCGCGGCCGTGCTGCTGGCGGGACGCGCCGACGGAAACTTGGCGCTCATCGCGGTGCTGCTCGCGGCGGTGATGCTTGTCGCCGCAGCGTGCCTGGTGACGTTCTTCTTCGCCGAACGGATCAGCGGGCTTCTTGGCCTGACCGGCAACATCGTGCTGTCGCGGCTGCTTGGCGTATTGCTTGCCGCGCTGGCGGTGCAATACGTGGTCGACGGCATCCGCAGCATTCTCGGCGGCTGAACGGAAATCCATCGCTTAAATCTCTCCTCACCCTCGCCGGTCCGAGCGCCGCGCTAAGCCTTCATTAACCATAAGCGTTCACGATCGCTTAGGAACAAAGCCTTGGAACAAATCCTTGGGGATCGTGCGATGGCGATTTCAGGAATGGCCGCCGTGGCAAACCTTCAGCAGGCGGCCCAGCAAGTGTTGCAGCCGTCCGGCAATCATAAGCATCGCGGCGAAAGCTCGGCTCCAATGAGCGACGTCGACGTGCAAAGCTCGAGCGTTTCGCCCGCCGGCGGATCGACCGCCAGGCCTGGAAGCCTGGTCAACATCACGGCGTAAGTCTCACACTATGGCCGAAAAGCGCCCGAGCTTTCGCGTGCGCGCCGCAGAGCCGCGCGACATTCCCGCGCTAATGCGGCTCAAGCGGCTGCTGGCGGAAGGCGAAGATTCCACTCACGCGGTGCGGGCGAGCGAAGCCGACTGGCTGCGCGACGGCTTCGGTCCCGATGCCGGGTTCACCGCTTTCGTCGCCGAGCGTGCCGACGGCGGCGATGTCATCGGCAATCATATTGTCGGAATGGCGACATACAGCCAGCGCAAGATCACCGGCTGGAACGGCCCGATCGTTTTCCTGCAAGACCTCTTTGTCGAACCCGCCCACCGCGAGCATGGGGTCGCGCGCGCGCTGATGGGGCGCGTCGCGGCGTTCGCCAGCGAGATCGGCAGCCCGATCGTCGAACTCACCGTCCGGGCGGACAATCCGGCGCGTCACTTCTACCTGCACACCGGTTTTCAGCCGCTGCCGCAATGTCTGACTTACGTCTTGGCCGGGCCGGCGCTGGCGGCGCTCGCCGAGCAAGACAAATCTCCGCTCGCGCTTGCCGGCTAGCGCAATGACAATCAATCGAGCCGCGGCTGCCAGATCATGACAGCAGATACCGCGAGCATGCCGATCAGTATCGGACAGGCGAGCGCGCACCAAATACGGAACAGGCGCCGATAGGCGGCGGAGAGCGGTACGCCTTCGAGCGCCGCCTCCCGCGTCAAGTCGCGGATGCGCATTTCGATCCAAACGGCCGCGACCCAGCACACCAGGATGACGGCATACAGAGCGCTGGAAATAACGATCCAGAATTCGCCGAGCGGCGAAAGGCCGATCGCGAAAGCAAGCGGGAAACCGCTGATCGGCTGCAGCGCGATCGCGGCGGCCACCACCATCAGTTCGACCTTGACGACGAACCGCGACGTCAAGGCGACCACCGAGGTGTTGCCGGAGCGATGCGCGAGCAACATGAAGACGGCCAGGCAGAGCCAGCCGCCGAGCATCGCCGCGACGGCGAGCACGTGCACGAATTTGATGGTGAAGATCAGATCAAGCATGGATGTGACTTGTCATTGCGAGGGGCAACGCGACGAAGCAATCCACATCTATAGCGCCAATCTGGAGTGCTTCGCGGAGCTTGTCATCGGGCCGGCCACTTCGGGCCGGACCCGTTGGCCCGCAATGACACGCCGCCGACGGCGATCACTCCGCAATGGGACCGGCCGCTGCCTAGAACGGAATTTCGTCGTCCATGTCGGCGCCTGCTCCGCCGCGCGACGATCCGGCTGCGGCAGCGGCCGCGACCTTGCGCGTCGGCCCGGGCGAACCGAATTCGCCACCGCCCTCATCGGCGCCGCTATCGCCGCCGCCCGCGCCGGCTCCCGCACCACCGGCACGGTCGAGCAATGTCAGTTCGCCGCGGAACCCTTGCAGGACGACCTCGGTCGAGTAACGGTCCTGGCCGGATTGATCCTGCCATTTTCGCGTCTGCAGCGCCCCTTCGAGGTAAACCTTGGAACCTTTTTTGAGGTACTGCTCGGCGATCCGGCATAGATTCTCGTTGAAGATGACGACACGGTGCCATTCGGTCTTTTCGCGCCGCTCGCCGGTCGTTTTGTCTTTCCAGGAATCCGAGGTCGCCAGGCGCAGATTGGCCACCGGCCGGCCGTCTTGCGTGCGACGGATTTCCGGATCCGCCCCCAGATTGCCGATCAGGATCACTTTGTTGACGCTTCCTGCCATGACCTACTCCGCTCAGTGAATCCGCTCTGCGGCCCCTATTGCGCGCTCGGATATGCGCCAGCTCATTGAAGGACACTAGTTCGGGTCCGGGGTCTCGCAACAACCATCGGCGTTATCCACACAAGTTCCTGACGCCCGGATTGCACCCTCGCCGTGTTCCTCTTTTGTTCTAAGTAATTTGCTGACGGAATGCAAGGGCATCCAACCGAAACGCTCAGCCTTTTCATTTCCAGCCGGGGCTGGAGGCATTGCGGCGAAATCTGGCGCGGCGAGGGGCGTGAAATCTCGCCGCCTGTTGCTTTTAGGTTACACCTTTTTCGTGCCAGATCAGTTAGTTATTAGGGTGGCGACGGCGGTACGGAAGTGATTCCGTCGAGGCAGAGTTTGAGCGGGTTCGAAGCCAAGTCGGCTGACGAAGTTCGCCGGACGAAGCTCGACCGGTCACGCGCAACGCAGCGGAGGGTCGCAATGAAGCGATTATTGGTAGCTGGAGCGCTGGCGTTCGCCGCCGCCGGGCAGGCGCTCGCGGCAGATCTTCCGCAGCCGGCTCCTCCCCCGCCGCAGGCGCCCGCCGTTTACATTCCGACCGTGGCGCCCGTCTACAACTGGGGCGGCATCTATTTCGGCGGCAACGCCGGCTATGGATTCGGCAGCAGCGAATGGAGCGATCCCAACAATGCCTTCTTCGGGAACACCGGCACCTTCAGCGCTACCGGCTTTCTGGTTGGCCCGACGATCGGCGCCAATTTCCAGACCGATGCGTTCGTATTCGGCATCGAAGCTGACGCTGACGCTTCGTGGCTGGACGGCAAAAGCTCAAGCCTATACTGCGGCGCCGCAATAGGATTTCCCGGCGGCCAATGCGAAACCAAGAATACCTGGTTTAGTACGTTCCGCGGGCGTGTCGGCTACGCGGCGGATCGCGTTCTGTTCTACGCCACCGGCGGCGGCGCGTATGGCAACATCGAGTCGGGCGCGAACGGCGGTTTGGTAAGCACGACTAAGGTCGGCTGGACCGCCGGCGCCGGCGTCGAGGCTGCATTCGCCGACAATTGGACCGCTCGGATCGAGTACTTGTACGTCGCGCTTCAGAACGGCACCTGTAATACGCCCAATCCTTGTGGTGTAAACTTTCTCATCACCGGCCTCCCCGCGAGCCAAGCCGTCAAATTCGACGCCAGCCTGATCCGCCTGGGGGTCGACTACAAGTTCCGCTGAGGGATTTCGCGAATTACTGGCATGATGCGTCGTCCGCCGGCCCGCTCTATGCTTGTTAATTCCGGTGAGTTGTTTGTCTTTCTGCACTATTCAGCGGCTCGCAGAATGACTGTAGTGTGGCGCGAAGATATAAGCCTCGTGCCCTGCGGGGGGTAGCGCGTATGAGGTCTGTTGGTTCTGGATTGGTTGCGCTCGCGTTGGCGGCGATGATTGTCGTTGCGCCGGCGCGGGCTGCGGATTTACCGGCCGCGCCGAACTACTATCCGCCCACACCGATGCCGCCGGCGATCTATAACTGGACCGGCTTCTACGCCGGCGGAAATGTCGGCGCCGGGCTTTTGGATGACCGCGTCAGCCAGAACGGCGTTGCCGCTGCGGGAGATGCGCTGACGGGCTCGATAACGGTGGCTCCGCTCGGCATCGTCGGCGGCGCACAGGTTGGCGTCAATTACCAGTTCGCGCCTTGGGTGATCGGCGCCGAAGCCTCGTGGGACGCGACGACGCTCACGAGCTCCCCTGGCGTGCCGACGATATCGGGAACTTTCGAGCGTTTCACGTCGGCGCCGCTGTGGTACGCCGCCATAACCGGCCGCGTCGGTTATGCGGCGAACGATTTGTTGTTCTACGCCAAGGGTGGCGGCGCTCTATTGCACGTCGCTTATACTCAGGACATTCTCGTCCTCAGCGCCGTCACCTCGACGCAATCCATCGGCGACAACCGCTCCGGCTTCACCGTCGGGATCGGGCTCGAATACGGCATGACCGAAAATCTCACCGCCAAGTTCGAATACGATTTCTACGATTTCGGTTCCAAGACCTACCAGTTCACGGCGACGCCCGTTGCGGTCAACTCCAATCTGAACACGCTGACGGTGGGTCTCAATTACCGCTTCAATTGGGCCAACGCCGTCTGCCCGACGTGCTAGTTCGGCGGCGGCAATGGCGCCGCACTAAAATCCGGTAAATTTTCGGTTCCGCAAGGCGACGGCCTTGCGCCGCGTCGCGTAACGCCGGGGAACCGCGCGGTGTATTTCGGGGATGTCGGCTGGCCTACACTGGCAAAAGCCGAACGTTCTCACTATGTTCGAGAAGTCCCCGATGACCGATAGCATCGACGCATTCGCGAAAAATCCCGGCCGCCGCGACGCCCGCACCATCGCGATCCGCGGCGCGCGCGAGCACAACCTCAAAAACATCGATCTCGACATTCCGCGCGACCGCCTCGTGGTGTTCACCGGCCTGTCCGGCTCCGGCAAATCCTCGCTCGCCTTCGACACCATCTATGCCGAGGGCCAGCGCCGCTATGTCGAGAGCCTGTCGGCTTACGCGCGGCAGTTTCTGGAGATGATGCAGAAGCCGGACGTCGACCAGATCGACGGCCTGTCTCCGGCAATTTCCATCGAGCAGAAAACCACCTCGCGCAATCCGCGCTCGACGGTCGGCACCGTCACCGAGATCTACGATTACATGCGGCTCCTCTGGGCGCGCGTCGGCGTGCCTTATTCGCCGGCGACCGGCCTGCCGATCGAGAGCCAGACCATCTCGCAGATGGTCGACCGCGTCATGGCGCTCCCTGAGGGTACTCGTCTCTATCTTCTTGCCCCAGTGGTGCGCGGGAGGAAGGGCGAATACCGCAAGGAGCTCGCCGACTTTATGAAGAAAGGCTACCAGCGCGTCAAAATCGACGGCCGGTTCTACGAGATCGCCGACGCCCCGGCGCTCGACAAGAAATTCACCCACGACATCGACGTCGTGGTCGACCGCATCGTGGTGCGCCCGGACGTCGCCGCGCGCCTTGCGGATTTGCTGGAACAGGCGCTGAAACTCGCCGATGGCCTCGCGGTGGCGGAATTGGCGGATGCGCCTTCTCCCTCCCCCCTTGTGGGGGAGGGTCGGGGTGGGGGGTCGGGAGGTGGCGCGACAGCGTCGACGACAGCAGAGCGCCCGTCCTCATCTGCGCGGCGCCTCTCGACCCCCACCCCTAACCCCTCCCCACAAGGGGGAGGGGAACATACGGAGCGCGCCAAAGCCAACCGGCAGCGCAACGAAACCGCCGGGGAGCGCCTGGTGTTTTCGGAAAAATTCGCCTGCCCGGTGTCCGGCTTCACCATTCCGGAAATCGAGCCGCGGCTGTTCTCGTTCAACAACCCGTTCGGCGCCTGCCCGAAATGCGGCGGGCTCGGCGTCGAGCAGCACATCGACGCCGACCTCGTCATTCCCGACAAGGAACGCACGCTGCGCAAGGGCGCCATCGCGCCGTGGGCCAAATCCTCGTCGCCATATTACACGCAGACGCTCAGCGCGCTGGGCAAGCACTACAAGTTCACCCTCGACGCCAAGTGGAAGGATTTGCCGAAGAAGACGCAGGACGCGATCCTGTACGGCTCCGGCGATAGCGAAATCCGCTTTTCCTACGACGACGGGTTACGCGCCTACGACACGCGGCGCGCCTTCGAGGGCGTCGTCACCAATCTGGAACGGCGTTTCAAGGAGACCGACAGCGATTGGGCGCGCGAGGAAATCGCGCGCTATTTCACCGACGTGCCGTGCGCGGCCTGCAACGGCTATCGGCTCAAGCCCGAGGCTCTGTGCGTGAAAGTCGGCGGGCTGCATATCGGGCAAGTGTCCGACATGTCGGTCAAAGGCGCAGCAGCCTGGTTCACTGAGCTACCCCAGCGGCTGACTTCGAAGCAAAACGAAATCGCGGTGCGGGTGCTCAAGGAAATCCGCGAGCGGCTCAAATTTCTGGTCGACGTGGGCTTGGAGTACCTCACTTTGGCGCGCGCCAGCGGCACCCTCTCCGGCGGCGAGAGCCAGCGCATCCGCCTCGCCTCGCAGATCGGCTCAGGCCTCACTGGCGTGCTTTACGTGCTCGACGAGCCGTCGATCGGGCTGCACCAGCGCGACAATGCGCGGCTTCTGGAAACGCTGAAACGCCTGCGCGACCTCGGCAACACCGTGATCGTGGTCGAGCACGACGAGGACGCCATCCGCACCGCCGACTGGGTGCTCGACATCGGCCCCGGCGCCGGCATTCACGGCGGCCATATCGTGGCGCAAGGCGGCATCGACGATTTGATGGCCGCGCCGAATTCCTGGACCGGCAAATATCTCTCCGGCGAACTCGTCGTGCCGATCCCTGAGCGGCGGCCGAGAAATCCCGCCCGCACGCTGAAAATCGTCGGCGCGCGCGGCAACAATCTGAAAAACATCAGTGCCGAAATTCCGCTCGGCCTGTTCACCTGCGTCACCGGCGTGTCCGGCGGCGGCAAGTCGACGCTGTTGGTCGACACGCTCTACAAGGCGCTGGCGCGGCGGCTGAACAACGCCAGCGAGGCCCCCGCCCCCTACGACCGCATCGAAGGCGTCGAGCATCTCGACAAGATCATCGACATCGACCAGTCGCCGATCGGCCGCACCCCGCGCTCGAACCCCGCGACCTATACCGGCGCGTTTACGCCGATCCGCGAATGGTTCGCCGGCCTGCCGGAGAGCCGCGCCCGCGGCTACGAGCCGGGCCGCTTTTCGTTCAACGTCAAAGGCGGCCGCTGCGAGGCCTGCCAGGGCGACGGCGTCATCCAGATCGAGATGCATTTTCTGCCCGACGTTTACGTCACCTGCGACGTCTGCAACGGCAAGCGCTACAACCGCGAGACGCTGGAAGTCTTGTTCCGCGGCAAGTCGATCGCCGACGTGCTCGACATGACGGTCGAGGAGGCGCTGGAATTTTTCAAGGCGGTGCCGCGGGTGCGCGAGCCGCTGAAACTGCTGCACCGCGTCGGGCTCGATTACATCCATGTCGGCCAGCAGGCCACGACCTTGTCCGGCGGCGAGGCCCAGCGGGTAAAACTCGCCAAGGAGCTGTCGAAGCGCGCCACCGGCCGCACGCTCTACATTCTGGACGAACCGACCACCGGGCTGCATTTCCACGACGTGGCAAAGCTGCTCGAAGTGCTGCACGAGCTGGTCGAGACCGGCAACACCGTAGTCGTCATCGAGCACAATCTCGAAGTGATCAAAACCGCCGACTGGATCATCGACCTCGGCCCCGAAGGCGGCGACGGCGGCGGCGAAATCGTCGCCGCGGGCGCGCCGGAGGACGTCGTGCGCGAGAAGCGGAGTTATACCGGGGCGTTTTTGAAGCCAGTGCTGGCGCGGCGTGGCGCCGATCGCGGCAAGAAGAAACGCATCCAGGCGGCGGAGTGATGTCGTTTTACCTGGACTAGGCTATGGCTAAAATTCAACCTCGTCAGATTTTAGGAAAGTGGCGTAAAGGTTACGCGCTCGACATTCATACAATCAGTAGCATTCTCATCGGCCACAATGAATTTGGCCACATGCAGTTTGATTCCACCCGTTCGGAGGTTGGCGAATTGCTATATAAACTGAAGAATCGTTCCGACCAATCTGTTGTGCCAGAATTGACCGCCGCGATGTCTGGCTTTCTCAAGTCTTTCGGCGAGAAGTTCGACGTAATCGTGCCGGTGCCACCATCGAGCCAAAGGGCAGTCCAACCCGTCGCGCTTTTAGCTTCCAAGCTTTCGGAACAACTAGGAATTCCGGTAGTGAACGCCGTCCGAAAGATACGTGAAACCCCTCAACTGAAAAATGTCTACGACCTCGACGAGCGTCTCAAGCTGCTTGATGGAGCCTTCGAAGTCGATAGCGCCGCAATTAATGGAAAACGAGTGTTATTATTTGATGATCTTTATCGGTCAGGTGCCACGATGAATGTGATTACGAGCGCGCTATATGACCAAGGCAAAGCAAGCGACGTAGTGGCCCTTACAATTACGAAGACACGGAGCAATCAATGACTACGGTCTTCCTAGGCGGCTCGCGCCGAGTGTCGAAGATTAATTCGGCAGTGCAAAGGCGCCTCGACAATATCATCAACAATAATTTTCGCATTGTTATTGGTGACGCCAACGGTGCTGACAAGTCAATTCAACAGTATCTGTTCGCGCGAAATTACTCCAACGTGGAAGTGTTCTGTACTGACGGAATTTGTAGAAACAATGTCGGTAATTGGAGGGTAAGAGCCGTTCCATCAAAATCCAAGGTTCGCGATTTTTCATTCTATGCAAGCAAGGATCGCGAGATGAGTAAAGAAGCAACGATCGGAATGATGATCTGGGATGGCAAGAGTATTGGAACCTTGGTGAATACTTTTCGGCTTCTCACTGATGAAAAGAAGGTCGTTATCTACGTCATGCCCGAAAAGAGATTCTCGGAGTTGAGATCATTTGACGAGTGGGCTGATTTCATTGTGAACTACGACAGAGCTCTAAAGCAAAAAGTTATGGAAAAGACCACACTTGAAGCCAATGAGAATGAGTCCTGGTCACAACAACGTCGACTTGCCTTGTAGTAACCGTCACTAATCCGCGACGACGTCACTGCGGGCGCGCCGGAGGACGTCGTGCGCGAGAAGCGCAGTTATACCGGCGCGTTCTTGAAGCCGGTGCTGGCAAGGCGGGGCGCCGATCGCGGGAAGAAGAAGCGGATCGAGGCGGCGGAGTAAAGCTTCCCTCTCCCGTTCAGGGAGAGGGCGCGGAGCGAGCGCCAGCGAGTGAAGCGGGTGAGGGCCCGCAACGGCGGGGGCCGAGCCGACTGGATCAGCGGTTGAATCGTGTTACACTGCACCATCAAGGGATGAGACAATGCCGGCGGACGTCACCAAAGAAGAATTCCAGACGCTCGAACGCGAAGTCGAGGGCGAAAAGCTCGTCACGCGTCACGTTCTGGAACAGGCCCGGCGCAACGCTGACGATCTGGCCGCTATAAAGACGCGCCTTGATCGCGTTGAGCGCAAGGTCGACGGTGTCGCCCAAGAGGTCGGTGGGGTGACGCAGACGCTCAATGGCCTCGTCCGCGATCTACCGAAGATCGTCACTGATGCCGTACGTAAAGCTCCGGCGCGACGGAGCCGCAAAGAATAGGACGCGATTCTCGGCGTAGCCCGGATCGAGCGCAGCGTAATCCGGGATGGGATTTGAGGCGCCATGACGCGTAAAACGACCAAATTCATCCACGAAGGCAAGTACGCCGCCGAAGTTCCGGTCGAATTGATCGAGGACGATACGGCGTGGTCGCCTTACCTCTCGCCGGAGGAGGTGCGCAAGCTCGACGCTGTACGCCTCGCATTGCGGCGCGGCGATATCGCCGAAGCTTCCAAATATGGCCGCGTGTTCGAACTGACGCCGGTGGCGGCGAAGTGATCAAGCCCGCCGACTGGATCGTCGACTTCGGCCCCGAAGCATGGCCCGGACTTGATCCGGGCACGGCGTTGGTGGCGAAGAAGCCTATCTTCGGGCTGGACCCGAGGATCGCCGCGGGAGCGCCGGAGGACGTGGTGCGCGAGAAGCGCAGTTATACCGGGGCGTTTCTGAAGCCGGTGCTGGTGCACCGCGGCGCCGAGCCAAGGAAGAAGAGGCGGGTTGAGGCGGCGGAGTGATGGCTACCCTGCCATACCAACACTGTGGCGGCTACGGTTTGTAGGTTAGCAGCGATTGTTTCGTGACGAGCGCTTGCCCTCTCGGCATGATGAAGTACTCGCCGTTGGCGGCTCTGCCGACGAACTTGTCAGCTACCATCTCTTGAAGGTTGCGCTGGAACCGCGACTTGTTGCTGTCGCCAGACTTCTCATGTAAAAACTCAGCGGTCGCGCTCGCGTTCTTCGTCAATAAGACAAGCACTTCCTGCTTAGCCTTTAGGTCGTGTCGCGTAATAAAGAGTTCGCCCTTTCGTTCCATGATCACTGGGTATTCTTTAACTGAGAGAGCATCCACGATCTCCTGCGCCTCGCGCATCGCGTAGCCGCCGTACGCCCTAATCAATTCGCACACCATCCACGTAGCGCTTGTCATCACGAACAACGTGTCCATGCTGTTGGCGTCGAAGCCACCGAGGTGCGCCACGTCCCGGTTGTTTCGGAAATCAAGCAACAGGCGCACCAGTGAGACGGTCTTCTGCCGAACATGAGCGTCTATCGTAGCTGTGCTCTCGATGGTATTCAGAATGCGGGTCTTCTCTCGCGGCACGATGTCGGCGCCGAACGGCGTCACCTGTTCTCCGAGCAGATGCTGATGTATGCGCATCATGACCTCCGCGAACCGGCCGCCCTTCAATTGTCCCGGTCCCCAATCATTCATCGCGAAGCGCTTCTTGATGTCGAGGTATTCCTCGACCAACTTCGCGCTGAGCGTGGCGGGTATGCCGGCGATCGTTAGCGTCATTGATTATTTGCCGCCCGGCTTCTTATAACCACCCGCGACAAACTGCTCACCGCTGCGCGTGACCACATAAGCGGTCTTGTTGTTCTTCTTTTCATCCGCCTCCATCATGTGGCCTTGTTTGATGCAGTGCCTGATATTTACGCTGATATTGGACGGCGGCGTTTCCTTGGCGTCGCTATAGCCTTTCTCAAGATCGGGCCTCGTGAACGACGCCATGCCGGCATTGTTTTCCAAAAAGTATCCGATCGCGAGAGTGCGCTGAATATCAGTGGCTGGAGGGTGATTGAGAAGGAATTCCTTGATCGAGGTCTTCTTCGCCGACGCGCGGGCAGAGGCTTTGCCGCCTGCAGCGCCCGCTTCGATCTTCGTTATGCGGCCATCTAAATCCTTGATTGCATCTAAGATCGCGTCGAGCTTCTTGTCAGTGTCTGTAGTCATGGCATTTAATCTCTCGGCTCCCTATCACGGCCAAACATTCGTTCGCGAGCACAGGGGAACATGCTCTCGATCGATCGCGTCAATCTTTGCTCAATTGCGCGACCAAAGACGCCCCGAGCTTTAATCCGGGCGCTGTCAACACCCAGCCCTTCTCCCGCGACCCCGCAAACTCACTGCCCTTCATGTATTTCATGTGATTTGTACCGTCGAAGAATCCGCGGATTCACACAGCGCCCTGGCCGCCACATCATCGAATCGTGCATCGCCCGACTGCAGTAAACTTGCAATTCCCAGCAGAACATATGCGTTGCGAACTCTCTCCCGATTATTCTTTCCGGGAATTCTCAGAGGCAATTACTTTAACGCCGTCTCTGTCCAAGAGATAGACTTGGTGAATTTGATCAAGTGAAAGGCCGTTATGTTTAATCCACGTACGGGCGCGCGGAGGCAGATCACCCGTACCCTCGTCGTCTCGGTGCTGATCACCTTGGCCTTCATTGCCCTTCGCGACCGCGTCTTCGCCTAACAGCGTCAAAGACGCCTGGATTATTCGGCGTCGATCTTCAGAGGAAAGTGACGTAAGCAAGTCAACAATTTTGCCGACGATTTCGGTAATGCTCTTCTTCGTCATCGTTTTTTGTAACCTCCGATCATGCAACATAAGCCCAGTGTTTCTTTTCCTTGATCCGACGTAGCTCTCGCCGTTTTACGAAGCGCAGCATGATCGGCGACAAAGTTGTTGTCGGATAAAACTGTCCTCTTTCTTCGAGAGCGACTTTCACTGCACCGAGTTCCTTGGGTTTACCAAAGAAATTCTCGGCAATCAGTTCTTCGACTAGTCCGGTCAACGTCGGCTTAGCTTTCTGCCGGGTAGAAGCCTGTGATTTTGCTGGCACAGCGCCCGGCCGTTGCCCACCGTCCAATCGCGAAACCAGCGCGGCGACTTCTTCACTTGATCCTTCAATGGTCACGGTCGAACCGCTCTTCATTGCAACAACGGCTTTCGGCATGGCTATTCTCCAAGTACGATCTTATCTACTTATAATATTGTGGCCGACGCGTAATGTCAAGAGACCTATCTGGACGTGATTGTCCATACAAAAAGGAAATATAGTGCTCATCTATGGCGTGCCACTTGGTTCCGTCTTAGACACAGTGACTAAGTACTTACGATACAAGGTGCACGGTTGACGAAAGACCGCCACATCGCGACAGCCTTCGACGAGTGCGGCGCAGCCGCTGAAGAGCATGATCGGAATCTGATCGAATTCTTGGAGCGTTTGGCGAAAAAGCAATGGAAAACATCCATTAGGTGAATATGGATGTCTATACTGATCCCCGAAACCTCAATCCGTCCCTCCGGCCCGAGCCGAGGACAGGAGCTGGTCGTCGTTGGCCGCTCCGGCGAAGCAGGTGATGTCGTTTTAAGTGTGCTATACTGGATATCATTTAAATGATTGATTTTTATGACTATATCGTTGTTAGTTTGCAGTACTATATACTCACGATGATAGCGGATTAGCTTGGTGGAAGACCATCACATCGCGACAGCCTTCGACGAGTGCGGCGCAGCCGGTGAGGAGCAAGATCGGGAATCTAATCGAAGCTTGGAGCGTTTTGGCAAAAACCCGCCAGAAAACATGCAATCCATGAATATGGATGTCTATGTTGATCCCCGAAACCTCAATCCGCCCTTCCGGTTCGCGCAGAGACAGGAAGCTGGTCGATGACGCGGATCAC
Source organism: uncultured Alphaproteobacteria bacterium (assembly GCA_963779855.1). GTDB lineage: Bacteria > Pseudomonadota > Alphaproteobacteria > Rhizobiales > Xanthobacteraceae > BOG-931. Next base: position 748,362 of record CAWAAE010000006.1, on the reverse strand, counting down.
TTTGCGTATGGAGCCAGCAGGTAAGCGGCGAGGATGACGAAGCCCCGCTCAGCCGCGAGGACTACATCGAATGGCTGCGCGGCAAGGGCGTGGAAGTCACCGAGAACAGCGACGGCTCGCTGACTCTGCACGGGCGGGTCCGCTGAAGGTAGGCGACGCGCGTGGCTTAACCCGCTCATTCCCGCGCAAGCGGGAATCACAGCCTGGGCCCCCACTTTCGCGGGGACGAGCGGTCGTGGCAATGCATTCAGGCGTCGCCTACATAAAGGCGGCAACCGCCGCCTCCTCTTTCCTCCTCCACCCCCATGAAAAAGATCGGCTTCCTCTCATTCGGCCATTGGACTCCGTCGCCGCAATCGAAAGTGCGGACGGCGTCCGATGCGCTGTCTCCAATCGATCGAGCTTGCGGTTGCCGCCGAGGAGCTCGGCGCCGACGGCGCGTTTTTCCGCGTGCATCACTATGCCCGCCAGCTCGGCTCGCCGTTTCCGCTGCTCGCCGCCGTCGGCGCGCGTACTAAGCGCATCGAGATCGGCACCGCGGTTATCGACATGCGCTACGAGAACCCGCTGTATATGGCGGAGGACGCCGGCTCAGCCGACGTCATCAGCGGCGGGCGTTTGCAGCTCGGCATCAGCCGCGGCTCGCCCGAGCAGGTGATCGACGGCTGGCGCTACTTCGGCTACGCGCCGGAGGAAGGCAAGACCGACGCCGACATGGCGCGGCGCCACACCGAAGTCTTTCTCGACGTGCTGCGCGGCCAGGGGTTCGCGAAGCCCAATCCGCGGCCGATGTTTTCGAACCCGCCGGGCCTACTGCGGCTTGAGCCTTACGCCGAAGGCCTGCGCGAGCGCATCTGGTGGGGCGCGGGTTCAAGCGCCACCGCCGAATGGGCGGCGAAGATCGGAATGAACCTGCAAAGCTCGACGCTCATCTACGACGAGACCGGAGAGCCGCTCGCCATCCAGCAGGCGGGCCAGATCCGCAAATTCCGCGAGGCCTGGAACGCGGCCGGACATACGCGGCAGCCGCGGGTGTCGGTCAGCCGCAGCATTTTCGCGCTGGTGGACGATCGCGACCGCGCCTATTTCGGGCACGACGGCGAGAACGAAGACACGATCGGCTTCCTCGGCGACAACCGGCGCGCCGTGTTCGGCCGCAGCTATGCCGCCGAGCCGGACGTTCTGGTCGAGCAGCTTAAGAAAGACGAGGCCATCGCCGAAGCCGACACGCTCCTCCTCACGGTGCCGAACCAGCTCGGCGTCGATTATAACGCCCACGTCATCGAGGCGATCCTCAAGCACGTCGCCCCTGCGCTTGGCTGGCGGTGAGGCATGAGCGCCTACGCCGCGTCCGCCGGCCGCACGCGGCGGGTGATTTCGGCACCGCTCTCACGTTCCACCACCGCGATGTCGTATTGGCTTTGCAGATCGAGCCAGAACTGCGCGCTGTTGCCGAAATAGCGGCCCAGCCGCACGGCCGTATCGGCGGTGATCGAGCGCCGGCCGTTCAAGATGTCGGTGATACGGCCGGACGGCACGCCGATATCGAGCGCCAGGCGGTTGGCGCTCAGCTCACGCGCAGTCAGTTCGCGTTTCAACAGACGGCCCGGATGCACCGGAGCATTGTTCTCATCCCTTCATGGTAATCAACGATCTCGACGTCTAGGCGTCTGCCCTTGGCACTCGAAGCAAATGCGCCAGCGCGCATTCACCGCATCGCCCATTGACTTTTCCGTTCGGCCTTCAGTCTTGTGGAGGCCAACGCTTTTGAGCAGACTGAGATCGTGAGGCCTTCGCGACGTTTAGCACCAGCAGCATGATCGATAGCCGCTTCAAAATCGAGCCCGCGGAACTGGTTCGGCCGTTCGCCTTCCCATACCTTGCGAGTCACGGAATTGCGCCACGATACCGGATCATGGCATAAATATACGACGTCAAATCGGTAAGGCGCAATTGCCCCACGCCTTCACTTAGCCGGTATGCCCCTACATTATAGCCCATGCCCTCCCCGATCCGCGACAACACCGCTTTGTCCCGCTTCGAGCTCGACGCCGGCGGCGTGACGGCCTTCATGAAATATCGGCTTAACGGCGGCGTGCTCACGCTCGATCACACCGAGACGCCGGTCGAGGCGCGCGGGCGCGGCATTGCTTCGCGGCTCGTCAAAGCCGTGCTGGACGAGGCGCGCCGCCGCGGGCTGAAGATCGTGCCGCGCTGCCCGTTCGTGAGTGCCTATCTCGCCAAGCACCCGGAATTCCGCGATCTCGTGGCGTAAGCCGGCCGCCCGGATTGCTTCGTCGTTGCACCCCCTCGCAATGACGAAATAATATGTCCTTGTAACGGAGACGTGATCTTGACAATCGTCGCCGATATTGTTACCTATGCCAAGCTCACTCGTAAAAGGGCGTTTCTAGAGACGATCCTTGAAACGAAGCGAGCGCGGCGCGGTTAATAAGCGCCGCGGTGGAGCGCCGGGAGGCGCCGCGCGCCCGAAGCAGGCGATTCGCGCAAGCGGATCGTCCTGTGGCGCGCGCCGCGCCCGAAGCGCGAGCGAGTGGTAACATTCGCCCGCGTGGCGCGGCCACGACCTTTGGCGCCTCCCGGCGCTCCACTCCCCGTGGGTTCGGGGACATTTGTGCAAGGGTTCTGCAAAGCTCGGGCGCTGAGGCGCGTCGCGAGAACGAATTGCTTTGTCCAGTGGCGGACCAACGGCTCCGGGCCTCGGCCGACGCAGACTCGCGGGCGCCTTTACCCACTCTATCGAACCACTTTTTGTCTGATATAGTGCGCACATGACCATCGAAGACCTTGAGCAAGCCGTCGCCAAGCTGCCGCCCGACCAGTTCGTGGAATTCCGCGCCTGGTTCGAGGAATTCGATGCCGCGCGTTTCGATCAGAAGATCGAGCGTGACGCCAAGGCCGGCAAGCTTGATCGGCTGGCGGATCAAGCCATCGGCGATTTCCGCAAGGGCCGCGTCCGCGAGCTATGAGGCCATTCGCTTCGCTCATGCGGGCCACGTTCGCTAAATCAAAAATATGAAAGATAGAGCGAAAAAACCCGTCGTCGGCGTCATCGGCAGCGCGCATCTGGCCGAGGGCAAATTCACCGCGCAGCGCGTCAGCGAGCGCATCCTGCGCGCGGCCGCGGAAGCCGCCGGCGCGTTGCCGCTGATCTTTGCCGGCACGCCGCAGATCACCGATATCGGCGCGCTGCTCGATGTGGCCGACGGCATCCTCCTCACCGGCGCGCGCGCCAACGTCCATCCGAGCCATTTCGGCTTCGAGGAGGAGCCGCGCTATGAGCCTTACGACCGCGCTCGCGACGCGCTGGCGCTGCCGCTGATCGAGGCTTGCGTCGCGCGCGGGGTGCCGCTGTTCGGCATCTGCCGCGGCTTCCAGGAAATGAACGTCGCCTTCGGCGGCTCGCTGCATCCGGAAATCCGCGAACTGCCCGGCCGCCTGAACCATCGCGCGCTGCGGCTCGAAAACGGCGAAATCAATGCCGATCCCAAGGTCATCTATGCCGAGCGCCACGAGGTCCGCCTGACGCCGGGCGGCGTGTTCGCAAAACTCCTCGGCGCCGAAACCGTCCGGGTCAATTCGCTGCACGGCCAGGGCATCCTCGAACCGGGTCGCCGCATCGTCATCGAGGGCGTGGCGGAGGACGACACCATCGAGGCCATCCGCATCGACGGCGCGCAAAACTTTGCGCTCGGCGTGCAATGGCATGCCGAGCACATGGCCGACGGCAATCCGGTCAATCGCACATTGTTCGAGGCGTTCGGCGCCGCGCTGGCCGAGTATCGGCGGGCGCGGTGAACCTCATTCCGTCATCCGTCCTCCGCGCATGACACGCAGGCAAACCGGCCCTCGCCAGACCGGCGCGGACAGGTAGAATGGCGCTGCGGGGCACAAACGACTGGGCTTACTAAGCTTGGCACCGAAGCGGCGCAATAAGCCGCTCGGCGAGGGAGGAATAGCGTGACGATGTTCAGTTGTCTGCGTGCGGCGCTTTTCGGCGCCGCTGTCTGTTTCGCCGCCGCAACCGCGCATGCCGACGATCTTGCGACCAAAGCGCAGGGCTGCGGTCTATGCCACGGCGAAAACGGCGTCCCGACCGATCCGAAAATCATTCCGATCATCTGGGGGCAACGGAGCAATTACCTCTATAAGGAATTGCACGACTACCACAGCGGCGATCGCAACAACGCGGTTATGTCGCTGATCGCCCAAGGCATGGCGCTGCCGGAGCTTCGCCAGCTGGCGGATTATTTCGCGGCCAAGACCTGGCCGGCAAATCCCGCCGGCACCGCCACGGCGCCGCCCGAAGCGATCGCCGGCAAGATCGAAATGTGCAAGGCCTGCCACGAGCAGAATTTCGCGGGCGGCCCGCCGGCGCCGCGGCTCGCCGGCTTAAGCTACGAATACCTGGCCGGATCGATGCGCGACTACGCCGACGGGCAAAGAACCAACAACCACGACATGCCGGGTTTTATGAAAGCGCTGACCGACAGCGAACGCGACGCCATCGCGCACTATCTGGCGGGGCTGTGATCGTCGCTTCCCCTACGTCAGCGGGGGAGAAAAACCGCGCGAACTATTTCTTCCGCCCCTGCTCGGCTTCGCTCGCGTCTTCGGTCGATTCTTGGATCGCCTCGTCGTGATACCAGCCGCTGCCGGACACCAGCCTTACGCCGCGCGGCAGTTGAATGCTCGCTGCGGCATCGGATTCGTCGTCTTGGATCCTGAGCGCGAAACGGCCGCGTGGCGGGAACGTGTAGATCTTCGCCGATCCAGAAACATTCGACGGTTCGGAAAAACGCGTCGTCATTGTTCGGCTCCTTCGATGGGCGCGCAACCGGAATGCGCGCGCAAGCCGGTCAGTCTGCTGAGTCGTTGTTAATATAATCCTTTGCCCGTCTTTTGCTCGGTATGCCTCACATAAAATCAGCGCATGACTACAATATGAGCATTTATGTTGTTGCTCATTTCGATTGCACTTTGGCCGCGGCGGATTGCCGAGACTCCATCGCCAACGCGCAGTGCAGCGCACGCGATGTCGCATTCGGCCTCGCTTGGCACATTCCATGCTTGCGAATCGGCGGCAGACGGCACGGATGGCTTCGATCTCGCCGCCGTTTGGAACTGAACACGCTTCAGCCCACCCTCACCTCGCACACCAGCTTAAGAGAGGCGTCATGACAAAATATAAGCTCGAATACATATGGCTCGACGGCTACACGCCGGTGCCGAACCTGCGCGGCAAGACCCAGGTCAAGGAATTCGCGACGTTCCCGACGCTGGAGCAGTTGCCGCTGTGGGGCTTCGACGGCTCATCGACCAATCAGGCCACCGGCTCGAACTCCGACTGCATCCTCAAACCCGTCGCCGTCTATCCGGACGCCGCGCGCGTCAACGGCGCGCTGGTGATGTCCGAAGTGATGCTGCCGAACGGCCAGCCGCACGAATCGAACAAGCGCGCCACCATTCTCGACGATCCCGGCGCCTGGTTCGGCTTCGAGCAGGAATATTTCTTCTACAAGGACGGCCGTCCGCTCGGCTTCCCGTCGAGCGGCTATCCCGCGCCGCAAGGCCCCTACTATACCGGCGTCGGCTACAAGAACGTCGGCGACATCGCCCGCAAGATGGTCGACGAGCATCTCGATCTTTGTCTTGCCGCCGGCATCAACCACGAAGGCATCAATGCCGAAGTGGCGAAGGGCCAGTGGGAATTCCAGATTTTCGGCAAGGGCTCGAAGACCGCCGCCGACCAAATGTGGATGGCGCGCTATTTGATGCTCCGCCTCACCGAGAAATACGGCGTCGACATCGAATTCCACTGCAAGCCGCTCGGCGACACTGACTGGAACGGCTCCGGCATGCACTGCAACTTCTCGACCACCTATATGCGCGAAGTCGGCGGCAAGGAGTATTTCGACGCGCTGATGAAGGCGTTCGACGCGTCCCGCGCGGATCACATCGCGGTCTATGGCCCGGACAACCATATGCGGCTCACCGGCAAGCACGAGACCGCCGCGATCACCGAGTTCACCTTCGGTCTCGCCGACCGCGGGGCGTCGATCCGCGTGCCGCATAGCTTCATCAACAACGGCTACAAAGGCTATCTCGAAGATCGCCGGCCGAATTCGCAAGGCGACCCGTACCAGATCACCTCGCAGATCCTAAAAACGATCGCGTCCGTGCCGACCAGCGGTAAAGTCAGCGCCGCGGCGTGATAACTGCAGGGTGGGCTGAGCACAGCGAAACCCACGCGCGGAGTTGCCGATAGATCGCGCGTGGGCATGGCGCGTTGCGTCTGTGCCCACCCTACAAACTACACGATCTCGACCTCGCAAAGCCCATTTCGGCAGGCGAAGTCTCCCGCAATTGCTCCTTCGCAATCGCCGCCGCCCCTGGCGCGGCGGCGATGCGCCGCCTATTCTCTTGGCAGCAATCCTGCGGGAACGACTGGGGTCGGCAATGGCAAAAAAGACGCGCAAGAGGACGGCTGCGAAAGTGACGAAAAAACCAAAAATCTTGACCAAGAAAAAGACGGCCAGGAAGAAAGCCGCCAAAAAGAAAAGCGCGATTTCGAAAAAACGGCGCAAGGTCGCGGCGCAGAAGAAATCCAAACCTATTGCGAAGAAAAAAATAAGCATGCAGCCGCCGGAGAGTTTTCCGCACAAGGTCGCCGATGCCTTTACGGCGATTGTCGACATCCTCACGGACGCCGAGCGGCTGCACCATAAATTGGATCCCGGCGTGTCGAACGAACCGGAATAGCGCGTAGGCCGCGCAAGCGGGAAGCCAGTTCGGAGCCCCGTTTTCGCGGGGACCAGCGGAACAGCCGAAGAACTCTAGCCGACGGCGATATGCTTGCCGACGAACTTCACCATGTCGGCGAAGGCGCCGCTGATTTTCGACAGATCCGGCGTGTGGCCGGCGTGCCGCTCCATCTCGATATATTCGAGCGCGATGTCGCCGCCGGCCTTGCGATAGTTGGCGACGAAGCGTTGCGGCTCGTTGCCGGGGAAATCGGAATCCGCGTCTTTGTAGTCGTGCACCAGGTCGCCGCGGGCCTGGAACCAGATGGCCGGCGGCAATTGCAGGTTTTCGCCGCGTTCGAGCGCCAGCATCGGATTGCCCTCCGCCATCTCGGCCTCCGACGGCCAATAGGCATCGTGGCGCGGGATGATGTTTTTCGGCCATTCCGGCGGATTGGCGCCGGCGAGCGCGCGCTTGGCGTGGCGGTACCGCGACAGCGGATTGATCACTGGCCACGACAGCACGACGCAGCGCACGCTGGCATCGTGCCGCGGCGAGCCGGCCGGCAGCGGGATCGCCATGTAGCGCGGATCGTGCGGCCGCATGGCGACGAGCATCGCCAGATGGCCGCCGCTCGACTGGCCGGAAATGCCGACGAGATCGGGCCGCGTCTTCAGGTCGCGGGCGTGGAGTTTCGCCCAGCGCACGGCGTAATTGATGTCCTGCGCCGAGGCCGGATAGCGCGCCTCGTTGCCGGAGCGGAAATCGAGCGCGATCGAGACGATGCCGTGCGAGGCCATGTATTCGTGGCGCAGGTGCTCGGTCATACGGTCGGAGAGGCACCAGGCGCCGCCGTGACACTCGACGAGCGCCGGGAACGGCCCCTCGCCGCGCGGCGTGAATATCCGCGCCAATAGCGGCTTGTCGCCATGGCGCAGATATTCGACGTCCTTGACGTCGTACGCGGTCGTTTTGGTTTCAAGAACGGCGGTGGTCATGGTGTGTTTCCTTTATGCGATCGAATTTCAGGCCGCGCGCGGCGCCGCCGCGATTGCCGACGCCGGCAGAATGACGCTGCGCGTCATGGTGCCGAGTGCGATGGCGCCGATGATCAGGAGAATGCCGGCGATCCATAGCGCCCAATCGTAGGAGCCGAGGCCGGCGACGACATAGCCGGTCACGATCGGCGCCAGCAGGCCGCACAGATTGCCGCTCAGGATCGCCAGACTTATCGCCTTGCCGACGTCTTGGCCGCGGTGCACGAGGTCGGTCACCAGCGACAGGTTGAGCGAGATCATGGCGTTGATGCCGGAGAGCGACAGCGCGAACAGCGTCAGGATCAGCGTCGTATCGTCGGTGAACGGCACGAACACGATCACGGCGGCGAGCAGGATGCAGGCGATGACGATGGCGCGCCGGCCGCCGGCAAGGAGCGTATCGTTCTGCAACAGCCGGTCGCTGACCAGCCCGATGACGATGCTGACCGGCACCGCGATCGCCCAGGGCACCGCGGTATAGAGGCCGGTCTTCATGATGGTGAGGTGCTTGGTGTCCTGCAAATAACTCGGCAGCCAGAACAGCAACAGGTAAAGAGTATAGATGCCGGAGGCTTGCGCGATCATCGCGCCCCATTGCGACGGCGATTTCAGGAGTTCCAGCACCACGCCTGGGCTGCCGTGCATGCCGATCCCGTCTGGCGAGCCGGCGGAGCGCTCGGTGACGATTTTTTTGCGTTCGTCCGCCGAAAGCCAGCTCACCTTCTCGGGCCGGTCGAACCAGGTCAGATTGCACGCCAACCACACGAAACCGAGCACGCCGAGGATGACGAAGGCCGCGCGCCAGCCCCAGGCGCTGGCAATCGACGCCGTGATGATGGCGCCGAGCGCCGGGCCGACGAAACTGCCGGCGCTCCACACGACACTGGCGACGCCGCGCTCCTGCGCCGGCATCCATTCGCGCACGATTCGGCCGCAAGATGGAATCGATGTGGCCTCGCCCGCGCCCATGACCATGCGGGCGACGATCAGCGTGGCAAAGCTCCACACGCCGGCGGTCGCCGCCATGGCCAGCGACCACAGCGTGATGCCGATGGAATTGATGTTCCGCGCCGAAAAACGGTCGAGCAGGATGCCGATCGGCAAGAGGCAAATCACATAGGTCCACAGGAAGGACGAGAACAGGTAACCCATCTCGACCGGCGAAAGCTTGAATTCCCCGCGCACCGACTGCGCCACGATGCCGAGCGCCGAACGATCCATGTAATTGATCGTGACCAGCGCCAGCGTCAGAACGTAGATCCAGCCGCGCCGGAAATGGCTCTTGGCTCCTGCAGCGGTTTGTATCGTCATCGGCTCCTCCCCTTTTGTCGGTATTATTTTATGCGCGGCCGTCAGCTTTGTCGTGCGCCGCGCGATCGGCCCGGCTATGGTTATTGCTTCGGCGGCGGCGCGCCGCCTGCGGCGGGCGCCGGCGCGCCGGATGCAGGCGCAGCGCCCGCGGCGGGACCGCGCGGATCGTTCCTGTTGGCCATGCAATTCTTCATAAACTTCGCGCGCGCCGCGCCTTGCAGTTTCTGGTCGTCGGCGCCGAACTTGCACGTCGCCATTTTCTCCTTCGCCGACACCGCAAACGAAGGGGCGCTCGGCAGCATGGCGATCAGCATGGCGGCCAAAAAGACGCAGCGATAGACGTAGCGAAGCATGGCGTTATCCCCCTGACTGTCGGGGCGGGATATTAGCACCGTTCCGCGCCAGACCATGGCGCAAATTGGCGCTATAAAGCGGCATGGATTCCCCTCCCCGCATCAGCAGTGTCCTTGCCGGGATCAGGCCCGGCCTGACCGGCACGGCTGAAATCCTGGTCGGACCCGAGCATACGGCGCCGTTCGTCGGGTCCGGGCGGATCGCGGTGCTGGCGACACCCGTGATGATCAACGTGATCGAGGCCGCGGCGCTGGCGGCAATCGAACACCTTCTACCGGCCGGCCACCAGAGCCTCGGTAGCCATCTCGACGTCAGCCATACGGCGGCAACCCCGGTCGGCCTGCGGGTTATCGCGACCGCCGAGGTGTTGCGGCTTGAAGGCCGCACCGTAACGTTCCGCGTCGAAGCGCGCGACGAATTCGAGCCGATCGGCGGCGGCACCCATCAGCGGGTGGTTGTCAGCGTGGCGCGGTTCGACGAACGGGTGCAGCGCAAAGTGCGCGGCGAGCGTTGATAGTTATCGGAGCGTGATCTGTTCCAAAAACCGGGGACCACTTTTCTAAATCATGCTCCACCGCGCCGAAATATCAGATCGTCGACGATGTGATCGGCCATCGTCCAGCCGAATTGCGCCATCATGTCGATGACCGCGCCGGCGCGCGGCTGCTCGAAGAACTCGATCTGCGCGTAGCCGTAATTTCGGGTGAACAGATTTTTAGCCCCGGCCAAAACTTCAAGCTCGTAGCCTTCAACGTCGATCTTGACGACCAGCGGTTTGCCGGCGAAGGAAAGCGTCTCATCGAGCGAAACGACCTCGATCTCGTAACCGCCAGGATGAGCCGGCACGACGCTCGATAGAGCGTCGAAACCCGGCGCGCCGAGCGAGAGCGCCGCCTTTTGCCAGGTTGCGCCGACGGCGGTTTCGTGGATTTCGACGCCGGCGATGCCGTTGAGAACGAGATGCGTCCGCAAGCATTCGACCACTGCGCGATTGGGTTCGAAAGCGATCAACCGCTCCGCCAGCTTTTGCCGGCCGATGATGCAGGTATAGAGGCCGAAATTCGCACCGATGTCGATAAAGGCTGCCGGCTTCAGTTCGCGGCACGCTTGCAGCATTGCCGGAATTTGCAGCCACTCGAAACGCTGCAGCAGCATTTCGTGACCGATCACATCATTCGGAGCAACCTTAAAGTGCGCGCCGAAATACCAGCAGTCCTCAACCTTGCGATCCGGCCGCCATAAGCGCCGCAGCCGATGCCAGCGCTTGCGGGCGGAAACGGCCAGTTTCCAATGCAGCGGCGGCCGCCGGCGGCGCGGTATCGCGGGAGCAGAGGCCATGAAGCGTATTGTGTCGATGACGAAAAAATATCACCGCCGGCCGGAAAACCAACCGATCCCAAACAGTACGACCGCCGCGACGAGGGCAGCGTAGGCATGCAAGTGGTGAATGTGCGTCGAGCCTTCGCTGTAGCCCGGCATGAATGTTGGCAATGAGCCGGCCTGCATCGTGTAGTACATCACGGCGACGATGGCGCAAATAATGGCGAGAAGATAGGCGATCATTTTCATTGGGCGTTTTTCCTCATCAATCATGGCGCGCGCAAAAGCAGGCCACGGTTCCGGCATGCCTCCGTTAGCATGACACCGGCAGCCTTGGCGAGACGACAAATTACTGCACGCGCCTGCCGCTTGTATTTGCAGGCACACCGGTCAATGATCCTTGCAAAACCATGGGAGGACCGATCATGACCATCCGGCTCGCCAGGCTTGCAGCGGCGCTGGGCCTGTTTACGCTGGGCGCGCTGCCCGCCGGCGCACAGTCGCTCGACGATCTCTATGCCAAGGCAAAAGGCGAAGGCGCCTTTGTGCTTTATGTCGGCGGTCCGACGGCGCCCTGGGAGGCCATGGCGAAAGTGTTCAACGAACGCTACCCCGGCATCAACATCTCGATCAGCGGCGGCTTCTCCAACGTGCTCGACAAAAAGATTGACGCACAGATCACCGCCGGCAAGCTCGAAGTCGACGCCGCGATTTTACAGACCATCGCCGACTTCGTGCGCTGGAAAGCCGACGGCCGGCTGATCGACTTCAAGCCCGCCGGCTTCGACCACATCGACGCGAGCTTTAAGGACCGCGACGGCGCCTTCTGGGCGACCATGGTCAACGCCGTCCCCTACATGTACAACACCGAAAAGGTCGCCACGGCCGACATACCGAACTCGGCGCTCGATTTCCTCAAACCGCAATTCCAGGGAAAAATCGTCACCGCCTATCCGGCAGACGACGACGTCACGTTATGGGTGTTCTACCACATCGTGCAAAAATACGGCTGGAGCTACATGGACAAATACATGGCCGCGAAGCCGAACTTCATTCAGGGTCATCTCGGCGAGCAACGCAGTATCGGCTCCGGCCAAAATCTGGTCACCTTCGATTCGATCCACAACATCACCACGGTGCTGAAAAAACAGAAAATGCCAGTGGACTCCCATTTCCCCACCGTCGACGCAACGCCGTTCTGGCCGCTGACCGGCGCGATCTTTAAAAATGCGCCGCACACCAACGCGGCCAAATTGTTCCTGACTTGGCTCCTGGAGCCGGCGCAGCAAATCGCCACCGAAACGTGGTCCGGACGCAGCGACGTGCCGCCGCCAGCCGGTTACAAGCCGATTTTCTCCTACAAGATCATCAACGACTATCGCGCCTTCCTGACCGATCAGCCGAAGATCGTCGAACTGCGCAAGCGTTTCGAGAAATACACCGGCCCCGTCGTGAACGCCGGCGGCGTACGTTAGGCGCGCGCCTTATTCCGCTGCAATCGCCACCGCCGCGGCATGCGCGGCCTCGCCGCTCGCCAATGCGGCAAGGATGCGCCCGACCAGCGCACGCGCCGAATCGGCGGAAAGCTCGACCGCGACGCGGTCGCGTCCGCCTTCGCCTTCATTGGTGAAATCGATGGCGAGCACATGGTCGAGCGTCGAGTAATAGGGATGGTCGAAATACACATTCGCGGTGTCGATCCGCATCCAGCCCTTGCGGCCTTTGGCGCTGCCGACCAGCGCGGCTTTTTCGACGATATAAGAGCACATGGCTTTCTCCTGTCACTCCGCCGCGATGCTGGTCGCCGTGGCGCCCAGATAGCGATTGTAGAAGGCAAACACCTTCTTCCAGCCGTCCAGCGCTTGATCGGGCCGATAGGCGTCGCGGAACGTATTGAAGAACGCATGTCCGGCACCGTCGTAGCGATGAAACTCGTAGTTCTTACCGAGCTTCTTGAGCACCGCCTCGGTGCGGTTGACCTGATCGGCGGTTGGATTTGCATCGTCGTTGCCGAAAATGCCAAGCAGCGGACAACTCATTTTCGCGGTGAGATCGATCGGCGCAACCGGACGCTTGTCGTTGAGGAGTTTCGGATCGTCGACGATGACATTACCACCCCAGCAATCGACTGCGGCATCGATGCCCGGCAATGTGCAGGCGGCGAGATAACAATGACGGCCGCCGGAGCAGAAGCCGATGACGCCGATTTTACCGTTGCTGTTCGACTGCGCGCGCAGATAGGCCATCGCACCCGCGGTGTCGCCCACGACCTGCGCGTCCGCCACGCCGCCGGCCGCGCGCACCCGCGCGCCGATATCGTCCGGGCTGCCCTCGCCTTCACGAAAATAAAGATGGTGCGAGATAGCCGTATAACCGTGATGTGCGAACTTGCGCACGACTTCCATGATCCATTCGTCCCAACCCGGCAGGTGATGGATTACGACAATACCCGGGAATTTTCCGGCGCGCGACGGACGCGCGTAATAAGCATCGCCCCGGTCGCCGTTGTGGCCGTGGAACGTTACCGATTCCGCCTGCAGGCCCTGATAAAAGCTCATTTTGGATCCTTCCTGTTCGGCGGCTAAGGTCAGCCGCGAAATTCAAATTATTTGTCGGCCGCCGCGGCGGCAGGCGCCGCGTTCGGGCAACGATACAGCACCGCCTTGTAAGTCATGTCGCGATCGATGAATTCGACCGTGTTGTCGGGGCGCGGTGTGAACGTAATGTTGCCCATCAGCGGTCCGCTCGGGAACTTGCATTCGACATGCGCCGCATAGCTGTCGCCATCCTTCTTCGTATCGAGGATGGTGCAGACGCCGACATTGGAGATGATCTCCTGGGCTGAGATCAACACTTTGGCCGCCACAGAATCGCTGCCGTCGCCCTTGCAAGCGACGTTCTGCGTGTAATTTCCGGCGAGCGGAAAATCGTCGGCCGCCGCAGCCGCGCTCGATATACCGACCGCAACAGAGGCAAGCACGATGCATCCGGCCAGCGGATGAATGGGTTTGTACACGCGTCCCCCAACTGTTTTGCTATTGCCCGGCGCCGCCCGCACGACGCCGGAACCGCTCTCCCGTAATTAAAATGTAGCGAAAGTCGCGCGCGTGGCCAAACGTTTTTCAGCGAGCGCGCAGCAAAATCTACCACGATCCGCTAGTGATCGCGGAACCCGGTGCTGATGACCCGAATTCTTGCGGCCGACCATCGCTTCGGGCCGTCGAGCCCCTGGTAGGCGGCCTGCTCGCAATTGACATTGCCGCTGTCGGTGAACCGGCCGCTCTGATTGTTGAACAGCCATTGATGACAGACATTGCTCGTATCGGGCATGTAGAGGATCGAGCCGGTATAGATGTCGTCGTCATTCGACGCTTCGACCGCAGCCCCGGTCGGGTGTTTTGCCGCCGTCACATATTGGTCGGTCGCCAGCGCGCCGAGCGCAAGCATGGCCCCGATCACGATCACGACGACGAGGATCTGGCGTGAGCCGTTGCCGGCACGCCGACGGGATTTAATGGGGCGAGCGAAGCGGGTCGTCACGTGGCACCCTCCAGCGGGCTATGCCACGATACACGAGTGTGGAATGCCCGGTGCGTAGTCGACACCGACATGGCTAAAAAATCGATAACGCCGTAGCCGCCGTAATGCGCTCGCACATAAAAAGACGGCGCCGCGTGGGGCGCCGTCTGCAACTGTCGCAGCTGCGTTCAGTGGGCGGTAAGGCCGGAGGAATCTTCCTCCACCACCGGGTCGGGAACATCGACGGGCTTTGCCGTCGCCTCCTCCCACACGATCGCCTCGGGCATACGCGTGAGCGCCCGCGTCAGCGCCTCGTCCATACGCGACACCGGAATGATGTCCAAACCGCTCTTGATGCTGTCGTTGATCTCGACCAGATCCTTGGCGTTCTCTTCCGGAATGAGGACGGTCTTGATGCCGCCGCGGTGCGCGGCAAGGAGTTTCTCCTTGAGGCCGCCGATCGGTAGCACGCGGCCACGCAGCGTGATCTCTCCGGTCATCGCCACGTCGCGATGCACCGGAATGCCGGTCATCACCGACACGATCGCGGTGACCATGGCGACGCCCGCGGACGGACCATCCTTCGGCGTCGCGCCTTCCGGCACGTGGACGTGGATGTCGCGCTTATCGAACGCCGGCGGCTCGATGCCGAAAGCGGCCGACCGCATGCGGACATAAGACGCCGCCGCCGAGATCAATTCCTTCATCACGTCGCGCAGATTTCCGGTGACGGTCATCTTACCCTTGCCGGGCATCATGGCCGCTTCGATGGTGAGGAGCTCGCCGCCGACGTCGGTCCAGGCAAGCCCGGTGACCACGCCGACCTGATCCACGTCCTCGACCTCGCCGTAGCGGAATTTCGGCACGCCGAGATAATCGGGAAGCGTCTTATCGGTGACCTGGACCGATTGCTTCTTCGAGATGGTGAGTTCCTTCACCGCCTTGCGGATCAGGGTCGACAGTTCGCGCTCGAGGTTGCGGACGCCCGCTTCGCGGGTGTAACGGCGAATGATCGTGAGCAAGGCTTCGTCGTCGACAGACCATTCCTTCAGATCGAGACCGTGTTTGACGATCGCGTGCGGAATGAGGTGCTTGCGCGCGATCTCGACTTTCTCGTCCTCGGTATAGCCGGCGATGCGGATGATCTCCATGCGATCCATCAGCGGCGGCGGAATATTGAGCGTATTCGCCGTGGTGATGAACATCACGTGGGACAGATCGTAGTCGACCTCGAGATAATGATCGTTGAAGGCGTGGTTCTGCTCGGGGTCGAGCACTTCAAGCAACGCCGATGACGGATCGCCGCGGAAATCGGCGCCCATCTTGTCGACCTCGTCGAGCAGGAACAGCGGATTCGAGGTCTTCGCCTTGCGCATCGACTGAATGACCTTGCCCGGCATCGAGCCGATATAGGTCCGCCGATGGCCGCGAATTTCGGCCTCGTCGCGCACGCCGCCGAGCGACACGCGCACGAACTCGCGCCCGGTCGCTTTCGCGATCGATTTGCCGAGCGACGTCTTGCCCACGCCGGGCGGACCGACCAGGCACAGGATCGGCCCGGTCAGTTTATTGGCGCGCTGCTGCACCGCGAGATATTCGACGATACGCTCCTTGACCTTTTCGAGGCCAAAATGATCGGCCTCGAGGATTTGCTCGGCCAGCGTGAGATCCTTCTTGACCTTTGACTTCTTGTTCCACGGGATCGACAATAGCCAGTCGAGATAGTTGCGCACGACGGTGGCTTCCGCCGACATCGGCGACATCTGCCGCAACTTCTTGATCTCGTGTTGCGCCTTCTCGCGCGCCTCCTTCGAAAGCTTGGTGCGCTTGATCTTCTCTTCGAGCTCGGCGAGTTCGTCCTTGCCGTCCTCGTCGCCCAATTCCTTCTGGATCGCCTTCATCTGCTCGTTGAGGTAGTACTCGCGCTGCGTCTTCTCCATCTGACGCTTGACGCGCGTGCGGATGCGCTTCTCGACTTGCAGGACCGAGATCTCGCTCTCCATCAGCCCGAGCACCTTTTCCAGCCGCGCGGTGACCGTCGGTGTCTCAAGGATCACCTGCTTGTCGGGAATCTTTACCGCAAGGTGCGACGCGACGGTGTCGGCGAGCTTGGCATAGTCCTCGATCTGCTGGACCACGCCGACAACTTCCGGCGACACTTTCTTGTTGAGCTTCACGTAGCCTTCGAATTCGTTGACGACCGAGCGCGCAAGCGCTTCGGCCTCGACCTGATCGCCCGGGGAATCCGCGAGCACCATCGCTTCCGCCTCGAAATAGTCCTCGCGGTCGGTGTATTGCTTGACTTGCGCGCGCGCCGCGCCCTCGACCAGGACCTTCACGGTGCCGTCGGGCAATTTGAGCAGCTGCAGCACGCTCGCCAGCGTGCCGACGGTGTAAATTGCATCGGTTGCCGGTTCATCGTCGGAGGCGTTCTTCTGCGTCGCGAGCAGGATGAACGTGTCCGAACGCATGACTTCTTCGAGCGCCTTGATCGACTTCTCGCGGCCGACGAAGAGCGGAACGATCATGTGCGGGAAGACAACGATGTCCCGCAAAGGGAGCACCGGATAGGCCCGGCTTTCACCGGCCATCAGGAGCGGCTTGGGTTTGGCGGCACTTGTCATGGCCCCACTTCCTTATTGTTATGCACGCCCATCGGGACCCGCTGGCTGCGCTGTGACGACGAACTGCATACTATAGGTGGCGTCGCGTCGCGGGCGTGTCAAGAAAGGCCGATTTTTGGCGCAAATTTGCGCGCCGCGAAGGCGGAGCCGGGAGCCGCACACCGAATCGCGGGTGCTGATTCCGCTCACCCGTCAGGCGCTCGCTCCGCCGCTCTCGGCGGTGCGATCGGACCGGTCGGCATAGATATAGAGCGGCCGGGCGCTGCCCTCGACGACCTCTTTCGAGATCACGACCTCCTCGACGCCTTCGAGGCTCGGCAGATCGAACATGGTGTCGAGCAGGATGCTCTCCATGATCGAGCGCAGGCCGCGGGCGCCGGTCTTGCGGTCGATCGCCTTGCGCGCGATTGCGGAAAGAGCCTCATCGGCAAGCGTGAGGTCCACCGTCTCCATCTCGAACATGCGTTGGTATTGCTTGACCAACGCGTTCTTCGGCTCGGTCAGGATGCGCTTGAGCGAGGGTTCGTCGAGATCTTCCAACGTCGCAACAACCGGAAGCCGGCCGACGAATTCCGGAATGAGTCCGTATTTCAACAAATCCTCGGGCTCGACTTCGCGGAAAATCTCGCCCTGTTTGCGATCCTCCGGCGCCGCCACCCTGGCGGCGAAGCCGATCGAGGTGGAGCGGCCGCGCGCAGAGATGATCTTTTCCAGCCCGGCGAATGCGCCGCCGCACACGAACAGAATGTTCGTGGTGTCGACTTGGAGGAATTCCTGTTGCGGATGCTTGCGGCCGCCCTGCGGCGGCACGCTCGCGATCGTGCCTTCCATGATCTTGAGCAACGCCTGCTGCACGCCCTCGCCCGACACGTCGCGGGTAATCGAGGGATTGTCGGACTTGCGCGATATCTTGTCGATTTCGTCGATATAGACGATGCCGCGTTGCGCGCGCTCGACATTGTAGTCGGCCGACTGCAACAGCTTCAAGATAATGTTCTCGACGTCCTCGCCGACATAGCCGGCTTCAGTCAGCGTAGTCGCATCCGCCATCGTGAACGGCACATCGAGGATGCGCGCCAGCGTCTGCGCCAACAGCGTCTTGCCCGAGCCGGTCGGACCGATCAGCAAAATGTTCGACTTCGCCAGCTCGACGTCGTTGTGTTTGCTCTGGTGATTGAGCCGCTTGTAGTGATTGTGCACGGCGACCGAGAGCACCTTTTTGGCGTGGTCCTGGCCGATCACGTAATCGTCGAGGACCTTCCGGATTTCCCGCGGCGTCGGGATGCCGTCGCGCGACTTCACCAGCGAGGATTTGTTCTCCTCGCGGATGATGTCCATGCATAGTTCGACGCACTCGTCGCAAATGAAGACGGTCGGCCCGGCGATAAGCTTGCGCACCTCGTGCTGGCTCTTGCCGCAGAACGAGCAATAGAGCGTGTTCTTGGAGTCGCCGCCGCCAACCTTGCTCATTCCAGTCTCCGTCTTCGCCAGCGCAGCACTTCAACTCTATATCTTACTAAGTACAGCGCTAAAATTCCGTAGCACCCACCACGTCCTGCGCCCAAACCGGTCGCCCAAGTGCCAACAGTCCGTCACACGACACAAGCGGACATGCTAACTGCGTGCCAACCAAGAATCCATTAACGATAACGCGACTTTGTACCAGTGTGTTTTCTGGATCACACAGCCGAGAAAACGCTTGACCCGCGGCTCGGGACCCCGCTTTGGGCCGGCAAATCGGCCCATTTCGTGGCAGCGGGGTACCCTGCTAGGTCACCCCCTTGAGGATGGGCTCCGTCTTCAGGCCCGGTTCCTCAGGCCGCTTTTCGATTACCTTGTCGATCACGCCGAACTCTTTGGCCATGTCGGAGGTCAGGAACATGTCGCGTTCCAGCGCATCCTCGATCTTCTTCAGCGGCTGGCCGGTATGCTTGACGTAAATTTCGTTCAGACGCCGCTTCAGGTTCAGGATCTCCTGAGCGTGCAGCATGATGTCGGTCGCTTGGCCTTGGAACCCGCCCGAAGGCTGATGCAGCATGATACGGGCATTGGGCAGCGCGAAGCGCAGGTCCTTGGCGCCGGCGGCGAGCAGCAGCGAGCCCATCGAAGCCGCCTGCCCGGTGCAGAGCGTCGATACGGGGGGGCGAACGAATTGCATCGTGTCATAAATCGCCAAGCCCGAGGTCACGACCCCACCCGGCGAATTGATGTACATCGAGATTTCTTTCTTCGGATTCTCCGCCTCGAGGAACAACAGCTGGGCCACGATAAGCGAGGCCATGCCGTCTTCGATCGGACCGGTGATGAAGATGATCCGCTCTTTGAGTAGGCGCGAATAGATGTCATAGGCCCGCTCCCCGCGGTTGGTCTGTTCGACCACCATGGGGACGAGGTGCTGCATGTAAGTCTCAGTCGGGTCGCGCATGGGTCACCTGGTCACTGGGGGAGCAATCTGTCCGCTCAATGTGGCTTGAGTCGGTCGGCTTGTCGAAGCCGGCGGGTTGAGACCGCCGCGCGATCGAGCACGGCCGTCCATTTATGCAGCTAGCGCAGATAGGCGTACAAATCGCGGTAACAAGAGGTGGAACCCGCCAGCTCAATCCTCGTCTTCCTTGAACAATTCTTCCCGCGAAACCTGCTTCTCCGTGACGCCAACGAGCTCGAGCAGGAAATCGACGACCTTGTCCTCGAATATCGGGGCGCGCAGAGCGGCGAGTGCGCCCGGATTATTGCGATAATAGTCCCACACCCGCTGCTCTTGGCCGGGGACCATTCTAGCTTGTGCGACGACGGCTTGGCTCAACTGCTCGTCGGTGACCTTGATGTTGTTTTTCTCGCCGATTTCCGCAAGGACGAGACCGAGCCGCACCCGCCGTTCGGAGATGGCGCGGTAGTCCAGACGGGCTTTCTCCTCGGTCGTTCCTTCGTCCGCAAAGCTGCGACCCTGCTGCTTGAGGTCGTTCTCAATCGTCTGCCAGACGTTATTGAATTCTTCTTCGACCAGCGTCGGCGGCGGGTCGAATTTGTGGCCCGCATCGAGCTGATCGAGGAGTGCGCGCTTAATCTTTTGGCGTGACGCGGCCGCGTGCTCGCGCTCAATACGTTCGCGTAGCGCGTCGCGCAATTTGGCCAGCAATTCCAACCCGAGTGTCTTGGCGAACGCGTCGTCCGTGATGATCGCGCCGGGTGCTTCCACCGCCTTCGCCGTAACTGCAAAGGTCGCGTCCTTGCCGGCGACGGCGGTTGCCGGATAATTCGCCGGAAAATTGACGTCGAAGGTGCGGCTTTCGCCGGTTTTGATGCCGATAAGGTGGTCTTCGAATCCCGGAATGAATTGGCCCGAGCCGAGCAGTATGGGCACGTCCTCGCCGGAGCCGCCCTCGAAGGTTTCCCCGTTTATGGTGCCCTGAAACGACACCGTGACGCGGTCGTCCTTTTCCGCCGCTTCGGCCTTGGCGACGAATGGCCGGTTCTGCTCGGCAATCGTCTGCAGGGCTTGATCGATCTCGGCATCCGCTACCGCAGCGCTGAGCCGTTCGAGCTTGATGGCTTTGAAATCGGCAAGAGTGATCGGCGGCACGATCTCCATCTCGACCGTATAGGCAAGGTCGGATTTACCGGCGATAACGCCCTCGACCGCGCCCTCGTCCGAGGGCAACACCACCTTGGGCTCGGTGGCGAGCTTAAAGCCGTAGTCGTTGACGATTTTGGTATTGGCCTCGCGGACGGCCGCTTCGATGACTTCGGCCATCGCCGACTTGCCGTAGAGGCGCTTGAGATGCGCGACCGGCACCTTGCCCGGCCGAAAACCCCGCAGCTGCACGCGGCCCTTGAGGTCGTCGAGCCGTTCGTTGACCTTGGCTTCCAGATCGGTGGCGGGGACGACGACGCGGTATTCGCGCTTGAGACCCGCGGCCGCAGTTTCAGTCACCTGCATCGGCACTACTCTTCACGGCCCAATATCGAGCGCATCCCGGCCAAGTTTTGGAAAAACCGCCCGGCTGGTGCGGGCGGAGGGGCTCGAACCCCCACGACTTTCGTCACGGGAACCTAAATCCCGCGCGTCTACCAATTCCGCCACGCCCGCGACGCGCAGGGCGGCCCGGTGGCGCGGCTTATATCATGCAAAAGCCGCAGACCACTACAAAAATAGGCCGTGACTGTGCGCCGGCCAGCCCGCGGATTTTACGCCAGTAGCGCGCGATAAACCCGCGGCAGCATTTCCGGTAAATCCTCGGAAATGAGGCCGGGGCCAAACGCCTTGGCGGCTTCGCCATGGAGCCATACCGCGGCCGAAGCCGCCTCAAAGGCCGGCATGCCTTGGGCCAATAGGCCGGTCGCAATGCCCGTCAGGACGTCGCCGGCGCCGGCGGTGGCGAGGAAGGCCGGTGCGTTAGCCGCAATCGAGGCCCGGCCGTCGGCTGCCGCAACCACCGTATCGGCCCCCTTGAGTAACACGGTTGCGCCGGTGATTTTCGCCGCCAAGCGGGTTCGCTCAAGTTTCGATCCAGCTTTAGTTCGCTCGTCCAATACCCAGAAATATCTTGAGAATTCACCTTCATGTGGCGTCAAGAGCGTGGCCTTGCCGGACCGCGCTTTCAGTGCCGCGGCGAGGCGCTGCGGCGCCTTCGCAAAGCTTGTAATCGCATCGGCATCGAGCACGACGGCTCGGTCGCCAGAGAGCGCCGTCAGAACGAGTTCGCAGCTCGCCTCGTTCACACCAAGGCCTGGACCGAGGGCCAGCGCATTCAAACGGTGGTCGGCGAGGAACGTTGCGAGTTCGGCCGCGCCGTCGACCGGTCGCACCATCACGGCGAGGCTGGCCGCGGCATTGACCGCCAAGGCCTCGCGCGGGCTGGCGATGGTCACCAGTCCAGCCCCCGCACGCAACGCTCCGCGAGCCGCGAGCCTTGCCGCCCCCGTCGACCACGACGGACCGGAAACGACCACCGCATGACCGCGGCTGTATTTGTGCCCCTCATGTTGCGGCACCGGGAAGCCCGCGCGCCAGAGTGCCGGCACGTTCTCGAAGGTTTGCGGAGCGATATGAGCGAGGACCGAGCCGGGAATGCCGATATCGGCCACGGCAACGGGGCCGCAGTGGAGCCGGCCGGGAAGCAACAGATGCGCGGGTTTCTTGCGGAAGAACGTGACCGTGCGAGCCGCGTTTACCGCGGCGCCCATCACCGCTCCCGACGTGCCGTTGATGCCGCTCGGCAGATCGACGGCGACTACCGGCGCGGTGTGTGCATTCATCGCTTCGATCATCGCGCGTGCGAGCCCCTCGACCGGCCGGTCGAGGCCGGCGCCGAACAGCGCGTCGACGACGAGATCGGCGCCATCGAGTCCGCCGGGTGTGGCAGGCACGATCGGACCGTTCCACTTTTTTGCGGCGAGCGCGGCGTCGCCCTTGAGCCTGCTCGGCTCGCCGACCAGCAATACGTCCACCGGGTAGCGGCGCGCGGCGAGCAGCCGCGCCGCGACAAAGCCATCGCCGCCGTTATTACCGGGCCCGGCAACCACAACGACGCGGCAGGCGGCGGACCGGCGCGCCGCAACCGCCTCGGCAACCGCCGTGCCGGCACTCTCCATGAGCGCGATGCCCGCAACGCCGCCGGCGATTGCCAACCGGTCGGCTTGCGCCATCTCGACGGTGCTGAGGATCTCGATCATGACCGGTCGCACAATAGCGAATGCGCCGTTTGGCGAATATCACGCGATCCTTCGCGCCACTGTTCGCGTAGATCGTTGACGAAATTATAGGCAACATGCCTAGTTTAGCAGCGAAGGCCTTTGGCGAGGCCCCGCAGACAGGGTCCAACCGCGTCATAGCGCCCTGATCTTATTGCGGTTTTCGGGTGCGAAAGCCCTTGGCACGGGACCTGCTAACCAAGGCTCGGTTCCGAGGATGATTCTGCTCATCAAGGAGCCGGGAGACGAGACGCGATGAAAAAAATCGAGGCGATCATCAAGCCGTTCAAACTCGATGAAGTGAAGGAGGCGCTTCAAGAAGTGGGGCTTCAAGGAATAACGGTCACCGAAGCCAAGGGGTTTGGGCGCCAAAAAGGGCACACGGAACTCTACCGCGGCGCCGAATACGTGGTCGATTTTCTTCCCAAAGTGAAGATCGAAATAGTGCTTGGTGACGACTTGGTTGAAAAGGCAATCGAAGCGATCCGTCGCGCCGCCCAAACCGGGCGGATCGGTGACGGAAAAATTTTCGTCTCAAATATCGAAGAAGCCATCCGGATCAGAACGGGGGAATCCGGAGTAGACGCCATCTAAATTGCTGGTCCGTCTGCTGACGCCGGCCGGTCGTGAGCAGAATTGAGCCAGTGCGCCGAGGCATCCAACAGCACCACGAAAGGTACTCATCCCATGACGACGCCAAAGAATGTCATGAAAATGATCAAGGACGGCGACGTAAAATACGCCGATTTCCGCTTCACCGATCCGCGCGGCAAGTGGCAACACGTCACTTTTGACATCAGCCAGATCGAGGAAGAGACTTTCGCCGAAGGCATGATGTTCGACGGCTCGTCGATCGCCGGCTGGAAGGCGATCCACGAATCCGACATGTGCCTGATGCCGGATCCCGGTTCCGCCTGCATCGATCCGTTTTTCGCCGAGACCACGCTCGTGCTGGTCTGCGACGTGCTCGAGCCGACGACGGGCGAGCCCTACTCTCGCGATCCACGGGGCATCGCCAAGCGCGCCGAGGGCATGGTCAAGTCAATGGGCGTCGGCGACACGGTCTATTTCGGGCCGGAGGCCGAATTCTTCGTGTTCGACGACGTGCGCTACAAGGCCGAGCCCTACAATACCGGCTTCAAGCTCGAACTCGGTGGAATTCCCGAGCAACTCCGACACCGAATACGAGGGCGGCAATCTCGGCCACCGCGTGTGGACCAAGAAGGGCTACTTCCCGGTGCCGCCGCAGGATTCGGTGCAGGACATGCGCTCGGAAATGCTCGCCGCCATGGCGCGCATGGGCTGCGCGGTCGAAAAGCACCACCACGAGGTGGCTTCCGCCCAGCACGAACTCGGCCTGAAATTCTCGCCGCTGACGGTGATGGCCGATCGGCTGCAGATCTACAAATACTGCATCAGCCAGGTCGCGCAGGTCTACGGCAAGACCGCGACCTTCATGCCGAAGCCGGTCTACGGCGACAACGGCTCAGGCATGCACTGCCACCAGTCGATCTGGAAAGGCGGCAAGCCGGTATTCGCCGGCAATAAATATTCCGACCTTTCGGAGACCTGCCTGCAATACATCGCCGGCATCATCAAGCACGCCAAGGCGATCAACGCCTTCACCAATCCGTCGACGAATTCCTACAAACGGCTGGTGCCGGGCTTCGAAGCGCCGGTGTTGCTCGCCTATTCGGCGCGCAACCGCTCGGCATCGTGCCGCATTCCTTACACGACCAATCCGAAGGCCAAGCGCGTCGAAGTGCGTTTCCCCGATCCGCTTGCCAATCCGTATCTCGCGTTCGCGGCGATGCTGATGGCCGGTCTCGATGGCATCAAGAACAAGTTGGATCCGGGCGAAGCCGTCGATAAGGACCTTTACGATCTGCCGCCGAAGGAGCTGAAAAAAATCCCGACGGTGTGCGGCTCGCTTCGCCAAGCGCTTGAAGAGCTCAATAAGGACCGCGGCTTCCTTAAAGCCGGCGGCGTGTTCGACGACGACTTCATCGACGCTTACGTCGATCTGAAGATGACCGAGATCATTCGCTTCGAGCACACCCCGCATCCGGTCGAGTTCGAAATGTACTACTCGGCGTAAGTTCTGGCGTGAGTATCCTCCCGGCATTGCAGTAAGCGATGCAAACTTAAGGGCGCCTCGGCGCCCTTTTCTTTGTTTCTTTTCATTGGCGCCGGCGTGACGGCCCGCCGCGTCACCGCACCAGAATAGGAACTGTAAGCGCCTGAACGGCAGGTGTCGCGGCCAGTTTCATCTGTGCGCGGCAATCGACCAGGCGATCCGCCGCGGCCGAGATCAACTCGCCGTCCAGCTCGACGCGGTTGCGCCCGTTTGTCTTGGCCCGATAGAGCGCGGCATCGGCGCGGGCGATCAGCACGTCGATCGAGACATGGGGCAAGCCGCAGGCGACGCCGACGCTCACCGTCGCTGGGATTTCCGGGCTGCCGGGCGCCACGGCGGCTTTCTCGAATGCCGATCGCACGCGCTCGGCGGCGATCTGGGCCTCGGCGAGCGTACCTGAGATGATCCCGACGAATTCTTCACCGCCGATCCGGCCGATGACGTCCTCGGTACGCATGGTCATTCGCGCCACTTTGGCGAACAGATCCAACATGGCATCGCCGGACTTATGTCCGAACCGGTCGTTGATGGATTTGAAATGATCGAGGTCGAAGGCGAGCACGCTGACCGGTGTTTTGCGTGCCGCGTTGCCGGCCATCAGCACTGCGGCGGCCGCGAAGAAGCCGCGGCGATTGAGAAGCATGGTCAATGGATCGGTCTCTGCCGCCGCCTTGTAGCGATTGACGGCGCGGTCCTTGGCCAAAACCAGCACGATAAAGGCGGCCCCGACCACGTAAAGCACGACTTCGATCGCGAATACCGCGACCCAGCCGGTCGCGAGGCTGCGGACGCCGAGGCTCGCCAGCGCCACCGGAAACAGGAAGATGGCGCCGTGCAGCATCGGAACGAACAGCGCCGGCCAGCGCCGGATCAGCGATTTTCGCCGCTCGCGCCACAGCTCGGTGGCGATCAGGAACGTATAGGTCGCGACGATCATCGAGCTGACCATGATGCGCGCGGCCGGCGAGTGCGGGACCGCGGGCGACATGGATGCCGCGGCCCAGACAACGGCGCCAAAGCACATCGCGCCCCACTTCACCTGCCGTCCGTGGAACAGTCGCGCGGCGCTCCAAATCATGCCGACCGCGATGAATAACAGCGCGACGGCGATCCACGACGGCAGTGGCGGCGACACCGCGCTGCCGAGCTGCCAGAGCGCACCGGAAAATCCGCCGATCAGATACGCCGCCCCCCACCAGGCAAGAGCTTGGATGCGGTCCTGCATCCAGGCGAACAACAGGAACAGACCGAGCAGCGCGGTCACGCAGGTCGCGATCACAAACAGCGTGCCGATGTCGAGCGAAGTCGACGCCTCCGCTAGGCGTGCAAACATGGACGTAATGCTCCTCACCTTCGTAGGTACAACCACCTACCACAGATTTTGGAGACGCGTTGAACGTTTGCTGATCAGGCTTTGCCGAGTGTGTCGGCTATCGCGCAGGTTTGCTCAAAAAAACTTTTGAAAATTGAAATGTCCTGATTCCATAGTTCGCAACATCTTGGGCATTGCAATTTGACGCTTGGAATTTTGCCGGAACTGCGTATTGATTCGCCGCGGCGAGCGGCCCGAGCCCCAGCTTACGATGCGATGCGCTAACGCTTACGATGCGATACGCCAACGCCGGCCGGCCGAGGGCGCGGCCGCAGCGCGATTCGGCCCGATGATCGGCACAATCGATGGCGCACCGGGGATCGCGTCGGTCGTGGCCGGAACTTCCATCTCGACGCGATTGCGACCGAGTTCCTTGGCCCGATACAGCGCCCGGTCGACGATCGCGAGCAATTCCGTAACCGTGGCATTCGGATCGCATCCGAGCGCGACGCCGACACTTACGCTCGGCGACAAGTTCTCGTTGCCGAACCGAGCCGCCGCTGCGGCGAAATTGCGCCGCACCCGATCGGCAATGGCGTAAGCCTCGTCAATGTCGCCGACCGGCATGCAGGAGGCGAATTCCTCGCCGCCGATGCGGGCAAATAGGATATCGGCGCCGAGCGTTTGAGTCGCCGAACCGGCAAAGCTTTGCAGCACCGCATCGCCGATCGCGTGACCGAACCGGTCGTTGATTTGCTTGAAGTGATCGAGATCGAACAGCAGCACCGCGAGCGGTTCATGATCGCCTTCCTGCCGAGCCAATAGGCCGGCGGCGCCGTCGAGGAAGGCGCGCCGATTGGCAACCCCGCTCAACGGATCGACCAGTGAATTGATCTTATGCTTGAGCTCGGTGCGCTCCTTCGTCATGTTGAGTTCCAGGAACGCCATGACGACGGTGAACAGCAACGTACCGAAGGCGAGTAACGCGAACGACAAGTTGCTGAACACGAAATCGCTGCGGAAAGTGGAACTGAGCAAGATCGCCGGCACCCGCGCGAGCAGGACCGCGGCATGTGCGAGCAGCACGACGACCGCGGGCCAGCGTGACATCAGCGGCTCGTCGCGGCCGCGCCAGAACTCCTCCGCCGTGAGCAGCGCGAGCAGCGCCAACATCGTCGAGCCGAAAATGATCCTGGCGGACGTATTATCGGCGAACCCCGGTATTCGGCAGAGCAGCATCCAGCTCAGCGGCGCCAGCAGCACAAGGAACGGTCGGATCGGCCGGCCGTCGAAAATTCGTGCGCCGGTCCAGGTCAATCCGTAACCGAGCAGCACGAGCGCATTGGCGATATCGACGGTCACGAAGCTGGGCGCGGCGCCGCGCGACGTCAACAGCGCGAAGCCGCTCGCGTTGACGATATGGGCCGCGCCCCACCACATCGGGGCGCGAACGCTGCGGTTCTGCAAGCCGGCGAACACCAGGAGCGCGCCAAGCAGCGCCGCGATGAACACCGTCACGACGGAGAGAGTTTGCAGATCGAGATGCATGGCGCCACTGCCAACGACTGATCGCGGCAAGCTAGCCGCCACGCGTTCCCTACGCGTTACCGCCGGGAGAAAGCTCGCGAACACGCTTGCCGGCCGGTAAACTTTTGCGGCTGGATTTTAAGGACCCTTCACGCCGATGCGATCCGGCCATAGATTAGAGGGGAACCACAGGAGTTCCCGATGGCGCTCACCGCAGAATTCGACACCGCTGCCGATACGATCGAGGCCACGCTCAATTACATCGTCGACGACGGCACCAAGGTTTTCAGCATCGTCGCCACTCCCGGTGGCAGCGACGGGCGCTACGGCGGCACGCCCGACCCGCGCCGGGTGGTCATCCACAACGGCCGTCCGCAGGCGAAAGACTTTGTGCTGGATCGAGAGGGCTTTCGTTTCGTCCGTCACGATACCAAGGTCGCCGATTTCTACGATGAGACCGAAATCAAGCGCGTCTACTATCCGGAGATGGAGGCGCTGATCAAAACCGAGAGCGGCGCCAAGCGCGTCGTCGTATTCGATCATACGCTGCGCACCGCCGACGACGAGTTGCGCGAGTCGAAGAAAATTCGTGAAGTGGTGCGCCGCGTGCATAACGACTACACCGAATGGTCGGCGCCGCAACGCGTCCGCGATATCTTGCCGGACGAGGCCGAGGAGCTGCTCAAGCGGCGCTTCGCCATCATCCAGGTGTGGCGGCCGATCCGCCATCCGGTCGAGACCTTCCCGCTGGCGATGGCCGACGCCCACACGCTGTCGCCGGACGACATGATCGTGTCGGAGCGGCGCGCTCCCGGCCGTATCGGCCAGACCTACGCCATCAGGTACAATCCGGCGCATAAATGGTTCTGGTTCCCGCGCATGCGGCGCGAGGAGGCCTACGTATTCAAGGTGTTTGAACTCGATGAAAGACGGCCGCGCCCGCTGGACCGCGCATACCGCATTTGAGGATCCGACTTCACCACCCCACGCCCGCCCGCGCGAGAGCATCGAGATACGGACGCTGGCGTTTTTCTGAGCCGAACTAGCGCTTCGAGAACTGGAAGCTGCGGCGCGCCTTGGCGCGGCCGTACTTCTTGCGTTCGACCACGCGCGAGTCGCGGGTGAGAAAGCCGCCGCGCTTAAGCACGGAGCGCAAATCGGGCTCGTGCCGCAGCAACGCTTTCGACAGACCGTGACGGACCGCGCCGGCCTGGCCGGAGAGTCCGCCGCCGGAGACCGTGCAGACGACGTCGTACTGGCCTTGGCGGTTCGCAGCAACGAGCGGTTGCTGGATCATCATGCGCAGCACCGGCCGGGCAAAATAGGTTTCCACCGGCCGAGTATTGATGACGATGTTGCCGGCGCCCATCTTGATCCAGACGCGCGCGACCGCATCTTTGCGCTTGCCGGTGGCATAGGCGCGGCCCTGCTTATCGAGCTTCTGGACGTATTTGGGCGGCTGTGGCGCCGCTGCGGGTTTTAGCGTCGACAGCTCTTCGAGCGTTTGCATCGTCTCGGCCATTACGCGGTCCTCGTATTCTTGCGGTTCATGGCGGCAATATCGATTTTTTCCGGCTGCTGCGCTTCGTGCGGATGGTCGGCGTACGGGTAGACCCGCAAGTTTCCGAGCTGGCGGCGGCCGAGCGGCCCGCGCGGCAGCATGCGCTCAATGGCCTTCTCGACGATCCGCTCGGGATAGCGGCCCGCCAGGATCGACTTCGCAGTGCGCTCCTTGATGCCGCCGATATAGCCGGTGTGCTTGTAGTAGATCTTCTGCTCGACCTTGCGGCCGGTCAGAACCGCCTTGGCGGCGTTGATGACGATGACATTGTCGCCGTCATCGACGTGCGGGGTGAACGTCGGCTTATGCTTGCCGCGCAGCCGCAGCGCCACGATCGAAGCGAGCCGGCCGACGACAAGACCGTCGGCATCGATCATCACCCACTTCTTGTCGACCTCGGCGGGTTTTGCAGAAAAGGTTTTCATATCCGCATCCGTTAGGCAGAAGCGCCCGACTGCCGGGCGCGCCATGCGTGAGGTTCGTTATCCGCAGGCGCGGTTACTTATCCGCAGATTAAGCGCGGGTCAATCGTCTCGTCGTAATCTGAATGTTTTCAATTGCTTGCTTCGGAGGTAATTTTATACCTCTAGCCTTCTTGTGCCGGGATCGAGTAGGTCGAGGTGACATGTGCGACGAGGTCGTCTTCGCCGTCGGCTCGAATGCCGATCTCGCCGACGGCAAGCCGCTTGCCGAGCTTGATCAAACGCGCCTCGGCGAGCAGGTCTCGCGCCGCGGGTTTTTTGAGAAAATTGATGTTCAGATTGGTCGTTACCGCCAAAGGCACCCAGCCGATCGCGGAAAGCACGGCCACATACATGGCGAAATCGCCGAGCGACATCATCGTCGTGCCCGACAGCGTTCCCCCCGGACGCAGCGAATTTTGAGTAAAGGGATAGCGCAACCGGCAGCCGCCATACCAAACCTCCTCGATCTGGTAATTGCCCATGGCATGGGACGCTTCCGGGAATTCGGCACGCAATCGATCAATGAGCTCGTTGCGCGTCAATTTCGGCGCCGCCATTTCTTTGCCGCCGCTCATGTTTACCTCCCCCGGAACCGCGTAGTCCGATACAATGGACAGAATGACACGGCAAAAACAGCAAAAATCCCGGACAGGCCCAAAATCTGGATAGTCACATGAACGCCCAAGCCGCTACCGCCGCTGCCACCGCCGACTCGTCGCTGATCCTGTTGCGCGAAGACAAGGGCGGCACCGCCGTCCTGACACTGAACCGGCCGCAGGCGCGCAATAGTCTGTCGGAGGCGCTGCTGGAGGCGCTCGGCGATGCGCTCACCGCAATCGCCCACGACCGCACGGCGCGCGTCGTGGTGCTTGCCGCCAACGGCCCGGCGTTCTGCGCCGGCCATGACCTCAAGGAACTCAATGCGCACCGTAAGGATGACGATCGCGGCCGCAGTTATTTCAAACACATTATGGGACTATGCGGCGGTGTGATGCAGCAGATCGTGACGCTGCCGCAGCCGGTCATCGCCGCGGTTCATGCCACGGCGACGGCGGCGGGCTGTCAGTTGGTGGCGAGTTGTGACCTCGCCATCGCCTCGCACGCGGCGAAGTTCGCCACGCCCGGCGTCAATATCGGGCTGTTCTGCTCGACGCCGATGGTGGCGCTGTCGCGCAACGTGTCGCGCAAACACGCAATGGAAATGCTGCTCACCGGCGAGTTGATCGCGGCGGAGGATGCCGCGCGCATCGGCCTCGTCAATCACGTGGTCGCTGCCGATCATGAGCGCGCCGAGGCGCTCAAGCTTGCCGAGAAAATCGCCGCCAAGTCGGCACTGACCGTCAAGATCGGCAAGGAGGCGTTTTATCGGCAAGCCGAAATGCCGCTTGCCGAGGCTTACAAATATGCGTCGGAGGTGATGGTCGAAAACATGCTGGCGCGCGATGCCGAGGAGGGCATCAGCGCTTTCATCGAGAAACGCGAACCGAAATGGCAAGACCGTTAAAAAAGACTGCTGATCGGCCGCCGCTGACCGGCATGCAGCGGCGATGAATCACGATTCCTATCCGGACAGCTATATCCGCGGCATCCTCAATACCGTGAAGACGATCGCCATGGTCGGCGCCTCGGAGAAAGAAAACCGTCCGAGTTATTTCGCCTTCAAATATCTGCTCGAACGCGGCTACCACATGATCCCGGTCAATCCGGGGCATGCCGGGGAGACGATGCTGGGTCAGCGGATTTATGCGCGGCTTGCCGATGTCCCCGAGCCAGTCGACATGGTCGATATCTTTCGCGGCTCGCAATACGCTCTCACCATCGTGCAGGAGGCGCTGGCGCTCGAACCGCAGCCGCAGGTGATTTGGATGCAGCTTGGCGTGCGCGATGACGAAGCGGCGGCGCTGGCCGAAGCCAATGGCTTGAAGGTAGTGATGAACCGTTGCCCCAAGATCGAATATGGCCGGCTCTCGTCGGAGATTGCCTGGATGGGCGTCAATACGCGCACGCTGTCGTCGAAGAAGGCGACCGTCGGCGGCATTCAGCGCATGACGCTTAATCGCACCAGCGCCCCGGGCGGCGCGACCGAAGCGGCCGACCGGGTGCAGCGCGAAGAAAACGATCACTGACTTGGCCCTATCGAAGACTTGGCCCTATCGAAGACTTGGCCCTATCGAACTTTCTTTACGACTTCGGCGTCTAATGCATCGAGGGCTCTTGCTTGGCGTCCTTGGGAACAGGCCATGAAATCTTGCTTTGTAATCGCGCTTGCGCTGTTTTGCCTGATGCTCGCACCGGTCGTTGTCGTGGCCGACGCGGAGGCGGACCAAAGCGCCTGCATGATGGACGCCCAGACCTTCTGCGGTCAATTCATCCCCGACCGTGTGCGCGTGGCGCACTGCCTGATGACCAACCGCAGCAAAATCACGCCGGCCTGCCGCGACGCGATAAGGCGTTTCAAATAGCTGCGGCGCTCGTCATCTGACGGCTTTTTGAGAGAAAAAGCTTCTTCCGGCGCCCCGGCCAATAGCGCGGCTTTTGCTTATTAACGCAACAGCCTTACCGCGCCTTGACGCCCCCGGCCGGTCCTATAAACCGGGGCCAACCGCTCTTCTCAACGATAATCGGCCCCAAGAGGACACAGATGACCGAGCGCATTCCGGGTTTCTCCACGCTTGCCGTTCATGCCGGCGCGCAACCCGATCCGACCACCGGCGCGCGCGCCACGCCGATCTACCAGACCACCTCCTATGTATTCGAAAGCGTCGACCACGCTGCCTCGCTGTTCGGGCTACAGACTTTCGGCAACATCTATACGCGGATCGGCAACCCGACGACGGCGGTGCTCGAAGAACGCGTCGCCGCGCTCGAAGGCGGCACCGCGGGGCTTGCGGCGGCATCCGGCCATGCGGCGCAGGTCTTGATTTTCCACTGCCTGTTGCAGCCGGGCGATGAGTTCGTGGCGTCGAGAAAGCTCTATGGCGGCTCGATCAACCAGTTCAATCACGCGTTTAAGAATTTCGGCTGGAACGTCGTGTGGGCGGATCCCGACGACATCGGCTCGTTCGAGCGCGCCATCTCACCGAAGACCAAGGCGATCTTTACCGAGTCGATCGCCAATCCCGGCGGCGTCATCACCGACATGGCGGCAGTGGCGCAGATCGCGCGGCGCGCCGGCGTCCCCTATATTGTCGACAACACGCTGGCCACGCCGTACCTGTGCAAGCCGTTCGAGTATGGCGCCGACATCATCGTGCATTCGCTGACCAAATTTTTGGGCGGCCACGGCAATTCGATCGGCGGCATGGTCGTCGACGGAGGCACTTTCAATTGGTCGCGCGAGCGGCGTTATCCGATGCTGTGCGAGCCGCGGCCGGAATATCACGGCATCGTGCTGCACGAGACGTTCGGCAATTTCGCCTTTGCAATCGCTTGCCGGGTATTGGCGCTGCGCGACATCGGATCGGCGATATCGCCGTTCAATTCTTTTCTCATCCTCACCGGCATCGAAACGCTGCCGCTGCGGATGCAAAAGCATTGCGATAATACTCAAGCGGTCGCGGAATGGCTCGCGGCACATTCGAAAATCGCATGGGTGAGCTATCCGGGCCTGCCGGGCGACCGCTATCACAACCTCGCGCAGAAATATTGCCCGAAGGGCGCCGGTGCGGTGTTCACGTTCGGGCTCAAGGGCGGCTATGACGCCGGCGTGAAACTGGTCTCGAATGTGAAACTGTTCTCGCACCTTGCCAATATCGGCGACACCCGCTCGCTCATTATTCATCCGGCTTCGACCACGCACCGCCAGCTCAGCGATGCGCAGAAGGTTCAGGCCGGCGCCGGACCCGACGTGGTGCGGCTGTCGATCGGCATCGAGGACAAGGAAGACATCATCGCCGACCTCGAACAGGCGCTGGCGGACTGAACCGTCGTCACACCCGTACCGGCGAGGCGAGCGCGCGCGGCGCGTATTCGGCAACGGACGCGGCGTGGATCGTCGCAACCGTCAGCACGATCATCGCCATGGCCTGGTGCATCAGCGCCAGCGAAATCGGCACGACCGTTAAAAGCGTAAGAATGCCAACCGCCGCCTGCAACGTGACCGCCGCGGCAAGGATAACGGCGCCGGCGACGACGGGACCCGTTTTCACGACGCGCGCTACATTGAAAGCGTGAACGAGCGCGATGAGCCAGATCGTATAGGCGAGCATGCGATGATCGAATTGCACCGTGAGCATATTTTCGAAAAAATTCCGCCAAATCGGCACATCGAAAAACAGCCGCGACGCATCGGGCACAAATGCGCCGTCGATCAACGGCCACGTATTATAGACGTATCCAGCGCGCAGCCCCGCGACCAGTGCGCCAAGATAGATTTGCGCCAACACAAGGATGAGTAGTCCGAAAGCAATCGCACGAATTCGGCCGGGCGCCGGCGTTGCCGGTTGTTCATCCAGCCGCTGCGCCGTCCACAGGATTGCGATGTAGATCACGCAGGCAAGCACGAGATGCATCGCGAGGCGGTATTGCGAAACTTCGACGCGATTGGCCAGGCCGGACGCGACCATCCACCACCCGACTGCGCCTTGCAGCGCGCCGAGTCCGAAAATCACCCACAGCCGCGCGCGCAACCCCGGGATGATCCACCCGCGCCACAAAAACCACAACAAGGGCAACAGGAACACCACGCCGATCGTGCGGCCGATAAGCCGGTGCGTCCACTCCCACCAGTAGATCGTTTTGAACGCGTCGAGGCTCATGCCACGGTTGAGCTCGCGGTATTGCGGAATGGCCTGATACTTTTCGAACTCGGCCTGCCATTGCGTCTCGTTGAACGGCGGCGCCACGCCCATGACGGGTTGCCATTGCGTGATCGACAGGCCGGACTCGGTCAACCGCGTCGCGCCGCCGATCAAAACCATAGCAAGCACGAGTGCGGCAACGGCGTAGAGCCACAGCCGGACGGCGCGCTGCTGCTGGTATGAAACTTGGGCGGCCATCGTCGATTGCTTGATCTCGGCCGCTTGTATGCGGCGCGCGGACCATATAGTGCTGCCCCCTGCCCTCGCAACCGACACTGCGTCGCCGCTGCCATGCCAATCCGTCTGCGCAAATTCATCGGCGCCGTCGCACTCTTGGTGCTCGTTATCGTGTGGGCGCTGGTCGCGATGGCGCTCGCCCAAGCGCCGGCCATCCACGACCGCACCGCGTTGTCGATTGCCTATTACGTGATCGCCGGCCTGGGCTGGGTCTTGCCGGCGATGCCGATCGTGACGTGGATGAGCCGGCGAAGAGACGACGGAGGACGGACAATAGCGGACTGATAATGCGCTTGCGGCTGATCTGTCGTCCGTCGGCTGTCCACCGTCGTCCGTCTAAGCGGCGTCCAGGCGCTTGAAGCCATTCCACATTGCCGTCGCGGCTCCCGACAGCAGCACGCGGACGTAACGTATTCGCTGGTAGTCGCCGTTGAGCGAAATGCGCGGCAGCGCCATCATGCGTTGGCTGTGCTCGGGAAACAGCACGCCGGGCCTCGTCGTCACCGCCGTCTTGAAGCCGAGCTCCGCCGCGATCTCGAATTCGCGCGCTCCGGCCGACGAGCGGTCGCCGAACGGATAGGACAAATGTTCCGGACGCACGGCAAGCGCCGCTTCGATGACCGACCGGCTCAGGTCCATTTCCGAGCGCGCAGTCTCCTTGGCGAGCTTCGCCAGCGTCGGATGATTTACGGTGTGCGCACCGATGGTGACGAGCGGGTCTGCGGCGAGATCAGCGAGTTCGGGCCAGCTCATGCATAAATCCTTGCAGAACGCCGCGATATCGACGTGATAAAAGGCGGCAAGGCTGCGGACCACGTCGCGCAATTCGGCTTCAGTCGGCCGGCCGCGCAGCCACCAATAGAGTTCGTCATAGAGCGCGCGCTTTTCCGCAACCGTGCGGCAGTCGAACTTGCGGTCCCGGCCGGCAATCACAAGACCGACGCGATCGTTGCGCGCAATCACCGCTTCAAGTACCAGCCACCACAGCTCGCCGAGCCGATCCGGAAAGCTCGTCGGTACGTAGACCGCGAAAGGAACGCCGGCTTCCTTCAGGATCGGATAAGCCCATTGCAGGGTGTCGCGATATCCATCGTCGAAGGTGAGGCAGACGAAGTGGCGCGAAAAATCGCCTTCCGTCATGCGGCGATGCATCTCGTCCAGACTGACGAGATCGAGGCCGGACCGGCGCAACATTTTCAGCACCCGCGTGAGAAAGCGCGGCGTCACTTCGAGCAGGCGATTGGGTTGGAAACGCTCCGGCCGCGGCGGGCGGACATGATGCAACGTTAAAATTGCTCCGACGCCGCCGACAAACGGCCGTAGCGCAATGTGCGCGCCGGTGAAATACAGCGATTCCAAGCCGCCGCGAATGATCGTCTGTTTCAGACCGGCCACCGACGTTCCCTCGCCGAAGCGTCTCGATGATCTTTTGCCAAGGCGGGAGCCCGGTCAATCACCGCGACCGCACCCATTGTATCACGCGCGATAGGCCGCGCGTTTACGCGGCTGCCGCGGTCTCGCCCGGAGTCCCGTATGCGCCCACGAGGATCCTCACATCGCTAAATCCAGACGCCAGGAGGCGATCCCGGGCCAAACTCGTGGCGGTATTCGCCAGCGTGTCGGTGATGAGCACCGCGTGCGGGGCAATCTCGGAGACACGCTCGATCTCCAGCCCCGCGGCTTCGCCCGCATCGACAACGACGTGATCGTAACTGCGCGCCAGTGCGTTGAAGTTCATGACAATTCCGGGCGCGGCAAGAAGGCCGATCCGATCGACCGACGCTTGCCCCGCCGAGATCAAGTGCAGTGGCGAAAGTTTGTCCTTGGTGATGATGCTGCCAAAAGACGCCGTACCGCGGGCGAGTTCTGCAAGCCCATTGGCGGCCGGTTCGTTCGAAATTCCCCTGATCGCAGTATCGCCTGACGCAAGCCCGACCAGCACCACGCGTGAATCGTCCGCCAGCGCTCGCGCGAGCCTGATCGCGGTCTGGCTGGTATTTATTCCCGGCACCGCGCCGAACACTGCGAGCCGTTCGCCGGCGGCGCCGGAATGCCGCAGGTTGTCGGCGACGCTCACAATCGAACTGTTGGAAAAACCGGGCGCGGCGGGCGGTCGTGGCGGCTCGTTCGCAATCGACGGCAGTCTGGCCATCAACCCGTCGGACATCACGGCGGGCTGCTCTGCGCGCACCGCAACGGGTCCGATGGGGGCGGCCAAAATCTCCTTGGTCATGACCAGGCCGGAACTGAGCACCAGCATCGCGAAGGTCGCGATCAACACCGTCGGCAGCTTCTTCGGATAGGCCGGAATATTCGACACTGTTGCGCGGGAGATCACACGGGCGTCCGCGGGCGTCGAGTTCTATCGTATCGCGCGATGTCGCCTCGCGATATTTGGCAAGATACGACTCCAATAGATCGCGCTGCGCCTTGGCATCGCGCTCGAGTGCGCGCAATTGCACGTCCTGCCCATTCGTCGTTGCCGCCTGGTTTTTGAGCTGATCGAGGCTCGCGGTAAGCGTATCGAGACGCGAGCCGGCGAGTTTGGAGTCGTTTTCGAACGACCGCGCGATAATTGCCGCCTCGGCTCTGATCTGATTGTCGAGGTCCGCGATCTGCGCTTTCAATTCTATGATACGTGGATGATTGTCGAGTAGCGTCGCCGATTGCTCGGCAAGCTGCGCGCGCAAGGTGACGCGCTGCTCGGCCAGCCGGCGGACGAGTTCGGAATTGAGGATATCGGAAGATTCAATCGGCCCGCCCGAGTGCAGCATGTCGCGGATCATCTTGGCCTTGGCCTCGGCGTCGGCCTTCTGCGCGCGCGCGGTGGCGAGTTCGGCATTGACGTCGCCGAGTTGCTGCGCCGAAAGCGTCGTGTTGTTGTTGCCGACCAGGAGATTGGCCTTGGCGCGGAAATCCTCGACCTTGGTTTCGGCCTGCTCCACTTTCTGCCGCATGGTTTCGATTTCGCCGGCGAGCCATTGCGACGCGGTTTTGGCCTGGTCCCC
Organism: uncultured Alphaproteobacteria bacterium; assembly: GCA_963779855.1. Classification (GTDB taxonomy): domain Bacteria; phylum Pseudomonadota; class Alphaproteobacteria; order Rhizobiales; family Xanthobacteraceae; genus BOG-931. The sequence continues at coordinate 710,696 of CAWAAE010000006.1, read as the reverse complement.
CTTGGCCTCGCGCTGACGCATCAGATAACCGTCAGCGATGGCGTTGGCGACTTGCGCGGCGAGTTCGGGATCCTGGGACAGAAAATCGATGTTGATCACGCGCGATTTGTCGACTGGCGTCACGGTCAGCCGATCGTAGTACGCGTTGAGCACGCGCTCTTCCGGAGTCATGCTCAGCGGGTCTCTGACGAGACCGAGAAGTCCGAGCACGGCCTTGATCGGCGAGACGCCGCTGAGCGTCGGATCGAATTCGGGACGGGTGCCGAGCTTGAGCTTATTGATGACCTCGCGCGCGAGGTCGCGCGACAGGATGATCTGCACCTGACTGGTCACCGCCTCGTCGTCGACGGTGGGATCGGTGGTCACCTTGTCGGCATCGGGGCGCAGATAAATGTTGTCGCGGCTCTCGATGAAGATCCGCGACTCCGACTGATATCTCGGCGTAATCACCTGCACGGCGAGAAGCGTGGTCAGCGCGACCACGATCGTCGGGACCAGAACTTTCCATTTTTTTCGCCACAGTGCGGCGCCGAGCGCCGGCAGATCCAGCTCGGCGTCGAATGGGCCACTTATGCGGGGCGACGGCGACGCCGCACTCATCGCGCTACTCCTGGAAAAATACTTGCCGACAGACCGCAGAGCCATAGCCGATCACAAACTATTAAGGTTGCTATCCGGTTAAAGGCGCGATGCGATCTAGAAGAGTGGTTAAGATCGCAGGATGTCCGACCGCGGGCTCTGCGTGAGGGTTTTATTAACGTCCCCAGTCCTCAATCCGGCTTAACCTTTTTGGCGTCAAGTTGAAGGATCCGCGCATGGGCGACCCGCGCCCGATCAATCCGACTCTCGGCGACGTGCCATTTGGCCGCGCCACCGCGCTCGAGCCGCGGCACATCGCGTTCGCCCCCACCAGCCTCAAGATTGTCCACATTCTGCGGGCGCCGCTCGGCGGGCTGTTCCGGCATGTTGTGGACGTAACGCGCGGCCAGATCGAACGCGGCCATCGGGTCGGCCTTATTCTCAACTCCATGACCGGCGGCGCGCGGGCCGACGCTATTCTTGCCGAACTCGCTCCGCACCTTGCGCTCGGAGTTACACGTGTTCCGATCATGCGGGAGCTAAACCCGCGCGACGTCCATGCGCTGTGGCGCATCTCACGCCGGGTCCACGCGATTGCACCGGATGTCCTTCATGGGCACGGCGCCAAGGGCGCGGCGCTGGCGCGCCTCACGCCGGTCGCACCGCATGCCATCCGCGCTTATACGCCGCACGGCGGATCACTGGTCTACTGTCCCGGCACGCTGAGCGGTGGCTTTTATCGGTCGATCGAGCGGATCCTCAATCCGCGCACTGATCTGTTTTTGTTCGAGAGTAGCTACATCGCGGAACTTTACCGCACGGTCGTCGCTCCACCGCGCGCGATGGTGCGCGTCGTGCGCAATGGTATCGCCGAGGCCGAGTTCGAGCCAGCCGTGCCGAGGGCTGATGCCACCGATATCGTTTGTGTGGGCGAGTTGCGGCCGGTCAAAGCCATCGATGTGCTGATCGAGGCGCTGGCCATCCTTCGTCAATCCGGCCGCTATGTGACCGCGACCATCGCGGGCGAAGGACCGGAATCCGCAGATCTCCAAGCGCACGCTAACCGGCTGGGATTAGCCGACCAGATTCACTTCATCGGTCACTGTCCGGCGCGCTCCGCGTTCACAATGGGACGGATGCTCGTCATTCCATCGCGCGCCGAATCGCTACCCTATGTAGTGCTGGAAGCCGCCGCCGCCGGACTGCCGATCATTGCCACCAACGTCGGCGGAAACCCGGAAATCTTCGGGCCGCAATCGGCGCAACTCATTCCGCCCGATGACATTGCGGCACTGATCGGCGCAATTATCGCTGCGCTCGATGATCCGGAAACCATGCATACCGGCGCGAATGTTCTCAAGAAGCGGGTCCGCAGCGAATTTTCCGTGAATACGATGGTTGAATGCAATCTCGCCGCCTATCGCGAGGCCATCGCAACGCGAAAAGTTGCTCAATTCGCATAACCAATTTTTGAAGATTGTTCACTATGTTGCCGGCTAAATGCCGGCGCGGGGCTGAGGACTGCGCGAAGACGGAAAGACTTTTTAACATTCATGTCAGGTCACGAACAAAGCACGATCTTCGAAACCGCATCCGCGGTATCGTCTGCGGTCAAGGCGTTGCCGCTCGCAACGGCGAGAGCGTCCGCGCCGCACGCGCTTTCGGCGGCGGCGCTCGCCGTTGCTGCACAGCGATTTAAGCAGCCCTATTCGCCGATCGTTCTCGCCGGCATCGTCCGGGTACTGGAGATCGTGCTTGTCGCGGTGATCGGCGTTGCCCTTTATCTGTGGTCTGTCGCGCCGGTCGCCGATTCCAACCGCTATTACATCGGCAGCATCGTCGGCATCTCGCTGCTATCGATGCTTGCGTTCCAGGCCGCCGACATCTACCAAGTTCAGGCCTTCCGCGGGCATGAAAAACAATACATGCGGCTCGCTTCGGCGTGGTCGGTGGTGTTTCTGCTCGCCGTCACCGCGTCGTACTTCACCAACGCAGGCGACCAATTCTCCCGGGCCTGGCTCGGCAGCTACTATGTGGTCGGCCTGGTCGCGCTCGTCGCATTTCGGCGCGCATTGTTCCTCTTGGTGCGGCGGTGGACTCGCCAGGGCCGCCTCGACCGCCGCACCGTCGTGGTAGGCGCCAGCGGCAGCGGCGAGGCCCTGATCTCAGCGCTTGCGGTGCAACGCGATTCCGATGTCCGCGTCATCGGCGTATTCGACGATCGCGGCGACGACCGCAGCGCGACAAGCTGCGACGGCGTCCCCAAGCTCGGCACTGTCGACGACCTGGTCGAGTTCGCCCGTCACACTCGCGTCGACCTCGTCATCTTCTCGCTGCCGATTTCGGCGGAAGGCCGTATCCTGCAAATGCTGAAGAAGCTCTGGGTGCTCCCGGTCGATATCCGGCTCGCCGCTCACAGCAACAAACTGCGGTTTCGCCCCCGTGCCTATTCCTATATCGGCCACGTCCCGGTTCTGGACATTTTCGATCGGCCGATCGCCGACTGGGACGTCGTGATGAAATGGCTGTTCGACAAGATCATCGGCTCGCTGGTGCTGCTCTGTGTCGCGCCGATCATGCTCCTGATCGCGATCGCAATCAAACTCGACAGCAACGGACCGATCTTCTTCAAACAGCGGCGCTACGGCTTCAACAACAAATTCGTGGAAATCTACAAGTTCCGCTCTATGTACGCGGAAGCAACCGACGCCAACGCCAGCAAGCTCGTGACCAAAGGCGATCCGCGCGTCACCCGCGTTGGCCGGTTCATTCGCAAGACCAGCCTCGATGAATTGCCGCAACTGTTCAATGTCGTATTCACCGGCAACCTTTCGCTGGTCGGACCGCGGCCGCATGCCATCCAAGCGAAGGCCGCAGACCACCTTTACGATGAAGCGGTCGACGGTTATTTCGCGCGGCACCGCGTCAAGCCGGGCATCACCGGCTGGGCTCAGATCAACGGCTGGCGCGGCGAAACCGACAGCCGCGAAAAAATCTTGAGGCGCGTCGAGCACGACCTTTATTACATCGAAAACTGGTCGATCCTGTTCGACCTTTACATCGTACTGCGAACGCCGTTCGCGCTCATTCGCGGCGAAGGCGCCTACTGATGACCGCCCGCAATCCAGCGATGGCTCTGCCAATCGTACATCCGGGCAGCTCCGCGGCCTTCGCCCAGCGGCTGTTGAATTTCGTGCTCTTCATCACGGTGTTGCTGAGCTCGATCGCGTTCATCGAACCGTCGCCGCACGACGTGATGATGTTCGTGCTGCTGGTCGCCTGCATCACCGCCCGCGTCCCGTTCGATCGCAAGCTCACTCCCTTGCTGCTATTGACAATCGTATGGCTGGTTGGCGGCGCCCTGTCACTGATCCAGGTCGGCGACGACGGCAAAGCGATCCAATACTTCGGAACCTCGGTCTATCTGGGGCTCGCCGGCATCATGTTCGCGTGCCTTTTCAGCGAAGGAGATTTGGCGCGGCTGGCGATTCTGCGCCGCGCCTACCTCCTCGCCGCGCTGATCGCGACCGCGGCGGGTTATATCGGATTTTTCCATCTGCTGCCGGGCGCCGACATCTTTTTGGACGGGGTGCGGGTAAGCGCAACATTCAAGGATCCGAACGTCTACGGACCATTTCTGATCTTCCCCCTGCTGTTGCTCATGATCGGGTTTATGACGCGCGGCATCAGGCTCTTTGATCTCGCGGTGATGATTGCTCTGTTGGGAGGCTTGCTGTTGAGCTTCTCGCGCGGCGCCTGGGTCCATTTTGCGGTCTCGGCGACTGTCTGCTTTCTGCTCCTGCTTGCGGTCACGCCCGAGCCGCGCATGCGCGCCCGCATCATCATGCTCGGCGTCGTCGCCGCGATCGTGATGGCGCTGCTCGTAATCGCCTTTCTATCGATTGACTCCATCCACGACTTGTTCGTGGAACGCGCGAAGGCGATTCAACCTTATGACGTCGGTCCGGGTGGTCGTTTCACGGAGCAAAAATTGGCGCTGTCCGTCATCCTCGATCGCCCGAATGGCATGGGACCCTTTGCATTCGCAAACGCTTACGGCCTGCAGCAGCACAACGTCTATATGCAGGGCTTTCTAGTCTATGGTTGGCTTGGCGGCGTGACCTATCTGACATTGATCGCGGCGACACTGATGGTCGGTGTCCGCGCCGTGGTCGTGACGTCGCCGTGGCAATACTATCTCCTCGCCGCCTATGCGGTCTTCCTCGGCGAAATCGTCGAAGGCATGATCGTCGACACCGACCATTGGCGCCACTTTTTCCTCATGATCGGCCTTATCTGGGGACTGGCGGCGGCCACCCAAAATGCGGCTTGGCGAGCCGGCCAAGGCCAACAACTCCGGCAAAGCTTGGAAAAACCCACGTGACGGCACAGCTATCGAACCGGCCGCGGTCGATCGTTTTTCTCGGCACGGCGCACGACAATGGCGGCACCTCGATCCTGGCGAGCAATCTCGCCAAGGCGATGCGCGCGCGCGATCACCACGTCGAGGAATGGTACCTGTTCGGATCGGACGGCGATCTGCCGGCCGGGGCACGCGTTTTCGTATCGGCCAAGCGCTCGCACTCGCCGGTGCTGCTCATGTCGCTGTTCTTCCGCGTCGTCGCCGCGTTGCGCCAAAGCAAGCCCGACGTGCTGTTCGGTCTGCAGCCGTATTCGAATCTGCTGGTCGGCGTAGCGGGCCGCATTGCCGGCATCCGCAATCGCATACCCACCTATCACGGTCCGCGCGCCTTCGTGACGCCCTCGCTGATGGCGCTGGACGACATCGTCCATTGGCTCGGCCTCTACACGCAAATGGTTGGCTGCGCGAATAGCGTCGTCGAGACCTATGGCCGCGATGACATGGCGGTGGTCGTCAACGGCCACGACGTTCCGCACGCGTTTTCGCGTGCAGAGGCACGCGCTACGCTCGGCCTGCCGGCCGATGGTCTCATCCTCGGCCAGATCGGCCGGTTGAGCCATCAGAAGAACCAGAGTTTCAGCCTCGAGCTGATGCAGCGCTTGCCCGAGGCGACCCTGGTGCTGCTTGGTATCGGCCCCGACGAAGCCTTGCTGAAATCGCAGATCGAGACCGCGGGAGTGGCGGAACGGGTCCGCATCGTTCCCGCGATCGCGCATGGCCGTGTCGGTCTTTTTTATTCTGCAATCGATCTGGTGCTATTTCCGTCGCGCTACGAAGGATTGAGCCTCGCCGCCATCGAGGCGATCCATGCCGGTGTGCCGTCGCTTTGCACCGATATCCCTTCGTTCCGCGAAATGTTCGCCGCCTCGCCGCTCTTGACCGCAAAGCTCTTGCTGCCGGCCGGCGACCGTTCCGCCTGGGTCGCGCGTATTCGAAACATTCTGGAGGATCAAGAGCTGCGCAGACAAATCGGCAGTGAGTTGGCGCGGCTTTCGCCGGCTTACGGCTTCGAAGCCATGGCGGAGCAGTATTTGCGCCTGATCGACCAGTGGGATGTGCCGTCGGGCAGACCGGTGCGCGCAGCAGTCCAGACCGGACTTTAAGCCCCCGTTCATAGCTGCCGATGCGATGCCGGCTCGACCTGCCGGCGGTCGCGGCATTATGCGACCCAATTTACGATTTCGTTAGCATCAGGCCGCTACAGTTTGCAGTCATTTCTCCTTGTTCGCCATAGGGATCGAGCGATGCACGCGCCCTTGCAGCCATTTCCCCGTTCCTCGCTCGGCGTTGCGGTGCCGGCTCTCCCTGAGCGCGAGGAAACTGGGCGCAAGCCGTCACGCCGCCATCCACTGCGGCGGCTGTGGCAACGATTGCCGCAGCATACGCGGACCCGAATTTTAGGGAGTGTCAGCCGGCTCGTCGCTCCACTGCCCGACCGCGCGCCGCGCGGCGGATTTCCGATCGCAATCGCCGGCATGTTTTCGACCATGAGCGGCATCGGCGAAGGCGCCCGCCTCGCTTATGACGCGCTCGATGCTGCCGGCATGGCGCCCGCCGCCATCGATATCAGTGGCGCCTTCGGCCAAGCCGAGCTCGAGGCGCCGGCGCGACGCGCCATCGTTGCCGGGTCCGGCGGCACCCTCGTCGTCCACCATAACGCTCCGTTTCTGCCGCATGCCTTGTGGGCGATCGGGCGAGCGCGCGTCCGCGGCCGCCGCGTCATTGGTTATTGGGCGTGGGAATTTCCGCGCATCCCGCATTCTTGGCTACCGAGCCTGCGCTATCTGCATGAAGTCTGGGTGCCGAGCGAACTTGCGCGCGTCGCAGTCGCCGCGGCGACCGACCTGCCGGTGCATGTCGTGGCGCATCCAATGCCACCTGTGACTGCCACACCCAATATGCGAGCCCGTCTCGGCTTGCCGGCGGATGCGCTGATCGTGCTCACGGCCTTCCATATGGGTTCGGCATTCACGCGCAAGAACCCGCTCGCCGCTATCGCCGCCTTCCGCCGCGCCTTCGGCGACGCGCCCGACCGGCTGCTGGCGATCAAGCTGATCGACCACGGCGCTTCGCCCATCGCGCGCGATGAGCTCGAGCGGGCGGTTGCGGGCGCGTCGAATATCCGGCTGATCAACGTCATGCTATCGCCGGCGGACATGGCGGGCTTGATCGCCGCGGTCGATATTGTGCTGTCGCTGCACCGCTCCGAAGGATTCGGTCTGGTCCCGGCCGAGGCGATGCAGCTCGGCAAACCGGTTGTGGCGACCGCGTGGTCCGGCAATATGGATTTCATGAATGACCGCAATTCGGCGCCGGTATCCTATGAGCTGGTGCCCGTGCAGGATCCCTACGATGGCGCGTTCATCGCCGACGGACAGCTGTGGGCCGAGGCGAATGTCGAGGATGCCGCCGATTGGCTGCGCCGCCTAGCCGCCGAGCCCGAGTTGCGCCAGCGCCTCGGCAGCGCCGCCCGCGCCGATATCGCCCGGCAGCTTTCGCCCAAATCCTTCGCGCGCACTGTTGCCAAGCTCATCACCGCTGGAGAGGCGGCGTGACCTGGAGCGGCGTCCGATCTCGACGCCGTCCATCGTGTTACGCGCGCTCACCATTAAAATGACCGGCAAGCGCCTCCTCTCATACCGCTATATGGTGCTGCGCGTCTCGACGGCGGCCGGCACGTTGGGCACGGGTCTTCTGCAAACGTTTGTATTTGCCCGCGTGCTCACTCCGGAGCGGTTCTCGCTCTTCATTTTTTTTGCCGCGCTCGGCTATTCGCTCTATTTAGCCGATGTCGGCATAGTGAAAGTCTTGTTCGTCAATCTGCGCCGCCGATTCCTGCAAAATAAGCCCTTGGGCGCCATCGCCGGCCAGGCGACCATGGTCTTCTTTTTATATGTCGTGCTGGCGGCTTTTGCCTCAGTCATATGTTTTCTAACGCTGGCGAGCCGCTTCAATTACGCGATCGCCGACAGCGCTGAACTGACCCTCTTTTTCGCATTCAATGCGATCAATCTGCCGTGGGTCGCATTGCGTTATTTCAGCATCGCAATCGACGAGTATGTCCATTTTGAAATGCTGGAAGCCTTGCGCCGAGGTATAAATACGATTGCGCTGTTGGCTCTATTGCTCGGGCTACCCGCGCTTGTTTTTCTGCTCGTGATCAATGCCGGCTGGCTCACTGCTATTTTTGCGGCCATCGTAAAGCTAAGGCAACGCCGCGCTTTCAGCGGCAATTTTCGCCGCAACTTCGTTTGTTTTGTCGTATTTCTGCGCAGCAACCGCAAGCAACTCGTCAGCAGCGGCGTGTATGCGCTTAGCGAGACCTATATCTACAACTTTCCCTATTTTCTGGTGCCATGGGCTTATGGCCTGGGCGCGCCGACGATCATTCTCGACACGACGTTCAAGGTGTACCGCGTTGCCAACCAATTCTACAGTGCGGCCTGCGACAGCCTCGTGCCGCGGCAGACCAGCGCGCTGGCCGAACGCGACGGCCCGGCAATGGTCCGTGCAACTTGGTTGGCGGCAGCTTTGTGCAGCATCCCGGCGGCAGCGGTCTGCGGCGTTTTGATTTTCGCCGCCGGAAAAATTTTCGCCGTACTGCTCGGCCCGGCGGCCATCATGCCGCCTGCGACCACGCCGATCGTCATCATGCTGCTCGTTGGCAATCTGGCGCAGATGGTGTCGCACAGCGTGCTGGTGCACACCGGTTTCTTCAAGGAAGTGGCCCGTATTTCATTCGGTTTGGTCGCGACCCTGACTGCCGTCGCCGCAATCGCGGTGTATGGGCGCCTCGACATCGTGCAATTTTTGAACGCTTATGCCGCTGTCTATACCTGCGGCGCGATTGCGACGGTGGGATTGATGATCCGCGGGCCGATCCGGCTCGCCCATGAGGTGCCCGGAACGCCCGCGGTTGCGCCGCGATAGGGGCAGCCTCGCGGTTTAGCAGAGCACAGAACCGAACGTCAGGTCATGCACGCGAACATCGGATCTCTCCCGGACGACGCAGCGCCGATTGGAATGCCGCGCGAACGGCTTATTTCAATCCGCTACTCGCTGCTGCGCTTTGCCACCGCGGGCGGCGCAGTCGCAATGGGTCTTATCCAGACATTCGTCTTCGCGCGCGTTCTCACCCCGGAGCGGTTTTCAATCTTTATCGTAGTCGGAGCAATCGGCTACACGCTGTGGCTAGCCGACCTCGGGCTCGCGAATATCGTGTTCGTAAATCTGCGCAGCCCCTACCTGGCGGGGGGCAAGAACGAGCAGGCTGCCCGCCAAGCGACTGCCGTCATCTTGTTCTATGCAATGCTGGCGGGTGCCGCGGCGCTTGTTTGCTTCGCCGTTGCGCTCGCACAGCCTTTCGCGACGCTCCGTGGCGCGTTCGAGCTGGCGCTGTTCCTTCTCTACATCACACTCAATCTTGCATGGTCTTCGCTGCGCAGCATCAGCATCGCGATCGACCTATTTCTCTTCTACGAGAGGCTCGAGCTTGTTCGCCGCATCGTCAACATTGCAACGATGCTCGCTATGCTCGCCAATCTACCGCTCATCGCCTTTCTGATCGGCTCCAACATTCTGTGGGGCGCGCTGTTCGCCGTCGCGACGACCAAGCTCGTGCGGCGCGGCGCCTTGGCGCCGCGCCTGAGCGGCGTTCTGCGCGAGTTCGTGTCGTTCTTAAGATTGAACCGACGTTCGATAGCTCGCAGCGCCACCGGTGCCTTAAGCGGCGTGTTCATTGTGACCTTTCCCTATTACGTCGTACCGATCTGGTTCGGTCTCGGTGCGGCGCCGATCATCCTGGAAGTGACGTTTCGTATCTTTCGCGGCGCATGCGTCATCTTTGCGGCCATTTGCGATCTCGCAATTCCCGGACAGACGCGCGCCCTCGCCGCGCGCGACGTTGACCGCCTGGTGCGAACGACGCTGCTGGTGGCGGGACTCTGTTGCGGGCTCGCCGCGATTGCGTGCGCGGTGCTCATTTTCGCCGCCGGCCCGCTGTTTACGTTCCTGCTGCGATCGGCCGCAACTGTTCCGCACGCAGTCGTGCCAATTCTCGTCGTTTTGCTGCTGGTCAGCGTCCTGCAAATCGTGTCAGAGACCTTGCTGCAATTCACGGGCTTCTTCCGAAGTCTGGCGTATAACGGCGCTGCTGTCGCCATCGCGATGCTCGTAGCGACACCGTGCACCTTCGCGGCCGGCTTCGACCTGGTCGGTTTCCTTGCCGTCTACGCTGCGGTTTACGCGCTGGGAGCGGTAACATTGACAATCGCGGCAGTGTACGGACCAATCCGCGCGGCGGCGGTTGATCCGGGCGAGGCGCGGCCGATTAACGGAATCCTCAGAGCAATCCGCAACGCACGGCGATCGCCAGCGTCCACACCAGTCCCGTAAGGCAGAGCGCGCAAAACACCGCCGCCGAGCCAAAATCCTTGATGCGGCGGATATCATTGTGCTGCTCGCGTGTGACATGATCGGCGAGTTTCTCCATCCCCGTGTTGAGGAATTCAACGGCCAGTATGAAGAGGACCGCGCCGATCATGGCGGCGCACCACGCGGCGCTTGGCGCCAAAACGAATGCCAATGCCACCGCGACGATGAAAAGCACGGCTTCATCGCGCAGCGCCGGCTCGGTCTTGATGCCGTCGCGGAGCCCGCGCAGCGAATTTTTAGTCGCGCTGAAAAGCCGCTTCAAGGTTTATCCGATGAATCAGATAGTCGGCAGGAGACTTTGGCCACTTTAGATTGATGATTTGCAAATGGCGAGCGCATGTTGCGACCCAGGCTGCCGGCCACTATAGTCGCCACCGTTTTCGGAGCGTAGCGCAGCCCGGTTAGCGCACCAGTCTGGGGGACTGGGGGTCCCGAGTTCAAATCTCGGCGCTCCGACCAACAAAACCCCATTAAACAGAGGGTTCCTCCAAGTCACCGCCGCAAGCCGTCGCGCACGAAAAACGAACGAAACACGGCAAAAGTCCGGGGTTCGCGACAAAAAGTCCCGGAATAACTTCGAGCGTTCTCGAGCCGTTCGGCGCGACCGCATAGGCGTTGAGCATCTTGTTCGCACGGAACCAGCGGTCCCGTGCGATGCAAAGACATTCGATGCGAAGCGGAGAGATTCAACGTGGTCAGCCATGGGAAGACTCACGCCACGGTCACATGTGACCGATCGCCAAGCTCCGGGCACGGCCGAACCCGCGCACGACATCTGCGATCAGCGGAGATGCCGCACCGGGACCGCTGCTCTGGCAGCTCAAAGCCTGCCGAGCAAAACTAAGATCAGCACAATCACGAGTATGAGCCCGAGTCCGCCGCCACCGTAGTAGCCCGTCCCGTAAAAGGGACCGCCTCCGAACCCGCTAAAGCCTCCGAGTAACACAATGACCAAAATGATGAGCAGGATGGTTCCGAGCGACATAGCATTGCCTCACTGAGTTAGACTGCGGTAGCGCGCGTCCGCGAGGATCACGCCACATTGGAAATAACGTAGGTGCACTGGCCACGGGAGGTCTGAGCAAAACTGAACATCCTCGCGCGCCAAGCATTGCAAGGAGCCAATGGACGCTGCCGCGACGCCGCGGGAGTGGTGGACTCGTTTCGGCAGAGGTGACCTCGGCGTCTTTCACTCGCGCTCGAGCTTAGGAGTGCGCTCGGTCACCAATAACCTCGGCTGCGACCAAAGTATCCGCCGCCGCCACCGAACAGCAGCACTAATACAACGATAATTAGGATCAATTCCATGGGAAGCCTCCGTTGATGGTGCAGACTTATTTTCCGCGCAGCGCATCCTTCAATCCGCCGACTGCGTTTTGCACCTTGCCCGCAGCCTTGTCGGTCTTGCCCTCTGTTTCCAACTTCTTGTCGCCGACTACCCTGCCGACGGCTTCTTTCACGGCTCCCTTGGCCTGCTCTGCCGAACCGTTGATTCGATCCTTATCCATTGCCGTATCCTCGCTGTTTGTTGGGGTCTAAGGTAACGGCGTCGTCAAAGTATCGTTCCCGATGGCGTGAGATGCATAAAGCAGACACCGCACCCGTGGACAGTCTGAAAGCGCTAGACCCCAAACGGCCGATTAGAGAAGCGGAAGTCGCGCTCTCGTATTCGATCACCTCATCGGCGTGACGCCCAACGCCGGCGTTAAGATGCACCTGTGGAACAATTCCTCCTCTATCCGCGTTGTCGGGGTAGTTCTTTCCAACAACAAAAATGGAGACTGACATGAGAAAACTCGCCCTCGGCGTTGCTGCAGCAGTAGCAATGTTTACCGCTGTGCCCGCTATGGCCCAAGTGGGAGTGTACGTGGCACCGGGAGTTGGGGTGCAGTTAGGCGCGCCCAGCTACTATCCTCCGAATAATGGTTATTACGACTACTACCAAGGTCCGGCGCCCGGACCGGTTGTCATCGCGCCGGGTAATCCTGGATGGCGCGGCCACGCTCAGTTCCATGGGCACGGCCACGGGCACCGCTAACTAGGCCAATAGGGTATATCCCCCGCTGACTACCGAAAGGGGCTCCGAAAGGGGCCTTTTTCCTTTTTTGCTCTTTTGCCCGCGACTGGTGTGCAGCCTTCATTCTCGCTAGAGCGAGCTTTATACGAAGCGTCTGAACTATCCCAAACTTTGAAGAACGCCTACGTCCTTGTGGACGATGACGAGCTCGACTCGGCACTCCCACGATCACTCATTGCCCGCATGACTTCACTCCTAAACGCATGAGCCGCGATCGCGGCATTGCGCGTTGCGTCCGCCGCGCGATCGAGAGCGGGCTTTAGATTGATATTCAGTCGCGCTCGAGCACGCTGTCGATGACGCGGCGGCAGGCAACGAGCTCGTCGAGCGCGGATTGCAGCTTGCGCCGGTTCTCGAGGTCCGCGAGCCGCCGCGTCGGCGGCTCAGGCGCCGGCGCGGATTCCGACTTCGGCTCGGGCCGTTCATGAGTGAGGCCGAACAGATTCGGCTCCAACCGCTCGTCGGTCGATTCCGGCCCGATGCCCTCCCCCGCCCGGTCTTCCTCCAGTTGCGGCGGCGGCGGTTCGGCGTCCGCGCGCCAGACGTTCTGCACGAAAGCCGCGCCCTGCTCACGTAAGATTCGCTGGACGCCGCGGATGGTATAACCCTCACCGTAGAGCAGGTAGCGCACGCCGCGTAGCAGATCGACGTCGTCGGGCCGGTAATAACGCCTGCCGCCGCCGCGCTTCATCGGGCGGATCTGCGGGAATCGACTCTCCCAAAAACGCAGCACATGCTGCGGCACATCGATTTCGTCGGCAACCTCGCTGATGGTGCGGAACGCGTCCGGCGCCTTTTCCAATGCAATCCCCGCGATGCGACCTAGGCGTGAACTCTTCAGACACCCGGCAGCGCCAGTCGGCGTTACGACGCTTCGCCGCTATTTCCCGAATTGATGCGCTGCTTGAGAATAGCGGAAGGTTTGAACACCATGACCCGGCGCGGCGAGATCGGAACCTCTTTGCCGGTTTTCGGATTACGGCCGATGCGCTGGCCCTTCTTGCGCACGACAAATGAACCGAACGACGACAGCTTCACCGTTTCGCCGCGTTCGAGGCAGTCAGTGATTTCCTTGAGCACCAACTCTACCAGAGTCGCGGATTCCGTGCGCGACAGTCCAACCTTCTGATAGACCGCCTCACACAAATCCGCACGTGTGACCGTCTTTCCCGCCATCGCCAGCCCCGAGCACGGCGATCGATCTATCGTCGATCAAGATATCGTGCTGAATTATCTACGATATTAGCTTCTGGCTAGACGAGTTCAACGGGGCATTGCAGTAGTTTCAGGGGCTACCAGCGCACCAGCGCGGCGCCCCAGGTGAAGCCGCCACCCATCGCTTCGAACAGCAGCAGATCGCCACGTTTGATGCGCCGGTCGGCGACCGCGTCGGCAAGCGCGAGCGGGATGGAGGCCGCCGAGGTGTTGCCGTGGCGGTCGACCGTGATGACGATTTTCCCCGGTGCAATTCCGAGTTTGTGGGCCGAACCGTCGATGATGCGCTTGTTCGCCTGGTGCGGGATGAACCAATCGACGTCGGCGGCGGTATAACCGGTGAGCTTGAACGCATCCTCGACGACGTCCGTAATCATCGCCACCGCATGACGGAACACTTCGCGGCCTTCCATGCGCAAATGGCCGACTGTGCCGGTCGACGACGGACCGCCGTCCACATACAGTTTCGACTTATAGCGGCCGTCGGAGCGCAGCCGAACGGTGAGCACCCCGCGATCCTCCCGCGTGCCCGGCTGCGGTTGCGCATCCAGCACCACGGCGCCGGCGCCATCGCCGAACAACACGCAGGTCCCCCGATCGGTCCAATCGAGGATACGCGAAAACGTCTCCGACCCGATCACCAGCGCGCGCCTGAACGCGCCGGAATTAAGCAGAGCGTCGGCGGTCGCCAAGCCATAGACGAAGCCGGAGCACACCGCCTGCAGATCGAAGGCGGCGCCGTGGGTAATGCCGAGCTCGGCCTGCACCGAAACGGCGGTCGCGGGAAAAGTGTTGTCCGGCGTCGAAGTCGCCAGCACGATCAGATCGATGGACTGCGCGTCGACCCGCGCATGCGCCAGCGCGGCCTGCGCCGCGCGCACGGCCATATGCGAGGTCAGCTCGCCCGGCGCGGCAATGCGGCGCTCGTGGATGCCGGTGCGCTGAACGATCCAGTCGTCCGTCGTATTGATTTTGCGGGCAAGATCTTCATTGGTGAGGACCTGGCTGGGCAGATAGCTGCCGCAGCCGAGCATGACCGAGCGCTGGACTGTCACGAGGCCGCTCCGCCAAGAACCTTGTTGTCAAGAACTTGGCTCCGCGGCGCTTGAGGCTTAGCGGGTCGCCCCAGCGCGGCCCTGATTTTTGCCAACAGCTCGTCTCGCACCACCCCATGGCCGAGTTCGATTGCCGCGGCAAAACCTTCGGCATCGGCACCGCCGTGACTTTTGATGACGATGCCGTTGAGGCCGAGAAAGACGCCGCCGTTGGCCCGGCGCGGATCCATGCGCTCGCGCAATTGCCGGAATGCCGGACGCGCGAAGAAGTAACCAATGCGCGCACTCAGCGAACTGCTCATCGCCCCCTTGAGATATTCGCCGAGCTGGCGCGCGGTGCCCTCCGCGGTCTTGAGCGCGATATTGCCGGCAAAGCCTTCGGTGACGACGACGTCGACCTTGCCGCGGCCGATATCGTCGCCTTCGACGAAGCCGCGGTACTCGAGATCGGGTAGGCCCTCTTCACGAAGGATACGGCCGGCTTCGCGCACCGGTTCGAGACCCTTGGCCTCCTCCACGCCGATGTTGAGCAGTCCCACGGTCGGCCGAGGCAGGCCGAACAATATCCGCGCGGTGGCCGCCCCCATGACGGCGAGGTCGACCAAATGCTTGGCATCCGCGCCAATCGAGGCGCCGACGTCGAGCACGATCGACTCCCCGCGCAATGTCGGCCACAGCGCAGCGATAGCCGGCCGCTCGATACCGGGCAGCGTCTTGAGATCGAATTTCGACATTGCCATGAGCGCGCCGGTATTGCCGGCCGACACCACCATGTCGGCCTCGCCCTTTTTGACTGCATCGATCGCCAGCCACATCGACGATTTCCAGCGGCCGTAGCGCAGAGCCTGGCTCGGCTTGTCTTCCATTCGCACCGCAATGTCGGTGTGAACGAGGCGCGAAACGGCTTTGAGCGTCGCTCTGGCGTCGATCAGCGGCGCAATCAGCGAGGCATTGCCGAAAAACAGGAACTCGCATTCGGGATGGCGTTGCAACGCCAATTCCGCTCCGGCGACGACCACGGCGGGGCCGTGGTCTCCCCCCATCGCATCGAGAGCAATGCGGACCCTGTCCGACATTCAATGACCTAGGTCCGGAAGGTGGGAATACAACACCAAGCTGAGAATAGCGGTTTTACGCTCCGATTTGAAGCACCCAGCCTAATCCTTGGCCAGCTTGGCAAGGGCGGCAAATGGGCCACCGTGCGGCTCGCGAGCCTGCGGTGGCTCGAAAACTGCGCCCGGTTTGCGCGGATAGGGATCAAGCCCAAGGATCAGGAACTCCGTGGCGAGCGCGCCTAAATCGACCACCCCTCCGATCAGCGGTTCCGGATCGTTCCATTTCACGTCACGCGGCTCGGATTCGGCTTCGTCATCTTGGCGCGCGGGAATTCGCCGCGGGACGAATAGAAGGTCAATCGCCTCCGCAACCTCATTGGCAAGCGGCTCGAGTGTCACCACGCAGTTTTGCCCAACTGTCGCCGAGACGCGCCCCGCGACGTGCAGACCACCCGCCCCGCCCCGGGTCACGTCGAAGCTCGCTTCAAGCCGCGGCAAATCGCGCAGGCCGGCGACCCGCGCCACGGCCGAGCGCACGCCCGTGTCGGCGACAAGATCGAAATGCTGGCCCGTCTCGGCAATGTCATCCGCCGCAACGGGGACCTGCCAAGGCGCCGCAGGGGATTTCTCGGATTTGGGTTCAGGCATGACCGATAGCTTCAGCGATAGAATCGGGCTGTGGAAAGACGACCTCGCCGCGCAATAGCGCACTGTCCTCCTGGCCTTCGAATTGGCGCCGCGCGGCGCGCACATAACGGGCAAGCCGATCCGCCCCCCGCTCGACATCCGCACCTTGAAAGATATTGCGTTGAAGCGCCTTCTCAAGCTCCCGCTCATCTGCCGCGGCAAAAGCGGCGAGATAGGCCCACTGCCGTCCATAAAAGGCTTCGCCGAACCGACGCATTCGCTTCGGCACCGCGAGGTCGCCGACCCCCATCTCGCGAAGGTTGCCGTCGAGGTCGCGGCAAAACACGTCGAAAAGCCGTTGCCCTATCCCCCGCCCGGCGCCGTTATCGCAGCCGAGCCGGTCGATCAGCAGCACCAGATGAAGCACAATCAGATCGAAGCGGCCCTCCACCGTGTCCGGCACTCCATAGCCGCCGTAAAAGGCGGGCGACCGCGCTTGCGCCACGATCGCGCCATAGAGCTCGTTGATGCTGCGATCCCGGGAGTTGGGACGAAAGAGCTGCCAAATCATATGGTTAACCGAGGTCGTTACGACAGGCTCAGGGGCGGCCGATTGCCAATCTTGAGCTTTGGGCGTACGGCACGCGGCGCCCGGGCGCAATTAGGGACGAGGATGTGGGGCAATTTTGCGTGTAGTCCAAGCCGGCCGGTAGCTGCGGCTTGCGCCATTGTTCTCGCGCTTGCGCTCGTCGGCTGCAGCGGCGAAACCTTCCAGCGCGGTTATGTGCTGCCCGAAGGCGCACTCGAGCAGATTCCGCTCGGCGCCTCGCAGGAGCAGGTGCTGCTCGTCCTCGGCACGCCGTCGACGGTGGCCACAATCAGCGGCGAGGCGTTCTACTACATCTCGCAGAAAGCCGACCGCCCGGTCGCGTTCATGCAAGCCAAGGTGACGGATCAGCGCGTGATCGCCGTCTATTTCGATAGGAACAGGAAAGTTCGACGGGTGGCGGAATACGGCCTCAAGGACGGTCGTGTGTTCGACTTTGTCAGCCAAACGACCCCCACCGGCGGCAACGACCTCAGCGTGATCACTACGATCATGCACAATCTCGAGGGTAAGGGCTCCTAAGCCCTCGTCGCACGCACGCAACGGTTCGCCGCAAGTTTGCCTGGCGTTCTAATGCGCCAGGACCGCGAGCAGCAACAGCGCCACGATATTGGTGATTTTGATCATCGGATTGACCGCCGGGCCCGCCGTATCCTTGTAGGGATCACCCACCGTGTCACCGGTCACGGCCGCCTTATGGGCGTCGGAGCCTTTGCCGCCGTAATGGCCGTCCTCGATATATTTCTTGGCATTGTCCCAAGCGCCGCCGCCCGAAGTCATCGAGATGGCGACGAACAGACCGGTGACGATGACCCCGAGCAACATTGCGCCCAGCGCCGAGAACGCCGCCGATTTGCCCTGCGGACCGCCGCCGGCAATGAAGTAGATGACGAAATAGACGACGATCGGGGAGAGCACCGGCAACAGCGACGGCACGATCATTTCCTTGATCGCCGCCTTGGTCAGCATGTCGACGGCGCGGCCATAGTCCGGCTTGTCTGTGCCCTTCATGATGCCCGGCCGCTCGCGGAACTGACGCCGCACTTCCTCGACGATCGAGGCGGCGGCGCGGCCGACCGCGGTCATGCCCATCGCGGCGAACAGATACGGCAACAGCCCGCCGAACAGGAGGCCCGCGACCACGTACGGATTGTTCAGTGAAAAATCCGGCGCGACGCCCTGGAAATAGGGATGCCGGCTCGCTCCGGCGACGAAGAATTTCAGGTCTTCGTTGTAGGCCGCGAACAGCACCAAGGCGCCGAGCCCGGCCGAGCCGATGGCATAGCCCTTGGTCACCGCCTTGGTGGTGTTGCCGACGGCATCGAGCGCATCGGTCGACTTGCGCACCTCTTTCGGCAGTCCGGCCATTTCGGCAATGCCGCCGGCATTGTCGGTCACCGGGCCGAACGCATCGAGCGCAACGACAATCCCGGCAAGCGCCAGCATGGTCGTCACCGCGATGGCGATGCCGAACAGGCCCGCGAGATTATAACTGGTCAAGATGCCGGCGATGATGACCAGCGCCGGCAGCGCGGTGGCTTCCAGCGATATCGCGAGACCTTGGATGACATTGGTGCCGTGACCGGTCACCGAGGCCCGCGCGATCGATTGCACCGGGCGATAATTGGTGCCGGTGTAATACTCGGTGATCCAGATAATCAGGCCGGTCACCGCGAGACCGACAATTCCGCAGACGAACAGAGTTTGGCCCGAATAATCGGTGCCCGGGAGCGGACCGAAGCCGATCAGCGCGTAGATGACGCCGGCAATACCGATGAGCGAAAGCACCGCCGTCGCGAGCATGCCCTTATAGAGCGCGCCCATGATCGATTGACTGGGCCCCAGCTTCACGAAAAACGTGCCGATGATCGAGGTGATGATGCAGACGCCGCCGATCGAAAGCGGCAGCGTCATCATCCGCGACAAGAGATCGCCGCCGGCGCCGCTGAAGAAGATCGCGGCCAGAACCATGGTCGCCACCGTGGTCACCACGTAAGTCTCGAACAGATCCGCCGCCATGCCGGCGCAGTCGCCGACATTGTCGCCGACATTGTCGGCAATCGTGGCGGGATTGCGCGGATCGTCCTCCGGAATGCCGGCCTCGACCTTGCCGACCAGATCGCCGCCGACGTCGGCGCCCTTGGTGAAAATGCCGCCGCCAAGCCGCGCGAAGATCGAGATCAGCGAGGCGCCGAAACCGAGCGCGACCAGCGCGTCGATGACCTCGCGGTCATTCGGCGCCATATGCAGCGTGCCGGTGAGGAAGCCGAAATAGAGCGTCACGCCGAGGAGCGCCAAGCCCGCGACCAGCATGCCGGTGATGGCGCCGGCGCGGAATGCGATTTCAAGCCCGGCGGCGAGCGAGGAGATCGCGGCCTGCGCGGTGCGCACATTGGCGCGCACCGAGACGTTCATGCCGATGAAGCCGGCCGAGCCGGACAGGACGGCGCCGACCGCAAAGCCGACGGCAACGAGCCAGCCGAGGAGATAGCCGACGATGAGGAAGATCACGATGCCGACGAGCGCGATGGTCGAGTATTGCCGCTTGAGATAGGCCTGCGCGCCCTCGCGTATCGCGGCGGCTATCTCCTGCATCTTTTCGCTGCCGGCATCGGCCGCCATCACCGAGCGCGTGGCCCAGATGGCGTAGGCGATCGCCAAGACGCCGCAAGCGACGATGAGCCACAACGTTTCCATAGAAAATCCCCGGTCTATTGGAGCGCCGAATCCAGCCGGCCCGGAAGAATGGGCCGCCTCGCATACAATGGACAGGTGTGAGGTGCAAATTCGCCGCGGAGATTGCACAAAATGCCTTCTCTCGCAACGCCGGCGGGCCGGCTTTTCCGGCGTTTACCCCTTTCGCTCGACGCCGGTCCCGCGCTCCACCCGCGGCCGGTATGGCAGGTTCGACAGACCGTCGATGCGGGCCCATTCATTCCGCAGCGTCTTCGGTACCACCTTCTTGAGGCGCCAAACCCTTTTCCGGCACGTCTCGGGCTCGTCGCTGCAGCACATGCGGTGCCGGCGGCAGCGCTTATCGGTGCAGGACCGGAACGAGCCCAACAGGTCGGCTTGCGCGCGCCAGACCCACCGAATGCGCTGGCGGAACGGAATCGCCAGCCACTCTTCGAGCGTCCGCCGGCCGGGAAAGCTGCGTTTGCCGATGTGCAAATGCTTTTCTCCTTCCTATCCCGTCATCCTGAGGCGCGAGCGCAGCGACTTCCGTAGGGGCGCCCCTTGTGGGCGCGCCTGGCGTTCCGGCAAACGACCACGCCCGCGGGCGGCCACAAGGGCCGCCCCTACGGCACGGAAATTTATTCTCGCGATGCGTCTTCGCATCCGAGTTTTGCTTCACGCTTCACGAAAGCCATTCCTTGTGCCCCCCTTAAAGAAGGGAGGCGGAGCGCCGATAGACGCTTCCGAACCGGAGTCCGCCACAGCCAATCTGCGCAACGTTGCGCAAACCGTCTGCCGCGCGGTGCGCGCCGTTGCCGGCACGCTCGCCTTTCGGCGCTCCACCACGGCTGTACGCCGAGGCCTTACTCGAACTCGGCTCCGGGCCGCGCTTCCTGGAATCACCGGATGCAAACGGGAGCACCCTCTCCGGCACCAGTGCAGCGAGCACCTCGCAGTCCGATCACGCGCCGGACGGGACGATGCCCAGAACCGCCCGGATGAAGGTTATAAGCCCCATCCGGGAACCGCACCCGCTCCATCGATCGCCTGTCACCGGTCGACGTCCCTTCGATGAGCGAGCTTTGATTTGCACAATGTAGCCGAAATGGGGACGAAAATCAAGAGCCGGTCACACAATAAGAGACCGTCGCCTGCGCGGACGATGACTGAACCCGGTGAGTACTCCGGCCGCCGCCCTGATTTTACGTCCGCTTTCAGAGCATAACGAACGCGGCCGGATCCATTGTTGGGCCGTCCCGGTCGCGAATGATGCTGTGGACGGCGCCCACTCTGCGGCATCGGAGTGCCATAGGGTGGTTGCGTCGAAACGCACCACATTGAGGGGAGCCGTCCATGGGCGAAGTTAGCACAATTGGTCTCGATATTGCGAAGTCGGTGTTTCAGGTCCACGGCGTGGACGTTGATGGCGCGGTGGTAATCCGCAAGCGGGTGAGCCGTGCCAAGGTGTTGGAGTTCTTTGCGGCTCTGCCACCATGCCTCGTTGGCGTTGAGGCGTGTCCGAGCGCACATCATTGGAGCCGCAAGATACAGGTGCTCGGCCACACGGTGAGGCTGATGCCGCCGAATTATGTGAAGGCGTATCTCAAGCGGAGCAAAAATGACGCCAATGATGCAGCCGCAATCTGTGAGGCGGTAACGCGGCCGTCGATGCGTTTTGTACCGACGAAATCCGAACAGCAGCAGTCGGGTTTGATGCTGCATCGCAGCCGGCAGCTTCTCGTTCGTCAACGAACGATGCTGTCGAATGCGATCCGTGGGCATATGGCTGAGCTCGGCATCATCTCGGCCAAGGGCCGCAATGGCACGGCTGGGCTATTGGAGATCATTGCGAACCAAGAGGATGATCGCATTCCGGCGGCCGCACGGTTTAGCCTCGACGTTCTTGCTCGCCAATACGTAAATGTCACGGCAGAGATCGGTACCATCGAGAAACGCATCCACGCCTGGCATCGATCGTGTGAAGAGAGCCGGCGGCTTGAGGAAATCCCTGGCGTGGGCCCGATCGTCGCCACCGCTTTGGTCGCCGAGGTGGGCGATTGGAAAGTATTCTCGTCCGGACGCAACCTGGCAGCCTGGATCGGTCTTGTTCCCAAGCAGCATTCGACAGGCGGCAAGGAACGACTCGGCGGGATCTCAAAGCAGGGAAATCGATATTTGCGATGGTTACTCGTCGCTGGAGCTATGGCTGTCATTCGCTATGCACGGCAGCACGGCACCAAGCGGCTCTGGCTCGCGCGCATCATGGAACGTCGGCCTATCAAGATCGCTGCTGTCGCGCTCGCTAACAAGATCGCACGTATGGCCTGGGCCATGATGGTGCGCGGAGAACGCTTCAAGGAGCCGAGATTAATCTCGGAAGCAGCATAGCCGACACAGATCAAAAGCTACAACGAATTGGCGAGGGCATGACGACGTAATGCAGATACGGTCGTTCTGGGGATCGGGAGAATCCGCTTGGGTCATCGCACTTCCAAGTGCATGTGAACGATTGGGACCCGATCCGCGCAGAGCATTAGGGCCAGCGGCCAACCGCGCCGCATCAACAGGCCGGACACGTGACCGCACCCGACCAATGCTGCAGCAACGTCAGAAAGTTCTTGCCAAGGCGCCGTCCACACGTGACCCATGAGCGACATCGCCGAGCGGAATTGTTGCACTGCCGGTAGGCCCTATGCGGCGCCGGAGTCCTGCCTCGGTCAGGTCAATGCTGCTGTCCTATGCAACGCCCGAAAGCCAAAAGCTGGGCCGGCTGCTATTCTGTGCGCGGTCAGGCCGAATGCACGATTTTTGGTTAGGAGGAAATCATGTTGAACGAAACTACCATTGCTCCCCTCAAATCCAGCTTGCGCGGAGAGCTCATCGAACAAAGCGACGCGCGTTACGACGCCGCGCGCAAAGTCTACAATGGCATGATCGACCGTCGGCCGCTTCTGATCGCCAGCTGCTCCGATGTGGCGGACGTCATCACCGCCGTTAAATTTGGCCGCGAGCATAAACTGGTCGTGTCAATTCGAGGCGGTGGCCACAATGCCGCTGGGTTAGGCGTCTGCGACGACGGTCTAGTGATCGATCTCGGGCGCATAAACTATGTTCACGCGGACCCGAAAAAGCGCACGGTACTTGCCGGAGGCGGCGCGCTATGGGGCGATGTTGACCACGCCGCGCATGCATTCGGTCTTGCGGTTCCAGCAGGGATCATTTCGACGACCGGCGTCGGCGGACTTACGCTTGGCGGCGGCATCGGCCATTTGACGCGGCAATGCGGCCTCACCGTCGACAATCTCCTGTCGGTCGACATGGTGCTGGCCGACGGCCGCTTTGTCACGGCGTCTGCCAAGGAAAATCCCGATCTGTTCTGGGCAGTGCGCGGCGGCGGCGGCAATTTCGGTGTCGTCACCGCGTTTCTCTTCAAGGCGCACCCTATTCACACTAGCTATGCAGGTCCGATGCTGTGGCCGATGGAGGACGCGGCGGAAATCCTGCGCTGGTATCGCGGCTTCATCGGCAAGGCGCCCAATGCGCTCAACGGGTTTTTCGCGTTCCTGACCGTGCCGCCGGGCCCGCCGTTCCCGACCCACCTGCACAACAAGAAAATGTGCGGGGTCGTGTGGTGCTACACCGGCCCTCTCAAGAATGCCCAACGCGTGTTCGCGCCGATCCGCAAATTCAAAGCGCCCGCGCTCGATTTTGTCGGTCCGATACCACATCCGGCGCTGCAAAGCATGTTCGACCCGATTTTTCCGCCGGGACTGCAATGGTACTGGAAGGCCGATTTCGTGCGCGAGCTCAGCGATGAAGCGATTGCGTTGCATGTGAAGCACGGCGCCTTGCTGCCAACCATGCAGTCAACCATGCATCTTTATCCCATCGACGGAAAAGCAAGCACGGTAAAGAAGACTGCCACGCCGTGGTGCTATCGCGATGCCAAATGGGCCGCCGTCATCGTCGGCGTCGATCCAGACCCTGCGAACAAGGAAAAAATCTCAAACTGGGCGAAGGATTACTGGACGGCCCTGCATCCTTATTCGGCCGGCGGCGCCTACATCAATTTCATGATGGAGGAGGGAGACGACCGAATTCGCGCGACCTATGGCAAGAACTACGACCGTCTCGCCAACGTCAAAAAGCGCTACGACCCCACTAATTTTTTCCATGTGAATCAGAACATTAAACCCGCAAAGTGATCGCGAACATTGGCGAGGCCGCCACCGCACCGCCGAGCGCGGACATAAATTCTCATTTTCCAATGCCGATCGCCATTTGACCCCTCGCCAATGGGATCATGCCCGCTGCAATGAGGGGAAGAATATCACGCCCTAATCGGCAGGTCTGCGGCTGACTTCACGATGGCTGACAGCGAAAAAGCATGTTGTCTTTCTGCGGTGCGGAAATGACGTGATTGGCCCGTTTCGACCGATATTGCGCTGCCACCGAGTGTTGGCTTCTGACCCACCGCGAACGAACGCCCATAGCCATGATTGGACAGCGCCCGATCGCGACGATATCCACTCGGCAACCCATCAAGCGACATATGAGATTCCGACATGACTGACACCTCTGAATATACGCCACCGGAAGTTTGGGTCTGGGAGAAGGACGACACTCCCAATTGGCGCTATGGCCATCTCAATCGCCCTATCGCGGGCGCGACGCATGAGAAGGCGTTGCCGCGCGGAAGGCATCCGCTGCAGCTCTATTCATTAGCGACGCCTAATGGCGTCAAGGTGACGGTTATGCTGGAGGAATTGCTGGCCTCCGGTCACAGTGGAGCCGAATACGACGCCTGGCTGATCCGGATCGGCGAGGGCAACCAGTTTGGTAGCGGATTTGTCGGGGTGAACCCGAACTCCAAAATACCGGCGCTCATGGACTTTAGCGAACAGACGCCGCAACGCGTTTTCGAATCCGGCGCGATCCTGCTCTACCTGGCGGATAAATTCGGCGCCTTCCTACCAAGGGATCGCGGCAGGCGCACCGAGGCGCTGAACTGGCTGTTCTGGCAGATGGGTTCAACGCCTTATGTCGGCGGCGGCTTCGGGCATTTCTATGCCTATGCTCCGGTGAAGATCAAATACGCCATCGACCGTTTTACGATGGAGGTGAAGCGCCAGCTCGACGTGCTCGACCGGCAGCTTGCGGACAATCAGTTCATCGCCGGCGACGAATATACGATCGCCGACATAGCGATCTGGCCGTGGTACGGCAACGGCATGTTGAACGGCGCCTCCTACAACGACCCGCGCAAGTTCCTGCAGACGCACGAATATAAAAACCTGACGCGCTGGACGAAAGAAATCGGCGAGCGCCCGGCCGTCAAGCGCGGGCGGATGGTCAACCGCGCCACCGGTCCGCTTGAAGGACAATTGCGCGAACGCCATGACGCCAGCGATTTC
This sequence comes from uncultured Alphaproteobacteria bacterium, assembly GCA_963779855.1. Lineage (GTDB taxonomy): Bacteria > Pseudomonadota > Alphaproteobacteria > Rhizobiales > Xanthobacteraceae > BOG-931. Next base: position 685,535 of record CAWAAE010000006.1, on the reverse strand, counting down.
GAAACCAAGACGCAGGACAAGATCGACGGACACGGGTAACCCCATCGCAATATCCATTAGATAAAGCCGACACTCGTCGGATGAAGAAAGAGGGATCATCGCGAGAAGAGCGATATCAGCCGGCGCATCGGAAAATGACTTGTCGGTTCGGGCTACGCCAACGAGATTTCCACGCGGTGCACGTGGAGCGGCTCGTCGAAGCCTTTCAGTGCGATACGCCCAACGCTCTGCAGGCGCAGCTCTTTGCCGGCGCACAACTCCGCAACCGCGTTGGAGATTAAGATGCTATCGGGATCGGCGTGGGCGCAAAGCCGCGCCGCCAGCTGGACGGTCGAACCGAAGAGATCGTTGTGACGCTCGATCGGTTCGCCGGCGGCGATGCCTACGCGAACTTGAAGCGGCAAATCGGGATGCCCAGCGCGGTGCTGCAAGAATTCCTGCTGCACTTTGATACCGCAACGAATGGCCGAGGCGGCCGAAAAGAAGGCCGCCATGATGCCGTCCCCAGTATGTTTCACTTCGCGCCCGTTCTCCCCAGCCAACGCTGCGCGGACGATGGAGTCGTGGACGCCGACCATTGTCATCGCTGCGTCGTCACCCAGCCGTTGCGTCAGGCTCGTCGATCCGACGATGTCGGTAAAGAGCACAGTGCGCGTGCCCGGATCGTGCTCGCGGCTTCGGGGCAGTAGCGCCGCGCCACCCTCATCGACTTCCGACGCGCCCATGAACGCATCGGCCATATCGGGCGTCACCTCCATAATCTTGAGCGCAGTCATGCCATGCGCCTCCTGATGCACAGCGGCCGCAGCCTCTGCGCTGGGCGCGGTGCACATGCAAAAGACTTTGCCGTTCTTCCGGTTCAGCCAATACTTGTGATATTCGACCCCGTGCTTGCGCTCAACCTGCTGATCGGCGAGATGAGCTTTGGCGAGATCCTCGGCAGTAACGCCGCCGGGCAGATCGTGAATGTCGATGTAGGTCGGCATCTGCGCATCTCCTGTGCGGAGTGAGTATACAATTTAACCGGGATTTCCCATGTGAAGCTCTCCGGACGGGTTGATGCTGACTCGGAATGGCTGGGCGCGCAACCCGTTGGTGTCTCCTGATCGGCTGCGAGCGGTTTTGATCGGTGAGCGACCAATTCGGGGCGCGAAAGGATCCTCTTGCCCATGATCTGAGAGCACCGGTCCCGTCGGCGGGTCTGTAAAGTGATGTTCCGCCGCTCATGCCAGGGCGGGCTTCGGTCTGAGCCGATCGATACTAGCAGGATGTCGGCGAACAACTCATGTGGGATGGCCGCCTCAGCCGTCTGGAAGACGACGTAGCGGCCGTGGCGAACGATCTTGTCCGATCTTGATTAGCTTCTCTCTGAACGTCGCGAGCGACCACTGCTCGATGGCAGCGGGCATCCACCGCGACATCGCCTTCGCGCTCGCTGATGAGCATGATTAAGGCCTCTGACACCTGTTATGCCTATCCGGGCGCCCAGCCGTAAGTGCGCGTGAGCGTGCCGCCCATCAATTTGGCCTTGTCGCTTGCGGAAATGCGGTTGGTGACGCGGAACGCGTCGACGCCTTGCGCGTAAGTGAGGAAATTTACCGCGCGCGTCCAGTCGGTGCCCCACATGCAGCGGTCGATGCCGAACGCGTCGATCATGCGGCAGACCGGATCCCAGATGTCGTAATAGGGGAACGGTTCGAGCGAGAGCGTGCAGGCGCCGGTGATCTTGATGGCGACGTGCGGGAGCTTTGCCAGCGTAAGCACCTTCGGCAGTTCGGCCCACGGCGCCGCGGGCTTCGGCGGCGCATGCGGCTGAACCAGCCCGAGATGATCGACGACGATCTGCGTATCCGGATTACGGCGGATCAGTTCGATGCCCTGGTCGAGCCGCCCGGCGATGTGCAGGTTGACCGGCATAGACAAACGCGCGGCCTCCTTGAGCACGCGATTGAGGCCCGGATCGGCGGCGTCCTCGGCAAGTCCGCTGCGAAGGAGCAGCATGCGCACGCCGACCGCGCCCGGCGTGCGCTTCCACTCCGCGATCACCTCCGCGACCGACGGGTTGGCGGGATCGACCGGCTTCACCAGCGCGAACCGGTTCGGATAACGATTGCGCACCTCAACCGCATAGCTTGCGTCGTAGCGGTACATCGTGAAGGCCGACACCAGGATCGCGCCGTCGACGCGAGCTTCGTCCAGCACCGCGACCGTCTGATCGCCGGTGGCCTCGGGCGGCCCGGTCAGTGCGGCGTGCCACGACCGGCCGGGATGATTGCGCTCGTAGGCATGCAGCTGTGCGTCGATGATCGGCATGTTGGGCTCCCGGCGGTGAAGCGGATCATGCCGCGCCGAGATAGCGGATCGGGCGGCCCGGCGCGATGGCTTGCGCGGCGGCAATGATGGCGTTGGCGTCGATGCCGTAGTGCCGGTAGAGCTCGGCGATCGAGCCGGTCTGGCCGAAATGCTCGACGCCGAGCGGCCGCACCCGGTGGCCGCCGACCGCGCCCAGCCAACCGAGCGTCGCCGGATGCGCGTCGACCACGCTGACGATGCCGCAATGCCGCGGCAAGCCGGCGAACAGCCGCTCGATATGCGAGCGGGCATGAACGAGGCCGCGCTCACGCGCGCGCCATGCCGCGGTCCAGCCGGCATTGAGACGGTCGGCGGAGGTGACCGCGAGCAAGCCTGTGTCGCGGCGGTCTTCCGCCATCAACCCGACCGCCTGAATGGCCTCGGGCGCGACCGCGCCGCTATAGGCGACGACCACCTGGCAGTTCGGGCCCGGCTCGCGCAGCCAATAGGCGCCGTCGACGATCGCTTGGCGCAGCGCCTGTGTCATCGCGCGCTTGATCTGCTCGATCGGCCGGGTCGACAGCCGCAAATAGATCGAGCCGCCGGTCTCATCGCGCAGCCAGTTGCGCTCGGAAGGCTCGCCATCCCCGTCGCGCTGAATATAATCGAGCGCGAAGGCGAGTATCGCGGCGAGCTCGTCGACGAATGCCGGCTCGAACGCGGCGAGACCGTCCTGCGCCATGCCGATCAGCGGCTCCGCGATCGATTGATGCGCGCCGCCCTCCGGCGCCAGCGTAATGCCCGATGGCGTCGCCACCAGGATGAAGCGGGCGTCCTGATAGCAGGCGTAATTGAGCGCATCGAGGCCGCGCGCGATGAACGGATCGTAGAGCGTGCCGATCGGCAACAGCCGCTCGCCGTTAATCGCATGCGACAGGCCGAGCGCCGAGAGCGCGCAAAACAAATTCATCTCGGCAATGCCGAGCTCGATATGTTGACCCTTCGGCGAGAACTCCCAATTGAAAGTGGATGGGATGTGCTCGCTCTTGAATGTGTCGGCGAGCGCCTCGCGCGCGAACAGGCCGCGGCGGTTGACCCATGGTCCGAGATTTGTCGAAACCGTCACGTCGGGCGAGGCCGTGACGATGCGGGCGGCGAGCGGCGTCTTGTCGCGCGCGATTTCATTGAGCAGTGATCCGAAGCCGGCTTGCGTCGACATTTCCGGTTGCACAGCGATCGCAAGCGTTTCCGGCACGTCGATACGCGCCGCCTGCAAAGCGCGCGCCCCGCCGCTTGCGAACGGCACCGCGTCGAGAAAGGCCTGAATGTCCGCGGCCGGCGCCTGCAAGCCCTCAAATCGCGACCATTCCTCGCCCGGACGAATATTCATCGCGGCGCGAAATGTCTCCATTTGCGACGACGTCATCAGGCCGGCGTGATTATCCTTGTGGCCGGCGAACGGCAGCCCGTAGCCTTTGATCGTGTAGGCGATGAAGCAAACCGGCCGGTCGTGATCGATGCCGTCGAACGCCTCGATGATCGCTGCCAGATCGTGGCCGCCGAGATTGTTCATCAGCCGCGCCAGCTCGTCGTCGCTGCGCGATTCAATCAGTCGCGTCGCCGCGCCTTGGTCGCCGATCTCGTCCCGCAAGCGCTTGCGCCAGGCGGCGCCGCCCTGGAACACCAGCGCCGAGTAGAGCTGGTTCGGGCAGCGATCGATCCATTGCCGCAACACTTCGCCGCCGGGCTCGGCGAAGGCCGATTGCTGCAATGAGCCGTATTTGAGCACCACCACGTCCCAACCGAAGTTGCGGAACAGGTTCTCGTAACGCTGCCACAGTCCTTCGCGCACCACCGCATCGAGGCTTTGCCGGTTGTAGTCGACGATCCACCAGCAATTGCGCAGCCCCTGCTTCCAGCCTTCGAGGATGGCCTCGAAAATATTGCCTTCGTCGAGCTCGGCGTCGCCGAGAAGCGCGATCATGCGGCCTTCCGGGCGATCCAGCCCCCAGCCGCGGGCGCGCACGTAATCCTGGGCGAGCGACGAAAACAGTGTTTGCGCGACGCCAAGGCCGACCGAGCCGGTGGAGAAATCGACGTCGTCGGTGTCTTTGGTGCGCGACGGGTAGGATTGCGCGCCCTTGTAGCCGCGGAAGCGTTCCAGTTTTTCGCGGCTCTGGCGGCCGAGCAGATATTGGATGGCGTGAAAGTTCGGCGCGGCATGCGGCTTGACCGCGACGCGGTCGACCGGCCGCAAGCTGTGGAAGTAGAGCGCGGTCATGATGGTGGCGAGCGAGGCGGACGACGCCTGGTGGCCGCCGACTTTCACGCCGTCGCTAGTCTCGCGCACATGATTGGCGTGATGGATGGTCCAGGTCGCGAGCCAGAGCACTTTGCGCTCAAGCTCGGTGAGGATGGATAGATCGTGCGTGCGCGAGGGTGAGGTCATTTAGGCCGCTGAACCGCCGATCACTCCAGCTCGACCGTGTCGAAATCCGCCGGCAAGATGATTTCGAGAAGTTCGCAGTCGTCGGAATAATCGAGAACGGCGTGCTCGATCCGCGGCGGCTGCAGCCAGCACGAGCCCTCGTACATGGTCACGACGCCGGCGCCTTCATACTCGCCTTTGATCCAGCCTTTGAGCACGTAGATCATCTGAAATTCGACGTCGTGAAAATGCCGTTTCGACACCTCGGCCGGATCGCAAGGCGGGATCATCTTGATGACGTGCGCGCGCGCCAAGCCGCCGGTCGCCGCGGCAATGCCGAGATCGCGATATTGCGCGTAGCGTCGCAGCCCCTGCTCGAACGCGTCGGGCTTGTGATGACTGGCCACGAATGTTTGCTTTCGCGGGGCTGCCTTGGCCTTGGTCGCGGCCTTGCGCTTTCCCGCCGCGGCGCGACCGCGCGCCGATGTCGTGCTCCGCGGGCGCCGCGCGCTCCTTGCCGTTCGCGGCGCCGTTTTTTTCGATTTCCGCACCTGTTTTGCCTTGGCCATCCCGTTTCCTTTCGCGATTATTCAAAACCGCAGCGCGCCATTGTGGCGGATCACGACCGAACGCGCTTCTTCCGGCCGGTGCGCGCCCAATTGGCCGAGCGCCGATTGCGTCTCCTCGATCAAAAGATCGATGACGTGCGTCGGCCCCTCCTCGCCCAGCGCGCCGAGGCCCCACAGAAACGCCTTGCCGGCAAACGCGGCGGCGGCGCCAAGCGCGTAGGCGCGCACGACGTCGGCGCCGCTGCGAATGCCGGAATCGTACATCACCGTCGCGCGGTTACCCACTTGCCGCACGATGGCCGGCAGCGCGTCGATCGGTCCGGGCAGCGCCTCGATCTGACGGCCGCCGTGATTTGAGACGAACATGCCGTCGACGCCGAGCGCTATCGCCTTCTCCGCATCTTCCGGGTGCAGAATGCCTTTCACGATGAGCGTTTTCTTCCAGCGGTCGCGATATTTCGCGACTTCCTCCCAGGTGAAGGCGCCGCCCATCTCGCGCCGCGCGAAAGCGATGACCTCATTGATCGAGGCGTTCTCGCCGGCATAGGAGCGCAAAGTTTCGAAGCGCGGGATGCCGTGCTTCCACAGCGCCATGGTCCAGCCCGGCGACATCGCCATTTGCGTCAGCATCGCAATATCCGGATGAAATCCGCTGCCGCCAAGCCCGACCACAACTTCGCGGGCGCGGGTGGTGCGCACCGGCACGTCGAGCGTCAGGATCAGCGCGTTGCAGTCCGTCGCCGCCGCGCGCCTCACCAGGTCAAAGCCGATGGCGTGATCGTTGCGGGCGGCGCGATAGAGCTGAAACCAGCAAACGTCCGGCGCGATTTCCGCGACCTCCTCGATGGTCGCGCCGCCGGCGAGGCCGAGCGTATAGGGGATGCGCGCACGTTGCGCGGCGCGCGCCAGATGCTTGTCCGCGCCCGGCCACACGATGGCAGGCCCGCCCATCGGCGCAACGCCGATCGGCGCCGCGTAGCGGCGGCCGAACAATTCGACGTCGCAGGGCGGGAGCGACGGCATGACGCCATAGCGCGGCACCAGTTCCACCGCGTCGAGCGCCGCCCAATTGCGCTTGATACCGGCATCTTCCTTGCCCGAACCGCCGTCGGAATATTCGAAGGCAAAATGCGGCAGCCGGCGGCGCGCGGCGCGGCGCAGATAGTCGATGGTCGGATAGTGCCGATAAAGCTCGGCGTAGCGCGGGTTGGCGTTTTTGCCGGCGACCGGCTTGGTTTGCGGCGCGGCCGTTTCTGAAGGTTTGATGGCCGTGGTGTCGTGCATGAGCGTTTCTCCCGGATGGCGATTATAGCGAATAGCGAGTGCCGAGATAGCGATTTGGAACTAAGGCGTGAATTCTCGGCGAGATTGGAGCCGTAGCTCATCGGCTGCGGCAAATTCCCGGAGTTCAGCGTTCGCAGGTACAGCGGGTCGACAGCGCCCGATCGATGATGTCCGCAAAATGTCGGCTTATCCCTCAAGTCCAGACCTATCGCTGCGTTGCGGCGAACGTCGAAAGCGGCCGATAGCGTTGAAAAAGTAGGTTCGTCGGTTGGAGTTATGCTGTTGGGTAATTTTGATCCGGCTGAGATGAGCCGGCTGTGGCCACTTGATCGATAGCGACCTCGACGCTGACGCGACTGTCGTCATCACAACAGACGTCAGGCAAGCGATACGCGCTGGCGGGCAGGTGGTGGACCGAGGACTCGAAGCGCCAAGGTTTTGAGGTTCTGCACAGTGGCGGCGAGAAGGAATTCGTCGCGCGCGCCGGAAAGACCTCGCAGCCGCATGCGCTCGAAGCGGTGGTGAACCTTCAAGTGGGCAAAGCGCATCTCGACGCGTTTGCGCTGGTCGCGCGACTTGAGGAAGGCCTTTGTGCGCATCAGTCGGCGTGTCACGTCGCGGGCATATTCATGAACATCGCGGGGAACCTCTCGTGACGGCGCTTTGGGACAGCACTGCATCTTGAGCGGGCAGACTTCGCAGTCGAACTTGGAAGCGCGATAGCGAAGTTTGTAGCCCTCGTGCACTTTGCCGGTGGTGTGCAGCACCTTACCGTTCGGGCAAATGTAATCGCCGCGCCGCCGATCCCAGCGAAAGTCGCTGCGCGACAATGTGCCGTCGTCGCGCTCGCTGGCATCGCGGACCGGGATGTGCGGCACAATCCTGCGGCTAACCAGCCAGTCCAGGAAGCGGCTCGTCCCATAAGCTGTATCGGCCGCCAGCCGCTTCGGCTTGAGACCGAAGCACCGCTCGGTGCGATCGAGCATGGTCTTGGTCGAGGCAACCTCGTCATAGGTGCGCGCCGGAGTGGGCTCAACGTCGACAATAATCGCATGCGCGATGTCGATGAGATAATTGAGCCCGTAGCCGAACTGCACCCGCTTGTTGGCCTTGGCGGTCCAGGCCGAGCAGGGATCGCTGGGTGAGACCAGCTTTGGCGGCTTGCGGTTGGCGTCCGGATCTTCGTCATCGAGCCCGGCAAGGAACTCAGCGGCGGCTCGGGTCTGCCGCTCTGGCGCCGACCAGTCGATCTCATCGGGCGCCTTGCCGTGATAGCGGCTGGCATTGGCTTCAATGACACTGGCATCGACGGCAAAGCCCTCACCCTCGACTAGGCTGGCATCCATGCAGGCCCGCACTACAGCCTCGAACACCTGCCGCAGGATGTCGCTGTCACGGAAGCGACCATGACGATTGACCGAGAACGTCGAGTGATCAGGCACCTGGTCGTCGAGATCGAGCCGACAAAACCACCGGTACGCAAGGTGAAGCTCGACCTCCTCGCACAATCGCCTCTCGGAGCGAATGCCGTAGCAATAGCCGACGATCAGCATCCGGATCATCAGCTCGGGATCAATCGAAGGCCGGCCAATCTCGCTATAGAAAGGCGCCAGTTTGTCGCGAAGCTCAACCAATATCCGGGCAACTACCGGATTGATCCGCCGCAACAGGTGCTCCGCCGGGATGCGTCGTTCGAGGTTGAACAGGTAAAATAACTGGCTCTGATCGCCGGTCTGTCGACCCATCATGGCAAACCTCCGCCACCGAATCTCTCCAGACGACGGAATCACTGTTCGCCGAAAATCACGAACCCTTTTTCAACAGCATCGGCCAATTGCGTCATTTCGCACTGCCGAAAAAAAACGGCGATCCCCTCGCCGTCGGATCGCCATGAAGTCGGTCACAGACCCCCAAATTGAGGCGTGATATTCTTGCCCTCGTAGCAGCGGACATAACCCCATTGATAAGGGAGAATCGTCATGCTCGCTGACCCGCAGTGGCATGCGGATGCTCCGAATGCTGATAACTCCCAAAAGGACGTCTCCAATGAAAATTAAATGGCTTGATAAACCGCAGAAGCATGACTATCCGGCCGCCGCGTCGTATCTGAGTTTGTCGATGGACCAACAGGCAGCCAAGACTGCTGCCGCGAAATTGAAAAAAGCTGAGATGACGGAATTTGCGGCTAAAGACATATTCCGAGCATCCGGCCTATCATTATTGGGGATCAGCGATAGCCATGTGGAAAAAGATCGCGCTCAGATCGCCCGAGATGAAAAGCTGTCTCCATTGTTGCTGTACAGGGACAAAGCGAACGGCAAGCTGATTATCGCCGACGGTTATCACCGGCTCTGCGCGGTTTACAAGTTTGATGAGGATGCCATGATCCCTTGCAAAATTGTCTGAGCAAAGTGGATCAATTATGACACCGACGCAGTACGAGAAAACCGGATCGACGCCGGAGCAGCGTATGCTCCATGCCTCGGTGCCGCCGGATTTTTTGGAATCCGCCCATGAATGGCGGCGACTTTTCTCGGAAGCCTGGGGCACATTTCTGCTCGTCGTCGTCGCCGCCGGCGCCGGGGTTGTAGGAGCGATAAGCGGTGGGGCGATAACGCTGAGTATGAAGGTCGCAGCACCGGGGATGATGGTCATGGCCATCATCTACTTCATGGGTGCTGTCGGCGGGGCCCACCTCAATCCCGCGGTCACGTTGGCGTTTGCAGTCCGCCGCAATTTTCCGTGGAATCGCGTGCCGGGGTACATCGTTGCGCAGTTCGTCGGCGGCATCGCCGCGGCTTGTTTCCTATACGCGATGTTCGGCGCCGTTGGACTACTCGGCGCTACCACACCCGGCCCGGGCATCGGCGAATTCAGGGCGCTCATCATGGAAGTGCTATTAACGGCCGGCTTGGTCAGCACCATTCTTGGCACTGCCTCCGGTGCGCGAAACATTGGTTCCAACGGCGCACTCGCAATCGGCGGTTATATTGCCCTTGCTGGGCTTTGGGCGGCGCCGATCAGCGGAGCCTCAATGAATCCCGTCCGGTCATTCGCCCCCGATTTGGTCCGCGGCGATATGAGCACCAGTTGGATTTACATTGCAGGCCCGATAGTCGGCGCCATGATCGCCGTAGGGTTTGAATGGATACTCAAAGGCGGCCCAACCGCCGCCGGCACATCCGCAGCCCAAGGCAGTCATGAATAAAGATAAGACGCAGCGTCAAGCTTCCCACGCTTGAGATCCGGTATGGGTCTTGGTGTTGTGAAAACTCCGACGTTCAATTTGCGGATAGAAAATCTCGTCTCGATTTCGTCAACTTGAAAATCGAATCACTCCTGTCGCTCGCCGACGAGGTGATCGAGTAAGTGATTGGGCAATCGCCCTTCGACTGCTGCGATGCACACTCCACTTCCGAGATGGGTCATTTGCGACCGGCGCGAATCGGCATCAAGTTCGGCCCTGTCCGCAATGCCCCGAAAGCGGAAGCCAAATCGGAGTATTGGCATCTGCCGCGATGGGCTCATTTGCTTCAGCCGTCACCTCTCACACGCTCCTATTCGCTACTTCGCAATTCGCCATTGGCTTAGAAGTGCGAGTACGACGGTCGCGCGAAAGAAAGCACTTTGCCGTCGCGGATGAAGCGAGTGCCCTGCCCCGCCGTCACGCGGCCGATTTCCGTCACCGCGACGCCCGCCTTGTCCGCGGCGGCGCGCAATGCGCCGAGCTTGTTCGGCGCGATCGTCATCAGAACCTCATAGTCGTCGCCGCCGGTCAAAATCGTCTCGATCAGCGCGGGCTCGGCGGCGACGGCGGCACGCGCGGCGTTGGAGAGCGGCACGCGCGCCACATCAATCTCCGCCGCAAGGCCGGAAGCCCGACAAAGTTTTGCAAGGTCGCCGGCCAGACCGTCGGAAACGTCCATCGCGGCCGAGGCATATTGCAACACCGCCGTTGCAAGCGCGTTACGCGGTTGCGGCAGAAGATAGCGGTCGTTCAGGTGAGCCGACAAAGCCTCCGGCAGCCGCCAGCTTCTCGCCAGACTCGCATCGCGCCGCAGCAAAATGCCGAGCGCGGCGTCGCCGATCGTGCCGCTCACCACAATTGTTTCGCCGACATTCGCCGTCGAGCGCCGCACCATGGCGCCGTGCGGCAGCGCGCCGAAGGCGGTCATCGAAACCGATAACGGTCCCGGCGTGTGATCGGTGTCGCCGCCGAGGAGCGGACAGGCATAATGCGCGGCGTCCTCGCCGAGACCCGCCGCAAAAGCGGCGACCCACGCCTCATCGATCGGAGCCGGCAGGGCGACCGACATGAGAAAGCCGACCGGCTTTGCGCCTTTGGCGGCGAGGTCGGACAAATTCATCCGCAACGCTTTGCGGCCGATAGTGTCGGGCGGATCGCCGGGCAGGAAATGCACGCCGGCAATGACGCCGTCGGTCGTCAGAACGAGATCGCAGCCGGGCGGCGGCGTGACGAGGGCCGCATCGTCATTGAGACCGAAAGCGCCCGCAGCGGTGGCGAGCGGACGAAAATAACGCGCGATCAGGCGCTCCTCGGCTGACATTTCGTCGCTTCCGGCCATAGCTTTGCCTAACCGCCGGCGAATTCGGCCGCGCGGAGTTCGTGCGCGAGCTGATCGAGCACGGCGTTGACCATGCCGGTCTCCTCTTTGTCGACGAAAGCGCCGGCAACGTCGACATATTCGGCCGTCACGACACGCGCCGGCACGTCGGAGCGGCAGGCGAGCTCATAGGCCCCGGCGCGCAACACCGCGCGCAATATCGCTTCGATGCGCTTGAGCGGCCAGCCGCGCGCCAAGGCCGCGTCGATCCGTGGATCGAGTCGGGTCTGCTCGCGCACCACGCCGCCGACGATGTCGCGGAAATAGGCCGCTTCCGCCGGCCGATATTGCACGCCTTCGACCTCGCCGCCGAGCCAGTGGTTCTCGAACTCGGCCATGATCTCGTTGAGGCCGGTGCCGGCAAGATCCATCTGATAAAGCGCCTGCACCGCGGCGAGCCGGGCGGCGCCACGCTTGTTGGCCTTGCGCGCTTCATTTATCTCGCCGGCCATATCAGAGTTTCCCGAGCCGCCGCTTGAGCTTAATCAAAGCGAGCGCGGCGCGCGCGGCGTCGCCGCCTTTGTCCTGCTCTTCGGCGCGGGCGCGCGCCCACGCCTGCGCCTCGGTGTCGACGGTGATGATGCCGTTGCCGATCGGGATTTTGCGCGCCACCGACAATTCCATAAGCCCACGCGCGGACTGCTGCGATACGATCTCGAAATGAATGGTGTCGCCGCGGATCACGCAGCCGAGCGCGACGACGCCGTCATAGGCCGGCGGCGGCGCGGTGCGGCATCGAGCGCGATCGCAATGGCGGTCGGGATTTCGAGCGACCCCGGCACGCTGATGCAATCGAACTCCGCGCGCGCTTCCTTCAGCGCTTTGATAGCGCCGGCAAGGAGCGCATCGGCAATGTCGTCGTAAAAGCGCGCCTCGACAATAAGGATGCGCGCGCCTTTGACGTGTCCGTTGCCTTGGCGCTCGCCACGCCTGCCTCGCCGCGGCCCGGCCATCACGACACTCCATCGCTACGCGGATGGTCTAACAGACGCGCGGCATAGCGCGCCATCTGATCGACTTCGAGGTTCACGCGCGCTCCCGGCTGCAGCGAGCCGAGCGTGGTGAGCTTCAACGTATGCGGAATGATAAGAACCGAGAATGTGCCGGCCTCGACTGCGTTGACCGTGAGCGAAACGCCGTCGAGCGCGACCGAGCCTTTTGGCGCAATGAAGCGGGCAAGCTGCCCCGGAACGCGAAACGACAGCGCGGCGCTATCGACGAAATCATCGCGGCCGACGAGTTCGGCAATCCCGTCGACATGGCCACTGACCAGGTGACCGCCAAGCTCGTCGCCAAGCCGAAGGGACCGTTCGAGGTTGAGCTTGGTGCCGCGCTGCCAAGTTCCCGCCGTGGTCACCCGCAGCGTCTCGGCTGCCGCGTCCACGGCGAAGCACGACCGGTTGCCGGCCCGGCCGCGTTCCACAACCGTCAGGCAAATTCCGGAACAGGCGATCGAGGCACCGATCTCGATGAAGTCAGGGTCATAGCCGCAAGCAATGCTCATCCGGCGCAGGCCTTGAGCCTTTTGATTAACATCAAGAACTTCTCCTAAGCCATTGACAATGCCGGTAAACATAAACTCACCTGCGCTCATAAACGTCTTGCCGGTCGGCCCCAACAGGCTCGCTTGCTACCCGTTTGAGCCGCTCCGTCAGTATCGCTTGCGCCGCCGCGTCTAGCGCATCAAGCCCGTCATCGCCCACGACTTTGGCAGAATGGAACAGCACGGCCGCGTCGACGAGATCGGCCGCGATCAATGCCGAGGTTAGCGTTGGGCCGCCCTCGACCATCAGCCGGGTGACGCCCCGCGCGGCGAGACGCTCAAGCACGTCTTTGAGGTCAAGCGGGTCTGTGCGCTGCGCTGAACGCAACACCTCGACACCGTGCGCCAGCAAATTGCTCTCTGCTTCCAGCGAAGCGCGGATGCCGGCGACCGCCCAAACGGGAGTTTCGTGCGCGCTCTGGACGAGGCGCGAAGCGACTGGCAGGCGCAGCCTGCTGTCGAGCACAATCCGTACCGGCGAGTTTTTGGCCATGCCGGGCAATCGGCAGGTCAGCATGGGATCGTCCGCCAGCGCAGTGCCGACGCCGATCATGATCGCGTCGCTCTGCGCCCGTAACAGATGGACGCGGTCGCGGACGGCATCGCCGGTGATCGCAACCGGCTTGCGCCTGGCCGCTGCCGCCTTGCCGTCGGCGGAAATGGCGAGCTTGAGCGTGACCTGCGGCCGGCCGTCCCGCATGCGCCGGATGTGACCGGCATGATCGCGTCGCGCCGCCTCGGCGCCGACTCCGACGTCGACGGCAATGCCGGCCGCGCGCAACCGTGCATGGCCGGTGCCCGCCACTTCGGGATTGGGATCTTCGAGTGCCGACACCACGCGCGAAATACCTGCGGCGATCACCGCGTCGGCGCAGGGCGGAGATTTGCCGTGATGCGAGCATGGCTCGAGCGTGACGTACATCGTCGCGCCGTGTGCTGCCGCGCCGGCCCGGCGTAATGCCTCGATCTCGGCATGCGGCCGCCCGCCGGCTTGCGTCCAGCCGCGGCCGACAATCACGCCGTCCTTGACGATGACGGCGCCGACCGCCGGATTGGGCCAGGTGCGGCCGAGCCCGCGGCGGCCGAGGCTAAGCGCGAGCGCCATGAAACGCCGATCTTGCCCCACAGCGTCCGCTGCCGCGCTTTCCTGCGCGCTCACTCGGCGGCCTCATCCCCCGACAATTCGGCAAGCGCGGCCTCGAAATCCTTGGCCTCGCGGAAATTTCGATAGACCGAGGCAAAACGCACATAGGCGACATCGTCAAGGTCGCGCAAATGCGCCATGACCGTCTCGCCGATGGTCTCCGAGGAGACCTCGCCCTCGCCGAGGCTTTCCAGCTCGCGCACGATTTTCGAGACCATCTGGTCGATGCGCTCCGGCTCGACCGGGCGCTTGCGGCAGGCGATCTCGACCGAGCGAAGCAGCTTGTCGCGGTCGAACGGCACGCGCCGCCCATTGCGCTTGATCACGACCAGTTCGCGCAATTGCACCCGCTCGAACGTCGTGAAGCGGAAATTACAGGTCAGGCAGACGCGGCGGCGGCGGATGACGGATGAATCTTCCGTCGGCCGCGAATCCTTCACCTGGGTATCGAGGCTTCCACAGCTCGGGCAGCGCATCGCTTACCCCTCGTAGATCGGGAATCGGCCGACCAATCGCTTCACTTTCTCGCGCACGCTCGCTTCAGCCTGCGCGTCTTCGTCGACGTTCCTGTGCGCCAGCGCATCCAACACTTCGGCGATCAGGTCGCCGATCTGCCGGAATTCGGCGATGCCGAAGCCGCGCGTAGTCCCCGCCGGCGTCCCAAGCCGCACGCCCGACGTGATCGTCGGCTTTTCCGGATCGAACGGAATGCCGTTCTTGTTGCAGGTGATGTGAGCGCGCTCGAGCGCGGCCTCCGCCACTTTGCCGGTCAGGTGTTTCTTGCGCAGATCGACCAGCATGAGATGCGTGTCGGTGCCGCCGGAGACGATATCGAGCCCGCGCGTTTTGAGGGTTTCGGCAAGCGCCTTCGCGTTCTCGACGACGCTCTTCGCGTAAAGCCGAAACGACGGCCGCAGCGCCTCGCCGAAGGCGACCGCCTTCGCCGCGATGACGTGCATCAGCGGGCCGCCCTGCATGCCGGGGAACACCGCGGAATTGAGTTTTTTTGCCAATTCCTCGTCGTTGGTCAGGATCGCGCCGCCACGCGGCCCGCGCAGCGTCTTATGCGTCGTCGTCGTCACCACATGCGCGTGCGGCAATGGGCTCGGATGCGCACCGCCGGCGACGAGGCCGGCGAAATGCGCCATGTCGACCATGAGGTAGGCGCCGACTTCATCCGCGATCTCGCGGAAGCGGCGGAAATCGATGATCCTCGGATAGGCCGAGCCGCCGGCAATGATCACCTTCGGCCGATGCTCCTTGGCAAGTTTCTCGACCTCGGCGATGTCGATCTGGTGGTCGTCGCGGCGCACGCCATAGGGCACCGGCTTGAACCAGCGGCCGGACAAGTTGACCGGCGAGCCATGGGTGAGATGGCCGCCGGCGGCGAGATTGAGCCCCATAAACGTATCGCCCGGCTGCATCAGCGCCATGAACACTTCGGCATTGGCGGAAGCGCCGGAATGCGGCTGGACATTGGCGAACGAGCAGCCGAACAGCCGCGTCGCGCGCTCGATCGCGAGCCGCTCGGCAATATCGACGAATTGGCAGCCGCCGTAGTAGCGCCGGCCAGGCAAGCCTTCGGCATATTTGTTGGTGAGCACCGAGCCTTGCGCTTCCAGCACGGCGCGGCTGACGATATTTTCCGAGGCGATCAGCTCGATTTCGTCGCGCTGGCGGCCGAGTTCGAGGCGCACGGCCTCGGCGATTTCGGGGTCGGCCTCGGCGAGCGCGGCGGAGAAAAAACCCTCGTCCGTTATGTTGGCTTTATGGGGTGCCGACATGACTCAATTCTTGGCTCAATTCTTGGCTCAATTCTTGGCTCAATTCTTGGCTCAGTTCCTGCCTCGCTCCTGGCCGGCTCTGCGTGTTTCAGCGGTAATACACCGCGGGTGGGTATCATACCAGCCGAGGCCCGCAAGGGCTTGGGATATTTCAGCGGATAACGCCGCTAGATTTAGGGATTGGGCGTGCCCACCGCGAGCCTGCCGGCGCGGCTGATCGGGGATTCACTGGTCCGCTGCGATACGCAGCATGTAGCCATCGCGCAATAAGACCGCCGATCACGCCACCGGGCAATCGGCGCGAACTCAGAACAGCCATAAAGAGTTCTAACGCGACTGCGCCGCCAAAGATTGCGGTAGCGGTTGAACGGCAAAATTATCCGCCACGCCCCATCATGATAATCCCCGCGATCATGAAAGATTGCGTGCATACCACCAAATCAAAGGCCGCATACTTGCGGCCGTTGACATTGCCTCACTTTAGCAGTTGAAAACGCTATAAATGTCATCATCCCGCGCGTGGGCACGGATGCAGACATGCACTGGCTTCCCCATTCGGTAATGACTTCGGCCAAGCTCCCGATGAGTACGGTATTAGACCGATACTCATAAATTGATCATGCCCGCATAGCCAAGAAGCGGCGCAAGAGCGGGCATCTCAATACCGACGCGAAGGCCAGTTTCGGATCAGGGAAAAAAGCAGAACACGATCGGAGAGCAACATGGACGCAAAGACCGATGACAAGAGCGCGGGCAAGTGCCCGGTAGCACACACGAACCGAGACTGGTGGCCGAACCAGCTGAACCTTCAGGTTCTCCACCAGCACTCCACCCTGTCCGATCCAATGGGCGAGGCGTTCGACTACGCTAAGGAGTTCAAGAGCCTTGATTTGAATGCCGTGATCAAGGACCTGCATGCCTTGATGTTGGACTCGCAGCCTTGGTGGCCGGCCGACTTCGGCCACTACGGTGGACTATTCATCCGCATGGCCTGGCACAGTGCCGGCACCTACCGCATCGCCGACGGCCGCGGCGGCGCCGGTGCCGGGCAACAGCGCTTTGCGCCGCTCAACAGCTGGCCGGACAACGCCAGCCTCGACAAGGCACGCCGGCTGTTGTGGCCGATCAAGCAGAAATACGGCCGCAAAATCTCCTGGGCCGACCTGATGGTGCTGGCCGGCAACGTCGCGTTGGAATCGATGGGCTTCAAGACCTTCGGGTTCGCCGGCGGCCGCGCCGACGTCTGGGAGCCCGAAGAGCTCTACTGGGGTCCCGAAGGCACCTGGCTCGGCGACGAGCGCTATAGCGGCGAACGCGAGCTTGCGAATCCGCTCGGCGCCGTGCAGATGGGCCTGATCTATGTCAATCCGGAAGGGCCAAACGGCAAGCCGGACCCGATCGCGGCGGCCAAGGACATCCGCGAAACCTTTTTCCGCATGGCGATGAACGACGAAGAGACCGTCGCGCTGATCGCCGGCGGCCATACCTTCGGCAAGACCCACGGCGCCGGCGATCCGTCGCTGCTCGGCCCGGAGCCGGAAGGCGCGGCAATCGAGGATCAGGGCCTCGGCTGGAAGAGCAAGCATGGCACCGGCGTCGGCGCCGATGCCATCACCGGCGGCCCGGAGGTCACCTGGTCGCAGACGCCGACGAAGTGGAGCAATCACTTCTTCGATAATCTGTTCAACAACGAGTGGGAGCTGACCAAGAGCCCAGCCGGCGCCTATCAGTGGAAGGCGAAAGGCGCCGCGGCCACGATCCCGGACGCCTACGACAAGTCGAAGAAGCATGTGCCGACCATGCTGACCACGGACCTCTCGCTGCGTCTCGACCCGGCCTACGAGAAGATCTCGCGACGCTTCTACGAGCATCCGGATCAGTTCGCAGACGCGTTTGCCCGGGCGTGGTTCAAGCTCACGCACCGCGACATGGGCCCGATCGTGCGCTATCTCGGCCCGCTGGTGCCGAAGGAGACGCTGATTTGGCAGGACCCGATCCCCAAGGTGAACCATCCGCTGATCGGAAAGCAGGATATCGCCGCTCTGAAGGCAAAGATCCTCGCGTCCGGTCTGTCGGTGTCGCAGTTGGTCTCGACGGCCTGGGCTTCGGCGTCGACGTTCCGCGGCTCCGACAAGCGCGGTGGCGCGAACGGCGCGCGCATTCGCCTCGCTCCCCAGAAGGATTGGGAGGTCAACCGGCCGGCCGAACTGGCGAAGGTCCTGCAGAAACTCGAAGCGATCCAAAAGGCCTTCAACAAAGGCAAGAAGGAGGTCTCACTCGCCGATCTGATCGTTCTGGGTGGCTGCGTAGCCGTCGAGAAAGCTGCAAAAAAGGCGGGTCACGACGTGAAAGTCCCCTTCACGCCGGGCCGTATGGACGCGTCGCAGGATCAGACCGACGTTGAATCGTTTAAGCCGCTCGAACCGGTCGCTGACGGCTTCCGCAACTATTACCGCGGCAAGTCATTCATGGCGCCGGAAGAGGCGTTGATCGACAAGGCGCAATTGCTGAAACTGACCGCACCGGAGATGACGGTTCTCCTCGGCGGCCTGCGCGTCCTGGGCGCCAACGCTGGCGGGTCCAGGCACGGGGTCTTCAGCAAAAAACCGGAGACGCTGAGCAACGACTTCTTCGTCAACCTGCTCGACATGGGCACGCAATGGCAGCCGGCCGGCTCCGATGGCGTGTACGAGGGGCGCGACCGCAAAACCAATGCGCTCAAGTGGACCGGCACCCGCGTCGACCTGATCTTCGGTTCGCACTCCCAGCTGCGAGCGCTCGCGGAAGTCTATGCATGTAACGACTCGAAGGGGGCATTTGTGAAAGACTTTGTGGCTGCGTGGGACAAGGTGATGAATCTCGATCGCTTCGACCTCGCCTGATCTCAGCGGAAAGGTCTTTCCTGGCTTCCAGAGCATGATCCCGAAAAGTGGAACCCGGTTTTCGGAAAAGATCATGCTCAAATCAAGAATTTAGACCATGATCCGATTCAATTGAATTTGATCATGGTCTAGAGCCACGACCGAGCATCGGGTGATCAGGGCCAGATCGAGTCTATGAAAATCCGAAGCCGGACGGTGGCGGAAGCTTCGGACCAGAAATCAGGGCAGCGTTTCAAAACAACTTGCTACTGCACTGAATTCGTCGGGGACGCCAAAGCTACCGGACCGATTGCGCGGATCATCGAAAATCGCGGTCTGGGCGGTCGCCGTGGCTTCCGGGTCGGCTCCTAAAGCTTGACCGTCGCCGGAATGGCCGGAGCGCCGAGGCCGTCGCGGCTATAAATGTCTTCGCGGAATTGCACGATGCCGTCGGACGCCGACCAGGCCGTGACATAGACCCAGTGCAGCGGCACGGGCTTGGTCAGATTGGCATTGATCTGATCGCCGGATTTGATCGCCTGCGCGATGTGGTCGGGGCCCCACCCCTTCGTGCCGTCGAGCAGCCACACGACTAAGTCCTGCACGTTCTGGACCCGGCAGCAGCCGGACGAGTCGTAGCGAAAATCCCCGCCGAACAGATTCTTCAGCGGCGTGTCGTGCATATAGACGCCGTACTGGCTCGGGAAATTAATGCGGATGCGGCCGAGCGAATTTGAGTCGCCCGGATCCTCCCGGAACGTGTAGTGCACGGCATCGTCCGAATACCAGTCGACCTGCGACGGCGGCACTTCGTTGTGGCTCGGATCGTAAACGCGAATGTGGTTCTGCGTCAGATAATCCGGCTTGTCCTGCATCAGCGGGATCAAGTCCTTGCGCACGATCGACACCGGCACCGTCCAGTACGGATTGAAATTGATCTGGACGATCTTGCTGTTGATGTCGGGCGAAGGCCGGTCCGGCCTGCCGACCACGGCCGTATGCCGCTGGACAGCGACGCCATTTTCGATGGCTTCGACGCGCGCCGCCGGAATGTTCACGACGACGTAGCGCGGCCCGAGATTGGTCGTCAGCGTCTTGAGCCGCTCGATATTGACTTTGAGCTGGTCGCGCCGCGTCGCCGCCGGCACATTCATCGCGTCAAGGCTGGCCTCGCGTAAGATGCCGTCGACGGTCAGACCGTGGCGCGCCTGAAACCGACGCACCGCCTCCTCGACATAGGAATCGTAGATGTCGTTGCCGACAGCGTTCGGATCGAGGTCGCCGGACACCTTGAGCCGCGCGCGCAGATCGACGACGCTCGGGTGCCGGTTGCCGAGCCGCAACTCGTCGACCTTCGGCACGTCCGGCCAGCCGCCGCGCGCGACAATGTCGTCATAGGCCTTGATCGCTGTCTCGGTAAATTGCGCGGTTGACGGTGACAGCGTCGGCGCGGTCGCCTTCGGCATGTGGATGGTGCGGGACGCCTGGTCGAAGGCCTGGCCGAACTCGCCATGATCGGTGTCGCCGAGAAGCGCATCGAGCGGCTTGTCGTCGGCGAAGGCGCGCCCGGTCATGACGCCGCCTGCGGCAATACTCGCCGCGCCGGCGAACCGCCGCAGAAAGGCGCGACGGTCGCAACGCGCGTCGTCTCGGTCGTGCGATCGGCTCATGGAGCGCGTGTTTGCAAGAGCATTAAGGCTGAATTCGGCCAACGCGTATGATACGCAAAGCCGCCCCGCAGACCGCAATAGCATGATCGGAGGACGGAAAAAAAGACCCCGGCATTTACGCCGGGGTTCAGGTTCGCCAGTACGACTGAAAATCCGTCAGGGCGCGATCCCGAAAGAGCCTGCCCCGGACTTGATCCGGGGCGCTCGCCGGTTTTCCGCCTTCGCCAAGCCCGCTTCGGCGGGCGACGAAGAGTTGGAAAAGATCGTGCTCCGGATCGCTAGTACGCTTACAGCCGATACAAAATCTGATCGGTCCAGAAGCGCTCGAGCCGGTGCAGCGCCTTGTTGAGCACGCTGAACTCGTCGGCATTGATGCCGCCGACCTGCTCCACCGTGCGCACGTGCTTCTGGTAGAGCGCATCGACGGTGTCGCGAACCTCGCGACCCTTGTCGGTCAGCTTGATGCGCACCGAGCGGCGGTCGACCCGCGAACGCTGGTGATCGAGGAAGCCCATCTCGACGAGCTTCTTCAGATTGTAGGAGACGTTCGAGCCGAGGTAGTAACCGCGCGTGCGCAGCTCGCCCGCGGTCAGCTCCTTGTCGCCGATATTGTAGAGCAGCAGTGCTTGCACCGAATTGATGTCGGCGCGGCCGCGGCGATCGAACTCGTCTTTGATGACGTCGAGCAGACGCCGATGCAGGCGCTCGACCAAGGTCAGCGCCTCGAGATAGTGCGGCCGGATGTGGTCGAAGCGCGCCTCACGATCGGCGGGCTCGACCGTCTTGACGACGGCTTTCATTGTGACGCCTTTCCCAACTCTGTTTGGCCAGTCAATTTTTGTTTTCGTCGACGGGCCCTGTCTCCCGCCGTATCGCGCCAACCTACCGATGAGGGTCTAAGATCAGTTTAAATAACACGCTAAAAATAACGTTTATTCGCCGCTGTGTGGCCGCGAATTGCCGGTAAAATTGCAGCTGATATTTAGACGATTTGTTAGTGTAATTGAAGCGGGGCACGCCCGCTCAAGCCACGGCAGCTACCCTGCGCAAAGATTGGTGGGAGAGGTAGGACTCGAACCTACGAAGGCGTAAGCCAGCGGATTTACAGTCCGCCCCCTTTGCCACTCGGGACACTCTCCCGCAACCAAGCTCCGGCCGCCAGCCAATAACCGCAGCCGAGGGCGCTATATGGTTGGGGTCACCACGGCTAGTCAATCGAAAATGCCCTGAATTGCCATCACTCAGACCCCGTGACAGAACCCGGACATGCCGAAACAGCACTGGCGCAAACAGCAACATGCGCGGCACCGCGAGCCGAGCGATACGGTCGTGCTTTACGGCTGGCACACGGTGACGGCGGCGCTCGCCAATCCGGCGCGCCATTTCCGCCGGCTCTTGGCGACCGAGAACGCAGTGCGGCGCTTGGCGGATGAGGGCATCACGCTGCCGTTGCCTCCGGAAATGGTGCGGCCGGACGCGCTTGCGGCGCGGCTTACGCCGGACGCCGTGCATCAGGGGCTGCTCGCGGAGGCCGATCCCCTGCCCTCGCCCGATATCGAGGATTTGCCGGCGACGGGAATGGTTCTGGTGCTCGACCAGATCACCGATCCGCACAATGTCGGCGCGATCTTGCGCACGGCGG
The DNA here is from genome assembly GCA_963779855.1 of uncultured Alphaproteobacteria bacterium. Taxonomy (GTDB): domain Bacteria; phylum Pseudomonadota; class Alphaproteobacteria; order Rhizobiales; family Xanthobacteraceae; genus BOG-931. The sequence goes on along the minus strand of CAWAAE010000006.1, from coordinate 663,693 downwards.
CGGCATTCGCGGTTGCGGCCGTCGTCACCACCGCGCGCCACAGCCCAGAGGCGACCGGCGTGCTCGCCAAATCCGCGTCAGGCGCGCTCGAACTGGTGCCGATCGTGATCGTGCAAAATCTCGCGCGGGGCCTTGCCGCACTGAAGGAGCGCGGCTTCCTGGTCGTCGGATTGGATGGAAGCGCGCCGGACGATCTTGCGGCGATAAAACTTCGCGCACCGCTGGCGCTGGTGCTCGGCGCCGAGGGCAAGGGCCTGCGGCAATTGACGGGCGCGACTTGCGATCGGCTGGCGCGGCTTGATCTTCCCGGCGCGATCAAAAGTCTGAATGTCTCGAACGCCGCGGCGCTCGCGCTCTATATCGCCGCGCGCACGAACGCATAAAAATGAAGGCCCGCAAGTCTGCGGGCCTCCGGAGTTCAGCGATAGTAGCGCGGCGCCGGGCCGTAAGAGCGCGGATGCATATAAGGATGCATATAGGGATGCCCATACATGGCCGCGCGGTAGGCGTACCGCGGACGATAATAGGGATGCGCATAGTAGGGCGGGTTGGACAGCCCCGCGCCATAGCCATAGTACCCGGATCCCGGAACGTAGGGGTAGTCGGTGGCGGGCGTGTAAGCGGTCTCCGGCGAATAGGTTTGGTACGGCTCCATGATGCCCGGGCCGGAATAGACCGGACCCTGATTGACCACGTAGAGCGAAGGCGCCGCGTAGACCGCCGCTTGTCCACAGCCGCCGCAGCCGCCGCAGTTACCGCAGCCGCCGTTCCAGCCAGACCAGCCGCAGTTTCCGCAGCCGCCGCTCCCGCCAGACCAGCCGCAGTTTCCGCAGCCGTTCCAGCTGCAGCACGGACCGCCGAACGCTGTAGGCACCGCTGCGGCGACCACAATCGGAGTCGGCGCGACCGGCGCCGCATAGACCACGGCAGCCGTTGGCGTACCGCAGGCGCCGCAGCCGCCGAAGCCGACCGGCGCCACCGCAGCATAAGTGATCGGAGCGGAATAGCCCCAACCGCAACAGGCAGACGCAATCGACGTCATGCCGATACTGAACAATGTGGCCGCAGCCACGACGACAACGCGATGCATAGACATGACACTCCTTACTGACTGCTGACTCACTCGCTTACTTGTGACCTGAACTTGAACCTGATCCCGAACCGCTCGACGAACCGGAACCGCTCGACTTCGGTGAGCGGCGCCCGCCGTTGTCCGGTGAAATCACCACCGTCGGCGGAGCGTAGGGTGGATATTCGGTGACCGGACCCGCCGCAGACCCGCTCGACCAACTGCGGTAATAAGTCGGCGCCGGCGCCGGCAGCACGCGGTCCGGCGGCGGCGCGATCTCCAAGCGGCCGTAACCGGGACGCTTTCCGGTTGCGGGGTAATAACTCGGTACGCGCATCGGCAACGCCACAGTAAGCGGCCGATAGATCACGGTCGGCGTCACCATGCCGGGCCGATCGAGGCCAAAATCGCCCTCGACCACGCCCCACGAGGCGTCAATGCCGTCGATGTAAACCGGCACCCCCGGTTTACCGGGAATGACGATTTCCGGCGCGCGCTGCGCCAACGCCGGCGAGGCAGTGACTGCAAGCAGCAAAATCGCTGGCTCAAGACGCATGAGCAATCCATGACAAACGCGTATTGCGCGGCACTCTATGCAAAGCGCCGGCGAAATTCGTTTAAAACGCACTGCTGCAACGGCTGAATTATTCAGTAACATTAATTGCTTCCTACTCGGCCGAGCCGGTGCGGCAGCCGACGGGACCAGCCGAGACCGCAGCCCCCTCCCCGACCACGACTTTCGGCTTACGACCTCTGGCGGACAGACAGGGTACCGGCTCGGGGATTAGCGTTGCCGATGGGATGGGCTCCGCCGCGTCGCAATTCGCGCCGCGGGGCGGTCCGTTGACGGCCACAAATAGGGGGAAACGCTCATGACCACGATGGCACTGAATCCGCCACGCTCGGGAGGCATGACGAGCGAAGAACGTCTCGTCATCTTCGCATCGTCGCTGGGCACCGTTTTCGAGTGGTATGACTTCTACATTTACGGAACGCTCGCGGTGTTCCTGGCGAAATACTTCTTCTCCAACGTGCCGGCGAACGTGGCCTTTATCTTTACGCTGCTCGCCTTTGCCGCCGGTTTCGCGGTGCGCCCGTTCGGCGCCCTGATCTTCGGGCGGCTCGGCGATATAATCGGCCGCAAATATACCTTCCTCATCACGATGTCTCTCATGGGTATCGGCACGTTCTTTATCGGCGTGCTTCCCGGCTTCGCGACCTGGGGCATCCTCGCGCCGATCGTGTTGATCGCCTTGCGCCTGGTGCAAGGTCTTGCGCTGGGCGGTGAATATGGCGGAGCGGCGATCTATGTCGCCGAGCACGCGCCGGCCAACAAGCGCGGCTATTACACGTCGTGGATCCAGACCACCGCGACACTCGGCCTATTCATGGCTTTGCTCCTGATCCTAGGCATCCGCACCTCGATGGGGGAAGCGGCATTCAGCGAATGGGGCTGGCGCATTCCGTTCCTGCTTTCCGCCATCCTGCTCGGAGTGTCACTGTGGATCCGGCTAAAGCTCAATGAATCGCCGCTGTTCCAGCGCATGGTCGACGAGGGCAAACAATCCAAGCGCCCGCTCACGGAAGCGTTCGGCCAGTGGTCGAACCTGAAGATCGCGATCCTTGCCTTGCTCGGCGCCACGGCCGGCGAAGCGGTCGTGTGGTATGGCGGACAGTTCTACGCGCTGTTCTTCCTGACCCAGACCCTGAAAGTGCCGGGCACCACCGCGCAAATCATGATTGCAATCTCGCTCCTTATCGGCACGCCTTGCTTCATCCTGTTCGGCGCATTGTCGGACAGGATCGGGCGCAAGCCGATCATGCTTGCCGGCTTTGCCCTTGCGGCGGTGACCTACTTCTACATCTTCCAGGGCATCACGCACTTCGCCAACCCAAAACTGGAGGCGGCGCTGGCGGCATCGCCGGTGACGGTCACCGCCGATCCGGCCGAGTGCTCGTTCCAGTTCAAGGCGACTGGCGTCGAGAAATACACCACCGGCTGCGATAACATCAAATCCGCGCTGGTCGGCCTCTCGGTGAACTACAACAACATCACCGCGCCCGCCGGCACCAAGGCGAGCGTGCAAATCGGCGATCAGACCATCGCCTCCGATGCGCCAGATCTCGCAAAGACGATCGCCGCAGCGGTGAAAGCTCATGGCTATCCCGCAAGCGCGGATACGAGCGACATCAACTACCCGATGACGGTATTGTTGCTCGTGATCCTGGTCGTCTACGTGACCATGGTCTACGGCCCGATCGCCGCGTGGCTCGTTGAGCTGTTTCCGACCCGCATCCGCTATAGCGGATTGTCTTTGCCGTATCACATCGGCAACGGCTGGTTCGGCGGCTTCCTGCCGGCGACCGTGTTCGCCATCGTGGCGGCCACCGGCAACATCTATTCGGGCCTATGGTATCCGATCGTGATTGCGGCGATGAGCTTCGTCGTGGCGCTGATCTTCCTGCCCGAGACCAAGGACCGCGATATCACGCATCTCGGGTAAGCGTCAGAGAACCGTGGCGGGGCGGCTTCTTCAGCCGCCCCGTTTTTTTATTTGGTCACTGGATTTCCGGCCCGGCCAGCCGGCGCACAATGAAATTGCGCAACGCCGCGGCGACCGCGCCAATCACCGCGTCATAGGCGGTGGCGCGTCCCGTGTTCCAGGTCTGCATGACCGATACCTGCTCCGCCTAGGGCGACTTCCACCGTCGAGTAACCGGGGATCGCCGCGACTCTGGTCGGTCCTCAATGGCGTGTCAGCCAATTGTCGCATCGCATCCAGTCAGATCGCCGATCTACTTGCGAAATTCGGTTTCGTTCCAGATGAGCTATTGTGGGCCGCCGAGAATCAGAGTGCCAATAATAAGATCTTCAAGATCGAGGATCGCAAGGACTAGCCGGCAATGAACGCTCTCAAAGCGCTGCAACACCACGGTCAGGCGGTATGGCTCGATTTTCTGTCGCGCGGCTTCATCGCCAAAGGCGGCCTGAAGAATCTCGTCGATGAAGACGGTCTGCGGGGGGTGACTTCCAACCCCTCGATCTTTGAGCAGGCCATCGGAAACACCAACGAATACGACGAGGCAATCGCGCGGATGCTGCAGGAGCACGACCGGTCGGCCGGCGAACTGTTCGAGCGGCTTGCAGTCGAGGACATTCAGAAAGCAACCGATGTGCTGCGTCCGGTGTTTGACGCCACGCAGGGCGCCGATGGTTTTGTCAGCATCGAAGTATCGCCGTATCTGGCGATGGACACCACAGCGACGATCGCCGAGGCAAAGCGTCTGTGGCGCGAGGTCGACCGCGAAAACCTGATGATCAAGGTGCCGGCGACGCCGGAAGGACTGCCGGCCATCCACGACCTCATTGCCGACGGCATCAATGTTAACATCACGCTCCTATTCGCGCGGCGGGTCTATGAGCAGGTTGTCGAGGCCTACCTGACGGGTCTTGAAGCGCTTGCCGTCAACGGCGGCGACATTTCGCGGATTGGAAGCGTGGCGAGCTTCTTTGTCAGCCGCATCGACACCGCAGTCGACAAATTGCTCGACGAAAGGATCGCGCGCGCCAACGATCCGGAAGAAAAAGGCCGGCTCAATGCGCTAAAGGGAAAAATTGCCGTCGCCAATGCCAAGCTCGCCTATCGGCATTATCTGCGCCTGTTCGCCGGCGAGCGTTGGCAAGCGCTGAAGAAAAATGGCGCCAAGCCGCAGCGGCTCCTTTGGGCGTCGACCGGCACCAAGAATAGAGCTTACAGCGACGTTCTTTATGTCGAAGAGCTGATCGGGCCCGACACCGTCAACACCATGCCGGTGGCGACGATGGACGCGTTCCGCGAGCACGGCAAGCCGCGCGATAGCTTGATGGAAGATGCCGCCGGTGCGCGGAGCATATTGGGCGAACTCGACCGCACCGGCATTTCGCTGGAGGCCGTCACCGGCACGCTCGTCGACGACGGCGTGCGGCTGTTCGCCGATGCCGCCGATAAGCTCCTTGCCGCTGTTGCCAAGAGGCGGACCGAAATTCTGAATCAACAAATCGACGAGCAGAAACTCGCCCTCGGTACTCAGCTCGAGAAAAAAGTGGACGAGATCGCCGGGGAGTGGCGCAAGCACGGCAACATCCGGAGGCTTTGGCGGCGCGATAAGTCGCTGTGGACGAATGCCGACGAAGATCGCTGGCTTGGCTGGCTGGACGGCATCGGCGATGCCGACATCGCGAGCTACGCCGCATTTGCGCAAGAGACGAGGCGTGAAGGATTTAAGGACGCGGTCCTTCTTGGCATGGGCGGCTCCAGCCTCGGCCCCGAAGTGTTGGCGGCAACGTTCGGACACAACAGCGGCTGGCCGCGCCTGCGCATTCTCGATTCCACCGTTCCGGCGCAGATCGAGGCGTTGCAGGCCGATCTCGAACTCGGCAAGACCCTGTTCATCGTATCGAGCAAGTCGGGCAGCACGACCGAACCTAATGCTCTCGGGGAATATTTCTACAAGCGTGCCGCCGACACCGTCGGCAGCGACGAGGCGGGACGGCACTTCATTGCAATCACCGATCCCGGATCGTCGCTGCAAAAACGGGCGCAGCGGCAAAAATTCCGGCGCATATTTTATGGCGTGCCGAGTATCGGCGGCCGCTATTCGGTGCTTTCGCCATTCGGCCTCGTGCCGGCGGCGATCGCGGGCATCGATATTGCACATATTGTCCGCTCGACGCGCGTGATGATGCGATCGTGCGGGTCCGATGTGCCGCCGTCGGAAAATCCGGGCGTTGCGCTCGGTATCGCGCTCGGCGCCGCCGCAACGCGCGGCCGCGACAAGGTCACGATCTTTGCTTCGCCCGCGGTTTCCGGTTTCGGCGCCTGGGCCGAGCAACTGTTCGCGGAATTGACCGGAAAGCACGGCAAGGGTCTCATCCCCATCGACGGCGAGCCACTCGGCGGGCCGGAAGTCTATGGCGAGGATCGCTGCTTTATCGATCTTGCCCTCAAGGGCGAGAGCGATGACGCCCACCAGGCGAAAATCGCGGCGCTGGAGAAAGCCGGACATCCCGTTATCCGCATCGTGCAACACTCGATCGGTCATATCGGTCAGGAATTCTTCCGCTTCGAGATCGCCACCGCCGTCGCCGGCGCGGTGATTGGCATCAATCCATTCGATCAGCCCGACGTCGAAGCAAGCAAAATCAAGACCCGTGAGTTGACCGGCGCCTTCGAGAAATCGGGTGCGCTGCCGCTCGAGGAGCCGGTCTGTTCGGATAAATCGCTCGCGCTCTATACGGATCGGAAAAATGCCGAGGAATTGCGCAGGGCCGGGGCCGCCGGCGGCGTAGAAAGCTGGCTTAAGGCGCATTTCGCGCGCGTCGGCGCCGGTGATTATGTGGCCATCTTGGCCTATCTCGGCCGCAACGAAGCGAACGCCGCGCGCTTGCAACGCTGGCGGCTTGCATTGCGCGATCGACGCCACGTCGCGACCTGCCTCGAATTCGGACCGCGGTTTTTGCATTCGACGGGCCAAGCCTACAAGGGCGGACCCGACAGCGGGGTATTCCTCCAGATCACCTCGGACGACGCGCGGGATTTGACCATTCCGGGACACCGCGCGAGCTTCGGCGTGGTCAAAGCGGCACAGGCGCGCGGCGATTTCGACGTTCTCGTCGAACGCGGCCGCCGCGCATTGCGCGTCCATCTCAATGGCGATCTGCGATCGGGCCTTGACGCACTCGGAGCGGCAGTCGAACGCGCGATAGCGTGAATCGGAATGCTTGGTGCCGATGACGCCGCAGCCGTCGACACGGGTCGTCCGGCGCGATAATAGTTCAGGCACGAAACTCCCGCAGGCGTCGATCAGATGAATGAGCAGCCGCTCGCGTTACCCGCCACCGAGATGCCGGAACGCAGGGCCGATATAAGCCAGCTGCTCATCTTTTTCGCTCTCGTCTATGTCGTCGAGGGCCTGGGGCAGATCGTTGGCCTGATCTCGCAGCCGCTGACCTTTTATCTGAAGCAAGTTCACGGCTGGACGCCGGTCCAGGTCACCGCCTTTCTTACTGTCTTCAACCTGCCGTGGATCATCAAGCCGGTCTACGGCATCGTGTCCGATTTTGTGCCGCTGTTCGGCTATCGGCGCAAAAGCTACCTGATCATCGCCAACGTGGCGGCGATCGGCGGCTATCTCTGGGTCACCAGGCTTGTTGCGCCAACCGACATTGCATTCGCGCTCATGCTCACCGCCTACGCGATGGCCATATCGAGCACATTGTGCGGCGCCGTCCTGGTCGAGAACGGCCAACGGCTGGGCGAGAGCGGGAAATTCGTCAATCAGCAATGGCTTTGGTACAACATCGCGGCCATGACGGCCGCCATCGCCGGCGGCCAGCTCGTAGAGCACCTCGAGCCCACTACCGCGCTCCACGTCGCCGCCGCCATTGTCGCCTGCGCGCCATGCGCCGTCATCGGCGGGACCATGTTCCTGATCCCCGAGAAAAAGACGCGGGTCAATGTCCAGGGCATGAAGGATTCGTTCCACGGCCTGCGGACTGCTTTCCAACGGCGGCACCTGTGGATCGTCGCCGGCTTCATCTTTCTCTACTATTTCAGCCCCGGCATGAGCACGCCGCTTTACTATTACATGACTGACGATCTGAAATTCTCGCAAGCCTTTATCGGCATATTGGGATCGATTGGAGCGGCCGGCTGGGTTTTCGGCGCGTTGGTGTACCGGCGGTTCTTCGGCAGCCTGACGCTGAAGAATCTTCTCAACCTGAGCATCGCCATCGGCACGGTGGCGACGTTGGCATTCCTGGTGTTCTGGAATGAGCCGGCCGCGGCGGTCATCAGCTTCTGCGCCGGCTTCGCCGCGATGCTCGCGACCGTGGCAACCATCACGCTTGCCGCCGACTATTGCCCGCGGCGCGCCGAGGGTTTTTCCTTCGCCATCCTGATGTCGATCATCAATCTCGCGACTACGGTTGCCGACAATTTCGGATCGTTTCTTTACACCCACGTGTTCCACAAGTCGTTGCCGCCGCTGATTTTGATTTCCACGGCATTCACGGCCTTCGCGTTCGTGCTGGTGCCGCTTCTCCGGCTTGGCGATAAACGGCAAGGCGCGGCGGTGGAAATGCGCGAGCGGATGGAACCGCCGGGGCCCGGCGAGCATTGAAGGTTTGGTCGAGCGTGATCCAATTCGAGGACGGAGGTCCTTTTTCGGGATCGTGCTCTAACAGGGTGCTTGATCATGCGAAAGGTCGGCGCTTCCTTGGCAATTGCGGCGCTCTGCGGCGCCGTGCTTTCTTCGCCGCCCGCCGCTGCCTTTGGCCTGCGCATTGGGCCATTTCATATCGGCGTTCCGTTTTATTTTCCGCACTCTCGATACCATCATCGGCTCTATATGCGGGCCAACCCGCATGAACTGGTGCGTTCAGAATCGGCGCCCGGCGTGACGTCGGCGCTGCTTTATCCGAACCTCGCCTTGCCGGCGATTTTCCAAAACGTCTTCTTTCCGGATTATGCGTCGCCGTGGCCGTTCGGCTATGAGCGGATTTTCTCGACCGCCTTTGCCAAAGTGCCGGCGAGCGAAGACCCGCGGCTGTGCCGGCCGTCCCTCGATGCCAATGCGATCGTCGCGCGTATCGGCAGCGAGATCGCTCCGACCGCGGACCAGCGGCCGCTTTTGCAAAAGCTCGGCGGCACGCTCGGCGCGGCCGACGGCTTCCTGGCGAAAGCGTGCCCGAACGAGATTCCGGCGCAGCCCATCGCCCGTTTGCAACTCATGGAGTCGCAGATCGAAGAGCTGACCATGGCGATCGATATCGTTCGCCAGCCGCTGCAGGAATTCGAGCAATCGCTCAATGACGACCAGAAGGCAAAGTTCGCGGCGGTCGCGGCTGCTCCACCCGCCGCCGATCAACAAAACCAGTCCGACGCAATTGCGCCGCCGTGCGGCGGGTCACCGATGGCGATCGATCAGACGATTGATCAGATCGACAAATCGATTCAACCGACCGACGCGCAACGTCCGGCAGTGGCCGATGTCAAACAGGCCTTCGGCAAAGCCATCGACGATCTCGAAGCGCATTGTCCGACGACGGCGCCGCCGACGGCCGTCGGACGCCTGGACGCCATCGAGGCGCGGCTCGACGCGACTTGGCGCTCGGTCCTCTCCATTCAAGTCGCGCTGGCCAATTTCGAGACCAAGTTGGACGACGCACAGAAGGGCCGCTTCGATCAAATGAATTTCGCCGCGGCGCATTAGAGCATGATCCCGAAAATGCCTGTCCTCGGACTCGATCCGAGGATGGATACCGGTTTTCCGAAAAGATCATGCTCAAACAAAAAAGCCGGAGCCCGGCTTTGATCCCATCAAGACCGGTAAGGCTCTGAGAAGTCCGCTGCTGCGCGTTCCAATTCCGCTCGAGATTGGCGATCAGCGCCGGGCTGAAATGGCATAACGCCTGTTCGCGGGCATAGACCGCCATGTAGCGGCGAAACGTATCGAGCGGTTCCTGACCGACGCGAATGGCGCGGCGATTGCCGGCGGCGCTGACGACGCCCGAACTGGTGAAGCCGTCGATGACCTGATCCAACGCCGCATCGATCGAGGAAGGCGCCGCGATCTCATCGCAAATGAGCCGCCCTTCCGGGGTATCGCAATTAAGGCGGCGGCCATAGAGGATCGCCTGGCGCGCGATACGGTCGCCGGTGAAGCGCCATAGCCGCAAATTTGCGGCGCCCGGGATGATGCCTTCCTTGCGCGCCGGCAGCGTCATATAGGCGTCGCTCGCCGCCAGCACGTAATCGAGCGCAAGCAGGAGTTGGCAACCGCCGCCGATGGCAAAACCTTCGACGACGCCGATCCACGGTTTCTCGCGCGTGCCGCCGGCCGTTTCGTCGGGGCTTAAGTCCGGCCGCGCCAGGCCGCGGAACAATTTATTGACGAGCCCCATGTCGCGCTTGAGGTACCAGACGTAGGAAATCCTGCCGTGGTAGAGGTGCGTCAGATTGATGCCGGCCGAGAACAGGCTGCGGCCGCGATAGTTTGCGTGCTCGACCGTGGCGCCGCGCAGCACCGCGATATCGGTTTCGGGATCGAGCGTGGCGACGTCGACCGCGATTTCGAGGCCGTCGAGCGTGGTCTCGTCCTCGGCATTGAGAAAACGCGGATTGCGCATGGTGACGACCGCCGCCTTGCCGCGGCGCTCGAGCGTGGCCCCTTCGAGCGCGAGCTTGCCCCGTTCGGCGAAGTGCCGGCCGTGTTCGAGCGTCTGCGGCCGCGGCAGCAGCATGGCGTGACACAGATGCATTCCGGCCGCCGGATGCGCCAACACATGCGAGAGAAACAGTCCTTGATCGATCTCGGCGCCGTCCTTGTCGCGCTGTTGCAAGCCGCTCTCGCGTAAAAGCTCGCTATCGTCCGGCACGAGGCCCGGCACAATCGCCGCGGCATCGCGGACCAGATGCTCCACGCGCACGAATTTCGCAAAATCGCCGGTCAGGCGGCGATAGAGCGGCTCCACATGAGCGCCGAGAAATTTCTCGCGCGCGGCGCGATCCCGCGTCATGATCGCGGCGGCGGCCGCGGCTTGCACGTCGGAACGGGACGGCTTCGCCGGCAAGCACGCGACCAGTTCGGCGCCGATTCGCCATTGTCGTGAGAAATTTTCCGCGTCGCGCGAAAAGTCGCCGGTGACGGCGCCGGCGCAATCGAGCCAAGCCGCAACCGTCTCGCGCGGCAGGCCGGCGCGATCAAAAATATCCGTCGAGAACGTAGCCGCTGCGACTGCCATGGTTCAATTCCGCGGCCGCTTGTCGATGACGCGTTTGGCTTTGCCTTGCGAGCGCTCGATCGTGCCAGGCGCAACGGCGCGGACCGTCGTGGTTACGCCGACAAGCGCCTTGATGAGATGCACGCCGCGGTCCGCCAGCGCCATCATGGCATCGGGCGGCAGCGCGTCGCGCGTTTCGACGATCACTTCAAGCTCGTCCAGCCGGTCGGGCCGTGTCACTTCGAGGATGTAATGCGGCGCGAACAGCTGCTCGGTGGCGAGCGCCGCCTCGATCTGGCTTGGGAAGACATTGACGCCGCGGATGATCAGCATATCGTCGCTGCGGCCCTTGATGCGTTCGATGCGGCGCATGGCGCGTTGGTTGCCGGGAAGAAGCCGCGTCAGATCGCGCGTGCGATAGCGGATGACCGGCATCGCCTGTTTGGTCAGCGAGGTGAAGACCAGCTCGCCTTCTTCGCCTTCGGGGAGCACTTTGCCGGTGTCCGGATCGATGATCTCGGGAAAAAAGTGATCCTCCCAGATCGTCAGGCCGTCTTTCGTGTCGGCATATTCTTGGCCGACGCCCGGCCCGATCACTTCCGACAGACCATAGACGTTGACGGCGTCGAGTCCCATGCGCCGCTCGATTTCGGTGCGCATTGCTTCGGTCCACGGCTCCGCGCCGAGGAGCGCGATGCGCAGCGACGATTTCCGCGCGTCGATGCCTTGGCGATCGAACTCATCGGCGATGGCGAGCAGATAGGACGGCGTGACCGCAATGATATCCGGCTCAAAATCGACGATGAGCTGGACCTGGCGTTCGGTAAAGCCGCCGCTCACCGGAATGACGGCGCAGCCGAGATATTCGGCGCCGTAATGAAAGCCTAAGCCCCCGGTGAACAGGCCGTAGCCATAGGCGATGTGCATCTTGTCGCCGGGCTTGCCGCCGGCGGCGCGGATCGAGCGCGCCATCAGCATGGCCCACAAATCGATGTCGCCGCGCGTATAGCCGACCACCGTCGGCTTGCCGGTGGTGCCGCTCGATGCGTGGATGCGCACGATCTCGTTCATCGGCACGGCGAACATGCCGAATGGGTAGTTTTGCCGTAAGTCTTCCTTGGTGGTGAAGGGCAGTTTGGCGAGGTCGTCGAGGCTTTTCACGTCGCCCGGATTTATGCCGGCCGCCGCAAACATCCCTCGGTAATGCGGCACCCGCACCGCGTGCGAAATGGCCGCGTTGAGACGCTCAAGCTGCAGCGCGCGCAACTCGTCGACGCTCGCCGTCTCGATCGGCTCGGCCCGATCGCGCGGCCGCGCGCGCAAATCCAGTTCCGCCATTGCGTTTCCTCCGGCCGCAATCATGGCCGCGCCCCCCTACTCTATGGCGTGTTGGAATCGCCCGCAATTCAGCGGGCTTTGGCGCCTTAATTCTCGAAGAACCTATTCTTCGGGCGCGGCAGCCCAAGGTGCTCGCGCAGCGTCGCGCCTTCGTAGTCGCGGCGGAACAGGCCGCGCCGCTGCAATTCCGGCACGACGTGCTCGACAAAATCATCGAGCCCGCCCGGCAGATAGGGAAACATCACGGTAAAGCCGTCGGAGCCCTCGGTCGCGAGCCATTCCTCCATTTCGTCGGCGATTGTCACGGGCGTGCCGACCATGGCGAGGCCGGAATAGCCGCCGAGCCGCTGCGCGAGCTGGCGCACGGTCAGGTTATCGCGGCTGGCGAGAGCGATCGCGCGCTCGCGTCCACTCTTCGACGCGTTGCTCTCCGGAATATTATCCGGCAGCGGCGCGTCGGGATCGAATTTCGACGCGTCATGGCCGAGCGCAATCGATAGCGAAGCGATGGCGTTGGCGTAATCGACGAGGCTATCGAGCTTCGCGCGTTTCGCTTTCGCCTCCTCCACCGTGTCGCCAACAAGGACAAAGCACGCCGGCAGGATTTTCATATGCTCGCGCGAGCGGCCGAGCTTTTCCATGCGGCCCTTCACGTCGGCATAGAATTTCTGGCCGACGGCAAGATCGCTTTGCGCGGTGAACACCGCTTCCGCGGTCTCGGCCGCAAGCTGGCGGCCGGACTCCGACGCGCCGGCCTGAACGATCACCGGCCAGCCCTGGATCGGCCGCGCGATATTCAACGGGCCGCGCACCGAGAAATATTTGCCCTTGTGATTGAGCACGTGCATCTTTGCCGGATCGAAAAAGATGCCGTCCTCAACGTCACGGACGAAGGCATCGTCCGCCCAGCTGTCCCATAGCCCGGTCACGACGTCGTAGAACTCGCGCGCGCGGCGGTAGCGCTCGCCGTGCTCCATATGCTCGTCCAGCCCGAAATTGAGCGCCGCGTCGGGATTGGATGTGGTCACGATGTTCCAGCCGGCGCGACCTCCGCTCAAATGATCGAGCGAGGCGAAGCGCCGCGCGATGTGATAGGGCGCATCGAAGGTGGTGGAGCCGGTGGCGACGAGACCGATGCGCTCGGTGACCTGCGACAGCGCCGACAACAATGTGAACGGCTCGAACGAGGTCGCGGTGTGGCTGCGTTTGAGTGCATCCATCGGCATATTAAGCACGGCCATATGGTCGGCCATGAAAAACGCGTCGAACTTCGCCCGCTCCAGCTTCTGGATCAATTCCTTGATGTGCGCGTAATTGAAATTCATGTCCGGCCAGGCGCCGGGATAGCGCCACGCGCCGGTATGGATCGATGCCGGCCGCATGAAGGCGCCGAGGTGGAGTTGGCGGGGGGAAGGCATTGAGTGAACCCTTTCCAGCACGTCCAATCTACGTCAGGTCCGCACTTGGACGCATCGATTATTTGGACATATCGATCATATGGTCATGCAAGCCAGTGAGATCAGCAGTAGAGCGGCCGACGTATAATCCTGGACGCGCCGCTAAAAGCAAAGGTGGGTCCAGACATCGCCCCGCTTGGTGGTGAGCACGAGCGGACATTTCAAGCGCTCAAGACCGGCTTTGGCATTATCGTCGCCGAGCGCCAGCGCTCTCCCGTAATCCGCCTTGGCAGCGTCTTTATTCTGCGGACCCCCTCGCCCGGCCTCCTCGAACGAGGCCAGCCACTCCAATGCCGCCGCATGATTTTGCGCGGCGGCCTTGGCAAACAAGGCCCGCGCGGCAACGTCGTCCTTCGGGCCGCCGGTGCCGTTCGCCATCATCAGTCCCAACTCAAACTCCGCTTCGGCCGAATTCGTCGCCGCCGCTTTTTCAAGCAAAGCTCTCGCCTCAACCGGATCCGACGGCGTGCCGCCATTGCCCGAAAGTGCGGCAAGATTGGTGGCGCCGCGCGGGTTGCCGGCTTCGGCGGCGCGCTGGAACAGCGTGCGCGCCTGGGCTTCGTCCTTGGCAGTGCCCGTTCCATTCGCGAACATGACGCCGAGCTCGACCATCGCCGAGGTGCTGCCCTTGTCGGCCGCCTTGCGATAGGCGCCGATGGCCTCCGGCAATTGCTGATTGGCCGCATAGGCGCGGCCCAGTTCATAAAGCGCACGGCGCGATTCAATCGGCGGCTTGACAGCCGAGGCAACCTTGCAAAATTTGATCGCTGTCGCGATATCGGCTTGGGCGACGTTGTCAGTGCCCCTGACATCTGGCGGCTTGTCCGGGTCGGCGGGATCGGCGGCGAGGCGATCGCAAAGCACGAGATCGGCCGATTGAGCGTGGGCCGGAGCGTGAACCGACGCGATTGCGAGCGCCAAGAGCCCGATACTGAAACCGCACGCGACCGAAACTACGCCGGATCGTCTCATCATGGACGCAATTCTAAGTCTGGGCGCCTGGGCCAGCAAGCAGTGGCAATTTCCAGGGTAAAGCCTTAGAACGCCGATAAAGCCGGGTTAGCTCAGCGGTAGAGCAGTGGTAACATGACCTATGACGCCGACCGGCGGCTCCTGACGGCCACCGCGCCGACGCCTTTTAAAAGCGGCGCGGCGCTCATCCGCACCTCCAACACCTACGACCCCGACGGGCACGTTCTCAGCGTCACCCGGACGAACGGCGCGAGCAACGCCGTGACGTCGATGAGCTACACCGCGACCGGCAAGCTGCAATCGGCGACCGACCCCAACGGCAACGTGACGACAAACAGTTACGATGCCGACGATCGGCTCATTAGCGTCACCGACCCGCTGCTGCGCCAGACGGTCTACGGCTATGACGCCATGAGCCGGCGCATCAGCGTCTCTAATCCGGCGATCCAAGCGAGCCCGCTGCTGCAGCAGAGCTACACGCCGGACGGCCTCATCGCCAGCCTCACCGACGCCAACAATAACACCACCAGCTTCACGCCCGACGGCTTCGACCGGCTCTCCACCACCAGCTATCCCGACGGCAGCACTGAAAACTTGACCTATGATTCCGACAGCAATGTGCTGACGCGCCAGACCCGCGCCGGCCCGACGATCGCCTTCACTTACGACACGCTGAACCGGCTTTCGGCCAAGGCGCCGCCGTCGGAACCGACGGTGAGCTACGCCTACGACCTCGCCAGCCATCTGATCGGCATCGGCGACAATAGCTCGGCGATCGCGCGGCCGGCGGCGTCGGCGAGCTACGCGACGGCTCTCGCCTACGATCAGCTCAACCGGCCGCTCGCGGTGAGCTGGCGCCCGGCGCCGGCGCAGGCGGCGCCCACCGCCGCGACCGCGAGCTTCGCCTTCGGCTACGACGCCACCAACCGGCGCATCGGCCAGAGCGCCACCGACAAGAGCTGGTGGAGCTTTCCGGCGGCGGCGGCGAATGTCGGCTACAGCGCCAACAATCTCAACCAGTACAGCGCGGTCGGCGCGGTGACGCCGAGCTATGACGGCAACGGCAATCTGACGTCCGACGGCACGTTCACCTACCGCTACGACGCCGAGAACCGGCTGATCTCGGCGAGCGGCACCGGCCTTGCCGCCAGCTACACCTACGACGCGCAGGGCCGCCGCAAATCGAAGACGGTGAACGGCACGACCACGATCTATGTGACCGATGTCGACAATCGCGAGGTGCTGGAATATAACGGATCGAGCGGCGCGATCGGGAACTGGTACAGCTTCGCGCCCGCCAACGCCTTCGGCCCCGATGCCGTGCTCAACCAGATGAACGTCGCCGCCGCGACACGGGCGACGCTCATCCCCGATAGCCAAGGCTCGATCGTCGCATCGCTGGATGCAAGCTCCGGCGCGCTGACCAAGTTTGGTTATCAGACCTATGGCGAGAACCCGAGCCTTACCGCCGGCAGCTTCCAATACACCGCCCGTCGCTTCGATCCCGAGACCGCCGGCAGTACGGCGCAGCCGTCGGGGCTCTACTATTACCGCTCGCGCATGTACTCGCCGGCGTGGGGGCGTTTCCCGCAACCGGACGCCGTCGGCATGAAGTTGCTGTTGGCCGCTGCGACAGCGGGTCAGCCGAGTGCGCAAACGACGCAGCCACCATCAATAACGGGTGCCGCACCTAACGTCTTACCAGGCTTGGGCGCGACGATCGGCTCAACAGGGTCAAATGTTCCCTCAGCCTTCTGGTACGTCGCCGCTGAAAATCTCTACGGCTACGTCGGCAACGATCCGATCAACAACATCGATCCTATCGGAGAAGACACTCTTCAAATTGGCATAGCGGGCAACATAAACTTGCCCTTTGAACTCTCCATCCCGTTGGGTTACGGCGTCGCGATTGATACTTCTGGAAATATTGAGACTTACAGCTATGCGGGAGGCGGTGTTCAACTGGGCGCCAATGTGGGAGCAGGCCTGAGCATTCAAGTTTCGAATGCGCAGACCGTCTATGATTTAACAGGCAGATTCGAAAACGCGAGCGCTTACGGAGGTGTTGGGCTGGGCGGGTCCGCAGACGTTTTCTATGGAATAAGCGCGAATGGACCGGTGGTCGGTGGCGGTGTAACGCTTGGAACGGCGCTTGGGGCATCAGTGTCGGGAGGGGTTACCAACACATGGATTGGTCAGCCAACTAAATAAAATGAAGCAAATCGACGTGTTACAGAAAGTAAGAAGGTTGGTTTTGGCAGGCGCTGGTGTGGCATGGGTCGCGGCGATGGTCGCGCATGGCTTACTTGACAACACTTATGTTAACTACCCGAGAGTCCCTGATCCTGCGCAATCGAGAACAGTGCCCTATGAAGTAAAGCGGGTTGTTGTCTACGTGACCGAGATTCAAAGTGATGTCCTTTGTATGCTTGAATGGACTGAAATTGTGTCTGGCGCTCTAATATTAATCAGTCTGATTTTGGATCAATGGCGACCTATCCGACAATAAATCGAAGATGTGCGCCGACGACCGGCTTCTAAGCGTCACCGACCCGCTGCTGCGCCAGACGGTCTACGGCTATGACGCCATGAGCCGGCGCATCAGCGTCTCTAATCCGGCGATCCAAGCGAGCCCGCTGCTGCAGCAGAGCTACACGCCGGACGGCCTCATCGCCAGCCTCACCGACGCCAACAATAACACCACCAGCTTCACGCCCGACGGCTTCGACCGGCTCTCCACCACCAGCTATCCCGACGGCAGCACTGAAAACTTGACCTATGATTCCGACAGCAATGTGCTGACGCGCCAGACCCGCGCCGGCCCGACGATCGCCTTCACTTACGACACGCTGAACCGGCTTTCGGCCAAGGCGCCGCCGTCGGAACCGACGGTGAGCTACGCCTACGACCTCGCCAGCCATCTGATCGGCATCGGCGACAATAGCTCGGCGATCGCGCGGCCGGCGGCGTCGGCGAGCTACGCGACGGCTCTCGCCTACGATCAGCTCAACCGGCCGCTCGCGGTGAGCTGGCGCCCGGCGCCGGCGCAGGCGGCGCCCACCGCCGCGACCGCGAGCTTCGCCTTCGGCTACGACGCCACCAACCGGCGCATCGGCCAGAGCGCCACCGACAAGAGCTGGTGGAGCTTTCCGGCGGCGGCGGCGAATGTCGGCTACAGCGCCAACAATCTCAACCAGTACAGCGCGGTCGGCGCGGTGACGCCGAGCTATGACGGCAACGGCAATCTGACGTCCGACGGCACGTTCACCTACCGCTACGACGCCGAGAACCGGCTGATCTCGGCGAGCGGCACCGGCCTTGCCGCCAGCTACACCTACGACGCGCAGGGCCGCCGCAAATCGAAGACGGTGAACGGCACGACCACGATCTATGTGACCGATGTCGACAATCGCGAGGTGCTGGAATATAACGGATCGAGCGGCGCGATCGGGAACTGGTACAGCTTCGCGCCCGCCAACGCCTTCGGCCCCGATGCCGTGCTCAACCAGATGAACGTCGCCGCCGCGACACGGGCGACACTCATCCCCGATAGCCAAGGCTCGATCGTCGGCGCGCTGGACGCCAGCTCCGGCACGCTGACCAAGACCGGCTATGAGGCTTACGGCGAGAACCCGAGCCTGACCACCGGCAGCTTCCAATATACCGCCCGCCGCTTCGATCCCGAGACCGCCGGTAGTACGGCGCAGCCCTCCGGCCTCTACTATTACCGCTCGCGCATGTATTCGCCGGCGTGGGGGCGGTTCTTGCAAGTAGACCCGATCGGGTACGCAGCCGGGAGTAATCTCTATCCGGCGAGCGGCAATCTTTATGCTTATGTGAACAATGACCCACTAAACAGCGTCGACCCGAGTGGCTTAGATACTTGGTCACTGGGATTCAATCTCAATGGTTTTTTTGGCGGCGGGTATTCGATCACTGCAGGTATTTATTACAATACCGATACCGGAAGATTTGGGACATTCGAAACGACAGGTCAGGGAGGTGGGCTCGACATTTCTGCCAACATCGCTTTGCAAGATACATTTGGCGGCCCGGGGAACTTCTTTGGTGCTCAGTTCGGCAGTGCGTTCACTGGAGCGCGTGGTCCGCTGGGGGGTGGACCTACTTATGGTCCGAATTTTAATCCAACCCAATTGTCGAGTTATGCAAATCCCTCTGGATTCCAAATATCGATCGGCGCATCCGGAATACAGGAGCTGACAGGTCTTCCGTTCGCAATGAGCGTAGAACAATCGACGACCTATGAAACGACTGGTGCCGTCACAGCTGCTTTGGCCGCGGAGAATGGAGATCTGATAACGGCGAGTGAGATTGGACCTGCGGCGCCTATTCCAGGAGTCAGTAATGAATTCATACTCGGTCCTAACGACACAGCAGCAAATCAAGCCTCTACAAATTCAGGAAATACTGGCCAGAGCACGCCGGCAAAATAAACGGAGTATATCGGCAGAGCTGAAAGATCGAATGAGAATCAAGACAAAACTTCACATTGCTCAGGCGATCGGCTTCCTCGGTCTTTTGATCTCGTTCGAGACTCTGCACCTGCTGAATGCAAGTGGCTGGATTTACTTGGTGCTGCTGTTTTGCATAGTCGTTGGATTTTATGTATATGCTGGTCACTTCAGATGCCCTCGGTGTGGAGCGCGTTTGTTTCCGCCATCTCGTTTGGCTACGCCATTTTTCCCTAGTACCTGCGCACAGTGTCGATTTGATACGTCGAAGGCCGATGGAAGTTCGGGAGAAGCCAACGATTGAACATCAGCGTGAGCAACCTGGCGATCCAAGCGGCGCCTCTGTTGCAGCAGAGCTACACGCCGGACGGCCTCATCGCCAGCCTCACCGACGCCAACGGCAACACCACCAGCTTCACGCCCGACGGCTTCGACCGGCTCGCCACCACCAGCTATCCCGACGGCAGCACCGAAAACTTGACCTATGATTCCGACAGCAATGTGCTGACGCGCCAGACCCGCGCCGGCCCGACGATCGCTTTCACCTACGACACGCTGAACCGGCTTTCGGCCAAGGCGCCGCCGTCGGAACCGACGGTGAGCTACGCCTACGACCTCGCCAGAGTTAAGGTGACGGTGCGCTTAATTCTCCCGAAGTACGCGTAAAATTTATGCACTGTCACCGTAATGCAGTTCCGTAATGCAGTTCTAAATCTGCGCGCCTGGGCCAGCAAGCAGTGGCAATTTCCAGGGTAAAGCCTTAGAACGCCGATAAAGCCGGGTTAGCTCAGCGGTAGAGCAGCGGTTTTGTAAACCGTTGGTCAGGGGTTCAAATCCTCTACCCGGCACCACTTCCGGAATAGGCTGTAGGAAGCGCGCTTAGAGCGTCTTTTGCTCGGCGCCGCATTCCTTGCATGTGTACGAGACGCGGGTCTGCCCCGGCGATGCCGACACGCGGTTTGGCGCGCCGCATTTGCCGCATTTGGTCTCGATACGGGTATTGCCCTGCTTGATGGTGACGGTTTTCCGCTCCAAGGCTTCTTTCACGAGACGCTCAGCCTCGTCGCGCATCGCTTGTTTTGACATTTCGGGGCTTTCTTGCTTGTCGGCTCCCTGCTCCTACATGCGATCGAGGTTTTGGGCAACGCCCTCGCCGGCCGGGCTGTATCGCCGGCGCTGCATTGCCTGTCGCGACGGTGGAATATCGGCCGCCGATTTCGGTTACTATGCTTGCACCGACAATCCAAGGGAGCGCGCGATGGCCGATAAGAAGGTGCCATATCAAGTCGACGGCCGGCAATTCGACGGCATGATCGTCTACGACGACACGGTGAAGGCAAAGCGACCGGTCGTCTTCATGCAGCCCGACTGGAAGGGCGTTTGCCCCGACACGATCGGCCAGGCGCGCGCCGTCGCCGGCAAAGACTACGTCGTGCTGATGGCCGACATGTTCGGCGCGGGCTATGGCGCAAAGCCGAAGACGGTGGACGAGCTGCGCGTCGGGATGCTCGCCGTGCACAAAAATCTGCCATTCACGCTAAGCTGCGGCAGCAAAGCCTACGACACGCTGTTTACCGAAGCGAACAAGCTCGGCCTCGTTGACGCCGCAAAAATCGCGGCGATCGGCTATTGCGCCGGCGGCGGCTACGCACTGGAGCAGGCGCGCGCCGGCGCGGAGTTCAAGGCGGTCGTCGTCTTTCACGTCACCAATCCGAACCCGGTTTTGGCCGCCACGCCCTGCAATATCAAGGGGCGGGTGCTGGCGATCCACGGCTCGGCAGACCCCGTCACGCCGAAGCCGATGATGGACGCGTTCGAGGACGAGCTGACCAAGGCCAAAATCGATTGGCAGGTGATGATGTTCGGCGGCGCGGTGCATTCGTTCTGCGATCCGACGGCGAATGGCGGACCGACGCGCTATGACGAAAAACTCTGCCGCAAATCCTACATGCTGATGCGCGACTTTTTCGCCGAAACGCTATGATGCTTCGCACCGGCACCATAATGGCGGTCTTCATGATGGCGAGCGCGGTCAGCATTGCCGGCGCCGCGGCTCAAACGCTCATTAATCCGAACCCCAACCCCAACTCCAAGACAACCCCACCACCACGCCCACCAATAAAGGCACCGGCGGCCGGACGCAGTGAGGCTTGCAGCGGCTTTGGCGCCGGGTTTGTTCGGGTTCCGGGAACGGATGCCTGCCTCAAGATCGGCGGCGGTGTGACGACGGAAGCGACCGGTATTGGCAACTGACTCGACCGGCTGAAAGGACGCACGCCATGCCGGCATTGACGCGACGCTCGCTCATTGCAGGTGCAGCGCTTGCCGCAATCGGCACTGGCGCCGATCCGGCCGCCGCCGTTGCGCCGCCCGCGGACAAACAGGCGCCCGCCATCTATCGCTACAAGATCGGATCGTACCAGCTGACCGCGCTCTATGACGGCATCTGGTACCGGCCGATCACCGACAAATTCATCCGCAATGCGCCGTTCGCCGAAGTGGAGCATGCGCTCGACGCAGCCTTCATGCCGCATGACCGGCTGGCGACGCCGTTCACGGCGCTCGTCGTCAATACCGGCAGCAAGCTTGTTCTGATCGACACCGGCACCGGCGGCCAGATCTCGCCCTCGGCCGGCGAGCTGCGCGACAACCTCATCGCCGCCGGGATCGATCCCAATGCGGTCGATGCGATCGTCATTTCGCATTTTCATCCCGACCACATCAACGGCATCAAGGACAAGGACAACAGACTGATCTTCCCCAATGCCGAGATCATGGTGCCGGCGCCGGAATGGGCGTTCTGGATGGACGACGCCAACCTGAACGCAGCGCCCGCCGATCTGAAACCGACCTTCCTCAATCAGCGGCGCATCTTTGCCGATATCGCCAAGCAGGTGACCCACTACCGGCCGGGCAAGGAAGTCGCGCCCGGCATCGTCACCCTGCCCGCTCCGGGCCATACGCCGGGCCACACCGTTTTTGCCATTCATTCCGGCGATCAGTCGCTGTTGGTGTTGAGCGACACCGCGCAGCATCCCGCCGTGTTCGCACGCCATCCCAGTTGGCAGGCCGCCTTCGACGTCGATGGCCCAGAGGCGGTGGCAACGCGCAAGAAAATCTTCGACCGCGCCGCCGCCGACCGCATGCTGATCACCGGCTACCACTTCCCGTTTCCGGCTTGCGGCCATCTGATCAAGACCGCGACCGGCTACGAGCACGTCCCGATCGAGTGGCAGACGACTTTATAAAAGACCGGAGGCCGGCGTGACCACCGGCCTCCCTGATCCCCGCGCCTTCATTTTTGTTATTAGGTGCCGGACGAACATTCCGCTTTAAGTCCGACTTGCAGATGTGACGGCGTCTGGCCGCCGAACCCCCGCAAGCCGGTGCGTACGACTCGGGCCTCGGTTCGCAACCTTTGTGGGATGCATATTCCGGGTCGCAGGCAATCTCGTTGCCGTGTGAATTACGCCTCGCGCGCTGAATGCGTCCTGAAGTATCGCAGCGGAAATCGTTCACCTACGTGAACTTCTCGTAATGCCAGCCCTTCGTACGGGTGATGATTTCGGCCATTTGTCCGGGAAGAACTGCTATGATGCGGTGTTTATTGCCTTAGAAGAACTTCCTAGCGTCCTGCACCGGAGGGAGGCCATGCGCAAAATCTCATTGTTCGCCGTCGCCGTTCTCGTCAGCGCCGCCGCCGGCGCGCCGAATATCGCCACGGCCATCGAAAGCGGCAGTCCGGCAGCGCCGCAAACGACAACGCAGCAACCGCCGCCGAGCAGCACCACCGGCACGCAAAAAGCGCATGCCAAGAAGTCGAAGAAGTCGAGCGCGACGGAGGATTTCTACAAAGGCTGGCACAAGGCCTATGCCCTCATTTACGACAAGGCCGACTATGTCGGCGGCATCGCGGTGCTGCGCGCAATGGGTTACGACGACAATGCCGACGTGGCGACGCTGATCGGCTACGCCAGCCGCAAGCTCGGCCGCTACGACGACGCCAAGCTCTGGTACGACCGCGCGCTCGCCGCCGATCCCAACCACGCGCTGACCTGGTCCTATTACGGCATGTGGCAGGCCGAACAGGGCAATATCCTGAAAGCGCAGGACGACCTCGAAAAGGTCAAGAGCATCTGCGGCACCGATTGCCGCTCCTATACCGCGCTCAAGGCGGCGATCGACGGCACGGTGACCTATTAGCTTGCCGCGGCCGTCTCCGCCACGATCCAGGCGTGGTAGTCCGGATCGACAGTCTCGATCGGCAGGACCAGTATGGCGGGCGTCGTATAGGAGTGCATCTGTTTGACCGCGGCGCGCACAGCTTCGGCCAGTGTGGCGCGGGTCTTGATGATCATCACCACCTCATCGCCGCGCTCGATTGCGCCCTGCCACCAGTAGAGCGACACCATGCCCGGTAGGATATTGACGCAAGCGCAGAGCCGGCGTTCGACCAGCGCGCGGCCGGCATGCTCCGCCTCGACAATGGATGGATAGGTCGTATAGACGAACACCGCGCGCTGATTTGTATCCATCTCGTTTCTCCCCTATCGATCTCTCGTGGCGCCGCGCCGCCCCATTGTGAAGCCTGCCCGCTATGCCGAAACGCCGCCCTGCATCCGGTTTCAAGCACATCGCCTTCGTCGCCAGCGACGTGCCCGAGGCGCAGCGGGCGCGCCAACGGCTATCCCGACGCTATGGCGACGCCAAGCCGGAGGCCGCCGACGTTATCGTTGCGCTCGGCGGCGACGGCCTCATGCTGGCGACCCTGCAACGGTTCATGAATTCCGGCAAGGCGATCTACGGCATGCATCGCGGCACGGTCGGCTTCCTGATGAACGAATACTCGGAACACGGCCTCAGCGAGCGGCTCGCCGCCGCACACGTCACCGTCATTCATCCGTTGTTGATGCGGGCGCGCGACGCCGCCGGCCGCGTCCACCGCCATCGCGCCATCAACGAAGTATCGCTGTTCCGCCAGACCTACCAGGCGGCGCGGCTGCGCGTGCTGGTCGACGGCAAGCAACGGCTTGCCGAGCTCGTCGCCGACGGCATCCTGTTGGCGACGCCGGCCGGATCGACCGCGTACAATCTATCGGCGCAGGGGCCGATCATTCCGATCGGCGCGCCGCTTTTGGCGCTGACTCCGATCAGCCCGTTCCGGCCGCGGCGTTGGCGCGGCGCGCTATTGCCCGACCGCGCGCGGGTCACGGTCGAGGTGCTGGAATCCGGCAAACGCCCGGTCGCCGCGGTCGCCGATCACGACGAGGTCCGGTTCGTGCGCTCCGTCGAGATCAGCATGGATCACGCAACCGCCATGCACATGCTGTTCGACCCCGGCCACAGCCTCGACGAGCGCATTCTCGGCGAGCAATTCGGCTACTGACGTCCCGTGGCTCCAATGCTTAACCGAGCGTTAACGACGATTCTTTACGATTGACCTTGCGAGGCCGACGTCGCCGCGTCCGCCGCGCGGGGGTCGTATGGTTCGCATCGATTTCAATCGCCTGCGTTTTCTGGTCATTGACGACAATGCGCATATGCGACGCATTTTGCGTACGCTGCTGCATGGCTTCGGCACGCGCGAAGTCTACGAAGCCGAGGACGGCGCCGCCGGCCTCGAAGCCTTCACCCATTACATGCCGGATATCATCATCGCCGACTGGGTGATGCCGATCTTCGACGGTCTGGAATTGGCGCAGATGATCCGCCAGCCCGGCGCCAACGCCAATCCCTATGTGCCGATCATCATGCTGACCGGACATTCCGAAAAAAAGCGCATCATGAATGCGCGCGACGCCGGCGTCACCGAGTTCCTGGCGAAGCCGATTTCGGCCAAGGCGCTCTACGAGCGCATTCTCAACGTGGTCGCCAATCCGCGGCCGTTCATCAAGAGCAAAACCTATTTCGGGCCGGACCGGCGGCGCAACGTCAATCCGAACTACGTCGGGCCGGAGCGACGTAAGGGCGGCAAGGCGGAGGTCACGCGCCAACAGCCGCTGCTCGATAAAGCCAAGGTCTTGGTCTGACCAGGAGCATCACTCGCAATGGCCCAACGTAAGGACGATACTTCGTCGGTCGCGACATACGCGGATCATGAAGTGATCACGCCGCCGCACGAACTGCGCAAAGCCGTTGCGCCGGCCGCGGAAGCCGACGACGATCCGATCGCGCGCGCCGAAGCGGCGCTGGTCGAGCTTTCTTCCGAGTTCGCCGCGTGGATGCACTCCGAATGCGAGCGCCTCGAGACGGTGCGCCAGGACGTCGCGCGGCAGGGCTTTACCGAGAAGACGCACGAGGCGCTGTTCCGCGCCGCTCACGACATCAAGGGCGAGGCTGCAACGTTCGGCTATCCCGCGGCCGCCGGAGTCGCCGAGAGCCTGTGCCGGCTTCTCGAACACACCCCGGAGATCGAGCGCATCCCGATCAAGCTCGTGGACCAGCACGTCGATGCCGTGCGCGCGATCGCTCGCGAATACGCCCGGCCCGATCTCGCCGATGTCGCCAGCACGCTCACGCTCCGGCTACGCCAAGTCACCGACGAGTTCCTCAAGCGGGAAAATAGCTTTCGCCCCGATTATCTCGAAACTATTTTTTCGCCGCCGCTGGTTCCCGGATCTGCCGGGAAATAGCGAGACTTACGCCGCCACCGAGTGATCCTCAGCCGCAAAATCTTCGGCCACGAGTTCATCGCAGAACATCCGCGCCTCTTCGCGCGCGGCCTCGGTGGCGAAGCGGCGTAACAGCGTAAGCAGCGGCGCAAGCTCGCCGAGATCCGTATCCTCGCAACGGGTTAGAACGCGCTCGATCATGCGCCGCTTGAGCCGCGCGGCGCCTTCCGGCCCGTGCAGGAAGCCCTCGCGCATGGCTTCGATCGCTTCCTTGAAGGCGGGATAGGTCGAGGCCGGCAGCCGCGCCTTGTCGAACAGCGCTCGCAAACCCACGCTGCCGCGGTCGTGAACGAGCCCCGACACGCGCGCGACCGGCATATCGGTCAGTTCGGCCAGCGCCTCCTCGAACAGCGCGATATTGCCGGACAATAGCGCGCGCAAAATGAGGCCGGCGGTGAGCTGTCCGGTCGCGCACAAATGGCGGATCAGCGGACGAAGTTCGCTCTCCGGCGTCGCCGCGGCAATCGTGACCGTCGCCTTCTCGCAAGCTTCGCGCGCAATGCGCTGGGCGTGATCGACATCGAGCCAGGCGCGGCCGGCGACAAAGCCGGCAAGCGTCTCGGACAGTTTGATGACGAGCGTCTGCCGCGTGGCGGCGCGAACGTCGTCGCGTATCAGTAGCGCTTCGCGGATCGCGGCAAGATGACCGAACCGCTCGACGATGCGGTCGAACGAGAGCGGAGCAATGTCTGCTGTGGGATTTTCCACGAGCAGAAGACAGGATTCCGCCGTTCCCACCTCGGCGATCGCTGCCGCAACGGAGCACGGCAGCGCTGCACGGCTGGCGACCGCGGCTTGCACCGCGGCGCCGCCGGTCGCGACCGCATCGACCAGATCGGCATCGACGAATAACGGGGACAGCGCATAAACCGGCGCCGCGATCTGCGGCTGATCGGCGGCGAGCGCAATCACTATCGCCGGCGGCGCGCTCGGACTGGCGGCAAGCGCGTCGGCGAGCGCGCGGCGCACCAGCGGCGACGGATCGTCGAGCAGCATCAACATCGCGCCTTCGGCGGCGGCGAGATCGTCGGACGAAAGGTCGGAATAAAGATAGGCGCGCGCGAGTGCGCTGGTCGCGTCGGCCCGTTCGCTGGCGGGCGCGGTGCGTACCCATTGCAGAAAATCGCGGACGATCATGGCTTGCTCACACCACGCGGATTGGCGCCTGACCCGATCCTAGGGCGCCGCGCTTAATAAATCGTTCACCATAAATCGTTGCAGTTTCCGGGGCATGGCAGGCTCGCACGGTCGGGCAATCAGGTGCCCCGCTCATTGTCCTTGAACAAATCGAGCATCATCCCGGACGATGGAGCGGGGGTACCGTTCGCCCCTGACGGCGCAGTGGATACGCCCCATAGCTGGCTCACGACCGCCGCGACCGGACCGGTGCGGCCGGGATCTTGAAACAGCCCGTGGAAAATCTCGTTTTCCTGCTCCACACGCGCCGGAGCGGCAGCGGCGAAGGCGCTCGTCATGCCGGCGGTATCGGGAACCGCGGCGGCAACCGTCGTCGAGGCCGCAGCCTGATTGGCTGCGGCGGCGGGCGCGGGAAAGATGGGAATGGTGCGCACGATATGCGTTGTGGGACTGTAAGAAGCGGCGGGATTGGCGGAGGCGACGGCGCTCGTGGCGAAGCCGGCGCTCGGCGCGATGACAGCTTGCGCAACCGTATTCGCCGGCAGGTTCGGCTGCGACCGCGCCGCCACATCGTAGCGCGCGGTGAGAATATTGCGCACCTGTGCGAGGCTGCGGGGCGCGCCGGTCGAGCGGTCGTAGAAAATCGGCGTATTGGCATGCGCGGCAACCGGAAAATAACTCGCGGCGCTGGCATTAGGATGAGCGGCGGCAGACGAGATCAGGCGGGCCGCGCCGCCGGCGCCGAGGAAATGGGCGATGTAGAGTTCGCCTTCGCTGGGCGAGCGACCCAGCCGCTCCGACAGCACCGCCGCATTGGCCTGGGTGAACGCGCCCGCCATGATCGCGTTCGCGGTCGGGTCATTGCGCAGCTTGAGAATTTCGCCGCGCATCGCGGGATCGCGCACCTCGTAGTGGCCCGATGCCGTCTTGGTGATGGCCGCGGCATATTGGCCATAGCCAAGCGCCGGCCCGGACTGCTTCATGGTGGCAAGCCAGGTTTGGTCGATAAATTGGAATAGACCGCGCGCCGAGGACGTCGCCGCGCCGGCTTGCGGGTTGAGACCCGATTCGACCTGGGCCGTCGCCAACAGGTATTGGAAACTCGTCCCGGTGGCTTGCGCCGCCTGGCGAATAGCGCCGGTCACCGTCACGCCGGCGGTCGGATTGCTGGAATCGACCAGCATGGCTTTGCTCCCCTGCCGGCTCCCACCGGCTTCACGAGCGTTAGCGATCATTAACGATTATGGTAAACGTCGGCTTAACGGCAGCGTAGGAGGCGAAAATGGCGCAGCAGACGGCCATCAGGCACAAGCGCGGCGGGCTTTATTTCGAGGATTTCGTCCCCGGCGAGCTCGTCGAACACCGCTACACGCGCACCGTCACCCAGATGGACAACATGCTGTTCTCCAACATGACGCTCAATCCGCAGCCGCTCCATATCGACCGGCAATTCTGCGAGCAGGAGACCGAATGGGGCCAGCCGCTGATGAACTCGCTGTTCACGCTCGGGCTGATGATCGGCATTCAGGTTTCCGACATGACGGTCGGCACCACGATCGCCAATCTCGGCATGACAGACGTCAAATTCCCGCACCCGCTGTTCGAGGGCGATACCGTGCATTGCACCACGGAAGTCATCGGCAAACGCGAATCGAAGTCGCGGCCGGGCGCCGGCATCGTCGAATTTCACCACCGCGCCTATAACCAGGACAACAAGCTCGTCGCCGAATGCCGCCGCCAGGCTTTTATGCGGATGCGGCCGAAGTGAGTTCTCGCCCTCCCCTGGCGATGCGCTCCTTGCTGTTCGTTCCGGCCGACAGCGCCAAGAAACTCGATCGTGCGATGACAAGCGGCGCCGACGCGATCATCGTCGATCTCGAAGATTCGATCGCGCCCGAAGGCAAAACGCGCGCGCGAGAGAGCGCGGCGGCGTTCCTCAAAGCTGCACTCGCGGAGAAGACGCGGCCCACCATCATGGTGCGCGTCAACGGATTGCAGACCGGCCTCACCGATGCCGATCTCGACACGATCGCCGCTGCGAAACCGGACGCCGTCATGCTGCCGAAGGCCGAAGGCGGCGCGTCGGTCATACACGCCGACGCCAAACTTGCCGTGCGCGAGGCAAAACACGGCTTGCCGGACGGCCACATCAAAATCCTGCCGATCGCGACTGAGACCGCCGCCGCCTTGTTCGTCGCCGGCACCTTTGCCGGCGCCAGCGCACGCTTGATCGGGCTGACCTGGGGCGCCGAGGATCTTTCCGCCGACATCGGCGCGCAATCAAACCGCGACGCGCAGGGACGCTTTCTCGATCCCTATCGGCTGGCGCGCGTACTGTGCCTTGCCGGCGCGGCCGCCGCCACAGTGCCGGCAATCGACACCGTCTATGTCGATTTCCGCAACAGCGACGGCTTTCGGCGCGAATGCGAGGAAGCCTGCCGCGACGGCTTCACCGGCAAGATGGCGATCCATCCGGCGCAGGTACCGATCATCAACGAGGTGTTCACGCCGTCAGCGACGGCGATCGAACGCGCGCAGGCGATCGTCGATGCGTTTACGGCCAATCCAGGCGCCGGCGTCGTCGGCATCGGCGGCGTCATGTATGACCGCCCGCATCTCGCCCGCGCCGAGCAATTACTGGCGCGATCGGCCTCGTCATTGCGAGGAGCGTAGCGACGAAGCAATCCAGCTCCCCCGCGCCGAGCCAGCGGCCCTGGATTGCTTCGCTTGCGCTCGCAATGACGCATGCAAACCCGTTCTCGCGACGCCTGCGCGCCCGAGCTTTGGCATAAGCATGTCACGAACTCCCCGAACGCGGGGGAGTGGAGCGCCGGGAGGCGCCAGGGTTGGGGGCCACGCCACGCGGGCGAATGTTACCACTCGCTCGCGCTTCGGGCGTGGCGCGCGCCACAGGACAATCCCCTTGCGAAGACCGCCTGCTTCGGGCGCGCGGCGCCTCCCGGCGCTCCACCGCGGCGCTTGCCGGGGCGGCCGGCCGCCCCCGCTTGAACCGCACTCGCCCCATCGGTCGGCCGTCACCGGTTGACGCCGCTCGAGCGCGAGATTTTGCTATATGTAACCTGAATAGAGACGGATGTCAAGGGCATATCGCATATTTAGTGACACAGGCACCTTCATCTTCCCCGGAGGGGGACAGGGGGTCGCGGCGAAATGTCCGCTCAACTTGCTTATGCCCGCCGAATGGTGATTCTCAAAGGCGGGACACATATGGAGAAGACGGAAGCCGATGGGGTTACGCTCGTAAGGAAGCAGCTTGGCGGACGCCTTGCGCCCCAAGGTCCGCCGCGCGGGTCAAAGCCGCAGCGTTGCTGCGTCTGGTCCGCGAAGCCGTCCGTAAAGTTTCGTGGCTGATGCCGCCGACCGAAAGTCCGGTTGCAATCTGGGACGGCGAGCCGAAACGCTACCTCGCTCGATCACGATAGCATTTACGGACGAGCCGTGATCCGACAGAGCGAGCCAACCTCTCCACCCCCGGAGACAGCACCATACTCTTGTCTTCGTCGACAGCGGCGCGTGGATTGCGCGTTGCGTACTGGTCGCGACACCCGTTGCATGCGCAAGCGCGGTGATTTACCGGTCTTTGAATGGGCTACCTGTCTGCGTGCAGCCGGCGTCCAATCGATTCATACCGCCGTTCCCTGGTCGTCATGTGAGCGCCCACAAATTCCGCTATTCGCTCGGCAATCTTTTGCCTTTCAGCCTTGGTGAAGGATCGTCGCTTAGACCCCACGCTTCGTCTCAGATATTGTGGGTTGAGAAATAAGATGACATGGGCCGGCGGTAGATCCCAAGGCCTCGGCATGTCGTTTCGCTTTTTCCTTGTGAATTCCTTTTTCGCCTCATCCGCGTGCTGCCGATTTGCATCCGCCCGTCTGTCTGGACCATTATTCTCCCGTTTTCGCGCCGACTTGCACAAATTATCCGCCGTCGACGTCAACCAGCTTCGCGATCATGAAGCGTGCGCGGATACGGCTTGCGTAGACGTTCGATCATCATTTTGCGGTCAGATTGCAAGCCATCTGTTCGCTCCAGCGTTTTCGTCTCAGCGTATATATGGTCGCCGAATCTCCTACTCGCCGAGATTGGTAGGGCTGCCATTAGTCGAGCATGGATTTTGAGACGTGCTTCTCAGTCGGCTCGCCTGATCCTCGCCTTGCGCTGAACGCCGAGCCGCCATTGGCTAATCGGTTTCTTGAAGCCTGCGCAAAGCCAGTGCGCGAAGGCTTTGGCCGGCAGCACGTCAGAAGTGCCGAGAGTTCCTTCAGCGGCACCCACCCGGTCTCGGCTCGCGTGCCACCGCTGCCGCGGTCGGCTGTCGAGCACCGCGGGCATCGCCACCCAATTGTTTCAACTGCTCGTCGAGCATTCCGGCGTTCTTTCACCACAAGCCCTTCTCAAATGTTTCAGCCGCCCAGCGTAGCGCAGTATCGGCATCGATCGTCTCGCCGAGGAACACAATAGCGCGCCTTTGAACATCGCTGATCCTCAATCGGTCAAAAAAGGTGGGCAGGAGCGCGGGTCTTTGAGAACTTTTTCGATATAGGGGTCAACCTGTTTAAGTAGACTATCGAGCAGCTCTGGCTGGCGCGGCCGAGGCCGATCAGTCACGCGTTGAACGAGCGCCGCTTCTTTCCACTAATCCGAAGGTGCATACCGACTTTGTGGCTAAATCCAGATTGGATTTTGTGACTTTATTCAGATCAGCGTTGTTTAGCTTGTCCATCGCAATTCCGCAACTCCGGCATGGAATTTCCGAATTCTTGGCGCATCCGACAAGCGCCACCCTAAGCTGCATGGACACTACTTCATGTCCTTGGCTGCCCATACGGACATAACGGTCGATGCGCGTCTTTTTGCTCCTGTCGGTCGCTGGCGCCGGTCTTTCGGCCGGTAATCCCGGCTTCCGGAGCGCCAAAATAAAAGTTCCGATATTTTGGCGGAATTCGCATGGCGTCTTTTCGTACCCGCTCCATTTCCGTCATGCTCTATTGCCGCGATACACATTTCTTATCCAAGAATTCCTTATTGATCGCGTCAATCATGGTTTCTTCTTTCGTGTCGCAAAGCGGTTCAATTGCCAAGGCAATATCCATTACGGAAGATTTGTGGTCATCTAACCGTGCCGCCGCAGCCCCAATGCAAGCTTCCAATCCTTGACGCGGCGGCGACTGAAATAGTCGGAGCAGGATGACCATAAAACCAAGAATTTGATGCCGTTCGACTGTCGCGATGATTTCGCCATCAGCGCGCGGTCGCGCAGTAGCTTTGCGGCGCTCTGCAAGCGCCGCTGAGATAGCAAATAGGCGTCGTGCCATTGGATTGAACCCCCGCTATTTCCGCCAAAATGCAATAAGTCCGATTAGGGTCCCCATTACCCCGGTGAGGGCCGTTGCCAGTCCCATCACGATCTTGAGCCGCAGTTCTAACAATTGCCATCGCTCATTTTGTTCTTTCCGAATTGCTGCTCGGAAGTCGGCTAATGCCGTTTCACTCAGTAGACGGCGATGTGTTCGGATAGAGTTTGTCCACAATTCGTTTTTGGAATAGTCCGGCACCGGAATTCTAAGCCGATAGGCAACCTCGTAAAGATAGGATGTTTCGGCTTCTCTGATCTGTTCATCGACAGACAGGATTTCTTGATCTCTATGGCCCAAAATTTCAAAAATTTCGTCCGTCTTTTTCCCCTCTTTCTCGGCCTGCTTAGCCAGAGTGAAGTATCGCTTTTGGATTTGGCGTCTCTGAGAAAGATGCCTCCGAAGGTCCCGCCTATAATGGAGCCATGAATACATTTTCGGGAGCGCCGCTCATCGCCGCCGGACGCGTATCGAACCGCACATCGATACGGTGAGGGCCGTTCATGGCTTGCCGTAAGCCGCCTTCGGATCGAACACGCGATCGCCGATGAGTTCGAGCTTTACCGCGCCCGGCTTACCGAGCGGCACCGAGCGATAAAAGCACGACCGTCGGCCGGTGTGGCAGGCGCCGGCGACCTGCTCCACCTTGATCCACACCGCGTCCTGGTCGCAGTCGATGCGCATTTCGACGACGCGCTGGGTGTGGCCGGAGGTTTCACCCTTCTTCCACAACGCGCGGCGCGAGCGGCTGAAGTACCATGCTTCGCCAGTGGCGATGGTTTTCGCCAGCGCCTGCGCATCCATATGCGCGACCATCAGCACATCGCCGGAGGCGGCATCGGTGGCGACGCAGGTGACGAGGCCGTCGGCGTCGAATTTCGGCGTCAGTGCTGAACCCTCTTCGAGATCGGCAACAGATGCAGGCAATGCGAATGGGAATTTGTCCGTCACCCCTGCCCCCGACCTATAGAGAGTTAGCGTTCACCGGCAACGCCGCGCACCAGCGTCACGAAGCGCACCTGGTCCTCGCTGCTGTCGCGAAACGTCCCCAGAAAGCGCGTCGTCACGGTCGAGACGCCCGGTTTGGCGACGCCGCGGACCGACATGCAAGTATGCTCGGCCTCGAGCAGCACCGCGACGCCGTGGGGTTTCAGCACCTCGTCGATAGCGACCGCGATTTGCGAGGTCAGATGCTCCTGCGATTGCAGCCGGCGCGCATAGACATCGACGAGCCGGGCGAGTTTCGACAAGCCGACCACGCGATCGACCGGCCGGTATGCCACATGCGCCTTGCCGTAGAACGGCATCATGTGATGCTCGCAATGCGACGTGAAGCCGATGTCGCGAATGAGTACGAAATCGTCGTAAGCCTCCGTCTCGCCAAAAGTGCGGGCGAGCGCATCGGCGGGAATTTCGCGGTAGCCGCGATAAAGCTCGTCAAAGGCCGCGATGACGCGCTTGGGCGTCGCCTTAAGTCCCTCGCGGGCAGGGTCGTCGCCGAGATAGGCGATGAGCGCGCGCACCGCGGCCTCCGCTTCCTCCCGCGACGGCCGATTTTCGACCGGCGCCGGCGTCTTACGGACGTGGTCCGGGTGCGGCGCGCGAGGCCATTGCTTTACGACGGCGTCCATCGTCACTCCAATCGCCGGCTTAAAATGCCGGAACTTCAATTCCGATGCGGCAGCGCCTATATAGTGGATTGCCGGATAAACTCAACAAACTCGGGCAAACTCTCGATTTTGCAATGCTAAACGAGGTTTACAATCGGCGGATTATAGAACTCGCCGGCACCATCCCGCGGATCGGGCGGCTTGCCGAGCCGGACGCGACCGCGACCGCGCTGTCGCGGTTGTGCGGCTCGACGGTCACCATCGACCTGAAGATGGACGGCGATACCGTCACGGACTTCGCCCACGAGGTGAAAGCCTGCGCGCTCGGCCAAGCTTCATCCTCGATCATGGCGCGCAACATTATCGGCGCCAAGGCGGACGAGCTGCGCGACTTGCGCGAAGTCGTGCGCAAAATGCTCAAGGAGAACGGCGCGCCGCCGGCCGCGGGCAAGTGGGCCGATATCGCGGTGCTCGAACCGGTACGCGACTATAAAGCGCGCCATGCTTCGACGCTGCTCACCTTCGACGCCGTGGTCGAAGCTATCGGCCAGATCGAGAAGAAGCGCGGCGCGAAAGCTGCGGCGGAATAGCATGTTTCCCGGGCGCGGCGCAGCACGGAGCGCAGCGGAGTGGTGCGCCGCAGAACCGGGATCGTAGCGGACGCTGAGCGTAGCGAATGCAGAGATTGCTGCGATCCCGGATCAGCGGTGCACCGCTTCGCGCTGCACCGCATCCGGGAAACGCGGCATTGAAAGTTGCCCATGTCCCTCGATGCCCTGTTCGACGCTTTCCGCCGCGCCCCTCGCCTGTTCGGCCGCGGCCTGATCAAAGTCTATCGCTACACGCTCTCCCCGCTCATCGGCTTTCGCTGCCGGCATCTGCCGACCTGCTCGGACTATGCCGACCAAACGCTGGATCGCTTCGGGCTGTGGGCCGGCGGCTGGATGACGCTGGCGCGGTTGTTACGCTGCCAGCCCTGGGGCACGTCGGGGCTCGATTTCGCGCCTAAAACGTTGCCGGAAAAATCGCGCTGGTATATGCCCTGGCGTTACGCACGATGGCGCGGGACGAATTGCGCCCCGCCCGCCGCCCTTGCCGGACCGGACGCGGCAGGCCGACGCGCGGCAGACTGAACTCGTCCGGCCACGCTTACCTGCATTCGTTGGCAGCGAGTGAGCAACAGGAGTTAAAGAATGGTCGCGCTGACCTTTCCCGACGGCGCGCGTCGGGAATATCCGCAAAACACCACCGGCCTCGACATCGCCAAGGGTATTTCGCCGTCGCTCGCCAAGCGCACGGTGGCGATGGCGCTCGACGGCAAGCTCGCCGACTTGTCCGATCCGATCGAGCGCGACGCCAAGATCGAATTCTTGACCCGCGACGACCCGCGCGCGCTCGAACTCATCCGCCACGACGCGGCGCACGTGCTCGCCGAAGCGGTGCAGACGCTGTGGCCCGGCACCCAAGTCACCATCGGGCCGGTGATCGACAACGGTTTCTATTACGATTTCTTCCGCAATCAGCCGTTCACGCCCGAGGATTTCGCCGCCATCGAGAAGAAGATGCGCGAGATCGTCGCGCGCGACAAACCTTTCACCAAGGAAGTGTGGTCGCGTGCGCAAGCCAAGCGCGTCTTCGCCGATATGGGCGAGCAGTTCAAAGTCGAGCTGGTCGACGCCATACCCGAAGACCAACAGCTCAAAATCTACAAGCAAGGCGACTGGTTCGATCTGTGCCGCGGTCCGCACATGACCTCGACCGGAAAAGTCGGCAATGCATTCAAGCTGATGAAAGTCGCCGGCGCCTATTGGCGCGGCGATTCGAACCGCGAAATGCTCTCCCGTATCTACGGCACCGCCTTTGCCAAGCAGGAAGAACTCGACGCCTATTTGAAGCAGATCGAAGAGGCGGAAAAGCGCGACCACAGAAAACTCGGCCGCGAGATGGATCTGTTTCATTTCCAGGAAGAGGCGCCCGGCTCGGTGTTCTGGCATCCCAAAGGCTGGACGCTGTTCCAGACGCTGGAAAGCTATATTCGCCGCCGCCAGATGGACGCCGGCTACGCCGAGGTGAACGCGCCGCAGCTCATCGATTCATCGCTGTGGGTCGCCTCCGGCCACATGGCGACATTTCGCGATGCCATGTTCCTGGTCGAACCCCGCAAGGAAGACGAGCGCACTTACGTGATCAAGCCGATGAATTGCCCCGGCCATATCCAGATTTTCAAGAACGGGCTCCGATCCTACCGTGAGCTGCCCTACAAGATTTGCGAATTCGGCAAGGTGCACCGCTTCGAGCCGTCCGGCGCGCTGCACGGGCTGATGCGGGTGCGCGCCTTCACCCAGGACGACGCGCACATCTTCATCACCGAGGAGCAGATCGCCGAGGAAGTCCTCAAGGTCAACGATTTGATCCTGTCGATCTATCGGGATTTCGGCTTCGACGACGTGCGCATCAAATTTTCCGACCGGCCGGAGAAACGCATCGGCGACGATGCCGCGTGGCACAAGTCCGAGGCGGCGCTGATGCAGGCGCTCGAAGCGTCCGGCCGGCCGTGGACGCACAACAAGGGCGAAGGCGCCTTCTACGGCCCCAAGCTCGAATACGTGTTGCGCGACGCCATCGGCCGCGACTGGCAATGCGGCACCGTGCAGGTCGATCTCAACATGCCCGGCCGGCTCGGCGCGTTCTATATCGACGAGCACTCCGACAAAGTGACGCCGGTGATGCTGCACCGCGCGATGTTCGGCTCGCTCGAGCAATTCACCGGCATCATGATCGAGCATTATGCCGGCCATCTGCCGCTGTGGCTGTCGCCGCTGCAGGGCGTGATCGCGACCATCACGTCGGACGCCGACGATTACGCGCGCGAAGCGATCGCGGCGGCGCGGCGCTTCGGCCTGCGCGTCGAAGGCGACCTGCGCAACGAAAAAATCAATTACAAGGTCCGCGAACATTCGCTGGCGAAAGTTCCCGCGCTCCTCGTGATCGGCAAGAAGGAAGCCGCCGAGCGCACCGTCTCGATCCGCCGCCTCGGCAGCGAGCAGCAGCAAACCATGCCGCTCGATGCCGCGCTTGCGGCGCTCGCCGAGGAGGCGGTGCCGCCGGATGTGGCGCGGATGAAGAAGGCGGCGTGAGCTCGTTAGGCGACAAAATGCTCACCGCGCCAGCACTTCGACCTCGCCGTCGACGCCGGTGACGACTTTGAAATCGCGCTGGTAGGTCTGGCCCTCGTTGCGGGCAATGACGTGGTAGTCGCCTTCGGCCAGCACGATGCGCGGGAACGCACCGATCAATTCCTTGATGACGTCGCCGCCCGGCGTCAGCACCGTCCACTGCGTATTGGCGAGCGCCTCGCCTCCCGGATTGTTGACAAGCTTGAGCGTGATGACCGCGGCGCGATGCGTGACCACGATATCGGTGAGCTTGCCGGCATCGACGTTCACGTCGGAGCGCACCACCGAATTGCCGTCGCCGTAATTCGACACGATGTTATAGGTGCCCGCCGGCAGGAGCACGACGTCGCCCGACATTACGTTCTGCGCAATGCGCCGGCGTTCGGCGGTTGCGAACTGGCTTCCGCTATAGATTTCGAACGATATTTGTCCGGTAGGGATGCGTGCGTCGCCGACGTGCCCCTCGAGCCGCATGCCGCCCGCGGGAATCTCGAACACTTCGTGCACGGCCTCGGCGCGCAGCTGGACCGCCTTGGCGGCGGTGGCGAGCCCGAGGCTCGCGTCGACGACGTAATTGCCCGGCGGCAGGACGAAGGTCGGCGACGCCGCGTGATCCTCCTTGATCAGGGGGAACATGCCGGCGGCATCGGGCTTTGCCGCATAGACACGCCAGATAAGGCCGCCGCTGATCAGCGATGCGTCACGGCCGTAGCGCGCGGCGACCGCGAGGGCCACGCGGCCGGCAGGAACGAGCGGCTCGGATTGCGCGGGCGGCGCCGGCGCCAGTGGATTCGGCGTGACGATTGTGGCGCCGGGCGACCCGGCACCGGGCAGCGACGGCGCGGGCGCCGTCGATCGCGGCGTTGCGAGCTTACGGATTTGCACCGTCGTTGTTTGTGCGACCGCCGGCGCCGGCGCGAGCAGAACGACCGCCGCGACAGCCCAGAGCGTAACGCCGCAGCGCCTAATAGCTCTCATGCCCCACCCTGACATCGCGTTTTTTGTCGAACTTAAACGCGGCGATTTCAAGCCGTTGGCGGCGTATCAAGCGGCTCGAACTATGCCCCGATAAGTGCGGTATCTAGCTGACTTTCCGTCACTTTCACCATATCCTGACGTTCGGCTTGTTGCCTGTTTCATTCGATCCGATGATTGGGTCGCGGCGGAACGGCGTTCGCGTCGCGCATGAGCGCATTTAGGCCTAAATACGTGAGGATCCGGTGAGTTCTGTCGACGTTCGGGGCAAAACGGTTGACGCCGGTCATGTCGACGTCAAGCGCGGGGGACCATCAATCGGCCTCGTGCTCGGCAGCGGCGCGGCGCGCGGCTTCGCCCATATCGGCGTCATGCGAGCGCTGCAAGCGCACGGTATTGCCCCCGACATCATCGTCGGCACATCGATGGGCGCGCTGGTCGGCGGCTGTTATGCCACCAATCAGCTCGACACGATCGAGGACTGGGCGCGCTCGCTGACCAAGCGGCGCATCATCAGCTATCTCGACGTCAGAATCGGCGGCTCCGGCATTATCGGCGGCGCACGGCTGGCGAAACGGCTGGAGCAATCGATCGGCGATATTGCGATCGAGGATCTGCCGGTCCGTTTTACGGCGATCGCCACCGAGATCGGAACCGGCCACGAAGTCTGGCTGACGCGCGGTTCGCTGGCGCTGGCGCTGCGCGCCTCCTACGCGTTGCCCGGAATTTTTGCCCCCGTTCATCTTGGCGGCCGCTGGCTGGTCGATGGCGCCCTCGTCAATCCGGTGCCGGTATCGGCCGCGCGCGCGCTTGGCGCCCGCGTCGTCATTGCGGTCAATATGGATGCCGACAAATTGGCCGCGGCGCCACCATCGCAAGTCACGGCGCGGATGCCGGCGACGCCCAAGCTGTTGCGCCGGTCAATCATGCGGTGAACGGCTTCGCCCGCTTGCGCAGCATGTTCGGCGCCGAACGCGAGCTCAAGCGTCATATGCTTGCCGATGACGCGCGGCCGGGTTTCACAACCGTGATGATCGAATTGTTCAACATCATGCAGGATCGCCTTACCCGCATGCGGCTCGCGGGCGATCCGCCCGACGTGCACATCACGCCGCGGATCGGCAATATCGGCTTTCTCGATTTCCATCGCGCCGCCGAATCCATTGCGATCGGCCAAGCCGCCACGGAAAAGGCAATCGAGTCGATTACCGAATTGATCGCCGAATTGAGCTAAAATCCAGTTACGGCGAAGGCGAGGTTTGCGCGCAGATTGTATGACACGAGATCTGCTGCGTCGAGCAATTGAGCTGGCAGGTCGTGTTCATATTGGCATTGCTGGTCGTGGTCGCGGCGCCCGTCGGCGCCGTGCCGGGGACCAGACATGTGGTCTGGCAGGCGGCCGCCTGCGAATTGCACGCCATCATGCAATTGGTGACATTGGAAGTCTGCGCCAACTGGATTTTCCCGGCGGCGCTCGCGGCGCCGACCGTTCCAAGCATCGTAGTGCCGAGCCACAAGACGCCCAGCAGCATAACTGACCGCCGCA
The DNA here is from genome assembly GCA_963779855.1 of uncultured Alphaproteobacteria bacterium. Taxonomy (GTDB): domain Bacteria; phylum Pseudomonadota; class Alphaproteobacteria; order Rhizobiales; family Xanthobacteraceae; genus BOG-931. The sequence continues at coordinate 624,132 of CAWAAE010000006.1, read as the reverse complement.
TGATTGCCTCCCCAAAAATCGCCCAACAATCGCTCAAGACCAGCGCGGACGCTCACGATAAGCTCGCAAGTCAATACGGCAACCGCGTGACGCAACGCGGCTCGATTTGGCTCATCCACTCGGTTCGGTATCGGGTTCGGCGCGCGGAATTACCGGATCAAAGGCATCGAACAGGAGAAGGCCGGCGAAAAAGCCGCCAACATGCGCCTGCCAGGCGATCTCCTGTCCTGGCTCGGTGCCGAACGAAATAGCGCCGAAGCCGAACAGCGCGTTCAGCCCAAGCCAGACCGCGAGGAACAGCAAAAAGCGCGGATCGCGAAGCGTCGCGGCGAGCGACGCGGCCGGTACGCGATAAGCCTTGTCGGAGCGCTCGCGCCAGTGAGCCAAGGGACCGTCGTTTTGAAAGACAAAGCGCATCGCCGCCGCCATGGCGCCCGAAATCGCCGCCGACGCGCCTATCATCGGCTCCATCTCGCCTACATGACTGACGAGATGCGCCAATGCGCCGATCGCGGCCATCACCAACATGAACACGGTATAGCGCCACGTTCCAAAGCGGCGCGCGAGCGCAGTCCCGAACGGTATGAGCCACGCCAGATTAAGCCCGAGATGCATGAGATCGGCGTGAATGAAAGCGTAACTGAAAAAGGTCCACAGATCGGCGGCGAAACCGCCGGGAAGCGCCGCGTTGACGCCCGCGTCGGTGCCGTAACGCGCCGGGATAAATGCGAAGGTCAGAATAAACTCTACGTCCTGCTCGTCCGTCAGCACAAACATGCGAAAAACATGGACGAGCACAAGAACGCCAACGGTCGCAATCACGACCAGCGGCACATTGAAAATGGGCTCGCGAAAATTGGGCTCGGATTGCTGCGTCACCGGTCGTACCTCGGAGCATGATCCCGATCATGCTCAAACAAAATGCCAGTCCAGCCGAAATAGGCTCATGCGATGGCAAGGACAAGCGACGCCCGCGCAGAGTTGGGGCGAACGCGTTAGACAAGAGCCGAAAACAAAAGGGAGGACGTTTAAGTCCTCCCTTTTGCGCCTTGCGCGGGGTTTCCGCGGTCGCCGCCGGCGATCTTCGGGCTTGTGCCCTCACATCGTCCGACGTCGGTCACATCCCCCGCCTCCCTGATCTGAAAAGTCGCCGCCGAGAAACCGCGTGACGCATCGATGAACTTTTGCGTGACGGTACCCTAGGCGGTGCCTTACGCAGCGCCAACGCCGACGTTCCGTTAAGTTTAATTCCGCGGCCGCCCACGCACGATAACCAGGATCGCGCCCAATCGGCACGCGATCTGCTCCGCATCTCGCCAAACAGCTGTTTGCCGCAATGTCTGTCCCGATCAGGGACAGGTGTGCGGCGCCGGCACGATGGCAGGGAGCGTTTATGAAACACGCAGCGAGCCGCGAACTCTATGCGTATTGGCAGGAGCGGCGCGGCGAGCGTCCAGCGCCGGAGCGCGCCGAGATCGAGCCCGGCGCGATTCGCCAAGTGCTCAGCGACGCCTTCATCCTCGCGCTCGACGGCGGCGCGGGACATCCGTTTCGGCTTGCCGGAACGCGCGTCTGCGCGCTGTTCGGCCGTGAGCTCAAGGGCGAGCCTTTCATCGGACTTTGGGCCGCGGCGAGCCAGCCAACCATCTCCGATCTGCTCGCCGTTCTCGACGAGGAGTGTGTCGGCACCGTAGCCGGCGTGACGGCGCAAAGCGCCCACGGCGAGCCGATTGAGCTCGAGCTTCTGCTCCTGCCGCTCCGTGCCAGCCGGCCGAGCCTCGCCCGCACCATCGGCATCCTGGCGCCGCTGAAAATACCGCAATGGCTCGGTTCGAGCCCGATCGGCGCAATGACGCTGGGCAGCCGACGTCACATTGGAGCGGCGCTCGAAAGCCGCCTCTTACCGCGATTTATGGCGCCGCGCCGGCGTCACCTCGCCGTCTACGAAGGCGGCCGAACCTAGCATTGGCCGCGCGGTCGCGTCGGCTAACGAGCCGTTAACATCGCCCGCCTAGGCTTCCTCACTTGCCGGGCAGTCGAAATGAGCGGTATGGCGTTAGCTGAACGAAGGCCGGGTTTGCGGGCGCTGAACCAGGACCGCCGCCGCCACCAGCGGGTCAAGGTCAATTTGCTCGGCCGCTATATGCTCGCGGATCGGCGCGAGTTTCCCTGCCAGGTCATCAACATGTCGCCCGGCGGTATGGCGCTGATCGCGCCGGTCGGCGGCGCGGCAGGCGAGCGCGTCATCGCCTATGTCGATCACCTCGGCCGGCTCGAAGGCCAGATCGCACGCGTCTTTCAGAACGGCTTTGCGATGACGATTTCGGCGACCGCGCGCAAACGCGACAAGCTCGCGGCGCAGCTCACCTGGCTCGCCAATCGTCATATTCTCGCCCTGCCGGAAGACCGCCGCCACGGCCGTATCGTGCCGCGCAATCCGGTCGGCCGCCTGATCCTGCCAAACGGCGTCAATCTCACCTGCCGCGTCATCGACGTGTCGCAATCCGGCGCCGGTATCGCGTCGCAGGAGCGGCCGCCGATCGGCACGGTGGTGACATTGGGCAAGGTGCAGGGACGCGTGGTGCGCCATCTCGAAGACGGTTTCGCCATCGAGTTCACCCGCCTGCAGCACCCTGACTTTCTCGAAGAGAACGTCACCGGCTGATATATCAATGGTTTAGTTACTGTTTTTCAGTGACTTTCCGGATTTGCGTTCGCAGGGCGTTCTAACCTCCGATTTCCTCCAAAACCGATCAGTCGGTGTCTAGGGATTTATGTGTGCTGTTCAACTCTCCGACGTCCCCCGCGTCGCTTGCCGTGATGCAGCAATTTGGTTGCTTTCGGGAGAGAAGCGAACATTTGCGCGACATCGTGAACCGGTCGCAAATGACCCAGGCTGTGTGAAAACGCATTGCATTATTTGATTCTCGCGATATGATTCTTACGCGATTTGCGGGAGGATCCGATGAGGCGCTTCGTTGAAGGGGCGGATCGTGGTCAGAGCACGCTGTTTCCTGAATGTCTGGAAGACTGGATCGGAGAGGACAATCCGGTTCGCGTCATAGACGTCTTTGTCGATGAACTCGCTCTTGATGAGGTTGGATTTTGCGGGGTCGATCCCGAGGTAACCGGTCGACCTTCCTATCATCCGTCGGTGCTGCTGAAGCTCTACATCTACGGCTATCTCAACCGGGTGCAGTCGAGCCGCCGGCTGGAGCGTGAGGCGGGGCGCAACGTTGAGGTGATGTGGCTGACGGGCCAGCTTGCCCCCGACCACAAGACGATTGCCGACTTCCGCAAGGACAACGGCCGCGCGATCCGGCAGGTCTGCGCCCGGTTTGTTGCGCTCTGCCGCACTTTGGGCCTGCTCACGCAAGCCAGCGTCGCGATTGACGGCAGTAAGTTCAAGGCGGTGAACAACCGCGACAAGAACTTCACGCGGGCCAAGATGGAGCGGCGCATGGCGCAGATTGAGGAGAGCGTCGCGCGCTATCTGCAGCAGCTCGACAGCGCCGACCGGCAGGAACCATCCGAGGCGCTCAAAACCAAGACCAGCCGTCTGAAAGAGAAGATCGAGAAACTGAAGGAGCAGATGCAGCGGCTTGAGATTCTCAAGGTAACTATGCTTGCCACGCCGGACCAGCAGATCTCGCTGACCGATCCCGATGCCCGCTCGATGGCGACTAGCGGCCGCGGCTCTGGCGTCGTGGGCTACAACGTCCAGGTTGCCGTCGACACCACACATCATCTGATTATCACGCATGAGGTGACCAACGTCGGGACCGACCGGTCGCAGCTCTCACGTGGCCAAGGAGGCGAAGGCGACGCTGGAAGTGGAGAACCTCGATGCAGTTGCCGACCGCGGCTACTTCAGCAGTGAGGAGATCCTGGCGTGCGAGGAAGCGGGCATCACCGTCACGCTGCCCAAGCCGATGACCTCGAACTCAAAGGCAGAAGGGCGCTTCGGCAAGCAGGACTTTCGCTATCTGGCTGAGGAGGACGTTTACATGTGTCCTGCCGGCGAGAAGCTTGCCTACCACTACACGGTCGAGGAAAAAGGGCTGGTTCTGCGTCGCTACTGGACTAACGCTTGCCAGGATTGCGCCATCAAAAATGCCTGCACCACCGGCAAGGAACGCCGGATCACCCGATGGGAGCATGAGCGACTTCTCGAGGCGGTGCAGCGCCGGCTCGACGAGCATCCGGAGAAGATGCGCCAGCGGCGCGAGACGGTCGAGCATCCCTTCGGCACGATCAAGGCCCGGATGGGCGCAACCCACTTCCTGATGAAGACGCTGCCGCGCGTGGCCACCGAGATGGCGCTGCACGTGCTGGCCTATAATCTCACGCGCGTCATGAACATCATCGGCATCCAACCGCTCATGGCGGCCATGAGGGCATAGTCGAGCGCGAAAAATGCTCCCACAGCGCCACTCGGCCAAAATCGCCACGCATCGACGCTTCCGGCAAAGCGTTTTTACACAACCAAGACCCAGTGCGGACGTAAGCCCGCGAGGTTGATCCGAACTTTCTCGTGTGCGACCATCCTTGTTCATCAGAGCGGCGAGCGGTCGGTTCGCCAAAGCGGGAGTCTCGTGACCACCGTCCGTCTGGGGCTGATCGGCGACAACATAGCTGCCTCCAAATCGCCGGAGCTTCACCAAGTCGCCGGTCGATTGTGCGGGCTTACCGTTACCTACGATCTGCTCGTTCCGGCCGAGCTACGGCTGAGCTTTGAGGAGTTGTTTGCGCAGTGCGCATCAAACGGCTATCGCGGTCTCAACATCACCTATCCCTATAAGGCGCGGGTCACCAGCCACGTGACCATCAAGGATGCCGACATTCGCGTCATCGGCGCTTGCAACACCGTCGTATTCGGAATGGGCCTGCCCGCGGGCGCGAATACCGACTACACCGGATTCATCGCCGCCTTCCGCAACACATTTGGCGACGCGCGCCCGGGTGTCGTGGCGGTTGCGGGCGCCGGAGGCGTCGGGAGGGCGATCGGCTTTGCCCTCGCGCAACTTGGGGCCGCGGCGCTCCGGCTCGTCGATGTGGACGCGGCGAAAGCCGAAGCGCTTCGGACGGCCATCCAACAGACCCATTGCGACGTTCGCGTCGAGGTCGTCCGCGGTATCGAGGACGCAGCCAGTGGCGCGGATGGTCTCGTCAACGCTACGCCCCTCGGGATGGACGGCTTGGACGGCACGGCCTTTCCGCACAGCGTTTTCGCTCGGCGGCGGTGGGCGTTCGACGCCGTCTATACGCCCGTCGAGACCGAGTTTGTTCTCGCGGCGCGCGCATCCGGATTGTCGGTCATGACCGGCTACGAACTCTATTTCTACCAGGGTATCGATGCATTCCGGATTTTCACCGGCTGCGATATCGATCCTGCGACGTTGCGCCACGCTCTCCAGCCGCTTCACCGGCAGCAGAAGATCGCACAACGCAGGTCGAACGCAACAAATCCAGCGAAATCTCCCTGGGGCGATGAGCAAATAGGTCAGGTCTGTTTACCCGTTTAGCCCAAATACCGAATTGAGCCGCCGCATTGGCGGCTCTTTTTTGCTCCCTGACGTCCTGACTCGCGTGATTTGCAAGCAAAATGCTAGCGCGGCAGGGTTATCGCGAGTTATGGTAGTCGCCTCAAAAACATATCCAGTGGACGAGGCAAAATCCTTTATCCGGACCCGCCTCATCCAACTGGGACCAAACCAGAGGAGGAGCCCAAGATGAGCACGAACAGATTTGCGCGTGTCACTAGGCGCGGGTTCTTGAGGGACACAGGCCTCACCCTTGCCGCCGCCGGCACGGCACCCTTGCTTTCTGCACCATTCGTTTCAAAAGCCTTGGCCGATAACACGTCGCTGTCGATTGTGCAGTGGAGTCACTTCGTCCCGGCATACGACACCTGGTTCGACAATTTCGCCAAGGATTGGGGAACGAAGAATAAAATTGACGTCACTGTCGACCACATCCCCGTGCAGGACGTCCCCGCACGCGCGGCCGCCGAGGCGTCGGCCGGATCGGGACACGATCTCTTCGGGTTCAACGGCTCTGGCGGCGCGCATCTCTACCGTAAGTTTTTTATGGACGTCGGCGATCTCGTGAGCGACACCGAGAAAAAGTATGGCAAAGTCAGCATCATCGGCAAGCAGCTCGGCTACAATCAGGACGACGGAACTTGGTCTGCGTTCCCCGATTTCTACATCAACTTCCCGGGCATGTATCAAAAGACCCTGTGGGACGGGATCGGGATGCTGCCGGATACGTGGGACAATCTGCGCATCGGTGGCGCCAAGCTGAAGGCGAAGGGCAACCCCGTCGGCATTTCGCTCGGTCACAGCAACGACCCGAACACGACGTGGCGCGGCCTGATGTGGAGCTATGGCTCCACCATCCAGGACGAAGCCGGCAAGAAGATCGTCCTCAACAGCACGGAGACGGTTGAAGCGGTCAAGTACGCGGCTGCGCTCTACAAGGAAGCGATGACGTCGGACGTGCTATCGTGGAACGACGCCAGCAACAACCAGTACATCGACTCAGGCGTCGGCTCGTATATTATCAACCCGATCTCGGCCTATCGGACAGCGCAGACGCTCAACAAGAAGTTGGCCGATGACATATTCGTCATTGAGCCGCCGAAGGGCCCGACAAAACAGATCATGGGCGCTGCTTCCGAATTCTACGGCATCTGGAAATTCGCCAAGAACAAGGAAACGGCGATCGAGTTCCTCAAATACTACGTCGACAACTGGCCGGAAGCCTTCGAGGCTAGCTCGGGCTACAATAATCCGTGCTTCGCCAATCTCGTGCCCAAGCCGATGCCGATCCTGTCGAACGATCCAACCTCGACCCCGCACGACAAGCTGGCGATCCTGCAGGACTCGGACAAGTGGTCCGCCATACCCGGCTATCCGGGACCGGCTACGCCAGCGATGGACGAAATCTACTACGCGTTCATCATCCCCGACATGATGGCGAAAACAGCGACGGGTCAGTTGAGCGCCGAAGATTCGGTCAAGTGGGCCACGGGTCAGTGCGAAGCCATCTTCAAGAAGTGGGCCGACAAGGCCTGATCGCAAAATCCCGAGCCGCGCACTCGCGCGCGGTCCGGGCATCGCCGCCCGTTCGCCTATCGGTTAAGGGGCAAGGCGCGAACGCCACGCCGCCTGGGGGCGACGGGTCGAACGCCTTACGTTGAATTCTGGGAGGTTCAATGTCTGCGGTATTGACCAGGGACATTGTCAAGAAATTTGGTGAAGTTCTCGCCGTCAACGGCATCACTCTGACAGTGCCGGACGGCGAGTTCATGGTGCTGCTCGGCCCGTCGGGCTGCGGCAAGACGACGTTTCTGCGCATCATTTGCGGGCTCGAGAAACAGACGAGCGGCGACCTTTTGATCGGCGGCGACATCGTCAACGATATTCCGCCGCGCGCCCGCGGCGTGGCGATGATGTTTCAGAGCTACGGCCTCTATCCGCATTTTACGGTGCGCAACAACATCGCCTTTCCGCTGAAGACGCAGCGCATTCCCCGCGCCGAAATCGAAAAGAAGGTCGAGTGGGCGTCGCAGCTCCTCGGCATCGGGCATCTCCTCGACCGGCGACCGCGTCAGCTCTCCGGCGGCGAACGCCAGCGCGTCGCGCTGGCGCGCGCGCTCGTGCGCGAGCCGACCGCGCTGCTACTCGACGAGCCGCTCTCGAACCTCGACGCCAAACTCCGCGCCTCGGCCCGCCAGGAGATCAAACAGTTCCAGCAGCGGGTCGGCATCACCACCATTTATGTGACCCACGACCAGGTCGAGGCGATGGGCATGGGCGACCGCATTGCCGTCATCGACCATGGGCAGGTGCGTCAGCTGGGAACGCCAGCGGAAATCTACGACGATCCCGCCGACCGCTTTGTCGCCACCTTTGTCGGCACGCCGCCGATGAATATCGTGGCGCAGAACGGCGGGTATCTCGGCTTCCGGCCGGAAAACTTCCTGCCCAAGGGCATGATGGACGATGAAGCATTCACCGAATTTTCGTTCCGCGTCGATCGTTCCGAGTATCTCGGTTCCGAGCGGATCGTGTACGGCGCGATGGAAGGTTTCGATCAGGCCCAGGTCATCACGGCGAAATTGCCGCCCGCGCATGTTGCCGAGGAAAGCATCAGGCCGGGCGAATGGCATCCCTTCGCCGTGCGCAACAGCGCGCTGCGTCATTTCGACCGCGATGGCAAGCGGGCCGCTCGCCGCTAGAGTGAGATTCTTCCGATGGTCGCAATAGCCGATTCAATCCCCAGACCGGCCTCACGTTTTCAGTTCATCCTAGACCGTCGCGACATGCTCGGCGCGATCTTCGTCGCACCGGCGATTCTTTACGTGCTGTTGCTGGTCGGCGTGCCGTTCCTGCTCGCTGTGTATTACTCTGTCAGCGCCTACACGATCTACGATCCCTCGTGGCGTTTCGTCGGCCTGGCGAATTTTGAACAGATCGTGCAGGACCCCGTTTTTCGGCAAACGTTGAGCAACACCTTTATCTTTACGTTCGGATCGCAGATCCTCGGCCTCATCCTCGGCAAGTTCGGCGCGCTGGTGCTGTTGCGTCCTTTCCCCGGCCGCAAGTTCGTCAGGGCGCTGATTATATTGCCCTGGGCGGTGCCGATCGCGCTCGCCACGGTCGCCTGGGAGTGGATGTTCGATTCTCTCTATAGCGTCATCAACTGGACGCTGATAGCGCTCGGCTTCATCACCCGTTCGCAGGCGCCGAACTGGCTCGGCAACCCGGACCTGGCCATGCTGTCCGTAATTGTCGTCAATGCCTGGCGTTTCTTTCCATTTGCCATCGTTATCTTTCTTGCCGGCATTACCGCGATCCCGCAGGACGTGCTCGACGCGGCGACGGTCGATGGCGCCGGTTTCTGGCGCCGCAATTACCAGATCATCCTGCCGATGATCCTGCCCATCGTGGCCGTCGGCCTGATTTTCGGGATCGTGTTTACGTTTACCGATCTTTCCATCGTCTTTCTGCTGACCATGGGCGGTCCAGTGGGCGCAACCTCGGTGCTGGGCTTTATGGGTTTCCAGACCGGCATCGTCTCCGGCGACGTATCCCATGGCGCCGCAATCTCGCTGTTCATGCTGCCGGTGCTGTTCATCGTGGTCATCTTCATGCTGCGCTTTATTCGGCGGCGGGAGATCTGACCATGCAACGCGCTGTCGCCAAAACCCTGCAAGAGACCTCATTCTACGGAGCGGTCGCGTTTTTCGTCATCCTCGCCGCGTTCCCGTTCTATTGGATGCTGATCACCGCGTTCAAAACCAATGCCGATCTTTACAACGTCACCAATATCCCCTTCTGGTTCAACGACCCGCCCACGCTGGAGCACTTCCGCTATCTGTTCGAGAAGACGCTGTTCGCGACGTGGCTATTGAACTCGTTGCTCATCGGCATCTGCGTCGTCGCCATCACGCTTGTCACCGCACTGCCTGCCGCCTACAGCCTGGCGCGGATGACCGGCCGCAACGGCGAGGCATTGGGGATCGGCATTTTCTTGACCTACCTCGTCCCGCCGACGCTTTTGTTCCTGCCGCTATCGCGGGTCGTCGCCGATTTGGGCTTGCAGAATTCGATGTGGGCGCTGGTCCTGGTCTATCCGACCTTCACGATCCCGTTCTGCACCTGGCTGTTGATGGGCTTCTTCAAGGCCCTGCCGCCCGAGATCGAGGAAGCGGCAATCGTCGACGGCTGCAGTCTGTTCGGCGCCTTCGTCAAGATCGCGCTGCCGCTTTCGCTGCCCGGAATCCTGACAGTGGTGATCTTTACGTTCACCCTGACCTTGCAGGAATTCGTCTACGCGTTGACCTTCATTTCCTCGTCGAGCCAGAAGCCAATCACGCTGGGCGTGGCGACCGATCTCATCCGCGGCGACATCTTCTATTGGGGCGAGATCATGGCCGGCGCCTTGCTCGCCAGCATCCCAGTGGCGATCGCTTATAACTTCTTCCTCGATCGCTTCATCGCCGGCATCACCGGGGGTGCGGTCAAATAAGTGATGCATGACAAGAATGGCCAGATCTCGAACATCGTTGGCGTCGAGCGCTAAGGCGACCTCGTCGAGGCCTACGCAAGACCAAAGGTTTGAGCGAAGGCCCAATGCGGGCGCAGCATCGTTGACGGGTGCGTCCAACGGGGCACAAATTCAACAAGATTTGCTGCGCTGCATTAGTCCGGTTTTGGCCGGAAACCGAAGTGCCGTGACGTCCGCGATTTGGTCGCGATCGGGTGGAAAGCGAACCTAACGAGGACGTCGAAGAAGTAAAGCGAATGACCCTCGACCGCATCATCTGGACTGAGGGGCTGTGCTGCCGAAACGATTAGCTAAGATTCCGGGGGCAAAATGCCCAAATGGGCAACCACAGCGAATATCAGCAGCGCGCTCTCGATTGTCTGCAAAAGATGCAAAACGCCAAAAGCGAAGCGGATAAGCGGACGTGGAAAATGATGGCCGACAGTTGGCTTTTGCTGCGCAACTTCAAGCAGTCCGCTGAGCAAGACCTGGCTGCCGCTAAGCGCGAAGTCGTAGTGCTGCAAGATCACATCGCGACGAAGCGGAACACCGGTTCGAAGGTTGCCCGAGGCTGACAAACCGACCTGCATCACCGATCATATGCGGATAGGTTTGGCGTCGTAGATTCCGCTCGAGCCGCTTCCCGTCCTGCCGCACAAGGCAATTCTGACGATGGCCCAAAACCAATGATAAATAGGCACCGCCCTAAATCGGCGAGGCCATTTGCTGACCGCTCGAAGCAGCGGACATCGAATGTCGCCCGTCCCGAACCGCGGGGCCATCAAAACGCCCAAAGAAGCTATGAGCGCTATCTCGCGTTAGCCAAAGCTCAGGCTCAGGCTGGCGATATAGTCGGGGCGGAGAATTACTACCAGCACGCCGAGCATTATTTCAGATCGATGTCGTCGGACCGAGAAGCTGGGCCGCCGGTTTATGGCACGCGCGGACCTGCCACGCGGGTCGAACAATGTCCGGTGTTGGGAGAAGAGCAGACATGACGCGGACATCGTGCGACGTCCGAGTCTGACCCGAGGCGGAAGTCGCGGCCTGCTACTCGAACACGCCATCGCGTCTTTCAAGTAGTCTGTCTTTCGTGATCCCGATTGACCGGACAGCGCAGCGCGCAGTTGTAGAGCGAACAGCGTGGATTTCGGTGTATTGTTGCTAAAAGGTGACAGTCAGGACTGTGCTGCGATGGTACAAAATGGTTAGCAAATCCTTACCGATGGAGCGTTCTAGGTCGGTCTCGGTCACAGTTGGGGGTGTCATGCTTAAGTCGTTGGCGAAAAGTCTATTGGGCGGCGTTTCGGTTGCAGCGTTGAGTTGTTCAGCTTTTGCTGCCGATATGGCTGTGAAAGCGCCGCCACCGCCCTTGGCTGCTCCGTACTCCTGGACTGGGGCCTACTTCGGGCTGAACGCGGGGGGCGATTGGCCCGACGACCCGAATGCGACCGTCACTTACCAACGCTTCACCGGCGGCCCCCCAGGTGTAGGTACGCCGCACGCGCTTCAGGCTGCGTCCCTCAATTCGGGCTCGTCTGCCTTCGGCGGCGCTCAGCTCGGCTACAATTGGCAATTGCAGCAACGCTGGGTCGTCGGCTTGGAGACCGATATTGACATCAGCAATGCCACCTCGGGAAACGCGTTTCTTGCTGAAGGACCAATCACGGACACGGTCGGCAGCTCACGCGGTCTGGATTGGTTCGGCACCGTGCGCGGACGCATCGGCTATCTGATCGATCCCCGTATACTCACCTACGTCACCGGGGGACTGGCCTATGGGCGTACCCAAAACAATTTCACCCAAGCCATTACGGGTCCCGGGCCGGTAGGCGTTTTTGCCTTGACGAACACCGCGCCCTCAACGAGCACCGGCTGGACCGTCGGCGGTGGGATCGAGTACGCGCTGGACGCCAAATGGAGCGCGAAGATCGAGTACGATTATCTGGCGTTCAACGACGGCGTGTCGTCGATGAACACAATCTTCTTCAACCCCGGCGCAAAGGGCAATGTTGGGGTGTTCAATGTCCTGGCGCCGAATAACAGCACCCAGACCGTCCGGTTCGGCTTGAACTATCATTTCTGGAGCTCATAAGTTCTCACTCTAACGGACGAGTTTGGTGGTCGCAGCCTATCCGAACGTGTCGCCGTTGGAATCGAAGATCGTGCCGGGCCGCAGTTGCGGCTCGTGCACGTTGTGCTGCAAGGTATTCGCGGTTCCGGAAGTCGAGAGTCCTCGTTCCGTCCTATGCAAACATTGTGTTCCGGAGAAGGGCTGCTCGATCCACGCTTCCCGCCCTCCTGTGTGCCGTGAGTTTTTCTGCAACTGGCTTCTGGTCGAGACGCTCGGACCGGAGTGGCAGCCTGAGCGATCAAGGATCGTTTTGCAGTCGGTCGCCCTAGCAGGCGGACATCAGGGGCTGTCGATCCATGCCGATCCTGACTTCCCCGAAAACTGGCGGCTGCCGCCCTACTACAGTCAGATAAAAGCTTGGGCGGCGAAGGCCGCGCAGCACACAAAGCAGACCGGACCCATTTATTTTGTCGTAGCGGAAATAGAGCTTCGCAATTTCCTCATATTGCCAGACCGGGATGTTGATCTTGGAATTTTCCAAGACAAAGAAATCATGGAAATCGAGAGGCAAGCGCGCAACGGCCAGATTGAAATAACGGCCAGAAAAGCAAGATCAGCCGCGCGCCAATCCAGTTTCTCACAAAGTGGGGCACATATCTCCCTTCGCCTCCGCGATATGCAACATTGATCGGCTCGCGCGTAGCCCCGTGAACCTAGAGGCTCACTTCCGCTTTTGATGCTGTGGACGGCTCCTCCACCGGCACGAAAGTGCCAAAGATGTGGGCGCTGTTTAAGGCTCCCACGATTCGGAGGAGCTAACCATGCAAACGATTACGACGATCGGTCTCGACATCGCGAAGTCGGTGTTTCAGGTTCACGGCGTGGATTCTGACGGTCTGGTGGTTATCCGCCGGCAGTTGAAGCGTCGCCACGTCCTGGCGTTCTTTGAGAAGCTGCCGCCCTGCCTAGTCGGCATCGAGGCATGTGCCTCGTCTCACCATTGGTCGCGCGAGCTGCAGGCACTCGGCCACACCGTGCGGCTGATGCCGCCGGCCTACGTGAAGCCCTACGTCAAGCGACATAAGAACGATATGGCCGACGCTGAGGCAATTTGTGAAGCAGTCACCAGAGCCAATATGCGGTTTGTGCCGACCAAGACCCCCGAGCAACAAAGCGGACTGGTGCTTCATCGCACGCGCCATCTGTTCATCCGCCAGCAGACGTCAGTGATCAATGCGATCCGCGCTCACCTTGCCGAGTTCGGCGTCACCGCACCGGTGGGACGCAAAGGCATCGAGGAACTGCTGCATGTCATCGCCGATCCGAGCGACAAACGGGTGCCCGATGTTGTGCGTGCCTGCCTTGCCGCGCTGGGCAGCCAATTGCTCAGCCTCAAAAAGCAGATCCTAGATTTTGATCGAATGATCCTGGCATGGCACCGCTCCGATCAAACGAGCAAACGCCTCAATTGCATTCCAGGCGTTGGTCCGCTGTTGGCGACCGCACTTGTCGCAAGCGTCGCCGATCCTAAGGCCTTCCGATCAGGTCGCAACTTCTCGGCCTGGATCGGCCTGGTACCCAAACAGCACTCGAGCGGGGGTCGGCCCAGGCTCGGCAGTATCAGCAAACGGGGCGACCGCTATCTGCGCGGCTTGTTCGTGGCCGGCGCACTCGCCGTCATCCGCTATGCCAAGCTCCATGGCACCAAGTATCGGCCCTGGGTCGCAGCATTGCTGGCACGACGGCCGACCAAAGTCGCGGCCATCGCGCTTGCCAACAAGCTCGCCCGAATGGCCTGGGCATTAATGGCTAGGGGCGAGCGATACAATTATCCGGCCGCGCTGAGGGTCTGACGAGATCGCGCCGAATACTTGGCGTGATGTGAAGGTTGGGAGGACGAACAGCACGTAATGCAGAGCCGGTCGATCCGGCGATCAGGACAACCCACACGGGCCACAGCATTCTCGAATGCGAGCTTTTGACCGGGACCTGATCCGCGGAGAGCATTATGGCCAGCGGTCATGTGAACCGCACTCAAAGGCCGAACACATGGCTGCACCGACCAAGCCTGCGACGTGAAGATTCTCCTTGCCAACTCGGAGCCGTCCACACATGGCCCAAAGCGGCGGATATTGCGTTGCAACCGAATGTCTGCTGTTGAAGGTATTGCGTATGTTGCCGGAGCACCAAGGGGTGGGCTGAGTTTTTGCGGCGCCCCACGTCCCATGCGGATGGCTGGTTTTAAATCTCGGCCGGACTTCGTCTCCTAGCGGGTTCGAGGAGTAGCATCAGAATAAGTCGCAGCGACGCTGAGAAGCCCACCGTGACCCGCAATATCTTGTCGAGGACGAGTTTATCCGGCGACGCTGGATCCTAACACGAAACCGTCAAACCGAAGCTTCTCGATCGCTTCTTTCATCGCCTCAACGGATTCGCCGTGATCGTATCCCGCATTGTTGGCCGGTTAGCCCGCTGTAGTACCCCCGCGACAGCTGCCGTAATGCAGCAAATCGGTCCTCCCTGCATCCAAACCGTTTTTCTTTTGTGTCCGAATCACTGCCTTGATTCAGTAGCGCATTCCGCGCTCTTCGGAGGGAAACCATTATGGCGCCGTCAAAAGCAAAGAAACCAACCGCTGCGGCCAAACCCAACCATACCGTTACGCTCAAGCATCTCGCTGCGACCTTGGCCGACGAACATCATTTGACAAAACGGGCAGGTGCAGCCCTCCTCGGCGATCTCGTCGGCATGATTACAAAGCACCTGAAAAAGGGCGAAAGAGTCCGCATTGCGGGCCTTGGTATCCTACAAGTCAGAAAGCGCGTAGCCCGCATGGGGCGCAATCCCGCAACCGGCGAAGCGATCCAAATAAAAGCAAGAAAGAAAGTCGCATTCCGGGCCGCCAAGGATTTGAAGATGGCGGTTTAACTTTCGGACGCAGCGCGCGCTCGATATTTGCCCCGTCAATGAGAATTGGCGGGGCACCGTGCTTGACAATTTCTTCTGGTACCCCCAACTCATACACGTTTGGTTGGACAAGCCGTCTCTCAGGAGCGGTAGTATCAACCGATCGCTCTCGTTGTACATTGCGAAAGGCTTATTTGTTTTGGATATTGAACATCCACGCTAACTTGTTTTGCTGGTACATCCGCGCCGCAATTAAACAAAAAGCCCAAGCCGATCAGGCTGTGTGGGAACGAGAGGCTCCGGTATCCGGGGCCTCTTTTTTGTTTCAAGCGGCTACGGCCTTGATGTTGATGGCGCGCAATATGTTGTAAGCGAGGACGGAGAGGGCCATCTCGGCCCGGGTTCCTTTGAGGTTCCTGGTCAGGAATTCTTGCGCCCGCCATCATCCGCTTGATGGTGCCAAAAGGATGCTCGGCAGCGCATCGTCGTCTCGCCATGTGTTCGGGAGTGGCTCTCGCATTCATCCGAGTGAGCGCATCCTCGTCTAGATGGCGTTTGATGAAACGGCGCTTGGCAGTGGTGCATTGCGGCTTGAGGGCGCAGCCGGAGCAATCGGATGACGCATAGGTCACGTTGCGCTTGCGCCTGTGCAATTGCTTGCGAAGGAGCGAGCGGCCAGCTGGACAGCGGTAGCTGTCGGTATCCGGTTCGTAGGTAAAGGCGCTGCGATCGAACAGCTTGCCGTCGGCTTGGTTGTTGACGGCCCGGTTGGCCGGCGCGCACGCCAGGATGCCGTCGCGTTCACAGGCGCTGGCATGGGCGCCGTTGGAATAACCCGCATCGGCCACCACAGTCAGGCTCTCTTGCCCCAACATCTTCTTGGCGGCCATGGACATCGGGTGAAGCAGGCGGTTGTCGGTCACCTCATCCGTCACATCGTGGTGGACGATCAGGCCGGTATCGGCATCGACCGCCGTCTGGACATTGTAGGAGGGCGGCTTGGGACCGTTGCCCTTGCCCATCGGTCTTGCGTCCTCCTCGCCTTCGACGATTGTCGCGCGGCCCTCATCATCGAGTTTGGCGGCAAGCCGGTCGAGTTCGCCGCGTCGGGCCTGCAAAGCCACCATAGCCGCAGGCACCGCATCCGGCCGGTCGTCGGGTTCCGCATCGTCAGCTTCGTCGAGCCCGGCGAGATAGCCGGCGATCTTGCGGTCGAGGCGAACGGCTTCTTCGGCGATCTCCCTGCGCCCCATGATCTTCTTGCCGCTCGCCACCGCCCGGAACTTCGAGCCGTCCAGAGCGATCAGCCGCGCCGTGAATAGGCCCGCGTCCCGGCACAGCATCACGAAGGCCCGGCACGCCCCGATTATCGCCACGCCGTTGTCGCGCCGGAAGTCGGCGATTGTCTTGAAGTCAGGGCTGAGCCGTCGCAAAAGCCACATCGCCTCGACATTGCGACGGCATTCCCGCTCCAGGCGTCGCGACGAGCGCACCTCGTTGAAATAGCCCCAAATGTAGAGCTTCAGAAGATCTCGCGGATCGTAAGGCGGACGTCCCGTTGCTGCCGGTACCGATCGACCAAATCCGAGCCGGCTTACGTCCAGCCCATCCACAAACGCGTCGATCACCCGAACTGGCGCATCCGCCGCCACATAATCCTCGATCGCCGCCGGCAGCAGCGCCGCCTGACCGCGATCCTCGCCCCGAACGTAGCTCATGGAAAAGGCCGCATCGTTGTCGATGCGGCCCTTCTTATCTGAACTCGCTCAGTTCTCACACAGCCTGCGATGCCGGGGCTTTGAATTTCTTCCGCTAGTGATTAGGTCAATCGCGACGACAGACGCTTGCCCGAAAGTGGCCTGGTGCTTTGCCTCAGTGGAATTGGTAGTTCAAGCCGACACGTACGATATTGTCGGTGACACTCGCGCTCCAGCTATAAGGCTGTACAAGTTCCGTATCGTAACCGGTTCCGCTGACAGATCCGAAGTCAATGTAGAGGTATTCAACTTTCCAAGTCCAATTCGTTGTGTTCGGAACAAGTCCCTCGATGCCGGCGCCCGCGGTCCAACCGACGTTAGTCGGTGAATTGCCATATGACCACATGCAAGCCGTTTGTGTGGTGGGACCAGCCGTACATGCGGTGTTGGTAACAGTTCCCGACGCGCTTATCCTGCCGTAGGCAAGGCCGCCGGTTCCATACAGCCATAGGGTCGGATTGACGAGGATCCCGGCGCGGCCGCGCACCGTACCAAACCAAAGAATGTTGACTTCTTGGGTTTGATTGATCGCGCCATTTATTGTTCGGGGCGGGAATACACCACAATTTGCGCAGAAATAGCTAATGGGATTGCTGTAACTTGTGCTGCCTCTTTCGCCGGAGCCTTGAATATCCGCCTCAAGACCTAAGACCCACGTAGCGTTGGGCTGCCAATTGTAACCGATTTGCCCACCGCCAATAACACCATCTAGCCTCTCTGATGCGGAGAATAAGGCAGGTAGTGATCCCGGGAGGATAAGAGCGGCGGACAAAGCGGCAAACCAGGGTTCGTTGTAAGTACCGTTGGCGTTCCCCCAGCTATACCCAACGCTGCCGCCGACATAGAAGCCCGTCCAGCGATAAACAGGTGGCGGCGGTGGTGCTTTCGTCGGCAAGTCCGCAGCAAGCGCCGGCGCACCGCAGAATGCAGCGGCGGCGATGCACGCGATGAGAAACTTTTTCACAGAATTGCCCCTTGGAATCGGCCAAGCTGATTCCTCGGCTGATGAGCCTATCCTTCCGGCTGCAGGATAACGCCCCCCAAAGCCGAGCAATAGCGAATTTTCCAAAGTGTGACCAAGAGGCAACGGGCTGTTTTTCTGCGGTGCGAAATGTCGCTCATGGCCGATTGTGTTGCAAAAGTTGAAAGTTGCAGGTCTACGAATTTTTCGCGAAAACACGAAACGGGAAGCAATCGCCGATTCGGATAACCTCAATCGCGTTACCGAAGTCGCCTGTGAGTTTAACGTGAGGCGATGAGGTCCCTCACATCTTTACACGAAAGCCGCGCCTGTAGCCCGCAAAATTTTTGAGCACCAGTGCAAAACGACTTTTGCAACACAATCGGCCCAAAACCGAAGTGCCGACACGTCCGCGATTTGGTCGCGATCGGGGGGAAACGGACATAACTCGGACATCGCCCGAAGACCGAGTCTGACAATACGTGGTCACATAACTAAACTATTTCGACCACACTGCGATTGTGGTTGTAATGGTGGTTTCTGCTTTTTGAACCAGCCATTTATTTTTGCCGCTTGGAACGATAGTGAAGCAATTAGACCCTGCATGTTCCCAACTAGTGCAGAAGCCCTTCGCATTGAGTTTCCAAATGCCGACGTTCGTTTTGCCCGATTGTGCGAGGGGCTGCCGCGTCATCTTGCCATCCGGTGTGAAGGTCATTGTGAATTTGATGCCGCTAGGCGAGGCAGCGTTAAACGGCTGACCGTTGAAAAATGTCGCCTTTATGTCGTTCGGAGCCATCGGTTGCCCAGCGAAGGCAGCGCTCGCATTGTGGATTAAAACGGCAATTACTAATGATGTTGCGCGCATCAAAGCCCCCAAGGCAGGCCAATGCGGAAATTCATCAACTAACATACGCCAATGGCCGCCATCGCGGTCATTTCTACCAAATTTTGAGGCTGAGATAATTACTTTTCTCTGGCCCTTCTCGACGCTTTAGCAGCTCAGCAATTTGGTAGCGATGCGACGTATAGCCGACATAACACGGACATCGTCAATCGGTAGCGAATGACCCGCAACGTCACTTCGCCACCGTCAATTGACGCATTGCGAAGGGTTTTTTGCCTCGATAGACACATCCCAGCCGCGAACATAAACTCAGGCCGAAATCACAGTGGGTTGGGGCAATCTTTATGGTCGAGGCGCGTGTCGAACGGCGGCTGGCCGCCATCCTCACGGCCGATGTTGCTGGATACAGCCGCCTGATGGGCGTTGACGAGGAAGGCACTCTTGCTGCGCTCAATGCGTGCCGTCGCGAACTCATCGACCCCAAGATCGCTGAACACCGGGGCCGCATCGTCAAGACCACGGGTGACGGTGCCCTAGTCGAATTTGCGAGCGCGGTCGACGCTGTGCGCTGCGCCATGGAAATTCAACGCGCCATGGCCGAGCGCAATGCTGCCTTACACGAAGATCGTCGGATCGAGTTCCGCGTTGGCATCAATGTCGGTGATATCATCACTGACAAGGGCGATATCTATGGCGATGGAGTGAACGTGGCCGCGCGGCTGGAAGGCGCAGCCGAGCCAGGCGGCATTTGCATCTCGGGCACGGTGCAAGAATACGTTCGGGGCAAGCTCGATGCGGAATTCGACGATATGGGCGTACAAACGCTCAAGAACATCGCAAAGCCGATTCACGTGTATCGGGTTGCGCTCGGGCCAACGCACACTAAGGGAGCAACCACGCTTCCGCTACCCGACAAGCCATCGATCGCGGTGCTGCCGTTTCAGAACATGAGCGGCGATTCCGAGCAGGACTATTTCTGCGATGGAATGGTCGAGGACATCATCACCGGCCTCTCGCGCATCAAGTGGCTGTTCGTGATCGCGCGCAATTCGAGCTTCGTCTACAAAGGCAAACTCGTCGATGTGAAGCAAGTCGGGCGTGAACTGGGCGTTCGCTATGTTTTGGAAGGTAGCGTGCGCAAGGCCGCCAACCGCGTGCGCATCACTGGCCAGCTCATTGAAGCACAGACCGGCGCGCATCTCTGGGCCGAGCGCTACGACCGTCCGCTCGACGATATCTTTGCGGTACAGGATGAGATTACCTTTCATGTGGTCGGTGCAATCGAGCCAAACCTTAGAAAGGCCGAGATCGACCGCGTCAAGCGTCAACGGCCCAACAATCTCAATGCTTACGATTTGGTATTACGATCGCTGCCGTTTGTTTTCACCGCGATGCCGAGAGAAGCCGAGAAGGCGATTCCGCTCCTTGAAGATGCTTTGAAACTCGATCCCAATTACAGCGCTGCGCATGCCTATCTAAGTTGGTGCCTCCACGCTCAAGCTCGCTTCCATCGCGGCGAACTGCATAAGAAGGTCGCTGCAATCCACCATGCCCGCGCAGCAATTGCGCTCGGCGCTAACGATGCAACTGCGCTCGCCATAGCAGCTTGGATCCTTGCGCAGGAAGAACATGACACCGCCACAGCACTCAAACTTTTCGATCGCGCGCTGGAGTTAAGCAACTCCAATGAACCTGCACTCGGCTTAAGCGCAGTCATTCTCGCTTGGATGGGTAAAACTGAACTCGCCATTGAGCGGGCTCAGCGGGCGCTTCGATTGAACCCGCTCAATTCTTTTAACTTTCGGTCGAACGCTGCGTTGGCGATTGCGTATTTTCATACCAAGCGATACGGGGATGCAGCGGATGCAGCTCGGAGTGCGATTGATGCTAACCCGAGCTTCGGTATCATTCGCGCAATTTTAGCGGCCGCGCTGACGCGGCTCGGTCGCGTGGACGAAGCAAAGGCGGCAGCGCGAGGATTATTAGAGCGCGAACCTTCCTGGACCGTTCATGGGCAACTGGACATTATGGGATTTGAACCGACGGTGTCTGGACCCTTTGCTGACGCTTGGCGCGAAATCGGGTTACCGGAGTGATCGACGGTCAAACGATTGTCAGCGCTCTCCGCGGCGACGATGTCGGCTTCTGCTGATCGGCGAAAAGGCTCGCTGTTTTTCTGCAATGCGAAATGTCGCCTGTTGGCCCGAAACCGAAGTGTCGTGATGTCCGCGATTTGGTCGCGATCAGGTGGACAGCGGACGTAACGCGGACATCGAATTTTGGTAGAGCCTGACCCTGGCTGTGTAAAAACGCGGTACCTGTGATTCACTCCGCAGTGTGATTCTGCTGCTGCGGAGGATCGCATGAAGCGCTTCGTTGAGGGGATTGATCGCGGGCAGGCGACGCTGTTTCCGGAATGCCTGGCAGACTGGATCGACGAGAACAATCCGGTTCAAGTGATCGACGTCTTTGTCGATGAACTCGATCTGGCAGCGCTGGGATTTGACGGGGTCGCTCCCGAGGTAACGGGGCGGCCTTCGTATCATCCCTCCGTCCTGCTGAAGCTCTACATTTACGGCTATCTCAACCGGGTTCAGTCGAGCCGGCGGCTTGAGCGCGAGGCTTTGCGCAATGTCGAGGTGATGTGGCTAACCGGCCGGCTTATGCCCGATCACAAGACAATTGCCGACTTCCGCAAGGACAATGGAGGAGCCATTCGCAAGGTGTGCGCCCGGTTTATCATGCTGTGTCGGCGCCTGGACCTGTTCGCCGAAGCCAGCGTCGCCATTGATGGCAGCAAGTTCAAGGCGGTGAACAATCGGGACAAGAACTTTACCCGGGCGAAGATGGAGCGGCGTCTGGCGCAGATCGAGGAGAGCGTAGCCCGTTATCTGCGCCAGCTCGACAGCGCCGATCGGCAGGAGCCGTCGGAGGCGCGGACCATCAAAACAACCCGGCTCAAGGAGAAGATCACCAGGCTGAAGGAGGAAGTGAAGCGTCTGCATGGCCTCAAGACGCGGATGCTGGCGACGCCGGATCAGCAGATATCCCTGACCGATCCTGATTCCCGCTCGATGGCGACGAGCGGCCGAGGCTCAGGTGTAGTGGGCTACAACGTTCAAGTCGCAGTCGACACCGAACATCATCTGATCATCACCCATGAAGTGACCAACGTCGGCAGCGACCGGGCACAGCTCGCCCATATGGCCAAGCAAACCAAGACAACCCTGGAAGTGGCGAGTCTCGATGTCGTCGCCGACCGCGGCTACTTCAGCAGTGAGGAGATCCTTGATTGTGACAAAGCCGGCATCACGGTGACGCTGCCAAAGCCGATGACCTCGAACTCGAAGCGCTTCGGCAAGCAGGACTTCCGCTATGTGGCTGAGGACAACGTTTACATTTGTCCCGCCGGCGAACGGCTCGGCCACTCATTCACTACCCAAGAACACGGATTGGTCCTGCATCGCTATTTGACCAACGTATGCCAGCACTGCGCCATCAAGCATCGCTGCACCACCGGCAAGGAGCGACGGATCACGCGGTGGGAGCACGAGCGCTTACTCGAAGCCGTGCAACGCCGACTCGACGAGCATCCAGAGAAGATGCGCCAGCGGCGCGAGACCGTCGAACATCCCTTCGGCACGCTGAAGATGAGGATGGGGGCGACGCATTTCCTGATGAAGACGCTGCCGCGGGTCGCCTCCGAGATGGCGCTCCACGTATTGGCCTACAATCTCACCCGCGTCATGAACATCATCGGCATTCAGCCGCTCATGGCGGCGATGAGGGCATGATCAGGGTCCAGTAACGGCGCGCTTCACCGCCCAACCCTCTTCTAACACCCTCAGTCAAAACGTTTTTGCACGACCAAGACCCAACTGCGACATTGGCGGCTAAATTTGCTGTGATGCACAAATAGACCGATCACGCTAGAATGCGGTTGGCTGCGATCCTCGGCCTGAGGGCAACCCATGAGGCGACGGGAGTTCATCACGTTACTCGGCGGAGTGGCGACCGCGTGGCCGTTTGGCGCGCAAGCGCAGCAAACGGCGATGCCGGTGATCGGGTTTCTGCGCAGCACATCGGCAGCCGAACTCGAGGAATTTCGTGACCTCGTTCCGCCAAGGCCTGAAGGAAACAGGCTTCGTCGAGGGCAAGAACGTCGCAATCGAATACCGCTATGCGGACAATCAATTGGATCGGCTTTCGGTTCTGATGGCCGATCTGGTTCGACTGCCCGCGGCAGTGATTGTCGTCAATGCCCCTGCGGCGCGGGTGGCCAAGAACGCAACCACGACGGTGCCGATCGTCTTCGTGACCGGGGCTGACCCCGTTAAGGATGGCCTTGTCGCCAGCCTGAACCGACCCAGTGGCAACGTCACGGGAGTGACCTTTCTGGTCGGCCAGTTAGGGGCGAAGCGATTGGAGTTGCTGCGCCAACTCGTGCCCAAGGCGACAACAATTGGCGTGCTGGTCAACCCGGGCAGTCCAGAAACCGAGGTAGAGCGGAAAGATTTGCAGGTTGCGGCGCAGGCTATCGGGCAGCAACTCATCATTCTTGATGTCAGCAACGACCGCGACATCGAGACAGCCTTTGCAACGTTCGTGCAACGCGGGGCCGGTGCGCTGCTCGTCGGTTCCGGCCCGTTCCTGACCTCCCACCGAGCGCAACTCGTCGCGCTCGCAGCTCGCGATGGGTTGCCAGCGGCCTATGACTTGCGCGAATTTGTCGTGGCTGGTGGCCTGATGAGTTACGGGACCAGCATCACCGATGCCTATCGTCAGGTCGGCCTCTACACCAGCCGGATTCTAAAGGGTGAGAAACCCGCCGACCTGCCGGTTATGCAGTCCACCAAATTCGAGTTCGTGATCAACCTCAGGACCGCCAAGGCGCTGAACCTCACTGTGCCGCAGATCATGCAAATGACCGCCGACGAGGTGATTGAATAGTCGATCGGATGTCCGGTTGTGGCCTGGAGCGTGAGATAAGGCGGCGCAAGCGCATGTCGGCTGTCGAGGGGTACAGCGGAAGTGGGCGGCGCTCGCTCGAAACGTCGAAAATGATGCTGTGGACGGCGCCCACTCTGCGGCATCGGAGTGCCATAGGGTGGTTGCGTCGAAACGCACCACATTGAGGGGAGCCGTCCATGGGCGAAGTTAGCACAATTGGTCTCGATATTGCGAAGTCGGTGTTCCAGATTCACGGCGTCGATACTGATGGCGCGGTGGTAATCCGCAAGCGGGTGAGCCGTGCCAAGGTGTTGGAGTTCTTTGCGGCTCTGCCACCATGCCTCGTTGGCGTTGAGGCGTGTCCGAGCGCACATCATTGGAGCCGCAAGATACAGGTGCTCGGCCACACGGTGAGGCTGATGCCGCCGAATTATGTGAAGGCGTATCTCAAGCGGAGCAAAAATGACGCCAATGATGCAGCCGCAATCTGTGAGGCGGTAACGCGGCCGTCGATGCGTTTTGTACCGACGAAATCCGAACAGCAGCAGTCGGGTTTGATGCTGCATCGCAGCCGGCAGCTTCTCGTTCGTCAACGAACGATGCTGTCGAATGCGATCCGTGGGCATATGGCTGAGCTCGGCATCATCTCGGCCAAGGGCCGCAATGGCACGGCTGGGCTATTGGAGATCATTGCGAACCAAGAGGATGATCGCATTCCGGCGGCCGCACGGTTTAGCCTCGACGTTCTTGCTCGCCAATACGTAAATGTCACGGCAGAGATCGGTACCATCGAGAAACGCATCCACGCCTGGCATCGATCGTGTGAAGAGAGCCGGCGGCTTGAGGAAATCCCTGGCGTGGGCCCGATCGTCGCCACCGCTTTGGTCGCCGAGGTGGGCGATTGGAAAGTATTCTCGTCCGGACGCAACCTGGCAGCCTGGATCGGTCTTGTTCCCAAGCAGCATTCGACAGGCGGCAAGGAACGACTCGGCGGGATCTCAAAGCAGGGAAATCGATATTTGCGATGGTTACTCGTCGCTGGAGCTATGGCTGTCATTCGCTATGCACGGCAGCACGGCACCAAGCGGCTCTGGCTCGCGCGCATCATGGAACGTCGGCCTATCAAGATCGCTGCTGTCGCGCTCGCTAACAAGATCGCACGTATGGCCTGGGCCATGATGGTGCGCGGAGAACGCTTCAAGGAGCCGAGATTAATCTCGGAAGCAGCATAGCCGACACAGATCAAAAGCTACAACGAATTGGCGAGGGCATGACGACGTAATGCAGATACGGTCGTTCTGGGGATCGGGAGAACCCGCTTGGGTCATCGCACTTCCAAGTGCATGTGAACGATTGGGACCCGATCCGCGCAGAGCATTAGGGCCAGCGGCCAACCGCGCCGCATCAACAGGCCGGACACGTGACCGCACCCGACCAATGCTGCAGCAACGTCAGAAAGTTCTTGCCAAGGCGCCGTCCACACGTGACCCATAGCTGCCCTCGGCGGCTGGAATTTGCTGTGACGCACAACGCGGCCCTTTTTCATGATGTGCTAGAGTTAACTCGTTGGCTTCGAGGGAGGCGCCCATGAGACGGCGCGAGTTCATCACCTTAATCGGCGGCTCGGCAGCTACGTGGCCGCTTGTGGCGCGGGCGCAGCAGTCGGCGATGCCGGTGATCGGATTTCTCGGCCTTACATCTCCCGAGGCGTTTGCTTCGCTGACTGCTGCTTTCCAGCACGGTCTGCGCGAGACTGGCTTTGCCGAGGGCCGGAACGTGGCAATCGTTTATCGCTGGGCGCATGGCCAATTTGACCAATTGCCCGCACTCGCGTCTGATCTTGTTCGGCAGCGGTTAAGCGTGTTGGCCGCCATGGGCACGCCAGCCTCCGCCTTAGCGGCTAAGGCCGCAACGACGGTGATACCAATCGTGTTCGTGACTGGGGGCGATCCTGTTGGGGTGGGGTTGGTCGACAGTCTCAACCGGCCGAGTGGAAATGCGACCGGTGTTTACATGCTTACCGTTGCGCTCGAACCGAAGCGTCTTGAGGTGATAAACGAACTAGTGCCGAACGCTGCCATCCTCGGCGTGGTCGTTGACCCGAATTCACCCGATACTGCTGTAGAGATAAAGGAACTGTCGGCCGCTGCGAGTACGCTGGGCAAGCAAATCAAGACATTTAACGTCAGCAATGAGGGCGAAATCAGCGCCGCCTTTGCAGCGATGGCCGAGCAGCGGGTTGCGGCCGCCATGGTGACCTCATCACCCGTATACCTTCCGCAGCGGCAAAAGTTTACTGACGTAGCTGCGCGCTACGCCATTCCGACGGTCTACTTCGTGCGCGACTTTGTCGAAGCTGGTGGGCTGATGAGCTACGGCACCAGCTTCGCTGACGCCTACCGCCTGGCTGGTGTCTACGCCGGCCGCATTCTCAAAGGAGATAAGCCAGGCGATTTGCCTGTCCAACAGTCGGTCAAGTTTGAGCTTGTAATCAATCTCAAAACCGCGAAGACCCTTGGTATGAGCGTTCCGCTGCCACTACTTGGTCGAGCCGACGAGGTGATCGAGTAAGATTAGTTTTTGCTGCGGTGCATGAGTCTGAAAGTGGCCCATCGCGTCACTTACCGCGGTGCGAATGAATGTCGGATGTTGGGGGAAGAGCGGACGTCGCGCTGCTCGCACTACTCGCCGTGCATCCGCCGTGTGCGAGCCGCATTGAGCCGCCCCCGTAAACAACATTTGTAGCAACATACCGAGAACAAAACTCAATGTCTCTGGCGGCTGCCGATTGACTAAGGCAGCCCGCCTGCCAGATTCGCGTGAGTAACAGTTGCGTAGGAGATGTCCGTGCCGCCCGCTCGCCCGTATTGGAAAGGCTATCTCAAGCTCTCGCTCGTCTCGTGCCCAATCGCGCTTTATACGGCGTCATCTTCGACCGAGCGTGTCTCTTTTCGGCAGATCAACAAGAAGACCGGCAATCGACTGCGGCAACAGTTAGTTGACGAGGTTACGCGCGAGCCAGTCGAGAACGAGAATAAGGGGCGCGGCTATGAATACTCGAAAAACGCCTACCTCCCAGTCGACGACGATGAACTCGAGGCGATAGCGATCGAGAGCACACACACGATTGAGATCGATAGTTTCGTTCCGCGCTCCCAGATAGACGAGCGATACCTCGATAGCCCCTATTACATCACGCCGAATGATAAGGTCGGGCAGGAAGCGTTCGCAGTCATCCGCGAAGCTATGCGCGGCAAGGGAATGGTGGCGCTGGCGCGGGTGGTGCTCGCCAAACGCGAGCGCGTCGTCATGCTTCAGCCGTGGGACAAGGGATTGATGGGCACCACACTGCGCTATCCATACGAAATTCGAGACGCGAAGGAATACCTCGACGACATCCCTAACGTGAAGGTCGCTCCGGACATGCTGAAGCTGGCCGAGCACATCCTTGAGAGCAAAGAGGCCGACTTCGATCCTTCGCAGTTCAGGGATCATTACGAGGAAGCTGTCGTCGAAATGCTCAAGAAGAAACAGGCGGGGATACCGGCGCCTCGCGAGCATGCCGCACCGCGGCCGCAGAATGTCGTCAATCTCATGGACGCATTAAAGCGTAGCATTGCCGAGGAAAAACGCGCATCCGCGCCGCCGAAGAAGGGACGCAAGCGGGTCGAGGGCCAGACCGAGATGCTGCTGCCTATAGCGGGCAAGAAGGGCAAGGAACCCGCGCTCAAGCCGGCGGCAAAGCCGACTGCGCGGCAGAAAAAAGTCGGATAGAAGCATGAAAGTTCAAGTGCGCCTCATTGCAGCTCTGGCATTGCTGTGTGCGAGCGCAGCGCCCATCTGCGCGCAAGATATTGACTTCGGCCAAATCGACAAATTTGAATCCTTAGGGACAGGCACCCTACACGTGGGTGCTCCGCCAAAAACCATTATCGATGACAGCGAGCAACACGCCGTCATTCTCACGATCTGGGACGCTGATGCCGAGACCAAAGTCTACTGGAAATCGCCGGATGGAAGCGCTTCCCGAACAACGATCATTCCCGGGAAGGGAGTGCAGACGTTCAAAACAGCTGGGGAATTCAGACTTGAGGCCTTGGGCGATCCAGATCATCACGTCGAATACGGGTACGTTTTGCTGGGTTTAAAAAAGCATTAGACACGGCAACAGTGGCGCCTATTTCAGAGCCCGCGGCAAATGTGCGGACGTTCGACCTACAAACTCACCTGGGAAGAAATTGTCCGTCTTTATCGACTGACGCTTGAAGCGCCGCCGCACAACCTGCGCCCGCGCTTCAACGTCTGTCCGACAACGACCGTAGACACCATTGCCTCGCAGGACGGCCATCGCAACCTGCTGCCAATGCGTTGGGGCCTGGTGCCAAGCTGGTGGAGCAAGCCGCTGAAGGACTTAATGCTCGCGACGTTCAACGCGCGCGCTGAGACTGTTGCGACGAAGCCGTTCTTCCGCGGTCCGTTTAAGCGGACGCGCTGTCTCATTCCGGTTTCTGGATATTACGAGTGGCAGGATACGCCCGGTGGAAAGCAGCCTTGGTACTTCACTGCCCGTGATGGCTCGCCGGCACTTACGGTGGCCGGATTATGGGATGAGTGGAAAAGTCCAGACACTGGCAAGCCGCTCAAATCTTGCACCATGATTATTTGCGGGCCCAATGAGTTCGTCTCGGAAGTGCACGACCGGATGCCGGTGTTGCTCGCAGAGAGGGACTTTGAGCCTTGGCTGCGCGGAGAAGCTGGCAGCGAATTATTGAAGCCCGCGCCACACGACCTGCTGCAAAGATGGCCCGTGTCAAAGCGCGTGAACAGTTCGCGCGCGAGCGATGACGATCCTACCCTGATCGATAAAATAGAAATGGCGCCCGCGTAACTCCAGCCGGCCTTTTGCGCGAAACGGCAGCCGGGTAGCTCAAAGCCCATTGCTACTTCGGCCTAGTGATAGAACGCCCGTACTCCGTTGACCAAGACGTTGGACAACAACCACACCACGGGCGCCGAGCAGCAAAAGACCAGGGTTACGCCAACTGCGATACGCAGGATGGGCCATCTATCGGCTACATTTGATATCTGGATCATGTTTTATCTTGCCATGCGTCAGTCGCGTTCATCGCGCTACGTTGCATTTGTGGCCTCAATTATGGGGAAGGTTCGACGCGCCAGTGACGCTCTGCGCGATTGGCCGGCGCCGCGTCTTTTATGACACAGCAGAAGCGCTGGATTTCGCTCAACGCGGCGAGATTCGCTGTACTTTGTCTTCTACTGTGGCTCGAAGGCCACGACCTGCAACAATCTCGGTGCGATAGAAATTAAAGACGGGTGTCGCCACAAAAAAGAACCCCAAGCAGGGTACGGGCTTGGGGTTGTCTGGAGTTTGTTGCCTCACTTAGGCTTCTGGGTTGGGCGGCAGGTGTCGGGGGATACGTTGCCGCCCGACCTGGCCTACTGAACGATATCTAACAATGTGCCGTGCGGATTCAATCCGGCGCGCTTCGGCGGCGCCTTGCGCAAAAGGCTGGCTGCACGCCGTCCAGCACCGGATAGGCGCGGAAGCTTGCCGGCGCTGATCCTCCATTTTGCAGCGGTTGAACCCCATAAAGGGGATTTCCTCATGACTGGAGGATGCCTATACTAAATTTGCAGAGCATGCGAACTCTTGGGGGAGTACGCAATGTCGCCTGAAGTCGCCACCAATCTCGAATTTCATCGCTTTGTTTTGTGCGGTGGGCTCACGCTTGTTGGCGCGCTCGCGATAATTTTGGGATACGTTCTATTTTCGAGAGGTGCGGGTCTTTTCAAGGCGGTGGACAAGCTCGCAATTAAAAAAGACGACTTTAATGTATCAATAACCGGAATGAGCGCTGGTGGTGCCTTGATGCTCACATCTGTGGTGTGGGGCTTCTGGGCATATTCGGCCGTGCCAAAACTGGAATTGGCAGGGGATCTGTTGAAAATCAGTTCCCTGCCAAGCGGGAACAATTCAATAGCTTCTATTGAGTTGCCCAATTGGAAGGTTACCGGCACCAACGTCTATGGCGCGAACAAACAAAAGATTGGAACGATCACAGGAGTCCTAGTCGATAAAGACTCAAACGCGAAGGCGTTCGCGCTCGATATTATCGGCCGACAAGACCACGTCTTGGTAAATGCCAAAGATTTCACAGTTACTCCAAACGGCTCGGCTCCTCCTTTAGTAGTCTTTCAGGGCAATGACGAAGTCATGAAGTCGGCTATAGCGCTAAATCCTGAGACGCTCGACTAGAGCTTTCACGCGCGTGAAAGCGACCACGAGACGCGCTTGCCGGACTCCCGGTGCCCGGCATGGCGACGATCAGGAGGCGGTGCGGCTGATATCTGGCAGCGACGAATGAAACTGACGCCCTCGCTCGGTTCGGGCTGAGTTCGGTGATCCCCGGCTGATCACCGCCGCTATACTTCCAGAATCGCTAAATATAGCTGACTCCCATGCACGCCCTCGCTTTTTCCGTTTAATTCGACGGCTCGATGTGTGCGCGCTTGCCGAGTTCAATAATCGCGGCCACGTCGTCGGCGAAGAATTGTCCGTACTGCTCCGGGTCCATCTGCGCCAACTCAAAGCCCATGCGCTGTAATCTGAATTAAATCGCCGGGAGGTCGAGGACGCTCCCGATTGCTTCGTTCAGTTTGTCGACGATGTTGCGAGGGGTTTTCGCCGGAGCTGAGAGCCCGCACCAGATTAGAAACGTGGAAATAGGATAGCCCGCTTGCGCGAGCGTCGGCAGGTCGGGTAACAGCGGCCAACGAGTGAACGTACTCACTGCGAGCGGCACCACCTTGCCCTGCGCAGCCCACCGGCCGAGGCGGACGACGGCCTCGATTTTGGGCTTTTTCGGCATGGCGATTTTCAAAATCGGCAAAAAACTGCACGTTGAGCGGCATGGCCGTCGACAGCATTAGCGCGTTCAATAGACAAACCTGCCGAGACTGTAGTCCGGCGCGGCAGGCCAATTAGGACTATCGAGAGGTCCGGGGAACACCTCTTTACAATCGGTGAAGGTGTATTTCGCTCTGCTGGCGTAGGTCACTTCCAGAACCTCAGGAAACAGCAAATTGCCGATCGCGAGCAGTGGCCTGTAATTGTTGGCATGAACATGTACCACTGCAAATTTTTCGTTGAGCTTCGTGAGTGCGGCAAGCGTCTGTGCAAACCAGTCGTCATCGAGGATCTTATCGAAATCATGAAATTCACCCATCACTTGGGTAAATATATCTAGCGTAGCTGCAGTGGTTGCCGCGAAAGCGGCCCATTCATCGCCGTCAATGTCGATTTTCAAAATCGTCGAGAGAGGTTGCGTTAGTTGCCCTTGCGCAAGAGCAGATTCAATGCTTTCGCTCTCATGATCGGCGCCTGTTCCAATTTTTCGTTGATTAAATCGAAAGTTGGCGTGCGCGAAAGGTGGACCAGCAACGGTGTGATCATACTGATATATGACCACTCCCTTCTTGGCCATGTCGACATCCCACGAAACGTCGGAAGCGATACCGAGCGAAAGCGCGGCCACAACGTCGTTGAAGTCGTCGAGACAAACGTAGCCGCAGTCGTTTGGCGCACCCAGACGTATCTTGTTCACACCTCGTGCCTGCAGCGGGCGGAGGAGCCGACCGAGCGAGGCAATGCGTTCAATTGCAAGGGATGAATTTGTGAAGGGCAAAATCTGTCCGGCCAATTCCGCGGTGAGTTTCTTATACAAATCAACGCGCACGACGCGGAGCCCGAACGTGCTAGTCAGCTGACGATTAAGTGCACTCTGTAGCATCTGTATAACTCTGCCAAAAACAGAAATGAAAACTCGCCACGTAGCTATCGAGGCTGGGGTGGTCTGGATTCACACCAACGTGCCGCGTGTCCTGCTCCCCTCCAACGCAATTGCATGGACGAACGGCTGCATGCAGTCAAAGCACAATCGGAATTAATCTTGATGGTGAGCGTGAGGCGTAAACATTAAGCTTAGTTAATTATCGCTGGGCGGTTTCTTTACGTAGGCATGCTGACATAGCCAATTGATTTCGGGGCACTCCATGGTGAAATCGATAGCCGAGTCGAACGCGCCGCGTAGCAGAATTGCCGATCTAAATCTATTTGACTTTGTCGCGGTGCGAAATGTCGCCTAATGGCCAATTTCGTCACCTAGTGCGACGCAGCGATATGGCCGCTATTGGGGGAAAAGCGGAAGTGGTCGGCGCACGTCCGAAATGACGTGCATGACCCACAGCGGTCCTCGCGGTGGCCTTCAATTTGCGTTGCAACAAACGGCTGGACGCTTACACGATCACCTCGTCGGCGAGCGCGACGGCGGCGGCTCTAATCATTTGTCGCCGGAGTAGGCCAGCCGCCTGCCGGTTATTCTAGGGCTCAATATGTGGTCGCTCATTCAGAACGAAGTTCAGCAGGGCCTTATGAACTTCCAGCTTGCCGTTGTAGTCGATCAAGCCGAGCTTTCGAAATTTATTCATGAAAAAATTTACGCGAGACCGCGTCGTTCCAATCAGCGCGGCGAGTGTATCCTGGTTCACCTTTACAGGTGTCGGTTCCTTACCAAGGTCGTTACCATAATTGGCCAACAGCAGAAGAGCCCGTGCCAGCCGCATCTCGCTGGAATTGAACAATTGGTCCACTAAGTCCGCTTCGACGCGGGCGGTCCGCGTCAAAAGATGGGTGAGAAAATAGTCGGCAAACTCCTGGTTCTCATGGAGCAGGTGGACAATGGTTTGCGTCTCTAGCCGTATAATCTCGCATGGCGACATTGTGGTGGTTGTAGCCAAACGCAGCGGTGTCCCATGCATTGCTCCTTCGCCGCAAAATTCGTCCGGTCCCCGGATTGCGACGACAGCTTCCTTCCCAAGTTTGGAAATGACGGTAACCTTGACCTGGCCCGTATGGACGTAAAAAACCGAGTCCGCCGGGTCTCCCTGTGAGTAGACAATTTGATTTTCTTTATATTTTGATAATGCCGATCGCGCGTTGTGTTGGGTGAGTAAGCCCATCACGTTGAAGGAATGGTGCTCCGCAATTGGTTGCATGACCAGCTTCCGTCGAGCTTGCGAATAATTCTGGGACGTCCACGGCGAACATAATCGCGGAAACTTCGCTCGTCCGAGAATTGTCGGTGCGGGGAAAGGGCGCTCAAAGGGGCCCGACAAAGTGGAATAGTCTTGATCGCTTTGATATAGCGAACCAAGAGTTTCAACCAACACTATACAATAATACGTCCACCCGTCTAGACCTATGTCCGGAATTGGCTGCACTACGTGGGTAACAATCGCTAATCGAGTTGGAGGCAAAAAGGCGTTCCCAGCAAAGATTCATGAGCAGATGATTTGGCTTGGTCATCCGATTTCACTTTTCAGCCAAACGTGTTTTGGTCTAGGCGACCGACATGCTGCGAAGAACCGTGGTCTGAACTGCGTCGTGATCGTCCGAGAAACTGAAATTTCGGACGCAGCTTCTTCTCCTCGACTTTTTTGCAGTGCAAGAGTCCGTTCATGGCCCAAAATCGAAGTGGCGCGACGTCCGCGATTTGGTCGCGATCCGGGGCAAAGCAGACATTACTCGGACATCGCAAAAGTGAAGCGATTGACCCTACGCGACCATTTGCTGCGAGACTCGCTTCGTCCGAGTTCCGGGCCTTGCTGCTGTCGAGCGACCTCCGCGCCTTTGCGGCAGCGGCGCAGGATCGGCCGTCCATGCTGGACGACCTGCCGAAAATGCGCATGCCTTGCCTGTTCTACGCTGGAGACAGCGACGGCCGTTTTGCTAATGCCCGCCGCACCGCTGAGCAAATACCAAACGCGACTTTCGTCCCGTTGCCAGGTCTCAATCACCCGGAGGCATTCTTTCGTGCTGCTGATCTCATAGTGCCACACGCTATAAAATTTCTTTCAGCAGAAAACGAGCCTCGGTCGCTTTAAGCACACGGGATTGTCCTCGGGCACCGATGTCATCGGCAGCACCACCAGCGAGAGGGCGATGTCGCCTGTTGGCCCAAACCGACGGCTTGTTGCGATGCAGCGGGTGTCTGCGATTGGGGACAAACCGGAAGTGGCTCACGCACCGAATGACGAGAGACGAGGAGGGGATCCACAAGAGCGCTTCGGCGGCAATCCGGCCAATTCAACCGCCGCAAATTAGAAGCTTGACCGCATGACAACGACGGATGCTGAGGCCGCGACCTGAGGTTGCGCACGGGGAAATCAATACTGATTTTACGGGCGACCTCAAGAGCACCCATTTTACACTTTTGCACCGTTTTGCGCCCCCTCCGATCCCGTAAGTCATTGATTTACCATGATGTTGCGTTTTCGAAGAGAACCTCACCGGCGCGTAAGCGCTTCTACGACAATTTGCAGTTCGGCGCGCGCCGTTCACCGGCGCGTTTGCGCGCGATTTCCTCCGGGAAAATCCGTATCGAACGCCGCCGCGCTTGCCGCAGCCAGCGACACCCAGCCAGGCAAAACCCGCGCGGCGTGCGGCGCGGACCGCAATCGGTATAATTTGATTCAAAATAGAATAGTTAGAATTTTATACAATATTCGCGAAGAATATCGCGCAGTTTTTGCTGTGTGTTGAAGCGTTTTTACTTCAAATTGAACTACTCAACTTAGCGGCGCTGCAAAATCTTTGTGCGAAACGTGACCCCGACGAGACGGGAAGGGGTCACAATGAATCCGGTTGCAAAAGCAATCCTCAAGCGCGGTGCGGCCGCGAGCGTCATCGCGCTCTCGCTGTTCGCATCGCCGACGGGCAGCTCGGCACAGGAACGTCCGCTGTTCATTGCGCTCGGCGGCGTTGCCCATGCACCCATCGGCTGGGTCGAGTTCTGCGTCGAATACGACCCGGAATGCAAAACCAAGCCGTCGATGCCGCGCGACGTGGTGCTCTCGACTGAGGCCTGGAAGGACCTCCAGCGGGTCAATCTTTGGGTCAACACGCACGTCAAGCCGATGACCGACATGGATCATTGGGGTGTCGTCGAACGCTGGAATTATCCGGACGACGGTTACGGCGACTGCGAGGACTACGTGCTGGCAAAACGCAAAATGCTGATGCAGCAGGGTTGGCCGCGCGAGGCGCTGCTCATCACCGTGGTGCGCGACCGCAACGGTGACGGCCACGCCATCCTCACCGTCAAGACCGACAAAGGCGAGTTCATCCTCGATAACCAGACCAACGACATCCTGCTCTGGTCGGACACCGGCTACCGCTTCGTGAAGCGTCAGTCGCAATCCGATCCGAATGTTTGGATTGCGCTCGGCGATACCGCCACGGCGCCGGCCACCGCGTCCTCGCGCTAGGCCAAACAGATAGGAGCTACGCGACCCCGGTCACGTCCCCACCCCTCCCCGTCCCCAGACCGGGTTCGCGGCGGCCGGCTCTCCCCCAGGAGCCGGCCGCACCTTTTTGGGGTGCAAGTTTACTCGCGTTTACAGGCTTTTCTCGGCACGCCGCTACGTCTCGATACAGAATGAAGCACGAAATTGACGCTTCGATCCGTGGAAAATCCGTGGACTTTGTTCACCCGGCGGCCTGCAGTGCATCGAATCCCGATAATTTCTGCTAGTTAAACTCGCTGACTCTCGGTGTGTTAAATTTGCCAGACGCGATTATGGATAAGCATCGGCGTCATTTCTTGTCCCTTGCGGCGCGGGCGGCCGGCCTATTGGGCATGCCTCGTTTTGCCGACGCCTCGGATTATCCGTCGCGTCCGATCACATTGATCGTTGGTTTCGCGCCGGGCGGGCCGACCGACGTCTACGCGCGTGTTCTGGCGGAGCGGCTGCAAGCCTTGCTCGGCGTGCCTGTGATCGTCGAAGATGTGCCGGGTGCAGCCGGCAGCATCGCGGCCGGTCGCGTGGCAAGCGCCGCTCCCGACGGCTACACGCTCAGTATTGGCCCCGGAATGAGCACGCACGTCATCAATGCCGCAATTTATGATCTACCCTACGACGTGGTGACGGACTTCACGCCGGTCGCGTTGCTTTCGTACCTCCCGCAAGTGATTTTGTCCAAGAAAGCAATTCCTGCCGACGATCTTAAGGGCCTCATCGCTTGGCTGAGGGCCAATCCGGGCTCTGCCATGGAGGCCACGACTAGCGCCGGCAGTCCCAGTCACATCGCGGGCATTCTCTTCCAAAAGGAAACCGACACGCGCTTCGGCTTTGTGCCGTATCGCGGGCTCGAACCGGCCCTACAAGACCTGGTCGCTGGCCGAGTTGACCTGATGATCGACGCCGGGCTTGGCTCCCTGCAGTTCGTGCGCGACGGCAGCATCAAAGCCTACGCCGTCATGGTCGAGGATCGCTTGGCGGTGGCTCCGGAGATTCCTACGGTCGACGAGGCCGGAATGCCCCACTTCTATACGTCCCTATGGCAGGCAATCTTTGCACCCAAAGATACGCCGCAAGGCATCGTCGCAAAGTTCAACGGCGCGATTGTTACGGCGCTCACCGATCCGGTAATCCGTAGCCTTTTAGCCAAGCTCGGCCACGTCATCGTGCCGCGCGCGGAGCAAAGCCCGGAGGCGCTCGGAGCCTACCAAAAATCCGAGATCGCGAGGTGGTGGCCGATCATCAAGGCTGCAGACATCAAGGCCGAGTAGGAATTAATGTGTTGCCTACACATGGCGACATTGTGCACCACAACATGATACTGCTGCCGATGTCGCATAAGGGTCGATTTTGTTGAAAAAGTCCGAGTATCGACTCGATCAAATTTTTTCAGCGCCGTGGGTGCGGTTTTCAGGCGCAAACGTGCGGAAGTAGCTGCGTCACCAAGCCGATTTTCGATGATGACGGATTGGCCGAACCGCTCCGACTGCCATTGTCCCAACGGGCGTGCCACAAGGTCGGCTGGGCCGCCTGGCGGATACGGCACAATCCAGCGCACCGGCTGCGACGGAGAGGATTGCGCCCATGCGACTTGTGGTACAATTGGTAAAGTAGCGGCGCCCGCTGCGAGGTGGAGAAATCTGCTGTCTATGCTGCGACGAGATGGAGGCGACGGTGACTTCTCGCGCTTTCGCTATCTCGATCCTCTGCACCGACGTTGCGCATCCAAAGAGCCACCCCAGCGGAAGAGTAGCAATGTGGATCTGGATGCCCCTCGATGAGAACCACCACTGCTTGGTGGCATAATGACCGTTCCGGATATCACCTCTGACTTGCGACGTTTTCTGCGATACCCGCTCACGCCGGAGCAAGCGAGAGCCGCGGTAAGGCGGCGCCTGCGGCAGCGCGAGCGATCGTTCTTGCGGCTAATGCAACACGCCGTTTACGGAAACCCACGCAGCCCATACCGCGCCCTTCTGCAAAATGTCGGCATTGCGCTCGGTGACCTCACGCAATTGGTGACGCGCGATGGCCTCGAGGCAACGCTCGGGCATCTCTACGAGGCCGGGGTTAATGTCACGCCGGAGGAGTTCAAAGGCCGCCGGCCGATCCGCCGCCCAGGATTGGAATTGCAGATCGACCCGCATGATTTCGACAATCCGTTGACGGCAGGACATTTCGAGGGGCGAACCAGCGGTTCACACGGCCCAGCCTTATCCGTGC
Organism: uncultured Alphaproteobacteria bacterium; assembly: GCA_963779855.1. GTDB lineage: Bacteria > Pseudomonadota > Alphaproteobacteria > Rhizobiales > Xanthobacteraceae > BOG-931. The sequence goes on along the minus strand of CAWAAE010000006.1, from coordinate 586,978 downwards.
CCGTCGACTTGCGGAGGTTCACGCACGAAGCAGCAACTACCGTACATGCGTTCCGCGAAGGCTTCGGATTGCGTGAACGGCCCATTGCCGCCTGGCGTGGTGTCCCTCCAGTTACCTCTGGTATCAAAATGGTATTGAGCTACGCAAAGGTCGGTTTAAAGGTCGAACGATGGTTCGCGCAGAACAAGCTGCCAGAGACGCCAGACGCCGCAGCATCGATCCATTTTACCCGAGACGTGCTTGACGCCGCCAGGAGCCTGGGCTGGCCGTTGCCGAACCCGAATATGTCCACCAGGACGATGCCGGCACAATCGGGCGCTGGCTTGCAGACTGTCGCGCAGCCGGCCGGCCCGCGCAACTCGACACCAACGCCAGTTCCGGTGTTCGCATTTGCCTGGCAGCGCTCGACCATGGCTTGGACATCTCAGGGAGCTTCTTCCGGCTGGGAGGAGAGCCTTACACCGAGACAAAGGCTGCGGTCATTCACCGGGCCGGCTGCCGGGCTGCCAGCCATTATTCATCAACAGAGGCTGGTTGCATCGGGGCGGCTTGTGCGGCGCCCGAACATGTCGACGAGGTGCATCTGTTGACCGACAAGCTCGCAGTCTTGCAGCGCGCGGCTCCCAACGAACCAGCCGGTAGTTCGGAGGAGGACGATGCCCTGCTTATTACAACCGTGCTGCCCAGCGTAGGCAAAATCATGCTCAACGTGGGCAGCGGAGACTGCGGCGAAATTGGCCGCCGGGATTGCGGGTGCCCGCTGGGCGCGCTGGGACTGAACCTGCACGCGTGGCATCTGCGTAGCTTCGAGAAAATTACCAGCGAAGGTTTAAGCTATCTACGCGGCGATCTGGTGCCGCTTGTCGAGCAGATATTGCCGGAACGGTTCGGCGGCAACGCCACCGATTATCAATTGGTGGAGGTGGAGGACGGAGGCATGCCCTTCGTTGAAATCGTCGTGAGTTCCCGCGTCGGACCGGTCGAAGTCGCCGCCCTCTCAGGTGCCGTGTACGACTGGCTAAGGACACGTCCAGGCGAGCAGCTCATGGCCGATTTCTGGCAGGATGCCAACACAGTACGGGTCGTGAGGCGCGCGCCGTATGCAACCAGTACCGCCAAAGTTTCGCCCTTGCATCGGCGCGTTTCTCGCCACGGTGGTGGTTGACGGCGACCACAAAATTAGAGCGGACTTCAGCTAATGAAACGGCTGAGAGTTATCATAACACCTCGCTGTGAAACCCAGTCTCTTGACGCTATGTCCCCACTCAATTTTGGAAACAGGCTTCACCCGCACTTCAAAGTCGTCCCCTGCACGCCTCTTGATCAGATCTATAAACGCAGCGATTTCGTCCGCGGTTAAGGATTGTCTGCCACCTATTTCGACGACGATGGTTTTAACGTCAATCTGCCTAATGCGGTATTCATCGAATTTAGTGACATCCCGTAGCCGGTGGTACGGAATATAGAAAGTCGATAGGCGTCCATCAGCATGCTTCAGCAAGCCCTTTGAACGCCCGTAAACGTCTGAAAGAGTTGGGCCATCATGACCACAGGAACAACGATCGGTGAGTGAAGCCACGTCACCGACATCGTAGCGAATAAACGGCGTTGCGTATGAATGAAGATGCGTCACTAATAGTCGACCTAATTGTTTACCTCTAAGATTAATGTGATCATCCTTGCTCGCTTCAATGATCACGTTACTTGTCGCGACGTGATAATTTCCAGGTTTTTTTTCACATTCAGAGCCGATCATTCCAACTTCTTCTGAAGAATAATTCGCGCGCACTGGTATATTTAACGACGCAAATGCTTCCCGTAGCTTCGGGTCTACTGGTTCCATCAATGGAATCCACATCGCCATCCCAGCGCGTTTCAGAACGACAGCGTCCATGTATTGAAACATCATTTCAACAAGCCGTGGTGGAGCTATCAAATATCCGATTGAATTGCGTTCAAGCTCCTTGCGCAGTGAATTTATATTTGGATAAAACAATTCAATATGTTTGTTTATACCGCTGCCGATAAAGGATCCGAGAGAACCGAGCCAAAATTTGTCTTCTCTACCGTGAAACCGCTTTTGGTGAAGTGTCCCGACTTCAATCGCGTCCTGTTCAACGTGAGATCGCGCTCCTCCATGAAATACTGCGCAGTAGATCTAACACTGTTGTATAGCGCGGTCATTTCCGACACAAAAAATTCCACTGGCGTGCCTGAAGAGCCGGATGTTGAGTGCTTGTTTGTAGAGATTTTTCCGCTGGCTGGCAGCAGGCTTCCTTCAGTCGCCACCTGTTTGACCACGTCGCTGCGGGTGAGAATCGGAAGGTCGGAAAGCCTAATTCCATCAATCTTCCTGGTTCCAATCCGTACGCGAAAATGCCGATCTCTGAGCGGCATGCTGCAAAAGATTTTGCAGTTGCTTGTTCTGCCAATGCTCGCGCGCAGTACGATTTCCTGTCTCAATCGCCACCAGATCGATGATTGAGGCCAGACAATTTTTGGCCTCCTGATCGATAAACGTCATCGGCGTTTCGCTAAACGCTCTGTTTTTGAGCGGAACATTCGAAAAATCAAATCGCATAGCGTGCCTTCTCAATGGCAATGCATTTGCAGTTGGCATGACCTGACAGCTCTTTGTACCAGCGGAAGCGAGATTACGGCACCGGCGTGATCTCATCCAGGTGGAGAAGTCAACGGCGCCGCTCTGGCCGGCCTCAATCGCCTGATCCGTCGAAGAAACCCCTGCTTTACAGGCTGTGTGAGAACTGAGCGAGTCAGATAAGAAGGGCCGCATCGACAACGATGCGGCCTTTTCCATGAGCTACGTTCGGGGCGAGGATCGCGGTCAGGCGGCGCTGCTGCCGGCGGCGATCGAGGATTATGTGGCGGCGGATGCGCCAGTTCGGGTGATCGACGCGTTTGTGGATGGGCTGGACGTAAGCGGGCTCGGATTTGGTCGATCGGTACCGGCAGCAACGGGACGTCCGCCTTACGATCCGCGAGATCTTCTGAAGCTCTACATTTGGGGCTATTTCAACGAGGTGCGCTCGTCGCGACGCCTGGAGCGGGAATGCCGTCGCAATGTCGAGGCGATGTGGCTTTTGCGACGGCTCAGCCCTGACTTCAAGACAATCGCCGACTTCCGGCGCGACAACGGCGTGGCGATAATCGGGGCGTGCCGGGCCTTCGTGATGCTGTGCCGGGACGCGGGCCTATTCACGGCGCGGCTGATCGCTCTGGACGGCTCGAAGTTCCGGGCGGTGGCGAGCGGCAAGAAGATCATGGGGCGCAGGGAGATCGCCGAAGAAGCCGTTCGCCTCGACCGCAAGATCGCCGGCTATCTCGCCGGGCTCGACGAAGCTGACGATGCGGAACCCGACGACCGGCCGGATGCGGTGCCTGCGGCTATGGTGGCTTTGCAGGCCCGACGTGGCGAACTCGACCGGCTTGCCGCCAAACTCGATGATGAGGGCCGCGCGACAATCGTCGAAGGCGAGGAGGACGCAAGACCGATGGGCAAGGGCAACGGCCCCAAGCCGCCCTCCTACAATGTCCAGACGGCGGTCGATGCCGATACCGGCCTGATCGTCCACCACGATGTGACGGATGAGGTGACCGACAACCGCCTGCTTCACCCGATGTCCATGGCCGCCAAGGAGATGTTGGGGCAAGAGAGCCTGACTGTGGTGGCCGATGCGGGTTATTCCAACGGCGCCCATGCCAGCGCCTGTGAACGCGACGGCATCCTGGCGTGCGCGCCGGCCAACCGGGCCGTCAACAACCAAGCCGACGGCAAGCTGTTCGATCGCAGCGCCTTTACCTACGAACCGGATACCGACAGCTACCGCTGTCCGGCTGGCCGCTCCCTGGTTCGCAAGCAATTGCACAGGCGCAAGCGCAACGTGACCTATGCGTCATCCGATTGCTCCGGCTGCGCCCTCAAGCGGCAATGCACCACTGCCAAGCGCCGTTTCATCAAACGCCACCTAGACGAGGATGCGCTCACTCGGATGAATGCGAGAGCCACTCCCGAACTCATGGCGAGACGACGATGTGCTGCCGAGCATCCTTTTGGCACCATCAAGCGGATGATGGCGGGCGCAAGAATTCCTGACCAGGAACCTCAAAGGAACCAGAGCCGAGATGGCCCTCTCCGTCCTCGCTTACAACGTATTGCGCGCCATTAACATCAAGGCCGTAGCCGCTTGAAACAAAAAAGAGGCCCCGGATACCGGAGCCTCTCGTTTCCACACAGCCTGCACTGGCCAGGGTTTCGTTAGATCTACGCGATTGTGAGCTCGACGCGCGCTGAGCTTACGGGAACCGGCGGTTAAACCCGCTGCGCAACAATCACTGGCACACGTCTCAATAGAAGTGCCAGCTCCCACCGACGCGGAAGATATTGTCGGTGAACCTCGCGTTGTAGGTATAAAATGTTACGAAGTCGGGGTCGAAACCGCTCCCATTGACAGACCCGAGGTCAATGTAGAGGTATTCAATTTTCCAAGTCCAGTTTGGCGCATTCGGAAAGGCTCCTTCGATTCCACCGCCCATGGTCCAGCCTACATTGATCGGGGATTTATTGAATCCCCACACGCAGGAGAAAGGAATACAAGTGGTGTCAATGAAAGATCCCGAAGCGTTCACTCTGCCGTAGGCCAGGCCGCCCGTCGCATACACCATGGTCGTCGGATTAAAGAGCCAGCCGAGCCGGCCACGCACCGTACCGAACCACTCGATCTTGGACATAAGTTGCGCTACGACGGCACCTTCGGCGTCAGAAAAAGGAACAAAAGTTCTGCTGGCCTTCTCGTTAGCCAACTGGAAGTCCGTCTCGACGCCAGCCACCCACGAATTATTGAGTTGCCAATTATAACCAAATTGGGCCCCGCCAATAGCACCATCTAAACTTTTTGCTCCGGTAAGTGGGGTAAATGGGAAAAACGCGGGGTCGTTGTAAACCGTGGCGCCCTGCCCCCAGCTATACCCGGCGTTGGCGCCGACATAAAAGCCGGTCCAGTTATAGACGGACGGCGGCGCAGCCATCGCGGGGGTGACCGCCGCGGCGGTAGCGGCCGCGAGTACACCCACAGCGGCACTCAATAAAAGTTGCTTTTTCATGGTGACGTCCCCGAGCCGATTAGACTCCGCTACCGAAACAGTAGCTTAGGTAAGGCGCTTTCGCCTATGGCAGATTTATCACACCCAACAATTATCATTCGGAATTCGATGGCGCCGACATTTTTCGATCGCGGACCTTGATGGCGGGTCGACGGGTTCGAGCCATTGTTGTCGAGTTATCGCCAACGTCATGAAGGCATTGGACAAATAGACAGATAGCAGATCTGCCATGATGTCTGCCTTGAGGACGCTATCCGGTGCTTCGGACAGCCATTCGCGCCAAAGCCCCCTAAGCACGCGCACCTTAATTGGCGGGACCTTCGTAGCACCAGTCGCTACGCGCACACCGTGGCGCGGGCAGAATGAAAACGGGTGGAGGGCGTCTGCCAAGGCTCGATACCGTCCGCGGAAAATCCGTGGAATCGGCTTAGGCCTGACACAACCCATTGATCTGCCAAAATCCAACCGGCTCTCCCTCAGGAGCCGGCCGCATCTTTTTCGAACCCCACGTCACCGCGGCTCCGCAGCTACCTCAACCGATAGGCTTCAGCCCCTTCGCGTATTGCTTGAAGCGCCGGACGTAAATATCGGCGCCGGCGGCGATCATTTTTATCGCCGCCTCGTCGAGCGTGCGGATGGCGCGCGCCGGCGCACCGACGATCAGCGATTTGTCGGGAAAGATTTTGCCTTCGGTGATGAGCGCGCCGGCGCCGACGAGACAATTTTCGCCGATACGGGCGCCATTGAGCAAAATCGCGCCCATGCCGATCAGACTGTTAGCGCCGATGGTGCAGCCGTGCAGGATGACATTGTGGCCGATCACGCAATTGGGCCCGATGGTCATCGGGAAACCCGGATCGGTGTGCAGCGTGGCATTGTCCTGAATCTGCGAGCGCTCGCCGAGCTCGATCCATTCATTGTCGCCGCGCAGCACCGCGCCGAACCAGACGCTGGCGTCAATCTTAAGCCGCACCTTGCCGATGATGGTCGCGGTCGGCGCGATCCAATAGCGGCCCGCCTCCGGCAAATCCGGCCGGTGGCCATCGAGTTCATAGATCATGGCGAATGGATATCAGACGTTGAAGAGCGCTTGAAGCGCGAGCACCACGACGGTTCCGGACATCAGGCTCCATAGCCCGGCGATCACGGTGGCGAGCATGACGATCTCGGTGCGGCGGCCCTCGATGCGGCGGCCGCGGAGCGTATTGCGCATGATGATGTAAGGCGCGGAGAACATCAGCAGCGGGATGGCGGCAAAGCGCGCCGGCACCGGCCCCACTTCGAGCAGCCGAAAGCTCGGAATATGGCTGCTGAACAGGCGATAGCCGCTGGCGCACGAGCCGGCGACCGCAAAGCCGATGACTAGCGCGAAAAAGGATTCGATCGTCGCTGGCGATATGGCCGGCAGCATGGACATTCGTGCGCCCCTCCGCCCAAGCCATTGCAGAGGACGCGGCGGGCCGCTACGAAATGATTAAGGAAAGGTTAACGGCATTAATTCAAGGTTTGTTGCCAAGAGTTTATCCGATGAATTTCAGCTTGCGCATATTGGCGATCGCGGCGGCGTTTGCTGTCGCCGCGCCGCTTCACGCGGCGGCGCTCAACATCGTGGCGATCGGCGCCAGCAACACGACCGGTTTCGGCGTTGGCGAGCAAAACTCCTATCCCGCGGTCCTGCAGGCGCTGCTGCGCAAGAAGGGTATCAACGCCACCGTCAGCAATGCCGGCGTCAATGGCGACGTCACCGCCGGGATGCTGCGGCGGATTGATGCCGCCGTGCCCAAAGGGACCGAGCTCGTCATCTTGCAGCCCGGCGCCAACGACCTGCGCTTCTTCGGCACCAAGGCGGCCCGCACCGCCAATATTGCGGCAATGGTGCAACGGCTTCGCGCGCGCGGCATCCGCGTCATCGTCTATGACCCGGACAAAATCCCGGACGATTTTTACCAATGGGACCACATCCACTTTAACGCCGCGGCACACGCCAAAATCGCCGCCGTGCTTGCCGCGCAGATCGAGGCATCGCTCAAGCCGCCGGCGCCACAACCGAGCGCACCGCAGCAGCCATCGACCAAGCCGTAGGTCGCAGGGAGGCCGGCCGGCGCGCCCCTGCCCGCATTGCACCTATTGCCCATGCGATACTGAGCGCTGATTCGTGCAGAGCGGCAGAAGACCATGACGGCGCCTGCGGTTTCCCGACACAAGACACGCCGCCGGCGCGCGCTGTTCACGCTGCCCTTTGGCTTCATCGTCGCATTGGCGGCCGCGGCCGCGGCCTTCGTCTCCTATGTGCTGTGGCCGACTTGGCCGAGCCAACCGACGGCGCTCGACGCACCGGCAATTCCGGTCACCATCGCCGGCGTGGTGTTCGGCGTGCCGCCGGCGGCGATCCGCGAAGCGGTGCAACGCCATCCCGGGCAACAGGAGCGCATTGATCTTTTCTTCGAATGGCCCTCGCTTGCACCGCCGCGTTCGGACGACAAGCCCGCGGACAAGACGGTGCTGAATTCCGCGAACGCGGCCGCGGCAGCCACCGAACCCGAGAACGAGCGGTTGTTCGTGACCATTGCCGGGCTCGGCAGCGAACTGCCGCCACTTGAGCGACTGCGAAGCATCTATCCGCGCTATGTCGAAACCCAAGCGAGCGCCGGTCCGGATGGACTAGCCATATTGCCGTTCCGCGCCGGAACGCCTTATGACGGCGAAGATCTGGTCTATGTCGGAACCAATCCGGAGCAATTCTTCGCCCTCTGCACGCGCCAAGGCCGTACCGTGCCCGGCACCTGCATTCACGAACGAATGCTCGCAGACGCCGAGATCACGTTCCGCTTTCCACGCGACTGGTTTGGCGACTGGCGCACCATCGCCGGCGGTTTCGACCGGCTCATGGCTACGCTTCATCCGCCAGGCGGATGAAGCGGAAGGCGGAGGTCAGACGACAGACGACGGACGACAGATAAGAAAGCTGGATCAGATACATCGCTTATCCGTCCTCTGTCCTCCGCCGTCCGTCGTCCGCTATTCCAGATCGGTTGCGAGAATCGCCATCTGGAAATTGTAGGAGCGCTCGCCGTCCTCGTCGTCGACGAACAACACGCCGATAAATTCCTCGCCCACATAAACTTCGGCCGAGTCGTCTTTTTTCGGCCGCGGCACCACGCGAATGCGGGCATTGCCGAACAATTTCTTAAGATAAGCGTCGAGCTTCCTGACTTCCTGAACGTCCACCGCGTGTCTCCTAAAGCAGCATTCGGAATATTGATAACTTAGACCTCGTCCTGGAACATCTGATCCATTGAACGCGCGGGCTCGGGGCAGCCGGCAACGCCGATGACTTTTGCCGGCACGCCAGCGACCGTCACGTTGTTCGGAACCGGCTTGACCACCACCGAACCGGCGGCGATGCGCGCGCAATGCCCGACTTCGATATTGCCGAGAATTTTGGCGCCGGCGCCGATCATCACCCCGTAACGGATTTTCGGATGACGATCTTCATGTTCCTTGCCGGTGCCGCCGAGCGTCACGTCATGTAGCATGGAGACGTCATCTTCGATCACCGCGGTTTCGCCGACGACGAGACCGGTGGCGTGATCGAGGAAAATACCGCGCCCGATCCGCGCGGCCGGATGGATGTCGCACTGGAACACCGCCGAGGCGCGGCTCTGCAGGTAGAGCGCGAAATCGCGGCGGCCCTTCTCCCACAACCAATGCGCCAGCCGATAGGTCTGGATCGCATGAAAACCCTTGTAGTACAGCACGGGCTCGACCAGGCGATGCGTTGCCGGATCGCGATCGACAGTCGCCATGAGGTCGGCGCGAAAGGCCTCTCCGATCGCGGGGACGTCCTCGAGCGCATCCGCGTAAGCCTGCCGGATCAGTTCGGCCGAAAGCGCGGAATGGTCGAGCCGCGCGGCCAGCCGGTGCACGATCGCGGCTTCCAGCCTATCGTGGTGCAGAACGGTCGAATAGATGAAGGTCGCGAGCTCGGGCTCGCGCCGCACGATCTCCTCGGCCTCACGGCGGATGCGCGCCCAGACTGGATCGACCTTATCGAGCGCCGGTTTTACCTGATACTGCGCCATCGGTGTGTCTCCCGGAAACGGCGTGACCTTCTATCATATTGGGCGGCGGGTGGCGCAAAACCAAGGGGCAGCGTTGATCGGCCAAAGGCCGAGAAAAATCAGGCCAATGGCCTAGAGCCTGCTCGGTTTTGCGGAATCCAAACCGGTTCTATCTTTTTGATTGAGCATGATCTTTTCCGAAACCCGGCAGCCACCTTTCGGGATCATGCTCGTTCACCGCCGTTCCGACAGGAATTCCAGCACTGCAGACTTAAAGACCTTGTCGCCGACCGCCAACATGTGATCGCGCCCGGGAATGGTGAGCGCCTGCGCGCCGGGGATGAGCGCGGCAAGCTGTTGCGGGGAGCCGGCGATCGGGTCTTCGCTGCCGACCGCCACCAGGAACGGCATCGCGATGCGCCCGACTTCGGCGCGGCTGAGCGTCTGGCGCGAGCCGCGCAAGCACGCGGCGAGCGCCCGTAGATCCGATTTCGTCTGCTCGGCGAAAGCGCGAAACATATAGCCGATCGGGTCGGAGACCGCGGCGAGCGACGGCGCTTCGAGTGCGTCGGCGATCGTGTCCGGAAGTCCGACGCCTTCGACGAGACGGATGCCGAGACCGCCGAGCACGGCCGAGCGAACCTTGTCCGGATGCAAAAGCGCAAGGAAGGCCGTGATCCGCGCACCCATGGAATAGCCCATGACATCGGCGCGCGGCAGACCGAGATGCTCGATCAACGCGCGCACATCCTCGGCCATGATCGCGCTGTGATAGGCGGCGGGGTCGTAGAGCTTGGTGGAGGCGCCGTGGCCGCGATTGTCGAGCGCAATGACGCGCCGCCCGGCGCGCGTCAGCGTATTCACCCAGCCGGGTCCGACCCAGTTGATTTCCTTGTTGGACGCAAAACCGTGCACGAGCACGATCGGCTCGCCTTCGCCCTCGTCGAGAAAGGCGATCTCCACGCCATCATGGGAAAAACGCGGCATGGCCGAAGCTTATTCACACCCGCGCCGAAATCGCCAGCACCCGCAATTCTGCTTCCCGGAGCCGGTGCGCCTTGCGCCGGAGCAAGGCGCGCTGCGTCATGCGCTCGACCGCGGCTTTGCACGAGGAGCAGAAGCCGAACAGCGCGAACGCGCTCCAGAACAACCACATCGCCAGATCGAACGTGCTTGCCGTAAGCACGATGGCAGCACGGCCCAGGAGTTTTATGATCGCCCGCGTCTTGCCGCCCTTGGCTGCGGAAAGCCGCGCCAGGCGCGACATGTCTTGCGGCTCTTCGGCAACCGCAAGGCTGTCCATGGCGGCTTGCGTCCCGGCTTTGGCCTCGACGCGCCCGGTATTTTCCGCGAGTTCGACGAGACCCCCGGCCTCCTCGACTTTCACCACCTCGCGCGCTGCCCGCACCGCCAAAACCGGGTTGATCCGTCCGCTACGACGCGCCGCCTTGACGATGGAAAGACCGATCCGCTCGGGCGCGGCCATCCCGGCCGTGGCGTAGGTCGCGGCCGTGATCGCGATGCCGACACCGGCGAGACCGAGAATCCACGCATCGTAGCGCTCGCCGGTGAGGTAACGCGTGCCTTCGCGCGCGGCATCGCGAATGTCGCCGAAGACGAAGAGATCGCCGAACGCGGTCCCGGCGAGGCTCGCCAGATCGGTGGGCTCGCCGGTCCACAAGCCGTGCACAAATCGCCCGGCCGTATTGGCCGCCGAGGCATGATTTGCGCTTGCAACCTGCACCTTGGCGGTCAAGTCAGGATCGATGGCCACGCCGCGATCGGCCGCAAGCGCGACAAAGCTTTGCGCGAGATCGACATCGCCCGACGCAAGCGCGGAGCGGATTTCGCGTTCCGCGACGCCGCGGTTGAACGTGCGATCGAGCGCCCGATCGCTGATTTCGACCGGGTCGTCTGCGGCGGCGAGTTGATTCCGCGCGGCAACGCTGCCGTGGATAAGCATGGCTGCGACGAGGGCGAAGACGACGGCGCTGACGAGCGCAACGGCCGGATGACGGACCATCCGGGTCAATCGCGGCTCGCTCATGGTTCCGTCCTCGTCCTGTCTGCCCGAAAGAATCCGCGAAAGATGCCGGCAATTTGCGGCTTTTTCACAACGGACGCCTTCGCCAACGCCTTGCTGGAAATCATGCCATTAGACCGCTATGGTGCCGGCCGACTTCGACAGCCGGATATCACGAGCATGACGGACACGATAGTTCCGCATTTCCACAACGATCCCGGCGTCGCGGTCATCGAGATCGGCGCCAAGGAATTTATGTGCGTCGGCGCCAAGCCGCCATTCGACCATCCGCATGTCTATTGCGACATGGGCGACGATGCCGAATACATTTGCCCGTATTGCTCGACGCTCTATCGCCACGATCCGACGCTTGCGCCCAATCAAGCGCGGCCGGCGGAATGTGCGTTGAATGAAGCTCAAGTCTAACCCACTAACGTCTAATTCTTTGCCGTGACGGCCTCGCGCAGCGTCATAGTCGCAGGCGCCGGCATTGGCGGGCTTACGGCGGCGCTTGCACTTGCGCGCAATGGCTTCCGCGTCATCGTGTTGGAACAGGCCGAGCGGCTTTCGGAAACCGGCGCCGGCATCCAGCTCTCGCCCAACGCCACGCGCATCTTGATCGATCTCGGCGTCGGCGAGCGGCTGCGGCCGCATGTGATCGCGCCGGCAGCCTTGCGCGTGCTCGTCGGGCGGAGCGGACGCGAAATCGTGCGCATCCCGCTCGGCGAGGCGGCGCAGCGCTATGGCGCGCCGTACTGGATCATCCATCGCGGCGATCTGCAGGCCGCGCTCGCCGCCGCGATTGCGGAGCAGCTCGATGTTTCGCTCAAGCTCGGCATGCGCATGGAGGATTTCGCCACCCATTCGTACGGCGTCACGGTGTCGGCGAGCGGATCCAGCGGCTTATGGAGCGAGCATGGCCATGCGCTGATCGCGGCCGACGGCTTGTGGTCGATTCGCGCGCGCGCATCGGATTCAAGGAACCGCCGCGTTTTGCCGGCCGCACCGCGTGGCGCGCGCTCGTGCCGGCGGACGAGGTGCCGCCGGAATTCCGCGAACCGCTGATCCATCTCTGGCTCGGGCGTGACGCCCATCTTGTGCACTATCCGGTCAAGGCCGGCGCGGTCATCAACGTCGTCGTCATCACGACGGATAGCTGGAACGCACCGGGCTGGAGCGAGCCGGCGAAGCGGATCGATCTGTTGCCGCGTTTTTCCGCCACGCTCTGGGCGCCGCAAGCGCGCGCGATGGTTGGTCGGCCCGAAGCCTGGCTGAAATGGGCGCTCTACGATCGGCGGCCGCTCATGGACTTTTCGCACGGCGCTGCGGCGCTTCTTGGGGATGCCGCCCACCCGATGCTGCCGTTTTTGGCGCAGGGCGCGGCCATGGCGATCGAGGATGCGGCGGTGGCGGCGCGATGCCTCGCGCGCATGCCGGACGATGCCGCCGGCGCGCTGAAAACCTATTCAGCGGTGCGGCGTGCCCGCACCCGCAAAGTGCAGCGGCTGGCGGCGAAGAACGGCGAGCGCTATCACCTCGGCGCCGTGCCGGCTATGCTGCGCAATGCGGCGATGCGCGTCATGGGCGGCGAGCGGCTGATGCGGCATTACGATTGGCTTTACGATTGGCGGCTGCCCGCGGCTTTGTCGATCAACTGAGCAGCGCGACCACGATGCCAGGCAACGATCCGATGTTTCCCACTACGATCGCCGGCAGCCTGCCGAAACCGGCCTGGCTCGCCGTTCCGAATAAGTTGTGGGCGCCGTGGCGGCTCGAAGGCGAAGAACTCGCAATCGCCAAGGACGACGCCACGCTGCTTGGCGATCAAGCTGCAGGAAGATGCCGGCATCGATATCGTCGGCGACGGCGAGCAGTCGCGCCAGCATTTCGTGCACGGCTTTCTCGAAGCGGTCGACGGCATCGACTTCGGCAAGCGGGTCGAGATGGGCATCCGCAACGACCGCTATAAGGCGATGTGTCCGACCGTCGTCGGCCCATTGCGGCTCCGCTCGCGCGTCCATGCCCGCGAAGCCCGGCTCGCCCGCGCCCACACCAAAAGAGAACTCAAATTCACCTTGCCCGGGCCGATGACCATCGTCGACACCATCGCCGACGCCCATTACGGCGACCGGGTGAAGATGGCTTTTGCCTTTGCCGCGCTGCTCAACGAGGAGGCGCGCGGACTTGCCGCCGACGGCGTCGACGTCATCCAGTTCGACGAGCCGGCCTTCAACGTCTATATGGACGCCGCCGCCGGATGGGGCATCGAGGCGCTGCATCGCGCCATCGACGGCGTTCCCTGCAAGAGCGCCGTGCACATCTGCTACGGCTACGGCATTCCCGCAAATATAGAGTGGAAGGCGACGCTCGGCGCCGAGTGGCGGCAATACGAAGAATTCTTCCCCGCCTTGGCAAAAAGCCGCATCGATCAGGTGTCGCTCGAATGCATCAATTCGCGCGTGCCGATGAGCGTATTGAAGTTACTTCACGGCAAGGATGTACTGATCGGCGTCATCGACGTCGCCACCGACAAGGTCGAAACGCCTGAAGACGTCGCCGCGGTGATCGTGAAAGCGGCAGAATATGTTCCTGCGCAAAAAATCATCGCCTGCACCAATTGCGGCATGGCGCCGATGCGCCGCGAAATCGCCGCAATGAAACTGGAAGCACTCGCCCGGGGCGCGGCGCTGGCGCGTGAGAAATTCGACTGATCCTTCGGCAAGCGCTGAAAATCAAAACACCGTCAGATCCGAACGCTGCCGAAGCGGCCGGTAGCATTTTGTTAAAGTTTGACCGTTTGGATATGGGCAACTTCAAAAAAGGGAAGCGCAATGCAGGTGCCGTTCGTGACCACCGTTTGTTTCGCCGACCGTGATGGAATGACCGTGCATCTGCAATACGGCGTTGCCGCTCCCACCGAGCGCGAGGCACGCAGCGAACTCGAGCGGCGATTGATTAACCAAGAGATTTACAATTATTCGATCTCGGAAATCAGACGCGCGACTTCGAGCGAAGCCGAATCGCTCAATCTGCCGGAAGGCTCGATTATTTTGCTGAACTGACTCGGCGACATGTACCCTAGCGATCGCTGCGCGATAGGACCTCGATCAGTTCGCTGACCTTGCGCCGTTGCTCGGCCTTATTGCCCGAGGCAATCGCGCGTTCGACGCAATGCGCCGCGTGATCGGCGAGGATCTCCTCCTCGGCGCGCCGCAGCGCGGCGCGCACCGCCGAGAGCTGCGTCACGATATCGATGCAATAGCGATCGTCCTCGACCATGCGCGCGAGGCCGCGCACCTGGCCCTCAATTCGTTTCAGCCGTCTGAGCACCGAAGCCTTGGCAAGGGTCTGCATACTGGCTATATACCCCTACCGGGTATCCGTTTCAAGCGGGTCGGACATGGAACACTCGATCGACGCGCACAAGTCCGCTTCGGCCATCAATCCGATCTGCGCGGCGCACAATGCCGAAGAAAATCCGAGAAAAAGCGCCGCCCGGCCAACGCCGAACACCCCGCACGCGGGCGCGATCTACACCTGCCCGATGCATCCGCAGATCCGCCACGTCGGGTCGGGCAATTGCCCCATCTGCGGAATGACATTGGAGCCGGTCAGCGCGACGGCGGAAGTTGGTGAGAATCACGAACTCGCCGACATGAGCCGGCGGTTCTGGATCGGGCTGGTTCTAACGCTGCCGGTCTTCATCCTGGAAATGGGGGGCCACATTCCCGCTCTTGGCCTGGATAATCTCGTCCCGCCGCGCAGCTCCAACTGGATTCAATTCGCTCTGTCGACGCCGGTCGTCCTATGGGCCGGGTGGCCATTCTTTGCACGGGCTTGGGCGTCGGTCGTGCACCGCAGCCTGAACATGTTCAGCCTGATCGCGCTGGGGACGGGCGCCGCTTACGTCTACAGCGTCTTTGCAACCTTTGCGCCGGGAATGTTCCCCGCCGGCTTCCGCGAGATGGGCGGCACGGTTGCCGTTTACTTCGAAGCTGCCGCCGTAATCACCGTGCTGGTATTGCTGGGCCAGGTGCTGGAACTGCGCGCCCGCGAGCAGACCGGCGGCGCGATCCGCGCCTTGCTTAAACTCGCGCCCAAGACAGCGCGCCGCCTGAGGGCTGGCGGCGAGGACGAGGAAGTACCTCTTGAGCTGGTCGAGGTCGGTGATCGTCTGCGCGTACTGCCCGGCGGCGGCGTGCCGGTTGATGGCGACGTGCTTGAGGGCAAGAGTGCCGTGGATGAGGCCATGGTCACCGGCGAGTCGATGCCGGCCGCCAAGCAACCTGGCGATAAGCTCATCGGAGGTACGGTAAACGGCACCGGTTCTCTGGTAATGCGCGCCGAGAAAGTAGGCGCGGACACCATGCTCGCCCGTATCGTGACAATGGTTGCCGAGGCGCAGCGCAGCCGAGCGCCCATTCAACGATTGGCAGACACCGTCTCGGGCTACTTCGTCCCGGCCGTACTTGGCGTGGCGGTCGTTGCGTTCGTCGCATGGGCTGTCTGCGGTCCCGCGCCCGCGCTTTCTTACGCCCTGATCGCGGCGGTCTCCGTCCTCATCATCGCTTGCCCCTGCGCGCTTGGCCTGGCGACCCCGATGTCGATCGGCGTTGGCGTCGGCAAAGGAGCTGGCGCCGGCGTGCTGATAAAGTCGGCCGAGGCTCTTGAGCGCATGGAGAAGGTGAACACCCTGGTCGTGGATAAAACCGGCACGCTCACGGAAGGCAAGCCCAAGGTGACGGCCATCGTTCCCGCAGCGGGACTGTCGGAATCCGAAATTCTGCCGTTGGCAGCCAGTATTGAGCGGTCCAGCGAACACCCTCTCGCCGCGGCCATCGTCACCGCCGCACGGGATCGCAATGCTGCAATTCAGGAGCCAACGGACTTCGCGTCCGTCACCGGCGAGGGCGTCACTGGCAAAATCGGCGGCAGGTCCGTGGCGCTGGGTAATGCGAAGCTGATGGCCGATCTCGGCATCGCGTTCGGCGACCTTGAACGCAAAGCCGACGAGCTCCGTAGCGACGGGGCGACAGCCCTGTTCCTCGCGGTAGACGGAAAGCCTGGCGGCGTCATTGCCGTTGCCGATCCGATTAAGTCGACGACGCCGCCGGCTCTCGAAAGCCTGCGCAACTTCGGCATACGGATCGTGATGCTGACCGGCGACAACAAGACGACGGCCGAAGCCGTCGCCCGCAAGCTCGGCATCATCGAAGTCGAAGCCGATATTCTGCCGCGGGACAAAAACCGCATCGTCAAAAAACTCACAGCCGAGGGACGCATTGTCGCCATGGCCGGCGATGGGGTGAACGACGCTCCGGCTTTGGCTGAGGCCGCTGTCGGCATCGCCATGGGAACGGGAACCGAAGTCGCAATCCAAAGTGCCGGAATTACCTTGGTGAAAGGCGATCTCGCCGGCATTGCGCGGGCCATAGTCTTGAGCCGGGCGACCATGCGCAACATCCGCCAAAATCTGGTATTCGCATTCGCCTACAACGCGATCGGCATTCCGATTGCCGCAGGCGTCCTCTATCCGGCCTTCGGCCTGCTTCTCAGTCCGATCGTTGCCGCGCTGGCGATGTCACTCAGCTCCGTATCGGTCATCGCCAACGCGCTACGCTTGCGCCGCGTGGCGCTATAGGCCGCCACGCGATCCCAACTTCAGCCCCAACTGTTGCGGACGCGTTGGCGAATATCGACCGCCGCGCGCCCAGTCCGCGGCACTGCGTCCGCCGCGGGCGCGGGCGACCAGCCGCAACATTCGAAATGTTCGAGCAATCCGGACGGGATGAAGCGGGTTCGCGACGCATACAAATGCCGGTCGCCGTTACTGCGCTGTCCATGCACGAAGAAGCGCTGCGGCACGATGACGTGAAGGTGGTCCCTCGCCCGCGTCATCGCGACGTATAACAGCCGCCGCTCTTCTTCAATCTCGGCGCTCGTTCCGGTCGCAAGATCGGACGGCAGGCAGCCGTCGACGGCATTGAGAATAAACACCGACTTCCATTCCTGCCCCTTCGCGGAATGGATCGTCGAGAGAATCAGATAATCCTCATCCAGCAGCGGTGCGCCGGCGCGGTCGCTGGTGGCCTCCGGCGGATCGAGGGTGAGTTCCGTCAAAAACCGCTCGCGGCTCGGATAGGTCGCGGCGATCTGGACGAGCTGATGAAGATCGGCCTGGCGCAAACTCGCGTCGTCGTGGATGCGCTCAAGGTGCGGCTCGTACCAGCGGCGAACGAGGTCGAGTTCGGCGGGCCAACCCGCCGCGCCGGAGCGGACTAGGCGAACGGCTTCGACGAATGACGGCCAGTGCTCAATGGCCGCCGCGGGCGGTTTCATTCCGTTGAGCCCGTCCACCGGATCGGCGGTCGCAGCGATGTGGTCCAGCGCCTTCGCAGCGGTCGCTGGGCCAATTCCGGGCAATAGCTGAATGACCCGGAACCCGGCGACACGGTCGCGCGGATTTTCGGCAAAGCGCAGCACAGCAAGCACATCCTTGATATGCGCAGCTTCGAGAAATTTCAGGCCGCCGAACTTCACGAACGGAATGTTGCGGCGGGTCAACTCCACTTCGAGCGGGCCGCTATGATGCGAGGCGCGGAACAGCACGGCCTGTGCTTTGAGCGCAAGCCCGGCCTCGCGGCTCTGCAAAACCTTCTCGACCACGTAAAGCGCTTGATCGGCTTCGTCGCGCACCCCGACAAGTAGCGGGCGCTCGGCGGATTTACGCTCCGACCATAAGTTCTTGGTGAATCGCTCGTCGGCGAGATCGATCACGGCATTCGCCGCCGCAAGGATCGGCTGCGTCGAACGATAGTTTTGCTCGAGCGTCACCACCTCGGCCGGCGGGGTGAAATGAGCGGGAAATTCGAGGATGTTGCGTACCGTCGCGGCGCGGAACGAATAGATCGCTTGTGCGTCATCGCCGACGACGGTCAGGCCTTTGCCGCTCGGTTTCAGCGCCAACAGCACCGAGGCCTGCAGCCGGTTGGTGTCCTGATATTCATCGACCAGGACGTGATCGAAGCGCCGCGCAACGTCGTGCGCGATCGACGGCTCCTGCATCATGTGCGCCCAATAGAGCAACAGATCGTCGTAATCGAGGACGTTCTGCGCCTGCTTCGCCTCGACATATTGCGCGAATAGCCGCCGCAATTCGTCCTGCCACATCGCGCACCACGGGAAGGACGCGCCAACGACTTCGTCCAGCGCGGTCTCGCTGTTCACCGCGCGCGAATAGATCGCAAGGCAGGTACCTTTGGCCGGAAAGCGCTCTTTGGTTTTGGAAAAGCCGAGTTCGTGCCGAATGAGGTTCATCAGATCGGCCGAATCCTCGCGATCGTGGATCGTAAACGCCCGCGCAAGGCCGATATCGTCGGCAAATTCGCGAAGCAGCCTCGCAGCGATGGAATGGAATGTGCCGGCCCAGGCGATCGCTTGCGCCATGCCGGGCGCGCCGATCCGCGTAAGATCGGCGAGAATACGATCGACCCGGCGCGTCATCTCCGCCGCGGCGCGGCGTGAGAAGGTCAACAGCATGATGCGGCGCGGATCGGCGCCATTTTCAATCAGGTGAACGACGCGATGCGCCAGCGTGCTGGTCTTGCCGGAGCCTGCGCCGGCGATGACCAGTAGCGGGCCACAATCGGCCAGCGGCAAGCCGCCGTGCTCGACAGCGCGGCGCTGCTGCGGATTTAGCTTGTCCAGACGCGCCGCCGGCATTGGTCACGAATCATTCGGGAACGGGACGCGACTGAATCACGATCCCGTTTTGTTCGCAACCCGCGGCAACGTCATTAGACGCGCCGCGGCTACCGCGCGCCGCTTTTTTCCCGGCGAGTAAGCGCTTGCTGCGCCGACTCGTATTCCGCGCCGCATCCAGTATAGTTCGCGCCCCGGGCATCCGTCGCCGCTCGCTCAACGTTCGTCGCTCGTGTTGCAGATTCCGCCGCCATGATCACAGCACCGCCACCGACGAGCGTTGCGCTGCTTCTTGGCCTGAGTTTTTTTCTCGGCCTCGCCTTTGAGGAATTCTTCGCGCACACCGACGAGCGGCGGCCGGGCGGTATCCGTACTTTTCCGCTGCTCGCACTTGCCGGCGGCGCGCTTTATCTGTTCGACCCCGTTCATTTCATTCCGTTTACCGGCGGCCTGCTCGTATTGGGCGCTTGGCTTTTCGTCTATTACGGCGCGCATGTCAGCGAACACGAGAAGCAAAACGGGCATGAGGAAAATAGCGACTCCAATGTCGGCCTCGTTGTGCCCTTGCTCAATGTCCTTGCCTACTTGCTTGGCGCCGCCGCCTTGGCGCTGCCGCCGTGGGTGGCGGTAACGATAACCGTGGCGGCGGTTCTTCTGCTCACCGGCCGTGAGCAACTGCACGCACTGGCGCGACGTGTGGAGATCAAGGAAATCGTCACCGCCGGCGAGTTTTTGATCCTCACCGGGATTGTCCTGCCGCTGCTGCCGAACCATGCGGTGACCACACTGACCGCGATCACGCCGCGTCAGGTCTGGCTCGCGCTCATCGTCGTCTGCTCATTCTCTTATGCCAGCTATCTGGCGCAGCGCTACTGGGCGGCGGCGGCCGGAGGTCTTTGGATGGCGGCGCTCGGCGGGATGTATTCTTCGACGGCGACGACGGTCGTTCTGTCGAGGCAGGCGAAGGCCGATCCCGCACTTAAGCGGCAAGCTCAAGCCGGAATTACGCTCGCGACCGCAATCATGTATTTGCGCATTTTGGCGGTCACCGCGATCTTCAACATCGCGCTGGCGCGCGTGCTGGCGCTGCCGCTGTGCGCACTTTCGCTCGTCGGCTTTGTGATCTGTGCGTTGCAATATCAATTCGGCAAGCCGCCGCAAGACGCGCCGGCGCAGGCTGCGATGCATCCTGCGGCCAGCGCCAACCCGCTCGAACTCGGCGCTGCCGCGATCTTCGCTGCCTTGTTCGTTGCGGTGTCCGTCGTCTCTGCCGTGGCCAAGTCGCAATTTGGAATTTCCGGAATTTACGGGCTTGCCGCCATTGTCGGCGTCACCGATATCGATCCGTTCGTCCTCAACCTGGCGCAGGGCGGCGTAGCGGGCGTGCCAAGCGTCGAACTCGCGGCCGCGATCCTGATCGCGGCGTCCTCCAACAATATCCTCAAAGCGATCTATGCCGCCGCCTTCGCCGGCGGCAGGGCGACCGCCGCCAGCGCGGCCGCGCTCGTGCTCCTCGCCGCCGCGGGCGTCGCCATTGCGATCGCTATGGCGATGGGGTCACTGTAAGCCGCGCGGGGAGGCCGATCAGCGGATGATCTGGTCGCTCTGAAATTGGGTCGCGGAGTTGCAATTCTTCTCCGCCGCCGTTGCCTGCAACAGTCGCTCCTCACTGAGCACGGATTCGTAATCGGTCCGGTAGGCGAGCGATCCGATGACGGCACCGCCACTACCGCCCTGATCCGCCCGATCCATAAGCGCACGCAAATCCTTTTCGCGCGCGACCAGAACCTTCCATCGCGCGGCGAGGTCGTTGCAGTGATAGCTGGTGTAGCGGCCCGGATCGATCAGGAATGACCCCGACCCGTTGCTGCAGCCGGTAAGCGCAGCGATAGCAAGACCGAGCAGCACCCAATGCGGTCCGGCCAATGACCGGCGAGCGCGGTGTGGGGCTGAAATGCCGCGCGGCATGGCGGGCTGCAGCCGCGTACTGCCGATATTGTCGCCAAGTCTCATCGAACACGCCCACTCGCGCGCAGATCGCGCGAATTCCCCGCACTCAATTCGCAGCCTCCTGCGCCGCAAATAAGGCAAGGCTGCACCGCCGCGTCGGATACAGCGGGCGGTGACTAGCGGTTATCGGGAAATTTGACGCCGACGGTCGCTCCGTCACGCCAGATCACGCGGCATTGCCGGCGCGCGCCGCCATTCGCGGTCAGGAGCAGAATGAAATTGTCCGGCAGCTCGGCGTTATTCTCGAGATTGAGCCGCGCGCCGCTCTCCGAAATGTCGGCGATCGAGCACGGCAGCGGCGGAGTATCTTTGCCGCTTAGGATCTTTGCTTCGTAATGGAATTGCCGCCGCGGCTTTTTACGCAATTCGGCGTGGTTGCGATAATTACCGATAACGACCATCGAAAGGTCTCCCCACTCCCCGCTCAAGCGGCAAAGCGGCGCAATTGAAGACCCTAGGAAAATCACGTTAAAGACCAGTAAATTAAACTTGCCGCGGCGCATTCTGCCTTACGCGTTAAGGGTTTAGGCCGGCCGCGGCGACATCTCACTCTAGCCATATGTGTCGCTCGTGTTACATTCTCATGAGGGCGCGATGACGCGATCGTTGAGCTAGCCGATGAGCCTTGGTTGGGTGTCCTGGTCGAACCCGGTTGCGGTCTGGTGGAGCTTCCTGCTTGCCGTCAGCGCGCTCAACATCGCCCTTTTGCTGGGTCTGCACCGCTCCTACCGCAGCAACCTATTCGGTAGCCGCGATCGCGGCTTTGCGGCCGAGCCGCTCGCGCTGCTTTGCGCCGCTTACGTGCTCGGCTGCGCCTTCCGCTCGATCTTGCCGCGCGCCGACGTCCAGAGAATCTGTCTGTTCGACACTTGGCTTTCGAGCATCTTGGCGGGGCGCTCGGTCGCCACGGTCGCCGAGCTTTGCTTCGCCATTCAGTGGGCCATCGTTTTGCGTGAGCTTGCGAAGATCGCGCACTCCGATACCGCAAAAAATATCTCCAAAATGATCGTGCCGCTGATCGCGCTCGCGGAGTGCTGCTCCTGGTACGCGGTGATCTCGACGAATTTCTTGGGCAACGTTTTGGAAAACTCGTTGTGGACCGCGACCTTCGCGCTCATCGCAATCGCGCTGCTGCGGCTCGCCTTGGGCTTTCGCGGGCTTGCTCAATTCGCCATCGCCGCCACGGTAGTCGGCACGGCCGGTTATGTCGTTTTCATGTGCAGCGTCGACGTGCCGATGTATTTTGCGCGATGGCAGGCGCAAGTTGCCGACGGCAAGCAATATTTCGGACTATTCTCCGGCCTGCACGATGTCGCCACCCGCTGGGTGGTCACCCACAACATCGCCCAGTGGGACAACGAGATCCCGTGGATGTCGCTCTATTTCAGCGTGGCCGTATGGACGAGCCTTTTGCTTGGCGGCTTTGGCCTCGTGAGACACCTGTTGCCGCGTTACCGCGTGCGCCGGCCGCTCGTAAAAGCGACGCGGCGGCCGGTGCCTATCCCGGTGCGTTCGTCCTGACGAATTTTTTCGGCCCGCCATAAAGATAGGCAGTCCGCCGCGAATCCGGTACCATTTTTGTGCTGATTCGTGCGCCCCGCGTTTATTTGGACGGCCGTGGAGGTGACAGGCATGATCATCACAGTGGCCACCATGAAAGGTGGCAGCGGCAAGAGCACGCTGGCGAGTTGCCTCGCGGTGTATTGGCACTTGCGCGGCCGGCGCCCGAGCCTGATCGACGCCGATCCGCAACGCTCGATCATGCGGCTCGCTGCGCGCGAACGCGCTCTCGGCGGCGTCAACGTCGTCGAGGACGCGACCGAGGATGCATCGGCGACGGCCCGTCGCCTCGAAGGCGGCAACGGACTGGTGATCATCGACACGCCGGGCTTCCGCTCAAGGACGACGCTGGACTGTCTGGCTATCGCGGACTTTTTGCTCATTCCCGTAAAGCCGTCGCCGTTCGACGTCGACCGCATGCTGGATACGGTCAGCATCCTGACCAACCGCAGCGATGGCCGACAGCCGCCGTTCCGCTGTGTGCTGACCCAGACCACGCGCGATTCCATCGTCGCCAAGCACATCCGTTCGGAGCTCACCGGGGCTGGACTACCGGTCCTCAATAACGAGATGGCAAACCGGGTCGCCTATCCGGAAGCCGCTTTGTGGGGCGCGACGCCGAGCCTGATCAGCTGGAAAGGACCCGCCTCCCGCGAAATCGCCGCGATCGCCGACGAGGTCGACATGGTGCTCGGCGCGCAGCAGGCCGCCGCATGACCCGCAAACCGCTCCCCAAGGCCATCACCCGACCACTCAATAACTTGCGCGGCTTCGGCCCGGGCGTCACTGCCGAAGGCGAGATACCGGCACGAGAGAGCTCGGCGCCGTTCGATAAAGTCGAGGCCGAACCCGCGCTTGCGGTTTCCTCCGCGCCGATCGCCAATGACCTTGCCGCTCCGGCGCCGGAGCTTGACCGTAAGCTTGCGGCGCGCCGCCGCGCGCTGGCGCGAAAAATCGTCGACCGGCACAAAAACTACGCGGCCTTGGGCGGGCTCGTCCCGCTGCCGGTCGCCAATATCGCAAGCGTAACCGCGATCAACTTGCGCATGGTGAAGCAGCTGAGCGAACTTTATGAGGTGCCGTTCCAGCGCGACCGGACACGGTCGCTGATCGTCGGCCTGATCGGCGGAGTCGTGCCCACAGGAGTAGGAGCCGCGACCTCTTCGACGCTGATGTGGCTCGTTCCGGGCGGCCTGCTATTGGGCCTCGGCGCCTCGGCGCTCACCGCCGGCGCGCTTACCCGCGGCATCGGCCTCGTTTTCATCGAGAGTTTCGAGAGCGGCGCGACGGCTTAGGGCTGCGCGCAATAAAGCTGCGTGAAGAAATTTCGCAACGCTCGGAACTCCGGCGCGGCACCCCGCGCTCGTGAAGCTCTGAACGGCTTGCCAAGCCGTAGCTCGCGTAGCGAGCGGAGGCTGGTGCGGACGGCCGGACTTGAACCGGCATGGGAAGTTACTCCCGAGGGATTTTAAGTCCCTTGCGTCTACCATTTCGCCACGTCCGCGGCGCGGCCCCCTGGACGAAGTCCGCAGAGCAGGTCCCACGACGAAACCTGCGCGTGGGCATTTTTAGAGCATCATCCGCAAAAGTGGAAACCGGTTCCCCGAAGAAATCAGCCGCTTAATCACTGTGCTTTTTGTTCTGCGAGACCTGTTGCTTCTTTTTTTCCGGCGCAGCCTGCGGCGCCGGTCGAACATCGGCCCACGGATCATTGCCGGCGTTCTGATCCGGAATCTTCTTGGTCACCGATTGGTAGGCCTTGTCGATCGCCTGGTCGTGTTGGATCTCCTCGGGCGTGCGATGTTTTTCCTGTTCGAGGTTTATGCTCGGTCTGAATTGTGCGGAAGCAGACCCCGACAGCATGGCCGTAACCGCCACCGCACCGATCAGTCTCAGCAACGTCCTTTGGGCGATAGGCATCACACTCACCGTTTTGTCACCCGTCAGTGTGCCGACAACCATTGCTCTACTCCTTGAACATATGGCCCCACAGGTCGTCCCAGTCGGCGCCGGAAACGTCGGTGACGCGGCCGTCCTTCTCGAAGAACTTATTGGGCACCTGGAACATGGCGAGCATGAGCCCGCCTTCGGGCGTCCAGGCGACGTGGCGGCTGCCGGCCTCGCGCCAGACGAACTCGCCGGGGCCGACGGTAAAGCCTTTCGCCGGACCTTCCTTGTCGACCAGCTTGCCTTCCAGCACATAGGTCTGCTCGATCTTGACGTGCTCGTGGTCGGGCAGCGTGGCGCCGGGCGCAAATTTCATCAGCGCGGTGACGAGCCCGGTCTCCTTGTCGAACAACAGGCCTTTGACTTCGCAGCCGGCAAATCGAGTCTTCTTCCACTCCATCTGGGCCGGACGCACGACGTGCGAATGCGTATCGGCGGTGTCGTGCTTTGATTTGGGCGTGACGGCATCCATGGCGTCCTCCTCGGTTATCGGACTGGCCGCATAATAGCCGATCCCAAATCGGCACACTATAACCCGGCGTCGCGGATCGGCGGCTGGAAAGCGAGCCCGGTATCCCAGGGAAAGTAAATCCAGGTATCCTGCGACACTTCGGTGATGAAAGTATCGACCAGGGGCCGTCCCATCGGCTTGGCATAGACCGCGGCGAAATGGGCGCGCGGCAACAGCGCCCGCACCACCTTCGCGGTCTGACCGGTATCGACGAGGTCGTCGACGATCAGCACGCCCGCGCCTTCCCCGCCGCCCTTCGCAACGACCGCGGCCGCGACGTCCTTGAGCACCTTCAATTCGCCCTGCCTGGTATGGCTGTAGCTTGCCACGCATACCGTCTCGATCAGCCTGATGCCGAGTTCGCGCGCCACGATCGCCGCCGGCACGAGTCCGCCGCGCGTGATGCAGACGATCGCCTCGAACGGACCCGCGTCGCTCAGCCGCCAGGCGAGCGCGCGCGAATCGCGATGGAACTGTTCCCACGACACCGGAAAGATTTTTTCCGGGCTAGGCGGTCTGTCCGGTTCGGGCTGCGGCATCGGCGGCAGTATATCAGGGAATCTCGTACACCGTCGTCTCGTCGGCGATGCCGCGCAATGCGGCGCGCTGCTGCGACGGCCGGAGGCTCAAATTTTCGAGGATTTTCGCCGACTTCGGATCCTCGACCACCGACTTGGTCACGAAGATAGCTCGCGATGACGCCAACCCCTGCACCCGCGCCGCCAGGTTCACCGTCTGGCCAAAATAATCCTGGCTGTTGTTGAGCGTCACCGCAAGGCATGGCCCTTCGTGAATGCCGATCTTGAGCAATAAATCCTCGTTGTGACGCTCGGCGTTGATGCGCGTCATCGCGTCGCGCATGCGCAGCGCCGCCGCGAGCGCCCGGTCCGGCGTCGAGAACGTCGCCATCACCGCATCGCCGATGGTTTTCACCACCGCGCCCGCCTCCCCAGCGACGATTTCGTACAAAACGTGAAAATGCTGGCGGACGAGATCGTAGGCGACGAGATCGCCGACGCGCTCATAGAGCGCGGTCGAACCCTTCAGGTCGGTGAACAGGAACGTCAGACTCGTGATCTTGAGCCGCTGATCCGGCTCGAGCGTGTCGGTCTGGTAGATGTCGCGAAACGTCTGATTGGTGAGAAGCCGTTTCGCGGTGATGAACGGTTTGCGCTGGCCGAGAAGATGATGCAGCGCGTCGCCGGCGACCCACAGCGCCGGCAAGACACGGCGTTCGGTCCGGTTCTCGAGCGACAGCCGAAGCGGCCCGGGCCGCAGCTCGACGGCGCCAAGCGGCGCCCTGACCTTATTGAACAGCATCGTCAGCATTTGCCGCTCGCGCGTCGGTTCGCCCTTGACCTCGATGAGCTGCCTGCCGTGCGTCACCGGATCGAACACGATGACGAAGCCGCTGGGCAGCTGGACCGACAGCACCGCCTTTTCGCCGGGCGGCAGTTCGATCGACTCGATCGTAAACTCGGCGAGAGCCGCTTCCATATCCTCCGGCAGGTCGGCGCCGGAACTCCAGAAAATCTGGCGGAAATATTCGGCCTCGGGCAGCAAATCCGGATCGTGGCCGGCGATGCGGCGCACCCGCGGGCTCACGGTGAATGTGACTTCGACCATTTCGTCGAGCGTGGGCTTGTAGTCCGTGGCGCACAGCGTGCAGGCGTATTCGTCGTGGTTGACGGTCTTGAGCGTCGCCCCCGCGTCAAGCACGCCGCCACAGCCGGGACAAATCACGTTCCACGACAGATCGAACAGGCCGAGCCGCGCGGCGTGCAGGAATGCAGCGATCGCGCGCTCTTCGTCGAGGCCGTGCCGACTGGCAAAATCGAGCGCGTTGACGCGGCACAGATCGCGATCGGGCGCGTCACGAACCGCGCGCTCGATAGCCGCGACGCAACCGGCGTCCGCCGATTGCCGCAACACACTGAAGAGAGCTTCGGTGTCGCTCACCGCCAAAGACCTCGCTCGCGCCACGCCGTGCCCGGCAAACGTAAGCACGGGCTCTCGGCCCGACAAGGCACATCGTCATTCACAAAACCTGGGCCTTCGTCACAGTGAATTGATCCACTCGACCACTTGTTTGCGGGCCAGGAGCGGTGTGGTCAGATGTCCGGCGAAGACTTCAATATATTTGCTCTTTGGATTCTTGGCGGCGGCATCGAAGGCATATTCGGGCCCCCGGCGATCGATCGGATCGAGCTTGCCGACGACCCATAGGAGCGGCACGGGATGCGGCGCCGCGCCGATGGCGGCGGCATTTTTCGGAATCACCGCCGGACCGTCGGGATCAAACATGCTCAGGTACACAATCGGTGTCGCCGTTGCGACGAGCGGAATACCCTGCGCCATGTCGGGAAAAGTTTGCGGCACGTTGCCCTTGCCTGCGGCGATCAGGCTTTTGGCGCGCACGAGCGCGTCGGCGACAAAACTGCGCAGCCGGTCGACCTCCGGCAGATGCCCCGGCGCGAGCGCGACCACGCCGGCAAGGTCGGCAGGATCGGCAAGGTCGGAATGTCGCGCGGCATAGCCGATAGCGGCATTGGCGCCGAGCGAGTGGCCGACGATCACAATCCGCCTCGCGCCCTTGGCTTTGAGCTCGGCGATCGCCGCATCGATTTCCGCCATCGCCTGGTCATAGGTGGCGGCGTAGCGGCGGTGAAACGACCACGGCATTTCCGGTTTCGCTATGAGCGCGCCTTCATCCTGCAACGAACTTAAGATTCCGCCGTTGAACCCTCCCGGCCAACCGCCCTTGCCGTGCAGATAGACGATGCCTAGTCCCTGCAACGCCCCGCCCGCCGCCGCGCCGCAAAAGCTTGGCAGCAAAATCGCCGCGGCAAGCGCCAAGGAAAGCGCCAAGGAAAGCGCCAAGGAACGCGCCAAGGAACGCGCCATAAGCACGCGCGCGAAGACAAGGGCAACGATCCGGCGCCGGTTCATGATGGCAAATGTCACCCGCAGCGATGGAGGAATGAAGGACGAATCACGGGCGCAATTGCGCCGCGCCAATCAGGCTTTTGCAAGCTCCGCCTTGACGCGATCGAGCATCGCCTCGATCGCGGCTTTCGCGGCGGCGAGTCTTTGCGGATCGCGCGAGCGCACCACGACGTTGGTATTGGCGGCGCTGTTTTCATCCATGAACGGATAGGAGCCGATCACCACATCGGGATATTTTTTCGCGATCTCGCCGAGCTCGGTGCCGATATCGCCTTCGCGGAAGTCGGCGCGCACCGTTTCCGAAAGCATCCGGGCGCCGGTCTTGAGCTGCGGGGTAACGGATTCGAGCATTGCCTGCATCACGCTCGGTATGCCCGCCATCACGATCACATTGCCGATCCAAAAACCCGGCGCCCCCGAGATCTTGTTGAGCACCAGCTCGCCTCCGACCGGAACGCGCGTCATGCGCATGCGCGCTTCGTTCATCACGCCGCCGGTCAGGGCGACCCGCGCCTGCATGATCTCGACGGCGCGTGGGTGGAAATCGATGGCGACTCCGAAGGCCTTGGCGATGCATTCGGCGGTAATGTCGTCGTGGGTCGGGCCGATGCCGCCGGTGGTGAATAAATAAGTGTAGCGTTTGCGTAGCGCATTTACCGCGGCGACGATCTCCGCTTCTTCGTCGGGGACGACGCGCACTTCCTTGAGATCGATGCCGATGCCGGTGAGATATTCGGCGATGTAGCCGATGTTCTTGTCCTTGGTGCGGCCCGACAGGATCTCGTCGCCGATCACAAGGACGGCGGCAGTGACGATCCCGCCGTCGGTCTTGCCCACGCCATCGGCCAAGCTATCGGACATGGGCTCTCGGTCCCCGCGCTGCGCCTGCTCTAGCCCGGCAGCGGCTGCGGCTCAAGCAGGTAGCGAAAATGCCGGGCTTTGGCGGGAACGTTCAGGAACGGTTTTGCGGGGCGGCCGCGGTGGCGAGGATATCGTCCCGCTTCTCGCGGTACTCGTCGCGATCGATATCGCCGCGCGCGTAGCGCTTGGCGAGCATTTCGAGGCCGGTCGAATCTCGAGCCGAATCCCGCATCGCCGCCATGGCGCGGACACGCCGACGCCATTTGTGCTGCACGTACCAGGAGGTACCGGCAATCACTATTCCAACGATCAAGAGCGGCTCGAGCATGGGTCTTGTCCCGCCCCTATAACGGCCGATGGCGGTCCCGGTTCCCTACCAGCCGCCGCGATGGTCAAAACGCCCAAAACATGAGCAATACTGGCCTAACGGCCGGCAACCAGCGCATGCCCTTGCGCGTTCGAATTGGCGTGAAGCTTGCTACAAGTAACGGTGCCGCCAAGGTTTCCGGCGGGAGCGGGCCGGGGTCGACATGTTTGACGAAATGAGAGGCAGCGGGGACGCAGTGCGACCGGCCTATGCCGAGCTGTCGCATTGGCTGAGCGAGGTCAAACCCGACGTGCTCGATTTCCGCCGCCGCGAGGCGGAGCTGTTATTCCGGCGCATCGGCATCACTTTTGCGGTCTATGGCGACCCCGAGGCGCAGGAGCGCCTCATTCCCTTCGACGTCATTCCGCGCATCATCTCGGCCAATGAATGGGAGACGTTGAAGCGCGGCCTCGAACAGCGCGTCAAAGCCATCAACGCCTACATCAAGGACGTCTATGGCCGCCGCGAGATTTTGAAGGCGGGCGTCGTCCCTGAAGATCTTGTGTTTCAAAACCCGGTATTCCGCCCGGAGATGAACGGCCAAAAAGTACCCCACGACATCTATGTGCATATCGCCGGCATCGACATCGTGCGGCTCGATGCCGACACGTTTTACGTGCTCGAGGACAATGCGCGCACCCCGTCCGGGGTCTCCTACATGCTGGAGAACCGCGAGATCATGCTGCGCCTGTTTCCCGAATTGTTCTCGCGTTACCGCGTCGCGCCGGTCGAAAATTACCCCGACGAACTTTTACAGACGCTGAGATCGGTTGCGCCGCTGTCCGCATCTTCCGAGCCGAACGTCGTGCTGTTGACGCCGGGCGTGTACAACTCCGCCTATTACGAACATTCGTTCCTGGCGGACAAGCTCGGCATAGAATTGGTCGAAGGCCGCGATCTCGTCGTCAAAGGCGACATCGTCTACATGCGCACGACGGAAGGATTGAAGCGTGTCGACGTCATCTATCGCCGTATCGATGATGACTTTCTCGACCCGCTCGTGTTCCGGCCCGACAGCGCGCTTGGCGTGCCCGGCCTGATGTCGGCCTATCAAGCCGGCAGCGTCACGCTCGCCAATGCGGTCGGCACCGGGATCGCCGACGACAAGGCGGTCTATAGCTACATGCCGGAGATCGTAAAGTTCTATCTCGGCGAAGAGCCGCTCCTGAAGAACGTGCCGACCTGGCGCTGCCGCGAGGACGAGCACCTTGCTTATGTGCTCGATCACATCGACGAACTGGTGGTCAAGGAAGTCCACGGCTCGGGCGGCTACGGCATGCTCATCGGGCCCAAGGCGGACAAAGCGACAATCACGGCGTTCCGCGCCAAGCTCAAATCCGATCCGAAGAACTTCATCGCGCAGCCGACACTCGCGCTTTCGACATGTCCGACTTGCGTGGACGAGGGCATTGCGCCGCGCCACGTTGATCTGCGTCCGTTCGTGCTCTGCGGCCGCACCCGCATCCGCATCGTGCCCGGCGGGCTGACGCGGGTCGCGCTCAAGAAAGGTTCGCTCGTCGTCAATTCGAGCCAGGGCGGCGGCACCAAGGATACTTGGGTGTTAGACGGATAGATATTGGACGGATGAAGCCATAAGACATGCTGTCGCGCACCGCCGATAATCTTTATTGGCTCGCCCGCTACGTCGAGCGCGCCGAATATATTGCGCGCATTCTCGACACTACGCTGCGGCTGACTGCGCTGCCGCTCGCCTATGTCGGCACCACCAACGAATGGGAATCGGCGGTCGCGACGGCAGGCTGCGCCGGCGCCTTCTTCGAGACCTATAAGGAAGCCAACGAGGAGACCGTCACGGAATTTCTGGCCTTCTCGACCTCAAATCCGTCGTCGATCCGCAACTGCTTCGAAAGCGCGCGGCTGAACGCGCGCGCCGTGCGCACTGCGCTAACCATCGAAATGTGGGACGCCCTCAACAGCGCCTGGCTCGAATTGCGAAGATGGGGAAACGGGCCCAGCTCGCGCGAGGAGTTTGCTCGCTTTTTGCGCTGGGTGCTGGAATCTTCGTTGCGTTTCGACGGATCAGCCTACCGCACCATGCTGCGTAACGACGCCTACTGGTTCTCCCGGCTCGGCGTCTACATCGAGCGCGCCGACAACACCGCGCGCATTCTCGACGTGAAATATCACCTGCTGCTGCCAGCCATCGAAAAGGTCGGCGGCCCGCTCGATTACTTCCAATGGTCGGCGATCCTGCGCACGGTTTCGGCGCTCACTTCCTATCACTGGGTCTACCGCGAGAACGTCAAGCCGTGGCTCGTCGCCGATCTGCTCATCCTCAAGGACGAGATGCCCCGTTCGCTCGCGAACTGCTACGAAAACCTGGTGCAAAATCTCGATCGCATCGCCAATGCCTACGGCCGCCAGGGACCGGCGCAGCGCCACGCCCGCACCGTGCGCGCGCGGCTGGAAAACTCCAAGATCGAGGACATCTTCCAGAGTGGATTGCACGAATTCATCGACGAATTCGTCGAGGACAACAATCGCCTCGGAACCGCGGTGGCGCAGCAGTATCTGCTGTAATGGACGACGGACGACAGAGGGCGGAGGACAGAACAGGGCAATCCCGTCTATCTTGCGGTCTGTCGTCCGTCGTCCATCCGCTGTTCTCCGCCATGCGCATCCACATCGCCCATCGCAATGTCTACCATTACGATCCGCCGGCCGCCGGCGTGATCCAAGTACTCCGCCTTACCCCGCGAAACCACGAGGGCCAGTATGTCGTGCGCTGGCGCATCGACGTCTCGGCCGATACGCGGCTTGCCGCTCATGAGGATGCGTTCGGCAATATCACCCACGTGTTCTCCGCCGATGGACCTTTCGGCGACCTCTCCATCGAGGTCGACGGCGAGGTTGAGACCCAGAACACGAATGGGATCGTGCGCGGCACCGTCGAGCGTTTCCGGCCGAGCTTGTTTCTGCGCGATACGGCATTAACGCAGGCCGATGCGGCGATCCGGGATTTTGCGCAAAGCATCCGCAGCGCCAACGGCGGCGACGTTCTAGCGGAACTGCACGCGCTGCTCGACCGCCTGTTCGAAGAAATGCTCCATGACACAGACGAAACGGAGGGGGCGACTGATGCGGCCGAAGCTTTTGCGCGCAAACGCGGACCATCGCGGGATTTGAGTCATATTTTCATCGCTGCCGCGCATAGTCTCGGCATTCCGGCCCGTTATGTCGGCGGCTACTATCGAAGCGACGACGCTGTTGGGGCACAGGCGGCGGGTCACGCCTGGGTCGAAGCGTCCGTGCCCGATCTCGGCTGGGTTGCCTTCGATCCCGCGAACGGTTCCTGTCCGACCGATGCGCATGTGCGGGTTGCCGTCGGCTTGGATTCGCTCGGCGCCGCGCCGGTGCGCGGCATGCGCTATGGGCCGGGCGTCGAGACGATCGAGGTGGCTATTAAAGTCGGTCAGTAGGCGCGCCGCCTCCCCGCTTTGCAGGGGAGGATGTTATATAGAGCGCACGGGAGAAACTGAGTCGATGACCTATTGCGGTGGCATTCTGGTGCGCGAGGGGCTCGTGATGTTCGCGGACACACGAACCAATGCCGGCGTCGATAACATTTCGACGTTCCGCAAGCTGCACGTGTTCAAGGATCCGAAGAAGCGTGTCATGGCGATCGCATCGGCGGGAAATCTGTCGGTCAGCCAATCGGTGGTCAGCATCTTGACCGAAGGCTACGACAACCCTGAAACCGGCGAACACGATACGCTGATGAACTCGCCGACCATGTTCCAGGCCGCGCAGCGCGTCGGCCACGTCATCCGCACCATCCACGCCACCGAAGGCAAAGTGCTGGAAGGGTCCGACGTAAACTTCGACGTCTCATTCCTGTTCGGCGGCCAGATCATGGGCGAGCGGATGCGGCTATTCATGGTGTATTCGGCCGGCAATTTCATCGAATGCACGACGGACACGCCATATCTCCAGATCGGCGAGCACAAATACGGCAAACCGGTCCTCGACCGCGCCATCAATTACGAAATGGACATTTATGACGCGCTGAAGGTCGGTCTCGTGTCCATCGACTCGACGCTACGCTCGAACCTGTCCGTCGGCTTGCCTATCGACCTCTTGGTGTTGCGGCGCGACACCTGTGACCCGGAACTGATCTACCGCATCGAGCCAGGAGAGCCCTACTTCACCGACCTGCGGGAACGCTGGTCGGCCGCATTACGCGCCGCCCATATCGGCATTCCGCGGCCGCCTTACCTCAACAAACGCTGAGAGCCGCCTCAGCAGCTGCAAACGTCGTTTACGCCCCGTTAACGACGGCGAGTGGAACCGGGCGCGCCACACGCCATGCCTGCTCGCGCAAACATATCGCAAGTCATTGGAAAGCTTTGCTCTCTAAGGTCCGGGCGGGCCGGTACATCCAAAGGGTGCAAGCGTGTTGCCTTCGGCGCGACTGCAAATCGCCGGGGAAAAGAAAAGGTCGCGGTGGGACCAGGCTCGCCTGGTCATGCCGATCGGCGTGATCGTCGTCGTGGCGATCGTGTGCGTCGTCATCGCGGTACTGACCTCCGCGCAACGCGCCGATGAAGTCGCGTTCAATTCCGAACAACAGCTTATCAGACAGTCCATCGCCGATCACGGGCAGCATGCGTTGCGCCTGGTCGAAAGCGTCGCCGCGACGCCGCGCGCCACCGACAAGATTCGTGACAGCTACGATCCGCAATGGGCCGATCAGAGCATCGGACAATGGCTGGCAAAGTTCAATTTCGGCGTCGTGGCGATCGTCGACGCCGACGATCACGTCGAATACGCCCATTCCGGCGCTGCCGCCGATGCAGCCGCCAGCGACTTGGCCACGACTTGGCCGCCAGCGACTTGGCCGCCGGACTTGCGCCAAGCATTGAGTTCTTGCGCGGGCGGCTCAGTGCGATGCCGGCCCACGCCGTTTCCTTGCTCGATGGCCAGGATCCCGCAAACCCAGGCCGCAGCACTGTTGCGGTCCAGAACTTTCTCGGCAAACCTGCGCTTGTCGCCGCCGTGGCGATCGGATCCGATGCCGATCTCGCGCACGGCAACGACCATGCTCCGATCGTGCTCGCCGTGAAATACATCAGCACTCGCTTGCTCGATAAGATCGGCGGGCATCTGCAATTGACCAACCTGCGTGTGATCGACACTCCGGCACAAGCCGGCAACGATCGCGCTATCGCGTTTGCCGACGCGCAGGGCGATGTCGTCGCGCGTTTTGCTTGGAAGCCGACGCGGCCCGGCGGCGCGATCGTGGCGAGCGTGGTGCCGTTCATCGCGGTGGCGTTGGCCGGGTTCGCGCTGCTCGTCGGTCTCGGCATCCGTTATATGCGGCGCAGCGCGGCGGAACTTGCCGCCGGTGAGCAGCAATTGCGTCATCTGGCGCTGCACGATCCGGTTTGCGGACTGCCCAACCGCATTTATTTCGGCGAGCGGCTCGAGCAGACCATCGTCGACGTGCGCGGCGGAGGTCTTACCGCGGCGGTCTTCTACATCGACCTCGATCATTTCAAGGACGTCAACGATACGCTCGGCCACCACATCGGCGACGAGCTCATCCTCAACGTCACGCAGCGGCTGAGCCGCGTCATGCGCGGCGACGATCTGGTGGCGCGGCTCGGCGGCGACGAATTCGCCATCATCACCACCTGCGCGTCGGATTCCTATTCGCTGCAGGCCATCGCCGGGCGCATTATCGCCGCCGTCTGCGCGCCCTACTCGATCAGCGGCCACAACATCATCATCGGCGCCTCGATCGGCATCGCCGTGATCGACCGCCGCGTCGGCGACGCCACCGATATTCTGCGCTACGCCGACATGGCGCTCTACCGCGCCAAGAATGAAGGCCGAAATCGCGCGTGCATCTACGACGCGGCGATGGACGCCGACCTGTCGAACCGCAAATTGCTGGAAGGCGATCTTCTCCAGGCCATCCAGAACGACGGATTGCGCGCCGCCTATCAGCCAATCGTCAATGTCTCGGGCGACACCGTCGTCGGGGTCGAGGCGCTGGCGCGCTGGACGCATCCGACCCACGGCGAGATTCCGCCCTCGCGCTTCATTCCGATTGCCGAGCATTCCGGCCTCATCATCGAGCTTGGCGAGTGGATGCTGCGCCGCGCCTGCCTCGACGGCAGGAACTGGCCGGGACTGACGATCGCCGTCAACGTCTCGCCGCTGCAATTCCGCCGCTCCGACTTCGTCGAACTGGTCGAGCGCATCCTCACCGAGACCGATTTCGACGCCAACCGGCTCGAACTGGAACTGACCGAGAGCACGCTCCTCGGCAACCTCGAGACGGCGGAACTCTCGATGCTGCGGCTCAAAGCCATCGGCGTGCGCTTCGCGCTCGACGATTTCGGCACCGGCTATTCGAGCCTGCTCTATCTGCGGCGCTTCCCGTTCGACAAGCTCAAGATCGATTCGAGCTTCGTGCGCTCGATCGAGAAGGCGCCCGACGCCGCCGCTATCGTCCATGCCGTGGTCAGTCTCGGCCGCGGCCTTGGCATGAAGGTGACCGCGGAAGGCGTCGAGACCGCCGAGCAGCATCTGTTCCTGC
Source organism: uncultured Alphaproteobacteria bacterium (assembly GCA_963779855.1). Classification (GTDB taxonomy): domain Bacteria; phylum Pseudomonadota; class Alphaproteobacteria; order Rhizobiales; family Xanthobacteraceae; genus BOG-931. The sequence continues at coordinate 551,305 of CAWAAE010000006.1, read as the reverse complement.
GCGCCGCGGGCGTGCATTCGATGCAAGGCTTCCGCTTCGGCAAACCGGGCCCGGCGAACGAGATCGATCACCGCCTCGCGTCGCCCGATGAATATCGCGTCGGCAGCCCGGACCTCGAAGTCGCGCTGGCGAGCTGAGCGTCCTCCTCCTTCTCCCCGCGTGCGGGGAGAAGGTTGGGATGAGGGGGCGTTTCGGCTGGGCTCAGAACCGCGGCACCGCCCCCTCACCCTCGCTCGCTTCGCTCACTCGACCTCTCCCCGCGCGCGGGGAGAGGTGATATTGCCTCACTGGGATAGAGATCAGGGAGGTAACGATGGCCGGACGTAAAATTGCATTGGTGACGGGAGCCGGCACCGGAGTCGGCCGGGCGGTGACGCTGGCGCTGATGCGCGAAGGTTATGCCGTGGTGCTGGCCGGCCGGCGCAAGGACATGCTCGAAGCGGTCGCCAAGGAAGGCGCGCAGACGCCCGGCGAAGCCTTGCCGGTTACTGCCGACGTCGCCGATCCGGCCTCGATCAAATCGCTGTTCGCCAAAACCAAGGAGACCTACGGCCGGCTCGACCTCCTCTTCAACAACGCCGGCATCGGCGCGCCGGCAATGCCGATCGAGGAAATCCCGCTCGACAAATGGCAGGCCGTCGTCGCCACCAATTTCACCGGCGTCTTTCTGTGCACCCAGGAAGCGATCAAAATCATGAAAGCGCAAAGCCCGCGCGGCGGCCGCATCGTCAATAACGGCTCGATCTCGGCGCATACGCCGCGGCCGGGCTCCGCCGCCTATACCGCGACCAAGCACGCGGTCACCGGACTGACCAAACAGACCGCGCTCGATTGCCGCGGCTACGACATCTGCTGCGGCCAGATCGATATCGGCAATGCGGCAACGCCGCTCACCGACCGCATGGTGCAGGGCGACGGCGTGCCGCAACCCGACGGAACGAAGAAAATCGAAGCGCGCATGGCCGCCGACGACGTCGGCCGCGCCGTGGTTTACATGGCGAGCCTGCCGCTCGACACCAATGTGCTGTTCATGACCGTGATGGCGAACCTGATGCCGTTCGTCGGGCGGGGATAATTCCGCGTGTTGGAAGACTGGCACGAATTTTATGGGCTTCTCGGCACCGCCTCGGCCGCGCTGATCGCGTTGCTTTTCGTTGCCGTCTCGATTGGCACCGGCGTGCTGACGCCGGATCCGGAGAGCCGAAAAAATACCGGCACCTATATGAGCCCGGTCGTGTTCCACTATGCCAATGTCCTGTTTCTCAGCCTGATCGCACTCGTCCCGACACAAACCTGGGAATCCTTCGGGCTGGTGATCGGTGTCGCTTCGATCGGCAGCGTGATCTATTCGATCGTCATTGCGGTCCGCGTACACCGCAATCCCATTTCCGATCTTCCCGACCGGTTGTGCTATGGCTTCATTCCGATGCTCTGCTACGCGGCGGGCCTGGTCGTGGCGCTGCTTCTGTTCGAAGAAAAGACCGCCGGGCTGAACCTGTTGGCCGGCGCGGCGCTGCTGCTGCTGGTCATCAATATCCGCAACGCCTGGGATTTGATGATTTCGCTGGCGCGGCGGGTCAATCGGCCCAACACTTAATCGCGTAGCGTTACCCTGATCTTGGTGCCGGCGCGCACCTTGGCGAGCGTCTTCACGTCGCCGAGCGCTTTCGCCCAGATATTGCAGGGGCTCGCCAGCCGCGTCTCGTCGCCTTTCGAAATCGGCGTGCGGCCGAAGCCGATGGCGATGGCGTGGCCGTCCGGCCAATAGGCGATCTCGCCCGGCGTGACCACCGCCCGCGCATCTTTTTCGCGCGCGACCTTCACCGGTATCTCGAAATAGACCTCTTCGCCCCAGGTCAGCGCCGAAGCCGCGATCGGCAGCGCCTTAGCGATCGCGTTGCCCGTCGGCGTGTCGAGCGTTTCAACGTCCAGCGTCAACGAGCCGAAGTCGAAGCGTATGAACATTGTCGCCTCCTTGCACGATTTTGCCGCTCTTACGCAGCCGTTTGAGCTCCTGGATGACGTAGCGGTCGGCGGTCCCATCGTAAAAATCGCACGGCATTAACAGCCGCACCGCGCGTTCCGGCCCGCCGATATTCTTAGGCGTCGCCGCCAAGATATCCAACCGGGCCTGTCGTTGCTGCTCGCGGGGCGCGACGCCGAGGGCGCGCTTGAGACAAGCGCGCTGATCGCCGCGGCAGGTGCGGTTGCGTTGGCATGCGCTCTGCCCGCAGCGCCGCCAGGTTTCGAAAGCGTCGCAATAGCGGCGCTGCTGACGCGCGGTCTCGGCCTCGAAGCGGTCCGCATAGCGCGCGGTTGTCAGCTTCGGCGTGGTTTGGCGCATGATGTCCTCCTTGGCAGTTACGCGGGCGCGCACCTCATCCCGCCCCGCGGTAGCGGGGAGGGGGCATAGGCGGCCTTCGGCCGCCGTGCTTGACGTAAAGAACGCCGACGCGGAGCGTCGGCTACGGCGGAGCGCGGTGGGAGGGGCGCTGGCCGCGACGATCCTTCTGCAACGACAACGAAGCTCCATCTCAGACGCCCCCTCCACCACGCTTCGCGTGGTCCCCCTCCCCCGCTTCGCGGGGGCGGATAAAGCAGTCCCGTTCTCGCGGCGCGATTTTTCGCCCGAGCCGTCAACTCACCGCTTTCAAATTCCTGCCCCGCACGATCTTGGGGGCTTTTCTCTTCTTCCCTTCGCCGCTTTAGCAAAAAGGAAGCGGAACGCCGACAGACGCTGATGACCATCCTCCGCATCTTGCGATGCGGCTCGTGCCCAGACGGGGCACGATCGCCTGTCGGCGTCCCACCGCGGCTCTCGCCGAGGGGACTTACGTCACCCAAGGCGCAACTCAGGCCATGCTTCCTGGGACGTGGTCTGAGCGGGTGTTGCCCGCCTTCGCCTGTCCCAGTCCAGTGAGCACCTCACGCGCCGATCGTAGTATCGGCAGGCATGATGCCCGAGCCGGCCGGGGAACGGGCCGTATCCTCCCGCCCGCGGCCACCGCACCCGCTCCGCATTCCCGAATACCTTCGCGAAAGGCGTCCTTGAATGAGCGGGATTCTTTGATTCGCTGGAATGTAACCAAAACAGTAACCAATGTCAATCCCTGTCGCTCCAATGGAGACACAACACAACTATCGTGCAAAAAATGCGTCCTATTACCGCGGATTGCATCTTGGGCTGCCCTACTCCTATATTTGGACGGGGAGAAAACGGGAGCGGACACGGTGAGTGCGGAGGCGTGGAACCTCATAGCGGCCATGCTCTGTACAATGGCGGCAACGATAACGGCTTATGCACTCTTGGTTTTGTACTTTTCAGCGCCTACTTTTGTTAATGAAATGGCCGCTATAGGCGGCGGAGTTGGAACCCTTGGCGGTATCGCTTGGATTATCGCCGCAGTCATTGGAGTCCGTCAGCGATGATCAGCCATAGCTACCTATTGCTTGGGGCCGCGGCCGTCTGGATCGTGACGAACTTCCTCGGCGCGGCTTTTACGATCAGGCGCAACCATTTGCGGGGGAAGGCGTCAAAAGCGCAGATTGCTTCCCACGGCCGCGCTGCCACGCAATATTAAGAGCGATGCTGAGCGCTATCGGTAGGGTTTTTTCAAAGAGAAAACCCGAAGTGCCAATGGCTCACGATCGGATCGAGATCAATCCCGAAATTATGGGCGGCAAGCCCGTGATCCGCGGCACCCGCATCCCTGTTGAAACGGTGTTGCGGAAACTCGGCGCGGGCATGACGACCGACGACATCGCGATCACCGAATCTTGACCGCGCCGGATTACTGGCGCCGTCGCAAGAGCATAATCCCGAAAAGTGGAATCCGGTTTTCGGATAAGATCATGCTCCAACAAAAAACAGAGCCAAGCCGGATTGACCGCCGCATCGGACGGCTCGATAAAGTGGGGGCGCGGAAGGCGGGACAGAGGCTGCGCGGGTTTGTGGGGTGACGAACGTCATACTCAGGTGCGAAATTAATGACGCATTCGAGGGACCATCCAACAACGATTTGGCTTTACCAGTGAAGCAGTGACTCCTTCACGCGGTTCTTACGAATGAACGCAAAGCCACCTCTAAAATGGAAGGGTTTCTTAGCTGGCACTCCCAAACTGTTAGTATATGCCAGCCATTTCTTCGCAATGCCTTCCGAACTTCTTTGTCTCGCGCACGGTTTCGAGAAATCTTCTCGATCCAATATCCTTTATTAGACTTTGGAATGCGCGCGCCACGTCGACAATTGTGGCCGTGCCAGAAACAACCGTTCACGAAAACCGCCAACTTCTGGCTCACGAAGGCTATATCGGGACAGCCTAAAATATCTTTGCGATGAACTCTGTAGCCAGGTTTAATGGACCAGAGCATCTTCCGGACGGCTAACTCTGGGCTCGTATCGCGCCCTTTTACAGCCCTCATAATCGCCGAGCGATTTCGGCGGTCTTCGCTAACGTTCCTCATGCCAACAGAAGCTATGCTTTTACTAACGGCAAGAGCAATCGCGACGAAAGGAAACGCACCAAGGGAACAGCTAGGCCGTCACCGATCACGCGAAAAGCTTCATAGTAGTTTTTCGGGAGGCCATAGCTTATTGGCAATCCCATAAGTTTGGCACCCTCCTTAATCGCCAAAAGCCGAGTGCGGACTTTATTCTGGCCTACGCTAACGATGATCTGGCGGCTCGATCCGCCAGCAGGGGTCCTAAGGCAACCTGCAATATCATCGAAGCGCACCTCGGCGCGCTGTTTCGCTGTGCCATTTTTAACCCTTCGCATTCGGCGATAAATTGTTCCCACAGCAAGCCGGCCACCTCTCTTTGATCGATGAATTTTCTTTCGATGAGCGGTCGTCATCATCGCCAGAAGTCGCTCGGTTTCAAAGCTGCTGTGCCAGGCTCTCCAAACTGATTTTGTTTCACTATGTCCGAGAGCGTGGCTCGACGCTTTGGCCTGCACCCGGTTCGGTTGACACGCGCCTAAGCGAATCCCGCCTGCATTTCGAACTCCACGGGACTTAGATATCCGATCGTCGAGTGCCGGCGTTTCGGATTATAGAAGCATTCAATGTAGTCGAACACATCAGCCTTGGCTTGGTCGCGCGTCCGATACGTTTTTCGCGCTGTGCGCTCGGTCTTCAGCGAGGAGAAGAAGCTCTCCATCGCCGCATTGTCCCAGACATTGCCCGAACGGCTCATCGAGCAGACAACACCGTGATCTGACATCAGCTTCTGGAACTGCTCGCTGGTGTACTGGCTACCGCGATCGGAGTGATGCAGTAGCGCATCGGGTTTGCCCCTGCGCCAGATTGCCATCACCAGCGCGTCGGTCACGAGCTGGGCCGTCATCTCAGCACTCATCGACCAGCCGACCGCGCGCCGTGAGAACAGATCGATGACGGCAGCCACATAGAGCCAGCCCTCCGCTGTCCACACATACGTGAAGTCGGCAATCCATTTGCGGTTGGGAGCGGGCGCGTCGAAGCTGCGGTTGAGCACGTTGGGAGCGACGGCGGCGACCTGCCGCTCACCCAGATCGGGCGGCAGTCGACGCCGTCGCGGACGGGCTTTGAGAGCCTGTAGCCGCATCAAACGCTCGATCCGATGCAATCCACACGACACACCCTCCGCCAGCATGTCGTGCCACACCCGCCTGGCGCCATAGGTTCGATCGCTGGCGAGGAAGCTGGCGCGAACCTTCGCGCTGAGCTCTTCATCGCTCTGGCTGCGCCGACTGCGCGGTCGTGTCAGCCAGGCATAGAACCCACCCCGCGAGACACCGAGCGCCTCGCACAACCATCCCGCCGGCCAGATCCCCCGGTGCTTCGCAATAAAACCGAACTTCACGTCGATTTCCTTCGCGAAGTAGGCCGCGGCTTTTTTTAGGATGTCCCGCTCCGCCTTCAGCCTGATCACCTCGCGCTTGAGCTGCGCGATCTCCAGCTGCTCGGGCTTCATCTGACCTTGGCCAGGAAAGGCATGCTGCGGATCATCTGCAAGCGCCTTCACCCAACCGCGCAACTGTGACTGATGCACACTGAGATCGTGCGAGGCCTGGGCATACGACACGCCCCGCTCTTTGATCAGCCGCACAGCCTCAAGCTTGAACTCGCGTGTAAACTTCCGTCTCTCCATGACACACCTCCGGTTCCATCAAAACACCTAACTCGGTGTCTGCGGAACCGGGTGCAGGCCAAACGGGCGCCGTGCGGCCTTGTGCTCCCAATAAAATACTTCTCAGTAAGGTCGTACCTATACGACCGAATGGCTTCTATTTGCCCACCGGCTTTCAAACTCGTACGGGCAAACCAATGCGAGACGCACAGGCCCGTATCGATGCTCTGATACCGCCCGCCATTCGAGATAAGCAAATATACGCAAAAATAGATCAGAGTGTCGCGTTTGAGATTTTAGATGCTAGTGCTGCATCATTCGATATCGCAGATGACACCTTCGAGTGGGAAGCGATGCGGGGATTGTTGAAGTATTTCACAAGCGTGGAGAACGGGAAGCGAAGGGAAGTACTGTTGCTCGCAGAAACAGGCCGGCGGCTTTCGCGGGAAAAATCCGGAGACAAATCTGGTCTATCGATCCTTGGTACGGCCCTTCGGCAAAAGGTCGTCGATCCAGCAAGAAGCTCTCCTGCGCTCGTTTTGTTGCAGCAAGTAGGCACCAAAGAACTGGGATGGTCAGGCCACCCGTTTTGGTGGCCTGTTCTTGCAGCGCCTGCCACGGGAGAGCCTTGTATCTTCGCCGCTAAGGTTGCTGACTAGCACTCGATCACGAATTGGAGTTTACCATTCGGCAAGCAGGCTCTTTACCGACGCATCAGAACGTTTGTCTTTGCCATCGGGCCCGACGAGCATCACACTTCCCCGCGGCAGTCCATAATCTCTTGCAATTCGATTCTCCAGCGAGCCGATCTTGCCATCAATTCGCGCAGACCGATATCGCCGCGCCTTGGTTTTTTGCTTCTTTGCCATTTGATTCCCTCCCAGGTTTAAGTTTGTCGACGGACCGGCACCTAATATAATTGCGCTTTGAGACGCCGCAACTTTTCCGATTGGCTGCGCATCTAGCCCTCGAAGCGCGTTCTTCTCGGCAAAGCGGGAGATGTGGCTGAAGTCACCGGCAGCGAGGAGAGGCCTTTAAGATTAAATAACACCTCACCCTGACCCTCTATCGCAAGGGGAGAGGGAGTGCGCGGGGCGGCGGCTACGCACGGACGCCCCTTTCCCTCGTCACCACCGGGCTTGACCTGGCGGTCCATGCTGAAGTGCAGCGAATGCGACCGCGCAGTAACGCGAGCGTTCCGACCACATGGATGCGCGGGTCAAGCCCGCGCATGACGAATGAGAAAGCCCCTCACCCGCCCGTATTCGGTGGGCGACCTCTCCCGCAAGGGGAGACGAAGCATAGAAATCCGCCTTACGCCTCGATGTATTCCGCGATGCTCGTCGGCGCCGGCACGGCGGCGCCGTCCGCCTTCAATCCATCGATGTGAAACCGGATCGCTTCGCGGATTTCGGTTTCTACCTCGGGAATCGTCGCGCCGGTTGCGACGCAGCCGGGCAGATCCGGGACGTAAGCGGAAAAATTGCCGCCGGCCTTTTCGATAACGATCGCGTAGCGCATCACTTCTGCTCCTTCAATGAGTATACACTTCCATTGGGGGAATCGGGGCTTTATCGGAAATGCTCAATCTGCAATCCGCCCTCGGCGTGTTCGCCATCCTCGCCATCGCCTTCACCATCAGCGAAAACCGCCGCGCGGTGCCGTGGCGGCCGGTGGTCACGGGGCTTGCCGTGACATTCGGCCTGGCGCTGTTGATGCTGAAAGTGCCGCAGACCGCGATCGCCTTCGGCTTCATCAACCGCGCGGTCGATGCGATCGCGGACGCGACCAAAGCCGGCACGTCGTTCGTGTTCGGTTATGTCGGCGGCGGCCCGCTGCCCTTCGATCTCAAAACGCCGGGCGCGGAATTCATTCTCGGTTTCCAGGCGCTGCCGGTCGTGCTGGTGATGAGCGTGCTGTCGTCGTTGTTGTTCTACTGGCGCATCATGCCGCCGGTCGTGCGCGGATTTTCCTGGGCGCTGGAAAAAACGCTCGACGTCGGCGGCGCCGCCGGGCTGTCGACCGCGGCCAATATTTTCGTCGGCCAGGTCGAGGCGCCGCTATTCATCCGGCCCTATCTGGCGCAGCTCACGCGCAGCGAAATGTTTATCGTCATGACCGGCGGCATGGCCGGCATCGCCGGCACCGTCTTCGTGCTTTATGCGACGATACTTGCCAACGCCATCCCGGACGCCGCGGGCCATATCGTGGTCTGCTCGGTGCTCGGCGCGCCGGCGGCGATCCTCATCAGCCTGATCATGGTGCCCGATCCCGACGAGCGGCATACCGGCGGCAGTTTCGACGAGGTCGAGCAGGTCGCCGGCAGCACCATGGACGCCATCGTCAAAGGCACCGGCGCAGGCCTCGAACTCCTCCTCAACATCGTCGCCATGCTGATCGTGTTCGTGGCGCTGGTGCACCTCGCCAACGCCATCCTCGGGCTCCTGCCGGATTTTCTCGGCGCGACGCTGACGCTGCAGCGCGCGCTCGGCTGGGTCATGGCGCCGGTGTGCTGGCTGATGGGCATTCCGTGGTCGCAGGCGGTGACCGCGGGCGGCCTGATGGGCATAAAAACCATCCTCAACGAGCTGGTCGCCTATCTGCAGCTCGCGGCGCTGCCGGACAGGCGCGCTCGATCCGCGTTCAAGATTGATCATGCTTTACGCGATGTGCGGCTTCGCCAATTTCGGCTCGCTCGGCATCATGATCGCGGGCCTTTCGACCATGTGCCCGGAGAAACGCTACGAGGTGGTCTCGCTCGGCTTAAAATCGATCGTGTCGGGCACGCTGACGACGTGTTTGCTCGGCGCGATCGTGGGCGTGCTGACGCCAGGGATCAGTTAATCAGGGATCAGGTATCAAGGATGGCAGCTTTTTGATCCATGATCACTGATGCCTGGTTCCTGACCTCAGTGCAGCCTGAACTCGCCGTCGATGGCGCGGATCTCGGCCGGCTTGATCAGCCGCGCATGCGCCACCGTCACCGAGTGCAGCGGGCCTTCGAGCTTCTCCAGCCAGAAATTGAGGAATTTGTTCAGGACCGGAAAGTTCGGGCAGAGGTCGTAATCCTGCCAGACGTAAGTCTGTAACAGCCAGGGATGATCGGGCCGCCGGTACAGGATGTTGGCGGTGGTCAGGCCGTAGCCTTCGAGCTGACTGCGAAACTCTTGTGACACCATAGTGTCCTCCAATCCCGGCACGGGAATGTTTCGAGACTCGCTCGTCTATTACAAGCCCCAAGTTTGAATAAATTGTTTACTTTCAGGGCACTAGCAGCATCGTTCCAGCCCTGCTAACAGCGCCCGGTTGCGCTAGAGCATGGGACGTAGGGGCGCCCCTCGTGGGCGCCCGTTGCCAGCGTGGGCGGCCACAACGGCCGCCGCTGCGGCCGTCGTCATTAACCAATCGGAAACGCGCGCCCGGCGTGCCTGTTGGCAATCAGTTCCGTGGAGTGCTAAATAATTTTGAGAGACCTCTTGTGGGCACAAAGACCACGCCCCAATTCAGCATCAAGCGGTCTGCCGAGGGACTCTTCAACGGCCGCTGCAACACTCACAAACGTCTTCGTTTTCAATAACTTAGGAGGACACCATGAAGTTTCGTCCGCTTCACGACCGCGTCGTCGTCAGGCGCATCGATGCCGAGGAAAAAACCACCGGCGGCATCATCATTCCCGACACCGCCAAGGAAAAGCCCTCGCAGGGCGAAGTCATCGCCGTCGGCCCCGGCGGCCGCGACGAGGCGGGCAAGCTGATCCCGATCGACATCAAGGTCGGCGACCGCGTGCTGTTCGGCAAATGGTCGGGCACCGAGGTCAAGATCGACGGCCAGGAACTCCTGATCATGAAGGAGTCCGACGTCATGGGCGTGCTCGACGAGCAGGTCGCAAGAAGGAAAGCCGCGTAACTCTCATTCGTTATGGCCGGGCTTGACCCGGCCATCCATGGGGCCTCGACGGCAGCATGGATCACCGGGTCAAGCCCGGTGATGACGAGGAACAAGCAAACATAGTTTCAGGAGAAACATCAAATGTCTGCCAAGGAAGTCAGATTTTCAGTCGATGCACGCGACAAGATGTTGCGCGGCGTCGACATTCTCGCCAATGCGGTGAGAGTGACGCTCGGCCCCAAGGGCCGCAACGTCGTGCTGGACAAATCGTTCGGCGCTCCCCGCATCACCAAGGACGGCGTCACCGTCGCCAAGGAAATCGAGCTTGAGGACAAGTTCGAGAACATGGGCGCGCAGATGGTGCGCGAGGTCGCCTCGAAAACCTCCGACATCGCCGGTGACGGCACCACGACTGCGACCGTGCTCGCCGCCGCGATCGTCAAGGAGGGTTCCAAGGCGGTTGCCGCCGGCATGAACCCGATGGACCTCAAGCGCGGCATCGACCTCGCGGTCGAGACCGTGGTCGAGGAGCTGAAGAAGAACTCCAAGAAGGTCACCTCCAACGCCGAAATCGCCCAGGTCGGCACCATCTCCGCCAACGGCGACAAGGAAATCGGCGACTACCTCGCCAAGGCGATGGAAAAGGTCGGCAACGAAGGCGTGATCACGGTGGAAGAGGCCAAGAGCCTCGAGACCGAGCTCGACGTGGTCGAAGGCATGCAGTTCGACCGCGGCTACATCTCGCCCTACTTCATCACCAACGCCGACAAGATGCGCGTTGAGATGGAAGACCCCTACATTCTCATCAACGAGAAGAAGCTGTCGGCGCTCAACGAGCTGCTGCCGCTGCTTGAGGCGGTGGTGCAGACCGGCAAGCCGCTTCTGATTGTTGCGGAAGACGTCGAGGGCGAGGCGCTTGCCACGCTCGTCGTCAACAAGTTGCGCGGCGGCCTCAAGGTCGCGGCGGTGAAGGCGCCGGGCTTCGGCGATCGCCGCAAGGCCATGCTGCAGGACATCGCAGTGCTGACCGGCGGCCAGGCGATCAGCGAGGATCTCGGCATCAAGCTCGAGAACGTCACGATCGCCATGCTCGGCAAAGCCAAAAAGGTGATGATCGACAAGGAAAACACGACGATCGTCAACGGCGGCGGCAAGAAGAAGGACATCGAAGACCGCATCACCCAGATCAAGGCGCAGATCGAGGAGACCACCTCCGACTACGACCGCGAGAAGCTGCAAGAGCGGCTGGCAAAACTCGCGGGCGGGGTCGCGGTGATCCGCGTCGGCGGCGCCACCGAGGTCGAGGTGAAGGAGCGCAAGGATCGCGTCGACGACGCGATGCATGCGACCCGCGCCGCGGTCGAAGAGGGCGTTCTTCCGGGCGGCGGCGTTGCACTCCTGCGCGCCAGCGAGGCGCTCAAGAAAGTGCGCACCGCGAACGAGGACCAGAAGCACGGCGTCGATATCGTGCGCAAGGCGCTGTCCGCGCCGGCCCGCCAGATCGCCATCAATGCCGGTGAAGACGGTTCCGTCATCGTCGGCAAGATCCTCGAGAACTCGACCTACGGCTACGGCTTCGACGCCCAGGGCGGCGAATACGTCGACATGGTCAAGAAGGGCATCATCGACCCGACCAAGGTCGTGCGCCAGGCTCTGCAAGGCGCCTCTTCGGTCGCCGGTTTGCTCATCACCACCGAGGCGATGGTGGCCGAGCTGCCGAAGAAGAAAGACGCAATGCCTCCGATGCCGGGTGGCGGCGGCGGCATGGACTTCTAACTCTACACGTCAGGCGACGTGGACATGCGAAGGCCCGGGAGCAATCCCGGGCCTTTTGCTGTCGGTGCTTGCGCCCGCGGATTCCGCCCGGAGTAGCAAAAGATCATTTCCAAACTGCACCGCAAAGTTTTTAGCCAAGGTGTTTATGTACGCAATTTATGGTTGATTATTCGATACGGTGCTCCTAACATCGAAATGAAGCAAGGCAAGTAACCGCGGCAGTAATCGTTGGACCTGTGAAAACGTGGGCAACACCGACAAGAATTTTGGGGAGGAAGGCATGAGCGCGATATCGGGAATTCGATTTTTTTTGATTTTGACCGTGGGGCTAATTCTAATTCTGGGCAACAGTACGTCAACGAACGCACAATCAAGTCCGCAGAAGGCGCAAAGTTGTTCAAAGGCCAGCGATTGCAAAGGTCCACTGCCGAAAATCTGCCAGGTCTGTAGCGATGGCGTCTCCCGTTGCGCGCACTGGACTTGCGCGAGTGGAGCGTGCGCCATTGAGGTTTGCCCCGGCGCAAAGTGATAGCTGGCCCCCCATGGGGAAAGCAGCACGTCGGCTTGTTGGCGGTAAGTACGGAGGAGGCCTCATGCGTGCGATCTCCCTGTCGGTCTTATTCATTTTGGCTGTGGAGGGATTTGCTCATGCGGCGACCTTCCAATGCGAATTCATTGCCAAGGCAGGCTCCCAAAGTGACTTCAGTTGTCCAGTGGATACTACGGCGAGCTTAACAGCCGAGGTCGGCAAATGCAGGCAAGACTTTTCGGCTACGTTGTTTGGCGAATGTGACGGCCGCAGTCCTGGCGGAGTGAATCAACTGATTTGCTATTTTGCTTCTCCAGCGAATCCACCAAATCTAGTTCCCACGTCTATAATTGACCAAGCCGGCGTATATGCGGTTGCAATAGAATGGACCGACTGGACCGTCGGTCAATCCATTCCGCCCATAGTTTTCGACTACAAAGACGGACAGAATTCTCGCACAATTACATGCACGCCGAATTAACTTTCAGCAGCAAAGCGATAGTCCAAATCAACAGGTCGGATTACTGGACGGTCGAAGCTCTCGCGCGCCCGTAAGCCTGATCGATCAGCCGCACCGCGCGCAAACAATCCTGCACGCCGATCGGCGGCGCTTTGCCCGCCTGCCAGTGATCGAGCGCATCGCGCACCGCGGTGAAATAGGGCGCGGTCAAATCGGTGCCGGTGAGGTTTTGATCGCCCTCGGCGGTGGCGAGCTTCACGACGTTGTCCTTCATGGTGAGAATGGCGTCGCGGCCAGCGATTTTCCATTCGCCGTCGGTGCCGTCGCGCGGAAACACATTGCCGACTTCGACGGTGCCGAGAATGCCGCTTGCCGAGCGGAGCATGACCGAGGCGTAGTCCTCGACGCGACAATCATGCGCGCGCCGGCTCAGCTGCGCTCCCGTCACCTGCGCCTCCTCGCCGGTCAGGTGCAGGAACATGTCCAAGCCGTGCGGGCCGAGATTGCGCAAGGCTCCGCCGCCGGCTTCGGCGGGATCGAGCATCCAGGCGCAGTCCCATGCCGGATAGCGTGGCGGCGCCGGGCGATTGATCCGTACGTAGATATGCGACAGCGGGCCGAAGCGCTTTGCGGCGAGAAGTTCGCGGGCGCGCTTGGCGAAGGCGCCGTAGCGTTGCGCCAAAGGGACGGCGACGAACGCTTTTTGTTTCGCCGCTTTCGCGGCGACTTGCTCCACTTCCGCCGCGCTGATCCCCATCGGCTTTTCCATCAGGAACGGATAGCCGGCATCGAGCAGGTCATGCGCAATCGCGGCCATCTGGCTATGCCGCCCGAGCGCCACAACAAAGTCGGGGCGGGTGAGCTCCAGCATTTTGCGGTAGTCGGTGTAGGTCGGCGGGTTGCCCACCTCGGCCGCGCGCTTTGCGACGAGACTGGCGTCGGAATCCTGGATGGCGACCAGCTCCACATCCGGCATGGCGATAAGATGACGGAGATAGGCGGCATCGTTGAGCGCGTGCCAGTGGCTGACTTCGATAGCGGCGACGCGGATGGTCATGGACGTTCCTTTGCGGAATTGCGCGTGCGCGCCGTTTGCAGTCACGCGTTGGTCGGCGCCAATCCGAGAATCCGCCGCGCCTCCGCGGGCGTGGCGACGTGATCGCCGAGCACCTCGATGATCTTGCCCGCCTTCTCGACCAGCGCCGCGTTGCTCGGCGCGAGCTTGCCCTTTTCCAGATAAATGTTGTCTTCGAGCCCGACGCGCGGATGGCCGCCGAGCAGCACGGTCTGCGCCACCATGGGAAACTGATGCAGCGAAATGCCGAATGCGAACCAGGGCGAATCCGGCGGCAGCAGGTTTCGCATGTAGCTCATCGCCTCGGGCGTCGCCGGTTGGCCCCAGGAAATGCCCAAGCAGATCTGGAACATGCCCGGCGGCTTGACGGTGCCCTGCTCGATGAAGCGCTTGGCGAGCAACAGATGGCCGGTCTCGAATACTTCGAGCTCGGGCATCACGCCGGCAGCTTTGATCGCCGTCGCCATCGCCTGCAGATGATTGGGCGTGTTGACGAACACGCGGTCGCCCATGTTGAGGCTGCCCATATCGAGGCTGCAAATGTCGGGCTTGAGTTCGACGACGTGGCGCACGCGCTCTTCGGGAGATTTCAGTACGCTGTCGGGACCGGGCTTCGATGGGTCGCGTTCGTCATGCGTGAAGCGCGCGCCGGGCCCGGTGGTCAGGTTGATCAGCACCTCGCTGCCGCTTGCCCTGATCCGCTCCACGACTTCGCGATAATGCGCCGTAGCCATACTGGGCTTGGTGGTTTTCGGATCGCGCACATGAATGTGCACGATCGCAGCGCCTGCCTTGGCGGCATCGAGCGCCGAATTGGCGATCTGTTCGGGCGTCACCGGCACGGCCGGGTTGCGCCCGGGGGTGTCGGCCGAGCCGGTGACCGCGCATGAGATGATGACCTTGCGCTGCATGACCTCCCCCAGATGCTCGATGCCAAGATTTTCGGGTTTATAGCCGGCCCGTGTCGCCTTGTCGCGTTGGAAAGGCGACATAGCGCGCTTTGCTGCCGCCGTTGCGAGCGGCTTGAGATGACGTGTGTAACAGCCGCGCGATATGATCTCTCCCATGGCGAATACCAAAGCCTGCCCGAGCTGCGGAAAGGATATTCCCGGCGAAGCCCGCTTCTGCCCGCAATGCGGCGCGCCGCAGGCGTTGAACTGCGCGGCCTGCGGCCATGCCAATCCGGCCGGATCGAAGTTTTGCGCGCAATGCGGCGCCAAGCTCGGTGAAGCCGCGGCGCCGGCCCCCTCCCCCGCGCCGGCGCGCTGCCGCCCGCGCCGCCCGTCGCGCGCGCCGCCACCGCAGCCGAACGCCGCCAGCTCACCGTGATGTTCTGCGACCTGGTCGGCTCGACGGCGCTCTCCACCCGCCTCGACCCGGAGGATTTGCGCGAGGTCATCGCCGCCTACCACAAATGCGCCGCCGACGTGGTCACCCGCTTCGGCGGCTATGTCGCCAAATATATGGGCGATGGCGTGCTGGTTTATTTCGGCTATCCGGAAGCGCACGAAGCCGACGCCGAAAATGCCGTGCGCGCGGCGCTGGTTTTGGTCGACGCCATCGCGCAGCTCTTCCAAGCGACGCGGCATCAGGTGCGCGTCGGCATCGCCACCGGCCTGGTGGTGGTCGGCGAGCTTGTCGGCGCCGGCGAGGTCCAGGAGCGAAACGTCGTCGGCGAGACGCCGAACCTCGCGGCACGCCTGCAATCGGCCGCGGCGCCGAATACCGCGGTGATCGACGCCACCACGCGCCGTCTCGCCGGCGATCTGTTCGAGTACGAGACCATCGCGCCGACGGCGCTCAAAGGCTTTGCCAGGAGCCGGTCGGCGCCTGGCGGGTGGTGCGCGAACGCACGATTGCGAGCCGCTTCGAATCTTTGCGGGCCGCCAACCGCACGCCGCTGATCGGCCGCGAGGAGGAAATGGATCTGCTGCTGCGCCGCTGGCAGCAGATCAAGGGCGGCGAAGGCCGTGTGGTGCTGCTTGCCGGCGAGCCCGGCATCGGCAAATCGCGCCTCACCGCGGCGCTGGAGGACACCGTCAAGAGCGAAGCGCATGCCTGCCTGCGCTATTTCTGTCAGCCGCATCACCAGGGCAGCGCGCTGCAGCCGATCCTGGGACACTTACAGCACGCCGCGCATTTCGTTCCGAATGACACGCATGCCGAGCGGCGCTCCAAGCTTGAAGCGGTCTTGACGCCGGAGGCCGGAATCGCCGCAGCCGACGTCGGGCTATTCGTGGAGCTTTTGGGCCTGACCGACGGCCGTTCCCCGGACGCGGCCGACATGGATCCGCAGCGCAAGCGCCGGAGGCTCCTCAACGCACTCCTTGAACAGCTCGAGGCGCTGACGCGGCCCGGGCCGGTGCTGATTTTATTCGAGGACGTGCACTGGGCCGATCCGACGTCGCTCGAATTGTTGACGCTGACAATCGAGCGCCTGCAAACGTTGCCGATCCTTCTCGTCATCACGTTCCGCCCGGACTATCAGCCGTCATGGAGCGGTCAATCTCATGTCACGATGGTCACGCTCAATCGGCTGTCGCAGCGCGAACGGGCGACGCTCGTCGGCCACATCACCGGCGGCAAGGCGCTGCCGCAGGAGCTTCTCGATCAGATCGTCGAACGGACCGACGGCGTGCCGCTGTTCGTCGAAGAACTGACCAAGGCGATGCTCGAAAGCGAGCAGCTGCAGGAGACCGGCGGCCGCTACCTCCTCGATCAGCCGGGGCAGGCGCTTGCTATTCCGACCACGCTGCAAGGCTCGCTGATGGCGCGGGTCGACCGCCTCGGCTCGGCGCGCGAAGTGTTGCAGATCGGCGCCGCCATCGGCCGCGAGTTCTCCTATGAAGTCCTGGCCGCGGTCGCCGGCTTTCCGGACGTGGTGCTGCAAGACGCGCTGATCCGATTGACCGAAGCGGAACTGTTGTTGCTGCGCGGCACGCCGCCGAACGCGACTTATTCCTTCAAGCACGCGCTGGTACAGGATGCCGCCTATTCCGCGATGCTGCGGGCGCGGCGCCAGCAGCTGCACGCCGCAATCGCGCTCGTGCTGGAGAAGCGATTTCCGGATGTCGTCAAGACGACGCCGGAGCTGCTGGCGCAACAATTCGAGCGTGCGGGACAGACCGAAAAAGCCACCCATTATTGGCGGCAAGCAGCCGACCGCGATCTGCGCCGCTTCGCCATGAAAGAATTGATCGCGCACTATTCCAACGCGCTACGTCTCGTCACGGCGATGCCGGAATCCCGGCAACGGGACGGCTTGGAGCTTACCGCTCGCCTCGGACTTGGCCTGGCGCAACAGATCGCCATGGGCCCGACGGCTAAGGAACCGGCGTTCAACTATGAACGCGCACTGGCACTGAGCCAAACCCTAACGGACCGCGGACGCGAGCGATTCCTCGCCACCTGGGGCGTTTGGTTTCACCGGACGATGAGCGGCCAGACCGTGGAGGCGTTGCGCTGCGCGGAAGACCTCCTCGCCATCGCTCGCGAACTCGACGACTCCGACCTGCTGGTGGAGGCTTATCACGCGCGAACCCCCGGACTGCTCCGGGTACCGGATTTCGCCGCGCTCAAAGAGTCCGCCCAAGAGGTCATCCGTCTCTATGACCGCGAGCGTCATCGCGACCACGCCTACTATTTCGGCGGTCATGATAGCCGCGTCTGTGCGCTCAGTTTCTATGCCGTCAGCCTGTGGGGATTGGGCTTCCCCGATCAGGCGCAACGAATGGCGCAGCAATGTATCGAGGATGCTCGTAACTTGGGCCACGCATTCTCATTGGCCCATGGGCTGAACATGGGCGGCCTCACTTACCTATTGCTCGACGATGTAGACGCGTGCCGAGCAATCGCGGATGAGCTCTATCCGCTTGCCGAACGCAACAAGTTTCCTTGGCCCCTGACCTATGCACGGTTCCAGCGCGGTTGGTTGATGTCCAAAGAGACCGATCGCGAGGCTGGGATCGAACAGATGCTGAGAGCAGCCGCCGAGGCGCCGGTCGCCGTCCTTCAGCCGCTCGTACTGACGCTGATTGCTGAGCAACAGATGCTGGCTGGGCACTTCGATGCCGCCATCGGCACGCTCGATCGGGCGATGAACGAAATGAACACGCAGCACAATCGATTTTATGAGGCGGAGATCAGCCGCATGCGCGGCGAGGTCTTACTGGCACAATCGCGCGGCAACGCGGCCGAAGCCGAGACCGCGTTCAGGCAGGCGCTGAGCGTCGCCGTCCAACAGTCGTGCCGTGCGCTTGAATTGCGTGCTGCCATAAGCTTGGCGAGATTGCTCGGTCAAACGGGCCGTGGCGAGCAGGCGCGCGATCTGCTCGCGCCACTTTACAGCGCTTTCATCGAAGGTTTTGAGCGGCCGGATCTGCAGGCGGCAAAGACGCTGCTGGCCGAACTCGGCTGAAAGCTGCAGAAATGGAAACGACCACGAGCGAGGGCGCGCGTTCATCCGGCGTCGCCTGGTCTCACCGTGGCCGCCGTGGCGAAGGAACAATACCGACACGCGTCCCAACGCCACTTGCGGAAAGCATTAGCATCTGTCGGTGACAGCGGCATGACGTTAAAAATGCTAACGGCCAAAAGCTAACGGCCACTTGTTGCGATAAGGCGCGCGTACATCCGGCGTCGCCCAAATCGTAACCGTGGCCGTCCTGCAACGGAGCCGCAAAGCTCGACGTCGCACAACCTAGATAGGCGCCCCTTAGCGGTTATGCAAGGCCGGGTTTTGTGCAATGCTATTGGTCGAAACTCGTGCCAGAGCGTTAATAAGCGTTAACAAGCAAAACGCCGCGCCGTTTTCGACGGGCGGCCAATTTTTAGGGAGCACATCATGACAATGAACCAACCGACCGGCAGTGAAGCCTTCGGACGCGAGATAGCTAGCGCAATCCACGCCCATTGGGGCCTGTTTCTGTTCGAGGGCATCATGTTGATCGTTCTCGGCGCCGTGGCGATCATTGTGCCGGTCGTTGCGACGCTCGCTTTTACGCTCGTCATCGGCTGGCTGTTCCTGATCTCGGGCGGCGTCGGCCTGGTCACGACATTCTGGATGCGCAATGCACCCGGCTTCTGGTGGGCGCTGCTGTCCGCGGTCGTCGCCCTCGCGGCGGGCATTGTCCTGATCCTCTGGCCGATCAGCGGCACGCTGTCGCTGACGCTCGTTCTGATCGCCTTCTTCGCGGTCGAGGGCATCGCCACGCTGATGTATGCCATTGAGCACCGCAATCAGCTTTCGGGCCGCTGGGGCTGGATGCTGGCGAGCGGCATCGTCGATCTCATTCTCGCCGGCATCATTTTCGCCGGACTGCCGGGAACCGCGACCTGGGCGCTCGGGCTCCTGGTCGGCATCAACATGCTGTTCGGCGGAACGGCGATGATCGGCATGGCGCTCGCCGCGCGCCATCCTGCGGGGTAATCGTAGGGGCGACCCTCGTGGTCGCCCGTGCCGCGGGCGCCCACAAGGGGCGCCCCTACGGATTGTTTACTCCGCCGGCTGCGGCAGGCGCGCGCGTTCCACGCCATTGGCGATCAGCGCGATCGCCAGCACGGCGATGAGGAAGCCGAGCGCAATGATCGCGGTGGCGCCGAGCACGAGGCTGAAGCCGCCGCGGCTATAGAGCACGGCGATCATCGACACCGCGACCCCGGAAATCATGAAGGTGAGGAAATAGCGCACCGCATAGACGCGGCCGCGCCAGGCATCGGCGGTGTAGCGCGCGATGACGAGATCGTTCACGGTGATCTGGCCGTAGATCGCCGCCATCGTGAACGCCAGCGCAAACAACAGCGTTACGCCGCCGGCATAGGCCGCCCAAACCACGCCGCCGAACTGCATGACGGCGAGCACGGCGAACAAGATGTGCAGAGGAAAGCGCTCGACCAGCCGGCCGACCGTGATTTGGGCGAGCGCGCCGCACAGGAAGACCGCCGTCGTCAAGCCGCCGACGGCGAGGAGCGAGATGTCGGTGCCGACGCGCTCGTCGACGATCTTCGGCAGCGAGACCGAGATGGTGTTGAACACCAGGCCGGCGCTCAGCGCGACCACGACGAAAAGTCCGAAAATCGTCGCGGCGAGAACCGGCGACAACGCAACGTCGGGCGCCTTCGAGCGCGAGGCCGCGTGGCCCTCCTTCTCCTCCGGAACAAGCCACAGATAGACCGCGCCGGTGGCGACGCAGATCACGCCCGGAACGAGAAAGGCGCCGCGCCAGGACAACGCCGCCGTCAGCGTCGCCGTTATCCCGGCCGCAAGCGAGACGCCGAGATTGCCACAGACGCCGTTAAAGGCGAGCGTGCGGCCGCGCTGGGTGGCCTTCTCGATGATCATCGCCGTGCCGACCGGGTGATAGATGGCGGCAAATACGCCGAGCGAAAACAGCGCGAAGCCGAGCGCGTAGAGCGACGGCGCAAAAGCCGCGGCGATCAGCGACACTCCACAGCCGACATAGAAAGCGAACATCAGGTTGCGGCGGCTCCAGCGATCGCCGAGCCAGCCGGCCGGCAGCGAGAACAGGCCGAAGGCCACGAAGGAAGCGGTCGAGAGCCAGATCAGGCTCGAATAGGAGCGGCCGTACACGACCTCGAGCTCGATGACCACCATGGGATAAATCAGGATGACGAAGTGATCGAGCGCGTGCGCCCAATTCATAAAGCCGATCGCGAGCCGCCGGCGCGACAGCTCGGCTGTGCGCTCGGCCGCCATGGAGGCCGATCGGGTCGTAGTTGAAACCGTCATCGTTCAATTCCCGGCCAATGTCAGAGGTATAGCGTGGGGCTGCTGGACGACATACCGCATTCTTGCAGGGCAGATCGGCGGCCTCCCGAACCGCTGCGCAAGCCGAGTTTTCCACAGCCCTGTCCGGCGTGAGGGCCGCTCCATCTTGGCAAGCCGCACAACCGCTTTAACCTAGGGTTGCTCGCGGGGTAGTTGGGGGGCCTCGGTGTCAGCGTTTAGGGTTGTTGGCGCGATGGCGGTGGCCGTCGCGAGTATGGTTTTTTGTGCAGTGCTGGGCCGAGCGGAAGCCGCTGCGGCCAACAGCCCGTCTTTTCTCCTCTTCAGCGGCACCGATTTGTGGCGCTACGGCGCCTTTCTCTACGGTGGAACGTTATGGTCGCCCGCCGGCCTTGACGCCGACGGCTTCACGTTAAAGCTCCTCGTGAACGGCGGAGGCTACACCTACAATTCGGGCGACCTAAACACCGCAGTCGACGGCACCATGCTGTCCGGCGCGGTCATGCCGGGCTGGCGGTTCGTGCGCGGCGGCCTCACCGTCAGTGTGTTCGCTGGCGCGGTGGTGCAGGACTATAGGCTGACACCGTTCGATCCGGGCAGCCGGCTGCACGGGCTCTATGTCGGAGGCCAATTCGCAACCGACGTTTGGTATCAGCCCACTGCGAATATCATGGCCGCCGTCAACGGCTCGTTCGTCTCGATCGGCCCGACCGGATATTTGCGCGGGGCGCTCGGCTACCGCGTGTTCGACGCCATGTTTCTCGGCCCGGAAACGGCGATGCTGTGGTGCGCGGAATTCCAGCAGCTGGAAGTCGGCGCTCACCTGACGGGATTGCATTTCCACGCAATGGAATGGTCGGCGGCAACCGGCTGGTCGATGGATTCCGACCGGCGCAGCGGCCCCTATCTGCGCCTCGGCGTCAGCGCGAAATTTTGAAAATGGCGAAATTATTAATCGAGCGTGCGGCGGAAGCGCGTGACCGCGATGCCCATGGCCACCAGCGTCAGCACGAACAGCGCCGCGGCATCATTATGCATGGCTGATAGACCCGAGCCCTTCAGCATGATCGAGCGGACGATCCGAAGATAATGCGTGAGCGGCAGCGCCTCGCCGATCCATTGTGCCCAGACCGGCATGCCTGCGAACGGGAACATGAAGCCGGACAGCAGGATATTCGGCAAGAAGAACATCAGCGACATCTGCATCGCCTGCAATTGATTCTGCGCGACTGTCGAGAATGTGTAGCCGATCGCCAGATTGGCAGTGATGAACAGCGTCGACAGCAGTGCCAACAGCAGCAGGCTGCCCTGGAGCGGCACACCGAACAAGCCAATGCCGATACCGATGATCAGCGATACCTGCACGAAGCCGACCAGTACATAGGGTGCGATCTTGCCGAGCATGATCTCCAACGGCGTGATCGGCATGGCAAGCAGGCTCTCCATGGTGCCGCGCTCGATCTCGCGCGTTACCGACAAGGCGGTGAAGATCAGCATGGTCATGGTGAGAATGGTCCCAACCAGTCCGGGCACGATGTTGAGTTGGCTCAAGCCGGCGGGGTTGTAGCGGACGTGGGTGCGGATCTCGAACGGCGGTGCGCCGCTTTCCGGAAGGCCGCGATCGTGGTCGAGCGCGGACTGCACCACCTCGCTGAGCGCGCCGAGCGCCGAGCCCGACGCCACCGGATCGGTGCCGTCCGCCGCGACCAGCATCGCCGGTTGGTCGCCGCGGCGCACCGCGCGCTCGAAATTCGCCGGAATTTCCACCGCGAACAGCACCTTTCCCGAGATTAGCAATTGGTCGAGCTCGGCCTCGGTATGCGGCAGTTCGGTGATCTTGAAATATTTGGTGTTCTGCAACGCCGCCAGGATCGACCGGGCGAGATCGCTCTGCTCTTGCAGCAACACGGCGGTCGGCAAATTCCGCGGATTGGTGTTGATGGCATAGCCGAACAAAACGAGCTGCACGAGTGGAATCATAATGATCATGGCGAACGAGACGCGGTCGCGCCGCAGCTGGATGAATTCCTTCACCAGCACCCCCCAAGTCCTGCGCAAGAATCCGTTGCCGCCGAGGCGGCGCGGCGCCTCAGTGGGAAGCATATGCGTCATTAGAAATTATCCTTCGACTTGCTCATCAAGTCGATGAACACGTCCTCGAGCGAGGGCTCGCCGCTCTTCCAGGTCGAGATCTTTGCGCTGGCGGTAGTCCGCGATCGCAGCATCGAGCGCGCTCGCCTCGCGGCCGGAGACATGCAGGCTGGTGCCGAATTGCGCCACCAGGTCCACGCCCGGTCGTCCGGTGAGCTCGTCGGAAAGCTCGCTCAATCCCTCGCCGTGCTCGGCGCCGACAACATAGGTGGTCAGGTGCGCGGCCGCGATGACCTGCTCGACGGTGCCGTGCACCAGCATTTTGCCATAGGCGATATAGGCGATCTCGTTACAGCGCTCGGCCTCATCCATGTAGTGGGTGGTGACCAGCACGGTGAGGCCGCGAGCGGCCAGAGCGTGAATCTCGTTCCAAAATTCGCGCCGCGCCTTGGGATCGACACCCGCCGTCGGCTCGTCGAGCAACAACAGTTGCGGGCCCGGCAGCGTGCAAGCGCCGAGCGCCAGTCGCTGCTTCCAGCCGCCAGACAGATCGCCGGCGAGTTGCTCCTCCCGGCCGGACAAGCCCAACCGCTCGATCGCCGTGCGCGCCGTGACAACCGGCTTTGCGATGCCGTAGATGCGCGCAATGAATTCCAAGTTCTCGCGAACGGAAAGGTCTTCATAGAGGCTGAAGCGCTGCGTCATGTAGCCGATCTGCAGCTTGATCTTGTCGGTCTCGGTGCGGATGTCATAGCCAAGGCAGGTGCCGGTCCCTTGGTCGGGCGTAAGCAGGCCGCACAGCATGCGGATGGTCGTGGTCTTGCCGGAGCCATTGGGCCCGAGGAAGCCGTAAATAGTGCCGCGCTTGACCTGCATGGACAGGTCGCTCACCACCACGCGGCCGTCGAATTTCTTGGTCAGGCCGTGCACGTCGATCACGATGTCGGGCGTAGCTTCGACCGCGGCGCTCATCGCGACGCTTCCGGATGCGGCGTTTGCGCCGGCTGCGGCTGCACCGTCACGTCGACCGGCTGACCGACGCGCAATGCGCCCGGTTTTTCCGGTAACGCCTCGACGAGGAAGACGAGCTTGGCGCGCTCATCGAGGCTGTAGATCACCGGCGGTGTGAACTCGGACTGCCTGGCGATGAAGCTCACGCGCGCGCTGAGATCGCTCGCGCAGCCGTCGCAGGCGATCTTGACCGTGTCGCCATAAGCGATGTGCGGCAGCGCCGCCTCGGGCACGAAGAAGCGCACTTTGATATTGCCGGGAGGCAGCAGCGCCAGCACCGGGCGGTCGGCCGGCACCATCTCGCCCGGACGGTAATAGACTTCTTGCACCGTGCCGTCGACTGGGCTGAACACGCTGCGGCGGGCGAGCCGGGTCTGCGCGGAATTAAACCGCGCCTGCGCGTCGCGCAGCACCGCTTGCGCAGCGTCGAAGTCCTTTTGCGTGCCGGAGCCGCTCTTGAGCAGCATGGCGGCGCGGTCATAGGTTTGCTGCGCATTGATCAGCGAGGCTTTGACCTGAGCAAGATCTGCTTGCTGCAACTCGTCGTCCACCGTAAACAGGGGGTCGCCGATCTTGACCCTATCGCCCTCGCGCACCGAGAGCGTCTGCACCCGTCCAACTTCTTCGGGCGCCACGAAAATGAGATCGGCCTCGATCCAGCCCTGATAGGTGCTGTCGTTCGTTGTTGCAGGACACGAGCAGGAGCGCGAGTACGCAAGCAGCAGCGGCACAGAGGCGGGCTATCATGTCGGCCTCCGCGCGGCGAACAGACGCTCGAGATTGGCACGCATCATCGCGCGCACGTCGAGCGGCTCAAAGCGTTCGAACAATCCGCTCCAGAAAATAGCGATGATGCCGGGAGCGACGAGCAATTGCGGGAAGCGGATCAGCGCATCGTCGGCAAGTTCGCCGCGCTCGAGCGCGCGGTGCAGCAGCGTCCGCACCGTCTTGAGCATGCGCGAGAGCACCTCGCGATAGTAGAACTCCGCGAGCTTGGGGAAGCGGCGCCCCTCGGAGATTATCAGGCGGATCACATCTCTGCGCCGGGTCTCATAGACCTCGCGCACGAACAGATCGACGAACCGCTCGGCGAATACGTTCACCGGCATATCGACCTCGCCTAGCGCCTCGATGGCGCCGATCAGCGGGGTGAGCATCGCGCGGATCAACTCCTGGAACAGGCTCTCCTTGTCGCGGAAATAAAGATAGATTGTGCCCTTGGCGACATCGGCGCGCTTGGCCACGTCGTCGATCCGGGTGGCATCGAAGCCGCGCACGGAGAATTCATCAAGAGCGGCCGCAAGGATCGCTTCGCGCCGGGCGGCGCTGCGCGCCTTGCGCGCGGAATGGCCAGTTTCCCGGCGGCCCGCCCGGGACGGTAACCTGGGGCCGCGGCGGCGGGGCTGCGCCTTAATCGCGGGAGCGGGACGGTTTGCTGCCATGCTGACTGATCAACTTAACATGACTGACTGGTCAGTCATTTATAGTGACGACGTCTGCGGTTCTGCAAGCATTAACGATCCCACTTCGCTCCTATTTGAAGACGTAGTCCAACCAGTCGAATTCGATCCGGTGCTTGAGGCTAAGGTTATTCAATGTGCAGTGAGCCTCGCCCTCATCGACTAAATACCGCGAACAAATGTGAGTCTGTGTAAAATTGATCACCTTTTGGCGGAGCGCACTAATACAGGCGGAGCCTGCTCAGCCCTTCTCGTCGCAGGCCCAGGCGCGCACCACGCATTCGCGGCCGCCGAACTCGACGCAGCGCCGCATCGAGGCGTTCTCGGCCTTGCCGAGGTGCGAATTGAGCGCCCAGCCATAAGAGCCGCAGGGATTCTTGGCGTCGACCGCCATCGCCGCGCAGCCCTTGCGGACGACGCCGACAACCTGGCAATGGCCGCCCGAGCATTTCCTCAGCGCCGCGGCGCGGGCATCGGCCACGTTGCCGTAATCGAAACCGTAGCCGTAGGCGCCGCAGACGCCGACGGCGAGCGCGCCCGCCGCGTTCGCGGCGCCGATCGCGGCAACCGAGAGCGCGATCGCGAACGCAAAACTCCGCGCAATCGCCAACATGAATCCCCTCCCCAGAGCAACCGGAAGAAGCTAGCCCGGAAGGGTTTCAAGTTGGTGAATTCCTGGCCTTCCGCCTCCGCGGAGCGAAGCGCGGCGGGGCAGGATGAAGATTACGTCCGCTCCAGCTCCGCCCGTACCGCCTGAAGCGCTTCCGGCGTATCGACGTCGGTGAGGGCCGCGGCGCCGGTGAGCGGCACCTCGGCCACGGCCTCGGGATAGCGGCCGATCAGGTAACGCGCGCCGATGTCGCCCTCGACCGCCATGAGGTCGGGGAAGAACCGGCGCGACCACACCACCGGATTGCCGCGCTTGCCGTCGATGGTCGGCACCACGACCAGCGCGCCCTTGTCGGGATCGAACGCGCCGATCAGGCGGTCGATCAGGGCGGCGTCGACCTGCGGCATGTCGCCGAGACAGACGATGGCGCCGTCCACTGCCGCCGGCAGCGCGGCGATGCCGGTCTTGAGCGAGGTGCCTAAGCCCTCGGCGAAATGCGGATTGTGCACGAATGTCACCGGCAAGCTGGCGAGCGCCGCCTCGACCCGCTCGCGCTGATGACCGGTGACCATGATTACGGGTCGCGCGCGCGAGGCGAGCGCCGCCTCGACGACGATCCGTATGAGCGGCCGGCCGCCGATCTCGGCGAGGAGCTTGTTCGGTCCGCCCATGCGGCTCGAACGGCCGGCGCCGAGCACGATCGCGGCAATGGCGCGGCCCTTTTCGGGTATCGGCTCTTCACGCGGCTGCGGCCGGGTGACGATTTCCATGAGCAGGCCGCCGACGCCGAGGCCCGTGATATCCTCGCGCGGCACCGGGAGACCGGCCAGTAACCGCATGAGCACCCAATCGAAACCGTTTTCCTTAGGGCTGCGGGCGCAGCCGGGCGCGCCGATGACCGCACGAGTGCCGGCCGTGCCGATCATCAACAGATTGCCGGGATCGACCGGCATGCCGAAATGCTCGATGCGGCCGCCGATCTCCTCCAATGCCGCCGGGATGACATCGCGGCGATCGGCGATGGCCGACGCGCCGAATACGATGGCAAGCTCGGAACCTGCTTTAAGAACTTCATCCAATGCATGAGCGAGCGCCGCGCGCTCATGCGGCACGCGGCGTTCGGCGACGATCGAGGCGCCGGCGGGCGCCAGCCGCTCCGCGGTGATCTTGAGCGTCTTTTCGATAACTTTGGTCGCGAGGCCGGGCAGCACGGTCGACACCACGCCCACTTTTCGGATGCGATAGGGCGCAACGCGCAAGAGCGGTTTGGCCACGCCGGCAAGCGCCGCATCGCGCGCGGCGCCGGCGACCGCGAACGGAATGATTTTTACCGTCGCGATCATCTCGCCGGCGACCACCGGCTTGTAAGCCGGCAGAGTCGCAAAGGTGATCGCCTCGTCGATGCGGTTGAGCCGGTCGATCGCGTCCTTGTCGACGACGAGCACGCCTGAGGTTTGCGCAAACAGGTTGGCGCGCCCGGTGAAGGCGCGATCGACATGCACGCCCTCCCCCGCCACGGCCTGCGCAATCTCCGCCGCCGCCACGTCTTCGGACACGTCGCCCGGCTCGAGCCGCGCCACGACAATGTCTGTGATGCCGGCAGCTTCGAGCGCCGCAACTTCGGCGGCGCCGATCGGCGTGCCTTTCTTGAGCACCAGCCCGCTGTGCCGGAGGGTGTGCACGGCGGTCGCGCCGAGCGCGTCCTTTGGCGCCACCGCACCGAATTTCATGACGCGGCCTTGACCGCGGCGGGCTCAGTCTCTTCGCGCAGCCGCTCGGTGATTTGCGCCATGATGGCGACGGCGATCTCGGCCGGCGACACCGCGCCGATATCGAGCCCGATCGGCGCGTGGATACGGGCGAGAGCGGCGTCGCTGACGCCTTGCGCTTTGAGCCGCTCGATGCGGCGCGCATGCGTTTTCCGCGATCCGAGCGCGCCGATATAGAAACAGTCGCGCGCCAGCGCATGAAGCAACGCCGGGTCGTCGATTTTCGGGTCGTGGGTGAGCGCGACGAATGCCGTGTAACGGTCGACGTTGAGCGGCGGCAGCGCCCGGTCCGGCCACTCGGCGATCATTTTCACGTCCGGAAAGCGCTCCGCCGAGGCAAACGCGGTGCGCGGATCGACGATGGTCACGTCGTAGCCGAGCAGCTTTCCGATCGGCGCCAGCGCCTGGCTGATGTGAACGGCGCCGGTGATGACGAGCTGCGGCGCCGGCACATAGACGGTGAGGAAGACGCGGCCTTCCGCGGTCTGTTCCATGCCGCTCTTGCTGGTGCGCAGATGTTCGGCCAACACCGGCCGCAGCGGATCCTTGGCGACGTCGGCTGACTTGACCAAACGCTGCCGGCCGCTTTCCACATTGGTGACGACGATCACGGCGCGGCGCGCTTGCCGCTCGGCATTTAGCGCGGTGAGGATGTCGAGTTTCATGATGTGCGACGCTACTCCACTTTCTCCACGAACACCCGGATCGTGCCGCCGCAGGACAGCCCGACCTTCCAGGCGGTCTCGTCGGCGACGCCGAATTCCAGCATTTTGGGCTTGCCGCTTTCGATCACGTCGAGCGCCTCGGTGACGACGGCGCCTTCGACGCAACCGCCGGAGACCGAGCCGAGGAAATTTCCCTCCTGGTCGATCACCAGGTTTGAGCCGACCGGACGCGGCGCCGAACCCCAGGTTTCGACCACCGTCGCCAGCGCCACCGCGCGGCCGCTGTTGCGCCAGTCCTCGGCGGCTTTGAGAATGTCGTTGTCGGTCGAGAGCATGTGGGCCTCCTCTGTCTACTGCTTCTCCCCGCTTGCGGGGAGAAGGTCGGGATGAGGGGGCCTATCCGCTGGGCTCAGAATCGCGGAGAGGCCCCCTCACCCTCGTTCGCTTCGCTCACTCGACCTCTCCCCGTACACGGGGAGAGGTGAATTCCTATCGCTATATTCATTAGAATATAACGCATTCAACTGAATTTATATAGGTCCTCACGCCACGCTTTGCATCCACGCTTTGGGATCGCCGGCGCGGTCGCCGCCCTTGCGCAGCGCCGTCACAAGCCCGGCCATCGATTCGAGATTGTGGATCGGCCGGAATTCATCGACATGCGGCAGCATGGTCTTGATGCCGCGGGCGCGCGCCTCAAAGCCCTCGAAGCGCAGGAGCGGATTGAGCCAGACGAGCCGCCGGCACGAGCGGTGCAGCCGGTCGATTTCGAAGGCGAGCGTATCGTCGGCGTCGCGCTCGAGCCCGTCGGTGATGAGGAGCACGATCGCCCCTTGGGTGAGTACGCGGCGCGCCCACAGCTTGTTGAAGGTGCGCAGCGACGACGCGATCCGCGTGCCGCCCGACCAGTCCGGCACGGCCGCCGAGCACGCCGCGAGCGCATCGTCCGGATCGCGTTCGCGCAAGCTCCGCGTCACATTGGAGAGCCGCGTGCCGAACAAAAACGTCGAGACGCGCCTTCGCGCATCGGTGAGCGCGTGCAGGAAATGCAGGAAGATGCGGCTGTACTGGCTCATGGAGCCCGAGATGTCGAGCAGCGCGACAATGGGCGGCGGCTTGGTCTTCGGGCCGATGAAGCGCAGATCGATGAAATCGCCGCCGCCTTTCATGCTGGCGCGCAAAGTGCGGCGGATATCGATCAGATGGCCGCGCGGGTGCGGCGCCAGCCGCCGCGTGCGCACTTCGGCGAGCGGCAGGACGAGCCGCTTCATCGCCTCCTTTGCCGCTGCGATCTCGGCGCTCGTCATTTGCGCGAAATCCTTGCGTTGCAGCACCTCGCGGTCGGACACCGTCATGCGGGCGTCAAGCTCGATCTCGCGCTCTTTTTTCAGCTTGTCGTCGAGCCCGGAGAACAGCGCCTCGTGCACCCGCGTCGCGCCGGCCTGCGGCGCTTGCGGCGCCGCCGGCGTCTGCGGCAGCATCATCGCTAACAGCTGATCGACATAGCCGCGGCGGCGAAAGAAGATGCGAAACGCCTGATCGAACAGGATCGAATGCTCGTGCCGTTTCACGAACACCGCGTGCAGCGTCCAGTAAAAATCCTCGCGCGTGCCGACGCCGGCGGTTTGCAAAGCTTCGAGCGCGTCAAGCACGGCGCCGGGTCCGACCGGAATGCCGGCCGCGCGCAAAGCCCGGGCGAAGTAGAGAATATTCTCGGCGAGACGGCCCGACTGCTCTGTCATGGCTTCAATTACTCCGCCGCGCGCAGCTCCGACTTCACTTCGTCAAGCAACTCCTTGACCTTCGAGCCTTCTAGCCGGGCGATGTCGTCCTGGTACTTGAGCAGCACGCCGAGCGTGTCGGAGACGGTCGCGGGATCGAGCGCGACGACGTCGAGTTCGGACAACGCCGCTGCCCAATCGAGCGTCTCGGCGACGCCGGGCGATTTGAACAAATCCTGCTTGCGCAGCGCCTGCACGAAGGCGACCACCTGATCGGACAATTTTTTGCTGACGCCCGGCACCTTGGCGCGCACGATTGCCAGCTCGCGTTCGGCGTTCGGATAGCCGATCCAATGATAAAGGCAGCGCCGCTTGAGCGCATCGTGCACTTCGCGCGTGCGGTTCGAGGTGATAACCACGACCGGCGGATGCTCGGCCTTCACCGTGCCCATTTCCGGGATCGTGATCTGGAAGTCGGCCAAGACTTCGAGCAAAAACGCCTCGAATGCCTCGTCGGTGCGGTCGATCTCGTCGATGAGCAGCACCGGCGCGCCGACCGTGTCGGGCTCCAGCGCCTGCAACAGCGGCCGCCTGATCAAAAAGCGCTCGGAGAATACGTCGTGTTCGAGCCGGGTGCGGTCGTGCTCGCCTTCGGCCTCGGCAACGCGGATGGCGATCATCTGCGCCGCATAATTCCACTCGTAGACCGCGGCGGCGATATCGAGGCCCTCGTAGCATTGCAGCCGGATGAGCCGCCGGCCGAGGGTGGACGACAGCACCTTGGCGATCTCGGTCTTGCCGACGCCGGCCTCGCCCTCGAGGAAAATCGGCCGGCCCATCTTGAGCGCGAGATAAAGCACGGTGCCGAGCGAGCGGTCGGCGAGATATTCCGCTTCGGCAAGGAGATCGACGGTTGCGTCGATCGAAGCCGGCAGCGGGCGCGGCGCAGTTTTGTTCATGACGCCAATGTAGTCATCGCCGCAGGTTTTGTCGCCCCACTCCGTCATCATCCGCGAAGGCGGATGATCCAGTAAACACCGGTGTTTCGGTGAATACTGGATGCCTCGCCGGAGCTTGTCATCGGGCCGGCCACTTCGGGCCGGACCCGTTGGCGGGGCATGACAGCGGAAATTGTTAAGCCGCCGGTTTGCCGATCGCCTCGGCGACCGCGCGGCGCGCCAGCACGGCGACGAGATGAGCGCGGTATTCAGCGCTGCCGTGGATATCCGCGTTCATGCCGGTCGACGGAATGGTCATACCTTCCAGCGATTTCGGCGAGAAGCGCTTTTTCAGCGCCTCTTCGAACGATTTGACGCGGAACACGCCGTTCGAACCGGCGCCGGTGACGGCGACGCGGATTTCGCTGCCGCGCTTCGACACGAACACGCCGACCAGCGCGAAACGCGACGCCTGATTGCGGAATTTCTGATAGGCGGCCTTTTTCGGCAGCGGGAAAATCACCTTGGTGATGATCTCGGTCGGCTCGAGCGCGGTCGAGAACATGCCGGTGAAGAAATCGTCGGCTTTGATGCGGCGCTTGTTGGTGACGATGGTAGCGCCGAGACCGAGACAGGCGGCCGGATAATCGGCGTTGGGATCGTTGTTGGCGACCGAGCCGCCGATCGTGCCGCGATGACGGACCGCGGGATCGCCGATCATGCCCGCAAGCTTGGCCAGCACCGGCGCAGCCTGCGCCACCACCGGCGAGGTATTGACGTCATTGTGGGTCGTCATCGCGCCGATGGCGAGCGTGCGGCCGGAGAGCTCGATCCCGGAGAGCCCCTCGATGAGCGTCATGTCGACGATCTGCGGCGGCCCGGCGAGACGCAGTTTCATCGTCGGCAAGAGCGTCTGGCCGCCGGCGAGCAATTTGGCGTCCTCGTTCTTGGTCAGAAGGCCGGCGGCTTGGCGCACCGTTTGCGGACGATGGAAGGTGAAGGCGTACATCGCAGTCTCCTGTTATGCCGCGCGCGGCATGCCTGATTTCTGAATTGCCGCCCACACCGTCGCCGGTGTGGCGGGCATAGCGAGATTCTCGGTGCCGATCGCGTCGGTGATGGCGTTGATGACGGCGGCCGGCGCGGCGATGGCGCCGGCCTCGCCGCAGCCTTTGATGCCCAGCGGATTCGACGGGCATTTTGTCACCGTGGTGTCGACCTGCAGCACCGGCAGGTGATCGGCGCGCGGCATGCAATAGTCCATGAACGAGCCGGTCACGAGCTGGCCGTCCTTGTCGTACACCGCGCCCTCGCACAGCGCCTGGCCGACGCCTTGCGCGATGCCGCCGTGGACCTGGCCCTCGACGATCATCGGGTTGACCACCACGCCGAAGTCGTCGACCGCGGTCCAGGCCGACGATCTCGGTATTGCCGGTTTCGGTGTCGACTTCGACTTCGCAGATATGGCAGCCGGCCGGGAAAGTGAAATTGGTCGGATCGTAAAACGCGCCTTCCTTCAGGCCCGGCTCGAGCTCGGCGCCGGAGAACTTGTGCGCGATATAGGCGTTGAGCGTTACGTCGCCCCAGGCCGCCGATTTATCGGTGCCGGCGACGCTGAATTTTCCGTCCTTGAACTCGATGTCGCCTTCGGCGGCTTCGAGGAGATGCGCGGCGACCTTTTTCGCCTTGGCCTCGACCTTGTCGAGCGCCTTGACCAGCGCCGACATGCCGACGGCACCCGAGCGCGAGCCGTAGGTGCCCATGCCGAACTGCACTTTGTCGGTATCGCCATGCACGATCGAGACGTTGTCGATCGGAATGCCGAGCCGCTCCGACACCACCTGCGCGAAGGTGGTCTCATGGCCCTGGCCGTGGGCGTGGCAGCCGGTGAGGACTTCGACCGAGCCGGTCGGATTGACCCGTACTTCGGCGGATTCCCATAAACCCACGCCGCAACCGAGCGAGCCCACCGCCTGCGACGGCGCAATGCCGCAGGCTTCGATGTAGGTCGAAAGACCGATGCCGCGAAGTTTGCCGTGGCGCGCCGACTCGCGCTTGCGTTTGGCGAAGCCTTTGTAGTCGGCAAGCTCCATCGCCTTCTTGAGCGAGGCGTTGTAGTCGCCGGTGTCGTAACTCATGATCACCGGCGTTTGGTGCGGGAAAGTTTTGATGAAATTCTTGCGCCGCAGCTCGGCCGGATCGTGACCCATTTGGCGGGCGCCGACTTCAATCAGCCGTTCGACAACGAAAGTCGCCTCCGGACGGCCGGCGCCGCGATAGGCGTCGACCGGCACGGTATTGGTGTAGACGGCGTCGACCTCGCAATAGATTTGCGGGATCTCGTACTGGCCCGAAAGCAGCGTGGCGTACAGATAGGTCGGCACCGACGACGAGAAGGTCGACATATAGGCGCCGAGATTGGCGATGGTCTTGGCGCGCAAAGCTGTGATCTTGCCGTCGGCGTCGAACGCCATTTCGGCATGGGTGACGTGATCGCGGCCATGCGCGTCGGCGAGGAATGCCTCGGAGCGGTCGCAAACCCATTTTACCGGCCGCCCGACGCGCTTCGACGCCCATAGCGCCACGACTTCCTCGGGATAAATGAAAATCTTGGAGCCGAAACCGCCGCCGACGTCGGGCGCGATGACGCGCAGCTTATGTTCCGGCGCCATGCCGACGAAGGCGGCGATGACAAGCCGCGCCACGTGCGGATTTTGCGTGGTGTTCCACAGCGTGAACGAGCCGGTCCCGGAATCGTAATCGCCAATCGCGGCGCGCGGCTCGATCGCGTTCGGCACCAGGCGATTGTTGACGATGTCGAGCTTGGTGACGTGCTTGGCCGATTTGAACGCGGCATCGACCGCTTTGGCGTCGCCGAGATGCCACTGATAGATGGTGTTGTTCGGCGCGATATCGTGAATTTGCGGCGCGCCCTGTTTCTGCGCCGCCGCCGGATCGGCCACGGCGGGCAGCACCGCGTAGTCGACTTTGACTTTCTCCGCGGCATCGCGCGCCTGCGGCAGGGTTTCGGCAATCACCACCGCGATCGGATCGCCGACATGGCAGGCTTTGCCGTTGGCGAGCGCCGGATGCGCCGCCATTTTCATCGGCGAGCCATCCTTGGAATGGATCATCCAGCCGCAGATCAGATTGCCGATTTTGTCGGTGGCGAGTTCGGCGCCGGTCAGCACCGCGACCACGCCCGGCATGCCGGACGCCGCCTTGGCGTCGATCGACTTTAGCGTGGCGTGCGCGTGCGGCGAGCGGAGGAAATAAGCATAAGCCTGACCGGGCCGGTTGATGTCGTCGGTGTAATGGCCTTTGCCGGTGATGAAGCGCTGATCTTCCTTGCGGCGCACCGCGGCGCCGATACCGGTTCCGCTCATGGTATTGCCCTCCGGCAACTCACTCCCTGGAAAGGAAATCGCCCATCGGCAATTCCCTCCTCGGCTCTTCCCTATTCGGCGGCTTTGGTCGCGGGACTGCTGCCGCGCATGGCACGCGCGCCGGCGGCAATTGCCTTCACGATATTGTGGTAGCCGGTGCAGCGGCAGATATTGCCTTCAAGCTCCTCGCGAATGGTGCGGTCGTCGAGGTCGTTGCCTTTGCGCCGCACCAGATCGACCGCGGTCATGATCATGCCCGGCGTGCAGAAGCCGCACTGCAGACCGTGGTTCTCGCGGAACGCTTCCTGCATCGGATGCAACGGTCCGTCTGGCGCCGCCAGTCCCTCGATGGTGAGCACGTCGGCGCCTTCGATCTGCAAAGCGAGCACGGTGCAGGATTTGATCGCCTTGCCGTTGACGTGCACGACGCAGGCGCCGCATTGCGAGGTGTCGCAGCCGACATGCGTGCCGGTGAGCCGCAGCTGCTCGCGCAGCAATTGCACCAACAGCGTGCGGGGGTCGACATTGGCACTGACGGGCTTGCCATTCACCGTCATCGAGACGGTTGCCGTATCGGTCGCGGCCATGGGACTCCTCCCTGGAAAATTCCGGTCAAACGCCGCGATTCGCCGGCATTTCCGGGTTCGCAGGCGGATCACGCTACGAATACGGGGCGATTTTGCCGGTTTCCGTACCCTGAACGACAGTTACTGTGAACCGTGGCCTAGGGAGCGGTCAAGGGAGTTTCGCGGGGTGCATGGCCGGTTCGATAACCTGCCGGTGCGCTCGGCGGGCTGTCGCTTTATGCGCTCTTTGGATTGACGGCCGCCGCGAAGCTCGCGAAAAAATCGTCGGCGACTTTCTTGGCGGCGCCATTGACCAGCCGCTGGCCGAGCTGCGCCAGCTTGCCGCCGATTTGTGCATCGACATCGTAGGACAATAACGTTCCGCCATCCTTTGGCGTCAGCTTTACCGTGGCGCCACCTTTGGCGAAGCCGGCCACACCGCCATCGCCTTGCCCGGAAATCTTGTAGCCGTGCGGCGGATCGAGATCGGACAGCGTGACCTTGCCTTTGAACTTGGCCTTGACCGGCCCGATCTTGACCGTGGCGACGGCCTGCATTTCGGTGTCGGAGAGTTTGTCGAGCTGTTCGCAGCCCGGAATGCAGGCTTTCAGCGTCGCGGGATCGTTGAGTTTTTCCCAAACGGTTTCCGGCGCAGCCGCGAGCTGGACCTCGCCATTCATCGTCATCGCCATTGGCGCTACTCCCTCGCTCCCCGCCTCCTATCGCTTACCGCCTCGCGCGGCCGCTGAAAAGGGTGCTACTAAATGTCCAAGCGTAAGGGAGGATACGAATGCCGGATATCAAAACCGACGACGGCTGCATCATTCACGTCGAAGTGGAAGGGCCCGAAGGCGCGCCGGTGCTGATGCTGTCGAATTCGCTCGGCACCAACCTGCACATGTGGGACGATCAGGTGGCGCCGTGGACCCGCCACTTCCGCCTGGTGCGCTACGACCGGCGCGGCCACGGCAAATCGAGCGTGCCCAAGGGTCCTTACACGATGGCGCGGCTCGGCCGCGACGTCGTCGCTGTGCTCGATGCGCTGAATATTGCGAAGATCAAT
Organism: uncultured Alphaproteobacteria bacterium; assembly: GCA_963779855.1. GTDB lineage: Bacteria > Pseudomonadota > Alphaproteobacteria > Rhizobiales > Xanthobacteraceae > BOG-931. The sequence continues at coordinate 515,439 of CAWAAE010000006.1, read as the reverse complement.
TGGTGCGGCTTGTCGATGGGCGGCATGGTCGGGCAATGGCTCGGCGCCAATGCCGGAAAGCGGATCGACAAGCTCATTCTTTCCAATACCTCGTGCTACTTCCCGGACAAGACCATGTGGGAGGGCCGGCTCAAGCTCGTGCGCGAGAAGGGCCTGGCCGCCATCGTCGACGCCAATATGGAGCGCTGGTTCACCAAGGGCTTCCGCGAACGCTCTCCGCAAGCGATGGCCAAAATGCGCGAAATGTTCGTAGCGACGAATGTCGAGGGCTATTGCGGTTGCGGCGAAGCGATCCGCGACATGGATCATCGTCCGTTGTTGGCGAAAATCACCGCGCCGACATTGGTGATCGCCGGCCGTCACGATCCGGCGACGCCGCTCGAAGGCAATGAATTTATCCGTCAGCATATTCCCGGCGCCCGGATCGCGGTGCTCGACGCCGCCCATATCGCCAATATGGAGCAGCCGCAGGTTTACGCCGATACGGTGATTGGATTTTTGCTGAATAAGTAGCCCAGATGAGCGGAGCGAAATCCCGGTAGGATCTAGCGGCTGCTGTGCCGGCCTCGGATGTCGCTGTCGCTCATCCGGGCTACATTTCATCACCCTCCCCGCTGATCGCGGAATTCGTGCGGCGTCGTTCCGGTCTGCTTGCGGAAAAAGCGCGCGAAGTGCGACGGGTCGGCGAAAGCGAGCTCTTCGGAAATCTCGTGGATCGGCTGCGTGGTGAAAACGAGCTGGCGCTTGGCTTCGGTGAGCACGCGTTGGCGAATGAGATGACCCGCGGTGACGCCGGTCGAGCACTTGACGTGGTCGTTGAGGCGATCGACCGTCATGCCGAGCTTTTCGGCGTAGAATCCAAGCAATCGCTCCTTGCGGAAGAACTCGTCGACCAGCGAGCGCAGTTGCGCAACCGTAGCGTCGGCCGGATACAAGGTGACGCTGCCGGTGCGGGCGTGGCTGACGGCGAGCCGCGCCACGCCGACGGCGATGAGCACCAGGAGCCCGCGCATCGCCAGCCGATAGCCTTCGCGCGCTAGACCGTGCTCCTCGGAGAGTTCCTTGCATAGTGCCGACAGCCGCGTCAGCTCGGTCGCTTCGCCGATCGGAACGATGGGATGCGCGGCGAGCGTGCGCAAACGTCCCAACGCCTCGCCGGCGCGATCGGTCAGCGCGCCCGCGGCGTCCTCGGTGAAGCTCACCACCCAGCCGTCGGTAACGTCGGGGTCGAAGCGAAAGCCATGCGCGATCGCCGCCGGAACGAGAATCGCGGCCGGTGCGGCGAACGCAAGCTTCGACGCATCGAACGTCATTTCGCCGCCGCCGCGCTCGATCAGCAGGATCTGAAATAGGTTGCGGTGGCGGTGGGCGCGGATGGTCCAGTCGTGGATCGAAGACCGCGAAGAGATGGTTTCGACGTGAATGAAGTCGAACGCCTGATCGTCCGGCGGATCGCCGTAAAGATGGAACAGCGGCAGCGCGTTGGACATGGCGCGAGCATAGGCCAATCGCACCGGAGAAGAAGTCGGCACCGGGACCCCGGGCAGAGCTGTGCACAAAAAAGGCGGCAGTCCGCATTGCCACGGACTGCCGCCGTCCAAAACGATAATGCTAGCGGTTGATGCCGCCCTGTTGGCCGCCGCCCTGCTGACCGCCTTGGCCGGGCTTGTTCTGGCCGCTCTGCTGCTGGCCGGGCTTGTTCTGTCCGCCCTGCTGCTGCTGGCCGGGCTTATTCTGCCCGCCTTGCTGCGGGTTGCTTTGGTTCTGCTGGTCGCGCTGCGGATTGTTTTGTTCGTTCGCCATCGGGACGCTCTCCGTGATTTTGAGGGGTTTTGAACTGCCGTGGAAACCCCCGCCCAATGCAATAACCGCCGAAACAAGCGAAGGTTCCTGCCGTCTACAGCGTCGTCTATGAGCAACGCATTGAGATCACAGCGAAAATTGTCCGATTTCCTGGCGAAAAAGCCGCCGTTCAGCCGAAATCGGTCGCCTTTACACCGGCTTATAGGCCCGGTCGTGATAGACGAGCGCCGGCCCGCTTGGCCCGAGCCGCACCGCCTCGATCGCGCCGAATACGACATTGTGCGAGGCGACTGCCTTGGTTTCGATGGTGCGGCAATCGAACGCGACCACGGCGGAGGCGAGCACCGGCGCGCCCGTCTTTAGCGTGATCCATTCGCCCTGCGAAAAACGCTCATGCAGATGTACGCCGCTTTTGCCGGCGAACAGATCGGCAAGCTTTTCTTCACTGGCGGGAAGCGTATTGACGCAGAACACGCCGTTTTGCGCGAGCACGGGCGCTGAGTTGCTGCGGCGATTGAGGCAGACGAGTAGCATCGCCGGGGAATCGGACACCGGGCACACTGCGGTCGCGGTGAAGCCGCTCAGACCGGCCGCGCCGGCTGTAGTGACGACATGCACGGCGGCGCCGAGCCGCGCCATCGCTTCGCGGAACACCAGCGGCTCGACGCTCGTGACCGGGCCCGGCGCGACCGCCGTGAAGGCGCCGTCCATCGCATCGTCGGGCCGCTGGTCGATCCAGCTCATTACGCTTTTCCTACTCGGCCGCGCGGCGCTCTTCCGGCAATCCCGGATAGGCGACATCGTCGGGGTTGAGCCAGGCCGGATCGGTCCAGCCGTTCTCGTCGTATTCGGACATGCATTGCTCGGCGAGCGCCGTCATCTGTTCGAACGTTCCGGATGCGCGCGCATTCCACAAGGCCTGAATGCGGATGTCCTCGTGATTGCCGGCGTAATTGCGCTCATAGAGCTCGTGGCGCCCGCCGAATTCGGTACCGATCGCATCCCACAGCAACTTCATGATCTTGATGCGCTCCTTGTAATCGATGCCGTAGGAGCCGCGCACGTAGCGCGCCAGATAGCGGTCGATCGCCGGGTTCTTGAAATCCTTGGTGGAGGACGGCAGATAAATCAGCGACGAGGCGACGATCTTGTCGACGATTTCCTTGACGCGCCCATAGGCATCGCCGGCGAAAACCCGATAGCTCGAGCCCGATTGCAGGTTCGGCAGCACGGCGCCATTCACCCACGGCGTCGGATTAAGCGCCATGGCGTCGGTCAGCGCCCAGAACAAATTACGCCAGGCGATGACTTCGCCGAGCATCGCCTGATTGCCGCGGAACTCGTCGGAGCCGGCCGCGCGCAATGCCTTGGCGAGAATGCCGGCGAGAAAATCGAGCTTGACGGCAAGCCGAGTGCAGCCCTGGAACTGATAGCCGGCCAAAAAGCCCGATTGCGGGAAGAAGATTTTCAATTTTTCCAGATCGCGGTGTAACAGCACGTCTTCCCAGGGGATAAACACATTATCGAAGACGAAGATCGCGTCGTTCTCGTCGAAGCGCGACGACAACGGGTAATCGAACGGCGTCCCCATGACGCTCGCCGTCATCTCGTAGGACGTCCGGCAGAACAGTTTCACGCCCGGCGCGTTCATCGGCGCGATGAACATCACCGCGAGATCGGTGTCGTGCAGCGGCACGGCGGCGTTCTGGCCGAGGAAATTATAGTGGGTCAGCGCCGACGACGTCGCCACCACTTTGGCGCCCGAGACGTAAATTCCGGCATCGGTATCCTTCTGAATCGTAATGAACACGTCTTTGACCTGATCCACCGGTTTCGACCGATCGACCGGCGGATTGACGATGGCATGATTCATAAACAGCACGTTCTCTTGCGTGCGGCGGTACCAGGCCTTCGCATTGTCGGCGAACTTGCCGTAAAAATCGTAATTGGCGCCGAGCGTATTCATCAGCGACGCCTTGTAATCCGGCGAGCGGCCCATCCAGCCGTAGGACATGCGCGCCCACAGCGCGATGGCGTCGCGCTGCGCGACCAATTCTTCGCGCGAGCGCGCGGCGCGGAAGAATTTATGGGTGAAGCCCGATGAGCCGGTGTCGGTCGGGCAGGTCAGGAGCGGCTTGGTCGTCTCGGCGTGGAGCGCGTCGTAAAGCCGCGCGATCGAGCGCGCGGCGTTGCGGAAGGCCGGATGCTTCGTGACGTCCTTGACGCGCTCGCCATAGACATAGACCTCGCGGCCGTCGCGCAGGCTTTCGAGATATTCCGCGCCGGTGAACGGCCGCCCTTTGCCGGCGATGACGTCCTCCGATTTGACCCGATCCATCGGGGTCTCCACTGATCTGGTTGCCAAATCTCGCCGTCATGGCGTAGCCCGCGGCCGGGGTGACGGCAATACCGAGCCTCGGCACACCGCTCGGGCGCTGCGACAGAGAGCCCGCGGCGTTGCCGCGCCGCGGCACCCCTGTTAAGCCTTTAACCGGTTGTCGGCCGGGCAGCCATGCGGAGGTGCGCAGGACGCATGGAAGTCTTTCTCCAACAGCTCATCAACGGCATCACGCTCGGCTCGATCTACGGGCTGATCGCGATCGGCTATACGATGGTGTTCGGCATCATCGGCATGGTGAACTTCGCCCATGGCGACGTGTTCATGGTCTCCGCCTTCATCGCCTTGATCGCTTTCCTGATCCTGACCACCTGGCTCGGCATTTCCTCGATCGCGCTCGCATTGCTGCTCGTGCTCGTCGTGGCAATGCTGTTCACCTCGCTGGTCAATTGGGTGATCGAGCGCGTCGCCTACCGGCCGTTGCGCGGCTCGTTCCGACTGGCGCCGCTGATCTCGGCGATCGGCATGTCGATTTTCCTGTCGAATTTCGTCCAGGTCACGCAGGGGCCGCGCAATAAATCAATCCCGCCGATGATCAGCGGCGAATTCGTGCTGTTCACGCATAACAACTATCCGGTCACGCTATCGTACAAGCAGTTGATCATCTGGGGTGTCACCGCGGTGCTGCTGCTGGCGTTCTGGTATCTGGTCGCCAAAACCAAGCTCGGCCGCGCGCAGCGCGCCTGCGAGCAGGACCGTAAGATGGCCGCGCTGGTCGGCGTCAATGTCGACCGCACCATCTCCACGACCTTCGTGATCGCAGCCGCGCTCGCGGCCGTCGCCGGCACGATGTACTTGATGTATTACGGCGTAGTCACCTTTTCCGACGGCTTCGTACCGGGCGTGAAGGCCTTCACCGCCGCGGTGCTCGGCGGCATCGGCTCGTTGCCGGGCGCGGTGATCGGCGGCTTGCTGATCGGGCTGATCGAGACGATGTGGTCGGCCTACTTTTCCATCGACTATAAGGACGTCGCCGCCTTTTCCGTATTGGCGATCACGCTGATCTTCCTGCCGCAGGGACTGTTCGGCCGCCCGGACGTCGAGAAGGTGTGAGGTGACGGCGCTCGCCAATTCCGCCGGGGAGGGTCCGCGCGGGGAGCGCCCAGCACTTGTCCGCACTCGCGTCGACGCGAGTGCGGCGTTGCGCGACGCCGGCATCACCGCGGCTATAGCGTTCGGTCTGTTCCTGCCGCTGATCGGATTTAAGACCGAAGTTAACGGCGAGAACGCATTGATCCTGACGACGCGGTGGCCGCTCTTGTTCGCCATCGTCGCCATCGTCGGCGTCGGCCGCTTCGGTTATTCGCTGCAGCTCGAACCGCGGCTACAACGGCGCGCCCTGCGACCGATCGCGACCGCGCCGTCCGCGTGGCGCACGTTCCTCGGCAAATGGTTCGTTCCCTTCGCCATCGCCTTTGTCGTTGTTTATCCCGCCATCGTGCTCGCCACGGCCGGCTTTCGCGGCAGCGTGAAATGGATCGACAATTTCGGCATCCAGATTCTGATCTATGTGATGCTCGGCTGGGGGCTCAATATCGTGGTCGGCCTCGCCGGATTGCTCGACCTCGGCTATGTCGCGTTCTACGCGGTCGGCGCTTATTCCTATGCGCTGCTCGCCAAGACCTTCGGCCTGGCCTTCTGGGTTCTGCTGCCGGTCGCCGGCATCCTCGCCTCGTTCTGGGGCATTTTGCTCGGCTTCCCGGTGTTGCGGCTGCGCGGCGACTACCTCGCTATCGTCACGCTCGCCTTCGGCGAGATCATTCGCATGGTGATCATTAATTTCACCGCGCTGACCAATGGTTATGCCGGCATCGGCGGCATCCCGCGGCCGTCGTTTTTCGGCATTCCGTTTACCGCCGACGACAACGGTTTCGCCGCCGTGTTCGGACTGCCGTTCAGCCCGCTCTACCGGGTCATCTTTCTGTATTACATCATCCTGGCGCTGGCATTGCTGACCGCCTTCGTCACCGTGCGGCTGCGCCGGCTGCCGGTCGGGCGCGCCTGGGAGGCCTTGCGCGAGGACGAAATCGCCTGCCGCTCGCTCGGCATCAACACCACCAATACCAAGCTGACCGCCTTCGCCATGGGCGCGATGTTCGCCGGCTTTGCCGGCTCGTTCTTCGCCACCCGGCAAGGGTTCATCTCGCCGGAATCCTTCACCTTCCTGGAGTCCGCCACCATCCTATCGATCGTGGTGCTGGGCGGCATGGGCAGCCAGATCGGCGTTGCCATTGCGGCGATCGTGATGATCGGCGGCACCGAGATCATGCGCGATCTCGATTTCCTTAAAGCGATTTTCGGCTCGACTTTCGACCCGACCCAGTACCGCATGCTCATTTTCGGCTTCGCCATGGTGTTGATCATGGTGTGGCGGCCGCGCGGGCTGATCTCAAGCCGCGAACCCTCGGTGTTCCTCACGGAGCGCAAGAGCATCTCCGCCGACCTGGTCAAAGAAGGTCATGGCTAGCGAATGATCCCGAAAAGTGGGAACCGGCTTTCGGAATAGATCATGAGCCAACAAAATATCGCGGCCGACACTTTGCTCCGCGTCGAGCATCTGACCATGCGCTTCGGCGGCTTGGTCGCGATCGACGATCTCAGCTTCGACGTTCCGCCGGGCGCCATCACCGCGCTGATCGGGCCGAACGGCGCCGGTAAGACCACGGTGTTCAACTGCATCACCGGCTTCTACAAGCCAAGCGGGGGACGGCTGGCGCTGCGCCACGGCGACGGCGAGGTGTGGGAGGAGATCGAGGCGCTCACCGCAAGCGGCGCCAGAAGCGTCACGGCCAAGAACGGCGCGCTTTATCTGCTCGAGCGCATGCCCGATTATCTGGTCGCGCAGCGCGCCCGCGTCGCCCGCACATTCCAGAACATCCGGCTGTTTCCCGGCATGACGGTGCTGGAAAATCTCTTGGTCGCCCAGCACAACCGGCTGATGCTCGCCTCCGGCTACACGCTCTTCGGCGTGCTCGGTTTTCCCTCCTACACGCAGGCCGAGCGCGCGGCGATCGACAAGGCGCGCGCCTGGCTCGACCGTGTCGGCCTCACCGAGCGCGCCGACGACCCGGCCGGCGATCTGCCCTATGGCGCGCAGCGGCGGCTCGAAATCGCGCGCGCCATGTGCACCGATCCGGTGCTGCTGTGCCTCGACGAGCCAGCCGCCGGCCTCAATCCGCGCGAAAGCGCCGAACTCAACGCACTACTGCTCGCCATCCGCGATGAATTCCGCATCGCAGTGCTCTTGATCGAGCACGACATGACGGTGGTGATGGAGATCTCCGATAAGATCGTCGTGCTCGATTACGGCGTGAAGATCGCCGACGGCGAGCCGGAGGCCGTGCGCAACGATCCGAAGGTGATCGCCGCTTATCTCGGCGTCGCCGAAGATCAGGTTGGCGAAGCCGAAGCCGAGGCCGGCCTATGAACCCGCTGCTTTCCGTTCGCGGCGTAAAAACATTCTACGGCCGCGTCATGGCGCTCAAGGGCGTCGATCTCGACGTCAATGACGGCGAGATCGTCACGCTGATCGGCGCCAATGGCGCCGGGAAGTCCACTCTGATGATGACGATTTGCGGCAATCCGCGCGCCCACGAGGGATCGATCCGGTTCGCCGATCGCGACATTACGGCATTACCGACGCACGAAATCGCCAAGCTCCGCATCGCCCAGGCGCCGGAGGGCCGCCGCATTTTTCCTCGGATGACGGTGCTCGAAAACCTGCAGATGGGGGCGACCACGGCCGCGCCCGCCACATTCGATCACGACATCGAGCGCGTGGTGACGCTGTTTCCTCATCTCAAGCAGCGCCTCGCCCAGCGCGGCGGCACGCTGTCCGGCGGCGAACAGCAGATGTTGGCGATCGCGCGCGCACTGATGAGCCGACCGCGGCTGTTGCTGCTCGACGAGCCGTCGCTCGGGCTCGCGCCGCTGATCGTGCGGCAGATTTTTGACGCGATCAAAGCGCTCAACCGCGACGAGGGCTTGACCGTGTTCCTGGTCGAACAGAATGCCTTTCATGCGCTGCGGCTTGCGCACCGCGGCTATGTCATGGTCAACGGGCTGATCACGCTGTCCGGCTCCGGACGCGAGCTTTTGGAACGGCCGGAAATCAAAGCGGCGTATTTGGAGGGCGGCCGCCAGGACGCGGAGCGCGACCATGAATAGCGCGGCATCCTCGATCGGCGGCCTCTTTTACGAGGAAGACTCGCTCGGCGTCTTCCTCCTGGTCACCATCGTGCTTGGCGGCGGCGCGGCATGGCTCGCCGGCCGCGCCATCGCGCTGACCTGGCGGCCTTGGTGGCAGATGCTCACCTACGCGCTGATATTGGGGCTAGCCGTGCGGTTCATTCATTTCAGCCTGTTCAACGGCACTTTGCTGTCGCTGCACTATTATCTGGTCGACAGCGCCTTCTGCATGACGTTCGGATTTCTCGGTTTTCGGGCCGCACGCGCGGTCCAGATGGTCGAGCATTATCACTGGATCAACGAGCCGGACGGCCCGCTGCGCTGGCGCCATAAGCCGCGCTGACGTAGTCTGACACGGACGGTACGAGCGCCGGCTCCACCCGAAGGAGAACGAGCAATGAAAAAGATCACCACGCTGGGTGTTACCCTGAGCTTCGCGATTGCCCTTGCCGGAGCGATGACGGGAACCGCTGCGGCCCAGGTCAAAATCGGGGTCGCGGGTCCGATCACCGGCCCGAACGCCGCCACCGGCGCGCAAATGAAGAACGGCGTCGACCAGGCCGCAACCGACATCAACAAGGCAGGCGGCATTCTCGGCCAGAAAATCGCTGTGGAATATGGCGACGACGTATCGGATCCCAAGCAAGGCGTCTCGGTCGCCAACGATTTCGCCGCCGACGGCGTAAAATTCGTGATCGGCAACTACAATTCCGGCGTTACCATCCCGTCATCGGAAGTCTATCAGGAGAACGGCATCCTCGAGATCACGCCGGCGTCGACCAATCCGACGGTCACCGAGCGCGGCATGTGGAACATTTTCCGCGTCTGCGGCCGCGACGACCAGCAGGGCCGCGTCGCCGGCGATTACATCCTCAAGCACTTCAAGGGCAAGCGCATCGCCTTCGTCAACGACAAGACCACCTACGGCAAGGGCCTCGCCGACGAGACGTTGAAGACGATCAAGGCTGGCGGTATGGATTCCGTTCTCTACGAGGGCATCAACACCGGCGAGAAGGACTATTCGGCGCTGGTATCCAAGATCAAACAATCGCGCGCCGATCTGGTTTATTTCGGCGGCCTTTACACCGAGGCCGGGCTGATCGTGCGGCAGATGCGCGACCAGGGCGTCAGCGCGCCGCTGATGGGCGGCGACGGCATTACCTCCGACGAGTTCGCATCGGTCGGCGGACCCGGCGTCGTCGGCACACTGATGACGTACGGACCCGACCCGCGCAACCGGCCGGAGGCCAAGAGCGTGGTGGCGGAATTCCGCGCCAAGAATTTCGAGCCTGAAGCCTACACGCTCTATAGCTACGCCGCCGTGCAGATCATCGCGCAGGCAGCGACCGCGGCTAACTCGCTCGATCCGAAGAAGGTCGCCGACGAGATGCATTCCGGCATGAATTTCAAAACCGTGATCGGCAACATCTCCTACGACAAGAAGGGCGACATCACGCGTCTCGATTATGTGGTCTATAAATGGCAGAAGATGCCGGACGGCAAAATCACCTACGTCGAGCTCCCCGGCGCGCCAACGAATTAACGCGCCGAGCAACTAATCGGTCGCTACTTGGAGAAGCCCGCCGTTGCAGTGAGCTTCTTCATTTCAGCCCCTGCTTGCAGGTTAGATCGCCATGTTGTTGAGACTGGGAAAGGCTTGCAGCAGCCAATTTCCGAACTCGCCGATCCAGCCCGCGAAAAAAGCGATGCCGGCCAGGACGAGCAGGCCACCCATCGTCTTCTCGACAAGACCGAGATAAGCGCGAAAACGCGTGAGGAAGGCGGCGAACGATTCAGCCGCCAGCGCGGCCAGCATGAACGGAACGCCGAGACCGAGCGAATAGACGGCGAGCAGGCCGGCGCCGCGGGCCACCGTTTGTTCGGATTCGGCGATCGCCAGTATCGTACCAAGTATCGGTCCGATGCACGGCGTCCAGCCGAACGCAAAGGCAACGCCCATCAAATATGCCCCCCAAAGTCCCACCGGCTTTGGCATGGGTAGCCTTCGTTCCCGCATCAGGAACGCTATGCGCGTGAGCCCGAGAAAATGCAGCCCCATGAGAATGATGATGACGCCGGCAATTTTTCCGAGCACATACGAATAGGCATGTAACACGGTGCCAATGGCGCTGGCGCTGGCGCCGAGCGCGACGAATACGGTGGAAAAGCCGAGCACGAACAAGAGCGCGGCGGCGATGGTTTCGCGCCGCACCCGCGGTTCGGTCTCGGCGTCGGCGAACCTTTCGAGCGAGGTGCCGGTGAGATAGACGAGATAGGGCGGCACCAGCGGCAGTACGCAGGGCGACAGAAAGCTCAGCATGCCCGCGACGAGCGCGGCGACGATGGTGACGTTCATGGCGCAAGGAATGCACCGAGCGCCGTGGCGATTGCAAGGCGACCTTATCCCCTACCCCGCCGCTGACGATGTTCGCGGCGCCGTGGGTGGGGTTAGAATAGCTCCATGCGCAACCTGATCACCGATGTCCCCGGGCTGAAAGTTGGCCACGCCGAAGATGCCGCTCTCGGCTCCGGCGCGACCGCCGTTATTTTCGACGAGCCCGCGGTCGCCTCGATCGACCTGCGCGGCGGCGGACCGGGCACGCGCGAGACGGCGCTGCTTGATCCGGCGCAGACGGTGCAGGGTATCGACGCCATTACCTTGTCCGGTGGCTCGGCGTTCGGGCTCGATTCCGCCTCCGGCGTGCAAGCGTGGCTGCGCGAGCAGGGACGGGGCTTCGCGGTGCGTACCGCGCGCGTTCCGATCGTTCCAGCGGCAATCCTGTTCGATTTGTTGAGCGGCGGCGACAAGGATTGGGGACGCTATCCTCCCTATCGCGAGCTCGGCTATGCGGCGGCCGCAAGCGCCGCCACCGACTTTGCGCTCGGCAGCGTCGGCGCCGGCACCGGCGCGACCACGGTCAATTGCAAAGGCGGCGTCGGCTCCGCGTCGGCGCAAAGCCCGGAAGGATTTCTCGTCGGCGCGCTTGCCGTGGTGAATGCCGCCGGCAGTGTCATTGTCGGCCGCGGGCCGTGGTTTTGGGCCGCGCCGTTCGAATTAAACGGCGAATATGGCGGTCGCGGCCTGCCTGACGCATTTTCGCCGCAGGCGCTCGAACCGGTCACCAAGGGCAGCGCCCGCGAAAGCACAACCCTCGTGGTCGTTGCCACCGACGCCATTTTAACCAAGGCGCAAGCCAAGCGCCTCGCGGTGATGGCGCAATCCGGCCTGTCGCGCGCGATCTATCCGGTGCATAGCCCGCTCGACGGCGACGTCGTGTTCGCGGCCTCGACCGGGCGCCGGCCGCTCGCCGATGCGACCCTCGGACTGACTGCGCTCGGCACGCTTGCGGCCAATGTCGCGGCGCGCGCCATCGCACGGGGAGTTTTTGCCGCCGCCGCTCTGCCATTGGCCGGTTCCATGCCGAGTTGGCACGATCAATTCGGCCATTAACACAACGGCTTCACCGGAATTGCAGCCCTTAACGCGAAGCGGAAACCACGAACGGCCTTCTCCACCGGCCCTAGCCGGGTTTTTATTGACTCGTCCCACGATTGCGCCTTCACTTTGCGGCAGGCTGGTATTGTCGATTTGTGGCGGAGGGTACGATGCGCGTCGTCGTCGTTATTTTTGCGGCGTTGCTTACGGTGGGTCTCGCGGCGTTCGGGGTCGTCGCAGCGCAGAAATCGTCAGGATCGGGCTCGCTCATCGCTCTCGCCGAGCACATCATGTCGCCCGCGCAGGCGACCAGTGCACCGGCCACTCCCGTAGCCAGCGCCCAAATTGCTCAGGTCTCTCCCGTCCAGGCACCGGTTATCAAAATTTCGGAAACGACGGCCACGACGCCGTCTGCTTCGCCCGGCCAGCTCGTCGCCGCCCAGAATTCCACCACATCTGCGGCAACCGCTCCAGCGGCAGCGCCGGCGCCAACCGCAGCGAGCGGCGGCAGCTCGCCGTGGCCCACCACTCTTCCTCAGTGCAACAACCCCGATGCGCTCGGCATGTCGCGCATCGTCCAGATCGATACGACAGGCGGCCCCGCTTTCGGTACGGAGCACTTCAAGCAGTATGACTTCCTGCACGAGAAGGAAGTCGTGCTGACCTTCGATGACGGCCCATGGCCGGAAAACACGCCGATGGTGCTCAAGGCGCTGCAGGACAATTGCGTCCGCGCGACCTTCTTCGAGATCGGCGAACACGCCACTTGGGCTCCCCAATTGACCAAGCTGCTGGTCCAAGCCGGCATGACGGTCGGCAGCCATACCTGGTCGCACAAGGACTTGGCGAAGAACCCGTATGCCAAGGATATCGAGCAGGCCAAGCAAGAGATCGAAATGGGCGTGAGCGCCGTGCATATGGCGGCCGACGGCGGCCCGATCGCGCCGTTCTTCCGCTTCCCCGATCTGCAAATGCCGCCCGATTTGCTCGCCTATCTCGGCACCCGCAATATCGCGACCTTCTCGACCGACATCGACACTTTCGACTTCAAGATTCGCAAGCCGGAGGAAGTGGTCAAATCGGTGATGACCAAGCTCGCCAAGAACGGCAAGGGCATCCTGCTGATGCATGACTTCCAGCATGCGACGGCGGAAGCGATGCCGGAAGTCCTGCACCAGCTGCACCTGGCCGGTTACAAGGTCGTGGGCGTCGTGCCAAAGTTCGCAGTGACGACGATTCCAAAGTACGACGACATGGTCAGGGCGCAGGATAAGTTCTCGTCCAGCAACAACACGCGGCCCGAGTTGAGCGTCTTCCAGACGATCAGCCAGTAGGAAGGCGAGTGGCGAATAGCGATTGGGGCCTCCCCCATTGGCTACTCGCCATTCGCGTCTCTAATGCATGAAACGTTCCGCGGCGTAAGGCTGCGGATCGCAATAAGGCGTCGCGCCGGTCATCATCTCGGCAATGAGCCGGCCGGTCGCCGGACCGAGCGTCAATCCCCAATGGGCATGTCCGCAGGCGAGCCATAGTCCGTCGTGACGCGGCGCGCGTCCGATAACGGGACGGGAATCTGGAAAGCAGGGACGCGCACCGAGCCAAGGCTGCGCCTCGACCGGTTCGCCGAGCGCAAACAATTCGCGCGCCGCCGGCAGCAGGCGCTCGAACTGCACCGGCGTCGGCGGCGCGTCGCGCGCGGCGAACTCGACGCCGGTGGTCAACCGGATGCCCTGCTCCATCGGCGCCAGGCAGTAGCCGTTCTCGGCATCGAGCACCGGACGGCCGAGCGCGGCGTTGCCTTGAGCGCTGAAGTGGCGGTGATAGCCGCGCTTGGCCGCGAACGGCAATTTTATGCCGAGCGGATCGAGCACGTCCGGCAGCCAGGGACCAAGGGCGATGACAACGTCGCCGGCATCGAGCGGACCGGAAGCCGTATCGACGCGCCAATGCGGATTGACGCGATGCAGCGTGCGCGCATCGGCCGTAAACGACAGCCCGCCGAGCGCGGCAAAGCGTGCGGCATAGGCGCGCGTCAACGCGAGCGGATTGCTCACGCTCACCGCGCCGGTCCAATGCACGGCGTGGCGGAACACCGGAGCGAGCGACGGTTCGAGCGCGCGCGCCGCGTCGCGATCGAGCGGGACGTTGGCGATGCCAAGGCTCGCGGCGAGATCGAGCTCGCGCGCCAGGCCGGCGAAAGCCGGCTCGGTGCGGTAAAGTTTGAGCCAGCCGGTGCGGCGCAGATAGCGCTCCGCCCCGGCCTCGGCGCTCAGCGCGTCATGCTCGCTGACCGCGCGCGCAAATAGCGGCCGCATCAATCGCGCGGTCTCGACCAATCGCGCCGGCTGCGACGCGGCGCGGAAGGCGAGAAGCCAGGGCGCGATCTTCGGCAAAAACGTGAGGTGGTAATTGGCGAGCGGCGAGCGTTTGAGCGCGATGCGCAAAAGTGTCGCCCAATCCGAAGGGAATGCCGCCGGAAAGATGGTATTGCCCTCGATAATGCCGGCATTGCCGTAAGAGGTTCCCTCGCCCGCCCCGCCGCGGTCGACGAGCGCAACCGACAGGCCGCGCTTGACGAGATGGACCGCAACCGAGCTGCCGACGATCCCGGCTCCCAGCACAATGACATCGGCTCGCGCCACGAAACCTCCGCTGCATCAATACAAGTACAAATCTGGCGAGCCTTGCGGTGGCCGGCAAGTGTGCCCAGCCGCAGGCTTTCAAGCCGCTTGTTCGCGTTGCCCGGCGTGAAATGACGTGTTAGGCGATTGCTAGAGCCTTCGGCTCTGGCTTTTTGTTGAGCATGATCTTATCCGAAAACCGGCATCCACTTTTCGGGATCATGCAGAAAGCTCGGAGAATCCGGTGCCGCGCCCGCTCATTATCGCCCCGTCGATCCTCGCCGCCGATTTCGCGAAATTGGGGGAAGAAGTGCGCGCGGTGGATGCCGCCGGCGCCGACTGGATCCATGTCGACGTGATGGACGGCCACTTCGTGCCCAACATCTCGATCGGGCCGGATATCGTCAAGGCGATCCGGCCGTACACCAAAAAGCCGCTCGACGTGCACCTGATGATCGCGCCCTGCGATCCTTACCTCGAAGCGTTCGCCAAGGCGGGCTCCGATATCATCACCGTCCATGTCGAAGCCGGCCCGCATATCCACCGCTCGCTGCAGGCGATCCGCGCGCTCGGTAAGAAGGTCGGCGTGACCATGAATCCCGGCACGCCGGAAGCTTCGGTCGAGCATGTGATCGATCTTGTCGATCTCATTCTCGTCATGTCGGTCAATCCCGGCTTCGGCGGCCAGAAATTCATCGCCGATGCGCTCGACAAGGTGCGCAATGTGCGCGCCATGGCCGGCGCGCGCCCGATCGACATCGAAATCGACGGCGGCATCACGCCGGAAGTCGCCCCGCTTGCCGCGCGTGCCGGCGCCAACGCCTTCGTCGCCGGCTCCGCGGTATTCAAGGACCGCACACCGGAATTGTATCGCGCCAACATCGCCGCCCTACGCAATGCGGCGGCGCTGGCGCGCGGAGAAGCGGCGTGACCATTCCGCGCTATACCCGCCCGCAGATGGCGGCGATCTGGACGCCAGAGACGCGGTTTCGCATCTGGTTCGAGATCGAGGCGCATGCCGCCGCCGCCATGGCCGAACTCGGCATGATCCCGAAATCGGCGGCGAAGACCATTTGGGAAAAAGGCAACGCGGCGAAATTCGACACCGCGCGCATCGATGAGATCGAGCGCGAGGTCAAGCACGACGTCGTCGCCTTTCTTACCCATCTCGCCGAGGTCGTCGGCCCGGACGCGCGCTTCGTGCATCTCGGCATGACCTCGTCGGACGTGCTCGACACCTGTTTGAACGTTCAGCTGGTGCGCGCGGCCGACCTGCTCATTGCCGATATCGACGCGCTCAAATCCGCGCTCGAGCGGCGCGCCCGCGAGTTCAAATTCACGCCGACCATCGGCCGCTCGCACGGCATCCATGCCGAGCCGACCACGTTCGGGCTCAAGCTTGCCGTCGCCTTCGCCGAGTTTTCGCGGGCCCGGCAGCGCCTGGAACTGGCGCGCAAGGAGGTCGCGACCTGCGCCATCTCAGGCGCGGTCGGCACCTTCGCGCAGGTCGATCCGCGCGTGGAAGCTTATGTGGCGGAGAAGATGGGGCTTAAGGTCGAGCCGATCTCGACGCAAATCATTCCGCGCGACCGCCACGCCATGTATTTCGCGACGCTCGGCGTCGTCGCCGCCTCGATCGAGCGCCTGGCGACCGAAATCCGCCATTTGCAGCGCACCGAAGTTTTGGAGGCGGAGGAGTTTTTCTCCGCAGGCCAAAAAGGCTCTTCCGCCATGCCGCACAAGCGCAATCCGGTGCTGTCGGAAAACATTGTCGGTCTCGCCCGTATGGTGCGCGCCTATGTCGTGCCGGCGCTGGAGAATGTCGCGCTGTGGCACGAACGCGACATTTCGCATTCCTCGGTCGAGCGCATAATCGGCCCGGATGCGACGGTGACGCTCGATTTCGCGCTCAACCGCCTCGCCGGAATCGTCGACAAGCTCATCGTCTATCCCGACAATATGCGCAAGAATCTCGACCGCCTCGGCGGGCTCGTGCACTCGCAGCGCGTTCTCCTCGCGCTCGCGCAAAAGGGGCTCGCGCGCGAGGACGCCTATCGTCTGGTGCAGCGCAGCGCCATGAAGGTATGGGCCGGTGGCGGCGATTTTCTCGCGCTCCTTACGGCCGATCCGGACGTGCGCAAGCACTTAAGCGAAGCGGAACTGAAGGCCAATTTCGATCTCGATTTCCACATGGCGCAGGTCGATACGATCTTTGCCCGGGTGTTCGGCCGGGCCTGAGCGCCGTGTTAACCATATTTCGGCATTCCACAGCCGTTACAGGGCTTTCCTCGTCCTTGCCCGACTCGGTCGCCTGACGTAGGTTCACGCAACCGACGGAGGAGAAGGTCATGGGCCGTTTGGTGCGCAAGCCAAAGCTGCCGGACACCGAGCCGGCGCACAAGCTCCGACTTCGGCGGCATGTTCCAGTCCCGCGCGCGGCCGGCAGACGAGTGCCGAGCCGGGCGACGATTATCTGACCCGGATGGTCAAATACATTCCGGCCGAGATCATCGGCTGTTCGATGCTGGTCAATGCCATTCTCGCGCAGGCGGTGGCGGCCGGTAACGGCACCGCCACCATGGCGGGGCTGTCCGGTCACCACCATCGCGGCCGGCGCCTTGCTGGTCGGTTTGATTTTGACGCCGCTGTTCTGCTGGTATGTGCGCGAGGACGGCGACGCCTGGATCGTCAATGCCGTCGTCTCTACGATCGCTTTCCCGTTCTGGTCCTATCTGATGGGCGCCGTCGCCTTCGCCAAATTCCATGACGGCAATCTGGCGGCGATTCTGATCCTGACCTTTACCGCCGTGAGCGGCCTCGTTGCGCCGGTGCCGGACCGCTCCAAGCAGCAGGAACAGAAAAACGCCAATCCGAAAGACGGGCCGCGGCTGGTTGAAGGCCTGACGGCCTAACGGCGCAAGCACGTCAGCGGAGAGATTGCGGACCTCCGATCCTCGTGTCATCTGTCGCGCAATGGCGGCACATAAAACCATTTTGGTATTCGATTCCGGCCTTGGCGGCCTCACCGTCTATCGCGAGGTCGCGGCGGCGCGCCCCGACGCCGATTACCTCTATGTCGCCGACGATGCGGCGTTCCCCTACGGCAGACTGGCCGAGCCGGCACTCATTGCGCGCGTCGTCGATCTGATGGGCGAACTGATCGAGGCGCACCGGCCCGATCTCGTCGTCATCGCCTGCAACACCGCCTCGACCATCGTGCTGGCCGAGCTGCGCAAAAAATTCTCGGTGCCGTTTGTCGGCACCGTGCCGGCGATCAAGCCGGCCTGCGCGGGCTCAGTCACCCGGCGTGTCTCCGTGCTCGGCACCGCAGGCGACGGTCGATCGTGAATATACGCGCGCCCTCATCCGCGACTATGCCGGCGATTGCCAAGTCATGTTGGTCGGGTCGCAGAAACTTGCGACTTATGCCGAGCTTGAGCTTGACGGCGCGCCAGTCAGCGATACGGCGCTCCGCGACGAAATCGCGCCCTGCTTCACCGACGATGAGGGCAAACGCACTGACACGATCGTGCTTGCCTGCACCCACTATCCGCTGCTGCTCGAGCGTTTGCGGCAGCTTGCGCCATGGCCGGTGAATTTCATCGATCCGGCGCCGGCGATTGCGCGGCGCGTTGTCGATCTTCTCGGGCTCCCGGCGGCAGTCGGCCAATACGGGCACCGACGCGCGCCATTTTCACCTCGGGCCGCGTCGCCAAGCGGCGGCGCTGCTTGATTCCTGCAGCCGCCGAGTTTGACACTATGCGGCTTTCCCCCTAGAAACCGCGCACTGCGCGGGCCCGTATTGTGGGCCCGCGCGGTGTTTCGCGACCCGCGGTTTTAAGCCGGCGCTTCGGCTGCAAAACCTGTCGGTTCCGGTAAACGGCCGGAACAGAGGAGGGCGCGATCCTCAGCCATTATGCGAAAAAGCGAGGACGCGAATGACCAAGCGCCATCAGGCGAAGTACAAGATCGACCGGCGGATGGGCCAAAACATCTGGGGCCGGCCGAAGTCACCGATCAACAAGCGCGAATATGGCCCCGGCCAGCACGGCCAGCGCCGCAAAGGCAAGCTGTCCGATTTCGGCGTGCAATTGCGCGCCAAGCAGAAGCTCAAAGGCTATTACGCCAACATGTCGGAGCGGCATTTCCACGGCATCTATGACGAGGCGCGGCGGCTGAAGGGCGATACCGGCGCCCACATGATCGGGCTCCTGGAACGCCGGCTCGACACCATGATCTATCGCGCCAAGTTCGTGCCCACCGTTTTTGCCGCGCGCCAATTCATCAGCCACGGCCATATCAAGGTGAACGGCAAGCGCGTGACGATCGCCGAGCTACCGGGTGAAGGTCGGCGACGAGGTCGAGGTCAAGGAAAAGTCGAAGCAGCTGGCGCTGGTGCTCGAAGCCAACGCGCTCGGCGAGCGCGACGTGCCCGATTACATCGAGGTCGATCATTCCAAGCAGACGGCGAAACTCAGCCGCGTGCCGATGCTGACCGATGTGCCCTACCCGGTGGTGATGGAACCGCATCTCGTCGTCGAATATTACTCGCGGTGATTCCGTCATTCGGGGTGCCATGCGAAGTGGCGGCACTCGATCCGAGACCGGACAAGCAAGCAATGCCGTTCGCGCGGCCCTACTTCAACCGTGCGATAGCGCCATCTGCGCCGAAACGAGCGGCTTCAGGCCGTGACGCGCTCTCCTTCACGGCGATGCCCTTGTCCTTCAACAAGGATTGCAGCTCGCCGGCCTGGAACATTTCGCGGATAATATCGCAGCCGCCGACGAATTCGCCCTTGACGTAGAGCTGCGGGATCGTCGGCCAGTTCGAGTACGATTTTGATGCCGCCGCGCAGTTCGTCGTTTTCGAGGACGTTCAGTCCCTTATAGGCGACGCCCAGGTAATCGAGGATTTGGATGACCTGGCCGGAGAAGCCGCACATCGGAAATTGCGGCGTGCCTTTCATGAACAGCACGACGTCGTTGGCCTTGACCTCGTTGTCGATGAATTGCTCGATAGACATGGAGATCACCCTTGGAAATCATCCTTGGCGTTGAGCGCCGCGGGCAGCTCTTGCCGCGCCGAATCTCACCCTCTGCCTTGCAATATATGTACCGCAAATCGCCCGCAAAGCCCAATTGCAGTATGTCATGCCGAGCCGGCATGGCCGAATGACGGAAATTTCATCGAGAAATCTCGGCTGACGGAGCGGCTTACGGAAGAAGAAAGTTCCAGCCATCGGGCAAGCGCTAGAGCGGCCGTGCGGACGCCAGCCGGTCGATCACCGCTCCGGCGTGCCGGTCTGCAGCGCCAGCGCATGCAGTTTGCCGCCCATCTCGGCTTTCAGCGCCTCATAGACGATCTGGTGCTGCTGGACGCGAGATTTGCCGCGAAACGATTTCGGCAATGACGGTCGCGGCGTAGTGGTCACCGTCGCCGGCGAGATCGCGGATCGTCACCTCGGCATCCGGAATGCGCGCCCGGATCAATCGCTCGATATCGTTCGCAGCCATGGCCATGGAATATTACGTTCGTTCGCGCTTCATCCGTTTGCCGCGGCTTGAGTTCGCTCGAACCGGCGATCCCGAAACCTGCGCCAAAACTGGTGCCGTGTTGCGTCCACAATGCGGCGCTTGCCGGCAAGCGTCAATGCGTCGCGCGATGCTACACTGCGCCGGCCATATAGGCGGGCAGCCAAGCTTCGAAACGCCGCTTGAGTTCATCGACCCGCAGCGGCCGCTCGCCGTCGATCGCGAGAATGGCGCCGCCGGTCGCGCCGAGCCGCGCGAACGGCACGGCCGCCGCCTTGGCGCGTTGCATCACGCTCCGGGGATCCTTCGCCGTGATGACATAACGGGCCTGATCCTCCCCGAACCAGAAAGCGTGGGCGGGGACATTTGACGGCGCCTCCAAAACAGCCCCGATTGCGGACGCCATCGCCATCTCGGCGAGCGCGACAAGAAGCCCGCCGTCGGAGATATCGTGCACCGCCGTCACCAGGCCATCGCGGATCAAGCCGCGCACGAAATCGCCGTGGCGGCGCTCGGCGGCAAGGTCCACCGGCGGCGGTGCGGCCTCCTCGCGGCCGGCTATATCGCGCAAATAGAGCGATCGACCGAGCCACCCGCGCGTCTCGCCGATCAAGAGGATCGCGTCGCCTTCGGCCTTGAACGCGAGCGTCATCGATTTGGTGAACTCGTCGAGCAGACCGACGCCGCCGATGGTCGGCGTCGGCAGGATCGCGCGGCCATTCGTCTCGTTGTAGAGCGAGACATTGCCGGAGACGACCGGGAAATCGAGCGCGCGGCAGGCTTCGCCGATACCGCGCACGCAGCCGACGAATTGGCCCATGATTTCCGGCCGTTCCGGGTTGCCGAAGTTGAGATTATCGGTGAGCGCGAGCGGCTGTGCGCCGACCGCGGTGAGATTGCGCCAGGCTTCGGCGACGGCCTGCTTACCGCCCACAAATGGATCGGCCTCGCAGTAGCGCGGGGTAACGTCAGACGTCAGCGCCAGCGCCTTCGGACCGTCGTTGATGCGGACCACGGCGGCGTCGCCGCCGGGCCGTTGCACCGTATTGCCGAGAATGACGTGGTCGTACTGCTCCCAGACCCATCGCTTCGAGCAGAGGTCCGGCGAACCGATCAACTTTTCCAGCGCGTCGGAATTGTGCATCGGCGGCTTAACCGACGCAGCATCGATGACGGGCTGCCGTTTGTTTTCGATAAAATGGCGATTGTAGAGCGGCGCCTCGTCACCCAACTCCTTGATCGGCAGGTCGGCCATCAGGGCGCCGCCGTGGCGGACGATAAAGCGCTTGGTCGGCGTCGTCTCGCCGACGACGGCGAAATCGAGCCCCCATTTGCGGAAAATCGCCTCGGCCTGCTTCTCCTTCTCGGGCTTGAGCACCATGAGCATCCGCTCCTGGCTTTCCGAGAGCATCATCTCGTAAGCGCTCATGCCGGTCTCGCGGCACGGCACTTTGTCGAGGTCGAGCGTGACGCCGAGATCGCCCTTGGCGCCCATCTCGACCGCGGAACAGGTCAGCCCCGCCGCGCCCATGTCCTGGATGGCGATGACGCAGCCCTTGGCCATGATTTCGAGGCAGGCTTCGAGCAGAAGCTTTTCCGAGAACGGATCGCCGACCTGGACGGTCGGGCGCTTTTCTTCGGCGTCGGCGCCGAATTCCGCCGACGCCATGGTCGCGCCGTGAATGCCGTCGCGGCCGGTCTTGGAGCCGAGATAGACGATCGGCATGCCGACGCCGGAAGCCGCCGAATAGAAAATCTTATCGGTGTCGGCCAGGCCCACGGCCATGGCATTGACCAGAATATTGCCCTCGTAGCGGCGATCGAACCGCACCTCGCCGCCGACCGTCGGCACGCCGAACGAATTGCCGTAGCCACCGATGCCGGCGACCACTCCGCCGACCAGCGACCGCGTTCTCGGATTCTTCGGATCGCCGAACGACAGCGCGTTGAGGCAAGCGATCGGCCGCGCGCCCATGGTGAAGACGTCGCGCAAAATGCCGCCGACGCCGGTCGCCGCGCCCTGATAGGGCTCGATATAGCTCGGGTGGTTATGGCTCTCCATCTTGAACACGATCGCCTGGCCGTCGCCGATATCGATGACGCCCGCATTCTCGCCGGGCCCCTGAATCACCCATGGCGCCTTGGTCGGCAGCGTGCGCAGATGAATCTTTGAGGATTTATAGGAGCAGTGTTCGTTCCACATCGCCGAGAAAATGCCGAGCTCGGTAAAACTCGGCGTCCGGCCGATGAGTTTTACGATGCGCTCGTACTCGTCCGGCTTGAGGCCGTGCTGGGCAATCAGTTCGGGCGTAATGGCAGGTTCGTTGGAAATCACACCTGACATGTAACGTGCGCCGCGGCAAATTTCACCCGTCATGGCCGGGCTTGACCCGGCCATCCACGTCTTAATTTCATCGTGGGAAAGACGTGGATGCCCGGCATATAGGCGAGCGAAGCGACGCCGTTCTTCGAACGGCTATGGCCGGGCATGACGGTTGTCGTCACGCCGCCAGCTTGAAGTGATCCACAAGGCCCGCGAACAGGCCGCGGCCGTCGGTCCGGCCCATCGACGCTTCGACGTGGTCCTCCGGATGCGGCATCATGCCGAGCACGTTGCCGCGCTCGTTGATGATACCGGCGATGGCGTTCATGGCGCCGTTGTGGTTCCAGTTCGGGTCGACCATGCCGTCCGGCGACGAATAGCGAAACACCACCCTGCCCTCGCCTTCCAGCCGCGCGATGGTCTCGCCGTCGGCGATGTAATTACCTTCGCCGTGCGCCACCGGCACACGGATCACCTGGCCGGCATTGTAGCCGCGCGTAAACGCCGTATCGGAGCGCTCGACGCGCAGATAGACGTCGCGGCAGATGAAACGAAGCTGCGCGTTGCGCATCAGCACGCCCGGCAATAAATCCGGCCTCGCACGCGATCTGAAAACCGTTGCAGACCGCCAGCACGAGGCCGCCTTTGGCGGCGAAGGCGCGCACCGCATCCATGATCGGCGCGCGCGCCGCAATGGCGCCGCAGCGCAGATAGTCGCCATAGGAGAAGCCGCCGGGGATGACGACGAGATCGGTGCCGGCCGGTAACTCGCTGTCGGCGTGCCAGACTAGCGCCGGCGCGCGCCCGGAGATGAGCGTCAATGCGCGCGCCATATCGCGCTCGCGATTGATGCCGGGGAAAATGACGATGGCTGATTTCATCCCGTCACCTCGATCCGATAATTTTCGATGACGGTGTTGGCGAGAAGTTTTTCCGCCGCAGTCTTCAGCGCCGCCTCGGCGCCGGCCCGGTCGGCGCCGTCGAACTCGATGTCGAAGACCTTGCCCTGGCGGACGCTTGCCACCCCGCCGACGCCGAGCGATTTCAACGCGCCCTCGATGGCCTTACCCTGCGGATCGAGGATGCCGGATTTCAGCGTGACGGTGACGCGGGCTTTCATGGCCATTCCAATATGTAGGAATCGCGAGGCCCGCAACCAAGTTCCGCGCTTTAGTGCACCGGCGCGCGCGATTGCTCGAACAGCCTTCCGTAGCCGGAAAGACGGCCGCTTTCGCCTACAAGCCGCAACGCCGCCCAGAATGCCGCCGTGGCGGAGGAGACGACGGGAATCCCGTGACTGGCCTCGAGCGGCTTCGCCACCTCCAACGTCCGCAATCCGCCGCAGGAAATCAGGATTGCTTCCGCGCCATCGGATTTGGCGACGGCGCTGTCGCTGAGCGCAATGATTTCGGCCTCGCTCTTCTTGCTCGGCCCGCCGAATTCGAGCAGATCGAAGCATTCAAGCGCGAGCACTTCGACGCCCGCGGCAGCCAGCAGTTCCTTCAGGCGCCGATTGACCACATCGGTATAGGCGGTCGCAACGGCGACGCGCTTGGCGCCGACCTCGCGCAATCCGTCGAGCAGGGCCTGAACTCATGGTGCTGACGGGAAGGCCGGTCCGTGCGCGTAAATCTTCAATGAGCCGGGCATGCGCTTGCGGCCCCCGATAGAACGTCAACGAGGTGCCGATGACCATGATCGCATCGACGCCCTGCTTCGCGAGATAGTCCGCGGCAGGCAAGATGCCGTTCCAAGCCGGTTCGTAGCCCTCGGGCGTCAGCGCCCGCACGCCGACGCCGCGCGGGATGAAGCGCACGCCCGGATACATGATCGGGCCTTCGAACGGCACCGCGTCGGTCGCAAAGGGAACGACGAGGCCGATGGTGAGGTCGCGCGGCGTCGGTTTAGCCCTTGACCAGGATCGGTCCGGTGCCCTGCGGCCGCTCGCCCTCGTTCATGATGCCGAGGCGCTTGGCGACTTCGGTATAGGCCTCCAACAACCCGCCGAGGTCGCGGCGGAAGCGGTCCTTGTCCAGCTTCTCGTTGGACTTGATGTCCCACAGCCGGCAGGAATCCGGGGAAATCTCGTCGGCGACGACGATCCGCATCAGATCGTTCTCCCACAGCCGGCCGGTCTCCATCTTGAAATCGACCAGCCGGATACCGACGCCGAGGAACAGGCCGGAAAGGAAATCGTTGACGCGGATCGCCAGCGACATGATGTCGTCGATCTCCTGCGGCGTCGCCCAGCCGAACGCGGTGATGTGTTCTTCCGACACCATCGGATCGTTGAGCTGGTCGTTCTTGTAATAGAACTCGATGATCGAGCGCGGCAGTTGCGTGCCCTCCTCGATGCCGAGGCGTTGCGACAGCGAGCCGGCCGCGATGTTGCGCACCACCACTTCGAGCGGGATGATTTCGACCTCGCGGATCAACTGCTCGCGCATGTTGAGCCGGCGGATGAAGTGGGTCGGGACGCCGATATCGTTCAAGTGCTGGAAGACGTATTCGGAGATCCGGTTGTTGAGGACCCCCTTGCCTTCGATCACCTCGTGCTTTTTCGCATTGAACGCGGTCGCGTCGTCCTTGAAATGCTGGATCAACGTTCCGGGCTCGGGTCCTTCATAGAGGACCTTCGCCTTGCCTTCATAAATGCGGCGACGGCGGCTCATCGGAGTGTACCGGGGTTTGGTGAAATCCATCGGAATGCCGTGGCTCCATTTTCGGATGTCGAGATCCGCGGCGGCGGCAAGGGCTGGCAACTAACTGCGCGCGACTCAACTCAGCGGCCCCTCCGCGACACGAAAGCTAACCGAAGGTGAAGCGGAGTACAATCGGCATAGACCCGCGCGTGCCCTACCGCAACGTCGATTTTGCCGCGCCGATCGCGGTTGCCTTGACGAGGCACCCCCGATATGCAAGGCGGCGGGTGGTTTGCAGCGTAATTTGCGAAGTTCCACGCGCAACGGCGAAGCCCAAGGCACGTACATGACCACATTCGACAAGCGCGAAGAAGCCTTCGAAAAGCGGTTCGCGCACGATGAGGAACTGAAGTTCAAAGCGACCGCGCGGCGCAACAAGCTGCTCGGGCTGTGGGCGGCGGAAAAACTCGGCCTCTCCGGCGCCGATGCCGACAGTTACGCGCTCTCCGTCGTCATGGTCGAGTTCGAGGACAAGGGCGAGCAAGACGTCGCGCGCAAGATCCGCAAGGATTTCGCGGCCAAGGGCGTCGAGCAATCCGATCACCAGATCGGCCGCACCATGACCGACCTGATGGCGAAGGCGATGGCCGACGTCAAGGCGGGTCGTTAAAGCTTACGGCGATCACAAAATAGCGATTGGAAAATAGCGCTTACCATGGCCATTCCCGCCTTCACTCTTGCGAAGCGGCTGCGCGCCGGCGAAACGGTATTCTCCGGCTGGTGCGGCCTGCCCTACCCGATCGTCGCCGAGACCCTCGGCCGCGACGGCTTCCCCGCGGTGACGCTCGATGGTCAGCACGGGCTGTGGGACATCAACGCCATAGTCACGACCATCGCGGCGGTCCGTCAGGGCGGCGCGGCGCCGATCGTGCGCGTTCCGGTCGGCGATTTCGCCACGGTGAGCCGCGTGCTCGATTTCGGCGCCGAAGGCATCATCGCGCCGATGATCAACACGCCGGCCGACGCGCGCGCGCTCGCCGCGGCGGCCAAATATCCGCCGCTCGGCGAGCGCAGCTGGGGGCCGCACCGCGCCACCACGCTGGCCGGGCTTGCCGACCAATCGGTCTATCTGCGCGAAGCCAACGATCATATCGTCACGCTGGCCATGATCGAGACCCGAACCGCGCTGCAAAATCTCGACGCCATCGTCGACACGCCCGGCGTCGACGGACTGTTCCTCGGCCCGTCCGATCTATCCATCGCGCTGACGGACGGCAAAAATCTCGACGCGCTGTCGAAGGACGTCGAGCGCGAGCTCGATCGCATCCTCGCCGCCGCGCAACGGGCAAAGAAAGTTCCGGGCGCCTATTGTCACTCGGCCGAGCGCGCGGCGGCGCTTGCCAAGCGCGGCGTAAAATTCCTGGCAGTGATGAGCGATCTCGCGATGCTGCGCGCCGGCGCGGCGGCGGCGCTCAAGGTGCTCAAGAGCCAGTGAGCTGCTCGAGCCGATCGAGCACGCCGCCAAGATCCGTCTCGACGTCGCCGGCCTGCACCGCCACGACGGCATAATCGCGCGCGGCGAGCCAGGCGCGTTTTTCCGCGCGCGCTTCGGCGGCTGCCGCGCTCTCGTCCGCCGGTACGAGATCGACGACGAGCCGAAGCGGAAACGAGACGAAGTCGCAGATATTCTGGCCGACCGGCGTCTGGCGCTTGAAGCCGCGGCCGGCGAAGCGCCGGTCGTTGGTGAGCGCCTGCCATAGCGCCCGCTCGGCATCGGTCGGATTGCGGCGCAACAGCCGCGCCAGGCCGCGCACCGGCCCGCGTTCTTTCGGCGTCCGGCCGGAGCCGTGCTCGGCAAGCAGCGCGCGCAGCATCTCGGCTTCTTCGCCGTCGAGCACGCCGCCGCGCGCCGGACCCTTGCGGCCTTCCGCGATCGCCATGATCACGCCGTGCAGCGTTTGAATATCCTGCTGCGTCGGCTGCATGCGGGTAAAAATATTGCGCAGGTTGATCTGCATGGTTTCGCGCTTGTCCGGCGGCCGGAAAAATTCGACTTTTTCCAGCTCCCGTTCGAGCGAAGTAAAGAACGCGAGCAGCTGCTGCTTCGGCGCGCTTGGGGATTTTTCCGGCATCGCGAACGGCAAACCGGCGCCGGCAAGCTTGAACCACTCATAGGCCACGATCACCACGGCCTGCGCCAGATTGAGCGAGGCGAAAGCCGGATTGACCGGCAAAGTAACGATGCGGTCGGCGAGCGCCACCTCGTCGTTTTCGAGCCCATTGCGCTCGCGGCCGAACAGGATGGCGACGGTCTCGCCGGCGGCGACGTGCGGCGCGATGAGCGCCGCCGCCTCGTGCGGGCCGACGACCGGTTTGGCCTGATCATGGGCGCGCGCGGTCGTGGCGAGGATGAACGTGCAATCGGCGATGGCGGCCTCAAGCGTGTCATAAAGCTCGGCTTCGTCGACCACGCGGCCGGCGCCGGTCGCCATTATGCGCGCCTTGTCGTTGGGCCATGCCTGGCGCGGGCGCACCAAGCGGAGACGGGCTAAGCCGAAATTCGCCATGGCGCGCGCGGCGGCGCCGATATTTTCGCCAAGCTGCGGCTCGACCAGGACGATGACCGGCCCGGGTGGCGCCTTCCAAACCTTGGTCCTGTCGGTCCCTGCCCCGGGCATTGCATCTCCGTACGTCATTCCGGGACGTGGGCTTTAGCCCGCGGGCCCGGAATCCATAATCACAGAAGGAGAGGTGTCCACGGCTCGCGACACTATTCAAGATACCGGGATTATGGATTGCGGGCCGCGCCTCTGGCGCGCCCCGGAATGACGGCAATGGCTTTCTCCGCGCGCTTACGGGTGCTATAGCGACGCCGCCGGTGCTGTGGGGGCGCTTTCCTCAATGCGCGCCGCTCCCGCCGCTTCCATCCAACCCGCGCTGCAAGGCTTCAATCCAAGGGACTTTACGCAATGGCGAAAATCAAAGTGGCCAATCCGGTGGTCGAGATGGACGGCGACGAGATGACCCGGATCATCTGGCAGCACATCAAGGACAAGCTGATCTATCCCTACCTCGACATCAACCTGATGTATTTCGATCTCGGCATGCAAAAGCGCGATGAGACGCGCGACCAGATCACCATCGACGCGGCCGAAGCGACTAAGAAGGTCGGCGTCGCGGTCAAATGCGCGACCATCACGCCGGACGAAGCCCGCGTGAAGGAATTCAACCTGCACGACATGTATCGCTCGCCGAACGGCACCATCCGCAACATCCTCGGCGGCGTCATCTTCCGCGAGCCGATCATCTGCAAGAACGTGCCGCGGCTGGTTCCCGGCTGGACCAAGCCGATCATCATCGGCCGCCACGCCTATGGCGACCAGTACCGCGCCACCGATTACAGGGTACCGGGCAAGGGCAAGCTCTACCTCACCTTCGTCGGCGACGACGGCAAGGAGATCAAGCGCGAAGTGTTTCAGTTTCCCGGTTCCGGCGTCGCCATGGCGATGTACAACCTCGACAATTCGATCCGCGATTTCGCCCGCGCTTCGATGAATTACGCGCTCAACCGCGGCTACCCGCTTTACCTCTCGACCAAGAACACGATCGTCAAAGTCTATGACGGGCGGTTTAAGGATATTTTCCAGGAAATATTCGACGCCGAGTTCAAGGACAAATTCGCCGAAAAGAAGCTCACCTACGAGCACCGGCTGATCGACGACATGGTCGCCGCCGCGCTTAAATGGTCGGGCGGCTATGTCTGGGCCTGCAAGAACTACGACGGCGACGTGCAGTCGGACACCGTGGCGCAAGGCTACGGCTCGCTCGGGCTGATGACCTCGGTGCTCACCACGCCGGACGGCAAAGTGGTCGAGGCCGAGGCCGCCCACGGCACCGTCACCCGTCACTACCGCGAGCACCAGAAGGGCCGCGAGACCTCGACCAATTCCATCGCCTCGATCTTTGCCTGGACGCGCGGCCTCGCCCATCGCGCCAAGCTCGACAATAACGCGGAACTGGCGAAATTCGCCGCCACGTTGGAGAAAGTCACCGTCGACACCGTCGAATCCGGCTTCATGACCAAGGATCTGGCGCTGCTCATCGGGCCCGACCAGAAGTGGCTCACCACGACCGGCTACCTCGACAAGGTCGATGCCAATCTGCAAAGCGCGATGGCCGCTTGAACGCAAATTGCCGCCCTTGCCCGCAGGCGGGACCAGGCAGAGGGCTGAGCGCGCGCTAAAATTCCTTGCCGATCATGCGGTCGATCGAGCAACGGCCGGCGCCTCGGAAGAAGATCGCAAAGTAAACGACGAGCAGCACCAGCGGATATTCATAGCCGCCGTGCGGGCTCGAAAACATATAGCCGTTGCCGGAATGCCACAGGGTGATGACGGCGAATTCGATTGTCAGCAAGAACGCGATCGGCCGCGTCAAAAATCCGAAGGCCAGAGCGGCGCCGCCGAAACATTCGAGAATGCCGATGAAGTAGGCCCAGGCGAGCGGCATCGGCAGGCCAAGCACCGTTACCACATGGTCGGCGACGCCTTGAACACCGGTCACGAACAGCTTGTTGTAACCGTGAAGGATGAGAATGGCGCCGGCAATGAAGCGAACCAGAGCGTAGCTATAGGGCGCGATGCTCTGATAGAGCCCGGCAAGCCCCGGAACGATCAGTCGCGCGCTGTCAATCTGTCCGTCGCCGTGGCTGGCCATCGAGACCTCCCCGTAAAACCCACCCATTCGGGCGTTTGTGCATGAGACCCTATCGCATATCGCAACCGCCGGAGATAGTTGACGCCCGTGCTGTCCGGACGCTGACAACAGGAACCCGAACTCCTATCTAGGCAACATGGGTGAGCCGGCGACCGAGAAGCCAGGCGGGAATGCGGTCTCTTGGGCAAGGATCGCCCTCATTGCACCGGTGCTCGTCATTTTGGTGGCCTCGCTCTGGCTTGCCGCGCGCACGTGGCTTTCGACTGCCGGGTCGCCGATGTCGACGAACGGCTATGTCGCCATGGCGCTTGGCATCATCTTTTCGACTGTGCTGGGATGCGGACTGATGGCGCTGTTGTTCTACTCGAGCCGCCACGGTTACGACGACGTTGGCTACGATGAGCCACATCGGCCCGACAACGATCGCGACTGAATGAAAGCAAATCAGGGGAGAATCATGGCACGGACCATTCGCTTACAGAGCGACAGCAACGCGCACGACCGCCCGTGGCGCGTCGCGGTCGAGCAAGGCTTCTTCGCCGCCGAGGGCCTCGACGTCGAATATTACGAGGACAATCCCAAAGGTGCGGCGGGACGCGTCGCCGACTTCTCCAAGCGCTGGAAGGAGCAGCAGCTGCAAAAGGGCGCGCTCGAAGTCTATCCGGTCTGCGAATGGGGTGCGATCGAGCGCGTGCAAGCGCTTGGCGGCGGCAAGATCATCGGGCTCGACACCACGGTACGCACCGGCGCGCTGATGGTGCGCAAGAATTCTAAAATCCGGTCCTTGAGCGAACTGCGCAATGTGCCGATCGCCGTGACCTGGCACGCCGGCACGTTCTATGCCGCGATCGAAGTGCTCGAAGCGGCCGGTGTACCGTTCGCGGAGATCACGCTCGTTCATGCCAATGACCGGCTCGAGGCGCTGCTCGGCGGCACGACCGAAGCCGCGGCTATGATGGAGCCGCTGGTCAGCCGCGCGCTGGCCGCCGGCGCGCGCAAAATCGCCGACTTGCGCTGGCGCGGCGGCATCGTCGCCGGAAACGACGTCGACGACGACACGGCCGCAAAACTGCGCCGCGGGCTCAACCGCGCCATCGCGTGGTTGCGCGAGAGCGAGGGCCGTTCGCGCGACGAGGTGTTGCGCGACCTCGCCCCGGAACAGCGCGCGCAGGCGATGATGCCCGAACTGGTCGGCGTCAAAACTTACCAGCCCAACGAGTTTCAGGAAAAGGTCGACTGGATGCTCGACCGCGGCTTCCTCAAAGAGCCGCCCAAATACGGCGACGTGGTGCGCGGCGACAAAAGCGGCGAATAGCGAAATAGCAAGTAGCGAATAAATACGCCCGCGCGTCCTGTCCGCCGTTCGCCACTTCCTATTCGCCTGAATGCAAACGCCCCCGGCGGGGAAATCGCCGGGGGCTTAAACCCGCAGGGGGAAGCTGAAGATGGTGGAAGTCTTCCCGCCGCGGACCGCCCGTCTTCAATCACGCAATTGCGGCAGGAGATTGTGGCGCGGCGGCCTTCGTTCCTGACGCGACCGCGGCGCCGCACCGCAACAGTTGCGCGATCGACCGAAAATGCCGCCTCCCGACCGGCCGAGGGCCGGCCGAATCTGGCGCCGATGCAGCTCGAAACGATATAAGGCTCGCCAGCTAAACCATTATATTTATGAGTATTTTCCCGGACTTGACGTCAAACGCGACTGCTTTGCGGCAATTTAGCGACAAATATCAACTCGATTTGAACTTTTGTTGATTAGAACGCCTTTCCACCTCGACACGACTAACCGGTGAGAGCGGACACGGTATCCGCCCTTACTCCGGATTAACCCAATGCGCGGGAATTTCACCCCGCCAAAATATCAGGGACGGCAGCCATGATCGACCACAGCAGCAGGACAGCGCTATTCGCGCTTATCGCCGCAGCCGCTACTTTGACTTCGACGACCAGCTTCGCCGTGCCGCGCTATGACGGCGAGTGGAGCGTATCGATCGTCACGCAGAAGGGCGATTGCGATCCCGGCTATCGCTATCCGATCCGCATCTCGAACGGCACTTTGGTCAATGCCGGCAATTCGCCGTTCAACATCAGCGGCAAGGTTGCGCAGACCGGCGCGATCACCGTGACGGTGAGCGCGGGCGGCAAGAGCGCGAACGGCTCCGGCAGGCTTGCCGGTAATGGCGGCGGCGGTCTGTGGACCGGCGGCCAGTGCTCGGGCTCCTGGACGGCTGAGCGCCGCGGATCGTAAGCCGCGCAACATA
This sequence comes from uncultured Alphaproteobacteria bacterium, assembly GCA_963779855.1. Taxonomy (GTDB): domain Bacteria; phylum Pseudomonadota; class Alphaproteobacteria; order Rhizobiales; family Xanthobacteraceae; genus BOG-931. The sequence goes on along the minus strand of CAWAAE010000006.1, from coordinate 483,519 downwards.
TTTTCCCCTCCGCCTTGTGGGGAGAGGCAGGAGTCTCCGGCAATCTTGGTGGAGTTACCCCTCCGCGGCGTCCTCGTCCGCGGCGGCTTCGCCCTCATCGCCGGCGAGAATCTTCTCCGCGATCAGCCCGGAATTCTGCCGGATCGCCGCCTCGATCTTGCTGGCGATATCGGGATTGGCTTTCAGGAAAGTCTTGGCGTTCTCGCGGCCCTGGCCGATACGCTGGCTGTCATAGGAGAACCAGGAGCCGGACTTTTCCACGACGCCGGCCTTGACGCCGAGATCGATCAATTCGCCGGTCTTGGAAATGCCCTCGCCGTACATGATGTCGAATTCGACCTTCTTGAACGGCGGCGCGAGCTTGTTCTTCACCACCTTGACGCAGGTTTGGTTGCCGACCACCTCGTCGCGCTCCTTGATCGAGCCGATGCGGCGGATATCGAGCCGCACCGAGGCGTAGAATTTGAGCGCATGGCCGCCGGTCGTGGTTTCCGGGGAGCCGTACATGACGCCGATCTTCATGCGGATCTGGTTGATGAAGATCACCATCGTATTGGAGCGGTTGATCGAGGCGGTGAGCTTGCGCAGCGCCTGGCTCATCAGCCGCGCCTGCAGGCCCGGCAGGCTGTCGCCCATTTCGCCTTCGAGCTCGGCGCGCGGCACTAAAGCCGCGACCGAATCGATGACCAGGACATCGATCGCGCCGGAGCGCACCAGCGTATCGGCGATTTCCAGCGCCTGCTCGCCGGCATCGGGCTGCGAGATCAGAAGGTCGTCGACATTGACGCCGAGCTTTCGCGCATAGATCGGGTCGAGCGCATGCTCGGCATCGATGAAGGCGCAGATGCCGCCATTCTTCTGCGCCTCGGCCAGGCAGTGCAAAGCGAGCGTGGTTTTGCCTGAGGATTCCGGGCCGTAGATTTCCACCACGCGGCCGCGCGGCAAGCCGCCGATGCCGAGCGCGATGTCGAGGCCGAGTGAGCCCGTGGATACGGTTTCCACGTCCATCGACCGGTTATTCTTGCCGAGCCGCATGATCGAGCCCTTGCCGAAATTGCGCTCGATCTGCGAGAGCGCGGCATCAAGAGCCTTCGATTTGTCCATGGACGGTCCTTCGACGAGACGAAGCGCTGCACTCATTGGTCGTGCTCCTTATGGCCGGGATTCGGGGGACACGGAAGCGCCGCGCCCTTTGCCCCCTTTGGCCTGCTGGCGAATGGCGATATTGGCAATGTACACGATATGTTCTCCGTTCGCAATATGTTCTTTTAGAGGGGGTGGTACTGGCCCCTTTCCATTCCGACTGGCCCCTTTTGAAACTGAGGGTGGCCCCTCTTCGATTGGATGTATTGCAGATATGAGACAACTGTACGATGCTGATATTTAAGCGGCGTGGGAGGGGCATATGAACAAGCTATCCGTTGCTATCAAAAATGCCGGCAATTATCACCTTGACTCAGCACCATCGCCAACATATATTAGATTTGAAGGCGGTAGGGGCTGGTCATGGCGAATGGGTTGCAGAAGCATCGGAAAAGAACCTTCCGAACGCTGCACGCTGACGCGACAATCGATCCGGACCGGCCAAGCGCCGCCTACGTGAAGTTTCGGGTGAGTGCTGACGAGGAAATCCTTTTTGAGATGCCCGTCGCAATCTTGCGGCGGCTCGGGGACCGGATATCCGCTGTATTACAGCGAGTAAGGACTCCCGCTCGTCGGCGGTCATCGGACCCTTCGGCCACTCGGAACAAATGATGCAAGAACAGGTATGAGCCATGTCGAACGAACTCTCCAATCCGGTGTTTAAGGACGAAGCCAAGGCCCGCAAGTGGCTGGAGGGTCACTTGTGGCCTGATGGTCCGGTTTGCGGTCACTGCGGCTGCGTGGACAGCGCCACGGCGATCGAGACGCGACCGGGCTGGTATCAGTGCAACGAGCCAAAATGCCGTAGCCAGTTCTCGGTCACGGTCGGCACGCTGTTTGAGCGCAGCCATATTCCGCTGACCAAATGGCTGATGGCGGCGTTCCTGATCTGCGCCAGCAAGAAAGGCATGAGCGCCCTGCAACTGAGCCGCATGCTCGGCGTCAGCTACAAATCGACTTGGTTCATGATGCACCGCATCCGCGAAGCGATGCGCGATGGTCAGCTTGGTCCGATTGGTGGACAGAACAAAGTGGTCGAGGCGGACGAAACCGTTGTCGGCGGAAAGGCGAAGAACCGCGCTTACAAACCCGAGCCCAAGAAGCATCTGGTCATGTCGCTGGTCGAGCGCGATGGCGAAGTTCGCTCTTTCCACGTCAAGGATGCGACCGCCAAGACGCTGGCCGCCACGGCGCGCAAGGTCGCAAATCGCAAGTCATATCTGATGACGGACGAGAACCCGGCTTACACGAAGCTCGGCAGGGAGTATTCGGGCCACGGCACCGTCACCCACTCAGCGAACGAATATGCGAAGCTCGGCAACTTCATCCACACCAACACGGTCGAAGGATATTTTTCGATCTTCAAACGCGGCGTGACGGGCGTCTATCACCACATCAGCGAGCAACATCTGGATCGATACCTCGCCGAGTTCGACTTCCGCTACAACAATCGCGTCAGGCTCGGCGTCAGCGATCCCGCGCGCTCCAAGAAATTGCTCAAGGGCATCGTCGGCAAGCGCCTGACCTATCGACGGCCTGACAAAGCCGCGCACGCCTAGCGCCAACGCCAGGAAGTTCCTGCGCTGGCGCAACAGGCAACGCCGAGGCTGAGATCAGTTACCGGCGCTCAGTGTGTCGGCGTAGTTCTTCGCATAGGCGTCGTTGTCCTCCCCGGGCGCGGGGGCGAGGCCAACCGCCTTTCCAGCCGCGCTTATTGCAGGGCCGACTTTCCTTCCTACCGCGTCGGCCGCCTGCGCGATAGGGAGATTGAACGACACTCCGTCTGTGACGAATTTCGAGTAGTCTGCCATAGGATTGCCCTCAATTATGCCGCGCCGTATCCTCCCAGGTAAGAGGGGCTGAGATGGCGTGGCGTTTCAAAAAAATCTCAACCAGGGCCGATGCCATCGCCCTCGTCATGTTGTGGTCAAACGTTTTCTATGTGCTCGCCGGATTGTCGGCAGTCATCACGTTTGTGCTCTTGCTGCTTTCGTTCGGAGACGTCGGCATTGGCCGGTATCTGGGGTTGTCGCCAGACGCGATTTTCAGTTTAATGGCCGGCGCCGGCATCATCGTTTTACTGACCTATCTCGTGCAAGAGCTTTACAGCCGGATCGCTGCTGCATTGCTCCTAGCATTGTCGACCGTGAGTTTTGTTGCGGGAATCGCCGACAAATCGCAGGGCCATTTTTCGGGGAACCTGTACCTCGCATTGGTCGCAGTCTGGGCTGCCGTTCGCTTGACCGAAGCGACATTCAAAATTCACGGCCGATTTGCAGAGAACCGCGTTTCTGAACAATCTGCACCGCAAAAACCCAGCGCCGATTTTGTCAGCCATCCTCACGGCGGATTAGAGTCCGCAGCGGCAACAGCGGAGGCCGGCAGGAAACCGCATCCTTATGACAAAGAGAAATGGGCCGCGCTTCTCAAATACGACGACGAAATCGCCGTTGTAGCTGGCCGCGTCAGCCACTTGGGGCAGCGATGGCTCGATGAATTGGCCCACGCCTATCTGGCGCTAAACGACAAACAATATCTGCGGAAGATCGAAGAAAAGATTTATGCCGAGGCCCGCGCAGAAGCGGCGCGTTCACGACTTTAGCGCGGACTTTTTCACAGCCCTTTGCTTCTTGGGACTCTTGGCCTTTTCAGCTTTAGGCTTCGCCTTCCGATGCTGTGGTCCGGCCTTCGCAAGATCACGGACGAAGCGGCCGAAGCGCTCCCATGCGTCGGGATGCAATTCAATCTCTTTTGCTTGTGCTCGCTTCACCATGGGGGAGGATCGTCGTGCCGAATGATCTTTTGTTGCAAGCGCTCATCGGGCCGCCAACTGCATATTGGGAAGCCCTTGGTCGCTTCGTTTCACTATACTCCATGGTCGAGGAAAGTATGCAAGCCGCGCTGTGGCGATGCGCGGGTGTCAAACCTCCGGTGGCGCCTGCGATCTTCTCAGGCACACGCGCCAAGGCAGCGAGCGAGTACATTGATCGGATCGCCGAAGCCCAGCGATGGCCGAAATCGAAACGGGCGGAAATCAAGGATGTATTCAAGCAACTTAGCGAGTTAACGCAAACGCGAAACGATATTCTGCACTACGGGGCGTCGATGAGCGGCCCTGGGGAATGGGTCGTCGATAACAAGCTGGCGGCGCACGTCGAAAAGAAGATTAGAAGGACGAAGATTTCGGTGAAAATCCTCAATCAGATGTCGGAGGACGCCTACAAGATCATGCTGCACGTGGTCGGGATCGAGAAGCGCGGAAAGGATGTGCCTGCGCCCCCGTCAGTCGAGGCGATTCTAAAGCGCGCATGGCTTTATAGACCCGTTCGACAATCAGCGCCTCGGGAAGCAAAACGTCGTCGCCGACCACGCTCCACAAAGCGACGCGCCCCGCGCTAATCATCGCGTCGGTCACCTCGATCTCGGTAGCGTCAAGCCTGTCACGCGGACTGGTTGTAGGAGTCAAGGCGTGCTGAGTCAAGGTGATAATTGCCTAAAGGTCAATGAACCTCAATCACTTCGTCCAAGACGCGTAGTTGAACAATTCACCATGGAGATCGTTAGCCAATGTGATCAAAATGCGAGGATTGAGATTGACGGCGAGCCGCGCGTACTGCTCTATAATCAGCCAGTGAGGTTCCCGATGATTTAGGGTGTCTCACCGGGGGAGCGGATTGCAGTCTACAAGCCTCTCACGCCCGCATAGGTACCTGCCTACACCTAGAAATTAGGACTTGGTGAACCTATCTTCGGCACAACAGGACTAACCTCTAGCATCCGTCGATTCGGAACTTTGGAGCACCCATGCAAACGTTCGGGGAAGAGAGCAGCGGCTAGATGCCGAACTGAGTTCTCCGAAAAGCCCGGCTTAGAGCCGGGCTTTTCATTTTTAGGCCGCCTCAGTTGGCGGCCTCTTTAGTCAAAGAGGTCTCGCACTACCGCGTAAGGTGGATAGAACAGACCGACGATGATCCACTCCTTCGGGTGCTGGTGAATGGTGCCAACATAGAAATAAGTGTCATATCTGTTGATCATCTTGTCTTCGTATGTTTGGCGAAACGCCGTTTCCCACTCTTCCTGATATTGATCGCGCCAGGAACGGTAAGACTGCGCCATTTCCCAGTCAGTGCATGACATGCTGTGGCCGTTACAATTCGGGTCATTGCATCGAAATTCGTACTTGAACCTGAAGGGTATCTTTTCTAGCTTTTCAGATGGCCCCGAATGAAACAGCATTGTCTGATCAAGATTGGCCAGTTGCTGCGGGCTCCATTCGCTCGCATCTGGCTCAATGATTAGACGCTTTATTTCGTATGGCTTAAACAGCCCTAATGTTGGCGAATCGTTTGCGTCGCGCTCTCTGCGGAGCTGACACATTGATTCTTTGATCAACGGGCCAACAATCGTTTTGCGCGCGCGCCATGAATTTACCGTTGAAAGAACTTCTCCCGTTCGGATTGAGTCTACATTAAGCTTGTAACTTTCTGGCCGGGGATCCTGCGCCGCTTTGATTACATCGACCTCGATCCACTGATATTTTGCGAAGCGCCGGTCGTAATCCATCCACCTATAAGGCACCGGAAAAAGGCGCATCCATTCGCCTTCGGCTGTAACGCCCGCACTGCACGAAACCTCAATGTTCTTTTGAGCGGGGACCGGATAAGTCCTCACTGTGATCAGTACACGTTTTCTGACCCAGTCCGGCATCTGCTGCTATAGATCAAACCCACAAAGTCCCTGGCCTTCAAGTGCATTGAAAATTAGGTGTCGATGACACTCAGTTGGATCGCATTCCATGCACATCATCGCGACCGGGTATCCAAGGTTTAGAAACCGATGAAGGTTGCGTTGAAAGTGCGGACCGATAACGCTTTCGTCATACCATTTCCAGATCGTCTCGCGCGTCCCCGTTTCCAACGCACGCGCGCGAACGTCTCGCGGAACGCCCCACTCTCGAAGATGAAAGTACGGGATGCCCGCGCTTTCTAAGCCCCTCTGCAAATTGCCCTTGCTCATTTCCGGTCGATACATGCTGACCGGATTATATCGAATATCCAGAACGCATTGGACACCTGCACCTAAGAGGGCATCAAACAAATCTTTCGTTGTTCGCCCCTCATATCCAATTGTGAAAAAGTCGGCACACTCCGGCGAACGCGCTTCATTCCATAAGGCTTTACTTTGGGCGCGGGCGCGGGCGGACTTCGTTGGAAGTTTGAGCGGTCGCTGGTGCGCTAAGGTCAAGTGTTGCATCCTTTAGCAGCCAATGGATTATTCCATCGGACTCGCGTCGGCGTACTAATCCAATATCCATTTCCATCCGGTGAACCCACTGATTATTCGGATAGGCTTGCGGCAAATTCGCTACGGTCCGCACTTCCGTCCAAGTGAGCGGCTTTCCAGCTCGTCGTAGCACATCGCCGATCTTGGCCTTGAAATCATCATAAGACATGCGGCTGCGTCTACCGGGCGTGTTCCAGTATGGGCTGTGGCATTTCGGGTTGGGACAGACGCGCGGCTCGTGGTCGATGCTGTTCGGAATCCATTCATGGCCACATCGGTCGCACCGAAAGCCCATTACGGTAATCGGGACGCGGGCCATAAACTCTCCGTTTCCTCGTATCGGAGGGCAATATACTCCTAAATCAGTTATTGACAAGTAATATATTATAGAATACGATAATACTAGAAGGTTGGCAATGATGCTATCTCTCCGAACAGAAAAGCGCCTCACCTGCGGGTACATCGCGGGCGGGGCGCTTTTTGTCGTGGGCGGGGATCGTCTAGCGGTAAGGACGCGGGGGGTACATCCCCGAAACGTCAGTTCGAACCTGGCTCCCCGCGCCATCGTAGTAAGTGGGACCGCCACTGCGGAAACAGTGACGGCCCCGGATCATCAACCCCGGGATTTGGCCCCGAAGAAAATGACCGCTTCGCGCAATATAGCGCCAAACAGGTCAATTTTCCACACGGCGGCCCACTTTCCCCAAATGTCGGATTTGGCCCGCCATGAATATCCTTCCCCGCGACAAGCAAATTGAAATCATCGGAATGCTCTGTGAGGGCGTCGGCCAGCGCGCCGTCTCTCGCCTCACTGATACCGACCGCAAGACCGTGGCGCGGCTGGCGCTCGCCGTTGGTCGTGGCGCTGCCGAATTGCACGACCGTATAATGGTCGGACTGCACGTGCACCGGATAGAGTGCGATGAGCTATGGGCCTATGTCGGACACAAGCGCAATCCGCAGGCAGGGCCGAAGCGCCGTCCCTCACCCGTATTCGGCGACCAATACACTTACGTCGCCTTGGCGTCGTCCACGCGAGCGATCATCGGCTATCGCACCGGCAAGCGCACGACTGACACAACGGACGATTTTATTCAGGACTTGCGCCAGCGCGTTATTGGCGTGCCGGAGATTTCAACGGACGGGCTGCACTTCTACAAGAACGCGATCCGCGATGCTTTCGGCAAACGCGCCACGCATGGCGTCATCAATAAGACCTACAGCGTAACCCACCTGAACGTAACCGAAGCCTCGCGCCGCTATTCACCGGCGCAAGTAGTAGCCGTAGAGCGGCAAGCGATAATGGGCGAGCCCGAACAGATTTCGACAAGCTATGTGGAACGGCAAAATCTGACACTGCGCATGGGCTCAAAGCGGTTTGCCCGATTGAGCAACGGCTTCAGCAAAAAGATTGACTGTCACCTTGCGGCTGTGGGCCTCTATGTTGCGTTCTACAATCTGTGCCGCACACATGAGGCTTTGCGGATGACGCCGGCAATGGCACTTGGGATCGCTGATCGCGTGTGGTCGATTGGCGATTTGATCGAAGCGGCGCTTAAGGCGGTGCCGAACAAGCCCACGCCGACGCCGGCTCAGCGCCGCAAAAGCTTTAGGGTAATCCAAGGTGACCTATTCGACTGATTTTCCGAAGACACGCGGGAATCGAATCTAACCCGATGACTCGTCATGGTTGGTTGTAAAAACAGCCAATCCGAGTCAAAATTGAAATGCGCAACGCGAGGTCGTGTAATGGCCGAGATTATTTATTTCCCTCAAACGCGACGCGGCTTGGATCGAGATATAAGCCACGCAATAGTTGAAAAGACTATCGACGGAGAGATGATTGAGCTCATCGACTTCGAATTGCTGTCGCCCGATGAACAATGTCGGCTTCTTACGCGAAATTCCTCGCGAAAAAAGAAATAAGTGTCGCAACATTCGCGTCGCGACACTTATCTGAATCACGCGACGGCGATAAAGTCGTCAGCGACCAGTTTTGACGTTGCTGTACCACTGCTGAAGAGATCGTGACAATGGGCGATCATCGACTCGATGAACCGTCCCTGGTACACACCGAAATCTTCCCACGTAACGCCTTTTGTGCCGAGGAACTTAAACTTAAGCCGCCCAGGTTCAATGACTGGGCTAAGCCATGCTTTTCCTCTCCATTGCGGCGGGACGTGCGTGAACATGTCCGTGCCCTTGTCGTGCATCCAAGTGACAATGTGCCCGTCGTGGATGCCCTTCTTAAACTCAGCCAACAGTGCAGAGGGATTGGGGGTCTCGAAAGTAATCATGGTCCAAAGTCCTTCTATTGGACCTTGGCAGCAGAAGCGCTAGAGGCCACTTGACAGTTACTCTTTATATAACCAAGTATCTATCCTGTGATCACAAGGCTACCGCCACCAAGCGGGTTATCGGGCCAGACGGTGTGCAACCACCTCTGGCCCGTTCTGCGTCTGCCGAATGGCAGACCAAACCCACATAGTTACCGAGTTCTTTTGTTGCAAGCGTCCGATTTACGGAATCTTCACACTCGGCAATAGCCGGTCATGGATAAGTGTTTCTGGAGCCGCAATGGCCTGAATATTTTCTGCGCGGCCGTCAATGGGCTTCTGAAGCCGGCAGTGCGGCATCTAATATAACCTCTTGATACAGCAAGCATTCTCCTGAGCGCCTACCTTTTACGGCCGAACGGATAGCCCGTGGCCCCTTTTGCTCGGGGCGGATGGTCCCTTTTGGGGCTAAAGGGGCCAGTACCGAGGGGGTGGTACTGGCCGGTTTCCGGGCTTAGTGGCTGGTTTTGAAAAGGGAAGTGGCCGGGTTTGAATTTGAGGGTGTCCTTTTGCGTGCTAGGCTGCACGTTGAGTTGGATACCACTAGGGAGCCCGCTTTATGAGCGATCAAGATGCCGCCCTGATTCCGAACTCTTCCCGATGTTCCCGAAGCATCCCTAGTAATCCCATCACCGAAGCGTCCATGGTCGGCTCCGTCTGTTATCCTCCCTACCAAGTTGGGCACTGTTGCCAAAACGTTTTCTGGCATCTCTGAAAGGCATGTTGGGATATCTTCCCTCTCCGCCTCTTAGTCGTAATGCCTCCTGACGGATTGGCAGGCCGTCGACAGCCTCGACCTATTGGCTATCGGCTCGAACTGGAGCAACCCCGAGCCGGATAGGCCGCCTCAGTTGGCGGCCTTTTTTATTCGTCATGCGGTCGCGGTGACCGTTCTGCGCGAGCGCCACTAACTACGATACCTCCGCCATCCCCTTTGTAGATCAGGTCAAAGATGTTGGTACTGGCCCCTTTCCATTGTATTTTCAATTTGTTGGCGTAAAAAATGCAGCCACACCCCGAGCCCATGAAGGTTCAGGTCAAGGCCGCCCGGCTCAAATTAAACATCTCAAATCATACTTCGAGAACAGCGCTTCGAGCCACGCCTGAAGACTAGGCGCCTTAGCCCGCCTTGCCTTGACATGGATCAAGGTCCTACGGCCCCCACCGCGCTATGAGGTGTGGTGGCTGCCTTTATATACCGATGTCCCAATACGGGCTTCAGCGTGCAAGGTTGGATCGCCGACGATCCAACCGATGACGAAGCTGAAACCTATGAAGCGGTGACCTGCACAGCATGTACGCGGGTGCATTTGGTCAACCCGAAAACCGGAAAGGTAGTGGGGACCGATGAGGAGTAGGCTGCCTCAGTTGACGGCCTCGTTGTTTATTCTCGATCCCGTTCCAGATGCGGAATCCGCGCTGGTTCTCTGTCTTCTCATCTTCTCAGCGATTGACCTAGGTCAATGCTCGGCTGTCGCGAACTCGTCATGGTCCGCCGATGGATAGCGACCGCAACAAACCAGCCTGTTCGAGCTGCTGCAAACCGATGCATTTAGTGCGGACGGTCCCCGGTATCGGCGGCTTGCCGGAGTTGCGAGTTTATAGCTGCAAAACATGCGGCGTTTCGTTCACCAAAGCCGCGGAGCCGGCCGAGCAAGCGGTGCGCCATCAGATCGCGATGGCGTAGTTGCGCGCCAACCAGTCACCGCGGCGGCTATTCCGCGTCGGTCACCTCAGAGCTCTTTCGCATTGAGCAAAAAGCAGGGAGCGCGGCGATCAAGTCCGATGATCAACACGGCGAATTGCGCTGGTGGAGCCAAGCAGAATTGCTGGTATCGGATCGCGTGCACAAGAATGCGAAAGCCTCTTTCCAATTCCGTCATTCCGGGGCCGAGCGCAGCGAGGAACCCGGAATCCATAACCACGAATCGTGAATATGGATTCCGGGCTCGCGGCCGCTGGCCGCGCCCCGCAATGACAGGTTATTTCACGCTTCGATAACGATCTTCGGCGCCTGGCGGCTCGCGCCTTGCAAGCCGTCGCGCACGCGCGCGGCGATGTCGCGATAGCATTGCGCCAGCGGACTATCCGGCGCGGTCGCGACCACCGGCAGGCCGGCGTCGGATTTTTCCCGGATGATCATGTCGAGCGGCACCTCGCCCAAAAACGGCACGCCGAGCCGCTCGGCTTCGTGCCTTGCGCCGCCATGGCCGAAAATATCCGAACGCGCGCCGCAATGCGGGCAGATGAAAGTCGACATATTCTCGACAATGCCGAGCACCGGCACATTGACGCGATGGAACATGGCGATGCCGCGCCGCGCGTCGATCAGCGCGAGATCCTGCGGCGTCGAGACGATGACCGCGCCTTTGAGCGGCACCTGCTGCGCCATGGTGAGCTGAGCGTCGCCGGTGCCCGGCGGCATGTCGACCACCATGACGTCGAGCACGCCCCACTCGACCTCGCGCAGCATTTGCGTCAACGCCGACATCACCATCGGCCCGCGCCAGATCATCGGCGTCTCCTCCTCGATGAGGAAGCCGATCGACATCACCGCCATGCCGTGGCGCTCGATGGGTTTTAGCCGCGTGCCGCCTATCGTCTCCGGCCGCTCGCGGATGGCAAGGAGTTTCGGCATCGACGGCCCGTAAATATCGGCATCGAGAATGCCGACTTTCAGCCCGAGGTCGCGCAAGCCCAACGCGAGATTGACCGCGGTCGTCGATTTGCCGACGCCGCCCTTGCCGGAGGCAACCGCGATGATCGCTGTCACGCCGGGGATGCCGGCCGGCGATGGCGCCGACGGCGCGCCGGGAGCGGGGCCAGATCTTGCATCAGGTCTTGCATCGGGTCTTGCACCACCGTGCGCCCGCGCGGCGCCGGGAGCTGGTTGGGCCCGCTGGACTGGCGGAGCCGCACCGCGGCCGGCACCGGCGGCGCGCTCGGCAGTCAGCGCCACCATGACCGACGTGACACCCGGCACGGCGCGGATCGCGCTCTCGGCGCGCTCGCGCACCGTTTCCCAAGCCTTGACCGCGCTGGCGTCGACCGTGATCGACAAGAACACCTTGCCGTCGCTGGCGACGACTTCGGAGAGTTTGCCCGTCGCCGGCAGGGCTGCGCCATCGGGACTGGGAACTTTAGCAAGCGCGGCCAGGACGTCGTCCTTCAAAACTGTCATGCGACCTACATAGTCCCACTACCGTCGCGGTCAATCGTTGACATATCCCCACGGGAGTGCAGGCTTTGACGATGCTCGCCTATATCTTTTGGCACCGGCCTTTTCCGCACGTCGACCGCGAAGCATATGAAACGGCTATCATGCGCTTCCAGAGCGATCTTGCCGCGCAAAAGCCTCCCGGATTTATCGCCGCCGCATCATTGCGTATCGAGCCGGTGCCATGGCTGACTGGCCTACCGGGATACGAGGATTGGTATCTGCTCGAAGCGTCATGGGCCATGGACCCGCTCAATGATTTCGCCATCGCGGGCCGGATGCAGCCGTCCCACGACAATGTCGCCGCGCAAATGGAGGAAGGGCATGGCGGACTTTATGCCCATGTCGATGCCCATGTCGGCGGAGAAACGCCGCAGGCAGCCGAGTTGACGTTGTACTGGCTGACGCGCCCGCGCGGCATCCAATGGCAGGCCGCCCTTGCGCCAGTCCGCGCCAAGTGCCCCCGAGCAAATATTTGGCGCCGGCAGATGGTTTTGGGACCGGCTGCCGAGTTTGCCGTCGACGCGCCAGATCACGATGAGATCGAGGTGCCGTCGGGCTGGCAGTCGCGACGCGTAAGGCGCGTGCGGCTCGTCAAATAAGCGATAGTTGACGCGCCGCCGCCGGCCAGCGCATGAGCAATATCGGATCATGGAGGACACACAATGGCGAAGGTCGCATTCGTAGGCCTCGGCGTTATGGGCTACCCGATGGCGGGGCATCTCAAGGCCAAGGGCGGCCACGAGGTCACGGTCTACAACCGCACCGCGGCCAAGGCCGAAAAATGGGTCGGCCAGCACGGCGGCAAGAGCTTAGCCACGCCGAAACAAGCGGCCGAGGGCCAGGACTTTGTGTTTGCCTGCGTCGGCAACGACACCGATTTACGCGAAGTGATGCTGGGCAAGGACGGCGTCTTCTCAGGCGTCGCCAAGGGCGCGATCGTGGTCGACCATACCACCGCATCGGCCGAGATCGCGCGCGAGCTTCATGCCGAGGCGAAAAAGCGCGGCTTCGATTTTATCGATGCGCCGGTCTCGGGCGGCCAGGCCGGCGCCGAGAACGGCGTGCTCACGGTGATGTGCGGCGGCGACGATGGCCCGTTCGGCAAAGCCGAGAAAGTCATCGCGGCCTATGCGCGCGCCTGCAATCTATTGGGCGCGCCCGGCTCGGGCCAGCTCGCCAAAATGGTCAATCAGATCTGCATCGCCGGGCTCGTTCAGGGGCTTGCCGAAGGCCTGCACTTCGCCATGAAGGCGGGACTCGATATCGAAAAGCTGATCGCGACCATCTCCAAGGGCGCGGCGCAGTCCTGGCAGATGGAGAACCGTTACAAAACCATGGTCGCCGGCAAATTCGATTTCGGCTTCGCCGTCGACTGGATGCGCAAGGACCTCGGCATCTGCCTGTCTGAGGCGCGGCGCAACGGCGCACACCTGCCGACCTCCGCGCTCATCGATCAATTCTACTCGGAAATACAGAAGATGGGCGGCAAGCGCTGGGATACGTCCAGCCTGATCGCGCTGTTGCAGCGGTAAGTTCTTCGTCCTCCCCCGTGAAAACGGGGGAGGGGGACCGCCCGAAGGGCGGTGGAGAGGGCGTCTGACTCCACGCTTCGTTTTCATGGCAGGAATATCGTCGAGACTCACGCCCCTTCCACCGCGCTAAGCGCGGTCCCCCTTCCCCGCTTCCGCGGGGCAGGAAGTTTCTTTAATCCACCGGCTCGATATGCGCTTCCTTGGCGAGCTGCACCGTTGCGGCGATATCGTCTGTGACGAACTTGCCGAATTGATCCACGGTCATCTGCTCCGGCTCGACGCCGAGTTTCGCCAATTTCGCCACGATATCCGGATCGAGCAGCGCCTTTTCCGTCGCGTCGTGCAGCTTGTCGACAATGGCCCGCGGGGTGTTTGCCGGCGCGGATAATCCAACCCAGAAATTAAACTCGGCGGCCGGATAGCCGGCTTCCGCGATGGAAGGCACGTTTGGCAACAGCGGCACGCGTTTTAGCGAACTCACCGCGAGCACGTTGAGCCTGTCGCTGCCGAGCGCCGCCGCCGCAGCCGCCAAAGGAATGAAATAGAAATCGATGCGCCCGGCCATCACTTCGGTAAGGCCGTTTTCCTTGAACGGCACATGGCGAACGTCGATCTTGGCTGCGAGGCGGAGCTTCTCGCCCGCCATATGCGACGAGGAGCCGATTCCGGCGGAAGCAAAGGTCAAGACGCCGGGTTTCGCTTTCGCCGCCGCGACAAGATCGGCGACCGTTTTGAAACCGCTCGCGGCCGAAGCGACCAGCACGTTCGGCTGAACCCCCAACATGGCGACCGACTTCGAAATCTTTTTCCGGATCGTAAGGCAGCTGCTTGTGCAGCACCAATCCGGTGCCCATCGTGGTTGAGCTGGTGACAAGTGTGTAGCCGTCCGGGTTGGCTTTGGCGACGTTCTCGAAGCCGACGATCCCGCCGGCCCCGGGCTTGGTCTCAATCACCATCGGCTGACCGAGCAGTTGCGAGACTTTATCGAGCACGACCCGGCTGACGGTGTCCGAGGCGCTACCGGCGGGGAATGGGCTGATCACCCGGATCGGTCGCAATGGATAGGAATCCGCAGCGACCGCGGATCGAGCCGTTACCAAAGCCGTGCCAAGGATGGCGCCGGCGAATGCGCGCCGTGACAGCACGTGAACCTCCCCAAAATGACTTTTTCGTTAGCGTACCAATAGCAGCTTTGGCCGCCCTTTAGACAGGGCGACCAACCGGCGCAGCCACGTGGTTAGGCACGAAAAGAGCGGCCGGCATGGAACTCTTCCGCCCGTCACGCCGGGCATTCTCTTGCGCGGGGGCTTAGTCTATACTGAAATGGTTGTTTGTAGAGTTCAGTGGAGGCGGTGCCGTGTATGAGCAGCATGAAGACGCGAAAACACGTGAGGCTCGGGTTGTTCCGAAAGAGCGCGCGCCATGGCATCGGCCGCAATGGCGCAAGCTGAACGCGGCCGAGGCCGAGCTTGGGCCCCCCCCGCCCGGTGCGCCAGATGGCACATTCACTACGTCGTGAGGGTTGCGCAATTCCTTCTCACGCGGTCCCGGATTCGAGGACTATCTGAACCAGCATAGTCAGTGTTCGATAGCGGCCGACTTTTCCCCCCAAGGGTACCAGGGTAGGGGCCGGCGGCGACCGCCCGGAGACGGGTCAGGCGCTTTATGTGATGAATCTGAACCAAGCATGTTTGGCGCGCTGGCGAACCGAGCTGCGCCGCTCATCCATCGCTGCCCGCAGTTACATTTGGAGATGCGGAGGGCAGGCTATTCGCTTGATGGCTCAGGAGAATGTTTCGCTGAGGTCGCTGCTGCCAGCTACGCTGAACTGCGCCTCGGCGGCGTCCAACTTGCGCCATTGCGGCCGCTGCCATAGCGCACGCTCTTTGGCGGCGGATTAACCATCGCGCGCGTCAACATCTTTATGATCTCTGCGCTGCCGATCCATCGTTGTCTCTATCCCCCGTTTGGAGATACGCCCACTAACAATAAGCCAAATTTCACGTCAGGCAAAGCCATTGGCGAAAAGCCGGCCGGCCATTACGCATTACTACCCGAGGCCTCAGGAGAATATAGTACTGACGTCCGAGCTGCCCGCGACTTCAAACTCCGCCTCGACGGCGTCCAGCTTGCGCCATTGCGGCCGCTGCCATGGCGCACGCTCTTTGGCGGCGGACTGGCCTTCGTGCACGTCAACACCTTTATGATCTCTGCGCTGCTGATCCATCGTCGTCTCTAGCCCATGCTGGAAATGCGCTCAAAAAGTGTAAGCCAAGATTTCACGTTAGGCAAAGACATTTGCCCAAAAGCCCGCCGGTCCGTCAGGCATTGCTGCCCGAGGCCTTGCGCAGGAAATGGCCGGTGGAGACCGCCCGCAACAAAGCGAGGCGGTAGGGGGCCATCACCTCCTCTTTTTCCCAGCCGCCTTGCGGCCAATTCTCGACCAAGTGGCGCAGGCGCGGCAGATCGATCGCGGCCGCGGCCGGCCGGCATTCCCCGAGCCGGGCGATCTCGTCGCGAAGCGCGCCGCGCGCCGCGGTGAGGCCTTCGTGCCAGTCGACGGCCTGATAGCCCTTGCCTTTTATATGAATGACTTCGGGCGGCAGGCGGGCGGCAAAAGCGCGCCGCGCCAGCGCTTTGGCCTCGCCGTCGACGAAATACTGCTCCTCGGGTATGGCCAAGCAGAATTCGACCAGGCGGATATCGGCTGTGGGGTCGCGTGGATCGATGCCCCAGCCGCCGAGAACACCCTTATTGTAATTGCCGAGGTCGACGCGACGCAGCACCCAGAGCCGGGATTCGAAGCCGTCCTTGCGCGGGCGATAGGAGAGGTCGAGCGAGAGCGCGCGGGCGCGGGCCGGAAGGTCGAGCTGCGCCGATCGCTCGGCGCGGATCGCCGAATAGGTTTCAATACCGACATCCTTGGCATTGAAAACCTTGTTGATCCAGGACCATACCGGGCGCGGCAAATACGGACCGAATGTGTAAACCAGCGCGCCCCGCCACCGCATATTGCCCTTGCGAACCGCGCTGAAACTCTCGTGCAACCATCTGATCCATTGCCCGCTGCGCATCAATCGCGGCAGCAGCATAGTGCCGTCGTAGCTGATGCTCATATTGCCGAATTGGCCGCTGAGCATGACGGTCAGCTTGCGCTCGCGCGCGGCGTCGCTGATCGCATCCACCCACACGTTGTTGCAAAGGTTCAACATCGGGCGGTCATAGAGCAAGAAGTTGCGGTCGAGACTGTCGAGCGGCGAACGGCCGTTGGTTCGGATCAGTACGTGATCGATGTTAGGGTAAAGCGCCGCAGTTATGGCGGCGATCGGTCCCTCGTCGCCGATCCGACGGTCCGGCGCGGGCCGTCCATAGCCTTGGCGCGGCACCGCGGTGAAGGCGATGACCTTGCCGCCGCTCGGCGCCAGGATCCGGGCGGCGCTGGTGGCGACCGCCGAACTGTCGAAGCCGGAACTCAGATGGGCGCCGACCACGCCGTTCGAGCCGCGTAACCGCGTACGCACGGCCTCGTCGAGATGGTCAAGCAGCATCTCGGCATAGTCCCCGGCGGCGCCGAGCCGGATCGTTCGGCGTCGCGGCTCCCAATGGCGGCGCGCGGTCACCCCTTCAGGCGTAACAACGGCAAAGTGGCCAGCCTCGATGCGTTCGATCCCGGCGAAGAAGCTCTGCGATCCGGATTCGGGCAGCAGGGCCAGGAATTCGGCGATGCGTTCCTCGTCCGGCGCGCGCGGAATTTCAGCGAGCGCATGGAGACCCTTGGGCATCGAGGCGAAGGCGAGGAAATTCTTGCCGCGATGGTAATGCAGCGGACGCTGCCCGAGCGCATCGCGCGCCAGCACCAGCCGGTTTTCGCCGCTGTCCCACAGCGCGAAGGCGTAATCGCCGACTAGGCGATCGAAGCACGCCTCACGCCAGCGCTCCCAGGCGGCAAGCAGAATTGAAGCGTCAGGTAATGTACATGCGCGCTCTGGCGGGATTTGAAGATCGCGCATCAACTCGTCGCGGTTGTCCAGTCGCAGATCGGCGACGAGCGTGTAGCGCCCGGCTGCGCCGGTGAGCGGCTGACGATCGTGCACGTCCTCGGGAAGAGTGCGGAACAGACGCCGGCCGAGCGCGATGGCGCCTGCGTCCCACTGCGAACTGTCATGGGGACCGTAAATCGCCTGCGCGGCGAGCATCCGCGCGCAGGCCTCGGCCGCGCCCGGCCTGCCGTCAAAATTCCATATGCCAGCAAGCGCGGACATCACGATCCTAGCGGTCGTTAGCGCAACTCAGTCGGAAATAGCCCAAATCTATTGCACCGCCTGCTCGATCGCGTCAGCCAGTTCGCGTGCCGGCCGCGCCCGCGCGCCAGCAAGCCGCGTGATCCGGCAGGCACTGGCCACCTGCGCAACGATCCGGGCGAAATCGGCTTGGCGGCCCAGCGGCCGGATATAGGACTGCCGGCAGGCGTGCCGGGTCAAGACCGCCATCTTCTCCCCCGCCGACAACGCAATCCGCTGTTCCTGGCCGTGTCCGTCGACCAAAAGTTCGACGACGGTCGCGAGCCTGACCGCTTCGTCGCGCGCCGGCACGCGCAGATAATATTTGTCCACGTTCATCGTCACGCGCTCCAGGCCGGCGATGTCCAGATCGTTGGCGTCGCACACATCGCGCCAGAGCTTGATGCTGTCGCGGCTCGGCCATGCTATCGCGTGCACTCCGTTCCAGGTGACGCGTGTCGTATCGTCGGCGATGAGAAGCCAGCCGCGTGCGCTCAGTTCGACGGCGAGTGTCGATTTCCCTACGCCCGATGCCCCGCAAAGCGCAACTGCCGCGTTGTCGCCTGGCGCTACCAGCGTCGCCGCATGGAGCGGCAGATCTCCGCACTGATGGATCAACGCACTGCGCGCACTACCGTTCAGCCATAGCGTGACCAGACCCGGATCGGCGTCCGGTTGCAGCGCCACCTCAATGCTTTTGCCGTCGCGGACAAGGAATTCGCGCGATGCCGGGGACGTCGAGCAGCAATTGGCCAGGCTTGGCTTGTGAAAATTGGCCGGCGGGTTCTCCATCGGCCAAATGCTCCGGCAGTTCGTCGACGCCGTAGATAACGGCACCGGGAATGCCGGGAACGGGTCCGTCGAAATCCATGCTAATCAGATTAATGCGCTGGCCGCGCGGTGGGAAGCGCGGCTCGGCTGACACGGACATTGCTTCGTCTGCGCCACTGTTGTCCGTGTCACAGGTGCGGCTTAGCATGAGATTTTCGTGGATTTGCAATCGTGACCGGCACTGATTCACCAACCCGCCTTTATCGGCGCGCGACCGAATTCATCGCCACCGACGTAGAGGGAGAGCTGGTGCTGCTGCATACGCTGAGCTGGAATTATTTTGAATTCGACAAAATCGGCGCATCGATTTGGGCGCTTTTGGATGTGCCGCAGAGCTTGCCGGCGCTGGTCGACGCGCTGATGGCAAAATTTGACGTGGACGAAGCCCGCTGCCGCGCCGACACCAAGGCCTTTCTCGACGACATGATCGGCCAAGGCTTGGTCATCATCGTTAAGGCATAGCGGCGGTGCCCTCCGACATCGGTGACGACGCGGGCGTGGGCTGTTTGTCAGGCGTCGAAAAATGGCGTCGCCTCACGCCGCGGCGCTCGGGCGGGCCGAAACCGCTTCGTGCCAGCGCCGCACATTGCCGAGATCATCCGGCACGGCAAGCTTCGAGACCCGCATGAAATCGACCGCCACCAGGGCGGTGATGTCGGCGACGGTATAGTCTGCGCCGGCGACATAGGGCCTCTCTTTCAGTTCGCGGTCGAGGAGTTTCAGGAACGAGAACACGCGCGGCTTGTTCGCCTCGCCCCAATCCGGCACCTGCGGCTGGACCATCTGCTTCATGGCCGGATGCAGATGCTGGAATACGCTGGCAACGGGAAACAGGAGGTGAAGCTCCGCGCGCCTGTTCCACATTTCGACCAGCGCGCTGTCGAGCGCGCCGCAGCCGAACAGCGGCGGCTCGGGGTTGAGCGCCTCGAAATAGCGGCAGATCGCGATCGATTCCGCGATCGCGGTACCGTCGTCGAGCAAGAGCGCCGGCACCCGCTGCAACGGATTGATCGCGGTATAGCCCTCACTGCGCTGCTGCAACGCCCCGAGATCGACCTGCTCGGTCGGGACTTTGATCCCCTTCTCGGCCAGGAAAATGCGTACCCGGCGCGGATTGGGGGCACGGCCGCCATCATAGAGCTTCATTGCGATCGCCTCTCTATCCCGTTGCAG
The DNA here is from genome assembly GCA_963779855.1 of uncultured Alphaproteobacteria bacterium. Classification (GTDB taxonomy): domain Bacteria; phylum Pseudomonadota; class Alphaproteobacteria; order Rhizobiales; family Xanthobacteraceae; genus BOG-931. Next base: position 463,721 of record CAWAAE010000006.1, on the reverse strand, counting down.
GGCATCAACTTATCGCGCCAAGAACCTATCGCACCAAGTTAACGCGCTATGCCAGGCCTCGCCAGCGGCCGATCGGTCCACGGTTCCGGTGCGATGCGCCCGCCCCAATCGGCGGGCGCCCCAAATGTAAACGAATGCTTGCCGAAGGCGCGCCGCCACGCCCGCTTAAGCCTGGTCTTAAGGAATTTGGGCCACTTTTGGCGGTATCTCGCCAGCCTCGGACTGCGATGCCCAATACAATCAGCGAAACGCACGAGCTTGCTTCGCCGGCTGCCGCTCCGTCAACGACGCGGCGGCTGGCGTCCCAGCACGTGCGCGAGGCGCGCGACCGGCTGACCTCGTCGAGCGGCACGCGGCCGGTCTTCGATTACGAACTGCTGCGCCAATTCGCGCAGAATCGCATTTCGGCGTCGCCGGTCATCCTGCTCCTGATCGTCACCATCGGCGCGCTGTCGGGGCTGTGGACCGGGGCGCTAACCTGCGCGGTGTGGACCGGTGGCGCGCTCCTCATTCATCTCGTCGTCATTCGCGCCTGCCGTCAGTTCCTCGAAGAGCCGTCGTCGACCACGCAACTGCGCCGATGGCGCATGCGCTTCATCATGCTCGATCTGTTTTTCGGCATGGCGTGGACGTTTATCCTGATCAATCCGATCGGCATGGACGATCAGGCCGCCACCTTCATGCTGTTCGTCATGCTGTTGGTGGTGGCGATATCGAGCATGCTGGCGTCGAGCCTGCCGATCGCGGTATTCGCGCTGACGTTGCCGGTCACCATCGCGATCGCGCTGGATTTCGCGGTCAAAGGCACGCTGCACGACTATATCCTCGCCACCATGGCGGTGACGGCGGAAGGCTATTTTTCCCTGCTGGCTTACCGGCTCTACTCCACGACGCTGGCGACGCTCGAGGCGCGCGCCGAAAAGGACGCGTTGATCGGCGAGCTCGAACAATCGAAGTCGGTTTCCGACGAAGCACGGCGCCGCGCCGAGACCGCCAACATCGCGAAATCGCGCTTCCTCGCCCAGATGAGCCACGAGCTGCGCACGCCGCTCAACGCCATTCTCGGCTTCTCCGAAGTGATGAAAGGCGAAATTTTCGGGCCGCACGGCGTGCCGATGTACAAGGATTATGCCGCCGATATCCACGATTCCGGCGTGCATCTTCTCAATCTCATCAACGAAATCCTCGACCTGTCGCGCATCGAGGCCGGGCGCTACGAGCTCAACGAGGAAGCGGTCTCGCTCAATCGCGTCGTCGAAGATTGCCATCATCTGTTGAAATTGCGCGCCAGCAATCGCGGCATCACCATCCACGAATTGTTCGAGCCCGACCTGCCGCGGCTATGGGGCGATGAGCGCGCGGTGCGGCAGATTTGCCTGAACCTGCTGTCGAACGCGATCAAGTTCACGCCGCAAGCCGGCGAAATCTGGCTGAAGGTCGGCTGGACCGCCTCGGGCGGCCAGTACATGAGCGTCAAGGATACCGGACCGGGCATTCCGGAGGAGGAAATCCCCATCGTGCTTGCCTCGTTCGGCCAGGGCTCGAACTCGATCAAATCGGCCGAACAAGGCGCCGGTCTCGGCCTGCCGATCGCCAAGAATCTCATCGACCTGCACGGCGGCACCTTCACGCTGAAATCGAAGCTGCGCATCGGCACCGAGGTGATCGTTACCTTTCCGCCCGAGCGCGTCATGTCGGCGCTGGCGCCGATTTCCGAGAAGGCGCCGTCGCTCCAGCCGCAAGCGGAAATGTCGTCGTCCTCGCCTTCGCCCGACGATTTAACGAGCCGCGCCAAGCGGGCTTTGTTCGGCGCGGGGGGATAGTCCAATTTCTCACGCGAGATTGGGCGCCTTGCCTTCACCGGCTTCGCGTCTATGGTGCCTCGCGATTTTCAAGGGACGATCGACGTGCGCCGGCGCTTGCTGTGGATTCTGCTGATCGGGATTGGCATCGCGATCCTCGTTGTTATTGCTCAGCGGGGGCAAGGGACGGTCGGGGCATTGTCCGCCGACGAGTTCGGCTCGTTCGCCTACAAGATCGCGCTCCTCGTGTTCCTCACCGCGGCAGTGCTGACGATGTTCCGCGAGCGCTTTACGCAAGCGATCACCGCGGCGCTGCTGTGGGTCGTGGTCGGGCTCCTGCTGGTGATCGGCTATTCCTATCGCTACGAGTTGACCGAGGTCGCCAACCGCGTGACGGCCGAGCTTGTCCCCGGCCACGTGATCTCGCACGGGCGCACCGTCGAGGTCGCGCGCACCAGCACCGGCGACTTCGCCATTGCCGCGCAAGTCAACGGGGCGCGGGTTCACATGGTGCTCGATACCGGAGCGAGCTCGGTCGTGCTGACCCAGGACGACGCCAAGGCCGCCGGGCTGCCGCTCGATCTGCTCAACTATACGGCGAGCATCGATACCGCCAACGGCCGCACCCACGCCGCGCCGGTCACGCTCGACCACATTGCGATCGGCAGCCTGGAAGAGAAGTCGGTCGCGGCCCTGGTGGTGCAGCCCGGCCAGCTCGAAACCAGCCTGCTCGGCATGAGTTTTCTCAACCGGCTGCAGAGCTGGCAAGTCAACGGCGACCGCCTCGTGCTGCAAGGCTATCCTTGAAATCTAAACGTTGAAAAACAAGCTGACCAGAAACCGCGCCGACACCAGTATTAGAAAACATGAGAACGCGATCTCCAGCGTTCGCCGCGACAAGTGATGAGCGAACCGCGCGCCGTAGGGCGCGGTAAGGCTCGATACCGGCGCCATCACCGCCACTCCGATCAGCGACACGAAGCCGAGTGACAACGGCGGCAGGAGCGCATGATGCGGCAGGCCGGCCAGCATATAGCCGAGCGTGCCGACGATCGTGATCGGCACGCCGAGCCCGGCTGAGGTCGCGACCGCCTGGTGGATCGACTTGCCGTAGAGCGTAAGCACGATATTCGACAGCGAGCCGCCGCTGACGCCCATCAGCGAGCCCGCCAGCCCGATGCCGAAGCCGTAAGCCGTCATCGGCACCGGACCGGGCAGTTCGGTGCCGAGGTTCCAGCGGTCGCCGGCAAACAGAAATTTGGTCGCGATGAAAGTCGCGATTACGACGAACGCGATCTTGAACACAGCCGGCGGCGCGAACGCCGCGATGGCCGCGCCGCAGGCCACGCCGATCACCGCGGGCAGCGCCCACAACCTGATCACCCGCGGGATCACTAGGCCCTTTTCCCGGTGCGTGAGAAAGGAGCGCACCGTGGTCGGCAGGATGATGGCGATCGAGGTGCCGAGGCAAAGCTGCATGCGCACCTCGTCCGGCACTCCGAGCAGTTGGAAAACCTCGTAGAGCACGGGGACAATGACCGCGCCGCCGCCGATGCCGAACATGCCGGCGAGAATTCCGGTGATGACGCCGGCAATGACGATTGCCAGCGCGAGCCAGGCTATCTCGCTCAACGAAACGCCGAAGATCATTCTGTGATGCTGCTTTGCGTGAAGGAGCTACGCGGCGATGTGAGCCAATTCGCGGCCGCTGTCTAGCGTACCGTCTGTAATGACCGAGTCTGAAACGAGCGCGAGCGCCGCAGTGAGAAGTTCGCTGCCGGCCTGTGGCGATGTCGCGGCATCGGCGAGAGCGCGCCGGAAAGCCCGCGCTCCCGGTACGGCGCGGAACAGGCCGTGGAGATGGCGCATGATAGCGTGCAGCCGCGTGCCATGCGCCAATTCGCGCTCGATATAGGGAATGAGCGCCACCGCGGCCGCTTTCGGCGACGGATAATTTGCGACTTCGCCGAAAACGAGCGGATCGACGGCAATGAGCCGCCACGGCTCCTGATAGGCGGCGCGGCCCATCATCACGCCGTCGACATGGTGAAGATGCGCCGGCGCCGCTTCAACGCTCCCAATGCCGCCGTTGAGAATGACGGTGAGCCGCGGATGCGCGCGTTTCAACCGATAGACGCGATCGTGATCGAGTGGTGGGATTTCGCGGTTTTCCTTCGGCGAAAGACCTTTGAGCCAGGCTTTCCGAGCATGCACGATGAGCGCGTCGGTTCCGGCGCGCTCCGCGTTTTGCGCGAACATTTCGAGCGCTTCCTCCGAATCCTGTTCGTCGATGCCGATGCGGCATTTGACCGTGACCGGGATCGCCACCACAGCCTTCATCGCCGCAACGCAGTCGCCGACCAGCACTGGCTCCGCCATCAGGCAGGCGCCGAAGCGGCCGTCCTGCACACGGTCGGACGGACAACCGGCATTGAGATTGATTTCGTCAAAACCGAGTTCCGCACCGATGCGCGCGCAAGCGGCGAGCGCGCGCGGGTCCGAGCCGCCAAGCTGCAGCGCCAGCGGATGCTCGGCCGTATCGTAACGCAACAGCCGCGTCCGATCGCCGTGCAACACCGCGCCCGTGGTGAGCATTTCGGTATAGAGCAAGGCGCGGCACGTCAGCAGGCGATGGAAAAACCGGCAATGCCGGTCGGTCCATTCCATCATAGGAGCGACGGAAAAGCGGTGATTGAGCTGCAATGTGGTATTCCAACTTTTTCGTTCGTCTATTTAGCGGTTCGGCGGCGAAAAATCGACCACCTCATGAACGGCGCCAAACGCGCATTGACGCCCCGGTTACCGGCCATTAACCCGTCACGGCCAAGGGGCCGCAGATGAACGCCAAGGAAAAGGTTGCGCTCGGATCGATCGCCGCCTCGGCCGGGCTGGCGGCGGCGAAGGGCGTCATTGGGCTCCTCACCGGCTCGCTTGCGATCCTGTCCGAAGCCGGCCACTCCTTGATCGACCTCTCGGCGACGCTGCTCACCTATTTTGCCGTGCGCGTTTCCGGCAAGCCGGCCGACGCCGAGCATCAATACGGCCACGGCAAGGTCGAATCCGTCACCGCGCTTGCCGAGACGGCGTTGCTGTTCGCGCTCACGGCCGTGGTGATCTTCGAGGCGACGCAGCGGCTGATCGGCGCGCAAGCGCATGCGGTCGAAGCGACGGCGGCGGCCTTTGTCATTATCGCAGGCTCCATCGCGGTCGATTTTTTCCGCGCGCGTACGCTCAGACGCGTCGCCAAGGCGACTTCGAGTGAAGCGCTGGAAGCGGATGCCCTCCACTTTGGCTCCGACATGTGGTCGTCGGTCGCGGTGCTGATCGGCCTGTGCGGCGTGGCGTTCGGTTATCCGTGGGCCGATGCGGCGGCGGCGCTCGTCGTTGCGGTGTTTATTTGCATCGCCGGCTGGCGGCTCGGGCGGCGCACCATCAATACATTAACCGACACTGCGCCGGCCGGCGTCAGCGAGCGCGTCGCGGCAATCGCGCGGCTCGAGCCGGGCGTCGTCGCCGTCGAGCGGGTGCGGGCGCGGCCGGCTGGCGCGGTGCTGTTCGTCGACCTCGGCATCGGCGTCAGCCGCACCCTGCCGCTCGACCGCGTCGCCGCCATCAAGGAGCGGCTGTCGCGCGACGTCCGCGCCGAACTGCCTAACGCCGAGGTCACGATCACGACCAAGCCGCGCGCGCTCGATAACGAAACCGTGCGCGATCGCGTGATGATGATCGCACGTAACCGCGGCCTCGCCATCCATCACGTCGCGGTCCAGGCGATATCGGGCCAACTTTCGGTGTCGGCCGATCTCGAAGTCGAGGGCACGCAGTCGCTCACCGCGGCGCACGACATCGCGAGCCGGCTCGAAGATGCGGTGCGCGAGGAGCTTGGTACGAACGTCGAAGTCGAGACCCATATCGAGCCGCTTGCGGCGGATGTTCTAGCCGGCCGCGACGCCACCGCCGCGCGCCTCGGCGAGGTACGCGAAGCGCTCGCGGCACTCGCCGCCGAGGTTCCAGATCTCGGCGAGGTGCATGACGTGCGCGTGCGCGAAACCGACGACGGCGAGATCGTCAATTTCCATTGCCGCGTCGATTCGGCGCTTTCGGTCAGCGCGGTGCACGATATGGTCGATGCGCTGGAACGCCGGCTGCGCCGGCGCTTCCCGGCCATCCGGCGCGTCATCGGCCATGCCGAGCCAGGACGTTAGCACGGCAGCTTTCAATTGGCGCGCAAAGCCTCTACATCATCGGCGCCATGCGCACCGAAGAACCCCGCCCCGTCCGCCTGCAAGATTATCGCCCGCCCGATTGGCTCATCGAGACCGTTGAACTCGACGTGTCGCTCGATCCGACCGCGACGACGGTCCGCGCCAAGCTCAAGATCAAGCCCAACTCGGCCGGCACGCCGGCGCCGCTGGTGCTTGACGGCGAGGAGCTGAAGCTCCGCTCGCTCGCGCTCGACGGCAAGCAGCTGGCAGCGGAAAGTTTCGTCGCCACGCCGGACCGGCTGACGATCGCGCAGGTGCCGAACCGGCCGTTCGAGTTGATAATCGAAACCGTCGTCGACCCGACCGGAAACACGCAACTCATGGGGCTGTACCGCGCCGGCGCGACCTATTGCACGCAGTGCGAGGCGGAAGGGTTTCGGCGCATCACCTATTTCCTCGACCGGCCGGACGTGATGGCGGTCTATACGACGCGCATCGAAGCCGACAAGAACGAAGCCGCGGTGCTGCTTTCCAACGGCAATCTCGTCGGCCACGGCGACGTGCCGGGCACGTCGCGGCACTTCGCGGTCTGGCACGACCCGTTCCCCAAACCGTCGTACTTGTTCGCGCTGGTCGGCGGCAATCTCGCCTGCGTCGAGGATACATTCACCACCATGTCCGGACGCAACGTGAGGCTCGCCATCTATGTCGAGCCCGGCAAGGAGGAGCGCGTTCCCTACGCCATGGACAGTCTCAAGCGCGCCATGCGCTGGGACGAAACGGCGTTCGGGCGTGAATACGATCTCGATATTTTCATGATCGTCGCCGTCTCCGCCTTCAATATGGGCGCGATGGAGAACAAGGGGCTGAACGTCTTCAACGACAAATACGTGCTCGCCTCGCCGTCGAGCGCCACCGACACCGATTATGCCGGCATCGAAGCGGTGATCGCCCACGAATATTTTCACAACTGGACCGGCGACCGCATCACCTGCCGCGATTGGTTTCAGCTCTGCCTCAAGGAAGGGCTGACGGTGTTCCGCGACCAGGAATTCACCGCCGACCAGCGCTCGCGCGCGGTCGAGCGCATCAGCGACGTGCGGAGCTTGCGCTCGCATCAGTTCGTCGAGGATGCCGGTCCCCTCGCCCACCCGGTGCGGCCCGAGCTCTATCGCGAGATCAACAACTTCTACACCTCGACCGTCTACGAAAAGGGCGCCGAGGTCGTGCGCATGATCAGGACGCTGCTTGGCCCCGCCACGTTCCGCAAGGGCATGGACCTCTACTTCACGCGGCACGACGGCCAGGCGGCGACAGTCGAGCAATTCGTGCGATGCTTCGCCGATGTGAGCCGGCGCGACATGTCGCAATTCATGCGCTGGTATTCGCAAGCCGGCACGCCGGACATCAAGGTCGCCCCGCATTACGACGCGCGCGGAAAAACCTACCGGCTCGATATCGCGCAGACGATCCCGCCGACGCCGGGCCAGCCGACCAAGGCGCCGATGGTGATCCCGCTCGCGTTCGGCCTGATCGGCAAAAACGGCGGCGATCTGTCGCTCGTGCTCGACGGCCGCCCGCTCGAACATGGCGTGCTGGAGCTGACGAAGCCGAGCCAGAGTTTTGTGTTTAGCGACGTCGCGGAGCGTCCGGTACCTTCGCTCAACCGCGGTTTTTCCGCGCCGGTCAAGCTCGCGCTGCCGATCGAACCGGACGATTTACGTTTCCTCGCCGCGCACGATTCCGATCCGTTCAATCGCTGGCAGGCAGTGCAAACGTTGGCGATGAATTTGCTCAAGGCCAATGTCGCGGCGGTGCGGGCCGGCGCCGCGGTACGCGAAGACGACGGGCTGATGGCCGCGCTCGGAGCAATTCTCGACGACGCGAAGCTCGAACCGGCCTTCATCGCGCTGACTTTGTCGCCGCCGAGCGAGGCCGACATCGCGCGCGAAATCGGCGGCGACGTCGATCCCGACGCGGTCTTTGCCGCGCGGCGCAAACTGCGTGCGGCGATCGGCGTGCGGCACGGCGCGGCGCTGGCCGACACGTATCAGCGGATGATTACGCCCGGACCTTATCGGCCGGATGCGCAAAGCACCGGGCGGCGCGCGCTTAAGAACGCTTGCCTCGATTTTCTGGCGATGACGGAAACCGATGAGGCGATCGCGCGCGCCTATACGCAATACCAGCGGGCCGACAATATGACCGACCGCATGGCGGCGCTGGAAACGCTGGCGCTGCACGACCGGCCGGAACGCGCCGCCGCGCTCGATGATTTCTACAAGCGCTATGCCGACGATCCCTTGATCATCGACAAGTGGCTGGCGCTGCAGGCGGCGATCCCGGAGCCGACGACGCTCGACCGTGTGCGCGCGCTGACCAAGCATCCGGCGTTTTCGGTCGCCAATCCCAACCGCATCAGGGCGCTGATCGGCGCCTTCGCACAGGTCAATCACACCCAATTCAACCGCGGCGACGGCGCCGGCTATGACTTTCGTCGCCGACTTCGTGCTCGCGCTCGACCCGAAGAACCCGCAAGTCGCGGCGCGATTGATGGGCGCTTTCCGCTCCTGGCGCTCGCTCGAAACCAAGCGCCGCTCGAAAGCCGAGGCGACACTCCGCCGCGTCGTAGCAGCGCCGACGCTGTCGCGCGACGTCCACGACATCGTCGCGCGCACGCTCGCCGATAATTGAGCCGCAGCCATTTTGAACCTGCCGTTGCCCAAGGCTACCAATCCAACGGCGGTCTCATGGTTTGGGAAGATAAGCGCCCTCGCGCAAATTTTCCGTCATTATTGCGGCGACACACGACCTTCAAGACGCTGGAGACCGGCTGCGAGAGCGATTGGCACTTCGTCGATCCGTCGACGGTCGAAATCGGGCTCAACGATAGCGTTTACACTTTGAAGAGGCAGTAACGCTCGGAATGCGCACACTCGCCGCAAGTGATTCAACGTAAAAGACTTTTCCGGGCGGCGCCGGCGTGAGCCGCATCATTGTTGCTGCGCCGCAAAAAACCTTGGGATAATTCTTAAAAAAATATTGACTCCGGACTCTCGACAAATCAGCGCGCATCGATTCTATTGATGACGATTCGGAGGGATGCGGCACATCTCTTCGATCGCGGGTGGAGGGAATAATCCGAACGGAGGCTGGCGATGGCGCGCGCCGATACGGCGAGTGCGTCTCTACGTTCCGATTCGATCAAGGGGCTGGCGCAATCGATCGCCAATCCCGCCTATCGGCGGCTGCTGACCGCCGAGCCGCTGCTGCGCCGCGCCGTTCCCGTTCTCATCATCGCCTTCATGGTGACGATCTGCATCGGCGCCGCGGTGCAAGTGCTCGAACATCGCCGCCAGGTCGTGTTCGATGCGACGGTGACCATCGAGGCGCTCGCCGATCATTTCGCCACCGCACTTGATCTGCCGCCGCGGGACATCATGCGCTCTGCCGCGCACCTCCGAAGCGCTGCAACAAGCACTGCCGGTCTGGGCGGCGGGCGCCGGCCGGCGCATTCTGATCGCCGACGGCGACGGCACGATCGTCGCCGGCAGCGCCGAACGAACCGCAGATTTTGGGACGGCAAATCCTCGACGTGCTTGGCCCGTCGCAACCGCTCACCACGTTCGGCGCCGCCGCCGGCACCATGGAGATCGCGCTGGCCAACGGCGAAACCGCCTTCGCCACGGTGCGGGCGTTGAAAAATCCGGTCGGCCTTCTCGCCGTCATCCAGGGCCGCAAAGACGCGCTCACCGATTGGCGCTCGACCACCGCGCTGACGGTGACGCTATCGGCAACGACCGGCTTCGTGGTGCTGATCCTCGGCTTTGCCTTCCATTGGCAGGCGACGCGCGCGCGCGAAGCCGACCTCATCCACGACACCGTGCGCAGCCGCGTCGACACCGCGCTCAATCGCGGCCGCTGCGGGCTATGGGATTGGGATCTGGCGCGCGGCCGCGTGTTCTGGTCGCATTCGATGTACGACATTCTCGGCCTGGCGCAGAAGGACGATCTCCTCACCTTCGGCGAGTCAATGCGCTCGTCCGCCGGGACGACATCAATCTTTACGAACTGGCGACGCAACTTGCCGACGCCAAGGTGCAGTCGATCGATCAAGCCTTCCGCATGCGTCACGCCGACGGCAGATGGCTCTGGTTGCGGGTGCGCTGCGAATTGGCGCGCCAGGACGGCGAAGCCGGGCTGCATGTCATCGGCATTGCCGTCGACATCACCGAGCAAAAGAGCCTGGTCGAGCGCACCATGGCGGCCGACGTGCGGCTGCGCGACGCCATCGAGACCATTCCGGAAGCCTTCGTGCTGTGGGATGCCGACAATCGCCTGGTGCTGTGCAACTCGAATTTTCAGGAACTGCATCACCTGCCCGACGAGGCGGTCGCCGCGGGCACGAGCTACGAGGCGATCGTTGCCGCCGGCCGAAAACCGATCATTCGCACCACCGTCGCCAATGACGACGGCCAACCGCGCGGCGCGCGCACGTTTGAGGCGCAGCTCGACGACGGGCGCTGGATGCATATCAGCGAACGCCGCACCAAGGACGGCGGATACGTCTCGGTCGGCACCGATATCACCAAGATCAAGCAGCACGAGCAGAAACTTGTCGAGGGCGAGAAACGCCAGCTCGCAACCATCGTCGATCTGCGCAAATCCCAGCAGGCGCTCGAACTGCAAACCGGGGAACTCGCCGATCTCGCGGAAAAATACGCCGAGGAAAAAACCCGCGCCGAGGAGGCCAACGCGGCGAAATCGAAGTTCCTGGCCAATATGAGCCACGAGCTGCGCACGCCGCTCAACGCCATCATCGGCTTCTCCGAGATCATGGAATCGGCGATGTTCGGCCCGCTCGGCGCCGAGAAATATACCGAATATTCCCGCGACATCCGCGAAAGCGGCGAATATCTGCTCGATGTCATCAATGACATCCTCGATATGTCGAAGATCGAAGCCGGCGGCATCCGGCTCGACCCCGGAATCGGTGGCGCTCGAGCCTGTGCTCGCCGACTGCCTGCGCGTGGTGTCGACGCGCGCCGCCGAAAAGCAGCTCAAGCTCGACGCCAAGATCGATCCGGACATCCACCTCAATGCCGACCGGCGGGCCTTAAAGCAGATCGCGCTCAATCTGCTTTCCAATGCCGTTAAGTTCACCCCCGACGGCGGCGCAGTGTCGGTGCGCGGGCGACGCCGCGGCGGCATGGTCACGATTGCCATCGCCGACAACGGCATCGGCATCCCCAAGGACGCGCTGCGCAAGCTCGGCCGGCCGTTCGAGCAGGTCGAAAGTCAGTTGACCAAACGCCACCAGGGCTCGGGCCTCGGCCTCGCCATCGCCAAGTCACTCGTGGAAATGCACGGCGGCTCGATGCACATCCGTTCGAGTCTCGGACAGGGCACTCTGGTCGTGGTCCGCTTGCCGCTTGAGGCGAAGACGCTGGCGCGCGCGGAGAAAGCGGGAGCGGGCGCGCCCCTGCAGCCTGAATTGCTTGGCGCGTAATCTACGGCCCCTTGCCCAAAATCCGCACGAAACATTCGCGCACCTGGCGCTGCGTCTCCTCGACATGGGCTTGCAGCGCGGGAAAATCCGGCAAGTCGGCGGCGCGGGCGAGAAGGCCTAGCACGCCGGCGCTCGCCGTTTTCGGATCGAACGCCGTCGGCAGGCAGAGCCGCAAAATTTGCGTCAAATCGTGGAATAGCCGCACCGCCGGGCGCAGCACCTCGGCATCTTCCAGTTTGAGCGCGCCGAGCCGTACCGCCTTTTCCAGCGTGCGCGCCGTCGACGTGTCGAGAATCTCCGGCGTCGTTGCGGCATGGATGAGTTGGAGGTACTGCGCGATGAATTCGATATCGACCAAACCGCCTGCGGCAAATTTGAGGTCCCAGAGATTGGTATCGCCCTTTTCCTTGGCGATGGCCGCGCGCATCTCGACGACGTCGTCGGCGATCGTGCGCGCGTTTCGTTTGCGGCGCAGCACGTCGCGGATCGCCGCCTCGATTTTTGCCGAAAAATCGGGAGGTCCCGAAACCACTCGCGCCCGGGTGAGCGCCATGTGTTCCCAGGTCCACGCCTCGCGCTCCTGGTAGCTTCTAAATCCGTCGATTTGCGTCGCCACCGGACCGGACCGGCCCGAAGGCCGCAGCCGCATGTCGACCTGATAGAGGCGGCCGTAATTGGTCTGCACGGTGAGCGCGCTGATCAGGCGCTGGGTGAAGCGTGCGAAATATTGGGCGCCGTAGAGCGGGCGCTTGCCGTCGGAGTTCGGGTGCTTCGCGGCGAAATCGTAGATCACGATGAGATCGAGATCGGAGCTTGCGGTCATTTCACGGGCGCCGAGCCGGCCGAGCGCGACGATCGCGCTTTCGCCGTTGCGGATGCGGCCGTGCGCGGCGATAAAATTCTCTTCCACTTTTTGGTGGACGGCGCGCAGCAGCACGTCGGCAAGCCGCGCAAAAATCTCGCCCGCCTGTTCCGCGGAAATCGACCCGGAGAGAACGCGCGCGCCGATCAGGAACATATGCTCCTGGCCGAACAGACGGATGGCATCGAGCACGGCCTCGTAGCCGTGGCTGTCTTGGAGCGCACGGCTAAGCTCCACCTCGAGTCGCGTCTCGTCCGGCAGCGACGCGAAAAAGCGCGGTTCGACCAGAGGATCGATGAAGTGCGGATTGTGCGCCAAGATGTCGGCGAGCCGCGGCGCCGTGCCGAGGATGAGCGCGACAAAGCGGATCAGCTCCGGATTCTGCCGCAGCAGCGAAAAAAAACGGCCGCCGGCGCGCAGTCCGGCGAGAAAGCGGTCGAAGGTCGCAAATGCCGCATCCGGATTTTCCGCACGCGAGAATTGATCGATGATGACAGGGATGAGCTCGGTCAGATTGGCGCGCGCCTGCTCGCCGCGCAGCGCGCGGTAGCGGCCGGTGCGCCATTTGTGCACCGCGGCCGCGACCTCTTGCGGCCGGCGAAAGCCCATCTGCGCCAGCCGGTCGAGCGTTTCGCCGTCGGTTTGCGGGTCAACGAACGACAGATGCTGTTGGCTCGCCAGGAATTCCGGCGCGCGTTCGAACAGTCTCACATAGTGCCGCTCGACATTGCGCAAATGGCCGACAAGTGCGGCGGCGAAATCATTCCGGCCGGTGAAGCCGAGAAAGCGGGCGAAAATATCCAGGCCGGCGGCATCGGCCGCCAACGTATGGGCCTGCTCGTCGGCCATCATTTGCAGCCGATGCTCGACGCGGCGCAGAAAATTATAGGCCGCGGTCAGCTCGTCGCGCGCGGCGGCATCGATCCAGCCGTCGGCCGCCAGCGCGGACAGCGTGGCGATGGTACCGCGGCCGCGCAGCTCGCTGTGCCGCCCGCCGGCGATGAGCTGCTGGGTCTGCGCGAAGAACTCGATCTCGCGGATGCCGCCGCGGCCGAGCTTGATATTGTGACCCTCGACCGCGATCTCGCCATGACCCCGATAGGCGTGGATCTGCCGCTTCATCTCGTGAACGTCGGCGATAGTCGCGTAGTCAAGATATTTGCGCCAGATAAAGGGCGCCAGATCGCGAAGGAGCTTTTCGCCCGCGACGAGATCGCCCGCGCAAGCGCGCGCCTTGATCAGCGCCGCGCGCTCCCAATTCTGGCCGCGGCTTTCGTAGTAATCGAGCGCCGTGTCGGTCGAAATCGCAATCTGCGTCGAGGATGGGTCGGGGCGGAGCCGCAAATCGACCCGAAAGACGTAACCGTCCGCAGTGCGCTCCTGTAAAATTTTGACGAGTTCCCGCGTCAGGCTCACATAGAACGGCACCGGCTCGACGTCCCGGCCGAGTTTTGCGGCAGCCGCCTCGAAGAAGACCATAAGGTCGATGTCGCTCGAGAAATTAAGCTCGCGGCCGCCCATCTTGCCCATCGCGAGGACGATATAGCCGCTCGACGCTTCGGGATTGCCGCGATCCGGCGGGGCGAGCTTTTTGCGTTTGACCGCCTCGCGGAGAAGATAGTGCACGGCGGCACCGAGCGCGGTTTCCGCAACATCGGTCAGCGCGCCGGTGACGCGCGCAACCGGCCAAATGCCGCCAATATCGGCGAGCGCGATCAAAAGCGCGGCTTCCGCCTTCATGCGGCGGAGAACGCGCATCACGTCGTCCTGCGACAGCGCCGTTGCGGCGGCGATTTTTGTTTCGGCCAGTAATTCGGCGAGCGCCGTCTCCGGATCGTTGTCGAGCAAGCGAACAAAGCGCGCGGGATCGGCTTGCACGAGGTCCCAGAGAAAGGGCGCCGCTTCGGCGATGCCGCCGAGTAGCTTCGCCAATGGCGGATGGGCGGGTATGAGCGATTTGAGCGCCCTGCCGGCGGCATTGGCTTTGATGCTCGCCAGCCAGGCCGAGACGCGTGCGGACGATTGCGCCGCGGGCAGCGGCAGCGCGCCGCCGAGCCGTCGGATCAATGCCGCTTCATTGCCCTGCTGTTTCGGCCGCTTTGCGCGCGCAGGCGGCCTCATCCCGCCCCCGCCGGGCCCGCTCGCGGCAGCGCAATCGTGCTGCACAGGCCGGGATGATTATCCTCGAGCTTCAATTCACCGCCGTGCAGGCGTGCCACGGCGGACGCGAGGCTTAAGCCCAATCCGGAGCCGGGCTCCGTTCGGCTCTGCTCGAGGCGCACAAATCGTTCGACGACGCGGCCGCGATCGGCGTCGGGGATGCCGGGGCCGTGGTCCGCGACGCTGAGCGTGATCCGCTCGCCGTCCTGGCCGGCCTTAACGACAACTTCGGTAGGCATGCCGTTCACCTTGCCGTCCGGGCGCGCATATTTGATGGCGTTGTCGACCAGATTGGCCAGCGCCTGACTCACCAGTTCGCGATTGCCGCGCACCGGCGCCGCGCCGTTCGTCTCGACTTTCAGGGCAATACCCTTCTGGTCGGCCAGCGGCTCATAGAGTTCGCCAACGTCGCGGGCAATTTCGGCGGCATCGAATTCGATCATGTTGTCGCGCGCCTGGCCGGATTCGGCGCGCGCGATCATCAGCAGCGCGTCGAAAGTGCGGATGAGGTCGTCGGATTCGGCAATGGTCGATTCCAGAGCGGCACGGTAGGCCGCGTCGCCGGTCGGATGGCGCAGCGTCTGTTCGCAGCGATTGCGCAGCCTGGTCAGCGGCGTTTTGAGGTCATGGGCGATATTGTCGGAGACTTCTTTCAGCCCGCGCATCAGCGCTTCGATGCGCTCGAGCATGGCGTTGAGGTGATCGGCGAGGCGGTCGAGCTCGTCGCCGGTGCCGGCGACCGGCAAGCGGCCCGGCGAGATCGCCACGCATGATGGTCTGCGCCGTATCGGTCATGGCGTCGATGCGCTTGAGCACGCGCCGGCTGACGAAGAATCCGCCGGCAAGGCCGAGCACGATGACAAGCGCGAGCGACCATTGCCCGGCGTGGAAGATGATGCCGAACAGGCGCTCGCGTTCCTCGAGGTCGCGTCCGACCAGCAGGTGAAAGCCGCCAGGAAGTTGAACCACGCGGACCAAAGCGCGGTGATCGCCGCCTTCGGGCGATTCAAGCCTGCGATAATTCGTTTCAAGCCAGCCCGGATGGTCGAGAACCCCGGGCTCCAGCGAACCGACATTGCCGGCAAGCCCCTCCCCGGTCGGCGTCGTGACCAGATAGAGACTCGACCCCGGACGCCGCGAACGCAGATCGACGACGATCACCAAGCGCCTGATGCCGCCTTGCTCGTATTGCTCGGATAACCCGTTGATCTCGCCATCGACGGTCGATGTGATCTGCTCGTCGAAGAGGCGGCGCGTATTGAGCGCGAAATAGCCAAGCAGCGACGCCGCGAACAAAACGAAAATTGCCAGGTAGACCAGCGTCAGCTTGAACGCGGTCGTGCGCAGAAGCTTACCGAGCGCCGTCATTATATTTTCTCAGCCTGCAAGGCCAATTCACCGTCGGAAAAATCATCTTCCCAAAATTCGAGCACTGCGCGTTTGCCCGCCTCGAGGTTTGCCGCCTCGGCCCGCCGCAGCTCGACGCGGCGGATTTTTCCGGAAATCGTCTTCGGCAGTTCGGCGAATTCGAGCCGCCGCACACGCTTGAACGGCGCGAGCGCGGTACGGCAATGGCGGAAGATCGACAAGGCGGTGTCGCGATCGGGCTTGTGGCCGGGCGCGAGCGCCAAAAAAGCCTTCGGCACGGCAAGCCGCAATGGATCGGGCGACGGCACCACGGCAGCCTCGGCCACCGCCGGATGCTCGATCAAGATGCTCTCAAGCTCGAACGGGCTGATGCGGTAGTCGGAGGATTTGAATACGTCGTCGGCGCGGCCGACATAGGTCAAATAACCGTCGTCGTCGACCGCGGCAACGTCGCCAGTGCGATAGACCGGATCGCGGTGAACGCGCACGCCGCCGTCGTCGCCCTGATAGCCCTGCATCAATCCGGTCGGCCGCGGCTCGAGCGTGAGGCAGATCTCGCCCTCTTTGGCGGGCACCCCGTTCGCATCGAGGAGCGCGACGCGGTAGCCCGGCAGCGGCCGGCCCATCGAACCGGCTTTCAATTTCTGGCCTGGCGTATTGCCGACGAGCGCCGTCGTTTCGGTCTGGCCGTAACCGTCGCGGATGGTAATGCCCCAGGCTGCCTTGACCCGTTCGATGACTTCCGGATTGAGCGGCTCGCCGGCGCTGATGAGTTCCTTGATGCGTACCGCCCAGCCGGAAAGCTCCTCCTGGATCAGCATCCGCCACACGGTCGGAGGCGCACAAAACGTCGTGACGCCGCAACGCACGATGGTGTCGAGGAGACCGCGCGCATTGAAGCGCCGCTGATTGACGATGAAAACCGCCGCTTGCGCGTTCCACGGCGAAAAGAAACAGCTCCAGGCATGCTTGGCCCAGCCTGGCGATGAGATGTTGAGATGCACGTCGCCTGGGCGCAGCCCGAGCCAATACATCGTCGAAAGATGGCCCACCGGATAGCTTTGGTGACTGTGCAGGACGAGTTTTGGCGTCGCCGTGGTACCGGAGGTGAAATAAAGAAGCACCGGATCGTCCGGCCGCGTCTCGCCATCCGGCATGAACTCAGCGTACGCCTCGTAGGCTCCCTCGTATGAAAGCCAGCCCGGCACATCCTTGCCAACGACGATGCGCGTGTAATCGCCGGGCAGGTCGGCGAATTTGGCCGCGGCATCGGCGCTGGCGATAACATGGCGTACGCGCCCGCGCGCGAAGCGGTCGGCGAGATCGTTGCGCGTAAGCAGCGTCGTCGCCGGCACGATGACCGCGCCCAGTTTCATTGCCGCCAGCATGCATTCCCAGAGCGGCACGATGTTGCCGAGCATGACCAGGATACGGTCGCCGCGGCGGACGCCGAGCGCACGGAGCGCATTGGCGACCTGGTTCGAGCGCTCGCTCATAGCGGCGAAGGAAATCTTGGTCTCACCGGCGTCCTCGTCGACGAGCCAAAGCGCGGGGTCCGCATTGTCGCGGGCAATGACGTCGAAATAGTCGAGCGCCCAGTTGAAACGTTCGAGCTTGGGCCATTGGAAATCGCGATAGGCTGTAGCGTAGTCTTCGCGATGACGCAGCAGGAAATCACGAGCCGCGACAAACGGCGCGGCGTTGCTCGTGGTCATAATGATCTCCCGTCCGGTCTTCACAATGCCAATACGCCACTGAACTACCGGGCGCCGTCGCGGATCATGTAGCCCGCACCGCGCACGGTATGCAGCAACGGCTGCGCAAAACCCTTATCGATCTTAGATCGCAACCGCGAAATGTGCACGTCGATCACGTTGGTCTGCGGATCGAAGTGATAATCCCAAACGTTCTCCAACAGCATGGTGCGGGTGACTACCTGGCCGGCATGGCGCATCAGATATTCGAGCAGGCGAAATTCGCGCGGCTGTAGCTGCACCTCCTGCCCGGCGCGGCTGACTTCATGCGACAGCCGGTTGAGTTCGAGATCGCCGACGCGATACACGGTCTCCTCGCCGCGGCTGCCGCGGCGGCGCGCCAGCGCCTCGACGCGCGCCAACAATTCGGAGAACGCGTAGGGCTTGGCGAGATAATCGTCGCCGCCGGTGCGTAGCCCCTTGACCCGGTCGTCGACCTGGCCGAGCGCCGAAAGGATCAAGACGGGCGTCTCGACCGAGCCGGCGCGCAGCGCGCCGATGACCGAAAGCCCGTCGCGCTTGGGCAGCATGCGATCGACGATCAGCACGTCATATTCGCCATCGAGGGCGAGCTGCAGCCCATCCTCGCCATCGCCGGCCTGATCGGCAACATGGCCGACCTCGCGGAACGCCTTGACCAGGTAGTCGGCCGCGTCGCGGTCATCCTCAATGATGAGAAGACGCATGTTTTATCGCCGCACTCAAAAAGCGTGTGCCCACTATCGGATATATAATAATCGCGCACCGATGCCGGGGCCGCTTAAGCCATACCATCCGGACGATGGAGTCGCCACGCTTGGACCGCGGCCGGCCGACATAAAGTGAGGGGGTGGCTGGCGGCTGCCCGCCACCCCCTCTTACCTACTCCACTCCGGCGGGGGCGACGGATGCCGGAAGGCAGAGTTGGCATTCGGCGGGGACGGGTCTTGCGACCCGTCCCCAGGGTACGCCCGCCAGCGGGGGCGACGGATGCCGGCGGATCGCCCCTTTCATTTGGAGCCCGCTGATTGAATCAGAACCAGGCCCCATCATTTTGTTTGCGCATGATCTTTTCCGAAAATCGGCGACCGCCTACGGATCAAATCCGAAGGCATGCTTTTCGGAATCATGCGCTAGGCGTTGCCGAGCGGCAGCGCCACGAACTTCGTGCCGTCGTTCGACTTCACCCGGAACAACACAGTGTGCTTGCCTGACGTTCGCGCATCGTCGAGCCCTTTACTGACGTCTGCCGGCGTCGACACCGGCTTGCCGCCGACATCCAGAATGACGTCGCCGACCTGGAACCCGTGGTCCGCGGCAACGCCGCCTTGCGCGACCGCGGTGACTACGACGCCATTGCCGCCGGCGCCCGAAACCTTGTCGCTGGGCGCGAGCGTCATGCCGAGCTGCGGCATTTCGCTTGCGGAATTTTCGTGATTTGACTTGATCGATGCCTGCTTTTCGGCGGGCAAAGTGCCGAGCGTCAACGTCACGGTCTTGTTCTCGCCCTGATGGAGCATGCCAAGCTTCACGGACGTACCCGGCGACATCGTACCGATCTTGCGCGCCAGCTCGCGGGCATCCTTGATCGGCGCATCATCGACCGATTTGATGACATCGCCGCTCTGAATGCCGGCTTTCGCCGCAGGACTATCCTTTTGCGGCTCCGACACGAGCGCGCCGCTCGCTTGCTTCAGCCCCATGCTGTCGGCGATGTCGGGCGTGACCGACTGGATCTGCACGCCGATCCAACCGCGCGTGACGCTGCCCTTGTCGCGAAGCTGCGCGATCACGCTTTTGACGGTGTCGGCAGGGATGGCGAAGGCGATGCCGACCGAGCCGCCGGACGGCGAGAAGATCGCGGTATTGACGCCGATGACGTTGCCGTCGACATCGAAAGTCGGGCCGCCGGAATTGCCTTTATTCACCGGCGCGTCGATCTGGATGAAGTCATCGTAGGGGCCGGCGCCGATATCGCGGCCGCGGGCCGAGACGATGCCTGCGGTGACGGTGCCGCCGAGGCCGAACGGATTGCCGACCGCGAGCACCCAATCCCCGACGCGCGGCGTGGCATCGGAGAGCTTCACATAGGGGAAGTCGTTGCCGTCGACCTTGATCAAAGCAAGGTCGGAGCGCGGATCGGTGCCGATGACTTTGGCCGTATAGGTCTTGCCGTCGTCGGTGGTGACCTGAACGTTTTCGGCGTTCTGGACCACGTGATTGTTGGTCACCGCATAGCCGTCGCCGGAAATGAAGAAACCGGAACCCTGACCGGTGATGATCTCATGGCCGTTCGGCATGCCGGGCATACCGAACTGCCGGAAGAATTTTTCAAACGGCGAGCCTGGCGGGAAGGGAAGATTATCGTCGGTGTTGTTCGTTTCGACCGGCTGGTCGATCTTGACGCGCACCGAAATCACGGCGGGCTTCACTTTTTCGACGATGTCGGCAAAGCCCACCGGCTTTTGCGGCAGCTGCTGAACCTTTTCACTCAAATTCTGCGCTTGCGCCGCTGGTGCGAAAGGACTCACCATGTTCGGCGACAGCAAGATCGCTGCCGCGCCGATCCCGGCGATCGTCGTCGCCAGAAGCGCAACACGCCGAGCCGAGGGAATGCGGCGTGATTGCAGGGCATTATCATTCATTACGTGTCTCCAAAAATCGATTGTTCCGCCTCGCGACGGAGGCTGATTAACGCGCAAGATGCGGCGGCGAGCCTTACCGCGCTCTGTCGGCCGCATTAAAAGTTTGTAATGTTTTGGATTACGAAATTAGCTTTTAAAAACAATCCCGTGAGCGATATTGTCGACTTAAACGCCCACGGACTTTGACCCGCCGCCAATTAGGGCGCGCCTTCGCCGCGCAGAAGCTCCGCCACGCGGGCTTCCTCGGCTGCAGTCAGGTTGGCCGTCCCGGCAGCCACGTACGCCCCCCGTCGGCGCCTGGCCGCCATTATGAGCATGACGATCCCTATGAGCAGCACGCCGGGCGGAGCGCCCCAGAGCGCCGCGGTCTGCCACTCCAGGCGCGGTTTGAGCAGGACGAATTCGCCATAGCGGACGACGATAAAGTTGATCGCTTGCGCATCGCTGTCGCCGGCTTCGATCCGTTGCCGCACTAGAACGCGCAGATCGTGGGCGAGCGGAGCCTCCGACTCGTCGATCGATTCGTTCTGACAGACCAGGCAGCGCAATTCCTCGGAGATCGCTCGGGCGCGTGCTTCGAGTTTCGGGTCCGGCAGCATTTCGTCGGGCTGGACGGCCCGGACTGGGAACGACCAGACGAGCGCTACGAGAAGCATGAGAGCATGCAGATATTTCACCGACTTCACTCCGCCGGTTGCAGCGCCGCTCTGGGTTTTGCCGGCCGCGGGGCGCCGACGCGCAGCCGCCGATCCGACAGCGATAGGCCGCCGCCACAGAACATGATTCCGGCGCCGAGCCAGATCATCAGCACATAGGGTTTGAAATAGAGCCGCACCGGCACGCTGCCGTCCTTATTCGGATCGCCGATCGAGATGTAGAGTTGGCTGACGCCGCGCGACATCAGCGCGGCCTCGGTGGTCGCCATGTTGCGATCCGGGAAGGCGCGCCGGCTCGGCTGCATGTTGCCGATCATTTCTCCATTCAGCCGGTGCACGGTGAAGCGGCCGACAACGTCGCGATAGTTGGACCCAGCGCGATTGAAGGTGCCGTCGAAAGTCACCCGGTAATGAGAGATGTCGAGACTGGCGCCCGGCTTTACCTCGGCGATCCGCTCGCTGCCCCATGCGGTCACGCTGACGATGCCCATCAGCGTCACGCCCATGCCGAAATGCGCGAACGCCGTGCCCCAAGCCGAGCGCGGCAATCCCAAGGCGCGCCGCAGCGCCGCGCGGAACGGCACGCGCAAGATTAGCGTACGCTCGACAACGTCGGTCACCGCTCCCGCCATCACGAAGACGGCTACGCCGACGCCGATCGGCGCCAGCACCGGGCCGCCGTGTTCGAGCGCAAAAGCCGCCGCGGTGGCCAGCGCGGCGAGCATTGCCGCCGCGAGCAGCCGTTGCGCGGCGCCTAGAAGATCGCCGCGTTTCCAGCCCATCAGCGGCCCGAACGGCATCACCGCCATCAGCGGAATGAACAGCGGGCCGAACGTCAGATTGAAGAACGGCGGGCCGACCGAAATTTTGGCCCCGGTCAACGCTTCGAGCGCGAGCGGATAAAGCGTTCCGACCAACACAGTGGCACAAGCGGTGGTCAGGAACAGATTGTTGAAAACAAGCGCACCCTCCCGCGAGATCGGCGCGAATAAGCCGCCTTGCTTGAGCAGCGGGGCGCGCCAGGCATAGAGCGACAGCGCGCCGCCGATGAACACGACGAGAATCCCGAGGATGAAAATGCCGCGCCTGGGATCCACCGCGAATGCATGAACCGAGGTGAGCACGCCCGAACGCACCAGGAAGGTTCCGATCAGCGACAGCGAAAAGGTCAGGATCGCAAGCAGGATGGTCCACACTTTCAGCGCGCCGCGTTTTTCCATGACCACGGCGGAATGTAAAAGGGCGGTCCCGGCGAGCCACGGCATGAGCGATGCGTTTTCCACCGGATCCCAGAACCAGAAGCCGCCCCAGCCCAATTCGTAATAGGCCCAGTACGAGCCGCCGGCGATGCCGAGCGTCAGGCACATCCAGGCGCCGAGCACCCAGGGCCGCACCCACCGCGCCCAGGCGGCGTCGATGCGGCCTTCCAGCAATGCGGCGATGGCGAAGGAGAACGCGATCGAGAAACCGACATAGCCGAGATAGAGCATCGGCGGATGGAAGGCGAGGCCGGGGTCCTGCAGGATCGGATTGAGGTCTTGGCCCTCGAACGGCGCATTCGGAATGCGCACGAACGGATTCGACGTCATGAGAATGAAGAACTCAAATGCCGCGGCGATCCACGCCTGTACCGCAAGCGCGTTGGCCTTGAGCACCACCGGCAGATTGGCGCCGAATACGGCGACCAAGGCGCCGAAAAACGTCAGGATCGAAACCCACAGCATCATCGAGCCTTCGTGATTGCCCCAGATGCTGGTGAGCCTGTAGATCAGCGGCATTTGCGTGTTCGAATTCTCGTAAACATTGAGCACCGAGAAGTCGGAGGTGACATAGCTGATGGCGAGCGCGGTAAACGCCGTCGCGACAAACGCAAATTGCGCAAGCGCCGCTGTCGCAGCGATGCTCATGAGGACGGGGTCGTTGGTGCGGGTGCCGACAACCGGCATAATGCCTTGAATAAGCGCCAGCCCGAGTGCGAGCATCAATGCATAATGTCCGAGTTCGGGGATCATTTGCTGCCTCCGCCACCGATCGGCATTGCCGCCCGTTGCGCGTAATCGTCCTTCCAATGTCCCGACTTCTTCAAGGCGTCAGCAACCTCTTTCGGCATATATGTCTCGTCGTGCTTGGCGAGAATCGTATCGGCGTTGAATACGCCACCGCCGTCAAGCACGCCTTCGGCTACGACGCCCTGCCCTTCGCGAAACAGATCGGGCAAAACGCCGCTATAGGTCACCGGAATTTCGGTCTCGCCGTCGGTCACCTCGAAGCGGACGCTAAGATTGTTACCGCGCACAACGCTGCCGTCCTTGACCAAGCCGCCAAGCCGGATGCGCGTGCCGGGCCCGACGTGCTTCTCCACAACGTCGCTCGGCGAATTGAAGAACACGATCGAGTTGCGAAATGCATTGAGCATCAGCGCGACCGCGATGGCCAGCACTGAAAGGCCGCCGCCGATCAGAATGAGGCGTCGCTGCTTGCGGGTCATTCTTTCCGTTTCCGTCTCATGTCAGCCCGCCAGACCAAGGTCTTTGACAAGATCGTCGATCCGCTTGAGCTCCTCCGGGCGATCCGACAGAGCGCGCCGAGCGTCCGCGGCGGCATCCTTCGCTTTATCGCGATCGCCGAGCACGGCATAGGAACGAACGAGCCGCAGCCAGCCTTCCACGTCGCTGCCGTCGGTCTGCAGCCGGGCTGCAAGCCGCTGCACCATGCCACGAATCATTTCGGTGCGTTGCGCCTCATTCATGGTATCCGCGGCCGCGACGTCACCTGCTGCGGGGCCTTTTGCGGCGACCGGCGCGCCGGTGACGCGGGTCAATGCCTCGCGCACGAAATTCGCCCACGGCGCATCGGGCGGCGCTGCATCCAGGAGAGCCCGCCATTTGGCGGCGGCGGCATCGCGCTTGCCATCCTGCTCGTCGGCAAGGCCGAGATAATAACCGGCCTTGGGATCGTGCGGATCGCCGGCGGCGGCCTTTTGGAACACCTGCTTGGCTTCATCGGTCACGACGCCATTCGCGGCGGCAACCAGCGCTTCGCCGAGACTGGACGCGCGTGCTGGACTATCGCCGTTGAGCGCAATCGCCTTGCGCCAGGCCGTTACTGCGTCGTCGAACCGGCCCATCCGCAAATAGACCGGGGCTAGCACTTCCCAGCCCGCTCCATCATTTGGATTGCTCGCAAGATGCGCCTCGACCTGACTGACAAGGCTGGCGATCGATTGACTGTCCGAAGTGTTCACGCGAGTGAAGGCGGACTGGTCGGGAACGTCCGGCGAGCCGAGTTTGAGATAAAAACCGAGCGCGACAGCAGGCACGACGACGATCGCGGCGATTGCCGCGACGCGGCGGTGCCAGAGCGGCTGCGCCGCCGCGGGCGCAGCCAAAGCCGGCGCCTCGGCGTCCGCCGCAGCCAACAGCCGGCGCGATATTTCGATGCGAGCCGATTCCGCTTCGGGCTCGCCGATCAGACCGGCGGCGCGATCGCGGCCGATCTCCTGCAACTGGTCTTGATAGACGAGCCGGTCGCTGCCGCCGCCCAGGGCGCGCGGCTTCTGCCCAAGCGGCCACAGCACGGCGAAGACTGCCGCAGCGGTCATCACTGCGAAAATGATCCAAAGCATCATTGATTCAAAGCGTCATATCAAACTGTCGTCAGCGCTGTTCCATCCGCCGGGCCGGGCACTCGCAGCGATATTGCGGCCCGGGAGCCGCCGCCTATGCGCCGCGCGGTTACAACACGGCGCGAATGCGGCCGCAATGGGAACCGCGACGCGGCAATTTCGCACTCCGCCGGCGCGATTTGCGCGAGCGTCGTCCCCGCCGAGCACGGCCAAAGTTCACGCCCGAGCCGGCCTACGCTCGGCAGTTCCAGTCTGCACCGCAACCTCGGCGGCCTTGGCGAGAAGACCCGCATATTCAGAGCCGAATACGGTCCGGCAAAACCGAATCGCAGCCTCGACCTGGGATTGCCGGAACGGCCGGTCGGCAGCGTCGGAGTGGCGCAGCGAATTGAGCAGGGCCTTGGTGCCCGCTTCCAGGTAAAGCGTCAGTTCGGAATGCGCGCGCGTCGTCACTTCGTTGACGGCAAGCTCGCCGGCGTAATGCCGGCATGCGCCGACAAATTCGACCCGCATTTCGGCTTCGTTGACGTCGATTGCGTCGAGGAGCGAGCCCGGGACGATGTCCTTGGCCGCGCGGGGCCGCAACAGCCGCCGCACGAGGCCCGGCGTCGCTTCGATCTCGGCCTTCAGCATACCCGAAACTTCGGCGCGGATCGCCGCCAGTTGGCGGCTCCACGGCGATTCGACGGATAGATCCATTTCCGTGCGCAGCCCGCGCGCGGCATCGTGAATGGCCTTGAGCATCGACACGATCGGCCGTCCGGCCCTGAGTTCGGAGTGCAGTTCGCCCACCATATTTTCAGCCTCGCCCAGCACGAGCGTGACCGCAGTAGCATAGGGTGTCTCGGCGACGCGCGCGGTATCGTCGCTCTCGGCGGCACGGGTTGCGATGCGGATGAGTTGCCACGGCGCCGCAAGCCGGTTCATCACCAGAATGAGACCATAGAGGAAGACGTCCGATTTGCGTATCGCACCGATCTCGCCCGATGTCTGCGTCGTTGCCGCGTCGAGCTGTTTCGTCACCGTGTCGATCTGGTCGCGGTCGAATGCGCGGATGTGATTGGGCAATCGCCGAGCGAAATCGGCAAGCACTTCCCGCAGCGACAGCAAAGCGATCATCGTGCTGAGGTCTTCCATCGCCCGCGGCGTTCCCACCTGGACGGCAAGGCGGCGGCGCGCCCTTTCGTCGGCGCCGATTGCACCGACGGCGTCCGTCATACGCTGGATCGCACGCTCGTGCAGCGCGCGAACCAACTGATCGGCTTTGGTTCGATCGCCAGCGAGTAATGCGCGATTGATGTCCTCGCTCAGCGCCTTGGCTTCGGCGGGAATGAGGTCGCGACCGATCCAGGTCCAAATCGGTTCGAGCGACACGCGCGCGATGCGGCCGACGCGCTTGTGATCGGCGCTGGCGTCGATCAGGAACGGCTCGAGCGGCGTGAAGAACAGCCGCGCCGCGTCGCCGATGCGCGGCACCGGCTGGGCATCGGCGCGGATCGCGCGACGCAATTCCTGGAGCACCATGTCGTTGCCGTCGCCCCCGTCGCTCCGCAAGAGGCTGCGCTCAAGCTCTTGGACAAGCATCGACCGCGCCGCCGGCTTGAGCGTCTGGAGATATTCCCGCAACCCTTCGATGGTTTGACCATCGCTCGTCATAGGCGAATGACCGTTGCACTGAACCTTACCGTTAACGTTTTAATAGGACGGCGCTTAAGAAGGAGTTACGCAAAACATCAGGAATTCAATGCGATAAGGGTCCGCGCTTGCGGGCGCGGCCGGCAGGGCCGTCCGGCGGCTTGGAATTATGCAAAGCGAAGGCGGCGGCCGTTCACGCCGCCGCTACGCCAGCGCCCTTTATTTCGGTGGCCCGACGCACACCGCGACCAGCGGCGTGTTGGACGCCGACCCCGTGGGACCGCAAGAAGCCGCTTTTTCGCCGAGGAATTGCGCTTGATTTCGGGTCGGGCCGCAATAAGCCGTCACCAGGACTTCGTTGTCTTCGCACTGCACCGTACAGCCCGATACGCAATCCGACTTGACCACCCGGATGCTCGGGCTGGACGGACCCGCTTGGCCCTGTGGCCCGGCCGGGCCGGCCGGACCGGGCGGACCGGCAGGACCTGCGGGACCGAAGTCGCCTTTGGGGCCCTGCGGACCCGCCGGTCCTGGATCACCTTGCGGACCTTTGCCGCAACCGGCCAATGAACCGGACACGGCCAACAGCAGAGCCACCGTAACTGCCAAATGCGTTGCACGCATTTTCAGATTCTCCCAAGTTTTCGTAACGGCAAGTTTTCGTAAGGAAAGCCGCTCCCGCACCCCGGCGATAGAAGATCAAACTGGGCCCATCGGCGCAAGAACGATGCGCGAGCATTAGCATCGCGCCGGCAGTCTGTTTCACGGTCGATCTAGTTAGTCGACGATTATTGCCGGCAAGTGACGCCGTCGGTCCGAGAGGCTGGCGGCTCGTATAGTCATTGGCTAAGGTCCCGCACCGATTTCGCACTAATCACGAGAAAACGATGATGCCGAGGAAACGTAGTGGCGCCGGCACATGGCGGCGCAGCCTTGCAATTGCCGGCATTGCGCTGGTGATGATGCTCCCCACGCTCCTCGTCCCGCCGGCAATAGCGCAGGACTATCCGGCGCGCACGGTAAAGATCGTAGTGCCGTTCCCAGCTGGTGGCACCGCCGACGTCATGCCGCGCATCTTCGCCGATTGGCTGTCGCGCAAATGGGGCCAGCCGGTCGTCGTCGAGGACCGCGCAGGAGCCGGCGGTAATATCGGCGCTGAGGTCGTCGCCAAATCCGAGCCCGACGGCTATACGTTGTTGGCGTCGCCGCCGCCGCCCTTAGTCATCAATCAAAATCTCTATCCGCACCTTGCTTTCGATCCAACCAGATTCATGCCCATCGTCATCATGGCGCGTGTGCCGAATGCGCTCGTGGTCAACCCCGACAAGATCAAAGCCAACACGGTGCCGGATTTCGTCGCCTATGTGCAGACCAATGACGGCAAAGTGACCGACGCCACCCAGGGCAACGGCACCACCTCGCAGCTCACTTCCGCGATGTTTCAGACGATGGCGCACGTGAAGCTGCAGAATGTGCCTTATCGCGGTTCCGCGCCGGCGCTCAACGATCTCGTCGCCGGCAGCGTCGACTGCATGTTCGACAATCTCGGCGTCTCATTGCAACTTGTCAAAGCCGGCAAACTGAAACTGATCGCCGTTGCGTCGGCAAAGCGCATGGCGAGCCTGCCCGACGTCCCGGCCATCACCGAGACGCTGCCGGGTTTTGAAGCTGTGGCTTGGTACGCCTTCGTCGCGCCGGCGGGCACGCCTGCCACGGTGGTCGACAAGATCAATGCCGGCGTCAACGAAGCGCTCCACGACCCCGAGATTCAAAAGCGCCTCGCCAACCTTTCAGCCGAGCCGGTCGGCGGCTCGCCGGCGGATACCGCCAAATATTTTGGAGAAGAAACCGAACGATGGAAGAACGTCATCACCTCCGCGCATGTCACGCTTGATTGAGTATTCATGAAACACAGCACCGATCGCACCCTCACTACCCATGCCGGCAGCCTGCCCCGGCCGCCCGACCTCCTTAATCTGATCCAGAGCGGCGGCGCTGAGGCATTCGATCAAGCCGGTAACGCCGCGCGCTTGCGCAATGCCGTGAGTGAAGTGGTGCACAAGCAGGCCCAGCTCGGCATCGACGTGATTGACGACGGCGAATACGGCAAGCCGAGCTTCGTCAGCTACATCAACGAGCGGCTCGGCGGTTACGAGATCGACACGCTGGCCGGTCCGCGCAATCAATGGGCCAGTTCGCGCGAGGGACTATCGTTTCCTGAATTTTATGCGCAGACCCATGCCGCTTCGACCCACACCCACATGGTCTGCACCGGCCCGATCACTTACAAGGGTCATGCCCAGCTCAAGCGCGACATCGACAATTTCAAAGCCGCGCTCAACGGCGTGAACGCCGAAGAAGCTTTCATGCCGGCCATTTCGCCTTCCAATATCGAGGACTGGCAGAAGAACGCCTATTACAAATCGCAGGAAGAATACGTCTTCGCCATCGCCGAGGCGATGCGCGAGGAATACAAGGCCATCGTCGATGCCGGTTTTTTGGTGCAAATCGACGATCCGCGGCTCGTGACCTATTATATCATCCATCCCGAGGCGAGCATCGCCGATTGCCGCAAATGGGCGGAAATACGCGTCGCGGCGCTCAATCACGCGCTGCGCGACATTGCGCCGGAAAAAATCCGCTTCCATACCTGCTACGGCATCAATATGGGGCCGCGCATCCACGATATGGAGCTGAAGGACATTGTCGATATTATTTTGAAGATCCGGGCCGGCGCCTATTCGTTCGAGGCGGCGAATCCGCGCCACGAGCACGAATGGAAAGTGTGGAAGACCGTCAAGCTGCCGGAGGGCAAGATTTTGATCCCGGGCGTGATCTCGCACTCGACCATCCTGGTCGAACATCCGGAGCTCGTCGCCGAGCGTATCGTGCGCTACGCCGGCATCGTCGGGCGCGAGAACGTCATCGCCGGCTCCGACTGCGGTTTCGCCACTTTCGCCGGCTCAAAGGAAGTTCATCCTTCGATCGTTTGGGCGAAGTTCAAAGCGCTCAGCGACGGGGCGCGGATCGCGTCGCAGCAATTGTGGCAGTAGCTGGGAGCTGTGCTCCTGAACCGTTTCGGCGACATCTTCGGCCCCGAGATGATAGCGCACGCACTACCATTTCCGGCGCGACCGCCGCGCGCTTACCTTAATCTTGCACATGATCGGAAATTCGACATGAACATCACCCGCCGCACCGCCGCGATCGGCGGTCTCAGCGTCCTCGCCGGCAACGCGATAAGCAAAAC
This sequence comes from uncultured Alphaproteobacteria bacterium, assembly GCA_963779855.1. GTDB lineage: Bacteria > Pseudomonadota > Alphaproteobacteria > Rhizobiales > Xanthobacteraceae > BOG-931. The sequence goes on along the minus strand of CAWAAE010000006.1, from coordinate 434,271 downwards.
CGCCCGCGCCGAATTCGGCGAGGGTTTGCGAGACATCGGCGAAGGTCTTGAAAGCGGACTTCCCGGTCAGATCGGAATGGCTTCGCGAAGCGTGGCGCGAAACTTTCTGTCACGCTTGACGTACCACTCGCGACTCATGGCTTCGCGGCGGGTTTTGCAACGTTCGGAATGGAGCAAAATCCATTGCCGCCCTCGAGTCGACTTAGCGCCGAGTCCCGCATTGTGTTGCTGGAGTCGCCTCTCTATGTCGGTCGTCCAGCCAACATAGGTTCGACGGTCATTTTCGCGTCGGCTTCCCAGCACATAAACGAAAAAGAGCATTTCGTGTTTTGGCAGCGGCCTAATCAGGACGGGGCTGTCGTACGTCAGCCATCGGCTACAAGCGTATTCTTGTACTGCATAAAAATCGACGAGAAAGAATCTTCCTCGTTCGCGACTGGGTTTAGTTGGCGAAGTGGCTGGGCCGCCAGAGTGATTTTCCGTCGGCCATTCGCGCGGGCGTCAGCGGGCGACGACTGCGGAGTTTCACGCGATCGTTCGAACAGCGTGGCACCAGCATTGCCCCCCAGCGACGTGAGATCGTCTTTCTCGCAGGTTGCCGCAATCGCCAATCCGATCGAAGCAAGGTGGGCGCGGCGGTAACAATACAATGCAAGCAAGACTCTTGCCGTCGGCGAGACCGTTGTGATGATTTGGCTTAGCCCGTGCGCGCTGGCGCGATACATCTCGCCCAGCGTTTCATCGGGGACCGGACAGGGTTCGTCCTCAAGAAGTACGCGGTGTTCGGGCAGCATCGCGAGGTCTCCGAAATGGTTGCTCTCACGGCGATCATTCAATGCATCGCGTTAACGTGGCGTTAACCCAGCGACGTCAGCTCCGGTCATTTGCGGAAGTGATGCTTTTAAATTTCGAGCTCCACTCTACCCCTGACAGCGGACCTCCCTCGGCGCCGCATTCGCTTCGCGGCAAGGATGAGCATTTCACTCAGCCGCCCGGCAGCGCCAGCTCCGCGCGCAAGCCGCCAATCGGCGCGGTGCCGAGAGTGAGCACGCCGCCGTAGAGCCCGGCGAGCTCGACGACGATTGAAAGTCCGAGCCCGGAGCCGGGCTTGGTTTCATCCAGCCGTTGGCCGCGTAGCGCCACCTGTTCGCGCTCGGCGGGGGAAAGTCCCGGCCCGTCATCGTCGACAATGATGCGCACACGCGACTTTGCGCCAACGGACGGCGGATGGTCCGCCATCACTTCGATCGCCACCCGCGACTGCGCCCATTTGCAGCCGTTGTCGACGAGATTGCCGATCATCTCCTCGAGATCCTGTTGCTCGCCGCGAAAGCGCGCGTGATCGGGCACGTCGATATCGATGGCGATGTCGCGCGCGCGATAGAGCTTCTCCATGGTGCGGGCGAGCGCGGTGACGACCGGCGGAACCTCGGTCGAGGTGCCGACCACGGCGGAGCGGGCGGCAAGCCGCGCGCGCTCGAGCTGACGCGCAACCTGATCGCGCATGATGTCGGTCTGTTCCAACACCTTGTGCGCGAGCGGGTCGTTGCCGCGTGCCACCGCCTCGTTGACGATGACCGACAGCGGCGTCTTCAACGCATGCGCCAGATTGCCGACATGCGTTCGCGCACGCTCGACGATTTCGCGGTTCGCGTCAATCAACGCATTGGTCTCGCGGGCGAGCGGCTCGATCTCGACCGGGAACTCGCCTTGCAGCCGCTCGGCGCGGCCGGAGCGGATCGCGGCAAGACTTCTCGGAAATGCGCGTGAGCGGCGCCAGGCCGAAGCGGACCTGCAGCGCGGTGGTCAGCAGCAGGGCCAGGGTCAGCGCCGTAAAAGTTATGATGATCGTGCGCTCGAAGCTGCCGGTTTCATCGTCGATCTCCGAGGCATCGCCGGCCACTGCAATCAAATAACGGCCATCGGTGCCGAGATCGATATCGCGCTCGACGAGGCGCAGTTCCTGATCTTCGGGACCTTTGGCATAGCCCTGCCGATATTCGGCATCGGCGGACGATTTTTCGTCGAGCAGACGCGGCAGACTACTGTCCCACAGCGAGCGTGAGGAATGCACTTCGGGCGTTTTGCTGTCGAGCCGGGTGACCTGCCAGTACCAGCCCGACAGCGGCAGTTCGAACAGCGGCTCGCCGATGGATTGCGGATACTTGTCGCTGCCTTCCTCCGGCGAAGCGACGTCGGCGACCAACGTCCGCAGATAAACGTCGAGACGGCGATCGAACGACCGTTCGACCGCGTGACGATAGAGCGTGGACAGCGCAACGCCGGTGATGATGAGAATGACCACCGTCCAGGCGGTTGCCCAAATGAACAGTCGAAGTGCGAGCGAATTAGCGCGCATCGGGTGGCGTGAGCAGGTAACCGAGGCCGCGCACCGTTTGGATCACATCGACACCGAGCTTTTTGCGGATGCGACCGACGAACACCTCGATGGTGTTGGAGTCGCGGTCGAAATCCTGATCGTAGAGATGCTCGACAAGTTCGGTGCGCGATACCACGCGGCCGGTATGGTGCATCAGGTACGACAACAGCCGATATTCATGCGAGGTGAGCTTAACCGGATTGCCTTCGACGGCGACCCGGCCGGTGCGGGTGTCCAGGCGGACAGGCCCGCAGGTAAATTCGCTTTTGGCGTGGCCGGCCGAACGGCGCAACAGCGCCCGCACCCGCGCCAACACCTCCTCCAGGTGAAAAGGCTTGGCGACATAGTCGTCGGCGCCGGCATCGAAACCCTGCACCTTATCGCTCCATCGGTCGCGCGCGGTAAGGATGAGCACGGGCATGGCGCGGCCGGCGCGGCGCCAGGCTTCGAGCACCGAAATGCCATCCATTTTCGGCAGGCCGATATCGAGGATGACGGCGTCGTACGGCTCGCTCTCACCGAGATAATGGCCCTCCTCGCCGTCGAAGGCGCGGTCGACGACATAGCCGGCATCCGTCAACGCGGTTGCCAGCTGCCGATTGAGATCGGGGTCGTCCTCGACAACGAGTAGCCGCAAATCAAAGCTCCGTTTAACGATCGCCCGCGAGCGTGCCTTTCACTGCGTCGACGGCAATCCGAGCCACTTTGCCATCATGCGCAAGAACTGTCAGCACATAGACGAGACCGTCCTTGCCGTGGCACAAGCGCGCCCGCACCACGGTGCCCGGCATCCGGTGCTTGGCGGCGTGCATAGCTGTCGAAAGCCGAATGAGCCTGCCGCTTTCAATCTCGGCCCGGCGCTCCTTCTGGTCGAGACAGGTGTGTTCGGTCTCGGCATGCGCGGGTGCGGGTTGCGCGGCATCTTCGGCGCGAACCGGCGCGCCCGCAAGCACGAGCGCGAGAAAAGCGGCAATGGCAAAGCGCTCCGCGGTAGGCATGACGGGTGTTCTAAAGGCCTTGCAGTGAACCCCGCCTGAACGGCTGTTTTAGGGCGAACCGCCGCAATAACGCGAAAACCTCGCTATTCTGGCCGGCGAAGACGCATGAGAAGAGAACGATGGTCAGATTGATGGCGCGACGGCTGCTTCGGCTAACCGGGTTTACCGCATTCGCGGTGGCAGGGGCCGTCGGCTTTGCCGTCGCGCCAAGCTCCTTACCAGGCCCGGCTCCCGCTCTGGCGATGGTCGGTGGCGCTCCGCCGGCGGCCGACGGCGTTGGGCGTTCCGTGGTTATGATCCTCGGTTCCTATGGTACAGCCTGTACCGCGACGGCGATCGCGCACGACCTATTGCTGACGGCGGCGCATTGCGTACAGCCCGGAGCCGACTACAAGCTCGTCGATAGCGAGCGCGGACGGGAGCCGGTTCTCAAAGACATCGCGCGCATCGAGCGCGATCCGCAATTCGATCTGAAGCGGCTTTTCGCCCATCTTGCCACGGCCGACGTCGCGCTGATCAAGCTCGCCGCGCCGCTGCCCGCGCGAATTCCGCCAGTGCGGATCGGCGGCGAAGCCGAGACAGTTGCGGTCGGCGATGCACTGGTGGTTGCCGGCTACGGCGTCACCGTGCGCGGCGACGGCAAAACCGGCGGCACCGTGCGCGCGGCGACGCTCGTCGTCACGGGAGTACCCGGCACCCTGCAAATCCGGCTGTTCGACCCCGCGACCATGGGCCAAAGCGCGGGGCTTGGCGCCTGCGCCGGCGATTCCGGCGCGCCGGCGTTTCGCGATACGAATGGCGATCTCGCCATCATCGGCGTGGTCAGCTGGTCGACCGGCCCGAAGCTCAGTGGCGGCTGCGGCGGCCTCACCGGCATTACACCGCTCGTGCGCTACCGCGCCTGGATCGTCGACACCGCACGGTCGCTCGGCTCGCCGCTCGGGCCTTAACCGAGCATTGCGCTTTCCTTCATTCGCACGCGGCCGTAAGCTCGCCTCATAGCAGCCGATCGGGGACGGGATTGCTTCGCGGCCTTGTATTATCGATCATGAGTTGCTCGGTGCTTGTTTTAGGCGCGGCGCGCGCGCAGGCCCCGGGTGCTCCTCTGCAACTACTCCATCCGAGCGAAGCCTCGCCCAAGGTTCCTGGCGCGACACACGCCGCCGTCCCAAACAACTGGAAGATCGTCAACAACGGCCGCGACCCGCTTACCGAAAGAACCTCGCGTGTGGCGATAACACTGCCAAAACCGAACTCAACTCAAAAAGGCAAATCAGGCGCCACCGGCCTGGCTCTAGTGTGCCTCTCCTCTGATGCGAACGGACCAACGGATCCCGCAGTGGCACTTATTTTTACTTCTTTGGCCGGCGTGGGTCATTACAAGAAATTTCCAATCAACTATCGATTTGACGAAGGATCAGTCACTAGCTCCGTGGCAACGGCCGACATCGGCAAAGGTGGCGCGCGTAGGATACTTTTGCCAACCGTTGATATGAGTCCCGTCGCCGCCATCCGCGCCGCGCAGCGGCTTCGGGTGGAGGTCGATCTGCGTACCGCGGGAATCGTATTTCTCGATTTCAACGTCGCCGGAGCTAGCGCAGCGATCGAGGCCATTGCGTGCCAATAGCACTTCGGCCGCGCTAAAACCCGATCATATCGAGCTTGGTCAGCGTCACCTGATTGCTGATGCGCGCCGCGTTAGCGAGGTGCCAGGCGGTGTAGAGTTCGGGAAACAAATCGTCCGCCGACATCGCGTCGACCGGGACGATGACTTTGAATCCGCGCAACGCCGCGTCGGCGCCGGTATGCAGCACCGAAGTCTGCGCTTGCGTGCCCATCGCCACCACGGTCGTGATGCCCTTGTCGTGCAGGGTCCTCTCCAGATCGCTGTTGATGAATTTGTCGGGTCCGAGCGGCGGCAGCACTTCTTCGCCCGAAGCCGGCGTTAAGTCCTTCAAGATATCGCCCGGCACGGACTTCGGCACCGCTACGCTGTAGATAATGAGCGCGCCCTTGGCCCGTGCCGCCTCGACAAACGCCTTCACCTTTGGCACCGAGTCCGCGCATCGTTTTCGTCGCTCAACAGTGCATGTCTGTACCGTGAAATCCATGACCAGAAGCGCCGTCTCTTTCGGCACGAGTGTCACCGGCTTGAGCTGCGGCGGCGGCGGCAGTTTCGCCGCATACCAGTCGTCGATAATGGTTTCGCCGTGCGCCGCGGCGGCGGCGAGCATTGCGGCGGTCACGGCAATCGCGGCGATAGAGATGAAACTGCGCGGCAAATTGCATAACATGGCTCTCTCCCATTTTATTTTGGGATGAGCTTACGAGGTTGTCGCCGCCCGTACTACTCGTTAGCGCCTACTCTGCGGCTTCCTCGGTCAAGCGAACCGGCCCATGCAATGGGCGCTCTTCGACGGCAAGAATGCAAAAGAAGGAAATCGAAAGAAAGACGCCGGCGGCGATAAAAATCCAGTGGAAGGCAGGCGCCAAATCGCCGTGGGTCGCCGCGAGCTTTTCAAGCGTCATCACCCCCGACTGGCCGCCGACACCACCGAGCACGATAGCGCCGAACACCGCGACGATGATCGCGCCGCCAAGTGTACGAAAGAAGTTCAGCGTGCCGGTTGCGGTGCCCATCTGATGCGGCTTGACCGCGTTCTGCATGAGGATGGTACTCATGGGATACATCGGTCCGAGCCCGCATCCGAGCGCAAAAAGCAAGAGCACGAACTTCATGATCGTTTGGCCTGCCGGATCGGCGGCGAGTACGATGAGGGCGGTGACCGCGATTGCCAACCCAACCATGGGCACCCGCAAATAACGCGTCAGCCTTACCATCAGCCGCGCCGTGACCTGCGAGCCGCACACCGTCCCGGCCATGAAGGCGATGAGCGCCAGCCCGGATGAGCTGGCCGAAACGCCAAGCACGGTTTGGCAGTACAGCGGAGTATAGATCGTGATGCCGATAATCGTGCCGATGGAAAAGAAAGCGGCGCAGGTGATCGTCGAGGTGACGCGGCCGTGCAGGATGGCCAGCGGAATAAACGGCTCGCGCGCCGTTAAGAGCCGGATCGCAAACAGCGTCCACAGCGCCACGGAGGCCGCGAGCAAAGTACCGATCCTCCACGAACTCCACGGATAATGCGTGCCGCCCCAGGAGAGCGCCAATAGAATCGCGATCGCGGCGCTGACCATCAGGACAGCGCCGATCATGTCGAGCTCATGCGGCCGGTCGTTGCGCGGTAGCCGGCGCAGCGCACGTTCGGTCATGAGCAGCGCTACAGCGCCGAGCGGCAGGTTGATCCAGAAGATCAGCGACCAGTGCAGATGATCGGTGAGCAATCCGCCGAGCACCGGACCGAGAATGCTCGCACTCATGAACATGATCGAAGTGCGGCCTTGCACAATTGGGCGCTCCCGCGGCGAAAGCATGTCGGCAATGATGGTTTGCGCAATCGGCAATAGACCGCCGCCGCCGATGCCTTGCAACCCGCGCGAGAGAATGAGCATCCAGATATTTTGCGCCAGCGCACAGGCGACGGAGCCGGCGATGAAAATTCCGATCGCCCACAGCAGTATGCGCCGCCGACCGTAAATGTCGGAGAGCTTGCCGAACAGCGGCGTCGTTGCCGTGACGGCAAGAAGATAGGCGGTCACCACCCACGACAGGTCATCGATCCCGCCCAGGCTCTTGCCGATCGCCGGCAACGCCGGCGCGACGATGGTCTGTTCGAGCGCCGAGAGAAACATCGCCAGCATGATGCCGGCGACGATGGCGCGGACGGTGGCATGATCGAGCGGCGCCGTAGGCTGGCCCCGCGCCGGCGTGAGCGGTTCATCGCTGGCGATTTCGGGCGCGACTGTCGCGGCGTGCTCGGGGATGGTTTCGCTCGTCATATCGCTGGGAGGATTCGGCTACCGGCACGTCTTGCTATCGATGGTCGCTATCACTTGGCTGGCGCCGCGTGGCTTTGCAACCGCCCCATCCGCAGATCAGGGGTGCGCAGCTTTTCCCTCGTCCGCAAAGTGGTACGCAGGGTCGCCGCGCGGCGGCGGGAGGGGAAATGAGGGGCGCCGCGAAATATCACCGCCGCCTAGCCCGTTTCGGTAGCTTCAGCGGCCAGTTGACGATGTGGCCCTCAAGGTCCTCGTCAGGAACGTTGACCTCCGATGCGCCGACACGGCCGCGCACCGAGACGCCGGCAATGTGAACCGTTTCGGGATCGCCGGAGACCAACGGATGCCACCAGTAGAGGTCCTTGCCATCGGCGAGGAGTACATACGCGCAAGACGGCGGGAGCCAGTTGATGGTTTTGAGGGTCTGCGGTGTCAAGCGCACGCAATCGTCGACCTGTTCGAGCCGGTGCGCATAATCGCGGCAGCGGCAGGTTTCGCCATCCAACAGCCGGCAGCCGACGTCGGTATAGAAGGTCTCAGCCGCCCCCTCCTCCTCTTCGAGCTTATTGAGGCAGCATTTGCCGCAGCCGTCGCAAAGGCTCTCCCATTCCGAATCCGTCATTTCCTCCAATGACTTGCGTTGCCAGAATGGAACCGCTTCCGAACCGCCGCCGTTGGTTGCCATGTTGTTCTCCGCCAGCGCGACCCTATGCCAAAATTACCCCCAATTTCCATTCACCCTGTCGACGCGTGCGAATTGGCCGCCGCCTCGCGGTCGACTAAAGCAAAGAGGTGTAACTAAACATTAGCCGGAAAAATCGTCGTCGGCTAAAAGGGCAAGAGCCGTAAAAGGGCAGGTCTCGTGGATCCCAGCTTGGTAATCGTCGATTCCCGGAGCGCGCTGTTGTGACGGACATGTTCCCAGATCCGGGCGACGATTGGCGGCCAAAACTCAAGCGGCTGCTGCTCGATATTGACGCCCGGATCGATTTCGCGGTGTTCCAGAGTGGCAAATGGACCCGCGAGATTTACGAGCGCTTCACGGCATTCATGGACCGCGCCCATATCGCCGGCTGGCGGCGCTGGTTGCTTATCGAACCACTCTCGGAAATGGCGACGCTGGGGACTGGCGGCCTGTTTCTCATGCTGGCGCTAGCTCTTCCCTCCTTCCACCAGACCTCCGACGACGACTGGCTGAAAAAATCCGAGCTCGCGGTCACTTTCCTTGACCGGTTCGGCAACGTGGTCGGCAGCCGCGGCATCAAACACACCGAATCGGTGCCGCTCGACGAAATGCCCGATAATCTCATCAAGGCCGTGCTGGCGACCGAAGATCGCCGCTTCTACGACCATTACGGCATCGACGTGCAGGGCGTTTTCCGCGCGTTTGTCACCAATACCGAGGCCGGCGGCGTCGTGCAGGGCGGCTCCACCATCACCCAGCAACTTGCCAAGAACCTGTTCCTGTCGAACGAGCGGACCTATCAGCGCAAGATCAACGAGGCGTTTCTCGCCCTCTGGCTCGAAGCGCATTTAAGCAAAAACGAGATCTTGAAACTGTATCTCGACCGCGCCTATCTCGGCGGCGGCGCCTTCGGCGTCGACGCAGCGGCGCGATATTATTTCGGCAAATCGGTCCGCGACGTGACGCTGGCTGAGGCCGCGATGCTCGCCGGCCTGTTCAAGGCGCCGTCGAAATTCTCGCCGCTCGTCAACCTCCCGGCAGCCCGCGCGCGCGCCAATGTCGTGCTCGACAATCTCGTCGATAACGGATTCATGACCGAGGGCCAAGTTTACGGCGCCCGGCGCAATCCGGCGACGCCGATCGATCGCGCCGCCGAGGACACGCCGAATTATTACCTCGATTGGGCCTTCGACGAAATGCGAAGGCTCGTCGAAACGTTCCCGAAATCGGTCACCGCTCGTTCTTTTGTGGTGCGAACCGCGCTGGACAGCAATCTTCAGCATTACGCCGAGCACGAGGCCGAATCCCAATTGCGCCAGTACGGGCGGGATTACGGCGCCAGCCAAGTCGCGGCGGTGATCGCCGATCTCGACGGCGGGGTACGCTCCATGATCGGCGGGCGCGACTATGGCGCAAGCCAGTTCAACCGTGCGACCGATGCGCTGCGTCAACCCGGCTCGTCGTTCAAGCCTTACGTCTATGCAACCGCGCTCGCAAACGGCTACACACCGTCGACGGTCGTCGACGATTCACCGGTCTGCATCGGCAACTGGTGCCCGCACAATTATTCCGGTGGCTATTCCGGGCCGGTGACGCTGCTCGAGGCGATCACGCATTCGATCAACGTCATTCCAGTCAAGCTCTCGATCATGCTCGGCAAGGGCAATCCCAAACTCGGCCGCGCCATGATCGTGCAGACCGCCCGCAATTTCGGCCTGCGTTCGCCGCTGCCGGATACGCCCTCGCTGCCGATCGGCGCCGACGAGGTTTACGTGGTTGAACATGCCGTCGCCTACGCCACGTTCCCCAATCTCGGCCGCGCCGTCGTGCCGCATGCCGCGCTCGAAGTCCGCACCGACGCCGGTCAATTGGTGTGGCGCTTCGATCGTGACGGTCCGAAACCGCGGCAGGTGATCGCCCCGGATGTCGCGCTGAACATGATCAAGATGATGAACTCGGTGGTGGAAAACGGCACCGGCCGGCGCGCTCAGCTCACCGGCATCCCCACCGCCGGCAAAACCGGCACTACTAACGACTGGCGCGATGGCTGGTTCGTCGGCTACACGGGAAATTTCGTCGCCGCGGTGTGGATGGGCAACGACGATTATTCGCCCACCAAACGCATGACCGGCGGCACATTACCGGCGATGACGTGGCACGACATCATGACCTTTGCACACCAAGGCGTCGAATTGCGGCAGCTGCCCGGCTTGGCGCCGCCCGTTCATGTGCCGACCGCGGTCGATGTATCGCTCAAAGGCAACGAGCTGCCGCACCCGGTGCTGCTGACCCGCAAGGGAACCGACGCGCTGATCCAGGTCGAGCATATGTTGGATGATGCCGATCACGCGCTCACGGCCCAGGCTGCGCCCGCCGGATCGCTCGGTGCGCTCGATGGCAGCAAGGAAGGCGCCGGCGCCCAGACGGCCACTTTCGCGACGGCAGCCGATCGCGATGCTCCCGCTTCACCTCGCGGCGATTAGACCAAAGCCGTAACCGACTTCGCTCGATAGTCTTCGATCCGGTTTTACCAATGCGCCTGCTGTTCGGTTCGTGCTTTACATTATTGATCGCAGCCACCCTCGGCCTCGGCGCGACCTGGTTCACGCTGACGCGCGGCGTCGCCTTCGGCGCGCTGACCATCGGCGCCTGGACGGCATGGCCGAAGAGCGGTTCAGTCGATATCGATCCCTATGCACGCGCCAGCATTGCGCGTAGCGGCGAATTGCCTACCGGAATGGGCGATGGCATTGCGTTCTATGCCCATACCGACGATGCCGGAAACAGTTTGGACGGCCGCTGCACATTCAGCATCAGCGGCATGACGCCGCCGGCCCGCTATTGGACGCTCGCGCTCTACGATCCGGAAGGCCGGCTCGTGGTCAACACGACCGATCGCCACGGCTTCACCAGCGAGGAAATCCTGCGCGACATCGATGGCAGGTTCACGATCACGGTAGCGCCGCTGGCGCGCCCCGGGAATTGGTTGCCAACCGGCGGGATTGAACAGTTCGTGCTGGTGTGGCGGCTCTACGATACGCCGATCGGCGTCGCCACGCGGACGACCAAGGAGGGTCCGATGCCGGCGCTCGTGCGCAAGGGCTGCTCATGATCCGCACCATGTTGTGGATCCTTGCCGCCGTCCTGCTTGGCGGGATCGTGCATCTCGCTACGGTGCTGGCGATGCCGCAAACGGCGACGGAAGATGCCTATTCTCGACTGGCGCCGCTCACTCCGGTCAACGCCGTGGTGCCGCTCGCGATGCCGACCGGCAAGAGCGCCATCATGCCGTTTATGGATCCGGCGTTTGCCGCGGCAGTCTGCCGCTACGATCTGACCGGCGGCTCGCTCAAGCTCATTGTGCCGGTGAGCCAAGCCTATACGTCGGTCACCTTCTATACCCGCAAGAGCATCTCCTACTACGCGATCAACGACCGCGCCGCCGGGCGGCACTCCATCGAGCTCGATCTGATGACGCCCGAGCAGCATGCGGCATTGCCCGAAGACGAAGACGTGACCGCGGCCGACCGACTGATCATCGAGTTGCCGAGCACGATGGGCCTGATCGTATTACGCGCCCTTGCGCCGGAGCCCGGCCTCATGCCGATGGCGCGCCAGTCGCTGGCCGCCGCGACCTGCGGCATCCAACCGGTGCAGTAGGCTACCTTGCGACCGCCACCGCGGCCGCGGCCGGGACGGCGGCAAAACGCGGCCCCACGACCACCACTTGGTTGGCCTCGATCTGCTGTTGCAATTCACTAAGCACTCGATCCGCGTCGGCGGCAACCGACTGCGGTTCGGCGACCGCGAGATGTTCGAGCGCGAAGCGATAGCTGGCGCAGCGCTGGTTCAGAGATTTGTTGACCCAGGCAATCGTCAAGCTGTTCTCGCCGATGCGCGCCTGGGCGTTGACACGCTCGGCGGGCGTCAGATCGGCGATCTGTGCCATGCTCGCCTCGCGCCGCCGGTCGAGATCGACGACGTGTCGCGCGATTACGAAAAACGGTCCGATCCGCACGATGTCGTTGCGGATGTCGTCGATCAACTGATTGTAGCGCGCCGCACTCGAGCGGAGCATTTCGCCTTGCAGATGCCGGTAATAGGCCGTCGGATCGAAGGTCCACAATTCGCGCTGGAACGATCCTTTGGTGCCGTATTCATAGACCACGGCATCCCAGCGAACCCGGTCGTAAGGCGGCTCGATCAGCGGAAAGGCGAGATCGCGGAGCGTGCGTTCGTCTTCGGTCAGATTGTCGGCGGAGATCGGCGCGCCGACGCTGGCCGCGGCTTCTTCGCCGACCCAGGCATGAATATCGTCGGTGATCGGCGGGTCGCTCAGCCTGCCGAAATCGCCGATGCTGGTGCAACCGGAAAGGACGAGCAGAGCAAGGACGGCAAAGAGAGGCGCCCTTGTATCGCATCGGCAATGGGCGCGCGGCGACATTGCGGAAGCCCGTTCAGCGGCGCCTCACCCGTCGGCGGCCGCCGTTGTCCGCCGGCGGGTGCGTGTGAGGTTCGGCCTCCCCGGCGCGCGGATCGGCGTACCGCTCGATCCGAATCACGGGCAGAATGATGATCGTTGCGGACTCATCCGCCGTATCACGGCCGAAGCGCACAATGCGCCCCTCGTCCGGAAATTTAATAACGTTGGCCACCAGCCGCTTTCCTCTGCCGCCGGCAAGGAGGCGTTCCGCCCCGCTACACGGAAATCGGCATCGCCGTAATTAAGCGGCATGCAAGGTTAACGCTCCGCTAACGCGCACAACTTAGGCTGACGACCGAATGCGCCTGCCCGGGCGCCTGTTGCGATCGAGTCACGCGTTATGGAAAACGCCAGCCTGTTGAGCATCGAAAATCTCACCCATCTCGGACTGCGCGGCGGTGTCGATATGCGCCCGACGCTGTTGCGCGTCCTCACCGACCTCTACGTGCAAAAGCTGACGCACACACCGGACGAGGAGCGGCATTACACCGAGCTTGCGCTGCGGCTGCTCGACGCCGTGGACGTGGCAACGCGCGCGGCCGTCGCCGGTCGGCTGGCCCGCCATCTGTCGCCGCCACTGCGGGTCATCCAGCAATTGGCGGCGGATCTGCCCGAAGTCGCCGCGCCCGTATGCGGGCATCCCGTCCTGCATCCTAAAGCTGCTACGAGCGAGCCCGCGGCGCCAGTCAAGCTGATTCCAGTTATGCCGATTATGGAAGTCCAGGGAGCCGAACACGCTGAACCCGAAGAACGTGACCAAGAGCCTCGTCCGGTCGCGGAAACATCTCACGTGATCGCCGCCGATATCGCGAGCGAGCTCAACGAACTTTTTTTCGCCGCGAACGCGGACGAGCGCCGTCTCATTCTGCTCAATCTCGAAATCGCGGCTCCGATGCCGGCCGGCATCGTCCAACTCGTCCGCGATGCCGCGATTGGCCAGCGGTTGGAAACTGCGGCGCTCGCGCGCGCCCGCGAAGATTTCGCGCAGCATCTCGCCTATTCACTGCAAATTTCACTAGCGCAAGCGCGGCGCATCGCCGCCGATGTCCTCGGCGAACCGATCGTGACCGCCGCTAAGGCGCTCAATTTGTCGCGCGACGTCGTCTATCGGATTCTGCTGTTCGTCAATACGACGGTCGGCCATTCGGTCGAACGCGTCCACGCGCTCGCCGCGCTCTACGATGAGATGGCGATGCAAGCCGCCGAGCATATGGTCGCGATCTGGCAGGCAATGCATCGCAACGAGCGTGCCGTTGCGAAACATTGGCCGCTTTTATCGAACGATGAGGCGCGCGCCCGAGCCCGCACCGCGACGGCGGCTGTGCGCCGCGCACCCGCGGCACAAAGGTCCAGCGAGCGTCGCGACGCTTCTTAACTTACGAGTTCGAGAAAGTTTCGGCCGGCGGGATCTTCGACCTCGACGATCCAGAGGTCGGGATCGAATTTCATCTCGCGCTCAAGCTTGGCTTCGACCGCAGCATCCGGCGCCGGCTGCTGGGCAAGGCTTGCCGTGAACGAGCGGTCCGCGCCGCGACTGGTATCGAGCGCGCTTTGCGGCGCCGGCCCGAACAGGTCGGACGTGCCGTCGAGCCGGCTGATGCGCACGAATACGGCGCCGGCATCTTCCGCGCCGCGCCGGCGTACGACCGCGAATGCGCCCTCGACCTGACAACGGCGCAAATAGGCGGCGACCCATAATGCAGATTTGAGGCGCATCGTTCGGCTCACATCGGTCGAGGAGATATGACTCGATCCGCGCGTAACCGCAAACAAATGCTTGTTGCTATTCCAGCGGGCGGCCGACCATGGCCGTAAGGTTGCGCACAAGGCGATCGGAGACCTCTCCGGTCACCGGCAGCTTGTGCTCTCGCTCGAATTTTTCGATGGCGCCGCTCGTTGCATCGTCGAGGATGCCGGACGGTCTGATCTGGCCGTAACCGTAGTCGGACAAAACACGCTGCACCGCTGCTATGCGCGGCGACGGACCGATCAAGTCGGCGATCGGATCGTCCCGCCGCACCGCAACGGGTTGCGGCGTTACAGCTGTCACGATCGGTCGAGGGGGAACGGTGCGTTCCAGATGCGTGGGCGCATCGGTTGCCGTAGCCTGCGAGGGCTTCGGATTGGCGAAGAAGGGCGCCGGATGTGATCCCGATTGTAGGAAAACCGCGTTGACGATGATGATAACGCTGGCACCGACCGCGGCAAGAATGGCGAATGAGTCCACCGGATGCCGCGTCGCCTTGGCCCACAGCCGAAAGGCCAATGCTCCGCCGGCGCTCGCTGCGCGCGCATAGAAGCGTCGATCGGCATTGCGGCGGCTACGCACTTTTCTTCACCGGAAAATCTTGAATGCTTTGGTGAGGCGTCGAATTTTCGCGCGCGCTCGTGGCGCGCGCCGGCGGCGGCACTATCTTGTTCGGCAAATAGCTCATCACGCCGAGCGGTTGCGACGGGGGCCTCTTTTTCGCGGCCCCGGCCCGTTCGCAATCGAGCGGTAACCGCACGGTGACGCGCGTGCCCTCGCCGAAGCGGCTCCGGATCGAGATTTCGCCGCCGTGGAGCTGCACTAGTCCCTTCACGATGGAGAGACCGAGCCCGGTCCCGCCATGGCGGCGGTCGTAGCAGCTGCCCGCCTGGAAGTACGGCTCGCCGACGCGCGACAAATCCTCGTCGCTGATGCCGACGCCATTGTCCTCGACGGCAAAGGCGATATGCGCCGCCTCGGCGCGGACGTTGATCGTGACCGAGCCGCCGCGATCGGTGAAGCGGATCGCGTTGGACAAAAGGTTGAGCAGAATTTGGGTGAGCGCGCGCTTGTCGGCGACCATCTCCGGCAGGTCATCGGCCGCCACTTTCTCGAGGTGGACGCCCGCCTCGCGCGCCCGCAACGCCAGTATGCCGCAGCAGCCGGCGACGACTTGCGCCGGCGTGAAAGGTTCTGGCGTGATCTCGAAATTGCCGGTCTCGATCTTCGACATATCGAGTATGCCGTTGACGACCGACAGCAGATGATGCCCCGAATTCGTTGATGAGGCCGGCATATTCGCTTCGGTGCTTGGCGTCGAACGCCAGCGTTTCTTCGTTCATCAGCATGTCCGAAAAGCCGATGATAGCGTTGAGCGGCGTGCGCAATTCGTGACTCATGGTGGCAAGGAAGCGACTCTTGGCCGCGTTGGCGCGCTCCGCCTCGGCGTGCGCGTCCAGAAGCTCTTGCTGATGTCTTTTGCGCTCCGTCACGTCACGCAATACGGCGACGACCTCGCGACGATCTGCTCCGCTTAAATCGCCACTCGTCTGCTCCAACTGGCGGCAGCGCATCTCGATCCAGATGAATTCCGTCGTCGGCCGGCCGGCGGCGTCGACGCCTTCACGCCGCATGCGAAATTCGACCGAGCTCGATTGCGCGAGAGCCGCGGCGTCGCCCAGCGCGGTCAGATAGGCCGGCCGGTCGGCGACATGAACCCGGTCGAAAAGGCCGTGGCCGTGCAATTGCGCGATGCGCGAACCGAACAAGGATTCGGCGGCCGGCGAGACGAACAGCACGGCGCCATCGCGGCCGTGCCGCGTGATGACGTCGGCGATATTGCGCGCCAAAAGTCGGTAGCGATCCTCCTCGGCATAGAGCAACCAGAAGCTTGTCCGTGCCAGTGACTCGGCGCCGAGCGCAAGACCGGTCGCGTAAAGCCCCGCCGAAACGATGCCCAGCGTCGCCAGCACCTCGGGTGCGCTGGTGGTCGGCGCCGGCAGCACATGTTCAGCGCCGAGCAGCACCAGGAG
This sequence comes from uncultured Alphaproteobacteria bacterium, assembly GCA_963779855.1. Lineage (GTDB taxonomy): Bacteria > Pseudomonadota > Alphaproteobacteria > Rhizobiales > Xanthobacteraceae > BOG-931. The sequence goes on along the minus strand of CAWAAE010000006.1, from coordinate 418,045 downwards.
GCCTGCGGCGGCAAGCGTGAAGGTCGAGGCGGTCGCGACGACGCGGCGCGACGCGGAAAGCGCCGCCTCGAGCGGCACAACCACGAGCCAGATGGCGGCAAACGACGCGATGCCGCCGGTTGCAGCGGCAAGCGCCGTCACCAATCCGGCCAAGGCGAGCGAAGACAAGACGTGCGCGCTCTCATAGCGGCCGGTACGCGACAAAAAATACGCGGTGAGAATCGGCGCAACGAGCCAGGCAAAAATCAAGAGTTCGGTGACGCCCGGCGTGCCGCGGACGAGCAGATAGACCGGAAACGACGCCAGCGCGACAATACTGCCGAGCAGACGTGGCGCGATAAAGGCGCGATGCCGCGCCGCGGTCAGCGCATCTTGCTGCGCCGAGGGATGCACCAGCGTCTCCACATAATTGCGTATCGGCGCGAACAGGCCCACGTTCCCAACGCACGCCCGGCTTTGCAGACGCGCTCCCCTTTTTCTATGGCGCGGATCGTGTCAGAGGCCGCTTAAGCGAACGCTAAGGCAATGGGCGCGTGCGCCGCGGTGCGATCCCGCTGAAGCTTCGCGACGCCGGCAAACCCCCGTCATGGTGAATCTCCCGTTGCCGCGAAGGGTTGCCAAATGTTTGCCGCATTCGAAACGCGTGCATTGAGCGTGATATTGCTGCACTTTGAGCGGCCAAAACACCGCATGAGAAGCATGAGCCGCGCGTTCGCTCAAATTTTAGGTAAATCATATTTTTTCCAATTGCTCGAAAATTTGCGGCGTATTCTGTTCGATTATGGGCAAAAACGTACCGGGCGAGCAAACGCCGCCTTCAAGGCTGCCTGCTAGCTTCCCCGCACGTGCGGCAAAGTCTGTCGCGGGGGATATGGGTCTCATGTTCTTTTTGTTGCGCATGGCGTTTTGGCTCGGCCTGGTGCTGATGCTTTTGCCGAGCGGCTCCTCGGAGCGAGCCGCCCCGGCAGACCCGGTCAACGCATCGGAAGCCATTTCGGCCGCTTCCGCCACGGTCGGCGATCTGCGGCAGTTTTGCACACGCCAGCCCGATGCCTGCACCGTCGGCTCGCATGTGGCGACGGAGCTCGGTTACAAGGCGCAGGCCGGCGCGAAGATGCTTTATGATTTCCTGAGCGCGGCGCTCGCGTCAAAGGAGGGCGCCAAGGAATTGTCGAAGCAATCGCCCAAGGATTCGTCCAAGGACTCGCCCAAGGTAACCGGGTCGCTCGCAAGCGGCTCGGACAAATCCTCGCAAAATACGCTTACCCCCGCCGACCTCGTTCCGGCCTGGCGCGGTCCGACGCCAGCCAATAGCGTCAAGCACACCGCCTAGCCCTGCCCCGTTCCGATTCGATCCGATAAGGCGCGAAGTCACGCGCGGCGCGCCCCTTCGTCGTTGCCGCCACGTCGAACTGTCGCGTCGAGCGCGTTATATAGCTTATATAGGGAGGGACAGTCCGACAGTCGGATTCGGGACAATGGCGCGATGGCTGAGATCGAGGACATTATCGGCAATTTCTCGGTCCTTGACGACTGGGATGACCGTTATCGCTACCTGATCGAGCTTGGCCGCGAGCTACCGCCGCTTTCGGCAGCCGCGCACAGCGACGCCAATAAGGTCCAGGGCTGCGCCAGCCAGGTCTGGCTGGATACGACCGTGCGCCCGAACGGCGCCGGCGGGCCCGTCCTGATCTTCGCCGGTGATAGCGATGCGCACATCGTCCGCGGCCTGATCGCGATCCTGTTCGCGACGTATTCCGGCAAGAGCGCGAGAGATATCCTCGCGTTCGACGCGTTCAAGCTGTTCGAAGGACTGGGACTGCGTGAGCACCTGACTCCGCAGCGCTCGAATGGCTTCCGTTCGATGGTCGAGCGCATCCGCTCGGATGCGCGCGGGGCGCTGGCGACCGCTGCGTAATAAAACCCGTCTATGGGCCAGACGACCCGCATGGCTTGACGCGCGGGTATTCAAGCCGCGCCCGCAATCGTATTGTTAGTCTGGTTGGGCGTAGGGGCTTCTCGTTGAGCAACCACAAACTGCGTGCAGCACTGACGGACGTGTTCGCCGGCACGGTCTGCAGCATCTTGTCGATCGCCTATTGCCTGTCTTACGCGGCGCTCATCTTTACCGGGCCGATCGAGCACTTGTTGTCCTACGGCATCGCCGTGACGTTCCTGTCGGCCGCCATTGGCGGCTCGATCGTGGCGTTGCGAAGTTCGCTGCCGTTCGCCGTTGCCGGACCCGACAGCTCCATCTCGGTCGTCTTGGCCGCCCTGGTCGCAACGCTCGTGCAGCGGCTCGTGGCCAGCGGCAGCACCGATCTTCTCGAACCGGTCCTGATCGCCATGGCGCTGGCGACCGCACTGACCGGATTATTACTCTGCGTGCTCGGCTTCACGCATGCGGGCCGCGCAATCCGCTTTGTGCCCTACCCGGTCATTGGCGGCTTCCTCGGCGCAACCGGGTGGTTGCTGATAACCGGCGCGATCCAGGTCGTCACGGGTCAGCGGCCGACGATCGCCAATATCGGCGCCTTTGGCGACATTGCGATCGCGACCAAGATCGCGCCCGGCGTCATTGTCGCAATTACCCTCTATGTGCTGCTGCGCCGCTCCAAAAGCCCGTTCATTTTGCCCGGTATATTGCTGACGGCATTCGTGGTGACGCATCTGGTGCTGCTGTTGAGCGGCACGACGATTACCGCCGCACAATACAGCGGCTGGTTATTCCGACTTCAGCCGGCGGCCGGATTGACGTTGCCTTGGAAATTCGCGTCCCTGCAAAGCTTTCCGTGGTCGTCCTTGCCCTCGCTCGCCGGCGACATGCTCGCCGTCATTTTCGTCACCGTCACGAACTTTTTGCTTAATACGACGGGACTGGAGATCGCGACCCGCAGCGAGGCCAATATCGAGCGCGACCTCAAAGTACTCGGGCTTGCCAATGTCGCGATCGCGGCGCTTGGCGGCTATGTGAGCTGCACGTCATTCAGCCGCTCCATCTTGGTCCGTACCGCCGGAGCCACCAGCCGTATCGGGGGCATGACCGTGGCGGCGATCTCGGCCGGTGTGCTGGTCGCTGATCCGTCGTTCCTCGGCTATGTGCCCAAATATATTCTCGGCGGGCTTTTGTTCTATCTCGGCGCCGACCTGGTCTATCAATGGCTGATCCAATCTTCGCGGCGCCTGTTGCTGCTCGAATATCTGTCGCTGATTGCCATCGCCGTCCTGATCATTTATTCGGGTTTCGTCGCCGGCGTCTTGATCGGCATCGTGATCGGTTGCGCCACCTTCGCGCTAAGCGCAAGCCGCGTTAGCGCGATCAAATTCAATTTCGACGGATCGGAATACCGCTCCTCGCTCGACCGCGGGCCGTACGAGCTGTCGCTGTTGGCCGCTCACGGCCGGAAGATTTAGGGCATGACGTTGCAGAGCTATCTGTTCTTCGGTTCCGCCAATCGGCTCTATCAGCACGTCAAGACGCTGTTGGCGGCGCAGCCGGACTGTCGGTTTCTGATTTTCGATTTCCGTCTCGTCACCGGCATCGATTTGTCGGCGACGCACAGCTTTGCGCAAATCAAGCAGGTAGCGGCCGCGTGCGGAACGCGGATTGTGCTCGTCAATCTCACGCCCGAATTGCAACGCGCCTTTCGCACCGCGCGATTCATTTCCGACGACGTCATTGTTGCGTCGGATCTCGATCGCGCGCTGGAATATTGCGAGCAGGACATCATCGAAGCGCATCGCACCGCCGCCGACGACGCCCGATCGTTGCGGGCGTGGTGGTCGGACGCGTTGGGCAGCGCCGGACACGCCGATCGGTTGGCCGAATATTGCCGGCGCCTCGAGGTTTCGGCCGGCCAAATCATTGCCCGCGAAGGCGACCCGGCGGTGTCGATGCATTTCATCCTCGAGGGGCGTATCGGCATCGTCGCCGACATGGGCGACGGCCGGACGATGCGGTTGCGCAGCCTGGGGCCGCACACCACGATCGGCGAGATGGGGCTGATTACCGGCCGGGCGCGCAGCGCGACAATTGCCGCGGAAACACCCAGCGTGCTCTACGAGCTCACGGCCGAGGATTACGAGCGCATTAAGCGAGACGAGCCGGCGCTCAGTCAGGCGCTGCTTGGCTACATCGTTTCAGTCATGTCGGAACGGCTCAGCTTCGCCAATCGCGCAGTCAGCGTCCTGCAGCGTTGACGCAGGCGCAAATGCGAGAGCGATCTGTTAACCGCGCTCGCGGCGGCGCCGGCGCTGTTGCCCTAATCCCATTTGCTTGGCCAATTGCGAGCGAGCCGCAGCGTAATTGGGGGCCACCATAGGATAATCGGGCGGCAAGCTCCATTTCTCGCGATATTGATCCGGCGTAATGCCGTAACGCGTGCGCAAATGGCGCTTGAGCGATTTGAATTTCAGCCCGTCTTCCAAGCAAACGATGTGCTCGGGAGTGATTGAGCGTTTGATCGGCACTGCCGGCTTGAGAGGCTCCGCTGTTGCGGTGACCTGGCCGCCCGCAACGCGCTTCAAGGCGGCGTAGATTTGGCCAATGAGATTTGGGATTTCGGCACTCGGAACCGAATTGTGGCTCACATAGGCGGAGACGATATCCGCGGCGAGCTCGATGTAGACGCTATCACCCGAATTCTCAGCCATGGTCGGGATCTCGTGCAGGGGTTGCCTGGCAATGCTCGACGTCAACTTAAACTATACTAGGTGATGCGAGTAAAAGCAATAAAACCGCGATGTAGCGACGCTGATTGCCAATAGTCGAAAATATATATCGCTTCGCTATTCAAGAATTAGGCGCCGTTGCCCCAGTTGAAAGCGCCGACTGACCGGGAAAAATCTGGCGGCCGCGCCTTACGCACTCTGCTCGATGTGATTGCGCAGTTCGGTGATCGAGCCGAAACGGAGTATGCCCTGCGGCAGCTGCGCTTCGATGGAGCCGTCGGAATACAATGTGTAGGCCATTCCGTCGACGACACCCGATTTGAGCACCGACACCTGGGGCATGTCTGACGCGACTGCTTCCAGCGCTGCGACGGCCGGTTCGCTGTGTTGCTCGGGTTCCACGACGGGCGCTGCGGCCGCTTGCGCGGCCGGTGACTGCGCGCTCCGCAACGGCCGTGGCACCTTCGGCCAAAGTGTGTCGAAAGCCGGACCCGCCGGCCGTTCGGCTGCGACCGGCGAACGCGCGCTCACGTCGAGTCGAGGCGCAATTCTTGCCGGCGCCGCACCATTCCTTCGTTTGGCCGCACCCGCTTTGTCGACCTCAGCAGCAGCCACATCCACGCTCGTCGGAAATGTCGGCGCCGAACCGGGCAACAGCGACAGCTCGGTCTCTTCGACCAGGCGAGTAGCCTCGATGCGAGCCACGGCCGGAATTTTTTCCGGTAGGTCTTCGGCCTCCTGTTCGCCGGCCGACATTGGCGGTGGCGGGGCAAAGGATGCGGAGCGCGGCCGGGGGGTTAGCTTCTGCGCAAGCGGAATTCGCGCCGGCTCGATCGCCTGTTCCGCGGCTAGGCTGGGCTCGGTGGGCTCGCCGGACCGCGCGGCACGCGGCGCCCGCCGCAGCGCCAGAACCCGTTCGATCCGCTGCAATACCCGCAGCGCCAGACCAAGGCCAATCAGGAGGAGACCACCCACCGCCGCGACCGCGCCGGGCGTCACCATCGTTACGTCGAAAGCGTGGTCGTGGATCGACACGCCTGAGGCAACCAGCACTATTCCTACGGCGGTCAATAGCCCGCCAAACACCAATAAAAGCAAATACATACGCCTATCCCCGGCTCCCGGTAAACGCGCGAAAGCCACTTCAAGGCAGTATTGTGACGGCGCTTCCACAACGGTGCAAGGATTTTTCTCTGGACCGGCCGGCCGGCAGAATCGAACGCCACGGAATTGAACGCCACGGAATGGTGAACCGTACGGCCGTTGCCCAACCCCCCGCGAAGGTCCTATTTAGAGGAACAATTCGCTTTCCCAGACGGTTGCACCTGCACTTATACCCGCCGCTTTGGCTTCACATTGAGGAGTAGACCAATGGCATTCACCCTGCCCGAACTTCCCTATCCGTACGATGCGCTCGCCCCGCATATGTCCAAGGAGACCCTCGAATTTCATCACGACAAACACCATCAGGCCTACGTGACCGCCGGTAACAATCTGGCCAAGGGCACGGAATGGGAGAACAAGCCGGTCGAGGAAGTCGTCAAAGGCACCTTCGGCAAAATCCCAGGTCTGTTCAACAATGCCGCCCAGCATTTCAATCACACCCATTTCTGGAAGTGGATGAAGAAGGGCGGTGGCGGCGACAAGCTCCCCGGCAAGCTCGAGAAACAAATCACGGCCGACATCGGCCCGTTAACCAAGGTGAAGGAGGACCTCACGCAAGCCGGCATCACGCAATTCGGCTCGGGATGGTGTTGGCTTGCGATCAAAGACGGCAAGATCGTCGTGATGAAGACCGCGAACGGCGAGAACCCGCTGGTGCACGGCGCCAAGCCCATCTTGGGCTGCGACGTCTGGGAACATTCCTATTACATCGACTATCGCAATCGGCGGCCCGATTATCTCAAGGCGTATTTCGACAACTTGGTCAATTGGGACTACGTGGCCGAGATGTATGAAGCGGCGATGAAATAGCCGCGCGGGATCGCGCAATGCTTGCAAGCGGGGCCTTCGGCCCCGCTTCTTGCATTTAGGCTGCACATTATGACGCATTGTCCGGATCGGAATTGCACCTCATGACTTGGCCGCGCTGGAATGCGCCGATCTGAATCCGGGCCGATCGTGCAGCAAGCTGCGGTGTACTCCCTCCCCTTTCGTTCGGAAACGATTTCCGGCGCGCGTTGGCTCGACGCGCTGGCGATCGCCGTGTTGGTGCTGATCGCAGCGATCGCCGCTTTTACGTTTCGCGATTACGGCCTCGGTTGGGACGACTACACCCAATCCCAATATGGCAACCTCTTGGTATCGCTGTACTCGTCCGGCTTTGCCGACAAACGCGCGCTCTCGTTTGTCAATGTCTACTTGTACGGCGGCGGCTTCGATATCCTCGCCGCCCTGGCAGCAAAGGTCCTGCCATTGGGGCTGTTCGCGACGCGACGGCTCGTCGGCGCCGCCATCGGGCTCATCGGCTTATTCGTGACGTGGCGGCTCGGCCGACGGCTCGGCGGTCCGCTCGCCGGTCTCATCGCTCTCGTCCTCCTCGCCGCCTGCCCCCTCTACTACGGCCATATGTTCATCAACTCCAAGGATGGGCCGTTTGCAACGGTCATGGCGCTGGCGCTCCTTGGGATCGTCCGCGCGTTTGACGAATATCCGCGGGCGACCCCCGCAACGATCGCGCTTTGCGGTGTTGGCATCGGTCTCGCGATCGGCTCGCGCGTCATCGGCGGCTTCGCGGTCGTCGATGTGGTGCTGTCGGTCGTGTTTATTGTTTTCGTGCGATCGCGCGAGAGCGCGCTCAAACCAGCCTTGGCCGAATGCGGCTCCTTTCTGACCGCTTTCGTTCCTGGCGCAATCCTCGCTTATCTCGTCATGGGACTGGTATGGCCGTGGAGCGTGCTTTCGCCGTTAAATCCCATTTGGGCGGCCGGCTATTTTTCCCATGACTTTGAAAAGCCGTGGCGGGAGCTGTTCGACGGCGGTTTGATCCCGATAACCCAAATGCCGCGGAGCTATGTGCCGACGCTGCTTGCGCTCAAGCTGCCGGAACTGATGCTTGCTCTCGGGATCTGCGGAAGCGTTGGCGGGATCATTGCCATGGGGCGAAAGGACCGCAGCGCCGTCGGCCGCAACGCTGCGTTTCTTGCAGTGTTGCTCGCGGCAATACTTCCAGTTCTGGTCACAATCGTCGCGCGGCCGTATCTCTACAACGGCATTCGCCATTTGCTATTCGTGGTGCCGCCGTTCGCCGTGCTTGGCGGTCTTGCCGCGGCCTGGATTGCTCAGTGGCTGCGGCCATACGGCCCCATCGCCATTGCCGCCGGCAGCTTGGCGTTCGTTGCGGGAATTGCTTCCCCCATTGTCGACATGGTGCGGCTGCATCCGTACGAGTACACTGACTACAATCACATCGTCGGCGGCGTCCGCGGCGCGCAACCGAACTTCATGCTCGATTATTGGGGATTGTCGCTCACGCAGGCCTCGCGGCGATTGCTCTCTTATATCGCCGAGCACCATCAGACGCCGGCTAGTGGAAAATGGACGGTCGCGGTATGCGGGCCGCATCCTCCGGTTTCCGTCGCGCTTGGGCCGCAATTCTCGACAACCTGGGATCCCAAAGATGCCGACTTCGCCATGCAGCTTGGCGTTTTTTACTGTGGCAAACTCGATGCGCCGGTGCTGTTCGAGATCGTGCGCGACGGCGTCGTCTATGCGCGCGTTTACGACCTTCGCGGCCGCTCGATTTCTTCGCTGCTCACCGTGCCCGGCATCGATAAAACACATTACTAATCTTCAACCTAAGCCGCCGAGGCGTGCGCAAATTGCCAGTACAGTTCGCGGGCTTTGCGGTAGACCGGACCCGGCTGCAAAATCCGTTCGTCGATGCGGTTAACCGGCGACACTTTTGAGTAGTTGCCCGAGGAAAAAATCTCGTCGGCTGACTGAAAATCGGAATAGCGCAACGTCGTTTCCACCACCTGCGCACCGACCTCGCGCAACAGCTTGATGACGCGAGCCCGCGTGATGCCGGCGAGAAATGTGCCGTTCGCCGCCGGCGTGAACACGACGCCGTCTTTCACCATGAAAATATTGGCGGTGCCCATCTCGGCGACATTGCCCAGCGGGTCGCACATCAGACAATTGTCGAAGCCGCGCGCGCGCGCTTCGATGAGCGCCCGCGCATTGTTCGGATAAAGGCAGCCGGCCTTGGCCTCTACCGGCGCGGAATCGCGCGTGGGACGGCGATAAGGCGAGAGCGTGATGCTATTGCCCGCCGGCTGCGGCATCGGCGCGACGAAGAGCGTGAGGCACCAGCGCGTCGATTCCGGGTCGGGCTGCACGAGGCCTTTCAATGAGCCTTCCTCGGCCCAATACATGGGCCGTATATAAAGCGCGGCATCGCGCTCGAAGCGCCTAATCCCGTCCCGTACAAGGTTTAGCCAGGTTTCCACCGCCACGACCGGCTTGAGGTACATGGCATTGGCGGATTGATTGACGCGCGCGCAATGCAGCTCAAGGTCGGGGGTAACACCTTCGAAGGCGCGTGCGCCGTCGAAGACCGACGAGCCGAGCCAGGCAGCATGGGTGCGCGCACCCATGATTGGCACATTGCCGTCGTGCCAATCGTCTTCGAAAAACGTCACTGTCTTCGACCAGGCGATGAGCTGCCTCCCGAATCATCCTCGTCTCGACCTATTGTCGCCCCGGCAGGCTCTTTGTCACCATACTTGCCGCAACGGAGATCGGCCATGATTGACGGTACTTCGCGCGCTTACGTCTTCGACGCCTACGGCACGCTGTTCGACGTGCATGCCGCGATCGCGCGCCATCGCGCCGCCGCCGGTCCGAAGGCGGATCGTTTCTCGGAGATTTGGCGGTTAAAGCAGCTCGAATATAGCTGGACGCTGACGCTCTCCGGCCAATACGTGGATTTCTGGACCTTGACTGAGCGTGCCTTGGATTACGCATTCGCGCGCGTGCCGTCGGTCGACCGCGCGCTGCGGCCGCAACTCCTCGATGACTATCTGAAGCTTGACGCCTATCCGGACGCGCGCACGGCCGTCGCCGCGCTCAAGACGAGCGGCCTTTCCACGGCGATCCTTTCCAATGGCTCGCCGCGCATGCTCGGCGCCGCCGTCGAGGCGTCGGGCATGGCGCCGATTCTCGACGCGGTGCTCTCGGTCGACGCCGTGCGCATGTATAAGCCGCGACGCGAAGTCTACGCGCTCGTCACCGATCGCTTCGCCCTGCGTCCGGAGGAGATCGTGTTCGTGTCGTCGAACCGTTGGGATGTGATGGGCGCGGCAGCGTTCGGCTTTCGCCCGCTCTGGGTCAACCGTGCAGGCATGCCTGACGAATATGCCGAGTACCCGCCGCTGCGCGTCGTGCCCGATCTTTCGGCGCTGGCGTCGCTTGTTATCTAACGCAATAGAATTAAGCGTTGACGGCAATCGGTTCGGGCGCACTCGCCGGCAACAATTTCGGCGCGACGAAGCGGCCCGCTTCGAGGTCTTCGATCTGGCGATCGATCTGCTTCATGACGTAGCGCGAATAAGGCCCGACATGGAGGTAGAACGCCATCAGCGTCACAATGGCGCGAACCGACTGCGGATTCTTCGACATGCAAGTCGTGAATGCTTTCCAGAAGCGTTCGCGGCCTTCCGGCAAGCGCGAAAGCAATTCGTGCACCATGTTGATGGTGCTTAGCCGACGCCTGATATCGCCCTCGGGCAGCTCCTTGCGCCGGTTTGAGCAATCGAGCATGCCGGCGAGCCGCTCCAACCGGCCGCAAAATGCGTCAGGATCGTAGATCCGTTCGAGGATCTTGCGGTAATCCCGCAGTATCTCCAGCCGGGAGCGTTTGGTCTCGTAATTGACGCCGGCAGTGCACTGGTCTCCCTTACCGGCGGGCGCGGAATCGTGGTCGACATGCAGACGGCCTTCGCGAGCGAGCCGTCGCGTCAGCTGCGTATTCGGCAGCGCATAGAGCAAGCCGACCATGGCGATCGGGATCGCGGCGTCCTCGATCAGTTCGATCATCGGTTCGGCGACCGAACCCCTCTCCGTGTCGAAGCCGACAATGAAGCCCGCCGTTACGAACATGCCGGCGTGATAGATTTTGTGCACGCTTTCGGGAATGCTGCGGCGCGTATTCTGCTTTTTGCGCATCGCGATCAGCGTTTCCGTATCCGGGCTTTCGATGCCGACGAATATGGCAAAAAAGTTGGAGCGCTTGAGCATCGCCAGCAACTCGCCGTCGTCGGCCAGATTGAGCGAGGCTTCGGTGGTGAATTCGAACGGATAACCGTGTTGCTCGATCCATTTTTCGAGCGTCGGCAGGAACGCCTTGATCGCTTTCTTGTTGCCGATGAGATTATCGTCGACGAAATCGACGTGGCCGCGGTAACCGAGTTTGTAGAGCGTCTCAAGTTCGTTAAGCATCTGGTCGTGCGTCTTGGTGCGCGGCGACCTGCCGTAAAGCTCGATGATGTCGCAGAACTCGCAGGTGAACGGACAGCCGCGCGAGAACTGCACCCCGATGTAAAGGTACTGCTCGAATTTCAAGAGATCGAAGCGCGGCACCGGCGTCTTGGTGACGTCGACCTGGAATTTCTCGGCCACGAACATGCCCTCGCGGTTGCCCTGCTCCCAGGCCGCGACGAATTGTCCGATGATGTCCTCGACTTCGCCAAGGACGCGGAAATTCGCGCTTTCGTAGCGGTGCGGGCTCGATGTCGCATCGGGGCCGCCGACCACGACCGGCAGGCCGCGCGCGCGGCACATTTCAATGAGTTCCAACGAGTCCGATTGCTGGAACAGCATGCCGCCGGTCATGACCATGTCGGCCCAATCGAGATCGCTCTCCGTGAGTTCCTCGGTGTTGCGGTTCACCAGCCGCACGTTCCAGGACTTCGGCAAGAGCGCCGCGACCGTGATCAGGCCGAGCGGGATCGCTGGATAACGGGCGCCGACCAGTTCGCAGGCTTCCGAAAAATTCCAGAACGAATCCGCCATGAAGCGCGGGTAGATCATGAGCACGTTGCATGGGCTCGCGGCCAACGTGCTTGCGACGATGTTCTGCTGCTGTTCCAAGGAACCCCACCCCGTGCCGCCAAAGCACAATTCGCGCAGTATGGCGGTATTGCTCGATAATACAAGGACAAAGCCGGTTTCGACCGACTCTGTCGAGAAGCCGAAAATTAGCGCGGGATCATGGCGTTATCGCGGCTTCCTGAGATCGGATGTGACCCCCGACAACGCTTCCGGTAGTCTTCGCGCCAATCGCTATCCGGCCCAAGGACGAGAAGATGGGAGACAAGCAAAATGCGCGCCGCGTTCTATGAGCAGAATGGTCCTGCCCGGGAAGTACTCAAACTCGGCGAGATCGACACGCCGCGCCCCGGTGCGGGCGAGGTCCGCGTGAAAATCGCCACATCCGGCGTCAATCCCTCCGACGTGAAGGCGCGTTCCGGCTCGACGCGCAAGATCGCCTATCCGCGCGTGATCCCGCACAGCGACGGCGCAGGCGAAATCGACATGGTGGGGGATGACGTGCCGTCGTCGCGCCTGGGTGAGCGGGTGTGGGTATGGAACGCCCAATGGGCGCGCGCCTTCGGCACTTGCGCCGAATATGTCACGCTGCCATCGCCGCAAGCGGTGCGCCTGCCGGCGAATACCAGTTTCGAGGTCGGCGCCTGCCTCGGCATTCCTGCGATGACCGCCTATCACGCCATCGCGGTCTCTGGCGCCGCGCGCGGCATGACGCTGTTGATCGCCGGCGGCGCGGGCGCGGTCGGCCACTATGCCGTGCAATTCGCCAAGGCCGCCGGCGCCACCGTCATTACCACCATCAGCTCACCGCAAAAGGCCGATGCGGCGCACGCCGCAGGCGCCGACCACACCATCGACTATAAGCGGGACAAGGTCGGGGACCGGGTGATGGCCATCACCGGCAATAAAGGCGTCGACGCAATCGTCGAATTGGACATCGCCGCCAACGCCAAGCTCATTCCCCAGGTGCTGCGCCCACGCGGCGTGGTGGTCGTCTATGGAACGGGCACCATGGAGTCCCAAGCTCCGTTGTTTTTCTTTTTGCGCAACGCCATCTCGCTGAAATTTATTTACGTCTACGAACTCGATGCGGCCGAGCGCGCCGCCGCGCTGGCCGGGATCGAACGCGCCCTCACTGCGGGCACGCTTCTCACCAATATCGGAGCGACTTTCCCGCTTGGCGACATTGCCGCCGCGCACGAAGCGGTCGAACAGGGCAAGATCCTGGGCAACGTCGTCGTAAAAATTTCGTAACGGAGCTACGCCGCCTCTTCAGCCGACGGTTCCAAGTCTGGATTTTTCAGAGCGGTTACGATCTGTTGCTTGGTCAGCCGCGTACCGTCATCGCCTTCGATCAGCAACGCGACGCGACCGCCATTGTTGATGTGGCGCGCCCAGTTCATCGCTTCGTCGAGCGTGGCGAACTCTTTGAACAGATGGCGATCTTTTTCCATCGGCGAGATGGATTGCGAGCCGCGCGGACCGGAATATACGCGATGGGTCATCGTAGCATCTCGTGTTTTCCCGCTTGTACTGACGTGTATATGGGCTGCAAATGCGCCAGGTCTGTGTCGCCGGTGTGCGCCGCGGCGCGTTGACGCGGGCGAAGCTGCGCCGTTACCATCGCGTCAAACGTGCTGGGAGGATCGAAGTTCATGCGCCCATTTTTTCGGCTTGCTGTTTGGTTGATAATTTTTGCGGCAATCGTCAGATCCGTTCATGCGCAAGATGGCGCTGTCTATGTCGCCACCTATGTCGAAGTAATGCCAACCGCGATTGTTCCCGGCGCAACGCTGCTAAAGGATTTTCGCGATGTAAGCCGCAAGCAGGACGGCAACCTGCGTTTCGATGTCTTGCACGAAATCGCGCGGCCGAACCGCTTCGCCATTGTCGAAGCCTGGAAGGACAAAGCGGCGCTCGATGCCCATGATAAGGCGGCCAGCACGCTGCAATTTCGCGACAAGATTAAGCCGCTTGAGGATGCGCCAACTGACGAGCGTGTCGGCAGTGAGCTGTATACAGCGAAGGCAAAGAATGCGGCGCGGCCTGCCGCAATCTATGTCGTCACCCACGTCGACGTCATTCCCCCCGGCAAGGACGCTTGCATGGCGGCGCTCGACGCCATGAGCATCGATACCGCTAACGACCCGGGCAACATCGGTTACCAAGTGCTCCAACAGGCGAACCGGAGCAACCACTTCACCGTCGTGGAAGCCTGGAGCAGTAAAAAAGCGCTCGACGCGCACGCCATGGCCGCGCATACGCGCAGCTTTCGTGAACAGCTCGCGCCGCTCGCCGGCGCGCTCTATGACGAGCGCTTCTACGTAGCGTTAGATTAAGCGTTCGACTATTTCTGCGGGGTGAAAACCTGATCGCTGTAAGGCAACACCGTCGGGCGCGCGATTACGATGAACGCGTGGTCGAGCATATGGTGGCAGGCATTGCAGCCGGCACTGAGGCTATCGAAGGCGGCAGTGAACGCGGCGCTGTTCTTGCCGTCGACCGCCTTTTGCAGCGCTGCAAGCGGAGCACCGACGTGCTCTTTCGCAATATCGCCGCCGAGCATGGTGCTCACATCGTCAAAACCGTCGCTCAATTCGCCGATCTCGTAATCGGCGAGCGGCCAGTTCCCGGCATGGCCGGCAAACCATAGCTTGATGTGGCGCTCCTGTTGGTGCGCCATGATATCGCCGAGGCTGGGCTGATAGGGTTCCGCCTGCGGCGACGCTGCCGGCTGTTGCGCTGCAGAGTTTTCCTGGGCACGCGCCGCAAGCGCGCCAAGGAGCATCGCGGCACTCATCGCCGCCACCACGACTTTGACGGAAATTCTCATTGCACGCCCTCAACTGATCGGCGTCAGCGCCTCGCTGCACTCCTTGGCGTGCGCTTGCTGGCAAGCCTCATACAACGCGGGACACGATCGTGCCGCGGCCAATGCCTCATCGACAGTCTTCGCCCGATCGCCCGCCGTGCGCGACTGGCCATCATAAATGAGAACCGCGTCGTCGCGTTCGATGCCGCGATCGGTCATCAAGAACTGATTCGCGCCATCGAAGAAAACCGTCGCGGCGTTGATCGCTTCATTGAGTTTCTTGGTGTACTCGGCATTGATCTTGGGATCCGGCTTCACCGCGCGCGCGTGTACCGCGATGTCGGTGTAAAGCATGTTGAGCTTGAAATAGATGCCGCCGCACTGCGCCAACGCCAACCAATAAGGCCGGCCGACGAAGGCGGCCGGCGCGGTCACGACCCGGTCGCGCTTGTCGACCGGCGCGGCCGGCGCCAGATGCTCGACTTGCTTGGGCTCGCGCTCAATTCTGCGGCGGTATTGCGCCTCTGCGCTCGTCGTGACGACAACGACCGCGCTAACCAGCAGAACAATTTTGGCGACCGTTCTTGACATGGTACCTCAAAACTTTTCGAGCCATCAAAACTTCTCAAGCCATGGCCGCAGCTCGATCTCCCAGGCCCAGGCGCTCCGCGGCTGTTGCAGGAGATGCAGGTAGCTCTGCGCGATGGCGTCGGGGTCGAGCACGCTGTCGGGCTTGTCCGGCGGATTGGGCCGGCGCTCGCTGCGGATGCCGCCATCGATAACGACGTGGGCGACGTGGATGCCCTGGGGCTGGAGTTCCCGCGCCATGCTTTGCGCCATCCCGCGCAATGCGAACTTGCCCATGGCGAACGGCGCCGATTGCGCATAGCCCTTCACGCTGGCGGAAGCGCCGGTCAGAAGGATGGCGCCGTGGTTGTGCGGCAACATGCGCTTGGCCGCTTCTTGCGCCACCAGGAATCCGCCGAAGGCGGTGACCGTAATCGACTTCGCCACCTCGTCGGGGTTGAGTTCGACGAAGGGGCCGCGCGTCCGGTAGCTGGCATTGTAGACGACGACGTCCGGGGTCCCCAGCGCCGCTTCGACGTCGGCAAAGAGTTTTGCGACTTGTCCCTTATCGGTGGAGTTGCAGGCAAAAGCCCTTGCACCGGTCTCCTGCGCCAATGCCTTCAGATTGTCAGCACGGCGGGCGGCGAGCGCTACCTTCATTCCGGCCTTGGCAAATAACCGCGCCAGCGAGGCGGAAAGCCCCGATCCGACGCCGACGATGAGTGCTGTCCGATAATCCGGCATGACCATTCCTCTCAATCAATGACCGCGATGGCGTTTATCTCCACCAGACAACGGGGGTCCGTGGCAAGCCGCACCACTTGGACCGTCGTCGTCGTCGGCTTGGCATCGCCAAAATATTCGCCCCAGACGCGGTTGAGCCCATCCTGGTCGGTCAAATCCGTGACAAAGCGGTCGGCGGTGACGATATCGGCGAACGTTGCGCCGACGGCTTGCAGCCCGCGCTTGAGGTTCTCCAGCGCGGCACGCGCCTGGCCCGCCATGTCGCGCGGCATGGCGTCGAACTCCTCGGGCCGATGCGGATGATGGTGATAAACCGGCGCCGCGGTAACGCCGGCAAGATAGACGGTCGTGCCGCCCCTGACCTTGATCGCCGGCGCATAGGGCATCCAAAGGTCGGGGGCGTCGGGCCAGTGGATATGCTCGATGGATTTGGGCATTTTGGCTGGCTCCCCATCACTTTGTGGCGAATGAGCTTATAATAGCCCCATGAACCCGTCATGCCCGCACTCGTTGCGGGCATCCACGTCTTGCGACGGCCCGGCTACAAAGACGTGGATGCCCGCAACGAGTTCCGGCCATGACGATTTACTGGGATACTGGGATTACTAATATGCGCGCCGGAGTGAACTTCAGGAATCGTCCGTTACGGAATCCCCACCCAGGCGAAATCTTGGCAGAGGAATTCCTGAAGCCTATGGATTTGTCGGAGACGGCGCTTGCGCGCGCCATTAGTGTGCCGCAGCGGCGCATCAATGAGATCCTGCTCGGCAAGCGCGCCATAACCGCCGACACCGACCTGCGCCTCGCCCGCTATTTCAATATGTCAGAAGGGTTTTTTATCGGCCTACAGACCGACTACGAACTGATGGAGCGCAAGCGCGTGATTGGTGACAAACTCAAGGCTATCCGACCGAGGGCGACGTAAGTAACGGCGACTAAAGTTAAGCCATTTGCAGGGAAGGATGCATATAGCTTAGATTGCTCGCTAGGGTTGGGAGAAGCAACATGTCGCGAGCCGCAAGACAATTCGATCAGAAACTATCGGAGTTGTTTCAAGCAAGAACTCATGAACTGGCCTGCACCCGGTTCCGCAGACACCGAGTTAGGTGTTTTGATGGAACCGGAGGTGTGTCATGGAGAGACGGAAGTTTACACGCGAGTTCAAGCTTGAGGCTGTGCGGCTGATCAAAGAGCGGGGCGTGTCGTATGCCCAGGCCTCGCACGATCTCAGTGTGCATCAGTCACAGTTGCGCGGTTGGGTGAAGGCGCTTGCAGATGATCCGCAGCATGCCTTTCCTGGCCAAGGTCAGATGAAGCCCGAGCAGCTGGAGATCGCGCAGCTCAAGCGCGAGGTGATCAGGCTGAAGGCGGAGCGGGACATCCTAAAAAAAGCCGCGGCCTACTTCGCGAAGGAATTGACGTGAAGTTCGGTTTTATTGCGAAGCACCGGGGGATCTGGCCGGCGGGATGGTTGTGCGAGGCGCTCGGTGTCTCGCGGGGTGGGTTCTATGCCTGGCTGACACGACCGCGCAGTCGGCGCAGCCAGAGCGATGAAGAGCTCAGCGCGAAGGTTCGCGCCAGCTTCCTCGCCAGCGATCGAACCTATGGCGCCAGGCGGGTGTGGCACGACATGCTGGCGGAGGGTGTGTCGTGTGGATTGCATCGGATCGAGCGTTTGATGCGGCTACAGGCTCTCAAAGCCCGTCCGCGACGGCGTCGACTGCCGCCCGATCTGGGTGAGCGGCAGGTCGCCGCCGTCGCTCCCAACGTGCTCAACCGCAGCTTCGACGCGCCCGCTCCCAACCGCAAATGGATTGCCGACTTCACGTATGTGTGGACAGCGGAGGGCTGGCTCTATGTGGCTGCCGTCATCGATCTGTTCTCACGGCGCGCGGTCGGCTGGTCGATGAGTGCTGAGATGACGGCCCAGCTCGTGACCGACGCGCTGGTGATGGCAATCTGGCGCAGGGGCAAACCCGATGCGCTACTGCATCACTCCGATCGCGGTAGCCAGTACACCAGCGAGCAGTTCCAGAAGCTGATGTCAGATCACGGTGTTGTCTGCTCGATGAGCCGTTCGGGCAATGTCTGGGACAATGCGGCGATGGAGAGCTTCTTCTCCTCGCTGAAGACCGAGCGCACAGCGCGAAAAACGTATCGGACGCGCGACCAAGCCAAGGCTGATGTGTTCGACTACATTGAATGCTTCTATAATCCGAAACGCCGGCACTCGACGATCGGATATCTAAGTCCCGTGGAGTTCGAAATGCAGGCGGGATTCGCTTAGGCGCGTGTCAACCGAACCGGGTGCAGGCCATTCGGCAGAACCGCAAAGAGGCGCTCCTTCAAGAGGTGGTACGAAAGAAGGATTGGTACGAAGAACTGCGTCTATGCATTTTGGAGCGGATCGCGTTGTTTGTATGTCGGTCGTACTCGGAGAGGTCAGGGTCGACCAACATCACACTTTGAAAAATACTGGTTCGGTCAAACTACGCGGGTCGACGTGTTTAGCTTCGCCGGCAGGCGAGACGTTCCCCAATTTGAATGCATGCTAACGCACAAAAATAGACCCGCGTATGCGGGACATAAGCCCTCGTCTCAGCGGTATCACACACCTTGTCCAGTGTGCGCTGGCAGAAAGCGCATTGGCGACGAGGTTCGATGGCTATTTCGCTTACGCTAGCGAATAACCTCATGTGCATTAATACTGCAATCACATCCGAAACACCCCAAACTTCGTCTCCGGAATCGGCGCATTGAGCGCCGCGGAAAAGCACAGCCCCAGGACGCGACGCGTCTCGCCGGGCGTAATGATGCCGTCGTCCCATAGCCGCGCGGTGGCGTAATAGGGATTGCCTTCGGCGTCGTACTGCTCGCGGATCGGCTGCTTGAATTCCTCCTCCTCGACCTCGGACCATTTTTTGCCCTCGGCCTCGATATTTTCGCGGCGCACGGTGGCGAGCACCGAGGCGGCCTGCTCGCCGCCCATCACCGAAATGCGCGCGTTTGGCCAGGTGAACAAAAAGCGCGGGCCGTAGGCGCGGCCGCACATGCCGTAATTGCCGGCGCCGTAGGAGCCGCCGATGACCACCGTGATTTTCGGCACCTGGGCGCAGGCGACCGCGGTCACCATCTTGGCGCCGTCTTTGGCGATACCGCGTGCCTCGTATTCGCGGCCGACCATGAAGCCGGAAATATTTTGCAGGAAGAGGAGCGGCATGCGGCGCTGGCAGCACAGTTCGACGAAATGCGCGGCTTTCAGCGCGCTCTCCGAAAACAGGATTCCGTTATTGCCGAGAATGCCGACCGGAATACCGTGAATATGGGCAAAGCCGGTGACCAAAGTCGTGCCGTAGAGCGCCTTGAACTCGTCGAATTCGGAAGCATCGACCAGCCGCGCGATCACCTCGCGCACGTCGTATTGCTTCTTGAGATCGACCGGCACGACGCCGTCGAGCTCTGCCGCGTCGTATTTCGGCTCGCTCGATTTCGCCAGCGGAATGTCGATCGCCTTCTTGGTGTTCAGATTGCCGACGATGCGGCGGCACAGTTCCAGCGCGTGGCGGTCGTTCTCGGCGTAATAATCGGCCACGCCGGATTTTTTGGCGTGCACGTCGGCGCCGCCGAGCTCTTCGGCGCTGACCACTTCGCCGGTCGCGGCTTTCACCAGCGGCGGCCCGGCGAGAAAGATCGTGCCTTGATTGCGCACGATGACGGTCTCGTCCGACATCGCCGGCACATAGGCGCCGCCCGCGGTGCAGGAGCCCATGACCACGGCAATCTGGGCGATGCCCGCGGCCGATAGAGTCGCCTGATTGTAGAAGATGCGGCCAAAGTGCTCGCGGTCGGGAAATACTTCGGTTTGATGCGGCAGGTTGGCGCCGCCGGAATCGACCAGATAAACGCACGGCAGCCGATTTTCCCGCGCAATTTCTTGGGCGCGCAAATGCTTCTTCACCGTCATCGGATAATAAGTGCCGCCCTTGATCGTGGAATCGTTGCAGACGATGACGCATTCGCGCCCGGAGACGCGGCCGATTCCGGTAATGATGCCGGCGGCGCGGATGGCATCGTCGTACATGTCGGCGGCGGCGAGCGGCGAGAGTTCGAGAAACGGCGCGCCCGGGTCGATCAGCGTCATCACGCGTTCGCGCGGCAACAGTTTCCCGCGCGCCAGGTGACGCTCGCGCGCCCGCGGCGGCCCGCCCTCGGCGGCTTCGGCGCGGCGCGTTTCGAGTTCCGTGACCAGCGCGCGCATCGCCGCCTGGTTGGCGCGGAACTCCTTCGACGCGGTATCGACGCTGCTGGCGATGGCGGTCATGAACCCCCCTAAGCGAGAGAGATTTGACTATGCCGCGCGTAGCGGCGCAACGGCTAGACGGGAGGTATCTAAGCGCGGACTTCCTGGCGCTGGAAGATCACGTAGCCGATGACAAACAGCACGATTTCGGTCGCCACCATCCCGACGATCTGCGGCCAGGCGATCAAGACGCTCTCGCCGAGCGGCAGCGGTGCGCCGAGGACCGCGCCCTGGAGCTGGCTCAGATAGATCGGTCCGAGCGCGCGGGTGGTCGGGTCAAGCAGCGCCACCACCACTTCGGCGTAAAGCGTCGATGGCGAGAGCCGCGCCAGGATCTGCTCGAGTTCGGCCGTCCCCGGCGTCTGCAGCCCGAGCGCCATATAGCGCGGGTCCGGAGGAATGATCATTTGCGCGAATGCGCCGGCCAACACCGGCCATATGAAGGTGACGAGAAGCCACAGGCCCAACGTGATCAGCGCCGCGGTCGCCGCGGAGCGGAACAGTATCGAAAACAATAAAGCCAGCGCCAGCCACACGCCGGCATAGACGATCGTCACCAGGAGAAAGACGAAGCTGCGGGCGATCTCTTCGCTGCCGGGCGGAATGCCGATCATCAGGAGGCCGAGCCCGATGACGAGAAGCCACAGCGTGACCAGGCTGATCGAAAGCGTCACCAGGCCGGCGAGGAATTTGCCGAACAGCAAAGCGTCGCGGTAGATCGGCTGTGACAGGATGCGCGACAGCGTGCGCCGGTTATGCTCGCCGTTGACGGAATCGAAGCCGAGTCCGATTGCCATCAGGGGGACCAGGAACGACAGAAACGAGACAAACGAGGGCAACGGATCGCGCGACGTCGTGAACAGGCGCAGGAACAGGAACGGATCCTCCGCGGTGGTGTCCTTGATCTGCTGGATCGCGCCGTAGAGCGCCGCGAGCGCCACCAGCACCACGAGCCATTCCAGCACGCGCATACGCACGCTGGTCAGGTGGTCCGACAGCTCCTTGAGCATGACCACGCCTAGTCCCGAAAATGCCGAACCTTCACGCTGCATCGCGCGCCCCCTCCTTGAGGATCTCCTCGGGCTTGGCCTCGAAATAGCGGGTATAGATCGCCTCGAGGCTCGGCTCCTGGACGCCGAGGAATTTCAGTCGGCCGTGCATCGCGACCACTTCGGCGGCGGCTTCCGGGCGAACATCGCGATCGGCGGACAGCCGAAGCTTGCCGATTCCGGTTTTCTCGACGCCGCTGACGCCCGGGATGAGCGCGAGCCGCTCGGCAAGGCCGGCGCCATCCGCTTCGATATCGACCACGTAACCGCCGCCCAGCACTTGGCGGCCGAGATCGGGCACCGAACCCATCAACGCGATGCGGCCGGCGGAAAACAGCGCGACCCGGTCGCACACGCTCTGCACCCGCTCAAGCAGATGCGATGACAGCAGGACCGACACGCCCTCGGCCTTGAAGCCGCGGATAATGCCGAGCAGTTCGGTGGTGGCGTGCGGATCGAGGCCCGAAGTCGGCTCGTCGAGGATCGCGATCTGCGCGCCCTTCATCAGGATTTCGGCCAAGCCCAGCCGCTGCCGCATGCCGCGCGAATAGGTGTCGACGCGTTTGTCGGCATACTCCGAAAGACCGACCCGCTCGATCGCGTCGGCGATCCGCTTCTCGCGTTCGGCGAAGCGGAAACCGATCAGCCGCGCGGTGTAGCGCAGATTATCGGCCGCGGTGAGGTTGTCGTAGAAGCCGACGGTGTCGGGCAGATAGCCGACGCGGCGCTTGACCGAAAGCGGCTCGCGCGCCGGATTGAACCCGAGGACGCTCACTTCGCCTTCGGAGATGTCGGTAAGACCGAGCAACATCAAGATCGTCGTCGTCTTGCCGGCGCCGTTGGGGCCGAGGAGACCGAAAATCTCCCCGCGCCCGACGGTAAACGAGATGTGGTCGACGGCGACCGCCGATCCGTAGTTCTTGGTGAGGCCTTTTGCCTCAATGACGGTATCTTGGTTCATCGGCGGCCAAACCTCGCAACCGCGCCGACCATGACCAGGAGCGCGACGCCGATAATGCCGACGCCGGCAATCCCCCACATCGTCGAGGTCGTCACCGTCACACGGAAGTTTGCCGAGGCCGACTTGCCGCGCGCGGCGGCGCGGATGGTGGTGACATAATCGCCGGCAATCGCCTTATCGGTCGGCGTGATCAGCGCTTGCACTTCCTTGTTGTCGTTCGGCGCGATGCGATCGACCGTCTTCGGATCGAAGGTGACTTTCCATCCGCTCGGCGCCGAGCCCGAGAGCTCGACATCGTCGGCTGGAGCCGTGCCGGTATTGGTGATGACGACGGGGACCGCCGTCTGTTGTCCGGCCGACGCACGCGTCGACACCAGGCCCTCGCGGCCGCTGACATCGAGCCTCGGCTGGCCGGTGATATCGAGACCAAGATCGGTGGTTGCCGAGGTGTCCTCCGCCGCGACCCGCGCCGTCACCTTGTAGTCGCCGGCCGAGGCGGTGTTCGGCGGCGTGACCTTGAGCTTCACGTCCTTGCTCTGGCCGGCATCGATCGGCACCGCGTTCAGCTCTTGGGCGCCATATTGCTCGGTGAACGACACGTCGAAATTCTCCGGCGCTTGCGCGGACAGGCTCACCGTCAGCTTCTTGCCGCTGTCGTTCTTGATACTGAGCTGATATTCGAAGCTCGACTTGGACGTGCCGCGCAATTCGGGAAGTTGCGGCGTTACCGATAGCTTGGCCGGCAAATCTTTGGCCAGCGTCACCGCGATCGGCAACTGTAAATTCGTCGTGTTTCCGGTGGCGGCGACGGTGAGCGTCTGCGTGCCTATCGGCGCGTTCTTCGGCACGTCAAGCCGCAGCGAGAGAGAAACGCTGGAATCCGTCGCCGGCATCGCCGCGGCCACCGGCTGGCCGCCGCCCAACAGCGTCGCCGTCCAACCGTTCGGCACCCCGGAAACCGACAGCGCCAAGCGCTCGGGCGC
Organism: uncultured Alphaproteobacteria bacterium; assembly: GCA_963779855.1. Taxonomy (GTDB): domain Bacteria; phylum Pseudomonadota; class Alphaproteobacteria; order Rhizobiales; family Xanthobacteraceae; genus BOG-931. Next base: position 394,908 of record CAWAAE010000006.1, on the reverse strand, counting down.
CATGTCATAATTCTGCAACCGAAGAGTGACCGTGGATGTTTCGCCCGGGCGCAGAGTCACCGCGGGATAATCGCTCATAAGATAAAGGCCCTTGACGTCCTTGGGCGCGTCGTCGGCCATCACGGCCGGCGCAACTAGGACCACAAAAGCGGCGACAAAAGCAGCATGAGCGGCGATAAATCGATATCGCATTGGCGTTGGCTCCCGTGCGGAAAAATGGTTCGTTGTATCCCTTCCCACAACGCGCCCTAAAAAGCACGCGTGAGCGGCGGGCATTGTCGGCGTAATCGTGACAAAATCATGCAGACGGAGCCGATTTATCAAGACCTGCGGTAGAGCGCCGCAGCTAGGCTGGGACCTGCGCGGATGCGCCGCACCAAAGAAATCAGTGCCGGGCTTCTGGCATTCCGGCGCAACAACGGACTTGAAGTCCTGCTCGCGCATCCAGGCGGTCCGTTCTGGGCAAAGCAAGACGAAGGCGTTTGGACAATCCCCAAAGGCCTTGTCGAACCCGGCGATGACCTCATCGCGGCCGCGCGGCGCGAGTTCAGCGAGGAGACAAATCTGACGCCCTCCGGCGAACTGATCGCGCTCGCTCCGGTTAACCAAAAAAGCGGAAAAGCCGTCCACGCGTTCGCCTTCGAGGCCGACTTCGACCTCGCCCAGTTCGCCAGCAATAAATTCGAAATCGAGTGGCCGCCGAAATCCGGACGACGGAAGAGCTTTCCGGAAATCGACCGTATCGCCTATTTCCCACTGCCGATCGCCCTGGCGAAGATCCTCGCCTATCAGCGCCCGCTGCTAAATGAGCTTGAGCAGCGTTTCGGCTGATCGGCATCATCCGCGCCGCAATTATTCACGCAAAACTTCCGGCCAATCGATCTCGTCGTGCGGCAGCACCCACAGCTCGCGCCGGGCCGCATCGCGCCACCCGCCCCACGCCGGCAACGCCATGATCGCGCGCATATAGGCGCGCGCCGCAGCGCTGACTTCGACCGCGTAGGTGTGAAAACGCCAAACCACGGGAGCATACATGGCGTCGGCGGCGCCGAATGGGCCAAACAAAAATGGACCGCCGAATTTTGTGCGGCACTCACTCCAGATCGCATCGATCCGCGCCACATCGGCCGCCGCGCCGTCATCAAGCGCGCGCGGTTTGACCGGCCGCGCCACGTTCATCGGCAGACGCCGCCGCAGCGGCAGGAAGCCGGCATGCATTTCGGAAGCGATGGCGCGAGCCCGCGCCCGCGCTCCCGCGTCCTTCGGCCACAAGCCGGCGGCGGGGAACTTTTCCGCCAGATATTCGAGGATTGCCAGCGATTCCCAGACACGCACGTCGCCGTCGATGAGCACCGGCACCCGCCCGGCCCCGCTTAAAGCCGACACGCGCGCCTTGAAGTCGGGCGCTTCGAGCGAGATCACCGTTTCCTCAAATGCGATTCCTGCGACCTTGAGCGCCAGCCACGGCCGCATCGACCATGACGAATAGTTCTTGTTGCCGATGATCAGATGAAGCGGCATGGCCTTCTGTAGCCCGGATCTTGCAAATGCGAAATCCTAACTACGCGCTGCGCGTGCGCCGTACACGCCGCGTGACGCCGCAACGCTCAGACGAGACCGGTTACGACAGCCAGAAATGAGATGAACAGAATTGCCGCGGCGGTGAACAGCACCGTCAGCGCGGTCTCGGCCCATTCGTTGGTGGCTGATGGAGCCTCGGCAACGGCTTCCGCCGACGGCTCAACGAGCGCGGCAGGCATATCGGTCGACGACATAAAGGGTCCTTCCCCAAAAGGACGGAGGCAAAAACGAAGTATCAAGCCGCAGGAATGAAGGATTGGTAAACCACCGCTCGCGACGCGGGACTACGGCGCAGGAAACAATTCCGAAGTCCGGCCTGTCAACCTATAGGCGAGGAGGCCCACCCATTCGTGCGTGGCGTAGTCGGTTATCGACAAGCCGGTCGTCAATGAAGCGAATGGCTGCGTGGCGTCGATCGGCCCGCGGGTGCGCCAGTCGACGGGATAGGCCTCGACGGGGAAGCCGGCGGCCCGGAATGCAGCGATGGCGCGCGGCATGTGAAACGCCGACGTCACGAGGAGCCAGTGCTCGCCCGGCTTCGGTTGGGCGATCAGCCGCGAGAACACCGCGTTCTCGATCGTATTTCGCGACTGTTCGTCGGCGGTGATGCGGTCGTGCGCCACGCCGAGCGCTTCCAGTTCCTTCACCGCGATCGGGGCCTCGGCCGGGGCGTCGAACCGCAGTGAACCGCTGCCGCCGGAGAAGATGATGCGCGCGTTGGGATAACGGCGCGCGAGTTCCGCGGTGGCTGTAATGCGTTCGGCCTCCCCGTTGAGCGCCACCGCACCGCGCGCATTCGATATATCGGGCACGATCGCGCCGCCGAGGACGACGATACCGTCCGGCGTATCCTGCGACGAATCCCAAGGCGGGAAGCGCTGCTCCAGCGGCAAAATGAGAATATTGCCGAGCGGCGAATACCCGACAAAGGCGATGAGCACGAGACTGGTCACAACGAGCCAGCTGGCGAGCCGCTGCAATCGCGTGCACAACAGCACAAGGCCAACGAGCCCGATCGCCGTCACGAGATTCGACGGCAGCGCGAAGAAGCCGAGCGTTTTGGCGAGGATGAAGAACATGGCTCTATTTTCATCCCGCCCCGCGAAGCGGGGCGGATGATTACGACCGCGACTTCCGCCAAGCCGCGTAGCGCGCCTTAGCGTCGTCGTTCGGCGGATAGAGGCCGGGCAGCTTGACGCCCTTCTCTACCTCGGTGAACACCCAGCTTTCGTAGAGCTCATGCTCGGCGCCCTCGTGGGCGACGAATTCCACCAAGGCCTGTGGGATGACCACGGCGCCGTCGTCGTCGGCCACGATCACGTCGCCGGGAAAGATCGCGCAACCGCCGCAGGCGATCGGCTCCTGCCAGCCGACGAAGGTCAAGCCGTTGACGGAAGCCGGCGCGGCGACGCCGGCGCACCAGACCGGCAGCTTGCTGGTAAGCACGCCTGAGAGATCGCGCATCACGCCGTCGGTGACCAGCGCCGTGACGTTGCGCTTTTTCATGCGCGCGCAAAGGATATCGCCGAATATGCCGGCGCTCGGCACGCCCATGGCGTCGGCGACCGCAATGACGCCGTCCGGCATGGCCTCGATTGCGGCCCGCGTCGAGATCGGACTGGCCCAGCTTTCCGGCGTCGCCAAATCCTCGCGCACCGGCACGAAGCGCAACGTAAAAGCTGGACCGACGAGGCGCTCTCCGCCGCCGACGAGCGGCTTTGGACCGTTCATCCAGCAGCGCCGGATGCCTTTCTTCAGCAGCATCGTGGTGATCGTTGCGGTGGTCACCTTGCGCAGAATATCGAATAGAGCATCGCTCATCGTTCGCCTCGCGTTCAAAAAATCATGCCGGCATGATACCGAGCCGCGCGTCGCGCCGGCGCAGCCACGCCACGAAAGGAATCGACAGCAGCACCATCCAGGCCTTGCCCACGATTTGTCCGGCGAGGAAATCGAGCGAGCCGAAGGCGAGCCACAGAAACACAATCGAATCCACGACCAAACCCACGAGGCTCGATGCAATGACCGCCGCGACGAGCCGTCGCCGCGCCAGGGGTGTATAGACGGCGAGATCGGCAAATTCGGAAAGCAGGAATGCGATCGCGGAGGCGACGACCAGCGCGGCCGGGGCCAACATCGCCGATAGCGCGCTGCCGAACAGGATCGCCAGCGCCGACATGACCGTTCCTAATCGCCGCTGCACAAGATCGCGCAAAACGAGCGCAATGCCGACCATCGTTACGCCGGATGGCGCCATCAGACCGGGTGCGACGGGCAGCACACAGGGGCCGTGCGGGATGCAAGTGGTGCCGACGTGGCCGATCAGCCAATTGGCCGCCGGGATCGTGAGTGCAAACAGGACGAGAAATATCACTCCCTCTCGCTCGCGCTGTAGCTCAGTCGTCATGATGTCGCCTTCCACTTCGCATAGCCGTCCGCACGCAACCGGCAGGCCGGACACTCGCCGCAGCCGAAGCCCCAGGCGTGCCGGTGCTGCCGGTCGCCGAGATAGCAGGTGTGGGTCTCGGCGAGAAGGAGATCGATCAGCGCGTCGCCGCCGATTTCCTGCGCCAGCGCAAACGTGCCGGCTTTGTCGATCCACATCAGCGGCGTGTGGATGACGAAGCGGCGGTCCATGCCGAGCGTCAGCGCAAGCTGCATTGCCTTGATCGTGTCATCGCGGCAATCCGGATAGCCGGAAAAGTCGGTCTCGCACATGCCGGCGATGATGTGCTTGATGCCGCGCCGGTAGGCGACCGCGCCGGCGAAGGAAAAAAATACCAGATTCCGGCCAGGGACAAATGTCGTGGGCAGCCCCGACTCCGAGATTTCAATCGCCATCTCACGCGTAAGCGCGGTGTCTGAAATTTCAGCAAGCGCATCGATGCGGACGACGCGATCCTCGCCGAGCCGTGCGCGCCATTGCGCCGAGCGCGCCGCGAGAGCAGCGCGGATGCGCGGACGCGCTTCGAGCTCGACGGCGTGGCGCTGCCCATAGGCGAAGCCGATCGTCTCGACGCGGGCAAAACGTTCGAGCGCCCAAACTAGGCAAACCGTCGAATCCTGCCCGCCGGAGAACAGGACGAGCGCACTATCCTGTAAACTCACCGCTCTTCATCCCTTGAACCGAATCTTTCCATCAAGCCAGTTGCCGATCCGCTCGACCCCCTCGCGCATCTCTTCGCGCGCGCCGGCATAGCACAGACGCAAGAATTTCCGCCCATGGAGCGGATCGAAGTCGACTCCCGGGGTCGCCGCCACGCCTGCTTCCTCGAGCATGCGCTTGGCGAAGTCGAAACTGTCGGTCGAGAAGCGCGAGATGTCGGCGTAAAGATAGAACGCACCATCGACCGGCAGGAATGACGTAAGGCCGGCGCGCGGCAATCCTTCGAGCAGGATGCGGCGATTTTCCTCGTAGCCGTGCTTTATCCGCTCCAATTCGGCGCGGCCATCGAAAGCGGCTTCGGCCGCGATCTGGGACAGCGTCGGGACCGAGATCGCGAGGTTTTGCTGCAATCGCTCGATCGCCCGCAACAGCGATGGCGGCACCGCCATCCAGCCAATGCGCCATCCGGTCATGCAAAAATATTTTGAAAACGAATTGATGACGATCGCGTCGGCCGACAAACGCGCGGCGCTCTCCGCCGCAAATGCATAATCGAGGCCGTGATAGATTTCGTCCGAGATGACGGCGATGCCGGCAGCTTCGGCACAGCGGATCAATTCGCCAAGCGCCGGCGCAGTCATCATTGTTCCAGTCGGATTGGCGGGCGAGCCAACCACCACGCCCTTGAGCGGTCGCTCACGATGCTGCGCGAGCAGGTTCTCGCTGGTGATCGACCAGCGCGTATCGGCGCTCGTCTCAATGAAGATCGGCTCGCACCCCAGCGCAGTGAGGATGTGGCGATAGGGCGGATAGCCGGGCACTGCCACCGCGACGCGATCGCCTGTCTCGAAAGCGGCGAGAAACGCGAGCATAAAGCCGGCCGAAGAACCGGTGGTGACGACGATACGCTCCGGATCGATGTCGAGACCGTGCCATTCGGAATATGCGCGTGCGATGCGCCGCCGCAGCGAAGCGATGCCCAACGTCTCGGTATAGCCATGAGGCCCGCTTGAGAGCGCGGCGCGGACCGCAGCGATCGCGGTCGCCGGTGCACCTGCCGCCGGCTGGCCGACCTCCATATGGACGATCCGGCGGCCTCTTGCCTCCAGGCGCGCCGCTGCCGCCATGACGTCCATGACCATAAACGGCGGCACGCCGCTGCGTGCAGACGGTTGCAGCAGACTTTTTGCCTTTTCAAGCATCACAGCGCCCTCAAATCGCGCTCCCGGGCATCGATCGTAACACCGCCCCGCTGATGCCGTATTCGGCGGGTTTCGTCACGCATAGTTGTAATCTGCAACGCGTCGGCTCTGTGTTGACCCTACCCCGTCTGATCCATAATTTGCGCCTCGGGACCGCGGGGATGAAATTTTACCTGACATGATTGGTGTTCGATCTCCTAGCAAGACAGGACCGGTGAAGCCAGCTTCGTGCGCCGTTGCAGTCGCCACTGCCGCCGCGGTCGCGCTGGCGAGCTTTCCCGTGCGGGCCCAGACGGGAGCCAATGCCGGCATCCCGATGATTCGCGACGCCGAGATTGAGCAGCTCTTACGCGACTATACGGCGCCGATTTTCAAGGTTGCCGGTCTCACCACGCAAAACGTTCAGGTCGTCATCATCAACGACCCCCAGTTCAACGCGTTTGTCATGGATGCGCACCGCATCTTCGTGAATACCGGCGCGCTAATGCAATCGACGACGCCTAATCAGCTCATCGGCGTGTTCGCCCATGAGTGCGGCCACATCGTCGGCGGACACCTTTCCAAGATGCGCCAGGAGCTGGCGAATGTGCAGACCGCGATGATCGTCGGCATGCTGCTCGGCGCCGGCGCCCTGGTGGCGGGTGCACATTCCAACAACGTCGACATGGGCAACGTCGGCGGCGCGCTCATCAACGCTCCGCAGGCTCTCGGAATGAGCACGCTGCTCGCCTACCAGCGTGCCCAGGAAGAATCGGCAGATCATGCCGGCGTTCGTTTCTTGACCATGACCCATCAGTCGGCGAAGGGCATGTACGACACGTTCAAGCGCTTCGCCGACCAATCCTTATTCGCGGCGTACGGCTCCAATCCTTATTTGCAGAATCATCCGGCGCCCGAAGAACGCATGGCGGCGCTCGAGGGGTTGGCGAAATCGTCGCCGTACTGGGACACGAAAGACCCGCCCGAGCTGCAATTCCGCCACGACATGATGCGGGCAAAGCTCTATGGTTTCACCGAGCGGCCGGAGGCGGTGCAGCGCCGTTATCCGGCGACGGATACCAGCCTACCCGCCCGTTACGCGCGGGCGATCTCGACGTACCGATACGGCGATTTGAGCAGCGCCATAACGCAGATCGATGGCTTGATTGCGTCGATGCCCAACGATCCTTACTTCTACGAGCTCAAAGGTCAGGCGCTGCTGGAAGGCGGCCACCCGGCGGAGGCGATCCCACCGCTGCGTCGCGCCGTGGCGCTCGCCCCCGCTCCAGCGCTTATCCAGATCTTGCTCGCACAGGCGCTCGTCGCCGATCACGACCCCAAGCTGTCGGACGAGGCGATCCCGCTCCTTCGCGCCGCGCTGATCAAGGAGCCGGAAGACGGCGACGCCTATACGACGCTGGCGATGGCGTACGGTCGCCGGAACGACCTCGCCGACGCCGATCTCGCCTCGGCGCAGGCCGCATTCGCCCGCGGCGACAACAAAACCGCGCGCGAACTGGCAGAGCGGGCCAAGCAGAGATTTCCGATCGGTTCCCCCGGCTGGGTGCGGGCAGACGACATCGTCGCCTTCAACAAAAACCAGAAAGACAGCCCACTTCGCATAGGACAATGAACTTAAAAAGGACGATCGACATGAATTCGACCCTGCGCATAGTATTTCCGATTGCGGCCATGGTGCTGCTGTCGCCGTTCGCGGCCGGCGCTGACGCCGTCCGCGCAAAACCCCAGCTGCGCCACCGCCAGCGGCGCAGACACTCGCGACACAGACTTTTTCTGCCGATCAGCGCCAGCAAATCGAGGGCATCATCAAGAGCTACCTCGTTGAGCATCCCGAGGTCTTGCAGGACGCGATGGACGCGCTGGATAAAAAGCAAAAACAGGCCGATGCGGCCAAGGCGCGCGAAACGATCAAAAACAACAACGCCACCATCTTTAATTCGCCGCACCAGGTGGTGCTTGGCAATCCGCAAGGCAATGTGACGGTGGTCGAGTTCTTCGACTACAATTGCGCTTTCTGTAAGCGCGCGCTGCCCGACATGCTCACGCTGCTGAAGACCGATCCCAATCTGAAATTCGTGCTAAAGGAATTTCCGGTTCTGGGCCCCGGCTCGGTCGAGGCCGCTCACGTGGCGGTTGCCGCCCACATGCAGGACCCGACGGGAAAAAAATATATCGAGTTTCACCAAAAACTCCTAGGCGGCCGCGGCCCGGCCGACAAGGCGCGCGCGCTCGCCGTTGCCAAGGAGGTCGGTTTCGATATGACCCGCCTCGAGAAGGACATGGACAGCGACGAGGTGAAGACAACGATCGACGAGAACATGAAGCTCGCCGACGCGCTCGGCGTCAGCGGCACACCGACCTACGTGGTCGGCGACGAGGTGGTTGTGGGAGCTGTTGGGCTCGACGACCTGAAACAAAAGATCAAGGCGTCGGAATAAGCGACCCGCCGCGTTCCGCCCTTGCTTGCCAAAACGTCTGGAATCCCCTGCGGAGTCCGGGACCATGGCCGCATCGTGGTGACGCCCCGGCTTCCCCTTTGCGGAGGCCTTCCTTATAAACGGACCCGGCGCGGGACCTTCACCGCGTCGAAGAAGACCGGCTCAGCGCGCACCAATGGCGAAAACCATCTACGTCCTCAACGGACCCAATCTCAATCTGCTCGGAACGCGCGAGCCGAAACTCTACGGCCGCGCCACCCTCGCGGAGGTCGAGAAGCTTTGTCAAACGACGGCGCAGCGACACGGCTTTGCCGTCGTGTTTCGCCAATCGAACCACGAGGGTGAGATCGTCGATTGGATAAACGAGGCATACGGCGAGAAGGCGGCAGGGCTCGTTATCAATCCGGCAGGCTTAACGACGACGTCGATTGCGATCCTCGATGCGCTCCTCGTCATGGAGGCGCCGGTCATCGAAGTGCACATCAGCAACATCCATGCGCGCGAAGAATTCCGCCGGCACTCTTACGTTTCGAAGGCCGCCCGCGCCGTAATCTGCGGTTTCAGCATCAACGGTTACGCGTTGGCCATCACCGGCCTCGCCGCGATGCTTGACGCCAAGGAGTGAACGTGGCGCGCAAGCCCGGGAGCTCGTCGACATCCAGCGCGCCAGCCGTCGATCACGATGTGATCCGCGAACTGGCGAAGCTGCTCGACGAAACCGGCCTCACCGAGATCGAGTTCGAGCGCGACGGCGTGTCGATCCGCGTCGCCCGCCACGGTAATGCGCCGGCGGCACGCGCGCGGGCTCCGGAGGCGCCGCTTGGCGCGCCGGTCACGGCGGCGCCGGCCGCGGTAGCGGCCGATCCGACGCAGCATCCCGGTCTCGTCGCCTCTCCGATGGTCGGAACGGCCTATCTCGGCCCGGGGCCGGCAGCGCGACCCTTCGTCGAAGTCGGCAGCTTGGTAAAGGCCGGCGAGACGCTCATCGTCATCGAGGCGATGAAGACGATGAATCAGATTCCGGCGCCGCGTGCCGGCACGGTGCTGCAGATTCTCGTCGAAGACGGGCAGCCGATCGAGTACGGCGAGCCGCTGATGATCATTGAGTAATGGCGAATAGCGAGTAGGGACGATGTTAGAAGCGCTAGCCCACCCTACTTGCTACTCGCTATTCGTCACTTGCCATTCGCGTTCTTGAGCCCCGCTGATGTTCGACAAGATTCTCATCGCCAACCGCGGAGAGATTGCGCTGCGGGTCTTGAGGGCTTGCAAGGAGCTCGGCATTCCCACCGTCGCGGTGCACTCGACGGCGGATGAAGATGCGATGCATGTGCGCCTGGCCGATGAGAGCGTCTGCATTGGGCCGCCCGCCGCCAAGGACAGCTATCTCAACATCCCGGCGCTGCTCGCCGCCTGCGAGATCACCGGCGCCGATGCCGTGCATCCCGGCTATGGCTTTCTCTCTGAGAACGCGCGCTTTGCCGAAATTTTGGCCGAGCACAATGTCCACTTCATCGGACCGCGCCCCGAGCACATCCGCCTGATGGGCGACAAGATCGCGGCCAAGCACACCGCCAAGGAGCTCGGCATTCCGGTCGTGCCCGGCTCCGACGGCGAGGTCGGCGCCGGCGAGGATGCTTACAATCTCGCGCGCGATGTCGGCTACCCACTGATGCTGAAGGCGGCCGCCGGCGGCGGCGGGCGGGGCATGAGGGTCGTGCGTGAGAAAAGCGAGCTTTCCGGCGCACTTCTCTCGGCGCGTGCCGAGGCAAAGTCCGCATTCGGCGACGATACGCTCTACCTCGAGAAATATCTGGAGCGGCCGCGCCACATTGAGATCCAGGTGCTGGGCGACGGCAAAGGCCGCGTCATCCATCTCGGTGAGCGCGATTGCTCCTTACAACGCCGTCAGCAGAAGGTCTGGGAAGAAGGCCCCTCCCCTGCGCTGAATGCAGGAACCCGCGACGAGATCGGCGAGACGGTCGCCAAGGCGATGCGTCAGATCAAATATCTCGGCGTCGGCACGGTCGAGTTTCTCTACGAGGACGGCAAGTTCTATTTCATCGAAATGAACACGCGCATTCAGGTCGAGCATCCGGTAACCGAAATGATCACCGACATCGACCTGATCCTCGAACAGATCCGCGTCGCCGCGGGCGGCGATCTTGAGCTGACGCAGAGCAACGTCAAGTTCCACGGCCACGCCATCGAGTGCCGGATCAATGCCGAGAACCCGGTGTCGTTCCGCCCCTCGCCCGGCAAGATCGTGCATTACCATCCGCCCGGCGGGCTCGGTGTGCGCGTCGATTCCGCAGTCTATCATGGCTATACGATTCCGCCGTATTACGATTCGTTGGTCGGCAAGCTTATCGTCCACGGCAAGACGCGCAGCGAATGCCTGATGCGCCTCAAGCGAGCGCTCGACGAGTTCGTCATCGACGGCATCGAAACCACGCTGCCTTTGTTCCGCGCACTGGCGCGCGACAAAGACATCATCGACGGGGATTATCACATCCATTGGCTGGAGGACTTCCTCGCCCGCGGCGGTGTCGAGGAGTAGCGCCCGGTGTAGATTTCGTCAAAACCGATAAGGTTCCTAGGCGGGGATTGCCGCCGTGGCCGCATTGGTAGCGGCGGTTAGGAGCCGGCCGACCAGCGCCGGCTCATAGGGCTTCGGCACGACAATGGAGCCCGGCACGCGCGCATCCTGCTTGAGGAGCGTGGCGCGCGCGGAGGCGTACACGACGGGCAGATTGGGTTGCATTTCGCGGGCGCGACGCGCCAGCGCCGCACCGTCCATGCCGCCCGGCAAATTGATATCGGTGAACAGAACATCTACCGGCACCGAGGCGAGATGTTGCAAAGCATCGGCGGCGTTCGTCACCGCCCGCACGTCAAATCCCTGCTCCGACAAAGATTGCGAAACCCATTCGCTGATGAGGAACTCGTCCTCGACAAACAGTACGTGGATCGGCTCGCTCACTCTAACGCTCGGTTCCATGGCATCCCTAGACGCCTAACGCCAATTGCGTGGAAGGGTTCAAGCTGGAGAAAAACGTACTGAATTATGCTTTGCAGTCCGTTAGCGGCCGTTGGAGTTCCGCGAATTACGGCGCGCGCGGCAATTCCACGTTGTCTTCGAGCATGACTTTATCGAAGTCGCTGATCAAAATTTCGACCCGCATCCGCCAGACCCCGGCAACCGGTATGTGGAGGCCGCTGACGCGCCACAGCGACCCGCCGACAAAAACCGCGCTGCGCCGGATCGGCTCGATGCCTGCAGTCGGGTTCCAGATGACAAGGTCGACTTCTTTGACCGCGACGGGATTAAGGTCATCATCGGTGATTGCGATGCTGAGCGAAGCGCCACGGTCCCGCACGGGCCTCAAATCGATTTGCGCCATCGCCCGTTCGCCGTGGAAATGAATATAGGTCGTTTCGGCGGCGGCAAGCGCGCGTGGCGGCGTCGTGAAGCGCCACAGCCCGACAACTCCGAGGATGGTCAAGGCCAGTACGAACTCGGCAGCAATAACCTGTACCAGTCGGCGCGTTCCTGTCGTCTCGAGTTCGAGGCATCAGTGCATAACGGTTCAGTGCTGCAAGCGCGAGCAGCTCGAGCACGATCGCGAGCTTGGCGGACAGCACTATGCCGTAATTTGTGGTCCACAACGCGTCGGGCCGATCCAACTCGACAACACTGAGCACAATGCCAGTGGCAACGAGGAGGAACAGCGGCCCCGGGATTAGGCGCGAAAAGCGATCGAGCGCGGCGCGATCGCCGGCGCGCACGGCCAAGGTCAGCGGCAACAGCGATCCGATCCACAGCGCAATGCAGACAATGTGAAAGAAAACCGTAGGAGTAGTCAGAAGCCGTGGCGCCGTCGTGCTGGCGTGTCCGCTCGCAGCAAAGGCAAAGCCGATTTCAGCAATCGCGGCTGCACTCAGCGCCCTCGCCAGAAACCGATTTTCGAGCGTGAGCGAGATGAGGGCGGCAACCAATGCCGCCAGCGCGAGGATTACCGTAGAGCCCCACGAGGTTTCGTAGCCTTGAACCCAAACGGATGGCTGGAAGGCGTCCGCGAGCGGCTCTGCCAATGCGTCAAGGCCCTGCAGCGGCAGCGAAGCGACCGCCGCAAAGAACGCGCCGATCATGAGGGCGATGAATACTTTCTTTCCAGGTGGTGGACCTTCGGCGAGCCAAGCGTCGAACGCCGCACCGCCGGCGCCGACAAAAAGTCCGACAGCCAGAATAAATTGCGTAAGCCAGAGCGCGATATGCACCGCCGTCGCGCCGACCGGCCGCGGCGCGATGACGCCGTTCGTCGGGTGTCCGATCGAGAAACTAACGACGCCGCCGACCGGATGGCCGTCCGTCGAGATCACGCGCCAACTCAATACGTAAGTTCCCTGGAGCGGCATCGGCGGCGCCGTAATTGTGACCGCGTTATTTGTCGCACTCACATTCGTCAGCGGCACGATCTCGCTATCGGGCCGCACGAGCCTCATCACAAGCGGAGACACAGGCTCGTTGAACTCGAGCCGGAAGGTTTTAGGCGGATCGAAAATCGTAACGCCGTCGGCGGGCAATGCCGACAGCAACGATGCGTGCGCCCATGCCGGCCGCGCCGGCACAAAAATGAGAAGCACCGTCGCCAGCGCCGCGCCGAAACACAGCAAGCGCGGGCGGAAATAGAGCGTCACGGCTTCGGCAGGAGTTTTAATCCAGGCGCAGGCTCGGGATAATCCGAGCCCCGGGTCGGAATTTCGATCCAGCGGTGAACGCCTTTTTCGCATTCCTGCACGACCGGAAAGTACAGCATCTGACCAGCTTGCAGATCACCGGAAAGGAACGACTGAAACACGAACTCGTCATAATACTCATCAGGCAACCTGCCGCCCGTCCAGTCGATCTCGGTCACGCCTTCGCTGACTTGGGCGTGGTAGAGACTGTAGGCCTTGGCGTATTTGCCCTTGACGATATTGATCGTCCAACCCGGCTTTGGCATCGGCTTGACGTCGAGAACGCCGTCAGGGATTCGCACACGGATCGCAGTCGTCGTCGAGCCATCGCAACCGTGTGGGACTTCAAATACGGCCTTATAGGACGTGCCGACCGGTGCTTGGCGCTGCTCGAGCGTCACATGGGCGAACGCGCGTGACGCAAGACCGCAAGTGAACAACACAAGCATTGCGGCGAATGTGCCGCATACGACGCCGACGGAAGATCGGAACATACGTATTCTCCGAGCATTTGATTGTTCGCACGAGCGTTGCGCCCGCGTTACCATAGATGCCGCCTCTTGAACCAGGTGGCGTGAGCCGGTTAAACGAACCGCATGGCGAGCCGCGAATCCGCGTTCATCGACATCACGCCCGAGGTGCTGCTGAAGGCCTATTCCTGCGGCATCTTTCCTATGGCGGAGAGCGCCGAGGACCCGGCGCTCTATTGGATAGAACCGGAAAAGCGCGGAATTATTCCCCTCGATCGATTTCATGTCCCGGACCGCCTGGCGCGCACGGTGCGGTCCAGCCGGTACGCCGTGGTCGTCGATCGCAACTTCGATGCAATCATCGACGGCTGCGCAGAGCCGAGGCCGGGACGGAGCCGAACCTGGATCAATACCCGCATTCGCAGTCTCTACCGCAAGCTCTACGAGCGCGGCGATTGCCATACCGTCGAAGTATATGACGGCGAGGAACTGGTCGGTGGCCTCTATGGCGTCAGTCTCGGCCGCGCATTTTTCGGCGAGAGCATGTTCCATCGCGCGCGCGACGCCTCCAAAATCGCGCTCGTGCATCTCGTTGCGCGGCTCAAGGCCGGACATTACCGGCTGCTCGACACTCAATTCGTCACCGAACATCTGCAAACGTTCGGCGCCGTCGAAGTGTCGCGGCCGGTTTATCACAAGCTGCTCGACGCCGCGCTTGTCGGCGAGGGAGATTTTGCGGCGCTCGCGCTCGATCGACCGGTCTCCGGCAATGCGGTGCTGGCGCAGCTTGCGGTGGGATGATCGGGGCTCAATCGTCCGTCGACGGCACCGGCTCAGGTGGCGGCGGATTAGCAGGCCGGCGCGGCGGCAGAGTTTGGCGCACCGGCGCTTGCGGAGCCGGTGCGGAATTGTCCGCTGGTCCAGGAGTGCCCGGCGGAGGAGGAAACGGTGTCGATTCCGCAACGGGGCCGGTCAAAGGCTGTTCGCATCCCGTCAGCCAGACATCGTAGACCGGATGCTCGACGGCGTTGAGACCGGGGCTCGAGGCGAACATCCAGCCGGTGAAGATGCGCTTGATCTCGCCCTGCAGCGTCACTTCGTCGACTTCGACAAACGCGTCGGTATTGGTGGGCTCAGTCGGCGGCCGGGTGTTACAGGCCCGGGCCGTGACTTGCAGCGCGCCGAATTGCACCGTTTCCCCGATCGCCGAATCGAACTTAATGGTGCGGCCGGTGATTTTGTCGAGACCGGCAAACTCCGCGCGGCCGTTCTCGATCTTTTCGGTCGGCGTCTCGACGACGGTCGTATCGTTCTCCTGGCCCGGTGAACTGGCCGGTTGCGACGTATCGGACTGCTGCGGGGCTGCCGGATTGGCCGGCGCAGGCAAAGTGGCGGCGCCAGGAGGTAATGCGGGCGCGGGCGCATTCCCCCGATTTGCGCTCGCGGGGGCAAGCGATGCGCCTGGAGGCGGCGGCAGTGGCTGCGCTTGGATACTGGACGGTCCACGCGCCACCGGACTTTGTGCGGGTGCGTATTGCCGCTGTGCCGGGTATTGCTGCGGGGGCGGAGATTGCTGCTGCGGGGGATATTGTTGCTGGGACGGGTATTGCCCCGGATACTGCACCGGCGGTGGCTGAGCCGGGAACGGCCCGTTCGGCACGTCAGCCGGCGGACGCGGCGGCAAGTCGCTGAAAATGTTGCCTGACTGGGCCTGAACCGGCCCAGCGGCGAGCGTCGCGCCGATCACGACCAAAAGTGCGGCGATTCGGGCCATCAATTCTATGCGCAGTCTGGGTTGAGGCGTATTTCCGTCTTGCCCCGTTAACATGTCGAATAAGGCGAAAACAGGGGTCAAGCTCAGAGGCTGATTTATTTTCCCGAGCCTGGTACCAGCTTACTGATTTCCTGGATTCCACGCCTTGTAGTCGCCGGTTGCCTTGGGGCGACGGCCCTGCGCCAGCGTCGATCCGCTCGGTCGCTGCGCAGCGGCTGTACCGGTCAGATTCGGGCGATGCGGTTTCTCCCAGCGATATGTCTTCGCCGCTTCCTGTGTCGGCGGCGCATCCACGGTGTGATGCAGCCAACCATGCCAGCTTGGCGGCACCATCGAGGGCTCGGCGAGGCCGCGGTAAATCACCCAGCGGCGCTCGAGACCGAGCGTCGGATCGATTTTGCCCCCCTTGGTCCGGTAATAGCGATTGCCGAATTCATCCTCGCCGACAAATGCACCGTAGAGCCACGTCCACCACTGCGTGCCGAACGTCTGGCCGTTCCACCAAGTAAACAACCGCAGCAGAAAGGTTTTCATTGCCGGCTGCCCGTTCGCTATTGCTCAACGACGTGATGCCATCTCGCGCCGGTACTGTCCAGGCAGAACCGCTATGAACCGAGCTCAAACCGACCGGTTTATCGAGCGCTTCCAAGTGGATTGTGTCATGTGGCAAGAGCGATGTGACTACACTCATGTGGCAAAACATATCGCAAGACATTCGATCGCAGTTGACGGAACTCGGGCGCGCGTGAGCGCCGCAACCGATTCGGCCGTTCAGGTTTCTAGAAGTGCGCCGGCAATCGCCACCCATTCCACGGCGAGGTCGCCGGTTGCCGCTTTGCGGCGCGCCTGCCGGTACCAATAGCCGGCATTGTCCAGATCGCCTTCGACGCGGTGAAGGTAAGCATGGACCCAGGCGCAGTCCGCACCTTCCTCGTTCATGGCGATCTCATGCGCCTTGTCCCAGTCATCCTTGCCGGCCCACCACAACGCCAGGAGCGCGGGAGAAATACCGCCCGGCGGGTTTTTGGCGGCGAGACTGCGCTTGAACGCTGACGGGTTCATGATCGGCTTGGATTGCAATGAAAGATCAGCCCCACCACGGCTTCGGTTGAAAACTCCCCGCCGCCTGCTCGATCACTGCGCCAAGTGCAAACAACGTCTCTTCCTCGAATGGCCGGCCGATTAGTTGCAAGCCGAGTGGCAGGCCCTGGGCATCGAGCCCGCTCGGCACCGAAAGTCCCGGCAGCCCGGCCATGTTCACGGTCACGGTGAATATGTCATTGAGATACATTTCGATTGGGTCGACGCGGCCCTTTTCGCCGATGGCAAAAGCGGCCGAAGGCGTGGTCGGCGTCAGGATGGCGTGAACACCATCGGCAAAGCACTTTTCGAAATCGCGCTTGATCAACGTGCGCACTTTCTGCGCTTGCAGGTAATAGGCGTTGTAATAGCCGGCCGACAGCACATAGGTGCCGATCATGATACGACGGCGCACTTCCTTGCCAAAACCCGCCGCGCGCGTGTGCTCATACATGTCGATGACATCGCGGCCCGGAACGCGCAGGCCGTAGCGCACGCCATCGTAGCGCGCGAGATTTGACGAAGCCTCGGCGGGCGCCACGATGTAATAGGCTGGCAGCGCGTATTTAGTCATCGGCAGCGAAATGTCGACCAGTTCGGCGCCGGCGTCCTTGAGCCATTGCGCGCCCCGCTGCCACAGCGTTTCGATTTCCGCCGCCATGCCGGAAACCCGGTATTCCTTCGGAATACCGATGCGCATGCCTTTGACCGAGCCGCCGACGGCTTTTTCGTAGTTGGGCACCGGCAGATCGATGCAGGTCGTATCCTTCGGGTCATGGCCGGCCATCGAGCGCAGCAGGACTGCGCAGTCGCGCACCGTGCGCGCAAACGGGCCGGCCTGATCGAGCGAGGACGCAAACGCGACGATGCCCCAGCGCGAGCAGCGGCCGTAGGTCGGCTTCAATCCGACGATGCCGCAAAACGCAGCGGGCTGGCGGATCGAGCCACCGGTGTCGGTCCCGATCGCGCCGACGCACACGCCGGCTGCCACCGCCGCCGCCGAACCGCCGGAAGATCCGCCGGGCACCAGCTTCAAGTCCGAGCCGCGCCGCCGCCATGGCGATACGACGGGGCCGAAATAGGACGTTTCGTTCGACGAGCCCATGGCGAATTCGTCATTGTTGGTCTTGCCGAGCAGAACCGCGCCGTCGCGCCACAGATTTGCGGTAACGGTCGACTCGTAGGTCGGAATGAAGTTATCCAGAATGTGCGAGCAGGCCGTTGTGCGCACGCCGTCGGTACAGAACAAATCCTTGATCGCGAGCGGCAGGCCTTCGAGCGGACCGCCCTCGCCTTTCCTAAGCCGCGCATCCGAAGCGCGCGCCATGTCGCGAGCGCGATCCGGCGTTTCCAGCACGAACGCATTCAGCGCGCGCGCCTTGCCGATGCCGGAGAGATGTGCGTCGGCAAGTTCGAGTGCGGAAAATTCCTTTTTGCGCAGCGCATCGCGCGCCTGCGCCAGCGTGAGCGCAGTGAGATCGGTCATTCGCCGGTGGGATCGTCGCAGGAAAATGGATTGTTAGCCGCGGTCTTCGACGCCGTCGCAGCCGGCGCTTCAGGCGTCGGTTTGTCCCAATCGTTCTGCACCGGTAGCGGCTGAACCGGAAAATCGGCAAACAGGGCATCGACTGCGGCCGGGTCGTCGGGTTTTAGCAAACCCTGACTCTCGAGATAGGCGAGCCAGATGGCGTCTTGTTCACAGGCAAGGCACATCATTCCACCACTTTGGGTACGAGGAAGAAGTGATGCTCATGGGCCGGCGCATTGGCGGTGATGGCATCTGCAATGCCGCCGTCGGTGACCCTATCCTCGCGCATCTTCATCGCCATGGGCGTAACCGACGTCATCGGCTCGACGCCCTCGACATTTACCTCGCCCAACTGCTCGACAAATGCCAAGATGGCGTTGAGTTCGCCCTGAAGATTTTCCACCTCGTCCTCCACGACCGCAATGCGCGCAAGGTGCGCGACACGGCGGACGGTAGCGGTGTCAACGGACATCTGCGGCTAGCCTCGGTTGGCCTCAGTAGAAGCGTTTGCAACGCCCCGCCTATAGCAGAGCGGCCTTTTTGAGCCAACAGCGCTCGTCGTCCCCCTTTTTCTCATTGTCGGCTAGCCGCGACGCGCCTAGTTTTGAAATATGATGCGTTCTTCACGGCCAGTTCATGTCGTTGGCGGCGGGCTATCGGGTTCCGAGGCCGCCTGGCAGCTCGCGCGCCGCGGCGTCCCTGTTGTGCTGCACGAAATGCGCCCTTCGCGCGCGACTGCCGTGCACAAGACCGGACACTTTGCCGAGCTGGTTTGTTCCAATTCGTTCCGCTCCGATGACGCTGAGGGCAGCGCGATCGGCCTTCTGCATGCCGAGATGCGCCGGCTCGACTCGCTGGTTATGCGCGCGGCCGATCTCAACAAGCTGCCGGCCGGCAGCGCGCTCGCCGTCGATCGCGACGCTTTCGCCGCCGCGATCACCGCGGCGCTGGAAGCCGAGCCGCTCGTCGAGATCGAGCGGTCGGAAATCGCCGAGCCGCCAGCGCAATGGGACAGCGTCATAGTCGCTACCGGCCCGCTGACCTCGCCGGCGCTGGCTCAGACAATACGCAGCATCACCGGCGAAGACGCGCTGTCGTTCTTCGATGCCATTGCGCCGATCGTTCACCGCGACTCGATCGCGTTTGACATCGCGTGGTTTCAGTCGCGCTATGACAAGGCCGGGCCCGGCGGCTCTGGCGCCGATTACATCAATTGCCCGCTGACGCGCGCGCAATACGACGCGTTTGTCGACGCGCTTAACTCCGGCGACAAGGTTGCCTTCCACGATTTTGAGACCGCAACGCCGTATTTCGACGGCTGCCTGCCGATCGAAGTGATGGCCGAGCGCGGACGCGAAACGCTGCGCCATGGACCGATGAAGCCATTCGGCCTCACCGATCCGCATCAGCCAGACGTCAAACCTTATGCGGTGGTGCAACTGCGCCAGGACAATAAGCTTGGCAGTTTGTTCAACATGGTGGGGTTCCAGACCAAGCTGAAGCACGGCGAGCAGGTGCGGATCTTCCGGACTATACCCGGCCTCGGCAAGGCCGAGTTTGCGCGGCTCGGCGGACTGCACCGCAATACGTTCCTCAATTCGCCGAAACTGCTCGACGCGACGCTGCGGCTGAAAGCGATGCCGCGGTTGCGCTTTGCCGGCCAGATCACCGGCTGCGAGGGCTACGTCGAGTCGGCGGCGATCGGCCTCCTCGCCGGCCGCTTCGCGGCGGCGGAGCGGCTCGGCGAGCGGGCATTGTTGCCGCCGCCGACTACCGCCATTGGATCGCTGATCGGCCACATTACCGGCGGCCACATCGAGACGATCGACGAAGGTCCAAGCTCGTTTCAGCCGATGAACGTCAATTTCGGGCTATTCCCGCCGTTGACGCGGATGCCGAGTAAGCACACCAACGGCAACCGCCTGCGCGGCCCGGCCAAGGCGATCGCCAAAAAGCGCGCGCTGTGCGCCCGCGCGCTCCACGACCTCGAGGCTTGGCTCGCCGGCTCCCTCCCCGCAGCGGCGGAGTAATCCGCTCCGTGTTAGAAGCGCGCATGGATGATATTCCCGACGAACTCGGCGGCCGCTGGCGTTCCGCCACCGTGCTCAAGCGCGATGTGTTTTCCACCATCGAGCGCGGCCGCTTTCGCACCGAGAGCGGCGAGGTCGACGCGGTGCTGCGCCGGCTCGACGGCGTGCCGTGGTGGAGCCGCATCGTGGCCTACGAGCTATTCCGGCGCGAACGCAAAGCGCTTGCGCTAGCCAAGCCGCTCGGCGTCGCGCCACCGCTCCTGTTTGCCAGGCGGCGTGTCTTGGTGCGCGGCTGGATCGACGGCGTGCCGCTGCACATCGCCAAGCCCTACGGCGATGCCGCCTATTTCCGCTCGGCGAAGTCGGCATTGCGCAAACTCCATCGCGCCGGCATCGCCCACAACGATCTCGCCAAGGAACAGAACTGGCTCTACGCTCAAGACGGCGAACACGGCCGCGCGTTTCTGACGGACTTCCAGCTCGCCGCCTGCTTTCGCCGCCGCAATGCCCTGTTCCGTGTCGCCCGCTACGAAGACTTGCGGCATCTCCTCAAGCACAAACGCCGCTACGCGCCCGACGCGCTAACCGCCGCCGAACGCCGCGTCCTCGCGCGGAAAAGTTTCATTACCCGCGCCTGGATGGCGACGGGAAAGAAGGTTTATTACGCCATCACGCGCGGCTTGAATTTTACCGACCGCGAGGGCCGCGGCGTGCGCTTCGTGCACGAGGCGCCCGCCATCGCGGCGCGGCTGCGCGCCCATCCGCAGGTGCGCGACGTCGCCATCGTCCCCTATCCCGATCGCCGCGCCGGCACCGGCCTCTATGCCTTCGTCGAGGGCAGTGCGAGCGATCAAGAGCTTAACGACTTTCTCGGCGCCACGAGACCGGAGCACCTGCAAGTCGTCGAGGGCTTGCCGCGCGATGCGCAAGGCGAGGTGCGCAGCGAGATTCTCGAACTGGTGGCGATGAATCAGCTCGATTTGATCGACCCGCTGATCAAGACCGATGCCGAGCGCGCGATCGTCGGCCGCATCGTGTCCGACCGGCGCAATCTGCGCGACAGGTTTGCGTTTTAGCCCGCGATCCGCTCAGGCTTGCGCGCCGCGCGCCAGATCAGCCATTGCCGCCGCCACGGTAAAATTTCAGCGGGCGCGAAAGCATCGCCGCGCTCCAGACGATCGAGCCACGGGCGCACCAGGGCAACGGGAAGAAATGCCGGGTGCGCATCGCGCGGCAAGGCCATTATCCGTTCATGTGCCGCCGCGAGATACCGCCGCGCCAGCTCGCGTAATTCGGCGAATGCCGCATTGAGGCCGGCCGACGATTGGCCGGCAAATATCTGGCGCGGATCGACGCCGTGAATCGCAAGAAGGTCCGTCGGCAGGTAGAGCTGATGGCGCGCGGCGTGAAGCGGAAAGGCGCGCATAAGTCCGGTAATGCCATAGGCTATGCCGGCAGGGTCCGCGGCCGGCTCGGCGTCGACGCCGAGAATTTGCGCGGCGGCGTCGATCACAATTGCAGATGTTCTCCTCGCATAGGCTTCGAGATCGGCAAGTTCCGGCCACCGGCTCGTCGTAAAGATCGAAGCGGCGCGCTTCGATGAGATCAAGGAGCTTGCCCGTCGGAAGTCGGTGCCGCTCGATGGCGCGGAGCAGCGCCGCCGCCACCGGATTGGCGCTCGCCTCTTCGCCGCGCTCGCCGCTCAGCACCTCGCGCCACCACTGCAGGCGGATTTCGCCGGGCAGCGCTTCGCGCGCCACCTCGCGCACCCGCGCCACCTCGATATTGAACGCATAGAGCGCAAACAGCGCGTCGCGATGCTGCACCGGCGCAAACAGCGCCGCGAGAAAGCGATCGCGATCTGCGCCACGGACAAGTTCCGAGCAATGGGCGAACGCATCCTGCATGCAGGGAGTGTAGCATTACTCGATCGCGATCAGACCGGCGCCGACGCGCCGGCCTTCGAGCAGCATCACGTTGTAAGTGCGCAGCGCGGGCCCGGTCGTCATGGTATCGACCGAGATGTGGGCGTCGCGAAAGCGCAGCCGCAACGGTTCCGGCATGAGCCACGGCGCATTGCCGGTGCCGAGAATAAAGAAGTCCAAGGCGTCGGCGCCGGCGAACACGAGCGACAGCATCTCGTCCGTCAGCGCCGATGGCGTAGCGACGGGCCAGGCCCAAATGCCGTCCGGCAGGCAAAGCAACGAGCCGCGGTGCGACATGCCGGCAAAGCGGAAACCGCCGCCGCCATGCGCGTCGATCGGCGCTTGGCGCGGCAGGTGGGGCTGTTCCACCGCACTAGCGCCGCGCTCGCGCGCGTCGCGTCGGCGCAGTCGCCGTTACCGCGGCCGGCGGTTCGGGCTCTTCCGCGCCGCCCATGCGGCCCGCGCCGACGCCGAGATAGATCAGGATCGGCGAAGCGATGAATACCGAGGTATAGGTGCCGACCAGCACGACGCCGAACATCATGGTTGCGGTAAAGCTGTGAATCGCTTGGCCGCCAAACAGCAGCAAGGCCAGAAGCGACATCGCCACCGTCACGTGGGTGACGATCGAGCGCGACAGCGTCGCATTGACCGAGGCATTGAGCAGATCGGGCATCGGCATGCGCTTATAGCGACGCAGCATTTCGCGGATGCGGTCGTAGATCACCACCGTGTCGTTGAGCGAATAGCCGAGAATGGTGAGCAGCGCCGCAATGCTGGTGAGATCGAAATCGATATGGGTCAGCGACATGAACCCCACGGTGAGCACCAAATCGTGGACGTTGGCGATCATTGCGCCGAGCGCGAACTGCCATTCGAAACGGAACCACAGATAGATCAGGATCGCCACGATCGCGAGCACAAGGCCAATCGTGCCGTACGAGAGCAGCTCGGTGGACACGCTTGGCCCGACCACCTCGACGCGACGGTAATCCACGCTATCGCCGAGCGCGTCGCGGACCGTCTGCACTGCCGCCTGCTGCGCCGCATCGCCTCCCGGCTGCTCGGAAATGCGGATCAACACGTCGTTCGGCGCGCCGAACTGCTGGAGCTGAAAATCGCCGAGATGAAGCGAGCCGATGGTCGAGCGCATCTTGGCGAGGTCGGCCGGCCCCGCCTTGGTCTGCACTTCAACAAGGGTGCCGCCGATGAAATCGATGCCGAAATTCAGGCCATGATAAAAGAACAGCAAAATCGCCACGATCGACAGCATCGCCGATATCGGAAAGCTAATGCGCCGAAAGCGCATGAAGTCGAACTTGGTATTGTCGGGAACGATGCGAAGGAGGCGCACTGGACTTCTTTCAAACGAGGTTTTTTAGATTGAGCTTGGTCTTTCGCGACCTTGCTTCGCCCGCCGAAGCGGGCTTCGCGAAGGCGCAAAGCCGGTTTCCACTTTGACCGCGCTCATATCGGCACCGTGCGCGGCCGCCACATGCGGACCCAATAAGCCACGATCAGCCGGGTCAGAGTGAAGGCGGTGAACAGCGTGGTGAGGATGCCGACACCGAGCGTCACGGCGAAGCCGCGCACCGGTCCGGTGCCGATATAGAACAGGACTGCCGCGGCAATGAAGGTCGTGATATTGGAGTCGAGGATGGTGGCGAGCGCGCGGGTGAAGCCGGCGTCGATGGCGTTGATCGCGCTACGTCCCGCGCGCACCTCCTCGCGAATGCGCTCGTAAATCAAAACGTTTGAATCCACGGCAATACCCACCGTGAGCACGATGCCGGCGATTCCCGGAAGCGTCAGCGTGGCGCCGAGCAGCGACAGCACGCCGAAGATCATGGCGATGTTGATCGTAACCGCGATGTTGGCGAATAGCCCGAACAGGCCGTAGGTCGCGAACATGAAGACGACGACCAGCGCCGCGCCGACATAGGCCGCATGCTCGCCGGCATTAATGGAATCCTGGCCGAGACCCGGTCCCACCGTGCGCTCTTCAATGATCGTCAGCGGCGCCGGCAACGCGCCGGCGCGCAGCAGGATGGCGAGGTCGTTCGCCGACTGAACCGTGAAATTCCCGGAAATCTGCCCGGACCCGCCGAGGATCGGCTCGCGGATCACCGGCGCCGAGATAACCTTATTGTCGAGAACTATCGCAAAAGGCTTGCCGACATTGGCTTGTGTCGCCACCGCAAATTTTTGCGCGCCCGATGAGTTGAAGCGGAAACTGACGATCGGCTCACTGGTGCGCTGGTCGAAACCCGGCTGCGCGTCGACGAGGTCGCCGCCGGAGACAAGGACGCGCTTCTCGATAAGGAATTTCTGGCCCGGCTGCTGGCCATCGAGAATTTCGGAATCCTCCGGCGGGTGCGAAGCCAGCGCCTGCTCGGGCGTCATCGACAGATCGACCATGCGGAAATCGAGCTTCGCGGTCTTGCCCAACATCTCCTTCAGCCGCGTCGGATCCTGCAGGCCCGGCACCTGCACC
This sequence comes from uncultured Alphaproteobacteria bacterium, assembly GCA_963779855.1. Lineage (GTDB taxonomy): Bacteria > Pseudomonadota > Alphaproteobacteria > Rhizobiales > Xanthobacteraceae > BOG-931. The sequence goes on along the minus strand of CAWAAE010000006.1, from coordinate 370,540 downwards.
AGGATACGGTCGATGCCTTCGCGCTGGATGCTCGGCTCGACGAGGCCAAGCTCGTTAACGCGGCGCTGGATGATCTCAATCGACTGATCGACGGCCTGACGGATACGTTCGGTGACGGCCGGTTCGGTCGGCGTCAGCGTGATCAGGCCGGCGTTTTCAGTCACGTCGACGTCGCGCTGCCCCGTGCTGCCGAGGAGGCCGGACATGGGCTGAGACAACGCGCGCAGCTTGCTGAGCGCGTTATCGACGTCGGTCGCGCGGGTGATGTGGACTTCCACGCTGCCGCCGCGAACCGCGCGGCCGGTAAAGGGGACGCGCGCCTCGCGCAATACACGCAGCACGTCTTCGTCGAGCGCCTGCAGCCGCTCCTTGCGCACGGAGTTGGTATCGACTTCGAGCAGCAGGCTCGATCCGCCTTGCAGATCGAGACCGAGCACAATGTGGCGCTGCGCCCAGTTCGGCCAATGCTGGACCACGCTTTCGGGAAAGAAGTTCGGCACCGCAAACAGGCACACGACCAGCGCCGTAGCCAGAATAGCCGCCGCCTTCCACCGCGTGAAAAACAACATGGACTTTGAATTTCCTCGTTACGAACGCGCGATCAGCTCGCGCCATCGTCCTTCACCGGCTCGCCCTTGGCGCGCACGTCGTTGATCATGGAGCGCATCTGCCGCACCCGCACGCCGTCGGCGATTTCGACCTCGACCTGGTCGTCGTCCACCACCTTGGTGACCTTGCCGACGAGACCGCCATTGGTGATCACGGTATCGCCCCGGCGCAGCGCTTTGACCATCTCTTGGTGCTGTTTCACCTTCCGCTGCTGCGGGCGCAGGATCAGGAAGTACATAATCACGATGATCAGGATAAGTGGCATGAACGACGTGATCATGCCGCCCGAGTCGCCGCCGAACAGGCCGCTTAATGGATTGCTTTGCGCGAATGCGGGCGTAATGAACATTGTTCCTCCGAGGGGGGCGGCAGTGAAGCGCGCCGCCCGGATAAAGGGCCGCTTTTGCGCGCAAAATCGCGCGGACTATAGCTGCCGTTGGCCCAATTGCAATGTTGCGGGCGCGCTTTGGCAAGCTTGCGAGCGTGCCGCAGCCCCGCTAAGGGGATGGCCGCAACCCGGTGCAAACATTGTGCAAACATGGCCAAATCTCCTCCGCGTTCCAGCAAAAAGACGACAAAAAAGGTCGCCGGCCCCGGGTCCGGCAAGCACATTGCCGGAAACGGCAATATCGAGCTCCTCACGCGGATAGCCGTCGCGCTGGAACGGTTGGCTCCGCCGGCACCAGCGACGCCTGATTTTTCCGTCGCCGAAGCCTTCGTCTGGCACCCCGAAGGCCGCAAACTCGCGGCGGTTCGCCGCGTCAACCGTGTCGACATGTCGCTGCTCAAGGGCATCGATCGGGTGCGCGATCTCCTAGTCGAAAATACCGAGCGCTTCGCCCGTGGCCTGCCGGCCAACAACGCGCTGTTGTGGGGCGCGCGCGGCATGGGAAAATCTTCGTTGGTCAAGGCCGCCCATGCCGCGATCGGCGCTACGCGTCCCGCCGCCGGACTAAAACTGATCGAAATTCACCGCGAAGACATCGAGTCGCTGCCGGAGCTGATGACCGTTCTGCGCGACGCGTCGCCGCGCTTCATCGTGTTCTGCGACGACCTCTCCTTCGACGCCGAAGATACGTCGTACAAATCGCTCAAGACCATGCTCGAAGGCGGCATCGAAGGGCGGCCGGAGAACGTCATCTTCTACGCGACGTCGAACCGCCGTCACCTTATGGCGCGCGATATGATGGAGAACGAGCGCGCCACCGCGATCAATCCCGGCGAGGCCGTCGAGGAGAAAGTTTCGCTGTCGGACCGTTTCGGGCTGTGGCTCGGTTTCCACCGCTGCAGCCAGGACGAATATCTTGCCATGGTCGATAGCTACATCGCCCATTACCGCGTGCCGTTCGCGGGCGCTGAGCTGCGCCGCGACGCGCTCGAATGGGCGACGACGCGCGGCGCGCGCTCCGGCCGCGTGGCGTGGCAGTATGTGCAGGATCTTGCGGGAAGGCTGGGGGTGAGAACAGACAGGTAAGGGAAGAACTATTTGTCGTCTGACTTCCGATCTCAGGCGCCGCTTAAATACTGGGCGGGGTCAACCGGCGTCGCGCCTTTGCGGATTTCGAAGTGAAGTTGCGGCGAGGTGACGTTGCCGGTCTCGCCGGATTTGGCAATCACTTGACCGCGTTTGACGGTTTCGCCGCGCTTGACCAGAATTTCACTGGCATTCGCGTAAGCGGTGACGAAGCCATTGGCGTGGCGCACCAGGACCAGATTGCCGTAACCTTTGAGCTCGCTACCGGCATAGGCGACGACGCCGTCCTCGGCTGCCTTGACGGGCGTGCCTTCCGGAACCGCCAGATTGATGCCGTCATTCTGCAAGCCGTTCGGCTTCGCTCCGAACGCGGCGATGATCCGGCCGCGCACCGGCCAGCGGAAGCTCGGCATGGCGCTCGCGGCTTGTTCGGCCTTGACTGGATTATCCTCTGCCGCGGGCGCACTCGGCGTGGCGAGCCGCGCACTGTGGGGCGACTCGATCGTCGCGACTGTGCTGGGCGTCGCGACCGGCGCCTCGGCGCGCGGCGCAACCGACGCCGGATGCTCGCCCATCTCCGGAATGACGATGTGCTCGCCCACCCTCACCCTCGAGTCCGGCGGAATACTATTGGCCTTGGCGATGACCGTGACCGGCTTGCCATAGAGCCGCGCGATGCTGTTGAGCGTTTCGCCGGGCGCCACGACGTGCACGCCCGGGGGCGCCACCAAGCCGCCGCGTGGCGGCGCGTAGGGCGCGGTTACCGCCGGCGCGGTCGATGCGATGCGCGTTTGCGGCGGCAGCGCGGCCGCCGTGGCCGCCGTGGCCGCCGTGGCCGGGCGATAACGCGGAATGACGAGATGCTCGCCCGGATAGACCGAGGCGGCGCTCGTGAGGTGATTGGCTTCCATGAGGGCGGCGACGGGCACGCCGTGCTCCCGCGCAATGCTTTCGATGGTTTGCCCCGGCCCGACCGTGACCGGCGTGCCGCCGTCCCAGGTCCAGGTCGGCTGCGGCGGCGCGGCCGGGATCGCGCCAGTGACTTCGCCGCCGGGCTGGTAGGAACCCATGCCGTGACCGCCGCCCGAAGCGCCGTTATCGGCGCTGGCAAGATTTGGCAGCGGGCGGCTGTCGATGTGGTTCGCCGGCGCGGTCTGCGGGATCGAGCCGGTGACGTCGCTGCGCGAGGTGGATGGGCTGGAGGAGCCGAAACCTTCGCCGAAGCGGCCGGAATCGGCGCTACAGCTCGCGACACCAATTCCGATTAACGAAATGGCAACCAGTTGCGGCCAAGGGGCCGACCGACGCAATACGGACATGGTCACTCACTCGAACGCAACGGAAGGACGAGCGAATAGACAACGTTGGGGTAAACAGGCCTTTAAGTGCCGCGCGGATTCTTTCTTTAGTTCGTTATGTGCTTCCGCGGTCACAGTTCGCGCGCTTGGCCCGGCAATAGCGGCACAAAACGCACGGCAATCAGATTTTCACGGGTTAATGCGCCGCCCGGCGCCTTGGTCAGCTTGACGATATACTGCGCGTCGTGGCGGGGGCCGACCGGCAGGACCATTATGCCGCCCTCGGCGAGTTGAGCCGTGAGCGGTTCGGGAATCTCCTCGGCGGCGGCGGTGACTATGATGCGGTCGAACGGCGCCAACTCCGGCGCGCCGGCCATGCCGTCACCAGCGCGGATCGTCACATTGGAGTAACCCAGCGTCTTAATCCGCTCGCGCGCCGCGTCGGCCAGCGTCCGGTAGCGCTCGATGCTCACCACTTCGCGCGCCAGCCGTGACAGGATAGCCGCCTGGTACCCCGATCCGGTGCCGATTTCGAGCACGCGGTGCTGCGGTTCGACTTCGAGCTGTTCGGTCATATAAGCGACGACAAAGGGCTGACTGATCGTCTGCCCACAGGCGATCGGCAGCGCCTGGTCGGCATAGGCGCTCTCGGCGAAGCCCGGAGCGACGAAATATTCGCGCGGCACCTCGTCCATGGCGCGCAGCACGGCCTGGTCGCTGATTCCCCGCCGGCGCAGCGCGAGCTGAAACTCCATGCGTTCGACGTCGTCGGCTGCTGGGACTGCGGCCACCGTAGCCTCGCTTTATGAGCGTCGCGTTCTGCCTTTTACCATTGTGCACTGAACCCTTTATACCGAGTTCTCCGCCGGCGGATTATAGTCGGCTGCACGACACAAAAACCATGCCGAGCAGGGAACCACCCGCGCCGATCGGCGTTAAGGCGCAAGCACGGGGTCCGAATGACTGACGGGAAGGCCGGCAAGCGCGTCCTCTTGGTCGAAGACGAATTGATGATCCGCATGCTGCTCGAAGGCATGCTGACCGATCTCGGCCACACCGTCGCGGCGGAAGCCGGCGGCATCGAGGAAGCTCTGGCGCTCGCCAAAGAGGCCGATATCGACGTGGCCATCCTCGACGTCAATCTCAACAACCGGCCGATTACGCCCGTGGTCGAGGTACTGATCGAGCGGGGCGTGCCGTTCGTGTTCGCCAGCGGCTATGGCCAACGCGGCGTGCCGGAACCCTATCGGCAAAATCCCACGCTGCAGAAGCCGTTTCAGGTCGAGGCGCTGGCGCAAGCGATCGACGCCGCGCTGGCGAAGGCGGTGAGTTAAACCCCCTTTTGAAATAGCTTGGCGAGCCCCGTCATGGTGGGCTCGTCGGTGATGTCGATCCGCAGCGGCGTGATCGCGATGCAATTGTCTTCCAGCGCCGCCATGTCGGTGCCATGCTCGAATTTAAACGCGTTCTGGCGCGTATAGGCGATCCAATAATAGGGATTGCCGCGGCCATCCATCCGCTTATCGACATGGAGCCGCTCCTGCCGCCGGCGGCCGAGTGCCGCGACCGCGATGCCTTTGACTTCCTCGGGCCGGCAGTCGGGAAAATTGACATTGATCAGCACGTCGCGCCGCACGCCTTCATTGAGCAGGCGGCGGATGATGTCCGGCGCATATCTCAGGCTGGTATCCCAAAACGGCGGCTGGCCGCTGCGCGATTTATAAGCTTGCGACAGCGCGATCGAGGCAATGCCGAGGACCGCGCCCTCCATCGCGCCCGCGACAGTGCCGGAATAGATAACATCCTCGCCGACATTGCGGCCGCGATTGACGCCGGACAAAACGAGATCGATTTGCTTGCCGTCGAGCACATGACGCGCACCCATGATGACGCAATCGGTCGGCGTCCCGCGCACCGCGAAGCGGCGCTCGGCAACTTCGCGCAGCCGCAGCGGATCGTTGAGCGACAGCGAATGCGCGACGCCCGACTGATCGTATTCCGGCGCCACCACCCAAACGTCGTCCGACAGCGCGCGCGCGATCTCCTCGCAGACATCGAGGCCGTGCGAGTGGATGCCGTCGTCGTTGGTGACCAAAATACGCACGCGCTACTTCTCGATCTTCTTCATTCCACCCATATAGGGCTGCAACGCATCCGGCACGGCGATCGATCCGTCGGCCTCTTGATAGGTTTCCATCACCGCGATCAGCGCGCGGCCGACGGCGACGCCGGAGCCGTTGAGCGTGTGCACGTGGCGGACGTTGCGGCCTTCCTTGGTGCGGTAGCGCGCGTTCATGCGTCGCGCCTGGAAGTCGCCGCACACCGAGCACGACGAAATCTCGCGATACATGTTCTGGCCGGGCAGCCATACTTCGATGTCGTAGGTTTTCTGCGAAGCAAAGCCCATGTCGCCGGTGCACAAAGTCATCACCCGATAATGCAGATCGAGCCGGCGCAACACTTCTTCCGCGCAGGACAGCATGCGCTCGTGCTCGTCCTTGGATTGCTCGGGCGTGGTGATGGAGACGAGCTCGACTTTGGTGAATTGATGCTGCCGGATCATGCCGCGGGTGTCTTTGCCCGCGGCGCCCGCCTCGGCGCGAAAGCACGGCGTGCAGGCGGTAAACCGCATCGGCAATTGCGCTTCGTCGAGAATGGATTCGCGGACGAGATTTGTTAGTGGGACTTCGGCGGTCGGGATGAGCCAGTACCGAGAAGCGAATCCTGTTTCTTTTTCATAGAGCTCCCGGTATTCCGGCATCCCGATTTCAATCGCATCAAGTAAGCCTTGGATTGCCTCTTGAGTTGTCATGTCCCTGCCGACACGTTTCTTGTGCTCTTCTTGAACAACGAGCGTTTGTTCGGCAACATGAGACTTCACACGTCTAAAAACTTCCTCGAAAGCGGCCAAGGAATCTGGAATTGATCTTCAGAAAACTTTGGCAACTGCGCTGTGCCGAACATCGCGTCGTCACGCACCATCAGCGGTGGATCGACCTCCGTATATTCGCATGCTCACTCGTATGCACATCGAGCATAAATTGCCCGAGCGCGCGTTCGAGCCGCGCCAGGCCTTTCTTCAAAACGACAAAGCGCGCGCCGGAGAGTTTCGCGGCGGTCTCGAAATCCATCTGGCCGAGCGCTTCGCCAAGTTCGAAATGCTGCTTCGGCGCGAACGCATAAGCGCGCTTGGCGCCGAAGCGGTGGTGCTCGACGTTGTCCTTCTCATCTTTGCCGTCGGGCACTTCGGCGAGCGGCAGATTGGGGATTTGCGCCAGCGTGTCGTCGAGAGCCTTGGAGGCCGCCTTTTCTTGCGCATCCATCGCCGCAATGGAGTCCTTGAGCGTGGCAACTTCGCTCAATAAGGCTTTGGCCTTTGCCTCGTCCTTGTTTTTCTTCGCCTCGCCGATTTCCTTCGACGCCGCGTTGCGGCGGGCTTGCGCGGTTTCGAGCGCTAAAATCTTTTCTCGACGAGATTTATCGAGCGCGATCAGCCGCTTCGCCTCCGGCGCCAAGCCCCGCCGCGCCAGTCCTCTGTCAAAGACCTCGGGATTGTCGCGGATAAAGCGAATGTCGTGCATGCCGTGCTCTCTTCGGCGTCATGGCCGGACTTGTTCCGGCCATCCACGTCTTTGTCGCTTTGGCGCTTAAGACGTGGATGCCCGGGTCAAGCCCGGGCATGACGAATTGATAGCTTCAATAATACTCGCAACTCACTCCGCCGGCTTGGCCGCCGCAGCCGCCGCGGCGGCGCGTTCGGCCGCCACGCGCTTTTCGACTATCCGCACCGACCAGACCGAGCCCTCGTAGAGGGCGAGCAACGGCAGCGCAAGCGACATTTGGCTCAAGACGTCGGGCGGCGTGAGCACGGCTGCGATGACGAAGGCGATGACGATGAAATAGCGGCGTTTAGCTTTGAGCTGGTCGGAGGTGATGATGCCGACGCGGCCGAGCAGCGTCAGGATCACCGGCAGCTGAAAGGCGATGCCGAAAGCGAGCATCAGCTTCATCATCAGCGATAGATAATCCTCGACCTTGGGCAACAGCTCGATCGTCGCTTCGCCGGGAACGCCGGTCTGCTGCATGCTCAGCGAAAACCGCGCCAGCATCGGCCAGACCACGAAATAGACGACGAACGCGCCGAGTACGAAGAAGACCGGCGTCGCGATGAGATAGGGCAAGAAAGCCTGCCGCTCGTTGCGGTACAGGCCGGGCGCGACGAACATGTAAATCTGCGTCGCGATCACCGGGAATGCGATGAAGGCGCCGCCGAACATCGCCAGCTTGAGCTGCACGACGAAATATTCGAGCAGGCCGGTATAAATGAACTTGGAGTTCGCCGCGCCGGCCACCCAGATGTAGGGCCAGGTGAGGATGTTGTAGATGTGCCGGGCGAAGAAAAAGCACACCACCATCGCAAGCACGAACGCCGCGGCCGCCTTGATGAGCCGCGAACGCAGCTCGATCAAGTGGTCCATCAAGGGCGCCTTGGTGGCCTCGATCTCTTTCTCTTCGTCTTCGCGGCTGGTCGGGCTCATCCGGTCCGCTCGGTGCTAGCCGGCTCGGCAGCGGCGGCGGCGGCTGTGGCCGGTTCCGGCGTCGGCGCCGCAAGCGGCCGGCGCTGGCGCGTCGGACTCCGGCAATGCAGGCGCGGCGGCAGCGGCCGAGTCCAGCTCCTGCTGCTCCGGTTTTAGCTCCACCGGTTTCTCCTCCGCGGGCGAACCGAGCGATTTTTCAAAATCCTTGCCGATCGACTCGACGCTCTCGCGCACGCTCTTGACCGGATCGAGCTTGGTGAAACCTTCAGTGACGTCTTGCGCCATATCGTCGACCTGCTTTTTCAGGTCGGCCATCTCGGCTTCGCGCATCGCCTCCTGGAACTGGTTTTGGAAATCGGCGGCCATGCCGCGGACCTTGCGCGTCCATTGGCCCAGTGTGCGCATGACGGCGGGCAGTTCTTTCGGCCCGATCACGATCAGCGCGATGACGCCGATGAGCAGGAATTCGGTCCAGCTGATGTCGAACATAAGAATTCTCCGGCCGCGTCAGCCGCCGATCGGCCTGCCGGGGCGCTCGATCGGCGCGGGAGCCGCCAGAACCGCGAGTGTCAGACCTTGCTCTCGGATTCGGCGCGCTGCTTGATGTCGGCCGGCGCTTGGTGGTCGATGGTCTTCACCGGCGCATCGGATTTGGCCGCGGCTTCGTCGCTCATCGTCGGCCATGCCCTTCTTGAACGCTTTGATGCCTTTGGCGACATCGCCCATCATGTCCGAAATCTTGCCGCGGCCGCCGAATACCAGCAGCAGTACGGCGCCGACGACTCAACCAATGCCAGATGCTCAAAGAACCCATAAAATCCTCCGTCCGCCATACGCTCACGATGGCGCGCGCGTCCGCGGCGAGATGCCGATTTTAGCCAGAAACTAGGCGTCGGGACCGGCAAAAACAAGCGACAACGGCAATGCCGCCGCGCCGCAGGCGAATTGCGCCGCATCAACCCCCGTTAGCGCGGCGGTTCGGCAATTGATCGCCGGCGAGGCGATTTATTCCTCGGTGCGCCCGGCGGGCGGCGCCAGCCCGAGGTCCAGATCTTCCGGCCCGAGCGGCTCCTCGTCGTCCCGCAGCGCCGGATCGTCGGAGGGAACCGGCACGGAAAACTCCGCCGGCAGCGTCGCGTCGACCAGCCCCGCGCCCTTGAGTTCGTCGAGGCCGGGCAGATCGGTCAGCACGTCGAGCCCGAAATGCGACAAGAACGCCTCGCTGGTTCCATAGGTCACCGGCCGGCCCGGCGCCTTGCGCCGGCCGCGCAGCCTGACCCAGCCGGTTTCGAGCAACACGTCGAGCGTACCCTTGGACGTGCTCACGCCGCGGATTTCCTCGACCTCGGCGCGCGTCACCGGCTGATGGTAAGCGACGATGGCGAGCGTCTCGACCGCGGCGCGCGAGAGTTTCCGCGTCACCACCGATTCATGGGTCAAAAGCCAAGCGAGATCGTTGGCGGTGCGCAGTGTCCACTTGCCGCCGACGCGGACAAGGTTGACGCCGCGCGGCGCATATTCCCGCTGCAATTGGCTAAGCAGCGCGCGCACGTCGACGCCGGCGGGCAGCCGCTTTCCCAAGACCTTCTCGTCGAGCGGCGCCTCGGCGGCAAACAGCAGCGCTTCGAGGATGCGCAGTTCCTCGGCGCGCGCCGGCTCATCGTCGTCTTTGTCGCCGACGATCACCCGCATCTCCGCGACTTTCCCCATTGGTTCGGCCTCCCTCTTACCGCATTCCCCGATTCGGCCGCCAATCCCTCACCACCCTTGCCGCCGTCCGTATTCTGCCGCTTGCGCAAATAGAGCGGTGTAAATGAGCCTTGCTGGTGCACTTCGAGCTGGCCTTCGCGCACCAATTCGAGCACCGCGGCAAAGCTCGAAGCCAGCACCGTCGCCCGCAGCGACGGATCGACCAGATACGTGATGAGGTACTGGTCGAGCGGGCTCCAGTCCATCGAGTGGCCGACCAGCCGTTCGAGCGCCTCGCGCGCCTCGGCGAGCGACCAGACCGTGCGTTTGGGCACGCGCACAAAGGATCTCGCCTGAATCTGCCGACGCCCCGCATAGGCCGAGAGCAGGTCGTAAAGCGTCGCCGACCATTGCGGGCGCTTGATCTCGGCAATCGGCTCCGGCTGGCCGCGCTGGAACACATCGCGGCCGAGCTGCGGCCGATTGAGCAATTGCTCGGCAAATTTCCGGATCGCCTCGAGCCGGCGCAGGCGCTGCGCCAGCGCATTCGCCATATCCTCGGCGCTCATGCCTTCGGCCGGATGCTGCTCGGGCAGCAACAGGCGCGATTTCAGGTAAGCGAGCCATGCCGCCATCACCAGGTAATCGGCGGCGAGTTCCAGCCGCATTTTGCGCGCCGCCTCGATGAAAGCGAGGTACTGGTCGGCAAGCGCGAGAATGGAGATTTTTGCCAGATCGACTTTTTGCTGGCGGGCAAGAGTCAGCAACAGGTCGAGCGGGCCTTCAAAACCCTCGACGTCGACCACGAGCGCCGGATCGTCGGTGGCGCGCTCGGAAAGTTCCGCTTCGAATTGATCCTCGGGAGTTCATGCCGAACCCGATGCGGATTGCCAGGAGCCGGCCATGAGTTTGAAGAATTCGACGCGGCGCGCGGCGACGTCGATCGGCGCTGCCGGTTGTCGCAGCGCCAGCGCCGCCGCGGCCCGGCGCGCAGCGTCCCCCGCGAGTTGGGGCGTCGCGGCGGCCACCGCAAGCATCTCGGCCATCTTGCCATTGCAGTGGAGCACCATATCGCAACCCGCTGCGATAGCTGCTTTTGTGCGCTCGCCGAGCGATCCCGACAGCGCCCCCATTGAAATATCGTCGCTCATCAAGAGCCCCGAAAAGCCAATCGAATCACGAATCACGTCGCCCACTATAGTGGCCGAAGTGGTGGCCGGCGCGACCGGATCGATGGCGGTAAACACAACATGTGCGGTCATGCCGAGCGGCAGCGCCTTAAGCGGCCGGAATGCGGCGAAATCGGTAGCCTCGAGCGTCGCGCGATCGGTGCTGACCACGGGGAGCCTTTGGTGGCTGTCGGCGGTCGCCCGGCCATGGCCGGGAATATGCTTGAGGACCGGCAGGACGCCGCCTTCGAGGAGGCCTGCCGCGATTGCGCCGGCGATGGCGGCCACCTTGTCCGGCGCCGAACCGTAGGCGCGATCCCCGATAATCGGATCGGCCCCGGCGACCGGCACGTCGGCGATCGGCGCGCAGTCGACATCGATGCCCAAGGCTGCGAGATCGGCCGCGATCAGCCGCGCGCCCAGTCGCGCCGCGGCAAGGCCGGTTTCGCGATCCCGTTCGTAGAGCGCGCCATAGGCGGCGCCGGGTGGGTAGCTTGGCCAATGCGGCGGCCCCAGCCGCTGCACCCGGCCGCCTTCCTGGTCGATCAGGACCGGCGCCTGGCGCCCGACCGCGGTACGAAAATCGTCAATCAGCCGGCGCAAGCGATCCGGTTCCGCGACGTTGCGCTTGAAGACGATCAGACCCCACGGCTCTGCGTCTTTGAGGAATTGCCGCTCCTCGCCCGTAAGCGCAGGTCCCGCCACACCGGTGATGAAAGCGCGCATCAGCAGCATGATCCGGAAAAGTGGACGCCGGTTTTCCGAATAGATCATGCTCCATCAAAGTCCTGGAGCGCCAATCGATTCACGCTGAAGCGATTGCGTGCTCCACGCCGCTTAGCTTGCGCCACGCGCGAGGGTCAAGCGCTAAGACCTTTAAATCTCCGCCCTAATCCCTTTGGACGATGCAAGTGCCGCCGGCGGCCTTCAGGCTCGAGCACATCGCAGCGGCCTGGTCCATCGATGCATAGGGACCGACGAGCGCGCGGTAATAGACGCCCTTGGCGCCCAGATCGGCGCGGCGGACGATCGGCTCGTGGTCACCAAGCTGCGTGGGAAACTTGGCTTTCAGCGCGCGGAATTCCGCCTGCGCCGCAGCCTCGCTGCGCTGGGACGTGACCTGGACCGCATAGCTGCCACCGGCCGAAGGCGCGGCCTCGCTTGCCGCTGTCGCGTTGCTCTCGGCCGGACGCGCCGAAGCGGTCCGGATACGCGCGGGCGCAGGGGCCGGCGTAGCGCCGCCCTGATCCGGCACGATCGACAGCGGCGCGTTTGCCTCACCGCCTGGGGCGCAGTCTGGGACGCAGGCCTCGGCGCCGGCTGCGCGGCAGCCCGCGGCGGCGCAGTTCGTACGGGTACAGGCGCAGGCAGCGGTGGCGGCGCCGGCGAAGCGGACGACGCATCGGCGACCGCGCCCATTTGATCGGATCGGATGATGACCGTGTGAATCTTTTTCGGTTCAGCCGATCCCGCGGGTGCTGCGGGAGCTGCCCCGGCGGAAGGAACAGGCGCCGAATTCGCGGCTGGCGGCCAGATCGAGGACGCCGCATTAGATTGCGCCGAGACGGTGGGTGCCGGCGTCACCGGCGTCGGTGCTGGCCCGGGAATGTTCGTGCCGCCAGAGGCCAAAACTCCAGCCTGCACTCCGGCCTGCGCGGAATTCGGAACTCCGGCCTGACCGGAATTCGGATCGGGGAAAACCGGAATGGTCGAGACCGCCCGCGGGGCCGGATTTACCGGTGCCGGCATATCGACCGGCTGCTCCTCACGCGAGACGAGCTTCTCGCCCGAACTCGCGTCGCTCGCATTCGCTTGCTCCGATGCGTTCGGTTTAGGTTTGGGCACGATCTTGTTCGGCCCGTCATCCGCCTTGATGATCGGCGGCAGCGAGGGCAGCATCGAACTTCCAAACATCGCGCGATACGCAAACGCGCCCGCAGTTCCGAGCACCGCCAACCCGAGCACGGCCGCTACGACAACGAATCCGCTCCGCCGGCGGCCGCTGGGAGCTTCCTCCTCGTGGTCCTCCAGCGCGTAAGCTCGATCGTCCGCCCCCTCCTGCGTTTGGTCGTCGTAGGCGTGATCCTCGGCAGGCAGCCGCGGCAGAAACGCAGGCAGCTGGCGGCCGTGAGACTCCGGCAGCTCTTGTTCGTCGCGATAGCGAGGCTGTTCCGGCGCCGCATAATCGCGCACCGATTTACGCACCCCACTGTACCTTAGCGCCGGAGCCGAAAATTGGCCGGTAGCCGGCGGTTCGAACTGACTGTCATGCGACGGCGCGCCGGGACGATACGCCGGCACACCATCGGCGTGCCGCGCCGGCGCGTAACGTTCGTCGTCGCGCGCGTCATAATTTTCTTCGACCGGCTCGTTTTCCTCGGCATAGCGATTGTCGCTGTGACGATCTTGGGCCGCCCAATCGAGGCCGCCGGCAAATTCGTCGAATGAGGCACCTGGGCCACGCCGCGCGTCGCGGCCAAAATCGCTCGTCGGCTCGCTCTGGCCGATGAGCCGCGCCAATTCGGCAAGCGGATCGTCGACCTGCCCGCGCGCGGGCGCGCCAGCGCTTCGCGGCGCCACCGCATCGCGGCTGCGATTAGAACGGAAATTCTCGTCGGCCATAGATTTCGCCCCGATTCAGGCGTTACGCGATACCGAGCCTTGTCCCGAAACCTTAATCCCCGATCTGCGCTCACTTAAGTTCAGACGGCGCACGTCAAACAGCGCAGGGAATTACCGCATCTCGTTTGGCGCCTCGACCCCAAGCAACTTGAGTCCCGACGCGAGCACGGTGGCGACGCCTTGTACGAGCACAAGCCGAGCCTCGGTTAGTTGTCGATCATTCTGGATAATGAAGCGTAAATGTGGCGCTGCATTGCCCAGCGTATAAAGAGCATGAAACTCGGACGCTAAGTCGAACAAATAAAAGGCAATTCGATGCGGCTCGTGGGCGATAGACGCCGCCTCGACGGTTCTTGGATAAAGGGCGATACACCGCATCAGGGCGAGTTCCGCCGGGTCCGAAAGCGCGGACAAATTCGCCGCCTCCACCACACTCGAAATGTCGGCCGGGAGATCGGGGAACGCCGCCCGCGCATTGCGAAAGACCGACTGCGCCCGCGCGTGCCCGTATTGCACGTAAAACACCGGGTTATCGCGCGACTGTTCCAGCACCTTGGCAAGATCGAAATCGAGCACGGCATCGTTCTTGCGGAACAGCATCATGAAGCGGACCGCGTCCCGGCCGACTTCATCGACGACCTCGCGTAAGGTCACGAACTCCCCTGCCCGCTTCGACATTGTCACCGGTCGGCCGGCGCGCAATAGCTTGACGAGCTGCACGACCTTGACGTCGAGCTCGGCTTTGCGGTCGCTCAAGGCGGCGACGGCCGCCTGCATGCGTTTGATATAACCGGCATGGTCGGCGCCCCACACATCGATCAAAGTGCGAAAGCCGCGCCCTATCTTGTTGGCGTGATAGGCGATGTCCGACGCGAAATAGGTGTAGGAGCCGTCGGACTTCATCAGCGGCCGATCGACGTCATCGCCAAACTCCGTCGAGCGGAACAGCGTCTGTTCGCGATCCTCCCAATCCTCCACCGGCGCGCCCTTCGGCGGCGGTAAGCGGCCGTCATAGACGTAGCCGCGCTCGCGCAGCCAAGCGATCGTTCGAGCGACGAAATCAATCGAGTTGGCGCCGAGCTCGTCCTGAAAAATGAGCGTTCGCTCGTAAAAGAAATGCTCTTGGCTCACGCCTAAGGCGGCGAGATCCTCTCGAATCGATATCATCATTTGCTCGAGCACGATCGCGCGAACGACGGAAAGTCTTTCAACTTGCGGACTGTTCCTGAGCGTCTCACCAAATGTCTTTGCGATGAGCGCGCCGACGGGCTTGAGATATTCTCCCGGATAAAGTCCGTCGGAAATCGCGCCGATATCTTCGCCCAAAGCTTCGCGATAACGCAGATAGGCCGACCGTGCGAGCGCATCGACCTGCGCGCCTGCATCGTTGACGTAGTATTCGCGCGTCACCTTGAAGCCGGTGAAGGCAAGCATGTTCGCCAGTGCATCGCCGAACACGGCGCCCCGTCCATGGCCGACATGCATCGGCCCGGTTGGGTTGGCCGAGACATATTCGACGTTCACCGGCACGCCGGTGCCGAGACCACTTCTGCCGTAGTTGGAACCAAGGCGGACCGCGCTGCGCAATGCGTCGATCCAGGCAGCGGGTTTTAGCGTGAGATTGATGAAGCCCGGGCCGGCCACATCGACGCTGGCGACGAGATCGTCAGCGCGAAGTTGCTCCGCGATCGCCTGGGCGAGATCGCGCGGCGTCTTGCCGGCATCTTTGGCAAGCACCATCGCCACATTGGTGGCAACATCGCCGTGCGACGGATCGCGCGGCGGTTCGACCGTGACCCGCGACTGATCGATGCCGGCCGGCAACTCACCGGCAGCAATCAGTGTGACGGTCGCGCTACGAACGCGCGTAAGAAGCTCGGCAAAAATATTCTTTGTAACCATGAGTGCGCCGCGCGCCTAACGCAATTCGGGAGTCGAGTCAAAGAGCCGGCTATGCTCGGCGAGCGCAAAACGGTCGGTCATGCCGGCGATGAAATCGGCAATGCGCCGCGCCCGCGAGGCCCCATCGGGGCCGGCGAGCCCCTCCTGCCACTCGCCGGGCAAGTCGTCGGGATGGGTGCTATAGCGGGCGAACAGGTCGCGCACCACACCGGCCGCCTGGTCCATCACGCGCATGACCCGCGCGTGACGATACATGTGCGTCTTGAGAAAGCTTTTTATGGCGCGATCCGCTTCCGCAACGCCCGCCGAGAAGCCCGCGACGGGCGACGCGGCGCTGCGCACGTCATCCGCCGAGCGCGGGCCGAGCCCGGCAAGCCGGCGGGTGGTCTCGGCGACGACGTCGTCGATGAGGAAGCCGATCAATTGACGGACCAGCTCGTGCACCAGGTGATGGCTGTCCAGCCCCGGATAGGCCGCGCGGATATCGCCGATGATCCTGCCCGGTAGCGCAACGGCGGCGATGTCGTCGATGTGAAACAACTCGGCACGCAACCCGTCATCGATGTCGTGGGCGTCGTAGGCGATATCGTCGGCAAACGCGGCGATTTGTGCTTCGACGCCGGCAAAACTCCACAATTGTAGATCTTCCAGCTTGGTATAGTCCAAGATCGTGGCGGGGACGCCACGTTCGCGATAGCTGTCGAGCGGCGTGCCGTTGCGGTCGGTGAGCGGACCGTTGTGCTTGACCAAGCCTTCGAGCGTTTCCCAGGTCAGGTTCAAGCCGTCGAAGTTCGGATAGCGGCGCTCCAACACGGTCACGACGCGCAACGTCTGCGCGTTATGATCGAAGCCGCCGAACGCTGCGAGGCAGGCGTCGAGCGCACGTTCGCCGGCATGGCCGAACGGCGGGTGGCCGAGATCGTGGGCGAGCGCCAGCGCCTCGGCGAGGTCTTCGTCGAGACGCAGCCGCCGCGCCAGAGCGCGCGCGACTTGGGTGACTTCGAGCGTGTGCGTGAGCCGCGTGCGATAATGATCGCCTTCGTCGAAAACGAACACCTGGGTCTTGTGCTTGAGGCGGCGGAACGCGGTCGAGTGGATGACGCGGTCGCAGTCGCGGCGAAAGGCGCTGCGGCTTTGGCTCGCGGGCTCGGGGTGGAGCCGGCCGCGGCTCAATTCCGGGTCGCACGCATAAGGCGCGCGGGTCGTTGCGGCTGCCATGGGCTCATCCCGGCCAATTGACCTTGGCTGTCGCCGCACTTAACTATCGTGCTGGGATCGTTGCAATCGGCGCATTGCAAAACCGGAGCCAAAATGACTGCAAACGTCATTGTGACCGAGCGGGCGGCGCAAAAGATCGGCGAGATTCTCGGGCGGGAGCCGGCTGGGACGATGCTGCGCGTTTCCGTCGAAGGCGGCGGCTGCTCGGGCTTTCAGTACAAATTCGACACCGAAAAGAGCCGGGCCGACGACGATATCGTGATCGAAAAGAGCGGCGCGATCGTGCTGATCGATCCCGTTTCGCTCGATTACATGGCCGGCTCGGAGATCGATTTCGTCGACGATTTGATCGGCTCTTCGTTCAAGGTCAACAATCCGAAAGCGACCGCTTCCTGCGGCTGTGGAACCAGCTTCGCGCTCTAATCATATTTTCCCGTGCGCATCGCCACCTGGAACGTCAATTCGATCAAACAGCGCATCGATTCGGCGCTCAGTTGGCTCGCCGAGCGCAAGCCCGACATCGTCTGCCTGCAGGAAATCAAGTGCGTCGACGATGCCTTTCCGCGAATGGAGTTCGAGGCGCTCGGCTATAACGTGGCGGTGCACGGGCAGAAGACATTCAACGGCGTCGCGCTGTTGTCGAAATTGCCGTTCGACGAGGTCAAGAGCGGCCTGCCCGGCGACGATCGGGACGATCACGCGCGCTTCATCGAAGGCGTGGTCTCGACGGCGCAAGGCGCGCTCCGGGTCGCCAGCATTTATCTGCCCAACGGCAATCCCCCGGACACCGAAAAATACACTTACAAGATCGGCTGGATGAAACGGCTGGCCGCTTACGCGCACGAACGGCTGTTACTGGAAGAGCCGCTCATCATGGCGGGCGACTACAACGTCATCCCGACCTCAGCCGATGCGCGCAATCCGCAAGCCTGGGCCGGCGACGCGCTGTTTCTGCCGCGCAGCCGCGACGAATTCCGCGCGCTGGTCAATCTGGGACTGACCGACGCCATACGCGCGACCAACGACGATCCGGGCCTGTTCACGTTTTGGGATTACCAGGCCGGCGCCTGGCAGAAGAACAACGGCATCCGCATCGATCATCTGTTGCTGTCGCCCGCGGCCGCCGATCGGCTCAGCGACGCCGGCATCGACCGCCACGTGCGGACCTGGGAAAAGCCGTCCGACCACGTGCCGGTGTGGATCGATTTGGCGATCGAAGCGAAGTAGCGACGCGCGGCCAAGCAAAGGCGAATGAGCGGGGTTGATTGTGATAAATCCGCAACAGTCCTGGGATTAATCTCGGTATCCCGCGAATTTTCTCACAGCCTGCATTGTCGGTGTTGCTCGCGGGAGACATCATAACGCCGAATGGGCATGGCATCAGGGGAAAGCCAGCTAAATGTCGAAATTATCACTGGGGGCGACAATGAGTCTTCGTAAGATCGTTACTACGATAATCGTTGCGGCTATGTTGTTCTGGGCGCCTTCGGTTATTCCGGCCAGAGCAATAGCGGTCCCCTTGCTTGGATGCGGCCTTCCCGCTGCGACAATGATAACTGTCGATACCGCGTTTGCCGGCCTTATCGGAGCGCCCTTACCTTGTCCGCCGGTGCACGCAGCATTTCCTTGGTTTGTCGTCATATTCGGGGCGGAGTTGTCAGCGTCATCGTGAACGCCGCTATTGTCGGCAAGACTCAATGCCGGGAATTGACGTTTCAAGAAGCTTGGTTGTCGGTTGTCCTGCCATTTATTGGCATCGGGTTGGATCAGCACAACAACAAGTGCAAGCTCCATCCTTAACCCGAGTTCTGCCGCGCCGGTTTTCCCGGTGCTTCGATAGTTTCCCTCGGTCGGTGACACTCAGAAGCCGATCGGTAACGCCGGCGGCCATCGCAGTAGTGACGCGAAGGATGTTCGAGAAATCGAGCCGCAAAGATTTAACATGACGCGTTCGGCCGTGGTTTTCAGTGATCTTTTCCTATTCTTTCCGCCGTCCGCAGCGCTAGCGCATGAATCGTGAGAGACGGCGCTTCGCCGCCGCCGGACGAGGGGAAGACGCTTGCGTCCGTGATCCACAAATTGCGCCAGCGATGACTGCGGCCGTCGGCATTGACCACCGACACGGCGGGATCGGCTCCCATGCGGCAGGTGCCGAAGACATGGGTCGCGCCGAACCAGTCCCAACTTGAATAACTTTCGAAAATATCTTCTGCGCCGCTTGCGGCCAGGAGTGCGCGCGACTTGGCCGCCATGAAACGTAGACGGCTGAGGTCGGACTCGTCGAGCCACGCCGATATGCGGGCAAGCGGAATGCCGAATTGGTCATGCTTGTCGGCATCGAGATCGACGCGGCTGTTACGATTGGGCAAACTTTCGCCAATTGCACCGACGTACAACGCATGACCCCACAACCGGCGTACGGATTGGGCATGCGCGCGGCCCCACCCAGATACGGCGCGAAGGGCAAATCCGGCCAATCCTTTTAGCTCGTTATCCGCGGAAGCGTTATAGATACGACACCCGCCGATCACACCGGGAATTGCGTCGGGAGCGTTGAAATCCCAGCAGATGGCATCGTCAGGCAGACCGCGGCGAGCTTGCTGGGGATCGGGATGCAGCGCGCCGACCGTAACGTCGAGCGTGTCCATGAAGTTGGCCCCGACCTCGCCACTTTCGTTGCCAAGTCCATCGCAGGCCAGCAGCAGGCGCGGAGTTTCGACAGCACCGCAAGCCAGAATCAAATGCGGGCTGGGGATGCGTTCGATCGTGCCGTCGGGGTGTCCGACCAATACGGCAGTTACCCGATCTTCCGTGCCGGACTCTATCCGCAATACCGGGCTGTCTGAGCGAACGGTGCACCGGCCGGTCGCCAACGCAGCGGGAATGAAGGTAACGTCGGCGCTGCCCTTATCGCCACGCGGACAGCCATCGTTGCAACCACCGCAGTAATTGCAGGGTGGCCGTCCAATCCAGGGCAGCGACAGTGCGGCGCGGCTGTTGGCCTGCCAATCGAGGCCGAGCGCCGCCGCACCCCGCCCCAACGTGCGGGCCGCGTACGATAGAGGATGGGGCGGCAAGGGAAATGCCCGCGAACGCCAACGCGCACCTTGGGTTGCCGGGCCGGCGACGCCAATAAGTTCTTCAGCTCGGGTGTAGAAGGGCTCCAATTCGGCGTAATCGATCGGCCAGTCCGCGGCAACGCCGAAACGGCTCTTCATTTTCATCGCATCGGGGTGAATGCGGTGCGACTCGCCGGTAAAATGCAGCGTGGTGCCGCCGATGCCGCGGACGTGATAATATTTCTCCATCCAGCGCGTACCGCTGGTAACCAATTGCCCCAAGCCTCTGCTGTGCGACACCAGCAGCGGCTCGGCGCCGATCAATTGTTGACCGGGAGCAAAAGTGACCGAGCCGGTGCTGCCGGCTTTCTCGGGAAATTCGCGCGAGTCCCAATCGGACTCGGTCAACGGATAGTCGACAGCCGGGTCGAACCGCGGTCCCGCATCGAGCAGCAGTACCGACATGCCGCGTTGGCAAAGCCCGTAGGCCGCGGCAGCACCGCCGGCTCCGGATCCTACAATTACCGCATCCCAGTCGGCATCGTTCGTCATTTGGGCGGATCTTGGAAATCGGCAAAGCCTTCCGGCTGCGGCGGACCGGTATAGGGAAATGCCGCCTTGATGACGGGTTCGGAATAGTAGTTCAAACCGCCATAGAATCTGAGGATGAGCACGAATTGCTTCGCTGCATCGTCGTCCGACGCAAACGCCGCGTCGATGGCCGCTGATTTGGCGCTCTCGTCCAGCGCAAGAAAATCAGAAACACCCTGACTTTTAGCCCGCCCGTCGAGCCAATCGACTCCATCGGCCATCAGTTCATGAAGCTCCGACATCGCGACGAGACGAGTGTGGATTCCCAGTTCCGTTGCGCCCGGGAGTCCATCGCCAGGGAACATCAACTCGGTGACCGCCGTCACCGTTTGCGCCGTATGAGCATCGAAGGGTGATCGCCAGAATATAGCCAGATTGCGCCGCAGCGCCGCTACTCCGCCCAGCAACAGCAACCCAAAAATCGCGATGAACTCTCTCCGCCGCATGACGACCCTCGCTGCTCGGCACAAGGCATCGTAACCGGCCGGTCAACAAGCTCAAGACCGCCAAGGCGCTCGGCGTTGCTGTGCCGCCGCCGTTGCTCGCCATCGCTGATGAACTGATGAATGAACTTACCGCAATGCGCGCATCCGGAACCGACCGCTCGACGTGTAGACCCGTAGGTCGCGCCGCTGATGCGGGCTACTTGCTGGCAATCGACGGAAAATGGCGTCTGCTAATCCCGCCGCCCCTTCAGCCAACCTTCCAGATAAACGAGCGCCATGGCGCGTTCATCATCGCTGGCGCGCTGGAAGTCGTTGTCGTAGAGCGGCTTGATCCAGCTTTCGTCGCTACCGGCGCAATCCTTGCCGAGCGTCAGCCACATCAGGCCGCGCGCGGCTTGCCGCGGCACCGCTTGGCCCTGGAACAGCATGTCGCCGAGCGCGACTTCGGCGCGGCAATGGCCTTTGGTCGCGGCCAACAGGAACCAGCGCGCCGCCTGGTGCGGATCGCTCGGCGTGCCGTTGAGATAAAGCCGGCCAAGCTCATATTGCGCGTCGGCATCGCCGAAGTAGCTGGCGGCATAGTCGAACATTTCGCGCGCGCGATCAGGATCCGCTGCGATCTGCGAATTCGGGATACCGTTGAGATAGTAGTGGCCAAGCGCGACGAAGGCGTTGGCGACGAATCGCGCCTGCGCGGTGCCCGGCGCTTCGTCCGGATGCGTGTTGGCGATCTCGCTGAAATAGTTGAAGGCGCGCAAATCGTCTCGCGGCACGCCGTCGCCGTCGGCGTACATGCGGCCAAGCTTCCACTGCGCGACGGGTTGGCCCTGCTCGGCCGCATATTGCAGTGCAGTCAAAGCGCTCGACTTTGCTTCGGTTTCCGGCGCGTGTGCACCGCCGCGCAATCCATCGGTCGGCGACAGCGCCGCGGTTGCCGGCGATGTAGTGCCGTCGAATGCGAAAGCGGGCTCAAGTGCAAGACCGCGGCCATGACCGGAGAGGCCCAGCACGAGGCAAAGTCCGCCAGCAAGGCTCGCCACCATTCCGCCCGTGGCAATGCGCTTTATGCCGCTAGATATCCGCATAGCACGCCTTCTCAGCCGCAGCGCCCGGATGCGTGACCGCGCCATGACGCGCCGATCCCACTTGCTGGGTGTATTTCCACAAATAGCCGGACGCGTATTCGCCTTCCCGCGGCTTCCATTCTTTCGCCCGCCGCGCGAGTTCACTCTCGGTCAATTCGACGTTGAGCGTTCCGTTCTCGCCATCGAGCTTAATGATGTCGCCATCGCGCAGAAGCGCGATCGGGCCGCCGACCGCCGCTTCCGGGCCGATATGGCCCACGCAGAAGCCGCGCGTAGCGCCGGAAAAGCGGCCGTCGGTGATCAGCGCGACCTTGCCGCCCATGCCCTGGCCATACAGCGCCGCGGTGGTCGACAGCATTTCGCGCATGCCGGGACCGCCTTTCGGGCCTTCGTAACGGATGACCAGCACGTCGCCTTCCTTGTACTTTTTATTCTTGACCGCCTCGAAGCAGGCTTCCTCGCCGTCAAAGCAACGCGCGGGGCCGGAAAACTGCAAGCGCTCCATCCCGGCAACCTTAACGATGGCGCCCTCGGGTGCGAGGTTACCTTTGAGGCCGATGACGCCGCCGGTCGGCAAAATTGGCTTGTTGGCCGGATAGACGACGGCCTGATCGGCGTTCCACTTCACCGACTTCAGGTTCTCGGCGATGGTGCGGCCGGTGACGGTGAGGCAGTCGCCGTGGAGGTAACCATGGTCGAGCAGCGTCTTCATCAGCAGCGGAACGCCGCCAGCTTCGAACATGTCTTTGGCGACATAACGGCCGGATGGTTTTAAATCGGCGATATAAGGTGTCTTTTTCAGGACTTCGGCGACGTCGAACAGATCGAATTTCACGCCGCATTCGTTGGCGATGGCCGGCAAATGCAGCGCGGCATTGGTCGAGCCGCCGGTCGCCGCGACGACAGCCGCCGCGTTCTCCAGCGCCTTGCGCGTAACGATGTCGCGCGGGCGGATGTTACGGACGATGAGATCCATGATCATCTCGCCGGCCAACATGCAGAATTTGTCGCGAATCTGGTAAGGCGCCGGAGCTCCGGAGGAGTACGGCAGCGCAAGACCGATCGCCTCCGACACCGTCGCCATGGTGTTGGCGGTGAATTGCGCGCCGCAAGCTCCGGCCGACGGACAGGCGTTCTGTTCCAGCGTCTCGAGATCGACATCGGACATCGCGCCGATCGAATGCCTGCCGACGGCCTCGTAGACGTCCTGGATGGTGACGGGACTGCCCTTGAACGTGCCGGGCAGGATCGAGCCGCCATAGATATAGATCGACGGCACGTTGAGGCGGCACATCGCCATCATCATGCCGGGCTGCGACTTGTCGCAACCGGCGACCCCGATCAATGCGTCGTAGGAATGGCCGCGCACCGTCAATTCCACCGAATTGGCAATGACTTCCCGCGAAGGCAAGGAAGCTTTCATCCCGGCATGGCCCATGGCGATACCGTCGGTCACGGTGATGGTGCAGAATTCCCGCGCCGTGGCGCCGACGGCCGCGACCCCGAGTTTCACCGCCTGGGCTTGGCGCATCAGCGCGATATTGCAGGGCGCCGCCTCGTTCCAGCAGGTGGCGACCCCGACGAAGGGCTGATGGATCTGCTCCGACGACAGCCCCATGGCGTAATAAAACGCGCGGTGCGGCGCCCGGTCGGGGCCTTCGGTCGCGTGCCGGCTCGGCAGGCGCAATTTCAGATCGGTTTTGGCGTCCATAAAACTGAAGCGGGCCAAACTAAGCCCCTTCGCCCCTTTCATCCGGTCCAACACGGACCGGAAGTACGCAACACTTTCGATCCACGACGGCTTGAAGGAAGCGTCTGGACCGGCCGTCGATGTCGAGAAATCCTATGGCTAAAAAGCGGCGCTTAGTGTGGGTGCAGTGCGGTAAGAGCAAATGTTCTCATGCTGTTGCCGTGGAGCAACAGATTCACTCCGCTTCGCGGCATGCGGCTAACTCGCCATTTACCAAAAGGTGCCGCGGCTGCGACCATGGGAAATGCCAAAACGCCTGACCAAGAGCTTCTTCAACCGCAGCGTCCATGAGGTGGCGCCCGATCTTATCGGCGCGACGCTCTTGGTTGACGGCGTCGGCGGCCGGCTGGTCGAGGTCGAGGCCTACGATCATACCGACCCGGCGGCGCACAGCTTCCGCGGCCCGACCGACCGCAATGCCGTCATGTTCGGCCCGGCCGGCTATGCCTATATCTACCGCTCCTACGGCATTCACTGGTGCCTGAACTTCGTCTGCGAGCCGAGGGGATCGGCCAGCGCCGTCCTGATCCGGGCCGTCGAGCCAACGGCCGGCTTTGCCCTCATGCGCCGGCGGCGCGGCTCGTCCGACGAGCGGCTGCTGTGCTCCGGCCCCGGGCGGCTCTGCGAGGCGCTGCGCATTACCGGCCGGCACAACGGGCTGGCGCTCGACGCGCCGCCGTTCGAGCTATTTGCACGTCAAGGTGAGGTCGAGGTGGTGGCCGGCCCTCGCATCGGCATCACCAAAGCGGTGGAGAAACCCTGGCGGTATGGGCTGAAGGGATCGCCCTTCCTCAGTAAGCCGTTCCCGGCGGCCGCTACCTTGCTATACCGCTAGTTGCAGGCGAGGTTGTAATAACCCCATTTTGTAGTTACATTGCATGGGTTTCGAGTGGGACGAGGCTAAGGACGCGACCAATCGGCGCAAACACGACCTGGGCTTTCGCGAGGCTGCGGAAATATTCCGTGGCTATGTGCTGACTGCCGAGGACACACGACGTGATTACGGCGAAAGACGTTTGATTGCGCTCGGAGAATACAATGGTGAAGTGATCCGGGTCGTATTCACCGAACGAGACGGCAACGTCCGGATTATCACGGCTTGGAAGGCGAGCAGGGATGACCGCAAAAACTACTAAAAAGCGTGGGCGCATCGTCAGGTATAAAAGCCTCGATGATATGCCGCCGCCAAAGCCTCTGAGCAAAGCGTTTCGCGAAATGACCGACGAGGAGGTCGAGCGCCGCGCCGCGGCCGATCCGGACGCCGGCGTGATTCCGCCCGGCTTTTGGGATAAGGCAACGGTACGCATGCCACTAAGCAAACAACAGATCACGCTGCGTCTCGATCCCGACGTCATCGGCTGGTTCAAGCGCACCGGCAAAGGCTATCAGTCGCGCATGGGCGCTGTGCTGCGCAGCTACGTGGAAGCCAAGCGCAAGCGCAGCGCCTAGGCCTAATCAAATTTCACTTCAGCCTGAATGCCGGATCGAAGCCCAATTCGGCGCGGGCCTTATCGATCGCGACTGTGCCGTCGTCCTCGGCAATGTTGTAGATGCCCGGTTTGCCTTGAGTAACGGCGAGCAATGCGGCGTGCGCAGCGGCATCGACATGCAGCGGCGGCTTGCGGCTTGGGCCTTCGCTCCAGGTGCCGGGCCCGTAGAGCAGACCATAACGCAGCACGATCCCCTCCATGCCGTACGCCAGCACCTGCGCCTCCATGTGCCGCCGCGCCCCGGACCGTGACGACCCGAGGGCCGTCGGCAAGGTTGAGCGGAGCGGTCTCGGCATGCGGCTCGCCGCCGGGCGCATAGCCGAAGGCGATGCTCTGCACGATGAAACGCCGGGCCGCGGCGGCCCGCGCGGCGGCGATCAGGTTGCGCGTGCCCTCGATGCGGATGCGCGCATTGCGCGGATAGGAGGCGGCGAGCTCCGCCTCGTCGAAGACGCGGGGCAAATCGGTCAATTGGTGGATCACGACCTCGGGCCGCGCCTGCATCACGGCGCGTTTGAGCGCGTCGGCATCGAATACATCGACGACGACGGCATGCACGCCCGCGGCTTCGAGTTCGCGAGCGGTTGTCATCGTGCGCGTCATGCCGGTGACGTCATGGCCGGCCTCGCGCAATAGCGGCGTCAGCCGTCGGCCGATCGCGCCGCTGGCGCCGGCGAGAAAGATTCTCACAGCAATCGTCTTACGCCGCGCCCAACATCAGGCAGCACCCTTCAGCCGCTCCAGCGCCTCGGCGATCTTGGCCTTGCGCATCTCGGCCTCTTCGCGCTTTTCTTTTTCCTCTTCGACCACCTCTTCCGGCGCGCGCGCGACGAAATTGGCATTGCCGAGCTTGGCGTCGACACGCGCGATGTCGGCGTCCGCCTTGGCCATTTCCTTGGC
Source organism: uncultured Alphaproteobacteria bacterium (assembly GCA_963779855.1). Classification (GTDB taxonomy): domain Bacteria; phylum Pseudomonadota; class Alphaproteobacteria; order Rhizobiales; family Xanthobacteraceae; genus BOG-931. The sequence goes on along the minus strand of CAWAAE010000006.1, from coordinate 344,700 downwards.
GAGCCGGGCGCGTTCGGCGGCGAGGTCGATGACGCCCTTGACCGGCAACGCAGCCACCTGCCTACGCACCACTAGCTGTATAGAGCCCTGCGGCATGGCATCTGCGAATGAAATCTCTGAAACTCGCGCAAGCCGTTTAATGAAATCGTGATCAGCCCAGCACTTCGGGTCGAATTCTCGCGTTGCTAGTGTCGTGCGTTGCTCGCAGCACTAACATGCTATTGAATCGATAATTTTCATCTTTCCGCGCGAAAGATCAATTCAGCAGGCCCAATTCCCCGAAACGATAGAGCAATTCCGAACTGGACGCGCCGAATTAGTGCCTGACCAACGCTTGGAGACCACGAAGCAACCGTCTTGCCGAGAGTTGATCAGTTGTGTTTGAAGCCGTCGATGCTCACCCATTCTCCTCACCTGACATTGGACGAACTCGGATTGATCAAAGGCTCTGATGAAGTTGAAGGTCCTTAATCGGATCGTCGAACTTCGTGACGGGCTCTACGTTCGCGCTCTTTTTTTGAAGTTGCCATTCAAGTAATGCGGCCAAAAGCTGTGAACGTTTCTCCGTCACATTCCACAGCTCTTCAGTTATGAAGGGCATGAAGGGATGCAGTAGTTTTAGGATTTCATCGCGAATCCAAGTGACCGTAGCGCGCGTTTCATCTTTCGCCGGTCCGTTTGGTCCGAGCAAAATTGGCTTCGCAAGCTTCAAGATACCAGTCACAATACTGATTCCAAACGAAGCGATATGCCATCGTGGCGGCATCGTTGAATTTGTAGTCTTTAATCGCCGCAGTGATTACGCCCGCAGCGTTCGCTGTTTCGTGCATGATCCAACGATTAATGGTCTGCTCCACAGCGATTGGATCGAAATCGGGATCGCGCGAGCATCCGTTGATCTCAGCGAAGCGCGCCGCGTTCCAGAGTTTTGTCGCAAAATTCCGATAACCCTCGACGCGCTGCGCTGACAGCTTGATATCGCGCCCCTGCGCCGCCATCGCCGCAAGCGTGAAGCGCAAAGCGTCGGCGCCGTATTCGTCGATGACTTCCAAAGGATCGATGACGTTGCCCTTCGACTTCGACATTTTGGCGCCGGTGGCGTCGCGCACGAGCGCGTGGATATAGACGTCGTGGAACGGCACCTCTTTCATAAAGTGCAGACCCATCATCATCATGCGCGCGACCCAGAAGAAGATGATGTCGAAGCCGGTGACTAGCGCGACTGTCGGATAGAAGCGCTTGAGCTCCGGCGTTTCGTCCGGCCAGCCGAGCGTCGAGAACGGCCACAGCGCCGACGAGAACCAAGTGTCGAGAACGTCCTCGTCACGAAAAATATGATTTCTACCACTGCCAATCCATGATGTATCGAGACTTGATTTCGTGACGATCACATCGCTTCCATAATATTCCTTTGCTGCCCGAATGGCGTCGGCTTCATTCAGTTCAACAAATATTTTGCAATCTTCCGGACGAATGGCACCCGCCATCCAGAACCGTGATAAACGATGTGGATCCGTTTGATTCTTTCGGGCCCGTACCAAGCCGGGATTTGGTGACCCCACCAAATTTGGCGTGAAATGCACCAGGGCTGGATGTTCTCCATCCAGTTGAAGAACGTCGCCTCCCACTGCTGAGGCACGAATTTGGTCTTGCTCCGCGCGGACAGCCTCGATCGCCGGCTGCGCCAGCGTCTTGGCGTCGACGTACCATTGATCAGTGAGATAAGGCTCGACCACCGCGCCGGAGCGGTCGCCATGCGGCACCACGTGCGTCGTCGGCTCGATTTTCTCGATTAGATTCTCTGCCTCAAGCAACGTCGACAATTTTTTCCAGTTACCTCGCGGCTTAAGCCCCCTAATCTTTCAAGCGATCGAGTGCCGGATCGTCGACTTCGTAACGATGGTACTCGTCATCGTCTTGATTCCGCCGATAAGCGACATGACACTGTCGGCACCGTCGTGCATTTCCGCGAATGCTGTATGCTCCAGAAAGCTGGATTTTGTTCGATCGAGATCTTGGCGTCAGGCGTCAATATGTTGATTGGCTTGTAGTCCTTTAACTCGTCATCTTTGTGCCGCTGCCAAACCTCGAAATCGTTGAAATCGTGCGCCGGCGTGATTTTCACCGCGCCCGAGCCCTTTTCCGGATCGGCGTATTCGTCGGCGATGATCGGAATGCGCCGGCCGACCAGCGGCAGGATCGCGATCCTTGCCGATCAAATGCTTGAGCCGCTCATTCTCCGGATGCACCGCGACCGCGACGTCGCCGAGCATGGTTTCCGGCCGCGTCGTCGCCACGACGATGAACTCGCCGCTGCCTTCGATCGGATATTTGATGTACCAGAGACTCCCCTTGGTCTCGACCTGCTGCACTTCGAGGTCGGAGATCGCGGTCTTCAGCTTGGGGTCCCAATTGACCAGCCGCTTGTCCTTATAGATGAGGCCTTCGCGATAGAGCGCGACGAACACTTTCAGCACCGCGCGCGACAGGCCTTCGTCCATGGTGAAGCGCTCGCGCGACCAATCGCAGGACGCGCCGAGCCGTTTGAGCTGGCTCGTGATGATGCCGCCGGATTCCGCCTTCCATTCCCAGACGCGCTTGATGAAGGCCTCGCGGCCCATGGCGCGGCTGTTCGGCTCCTGACGCTCCGCAAGCTGGCGCTCGACCACGGCCTGGGTGGCGATGCCGGCGTGATCGGTGCCCGGCTGCCACAGCACGTCACTTGCCCGCGCATGCGCTCGAAGCGGCAGAGAATGTCCTGCAGCGTGTTGTTGAGCGCATGGCCCATATGCAGCGAGCCGGTGACATTGGGCGGCGGAATGACGATGCAATAGGGCTCGGCCTTGGCGCGCTCCGGCCTGCCGGCACGGAAGGCGCCGGCCCTCTCCCAAGCTTCGTAAATGCGGCCCTCGACCGCGCTGGGCTGGTATCTATTTTCAATCATTTCGCGTTCGCCGTTTGGCGGGGTAAAAAGCCCGGCCTGCCCGGACTGTCAACGCCGCACCCTCTCACCCGCTCCTTAATCGAACGTGCCAGCTTCATTAACATCTGCCGCAGCGCTGCCGCGCAAAACGCCGACGCGCTCGATCATGCTGCTGGCGGTCGCCGGCTTCGCCACCCAAGCCCAGGTGCGGGTGACCGATTCGCTGTTGCCGCAGATTGCCGCCGACTTCCACACCGCCGTAGGCGTCGCGGCCATGGTGGTGACCTCCTACGCCGTCGCCCATGGCTCGATCCAGCTCGTCATCGGCCCGCTCGGCGACCGGTTCGGCAAATACCGCACCGTCGCCTTGATGTGCGCGATCGGCACGGTGCTGGTGGCGCTGTGCGGCATGGCAAGCTCGCTGCCGCAGCTCGCACTGACTCGCCTTGCAACCGGCGCGGCCGCCGGCTGGATCGTCCCGATTTCGATGGCCTATGTCGGCGACGTGACGCCTTACGAGCGGCGGCAGCCGATCCTGGGGCGCTACCTCACCGGACAGATTCTCGGCCAGCTGTTCGGCCAGGCCGCCGGCGGCGTGCTCGGCGACCTGGTCGGCTGGCGCAACGTGTTCTTCGTCCTCTCCGCCATCTTCGCTTTGGCGACGGCGGGGCTCGCATTCGAGCTTTTCGCCAATCCGCTGACCCGCGAACCGAGCCATCCCAACGAGACTACGCGCGGTTTCATCGCCGATTATGCCGCCGTGCTGACGACGCCGTTCGCGCGCATCGTCATCATCACGGCGTTCATCGAGAACGCGCTGCTGTGGGGCGCCTTCGCCTATATCGGCGCGTATCTGCGCTTGCATTTCGGTCTCAGTTTCACGCTCGTCGGTTTGACCGTCGGCTGCTTCGGCATCGGCGGGCTTATTTACGCGGGCTTGGTAAAGCAGTTTGTATTTCGCCTCGGCCAGGCCCGTCTCGCGGTCGCCGGCGGCTTTGCCATCGCGGCGGGCTATATCGCGCTCTCGATCGCGCCGGCCTGGTGGCTGGCGCCCGTCGCCACGATCGCGATCGGACTGGGCTTCTACATGCTGCACAACACCTTGCAGACCAACGCCACGCAGATGACGCCGCAAGCGCGCGGCACCGCCGTAGCTTTATTCTCCTCGGCGATCTTTGTCGGCCAGACCGCGGGCGTCGCCGCGGGCGCGCTGGTCATCGATCGTTCGGGCGCGGTGCCGCTATTTCTCGGCGCCGCGGCGGCATTGCCGGTGCTGGCAATCTGGTTTGCGCGGGAATTGCAAAAGAACCGGCGGGTAAAATGACCCGCCGGTGTATCTGCATCAGACTTTGACCAACGGCACTTTCGGCACCGTGCCGCGGCGCGGCGGCTCATCGCCACCGGGGCCGCCGGAGCCGGGCGGCTTCTTGCGCGGCGAGGAGCGCCGCTTGGCCTTGGCGCGGCGCGGCTCGGGCAGCTTTTCCGGCCGCGGCTTCACCGGACCGTCCGGATATTCGAAAGCGAGCGTGCTGTTGCCATTCTCGTCGGTGACGACGACGACGCGGACGTGGCCGCCCGACTTCAAGCGGCCGAACAGCACCTCGTCGGCCAGCGCCTTCTTGATGTGCTCTTGGATCACCCGCGCCATGGGCCGCGCGCCCATCAGCTCGTCATAGCCATTGGCGATCAGCCATTTGGTGGCTTCGTCGGTCAGCTCGATGGTGACATCGCGATCGGCGAGCTGCGCCTCGAGCTGCAGCACGAATTTCTCGACCACCATGGCGATGATCTCGGGCGATAGATGCGCAAAAGTGATGATCGCGTCGAGCCGGTTGCGGAACTCGGGCGCGAACAGCCGCGTGATCGCCTCCATGTCGTCGCCCTCGCGCTTTGATCGCGTGAAGCCGAAGGCGGCCTTCGCCATGTCGGCTGGCGCCGGCATTGGTGGTCATGATCAGGATCACGTTGCGGAAGTCGACCTGCTTGCCGTTGTGGTCCGTCAGCTTGCCGTGATCCATGATCTGCAAGAGCACGTTGAACAGATCCGGATGCGCCTTCTCGATCTCGTCGAGCAGCAAGACGCAATGCGGATGCTGATCGACGCCGTCGGTGAGGAGCCCGCCCTGGTCGAAGCCGACATAGCCGGGCGGCGCGCCGATCAGCCGCGATATGGTGTGGCGCTCCATATATTCCGACATGTCGAAACGGATCAGCTCGACGCCGAGCGTCGCCGCAAGCTGCTTCGCCACCTCGGTCTTGCCGACGCCGGTCGGTCCCGAGAACAAGTAGCAGCCGATCGGCTTTTCCGGCTCGCGCAGGCCGGCGCGCGCGAGCTTGATCGAGGCGGACAGCGCTTCGATCGCCTTGTCCTGGCCGTAGACCACGCGCTTGAGCGTCTCTTGCAGGTTTCGCAAAACCTCGGCGTCGTCCTTCGACACCGCTTTCGGCGGAATGCGGGCCATGGTGGCGATCGTGGTTTCGATCTCCTTGAGCCCGATCGTGCGCTTGCGCCTATTCTCCGGCAGCAACATCTGCGCCGCGCCGAATTCGTCGATCACGTCGATCGCCTTGTCCGGCAGCTTGCGGTCATGGATGTAGCGCGCCGACAGTTCGACCGCCGCCTTGATCGCTTCGTTGGTGTATTTGAGCTTGTGATAATCCTCGAAATAGGGCTTCAGCCCTTTGAGGATTTCGATGGCGTCCGGGATCGTCGGCTCGTTGACGTCGATCTTCTGGAACCGGCGCACCAGCGCGCGATCCTTCTCGAAATACTGCCGGTATTCCTTGTAGGTGGTCGAGCCGATGCAGCGCACCGTGCCCGACGCCAATGCCGGCTTGAGCAGGTTCGACGCGTCCATCGCGCCGCCGGAGGTCGCGCCGGCGCCGATCACGGTGTGGATCTCGTCGATGAACAGGATGGCGCCGGGATAGGCCTCAAGCTCCTTGATGACCTGCTTGAGCCGCTCCTCGAAGTCGCCGCGATAGCGCGTGCCGGCAAGCAGCGTGCCCATGTCGAGCGCGAACACCGTCGCGTTGCGCAGCACGTCCGGCACCTCGCCATGGACGATGCGCCGCGCCAAGCCTTCGGCAATCGCGGTCTTGCCGACGCCGGCCTCGCCGACGAACAGCGGATTGTTCTTCTGCCGCCGGCACAGCACCTGGATGGTGCGGTTGATCTCGGCTTCGCGGCCGATCAGCGGATCGATCTTGCCCTCGCGCGCCTTCTTGTTGAGGTTGACGCAATAGGCGTCGAGCGCGTCGCCCTTCTTCTTCGGCTCGTCGCCGGACTTGGCGTCGGCATCCTCGTCGGAGCCGCGCACCGGGCGCGCCTCCGACATGCCGGGCCGCTTGGCGATGCCGTGGCTGATGTAATTGACGGCGTCGTAGCGCGTCATGTCCTGCTCTTGCAGGAAATAGGCGGCGTGGCTCTCGCGCTCGGCGAAAATCGCGACGAGCACGTTGGCGCCGGTCACCTCTTCACGGCCGGACGACTGCACGTGGATGACGGCGCGCTGAATGACGCGCTGGAAGCCGGCGGTGGGCTTGGAATCCTCCGCCCCGTCGGTGACCAGGTTGTCGAGCTCGGATTCGAGATAGGCGACCAGACTGCGGCGCAGTTTTTCCAGATCGACGTTGCACGCGCGCATGACCGCCGCGGCGTCCTGATCTTCGATCAGCGCCAGCAGCAGATGCTCCAGCGTCGCATATTCGTGGTGGCGCTCATTGGCGAGCGCCAGCGCCCGATGAAGCGACTGTTCTAGGCTGCGCGAGAACGTGGGCATTTCAACTTCTCATCATTTGTATTGGATGTTTCCCCCGGAATCACTTCTTCTCCATGATGCACTGCAAAGGATGCTGATGTTTGCGGGCAAAGTCCATAACCTGCGTCACTTTTGTTTCCGCCACCTCGTAGGTGAAGATGCCGCATTCGCCGATGCCATGCTGATGCACATGCATCATGATCCGATGCGCCGACTCGTGGTCCTTGTTGAAGAACCGCTCGAGGACGTGGACCACGAATTCCATCGGCGTGTAGTCGTCGTTGAGCAGCAGAACGCGGTAAAGGTTCGGCCGCTTGGTCTGCGGCTTGGTCTTGGTAATGACCGCGGTGCCGGGACCGCCATCGCTTTTGCGCTTGCGATCGTCGTCCGCCAGGCGGGCCGGTGGCACGGTGATGGTAGCGTCAATCGGCGGCATTGGTTCGTCTGGCTTCCATAGCTCGAATACGGCGGTCAATCGCCGGCGGCGGCCGCCGGACACTCGTCGCTCTCGGGAATCCCGATACACCAGCATAAAGTTAGCGCGGTTCACGGGCCAAATCGATAGAGCCGTGTGAAGAAGCGTAAACGCCGCCAATGCCGCCGCCCTCGTCACAATCGTGCGCCTTCCGGCCGGCACGAGGGCGTGAAATATGGTGTTCGACGCTTAGGACAAGATCTTGACGGCGCATTGGTCCCGGCCGCCGACTCGGATAATTATCGCGTCGGGGCGGGACAGGAGGTGACGATGGTCGACCTCACACGGCGGTCGAAACTCGTACGCGAACTGGAGCAGGAATTCGTGCCGGATTACGACGCGAACAGCATGCCGTCGGCCGACAAGCGCGCGGCCTATGCGCTCGAACACATTGCCTTTCGCGTCAGCCGGATCGAGCAAATCCTCGCCCGGATCGCCACCGCGATCGAGTCGGCCCTACGCCAAAGCGTAGGACCCTGCAGCAATTCCGCGCGATCGGCGCGGGCGTAACTTCATTGTCGAAACCTTCACTTCATTGCCGAAGCTTTGGCGAGCGCGCCCTCGAACGGCTTATAGGCCTCCTTGGCGAAATCGGCATAAAGCTCGCCGAGCTTGGTCGCTTCGGCGACGAAATCCTCGTACGAGGATTTCAGATATTGGCTTTGCACTTCCATCGCCTTTTCCATGGTCTTCGCGCCGATGAGGCGCTCCCAGGCGGCGGCGGATTCCTCGATCGACTTCTTCGAATAGTCGGTGATCTCGACGGCGATGGCTTGCGCGTTTTTCGTCCATGCGCCGAACGAAGACATCATTGTCTCCATGCTGTCCTTGCCGAACTTCTGCATTTCTTCGGTTGTCATGATGATGAACCCTGTGGGCGGGCCTACCGGCCGCTATCGATATGCGTCATGCCCGCCGCGACCCGTTGCCATGAAAAGGCCGCTTGGGGCGGTAAGATATAAACATAGTGCAGTGCACAAAAGACTGCAATGGCTGACGGCACAATGCACGAAATAACGGCGCTGCGCGGACTTAACCCTTTCGCAACGGCGTTCGCCTAACGTGCTTGACCGTGTTGTTCGGGTAACGATTGCGTCGGGGTAATGGCCTCTTTCGCTGGATTTAAGTGGCCGCAAGCCGGCTGCTTCGCCACGGGGGAAGCACACGCCCAAAGCTGCAAAAAGGGACGGCCTTTCGGGGGCTAGGCGCGTTCAGGGACGGGGTGCGTGATGGCGTGGGTGAGTTTCGGAGCCCGCCACGGGCTTCGGTGTTGCCTCTTGGGCCTTGCCGCGATCGCCGCGGCGCTCACCATCAACAGCGATACCGCCGTCGCGCGACGCCATCACCGCGTTTACGCGCATCGCCGGGTCACCATCATGCCAGCGCGAAGCGTATCGACCCGCCGTTTTCGCTCGATCGTGGTCGATGGCAATAGCGGCGCGGTGCTGCAGTCTTCGAATCCCGACGCATTGCGCCATCCGGCTTCGCTCACCAAGGTGATGACGCTCTATCTGCTGTTCGAGCGCCTCGACGCCGGCAAGATCAAGCTCGATACGCCGCTCGCCGTTTCCCAACACGCCTCCGACCAGGACCCGACTAAGCTCGACCTCAAGCCCGGGCAGACCATTGCGGTCGAGGACGCGATCAAAGGCATCGTCACCAGATCGGCGAACGACGCCGCCGTCGTCATTGCCGAAAACATCGGCGGCAGCGAGGCTGCGTTTGCCAAGCTGATGACGCAAAAGGCCCACGCGCTGGGCATGGCGCACACGACTTATATCAACGCGTCGGGCTTGCCGGACGACGATCAGGTCACCACCGCGCGCGATCAGGCCTTGCTGGGACGTGCGATCCAGGACCGCTTCCCGCGCTATTACAAGTACTTTTCGACGCAGGCGTTCGAATTTCACGGCGAAACGATCCGCAGTCACGACCACCTCTCGAGCGAGGTCGACGGCGTCGACGGCATCAAAACCGGATTTACCCGCGCCTCCGGCTTTAATCTGCTCACCTCGCTCCATCGCGACGGACGTTATCTGGTCGCCGTGGTCATGGGCGGCCCTTCGGCCTCCGAACGCGACGCCCGCATGCGCGAGCTGATCGCCGACCACATCAAGGAGGCCGCGCTGCATCGCACCGCGCCCGCGATCGCCGGCGCCTCCGCGCAGCGATGACGAGCCGGTCGCGTTCGCCAAATCTCCCCTAGCATCCGCAATGACATCGGCAATGACAGCCACACCGACGGTGTCGCACGCTGAGCCGACGTCGACCGCAAGCGTCAACACGCATGTTGCGGCGGCGGGTTCCAGCGATCCGATCAAGCCGGTATTGGTGAAAACAATTTCCTACCGGACCGTGCCGGTGCAGACGGCGTCGCTTGCGCCTATGCCGATGCTGGTGCCGATCGCGCCCCCTGCGCCGCAGGCAGTGTCGTCCCGGCCGAGCGCCGCTGCGCAGCCGCCTGCCGCGGCGAGCGATCAGCGGCAGACCGTGGTCGCGTCCGCCGCGCCCATCGTGGATATCAAAGCCGCCACGCCCCAGTCGCAAGCCGCGCCGCCCGCGCCGCCCAAACCCGCCGCTGTCGTTGCCACGTCCCCCGCGTCTCCCAAACCCGCCACGGTCATTGCCGCGCCTCCCGCGCCGGCCAAACCCGCCGCTGTCGTTGCCGCACCCGCCCAAATCGCAACCGCCCAAATCGCGCGCGCCCAAATCGAAGCTTTGCCGGTCGAACCGGACCGGGCTGAGGTCGCCGAGGTGGAAAGAATTAATTCCGCCATTCCTTCCGAGCCGGTTCACGCGCATGGCGGATGGCTGATCCAGATCGGCGCCTTCGACGACGAGAATGATGCAAAGCAGCACTTGAGCGACGCGCAGCTCAAAATGCATGCCGCGCTCGCAGCAAAGGATCCATTCACCGAGCGCATCCAAAAGGGCGACAAAGCGATGTATCGCGCCCGCTTCGCCGGCTTCGATAAAGCGACCGCCGAAGCCGCCTGCCGGCAGCTCAAGCGCAGCGACTTCCCGTGCATGGCGCTGAAAGACTGAGGATGATCCGGAAACGCGGGAACCGGTTTCCCGAAAAGATCATGCTCCAACGAACAAGCCAGATCCCGGAATAACGGGACGGGGACCGTCAGTCAGAGTTGGAAGGCCACGCGAGGTTGGTACGGAGTACCTCAGCGATGGCGGCGAATAAGAACGTCCTTGGCCTCATTGATGCGGGCCGCAAGATACGTCGTCCCCCCTTGGTCGGGATGCAATTTCTTCATGAGGGAACGGTGGGCGCGACTGATGTCCTCCGCGCTCGCCCCGGGCTGAATGCCAAGGATCTGATAGGCTTCCTCTTCAGTCATTTTGCCTCCGGACGACGGCCGCCGCCCGCCGCCCGCTGCCGCATCGCCTTGCGCGTGCTCACGCCAGCCGGGCTCCCGGCGGTCAAGATAAGCTGCAAGTAAGTTTTGGCTGTCGGCGTCGATTTCGCCCAAGAGCGCAACGAGCGCCGCGCAGTCGAGACTATCGAGCGCCGCGCCTTCAAGCCGGCCCTTGAGAACGCGGCCATGCATGGCGCCGCTATCGTGGTCGAGCTCCATTTCGAGGAATGTCGTGCGCACCTGCGAGGCCTGACCCGTGCTTTTCTGCGTGCGCGCGCCGAACGTCGCCGGCCACAACGACACCCATCCGAGCAAGCCGAGGCCGAACAGCCCGACCGGCACGGCGACGCCGATTTCGCCGCGCAGCAGAAGAAATCCGGCGAAAATCAGCGCCGCGCCGCCGCCGATCGCGCGCAACACCCGCGCGGCCTGTTTGGGATCGGCCTTGGAAAATGCGTTGACCGCCCACAAGCCGAGGACAAGAACGACGACGCCGAGAAGAATTTCGGGCATGGGGTTGTTAGAACATGAGCTCGTTAGAAGTCGGGTGCGTTGGAAGTTGGCTATTTCAGTTGCTCGAGCAGCCGGATCGCGCCGGCGCTCTGCCGCGCCTTGAGATCGGCGAGCGCCTTCATGCCGCCTGCGGCATAGGCCGCCGCCGCGCGCAACAGTTCCGCCAATTCGTGCGCGGCGCCGGGCGCGAAGCGGCAAAAAGCTCCGCCGGTAAGGCGCGCGATTTCGCGGAACGCCTGCTCGCAGACCGCATCGTTACCCTCCTGGAACATGAAGGCCTTGACGTTGCGCAAGCCCAAGGCACCGGCGGCGGCGCATAACTCGTCGAGCGATTCCTCCATGGCATCGCCGATAAAAACCAATACCGCGACCTTGCCGCTGTCGTTTTCACGCCGCGCATGGGCGAGCACTTTGCCGATCTGGGTATGGCCGCCGCGGCAATCGATGCGCGACATCAACGCGCCGAGACGCCCCGCGTCGGCGACCCAAGGTGAGGCGCGGCACTCCGCCAGTCCGCGATAATAGATGAGCTGGATGTCGAGACCGCCCGTGGCGGCAGCCTCGCGAAACATGTCGGCCTGCAACCGGCAGGCGCTGTCCCAGGTCGGCTGCCGGCTCATCGTGGCATCGAGCGCGAAAATAAGGCGGCCGCGCCGGCCGGTCGCGACCGCCGCCGGGCCGAGCGCTTTGACGCGATGCAGAAACTCTTCGATGTCCGCGCGCGCGGACGCGGCCGGAGCCTCGCTCGGCCCCGAAGTGGGATTGCGAGTTGGCGCCGGCGCGCGGTCGGACGGGTCTTTGCTCATCGAGGCGACCTCAGACTTCCGCCATAAGGTGGCGCGGAGCGTCAAGGCGCGCAATGGCCGTCAATCGGCCAAAAGATCGTGGGTTTCGAGCGGCTTTCCGACGGCGGCGATCCATTCGGCCCGGGCCGCGGCGCGGCGCTTGCCGCGTTCGTCGATCGGCAGCCGGAGCGCGTCGATCAGAAGCTTCACCTCGTCGCGGGCCGTCACATGCGACGTGCCGGGACGCAAACCCAGCGTATCCTCGGTGAGGTCATCGAGCGCAGTGAGGCCGCGCGGGAAGAATTCGCGATAAACCACGCGTTCGGCAAAGCCATCGGCGGCACGGAAGCCGAGCTGCTTGGCGAGCCCCTCGACCCCCTCCCCGACCAGCCGCCTATTGCGTGAGCCTAGCGTCGAGAGCCGGTTGCGCACCACGATCCAGTCGGTGAGGCCGCCATCGACCAGGCGGCGCTGGCGCCTCGCCTCGCGCACCATCTCGGAATAATGGCTGACGCCGGCGACCGCGAACGTGGTCTGGTCGATCGTGCCGAGCACGTCGAAATCGACGAAGCTGTCGTTGAGCGGGGTGATCAGCGTATCCGCCATCGAATGGGCGAGCCGCATCAGGTATGAATTGCTTCCCGGCGTATCGATCACGACAAAATCGTGGCTTTGCTCGACCGCGCTGATCGCCTCGGCAAAGGCCGCGAATTCCTGCGCTTCTATTTCGTCGAGCCGCACGCCGAAACCGCGCGCGACGCAATAATGCACGGGGATTTCGAGTTTTATGCCTGAGCGCTGCGCCCAGTCGCGCCGGTTTTCGACGTAATGGGTGAAGCTTTTCTGCCGCGAATCGAGATCTATCGTGGCGACGCGTTGGCCGGCCTGCAGCAGCGCGACGGCGACATGCATGGCCGTGGTCGACTTGCCGGAGCCGCCTTTTTCATTGCCAAGGACGATGACATGCGCCGAGAACGGCCTGCCGACATCAGCCTGCATCAACATGGGATACGCGACCCTTGCGTTGCCTAGACTTCTCCGGGTTGCAACGCGCCCGGTCAAGATACAGCATCGGCTTGCCGAAGTTAATCATTAACCGCGCGGCGCATCGCCGAAACGCAACGGGTGTGCCCGCGCTGCAACGATGAAGATGGCTTCCAAGACATCGAAGCATCACCCGCGCGTCATGTTACGGACCTTGCGGACGTTGCCGAAGCTCAAACGCGCCATCGCCGAATTGCGCGCGCGGCGCGGCACAATTGCGCTCGTCCCGACCATGGGGGCACTGCATGCCGGCCATTTTTCGCTGCTGCGGATCGCGCAAGCCCGCGCCGACCGGGTGATCGTCTCGATCTTCGTCAACCCGACCCAGTTTGCGCCCAACGAAGACCTCGGCACCTATCCGCGCACCTGGTCCGCCGATCTCGCTGCGCTGGCGGAGCGCAACGCCGATCTCGTCTGGGCCCCGTCGGTCGAAACGATGTACCCGGAAGGTTTTGCCACGCATATCGTGCCCGAAGGCCCGGCCAAAGCCGGCCTCGAAGACGCCTTCCGGCCGCATTTTTTTGCCGGCGTGGCGACTGTAGTCGCCAAACTCTTGATCCAATGCGAGCCGGACTTCGCGCTATTTGGCGAAAAGGATTTTCAGCAACTCAAAGTGGTGACCCGGCTGGCGCGCGATCTTGGGCTCAAAACCCGGATCGTTGGCGCGCCGATCGTGCGCGAGGCGGACGGCCTCGCGCTGTCCTCGCGCAATCGCTTCCTCACGCCGGACGAACGCGCCACAGCGCCGGCGCTCTACAGCGTGCTCAAGGGCTGCGCGGAAAGGATCGCGGCCGGCGGCCCGCTCGCCGCCGTGATCGAGAACGGGCGCTCAGCGATTACGCGCTCAGGTTTTGCGCTCGATTACCTCGAAGCGCGCAACGCCGAGACGCTGGCGCCCGTTGCCGCTGCCGCTGCCATGGGCGAGCCGATCCGGCTCCTGGTTGCGGCGCGCATCGGGAGGACGCGGCTGATTGATAATATTGGGGTGTAGATTGCGGATGCGTCCGCTTCCTTCACCCGCTCTTCATCGGATCTTTCACGTTCGGGAAGGTCTGAAACTCGGTGTTCCAAAGTTGGCCGTCAATCTTCTCGACCTTGCGGATATAGATGTTGTTGACGATGTCGCGCGTTGCGGCATCGATCGAGATCGGGCCGCGCGGGCTCTCCCACGCCATACCCTTCATGGCCGCGATCAAAGCGTCGCCGTCGGAATTGCCGCCGGTCTTTTTGAGCGCCTCGTAGAGCAGATGCAGGCCGTCATAGCCGCCGAGCGAGACGAAGTCGGGCCGGAAGCTGCCGGCCTTCTCGATTGCCGCGACATAGGTCTTGTTGAGCGCCGAATTGTGCGCGGCGGAATAGGGCCCGGCGGTGATCATGCCGAGCATCTGATCGCCCATGGCGTCCAGATCGTCGTCGTCGGTCAGGTCGCCCGGTCCAATGATTTTTATGCCGGATTTGCCGAGGCCGCGCTCGGCGAATTGCTTGGCGAAAATCGGCGCCTGGGTGCCGGGGAAATAGATGAAGGCGGTATCCGGCTTGAGGTCGGCGATGCGCTGCAGGAACGGCGCGAAGTCGGGATTGGCGAGCGGAATGCGGATCAATTCGACGATCGCGCCGCCCACTTGGGTGAAGCGGGTCTTGAACGCGGTTTCCGCCTCGATGCCGGGGGCCCAGTCGTTGACCAAAGTGACGGCGTGGCTCGAACCGTTCTTGGCCGCCCATTCGGCCAGAATCCACGACTGCTGACTGAGGAGAAAGCCGGCGCGCACGAAGTACGGACATTTCGTTGTGGTGACCGAGGCGCCGGAGCTCATGACCAGCGTCACCTTTTTCGCCTCGCTCGCGAGCGGCGCGATGGCGAGCGCGGTCGGCGTGATGCCGATGCCGAGCACGTCGACCTTGTCGTTGACGATCATTTCCTGAATGAGCCGGTGCGCGGTATCGGGGGCGCCGCCGTCGTCGCGGATGATGAGCTCGATCTTGCGGCCGGCGACCGTGTCGCCGTGCTGCTGCATGTATAGCTTCAGCGCGGCCTGCAGCTGACGCCCGACGGCGTTGAAGCCGGCGCCGGTGATCGGCATGCTGATGCCGATTTTGAGGACGTTGTCGGCGGCGGCGGAACGGGCAAGCAATCCGCTCGCTGCCGTGGCGGCCACGCCTTTGAGCAGTGTTCGACGAAGCATTTTTTATTCCTCCATTTTTCGTCATGCCCGCGCTCGTCGCGGGCATCCACGTCTTTCTTTTCTGCTAGTCACGAAGACGTCGATGGCCGGAACATAGGCGAGCGAAGCGACGCCGTCCTTGGGACGACTATGTCGAGCCATGACGTCCGAGGAAAGTCACGCCGGTTCGAGATGCGGAATTCTCGGCCGCTCGCCTTGCGCCTTGCCCGTGATCGGCGGCCGCGGCAAACGCGCCGTGCCGCTTTCCATGACGAAGCTGTGTTCGATCGAATACCATGGCGGTTTCACGTTCGGCGCTCCCGCGCGCGCTTCGTTGTGGCGGATGTATTTACCGATCAAATGCCGGGTGACGCCGAATTGCACGTCGGTTTCGATGTGCTCGTCCTCGGGATCGTAGATTTGCGAGATCAGCGTCTTGAAGCCCGGCTTGTAAGCGAGGAAGTGCAGATGCGCGGGGCGCATATTGTGCCGGCCCGCGGCGCGCAACAGCTCGCCGACCGGACCCTCGATCGGGATCGGATAGCCGGCCGGTTTCACGCTGCGGAAACCGATATGGCCGTCCTTATCGGTGGTGAACTTGCCGCGCAAATTCATGTCGGCCTGGACCGGATCCTGGTTTTCGTAAAATCCTTCGGTCGACGAATGCCAGACGTCGACCTCGGCGCTTTCGATCGGCTTGCCCTTGGCGTCGCGGAACCAGGCATCGACGAACAGCGCCGGCCCCGGCGTCGGCGAGCGCACGATGGACGCGCCGTTTTTGGTCGGCGGCGAATCCATGCGCCAGAACGGTCCGAGCAAATTGGCATCGGTCTCGGTCTGGCCGCGATTGCCGTTGTTGAGAAGGCAGATCAGCGTCGAGAAGCCGAGCGATCCGGACATCAGCACGGCTTCGTTGTGGGTTTCGTTGGTGTGCTTGCCGAGCGCGATGATATAGGCGATGGCAGCCTGAAACTCTTCCTCCGTCAGCCTCACCTCGCGGGCGAATTCGTGCAGGTGGCGGATGAGCGCCGCCATGATCTCGCGCAGCCGCGGATTTTTTATTCGCGCATATTCCTTGAGCACGACCTCGGTGACGTCCTTCTCACTTTCAATAATCATTCGTCTTGCTCCAAAAACTTTGTTTGCGCACGATCTTTTCCGAAAACCGGCATCCATTTTTCGGGCTCATGCTCTGGGTCTTGGCGGATTTTACGTGATCGCCATGGCGAGCGCCATGCGGCAGCCGGCTTACATCAGGCCGAGTTCGCGCAGCTCCCGGCGCAACGTCTCCGGCATTGCGGCGGCGCCCTTCACCGCTTTGCCGAGGTCGCGCGGGGCGTCCTTTGCCGCCAGGTAGCGCCAGCCCTGGAACGCGCGATAAGGCCGCGGCTCGACCAGGACCACTTTGGGATCGAGCACGAGGCCGCAACGTCCGATGCCGTCCTTGTCGCGGAACGGCCGCACGTCACGAATGCGCTGCCGGCACATGACCTCGCCGCGGATGACCCAATAGAGCGAGCCGCCGTCGGTGAGTTCCGCCGCGCGCTTCGGCACCATTCGCGTCCTGTGGATGTGCTCGGGCCTTTCGCCAGCTTTGCGCTTCTGCTTCAGCTTTTCCTTGATCCAGTCCTCGAGATCGCGGACCGAGTCGGCGCCGACACACAGCTTGATGAGGTTAAGCGGCATCGCTCTATTCTATCGTTTCGGTGATTTGCTCTAGCACCATGATCGGCGCGCTTTCCACAACTTGCGCCCCAATACGCACAGGAACTTGCACGACGACGCCGGCGAACGGCGCGCGCAGCGTGTGTTCCATCTTCATCGCTTCGATAACGGCAAGACGTTGACCGACAGCGACGCGATCGCCGACGCCGGCGAGAAGTTCCAGCACTTTGCCGTGCATCGGCGCCTTGACGACGCCGTCGCCGGCGCTCGCCGCCGCGACGCCTGCGGAAAAATCCTGCATGCGCACGCGGGTTTGACGGCCGGAGCGCACCACAAAGGCGTGCTGCCCCGCTTCGAAGACCTTGCCGTCTGGCGCCGGCGCCGCACCATCGACTGCGACCCGCGCGCCATCTTTTCGGTAGGTAACGCTCGCCTTGGCGCTCTCGCCATCAATGACAATCGGGATCGCGATCGAACGCACGCCGCCGAGTTGGAAGCCGTCGTTCGTCGTCCAAGGTGAACCGGCTTCCAGCGAGTCGTCGTCGAGTGGGACTTCGTTCGCGACCGAGGAGTTGATTAGCCGCGCCGCACCGAGCGCGGCGGCCGCGTCGTCACGCGGTTGCGGCACAGCGCCGAGCATCGCCAGATTGCGGTCGATGAAGCCGGTATCGACCTTGCCCCGCCGCAACTCGTCGGCGCGGCACAACTTTGCGAGGAAAGCAACGTTGCTGCGCACGCCCGCGATCAGCGTGCGATCGAGCGCGTGCGCCAGCCGATCGAGCGCGGCCTGCCGCGTCGGCGCATGCGCGATTAGCTTGGCAATCATCGCATCATAGAAGCGCGTCACTTCCCCGCCCGCTTCGACGCCGGAATCGACGCGGATATCGCTCGGCAATTCCAACGCCACGATGGCGCCGGTCGACGGCAGGAAGTCGTGCTCCGGGTCCTCCGCATAGATGCGCGCTTCAATGGCATGGCCGTCGATGCGGACTTGACCTTGGGTCAGCGGCAGCCTTTCGCCGGCGGCGATGCGCAATTGCCACTCGACCAGATCGAGCCCCGTGACTTCCTCCGTCACCGGATGTTCGACCTGGAGCCGCGTGTTCATTTCGATGAACCAGAAGGCCTCGGCCCGCAATCCCTTCGTGCCGTCGGCAACAAACTCGACGGTGCCGGCGCCGCAATAGCCCACCGCCTTTGCCGCCTCGACCGCGGCGGCGCCGATCTGCGCGCGCAAATCCGCCGTCATGCCGGGCGCCGGCGCTTCCTCGATCACCTTCTGGTGCCGGCGCTGCAGCGAGCAGTCGCGCTCGCCGAGGTGGATCGCGCTGCCATATCGGTCGGCAAAGACTTGAATCTCGATGTGCCGAGGTGAGGCGATGAATTTTTCGATCAGGACCCGGCCCGAGCCGAACGCCGATTGGCTCTCGCGGATCGCGCCTTCGAGCGCGGTCTCGAAATCGGCGTGCTTGTCGACGCGGCGCATGCCGCGCCCGCCGCCGCCCGCCGCCGGCTTGATTAGCACCGGATAGCCGATCTCGTAGGCTTTCTCCTTGAGGAACTTGGCGTCTTGCCGTTCGCCGTGAAAGCCGGGCACGACCGGCACGCCCGCCTTCTCCATGAGCGTCTTGGCGCGGTCCTTCAGTCCCATCGCGCGAATAGCTGCCGCGGGCGGTCCGACGAAGGCAATACCGGCTGCGCCGCAGGCTTCGGCGAAGTCGGCATTCTCGGACAAGAAGCCGTAGCCCGGATGAATGCATTCGGCTGCGGCCTTACGCGCGGCCGCGATCAGGCTTCCGATCGAGAGATAACTCTCGCGCGGCTCGGCGGCGCCGATGAGATAGGCCTCGTCACATGACCGGACGTGCAGCGCGTCCACATCCGCGGCGGAATACACGGCAATCGTACGCATGCCGAGGCGCTTGGCGGTGCGCGCGATACGGCAGGCGATTTCGCCGCGGTTGGCGATAAGGACGGACCGGAACATCACAGCAGCATCAGACCGCCTCAGGCGAACGCTTTCAACTCATTGCGCGCGCGCTGCTCCGGTGCTCGCCAGCGGCTGCGGCTGAAATGGATTGAGCTGCACCGGCCCCGCGCCCGCAGGTGCGACACCGGTTACCGTCGGCGCAGCCGCGGTGGCAGCCGGCGTGGCCGGCGCGGTTCTCGGCAGCCAGACCGGATCCACAGGCGGCGCCGGCGGCGCCGGCGGCGCGGACGCAGTGGCCTGCGCGGGCGCGGGCGCCGGCTTGCGCGTTCGTCGCGACGACGACGCCGGCGCGTCATGAGCCCTCGGTTCACCGGCAGTCGCGGCGGCGACGGCGGCGGCGCCCGGCGGTCCTGCGGGCTCGGGATTCATAATGCTGATCGCCGGAATTGAGGCCGCGCTGGGAAAGTCGATATCGACCAACTTATGCGGGGGCGCGCCCGGCTGGCCCGTTGCGGCTGACATCGAGGTCGCGTCGGCGAGCGGAACATCGGGCGGCTGGGCCCAGGCTGTCAAATAATGATCGAGATAGCGATCGAGCGTTTGCCCGCTTAAATTTGCGCGGACCTGGCTCGGATTGTCCAGCAGCGCAAGCGCCGCGCAATGATCGCTGGTGCAGCGGTCGGCGACGACGAGCGTATGCGCAACGAATCCGAACCGATCGGCTTCGAGCGAGTGGCGCAGCGGCAGCAACACGCTATTGATGTTGCCGCCGCCGCGCCTGGTATAGGCGACCATATCGGCAAGCAACGCAAAGCGAGCGGCGACATAGGATGTGGCACTCGCCACGGTCGCGGGCGCGGCAAAAAGCGCCTTTTCGCAGGCGGCCTCGACATCATCGCCCGCCAAGCCATTCAAGCAGGCCAGCGGAGAACCAGGCGCGAGACTTTCCGCATTAAGCTCCGCCGCGCGCGCCTCGAGAGCGCGACGCTCGGCACTGCGATCGCGGACTGACGCGGCATCAAGAAAACTCCAAGCCAGCGTCGCTCCAAGCACCGCGCCGAGAACGACCACGCCGACGCGCGCCACCGTCCTGGTCCGGGTCCAATCGAACGCCAGCGCGCAAACGAAAACGAGCAGCGCCGCCGATCCGGCCGCGACCCACAAACGCAGTGCCGAGCTTCCGATGTCGGGATCAACGCCGAACATCAACCACCCCAATAAGGAACAACAAAGCCGCTTGCCGAGGCGGGAGTATGGCGCAGCGGCACGGCAGGCGCCAGCCGCGCAACGGACCGGTCAGTGCTCGAGTTCGAGCTGGCTCTCCTTGGCGACGCGCTCGAAGGCCTCGCCGGGATTCTTGATCCGGTATTGGTAATCATCGCCGTCCGACGGCAGCAGCCTGACCACCTTGTAACTGCCGCTCGCACCGGGCCGACTGATGGGGCTCGATGTGTAAAAGACAGCTTGTCCAACGCGATATTTGTGCGTCTTTAGCACCGGAGCTAATGCCGTCACTTGCGCGACTGTGACCGTGGCCAACTCTACGGCGGTAATTCTCATCGCGCTGAGCGACTCCGGCTTCCGCGCCGATCGCCGTGTGGCGGAGGGCTTACGCGCGGCTGTAACGGCGCGTGCGGGCGACTTGCGAACCGCTGCGTTGCGGCTCGTTTTGGTGCTCGCTTTAGCGGGCCGTTTCTTTTTCACTGAATGTTTGTTCATGGAACTAACTATAGCATCCAAAATAGCGACCGAGCAAAGAATATAGTGCTGAAAACGTGCCGTTGAGCCAGTGGCAAAGGCTTATGATTAAGGCCTGGAAAGTCGTTTTTTATCAATATGATATGCAGCTTACTTACGTCGGTTTCAAAGCTTGGCCAGCTCAGCTTTGACGGCGCCAGCGGCCCTTCTCATCGGCCTGCCAATAAGTCACCTCGGCGCCCGCAGCCTTTGCCTCGTTCCAGCGTGCCCGCGCGGCGTCGACTGCGTCGGGATCCTCCCCGTCAAAGAGTAGCACGATGCGCTCATAGCCGGCGGCATCTCCGGACATGCTCGCGCCGTCGACGAGGAAGCGCACCGTCGCTCCATTCGGGTTTTCCTCATTGACGGTGAGCACGATCGGCTGCTCGGCGGCCTCGGCGTCGCGCCAAGTCCCGTGCGGCAGGAAGGAATCGTCGCGCCACGTCCACAAATGGGCGTCAAGCGCTTCGACACGTTCGTCGGACGACGCCTGCACCACGACCCGCCAGCCGCGTTCAAGCGACTTCGCAAGCAGGGCCGGCAAGACCTGCTCCGGCGTCTGACCTTTGAGATGGTAGAAAAGAATTTCAGTCATTCGAGCGCCATCACCGCTCGTAGTAATCTTCCACGAGCCGTTCAAGAAGCCGTACACCCCAGCCCGAACTCCAGCTCTTGTTGATATCGGTTTGCGGCGATCCCAATGCGGTCCCGGCAATGTCGAGATGTGCCCACGGCGTCTTGCCGACGAAGCGTTGCAGCAATTGTGCCGCCGTGATCGCGCCGCCCCAGCGGCCACCGGTATTCTTCATATCGGCGAACTTCGAGTTGATCATCTTGTCGTATTCGGGCCCAAGCGGCATCCGCCACACCCGCTCTCCGATAACCCCGCCGGTTTTGGCTAATCGCTCGGCGAGCTTGTCGTCATTGCAGAACATGCCGGCATATTCCTGCCCCAATGCCACAATGATGGCCCCGGTGAGCGTCGCCAAGTTGACCATGAATTTCGGCTTGAAGCGTTTGTTGACGTAATGCAATACGTCGGCAAGGACGAGACGGCCTTCGGCGTCGGTATTGATGACTTCGATCGTCTGTCCGGACATCGTCTTGACGATGTCGCCCGGACGTTGCGCTTTGCCGTCCGGCATGTTCTCGACAAGCCCGATTGCGCCGACGGCATTGACCTTGGCTTTGCGCGCCGCGAGCGCGTGCATCAAGCCGACGACGCAGGCGGCTCCCGCCATATCGCCCTTCATGTCTTCCATGCCTTGGGCCGGCTTGATCGAAATGCCGCCGCTGTCGAAACACACACCCTTGCCGATGAACGCGATCGGATCGACCCCGCGCTTGCCGCCATTCCAGCGCATGACGACAAGTTTCGATTCATGTGCCGAGCCTTGACCGACGCCAAGGAGTGCACCCATGCCGAGCTTGCGCATTGCCGCAACGTCGAGCACCTCGACGCCAACCCCGAGTTTGGTCAGGCTCGATGACCGACGCGCAAACTCACCAGGATAGAGCACGTTGGCGGGTTCGTTGACGAGGTCGCGGGCGAGCACGACACCGTCGGCGATCGCAACGTTGTGCGCCCAAGCCTTCTCCGCGGAGGCCGGATTGGAACAGGCGAAGTTCACCTCAATTTTGCTCGGACGCTCCTCGTCCTCTTTTCGTTTCGTCTTATAGAGGTCGAATGTGTAGGCGCGTAGCCGCACACCAAGCGCCAGATCGGCGACCTGATTGGCCTTAAGCGGGCCCAAGCCGAATTCCGCAAAGATCGTCGCGCTCGCAGCAGCTGCCGGCAGCTTACCCATGGCGATACCGCCGAGCTTGACAAAATCGGGTGACTTTTGCTCGCTCTCCTTGCCGAGACCGACGACCACCAGCCTCGGTGCGTTGAGGCCCGAAGGCGCGACGACGTCGAGGCTCGAGCCGCTCTTGCCGGTAAAGCGATCCGCCGCGGCCGCGCGGTGCAGGAAATCTCCCATTGGCCAGAGTGCGCGCTGAGTTGCCGGACCCAGTTTGAGATTTTCTTGGCAGAACACAACAAGAACACCGTGCCGTCGGGCAAACGGCGTGAAGCCGAATTTGAGAGCGGCGCCCATAGAGCGTTCCTTTGGCTTGGTCCGGTACGACCGAAAGACCGGTGGGGTTATGGTATCCAAGTTATGAACCCGACCGGCCGTACGTGCAAAGCGGGCTGGTGCGCCAAAATCGCCGACGTCCGGGGATGCCTTTATCAAACGCCCGTATTAACGCTTTAGTGTGCATGTTCAATAGCTTTGCCTTGGCGAAGCCACTTTGTGAAAGCATGAAAATACCCGCCTTGGGGGGATCGGCTCTAACGATGCGGCGTCGGGGGGCCGACGCGGCTATCAGGTGTGCCGTCAGCGGGGATGTTCAATCCGATGGGGTCGATCGGCCGCTACATGTTTCGCGCCACGATGGGCGCGTTTCTGATCATCCTTGTCAGCTTGACCGTCGTGATCTGGTTCACGCAGGCGATGCGCGATTTCGACCTGATCACGAGTCAGCGCCAAACGCTGCTGGTCTTCGTCGGCATTACCGGAATGATCATCCCGCTCTTGATCATGATCCTGGCGCCGATCGCGCTGGTCATGGCGGCGGCGCATGTCCTCAACAAGCTCAGCTCGGATTCCGAAATCATCGTAATGAATGCAGCCGGCATCTCGCCGTGGCGGTTGCTGCGGCCGTTCCTCGCCGCAGCCCTCATCGTTTCGCTTCTGGTCGCCGTCATAGCCGCCTACATCTCGCCGCGGTCCTTACGTGAACTGCGCGACTGGGGCGCGCAGGTGCGCGCCGACATCCTCACCAACATCGTGCAACCAGGCCGCTTCACGACGGTGGGCGGCAATCTCACCTTCCACATTGCCGATCGACGGCCGGACGGCCTCCTGGTCGGCATCTTCGTCGACGACCGCCGCGACCCCAATGTGCACTCCACCTACCTCGCCGAGCAGGGCGAGATCGTGAAGAACGACAAGGCCTCGTTCCTTGTCCTGCAAGGCGGCAGCATTCAACGGCTCGAAGCCGGTCAGCGCGATCCGCGAATTGTGACCTTCGATCGCTACCCTTTCGATCTGTCGCAATTCGCAGGCGCCACGCAAAACGTCGTCTACACCGTGCGCGAGAAATATCTCTGGGAACTTTTGTGGCCGCGGGCCGACGACGCGCTCTATGCGTCGCAGCCGGACCAATATCGATCGGAATTGCACGATCGGCTGACCACTCCGCTCTATCCGTTCGCCTTCGTCATCCTCGCGTTCGCGTTTCTCGGCCCGCCGCAGACCACGCGGCAAAGCCGCACGCTGGCCCTGATGGGAATGATCGGCGCCGTTTCTCTGTTGCGGCTCATCGGCTTCGTCAGCGTGATTGTCGGCGTGCGGGTGCCGAGCGTGCTCGCCGTTCAATATGTCGCGCTATTTGGCTCGATCGCCGCGGGTTTGTGGCAAATCTCGTGCGGCCGGGCCGTAGAGCCAGCCGCTGCGGTGTCAAGGTTCGCGACCGCGATCGGTGAACGCGTCGCGCGGGCGACGAGCTGATGGGGCGGGCCATGATCACCGGTACGCTGTCGCGCTATTTCGGAATGCGGTTTCTCACGTCTGTCGTCGGCTCGTTCATCGGCGTGGTCGCGTTGGCGGCGATGATCGACTATGTCGAACTGATGCGCCGCGGCGCCGACTGGCCCAACGCCACGGCATGGGTGCTCGCCAAAATTTCGATGTACCGCGTGCCGCAGCTCACCGAACGCATCATGCCATTCTCGGTCCTGGTCGGCGCCATGTCGTGCTACCTGACGCTGTCGCGCCGGCTTGAATTGGTGGTGGCACGTTCGGCAGGGGTTTCGGCGTGGCAGTTCGTGGCGCCGGCCATGATCGCGGCCTTCATCTTCGGTGTGGTCGCCACCACCGTGTTCAATCCCGTCGCTGCGATGCTGCACGAGCGCTCGAAGCGTCTCGAAGCCGACATGTTGGGGGAAAACATGTCGGCATTGCAGGAGAGCACGAGCGGTTTCTGGGTACGCCAGAAAAGCGCCGATGGAGCGTCCATTATCAATGCCAGTACAAGCCGCGAGCAAGGCGCACAACTCGGCGGCGTCACCATCTACACTTTCGATAGCGCCGGCCATTTCCAACAGCGGATCGAGGCGCAAAGCGCCACGTTGCAGAAGGGCTATTGGCAGCTCCAAGACGCGCGCATCTATGGCAACGGCAAAGCGCCGGATGTCGAAGAAAGCTATCGCCTTGCCACCAATCTGACGCTTGAACAGGTGCGGGAGAGCTTTGCCACGCCCGAGACCGTGCCATTCTGGGAATTGCCCACGTACATCGACATGGCAGATCGCGCCGGTCTCGGGGCCGCAGGTTATCGGCTGCAATATCAAGAACTCCTCGCGCGCCCGTTTCTGCTCGCCGCGATGGTATTGCTCGCGGCCTCGGTTAGCCTGCGCTTCTTCCGCTTCGGCGGGGTGCAGAAAATGGTGTTGAGCGGCATAACTGCCGGATTTCTTTTGTTTGTCCTGCAGAAAATCACGGACGACATGAGCCGAGCGGAATTGATGCCGCCGGTGGCGGCGGCGTGGATTCCGGTCGTTGTCGGAGGCCTGACCGGATTCGTCGCGTTATTGTTCCAGGAGGACGGATAGTGGCGAGTTCGCGTAGCCCTCTCCGCCCCGGCATGAGTAGTAGCGTTCGCGTTGGTGCAACGGGGCTCGCTACGCTATTGGCGTTTATTATCGGCTTCACTCTTCTGCCCGAGCCCTTGTCGGCGCAACAATCGGGCAATCTCTTGCATTTCCCGCCGCGGCCGCCACCGCCGCCGAAAAAGCCGGTGCCGCAATCGAATGGCCCGATGCTCGTGCAGGCGACCGAGATCAGGTACGATTACACCAACAATACGGTCGCCGCGGTCGGCAACGTGCAAATCTATTATGGCGGGGCGACCATCGAAGCCGACCAGGTCATCTACGACCAAAAGACCAAACGTCTGCGTGCGCAAGGCAATGTCCGACTGACCGAGCCGGACGGCAAGATCACCTACGGCCAGACCATCGATCTGAGCGATGATTACCGCGACGGCTTTGTCGATTCGCTGCGGCTTGAGACTCCCGACGACACCCGCTTTGCCGCGGCGCGCGCCGATCGCGCAAAAGGAAACTACACGGTCCTCCAGAACGGCGTCTATACGGCTTGCGAACCTTGCAAGGACGATCCTAAAAAACCGCCGCTATGGCAGGTCCAGGCGGCGCGGATCATCCATGACGAGGGCGAGAAGATGCTCTACTTCGAGGATGCCCGCATCGAGTTTTTCGGTGTACCGCTCGCATACGTGCCGTTCATGTCGACGCCCGATCCGACGGTAAAGCGGAAAAGCGGATTTCTGTTTCCGAGCCTCTCGGAGACGTCGCAATACGGTTTCGGCATTGAGCCCAAGTATTTCTGGGCACTCGCGCCCAATTACGACCTCACCTTCGGAACGCTGCTGACGACCAAGCAGGGTGCGCTTTTCGAAGCGCAATGGCGGCATCGTCTGCTCGATGGCTCTTACTCGATCAGAGCCGCCGGCATTTTCCAGCAGGATCCGGGATACTTCGCCAGTCGCGACGGGCCGGATAGCCCGACGGCGAATACGTTTCGCGGAGCTATCGAGACGGCGGGACAGTTCGCGCTGAACGACAAATGGGTGTGGGGGTGGAACGGCCTGTTGGTGACCGATACGCAGTTTATGTACGACTATCAACTCAGACAATTCAGCAGCGCGTTCGATCCATTCCAAACCGGAGTTGCAGCCCAAGGCGTTTCACAGCTGTACCTGAGCGGCGCCGGCGAACGCAGTTATTTCGACGTGCGTTCGATCTACTACTACGGCTTTTCGGAGCAGGACACCCAGGCACAGATTCCGATCATCCATCCGGTTCTCGATTATTCGAACGTGCTGGGACAGCCGGTGCTCGGCGGCGAATTCAGCTACAAGTTTAACCTGACCAGCTTGAGCCGGCAGCAAGCCGAATTTCAGGCGGTGACGGAGAGCGCTCAGGCCTCCGGAGCGTGCAGTAGCCCAACGGCGGATACCGCAGTCCCGGCGAACTGCCTGCTGCGCGCCATACCTGGAGATTACTCGCGCGCTTCCGCCGAAGTAGATTGGCGCCGCACCGTCGTTACCGACAATGGCCAGATGATCACCCCGTTCTTTCAGGTGCGCGGCGACGTAGCGTCGCTCAACGTCGACAATCAGCCCGGCGTCGCCAACTACATAGCGACCGGCCAAAGCGATCTCGCGCGCGCCATGCCGGCTGTAGGCGTCGAATATCGCTATCCGTTCGTCGACGTGGAGCCGTGGGGCACCCAGACAATCGAGCCGATCGCCCAGCTTATTCTGCGCCCGAATGAAACCGATATCGGGAGATTTCCAAACGAAGATTCTCAAAGCCTGGTTTTTGACGATTCAAACCTGTTCTCGATCGACAAGTTTTCCGGCTGGGACCGCGTCGAGGGCGGCAGCCGGGTCAATGCCGGCTTGCAATACACAGCCCAGATCAACCGAGCGGGCTCGGTCAACGTCCTGTTCGGACAGTCCTATCAGTTGTTCGGCCAGAATTCGTTCGAGGTTCCCGATATCACCAATACCGGGCTCGAAAGCGGCCTCGATAAGACCATCTCGGATTACGTCGGTCGGGTAACGTATCAGCCCAATCAAGTTTATTCATTCACCGCGCGGGGGCGCTTCGACGAGGCGACATTTACGCCTGAGCGCCTTGAATTCGAAAGTCGGGCCAACTTCGATCGCTGGACGGTGCAGTTGCTATACGGCGACTATGCGCCGCAGCCCCTGCTCGGCCTGCTGACGCGACGCGAAGGCATCCTCGCCGGCGCATCGGTCAAACTGACGGAGAACTGGATCGTTCTCGGCTCGGCCCGCTACGACATCGCCAACGATGAATTCGACCAATCACGCCTCGGGCTTGGCTACGTCGACGACTGCTTTATGTTGTCCGTGAACTGGCTCACCGGGTACACTTATACTGCTGTCGCGAGTTCAGCTCCGGTCAGGGACAGCACGGTCATGCTGCAATTCAGCTTGCGGACGATCGGTCCAGATGTCTTGGCGCCGGTCGGCGCTGCGTTCTAAATTTTGCCGTGACCTTATGAGTTGCTATCGCCTAGTGGGACAGATCGATCAAGCCGGCAGCGGGCCCGCCGCCGGGGGAGAGGAAACAGTGAGGTCACAGATCGCAGTCCGCACCCGGTGCAGAGCCCTGACGACGGCGGTGCTCGCTGTGGCGGCCACGCTGGCCATCACCTCGTTTGCCCGCTCGCAGGAAGAAGTCGTCCTGCTTGTCAACGGCGAGCCGATTACTTCGCTTGATATCCAGCAGCGCGCAAAATTCATGGAGATGAGCAGCCACAAGGCGCCGACGCGACAGGAAGCGATCGACAGCCTCATCGACCAAATCCTCGAATTGCGCGAGGCAAGACGTTACACCATCGTGCCAACGGATACGGACGTGAATAACGCGTTCGCCAATGTTGCAAGCCATATGGGGGTGGACAGTCAGAAACTGAGCCAGATACTTGCAAACGGCGGCGCCAGCGCGGACACCCTCAAGCTGCAGCTCAGGGCTCAGATTGCCTGGACCAGCCTTGTACGCGGACGCTACAAGGCAAGCCTGGTGATACCGGACACCGACGTCGAAGCCGAACTTCAGCTGCACGACGCTAATCAAAAAAATGATGTGGGATACGAGTACATCATGCGCCCAATCATTCTCGTGGTGCCGCATGGTTCTCCCGATGCCGCCTACGAGTCCCGCAAACGCGATGCCGAGGCTTTGCGCGGGCGCTTTATCAGCTGCACCGATGGCGTTGCGTTTGCTCAGGGACTCCCCGAAGTCGCTGTGCGTGATGCGGTTTACAAATCGTCGGCAGACCTGCCGCAGCAACTCCGCGACATCCTCGACGGCACGGAGGTCGGCCATCTGACGCCTCCCGAGCAAACCGACGAGGGAATACAGATGTTTGCCGTGTGCTCCAAGAAGGAATCAAAGACCGATACGCCGGAAGCACGCAAATTGCGCGATGAGATGTTCGATAGAAAATTCGGCGCTAGGGCCAAGCGCTATCTTGCCGATTTGCGGCGCCAGGCGATGATCGAATACAAATAGGGTTGCTTGGTGGGACGTGATCTGTTCCGAAATCCGCGTGCCAAGCCGGATCGTGTCTGGGGCGGGCTTATTCCGGAACGTGTTATGGATGCAGTATCGTGCAACCTCTGGCATTGACGCTCGGCGAACCCGCCGGGATCGGCCCTGACCTCGCACTTGGCATATGGCGACGCCGCGCCGAACTCGACCTACCGCCATTCTATATCGTCGCCGACCCCGACTTCCTTCGCCGGCGGGCCGCCATGATTGGAATCGACGTTCCGATCGCCAACGTGACGCCGCCATCGGCCGCCGCTACTTTTCGTTCGGCGCTACCGGTCCTGCCGCTCGATGTCGCGGTCACGGCCGAACCGGGCCAACCGGATCGATCAAGCGCGCCCGCCGCCGTGGCGTCGATCCGCCGCGCGGTCGCCGATGTCCTGGCGGGTGCGGCGGCGGCCATCGTCACCAACCCGATCGCCAAGAACGTGCTCTACAATTGGGGATTTGCCGAGCCCGGCCATACCGAATTCTTGGCCACGCTGGTGCAAGAAGCGACCGGCAAGTCGCTGCGACCGGTAATGATGTTGTGGTCGCCGGAACTCGCAGTCGTGCCGGTGACGATCCATCTGCCGCTGCGGGAGATATTCAAGCAGCTTTCAAGCGAACTCATCGTCGAAACCGGACGAATTGTCGCGCGCGATCTTGCCGCGCGCTTTAAGCTCGCGCATCCGCGGCTGGCGATTGCCGGGCTCAACCCGCATGCCGGTGAGGCAGGCACGCTCGGCGAAGAGGATCGCATGATCGTCGCGCCGGCGGTGGCTCGCCTTGTCGCCGAGGGAATCGATGCCAGAGGGCCCCTCCCCGCCGATTCGATGTTCCACGAGAAGGCACGCGCGAGCTATGACGTGGCAATGTGCATGTATCACGACCAGGCGCTGATTCCGATCAAGACGCTCGCCTTCGATCATGCCGTCAATGTCACACTTGGCCTGCCGTTCGTGCGCACCTCGCCGGATCATGGCACCGCCTTCGACATCGCCGGGACCGGCAGCGCCGATCCGACAAGCTTGATTGCAGCGCTACGGCTGGCGGCGCGGCTTGCGATGGCCGCACGCCCGGTGCCGCTTGCCGCATCGTGAGCGACGCTTTCGATAGCCTGCCGCCATTGCGCGAGGTGATCCGCCAACACGGTCTCGTGGCGAAAAAGTCCCTCGGACAGAATTTCCTCTTCGATCTCAATCTCGCTTCGCGCATCGGCCGCGCCGCGGGACCGCTTTCCGGGGTTACCGTGGTCGAAGTGGGCCCTGGGCCGGGCGGGCTTACGCGCGCGCTTTTGGCGCTTGGCGCCGAGCATGTGATTGCGGTCGAGCGGGACCACCGGGCGATTGCCGCGTTACAGGAAATTGCCGCGCTGTATCCGAACCGGCTCGACGTTATCGCGGCGGACGCGCTCAGCTTCGATCCGAGGCCGCGCCTTTCTTCCGGCCCGGTGCGCATCGTCGCCAATCTGCCCTACAACATTGCGACGGCGCTGCTGGTCGCCTGGCTCTCCATCGAGCCTTGGCCGCCGTGGTACGATTCCGCCGTGCTGATGTTCCAGCGCGAGGTCGCCGAGCGTATCGTTGCGGCGCCTGGGTCGAAGACCTACGGGCGATTGTCCGTCCTGGTTCAGTGGCGCTGTGAGGCGCGGATTCTGTTCGATGTGAACGCCGCGGCGTTCGTCCCACCGCCGAAGGTTACATCCTCGCTGTTACGCATCGTGCCGCGAGCGGCGCCGCTGCCCTGCGAGCACAAGCTTCTCAAGAGCGTCACCCAAGCCGCCTTCGGGCAACGGCGCAAGATGCTGCGACAGAGCCTGCGGTCGCTCGGCACCGATGCGCCCGCTTTGATCGCGGCGGCCGGTCTCGACCCGACGGCGCGGGCGGAGGACATTTCCGTCGCAGGCTTTGTCGCGCTGGCGCGGGCTCTCGCCGCAACCTCCAAATATCGGGCATGATGCTCCCTCCCGGCTGGGAGAAAGGGCCACAATGACCAGTTTTCATCGCCAATCGCTTGTCGCTTACGGCCAACCGCTTTGTGAGACGGTCGCCGATCTCCCCACGCCGCGGGGCACTGAAGTTCTGGTCCGCGTGGAGTGTTGCGGCGTCTGCCACTCAGACCTGCATCTGCAGGACGGCTATTTTGCGTTGGGCGGCGACAAGCGTCTCGACATCACCAAGGACCGCACCCTGCCCTTTACCCTCGGGCACGAAATCGCCGGCGCCATCGCGGCGGTGGGCGACGCCGCCGACGGCGCCGTGGTTGGGCATCGCGTCGCCGTTTATCCGTGGATCGGCTGCGGCACCTGCGCGGCCTGCCGCGCCGGCGAGGAGAATCTGTGCTCAACACATCGTCATCTCGGCATTAGCGTCGATGGCGGCTACGCCACGCACGTCCTCGTCCCGCATCCGCGTTACCTGATCGACTATGCACCGCTGTCGCCGGATTTTGCCGGACCGCTGATGTGCTCCGGCCTCACCGCCTATTCCGCGCTGAAGCACCTCGGCAGCCGGGCCGAGCGCGGCCGGGTGCTGCTCGTCGGACTAGGCGGGGTCGGCATGATGGGCCTCTCGATTGCCCGTGCACTGTTTCACGAACCGCCGCTCGTGGCCGACATCGATGCCGAAAAACGCAGCGTAGCGCTGGCGGCCGGTGCGGCGCAGGCCTTCGATCCCGCCGATCCGCAGGCGCGCCGGGCGGTAATGACGGCCACGGGCGGGGTGCTTGCAGTTTGCGATTTCGTCGGCTCGGAAAAGTCGCTGGCATTCTCGACGGGGGTGCTCGCCCGCGGCGGCAAGGTCGTGGTGACGGGCCTTCTTGGCGGCAACTTTTCGATCGCGGCCGCCATGATCGCGATCAAAGCGATGACCATCGAGGGCACGCTGACCGGCACACTCGCCGAAGCCCGCGAGCTCATCGACCTTGCGCGCAGCGGAAAGCTCGCAACGATCCCAACGCATGAACTTCCGCTCGGTCAAGCGCAAGCCGCGCTCGACGATCTACGTGCGGGACGTGTCGTCGGGCGCACTGTGTTATCGATTGAGGATGTTACTTAAGCTTCGCCTGCAGCGCGCGCACGAAGTCGGAAAGCCCGATCTGCCGCTCACGCTTGAGGCGTTCTGCCGCGAGGATTGCCCGCATTTCGGCAAAGGCCTCGGCTTTGTCGCGGTTCACAATGACATAATCGTATTCCGGCCAATGGCTCATTTCGCCGGCAGCCTTCGCCATGCGCGAGCCGATGACGGATCTGCTGTCCTGCGCGCGGCGCCTAAGCCGGCGCTCCAATTCAGGAACGGTCGGCGGCAGAATGAAAACGCTGACCAAATCGTCACGTGCTTTCTCGCGGAGCTGCTGCGTGCCCTGCCAATCGATATCGAACAAAACATCGCGGCCATTCTGCAGCGCCTCGATCACCGGCTGACGCGGTGTGCCGTAACGATGGCCAAACACTTCGGCCCATTCCAACAGTTCGCCATTCTTTACCATGGCATCGAAGCGATGGCGATCGATGAAATTGTAGTCGCGTCCGTCAATTTCGCCGGGCCGTTTCGGGCGCGTGGTCACCGAGACCGATAGCTCAACCCTGCGATCCGCGCGAAGCAGCAGCCGGGAGAGCGTGGTTTTTCCCGCGCCGGACGGCGAGGACAGGACAAACATCAAGCCGCGCCGGGCAACTCTCTTTCGATTTGGCCGCGCGCGCGCCATTTTTTCTTCCACCATGCCGGCCTATTCGACGTTCTGCACCTGCTCGCGGAATTGCTCGACCGTGGCTTTCAGCTCCAGCCCAATATTGGTGAGTTCGACATCGTTGGCCTTGGCGCACAGCGTGTTGGCTTCGCGGTTGAGCTCTTGCGCGAGAAAGTCGAGCCGGCGGCCGATCGGTCCGCCTTGTCCGATCAAATGCTGCGCCTGGGCAATGTGTGCGGCAAGGCGATCGAGCTCCTCGCGCACGTCGGCCTTGGTCGCGATCATGATCGCCTCTTGATGCAGCCGGTCGGGGTCGAAACGGTCGGATTGCGCAAGCAGCGTCGCGACCTGCTCGGCAAGCCGCGCGCGTATCGCATCGGGCCGGCGACCAGGAGCGCGCTCCGCACGCTCCGCCAGCGCGGCGATCTCGCCTAATCGCGCGGAGAGCACGCGTGAAAGCGCAGCGCCCTCGTGGCGCCGCATCTCGCCGAGCGCGTCAATCACCTGCGCAAATCCGGCGGTGACTGCGGCTTCGGCACTGCGCCGCTCGTCTTCCCGCTCCTCGGAATCGCTGACCTCGATCACGCCTTTGAGCGCGAGCAAACCGTCGAGCGACGGCGGCGCTGCTTCGATCTTCGGCGCGATCTGTTTCATCGTCGCCAAAATCGCATCGAGTACCGCCGCGTTGACATGGACGACCGGCTGGGCGCCGCTGCGCTCCACCGTCAGGTTGGCTTGAACCGAGCCGCGCGTCAGCGCCTCGGCGACCCTCGTGCGCACCGGCACTTCGATGGCGTCCCACCCGGGCGGCAGGCGCAGCCGCAGATCGAGCCCTTTGCCGTTGACCGATTTTATTTCCCACACCCACGTGTAGGCGCCGGACACACCATGGCCGCGAGCGAATCCGGTCATGCTCGAAAGCGCCATGGACTGCTATCCCCCGGCAATAATAGTGAAAAAAGAATCGTGCCGAACTTAACGGCGGCGGGTCACCGGAACAAGTCTCGGTCACAAGCATGCCGACGCTTGCTCGCAAACGCGGCAGCGATCAGTGGGCGGCCGGAGCGTAGGGTTTCGACGTGCCACGCAATAGTGGCGGCGCCGGCGCAGCGGAAGTAGCCGTGGCGCCTTGCGCCGGCGCGGGCGGCAGCGGCGAATTCATCTGGTCATCGATCGGGACCTGATCCTTCTGATCGGTTTCGATCAGCCGCAGCCGCGCGACGTTCTTTCCCTGCTGCTCGTAGGTTTCCGCGAAGACGTGGCCGCCGGTGCCGTCGGCGACGAAATAAAGTTCGCGCGTTCGCGCCGGATTGGCGGCGGCTTCGAGCGAGGCACGGCCCGGATTGGTGATCGGGCCGGGCGGCAGCCCGTTGATGACATAGGTGTTGTACGGCGTGGGCTGTGTGATTTCGCTCTTCATGATCGGCCGGCCGAGCGTACCTTTTCCTCCGACCAACCCGTAGATGATGGTCGGATCGGACTGCAGCCGCATGTTCAGCTTCAGCCGGTTGACGAATACGGCCGCCACGCGCGAGCGCTCGTCTGATTTGCCGGTTTCCTTCTCGACCAAAGACGCGAGAATAACGAGCTGATCCGGTGTCCCGAGCGGCAGGTCGGGAGAGCGATGGTCCCAGATTTCCTGGATCACGCGCTGCTGCGCCTGCTGCATGCGCTGGATCATTTGCTCACGGGTCACGCCGCGCGTGAAATTATAGGTATCGGGCAGTAGACTCCCTTCGGACGGTATTTCCCTAATATCGCCGGTCAGCACGTTGTCGGCCAACAGTCGGGTAACGATCTGCTCAGACGTCAGACCTTCCGGAATGCTGACTTGGTGCGGCACCACTTTGCCCTCGACGATGGTCGCCACCACGTCGCGCAGGCTTGAATGCGCCTTGAATTGGTATTCGCCGGCCTTGAGATCCTCACGTGCCTTAAGGACGAGCACGCCGCCGATGAACACCCAGGGCTGGTCGATGACGCCCTCGCGCGTCAGCACATCGGCGATGTCGCGCATG
This sequence comes from uncultured Alphaproteobacteria bacterium, assembly GCA_963779855.1. Taxonomy (GTDB): domain Bacteria; phylum Pseudomonadota; class Alphaproteobacteria; order Rhizobiales; family Xanthobacteraceae; genus BOG-931. The sequence continues at coordinate 310,432 of CAWAAE010000006.1, read as the reverse complement.
CCGGATCCGTGCGGGATATTGACGATGCGGTCCTGCGGCAACGGGCCCGGCTCTTCGAATCGCTCCTTGCCGATGAAAAGCACGACGCCCGCCACGACCGCCAACAGTACGAAAATACTGACGATGGCGTTGCCGATGACGACGAGAGGATGCCGAGCGCCCGCCGAGCGGCGGGTCGGCACTTCGACCATGTCAGGCTCGATTGCCGTTCGCGGGCTACGCGGCACGAGCCGCTTAGGATCGTTGCGATTCGAATCCATCGACGTCATGCTAATTCCATTCGCCGGCCGCTCCGCAATGGGCGGATAAGGATCAGCAGCGCCCGCCGACGCTCGTGCCGGCTCACGCGAGTATGGCACGGATGTAAGGCTTGGTGCGGACCGCGGCGAGAATTTAGTCGCCGCTGTGGCGCGGACAATTGGCGTTGACGCTTCGCCAATTGAGCGCGGGCGTGGAGTTGAACCACCCGAAGGCATTCCTGCAGACTCATTGGCGGGCGGCACGGGCTTGGGGGGATTTGTGGGAGCAGCGGCCGTCGACCGCGGAGATTGGACCGCAGGTTTGTCCGCAGCGCGCCCGGCGGCCGGCTGTGAAGCTGGCGCAGCTTTCTCGCCGCCGCCGCCGCCGCCGGGTGGTACGTTAGAACTTGTCACGGCCGCATGCCCGCATTTACAAGCCGCATGATCGATTTTGAAACGAGGTCCGGCGCGACGGAAACGAGCGCTCGGAGATTCTGCTGCGTCCGCCCACAAATGCAACCATGAGCAAGATGGTCAGTGGATCGCAGGCGAGTGAGGAGCAAATATGGCGAAACGGCGATTGATCGCACTATTGCGCCACCCTGCGGAAAACGAGGGAAGCGTTGGTACCGCCAAATCCGAATGAATTCGACAGCGCGATCTCGACCGGCCGCCTGCGGGCCTTATGCGGCACAAGATCAATCGCTGTCGCGACCGACGGGTTGTCCAGGTTGATCGTGGGCGGCAACACCTGGTCGCGCATTGCAAGCATGCAGAAAATTGCCTCGACGGCACCGGCTGCGCCGAGCAGATGACCGATTGAGGATTTTGTCGACGACATCGCAATGCGGCCGGCGGCATTGCCGACGAGACGCTCAACGGCCTTGAGCTCGATCTCGTCGCCGAGCGGCGTCGAGGTGCCATGGGCGTTGATGTAGTCGATGTCGCCGGCCGCAACGCCCGCACGGCGAATGGCGGCGGTCATGCAGCGAAATGCGCCATCGCCGTCCGCGGACGGCGCGGTGATGTGAAATGCGTCGCCGGACAGTCCATATCCGATAAGCTCGGCATAGATGCGCGCGCCACGCCGTTTGGCGTGATCGTATGCTTCGAGGACCACCGCGCCCGCGCCCTCGCCCATGACAAATCCATCGCGATCGCGGTCGTAGGGCCGCGACGCGCGTTCGGGCGCGTCGTTGAACCCGGTCGACAGCGCCCGGCATGCGGCAAAGCCGGCGAGCGAGATGCGGTTGACGGGCGATTTAGTGCCGCCCGCCACCATCACGTCGGCGTCGCCAAGCGCAATCAGTCTGCCGGCATCGCCGATGGCGTGAGCGCCGGTCGAACAGGCGGTCACCACGGCATGATTGGGTCCCTTGAGCGAATGCGCGATCGACACGTATCCCGACGCGAGATTGATGAGCCGGCCGGGGATGAAGAACGGCGAAACGCGACGTGGACCACGGTCGCGCAGGACGAGGGCGGTTTCCGCAATGCCTTCGACGCCGCCAATTCCGGAACCGATCAGAACGCCGCTTACGACCTGATCGTCATATTCGCGCGGGTGCCAATTCGCATCGTTGAGCGCTTGCGTGGCCGCAGCCATGGCAAAGAGGATGAAGTCGTCGACCTTGCGCTGCTCTTTGGGTTCCATCCAGTCGTCGGCATTGAAGCTGCCAGCCGAGCCGTCGCCGCGTGGAACCTGGCCGGCAATCCTGCAGGCGATATCCGAAACCTCGAATTTTTCGATGCGTTTGATCCCGCTCTCGCCGGCCAGCAACCGCTGCCACGTTTGCTCGGTCCCGCAAGCGAGCGGGGTCACCAATCCAAGACCCGTGACGACGACCCGTCGCATCAAGGACACCCCTGGCGGCGCCGGTAATTACGGCCGATGCCCGCGCTATCCGTCAAGAACCGCTCGAACAGCGGCGGCCCGCACATGACGATGTGCGGTGCTCGCAGCATAGCCTGCAATACATGCAATAGCTGCCGGGCGTTGCCGACGGTCAGCTCTTGGCGTTTTTTTCAAGAAACTTGATTGCGTCGCCAACCGTCAGAATGGTCTCGGCCGCATCGTCGGGGATTTCGCAACCAAATTCTTCCTCGAAGGCCATGACGAGCTCGACGGTGTCGAGGCTGTCGGCGCCGAGATCGTCGATGAAGCTGGCGTTTTCCGTCACCTTGTCGGGCTCGACGCCAAGATGCTCCACGACGATTTTTTTCACCCGCTCGCCAATATCACTCATCGTTCCGACCTCATCTTTCAACGCGACCCAATCAGCCTAGCTTTAATCCCGTCCAAGTTCTTCATTGATAAGTCCTTCATTGAGCTTGTCGACGGGCCGACAAGTTCAATCGGGTCGACACCGATTAGAGGCGGACGTTTCGCCCCGCGCTCCGGCATTCCGGCTCCCCCAGCCCAATTTCGGTTCGGTTACCACACTTCAAATGCGTTGACCAGCGCGGCCGCATGTCTCCACCGTGAACCTTATCGCCTTCAAATCATGGCCATTCCGCCATTCACATGCAAAGTCTGCCCAGTGACATAGGCAGCCTCGTTCGAGGCGAGAAACACCACCGCGGCCGCCACCTCTTCAGGGGTGCCGGCGCGGTTTGCCGGAATTTTCGCGACAATCGTTTCCCGCTGCTTATCGTTGAGCTTGTCCGTCATCGGGGTGACGATGAACCCGGGCGCAACGCAATTGGCGGTCACGCCGCGCTTGGCATATTCCTGCGCCATTGCCTTTATCATGCCGGTAATCCCGGCTTTGGCGGCGACATAATTGGCTTGCCCCGCATTGCCGGTCGTCCCGACCACCGAGGTGATCGCGATAACGCGCCCGAAGCGGCGGCGCATCATGCCGCGCACGGCGGCGCGCGCGAGACGGAAGGTGGCGGACAAATTAATGGTGATGACCAGTTCCCAGTCCTCGTCGCGCAATTGCACAAGAAGGTTATCTCTGGTGACACCGGCATTGGCGACCAGAATGTCGAGCTGCCCCATCGCGTCTTCGGCGCGCGGCACCAGAGCTTCGGTTTCGACCGGATCGGCGAGATTGCACGGCACGACATGCACGCGCTCGCCGAGTTCCGCCGCGAGTTGATCGAGGATCTCCCGCCGCGTGCCGGAAATAGCGATCGTAGCACCCTGGCCATGGAGAGTGCGGGCGATGGTGCCGCCGATAGTGCCGGTCGCCCCGGTAACGAGCGCAGTTTTTCCGGTAAGCTCGAACATTTGGCCTCCTCGGCCGTCAACGCAACCAGCAATAGCTCATCCGCGCGTGGCGTTGAACCGGGTCAGGTCGTCAGGGGTGCCGATCGCCGAGGCGGTCGCTGTCTCCGCGATACGCTTGATCAAGCCGGTCAACACTCTGCCGGCGCCGATTTCGTAGAAAGAGGTCACGCCTGACTGCACCATAAAAAGAATGGATTCCCGCCAACGAACCGTGCCGGTCACCTGCTCGACAAGGCAACGTACGATTTCTGCCGGTTCGCTGATCGGTCGCGCCAGCACATTCGCGACCAGCGGAACAATCGGAGCTTTGACCGAGACTTTCGTCAGCGCCTTGGCCATCGCATCGGCGGCAGGTTGCATAAGTGGGCAGTGGAACGGTGCGGAGACCGACAGCATCATCGCCCGCTTCGCCCCACGAAGTTTTGCCAGCTCCACCGCGCGTTCGACCGCTGGTTTCGCGCCCGACAAGACGACCTGTCCACCGCCATTGTCATTCGCGGCGGCGCAAACGCCGACGCTCGCCACCTCCCCCGCAATCGCTTTGACGTCACCGAGTTCGAGGCCGATGAGTGCGGCCATGGCGCCTGCGCCGACGGCCACGGCCCTCTGCATGGCGCGGCCGCGGATGCGCAAGAGCCGCGCCGCATCGGCGATCGAGAGCGCGCCTGCGGCCGCAAGCGCCGAATATTCTCCGAGCGAGTGCCCGGCAACGAAGGTTGCGTCGCGCCTAAGGTCGATACCGCCCTCCTCTTCAAGCACGCGTATCGCCGCGAGCGAGACCGCCATCAGGGCAGGCTGTGCATTTTCAGTAAGCGTCAGCATGTCGGCCGGCCCGTTCCAAATGATGTCGCTGAGCCGCTCGCCCAATGCCGTATCGACTTCTTCGAAGACCCGGCGCGCCGGTGCGAATGCCTCGGCCAGACCCTTGCCCATGCCGACGGCTTGACTGCCCTGGCCGGGAAAAACGAACGCCGCCGCCGCCATATGCCAAAAACCCCGCCTGAAAACGCGAATTCGCCTCACCAAGAAGGGGCGAGAGATACCGTGATGAGGGCCGTGTCAAGAATGCGGACGCCGTAATAAAACGACAACCGCAGCTCGATAAGATGGCAAATTCCGGATATTTGTCCCGGTAATTCATCGCGAGCGCGCTTTATGAGCACTTTCTCGCCGGTCACCGATGCCGACCTTTCGCGCGCGCGTTTGGACCCGGTATTTCGTCAGCGGCTCCTTGAGCAAAACCTCGAGGCCCTGCTGTCGGAGATGAAGAAGCTGCGTGGGTCCGCGCCATCCCGCGGCGACGGCGCAAAACGGTTGCGCGAGGGTGTCGAACTCGCAGTGCGGCTCGCCGAACTGATCCAAAATGCGGACCGCTGAGGCTGCATTGACTGATCTATTGCCTTTTTAGCCCTGCCGCGTATAAGGCCGCCTTCCGCTCGACCCTGGCCGGGGGCTGAACGGACGGCCGCGTATATATCCTGAAAGCGCGGTAAGACCCCAAGATACGACTTGGTGGTCTGGCGTCCGGTGTTCCCGCCTTCAGAGCATTCGAGCCTTTCCCGAAGGGTTCGAGGGGCTTCGCGCCTGGGCGAGCACGACTAATGAGGAAAGGGCATCTATGCCGCTCTATGAACACGTGTATCTTGCGCGCCAGGACGCCAGCGTGCCGCAGGTCGAGGAATTGACCGCACAATTGAAGGGCGTCATCGAAGGCCTCGGCGGGTCGGTCAAAAAGACTGAATACTGGGGCGTGAAATCGCTCTCCTATCGCCTGCGCAAGAACCGCAAGGCGCATTTCACGCTGATGGATGTCGACGCTCCGCCGCCGGCAATCAACGAGATCGAACGGCTGGAACGCCTCAACGAGGATGTTCTGCGCTATCTGACGATCAGGGTCGACGCGCTCGAAGAAGGCCCTTCCGCCATGATGCGCCGCGCCGAGCGCGATCGTGACCGCGACGACCGCCGGGGCGACCGAGGTGACCGATTTGATCGGGGTGACCGAGGGGACCGGCCGCGTGATCGTGACCGGCGGCCGCGTGAGGGCTCCGGCGATTCCGATAGCTTAGTGGAGAATTGATCATGGCGATGTCACCGCAAGGCGCTGGCGGTCGCCGTCCCTTCTTCCGCCGCCGCAAAAGCTGCCCGTTTTCCGGCGCCAACGCGCCCAAGATCGACTACAAAGACGTCAAGCTCTTGCAGCGTTTCGTTTCGGAGCGCGGCAAAATCGTTCCAAGTCGCATCACCGCGGTCTCGGCGAAAAAGCAGCGTGAACTCGCCCAGGCGATCAAGCGCGCGCGGTTTCTCGGCCTCCTGCCCTACGTGATCCGCTGAGGAGGCCGCCATGGAAGTGATCCTACTCGAGCGTGTCGCCAGACTGGGTCAGATGGGCGACGTTGTGCGCGTGAAAGACGGCTTTGCTCGGAACTTCTTGCTGCCGCGCGGCAAAGCATTGCGCGCGACGGACGAAAATCGCACGCGTTTTGAAACGATGAAGAGCGAACTTGAAGCGCGCTCGCTGACGCTCAAGACCGAGGCGTCTCAAGTCGCGGAAAATCTCGACGGAAAGAGCTTCACCGTGCTGCGACAAGCATCAGAAGCCGGGCAGCTGTTTGGTTCGGTGTCGCCGCGCGACCTTGTCACGCTGATCGGCGATGCCGGTTTTCGCGTGAACCGCAATCAGATCGCGCTTAACATCCCAATCAAGACGATCGGCCAGCATAAAGTGCCGATTACGCTGCATCCCGATGTCGAAACCGCCATTACCATCATCGTCGCCCGAAATGATGACGAGGCGGCACGCATTGCGCGCGGCGAGGATGTCACGCAATTGCGCGAGACGACCGAAGCGGAAGCCGCAATCATGGCGGCGGAGAAATTCTTCGAGCCGGGGGCCGGAGAATCTTCGCGCCAGGATGAAAGTGCGGAAGCGGCTGAAACCCAGTAGGCGCCCTCGAAGAGCTGACCGGATCGGCCGGATGATCCTTAGTCCGGTATATTGTCGCGTGGCACCGTCACGCCCGCGGTTGGCTGCTCCTCCGCCGGTATGGCCGCGCTAGTGGTCGGGCTGGTTTCCGGATTTGAAGCAGGACTTGGAGCGGGGCCTAACGCAGGACTTGGCGTCGCAGCCGTACCCGGCGTCTCGTTCGTGGCGGGCGTCGGCGCGGCGTGTTCCTCGTGCTTGGCTTCTTGCTCCGTCGACCGCTTCCCCTCCTCGGGCTTTACCGATGCCCCGAGCGGGTGGGCTGCAGTCTTAGGCTCCCCGGGCTTGGGCTCCCCGGGCTTAGGCTCCCCGGGCTTGGGCTCCCCAGCTTTGGGTTCCTCGGCCCTGGCGTGCTCCAGGTCCGGCTTTGGCTTGGACGCCTGTGGCGCCGGTTCCCTGCCCCCTGCGCCGAGGACGTAAGCGGCGAGCGCCGACGCCTGCTCGGGGCTCGCCGTATAGTGCTCGCGCAAGAAGCTTGAAAGCATCAAGCTGTTCTTGCCGACGGCCAAGCCTCGCAGGGTCTTATGGCAGGTCGCACAATCGTTTGTGTATATCTCAGCCGGCGACTTGCCCTGGTCGATATTGACCTGGGCGCGCGCCAGCATCGGAAACATGGCCGCGGCCAAGCCCGCAGCGAGCCCGATCGCAGTCGCAAGTCGCCGAAACACACTGACCTCCTCAAGTCTCAACGGCCTGACGATCATACTCACCCCGATAGCCTTACCCCAATAGCGGACGAATGCGAGCGTGGCTTGGCAGCCCCCTGGGACACTTTCGCGGCATTGCTGGTTACGGAGGATTTTGTTTTAATAACGGCAACCAAGAAGGCTCGCTCGCGCAACAGGCTGATTGAGCGGCCGAAAGGCCGCCAAGGCGAAAGAAGCGCCAATCGTCGCAGGTTGCGCAACGGAGCTTTGTAAAGCGTGGAGGCGGCAGTGGATGGGTTGCTGCTCATATTTTTACGTCGGTATATCCGCCGCGGGTCTTTTACAGTCACGACGGCGGCAGGATCCACATACACCTTCGGGGATGGCAGGGGGCCGCCCGTCGCGGTGCGCTTCACCACGGCAGGGGCGCAACGCGCGGTCTTGATGGATCCCGAGCTGAAGCTCGGCGAAGCCTATATGGACGGCACCCTTGTCGTCGAACAAGGCTCAATTGCGGACGTGCTTGCGATCCTGCTGCGCCAGGAGCCCGTCGCCACGCCGAACTGGGCGCTGCCCCGGCTCGTGCGCTACCTATTGCGCCGCTTGCAGCAGTTGAATTTGCGGTCCCGTGCCCGCCACAACGTGGCGCACCACTACGATCTCGACGGCCGGCTCTATTCGCTCTTCCTCGACGGCGATCAGCAATATAGCTGCGCCTATTTCGACTCGCCGGACCAGTCGCTTGACGATGCGCAACTCGCCAAGAAGCGTCATCTTGCCGCCAAACTGCGCCTAAAACCCGGCGCTTCGGTGCTGGATATCGGTTGCGGTTGGGGCGGCCTTGCGCTCTATCTCGCCGAAATTGCCGGCGCACGCGTCACCGGAATTACGCTGTCGCAGGAGCAATTCCAGCGCGCGCAAAACCGGGCGCTTGAGCGCGGCCGCACCCGCGATACGACGTTCCGGCTCATAGACTATCGCGACGTCGACGGCCGCTTCGACCGCATCGTATCGGTTGGCATGTTCGAGCACGTTGGCGTCGGGTTTTATGACACCTACTTCGGCAAGTGTGCGAACCTGTTAGCCGATGACGGCGTCATGCTGCTGCATACGATCGGACGCAGCGGCCCTCCGAGCATTACCAATCCCTGGATCGCCAAATACATCTTTCCCGGCGGCTATATTCCGGCACTGTCGGAACTGCTGCCCGCCATCGAGCGCGCGCACCTCATCGTCGCCGACGTGGAAGTTTTGCAGCTGCACTATGCCGAGACGCTCAAGGCATGGCGCGAGCGTTTCCTCGCCCACCGCGACGAGGTGGTGCGGCTCTACGACCAGCGCTTTGTCCGAATGTGGGAATTCTATCTCGCCTGCTCGGAGATGGCGTTCCGCGAGGGCGATATGGTCGTATTCCAAATTCAGGCGGCCAAGCGCAAGGGTCTCATGCCGGCGACGCGCGATTACATCGCGCGCGAAGAGGCGCGCTTGCGCGGCATCGAAGCCGGCTATTCCGTGCCGTTGCGACTTGCCGGCGAGTAGTTCGGCGGCATCCGCTTGCCGAAGGCTCGCGTCAAGAGCCAATCGGCATCTATCGACGCTGTCACGGTGGGGCGGTGCGTAGCGGGGAAAGGCGCAATGAGGATTTCCCATTGCCCCGCCGCTCGACTATCGACGAAGCGTGGTTGCGTGACGGTTGCGAATACGCAATGTGCCGCTGTCGTTGAGTGATCCACGATGTTGAGTAGCAATCCAAATTTTTCACCTGCCGTATTTCGGCCATACGCCGCAAATCGGCCACAGCTCGCGATTCTTTTGATCGACCATGCCGGTATTCGATTCGACCGCACGCAAGCAGGCGCCACCGGAGCCGACGTTCCGTACCGCGCCGCACAATATCGAGGCCGAACAGGCACTGCTCGGCGCGATCCTCGTCAATAACGAGGCGTTTTACCGCGTCTCCGACTTCCTCGAATCCAAACATTTCTTCGAGCCCATCCATCAGCGCATTTTCGAGCTCGCGGGTGGACTTGTCCGCGCCAACAAACTGGCGACGCCGGTGACTCTGAAGACCTTTCTGCCGGGTGATGTCGACATCGCCGGTCTCTCGGTCAATCAATATCTGGCGCGTCTTGCCGCCGAGGCGACGACGATCATCAATGCCGAGGACTATGGCCGCACCGTTTACGATCTCTCGGTGCGCCGCGATCTGATCGCGATCGGCGAGGATATGGTCAACTTGGCCTATGACGCGCCGGTCGAACTCGACGCCGATCAGTCACATCGAGGACGCCGAGCGCAGACTCTATGAAATCGCCGAGACCGGACGGTACGATACGGGCTTTCAGCGCTTCGCCCAGGCGCTGACCACCGCGGTCGACATGGCGGCCCGCGCCTATCAGCGCGACGGCAGCCTGTCGGGCCTCGCAACCGGCCTGACCGACCTCGATACCAGGATGGGCGGGCTACAGCCCTCCGATCTGATCATCCTTGCCGGCCGCCCGGGCATGGGCAAAACCGCGCTTGCCACCAATATCGCATACAACGTCGCCAAGGCCTGGGCCGGCGAGGTCCGTGCCGACGGCCATACGGCAACTGTCAACGGCGGCATCGTCGGCTTTTTCTCGCTCGAAATGTCGGCCGAACAGCTTGCCACCCGAATTATCGCCGAACAGACCGGCATACCGTCGAACAAGATCCGCCGCGGCGGCATCGACGAAGGCGACTTCGAGAAGATCAAGGACGTTTCGATCGAACTGCAGAACCTGCCGTTCTACGTCGACGAGACCGGCGGTCTCTCGATCGGCCAATTGGCGGCGCGAGCGCGGCGATTAAAGCGACAGCGCGGCCTCGATCTTCTGGTGATCGACTACGTCCAGCTTCTGCAGGGCTCCAACCGCCGATCAAATGAAAACCGCGTGCAGGAGGTCACCGAGATTACAACCCGGCTCAAGGCGCTCGCCAAGGAACTCAACATCCCGATACTCGCTCTGTCGCAATTGTCGCGACAAGTCGAAAACCGCGACGACAAGCGGCCGCAACTTTCCGACCTGCGCGAGTCGGGCTCCATCGAGCAGGACGCCGACGTCGTGTTGTTCGTGTTCCGCGAGGAATACTATCACCAGATGCGCAAGCCTCTGGAATCCAGCCGCGAAAAATTTGAGGAATGGCTGGCTGAAGGCAATCGCGTCGACGGCAAGGCCGAGGTAATCATCGGCAAACAGCGCCATGGCCCAACGGGGACCGTCGAATTGCAATTCGATGCCGCCGTGACGCGCTTTGGCAATCTCGATTCGGCGCATCGGCGAGACTTTTAGGCGGCACCCGCACCCCGCTTTACCGCGGCCGCTATGCCAGCCATAACGCGCTGATGGCGCGCGCAAGACAACTTTCCCCACCGGTCCCCAGCCCGGCAGCGATCGAGACCGGCGGCACGCTGACCATCGATCTCGGCGCCATCGAGGCCAATTGGCGCGCGTTGGCGCACCGGCTCCTGACCGTCGAATGCGCGGCCGTGGTCAAAGCCAATGCCTATGGCCTCGGCCTGCAACAGGTGACTTCGACGCTGCTGCGGGCCGGCTGCAAGACGTTCTTTGTCGCCGATCTTGCCGAAGCGCGTTCCGTGCGCGCATGCGCGCGTGACGCGACGATCTACGTTCTCGACGGCTTTACGCCCGATTGGGGCGAGGGATTTATCGACATCAATGCGCGGCCGGTGATCAACTCAACGACCGAGCTTGCGGAGTGGGACGCGTTCGTCGGCGCCCGTGCCTGGCAAGGCGGCGCCGCGCTGCAGGTCGACACCGGCATGCATCGGCTCGGCATTTCACCGGACGAAGCCGCAGCGCTTGCGCCGCGCGCGCAGACCGAGAATCACGGCATTGCGCTGTTGCTGAGCCACCTCGCCTGCGCCGAAATTCCCGACCATCCGCTTAATGCCAAGCAGATCCAGCTGTTTCGCGAACTCCATTTGCTTTACCCGGGCATCCCCGCTTCGCTGGTCAATTCCTCCGGCATTTTCCTCAGCGATTCGGCGCATTTCGATCTGGCGCGGCCGGGCGCCGCCCTTTACGGGGTCAATCCCACTCCGGGCCGCGCCAACCCCATGCAGAGCGTCGTCGAATTGACCGGTCGCATCTTGCAGTTACGCAGCGTCGCTCGCGACGACACGGTCGGCTATGACGCGACATGGACGGCGAAACGCGCCTCGCGCATTGCTATCGTGGCGCTCGGCTATGCCGATGGGCTCGTGCGCGCCGGCAGCGGCACCGATGAGCGGCACGGCGGCTCGGCGATCGTCGCCGCCAAGCGCTGCCCGATCGTAGGGCGCATTTCGATGGACCTGATCTGTATCGACGTGACCGATCTTCCCGATGGCGCAGTGCATCGCGGCGGCCCCGCCACGCTGATCGGCCCAGAGATCGCCATCGACGATGTCGCCGCCGCCGCCGGCACAATCGGATATGAGATTCTCACCCGTCTCGGCCCGCGGTCCCATCTTGTCTATCGGGGTGAATAAAATGGCCGCACGCGCTCAAAACTTCGTCTGCCAGAGTTGCGGCGCGGCCTTCGCGCGTTGGGCCGGCAAGTGCGAAGCCTGCGGCGAGTGGAATACACTGGTCGAGGAAGGCGCCGAAGGACCACGGCGTTCCGCGCGTAAGGGAAGGCTTTTCGCGGTCGAAACGCTTAAGGGTGAAGCGCACGATGCGCCGCGGCTTGCCTCCGGCATCGCCGAATTCGATCGCGTGACCGGCGGCGGCCTCGTGCGCGGCTCGGTGCTGCTGCTTGGCGGCGATCCCGGAATTGGCAAATCGACCCTATTGCTCGAAGTTGCCGCCGTATTCGCGCGCGGCCGTCACCGCGCCGTCTATATTTCCGGGGAAGAGGCGGTAGCGCAGGTCCGGCTGCGCGCTGAGCGCCTCGGGCTCGCCGACGCGATGGTCGAGGTGGCGGCCGAGACCTCGATCGAGGACATCGTGGCGACACTGTCGCAAGGCTCAATCCCGCGGCTGCTTGTCATCGATTCGATTCAGACGATGTGGACGCAAACCGTCGAAGCAGCGCCCGGCACCGTGACCCAGGTCCGCGGCTCGGCCGCGGAGCTGATCCGATTCGCCAAGCGCACCGGCGCGGCCGTGATCCTGGTCGGCCATGTCACCAAGGACGGCCAGATTGCCGGTCCGCGCGTCGTCGAGCACATGGTCGATGCCGTTCTGTCCTTTCAAGGCGAAGGCTCACAGCAATTCCGCATTTTGCGAGCCATCAAGAACCGGTTCGGGCCCACCGACGAAATCGGCGTATTCGAGATGACCGGAGCGGGCTTGCGCGAAGTCGCAAACCCGTCCGAGCTATTCCTGTCCGAACGCGATCTCGGTAGCCCCGGCACGGCCGTCTTCGCCGGAATCGAGGGAACACGGCCGCTCTTGGTCGAGATTCAGGCGTTGGTTGCACCGACGGCGCTCGGCACTCCGCGCCGGGCGGTAGTCGGCTGGGACCCGAATCGGCTGTCGATGGTGCTGGCGGTGCTCGAGGCGCATTGCGGCGTCCGTCTGTCCGGGCATGATGTCTATCTCAACGTCGCCGGGGGCCTGCGCATCCAAGAACCGGCAGCCGACGTCGCCGCGGCTGCGGCCTTGGTTTCTTCGCTTGCGCGCGCACCGCTCCCTGTCGATGCCGTTTATTTCGGCGAAGTGTCGCTTTCCGGCGCCGTGCGACCGGTGGCGCAAACGGCGGCGCGGCTTAAGGAGGCGCAGAAACTTGGTTTCACAAAGGCAATCGTCCCGGAAGCGGCACGCAACGAAGCTCCCGAAGGCTTCTCGCTGTCCGCCATCGGCATGCTTGCCAATCTTGTCGCCGATATCGCCCGTGACGGCACACCGCCGCTGCGCCGCGTCGGCCGCCAGGACGCTTAAGTCCGATCGGCGCCCGCCTCGCGGGCATCCGGGCTTTCGAATGTCAATTAACAATTGGATTATGACGGTTCCGGCTGGGAATCATGGCTGCTACCGAGCTGATCCTGTTGAGCGCCCGAGAAGACGGGTGACGGCGTGCTGGAGCCCGGCTATACAGCCGGCGGAAGTAGGCGGGGCGCGGGCATTCGCTGGCGAGCGGACTGGTAACCTATGCCGATTACGCTGCTGGATATCGTTCTGATCGCCGTGATGTTGATCTCCGGGCTGCTCGCCATGGTGCGCGGCTTTATGCGGGAGGTGCTGTCCATCACCGCCTGGATACTGGCCGCCGCGGCAACGCTCTACTCATACGGGAAGCTGCTGCCCTTCGCCAAAGAGTACTTCAACAACGACATTGTCGCCGCCGCGGCGGTGGTCGGCGGCGTGTTCCTGATCACGCTCTTGGTCGTCTCGGTTTTAACCATAAGAATCTCCGACATGGTGCTCGATAGCCGCGTCGGCGCGCTCGATCGCACCCTCGGCTTCCTGTTCGGGCTCGGCCGCGGATTGATCATCGTAGTTGTCGCCTTCCAGTTCTTTACCTGGCTCGTTCCCGACCGCAGTCAGCCGGAATGGGTCAAAGGCGCAAAATCGCGAGTCGTCCTGGCGGGGACGGGACAATGGCTGATCTCGATGTTGCCGGAAGACCCTGAAAGCACCATTTTAAACAAGCTGAAGAAGCCGCACCCGGAGGATACCGACAACCCGGATGCCGCTCCCGATCAGCAGCACAGCGAGCTCGACAGGCTGGAGGACCGGAACTCATGACCGACCCCGATCTCCTCGATCTTGACGCGGACCGGCTCCGCGAAGAATGCGGAGTATTCGGCATCTTCGGTCATCCCGATGCCGCCGCCATTACGGCGCTGGGCCTGCATGCGCTCCAGCACCGCGGTCAAGAAGCCGCCGGTATCGTCTCGTTCGACGGCAAGCGCTTCCACTCCGAACGTCGCCTCGGCCTGGTCGGCGACGCCTTTTCCCGGCGCGAGGTGATCGATCGGCTGCCCGGCACAGCCGCGGTCGGCCATGTGCGCTATTCGACGACCGGCGAAACCATTTTGCGAAATGTGCAACCGCTGTTTGCCGAGCTCAATGCCGGCGGCTTCGCCGTTGGGCATAACGGCAATCTCACCAACGGCCTGACGCTGCGCCGCCAACTGGTGCGCGAAGGCGCCATGATGCAATCGACGACCGACACCGAGGTGATCCTTCATCTGGTGGCGCGCTCGCACCGCAATCGCTTCGTCGACCGATTCGTCGAAGGACTGCGCATGCTCGAAGGCTCCTACGCCTTTGTCGGCCTCACCAATAAGAAACTCGTCGGCGCGCGCGACCCGCTGGGCATCCGGCCGCTGGTGTTCGGCAAGCTCGACGGCTGTCCCATCCTCGCCTCCGAAACTTGCGCTCTCGACATCATCGGCGCGCAATACGTGCGCGACGTGGAAAACGGCGAGGTTCTCATCTTCGACGAGGAAGGCGCGCATTCGCACAAGCCGTTTCCGGCGATGCCGCCGCGGCCCTGCATTTTCGAATATGTCTATTTTTCGCGACCCGACTCCATGATCGGCGGCCGCAGCGTCTATAACGTGCGCAAGACTTGCGGCGCGGAGCTCGCCCGCGAAGCGCCCGCCTCCGCCGACGTCGTCGTCCCGGTTCCCGATTCCGGCGTGCCGGCCGCTATCGGCTATGCCCAAGAATCGCGAATTCCCTACGAGCTCGGTATCATCCGCAATCACTATGTCGGACGTACCTTCATCGAGCCGACGCAGCACATCCGCCAGCTTGGCGTGCGGCTCAAACACAGTGCCAATCGCGCCGTGGTGGCCGGCAAGCGCATCGTCCTGATCGACGATTCGATCGTGCGCGGCACGACTTCGGTGAAAATCGTGCAAATGATGCGCGATGCTGGCGCTCGCGAAGTGCATTTCCGCATCGCTTCGCCGCCGATCACGCACCCGGATTACTATGGTATCGATACGCCGGAGCAGGACAAGTTGCTCGCAGCCACGCACGATCTCGAAGGCATGCGGAAATTTATCGGCGCGGATTCGCTGGCATTCCTATCAGTCGACGGCATTTATCGCGCCATGGGCGAGAAAGGCCGCGATCCCGCGCGGCCGCAATTCACCGATCATTGCTTCACCGGCGAATATCCGACCCCCCTGACCGACCGCACCGCACACGAAGCCACGCCTCGCCAACTTTCGCTGCTCGCCGAGGCGAGCTGAGGAATGCCGCAACCACTCGCTGACCGTATTGCGCTCGTCACCGGCGCCTCGCGCGGCATTGGACAAGCGACGGCGCTTCACCTCGCGCGCGCCGGCGCGCACGTCGTCGCGGTCGGGCGTACCCAAGGGGCGCTCGAAGAGCTCGACGACGCGGTCCGCGCAGCCGGCGGTTCGGCGACGCTGGTGCCGCTCGATATGCGCGATTACGCGGGTATTTACCGGCTCGCCACCTCGCTGAACGAGCGGTACCAGCGGCTCGATGTGCTTATCGGCAACGCCGCGGTCGTGGGTCAACGCTCGCCGCTCGATCATGTCGAGCCGCAGAATTGGGATGAAGTCATGGCTGTCAACGTCACCGCAAATTGGCACCTGATTCGCGCCATGGATCCGTTGCTCAAGCGCTCGACGGCCGGCCGCGCCGTGTTCATCACTTCAGGCGCCGCCACGAATGCCCGCGCCTATGCCGGTCCCTATTCGGTGTCGAAAGCGGCGCTGAACGCGCTGGCGCGAACCTATGCCGATGAAACGACCTCCACGCCGTTGCGTGTCAATCTGTTCAATCCCGGCCCGACGCGCACCCGGATGCGGGCATTGGTCATGCCGGGCGAAGACCCAATGACGCTGCCGACGCCGGAACAAGTCGCGGAAAAAATCATCGATCTCTGCCTGCCGAGTTTCTCCGAAACCGGCAAGCTCTACGATTTCCGCGCCGGCAAGCTTCTGCAATTCATGCCGCCGGCGTGAACGTTTATATTTGAGCATGATCTTTTCCGAAAACCGGTGACCACTTTTCGGGATCATGCTCTAGCGTCGGCGTCTTTTCCCGGCGTAAGGATTGACCTTCGCCCGCATCGTGAGCCGGATCGGCGTGCCCGGCAGCGCAAATTGTTCGCGCAAGCTATTGATCAGATAGCGACGGTAAGTCTCGGGAAGCTCGCTGGGGCGCGATGAGAACAGTACAAAGGTCGGCGGCCGCGATTTCGGCTGCGTGATGTAATCGAGCCGCAGCCGACGGCCGCGCAGCGCGGGGGGCGGATTCGTTGCGATAGCCGCCGCCAGGAAACGGTTGAGCGCCGCCGTCGGCGCTCGGCGGTTCCACACCGAGTGCGCCGTCATCACCGCTTCCATCAATTTATCGAGACCCTGTCCGCTCTTTGCTGACAAAACGACGACCGGGACACCCTTGATTTGCGGCAGCATGCGATCGACCGCGCCGCGCAATCGCGATAGCGCGCCCGTTTCCGCCTCGATCAAGTCCCATTTGTTGACGGCGATGACGACCGCGCGCCCTTCCCGCTCGACCAGGTCGGCAATGCGGACGTCTTGTTCCTCGAATGGCGTCTGTGCGTCGATGAGCACGATGACGACCTCGGCGAAGCGGATGGCATTGAGTGCATCGGCCACCGAAAGCTTTTCCAGCTTCTCCTCGATCCGGGAGCGACGCCGCAGGCCGGCAGTGTCGTGAATGCGCAAGCGATGGTCCTGCCAGGTGAGATCGACGGCAATCGCATCGCGCGTGATGCCGGTTTCGGGTCCGGTCAACAGCCGATCCTCGCCGAGCAAGCGATTAATCAGTGTCGATTTGCCGGTATTCGGCCGCCCGACGATGGCAATGCGGATGGGTTGCAGTTCGGGAGCCACGGCGTCAACCTCTTCGCGCTCCGCCGTCGCCTCGGGCAATGCAGTCCGCAGCGCATCGTAGAGATCGGCCAATCCTTCGCCGTGCTCGGCACTGATCGCGATGGGTTCGCCAAGACCGAGCGCATAGGCTTCGAGCGCGCCCGCCTCGCCGGCGCGCCCTTCGCATTTATTGGCGACGAGGATCGCCGGCTTGCCTGACTTGCGCACGAGATTGGCGAAGGCGCGATCCTCCGCCGTTGCGCCGGCGCGCGCATCTACGAGGAAGAGAACCGCATCCGCCTGCTCGATCGCCGCCGCGGTCTGCGCCTGCATTCGCTCCGACAGGCTTTCCCGCTCGGCGGCTTCGAGGCCGGCAGTGTCGATCACTTTGAAAGCAAGATCGCCGAGCTTCGCGTCACCTTCTCGCCGGTCGCGCGTAACGCCCGGTTGATCGTCAACCAGCGCAAGACGGCGGCCGACAAGCCGATTGAACAGCGTCGATTTGCCGACATTCGGCCGGCCGACGATGACGACGGTGAAGGACATGGTCAGGGCTTCGACAAGAATAGCTTCATATCATCCTATCCAGACCGGCGCGGCGGACGCGCAGTGGAAATCAAGTAACGCGTTTTCAGGCCGGCGCGGCCGTGCCCACGGCCGCGTATGCATCGAGCCCCGGGGCTATTGAGAAGATGTGCCGGTCGCCGGAGGATTTGGCCAGATCGACTGCGATGACTGTCCCGCTTGCGAAGCCGGTGCGGTTTGCGGCGAAGCCGGCGCGGTTTGCGGCGGAGCCGGCCAGGCATATTGTCCCGCCGGCTGCGACGGCGCGGTTGGCGGCGGCGCCGGCCAAGCCGTTTGTGCGGGCTGTTGCGCAGGGGCGCCCGACGCACCTATATCGATCCGTGTCGGCGTCGACGGCGGCGGTGTTTCGACCCCCACCGCATTTTGTTTCGGGCGCCGTGCGACTGCGACTGACGGTTTGGGCTTCGGTTTCGGCTTCGCCTCGGGCTTTGCTGCTGCTGCCGGAGGCGGCGCGCCTACCGCATCGGCGTCGACAGCCGACTGATCGGGCGGTGGCTGATAGCCCTTCACCAGATCCGCCGGCACGCCGGTGGCCGTGCCGGGAACGCCATTGGGAAATAGCGGTTCGCGCTGACCCGTCAGCTTCGTCTTACTGTCAAACATGTCCGAATTGAAAATCTGCGTCGGATCAAACTGACCGCCGGGGGTGCAGGCCGCGAGCACGAGCAAAAGCGCGAACGCCAAGGGGGCGCGAAACAGCGGAGAGTTGTACCGCATCGGCATCCGCTCAGCCCTTGTTGCTCGCCGCGATGAGCTCGCTCAGAACTTCGGCGCGGCTGCGCGTTCCTGCGGGCGTCTGCGGATCGCTCATGATCATATCGGTCCACTTTCGCGCCGCTGTCATGTCACTGGACTTCCAGGCGGAGAGCGCCAAAATCTCGCGCGCGGTGTGGCGAAACGTGCGATCGGCAGCCGTCAACGGCTGAAGTCGGGCAAGAAGCTCGGAGTAAGGCGCAGTGTCGACCAGCAAATAACCGGCGCGCACCGTCGCCAAGTCCCGGATCACCTGTCCGGCATTTTGGTCGGCCGCGATCTCGTCATATGCCTGAACAGCGGCCTTGCGGTCGGTCGGAGCAAGTTGTGCGGCTTCGCGTAGCCGCGCGAGGACGCGATAACCGGCCGTACCATCGGTGGCGAGCTTGGCGAAGGCCGCTTCGGCCTCCTGATGCTTGCCGCCTTCCGCGAGCTCGACGGCCTGTTCGAACGCGGCGCCGGATTGCGCCGCCTGCTTGCCTTGCCACCATTCGTAGCCGCGCCAGGCGCCAACACCCGCGACAATCACAATGCAGAGCGCGATGAGGTGGTTACCGTAGCGCTCCCACAGCTTCTTGAGCTGTTCGCGGCGGACTTCCTCGTCGACTTCATTGAATATGTCGGTCACGCAACCCGTCCTCAGCCCCAGCACTCATTGCATTTGCCCGGAAAATGCGGGCCTGGAAAACTCGCGCCGGTTCCGGCTCGGAAAAAAAGCCCACTTTTCGAGCGGAACCTGGACGAAATCAAAAATCCGTTCACTTGGCGCCCGGTCGGCGGCCGTAACGCCTTGTCGCAACTAGTTTAATGATGTGGCGCGAGCAAGGCAAAACGCGCCGCCACGCCGGTGACCATCCCGCATGATTTAGGCCCTTCAAGCCCGCGACGGGCCTTTACCACGCTCCCGGAGCTTGGTCACGGCGGACCCCACGGTGGGCTTGCGCATAGGGTAGACGTGGTCCGGCCCGGGAAAGGTGCGCGTCCGGACTTCCTGGGCATAGCTTTTGATCGCCTGCTCGATCGAGGGGCCCAGATCGCCGAAGCGTTTGACGAATTTCGGCACCCGCGGCGACAATCCGAGCATATCCTCCAGCACCAGGATTTGGCCGTCGCAGGCGACGCTGGCGCCGATGCCGATAGTCGGGATTGCGACCTGCGCCGTGATGCGGCGCCCGAGCGGCTCGGCAATTGCTTCGAGGACGACGGCAAATGCACCGGTATCCGCCACCGCGCGCGCATCCGCTTCGATCGGCGCCCAGTCGCTCTCATCGCGGCCTTGCGCGCGAAATGAGCCGATCGTGTTGATCGCCTGCGGCGTCAGGCCGACGTGGCCCATGACGGGCACGCCGCGCTCGACCAGAAAGGCGATGGTCTCTTCCATCCGCCGCCCGCCTTCGATCTTGATCGCACCGCAGCCGGTTTCCTTCATCACCCGCGCCGCGGAAACGAAAGCTTGTTCCTTCGATGCTTCGTAGGAGCCGAATGGCATGTCGACGACTACCAATGCCCGCTCGGAGCCGCGCATCACCGCATGCCCCTGCAGGATCATCATGTCGAGCGTGACCGGGACCGTGGTTTCAAGACCGTGCATCACCATGCCGAGCGAGTCGCCGACGAGAATGACGTCGCAATAAGCGTCGACGAGCCGCGCGGTGTGCGCATGATAGGAGGTCAGGCACACGATCGGCTCGCCGCCCTTGCGAGCGCGGATGTCGGGCGCGGTCCGCCGCCGAATTTCGTCTTGCACCGACATCGTCAATGTCCAAGCGCCGGCGTTCCGAACGCCGGTACGCCGATGACGATCGGGTGGAATACGAATCCGAGCGCCAGATAGATGATGGTGCCGACGACGATGGCGATGATATCGTTTTTGGCGCCACCCACCGGAATTGGCGGTGCGCCCGGATCGGCGCGGCGTTTCAACGTGATCCGGTCATACACCGCCCAAGCCAGCACCGCGCCGAACAGGATCATACCGCCGAGATCGCCATTGGCGCATAAATGCGCGAACGCCCAGGTTTTGACCCCGACCAGCATCGGGTGCTTGAGCACGCGTTTGATATTGCCGGGAATGTAGGCGGCGGCGACCATGATGCTGGCGGGCCACATCAGGATCACCACGATGTGGCGCGTCCAGGCCGGCGGATTCCACACGACAATCATGCCGGCGGCGCGGTAGTTGGCAAAGCCGTAGGCGATGAGGAGGACGCCGACGATCGACACCACGGAGAACAGGCCGCGATAAGGCCATTCGCCGATCTGGGCGACCAGCGCCGCGCGCCGATCGCGCATCGTCACGAAGACATGCGCGCCGAGAAAGATAACAAGACCGAGGATTTCTTCTGCAAGTCCCATGATAGGCTCCTCGCCTGTCACATCGGGGCCGCGATCATGGCGCGCGCGCTCTTATTGTCAATGTCGGCGCGCGCTCATGAACCGTATTGCTTGGCGCGGTCGAGATAGGCCGCGGTATCGACAAGGGCTTCGCGCTCCTTGAATGAGGCCATTTCGCTACGCATCGACGCAGCGCTGCCGTCGTGCGCGATTGCGGCGAGCACGCGCTGCATGGCCTTGATGGCGGTGCGCTGGGTATCGCTCGGGATGATGACGACCTGATAGCCAAGAGCTTCGAGCCGCGGCACCGGAACGAGCGGCGTTTTGCCGCCCTCGAACATGTTGATGAGCTTCCAACCCGGCAGGCGTTTTGCAACTTCGGCGATTTCGTCTTCCGAGGTTGGCGCTTCCACGAAGCTCATGTCGGCACCCGCCTCAAGATAGGACGACGCGCGATCGATGGCGGCGGAGAATCCTTCGACGGCGATGGCGTCCGTCCGCGCGATGAGAATGAAGTCGGGATCATGCAAGGCATCGCGCACGGCTTTGAGCTTCCGCACCATCTCAGCCACCGGCACGAGGCTCTTGTCGTCGTAATGACCGCACTTCTTCGGGAAGGTCTGATCCTCAAGATGGAAAGCGGCGACCCCGGCGCGTTCGAAGGCGCGCGCGGCGGCTTGGGCATTGAGCGCGTTGCCGTAACCGGTATCGGCGTCGGCAATGAGCGGCGCCGCAACGACATCCACCATCGAAGCGAGCCGGTCGACGATCGTGCTCATCGACAATAGCCCGAGATCCGGCACTCCGGCGGAGCGCGCGATGGCGCCGCCGCTGGCGTAAATCGCCGGAAAGCCGGCCTGTTCGACAAGCCGCGCCGAGAGCCCATCAAAAGCGCCTGGCGCGACTGCGATGCGGCCCGAACTCAACAATGCCCTCAATTTCGTCGTGGCGCGCACGGTTGCATCTCCACTTTGCCTGTGATCTTTCGCCATGATACGTCGTGCGAAGGCTGGCGGGAAAGCGCAGGAGAACGGCATGAAACGAGGCGTCGTGGTGCTGTTGGCCGTGCTCTTCGGCACGCTTTCGGCCGCCGCGCAGGATTGGCCAACCAAGCCGGTGCGGATCATCGTACCGTTCGGTGCGGGGGCAACACCCGATCTCGTGGCGCGCTTGATTGCCGAGAACCTGCAAGACAAGCTCAAACAGACTTTTATTGTCGA
The DNA here is from genome assembly GCA_963779855.1 of uncultured Alphaproteobacteria bacterium. Taxonomy (GTDB): domain Bacteria; phylum Pseudomonadota; class Alphaproteobacteria; order Rhizobiales; family Xanthobacteraceae; genus BOG-931. The sequence continues at coordinate 288,640 of CAWAAE010000006.1, read as the reverse complement.
AAATAGACCCGGCGCCAGTGGCAATACCGGCACTGACGTCGTGGCAAAGGCCGCCCCCGACGGCGCGACAATCGGCGTCAGCATCGGTGGCCCGCTTGCCATCAACACGCTTCTGTTCAGCAACCTGCCCTACGATCCGAAGAAGGATCTCGCGCTCATCACCCTGCTGGTGACGCAACCAAGCGCGCTCGCGGTCAATTCCAGCCTCGGCGTGTACAATGCGGGGGAGCTCATCGACCTGATCAAGCGCAATCCCGGCAAGTACTCTTACGGGTCGATCGGCACCGGATCGCTGTCGCAGCTCGCCATGGAAGCGATCGCGCTCAAGAGCGGCACCAAGCTCGTGCATGTGCCCTACTCGTCCTCGCCGCAAGCGATCCAGGCGCTGATGCGCAACGACGTGCAGATGGTCTGTTTGCCGGCGATATCGATCGTGCCGCAGCTCGGCGGCGGCGCCATAAAGCTGCTCGCCGTCTCCACCGCCGACCGCTCGGCGCTGCTGCCGGGCGTACCGACGTTGAAGGAATCTGGCATCGATGTCGAAGCCGACGCGTGGAGTGGCCTGATTGGGCCGGCTGGGCTGCCGCAGGCGATGATCGAACGCATCGGAACGCTGGTGGGCGATGTCCTCACCTTGCGCGCAGTTCGCGAAAAGCTCGCGACGCAATTGATGGAGCCGATACCCGGCACGCCTGCCGAGTTCCGGGCGCGGATCGACGCCGACATCGCGCGCTGGACGCCGGTGATCGAGGCGGCGAATATCAAGATCAATTAGACGCGAGCGCCCGGCGCTTATCCGCTCGTGGAAACCGCCTCGCCGTAAATGTCCGGCTTGAACCCGACCACGAGCTTGCCGCCGCCGAGCTCGAGAACCGGCCGCTTGATCATCGACGGTTGGGCCAACATCAGCGCGATCGCCTTCTTGGCATTGACGCCGGCCTTGTCCTTATCCGGCAGCTTGCGGAAAGTCGTACCGGCGCGATTGAGCAAGGTCTCCCAGCCGACCTTATTCTCCCATCGCTCCAGCCGCTCGCGCTCGATGCCCGCCGCCTTGTAATCGTGAAATGCATAATCGACGCCGTGCTTGTCGAGCCAGGCGCGTGCCTTCTTCATGGTGTCGCAATTTTTGATGCCGTAGATGGTGATGGGCACTGCTAGTTTACCCTTCCTTGTGATGCGTTTTAGTCGGAAGCAAGCGATGGAATTCAATCGGCTTTTCTGAATCAAATTCTCGTACGAAGCTTTGAATCTCCGTAAAGGATGGAAAGTTCTCAGCAGCAAGCTTCAAAAGGGCTTGCGCACTCTCATAATCTCCCAGTGTGCGGTATCGTTCGGCGAGTTCGAGACTTACGCCCGCCTCAAACAAAGCAGGTACCCTTAAGCCTGTTCGGCTATTCCTGTGACGAAAATAGTAATCGTGGACATTCCTATGCTCATCAAGGCTCCAATTCGGTGTCATACCCATTATGTGGTGCGTCACAAGCGATTCTGAAGATGGAGCGGCTAGCTCCTCATTATAATTTCGCAGGAGCGCTTCCCAATTCGTAGACCTGTTTTGTTCTGGAACGATCTTGTTGTAAATGCAATAAAGCGCAAGAAGCGGGCGCCGCTTTTTAACGCTGAGCTCGGAAACCAATTCCTCAATTCGAGGCATTACAAGAGTCAAATCAGTAATAGTATTTCCAGTCTCCAGATGGCCGGCGAATTGCTGAAGAAATCCTTCCAACCACAAGGACCCGTTCGCTGGCGTTAAGCCTTCCGGTCGGCCGATCCAGTATTCCGGAGCCAGCGGAGCCCTTATGATGCCGTGCCGCTCAAGAGAGCAGTCATAAACCTCAGTATCGACCGTGGGACGCCTACGAACAAACTCTAGGATGACTTCGCGAGCAAGGCGAGCCAATCCCTGAAGCGTGAGGAAGGTTGCGTGGTCTGATCTAGCACTCTCGCTAAAGCCAAACTCGGTTGTCAGAACGTGAGGCAACGTTCGCAAATTATGCACGTATCGCGACCTAACGCGATAGGCCTCCTGAAGCGCATCGCGCAGATCGAGGCGGCCCAACAAACCAACTTTTCCCACAGCATCTTCACGAAAATATTTTGCCTGAATATGGTTTAACGCAAACTCGCGAAATCGTCGAGCCAAGGCAAAATTCTCGGTTTTGACCAGTGCCTCTCTGACTCGCTGTGCGACCAATTGGTCTGAACCCTCTAATGCGTTGTCTATTGCCCGTCGCTTTGATTCTTCTACATCGAGCCACGTTCCTTCGTGACCATCGAAATCCTGCGCCAGAGACTCTATCGAAGCGACCAAGAGGGTATACGCAAGTTCAAGGTCATCAACAATGCGATGCAAACCCGTCACATAGGTCCGGATTGGCCTGCACCCGGTTCCGCAGACACCGAGTTAGGTGTTTTGATGGAACCGGAGGTGTGTCATGGAGAGACGGAAGTTTACACGCGAGTTCAAGCTTGAGGCTGTGCGGCTGATCAAAGAGCGGGGCGTGTCGTATGCCCAGGCCTCGCACGATCTCAGTGTGCATCAGTCACAGTTGCGCGGTTGGATGAAGGCGCTTGCAGATGATCCGCAGCATGCCTTTCCCGGCCAAGGTCAGATGAAGCCCGAGCAGCTGGAGATCGCGCAGCTCAAGCGCGAGGTGATCAGGCTGAAGGCGGAGCGGGACATCCTAAAAAAAGCCGCGGCCTACTTCGCGAAGGAATCGACGTGAAGTTCGGTTTTATTGCGAAGCACCGGGGGATCTGGCCGGCGGGATGGTTGTGCGAGGCGCTCGGTGTCTCGCGGGGTGGGTTCTATGCCTGGCTGACACGACCGCGCAGTCGGCGCAGCCAGAGCGATGAAGAGCTCAGCGCGAAGGTTCGCGCCAGCTTCCTCGCCAGCGATCGAACCTATGGCGCCAGGCGGGTGTGGCACGACATGCTGGCGGAGGGTGTGTCGTGTGGATTGCATCGGATCGAGCGTTTGATGCGGCTACAGGCTCTCAAAGCCCGTCCGCGACGGCGTCGACTGCCGCCCGATCTGGGTGAGCGGCAGGTCGCCGCCGTCGCTCCCAACGTGCTCAACCGCAGCTTCGACGCGCCCGCTCCCAACCGCAAATGGATTGCCGACTTCACGTATGTGTGGACAGCGGAGGGCTGGCTCTATGTGGCTGCCGTCATCGATCTGTTCTCACGGCGCGCGGTCGGCTGGTCGATGAGTGCTGAGATGACGGCCCAGCTCGTGACCGACGCGCTGGTGATGGCAATCTGGCGCAGGGGCAAACCCGATGCGCTACTGCATCACTCCGATCGCGGTAGCCAGTACACCAGCGAGCAGTTCCAGAAGCTGATGTCAGATCACGGTGTTGTCTGCTCGATGAGCCGTTCGGGCAATGTCTGGGACAATGCGGCGATGGAGAGCTTCTTCTCCTCGCTGAAGACCGAGCGCACAGCGCGAAAAACGTATCGGACGCGCGACCAAGCCAAGGCTGATGTGTTCGACTACATTGAATGCTTCTATAATCCGAAACGCCGGCACTCGACGATCGGATATCTAAGTCCCGTGGAGTTCGAAATGCAGGCGGGATTCGCTTAGGCGCGTGTCAACCGAACCGGGTGCAGGCCAGATAGCTCGCATTGCAGCTAAGAAGCTTCTTCTTTCAAGGCCGATTAATTGCGCTACGAACGAAACCAGTCTTTCGGCATCAAGTTTTTGACACCACACTTGGGGGTCAAAAATTCTTTGTACCAACTTGGACGGTGGTGTCAGAACGGCGAGGCTTCTGCGACCACTGAGAAGTCGCGAAGAGAGATCAACATCAGGCGTGCATGTGACTTGCAACGCGAAGGCAGCAACCGCAGAGAAATCTTGCAGATAAGGCTCGACCGTGTGCGAAATCAAGACTCCAGGAGTGACCGCCTCTGTCTCCATTTGTTCGACAAGCTCATACACTACAGTGTTCGGACTATGTCGCGAGTCAGATGCAAGCAATGTCCCGGCCGCAGTTACAATCGGTTCTTCATAACCTCTCAAGATCAAGTTTGTGTAAAGTACACCGCGGAGTTGATTACGGCGACCAATCCCTCGCTGATATAGCTTGCCTGAATTAATTTGGAGCATTGCGAAATACGCCTATAAAGCGAACTAAATTTGGCTACTCCCACTCGATCGGGCCAAGCGGCTTGCCCATTATCAAAAAAGCGGCCACGAAGGCGATAAAGTCCATTCTCTTATAGACGACCCGGGTGGACCTTATTTATCACGTTTTCAACCTGCCCGATCAGGTCCGCACAGTTGCGAACAAATGCATCATCGACCTCAATCAAGGTCGCAACTTCAGAAACGTCGCCTTCGGCAAAAAAGTCCTCACCTGGACGTTTGATCCGAAATGGCAAATCAACACCAATGGCAATAAGCGCGTCGTAGCTCCGACCACGCCCGTGCTTCAGTATATTGATCGCATAGACGAATAGTGAGAATCGATTATTAAGGTCAACTTCGCCCTCACGCTCCAGGCAATCGCGCACCATTGCGAACCCGTCGCGACATTCCAGCCTGTCCTGAACAATTGACTCAAAAATCGAGAAAATACCCACCGCTGTGATGGCGCGATGTAACTGGATCATTTGCAGATTTTTCACATGACGTGTAGCGCCACTAGTCTGTAAGGCTTCGATCACTTCGTCTTCTGCCTCCTTGAGACTAGCCAAAGCAAAGTTAGTGGATCGATTTCACAAGGTCCCCAAAAGGATGCATTTAGGCACCTATCTACATCTCGTCTGGCACAATTTCTGTTCTGTCTGCTAATGTCAAAGAGCGCCCTGTCACTCACTCCCACTCGATCGTCCCCGGCGGCTTTGACGTCACGTCATAAACCACGCGATTGACGCCTTTGACCTCGTTGATGATGCGGGTGGCCACCGCGCCGATGAACGCCATGTCGAACGGGTAGAAATCCGCCGTCATGCCGTCGGTTGATGTTACCGCGCGCAAGCCCACCACATAATCGTAAGTGCGGAAGTCGCCCATGACGCCGACGGTACGCACCGGCAACAGCACGGCGAAGGCCTGCCAGATGTCGTCGTAGAGGCCGGCGCGGCGGATTTCCTCGATGAAGACGTCGTCGGCGAGCCGCAAAATCTCGAGCTTTTCGCGGGTGATGGCGCCGGGGCAACGGATGGCGAGACCGGGACCGGGGAATGGATGGCGGCCGACAAAGGCATCGGGCAGCTCAAGCTCGCGGCCGAGCGCGCGCACCTCGTCTTTGAACAATTCGCGCAACGGCTCGACGAGCTTCATGTTCATCCGCTCGGGCAAGCCGCCGACATTGTGATGCGATTTGATCGTCACCGAAGGCCCGCCGGTGAACGACACGCTTTCGATCACGTCGGGGTAGAGCGTGCCTTGCGCCAAGAACTCAGCGCCACCGATCTTCTTGGCCTCAGCCTCGAAGACGTCGATGAACAATTTGCCGATGGTCTTGCGCTTTGCTTCCGGGTCGTCGACGCCGGCGAGCGCTTTGAGGAAAGTGTCGGCGGCGTCGACGTGGACCAGCGGGATGTTGTAGTGGCCGCGGAACAGCGCCACGACCTTTTCCGCTTCGGCGAGCCGAAGGAGCCCGTGATCGACGAACACGCAGGTGAGCTGCTCGCCGATCGCCTCGTGAATGAGCATGGCGGCCACGGCGGAATCGACGCCGCCGGACAGCCCACAGATCACCCTGCTCTTACCGACCTGGCGGCGGATCTTATCGATCGCTTCCAGCTTGAACGCGCGCATGGTCCAGTCGCCGGTGCAACCGGCGATCTTGCGCACGAAATTGCGCAGGATGGCGGCGCCGTGCGGCGTGTGCATGACTTCGAGATGGAATTGCGTCGCGTAGAACTTGCGTTTGTCGTCGGCGATCATTGCGAACGGCGCGTTGACCGAAGTGCCGACGACTTTGAAGCCATCGGGTAATGCGGTCACGCGATCGCCGTGGCTCATCCAGACCGGGTATTTCTGACCGACTTGCCACACACCTTCGACGAGGGCGGTAGAATTGGTGAGATGCAGTTCGGCGCGGCCGAATTCGCGATGATGGCCGCCCTCGACCTTGCCGCCGAGCTGGGCCGCCATCGCCTGTTCGCCGTAGCAGATGCCGAGCACCGGCACGCCGGCCTGATAAATCGCCGTGGGCGCGAGGGGAGCGTCTTTGTCGAGCACGGACGCCGGACCGCCGGAGAGGATGACGCCTTTCGGCTTCATCTCGCGAAACGCGCTTTCAGCTTTTTGGAACGGCACGATCTCGCAATAGACCTTCTCTTCGCGCACCCGCCGGGCGATGAGCTGGGTCACCTGCGAGCCGAAATCGACGATGAGAATCTTGTCGTGAGATTGCAAATCTTGATGTGTCATGACGGCTTTTGTGGCGGCTACCTCATACGGAACGCCGCAGCACGCTGACGAAAAACCCGTCGGTATCGGTCCGCCGCGGCGTCATCAGCAAACCTTCGTCCGAAATAAGTACGGCACGGGCAAAAAGATAGGCGCGCTCGCCCAGCACGTTGATGACGTTCGCAGGCTTTTCCACGGAAAAATCGCCATGGCGGCCGGTAAATGCACGGACTTGATCGCCGTTCTCCTCCGCCAGCACCGAACAGGTGACGTAGGCGATGCGGCCACCCGGCTTGACCAGTGCGGCGGCGCGCTCCAGCGCGGCTTCCTGCTGCTTGTTACGCTCGTTGAGCGCACCCGGGCGAATGCGCCACTTGGCATCGGGATTGCGGCGCCAAGTGCCGGTGCCGGTGCACGGCGCATCGATCAGCACGAGATCGGCGCGTCCGGCAAGATCGGCAATCGCGTCGCCTACGCTCTTCGGCGTGCGGACCTGTACATTGCGTGCGGCGGAGCGGGCAAGGCGCTCATGGATCGCCGCGAGCCGGCGCTTATCGGTATCGGTTGCATAGATTTGGCCGCGGTTTTCCATCGCGGCGGCCAGCGCCAGTGTCTTACCGCCGGCGCCGGCGCAAAGATCGATAACCTGTTCGCCGGGCTTAGCACCGGCGAGGAAAGCGGCGAGCTGCGAGCCCTCGTCCTGGATTTCGATTTGCCCTTTAAGAAAAAGCGGCTCGGCATGGATCGCCGGACTTTTGGCGTCGGCCGCGAGCCCTATGCGAAGGCCGACGGGCGACCATCGCGTCGGTTCGACATGAAGATGCGCGAGTTTGGACAGTACTTCGTCGCGCTCGGCGGCAAGCGTGTTGACGCGCAAATCGAGCGGCGCCCGGCTGGCGAGCGCGGCGCCTTCGGCGGCCCGCTCCTCGCCGAAAGCGCGCGCCAAGTAGGGATCGAGCCAATCCGGATAGTCGCCCTCAATGTGCGCGGGCGCACCGACGAGAGTACCCCGCGCGAGCGCGGCCGTCTCCGCATCCGTCAACGGCGTGGGTGCATAGCGCGCCCCGTTGCACAGCGCCTCGATCGCCGCGACATCGAGCCCACGCTCGCGATGCAGCATGCCGATCAGCACGGCGCGCGGGTTCGATTCGCCCATAAGCCATGCGGATGAGGATTTCCGGCGCAGCGCGTCATAGACGAGGCCGGCAATGGCGGCGCGATCGGACGAGCCGGCAAATCGATGCGACAGGCCCCAATCCTTCAGCGCATCGGCCGCCGGCCGCCGCCGCGTCTCGATGTCGGCGAACACTTCGATCGCGGCGGAAAGGCGGGCCGAGGGGATCATGACAAAACTTGCGCAGCCGGAACGAACAACAATTATCTCATCTTGCGCTTGATGGCGGCAGCGCGCTGACCGCCGGGCGTTTCATGCCGCCGCACGTGCCGACGCAATTCCTGTATCGCCTCCGCGAGATCGTGCACATGAATGCCTTTAGGCGCTTTGCCGGCTTTGACGCTCGCCAGCATGCGCCGCAGCAAATCGTCGTCGTGCTCGTCGCGATAGGGTTTTAGATCGAGATCCTTCGGCACCTTCTTGAGACGCTCATCGCCGATGCTTTTGACATGTTTCTGCATAAAGCGGTCGTAAGCGCGCCATTCAATTCCGGCGGCACGCACGGCCGCCTCCTCGGCGCGCGTCGCGATCTGATGCGCATGAAGATAATGCAGCCCGAGCTGATCGATCAGCGTCTTCTCGACCTCCTCGTGCAGGACGAGAAACCGATCAGTGTCGATCGTGTGGCTGCGGAATTTGAAGCTCCGCGGCATGTGGCGATCGATATAGATGGTCTTGCCGTCGAGGCTGTAGCCCGCAAGATAAGGGATATCGTGCTTGCGGTCGAATTTCTTCACGCGCCGGCAGATCGCATCGAGAGCGCGATCCATCATCAGGCTGGAGACGTACCACTCCGGCAGTCGAAGCTTCTTGTGCGGAGCGGTGGGATGGCAAAAATCGAGCGGCATGGCATCTCCCTACATTGGCCGCGGCAACGTCAGCACGTCGATGATGTAGATCGCCCAATTGATCGCGAGCGCAATAGCCGCAACGCCGAAAAATGCACCGCGCACGCGAACGTTATTGTTTGTCACATGCACGTAGGCCTGGAGAATGCGGAAGATAACGAATATCCAGGCCAGCACCACGAACAACAGGCCCGCCAGGTGCGTGATGTAGGCAAGAATCGTCAGAACGTAAAACAGGACGGGAAGCTCGAACTGATTGCTGTACGAATATCCGACTTGCAGCGCACGCGGCGACCAGTTTGGTTCGCGCAATGCAATGTTGTCCGGCCGCGCGATACCGGCGTTGAAATCGCGCGCCCGCAGCGGCGCGAGCCAGAACAGCAGCAAGAAGGTGAGAATCACCTCGACAAAGAGCGGTAGAAGGATCGCTTGCGTGGTCATTGCTTTACTCCGGCGGAAAATTTTCTGTGCATCAAAGCTTGACGCTGATCGCCGTCTCGCCGTCTTCGTCAAGCAGCGCGCTGCGCCATGATTTTCCGTCGAACAACGCCTTGCGGACGGTGTCGGCCGCGCCGCCATGGTTGAGGTTGGCGGTAATCAGCGTGCCGCCGGTGCGCAGGAGCGCGCGCAGCGTCTTATGCAATGCCGGCGCCGGCGTTCCCCCATCGAAGAAGGCGACGTCATAGCCGGGATCGAGCGACGGCAAAACAGCGGCGAAATCTCCCTCGTGCACGGTGATGCGGTGATCGAGACCCGCGGCGGCGATATTATCGCGCGCGATCTGCACATGCTCCGGATCGCGCTCGACGGTATCGACGGTCGCGTCCGGCGCGCCAGAGGCAAAAGACAAAGCCGTGTAGCCGAGCGCCGTGCCCAATTCCAAGATACGACGCGCATTGGCCACGCCCGCCAAGGCCGCCAATAGCGGACCGTTGTCATAAGGATAGGCGCCACAGCCGTGCCGGCCGCGATGGGTATTGGTCGCGGTGCGTATTTTTGCGAACGGGTCAGCCGCACCTATCATTTATTCCCGGCTTGGATAATTCGGGCTCTCACGCGTGATGGTGACGTCGTGCACGTGGCTTTCGCGCAATCCGGCGCCGGAGATGCGCACGAACTCGGCCTTGTCGTGAAACTCGGCGAGATCTTTTGCACCGACATAGCCCATCGCCGCGCGCAAACCGCCGACGAGCTGGTGCACAACATTGGCCACCGGGCCCTTATAGGGCACCTGGCCTTCGATGCCCTCGGGCACCAGCTTGAGCGTGTCCTTGATCTCCTGCTGAAAGTAACGGTCGGCGGAGCCGCGCGCCATGGCGCCGACCGAGCCCATGCCGCGGTAAGTCTTGTAGGAGCGGCCCTGATAGAGAAACACTTCGCCCGGCGTTTCGTCGGTGCCGGCCAGCAATGAGCCGACCATGGCGCAGTCGGCGCCGGCAGCGAGGGCCTTGGCGAGGTCGCCGGAATATTTGATGCCGCCGTCGGCGATCACCGGCGTGTTTGCCCGCTTCGCCACTTCGACCGCGTCCATGATCGCCGTGAGTTGCGGCACGCCGACGCCGGCAACGATCCGCGTGGTGCAGATCGAGCCCGGCCCGATGCCGACCTTGATCGAGTCGGCGCCGGCATCGATCAAAGCTTTCGCGCCCTCGGCGGTAGCGATGTTGCCCGCGACCACCTGCACCGCATTCGACATGCGCTTGATACGGGTCACGGTATCGAGCACGCGCCGCGAATGGCCGTGCGCGGTGTCGACCACAACGAGATCGACACCGGCCTCGATCAAGCTTTCGCTGCGCGCATAACCGGCTTCGCCCACCGAGGTGGCGGCGGCAACGCGGAGCCGGCCCTGCTCGTCCTTGCAAGCGTTGGGATTGGCCACCGCCTTCTCGATATCCTTCACCGTGACGAGGCCGACGCAGCGGTAATCGCTGTCGACGACCAGAAGCTTCTCGATGCGATGCTGGTGCAGGAGCCGTTTCGCCTCGTCCTGGTCGACGCTTTCGCGCACGGTGACGAGCCGATCCTTGGTCATCAGCTCGGAGACTCTTTGCCGCTTGTCGGTGGCAAAGCGCACGTCCCGGTTGGTGAGAATGCCGACGAGCTTGCCGGGTGCTTTGCCTTGGCCGTTACCGCCGCCGCCCTCGACCACCGGGATGCCGGAAATGTGATGCTCCTGCATCAGCGTCAACGCCTCGGCCAGCGTCGCGCCGGGATGGATGGTCACGGGATTTACCACCATGCCCGATTCGAATTTCTTCACCTGGCGCACTTGCGCGGCCTGGGCGTCGGGTTCGAGATTGCGGTGCAGAACGCCGATGCCGCCGGCCTGCGCCATGGCAATTGCCATACTCGCTTCGGTCACGGTGTCCATCGCCGAAGCAACGATCGGGATATTGAGCAGGATATTGGGTGTGATGCGCGAGCGGATATCGACGTCCGACGGCAGAACGTCGGACAGTCCAGGCTTCAATAACACGTCATCGAAGGTGTATGCTTCGCGCGGTAGGTCTCTTGAAGTCGCTGCCATTGCCAACTCCGCATGGCCCGATATGACAGGCCAGCGCATCGGGGTGGACGCCTCGCGGACGAGTGGAACTGACGTCCCTCGCCCAACTCGATGGCCCGCTTTTGGGTTGGCGGCGGTCGATAGCACGCCTTGACCGCAATTGATAGGCCCCAAGGGCTCATAGGGGCGGAAAGCCGGAGGAATCGCTGTGAAAAAGTCCATAGATCGTCGTCAATTCAACCTTGGCGGCATCGCCGCAGGCGCGGCTTTCGCGACCGGCGGCGCCGCCAAGGTCGCTCAGGCCGCGCCGGTAAAAATCCGCGTCGGCTGGGTGGTGGTACCGGCCTCACTCGCGCCACTCGTGCTGGAGAAGAAGGATATTCTCGAGCACTTCGGCCAATCCTACATCGCTGAGGCGACGCGCTTCGAAGGCACCCCTCCGGTCATCACCGCGCTCGCCGCCGGCGAACTCGAAATCGGGCCGTTGGCCTTCTCCTCATTCGGTCTCGCCATCCAGAACGCGCATATGGACGATCTGCGCGTCGTGCGCGACGAGATCGAGGACGGCGTGGCGGGCTACGGCACCAATCAGTTCATGGTGCTCAACGACGGTCCGGTCAAAACCGTCGCCGACCTCAAAGGCAAGGTGCTCGCCACCAACGTCATCGGCAGCGCCGTCGACATCGCCATGCGCGCGGTGCTGCGCCGGAGCGGGCTCGAAGCCAACCGCGACTACACCATCGTCGAGGCACCCTTCCCCGCGATGCGCGCGATGCTGGCAGAGAAAAAGGCCGATCTCATCAGCGCCGTGCCGCCGTTCTCGCTCGATCCCGATCTGAATGCGATGGCGCACAGCCTGTTCACGCAGAAGGATGCGTTCGGCATCACCCAGCTCACGATGTGGACCGTGCGCACGCCTTTCATCCAGCAGAACCGCGCCGCGTTGGTCGATTTCCTCGAAGACTCTGTGCGCGCGATTCGCTGGTACAGCGATCCGAAAAATCACGAAGAAGCAGTGGATATTGTCGCGCGGCTCAACAAGGCGCCGCCGGCGCGCATGGAATGGGCCTTCACCGGCAAGGATCAATATCGCGACCCGAACGGCATGCCGAACTTGAGCGCGCTGCAAAGCAACCTGCAGCTCCAGAAGCAGGTCGGGTTCCTCAAAGACGATATCGACGTGAAAACATATTCCGATGTGAGCATGGTCGAGGAAGCGGCTAAACGGTTGGCATGATACCGACGTGCGCGCCGCAAGCCCGGCGCGCCACCAACCGATAGCCGCGCATGGAAGAAACGCCTGCTTACGACCGTATCGTTCCGCTGATCGTCGCCACCGCCTTGTTCATGGAAAACATGGACTCGACGGTGATCGCGACTTCGCTGCCGGCGATTGCGCGGGCGCTGGGTACCAATCCATTGGCCTTGAAGCTCGCAGTCACGTCCTACTTGCTGTCGCTTGCCATATTCATCCCGGCGAGCGGCTGGACCGCCGACCGCTTGGGCGCGCGTAACGTATTCCGCACCGCCATCGGCGTATTCGTCATAGGCTCGATCGGCTGCGCCGCCTCGCACTCACTCGAAGAGTTCGTGTTCGCCCGCATCCTGCAGGGCATGGGCGGCGCGATGATGACGCCGGTCGGACGCCTCATCATGGTGCGCAGTATCGACAAAAGACAGCTCCTCAATGCCATGTCGCTCGTGACCATGCCGGCGCTGATCGGCCCGATCTGCGGCCCGCCGCTCGGCGGATTCATCACCACCTATGCCTCGTGGCATTGGATTTTTCTGATCAACGTGCCGATCGGCCTCGTCGGCATCGTTTTGGCGACGCGCTATATCGCCAATGTGCACGTCGAACGGCCTGATCCATTCGACTATGTCGGGTTCGTTTTGTCCGGCCTCGCCATCGCCGGTCTTGCCTTCGGCCTTTCGACCTTGGGGCTCGATTTCCTGCCGACCAGTATCGTCGCGGCGTTGCTCGGTATCGGGGCGGTCTCGGCCGTGGCCTATGTTATTCACGCCAATCGCACGCCGGCGCCGATCCTCGATCTTTCTCTGCTCAAGCTGCCGACTTTCCGCGCCAGCATCTACGGCGGCTTTCTGTTCCGGCTCGGTATCGGCGCGCTGCCGTTTTTGCTACCGCTGTTACTGCAAGTCGGCTTCGATCTGACGCCGTTCCAATCGGGACTGATCACGTTTACGACCGCGCTCGGCTCGATGTTCATGAAGGCCGCCGTCGCCAGCGTGCTCAACCGCTTCGGCTATCGCAACGTGCTGCTTTACAACGCGCTGATCTCGAGCGTCTTTCTCGCCGCCTGCGCCACTTTCGTGCACGGCATGCCATATGCAGCCATGATTGCCATCCTCTTGTCCGGCGGTTTCTTCCGGTCGCTGCAATTCACCAGCATCAACACCATCGCTTACGCGGAGATTGAGCCGGCGAAAATGAGCCGCGCCACCGCGATGGTCGCCGCCGCACAGCAATTGTCGCTATCGACCGGCGTCGCCGTCGGCGCGCTGGTCGTCGAGATCACACTGCGCTTGAAGGGTTCGACCACGATGGGCGTGAACGACTTTCCGCCGGCATTCCTATTCGTCAGTCTGCTTTCCGCGAGTGCGATATTCATCTTCTACCGGCTTGCGCCGGACGCCGGCGCTGAGCTTTCCGGGCGGAGCGGGGCCGAGGTGGAAGTCCCCGGTAAGGCACGCTAAGCAAACCCGTTTCAGCCGCGAAACCCGCGCGCCAACAGATAAAGCTCCGCGGAACCGGTGCGGCTCGCTGGCGGCTTGACGTGCTTGACGCTTTCGAAATCGCGCTTAAGTTCGGCAAGCAGCGCGGTCTCGGTGCCGCCTTGCAGCACCTTGCAGAGAAATGAACCGCCAGCGGCGAGCACGTCGCGCGCGAAAAGAGTCGCGGCTTCGGCGAGTGCCATAATCCGTAAATGATCGGTCTTGCGGTGACCGGTCGCGTTCGCCGCCATGTCGGAAAGCACGACATCGACTTTGCCGCCGAGCAACGCCTTGAGGCGTGCCGGCGCAGTTTCGTCGAGAAAATCGAGTTTGAGAAATTCGACGTCTGCAATCGGCTTCATGTCGAGAATGTCGAGCGCAATCACGCGGCCTTGCGTGCCGACCCGCCGGCCGGCGATCTCGCTCCAGCCGCCGGGTGCGGCGCCGAGATCGACGACGCGGGCGCCGGGCTTGAGCACTTTATATTTGTCGTCGATTTCGGCGAGCTTATAAGCGGCGCGGGAGCGGAAACCCTCGCGCTTGGCGCGCGCCACATAGGGGTCGCTAAGCTGGCGTTCGAGCCAGGTGCGCGACGACAGCGTGCGGCGTTTCTCGTCCTTGAGGCGCGCCATGGTCGCTTACGCTTCTCCCCATACGCCGTCCTCGCGCATCATTTCGACCAGCATGCCTTCGCGCAGGCCGCGATCGGCGACACGAAGTCTCGGGCAGGGAAAGGCGCGGCGGATGGCATCGAGGATGGCGCAGCCGGCAAGCACGAGGTCGGCGCGTTCGGCGCCGATGCAGGGATTGGCCGCGCGTTCGTCAAAACTCATCCCCATCAGCTCGGCGACCACCCGCGAGACTTCGTCGTCGGACAGCCAGCAGCCGTCGACCCGCCGGCGATCGTAACGGCGCAGCCGCAAATACACGCCGGCGATCGTGGTCACCGTGCCCGACGTGCCGAGTGTGTGGAAGCCATCGAGATCGCGGTGATCCGCTGCGAACCTGTCGACGAAAGCGGCGACCTCTTCCACCATCGCGTCGTAGATATCGCGCGATACGACTTTGCCGCCGTAACGCTCGGCGAGCGTGACGACGCCGACCGGCAGCGATGCCCAGCCGACGATGTCGGGCGTGGGCGGCCCGCGCCGGCCGTCTCCCGGCCGCTGCTTGAGCCGCACCAGTTCCGAGGATCCACCGCCGATATCGAACAGGATGACACCGGCAGCCGTCGGATCGAATAGTTCGGTGCAGCCGGTCGCGGCGAGCCTCGCTTCGGTGGCGGAATCGATAATTTCCAGTTCGAGATCGGCCTCCCTGGCGACCCGACTGCGGAATTCCTCGCCATTTTCGGCCGCGCGGCAAGCCGCCGTGGCAATCAGCCGTGCGCGCATCACGCCGCGCGCGCGCATCTTGTCGCGACAGACCTGGAGCGCCTCAACCGCGCGCGTAATCGCCGCTTCGCTGATGCGGCGGGACGCGGCGACGCCTTCGCCGAGCCGGATGATGCGGGAGAATGCGTCGACGACGCGGAAGCCGTCGGCGGTGGGCCGCGCGACCAGGAGCCGGCAATTATTGGTGCCGAGATCGAGCGCGGCATAGGTCGAGCCGGGATGAGCGTGGACCGGCGCTCGCCCGTCCTCGCGATTGACGTCGCGGCGAATACCGTAGGGCGTTCGGCGACCCCAGCGAGCACCCCGCGCAGGACCATTGCGCGAGGCCTCATTGGCGTCGAGGTCGCCCTGCGGCGAGGCCTCGTCGGTCATCCAATGCCTTCCTGCCGCGCCGGAGCCCTTGTGGCTCGACCGCTGCGGTCTATTGTTCAAGCCTAAATCGGGGAAACTTTAACAGGGGCGGCCTTAGGGGCAATACTGTGCTTTGCCCGCCTATGAGCCATGTTCCGTGCCCAGTTGCCGCGGTCTGGCAAGTCCATTATCACCGCGACAACGTGTTACAGGGTTAAATCGTCATGAATTTGCAGCAGCCCGCCAACAGCCGGCCGGATGGATTAACGGCCGAGGAATTGGCAACCATGAAATTTGCCATCGGGCAGTCGGTGCCACGCGTCGAGGATCCGATGCTGTTACGCGGCATGGGACGTTATACCGACGACGTCAGCCTACCCGGCCAGGCCTATATGGTCATGGTTCGCAGTTCCGTCGCCCACGGCACGATCCGCTCGATCGGCATGGAGGCGGCGCGTAAAATGCCTGGCGTGCTCGCCGTCTACAGCAGCGCCGAAATGAAAGGCTACGGCACCCTCAAATGCATTGTCGCGCTGCCCAACCGTGACGGTACGCCGTTGCGCAAGCCGCGCCGCGAGGCGCTTGCGGTCGGCAAAGTGCGCTATGTCGGCGATCCGGTGGCGTGCGTCGTCGCTGAAACCGTAGCGCAAGCAAAGGACGCCGCCGAAGCCGTCACGGTCGACGTCGAGCCGCTGCCGATCGTCGCCTCGGCCGAAGCCGGCGCCCGCGACGGCGCGCCGCTCATCTATGACGACGTGCCGGGCAATGTCGCGCTCGACTTTCACCACGGCGACACCGCGGCGGTCGATGCCGCCTTTGCCAAAGCGGCGCATGTCACGCGATTGAAGCTCGCCAACAGCCGAACTCGTGGTCAATTGCATGGAGCCGCGCGCGGCGGTCGGCGTATACGAGGACGATCGCTTTACGCTGCACGCTGGATCGCAGGGCGTGTTCGGCATGCGTGCCAATATCGCCGACGCCATCGGAGTCGATGTCAAGAACGTGCGCATCCTGACCGGCCAGGTCGGCGGTTCGTTCGGCATGAAGGCGATGGTGTTTCCCGAATACATCTGTCTCCTGCACGCCGCGCGCGCGCTCCGCCGGCCGGTGAAATGGACCGACGATCGCTCGGGAAGCTTCGTCTCCGACGGTCACGGTCGCGCCGCCGATGTTGTTGGCGAACTGGCTCTTGATGCCGATGGAAATTTCCTGGCCGTCCGGCTGACGAGCTTTTCCGACGTCGGCGCATTCCTCTCCCCATTCGGGCCGTTCATGGGGACGGCCAATGCGGTGAAGAACATGCAGGGCATGTACCGCACGCCGCTGATGGAAGTTTCGACCAAATGCGTGTTCACCAACACGGTACAAGTAACCGCCTACCGCGGCGCCGGACGGCCCGAGGGCAACTATTATATGGAGCGGTTGATCGACGCCGCCGCGGCCGAGATGGGCATCGACCGTCTTGCGCTGCGCCGGCGCAATCAAATCAGCCCGCGCGATTTTCCGTATAAGACGGCGTCCGCCGCGACGTATGACTGCGGTGACTTCGCCACGCTGACCAAGCAGGCGCTTGAACTTGCCGACAGCAAAGGTTTCGCGCGCCGCAAACGCGAGAGCCGCAAGCGCGGTAGGCTGCGCGGGTTCGGAATCGGCAATTACCTTGAGGTCACTGCGGGGCCGGCCAAGGAGTCCGCCGGCATCATCTTCAACGCCGACGGCACGGTGACCCTGACGACCGGCACGCTCGACTTCGGCATGGGCCATGCCACGCCGTTCGCCCAGGTTTTAAGTCAACAACTCGGCATTCCATTCGACAAGATCACGCTGGTGCAAGGCGACAGTGACCGCATCGTCGTGGGTGGTGGTTCGGGCGGATCGAAGTCGATCATGCACAGCGGTACAGCGATCGTCGAAGGCGCGGCAAAGGTCATTGAAAAGGGCAAGCAGCTCGCCGGCTATGTGCTCGAAGCCGCCGCGTCCGATATCGCTTTCGAGCGCGGCAAATTCGTCATTGTCGGAACCGACCGTTCGATCTCGATCATGGAACTCGCGCAAAAACTGCACAGCGGCCTCAATCTTCCGGCCGAGGCTCCGCAATCACTCGATGTCGTGCATGTGAGCGACGGACCGGGCGCATGGACCTTCCCCAACGGCTGCCACATCTCCGAGGTCGAGGTTGATCCGGACACCGGCACCGTCGACGTGGTGAAATATTGCTGCGTCAACGATTTCGGTACCGTCGTTAATCCGATGATTGTGGCCGGCCAGCTGCATGGCGGTGTGGTGCAGGGCATCGGCCAAGCATTGATGGAAAAAGCAGTCTATGACGAGAACGGTCAATTGCTGACCGGCTCATTCATGGACTACGCAATGCCGCGCGCGGCGGATGTGCCGTCGTTCGTGCTGGGCGATCACCCGGTGCCGACCAAGACCAATCCGCTTGGCGTCAAAGGCTGTGGCGAAGCAGGCTGTGCAGGCGGGCTGACGTCCATGATGAACGCAGTGATCGATGCGCTTGCCGACCATGGCATCCGTCACGTTGACATGCCGTTGACGCCGTACCGCATCTGGCAGGCACTGCAGGCCGCGAAGCCGATCCGGCCGCAATGACGCAAACGATTTCTGTCCGCTCGCGCATGCGCCCGGCCGAGTCGCGGCTGATTGCCGCCGTCTGCGGCGCGCACATGATGAGTCATTATTACATGCTCATGCTGGCGCCGCTGCTGGCTTTCGTGCGCGCCGACTTCAACGTGAGCTATACCGAACTGGCACTGGCGCTGACGGTTTTCAACGTGGTCTCGGGCCTGTTACAAACGCCGGTCGGATTTCTTGTCGATCGCGTCGGCGCGCGCGTCGTGCTGATCGTGGGACTTGCCCTGAGCAGTACCGCCTTTGCGATCGCGGGCATCGTGGATTCATATTGGGTTTTTATCGCGATGTACGGCGTCGCCGGGCTTGGCAACACCGTCTATCACCCTTCGGACTATTCGCTGCTTTCACATCACGCACCGTCGGAACGGCTCAGCCACGTTTTCTCGCTCCATACCTTCGCCGGCATGGTCGGTTCGGCTATCGCGCCGGTGACGTTGCTTTACATGCAGAGCATGTTCGGCTGGCGCGGCGCCTATATCGGTGCGGCGATCTTCGGCTTTCTCGTTCTCCTGGCGCTGATCGCGCAGCCCGAGCCCGTGATGGACCCGACGCATGCGGCGAAAGCAGCCGCGAAAGCGCGCAAGAATAATATCGTCGATACCGGCTGGCGTCTTTTGATCACGCCGGCGATCTTGCTCAATCTCGGATATTTCATCTTGACGTCGATCATGGGCGGCGAACTCAATACCTATCTCGTGGTCGCGCTCGGCGCGTTGCACGCCACATCGACTGACATCGCCAACGTGGCCTTGACGGCGCTCCTTGCCATGAACGCCGTCGGCGTGCTCGCCGGTGGCTTCCTTGCTGCACGCACCAGTCATCACGCCGCGGTCGCCGCGTCGGGTCTGACGATGGGCGGAATCGTCACCGCGCTCGTCGGACTTCTCAATTTTTCGCCAGCGCTGCTCATCCTACTTATGGGAATCAGCGGATTCTGTGTCGGCGCGACCTATCCGTCGCGCGACATGCTGGTGCGCGCGGTCACTCCGCCGACGGCCTATGGCCTGGTCTTCGGATTTGTCAGTACCGGCTTCAATATCGGGGCCAGCATCGCCCCGATCATATACGGCATGCTGATGGACCACGGTCAGTCGCGCGCGGTTTTCCTATTGTCAGCCGCCGTCAGCATTCTTTGCGTCTCGACCGTGACGTTCGGATTTTCGCGCCGCGAGACGCATTAAGCGCCGCGCAGGGCGTGCCGGCACCCGCTCCGCGCGCGATTTCTTTCCGCTGCGAACAGATTTGTCGGGCGCATCGCCATTAGCGCGCGCCGAAGTATGGTTAAAATATCCTAAGTTAGTGCTTTCGACGAAATCTACGCGACTCTACGAATAGAGCGTCCGCCGCATTTTGATAAGTTAATCAAACGTAAAAGGCAAAAAGCCAAGTAATCGTGTGACTTTAATTCGGGATGCTCCGCCATGCGTCTGTGGATTGCGTTCGTCATGCTCACCATCGCTAGCCCGGGCTACGCCCAAACGACTCTGGGAAGTAGCTCCGGTGCGTCGTCGATCGTCGATATCAGTAGCCCCGCGAATACCACCAACCACTTGATTACGGCGCCGACTGTGGCCGCTCCCGGCCTTGCTGCGGCCGGCATCGAAACCTGTCTCGGCTCAGCGTCCGGCGGCCTTTCGCTGATGGGTGGTGGGATTACGTTCGGCAGCACGAAGGTCGACCAAGGCTGCACCATCCGTCTATTGGCGCGGCAGCTTTTCGCCTTCGGTCTGCATAAGGCGGCCGTAGCGTTGATGTGTCAGGACCAACGCGTGGCTGTGGCGATGGAGGTAGCCGGTTCACCGTGTCCGGCCCCGCCCGCCGATGGCAGCGAGCCTGTCGCCAGCATACCAGCAAATCCAGCGCTGACCGCACCGCAAGAAGTCAGCGAGTCTGCCTTTGACCCGGCGCCGGTCCCCATCACCCGCGGTGGATACATTCTCGATCTCAAACACGCTGAAATCGACATGCCAGTCCAAACGCCCGTCTATGTTGCTTCCGCGCCGGCCGCTCCAGTCTCACCGGAAGAGCAAGCCTGGTTTGACCGGGCCGCGAACATCAACTGACCCGGCCTCAAGTCCGCGCCGAAAACTTGTCGAGCGCGGACTTCGGGACGAGCCAATTCTGGTCCGTCATATCAAGAGAAATCGCATGAAAACGCTTAGTTGCATCCTCGCTACCGCCGCTTTGCTGATTTCGGCCCCCGCCATGGCTCAGCAATTTTCGGGCGGCGGCTCGGCCAACATTTGGTCCAGCGCCCAGGGTACCTCCGATTCCTACGGCAATGCCAACGGATTCGCGAACAGTGCTTCCGGCTCAATGGACACCGCCGGCGGTCTGGGTCTGGGTAAGCTCAGTGGTGGCGGCGTATTGGGCGGCGGAGGCGCCACATCGGCCTTCACGACTTCGACTGCCGGCGCCAGCTCTTCCGGCAGCGGCTACGCGCAGGTTCAAACCTCGGGCTATGCCGGCGGCAACGTGTCGGGGTACGGTGCCCGCTCTCACTGAACGGACGAAACAACTGCGCGCCTTTGCCCACCCCACTTTTGCTTGCTACTGTTCGCACAAGCGCACAAACGCTGCAATTGCCGGGGACGGCCAAGGAGAAGACCATGAAGCTTTGCCGCTACGACGACGACCGATTGGGAGTCGTGCGCGGGGATGCGGTTCACGACGTCACCGAAGCGCAGACGGAAATCCGAAAATCTTCGCCATACGCGATGAAGGGCGACGCGGTCGTCGCGGCGCTTCCGGGGTGGCGCGAGCGGATCGAGCGTTTGGCGGATAAGGCGCCGGGCAAGCCAATCGCACACGTGAAGTTGCTCGCTCCGGTGGCGCGGCCGACAAAACTTTCCTGCGCGCCGACCAATTACCAGGCGCATATCGAGGAGATGCGAAACGCCTCACAGCAGCCCGGGTCACAGATCGTGAGCGCACAGTCTTCGAAAATTCTCGAAGCGGGGATGTTTCTGAAGGCAAATTCCGCTCTCGTCGGTCCGTCCGAAGGCATCCCGATCCGCTTTCCGGACCGCCGCAACGATCACGAGGTCGAGCTGGTAATGGTGATCGGCAAAGCCGGCAGCGAGATTCCACAGGCCAAGGCGCTCGACTATGTCGCGGGCTTTTGCCTCGGCCTCGACATGACGGTGCGCGGCCGCGAAGACCGGAGCTTTCGTAAATCGGTCGACGGTTACGCGGTACTCGGCCCGTGGATGGCGACGGCCGACGAAGTCCCTGACCCGGATTCAATCCCGATCAGTATCGAGGTCAATGGCGAAGTCCGGCAGAAGAGCAATACTAGCCAGTTGATCTATAACTGCCGGCGCCTCATCGAATTCGCTTCGGAATTCTATACGCTCTATCCGGGCGATCTGGTTTACACTGGAACGCCGGAGGGGGTTAGTCCGGTAAAGCCGGGTGACGTCATTGTCTGCCGCTCGAGCCCCGTCCTCGGTGAGCTCAAAATCGCCGTGCGGGCGCACGAATTGGGTTCAGTCGAGAGCGATCGGCGCGTGCGCGCTCAGGCCTAGGCGGCAAAATATTTGGGAGGCGCGTCATGTTGCAGATCAAGCGCGTCGGTCATTCGACGCTCACCACGCCCGATCTCGAGCGGATGGTCGATTATTTCACCCGCATCGTAGGCTTAAGCCTTGTCGCGCGTGAAAAAAATCGCGCGATCCTCGCCACTAAAGCAGGCCTTGAGGCGATCGTGCTCGAGCGCGACGGCGCCGTGGCAGCGCCGCGGCTCTCGTTTCAGGTCGCACCTGACTGCGATCCCAGCGAAACCGTTGCGCGGCTGAAAAAAGCCGGTATCAAGAGCGAGCGGCGCAGCGACATCACACCCGGCATTCGCGAGGCGGTGGCTATTGCGGATCCCAAAGGCACCACGCTCGAAATATTTTCCGATTGCAGCTTCGCGCCGGATGACGACACGTTTGCCGGAGTGATGCCATTAAAGTTCGGCCACATCGCCTATCAGTGCCCGGACGTGCAAGGCATCGTAAAATTCTATTGCGATACGTTGGGATTTCGGGTGTCCGATTGGCGCGGTGATTTTTTCGCCTTCCTGCGCTGCAGCCGCGATCATCACACCGTGAATTTCCTGCGCGATGCCAAAACCGCAATTCATCACATCGCGTTCGAAGTACGCGACTGGTCGGACATCAAGCGCGCCGGCGATCTTCTCGCAAAGAGCAATATCAAGCTCAGCTGGGGGCCGCTGCGCCACATCATCGGGCATAACATCGCCATCTATCACCAGAACCCCGACGGCGTCGTGATTGAGTTCTTCTGCGAACTGGATCAAATGCACGACGAGGAGCTCGGTTTCTTCGAGCCGCGGCCCTGGCATCAGGATCGGCCGCAACGGCCGAAGGTATGGGGCGACGATACGCTGTCGAATTGGTGGGGTCCGATGTCGCACAGTCCAAATCGGACCAATGCGGCGGCTACCAAGTCGCCCGCCGAG
This sequence comes from uncultured Alphaproteobacteria bacterium, assembly GCA_963779855.1. Lineage (GTDB taxonomy): Bacteria > Pseudomonadota > Alphaproteobacteria > Rhizobiales > Xanthobacteraceae > BOG-931. The sequence goes on along the minus strand of CAWAAE010000006.1, from coordinate 266,144 downwards.
CCGCGGCGCAACTCCGCCGCAGCGAAACCAACGCCTGCGCTGGCGCGCGTGCGAATCCGCAACGATCAGAAAAAGAGCCGTCGTCCGGGCAAGCAACGTCAGGCGCGGTAGACAGATCTACGTAGCTATTTGTTCGTATCGAATCCTTGTTTAATACGTTTTCATATTAACCGATCATTCCGGTTGTAGCGGCAGGATTGGCGCTGAGCAGATGCTCATATGTGCCGATCGATCAGCCGGAACACCCGAATGAGTGAGATACGGAAGCGAGCGCCATCATGGGCGAGCCCAATCCTCGCACTCGCGTTCGTATTTGTCACGATCATGTGGGTCGAGGCGCGATCCGAGCCGATGCCCGAACGGCGGTATGACGGCTTTAATGTCATTGTGACGCCCGGGTATCCGTTCGGCAGCGCATCAGCCGACCTGGCGCTTACCAACGCCAAACAGCTCGGTGCTTCGGCGGTCGCCGTTATTCCGTTCCTCTGGCAGCCGAGCCCGAACAGTCCAGATCTCATCCGCGGCAAGGACATGGACGATGCCGAATTGCGCGCCGCTATCCGGCAAGCTCACGCGCTTGGCCTTGCCGTCCTGGTTAAGCCGCATGTCTGGGTGCCGCAGAGCTGGGCCGGCGCAATCGTCATGCATTCTGACGCGGATTGGCAACAATGGTTCGCGAACTATGAGCGCGAATTTGTGCATATCGCGCAGGTTGCCGAGGAAGAGAAAGCCGACGCGCTCGCCGTTGGCACGGAGCTTTCACAAACGACGGTCATGCCGCAATGGAACGACTTGATCGTCAAGACGCGCGCTATCTTTTCCGGTCGACTGCTCTATGTCGCTCATAATGTGGAGGAGGCCGAAACGGTTCCGTTCTGGGACCGGCTCGACGCCATCGGCGTGTCGCTCTATCCGCCGCTGGGCGGCGACGACGATAGCGATTTTCGCCGTGCCGCAATGCGCGCGACAGCCGACCGTCTCGATATGCTCAGCGCGATCTACAACAAGCCTGTGGTGATCGCCGAGCTCGGCTTGCGCTCCGCCGAGGGCGCGGCGGCGAAGCCGTGGCAGAGTCCGGAAGAACGCGTCGCCGTTGCCGATCCGGCGCTTCAGGCCGACGTGCTCGCCGATTGGCTTGCGGTTCTCAATCGCCCGACGATCGAAGGCATACTGATCTGGCGATGGTTCACCGATCCCAATGCCGGCGGGTTGGCCGATACTGATTTTACCGTCCAGGGCAAACCGGCCGAACGCGTCCTGCAATGCGCATGGACGCAAAGCTGCGATCGCGGCTGAGCCGGCCTCTTCAGAATTGATGCCACACGCCGAAGATCAGACCGTTCTCCTGCAGCGCATTGCGGCCGGCATAGGTCGTGTAGCCGCCGCCCTGCAGTTCCCAGGTCTTGGTCAGAGAGTAGACCGCGCTCAGCTGCAGTTTGTAATATTCGTAGCTGCCGCCGTCATAGGCCGTGTTGGCGGCGCCTTCGGAGACGACGTTGAAGCTCTGCGCCAGCAGCAGCCATTGCGGCAGCACCTTCACCCCGAACGTCGCGTCGGCGCGAAATTCACTCGGCAAGCCGGCAGTGCGCTCGCGCTGCGCCACTTCAAGATCGAAGAAGGCCGGCATGTCGCCGACCTTGAAATTATGGCCGAGCAGTGCGCGAAAATCAGCCTCGACGTCGGTGTAACCGATTGCGGCCGGGTTCGACGTGTCGGTGGTCCCAGGCACGCGCAGAGTTGCCTGTCCAGACACCACCCAGCTCTGATCCTCGAAAAAACCGTAGCGCGCTCCGAATTCGCTATAACCGAGGCCGGTGCGCTGGGCGTCGATCGGTGCGCCGATGTCGATGTGCTGCAATCCGGGATCGACGATGGCGGTCAACCGGTCGGTAAGACCGTATTCAATGAGGAGCTGTGCTTCGTCTTTATCGTAGCGCGGCGTAGAAGCGAGACCCCCGCCGTCGAAATAGCTCGTTGACGTGGCGGCAGTGAGGCTCGCGAGCCACTGCCCGGTGCCTTGCGGCAAGGTCCAAGCGCCGGCCGAAGCGGCGCGCGGTGCGGCCAACAATAATAGCACAATACCAACGCAGCGTTTCAGCACGCTTTACCCCACCCAGACACCAGTCCCGCCGCGCTTGTAATGGGATCACGACGTGCTTCTGGTCTTCCCACTCCCCCACGATCAGTTCCGTAACATCGCCTCGCCGAATAATTTTTAGATCGTCAGCGCCACAACACGGTCTCCCCCGGCGCTGCCCGCGTCTTGCACCCTCGAAATCGCCTGCGTCAGCAGCTGGACGCGATCGATGGCTTGCTTCACCTCTCCGGTGACCGCCGCCACGCTCGCGGTGACATAGTCGGAAACCGCTGATTCGGAGGTCGGCAGGCGCAGCTTCAATACCGTCGCGCGCAATGTCTCGGCGAGCTCGCGCGCCGACCTCGCTCCGGCCCCGGGCGCGATAAGAATGATGGTGCCGTTTCGATACGCCGCCGCCACGATTCCGATGGTGCCGGCGAGCCGGCGCACCGCGCGCGCGACCTCCGCGAGCATATTTCGCGCGGCGGTGTCGCCTTTGGCCGCCTGGAAGGCATCGAAACGGTCGAGCATGAGTGCCAGGACCGAAATCACCTCACCGGTCTCACAATCGCAAACTGCCGTGAGATAAGCCTCCGCCGCTTCACTACTGAGCAGACCCGTGCTCTCGTCGATCAACGAGCTTTCGCGCCTGTCGCCCCAATTGGACACAAAAGCCAGCAATTCGCGCTCCCTCGCCTGGCGGCGGTCGAGTTCCTGTTTGAGCCGCAGCGCGGAGCGCACACGGGCGATCAATTCGATGCGGTTGGTCGGCTTGGTGACGTAATCAGTTGCACCCGCCACGAAAGCGTTGGAGAGTGAATTCATGTCGTCGAGCGCCGTGACCATAATGATGGGCAGGTCGGCATAGCGCGGGTCGTTACGAATGCGCGCGCAAACTTCGACACCGTCCATTTCCGGCATCACAATGTCGAGCAATGCAACATCGATGGTCGGCTTGTCGTCGCTATCGCGGCCGATGTCCAATATCTTCAGCGCCTCCCAGCCAGAACTCGCGGTGACGATGTCGGTGTAGCCCGCGGACAACAATGCGCCTTCGGTGAGATCGCGCGAGTCCTCCGAATCATCGATCACAAGTATCCGCATCGGCGCCTCCGTATTTATACTCATATTGTTTTGCCTCTCTCTATCGTACCGAGCGAACATTAATTCTTGAGAGCCGGCAGCGCGCTTGTGCGAGCAAACAATCGCCAAGTATTATTTTGGTATATGACGCTATAACCCGGCGCGCCCTCGCGAAATAAATTCGGGAAGGCTTTGTCGAGGCGATCTCCGGCGCCGGCATAGCTCTGCGGATCCGGGACTGCGACGAAAGGCGTGTCGATGCGGTCGAACAGCATCGCGAGAGCGAACGGCTCGCTCTCCGGGCCAAGAATTCCGCGGGCGCGGCCGCGCCCGAGCACAAAGGCTGGAGCGTTGTCGACATCGGCCAGCACGCCGTCGCGTCCGACAACGGCACCCCCCGCGGCAAGAGCGTCCATGCGTTCGTTGCCGCTGTGCTCGATGGCGGCGCGCAGATGGTTCACGGTGATCGGGTCGACCAGGGCGAGGCCCATCAAACCACCGAGCCATCCGACCACGAGCAATCCGATGACGAGAGCTGGACGCTCGCGCGCGACCGGTATGCGGATCACGACGGTCGCCGCGAGAACCGGAGCCGCGACGACGATCGCGGTCGGATCGCCGAAAAAGCCGCTCATTGTGCTGATCGCGGTTGCGACGATCGCCGCGGCGGCAAACACTGCACCCGGAACGACGAGCGGTCGCCGCCGATACACGCGCGCGAGCATCACCACAGCAAGCGGCGCACCGATGGCGAGCGCCGCGCCCATCGCAGAGACTCGCGTCGAGCGTCAGAAAGCCGGAGAGCCGGTCTCCGAACACGCGCGCGACGCCCGCGGTCCAGATCGACAGGCTCTGGGCGGGGGCCGCAAAGAACGTCCAGCCGTTGCCCGGAAACACCCAAGACACGTAACTGAAGGCGGCGATTGCGAAGAACATTGGAAAGATCAGCGGGATAATCACGTTCAACGCCGAGCTGGCAACCAGTATGGGACTAACTGCGAAGGCCAGGAACGGCATGGCCGAAAAGGCGAACGCGGCGCCCATCGGATGCGAAAATGCGAGCGCCATGAGCGCAATTCCGACTGCCATTACCTCCGACGTGCCGCTGCGCGCACGCAGGTCGTAGAGCGCCAGACACAGCATCAAGAGGAATGCGGCAAGGAACATGTCGGCCGGCCCGGCCACGACCGCGCGAAGCAACGCCGGATGGAACGCGATCAAAAGGGTGACGACGGCGGCGGCGGTCGCCGGCAATCCGGCTTTGCGAAAAGCCCGGAAGCAAAAGGCGGCGATGAGTGCGAGCAGTCCCGCCGCCACCAGGGCGGACGCCGGCGTGTCGGCGGGCGCGAGCCAGGCGAGGAGCGTGCTGCTCAGGAACGGCAGAGTCGGATAGGCCGCAACGATCCGCCCGATCGGTACGTCGCCGTCCGCGGCCATGCTGGCGCCCGCCCACAGTCGCAATGCGTCGTCGGTGATGACGCCATTGCGCACTGCGACCGCAGCAAGCGCCATGATAACCACGAAGACCAGGGAGGCGATCGGCGCGGCGGCGAGAGCGCGCTTCATGGCGCGCCTCCGGTCCCGGAGTGTTGCACCACCGCGTGTCGTGATACGCCATGCTGGGTCTTTTCCCAGAAGAATGGATCGCGCACGAGCTGCCAGAGACCTCTATAGGCCGCGACTGAGATCAGTGCCCAGTAGCCGAACAGCGTAAAGCTGAAAGGGATGAGTTCGAGCCAGCCGCGCCGGATCGGCGCCAGCATGATCAGGTAGGTAAAGGCGCCATTGCCGGCGAGAAGATTGAACAGGCACAGGAACAGCAACGGCTCGGGAAAGATCGGATTGAAGCTTGTCGCCGCCACGGCAATCCAGATGACATAGAATAACCAAAAGATCGGATTGAGCAGACCGGCGAGCACGGTGCCGCCGATGAAGAAGACGAAGCCGAGAAAGCCGAGCGGTCCGGCGGTGCGCAGGAAATGCAGCGGTCGCCTGGTGTGGACCAGGAGGGTCTGCATGTAGCCCTTGAACCAGCGCGACCGCTGGCGGATCCATTGTTGCGTGACGCAACTCGCCTCCTCGAACGTGGTCGAATCGACTACGCCGACGCGATAGCCCTTCTGCCCGATGCGGATGCCGAGATCGGCGTCCTCGGTAACGTTGAATGGGTCCCAGGCGTGCAGCTCGCGCAAAACGTCGATGCGAAAATGATTTGACGTGCCGCCGAGCGGGATCGGCATGCCGAGCCGCTCGAGGCCGGGCAGCACCTGATCAAACCAAAGCGCATAGTCGAGCGTGAACATGCGCGTGAGCCAGTTTTCGCTCGCGTTATAGTAATTAAGGCGGCATTGCAGGCAGGCGGTATTCGGCGGCGAGCGGCGGAAGGTCGCCACCACCTTGCGGAGCTGGTCGGGCTCGGGCCGATCCTCGGCGTCGTAGATGACCAGATATTCTCCGCGAGCGAAGCGCAGTGCAAAGTTGCAGGCCTTCGGCTTGGTTTGCGGTTCGGAGCGCGGCACCATTATGATTTCGAATACGCCTTCGAGGCCGAGCGTGCGCGCCGCTTCGATGGTTTCGGCATCGTCGGCCTCGAGCACGATCTTGATGTCCAGCTTGCCAAGAGGATAGTCGAGATTCCGCAGCGCCTGCGCGAGGTGCGGCAGCATCGCGGCCTCACGGAACATCGGCACCAGAACAGTGAAAATCGGCAGATCCTCGGTGCGCAGCGCGCGCGCTTCGACCGCGATGGTCTCGTCAATATCGGCGGAGCGCCCGCCCCCGATCGAGACTAGAATGCCCTTGAAGATGAAATTGCCGAGATAAAAAATGCTGATTGCGACATTGAGCAGAATGAGCGTATCGAGCGGCGCGAACGCAAATCCCGCGAGAACCGCACTCAGCAATCCATAGGAGACCAACATCTGCGGCGGCGTGAAAACCGTGCGCGCGGACATTTGCGGGTCGAGCTCGGCCAGTTCCAGCACGGCGCGACGCGACAAGGCGGCGTCGAACGCTGTCTGCACCGCAAACACGATGTCGAACTTCGATACCACGACGAATTCGATGTTGGCGCCCCAGCGGCCGCGCGCGAATAAGACCGTTTCCGATCCCGGCTCGGCGGTGGCGATGAAGAGGTGGCCGTCGCGACGCCGCCACGGCATGGTCAGGCGGGTCGCATAGAGGTCGGCGTCCGATGCCCGCAACAGTTCGCGATCCGGCGGCTCGCGGATCAAATCCACGAACGGCAGGTCGAAGTGCTGCGCGTAAGTCTCGTAGTAAAGCCGCGGCTCGATCCAGTTGCGCGAGAGCAGCGCATCGCCGAGCCGCACGTTCCACCTCTCTGCCAGATCGACCGCCTCGTCGAGCTGCGGCAGGGTGATGATGCGCCGGCCGACCAAAAGATCGCCGAGCGCGCGATCTGACGGCGACAATGGCATGATTTACTCGGGCATGGCCTAGTCGGACCTTCCGGCGGGCCGGCGGCGGAACATGCGCTGCAGCGTCAACAGCAGCGCGGCGGTCGCGAACAACCAGAGGCCGGCGATAATCCAGGAGCGGAAACGTTCGGCCACGGTCAGCCACGACACTTGATCCGGATAGGAAATATTGACGACGGTATCGCGCTCGGTCGACATCGCTAGCGCGACGCCATTGCCATCGACGAAAGCGACATCGCCGTGATCGAGACGAAGGTCGGCGGGCGCCGGCGTGGATTGGTCTTGCGACAGCGGCTTGATCCACAGACCGGGATAGTCGCCTGCCGTTACGATCTGCGCCACCGCGCCACCACTGAAGCCGCCGAGATCGAGCAATGTGCGTCCGGTACGATCAGTCACGTCGACACGCCCTTGGTCGAAGCGCACCCGTGGCGTCGCGCCCGCAGGCGGCGCCTCGCTCACCGCAATAAAGGGCGCGTCCGGCGCCGGCGCGCTACCGGGGGTGACGAAATTCACCGTAAGCGGCGCGCTACCCAGCGACAATTGCGCCGCCACTTCCGCGATCATGCCGAGCTCGCGATCGGGTTGATCCGCGGCGGATGCTGGCAGCAGAATCTCGAGCTGCTGTGAGAAATGCGAGATTAGATCGGAGAAATCGTGCGGTGGGCCGTCCGCGCTCGTGAGCAATAGAGCCGACGAGCCGAGGATTTGCGCCGGATAGCCTTGCGGCTCGAAGCGGCAATCGCCCTGCGCGCTGTCGCGCTGAATTAGGACACGGACATTGGCGATGGTCCCGACCAGGCCCTCGGGTAACGGCAGATCGAGATGTGTTACTCCGCCGGTTGCGGCGACGGTGCTGCCGAGCAGACGCTCGTTGACGAAAGCGCTGACGACTGCCTTCTCGCCGGCGCCGTCGGGCGCCACCATGACATCGAGCGAAAGCCGGGCCGGGCGCGTTCCCGGCGGCAGGCTGCGGATGTCGATGACGGCAGGCAGATCGGCTCGGCCGAACACTTCGGCCTGCTCTGGCGATACGCGCAGTTCATCGAAACTGACACGCTCGGTCGGCAGCGACGGTGCCGAAGCGTCGCCGACCGAAACCTGTTCGACGCCACGGCCGGCTGCGAGCAGAGGACTCGCGAACAAACGGCCGGCACGCTCGACGCTGCTGTCGGAAACCAGTAAGGCCGGCGAACCGCCAATCCGAACGGCCGCAATCGTGCCAACCGAGCCAGGATCGCCCGCCACCCGGGTGACCGGCGAATCGACGACGCCGACAGTGTCGCCGAGCGGACCCACCAAAATAATGCCGTGTGTCCAGCGGCCCGCCTCGTCTGTCTCAGCGAGTTCCGACAATGCGCCATAGCCGTGATAGAACGATACGCGCCGGCCGCTTGAGATCAGCGCGCTCGCGACGGTGATCGCGGTCGCGATTTCGCTTGCCGCGATCCGCCGGCCGGGAAGAACGATGGCGACATCACGCGGCATCAAAGCCGCCGTAGTGGTGACGTCAAGTGCACCGGGACCGACATCGACCTCAACCGCAGTCTCGGGCCGGATACTCAAGCTGTCGCCGACATCGCGTACGTCGATGCAGCGATCGAGCGTCGCAGCGCCAGAATAAAGAAAAGAAAGCTTAAGATAGCCGTCCTTCGGCTTGGTTTTGCCGAGCGGAATACGGACGATGCGGTTGCGGCTTTTGCCGTCGAGCACGATGGCGGCCACGGTACGGTCGTTGACCTCCACTTCGAGATTGCGCCGCGCCTCATACGCGCTGATGTCGTCAAGCACCAGCATCAGGTCGCTGACCGTCACGTCGTCGCGCTGCGGCAGCGGCACGAACAGTTCGCGATGACCGCCCAGATTGGCTAAACGCACGCCGTTGACGAAACCGATATCGGCAAGCGTGACTTCGGCAAGCGGACCGCTCGGCTGCGACGTGGGCGCGGGCATCGCCGGCGCTGCCGGATTTGCCGGCGGCTCGGTGGAAACAAAATGCGGCGCATGGGCCGGACGCGGTAGCGGCAGCGGAAACCGTACTTCAGATTGCGCCTGAGTTGACAAAACAAACGCAACGCCAAAACAGCTCACCACCCAGATACGCATGCCCCAGTCCCCTTCAGTCCTGCGTCAATTTCAAATTCCGAATGAAGCATTGGATTTCGCGCTCTGCGGCTGCGCGCAGATCGAGCAGCCGCCCTTTGAGGACCGAAATCTCATCTTCGGAGAGGCCGCGCCGGTCGTTCTGCGCCGGCCGCAGCGTGTTTTCGACGTCATGAGCGGCGCTGCCGGTCGCCGGAAAGCCGACCGTCGAACCGACGCCGACGAGACCGTGCATGCAGCGGTAGGTTTCGCCGACCGCCGACGCGGCGGTCGGCGCGAGACCGCCGAGCTCGGGAATCGACGCGTAGGCGGCGTCGATCTTGGCGTTAAGCGTCGATACGAAGCGCTGGCGCACCAGGGCCAACCGATCGGCGAAAGCATCTACGGTCATCGAATAGTCCCCCGAGCGGAAATGCATAAGTGAATTGACGAAGTCAGTAAACAATTGCAATGTATAATGGTGAATCTATACTAAATAAGTACATATACTTATGGGAGTTATACTGTATAACACCAAGTATAAATCGTGATCTGTAGTGTTACGTAGCGAGCGGAGCAAAAGCCGGCGTCCGCGGCCGATTGCAGTCCCACGGCAGCGTCGCTGGTCTCCTCATTCGCGCCCTGTTGGCGCGCCATTCCGAGTCTTGGAAATGCGACGAAATTGCCCTAGATGAAGACGCCGCCGCTTCGTTGGCGAGTGGCTTTTGCGGCCGGAGGAAGCGCTTGACTTCTTTCGCCCAAATCACTGGCAGCGCATGCGAATTGGGGAATAGTTCAACGGTAGAACTGCGGACTTCTGACTCCGTCAATCTAGGTTCGAATCCTAGTTCCCCAGCCAACTCGAATGGTCTTGCCGATTGACCATCAGGTCGAAGGGAGAACGCAATGAAAATCTAGCTTTTTCCCTCTCAGGCGCAGGTTCGAAAACACGAAAGCGATGAGTTCGCGACGTCATCAAGCCGTGCTACGGCTATCGTATTGAGTACGGCAGCCGCGTCGCGGTGTTCTCCAGCGACACGCGCTATAACCAAAATGTCATCAAATACGGCAAAGGCGCCGACCTATTGGTGCACGAGGTCGCGATGGCGCCGCCCGAGCTGATGAAGGAACCCTACATCCAGCGCATCATCGGGCACCACACCACGCCCTATGACTGCGGGCGTGTGTTCGCGCAGACCAAGCCGAAACTCGCAGCTTTCACCCATGTGGTTCAACTGGCCAGCATCGCAGTGCCGCCGCCGACGCTGAATGAACTCACCGCCGAGGTCCGGCATAGCTACGACGGCCCCCTGGAAGTCGGCGAAGATTTGATGACGTTCGACATCGGCGAGACCGTGACCGTGAAACGATTGATGCCGCGCCCCTAATAATAATGCACGACCTTTTTTGTCACGGCGCAAAAGCTGCTAATTGGTCCCTAGCCGACTTGCCAGCTCATCAGGCTCATGTCTCCTATCGGGGGTGAAGCAGAAGTGACACTGACACGCCCGCATGTCGCCCTTTGACCCACAACCGACCTGGGCTACTCAAAACGTTTGCAGTGCAAACTGACCCTTATGTATGGTCCGGCCGTGCGTTGCAAGAGTTTTCGTCGATCTGGCGGTAAGCGGTCTTGCATCAATGTATCCGGCCTCTGATTGGAGCGTGTCGTGCTCCTGGCCATCATGGATATCAGCGCGCGTGCGATCTCATTAGCGGACAGGCCTCGACTGGGCCATTTGGGTCACCAGTGTTCGCATGCGCCGGGAAGACCGAACCTCCATCTCGTCTCATCCTCTCGCAGACCTCGGCGGGCAAGTGGTATCGATCTGACTACGTCATCGTGGGCTCCTCATTTTGTGCGGCCCCTGTGATCGGCGGCGTAGAATTACGATCAAACAGATTGGACGGCAGCCTCATCGATCTTCCTCGCCTCGAAATTCCGGCTATGGGCCAGAACGCTCCAGGCGATACGGGCGAGCTTGTTGGCGAGCGCGATCGCCAGCACGTTGCGGTGCAGCCGCTTCTTGGCGGCCTCGATCCAGGGCTTGAGCCCGTAGCGCTCCCAGCTGTTCGGCCGGATCAATACAACCCATGCCGCCTGGACGAACAGGACGCGCAGGTAGCGGTTGCCGCGCTTCGATATCTTGCCGAGGATGGTGCGGTCTCCAGTCGATGTCTGCTTGGGAACGAGCCCCAGCCAGGCGCCAAAGTCCCGCCCCTTCGAGAACACTTCGCCACTGCCGATCGCGGCCACCATTGCGCTTGAGATGATCGGGCCGATGCCGGGAACGCTCATCAGCCGCTCGCAACCGGCATCCTGACGCGCGACAGCCTCGATCTCGCTCGACAGCCCCTCGACCCGCTCGTCGAGCTGGCGCCAGTCGCTCGCCAGATCCTCGATGACACGCACCATGCGTGCCGATAGGACGTCGGGAGGAGTGGCGAGGATGCGCGGCAACTCGGCACGCAAGAAGCGCTGTCCCTGTCGTACCGCAATGCCACGTTCCAACAGGAAGGCGCGAATCTGATTGATGATGCCGGTGCGCTGGCTGACCAGTCGTTCGCGCACACGGTGCAGCGCCTGCAGGTCGAGCTGATCGGCGGTCTTCGTCGCCACGAACTTCATCGTCGGCCGCTGCACCGCCTCGGCAATCGCTTCTGCGTCACGGAAGTCGTTCTTCTGTCCCTTCGAGTAGGGTCGCACGTACTTCGCCGGCATCAAACGGGCATCGTGGCCGAGCTCCTTCAGCTTGCGACTGAGATGATGCGCACCGACACAAGCCTCCATGCCGATCAGGCACCGCGGCATGTTGGCCAGACGTGCCTCGACCTGGCCACGCGACCACTTCTGCCGCAGCACGATCGCGCCGCGCTGATCAAGGCCAATAACGTGGAATGAGTTCTTGCCGATATCGATGCCGACTGTAGCGATTGCGGTGATTGGATTCTGAGACATGGCGTGCTCCTTGTCTACGGCGCCCCTGGCCAGCTTCCATCGCTGGCGGGGCAGGAGCACGGCCGGACCATTCCATTAGCGGTCAATTATGCCTACGCCAATGCTTCGCCGTTGCGCTAATTTGTTTCGTGTGATGGACGTGTTGCGCCACAGGTTGGTCGATGTGCTACGCCGCTATGTCCGCTCCTCGCCGACCATCCTTATCCTCATCATCTAAAACGGCCTCGTAAATATTGCTGCTCGCGATGGCCGTTAGAAGATTGCTAGCCAGAACCGAAACCGGCATTTGCAAGTGCTCTGCCTTGCGATGAAAATCAAAATAAAGCCGCGCGGGCATGCGAGCGACGATTGTGTGATCAGAGGGTGATTGAATGTGTCTCGGCAATGCGCTTCGTAAATATCGCCGGCTGCGTCTTATTTTAATCTTGTGATGCGAACAAAATACCCGGACGCTCCCTGGCGTCGAGTTTATCAACTTTGCGATTTCAACTGCTGAACAGCCTTGTTCCGCCAAATTGCGGATTCGAAGCATTTTTTGCGGGGGACCCAATCGGCTGTTTTGGAGCATCGTTTTGACCAGCGGTGCGAGCAAAAAAGTTGAAGTAAACCGCAACAGAATAACGCCGCTAGAAGACAATCGTTCCGAACGAAAGCGATCGTTCAGCTTCAGCGCATCCGGCAATTACAAGCTTGAACTTTTAGCGACACCGCGTAGAAAAAATAAACAGGGTGTGGCGTGTTTGCGCTTAAAGCACGTCCGCTCGAACCAAAATAACACCGCGAGCGATCATCCCTAGCGCCTTCGCTGCACCTACCGAGAGGTCGAGGACGCGACCTCGACCGAATGGACCTCGATCGTTGACAACAACTATTACGCTTCGACCGCTTGCCGGATCAGTGACTCGGAGGCGAGTTCCCGAATGGCAAGGTCCTATGTGCGGCGGTAAGGCCGCCGCCGCTACCCGAGTAATAGGCGCAGAGTCCGGAGAAGCTGCGTGTTCCTGTTTGCGCTACCGCATGCGTACCAAAAAATGCGGCGGCGACCAGGATCGCTGCAATAAGTGCTGCGGGGCGTACCATGAGCAACCCGACGATGCATCCGGCGAATAAAACTCGGCCAGAGCAATTTCGTTCCATCAGGGTATTGGCCAAGCCCCGCGTCGCGAAGTGCAATCGCCTTTGCTAAAAGCCGATGGTAGCCCATTCGTTGCTCGAACGATCATCGGAGTTGCGCGTTACCCGGGTGGCAACCGGCCGTAACGGGGAAGACGAAGGCAGTGATTTCGTCGGCTTCTAACCGTGGCGTCCACGGATCGGTTCGTGCTTGGATCTTACCCGTTCCACGCGAGCACTATCAGGTCGGTATTCGATACGCGTGTTAATGGCCCAAAGCGGAGATTGACCGCTAGCCCTTGGCACGCCAGAGCGAATGGAGTGAGCAATGCAAACTTCTCGCACGCTCGTTTGTCTTGCATTTCTGACTTCTTCCGCGCTCGCCCAGCAGGCGCCGGAGAGTCAGAGCGTTAGTGTTGGCCCGTGGGCGATCGCGACCACCTACAAGGCGGACAAGTTCAACAACTGTATTATAAGTCGCACGTTTGAAGATGTTGACATGAGTTTCGTGCGAACGGGAGACGGCCTGTCATTACTTCTTGACTCGCAAAAATGGAAGCTCGAGCGGGGCAAAGTATATCCAATTCGCTTAGCGGCCGGGTCGCAGACCATCGACGCCAAAGCACTCGCCGAAACGAAAGGCGTCACTATCACGCTTGCTGACCAAACATTCAACAGGCATTTGCCTGTTGCTAGCCAACTTGAGGTGCGGGGAGAGGGAGGAACTATTCGTGTGCCCCTGGATAAGAGCGCCGCGGCGCTTGCGCGCCTAGATTTGTGTTTCGAGAAAAACGGTCTTGAGGGCCCAGAGACAAATCCGTTCGTCGCGCCCGTCCATAAACCTTAGGCGGCCTCAATTGATCGTCGGTCTTTATCGCGCTCAGCGTCAGCCGGCCGATGTAGGCCCGCAATCGCTCGCGATCAATTGTCTGCTTTTGGGGAAAATGCAGACATCACAAATTGCAGCTGTCGTGTCCGCTTGTCACCCTGAACCGACCTGACGCGATGTCTGCTAAGCGGTCGCTATTGGGGGCTGAGCAGACCTAACGCGGACATTGAATTTCGGTAGTGTTTGACCCTGAGCGGAAGTGGAGCGTGCATTGCAGCAGCCAAGGATCACTGCCTGACGGGGTTCCAACAGCAATCGCCAAAACCGGAGGCGTTGATTAGATATGGCCAGTAGCATTTCGGCTACTGAACCAGGCCTCAGTCTCTCCGTCTGCGCCGGCACCGGCGGCGCTCATCAGATCCACGGCTCGGCCCAGGCCGCTCGAATCAAATTGAAAGTCGTCGTCCACCAGACGCTCCCAATCAGTCGGAGCACGAGGACGAGCGAGCCGCCCCGACGATGTGGTGCGGCGCTATCGGGGTTTGATTGAACTCGGCTTTGAAGGTGGACAGTGCGTCGCAGACGGCATTGGCGATCACAGCCGGCGGCGCGATGGGGCCGCCTTCGCCGACGCCTTTGACGCCGAACGGATTGAGCGGGGAAGGCGAGTGTTGGTGGATGAGCTGCAGGGGCGGCAGCTCGTGGGCAGTCGGCAGCATGTATTCCATCAACGACGTGGTGAGCGGCTGGCCCATGGCGTCATAGTGAATGCGCTCCAGCAGTGCGCCGCCGATGCCTTGTACGAGGCCTCCGACAATCTGTCCCTCGACCAGCATGGGATTGATGACTACGCCGCAGTCGTGGGCGATGGCATAGTTCTCGATCTTCACGCGCCCGACCTCGACGTCGACCTCGACTACCGCCGCATGCACCGCGTACGACCAGGTCACCGTGGGCGGCTCGAAGTAAAAGGTTTCCTCCAGTCCGGCGTCGACGCCGGGCGGACGGCCGTTATCCCAGCCCGGGCGTGACGCCTGCGCCACTTTAGCGAGCGTGAGTTCCGCACCTGGCACGCCGACGATGCCGACGCAGCCGTTGCGGAGTTCGAGATCGCCCGCCGCGCACTCCAATAGGTTGGCGGCGATGGCGAACACTTTGGCACGCAGCTTCTCGCTCGCGCCGTGAATGGCCGCCGACAGCGTGACGGTGGTGCGGCTGGCGATGGTGCCGAAGCCAATGGCGATTCCCGCCGTATCGGCAAGCGTGAAAACCACGTCGTCGGGCTTAACGCCCCAGACGTCGGCGACAATTTGCGCAAAGATCGTCTCCATGCCCTGCCCTTGCGGGCAGGCACCGGACGACACGTAAATTTTCCCGGACGGGTCGACGCGAACCATCGCGCTCTCGAACGGTCCAACGCCTGTACCCTCGACATAACAACCGATGCCGAGCCCGAGATAGCGGCCCGCCTGCCGCGCCGCGCGTTGGCGGCCGCGAAAGGCCGCGATCCCGCCAAGCGCGGCGATCACTTTGGTGAGCGCCGCCGGATAATTGCCGCCGTCGTAGACGATGGGCTGGCCGTCGCGATATGGCATGCCCATCGCATACGGCATTTCGTCAGCGCGGATCATGTTGCGCAAACGAACCTCGGCGGGCTCAATACCGAGCTCGACGGCGACCAGATCAATGCTGCGCTCCATTGCGAAGGCGGCTTCCGGACGGCCGGCGCCGCGATACGGCGCGTTCGGCGTTTTGTTGGTGGCGGCGATGCTGGCCTCGATGGCGATGGCATCGATCTTGTAGGGGCCGGGCAGATGCACGGCGGTGTTGTAGACGACGCCGGCGCCGATCGGATTCCAGGCTCCGCAGTCGACAATGAAGCGATCGCGCAGCGCCACGATGCGGCCGGTGTCGTCGAAGCCGATTTCCACATCGTGGATCTGATCGCGCGAATGGCACGAGCAAAGCAGATGCTCGTGGCGGTCCTCGATCCACTGCACCGGCCGGCCGAGCCGGCGCGCCAGGTAGGGCACCAGCAAATCCTCCGGATAGACGTGGCCCTTCACGCCGAAGCCGCCGCCGACGTCGAGCGCGAGGCACCGTATGCGGGCTTCCGGAAGTTTCAGCACCGTCGCCGCCTCGCGGCGCAGCCAGTGCACGACCTGGGTCGCCGACCAGATCGTGACCGAGTCGGTACGCGGATCGTGCAAGCCCACCACGCCGCGGCCTTCCATGGGCATGGCGGCGTAGCGGTGGTGATGGAAGCGGCGCTTGAGACGACGCGGCGCGCGCTTGAACGCGCCTTCGGCATCGCCTTTGCCGACAGTGAACGCGCCGATCAGGTTGGTGCTGTATCGATCGTGAATGACCGTCGCACCGGCGCCGAGAGCCTGCTCCGGGTCGACCACCGCCGGCAGCAGTTCGAGATCGAGGCCGACCAACTCGGCCGCATCCTCGGCGGCATAACGACTCTCCGCCACGATCACCGCAACCGCTTCGCCGACGTGCCGGACCTTATCGTAAGCGAGCAGCGGCTGCTGCGGATTGATGAACTTGTGCTGTACCTGCGCCGTCCATTTGCTCGGCAGCGCCAGCTGCGTGTCCGGAACCGGCGGCAGCTCTTTGACAAGTTCCGGGCCGATCAACGCGAAGACCACGCCCGGCGCCGTTACGGAGCGCCCGACATCGATCGCCTTGATGCGGGCATGCGCCACCGGACTTCTGACAAACACCGCATGCAGCATCTGCGGCAGCTTCAGATCGGCGATGAATTGGCCGCGCCCAGTCAACAGGCGCCGATCTTCGCGTCGCGTTATGGAGCGGCCAATGAAAGGCGCGTTCGGAACATCGTTCATTCGGCAGATGTCGGTTGATCGCCACGATTATGGACACCGAGATCAGTCTACCCCGATCGCCCCATGCGGTGTACAACAACTTGCTCCACCCAAATGTCGTGTGCGCTCCCTATCGCTGGTGGCAGGCTTGCGGCGCGTTGGGACTTCCCGCGTACGATCCCTACTCGCCCAAAGGCGCAAACGTCAACCGCATTATCGCCAATAAACACATCGACCCGATCAGCGCTTCTGTGCCGCATCGCTCCAGCATGTGTCGCGTTTCAAAGGTAGCATAATGGGTAATGGCGATGACGCTTATTGGCCATTCTCGACGCTTCAGCGGCTCACCAAATCGGTAGCGATGAGAGGAATAGCGGACATACCGCCGACATCGTCAATCGGTCGAAAGTGACCCGAAGCGTCATTTCCCTACCGTCATTTGGCGCAGTGCGAAAGGTTCATTCGATCACCTCGCGACTTATAGACGTTCAGTCAGTTACTTGATTCCCACATCGACGGTAGCGAATGCACCGGGTCTATCGGAGGGAGAGCGGACATTCCCGGCGGGTGCTCAAAGCGTCCTTATTGACCGGTGGGCGAACTTGGGCGTGTGGGAAAAAAGCCCGCCATTCGGGAATCTCCAGGGAGTTTTGGAAATCTCATCGCTATTCTGCGGCGGTCGCCATCGCCGCACGCGGCCAGGACGGACTGGGCACCGGCTGCCACCATTTCGCAACGCCGAGCTCTTTCGTGATCACGTTCGCGGCGTTGTAGCCCGGGCAACCAGTGACTGCGCCGCCGGTGTGGCTGCTGGCGCCGCAGAGGTAGAGGCCCTTCATCGGCGTGGTGTAGCGGCCGAGGTCCGGCGTCGGCCGGTTGCCGCCAAGCTGCGACGGCATATAGGCCCCTACATGGTGGCTGCCCCTAACCATGTTGATGCAGTGCCGTTCGATGTCGAGCGGCGAGAACACCGCCTTGGCCACCACGTTCTTTTCGGTAAGGTTGGGCGCGAACTCGCGCCATTGCGACAGTATCCGATCGGCGACCTCGTCCTTGCGCTTGTCCCAGTTCTGCGGATCGCCGTCGAGATCGTACGGCGCCCACGGCCACCAGAACGCGACGTGCTTGCCGGCGGGGGCAATCGAGGGATCGAATCTCGACGAGCAGGTGCCGTTGCCGGCAAAATGGGTCGGCAGTTTCTGCTCATGGATCTCGCTGAAGATACGATCGATCTGCTCGGTGGTGTCGGCGCCGAAAATCATATTCCAGGCGCGCGCGACATCCGGGTCCCAGGCTTCCGCCTTCGCGTAGCACGGCGCCTCGTTCAGAGCGAGGTGCAAGGTCACGAGGCTATGCGAGCACCATTTGAATCCCTTGATGCCCTCGACTACGTTCGCCGGGAAGTTCTGCTCGCCGGCGATTCTGATGGTCTGCGGCGCGTCGATGGCACTCGCGACGAATCTGGCCGAATAGGTGTCGCCGCTCTGTAGGCGGACACCCGTCACGCCTTTTGAATCCGAGGTGATCGCGCTGACATGTGCGTTGCGGATGAGCGTCGCGCCGTTGTCCTCAAGGAGCCGCTCGAGCGCGAGCGCAACCGAGCCAGCGCCGCCGACCGGCAGCCCCAGCTTGGTTAGGCGGCTGAGCAGCCGGGGAAAGAACGCACCGACGCCGGGCACGTTCTCGATCGCGATTGCGTGCAGGATGCAGTTGAAGAACATCCGAACGTATTCGCTCTCGAAATTGCGCTCGACCGCCTGATGCAGGGTCATCGGCATGTAGGAGAGGAGCTCCTCCCACTGCGGGCCGCTGAGCCGTTTGCCGAGTTCGGCCGGAGGCAGCGGCACTGAGTACATGAACTCCGTCATCACCGGACCCATTTCGGTGACGAACCGCTGGCAGAGCTCTTTGTAACGCTTGGCGTCATTTTGCGAGAAACGCGCAATGGATTTGGCAGTGTTCTCGACGTTACGGTGGATGGTCAGCGCCTTGCCGTCTCGGAACACTTGAGCGTGCTGCACCTCGGGATAGATGTAGGCGAGGCCGTATTTGTGCAGCTCGAGATCCGATAGGACCGGCCCCTCGCCGATGAAATGATAGGAGGAGTGCGAGTTGTGCTTGAAGCCCGGCGCGACGAATTCGCTAGTGGTGCAACCGCCGCCCATCGCATCGTTGCGCTCGATGACCGCGATCTCCAGACCGGCTTTGGCCAGATATGACGCGCAGATCAGCCCATTGTGTCCGCCGCCTACGATGATGCCATCGTATTCCATCGCCGCCTCCTTCGATCATTATGTCGGACGGTCTTGAACGTGCCGTCTCGCGGAGAAAGCACGTCACAGCTTGCGTCGTGCGACAACGTCGCGCAAGGGGAGCAATCGCCGACGAGCGCAGCACCCAAAATCTTCAGCTATCCATAAGCTGGCCGGCCGATTACCCCATCTATCGGGGGACGAGCGGAAGTCACGCGACCGTCGCCAATCGGGCGTTCTTGACCCTAGCCCGATATGGACCGACCGAAGCGGGCGCCCATGGGCCTGGCATAAGATTTATCTGTTGTGCCCTCACGTCGTGGGGACAGCGATGAATGTATTGTATTGAGTTGAACTTAGCAGAGGCGTCCGAGCCCTATCGTTGTGCCGGCAGGTGGAAGCCAGTCAAATCCGGCGGTACGACCGCGCGCTCGTCATGGGGTGTGCCGGCGGGGATCCAGTCATACGGAACCGGCTGCGCACGATAGACCCAGTTCGTCATTACCTTCTCACCGCCCGGACCGAACGGCGCCCCACCGAAATAGGGGCTGACATATTCCCACACGATCTCGCCCGCCGGTGTCACCTGGAAGAAGCGCCCGTTCATGCCTTCGTCGATGAAAGTGTTTCCGTTGGAAAGCCGCCGCGTGTCGCTGATGAATGAGCTGTAAAACGTCCACCCTGGCCGGTCGGTGTCGGTCGCGCTATATTCCCAGACGATCTCTTTCGTCACCGGGTTGATCTCGAGGATGCGCGAGCCGCCGGCGTAACTGAGCTCGGCTGGCGGAAAGCCCGCTTCCCCTTGGTCGTCGAAGAGGAGCAAGTTCCCCGCGCCTGGCAGGCCTTCAGGAATAATCTGCGGATCGTGCTGGCCGCTGATTTGGTCGACCGGCGCAGGTAGCTTGCGCGGGCCGGGCTTCGCGGCCGGATAATCGGGGCCGAGCCGCCACACGATCTTGCCCGTCGCTTTGTCGATAATGGCGACGAAATTAGCGTTGCGCGAGCCGATGATGATGTTGTCGGGACTAAAGCGCGTATCGCCCGCGCTGAACCAGTGGTTCGGGCCGACCGGCTTCATATCGTTGATGGTGAGATAGTTGATCCTCTTGGTCGCGCGGACGAGGTCCAG
Organism: uncultured Alphaproteobacteria bacterium; assembly: GCA_963779855.1. GTDB lineage: Bacteria > Pseudomonadota > Alphaproteobacteria > Rhizobiales > Xanthobacteraceae > BOG-931. The sequence continues at coordinate 246,349 of CAWAAE010000006.1, read as the reverse complement.
CTCTTCCGACGTCCAGCCGAATTCTTCGAGATGGTCACCCGCCACCCAGCGCCAGACGATGTCACCCTGGGGCGTCACCTCGTAGATCGCCTCGTCCACCAGCTTCGGCAGCGCGAATCCTGGCAGCGGATGCACTAATACTGACAGCACCAGAGTATTCCCATTCGGCAGTCGCGCCCAGTCGTGGTGCTGCTGCGCCGCGCCGCCCGGCGCGTTGTCCCCCCATTGCCACACCACCTTGCCGTTCCAGTCGAGCACGCCCAGGGACTTGTCGTGGTAGATGAAGGGCAGCCCCTTGAACATCGCCGGGTCGTCGTTCTTCATCATCGAAAGCTCGACCATGACATGGCCGCGTTGACCACCGGTGAGCGCCGGATCAAGGATGCCGCTCGGAAAGCCAGGATAGTCCCAACGATGCACCTCGCGCCCGTCCATGTCGATGAGATGCGTCTTGTCGTCGCCGCCGCTGAACAGGATGAAAGTGCCATAGGCCTTAGCGGGATCGTAGCGCGTGACCCCGGTCGGAAAGATGCTCGGCTCGGTCCGGGCAGCGGTTGATGCCAACGCCGCCGATAAAAGCGCGGCAAGCGCAAGACGGACTCCTGTCATGGCGTTCCCCCCCAATACGCGATACATCCGCTGGAAGCTCTGCGAGGAAGCTACACCAATAAGCTTGTGATATTCGCAGGGCGTGATGTCGCAGTTGGCACGAAACTGACCTCACGAGACGTCGCCGATTTGGTCGCCTTCGGACGGAAAGCCGACACAACTCCCATCTGCTGTCAAATGGTACGGCTCCATGTCAATAAAGCAGGGCGCGCACACGCGTTCGCGCACGCTCGCGCATTATTCGAGGGGTCTCGCTTTTCCATGCACTCTGCCGCAGAGAGCAAGTGCATCGCCTCGGGGAGCCCAACGCATTTTGATCCTCGACCAAACGAACATCAGCACTTCAAACGGCCGAATTCGCTGCTCGAAAAATAATGTGGGTTGCAGGCTGTCCACAGTTCGATGAAGACAAACCACTTACTGAGAAGGCACCTCGGAGGAGTCGTCGCTGAGGTGAAGGCGCTCGCGCAAGGTATCCCCGACTTGCGCACCGTCGACAGTGTTTCGAGCCTTCGCCAGGTCGGCCGGTCGTCTCACTGGGGCGGGGGATTGTGGTCGACGAAAGGCGGCGTCCTCGATCTGCTCAGCCAGTGCAGTCCATGCGTCGGAAGCGCGACGCATGCTTGCGCTTGTCTTCGGATCAGATGCCGATTGTGCCTTGCCCAGCCACTCCGTAGCCTTTCTGCGACAGTCCTCTACGGTCATCATATCCGACACTCGACGAAACGGGCACACCGCCCGTATTTCATATGTGGAAGCAAAATAAACCCCCCGCACACGTGAGTGGCGGGGCTGCGTCTGGAAGACGGGACAGCGAAATGGTCAGGCGTTAATTTGTCAGGCGCGCGAGTTGAGTGACAATCCCATACTGAATGCTTTTTGCCGGGTCGCACCTTCGGTGCGCTTCAGAGCCTTGGCTATCTTTTTCGCGGGCGCTTTCTTTCGCGCAAGTGTTTTGAGCTCACGAACATCAGTGTTTGTCCAAGAGCGTCTCTTTTTTCCATTCTTCATAGCTTTCTCCCTGTATGGTACCAGCGGTTTTAGCCGGAAGTGTTTTAAAAGAAAAGCCCCGCACACATGAGCGGCGGGGCATCCCAACGCCTACATGGCACCAGGCGCACAAGATTCCAAAACATTCCCGCTAGGGAAGCGCGGCAAAGCTCCCCGAATACGTCGCAGTGCACGAGTCCGTTATCGGCCCCGACGCGGACACAGCCATGCCTAATCACGAAATCCAACACCATACGCACCTTGGTCGTGAGCTGATCTAGCGTGAAGGGCTTGCTCAAAAAATTTACCTCGGCATCGAGCACGCCACCGTGCACTACGGCATTTTGTGTGTGTCCGGTTGTAAACAGCACCTCGAGATCGGGTCGACGCCGCAGAGAGCGTTATAAATTTTTTGGCATGGTAACAATCGACTGTGAACAGCTATTGCGAGCTCTGGGCCAGGCTCTCCCGTTCCTCACCCAGCATTCTGACGATGTTCCAGCCGTTGAGTTTTCTATAGCGACGGGGGCGGCTCAATAGCCGCCCCGCGCTTCATTGCGGCTACACCGAGAGAACTGCGACAATTCTCATGTCTCGTGGATTGACGACGACCACTTCGTCGCCATACACGAAATACAGAAACCCGCGCCATTCAGGCTCAATCTGCACTAGTGACTCTGGTACCGGCACGACATGGATGTCCCGGCGAGGGACTACCGTCCCCACGCTCACATCGAAGTCGGCATGGCCGATCCGTGGCGCACCATGCGCCTTGATCACCGTGTCACGGATCGTGGTCCGTTGTTGCTCGTTAAGTTTGACATCGGCTCCTTGCATGGGCTTCGTGGTGTCCGCGTGCAGGCCCTTTAAAATGTCACCACGCTCCTTTTGCTCCGCGGTTTGGGCGCGGCCTTGGTGCTGCTCGTTGGCAGTAGCTGCACTGCCGCGTTTAAGCGTTTGCTGTTGCGCAGTGGTGCGGCCCTTCTGCTCTTGCCGCTGAGCGCTCCGGTTTCGGAGTTGGTGGCCCTCGTCGCCACGATTGACGTCTTGGGCACTGCGGCTTGCGCCCGGCTCGTTTTGACCGGTGCCTTTTTGCGCTATGGACGGGCTTGCGCTTTTTTCATTCTGGGTAGCCTTGTCAGCGCTCGGCTTGCCAGCACTCTGCGCGCGCTCGCCTATCTTGCTTTCGCTCTGAGCGGCTTTGGCCGCGGCGCCGGTATCCCGCCCCTGCACCGGCTGCGTAGAAGCGCCCGGAGTCACTTCCTTAGCTTTCGCCGCGCCGCCCTGGTCCTTCGCGGCATTCTGCGCCGATACTAAGCCGGTTCCTGCAAGCAGGGCGACGGCCGCGACGCCAACTAATAAGATGTTTTTCCTATTTCTCATTTGTCTCCTCCTGGAGAGTTGTTATTTGCACGCCAATCCCGACCGTGCGCGAACGCACGTAACATCCTGGACTCAGCGTGCGCAGGGCGAACGCCACAGCCGCCGCAAAGTTGCGTCTCGCTGCCGCGATCGGCCGGAACTCAGGCTTGCGTTGAGCGTTGAACCGTTCGATGAAAGGCTTAGGCGCGAAATTCCCCGATGATAAACAGGACATTCTGGAAGACCTGTTGATGCCTGCTGAAAACCCTGGAGCGGTTCTGATAGCCGCTGTTTTATTGTTGATTTTTCTTTTGGGAACTTCCGGCGTCATGGCGACTTCGGATAGCATGGTTCCGACCATGAACTTGGCCCATTATCAACGATGGGTACCCTCTACGTGGGGTCAGCAATTGGCTGGACCATTCCTGCATGGCGGTATTGGACCTCATGTTGGGGTCAGCAAATCCAGGCATGCTGGGCGAGCGAACGAACTAGTTCAGCGATGATCTGACGAATTTTAGCCTGCGTCGAACTCTTAAGATGAATGGCCGTTAGGCTTCGAAAGGCCTTGTCTCTTGCAAGGGCGTGTGATTGAGACTCGTTGAGCGTGCCTGGTGAGCAATTCTGTATAGACCCCACTCGACTATCAGGCCTACCCTGGTCGCTAACGTGGTTTTTCGGGGAGTTCCTCTCACAGAAAGGCTCGCAAATGTTCACTGCCGAGCAATACCGCGCAAAATCGATCGAATATTCCAAATTGGTGAAGATCGCGACCGACGCCGACGAAGTGAATGAATATCATAGGCTCGAACGAAGCTTCGCTGAGCTCGCGGACAATGCACAATGGGCGGCGGACAATCATGATAAGACAGTTCACGCGACAGAGCTTTCAGCCGCATTGGTCGCGCCAAACCTACCCACGCAAAGAATTTCACAGCAGTAAGGCGCGTCGTTGAAGGGACTATTTTCTCAGCGCGCAGCGGCCGGATGTTCCCGTCACCATGATCACCGCCTATGGCGACGCGGATGGCACCCCTCATCTGCCGATTCTTCAGCAGCTCGATGTTCAAGTAGCGTTTGGTCGACCATGCGTGAATGCAAGGCAAAAACTGCCATCATGTTATCAATCATTCAGGGTACTCGACCGACTACTTTGGATCATTCTGGTCGTTCTGGTTTGTCTGCATTTGGTCTCGCTTGTTTGCTTCGTGACGCCCGATCACGCAACCCGCTGCGGCTCCTAGAATTCCGTGATGTCCGGCCAAATGGCCAGCAGCACCACCTACGGCAGCACCTTTAAGACAGCCTTTTGCCTCCGCTGACTGAACAGTCGCCAAAACAAAAAAATAGCTGCGCATCCGATAAGTACCTTCATTTCATCCTCCAAATTTTTGACTCAAGGAGAAGTCGTGGCGCTGATTATCGTTCCGTGCTGCGGTGAACGACCTGCGGCCACGGTGAGAAATTCGTCGATAAGAATAAATTCTAAAGAAGGACGTTACTAGCGTGGTACTAGAGCATTGGTTGGCAGAGCGCGTCCGTAAAGACGGCTCGTTCGGTTCAAAACGGGCGATGTGTTCTGCCGAATAGCCATCCGAGGCCGAGCGCGATAGCTACGGCGAGATAGGGCTGATTTTCGATAGTGTCGCGCAGTGCCCTCTCAAAGGAACTGGCCGTCTTCCGTGCGGCATTGGTAGCGGCATCGCCGACCTGAGAGGCGGCATCCGATACTTCATCTGCGATACCTCCAGCCTGCTTTTTGGCATCTCGCATAGCGCGGTTGAAATCAGTGGTCGAGGTCTCCGGCATGTCGCGTGCTCCGCTCGAATTGGGGTTGTCTGGTGTCAACGCGCAAACGTGAGCGAAAGTTCACTGTCCGGAACGTTTGTTCCGTAATGGGATTGTCCTACGTCAGTTAGCGAGAAGGGCTGCTATGGACGACGAACCGAAGCGACGAGAGCCAGAAATCATGCCCCCTGTGCCAAATATGGTGCCGGGGCGCAGTGAGCCTGAAATCCCTCCGGACAAAGACGCGCCGGAAAAGAGAGGTCCTATACAGGGAGGGGTTGATGTTCCATCATCGTTCGACGGAGTTTGACCCTCGCGTCTCCGCCATCGCGAGCCACTTGCGCGCCATCGAAAAGGAACTCGGCGGGATTGGGAAGAGCGCGAGCCGACGCGCCTCCGCCGGTGCATCTGCGGCGGGGAGCCAAATTGCCGACGCAATCGGACCGATCCTGAATGAGATAGTGGACCGCTTCGGTCGTGGTCAGCGCGTGGCGGTTGACCAAGCGTTGAGTTTCGGCGACGAGGCAATCAACGTCGGTGCCAGGGTTGGCAACGACGCTCTAGAGCGAATTGCCACTCAGGCAAAAAACCGCCCCATGGCTTACGCTTGCGGTCGCAATAGGCGTAGGACTTTTAATTGGATTTGCGGTTCGCCGAAGTTAGGCGCCCCTGCGAACCCCCGAGGTTCCGATTTGGCCGCTTGTTTTGCTAAAATATTCCTTCTTCGCGAAGCAAGAACAGGGCGTCTAGTCGTCCCTCAGAACGGTCTGCGTAGTTTCGTCCTTGCAGGCCGGACAGTGATAAACGACCTCGTCAAGCGATAGGGACGTCATTGCTGGAATTACCGTTTTGATCTTCATCGGCGCGTCACAGCGGAAACAGATTACGGGCATATTAAAGGAACGCGTTTTTCGACGCGCATCTTGGAGCGACATTGTAGCCTCCGTGCATTCGGTCAGTCGTATTTCCTTTTCTATACCGACCTGATTGCACGGTGTGTCTGGTAATGAAGGGGAGTCTGTATAAAATAGACCAGTCGGCACCTTAAATTTGACCGGAAATTTCACCTGGATCAGCGCGATGCACGAAGTCAAATTCAGGCTCGTGAACCCCGGACTTCAGCCGAGACGCACTAAGCTCGAAATGCCGGGCTGGGCCGGCGCGCCCGAGCCGCGCACCGACGGCTCGCAGGAATATGCCTGGCATTGCGCTCCCTTCACCGAAGGGGCGCAATACGGCATCGAGATTTTCTATCCATATAGCAACGAACTCCACGTCTCGAAGAAGGATGGCAAGCTCCTCTTCGACGGCGATTTTGGGCCGCCACCAGACGATAGTGACCTGATGTGGCCGCCGTTCCGCAGCTTTGGCCAAGATTACTACAGCTATCAGCTTCTGCTCGATCTGAAGGTCGATAAGGATTGGGCGGTGCGGACGGAGCCGCACCCGCGGTTTTATACCGATCCGACCGACACCGTTCCCATTGCCGTTCCAGCGCTGTTACGGACCGAATGGTGGCCGATGATTGCGTTCGTGATCTTCAAGTCGCCCGCCGAAGGCCACACGCACATCTTTCGGCCCGGCGAGCCGATGCTGCAAATATTAATCTTGCCGGTGACGTCCGATTTCAAACTCGTCGCCATGAATGAGGAAGAAGCCGCCGAACGGGAGATGCGCGGCAGACGGATTCACGGCAGCCGCCCCAATCTCGCCGCCGATACGACATGGACGTCACGCACGGATACGGAGTTCGACGGCACCTATCGCCATCTCCTTCGTGCAGCTAAGGCCAGGGAGAAATAGCAAGGGGGCACGAGAATAGAGGCCCCCTTGCCATGATTTTATTAGTTGTGGTGATGGTGATGATGGTGGTGATGATGATGGTGCCGCCGCCGGGCGTGATGGTGGTGATGATGGTGATGGCCGAGCTGGATCGACACCTGGGCTAGCCGGGTTTCCTCGTTCGGCGGAGTTTTGGCGAGCCGCGCATCGTCAGCCTTTTGCAGTGCCAAAGCATTCGGAACGGAGCTGAGAAGGTCGCTGTAACTTGTCGCCGGTGTAAGCTCCGTCGGTTGCGCCGGGCTCGCTTGAGCTGTGGTCATAGTCGTCAGGGCAGCAGCTGCTCCCAGTAGACCGGCTAATTTTTTGTCCATGGTTCCTCCAAAGGAAGTGATCCCGTCCGACCCCTAGCAATAATCCGCTGGGTCTCGGGTAAGTTCCCGCGCTGACCAAAAGAATCCGTTTCACGGAAATATATCGTGAGCGCGCTCGCATAGTCGCCAAAGCGCTGCGTGGTACCAAGCCCTCCGACATTCCGGTCGAGCAGCCAACGCGGTTTGAACTCGTTATCAACCTAAAGACCGCCAAGGTGCTTGGCCTCACCATCCCGGCGTCAGTCCTCGCCATGGCAGACCAGGTGATCGAATAGTGCCGGCCACTTCCGTTGTTGGCCCTTAGCGTCACTTAGTGCGATGCAAAAGAATGTCGGCGATTGGAAGAACAGCGGACATCACCGAGAACACACCGGGCGCCCCCTTTTAAGTGCGTGACGATGTTGCGATGACGTTGCGACGACCGATCCATTCTTGGTCACTGTGCCGCCTAATGAATTGAATCAAAAAAGTGAGTTGCAAGCCCTGAAAGGGCGAAACAACCCTTGAACCGATCGGGTTCGAATCCCTCCCTCTCCGCCATATCTCATACTTATCGTATTGGAATTACTTCATCATTTATTCACCTCGTAAGTCGTGCCCTAGCAGATGCCCTAGCGGCCGCGCCTTCGTGCGCAGTCTACAATTCCATGATCACCTGGATCACTGAAACGGAGTCAATTAACAGCTTGCATCGGAGTCGGGCACTAAAGACAAGCGGAGAATGAAAGTCATAGCGGAATGGTTTCGGCTCGGTTGCCTTCTCGATCGGTAGCTGTGAAGATCAGATCGCTGCAGTGCGACGGCGATGTCGGCTTTTGGGGGTTCAGCTTTCTGAAGCATACAGAGACATCGCCGGATGGTTCGGTCCGGACTTGTCCACCGTTTACCTTACATTTCGGTCGAATGAAGTTCGAGAGTCCTCAAAACACACCCTACGCGCTCGCAGGAGTAGGACGAAGCGCTCTGCGGCGAGGCCGGCGGAATGCCGTTCTTTGCATAATGACGTCGCGCCCGTCATTGCACAGCTCGCTGACAGTAAGAAATGGGATACATCACAGTCGATCAAGCGTCTCACCCAGTCTGCGAATTGTTCCATCTCTGTCCAGGCAATCATCTCAGAAGACACCATCGCACGGTCTCTTGCAATCCTTCACAATGAAAGTGGCGATCGGTAGTTTATGAGGTTGGTGCGCCGGCGGTGGCAAAAGAAGAAAACCTCTTGAGCAAGAGTGTGCGAATGTCATGCCATCAATATGGCGACGCGGCGTCGATCAACAGGCCATAGTGCGCTGTACGCGCTGAACGAAGATCTTCCGCAGCATTTCCCTTTCGATGGGCTTCTGCAGAACCGGGATTTCCTTGAACCGGCTGTCGACGCTCTCGGCATCGTAGCCAGTGACGAAGACGAACGGCACCCCGCGTGCTGCCAATATCTCGGCGACTGAATAGACCAGCCCGTCCCCGAGATTGATGTCGAGGACAGCAGCTTCGGCCTGACCATCCTTCGCGACCGCCTCCGCCTCGGTTACCGTGCAAACGGGACCGATGACGTGGAAGCCGAATTCGGTGAGGCTCTCCTGTATCATCATGGCGACCAGCGCCTCGTCCTCGACCAGCAGCACACGCAGCTTGCCTGCCTGTTTCAATCCAACCACGGCGCCATTTACTTGCCCGTTGACTCGCGCGCTATTGACGACCTGAGATTTCATCAATTCGCTACGCGGTATCGACAAGACGCATTGCAGACCTTTCGGATCCCAATCAAACGCTGCCTTGCCGCCGAGCTGCTGTTCCATGCTTGCAAGGATGACTTTCAAGCCGAAGTTGCTCGCGGAAGGCGGCGCAATGTGCGGGCCGCCGTTCTCTGCCCAATGCAAGATCAGAGTGTCCGGCTGTAATTGCCAAACGAGGCTCACTCTGCCCGTCATCGACGATAGCGCGCCGTGTTTTGCCGCGTTGGTGGCGAGTTCGTGTAGCGCAAGAGCGAGCCCTTGAGCGGTCGCGGGCTGCAGCGAGATATTAGGCCCGCTGATCTCGATCTTGTCGCCGGCCCGGTAGGGAGCCAATTCCTCCGCGACGAGCGTCCCGAGATCGGCGCCTTGCCAGCGGGAGTCGGAGAGCAGCGTGTGCGCCCGCGCCATCGCCTTGATGCGGCCCTCGACCGCCAGCACGTAGTCGTCGACGCTTTTCGCGCGCGTGAGTCGTATGATCGATTGAATAACGGAAAGCGCGTTGCGGGCGCGATGATCGACCTCTCGCGCCAGCAACACCTGGCGCTCTTCGGCCTCCTTGCGATCGGTGATGTCGGTGGTGACGCCGCTGACGCGCACCACCTGGCCCGCAACATCGACGCTCGCTGCTGCGGTCCCGATGCACCAGCGTTGGTCTCCATTGGGGCGCAGCACACGAAATTCGATCTGCTTTGCACGCTCCCCCTTGGACAGGCCCTCGATGTTCTGCCGGAGAGAACTCCAATCGTCGGGATGAATGAGGCCGCAAACGTTCTCCGCTGAGATTTTGAACTTTTGCGGATCGACTCCGAAGATACGATGCTGGCCCTCGTCCCAGCTCCATTCGTCAGTGCGGAGATCCCAGTTCCACGAGCCCATCTGACCGGCCGCAAGCGCGAGGCTGCGGCCCTGCTCGCTCTGCAGCAGCCGTAGGTTCGAAGATTTGAGTTCCGCCGTGCGCTCCGCCACGCGCCGCTCGAGTTGGGAGTTCAATTCCTCAAGCTGGCGCGTTTTCCGAAAAAGTTCGGCAAATACCTTCACCTTTGCACGTAATACTTCGGGAACGACCGGCACAGGCACGTAATCCACCGCGCCCATCTCATAGCCGCGCAGGCGATCTACATCGTTGAGAAGGACAGCCGAAATGAAAATGATCGCCGTCTTACGGAACCGCGGATGTTCGCGAAGCATCGCGGCAAGTTGGAAGCCGTCAAGTTCCGGCATGCAAACGTCCACGAGAACGACGGCGACATCGTTCTTGAGCAGAAATTGTAGGGCTTCGCGCGCGGATGAAGTCTTAACGAGATTTTCCCCGAGGTCCTGGAGGATCACCTCATAGGCAAGCAGCTTTTCGGGCAGATCGTCCACTAATAGGATGTTGACTTTGTCGGTCATGGCGGCCGGCCCTAGCGATGCAGCCACATCCGCAGCGCGGACAGGAGCTGTTCAGTGTTGACTGGCTTGGCGAGATAGTCTGACGCGCCCGCTTGCAGGCATTTCTCGCGGTCGCCCTTCATTGCCTTGGCGGTCAAGGCGATGATCGGTAGCCGGCGATAGGCCCGGTCTTGACGGATCCTCTCGATGGTCTGGTAGCCGTCCATTTCCGGCATCATGATATCCATCAAGACGATGGCGAGCGCCGGCGTCTGCTCGACCAGCGCGATCGCTTCGGCGCCCGTCGTCGCGGTGAGCACGTTCATGCCGCGGCGTTCGAGCGCGCTCGACAGCGCAAATATGTTGCGCGGATCATCGTCGACCAAGAGCACGGTGCGGCCAACCAGATCCTCGTCGGAACTGTTGAGCCGCTCCAGCATGTGCTGCTTCTCGGGCGGCAGATCGGTGATCACGCGGTGCATGAACAGCGCGGTCTCGTTGAGGAGCCGCTCGGGCGATTCCACGCCCTTGACCACGATGCTGCGCGCCAAGGTGTGGAGCTGCGCGTCTTCCTCGGCCGACAATTCGCGGCCGGTGAAGACCACGACCGGAACGTCGGCGAGCGTGCTATCGGCGCGCATGTGCTCCAACACCTCGAAGCCAGACATGTCCGGCAGGCGCAGGTCGAGCACCACGCAATCGCAGGGCTTTTCGTGCAACGTGGTGAGCGCCTCGCCGCCGGTGCCGGCATTGACGATCTCGATGTCGTCATGGCCAAGTAATTCGCGGATGCTCATCTGCTCGACCGTATTGTCCTCGACAATCAACAGCCGTTTGCGGCGTGGCTCGGCAAATTCCTTGATGCGGGAGAGCGCCTCGGCAATTCCCTCGCGCGTGGTCGGCTTGTTGACGAAAGCGAACGCGCCGCGCGCAAGTCCGTGCTGGCGATCTTCGTCGAGCGACACGATCTGCACGGGTATGTGCCTGGTGAGCGGATTCTGCTTGAGCTGGCTGAGCACGTTCCAGCCCAGCATGTCGGGCAGGAACACGTCGAGCGAAACCGCGGTCGGCTGATACTGCTTGGCGAGGTTGAGCGCATCGTCGCCGCGCATCGCCAACAGCGCTTTGAAGCCCTTGTCGCGCGCAAGGTCGATCAAGATATGGGCATAGTGCGAATCGTCCTCGACGATGAGGAGAATGGCATCGCCGGCCTGTATGTCCATCCGGTCGTCGGGAATCGGCTCGATGGTGCGCTCGGGGGCGATGTGAAGTCCCGCCAACTGGGTGGAGGCCGTCGATGCGGCCGCCGCGGCGGCGTGGGTCGCCGTACTTGGACCGACATATTTAATCGGCAGATAGAGCGTGAACGTCGATCCAGAGTTTGGCGAGCTGCGTAGATGGATCTCGCCGCCCAGCAGGCTCGCCAGCTCGCGACTGATTGCGAGGCCGAGACCCGTGCCGCCATATTTCCGGCTAGTCGAGGCGTCGGCCTGCTGGAATGCCTCGAAAATGATCTTCTGCTTTTCGAGCGGGATGCCGATGCCGGTATCCGTGACCTCGAACGCGACGACGACCGGCGCTTGGCTGAGCACCGGATGCTCCGCGCTCCAGCCACCCAGCGCAACAGTGACATTGAGGCGAACGCCGCCCTGGGCTGTGAATTTGAAGGCGTTCGACAGCAGATTCTTGAGTACCTGCTGCAGCCGCTTGGTATCGGTAGTGATGCTGCGCCCAAGATTGGGATCGGCATGAACTTCGAATGACAATTGTCGCGCATCCGCCTCGTGGCGGAACGGCCGCGCCATCATATCGAGCAGGTTCGAGAAGAAGACCTCTTCGGCATCGACCGTAACAGTGCCGGACTCGATCTTGGACAGATCCAAAATATCGCTGATGAGATTGAGCAGGTCGGTACCGGCGCCGTGGATGGTTCTGGCAAACTCGACCTGTTTGGCCGTGAGATTGCCCTCGGGATTGTCGGTGAGCTGCTGGCCGAGGATCAGGATAGAGTTGAGCGGCGTGCGCAACTCGTGCGACATGTTGGCCAAGAATTCCGACTTGTACTTGGAGGTCAACGCGAGCTCGGTCGCCTTCTCCTCCACCGCGCGGCGGGCTTGCTCGATTTCCTGATTCTTGCGTTCGACTTCGACATTGCGCTCGGCGAGCTGCTGCGCCTTCTGCTCGAGCTGCTCGTTGGTCTGTTGCAGCTCATTCTGCTGCGCCTGCAATTCGCCGGCGAGCTGTTGCGACTGCTTGAGCAGGCCTTCGGTCTGCATCGTCGCCTCGATCGAATTGAGCACAATGCCGATCGAGGTCGTGAGCTGTTCGAGGAACATGGTCTGCAGCGCGGTGAATTCGTGGATCGAGGCGAGCTCGATCACGGCCTTGACCTGGCTCTCGAACAGAACCGGCAGCACGATGTTGTTGCGCGGCGTCAATTTAAGCAGCGCCGAAGAGATCGGCACGGTATTGTTCGGCATTTCCGTGATCAGCATGCGCCGCTTGTCGAGCGCGCACTGTCCGATCAGGCCTTCGCCAAGGTGCAAGGTGTTCGGGTGGCCGTTTGCGCCGTCGTCGGCATAGGTCGACAACAGGTTGAGACTGCTCTGCTTCTCCTCGCCTTCCATCTGATAGATGACGCCCTGGTGGGCGTTGACGAGAGGCGTCAGTTCGGAGAGGAGCAAGCGGCCGACGGTTGCCAGATCACGCTGGCCTTGCAGCATGTTGGTGAATTTTGCGAGATTGGTCTTCAGCCAATCCTGCTCGGTGTTGCGGTCGGTGGTGAGCCGCAAGTTGTCGATCATCGTATTGATGTTGTCCTTGAGTTCGGCCACTTCGCCCCGCGCTTCGACCTGAATCGAGCGCGTCAGGTCGCCCTTGGTCACTGCCGTCGCCACTTCGGCGATGGCGCGCACCTGCGTGGTCAGGTTGGCAGCGAGCAGATTGACGTTGCCGGTCAAGTCTTTCCAAGTGCCGGCGGCGCCGGGCACGTTGGCCTGGCCACCGAGACGGCCTTCGACACCGACTTCGCGCGCCACGGTCGTCACCTGATCGGCGAAGGTCGCGAGCGTATCCGTCATGTTGTTGATGGTTTCTGCCAGCGCCGCGACCTCGCCTTTCGATTTCACAGCGAGGTTTTGTTTGAGGTCGCCGTTAGCGACCGCGGTCACGACCTTGACGATGCCCCGCACCTGTTCGGTCAGGTTGGCGGCCATGACGTTCACGGTGTCGGTCAAGTCCTTCCAGGTGCCGGCCACGCCGGGCACTTGCGCCTGGCCGCCGAGGAGGCCTTCGGTGCCGACTTCGCGCGCGACGCGCGTCACTTCCGACGCAAACCCGTTGAGCTGATCCACCATCGTATTGATGGTGTTTTTCAGTTCCAGAATTTCGCCTTTCACGTCGACCGTGATCTTGCGGCTAAGGTCGCCGCGCGCCACGGCGGTGGTCACCTCGGCGATGTTGCGGACCTGCGTGGTGAGGTTCGCCGCGAGCAGGTTGACGTTGTCGGTCAAGTCCTTCCAAGTGCCGGCGACGCCGAGCACGTTGGCCTGCCCGCCGAGCCGGCCATCGGTGCCGACCTCGCGCGCGACGCGCGTCACCTCGGCGGCGAACGAGCGCAATTGCTCGACCATCGTGTTGAGTGTGTCCTTGAGCAGCAGCATTTCGCCACGCACGTCGACCGTGATCTTCTTCGACAAGTCGCCGCCGGCTATAGCCGTCGCCACCTCCGCGATGTTGCGCACCTGTGCGGTCAGGTTCGAAGCCATGAAGTTGACGTTGTCGGTCAGATCCTTCCAGGTGCCGGCGACGCCGGGCACGCCGGCCTGACCGCCGAGCTTGCCTTCGGTGCCGACTTCGCGCGCGACGCGCGTCACTTCCGAAGCGAAGGCATTAAGCTGGTCCACCATCGTATTGATGGTGTTCTTCAGCTCCAGAATTTCGCCCTTCACGTCGACCGTGATCTTGCGCCCGAGGTCGCCGCGGGCGACGGCGGTCGTCACCTCGGCGATGTTGCGCACTTGCGCGGTCAGATTGCCGGCCATCGAGTTGACGCTGTCGGTCAAGTCCTTCCAGGTGCCGGCGACGCCCGGCACGTTGGCCTGTCCGCCGAGGCGACCCTCGGTGCCGACCTCGCGGGCAACGCGCGTCACCTCGCCGGCGAAGCGGTTGAGCTGGTCCACCATCGTGTTGAGCGTTTCCTTGAGCTGCAAAATTTCGCCGCGTACGTCGACCGTGATCTTGCGGCTAAGGTCGCCGTCGGCGATGGCGGTCGCTACCTCGGCGATGTTGCGGACCTGGCCGGTAAGGTTGCCGGCCATCGAATTCACACTGTCGGTCAAGTCCTTCCAGGTGCCGCCGACGCCGGGCACCTGCGCCTGGCCGCCGAGCTTACCTTCGGTACCGACCTCGCGCGCGACGCGCGTGACTTCGGCGGCGAAGGCGTTGAGCTGGTCCACCATCGTATTGAGCGTGTCTTTCAGCTCCAGAATTTCGCCTCGCACGTCGACCGTGATCTTGCGCGACAGGTCGCCGCGCGCCACGGCGGTGGCGACTTCGGCGATGTTGCGGACCTGGCCGGTCAGGTTCGACGCCATCGAGTTGACGCTATCGGTCAAGTCCTTCCAGGTGCCGGCGACGCCGCGCACCAGCGCCTGGCCGCCGAGCTTGCCTTCGGTGCCGACTTCGCGCGCGACGCGCGTCACTTCGCCGGCAAAGGCGTTGAGCTGGTCCACCATCGTATTGATGGTGTCTTTCAATTCAAGAATTTCGCCGCGCACGTCGACCGTGATCTTCTTCGACAGGTCGCCCGAGGCGATGGCGGTCGAGACTTCGGCGATGTTGCGCACCTGCGCGGTCAGGTTCGACGCCATGGAATTGACCGAGTCGGTCAAGTCCTTCCAGGTGCCGGCGACGCCGAGCACGTTGGCCTGGCCGCCGAGGCGGCCGTCGGTGCCGACCTCGCGAGCGACGCGGGTCACTTCGCCCGCGAACGCGTTGAGCTGATCCACCATCGTATTGATAGTTTCCTTGAGCTGCAAAATCTCGCCGCTGACGTTCACCGTGATTTTCTTGGAGAGGTCGCCGCCGGCTATTGCCGTAGCGACGTCGGCAATGTTGCGCACCTGTGCGGTAAGATTGCCAGCCATGAAGTTGACGCTATCGGTCAAGTCCTTCCAGGTACCGGCGACGCCGGGCACCTGCGCCTGACCGCCGAGCTTGCCTTCGGTGCCGACCTCGCGGGCGACGCGCGTCACTTCCGAGGCGAACGCATTGAGCTGGTCCACCATCGTGTTGATGGTGTCCTTCAGTTCGAGAATTTCGCCGCGCACGTCGACCGTGATCTTGCGCGACAGATCGCCGCGTGCGACCGCCGTGGTCACGTGCGCGATGTTGCGCACTTGGTCGGTGAGGTTGCCGCACATGGCGTTAACCGAGTCGGTCAAGTCCTTCCAAGTGCCGGCGACGCCGGGCACGATGGCCTGGCCGCCGAGCTTGCCGTCGGTGCCAACCTCACGCGCGACGCGCGTCACTTCGGAGGCGAACGAGCGCAACTGATCGACCATCGTGTTGATAGCTTCCTTGAGCTGTAAAATCTCGCCGCGCACGTCGACAGTGATCTTCTTCGACAAGTCGCCGTTAGCGACGGCGATGGTCACTTCGGCGATGTTGCGCACTTGCGCCGTGAGGTTCGACGCCATCGAGTTGACGCTCTCCGTCAAATCCTTCCATACGCCGGTCACGCCTCCGACCTGTGCCTGGCCGCCGAGCTTGCCTTCGGTGCCGACCTCGCGCGCGACGCGCGTCACCTCGGAGGTGAACACATTGAGCTGCTTAATCATGGTGTTGACGATTTCCGCGGAGCGCAGGAACTCGCCCTTGAGCGGGCGGCCGTCAACGTCGAGGCTCACCGTGCGCAAAAGATCGCCCTGCGCCACCGCGGCGATGGCGCGGGTTACTTCCGTCGTCGGCCAGAGCAGATCGTCGATCAGCGAGTTAACCGAGGATTCCATCTCGCCCCAGGCGCCATCGGACAGGCCGAAGCGCACGCGCTGGCGGGTGCGGCCTTCGCGGCCGACCACCTGGCCGACTCGTTCGAGCTGCCGCGCCATGCGCTGGTTGGTGACGACGATTTCGTTGAACGTGTCGGCGATCTTGCCCATGATCCCGATCTGGTCGCCGGCCATGCGGACGGAAAAATCGCCGACCCGCATTGCCTGCAGGGCGTGCAGGAGTTCCGCCAAGCCTTGGGCGTCGACTTTGGCGTCGCCGTTGACGTCGTGCTCTGTCGTCTGGGGGATGACTGGGGCAACAGCTGAACCGTTGGCGTTCGAGGAGCCAACCACGTCTTCAGGGGTCTGCATGAAAGTCTCCGAAACCCGCAAGGGGGTGGACCTTGGTAGCATACGGCGATTGGTGGAGGGGGCATAGTTTTCTGGCCGTACCGGCCGCGATGAAAGCGGACGCGTGGGGCTTACCTCGCCACAGCGCAACACGCGCGGCGGGAGCGCGTCCCACCGCCACGAGTTCCTATGCCGACGTGGACTCCCCCTCACCTTCGGGCCCCATCTGCTCTGCCAAAACGCGAAACGCGGACAAGTGGCGAAGGTTCCGGCCAAAAATCTGGACAAATGAAATTTTTTTACTGGGTTAGCCCAATCGCTATCGACCCAGTGGTGCTTTGGAAAACCGCAAAGGATAGGAATTACATCGCATTTATATACTTGACAAAAGTGAACCAGCTTTGTAGGACTATATGCATGTCTTGATAGACATGCATATAGTCCTAGAAGGCGACGGTATCATGGTACGTAAGGCGACTTTCCAGCATCCCATGTTCCAGAACGAGGACGCGGCGCGCGAAGCCCTAGAGGCTGAGTTGTGGCCCAATGGTCCTACCTGCCGTCATTGCGGCAATGCCGACGCTGAGAAGATTGCCAAGGTTGAGGGCAAGAAACAGAGCCATCGTCCCGGCCTCTATTACTGCAACGAATGTAAGAGCCAGTTCACCGTCACGGTCGGCACCGTGCTGGAACGATCAAAGGTGCCTTTAACCAAGTGGCTAATGGCCTCACACATGTTCAACAGCGGTAAGAACGGCGTATCGGCTCACGAAATCCATCGCACCCTTGGTGTTACCTATAAGACCGCGTGGTTCATGATGCACCGCTTACGCGAAGCTATGAACGAATTGAACCCCGCCCCTATGGGCGGCGAAGGCCTATCTGTACAGGCTGACGAAACCTATTACGGAAATTCGTCCAAACGCGCCAAGGGCTATCGCAAGGGCCACAGCCACAAGGCAGCTATCGTTGCCGTTGTCGAACCCAAAGGCCGGTCGCGCGCTTTTCACGTTCCCAGTGGCGACAATCGGCCTATGAAAGAGATTGTGCAGAGCATCCTCGTCGCGAACGTTAATCGCGCCTCAGAATTACACACGGACGAAAGCCGCCTCTATCCTGAGATCGGGAAAACATTCGCCGCGCATAAGACCGTTACGCACGGCGGCGGAGGAAAAGGAACAGGCATCTACGTCGCCGAGGACGGCACCACAACAAACGCCATCGAGAACTTTTTCGGCAATTTCAAACGCTCAATGCGGGGCACTTATCGGTTCTGCAGCGAACAGCATTTGCAACGTTATCTGAACGAGTTTCAGTTCAGACATAACCACCGCGCCAAACTCGGCTTCACTGACGGGGAACGGACGGCGGCTGCTCTTAAGGGTATCGAGGGCAAGCGCCTGACGTACCGGCCAGCTAACGTGCCAAAAGCCTGAATTTATTCGCTATACGGCTAGGCGTTTTTTGGCTTGGCGGGAGCGGCAGCAGCGCGATTTTTCCGAGGAGCTCTTAGCTATCTTTGCCCTAGGCTTATGTAGCTTCATTTCTGAATGCGGCTTCGGCGGCATTCTCAAAAGTGCGCCCATAAGTCGCTTTGCACCATCGGCATTGTCGTGAGTTTTTGTCATGCAGGAGAAGCCCGAGGATAGTTGGCCTGCGCCCGAGTATAATGTCGGCAAGCCAAAACTGCTACATGCAGTCGGCGTTATTTCAATGAACTATAACGCCTTTGAGAATACGCTCTTTCAAATTTATTGCCTGCCGCTGGATCGTAAAAAACTTTCCCGCAAACTAACTGAATTTCAATATTTCAATCTCAATGAACAATTGCGTCTTGATGCTCTCAAACAAGTTTTTGAAGCATATGAAAAAAACACGAAGGTAAAAGCGGTCCTAGGAAGCATCATTGAATATTTTAATTGGTGCGCTCACATCAGAAATCACATCCTACACTCCCGTTTCTACGCTCCATTTTTTGTTTCTGCGGGTTACGAAGATGTCCTTCAACTGGTAAAGCGCGTCAACAAGAAAAGCGCTCAACCTGGATACCTCAATTTAAGTTTAGAAGAATTGCGTTTATTTGCCGACGCGATCCATGCTGGAAACAAACGTTGTATTCGATTGTATATTTATCTCAGACAGCGCGGGGTTCCGCCACGGAAATGGTCTCTGCATCTTCGCGCTCACTGGCGCGAACCATTGCCCGGAAAACTTCAGACACCAGACTTTCTGAAGTTAGAGGATTATCCAAGCGATCCAGTACCTCCACACCTGATGCCATCATCGCCTCGGTAACACCCTCACTTAAAGGAGACTGAAATGCCGATGGAACTGAGGGAAACGAAGATTCTTCCGAATGGAGTCTACATGCGTCTTGCTGACGACCCCGATCCGCAAAAAGCCGACTATTGGATTGAGTTTCAGGTGCCCTTAGAGGACCTGACACTCCCAACAGCGGGCGGCGACATTCCGCTTGGTGACGAAGAGAAACGTTATCTCGGATCAATTCGTCTAGCAGCCCTTCGCTACGCGCGAGAGATAATAGGCGCAGAAACTCAGGCCCTCGCAAGTCGCGTAGGTCACTAAGGCGGCATTGCTCGCGTAGTTCTGCGATTTGCTCCGCTTCGGTTGCAGGTTCCATTTCGTTTCACAATCCGACCTCGGATTTGCGAAACGCATTTCCTCCCTTTCGGGGGTCTTCGGGCGCGCCAGCCTGCGGGTCATTACAGGCAGACGCTATTCCTAGGAATATACTCACATTTGTCAAGTATATAAATGCGAATTACATCCTCACGATGGCACCTCGGAGGGCAGTCTGAAGCCCACCGCGCGGTCCGATCCGACAAAGCCTCGCCCCGCCCCGCCGACGGAGTGCGCGGATCATTCCGCTGCTTGCTGGTGACGATGAAATAGCGGCACGACGCGCGCCCGCTCGCCGGCACAGGCGATCACGACGTGGTTTTCCGGCACCGTTACCCAGTTTTTGTCGCGGTCGGTCGGTTCGGATACGATCACGATTCCGCGCTCCGATTCCCGGTAATAAAGCGTATTAGCGCGATCGTTCACCGCGTAGCGAAAGGCATAGAGATCCCGCCCGTTCGCGAGCGCGGCCGTGAAGCGGAAACGGTCGCCGGGCTCGCTCCGATTGACGAAGCCGGTGAGCGTCGCCAGGATTTTTTCCGCTGCGGCAAGCGGATGCTCCATACCGGCGCCAATCATGGCGAGGAAGATCGCTTCCGAATTGGTGGTGCCGACGCGCGACGGATAGAGCTCGTCAGGGATGAGCGCCTCGACCTGCCGGCGCAAGCGGCTCCAATTGCCGAGAAAGCCGTTGTGCATGAACATCCAATTCCCCGATGCAAACGGATGGCAATTTAAACGGGTAATGGCGCTGCCTGTCGCGGCGCGCACATGGGCGAAAAACAGGTGCGACTGCAAATGCCGGCACAGGTAGCGGAGATTTTCGTCCGACCAGGCGGGCCTGATCTCGCGGTAGAGGCCCGGTTCCGGATGATGCCCATACCAGCCCAATCCGAAACCGTCGCCATTGGTGCTGGCCGTCGATTCCAGCGCGTGGATACTTTGCGAAATCAGGGAATGCGCCGGCTCAGTGACATAGTGCTCGAGCGCAGTGGTTTCCCCGCGATAGGCAATCCAGCGGCACATAATATGGCCTTTGCGTAAGTCTCAACGGTCAGGCCATCAAGGTGGCCCCTCGAATCCATCGAGTCACCTTATGGAGGGCAATCTCGACGCCTTCGTGTTGATTTTCAGTAAAAATGCGGAGCTGAGCGTCGGCCGAAGTCCCTTCCAGAATAATGGCCCGGCAGTGCTCGACCTGCTCCGCGCAACCGAGCGCCTCGGCGTCCTTAGCCACGAGTTCGATAACCCGGCCGAGCATTTCGCCGACGGTAACGGCACCTTCGCGCGTCACGAACGTTCCTTGCACGCCGTAACGCTGCGCGCGCCACTTGTTCTCGACCGCAAGCGCCCGGTCGACGACGTCGACCGCGGCATTGTGCTCGTTATGGGCGTAGAGGAAACGGGCGAGCGCGCGATAAAGCGCGGCGATGGCGATCGAGTTGTCGAGCCGCGTGCAGCAATCCGGCGCGCGCAACTCAAGCGTCGGATATTTCAGGGATGGCCGGATCGCCCACCACAGATGGCTGGCATCCGGCATGCCGCCGGAGCGCACCATGGCGTCGACATAGGCGTCGTATTCCTCGTTGCCGGGGAACAATTCCGGCAGGCCGGTGCGCGGCAGCTCGTCATAAGCAGCGAGACGGTAACCTTTCAGTCCTGTGGCGCGGCGCTGCCAGAACGGCGACGAGGTCGAAAGTGCGATGAAAAGTGGCAGATAGGGCAACATCCGCACCATCACGTCCAAGCGGCGCGCCGGGTCGGGGAACTCGACATGGACATGCATACCGCACAGCATGTTGCGATGTCCGATCATCTGCAGGTCGTCCATGACCTTGTCGTAGCGATCCTTTGGGCTCTGCACGGAGTCCCGCCAGAACGCCAGCGGATGCGTCCCGCACGCCAGGATCGAAAGCCCATGCTCGGCGGCGGCCGACGCGGCGTTCAGCCGCAATTGACGGAGTTCGATCCGAGCATCGTTGGCGACGCAATGCGGCTCGGTCGCAACCTCGATTTGCGCCTGCAGGAATTCCCGGCCGATATGCCCCGGTGTGGCGAAATCGGCGGTCCGGAAAAGGTCGTCAGGGGTCTCCGCGGCCGCCTTGAGCGTTTCGACGTCGGACAGAAAATATTCCTCCTCAATGCCGAACTGGAACAGATCGTCGGGCGCAAAGGCGCGCGCCTGCTGCCCCGCAGGGACCTGCGTCCGGATGCGGAGGATTCGATCGAGCGGGTCGAACCTGAATTCCATGTTTGAAAATCCCTGATCGCCTTTCAAATTCCTTGGGTCTGCAGCCAGCACTCGAGAAGCGCGACCTGCCAAAGTTTCGAATGTCCTTTTGGGGTGAGCTCGCCCTCAGGATCGGCAAGAAGGCGATCGATATAAATGCGATTGAACAGGCCGCGCTGCCGTGCCGCCGGCGCGTTGAGAATGTCGCAGACGAACTCGTATAACGCGCCGCGGATATATTTGAGCGCGGGCACCGGGAAATAGCCCTTCGGCCGATCGATCACCTCGTCCGGCACGAGGCCGCGGCAGGCTTCCTTGAGGATGTATTTGCCGCCATCGCGCACCTTGAGATCAGCAGGAATGCGCGCCGCGAGCTCGACCACGTCATGATCGAGGAACGGCACGCGGGTCTCCAGACCCCAGGCCATCGCCATGTTGTCGACGCGCTTGACCGGATCGTCGACCAGCATGATCTTCGTGTCGAGCTGTAGCGTTTTGTCGATCGGCGCCGCGCTGCGGCAGGAGCGAAAAAATTCGTCGACAAATTCGCGGCTGTAGTCACCGTTCATCAGCGAAGGTGCGACCGCCTGCGCCATTTCGGCGTGATCGCGGTCGAAATAAACGCGCGCATAGTCACAGGCGGCGTCGTTCGAGCGCATCAGCGCCGGGTACCAGTGATAGCCTCCGAAAATCTCGTCGGCGCCCTGGCCGCTCTGCGCCACCTTCACGTATTTCGAGACTTCCTGCGACAGCATGTAGAAGCCGATGGCATCGTGACTCATCATCGGTTCCGACATCGCCGCGACCATTCCAGGCAGCGCATCGATCGTGTGCGACGAATTGACTTTGATGCGATGATGATCGGTATCGAAACGCTGCGCGATAAGATCGGAATAGCAGAACTCGTCACCTTCGAGATCGCCAACTTTCTCAAAGCCGACGGAGAATGTCTTGAGACCGTAATGTCCCTGCGCGGCCAGCATGGCGACCAGAACCGAACTGTCGAGCCCGCCCGAGAGCAGCACACCGACCGGCACGTCCGCGACACGCCGCCGTTCGATGGCTTTGCCGAGATTGACCCGAATCGCCTCGCCCCAATCCGCCTCGGTCAGGTTGCGATCCTCGGTCCGCTGGCCGACTTCGATTTGCCAGAACACTTCCTCGCGGCGGCGGCCGTCCGGTGCGATGATGCAGATGGTCGCCGGCGGAAGCTTGCGTACGCCTTTGATGATTGTCATCGGTGCCGGCACCACGGCGTGCCAGCTCATGTAATGATGCAACGCGGCGGGATCGATGGTGGTGTCGATATCGCCGGCGGCGAGGAGCGCAGGAAGCGTCGAGGCAAAACGAAGTCGGCCGGGTTGCTCGGAATAATACAGCGGCTTGATGCCGAGACGATCGCGCGCCAGCACGACGCGGCCGGAATCACGCTCCCACAGCGCAAACGCGAACATGCCGTAGAAGCGTTCGACGCACCGCGGTCCCCACTCGGCATAAGCTTTGAGGATGACCTCGGTGTCGCCTTGCGAGAAGAAACGATAGCCCTTGGCAATCAGTTCGCTGCGCAGTTCACGAAAATTGTAGATGCAGCCGTTGAAGACGATGGCAAGGCCGAGTTCCGGATCGATCATCGGTTGCTGCGATGCGGCCGCAAGATCGATGATGCTGAGCCGGCGATGCCCAAACGCAATCCGATTCTGTGAAAATGTGCCGCCGGCATCCGGGCCGCGCGGCCACATCTGCTGAGTCATCGCCGCGAGCGAACTGTTCGAAGCGTCGCCGTAGAAAGTCACCTCACCACAAATGCCGCACATTTCAGCATGTCCAGAACTGGAGGCTCCACCAGCCCGCGATAACGCGTTTGGGCCAAGCCAAGTTCCTGGAAAGCTCATACTTGCGGCTCAAAGGACCAAAGTTCGCCAATAGCAGGAGCATTCTGACAAGACGTCTCTCGCTCGAATTGAACAGCTGATCGACGAGATCGGCTTCGACGCGGATGGTGCGGCCGAGAAGATGAGTAATGAACGTTTCGGAGAACGTTGGTTCCTTATGGATTAGCCGGACAATGGCCGACTTAAATCCCTCGGCCTCGACATTCCTCCAATGCTACTCACGCAGGCCGACGAGGTGATCGAATAACCGAGATATCTTGCTGCACTGCATATGTCCGGTTTTGGCCGATGCTGTTGAAAAAAGGCAAAATGAACCGATCCAAATTTTTGCCTTTGCGCCCGTCGAAACCGGTTTTTCGTAACCCAAAGCATTACAGATAGCTTACGAAGGCTGCTGGTTGGAAATCGGACTTATTATATGTCCCCCTACATAATTTTCGGACCACCGCACCGGTGCCTCTGAAAAAATCCTTTCGACCCCCCGAAAAACCTTTTCCAACAGCATCGGCCCGAAGGAGACATCAGACCAGATAGCGCCCTGTTGGACCGTCGTGTCCTAATTCTGAAGCGGCCTATTAACCTCGCGCCGGGACGCCTCTAAGCGGGCCGTCAATCGCAACCATTTCTGTGTCAAACGCAATAACTCCTCGCGAAGCTCTTTGGTGCCAGCGTTTGCGGCTTGACGTGCACAATCAGTTGCGCGGGGGCGGCAGTCGTGGATTTCCGCGCTGGGTCTTTCGGGCATTAGGTTGGTTCGTCGTCGGCGTCAGGCCGGGCCTGTTGTTGCTGTTGGACGGCCTAGTGGGGTGCTTCGCGTGGCATTGGCGTCTCATATACCAGCGTCGTTTCGCTATTTTTCGCGACTTGATCAGCTAGGTTGAGCCACGCTTGGGCGACGCGCAAGAGCGCGAATTTGCGCTCAGGTTCAAGGCCACGAGCGATCTCAATGCAGTTGGCAGCGTAGAGCCGGTAGCACGCTACGATTTCACTTGGGGACATTACGATCCCACTACATCAAAAGACGTATACCAAGGGCATAAGCGGAACGGGGCAGAGTTGTTCCCTGCGCCACGGGCGGTCGGATCCAGTCTGAGCCCGAGGCAACCAGACACTTTGGTTCCGCGTTATCCCACTCCATAGAAAAAGCGGCCTTGGCCCTCGCTTCTGCCGGCGCCCTGGCAGTTGGAACTACCGCGCCGCCGAAGACGCAGGGTTTCTATTTCAACGCTCCGGGCATCCCATCGGCGTCGATGGACCTTGGCACCATCGTTACTGGGACCACCGCCACAACGACTACTTTCCGGGTCCGGCCTATACGGCGGTGGTTGGGATACGTGGAACGGCTGACGTGGAATTTTGCTTTGGCTACTCGGAGTACCCGTGATTTCGGAGTGCCCGCAAGACGCACACTCATACGTGCGCTTCTCGTAGCCGGGTTCGGCTGGCTCAATGAGCCCGAGCCGTATTGGTTGCCTGCACTCGGGGGACTGCCAAAGGTGAGCGATTGTGGCGGCGGATTCCGAATGGGTCCTTGCATACCTCCAGCTTAGAGGCGATTCAGACTTCAAGAACGGTCTGCGAAGACGTGCAACGCGGCGGAACGAACGGGCCGTGCTGAAGGATCATCGTGCGAAATAGGCGACACAGGCGCAATGTAGGCTAATGCATCAACGACCGTGCCGCAGGCAGTAACACTAACGCGTGATCCGCATTACGGGTGCAGAGCACGCTGTATATGTGCGAAGCCTTAGGCCGACCCGGCGGCTCCCCATCCCCCGACAGGAAAAACAGCCGCCCGGCCAGAAAAACCTAAGTTGAGGCAACAATTCGGAACCCCAAGCGTGTACGTGCTTGGGGTTCTTTTTTGTGGCAAAGCTGCGCCGTATTTACGGCCTGCGCTTTGCGCGTGACCGTGGTTTCTTGGACACACAACTACAACGGCGCATATTTCGGCTGCCGGTACTGAAAGCGCCTTTGAGCCAAAGCCAATATGCAAAGGGCCGCCGATCAATGTCCCCTTACTGGTGTCCAGAGCGGACATTCAGCACTTTACACGATGAACCGGTCGGGCACGCACGAAAAGGAACTTTGGCCACCGTCGTTACTTTAAATGTTGTCTACGAGCGTATTATACCGTGAACGTACCACGCGAACACGTAGCGCTGTGGTGTCGTGCGTTTTGATAGAGGGTGGCCTCTCGCTCTCCGGCATCGCTATTGGAGTGTGAAATGCTAAGAATTACGTCTTGTGTTGCAGGGGCGTGGTTTCTTCTCGCGCCGTTGACTGCAGTCGCGGCAACTGCGCTTCAATTAGTTCCTTCCGACCGCAATGCTGTGGATCAAAGCGCGCAGCGCTACGGGCAAAATGATCCGGTTCGGACGCGGCCTTCGGCGGCACGAAAATATCCTCAAGCGCAGCGCCCGGCCAAAGTGTATTTGCTGCGCGGCTTTCTGAATGTCTTTTCGCTCGGCTTGGATGACCTCGCCACCAAGCTCCAGGCCGATGGAATCTCCGCAACGGTCATGAACCATGCCGACGCCGACTTCGTCGCCAGCCGGATCGTGACGACTTACAATGCCGGCGACCACGGTCCTGTCGTGCTGATCGGTCATTCGCTGGGCGCCGATGCTATCGTCGAGGTCGCCGACGCGCTGGCGCGCTACAACATCCCGGTCGCGCTTATGGTGCTTTTCGACGGCACCGAGCCGCACGAAGTCCCGGCAAACGTCGCCACCGCGATCAATTACACAAAACATTTCATGATCGCGCCTGGGTCCGGGTCTCGCGGCTCCGTTTCAAATGTGGATCTCAGCGGTGATGCGGTCATCGATCATCTCAGCATCGACACCGTTCCGTCTTTGCAGGCGCAGACTCTGAATTACATACTACAGGCGGCATCGGCAGTATCGCCCGAACCGGTATCGCGCCGACAGTGAGACGACTGAGCTCTGGGAACGTTTCGGCGGCTTCAATCTTAGTTTGGTCTCACGCGGTTCTGATCACCCTGCCGTCCCCTCGCGCAGCTTGCTGTCGAACAATAATGTGAATCGCAGAGCGATTCGTACATGGCCGATGGTCACTTGGATGCACCGGCAATCTCTTCGACTAGGTGAAGGATAGGCAAGCGAAGCTTACGATCTTTAATCTGCATGAAGGCTCTCGCGAGCGTGAGTCCGTCAGAAGTGGCGAATAGGTTAAAGACGTCGGACGGAGAGGGTTCGACATGCTTGCCCTTTGATCGGCTAGAATGGCTCGGTAATCCCTCGAAAAAGAAAGCGATGGACACCTGCAAAACCTCGGAAATTTGCTGCAGTCGACTTGCGCTGACGCGGTTACTGCCCTTTTCGTATTTTTGGACTTGCTGAAATGTCACCCCCACGGAGTTAGCGAGGTCCGTTTGGCTCATGTCGAGCATAAGCCGACGCATACGAACACGGGTGCCGACGTGTATGTCAGTGGGGTCCGGCGATTTTTTCACCTGAGCACTCCATTGTAGCACCCTATCAAACGTACCCTGCGTTGATACTACAAAAGCGTCGTCCTGCCAGCTGTGGCAGACGAGCGTCACGGATATTGGAAGGTTTGGTGGCGCGCGGGGGCTTGTTTGAGAGGCGGATTGGCGCGGTTGTCCACAATACAGCAATGACGGGTGCACAACATTTGTTCGGGTTCGACCGGAACCTTACAGGGGGGGGTTGAGTTCGCCTTGTCAGATACGTGATAGAGCACGGAGCTCGGCCAATGGACGCGTCAGAGCGATTTTTGAGATTTGCCGCCGAATGCGAGCTTATGGCGAAATACACACGTAGTCCTGAGAACAAGACAGTGTGGCGTCGCATGGCGGAGAGATGGATACGATGTGCTGAATTGATCGACCAGAAAAGCTCCTTTGCTCGCACTGCTGGTTCAACGAAGCAGCATCGGAAGCTCGCACACAATTTGGTTCATTAGCACTTACCGGATTACAAAGATTGCATTCGGGATGTTCGAACGGAAAAGCCCCGCGCACGTGAGTGGCGGGGCCTCGGCTGTAAGTCGGAACAGCGAAAGTGTCAGGCGTTAATTTGTCAGGCGCGCGAATTGAGTGACAATCCCATACTGAATGCTTTTTGCCGGGTCGCACCTTCGGTGCGCTTCAGAGCCTTGGCTATCTTTTTCGCGGGCGCTTTCTTTCGCGCAAGTGTCTTGAGCTCACGAACGTCAGCGGTTGTCCAAGAGCGTCTCTTTTTCGCATTCTTCATCGCTTTCTCCCTGTATGGTACCAGCGGTTTTAGCTGGAAGTGTTTCAAAAGAAAAGCCCCGCACACTTGAGCAGTAGGGCTTGAGATCGCAGCGTAGCTCGGGCGCAGCGCTGCGAAATTCAAAGAGCTGCTATTTATCGCGACCTATCGAACCGCAAAAAGTCGTACTAACTAGAACCGATCGTTTCGATGGGCTCAAGCGGTTGACCCAACTGGGAACTGGAACACCCAAATTGCTGTAACGCACAAATCAGTTCCAGAGATGCTTGATTTTTAAGCTTGGCGAAAACGCTAATCGGAAATAAAAATGATTCGGGATGCGTTTCCAAGAAGATGGCGTTTTGAGAAGGTACGCCATGCCAAAAATCGAACCAGTCATCCATCCTGACAACGTCTTCGATCCTGAAGAGACTGCCGCTTTGGGGAAAGCTTACGAGAGTGCCGGCGGCGAACTTCGTGCTGACTGCCAACCGGAGTTCGTTCGCGAGATCATCGCCAGAGGTGTCCTCGCCGCGGCGATGAACGGCGAACGTGATCCTGACCGGCTATGTAAGTTCGCACTGGCATCAATCGGCATTCGAGGCAGAGACGAAGGCCATCTAGCAGCTCAGCAGAGATAACGTCGGTCAATGCCGGCGCAAGTGGGCGCGTTTTTACGCTGGCGCATGGAAGCGTATTCGGTCGGCTGCTGCTTTGATTGGCGAGACCGCCAGCCGAGTTAGCTTACGCCACCCGCTCAGCTTTTGTTGTCCCAACCTCCCGGCAGGAAGGGCAGACGAAGACGAGGAGTTTCGGGCGCACTCCAAGTCTTGGGATCGTCCGGACGTGCTTCATGGTATTGCCGCAAGAGAGGCACACGAGAGCGGCATCCTGCCGCGTTACTGGGAGCGAGCGCTCAATCGCGGAAATCGAAGGTGTGCAACCAGATTTTGGCATGTCCAACTCCCAGGCCACCTGATGCTCCTCGCCATACGGCTATCCGGCTGATCAAGGTCTAGTGAGACTTGTGTCGGCGTTGCGGCCGCGTTGGCTCATTGATTGCATCCGCTATGAGCACCCCTATTCTCATCCGCACGATCGGATCAGCAAAGAACTCGTCCAGGCCCGGCGGTGGAGATGTAAATAATTTCGCGATATCGGCATCGATATCGTCTTCGCTTCGACCGGCCGAAGAATCGCGGTCTGGATTATCGCGGTCTGGATTATTGAACAAGCGAGGCACAGGGTACCGCCATTTCTGCCCTCCGTCAGGATAAATATTCCCGTCGGTCAAATGTTCCGAATGAGGCGTCAAGAAAGCGGTTCCCTCGGTGCACAGTTTTTAGTCGCAGTCCTGAGGGCGCCAACAATGCACACGTGGTTCGATTTGCTGCCCAACAGTGCCGCTGCGGTTACGGGCGACACAATGGGAACTTAGCTCGGTGACTGGAAAACACCTGACACGATGCCGTCGTGTCACACTTCAAAAGGCAGGTCTGTGATCGACTTCACGGTGGTCGGATGGCGGAAAGGTGAGTTGCTTTTTCGCAATGCAAAATGTCGCTCCTGGCCCATCACTACACTTACCGCCTGCGAAAAAATGTCGGCTTCTCTAATCGGCCATTCGCGGTCAAGCGCTTTCAGACTATCCACCACCACTGCAGTATCGATGTCGCTCACGGGCTCGTGCTTCTCTTCGGAATCGGCACCAAGGCCGTTCCATCATGGGATTCGAGGGCGAGGTGGAACAATCTTTGGGGCGGCCTTGCCGTCAGACTGACGGTAGGTCCAGCCGACATTGCGAACTCACCTCATCCATCGTCCCGCGAGGGACATCATTCCACCGCTGGGTGGAGCTCGAGTTTTCTCCTACGGATCTGATCCTGCACGGTTTTCATCGCCCAGGCCTTCAGCCATGACCATTTCTTCGAACGCAGCATGCTCTGAGCTGCTTCGTAGAGCATGACCCTCATCATCTCATCTCCGCAGCGTGATATTCTGCCGCTCCGATCGATCGCGCCGGATTGATACTTGGAGCACGTCAGCCCAAACACGGCCCCGACTGACTTGGATTTACGGAAGCGAGCATCGTTGCGGTCCGTCTTGTTGATCTGCGCCTTCAACACCGCCTGCATGTGCCGCGTCTCGACACAGACCACCGGTAACTCTGCTTCGGCGAGAGCACTGAACAGCCATTGCGACAGTGGCCCGGCTTCCAATCCAATCCGCTTGAAGTGGTAGGCGGGGTTCTTCAGCACCGCCAATAACGCCTCGGGTTTGCACCGTGACAAAAAAGGTCGTGCATTATTATTAGGGGCGCGGCATCAATCGTTTCACGGTCACGGTCTCGCCGATGTCGAACGTCATCAAATCTTCGCCGACTTCCAGGGGGCCGTCGTAGCTATGCCGGACCTCGGCGGTGAGTTCATTCAGCGTCGGCGGCGGCACTGCGATGCTGGCCAGTTGAACCACATGGGTGAAAGCTGCGAGTTTCGGCTTGGTCTGCGCGAACACACGCCCGCAGTCATAGGGCGTGGTGTGGTGCCCGATGATGCGCTGGATGTAGGGTTCCTTCATCAGCTCGGGCGGCGCCATCGCGACCTCGTGCACCAATAGGTCGGCGCCTTTGCCGTATTTGATGACATTTTGGTTATAGCGCGTGTCGCTGGAGAACACCGCGACGCGGCTGCCGTACTCAATACGATAGCCGTAGCACGGCTTGATGACGTCGCCGTGGTCGACCTCGAAGGCAATCACCTTTACGCCGTTCTTCTCGTAAACCGGACCGTCGCAGTCGAACTCGCTGACATCGGTGGCGATACCCGACACAGGCAGTTTTTCGTCGGCGAGGCGGATTTTGATGTCGTCGGCGTAGGCGCGTTCCAGATTTTCCATCAGCCGTTTCGCGCCGGTCGGCCCGATCACCTTGTACGGCGATTTGCGCGTGCCGAAATGCGATTCCAGCCAGCCGGTTAGCCAGACGTCGGGCAGGCATGAGGTGTGATCGGAGTGATAGTGCGTGAGAAGCTGCACATCGATGCGACCGATGGGAATCTTAAGCTGATAGAGCCGGATTGTTGCGCCGCGGCCGGCGTCGATCAAAAATTTCTGATCGCCGGCCTCGACCAGTGTGCTTGGCCCGAAGCGCTCTGGACTCGGGATCGGCACTCCGGTCCCCAGCAGCGTCACCCTGAAATCGCCTGTCATTGCTGGATCTTGATGTCCGCTTCTTTCACGATCTTGCCCCAGCGCGCGATCTCGGAGCGCAGCGTCACGCCGAACGCCTCCGGAGTGCCGCCGCCCGGATCGACGCCGAGCTTGGCAAGCGCGTCGCGCACCTTTTCGGTCACGAGCGCCTGGTTGATGGCCGCGTTCAGCCGCGCGATCACCGCGGGCGGCGTGCCGGCCTTCACCAGGAAGCCCGCCCAATCCTCACTGGTGAGCGCCGGATAACCGGCCTCGGCAATGGTCGGCACATCGGGCAGCGCTGCCACGCGTTTCGTTCCGGTTACCGCAAGCGCGCGCAGTTTGCCGGTCTGGATGAGCTGCACCACAGGCAGGATGGTGATGAACTGGTAGGTGTTGACGCCGGCGACCAGGTCGGCGATCGCCTGGGGGAACTGATTGTAAGGCACGTGTGTCGCATCAACTCCTGTCTCAAGCTTGAATAACTCGCCAAGCAGATGCGCGGGCGTGCCGAAACCGCCCGATGAGAACGTATGCTTCCCCGGGTCCTTCTTCAGATACGCGACCAGCTCTGCTACCGTGTGGACTGGGACGCTCGGATTGACGACCAACACGTTGTAACCCGTGCCAATGCGGATCAGCGGCGCGAAGTCGGTCTCATAATCGAATGGCGCAGTCGGCAGGAGCGCCGGCGCCGCCGCGACCGGCGCGGATACCGAAAGGATCGTCTGGCCGTTTGCCGGCTGCTTGAGCACCTCCATGGCACCGATGCTCATTACGCCTCCAGGCTTGTTCTCGACGACCACTCTCCAGCCATCGTCCTCCGACAATGCATTCGCGATGATACGCGCCAGGATGTCGGGCGGCGTCGAGACCGAGACCGGCGCAACGATGTGGATGACGCCTGTGGGAAAATTCTGAGCTTGTGCCTTGTGCTGCGTGCCGAAAGCGGCCAATGCGATCAGCGAAAACAGAGTACGCGACAGATGACGCAACGATCGCCTGGTCATGTTGACTCCCCCGAAGGTCCGGAACCACGGCCCCTAAGGAATAGCTCGCTCCGGCCCAGCTTGGAGCTTGCCGCAATGACTTTCCGAAAGCCAGATCGACCCCGTGCGCGGTAATAATGCGCGTCGGTCGTGGCATATTTATGGATTTACGGCCTATTTCAACAGACCACGTATCAGGGCGGCATAGAGCCGTTCCGACAGACTTTGTGGCTTCGCCAATCCAAGCCGATCGAGGCAATCCGTGTCCGCCGCGACAGAATTGAGGCCCCGCATGAGGAGGGTTGCGAGTTGTATCAGCGACGCGGATTTCAACGTTTCGAGTGCAGGGATCAGGCGCTGTTCGATCTCCGTGAAATCGGTGCTGAAAGGAAACATCGGCAGCAAACCGGCATCCTCGGCCGGCTTCAGGCTGCGTTCGATCGCGTCCGGCGTGTTGTCGCGTGAAGCCCGTGGCAGATCGAACGACCGCTCGATCTTGCCCGCATCCTTAGCCTGACGCAGCAATTCGTCCTGGAAACGCGAATCTGTGATCGCCACCATCGCCGCGATGACGTCCCGGTCGCTTTTTCCGCGGATGTCGGCGATGCCGTATTCCGTTACAATCATATCGCGCAAGTGGCGTGGGATCGTGGTGTGCCCGTAGCGCCAGCGGATGTTGGACTGGACCTTTCCTTTGGCCGTCCGCGATGCGTGCAACACAATCGCCGAGCGCGCGCCTTCCAGTGCAAAACCCTGGGCGATGAAATTGTATTGTCCGCCGACACCACTGACGATGCGGCCGTCTTCGAGGCCGTCGGAGATCACGTCACCCAGCACAGTCGCCATCATCGCGTCGTTGAGAAAGCGCGCATTGACTCGCGCACGACGTTTGGCCTCTTCGTCGCGATAGAGTTCGTTGACGTAGGAGATCGACGTCATGCCGAATTTCTTTGCGACCTCGCGCGGCATCTCACGAAGCGCGCGATTGAAGGCGCGCGACCCGAGAAAGAACCCTGCATGCAGCACCACGCCATTCACCTCGCGCTTGAGTATTCCGGCGCGGAACAGATCGAGCATGCCTTCGACGAACATTTCCGAACAGCCGTAGAGGCCGATGTCGAAAGGCTCGGTGCGGACGGCGGCGCCCCCCAAGGGATCATGGCCCAGACAGGAGAGCAGTTTGCAAAACTCGTCGTTCTTATGGTGGCGCAGGACCAGAGCCTGCGCGACAGCATCGCCGAGCGAGCCGATGCCGATCTGCAGCGTGCCGCCATCGGGCACGATGCTGGCCGCATGCAGTCCGGCGGTATAGTCCGTGAGCGAAACCGGCGCGCGCGGCGGCGCGAACAGCGGAAAATCGGTCGCCGGACTATCGAGTAGCGAGTTGAACTCTTCTGCCGCGATTGCCGCTGCGGGCATGAATGGCAATTCGGAATTGCTTTGTCCGACGAACAGAAAATCGACGTGGCCAGCGCGGCGCAACGCCAGCAGGTCGAGCGTCAGATCGGGATTGCAGCTCAGGCTGTACGGCCGCGCCGTCTCTTCCGCGCGGTGCGCCACCAATTGTCCGACGACATTGACGCCGCGGTCGAGGACGCAGTGCAGCGCATGGGTATAGTTGGCGCAGATATAGTGCTGCTGTGCGTAAGGTGAGCCGAGCCATTGCCCAGCCACGAAGAAGAATTCATTGATCTCGACGTTGGGTGGGACTTTGCCGGCGCGGATTGCCGCCGCGTAGTCGAGCGCCGGATAACCTGCGAACACCCGCTCCGTCACCGGATCGAAAAAGCGGCGCTCCAGTTCGTTCTTGCCGCGCGGCACCTCCAGCGTCAATGCCGTGAAAATCGTGAGCCGGATCGAGCGGTCGGCCACCGCCTTGGCGAAAAGCGCGTTGGCGATGTGATTGGCCTTGCCGAGGCCGAGCGGCAAAGCTAGCACGATGGTCTTACCAACCTTCTCGACGATCACATCGGCGAGCCGCACCGGATCGTCGAAGATCACCGGCCCGGCACCCGAATGGATCATTGCAAGTCGTCCCAGCCGGGATCGGGCTGGAAGCGCGGCCCGTATTTTTCGGCGAGGCGTTTGAGCGTGTCGCGCACGTCGGCAGCTCCGCGGGTCCTCGCATACCACATCGGGCCGCCGCGGAACGGCGCGAAACCTGTCGCGAAGATCATCGCGCCGTCGATGAGCTTCTCATCGGCGACGATACCTTCGCGCAGGCAGGTTACGCAGACGTCGAGCATCGGCAGGATCAACCGGTCGATCGTATCGGACGGCGGCGCGACTTCTTCATGCGACTTGACGGCGTGGCCGTCCTTCCAGTCATAGAGGCCCTTGCCGGTTTTCTTGCCGAGGTCACCCTTGGCGACCTTGTCCTTGAGCCATTGCGGCGGGTCGGGCATCTCGCGGTTGATGCTTCCCTTCAGCGTTTCGGCGACATGCAAGCAGATGTCGAGCCCGACCTCGTCGGCCAATTCGACCGGCCCCATCGGCATGCCAAAATCTTCCGCGGCCTTGTCGATGGTCTCTTTCTTCATGCCGGCGTCGAGCATCACCAACGCTTCGAGCAGATACGGCGTCAACGCGCGATTGACGAGAAAGCCGGGTGCGCTATTCACCGGTGCCGGCAGCCGATCGATGCGGCCAAGGAAGGCGCGCGCATCGGCGAGTACGTCGGCGGCGACTTTGTCGTGACTGACCACCTCGACGAGCTGCATGCGCGACACCGGGTTGAAAAAGTGTATGCCGACGAGCCGCTCCGGCCGCGGTAGTCCCTCGCGCAATTGTTCGAGCGGGATGCTCGACGTGTTGGTGGCGAGGATGGCACCCGCTTTCATCTTCGGCTCGATGCCGAAAAAAATTTTCCGTTTGAGGTCGAGAACCTCCGGTACGGCCTCGATGATCAAATCCGCGGTCGCCACGCCTTCGCCCTTGAGATCGGGAATCAGACGGTCGAGCGAGTCACGCACCCTGCGGCGATCGTCCCGGCCGATCTTGCCGAAAAGGTCCGCAGCGCGCTTGATCGCGCCGGCTATTGGCTCCGGCTTGGTGTCGCCGAGGCTGACCACGAAGCCGTGCCAAGCGCACCAGGCCGCAATGTCGCCGCCCATGGCGCCGGCACCGATTACGTGCACGCGACCTCCATCCCAATGCCCATCGCCGAGGCTTTTGAGATTCTCGCGCAAAAAGAACACGCGAACGAGATTCTGCGCAGTGTTGGTGACAAGGAGCTTGGCAAAGGATGCAATCTCTGCCTTCCGCATGGCTTCGCGATTGCCACTATGCGCCACCCACAGACCGATCAATGCGTAAGGCGCGGGGTAATGCGCCAGTGGCGCGCGTTTGGCGGCTTCGCTGCGCATGCGGGCGGCGAGCAGGTTGCGTACCGGACCGATATTCATCATCGAGCCGAGAAGATTCTGCTTTGCCGGAGTGAGCTCTCCGCTCACCGCAGACTTTACCGCGGCGCGGACGTGACGCTCCTGTGTCACGGCATCGACCAACCGGAGCGCCCTCGCCCGCCGCGCGCGCTCAGTCTTGCCGCTCAACATCATGGTCATCGCTTGAACCGGATTGATGAGACTTGGCAGCCGCACGGTGCCGCCGAGGCCCGGATGCAGCCCAAGCAGGATTTCAGGAAAGCCAAAACTCGCGTCCTCAATGGCGATACGATAGTCGCAAGCGAGCGCCACTTCGAGCCCACCGCCTAGGCAATAGCCATGGATGACAGCGATGGTCGGCAGCGGCAGATGGTCGAGTCGATCAAGCACGGCATGACCGCGGGTAAGCAACGCCTCGATTGTTGCAGTGTCGGTGACGCCGCGGAATTGCGCGATGTCGGCGCCGGCAATGAAGCCAGCGGGTTTTGCCGAGCGGATGACTAATCCGCGTGGGCGGACTTGTTCGAGTTTCTCTAGCACCGCATCGAGTTCGGTGAGCACCTCTTCGGACAGCGTATTTGCGCTGGCGTCCTTTTTGTCGAACAGCAGCCATGCGATGCCGCCTTCGTCGGTTCGCATCCGCCAATTCGCCCACGATCCAGCATCCTGAGCCGCCTCATCGATGGCGAACGGGCCAAGCTCGAGATCGCGCCTGCCGAGAACGGCCAAGACGGGCTTTGCGGCATGCGAGGTGTTCATGCGCCGCCCCTCAGATCGCTTCGATCAGCATGGCACCGCCTTGGCCACCGCCGATGCATTCGGTAGCGATACCGCGCTTATAGCCGAGCCGTTTCAGGGCGTTGACGAGATGCAGCACGATACGGTTGCCGCTTGCGCCGACCGGATGACCGACGCCGATGGCGCCCCCGTCGACGTTAAGCCGATCGCGGGCGATGCGTCCGGCCGGGCCCTCAAGGCCAAGTGCGTCGCGGCAGAACTCGGCGTCATCCCACGCCGCGAGACAACCCAGCACCTGCGCAGCGAAGGCTTCGTTCAGCTCCCAAAGCTCGATGTCGCCAAGTGCGAGATGGTGCCGTTTCAAGATCGTGGTCGAGCAATAGACCGGGCCGAGACCCATGACGGAGGGATCGAGCGCCGACCATTCGCTGTCGACGATGACGGCCTTCGGTGTGAGCTTGTGGTCGTTAACCGCGTCCTCCGACGCAAGAATGACCCATGATGCGCCATCGGTGATCTGCGAGCTGTTTCCCGCCGTAACTTTGCCCCACGGCCGCTCGAAGGCGGGCTTGAGCTTCGCGAGGTTGTCAGCCGTACTGTCGGGTCGCACCCCATCATCATGATCAAAAACGGTCCCATCGTGTGCGAATAGGGTTTCGATCTCGTCGGCCAAAGTGCCGTTCTTCTGCGCACTTGCCAGTCGTTGCTGGCTCTCGGCGGCATAGTCATCGGCCTGCCGCCGCGAAATATGAAAAAGGTGACCGACGAGTTCGGCGGTCTGCCCCATATTGAGGTCGGTGATGGGATCGGTCAGCCCGCGTTCGAGACCGATCACCGGCTTGAATAAAGACGGACGAAGCGCGAGCAGCGCGGCGAGTTTTGCGCCGATGCCGCGGGCGGCAAAGAGCCGTGCGTACCAGTTCACCGCGCTGCGGCTGAAGACGAACGGCGCATGGCTGAGTGATTCCGCGCCGCCCGCCAGCACTAAATCGGACACGCCCTCGCGGATGTAGTGGTAGGCGGTGTCGATCGACTGCATCCCGGAGCCGCAGTTGATCTGCACCGTGAATGCCGTCATCGCCTCGCCCATGCCGAGTCGCAACGCGGCGACGCGCGCCGGGTTCATTTCGTCGGCGATGACATTGACGCAGCCGAGGATCACTTGGTCGAAGGCGTCCAGCGCGAACGGCTGACGCAGCAGCAGCGGTCGTCCGCATTGCACCGCGAGATCGACCGGCGTAAATGGGCCGGGTTTGCCGCGGGCCTTGATGAACGGCGTGCGGCTACCGTCTACGATATAGACTGGACGGCGCTCTACTCCGCCGCGGCCGGTCGGGGCTGCGGATGCGCCTGCGATGTCGATTGAGATGGCACATCTCCCTTGTTTGATGCGCCGTGGGAGGTCAATTCTTCCGGCGCGAAATCGTCAACTGCGATAGCGGCCGCTACGGCCTCTGCCGCGGCCTTAAGTTTGATGGTTTCATCCGCATCGATCGTGCCCTGCTGCACCGCCTGATCGACGTCGCGAACGCGGGCCGCGTGCATGCGATCGCGGATCGGCTGCACAGCGACCGTCTTGGCGAATGCGCGTTCGAGTAACGCGACGCCATTGGCATGCTCGCTGTCGGCCGGATGGAATAGGTCCACCGTAAGTCGATCGCGCGCCGCGCTTGGACCGGTGATGATCTCGGCGCAGCGGTCGGTGACGCGATCGGATGGGCCGCGGCGGCGTGGGCCGAGCGGTTGGATGAGAAAGCGCATAAGCCAAGCGACCGGCCGGAGGGGAAAATTCGCGATGATCTCATCGAACCGGATTTCGATCGTCGAAAAACTCGCCTCCATGCAGTATTTGAGCAGCGGGAAATCATCCTGCTGGCGGCCTTCGTCGTTCCAGCGCTTGAGCGCGGCGCTCGACAGATAGAGCTCCGACAGGATGTCGCCGAAACGCGCCGATATCATCTCCTTGCGCTTGAGCGCACCGCCAAGCGCGAGCAGTGAAAGATCGACGGCGAGCGCAAAGGCGGCGGCATGGCGGCCGAGCTGCCGGTAGAATGGCTTAGCCGCGCCGGCGTCAGCCGCCGGCGCAAAGATTCCGCCGGTCCAGGCGCGGCCCCACGCCCGCATCGCATTGGCGAGGCTATGGGCGACGTGCTCCCAAAAGGCCTGATCGAATGCGTCGAGACCCCGCGCGCGGTCGGCGTCTTCGAGCGCCTGGATTTCCTTGAGCAGATACGGATGACAGCGGATCGCCCCCTGACCGAATTGAATAAGGCTGCGGGTGACGATATTGGCGCCTTCTACCGTGATGGCAATCGGCACGCCGCGATAGAGGCTACCAAGATAGTTCAACGGTCCTTCGATTATGCCTTTGCCGCCGTGCACATCCATCGCATCGTTGATCGCGACGCGCATGCGCTCGGTTGCCTGCGCCTTCATGATGGCGGTGACGACGGCCGGATGGTGGCCGTCATCGAGCGCAGCACAGGTCATTCGGCGAGCGGCGTCGAGCAGATAGGCGGTTGCCGCAATACGGCCAAGCCGTTCCTGGATTGCCTCGAATTTTGCGATCGAGACGTGGAATTGCTCCCGGACGCGCGCATAGGCGCCGGTCACGTTGGCAGCAAAGGAGGCACCTGCGGCCGACAGTGAAGGTAGCGAGATGCCGCGCCCGGCCGCCAGCGCACTCATCAGCATCTTCCAGCCCTTGCCAACCTGCTCGACGCCGCCAATGACATCGTCCATGGGAATGAACACGTCGTGGCCCCAATTGGGGCCATTCTGGAACACGTGCATCGCCGGCAGATGTCGCCGTCCGATGTTGATGCCGGGCAGATGCGTTGGCACCAATGCCAGTGTGATCCCGATATCGTCGCGGTCGCCGATCAGGTGATCGGGATCTCGCAGCTTGAACGCGAGGCCCAGCACGGTCGCGATCGGCCCAAGTGTGATGTAGCGCTTGTGCCAATTCAGCCGAATGCCCAGCATATCGCGCCCGTCGAAGGTGCCGCAGCAGACCACGCCAGAATCGATCATAGACGCGGCGTCCGATCCAGCTTCCGGGCTGGTAAGACCGAAGCACGGGATCTCCTCGCTACGCGCCAAACGCGGCAGCCAGTAGTCCTGCTGTGCCTTGGTGCCGAATTGCAGCAACAATTCGCCAGGTCCGAGCGAGTTCGGTACCATCGCGGTTACTGCGGCACAGATCGAGCACGACGACAGTTTGCGAATGACTTCTGAATGCGCATAGGCGGAGAAGCCGAGGCCACCGTACGACTTCGGAATGATCATCGCGAAGAATTTTCGGGTCTTCAGGAAGTCCCAGACCTCAGGAGGCAGATCATGCCATTCCCAGTTGATCTTCCAGTCGTCCAGCATGCGGCAGAGCTCTTCAACCGGGCCGGCAAGGAATTGCTGTTCCTCCTCCGAGAGTCGGGCGGGCGCAAAGGCCAGGAGCTTTCCCCAATCGGGATTGCCGGTGAACAGGTCGCCGTCCCACCAAACGTCGCCGGCTTCGATCGCTTCGCGCTCGGTATCGGACAGGCGGGGCAGCGCGTGCTGCGCTATCCGAAAGATCGGTTTAGTGATCCAGTCTCGCCGGAAGGATGAATGGGGCATTGGAGGACCCCCGGGCTTGGTGACGGCGGCGGTCAAGCCGTCATGGTTGAGGTGATTCCCCGTGAGACTATAGGTTATGCGAGGTCATGCTGCTTCGGATGTTACACCCTACCATGTTCGACCGGCTCGAAACGTATCTCAGCGCAAAAATCCTGCGGTTTCTTGCACAACCGACGGCGCGATATGCGCCCTTTTTTGCGCCCGATCCCACGGTGGTTCGCAGCACGCTCAAGCCTGCCGACATCATTCTGGTCGAGGGCAACACCCGGCTGAGCGCCATCATCAAGTTTTTGACCCAATCGACCTGGTCGCATGCCGCGCTCTATGTCGGAGAGCGGCCCACAGATATGGCGCCGAGCGGCGAGCCGAACGTCCTTTTGGAGGCGGAGGCGAATACCGGCGTAGTAACCGTGCCGCTGTCGAAATATGTCGGGTTCAATATTCGGATTTGCCGGCCGGTAGGCCTTGATGACGAAGGTAAGGGAAAAATCATTGACTACGCTCTTGCGCGCATCGGCAAGCAGTACGATTCAAAACAGATCGTCGACTTGGCTCGCTATCTGTTTCCTTACCCGCCAGTGCCGGTTTGGTTCCGTAGGCGCATGTTAGCGATCGGCGCCGGCGATCCGACCAAGGCGATCTGCTCGACTCTGATCGCGGAAGCATTCGCGTCGATCCGCTACCCGATCCTTCCCGAAAGCGTCTCGATCAATGGCAAGAACTACGGCGTTGCGCCTTATGTGCAGAACGAGAACGAACATATCCGGAAGCACGGGCTCTACACGCCGCGCGACTTTGACATTTCGCCATTCTTCTCAATCGTCAAACCCACCATCGCCGCTGGGTTTGACTATCGCACTGTAGAGTGGGATCAGCCGGATCTAATGACCACGAATTTGGGGCAAAATGAGTAGCCCCGATTGAGCGTCCGCGAAATCCGGAATTGCCAATTCGGCTGCGTGAGCATTTCCGCACTTCGCTCCACTCCAAGTGGACTAGGTATCCGAGTGGGATGCAATCGGCTGTGGACGTCCGTCAGCCCCGACGCGGACATACGTGAAGAGGCCTTCCGTCACCTTGATCGGCGTGTCTCCGGTTCCACGCCGCACCCAGCTCTCGATGTTTATGGCGATCGACGTATTTCCGATCCGCTTCACGTCGCAGTAGCATGAGACCTCGTCGCCAACCAACACCGGGCGATGGAAGGTCATGGCTGTGATGGCGACCGTCACAACGCGGCCATTGGCGCGGCGGGTAGCAACGGTCGAACCTGCAAGGTCCATCTGGCACAGCAGCCAGCCGCCGAAGATATCGCCGTGCGGATTCGTGTCGGCGGGCATCGCGATGCTGCGGATCGCTGCGGCGGATGTGGGTGCGACCTCTGGGTTATCGTCCGGCTTTGCGGGGGGAGCGGGCATGGGAATCTCCCTTGCTGGCTGGGCAGTTTGCTAAGACGATCACACCGAAGATAAGACCAGCAACGGTTGGTCACCGTTCCGTGTAGCCTACATGTCTAATTTGGCATGCGCGATCCCTTGTTCCCACTGATGCCTCTCGACGCCTTAGCGGCCTGTCAATTCGGTAACGATGAGAGATAAAGACATATGTCGGACATCGTCAATCGGTCGAAAATGACTCGTTTCGGACATCGGCGAGTCCGAAGTTCAGCTCGGCGCATCACCAAAAGTATTGGCGACTACCCTGTGGATCGCGTCAGTTCCACGTGCGACAATAGCGTCGGGAGCGATGTTGCCGTTGTTGCCGCTCGCCAGACGATGTCTGGCCTAAGTGCAGGGGATCCCTAGATAGGAAGTTTTTCAGAAAAAACTGAAACCTTGCACTTGCGCCGGCGCCGTTTGAACGGACGCCACTGCATTTGACTGGCAAGCGGCGCGCAGAAGCGCAGGAGCGAATCATGGTGAGAATTCGGCCCTCGGTAATTGCGATCATCTTGGTATCGTTGGCTGTCTTGGGCAGCATGGCCTTTGCAGCGCAGGACAGGTACACGCTGAAATTGGGCAAGCT
Organism: uncultured Alphaproteobacteria bacterium; assembly: GCA_963779855.1. GTDB lineage: Bacteria > Pseudomonadota > Alphaproteobacteria > Rhizobiales > Xanthobacteraceae > BOG-931. The sequence goes on along the minus strand of CAWAAE010000006.1, from coordinate 205,084 downwards.
CTCGTTTGCTGATTTCAGAGGATACGAAAACTGGAAGGATGTCGCAGTCAGTCAGACCGAAACTCAGATGAAAGAGATCGTGGCGAATGACGTGATGATGGACGCTTATAGGCGAGGCCTCCCCGCCGATGGAAAGCTTTTTCCTGAGGGGTCCAAGATTGTGAAGATCGAGTGGACTTTCAAAAGGAATACGGTGGCACCCTATTTCGTAAACGTGCCGGACACTCTGAAAGCGGTTGACGTAATCGAAAAAGACACCAAGAGATTCCCGGACACGCACGGATGGGCATACGCCAATTTTGTCTATGATGCCGCGTCTGACACTTTTACGCCTGAGGGGACTGAACCTAACTGCGGCTACGCATGCCACACGACGGTGGCAGCAAACGATTACATTTTCACGCAATACCCCAAGCGGTAAGCGGGCTGGCGATCTGATCGAATAAATCGTTGCGACCCTGCACCGCGATTGTTGCGGTGTCGGCATCGCGCTGAAGCAGCCGGCGCGCACGGACCAACTTCGCGATGTGTTGCGAAGCCGACCGAGCTGTCCGGATAAGGCGGACCGCAATGGTTCGAACTCACCAGCGTCAGGCCGACCAAACCGTCGAGACAAGGAGGCAGCGATGGTTCAAACGCACCAGCCAGGGCAGACCGCATTCAGATCGGTCCTGCCCGGAGACATTGAATGAGATGGACCATGATGGATCTACTGTTCGTTGGTATCGGGTGGACCGACCTCGCGATCACCCTGAACCGGATCGCGGTTGGGGCATTTTTTATGCATTCGGGATATCACAAGCTGTTCAACGCAGAACGCCACCGTGCATTCGTCGATGAACTGAAGGCGCTTGGCGTTCCAGCAGTGGGCTTCAATCAATGGTGGGTGCCGTCGGTCGAGTTCTCAGCCGGCGTCGCTGTCCTTATCGGGCTGCTGGCGCCGCTTGCCGCGCTTGGCCTGCTTGTCATCATCCTCGTCGCCATCGCCACCTCCGGGCGGCAGAGGATCAATCTCTACAAGCCGATCGATGAAGGAGATCGCATCGACGATTGGCTGTATCTACCGGAGACACTTTATGCCTTTATGTTGATCATAATCGTCTCGGCCGGCGCCGGGCCGTACAGCCTCGATGCCCTGATTCTGGGCCTGGTGAATAAGCACGCGGCGTGAGACCGCGCGCTTATCGGTTGTCTTGTTCCGATGCCGCGGCAGGCCGGCAAACCGCCGCCATCATGAGTGGTCCGCCGTGATTGTCACGACTTTTCCAAAGACTGTGCGCGTCATCGAGCACACCTTGATACCGTTGAAAGACGGCACGGTGCTGGCGGCCCGCATCTGGTTGCCGGAGGATGCCGAGCGGAACCCGGTTCCTGCAATCCTCGAATATCTGCCCTATCGCAAGCGCGACGGCACGTACGAGCGGGACGCGCTGACTCATCCCTATCTCGCTGGCCACGGTTACGCCGGCGTTCGCGTCGACCTTCGCGGGTCCGGCGAATCGACGGGGTTGTTGTTCGACGAGTACGCCAAGCAGGAACAAGACGACGGCGTGGAGCTGATCGCCTGGCTGGCAGCGCAGCCATGGTGCAATGGCTCGGTTGGGATGATGGGAATTTCCTGGGGTGGGTTCAATGGACTGCAAATTGCGGCGCGCCGTCCCCCGGCACTCAAAGCCATTGTCACCATTTGTTCGACCGATGATCGGTATTCTGACGACGCGCATTACATGGGCGGCACGTTTCTCACTAAAGCGGGACTTGAATGGGCCTTTTTCTTTTTCAGCTTGATGTGCCTGCCGCCTGATCCGGCGCTGGTCGGCGATAGTTGGCGAGCGATGTGGCTGGAGCGCTTGGAGAACATACCGCTGTTCCAGAACAATTGGCTGCAGCACCAACGCCGCGATGCATATTGGAAGCACGGATCGGTCTGCGAGGATTACGCAGCGATCCAATGCCCGGTCTATGTCGTCGGCGGTTGGACCGATGGTTATAAGAATGCAATCCCGCGCCTCCTCGAGCGACTCAAGGCGCCGCGCAAGGGTCTCATCGGGCCATGGGCGCACGCCTATCCGCACTTTGCCCTTCCTGGACCCCAGATCGGATTCCTCCAGGAAATCTTGCGTTGGTGGGATTATTGGCTCAAGGGCGTCGACACTGGCGTGATGAATGAACCGATGCTGCGGGCGTGGATGACGGAAAGCGTGAAACCGGCGACCCACCACGAAACGTTGCCGGGCAGCTGGATTGGCGAACCTTCGTGGCCGCCGCCGGGAATAAAGCCGCGGCGGCTATTCTTGACCGATGACGGGCTGCGCGACGCCGCGGCAGCTTTGACGGCGCGCGCCGTATGCTCGCCGCAGACGGTCGGCACGTGTTCAGGCGAATGGGTTCCGTTCGGTCGTGGACGCGATCAGGCCCGCGACCAGCGAGAAGACGACGCGCGCTCCCTGGTTTTCGAGACGACGCCGCTCGATGTGCCGATCGATATCCTTGGCGCGCCTATCGTAACGCTGGATGTCGCGTCCGACCGGCCGATTGCCAATCTGGTCGTTCGGTTATGCGATGTGCACCCGACCGGCGAGTCGCTCCGTGTCAGCTATGGTGTGCTCAACCTCACGCATCGCGAGAGCCACGAACAGCCGGCGCCGCTGGCGACAGGTGAGCGCACACGCGCGCGCATCCAGCTCAATGATGCCGGCTCGGTATTTCCAGTGGGCCACAAGGTGAGGCTCGCGATATCGACAGCTTACTGGCCGATGATCTGGCCCAGTCCCGAGACGGCGACGGTGCAGATTTTTGCTGGCACGCTCGATCTGCCGCAACGCCCGCCCAACGCCGCAGACGCGAGACTAGCGCCTTTTCCCGAAGCGGAGACGGCGCAGCCTGAGACGCCGACGATCATTCGTCGCGATGGTATGCGGATCGAACGAATCGACCGCATCGGTCTGGAATCGGGAACACAGGACAAGACGGAGTATCACGTCGAGGAGGACGATCCGCTCAGCGCTGTTGCCGAACTGCGCCATACCCAGACCCTGTCGCGAGACCAATGGCAAATCCGGATCGAGACGCAGTTGCGGATGTCAGCCACGGCCAATGCCTTCCTGCTGCAGGGAAGCTTGCGCGCCTTCGAGGGCGCGAATGAAGTGTGTCGTCGCGACTGGGATCGGTCCGTTCCCCGAGATTTCTCATAATACAAGTTCCATTGCGGGAGCGAGGGTAGCGTCATGACAAACGGTATCAACAATGAACTCATACTTGCGGCTCGTCTCCTTCTCGCGACGCTATTTCTGATTTTCGGCTGGAGAAAGCTGAGGGACTATTCGGGCACCGTGAGTCAAATGGTGCAGCTTGGCGTCCCGACGCCGGTCATGGCTACCATCGTAGCGATCGTCATGGAGCTTCCGGTTGCGTTCGCGGTCGCTGTCGGCGCGTTCACGCGTCCTTCGGCCGTACTCATGGCTTTATACGCGCTCGGAACTGCGCTTATTGGGCATCGCTATTGGACGGTGAAAGGTGCGGATTACGTCGACAGCCTAGATGGCTTCTACAAAGACCTCAGCATTATGGGAGGCTTCTTGCTGTTATCCGTCACCGGTGCAGGAAAATATTCGATCGATGCATTGTTCGGCATCGCCGCGCCATAGCCTGCGCGTCTAGCCAACACTGAGTGAAATTATGGCAACCGAAACCTCCCCGACAGCTGCGGCGGCGTTGACCGTTGGTCATTCTTCGCGGGCCAATTTGCTGGAGTCGACGTCCGCGACAACGACCTATCACCGCATGATGGTCGATGGCGTCGGAGTTTTCTATCGCGAAGCCGGTCCGAAGGACGCGCCGACGATCGTGCTGCTGCACGGGTTCCCCTCTTCCTCGCGCGAGTTCGATACGCTCATCCCCTTGCTCGCAACACGCTATCATCTGATAGCACCGGATTTTCCAGGATTCGGTCAGAGTGACGCTCCACCACCAACGTCGTATGCCTACACCTTCGACAATTTGGCCAAGACGATCAACGATCTTCTCGAGCAACTCAAGATCAACAAATACGCCTTCTACCTGCATGACTATGGCGGGCCGTTCCGCTTTCGCATCATCGCGGCGCATCCGGAGCGACTGCGGGCGCTCATCATCCAGAATGCCAATGTCTATAAGGAAGGCCTGGGCGCCAAATGGGCCGGCATTGCGCAATATTGGGCCGATCCGAAAGCGCATCCTGAAGTGTTCGATGCATTCGTGTCGCTCACGGCGACCGAACAGCGTCACAGTCTCGGCACCTCGCACCCCGAACGTTACAACCCGGACACCTGGACTGACGAATACGCCCAGCTGTCGAAGCCCGGCCAACGCGAGATTCAAGCCGATCTGCTGTACGACTACCGCACCAACGTCGCTTCATACCCGGCGTGGCAAGCATGGTTGCGCATGCACAAGCCGCCGATTCTGGTAGTCTGGGGGCGGAACGATCCGTCGTTCATCGCTCCCGGTGCGGAGGCGTTCGAGCGCGATTTGCCTGATGCCGAAATCCACCTGCTTGACGCCGGCCATTTCGCCCTGGACGAGAAGAACGACGAGATCGCCAGTCTCATTCTTGCGTTCTTGGCCAAGCAGTCCGTCTGTGATCGGTAGATTGTTCCACGCGCCTCTCAACTTTATGTCCGCCAAATCAAAATAGGAGTCCGCCATGTCCCACGTAGAAGTCGGCCAGAGAACCTATCAGATGCCGCCGAAGGGCGGGATTACCGTCGCACACTTTCTCACCGTCGCCGACGTCGAACGATCGCTCCGATTTTACGAAAAGGTCTTCGACGGCCGCATTCTGAGCAGAGGCGACAGCGAGGGCGCGCCGGGCTACCTTCAGATCGCGAACACGTGGCTCATCGTCAATCCCGGTGGCGGTCCGACACCGGACAAACCAACTGTAATCCTCAGCGTCCCCGCCGATCCCGATAAAGTCAGCAGCTTTATGAATATCCGCGTTGCGGATATTCAAGCGTGCTACAAACTTTGGCGAAGTCGAGGAGCCGTGTTTATCACCGAGCCAAAGCCCAAATACGGCGAGACGCGCTGCTACATTCGCGATCCCGACGGCTATATTATTGAAGTCGGGCAAAGCAACCCGGAGATCACTTACGGCTAAACGGAACGACACATGAAAGCATCCGGAGGTCGGTCATGCGGGCGCAACTCTGCTTTTTTGTCAGCATCGGCTTCAGTTTCGTTGCTTGGGGTGCAGTCACCGGTAGCCTAATCTTGCCGGAACTGCGCCGCCGAGGCCGCAACGAAGCCTTGCGGCCGCTGCTCATGTTTCATTCTTTCCGCTTCGTCGGCTTGGCGTTTCTGGTCCCCGGCGTCGTGTCCCCCGATTTGCCAGCGGCTTTCGCCGAAGGCGCCGCCTATGGAGATATCGTCGCCGCGGCGCTCGCTTTGTTAACGCTGGCATTACTGCCCGGCAGGCTTGGCATCGTCGCGGCCTGGGTATTCAATCTTTGGGGCAGCGCCGATATTCTCCATGCCAATTACGAGGGCATTCACTTAGGCGTCCAAGCCGGTCAATTGGGCGCTGCCTACTTTCTCCCAACATTTATCGTGCCGCTCTTTCTGATCACGCACGGACTCATGTTTTGGCTTCTACTGCGAAACGAAAACGAAGCCGGCGTGCCGGCCGCGCGGCGGCTCGCATAAAGTGACCCGCGCCACGAGCTACGCGCAACGCGGACCATGCGCGATGTTCGTGCACGCCTGGAACTTAGCCCTTTCAATCAGAACTGCGGAATTTTGCGCCGAGGGGTAGACTGGCCTGAACATCAGGAGATCGGAGGTCCATCATGCCGAATTACGACGCGATCATCATCGGCACCGGACAGTCTGGCCCGGCCTTGGCGCGGCGATTGGTGGCTGCAGGCCGGAAGGTCGCGATCATCGAACGCAAGCTGTTCGGCGGCACATGCGTGAACACGGGTTGCACTCCGACTAAGACGCTGGCCGCGAGCGCCTATGTTGCCCATGTTGCACGCCGCGCTGCCGACTACGGCGTGATGATTGGAGGGACCGTCAATGTCGACATGAAGGCGGTGAAGGCACGAAAGGACGCGGTTGTAGCTGTATTCCGCAATGGCGTTGAGCAAGCATTGAAGACCTTACAAGGATGCACGGTTTACGAAGGCCATGGCCGCTTTGTTGCGGAAAAGAAAGTAGCGGTGAACGGCTCTGAGCTGACGGCCGATCAGATCTTTATCAATGTTGGCGCGCGAGCGGCGATTCCACCGATACCCGGTCTCGACCAGGTTCCGTACCTGACCAATAGTTCGATGCTGGAGATCGATGTCCTCCCGGCACATCTCGTGATCCTTGGCGGCAGTTACATTGGCCTCGAATTCGCTCAGGTCTATCGTCGTTTCGGAAGCGAGGTGACCGTGATCGAATTCGGACCGCGCTTGATCTCGCGGGAGGATGAGGAGGTCTCACAAGCTGTTGCCGGTTTCCTCAAGGAGGAAGGCATCGACGTGCGCGTCAACAGCGAAGTCGTCAGTGTGGAGAAGCAGGGAAACTCGATCGTGGCGAAAGTCGAATCGAGCGGGAGGGTCTCACAGATTGCCGGAACTCATCTGCTGGTGGCGACTGGTCGTCGACCAAACACTGACGATCTTGGCCTCGACAAGGCGGGTGTCGGCACAAGCGCGCGCGGGTACATCCTGGTGGATGACCAATTGCGTACCAACATTTCCGGTATCTGGGCGATGGGCGACTGCAATGGCCAAGGCGCGTTTACGCACACGTCCTGGAATGATTTCGAGATCGTGGCAGCGAATCTTCTCGACAAAGATCAGAGGCGGGTGAGCGACCGCATCACGGCCTACGCGCTCTACACCGATCCGCCGCTTGGCCGGGCCGGGATGACCGAAGCGGAAGTCCGCAAGACGGGCAAGTCTGCGCTGATCTCGACCATGGCAATGAAGGACGTCATGCGCGCGTATGAGAGAGGTGAAACCAAGGGTTTCATGAAAATCCTTGTGGACCGGGATAACAAACAAATACTGGGCGCCTCCTTCCTGGGACTCGAAGGTGACGAGGTCATCCATTGCGTGCTCGATATCATGTACGCCAAGGCGCCCTACACTGTGATACAACGCGCGATGCACATTCATCCCACAGTGTCGGAGTTTATTCCGACTATGATGGATAAGCTTAAGCCGTTGCAATGATCAGGCAGCGCTGAATTGAAGCACGAGGGAGTCAGAGAGGAACCCATGAAGTCCGTTAGGGATGGTATCAACACAGCGGCCAAGCCAAGCGGAACAGGTTGCGTCGAATGCACGGCCGCGGGCAAGTGGTGGTTTCATCTTCGCAGATGCGCCGAATGCGGTCACATCGGCTGCTGTGATAGTTCCCCAAGTCAGCATGCATCGAAACACTACGCCGCCACGGGTCACCCGATAATCACGAGCTTCGAGCCAGGCGAGCATTGGTTTTACGACTACCGTACTCAAGAATCCTTCGCCGGCCCGAAGCTTGCCGCTCCTCACTCGCATCCGTTGGATCAACCGGCGCCGGGACCAGATGGAGCGGTGCCTTCAAACTGGGAAGTGCTGCTTCACGAATAGGGGGTGGCTCTGTGGTTCGGCCGCAAGCCACGCGGTCAGATTTCGGCGTCGCAAGGCCCCGCCTGAGAATCCGACCGGTTAGCCAAACAAGAAGCGCTTTATGGTGCGGCGCATCCTCGGTGCTGCCGACGACTATTGCCGCGCCGCGACGGCCTGCTCGCGGCCCGAAGCGGTTAAGAACCCGTGCAGTGCTGCCACAACCTGCGCGCCCTCGCCCACCGCTGCAGCGACGCGTTTGATCGAACCCGAGCGGACATCGCCAATAGCGAAGACGCCCGGGCAACCCGTCTCCAGCAAGTGGCGATTGCCGCCGGCCTCGGCGCCAGTTAGCACGAATCCCTTGGCGTCAAGCGCCACGCCGGATCCGGCGAGCCAATCCGTGTTCGGATCCGCCCCGATGAAGAGGAACACGTGGCGGATAAGGCGACGCATTTCTTCTCCCGACGCGCCTTGCCGCCAACGAACCGCCTGTAACATGCCGTCGGCACCTTCCAGGCCGGTGATTTGCGTTCGTGTCAGGACTTCGACGTTGGCAAGTCCGTTGATGCGATCGACGAGATAGCTCGACATGTTTACGTTCAGATCCGCGCCGCGCACGAGGAGCCAGACCTTGGCGGCCTGGCTAGCCAGGTAAACCGCCGCCTGTCCGGCCGAATTGCCGGCACCCACCAAGACCACCTCTTGGTCGGCACAAAGTTTTGCCTCAAGAGGCGAGGCCCAATAATGCACGCTCGAAGATTCGAAAGCCTCCAAGTTCTCCACTGCAGGCCGCCGGTACCGAACTCCGCTTGCGATCACAACTGAGCGGGCACATGCGCGTTCGTTGTTGATGAGATTTAAGACAAAATGGCCCGGGTTCGAGTCGGCGGGCATCTGGAGGCCAGCCACCTCGTCTGGAATCGCCATTTCGACTCCGAATTTCTGCGCCTGATTGTAAGCGCGCGCCATCAGAGCGATGCCGCTGATGCCCGTCGGGAAGCCAAGGTAATTCTCGATCCTTGCCGAAGCGCCAGCTTGGCCGCCGAACGCGCGACAATCCAGCACTAGAGCGGAGAGTCCTTCTGAGCCAGCATAAACCGCAGTGGCAAGTCCCGCCGGCCCGGCGCCGACGATGGCCACGTCGTAAACGCGATTTGGATCAATCGGTCCCACTAAGCCGAGACAGCGGGCGAGTTCGTTTTCGCCAGGATTGCGCAGCAATTGGCCGCCCGGGCACAAAATGATCGGCAGCTGCCCAGGATCGACGTGGAAGCGTTCAATCAGCGCTTTTGCCTCGGGATCGGTCTCCGAGTTCACCGTTTGATGGGGATGGCCATTGCGGCGGAGAAAATTTTCGAGCCGAAGCATATTGCCGCTCTCTGAGCGACCGACGATCACCGGCCCGCCGGCCCCGGTCTCGAGCAGGCCGACACGGCGCAGGATCAGGGCGCGCATGATCCGCTCGCCGAGTTCCGCCTCTGACATCAGGAGAGCCCGAAGCCGGTCCGGCGGGATGAGAAGAGCTTCAACCGGCTCTCGCGCGTAGGCGTCCACAAGAATGGGCCGACCCGCCAGTTGCGCCAGTTCACCAATGAAGTGGCCGGGCCCATGGGTGACGATAAGCGTCCTGCGGCCCGATTGATCGTGTTGGGTAATGTCGACATTGCCGGACGAGATGACGATCAGTCCGTGGCCAACTTCGCCGACTGTGGCGAGTGCCTCACCTGCACTATAAGATCTTGTTATGCCAAATCGCCGCACGCGCTCGATTTCTGCCGGCTCCAGAGTCGGAAACATCTGGTGTCGACGCGTGTCGATGATCGGATTCTCTGGCGCAGGCATAGTTATTCGCGACCTGCTAACAACATGAGTTTTGTGAACCTAAAAGTTAGACGGAGTTGATGAGTTCGGCATCGAAAGTGATCTTCGCATTCAATAGCTTGGAGACGGGGCATCCGATCTTCGCCATCCCGGCGAGCTTCTCAAACGTCACTTGGTCCGCGCCCGGAATCCTGGCCTTGAGCGTTAGGTGGACGGCAGTGATTGCGTATCCGCCGTCGACTTGCTCCAATGTTACTTGGGCAGAGGTGTCCATTTGTTCGGCAGTGAGTTTGGCGTTGCCGAGAATCAGCGAAAGCGCCATTGTGAAACAGCCAGCGTGCGCCGCGGCGATCAGCTCCTCAGGATTGGTGCCGGGCATGCCTTCAAAGCGGCTTACGAATCCATAAGGATAGGCCTTCAGCGCGCCGCTCTCAGTCGAGATGGAACCTTTGCCGTCTTTAATTCCGCCGTGCCAGATCGCAGACCCGCGTCGATTGATCTTCACCATTGTTCTTCTCCGCTTTTCGCACTGCTAGCCGGTCAACGAGCCATTTCAATGCGACGGATGGTCTCGGGTGAAATCTTCTCGTCGCCAAAATGCCAAGCACAATGAATATCGCCATGACAGCGATCTGCGCGATTAGGAATGGTGGTTCAGACTGCGTCGAAGCCAGGCTATGCAGGAACGGCAGTTTTTGAAATGCCTGCACGATTGCGACGAAGACATTGAGGTAGAGCGCTGCGATAGCCCCCACGACATAGATCCAGCGCCATCGGCCGACGAGGCTATAGATATAAATGGCGATTAGCGTCACAGCGAGTACTACCAGCGATAAGGCGCCGACCCCCTGGGCGGGGGTGAAACCGGTGGAAGGGAACAAGAATCCGGTCACGCTGGTCAGAACCGTGCTGGCAAGAAAGAGCGCCGTCCAGCCTTCAGGCCGATTGGCGTTGAGCATGCCGACCATGACGACAAAGCCCGAGAATATGCCTACGAAGCTTATGACCACGTGCAGCAGCGTGAACGTGCTCGTCGACATACCTAAGATCATCACACGCCTCCTATGCGACAGTCCTAGTCGCTGAATTATACGAGCGACCGACAATCTCCTATCTACTCATGCCGGCCCGCCTCGAACAGGAACCATACGCGCCGCTCGGCCTCGTCGATCCAGTTCTCAAGCAGGCTCGCGGTCGCAACATCGCCATGCTCGTCACACAGCCCGTGCGCCTCGCGCATGCTCGCCGCGAGCTGCCTATTGTCGTCGCGCAGCTCGGCCAGCATATCCTGCGGCGTTACGTAGTCTGCGTCGTTGTCGAGGACCCGTTGGAGGCGGCCAATCTGACCGATCGAACGCAACGTCGTTCCGCCAACTTTCCGGACGCGCTCGGCGATGTCGTCCGTGATGCCAAAGAGCTGGTCGGCATGTTCGTCCAGCAGCAGATGGTAATCACGGAAGTGTGGACCTGAAATATGCCAATGGAAATTCTTTGTCTTGATGTAGAGCGCAAACACGTCGGCCAGCAGCGTGGTCAGCGCGGCGGAAATATCGCGCGTCGCATTGGAAGCGAGGCCACTCGGTGGACTGGTCGAGACCGCTCGTCGTGACGCCGCGTCGTTGGGATTTATTGCCTCATCTCCGTTTTAAGCCGCAAAGGCCGGTAGCTTCGACAATAACACTTAGGCATCATTCCTCATGAGATTCCCGATCGCAGCGAGAAATCACCGAGACGTTTCGCTTCGTAGCTCCGCCACATCCTTCTCAGTGAGCTTGGACTGCTCGCTACCGAGGCGCCCGGTGACGTAATTGGCGACCGCTGCAATCTCCGCGTCGGAATAAGTGCCGCCGAAAGCCGGCATCGAGATGATGCCTTGCGGTGTGTGCCGCGTCGTGCCGGAGATCACGATCTGGGCGACATTTGTCGCGGTAGGATCATTGACCGCACGGGCGCCGGTAATCGTGGCAAAAGGAGAGATGGCACTGACCCCGGACCAGTTGTGGCAACTGACGCAGGCCTCCTCAAACACCTTCCTGCCGGCGACGTCAGCCGTTGCGCCGCCCTCCTTGGGCGACGTCGGAGCCGGGGGCGCAATCGTCGCCGGTTCGGATGACGCTACAGCCGGAACGCTACGCACATAACTAGCCAGCGCGTGGATATCGGCCAGCGCCATTTGGCTGAAACTCTGGTCGACGGCTTCGCCCATCGGCCCCGCCGCCGTGCCGCGGCCTGGGGCGTGACCATTCGCGAGATAGGCAAACACTTCGTCATCGGTCCAACCGCCGATGCCGGTATCTTTATCAGACGTTATGTTGAACGCCTTCCAGCCGGCCGTCACCGCGCCCGCAAATTTTTTGCGGTTGTCGAGCGCGAAGGCAATATTGCGCGGCGTGTGACATTCGCCGCAATGCGCCAGCGCCTCGGCGATATATGCGCCGCGGTTCCATTGGGCGCTCTGTGTTGTATTGGGCGCAAAGCGCGTATTGGCGTTGAAAAGCAACGACCAGAAAATCACCGCCCAACGTTGGTTGTACGGAAATGTCAGCGTGTCGGCGCGATTGTCGGCATGCACCGCCGGCAGACTGAACAAATAGGCCTTGATCGCCAGCGCGTCGGCGTCGGTCATATAGGTGTAAGAAGCAAATGGCATGGCCGGATAAAGCCGCGCGCCGTCCCGCCGTATGCCGCGCTGAACCGCGTTGAGAAAATCCTGATCGCTGTAATCACCGATGCCAGAGTCCTTGTCGGATGTAATGTTGGTGGAATAAAGCGTGCCGAATGGCAGCGGAAACGCCAAGCCGCCGGCGTATTGGACGCCCCCGGGCGCTGTGTGACAAACCACGCAATCGGCGGCCCGTGCGAGATACTCGCCGCGCTTCACCTGGTCGACAGTGGCAAGTGCGGCAGGAACACCGGTCGGATCGCCGTCGTGATAATCCGCCAGCGCAACCGTTGAACCGCCGGCGAACGCCATCGGTCCCAGATTGAATATCCGCCAGCCGAATACGGCCAGACCAATCAGGACGACGATGACAATGATGACGACGGTGCGCGTGCGCATGACATTCACGCCTTAGTCGCGATGGCGGCGCGGTCGATCGGCAGCCGCCGCAGTGCGACGCCGGTTGCCGCGTAGATCGCGTTGCGCAGCGCCGGAGGACCGGCCGTGCAGCCGGTTTCGCCGATGCCTCCCGGGTCCTCGCCGCTCTTGATGACATGCACGTCGATGTTCGGCACCTGGTCGATGCGCAGCATGCGGTAGTCGTTGAAGTTGGATTGTTGCACCCGCCCCTTCTCAATTGTGATCTCGCCATAAAGCGCGGCGGTCAGGCCGAAGATCAGCCCGCCTTGCAACTGCGCAACGATCGTATCGGGATTAACCGCGATGCCGGTATCCACGGCCGACGTGACTCGGCGCAGATGCACCTCGCCGTTGTCGGCAACTTCGGCCTCGATGACGGTGGCGATAAAGCTGCCGAATGATGGTTGCACGCTTACGCCGCGCCCGGCGCGGGCCGGCAACGGCTTTCCCCAATCGGATTTTTCCGCCACGAGATCGAGCGCGGCCTTCAAGCGCGGATTATTCCCCAGCATGCCGCGGCGGAAATCGACGGGATCCGCGCCCGCCTTGTGCGCCAATTCGTCCATGAAGCATTCGGTGGCGAAGACATTATTGTTTGGTCCGACGCCGCGCCAGAATCCAGTCGGCACGGCGGGCGGCTCGGCGCGCACATATTCCACCGTGCGGTTGGGAATATCGTAAGGCATGTCGACCGCGCTATCGACCGCGTCGATATCGATGCCGTTGAGGAATATCGACGGCGCCCAGCGCGCCATAATCGATGAACCGGTGACGCGATATTTCCAGGCGACGATCTTGCCGCCTGACAGGCTTGCCGAAATGACGTCGCGATAGACCGGACGGTAGACGTCGTGCTGGATGTCTTCTTCGCGCGTCCACACAACCTTTAAGGGTCCGTCGACCTGCTTGGCGATCCGCACGGCGGTCGCCACCATGTCCGGTTCAAGCCGGCGTCCGAAACCGCCGCCGAGGAGGTGGTTGTGCACGGTCACCTTGTCGAGGGGAACACCCGCAGCTTCCGCCGCGGCCGACTGAACGCGCGTAATGACCTGCGTGCCGGTCCATATTTCGCAGGCGCCCGGTGTAAGCGCCACCGTGCAGTTCAGCGGCTCCATCGTCGCGTGCGCCAGAAACGGCAACTCGAACTCGCCGTCGACTCTGTCACCCTGCGTCAAGCCTTGGGCGACGTCGCCGATGGATTTTGCGACGACGCCATCCTGTTTGCTGGCGGCGCGCAAATTCTCCCAGATATCGTTCGAACTGATCTGCGCGTTTGGTCCTTCGTCCCAAGTGATGAAAAGTGCGTCGAGACCTTTCTTGGCGGCCCACATGTGATCGCCGACGACCGCGACCAGGTCGTCCAGCACGACGACTTGGCGAAAGCCGGGGACATTCTTGGCCGCGCTGTCGTCCACATGTCCGACTTTGCCGCCAAAGACCGGGCTTTGCGCGAGCGTTGCGAATTTCATCCCGGGCAGTATCGCATCGATGCCATAAATGACCTTGCCATCGGTCTTGTTTGGCGTGTCGAAGCGCTTGAGCGGCTTTCCGATCAGATTGAAATCTTTCGGATCCTTCAGCGGCGGATCTTGCGGCACGGGCAGCGCGCTCGCCGCATCCACCAGATCGCCGTAGGCCAGCAATCGACCGCTCGCCGCGTGCGTGACCTTGCCGTTCGATGCGGAACAGCTTGCTGTATCGACCTGCCATTGCGTTGCCGCTGCCTGCACCAGCATCGCCCGCGCTGCCGCGCCGGCCGTGCGAAGCGGCTTCCAGAACGCGCGAATGGAATTGGAATTGCCTGTAACCTGAATCCCGAAAATGGGATTGCCGTAGAGCTTGTCGTCGGGCGGTGCATGCTCCAGCACGACCTGCGCGTAATCGGCATCGAGCTCGTCGGCGAGGATCATTGCCACCGCGGTATAGACGCCCTGCCCCATCTCCACCTGCGGCATGACCAGCGTCGTCTTGCCGGCATGATTGATGCGGATGAAGGCGTTGGGTGCAAACTGACCGGCCGTGCTATCAGGTGGTTGCTCCGGCTCGTTTACGGGCGCTGCTCGCAAAGGAAGATGAAATGCGAGTACGAATCCACCGGCCAGGCCGCCTTTGATCAGGGCGCGGCGCGAGGGAGCGAGCGGGAGGTTTTCAAGCGCGCGCATCGCCACCTCCTATGCCTCGTCCGCGGCGTGCTTAATCGCCTCACGGATGCGCACATAAGTGCCGCAGCGGCAGATATTTCCCGCCATCGCAGCATCGATATCGGAATTGTCGGGGTGCGGATTATTGGCGAGCAGCGCCGCTGCCGACATAATCTGGCCCGACTGGCAATAGCCGCACTGGATTACTTCCAGATCGAGCCAGGCTTTCTGCATTTTCGCACCCGTCGGCGTGGCGCCAATGCCTTCGATTGTGGTGATGGCGCGGCCGCCGATCGAGCCAATCGACAACAGACAGGAGCGGACCGGAGTTCCGTCGATATGCACGGTGCAGGCGCCGCATTGAGCGATGCCGCAGCCGAATTTCGTACCCGTCATCCCCAGTATGTCGCGCAGAACCCACAGCAATGGCGTGTCATCGGCAGCATCGAAAGTCCTATCCTCACCGTTGATTTTCAATGTCACCATGGCAAGTCTCCCGCCTGCTGTGCCACCTTAGCATATAGACTCGCCTAAGTTGGGTTGGCTTAGGTCTAACGCAGGAATGCCGGCAAGCTACGGCTCGTGCTAAATTTCATCGATGACGCTTCAGACTGACTGCCATACTTCGCCGGGACGCTGTATTGAACAATCATGCGTCTCTATCGACGCCAATAAAACGTCGCGCCAACCATTAGAACCTCAACTTTGCGTGATAGGTTCTGGTAGTGCGAGGTCTGTAAGGGTTTCATTCCTCGCAGACGCTGAACGAGGAATGCGGGCTGAAGGAGCCGTGTCGCGAATGTTCAAGTTTCGTAGCCGAGCCAGGGAATCGCTAAGCCGGGTGATGTCCATGGCGAGCGTGAGCCTCCTGGCCTTCTGTGCGAGCGCCGCCGCACAGGGTGCGCCACCACCGGCGGTCTCCGTAAGCCCGGTGGTGGCCCGCCAAGTGACTGCAACAGGTGACTTCATCGGCCGCGTTGCGGCAATCGACAAGGTCGACGTCGTCGCGAGAGTTCCGGGTTTTATCGAGGAGCGCAATTTTACTGAAGGGCAGATGGTCAAAAAAGGTGACCTGTTGTTTCGCATTGAGCAGGATACCTATAAGGCCGCGGTCGACCAGCAGACCGCCAATCTCGCCAAGGCGAAGGCAACGGAGGTCAATGCCAATCTGCAGCTGCAACGCGCCCAAGCGCTGGTAAAAAATGAAAACGTCCCACAATCAACCGTCGATCAGCTCTCGGCTGCCGAGCAAGCCGCGCAAGCCGACGTGCTGCAAGCACAGGCGTTGCTCGAGCAGGCGCGAGTCAATCTCGGTTACACGGAAATACGCTCGCCGATCGATGGACGGATCGGGCTTGCCAATTTCACAGTCGGCAATCTCGTCGACCCCTCATCCGGAAAGCTCGCGACAATCGTTAGCCAGGACCCGATCTATGTCACGTTCCAGGCGAGTGAGGCCGATATCATCGAATACAGACACAGGGTTGCCGCGTCGGCCGATAAGAATCCCCACGTGACTATTCATATCAAGCTGCCCGATGGCACCATCTATCCGCATCCTGGCATTACCAATTTTCTGGATGTCCAGGTCGAGGCCGATACCGACACCGTCGTGGTGCGGGCGCAATTGCCAAATCCGGAAGGCATGCTGATTCCCGGCGGGATCGTCGGCGTAGTTGTGGAGCGTGGAACGCCGCGATCGTCGCTCGTGGTGCCGCAATCCGCCGTACTCCTCGATCAGGCCGGCAACTACGTCATGGTAGTCGACGATGCAAAAAAGGTTGAGCAGCGCCGTGTGACGACTGGCGTCGAACAAGGCCGTGACATTGTCGTAACGAACGGCCTCAAGGAAGGAGAACTCGTCGTCGTCGAGGGGATTCAAAAAATAAGGCCGGGCCAGGTCGTGGCGGCGACCGTCGTGCCCGGAAACTAATCCCGATGTTTTCAAGCATCTTCATCGACCGGCCGAGATTTGCCGTCGTCATCGCCATCGTGATCACCTTGGCCGGCGCGATTGCCATTTCGGCGATCCCGATCGCGCAATTTCCAGACATCGTGCCGCCGCAGGTCACGCTGACCGCCAACTATCCCGGCGCCGACGCCGAAGTGGTGGAGACCACGGTGGCGCAACCAATCGAGGAGCAGATCAACGGCGTCGACAACGCAATTTATTATCAATCAGCCAGCGGCTCCGACGGCAGCTACACCCTGAACGTCACTTTTTCGCTGGGCACCGATCCGGACATCGACACCGTCAATGTGCAGAACCGCGCCAGCCTTGCCATACCGCAACTTCCCGACGAGGTGTCGCGCGCCGGCCTAACAGTCCGCAAGAAGTCCGCCGCGCTGCTTCAGGTCATCAATATCTACTCCCCGAAGAACACATACGATGCCATCTATCTAAGCAACTACGCGACCATCAACATCATCGACACGCTGGCGCGAATCAAAGGCGTTGGCCAGGTGAGCTTGTTCGGACCGCTCGATTATTCGTTGCGGATCTGGCTCGATCCCGAACGGCTGACCGAGCTCAACTTGACGCCGAACGACGTTATCCAAGCGGTGCAAAACCAGAATGTTCAGGCAGCGCTCGGTCGCGTCGGTGCCGCTCCGGTCACGAGCGAGCAGCAGGTCCAGATCAATATTAAAACCAAGGGTCGGCTGACGCGGCCGGAGGAATTTGCCAGCATCGTCCTGCGCGCCAATCCCGATGGTTCCGTTGTTCGCGTCAGCGATGTCGCCCGCGTCGAAATGGGCGCTCGATCGCAGGATCGCTATAGCCGCTTCAATGGCGCTCCGGCGGCTGCGCTCGGAATTTACCAGTCGCCGGGATCCAACGCGGTCGCGGTGGCAAAGCAGGTTCGCGACACCATGAATACGCTCGCGACGCGCTTCCCCTCTGACGTGGCTTATACGGTTTTCTTCGATTCCACCGTCTTTGTTACCGCGACAATCGTCGAGGTGGTGCGCACGCTCGCAATCGCCATCGTCCTCGTCGGCGTTGTGGTCTTCTTGTTTCTCGGCAAGCTCAGGACGACTCTGATCCCGCTGGTTGCCGTTCCGGTGTCCATCATCGGGACTTTTGCCGTGCTGTTGATCATCGGATATTCGGCCAACACAGTCTCCTTGCTGGCGCTCGTGCTCGCCATCGGCATTGTCGTTGATGACGCCATCGTCGTCGTTGAAAACATCGAGCGGGTAATCGAGGCGGAACCCGAGCTCACGGTGCCGGAGGCCTGCAAGAAAGCGATGGCTGAGATCACTGGCCCGATCCTCGCCATCACTTTCGTTTTGCTGTCGGTGTTCGTTCCGGTCGCCTTTATTCCAGGTATCAGCGGGCAACTGTTTCGCCAATTTGCGGTGGCAGTCTCGGTAGCGATGCTGATCTCGGCGCTCAATGCGCTGACGCTAACTCCGGCGCTGTGCGCAGTGCTCCTCAAGCATGGTCAAAGAAGCCGTGGCCCTATGCGCTATGTATTGGGAGCAATCGACAAAACGCGCGACGGCTATGTGGCGGCGGTGCGCCGGCTGGCGCGCGTTTCAGTCATTGGCGTCGCAGTCGTCGCCGGCGTGCTCGCCGCATCGGTATTGCTGTTCAGTATAACGCCGCAGAGTTTTCTGCCAGATGAGGACCAGGGCGCGATCTTCGCAGCCTTACGGCTACCTGAAGGCGCTTCAGTCAACCGCACCGAGGCGGTGGTCAAACAGGTCGAAGACATTGTTAAGCCGATCCCCGGTGTCGAAGGCGTCTTGTCTGTGGTCGGATTGAATTTCATCGACTACGTCGCCTCGTCGAATCAGGCTTTCTTTGTCATACGGCTCAAACCCTACGAGGTGCGCACCGATCCGGCGCAGAGTGCGAACGCAATCCTCGCGCGGCTGCGGCCGCAATTGGCGGCAATCGAGGGCGCCGTCGCGTTTCCGTTCAACCTGCCGCCGATTCTCGGTTTGGGCAGCACCGGCGGCTTTCAGTATGTCCTCGAAGCGCTGCAAGGCCAGTCGCCTAATGATGTGGCGGCGGTGCTGCGCGGGTTGCTCGTGCAGGCCAACGCGCAGCCCGAGCTTGCCGGTGTGTTCAGTACCTATGCCGCCGACACGCCGCAGATCTATCTCGACATCGATCGCGACAAAGCGCAGGTTCTCGGCATCAAAATCAGCGACATTTTCAACGCGTTGCAATCGACGCTGGGCAGTTATTACGTTAACGACTTCAATGTTTTTGGGCGTACCTGGCAAGTCAACATTCAGGCGGACACGTCGTTTCGCGAACGGACCGAAGATATCGAGCGGATCTACGTGCGTAATGCGCAAGGCGGAATGGTGCCGCTGCGCGCGCTCGCCGAGGCGAAGCTCGTGCAAGGGCCGCAAACGGTGGTGCGGTATAATGGATATCGCGCCGCGGTCGTCAACGGCGCGCCGAAGCCCGGCTATAGCTCCGGTCAAGCGCTCGCGGCGATGGCGCGCATATCGGCCGCGACATTGCCAGCGGCCTACGGCTTCGAATGGACCGGGACCGCGTTCCAGGAGCAATTAGCCGGCGGACGAACGACCATCGTGCTCGGCCTCGCCATTCTGTTTGCCTATCTGTTTTTGGTTGCGCTTTACGAAAGCTGGAACATACCGGTTCCCGCCCTGTTGTCGGTCAGCGTCGGAATATTCGGCGCTCTTGTCGCAATTGCGATTGCCGGACTGAGCTTCGACGTTTACGCGCAAATCGGCTTGGTCACGCTGATCGCGCTCGCCGCCAAGAACGGCATTCTGATCGTAGCGTTCGCGGTGGAGCAGCGGCGGCTTGGCAAAGACATCAACGCAGCCGCCATTGAAGCGGCAGGCCTGAGATTTCGTCCGGTGATGATGACGAGTTTCGCCTTCATCTTTGGACTTTTTCCGCTGGTGATTGCACAGGGCGCTGGAGCCGCTACGCGTCATGCCGTAGGCACGCCGGTATTCGGCGGCATGATCGCTGCCTCTGTCTTCGGGATTTTCGTCATTCCGCTGCTCTACATAACCGCGGAGCATTTGCGGGATTGGAGGCGATTAGCCAAACGTTGGACAGTGCGTGACCAATGACGACAACGATGCTGACGCTCCCGCCGCGAACTACGTCCACGGACTTTCCGTAATCTGTCATTAGGCGATCCGAGATGAGGCAAGCGTACCCCCGAGCCCGCCTTCTTCCCAGAGAGCGCCAGACACGCAATCAACGCTGTTTCGCGCACCAAGCGCAGTAAGTAACGATGCTCGCAAGAACGATAATGATGATAATAAGACACCGGGGACCGAACCATCGGTAACCGAGCGCCCCGGCGGCTGTGCCTCCGAGAAAGCCAGCCATGATCGAAATTAGACCGACAAAGCGGTTTCGTATGAGTGCGCACTCAGCATGAGCTGCCGGGTCATCTGGCATCACGGTTCTACGGCGTGAGGCGATCAGCCATTCGGCAGCATCGATGGCGAGCTGAGTTGTGTTTGTCGTCATCACGTTCGTCGAAGCCACGCCGCGCGTGAGCAGCCGTACTAATGCGCTTTGCACGCCCATCGATGATATGGCGAGAAAACTCGCGACGACCGCAGACGGAGCGTTAGCGTATGAAAACGGTGCTCCAACCACAGCGACCACAAAAAACGCTCCCACCAGAACCAGCTCGACCGCGAGTGCAAGTGTCAACGCGGCCCAACCCGCAAGTCCGGACCAAGCGACAACTAACGTCGTGCTCATCCCCACTAAGAAGAAGGTTGGAATAGCGAGAATTGGCACCAGCATTGTTTTGTCAAATTCAACGACCTGCGCGCCGACAATGACATAGCTCCCGGTCACTTGGGCGACAAACAACCGAAACAAAACAGCAAAAGTGCAAGAGTCGATGAAACCGGCCACAACACTGAGGCACACTGGCAACAGACGTGGCACTGCGACGGCCCGCACATTCAATGCCGACATTATCCGTCAGCTCCTCGAAATGTCCCGAACATAACATATTAAAGGCACTGTCGGCCTGACGAGATGGCCTCTCTCCTTCACCCTTTCCATTGCCCGGCAGAGTTCCCATATGTGCGGCCAATCCTAACTACTTGGCGAAATGCAAATGTCCGTGATTCCGTTGCACGATGCCGTCCGGGCCACTCGGAAGGCACCCCCCTCCGATCCCGCGAGCACATCGAGCGAGGACCAAGCACTGCTTGATGCCTACTCGAGGGCGGTAACCGACGTGGTCGACGGCGTCGGACCCGCGGTCGTACGCCTTGCCGTCCACACCAGCGTCAGGAAGCGGGCTGCCCGTATCGGGCGAAATCCTGCAACCGGAGAAGCGATCAAGATAAAGGCAAGCAGGAAAGTCGCCTTCCGGGCGGCCAAGGATTTGAAAATGGCGGTTTAATCGTTGCACGCAACGTGCTCAAAATTTGCCCCGTCAATGAGTGTTGGCGGGGCATTATTTTCTTGCTTAGCTCGGCTCATCGACAAAGCAACGGCTATCTTGTCGAAGTCGGGCAAACTATCGAGCCGCGTCAATCGGGATCGGCTCGCGTTGAGCTTTGAGTGATTCCAAGCGGTGGCATAAAATGCCCGCATTTGCGCGATATATTGGGATCGACTATTCCGGCGCTGAGACACCAACGGCGAGCCTGAAGGGCTTGCGCGTCTATATGGCGGATCGATCAACGTCTCCCGTCGAGGTGATGCCCCCACCGAGCCCACGCAAATACTGGACGAGACGCGGCATCGCCGAGTGGCTTGTCGAGCAGCTGGCCGAAAGCGCACCGGCGTTGGTTGGCATCGACCATGGATTTTCGTTTCCTCTGCGCTATTTTGAATCACATGCCATTAAGCCGGAGTGGCCCGCTTTCCTTGATGATTTTCAGCGCCACTGGCCGACTGACGAGAACATCTACGTCGATTTTGTGCGCGTTGGTGCGGCGGGAAATGGAGCCGCGCGCATGGGGAACTCTCGCTGGCGACGATTGACCGAGGAACGCGCTGGTGGAGCAAAATCAGTGTTTCACTTCGACGTGCAAGGATCGGTAGCGAAATCTACCCATGCGGGGATTCCGTGGCTGCGCTTCATCCGTCAACGGCTTGGCGAGCGTGTGCATTTCTGGCCGTTCGACGGCTGGGACATTCCGGCTGGACGTTCCGCCGTTTGCGAAGTCTATCCGGCGCTGTGGAGCCACAGCTTCACACGCGCGGACCGCACAGGCGACCAGCACGATGCCTACAGCATCGCCGCTTGGCTCTCCCGTGCCGACCAAGATGGTAGCCTCGCGACGTTCCTCAAGCCCAATCTGGCGCCCCCCGAACGCGCCGTCGCGCAGGTCGAGGGATGGATATTGGGAGTGTCGTAACGCAGAGAGCCAAGGAAAGTTGGCTCAACTGCTTCATCAACATGGCCGATTTTATCGGCACCATGGATGGTGGGACGTTCTTTCTCGCGTGAGGAATCACATTAATGGTCGGTCGCTTAGCTCAGCGGGAGAGCGTTCGCTTGTCGCCGCGCTTTGTAGAAGTACAGACAATTAGTCCTTTTGGTACTTACTTCCGTTGTCCTGCGGTGCGATGTAAGGCGTGAGGGTCGGCTTGCCTTCCCCATTCGATGGCGGCTGTGCCAAGACCCTCTGTAATTTATCGAGTGTCGCATCTGAAGTTTGGGCCAGTTGCGTAATTTTGGTCGAAAGGTGATCTAATTCCATCTGTACTCCACGAACGTCAGCAGCCCCAGCCGTGCCCACTTGATTTAAAGCAGAGGTTACTTCTGCGAACTTCTGGTTTGTCTCCAGTGCTGCCGCTTTCGTATCGGCTACCTGTTTTTGCAATTCATCCAATTGCCGTTCCAATTTAAAGTCCATTCCACTTGGGCCGAGCGCCAAACTCACCGTCTTAAAGATTGAAGAAACGATCAAGATTGTTCCGAAGGCGCATAGGACGCCGCTGCCCCATCCGAACAATTGCTTCTTGAGCCACACCCACGAGGGCGAAAAGACCGCGAATATGCCCACGCAGACCCCGCCCAAAACAGCGATGTCTTGTGCCAACTCGTAGAAATTCTGCTGCTGCATAGGTCCGCTCCCTCTGACCGCAGAAACGGCGGAGCCGCCAACTCAATAGGATATCCTCGGTTGGGGATGCGATCAACGAAGCAGAAAAGTGCATGGTGTCCACAACCGCTTGAAAGCGCAAACATTTCGTCTGGACGCCGAATCGCAACTACGATATGCGTCGATTGCCATGAGGTTAGTGGGAAAACCGAAATCGGTCCTAACTTTGAGGACATTGCTAATCAATCGGTGACCGCAGCAATACTATTGAAGGCGTTCCTTCGGTCCAACCACCGCAACATGCCCAATTTCATACTCTCCAGGACTGAAACGGATGACGTGATCGCATACATCCTCAGTCTAAAGCGGAAGTAGCGTATGGCTCGATTTTACCAGCCAGACCTGAGCGAGAATATTGACAGTCCATTCGTACGAGATGGAAACAATAAGCTTGTGCGCCGTTCCTACTGGTTGGACATGAATGATCGGACTCTTGTTCTGGTGATGACCAACGGGATCGGCGCACATCTGACGAACGAGGAGAAACGGGCGCATCTGATGGACTTGCGCCGCGAGCATTTAATGGATCAGGTCTGTGTTCAGGAAATACTGCCGCCTGAATAATAAGGCATTTGTAATGGCACTATCTAGAACTAACATTTGCGACTTCGGTTGGAAAGCGAAGGACTTCGTGCTCAAAGGCGTGGATGGAAAAAGCTATACGCTTGCCGACGTTCGGGGGCCGAAGGGCACGCTCGTTGTCTTTATCTGCAATCACTGCCCGTATGTGAAGGCGAGTATCAGCCGTATCGTTGCGGAGGCCAAGGCGTTGCGCGAGATCGGGATTGGCACCATCGCCATCATGCCGAACGACACCCTGACTTATCGTGAGGACTCGTTCGACAACATGAAGGCATTTGCGGTGAAGCATGGCTTCACCTTTCCGTACGTCATCGATGAGACGCAGGCTGTGGCGAGAGCATATGACGCTCAATGCACGCCCGACTTTTTCGGCTTCAATGCGCAAGATGGACTACAGTATCGCGGACGGCTTGATGCCTCGCGAATGACGCCGGTCGCGCATGGCCGCCGCGATCTTTTCGAGGCGATGAAGCAAATAGCCGAGACCGGACGCGGCCCGACGGAGCAAACGCCTTCTATGGGTTGCTCGATCAAGTGGAGGGATTAGCGGCCGCCTAATCGTGCGGGGCAGTCACCGCTATCTCGGGCCCTGTTAATGCTGCGGTATCCTACCCGCTCTGCTATTGTGGTCGGCATGTACGATGATCGTCAGCGATACACTATGGCCATTGCGATAGGAGTGGCCATCATCCTGATTTTGGTCATCGCCAGCATTTGGTTCGTCCGATGAGCACCTTCGTCGTTTCTAGCCTCGTCAGGCACGGCCTATTGGAAGACGACGCGCTGGCTGAGTACCCCCGAAAGCTGCCGCGGTAGTCGCCGACCGGCGTGGCAGCTTAGGGCCATAACCGGGCTCACGCACCGCAGCAAAAATAGCGAGCCTTTTCGCTATCAGATCACCGTGAGGTTCGTCACATACTCGCCGTTACCGCCAATCTCCACAAATCTATAAATTCATTAACTGGCCGACGTGATAATTGATCGCGTCCGAATCACGGCGAGAATTCGATGCAGGGCATCATTTCACGAGGTGCGGCTATGAGAAACATTACGGTTTCTGCCACTATCGTCACGATTATTGGCGCGGCGGCATTGACGATCTCCAGCTCGGCAAATGCTGGCTGGGACGACGGCGGCATGGGATACGATAATGCAAGTTACCGAGACTGGACCCATCGATTTTTGGGATTCCAGTGGGGAGCCGATGGCTGGACGTGGGGTCTTCCAATTCGTTACCGTGTTGCTCCCAGCTACTATCCATTTGGATATCCGCCGAGCGTTGTGCCGGGCTGCAAATGTTGATCGTTCTGCTTGGTGGCATTCGTACAATTCTTTACGATTTCCTAATCGCAAATTCGCATAGCTTCACCGCTTTCAGTGTGCGCAACGGCCCGACACGGTGCGGCGCATCGGCGTCCTGAAGTCATTGGCCGAAACCGATTTGGACGCGCTTTCGCAAAAGCAGAACAATTTACGCCCGCAGGATGTGCCAGAGGACCGGTTGGCCAAAATCGTCGATCTTCTCCGCACAAAGACCGCCCATGATTTCGGGTTTTACAAGCAAGGCACGCTGCGGCGCCGGATCGAGCGGCGCATGGCGATGGCAGCGATCAAGACCGGTGACTTGCATCGATATCTCGAAATGCTGCGCAGAGACACAGGCTCGACGAGCTCGGCTATCTGCCGTTCGCTCAATCGGGCGGTCAGCTCCTGTTCCACCTCGTCAGTCGGCTCTACGAGCGCACCTCAATCATCGTCACCACCAATCTCGCCTTCGGCGAGTGGCCAAGCGTCTTCAGTGATCCCAAGATGACGACCGCGCTGCTCGATCGGCTGACCCACCACTGCGATATCATCGAGACTGGCAACGACAGCTGGCGCTTCAAGAGCCGAGCCGACGATCACACGTCAACCCGCGCTCGCCTCGTCTCCGCAACCCCGGCCAGCTCCGACGGGGCGAACGCTAATCGCTCAAAACGTAAAACGAGGGGGTCCCTTTTGGATGCCGATACTGGGTCCCGATCCAACGCCGATTGACAAGCCACAGAGACCGCGCAACGTTCGGCTAACCCTCGGTAACGCCGGGCGAATTCCTGCGAGCGGGAAACACCCCCGAGAGACTACACTGGCTGGCTGCCTCGAGAGGATTCGAACCGCCAAACGTCGAAATTGAAATCGGCCTTTGAAATGTGGCCGGAATTTCCCCTGATTTCGGAACGAACCGCGACCGGAGACTTTTCGCGGCTCGGATGACAAAAACGCCGCATGCATCCTTCGGCTGAACTGGCTGCCAGGGTCTTAGGATTTGAACCGGTCTCTGCGTAGAAATTTCGGATAAGGCTTGGAATAAAATGGACGAGCTTCACATTACACTGGTGAGAGCATCGCGTCAGATTAAAAAGACCAGAGGAAACGAGCAATCGTGGCGGAAATGAAAATGAAGCGCGCCCAAATGACGATTACAAGACGGACATTCTTTCTGCTCTCGCAAGCTGCCCTACTCTGCGGTGCAACCGCGCGAGAGGCGCAAGCAGAGGATTACCCCTCGCGGGCCGTAACGCTGATTGTTCCGTTTACGCCCGGCGGTAGCGTCGACCTCATTGGGCGACTTGCTGCGTCGAAGATGTCCGATGACCTGGGCAAGCCAGTTGTCGTGCTGAACCTTCCCGGTGCCTCCGGGTCCATCGCGACCATGCGCCTTGTCAACGCGCTCGCCGATGGATACACGGTAGAAATCGGCACCCCGCGCGAGATCAGCACGGCCACGCTGGTGAATCCCAACATCACCTATGACGTGGAGCGTGATTTCACCTATGTCGCTCTTGGCGGCAGATCGCCGATCGTCATTGCTAGTGGCCCAACGCTCAAGAATACGAAGACGTTTGCCGATCTCGTGGTTGAAGCGCGCAAGCGGCCCCAAGGGCTGACCTACGCCACGTCCGGCGTCGGCTCACCGCAGAATTTCCTTGGCGAATTGATCAAGCAGCGTTTCGGCATCAACCTTGTGCACGTGCCGTTTTCCGGTGGCACGGGTGGCCTGCTTGAGGTTCTCAGCGGCAACGTGGATATCACGATCATCACGTTGTCGAGTGCGCTGCAGTACATAAATTCTGGCAAGCTAATTGCCTACGGCATTGCGGACCCAAAGCGCACGCCGCTCGCGCCGGACATACCGGCGCTTGCCGAAAACAAGGAACTCGCCGACGTCGACATGGGCATATGGTACGGGCTCCTTGCGCCAGCCAAGATGCCGTCTGCGATTACCACACGTCTCAATCAGTCATTCCATGGCGCGCTCAAGGACCCGGCAGTGCAAGCGAAGCTGCATCAGCACGCCACCACGGTTATCACCGACGGTACACCTACCGACTTCGAAGCTTACGCGCGCCGTGATATTGCGTTCTACCGCAGCATCGTGAGTGCGACCCACATGCAATTAGCCAAGCCGTCGAAATAGTCGCGGGTGGCAGCTATTCGATCGGGCTTTGAGCGCGCTGAGCCCGATCGGGAGCATCGCGAACTTCAGACCGAGGTCAAGAGTCTTGCTGACGGTGTCCGGCACGCGAATAGTCGCCGCTGTGATCTCCAGACCAATGCCGTCGCCTTTGCGAACGAGAATATTCATGGGATTTTTCGCGCCCATGCCGGTTCATGCGGTGCTTGCATAACTTGGTATACTGTCGTATACTATAGGGCACAATCGATAGGAGCGCGTTATGCCAGACACGCTGACCGTCTTGATGCCCACCGGAGCGCAGCAGACCGGCTCAATTGCAGTCGCGCCGCGCCCGAAATCGCTGCGAGGGCTGCGCGTGGCGCTGCTCGATAACGGCAAGGAATTTTCCGACATCGTCCTCGACGGCTTGGCGCAGGCGCTAGCACGCGACTTTCAGGTAACCGACATCAAGTTCTGGCGGAAGGGATTTCCCGCAAAAAGCGCCCCGTTCATCGCAGAAATGGCGACCGAATCCGATGTGGCTATCTCGGGTGTCGGCCACTGCGGCTCATCTTCGCCGTGGAGCGTTATCGACGCAGTCAACCTGGAAAAGGCCGGCGTGCCTGCTGTGGCGCTGATCAGCCGGTCGTTTTGCCCGCTGGGCCAAATTGTCGGCCGCGGTGTCGGACACACCGGCCTGCCGATCGTCATGCTGCCACACCCGATCGGTGAACCCGATGAAGTCGCGTATCGCGCAAAAGGGCATCGATGCCGCAGCTGAATGCGTGCGGCTTCTGACCACAGGGGCGGACATCGTCAATGCCGAATATGCGACGAAGACGTTTCCTCTCCCGGAACATGCCGTGCCTCGGCGTTGAACGGCAATATCCAAACACCCGGTCACCGACACCTGAGAAAAATCAATGTTGGATCGAACTCAACCGCCAACCATCAACGTCAAAGACCTGCCGAACTCGCTCGAGGCGGTGAATGACTATTTCTACGAGCAAGGCCTTACCGATGGTTTGCCGGTCATCCCGCCGACACCGGAGCGGGTCGAGCGCATGTTGGCCGGCATGAGCTGGCGGCAGCCGGATTCCATCGTCGGCGTGGTGCCGCCCGCTATGGGAGTTGCGACGCTGCGCGCCATCGCGACCAACGCCGTGATGGCTGGGTGCATGCCGGCGTACCTGCCGGTGGTCGTTGCCGCCGTGGAAGCCGTGTTGGAAACACAATATGGCTTAGCCCACCGGCAAACCACGACGCATGCGGGCGCCCCACTGCTGATCGTAAACGGGCCGATTATCCAAGAGATCGGCCTCAACTATGGGAATGGCGTGTTCGGTCCCGGCTGGCGCCCCAACGCGACGATCGGCCGCGCGCTGAGGTTCGCTGTCGGTAATATCGGGGGCGCCATACCGGCACAAACCGACTTCTGCCAGCACGCCCATCCCGGCAAATATACTTACTGCATCGCTGAGCATCAGGCTGCCAATCCGTGGGAACCGTTGCATGTCGAACGAGGCTTCAAGTCCGAAGAGAGTGTGGTCACCGTCATTAATGCTGAAGCGCCACATAGCATGACGGAGAATGTACAGACCGATCCATTCGAGATTATGCGCACCTTCGCCGACACCATGGCAACTTTCGGTGGCAACAATCTCTATTCTCAGGGTAATCCGGTCGTTGTGCTCGGTCCCGAGCACGCACAGCACATCGCTGCAGCTGGATGGCACAAGACAGATATTCAGATGGCGCTCTTCCAGATGGCGCGAAAGCCTTGGGGAATCGCCAAGGATCACGGCAAATCGAAAGGGCCGTTCTTTCCCAAGTGGGTGAATAAGAATGACCCCAACGCGATGGTTCCGATCATCAACGAACCCAAAGATCTCATCGTAATCGTAGCCGGCGGCGCTGGCGGAAAATCGATGTGGTGCCCGACCGCGGGCGCGCAAAGTCTTGCTGTTAGCAAGATTGTTGAGCGGGGAGCATGAGCGGGGCAAGTCGGTTGGACGGCTCGCCAGCGGGAACGACGAGGGCGTTAACCGACTTCGCCGCAGGATTGCGCAGCGACGACCTGCCCGCTGCCATCACCGATATTATCGGCGACCTGTTGCTCGACTATCTTCGAGTAGCTTCGATCGGCGCCGACATGCCGTGGAGCGCGTGGTCGCGCGATTATTTGGCTACGCTCAATCGCAATGGCGCGGCGCCGGTGTTGTTCGCGACCCGCGGCTTGGACCCCGTAAGCGCGAGCTTCCTCAATACTGTGTATGCCGGCAGCATTGATGCCGACGATACCCACGTCGGCTCAATGCTTCATCCCGGCGCGATCGTGTTTTCTGCCGCGCTTGCCTTGTGCGGGCACGCAAGCGGAGGCGAATTTCTGGCCGCCGTTGCTGCCGGCTACGAAGCCATGATCCGCATTGGCCTGTCAATTCAACCGACACATTTTCATCGTGGCTTTCAGAGCACCGCGACATGCGGCGGTTTCGGGGCGGCGGTTGCGGCATCGCGTTTGCTCTTCGCGGGTAAATCGGATGCCGGGCGCCGCATCGCCGAGTCCGTTGGTCTAGTCGCTTCATTCTCGGGCGGCTTGACGCAGTTCTATCAGTCGGGCTCGACGGTCAAGCGCATCCATGCCGCGCGCGCAGCCGAGAATGGCGTTGCCGCCGCGCTCCTGACCGCGCACGGCTTTTCCGGACCTACAGATATTCTCGAAGGCTCGAATGGATTTGCCCGCGCGTACGCGGATGGCTTCGCACCTGAGGTTATTACCGGTGGGCTTGGCGACGATTTTCTGCTGCGTGGCGTAACTGTAAAGGGACACGCCTGCAGCGCGCGTGTGCAGGCAGCGGTCGAAGGTGTAGTTGCGCTATGTCGCGCGCACGATATCCACGCCGCCGCAATCAAAGACCTCTATGTCGGTATTCCCTCGGTCATTCTTGGCCGTCTGACTATTCCGCATCCGGTTGATGTGCAGGCAGCACAGATGAGCCTGCCGCATAGTGTAGCGCTCGCCGCGGTGCTCGCGCCAAAAGCCGGAGAAGGCTTCGCGCTCAGCGTTCGTGACTATGAGGACAGCCTGAAAGATCCCGGCGTTAAAAACGTAGAGCGGAGTGTCCGATGCGAGGTTGATCCGCAGGTCGAGCGGGCCACAACAGCTGAATCGGTACCTGCGCGCATCGTTCTCACATTAAATCCTGGCATAGCCCACGAATTTTTTGTTTCGGCGCCGAAGGGAAGCCCGTCGCGGCCCTTTACCCGTGCAGATCACACGGTCCGATTCCACAGTGAACTACAGCGCAGATGGCCGCAGACACACCGTGATGAGATCGTCGGTATCTCGCGCCACCTTCGGTCCGTGCCCGACATGGAGCAACTCATCCGGCTGCTCGCCTGACCAAGGTGGCCTTCGGTTATATCTTATTATAATCCGAATCCCGGCCACGGTCTTTGCCGGAAGGGGTACAGAAGACACATGGCAATTCGTCCAACTTCACACTCAACTGCCAAGAAACAGGAGCCGGAAGCTCCCCTGGGCAATTTGAGGACGTTGATCGCTCGCTATGCGAAAACGGGGACTGCCGCAGAAATGGCCTACGCCGTCCTCCGTGAGGCTATCCTTAGCAACATTTTGTCGCCGGGCACTCGCCTGCGCGCCGACGAATTAGCGAAACAGTTTGCCGTCAGTAAAACGCCGGTGCGCGAGGCCCTGCGCAAGCTTCAGGCCGAAGACCTTATTGTCGGTGTGGGTAATGCCCTTACTGTCAAAGTGCTCTCCGAAAGACAGCTTCTCGAGATCTATTACACACGCGAAGCACTGGAGGGTATGGCTGCGCGCCTTGCCGCCGAAAATGCAGGACCGCTCGATCTGACCACGCTACGCGCCATTCTACACGACATTGAAGCGGCGCACGGCCGATCGAATATTGCTGAGTTGCGGCATTTCACTGGTGAATTCCAGCTTGCGGCCTTCAAAGCCAGTCACAACGAATACCTTTATGGGCTTCTGAGTTCGATCCAAGAGAAAATCCGAAACTACCGGACTACGACAACAACGCTTCCGGGACGTGACGAGGAGATTGTCGCGTTCTGTCGAAGCCTGCTGCAAGCCATCGAAAGCCGAAATCCTGACAAGGCCGAGCAGGTTGCCCGAGCCAATCGACGGCGCACGCTAGAGCTTCGCCTCAAGATCATGCGGAGTGCACGAATGGTAGCGCAAACGTAGTTGGGAAATGTCGAACCGGTCTCCGTGCACGCCAAACCGGTCTCCACCTAATAAATTCGGATATTGAAAATCAGGGACTGGAGACTGAAAGCAAATTCACCGATTTCGAGCCCCAGTGATTACGCAAATTCGGTAGCAGAGACGGACTGGCTTTTAGCCAACTACCGGAATAATCGGAGTAATTCCGACGAGCCGGAAATGCGCGACAGAGACCGGACTGGCCGGCTGGGCATGGAGGAGTTGAACTCGCGAATGTCAGTTTTCGAAGCTGGAAAAGAATTATGTCGAGTATCAGGATCAGACTTCTTCTCAAAAGCTAGATTGAGTAACGGCCTCAAAGGAGCTTGATGCAGCAGACGGCTTTACCAAAAACATCCAATTGAGTGTGCGATACTTCCTCTATCGCGTGACTCTGATTGTCGCAGATTATCTTCACACGGATGGGTCGAGCCGAACGAAGCACCTGCAGACGTCTCACGACAATGCCCCCAAACGCGTCGCGAACAGCATAGAGACCGTCAGGGGTCGGATCTTTATGGCTGGTGTCAATCACCACGCGGTCCCCCGCCATTAGCGTCGGCACCATGGCGTCGCCCTCGACTTCAAGGACACGAAGCCTCGCCGCGGATGCGTGTAGTCGCTCGGCTACGAAGCTTCGCGGAAAAGACCAACTTTCGACCGTCGTCGGCGGGGTTTGGCGCCCTCGCGGCGCTCGCATGTCGAGTTCTGGAATTTCTCCGGGTTCGTGGCTGACGGGTTGCAGCTTGCCACCCGCCTCAATTGCCCCGGTGCCGGGATATCGCCCCCATAACAAGATTTGCTCCGGCGTATAGCCAAGAACGCTGGCAAACGGTTTCAAATGATCGAGCCGCATCCGGATCTGGCCGTTCTCCAGCCGCGACAATTGTTGCTTGGAAACGCCCGAGCGCTCGACGAGCTCGCTGCGGCTCATGCCGCGTGCCTCCCGCGCATGATAAAGACCGGTCAATTGTCGGGGCGATTTCGCTCGTCGGGCCATCTCGTCATTGTCACGGATTCGGTGAAGAAAAGCCAGTGCCAATTGGGATTCGTCACCGGTTATATTCGCCGATTTCCGGGTGCGAGGGCGTGGGATTTTCCGCATGAGTGCCCGGTGGCCCGTTTGCCGGCAGTGGATGCGTATCGAGCCAGAGCACACGGGCTGTGACGGTCGGATCAACCCCGGCAGTCGCCCACCATGCGGCTTCATCGCCGTGACGATGGACCTCGCGATGATGTCCCCGGCACAGTGGCACCGTGAACTCATCGCTGACTTTGCGGCCCAGCGCCCGGCTTTGGGTAAAGCGCAGGTGATGGGCATCGCACGGTTGGCGCCCGCAGATCAGGCAGGGCTGCTGCGCCACAAAGCGCACGTGGTTGCGATCGCGGATGCGCCGCGGCTCCGGGTGCGCCAGGACGGTTTTATCGATGGGCTTTGTCCGAGGCTTCCGTTTCGTCTCCGGTGCATTCCCCTCGGCGACCGAAGATAATCGGGAGTCATCTTCTGACTGCGGCAATTCCCCCCCGTCATGGATGGCAATGCTCATCAGCTTGGCGCGGAAGCTCTCCTCGATATGCTTGGCGTCTGCGGCATTGAGTTTGTTCTTCTCAGGCAGCCGGCGTTGAGCCCACTTTGCCGCTTCATCGCCGCTGCCAATCTCGTTGAGTTCGCTCAGCATCTGGTCGCGCAGCCGCGCCGATGCCTCGAAGCTGAGCACGACGGCAGCAAAGAGAGCGCGCGCTTTGTTGTGGCCGGTATCGGCTTTGCCCTGCCGCTTCATCGGGGTTCGGGCGGCAAGATTGGGTGGACTGCTGTCGAGCCGGCCATTGCCAGTGCTGACCCGTCGCGGCCGGTCCGGTCCTGGTGGCTTCCCCGTTGGGGTAATAAGGTCGGGCGCATCGAGGTCATCCTCGCCGGCGATACCGACCAGGGTGAACAGGGCGTAGCGCCGGGCATAGGTGAGAGCCGCCCCCATCCGATGCGGGGTCGCGGTCTCGCTGATGGCGCAGACCGGCCAGTCCGAGGCAATCCATTCCCCCGAGGCGTGAGCGAGCACAGTGGTAAGATTGACTGTGCCGGCGGCCTGATCAATCGCGGTGGTCTGTACCGTCGCAATCTCATGCTGGCCCAAGGTCTTGCGCACGATCTCGAGCCCGCTCGATAACGGCGCATAGCGAAACAGTCGCTGACCGCCCTCCCCCATTCGCGGTTCGATTGTCCCCACCAGCGACTTTTCGGGATTGGACAGCTCGATTTGCGCCTTGGCCAAAGCAGCCGCCAATGAAGCAATGGAGTCACTAGACCGCTGCATGACTGCCTCCCTCTCCATTGCTGCCGCTGTCGAGGAGGTCGAAACTCACCGCTCCTGACTTTGAACGCTTGGCTCGGATGCCATGACCGATCGCCTCCTTGGCATCCTCCGGCATCAGACCCTTAAGCTCGGCCTTGGCCTGCTCATGTTCGAGATGAGCCGAGCGGGTCTGGGCAAAGATGCCGGCGAACTCCGCCCAGGCATTGGACGTGGTCATGTCGACAATGCGCACCGCCTCGATCCGAGGCTTGGGCGGCTCGATCCCGAACAGCTTTGGTTCCTCGCCGGTCTCGACACAGCGCCAGAACTTCCTCTCAGCGGTGACAATCAGATGCTGATAGAGCGGATCGGCATGGGCGAGAATCTCCACCCACTTGCCTCCTCCCGTAATCACCGAGAGCACCGCAGTCCTGGCCGCCGCCACCCACATATTATGCTGCAGCTGCGGCATGTACTTGGTGGCTGCTGCCTCCTCCGAGAACGACCACGGCAGCATGAACTTGGCTTCGAATACGGCATCGCTGCCCTCGACCCGGCCATCGAGCGTAGCTGCCATCCAGCGCAGCGCCGGATGGAACACCCGCCGCTGGATGTCGGTGATGACTTGCCCGGTACTCGCTTCATACCATCGCCGATTGAGGTCCTCGGTGGCAAGGCCGAGCTGAACGATCAGGTTGCCCGAGAGATCCTGCGGCTCGACCTCCCCGCGCTTCTCGCGCCAGAGCCGTACCAATGCGCCCTCGTCATCACCCATGATGATCCGGGCATCGGAGCCGCCGACAAAGTACCGCCGCTCCCCGCAAGTGCTTTTCCACATTTGCTTTTTCATCTCTTCACCTCCCGCGAAAAATGACGTTTGCTCGTAGACCTTATAACGGTAGTAATCGTTTCATATGATATGTTACATGGCGTCTACGAGATGAATGTCAAGATGGCCCCTAAATTCCTCACCAGCGCCCAAATCCGTGCCGCCCGCGCCCTGATCCGCTGGAGCGCGGAAGACCTCGCCCGCGAGACCTTCCTGGGCGTAACCACGATCCGTCGCGCCGAACTGCGGGCGAGTGAAACATCATTGACGAGCGCAAATGACCGCGCGATCCGCCGTACCCTCGAAGCGGCCGGTGTCGAATTCATCGATGAGAATGGCGGCGGGCCGGGAGTCCGGTTACGAAAAGCGCAATAAAAAGCGACTAGGATTTTGCAACCGAGTGAGTTGCCGTCTCGATGCAGCCGATAATGTCGGTATGGTGAAGCGGCAAGTGCAGACCAACTCGCGTCCGGCCGCAATGCGGGCGCGTCCGATCTCGAACAATTGAGCGATTCGGTGCTTGCTTAGATCGTGCGATTGTGATTCCCGGCATTAAAGGGTTGGCCGCTTACTTACGACCACCTGCTTGGGCTTGTGGTATCCGCTGTTGCCCTAATGATCATCCGCAAGGGATGAAGCCGCTGACGGCTCGCGGTGTTTGCACCAAGCCCAATCATCCCGTTTTACGAGGCAAAGATGGCAAAGAACCGCAATAGACTGCAGAAAATTCTGCTGTTTCCAAAAGAGCAAACGCTCAAAACCCGACGCCAAAAGCTTCCTAAATTCGAACCACATGACCTGCGCTCAGTGATCAGTGAGGCAAAAGCGAACGAAGAAGTCGATACCGATCATGCGTTCATTTTTGCATTCCGCAGAAAAAATCAGGAACAAATAGAAGGCCTGTTACGAAATCTAGGTATCGATCCATCGCAACCGGATGCCTATCGGAAGGGGTTTAATCTCCTCGCCACCTATCATTACGGGGTCGGCCACCTCGCATGGTTCCCCCGGCGCACCAACAAGAATGCGGCAACTTGGTCATCAAGCGTTGAACTTACCCTCCTTGTTGAAGTAATGCTGCTTCGCAAACAGGGCTTGAGTGAACGTCGTGCCGTCAAGACCCTCGTGGCCGACCCGAAAAAGCGGCAGCTATTTCCCTATCGTGGTCAGAGATCTGAACTCGACACATAGAGTATTGCAAAAGCGCGAGGACGCGGTGTGGCGCCATCTGCAGAAGGTTAAATCTTCAAAATTTGGCGCCTCGCTTCTAGGCCTCTTTTCAGAACCAACCCGGGGCGGCCACAGTGCCATTGAGCGCGCATTGTTCGATTTGGATATGTCAAATTCCCTGCCGAACAGACTGGTGAAAAACCACGACGCCCTCCAATAGGCCCGTTGGTAATTCACCAAACGATCATGCTCTGACATGCGGTCTGGGCCACGGCGGCCTGGAATAACCCCACATGTGCGGAGTATTTACATGTCTAACGAACATCACGAAGAAGAGTTGCAAAGTCTGGCTGACAGCCTTTTGCTGTTCGGCGCCCCACCGGTGCTGAGCACCGAAAACCTCGCATACTACAAGACTATCTGGAGTCAACTGACCGCGCACTTCAAGCCGCGCGATATCGTCGAGTTGATGTTGATCAGAAACTTGGTGGATGCCACCTGGGAATCACAGCGCTACATCCGCCAGCGGACCTTATCGGTTGAGCGCCGGTTCCGTACTAGCGCGGAATTCCAGCAGCAACGCGCAACAGAGATCGCGAAACGGCGCGACCAGGAGATTCGTAGGCTCGCGGAAAAGATGGGAGTGCCGCCGAGTGATTTTCTTCTCAAGTGTCAGATGGATAGCGAACTCGAAGATCTTCTGATCGACACGGAGCATTTTTTTGAGCGAATTCCCACCGAACTTGACCATGCTCGCGCGCTTAAATCTGCGATCGAATACCATGAACGGCTGGAAAAGCTGCTCACCGGAGCGTTGGACCGGCGAGACGGCGCGATCGCGATGCTCGACCAGTACAGTGCCGGCTTAGGCAAGCGCCTGCGTGAGGAGTCCGACAAGATCGTCGCTGGGGCGTCAAAGGGGATCGCTGACTTCGAGCCCGCCCGGCGATGCCCCTTCCATCGCACCCTCTGATACTGAGGGCAGTTCATGACCTCGCAGCGTAAAATCGCGGCCAACCGCCGTAATAGTCAAAAAAGTTGCGGACCGCGCGGCGCGGCTGGCAAGGCAATTGCCAGCCGCAACGCACTACGGCACGGCCTTGCCGCAATTGTCCAAATCCGTCCCGGGCTTTCACCCGAGTTGGAGCGTTTTGCCAAAGCGCTCTGCGGCGACGACAACGACCCATTGCTCTTCGATGAGGCGCTTATCATCGCCGGCAATGACCTGGTGCTGCGTTCGATCTGTGCTCAGCGGGTCGCCGTAATCGAGCGGCTGCGTGACAAAAGCTCTGTCGCGCTGGCAAAGGGCGACAACAGCATTGCCTTAGTCAAGGCCCTCCAACGCAAATTCGGTCC
This sequence comes from uncultured Alphaproteobacteria bacterium, assembly GCA_963779855.1. GTDB lineage: Bacteria > Pseudomonadota > Alphaproteobacteria > Rhizobiales > Xanthobacteraceae > BOG-931. The sequence goes on along the minus strand of CAWAAE010000006.1, from coordinate 168,453 downwards.
TGCCTTCGATGCGCAATACGCTGCACTGGACGAGCGACTGAGTAAGCCGCAGACCAAACCAAAAGAGTACCTTGAGTGGCCGATTGATATCGACGCGGCAACGAAAATGTTCAAAGAACGCGACGAGTGTGAGGCCATGGAAGAGGCGGCGGCCGACCTCACCCGGCTGGAGCGGTATCATCGTCGAACATGGTCGCGACAAAAGCGGGCGATCCGCAATTTCACCAACATGAAATTGATGCGTGCGCTCGCCGAGACCGCAGAGCCGGCGCCTAACAAACGGGAACTAACACCGAAATAAATAACCAGCCAGGAGGGAACTCTAAGCAAGAATGGCCTCCTGGCCCCACTCCATCATCCTACGAGAGCATTTTGGTTGATTATACATCATAGATTGTAGTTTGGCAGAACGAAGCCAACGAGGCGATTACAAGCAAAAACAGTCACTTGGCTGATCCAACTGTGGATCAGTCCGGCTTGACCACGCGGATATGCAGCTCGCGCAACTGCTTCGCCGTCGCCTCCGACGGCGCGCCCATCATCAAATCCTCGGCGCGCTGGTTCATCGGGAACAGCACCACTTCGCGCAGATTCTCCTCGCCGCACAGCAGCATCACGATGCGGTCGATGCCGGGCGCGATGCCGCCGTGCGGCGGCGCGCCAAGCGAGAGCGCATGCAACATGCCGCCGAATTTCTGCTCCAGCGTGCCCTCGTCGTAGCCGGCGATGGCGAAAGCCTTCTTCATCACGTCGGGGCGATGATTGCGGATAGCGCCGGAGGACAATTCGACGCCGTTGCAGACGATGTCGTACTGGATTGCCTTCAATCCGAGGATCTTCTTGTGATCCGCCGCATCGAGCGCGAGGAATTCGTCGACCGGCGCGTTCGGCATCGAGAACGGATTGTGCGAAAAGTCGATCTTCTTGTCCTCCTCGTTCCACTCGTACATCGGAAAATCGACGATCCAGCACAGTTCGAAGCGGTCCTTGGCGACGAGCCCGAGCTCTTCGCCGATCTTGGTGCGCGCGGGACCGGCGAATTTGACGAAGCTTGCAGGTTCGCCGGCGACGAAGAACACCGCGTCGCCCGCTTGCAGGCCAAGCTGCTTTCTAAGAGCCTCTGTACGTGCCGTGCCAACGTTGTTGGCAACTGGCCCTGAACCAGCAATCGGCTCCAAGTTATGGCCTTTGGTCGGATTCTTAGCCTTCCACTCTTCGAGGACCTTAATTGCGTCAATGACGCTTCCCTTTTTCAAGAGCCCATCAACCCTATCGCGAACCTGCCTCTCTTCTTCATTGTTCAGATTCAAGACACAGCTAGTCTCTTCGCGATACATGACGTAACCGAGCCCCGGCTGGCCCTCACCTTGCGCCCAGGAGTTCATGCGATCGCAGAAGGCGCGCGAACCGCCGCCCGGCGCCGGGATCGCCCACACCGCCGCCGTCGGGCTCTTCTCCAGAATGCCAGCGAAAATTTTAAATCCCGAGCCGCGGAAGACGTCGGAGACGTCTTGCATCACGATCGGATTGCGCAAATCCGGCTTGTCGGTGCCGTATTTGCTTAAAGCTTCGGCGTAAGGAATGCGCGGGAATTCCTTGGTCACCGGCTTGCCGTTGGAAAATTCCCCGAACAGGCCGCGCATCACCGGCTCGACGGCCGCGAAAACATCGTCTTGCGTGACAAAGCTCATTTCGAGATCGAGCTGATAGAACTCGCCCGGCGAGCGGTCGGCGCGGGCGTCCTCGTCGCGAAAGCACGGCGCAATCTGGAAATAGCGGTCGAAGCCGGAGACCATGATGAGCTGCTTGAACTGCTGCGGCGCCTGCGGCAGCGCATAGAACTTTCCCGGATGGATGCGCGACGGCACCAGATAGTCGCGCGCGCCTTCCGGCGAGGAGGCGGTCAGGATCGGCGTCTGGAATTCGAAAAAACCCTGCTCCTTCATCCGCCGCCTGATCGAATCGATGATCTGGCCGCGCTTCATGATGTTTTGGTGCAAGTGCTCGCGGCGCAAGTCGAGGAAACGGTACTTGAGCCTTGTTTCCTCGGGATATTCCTGCTCGCCGAACACCGGCATCGGCAGTTCGGCGGCCGGTCCCAAAATCTCGATCTCGCGGATATAGACCTCGACCGCGCCGGTCGGCAATTCGGGGTTCTCCGTGCCGCCAGGCCGGCGGCGAACCTTGCCGTCGACGCGCACCACCCATTCCGAGCGCAGCGTCTCGGCGACCTTGAATGCCGGGCTGTCGGGATCGGCCACCACCTGGGTGAGGCCGTAATGATCGCGCAAATCGATGAACAGCACGCCGCCATGGTCGCGGATGCGATGGCACCAGCCCGAGAGCCGGGCCTCGATGCCGATGTCGCTGTCGCGGAGCGCGCCGCAAGTGTGGCTGCGGTAGCGGTGCATGCTCAATTCCGCCCAAGGGGAAATAAGGGGTGAAAAGTGGCGCACAACCACATGGGCGGCATTGAATTGTCAAGCACCCGCTGAATCCCTCGACAGATCATCGCCGATCTGCACACTCGCGCCGGCAGGGAGCACCATGAAGCGAAAAAAGCCGACTAAGGCCGGAACTGCGGCAGCACCGATGACAGCCGCGGAAGCGGTGGTCGCCACGCTCGTCGCTCATGGCCTGGATACAGTCTATGCGCTCCCGGGCGTGCAGAACGATCTCTTGTTCGAGGCGCTGTTTAAGTTTTCCGACCGCCTGCGCACGGTGCATACCCGCCACGAACAGGGCGCCGCCTATATGGCGCTCGGCGCCGCGCTCGCGACCGGCAAGGCGGCGGCCTATGCGGTCGTCCCGGGACCGGGCTTCCTCAATTCCGCGGCCGCATTGCTGACCGCCTATTCCATGAACGCGCCGGTGCTTGCCTTGATCGGGCAAATTCCCGACGCCGATATCGGCAAAGGCCTCGGCCACCTGCACGAGATCCGCGATCAATCCGGCCTCATCAAGCGGCTGGTCGACCACTGCGCGCTGATCCGCAAGCCGGAGCAGGCCGCGCGCGCGACCGCCGTTGCGCTGCGGGCGATGCGTACCGGGCGGCCCGGACCGGCAGCGCTCGAATGCGCAATCGACGTCTGGGGTAAATCCGCCGTAGTGACCGCATCGGGACCGCTGCCGATTCCGGCGCCGAAAATTGACACATCGGCGATCCGCCGGGCCGCAAAGCGGCTCGGCGCGGCGAAACGGCCGATGATCGTCTGCGGCGGCGGCGCACAGGATGCCGCCGCGGAAGTCACCGCGCTGTCGGCGATGCTGCAAGCGCCGGTGCTCGGTTATCGCCGAGGCCGCGGCGTGCTCGACAGCCGCGATCCGTTGAGCGTCACGCTGCCGCTCGGCCGCGATCTTTGGGGCGAGGCCGACGTCGTGCTGGCCGTCGGCACGCGTCTTCTCACCCAATTCCGCCAATGGGGCATGGATCGAGAGCTTGCGATCGTTCGCGTCGACGCCGATCCGAACGAGCATGACCGTCTGCACAAGCCGGCCGTCGCGCTGACCGGCGACGCAAAGCCGATCCTCCAAGCGCTGCTTGCGGAATTGCCGGCGCACAACGTCAAGCGGCCGTCACGGAAAACCGAAATGCAGGAGCGTCAAGCCACATGGCACAAGCGCCTCGAAAAACTTAGCCCGCAGATCGCGTTTCTGGAAGCGATCCGCGACGAGTTGCCCGAAGACGGTATTTTCGTCGATGAGGTCACGCAGGTGGGCTTCGCCGCCCGATTGCTCTTTCCGGTCTACAAACCGCGCACGTTCCTGTCGCCCAGTTACCAGGACAATCTCGGTTGGGGATTTGCCACCGCGCTCGGCGCGCAACACGCGCGACCCGACGTGCCGGTCTTGGCGATTTCGGGCGACGGCGGCTTCATGTTCACCGCGAATGAACTCGCGACCGCGATGCGCCACCGCATTCCGCTGGTGACGATCGTTTTTAACGACGGCGCCTACGGCAACGTCCGTCGCATCCAGCAGGAACGTTACGGCAATCGGCTGATCGGCAGCGATCTCGCCAATCCCGATTTCGTGCGCTTTGCCGAAAGCTTCGGCGCCGAAGCCGCCCGCGCCCATAGTCCGCAAGAATTGCGCGGCGCGTTGCGGCGCGCGTTTGCGAATCGTGACGGTCCGACCGTCATCGACGTGCCGGTCGGCGCCATGCCGAGCCCCTGGGAATTCATCTTTATGGAGAGGATTCGCGGCCGTTAGCGGCCGTTCCAGGACCCCCGCGGGTCTTGCCGCCGGCCTTGCCGCAGGGCTTGCGGCAGGCCTTGCCACACGCACTGCACCTGAACGACACTGTCGCCAATGGCGTTAGATTTCGTTACCCCAGCCGCAATGCAGCCGATCACGACGACGTCCGAACTTGCCGCGGTATGCCGGCGCATGGCCAGCCATCCGTTCGTGACCGTCGACACCGAATTTCTGCGCGAGACGACCTACTATCCCCTGCTGTGCGTCGCGCAGATGGCTTCCGCCGACGAAGCCGTCGTCGTCGACGCATTGGCGCCGGAAATCGATCTTGCGCCGTTCTACGCGCTCCTGGCGGACGAGCGCGTCATGAAGGTGTTCCACGCCGCGCGCCAAGACATCGAAATCGTCTGGCATGCCGCCAAGCTGATCCCGCATCCGATCTTCGACACCCAGGTTGCGGCTATGGTGCTCGGCTACGGCGATTCGATCTCCTACGAGCAACTGGTGCAGCGCATCAGTGCCGATACGCTCGACAAATCGCATCGCTTCACCGACTGGACGCGCCGGCCGCTGTCCGATGCGCAACTTACTTACGCGATATCCGACGTGACGCATTTGCGCGACGTCTATCTCGCACTGGTCGAGGATCTCAAACGGCGCGGCCGCGCCGATTGGGTCGAGGACGAGATGCGTGTGCTGACCTCGCCCGACACCTATCGCATGGAGCCGGAGAACGCCTGGAAGCGTCTAAGAACGCGCGTGCGCAAGCCTAAGGAACTCGCCGTCCTCATCGAAGTCGCCGCTTGGCGCGAGCGCGAGGCGCAGTCGCGCGACGTGCCGCGTTCGCGGGTGCTCAAGGACGAGGCGATTGCCGATATCGCGGTACAGGCGCCCACCACCGCCGAAAGGCTCAAGACGCTACGGTCGTTGCCGAAGGGTTTTGAGCGCTCGCGCTGGGGCGAGGGAATCGTCGCCGCGGTGGGCCGCGGTCTGGCGCGCGATCCAAAGACATTGCCGCTGCAGGATCGCGTGCAGCCCGCGGCCAACGGCGCCGCCGTCGTCGAGCTGCTCAAGGTACTGTTGCGCATGGTCTCCGAGCAGCATCACGTTGCCGCCAAGGTGATCGCCACCGTCGACGATCTCGAACGCATCGCGGCGAGCGACAATGCCGACGTGCCGGCATTGAGCGGCTGGCGGCGGGAGCTGTTCGGCGAAAGGGCGCTCGCGCTCAAGCACGGCAAGCTGGCGCTCGCCATCGAAAAGGGCCGCGTGGCGACGGTCGAGCGCGCTTAAATCAGGGCGTATAAATTCAAACGCGGTGTGAACCGAACGTAAGGGCGGGGTTGAAACCCGCCGCTACGCCTCAACGACATTCTCGGTCAGGCCGCCGCGGTCACCTTGAACCGCGGCGCCAGCACGGTCCCGCGCAGCGTCGTTGCGAGCGCCGCCATTTCATCGCGGGACAGCGGCGCGTAAGGCGGATAAGGCTCGCCGGCCGGAATGCCGATCAGATTCATTGCAGCCTTCATGGCCGGCGCAAGCCCGCGGTGCATCCACTTCGATGGGAACAACGCGAACTGAAGCTGGATTTCTGCGGCGCGCTCGTAATCCTTGGCGACAAATGCGTCGATGACGTGCCGCGCGATTTCGCAAGCCGGCGGCGGCATCGTGGCGCCCGAGCCGCCGAGTTGCAGCGTGGCGAGCAGCATTTGCATGGTCGTAAAATAACGGGCGTGCCCAGCCCGATCGATCTCGACGATCAGCCGCGACACGCGGGCGAGATCGCGCGAAGAACTCCTTGATCAATTGCACGTTCGGCAGTTTCGCCAGCGCGATGGTATCGGCAATGGACACGTCGGCGCCCGGACCGGGATTGAGATAGAGCGTGATCGGAAGTTTTGTCTCGCGGCCGATGGCCTCGAAATAGGCAATCAGATCGGCTTGCGTCGGCGGGCCGGCAAACGGCCGCAATGGCGCCAGCACTTGCACCGCCGCCGCGCCGAGCCGTTCAGCCTCGTTGGCAAGCTCGATCGCGGTCTTGAACGAGGGATGCGAAATGCCGACCATGACCGGCACGCGGCCGCCGACGCATTCGATGGTGCTGTGGATCAACGCCTTGCGCTGCTCGAAGCTGAGATAGGTGTATTCCTGCGTTTCCACGCCGGCACCGACCACCATAGTGGCGCGGCAATCGTCGACGATGTAATCGATCTGGCGCTTGAGCGCGGGCTCGTCGACCGTCAGTTCGGCAGTGAACGGCGTCAGCGGCGCGACGATCAGGCCTAGCGTTTGCATCTGACACTCCGTGGCAGCGACTACTGAAGCGACATACCAAGCATATCATCTCATCCCATCAGCATCACCGGCTCGCGGCCGATGAGGCGGGCGAGCGAGCGCAGCCGGTTCATCACGCGCTCGCCGGCGAGCGCCGCGAATTCGCCCGGCAAGCGCAGCGCCAAGCGGTGCCGCTCGATGGCAAGCGAGGTCTCGGTGAGAACGCCGGGCATTGCCGCGGAAATGACATAGGCAAGCCGCAGCGCTGCGCCGAGCACGCGGGCGCGGTCGAGGAGTCGCGTCGAGACCAGCTCGCGCAGCCGCGGCGACAGCTCGTCGTCCATGACAAGCCCGACATGCCGGAAGAACACGGCGAGCGCCAGATAGGCGCGGCCCTGATGGTCGATTCCGGAAAAGCCGCCATGGGCGATGATATTGAGCGATTGCTCGCCGCGATAATCGGGATGCGCGCGCCAGCCGATGTCGGCAAGCAGGCACGCCGCGTGGCGGAGCCGGCGCTCCTCGCCGGTTTCATCGAGACCGGACGTGGCGAGGAAACGGTTAGTCCACTCGATCAGCTCTTCGCCGTGGCGCGGCGAGCGCGAGCGCAGCTGGTTGAGATGGCGCGCCGCTTCGATCAGCGCATCCTTCTCCTTTTCCTTTTTCTTGAGCAGCGAATAAAGCAAGCCTTCGCGGATGCCGAGCGCCGAGAACACGACTTGCCGCGGCTTGCCGACACGCAAAATATATTCCAGCACCAGCGCCGCGTAGGGCAATAGCGGCCGCCGCGCATTGTTCACCACTTCGATGTTCGACAGGGTATCGACGTCGACCCGGTGAACGAGTTTGGCGAATTCAAGCGCTTCCTCGGCGGGGATCGCGTAGCCGTGCATCACGTGCAGCGGATAGCCGGTCTGCCACATGTGCAGCCGCGCCAGCGACCGCCAGGTGCCGCCGACCGCATAGAAACTGCGATCCTGGCAAGCCTTCAGCACCGGCAAGCCGCCCAGCGTTTTCTTGACGAATTTCTCCGCTTTCTTGATCGACTTCGCAGAAATATCCGCAAGCGCCAGCCCGCCGAGCGGGCGAGTGAGGCCATGTCGCGCGCGCGTGCCGCGGACATCGACAAGTTCGAGCGAGCCGCCGCCCAGATCGCCGACGACGCCGTCCGCCCGATGCACGCCGGAAATGACGCCGAGCGCGGTGAGTTCGGCCTCGCGCCCACCCGACAGCACGTCGATATCGGCTCCGATCGTGCGTTCGGCGAGTTTTATGAAAGCCGGACCGTTTTTGGCGTCGCGACAGGCGGCAGTGGCGATGGCGAGGGTCTTCCTCACGCCCATGGTTTGACAGAGCGCCCGAAAGCGCTTGAGCGTCGATAGCGCGTGCTGGACCGCGTCCGCGGCCAGCAACCGGGTCGACTGCACTTCGCGGCCGAGCCCGCAGAGCGCCTTCTCGTTGAAGATCTCGGTCGGACTGCGGGTGAGGCCCTCATAGACGACGAGGCGCACGGAATTCGAGCCGATGTCGACGACGGCAATCGGCGGACCGTGGTCGAGGCGTCCCTGGGCGTCAGATGTAGCGCGGCTCATCGATCAATTCAGCGCAATGACATGTCAGGCGATTTCCGCCCACTGGCCGCGGATATCCATCCTATGGGTGATCGCTGCAGTTCTCGCTGCGCTGCAGTACTCGCCGTCCTGGGCCCGGCATGGCGGCGAACGCGTACCCTACGCGATTCGAGGTCGATTCACATTCGCTCCGGGCGGTGGCGCAAGCGCGGAATGGAATCCTTGGGTGACTTGCCCCGGCCCGACAGGCTGGGATTGGTCATGAAGTAAGTCGTGGCGTTGAATACTTCCTCGCCGGGCGCTGGTTCGATGCGCGCCGACGACCCGTCGGCCAGGAGCTGCCAGCTCTGCTCATTGTCCTTCAAATTGGCCACCATGATCTGATCGAGCACCTGCTCGTGCACGGTCGGATTGAGGATCGGGCAGAGCGCCTCGACGCGGCGGTCGAGATTGCGCGGCATCATGTCGGCGGATGAAATGTAAACCGCAGCCTTCGGGTGCGGCAGGCCATGACCCGCGCCGAAACAATAAATCCGGCCGTGTTCGAGAAACCGCCCGATAATGGATTTCACGCGGATATTGTCGGACAGCCCAGGAACGCCGGGCCGCAAGCAGCAAATGCCGCGCACCACGAGATCGATCGCCACGCCGGCGCTCGACGCGCGATAAAGCGCATCGATGATGTCGGGATCGACCAACGCATTCATCTTCATCCAGATTGCCGCCGGCCGGCCGGCTTGCGCGTGTGCGATTTCCGCATCGATATGTTCGTGAATGCACTTACGCAGCGACAGCGGCGAAACGGCCATGCGCTCGAGCTCGGCGGGCTCGGCATAGCCGGTGATGAAATTGAAAATTCGGGTGACGTCGCGCGCGATACTGGGATCGCAGGTGAAGAACGACAGGTCGGTATAGATGCGCGCCGTCACCGGATGGTAGTTGCCGGTCCCGACATGGACGTAGGAGGCAAGCGAGGCGCCCTCGCGGCGCACCACCACCGACAGTTTGGCGTGGGTCTTGAGCTCGATGAATCCGAAAACCACTTGGACGCCGGCGCGCTCGAGATCGCGCGCCCAGCGGATATTGGCCTCTTCGTCGAAGCGCGCTTTCAGCTCGACGAGCGCGGTGACCGACTTGCCGGCTTCGGCCGCTTCGGCCAGCGCTTTGATGATCGGGGAGTCCGCCGAGGTGCGATAAAGCGTCTGCTTGATCGCGACGACGTCCGGATCGCGCGCCGCCTGTTGCAGGAAATTCACCACCACGTCGAAAGATTCGAACGGATGGTGAATGACGAAATCCTTCTGCCGGATCGCGGCGAAGCAGTCGCCGCCATGATCGCGCACGCGTTCGGGATAGCGCGGCGCATACGGTACGAATTCGAGATCCGGCCGGTTGAGATTGGCGACCTGCCCCATTTCATTGAGCGCGAGCACGCCGTCCACGCTGAACACACTGTCGTCGGAGGCGCCGAGCGCCCGTTGCACGAAGCGTCGCAATTCCACCGGCATCGTCGCTTCAATGTCGAGCCTGATCACGATACCACGCCGGCGCCGCTTGAGTGCGGTCTCGAACAGCCGGACCAGGTCTTCCGCCTCTTCCAGGATTTCGACTTCGGAGTCGCGGATGACGCGGAACGCACCCAGGCCCTTGACCGCATAGCCGGGAAAAAGCTTGCCGATGAAAAGACTGGTGATTGCCTCGATCGAAATCAAGCGCACTTCTCCACTGTCCCCGGTCTGCGGCAGGCGCACGAACCGCTCGGTGCGGTTGGGGATACGGATCAGCGCGTTCATCGCCTTGCCGTCCTTGGCGCGCGCAAGCTGCAGCGCGGTCGTGAAGCCGAGATTGGGAATGAACGGGAATGGGTGCGCTGGATCGATGGCGAGCGGCGTCAACAGCGGAAACACGTGGGCAAGAAAATAGTCCTCAAGCCAGGTCTTTTCCGGCCTGGTGACGTCCTGACCGTCGACCAAAACGATGCCGGCGTCCCCCAGCAAGCTCCGTAGCTCGAGCCACTGCGCCTGCTGATCCTCGACGAGGACCGAAACGGCCTCCGCAATGCGCACGAGCTGCTCGGCGGGAGTCAATCCTTCGGGACTCTTGGTGCTGATGCCCTCGCGCACCTGCGCGCCAAGTCCGGCGACGCGCACCATGAAGAATTCGTCGAGATTGTTGGCCGATATCGAAAGGAACTTCAGGCGCTCAAGTAACGGGTTCTTGGGATTGGCCGACTCCTCAAGGACGCGCCGATTGAAATTCAGCCACGACAACTCACGATTGATGAAACGGTCTGGACTGGAGGCCAGATCCGACGCGGTGTGCGGCGCAGCCGGCTCCACCGACCGCAACGGCTCTTCCAGCCGCCGCACGGTTCCTGATTCTCGTGCAACGGCAGTGGCTTGGCCGCGGTCGGCCATGGCAGATCCGTGCTCCTCGAGCGCTATGTTGGCCACTTTTGGTAACAATCCCATGAATGCAATTGGTTGAGATAACGCGGCACGGCGCCGCTGCCGTCAAGCCCGTCGCGGAGAAAGAACGCCGTGGCAAGGAAAGCGGACGAAATCGCGGTGCTTGGCCGCGCCATAACCGGAACCGCTAGACAGAATGGAACATTTCGGCGGCCAATGCCCGGCTCGGGGGCCGGCCTTGGCGTAATGCTTCTTTATCCAAAGCGATGACCGCTGCGCGGGCCGCCGCGAACGACCGCTCGATGTGGGTCGAGAGATAGCCGACCACGCTCTCGTCAAGCGGCAGCTGGCGATCGGCGGCAAGCTTCACCATGACGCCACGCAGCATTGCATCCTCCGGGGCGTGCAGCGTTACTACCGGAAACGCCCGCAGCCGCGAGACGACATCCGGCATCGCGATCGGCCAGAGCGACGGCGCGGTACGTGCGGTAAAGAGCAGAAATGCGCCTTCCTCGCGAGCGAGGTTGATCAGATGGAATAGCGCCCGCTCGTCCGCGACAGCCGTGGCATCCTCGACAACCAGCGCACCGGTCGCGAGCGCGGCTGGAACGTCGATCTCGCCGAGGGTGCGTGCGGAAACGACACGCGCACCCGCCGCCGCTGCCCAGATCGTCGCCAAATGGGTTTTGCCGGATCCCTCCGGTCCGAACAGCGCGATGGCGCGCGCCGGCCAATCCGGCCAGGCGTCAATCAGCGCGAGGGCGCTTTCATTGCAGGATCCCGATAGAAAATCTTCGCGCGCATAGCTTTCGGCGTGATCGAGCGCGAACGCAAGCTGGCGCGGGGGAAGTGGCATGAGGCTTATGATGGCCGGGTTCCGGTATACAGCGGACTTGCCAGATAGCGCCGCAGCGCAAATCGGATCAGCACTCCGGTAGCCGCCGCTAGCGGAACGGCCAGCAACAGTCCGACGAATCCAAACAGATAGCCGAAAGCAAACAGCGCGAACATGAGCCAGACCGGATGCAGCCCGACGCTGTGGCCGACGAGCTTCGGCGAGAGCACATTGCCTTCGAAGAACTGGCCGACGAGGACGATCCCTACGACCATAACGATTCTGCCCCATTCCGGGAAGAACTGCGCGAGGGCGACGCAGAGCGAGACGACGAGCGCGGTCAGCGAGCCGGCATAAGGAATGAAACTGATGAGCCCGCAAACCACACCGATGAGAAAGCCGAAGCTTAAGCCCGCCAGAGTCAAACCGACCGCATAATAGGAGCCCAAGATCAGGCAAAGTCCGGACTGGCCGTGGACGTAGGCTGAGATGGATGCATCGATCTCGCGAGCCAGACCGCGCACCGTTTCGCGCTGCTTTAGCGGTATTAATTCATCGACACTGAGCACGATCCGATCCCAATCGCAGCCCAGATAGAACGCGACAACCGGTGTAATGATTAGAAGCGAAAAGATCGAAATCAGCGTCTGCCCTTTCGCCCACAGCGAAGCAAGGACGCTGGTCAAATAGCCCATCGCCTGGTTCATGAGATCGCCGGCGGACCCGCTGGCGAGATTGTCACCGACGACGCGCTTGAGCCACGGATGGTTCGGGTCGCTCACCAGAGCCTGCAAACGCTGCGCGTAGGCGGGCGAATTGTCGACGAAGGAAGAAAGCTGCCGCACCAGCGGCGGAGTAATCAGGAAAAGCAGCAGCACGAAAGCAAGCACAAATCCGGCAAGAATGATGAACGAAGCCAGCGACCGGCTCATGCCGCGTTTGGTCAGCCTTCTGTTGAGCGGATCGAGCAGGTAGGCGATCGCCATGCCGAGTACAAATGGCAGCAGTATGGGGCTCAACACCCACAACAAGCCGACGAAAATGGCGAGCGCGGCGCTCCAGAACACGATGTTGCGCTCAAACTGCATTGCGCTCCCTCGAAGCTGACTATTCAATTGAGCATGATCTTAACCGAAAATCGGCATCCACTTTTCGTGATCATGCTCGACGCAATCAGTGACCGGCGCCGAACGAGTTCATATGGCGGACCCACTCCGCGAGATAGAAGGCGATCGAAAGCAAGGTCAAGACGACGACCAGCGCCATGGTCAGTATCGTGACTATACCGGCGTTGAAACTGAAGGCCTGTTCGGCCAGCACCAGGGTGGCGAGTAGGATTTGGGCCACAGTGTTGGCTTTCGACACCAAAAGCGGCCGGATCGGCATCGGCCTGCCCACGAGCCAGGACAGAAGGAAGGCGCTGATAATCATGATATCGCGCGACACGACGAGGATGACGAGGAAGATCGGCAGCGCGCCAGCGACGCCCAGCGCAATATAGATCGATACGATAAGGGCCTTGTCGGCCAGCGGATCGAGATAGGCGCCAAGCTCGCTTGCCATGTGGAAGTTCTTGGCAAGGAAGCCGTCGACGGCATCGCTGATTCCGGCCGCCAGGAACAGGAAAAACGCAATGCGCATCTCGCCCGACGTGATCACCCAGACCACGACCGGCACCAGCAGGATCCGCCCCAACGTGATGAGATTTGGGATACTCAAACCGCGCCCCGGCGCACCATAATCGAACGGCGCAATATAGCGGCGCGCGTCCGCTTGCACACCCGGCGATTCCGACGTAGGAGGCGCGTCGGTGGCCTTCCCCGGAGGGGAGGCTCGTCTTTGTCCGAATTGGTGGCATTCGTGGATGAGGCACGCTACGCGGCCGCCGGCGTCGATATCGATGCCGGCAACCGCATGGTGGAATTGATCAAGCCGTTGGTGCGCGCAACGGCGCGCGCCGGGGCCGACGCCGAAATCGGCGGGTTTGGCGGGCTGTTCGATCTGAAAGCTGCCGGTTTCACCGACCCGATCCTGGTCGCCGCGACTGACGGTGTCGGCACCAAAGTCAAAATTGCGATCGAAACCTCACGCCACGACACGATCGGCATCGATCTCGTCGCGATGTCGGTCAATGACCTCGTCGTGCAAGGCGCCGAGCCATTGTTTTTCCTTGATTATTTCGCTTGCGGCAAGCTCGATCCGACTGTCGGTGCGGCGGTGGTGAAAGGCGTGGCGGCGGCATGCCGCGAGGCGGGTTGCGCGCTGATCGGCGGCGAAACCGCGGAAATGCCGGGCGTCTATCAGGGCAACGATTACGACCTTGCCGGCTTCGCCGTGGGCGCCGTGGGACGCAAGGACGTGCTGCCGCGCGCCGACATTGCCCCGGGCGACGTCGTGGTTGGGCTTGCGTCGACGGGCGTGCATTCGAACGGGTTCTCGCTGGTGCGCCGCGTTGCCGCCACGGCCGGGCTGACCTGGGACAGTCCCGCGCCATTCGAGCGCTCGCGGAGTTTGGGCGAAGCGCTGCTGACACCGACGCGGCTCTATGTGCGCTCCTGCCTCGCCGCGATCCGTGCGACCAAAGCCGTCAAGGCGCTCGCGCATATCACCGGCGGCGGTTTCACCGAGAACATTCCGCGCGTGCTGCCGCAGGGACTTGGCGTCTCCCTGGAGCTTGCTCGCGTTCCCGTCTCGCCGGTATTCAAATGGCTCGCAACAGTAGGGAACATCAGCGAGCAGGAAATGCTCCGCACTTTCAACTGCGGCATCGGCATGATCGCCGTGCTGGATCGCGATGGTGCGGACGCTGCAAGCGAATGCCTTGCCAAGAATGGCGAAGCGGTGGTTCGGCTCGGCGAAGTCGTTGCGGGCGCCGGCAGCGCCGTCGGATTTCGCGGGCACCTCGATCTGGCCCGGTGAGCCGCATGGCCAAAAAGCGCGTCGCGGTGCTCATCTCCGGCCGTGGTTCGAATATGACGGCGCTGATCGAAGCGGCCAAGGCGAAAGATTATCCGGCGGAAATCGCGCTCGTCGTGTCGAACCGGCCCGACGCTTTGGGTCTCGGCCGCGCGCGCGAAGCCGGAATTGCAACCGCGCTGGTCGATCACCGGCCGTTCGGTGATGACCGCGAAGCCTTCGAACGGGCGCTCGATGCCGAGCTTGCCGCGCAGCGGATCGACATTGTCTGTCTGGCAGGCTTCATGCGGCTCCTCACGCCACGGTTCGTTACGCGCTGGAGCGGTCGCATGCTCAACATTCACCCGGCGCTGTTGCCACAATTCAAGGGGCTCCAGACCCATCGCCGCGCGCTGCAAGCCGGTGTAAAGCGGCACGGCGCCACCGTGCACTTCGTCGTTCCGGAGACGGATTCCGGACCGATCATCGTCCAGGACTCGGTCCCGGTGATGGAAGACGACACCGAAGAGGCGCTCGCTGCGCGCGTGCTCGAAGTCGAGCACCGCATTTATCCGCAGGCGCTGCGCCTGGTGGCCGAAGGCGCGGCAACGTTTGTTCCCGCCAGCAAAGATAACGGCGCGTAGCTTTGGTCTGCACATAAACAAAAAGCCCCCGAGTGCGAAACCGGGGGCGACGAGAACGGGGTTTTCCCCGGTATTGATTCACGCAACCTTCAGATTTTCCGCCGAGGTCCGACCGCGGTTGGTGACAAGTTCGAACTCGACCTCCTGGCCTTCATTCAGCGAGCGCAAGCCGGCACGCTCGACGGCGGAAATGTGGACGAAGACATCCTTATCTCCGCTCGACGGCTTGATGAACCCGTAGCCCTTGGTCGAATTAAACCACTTGACGGTGCCCTTCTGCATCGTCTGTCTCCTAAATCATTCCAGATGTCAGCGAAGACCCCGGCGCAGTCATTGCACGTCAGCCAAAAGATTTGGCGTGCAAATCCGCGACGAGCGCCACAAGCCAGATTTGGGGGAAAGTCCGAAACGCATTTGTCGACAAGTCAGCACCAGCCGGATGGCCAAAATCCGATTGCCCGGCGAGCAAGCCTCAAAAATGCGGCGCAAGCATGGCTGCACGGGCCGGACGGAAACGCCGATCGCTTACGATGCGAACATCGTAACGACGAGATTTACGCCAGCAGTGAAAATGCGCTGCTCTTTTCCGCACGCCTAAGAATAAGTTTCGCAATCCTGCACTATGCGCCGCCGGCTTCCCGGCCTGCGGCATTCACCCTGATTTCGTGCCAACACCGCCACAACCCGCCCGCGGCAATCGCAAGCGCCGCGCCAGTGCCGGGCGCGGCAAATTCGATCTGCTGCGTCAGTTGTGCGCCGAAAGCGGCCGCCGCATGTCCGGACAACACCGGATCGTCTACAATGATCTCGCCGGCAACCCAGCCGAGAAGCGCCGTGCCGGCCCAAACCATGATTGGAAAGCGGTTCAGAAGCGCCATGATCAAAGCCGCGCCCGCCACGATCAGCGGAATGGAAACGGCAAGGCCGATCGCGAGCAACAAAAGGTTGCCCTGCGCGATCGCGGCAATGGCGACCATGTTGTCGACGCTCATGATGATATCGGCAATTGCGATGATCATGACCGCGCGCCACAAATGCGCCACCGCTTGAATTTCGTCTCGCTCCGCCTCCTCGGGCACGATCAGCTTGGCGGCGATGAAGATCAGCGCAACCCCGCCAACCAGTTTGAGGTAAGGCAGCAGCATCAGCCGCGTCAGCACGCCAACGAGGATGATGCGCAGGATCACGGCGACGCCGGCGCCGATAACCAAGCCCCAGCGCCGTTGCGGCGGCGGCAAGCCGCGGCAGGCCATGGCGATGACGACGGCGTTGTCGCCGGACAGCAGGAAATTGACGAAGATGATGCGCAGCACGGCGAACCAGAACGCCGTGTAGCCTAATTGCTCGACGCCGGCATGGAGCAAATCGCGCCACAGCGCGGGATTGAAATATTCAGCAATCGAGCTCATCACGGCCGGTCTCAGCCGACGATTTCATTGCCGGCGAAGAACTGAGCGATTTCCTTCTGCGCAGTATCGGCGGCGTCGGAGCCGTGCACCGAGTTTTCTCCGATCGATATGGCGTGCACCTTGCGGATCGTCCCGGGCGCGGCTTTGGCCGGATCAGTCGCGCCCATGAGATCGCGATAGGCTGCGACGGCATTCTCGCCTTCGAGCACCTGCACGACGACCGGTCCCGAAGTCATGAAGTCGACGAGTTCGCCAAAGAACGGTCGCGCGCGATGGACGGCGTAGAACGTCTCGGCCTGCTCGCGGGACATCTTTATCCGCTTCTGCGCCACAATGCGCAAACCCGCCTTTTCAATCATCGCGTTAATGGCGCCCGTCACATTGCGAGCGGTCGCATCCGGCTTGATGATCGAAAACGTACGCTCGATCGCCATCAGATCGTCCTTTGGGGAATTATGAACGCGGCGTGAAACCGCGCCGGGCTTATAACCTCAGCTCTGGATCGCGGCAAGCGCGGGCGCATCCTGCATGAATGCGGCGTGAACGAAGCATCGACCCCGCGTTCAGTTTGATAAATCTGCAATAAATCTTGCTCTCAGCGCCGGTTCAGGCACGACCCTCCAATATCGGCGTCATGAACCGGGAGGCCGCTTCGCCTCACTAACAGACATCGACGTTATACAACGTCAGACCAAGGAGAATTCAAATGCTGCGCAAGACGATCTTGGCACTCGCCGCCAGCGTTACGCTCGGCGTTGTCGCACTTGCACCCAATTCCGCATCGGCCTGGGGCTATGGCGGCTGGCATGGTGGCTGGGGCTACCCCATCGTTCGCGTTTATGCCGGCCCGGGTTATGGCGGCTGCATGGTGCGGCGCTGGGTCTACACGCCTTACGGACCGGCGTTGCGCTGGGTCAATCGCTGCTATTGATCGCGATCCGATTGCTGCAGTTACAAACGACGGCCCCGGCCTTGGCGGCTGGAGCCGTTGTTAATCGAGGTCTGCATTGCCGCAGGCGGGTTGCGAAATGTCAGCCAACCGTCGGCTACGTGTCGTTCTTTTTTTGCGGCTTGTTCGGCTTGGTCGCCTTGGCCGATTTAGCGGCCTTCTTTTTTGCAGTCTGCGGCGGAGCCGCCGCCATTGGAACGCTATCCATTTCCCGAAGCGCGCCGCTCTCGAAACGATAGACGCCGGCGCGCGGTCCGGCATTAAAGGTCAGCACCGCTGTGCGATCGCCGTTCGGCATCCTGCCGATTTGGACCGCGCTCGGCTGGCCGGCGCGGAACACGACGTCACATTCGCTCATGCCGACCGCGATGCCGCCGCCGAGCAGAGAGGCGGTGTCCGCGGCCGGCGCCAATGGGGCAGCCGCTGGGCTGCCGGGTGCAGGCGTCGGAGCTTGCGGAACCGGCGGCGCCGGACAAGACCCGTTGCCGTTGACGAGATCGTTCGCGGTAATCGGACGCTGCCGCTGTCTCGTTTCTTGCAGTTCCGAGAAAGTATAGCCGGCGCTACGCCCCGATACATCGAGCGGCTTGGCGAACCATGATTGGGGGCTCTCCCAATCGACGTCGGCGCAGCCGGAGAGCGCGACGGCCGTCGCCAGCGCCGCCAGCAAGCCGGAGCGATTCAAGCGAAGCTGCACCCGAGGTCCCCTTAAGCCTAGCCGAGCGGAACAATGCGCCGGTTTGTGTTGCGATCAAGGCGCAACGCCCACACTATACTATCGCGTCCGCACTATCGCATCCATGGCTTGCGCGCTCTACCGGAACCATAAACAAAGCGGGTAAAGGTAAAAATCAATGACAAGACAAATACTTGACCTGGTTACCCGAATCTCGGGGGCCGGCGCTCTATTGTGATAGAGATCACGGACTGCTTCGCGCCTTGACGCGACACTCGCCAACTCATCTCCGTGCCTAACGGCCGGAACTCGCCGCGAACGCAGTAACTTCATAGGCCCTTTCATGCACCTGCAATTCGTCGGCTGCGGCGATGCCTTCGGCTCGGGCGGACGATCCAACACGTGCTTTCATCTCGTCGGCAACGAGATCAACGCATTGATCGATTGCGGCGCGACATCGCTTGTTTCCATGAACAAGCTTGCGATCAATCCAAATGACGTCAGCACCATTTTCATCTCGCACTTTCACGCCGATCACGTCGGCGGACTGCCCTTCTTCATCCTGGACTCGAACTATGTCCTCAAACGTAAGCATGGCCTCACCGTTGTAGGACCTCCCAGCCTAAAATCGCGCTATGGAGACATCATGGACATCGCCTTTCCGGGAGCGAAGGCCATGGCATGGTCGTTTCCGGTGACGCTACGAGAATTGGAAATGGGCAAGCGTAGCGCGATCGGCCATCTGCATGTAACAGCCTTCCATGTCGTGCATGACGATCGCGCCGGCCCTTGTCTTGGTTTCCGGTTCGAAGCCGAAGGCAAGATCATTGCTTTTTCCGGAGACACACAGTGGACGGACTCTCTTATCGATGTCGGCCGCGACGCCGACCTCTTCATTTGCGAAGCGTATACGCGGAATAGAACGGTGACAGGTCATATGGCGCTGAATTTGCTCGAGCAGCATCTCGGACAAATTAATCCAAAGCGGCTCATCCTGACTCACATGAGCAACGACATGCTGGCGCAGTGCGCCAAGCTTCCGTACGAGACCGCAGAAGACGGTATGATCGTCGAGCTGTGAGACCGCTTGGGGCAGGCCCTAGACGAACCGCACGGAATAAATCGGCGGCAGATGCGCGTTGACGAGGTCCCAGCTTTCGCCGCCGTCGGCGCTGGTCCACAACGCGCCCGTGGTCGAGCCCATGGCAAGCCGCTTGCCGCTTTCGTCGACATCGAGCCCATGACGGTAGATCAGATCGTAGGCGTCGCGCTGCGGCAGGCCTTCACGCATAATTTCCCAGCTGTTGCCGCCGTCGCTCGTCCGCGTCACGCAGAACGCGCCATCGCGCGGCATGCGGATCTCATCTTTGATCGCCGGCACAAACCACGCGGTCTGCGGGTCGCGCGGATGCGCCACCACGGCGAAGCCGAAATCGTCGCACGGTAGCGCGAGCCGGCGCCAATGCGCACCGGCATCGGTCGAGCGGTAGATGCCGGCATGGTGCTGCATCCACATGACGTCCGCCGCCGCCGCGCAGCGCACCACGCGATGCGGGTCCTGGATCGCCGAGTCCTCGGCCTGCTCCGGCGGCACATAGGGCGCGACGAGCCCCTTGCCGAGCACGGTCCAAGTCGCGCCATCGTCGCGGGTCTCCCATACGCCGCCGCACGAGATCGCGACAAATACGCGGTCCGCATCGCGCGGGTCCGGCGAGACGCTGTGAATGCCGGCGGCGTCATAACCGCCGCCAAACCAGCGCGCGCGCTCGGGAACATTCCAGAGCGATGACACGAGTTGCCAGCTCTCGCCGCGATCGTCGGAGCGAAACAAGCCCGCTGGAATTGCGCCGATCCAGAGCCGATCCGGATGATGACGCCCGCCCGCGTCGAGCGACCAGATCTGGAACAATGATGGCGCCCCCGCTGCATCGGCCGGGAATGCCGGCGCCGGCAGTTCATGCCAAGTGCGTCCGTCGTCGTCGGAGCGATGCAGCTTCGGCCCGAAGTGGCCGTGCTTAAGCGCGGCGTAGACGGAGCCATTGTCGCGCAGCGCATTGGTCACCGGAATGCCGGCAAAACCGATCAGATTTGCCGCCCAGCCCGATTGCTTGCGCTCGAGCGTGAACAGGCCTTTGCGTGTCGCCACCAATAGCCGATCGCTCATCACCGCCTCACTCCGTTGACTTCACCCGCCCGACAGCGCCTGCATCACATAAAGCTTCGAATCCGGACCGATACTTCGCGACAGCGCCGAATCCCGCGCCAGCCGCTCGCCGTCGGCAAAGATGCAGACGTGCTTGCGCAACTCGCCGCGCTCGTCGAGCACATAGCCACGGACATGCGGCTGTTTTGCAAGCACGTTCGCCAGTGCTTCGCCGACCGTCGTGCCTGACGCCGACAGCGGGCCCTCCGGAACCAGGCTTCGCAGATGGCTGGTGAAATGGACTTCGGCCATCGCCGGACCCCATCAAAGGATTGCGGCATTCAGCCGCCGAGCGCAGCCTCAATCGCTGCGAGCGCTGCGTCCGCCTTAGATCCGTCGGGACCGCCGGCCTGCGCCATATCCGGCCTGCCGCCGCCGCCCTTGCCGCCGAGCGCCTCGGCGCCCTTGCGCGCGAGATCGACGGCGTTAAAGCGGGCGACAAGATCGTCGGTGACGCCGACCACGATGCCGGCTTTGCCGTCGTCGCTGACGCCGACAATCGCCACAATGCCGGAGCCCATTTTTTTCTTGCCTTCGTCGGCGAGACTGCGCAGGTCCTTGAGATCGATCCCCTCCACCGCACGGGCCATGAGCTTCACATCCCCGACGGTGCGAACGCCGTCGGCGCCGTCGCGTTTGCCGTCGCCGCCCCCTGACATAGCTAGCTTCTTCTTTGCGTCGGAAAGCTCGCGCTCCACTCGCTTCCGTTCCTCAAGAATCCGTTGAACCTGCTCTACAACGCTTTCCGGACTCGTGCGTAAAGCAGACGCCGTAGTACGAACAATCGAAATGAAATTGTTTGCGTTCTTGCGCGCCGCGTTTCCGGTGATTGCCTCAATACGACGCACACCTGAACTAACTCCATTCTCGGAGCTAATTGATATCAGCCCGATATCGCCGGTGCGCTTGACGTGGGTGCCGCCGCATAGTTCGACCGACCAGCCCATTGTATTGCCGCCTGGCTCGCCCATGGCGACCACACGGACTTCGTCGCCGTATTTCTCGCCGAACAAAGCGCGCGCGCCGGAGTCCCGTGCATCGTCGAGCGCCATCACCCGCGTCGTTACCGGCGAGTTCTGCAGCACGATATCGTTGGCAATATCTTCCACACGCTCGATCTCGTCGTTGCTCATGGGCTTGGGATGCGAGAAATCGAAGCGTAGGCGGTCGGGCGCCACCAGCGAGCCCTTCTGCGCCACGTGATCGCCAAGCACTTGCCGCAGCGCTTCGTGGAGGAGATGCGTCGCGGAATGATTCTTTCGGATCGCGCCGCGGTGGACGTGATCGACCTCGAGCGCAACCGCCGCGCCCGTTTTCAGTGTGCCTTCCTCAACGGTGCCAATGTGCACGAACAGATCACCGAGATGCTTTTGCGTGTCGGTTACCTTGAAACGCACGCCGTCGCCTTTCACGACGCCAGTATCGCCGACCTGTCCGCCGGACTCGCCGTAGAACGGTGTCTGGTTGAGCACGACGGCGCCGCTCTCGCCCTTTTTCAGTGCGGCAACTTCTTTGCCGTCCCGCACCAGCGCCGACACGACGGCCTCGGCGGATTCGGTTTCGTAGCCGAGAAATTCCGTCGGGCCGAGTTTTTCGCGCAGCGCAAACCACACCGCCTCGTCCGCCGCCTCGCCTGAGCCCGCCCAGGAGGCGCGCGCTTTCTTGCGCTGTTCCTCCATGGCGTCGGTGAACGCCGCGATGTCGACGCCGATGCCGCGCGGCCGAAGCGCATCCTGCGTCAAATCGAGCGGAAAGCCGTAGGTGTCGTAAAGCGTAAACGCCGTTACGCCGTCGAACATGTCGCCTTTCTTCAGCGTCTTGCTCGCCTCGTCGAGGATCGCGAGACCGCGCTCGAGCGTACGGCGAAACCGAACCTCTTCAAGCTTCAACGTCTCGGTGATGAGCGCGTCGGCGCGATGCAATTCCGGATAGGCCTGGCCCATCTCGCGGATGAGGACCGGCACGAGCCGCCACATCAGCGGCTCCTTGGCGCCAAGGAGTTCGGCGTGGCGCATGGCGCGGCGCATGATGCGGCGAAGCACGTAACCGCGGCCTTCGTTCGACGGCAGCACGCCATCCGCGATCAGAAACGCGCTGGCGCGTAAATGGTCGGCGATGACGCGATGCGAAGCCTTGCGCTCGCCGTCAGGCTTGACGTGGGTGAGATCGGCGACAGCCTCAATCAGCGCCCGGAACAGGTCGATCTGATAGTTGTCGTAGGTGCCCTGCAGCACGGCGGCCATGCGCTCGAGTCCCAGGCCGGTATCGATCGACGGCCGCGGCAGCTCGAGGCGCCTGCCGTCGGCAAGCTGCTCGTACTGCATGAAGACGAGGTTCCAGATTTCGGTGAAGCGATCGCCCTCCGCTTCGGGACTGCCAGGCGGACCGCCCCAAATATGCTCGCCGTGATCGTAGAAAATCTCGGAGCACGGACCGCATGGCCCGGTGTCGCCCATGGCCCAGAAATTATCGCTGCCGGCAATGCGGAGAATCTTCTTGTCGTGCAGGCCGGTGATTTTTTTCCAGAGCTTGAACGCTTCATCGTCGTCGATATAGACGGTCGCCAGCAACTTATCCGCCGCAACGCCGTATTCCTTCGTTACCAGATTCCAGGCGAGCTCGATCGCGCGCTCCTTGAAATAATCGCCGAACGAGAAATTGCCGAGCATTTCGAAGAAGGTGTGGTGGCGCGCGGTATAGCCGACGTTATCGAGGTCGTTGTGCTTGCCGCCGGCGCGGACGCATTTCTGCGCCGTCACCGCGCGCGAATACGGTCGTTTTTCTAGGCCGGTGAAGACGTTCTTGAACTGCACCATGCCGGCATTGGTGAACATCAGTGTCGGATCGTTGCGCGGCACGAGCGGCGAAGACGGCACGACTTCGTGCCCCTCGCGCGCGAAGTAGCCGAGGAAGGCCGACCTGATATCGTTGACGCCAGTCATATTGGGCAACTCTGTAGCCAGACACCGCTTGGCTGTCCAGAAAAGGGACCATGCAAGGGGCATTTAACGGCGGAATTGATGTAATGCCGCAAAGCATATATGCGCTCTTGCGGCGATGAACGAGCAAACCACCCCCCTGCCCCACACATTGCAAGAACGCCTGCGCCAAGACGGGCCTAACCGCCGATTCGTCCTAACAGCGGAGCTGGCGCCGCCAGTGTCGTGCGACGCGCAGGAGCTTTTGCGCAAGGCGGCCGGACTGAAAGGCCTAGCCGACGCGGTGAACGTCACGGACGGCGCCGGCGCCCGCGCGCATATGAGCGCGCTCG
Organism: uncultured Alphaproteobacteria bacterium; assembly: GCA_963779855.1. GTDB lineage: Bacteria > Pseudomonadota > Alphaproteobacteria > Rhizobiales > Xanthobacteraceae > BOG-931. The sequence goes on along the minus strand of CAWAAE010000006.1, from coordinate 145,121 downwards.
CGGCGGCGAGCCTCCTCCTCGGCGCCGGCATCGAACCCGTTCTCCAGATCACCTGCCGTGACAAGAACCGCATCGCGCTGCAGAGCGAGTTGATGGGCGCGGCGGCGCTCGGCATCCGCAACTTGCTGCTTCTTACCGGCGACGATCCGAAAGCCGGCGATCAGCCCGACACCAAGCCGGTCTTCGATATCGATTCAAAGATGCTGATCGAGACCGCGCGCCGGCTGCGCGACGACGGTACACTGCCGACCGGACGCAAGGTTTTGGGCAAGGCTGACTTCTTTATCGGCGCCGCTGACGTGCCGATCGATCCACCCGCGGGCTGGCAGCCGAATGCGCTTCTCGGCAAGATCAAATCCGGCGCGCAATTCGCGCAGACCCAGTTCTGCATGGATGCCGGAATTGTACGCCGTTACGTCGCCGCCTTGGAGCAGGCAGGCGTCACCAAGCAGCTTGCTATTCTCATCGGCGTCAATCCGCTGCGCTCGGCGAAGTCGGCCGCCTGGATGAAGAGCCACCTCTACGGCACCATCGTCCCCGACGCGATGATCGCGCGCCTGGAGAAGGCCAGCGACCCCGCGCGCGAAGGCGTGCGCATCTGCGTCGAATTCATCGAAGAGCTTTCGAGCATTCCCGGCGTCGCTGGCGTGCACATCATGGCGCCGGGCAACGATGCGGCGATACCGGAGGTGATCGCGGCGGTGAGGACCAAGAATAAGTAGCCCGCCTACGGCCTCGCCGGCTCCTCCACCGTGCGGATATCGATCTCCGATTTCAATGTGCGGTGCACCGGGCACTTGTCGGCAATTTCCATGAGCCGCGCGCGCTGTTCGGCATCAAGATTGCCCTCAAGCGTAATGACGCGCTCGATGCGGTCGAGCATGCCTTCCTTAGTTTCACATTCGGCGCAATCGGTGGCGTAAATCCTGCTGTGGCGCAGCCGGACCTGCGTGCGAGTGCAGCGGCAACTTCTTGCGGTCGGCGTAAAGCCGCAGCGTCATCGATGTGCACGCGCCGAGCGCCGCGAGCAGGAGATCGTACGGACCTGGCCCGGTATCGAGCCCGCCCGCGCTGACCGGTTCGTCCGCGGTGAGACGATGCGGGCCGGAGATAATCTCCTGCTGGAACTGGCCCCGCCCGGTTTCGCGCACCACGACGGTGCCAGATTCGGTCGTGCTCGTTTCGGTCGCCATGAGCACCTCCTATCGGTATGGAACTATCTCCCCAACTCCCGCATCGCCGCGTCTAAGCCCTCGATCGTGAGCGGAAACATCCGCCCGCCGAGAACTTGCCGCATCAGCCGGATCGAGGCCGTCGTCTCCCATTCGCGCTCCGGCACCGGATTGAGCCACACGCACGCCGGATAAGTCGCGGCGACGCGCTCCATCCAGGCGCGGCCCGCTTCTTCATTGAAATGCTCGACCGAGCCGCCCGGCGCCACGATCTCGTAGGGCGACATCGAGGCGTCGCCGACGAAGATCACCTTGTAGTCGTGCGGAAAAGTGTGCAGCACGTCCCAGGTCGGCGTCGTCTCGGTCCAGCGTCGCGCATTCTGCTTCCACACTTTCTCGTAGAGGCAATTGTGGAAGTAGAGATAAACGAGGTGCTTGAACTCGGTCTTGGCGGCGGAGAACAATTCCTCGGTCGCCTTGACGTGCCAATCCATCGAACCGCCGACGTCGAGGAACAGCAGCACCTTGATCGTGTTGTGCCGCTCCGGCCGCATCAAAATATCGAGATAGCCCTTGTGCGCGGTGCCCTTGATGGTGCCGTCGAGATCGAGCTCGTCGGGCGCGCCGGTGCGCGCGAATTTACGCAAGCGGCGCAGCGCGATCTTGATGTTGCGGGTGCCGAGCTCGACGTCGCCGGCAAGGTCCTTGAACTCGCGCTTGTCCCATACCTTCACGGCGCGAAAATTGCGGTTCGTGTCCTGACCGATGCGCACGCCTTCGGGATTGTAGCCGTATGCGCCAAAGGGCGATGTGCCCGCGGTGCCGATCCACTTCTTGCCGCCCTGGTGCCGGCCCTTCTGCTCGGCGAGCCGCTGGCGCAGCGTCTCAAGAAGTTTTTCGAGGCCGCCCAATGCCTCGATCTGCTTCTTTTCTTCGTCGGTAAGATATTTCTCGGTCAGCTTCTTGAGCCACTCGATCGGGATTTCGGCGGTCAGCGCGTCTTCGACGAGATCGAGGCCCTTGAACACGTGACCGAACACGCGATCGAACTTGTCGAGATTGCGCTCGTCCTTCACCAGCGCCGAACGCGACAAATAGTAAAAATCCTCGACGCGGCGGCCGGCGATGTCCCGCTCCATCGCCTCCATGAGCGTGAGGTATTCACGCAGCGTCACTGGGACACCGGCCTGTTTCAGCTCGTGGAAAAAGGTCGCGAACATCGGGCCATTCTAGTCCCGACCACTGCGCCACCGCTACGGCCATCCGTGTCGTGTTTGTCCGCAAACCCCTGTCGCCAAAGCAAATTTTGTCGTCTGAAGATATATCTTGCGTTATAACTCATTATGATCTATCTAAAGATATATCTTGTAGTTAGGAGAACCCAGAAATGCACGGACATTGTGAATCTTACGGCGGCCGATGGGCCGCGGGCCGGCACCATCGTCGCCGCTTCGGCGGCTTCGGTTTCGGCGGACGGCACGGCGGCGGTGGACGAGGCGAAATGAACCCGGACGACATGCGCGCCGGGCGCATGCTGGCGCAGGGCGATTTGCGCCTTGTCGCGCTCGCGCTGATCGCCGAAGCGCCGCGCCACGGCTACGAAATCATCAAACTGGTCGAGGAGAAGACCGCCGACTGGTATAGCCCAAGCCCCGGCATCGTCTATCCGACGCTGACCTACCTGGAAGAAGCTGGCTGCGTCACCGCGTCGACCGAAGGCAGCAAAAAACTCTACACCATCACCGAGGAAGGCCGCGCCTATCTTGAAACCAATCGCGATCTCGCCGACGTCGTGCTTGACCGGCTGAGCGCGCTCGGCGAACGCATTAATCGCTGGCGGCGCGACGCGCGCGGCGAACGCGATAATCGGCGTACGTTACCGCCGCTCGTCGAGGCCGCCCTCGATCATCTGCGCGAAGCCGTCGGCAAGCGACTTGAGGGTGACGCGGAGGCCGAGGCGAGTCTCGTCGAAATCCTCGCCCGCACCGACGCGGAATTGCGGCGGCGTTAAAGCGCCGATGCCGCATCCGGGGTGTGGACGTGTTCCGGCCGGATGCCGATACCGAGTAACCGCGCCGGAATGCGCTGCAGGAGGGGAAAAATCCCAAACAATTTGAACACGAGCGGCGGCTTTGGTCGCCGCTCGCTCTTCAACACCCGGCGAACAACCCGATTCTGCGCGGTAAGTTGAAGCCACTGCGTGAAACGAACCGGCAGAGTACGCCGATCTTGGATGGCCTGAAGATCGCCATCCGTCAGCGTACCGGACTTAAGCGGCGCGGCGAGCCGGTTCGCGGCGGCCACTGCGTCTTGCACCGCGACATTGATGCCGACGCCGCCGATCGGCGACATCGCGTGCGCGGCGTCGCCGATACAGATAAGGCCCGGCCGTGACCACTGCCGTAAGCGATCGACAGTGACGGTCAGGAGCTTTACGTCATCCCAGCTTTTCAACTCGCCAATACGGTCCGCGAGGAACGGCGACATCCCGACGACGGCGTCGCGGAATGCGTCAAGGCCCTTCGCTTTGACGGTTTCGATACCGCCTTTGGGAATGACGTAAGCGCACTGCCAGTACGCACCGCGATCCAGCATGACCAGCATTTTGCCGGCCTCGACGTGGCCGAATGTATCGGCATTGTCGCTCGGTTTGCGCGTGACGCGGAACCACAGCACATCCATCGGCGCGCCGTAATCGTCGCTTGTCAGACCGGCTTTTTCGCGCACCGTCGAATGCCGCCCATCGGCGCCGACGACGAGATCGGCCCGGATCGTGAGTGTGCCGTCCGGTGTCTTTGCGCGCAGGCCTACAACGCGTCCGCTTTCCTCGATCAATTCGGTCGCTTCCGCTTGCATCCGCAAATCGAATGTCCGGTAGCGCTTAGCGTGGTCGGCGAGAAAATCGAGAAAGTCCCATTGCGGCATTAGCGCGACAAATTTGCAGTGCGTCGGCAGATGCGTGAAATCGGCGATGCGGATCCGGTCTGCGCCGATCTGCGCGGTGAGCTTCTCAACTTTCTGGTGCGGCAGCTTGAGGAATTCATCGAGCAGGCCGAGCTCATACATCAGCTGGAGCGTCGAGGGATGCACGGTGTCGCCGCGGAAATCCCGGAAGAAATCGGCATGTTTTTCCAGCACGACGACGTCGACGCCGGCGCGCGCCAGAAGAAAGCCGAGCATCATGCCGGCCGGGCCGCCGCCGGCGATGGCGCATTTGGCGAAAATCGAGCAATCCGGCATTCTAATAACTTGCGTGCGGCAATAGCTTGCGACAAGTGGATAATGAGGTCTATCGCTTGGCGTGCCTAATGCCGCCCTCACATTTCCGCCGCAAGCCGGGTGCTAGAAGGGTCATCGCCCGCTCCCCACCCACGAAAATGCGCATTCCCAGCCTCCTGGCCCTGTTTTTTGCAGTGCTTTTCGCCATGGCACCGCTCGATGCGGCGTTTGCGCAGCTCGGGGGAACGGCTGATTTTCATATCGTTTGGGAGGTGAAGAGCCGGTTTCGCCTGTTCCGTAACGAGGCCGATTTCCTGCGCCTGGCGGCGGCGAGCCGCGGCGACGGCGTTCTTGCCGCCGAGCGCCGGCTCGAGAGCGCGACCGACGGCCTCGGTTGGGCCAAGGATATCGTCGCCAATCTGTGCCTCGACAATTCCGGCAACCTGGTCGAGACCTGCGAACGGGACGGCGTGCGCGAGAACTACCTTGTCCCGAGCGATCATCCGATCGGCGTGACGATTTCCGGACCGGTGCCGCAAGATGCGAACTGCGTCTGGAGTTTCGATGACGGCAACGGCCCCTCCAAGCAGACCACCGCGCCGTGCGATCAGGAGGTCAAGCTGCGTGTGCCCTCGGGCCGCACCACCGTCGCTTACGTCGACATCCCGCTCGGCGACGGCACGGCGCAGCGCGTCAGCACCGAGATCGCGGTGCGTGACATTTTCATTGCCGGGCTCGGCGATTCCATCGCCGCCGGCGAAGGTAATCCGGACCGGGCGGTGGAGCTCGAAGGCGGTTTCTGCTTCAGGAGGTTTCTCAGTGGCGGCTTCAGCCAATATTTCCGTCCCAGCCGCGCCGGCTACGACGACGATCGCTCCTGCGAAGACGGACCGGCGAGCTCCAGTGCGGCGCGAGACTGGGATCGCCACGGTGCGCGGTGGATGAATCCCGCCTGCCACCGTTCGCTGTACAGCTATCAGGTCCGCACCACGCTCGCCCTCGCCATCGAGCAACCGCACATTGCCGTGACTCTGGTCCCGCTCGCGTGCACCGGAGCGACGATCGGTGCCGGCATGTTCGCCGGTCAACGCGCCGACGACTGTCCCTGGGTGGTGGGTATCGAAACGTGCTCCGGCACAGCGCCCGCACAATTTGCCGAGTTGAAAGAGGTCATGGCCGCGGTGCATCGCCAAGATCCCAAACGTAATCTCGACATGATGCTTTTGACGATCGGAGCCAACGACGTGAACTTCGCCGGGCTCGTCGCCAATGTCATTGTCGATGCGACTACGGAGAAACTCCTGCTCAGGCAGGGCGGCGCCATCGCCAGCGTCGCCAACTCGCAAAAGGCGCTAACCGAGGACCTCCCGGACGAGTTCTCACAACTGCGTACGGCGCTGAAGCCGCTTGTCGGCGGCAATCTAAACCGCGTGGTTTTTGTTTCCTACCCCAATCCCGCCATGCAAGCGGAAGACAAGCCGTGCCCGGGCGGTCGCGACGGCCTGGACGTTCATCCGGCCTTTGGCGCCGATAGCGATCGGCTACGCGCCGCCGCGCAGTTCGTCGACACTAAATTTTTGCCCGGGATCAGGGCGCTCGCAAGCTGCGATGGTACCAAGTCTTGTCGCGATCCGGCGACCGAAAGCATGAATTTCGTCGACGGCCATCAAGCGGCGTTTACGCGGCACGGCATGTGTGTGCGCGCGGCGAGCGATCCGGAATTCGATCGTAACTGCTTTTTGACCAACGGTGACAGCTTCCAAACCGATCCGAACGTCGCCCCCGACAATCCGATGGCATGCGGCGAGCCGCCCAGCAACTACCAGCCCTATGCCTCGCGGGCGCGCTGGATCAGGACGGCGAATGACAGTTATTTCACCGCCATGACCTATCCCGAAGGCATGCCGGCGATCTTGAAACCTAGCGACATCCATGATGCGTTGTGGGGCGTGCTCAGCGCCGTGTACGGCGGCGCCGTGCATCCCACCGCCGAAGGCTATGCCGCGATGGCGGACGCAGCACTGCCGGCCGTGCGCGGCGTGCTCGGACTACCGGCGCCGCCCGCCGTCGAGACCGAGCCGCTGCCGCCGCCCACGGCACCAGCGCCTGCTCCTGCAATCGCGCCTGCGCCTGCAACCCCGCCCGCCGCCGCAGCGACGCCGCCGCGGGCGCCGTAATCAGGTCGCGGCACGCTCAGGCGCACCACGCTCGGGCGCAGCACGCTCAGGCACAACGCCCAATTTCTTCTGCAGGCTCGAAGACGACGTGGTGTACTGAAACACCAGCCGTTTTTCTGGATAGACGTAGTGGTAGGCCTTCTGCGCCATCAGCGCCGCCTCGTGGAAGCCGGAAAGAATGAGCTTGAGCTTGCCGGGATACCAGTTGATATCGCCGATAGCGAAAATACCGGGCGTCGAAGTCTCGAAAGCGGCGGTATCGACGGGGATCAATTCGTTGTTCTTGAGCTCGAAACCCCAATTGGCGACCGGACCGAGCTTCATGGTCAGGCCGAAGAACGGCAGCAACGCGTCGCAAGCAATTTCAGACAACGAGCCATCGCTTTTCTTGACGACGGCCTTGCCGATCTGACCGTGCTCGCCGGCGAGCGCGGTTACCTGCCCGAGGACGAGATCGATTTTGCCCTCGCCGACCAGCGCCATCATTTTGTTGACGCTGTCGGGCGCGGCGCGGAAGTCGCTGCGCCGATGCAGGAGCGTGAGATGGCTCGCGACCGGGGCAAGGTTGAGCGTCCAGTCGAGCGCGCTGTCGCCGCCGCCGACGATGAGAACGCGCTTGCCGCGGAACGCCTCGATCTTGCGCACCGCATAGAACACCGACTTGCCTTCGTAGGGCTCGATCCCGGGAATCGGCGGACGCTTGGGCTGGAACGAGCCGCCGCCGGCGGCGATGACGACGATCTTGCTCTCAAATACATTGCCCTGATCGGTTTTCACGCGGAACAGCGGCTCGCCGATCTTTTCCACCGTGTCCACCATTTCGTTCAAATGATATTGCGCGTTGAACGGTTTGATCTGTTGCAGCAGAGCATCGACGAGGCCATGCGCGCTCGTATAGGGAATGCCGGGAATGTCGTAGATCGGTTTTTCCGGATAGAGCTCGGCGCATTGGCCGCCGATTTTGTCGAGAATGTCGACGAGGTGACATTTCATGTCGAGCAAGCCGAGCTCGAATACCGCGAACAGGCCGATTGGCCCGGCGCCGACGATAACAACATCGGTCTTGATAGGTTCACTCATATCGTATCCGTAGTTTCGCTTCATTGATGGGTTGATGAGGTGGCGAGTGTCTAGCCTGCTGAAAGCGGCAGGGGAAGGCTGAATTCGGCGGTCCGGAATTCGTGCCAGCGACGCTTGGATTTGTTCCAGCTAAGCTTGACGATCGGGCGTACGCACCGTGAGTCCCTTGAAGTCCTCGCGGACTTTGATCTGGCACGATAGCCGCGAATTCGGCTGCACGTTGTAGGCGAAATCGAGCATGTCCTCTTCCATCGGCGACGGCTCGCCGACCTTTTCGCGCCAAGCCTCGTCGATATAAAGGTGGCAGGTCGAGCAGGCGCAGGCGCCGCCGCATTCCGCCTCGATCTCGGGCACCCCGTTCTTGATCGCTGTCTCCATGACTGTGGAACCGACCTCGCCCTCGACTGTGCGCGCGGTCCCTCCGGAATCGATGAATGTGATCTGAATCATGGTGGAAATAACTGAGCGAAGGCCTTGGGCTCGATCGAATGCGGAGAATGGCCGGACGTTCTGCCGGCCTGTTTTATCGGCTCGCCTCGCGGTGCGCCAGAGTTTCAGCGGCGATCAGCGTTCGCGGCCAAGCTCGGCCAACAGCACCGTCAAGCGTGCGGCGATTGCCGCGCTGGCCTCGAGGCTTGCCGCCTTCAGCTCCGCGATTGCTTCATCCAAATCGTGCCCGCTATCGCGCCAGCTTTCGTCTTCGCCGCCGTCACCGCCCGCCGCATTCTCCAAAAGCTCGGCAGCCCTCGCCACACGCCATGCGCCAATCCCGCGCGCCGAGCCCTTCAGCGTATGGGCGGCCGCTGCAGCCAGCGGCGGTTCCGCACCGACGATGCGATTGAGCATGATGGTCGTCTGGCGCAGGAACAGTTCGAGGACTTCCCGTTCCAGCCGGCGGTCGCCAAGCGTCATGCGTCCAAGGTGGTCCTCATCAATGACGGTGGTCTTGCGATCGCTCGCCAGCGCGGTCAACAAGCGCGATGCAGTCATGACGTTCTCCCCGCCGAACCGACATTCTCGGGTCGAGTTCGATTTCGCACATGTAGCGGCGACAACAACACAAATGGCTTACGGATCAGGAGAGTGGGCCGCGTTCTTTCACGCCGACAGTAAGCAAACCCTTACTCAGGGCAGCGCGGGGCGCGGCACTGTCGCGGCCGCCATCTGACCGTGCCGCGGCCGTCGGCCGGACTCGACAACCGGCCGGTGCCGAACGCCACCTCGGCCAAACGGCGGCCGCATTGTTGGCACAACAATGGCGACGCCAGGGTGAACAAGCCGTTAACGATGATTAAAGGGACGTTACCGAACCGGTTTTCTTCGATCTACCAGAGCGATAGGATGGGCTATCGTAGTGCGACCTGGGGGCTTGCTGGGCGAGCCCTGGAACCGGCGAGGATTCAACGATCACGCGCTCGTGGCGCGGCCTGAGCGTTCTGCTGGGCGTTTCCGCTCGGTGTTCTTAGGCCGTCCTAGTCAAGCGTAACACGCGAGGCGACGACCGAAATGGCCAACTATCCGAAGAAGATGAAGGATCCGACTGAAGCGGCGCTGTCGGCGATCCAGGAAGCACTCAATCTCCAAGACGAAGAGCAGGCTGCGAGTCAGCCCGAGGGTATGGCCGATCTTCTGTCAGGGCCAGCCGAAGGTCGCGCGCAAAGCGCAACGGCAGCATCTACCGGCGACGATCTCTTCGAATCCGACGCCATCGGGACGCGCGATCTCTCCGGCCCGGCCGCGCCCGCCGCCAACGACGATCAGCGATCAATCGGCCAGATCCTGCACGCGCTCCAGCAGCGGCCGGCCCGCTCGTCGTATTTTGTCGCCACGGCGTTTTCCTGTGCCTGGATTATCGGCTGTCTCTCGCTCTCGTTTGCGTATCTCTCGGACATCAATGCCGCGCTGGGACCCGGGCGTTCTCCCATAGCCCTCATGATCGGTCTTGGCGCCGCGGCGCTGCTGCCGATCATTTTCTTTTTCGGCGTGGCCCACATGGCCTGGCGCGCGCAGGAACTGCGCCTGATCGCGCAATCGATGGCGCGGGTCGCCATGCGTCTCGCCGAGCCCGAGAGCGTGGCGCGGGATTCGATCGTGACCGTCGGACAGGCCATCCGCCGCGAGGTCGCGGCCATGGGCGACGGGGTCGAGCGCGCATTGGCCCGCGCGAGCGAGCTTGAAGCGCTGGTGCAGAACGAGGTTGGGGCGCTTGAACGCACCTATAGCGACAACGAGGTGCGGATGCGCGGACTGCTGCAGGATCTCGCCAGCCAGCGCGACACGCTGGTCGGTCAGGCCGAGCAAGTCCGTTCCGCCATCAACAACGTACATATCGATCTCACGCAGGACCTCTCCACGATCAGCGACTTGGTCGGCCAACAAGTCAACGAGGCCGCGCAACGCATCACGCATGCACTGGCGGAACGGGGCGAGCACATCACGCTCACCCTTGGCCAGATCGGCGACAACATGGTCGCGCAATTGAGCGAGCGCGGCGGCGACCTGCTCGATCGGCTGGAGGCGGCCAGCGACGAGACCTCGCGCGCGATTACCTCGGCGAGCGAACGGCTCAATTCGAGTCTTGATTTCAAGACCAATCACATCGGCGAGGAATTCGCCGAAATCGCCGCCGGCCTTGAGGATATGATGACCGCCCGGCTCGACCGCGTCACCGAAACTTTTTCGGAGAAATCGCTTGGCGTAGTCGACCTGATGATCGGGCGATCACAGGAACTCACCGACGCCATCGTCGAAACCTCGAGCCAAATCGCGGAAACGATCGCAACCCGGGGCGAGGAGGTCAACAGCACGCTCAAGTCCTCGGGTGAGTCGCTAATTGTCGACCTCGACCTGCGCGGCGGCGAAGTGGCCGCCAAGCTGCAACAGGCCGGCAATCAGATCGCCGAGACGCTGATTTCACGCAGCGCCTCGATGACCGAATCGGTCCGCGAAAGCGCCGAGCACGTCGCCGGCGTGATTGCTACGCGAAACGACGCGGTGAAGGAAATGCTGGCGACGCGCCTTACCGCGTTCGAGGAGATGTTCAATCACACCGGCGCCGAGCTTGGCGAAAGGATTTCGCGCGACTCCTCGACGCTCGGCAATCTCATCACCCGTCATCTCGCCGAATTCGATCGCACCGTAAAGACCTACGGCTCCGAACTCGTGGAGCGGCTCGGCGCGCGCACGCAGGACGTTTCCGAATCGATGCGCACTTACGTCGATAGTTTCGACAATCGCGTCACAGCGAAGGCGGATGAGGTGACCACGGCTCTCGACCAGCGTCTGGGGCGCTTTCAGGAGGCACTCGACAGCCGCTCGCAGCTTCTTACGGACGCGTTGTCGGCCCGCGTCGTCGACATCGCCAAAACGCTTGCCGAGGGCGGCAAGGAGGTCGTCACTGCGGTCGACAAGCGCATCAGCGACGTCACCACGCTCATCGACAGCCGCGCGGCCAAGCTTGCCGACACCGTCGGCGAGCGGATCGCGAATATCGATTCGACCCTCGGTAAAGGCGCGCTTGAAGTCGCCAACACGCTCGACGGCCGGATCGGTCAATTGGAGCAGCTCTTGATCGGACGCGCCGAGGCCGTCGTCCACCAGATGGAAGTGCGCAGCCGCGCAGCCGCCGATCTCCTCAATTCGCGCATGGAGCAGCTGTCGGAATCGATCAAGACCAATTCGACGAGCGCCGAACGCGCGCTCACTCAGCTTGCGACCAACACCGCCGAAGCGCTTGGCAAGAGCGCGGCTGCGAGTACGGTTGCGACCGAAACATTGAACCGCAGCGCCGCGGAAGCGACGGTCTCGCTCAATCGCAGCGCCGGCGCGCTGAGCAACACGATCACCAAGAGCGCCACGGCCGCCAACGAAACGATCGGGAAGACGACGGCCACCGCCGCCGATCTTCTCGTCAAGAGCAGTCAATCGACCGCCGACGCGATCGGCCGCACCGTCAGCGAGGCCGAGCGCAAACTGGTCGGCATGAGCACCGAAGTGTCGCGCAATCTGGTCGGCAAGGCCAATGAGATTCACAGTGCGATGACGCAGCGTGTCGACGACATGACGCGCGTCCTCGACCAGAATGCGAACGGGTTGCTTGTGGCTCTGACCAGTAAGGGCGAGGAGTTTGCCGGTGAGGTTTCCCGCGCCACCGATCAAGCCGTGAAGGCGATCGACGCCAGGGGCTTCGTCTTTACTCAGACCATGATGGACAAGAGCGAGGAAATCGCCCGCCTGATCAACGACGCGAGCCTGAACGCGACCGGCGCGATCACCCGCACGCTGGGGCAAATGCAGGAAGGCGCCCACGGCGTCACCGAAGCCGCCAAGCAAACGATTACGCGGACGCTCGAGGAATTACACCGGGCGACCAAGGGTGCGATCGAGGAGTCGAAACAGACTGCGGCGGCGACCGTCGCCGAGATGATGGAGACGCACACCATGTTGCGCTCCGATTCCACCGCGCTGTTCGAGCGCCTGCGTGAAGCCAACATCCTCCTGCAAGAAGTGCTCAGCGGCGCTCAAGAGAATATGAACTCGATCGAGCACACGATGGCGACGCGCGTTTCCGAGTTCGTCGCGGCCATGAGCGATCTCTCCAGCAAGAGCGGGGCCACAACTGCCAAAGTCGAACAACATCTGGGCACGTTCAACACCGTCACCGCCAAGGTGCTGCACGACCTCGGCGACCTCGCGGACCAGTTCAGTTCGCACGGGCGGACCCTTGCCGATGCGGTCGTGCTGCTCGAATCGAGCAATCTCAGGACCGAGGATTCGATCGCCACGCGGCACACGAGCATCGAGTCGCTCGTTTCGACACTCGATGCGCGAACGGAGGACTTCGGACAGCGGCTCGAACGCTTCTCCAGCCTCCTCGACGAATTGCTCGATACGGCGGCGGCGCGGGCGCGCGAGATCGCCGGTGTCATCGCCGAGAGCAGTAACGACAGCGTGCAATCCATCGAGCAGCAGTACGAGCTCGTGCGCAAGACCTCGGACGAAGAACGGCTGCGCACCAGCGACGCGCTCAACTCGGTTTACGATGAGGCCTCCACTAAAGTGCAGGCCATGTTCACCCAATCCGCCGGCCGTTTCACCGAGGTTATGGAGGGCATGAAGCAGATGGCGGCGGAAATGCAACGCGAGCTCGAGACAACCCGGGCCGAGCTGCGCCGTGGCATTCTCGAACTGCCGCAGGAGACCGCCGAAAGCACGGCGCAAATGCGCCGAGTCATCGTCGATCAGATTGAAGCGCTGGCGGAACTCAACCGCATCGTCGCCCGCCATGGCCGGTCGCTCGATGCCGCGGAGCCGCTGCGGCGCGAGGCCGAACCGCTCTACGCCGCGAGTGGCGGACGCGGACAAGCCCGCCCGCTGCGTGCCGACATCGCCGCGCCGCCGCCGCAAGCGCCGACGCGCGACATTACCGGAGCGCCGACGCGTCGATCCACACCGCCCACGCTCAGCCCGGTGCCGGGCGGCAAGGACGAAAACACAGTCCGCAATGGCGGCTGGCTCTCCGACCTGCTCACGCGCGCGTCGCGTGACGAGAGCCCGCTGAATGCGCCGCCCGTCTCGCGCGAGTTGCCGCGCAGCGACGAGCGTCCGCAGCGCGACAGCGTCGACTCGATCGACACGCTTTCGGTCGACATCGCGCGGATGATTGACCACGATGCTGCCGCGGAGTTGTGGGAGCGCTATAAGCGCGGCGAGCGCGGCGTGTTCACCCGACAGCTCTATACGCAACCGGGCCTGAAGGCGTTTGACGAAATTCGCAATAAGTACCGCTCCGATCCCGAGTTCCGGCAAACCGTCGAGCACTATATCCACGAGTTCGAACGGCTCCTCGACGATGTTTCGCGCGGCGATCGCGGACCAGCCGTCGCGCGCAATTACCTGACGTCGGACACCGGCAAGGTTTACACCATGCTGGCCCATGCCGCGGGCCGGTTCGACTGAAGCTGCGGCTTGCGCGTAATCCGAATGCGCCCTTGCTTGTGACGCAATCGCGGCGCTACCGTTGCACCATGGTTAGAACATGATCCCGAAAAGTGGATACCGGTTTCCCGCTTTCGCGAAGCCCGCTTCGGCGGGCGAAGGAAGGTCGGAAAAGACTATGCCCAATCAAAAAGCTAGAGCCCGGTTTTGATTCCATCAAAGCCGAATAGGCTCTGGTGCCATGGCTAGCGCGATGGACGCCCCGGTTGCACTGCCCACTGCCGCGGATGTCGATGAGGCTGCCCGCCGCTTGGCCGGCGTCGCCCTGCGCACGCCGCTTTTGACCTCGGCCGCGCTTGACGCCATGACCGGCGGGCGCATTTTCCTCAAAGCCGAGACCTTGCAACGCACCGGCTCGTTCAAGTTCCGCGGCGCCTACAACAAGCTCGCGGCGATCCCACCTGAGCGGCGAGCCGGCGGCGTGGTGGCTTTTTCTTCCGGCAACCACGCGCAGGGCGTCGCCGCGGCGGCTCGGCTCCTCGGCATGCGTTGCGTCATTGTGATGCCGCACGACGCACCGCGGGCGAAACGCGAGCGCACCGCGGCGCTCGGCGCCGAACTTGTGCTCTACGACCGCGCGCGCGACGACCGCGAGGCGATCGCCAACGACATCGCCGCGCGGCGCAGCGCCGTTCTGGTGCCGCCATACGACGACGCATTGATCATCGCCGGCCAGGGCACCGCTGGGCGCGAGATCGTCGAGGATCTCGGCGCGCTCGGCCTCGTTCCCGACGTCGTGGTCGTCACCGCCTCCGGCGGCGGGCTCACGGCCGGCATTGCGCTTGCCATCAAGGCGCGCGTGCCTTCGGCCGCGATCTATACGGCCGAGCCGCAGGGCTTCGACGATCATGCGCGATCGTTTCGCAGCGGCCAGCGCGAGGAGAATGCCGCACTGACCGGCACGATTTGCGATGCGCTGATGGCGCGCATGCCAGGCAAGCTCACATTCGCGATCAACCAGTCGCTGGTCGGAGCCGGCGTCGCGGCGAGCGACGAGGAAGTCACGGCCGCCGTTGCGTTTGCCTTCGCTGAATTGAAGCTCGTGGTCGAACCGGGCGGCGCCGTCGCGCTCGCCGCGCTGATGACCGGCAAGGTCGACGTCAACAATAAGATCGGCGTCGCCGTCCTCTCTGGCGGCAATGTCGATCCGGAAGTGTTTTCCCGGTTGGTCGCGTAGCGCGCGCTGCGTCGCCTCTACCGGGGTCAGGCTCCCGCGCCCGGGAGAAAGCAACGGATCTGTGTCGTACCGTCCGTATCCTGGTACGGCCACACCACGGCCGGGCCAAAGCGATTGGGCTCGGTCACCACCGCCGTATCGGGCACAACAAGCCATTGTCCCTGTATGCGCACGCGATAGCGGCCGTTCTGAGTGTCCCAATCAACGTTCTCGACACTGACCCCGTCGGCGAACGAACAACACAAGCCCTTTCCGCTCGCGAGCTGGTCGAACCAGGCTTTCAGCGGTGAGTTGGCGTAGCGGCCGTCATCATGCGCGGAAACGTAACTGGGAATCGACAGAAGCATGCACAACGCCACCACCGTCAAAGCAAGACTGGTCAGTCTGTGCATAGTGGCCTCCAGATGATCGACTTGCGCGGACCGCCAACGATGCGTCCTGCAGACCCGGAGCACTCAGCGCACATCGCCTGCACATCGTTATTGATCCGCTTGAACTTACTCCAAGCAACTTCCGTGCCGTGTTTTAAACGCGACAATTGGAGAAAACTTGGGCGATCAACGAGCGGATAACGCCGGCTGCCCGAATTATTTCCAGCGGCGCCGGCACGCAGAGCTAACCGAACAAGGCGATCAACTCGTCTTCACTCAGGGCGCGCAACGCCGCGACTGGATCAACCGGCGCCGGCCGAGGCATGGCCCGCACCGTCGGGCTCACCAGACTCGGAATCTCTGTCGCTTGTACCACATCGGACGGTGTCGAGGCCGCCGGCGCTAACGGAGTTGGCGCAGGGGCTGAATGAGGCAGGATGGCTATGCGCTGCGGCGTAGGCTCGAATAAATCCGCCGGATCTTCTTCCGGGCTCGGTAGCAGCTGCGGTCCTGGCAGCAGCGAATGCGCCTGGGCGGATTGGTCGGATGATTCGACGTCGCGGCCGCTTGCTCCGTTATTGGCAGGATGAAATACGAAGTCGGGCGCCTCGATGAACCAGCGCGGCGCGCGAGCCGCCGATTTAGTCGCTTGCGGCTCGGCGGCCACTGCATAATCGGCCTGAGGGATGCCGGTCTCAGAAGACGCGCTTTGCGATTGATGAGCCGGCTCGCTTTGCGGTTCGAAAGCCGTCCCGGTTTCGTCAGCGAGGGAGCTTAGTGACGCGCCAAGCGCAGCGGCCGCTTCGGCGAACTTCTCGGTGTCCTGTAGATCAAAGTCGGACCGGCCGGAGCCGGAATTGCCATTGCCGCCGTCGGAGCCGCCTTCAGGTTGATGAACCGCCGCAGGCGCTATTTCGATCAACGCGTTCACCGCAGCCTCGGTGGGCGCCGCCACGCCATTCCCGGCATCGTGATTTGCCGTGCCGTTCGTGCAGGCATCGCATATTTCGCGCACGGCCGCGTCGAGTGCGTCGCAGAGTTCAGCATCGACCGCTCGCTCGCGCAGTCCGAAGACGATGTCCGCAAGACGTTCGGCGGCGGCGCGGATGTCCGGCCTGCCTGCCCTTTCTTTTCCGCGTTCATCGCCCCGAATAGCCGCCTCGATCCGCGCGATGGCGGCGATGAGCGAATCGGTGTCGGCGTGGCGATTGCGGCTTGCGAATTCAGTCAAAAACCAACGGCCGCGTTCGGTTGCCGTAACCGCCGCGCATACGGCATCGTACTCGGCTTCCTGTGGCAGCCCGGCACCGATGCCGGACAGCGCCAGTGGATCGTTCGACATCGCAAGACCTGGAGCGAATCAACCGCATAACAGCAGGACGCGCAATGCAAATTGGAACACTTCGCCCTGAGATACCCACAGGTTTTCCACGGCGGCCGGGACTAGCGCGCTTAGCCCCACAGCGCGGGCTCGGATGGATAGGCAAGACTTCCTACATACCGCAAACCATCCGGGCGATCTTTGGCAAGAAGGAGCGGACCGTCGAGGTCGACCACGCTGGCGCGCTGCGCCACCAGCATGGCCGGCGCCATCGCCAGCGAGGTTGCGACCATGCAGCCGACCATTATGGCCAAGCCGCGCCGCTCGGCCGCCGCGAGAAGCGCCAACGCTTCGGTGAGGCCGCCAGCCTTATCGAGTTTGACATTGATCGCGTCGTATTTTCCCGCGAGCGCATCAAGTGAGGCGCGATCGTGAACGCTTTCATCGGCACAGACCGGGATCGGCCGTGCTATGCGCGCGAGCGCGGCATCGCGGCCCTCCGGCAATGGTTGTTCGATCAGCGTGACGCCGGCATTCGCGCAGGCACCGAGATTTTGCGCAAGATTGTCTTCGCTCCATCCCTCGTTGGCATCGACGATGAGTTGAGTTCGGGGCGCGGCGCGCCGCACCGCCGCGATCCGTCTGGAGTCATCATCGTCGCCACCGCCGAGTTTCACCTTGAGCAGCGGCCGCGAAGCCGCGCGTTCCGCCGCCTCGGCCATCGCCGCCGGCGCAGCGAGCGAAATCGTGTAGGCGGTCAAGAGCGGCTTCGGCGTCGCAAGCCCCGCCAATTCGTGCACGTGGCGGCCGGTTTGCTTGGCGTTGAGGTCCCAATAGGCACAATCCAGTGCATTGCGAGCGGCGCCGGCGGGCATCGCGGCCTGTAACGCCGCGCGGTCGAGGCCGTTGCGCAGCGCCGGACGCATGGCTTCGATCGCCGCGACGACTCCTTCCGGAGTTTCGCCGTAGCGCGCGTAAGGCACACACTCACCGCGGCCGCGGTGGATTCCATCGCGCAGTTCGGCCGTCACCACGACGGCTTCGGTCTTGCTGCCACGGCTGATCGTGAAGGCGCCGCCAAGCGGCCAGTGCTCGATCTGGACGGAAAGCTCCATGCCAGGAGCAAGTATATGCTGCCGTCAGCGCGAGGTGCGAGCGAAACGGCTGCCTCAGGATGGCGGCCTACGCCGCGATTTCGGCGTTCTCGTCGATCGGGACATCGGGCTCTTCGTCCCGTAGCGGCGGCATTATGGCGCTGCGATCGATCCAATGGATGATCTCGAAAGTGCCGTCATCATGTTCGGCAAGGGCCGTGCAACTTTCGACCCAATCGCCGCAATTCATATAGCGAATACCGAAATCGTCATGGATCACGGCATGATGGATATGGCCGCAGATGACGCCGTCGACGTTATGCCGTTGCGCCTCGTCGGCCAGCGTCTGCTCGAAGGCGCCGATATAATTAACGGCATTCTTGACCTTGTGCTTCGCCCATTGCGACAACGACCAATAGCGGAAGCCAAGGCGGCGGCGGACGGCGTTGAAATAGCGGTTGATCAGGATGGCAAGGTCGTAAGCGGTGTCGCCGAGGAGCGCGAGCCAGCGCGCATGCTTGACGACCATGTCGAAGGCGTCGCCGTGCACGACCAGATAGCGGCGGCCGTCGGCAGCTTCATGAATGACGGTCTCGACGACTTCGATGCCGCCGAAATGCGTGCCGTAATAGTCGCGCAGGAATTCGTCGTGATTGCCCGGCAAATAGACGATGCGGGAGCCCTTGCGCGCCTTGCGCAACAGCTTCTGCACCACGTCGTTATGATCCTGCGGCCAGAACCAGCCGGAACGCAATTGCCAGCCGTCGACGATATCGCCGACCAGATAGATCGTGTCAGCGTCGTGGTAGCGTAGAAAGTCGAGAAGCTGTTCGGCCTGACAGCCGCGTGCGCCGAGATGCACATCGGAAATGAAAAGCGTACGGAACTTTATTATGCCCTGCTCGAACGTCACCGAGCGTGATCTCGCGTCTTGTTCCAATCGAATCGATTTATAAATTTGTTCCATTGCAGGACGATGACAGCAATCGTTAACGCGGCGACTCATCGCATGGAGTGAATGAGTCACAAGCCTGTCACGGCGCCGGGTTAAAGGTCCCGATGATGACAGCGCCGATCCTCGCCGCCGCGATATTCTGTATCGCCGTCACCGTCGTCCATCTCACCAGCATCGCGATCGCGATTTGCCGCTTCCGCCAAAGCGCGCGTCGTGCGCCGCTACCGAACCTCTCCCCGGTCGGCCAACATACTTCCGTAAGCATCGTGCGCCCGCTCTGCGGAATAGACAACTATGCCGCCGATACACTCTCTTCGACGTTCGATCTCGATTATCCGCATTACGAAATCCTGTTCTGCGTCGCTTCCGCAAAGGATCCCGTCGTGCCGTTCGTCAAGAAATTGATGGCGGAGAACCCGGACGCGTCGGCGCGGCTCCTTGTCGGCGACGACCGCGTGAGCCCGAATCCCAAGCTCAATAACGTGGTCAAAGGCTGGCGCGCCGCCGGTCATGAATGGATCATCATTGCCGACAGCAATGTGCTGATGCCGCGCGACTATATCCAACGGCTGTTCGCGAGTTGGCGAGACGATACGGGCCTCGTCGCCTCGCCGCCCATCGGCTGCCGGCCGGATGGAATTTGGGCGGAAGTCGAATGCGCGTTCCTCAACACCTATCAGGCGCGCTGGCAATATATCGTCGACACGTTCGGCTTCGGATTCGCGCAAGGCAAAACCATGTTGTGGCGGCGCGCCGATCTCGATGCCGCGGGCGGCATCGAGGCGCTGGGCAAGGAAGTCGCCGAAGATGCCGCAGCGACCAAAGTGGTGCGGAGCGCGGGGCTCAAGGTACGACTCGTCGATCGCCCGCTGGCGCAGCCGCTCGGCCGGCGCAGCGCTGCCGAAGTCTGGAACCGCCAATTGCGTTGGGCGCGCCTGCGCCGCGCGAGTTTTTTGGTTTATTTCCTGCCGGAAATCCTATCGGGTGGCGTGCTGCCAATGATCGCGATCGCGTATTTGGCAAACGCGTCCGGTCTGCCGCCGGCGCTTTGCGTGGGAGGTTTTGCCGCGCTCTGGTACGGCGCCGAAATGGCATTCGCCGCCGCCGCCGGTTGGCACGTCTCGCCGCTCTCGCCGCTCTACGGAATTATTCGCGATCTGCTGCTGCCGGTGCTGTTTGTCAGCGCGGTGCGCGGCAACGATTTCGTCTGGCGCGGCAATGAAATGCAAGTCGAGCGCATGCAGCCGCGCCGCATGATCGCGCGAGTGCGGCCACGCGTGCACGAATTTGCCACCGGAAGCCGAAGGCGGCTGCGCTCGCTGCGCGAACGGATGTCGTCATAGCATCGGCGGATTTTTACCGGTCGCGGCAACTTCGCTCGCGGCCCGGTCGGCGATCGCTTCAATCGCGGGGCGCTCAGTAGGAAAATCCGCGGCGATCCAAGCGTCCTCGGCCGAGCGCAGCGCCGCACCCAAGGCCGGCCCTGCGGCAACGCCGCGATGGATGAAATCGGCAGCCTTCAGCGGAAAATTCGGCGCCGTCCAGCGCTGCGGCAGATTTGCAAGATCGTGCCACGCTCGGTCCGCCGCGCCCGAATCCGAGCGCGCCCACGCAAGCAGCACGCGGTCGGCGAAGGATTGCGGCCCGAGATGATAGAGCAGCGCATGTGCCGCCTGATCGCCGGACGCGGGCGATACGCGCCACCAGCGCTCCAGTGCAGTCAGCCTTTCGGCTTCGGCGTTTGACAGACGAAGCCGTTGCGCGAGCCGTTCGCCATCCTCCTTGACCTGCACGTTGAGCGCGCCGAGCCGGCGCACGGCGTCGGCGTCGATATCCATCGCCGCCTCGACTTTCGCAATGTTCTCGAAACTCGCAAGGAGCGGCACGCCGCCGAGCACCATGCCGAGGAGACCTGTCTCCGCCATGACCACCAGCGTCGGCGTGGCGTGCGGGGCGAGTAGAAGTTTCAGCAGCTCCATCCGCACCCGCTCGCGTGACAGCGCTTCGAGCCCGCCGCGCGCAAGGATGCAGGCGTGCAATCCGGCGGCATCGGGTCCGCCAGCGCCATACCAGGCGTGAAAGCGAAAGAAGCGCAGGATGCGCAGGTAATCTTCGGCGATTCGGCTCGACGGCTCACCGATAAAACGCACGCGGCGCGCCGCTATGTCGGCAATGCCACCGACATAGTCGTAGATCCGGCCGTCTGCGGAAAGAGACAGCGCATTGATGGTGAAGTCGCGTCGCTCGGCGTCAGTCCGCCAATCCCGGCCGAATAAGACTTTCGCCTTGCGACCGTAGGTCTCAACGTCGCGCCGCAGCGTCGTGACTTCGAACGGTTTACCTTCAATGATGACGGTGATGGTGCCGTGATCGATACCGGTCGGAATCGATTTCCAACCGGCGGCGTCGACGCGGCGCGCCACCTCTTCAGGCACTGCCGTCGTCGCCACGTCTATCTCGTCGACCGCGAGCCGCAACAGTGCATTGCGCACCGCGCCGCCGACGACGCGCGCTTCTTCGCCGTCGCGATCGAGCAGCGCCAGCAGGCGCGCGACTTCGCCGTTTTTGAGCCACGGCGCATCGCCGAGCTGCGCAGTGCCCGTCACCGCGTCGCTCCGGGCACGAACTTGCCGTTTTCGATATGTGCCGGCACGTAGGTCGAGCCCGGCGGAGCGCCTGAGAACTGCGCCAATATCAGAAAACTTCCGATCACGAGCGCGAGCGATACGATCACCAGAGCCGCGAGGCGCGGCATCGTCCAGGCCGACTGCGCCAGTACACCAGCGCGCGTCGCCAACAGGAACGCGGTGTAAAGCACGAACGGGGTGAGAAACAGCCCGACCTCGGTGAAGACTGTCCTGATCATGCAGCGTAGATCCGGTCGTAGAGGTTTCGAAGAATACCCGCGGTGATGCCCCAGATGTAGCGATTCTCGAACGGAATAGCGTAATACTCGCGCTGCAGTCCGTTCCAGTCGCGGGTTTTGCGCTGGTGATTATCCGGCGCCATCACGAAAGCGAGCGGCACTTCGAAAGTCTCGACGACCTCGCGCGGATTGAGGGCAAGCGTGAAATCCGGCCTGACGCGCGCGACTGTCGGCAAAATGCGAAAGCCGGAAAACGTCAGATAGAGATCGAGATACCCGATCGGCTCGATGAGGCTTGGCGCAAGGCCGGTTTCCTCCTTGGCTTCACGCAGCGCCGCGGCGACCGGACTCTCGTCGGCCGGATCGATCTTGCCGCCGGGAAAGGCCACCTGCCCGGCGTGACTTGCTAGCTGCGCGGTGCGCAGCGTGAGCAGCACCGTCGGCTCGCGCCGGTCGATAACCGGCACGAGCACGGCTGCGGGCTTGGTCGCTTGCACGCCGGCACGCACCCACATTTCGGGATTGAGATCGAGATCGCCGCGCGCGCCCGCCGCGCTCGGATCGGCCAACGCCGGCGGCACGTCGAGCGTGAGCCGCGCCCGCGCTCGGTCGAAGAAGTCATCGGTTGCCGGACGTTGCAAGTCCCTAGCTCGCTCGTTCACGCAAAATCCCTCATTTGATCCGCGAGCGCCATCGGAAAGAATACGCCCGTGGACGACACGCCAAACATGGCCGTGCCGTCGATCTCGCGTTCTTCGCCGAGCTCGACCAAATCAAAGAACAGCGCGCGTGTCACTTTCGCCCATAGATCGCGGCGAACATGAAGATAGGGTTTTAGACCGCCGGTACCGGCCTCGGGTTCGAAGCGCAATTTGTGCTGGGGCCCACAAGCAACCCAATCATCGACATTGGTGCGGAAGTTGAGCACTTGCCCGGCGTCGCTGCGCTCGACATTCAGCTCGACCGCGAGAAACGGCGCGTCGTCGACGCGGATGCCGCACTTCTCGACCGGCGTGACGAGGAAGTAGCTTTCACCCTCGCGCTTGAGGACGGAAGCGAACAATTTGACTAAAGCCGGCCGGCCGATCGGCGTTTTAAGATAGAACCAGGTACCGTCGGCGGCGATGCGCATATCGAGATCCCCGCAAAATGGCGGATTCCACAGCTCGACCGGTAGCGGCCCCTTGCCGGCGCGGCCTAGCGCGCCTGTGATCGCCTCAAGGCCGGATTGCCCTTCCTTCGCCATGGTTTGCCTTGAATCTGAGCTTAGACAGGAGTTCGGGGGCCGGGCCATTCGCGAGTTCGAGATTGTCACTCTGCATCCGAGTTTCCCCCAACCCAAGTCGAACCCAAGTCGTGTATCCTATGGATAAAGAATCAGCGCACAGTCGGCTGCTGGGCAGCTGGCTCATATATTGCATCTTATGTGCCTAATTGGCGTGCAGGCCTGATGCCGTCAATTCGTGCAGATGGCGCGAATCTAATTCGATACAAGAACACGAGCTAAACACAAGGAGTTAGCCATGCCGGTTGCCGGCGGAGATGGGCTCGAAAAGCTCGAAGATATGATCGTGCGCGCGGCCGAATCGACCGCCGATCACGTGCGTGCGGCCAAGGCCGCGATCAGCACCGTCATATTCGGCCAGGACAAAGTGGTCGAGCAGGCCCTCGTCACCATCCTGTCCGGAGGGCATGCGCTTCTCCTCGGCGTTCCCGGTCTCGCCAAGACCAAACTCGTCGATACGATGGGCATCGTGCTCGGCCTCGATGCGCGGCGCGTCCAGTTCACGCCCGACCTCATGCCGTCCGACATTCTCGGCACCGAAGTCTTGGAGGAGAGTCGAGACCGGCAAGCGAAGTTTCCGTTTCATCTCCGGTCCGGTCTTTGCCCAGCTGCTGATGGCCGACGAGATCAACCGCGCCAGTCCGCGCACCCAGTCGGCGCTGTTGCAGGCGATGCAGGAACAGCACGTCACGGTCGCGGGCACGCGCCACGACCTGCCAAAACCGTTTCACGTGCTCGCCACGCAAAATCCGCTGGAGCAAGAAGGCACCTATCCGCTGCCGGAGGCGCAGCTCGACCGCTTCCTGATGGAGATCGACGTCAGCTATCCCGACCGCGACGCCGAGCGGAAAATTCTGTTCGAGACGACCGGCGCCGAGGAAACGCGGCCGAAGCCGGCGATGACTGCCGACGATCTGATCGCGGCGCAGCGATTGGTGCGCAGACTTCCGGTCGGCGAATCCGTCGTCGAGGCGATCCTGGCGCTGGTGCGCTCCGCGCGCCCCGGACCGGAAGGCGGCGAAGGCGCAAAACTGATCGCCTGGGGACCGAGCCCGCGGGCGAGCCAGGCGCTCATGCTTGCGGTGCGCGCCCGCGCACTCCTCGACGGCCGCCTCGCGCCTTCGATCGACGACGTGATCGACCTCGCCGAGCCGGTGCTCAAGCATCGCATGGCGCTCAGTTTCAGCGCGCGCGCCGAGGGCGAGAGCATTGACGCGGTGATTGGCCGGCTGAAGGCTCGGATCGGATAATCGCATGGCGGCCGAGGCCACGCACACGCATCACCGTACATACCAGGATGTTTCCGCGGCCGGTCGCGCGATCGGCGAAGGCCGGACGCTCGCCGCCAGCATGCCGCGGTTGATCCTGGAAGCGCGGCGCGTGGCGGCAACGGTGATTCACGGCCTGCACGGCCGCCGCCGCGCCGGGCCGGGCGAGAATTTTTGGCAATACCGGCGCTTCGTCTCCGGCGAGCCGGCTTCGCGCGTCGATTGGCGGCGCTCGGCGCGCGACGATCACCTCTATGTACGCGAACAGGAATGGGAGGCCGCACACACGGTGTGGATTTGGCCCGATCGTTCGCCGTCGATGTACTTCGCCTCGCCGCTGGTCCGCGACACCAAGCTTTACCGCACGCTGGTCATAACGCTCGCGCTCGCCGAGATCTTGGTCGACGGCGGCGAGCGCGTCGGCATTCCCGGTCTGCTGCGGCCGACCGGCAGCCGCAATATCGTCGAGCTCATCGCGCAGGCAATCGTCCACGATCGCAACGATCGGGCGAGCCTGCCGCCGAATTTTGCCCCCTCCCCGCTCGCCGAGGTCGTGCTGTTGTCCGACCTGTGGAGCGATATCGGCGAGGTGCGCCGGATTCTCACGCAACTTTCCGGCAGCGGCGCGCATGGCCACGTGGTGCAGATCGTCGATCCGGCCGAAGAGACTTTCCCCTATTGGGGCCGCATCGAATTCGTCGAACCGGAAGGCGGCGGCCGCATCACCGCCGGACGCGCCGAAACCTGGCGCGCGGATTACACCGCGCGCGTTGCCCGTCACCGTGCCGAGATCCGCAACGAGACCGACCGGCTCGGCTTTAGCTTTGCGATTCACCGCACCGATCGCCCGCCAGGCGAACTGCTGCTCGCCTTGCACGCCCGCATTGGCGCCGGTACGGCGCACAACGCCGCGCGCTCGCATGCGTCGGCCAAATCTATCCAGACTAAGTCCAGGGTGACGGCATGATCGGCGGATTGCCACTCGGCTTTGCCGAACCGCTGGTGCTCATCGGGCTTCTCACGTTACCGGTGCTGTGGTGGCTGCTACGGCTGATTCCGCCGCGGCCGCGCCGCCTCGATTTTCCGCCGACGCGGCTTCTCCTCGAAATTGCGCCCAGAGAGGAAACCCCTGCCCGCACGCCGTGGTGGCTCACGCTGATGCGGCTTGCGCTCGCCGCGCTCGTCATTTTCGCCGCCGCCGGCCCGCTCTGGCATCCGCCGCTGGCGACGACCAAAACCCGCGCGCCGGTCGCGATCCTGATCGACGACGGCTGGACGGCCGCGGCGGCGTGGGATGCGCGTGTGCGAACCGCTGATGACATCATCGTGCGCGCGGAGGACGATCGACGCGCCGTGGCGCTCGTTCCGCTCTCCGAAGGACCGCACGACATTTCATTGGAGACCGCCGATTCAGCGCGCGTGCGGCTGCACCAGATCCAGCCGGTGCCCTACACCGTAGACCGCCCTGCGGCGCTGTCCTCGCTGTCGCAGTTGCTGTCGAAGACGCCGAATATCGAGTTAGTGTGGCTGTCCGACGGCGTCGACCTCGGTCACGGCGCCGATTTCGTAATGAGCCTGGCGAAAGCCGTCGGCCAGCGTCCGATCACGGTGGTTGCCGGCGGCATTCCAGACGCCAGCGCGTTAACCGGCGCCGATAACGCGGCCGGTGCGCTCAGCGTCAAAGTGCTGCGCGCCGCAACCGGCTCAGCCGAGAACGGCACGGTGCGCGCGCTCGATCTCAAGGGTCTGCCGCTCGGCCAAGCGCCATTCGCCTTTAATGCGTCGGAGCGCGAGGCCGGGGCGCGCTTCGATCTGCCGGTCGAGCTTCGCAATGATATCGCGCGAATCGAGATATCAGGCGAACGCTCCGCCGGCGCCGTGCAACTCCTCGACAAGCGCTGGCAGCGGCGCACCGTCGGCATCGTCTCCGGCGCCATCGCCGATCTGGCTGAGCCGCTTTTGTCGTCGAGCTTTTACATCCAGCGCGCGCTCGAACCGTTTGCCGATGTGCGCCTCACGCAAGGTGAATCTCCGGCTGACGCCGTGAGCCATTTCCTCGATCAAAAGCTGCCGATACTGATCTTGACCGACGTCGGCAATGTCGGTGACGCCCATGATCGGCTGGCGCAATGGATCGAGGATGGTGGCGTATTGGTGCGGTTCGCCGGGCCTCGCCTTGCCGCATCCGATGACGATCTCGTCCCCGTAAAGCTGCGGCGCGGCGGTCGCATCCTCGGCGGCGCGCTAAGCTGGGACAAGCCGCAGCCACTCGCAGCGTTTTCGCGCGGCAGCCCGTTCGCCGGCATGCCGGTACCGAACGACGTGACCGTCACCCGCCAGGTTCTGGCCGAACCGGACGCGGCGCTGAGCGACAACACCTGGGCGACGCTTGCCGACGGCACGCCGCTCGTCACCGCCGCGCGGCGCGGCAAGGGACTGATCGTGTTGTTCCACGTGACGGGCGATACGCGCTGGTCGAACTTGCCGCTGTCGGGCGCTTTCGTCGAAATGCTCAAGCGCGTTGTTGCGCTCGCCGGCACCACGCCCGCCGCCGCCGACGCCGACGCCGCCAAAACCAAAAATGTGCAAGAAGTGGTGCAGCCGAGTCACATGCTGGACGGTTTCGGCGGCTTTATTGCGCCGCCGCCGACGGCGCGGCCGGTATCGGCCGATTTTTCGGGCAGCGCCACGGCCGATCATCCGCCGGGCTATTATGGGCCGCCGGAAAGCCTGCTCGCCGTCAACACGCTCGCTGCGACGGATCGTCTGACTCCGCTCGATTTCTCGCCGCTGGCCACTGCGAGTCATGAAATCTATCGCACCAGCGAGCCGCAGGATCTGCGCGGACCGATCTTCCTCATCGCGCTCTCGCTGCTGTTGCTCGACACCCTTGTCGTGCTTTTTCTCGGTGGCGGCATCCAGCGGCTCATCCCACGCGGTACACGGGCCGCTACAGCATCCGTGATCGTTATTGCCGCGCTCGCGGTAACGCTTGTGCAAGCGCGCGCCCAGGAAGAAACACCAAATCCGGACGTGCCGCAGTCGGCGCTCGATACCAAGCTTGCTTACGTGATGACCGGCGATGCCGACGTCGATGCGATCAGCAAGGCCGGCCTTGCCGGCCTCACGCTCTTTCTCGCGCAACGCACCGCGCTCGAGCCGGGCGATCCGATCGGTCTCGACATCGCCCACGACGAGCTTGCGTTCTATCCGCTGATCTATTGGCCGATTGTCCCCGGCGCGGCGCGACCTTCCGACGACGCGCTCAAGCGCATCGATACCTACATGAAGGACGGCGGCACCGTGCTGTTCGATACCCGCGACGCCGTCGTGGCGCCGCCTGGACCCGGCGGCGAGACCCGCAGTCCGGGTATGGTGGAACTGCGCCAAATCCTATCTTCGCTCGACATTCCGGAACTCGAACCCGTGCCACGCGATCACGTCTTGACCAAGACGTTCTATCTCTTGCGCGACTTTCCCGGACGCTTCGATGCCGGCCAGCTTTGGGTCGAGGCATTGCCGTCGACGGGCGAAGATGAAGAGACGTCGAACCGGCCCGCGCGCGGCGGCGATGGCGTATCATCGATCCTTATTACGTCGAACGACTTTGCCGGCGCCTGGGCCACGCGTTCCGACGGCCAGCCGATGCTGCCAATGGTCGAGGGTGAGCCGCGCCAGCGTGAAATGGCGTTCCGCGCCGGCGTCAACATCGTCATGTACACGCTCACCGGCAACTACAAGGCCGATCAGGTGCACGTGCCGGCGTTGCTCGAGCGATTGGGGCAATAGGAGAGAGCATTGAACCTCGGTGTTGCGTTCGCTCCTCTCATCAGCGCTCCGGAATTGTGGGCGGCCATCGCCGCGGCATGCCTATTTTCATTGCTGCTTTTCATTTCGCGAAGCCGCGGCGCCGCAATCCGGACGCTTGCGCTTGTGCTGGTCGTACTCGCGCTCGCCAATCCGTCGCTCACGCGCGAGCATCGCGATCCGTTGAGCTCGGTCGCGGTCGTCGTGGTCGACCAGAGTCCGAGCCAGAGTTTCCGCGACCGTACCGAGCAGACTGAAGCCGCTCGCGCGGCGGTGGTCGAGCGGCTGAGTCACATTCCCGGCCTCGACGTGCGCGTGATCGAAGCCGGAAAGGCCGACGGCGAGACCGACGGCACACGATTATTCACCGCACTCGGCTCGGCGCTCGCCGACGTGCCGGCCGATCGTATCGCCGGCGTTATCATGATCACCGACGGCCGCGTCCACGATGTGCCCACCGACGCCGCCACGCTCGGCTTTGCCGCGCCGGTCCACGCGCTGATCACCGGGCACACGAACGAACGCGACCGCCGCGTTGCGCTGATTGCCGCACCGCGTTTCGGCATTGTCGGCCAGCCGCAGACCATCACTTACCGGGTCGAGGATCAGGGCGCGAACGCCGGCACCGCCGAAGTGACGGTACGCCGCGACGGCGACGTAATCGACCGGCGCACTGTTGCGGTCGGCGTCCCGCAGGAGATCGGGATTCCGATCCCGCATGGCGGCCCGAATATCGTCGAGATCGAGGCGTCGCCGCTCGATGACGAACTGACGCAAGTCAACAACCGCGCCGTGGTCTCGATCGACGGCGTACGCGACAAGCTGCGGGTGCTTCTGGTATCCGGCGAGCCGAATGCCGGCGAGCGGACCTGGCGCAATCTGCTCAAATCCGACCCTTCGGTCGATCTCGTGCATTTCACGATTTTGCGGCCGCCGGAAAAGCAGGATGGTACGCCGATCAACGAATTGTCGCTGATCGCATTCCCGACGCGGGAGCTGTTTCAGCAAAAAATCGACCAGTTTCAGCTTATCATCTTCGACCGCTACGCACGCCAGGGCGTGCTGCCGATGATCTATTTCGACAACATCGCGCGCTACGTTCGCGACGGTGGCGCCGTGCTTGTCGCCGCCGGTCCCGATTATGCGAGCCCAACCAGCGTTTGGCACACGCCGCTCGACGCGATCCTGCCGGCCGAGCCGACCGGCACCGTCACCGATGAGGCGTTTCGTCCGACGCTGACCGAGCTTGGCGACCGTCATCCGGTGACGCGCGGCCTTGAAGGCGCCGATAGCAACCCGCCGCACTGGAGCGAATGGTTCCGCATCGTCGATACCAGGAACACGACCGGAACGGCCGTGATGCAGGGGCTGGACCAGAAGCCCTTGCTGGTGCTTTCGCACGAAGGCGAGGGCCGCGTGGCGCTGCTTCTGTCCGACCAGCTCTGGCTGTGGGCGCGCGGCTTCGAGGGCGGCGGCCCGCATCTCGATCTGCTGCGCCGGCTCTCGCACTGGCTGATGAAGGAGCCGGATCTCGAAGAGGAGGCGCTCCGGCTCACGGTCAGCGGGCACAATCTCGTGGTGCGGCGGCAGACCATGGCGGATCAGGTCGCCGACGTGAGTTTGACCTCGCCGTCGGGGGCGACGCGCACGCTCAAGCTTAATCCAACCGAACCGGGCGTATGGGAATCGAGTGTCGCCGCGAATGAGCTTGGGCTCTGGCGCGCTACCGACGGCAAGCTCAATGCGCTCGTCAATATCGGCCCCGCCAATCCGCTCGAATATGCCGAGGTGACGTCCACGACCGCTGTGCTGTCGCCGCTCACCGACGCGACCGGCGGCGCTTCCGTGCGCCTCGACGATGGCAGCGGCCTCAACGTTCCCCGCATCGTCGCGGTGCATTCCGGCGATACGTACAAGGGCGACGATTGGATCGGCCTGAAAATGCGCGACGCCAGCGTCGTGCGCGGCATCGGCGTGTTGCCGATCTTCGCCGGCATGATCGGCCTTCTGCTGCTGCTCGGCAGTCTCGCCGGCGCTTGGGCGCGCGAAGGACGCTAGAGCCTTATCCGTTTTGACAGAAGCAAAACCGATAAGGCTCTAGCTTTTTGTTTGAGCATGATCTTCTCCGAAAACCAGTATCCACTTTTCGGGATCATGCTCTGGCACTCTCACTCCGGCCGGATCGGTCCCGATACGCCGTCAAAAGCGCCGGCATCGAGTTCGGCGACAAGGAGCCGCGCCGGATCGACCGGACCAGGCATGGTCGCGCGCCCGGGCGGAATGCGTTTGAAACCGCATTTTCCATAATACGTCTCGTCGCCGACCAGGATCACGAGGCGGTGGGCTTTCGCCTTTGCTTCCTTGAGCGCGCGCTCGATCAAGGCCTGGCCGACGCCCTGCTCGCGAAACGCCGGTTCGACGGTGAGCGGCCCCAGCAGCAATGCCTTGGTCTCGCCGATGCGCACCGGCGACAGCCACACCGAGCCGACCAAGAGCGTGCCGATGCGCGCCGTGAACGACACCTCGCGCCGGTGCGCGGCCTGCTCGCGTAACCGATAGGCCGTTTTGGCGAAGCGGCCCGGCCCGAACGTGCGTTCGTGCAGGCGCTCGATCGCGGGCGCGTCGTCCGCGGTCTCGGGAAGGATGGTGAGGGAAATGTCGTTCATCGCGCCGCCGCCTAGCATCTAGAACATGATCCCGACAAGGGAAAGCCGGCACGCCCTATCGCGGGCGGCAATTATGATTAAGTTAGGCAAAGCAGAGACTAGCGGAGAACGCGATGGGCCTGCTCGTCAACGGCGCCTGGCAAGACGACATTTCACGCACCAAGGACGGTCATTTTATCCGGCCGTCGACGAGTTTCCGCAATTTCGTCACCGCCGATGGCAGCGCCGGCCCATCGGGCGAAGGCGGCTTCCCGGCCGGTGCCGGCCGCTATCATCTCTATATTTCGCTCGCCTGCCCATGGGCGCATCGCACGCTTATTTTCCGCAGCCTGAAGAAGCTCGAAAATGCGATTTCGGTCTCGGTCGCTGAGCCACTCTACGGCAAGACTGGCTGGGAATTCGGCGCCGTACGCGGCGGCACGCGCGACGAGGTCAACGGCAAGGCGACGCTCGCCGAAATCTATCTGCTCGCCGATCCGCACTATACCGGGCGCGTGTCGGTTCCGGTGTTGTGGGACAAGAAGCGGCGCGCCATCGTCAACAATGAATTGTCCGAAATCATCCGCATGCTCAATTCCGCGTTCGATGCGTTCACCAATGTGCGCACCGACTATTACCCCGCGGAATTGCGCGCTGAAATCGATCGCATCAACGAAATCGTTTATTCGAATGTCAACAACGGCGTTTACCGCGCCGGTTTTGCGACCAGCCAGAAGGCCTACGAAGAAGCGGCCCGCGCCATTTTCGCCACCTTCGATCAGCTCGAAGACCGCCTATCACGTCAACGCTATTTGGCGGGCCGCGAGATCACCGAAGCGGACTGGCGGCTTTTCCCCACGCTCGTGCGTTTCGACACGGTCTATTACAGCCATTTCAAATGCAATCTGCGGCGCGTCGCGGATTATCCCAATCTGTGGAATTATCTGCGCGATCTATATCAGGTGCCGGGCATCGCCGAGACCGTCAGCATCGATCACATCAAGCGGCACTATTACGGCAGTCAGCGGCAGGTCAATCCGACCGGCATCGTGCCGATCGGTCCGTTGATCGACTTCACCGAACCGCACGACCGCAATCGGTTTTCATAAATGTTCACCACAGTTCCGCAGGCGCGCGACCGCTAAGGACTTCGGCGAGGCGCTCGCGCGTCGCGCGCGAAGTGTCTCCGGGAAGCGCCTGCGGCGAAAAGAAACCGTGCGCGACGATTTCGCTGTTCGGCTGCGGCGGCGCGATCTGCCGGAACGAGCGCACGATAAAAAGCGCGACGTGATCACGCCGCGACGCGCGGCGGTTGAAGTAGAATGCGTGAAGCGTGGGCGGATCGGTGAGTTCGATATTGCCCTCCTCGCGCAATTCGCGCTCCAGCGCGGTGAGGAGCGTCTCGCCGGTTTCGACGCCGCCGCCCGGCAAATGCCAGCCGGCGACATAAGAATGCTTGACCAGGAAGACGCGGTCTTCGCCATCGAAAATAAGACCGCGAACGCCGACGGTGAGCGCGCGCGAGAAGCGCCAATAGGAGTGCAAAACCCGGCGGATCGCGGGCTCGAACGGACGACGAATGGCGTCAAGTCCCATCTTGTATTCCTGACTCGCCTCAATGCTTAGAACTGTTCTAAGATAGTGTCACTGCGACATGTACTGCGACGTGGAAATTGCACCGCCGAGGGACGTCCGTGAAACGTTTTGCCGACCTGAACGAGCAGGAAATCATTGCGCTCGCAATCTCCAATGAGGACGAAGATAACCGCATCTACCGCTCATTCGCGGACCGGCTGCGCGGCCAATATCCCGAAACCGCGGAAATGTACGACAGAATGGCGCAGGAGGAGATCGGGCATCGCGACATGTTGCTCGATCTTCATCGTAAGAAATTCGGCGACTTTCTGCCGCTGATCCGCCGCCAGGACGTCAAAGGTTTTGTCGCGCGCCGGCCGATCTGGCTCAACAGCACGCTCAGCCTCGACGCAACGCGCAAGTTCGCCGAAGAGATGGAATACGAAACCGCACGCTTTTATCGCCGCGCGGCGCAAACCGCGCACGACGACGCCGTACGCGATCTTCTGCGAACGCTTGCCGCCGCCGAAGACAAGCACGAGGCGCTGGCCCATGAGCTCGGCGAGAAGATCACGCCGCAAGCCCGCCGCTCCGAGGACCAGGCCGCGCGTCGCATGTTCGTGTTGCAATACGTGCAGCCCGGCCTTGCCGGTTTGATGGACGGCTCGGTTTCGACGCTCGCGCCGCTGTTCGCGGCGGCTTTCGCCACGCATAATACCTGGTCGACTTTTCTGGTCGGCCTCGCGGCTGCGCTCGGCGCCGGGATATCGATGGCCTTTGCCGAGGCGATGTCCGACGACGGCTCGCTCACCGGGCGCGGCGCACCCGTGCTGCGTGGGGCGGTGTGCGGCGCGATGACCGCGCTCGGCGGCCTCGGCCATGCGCTGCCCTATCTCATTCCGCATTTCTATATTGCGACCTCCCTCGCCTTTGTCGTGGTCGCGGTGGAGCTCACCGTGATTTCCTGGATTCGCACGCATTACATGGATACGCCGTTCCTGCAGGCCGCGTTCCAGGTGGTTGTCGGCGGCGTACTGGTATTCGCCGTCGGTATCCTCATCGGTAGTTCGTAATTGGAAGTTCGTGATTTGTTATGACGTGTCTGCGACCATGCAGCGATGTTCACGCTTGCCCATCTGTCCGACCTGCATATGGCTTCGACGCCGCGGCTTACGCAGCTTATGAGCAAGCGCGGGCTTGGCCTTATAAACTGGTATCGCAAGCGCAGCGCCATTCATCGTCCCGAGGTTCTCGACGCGATCACCCGCGACCTGAAAACGCAAAGTTTCGACCACATCGCGGTCACCGGCGACCTCGTCAATTTCTCGCTGCCGGACGAATACGCCCGCGCTCGCGGCTGGCTTGCGACACTCGGCAATGCTCGTGACGTCACCGTCGTGCCGGGCAATCACGACGTCTATGTCCGCGGCGCCGAAGCGATGCCGGCCGAGTTCTGGGGCGATTACATGCGCGGCGACGATGGCTTCGAACGCTTTCCTTATTTGCGGCGGCGCGGCGACGTGGCGCTGATCGCGCTCTCGACCGGAGTACCGACTGGTCCGTTCATGGCCACCGGGCGGCTCGGCATGACGCAGCTCTCGCATTTTGCCGAGATGCTCGATCAAACGCGCGACCTTTTCCGCATCGTGCTGATCCATCATCCCCCGGCAAGCCCGCTGCGGCGATATCTGCGTCGGCTCGTTGACGCGCCCGCGCTGCGCCGCGTCCTCGCCGAAAAAGGCGCCGACCTTTTGCTTCATGGCCACGACCATCGTTCCTCGCTCGTTTGGCTCGACGGCCCGAACAGTGAGAGGATTCCCGCCGTCGGCGTACCCTCGGCGGCGTCCACGGCGCCACATGGCGACGAGGGCGCCGCCGCGTATCATCTCTTCAATATCGACGACGCGACGAAAAATGGCGCGATCGAAACTTTTCGCTGCGAAATGATCGCGCGGCAACGCGCCGCAGACGGCGTCATTCGCGAAATCGAACGCAAAGTTCTAATTTAGTTTGCCCGTCGACAGCAACACGGCGACGGCAAACAGCCCGACGACGCCGATCACAAAGCCGAGCAGTAGCACGCCGAACGATCGCCAACGCCGCCGGCGCCGGTAACGCTTGGCTTCTTGCGGCGGCGCACGCGCCAGCAGATTGGGATCTTCGGCCAGTGCCCGCTGCCGCTCGATCAGGCGGCGCGCGACATAAGTGGTCACTGCCTGCACGATTTCCGGAATCTCGTGCGATTCGGCAAGCACGTGCCGCCCCATGCGGCTGTCGTGCAGGAAGCGATAGCCGCGCTTGTCGCGTCCCATGGCGACATGCGCCACCGCGTCGATCCACAGCCGCGGCGTCTCGCCGCGACTGACGCCGCGATCGAACAGATCGACGGCCGGCGGGATTTCGGCGAACAGCGGATCGAGCGCCTCGTTCAACAGCTCAAGCCGCGCCACTTCGGCGTCGCGCAGGTCGATGACCACGGATGTGCGCTCGGCCGCCTCGACGCGCGCCTGATGCATCGCCTCTTGCAGCGGCGACGGCGGCGCGGCGTCCTTCGCCGGCGCTTCGGATTTGCGCTTTCGACCCCACATGGTCGCGTCCCCAAGTTCTACGACGTTCCCACCGAACGAACGATACACCAACAATTACGCCTGCAAAAAGTCGGCCAACCGGCAAAAATGAGCGGAATGAGTTCCGCCTACACACATCGCCCGCCGTCGACTTCGACGATATTGCCGGTGAGAAACTCGGCCTCGGCGGAGGCGAGATAGAGTGCGGCATTGGCGACGTCTTGCGGCTGGGCCAGCCGGCCGAGCGGCACCGACGCGATGAACTTTTCGCGCTGCCCCGGCGCGGGTCCGAGAAAACTGGGCAATAGCGGCGTCTCGGTGGCAACCGGCGCGATGGCGCAGACCCGGATGCGGTCGGGCGCAAGTTCGGCGGCGAGCGCCTTGGTCAGCGTGTGCACGGCGCCCTTGGTGGCGCTATAGGCCGACACGCCCGGCCGCGGCCGCAAGCCCGCGGTCGAGCCGATATTGATGATGATGCCGCCGCCAGCTTTACGGAACACCGGCACCACCGCTTGGCAGCCAAGAAAGACGCCCTTGACGTTGACCGCGAAAGTCCTGTCGAACTCGTCTTCGCCGATCTCCAGCATCGGCTTGTTGATATGCGTCGTGCCGGCATTGTTGACCAGGATGTCGAGCGCGCCGAATGCCGACACGGTCTCGGCGACCGCCGCCGCGAAGTCGGCCTTCTTCGTGACGTCGCAACGCACCGCGATGGCATTGTTGCCGATGGCGCGGGCGGCCGCTTTCGCCGCGTCGAAATCGATGTCGGCCAACGCGACGCGCGCCCCCTCGCGTGCATAAGTCTCGGCGATGGCCTTGCCGATGCCCGATCCGGCGCCGGTGACGAGAGCGGTCTTGCCGTCGAGACGCATGACGCTACGCCGCCCGCGCGCGACGGCCGCGGTTCGTTCGCGCGGCCGAGGATCGCGGCGCTATCTTGGTGAGTTTCGAGGCGAGCGCTCTTTTGGCGCAATCCAACTCGTAGCCCGTTTGTAGATTCATCCAAAACTCCGCTGACGTTCCGAAATAACGCGAAAGCCGCAATGCCGTGTCGGCCGTCAACGCCGTCTCCTCGCGGACCAGCCGCTCGATCCGCGTGCGCGGCACGCCAAGCGCCTTGGCAATAAAGTACGGCGAAAGCTTAAGCGGCGACAAGAATTCCTCGCGCAGCACTTCTCCGACATGCAGCGGCGGTAGCCGCTTAAAGTCTGGATCGACGTCAGTGGTAATCGACGATTTCGACATCATGTGCTCCTTCGACCGTCCAGACGAAACATAATCGCCATTGATCGTTGACTCGAATGGACCATTGACCCTCTCGATCGCCCCGTAGCTTCTCGAGCCTATTGCCAGGCGGCTCCGTGAGATCGCGCACGGCCGTCGCTGCATCGATCGACCGTAACTTGCGCCGGGCGATCCTGACGAGATCCGGCGGAAAGCCCTTCGGACACTGTCCGTCGAAAAGCAACGCACAGCGCCGATCTTTAAAGCTTCGGATCGCCATCCATATCGCCCTCCCGTATCATACCATGATACATGAAGGTCACGCCGGTTGTCACCCTCGATGTCATCCGCGCGGCTCCACGCCGTAGGGCTTCGCCCAGCTTAAGCCGTCCTCGGTGCGCGTGCGCGGCTTGTATTCGCAGCCGATCCAGCCGGCATAACCGAGCTTGTCGATGGCCGCGAACAGGTAAGGATAATTGATCTCGCCCTCGTCGGGTTCGTGGCGCGTCGGCACCGCGGCGATCTGGGCGTGGCCGATCATCGGCAGATATTTCTCGAAGCGCTTGATCAGATCGCCGCCGACGATCTGGTTGTGATAAAAATCGAACTGCACGCGCACATTGGGCGCGCCGATTCTGACGACGAGATCGGCGGCGTGCTCGACGTGGCTCAGGAAATAGCCCGGCCGGTCGCGCGGATTGATCGGTTCGATCAACAACGTGACGTTCGATTTCGCCGCCGCCGCGGCGGCGCACGACAGGTTCGCGATGAAAACTTTTTCCGCCGCCGGCCGCTCGTTGACCGGCACGACTCCGGCCATGCAATGGATCGCCGTGCCGCCGATCGCGACGACGTAATCGAGCGCGCGGGTGAAGGCTAAGTCGAAATCGCGCTCGCGCCCAGGCAGCGCGGCAAGACCGAATTCCGGGCATTGCGGCGTGTTGACGCCGAGTTGGGTGAGGCCGTGCTTTTCGAGCTCGGCCTTCACCGCAGCGGGCGCGACATCATAGGGAAATTGCAGCTCGACCGCGGCAAAACCCGCCGCCGCCGCGGCGCCAAAACGCTCGAGCAGCGGACGTTCGGTGAACAGATGGCCGAGATTGGCGGCAAAGCGGGGCATTCTGCGTCCTTGGCGTTTCCCTTTATGGGCGCAAGCGTAGCGCGGTTTAGACACGTGGAATAGATCGCCGGCGCACTCCTTCTCCCCGCGTGCGGGGAGAAGGTTGGGATGAGGGGGCCTCTCCGCTTGGCACGGAATTGCGGCACCGTCTGAAGCCATGAAGCACTAACCCGCGGCGCTCAGAATTCGCGGAGAGGCCCCCTCACCCTCCCCCCGATCAAGTCGGGGGTCGACCTCTCCCCGCGCGGCGGGGAGAGGTGATAAAGCAATCCCGTTCTCGCGCCGCGCTCAGCGCACGAGTGTTGTCAAACAGCGATGTCAGACATCCGTAGCCCGCATGAGCGGAGCGATATGCGGGTACGGTCGAGAAGCTTCAATGTCCATCCCGGATGTCGCTTTGCTCATCCGGGCTACGAAAGAAATAAGGGAAGCGGAACGCCGGCAAACGCAGGTTAGAACCTCCCGCACGCAAACGGCGCGCGGGTCGCGCCACGGAAAGGCGGCTTGCGCCGCCCTTCCGCTCTCGGGCGCGCTCGCCTGCCGGCGTTCCACCACGGCTCTCGCCAAGGGGACTTACGTCACCCAAGGCGCAACCCAGGCCAGGCTTCCTGGGACGCGGTCTGAGCGGGCGTTATGCGCAGCGGTACGAGGTCGTTTGCCAACGAATGGTTAGGGAGATGCTCTACGACTCCGCTTGCTTTTTCACGAGCAATGCAAAAGACGGAATGCGGAGAAAATTTAAGGAGCCAAATGAGGAGTTGAGTATTAAGAATTTTGCTAGATCTCTGCATGCGAAAGCCGCTGCTTTTGCAAAAGTGAAATAGCAAGACCGGCACTAGCGCGTCTGCCGGAGCCGTCTGCCGAACGCACACCCCCGCCCCTAATGCGTCAGCGCCGCCACTTTCTTGAAATGCGCGATCGCGGCCTGCGCGCCGGTGGTCTTGGTGAGAAGATCGAGCGTGGCGTCATCGTCCACCACCGGGGTGAGCGCGACGTCGATATAGGCGCGGCGGCGCGGATCGCGCTCGATGCGGCGCTTGAGCCGCAATATCCAGAAGATGGTGCCGATGAGCTTTAAGTTGTTGGCGATCGTTTTGGAAATGTGGTCCGCGTAAAACGCCGGGAGCGGCACGCGCGGCAAGCCGTACTTGCGCTCGGAAGGATGTTTGCGGCGGAACAGCCCGGCCTGCAACGGATGGATATTCTCGACCGGCGCCATGTGGATGAACGGCACCAGCGCCTTGACGAGGCTGAGCAAGGGAGTGCCGGCCGCGGCGCCGCGCTTGAGCAGGGTCTCGACATGGGAGGGCGAATAGTAGCGGGTCCAGGCTTCCTTATAGATCGCCTGCCATTCGGCCCGGCTCATCTGGGGATGGTCGGAAACCACGTGCTCGAAATCGTAATTGTTGAGGTTGCCGTCCATGGCGGCGCCCTTCTTCCACAGCGCGGTGTGGTCCTCGGAGCCCGGCAGCGGCGTGAGGATCGCCCATTCGACGATATCGAGCGGCAATTCGCGTTGGATGATCTCGATGTCGCGGCGGATCGATTCCGGCGTGTCGGCCGGCAGGCCGAGGATGTAACCGGCATAGGTGAAGATGCCCTGCGCTTTCCATGCCAACAGCATCCTGCGGTATTCGGTGATCTTGTTCTGCGGCTTTTTCACCGCTTTGAGATTGTCGGGATTGATGTTTTCGAGACCGATGAACACGCGCGTCACGCCGGCGCGCCGGCACTTCTCGATGAAATTCGGAATCTTGTGGCACAAAGTGTCGACCTGGATCATCAGACCGAGCGGAATTTTGTCGACTTCGCGCAGCTCGATGAGCCGGTCGAGGATCGGCTCCCACTCCCTGTTGCGGGCAAAATTATCGTCGGTCAGAAAAAAGCGGGAAATGCCTTGCGCCCAGTTCTCGCGGATGACCTTCTCGACGTCGTCGGGCGTGCGCGACCGCGACTTGCGGCCCTGGACGTTGATGATGGTGCAGAACGAACATTGATACGGGCAGCCGCGTCCCGAATCGAAGCTTGAATTGGTTCCGGCGGTGCGCTTGACGTACTGGATCGGCAGGAACGGACTTGGCTGTCCCGACATATCGATAAGATCGTCGGTAAAGTCGTAATCCGGCTTGAGGCAGCCGCCGGCCGCCTCCTGCAGCAGCGTCTCGAAGCGGCCTTCCGCTTCGCCGGCAAAGATGCTGACGCCGAGCTCGCGGGCGCGATCGAGATCGACGGCCGTGCCGTCGAGCATGGCGATGCAGCCGGAGACGTGAAAGCCGCCGACCACGACCGCAATGCCGGCTTCGCGGAACGGCCGCGCGATGTCGAGCGCGCGCGGGTATTGGTTGGTCTGCACGCCGATCAGCCCGACCATGCCGAAACCGCGGCACTCCCGGAAACGGCGGAGCAGCTTTGGCACGTTGACGCGGGTATTGGTCTCGTCGATGACGTCGATCTCGATGTCGACGTCCGCTCCGAGCACGCGGCGTTCCGCGCAATCGAGCGCCACGCCGTGCAGCGCGGCGAGCGAGTTCGACGGCACCAGCCCACGCCACCAGCGGATGACGTAGCCGTCATCATGATAGTGCGAGGGTTTGATGAGCACGACGCAGAAGCGGCGCCGGGTCCGCAAGGACAACGCGACAGGATGGGGCATAGGCCTCCCTCCGTTACCGTACATAATCCCGGGCGCGGAGCGAACCCTTATTTAGCGGCTTCGCGAGGCCCACCTCACCGAGCCAATTGTCACCGTGTCAGTCGTCACCGAGCCAATCGTCGCCGTGTCAGAGACGAGACGGGCCGCCATTGCCTCGATCGACTCGCCCGCTTGGCGCTGATTGATCTGCGGCAAAGACACATCATGCGCGCCAACGACAGCTTCCACATTGCGGCGATTGCCGGCGACGGCATCGGCCCCGAAGTCATGGCGCCGGCGCTCGAAGTGCTGAGCCGGATCGAGGCGGCGACGCCGGGATTGAAATTCCGCTTCACCGAGGCGCCGGCCGGCGCCGGGCATTATCGCGACACCGGCCAGTCGCTGCCCGAGAGCACCGTAAAACTCCGCCGCGACGCCGACGCCATTGTGCTCGGCGCCTGCGGAGCGCATCGAGGCGGCCGTCGATCGGACCTTCGCCGGCGGCGTCAAGCCGCCCGATCTGGGCGGCCGCGATGGGACGGCGGCGGTGGCGAAGGCCGTGCTGGCGGCACTGCGATAGCTCGCCACTCGGTCGGCTCGGTCAGCGGCGGTTTTCCCCTGCACCAGTCGCAAAACAAATATATTAGTTTAATCAATAGCTTGATTTGAACCCGTCACAGCTTATCCCCAGGCTTTTCAGCGTGGCATTACGCCGGAAAGCGGCTGCCCACTCCAGATGGGTTATTGCCCATTACCCTGCCCACTGCTACAGTGGGCGAGATTGTGGTTGATCCCTGCCCAACAGCTTGGTTTCATTTGCCTCACGCCGCGCACCAATAGAAGCGCAACAGCGGCCAGGCACGGCGCCGAGGAAACGGATCACCGGGAGCGGCGTCGCTTCCGCGCATCGCCCATAGACGCCCC
This sequence comes from uncultured Alphaproteobacteria bacterium, assembly GCA_963779855.1. Taxonomy (GTDB): domain Bacteria; phylum Pseudomonadota; class Alphaproteobacteria; order Rhizobiales; family Xanthobacteraceae; genus BOG-931. The sequence goes on along the minus strand of CAWAAE010000006.1, from coordinate 104,645 downwards.
ATAGACGCCCCATGGACGTCCCATGAACGCGCAGCAACTCCTTCAGCAAATTTCCGACTATTGCCGCCAGGCCGGCCTGGCGGAATCGACGTTCGGCCGCCGCGCCGTCAATGACGGCAAGCTCGCCGCGCGGCTGCGCAATGGCGGCCGCATCACCACCGACACGCTCGACCGCATCCACGGCTTCATGGCGGCGCACCCGGCGCAGGAGCCGCGGCCGGCGATCATCGAGCGTTCGCGCGAGGCGCGTCCCTTGCCGCTCATGGGGGCGCCCGCGGCGCCGCTCAAGCCGGGCGATCCGCAGCGCAATTTCCGCTTCTTCGACAACCGGCAAAAGTATCTGCTGTTCGTCAACACCTGCAGCGAGAAATGGGAAGTCGCGCACCGCGTCTCCGAGGAATTGGCGCACATCCATCCGCGACCGCCGGCGGTGCGCGTGTTCGACGCCGGCGTCGGCGACGGCTCGGTGCTGGTGCGGGTGATGCGCGCCATGCACGACCGCTTTCCCACCATGCCGTTTTATATGGTCGGCAAGGAGATCTCACTCGAAGACGTCCGCCTCACGATGCAGAAAATGTCGGATCGCTTCTTCGAGCACCCGGCGACGGTTCTGGTGCTGACCAACCTCGCTTATGCCGACGCGCCGTGGCTGCACGTCAAGTCGCTCAATGCGGCGTCGAGCCTGGTGTGGCACGAACTGCCGCTACTCGGAAATTCCGCGCACCGCTTCGAGCAGCAGATCATCGCGCTCGAGCCGTTTTTGGCGCAGAATTGGAAAGCCGGCGTCTCGGCGCGCACCGGCAATCCGATCTACGAGCGCCCGGTCGTGCTCGTCATCTATCGCGAGGACCACCGCTTCCTGCTCGATCCGCTCATCCCGAAACCCGGCGGCACGCACGCCGATTACGATCTCGTCATCGCCTCGCAGCCCTATCGCGCGCGCGCGCCGCTGGAATTCAAGGCCAAGCGCGTGATCGCACCGCTCGCCCGCGCGCTCGGGCCCGGCGGCCGTCTCATCGCCATCCATTCGCACGGCCACGATCCCGGCATGGAAATCATCCAAAAAGTCTGGCCGGAGGACCACCCGTTCATTCACGACCGCCATCAGATCCTCAAAGCGGTCAAGCACGAGCTCGGTCCGGCCGGCCGCGAGCTCAATTTCAACGCCTATGCCGACAACCGTTCGCTGTTCCGCTACGACATGCACACGCTGCCGTCGGAGATTTCGGAATCGATCGGCACCTCGACGCTGTTCGCCGCCTGGAACGCGGCGATCTATGTGGCGCAGGTCGAGGACGACCGGCTCGGCGAAGTGGTGGCCGACGGCCGCTATATCGAGGCCACGCGCTCGGTCTTACGCGAGCGCGGCGGCCTGTGGTTCTTCGACGAGTCTTATGTGATCTCGCGGCGACGAGCGTAATCACAGTCGTCATTGCGAGCGAAGCTCAACTCTCTGCCTTCTGCGGATAAAGAGCGGCAAAGTTGAGCGCAACGAAACTGAGCCGGGTGAGGGCTACGATTTCGTCGCGCCCTTACCCCTCACCTGCCCTCGCTTCGCTCGGTCACCCTCCCCTGCGAGAGGAGAGGGAATTGTCGTCCTTCCCTGCTTCGCGGCGGCCGCTGCATTTTGCTGTTTCTTATTGCAACTTAATAGTGTCTTATTACAATGCTACAAGCAAGAATGAATACGATCCGGCCGGCCCGCCGCAGGCCGCGGCCTGCCGCGTGCGACCAAGGGCAGGCGCCAAGCTTCGACCTGCCGCTGGACGTCAAACGCGATGTTTTGTCGAGATTCAGAACGGGAGAGGACAATGAAAATTTCAGCGCAATTAGTTCTCATCAGTGCGATGTGCCTGGTGCTGTTGTCGATGCCGGCCAACGCTCAGGCGACGCGGACCTGGGTATCCGGCGTCGGCGACGACGCCAATCCGTGCAGCCGCACCGCGCCGTGCAAGACCTTCGCCGGCGCGATTTCCAAGACGGCATCACCCGGCGAGATCAACTGCCTCGATCCCGCCGGCTTCGGTGCGCTGACGATCACAAAAGCAATCACGATTCTCTGCGACGCCGTCAGCAACGGTGGCGTTCTGGTGTCGGGAACCAATGGCATCACCGTGAACCTTTCCGCCGCTGGCAACGTCGTGCTCAGCGGTTTGGACTTCGAGGGAATCGGCACTGGCCTCAATGGCGTGAGCATGATTGGGCTGGGCAAGCTCACCATCCGCAACTCGTCGATTAGAAATTTTACGCAAAACGGTGTCAATCTTGCGGGAGGTGCGAGTGCCAGAGTCTATATCGTCAATACTCTGATCACCAATTGTGCCGGCGGAGTGAACGTCGGCGGCACCGGCGGAGTCGCCAATTTCGCAACTCATGTCGACAGCGTGGTCGATGCGAATACGTCTTTCGGAGTCCAGACAACCAATGCCGCCGGCAAGATCACCTTGAAAGACACCGAGCTTACCGGCAGCCCAGCGGCTATCATCGCATTTGCCGGCTCCGCTGTCATATCGGTAGGCCCAAGCAATTTCCTTACGGGTACCGGTACGCCAACGAGCACTCAGGCGTTTCAGTAGCCGCGGCAAATCCGTCACGGGCTCGACGGCATGATGTTGAGATAGTGAAGTTTAGTTAAGAAAGGACGCCGCGCGGTCCCATACCGCGCGGCGCAGCTACGCCGTCTTTGCGGGATGCGCGAAACCTGTTGCCTACAGACGGCGATCAATCAATAATCTTCGCCCTTAGCATCAACATTGCCGGACGGAAACAATGCAGATCGAGTACTTCCGCAGTCCGACGCCGCATGCATTTGTTCCAGAACTTATCGCGCCGGCGCTCTACGACCAAATCCGCTTCCCCGACATTCCACCTCGCCCAATGGGTCGCATCGGTCGCGATATCTATTACGGCGAGCCGGAGTGGCCGCAGATCATGGCACAGCCGGGTTGGGCCGAGTTTTCGCGCACCTTCATGAGCGAAGCTTTCATGCGGCGTGTGATCGGCCTATTTGCCGACGACATCCGCGCACATGGCTGCGGGATCGACCCGGACAAGGTCTATCTCGCGCAGCGCGCAGAGAGTTGCGTCGAGACCGAGTCTCCACTCCTGTCGGAAGTCGCTGATCCAAACGCTCTTTTCATCCGTTTCGATCTGCAAGCGGTCGATGCTACGTATAACAAAAAGGTGCATTGCGATCATCTGCGTCGGGTGATTGGCGGGGTGCTGTTTATGACCAGCGCCGAGGATGAAGTGATGGAAGGTCGCGAATTTGCGCTCTATTCCGATCTCGCCTTCAACAACGATCGAAAATGCCATCGACCAAAGGTCGAGAAGATATTCCCGTATCGCCGCAATCAAGGCGTCATCTTTCTGAACAGCAACACCGGATTCCATGGCCCACTGGCGATCCGCACTATTGCTGGACTGCGTAAGTGGATCTACTTTTCGATTTCGAGCTGCCGCAACATATGGAGAGTAACCCCACAGCAAAACATGCAAGTAAGCGGCGGGTCTTGATCGCCCGCGGACTTCTGGAGAATCGAACTTGCCTAAAAGAAGATTTTCACGGGCATTCGTGGTCGGAGCTTATATTCCGAACGGCGGAACCTATATGGCGTACCACTTAGGCCGGATACTTCACAACGATTTCGGTATTGAGGCGATTTCCGTTGTTATGAGAAATGAGCATGTTGACAACGGCATACACACATATGACCTGCGAATGCCCTCGATCACCGTTAAGGATCTGGGCAGAACGATTACAGATGACGATCTACTGATCGTAAATCCTAGCTTCTCAAATCATCTGTTCGGCTGGAAACTACCCGGATTTAAGGTCAGCTACGTTCAAAATTTCTCAACCTACACGATTTTGGACCGCAAATTCGATCATTACGTCGCCGTCAGTGAGCACGTGCAAGGCTTCTTGCGATCGGTGTATGGAATAGAAGCGCCAGTTATTCCGGCCTTTATCAATCTCGACAAGATTCCGAGCACCGCTCAATGGGAGACACGGCCGCAATTCAGCGTATTGCCTTACGCCAAGGGTATTTCGGCAATTTGGGACATATCCTATCGACGACTTAGAGAATTGGTGGAGGCGAGCGGATCCGAAGTCCGTTTTGAAGAGCCGATTTTTGGTGGTCGATTTATGCCGCAATCAGAGTTGTTCGCAAAAATTGGCGCATACAGGTATCTCCTAATGCTTTCAGTGGCGGAAGGCTTCCCTCTGGTACCCCTCGAAGCGATGGCCATGGGAACTGTGTTTGTCGGCTATGATGGATTTGGCGGGCGCGAATATATGCGTTCCGGCATTAATTGCGCGGTGGCTCCGTACGCAAAGATCGAACAAGTAGCCGATCTCCTGATTGCTCTGCTAAATTCTCCGCAAAAGGGTGTCGTTATCTCAAACAGCGGACGCGAGACTGCTAGTCATTACCCATATTCACTATTTCGGAAAAGATGGCTGGACGAATTTTCTCGAGTACTTGCGGCCTCGACGTCGAACATTGAATTGCCGGTGATTCAAACGCCGGCTCACTGACTTCTGGTCAGCTCTTTTTCAATGCGAGTGCGAAAATCGTGCGTCATCGCAATTTTCTGCGGTTCCACATCCACCCGAGTTGGATTCCAGTTTGCCCGATGAGCTTCTTCGAATTCATAAATCGGCGCTAGCATCTTCAAGCCCGAAAAACGTTCCCGATCACTCGCTTTCCAAAACTGTTCCATGTGATTGGGATAAAAAACAACGACGGGAATACCCATTGCTATGCATGGGAGAGCACAATGCAGGAATGTCGTGATTACGAGCCTCGCTCGTGTTCTATATAGATTGATGAGGGAGCGCGCTCCAGCCATGTAAGCGTCAAAAAACTCCAGCTTTTGGTGATGATTGATGTAGATCTGACCCCTGCGGAATTCGGGCGGAATAAGCTCGAGGATTTCCTGGTTGCCAGAGGCGACGATAACGATATCGCCAGTTTGCTCTGGTGGGCGGATTGGAAAAGTTAGAGACAAGCAATTCGTGAGATATGCAGAAATCCCTTTGTCTTGGAGCAGGTGCATTGTGAACGGATCGCGGCAGCCAATCGGTTCATGAGACTTCATGTAGTCGAGCGAGCGCCTTTCCAACAAAGCGGGGCAACCGTGGGGCCTGACATGGAAGCCGAAAAACACCGGAATAATCGTCTCATGAGGCGGCCATTGCGGATCATCGCCGACAAGAAGTTTGAACCAACCATTCAGCGGCAGTAGGAGCCGATCATCATCCGCTTCGAGCGCGGGCATATTTGCGAGCTCCGTATCCCGATCAACGAATACACTCGGCTTAAGATTCATGCTGCCAAGCAATTCCATGCAAGCCAAAATTTGGATGTAATCGCCAAGATTATGCGTACTTACTTTCAAAGAACCGATGCGAATTTTGCCATTACCATTCAAAGGCATTTCTACCCAGGTTAGGATTGGCGGCCTGAGACGATTCGGTGCGGGCCGAGTGTGCTTCAAGGCTTCCTAATCGGGGGAGGCCCTGATGAGAAAGCAACTTTATTAGCTGAAGGACATGGAGTGCAAGCGGATTGAGCCACCGTCGCCGCACGCTTCGTGCTGGCGCTCCGATCCGTCAATCGCCAAGCCACCAGCCTCGCCCACCTCATCAATCCAACGCGCCGCAGCGGGAGGTTTAGAATGTTCCCCTCCCCCGCAAGCCGGGGAGGGTTTACAGTGTGGCTCCGCCGCGGAGCCCCACATGCTGTTTGTCGTCCACGCGCTCGATAAGAAAGACATCCTGCCGACGCGGGCCAGGCATTATCGCGACCACCGCATCCATCTCGACAAATCCGCGGAACACGGCGTCGACGTGGTGACGGCGGGCACGCTGGTTGCGGACGACGGCGAGACGCCGGTCGGCAGCATTTTCGTCGTCGATGCCACCGACCGCGCCGCGGTCAACGCCTTCACGCGGAGCGATCCCTATGCCGTCAACGGCGTCTGGGAGCGCGTTTCAATCCACGGCTACAACAAAAAGCGCGGCACGCCGATCGCGAGCCAACGGTGATCGACCTTTTCGGCGTTAGCGGCGTTTCCCGCCGGACCCGCTCGAGACATCCGGCACCTCGATGCCAAGCGCAGTGGCCAAATCGATCTGATGGTCCTGCTCCTGCATGAGGATCTTACGGATTTGTTCCGCCATCGCATATTCGCCTAGCGCTTCACACTGCCGGATGCGATCGCGGTAATTGCGAATAGTTTCGTTCTCGTTATCGAGATCGAACCGCAGCATCTCTTTGGCTTTTTTCGACGTGCGTACCGGCTTCGGCGTAACCGTTGGCATTTTGCCGAGATAGTCGATCTGCCGCGAAAGGATCAAGGCATGGTCGAGTTCTTGCTTGGCATGGATTTCGAGCTGATCGGCGATGTCCATATATTCGGCGCCGCTGAGCACTTGGGAATAGACGACGTAGGCGATGATGGCTTGGTATTCGCGCGACAGGTCTTCATTCAACAGCTCGGCGAGACGATCGCGGGTAATTTCAGTTTCTTTGGTGGCGGATTTGGCCTCTGCCATTTGATCTCTCCTTTACACCGAAGGACATTGCGTTCTGCACGCCTGAATGCGCAGCGAAATCCTAGCATCATGCCGGCGATCAAGTAAGACACGTCATTCCGGGGCTCGGCCCAAGGCCGAGAGCCCGGAATGACGAGTGTTAGCTCCGCGGCTTCTCCCTTAGCCCCATGCGCTCGAGCCGGCCGATCACCTCGTCGCAGAAATAGGGCAGCTCGTTAAGATAATTGACCAGCGAAATGGCGATGCCGGTGAGTCCGGCCTTGCTGAGATCGGCAAGCTGCGCCGCGACGTTATCGGGATCGCCGACGATCGCCAGGCCGCCCATGCCTTGGGCGTAGCCGTTGCGCTGGGCGAGAAATTCGGCCATCGGCACGGTTTGCGGCGAGATATTCTTCAGCGCCAAAATGCTGTCGACGGCGTTCCAATCGGCGCGCTCGACGATGCAATGATGAAAATATTCCTCGGCCTCCTTCTTGGTCGGCTTGCAGGTGACGACGCCGACCGTGTAGCAGCCGATTTCGCGGCCTTGCGCACGCGCCGCCTCCTTGGCCCGCCGCACGCGCTGCGCGCTCTCGTCAAGTGAAGTCCGCGACGCCTGCAAGAAGAAGGCATCGCAATTCTTGACCGCGAAGGCCTGGCCGGTCGCCGATGCGCCGGCATTCATGATCACCAGGCCGCGTGCCGCCGAACGGTTTCGGCTTACCCTTGATGCCTTTCATGTGCAGGTATTTGCCGTCGAAGTCGAAGTCCTCGCGGTCGGACCAGATCGTCTTGATGACGTCGATCCATTCCTGCGCGTATTCGTAGCGGTCCTCGTGCGCGCGCTGCTCGACGCCGAACATGTCGAACTCGCCTTCGTTCCAGCCGACCACGATGTTGAGTCCGAAACGGCCTTCGCCGATATGGTCGGCGGTGACCATCTCCTTCGCCGCCACCACCGGATTGAAGATCGGCGCGTGCACGGTGCCGAACACGGTGATGCGCTTGGTGGCGCCAAGGAGCCCGGTCGCCCAGGTGATCGTCTCCAGCGTCGTGCCCTGATAATCGGTGTCGCCGCCGTAGCCCTTCCAGCGGCCGATCGGGAGCAGAAAGTCGATGCCGGCGTCGTCCGACATCACCGCGAGCTTCTTGTTGTCGGTCCAATTGCCCGACCAGCGTTCGGCAACCAGCGTCACCGCGCGGCCGGACGAGCAATTGGCGCCGAACAGGCCGATCTGCAGCTTGTTGTCGCCGTGCATGGCGCGGCGGGAGGCAAGCGAAGGCGAAGGAGCGTGCACGAGATGACCTCTTACTGACGGGCTAAAGTACCGCCGCTTCTTATACTTGAAAACTCTCGAATGGGCGTTCCGGCGTGAGCTGACGGCGCACCGCCTCGATGTCGCCCAGCACCCAAAGCTCGGCGATCATGCCGCCGCCCGTTTTGAAGAATGCCGCGCCGCTCCAGCGGATGTCGCGGCCGGTGGCGGCGATGCCGAAGAGTATTCCGCGGTGGGTGCCGCGAAAGCTCATCCGCGCCGCGGCGCGGTCGGCCGTCGCGATCAACTCCTCGATCGTGCAGGTGAAATGGTCCAGCGCCGCGTGCACCGAGCGCAGATAGGCGATAAAACCGCCCGGCCCGCGCAGTTCGGGACCGAGCGAGGCGCGAAAGCGAAAATCGGGCTTAAGGATTTTTCGCGCCTCGGCTTCGTCCGCCGTGTTCCAGACTTGATGATAAAATCGCTCGACGAGTTCGCTCGGTGTCGCGGCCACTTAGCCCTCCCCTCAGCCGAAATCAGTCTAAGCCGCGGCGCGCCACGTGTCTTTCGCAAATGCGTCGCAGGCCGTATATAGCGACCCGTTGAGGGACGGCTGCGAAGTCAGGTCACACCGCAGCGAGCGCGCCGAGCACATCCGCGCGTTCGAGCGTGACCCGTAAGGCCTGATCGGAGACGTGCGTGTAGATTTCCGTCGTGGCGATGCTGGAATGGCCCAACAGCCGCTGCACGAAGCGGATATCCACGCCCGTTTCGATGAGTAGGGTCGCCGCCGTATGTCGCAGCATGTGCGGGGTGACGCGGCGGCTCCAGGCCGGCCTCCTTTGCCAGCCGGCGCAGCTTCGATCGCACGGATTGGGATCGCATTGGCGCGCCGTGGCGATTAACGAACAGCGCGCCGCCGCCCAGCCGCGATGTGCGGCGCTGCCGAATAATTTGCTGCAAATCCCGGCGTAAGGCCGCGTCGGTGATATAGGCCACGCGTTCGCGGGCGCCCTTGCCGTGGATGCGCACGACGGAACAATCGGGCGACAAATCGTCCACATGCAACTTGCAAAGTTCGCCGACGCGCATGCCGGTCACGACCATAAGCCGGACGATAATTGCAAAGACCTGGTCGCCCTCGCCCGCCCCGCCCCGCGCGTCGTTGCGAGCCGACAGCAGGAAAGCTGCTTCGCTGCGCGACAGCGTGCGCGGCAGGCGTTTACGGCGGGGCAACAGCGGATGCCAATTCGCGAACGGATCCGGGCATTGGTCTTTGCCGGCGGCGCGCCGAAAAAACGCCCGCAAACAGGCAAACCGCCGGCGCACCGTTGCAACCGAAAGTTTGCGCTCACCCACCATGTCTTCGAGATATTGCTTGAGCGTATCCGGCGACACATCCCCTATCGCGATATCGGTTTTGAGCCATTTTCGAAAATCCCGCAGATCGGCTGAATAAGCTTGCACCGTATGTATCGATAGTTGCCGCTCCAAACTACAAAACCGCAAAAATTCATCGACGGCTACGCAGAACTGCATTTCGCTCTCCTGTCATCGGGGAGCGGAGTGTGCGGCGGGGCGGGTCGGCGCTATGAGACGCTGAGTACAACTTTTAGGTGGTTGACCATGTGACGACAAAGAACAACTCATCTGACTTTCGGACAGCAGATAACTCGGGATTATGAGCACCGTATCGCGCACACTCGAGCGGTCACTGCATGCCATCAGGAACCAAGTTTGGGCGATTGTCTACGCGTATGACACGCCGAAAAAACCTCGTTCACTTTGGTACGATAGGTGGCGATACGACGTCATTAACGATTATGTTGAAGCAGTAACCTTCTTAGGAGCCGAGCCATTTATCGTTGATGTAGACAGTTTTTTAGTTTGTCCGAAGCTTACAACAAGTAGAAATTGACTTCGTTATCAATCTCAATTCGGGAGCAACACCAATATCAAATCTTGGTGCAGTACCGAGTGTTGCTGAGTGGCATCACATTCCGTGCTTTCCCAACTCGGCTGACGTTGTTCTTTCGGGGGAACGCAAGGATATCTGCAAGATTTTTTTCTCGGCGTGGTTCAACGTACCCCGCGACATCGACATCCACGAAGCCAGGGCCGGACGTACTCAATTCATCGTGAAGCCGAAGACAATGGGCAATAGTCAAAATGTCACAAAAGTCCTTGTGCGGGACCAGGTTCGAACACGACGCGCTCAAACTCAATTTCTTCGCAACAGCCTCATTGAGGAATTCATTGAAGGCTACGAGGTAACCGTGCCAGTACTATTCGACGCAGCGTTGGCTGACTACGTCGTATTACCCCCCGTCTTATATCTGCCGAACGTCCCAGATCCGACAAAGTGGTTTCTCTCTTATAAAGTAAAAATGGATCCCAATAATCGACCCGAGCGCCGAATATCAACTCTATCTCGTGGCCTGATTAGGACTCTGCGGGCATCCAGCCGAGCGCTTAATTTTCAGACCCTAGCGCGATTTGATTTCCGATGGCAGACCAACAATGTCAACACCGACGAAATAAGGCTTCAAGATTTGTGGTTTTTAGAAATCAATTGCTTGCCAACGCTCCGCACAGATGTAAATTTTCTAAGGTCAGTGAAGCACTATATCGGTAACCGCACCGATCCACTTAGTAAACACGTTCGACAAGCTAGGACGCCAGACATTGCCGCCCTAGCGTACCTCCTCCTTCAATCACATATGGAAGCCTTTAAGACCAAATAAAAAAGTACGGAATTGCCATTCCATAACGTTCAAAAAATGTGCCAAACCTTCCCGCTATTTTGGTTCTGAATTGGCCACTGTCGGCGCACAACCCAAGTCTTGCCGCCATTAGACAATTTTCCGCGTAGATATCCCGAACATCGAGTTCTCGCTCCAAGTTGACATGTGGCTCGACATTGCGCAGTAGCTGGTCGAAGTCAACTTGCCGCGCCTCAAAAAGAGTTAGAAGGTTTAGGAACAAATTTGTGATGTGCCATCGGTTAGTTAGGGCTACGTGCGAGCGTACAAAATCTACAAGTCCCAAAGCTTCTTCCATGCCTATCGGCTTGACACATACAGAGACTTGTGCTAGTATCTCCTGGATAACTTGAACAGGAGGCCGGCCATGTTGAACAAGATCAACGGTAAACCCGCTCAGATGGAGCACAACATTATTACGGTGCGGTCGCCGGACAGCATCACCCTGCGCTGTGATATGCGGGTGGTGGTGTCGGCAGACGCGGCGGCAGAACGCCTTGGGGCGCGAATCCGAAGCTGCGGGCGGCGGTTGCTAAACATGAGCGGACGATTGCCCCGGCCCAGATTGTTACCTGGATGGCGGGTTAAGCCATGACCCGTCCCACTCCCGGCCCATGGCGCATCGAAACTGTCAAAGTCATGTCTGGCTTTGAGGAACGCATCTTCGGTCCCGACAAGAGGATAATCGGGACCGTTCAGCCGGTCTGGAACCGGAACGGTCGCGGTCAAGCAGGGCGCGGTAGTGCGTCGCCGCGCCGGTCAAATCCCAACCGAAGAAGATATTGCCAATGCTCAGTTGATTACGGCCGCGCCAGATATGCGGGCGGCGCTGCATCGGTTTGCCGTCAAACAGCATGTCCGGATGGTATCGGGCGGCGGTACGATCCCGAACGGCGGTTCTTGCGAGCTTTGCGGAACCGAATGGCCGGAAGGGCAGCCGGAAGGGCACCGAGCGGCTTGTCTCTTGGCGCGGGGGAGATAAGCCATGCCCCCGCACGCCGACGTGCTGCAATGGGAACACCTGCCGTTTCCCAAGTCGCTGCCGGGACTTCCAACGGCTGTTCCCGAACGATGACGCGTGCGCCCGCTTATCTTGGAGGGCGCCAAGTGGCCCAAGGGCTTTGAGTGCCCGCATTGCCACGAAAAGGGCGAGCCGTTCCGCATGGCGACGCGGACCAGCGTCCTGACCTGCCGCAAAGTGCCGCAAGCAAACGTCGCTGACGGTTGGGACCGTGATGGCAGCGGACGCATACGCCACTGACGACGTGGTTTTGGGGCGCCTATCTGGTCTCGACCACGTGACTCCCGGCATTTCGGCCGTGCAGTTCCAGCGCCAGCTTGGCCTCACACGATTACGAGACGGCGTTCGAAATCCTGCATAAGCTTCGCGCCGGCATGGTCCGCCAAGGGCGCGACCGGATCGGCGGCAACCTGGGGCGCGGCGATCATGTCGAGATTGACGAAACCTGGATCGGCGGGCAAGACGCAAGGGCGAAGGGCGCGGCACTCACGACATGACGCTGGTTGTCGGCGCCGTCGAGGTCCGCACGCGGCCCGCTAAGAAAGGCGACAAGCCCGCTCGCCGTGGCGGTCGCTATGCCGGCCGGCTTCGCTTGGAAATCGTGCCCACGCGCGGCGCCAAGTCCCTGACGGCCTTTGTAGAAGCGGCGGTCGAGCCGGGCGCCATGGTCATTACCGACGCTGGGGCGGCTACAATGGGCTTGGCGAGTTGGGCTATGACCATCTGCCGGTCTCGCAAGCCGACGATCCCAAGGTCGCCGAAGAATACCTGCCGATCATCCACCTTGTTTTCAGCAACCTGAAAGCTTGGCTGCACGGCACGCATCACGGGGCGATCAGCCCAAGCATCTGCAAACCTACCTCAACGAGTTCACCTTCCGCTTTAACCGCCGCTTCTATCCCGTTCAACGCGTTCCGCATCCTGCTCGGCATCGGCACGAATGGCGAAGGCCCGACCTATGACGGGCTGTACGATGGAACCTGGAAACACGCGACGATGGAAAGCCATCATGATTGACCGTCAACCTGTGGGGTCTGTGTGTTCAAAGCCGATAGGCATGGCTTCTTCTACATGTGCATTTCCACTCTCAAGACGATCGCAAGTCATTTTGCCTAAGGCAGCGCAAGCAACGATAAGGGGGCGCGCGTCAGAGAGAGTGGTTGATACAAAAATATCTCTCGCCCACTCAAGGTGACCGGCGAATAGGTGCTCCACACCCCCATTATATAAAATATCTCCGCGTCGATGAATGACTGGAGTTTCCTCGTTGAGGCGGGTGATCAACTCATTAAGCCCATCAGAGAAATCGCCGTCAACTGAAAACCGCGAAACCAACCTGTTATTCGCGCAATATATTGCCAGGTCAGCGCAATCATTTCGACGGAATATTTCTTCAGCGCGCTTCAACATATGTGCCTCAAGCGCGGGATGGACATCAAGAAAATGTGCAAGACGCAGACACATTGCGACCCCGAGTTCGTGGCCTAGTGTGGAGGAGATCGCGAGCGCTTCATTCAAGTACGTTGGCTTCTCGGAGCAATACGCCTTCTGAAGAAGAGCCAGCGAGCGCATTAGTAGATACGCCTCTGTGTCTTTCAAAATTCCGACATCGGTTATTTTGTCGAGGTCGCTTAAAAGCGTGTCAACTTCGGGCTCGACGGCGTGGCGCTCTGCTGTGATTATCCGAGCTCTAAGATATAATAGTCGAACAGCGATCGCGGGTATCGCGTGCGAATGGCCCGAAATCACCCAAAAAGCACTTGGGATCAGTTCTCGCGACTGCCTCAAAGCACCGTCGATCGTAGAGCGTTGTAAATTCCCCTATGGTGGACGGAGCGGCACGAGGAATTACCAAATTGCTCCGCTGACCGTCGTTGAGCCACGAAACTGATACATCAGAGCTGACATACCTTAGTCGATGTTCGATCGCCGAATTGTTCGTATTGGGAACGATTATTATCTGAGGCTGAGACGTCGGTGTGGTGCTACAAAAAATATTTAGAAAGTCACTCAGATTGCTGTCGGTTATATTGTCTTCCCTCAGTACGATGTACTTTGACTTATCGATATTTTTTACGTCGATCGGATGTTCATTTGCCAGTTTTGTTAGGTCAATCTTTATAAATGCGAGATTTATGTTGGTTGTCTTGAGGATAACATCCAGTAACCTTTTCCCCGCACCCGGGTTCTTTAGTTTCAATTCACGCCGGAAAATTCCAATTACGTCTGATAGCTGTGCGTTGTCATTAATGTATGTGACGTGATCGCCATCTCGATCCGTCTCCGTATATGGCGTGAAGACGTAATGCTCGGAGGCGAGATATATGTGATTTGTACGCTTTAGATGCTTTGGCAGTATGCGCTCAAGATGATCCATGAGTAATTGAGTTTCATAATCCCGAGTTATCTGCGACCGCAAACGTGCAGCCGCACCTTACGTCGAGGGTTGATTTCAGGGAGGAATTCTATTTTGAATGTATTAATTGGCAATCCCTCAACTGCAGGTTCCGAAATGAACGGCCCGAGTATTGATAGCTGGGAATTGTCCCCATTCGCCGAGAGCGGCAGCGTATTTTTCGATTAAAATCGGCAACTCGAGGGGTCCCGGTTCTGCGGCACATCGGCTCACGCCGCGCCGCGCTCAAAAGACACAAAACCTGCATGCCCACCCCCACCCTCCTCTCCCCCTTCCAGCTCGGCCCGCTGACATTGCCCAACCGGGTGGTGATGGCGCCGATGACGCGCAACCGCGCCGGGGCGGGCAACGCGCCGGGCGCGCTGAACGCCACCTATTATGCGCAACGCGCGAGCGCGGGATTGATCGTCAGCGAGGCGACGCAGGTGTCGCCACAGGGGCTCGGCTATCCGGGCACGCCCGGCATTCACTCAGCCGAGCAGGTCGCCGGCTGGCGGCTCGTGACGGACGCGGTGCATCGCGCCGGCGGGCGGATTTTTCTGCAGCTCTGGCATGTCGGGCGTATCTCGCATCCGTCGCTGCAGCCGGGGGGCGCGTTGCCGGTGGCGCCGTCGGCGATCGCGCCCGTGGGCCAGGCCTGGACGCTCGACGGCATGAAGCCCTACGTCACGCCGCACGCGCTCGAAGGAGCGGAAATTGCCGGCATCGTCGAGGATTTCCGGCGCGGCGCGCGCCATGCGAGGCAGGCGGGGTTCGACGGCGTCGAATTGCATGGCGCCAACGGCTATCTCGTCGATCAGTTTTTGCGCGACGGCGCCAACCGGCGCGGCGATGGCTACGGCGGCAGCGCGCAAAACCGCGCGCGCTTTCTCGCCGAAGTGACCGAGGCGATCGTCGGCGAATGGGGCGGCGCGCGCGTCGGCGTGCGGCTGTCGCCGACCAATCCGTTCAATGATATGACGGACGGCAATCCCGCCGCGACCTTTGCCGCCGCGGCCGGCGCGCTCGAGCGGTTCGGCCTTGCCTACCTGCATATCGTCGAGCCCGGCGCCGGCGATCCGGTTGCCGAGGGCGACCTGCCGGACCTGAAATTCTTTCGCAAACACTGGCGCGGCGCGTTGATGGGCAACAAGGGCTACGATCTTGCGCGCGCCAACGCCGTCATCCGCGACGGCGCCGCCGATCTCGTCTCGTTCGCGACGTTGTTTCTGGCCAATCCCGATCTGCCCGAGCGCTTCCGCCGCGGCGGCCCGTTCAACCCGCCGGAACGCAAGACGTTCTACGGCGGAGCGGCGGCGGGCTATACCGATTATCCCCCGCTCGGGGCCTGAACCTCAGACTTTAATGCAAGAGAATCAATAGCTTACCCCGAAAGCGCCAAATTGTGATTGGGATCACTTCAAACATCGATGGCGCGGCTTAGTTTGCAATCATGGTTAATGAATAGTTAACAGAGCGAGTACTGCCATGACCGCCGCGCTGAAATATCTGAACCAGATGACCGAGACGATTTTCGCTTCCCAGATGCAGCGCGCCGCAGGGAAGATCGCCGCGCGACAGCACATTTTCCCCGCCGCGTCGTCGGGCAAGAAGTAGCCGGCAAAGCAGGCGTCTTGATCGACGTTTGCGATTTCGCCGCCTACACGCTTAGTTTCTCCGCCAACTCCTCAAGGCTCTTCACCGCGAAATCGACCGGAACGGTCGGCGCAAGTTCGCCGCGGCCGGGTCCATGCTCGTTCGGCCGCGCCACGTGCGCGGTGCGAAGCCCGAGCGCCGCCGCGGCCGCCAGATCTTTCGAGTGCGCGGCGACCATCATGCAGGCGTCCGGCGCAAGGTCGAAAGCCGCCGCCGACGCGAGATAGACTTTAGACTTCGGCTTATAGTCGCCGGCGATTTCGGCGCCGAGAATGGCGTCCCACGGCAGATTATTGCGGCGCGCCAGATCGACCATCAGTGAAATGTTGCCGTTCGATACCGGCGCCAGGAGATATTTGCGTTTGAGCCGGGCAAGCCCGCTCGGCACGTCCGGCCAGGCGTCGAGCCGGTGCCACGCCAGATTGAGATTGCGCATCGCGTCCTCGCCAAGCGGCGCGACACCGAAGCGCTTGAGCGCGATTTCGAGATTGCGCCGGTGCAGCATGTCGAGCTTGCAGAACGCCATGCGGCCGGCGCGCACCTCCTCCATCGCGCCCTGATATTCGCCGCGCCAGGCATCGGCGAATGCCGGCCAATCGAGCGCTGCGCCAAGCGGCAAGAGCTGCGTCTCGGCCTCGCGCGCAATCGCCGTGCGCCAATCGACCAGCGTGCCGAACACGTCGAAGAACAGGGCTTTTACCGCGATACTCATGGGATACTTCTAGCGCAGTCCGGCGCGGGATGGTAACGCCGTTGCCCTCTTCCCTCGTGGGGCGGGCGAGTTCTCCCGCCATTGACCATGGGCCATGGGAGAGATGAAAGGACCGCAATGTCAGAACTGGAACGGTGGGAGACGCGGTTTGGCGCACCCGGCTATGCCTTCGGCAAGGAGCCCAATGCTTTTCTCAAAGCCCAAGCGCGCCGGCTACGCTCAGGCGCAACGGCGCTGTCGGTTGCCGACGGTGAAGGCCGCAATGGCGTTTGGCTCGCCGAGCAGGGCCTCGACGTGCTGGCGATCGATTTTTCGCCGACCGCGCTTGCGAAATCGCGCGCGCTTGCCGCCGAGCGCGGCGTGCGGCTCTCGACCGAAGTCGCCGACGTCACAACCTGGCGCTGGCCGGCCGACGCCTACGACGCGATCGCGGCGATCTTCATCCAATTCGTCACGCCCGTCGAGCGGACGGCGCTTTTCGCCAACATCAAGCGCGCGCTCAAGCCCGGCGGCCTTCTGCTCATGCAGGGCTATCGGCCGGAGCAATTGCAATATCGCACCGGCGGGCCGCAAGAGCCCGAGCGCATGTACACGCGCGCGCTTCTCGAAGCGGCCTTCGGCGACATGGCGCAAATCGAAATCTTCGAGCACGACAGCGTGATCGGCGAAGGCACCGCGCATGTCGGCATGTCCGCGCTGATCGACCTCGTCGCCAAGAAATAGGGAGAAACGCCATGGCGAGCGACCTTGCGGAGGTATTTCACGAACTTATCGTCGCGACGCGCATTCTCGCCAATCAAAAAGTGCTCGATGCGTTCGGCCACGTCAGCGTGCGCCATCCGCGCGATCCCAGACGTTATTTCATTCCGCGTCACCGCGCGCCGGAATTGGCGGAGATTTCCGACATCCTCGAAATGAATCTCAATTCCGAGCCGGTGCGGCCGACCGAATTGCGGATGTACAGCGAGCGTGTCATCCACGGCGAAATCTACAAGGCGCGCCCTGACGTCAATGCGGTATGCCACCATCATTCGCATGCGGTGCTGCCGTTTTGCATTTCGGGCCGCGAACTGGTGCCGGTGTTTCACCTGCCGGCGGTGATCGGCCACGTGCCGTTCTGGGATCAGCGCGACGAGTTCGGCGACACCCATATGCTGGTGGTCAAGCCGGAGGAAGGCGCCTCGCTCGCCCGCGCGCTCGGGTCTAATTGGATGGTGCTGATGCGCCGGCACGGCGCCACCGTCGCCGGAACGAGCCTGCGCGAAATGACGTTCCGCACCGTGTTCGGTTGCGAAAACGCCGCCTTGCAGAGCCAAGCCATGGCGCACGGCCATGTCGACCCGCTGTCGCCCGGCGAGATCGCGCTGTCGGCGGCCCACAGCGTGCGCCCGCCTTCGACCAATCGCGCCTGGGATTATTGGGTGCGCCACGTCGAGAAAGCGGGCCTGATGCCGCCGAAGGTGAGCGCAAAACGCGGCGCGGTTTCGGCAAAACCTTCAAGATCGAAGCAAGCGGCGGCGAAACGCAAAGCGAAGAAACGGCGCTGACGCGGTTGCCGGATCGTCGATGAAAATACAATAATCGTGCCGGCCAGCGAGCCCCTGAAGAGGAAACCATGCCCAAAAGTACGCCCAAGAGTACGCACAAGAGTATGCAATCGCCACGCCTGCCCGAGCTATCCGAGGGCAGTTTTACCGCCGAGCAGCGCGCGCTGGCGGAGTCGATAAAATCCGGCCCGCGCGGCCAATTCAAGCTGTCCGGCCCGTTCGCGGTCTATCTGCATTCGCCGGCCTTCGGCGAATTGGCGCAAAAGCTCGGCGGCCATCTGCGCTTTAAGACCAGCGTACCGCCGCGATTATCGGAACTTGCGATTCTGTGCACCGCGCAGCACTGGAAGGCGCAGTACGAGTGGGTGGCGCATGCCATCATCGCCGCGAAACAGGGCGTGAAGCCGGAGACCATCCGCGCCATTCAAGCCGGCCGGGCGCCGAAATCGGCGCCAAAGGACGAAATGGCGATCTATGCCTTCGTCAAAGAGCTCTACGGCAAACGGCGCGTCAGCACCGGCGCATTCAATGCCGTGAAGAAAATTCTCGGCGATGCCGGAACGGTCGAGCTTGTCGGCATTCTCGGCTATTACGCGATGGTGTCGATGACCCTCAACACCTTCAAGGCGCCGCTGCCGCAAGGCACACCGGCGCCGTTCGCCGAACCCAAATAACGCAGCGAACGTCTCAAGCCACCCGGCCGGCTGGCCGCGTGCCCGGCTCTGGGCGTTCGGTCGCGGTGGGGGCGCTTGGCCTATTCATGCGCTGGCGCAACAGGTCGAGGAACCAGTCTTTGGGCATCGGCGGCGCGATGAGTATGCCTTGGCCGAAATCGCACCCCATCGCCATCAGGGCCTGCAGGTCCGCCTGGCGCTCGACGCCTTCGGCCACCGCGGCGCTGCCGAAGCGGTGCGCGAGGTCGATCGCGGTCTGGCAGATCGCGGCATTGTCGGCGTCGACGGCGCAGTTGCGGACGAAGGAGCGGTCGATTTTCAATTCCGCGAAAGGCAGATTGCGCAGGCTCGAAAACGATGAATAGCCGGCGCCGAAATCGTCGATCGCGATCGAGATGCCGCTGCCGCGCAATTGCCCGGCGATCTCCTTGGCCAGCGCGATGTCGCGCGCGATCTGATCTTCGGTCACTTCAAGGATGAGACCGGGCCACTGCTCGGATTGCGGCCGATACTCGGCTACGAGCGCGGCGATCGGCATCCGCAGCAACACGCCGACCGGCACGTTGACGGCGAGGTGCAGATTGAAGCCAGCGTCGTTGAACATCGACCAGTCGCACAGCGCCGCGAGCAACGCATGCTGCGCGAGCTCGGCGACGCTGTCTTCGTCGACGTCGGGCAGGAAACTGCCGGGTAACAATATCCCAAGCTGCGGATGGTGAATGCGCGCCAGCGCCTCCGCGCCGGCAAGGCATTTGCGCCTGAGATCGATCTTCGGCTGGTACCAGATCTCGAACCAATTGTTGCGCAGCGCATCGGCGACCGCGATGCGCGGCCGCTCATCGACGGTCATGGCGGCAATAAGGGTGCGGCGCTCGTCCTCAGCCATCTCTTCGATCGGCCCGGACCAGTTGCGCACGTCATCGGGATCGGATTTGCTCATGCTCATAAGACTGCGACCGGCGTCATAAGCGTATACGCCGGCCGGTCTTAACCAATCGTAAGGCGAAGGATTTGTTTATCCGGCGCGGCCGCTTATTGCTTGTTCATCTGCATGCCGCCGCTAGGGCCTTGCATATTCATGCCGCCGCCAGACCCCTGCATGCCACTCCCTTGCATCATCATCGTGCCACCGCCGGCGGCGACGCCGGGCGCCGGCGCCCCGATCCCCGCGATCGGGTATTCGACGTCGACCGCGCCAGCGTGATCGAATTTCAGCGTCACTTTAACCGTCTGGCCCTGGACCAGCGGGTGCGTGAGATCGACGAACATAACGTGGTAACCGCCGGGCTTGAGCGTGACGGTCTCGCCCGGCTTGATTTCCAGGCCGCCCTCGACGGGACGCATTTTCATCACGTCGCCTTCCATGGTCATGCTGTGGATCTGGCATTGCGCGCTGGCATCGTCCGACACGCAGCTGACTCGATCCGCCGTCGTGCCTTTGTTCGTAACCGTCATGTAGCCGGCGCCCGACGGCGCGCCCTGCGGCGTCGCCCGCGCCCATGGCTGCGAGATGTGGATCGAGCCGACGTCGTAGTCGGCGGCCACCGCGGGAATTGCCGAAAGTTGCGCCACAAAGAGCGGCGCCGTGAACAGCCCGAGGATCGCGGCAATGCCGCGTGAGATGGATTGCGAAGTGAAATACTTCATGGACTTGCTCCGTGTTGAAGGCTTGCCAATGCGGCAAGGGTTTTTGCCGCCTCCGAGCGCGAGTTAGGCAAGCGGCGGGGCACGGGAACGGTGGGCGCGAGCGGCGCTGACGAGGAGTCGCGGTGTCGCCACGCGCGCGATGGCGATGGTTTGCGCCAGTGCCGGCGCAAAAGTCATTGCCGGCGCGAAGGTGGGGCAAACCGGAGGTCCGCAACAGCAGCCGAAACAGGTTCCGATACAGCCGCCGGCGTGGCCAGCGGGCGCGGAGCCGCCCGCGCCGAAGTGCGAGCAAATCGGGGCAGCCGCCAACGCCGCGCCAGTGCCAAGGGGACCGGCCACGGCGAGCAGAATCACCTGGAGCGCCACCGCATAGGCAGTGGCCAGCGCCAAAACCGCGCGTAAACGGCTTGCGAAGCTCATTTGACCGAAGTCTTAGGCCGCCTATACAAAATGTCCACAACGGACTGTGGGCCGTCCTGCCAAGGAAACGACCCTAGCCCCCCGGGAATTATCTATGACGGATGCTTCTATCCGGCGCGTAGAAATTTAACCGCAGGAGCGTATTCTAGCGTCATGAATCGGAGTGGTTCTCAGGCGGTCCAGAACCGACCCGACCCGCACGACGCCGACGGGTTCGGGCAGGTACTGCGCTTCCGCCGCCCGGGCCGGCCGCAGCCTGCCTCACCGGCGTGGCCGTCCGATCGCAACATCGAGCCATCCGACGATCTCGCCAAATACGAGCAAGAACGAGACGAACAAGACCTGGACCAAGACCTGGACGAAGTCATCGACTATCGCCAGCGCATGCGGATGAACGTGATCGCGCTTGCGGTCGTGACGTTTCTCGTCGGCGCCGGCGTCTGGCTCGCCGACACCATCACCGACATGGAAAAAGACCAGGATTGCGTGATGCAGGGGCGCGTCAATTGCGCTCCGATCGAGCTGCCTCCACCGCCGCAGCAATAGCCCTATTGCGACGATCCGGGCGCGCCAAGCTTGCTGCCTCGTTCCGGAAGCGCAATCACCGGCGTGCCGCTCTCCGCGACTGGTTTCACCGCGCCCGTCGCATTCATCGCGCCATCGGCGGTCGTTTCACCGGTCTTTTCGCCGGTCTTGGCCGGTGCGGCCGCGGGTGGCGCCCCTTGCGGCTTGACCGCTTCGCTGCCGGCCGCGCCCGGTACTACTTCCTCGGGCTTGACGGTGGCGTCGCCGGCGGCCCCCGTTTTCAGGTCGGCCCGTGTCGGCTTCGCGGCGGCGGGCGCCTCCATGCGGGATCCGCCGACGATGGCGAGCACTTCGCCGATCACCCGCGCATGCAGCCGGGGCGATTTGTCGATATTGAGATGATCGATGTTCGGATCGGAACGCAGGTCGACGTTGAGCAACGAGCCATGAAATCCCGGTCCGCGCCCCATGAAATAGTGCTGAGTCAAATTGAGCACACGAGCGACATTCGCCGACGCCGCATACGATTCGGTGCCGTCGAACGGCACTACGAGCGCGACCGGAACACCCTGCCTGCCTAAATAGGCGGCCATCTCCATGACCGCATCGGCGCCGAGCGAATGACCGATAAGAATGATTGGTCCTTCCTTCCCGGCTTTGTAATTCGCGGCAGCCTGATCGGCGAGACCCTGCCAATCGGCATGATTGTCGACCGTCGCGTAGACGCCGCGGTTATTGAGCTCCTCGGCAAGCGTGTCCATGCCGAGCGAGAAGATATTCAATAGCCCGCGCAATAGGTAAACGTGCGCGCGCGACGCCGCCATGCTCGGATTTGCTCCGAGCGCGAGCATCATTCCTGCCGTCACCACCCCGATCGCAGTTAGACGCCACCAACCTCTCATGACCACCTCGCGGCTTGCCGCATCACGCTCGGCCTTTGCGATCCCAGACCATGCATTGTAAGCGATTCATAGTGCACCGCCAGATTTCGCCGCCGAATTCCTTCCCGATTCCACAGTGCTTTACAAACCAACGTCCACCTGTAGCAAAAATGCAACGCGCGTGGGTCGTCAATATAACCACGGCACGATGCGGGCGGTACGGCGCATATAGGCGCGGTATTCATCGCCGAACGCACCGATCATCATCTCCTCTTCCCGCCGCACTCGCCCAAAAAACAGGATGCCAAAGCCGACCAAACCGGCAGGCCCCGCTATCCAATTGGGCAATAGCAGCGCTTGGGCCACGGCCATGAGCCAAAACCCCGCATACATGGGATGCCGAACCGTTGCGTAAATACCCGTTGTGACGAGGATGTGGCGCTCGCGGAGGTCGAGGCTGACCGACCAATTATGGCCGAGATCGCGATGGGTGCGATAAAACAGCCAGAGACAGACCACATCCACGACAATACCCAGATAGCTCAGCGCGGGGGTAACGGGGTAATCGGCAAATCGCAGGAAATGCGTCGCAAGATAGATGCACGGCACGATGCCGAGCCCCATCAGTGAAGCGCCGAGAAGTGCGAATTCTCGCGCGCCGCGTGCCGAGTAGCGCACCGGCGTCTTGCGCGCGCGGCGCCCCGGTTGCAGCCGTAACAGGAACCACGCGGCGCCGAACGCGAACCAGATGATCTTCGAGATCGTCGCCGTCACGGCCTTAAGACTCCGTCGCGCGCGCGGGTGCAGCCGGAGCGAAGCCGCCGCCGGACGTCGCCTCGATCAATGCGCCGTCGGCGGCAAACGCCGCAACCGCTCGATCCGGATCCTCCACCCAGTCGCCAAGCCGCAGCGGACCGCAGCACAGCATGTAATAGTCATAAAAGTATCGCCGCTCGTTGCCCATTACCGCCTGGCGGTGGATACGCAGGAAATTGAGATGGAAGCGCCGATATGTATGCTCCTCCACCATCATGCGGATGCGAATGATTTTGACGACGGGTTTTCCCGTGGCGGGCAGGCCGAGTGCGACCACCGGATCGACCTTGTAAACATTGATGACGTCGACCAGCGCCTGATACTCGACCCAGTAAATCGAGCGCGCATCCGCAAGCCTGCCGACGGCTTCGCGCAACCAGCCGGCCGCCGGATGCAATGCCACTTTGAGGAGCGATGAACCGGTCGAAACGAGCTGCAGCGCTTTGCCGCGATCGCCGAGTTGCGGATCGAGTTGCAAAGCACGGTCGACGACCGCAAGCGACAACGGCGCGCCAAGACTATGCCCGTGGATGACGATTTCGTCGGCGTCGGTCTCGCGGGCTAGGCGCACCAATTCACGGGCGAGCCGATCGAGCCGCGCCTCGACGGGCTGTCGCACCCGGTGGACAAAATCGCGCGCAAAGTACCAATCGTCGAGTGCGTAGGCGATATGGATGAATTGTCCGACCGTCCAGCGCAACGCGACGAACAACGCGAGCCAGAGCAAAGGCGCGATCAACAGCGGATACGGCGGGGCGAGATGACCAACGGCAAAGCGCGTCAGACCGATCGACAACCATGCCATGCCGACAATGTAGAGCAGCGGCGACAGAAAAAATGCGCCGTAGCGCCAGGCGACGATGAAATACTTCACCACTGTTCCGCTGAGAATGAATTCCATCAATGCGGCGATCCCGAGCGGGAAGCGCAACCAATCGCTTCGCGCACCGTCGGACCTGACAAAGTCGTCCCAACGAAACCAGTGAAAATCCGTGCTAATGCGCCAATTCGGTCCGGATGTCTCGACCGTCCAGCTGGCCACCGCGCCGTCAGCCGACAGCCGCGGCGGTGAGACCGCGCCCTGCACGTTCCAGGCTTTGTGGAACCGCGCCATTTCGCGGATGAAACGGCGATGCTGATGTTCCGCTCCGACCGGCTCGTAGCCTGTCATCTGCACGAAACAACGCTTGCGCACGAGCGCCTGCGGCATGGCAGACTCCTGGCAGACTGTTGGCAGACTCTTGGGCCGAGCCCTCGGCGGGTTGAATAGGTAATATGGCTTCCCCGATCAAGCGCGGCGGATCGCTCGCGCCAGGCCGGCAGGCCGGATAAACGCTTGGCCCCAAGCCAAAATCCGCCTTTGGCGCGGCCGCCGATGCGCCATTTTCAGCGGGCCACGCGCCGTTGAACTTACCGGCATCCTTCGCTATACGGGGCGTTCACATTGAGGGGCCCGATGCGACCCGGGCTTGCTCGCGCCGGGCTGGGCCGGTGCCTATTCCGCTACTGACCAAGAGCATGCCCGATGTCCACTACGTTCGATAAAGTGGCTGAAATCATTGCGGAAACTTGCGATATCCCGCGTGAAAATATCAAGCCCGAGAGCCACGCCATCAACGATCTTGAGATCGACAGCCTCGATTTCCTCGACATCGCCTTCGCCATCGACAAGGCGTTCGGCATAAAACTTCCGCTCGAACAATGGACCCAGGAAGTCAATGACGGCAAGGCGACGACGGACCAGTATTTCGTGCTGAAGAACCTGTGCGAGCGGATCGACGAGTTGATCGCTGCCAAGGGCGCCTGAGCGCCGCATATGCGTCTTGAATATTTTCAGATGATCGACCGCTTCGTCGACGTCGATGTCGCCGGACGCGTGGCGCGCGCCGTCTGCACCGTGCCAAAACAGAGCACCGTATTCGAAGGTCACTTTCCCGGTTATCCGCTGATGCCGGGCGTGCTGTTGATCGAATGCATGGCGCAGACCACCGGGTGGCTCGTGAGCGCGCTTACCGGATTTACCGGATTGCCGGCGCTCGCCGGCATCAAGGAAGGCAAAATCCGCAGCGCGGTATTCCCCGGCGATGAGCTCGAATTCGAAGGCAAAGTGGTGCACGAAGGCTCCGGCTATGCCATCGGCGAAGCCAAGGGCTGGTGCAAGGGCGCGGCCGTGTGCGACGCCACGCTCACTTATCGCATCGTTCCCTATCCGACCCCGGAGCTGCGCGCCGGACTGTGGGAATGGGCCGAGCGGATCAACTTTCCGGCGAAGGAGTTCGTGAAGTGACCGACCGCCGCGAGGTGTGGATCACCGGCGTCGGTCTTCTCACCTGTCTGGGCGAGGGGCTGGATGCGGCTTGGAGCCGTCTCGAGCACGGCGATCCGCCGCCCTACGACGACAAGAGCTTCGCGCCCTACATCGTGCATCAGCTTGCGCCGATGAGTTTCGACAAGCAGATCCCGAAAAAAAGCGACCAGCGGCAGATGGAAACCTGGCAACGGGTCGGCGTTTATTCCGCCGGCCTGGCGCTGACCGATGCCGGGCTCGCCGGCAATGCCGACCTGCTCGATCATACCGACATGATCGTTGCCGCCGGAGGCGGCGAGCGCGACATCGCTGTCGATACCGCGATCATGGCCGGTGTGCGCAAGGTCAACGAGCCAGGCGCCTTTCTCAACGAGCGCTTGATGAGCGACCTGCGGCCAACCTTGTTTTTGGCGCAGCTCCCCAATCTGCTCGCCGGCAATATTTCGCTCGTCCACGGCATTGTCGGTTCCTCGCGCACCTTCATGGGCGAGGAGCCCGCCGGCGTCGATGCCGTGCGCGTGGCGCAAGCGCGCATCGCCGCCGGACAAAGCGAGGTGACGCTGGTCGGCGGCGCCTACCACGGTACGCGCTGGGACGTTCTTTTGGCGTTCGAGCTTGCCAGCGCGGTGCTCAAGGGCAAGTTTGCGCCGGTCTGGGATCGCGGCCCGGAAGGCGGCATCGCCTTCGCGACCATGGGCGCTTTCCTCATCCTGGAAAGCCAAGAACACGCCGAAGCCCGCGGCGCGCGGCCGCGGGCGCGGATTTCGCAGGTGTTTTCCGACCGCAATTCCCGCCAGCCCGGCGCGGCCGAGGCCTCATTGCGCCGGCAATGGGACGCGATATCCGGCCAGGTCGACCGCGCGCGTGCCGCGGTGATTTCCGGCGCCGCAGGCCTCGAACCGGCTACTTCGGACGAGCGTGTCGTGCTCAAGGATATTGGCCTTCCCGTACGCAATACCGGTACGTATATCGGGCATGGCGTCGATACCCAGTTCATGGCCAATCTGGGCATCGGCTGCGCGGTGATCGAGCATCGCAAGCTGTTCGCGCCGGCGGGATCTGGGGATTTCGGCAATAGTCCGCCCGATCTTTCCCAAGTCATCGTCACCAGCGTCGGCAATTGGCGCGGCGAAGGCCTCGCGCTGCTCGAACGGGTGAATTGAGGGAGACGGTCATGACTTCAACACGTCCCACGGCAAGCGCGCACCGCGACAAAGCCGGCCGGCCGATGATCGCGGTCACCGGCATGGGCGTGGTCACCTCGCTCGGCGTCGGCAAGGCCGACAATTGGCAGAAATTGACCGCCGGCGCATCCGGCATCCGGCGTATTTCGCGGTTTCCCCTCGATAGCCTGCGCACCACCATCGCCGGCACGGTCGACGACGTCTACCAGGACTATATGCCACCGGCGGAACTGTCCGAACGCATCGCGCTTTTGGCCGGCGATGAGGCGATTGCGCAATCCGGCATCGGCGGCAAGGGGCGCTTCCCCGGCCCGCTGTTTCTCGCTTTGCCGCCGCTTGAAATCGAGTGGCATTACCGCATCCAGATGGCCGGCGAGGCCGCGCCCGATAAGGACGCCGGTTATCCCGATCTCATGCGGGTGGCGCGCGAGCCGCAATTTGCGCCGATTTACGAGACCCTCAAATACGGCATCATCGGCGAACACCTGGCCGAACATTTCGGCACCGAAGGCTCACCGATCTCGCTGACCACGGCCTGCGCTTCGGGCGCCACCGCGATCCAGCTCGGCGTCGAGGCGATCCGGCGCGGCGAGTGCCAGGCCGCGCTCGCGCTCGGTGCCGACGGTTCGCTCACGCCGGAGTCCCTGGTGCGTTTCTCGCTTCTCTCCGCGCTGTCGACGCAGAACGATCCGCCCGAGCAAGCCTCGAAGCCGTTTTCCAAAAACCGCGACGGCTTCGTGCTCGCCGAGGGCGCCGCCGCTTTGGTGCTCGAAGATTACGATCACGCGATTTCACGCGGGGCAAAAGTGCTCGGCATCCTCGAAGGCTGCGGCGAGAAATCGGATTCGTTCCACCGCACCCGATCGAGCCCGGACGGCAAGCCCGTCATCGCCTGCATGCGCAATGCGCTCGCCGACGCCGGTGTCGGACCGCAGGACGTCGACTACATCAATGCGCACGGCACCTCGACGCCGGAAAATGACAAGATGGAATGCCTTGGCGTCTCCACGGTATTTGGCGACCGCATCCGCAATATCCCGATCTCGTCCAACAAATCGATGATCGGTCACACTTTGACCGCCGCCGGCGCGGTCGAGGCGGTGTTCTCGCTGTTGACGCTTGAACACCAGCGCATTCCGCCGACCATCAACCACAACGTTCCCGACCCGGCGATCCCGCTCGATGTGGTGCCGAACGTGGCGCGCAACGCGCGCGTCACCCGCGCCATCTCCAATTCGTTCGGCTTCGGCGGCCAAAATGTCTCGCTGGTGCTGACCCGGGAGCCGGCGTGACCGGCGTTGCCGAAACGGCATTGAGCGACACGCGCCAGGCGACGGTTCCGGCAAAGTCCATGCGCGCACTCACACTCGTCGCCGACCGCAAGATCGAGCTGCTCGAAGTCGCAGGCCCGCCGGCGCCGGGCGCCGGCGAAGTGCAGATTGCCGTCAAGGCGATCGGGCTCAATCACATCGACGTCTGGGGCTGGCGCGGCATGGCGTTTGCCAAGCGCAAGCTGCCGCTCGTCGTTGGCGTCGAAGCGGCCGGCGAAATCGCCGCCGTCGGGCCGGACGTGACCTCATGCAAAGCCGGCGATCGCATCGTCGCCTATGGCGCGCTGACTTGCGGCGCCTGCAAGGCCTGCCGCGAGGGCCGCGACAATCTTTGCGAAAACGTCGCCTCGATCATGGGCTTCCACGTCGACGGCTTTGCCCGCGATCTGATCAACATGCCGGCGCGGCTCGTGGTGTCGATCCCGCCTGGCGTGAGCTTCCGCGACGCCGCCTGCGCGCCGGTCGCGTTCGGCACCGTGCAGCACATGCTGTTCGACAATGCCAAGCTCGAGCCGGGCGAAACCATTTTGGTGCAAGCCGGCGGCTCCGGCATCGGTTCGACCGCGATCAAAATGGCGAAGGCAATCGGCGCAACCGTCATCACCACGGTCGGCGACGATGCCAAGGCCGAGAAAGCCAAGGCGCTCGGCGCCGATCACGTCATCAATTACCGCACTGAGCGTTTCGAATCCATTGTGCGCAAGCTGACCGGCAAGAAGGGCGTCGACGTCGCCTTCGAGCACGTCGGCCCCGACACGTTCAACGGTTCGCTCTTGTGCCTCAAGCGCGGCGGACGGCTGGTCACCTGCGGCTCGACCTCGGGCCAGTCGATCACGCTGAACCTGTTTCAGCTCTATCTGCAGCAATATCGCATCTTCGGCTCGTTCGGCTGCTCGATGCGCAACATCCGCGAGAGCCTCGCCAAGATGGCATCCGGTCTCACGCCGGTGATCGACACCGAAGTCCCGCTCGCCGAATTCGAGCGCGGGCTCAATCGGCTCGAAAGCCGGCAAGTGTTCGGCAAGATCATCGTCATTTTCTAGCATGATCTTTTCGGAAAACCGGTTTCCACTTTTCCGGATCATGCTCTGATGCCGGCCGGGCGCCTCAAGCACCTGCTCGATTCGACGGCCGGCGCGCTGACGGTCGGCCTTTTATCCGCGATCAAGCACACCGATCGCCGGCGCATGGCGAATTTCGCCGGCGCGTTCATGCGCAAGATCGGCCCGCTATTTCCGGAGCACCGCATCGGCCGCGAGCAATTACACGCCGCATTCCCGGAAAAGTCCGACGCCGAGATCGAAAAAATTCTCGGCGGCGTGTGGGACAATCTCGGCCGGATCGCCATCGAGTTCGCGCATCTCGACGAATTCTGCGTCGAAGGTTTCGGCCGGCAGACGCCGGACGTCATCACCTATCCGCCGGAATCGAAGGAGCGCTACGACTGGATTACCAAGAGCGGCAAGGCGACGATCGGTTTTGCCGCGCATCTCGCGAATTGGGAATTGCCCGGCGTCGGCGCGAAACTGATTGGCGTCCATTCGGCCGTACTGTACCGGCGGCCCAATATCGGCACCGTCAACGATGTCATCATCAAGCTACGCGAGCCGCTGATGGGCGAATTGATCGCGACCGGGCTGGATGCGCCGGTCAAGCTCGGCCGCCTGCTGCAGTCCGGCGTCCACGTCGGCATGCTCGCCGACCAGCATTACAGCAAAGGCGTCGAGGTCACCTTCTTCGGCCGGCCCTGCCTCGCCAATCCGCTGATCGCGATGCTGGCGCGTCAGAGCGAGTTGCCGATCTACGGCATGCGCGTGGTGCGCAAGCCCGACGGCAACAGTTTTTGGGGCGAAGTGTCCGATCCGATTGAGCCGGTGCGCGACGGAAGTGGCCGCGTCGAGATTAAAGGCACCATGCAGGCGATCACTTCGGTAATCGAAGGCTGGATCCGCCAATATCCCGAGCAGTGGCTATGGCTGCATCGCAGGTGGCGGTAATCCCGAAATAACCTGCCTCGACTTTAAACGTGGCGGCTTGACATTGACATATCATTTCTATATTCGTTGAAATATGGAAACATCGGATGCCGTCGCGGCCTTGGCCGCACTTGCTCAAGATAGTCGCCTCGACGTTTTCCGCCTGTTGGTCCAGGCCGGACCCGACGGAATGGCCGCCGGTCACGTGGCGGAAAGGCTCAATTTCGCGCCCAACACGCTGACATTTCATTTCGACCGGCTGCGCGTGGCGGGATTGGTCACGGTGCGCCGCGACGGACGCTCGATGATCTATGCGGCACGCTACGAGACCATGAACGGTCTCCTTGCCTTCCTCACTGAGAATTGCTGTCAAGGCGCATCCTGCGCGCCGGCCGCAGCGTGCAAACCGGCGCGCGGCAAGCGCGCCAAAATCCCGGCATAGGAGTCCCCCAGATGAAACGGCTGCACGTGCACGTCGCAGTTGACGATCTCAAGCGGTCCATCGGCTTTTATTCGGCGCTGTTCGCCGCGGAGCCGTCCGTCGTCAAGACGGATTACGCCAAGTGGATGCTGGACGATCCGCGCGTCAATTTCGCCATCTCGACGCGCGGCCGGCAACCAGGGCTCGATCATCTTGGTATCCAAGCCGACAACGGCGATGAATTAAAAGAGATTTACGCACGGCTGCACAAAGCCGACGGCAACATTATCGAGCAAGGCCAGACGAGTTGCTGCTACGCCAAGTCGGAAAAGTCATGGATCGACGATCCGGCCGGCATCTCATGGGAAACGTTCCTCACCACGGGCGAAAGCACCGATTACGGCGATGGCAGCGGCGAGCGCGTTGCGCGCGTCGCGCATGAAAAGTCGTGCTGCGCGCCGCAAATCGCACCAGCAGCGAGCGCCACATGCGGTTGCTCGGCCGCGTGAGGCGCGCCGTGGCCGACCAATCGTTCAACGTACTGTTTCTTTGCACCGGGAATTCAGCTCGATCGATCATGGCGGAAGCCATCTTAACCAAGCTCGGCGCGGGAAAATTTCGCGCCCATAGCGCCGGCAGTCATCCGAGAGGACAAGTGCATCCGCAAACGCTGCGGCTGTTGCAAAGTCTCGGCTATGACACGTCCGGCTTTCGCTCAAAGTCCTGGGATGAATTCACCACGCCCGGCGCGCCGGACTTCGATTTCGTGTTTACGGTTTGCGACAACGCGGCGGCCGAAGCGTGCCCATTGTGGCCCGGTCAGCCGATCACGGCGCATTGGGGTGTTCCCGATCCGGCAGTGTCCAAAGGCACAGCGGCTGAAGTCGCGCTCGCCTTCAAGGATTCCTACCGCATGTTGCATCAACGCATCGGCATTTTCACGGCGCTGCCGCTGCGGTCGCTCGACCAATTGACGCTGCAAAATAAGCTCAAGGAAATCGGCCGCATGAAGGGCGCGACGGCAAAGACGGCCGAACCGACGTGAAGCCCTCGCTTTCGCAGCGCGGCGTTGCCGAGTGCTTGGGAACGGCCTTCTTGCTTGCGGGCGTGGTGGGCTCCGGCATCATGGCCGCAAAGCTCGCCGGTGGTAACGGCGCGCTGGCGCTTCTGTGCAACACGCTTCCGACCGGCGCGATTCTCACCGTGCTCATTCTCACCTTCGGCCCCATTTCGGGCGCGCATATCAATCCGGCCGTTAGTATCGCGCTGGCGTTGCGCCGCGAACTGCCGGCAAGCGTCGCGGCCATCTATATCGCCGTGCAGGTGATTGGCGGCCTCGTCGGCGTGTGGACCGCGCATCTCATGTTTGAACTGCCGCTGTGGCAAGTCTCGGTCACGGTGCGATCGGGTCCGAGCCAATGGCTCGCGGAATTTGTCGCCACGTTCGGGCTGCTGTTGACGATTTTGGGGACGCGCTCGGCATACGCCGTTGGCCTCTACATCACCGCCGCTTACTGGTTCACCGCCTCAACGTCGTTTGCCAATCCCGCCGTCACCATCGCGCGGGCGCTTTCAGACACCTACGCGGGAATTGCTCCGGCGGGCGTGGCTGCGTTCATCGTCGCTCAAATCCTCGGGGCGCTATTGGCTGTTGCCCTCGCACGCTGGCTGTGGCCGGAACAGAAAACTGATCCGCCCCAGCGACAATTCGGGCGTGCTAATGATGTGGCATGAATGATTTTGCCGCAGCCTTCCATACCGCTTTTGCACTGATCGGCGGCTTTGATCCCGAACTCCGGGAAATTGTTGCTTTGTCGCTTGGCGTGAGCCTCACCGCGAGCGGCTGCGCTTTTGCCATCGGCGCGCCGCTCGGCACGGCACTGGCCGTCTATCGCTTTCCCGGCCGTGGCGCGGTGATCGTTATCGTCAACGCTCTCCTCGGCTTACCCCCTGTCGTCGTCGGACTGGCGGTTTACCTGCTGCTGTCGCGATCGGGGCCATTGGGATCGTTCGGCATTCTGTTCACGCCCTCCGCGATGGTCATCGCGCAATGTGTGCTGGCGACGCCCATCGTCATTGCGCTTGTCCATCGGCCGGCGGTCGGCCATTGGCGCGCTTATGGCGACGCGTTTCTGGTCGACGGCGCCTCGCGCGCGCGAACGATCTGGCCGCTGATGAGCATCGGCCGCGACGGCTTGCTGACCGCGTTCCTGGCGGCGTTCGGCCGCGCCATCGCGGAGGTCGGCGCCATCATCATCGTCGGTGGCAATATCCGCGGCTACACCCGCACCATGACGACCGCAATTGCGCTGGAAACCAGCAAAGGCGATCTAAGCCTCGCGCTGGCGCTGGGGATAATTCTTATTGTCCTGTCAATGGCGGTGAGCGCGGCGAGCCTGTTTTTCGGGCGCGCTTTTACGGAGCGCTAGTGCGTGGCTTCGGCGCGCGGCGGGAAGAATACTTCCTCGCCGTTGATCTTGTAGGACGTGGTAGCGTCCAAGCCTGGCTTCGACGTGAGCCACTCGTGCCATATCTTCGCATCGATGAATTTTACCCGCGGCCATTTGGCGGGATTTACGAGAATGCTGCCGTAAGGATTGAACAGAGCCGGATCGCCTTCGGCGAGGATTTCAAGGCTTTGGCGGTTCTTGAAATTGGCCCAGGTCGCGCGATCGGTCAGCGTATAGGCGCTCATCGCGGCGGCAATATTCA
The DNA here is from genome assembly GCA_963779855.1 of uncultured Alphaproteobacteria bacterium. Lineage (GTDB taxonomy): Bacteria > Pseudomonadota > Alphaproteobacteria > Rhizobiales > Xanthobacteraceae > BOG-931. The sequence goes on along the minus strand of CAWAAE010000006.1, from coordinate 71,857 downwards.
AAGTCGGCCCCATGCCTTGGCCCAAGTCGCGATACCATCCACTGTGCGGGTCTGGCTGGATGCCGGCCGACTTCCACAATCGCAACTCCATCCGATTGGTGCCGCTGTCATCGCCCCGGCTGGCAAACGGCGCCTGGGCAGCGGCAATTCGCGAAAGCGCCTTTAGCGCGTCCTTCAAGCCGCGAATATGCGCCGGATCGTTGCTTGGCCCGACAATGACGAAATCGTTGTACATCACGTCGCGGCGATCGATGCCGTAACCGTCGGCGACAAACTTGTCCTCTCCGACCCGATCATGCACCAGCAAGACATCCGCGTCGCCGCGCGCTCCAATCGCCAGAGCTTGTCCGGTGCCGACCGCGATGACGTGAACATCCAAGCCGGTTGCGGATTTGAAGATCGGAAGGATATAGCCGAACAGTCCGGAATCCTGCGTCGATGTCGTCGAGCTGAGAGTGATGAACCGTTCATCGGCCTGAGCGGTGCCAATGAGCGCGATTGAAAACAAGCAAGCGGCAAGGCGCGCCAGAAGCGGCATCGAGCGCCATTCGGTCATGCGGTCAGTGATAGAACGGCGAGCCCTCGCTGTCACGATGGCGCGCTTACATCTTCTTGACGCCGGCCTGATCGATGATCTGTCTGAACATGCCGATTTCCTTCGTCACGCGCGCCCAGGCGGCGTCGGCGCCCTGCGGCCGCACTAGGAAGCCGGCCTTGAACAGCTTATCCTTCATTTCCGGCGTCCCGAGAACCTTGAGCGTCGCTGCCTCCAGCCATTTGACGTCGGCGGGCGGCGTTTTGGCCGGCGCCAGCAGCACGCAATCGACCGCCATCGCGAAATCCCTGTAGCCGGACTGCTCCATCGTCGGCACGTCCGGCAGATCGGGCCAGCGCTCGGCGGCGCAGACCGCCAGACAGCGCAGCGTGCCGGCCTTGATGTGCGGCAATGCCGGCGCGAGCGAGCCTGAGCTCAATTGCGCGGTACCGCTGAGCAGCGCCGTAATGGCGTCGCCGCCGCCCTTGAACACGATATCCGCGAGTTTCGGCAGATTTTCACGGATCTTGAGAAGCTCGAGCTGGAGCTGCGCCGTCGTGCCGATGGGCGGCGTGGCGCAGTTGTAATTGTCGGGATTGGCGCGGGCGAGCGCGACAAAATCCTTCATCGTCTTCGCCGGCGAGTCGGACTTCACCACGAACGTGTTCGGCGACGTCGCCAACTCGCTGACGCCGACAAAATCCTTGGACGGGTCGAATGGCAGCGTGTTGTACAATCCGACGTTCACCGAAACGGCATTGGTCGCGAGCAGGATCGTGTAGCCGTCCGGGTCGGCATGCGCGACATATTCCATGCCGATATTGCCGCCGGCGCCGCCGCGATTGTCGACGATGAATGTCTTGCCGGTCGATTGCTCGAGTGCCGCGGTGACGATTCGAGCGACGATGTCGGACGGTCCGCCGGGCGTGTTGGCGACCACGAACTTGATCGGGCGCTCCGGGTAATCGGCATAGGCCGAGCGGACGCGAAGGAACGCCGGCGCGGCAATGCCGGCCGCAGCCGCACCTGCGACTTTCAGGATACTGCGCCGTGACGGCGTCGAAGCTGCGCTGAATCTGGTCATGGTCCCCCCTTGTCTCCCGCTTCTATATTAGAGCAAGTCGGACACACGCAGGCCATGGCCTGTCCGGCATCGGCACGCTTGGGTCAGCGTTCTATTGTCGCAGGATCGACTATTCCCCGGTCTTGATCCGCGTCCACAGCCGGTTGATCAGCCGCTGCGACTGCGGGTCGTGAGCGACGACGGTATAGAAACTCGCCATCGCCGCAGCGTCCGGATAAATCGTGCGGTCGTTGAGGATCGCCGGGTCGATGAACTGGCTCGGTTTGTCGCCGTTGGCGTACCAGACGTAATTGGTGTTTTTCGCCGCCACTTCGGGCTTGAGCAGGTAGTTGATTAGTTGATACGCGGCATCCGGATGCGGCGCGTCGTTCGGGATGGCGAGCGTGTCGAACCACAATTGCGCGCCCTCCTTTGGAATCGAATAGCCGAGCTCGATGCCGCCTTTGGCTTCGGCGGCCCGCCGTTCCGCCTGCTTGACGTCGCCGGACCAGCCGACGGCGAAGCAAATTTCGCTGGTGGCGAGCGCATTGAGATATTCCGACGAATGGAATTTCCGCACATAGGGCCGGATGCGCATGAGAAGCTGGGTGACTTTTTCCAGATCGGCCGGATTGCTCGAATTCGGATCGAGATGCAGATAGTGCAGGCCGGCGGTCATGATGTCGTCGGATGAATCGAGCAGATGAATGCCGCAATCCTTGAATTTCTTGATCTTGTCCGGATCGAAAACGTAATCCCAGGAATTGATCGTCGCGTCCGGACCCAAAATCCGCTTCATGTCCTTGACGTTGTAGCCGATGCCCGTCGTCCCCCACATGTAATCGACGGCATATTGATTGCCGGGATCGTAGAACGCGAGGTGGTTCGCGATCTCGGGCCAGACATAAGCGAGATTCGGCAGCTTCGTTTTTTCGAGCGTTTGAAAAATGCCCGCCTTGATCTGGCGGGCGAGAAAATACGCGGTCGGCACGACGACGTCATAGCCGGATTGCCCGGCCAATAGTTTCGCCTCCAGCGTATCGTTGGAGTCGAAGGTGTCGTAGCGAACGGCGATGCCGGTCTCTTTGGTGAATTCGTCGAGCACCGTCGGATCCTGATAGTCTGACCAATTGTAATAGTTGACGACACGCTGTGCCGGGCGCGCCGGCGGCGCGAGCGCGACCAGCGCCACGCCCGCGAGCGCGAGAATAAGAGAGAAGCTAATGCCGGATGTTTTCACGTCTCGGTCGGAAGCCCGGCGGCTTTCCAGGCCAAAATGCCGCCGGCGAGATGCGAGCCGTAGGCAAAGCCCTGTTGCTGCGCCGCAAGCGAGGCGGTCACGGAACGGCGGCCGGAGCGGCAGGCGAAGACCACGTCGCGCCCGGCCGGCTCCGGGATGGCGGCCGGATCGAACGCCGAAAGCGGCACGAGCACGGCGTCGGGAAAGCGCTCCAGCGCGGTTTCGTTCGGCTCGCGCACGTCGACCAGCACGATGCGGCCTTCTTGCAGGCCGCGCGCCACCTCTTGCGGCGTCAGATCGCGCACGCCGGGATTTTGATCGGGCATCGTCAGCCTCCTCGAGATCGTAAGCTTACCTTACGTCCTGTTGTCGCGAAGGTGAAGGCGTCAAACCTCAGACGGTCACTTGGGTGCCGACTTCGACGACGCGGTCGGTGGGAATCTGGAAATAGTCCGTTGCGTCGTTGGCCGAGCGCGCCAGCGTGATGAACAGCCGGTCCTGCCAGCGCGGCATGCCCGAATGCGGCGCCGGCCGCAGCGTGCGGCGCGACAGAAAGAACGACGTCGACATGATGTCGAATTGCCAGCCGAGCTTGCGCGCGATCGCGAGCGCCTTTGGAATGTTCGGCACCTCCATATAGCCGAAGCGTAGCTGCACGCGCATAAACGTCGCGCCGACCGGCTCGAGGCGCACGCGCTTGTCGGCTTCGACGCGCGGGGTATGCATGGTCTCGACGCTAAGGATGACGTTCTTTTCGTGCAGCACCTTGTAGTGCTTTAGGCTGTGCAGCAGCGCCGTGGGTGCGCTTTTCGGATCGCTGGTCAAGAACACCGCGGTGCCGGGAACGCGCTGCGGCGGCTTCTTCTCCAGGATGCGCACCAGATCGTCGAGCGGCGTTTCGAGCCGGCGGGTCTTGGCGAACAGGATTCTGGTGCCGCGCCGCCAAGTATACATCACCAGCATCACCACGCCGCCGAGCGCCAGCGGCACCCAGCCGCCTTGCACGACCTTGAGCATATTGGCCGAGAGGAAGGTCAGATCGATCAGCAGGAACGGCACTATCAGCGCCGCCGCTGCGAGCGGCGACCAGCGCCACATTCGCCAAATCACGATAAACGCCATCGTGCAGGTGACAACCATGGTGCCGGTCACGGCAATGCCGTAGGCCGAAGCCAGCGCACTCGACGAGCGGAACATCGCGACCAAGAGAAGCACGCCGACCAAAAGCAGCCCGTTGACCCGTGGCATATAGATTTGGCCGGCCTGTTCCGCCGAGGTGTGGCGCACTTCGAACCGCGGCAATAGCCCGAGCTGAATCGCCTGGCTGGTGAGCGAATAGGCCCCGGTGATGACGGCTTGGCTCGCGATCACGGTCGCCGCCGTCGCCAGGACCACCATGGGGATGAGCGCCCAGTCGGGGTACATCAGGAAGAACGGATTCTCGATCGCCTTCGGGTGGGCGAACACCAGCGCGCCCTGCCCCAGATAGTTGACTGCCAGCGACGGCAGGACGACGGCGAGCCAGGCGACTTGGATCGGACCGCGGCCGAAATGTCCGAGGTCGGCATAAAGCGCCTCCGCTCCGGTGACGGCGAGGAACACCGCGCCGAGCGTAAACAGTCCGACGATGCCGTGCTGCAGCAGGAAATCGAGGCCGTAAAATGGATTGAGCGCCCACAGCACGCCCGGATCCTTGGCGATCCAGACGAGCCCGGGCAGCGCAATCGCCACGAACCAGATCAGCATAATCGGGCCGAACAGGGCCGCGACTTTCGCCGTGCCGCGCGACTGCACCGCGAACAAGACGAGCAGGATCGCCACAGTCAGCGGCACAACATATTCGTGAAACGCCGGCGTCACGACGTCGATGCCTTCGACGGCGGAGAGCACCGACAATGCCGGCGTGATGACGGCATCGCCGTAGAACAGCGCGGCGCTGACGATGCCGAGGAGCGCGACGACGCCGGCAGCCTTGCTGATCCGGCCGACGGCACGCGAAGCAAGCGCCATCAGCGTGAGCGTGCCGCCCTCCCCGTTGTTATCGGCCCGCAGCAGAATCACCACGTATTTCAGCGTGACGATGATGAAGAGCGCCCACAGAATGAGCGACATCACGCCGAGCACTGCTGCTCGGTCCGGCACGACGTGTTCCGGACCGGAGGCGGCGACGATCGCTTCGCGCAAGGCATAAAGCGGGCTAGTGCCGATATCGCCGTAAACGACGCCAATACTGCCAACGGCAAGGCCCCACAAGCCGGCGCGAGAATGAGCAGCGCCAATGCCGTTCATCGGCAATTCGCTCCCTGCCGCGGGAGCGCTTACACTATCTGTCATGAATTTTGAGACAGGACGTCGCCCTGTTCCTGGTGCTGCGCCGAGACCGATGCAGGGCCGCGCCTATACACCCTTCGTACCTTGGAGTCATGAGCAGCTAAGCCAAAAAAAATTTGCGCGACGGCCGCGCGGCAGCTCGTGGAGAGGCACATAGTGACGGCGAGTTGTGAAGGCTATACGGCGCGCAATCGCTAATTTATATATAATATATCAATGGCTTAAAACGGCGGACAACAGCGAGAAGCCGCGCCGTTGCGGCGGCGGCGCCGTGGTCAGGGTTTCAAGTCAGGCGGAACCGGCGGCGCTTCGTGCATCAAGGTGATGGTGACGCGGCGATTGGCTGCCATATAAGGGTCATCGGGGAATAGCGGATCGGTATCGGCCTTTCCGGCAACCTCGTAGATGTTGGAGGAAGGGTAACCCTGCTCCTCCAGGATTTGTCGCACTGCATTGGCGCGATCGACCGAGAGGTTCCATGGGCCATAGTCCGGCTGTGGCGCCGCCTGCGACGCCGACGTGTGACCGGTGATTGAAATCCGGTACGGCACCGCTTTGAGCGGGCCGGCTATTTTCTCAATGATCGTCCGCGTGCGCTCGTACGGCTCTTTGGAGCCTTCCGGAAACATCGAGCGGCCGTCCTGGTCGACGATGTTGATGTTGAGCCCTTCCTTGGTCTCCTCGAAAACGATGTGCTTACTCGCTTCCGTGAGCTCCGGCATGTCCTGCAGCGCCTGGCGCAGCGACGCCGCGGCGAGCGCGAAAGTCTGATCATTCTCAAACTTGCCGCCGTACTCGCGCTCGTGCGCGTTCTGGTCGGGAGTGGGCGTTGCAGAGGCATCTTCGGGCTGGATGTGCGCCGCGTTTTTCAGCTTGGGACGGGTCGGCAGCCCGTCCACCTCGATGATGCCCGAATAGCGTACGTTGGTTTGCGTGCCGAAGGCGTCGCGCATCGAGCCGGCGACGATCTGCAGTTTCTGCTGGTCCTGATTGGAGAATGCGACCAGCATGACGAAGAAGCTGACGAGCAGCCCCATGAGATCGGCAAAGGTGACAAACCAACCGTGGCCGCCGCCGTGTGCTTCCTTGCGCCGCGCCATCGTTCAGTTCTTCGCGCTCAGGCCGGAACCGGCTCCGGTTCCGGCTCCGGCTCCCGATGTTTTTCCGGCAGGTAGGCGATCAACATTTCGCGCACCAGCGTCGGGCTTTTCGATTCGCGGATCATGAGGATGCCGTCGATGATCAGAGTGCGGTTGATCTCTTCGTCGGCCAGTTTGAGATGCAATTTATCGGCGATCGGCAGAGTCAAGATGTTCGCCACCACCGCGCCGTAGAGCGTCGCCAACAGCGCCGTCGCCATGAACGGGCCGAGTTTGGACGGATCGGTCATATTGGCAAACATTTGCACCATGCCGATCAGGGTGCCGATCATGCCGAAGGCGGGCGCGCAGTCGCCGATCGCGCGATAGATTTTCTGGCCTTCGTCGAGATGGCACAGAAAATTGTCGCGATCTCGCTCAAGATTGTCGCGGATGAATTCGACATCGTAGCCGTCAGCGACGAAGCGGATTCCCTTGGCCAGGAAGGGGTCCTCGATCTCGACTTTCTCGAGTCCAATCGGGCCTTGCTTGCGCGCGATCTCGGCAAGGCCCGCGATCTCATCGACCAGCTCGCGCTGCGATATCCGGCGCATGCTGAAGACAAATTTGAGACCGAGCGGCAGGCCGTGGAAGATCGACGAGAGTGGAAAGCGGATCAATGTGGCGGCAAACGACCCGCCGAAAATGATGATGACGGCGTGGTCGCTCACGAACATACCGAAGCCGCCGCCCATGAGCATCACCGTCGCGACGACGGTTGCCCCGGCAAGCAGGCCCAAGCCCGTTGCAATATCCATAAAACCGCACCCAACCCGCGACCGCGAGCCCTACGCAATTGCCCTTATACGTAAGGTCATTGCGCTTAAGGGACGGTTACTGATGGCGTTTGCCGCCTTGCAAAACCAAGCGAGCGTCATTGCTGTCATGGCCGCCCGAGATATGGATGTTCACGATGGGGATGACCGCCCCGGAAAAAAGCAGCAAGATAAGCGCCGCTGCGGAGCCTTTTGCCCAGGGAGGACAGAATATGCGTGAAATCGGCCATTTCATCGGCGGCAAGGAGGTGAAGGGCGCCTCGGGACGCTTCGGCGACGTCTTTAATCCCAATACCGGCGAGGTCGCGGCCAAGGTCGCACTGGCCGGAAAATCCGAGGTCGAAAAAGCGATCGCCAATGCGGAAGCCGCATTTCGCGGCTGGGCCGCGACCAATCCGCAGCGTCGCGCCCGAGTCATGTTCAAATTCTTGGAACTGATCCAGAGCCAATATGACGATCTCGCTCGGCTGTTGTCGTCCGAACATGGCAAAACCTTCGCCAACTCCAAAGGCGACATCCAGCGCGGGCTCGAAGTCGTCGAGTTTGCCTGCGGCATCCCGCATTTGCTCAAGGGCGAATATTCCGAGGGCGCCGGGCCCGGTATCGATCTCTATTCGATCCGTCAGCCGCTCGGCGTCGTAGCCGGCATCACGCCGTTCAATTTTCCGGCCATGATCCCGTTATGGAAATGCGCGCCGGCCATCGCCTGCGGCAATGCCTTCATTCTCAAGCCGTCGGAGCGCGATCCGTCGGTGCCGATGCGCATCGCCGAGCTGTTCGTCAAGGCGGGGCTGCCCGAGGGTGTGCTCAACGTCGTCAATGGCGACAAAGAAGCCGTTGACACGCTGCTGACCAACTCGCGCGTAAAAGCGATCGGCTTTGTCGGCTCGTCTGCGATCGCCGAATACATTTACGCAACCGGCACCGCGCACGGCAAGCGCGTGCAATGTTTCGGCGGCGCCAAGAACCACATGGTCGTGATGCCGGACGCCGACATGGATCAGGCGGTCGATGCGCTGATCGGCGCCGGTTACGGTTCGGCCGGCGAGCGCTGCATGGCGGTGTCGGTTGCGGTGCCGGTCGGCAAGAAAACCGCCGACACGCTGCTGCAGAAACTCATTCCGCGCGTCGAGGGTCTCAAGATCGGCCCCGCCAGCGACCCGCAGGCCGACTATGGACCGATGGTGACGCGCGAACTCCTCAACAAGGTGCGGAGCTATATCGACACCGGCATCAAGGAAGGCGCCAAGCTCGTGGTCGACGGCCGCAACTTCAAGCTCCAGGGCTACGAAAACGGCAATTTCATCGGCGGCTGCCTGTTCGACGAGGTGAAGCCGGACATGAAAATCTACCAGGAGGAGATCTTCGGACCGGTGCTCTCGGTGGTGCGCGCCAAGGACTACGAGGAAGCGGTACGGCTGCCGTCGGAGCACGAATACGGCAACGGCGTCGCCATCTTCACCCGCGACGGCGATACCGCGCGCGATTTCACCAGCCGCGTGCAGGTCGGCATGGTCGGCGTCAACTTCGCGATCCCGGTGCCGCTCGCCTACTACACGTTCGGCGGCTGGAAACGCTCCGGCTTCGGCGACCTCAACCAGCACGGCCCCGAACTCGATCCGGTTCTATACCAAGACCAAGACCGTGACCGCGCGCTGGCCCTCGGGCACCAAGGAAGGCGCCGAGTTCGTCATCCCGACGATGCGGTGAGATGCTGCCGGTTTGCCGATGATCGGCTTGACGCGCATCAGCCATTGGACCGCACGCGGTGCGAGAACCGCCGCTTTAGTGTGCTCGCTCACGGCGCTCACCGCCTGCACCGATACCACTCGCTTCGGCGGTAGCCAGCCCGACGAAGCAACCGCTAACCCGCCTGCTCCCGCCGCGCAGGCGCCCCCCACGCCGCCTCAACCGCCTCCGGTTGACCTAGCCGGACGCTGGAAGCTGTCGGCTGACGGCAGCGCCTGCTTGATGACGTTCGATAACGCTCCCGGCGCCAACCAAGGCAAAATCGCTCCCGCCGGCGGTTGTCCCGGCGATTTCTTCACCAGCCGCAAATGGACCTACGAGCATGCCGCGCTGATCATCCACGACTACAAAGGCGAAACCCTCGTGGAACTGTCATTCGGCGACGGCCGCTTCGCCGGCCAAGACGGCCGCGGCGGCGCGATCACGCTCGCCAGACCTTGATCGAATTCTTCAGGATCATGCATTGGAGATGTTATGGCCGAATATCAGCTCTACTGTTTCGCCCAATCGGGCAATGCCTATCGCGCCGCGCTGATGCTCAATCTGATGGGCGCCGATTGGCAGCCGGTCTATGTCGACTTCTTCAAGGGCGGCGAGACGCGAACGCCGAAGTACCGCGCCGAAGTCAACGAGATGGGCGAGGTGCCGGTATTGGTGCACGGCGCCAAGAAGCTCAGCCAGTCCGGCGTCATCCTGACCTATCTGGCCGAGCATTCGGAACAATTTCTACCACGCGACGAGGATGAGCAACTCGAGGCGCTACGCTGGATCATTTTCGACAATCAGAAGGTCAATGGCTTTCTGGGCCCGTACCGCTTTCTGAAGAATTTCGCGCGGCCCGCCGGCGACCCGGCGGTGATGGCGTTCCTCAAGAGCCGCATCGACGGCAATCTCGCAATCCTCGACATGCGCCTTGCGACGGCGCCATTCGTGCTGGGCAGCCGGCCGACCATCGCCGACATTTCGCTCTGTGCTTATCTCTATTATCCGGCCGAGGAATTCGGCTTCGACATCGCGGCCCAGCATAAAAATATCGCCGCCTGGCTGATGCGCATCAAAGCGTTACCCGGCTGGGCGCACCCGTACGACCTGATGCCGGGCTATCCGCTGAAACTCTAAAGCCGTCGCGGTCGGGCTCGTCCCCGGTCTTCCGCCTTACAACGGAATATTCAGCGCCTTCGGCGCCGGCGGGGGCGGTGGAGCGGGCGCCGGCAGCGGAACAGGTTTTGCCACCGGCGCCACCGATACGGTCGGTGCGGGAGTAGCGACGGGCGCCGTCGGAGCGGGCGCCGGGGCCCGCGTCGCAATGTGCGGCGGCGCTGGCCGAGCGGGGTTTGCAACCGGCGCCGACGACGGCGCTGACGGAGCGGGTTGTGCAACCGGCGCCGCGGGAGCAGGCCCATTCGGGACCGTCGTCACACCGGCCGAACGCGGCTGTTGAGGCTGGGTGACGACTTCCTTTTCCGGCAGCGGGACCTGCGGCGGCTGCGGTTCCGGCAAGCTGGCATATTTTGCCAAAAGCGCATGGGCGCTGGCGATCATCTTGCCGGCATCGACCTTGTGTTCCTTCATGTCCTTCAGCCAAGTCTCGACGACGGGCTCGGTCGCCTTGCGCCAATGCGCGACCGCTTCCGGCAACAGCGTGACGATAACATCGCCGCGCTCAGCGACATCCTCGGCGACGGCATGGGCTTGAATATCCCACATGGCGCCGGCCAGGCCGGCCGCCAATTGACCCGAATTATTGTCGAGCACGGATTTAAGATCGCGCGGCAGCTGCTCATAGGCCGGCTTGTTCATCGCCAGCACGTAGGCGCGGCTTGTCAGCGACAAGTCGGAAAATTCCGTGTGCGTCTTGAGCAGATCGTCCAACCGCAACGGCGGCACCATGTGCCAGGGATCGACACAGCCGTCGACGACATGTTCGGTCAGCGCCGCCGGCAGCTCCACGCTCGGCATCGGAACGGGATGCGCGCCGAGCGCGCGCATCGCCTCGCCGCCGAGCCGCGTCTGCACATGCAGCTTCAGCTCCTTGATGTCTTCGATCGAGCGTACCGCCGCATAGGCATGGATGACGCCGCGATCCGAACACGAGAAGCAGAGCGGATGAACTTCGCTGAATTCGTCATTGAGGTATATCGCGGCGAAGTCTTGCAGCGCCTTCGAACTGACAAGCGCGCGGCGCGACGGCAAAAACGGCAACTCGAACGTTTCGATCGCAGGAAAGCGGCCGGGCGTCAGGCCGGGGGCGGCCCAAACGATCTCGGCATCGCCGTCGCGCGCCTGGTCGAACAGCTGTGCCGGTGCGCCGCCCAACTCCATCGACGGAAAGATGTCGATATGGATGCGCCCGCCCGATTCCGCTTCGATCTTGCGCGCCCACGGCGAGAGGAATTTGTCGTGTACGCTCGACACTGCCGAGAACTCGTGGTGCAGCTTGAGCGTGATCGGCGGCGTATCGGCCCGCGCCAGGCGCGTAACGGCTGGAGCCGCCAGCGACACCAGCGTCGAGGCCAGGAAGGTGCGCCGGGCAACTCGCATCGACAAAAATCTCTCGCGGCGGTTTGTCCGCGCCGGTGTATTTCGATGGAGCATAATCTCCTCGGAAAACCGAAATCCACTTTTCCGGATTATGCTCTAATTGAGACGCGACGGACGATCGTCGTCGTCGGTCGGCTGTACCATGCCGGGAACTATAGTCGGCGAAGGCGGCGCCGCCGGCGGCGCTGGCGCCGCTTCCGTCCTGTTGTCGCGAGATCGCCGCTCATAGCCGCGGTATGACAGCCATCCGAACGGCAGGCTGGCGAGATAGGCGAGCGTGCCGGCCGTAAGCAATATCCACGGATAGGCGATTAAGAGTGCGATCGCCAGCACCACCAAAACGATCAGCGGACCGACCATTTCGGGCGGCACGCGGGTGCCGACGCGTTTGCCCGAAAATACCGGGAACCGCGACACCATGAGGGAGGCGACACCGAGCGTGTAGAACAGCGTCAGCCAGATGAGAAATCCCGAGCGCGGAACGCCGAGGAAGACCGCATAGATCGGCAACAGCACCGTGATAGCGCCGGCCGGCGCCGGCACGCCGACGAAGAAGTTGCCGGTCCAGGCCGGCCGATCCGGATCTTCGATCATGACATTGAAGCGGGCGAGACGGAGAGCCGCGCAAATCGCAAACGTCATGGCGGCAATCCAGCCGGCCGATTTCAGCTCATGCAAACCCCAAAAATACAGGATCAGCGCCGGCGCGACGCCGAAATTGACGAAGTCGGAGAGGCTGTCGAGTTCCGCGCCGAAGCGCGAGGTTCCTTTGAGAAACCGCGCCAGGCGGCCGTCGATGCCGTCGAGGATCGCGGCGAAAACGATCGCGGCGAGCGCCAGCACATAACGGTTCTCGAACGCCATGCGGATCGAGGTCAAGCCGGCGCACATCGCGAGCAGCGTGATGAGATTCGGCGCCAGCGTGCGCACGGGGATGCGGCGGAACCGTCGCCGCCGCGGGCCGCCGAAGCCGGGTGTTTGCATGGCCAATTTCAGTACCTCGATGGCGCGAATATAGCGGTTTCCGGCCGCGCTTGCCACGCGCGGCGTTTGCGTCGTTAACGCGTTCTCAGGTCACGCGAAATGCCCGTCCCGCCTCGGTCGCCTTGAGATCGGCGAGCACCGTCTCCCCGGCAATCGCGGTCTGGCCTTCGGCCGCCAGCGCGCGGGCGCCTTCGGGCAGATAGACGTCGACGCGCGAACCGAACCGGATCATGCCGATGCGCTGGCCTGTGCCGACGGTTTCGCCTTCACGCGTGAACGAGACGATCCGTCTCGCGACGAGGCCCGCGATCTGGATCACCGCAATGCGCTGGCCCGTACCGGTCGCGATGACGAGCGCATTACGCTCGTTATCTTCGCTGGCCTTATCGAGATCGGCGCTAAGAAACTTGCCGGCGCGATAGACGATGCGCTCGACGCGTCCCGCGACCGGACTGCGATTGACGTGACAATCGAACACGCTCATGAAAATGGAAATGCGCGGCAGCGGCCGCTCGCCGAGCTCGAGTTCTTTCGGCGGCGCGGCATTCACGATCTGGCTGACGCGGCCGTCCGCCGGCGCCACCACGATGCCGTCGCGCACCGGCGTCACCCGCGGCGGATCGCGGAAGAAATAGGCGCACCAGGCCGTCAGGAGCGTCGCCAGCCAGCCAAGCGGCGCCCATAGCCAAAGCAGAACGAGGCTCGCCAGCGCAAAGCCGCCGACGAAGGGATAGCCTTCCGGATGGATCGGCGTGAATTGCTTGCGGATGGAATCGATGACGGACATTGCTATTCGGCGGCGTCCGCGGCGGGCAGGAGTTCCGTCTCGACGCCGCGCTCAGCGGAAAATTCCGGCGGATTGCGGTTGGGCGCCGTGTCGTCATCGCCGACCTCAGCCAAGATTTCGCGCGCCATTTGTGCTTCGCGCTGACGGTTCCACATGCTGGCATACAGCCCGCCATGCGCGAGCAGCTCGCGATGCGTGCCGCGCTCGACGATCGCGCCGCGATCGAGCACCAGAATCTCATCGGCGTCCACGATGGTCGAAAGCCGGTGCGCAATGACAAGCGTGGTACGGTTTTTCGACACGCGGTCGAGTTCGTCCTGGATATCCTTCTCGGTGTGGCTGTCGAGCGCGGAGGTCGCTTCGTCGAGCAACAGGATGGGCGGTCCCTTCAAAATCGTTCGCGCGATGGCGACGCGCTGCTTTTCGCCGCCGGACAGTTTCAGCCCACGTTCGCCGACTTCGGTCTCGTAACCTTTTGGCGCGCGCCGGATGAAGCCGTCGATCTGCGCCTGCCGCGCCGCCTCTTCCACTTCGGCGTCGCTTGCGTCCCAGCGCCCGTAGCGGATGTTGTAGCGGATGGTGTCGTTGAACAGTACCGTATCCTGCGGCACCATGCCGATCGCAGCACGCAGCGAAGCCTGGGTGACGTCGCGGATATCCTGGCCGTCGATGAGAATGCGCCCGCCGGTCACCTCGTAAAAGCGGAACAACAGCCGCGAAATCGTCGACTTGCCGGCGCCGGACGGACCGACGATGGCGACGGTGTGACCGGCGGCCACGTCAAAGCTCAGTCCTTTGAGAATCGGCCGCGCCGGCTCATAGGCAAATGAGACATTCTCGAAGCGAATGGTGCCGGCGCGAACCTCCAGGCTCCTGGCGCCAGGCCGGTCCTCGATCTCCGGCTTGCGCGACAAAAGCGAGAACATGTTCTCGATATCGATCACCGCTTGCTTGATCTCGCGATACACCATGCCCATGAAATTCAGCGGCGTATAAAGCTGAATCATCATGGCATTGATCATGACGAAATCGCCGACCGTGTTGGTGCCGCGCTCGATGCCGTAGGCGCACAGCACCATCGCACCGGCAAGCCCGATGGTGAAGATGACCGCCTGCCCGGCATTCATCACGGCAAGCGAAACATAGGCTTTAACGCTCGCGTCCTCGTAACGCTCCATCGAGCGGTCGTAGCGCCTGGCCTCGCGCATCTCGGCGGAAAAATATTTAACGGTCTCGTAGTTGAGCAGCGAATCGATCGCCTTGGAGTTCGCGTCGTTGTCGCTATCGTTCATCTTGCGGCGGATGCCGATCCGCCACTGGGTCGCGGCATAGGTGAACCACATATAGAACGCCACTGTGATGCCGATGACGACGACGTAACGCCAGTCGAAATGCAGCAGCAGAACTGCGACGATCAACACTAACTCGACGACCGTCGGCGCGAGTTGCAGCAGCACCATGCGCACGATGGTTTCGATGGCGTTGCGGCCGCGTTCGAGCACGCGCGTCAGCCCGCCGGTCCTGCGCTCGAGATGGAAGCGTAGCGACAAAAGATGCACGTGCTCGAACGTGAGCTTCGCCAACCGCCGCACCGCGTTCATCGCCACTTTGGCGAAAATGCCGTCGCGCCACTGCGTGAGCAGCCCCATCACGATGCGCATGCCGCCATAGGCGAGCGTCATCACCACCGGCGCGGCGAACGCCCAGGCGAGCCAATTGCCCGGCTCAACCGGCGCGGTGCCGTGGCCGGCGAGCGCGTCGGTCGCCCATTTGAACGTGTAGGGCACCGCGATGGTCGCAAACTTGGCGAGGAAAAGCAGCACGGTCGCGAAAATGACGCGGAGCTTCAGATCGCTCCGGTCGGCCGGCCAGGTGTAAGGCCACAGCCGAATGAGCGTCGGCAGCAAAGCCGCGCCATCGGTAGTCACCTCACGCTTGAGGTGCACGGTCGGTCGTTGAAAATCGCTCATCGCAACCCAAGGAAATGGAGCGGATCGGGCTGCAAATGCGCCGCCAGCGTCCCTCATCGAGTATTTTCCGACATATAGAGCTTTTCGCCGCGCTCTGCATCGGCATGAAGCATGTTCGCCCAAAACGCTTGCAGTAGGCGCAAATCGACGCCACATCTCCTTTTTAGTGAGAATGACTCCATGAGCAAAATCAATGCGATCTGCGTCTATTGCGGATCGAGCCCGGGGACCGAGCCGGCCTTCATCGAAGCGGCGCGAAAATTCGGTAAAATCCTCGCCGAGAATGGCGTGCGGCTCATTTATGGCGGCGGTTCGGTCGGCCTGATGGGCGCGCTTGCCGAGGCCGTGCTCCAACATGGCGGCGAGGTGACTGGAATTATCCCTGAATTTCTGACCAAGCGGGAGCGGCCACGCCGACTGGCGCAGGAGCTGATCGTCACCCACGATATGCACGAGCGCAAGCGCACGATGTTCGAGCGCGCCGACGCCTTCGTCGCCTTGCCGGGCGGGCTTGGCACGCTCGAAGAACTGGTCGAGCAGCTCACCTGGGTTCAGCTCGGCCGCCACAAGAAGCCGATCCTGATCGCCAATATCGCCGGCTATTGGAGTCCTCTGTTGGCCTTGATCGAGCACATGCGCGCCGTAAAATTCGTGCCATCGGCGCTGCGCGTGGATTATTTGGTCGCCAAACGCGTCGAAGAAATTTTGCCGATGTTGCGCGAGGCGGCAAACAAGGTCGCCGAAGCGGAAAAGACGATGGCCGTCCCGGCCGACCGGCTGTGACGCTTCATTCCGCCCCACCGCTTAAAAACGTCACCGCTTCGATGCGGTTGCCGTCGGGATCGCGAATGAAAGCGGCGTAATAGCCGCCGTGATATTCGGGGCGCAGTCCCGGCGCGCCGTCCGAAGTGCCGCCGGCTTTGAGCGCCGCGGCGTGAAAGGCATCGACCGCCGCAGCATCGGGCGCGCGCAGGCAGATATGCACGCCGCTATCGGCCGCGACGCGGTCCATGTCGCTGCGCCGGTTGATCCAAAATTCGGGATATTTTTTGCCGAAGCCAACCGCCGCATCCGGCCAGTCGCGCAATTTCGTCATGCCGAGCGGCGCGAGCAGCGCTGCATAGAACGGCTCGGCCTTGGCAAGATCGCGCACCGCGATTGAGACGTGATCGATCACAGCGCTCCCTCACGCCGGCGCGCCGGATTTCACCAGCTTGTAAACAATCGAGTCCATCAGCGCCTGGAACGAGGCGTCGATGATGTTGGCGGAGACGCCGACCGTGGTCCAGCGATCGCCGGTTTCGTCTGAGCTCTCGATCAGCACGCGCGTAACCGCTTGCGTGCCGCCATTGAGAATGCGCACGCGATAGTCGGTGAGTTCGAGCCCGGTGATGAAGCTTTGATATTTGCCGAGGTCCTTGCGCAGAGCGAGATCGAGCGCGTTGACCGGACCGATGCCTTCGGCGACCGAAATGAGTTCCTCGTCGCCGACTTTCAGCTTCACCACCGCCTGGCTCACGGTGACGCGCTCGCCCTTGGCATTGTTGCGTTGCTCGACATTGACGTCGAATTTCTCCACGGCGAAATAATGCGGCAGCTTGCCGAGCAGGCGCCGGGCCAGAAGTTCGAACGAGGCGTCCGCCGCTTCGTAGGCGTAACCGATGGCTTCGCGCTCCTTGACCTCATCGAGCAGTCGCGTGACGCGCGGATCGTCCTTGTCGACGGCAAGCCCGATGCGCTCGAGCTCGGCGAGCACGTTGGAGCGGCCCGATTGATCGGACACCAGGAGCTTTCTTTTATTGCCGACGCGCTCCGGCGCGATGTGCTCGTAAGTCGCCGGCTCCTTCACGATCGCGGACGCGTGGATGCCGGTCTTGGTGGCAAACGCGCTCTCGCCGACATAGGGCGCGTGGCGGTCCGCCGCGCGGTTGAGCAGTTCGTCGAGCGCGTGCGAGACGCGCGCCAGGCGGCCGAGCGCCTCGTCCGGCACGCCAATCTCGAACTTGTCGGCATATTCTTTCTTGAGCTTGAGCGTCGGGATGATGGAGACGAGATTGGCATTGCCGCAACGTTCACCGAGCCCATTGAGCGTGCCCTGGATATGGCGCGCGCCGGCGCGCACCGCGGCAAACGAATTCGCCACCGCCTGCTCGGTATCGTTATGGGCGTGGATGCCGACATGGTCGCCGGGGATTTCGGCGCAGACTTCACCGACGATGCGCTCGACCTCATGCGGCAGCGTACCGCCATTGGTGTCGCACAACACGACCCAGCGCGCGCCCTCGTCATAGGCCGCCTTGGCGCAAGCGAGCGCAAAGGCGGGCTTTGCCTTATAACCGTCGAAGAAATGCTCGCAATCGAGCAGCACTTCGCGGCCTTTGGCCTTGGCGGCGCGCACGCTGTCGCGGATCGAGGCGAGGTTTTCCTCTTCCGTCGTCTCCAGCGCGACGCGCACGTGATAATCCCAGGATTTGGCGACGAAGCAGATGGCATCGGCCTTCGCATCGAGCAGCGCGACGAGGCCGGGATCGTTCGACGTCGAGCGGCCGGGCCGCCGCGTCATGCCGAAAGCGGTAAGCGTTGCGCGCATCGGCCGCCGCTCGGCGAAGAAATCGGTGTCGATCGGATTGGCGCCGGGATAGCCGCCCTCCACATAGTCGATGCCGAGTTCGTCGAGCAGCCGCGCGATTGCGAGTTTATCGGCGAGCGTGAAGTCGACGCCGTTCGTCTGCGCGCCGTCGCGCAGCGTGGTATCGAACAGATAGAGACGTTCGCGCGTCATATTGCGGTCTCACCAGAGATGATAGTTTGACGCCAAGGCGACGGCGATCACTATCGCGATCAGCGCAATGACGAGATGATGGGTGCGCAGGCCGAGAAAAGTCGAGTGCGGTTCGGGCATGAGACAATTCCTCCGATCCTAACCGCGATAGAGGCGGTAGACCGTATAGAATGACACAGCGATCGCCGCGGCGATCACGGTGTATTTCACGATCAGATAATAGAGCCAGTGGCGCTGGAACGGCGAGTCGGCACGTTTCATGACGCGATCTCCTTTGCGCCGAACGGCTTCACCATCGTCGTGTTGGCGAGCCATTCGCCGCCGAGCGTTATCGTGTTGCGGGTGCGCGGCGAGTACCCGCGCTTGTCGAAAAAGCCGCGCGCCGCATCGCTGGCGTCGACCGTCAATTCCTTGGCGCCGCGCGCCGCCGCGAGTTTTTCCAACGCGTCGCAGAGCATGGCGCCCGCCCCCTGCCCGGCCGCGGCCGGATGCACGTAAAGCATGTCGATGCGAGTATTATCGGCGAGCGCGGCGAAGCCGACCGCCGCGCCGCCGAAGGTCGCGACCAGCGTCAACTCGCCGGCAAGTTTCGCGCCGAATTCCTCCTCGTCGTCGGCCGCCGACGCCCACGCTTCTTGCTGCGCTTCGCTATAGTCCTCGATCGTCAATTCCTCGATCGCGGCGCGAAAAATTTCCGCGAGCAACGGCACATCCGTCGGCAGCATCGGCCGCAGCGCGAGCTTGGGAAGGGCGCGGGCGTTCATGACCACTCCTTCACGTGCAGCGTTTCGGCGAGCAAGATCATGACCCCTTCCAAATTCGACAGCACCTCATTGTTCCAAAAGCGCATGACCCGAAAGCCATTCGCGGCAAACCAACGATCCCGTCTCCGGTCTGCGATGGAATCCGCGTGCTGACCCCCGTCCACTTCGATTACGAGACGTCGTTCAAAACATACAAAGTCAGCAATGTACCGTCCGATCGGAACCTGACGGCGAAACTTAAATCCGGCAAATCGTCTATCGCGCAGCGCGAACCATAATTTGTGTTCCGCATCGGTCATACGAACACGCAATCCACGCGCCCGCCGTCGCATGCCCCGGTCGACGCCGCTTTTTCCCTCTCCCCTTGCGGGAGAGGTCGGCCGCGAGCGCAGCGAACGGCCGGGTGAGGGCCCGTGGGAGGCACCCAAGGCGCCGCGAAAAACCGCACCGCCCGGGCCCTCACCCGCCTCGCTTCGCGAGGCGTCCTCTCCCGCAAGGGGAGAGGGAGTTTTCGCGCGCTCTACGTTCATCGCGCAATCTCCCAGGTCGTGCCGTCTTTCGAGTCTTTTAGGACAACGCCCATTTTGGCGAGCTCATCGCGGATGCGGTCGGATTCCTTGAAGTTCTTTGCCTTGCGAGCGACAGACCTTTTCTCGATCAATGCCGCAACGGTTGCTTCGTCAATCTGTTTCAAAATTGTTTTTGTAAGGTCAACCTCCGCAACATTAATACCAAGAAACCTGCAACTCGAACGGACCGCAGCAGAAGACACCAGCGCGCTCTCGCTTCTATCAAAAAGCCTATGAAGCTCGGCAATCGCTTGCGGAGTATTCAAATCATCCTTTAGTGCATCGAGCACTTCATCTGCTGGCTCCGAACCGCCGTCATCAAAACACCGTTGCTTGAAAGTGCTAAGCGTTATTGCAGCTTCTTCCAGCTTTTGCTGCGTCCAATTGATCGGCTGTCGATAATGGCTCGAAAGCATCGCAAACTTCAGTACTGCTCCCGGCCACCGATATCCGTTCCAACTCGTCAGCAACTCGTGAATCGTCACGAAGTTACCGAGCGACTTCGACATCTTCTCGCCTTCGACCTGCAGGAAGCCGTTGTGCATCCAATAATTCGCCATCACCGGCGTGTGGAAGGCGCAGCGCGATTGCGCGATTTCGTCCTCGTGATGCGGAAAGACGAGATCGATGCCGCCGCCGTGGATGTCGAATATCTCGCCGAGATATTTCCACGCCATCGCCGAGCATTCGATATGCCAGCCGGGGCGGCCGGGAGTTTTAACGCCGGCCGGTGACGGCCACGCCGGCTCTCCGGGCTTCGACGGTTTCCACAGAATGAAATCCATCGGATCGCGTTTGTACGGCGCGACCTCGACCCGCGCGCCGGCGATCATTTCGTCGAGCGAGCGCTTCGACAGTTTGCCGTAGTCCAGCATCGAGCGAACGCTGAACAGCACATTATCTTCCGCGACGTAGGCATTGCCGGACGCGACCAGCCGCTCGATCAGCGCGCGCATCTCGGCGATGTGCTCGGTGGCGCGCGGCTCGACGGTAGGCGGCAGGCAGCCGAGCGCGGCGACGTCTTCGTGAAACTGCCGGTCGGTCGCTTCGGTGACCTTCCGGATCGCCTCGTTGAGCGGCAGGCCGGGATATTCCTCCGCCGCTCGCGCGTTGATCTTGTCGTCGACGTCGGTGATGTTGCGCACGTAAGTGACGTGGTCCGCGCCGTAGAGATGGCGCAACAGCCGGAACAGCACGTCGAATACGATCACCGGCCGCGCATTGCCGATATGGGCGAAGTCATAGACCGTCGGCCCGCACACATACATGCGCACGTTGTTCGCATCGAGCGGTTTGAAAACCCGCTTCTCGCGCGTCAGCGTATCGTAGAGTTTCAGTTCCATCGTCGAATCAAACCATGCGAAATCGCATCGTACGCCTTCAGCCTGCTGGCCGGGCGTGTCCAAAATCTCGACGGTGAGAAAAGACGGCCGCAGCCAGCGTTTCCGCTAGCGAATAATCTCCCGGCAAATGCCGCAGATGGAGTTTTGGCGATCCATGGCGCGCACAATGGTCGAGGACGGACTTCACGTCAAGGATTCGGCGTTGGCCTGAACAGGCGGGCATGGCACCGAGCCGTAAGAGCAGAACACGCAGCAATCGCCAGGGAGCGGCTTGAGCCGCTCGCCACACCCCTTGCAGTCATAGAAGAACTGGCAAACATCCCTCGGCATTGTTTCGGCCGCCTGGTGCCCACACTTTGGACAGGTCAATATCAATTCCGCGATCAACTTTGAAGCCTTTTCCACCATCGCACTACGGCTACGTCATTCCATATAGCTTCGACCACTCGGAATGGCTACGCGCCTCTCGCCGAAATGTCCCACCCGCCTGCGCTGCGCTTAGCGGGCCAAGGCTGGATAGCGTCACTTAACCAAAGCTTAATCCTACGGTCGCATCCTCATAATTGCTTCCGGCATCGTGGCGGGCAAAGCGCCGGATGGGGATAATCATGCGTTTTGTGATCGCAGTCAGCGCCGCCGCGGCCGTGCTTCTCGGTGCCGCCGCGGCCCAGGCCGAAAAGCGCATGTTCATCATCGCCAACGACGGCGATGGCTACGGCGTTGACCGCTGCCTCGCCTCCGGCGCGCCGTGCGGCGCGGCGGTGGCAACTTCGTACTGCAAGTCGCGGCAATTCGCGCAAGCGCTGTCATTCCGCAAGGTCGATCGCGACGACATCACCGGCGCCATCCCCGCAGGCGATCAGAGCACATGCAAAGGCGGCCCCTGCGACAACTTCGTCGCCATCGAGTGCTCGCGCTGAATTTCCACCCGCGACGCGAAGCCGTTAGCTCTTACCTGACAGCAGCCGATCGACGCTGAAGCGCCCGGCGCCGGTCGCAAACAGCAGAACCAGCCCGCCGGCGATCGCGATATCCTTGGTGAGGAAAATATATTGGACGAGCTGCTGCGGCGGCGGAAAGGTCCAGTAGCGGTGCGCCGTAGCCGCCGCAATAATCACGAACAAGAGGCCCAGCAATGCGCCATATCGGGTCGCGACACCCAGCACGAGCGAAACGATGATAATGTATTCCACCGCAATGGCGAGCATGCTCATGAAGTCGGGGCTGGGATAGCCGAGTGAAGTCAGATAGCCGACATTTGGCGAGCCGAACCACGCTGTGAGGAAAAACAATCCGGCTATGAGTACGCGCCCAATAAGAAGCAGCGCGTCACTCATTCCCATTGCTATTGCATCGGTGCATGACAGCAACGGATGCGATGACCCAGTTGATTGCAGCGACATAAATTCCCCCCTTCAGGCTGCCTCGTTCGGGCAGTTGCAATCTGCATCTTAGCACCGGCACCAACACCGAGAAGGCCGCTTTATTCCGGTCGGTCGCCATTGGGACCTCGCCCAAAGGCGTTGCGTGGGACCAGAACTTCGTCCATCTTCGCGCGATGGCCGGCCAACGCGTATTGGAAAGCGACGGCAGGGACGCGGCGGGCGCGACGACGTCTGACGAACGGGCACCGTTGAAGCTCGAGCAATTCCTGCCTTATCAGCTCAACGTCGTGGCGAGCCTCGTCTCCCAGGCGCTATCGCGCGTCTATGCGCGGCGCTACCGGATCGGCGTGCCGGAGTGGCGGGTGTTGGTGACGCTCGGTCAGTACGGCGTGATGACCGGCAAGGCCATTGGCGCCCACACGCACATGCACAAGACCAAAGTGTCGCGGGCGGTGGCGCTCCTGGAACGGCGCAGACTGCTTTTGCGTCGCGTCAACCGCGCCGACCTGCGCGAGTCGTTTCTTTCGCTGACCGGACCCGGCCGGACGATCTATGAGGAGCTGGCGCCCCACGCGCTCGATTTTGCCCGCCGCCTTACCGACATCCTCACCCCGAGCGACCGCGAAGCTTTCAATCGCGCGCTGCAACAGATCACCGATCGTTCCGCGCAACTCGTCGCCGAGACGGCCGAGCCGGACGGCCCGATGGAGGATGCGTGAAGCTTTATTCCTATTTCCGCTCCTCGGCCGCCTACCGCGTGCGGATCGCGCTCAACCTGAAAGGCATCGCCTACGAGACGGCGCCAATCCATCTGGTCAAGGAGGGCGGCCACAACAAGCGGCCGGAGTTCCGCGCCGTCAATCCGCAAATGCGCGTGCCGGTTCTGGTCACGGCCTCCGGAGACGTCCTCATTCAGTCGCTCGCCATCATCGAATATCTGGAAGAAACCCATCCGGAGCCGGCGCTGCTGCCGAAGGATCCGATCGCTCGAGCCCGAGTGCGCGCGCTCGCCGAACTCATTGCCTGCGATATTCATCCGCTCAACAATATCAGTCCGCTGCGCTACCTGAAGAACGAGATGAGTTCAGGAGCAAAGCGCGATCGATGCCTGGTACCATCACTGGGTCGTCGCCGGCTTCGAGGCGCTTGAAGCGCTGATCGGGCCCGCGCCCTATGCCTGCGGCGACAAGGTCACGCTGGCCGATCTCTGCCTGGTGCCGCAGGTTTACAATGCCAGGCGCCTGAAAGTTCCGCTGGAGAGATTTCCCAAGATCGCCGGCGTCGATGCGGCCTGTCTTGCGCTTACCGCTTTCGACCGCGCCCGCCCCGAAAATCAGCCCGATGCGGAGTGAGACCGCGAACCCAGCGCTCGCGCTCGCCATCTTTTGCCGATAGTGTCGCGTCGTTCACACTTTGGTCACCATTCCGGGGCTTATCCGCCCGGACCGAATCGGTATCGGGACCCACCATGCTCAATCAGCTGCGCAGCGTAGGCGAAGCCAAGCGTCGAACCTTGCTTGGCGCCACGCTTGGCGCCATGCTTGGCGCGATGTTTGGCGTGCTGGCGCTGTCGACCCCCGCATTGGCGCAGGGCTATCCGAGCCCGCCGGCGTCAACTCCGCAGGCGCAGAATCCGCAGCCGCAATATCAGCAGCCGCAGTATCCACAGGCGCCCAATCAATCGTCGCCAAATCAAACGCCGCTGAATCCGGCAACGACCAATCCGATTTGCGTGCGACTCGAAGGCCAGCTCGCCGCATTCGACCGCGGCACCGCCGACCCGGCCCGCGCCGACCAGATCAAGCAGTCCGAAGACGCGATCGCAAAACAGCAGGCGGACATCGACCGCGCCACCACGCAAGCGCACAAGTCCGGCTGCGCCGGCACCGGATTTTTCGCCTTGTTCTCGGCGCTGTCGCCGCAGTGCGGGCCGATCACGTCGCAGATTCAGCAGATGCGCGGCAATCTCGACCGCATGATGAGCGATCTGGAACAGCTCAAGAGCGGCAGCTCCGACCAGACCGACCAGCGCCGCGCCCTCATCGGGCAATTGGCGCAAAATAATTGCGGCGCGCAATTCACCGCCGCAGCCAATTCGCAAGGCGGGCCGCAAGGATTTTTCGACGCGCTGTTCGGCGGCGGCACGATCGTGAACCCGAACGGCGACGGCGCGCCGAACGGGACCTACCACACCGTCTGCGTGCGCACCTGCGACGGCTATTATTTCCCGATCTCCTATTCGACCCTGCCGAGCCATTTCGCCGAGGACGAACGCACCTGCCAGCGCGAATGCCCCGCGGCCGACGTCGCGCTCTATTCCTTCCGCAATCCCGGCGAGAGCATGGATCAAGCGGTTTCAACCAACGGCCAGCTCTATACGGCGCTGCCGACCGCATACCACTATCGCACGCAGCTGATCTCGGCCTGTTCGTGCCGCCGGCCGGGCGAGAGCTGGGAAGATGCACTCAAGAACGCCGACGATTCCTCGACGCTCGAGAGCGGCGACATCGTCGTAACCGACCAGAACGCGAAAGCCCTGTCGCAGCCGCCGAACCCGTCCGGCAAGCCGCCGGCTGCCCGCGCGCCGAGCCAGCCCGTCGCAATCGCGGCTCCCGCAACCGCGAGCGCAGCCAGCCCGGACGATCCCAAGCGCGCGGTGCGCGTCGTCGGACCGCCCTTTATGTCATCGTCCCAGGCGCAGCCGCAGACGCCGCCGCAGTCGTCGCAGTGACCGCCTAAAAATCCGCCGCGCCGGCCTTCGCCATCGCCGCGCCTTTGGCGGCGCCCTCGACCTGGGTGCGGTCGGGCTCGGAATTTGGCGTACCGGGATCGTTGAAGCGATTGACGATCGGGTAACGTCGATCGCGGCCGAAATTCTTCAGCGTCACTTTTACGCCCGGCGCCGCCTGCCGCCGCTTGTATTCGGCAAGATTGAGCATGCGCTCGACCTTCATCACGGTGTCGCGATCGAAGCCCGCCGCGATAATCGCCGCTGTGGATTCCTCGCGCTCGACCAGCCGCTCGAGAATTCGATCGAGCACGTCGTAGGGCGGCAGCGTGTCCTGATCGGTCTGCTTCTCGCGCAGCTCCGCGCTCGGCGCCCGGGTCAATACGTTCTCCGGAATGACGGCGCGATCGGGACCGCGCGCGCCATCCGGTTTCCAGCTGTTGCGCAGCCGCGCCAACCGATATATTTCGGTCTTGTAGAGATCCTTGATCGGATTGAAGCCGCCGTTCATGTCGCCGTAGAGCGTGGCGTAGCCGACCGACATTTCCGACTTGTTCCCGGTCGTCACCACCATCAGGCCGAATTTGTTGGAAATCGCCATCAGGATGACGCCGCGGGCGCGCGCCTGCAAATTTTCCTCGGTCACGTCGCGCGGCGCGCCGGCGAAAATGCCGGTGAGCGCCGCTTCGAGGCCGTGCACGGCGCTTTCGATCGGAACGATGTCATAACGGAGACCAAGTGCTTTGGCGACCGCGGCGGCGTCATCGCGGGATTCCTGCGAGGTGTAGCGGTACGGCAGCATCACGCAGCGCACGCGCTCGCTGCCCAGCGCATCGGTCGCCATCGCCGCGCAGAGCGCCGAATCGATGCCGCCGGAGAGCCCGAGCACGACGCCCTTGAAGCGGTTCTTCTCGACGTAATCGCGCAAGCCCAGCACGCAAGCGGTGTAATCCGATTTGTCCAATTGCTCGGCCGGCGCGATCTTTCCCTGAGCACAGCGCCAGACGCCATCGATCCGCGACCACTGCGTCGTGACGACCGTTTCGCGGAATGCCGGCAACTGGAAAGCAATCGAGCGGTCGGGGTTGAGCGCAAAGGACGCGCCATCGAACACCAGCTCGTCCTGGCCGCCAACCTGATTGATATAAATGAGCGGCAGTCCCGCCTCGGTGACGCGCGCGACGCAGACGTTGAGCCGCACGTCGATCTTGTCGCGCCAATAAGGCGAACCGTTGGGCACGACGAGCAGCTCTGCGCCGGTCTCGACCAGGCATTCGACGACGTTCTCGTAGTCGCCCCAGTCGGTCCAGGTATCCTCGCAGACCGGCAGCCCAAGCCGCACGCCGCGAAAGCTGACCGGTCCGGGCACCGGGCCGGAGGCAAAGACGCGTTTCTCGTCGAACACGCCGTAATTCGGCAGATTGACCTTGAAGCGGATGGCATCGATGCGACCGCCGGCAAGGAGCGCATAGGCATTGTAAAGCTTGCCGTCCTCGACCCAGGGCGCTCCCATAAGGACGGCGGGCCCGCCATCGGCGGTGTCGCGCGCCAACGCCTCGACGGCGGCCCGGCAGGCGGCCTGGAACGCCGGCTTGAGCACCAGATCCTCCGGCGGATAGCCGGCGATGAAGAGCTCGGAAAAGGCGACGATGTCGGCGCGCTCGCGCGCCGCTTCTGCCCGCGCCTTGCGAGCACGCTCCAGATTGCCGGAAACGTCGCCGACGACGGGGTTGAGCTGCGCCACGGCAATGGCCAGACGGTCGGCGGGTCGCTCGTTCATGGCGAAGGTCTAGACCATGAGCAGCAAAAGTGGAACCGGCTAGCGGCGCTTCCGATTGTTCGGGTCATGTAGGCAACGATGGCGCAGGCGGCGTCGTGGCGCGCCTGCCATTCGTGCGGAGTGAGTTTTTCTTCGTACTTTTTTCTCATGCTTCTCATGGCAATTTCTCGCGTTCTCGCGATGCGTCTTTGCATCCGAGCTTTGCCACGCCACTGCAAGAAAGCCCTTCCCAAGACCTCCCTTAAAAAAGAAGGGAGGCGGAGCGCCGATAGGCGCACCTTCCTTGGCCGTGCTCGACGGAGCACGGCAGCGGTCTCAGCGGAGACCGCTCGCCTTTCGGCGCTCCACCGCGGCGCTCGCCAGGGCGGACGCATCCACCATTGGCTCAGCTCCAGTACCGCGCTTCCTGAGACCCGGCGCATTGGGTGTTACCCGTTGCAACCTGTCTCCAGTCAACCGCGCTCCGCGGAGACCGGTCGTAGTGCCGGTCGGTCGGGGACCCAGAGCCGCCCGGGCGCGGCTTGCGAAACCGCGCGCGGGCACCGCACTCGCTCCACCTTCTAGGTCGCACCCGGAATGTGCCCTTCGATGAGCAAGATGCCCCGTATGTAACGTCAACAGTGACGATTGTCAAGGGTTGTCGCAAGAAAAGAGACGACGCTTCCCGGGCCGGCCGAACGCGGCTGCTCGATCGTTGAAAGTGCAGAAAAAACCGGCCCGTTAGGCGCCTGTCGCGCGCTGGGCCGCGTACTCATAAATCTGGTTCCGTAAGCGCGGCGCGCTGAACGTCCGCGATGCCCCGATAGCGACCAAATTCCGCAGCGCCGCGAAATGGCGAGAAGGGCCAACAACGGACATTCAACGCGAAGTTAACGCTAAGCGCGCGTCGTACCCTAGTCCCAGCGATAGTTCACACCGACGCGGAATATGCTGCCATTTAAGTCCGTGACGCGCGACGAGACGGCAACGGTGGTCCAGGGAACACCACCAGCGGTACTGGTGAGCGGACTGAGCGCATACGTTATGCTGCCAAGATCAAAATACAGGTACTCGGCTTTCACGGTCCAATTCCGCGAAAGCATCCATTCAAGACCGCCGCCGATCGTCCAGCCCGCTAGCGTCGATGAGACCGATCCAGAATCGGGCGCAATCACACAGGCCCCGCACGTAAAAGCCTCTGATATCGAGGTGTTAGACTTAAGATGACCATAGGCCAAGCCGCCGGTCACATACAAAAGTAAGGGGTTTACCGGGGTCCATCCAAACCGACCTCGCAACGTTCCGAAATAGTCCAAACTCTGGCTCGCCGATGCCTGACTAGATACGAAAACGCCGGGAGAGGCACCGATGAGAGTTGTTGGCCCTGCCTGGGCAGTTGAGCCCTTCATACCGGTCCAGGACAGATCAGTCTCTACACCCGCAATCAACTTACCAACCTGAAAATTATAGCCGATTTGCCCACCGAATATGCCACCCGGCGTATGAATGGGAAGGCCCTGAGGGATAGCGGCAATCTGCGCGATAGGCGCAAAGTCGGCGACATCTCCAGGCGTACACCCTGAAAACGCAGGATTGCAGAAAGTATTTGTCCCAACCGGGTCAACGCCCGATCTGCTCCAGCCGTAGCCACCGTTAACGCCGATGTAGAAGCCGGCCCAGCTATAAGGCGCGGCCACGGGTGCGGGCGGTGGCGGTGCCTTGACCGCCATGTCGGCCGCCAGAGCTGGCGTCCCGATCAGCGCGACGATCGCAGCGATACTAAACGCTGTGTGCTTCATGAGAGCCCCAAATGCAGTTCATGATAGCACGCACCGCCCCCCGGTGTCGCCGTGCCGCCACAGTGAACAGGAATCTGCAACTTCGTCCGATGAGCAGTTGGGTCATTTTCGACCGGGACGAACCAAGCGGTTGTCTCCGCCATGTCGGCTGTGCTCCAGAAGCGGAAGTAAAATCAAGGTGGCGGTATCTGCCACAACGGGTCGGAGCGGTTGATGTGGCCGGCCGGCGGCTGACTCAAGCTCGCAGTCGGTAGGGCGGAATAGCGACCCGCCTCCGCTCGCTTGGCGAGCTACGGCGGGTTTGCGTCCGCCGAAGCGCGGAGAGCGAAGGCGGAAGCGTACTCCGCCGTGCGGTCCGGCGATGCGGCGGGTTACGCCGGAGCTTGTCATCGGGCCGGCACGGGGCCCCATCGCGCTCGCGCGATGGGGTGCCCCGACTTCGGGCCGGACCCGTTG
Source organism: uncultured Alphaproteobacteria bacterium (assembly GCA_963779855.1). Lineage (GTDB taxonomy): Bacteria > Pseudomonadota > Alphaproteobacteria > Rhizobiales > Xanthobacteraceae > BOG-931. The sequence goes on along the minus strand of CAWAAE010000006.1, from coordinate 43,157 downwards.
GGCTAACCCGCCCTACGCGCTACAGCCCCGCGACCGCAGGCAACGGCGTCGTCGTGCCCAGGCGCTTGGATTTGAGCAGGTCGGCCAACAAAAATGCGATATCGATCGACTGCTCGGCGTTGAGCCGCGGATCGCAAACGGTGTGATAGCGGTCGTTGAGATCCTGGTCGCTGATGGCGCGCGCCCCGCCGGTGCATTCGGTGACGTTCTGGCCGGTCATTTCCAGATGCACGCCGCCGGGATAGACGCCCTCGGCGGCACACACTTGAAAGAATCCGCGGACCTCTTTGAGGATCTGATCGAACGGCCGGGTTTTGTAGCCGGTTACAGCCGTGATCGTATTGCCGTGCATCGGGTCGCACGACCATACCACGTTGCGGCCTTCGCGTTTGACCGCGCGCACCATGGCCGGCAACAGATCGGCGACCTTGTCGGCGCCGACCCGGCAAATCAGCGTCAGGCGGCCGGGTTCGTTATCCGGATCGAGCATGTCGATGAGCTTTAAGAGCTCGTCCGGCTTCTGCGTCGGGCCGGTTTTCAAGCCGAGCGGATTTTTGATGCCGCGGCAATATTCGACATGCGCATGGTCCGGCTGCCGGGTGCGATCGCCAATCCACACCATATGGCCGGAAGTGCAGTACCAGTCGCCGGTCGTCGAATCGACGCGGGTGAAGGCCTGTTCGTAGCCGAGCAGCAGCGCCTCATGGCTGGTGTAAAAATCGGTCGTGCCGAGACTGGAATTGACCGCAAAGGTCAAGCCGCAGGCGCGCATGAAATCGAGCGCGCCGGAAACGCGATCGGCCAGATCGCCGTAGCGCTTGGATTGCGGCGAGCCGCGCACCGATTCGAGCATCCAACGATGAACGTTGTCGAGGCTGGCGTAGCCGCCTTTGGCGAATGCCCGCAACAGATTGAGCGTCGCGGCCGATTGACGGTACGCTTCCAACTGCCGGCGCGGATCCGGCGTCCGCGCTTCCGGCGTGAAGTCGGTGCTGTTGATGATGTCGCCGCGATAGACCGGCAGCTCGACAGTGCCGCGTTTCTCGGTCGGCGAGGTGCGCGGCTTGGCGAATTGGCCGGCGATGCGGCCGACCTTCACCACCGGCGACGCCGCCGCGTAGGTCAAGACCACCGCCATCTGCAAAAAGACGCGGAAGAAGTCGCGGATGTTATTGGCGCCGTGCTCGGCGAAGCTTTCAGCGCAATCGCCGCCTTGCAAGAGGAAAGCCTGGCCGGTCGCGACCTTGGCGAGCGCATTCTTGAGATTGCGCGCTTCGCCGGCAAAGACCAGAGGAGGAAAAGTGGCGAGCTGCGCTTCGACGTCGGCAAGCGCCTTGGGATCGGGATAATCCGGCACCTGTAGAATCGGCCTGGCGCGCCAGGAATCCGGGCTCCACTTCACCGCGTTCGACATTTTCGACATGCACGTCTCCAAACCGCCATTCCGGGGCGCCGCGCTTGGGGGCGAGTCAGGAATCCATATTCACGAAAAGTGGTTATGGACTCCGGCCCTCGCCGCAATGGCGGCCCGGCCGGAATGAGGGGCATATATACACAACCGCCCGTGGCTGCGACAGCCTGAGAAATGCCGCTTATTCCGCGGCTTCGCGGGCGTAACTTGCCGTCTTCTTGCGCATCGTGACCAGCTCCTCGGCAGCGGTCGGATGCAACGCAATAGTCGCGTCAAAGTCGGCTTTTGTCGCCCCCATTTTCACGGCAATGGCGGCGAGCTGAGCCATTTCGGCCGCACCCTCGCCGACCACATGGCAGCCGACGACGCGGTCGGACAGGCCATCGACCACAAGCTTCATCAGCACCGAGGTGTCGCGACCCGACAGCGTCGCCTTGAGCGGCTTGAACATGGCTTTGTAAACGTCGGTCCGCGCCAGCCGCGCGCGCGCTTGCGTCTCGGTGAGGCCGACGGTCCCGACCTCGGGCTCGGAGAACACCGCAGTCGGCACGTTGGTGTGATCGACGGCAGTTGGCTTGCCGCCGAACACCGTATCGGCGAAAGCATGGCCTTCGCGAATGGCGACCGGAGTGAGATTAATGCGGTTGGTGACGTCGCCGACGGCGTAGATATTCTGCGCCGTCGTTCGCGAATATTCGTCGACCGCGACGCCGCCATTCTTGGCGATCTCGACAGCCGCTTCCTTCAAGCCGAGCTTGGCGACGTTGGGATGCCGGCCGGTTGCAAACATGACGCGCTCGGCCGGGACGTGATTGCCACTGGACAGCCGCACCGAATAATGCCCCTCGGCTTTTTCAATTGCCGCGACCTTGCAGCCGGTAAGAACCCTGATGCCGCGCGCTTCCATCTCGACGCGCAGGTGTTGACGCACGTCATCGTCGAAGCCGCGCAGAATATTCTCGCCGCGATAGATGAGCGTCACATGCGAACCCAGCCCGGCGAAGATGCCGGCAAACTCGACTGCGATGTAGCCGCCGCCCTGGATGACGACGCGACGCGGAAATTCCGGCAAATGAAACGCCTCGTTCGAGGAAATGGCGTGCTCGATACCGGGAATAGAATCGCCATAACTCGGCGCGCCGCCGGTCGCGATCAGGATATAGGCTGCGCGCACGCGATCGCCATTCGCTATCTGCACGGTGTGAGCGTCAAGGAGCGCGGCCCGGCTTTTCACCACTTTAACGCCGGCCCTGTCGAGCGTGGCGCCGTAAGCCGCTTCCAACCGGGCAATTTCACGGTCTTTGTTGGCGATCAGCGTCGTCCAATCGAACGACATCTGCGGCACGGTCCAGCCGAAGCCGGCGGCATCCTCGAATTCGCCGCGAAACCGCGACGCATAGACCAACAGCTTCTTGGGTACACAGCCGCGGATGACGCAGGTGCCGCCGAGGCGGTATTCCTCGGCGACCGTCACGCGCGCGCCGTGCTCGGCGGCGATACGCGCGGCGCGCACGCCGCCCGATCCGCCTCCGATAACGAAAAGATCGACGTCGTAATCAGCCATCTTGTTCTATCGCGTTACATATCGTGTCCGCGCTTTTTCATCTGATCGCGCATGTCGCCGATGACTTCCTGGGACAGATTGTCGCCCCAGGTGCCGGCATAGGCCATCGACTCGTCAAGCACCCTCGGCTCCTCCACCAGCGCCTTTTTGCCGACCGGCGATTGGTAGAACGCAAGCAATTGCTTCAATTCCTGCTCGGTGAAATGCGTGGCATACATGCGCGCGGTCGCATCGACGAGCTCGTCGACGCGCGGAGCGTAGTGCTTCTCCTCGATCGCTGCGACTTCGTCGAGGTCCTTCTGCCACATGAAGTTGGTCTGCATGAACATGTTTTTGGTTTTTTCGACCACTCCGCGCACCAGCGGCACGAATACGTTCTTGACGCCTTTGATCTCGACGATTTGCTTGGCCAACAGCAGCGAAGCCGGGGACGACGGAGGCGCCGGGGTCTGGGCCGGAGCCGGTCGAACGACAGCGATCATAAACAGCGCAATCAACGCAACCGTAACGTGACGTGTTGAGAGACGGGCGATCATAGACGCACTCCCTTCGTGCTTGAGATCAGGATCGTTCGACAAGCCGAACCCCGTTCGGGCCGGCGAGAATAGCAGTCCCGGCAAGGCCGATGAACAAACCGTGTTCCATGACGCCCGGAACGGCGGCAAGCCTATTCGCGAGATCCTGCGGATCGGCAATGCGCTGTAATCGGGCGTCCAGGAGCCAGTGCCCGCCATCCGTGACGAAAGCGTGGCCGTTTGGGGCTGCGCGCAGGGACGCCGGCCCGGGGCATCCCGCGGCGGCGGCAGCCGCTTCGACCGCGCGGCGGGTGGCCGTGGCGCCAAACGGCAAGATTTCGATCGGCAGCGGGAAACGGCCGAGCAGGGAAACCCATTTCGACTCGTCGGCAATCACGACCATTTTCGCCGACGCCGACGCCACCACTTTCTCGCGTAACAGCGCCCCGCCGCCGCCCTTGATCAAGGTCAGATCGGGCGAGATCTCGTCGGCGCCGTCAATGGTGAGGTCGAGTTCGGGAGTTTCGTCTAGCGTGGTGAGTGCGATACCCAGCCGTTCGGCCTGCACACGCGTGGCCTGCGAGGTGGGAACGGCAACGACGTCGAGTCCGGCGCGCACGCGCTCGGCCAGCAATTCGATAAAGGCTTGCGCGGTCGAGCCGCTGCCGAGCCCGAGCCGCATGCCCGCGCGCACGAAATCAACCGCTCGGGCCGCCGCGGCCCTTTTGTAAGCTTCGACGTTCATGATCGGGTGTGTAGCGGTCTTCTGGCGACGATCCTAGAGCCTTGCGTTACCGCCCGACGACAGCTACCCGGAAAGACATGCTCACCATTGTATTTGACCTCGACGGTACGCTGATCGATACCGCTCCCGATCTCATTTCGACGCTCAACCTCATCCTCGCGCAGGAGGGTTTGCCGCCGGTTGAATACGAAACCGCCCGGCGGATGATCGGAGGCGGCGCGCGCGGCATGATCGAACGGGCCGTCAGTGTAGAAGGCCGCAAATGTTCGAAAGCCGAGCTCGATCGGATGTTCGGCGCATTCATCGAACATTATGCCGCGCATATCGCCGACCGCTCGCGCCCGTTCCCGCAAGCCGAGGCCGCGTTGGAGCACTTGGCCGACGAGGGCTATCGCCTCGCGGTCTGCACCAACAAGCTTGAATGGCTCTCGGTCCGGCTTTTGGACATGCTCAAGCTCTCCCGGCACTTCGCCGCGATCTGCGGCCAGGACACTTTCGGCGTGCAAAAGCCCGACCCGCAGATGCTTCGGCTTACGATCCTGCGCGCGGGCGGTGAGCCCGACCGGGCCATCATGGTCGGCGATTCCGGAACGGATATCCGCACCTCCCGCGCCGCGACCGTTCCCGTCATCGCCGTCGACTTCGGCTATAGCGAGGTGCCCATCGCGACGCTGCAGCCCGATCGCGTCATTGGCTCGTTTGCCGATCTGCCGGCGGCCATTCGCGAGATCGAAGCCGGCCGCCGATAGCCTCGCGGGTGTGGTCGTGTGGCCACACCCGCGCAAAGGATTCATTAACCTTAACGGCGCTGCTGCGCCCCGGCGCGCGCCACGACTCGCCCTGGCGCGAGCACGTCACGGATAAATCGTTGTAGCTCCACCATTTCTTTCCCGCCCGCCGCTGCTGTGCTCGCGCTGCGTTGCCTCGGGCGAGGAGCCGTAGCGCCGGGCCGAAAGTGCCAATCCGCTTTACCCAATTACCCGAGGGGCCTAGGGTCACCCGGGGGACGGGGAGTGCGTTATGTTGCGTGTTCGGCTGTTCGCCGCCGCCACGATCGCTATGGGCGCTGCACTGGCAGGATGCTCGAGTTCGGGCTCGTCGGATTTGTTCAAGCCGTCGCCGCCGCCGCCCCAGGTCCTTCAGTTTCAATCCGTGCCGGCCGGTGCGAACGTTCAGACCGCACAAGGCCAAACCTGTTCGACGCCGTGTTCGCTTGCGGTGCCGGTGACAGCCCAGGCGGTGGCATTCTCGTTGAATGGCTACGTACCCCAGACAGTTCAACTTGCCGTCCACCAACCCGAAGGTTCCTTGTTCAGCAGCCCGCCGCCGGATTTGGTGCCGAACCCGGTTGTAGCGACACTCCAAGCGGCGCCTCCTCCCCCGCCACGCAAGGTCGTCAAGCCGAGGCCACGCAAGATCGTCGCCGGGCCCAAACCGGCCGCACCAAAGCCGGCGTCGATGTCAGGGCCCACCCAACCGTCGATCGCCGCTCCCGAGCAGGCGCCTGCGCAAGATAACGCCTTCCCGCCCCCGCCGCAGATGAACTCACCGTCGCCCTTCCCGCCGCCGCCGCAAACGCGATAACGGTCTCGTAGTCCGCAGAACGCCGGCTTTTAAGGCAACATTCTGGACCATCAGGGCTTTATCCGGCACTATCGGCTGATTATCTCGTTATAGATGGACAGCGTGCCAGCCAGTCTCTCAAGCTTGGAACTCGACGACGCATCCGGGCGACCGGAATTGGTCGATCCGTTCGGACGCGCCATTACCTATCTCCGCGTCTCGGTGACCGACCGCTGCGACTTCCGCTGCGTCTATTGCATGGCGGAAAATATGTCGTTTCTGCCGAAGGCCGAGGTTCTCACGCTGGAGGAACTGGACCGCCTGTGCTCGGCCTTCATCGCTCGCGGCGTGCGCAAACTGCGCCTGACCGGCGGCGAGCCGCTGGTGCGTCGCGGCATTATGACACTCGTCAATTCACTGTCGCGGCATCTTGGCTCCGGTGCGCTCGATGAACTCACTTTGACCACGAACGGCTCGCAGCTCGCCAAATATGCCGATGCGCTCAAGACGGCCGGCATGCGGCGCATCAACGTCTCGCTCGATACCCTCGATGCGGAAAAATTCCGCGCCATTACGCGCTGGGGTTCGCTGGATCAGGTGCTTGCCGGCATCGATGCCGCGCAGGCCGCCGGACTGAAGATCAAGATCAACGCGGTCGCGCTCAAGGGCGTCAACGACGATGAGTTTCCCCGGCTGATCGAGTGGGCGCACGGCCGCGGCATGGATCTGACGCTGATCGAGGTGATGCCGCTCGGCGAAATCGGCGCCGGCCGGCTCGACCAATATCTGCCGCTTTCGGTGGTGCGCGCGCGGCTCGCCGAGCGCTTTTCGCTCGACGAAATCGACTATCGCACCGGCGGTCCCGCCCGCTATGTGCGGGTCGCCGAGACCGGCGGCAGGCTCGGCTTCATCACGCCGCTGACGCACAATTTCTGCGAAGTCCTGCAATCGCGTGCGCGTCACTTGCACCGGCACGCTCTATATGTGCCTCGGCCAGGAAGACGCCGCCGACTTGCGGAAGCCGCTGCGCGCCTCGGAAGCCAACGATCTGCTCTTTGGCGCTATCGACGAGGCGATTTCCCGCAAACCCAAAGGCCACGATTTTATTATCGATCGCCGCCACCAGCGCCCGGCGCTGGCGCGCCATATGAGCGTGACCGGCGGGTAACGCTCGTCGACCAACTCACTCCGCGAGCAAGTTGAGCACCATCGCCGCCGCCGCAAACTCGGCAAAGCGGAACGCGCGCCACTGCAACGCCAGCTCCTCCTTGCCCCATTGCTCCATATTCCAGTCCTCATCGACATGCGCCGCCTGCCACGCCGCCTCGGCGGACAGCGCGCCGCGCAACAATGCCAGCGCGATCAGCGCCGAGCCGGTGAGCGTCGTCACCACATGCATCGCGCCAAGCCGCCACGGGTCGTTTGGGATCGCCGGGCATGCAGCTTTCAGCGCGGCCTCGGGCTGGACGATGTGAACGACGCCCTCGCCCGCCTTGAAATGCGCGCCGAGCACAGCGTGGGCCCAGGCCAGGACAGGGTCCCAATGCGCCGCCTGACGCTCGCGCAGTTGCTGCGGACTGCTGGCGCGATAGAACAGCAGATCGGACGCAAGATATTTTTCGATTTCGGCGGCGACCGGGCCCGGCGAATCCGCAACACCATCGATGACCGCATTGGCAAGCCGCGTTAGCGGCATTTTTGCCGGATCGATCAGCTCGCGCTGTGCCGCCCATTCCGCGGCGATCGCCTGCGCCAGCGCGAGCGTCGGTGCCGCGAGCATACGGCGCGCCGGCGTGCGAACCGGCTTGTCGTCAAGCGTGATGCGATAGCCGCCAGCGGCTTGCTGGACAGCGGCGTTGGCATAGAACCGCCGCCGCAAGCTAGGTCGTGCGCCACGACGCGCCGCCGTCACTGGATCGTCCCGAGGGATGGTCTCGAACAGGTCTCGCATGGGACACAATTTAGCCTATGTCTTCAATGAGTTACAGTGCGTTCGGGGGATCGGCGGCGCAGCCGCAGGATGTTTTGCAGCCGCCCGTCTCAGTCGCGCTCTTGTTAACAGCCATTGCCGAGAAATCGCTGTTATAACAAGCGGAAGCGGTGGAAATCCGCACCCCTCTCGATTAGTATCCGGCGCGCCGGATTTGGCTATGGGACCGCCGGATGAGGGAAATCCACGCAGCAGTGTTCCTACCGCCGCGTAAAGAGCGGGTAGCTGCGTGCAAGAGGAGTTGATGAAACCTACCGACATTTCGGTCCCGGACTACTTCCACAAAGTCGTGGATTGTCAGTGGGCCTGCCCGGCGCACACGCCGGTTCCCGAATATATCCGTTTGATCGCCGCGGGCCGCTACAGCGACGCCTACATGATCAATTGGGAATCGAACGTGTTTCCGGGCATCCTCGGACGCACTTGCGATCGGCCGTGCGAACCGGCGTGCCGGCGCGGGCGCGTCGAGAAGGAGCCGGTCGCGATCTGCCGGCTCAAGCGCGTTGCCGCCGACTTCAAGGACGACATCCGAGACCGGCTGCCCAAGCCGCCCAAAAAGAAGAACGGCAAGCGTGTCGCGCTCGTCGGCGGAGGCCCCGCCTCGCTTGCGGTGGTACGGGACTTGGCCCCGATGGGTTACACGTGCGTCGTGTTCGATCAGGATCCGCAATCCGGCGGCATGATGCGGACGCAAATTCCGAAATTCCGCCTGCCGGAAAGCGTCCTCGACGAGGAGTGTCAGTACATCCTCGATCTCGGTATCGAATTCATCGGCGGCAAACGCATCGATAGTCTCAAAGCGCTGCTCGCCGAGGACTTTGACGCCATCTTTGTCGGCTGCGGCGCGCCGCGCGGCCGCGATCTCGACATTCCCGGCCGCAAGGAAGCGGCCAAGAACGTCCATATCGGCATCGATTGGTTGTCCAGCGTGTCGTTCGGCCACATCGACCGTATCGGCAAACGCGTGATCGTGCTCGGCGGCGGCAACACCGCGATGGATTGTTGCCGTTCCTCGCGCCGACTCGGCGGCGAGGACGTGAAAGTCATCGTGCGTTCCGGCTTCGAGGAGATGAAAGCGTCCCCCTGGGAAAAGGAGGACGCCATGCACGAGGACATTCCGATCTTCAATTATCTGGTGCCGAAGGAATTCAGCCACGACAACGGCAAGCTCACCGGCGTCCTGTTCGAAAAGGTCAAGGCGGTGCGCGACGCCAAAGGCCGCCGTGAGCTCATTCCGACCGGCGAGCCGGATGAACTTCTCCCGTGCGACGACGTCTTGGTCGCGGTGGGCCAGGAGAACTCGTTTCCCTGGATCGAGCGCGACTGCGGCATCGAATTCGACAAATGGGGCATGCCCAAGGTCGATCCAAACACCATGGCGTCGACGCATCCCAAAGTGTTCTTCGGCGGCGATGCCGCCTTTGGACCGAAGAACATCATCTGGGCGGTTGCGCATGGCCGCGACGCCGCCATCTCGATCGACCGGCTGTGCCGCGGCGAGGACGTCAATGTGCGCCCGGCGCCGCAGATCGCGGTGTCGAGCCAGAAAATGGGCATCCACGAGTGGTCCTACGACAACGAGATCACGCTCGACAAGCGCTACCGGGTGCCGCATCGCGAGAAGGTTGTGGCGCTACGCGACATCAAAGCCGAGGTCGAGCTCGGCTATGATCTGGAGCTCGCGCTCAAGGAGTCCGAGCGCTGCCTCAACTGCGATATACAGACCGTGTTCACCGGCCAGCTCTGCATCGAGTGCGACGCCTGCGTCGACATCTGTCCGATGGACTGCATTACCTTCACCGCGAACGGCGACGAGGCCGATCTGCGCACGCGCCTGCAAGCGCCGGCCAACAATCACACGCAGGATCTTTATATTGGCAACGACCTCAAGACCGGCCGCATCATGGTGAAAGACGAGGACGTATGCCTGCATTGCGGGCTGTGCGCCGAGCGCTGTCCCACGGGAGCGTGGGACATGCAAAAGTATCTCATCGATATGACCCACGTCGGAACACCATGCCAGTCTCCAGCCCGATCAGCCGCGTAAACGACTTCGTCGTCCGCTTCGCCAACGTCAACGGCTCAGGCTCCGCGAGCGCCAACGAATTGTTCGCCCGCGCGGTGCTGCGCATGGGCGTGCCGGTTAGCCCTCGCAACATATTCCCGTCCAACATCCAAGGCCTGCCGACGTGGTACGAGGTGCGTGTCACCGAGGATGGTCACCTCGGCGCTCGCGGTGGCATCGACCTGATGGTCGCGATGAACCCGCAGACCTGGGACAAGGATGTCGCCTCGATCGAGCCCGGCGGATACCTGTTCTACGATTCCACGAAGCCGATGCCGGCCTCTAAATTCCGCGAGGACATCACGGTGCTCGGCGTGCCGCTCACCGCCATCACCAACTCGACCTATACCGATCCGCGCCAGCGCCAGCTATTCAAGAACATCATCTATCTCGGCGCGCTGTCGGCATTGCTCGACATGGATCCGAAGGCGATCGAGGCGCTGATCGGCGAGCAATATAAGGGCAAGGAGAAACTCCTGTCGTCGAACGTCCACGCGCTGCATCTCGGCCGCGACTGGGCGCTACAGAATTTGAAGTGTCCGATCGGAATTCGAGTGCAGAAGGCCGACAAGGTCGGCGACCGCATATTCATCGAGGGTAATTCGGCGGCGGCGCTGGGCGCCGTCTACGGCGGCGCCACCGTTTGCGCCTGGTATCCGATCACGCCGTCATCGTCGCTCGCCGACGCCTTTACCAGCCACTGCAAGAGGCTCCGCCACGATCCGGCAACCGGCAAGGCGAAATACGCCATCGTCCAGGGCGAGGACGAGCTCGCCTCGATCGGCATCGTTATCGGCGCGTCGTGGAACGGCGCCCGCGCCTTTACCGCCACCTCCGGGCCCGGCATTTCGCTGATGCAGGAGTTCATCGGCCTGTCCTACTTCGCCGAAATCCCCGCCGTCATCATGGACGTGCAGCGCGCCGGGCCGTCGACCGGCATGCCGACCCGCACCCAGCAGTGCGACTTGATCTCTTGCGCCTATGCCTCGCACGGCGACACCAAGCACATCCTGTTGTTTCCCGAGGACCCGCACGAGGCGTTCGATTTCGCCGCGCAGGCGTTCGACCTGGCCGAACGGCTGCAGACCACCATCTTCCTCATGCTCGATCTCGATATCGGCATGAACCACCGGCTGTGCCGGCCGCTGCATTGGGACGACAATAAGCAGTACGACCGCGGCAAGGTCATGACCGCCGCAATGCTCAACGAGGGCCGCGACTTCGGCCGCTATCTCGACGTCGACGGCGACGGCATTGCTTACCGCACCTATCCGGGCACCCATCCGACCAAGGGTTCATTCTTCACCCGCGGCACCTCGCGGGACCGTTACGCTCGCTACACCGAAGAAGGCCCGGCCTACGCCGACAACATGCAGCGGCTCTTGCGCAAGTTCGAGACCGCCAAGGACCTGGTGCCACGGCCGCTTCAGGCCAACGCGCAAAAGCCGACCAAATACGGAGTTATCTATTACGGCTCGACCTCGCCGGCGATGGACGAGGCGACCGGCATGTTGGAGGCAGGCGGCCACCAGCTCGATCGGCTGCGCGTACGCGCCTTTCCGTTCCACTCCAGCGTAGCGAGTTTCGTCGCCGACCATGACTTCGTCTACGTGGTCGAGCAGAATCGCGACGCGCAGCTTCGCTCGCTGATCGTCAACGAGATCGGCATCGATCCGGTGCGCCTCGTTCCGATCCTGCATTATGACGGCACGCCGATCACTGCGCGCTTCATCGCCCGCGCCATCGGCGAGCATCTCGACGCCCTGAAAGTCACGCCGTTGCGGAAGGTCGTGTCATGACCCAGGTGATTTCATGACTTACGTCGTCAAACCGAAATTCCATCATCCCGAACTGCCGAAAAACGCGCTCGGCTACACGCACCGCGATTACGAGGGCAAGATTTCGACCCTGTGCGCCGGCTGCGGTCACGATTCAATCACGGCCGCAATCATTGAGGCCTGCTTCGATCTGTCGATCGAGCCGCACCGCGTGGCCAAGATTTCCGGCATCGGCTGCTCGTCGAAGACGCCGGACTACTTCCTCGGCAACTCCCACGGCTTCAACTCGGTGCACGGCCGCATGCCGTCGGTGCTGACCGGCGCCAACCTCGCCAACCGCGATCTGATCTATCTCGGCGTGTCTGGCGACGGCGATTCGGCGTCGATCGGGCTTGGGCAGTTCGCCCACTGCATGCGCCGCGGCGTCAACATGACCTACATCGTCGAGAACAACGGCGTTTATGGACTGACCAAGGGCCAGTTCTCGGCGACCGCCGACCGCGGCTCGAAATCCAAGCGCGGCATCACCAACAACGACAGCGCGATCGACATGGTCGGCCTCGCCTTGCAACTCGGCGCGAGCTTCGTCGCCCGCTCGTTTTCAGGCGACAAAAAGCAGCTCGTCCCGATCATCAAGGCGGCGATCGAGCACGGCGGCGCGGCCTTCATCGACGTGATTTCGCCGTGCGTGGCGTTCAACAACCACCCTGGCTCGACCAAGAGCTTCGATTATGTGCGCGAGCACAACGAGGCGGTCAATTTTCTCGACGTCATAACCGGCCGAGCGCCGATCCACGTCGACTACGCGCCGGGCACCGTCGAACTGGTTGAGCAGCACGACGGTACGACGCTCGCTTTGCGCAAACTCAACGCCGAATATGACGTGCACGACCGGCTCGCCGCCACAACCTTCATTCAGCACCATGCCGCCAAAGGGCAGATCGTCACCGGGCTGCTTTACGTCGAGGACGAGGCCACGGACCTGCACGGCCATCTCAATACGGTCGAGGCGCCGCTCAATGCGCTCGGCGAGAAGGATCTGTGCCCGGGCTCGGCGGCGCTGGACAAGATCAACGCCAGCCTGCGGTGATCCCTATTCTAAGCACGATCTTATCCGAAAACCGGCTTCCACTTTTCGGGATCAGGCTTGAAGCTTTTTGATCGCGTCGATCATTGCCGTCGGCGGCTCCATTTTGATCGCAGGCGCCTTGCCGGTTTCGAGCAGGCTTTTGAGCCCGGACAGCACTGCCGGCCAGCCCATGCGGCCGCCGGAGAGGATCGCTTCGGGCACATCCCACGAATGGGATTCAGTCATGGTGAGCCGCACCGCGTCGCCGGCCGGCGCGATTTCATAGCTGACGAGACATTCGGGAAGCTTGCGGAAATCCTCGGGCCACTCGACGCGCCAGGTTACCGAGAGCTTGCGCGGCGGATCGTATTCGATGACCTTGCCCGCCACGTTGACGCGGCCGTCCGGCAAGCGCAGCACGAAGGCGCCGCCGCGCCTCGGTTCGAGGACGATCGTGCGGTCCCAGAAATATTTCCGAGTGAATTCCGGCGAGATGAGCGCCCGCCACACCTTCTCAGGCGTGGCGGCGATGTAGGTCACATAGACAGTCTTGGGTTTGAACGTCGGGCTCATCGCAGGGATGTCCGATCCAGGATATTCGATGTTCGCAGTCGTCGGCGGGTCAAGTCAAAATTACTGCACGCAGCCGCCGATATACTGGCTGCGCGCGGTTCCCGGCACGTTGTAGAGGCCCGATTGGAAGGCGCAGCGCGACGCGCGGTCCTGAAAGGTCTCGACGCCATGCGGCAGATTGGGCACGGGGTTTGCCACCCCCGGGACGACGGATGGCCCTTGTTGCTGCGGCAATGCCGGCAGCGTCAGCCTGCCGCCTCCCTCCGGTGGAATAAGCTCCGTCCGCGGCAACGGCGTCGGCAGCACCGAACCCGACGATCCCCGTGCGACCGATAAACTCTTGTACGGATGTTTCTCGGCGAACGGCGGCGGATGCGGAACAGTTACATGTCGTTTTTGAACCGACACCTTGCCGCGATGATGCGGCACGGCGCCGCGCTCAGGCGCCATAATCGAATAGGGATAATCGGTGTCGCCGCCCATCTCGAAATCGCGCGCTTGCGCGACCGCACCGGCGGCCGTGGCGAGCGCAATTCCGCATATCAGACTGAACCGAATAGTCACCCGCGCCTCATTACCGCAATCAGGGCCATCGATGTTAACCCCGCGCAATGCACGTTGCTCCTGCCGGCGTCACTCGGCCGGCGCGTCCTCGATCGGATCGTAGCGTTTGGCGTCGAGCCCAAGCAGATTCCACGATTGCTGCATGTGCGGCGGCAGCGGCGCGCTGACGTCGATTACGCCGCCGCGCGGATGCGGCACCGCGATGCGGCGGGCGACGAGGTGCAGCCGATTTTGCATGCCGCCCGGCAGCTGCCAATTCTCAATCGAAAAATATTTCGGGTCGCCGACAATCGGATGGCCGATATGGGCCATGTGCGCGCGCAATTGATGAGTGCGGCCGGTCACCGGCTTGAGCGAGACCCAGGAAAGCAGCGGCCCGGAGGTTTCCACCACCGCATAATAGGTCACCGCATGGCTCGCACCCTTCTCGCCGTGGCGTGCAATGCGCATGAACGATTCGTCTTCGCGCTCCTCCTTGGCAAGGAAGGTCGAGATGCGGCCTTGCTGCACCTTCGGCACCCCGGCGACCAAGGCCCAATAGACCTTGCGCGCCGAGCGTGAGCGGAAGGTTTTTGCCAGAGCCGCGGCCGCAAATCGCGTCTTGGCGACGAGAAGGCAGCCGGCGGTATCCTTGTCGAGCCGATGCACCAGCCGCGGCCGCTGACCGTGCGCATCGCGTAAGACTTCCAGCATGCCGTCGAGATGGCGCGTGGTGCCGGAGCCGCCCTGCACCGCAAGCCCCATCGGCTTGTTGAGCACCAGCACGTCGGCATCCTCGTACAGCGTGATTGATTTTAGAAAATCGCGCGTTTTGTCGTCAGCCGCGTTGCCTGGCGCGCGTGGCTTCGGCTGGTCGAGGCGGAGCGGCGGGATGCGCACCGTCTGCCCGGCCTCAAGCCGGTTCTTCGGCTGGGTGCGCTTGCCGTTGACGCGCACCTCGCCTTTGCGGATCACGCGCTGGATGTGCGAGAAGCTTAAAGTCGGAAACCGCGCCTCAAGGAAGCGATCGACGCGCATGTTGGATTCGTCGGGCGTGACGGTGGTGTTTTGGACGGTGGTCGGCATCGGAGCCGGCACAGGCCTTTGTTCACCGTCATCCTGAGGCGGCCGCGAAGCGGCCCTCGAAGGATGTCGGTCGAGGCGCCGATCGAGATCGGATTTTTCCGATTTCGGATTGTTGGATTTCCAAGTCGCCGGTTGCCGACCTGGCTGTCGTTGCCGGGCGATCTCGGGTTTACCCGCGATCGCATTTGAAGCGCGCAAGTCGGGTGAACCCGACTTGCGGTGCCCGTCGCTGCGCGGCGGCGCCTCAGGGTGACGGAATTTATGCCGATGCCGCGGCCCGGCCATTTGCCGACCGCCGCCCGGCTGCCGTGGTCCGCGGCTGCCCCTCAACTGCCGCTCCGCTCGCGTCGCAGCTTGGCCCAGTATTCCAGCCGTTTGCGAATCTCGCGCTCAAAGCCGCGCTCCGGCGGATCGTAGAATTGCCTCCGCCCGAGCTGTTCGGGGAAATAATCCTGGCCGGAAAACGCCGCATCGGCGTCGTGATCGTATTCGTAGCCCGAACCATAGCCTTCGGACTGCATCAGCTTGGTCGGCGCGTTAAGGATGTGCTTCGGCGGCAACAGCGAACCGGCCTCTTTCGCGGTGCGCATGGCTGCGCCGAAGGCGACATAGGTCGCGTTCGATTTCGGCGCGGTCGCGACATAGATCACGGCTTCGGCGATCGCGAGCTCGCCTTCCGGCGAGCCGAGAAAATCATAGGCGTCCTTCGCCGCATTGGCGACGACCAATGCCTGCGGATCGGCAAGCCCGATATCCTCGACCGCCATGCGCACCACGCGCCGCGCCAGATAGAGCGGGTCCTCGCCGGCATCGAGCATGCGGCAGAGATAGTAAAGCGCCGCATCCGCATCGGAACCGCGCACCGATTTATGCAGAGCGCTGATGAGATTGTAATGGCCGTCCTGCTTCTTGTCGTAGATCGGCGCGCGACGCTGCACCACTTCCTGCAGGCCTACGGCATCGAAGCTCTCGCCTTGCCGCGTGGCGCGCCAGACCTCTTCGGCAAGCGTCAGCGCGGCGCGGCCGTCGCCGTCGGCCATGCGGATCAGCGAGGCGCGCGCTTCGCCGTCGAGCGGCAATTTCTTGCCTTCGATCGCCTCGGCGCGGGCGAGAAGCTTTTCGATCGCCGCGGCGTCGAGCGGCTTGAACACCAGGACACGGGCGCGCGAAAGGAGCGGCGCGATCAATTCGAACGACGGATTCTCCGTGGTCGCGCCGACCAGAACGATAGTGCCGTCCTCCATGACCGGCAGGAAGGAATCCTGCTGCGCACGATTGAAGCGGTGAATCTCGTCGACGAACAGCAGCGTCCCCTGCCCGGTTTCGCGGCGCAGCCGCGCCGCATCGAACACCTTCTTCAAATCCGCGACGCCGGAGAAGATCGCCGAGATCTGCTCGAAATAAAGTTCGGTTGCGTGCGCCAGGAGCCGCGCCACCGTGGTCTTGCCGGTGCCGGGCGGCCCCCAGAAGATCAGCGAGCCGAGCGAGCGCGTTTGTAACATACGGGTGAGCGCAGCGTCGGCGCCGAGCAGATGATCCTGGCCGACCACGTCGCCGAGCTGGTCCGGGCGGAGCTTGTCGGCGAGCGGCCGCGGCGCGTCGCGATCGAGCCCACCGGCTGCGAACAGATTTGGTCCCCTTTGTTTAGGACGCGAGCTCATCCTGAAAACATGACGGAAATCTGCTGGCCGCCGCGCGTCATTGTGATGCGCCACTGCCGGCTGCCGGCACCGGCGATGCGCTCGAGATCCGCGGGTTTGACGACCTTCTGATTGTTCACGGCAACGATGATGTCGCCCTTTTGGAAGCCAATCGATTGCGCCTCTGAGCCGTCGGCGACATCGGTAATGACGACGCCTTGGGAGTTAGGATCGAGCCGCAGTTCATCGGCCAAAGCCGGCGACAAGCTTGCCACCGTCGCGCCGAGGAACGGCGAGCGGGCACGGATTTCAACCTCCTCACGCGGCGTATCGGGAAGGCTCTGCAAGGCAATCGGCACAACGACGGAATGACCCCCCCGCACGACGCCAATCTGCGCGCTGCCGCCGAGCGGCTTGGTCGCGAAGCGATAATTGAACGCTGTCGGATCGTCGACCTCGGTGCCGTCGACGCTCGTAATGACGTCGCCGGTCTTAATCCCGGCATGCGCGGCCGGGCTGTCGGCGACGACGCTCGCGACCAATGCACCGCTCGGCCGTTGCAGACCGAGGCTGTCGGCAATGTCCGGCGTGACCTCCTGAAGCTTGGCGCCGAGCCACGGCCGCTTCACGTCGCCGTTGCCGCCTTCCGCCGAAGCGACCACCACGCGGACCATATTCGCCGGAATGGCGAAACCGATGCCCTGCGAACCGCCGGAGCGCGAATAGATCGCCGAATTCAGCCCGATCATGCGGCCGTTCATATCGACCAGCGGACCGCCCGAATTGCCGGGATTGATGGCGGCGTCGGTCTGGATGAAGAACTGATAATCGCTGATGCCGACGTCGGTGCGCGCCACCGCCGAGACGATGCCGTGCGTCACCGTCTGGCCGACGCCGAACGGATCGCCGATCGCCAGCACCACGTCGCCCACTTGCAGGTCGTCCGAATTGGCAAATGGCAGTGTCGGAAAGCGTTCCTTCGCGCCCTTGATGCGCAAAACGGCGAGATCGCTGCGCTGATCTTTCAGCACGATATCGGCGGCGAACTCGCGCTTGTCGGCAAGCGCGACCTTCACTTCGCTGGCGCCTTCGATGACGTGATAGTTGGTGACGACGAGACCCGCCGGGTCGACGATGACGCCGGATCCCAGCGAGCGTTCGACCTGCTGGCGCGGCACCACGCCGAAGAACTGGCGGAAAAACGGATCGGCCAAAAACGGATTGGTATTTTCGACGACGCGCGCGGCGTAGACATTCACCACCGCCGGCGCCACGCGTTTGACGATCGGCGCAAAGGACAGCTGCAGCTGGGCCGGCGAGGCCGGGACCTCGCGCAGGTCTTGGCGATCTTGCGCGCCCGCGCCCTGCGCAGAAATCGCAATCAGGACGACCGCAACAGCCGTAATGGCCGAATACTGCAAACGCGGCATGGAAAACCCCGATTTAATGCGCCGGGATATAGGCATCGGGCCGAGGCCGTAGAAGGGCGACGCTGCCGCCCCTCGTGCCCGCAACGTCACCTACGCCGGAGCGGCAGCCTCGGCCTCCGCGCGACGCTCCTGTACCGGCCCGGAATCCTTGCCCTTGGCCTCGACGTCGCGGTCGACGAATTCGATCACCGCGACCGGCGCGGAATCGCCGTAACGGAAGCCGGCCTTGAGCACGCGGGTATAGCCGCCATTGCGCTCCTTGTAGCGCGGGCCGATCACGTCAAACAGTTTCTTGACCATGGCGAGGTCGCGCATCTGCGCAATTGCCTGTCGCCGCGCATGCAGGCCGCCGCGCTTGCCGAGCGTGACCAGCTTCTCCACGACCGGGCGCAAATCCTTCGCTTTCGGCAGCGTCGTCACGATCTGCTCATGCTTGATCAGCGAAGCGGCGAGGTTCGCCAGCATCGATTTACGATGATCCGAACGCCGGCTGAATTTGCGATGGGTCTTGGCGTGACGCATGTTTTATCAGACGACGGACGACGGATGACGGATGACGGAAAAGAACCTTCTCATCATCTGTCCTCCGTCGTCTGCCGTCCGTCCTTTGCTCAGTAATGATCCTCGAACCGCTTGGCCAGCTCCTCGATATTTTCCGGCGGCCAGCCGGGCACTTCCATGCCCAGATGCAGGCCCATCTGCACCAAGACTTCCTTGATCTCGTTGAGCGACTTTCTGCCGAAATTCGGCGTGCGCAGCATCTCGGCCTCGGTCTTTTGCACGAGATCGCCGATATAGACGATGTTGTCGTTCTTCAGGCAATTGGCCGAACGCACCGAGAGTTCGAGTTCGTCGACCTTCTTGAGAAACGCCGGATTGAAGGCAAGATCGGGGATCGCTTCGTGCGCCGTCTCGCGCTTGGGCTCCTCGAAGTTGACGAACACGTTGAGCTGATCCTGCAGGATGCGCGCGGCATAGGCGAGCGCATCCTCCGGGCTCAGCGCACCGTTGGTCTCGATCGAGAGCGTCAGCTTGTCGTAGTCGAGAATCTGGCCTTCGCGGGTGTTCTCGACCTTGTAGGAGACCTTGCGCACCGGCGAATAGAGGCTGTCGACCGGAATGAGCCCGATCGGCGCGTCCTCCGGGCGGTTACGCTCCGATGGCACGTAGCCCTTGCCGGTGTTCACCGTGAATTCCATGCGGATCTCGGCGCCTTCGTCGAGCGTGCACAGGACAAGGTCGGGGTTGAGCACGACGACGTCGCCGACGGTCTGGATATCGCTGGCCGTGACCGTTCCGGGTCCCTGCTTCTTCACCACCATGCGCTTGGGTCCGTCGCCCTGCATCTTGATAGCGATGTCCTTGATGTTGAGGACGATGTCGGTCACGTCCTCGCGCACGCCCGCAATCGAAGAAAATTCATGCAACACGCCGTCGATATGCACCGACTGGACGGCAGCGCCTTGCAACGACGACAGCAAGATGCGCCGCAGCGCATTGCCGAGCGTCACGCCAAAGCCGCGCTCGAGCGGCTCGGCGATTACGGTCGCCGAACGGCGCGTGTCGGTACCGGCGCCAATCTGCAGCTTGTTCGGCCTGATCAGTTCCTGCCAATTCTTCTGGATCGTCACGTTATCACCCATCGCGTTGCGCGGCGCCAACGTCTCGCGCGCCCCACTCCGCTCCGCGGGGCCAAGATCAAGCGGCGGCAGATGTTCCATTTGTTCCATCGGCCGGATGTCCTATACGCGCCGCCGCTTGCGCGGACGGCAGCCATTGTGCGGGATCGGCGTTACATCGCGGATCGAAGTGATGGTGAAGCCGGCCGCCTGCAACGAACGCAGCGCCAACTCGCGCCCCGAACCGGGGCCGGCGACCTCGACTTCAAGCGTGCGCATGCCGTGCTCTTGCGCTTTCTTAGCGGCGTCCTCGGCGGCGACCTGCGCGGCATAAGGCGTCGACTTGCGCGAGCCCTTGAAACCCATCGTGCCCGCCGTCGACCAGGCAATGGTGTTGCCTTGCACGTCGGTGATCGTGATCATCGTATTGTTGAAAGTCGCGTTTACGTGCGCAACGCCCGAAGCGATGTTCTTGCGTTCGCGTTTGCGAACACGCGTGGCTTCCTTACCCATTCTGAACCCTTTCGCAGATCGGAGCCGGGGGCTCCGCTGCCGTCACGTCGTCCTGCTCCACGCGCTATTTCTTCTTGCCGGCAATGGCCTTGGCCGGCCCCTTGCGGGTCCGGGCGTTAGTATGCGTGCGCTGGCCGCGAACCGGGAGACTGCGGCGGTGGCGCAAACCACGGTAGCAACCAAGATCCATCAGCCGCTTGATGTTCATGGCGACTTCACGTCGCAGGTCGCCTTCGACCATGTAGTCGCGGTCGATCACTTCGCGCAGTTGCAGCACTTCCTGGTCGGTCAATTGCGACACCCGGCGCGATTCCGGGATCGACACCTTGCCCAGGATCTCATGAGCCTTGGCGCCGCCGATCCCATAGATGTATTGGAGCGCGATCACGATGCGCTTGTTGGTCGGCAGGTTGACGCCAGCGATACGAGCCAAGTCAGTTACTCCTCAAGCCAGTTACTCCTTGCAACGGCCCGGCCACGGACGACCCGTAGCGCCGGCCGCTCTCCATCGGTTCCAATGTCACCCGAAGAGGCCACAAACGTAAAAAGCCAGCGCCTGCCTGCCGCTGCGGCCGGGCATCGCTGCTCAATCTCCGACTGGATATTCCCGGCTTATTAATGGATTCCAAGCGCTTTCGTCAACCTCGGCTAGCGTTTTCTTGTATAAACTTGGTCAGCGACGGCGGCTTTTGCCGCTGCGTCGCTTTCGTACCACCGTTTTGGGCTTTGCCGGCCGTTCGTGCCCTGCTGACCCGCTTCGAGCGGATTTTTTTCCTATGGATTTCTGTCCTGGGCGCTTGGCGCGCGGCGATTTCAGTGGCTGACCTCTTCGCTTTTTTTTTGTCGCCGGGGATCCTGGCCGCCGGCGGGTCGGGCGGCAGCGCCTTGTCGATCGCTGCCGTCACGTCCGGAATGGCCGCCATGCCATTAACCGTGTGCAGCACGCCCTTGTGCCGGTAATAGGCGATCAGCGGCGCGGTCTGCTGACGGTAGGCCCGAAGCCTGTTGTGCAGCACTTCGGGGCTGTCGTCGTCGCGGAGCACCTCGCCGCGTTCCTTCATCTCGGCGATGCGGCTTTCGATGCGCCGCACCAGGGCATCCTCGTCGACACGCAACTCGATTACCGCGTCGAGTGCGAGTCCTCTCGTTTCCAGCATACGGTCAAGCGCCACCGCCTGTGGCACGGTGCGAGGGAAACCGTCGAGGATAAAACCCTTGCGTGCATCTGGCTCTTCAATGCGCTGGCCGACGATGCCGACCACGACGTTATCGGGCACCAAGCCGCCGCGCGCCATGACCTCTTGCGCCTGACGCCCAACGGGTGTGCCTGCCTTCGCTGCGGCACGTAGCATTTCACCGGTCGATAGCTGTACTATTCCGTATTTGGCGACGAGACGCAGGGCCTGCGTTCCCTTGCCAGCCCCCGGCGGGCCGAGCAGGATCAATCTCATCTACGGCGCCCCCTCAGTTTCGATCTTTTTATCAGGCCTTCGTATTGGTGGGCCAACAGGTGGCCCTGCACTTGCGCCACAGTATCCATTGTGACGCTAACGACGATCAAGAGCGATGTGCCGCCAAAATAGAATGGCACCGCCGCGTAGGAGATCAACATCTCCGGAAACAGGCAAACAATCGCAAGATAGGCCGCGCCTATTACCGTGATTCGCGACAATACGTAATCGATGTATTCGGCCGTCCGTTCGCCAGGCCGGATACCGGGGACGAAGCCGCCGTGCTTCTTGAGATTGTCGGCAGTCTCGGTCGGATTGAACACGATCGCCGTGTAAAAGAAAGCAAAGAAGACGATGAGCCCGACATAGAGAATGAGGAACAGCGGCCGCCCGTGCGCAAGCTGGGTCGTTATGACGGTCAGCCACCCCGGGCCCTGCCCGGCCGTGAAGTTGGCGACGGTCGTCGGCAGTAGCAGCAGTGACGACGCGAAGATCGGCGGGATCACGCCCGAAGTATTGAGCTTGAGCGGCAGATGCGAGGACTGGCCCTCGAACATGCGGTTGCCGACCTGGCGCTTGGGATACTGGATCAAGAGCCGGCGCTGCGCGCGCTCCATGAACACGATGAAGGTGATGACTACGATCACCATGAAGATCACGATGAGAATGAGCCCGGTGGACAGCGCGCCCTGGCGGCCGAGTTCGAGAGTGCCGGCTATGGCAGACGGCAATTGCGCGACAATACCCGACATAATGATGAGCGACGTGCCGTTGCCGATGCCGCGCTGGGTCATCTGCTCGCCGAGCCACATCAGGAAGATAGTGCCGCCGGTGAGCGTGATCACGGTCGAGATAATGAAGAATGGGCCCGGAGCGGCGACCACGTTGGACGCCCCCTCAAGGCCGACGGAAATGCCGTAGGCCTGAAACGCCGCCAGCACCACCGTCAGATAGCGGGTGTACTGGTTGATCATCTTGCGGCCCGCCTCGCCCTCTTTCTTGAGCTGTTCGAGAGTGGGCGACACGGTCGTCATCAGCTGAATGATGATCGACGCCGAGATGTAGGGCATGATGTTGAGCGCGAAGATCGCCATGCGGTGGATGCCGCCGCCGGCGAACATGTTGAACATGCCCAAAATGCCGCCGGCCTGGGATTGGAAAATCTGGTCCCAGGCGTTCGGATCGATGCCGGGCAGCGGGATGTAAGTGCCGAGCCGGTAGACCAACAGCGCGCCGAGCGTGAACCAGATGCGCTTCTTCAGCTCTTCGGCTTTGGCAAGCGCGCCGAAGTTGAGATTGGCTGCCAGTTGTTCTGCCGCAGAAACCATTCGCCAATGCTCCGTATGCGTCTTAGCCTATTTAGAGATGGCCTATATAGGCGTCAGGCCGCCTGCTCGCTCGTCTCCGCCTTGGGCGCGAGGATTTCGACCGTGCCGCCCGCCTTTTCCACTGCGGCGACCGCCGATTTCGACGCGCCGAAAACGGACAGCGCGACTTTTGCCTTGATTTCACCCGCGCCGAGAAGCCGCACACCCTCTTTGGCCCGGCGCAGGATACCCGCTTTGACCAGAGCCGCGGCGTCGATCTTGCCTGCCGCGTCGAGAAGCCCCGCATCGATCGCGGCCTGGATACGCCCGATATTCACCTCGTTGAGCTTGCGCGCGAACATCGTGTTCTTGAAACCCCGCTTGGGCAGCCGGCGATGCAATGGCATCTGGCCGCCCTCGAAGCCCTTGATGCGGACGCCGGAGCGCGCGGTCTGGCCCTTGCCGCCGCGACCGCCGGTCTTGCCTTTACCCGAGCCGATGCCGCGACCGATGCGCTTGCGCGTCTTGCGGGCGCCGGGACGGCCGGCGAGTTCGTGCAATTGCATGGGCTATTTCTCCACCACTTCGACGAGATGGGCGACCTTGGCGATCATGCCCCTGGTTTGCGGCGTATCGACCAGATCGGCGACGCGGCCGATCTTATTGAGCTTCAATCCCACCAGCGTCTGGCGCTGACTGATATGACGGCGCGATGGGCTGCGGGTTTGCCGGACTTTGACGGTTTTGCCTGCGTGTTTATCGGCGTTCATGACGCGCTCCGTCCTCAATCGGCCGCCGCATCGGCATCGACGTCGCGGCGGCGCGCCTGTAGCGTCGAAACCTTGAGATTGCGGCGGGCGGCGACCGAGCGCGGCGAATCCTGGCGCTTGAGCGCGTCAAACGTGGCGCGCACGACGTTATAAGGATTGGACGTGCCGATCGACTTTGCCACCACGTCCTGCATGCCGAGCGTCTCGAACACCGCGCGCATCGGGCCGCCGGCGATGATGCCGGTGCCGGGAGGCGCGGCGCGCAGATAGACCCGGCCGGCGCCGTGGCGGCCGGCGACGTCATGATGCAGCGTGCGGCCTTCGCGCAACGGCACGCGCGTCAGCGCGCGCTTGGCCGCATCGGTTGCCTTGCGGATCGCCTCCGGCACTTCGCGCGCCTTGCCGTGGCCGAAGCCGACCCGGCCTTTCTGATCGCCGACGACCACTAATGCGGCGAAGCCGAACCGACGGCCGCCCTTCACCACCTTGGCGACGCGGTTGATGTGCACGAGCTTATCGACGAACTCGCTGTCGCGTTCTTCTCTTCGCTCGCGGGGTTCACGGGCCATGATGCGCTACCATTTGTTCAAGCCTTTGCTCTGAGATGAGACGACGGACGACCGACGACAGAGAACGGAATTGCGCCCTGCCGCTTGCTCTTATCTGTCCTCTGTCGTCTGTCCTCCGTCATCAGAAATTCAGCCCGCCCTCGCGGGCGGCCTCCGCTAATGCCTTGACCCGGCCGTGATAGAGATAACCGCCGCGATCGAACACGACCTCTTTGATGCCCTTCTCTTTGGCGCGTTCGGCGATGAGCTTACCCACCGCCTTTGCCGCATCGACGCTGGCTCCGGTCTTGAGGCCCTCGCGCGCGGTTTTTTCGATTGACGATGCCGACGCCAGCGTGACGCCCTGATCGTCGTCGATCACCTGCGCGTAGATGTGCTTGGACGAGCGGTAAACGGACAGTCGCTTGCGCTCGCCAGCGGCGCGGCGCAACGCGCCGCGCACGCGTCCAGTGCGCCGCATGATCCGATCGCTCAGCTTGGTCATCGCGCGGCTCCGTTACTTCTTCTTGCCTTCCTTGCGGAAGATGCGTTCGTCGGCATATTTGATGCCCTTGCCTTTATAAGGCTCCGGCGGCCGATATTCGCGGATCTCGGCGGCAACCTGGCCGACCTTCTGGCGGTCGCTGCCGGTGATGACGATTTCGACCGGCCGCGGGGTGGCGATCGTGATGCCTTCGGGGATCGGATAGACGATGTCGTGGCTGTAGCCGAGCGCGATCTGCAGGTTCTTGCCCTGCACCGCCGCGCGATAGCCGACGCCGTTGATTTCGAGCCGCTGCTCAAAACCTTTGGTGACGCCGGAAATGAGATTGGCGATGAGCGTGCGCGACGTGCCCCACTGTGCGCGGGCGCGCTTGGTTTCGGCGCGCGGCTCGACCTTGATCTGGCCGCCCTCGAGCTTGGCCGCGATGTCGTCGTGCAGCACGACGGAAAGCGCGCCCTTGGGGCCTTTCACCTTCACGGTCTGGCCCTCGACATTGGCGGTGATTCCGGATGGCACCGCGATTGCTCTTTTACCGATACGCGACATCAGAACACCGTGCAGAGAATTTCGCCGCCTACATTGGCGTCGCGCGCGTCGTGGTCCGCCATAACGCCCTTCGGCGTCGATACGATGGTGACGCCGAGTCCGTTATTGATGCGCGGCATACTTTTTACCGACGTATAGACGCGGCGGCCCGGCTTCGATACCCGCTCGATCTCGCGGATCACCGGCTCGCCGTCGAAGTATTTCAGCTCGATCTCGATCTCCGAGCGGCCGTCTTTCTCGACCACCGCATAGCCGCGGATATAGCCCTCGTTCTTGAGTACATCGAGCACGCTCTCGCGCAACCGCGAGTTCGGCGAGCTGACTTTCGACTTGTTACGCATCTGCGCATTGCGGATGCGGGACAGAAGATCGCCGAGCGGATCGTTCATGGGCATCGTACGCTCCTCCTACCAGCTCGACTTCACGAGGCCCGGGATCAGCCCCTTCGAGCCGAGCTCCCGCAGCGCGATGCGCGACAATTTATGCTTGCGGTAGAAGCCGCGCGGCCGGCCCGTCAATTCGCAGCGATTGCGGATGCGGGTGGCGGACGAATTGCGCGGCAACTCGGCGAGCTTCAGCGTGGCGGCAAAACGTTCCTCCACCGGCTTCGACCTGTCGCGAGCGATCGCCTTGAGCCGCGACCTCCGGCCGGAATATTTCTTCGACATCCGCCGTCGCCGGTTGTTTTTCTCGATCGAACTCTTCTTCGCCATCTAGTTCTCCTAAAGCTCCGCGTCTGAGGATTTCGACCTCACTGCCGGAACGGAAAATTGAACGCCGTCAACAGGGCACGGGCCTCGTCGTCATTGCGTGCGGTGGTGCAGACCGTGATGTCCATGCCCCAAATGTCGGCAGCCTTGTCGTAGTCGATCTCCGGGAACACGATGTGTTCCTTGATGCCGAGCGTGTAATTGCCGCGCCCGTCGAAACTCTTCGGATTGAGCCCGCGGAAGTCACGCACCCGCGGCAGCGCGATATTGATGAGCCGGTCGAGAAACTCGTACATGCGGGCCTTGCGCAGCGTCACCTTGCAGCCGATCGCCTGGCCGGTGCGCAGCTTATAGGTCGCGATCGACTTACGCGCCTTAGTGACCACGGCCTTTTGACCGGCAATCAGCGCCAGGTCGGCGGCGGCGCCGTCGACCTTCTTCTTGTCGGCGACACCCTCGCCGATGCCCATATTGATGACGATCTTGTCGAGGATGGGAATCTCGAAACGGTTCTTGTAGCCAAGCTGCTCGGCGAGCTTGCCGCGGATCGTCTCCTCGAACTGCACCTTAAGACGCGCCGGCACGCGCGGCTCGGGCTCGCGCGGCGCAGCCGGCTTGCCGGCCTTGCCGTCGGCGGCGGCCTTATCGGCCCGCGCTTGCTTTGCCGCCCTCTTGTCGTCCTTCTCGGCTTTGACGGCCTGTTCGGCGGTCAGCGGCCGCGGCGACTTGTCGGGCCGCTTCGCTTGCTTTTCGTCGGTGTCAGCCATCGATCTCGACTCCCGAACGCTTGGCAAAGCGCACCTTCTTGCGGTCATCGCCCTTGCCGATGAACTTAAAGCCGACCCGCGTCGGCTTGCCGTCCTTGGGATCGGCGAGCGCGACGTTCGACAGGTGGATCGGCGCCTCCTTGGAAATGATGCCGCCCTCCTGCGAGGCGCTTTGGCGCTGGTGACGCTTGACGACGTTGACGCCGCGCACCAGCGCGCGCCCTTCGTCGCGCTGCATTTCGATGACCTCGCCGGTGCGGCCTTTGTCGCGGCCCGCGATCACGATCACCGTATCGCCCTTTTTGATCCGCGCCGCCATCACAGCACCTCCGGCGCAAGCGAAATGATTTTCATGTGATTCTTGGCGCGCAGCTCGCGCGGGACGGGTCCGAAGATGCGGGTGCCGACCGGTTCCATCTGCGGCGTGATCAGCACAGCGGCGTTGCGGTCGAAGCGGATGATCGAACCGTCGGCGCGTTTGATGTCCTTGGAAATGCGCACGATCACGGCCTTCATCACGTCGCCCTTCTTGACGCGCCCGCGCGGGATCGCCTCCTTCACCGAGACGACGATGACGTCGCCGATAGTGGCGTATTTGCGCTTGGAGCCGCCGAGCACTTTTATGCACATGACGCGGCGCGCGCCGGAATTGTCCGCCACGTCGAGATTGGTTTGCATCTGGATCATGGGTTACCCCACTCGTTCCATTCCGGTCGCATCACGTTTACGACGCCTTCTTTTTCTCGCCGCGCACCACCGCCCAGCGCTTGAGCTTGGAAATCGGGCGATGCTCTTCGATCCACACCATATCGCCGACCTTGAACTCGTTGTTCTCGTCGTGCGCGTAGTATTTCTTCGACCGGCGTATCGTCTTCTTGAACATGGGATGGGTAAAGCGGCGCTCGACCTTCACCACCACCGTCTTCGCCTGCTTGTCGCTCACCACGACGCCCTGGAGGGTACGCTTTGGCATTTGTTCCTCTTAACTCTTCGCCGCGGCGGGGCGCTTGTTGCGCGCAATCGTCTTGAGCCGCGCGATGTCGCGCCGCACTTCGCGCACGCGCGCGGTATTCTCCAACTGCCCGCTGGCGCGTTGGAAACGCAAGTTGAAGTGCTCCTTCTTGAGCTTGAGCACTTCGTCGTCGATCTGATCGATCGTCATTGCTCTGATATCGGCCGGTTTCATGTCACGCGCCTACTCGCTGATCCGCTCGACGAAACGGGTCTTGATCGGCAATTTGGCGGCGGCGAGCGCCAGCGCCTCCTTGGCGACTTCGATTGTCACCCCGTCGATCTCGAACAGGATGCGGCCTGGTTTGACGCGGGCAACCCACAATTCCGGCGTACCCTTGCCGGAGCCCATACGCACTTCGAGCGGCTTCTTCGACACCGGCACGTCCGGGAACATGCGGATCCAGACCCGGCCCGAGCGCTTCATATGGCGGGTGAGCGCGCGCCGCGCCGCCTCGATCTGACGCGCGGTGACCCGTTCGGGCTCGGTCGCCTTCAAGCCGTACTGGCCGAACGCGAGAGTGGCCGCGCTGGTGGCAAGGCCGTGGATGCGGCCCTTGTGCGCCTTCCGAAATTTCGTTCGCATCGGTTGCAGCATGGCTTACGCCTCTATTCCCGTCCGCTCGTTCACGCCGCGTCCCGCCGCGGCCTGCCGGCGTCGCCTTCGGCCATCTTTTTGTCCTGCGCCATCGGGTCGTGCTCCATGATCTCACCCTTGAAGATCCACACTTTTACGCCGCAGGTGCCGTAGGTGGTGAACGCGGTGGCAACGCCGTAATCGACGTCGGCGCGCAGCGTGTGCAGCGGCACGCGACCCTCGCGATACCATTCCATGCGCGCGATTTCGGCGCCGCCGAGCCGGCCCGAGCAGTTGATGCGGATACCGCCGGCGCCCAGCCGCATCGCCGATTGCACGGCGCGCTTCATCGCGCGACGAAACGCCACTCTGCGCTCGAGCTGCTGCGCGATCGATTCGGCAACCAGTTGGGCGTCGAGTTCGGGTTTGCGTATCTCGACGATGTTGATCACGACATCGCTGTCGGTGAGTGCGGCGACCTTCCTGCGCAATTTCTCGATATCGGCGCCCTTTTTGCCGATGACCACGCCCGGCCGCGCCGAATGGATGGTGACGCGGCATTTCTTGTGCGGGCGCTCGATCACGATCTTGGACACCGCGGCCTGTTTGAGCTCGGCCATCAGGGCTTTGCGGATTTCCATGTCCTCGTGCAGCAGCAAGCCATAGCTCGCCT
This sequence comes from uncultured Alphaproteobacteria bacterium, assembly GCA_963779855.1. Taxonomy (GTDB): domain Bacteria; phylum Pseudomonadota; class Alphaproteobacteria; order Rhizobiales; family Xanthobacteraceae; genus BOG-931. The sequence continues at coordinate 14,188 of CAWAAE010000006.1, read as the reverse complement.
TGCCCGCATACCAGCGCGAATCCCAGGTGCGGTTGATGCCGAGACGAAGCCCGACCGGATTGACCTTTTGACCCATAGTGCTCTCCTCGCCGCTCTGCTTTACGCCTGCGCCTCGACTTCACGCACCACGATGGTGAGATGCGAGAACGGCTTGATAATTGCTCCGATCCGGCCGCGTGCGCGCGGCGAGTGCCGCTTGATCACGATCGCCTTGCCGACATGAGCCTCGACGACGACGAGATCGTCGACATCGAGGTCGTGATTGTTCTCTGCATTGGCGATCGCCGATTCCAGGCACTTGCGCACGTCGCGCGCGATGCGCTTGCGCGAAAATTCGAGGTCAGCGAGCGCGGTCGATACCTTCTTGCCGCGAATGAGCTGAGCCAACAGGTTTAGCTTCTGCGGGCTCACCCGCAGCATGCGGGCGACGGCTTTCGCCTCGTTGTCGGAGAGCGCGCGGTCGCGCTTTTTCTTGCTCATCGAAACTCTCCCGACATCACGATGCACCTGCCGCCGGCTCGGCAGCCGGCGCAGCGGCGGCGCCCTCGGCCGGAGCCGCGCCCGGCACTGCGCCTGCGCGCTTAGCCTTGCGATCCGACGAATGCCCGTAAAACGAACGGGTCGGCGCGAATTCACCGAATTTGTGCCCGACCATTTCCTCGGTGACGATCACCGGGATGTGCTTCTGGCCGTTGTAAACACCGAACGTCAGCCCGACGAATTGCGGCAGGATGGTCGAACGCCGCGACCAGATGCGGATCATCTCGTGACGTCCGGACGAGCGCGCGGCATCCGCCTTTTTCAGCAGATAGCCGTCGACAAACGGACCCTTCCAGACCGAACGCGTCATGATTGCTCCTACTTCTGCTTCTTGCGCGCGTGGCGGCTCATCATGATGAACTTCGCCGTGCTCTTGTTCTTGCGCGTCTTTTTGCCTCTGGTCGGCTTGCCCCACGGCGTCACCGGATGCCGGCCGCCGCGCGTGCGTCCGCCGAGCGGATGATCGACGGGATTCATGGTTTCGCCGCGGACGTGGCCGCGCCGTCCCATCCACCGGGTCCGCCCCGCCTTGCCGATCGAAACGTTCATATTATCTGGATTAGACACCGCGCCGACGGTCGCAAGGCAGCGGCCGTGAACCAGGCGCTGCTCGCCGGAATTCAATCGCAAGATCACGTATTCGCCGTCGCGGCCGACGATCTGAGCATAGGCGCCGGCCGAGCGCGCAACCTGACCGCCTTTGCCGATCTTCAGCTCAATATTGTGGACGATGGTGCCGACCGGAATATTGGCGATCGGCATGGCATTGCCGGGCTTTACGTCGACATGCTCGCCGGCGACGATGCTGTCGCCAACGGCCAGCCGCTGCGGCGCCAGGATGTAGGCGAGTTCGCCGTCATCGTACTTGACGAGCGCGATGAAGCCGGTGCGGTTGGGATCGTATTCGAGCCGCTCGACCTTGGCCGGCATGTCGAATTTGCGGCGCTTGAAATCGATCATGCGGTAGGCCTGTTTGTGGCCGCCGCCGCGATAGCGAATAGTGATCGAACCGCCATTGTTGCGGCCACCGCTCGAATTCTTACCTTCGGTGAGCGCTTTGACCGGCTTGCCGGCGTGCAGGCCGGCGCGGTCGACCAGGACGAGCTGGCGCTGGCCCGGCGTAACCGGATTGTATGATTTCAGTGCCATCCCGCCGCTCCCTTACAGCCCCGTAGTGACGTCGATCTTCTGGCCCTCTTCGAGGGTCACGATCGCGCGCTTGGTGTCGGAGGTCTGGCCGTAGCGGCCCTTGAACACTTTCCACTTGCCACGGCGGCGTAGCGTGTTGACGCTCTTGACCTTGACGTCGAACAGCTTCTCGACCGCTTCCTTGATCTGCGGCTTGGTCGCCGTCATGGCGACCTTGAACACGACCTTGTTGAACTCGGACGCATTGGTCGCCTTCTCGGTGATGAGCGGCGCGATAATAATGTCGTAATGGCGCGGGTCGGTGGTGGTCATTTGAAGCGCGCCTCCAGTGCATCGAGTGCGGCGCGGGTGAGTACGAGCTTTCGCCGCCGCATGATGTCGTAAACATTGATGCCGGCGACCGGCAGGACGTCGATATTCGGAATATTGCGCGCCGCAGTGCGCACGTCGGCCGCGACCTCGGCGCCGTCGATGAACAGGGCGTTGGAAACACCGAGCTTGTCGAAATGGCCGCGCAACGCCTTGGTCTTGGCTTCCTTCACGCTCAGCGCCTCGATGACGAGGATGCCGCCGTCTTTAGCTTTGGCCGAGAGCGCATGCCGGAGCGCGAGCGCGCGCACTTTCTTCGGCAGGCCGATTTCGTGACTGCGGGTGTGCGGGCCGAACGAGCGGCCGCCACCGCGGAAAAGATTGACACGCGCCGAGCCGTGACGGGCGGAGCCGGTCCCCTTCTGGCGGTACATTTTCTTGCCGGTGCGGTGGATGTCCGCGCGGTTTTTCACTTCATGCGTGCCGCGCTGGCGCTTCGCCAGTTGCCATACGACGCAGCGATGGATGAGATCGGTGCGCGGTTCGAGGCCGAAAATGGCGTCGGACAAAGTGACCGATCCGGCCTTCTTGCCGTCGAGGGTGGTGACTTGAAGCTCCATGTCACGCACCGTCGCCTGCTTGACCAACCGCGACAGGCGCCTCGGACGCATTGTCGGCGAGCTTGAACTTGCCGGGCTTTGGCACGCCGTCCGGCAGCTTCTTTTTCACCGCGTCGCGCACCGTGATCCAGCCGCCCTTGACGCCGGGCACGGCGCCTTCGACCAGGATCAAGCCGCGCGCCACGTCGGTCTGGCGGACTTTGAGATTGAGCGTGGTCACCCGGTCGACGCCGAGATGGCCCGGCATCTTCTTGTTCTTAAACGTCCTGCCGGGGTCTTGCCGACCGCCGGTCGAGCCGATCGAGCGGTGCGAGATCGACACGCCGTGGCTCGCCCGCAGGCCGGAGAAATTCCAGCGCTTCATGCCGCCGGCGAAGCCCTTGCCGGTCGAAGTGCCGGTGACATCGACATATTGGCCGACCACGAAATGGTCCGCGGTGATTTCGGCGCCGACCGGAATGAGCGCGTCGGCGTCGACGCGGAACTCGGCGAGCTTGCGCTTAGGCTCGACCTTGGCGACCGCGAAGTGACCGCGATCGGCCTTGGTGGTGCTCTGCACCTTGCGCGCGCCGGCGCCCAGCTGCAGCGCCACGTAACCGTTCTTTTCCTTGGTGCGGTGACCCACGACCTGGCAATTGCCGAGCCGCAGCACCGTCACCGGCACATGCTCGCCGGCCTCGGTGAAGAGACGCGTCATCCCGACTTTCTGCGCGAGCACCCCGGAACGCATTGTTGTTCTCCACGCCTTAGAGCTTGATCTCGACGTCGACGCCGGCGGCGAGATCGAGCTTCATCAGCGCATCGACCGTCTGCGGCGTCGGATCGACGATGTCGAGCAGGCGCTTGTGCGTGCGCATTTCGAATTGTTCCCGGCTTTTCTTGTCGATGTGCGGCGAACGGTTGACCGTGAATTTCTCGATCTTGGTCGGCAGCGGGATCGGGCCGCGGACCTGCGCGCCGGTGCGCTTGGCCGTGTTGACGATCTCGCGCGTCGACGCATCGAGGATGCGGTGATCGAACGCCTTGAGCCGAATTCGGATGTTCTGGCCGTTCATAGTTGTCTCCGACAACGGACGGCGGACGACAGGTGACGGACGACGGATATAGATCCGCCATTGCTATCGCTCTGAGGCCCACGTTCCATCGTTTTTGTCTGTCCTCTATCGTCCGTCGTCTGTCGTCCGCTCACTCGATGATGCTCGCCACCACGCCGGCGCCCACGGTGCGGCCACCCTCGCGAATGGCGAAACGCAGCTTCTCTTCCATGGCGATCGGCACGATCAGCGTCACTTCCATTGCGATATTGTCGCCCGGCATGACCATCTCGGTGCCCTCCGGCAGCGTCACCACACCGGTCACGTCGGTGGTGCGGAAGTAGAATTGCGGCCGGTAATTCGTGAAGAACGGCGTGTGGCGCCCACCCTCCTCTTTGGTGAGGATGTAGGCCTCGGCCTTGAATTTGGTGTGCGGCTTGACCGAACCCGGCTTGCACAGCACCTGACCGCGCTCCACTTCCTCGCGTTTTGTGCCGCGGAGCAGACAACCGACGTTGTCGCCGGCTTCGCCTTGGTCGAGCAGTTTGCGGAACATTTCGACGCCGGTGACGACGGTCTTCTGCGTCGGTTTGATGCCGACGATCTCGACTTCCTCGCCGACCTTGATGATGCCGCGCTCGATACGCCCGGTGCAGACCGTACCGCGGCCGGAGATCGAAAACACGTCCTCGACCGGCATCAGGAACGGCTGATCCTTCGGACGCTCCGGTTGCGGAATATATTCATCGACCGCTTTCATCAACGCATCGATCGAGTTCTTTCCGAGTTCCGGATTCTTGTCTTCGAGCGCCGCCAGCGCCGAGCCTTTGACGATCGGAATCTTGTCGCCAGGGAAATTGTACTTGGACAGGAGTTCGCGGACTTCGAGTTCGACAAGCTCAAGGAGCTCGGGATCGTCCACCATGTCGACCTTATTGAGATAGACGACGAGAGCGGGGACGCCGACTTGCCGCGCCAGCAGAATATGCTCGCGGGTCTGCGGCATCGGGCCGTCGGCTGCACTGACGACAAGGATAGCGCCGTCCATCTGCGCGGCGCCGGTGATCATGTTTTTCACATAGTCGGCGTGGCCGGGGCAATCGACGTGCGCGTAATGGCGCTTGTCGGTTTCATACTCGACGTGGGCGGTCGCGATCGTGATGCCGCGAGCCTTTTCTTCCGGCGCCTTGTCGATCTGGTCGTAGGCCGTGAATTGCGCCTGACCTTTTGCTGCCGCGACCTTGGTGATCGCCGCCGTCAACGTCGTCTTGCCGTGGTCGACGTGACCGATGGTGCCGATATTGCAATGCGGCTTGGTGCGCTGGAATTTTTCCTTGGCCATGGGACTCTCCGTTCGGGTCTCTCTAATCCTTGTGAATGTTCGTCAGGCGAACTTCGCCTGAACCTCTTCGGCGATGGCTTTCGGCACTTCTGCGTAGTGGTCGAACTGCATCGTGAACGTGGCGCGTCCCTGTGACATGGAGCGCAGGGTGTTGACGTAGGAGAACATATTGGCGAGCGGCACCATCGCATTGATGACATTGGCGTTGCCGCGCATGTCCTGGCCTTGAATCTGGCCGCGGCGCGAATTGAGGTCGCCGATGACCGAGCCGGTATAGTCTTCCGGCGTCACCACCTCGACCTTCATGATCGGCTCGAGCAGCGCAGGGCCGCCCTTTTGCAGCGCCTCGCGCATTGCCGCGCGCGCGCAAATTTCGAACGCCATTGCCGAAGAATCGACGTCATGCGAGGCGCCGTCGACGAGGCTGACTTTGATATCGACCACTGGGAAGCCGGCGAGGACGCCGGAGCCCAACGAGCCTTCGAGACCCTTTTCGACAGCCGGGAAAAACTCGCGCGGCACCGATCCGCCGACGATCTCGTTCTCGAATACGAACCCCGCACCGGGCGCGCTTGGCTCGGCGACGATCTTGATGCGCGCGAACTGGCCGTGGCCGCCGGTCTGCTTCTTGTGCGTATAGTCGACGCTGGCTGGGCGGGTGATCTTTTCGCGGTAGGCGACTTGAGGCGCGCCGATATTGGCGTCGACCTTATAGGTGCGCTTGAGGATGTCGACCTTGATGTCGAGGTGCAGTTCGCCCATGCCCTTGATGATGGTCTGGCCGGATTCCTGATCGGTGTGGACACGGAAGGACGGATCTTCGGCCACCAGCTTGGCAAGCGCCACGCCGAGCTTTTCCTGGTCGGCTTTCGACTTCGGCTCGATCGCGATCTCGATGACCGGATCGGGAAATTCCATTTTTTCCAGGATCACGGGTTTCTGCGGATCGCACAGCGTGTCGCCGGTGCGGACCTCTTTGAGGCCGGCGAGCGCGACGATGTCGCCGGCGAAAGCTTCCTTGATGTCTTCGCGGTTGTTGGCATGCATGAGCAGCATGCGGCCGACGCGTTCCTTACGGTCCTTGGTCGAGTTCATCACACCGGTTGAGGTCTCGAGCTTGCCGGAATAGATGCGGCAGAAGGTGATGGTGCCGACGAACGGATCGTCCATGATCTTAAACGCAAGGAGCGCCATCGGCTCGGTATCCGACGCCTTGCGCTCGACTTCGTTGCCTTTGAGATCGACGCCTTTGACCGGCGGCACGTCGACCGGCGACGGCAGATAGTCGACGACGGCATCGAGCAACGGCTGCACGCCCTTGTTTTTGAAGGCGGAGCCGCACAGCACCGGAAAGAACGTGCCGGAAATGGTCGCCTTGCGGACGAGCCGCTTGAGGGTCGCCTCATCGGGCTCCTTGCCTTCGAGGTAGGCGGTCATCGCATCGTCGTCGAGCTCGACCGCGGCCTCGATCAGCTTCTCGCGATATTCCTTGGCCTGGTCGAGGAGATCGGCCGGAATTTCGATGTCGTGATATTTCGCGCCGAGCGTTTCTTCGTCCCACACCACGCCGACCATGCGGACGAGATCGATGATGCCTTTGAATTGGGCCTCGGCCCCGATCGGCAGCTGGACCGCGACCGGTTTGGCGCCGAGACGGTCGACGATATCCTTCAGGCATTGGAAGTAGTCGGCACCAATCTTGTCCATCTTGTTGCAGAAGACGATGCGCGGGACCTTATACCTGTCGCCTTGCCGCCACACCGTCTCGGTTTGCGGCTCCACGCCCTGATTGGAATCGAGCACGCAAACCGCGCCGTCGAGCACGCGCAGCGAGCGCTCTACCTCGATGGTGAAATCGACGTGGCCTGGCGTATCGATGATGTTCAGCCGCTTGCCATTCCAAATTGCGGTGGTCGCGGCCGACGTGATGGTGATGCCGCGCTCCTGCTCCTGCTCCATGAAGTCCATGGTTGCGGCGCCGTCGTGCACCTCGCCCATCTTGTGGCTCTTGCCGGTGTAATAGAGGACGCGCTCGGTCGTCGTCGTCTTGCCGGCATCGATGTGGGCCATGATGCCGAAGTTGCGGTAGTCCTCGATCGGATGGGTGCGGGGCATTTTGAGGGGATCCTTCGCTGTTGCCGTCACCAGCGATAGTGCGAGAACGCACGATTGGCTTCCGCCATCCGGTGCGTGTCTTCGCGCTTCTTTACGGCGTTCCCCCTGTTATTCGATGCGTCGAGCAGCTCCGCGGAGAGCCGCTCGGTCATCGTTTTTTCGTTGCGTTCGCGCGCGGCGGAGATGATCCAGCGGATACCGAGCGCCTGACGCCGCGACGTACGCACTTCGACCGGCACCTGATAGGTGGCCCCGCCGACGCGCCGCGAACGAACTTCGATCGACGGCATGACGTTATCCAGAGCCTGCTGGAAAACGCTAACCGGGTTGCCCCGGGTCTTGCCCTCGATGAGGTCCAGCGCGCCATAGACGATGTTCTCGGCGACCGACTTCTTGCCGGCATGCATCACCGAGTTCATGAATTTCGTGACCACGACGTTCCCGAATTTCGGGTCCGGCAGGATCTCGCGCTTGTCTGCCCTGTGGCGGCGGGACATCTCTAAACTTCCTTGTCTTGCTTCCCTCGGGACGCAAAACGACCCAATTACTTGGGCCGTTTTGCTCCGTACTTAGACCGACGTTGCTTGCGGTTTTTCACGCCCTGGGTATCGAGTACGCCGCGCAGAATGTGGTAGCGCACGCCGGGCAGATCCTTGACGCGGCCGCCGCGGATCATCACCACCGAATGCTCCTGCAGGTTATGGCCCTCGCCCGGGATATAGCCGATGACTTCGAAACCATTGGTCAACCGAACCTTGGCGACCTTGCGCAGCGCCGAGTTCGGCTTCTTCGGCGTCGTGGTGTAGACGCGGGTGCAGACGCCGCGCTTTTGCGGGCTCCCCTGCAAAGCCGGCACCTTCTTCTTCGCGTGCTGCGTGACTCGCGGCTTGCGAATGAGCTGGTTGATCGTCGGCATCCGTTACTTCGCTCCTAGTCCGAGTCGTCCACTGCAGGCCGCCGCAAGATTCTTGCCCGCAAAACCGATCCATCCGCGCAAAACCAAATCGCGCCATCCGCTTCCCGGCGCGGAAGGGCGCTTGGCCTTCGCAGAGGACCGCGATGCGAGCGCGGTCTTGCCCCGATAATCTGACTTTGCGAAGTCAGAGGCAGCGTTTGAGCTTCCTTCGTCGAGGCGTCACGCCACGTCCGAACCAATAAAGCTAAGACTTACAATAGCTTATTCGGGGACCCGGCAGGCCGTTCCGACTGGCGAAGCTCACCGCCTGCCGAAAAGTGGGCGGTATGTATCGGCGCTACCGCCCCAAGTCAAGCCGATATGGGCATAAAACTGCGATGGCGCAAGCACATCTGCGACATTTACGGGGAATCGATCAGCCCGGCTCCATGCCTTTGGCGCGGATCAGGCGCCGCGCCGCCTCGGTCCGCATAAAATCGATGAAGTCGCGCGCCGCGACGGTGTCTGGGGCGCCGGCGGCAAGCCCGGCGGCATAGATAATGACGTTTTGCAATTCGCTCGGCAGCGGGCCGGCAAGTTCGGCGCCTTTGACCGGCAGGATGGCGACGATCTGCTGCATGCCGATCTCCGCCTCGCCGGCGGCGACAAGCTCGGCGACGGGAGCGCTCGTTAACTTCGTCTTCGGCTTCATCTCTTCCGCGATGCCGAGCCGCTCCAATAACGCCGCGATATAGGCGCCGCTCGGACCATCGCTGAAAGCGATCGACCGCGCCGTTAAGAGCGAGCGCTTGAATGCTTCGACTGTGCCGATATCGGGCTTAGGCGCGCCGGCACGCACCGCGACACCTATAGCGGAGCGAGTCATGTCGGCGGTGGCGCCATCCGTGATTTTTCCGGCCCGCACCAGCGCATCGAGCTCCGGCCGCGGCAACAGCGCAATGTCGAACGCGGCGCCGGCTTCGATTTCCTTCTGCAACACCGACGTCAGGCGGAATTCGATCTCGATTTTGACGCCGCGCGCGCGTTCGAACAGCGGCACGATGTCGACCATCAGCGGGCGCATGGCGCCGCCACTGAGGATTTTGATGTGTGTGGACATTATCCGTCAGTGTAGCCCAAAGAAAAGGGCCGCCCACCGGGCGGCCCTCGATTTCGTCACCGGGAGCATTACTCCGCCGCGGGCAGCGCCACCGGTTCGGCAGCCGCCTCGGCCTTGGCCGCCGCCTCCTTCTCGCGCTCGGCGAGAATGAGCGCATCGCGCTTGACGGCGACTTCGCGGATCTTGTTCATCATGGCGCCGGTCCCCGCCGGGATCAGGCGGCCGACGATGACATTTTCCTTCAAGCCGTCGAGCGTATCGGCCTTGCCATTGACCGCGGCTTCCGTGAGCACGCGCGTCGTCTCCTGGAACGATGCCGCCGAGATGAACGAGCGCGTCTGCAGCGAGGCCTTGGTGATGCCAAGCAGCACCGGATGCGCGGTCGCCGGCTTCTTGCCTTCGGCCACGAAACGCGCGTTGACCTCGTCGAACTCAGTTTTGTCGACCTGTTCGCCCTGGATGAGATCCGTTTCTCCGGAATTGACGATCTCGACTTTCTGCAGCATCTGCCGAACGATGACTTCGATGTGCTTATCGTTGATGGCGACGCCCTGCAGCCGATAGACGTCCTGGATCTCGTTGACGAGGTAGCCGGCAAGCTCCTCGACGCCCTTGATCGCCAGGATGTCATGCGGCGCCGGGTTACCTTCGACGATGAAGTCGCCCTTCTCGATCACGTCGCCGTCCTGCAAGTGGATGTGCTTGCCCTTGGGGACGAGATACTCCCTGGGCTCCTCATCCTTGCCGGCCGGCTCGATGGTAATGCGCCGCTTGTTCTTGTAGTCGCGGCCGAAACGGACCGTGCCGGAGATTTCCGCGATGACCGCGGATTCCTTCGGGCGACGGGCCTCGAACAGTTCGGCGACGCGCGGGAGACCGCCGGTGATGTCGCGCGTCTTGGCGCTCTCCGTCGGGATACGCGCGATAACGTCACCCGCACCCACCGTGCTGCCAGGATCGACCGAGATAATGGCATCCACCGCCAGCAGATAGCGGGCTTCCCCGCCACGGCTGAGTTTCAGGATTTTGCCATCCTTGCCCTTGATCACCAGCGCCGGGCGCAGGTCCTGCTGGCCGCGGGCGGAGCCCGAGCGCCAATCGATGACCACGCGCTTGGCGATGCCAGTCGACTCGTCGAGCGTCTCCGTCAGCGACTGACCGTCAACGAGATCCTCATAGCCGACCGCGCCGTCGAGTTCGGTGAGGATCGGGCGGGTATATGGATCCCATTCGGCGATGCGCTGGCCGCGCTTGATGTGTTCGCCGTCGGAAACCTTGAGCCGCGCGCCATATTGGATGCGGTGCACGGCACGCTCGGTGCCATCAGGATCGAGCACGGCCACGATGAGGTTGCGGTTCATCGCGATCAGATCGCCGTCCGAATTGCGGGCGACGTTCATGTTCTTGATTTTCACCGTGCCTTCGAAGTTCGACTCGACGAACGACTGCTCCGAAATCTGCGCCGCGCCGCCGATGTGGAACGTACGCATGGTGAGCTGCGTGCCCGGCTCGCCGATCGATTGCGCGGCGATGACGCCCACCGCCTCGCCCATATTGACCGGAGTGCCGCGGGCGAGATCGCGCCCGTAGCACATGCCGCAGCAGCCGCTCGTCGTCTCGCAGGTCAGCACCGAACGGATCTTCACCTCCTGCACGCCGGTATTGACCAAGCGCTCGACGTGCTGCTCCTCGAGCAGTGTCGCATTCGGCACCAGAACTTCGTTGCTCGTCGGATCGCGCACGTCCTCGGCCGTGGTGCGGCCGAGGATGCGGCTCGCCAGCGAGGCGACGACCGTCCCGGCATCGATAATGGCACGCACCTTGATGCCGCGCGTCGTGCCGCAGTCGACATCGGTGATGATGCAGTCCTGCGCCACGTCGACCAGGCGCCGCGTCAGATAGCCGGAGTTCGCGGTTTTGAGCGCGGTGTCGGCGAGACCCTTGCGCGCGCCGTGCGTCGAGTTGAAGTACTCGAGTACCGAGAGACCTTCCTTGAAGTTGGAGATGATCGGGCTCTCGATGATTTCACCGGACGGCTTGGCCATCAGGCCGCGCATGCCGGCGAGCTGACGCATCTGCGCCGGCGAACCGCGCGCGCCGGAATGCGCCATCATGTAGATCGAGTTGACCTGAGCCTCCTGGCCCTTGTCGCCTGAAGGTCGCGCGGTCGAGATCTCCTTCATCATCGCTTCCGCGATTTCCTCGGTGCACTTCGACCAGGCATCGACGACCTTGTTGTACTTTTCGCCCTGCGTGATCAGGCCGTCGTTGTATTGCTGTTCGAATTCCTTGACCAGGTCGCGCGTCTTCTCGACGCTCGCCTTCTTGGAGCGCGGCACCACCATGTCGTCCTTGCCGAACGAGATGCCGGCCTTGAACGCGTGATGAAAGCCAAGCGCCATGACGCGGTCGCAGAAGATCACCGTCTCCTTCTGACCGCAGTGGCGATAGACCGTGTCGATCATGCCGGAGATTTCGCGCTTCGTCATCAGCTTGTTGACGAGGTCGAACGGGGTCTTGGCGAGCTTCGGCAGCACCGAGCCGAGAATGACGCGGCCCGGCGTCGTGTCGTACCAGCGCGTTACCGGCTTGCCGTCCTCGCCGAGGCCTTCCCAGCGGTATTTGATCCGCGAATGCAGACTGACAACCTTCTCGTGCAAGGCGAGGTCGATCTCGGCGAGGTCGCCGAACACCTTGAGCTTCTCGCCATCCACGGCGTCGCGAATGATCGAAAGGTAGTACAGGCCCAGCACGATATCCTGTGACGGCACGATGATCGGCGCGCCATTGGCGGGATGCAGGATGTTGTTGGTCGACATCATCAGGACGCGAGCTTCGAGCTGCGCCTCGAGCGACAACGGCACGTGCACCGCCATCTGGTCGCCGTCGAAGTCGGCATTGAACGCCGCGCAAACCAGCGGATGGAGCTGGATCGCCTTGCCTTCGATCAGAACCGGCTCAAACGCCTGGATGCCAAGCCGATGCAGCGTCGGCGCGCGGTTGAGCAGCACCGGATGCTCGCGAATGACCTCGTCGAGGATGTCCCAAACCTCGGGCTTCTCCTTCTCGACGAGTTTCTTTGCCTGCTTCACGGTGGTCGACAGGCCCTTGGCGTCGAGCCGCGAGTAGATGAACGGCTTGAACAGTTCGAGCGCCATCTTCTTCGGCAGCCCGCACTGATGCAGCTTCAGCTCGGGGCCGACCACGATCACCGAACGGCCGGAATAGTCGACGCGCTTGCCGAGCAGGTTCTGCCGGAACCGGCCCTGCTTGCCTTTGAGCATGTCGGCGAGCGACTTTAGCGGCCGCTTGTTGGCGCCGGTGATGACGCGGCCGCGGCGGCCGTTGTCGAACAACGCATCGACCGCTTCCTGCAGCATCCGCTTCTCGTTGCGGATGATGATGTCCGGCGCGCGCAGCTCGATGAGCCGCTTCAAGCGGTTATTACGGTTGATGACGCGGCGATACAGGTCGTTGAGGTCGGACGTGGCGAAGCGCCCGCCGTCGAGCGGCACCAGCGGCCGCAGGTCGGGCGGGATCACCGGCACATGAGTGAGGATCATCCATTCCGGCTTGTTCTTGGACTGGGTGAACGCTTCGATCAGCTTAAGCCGCTTGGCGAGCTTCTTCGGCTTCAATTCGGACGTCGATTCGATGATCTCCTGGCGCAGATCCGCCGCCATCTTCTCGAGATCGAGCGCTTTGAGCATTTCGCGGATCGCTTCCGCGCCGATCATGGCGGTGAAGCTGTCGGCGCCGAATTGATCCTGCGCCTTGACGTAATCGTCCTCGCTCAGAAGCTGACGGTCCTTGAGCGGGGTGAGCCCCGGCTCGAGCACGACATAATGCTCGAAATACAGAATGCGCTCGAGATCCTTGAGCGTCATGTCGAGCAAGAGACCGATCCGGCTCGGCAGCGATTTTAGGAACCAGATGTGCGCCACCGGCGCGGCCAATTCGATATGGCCCATGCGCTCGCGGCGCACCCGCGACAGTGTGACTTCGACCGAGCACTTCTCGCAGATGATCCCCTTGTACTTCATGCGCTTGTACTTGCCGCACAAGCATTCGTAATCCTTGATCGGCCCAAAGATGCGCGCGCAGAACAGTCCGTCGCGTTCGGGCTTAAAGGTGCGGTAATTGATGGTCTCGGGCTTTTTGATCTCACCGTAGGACCAGGACAGAATCTTATCCGGGCTCGCGATCGAAATCCGGATCTGGTCGAAGACCTGAGCCGGCACCTGCGGGCTGAAAAAATTCATAAGTTCTTGGTTCATCGTCTGCTCCTTGGCTGCCTCGGCAGCCCGAAAAATCCTGATTTGTCACGCCCCGCGAAGGCGGGGCACCCAGTAATCACCGCATCTGCGGGTTACTGGATCGCCCGCCTGCGCGGGCGATGACGACCGGGAGAGCGGCACGCTTGCCGCTCTTCCCTCGCTATTCCGCCGCCTCGGACATGCCGCCGCCGTCGCCGCGCTGTTGCTTCGAATTGTACAGGTCGACGTTCAGCCCGAGCGAGCGCATTTCCTTGACCAGCACGTTGAACGACTCAGGAATGCCGGACTCGAACGCGTCGTCACCGCGCACGATCAATTCGTAGACCTTGGTGCGTCCGGCGACGTCGTCGGACTTCACTGTCAGCATTTCCTGCAACGTGTAGGCGGCGCCGTAGGCTTCGAGCGCCCACACTTCCATTTCGCCGAAACGCTGGCCGCCGAACTGCGCCTTGCCGCCGAGCGGTTGCTGGGTGACGAGGCTGTAAGGGCCGATCGACCGGGCATGGATCTTGTCGTCGACCAGATGGTGCAGCTTGAGCATGTAGATGTAGCCGACGGTCACCTTGCGATCGAACGTGTCGCCGGTGCGCCCGTCATAGAGCGTCACCTGCCCGGAATGATCGAGGCCGGCGAGATCGAGCATGTGCTCGATGTCGGCCTCCTTGGCGCCGTCGAAGACCGGCGTCGAGATCGGCACGCCATGGCGCAGATTGGCGCCGAGCTCCATGAGGCCTTTCTCGTCAAGCGACTTGATGGTCTCGTCCTCGCCATAGATTTTACGCAGCAG
>CAWAAE010000005.1:0-1343701 GCA_963779855.1 uncultured Alphaproteobacteria bacterium | reverse complement strand
GTGCGGCTGGCCTCGGATTTCATCGGCCAATTCCGAAAATTGTTGGTTTTTGAACCGGGTGTCGATGGTGAGACCAAGTTCCTTGGCGATCGGTTCGACCTGGTGAGACATCGTGGGCGATGACTGGCGTCCCGGGAAATCCGCGGCGGCGAATAGGTAGTCCAGTGTCAACGGCTGCCGGTCAATCGTGAAAGTCTTGAAATAATTGACGTAAGCCCTGGCGCGAGCTTCGCCGGCGGAGGACAAACCATCGCCGTCGTCCGGTTGTTCGGCGTGGCGGATGACCAGAATGACTGCATTTTTTAGCGCGCTAGAGTTTCCGTCGTGTAGGGGTTCTGCGACAGTCGCTCCCGGGTTTGCCAGCGCCAGTAATCCGTAGAATAGAAGCTTCATTATCGTGCTATGGTTTTGTCACGCTGCTACTTCATTTCAATGCCAAGTCTTGCTCTTTCATCCTTGAAAATAACGGCAATTGCATCGATGATTCGTACTCCAGGATTTGCTTCGCAATACAGAATGACCTCGTGTTCCGTTTCCTTCGCCTTTGCGTAATCAAGGAAATGCTTCTTTGCGAGGCCATTGTACCAGCCGCTGTACCACATGGTGAGTGCGTCTGCGTCCGGCTGATATGTTCCAGCGAGCTGGGCACACGTCAATGTTTGAACGTCGAGGAATCCATTGGCATCAACATACGCGGTCAGGGGCACCTGAGCTTGAACAGCCGATCCCGTAATCGCTATCCCGAAAGCCGTCATCGCCAAAAGCATACTCTTACGCATCGCGTTCTCCCTTTAAAGCGGCATCAATAGACCGAACTCCACGCGCGGGCAACGGCCATTTCCGCGCTTCATTGTTCGGCGATAAGCGCCGCGATAGGCCGTCTATGCAAATTCTTACAATTTCACTTTGCGGAACGAAATTTCATTTTGCGTTCGAAACAGGATTGGCGGCCTATCACTGCGAGTATTTCGCGTGATTGCCGACTCGCGCATCACAGTTCGCACAACTCGTCAAAAGGGAGGCTGGCGTCCCGTCAATAATTCAACTTTTTTGGATGATTTTGCATAGCTCAGCCCGATGGTTTTGGCTAACATTAAATCCAGGTCGATAGTTCGGGGAGATACATCATGAAAGGGCTGCAGGGATGTTCAACGAACGAGAATTCTGAAATGCTAGAGCCAGTCGAGCGGGAGAAAAAATCGTGAAAACACATCGTCCTTGTAAATTGCTGTTTTCTACAGTCGCCGTCTGTGGCATTCGTAGCATCTGCGTCGGCGCAGCAGATCACCGGCGTACCCGGTTCGCCCACGCGCCACCGTCACGATTGACGGGAATCAACTCCCGCCGCCGCCGCTGCCGTTTGGCGGCGTGATCAAGGAAAACGCCACGGATTCCACGCCTTACTGGCCGCCGCCCGTGGTGCCGCCCAAGGGCGCGCCGAACATCCTGCTCATCATGACCGACGACCAGGGCTATGGCGTTTCGGGCACCTTCGGCGGCGTCATCCCGACGCCGGCGATGGACCGCATCGCCACAGGCGGGTTTGCGCTACACGCAGTTCCACTCCACCGCGCTGTGCTCGCCCACGCGCGCGGCGCTCATCACCGGTCGCAACCATCACTCGGTGGGCTTCGGCGTGATCGGCGAATTGTCCACCGGCTATCCGGGCTATGACTCCATCATCGGGCCGGAGAACGCCACCATCGGCGAAATCCTCCAGGACAACGGCTATGCCACGTCGTGGTTTGGCAAGGACCACAACACGCCCAGCTTTCCAATACAGCGTCGCCGGGCCTTTCGACCAATGGCCGGTCGGGCATGGGCTTCGAGTATTTCTACGGCTTCATGGGCGGCGAGACCGACCAGTGGACGCCCTATCTGTTCTCGCGACACGACCCAGATTTTTCCGTGGATCGGCAAGCCCGGCTACAACCTCACCACCGATATGGCGGACGAGGCCATCAGATACATGCACGAGTCTGAACGCGGCCGCGCCGGACAAGCCGTTCTTTCTCTATTACGTGCCCGGCGGCACGCCACTCGCCGCACCAGCCAACCAAGGAATGGATTGATAAGTTCAAAGGTAAGTTCGACATGGGCTAGGAAAAGTTGCGCGAGCAGATCTTCGCCAACCAGAAGCGGCTCGGCGTGATCCCGGCGAATACCCAGCTCACCCCCTGGCCGGACGGGCAGGCCGCGTATGGCGGCGCCAAGCTGCCGAGGTGGGACTCGCTTTCGCTGATCAAAAAGAAACTCTACGCACGCGAGGCCGAGGTCTTCGCCGCCTACGCCGCCTATACCGACCATGAAATTGGCCGGGTGATCCAGGAGGTCCAGGACGAGGGCAAACTCGACAACACGCTCATCATCTATATCTGCGGCGACAACGGCACCAGCGCCGAAGGCACTCTGGAGGGCACCTTTAATCAGCTGACCGCCTACAACGGCATTCTGACCCTCCCGGAAGCCTTGCAGATGCTGCATTATGAGGACTGGGGTTCGGACAAAACCTATCCGCACATGGCGGTGGCATGGTCGTGGGCGTTTGACACGCCGTTCAAGTGGACCAAGCAGGTGGCGTCGCACTTCGGCGGCACGCGGCAGGGTCTGGCCATTTCGTGGCCCGGCCACATCACCGATGTCGGCGGCATCCGCACGCAGTTCCACCATGTGATTGACATCGTGCCGACGATCCTTGAAGCCACCGGCATCCAGGCGCCCGACATGGTCAACGGGATTACGCAGAAGCCGATTGAAGGCGTGAGCATGGTGTATACGTTTGACAAGGCCAATGCCGATGCGCCATCGAAGCACGACACGCAGTATTTCGAGATGGTCGGCAACCGCGCGATTTACCACGACGGCTGGATTGCCGCCACGACGCCGCCCGCTCCGCCTTGGATGCTGGGACGTGGCAAGTTGCCCGACGCTCACTGACTACAACTGGGAGCTTTACAACATCACCGAAGATTATTCGGAATACAATGACCTTGCCAGCCGAAAATGCCGGACAAGCTCAAGGAAATGCAGGCGTTGTTCCTGACGCGAGGCGGCAAAATACAATGTCTTGCCCTTGGATAACTCGGGCTTTCGCGCGCATGCTGACGCCGCGCCCGAGCGCGGCCGCCGGGAAAACGGTTTTCACCTACACGGGTGAGAATGTCGGCATCCCCGTCGGCAATGCCCCGAGCATTCTGGACAAGGACTACACCATCACCGCCGAGGTGACGGTTCCCAAAGGCGGCGCGGAAGGAATGATTGTGACCCTGGGCGGCCGCTTCGGCGGCTATGGCCTCTACCTGCTCAAGGGCAAGCCGGTCTTCGTTACAACCTGCTCGATCTGAAACGCTTCCGCTGGGAAGGCGGCGTGGTCGGCGATCAGCGATGACTTGCTCGGCCGAGGCGCTCAAGCCGGGCAAGCACACGATTGTGTTCGACTTCAAATACGACGGCCCCGGCCCCGGCAAGGGCGGCACTGGCGTGCTCTCGGTGGACGGCAAGGAGTTGGCCAGCAAAACGATCGAGCACACGATTCCGCTGCTCATGTCCATTGACGAGACCTTCGACGTCGGCGACGGATACCCGCACGGCGGTGGATGACAGCTACAAGCTGCCGTTCCGCTTCACCGGCACCATCGACAAGCTGACCTTCAACCTCGGGCCGTCGCAGTTGACGGAGGCGGATAAGAGCGGCTATCGATAAAGGTCTCAAGAGCTCAGACAACTAGGCGCACGCTCAACGACCTGTACGCGAGGTCAGGCGGTCCGAACGGCGCCTGCTCGCATCCAAAGCGCGATGAAACAGCTGCTCACCGTGACCACATGTGATCGAAGTCGGAGCCGGCCTCGCGTTGCTGGTCGCACCCACCGTCGTCGTTCAACTCCTCCTTGGCGCCGACATCTCCGGCGCGGGCGTCCCTTGGGACGCTAGCCGGGGCAGCGTTACTCGCTTTGGGTCGCCTGCTGGCTCGCGCGCGACGACACGCAGAACCACGCCGCGCGAGGATTGGTCGCCGCGATGTGCTCTATAATCTCGGCGCGGTGGTCGTTCTTGGGCTGCCGGCACCCGGCCGCAGGCGGCCCGCATCGCGTGTGGCCGGCGGTCATTATTCAGCCGCGATGGCCGTCTGGTGCATCACGCTTCTTCAAGAGCAGCGCAATGCGTAAATCACCATAGCGCTCCCACGTGCGGTTGTCCGCTCAGCCCACAAATCGCGAGCTATACCCTCAGCGCACCCAACTCTCCCCCAAACGACACCTCCACCCCGTCCCCCCACCCCTCGAGCCCCCCCACATCCCCAACACATCCCACCCGAGGCCTGCTCAGGCTTCACTCACGTTATGGCCCATCGGATTGCTCAGCCGCCCAAGGCGACCTTTGTCACGAGGCTCCAGCCCTTCCGGTTACCCGGCCGAGCCGCTCGTCACCTTCCAGATTAATCGACAACTCTCTGGGTGGAATCTTCCTCCACTGATAGTTCGCGCCTTCGGGGCGCAGGGCCAGCAGCTGACATCCACCCGACGCCCTAATATCAATGGCGGGTATGATTTAGCACCACGGGTAAAAATGGGTATTGCCGGCATTAATGACGGTGTAGTGTGCTCTAGGGGTTCATATGAATTTGCCCGTTGCGTTGTGCACGCATCCTCGGCGGCGCTTTTGTCTCGTGCTCATCAAGCCGTCGCATTACGACGACGATGGCTACGTTATTCAATGGCTGCGCTCGCCAATTCCCTCGAACTCGCTCGCCTCGCTCTATGGGCTTGCGAAGGATTGCGCAGAACGCGCTGTTCTCGGCGCGGAGGTCGAATTTGAAATACACGTTTACGACGAGACGAACGCACGCATTCGCCCCGCTCGCCTCGCGCGCATGATCGAGCGCGCGGGCGCAGGCATGGTGATGCTGGTCGGGGTCCAGTCCAACCAGTTTCCTCGTGCGCTCGATATTGCTGCGCCATTGCGCGCTCGGGGCATTGCAGCAGTTATCGGCGGCTTCCACGTCTCCGGCACGATCAGCATGCTCAATGGCGTCGATCCCGATCTCGACCGCGCCAAAACACTGGGAGTCTCGCTGTTCGCCGGCGAAGCTGAGGGCCGTCTCGAACAGGTCCTGCAAGACGCCGCCGCTGGCGCGCTCAAGCCGCTCTACAATTTCATGAATGACCTCCCCAACCTCGAAGGCACGCCAATTCCGCTAATGGTGGCCGAGCGCGCGCAACGCACGGCGGGTAGCGCGACTACCTTCGATGCCGGCCGTGGCTGTCCCTACCAGTGCTCGTTTTGCACCATCATCAACGTGCAGGGAAGAAAATCACGCCGCCGCTCGCCGGATGACATCGAGAAGATTGTTCGTGTTAATTACGCGCAGGGCTTGCGCAGCTTTTTCATTACCGACGACAATTTCGCCCGCAACAAGGACTGGGAATCGATCCTCGATCGCCTCATTTACTTGCGTCAGGTGGAGAAGCTCAGTATCGGCTTTATCATTCAAGTCGACACGCTCTGCCACAGGTTGCCGAACTTCGTGGAGAAATGTGCGCTCGCGGGCGTGCGGCGCGTATTTATCGGCCTGGAGAACATCAATCCAGACAATCTGCTTGGCGCCAAGAAGCGGCAAAACAAGATCACCGAATACCGCACGATGCTGCTTGCCTGGAAATCCGCCCGCGTCATCACCTATGCAGGCTATATCATCGGCTTTCCAAACGACACGCTCGCTTCCATTCTGCATGACATTGACGTCATCAAGCGTGAGTTGCCTGTCGATTTGCTCGAATTCTTCTATTTGACGCCGCTACCGGGCTCGGAGGACCACCTCAAGCTTGTTCGCGCTGGTGCCACCCTCGATGCCGACTTGAACAAGTACGACCTCAATCACGTCTGTACGACACATCCCCGCATGTCACGCGCAGAGTGGGATCGCGCTTATAAGCTCGCCTGGCAGCGCTACTACACGATCGACCACATCGAGACTGTTCTGCGGCGCGTCGCGTCAGTGGGGGCCAATGCTGGCAATGCGCTGTTCCTGATCACATGGTTCAAGGGCAGCATCGATTTGGAAAAGATCCATCCGCTTGAAGGTGGCTTTCTGCGGCTGAAGTTCCGTCGGGACCGGCGTGCCGATCGTCCAGTCGAGCCGGTATGGCGCTTCTATCCGCGGTATGCGTTGGAGGTAGTAAGCAAACTCGTGCAATGGGCTTGGCTCTATATGCGGCTACGGCGCGTTTATCTCGCCATCAAGCGCGACCCGCGAAGGTTTGACTACACCGATCTCGCCATGACGCCGGTAGCCAACGACGAGTTTGACACGCACGAGCTCTTCCGCACCGATGCCGCTCAGGCTTTTGTCAGCCAGGAGCAGCGTCTGGAAAAAGCGCGCCGCGGCGCGCTGGTGTAACGATCTGAGGCGGTCCAAATACCATAGTGGGCGTCACTTCTGGCCACAGCGTATCTCGTGAAAATCGATTATTGAATATGACAGTCGCCTTTGACGTCCCTGTTGACGCCCGTGACGTCCTTCCGGGTCATGAACTGCCTCGCCAAACATCGAGCCGGTGCGGCGGCAAGACCATAACGGTCTCGAAGGCGGCCGATCGGCGCGGCAGAAACGGACCAACGGGAAACATCGCGGGTCCATTCGGTGATACTCACCAGCGCCGATCGTGGCCTGCCAGCACCTGACATCCATTGCCACGCGCTACCTTGATGGCGACGCCAATCTCCCACGTATATTCCGCGCTCAGTCAGGTATTTCTGCCGGATTGACCGTTTGTGGCGCCACATCTGGTTTTGGTGGCAGCGGCGGTGCTACCGGGGCAGCGGAGTTTACGGGCGTCTCGCGTCCTTTGGGCTGCGCGATAACGGGTGTGCCGTTGTCCGCCATCGGCTTTATTGCCTCTGTCGATTTCACCGCGCCGGCATTTCCAAGCTTCGCCGGCGTCGCTGACGCTGGGGGCGATCGTTCGGCATTGCCACTGCCTCCGCCTACGGGTGTGGCCATGGTATCGGCGTCCGCGGCGCTTGCCGCCGCCGCGCCGATTGACGCCGGCTTCGCGGCAACTGGCGGAACCATGCGGTGTCCATCGACGATGGCGAGAACTTCGCCGATCACTTGGGCGTGCAGTCGCGGCGACTTGTCAATGTTGAGATGATCGATGTTCGGATCGGAGCTTAAGTCAACATTGAGTAGCGAGCCACGGAATCCGGACCCCGGCCGCATGTAAGCATAATCGCGCTGCGTCAGGTTGAGCACACGGGCGACATTCGCTGACGCCGGAAAGGATTGCGTAGCGTCAAACGGCACCACGAGCGCCACCGGGACACTCTTGTCGCCCAAGTAGTCGGCCATCTCCATGACAGCGTCGGCGCCGAGCGAATGTCCGATAAGGATGATCGGTCCCTCCTTGCCCGCCTTGTAATCCGCCGCGGCCTTATCGGCGATTGATTTCCAGTCGTTATGGCTATGCGATGTCGCATCGACACCCCGCTTGTTAAGTTCGTCAGCTAAGGTGTCCATGCCGAGCGAGAAAATATCGCCGAGCCCGCGGAACAAGTAAACGTGCGCACGCGATTGCGCCATTCCCGGTCTCGATCCGAGGCCGAGCACCATTGCGAACGAAAGTAGCCCGATCGCGGCAAAACAACGCCAACGGCTCATGACCAGCCTCACGGCTTGTTGCCTTCAATCTTCGTATTAATCTCAATGCCGTCAAGGCGCGTACGGATCAGTTCGACTGCCAGGGGGATACCCATCTATGAACGCGCCGGCGCTCGATTAGTTTTTATGATACTTCTACCACAGGTGGAGAAACCATTCGCCGTTCAGAACCGGCGGC
The DNA here is from genome assembly GCA_963779855.1 of uncultured Alphaproteobacteria bacterium. Taxonomy (GTDB): domain Bacteria; phylum Pseudomonadota; class Alphaproteobacteria; order Rhizobiales; family Xanthobacteraceae; genus BOG-931. The sequence continues at coordinate 1,335,865 of CAWAAE010000005.1, read as the reverse complement.
AACAGCCATTAAATACGGTAGTATCTGGTTGGATTCCGCTCGCCCGGTGGACATGATGGAATCTACAAGACAAATCGTGCGGCTGGTCTCGCTCACCTTGGCGGCTTTGGCGGCGGTGGCCGTAATCCTGAGCGGGGAGGCCCGTGCTGACTGGCCCGAACAATCTATTACCATCATTGTCCCGTTTCCCGCCGGCGGGGCCAATGACCTGCTCGGCAGGCTGCTGGCCGCAGAGCTGTCGCCGATGCTGGGTCAAGACATCATTGTCGACAATCGCGTCGGCGCGGTCGGCAATATCGGTTTGAGCGCCGCCGCGCGGGCGCCAGCGAACGGCTACACCCTGCTGGTCACCACCAATGCGGCGCTGATCAATCCGCTGTTCGATTCAAGCTTGTCCAAGACTGCCTACGACACGTTCAAGGATTTCACGCCGATCGCCTATCTCGGTGCCGCACCAAACTTTATTATTACCCGGTCATCCTCCAGCATCACAAGCGTCGCGGATCTTATCGCAAAGGCGAAAGCCAATCCGGGCAAGCTTACTTATGCCTCACCCGGCGTCGGCAGCTCCTCACAGCTCGCGGCGGAGCTCTTTAAGCTGCGCGCTAATATCGACATCCGGCATCTTCCCTTCGACGGCTCGGGGCCAGCAATGATGGCCGTGCTTTCCGGCGCGACCGATATCGCGGCGGTCGGCGTTGCGGGTTTGCTCGGCCACATCCGCTCTGGCGAGCTCAAGGGCCTGGTGCAGACCGGCGGCGAGCGTTGGGTCGATCTACCCGATGTGCCGACCATGGCGGAAGCCGGCATTCCAAACGTGGTAGCGGAAACTTCGCAGATGTTTCTCGCCCCGGCCGGGACGTCACCCCTCATCATTGATAAGCTCGCGCAAGCAACCCAGGAAATTATGCAAAGATCGGACATCCAGGCCAAAATGATCCAGGCCGGCTTCCTGCTGCAATACGAAGGGCCCTACGAACTGCACATGAGCATGGTGCGCGAGGCTTTAATGTGGAAAGAGATCGTCGAACGCGCAGGCGTCAAGACAAAATAGCTGTGGAATCTCCTTTTCACTGGCGTGGAGGTATCAATTTAGGCGCGTGTTTGACTGTTTGCCCTCATGAGAATGCTACTTGATTGACGCGCGAAGCTTTACTTATGGCAGTAATCTAAAGTGTTGAACGGACATCCGCCTGGTGCGTGTGAGTCAGCGTGGTTAGTCAGTTGCTGCCCGTCATGCTACCCGGACTTAGATGGATTGCCGGAAAAAGCCGCCCAACATTTTAGACACTAGATTGACGTCAGCACGGAGGTGTCAGAACGATGATGGCTGCCGTCTATGCCACCTTATTGATTGCGTTCATTCTCGATCTTTCAGGGCTTAGGCGCTTGGCTCTTTCTTCCCTTTTCGTCTCCCTTACCCTTTGCGTCTGGCTATTCCTGTGGGAAATCTACAGCCCAGACTTCGGCTTCCGCATGCCCTGGCTGCAAGTCGAGGCCACCCCCAGCTTTGCTCCGCTGCAGAACGGCTGAACCATGAGCGGAACCGAGCGCACCGAATCCCTGATCGCCGTCGCGCTGGACCGCCTGATCCTCCTCCTCATGCTGCTGATCCTGGCCGCCATCCTGACGGCGGCGATGGTCATGCAATATGCCTTCGGGGAAATTCCATGCCCGCTCTGTCTGCTGCAACGCTTCGCCACGTTTGGATGCTGCTTCGGCCTTGTCCAACAATTGCGTTCCGGCAGCACCGAGCGCGGCACAGGTATCAGCCTCATCTTTTCGATCCTGCTGCTGGTGATCTCCGTTCGTCAGACCTTGCTGGATCTGTCCCCGCGCCCCGGTCACGACTATGTCGGCAGCGCGATATTCGGCCTCCACATGCCGGTCTGGTCAGTTTTCATTGCCGTGGCGCTGCTGCTCGGCTTCGCAGTCAGGCTCGCACTGTTCGGCGGCCCGCGCTCCGCGTCGGAGAATGATGGCTCGACAATTCACCGGTTGGCTCAGGGGCTCACCGTCTATGTCGTCTGCATCTGCGCGATCAATTTCATTTCCGTCGTCGCGCAATGCGGGATGGGCGAATGCCACACTTTCGGCTACCGACTGCTGCCACAAATTCTGGGCTAAACGGCGCCGTTGCTATTTATGGCGAACCGATTTCGCCTTTATCACCCTGCTGGTACAAAACCGGCGATGCCATCCACGTCTTCCAGAGCGGCAGCATCCGGAACAATACCGACGTTGCGATTGTCCGGCGTGCCGAGCTCACGGCCAGCGCAACGTCAGTAACCAGCGCCAATGATCGGCAAGCCGCAGACCAAACCAAAAGAGTACCTTGAGTGGCCGATTGATATCGACGCGGCAACGAAAATGTTCAAAGAACGCGACGAGTGTGAGGCCATGGAAGAGGCGGCGGCCGACCTCACCCGGCTGGAGCGGTATCATCGTCGAACATGGTCGCGACAAAAGCGGGCGATCCGCAATTTCACCAACATGAAATTGATGCGTGCGCTCGCCGAGACCGCAGAGCCGGCGCCTAACAAACGGGAACTAACACCGAAATAAATAACCAGCCAGGAGGGAACTCTAAGCAAGAATGGCCTCCTGGCCCCACTCCATCATCCTACGAGAGCATTTTGGTTGATTATACATCATAGATTGTAGTTTGGCAGAACGAAGCCAACGAGGCGATTACAAGCAAAAACAGTCACTTGGCTGATCCAACTGTGGATCAGTCCGGCTTGACCACCCGGATATGCAGTTCGCGCAACTGGTTCGTCGTCGCCTCCGACGACGCGTCCATCATCAAATCTTCGGCGCGCTGTTGGTTCTTGGTGCTTGATTGCGCACAGGGGCGCGTCGACGGAATGCCTTAGACGCTGCTTACTTACGGACTTTGAAAACCCGTGCCGGGGCGTAACGACTTCGCCATCCGCGCCACAATCGGATCGTAGGTCTGCTTCGCCGACGCCGGATAGGACGTCACAAAGTCCTCGTTCATGCCGTGCGACAATAGATGCTTTTCATAAAAAATCTTATCGCCCGCCGTTCCCGAAATGACGAACCAATCCTTGCCGCGCGCTTCATAAGTGATGACGGAGCCGCGATCGAGATTCTTGACGATGAAATCGCGGTATTTCGCGACCGTGAAATCGAGCGCAAAGTAGGATGCGGAGACCGTAAAATCGGCGCCGTCGGCGCTCTTAAATCTCCGGCCGTCGTCGGCGTCCGGCGGCGGCTGCATTTTGAAGAGATCGGGATAGTCGATCGTGGTGCCGTAGCGGTCGTTCTGATAGGTCAGCCAATCGTCCGCCGTGGCCGAAGCTGCGGCGAGGAGGAGGCTTGCGGCCGCCACGATGGCGAAAAACGCCAATTTGCATCGCATGCGATAATTCCTATAGCATGATGGCGAAAGGCGGATGCCGAGTTTTGCAACAGATCATTGCTCGATCTAAAAGCTAGCGCCCGGTTTTGATTTCATCAAAACCGATTTGGCTCCAGCCCGGCATTCATCAATGAGACGCGCGAAAGCAAAGCTTGGTTCACGCTTCCCGGCAATCGGACCCCAACGCAGGAGATAAATATGTGTGAACGCTGTGCCAACGCCACCGCCCAGCATATGCATCTCGCACGGCGGAGCATGTTGAAACTCGCGGCCGGCGCCGTCGCCGGTCTCGCGATCGCACCGCGGGCTTTTGCCGCGAAGGTCAAGGCGCCGCCGAAGCCGGAGAACGTCATATCGCCCGATGCCGCGCTGCGCCGGCTGATGGCGGGCAATGGCCGCTACGTCGAAGGCGTGAGCCAACGGCACGATTTCCGCCACGAACGCGAAGCGCTGAGCAAGGGACAAAATCCGTTCGCCGCCATTCTCGGCTGCGCCAATTCCCGCATCGCTCCGGAATATTGCTTCGACACGGCGCGCGGCGACCTGTTTGTCTGCCGCGTCGCCGGCAATTTCGCCAGCGACGAGATGGTCGCCAGCCTAGAATATGCCGTGCAGGTGCTCAACACGCCGCTCATCATGGTGCTCGGCCATGGCGCTTGCGGCGCGGTCGATGCCACGATCAAATCGATCAAAGACGGCACGACGCTGCCCGGTCACTTGCCGTCGCTGGTCGCCGCCATCCGGCCGGCGGTCGAAGCCGTCCAAAGTCAGCCCGGCGATTTGCTGGCAAACGCGATCCACCGCAATGTCACGCTCAACGTCGAAAAACTGAAATCAGCCGCGCCGATCCTGAAATCATTCGTGGACGACAAGAAGATCCGCATAGTCGGCGGCATTTACGAGCTCAAAACCGGGCGCGTGGAACTTTTGAGCTGACGGGTCCCGACCGTCGAGGAGCGGCGCGAACGTTGGCGGCGCATGGCGCGCAAGCTGAAAGCGGCGTCGGTGCAGAACTGGTTCGCCGATTTCCTGGATACGCTTGCCGGCCTGCGGCGCGCGCCGTTGCGGGCGGCCACCCGGCCGATCGGGCGCGAACCCGCCAGCCGAAAAGCGCCGAATAGCCGCTGATCACAAGGAAATTTTTACCCCGTTTCGCCATAGTCCTCGCCGTAGTCTGTGTAGCGTAGCGTGGAGTGGTGCGATGTCGCGCGCCGGAAATTCCATTGCAAAATCATCACTTTCGAGCCGCCTCGGCGCCGGCGCCGCGATCCTCACCGGGCTGATGCTGCTGCCCCCCGGCGCGCACGGCGCGACAAAGCTTGCCGCACGCCAAGTCTCATCGCATCAAGTCTCATCGCATCAGGACATATCGCAACCGCACGTTTATCTGATGCGCGGACTATTGAACATTTTCTCGCTCGGCATGGACCAGATCGCGGCGCAGATCGCGCGCCACGGTATTGATGCCAGCGTTTATAATCACACCCTCGCCGACTCCATCGTCGATCGGATCGTGCAGATGTACCGCGCCGGCGACCACGGACCGTATATGCTGGTCGGTCATTCGCTCGGCGCCGACGCCGTGATGACGATGGCGCAGCAATTAAATGCGCAAGGCGTGCCGGTCGCGCTCGTCGTTCCCGTCGATGGCACCGGCTCCTATGCCGCGCCGCGCAACGTAGCTTGCGTGATCAATCTGACGCAACGCAGCTACGCCTATATGCGGCCCGGCGTCGGCTTCCACGGCACGCTCAGCAATGTCGATTTTTCCGGCGACCCCGGGATCGATCATCTCACCATCGATAAATCACCGCGAGTGCAGGCCGAGGCGCTCCGCTATGTGTTGGAAACGGCGCATTCGGAAGCGTGCCGGCCCGGTATCGCCGGCCCGACCGTGGCGCAGCCCAAAGAAACGCCCAAGCAAGCGCCAATGTCGAAGGCCGTCGCTCCGACGGCTGCGGCGCCCGCCAAGACCGCCTCGCCCGTGCTGCGGTCCGGTCTCGCGGGCTGAACGTCACGGGAATGACATAAGTAGTCCGAGCGGCCCAACGGCTGGTGGCGGCTGGAAAAGCCATATCGGCCTCGCGCAAAATTCCTGTATAGTGGCTTTCGAGCGCAGTCAGGTTCGACCGCAATATTGCGCGCGGACGACCGGCATGCGCCAGGGGAGGATGCCGTGATTCCTGGATCCTTTAACTACCATCGCCCGAAATCCGTCCAAGAAGCGGTCGGCCTTCTCGCCAAGCTCGGCGACGACGGCCGCGCGCTCGCCGGCGGGCATAGCCTCATTCCGACAATGAAGCTGCGTCTCGCCACCCCGGCCAACCTCGTCGACCTCGCCGGCATCGCCGAGCTCAAGGGCGTCCGCAGCGACGGCAACGACGTCGTCATTGGCGCCATGACGACGCAACACGACCTGATCGCGTCGGAATTGCTGACAGCCAAGATCCCGATCATGCGCGAGACCGCGCTGCAAATCGCCGATCCGCAGGTGCGCTATCTCGGCACGCTCGGCGGTAATGTCGCGAACGGCGATCCGGCCAATGACATGCCGGCGCTGATGCTGTGCCTGAACGCGACCTATCATGTCTCCGGCAAAAGCGGAGAACGCAAGATTGCGGCGCGCGGATTTTACCAGGGACTTTATTCTACGGCGTTGCAAGGCGGCGAAGTGTTGACCGCCATCCGCATTCCGGTGCCGGGCGCCGGCCACGGCTATGCCTACGAGAAACTCAAACGCAAGATCGGCGATTTTGCCACCGCTGCCGCCGCCGTGGTGCTGACAATGAAAGGCGGCAAAGTCGATAGTTGCGCGATCGGGCTGACCAATGTCGCCGACAAGCCGCTGTTCGCGGAAGAAGCGGCAAAAATCCTTGCCGGCTCGGCGCTGGATGCGGCAACGGTCAAGCGCGCCGTCGCCGCCGCCGAAGCGATCACTTCGCCCGCCGAGGACGCCCGCGGACCGGCGCAATATCGCACCAAAATGGCGGGCGTGATGCTCACCCGCGCGCTCGCCCGCGCCAAATCGCTCGCCCGCGGCTAGAGCATGATCTCGAAAAGTGGAATCCGGCTTTCGGAAAAGATCATGCTCCAGAAAAGATTATAGGGAGAGAGACCAATGGCCAAATCTCAAGTCGAGATGAAGATCAACGGCAAGACCGTCGAGGCTTTGGTCGAGCCGCGCACGCTCCTCATCCACTTCCTGCGCGAGCAAATCAATCTCACCGGCCCGCATATCGGCTGCGAGACCAGCCATTGCGGCGCCTGCACCGTCGATCTCGACGGCAAATCGGTGAAATCCTGCACCGTATTTGCGGTGCAGGCCAACGGCGCCGACATCCGCACCATCGAAGGCATCGCTAATGCCGACGGCACGTTGCACGCGCTGCAGGAAGGCTTTCGCGAGATGCACGGGCTGCAATGCGGCTTCTGCACGCCGGGAATGATCACGCGCGCCTATCGGCTGCTCCAGGAAAACAAGAATCCGAGCGAGGAGGAAATCCGCTACGGGATTTCCGGCAATCTGTGCCGCTGCACCGGCTATCAGAACATCGTCAAAGCCATTCAATTCGCCGCCGCCAAGCTCAACGGCGTGCCGTTCCAGGAGGCCGCAGAATGAACGACATGACCCCCACCTCCGCGGAACGCGCCGCCAAGCTTGAAGGCATGGGCTGTAAGCGTAAGCGCGTCGAGGACATCCGTTTCACCCAGGGCAAGGGCAATTACGTCGACGATCTCAAGCTGCCCGGCATGCTCTATGGCGACCTGGTGCGTTCGCCATACGCCCACGCCCGCGTCAAGAAGATCGACACCGCCAAGGCCGCGGCGGTGCCCGGCGTCGTCGCGGTGATCACCGCCGAGACGCTCAAAACCGTCAATCTCGCCTGGATGCCGACGCTCGCCGGCGACGTGCAGATGGTGCTCGCCGACGGCAAGGTGCTGTTCCAGAACCAGGAAGTCGCCTTCGTCATCGCCGAAAGCCGCGAGGCCGCGGCCGACGCCGTCGAGCTGGTCGAAGTCGAATACGAGCAGCTACCCGTCAACGTCGATCCGCTCAAGGCGATGTCCAAAGACGCACCGGTAATCCGCGAGGATCTCAAGGACAAGACCGACGGCGCGCACGGCAAGCGCAAGCACTACAATCACGTCTTTTCCTGGCAAGCGGGCGACAAGGCGGCGACCGACGCCGCGTTCGCCAAGGCCGACGTCACGATCCGGGAGTTTATCGTTTATCCGCGCGTCCACCCTTGCCCGCTCGAGACCTGCCAGTGCGTCGCCTCGTTCGACAAGATCAAGGGCGAGCTGACACTGTGGGGCACGTTCCAGGCGCCGCATGTCATCCGCACGGTCGGCTCGCTGATCTCGAAAATCCCCGAGCACAAGATCCACGTCATCTCACCCGACATCGGCGGCGGCTTCGGCAACAAGGTCGGCGCCTATCCGGGCTATATCTGCTCGATCGTCGCCTCGATCGTGACCGGGCGGCCGGTGAAATGGGTCGAGGATCGCATCGAGAACCTCTCCACCACGGCGTTCGCGCGCGATTTCCACATGGATATGGAAATCGCCGCGACCAAGGACGGCAGGGTGACGGCGATGCGCTGTTACACCATTGCCGACCATGGCGCGTTCGACGCTTGCGCCAACGCCACCAAATGGCCCGCGGGCCTGTTCAGCATCATCAGCGGTTCGTACGATTTCCCAACCGCCTATTGTCTGGTCGACGGCGTCTATACCAATAAGGCGCCGGGCGGCGTCGCCTATCGCTGCTCGTTCCGCGTCACCGAAGCGGCCTATTGCATCGAGCGCGCCATGGACATCATGGCGCAAAAGCTCGGCATGGATGCCGCCGAATTTCGCATGAAGAACCTGATCCGGCGCGAGCAATTCCCGTACACGTCCGCGTTCGGTTGGCAGTACGATTTCGGCGACTATCAGACCGCCATGAACAAGGCGATGGAAACGGTGAACTACAAGAAGCTGCGCGACGAGCAGAAGGGCAAACGCGAAGCCTTCAAGCGCGGCGAAACCCGCGACCTGATGGGCATCGGCGTTGCCTTCTTCACCGAGATCGTCGGCGCCGGCCCGTCGCGCGCCTGCGACATTCTCGGCATCGCCATGTTCGATTCCGCGGAAATCCGCATTCATCCGACCGGCAGCGGCATCTGCCGCCTCGGCACCAAGTCGCAGGGCCAGGGTCACGAGACGACCTATGCTCAGATCATCGCCACCGAGCTTGGCCTGCCCGCCGACAACATCATGGTCGAGGAAGGCAATACCGACACCGCGCCCTATGGGCTCGGCACCTATGGCTCGCGCTCGACGCCGGTGTCGGGCGCAGCAACCGCCATGGCTTGCCGCAAGATCAAGGCCAAGGCGCAGATGATCGCCGCCTACATGCTCGAAGTGCACGACGACGATCTCGAATGGGACGTCGATCGCTTCCGGGTGAAAGGCAATCCGGAGCGCTTCAAGACCATGACCGAGCTCGCCTGGGCGGCCTATCACGAAGTGCCGCCCGGCATGGAGCCCGGACTGGAGGCGGTCGACTATTACGATCCGCCGAATTTCACTTTTCCGTTCGGCGCCTATATCTGCGTCGTCGACGTCGATGTCGACACGGGCATGACCAAGATCCGGCGCTTCTACGCGCTCGACGATTGCGGCACGCGGATCAATCCGATGATCATCGAAGGCCAGATCCACGGCGGCTTGACCGAAGCCTTCGGCATCGCCATGGGCCAGGAGATCCATTACGACGACGACGGCAACGTGACGACCGCCTCGCTCATGGATTATTTCCTGCCGACCGCAGTCGAAACGCCGCATTGGGAGACCGATTGGACCACGACGCCGTCGCCGCACCATCCGATCGGCGCCAAGGGCGTCGGCGAAAGCCCGAATGTCGGCGGCGTGCCGTGCTTCTCAAACGCGATCAACGACGCCTTCGCATTCTTGGGCTCGACCCATATCCAGATGCCGCACGACCATTGGCGCATCTGGACGGCCGCGGAGAAGCTCGGGCTGCATGGGTGAGGCGTTGTCATTCCAAACGAACGAGCGTAGGGGCGGGTTTGAAACTCGCCCCTACGGCGCTCGGAATGGCGAACCATGACCCTCAAGCGTGACGACATTTCCGAAAAACTTGCCGCCGTCGGCTATGTCGCCGATCGCGATATCGCCACCGCGCTTTGGCTGATGGATTTTCTCAAGCGGCCGCTGCTGCTTGAAGGCGAAGCCGGCGTCGGCAAGACCGAAGTCGGCAAGGCGCTGGCCGCCGTGCACGGCGCCGAGCTCATCCGGCTGCAATGCTACGAGGGCCTCGACCAGAACGCCGCGCTCTACGAGTGGAATTATCAGCGTCAGCTGCTCGCCATAAAAACCCGCGAAGGCATCGGCGAGAATGCCGACACCATCGAGGAGCACATCTTCTCCGAAAAATATCTCCTGGAACGGCCGCTGCTCGCCGCCATCCGGCGCGCCTCGCCGCCGGTGCTCTTAATCGACGAAGTGGACCGCGCCGACGAGGAGTTCGAGGCGTTTTTGCTGGAGCTTCTTTCCGACTTTCAGGTCAGCATTCCCGAGCTCGGTACCATCAAGGCGATCTCGATCCCGCGCGTGGTGCTCACCTCGAACGGCACGCGCGAATTATCCGACGCGTTGCGCCGCCGCTGTCTCTACCACTACGTCGATTTTCCCGAGGTGGATCGCGAGGCAAAAATTATTCTCACCCGCACGCCGGGGATCGACACCACGCTCGCGCTACAGATCGCGCGCATGGTTGCGGCGGTGCGCCAGGAAGATTTGCGCAAAGTCCCCGGCGTCGCCGAGACGCTCGATTGGGCAGCGACGCTTGCCGGGCTCGAAGTGCACGACCTGCGGCAGGAACCGGAGACGGTTTACGAGACCATGATTTGTTTGCTCAAGACGCACGAGGATCGCGCCCGCGTCACCCGCGAAGTGAGCGAGCGGCTCCTCGGCAAGGTGGCGTGAATGAGCGCAGCCATTCCTCGAACCGCTCGTCCCCGCGCAAGCGGGGACCAAGCACTGGATTCCCGCTTGCGCGGGAATGAGCGTAATAACCCAATTGGCGCGCCCACGCGCCGCCGCCTCGCCGGCTTTGCGCGCACGCTACGCGATAACGGTTTCCGCGTCGGCCTTGCCGAAACGCGCGACGCGCTGCAAGTGCTGACCTCGCCCGCCGCGCTCCGTCCCACCTCGCTCAAGCCGGCTTTGCGGTCGCTGTTCTGCGCGACGCATTCCGACTGGGAGCGGTTCGACGACATTTTCGACGCGTTCTGGCAGGGCCGCGGCATGCGGCAGCGGCAAGTGCTTTCAGGAGTGCCGCAGGAGAGCCACGCGCCGGCGCGGCGGCTTGCCGAAGCGCATGTGCCGCAGGAAGCGCTCGGCCTGCCCGACCATGTCGAGCGGCGCAGCGACAGCGATGCCGCAAGCGCCGCGGAGGGCCGCGGCCGCCGCGAAGGCGCCTCGCGCGCCGAAGTATTGACTGCCGCCGACCTGCGTCACATCGTCGATCCAGACGACGTCGCCGCGACGCATGCGCTCGCCGCGCAGCTCGCCCGCGTGATGCGCGCGCGCCTCATTCGCCGCGAGCAAATCCACCGCCGCGGGCGCCGGCTCGATCTGCGCCGCACCATTCATCGCAATATTTCGCACGGCGGCACGCTGATCGATCTCGCCTGGCGCCGCCGCAAGATTAAACCGCTTCGCCTCGTCGTGCTGCTCGATGCCTCGGGCTCGATGAGCCTCTACACCGCGTTTTTCGTGCGTTTCTTGCACGGCGTCGTCGATTCCTTCCGCGAGGCCGAGGCGTTCGTGTTTCACACCCGCCTCGCCCATGTCTCGCCGTCGCTGCGCGACCGCGACGTGACGCGGGCCGTCGAAAAACTGTCGCTGATGGCGCAGGGGATCGGCGGCGGCACCCGGATCGGTGAGAGCCTTGCCACCTTCAATCGCTGGCACGCGCGCCGCGTCATCAATTCGCGCACCGCTTTGATGATCGTTTCCGACGGCTATGACACCGGCGCGCCGGAGCAACTGGCCGAGGAAATGCGCCATCTGCGCCGCCGCTGCAAAAAAATCATCTGGCTTAATCCGCTGATCGGCTGGCGCGACTATTCTCCGCAGGCGCGCGGGATGCAGGCCGCCCTGCCCTATATCGATCTGTTCGCGCCGGCCCATAATCTCGAAAGCCTCGCGGCGCTTGAGCCCTATCTCGCCAGGGTCTGAAGCCATGAAACGCGCCGACGATATTCTCGACGTTATTTCGACGCGGAAATCTGCCGGCACCGCACCGCCAGCCTAACTTAGGTCCGACGGCGCAACCGTGGCGCCTTCGCTTTGACCGAATGAATTTTATCCCGCCCCGCCTCGCGCGCGGCTTGCTGCAAGGTGCGACGCAATTCATCGCGTTTTTCGTGCAGCGACGCGATGACAGGCCCGGGCGGAACTCCGAGCCCGACCAGCGCCGCTTCGGCCAATTGAAGACTTGCCTCAACGGTTTCGGGTACCGCGTCGGTGGCGCCAAGTTGATAAAGATGCCGCGCATGGTTGGCGTCGCGTGCCCGCGAGACAATGATGACATCGGAGCGCATGGCGCGCACATGTTCGACGACGCTGTCGATCAGATCGCGGTCGTGGATTGTAATAATGACGCCGGCGGCGTTAGCCAGGCCGCAGACCTCGAGAAACTTCGGATCGGCAGCGTCGCCGTAATAGACGTCGTGACCTTCGCGACGGTCATGCGTCACAGTGTGGGCATCGGAATCCGCAGCGATAAAGGGAATGCCGTGCTCCCTGAGCAGCGCGCACACCATCTTGCCGACGCGGCCGTAGCCGACGACGATCGCGTGTTTTTGGCCGGCGCTCGGCCGTGCCGTCAGCTCCGACGGTGCGGCACCGGCCGCCCGCAGGCGCGAAGCGAAACGCCGCGCCGCGAATGATAATAGCGGCGTCAGCGCCATGGTGACCGAGGTGACGGCGAGCGCAAAAGTCGCGAGGCGCGCGTCGATCAAGCCTGCCGCGGCCGCCGCACCGATGCCGACAAACGCGAATTCACCGCCGGGACCGAGTAACAATCCCATCTCGATCGCGACCGGCCACGATAACCGGAATAATCTTGCGAGGCCGACGATCAGCAGCGACTTGACGGCGATCAACCCGACGACCGCGGCGGCGAGCAGCAGCGGTTCGCGCAGCAGTTCACGCACGTCGATGTCCATGCCGACGGTGAAGAAGAAAATGCCGAGCAACAGTCCCTTGAACGGCTCGATAGTCGCTTCGATCGCCTTGCGGTATTCGGTCTCGGCGAGAAGCAGCCCGGCAACGAAGGCGCCGAGCGCCATGGACAGGCCGGCCTGATTGGCGATGACGCCGGCCGCGATGATGACGAACAAGGTCGTGGCGATGAAGAGATCGCGTGAGCGGGTTGCCGCGACCATTCGGAATAGCGGCCGCAACAGCACGCGACCGAATACGACAATGACGGCGAGCGCGAGCGCGGCCTGCAACAAGGCCCGGCCGAGGCTCGCCAGCACCGAGCCGCTCGGACCCGCTGCCAGAAGCGAGATGAACATCAAGATCGGAATGACGGCGAGGTCTTGCAGGAGCAGCACGGCAAAGCTGGCGCGCCCGACATTGGTGGTCAGGCGCTCCTGCCGCGAAAGCAGTTCGAGCACGATCGCGGTCGAGGACAGCGACAGGCTCCCGCCGAGGATGATCGCCTCCGAGGGACTTTTCCCGAAATAGACCGCACCGCCGGCGAGCAGCGCGGTGGTGATGAGCACCTGCAATCCGCCGAGGCCGAAAACCAGCCGCCGCATGGTCAACAGCCGATGCAGCGACAGTTCGAGGCCGATCAGGAACAAGAGGAAGACAATGCCGAGCTCGGCGATGCCGGCAACGTCCTTGGCGTCGCCGACCGTGAACCAGAATAACGCTGGAACCGAATTGATCAGCGAGCCCAAGCCGAGCGGCCCCAACAGCGCGCCGGCGCCGAGATAGGCAAGGACCGGAGAGAAACCCAGCCGGCTGACGATCGGCACCACGATGCCCGCGGTGCCGAGCACGACGAGCGCGTCGCTAAAGGCGGCAACATTAATCGTCGAGGCCACAATACCCTCCGCCGCGGAGCTGCCTTGTCAGCAGACTAAGGCGAGCGCGTGTCACTTGGTATCGAGTTGCGCCACCGCGCATAATGGAACGGCGGGGATTGCCTGTAAAATTGCGACCCCGTAAGAAATGAGGCCCGCGAGCCCGAACGAAAGCGCCCGCCATGACCGATGCATCCGACATGACCATCACCGCCATCCGCACCACCATGCTGCGCGCGCCGTGGCCCGATACGCCGTGGCTCAAGGGCCACCATTTTGGCGACACCCGCAACATCCTGGTGCTCGAGGTCGAGACCAAGGGCGGCATCGTCGGCATGGGCTATCTGCTGCTGTTCCGGCCCGGCATTAAAACTATCGCGGCATGTCTCGACGAGTGCATCATCCCGCGCGTGATTGGCAAGGACGCCAGCGCGGTCGAGGCGATCTGGCAGGATTTGTGGAAGACCACCATCACCTATGGCCGCGGCGGCATCGCGACCATGGCGATGTCGGCGCTCGATATCGCGTTATGGGACGCGCTCGGCAAGCGCGCCAAGCTGCCGCTGCATCGGCTGTGGGGACATTTCCGCGCGCAACTACCGGCCTATGGCAGCGGTTGCTTCCGCGGCTCAGGCGGCGACGGCATGATCGCCAAGGCGCTGCATTACAAAGAGCGCGGTTACAAGGCGATCAAGATGCAGGTCGCGCACACGGTCGATCTCGCCACGGATCTCGACAATGTCCGGCGCATGCGCGAGGCGTTGGGTCCGGACATCGACATCATGATCGACGTCAATATGGGCTGGACCGCCGATATCGCCATCCAGATGGGGCGCAAGTTTCAGGACTATGATGTGTACTGGCTCGAAGAGCCGGTGTTGCCGGACGATTACGCCGGATACTTTCGCATCGCCGAAGCGCTCGATCTGCGCATCGTCGGCGGTGAAACCCATTTCACGCGCTTCGACCTCAAACCGTTTTTCGAAAATCCGTGCCTGCCGATCCTGCAACCCGATCCGATGCGCGGCGGCTTGACCGATTTGCGCAAGATCGCGACACTCGCCGACACCTGGGGCATGACAATCGCGCCGCATCTGTTTCCCGAATTGAACGTGCAACTCCTTGCGTCGATCCCGAACGGATTATGGATCGAGGACATGGGGCTTGGCGAAGATCTGTGGGTCGACCCGGTGCCGGTGGTGAACGGCACGATCACCGCGCCGGAGCGGCCGGGCCATGGGCTCGCGTTCAAGCCGGAGATTTTGCGCGACTACGCCGTCAAGAATTGAGCGGCTTAGGAATGGTTGGTAGCGGAGGACGGATTTGAACCGCCGACACACGGATTATGATTCCGCTGCTCTAACCAGCTGAGCTACTCCGCCAACCTCATCAGGCACTTAGCCAAAGAACCCAGCGGCTTAGGCGCCGCAGGGCCGCTCGGGTCTAAGGCTGAGACCGCACATTTATGCCACTAAAGCCGCCTTTCCAAGCGGGATTTCGCTCCTATGGCAAGCAAGCCGGACAGGGGGATCGGTCGGCCAAAGGATACTGTTTTTGGCTCTTACCCGGCTCCCGTGATGGCGTTGTCACCCTGCTCTTAAGCAAGGATTGTCGCGGATGAACCGCCTCTCGCGCTTTGCGAGGTCGCGCCATATATGCAGCGCCGACGCGCGGCGGACCGATCGAGCCTTCAGGTCCTGCCGAATTTGCGATCAGTGCAATTCTGACAGGAGCTCGTGATGGCCGTAAAAAAGCACAGCGTTATTTTCGCTGGTCTGACGGCCCTGACACTAACGGGATCGCTATGCAGCGCGCCGGCCGCTATTGCACGTACACCATTCGACGGCAAATGGAGCGTTTTGATCGTGACCGATGCCGGCACCTGCGATCGCGCCTACCGCTATGCGTTGAATATAGGCAACGGCAGAAGTCTCGTATGACGACCCGTCGTTCAACGTTTCCGGGCACGTCGACGCGCGTGGCCGCGTCAGCGTCAGCGTCAGTGCCGGCGGGCAGCGCGCCAGCGGCACCGGCGAGCTTTCCGGCGATTACGGCCATGGCCTCTGGATCGGACAGTCATCGGCATCGGCATGCTCCGGCCATTGGGAAGCCGAACGCCGCGGCTGAATCGTTTCCGTAACGCAATTCTCAACTAGCTGACGACACGCCGATCCGCGCAAACCGGATCAGCGAAAAATGCCCGAGCGGCGGCATCGGCCGCCGCTCGACGACGTGCACGCCGCCGTGACGCGCGGCCCAGCGCTCGAGCCGCGCCCAGCCGAATTCCGGCTGCCAGCCGAGCCGCCGTGCCAGCGGCGTGAGCCATCGTTCCAAAGTCGCGCGCAGGCCTGCGTCGGCACCGAGGTGATTCACCAGGATAATCTCGCCGCCGGATCTTATGACGCGGGCGAATTCGTCGAGCGTCGCTTCGGCGTCCGGCACGGTCGTGATGACATACTGGGCGACGACGACGTCGAACGCCGCATCCTTAAAACCCAGATGCTGCGCATCCATCACGGCGAGCCCATCGACATTGGTCAGCCGGTGCCGGGCGACGCGCGCCTTGGCCTTGCGCAGCATCGGCGCCGATAAATCGACGCCGATCAGCCGGCTCGACGCCGAATAATCAGGCAGCGACAAGCCGGTGCCGATTCCGACTTCAAGAATGCGGCCGCCGATACGTTCGGCCGCCGCAATCGATGCCTTGCGGCCGCGCGCAAACACTGCACCAAATACGATGTCGTAGATCGGCGCCCAACGTGCATAGGCTTTGGCGATGCCGGCTTTATCGAGTTCGGCCATCATCGGAAATCATGGCTCTCGCGCATCACTTCGAACTTTGTGGGATTAGAGCATGATCCGGAAACGCCCGCCCCCGGATTCGATCCGGGGATGGACACCGGCTTCCCGATAAGATCGTGCTCCACCAAAAATTATTTGGCGGCCGCCATGTCAGCACCGAGCGCGTTCTTGACCTGCGCGGTCGCCACGGTGCCGGCGATGACGCCGCCGCCCAAGACGCGCGCCTGGCCTTCGGCCGCGTCGTAGAACACGCAAGCCTGTCCGGGTGACACACCGTCCTCGCCAGCGATCAACTCGACTTCGATACCGCCGCCGGCGCCGCTGCGCAGCCAAGCCGGCCGCGGCGGTCGCGTGGAACGAACCTTCACGAAAACTTCCGGATAATGCGCCAGCGCCTCGTCGATCGCCCCGTCGCCAAGCCAATTGATGTCGCGCAATTGCATGCGGCTGGTACGCAGCGCGTCGCGCGGACCGACCACGACGCGCCGCGAGGCGGCGTCGAGCCGGACGACGTAAAGCGGCGAGCCAGTGGCGATACCGAGCCCGCGCCGTTGACCGACGGTGAAATGGATGATGCCGTCATGACGGCCGAGCACGCGACCATTGAGGTCGACGATTTCGCCCGGGCCGGCGGCGCCCGGCCGTAATCGCTCGATGAGATCCCCATAATGCCCGCTCGGCACGAAGCAGATGTCCTGGCTGTCCTGCTTGTCGGCGACAGAAAGGCCGAAACGACGCGCCAGTTCACGGGTTTCCGCCTTGGTGCGATCGCCGAGCGGGAAACGCAACTGATCGAGCTGGGCGGTCGTGGTGGCGAACAGGAAATAGCTCTGGTCGCGCTCGGTTTCGCGGGCGCGATACAGCGCACGGGCGCCATCGGGCAGCGCGCGCGATGCGACGTAATGGCCGGTGGCCAATACGGCGGCGCCGAGCTCGCGCGCGGTTTGCAGAAGGTCGTGGAATTTTATCGACTGATTGCATTCCACGCACGGCACCGGCGTTTCGCCGGCCACATAGCTCTCGGCAAAGCGGTCGATCACCGCTTCCTTGAACCGATCCTCGTAGTCGAGGACGTAATGCGGGATGCCGATGCGCTCGGCCACGGCGCGGGCGTCATGGATGTCGCGGCCAGCGCAGCAGGCGCCCTTGCGGTGGGTTGCGGCGCCGTGATCGTAAAGCTGCAGCGTGATGCCGACGACGTCGTAGCCAGCCTCGGCTAAAAGCGCGGCGGTGACCGAGGAATCGACGCCGCCCGACATGGCGACGACGACGCGCGTAGCGGACGGCCGTCCCTCGATATCGAGTATGTTCAACGCCATGCGGGTGTTCCCAGCCAGCGGCCGATGATCCGCCGCCTCGATCGCCCATTATTATATGGGTCGCCGCGGCACTCCGCCACGGTCGGCGCGTCCGCCGCGGCGGAACCGCACGGCAAGAATTGCCGGTTCCGTTGCAAGCGCTGCCGCGTTCGTCCCTCGGAGCGGACACTTAACGCATTGAATTCACGTGCTTTGTCCGGCGTGCCGCACTGGCCCGCTGGTTGCAAGCAGACAACAGGTTCATGTCGCTTCCAGGGGTCCAAGCGTGTCGAGTATGCCGAGTATAGCGTCAGATTTCCCTGCCGTGGTTTCGCTCTCGTCACCGTCGCGAATGCAGGCATCCACGCCCGACCAAGACACCGTCTCGCAGCCGTTCGCGGCCTTGGTCGACGCCAGCACGTCGGCGTCGGCGAGCCCGCCCCAGATTGCTGGAAATCCGGCTGCAAATCCGCCCGCCAGTCCATCGCAAGCGGCGCAACAGACGTCGGCGCCGACGAACGGCTCGTCGGGAAATAAAGACAATTTTGATTTCGGCTCCAGCCAAGCCACGGGCGCGCCAAGCGCCGCGAATTCATCCACAAGTGCCATAACTGCCATAAAACAGAGAGCCGCAACCGCCAAAGCGACCTCGGTCGCGAGCCCAAATGCGGCAGCGACCCCAAACGCGACGACTGTCGTCCAACAAGACTCGTCCAGCGACAATAGCGCGGACCCCGCGACCGCAGCGACAGCGGCGCCGGGGGCAGCGGGGTCGGCTTCGTCACCGGCACCGCCGGCGGCGACGTCATCGGCGCCGGCAGCCGCCGCTGCGGCGACCGCCGCGGCGACGGAAGTCGCGCCGGCCGCGGCGGCGAACGTGCAAAGCGCCTCAACAACGCCCGACTCGCCGGTGCCGGCGAACAAAAAATCGGCACCCGATGCCGACGATGATCGGACCGACGCTAGCGCAACAAGCGCCGGTGGAAGTGCTGCGTCAACGGCGCCAGCCGCGGCGGCGAATTCACCGGCGCCCGTCGCGGCAATCGTGGTAGCCAACACCGTCTCTGAGGCCACGCCGGCCGCGGCCAATGGAACGCCGGTAACCGGCACGATCGGCATCCAAGCACACGGGCGGACGAATTTGTCACGCCTCGACGGCCAGATTTCTCACGCTTCTCAGACCAGTCAGACTCCTCAGACTACTCAGTCTGGTCAGTCAACGACGCAGCCGGCGCAGAACGCCAAGACCGCGACGGCGGGTGCTAGCGCGGAGCAATCGGGTCCTTCGACGAACACAGCCGCCGGCGCGCGGACGCCCGGCAGCTCGTCGGGCCAACAAACGCCGACTGCCGACGCCACAGCGTCGCAGCAGGTTATCGCCGCCTTGCCGGCTGCAAACCTCGCCACGGCGCGTCTGGATGCCGCCCTGACGGTTGCGCCGGCTGCGTCCTCGAATGCACAGAGTGCACCCGATACCGTGAGGGCTGCCAGCGCGGGACTGCCGAGTTTCGGTATCGTCGCGACAAATACGGCTCCGACCCCGGCAACGGCGGCGGCATCCTCCGCGGCCTCGGCGGCCGCCGTTTCGATCGCCGGTCTTCCGATCGCCATTGCTTCCCGCGCGCAGGCCGGGTCCAATCAGTTCGACATCAGACTCGATCCGCCGGAACTCGGCCGTATCGACGTGCGCCTCGACGTCGACTCGAGCGGCCAGGTGACCTCGCACGTCACCGTCGACCGTCCCGAGACGCTGACGCTCTTGCAAAGCCAGCAGCCGCAGCTCGAACGCGCGCTCGAACAAGCCGGCTTAAAGACAGCGGAGAACGGCCTGCAATTCTCGCTCCGCGATCAATCTTTCGCCGGGCAAAACAACGGCGGCGGCAACGCACAGCCCGGCCCGGCACAGCAGCTTGTCGTTCCCGACGCGAACCTGTCCCCCGTCGACACGACGCAGATCTACTCGCGGTTCGGTCTCGGCGGCGGAATAGACATCACAGTGTGAACAGCGATTGTCTGAGGATCGACCATGACGACGACCACCGCAATTCCGACGACCACCACCCCAAGCTCCACCACCAACAGCAGTGCCAGCACGGACAACGCCGGATTGGCGCAGCTCGCCGACAATTTCAATTCGTTTCTGACCTTGCTGACCACGCAGTTGCAGAACCAGGACCCGCTTGATCCGCTCGACACCAATCAGTTCACCCAGCAACTGGTCGAGTTCACCTCGGTCCAACAGCAGGTCGACATGAACACCAATATGCAGACGCTGATCTCGTTGCAGCAGACTTCGGAAGCGACCTCGGCGATGCAATACCTCGGCGCCAATGTCACCCTCAGCGGCTCGACCGCGACCCTTGCGGCCGGTTCGCCGGCCACTTGGTCGTTGAACTCGCCGTCGCCGGCGACGGCCAATGTCACGATCACGAGTTCGACCGGTCAGACGGCTTACACGGGAACCGTGTCCCTGACTGCCGGCACTCAGACTTATGCCTGGAACGGCCAAGGCAATAATGGCGTGACGTGGCCTGCCGGCCAGTACACCCTGGCGATCAACGCCACCGGCGCCAGCGGTCAGACGGTCACCGTCACCACGCAGACCCAAGGCACCGTCAGCGGAATCAATCTCAGCCAGAGCCCGCCGCAACTCACGGTGAACGGACAGAGCTACCCCATCACCGCGGTCCAATCGATCAATAACGGCAGTCTCGGCAGTCTGAACGCTCTTAACAGCTCGATCAGCAACCTCAACACCAGCGTCAATAATCTGAACCAACTGCTGTAGCGGCTATCACGTACCGGCCGGGTGCGGACCCGTACGTGCGGCCATGATTTTTGGCGCCGGCCGAGCAAAACCGCCATTCATCGGCATAGGTGCTGCGAATTGCGGCCAATTGCGTGCGCCGCTTAGGCAAATTTTAAGCGGCCGTGCGTAAGGTCACCGTCTGTAGTTGTCGAGTTTGTGAGAGTTGATATGACCGAACCCCATCGCCCGAGGGTCAAATACGTCATCGGGCCGGACGGTTCCCCCCTGACTATCGCCGATTTGCCGGCGCCGGGGACGAAGCGTTGGGTCATCCGCCGCAAGGCAGAAGTGGTCGCCGCCGTACGCGGCGGGTTACTGTCGCTTGAAGAGGCCTGCAGCCGCTACACGCTGACGGTCGAGGAATTCCTGTCCTGGCAATACTCGATCGACCAGCACGGCCTGGCCGGATTGCGCACGACCCGCATCCAGCAATATCGCCAGTAACTCGCGCTTAATCGACCTTACCGAATTGCCAACGCCGGCCGCCCGCAGCCGGCGTTTTGATTCGATCCGCCACTTCGTCGCCGCGCCCCTTCGCGGCCGGCGCTACGCGCCCCAGCTCACGATGACGGAACCTGGATTATGCGCATTTCCAAACTTTATTAACCGGGCGCTAACCATCCACCGGGCAAATCTTGCCGGGTGAGACGCTTGAGCGTCGCTCCGCGGGGGAAGCTCGGTGCAAAGTCTGGTGGAGTTCGCCAAAACGCTCGGTGCGCCGCGCATTGCGGCGATGGGCGCGGTCACTATCGCGCTGATCGGCTTCTTCGCCTTCCTCATGCTGCGCGTAACGACGCCGCAGATGACGCCCCTGTTCACCGACCTGTCGTTGGAGGATTCCGCTTCGATCGCCAAGGAACTCGATCGCGAGGGCGTCACCTACCAACTGCGCAATGACGGCAATAGCATCATGGTGCCGCGCGATATGGTGGCGCGGCTGCGTATGACACTTGCCGAGAACGGCCTGCCCAAGGGCGGTGGCGTTGGCTACGAAATCTTCGACAAGTCGGACGCGCTGGGCACCACAAGCTTCGTACAGAACATCGACAACCTGCGGGCGCTCGAAGGCGAGCTGGCGCGCACGATTCGTACGCTCGATCAAGTCCAGGACGCCCGCGTGCATCTTGTATTGCCGGATCGGCCGCTATTTTCGCGCGACAAGATCGATCCGTCCGCGTCGATCGTGCTCAAGCTGCGCGGTACGCTCGATCCGTCGCAAGTGCGCGCCATCCGCCACCTGGTCGCCACTGCGGTAAGTGGACTCCAGCCGCAGCGTATATCGATCGTCGATGAGCAAGGCCAATTACTGGCGGATGGCGCCAGTGATGGCACGACCGGCGGCGACGTCGCCGCCGACGAGCGGCAGGCGACGTTCGAAAAGCACTTGCGCGAACAGGTGGAGTCGATCGTCTCCTCCGTCGTCGGACCGAGCCATTCGCGCGTGCAAGTCGCCGCCGATTTCGATTTCAACCGCATCACCCAGACCTCGGACAAATACGACCCGGACGGCCGCGTTATTCGTTCCAGCCAAACTCGCGAGGAAACCTCCGCCTCGAACGAAGGCAACGGCAACGAGGTCACGGTCGGCAATGAATTGCCCGGCGCCAGTCAGCGCCAACCGGCCGGCGCGGCCACTGCCGCCCAACGCGACCAGAGCCGCAAGTCGGAGGAGATCGTCAACTACGAGATTTCCAAGACCAGCAAGACGGAAGTGATCGAAGCCGGCCGGCTCAATCGCCTTTCGGTCGCCGTGCTCGTCGACGGCACCTACGCCAAGGACGACAAGGGCAACGTGACCTACCAACCGCGCAGCAAGGAGGAGCTCGATCAGATTGCGGCGCTGGTGCGCTCAGCGATCGGCTTCGACCAGAAGCGCGGCGATCAGGTCCAGGTTGTCAATCTGCGCTTCGCCGAAACGCCGGCCGCTCCGATCGTCGAGCCGAGCGGCTGGCTGTCGATGCTGCATTTCACCAAAGACGACATCATGAGCATCATCGAGATGATGGTGATGGGCGTGCTCGGGCTCGTCGTGCTGCTGTTGGTGGTCCGGCCGCTGGTGCGGCGCATCATCACTCCGGAAGAGCGTAATCTTGCGGCTTTGCCGCCCGGCGCCCCCTCCGGCGAAGGCTTGCCGGCGCCGACGGCCACCGCCGCAATCTCCGCGGAACGAGCCGACCCCGCCATGGCAGGGGAACCGAGCCAGACATCGAAGATGATCGACATTGCTCAGATCCAGGGTCAGGTCCACGCCCAGTCGGTGCAAAAGGTCGGCGAACTTGCCGACAAAAATCCGCGCGAAACGGTTTCCATCATCCGTTCATGGCTGAACGACAGCGCCGCAGCCTGATCAATAACAACCATGTCCGCACCCGCACCAGCAAGACACGACGCAAAGCACGACGATTCCGCGCAACGCGAAATCGCCAGCGCTTTGGCAAGCCTTGCCGGCAAGTCAAATGCAGCAGCCTCGATCAAACGCCCGCTCCGCGGACCGGAACGTGCGGCGGTTCTCCTGCTCGCCCTCGGCGAACAGCATGGCGCCAAGGTTTGGAGCATGCTCGACGACGACGAATTGCGTCAGATATCCGTTTTAATGTCGACGATCGGCACCATCGACGCCGACCAGGTCGAGAATCTGTTGCTCGAATTCGTCTCGCGCATGTCGGCCTCGGGCGCGATCATGGGCACCTACGAGGCGACGGAGCGTCTGTTGCAGTCTTATCTGCCGCCGGAGCGCGTCGGCATCATCATGGAGGAAATCCGCGGGCCGGCCGGTCGCAATATGTGGGAGAAGCTCTCCAACGTTCAGGAGGAGGTGCTCGCCAATTATCTCAAGAACGAATACCCGCAGACGGTAGCAGTTGTGCTGTCGAAGATCGGCCCGGAACATGCCGCGCGCGTCCTTGCCATCCTGCCGGAGGATTTGGCGCTCGACGTCGTCAATCGCATGCTGCGCATGGAAGCGGTGCAAAAGGAAGTTTTGGAGCGCGTCGAGCAGACGCTGCGCACCGAATTCATGTCGAACCTCTCGCAGACGCGCCGGCGCGACGCGCACGAGGTCATGGCCGAGATCTTCAATAACTTCGACCGCCAGACCGAGACGCGGTTCCTGACCGCGCTCGAAGAGGACAATCGCGAGAGCGCCGAGCGCATCAAGACGCTGATGTTCACCTTCGACGATCTGACCAAGCTCGATGTCGCTTCCGCGCAAACCCTGATGCGCCACGTCGAGAAGGACAAGCTCGGCATCGCGCTCAAGGGCGCCGCCGAGCCGGTGCGCCAGTTCTTCCTGTCCAACATGTCGACGCGCGCCGCCAAGATGCTGATGGACGATATGCAGGCCATGGGTCCGGTGCGGCTGCGCGAAGTCGACGAAGCGCAGGGGCTCCTGGTCAATCTCGCCAAGGACCTCGCGGCCAAGGGCGAGATCGTGATTTCCAAGACTCGCGGCGAAGAAGAGTTGATTTATTGAGGCGCATGGCAAGAACCCGAGCATGAGCGCAGCGAAAAGAAAATTCCTGTTCGACACCGACTTTGCCGGCGCCGCCGGCGGCAAGCCGGCCGATTCTGTAATCACGCTCGCCGAACACGGGCTCAAGCTTGCCGAGGCGGAAGCCGCCGCACGGAGCGGCGGTTATGCCGACGCGCAGAGCGACGCCCAGATCGAGACTGGCCGGCGCATGGCCGATGCTCTCGAGCACATCGCGGCGGGTATTGCCGTGGCAAACCGCGCGCTGACGGCAATCGAAACCCGGCTCGAATGCGAGGCCGTCGAGGTTGCGGTAGCGGTGGCGCGCAAGCTCGCGCCGGCCTTGGTCGCGCGCGAGCCGTTCGCCGAAATTTCGGAGCTGGCGAGCGACTGTTTCCGCCAGCTCATTGCCTCGCCGCATATCGCCGTGCGCGTTAACGACGCGCTTTATGCCACGGCGAAGCAAAAGCTCGACGACATCGCGCGCGCGCGGAGCTTCGAAGGACGGCTGGTTGTGCTCGCCGAACCCGATATCGCGCCGGGCGACTGCCGCATCGAATGGGCCGATGGCGGCATCAACCGCGACAGCGCCGCCGCCGATGCGGCGATCGGCTCGGCGGTCGACGGCTATGTCAGCGCGCGCCGCAATCTCGCGGCGCCACACGAAATGCTGAGGAGATCCGAGCATGAGTGAGGATGGCAAAATCCCGCTACCGAACCTCGAAGGCGGCGGATCGGCCGTCGAAGCCCCGTCGCGCGCAACGGAGCCGGACGGGTCCACCACCCGCCTCGCTTCCGACCTCGAAGCCGTTTTCGACGTACCGGTGCAGGTATCCGCCGTGCTCGGCCGCGCGCGCATGGACATCGGCGACCTCCTCAAGCTCGGGCCCGGCACGGTGCTCGAGCTCGACCGCAAAGTCGGCGAGGCGATCGACATCTATGTCAACAATCGGCTGGTGGCCCGCGGCGAAGTCGTCCTGGTGGAGGAAAAGCTCGGCGTGACCATGACGGAAATTATCAAGGCAGAGAGATCGTAGTTCGCTGAAGTCTTAGCGAAGAAGGAATAACAAGATGCGCCTTTTGATCGTCGGCACGCTCAACGGCCAGCTCACCACCGCGACCAAGCTCGCGATGGACAAGGGCGCGCTGGTCACCCATGCCGCGGATATCGCCCAGGCGCTCGCGGTGCTGCGCTCCGGGCGCGGCGCCGACCTTTTGATGGTCGACGTCGCCATCAATATTCGCGATCTGGTCGCCAAGCTCGAAGCCGAGCACATCCATGCGCCGATCGTCGCCTGCGGCACCGCCACCGATGCGCGTGCCGCGGTCGCGGCCATCCAGGCCGGCGCCAAGGAATATATCCCGCTGCCGCCCGATGCCGAGCTGATCGCCGCAGTGCTGGCCGCCGTTGCCGACGACCGGCGCGAACTGATCTATCGCGACGAATCCATGGCGCGCGTCGTTAAGCTTGCCCAGCAGGTCGCCGCGAGCGAGGCTTCGGTGCTGATCACCGGCGATTCCGGCACCGGCAAGGAAGTCTTGGCGCGTTACGTGCACGCCCGTTCGGGCCGCGCCAAGAAGCCGCTGATCTGTGTCAACTGCGCGGCGATCCCGGAAACCCTTCTGGAATCCGAATTATTCGGCCACGAAAAGGGCGCGTTCACCGGCGCGGTGGCGCGCCGCGTCGGCAAGTTCGAAGAGGCCAATGGCGGCACGCTGCTGCTCGACGAGATTTCCGAGATCGACGTGCGGCTGCAGGCGAAGCTGTTGCGCGCCATCCAGGAGCGCATCATCGACCGCGTCGGCGGCACCCGGCCGGTGCCGATCGACATCCGCATCATCGCCACTTCGAATCGCAATCTCGCCGAAGCCGTGCGCGAAGGCGTCTTCCGCGAAGACCTGTTGTTCCGGCTCAACGTCGTGAACTTGAAAATTCCGCCGCTGCGCGAGCGGCCGGCCGACGTGATCGAGCTGGCCGAATATTTCGTCAAGAAATACGCCGCGGCCAACGGCGTGACGGCGCGGCCGCTGTCGTCTGACGCGCGCCGCACGCTGACGCTGAACTACTGGCCCGGCAATGTGCGCGAACTGGAAAACACCATGCACCGCGCCGTGCTGATGGCGAACGGCGACGAGATCGGATCCGAGGCCATCCTTACCCCGGACGGCACCCGGCTCGACCAGCAGAAAAGCGCGCCGGCCGTCGCGCACGCGGCTTTCGCCGCCGGGCAGGTGTCGCGCGGGCTCGTCGGCCGCACCGTCGCCGAGGTCGAACGCGATCTGATCCTGGAGACGCTCAAGCATTGCCTCGGCAACCGCACGCATGCCGCCAACGTGCTCGGCATTTCGATCCGCACGCTGCGCAACAAGCTCAATGAATATGCCGCCGACGGCTTGCCGGTGCCGCCACCGGGCGGCGGCGAGCCGCGCGTCGCCGCGTAGCGATCATCGATTAAGCGCGATTCCGCCCGAAAACCGGCCATTTTTCGGTTGAGGTTCTGGCATCGTCCCGCCTATCGAACCTGCGAACAAACCCGCCTTTTCATTTAGAGAAAAACATGCAGCTCCCGCGCCGACAATTTCTCAACCTGGCCGCAGGCGCCGTCGCCATGCCGGCGCTGCTGCGCAGCGCCCGCGCCGACACCTATCCGTCGCGGCCGGTTCATCTCCTCGTTGGCTTTCCGCCGGGCGGCGCCGCCGACATTATCGCGCGGCTCACCGGGCAGATGTTGTCGGAGCGGCTCGGTCAGACTTTCGTTGTCGAGAACCGAGGCTCCGCGGCGCAGCAAATCGCCGCCGAGGCCGTCGTGAAGGCGGAGCCAGACGGCTACACGCTGCTTTTGCTGGCCAATCCGAACGTCATCAATGCGATGCTGAACCCAAATCTCAGCTTCAATTTCACCCACGATCTCGCGCCCGTCGGCGGCGTCGACCTCAATCCGCTCGTCCTCGAGGTCAATCCGTCGGTGCCGGTGCATAGCGTCCCCGAACTCATCGCTTATGCGAAAGCGCATCCGGATAAGCTCAATATGGCTTCCGGCGGCGTCGGCTCGACGCCGCATCTCGCCGGCGAGCTGTTCAAGATGATGACCGGCATCGACATGCTGCATGTGCCCTATCGCGGCGATGCGCCGGCGATCACCGATCTGCTCGCGGGCCAGGATCAGGTCATGTTCGATCTGATCCTGCTGTCGCTTCCCCACATCCGCAGCGGCGCGTTGCGCGGCCTCGCCGTCACCAGCGCCAAACGCCTGCCGACACTGCCCGACTTGCCGCCGGTGGCGGATTTCGTGCCGGGCTACGAGGCCTTTGCCTGGCAAGGCGTCGCCGCGCCCAAGAACACGCCACCCGCTATCGTCGCCAAGCTCAATGGCGAGATAAATGCCGCCCTCGCCGATGCCAAGATCGCTTCGCGCATTACCGACCTTGGCGGCGTGCCGATGCCGATGGCGCCCGCCGCGTTCGGCAAGCTCATTGCCAGCGAGGTCGAGAAATGGGGCAAGGTGATCAAGTTCGCGAATATCAAAACCGGATAGGGCGTGCGGTCATTAATCGGCGATTGATCAATGTCCGCTTCTCCTTCTGATGCTTGAGGCCGTCCACACGGACCTCGTTGAACCGTCAGCCTAAAGCGCGGCCCCCAAAATCTTCAGCTATCCACAAGATCGCCGGCCGATTACCCGATCTTTCGGGGAAGAGCGGACATAATGCTGCATCGGCGTCAGAAAGTTCTTGCCAGGGCGCCGTCCACACATGGACCCGAAGCGGCGGCAAAACGTGCCAAAGCGCACTGTGACATATTTGTCGCAGTCGCGCTCAGACCTAGGCAAATCATCGTCCGCCAATCGACTCCAAAATGGAAACTTTATCTAATCGTTCGGTGACCAGGCCGCGCTGCGCGCTCTTTTTGCTTTTTGGGGGAGGCAAAAATGCGTCAAGTTTTTATCGCATTGTCGGGCGCGATGGCGTTGAGTGCTGCCGCAACATTTGGCTTCGTCGACCCCGCGCATGCTGCACCGCCGACTAACAATTGGACCGGGCTGTATCTCGGCCTCAACGCTGGCGGCAATTGGGGCACGTCTACAGCGGCAACGACTGTAACACCTGGTGGATCTCCTTCTTTTTTCGGCGCCTGCCCTAGTTGCGTGCCTAACGGTCGCGAACGTGCTTTCAATTGGGTTTGTCGTGCGTAGATGCTTCCAATGCTCGGCGGGGAAGTCGTAGAAGGCGAACAGCGTATCACGGTCTTTGGTGAGGCATTCGACGGCCTTTTCGTATTTGACGCCATAGGTTGCGATGAACGCATCGAGTGTGTTCTCGGCGGCCTTGCGGGTCTCCGCCATCCAGATGTCTTGCAATGCGTGCTTGGCCTTTGCGTGCAGGCTCTTTGGCAACTTGTTCAGGACATTCGCGGTTTTGTGCACCCAGCAGCGTTGCGCTCGCGTCTTCGGCCACACCTCGTCGATCGCCTTCCAGAAGCCGAGCGCCCCATCCGCCACGGCAAGTTGCGGATTGATCGTCAGACCGCGCCGCTTGAGATCGAGCAGGAGTTCCTTCCAGGATTGCGCGCTCTCGTGGATGCCGTCGGCAGGCTAACGAGTTCCTTCTTGCCTTCGGCAGTGGCGCCGATGATCACGAGCAGACACTGCGCGTCGTCCTCGAGCCGGGCCTGGACGTAGATGCCATCGGCCCAGGCGTAAACATACCGCTTGGCGGACAGGTCGCGCTCGCGCCAACAGTCGTGTTCGTCGATCCAGGCCTCCTTCAGGCGCGCGATGGTCGAGGGCGACAACCCGCCAGCGTCCTTGCCGAGCAAGGCAGCCAATGCCTCCTCGAAGTCGCCGGTGGAGATGCCTTTCAAGTAGAGGATCGGGATCAGCCTTCGAGGCTCTTCGATCGGCGCGCATAGGCGGCAAAATCGCCGATGAAAAGCGGATGCGCTCCCCGCCGTCGGCGGCACAGTCGCGAACCCGCGGACAACGCACCGCCACCGGTCCGATGCCGGTCTTGATCTCACGCTCGGCAGATGTCCGTGGCGCACCAGCCGGCGGTGGCCATCATCGGTCAGCTTGTCAGCATAGCCGCCGAGGTAGCCAGCAACCTCAGCCTCCACGGCATGCGCCAACAGCGCTCGCGCGCCAGCTCCAATAGCCGACGTAGCGGTAATCGGCGATCAGAAACTTAACACGGGCGGATTCACCGGCGGCATTCAGGGCGGCTATAATTGGCAGGCCGGCTACTTGGTGGCCGGAATTGAGCTAGATTTTGAGTCCTTCCGCAGTGCCGGTTCGATTGCCACCTCCGCTCCCCTCTTCGGCGCTATCCAGACGGTCAACTCATCAATCAATACCCAGTGGCTATTCACTGCGCGGCCGCGTCTCGGCGTGGCCGCAAATAATTGGTTATTTTACGGTACCGGCGGGCTCGCGGTTACCCGTTTGAG
Organism: uncultured Alphaproteobacteria bacterium; assembly: GCA_963779855.1. Taxonomy (GTDB): domain Bacteria; phylum Pseudomonadota; class Alphaproteobacteria; order Rhizobiales; family Xanthobacteraceae; genus BOG-931. Next base: position 1,306,547 of record CAWAAE010000005.1, on the reverse strand, counting down.
CGCCACGTGGAGTTATTCGACCAATTTTAATGCACCGTGTGACTGCGAGAGTGGCAGTGCGTCGTCCACAAAGGACGGCTGGGTCCTCGGCGGCGGCATCGAGAGCGCCTTGCCTGGAAAATGGTTGATCGGTGTAGAGTATCTCTATACCAAGTTTGGCAGCATCTCGGCGACCAGTAATAATCTTATGATACCAGGCGGGATAACCTGGACTGATACCTTCAACCATAGCATCGACTTGAACACGAATATTGTGCGCGCCCGCTTGAGCAAACAGTTCTGATCGGCATACCGGTTGTTGGTACGTGCAAAACTCCGGGCCTCCTCTCGGCGTGCTCTGCGGCCATAAAAGATCGCTCCGATCCCATTATGATTTAGAACGAAGTTTATGGTCAGGGGCAGGCTGTGTCTATCGAGCACCGATGTCCGTTCAGGTGCCGTCAACCCAGATGCGGTGCATGATCACGGCCAATCGGCGCGCCAGCGCCACGATATGAATCCACGCCCCAGTACGACACCAGGCTCACTTCGTCGCGTCACCGCCATCGACCATGATGGTCTCGACCTCGCCGGCGCCGTTCCTGCGCCGGAACGCGGCCGCCTCGTCATATTCCTTCGAGGTAAAGCAGGCGACGCCCTGCTCGAAAGTCGGAAACTCGATCACCACGAAGCGCTGGAACTTGTGCGGCCCCTCCATGACCTGGAAGCGGCCGCCGCGGGCCAAAACCTTACCGCCATATTTGGCGATGATCGCCGGGACGCGATCGGTGTATTTCTTGTACTCGACCGGATCGTTGATCTTCGAACGCGCGACCCAATAGGCTGGCATGAATATTCCTCCGCCGTAGGCCCGGAGAATTTCATGGCGGACCGCCGCGTGCAACGCGAACGATCAGGTCTTCGGCAAACAAGCCGCGCAGAAATTTGGCCGGCGCCGAGCGTGGCAGAGCCGCCGGCCGCGGACCGCCGACCATGCGGCGGCCGAGTGCGCCGAGAAAATCGGCCTTCGGCATCGGCTTCGCGAACAGATACCCCTGCCCGATGTCGCAGCCGATGCCCTGTAATTTGTGAGATCTCGTGCATCGTTTCGATGCCCTCGGCGACGGTCTTGAGCTCGAAACGTTTGGCCAGCTCGACGATGGTCTCGCACAGCCCGGCATTGACGCGATCGACATGGCAGTTTGTGACATAGCTCCTGTCGATCTTGAGCTCGCTGAACGGCAGTTGCCGCAACCGCGCCAGCGACGAGTAGCCGGCGCCGAAATCGTCGAGCGCGAGCGTACAGGAAAGCGCACGCAACTGATCGGCGACGTCGTTGGCGATCTTGAGATCCTTCATCGCCTCGTCCTCGGTGACTTCGAGGATGAGACCCGGCCAGGTCGGCGCGCTGGGCCGCTGCTCGCGCAATATCTGCGCGATCGGCAGCTTGACGAAAGCCGACACCGGCACATTGACCGAGAGTTTCACCGACGCGCCGAGCGCCGCGCAATCCTCGAAGTCGCGCAGCGCCGTGACAATGACGCGCTCGGTCAAAGCGAGCATGTCGGCTTCCTTGGCGCCGGGCAAAAACAGTGCCGGACTGATCACGCCGCCGTCCGGCCGGCGCGCCCGCACCAAACCCTCGGCGCCGACGAGACGCTTCGAGCGCAGATCGATCTTGGGCTGGTACCACAGTTCGAACCAATTGCGCCGCAGCACGTCGCCCAACGTAACCTTGCCGTCGCCGGGCCCGGCTTCGGGCTCAGGCACGGCAGGCTTCGACGCGAACACTGTGCGCAATCCCTCGAACACGGCGAGACTTCCTCGTCTGCGGCCGAGTTTGCCGGACGAGAAGGCGACGCACCGTTAATGGCAGGATTTAGGCTGGACTGTAGTTCGCGCGAGGTAACCGCAATGCAGAGAATTTTAACCTGTCATGCTCCGCGAAGCCGGGGCATCCAGTAATCACCGCCAGCCTGGTGATTGCGCTGTTCTACCACCGAAGCCGCCAGCGATTTCTGGATCATCCGCTTTCGCGGATGATTACTCCGACATCTCACTCCGCGGCGCGGCGCGCGGCGATGATCTGGTCGGCGGTGCGGCCGGTCAATTCCGCCATGTGATCGAACTTGAACGTGAACGTGCCGGACCCGGCGGTCGCGGAGCGGATCTCGACGATGAGATCGCCGATCTCGGCTTCCGGCATTTTTGCGCGGACTACGTCCCAGCCGTCCCAGCCTTCGCGCGTATCGAAGCCGAGAATTTGGCCGCGCCGCCCCGACATCAGCGCGTTGATTTTCGCCGTTGCCTCGTTGGGGCAGATGATCTCGACCAGATGGATCGGCTCGAGCAGAACCGGCTGGCATTGCGGCAGGCCCTCGACGACGCCGATGCGGCCGGCGGTGCGGAACGCCATGTCGGAGGAATCGACGGTGTGATACGAGCCGTCGACCAGCGACACATGCAGATCGACAACCGGAAAGCCGAGCGGCCCGTGCTTGAGCGCGTCGATGACGCCTTCTTCGACTGACGGAATATAGTTGCGCGGCACCACGCCGCCGCTGATCTTGTCCTCGAATTCGAAACCCGAACCGCGCGGCATCGGCTTGATATCGAGCACGACGTCGCCGTACTGGCCGTGGCCGCCGGATTGTTTCTTGTGGCGGCCGCGCTGCACGATGCCTTTGCGGATGGTTTCACGGTAGCCGACGCTCGGCGTGCGCCGCTCGATGGCGATGCCGTAACGGTCGCTCAGCCGCTCGGTGGCGACGCGCAGATGCATCTCGCCCTGGCCCCACAGCACCACTTCGTGCGTCTCGGCATTGTGCACGATCGTGATCGAGGGATCTTCCTCGGCCAGCTTGTTAAGCGCCAAGCCCAGTTTCACATCGTCCTTGCGTTCCTTGGCCGAGATCGCGATCGCAAGCACCGGCGGATAGGGCGCGACCTTGGCGAGCGCCGGATGCGCTTGTTTGCCCGCCGTGAGCGTGTCGCCGGTCTTGGCCTTTTCCAGCTTGGCGAAGGCTATGGTTTCGCCGACGGTCGCGGGACCGCGCTTTTCGCTGGTCTGGCCGACGAGCTTGAAGACGCCGGCGACGCGACCGGCCTCGTCGTCTTCGGTCAGGAACGTCGTGCCGTCGCCGGCCTGTCCGGCGAGCATGCGCACGACCGACATTTTGCCGCCGTGGGCGGTGTTCAGCGTCTTGAGCACATAGGCCAAAACCTCCTGGGCGACCGCATCGTTGCCGGCTTTGACGCCGAGACGTTTGGCGGTTTCGGCAATGCCCGGCGATTCGTGGCGCAGCGCCTTGAGGAGCCGCAGCACGCCGTTCGCCCGCGAAGCGGTACCCATCAATACCGGGCAAACCAGGCCCTCGCGCAATTCGCGCCGCAGATCGTCGAACACCTTGTCGCGCGGCGGCTGGATGTCTTCGAGCAATTGCTCCATCAGCTCGTCGTCATGATCGGCGAGCGTCTCCAGCATCGAAAAGCGCGCGGTCTTTTCCAGATCGGCGGCGTCGCCTTCGAGCGGAATGACTTCTGAGGCCGCGTGCTCCTTGTAAACGAACGCGCGTTCCAGCGCGAGATCGACAAAACCTGAGATGATGTCGCCGGCGAAAGTCGGAATCTGCCGCAAGATCAGCTTGGTGCGCGAGGCAGGCTGCAGCAGTTTCAGGACGTCGTGGACGCCGGCGTCGGCCTTGTCGATCTTGTTGACGAACAGGATGCGGGGAATTTTGCGGTCTTCCAGTTCGCGCAGGATGAGCTGAAGCTGCGGGACTTTCTTCTCGTCCAATTCGCACACGACCACCGCCGCGTCGATCGCCGGCAGCGCCGCGCGCATGTCGTGAACGAATTCGACCGAGCCGGGGCAGTCGAGGAAGGTATAGGAGTCGCCCATGAAATTCGCGGTGGCGACCGTCAGCTCGACGCTCATTTTGTGATGGCGCGCTTCTTTGCTGGCGTCGCCGACCGTATTGCCGGCCTCGATGTTGCCCTGACGCGCGATCACGCCGGTGCGGGCGAGGATCGCCTCAAGCAGCGTGGTCTTGCCGCTCTGGAACGGACCGACCAGCGCGACGCAGCGTGGACCCGCCGCTCGCGTGCCGTTGCCGTTTGCTGCCACGCCGTTTGCTGCCACGCCATTAGCTGCCATGACCGCCTCCCGCGGCGGCCCGCCGTTCGGGCGCGGGCCGCATCCAACTATCGTTTCAGGCGTGGCGGGTGCGGGTCAAGAGCCGTGACATCGCGCCTCACGGCTTGGGCCGCGAATTATTGCGCGAGATGCAATTCCAGCGAGCCGATGCCGGCTGCGGCATTGAGGCCGACTTGGCCCTGCACCGACAGCGGCTGCAACGCCACCGAACGGTTCGATCCGCCGATCAGCGCATTGGCGCCGACGCCGGCGATGACGGTCGCTTCCGCCTGGGCTCCGGTATAGGTGCCGCTCAGCATGCCGACATACCGGTTAGTCCCGGCCCACACTCCCCAGATGATCGCGCTGCCGGTGGTAAACCCGACATCGAGACCGATTTTTGTCATCGTGCCCGTATAGGCTTCCGCCGGCGCGCCGTCCGGTTGGAAGGTGCAATTCACGTTGCGTTGCGAGCCGACGATCAGGCCGATACCGGCCGAAACGGAGCACGAAAGCGTGCCGACTTGCACGCGGCTCGCCTGCGCATTGGCCGGCACCGTCGCGACGAGCGCCGCCGCCGCGACGAAAGCGGCTGCAAAACACTTAGAAAGCATATTCTTACTCCCATCACCCGGCCCGCCTTTGGGCCCTACTGCACAGATTGTAAGCGAGATTAACGGCGGCGTCTCGCACCGTTTCGCGCGTCGTTAAGAGGCGCGACCACGGTGTCATGCGTCACGTAGGGGCGCCCCTTGTGGGCGCCCATGATACGACGGCCGATGAGGCCCGAGGGCGGCCACGAGGGCCGCCCCTACGAGTCATATGTTATCGTTCTCGCGACGCTTCTCTGCGCCCGAGTTTTGCCACGCCACGGTAAGAAAGCCCTTCCCAAGACCTCCCCCAACAAAAGAAGGGAGGCGGAGCGCCGACAGGCGCATCCATCATTGGCCGTGCTCAGCGGAGCACGGCGCGGTCTCAGCGGAGACCGCTCGCCTTTCGGCGCTCCACCGCGGCGCTCGCCAGGGCGGACGCATCCACCATTGGCTCAGCTCCAGTACCGCGCTTCCTGAGACCCGGCTTCAATGGGCGTTACCCGTTGTCGCCTGTCCCGAGTCAACCGCGCTCCGCGGAGACCGGTCGTAGTGCCGGTCGGTCGGGGACCCAGAGCCGCCCGGGCGCGGTTTGCGAGACCGCGCGCGGGCACCGCACTTGCCCCACCTTCTAGGTCGCACCCGGAATGTGCCCTTCGATGAGCAAGCTTCGGCGTATGTAACTATAATGGAGACATGTGTCAAGGGCCAGTTACAGTATTGGGGACCATTGCTGGGCTGGTTGCTGGCAGCAGCGTAGGGTGGGCAAAATCGTCGCGCTTGCGCGACCGCGTGGGCACGCGCGTTTCGACGGCTATGGCGCTGACGATTTTGCCCACGCGGCTTGGCTCTCACGCCGCGATGCCCACCCTACAAAGCTATAATCTTCAGAAAAATCCCAGCGACTCGCAGCCCTTGCCGGCCTGGAAGCTCGCCTTGTGGCGCTTACCCGGGATGTCGATGACGTGCACCGAGCCGTCGCCCTGGCAGGCGACGAACAATTCGTCGCCGCGGAACGCCATGTCCATCGGCTGCGCGCCGACCTTGATCGCGGTCTGCTCGCGGAACGATGGATCGACGAGGCTCACGGTATCGCTGTTGAGGCTGGTGACGCCGAGCATGCTGTTGTCCGGCGCATAGCGCGCGATCTGCGCCGCCTTCGGCACATCCTTGAGCACGATCTCTTCGCGCACCTTGCCGGCCTCGGTGTCGATCAGAAACAGCGTCGGCTGCGCGTCGTCGACCGCGACCACGGTGCGGCCGTCGGGCGAAATCGCGATGCCGGCAAGCGGCCGCGGCGTCGCGATCTTGCCAATGAGTTTGCGTTTCGGCAGATCGATGACGGAGACCGTGGCGTCTTCCTCGTTCTCGGTGTAGAGGCGCTCGCCGTCCGGCGCGATGATCAGGCGATGACCGTTGGTCGAGCCGGAATTGATCGCGTCGACCACCTTGTTGGCCTTGCGGTCGATCACCACGACCTTCGCCGAGTTTTCGCAGGTGATGTAGATGAAGCCGTCGGGCCCGAGCTTGAGCGTGTGCGGGGCGATATAGGGGGCAAGATCGATCGTGGTGACAAGCGCGCGCTTGTGCAGATCGAAGACGCACAGATGATGCTGCGGGTTTGGATTGCGGCCATGGACGCCGTCGCCGAAAATCGGCACATAGGCCATGGCGGGCTGGCTGCCGGTCTCGGGCACGATCAGGAGTTCGTGGACGGTGCGGAGAAATCCGTCGATCAGGACCTCCGTCTCATAGGTGACCGGATTGAGGAACAAAACTTTCGTTCCCATCTTGTCGACCGCGATCATGCCGTGTTCTACGTTGGCCATCGTTAATTTCCTTGTCGTCTGCAGGATACGCTGGGCGCAGCGAAACCCATCCTACATCATTGCAATCACACCCCGAGATATCGGTTCATGACATCCGGCGACGCGCGCAACTCGTCGGACGTGCCTTCGAACACCATGTGGCCGTTGTTGAGCACGTAAGCGCGGCTGGCGAGACTGAGCGCGGCACGGACGTTCTGCTCGACAATGACGATGGTCTGGCCGGCCGCCACCAAAGTGCGGCAGACATCGAGCAGATTCTGCACGATATTGACCGCGAGCCCCTCGAATGGCTCGTCGAGCAGAATGAGCCGCGGCCGCCGGATCAAGGCGCGGGCGATCGCCAGCATCTGCTGCTCGCCGCCGGACAGCGAACGGCCGTAGCTGCCGCGGCGTTCCTTGAGCCGCGGAAAGATGGCGAAAATGTCGCTGAGCGGTAACGGCTCCGCCGCCGAGAAAGCGGCCAGGTCCAGATTCTCCTCGACCGTCAACCCGCCGAAAATGCGCCGTTCCTCGGGCACCAGTTGCAAGCCGAGTTGAGCGATGGTGTGACAAGCCAGCGACTTAATCGCCGCGCCTTCGAAGCGGATTGCGCCGGAACGCGGATGCAGGACGCCGGCTATGGTTTTGAGCGTGGTGCTTTTGCCGGCGCCATTGCGGCCGAGCAGCGCCACCACTTCACGCTCGCGAACCACCATGGAGACATCGAACAGCACATGGGAGTCGCCGTAATAGGCATCGATCCGTTCGACCTCGATCATGCTCTTGGCGCCGTTATTGGCGCCGCCGATGCCGCCGTTCATGACACTATTCATGGCGTCATCCCGCCGAGATAAGCCTGCTTCACCAGCGGGTCGTTGGAGATTTCCTTCGGCGTACCTTCGGCCAGCTTGCGGCCTTCGTGCAAGACCGTGATCCGTTCGGCAAGCTCGAAGACCGCATCCATGTCGTGCTCGACCAGAATAATGGTGCGGCCCTTGCCGAGAAGGCGGATCAATTGCTTGACGCCCTCGCGCTCGGAGGGGCTTAAGCCCGCGAGCGGCTCGTCGAGCAACAGCACCGATGGCTGGGAGGCCAGAGCCAGGCCCAGCTCGAGCCGGCGCTTCTCGCCATAGGGAAGCGTGTTGACGATGAGATCCGCACATGCCGTCAGGTCGAGTTCTTCGAGCAAGGCAGCGACGACCGCTTCGACCTTGACGAAGCCTTCCGCGGAGCGGAACACGTCGAGCCGCAACCGGCCGCGCTGGCGGCCCAGCGCGCCGATGCGCAGGTTCTGGCGCACGGTCAGCTGCGGGAACAGCTGATTGATCTGGTAGCTCTTGGCCAATCCATACTGATAGGCCGCCGTGACATCGGCGGCCGTGATATCGATTCCGTGCAACAGGATCTCCCCGGAATTCGACGGTTTCCTCGCGCTTGAGCAGCCGGAGGAACGTGCTTTTGCCCGCGCCGTTGGGGCCGATGATGGCGTGAAAAGCGCCCTGCGGCAGCGCCAATGAGATGCCGTCAACCGCGCGGATGCCGCCATAGGCCTTTCTGATGTCGCGGGCTTCGAGCGCGAATTGCGGCGGCGCGGCGCCTTGCGTCAGCATCGCCGGCACCGGAGCCAGCAGCGCTTCGCGCGCCCTCGCATTCTCCCGATTTCCGGCACCGGCTGCGGCATCGGAACGGCCGCGCGGACGCCAATGCGCCCACCATCGCATGATCGCGCCGACGATGCCGTTCGGCAGAAAGGTGACCAAAACGACAAAGACAAATCCGAGGATGAATTTCCAAAGATCGCCGACCGCCGGCACCTGTTGCAGCAAATCGCGGAGCGTAAGCCAGATCGCCGCGCCGACGGTCGGGCCGATCAGCGTTCCAGCGCCGCCGATCACGGTCTGGATGACGAGCTGCCCCGACGTGTCCAAAGCGAAGGCATCCGGCGGCATGTAGCTCTGGAAAATTCCCAGCAACGCCCCGCCGCAGCCGGCAAAAATTGCGGCAAGCACGAACACGGCCAGCTTGTAGGCGGCAACGTCGTGGCCGAGCGCCGCGGTGCGCTGCGGATTTTGCTGAATCGCCGTCAGCACCGAGCCGACCGGCGACAGCACGACAAAGCGCGCAAATATGAAGCCGAGAAGATAGAACCCGGCAACGAGCTGGTAGCTCGGCCAAGAACCGGCGAAAGTATAGTCGAGTCCGGCGATCTGGATGCTTGGCGCCGCAACCCCCGGCAATCCGTTCTCGCCGCCGGTCAAATTCGCCAGCGGCGAATTCTCCAAAAAATACGACAATTCGCCGAACGCCAAGGTGATCATCGCAAAATAAATGCCGACCCGACGCAGCGCCAGAAACCCGACGAACACGCTGAACGCCGCCGCCGCCGCTATACCGACCGCCATGGCAAGCCAAACATTGTCCAGGGCGCCGCTGGTCAACAGATAGGCGGTGACGAAGCCGCCGGTGCCGTAGAACGCCGCCTGGCCGAACGACAGAAGGCCGGTGCGGCCGAACAACAGATCGAAGCCGAGACCGAAAATTCCCCAGATCAGGATGCGCGTGAACAGATCGACCGAGCCGAGCCAGCGATCAAAGACGAAAGGCAGAAGCAAGAGCGCGATCACCATGGCTATTTCCGGCAACCAACGCTGCAGCCGGCGCCCGTCGACTCCGCCCATTACGCGCGCCCCATGGTGCCGAACAGACCGCGCGGCCGCACGATCAAAACGAGCGTCATCACCGCGTAGATCGCAGCCTGCGCATAGGCCGGGTCGAACAGCGTGGTCAGCGAAAGGATCTCGCCGACGACGATGCCGCCGACGACGGCGCCGGGAAACGAGCCGAGGCCGCCGATCACGACGACGACGAAGCACTGCACCAGGAACGGCTCGCCCATATTGGGGATGACGGCGGCGAGCGGCGCATAGATGACCCCGGCAATGCCCGCCGCCATGGCCCCCAGGCAGAACACCGCCAGGAAGGCGCGCCGCACATGGGTGCCGAGCAGCTCGACCATGAGCGGATCCTCGATGCCGGCGCGCACCACGAGACCGATCCGCGTGCGGTAAAGCAGCAGGTAGAAACCGAGCAGCAGCACCGCGACGATGCCGATCGCCTCGACGCGATAGAGCGGATAGATGAAGAAGCCCAGATTGACGATGCCCTGGCCCCAGCTCGGCAGCGGCACCCGCTGGCTCAAGCCGCCGAAGAAATAGCGAACGACCTCGACCATCATGATGCCGAGGCCGAACGTCACCAGGATCTGATCCTCCTTCGGCCGGCTATAGTAGTACCGGATCAGCCCGCGCTCGGTCGCCCAGCCGACGAGCACTAAGAGCAGCGCACCCAGCGCCAGCGCGCCGGCAAACGAATCCCAGTGGCCGAGCACGACAAAGGCCGCATAGGCGCCGAGCATGAACATGGCGCCATGGGCGAAATTCAAAACCCCGAGCGTGCCGAGAATGATGGAAAGCCCACTCGCGATCAGCGCCAGCAGGCTGCCGAAGGCGATCCCGTTGAAGGCCTGCGAGAGAAATTGCGGGAGGGTGGGCATCGAGAGAAGGTACATTACCCTCCCCTGCAGGGGGAGGGTGGGCGAGCGAAGCAAAGCCCGGGTGGGGAAATGTGATCACGACCCCACTCGCCGCCTTCGCTCAGTTCGTTCGCGAGGCGTCGACCCTCCCCCTGCAGGGGAGGGTCATGATGCCGGTCACGCGCCGATATCCGGCATCTTGCAGCCGGTGTCCGCCAGCGGCGGAAGCACCTGATCGCCCGGCACCAGTCCGACGATCCGGTAGAAATCTTCCGGTCCCTTCATTTCGTCGGGCTTCTTGCCGACCACCACCGGAACGGGGCGGACCATCTGGTGGTCGCCGGCCCGGTAGTAGACCTCGCCGTAGATCGAAGGCACCTTGTGCCCGCTCTCGAGCGCCTTGATGACGTCGATCGGATAAAACGAGCCGGCGCGCTCGACGGCGTCGGCCCACACCAGCATCTGGATATAGATCTCGCTCGCGCCCCAGCGCGGCTTGTAGTTGTTCTTCTTCTCGAAGTCCTCGACGAAGAATTTGGCCAGCGGGTAGGTGTCCTGTTCGGTCCACCACCACGCCTGGGTGCCGTAAGTGCCGCCCATGATGTCGGCGCCAAGCTCCTTGGCTTGGAACTGCGAAATGTTCGGCACCACGTATTTCATTTTCGAAAGGATGCCGAACTGCTGGGCCTGCTTGGTCGAGGATACCGCGTCCGCGCCGAACGCCACGTTGACGAAGACGTCGGCGCCGCTGTTGCCGATGTTAAGCAGGTAGGAGCTGAAGTCCGTGGTGCCGAGCGGCGCCAGCTGTTCGCCGACCGTCTTCCAGCCGACCTCCTCGGTGAACTGTTTCATCGAGTCATAGACGCTGTGACCGTAAGTGTAGTCCGGCACGAGATACGCGGCCTTGCGGTCCTTGCCGAGCTCCTTGGCCAGCACCGGCGCCAGCGCCTTCGCGGCCATGTAGGCCGAGGGCTGGGCGCGGAAGCCGTAGCGCTGGCAATCCTTGCCGGTGGTGTCGTTGGAACCGCTATTGCCGACCATGTAGACGACGTGCTCGCGCTGTCCCAGTTTCTGCATCGCGATCGACACGGCGCTGCTGATGCCGCCGGTCAGCATGATGGCCTTGTTGTCGTGAATGAAGCGGGTCGCGGCTTGAATGGCCACATCGGGTTTGGTTTCGCTGTCGGCGACCTGGAAGTCGAGCTTCTTGCCGAGCAACCCTTTGGCCTTTTTCAAGGTCGGGATTTGAGCGGTGACGCGGCTGCCGTTGTTGAGGTGCTCGACCGCCAGTTCGAAGCCGAGCTGCATGTCCTTTCCGGACGACGAATACGGCCCGGTGAGCGGCATCACGCCGCCGACAAAGACGCTGCTGCCCGTCGTGCCGGCGGGATAGGTTCCGAGCGCCGGATGCTCCGCCGCGAAGGCGGGCAGCGAGCCGTCACGCAGCAAAAGGCCGGCTGCGGTTACTCCGAGGCCGGCTTTCATCAGGCTGCGCCGCGATACCGGGCGATCGGCTTTGGCGGACTTTCCATCGGTGCTGGATGATCTGTGGGACATGGCGTTTTCTCCTCCGTTTTTCGGTGCCGTTGGCACAAGTTGGCGGTTATCAAAAATCATGTGGCGGGCGTGCTGCAATAGCGTCCGCGCCATGGCCCTTGCTTAGCACGCGCCGGCGGACTTTGCTTCTTAGAACTGACGGGTAGCGCAGCGATATTGTCGCAGGACGGGTTCCAGAACGCCCGGTCCGACGACCCGTATTTGGTGTATGACATAGCCGCGGAGTTTTTTGGAGGGATCAATCAATGAACGCCGTTGCCAGCCGTAACATCAAATTTCTCAGTCACAGCGATCAAGGCGGCCGCGGCGACGGCGTGCAGGTCATGGTCAACCGCGGCTTCGCCTATATCGGCCACGGTTTTTCCAACGGCATCACCGTCATCGACGTGCGCGATGCGAAAAACCCGAAGACGGTCAATTTCCTGCCCTGCCCGCCGAACACGCGCGCGCATCATTTGCAGACCGCTACCCATGAAGGCTTTGGCGACCTGCTGCTGGCGGTCAACGGCCCGAGCGTGTGGACCATGCAGGTGAGCCAGGAGGCTTATTTTTCCGGCACGTCCGGTGACGCTTTGGCCGGCCAGAAATTCACCAGCGGACTTCGCGTTTACGACCTGGCGAAGCCGGAGGCGCCGCGCGAAATCGCGTTCCTGCCGCTCGGCGGGTTGGGACCGCACCGCATCTGGTATGTCGGCGAGCGATACGCCTATGTCTCGGTTCACCTGCCGGAATTTTCCGACCATATGCTGGTCATCGTCGACATGGCGGAACCGACCAAGCCGCAAGTCGTCGGCAAGTTCTGGCTGCCCGGCATGTGGACCGGCGGCGGCGAAACGCCGACTTGGCCGAAGGGCCGGCGCTATGCGCTGCATCACGCGCTGGTCGCCGGCAATCTCGCCTATAGCGCCTGGCGCGACGGCGGACTGGCCATCGTCGACGTCGGCAATCCGGCGAAGCCCGTGCTGGTGTCGCATCGCAACTGGGATCCGCCGTTCGGCGGCGGCACCCATTCGCCGTTGCCGCTGCCGGATCGCAATCTGCTCGTCGTCGCCGATGAGGCTAACTTCGCCGACTGCAAGCTCGGGCTGCGCTACATCTGGGTTTTCGACGTGCGCGAGCCCGCCAATCCGGTGAGCATCGCAACGATGCCGGTCCCCGACGAAGCGGATTATTGCAAGAAGGGCGGTAATTTCGGTCCGCATAACCTTTGGGAAAACCGCCCGGGCGCCTTCCAGAGCTCGCGCACTATTTTCGCGACGCTGCACAATGCCGGCGTGCGCGCTTATGACATTGCCAATCCATTCCAGCCGCGAGAGGTTGGATATTTCGTGCCGCCGGCGCCGGAGAGAATGTTCGATCCGCGCCCGAACCGGCCGCAAGTGATTCAATCCTGCGACTGCTTCGTCGACAAAGACGGCGTGATGTATGTCACCGATTCCAACGCCGGGCTTTATATTCTGCAATTCGACGGCGGCTAACGTCGAGGACTGCTTGCCGCACCTGCATTGACAGTGGGCGCGCGCCCTTCCACACTCAAGTGAACACAAGAGCCGCGAAAGCGGCCGAAGTCGCATCAGGGGAGGACCATATGGCGACGATTACAGCGGGACAGCTCGGGGCGGCGCAGGCTGGCGCCACAGCGCGCGGGGCGCAGACCATCGAAGGCTTCGTCGGCGCGGCTTTGGATGACGCGAAAATATCGCCGCTGCATCGGCGAGTTATCGGGCTGATCGCCGCGGGCTATTTCTTCGACGTCATCGATTTCACCGTGTTCGGCTCGCTGGTGCCGTACATTCTGCATTCCAATTTCGCCACCGGACCCGAAGTCGCCGCTATCGGCAGCGCCACCGTGTTCGGCCTGTTCATCGGCACCATCGGCCAGGGCGAGTTCTCCGACCGGTTCGGGCGGCGCTTCATCTACCAGTTCAATCTGCTGCTGTTCGGCATTTTCACCCTCCTGGGCGCGTTCGCCCCGAGCGTCACCACACTGATCATCTGCCGCTTCATCGCCGGCATTGGGCTGGGCGCCGAGCAACCGCTCTGCTTCGTGTATGCCGGCGAATATTCGCCCAAGCGCATCCGCGGCCGCATCCTGGCGATCATTCATTTCATCGGCGGCGCCTGCGTGTGGCCGATCGGCACCGCGCTTGTGCTGCTTCTCGGCAGCTCCGTTTCGGTGCCCGAAAACGTCTGGCGCGGCGTCTGGGTGATCGTCGGCATCGGCGCCCTGATCGTCTGGGTGCTGCGCTTTTCGCTGCCGGAATCGCCGCGCTATCTGGCGACGCACGGCCGCGGCGACGAGGCGATCAAAGTGCTCGGCCGTCTCGGCATTGCCGGGCCGACACAGCCGCTGTCGACCGATGCCGCGAGCAACACCAAGAGCGACCCGTTCGTAGTGGTATTCAGCCAGTTCCCGGTTCGCGTCATCGCCGGCATGATCTGCTTCACCGCATTCTTCGGCGTCGCCATCGGGCTCGGCGCCTGGCTGCCGAATATCATGAACGGCAAGGGCTTCTCGGTCACCAAATCGCTGCAATATGTGCTGGCGATGAACTTCGCGGTGCCCTGCGCCAGCATCTTCATGATGTACGCGCTCGATAAATTCGGCCGCAAGATCACCTCGGTCTGCACCTTTGTCGCCGCCGGCCTGATGGCGATCGTGTTCGCCAATGCCGTCACCGCGGTCGAGCTCATGGTGGCCGGCTTCATCATGATCTTCTTCGTGCAGGTCGCCGGCAACTCGATGCAGATCTTCGCCTCCGAGGTATTCCCGACCAACGCGCGCACGTCCGGCTTCGGCTGGGCGGCGGGCGTCGGCCGGCTGGCGACGGCTTTCATCATGCCGACGATTCTGTGGGTGCAGAACGGCTACGGCTTGATGACGGTGTTCGTGTCGCTTGCGATCCTGCTCCTGATCGCGGCCGTGTCGGTGACCCAGTTGGGACCCGAGGCGCGGCAGAAGAGCCTCGACGAGATCGCGCCGCCGACGGGGTGAAAACATCCTCCCCCACGAAAGTGGGGGAGGGGGACAATACGAAGCATGGTGGAGGGGGCGTCTGAAATGCAGCTTCGTTGCCGCTGCAAAAGAATCTCAGCACCAAGCTGAATCTCTTTTTAGTCGCCTCGCCGCCCGCGCCCCTTCCACCACGCTTCGCGTGGTCCCCCTTCCCCGCTATCGCGGGGCAGGAAAGTTTGCTTACCGCAAATTACCGCAGAAGCGCTGGATGCGCGTGCAGGCTTCTTCGAGCGCGCTGGTCGCCGTCGCGTAGGAAATGCGGAACGCCGGCCCGACGCCGAACGGCGTGCCCTGCACCACCGCGACGCCCTCGGCTTCCAGAAGCTCGGTGACGAAATCCTCGTCGGTTGAGAGCTTCTTGCCGGTCGGCGCCGTCTTGCCCATGGTGCCGGCGCAGGACGGATAGACGTAGAACGCGCCTTCCGGCTTCGGGCACTGGATGCCCTTGGCCTGATTGAGCATCGAGACGCAGAGGTCGCGGCGCTCCTTGAAGATTTTGTTGTGCTTGGGGATGAAGTCCTGCGGCCCGTTGAGCGCCTCGACCGCGGCCCATTGCGCCACCGCGGTCGGGTTCGAAGTCGATTGCGACTGGATCATCGCCATTGCCTTGATCAAATTCTCCGGGCCGCCGGCATAGCCGATGCGCCAGCCGGTCATGCAATAGGCTTTCGAACAGCCGTTCACCGTCAACGTGCGTTCGTAGAGCCGCGGCTCGAGCTGCGCCGGCGAGTAGAACGCGAAGTCGTCGTAGACCAGGTGCTCATACATATCGTCGGCCATGACATGGACGTGCGGATGCCGCACCAGCACGTCGGTGATGGCCTTGAGCTCGGCCTTGGCATAGGCGGCGCCGGTCGGGTTCGACGGCGAGTTGAAGATGATCCACTTGGTCTTCGGCGTGATCGCCTTTTCCAAGTCTTGCGGCTTCATCTTGTAGCCGGTCGCCATCGAGGTGATGACCTCCACCGGCTCGCCACCGGCGAGCAGCACCATGTCGGGATAGCTCACCCAGTAGGGCGCCGGAATGATCACCTCGTCGCCCGGATTGATGGTCGCGACCAGCGCGTTGTAGAGCACCTGCTTGCCGCCGGTGCCGACGATGATTTGCGACGGCGTGTAGTCGAGCTGGTTCTCGCGCTTGAACTTGCGCGCCACCGCGGCCTTCAGCTCGGCGATGCCGTCGACCGCAGTGTATTTCGACGACTTGCCCTCGCGGATCGCCCTGATCGCCGCCTCTTTGATGTTGTCGGGCGTATCGAAATCGGGCTCGCCGGCGCCAAGCCCGATGACGTCGCGGCCGGCCGCTTTGAGCGCACGCGCTTTATCCGTCACGGCGATGGTTGCCGACGGCTTGATGCGCGCGATCCGGTCCGCGAGAAAGGCCATTTTCGATTCTCCTATTCCCTAAAGCGCGTGCTTGTTAAAGCCGCGATACCGCACAGGCAAGGGCAAAAACCTCAACTCACCCTCACATCTGCGGCATTTCTGGCGCAGCGTTTCCCCCGCAACACTCCGTTAAGGCCCGGCTGGCCTAATGCCGGCGTTTGGGCCTTAAGGGACCTCAAATGAACCGGGCGTGCGCGATTTTGCGGAGCGGCGACTGGCTCACGCGCGAGCGCATCCGTCTCGTTGCCGCCGCGCTGTTGCTAGCGTCGGCGGCCGGCTTTCTGTTTCTGGTCGTGACCTCGCATGGCGCCGTCGACCTGCAAGGCCGGCCGCTCGGAACGGATTTCTCCAACGTCTATGCCGCCGGCACTTATGTCCTCGGCGGCGATACCAATGCGGCGTTCGACCCGCCTCAGCAATTCGCCCGCGAGCAGGCGATTTTCGGCGCGGCGACGCAATTCTACGGCTGGCATTATCCGCCATACTTTCTGTTCATCGCGGCGGCTTTGGCGTGGCTGCCCTACGGACTTGCGCTCGCGGTTTGGCAGGCGGTCACGCTCGGGCTTTATCTGCTGGTGATCCGGGCGATTGTTTCTCCCTCTCCCCGCACAGCGGGGAGAGGCGATGATTTGCTCTGGCTTCTGCTCGCTCTCGCCTTCCCGGCGGTGCTGCTCAATGTCGGCCAGGGCCAGAACGGATTTCTCACCGCGGCGCTTCTTGGCGGCGCGCTGGTCGTGCTCGACCGCCGTCCGATACTTGCCGGCATCTTGCTCGGTCTCCTCGTCTACAAGCCGCAATACGGTCTCATGCTGCCGATCGTGCTGGGCGTAAGCGGCCGCTGGAAATGCTTCGGCGCCGCGGCGGCGACCGTCGTGGCGCTGACAATCGCGACCACGCTGACCTTCGGCGCGTCGGTGTGGGGCGCTTTTCTCGACTCGACGCATTTCACGCGCACCGTCGTGCTCGAACAGGGCAATACCGGCTGGTACAAGATCCAAAGCGTATTTGCCTGGGCCCGGATGTGGGGCGCGCCGATCTCGCTGGCTTATGCGCTGCAGGGCATGGCGATCGTCGCGCTCGGCGCCGCACTCGCCCGGCTGTGGCGCAGCGCCGCGCCCTATCCGCTCCAGGCTTCGGCGCTCTGCCTCGCCACGATTCTCGCGACGCCCTACAGCTTCGATTACGACATGATGCTGCTGGCGCCGGCCATCGCATTTATTGCCGTAGACGGTTTCGTTCGGGGTTTCGGTCCGTGGCAGAAAACTTTACTCGCGGCGCTTTGGCTGGTGCCGCTGGTCGCCCGCTCTATCGCGCATGTGAGCCTCATTCCGCTCGGTGTGCCGGCCATGCTCGCTATGTTCATTTTGATATTGCGGCGCAGCGAACCGTTCGCCGCCACAATGGCTTTCCCAGCGTCGTCAGCTAAAATGACGGCAGGTCCGAGCGAAACTTCGCGCGGCCAGACCATAGCGCCATAATACGAGCGCCATGACATCGCCGCGTTGAAGTCGTAAGACCGCAATACTCGCGCGCTACTGCCGCACGGGAATTTGGAAAGCGGCGATGTTCACGCTCTATTCGATGCAGCGGTCCGGCAACAGCTACAAGGCGCGGCTTGCCTTGGCGCAGCTGCGCATTCCCTATCGGCTGGTCGAAATCGACATCATCAAAGGCGAAAGCCACACGCCGGAATTCCTTGCCAAGAATCCGAACGGCCAGGTGCCGCTTCTGGAAGTGGCGCCGGGCCGCTATCTCGCCGAGTCGAACGCCATTCTCTGGTACATCGCCGGCGGCACGCCGCTGGCGCCCGACGACCGCATCGACCGCGCCGAAATATTGCAGTGGATGTTCTTCGAGCAGCACAGCCTCGAACCGAATATCGGCGCGGCCTATTTCTGGCTCGCTTTGGTCAAAGGCGGCCGCGACTTGCAGCAACACGCGCTCGAAGACTGGATGGAAGAAGGCAATCGCGCGCTCGGCGTGATGGACAAGCATCTCGCGCTGCACGATTTCTTTGCCGCCGATCGCTACACCGTTGCCGACATAGCGCTGTACGCCTACACCCACGTGGCGCATCAATGCGACTACGACCTGGCGCCGTTTCCGGCGATCCGCGCCTGGCTCGATCGCGTCGCCCGCGAGCCGGGCCATGTGGCGATGGAATTTCAGCCGGCCGCCGCCATGCCGGCGATATGACGCAGCGTTTCCCGGAAGACACACCGGCGGTTTATCGTTTGCACCGCTCGCAGCGTTAACCATCCATTAACCAAAAAACACCGAATCGCCTTTATTCTTCAATCGCCTTGCCCAAGTTCGACGCCACATTGCGACACGCCAAGCTGATTCGCGAAAGATGCCTGCAAGGATGACGACTATGACTGAGCTGACCGGGGAGGCCGGTTTTGCGTCCCCCATTGACGAGACGACATTTGCCAAGCGACGCCGCGCCGGCGTTGAATTATTTGCAACGCTCGCGCTCGCCGTTTCGCTGCTGGTTGCCGCGACGGCGGTATCGATCGGCATGGCGCACGCGCAAGCGCTCCACGCCGTCATCGTCCGGCTTTGAGCCCTACTGCGCTTTGCTTATTCCGCCTTGATGGCGGCCGCCTGGATCACCGGCCACCACTTTTTGATCTCGGCGGTTTGGTACGCGGCGAGTCCCGCCGGATTCTGCTGATCGGCCGGGAAGATGACTTGGCCGAGCCCTTCGATCCGCTGCTTGGTGGCCGGATCGGCCAGTGCCGCCCGCACGGCGGCGTTGAGCTTGTCGATAATCGGCTGCGGTATCCCTTTGGTCGCCCACAGGCCATGCCAGAACGCGAGGCTGACCCCCGGCACGCCGGTTTCGATCAACGTCGGAGTGTCCGGAGATTTCGGCCAGCGCTTGTCGGTCGTAACGGCAAAGGCCTTGAATCTTCCCGCCTGCACATTCGGATAGGTCCCCGACGCTTCCAAGCACGCCATGTCGATTTGGCCGGCGACCAGATCCGTCATCGCCGGCGCGGCGCCGCGATAGGGCACATATTGAAAGTGAGCGCCGATCGCCTTGGCGAGCTCGATGCCCACCAGTTGCGCCGGACTGCCGGCGCCGACGGTCCCGAATGTGACTGGATTCGTCCGTGTCTTAAGCCAAGCGTAAAGCTCGGCGGGCGTATTCGGCGGCAAATCATTTTTGGCGAGAATCCAAAGTGGCGAGGCCGTTAGCAGCGAGATCGGCTGCAGATCTTTCAAAATATCGTAATCGAGCGCGTAGAGCGCCGGCGAGCCGACGTGACTCGACCAGTTGCCGATGCCGATCGTATAGCCGTCCGGCGGAGCGTGGACGACGCGTCCGGTGGCAATGGTGCCGCTGGCTCCCGTCACATCGTCGATGACGATGGTCTGGCCGAGCGTCTTCTTCATCGCTTCGCCAAGGATGCGCGCCAGCGTGTCGGTCGGACCGCCGGGCGGAAAGCCGACCATCATGATGATCGGGTGCGACGGATAATCGTCGGCGAGCGCCACGACCGCGCTGGCCACGAGCGCCACCACTGCAACAAGCGCACCGACGAAACCAATTCGTTTCATGGTGTTTTTCCCCTTGGGGTTTCCCCCCGAGCGTATCGGTTTTGATCCCTAATCGACCTTGATATTGGCCGCTTTGATGATCGGCCACCATTTGTCGAGCTCGGCCTTGTGGTACGCCGCGAGCGCGGCTGGATTCTGCTGGTCGGGCGGGAATATCACCTGGCCGAGATTTTCGATGCGCGCCCGCACCGTCGGATCGGCGAGCGCCGCCATGACGGCTTTATCGAGCCGGTCGACGATATCCTTCGGCGTTCCCTTGGCCGTCCATAGGCCATGCCAGAACGAGATCGACAGACCCGGCACGCCGGATTCGATCATGGTCGGCGTGCTCGGCGATTTCGGCCAACGCTGTTCGCCCATGACGGCGAAGGCCTTGAATTTCCCCGCCTGCACGTTCGGCAGACACTGCGATGCTTCGAGGCAGGACAGATCGATTTGGCCGCCGATCAAGTCCTGCATTGCCGGCGCGCCGCCGCGATACGGCACATATTGAAAGTGTGCGCCCGTCTTCTGCGCGAAATAAAGGCCGCACAAATGCGCCGCGCTGCCGGCTCCTATGGTGCCAAACGTGATCGGATTGGGGTTCGACTTCACCCACGCAATCAGCTCGGACGCCGACGTCGGCGGCACGGCATTTTTGCCGACAATCCACAGCGGCGAAGCCGCGAGCAGCGAAATCGGCTGGAGATCCTTCAAAACATCGTAATCGAGCGGGTAGAGCGCCGGCGAGCCGACATGGCTCGTCCAGTTGCCGATGCCGATCGTATAGCCGTCCGGGCTGGCGTGGGCGACGCGTCCGGTCGCGATCGTGCCGCTGGCGCCGCTGACGGTTTCGACGACGACCGTTTGGCCCAGTGCACGCCCCATCGCATCGGCCAGGATGCGCGCCAGCGTGTCGGTCGGACCGCCGGGCGGAAAACCGACCAGCATGGTAATCGGATGCGACGGATAATTATCCGCCAGCGCCACCATCGCGCTTGCCGCGAGTGCGACGAGCGCGACGAGCGCGCCGACGAAACGGGCTCGTATCATGGACTTCCCCCTCAGCTTTTCCCCATTTTTTTGAGCATGATCTTATCCGAAAACCGCTATCTATCCCGGATCCCGTCCGGGACATGCCTTTCGGGATCATGCTCTCCGCAACGATGCCACGCGGGCATTGCCGCGAAAAGGTCAGCAACACTGTCATGCCGCCTTTCGCAGCCTAGGCACAGCTTGATCGGCGCCGTGGTTGACGCCATCCAGAGCGGGCCTGTAACCATCCGATAATGTTTGCGCTTTTCGAACGATTCTTGTCGCCGACGGCGGCGCCGGAGCATCCCGAACCGCCGCCGGGACTGATTGGCTTCCTGTGGCACTTTGCCCGCCAGGCGAAGTGGCTGTTCGCCGCTTTATTCGTGGTCGAACTGTTCGTCGCGCTCTCCGACAGCGCGGTGCCATGGTTCATGGGCCGCGTCGTCACCATGGTGACCAAGACGCCGCCGGATCGCTTTCTTGAGGTTGGCTGGCCTTGGCTGCTCGGCATGGCCGTCGTCGTTCTGATCGTGCGCCCGGCGGTGACGCTGACGCGCTATCTTATCACCAATCAGGCGATCGCCGCGCCGTTCACCGGGTTGATCCGCTGGCAGTCGCATTGGCATGTGGTGCGCCAGAGCTGGGCGTTCTTTCAGAACGATTTTGCCGGGAGAATCTCCAACCGCGTGATGCAGACCGGTCCGTCGGTGCGCTCGACGCTGACCGCGACCATCACCACCGTCTGGTACATTATAGTGTATGGCGTCTCCGCCATCGGCTTGACGGCGTCGGCGGACCGCTGGCTCGCCGTGCCGATCCTGCTCTGGTTCTCCAGCTACGCCGCGCTGCTGTACTTTTTCGTGCCGCGCATGCGCGAGCGCTCGAAGGTGAGCTCCATCGCGCGCTCGACGCTGATGGGGCGCATCGTCGACAGCTACACCAACATTCTCACGGTGAAGCTTTTCGCCCGCGCCAACGAGGAGGATCGCTATGTGCGCAACGCGGTCGACCGCCATATCGATCTGTTCAAAGCGGCGCAGCGCCTCCTCACCGCTTTCGGCGCCATTCTCGACGTGCTCAATGCGCTGTTGATCGCCGGATCGGGCGCGCTGGTGCTGGTGTTGTGGCGTTACGGCAAGGTCGAGGTCGGCGCCATCGCCATGGTGCTGCCGCTGACGCTGCAGCTCACCAACATGTCGCGCCAGATCGCCATGCGCATCACCGAAATATTCGAAGATATCGGCGTGGTGCAGGAGGGCATGCTTACCATCGCGCAGCCGCTGCAACTGCCCGATCCCGCCGGCGCCAAACCGCTGACGGTACGCGCCGGCCGCATCGATTTCAGGAACGTCAACTTCGGTTACGGCCGCGAGACCGGCGTGTTGCAGAATTTCAACCTGGCGATTGCGCCCGGCGAAAAGATCGGCCTGGTCGGCCGCTCCGGCGCCGGCAAATCGACGGTGGTCAATCTGCTGTTGCGCTTCTTCGATCTGGAAGGCGGCTCGATCCTGATCGACGGCCAGGATATTTCCGACCTGACGCAGGAATCCCTGCGCTCGCAAATCTCCGTGGTGACGCAGGACACTTCGCTCTTACATCGTTCGATCCGCGCCAATATCCGCTACGGCCGGCCCACGGCGGGCAACGACGAGATCGAGCGCGCGGCAAAACTCGCCCATGCGCACGACTTCATCCTCGACCTCGAAGACTGGCAAGGCCGGCGCGGCTATGACGCCCATGTCGGCGAGCGCGGCGTGAAATTGTCCGGCGGCCAGCGCCAGCGCGTCGCGATCGCGCGGGTGATCCTCAAAGACGCTCCGATTCTCGTCTTCGACGAAGCGACCTCGGCGCTCGACAGCGAGGTCGAAGCCGCCATCCAGTCGAGCCTCGGCACGCTGATGGGCGGCAAGACCGTCATCGCCATCGCGCACCGGCTCTCGACCATCGCGCAGATGGACCGCCTCGTGGTGCTCGAACACGGCCGCATTATCGAGCAAGGCTCGCACCGCGAACTCCTCGCCCATGGCGGCCATTATGCCGCGTTGTGGCGGCGCCAGGCCGGGGGATTTATCGATGCCGAGGGGATGGAGGCGGCGGAGTAAGGGCGGCGCGCTGGCCCGAAGGGGGAGAGGGCCGGATTTCGCTGCCGTTCAATCCGGGCTACGCTCGCTGTGTTGACGGTCCTAGGAGGCGGCAATGAGCGAAGCCGACCTGTTGCGGCAACGAGCCGAAAGCTTGCTGGCGATGGCAATCAAAGCGCGCGAGCAAGGCCAATTTAATAGTGCCGATAGCCTTCTCGCCGAAGCGGCCCAATTCAGCAATGAGGCCGATGCGCTGGAAGTGGCTCAGGCCCGCTCCGACCGGCAATCCGAGGAGATCCACGAGCCCGCTCGGCAACAGCCCGACAATCCCGAAAAGAAAGAATAGCGCGTGGGATAGGTTGAGCGCAGCGAAACCCATCATCTTCCAGCGAGCCACGGTGGGTTTCGCTGCGCTCAACCCACCCGACAACGGGGAGTAACAGCCATCGACTTTGCCCTTTCCGAGCTTCAGCAATCGGTGCGTGCCGCGGTCGAAAAGATCTGCGCGCGCTTTGGCGACGATTATTGGTTGCAGCGCGACCGCGACGGAAAATTTCCCGAAGAGTTTTATCGCGCGCTCGCCGCCGACGGCTGGCTCGGCGTCTGCATTCCGCAAGGTTTTGGCGGCTCGGGCCTCGGCGTGTCGGAAGCCGCGATCATGATGCAGGCGGTGACGGCGTCCGGCGCCGGGCTGTCCGGCGCTTCCGCCGTTCACATGAATATCTTCGGTCTCAATCCCGTCGTCGTTTACGGCACCGAGGAGCAGAAGCGCCGCATGCTGCCGCCGATTGCCGCCGGCAAGGAGAAAGCCTGCTTCGCGGTGACCGAGCCGAATGCCGGCCTCGAAACCGCGAAGCTGCAAACGACGGCGAAACGCCGCGGCGATATTTATGTCGTCAACGGCGCCAAGATCTGGATTTCAACGGCGCAAGTCGCGGACAAAATGCTGATTCTCGCGCGCACCGCGCCGATCGCCGAAGGACGCAAGCCGGCCGCGGGCTTGAGCCTGTTCTATACCGCGCTCGACCGCCGCTTCGTCGAGGTGCGCGAGATCGAAAAAATGGGACGCAAGGCAGTCGATTCGAACGAGCTGTTCATCGACGGGCTGGAAGTGCCGGCCGCGGACCGGATCGGCGAGGAAGGCCGCGGCTTCGAATACATTCTGCACGGGCTTAATCTCGAGCGCATTCTGGTCGCCGCGGAGGCGATCGGGCTCGGCCGCGCCGCACTGGCGCGCGCCACCGCTTACGCCAAGGAACGCGTCGTGTTCGGCCGGCCGATCGGTCAAAACCAGGCGATCCAGCATCCGCTCGCGCAATGCTGGATGGAGCTGGAAGCGGCCGATCTCATGATGCTCAAGGCGGCCTGGCAATACGATCACGGCGTGGCCTGCGCGCCGGCGGCGAACGCGGCAAAATATCTCGCCGCCGAAGCCGGCTTCAAAGCCTGCCAGACCGCGGTCACGACCCACGGCGGCTACGGCTATGCCAAGGAATATCACGTCGAACGCTATTTTCGCGAAATGATGATTCCGAAGCTGGCGCCGGTCTCGCCGCAACTCATTCTCTGCTTCATCGCCGAGAAGGTTCTTGGGTTGCCGAAGTCTTATTGAGACTTTTCAGGACGCGAACTCACAAATGCGCCCGCGCGAACGGCTTATGCGAGTCCGCTCCGCTGCAAAAGCCGACATAGAGTCAAAGCATTGGCAGGGGTTGCGAAGGGCCGATTGTGTTGCAAAAGTCGTTTTGCACTGGTGCTCAAAAATTCTGCGGGCTACAGGCGCGGCTCTCGTGTAAAGATGTGAGGGACCTCATCGCCTCACGTTAAACTCACAGGCGACTTCGGTAACGCGATCGAGGTTATGCGAAATCGGCGATTGCTTCCCGTTTCGTGATTTCGCGAAAAATTCGTAGACCTGCAACTTTCGACTTTTGCAACACAATCGGCCAAAAGCAGACATTGCCAAAGGTTGTCCGTCCTTGCGCATTCTCCGTCCCGCCGCTATTCGGGCCAACTTGTCCCGTCAACTCTGCGCCGGATGGTGGGCTAGGCCCGCTGAAGTACGGACGCCGCGATGCAGGCTCGAACACGAGAAACAGACATGGTCAATTCTCATGGCCGTTTCGTCTGGTACGAATTGATGACAACAGACCCGAAGGCGGCCGAGGTCTTCTATGCCGAGGTCGTCGGCTGGGGCGCAGTGGACGCGTCGATGGGCGGCATCCCCTATATGGTGTTTACCGCCGGTGAGGCCTCGGTCTGCGGGTTGATGAACCTGCCGGAGGAGGCGCGGAGAATGGGCGCGGCACCGCGGTGGATCGGATATGTCGGGGTCGACAACGTGGACGCCGCCGTCGAGCGGATCAGGCGTCTCGGCGGTGTCGTGCACCTGCCGCCGACCGATGTCCCCAATATCAGCCGTTTTGCGGTAGTTGCTGACCCGCAAATGGCAACGTTTGCGTTGTCCCAGTGGCCGAGACCCGGTCAAGAGCAACCCGCCGCGCTGAAAACGCCGCGCCGCATCGGTTGGCATGAACTACTGGCGGCCGACTGGGAGAAGGCATTCTCGTTCTACGGCGAGCTTTTTGGCTGGCAAAAAGTCAGTGCCGAGGTCAACACGATGGGCACATATCAAATGTTCTCCGCCGGAGGCCAGACGATCGGCGGCATGTCCACCAAACCTCCCATGGTTCCCGTGCCCTTCTGGCTTTACTACTTCAACATCGACGACATCGACGCAGCGGCGCAGCGCGTCAAGGCCGGTGGCGGCCGGATCCTTGAGGGCCCGCTTGAAGTGCGCGGCGGCGGCTGGATCGCGCGATGCGCGGACCCTCAGGGCGCCATGTTCGCGCTGGCCGGAATGCGGAGCAACAAGGTGATCGGATATTTCGAGCCGGCCGCGTCGCGCGATCCCTCCGCTGCTCGGTTTTTTGTGCCCAAAAAGACCGCGCCGACAATGCGGCCGTCTGATTGTCAGACTGAATGGCCCGGTTCTGCGCAGCGGCCAAGCGCAAATTGACCGACCGGGCCCTCGACGTGGAATTCGATCCCCGTCATCTTCGCGAACAGATCGATATTCGCGGTGCCAATCGCACAGCCGCCGAGCCCCATATCAGTCGCCATCAGGTAAAACGTTTGCATCAATACGCCGACGTCCTTCAGAATAAGCGCATAGGCGATTGAGCTGTATTTCCATGACGTCCTGCCAAAGCGCGCGGCAATCGTGACCAGGATCTGGGGCACGGCGGGTGCGCCCATTGCAAACTTGGCTGCCTTCAACAGCGCTTCGAACTCGTGTTTGCGGACACCGATCGGCATCAGCGCATGTCCGCCCGCGTCATAATGATAAAATCCTGGTGGTAGCCCTTCGCATTTGTCGACGGCCAGATAGAGCTCAAGCTCGTAACTGCCGCCCCCTGAAGGGTACGGCCTGGCGGTGTAAGTGAGCATTGGACCCCCGCGGCCGGGGTCGAGCGCCGTCTTCCATCTCGAGTGGATGTGACAGGTGCCGTCGAGAAATCGTGAAAGCTCGGCGAGCGTGATCGGCCGCTGGTCGTCGAAGTCGCGCGTCGAGTGACGTTCACGCAACAGCTTTGCGGCCGACGAGATCGCCTCAGGATGCGCGTCGGAGAACTTGCGCAGATCAATTTTGTTTCCCGGCCAGTTGGGCCGCACCGCCGGTAGCGGAGAAATGACGCCGACATAGGGATAGGCCCCGCCCAGCGGATTGGCGTGTCGGCCCTCGGTGCTGCGCGCGTGGAACAGAAGATCGTGGAAGTCCCAAAGCACGAGGCTATCGTCGCCCTCGGCCGGTCGGAGGCCATCGCCGCCGGCAGCGCCGGTCTTGAACAGGATTTGGCAGTCGACGAGCAGGGCGAGCACCTCGATCTCCGGAAAGCCGGGATGTCGGCGCAGTCGCCTGATTTGTTGCGGTGTCGACAGCATAGCCAAGGCGGCCGCGATCTTCGGATTGCAAATCTTGAACAGCGCGCCGGCGCGCGGCGATTCCAGCACTATGTCGTTGGCGCGGCGTCGCATATAGGCGAACCGTGACAGCACAACCGCGTCGGCCTCGCGGAGCTGCGCCGTGTCGCGGCCAATAATCCGGAACCTGCGGCTCGATGACGATCTGGTCCTTGCCGTTTGGCGAACGCCCAAGGTGGTATTCCAACAAACCGCGGCCGGCCAATCGCCGGACTAATAAATGAATTTCTTTGTCAACGTTCCGGCTGGGAGACGCGAACGAGCTTAACGGCAGACCTCTGCGCAATCCCTGGGCGCGTTCCGCCGCGCTCGCGCTGAATTTGCCTAAGCTGACCGAAAAGCCCTCAAAGCAGGCGGCGATTTCGCCGCTGGTCCGCGCTTCGAGCGTGACGTGACTGCCAAGCCGGGCGAAAAGCGTTGCCGGCGCTGCACGTCGCCCACGCTTTATTCCGGGAGCGCGCAAGCCGGGGATCTCAAGTGTGGGGGTGAAGCGGATTGAGCTCGTTTTCCGATAGCGGCCTGTCCCGCAAGCCGAGCTTGACCGGGACATCGTAAAGCCGGCCGGGCGCGAAGCGGCGATAGAAATGCCGTAATCCCGGAACGATCACTCGGACCACTGGAACCTCGATGTCGGGGCGCGTCTGATCGAGGACAAGAAAATCGAGGCCCTCACGCTTGGCGAGGTTCACGCAGGCCATGACCTGTTGGCGCGTGTCAAAGCGGCCGAAGTCTGCACAGAAGTTCAGTCGGGCCGGACCGCCGTTCGGCATCAAGTAGGGATGGTCTTGCAGGCGAAACGGACCGGAGCTGTCATTGCTCGACGCCCCCGCATCCCGGCCGCCCATGAGGCCGATGGACAGAAATTGGTTCAGCTCGGTCAGGGCGCGTAGCAGTGCGATCCGCTGATCGAAGTGCGAGCCGGAACCGTATTCGACGAAATCCTGCGCGTTTTCCACCGCGTGCGACATCGCCACAAAACTTGGAATGCCGAGATCGCTGGTAATGTCGAGCACCCAAAGCCGGCGTCCCGTTTCGGCAAGCTGGATTCGCAGATCGCGGACATAGGAATCCTCGAACTGGCCGAGGTCCACTTCCGCCCGCTGCGATCGATTGTACCACCAAATTGCGTAAGAATCTCGCTCCACCAGTTCAAGGAATCCCTGGACGATCGCCTCCTCAAGCGTGTTGCCGGCAGCGCAGCCGTTGGAATCCGCGTGGATCTCGCCGCATCCGGAGTCGCTTCTGTAAAAAAAATATAACAGGCTGGTCGGCAGATATTTGAAGCGTCCGTCGCGCAGCGACCAGACCGGCGACCATTCGACCTCGGCCGACGGATCGAATGGCGCCGACGTCGGCGTCACGTCCTGAGCGAACATCGATGCTTGGTCGCGCCGCAATTGCGCGTCGCTGAACAGCATGACATCGTTTGGAGGAATGGCATCGCCCGCCGGGAAATCCGTAAACCGCCGCCTTACTTTGATCTCGTCGCCCTGAAAAATTCCGGAATAGCGCTCGATCGCCTCCATGAGCGCGCTGGCTTCGCCTTGCTCGGCCGTGCTGCCCTTGCCGAAGCTGCCGCCGCTCAGTCCGGCCCTGAGCTCGTTGACGGTCTCGGCGGGTCCCGAAAAATTGTGCGCGGCGTAATAGTTAGTGTTCAACGGCAAATCAACTTCGATCCGTTCAAGCCGCGATACTACGCCGGTCAGCGGGCTCACAAGCTTTTTGAAGCGGGCCACCGTAGCCCTCGACGAAACAGATCGATATCCCCCACTCGTCATAATCAGCTTGGTGCCGGCGGCAAGCTCAACCGGCAGCGGTGAACGCCGTGGATCGCGCAGCTTCTTATTGCCACACGACGGACATTGCGGGCGGGCCGGCAAGTAATGCTTCACGATGGTCGCGCCCAACAGATCGAGGCTGATGACGTGATCGCTCAATGGCGTGCGGAAATCGGTGGCGATCGCCTTCGCGATCTCGACGGCCGCAAGCTGGATGCCGCTCTGTCCAAGCGAGTCCCGCCTGAGCGGCGAAACCGCGACGCAGCGCGCCTGTTTGCGGTCCAGCATCGCCCTGACCTCCCGGTTGCGTTTCATCCGCTCAGCCAGACAGGTCCAACAGGCGCCCTTGCCTGGGCTGAACACCGGTCCCACCAGGGGGAAAACGCCGGTAGGCTGAACGAGCAGCCATGGCGTATGGTCGGACAGGTGCTGCCGGTTCAATTTCGTCAGTTGTCCTTCGAGATAATCGTTGACCAGCGTGACCGTCAGGTCGGCGGAGCGAGTGACGACGCGGACGCCGAGCTTATTCAGCGCGGTAGCCAATTCCTTTGCACCCTTGGCGTCGATCGATTGAATGCGCACACGGCATTTCTGAAGATTTTTCTCGGCGACCCCCGGCGGCAGGCCGAGACTCGCCCAATAGGCCGCTGTAACGCTTGTGGAAAATTCCAGTTTTGAAACGACATAGCGCCGGTCGACCAGCCGCTTTAAGGCTTCCTGGATTTTGTCGAACGGAAAATCGCGCTCCAGCTCGCGAGCGATCTGCCGGAAAGCTCTTTCCCGCTCCTATTGCGGACGCGAGCGCACAATAAAGCTCGCCGTGAAGAATGAACTTCCGGTCCTCGGAATAGAGGCACACGACATCGGGCGGCAGCACATAGACGGAGAAATTCGGTGCGAACTGCGGAACGTCTTTGCTGCCAAATTGCGTAAAGCTGTTACCGCGATCACCCGTCTCAAGGTCGGCAGGCGCGGCTCTACGCTTATGGCCACCGGTGTGGATCACCATCGCAAGGCAAATATTATTTGGGTTGCCAAAGCACCGTCGTCTAGCTCGCGGGCAAGCGCTTGTCGATATGGTTGGCCGCTCACTCGGCCGTCATTACCAGCGCTGACCGGCTCTTCGACGCGGGTAGCGCCGCAAAACGACATAGCGCTGGCCGGGTCAAGCAAGGCCCGGCCGTGACGACCTACGTCTGTCAACTAGTCGGAAAGGCTACGGTCTAGCAGAAGTGGCAACCACCCCTGGATAGTACACCAAGCGCAGCCGCCGCAGCCGCCACAGCCGCCGCAGCCTCCATACCACCCGCCACCGCAGCCACCGCAGCCGCCACAGCCGCATCGCCACCAAGCCACTTGTTCACCAAGCCGCGGCTTTGCGGCATTTTCCTTGTCGAAGACGTAGAACGTCCCCAGGCTGACGTCGGTGATCTCTTCCTCACCAATAAAGACTTCATGACGCGGTGAGGTATTCTGAGACTGTATATCCGTTGTCGATCCGACGGTCGATGCGTATGCTCCGCCCGCCAACGACAAGGACACCCCGGCGATTCCGATCACCGGCAATGCCTTCTTCCGACGTCTTCGCTTCGAAGCTTGCTTCGTTTGGGCCATCGTAAAGTCCTCTTCTACCTGCAAGCATTGCTCGACCAAATTCCGTAACACGTTTTCTATGCATTGCATAGACCAGCATACTTCATCCCGCAGATGAATGGCTTTCTTGGTTTGGCAAAGTCGCAGCAACATGAGAGCCGTGCCGGATCAACCTCGATAGGAGAAAACTCAAGTTCCACCGAGCGGTAGCCGGATGTCGGCTATGCGCCCGATTATGGCGTGGCGGCGCGACGGGAAATCGGATAGGCTGCGGGCGCCTTACGCGCACTGATGCGCTATTTCCGGGAACGGGCGCGACCCAAGAGTTTGGACCGGGTGAATGCCGAACGCTTGTTGCCGCCAGTCAAAATCCGTACGCAGTCCTGCTACAGTCGCCCTCATCACAAGGAGCTTCCCATGCGTCAGTTCTTCCGTTCCATCCTCACCGCGTTGAGTATTGCCTGCCTTGCCGCTTCGTTCGGCACGCTCTCGCTTCATTCGGCGCTGGCGCAGATCGGCAGTCCGCAGCAGCTCAAGCAGATCGCGCTGACGCAGAAACAGATCGACGACGTGCTCGCTTCGCAGAAGGAGATGGACGCCATCACCCAAAAGCTGCGGCGAAATGCGCCGCCGAATTCGCAAGTGATCGCCAAGCTCGATGGCGTTGCCAAGAAGCATGACTTTGCCAGTTTCGACGAATACAACACCGTCATCGGCAATATCAGCATAGTGATGGACGGCATCGATCCGCAAACCAAGAAATATATCGGCTCCGATGTGGGGCTGAAGCAGCAGGTCGAAGAGGTGAAAACCAACAAGCGGATGTCTGCCGCAGACAAGAAGAAGGCGCTTACCGCACTCGATTTTGCGCTCAAGTTCCCGGACCCGGAGGTTCAGAACAAGGGCAACATTGACCTCGTCATCCAGAATTACGACAAGATCGACGCCGAGCTCGGCGGGCAGCCGCACTGAGCCAAGCCGGTTAATCGGCGCACATCATCTGCGCGTACGACAAGGACGAGCAGAACAAAATATTGGAGCGCTCTACAAATCCGGGGTCAACGTCCCGATATTTACTAACGGATGTTCCGCACTTCGGACGCATCGCGGCACAAAAGCGCAGATCCCGCCGATGTCCGCTATGGGTCGAAACGCTCGGAAAGGTGACGTAAGCCGGCTAGGCGCGCGGCTCACAGCGGCGCGCGGAAAACGAAGAATGCGCCGCCGGCTATGAGCGCGAATCCGACCGCCTGATTCCAGGTGATGGCCTGCTGCAAATAGACCACGGAGAACACGCCGAACACCGACAGCGTGATCACCTCCTGGATCGTTTTCAGCTGGGCCGCCGAATAGACCGAGTTGCCGTAACGGTTCGCCGGCACCGCCATGCAATACTCGAAGAAAGCGAGGCCCCAACTGATGAGGATGACTTGCCAGAGCGGCACTTCCTTATACCGCAAATGCCAATACCAGGCCGTCGTCATGAAGGCGTTGGAGCCGATCAACAGAACGATGGGGAATACATAGGAAGAAGTCATCAGCGCTGGCATGAGAACCTGCTTGGCTAACCGCTTGGGGCAATAAGTCGGACGGGCATCATACCGCCTCCCCCCGACGGTTCAGCCGTTCCGGCATTGCCGTATCCAGCGATGGTGCTTCGCCGGCCTTCTCGGCTCGCCGGATTTGACGGGCGTTGAAATTAATTGCCGGTGCGGCGGACCGCCGCACCTCCGTCGCAATTCGCCATTATTGGCGGTTTATTGCGCCGATCCCAACCGGAGATTTTCCGATGCGCCGCCCGCTTATCGTTGCCGCGTCAAGCCTCGCCGCCCTCACGATGTTGGCGCTGGCGGCGGCGCCGGGTTGGGCGCAGCAAGGGTTGACGCTGCCTGGAGGCGGGTTGAAGCCGCCGCCACCGCCGCCGATCACGCCCTACCAATCGGTCGCGGTGACGCCGCCGGCGCCGTATAACGATGCGAGCTTTGCCGCCTTTCGCAAGCAACTCGCCGACGTCGCCGCCAAGTCGGATCGCGGCGCGCTCGCGCGCATGATCGTGGCGCAAAACTTTTTCTGGGTTCAAGACCGCGATCTCGCCGACAAGCGCAAAGCCGGCATCGACAATCTTGCCAAGGCGATCAATCTGGACGCCAAAGACGGATCGGGCTGGGAAGTGTTGAACGGCTATGCCAACGAGCCGACCGCCGCCGAACCGCCGCAGCAGAAGGGCGTCCTGTGCGCGCCGGCCGAACCGACCATCGATCCGCAAGCCTTCGAAGCGCTCGGCAAGGCGACCGGAACCGATCCGTCCGAGTGGGGCTATCCGACCAATGGCGGCCTCGACGTGCACGCCGCGGCGCAGTCGAATTCGCCGGTCATCGAGAAGCTGGGAATGATCCTGGTGCGGGTGCTGCCGGATTCCAGCCAGCCGACGAACCCCAATGAGCCGTTGCTTCTGCACGTCGCCACGCCATCCGGCAAATCGGGTTATGTCGACGCCCAGGGGCTGTCGCCGCTCGGCGGCGACGAAATGTGCTACAGCAAGGACGCAAGCGGCTGGAAGATTGCCGGCTATCTCGGCGGCGCCTCGCAATGACCGCCTGGCCGATTTACGCAGCCCGCACCATGTTACCGGCCGCGGGCGCCGCCCTGTCATGACGAACCGGGTATTGAACGGGCGGCTGACTGAGAGGACAATGTAGCGATGACGAAGCTGGGACGAAGGGGAAGTTTACGCGGCTTGGCGGCGGGGATTGGCGCTGCGGTCCTCTGCATGGTTTCAACGCATGTGCCCGCCCAGCAACTGCCCGCGCAGCCGCCGGCGTTTCAATACCCGGTCACGGCGCCGGACGTCGATCCCGGAATCGATCACGGCAATGCGGATCCCAATCTGCCGGAACAATATCAGCGGCAGTTGGTGTTCTACCGCTCACTGCAGCCCGCCGGCACCATCATCATCGATACCCAGGAGCGGCATCTTTATCTGATTCAGGACTCGACCCACGCGCTGCGCTACGGCATCGGCGTCGGCCGCGACGGTTTTACCTGGCAGGGCCTGTTGCAAATCACGCGCAAGTCCGAGTGGCCGGACTGGCGGCCGCCGTCGGAAATGATCGATCGCCAGCCCTATCTGCCGCGCTTCATGGCGGGCGGGCCGGGCAATCCGCTCGGCGCCCGCGCCATGTATCTCGGCAACACCGTCTATCGCATCCACGGCACCAATGCGCCGGAGACCATCGGGCAGGCCGTTTCGTCCGGCTGCTTCCGGCTCGTCAACGACGACGTGATGGATCTGTATGACCGGGTGCAAGTCGGCACCAAGGTCATCGTGCGGCAGGATTAGCGCCTCATCCTGCCCCGCGAAAGCGGGGGCGGATGAATCTTTACTACCGCCCCGCCGCGGCGGCGACGGACTGCGCGGTTTGCCCAAACAGGATCGCGCGTTCCTCGGCGGTGCGGATGCCGCCCTGGCCGGGATTGATCTTCGGCGTCCATTCGTAAGCCTTGACCACCGCGGGCCGCGCCTTGATCGCCTCGAACCAGCGCTTGAGATGCGGGAAGTCGGCGATGTTCTGGCCCTGGCGCTCCCATGGCACGACCCACGGATAGCTCGCCATGTCGGCGATCGAATATTCGCCGGCGAGAAATGGACGGTCGGCGAGCCGCTTGTTCATGACGCCGTAGAGCCGATTGACCTCGTTGCGATAGCGATCCATCGCGTACTGAATCTTGTCCACGGCATAATTGCTGAAGTGATTGTTCTGGCCCGACATCGGGCCGAGCCCGCCCATCTGCCAGAACAGCCATTCCAGGGCCGCGGTGCGCCCGCGCAAATCCTTGGCGATGAACTTGCCGGTCTTGTCGGCGAGATAGAGCAGGATGGCGCCGGACTCGAACACCGAGAGCGGTTTGCCGCCGTCGGCCGGCGCATGGTCGACGATGGCGGGAATGCGGTTGTTCGGCGACACCGCCAAAAACTCCGCCTTGAACTGCTCGCCCTTGCCGATATTGACCGGAATGATTTTGTACTGCAGCCCGGCTTCCTCGAGAAAAATCGTGACTTTGTGGCCGTTTGGCGTGGTCCAATAATGTACGTCGATCATGACAAGCCTTTGCGTGCTGTAGGGGATAACGGAACCCCGCAGTGTAGCCCATCGCCTAGCGAATATTTAACCCCTCTCGGCGCATTTCTGTCCCTCGTGTCCAGCACCGGTACATATGCTCAATCGGGCCAATTGGCGGCCCGCGCGCCCGGCAATGCGCTTGTCGCCGCGGCGATCCTCGGCCTGTTCGTGCTCGCCGCGGTCGTAAGCGCGGCACGCAAGGACATCACCCAGGGTTTTGACGAGCTGGCGCACGTCTCCTATGTCGCGCAAATCCAGCACACCGGCGAAGCGGCGCCCGCGCTGGAGACAATGCAGTTGCTCGATCCGCGCACATTTCAATTCACCGGCGCCGCCAACTATCTCAACCACCCGCCGATGTTCTATGCGCTGCTGGCGCGGCTCGGGCCCACGCTCGAAGGTCATCCGCAAGCGCTATTCGTGCATCGTCTGATCGACATCGCGATCGCGGCCTTAGGCTTTGCCGCATTGCTCGGCCTCGGCCTTGCTGCGCGCCTGTCGCGCGAGGAGTTTTACGCCTATGCCGTGCCGCTCGGCTGCATTCCGGTTCTGGTGCCGCTCGCCGGCGCCGTGAACAACGACGATCTCGCCTTTTGCGGCGGCGCCATCGCCATGCTCGGCGTCTGGCAATTGTTGACAAGCGGCCGCGAAACATGGCTGGCGCTGGCGCTCATCGGCGTCGTCGCGGCAGGTTGGGCCAAACTGACGGGGCTTTTGCTCAGCGCCGGGCTGGTGAGCGGCGTCATCGCCTACCTGCTTTGGCGCAAGCGATTGCCCGTTATCTGGATCGCCGCCGCCGCACTCGTGTTCGCGCTCGCCGTGGCGCCATACTTTGAATACGTCCTCCGCTACGGCAGCCCAACTCCGGAAACACCGGCGCAGATTGCGCTGCTCACCGACGGCGCGCGCGCCGCCGGCTGGTCCGGCCTGCCGCGCCATTCGTTTGCCGGCTATCTGGTTTATTTCATCGGCGCCTTCGTCGCCGACTGGATGCCGGCGCTCGGCGCCCGCAGCGCGTTGAATTACGCGATGCTCGCCATTCCGGTGGCGGCGCTCGGCTGCGCGGGAGCCGGTCTCGCTTTGTCGCTACGCCGCTTAATGCGCCGGCAGGAAACCGCGCTCGACGTCATCGTCGGCGCCGGCGCGCTGGCGATCGGCGCAACCTTCGCGATCCATGTGACCTATAGTTACGGCCGCTACGCCGCGACCGGATGGCTGATGGATGCCTATCCGCGCTATTACCTGCCGCTCGTCGCGATCGTGCCGCTGGCTGGCCTGTCGCTCGTCGCCGCGATCGAAACCCCGCGCTGGCGCAACGGACTGCTCGTATTCCTCATCGCCGGCCCCGTCATTTTCCGCATTTTCGGCGCGCCGCTCGGCTGA
The DNA here is from genome assembly GCA_963779855.1 of uncultured Alphaproteobacteria bacterium. Taxonomy (GTDB): domain Bacteria; phylum Pseudomonadota; class Alphaproteobacteria; order Rhizobiales; family Xanthobacteraceae; genus BOG-931. The sequence goes on along the minus strand of CAWAAE010000005.1, from coordinate 1,271,023 downwards.
ACCCGGCACGTGCCCGCTTCCGCTTCACGGCCTCCTCAAACGTGCTAGGTTCCCGCCGCAATCGCAGGGGAACAAACATGGTCACTGAAATCGCCCAAATCGAAGTCAAACCGGGCATGGAAACGGAATTCGAAACCGGCGTGAAAAGCGCCGCCCCGATCTTCAAGCGTGCCAAGGGCTGCCGCGCCATGGAGCTGCGGCGCTCGGTCGAAAAACCCGCACGCTATCGCCTGTTCGTCGCTTGGGAGACGGTCGAGAATCACACCGTCGATTTTCGCGGCTCGCCCGATTTTCAGGAATGGCGCAAGCTCGTCGCCCATTGCTTCGCCTCGCCGCCCGAAGTCGAGCACGTAGCGCAGGTGCTGCGCGGATTTTGAACCCGTAGGGGCGGCCCTGGTGGCCGCCCTCGCCGCCGCGGGCGCCCACAAGGGGCGCCCCTACGGATTTATGCCCCCGCCCGCTCAACATTGGCAATGCGGGCCGGCACGCCGAATTCGCGGCGGCAGACTTCGGCGAGCGTCGCAATGCCGGCGCGAATTGCTTCGTGGGACGGATTGGCGAAGCACAGCCGCGTGCGGCTCTTGCCGTAGCTCTTATCGGTCGACCATTCCGGGCCGGGATTGATGGCGACGCCGGCCGCCAGCGCCGGCTGGAACAATTTCAGCGTGTCGACCTGGTCCGGCAATTTGACCCACAGGAAAATGCCGCCTTTCGGATCGTCGAATTCCGCCGCGGTGCCAAATTGCTCGTTGAGCGCGTCCATCAGCGTTTCAAGTTTTTTGCGCAAGCCGCGCGTCAGTTCCGGCACATGGGCGTCGAACTGCGCGGGGCAGAATTCGCCGAGCACCATCTGCTCGAGCGCGCCCGAACCGGCATCGGTCTTGAGCGCCAGCATGCGCGCCAGCAGCTCCCACTCGGCGACGATGTAGCCGACGCGCAAGGCCGGCGCGATCGATTTGGAGAACGAACCGATATGAATGACGCCGCCATGCTTGCTCATCGCGTAGATCGCCGGCGGCCGCCGCCCGTCCCAGATCAGATCGGCGTAGCAATCGTCCTCGAAGATCGGCACGCCGTGCTCGCCGGCGAGCCGCAGCATTTCGTGCCGGCGCGCTTCGCTCAAAATCGTGCCGGTCGGATTTTGCACGGTCGGGATGGTGTAAATGTATTTGGGCCGCACCGAGCGGCGCTTGAGATCGTCCAGCGCTGAGGCGAGCGCATCCATGCGCATGCCTTCGCCGTCGAGCGGAATGCCGACGGCATTGACTCCCAAGCGGGTAAGCCGCGTCAGCGCGCCCTGGTAGCTGGCCTGTTCGATGATGACGGTATCGCCGCGCGACAACAGGATGCCGTTGACGAGGTCGAGCGCCTGCAGCGATCCGGAGGTGACAAGAATTTCATCGGCGGCGCAGGAAATGCCGGCGCTGCGTTTGAGTTTTTGCGCCAGGAATTCGCGCAGCGGCCGGTAACCGAGCGGCCCGCTCGCCAGGCCATAGGTCGCGAGCGTCGTTCCCTCGCGCGTGAGCACGTCATTGGCCGCTTTGACGATCGCATCGACCGGAACGTGGTCGGGATCGTTATGGCCGCCGATGAAATTATATTTGACGAAATCCGGTCCATTTGGCGGCCGGCGGCGGCAATCCCGGCGCCAGGAGCGGCGTGAAGTCGAACGAGCCCATGGACGCTTTCTCCCTTGCCGCGACACTAATACATTTCGCAAAGTGGCCGCAAACAGGGCCGCCGGGAGCCGTATGATGCGCCGTCTTCACCTGATCGTTGTTTTATTCGCATGCGCCTGCGCGACGCCGGCGGCCGCGCAATATCCGGACCGGCCGATCCACCTCATCGTGCCGCAAGCCGTGGGCAGCGCGACCGACACGGTGGCGCGCATTCTCGCCGCGCCGCTGACGGAAGAAATCGGCCAGCAGATCATCGTCGACGACCGCCCGGGCGGCGCGCTCACCGTCGGTCTCGACCTCACCGCAAAGGCGGCGCCCGACGGTTACACGCTGTGCCTCGGCCCGATCGGCGCGCTGGCGATCAGCCCCCATCTGGTGAAAGAGCTGCCTTATGACGTCGCGCGCGATTTTCAGCCGATCGCGCTGGTGGTCCGCGGCCAACTCTTGCTGGCGGTGTCGCCGACGACGCCGTTTCATTCCGTCAAGGAGCTGATCGACTACGCCAAGCAAAATCCGGGAAAGCTGCTCAATGCGTCGTCGAGCAACGGCTCCCCCGGCCATGTCGGCGGCGAATTGTTCAAGTTCATGACCGGCACCGACATCGTCCACGTGCCCTATAAGGGCGGCGCTCCGGCGATCAACGATCTCATTGCCGGGCGCGTGCAGCTGATGTTCGAGAGCCTCAATTCGATTGCGCCGTTCGCGCGCTCGGGCGCGGTGCGCGCGCTCGCGGTCAGCGGCGATCGCCGGTCGCCGGCATTCCCGTTTTTGCCGACCATCGCCGAGGCCGGCGTGCCGGGCTATTCGGCGCCGACCTGGGCCGGCGTCATCGCGCCGGCGGGCGTGCCGCGGCCGATCATCGACAAGCTCAATTCGGCCATCAACAAAGCGATCCAATCGTCGCAGTTCCAGGCGCGCTTCGCCGCGATCGGCGACGAGCCCGCGGGCGGGACGCCGGAGGAGTTCGTCGCGCTGATTGCTTCGGATTCCAAGAAATGGGGCGACGTGATCGAGCGGGCGGGGATTAAGTTCGAATGACTTCTGTCATTCCGGGGCGGCGCGAAGCGGCGAGCCCGGAAGCCATAGCCACAGGTCAGCGAATATGGATTCCGGACTTGCCGCTTTCGCGGCAATCCGGAATGACGAGTACACTTTCCTCGCCGCCGGACTCGACCCATATTGGGGCCATGCCGCCGAAACAGCGCGATCCCGCAAAACATTCGAAGAAAGACCCGGCCAAGCCGACCCGCGCCAAGGCGTCGCGGCCGGACGCGGCGGCGCTCGACGATTCGCTGGCGGACCTGCTTAATCCCGCCATCGGCCAGGGCACCGCGGGACTCGGGCTCACAGACGGGACTGCAGCCGCCGCCGGACAATTCCTGGGACCGCCGCGCCGATTTCGCCAATGCGCATAAAGCGCGTGCCTCGGTCGCGCGTGGGTTCGGGGAAGCTCCGCAGCAGGGCTATGTCGGCAGAACTCCGGTGCCGCCCGGCGAGCTCGATCCCGATCTGGCGAAAGCGCTCGGCATTGAGGAGCGATGAGGAAGACGAAAACGCGCGCGGCGTGATCAAGTATGGCGAAGCCCCTTCGCGAGGGCGCTTGGCGCGACCCGCCCAGGCGGAGGCGGGCGCCGGCGCCTTCGGCAGCGCGGCGAGCTCAGCAATCGCTCGATCGCCTGCTGCGCGAGGGCCGCGACGAATTCCGCAGTCAGGCAATTATGGACCCCGCACCGGCCGCCGCGGCCGGATAAATCCGAAGGCGGCCGCACGCCTCGTCATCAAGTCCGAGTTCGACCCGAAGGGCGATCAGCCGACGGCGATCGCCGAGCTGGTCGAAGGCGTGCGGCAAGAACGACCGCACCCAGGTGCTGCTCGGCGTCACCGGCTCGGGCAAGACCTTCACCATGGCGAAGGTGATCGAGCAGACGCAGCGCCCGGCGCTGATCCTGGCGCCGAACAAGACGCTGGCGGCGCAGCTCTACGGCGAGTTCAAGAATTTCTTTCCCGACAATGCGGTCGAATATTTCGTCAGCTATTACGACTACTACCAGCCGGAAGCCTATATCCCGCGCACCGACACCTATATCGAGAAGGATTCCTCGATCAACGAGCAGATCGACCGCATGCGCCACGCGGCGACGCGCGCGCTGCTCGAACGCGACGACGTCATCATCGTCGCCTCGGTGTCGTGCATCTACGGTATCGGCTCGGTCGAGACCTATTCGGCGATGACCTTCACCGTCAAGCGCGGCGAGCGGCTGAACCAGCGCCAGCTCCTCGCCGACCTGGTCGCGCTGCAATACAAGCGCACGGCGAGCGATTTCTATCGCGGCTCGTTCCGGGTGCGCGGCGACGCCATCGAGATTTTCCCCGCGCACTATGAGGACCGCGCCTGGCGGGTGTCGCTGTTCGGCGACGAGGTGGAATTGATCCACGAATTCGATCCGCTCACCGGCCAGAAGACCGACGAGCTGGAATTCGTCAAAATCTACGCCAATTCGCACTACGTGACGCCGCGGCCGACGCTGCTGCAGGCGCTATCCGGCATAAAACTCGAATTGCGGCAGCGGCTGGAACAGCTCAACGCCGCCGGCCGGCTGCTGGAAGCGCAGCGGCTCGAGCAGCGCACGCTCTACGACCTCGAAATGATGGAGGCGACCGGCGCCTGCGCCGGCATCGAGAACTATTCGCGCTATCTCACCGGGCGGAAACCGGGCGAGCCGCCGCCGACTTTGTTCGAATACGTCCCCGACAATGCGCTGGTTTTCGTCGACGAGAGCCACGTCACCGTGCCGCAGCTCGGCGGCATGTATCGCGGCGATTTTAGGCGCAAGGCGACGCTCGCCGAATACGGCTTCCGCCTGCCCTCATGCATGGACAATAGGCCGCTGCGCTTCGAGGAATGGGACGCGATGCGGCCGCAGACGACGTGCGTCTCGGCGACGCCGGGACCATGGGAGCTCAACGAATCCGGCGGCGTGTTCACCGAACAGGTGATCCGCCCGACCGGACTGATCGATCCGCCGGTCGACGTGCGCCCGGCGCGCACCCAGGTCGACGATCTGGTCGGCGAAGTGCGCGCGGTGGCGCAATCAGGCTACCGCGCGCTGGTCACGGTGCTGACCAAGCGCATGGCCGAGGATCTGACCGAATACCTGCACGAGCAGGGCATCCGCGTGCGCTACATGCACTCCGATATCGACACCATCGAACGCATCGAGATTATTCGCGACCTCCGCTTGGGCGCCTTCGACGCGCTGGTCGGCATCAATCTGTTGCGCGAGGGCCTCGATATTCCGGAATGCGCGCTGGTCGCCATTCTCGACGCCGACAAGGAAGGATTTCTGCGCAGCGAAACGAGCCTGGTGCAGACCATCGGCCGCGCCGCGCGCAATATCGACGGCCGCGTCATTCTCTATGCCGACCACGTCACCGGCTCGATGGAGCGCGCCATGGCGGAAACCAGCCGCCGGCGCGAGAAGCAGGCGGCCTTCAACACCGAAAACGGCATTACGCCCGAAAGCATCCGCAAGGGCATCGGCGACATTCTCAACAGCGTCTACGAGCGCGACCACGTGCTGATCGGCGCCGGCGCCGGGCGGCGAATTCGAGGAAGCCGCCACCATCGGCCACAATTTCGAGGCGGTGATCGCCGATCTCGAAACCCGCATGCGCGCCGCCGCCGCCGATCTCGATTTCGAGGAAGCCGCGCGGCTGCGCGACGAGCTCAAACGCCTGCGCGCCACCGAACTCGCCGTGACCGACGATCCGACCGCGAAACTCCTGCCCTCCCCTGCACGGGGAGGGCCTGCGCGCGACGCGCGCAGGGGTGGGGCCGTGAGCCGCATCCACAAGCCCGCGCTCGACGAAATGGGCATCGCGCTGTCCCACGAAGTCGCGCCGCATCGGCCCGGAAGCCGCCAAGAGGCGAGGAGCGCCGAAGGCGCGACAGGGACGCGAAATAACGCACCGCGCAAGCCGACGCCCGACGAAATGGGACCGGGCGTCGAATCAATTCCCGGTAGGCGCGACCCCTCCGGCCCGCGCTCGACGCTCGGCCGCCCCGGCATGCGCGGCGGCTTCAAGCCGCGCGGGCGGTAGCGGCCCTATTCTCCTTGCGCTATTCCCTTATACGGAATACCATGTTTATATGATTCGCTCGTTCAGGGACGCGGCCACGGCGCGCCTGTTGGCGGACGAAGACGTGCCGCGCTTTCGTGCCATAGAGCGACAGGCACGCCGTAAGTTGCTGCTGCTCGATAATGCCGGCGCGTTGAACGATCTGCGTCAACCACCGGGCAATCGGCTTGAGGCGCTCAAAGGCGACCGTCGAGGGCAGCATTCGATCCGCATCAATGACCAATGGCGGATTTGTTTCGTATGGCGCGACGGCGGCGCGGAACAGGTTGAGATCGTCGACTACCATTGAGGTTGACAACTATGCCAAGAACAAAGCACCTCGATCCCATACCCCCCGGCGAAATTCTCGCCGAGGAATTCATGAAGCCGAACGGCATCAGCCAGAACCGGCTGTCGCGCGACATCGACGTCAATCCCGCGCGCATCAACGATATCGTCCACGGCCGTTCTGCAATAACTGCCGCAATCGCACTCCGGCTGGGCAAATATTTCGGCACCACCCCCGAGCTATGGATGAACTTGCAGGCGTCCTACGAGCTACGTCTCGCCCGTGCGAACGATTGGCCGAAAATCGAGCGCCGCGTCCGCGTGCTGGCGGCAGAGTAGGAGCAAATGGCCCGCAAGCAGGGCAAATTCGCGCGCTACACCCTTGACCACCAGACCCTCCGCACCGGCGGAGGTGGCAGGGCGCCGTTGGCGCTATGCACTGCGGATGCGGTAGATTGCGCCATTCGCTACGAATTATCCACCGAGCAACCGGAGGCCGCCATGGCGAAAGGTCAGATGCGAAGCAACAAGGAAAAGAAAAAGCCGAAGCAGGATAAGAACAAGAAGAAGGGCCCCGAAGCCCCCTCGCCGTTCGCCGGCATGCACAGCCAGGCCAAGCCCGGCACCTACCCGTACGGCAAGAAGGGCTAGCCGGCGGGGCGGGCAGCGGCGATGTCCGATATCGGGCTCGACTGGGGCCCGTTCGATATCGCCATCATTGCTTTGATTATAGGCGCGCCGGGCCTCGTCATCGGCGCCGCGCTCGGAGCGATCTCATGGCGCCGACATCGCGTTTACGGCGCGCTGCTCAGCGCCGTCGCGGGCCTGCTCCCCTGGCTCGCCGGCTTCGTGGCGTGGAAAGGCAGCCCGTGGGGCTGAGCAGTAGTCTCGATGTGACAGATCTTGCAGAAGTTGCAAGATTGATGCGAAACTCTCACCTTGGCACCAAAGACGATCGAAAACTAAAGCCGGATGAAATTTTGGTTGGGGCAGTTTTTTTCAGACGGCAGCGCGCATCGCCGTGCGGCTGAGGAAGTGTTTTTTGTCTGTGTGATCTCGTTACTCCCCCTCCTGATACTAGCAGTGATTGACCAGTTCAGACAGGAATCGACAAGCGTCAGCGAACTTCTTCGGAACGCCATCGGAGCGGGGCAGCTCTATATTTATAGTTTCTCATTGTTCGGTACGTTGTTTTGGCTGTGTCAAAAGGAACACGAGAACTTCGAACGATTTGAGCCGCGGCGTTATCTTATGTTTTTAATTTGGGTACCGAGCGTTTTGATCATTTTGATCTACGCCTTAGACCCAACACTCTCAGTGCCTCTCAAACCGAACTTTGTCCAGGCGAGCTTTTGGGTTTATGGCCTGTATGTCGTACTTTATTACGTTCTTCTCGTATTCGATAATCTCGAACCACCCGACGTCGAAGTGTATCTTCAGGAAAAAGCAAATAAGCTAATCGGTAAATACGAACAAACGATGGAAGACTGACGAGGAGGTCAGGATACCCGTTTTTTCAGTGAAGCAGCCAATAGGTGAGTTCTATATCGGAGTCATTAGAGCCGACGATCTCCTCCGCATCTGCGAATTTGACTATCGACGGATGCAGTACAAAAATGAGTATGCTGACTATCTCGGAATTCAGAGAAAGCTCAATAACACTCGTATAAGGGATATAAAAAAATACGTCGGGACTGTAGATGCCTGCTTTCCTACATCAGTCGTCATTTCTATTGACGAAAAATGCGCTTCTTTGGAAGACACCGAGCGTGAAGGATTCTTGCTTCTCCGAATTTCGGATTACATTGATCAAGACTCGCCAGAGTTGTCGATTCCGCTAGATCACGTGGCAACAATTATCGACGGTCAACATAGATTGAAGGGCTTGGAGGAGGCAAAAATTGCCGATTTTGAACTATCAATTTCCGTTTTTGTCGGAGCGGACCAAGCGACCGAGGCGTCTATATTTTCGACCGTCAATTTAGCGCAGACCAAAGTAAACAAAAGTCTGGCATATGATCTCTTTGAGTATGCCAAAACTCCGAGTCCAGAAAAAACCTGTCACGAAATCGTTGTCGCGTTGGACAAGCTGGACAATAGTCCCTTCCGGGGACGTATTAAAAGATTAGGTGTTCGGACAGAGAAGCGATTTGGTGAGACTCTATCCCAAGCAACGATAGTCAAAGGCCTGCTGCCGTACATTTCGAAAGATCCATTGTCAGATCGCGATGCTGGTAAGCGCTTCGGATTCTGGGAGCCTCTGTTAGCGTCAGATCAATCGAAGAGGGTTTTTTATGAGTTTTTCAGGAAAGGCGAGGACGAGAAAATTCTAGCAATAGTAATCAACTATTTTAACGCGATACGCCGGAAGTGGCCAGATGCATGGGAGGGGACTGGCAAAGGCAACATCATAAACCGGACCAATGGGTATAACGGATTTATTCGCTTTCTTCGACCTGCGTATCTAAATTTCACTACGAAGCCGCAGGTCGTTTCCAGTGACGATTTTTTCCGTCTGATCGATCGAGTGAAGCTCCACGATGAAGATTTCAATCCGCAAATGTTTTTGCCTGGTAGCAGCGGTTCGACAAAGTTGTATGGCCTGTTGATGGAACAAACCGGCCTCGCAAATTAGAATTAACGTCGTTAGCTAGGCCTCGGCGGTTCGGCCGCTGAATGGTTCGCGTAAGTGTTCCAAGTAGGCCGATAACTATCGGAAGCTTGGTTGCCCCACGTCGACCAGCCGATTTTTGAGCCACGAGCAAATATCTCCAAGAATGGGCCTTTGCTGCAGGCCTCGACAATATCGTAAAGCTGGTCCGGCTTTCGCGAATGTTCGCGCTTGCGCGTGGCCAGCAAATTCACCTGGCTCCGACCCGGCGCAAGCGTGCGCGCATTCTTGCCGCGTACGCCAAACAGAATGAGCTCAGTGACATTGCGGAAATAAAATCCTACGCCACGACCGTCCGAGCCGCCGTCCTTCCGGACCTTGTGCCAGACGAGATTCGATTTGTAGGTGAAGCCCCACGCCCTCATCACGGCCAGTCCGTCGGGTAGCAAAGCGTTCGGCACCCACAAATAGAGGTGCGCAGTCGGCGTGGCGATGTTTTCAACTGGCAATTCCTCGATCTCGTCGAGAGTCATAGTGCCATAACGCGATAGCCGTCTATGTCGGGTGCGATCTTTCCCGTCCGGTTCACAAACTGCCAGGGAGGATCGGCCAAGATCGTTGCGAAGCGGGAATTACCCACGAATTTCAGCAGATCGGATGCGGCGGTGGCCATCTAATCCCAACAGTTTGGAACGGCATTAGATCCTCGCCAAAAAAGATTCACGATCCGTTAAGGATGGCCGGCCCCTCACCCGCCCTCGCTCCGCTCGGGCACCCTCTCCCGCAAGGGGAGAGGGAAACGCCCTCACTCCCCCCTTTTCAGCTTCGCCGTAAACGAAAACCCGCCCGCGCCGCAGCAGGGGCAGCTCATGGCGATGAGGATCGATTGCTTCTGCTCGTCGGAGAGATCGGCGCGCTCCAGCATCGCCGAGGTCTGGCGCGCAAATAGTTCGTGCAGCGTCAGATTGCTGGCGAGGATTTGACCGTCGGGCGGCGGCGCGGCGATGTCCGAAGGCGGCGTCTTGTTTTTGTTCTCCGACATACCGACTCCGATCCATCCCCGGTACACTGAGCCTGGCGGAGAGGCCCCCTCACCCCGACCCTCTCCCCGCACGCGGGGAGAGGGAGGAGTTGCGGCTCTGGGAAACTAAATACTCCCTGTTACGTACAATTGGCAGTGGATCGAGCATGACCGCGGCAGACGACAGCGCAGCGTTTTACGCCGCCGTTCCGGTACGGCGGGGATTCCGCAGCCTGATGGACGCCGGCCGCTATACGGCGCTGCCGGACGACTGGGCGGTCGGCGTCGCCGACGTGGTGGCCTCGACCAAGGCGATCGCCGACAAGCGCTACAAGGCCGTCAACATGGCCGGCGCCGCGGTGATCGCGGCGCTGACCAACGCGCTCGGCGGCCGCGAATTTCCGTTCGTGTTCGGCGGCGACGGCGCGAGCTTCGCGGTATCGCCGCACGATACCGGCCTGGCGCGCGCGGCGCTGGCGGCGACGGCGGCCTGGGCCGACGGCGAACTCGGCCTCACTTTGCGGGTCGCCTTGATCCCGCTCGCCGCCATCCGCCGGGAGGGGCTCGACGTGCGCGTGGCGCGCTACGGGCCGTCGGAAAATCTGTCCTATGCGATGTTCGCCGGCGGCGGCCTCGCCTGGGCGGATGCCGCGGTCAAGCGCGGCGAATTCGCGGTGCCGCCGGCGCCGCCCGGCAGCTGGCCCGATCTCACCGGCCTGTCGTGCCGGTTCGAGGAATTCCGCGCCGCGCGCGGGCTTATTCTGGCGGTGCTGATCATGCCGGCGCCCGGCGGCGATCCGGGTGCGTTCCGCGCGCTCACCGAAGACATCGTGGCGCTGGTCGAAAATAGCCCCGAGGCCGGGCGTCCGCTGCCGGCCGGCGGACCGAAGCTCGGCTGGCCGCCGCAGGGGCTGGCGCTCGAAACGCATACGCTGCCCGGCGGCGGCAGGTTCAAGCGGGCGCGCGTATTGGGGCGGACCTTGCTCTATTTCCTGATCATGCGGTCCGGCCTGCGCGTCGGCAGTTTCGTGCCGGCGACCTATCTGCGCCAGGTCGTCGAAAATTCCGACTTCCGCAAATATGACGACGGGCTGCGCATGATCATCGACTGCACGCCGGAACTTGCCGACACGCTGGAGCGGCGGCTCGCTTCGGCTAAGGCAACGGCGAACTACGGCCTGCATCGGCAGAGCGCCGCCATGATGACGTGCTTTACGCCGTCGCCGGCGCGCAGCGATCACGTGCATTTCATCGACGGCGCGCAGGGCGGCTATGCCGCCGCCGCGACCGCGCTTAAAGCAAAGACCCCCTCCCTACCCTCCCCCGCAAGCGGGGGAGGGAAAGCGGGAGCCGCCTCACATTCCTGATCTGGCCAGCGCGTCGGCGCCGGCTTTGGCGACTTGCTCGTCCTGCGCCGACAGCGCGCCGGACACGCCGACGGCGCCGACGATCTTGCCGTCGACCAGGACCAGCACGCCGCCCTGCAGCGGCGTGATGTCTTTCAGCGCCAAAAGCCGCATGCCGGCGCCGCCATTGGCGATGGCGTCGTCGAGCGCTTTGCTCGGCAGCTTGAATTCGAGCGCGGTGCGCGCCTTGCCCTCGGATGTGGTGATGGCGGAGAGCTGCGCGTTATCGACCTTGTGGAACATCACCATGTTGCCGCCAGAATCGAGAATGGCGATCGCGACCTGCCAGGAATTCTTGGCCGCCTCCAGCTCCGCCGCGGCCATGACGCGTTTGGCCTGATCGAGCGATATCGGCGCGCCGTAGGGCGGCGTCGCCCCGGTGGGCACCGGTTGCGGCTGCTGCGCCAATGCCGGAACAAGGGCCGGCCCGGCGGCAAAGGCAAAGCCGCCGGCAACCGCGCAGGCAAGTGCAAGCATTCGAAACATCTGGAGGGCCTCCCGCCAGTTTGGACTGGTCATGCCGAATCTGGCCGCACCATAAGGGGCAAAAGCGGCAGGAGGAAGCCGGGTCCAGTCCAGGTATCGGGTATCGGGTATCAGGTATCAGGTATCAGGGGTCGGGGATTGGGAATCGGGTTATAGTTCGAAATTCCTGATGCCTGATGCGTGAAAACGTGATCGCCACACCCGGTGCGGGGCCGCGGCGCACGGTCTATATTTCCATCGCTGTTTCCAATAACCGATCGGGAGCCGCCGCCATGTTTTCCTTCCGCAAGAAACTGGAAATGCCGGCCGCCGGGGAGGCTTTGCCGGGACGTTCGACGGCCATCCCCACGGCACGACAGCACTTCGTCAACGGCCAACCGCTCAAGGGCCCGTATCCCGAAGGGCTGGCCATGGCGATGTTCGGGTTCGGCTGCTTCTGGGGCGCCGAACGCATATTCTGGGAGCTCGGCGACGGTATTTACGTGACCGCGGTGGGCTATGCCGGCGGGCTCACGCCCAATCCGACCTATGACGAAGTCTGCTCCGGCCGCACCGGGCACAACGAAGTCGTGCTCGTGGTCTACGACCCGAAGAAAATCTCCTACGAGCGCCTGCTCAAGACGTTTTGGGAGAGCCACGACCCGACCCAGGGCATGCGGCAGGGCAACGACGTCGGCACGCAATACCGCTCCGGCATCTATGCGTTCTCGCCGGCGCAGCGCGCGGCTGCCGAGGCGTCGAAGGCCGCCTATGCCAAGGCGCTCGAGGCCAAGCGCATGGGCCCGATCACGACGGAAATCCTCGATGCGCCGCCGTTCTATTTCGCCGAGGATTACCATCAGCAATACCTCGCCAAGAATCCGCACGGCTATTGCGGTCTCGGCGGCACCGGCGTGAGCTGTCCGATCGGCACGGGCGTCGCCGCCTAGGCTTGCGAAGCCAGGCTTGCGAAGCCAGGCTTGCGAAGAGTGAGTGGCGAATAGCGAGTCGGGCCAAAATCGGCTATTCGCTATTTCGGTATTTGCGCATCGGCAGCATTGCTGGAGTTCCTTCATGGCCTGGCCCGACGGACGCTATATCCAGGCGTCGGTATTTTTCAGCCGCTGGCTGTTGGCGCCGTTCCTGCTCGGCCTGCTGCTCTGCCTGCTGTTGCTGATCTATCGCTTCTTCGGCGATCTGTTCGTGCTGGCGCTGCAGGTGCCGGGCATGAACTGGCACGAAATCGTCACCGGCGTGCTCAACCTGGTCGATCTCGCCCTGACGGCCAACCTGATCCTCATCGTGATTTTCTCCAGCTATGAAAATTTCATTCGCCGGATCGACGCCGCCGCGCATCCGGACTGGCCGCACGGCCTCACCCAGGTCGACTTCGGCGCGCTTAAGCAGAAGCTGCTCGGCTCGATCGTCGGCATTGCCGCGGTCGATGCGCTGGCATGGTATTTCGATCTCGAAAAAATCACCGATACATCGAGGCTCCTTTGGGTGCTCGCCTTCCCGGTGACCTTCGGCGTCGTGATGGTGCTCCTGGCACTTGCCGACTGGCTGACCGCCGCCCGGAAAAAAGAGGCGGAGTGAACGCTTGCTTCCGTTAGCGGACCCGGCCCGGTGAGAATTTATTAACCATACCGGGCGTTAATCGGACCTCGGCTTCGGCTCGAAACGGGGTCCAATTGCGCCTATGCGGGTCACCCGCCCTCTCCTGTTGTTGTTTGCCCTGGCAGTTGCGGTGGCTGGATGCGCGCGGGAACCTGTGATGCGCGTCCAAATGGCGGCCGCGCCGGCGCCGTATGGCATCGATAATGTGGTCTATGGTTCGGCCCCGGCCGCCTACGGGGCCGTTGCGACCACCGGCTATCGGACGGTCGCCGCGCCCGCTTATGGGATGGCCGCCGCGCCGGCCTACGGACCCACGGCCGCGCCGGCCTACGGACCCACGGCCGCGCCTGTTTATCGAGTGGCAGCTGCGCCGACATACGGACCCACAGCCGCGCCGGCTTATCGAATGGCAGCAGCTCCGGCCTACGGACCCGCGGCAGCTCCGGCTTATCGAATGGCAGCCGCGCCGGCCTATTCGACCGTCGCCATGCCCGGCGGATATCCGGGGATGGCGGTCGCCTCGCCTGCCGCCTACCCAGCTACGACGCAGCCCTACACGCTTGATTCGGGCGATCGGCTGCGCGTCGTCATATTCGGCCAGGACGGACTGACCAACTCTTATATGCTCGACGCCAGCGGCGACATCGCCATGCCGCTGATCGGCTCGGTGGCGGCGCGCGGCCTGACGACCGACCAGCTTTCGGCCCGCATCGCCGAGCTTCTGCGCCAGGGCTACGTTCGCGATCCGCACGTCGCGGTCGAGATCGAAGCCTACCGGCCGTTCTTCATCCTCGGCGAAGTCACCCAACCGGGCCAATACCCTTACGTCGCCAACATGACTGTCGAGACGGCGGTGGCGATCGCGGGCGGCTTTACTCCGCGCGGCTACAAAAAATCCGTCATCATCAGCCGCAATTACGGCGGCCAAGCCTATCGCTTCGAGACGCCGATCAGCGCCCAGATTCAGCCCGGCGACACCATTCAAGTGGAGGAGCGCTGGTTCTGAGCAGGGATCAGGGATCAGGGATCAGTAATCAGGGATCAAGATTCACTGACGCGATACCTGATACCTGATTACTGATCCCTGATTACTGGCCTCCGAAATACCGCTCGCGGTAAGTGTGCTCGTCGACGCTCGAAGCAAGCGCCCAATCGGCGAGCTCCTCATGGCGCGCGAACCAGACATCCGGCGACTTGGCGACGTATTTTAAAATCTCCTGCACCACCGACGTCATCAACGGCCGGCCGCCGAACTGAGCGTGGATGACCAATACGAGAAGCGCGATCGGCTCGTTCTCGGACAGGTAGTCGAACGTCCCCTTGTATGCGTCGTAGAGATCGCGCGGGCTCGCGCGCATGACCCGATTGTCCGAGAAGTCGGTCGTCGGCACGCCGGCGATGACGCCATGCGGCGTGTGAATGCGGATCGGCAGGTCGGCATAGGTCACATCGCAGGTCCATTTCAGGCCGGCCTGCGCCAAGAAGCCCGCGGTTTCCGGAGTAAACGCGACGACGGGGCTGCCCCAGCCGGTGACTTTCTTGCCGCCGCAGGATTCCAGAAGGTCGACGCTGTTGCGGATCGTCTTCTGCTGCTCTTCGAGCGACATGTAGGCGAGCACTTGATCCTGCACATAAGCATGACCGGCGACGTCGTGGCCCGATTTCACGATCTGCTTCACGGCGTCGGGATATTCCTCGGCGCAGCGGCCGTTGGTGAAGAAGGTGCCGGGAATCTGCAAACGGTCGAGCATCCGGATCAGGCGCCAGACGCCGACCCGGCCGCCATAGGTCGACCAGGCCTTGCTGGCATGATCGACGGTGCCGGATTTGAGATGCGTGGTCTGCACCGAATAATTCGGCGCCGCGCCTTCCGACCAGGTTTCGAACATCACGGTGACCGACACCGCGATCTTCTTGCCGTTCGGCCAAGCAAGCTTCGTCGCCATTCTCACTGCTCCTTCAATCGATCTGCGGAATGCCGAGGGCCGGAATCAGCGTCTGCCATTTCTTCAAATCGCCGGCGATGAAAGCGGCAAAATCGGCATGCGACTTGTAAGCCGGCGCGCAACCGATCTTTTCAAGATGGTCGCGGAAGCTCTGTTCCTGTTCCACCTCGGCGGTGGCGCGATCGAGCCGCTCGACGATCGCCGCCGGCGTCTTAGGCGGCGCGACCAGACCGAACCAGGTGTCCATGCGCACGTCGGGCAGCCCGTATTCGGCGGTGGTCGGCACGTCGGGGAACAGCGGATGCCGCACCGGCCCGGTCTGCGCGAGGATACGCAGCCTGCCGCCCGCGGCCACCCGCGCGCTCGCCAGTCCCATCGACACCATTTCGATCTGACCCGCGATGGCGTCGTTGGCGGCCTGCTCGCCACCGCGATAGGGCACGTCGACGATGTCGATTCCGGTCTTGAGCTTGAGTATCTCGACCGCGATATCCAGCGCGCCGCCGACGCCGTTGGTGCCGAAGTGCAGCTTGCCCGGCCTGGCCTTGGCGTAAGCGACAAATTCCGGCAGCGTCTGCGGCGGCAACTTCGGATAGATCGCAAACACCGTCCAGGACGTCGTTACCAAGGCGACCGGGGTGATGTCCTTGGTCGGATTATACGGATAGTTCTTTTTCTCGAACGGCAGCATCGTCAATTCGGACGGGCCGATCATCAGCGTGTAGCCGTCGGGGTCGGCGCGGATCAAATCTTCGGTGCCAACCTGAGTCATCGCGCCGGGACGGTTGTCGACGACGACCGGCTGACCGAGGCGGGCGCTCAGCTCTTGCGCGTAGAGCCGGCCGAGCACGTCGATCAGCGAACCCGCCGGGGTGGTGATGATCAGATGAATCGGCCGCGATGGATAATCGTCCGCGCGGGCATGGAGCGGCGCAAGGAGAAGCAGAGCGATAAGACAAAGCTGTCCGATGGCTGGGCGGCGCCACACTGCGGCCTCCAAAGAATAGCTCTCCCCGCGGCGCGGGGAGAGGCCGTGCGCGAAACGGGATTGGCGTTATTACTTGAGGTGCTTCGCGACGAAGTCGTGGGCGCGCTTGCGCGCGGTCATGGCGGCGGCTTCGTTATAGCTGCCGCGTTCTTCGCAATTAAAGCCATGTTGCGCGTCGGGATAGACGTAGATCTCGCAATCGCCGCCGCGCTTCTGCTTGATCATTTCGACGTCGCTCATCGGAATTGAGGCGTCCTTTTCGCCGAAATGCATCTGGGTCGGGACCTTCGGCTTTTCATCGGCGTTCTTGGCGATGTTGCCGCCGTAGAACGCCACGGCGCAAGACAAACCGTTAAGCTTGCAGGCGGCCAGGAAGGCGACGCTGCCGCCCATGCAGAAACCGGCAATCGCGACCGGTCCCTCTTTTTTGAGCTCGTCGATCGAGGCCTGCACGTCGCGCATCATCGCGCCCCAATCGGGGTTGGCGACGAATTTGCGCGCATTGGCGATCTCGTCGGGCGTGTAGCCGCATTCGAAGTTCGGCTGCTGGCGGTCGAACACCGCCGGCGCCACCGCCGTATAGCCTTGCGCGGCAAGCCGGTCGCACACCGCGCGGATGTGATGATTGACGCCGAAGATTTCCTGAATGACGACGATGCCGCCCTTCGATTTGCCGGCCGGGTCGGCGCGATAGGCGCCGAGCTTGAAATTGTCCGATGCGGTCAACGCAAAATGCTTACCCAAGTGATCCTCCTATGAGATTGATGGCCGGTCTGATACCCGCCGGCCGGGTGTAACCCACGGCCAGCCTAGCGGCGCCTTGGGCGCCGCTCAACCCACCTGCGGCACTGCCGCATCAGCGCGTGACGACGACGAAATTCGTGCCTTCGCCGGTTTCATCGCCGAGACCGTGATCGGACACGATCAGCGTGGAGCCGGGCACGATCAGCTGGGAAATGAAATCGATTGCCGCTTGCGGGATTTCGATACGGGCCAGCACCTCGGCCGGCGGCGGCGGCGGGTCGACGGTGAGTTTTTCATCCTCGTCGGTTCGGCGTCTGCCCCGGCCATATCTCTCGTACCGCTTCTCTCTCTCGACTTTCCGCTGCTGCGGCGGCTCGCCGGGCAGCGAGACGACATTCCAGCGCAACGTCGCGTGATCGTCGCCGACGAATTCCATCGCGGTGAAAACGTGCGTCCCGAGCGCTTTATCCGGGTCCGCGATGGTGACCGGCGCCTGGAACAGCGGCGCAAAATCCTGACGCACGTAGATTTTCTTTTCCTTGCGGCTGATGAAAATCGCAATCGGGGCCTTGCTGGCGGACGCACCTTTAACGAGGCCCGCCGGCCCGGCCGGCGGTATCGGCGGGCGGTCGTCTGGGCCGGCGGCGGGTGCAGGCGTACTGGCGTTGGGCGCCGGCGGTTCGGTTTGCTGATCGGACACAAGTGAAGCGGTTACGGCGGCGGGCGGCGCGGCGGATTTGGCCGCGTCATTGACGATGGCATTGGGCTTCGCGGCGTCGGCAACGGCGACGGGCGCCGGCTTTTCGAGTGGTTGACTGGACGCAGCGGGAGCGCTCGTCGCGGCCGCGGCCGGCGCGGCGGATTTGGCCGCGTCATTGACGATGGCATCGGGCTTCGCGCCATCGGCCACGGCGACGGGCGCGGCAGCGCCGCTATCGGTGCTCGCGCGCAAGCCAAGCGCGGCCGGGTCTGGCGTGCCGGACGATGCCGGCGACGCGCCGCTGACCGTTGCGGCGGCCGGCACCTCAGTCGCGGACGCCGCCGGCGGGGCTTCGATCTGCTGTGGCGGATTGGCCCTGTGAACAAACAGATGCGGGTCCGCGAACTCGACCGGTTTTAATTCAGACTGCGCGATAATCACCGGCACGCCGAGCTTGGTGAGGCGATAAAGCTCCACCGCGAAATCGTGGGGCATGCGAATGCAGCCGTGCGACGCCCGATGGCCGATGCTTTCACCCTCATGCAGCGCCACACCGGACCAGGTGATGCGCTGCATGAACGGCATCGGCGCGCCGCTGTAGATATTGGAGCGGTGGAAAACCTGCTTTTGGATGACGCTGAATACGCCGAGCGGCGTCGGCAGGCTCGGCACGCCGGTTGCAACGGAGGTATCCGCAACGTGCACGCCGTCGCTGTACAGGTGCAGCTTCTGCTGATCGATGGAAATGAAAATCTGCAAAGGCCCGTTGGGGATGCCGCCGAACGGCGCCTTGCTGGCGTGCTCGATTGTCTTGTGCTCAGGCCTGTGCCTGACCTTGTATCTGGCCGCCGCCGGCGTGGCGCCGAACGCCAACGCCACCGTCATCGAAAGGGCAAGCAAGCAAATGTCGCCGAACCAGCTTTTGGTATTCTGCCGAGAAGGCGGCGATCTGCGCCGTGCGTTTTGGATGCTCAATTCCGCCCCCCGTATCAGCGGGAAATTGTGATTCGGACGTTAAAGCTTAGCGGACCCGTTCTCCCTCCGCCACTTCGCAGACCGATGGCGGCCAATTCATGACGGAATAACGTTAAAGAGTAATTCAAACGGCAACATGACACCGTCACCGCGCTCACCGGAGCGCTAGACGTTTACCGTCCGGCTCCGATAACGGGGTGAGCGAGAACGCTTTCGCCAGCAGTTCGTAGGAGTGCCGGCGCGCCGCATGATCGTAAACCATCGTCGTGATCATAAGCTCGTCGGCGCGCGTCGCTTCGATCAAGGCGCGCAAGCGCTCCTTTACGCGATCGACGCCGCCGACAACCAGACGCGCACGATGGCGCGCCATGCGTTCGCGGTCAATCGGCGTAAAGGGATAAGCGGCAGCCTCCTCAGGTGAGGCGAGCGGGAGATATTCGCCTTTGGCGCGGCGCGCATAATGCAGGTCGGCGCTAAGTGCGATGCGCTCCGCTTCCGCGTCGCTGTCAGCCGCGATCACGGCGGCGCCGAGGATCGCATAGGGCGCCGCCATTGTCGCCGACGGCTTGAAATGTTCGCGGTAGCTGAGCATGGCGCTCGCCGCATCGTAGTCGGCAAAGTGATGCGCGAAGGCGAAGCCCATGCCGACGGCGGCGGCAAGCTCGGCGCTATATCCGCTCGAGCCGAGCAGCCAGATCGGCGGCAGCGTCACGTCGGCCGGAACCGCGTGCACGTTGCGGAATGGATGACCTTCCGGAAAGCCGCCGCGCTCCAGCAGCAGCAGTTCCTGGAAGCGTTCGAGGAAGTCGTCGCCTTGCCGGGGATCCTGCCGGGCACGCAAGGCGTAGGAGGTGACCTGATCGGTGCCCGGCGCGCGGCCGAGCCCGAGATCGATACGGCCGGGAAACAGCGCCTCCAGCACTTTGAAGCGTTCGGCCACCATCAGCGGCGCATGGTTCGGCAACATCACGCCGCCCGAGCCGACGCGGATGTGTGAGGTTAGCGCCGCGATTTGTCCGATCATGATTTCGGGAGAGGAACTGGCGATGTTCGCCAGATTGTGGTGCTCCGCAACCCAATAGCGCTTGTAGCCGAGCCGGTCGGCAAGCCGCGCCAGATCGAGCGAGTTGTGCAAAGCCGCCGAGCCCGGCGTAGCGGTGGTCACAGGCGATAAATCGAGGACGGAAAGCGGGATCACGCGGGGCCGGGCTCTGTTTGCGCATCGTGGCGAGCACGGACGTCTATGAGCCCGCCGGCAACGCCGCCGTCAATCCCGGGGGAGTTCACGCGTTTGCTCGACCGGTGGCCATTCTGCGCCGCGCCCCGCGCAAAAATGAAAATGGCCGGCGCTGCGGCGCCGGCCACGCGAACCGCGCGCCAATTGTTACCGCATCACCGGAGCCGGCGGAATTGGCGCACCTGTCGAGTATTGCGGGGCCTGCGGCACATCCGACGACGCTGTCGCCGGCATCGTTCCCGGCAAAACGACGACGCGCGTGCCGACACCGACCCTGCTGTAGAGGTCCTCGATATCGTCGTTCGTCAATCTGATGCAGCCCGAAGACACGAACGTGCCGATCGTCGATGGCTGATTGGTGCCGTGAATGCGGTACAGCGTGTTACCGAGATACAGCGCGCGGGCGCCGAGCGGATTGCTCTCGCCGCCGGCCATGAAACGCGGCAGATAAGGCTGACGGTCGATCATCTCTTTCGGCGGGAACCAATCCGGCCATTCTTTCACCCGGCTGATGCGCTCGGTGCCCGACCAGGTGAAGCCCTCGCGGCCGACGCCGATGCCATAGCGCATTGCCTGACCGTGGCCGAGCACGAGATAGAGAAACGTGTTCGGCGTGTCGATGATGATAGTGCCGGCGGGCTCCGGCGTGGGGAAATTGACGGTCTGGCGCCGGAATTGCGCCGGCAATTGCTGGACTGGGCCTTGCTCCGGCTGATATTCCGGCGGCAGCGCAGCGACCACTGTCGGGGCGGCCGGCGGCGGCGCCGCCCGCGGTCCGTTGGGCGCCGCTGCGGGGGGTGGCGGGCTGTTGATCGAACCGGTCACATCAGCGGCGGCGGGAGCGCCGGCAATGTCGGCCGGTGGCCGTCCGTCGACCGGCGGCAGCGGCTGCGGCGCGAAATAGGGCTGGCTTGCCACCTGACCCGAGTAATTATCATCCTCAGGAGCCGGCTGGACGTAGCGTGAATCGATCGGCACGCCGTTGGCATCGCGATAAACCGGAGGCGAACCGGAATAGGGCGGCGGCGCGGGCTGCGGCGGATAATATTGCGCGGCGGCAGGACCGAGCGAGCCGGCAAGGGCGAACGCAACCACGACAAGACTGCTGCTGGTACGCAAGACGGACCCCCGGCGACCCCAAATTCCATAAGCTTTGTGTAGGCAACATTGGGCGGGAACAAGGCACAAAACCCCGCACCGGCCACCGGCCCGGCCGTATTAACGGCAGTTCCACTTCGGATGGTGAACAATTCGGTAATGGCTGCCCAGGGACTGCTTGTGTGGTATGCTGAAATTGCAACACCGGACGGGCATTTCATTGGGGGATGGGGTCATGGCGCGAATTGTCTTTGGAACTGCCTTTGGAACTGCTTTGGGGAGCGTCTTTGGGGCGATATTTCTTGCCGCGTTTTTTGCGACGCCGCTGCGCGCGCAAAACGCGGCCGCCGAGGACCTGCAGGAGAAAATTTCCGCTGCCACGCTGGCGCAGCAGAACTTTGCGAGCGGCCTGCAACATTGCAAAGAGTTGAACGGCACCAATTTCTATTTCCAGCTGCGCGACCGCGTTCTCAGTCTCGAGGATTATCATCGGTCATTGGACAGCCTTGCGCTGCAGGGGACCTTCAACCCCGAAACCAAGCGGCCATGGAATAAACAGGACGCCGACGCGCGCTGGGCGGAGGCTCAGCAGCAGGCGGCTAAAGACAAAGCCATCTGCGAACTCGTGGCGAGCCTGCCCGATCTGCAGAAAAAGCTTCAAGCATTGCAGCAGCAAGCGGCGGCATCCCAAAGCGACCCGTCGGCAAATAAAAAGTAGCGCCGCGCGGCTCCGTCCGGGCGAACGGCCGTGCCCGCTCGACCAGCGAGCGCAAGCAAATCTCAGGGCGTCGGCGCAGCGGCGGCGCTGTGCATTTCACGCGCGGCAAGTCATCCGAGATTGCGCATGATAGAACCGTGCGCCGTATCGCCAACGCGCAGAAATCGGGGACTACAGCATGGACTGGACTGACCGGCGGGAGCGATTGCGCTCGATCATCGCGGGATCGCGCTGCATTTATCCGGGGTCGGTATATGATCCGATCTCAGCTCGCATCGCCGAAGATCTCGGTTTCGAAGCCGGAATGTTCGCCGGTTCGATCGCATCGTTCACGGTGCTCGGCGCCCCCGACGTCATCGTGCTCACGCTGAGCGAATTCGCGCAGCAGGCCTACCGTATCAATCGCGCCGGCAAGCTGCCGCTCCTGGTGGACGCCGATCACGGCTACGGCAACGCGCTTAACGTCAAACGCACGGTCGAGGAACTCGAGACCGCCGGCGTCGCCGCCTTGACGATCGAGGACACTACGTTGCCGACGAGTTATGGCGCGACGGGGCCGACGCTTATTCCGATCGCCGAGGGAGTCGGCAAGATGAAGGCCGCGCTGGCCGGCCGGCAGGACCAACGACTCGTCATTGTCGGCCGCACCAGCGCCATGGCGATGACCGGCGTCGCGGACACTATCGCGCGGCTGAAGGCCTATGAAGAAGCCGGAGTCGACATGCTGTTCATGGTGGGCGTGAAGAGCCGTGCACAGCTCGACGCGGTTGCCGCCGCCGTAAAACTTCCGCTGTTCCTCGGCGGCGCGGGGGCGGAGCTGTACGATCTCGATTATCTCAGTGCGCGCAACGTCCGTGTCTGCCTGCAAGGCCACCTGCCATTCATGGCTGCGGTCAACGCCGTCCACGAAACGCTCAAAGCGCTGCGCGGCGGCACACCCCCCGCCGACATCAAGGCCCTCGCCTCGCCAGACTTGATGAAGCAAGTCACCCGCCAGGCCGACTATGCGAAGTGGTCGAAGGAATTCCTCAACGCCGGACTGTCGGGCGGTTGACGACAAGCGGGCTTGCCGACTCACTCGCAAGTGGGCTTGATCAAGTGGGCTTGATCCGCGGGCTTACAGTGGACAAATAGCTTGTAAAGAGAAGGGGTGCGGCATCCGGCCGTCGATCGGTAATTTGCCACCGTCCCAACTCGGCGACATAGTCTTGAGCCAAGTCGTCTTGATGCAAGTCTTCTTGATCCAAGTCTTCTTGATCCAAGTCTCCTTGAGCCAAGTCGACCGCCGCGAGCGAAGGAATATCCGATGCCATCCGTGAGCGACTGGAAGGTGCCGTCCTCCGCGCAACCGAAGCCGGAGGACTATGGCTACGATCTCGAACGCGCGCTGTCCTGCGTGGTCGGCCTGCGCACGATCGTGCCGGCGGACGCGTTCACGGCGGAAACGCTAGGCACCGAGCGCGCCGGCAACGGCGTCTTTATTCGCGGCAACGGCCTCGTTTTGACCATCGGTTATTTGATTACCGAAGCGGAGACGCTGTGGATCACGCTTAACGATGGCCGCTCGGTACCCGGCCATGTGCTGGGCTACGATCAGGAGACCGGCTTCGGCTTGGTGCAGGCGCTCGCCAAGCTCGACGTGCCCGCGCTCGAAGTCGGCGAATCGGCCGCGGCAGCGGTCGGCGAACGCATCGTGGTCGGCGGTTTCGGCGGCCGGCAACGCTCGGTCGCCGCGCGCATCGTCGCCAAGCAGGAATTCGCCGGCTATTGGGAATATGTCCTCGACGAAGCGATCTTCACCGCGCCGGCGCATCCGAATTGGGGCGGCACCGCGCTGATCGGCCCGGCGGGCGACCTCCTCGGCATCGGCTCGCTGCAGCTCCAGCACGCCGTCGAGAAGGGTCAGACGCAAAACATCAACATGATGGTGCCGATCGACCTGTTGAAGCCCATTATCGACGACCTGATGAAATTCGGCCGGCGCAATATGCCGCCACGGCCATGGCTCGGCCTCTATGCAACCGAAGTCGAGAACCGGCTGGTCGTCGTCGGGCTTGCCGATCGCGGGCCGGCGAAACAAGCCGACTTGCGGACCGGCGATATTATTTTGTCGGTCGGCGGCAAGGACGTTCGCGATCTCGCCAGCTTCTTCCGCCGCATCTGGGCGCAAGGCCCGGCCGGCGTCGAAGTGCCGATCGCGATCTATCGCGACGGCGAGTTGATGGACCTGCGCGTCAAATCGAGCGAGCGCAATCGCTTCCTGAAAGGTCCGAGTTTGCACTGAGCCTCGTCAAGCAATCCGGTTCCTTCGCATCGAGCTGGATTGCTTCGCCGCGCTCGCAATGACGGCTTTTACTTCTCCTCGAACAGTGCCCGCAGACCTTCGCGATACGTCGGATAGCGCAAGGCAACGCCAAGCTCGCGCTTAAGTTTGTCGTTACGCACGCGCCGGCATTCCTGCCAAAAACTCAACGCCATCGGCGACATCGTGGCCGCAGCTTCCGCGAAGGATATTTCGTGCGGCGGTTCGACGCCCATGAGCCGCGCGGCGAAGACGAGCGGATCGCCGGACGGCGTCGGCTCGTCGTCGGCGACGTTGAAGATGCCGGATGCCTTGCGCGCAAATGCGGCATCGATCGCCTGCGCGATGTCGCCGACATGAACGCGATTGAAGATTTGTCCGGCCTTTACGATGCGGCGGGCGCTGCCTCGCGCGATTTGCACGAGCGCGTTCTGTCCGGGCCCATAGATGCCGGCGAGCCGGAGCATGGCGGCGGAGACGCCATTTCGCGCACAAAAATCTTGCCAGGCCCGCTCGGCCGCAAGCCGCTCGCGGCTGCGCGCCGAATCGGGCTGTGGCGGCGTTGCCTCGTCGACCCAGGCGCCGCCACGGTCGCCATAAACGCCGATGGTCGAGAGGTAGACGACCGACCGCAGCTGCCTCGCCTCAGCCAAAGCCGCGCCGCATGCGGCAAGCACGGGATCGCCGTTCACGCCGGGCGGAGCGGAGACGAGTAGGTAATTCGCCGCGGCGACGGCGCTTTCCAGTTCCGGCGTCGCATGAGTGCCGTCGAAGACGAGCGCGTGCAGTCGTCCGGCATCATAGGCGTTCAAGACCGCGGCGCGTTCCTTGCCGCGCACGGTACCGACGATACGGTCGAACTTTTGCCCGAACGCGGCGGCGAAATGCTCCGCGCAATAGCCGAAGCCGAAGCAGATGAGCGTGGACATCAAGAGCTCATCGCGCGTGCGGCGGTCCATTCGGCGACGACCTCGGAATCGGATTCCGCCGCGCCACGCGCCACGGCGCAGGCTTGAAGCCTTGCGCGATCGAGCCGGCCCAGCGCCCAGACGGCGGCGCCGCGCACCAGCGGCGATTCATCGTCGAGCAGCCGCTCGGTCTCCTCGACAAGGCTTGCGTCTGCCGAATTGCCGATCGCGATCAAAACATTGCGGATGAAACGCGCGCGACCGATGCGTTTGACCGCGCTTTTTGCGAACAGCGCGCGGAACCCTGCGTCATCGAGCCGGACGAGATCGGCAAGAAGCGGTGCCCGTAGCAAGTCTCGCGCCGCCAGTTTCATCTCGCGACCGCTCTGGGCAAATTTGTTCCACGGACAGACCGCGAGACAATCGTCGCAGCCGTAGATGCGATTGCCCATGAGCGGACGGAGCTCGCGCGGAATCGCGCCCTTATGTTCGATGGTGAGGTAGGAAATGCAGCGCCGCGCATCGAGACGGTACGGCGCCGGAAAAGCCGCGGTCGGACAGATATCGAGGCAGGCCTGGCAGGTGCCGCAATGATCGCGCTCCGCCTCGTCCGGCGGCAGATCGAGCGTGGTGAAAATCGCGCCGAGGAACAGCCACGAGCCGAGCTGCCGCGACACCAGATTGGTGTGTTTGCCTTGCCACCCGAGACCGGCCGCCGCCGCGAGCGGCTTCTCCATCACCGGAGCGGTATCGACAAAGACTTTGATCTCACCGCCGGCGTTATCGATCAGCCAACGCCCGAGGTTTTTCAGCCGCGGCTTGATCAGGTCGTGATAATCGTCGCCGCGGGCATAGACCGAAATATCGCCGCGCACGCGGTCCTTGAGTATTGCCAGCGGGTCGTCGTCCGGCCCGTAATTGAGACCGAGCATGACGATCGAGCGCACTTGCGGCCACAGCGCGCGCGGGTCGGCGCGCCGCTCGGCATTGGCCTCCAACCACGCCATGTCGCCATGCGCGCCTAGGCTGAGGAATTCGCCCAACCGCTCCGCCGCAAATGGAATTGCCTCGGGCCGCGCAACGCCGACCGCGTCAAAGCCGTGGCTGCGCGCGGCCTCGACCAGCGCCGACTTGACGTTTGCCGGAGTCAGAAATCGAGATTGGCGTAGCTTGGCGACGGCGGCAGGCCGGGCAGTGCTTCTTCCAGAAGCGTGCGGAACGACGGTCGCGATTTGATCCGCGCGTACCAGTTCTTGGCGGTCTCGTCTTCGTCCCACGGCACATCGCCCAGGTAATCGACGACGGACAAATGCGCCGCCGCGGCCAAATCGGCATAGGTCAGAATATCGCCGGCAAGCCAATCGCGCGTGCGGCTGAGCCAGCCGATATAGGCTAGATGGTACTTGATGTTGCTCTTTGCCGCACGCAGCGTTTCCATAGCGGGGGAGCCGCCGCCGCTGCCGGCCGGGATGTAACGCTTATAGACCCGTTCCATCGCCAGCGCGCCCGAGACTTCCTCGAAGAACTTGTCGTTGAACCAGCTCATCAGCCGGCGCACCTCGATGCGTCCGTTGAGGTCGGTCGGCAGCAGCCGGAACTCGCCGAGCGTCAGCCCGCGGGTCTCGTCGAGATATTCGGCGATGACGGCCGCGCCCGGCACCGGCGGCACGCCCTCTTCCACCAATACCGGCGTCGTTCCCGCCGGATTGAGCTGCAAAAATTCCTCGCGTCGCTCCCAGACCCGCTCCTCGACCAGCCGCGGCGGCAAGCCGTATTCTTCGAGCACCAGCCGCACAAAGCGGGAATGGGGACAAATCGGATGATGGAATAGCGTCAGCATGAGCTTGCGAGCCTTGCCCGAATCCTATCCTGGCGTCAAAAGCTTGCCGAGATTGGAAGTCGACTTACGCCTCATTCGCAAAGGCGGCGCGCCCGGCGATAGTCAGGCGAGCCACCCCATCGCTACGCCAGCAAGGATCACGATGCCGAGCAAAAACCGATAGACTACGAACGGCCAGCTCGAAAAATTTTCCAGTATTCTCATCAGGCTCCATATCGCAAAGAAAGCCGAAATGGCCGCGACGCCAATACCGAGGATCAGCACCGACCAGGCGTACCAATCAAGATGAATCTTGTGGAGCTCCCACAACTCCTTGAAGCCAGCCAAGGCGATTGCGGGCAAACCCAGCAGAAAGGATAGACGCGCGGCTTCGTCGCGCTTGAAGCCGAGCATAAGCGCCGCGGTCAACGTCGAGCCCGAGCGCGAAACACCCGGAATGAGAGCGCCGGTCTGTGCAAGTCCCACGACAATTGCGTCGACGATAGTGGCGTTCTCGATCGTGCGCCGATGCCGGGCCCAAATCTCGGCAATAGCAAGCAGCAAAGCCATCGCGATGCAGGCCCATCCGATGACGCTGATCGCGCGAAGCGGCGAATTGCACGTGTTGAGTATTTTCGCGAGCATTAGTCCGGCAATTCCTATCGGGACAGTTGCAAGGCCAATCCACAGCACGAATTGAAAAGAGCGGTCATGGAATCTTCCGCGAATGGCGGCGGAAATGGAATTGACCGCCAATTCTCTAACGTCTGTCCAGAAATAGCTCACAACTGCGCCCAGTGCGGCAAGCTGCATGGCGGCGGAGAATGCCGAACCCGGATCCTGCCAGCCGAGCACGGCGGGTACCAGGCGCATGTGTGCAGTCGATGAGATCGGCAGTAACTCGGTGATTCCCTGCACCACCCCGAGAATTGCGACCTTGAAATAGCCTAGCGCTACGAAACCGGTATCGACGCCATTTGTGCAAGCTTCGGGCATGTTCACATCGTTTTTGCGGATTGTGGGATGCGCGGGGGCCGAGTCAACGTCATGATCTGACGGCTTACGCCGTATGCGGGTTGAACTGACCGGTTTTGCGGAACCGCCACAGATAAGTCGGCACGATCGCGTCGATCGATTCCGGAGTGATGCCGAGCCCTTCGAGCGTGCGGCCGTCGTGCTTCGCCTCGTCGGAGACGACATTGTCGGTCTTGAGCAACTCGACCTGGTCTGGCGTGATCGGCGGCTTCGGTAAGAACTGCAGGAACGTCGCCTGCAGCGTCATGAGCGCGAAGGGAACCGGCACCAGCAAGCGGCGGCGCCCGATGCTGGCGAGCACGAATTCCATCAATTGCTTGAACGTGCGGACGTCCGGCCCGCCGAGCTCGTAGATGGCGCCCGGCTTAAATTCGCCGTCGACAGCCGTATCGGTCAGCTTGGCGATGGCCTCGCCGACATCGCCGGCAAACACCGGCTGCATGCGGGTGTGGCCGCCGCCGACGAGCGGCAGCGCCGGCGCCATCCGCGCCAGCGCAGCGAAGCGGTTGAAAAAATCGTCCTCGGGGCCGAACACGATCGACGGCCGCACGATGGTCGTCGTGCTTTGCGCAGCCAGCACGCGCCGCTCGCCTTGCCCCTTCGCGCGCGCGTAATTCGATGACCCATTTTCGTCCGCGCCGATCGCCGAGAGGTGAATGAGCGGCGCGTCGACCGCGCCGGCGGCGCGCGCCACCGCTTCCGCGCCCGCCGTCATCACCGCATCGAAGCGCTGGTTGCTGCGCTCGAACAAGATGCCGACCAGATTGACGACGATATCGGCACCGCGCACCGCAGCTGAGACCGACTCCGGGTAGCGCAGATTAGCCTGCACCGCATGGATCTGGCCGACCCGCCCCATCGGCCGCAAATGGCCGCAAAGCTCCGGGCGGCGCACCGCGACGCGGATGCGGTAGCCGCGGTTGGCGAGCGCGTGCACCACGTGGCGGCCGAGAAAACCCGAGCCGCCGAACACGGTGACGAGCGTTTCAAGCTTGCTCTTGATCGCCATATATGATCGCCATATGCCGCCGCGAAATACATGATCGCTTTCGCGCTGTATAGGGGATTACGAAGTTGTCCGCATGAGCAGAATGCGGTGCGGATGAGTACGCGCATAACCCGTTCGATTGACAAGGGGATGACCGCTTTCGTACCTATCCCCGCACGGCCCATTGCTGCCGGCACCATGGCCCAGGTGGCGGAATTGGTAGACGCACTAGTTTCAGGTACTAGCGCCGCGAGGCGTGGAGGTTCGAGTCCTCTCCTGGGCACCATGATCCGTAGCGTGGGTTGGCCCGAAGGCGTAACCCACCGTCTTGCGCAAGGGCGGATGACGCTGCGCTAATCCGCGCTACGCGCCGCAAGGAGCGAGGCACGCCGACACAGGATCGCATCGAAATCAATCCGAAGGTGATGCTTGGTAAGCCGATCATTCGCGGCACCCGCATCACGGTAGAGCTTATCCTGCGCAAGTTGGGCGAGGCGCCACCTACCAGGACTTGCTCGAAGCCTACCCGCACCTCACCGAAAACGACCTTCAGGCTGCGATCACCTTTGCGGCCGACACGCTGGCCCATGAGGAAACCATTCTCTTGGAGCCGCATGAGTGAATGCGCTTTCTTGCCGACGAGAGCTGCGACTTCCGCGTGGTGCGGGCCTTGCGGATTGCCGGCCACGACGTGACAACCGTGATCGAACTCACGCCCGGCGCCGACGATACTGCCGTCATCGACATGGCCGTACGCGAGCGAAGGATTTTCCCGACTGAAGATTTCGGACTTCGGACAACTGGTCTATGCAGCCGGAAAGCCGACCGCCGGCGTGATGCTGCTGCGCTTTCGCGCGACCGTTCGCGCCAATTTGCCGGAATTCGTCGTGAACGTCGTCGCCGAGCATGGGGAAAAGCTCAGCGACCGATTTGTCGTACTCCAACCCGGGCGACTTCGTTACAGCAAATAGCTCCGCGTGAGCGCAGCGACACGCGCGGCAACGCGTGGAGAAAAATGCGCTATATGCTGCTTCGCTTATCCAGGCTGCGCTTGCTATTTTGAGGTACTAGCGCCGCGAGGCGTGGAGGTTCGAGTCCTCTCCTGCCTGATTTCCAACATTGAATCTTTTAGATATTTTTCTTTCGATCTGTCATCGGACTCGAACCACCGTCCGAACGAGGACTCGATGCGCGGCAACGTCAGCCAACAGCATTTTTGTGCGCGCACGCGAAGTCCGCTTCTCACCCAATAGCGACCGTTCGGTTGCAGCGCACTAAGTGACGCGAAGGGCCATTTTCGGACATTCAGCGCTGCCGAATAAGCATAGCTTGAGAGAGCGCTTTGAGGCATTCTGCGCTCAGGCGATGGCCAGCGCGCCGTCCATTCCCTAACCGTCGCAATCCCTAGAACATTGGAGAATTAGAGATGGACGTCACACGTCGTTCCGCAGCAATTGGCGGTCTCAGCCTTCTCGCAGGCGCGTCAACGAACACTACGGCCCGCGCTGAGTTCGGCGAGGGTCTGCGAGACGTTGTTGAAGGTTTCGACGACTTCTTAGTGGCCCAGGATGCATACATCTACGGCTATCCGCTCGTCACCATGGAAATGACCCGCCGGATTGTCACCAACGTTGCAAGTGTTGAGGGCACTCGCGGGCCGATGGGGCAGCTCGTCAAGTTGCGCCAATATCCCGATGCTTCATTCCGAGACGTGACCGCTCCCAACGCGGATACCCTCTACACATCTGCATTTATTGATGTCGGCAAGGAGCCTTGGGTGTTGGGCATCCCCGACATGAAGGATCGCTATTTCCTTTTCCCGATGTTGGACGGCTGGACCGACGTTTTCCAGGTCCCCGGCAAGCGCACCACGGGAACGGGCGCACAGACTTATGCGATCACCGGTCCGGGGTGGAAGGGAACGCTGCCGGCCGGCGTTAAGGAGTACAAGTCGCCCACAAGTATCGTTTGGATACTTGGTCGCATCTATTGCACCGGCACGCCGCAGGACTATGCCGCCGTTCATGCGTTACAGGACCAATGCTCGCTGGTGCCGCTGAGCGTCTACGGCAAGGCTTATACGCCGCCCGCCGGCACGGTCGATCCTTCCATCGACATGAAAACGGCTGTGCGCGAGCAAGTGAACCGGATGGATGCGGTTGCCTACTTCACGTTGCTCGCGCAATTGATGAAGACTAACCCCCCGGCGGCAGCGGACGCACCGGAGCTTACCAAATTCGCCAAGATTGGACTGGTGGCCAGTCAGGATTTTGACGCGAGCAAGCTCAATGCAGATTTTGTAAAGCGCATCCCGGAAATCGCCTTCGACCGAATAATGCTCCAATTCAAGGTCAACAAAGATGTGAAGGACATCAACGGTTGGGGTTATACGACCAAGACCGGGCTTTATGGAACAGACTACTTCATGAGGGCGCTTGTGACTGCCATCGGTCTCGGCGCGAACCGACCGCAGGATGCTATCTATCCCACTTCGTTAAAGGATGCCGAAGGCAAGGCGTATGATGGAGCCAACAAATACGTCATGCGCTTTGCAAAGGGACAGTTGCCGCCTGTTCACGGCTTTTGGTCGCTGACGATGTATGACGCAAATTACTTTTTCGTCGCCAATCCGATCAATCGGTATTCCATCAGCGCCCGGCAGCAATTGAAGACCAATGCGGATGGATCGACAGACCTTTACATTCAAAATCAATCGCCGGGTGCTGATAAGGAGTCCAACTGGCTTCCTGCTCCTGCTGGTAAGTTCGTTCTGATGCTTCGTATGTATTGGCCGAACGAGAAAGACCCCTCGATCATCGACGGATCGTGGAAAATCCCGGCGGTGAAGAAGGCGAGCTAACCTTCCGTCACGTGGCAGCTACCCGACGCGCGTTTGATCTCTGCTGTGGGTCAAACGCTGCACATCTACGATGTCTGCGCAATGTCGGCTTGTGCTCCAACTCCGGACATATCGCTGCGGCACGACGAACAATCGCGAGGCGTTCGAAGCCTGCTCTTCGAAGGTCGCGCGTGCGCTCTTAACCTGCAACACGTCCGGCATGTGTTACTATGAAGTATAGCCAATCGATGCTTGCGCTGGAGAACCAAATTTTTGCAAAATAGCACGAGTTCGGATGGGTCGATTCAGTCAAAAAGGACTCGAACCACTCATGCAATTTGGGCCAGGGATACGACTGTGAGTACGGGGTATTTCCACACTTGAAATTCGTAAGTAGCCACAATAACTTGGTATCTCGCTGTGAGTCCTCTCCTGGCACCAAAGCCAAATAAGAATTAGCCGATCAGCGACAGCGTCGCCTGCTCATAGCGCCCGGCGCCCATCGTGCCCTCGGGGAAGATGTGGTGGTCGGCGATCCATTCGAAGGATTCTTCGTAGACCTGCTTGGTGTAGGGCTCGAACACCAGCCGCTCGCCGGGGCCCCAGCGCCGTGTGTCCATCACCGCGTGGAAGCGGTCGGGGAATTCATTCTTATAATAGTGCGTGTACAGCTCGGGCCGCAGGTCGATATCGCGTTGCGCCTTGCGCAGTGCGCGGAAGAATTTTCGCAAATCCTCCGGATCGGGATCGCCGTGGATCATGGTGGCGATCATGAAGGTCGTGTCGATCACCTTGCGGAAGCCGAGCTGCTCGGCGAAATAATACGGGCCGCTGAACAGATTCACCGCCGGCGCGGTGCCATCGATCAGCTTCTCCATGCGGGCGAACAGCATGCCATCGGCGTAGTTGAGATTGATGTGCTCCGGCTTGAGATAGGCTTCGAGCGCCTGCACGGTGGCGTAATGGCTGCCGGACTGATAGCCGACCGAGATCGGCACGCCGGCAAGGTCGGCCGGCGTTTTGATTGGTGAATTGGCGGCGACGAAGATTCCCGCCGGCGCCACCGAATAGACGTCGGTATACATGCGGCCGTGGCCGTTCGAGGCCGCGACATTGACGGTCCAATGGCAGGCGCAGCTCACGCTCGCCTGGCGGCCTTGCTCGAACGATTGGAAGGCGCCGACCTTGTCGCCCTTGGCGTGGATTTTGCCGCCGGTCGCGCGCACCTGTTCGCGGAATTCGTAGTCGAGGCCTTCGGCGCGGAAATATCCTTTTTCCTCGGCCACCCATTCCTGCAGGCGGAAATGCGGTTCGATCAGAAATTTCGCCACGGCTGCCTCCCTGGCCTTATTGCGAAGCTGGCCCGCACACTAACCTTCCAGCCCCAGGTGCACAATTCACGAAAATTCGTCACCGATCCCACAATTCCAACTGCATCCTGGCTCGCCGCCCCGGTTTGAAGAGCCCGGAGTTTTTTGACCCCGCGCCACAAAGTCAATCTTGGCATGCTTTCGACCGCTACTGCGACCGCGGCGCGTTTGATCTAGATCTAGAGACTGGTGGCGAACGCCGGGGCGACCTTCACATTATGTGGCGGCCCATCAACAGCGCACCGTTCGAACGCAATCTCGATAGGGATGTTTGCTGCGCGACCGGCATCGAGTTCGTTTGCGGCCCGATCCAATATGAGCGCATCGCGGCACTTGAGCGTTACCACGCGCTTGCCTTGTGCCACGAGATCGGCGATCAGTGCGCTGATTTCTCCCTGCTTGCGGACGCTATCGTCGCCGACCGGGCCAAGCGGGATTTTCGTCGCTTCACGGCGCGCAAAGTCGAGGATCTCGTGTGAGACCTGCTCATCGAACAGGATGACGTCGGCCGCATGCAGCGCGCGGACCGCACGCAGCGTCAGCAAATCGGGATCGTTGCGATCGACGCCCACCACGACAACCGAGCCGTGTTCGATTCCGCTCCTGTTGCCCATCGCAGCGGCGATGAAGCGGTCGAAATCGTCCTGGCGAGGTTCGCTGTCCGGATTGGCCATGGCGCGCGCGGCGAATAGCCGCCAGAACTTGCGCCGGCCGGCGAAGGACAGGCCGGACGCCTGCACTGCACAGCGCCAACGCGACGCGGCAGCAACCCAGCGCGCGAAACCGTTCGGCAAGAGCGATTCAATCTTGCCGCGGATCGCCCGGGCAAACACCGGCGCCGCCCCATCCGTGGAAATGCCGACCACCAGCGGCGAGCGGTTCACGATAGCTCCGAAGGAAAAATCACAGAAGGCCGGCTTGTCGATGACGTTGACCGGCACGCCCGCGGCGCGCGCGTCACGGCAGAACGCAGCTGCGCTGTCATCATCACGGAAGTCGCCGATCGCGAGCGCCGCGCCGGCTAAATCCGAGGCGGTCCACGCGCGCCGGTGCACGATGATGCCGCCGCGGCGCGGGTTTCGCGAGACTTGCAGCAGATCGTCGGAAACATCGGCGGCGTAAACTTCGACCTTGGCGCCGGTTGCCGACAACAGCTCCGCTTTCCATGCCGCCGCCGCACTGCCGCCCGCTATCACCGCGCGCTTATCCTGCAGCGCGAAGAACAGCGGCAGCCGCGCCAATGCGCCGATCCGTCCCGGCCTCGGCTCTGACCGTTTGCGCTTGCTGCTCATGCTGCGCGTTGCGGCCCTGTATTGGCATGAAAATCGGCGCCGTTGCTTGTCGCCGCGATGAAACCGGCGCGGATGGCGAACGCGCCAAATCGTTCTCCCGCCTGGCGCTCGTCCGCGTAGGCCGCAAAAACCGGATCGAGCGCCGCAACGATGCCCGCATGATCGATATCTTCGCGATAAAGCTTGTTGAGCCGCGAGCCGTCGAAGGCGCCACCCAGATAAAGGTTGTAGCGGCCGGGCCCTTTTCCCACCAAGCCGATCTCGGCGAGATACGGCCGGGCACAGCCGTTCGGACAACCGGTCATGCGGATGACGATGTCGTCGGCGGAAAGACCGTGCGCGGCAAGACGGCCGTCCAGGGCAGCGATGAGTTCGGGCAGATAGCGCTCGCTCTCGGCCAGCGCGAGCCCGCATGTCGGCAGCGCGACACATGCCATGCGAGTTGCGACGCAAGCCGGACCAGGGCGCGAGCAGCCCCGCCTCACGCGCCACATCCTCGATCTCCGTCTGCTTTTCCGTCGTCACATTGGCGACGATCACGTTCTGGTTTGGCGTGATGCGGAAATCGCCGTCGTGAATCTGCGCGATGCGGCGCAGCGCCGAGAGCTGCGCCACGCCGCCACCGTCGGCGAGCCGCCCGTTCTGCACAAATAACGTGAGATGCGCTCTACCCTCGGCGCCCTCGCTCCAGCCGTAACGATCGCCGGTGGAGGTAAACCGGAATTGCTTAGGCCGGTGCGAACTTCACATTGGCGCGCCGCTCGACCTCGGCACGGAAGGCATCGAGCCCGCGATCCTCGATGGTGTATTTGAGCCGCGCGTGCTTGCGATTCTTGCGATCGCCCCAGTCGCGCTGCACGGTGACGACGGCCTCGGCGATCGCGAGCGCATCCCTCGTCTCGCAAAAGCCGAGAAGGTCGGCGGCGCGCGGATAGGTTTCCGGCTCGCCATGAGTCATGCCCATGCCGCCGCCGACCGTGACATTCCAGCCCGCGATTGCTCCGGCGGCCTCGACGATGGCGATGAAACCGAGATCGTTGGCGAAAACGTCGACGTCGTTCGACGGCGGCACCGCCACGACGGTCTTAAATTTGCGCGGCAGATAAGTCCTGCCGTAGATCGGCTCGATAACCTCGTCTTCACCGCCCGCGATCTTTTCGCCGTCGAGCCAGATTTCGCGATAGGCCGGGGTCCGTGGCGTCAGGCGGTCGGAAATGGCGCGGGCCAGCGCCAAGGCGCCGGCATGGGCGGGCGAGCGCTCCGGCATGACGCCGCACATGACGTTACGATTGACATCGCCGCAGGCGGCAATCGAATTGAGCAGCGCCGAGTCGATGGCCTTAAGAGTGGATTTTAGATTCGACTTGATCACACCGTGCAGTTGCACGGTCTGACGCGTGGTCAGGCGCATGGTGCCGTTGCCGTAATCGCGCGCGACCTGATCGAGCGCCAGCCATTGCTGCGGCGAGAGCACGCCACCCGGAACCCGAACGCGAATCATGAAGGCAAAGGCCTTCTCCATTTTCTTGCGCGTGCGCTCGGGCCGCAAGTCGCGGTCGTCCTGCAGGTACATGCCGTGGAATTTAACGAGCTGTTGGTCGTCGTCGGCGATGGCGCCGGTGATCTCTTCGCGCAGTCCATGCGCGAGCGTGCCGCGCAGGTAATCGCTTGCTTCCTTGATGCGCTCGTTGCGCGAGACTTCGTCGGTCATGACTTTCAAATCCGAAAGCGGATAAGCGGGCGCGGATCAGTACACGTCTTGCAGGTAGCGCTTCTCGCGCTCCAGGCTGGCGATGGCTGCATCGGCCGCCTCCGGCGTGAGCGCCTTCACATCGGCATAGGCGCGCGTCAAAGTCGCTCGCACATCCTTCGCCATCGCTTTGACATCGCCGCAGACGTAGAACTGCGCGCCATTGTCGAGCCAATCGATCAGCTGACGGCGCTGCTCCCACATCTTGTGTTGCACATAGGTTTTTTCCGGCCGGTCGCGTGAGAAAGCCACATCCATCCGCGTGAGCGAGCCGTCCTGCAGCGCTTCCTGCCACTCGAGCTGGTAGAGAAAGTCGTGGGTGAAGTGGCGGTCGCCGAAGAACAACCAGCTCTTGCCGTTGGCTTGCGTCGCGCGGCGTTCCTGCACAAACGCGCGGAACGGCGCCACGCCCGTGCCGGGTCCGACCATGATGATGTCACGGCCCGGATCGGGAAGCGCGAAATGCCGATTGGGCCTAAGCTTCACGCGCACCCGGTCACCGGGTTTGAGCCGTTCGGCAACGTAGTTCGAGGCAACGCCTTTGCGCGGCCGGTCGTGGGCGTTGTAACGCACGGCCGAGACCAGAAGATGCGCCTCGTTGCCGACTTCGCGGCGCGACGAAGCGATCGAATAAGCCCGCGCACCGAGTGGCCGCGTCAACGTACGCAATTGTTCGGCGCCGAGGCTGGCCGGAAAGCTTGCAATGAGGTCGACGAGCTGCCGGCCGGCGACCCAGTCACGCGCGCGTCCGTCGGCGATAAGCGCTTTGACGCCCTGGTGTTCGGTCAGCGCCGCATAGGAGTTGAATGTTTTGAGCGAGAGCGTCGTCACATCGCGAGTCTTGAGGAGCTCGCCGCGCAGTGCGTCATCCGTCGTTAGACCCGCCAGCGCCAGCAATTCGTCGACATAGGCCGGGTCGTTTTCGGCGTAGAGATCGAGCGAATCGCCCGGCTCGTAGGCCGGCACCGCGCCATCGAAGGCGAGTGCGAGGTGAATGGTCTGCTTGTCCGAGCGCGATGAATTCAAGTTCAAGTGCTCGATGATCTCGGCCTCAACGATGCCGGTATTGGATCTGGCCGCAGCGGTGCCGCCAAAGTCGACTTCGATCACGCGGCCGCGGCCGGCGTCCGGCGGCGCCAGCGCTTTGAGTGCGGTGCCGATCCAATTGCCGGCCGGTTCTGCGAAGTCGAGATCGCAATCGACCCGCGCGACCACTCGTTTCGCGCCGAGCTCGGCGAGCCGTTCATCGATTTTTTTGCCGACGGCGCAGAACTCCGCGTAGGCGGTGTCGCCGAGCGCCAGGACTCCGTATTCGACGCCGTCGAGGCGCGGCGCGCCTTCTTTCATCAGCTCGCCGTAAACTCGCGCCGCTCGGCCGGGCGGTTCGCCCTCGCCCCAGGTGGCGGCGATAACCACTAGGCGCTGCGCCGCGCTGAGCGCCGTCAGATCGAGATCGGCCATGTCGACCAGTGTCGGCTTGAAGCCGAGCTTGCGCGACTGCCTCGCCATGTCGGAAGCGAGCTTCTCGGAATTTCCCGAACTCGCTGACGAATAGAATGGTGAGCGGCTCGGCCGAGGAGGCAGTGGCCGCTTGCGCGTTGCCGGCTGCCTGCTCGGCTCCGGCAAGGAAACCCGCAAGCCACGCGCGCTGCACGGCGGTCGCCGGACCGACCACGCGGTTGAGCAGCTCAACGTCCTCTTCCGAGAACGGCGCGGTATTTGGGATTGTGGCGACGGCACGCGACATGCGAGGCTCCGGGACGCACAGCAGCAGCCTTAAATAGAAGACTATTCTGCCAAGTCGCAAGAAGTGCCGTGAAATAAGAAGGAAATTACCTTAGACGGTCCAAGGCCGATGTAATAATTTCAAATCTTCCCCGCTACGCTAGCTCGAAATAGCCCTTGGAATTCAATGCAACGCGCGCGATAACACGCGCGCATGCCGACCATCCGTCTTCATCGCGGCGATCTGCCGGACATTTCGCGCTATAAGGGCGCGGTCGCGATCGATACCGAGACCATGGGGCTCGATCTGGACCGTGACCGGCTGTGCGTGGTGCAACTTTCGCCCGGCGACGGCTCCGCCGACGTGGTGCAGGTTCCGCCGCATGCCACGGACGCCCCGAATTTGAAACGCCTCCTTGCCGACAAGAACCTGCTCAAGATTTTTCATTTCGCGCGGTTCGATCTCGGCATGCTGTGCAAGGCGTTCGGCGTGATGCCGGAGCCGGTCTATTGCACCAAGATCGCATCGCGGCTGACCCGGACCTATACCGACAAACACGGACTCAAGGACCTCGTGCGCGACGTGCTGGGTCAGGATTTGTCCAAGCAGCAGCAGCTGTCCGATTGGGGCGCCGCCGAGTTGACCGAGTCGCAGGTGGCGTACGCCGCCGCCGACGTCACCCACCTGCATGCGCTCAAGGACCGGCTCGATGCCATGCTGGCGCGCGAGGGCCGCGAGCAACTGGCCGCGGCCTGTTTCCGCTTTCTGCCCGACCGGGTGCGGCTCGACCTTGCCGGCTTTGCCGCCGACGATATTTTCGCCCATTCCTGAGGCGGACGGCTGGTCTAGACTTAAGATCCTGAAAATCAGCCCTGGCCGGGCCACATTCGCGGGCGATTTTTGGTGAGACAAACCCGCTCAAAGCATGGTCTAAGGTCGGAATCGGGGCGACGCGAAGGGATAATTGCTTGGCCATTGTCTACCCCGAAAAAGCGGCGAGGGGATATTTAGACGGTTCCCGCGGCGATTTCGAACGCAATTACCGGGCGGCGCGGCGACACAGCCGGCACGTGCGGCTCCTTCGCATCGGCGTACCGATCGGCATCGCGGCGCTTTTGCTCACCGTCTTCGCCATCAATTATATGCCGCCGATCGGCGGCTTCCGGCTGCCCGGCGATCTCGGCAAGCTGGTGATCCACGGCACCAAGATCACCATGGAACAGCCGCGTCTGACCGGCTTCACCCTCGATTCCCGCGCCTACGAGTTTTCCGCGGAAGCAGCAGCTCAAGACATCACCAAGCCCGGTCTCGTCGAACTCGACAAGCTCCACGCCAAGATGGAAATGCAAGACAAAAGCACCGTGGCAATGTCGGCCGCCTCCGGCGTCTATGACGTGAAGTTGGAAACGCTGACGCTGAACGACGATATCCATCTCATCTCGTCGACCGGTTACGAGGGCCGCTTGAGCGAAGCGGTGATCGAGGTGCGCAAGGGCAACGTCATCTCCGACAAGCCGGTCTGGGTAAAAATGCTCAACGGCTTCCTCACCGCCGAGCGGCTGGACATCGGTGAGAACGGTAGCGTGGTCCGCTTCAGCGGCGTGGCGATGACGTTGCAGCCGGGCAATGAAACTGCAAGCGAAGCAGCCAACCAGGCCGCCACCCAAACTGCCAGGCCGAGCGATCAATAATGCGTTGCCTGCAGCTGTGCGCCGCGCTCGCGGCACTGACCATTGCGGCGCCTGCCGTCGCGCAGGGGCCAGCTGCCGCGCCGGGCCCGTTTCCAGGCATCGCGCAGGACCAGAACAAGGATCAGCCGGTGCAGATCGAAGCCGCAACGCTCGAGGTCCGCGACAAGAACAAGACAGCGACTTTTTCCGGCAATGTGCAGGTGGTGCAGGGCGACACCACGATGAAATGCCAAAGCCTTGTCGTCTTCTACGGGCAGGAAGTCGGCCTCGTCGGCAACAGCACTCCGGTGGCGACCACCAAATCGACGCCCGGCATGCCGCAGGGCGCGCAGAATATCCGCCGCATCGAGGCGCGCGGCGGCGTCACCGTGATCACCAAGGACCAGAACGCCAGCGGCGATCTCGGCATCTACGACTTGAAGACCAAGACCATCACGCTGAGCGGCAATGTCGTGGTCAGCCAAGGCCAGAACGTCATTCACGGCGAAAAGGTCGTGGTCGACATGACGACGGGAAATGCGCGTGTTGAATCGGGCAGCAGCAACGGCGGCGCCGGGGCCGGTGCGCCCGGGCCGGGCCGCGTCCGCGCGCTGATCCAGCCGGGCAAGGGCCAAAACGGGCAATCGAATTTCATGACTCTCGGCCCAGGCCGGCCGAATTGACGCGGCCGTACGCCCCTATCGCCGCGGAAAATCGGCTAAACTCAACAATCTGAGCGGCATTCATCCACGATTCGGCAGCGAGCTTTCCGGGTGCCAGACATCTTTTCACATTTTCGTCGCCGCGCTGCCGCTGCGCGCCGCGCCCCGCTTTCGGCTGATCAGGCGATCGGTCTCGAAACCATGGGTGGCGCCATCAGCAACATCTATCTCGACATCGCGAGCCTGCCCGCGCCGGCGGAAAAAGCGCGCGGCAAAGCGCCGCCGCCCCCGTCGCCGGATCCGCTGCCGCCGCCTATTTCGCCACCGGCGCCGTCGCGGCCGCAGCGTCAGCCGTCGCCGCAGAACGGACCACAGAACGGACAACGGCCGATCGCACGGCCGCGCCGCCGATCCGATGGCAATGGCGCGGCGCCGAACGAGCGCAGGGGCGTTCTCGCCGTGCACGCCGTGGAGAAGAGCTTCGTCGGACGCAAGGTGGTCAAGAGCGTGAGCCTCTATGTGCGCAAAGGCGAGGCCGTCGGCCTGCTCGGCCCCAACGGCGCCGGCAAGACCACGGTGTTCTATATGATCACCGGCCTCATCAAGGCCGACCAAGGGCGCATCGAGCTCGACGGCTGCGACGTGACCCAGTTGCCGATGTATCAGCGCGCGCGGCTCGGCATCGGCTATCTGCCGCAAGAAGCCTCGATTTTCCGCGGGCTCTCGGTCGAGGACAATATCCGCGCCGTGCTCGAAGTGGTCGAGCCCGACGCGCGGCGGCGCGATCAAGACCTCAATGCGCTGCTAGAAGAGTTCAACATCGCGCGATTGCGCAAGACGCCGGCGATCGCGCTATCCGGCGGCGAACGCCGCCGCGTCGAGATCGCCCGCTCGCTCGCCACCCGGCCGAATTACATGCTGCTCGACGAGCCGTTCGCCGGCATCGACCCCATCGCCGTGGGCGACATCCAGGCGCTGGTGCGGCACCTGACCAATCGCGGCATCGGCGTGCTCATCACCGACCATAATGTGCGCGAAACGCTGGGCCTGACCGACCGCGCCTACATCATCTATTCCGGCGAAGTGTTGATGGAGGGCCGCGCCGACGACATCGTCAACAACCCCGAAGTGCGGCGGCTCTACCTGGGAGAGGAGTTCCGGCTTTAAGCTTATCCCCATCCTACCCTGCCCCGCGTGCGGGGGAGGATAGGGTTGGGGGGAGACAGGGTGGCCGAACTGCTGTACAAGGATAAAGAAGCAAGAATCGGACCAATTTAGCCCTCGCCATGGCGCTTACGCAAAGACTCCAGATCCGGCAGAGCCAAGCGCTGGTGATGACGCCGCAGCTGATGCAGGCCATCAAGCTGCTGCAGCTGTCGAATCTCGATCTGGTCGCCTATGTCGAGGCCGAGCTTGAGCGGAACCCCCTGCTCGACCGCAGCGCGGAGACCGAGCCGGCGCCTGGGGAACCCGACGGGCCGCAATCCCCGGCCGACCAGCCGATTGCGAACGGCGAGGCATTAAACGGCCGTGATAGCCACGACAGCGAAGCGAACAGTCCCGCCGGCGACGAGCGACGCGAGAGCCCGCTCGACGACACGTCTCCCGACGACAACGAGCCGATCCGGCCGCGCAGTTCGGATATGCCGGCGGGTTACTCGGAATGGGCGGGTACCGGTTCCGGCGGCCGCGACGGCGGCGAATACAATCTCGAAGCCTTCGTTTCCGCCGAGACCACGCTGGCGGATTGGCTGCGCGAGCAAATGACGCTTGCCATCGCCGAGCCGGCGCGGCGCATGATTGGGCAGTACCTGATCGATCTCGTTGATGAGTCCGGCTATCTCTCCGGCGATATCGCCGCGGCGGCGGAAAAGCTCGGCACCAACGCCACCGAAGTCGAAGCCGTCCTCGCCATCCTGCAAACTTTCGATCCGCCCGGCATCTGCGCGCGCGACCTCGCCGAATGCCTGGCGATCCAGCTCAAGGAGTTGGATCGCTACGATCCAGCGATGCAGGCGCTGATCACGCGGCTTGATTTACTCGCCCGGCGCGACTTCGCCGGCTTGAAGAAAATCTGCGGCGTCGGCGACGAGGACCTTGCCGACATGATCGCGGAAGTGCGGCGGCTTAATCCGAAGCCCGGGCTGGCTTTCGGGTCGGCGCTGGTGCAGCCGATCGTGCCGGACGTTTTCGTGCGGCCCGCGCCCAACGGCGCCTGGCTCGTCGAACTCAATTCCGACACTCTGCCGAAGATTCTGGTCAACCAGAGCTACTTTGCCGAGGTTTCGGCCACCGCGCGCCGCGACACCGAGAAATCCTATCTCTCCGAATGTCTGCAAAGCGCCACTTGGCTTATCCGCGCGCTGGACCAGCGCGCCCGCACCATCCTCAAGGTCGCAAACGAGATCGTGCGCCAACAGGATGCGTTCTTCGCGCGCGGCGTCGAGC
Organism: uncultured Alphaproteobacteria bacterium; assembly: GCA_963779855.1. Classification (GTDB taxonomy): domain Bacteria; phylum Pseudomonadota; class Alphaproteobacteria; order Rhizobiales; family Xanthobacteraceae; genus BOG-931. Next base: position 1,228,602 of record CAWAAE010000005.1, on the reverse strand, counting down.
ATCTGCGCCCGCTCAATCTCAAGACCGTTGCCGAAGCCATCGGCATGCATGAATTGACCGTGTCGCGCGTCACCGCCAATAAATACATGGCGACAAGCCGCGGCATATTCGAGCTGAAATACTTTTTCACCTCGGCGATCGCAGCCTCGCACGGCGGCGAAGCGCATTCCGCCGAAGCCGTGCGTCACCGCATCAAGCAATTGATCGACGGCGAAAGCTCGGCCGACATATTGTCCGACGACACCCTGGTCGAGAAGCTGCGCGAAGCCGGCATCGATATCGCGCGGCGTACGGTGGCCAAATATCGCGAGGCGATGCGCATTCCCTCGTCGGTGCAGCGACGGCGCGAAAAGCAGGCCGCGGTCGCGAGCTGAATTCGGCACGTTGACTCCACACCGGCCGATACTTACGTCAATTTAGCTAGCTTAATCGTGCCCTTTGCCCAAGAGGCCGCCATGTCGTTTCGCGTGTCAGGCAAGAATCTCGACCTCGGCGATGCGTTGCGCGACCGCATCAGCGAGCGGATCGCCGAAACCGTGGGTAAGTATTTTGATGGAGGCTATTCCGGGCACGTCACCCTGGCCAAGGACGGCATCGGATTCCGCACCGAGTGCGCCATGCATCTCGACTCGAAGGTCACGCTGCGCGCCGAAGGGGAAGCGGCGGATGCCTATGCCAGCGCCGATCAGGCGGTTACGCGGATCGAAAAGCAGCTGCGCCGCTATCATCGCCGGCTCAAGGATCACCGCGCCGATGCCCATTGACGCGGTGGCGGGGGCTCCCTATGTTCCGCCGCCCTTGAGCCTGATCCGGGAATATGGGTTCCGGTTTTCGGAAGAGATCGTGCTCAAACCGACAATACCCAATAGACAATAAGCGTCAGGCACTAAGCCCGCAGCTAGGTTCCATTCATGCCGCTCATCGACCTGGTCGCGCCGAACGCGATTCTCCCGGCGCTGAAAGTCAACAGCAAGAAACAAGTGCTGCATGAGCTTGCCGCGCGCGCCGCGCTGCTGAGCGGACAAAACGAGCGGGCGATCTTCGATATCCTGATGCAGCGCGAAAAGCTCGGCTCGACCGCCGTCGGCAACGGTATCGCCATTCCCCACGGCAAGATGCCGGGCCTCACCCGGCTGTTCGGTTTATTCGCCCGGCTCGACCGGCCGATCGATTTCGAGGCGCTCGACAATCAGCCGGTCGATCTCGTTTTCCTTCTGCTCGCGCCCGAAGGCGCCGGCGCCGATCATCTCAAAGCGCTCGCCCGCATCGCGCGGCTCCTGCGCGATCCCAACGTTGCGCACAAATTGCGCGGCTCGCACGATGCCGAGTTGCTTTACGCGGTGCTGGCGATGCCATCGGCGAGCGCGGCGTAACTGGACGACAGAAGACGGACGACATCCATCCTTCTGAATTCAGTGCAAGCTCACCGTTTCGAGCTCCTGGCTCCAGGCGTTGGCGATTGCCGCCTCGCGGCTATCGGTGAGCATGATCGGCGTGCCGTCGGCGGCGTGCAGCGCGAACAACGTCTGGCCAGGCGCCATCTGCGGCATCTCGGCTTGGGGGAACAGCGCGCGGACATCCTCGGAACGGATTGTCTTCACATAGGCGATGCGGCCATCGCCGAGATGGGCGAGCGCTTCGGGAGACATATCGAGTTTTGGTTCGGTATGGTTCATATCGTCACGGTTCATATCGTTCATGGCCCTCGACTCCTTTCTATGACCTTGGTCGAGTCCTTATGGCTTCGTTAATCGCACTCTTTGATTGAGATCGATTTAACAATGCGGTCCGGCTGGGGGCGCACCAGATCGATCGACAGCAATCCGTTCTTCAAGTCCGCGCCCAACACGTCCATGCCGTCCGCCAGCACGAAGGTGCGCTGGAATTGGCGCGCGGCGATGCCGCGATGGATGTATTGCCGGCTTTTGTCGTCCTGCTGGCGACCGCGAATGACGAGCTGGCTCTCCTCTACGGTGACATCGAGCTGGTCGCGGGTGAAGCCTGCGACCGCTAGCGTAATTCGCAGGCGCTCGGGACTGTTCCCGTCGCGCGGAACGCGCTCGATATTATAGGGAGGATAGCCGTCTGCGGCCTTACCGACCCGATCGAGCACACGCTCGATCTCGTCGAAGCCAAGCAAAAAGGGACTCGAAAGCGACGAAACCTTGGACATGGTCTCAAAGCCCTTATTAAGCGACTTTGTGGGGCCCTTACGGCGCCCCCGGCGGTCGTGCGGAAACACCTCCGCCCGGCCTGACGTTAATATGGCAATGCGAAATTAAGGCTTCAAGAAGCGCGCAATAGCGACCGGCGTCGCGCTGCCGGCGTTAACTCTGCGTCCGCCCGAGCGGCGCGCGCGGCGACGACCGCAAGCGTTCGGTGGCGGCGGCGTCAACCGCGAACGTCTCCGCATCGAGCACGACGCCGTAAAAATCCCTGGCCGCCGCAAGCGAGATATAGCCCTGCTTCGCGTCTGCCGCGACATCGGCTGCCGGCCGGTCGAGCGGCGAGCCATAACCGCCGCCGCCGCCCGAGCGCAGGCGGAAGGCATCCCCGGTTTTCAGCATCGCAACGAGAACTTTGGCGTTGGGAAAATCGGTCTTCCAGCGGCCGTCGAGCCGGAGCGCCACTTCGTTGCCGGTCGCCTCGCCGCCGCCTTCCAAGCCCCACGGCTTGCAATGCGCGCGCTCGACTTGGGTATTGAAGGTCATCGGCACGCGCGCACGCACCACGCGTTCGACGCCAAGCCCGCCGCGGTGGCGGCCGGCGCCGCCGGAATCCGGAACCAGTGCGTAGCGTTCGACCACGATCGGAAACTTGACCTCGGATTGCTCGCTCGGCCCGTTATGGGTGTCGCCGTCGTTGATGCAGACGGTCGCGGACACGCCGTCCTCGCTGCGCTTGGCGCCCCAGCCGCCGCCGAGCGGGCCGAAATTGGCGAGAAAGAATTCCGACGTCTTCGTATTGATGCCGTGCAGCGCCGCGATCAAGAGATCGGCGTGATGGCCGGCGATGACGCGATCCGGGATCACCGGCGCGAGCGCCTTGAACACCGTATCGACGATGGTCATCGGATAGGTCATCCACCAGCGCATCGGCGCCGGCCGCACCGCGCTGATGATGCGCCCGGGCGGCACGATCGCCTTGAGGCTGCGGAACGAGCCGTCATTGATCGGATAATCGGTCGGCGAGGTCAGGCACTTATACGCCACCTGCGTACAAGCATAGCCGGTGGTGATGCCGGAATTGTAGAAGCCGCGCACCTGCCGCGAGACGTCGCTGAGATCGACCGTCATCTCGTCGCCCTTGACGATGACGCGCACGCGGATCGGCACCTTCTTGCCGATGTCAATGCCGTCGTCGTCCATGTAGGACTCCGCCTCGTAGACGCCGTCCGGGATCGAGCGCGTGCGCGCCCGCGCCATCGCCTCGGAATGATCCATGATGGCTTTGATCGCGCCCAATACCTCCTCGCGGCCATAGCGTTCGACGAGTTCGAGGAAACGCCGCTCGCCGGTCTTCACGGCGGTGATCTGCGCGCGCAGATCGCCCATGGCGCGGCTCGGCAGCCGCATGTTCTGCTTGATGACGTCGATCAGCGTTTCGTCGACCTTGCCGCGATCGTGCAATTTCAGGATCGGGATTTGCAGGCCTTCGGAGAAAATATCGGTCGTCATGCCGCCAAGCGTGCCGCCGATGTCGAGCCAGTGCGCCATGCAACAGGAAAAGCCGACGAGCGTGCCCTTGTGAAAGATCGGCAGCGTCAGGGTGACGTGATTGAGGTGGCTGCCGGTGAGATAGGAATCGTTGGTGACGTAGATATCGCCGGGATGGATATTGTTGCGGCCGAAATGCTTGATCTTCGCCTTCACCGTCTCCGCCATGCCGCGGATGAACATCGGCAGCCCGATGCCGATGGAAATCGTCTCGCCTTCGGTCGTGAACAGTCCGGTGGTGAAATCCAGCGCCTCGTAAATGATCATGTTGTAGGCGGTGCGCATGAGGTTGGTCTTCATTTCCTCGGTCACCGCGATAACGCCGTTGCGCACGATCTCGGTGACGACCGGATCGGCTTTTACGTTGCGCGCACGTTTTGTCTTCTTCGCCATCCTCAGCGGCCTCCCGCCACCGCAATCACCAGATTGCCGAAGTGATCGACCGCCAATGCGTCGCCCGGCATCAGCACCGTGGTCGAGGCGTATTCCTCGATCAAAGCCGGTCCTTTGATCCGGTTGCCGGCGGCAAGCGCCGCGCGGCGATAGGTCGGCGTCGCGTGGAAGCGGCCGGCGAAATAGACCGGCCGCTTGCCGCCGAATGCCGCTTTCGGCGCAATTCTTTGTCCGCGGCCGATTTTGCTTTGCGGCGGCTTGCGCATCAGCCCGGTCACGGTCGAGCGCAGGCTGACGATCTCGGCGCGTTCCTCGGGCGCCGAAGTGCCGTAGCGTTGGGCATGCATGGCGTCGAAATGCCGTTTGATCGCCTTGCCGTCCTGGCGCGCGAACACCGGCATGGGCAGATCGACCGTCACCGCGTGCTCCTGCCCGACATAGCGCATGTCGGCCGAGCGTTTGACTTCGATGCGCCGCGGCTTGATCGAGGTGCCGGCGATGGCGTCGCGCCCTTGCCGTTCGAGCGCGCGATAGACCTTTTCCATTTCGTCGAACGGCGCTTCGTCGAGCGGCGTGAACCAGGTGCGCACGAAATCGTAGCGCAGATCGGAGAACAGCATGCCGAAGGCGGAAAAGACGCCCGGCGCGGCCGGCACGATGACCTTGCGCATGCCGATCTCGCGCGCGACCTCGACGGCGTGCAAGCGGGCCGGCGCCGCCATAGGCGAACAGCACGAAATCGCCGGCATCGAAACCACGTTCGGTCGTGACCCCTTTCACGGCATAGGACATCGCGGTCGCGGCGATGCGCAAAATGCCTTCGGCGGCTTCGACCGCGCTCATGCCGAGCGGATCGCCGATCCTGGTCTTTAGCGCGCGCTCGGCGGCGGCGACGTCGAGCTTCATCTCGCCGCCGAGGAAACGATCCGCGCCGAGCCGGCCGAGCACGAGATTGGCGTCGGTCACGGTCGGCTCGGCGCCGCCGAGTCCGTAACAGGCCGGCCCGGGCGAAGCGCCTGCGCTCTGCGGGCCGACCGCAGCGCGCCGTCATCGACCCGGGCGATCGAGCCGCCGCCGGCGCTCGACCTCGAAAATATCCATCATCGCGATCTGCACCGGCAGCGCTCTTTCGTAGCCGCCGATCAGCGCCGCACCCGTCGTCAATGCTTCGCCGCGATGGATGACGCCTGCCTTCGCGGTGGTGCCGCCCATGTCGAAGGCGATCGCGTTGCCGATTTTCAGCGCGCGGCACAGCGCCTGCGTACCGATGACGCCGGCGGCCGGCCCCGATTCCAGCATGCGCACGCATTGACTCTGTGCCTGGCCGGCCTCGTAGAGCCCGCCGGTCGATTGCACGACCAGGAACGAACCGGCAAAGCCGGCCGCTCGCATATGGGCGTCGATCTCGCCGATGTAGCGGCGCACTTTCGGCCCGATATAGGCGTTGGCGGCCACCGTCGAGCAGCGCTCGAACTCGCGATACTCCTGCGACAATTCATGCGAAGCCGACACGAACATCGCCGGATGGTTCTTCTCCAGGATCGCCTTGGCCCGCCGCTCGTGATCGGCGTTGGCGTAGCAATTGAGGAAAAGCACGGCGGCCGCCTCGATGCCGAGGCGCTCGAGTTTTTCGCCGAGCGCCGCAATCTCGCCGTCGTCGAGCGGCGTATCGATCTGGCCGTCCGCCAGCATGCGTTCCTTCACTTCGAAACGCAGCGCCCGCTCGATCAACGGCACGTGCTTCTGAAAGAATAGGTTGTAAGCGTCGGGCCGGTTGATGCGCCCGATTTCATAGATGTCGCGAAAACCTTCGGTGATCAGCAACGCCGTGTTGGCGCCGGTGCGTTCGAGTATCGTATTGATGGCGATGGTCGAGCCGTGAAGAAATAGCGCCGCCGAACGATAATCGCTGCCGGCTTTGGCGACGCCCGCCGAAATGCCCTCGACCAGATGCGCCGGCGTCGACAGCGCCTTGCCGAAAGTAAGCGCTCCGGTTTTCTCGTCGAACGCCGCGATATCGGTAAAAGTGCCGCCGATATCCGCCGCGAGCCGCAATTGTCCCCGTGCCATTCCGCAATCCTTTAGAGCGTGATCCCGAAAGGTGGAAATCGGTTTCCCGCCTTCGCGAAGCTCGCTTCGGCGAGCGAAGTAAGGCCGGAAAAGATCGTGCTCCAATGAAACATCTAGCCGCGCAGGGGGTCTGTTACGGCCACTTGAGCGGCCCCGGCATGGCGCGTTCGGCTTCGGCCGTGAGCTGCGCTTCGTGGCGCTTTACGAAGAGGCCGCCGACGACGAAGCTGATCACGGTGATCAGCACCAGAATGATCACGATCGGTCCTTCCAGACGCTCGAACTCGCGCCCCAAGGCATAGGCGGCATAGCCGTAGCTCACCGCCCACATCAAAGATCCGACGGCATTGGCGACCAGAAAGTCGCGCCACGGCATGACATTGGCGCCGGCGAAAATTCCGGCGAAGGTGCGCAGCACCGGGATGAACTGGGCGACGAAGACAATCTTGCCGCCGTGGCGCAGAAACAGATACTGGCCGAGTTTGATCCTGCTCGTCGTCATCCGCACGTAACTGCCGTAGCGCAGCAAGAGCCAATAGCCGAATTCGTGTCCGATCACGTAGCCGATCATGCGGCCGCAGATCGCCGCGCCGGCGGCCGTCAAGATCACCGCGACGATGTTGAGATCGTGTTTGGTGCCGGCGTAAATCGCCGCGGCGAGCAGCGCGGTCTCGCCCGGCAACGGCAAACCGACGCATTCCAGGCCGACAATGACGGCGACCGTTACGAGGCCGTAGACGTGAATGAGGTGGACGATTAGGTGCATGAAAGCCGTGTACCGTGACACCGCGCACTTATACATATTCCGACGCAAAGATAATGACTTGACTTTGGCGGCTCGGCGCGTAACGCGGAGTTTGGTTGCATCTACAAAGAATTGTTGCATGTATAAGGACTTGCGGGAATTCATTGCGCTCGTCGACAAGCTCGGCATGCTGCGGCGCATCATCGGCGCCGACCCGCAGTTCGAGATCGGCGGCATCACGGAAGTCGCCGCCGGCCTTGCCGAATGCCCCGCGCTGTTGTTCGACGACATCAAAGGTCATCGCCGCGGCTTCCGTGTATTCACCAACGCGACGACGAATGTGCAACGCGCCGCGCTGGCCTTGGGGCTCGATCCCGCGCTGCGGCCGCTCGACGCACTCAAGGCATGGATGGACAAACGGAAGACGCTGTCCCCGCAGCCGCCGGTTACCGTCGCCGCCGCGGCGTTCCTGGAAAATTCCTTCACCGGTTCGGACGTGAACATCGCGCGGCTGCCGGCGCCGATCTGGCACCGGCAGGATGGCGGTCCGTTCATCGGCTCGGGCTCGCTCGTCGCCATGCGCGACCCCGACAACGGCTGGATCAACGCCTCGATCTATCGCGTCCAGGTGCATGGTCCGGACAAAGTCACGGTGCAATTCGATCACGGCGGCCGGCATGGCGCGATCATCGCCAAGAAATATTGGGATCGCGGCGAGAGCTGTCCGCTCGCCGTCGTGCATGGCGAGGATCCCGCTCTGTTCATCGCCGGCTTCGAATATTTGCCCGACGGCCGCTCTGAATATGAGTTCGCCGGGTCGATCAAAGGCACGCCGATCGAAGTCTATCCGGGACCGCAGACCGGACTGCCGATCCCCGCGCATGCCGAGATCGTTTTTGAAGGCCGCCTTCTGCCCATGAATGAAGCGAGCCTGCCGGAAGGACCGTTCGGGGAATTTACCGGCTATTACGCCGCGGCGGCGCGTCCCGGGCCGGTAATGCAAGTCACCGCTATCCACCACCGCAACGATCCGATCCTGCTCGGCTCGCCGCCGCTGAAGCCGCCGCGCTTTCATTTCGGCCTGCCGTTTCGCGCCGCGACGATCTGGAGCAATCTCGAAGCCGCCGGCGTCATCGATATCGCCGGCGTCTGGCAGCATGTGTCGCAGCTGATGACGGTCGTGGCGTTGCGCCAGCGCTACGATGGCCACGCCAAGCGCGCCGCGCTCATCGCGGCGGCGCACAGTTACATGGCGCGTATCGTGGTGGTCGTGGACGAGGATATCGATCCGTCAAATCTCGCCGATGTGATGTGGGCGGTGGCAACCCGCTGCGAGCCGGCGGAGGGTATCGACATCCTGCGCAATGCCTGGAGCTCGGCGCTCGATCCGCGCATCCCGCCGCGGGACAAGGAGCGCGGCATCACCTCGCATTCGAAGGCGATTATCGACGCCTGCCGGCCGTTCGCGTGGCTCGACCAATTTCCGCCAACCTCCGCGCTGTCGGCGGACGAGGCGCGGGAGATCGAGGCGAAGTGGGGAAACCTTATCCGCCCCCGCGGAGCGTAGCGCAGCGGGGGAGGGGGACCGCGCGTCAGCGCGGTGGAGGGGGCGTGCGGCAGAGAGGCTTGCTTCGCGCGGGAGCGGATGTGTTCCGTTACTACACACTTATGTTGACTTACACAGTTATGTGTAATACGCTAGATAGATGAACGCGCAGGAACTCAGACGTCTGCTTGCTTCAAAGGGGTGTACTTTCGCGACCCACAAGGGTGGCAGCGGACATCTGACGGTTCGGCGCGGCGACCGGAAATCCCAATTGCCAATGCACGGCAGCCGCAGGGAACTGGGCAAAGGCTTGGTGAATAAAATACTCCAAGATTTGGGACTGAAATAATGCTCGGCTATCGGATCAAACTCGAACCGGACGATAACGGTACCTTGCTCGTCACCTGTCCGTCGTTTCCGGAGGTGACCACATTTGGCGACAATGAAGGCGATGCAATTCGACACGCGGTCGGCGCGATCGAAGAGGCGGTCGCGGCGCGCGTGGCGGCCGGCGAGGATGTTCCCGAGGGTCATCAGCGCGGACCTCGGCTTGCACGATTGCCCACGCTCACGGTGCTGAAGATCGAGCTATACCGGCAGCTTCGAGAAACCGGCATCACCCGCGCCGAACTCGCGCGCCGGCTGTCCTGGAAGCGCGAGTCGGTGGATAGGTTGTTCCGGCTCGATCACGCGTCTCGGCTGGAACAACTTGAGGCAGCCTTCGCAGCGTTGGGCCGATCCGTTTCAGTTTCGGTGCACGCCGCAGCGTAGTTCACTCCACCGCGTTCGCTGCATTCAAGCTGTCGATCAGCGACGAGCGGTAGAGAAATGCTTTGTGCCGCGCCACGTCTTCGGACGTGCGCCGCAGCTCGTCCAGATGCTTACGGCGTATCGCCGGGTCCTTTTCCTCGAGCGTCTTCTTGTTCTGGATCGATTGCGCTTGCACGAAATCGGTCTGCGCCTTGCGACGCTGCCTGGTATAGCGGTCGAACACGCCCGTATCGGCGCGGCCGAACCAGACATCGGCAAGCTTTTGCGCGAGATTGACGGCGTCGTGGACGCCGCCGTTCATGCCCATGCCGCCGATCGGATTATTGACGTGGGCGGCATCGCCGGCGAGCAACACACGGCCCTTGTTGAACGTCGCCGCGACGCGCTGATGCACGGTATAGAGCGCGTAGTATGGAATATCGAAATCGCCGCTCTTGTCATGAATGCCGTGCAGCCGGCGCTGGATGGCGTCCATGCCGAGCGCCTGTTCGTCGGATTCGCCGGCCGGCACCGGCATGATGCCGCGCCAGATGCCGGGCGGACCGTTGCCCTTGACCTTGAACAGATTGAGCCACTCGTCGGGATCGGAGAAATAATTGCGCGTGCAATAGCCCTTGCCGGCGCTAACGAAATCGAAGCTGGTGGCGATCTTGATGAAGCGCTCCGCCCAGGTGAAACCCTCAAAGTCGATTGCCGCGAGCCTGCGCACGGTGCTGCGGCCGCCATCGGCGCCGATCACGTACGCGCCGCGGAGTTGCTCCGTCTCGCCGCCCGTTTCTACCGTGACGTCGAGATAGTCGGCATGTTGTGCAAGCCCGGCTAGCTTGGCGGCAAATCGCACCTCGGCGAGCCCGCTCTCGGCGATCAACGGCAGCGCGGCGCGAACGAGCTTGTATTGCTCCCACTGCAGCACGAACGGATACGGCACCTCGCCTTCGAGGAGCCGGATGTCGAATGCGGCGACAAGCTCGCCGCTCCTGCGGTCGCGAAATTGAAAAATCGGCGCCTGAAAGCCGCCCGAGGCATCGTCGGCGAAAGCCTGCTGTTTGAGACCGAGATCGGCGAGCATTTCGAGCGTCGGCGCATGGATCGTTGCGGCGCGCTGATCCTCGACCGGCTCGGGTTCCGCCTCGATGAGCAGCACCGGAATGCCTTTGCGCACCAGAGCGAGCGTCATGACGGCGCCGACCGGTCCGGCGCCGACGACGATTACGCGCTGCTCGTTTGGAGCCATGATCGGATTCATACCTTGGCGATTTCGAATGTCGACGGGTGAAACAATTCCTCGACTTTCACATTGCGATCGGCGAGGCCCTGCTCGTGCATGTACTGCGTCAGCGCTTCGATCTCGGGCAGATTTTCCGAGATTCCGTACTTCCAGAAATCCTCGCCCATGATGGCGCCGGTTTCGTTGGTCTCGGCTTCGAGCCAGGGCAGCGTCACCATCAGTGCATTGACGTCGCGCAGGTCGATCATCGCCAGCGCCTTGGCTTCACAGAAAGCCTTGTAAACGCTGGTCGGCAGCCAGGGATATTTTTCGGCGAGGACTTTACGGATGCCGACGAGGTGCATGATCGGGAACAGCCGGGTTTTTTTGTAATAGGCCTGCTCCGCCGCGCGGGTATTGGGAAACAGGCGCGCGATATGCGGTTCGCCGTTGAGAAACGAGGACGGCGCGCGCGCGGTGAACAGTGCGTCAAGTTCACCGGCCTTGAGCATGCCGGTGAGCGTCCGGTCGTCGCCGATCGGCTGCAGATCGAGGCCCGGAATGGCTTTAAGCGGCGTGCGCTCATGGCGTCCCGGCTGTTCCTGGCCGCCGCTGCGCCAATGGATCTCGGCCGGCGCAACGCCATACTCGTGCTGCATCAGGCCGCGCATCCAAACCACCGCCGTGATCTGATATTCCGGCACGCCGACGCGCTTGCCGCGCAGGTCTTGCGGCTTTTCGATGCCGGCGCCCTTGCTGATATAGATTCCCGAATGGCGGAAAATCCGCGAAACGAAGGCCGGGACGCCGATATAGGCCGACGTTCCCGCCGCCACCGTGCGGATGTAGCTCGAGAACGACAGTTCCGAAACGTCGAATTCCTGGAATTTGAAGGCGCGGTGGAAAATCTCTTCTGGATAGAGCGGCAGATAGGTGACGGCACAGCCTTCCACCTTGACGGTCCCGTCCCTGATCGTGCGGGTGCGATCGTAATTGCCGCAGGCGATCGTCACCGGCACGTCAGCCATCGTTGCTCCGCTCCGTACTGTGCGGCGAAGCTAGCGGCTTCCAGCGCAGCTGTGAAGCGCAGGCGCGCATCGCTGCCTTGGCGCTGCGCTTGTTGTTCTTCTCCCCGCGCGATAGCTTTGCGGCAAAGGAGAGCGACCATGATGTCCACCGTGATCGGCGGAGCCATGCTGCCGCACGCGCCGCAGTTCTTCACCATGCCGGACACCGAGGACAAGGCGCTGGTCGCGCATGTGCGCGAAGTCGCCGCCGACGTCGGCAAGCGGCTGCGTGCGCTTGATCCCGATCTGTGGATCATCTTCTCCAACGACCACGCCGAGCAATTCTTTCACACCACCGCGCCGCCGTTTACCGTACATGTCGGCGGCGAGGCGACCGGCGAATTCGCCGGGCGGAAATTCCATTGGCAGATCCCGAGCGAGATCGGCTTCGAACTGGTGCGCCAGCTTTATCGCCAGAACTTCGATCCGGCGTTCACCTCGACGGCGAAGATCGATTACGCCATCGGCATTCCGCTCACTCATCTCGGCCATACCGGACCGGTGCTGCCGATCTACGTCAATGCCTATCTGCCGCCGCAGCCGACCATGGAGCGCTGCTACCAGTTCGGCCAAGCCGTCGCCCGCACCGTGACCGCGCTGGGCTTAAAGACGGTGATCCTGTCGAGCGGCGGCATGTCGCATTTTCCCGGCACCGAGCGCTACTCCAATCCGGAATTGGCCTGGGACAAGCGCGTATTGGAAAAGCTCGCCGCGGGGAACCTGAAATCGCTGATCGGATTCGACGAGGCCGAACTCGACGATACCGGCAACATCGAACTGCGCTGCTGGGCCTGCGCCGCCGGCGCCTTGGGCGAGCGCAAGCCCGACGTGGTCTCGATGGACCCGAGCTGGCACCACAATTACGCCTCGCTCGCCTGGATCGGCGGCGACGCCGGGCAGGATCATGCCGCGCATTATCCCTCGATCAGGCCGGAACTGGTAGAACTCACCTCCGCGCTGCATGGCCTCGCCCATGACGCGGACCTGCGCGCGCAATACGTGGCCGACGCCGGCGCGTTCGCCGATCGCTTCCAACTGCCGCCCGACCAGCGCGAGGCGCTGATCAAGCTCGATCTGCCTTCGATGGTGAAAATGGGTGCGCATCCGCTGGTGCCGTTTCTGGCGCAGTTGCAGATTCAGCGGCTGCGGCCGCAACGCTGAGGTTCGCTCGGCCGCGCGAGTAACATCTCGCGCCGGCCGATTGGCGAGGGGGATAAAATGCCGAGCACGCTGCCGTTGACCGAGCAAACCATCGCCGCGCGTCTCGAACGCCTGCCAAATTCGCGCTGGCACATTACGGTGACGGTTATTCTGGGCGTCGCCATCTTCTTCGATTCATTCGATTCGCTGTCGATCGCCTATGTGCTGCCGGCGATCGTTCCAGCCTGGCACATTCCACCATCAAGCATCGGCGGCTTGATCAGCATCGCGAATTTCGGCCAGGCGCTCGGCGCCTTGACCTTCGGATGGGCCGCCGAGCGCATCGGGCGCGTGACCACGGCGCGCATCGCCATCGCGCTGTTTGCCGTCATGAGTTTCGCCTGCGCGTTTTCGCAAAATTATGAGCAGCTCTTCGTTTTGCGCTTTCTCGAAGGCATTGGGCTGGGTGGCGAGATTCCGGTTGCCTCGACCTATATCAGCGAGATTCTGCGCGCCGAACGGCGCGGCGGCCGCTTCCTGGCCTATCAGATGATCTTTCCGGTCGGACTGCTGGCGTCAGGAATTGCGGGCGCGTTCGTGGTTCCAAAATTCGGCTGGCAGTGGATGTTCATTATCGGCGCGGTGCCGGCATTCATCGCGCTGTTCCTGCAGCGCTACTGTCCGGAATCGCCGCGCTGGCTGGCATCGAGGGGACGCTTGGCGGAGGCCGACGCAATCATGACCGACATCGAGCGCATCGTGTCGCGCAATGGCACAAAACCGCTGCCGCCGGTGCCGGATCTCATCATTCAACCGCTCGGTAATCAGACCCGCTGGCAGGAATTGTTCCAAGGCCGCTACCTGTCGCGCACGTTCCTGGTCTGGATCCTGTGGGCGGCGTCGTACATCATCTCTTACGGCTTGGCCGGCTGGATTCCGACGCTCTACCGCGAAGTTTACCACCTGCCGCTGCAACAAGCGCTGAACTATTCGATTGCCGGGCCGGCCGGCAGTCTGCTCGGCTCGGTGATCTGCGCCTTCATGATCGATTGGACGGGCCGCCGCTACTGGTTCACCGCTGCCTTCTTTCTCACCGCGGCTTCCCTCATCGAGCTGTGGGCGGTCGGCTCGAACACCGCTTTGGGCATGCTGCTCGGCTACGGCTTCAGCCAAATTTGGCTCGGCTCGATGAACATGAGCATCTTCCTCTACACCGCGGAAATCTATCCGACGCGGATGCGGGCGCTCGGCGTGAGCTGGGCGAGCTTCTGGCTGCGCATGGCCGCGACCGTCGGTCCGCTGATCGTCGGCTTCACTTTGCCGCGCTATGGCATCGGCGGCGTGTTTCTCGCCTTCTCCATCTTCGCGGTCATCGGTTGCGCCGCGGCGACCTATATGATCGAGACGCGGCGCCGCGTGCTCGAGGAGGTTTCGCCGTAAGGCCGGTTGTTGCTTAGGCCTTCATGGAAGACTAGATTCCGGCCGCCGATTGCGGAAATGCGAACGAAGACAGCAACATGAAGAAGCTCGTTCTCGAAACCACGGCGCCGTTCCAGGGACTGCCGGAACTGGTCGCCTACGATGAAGGCCTGTTCGCCAAGGAAGGCCTCGATATCCAATGGGCCGATCGCGAAGCCGGCGTCGAGAAGAAGGTCGAGGCTCATGTGACGACGCCGAAGGGCGTCAATCCATTCGCCAGTCACGGCAAGCTCCTCGAACAGGGCAAGGCCGACATGTACAACGCCTGCGAATGGGGCAATTACTGCCGCGTCCAGGACACCGGCCAAGGCAGCCGGCAGCTCGGCCGCCGCGCCATCGTCGCTTATTCGGCGATCGTGGTGCGACCCGACTCTCCTGTCTATACGCCGCAGCAGCTCGCCAACCGCACCATCGGCGTGCCGTTCTATTTCGGCACCCATTACATCGCGCTGCACATGCTGGAAGGTTTTGTGCCGCGCGAGATGATCAGACTGTGCCGGGCACCGAACGGCTCGCGCTATCGCCTCGACGCGCTGATGAAAGGCGAAATCGAAGCCACCACGCTCACCGAGCCGCACATTACGTTAGCCGAGAAGAAAGGCTGCCGCGTCATTTGCTCAGCCTTCTTCCACGGCACCGAAGTCGCCTCCGACCGGGTCGACGGCGAGACCTATGCCGCGTTCAATCGCGCCGTGCGCGAGGCGGTACGCCGCATCAACGCAAACAAAAAGGCGTATATGCATTATTTTATCGACTATTACGCCAAAAAGGATCCGGAGATCGCCGCGCTGAAAGTCGAGGATTTACGCGAGAGCCGGCTGGTCGTCTGCGATCCGGCGCCGATCCCGCTCGATGAATTGCAGCGCACCTATGATTGGCTCAAGAGTTGGGGCATGCTGGAAGAAACCGCTTCGCCGCTTGCGCTCGTCAACATGCAGGTGCAGACGCACGCGCACGAGGCGGCGGAATAATTCGTCTTCATCGCCGGTGGCGCTTCGCGCGATTCGCGATTACACCCAATAAGGGGCCGATGGCGATCGGGCGGGCATAAAATCGATGAACGGCGGTGCGGCGCGGCGCGCAAGGCTTGCTCTCGGCGTGACGCTGTTGCTCGGCGCTTGCGGGCATCATTCCCTCAATGCGGATAGTGACGACGACAGCGGGATCAATGCCTATCCGACGAACTACAAGGCCGACATTCTCGCCGCCATGCATGTCTATCTGAACGATCCGACCGGAATTCGCGACGCCGCCGTTTCGACGCCGGCGCTGAAACAGGCCGGCAACGAGACGCGCTACGTGGCCTGCCTGAAGTTCAACCCAAAGAAAAACGACACCGACTATGCCGGCATAAAAGAAGTTGCAGCCGTCTTTCTCGCAGGGCGGTTCGATCGCTTTATGGAAACGCCGAAGGACCTCTGCGCCGGCGCGACCTTTACGCCGTTCCCGGAACTGCAGAAACTGCCGCCGTGATCCCGCCGCGAATGACGTTGAAAGTGAAGGCCATATTGGCCCTAAATTTCGCGGCAGCACTGTCTTGAGCTGGATCGTCCTCGAGCGGGAGGGATTAGCGATGAAACTGACGCCTAGCGCAGCTGCCGCGGCGGCTTTTATCGTGCTGGCGGCGCAAGTGGCCGGAGCCCAACCCGCCCCGGCGCCACAACCCCCGGCACAACCCGGGCCGGAGCAGTCCACCCCGCCGCCGCCACAACCCGACCAACCCGGCCCGCCGCCACCCGCCGCGGCGCAATCCGGCCCGGAGCAACCCGGTCCGCCGCCGCCCGGAGCACCGCCGCAACCTGGTGGGCCGCCGCCTGCCGTCGTCAACACCAATGTCAATCTGCGGCAGGGACCGGGCACGAATTACAACATCGTGACCACGATTCCGGCCGGCGCCCCTGTCAATGTCAGCGGTTGCAGCGCCGGATGGTGTCAGGTCACGTTTCAGGGACAGAACGGCTACCTGATCGCCACGAGCCTCGGTGGCCCGCCGGGCCCCCCGCGCGGCCCTTATCCACCGGGCTATCCGCCGCCTCCGCCGCCGTATCCCCCGCCCTACCCGCCGCCCTATTATGGCCCTTACCCATACGGCTATTACGGCCCAGGCCCCTATTGGCGGCACCGCGGTTATTACGGCGGCTATTACCGGCACTGGTAGAAGAGCGGCGGCGTCACCCCTCGTCGCCGCTGAAATGCACGGCAGCGCCCGACGCCGCCAAACACAGCGCGATAATCACGAAAATGCCGCCCACTCCGGTAGCGGCGGCGATCAGGCTCGCCGCGAACGGTACCGCCATCTGACCGATCCGGTTGCCGGTGTTGCGAATCGACATCACAGTGCCCATCGAAGCCGGAGAGGCCAAAGCGACAACGTTGGTGAGGCTCAACGTCGTCGCAATCCCCAGCGCAATGCCAGTGAGCGTCATCGCCGCAAACAACACCGGAAGCTTGACCGGCAAGGCGAGACAGGCGAAACCGATTGCCGATCCCACCATGCTCGCAAGCGTCAGCGGCCGCCGCCCGACGAGGGCGATGATCCGCACATAGCCCATGCGCGAAAACAACGCGGCGACGGAGCGAACCGTGAGCAGGCTGCCGATGTCGCGCACATTGATGTTCTTTTCGGCGCCGAGCAGCGGCAGATAGATCGTGACCAGATCCTGCGCGGCCATGGTGATGACGCTGGCGACGAGGTACGCCATCAGCCCGCGCTGGCGCAATAACGTTCGCAGTGCGACGACTTCTTTGCTCTTGGCGTGCATCGGGTGTTGCGGCGCCGGCCGGATGACGGCCGCGGTCGCCAAAGATGCAAAGGAGACGAGCAGTCCGATCGTGAACAGGCGGTCGGTTGGCGGCAATGTCGCCGAGCCGCCGACCCAGGCGACCAAATAAGGGCCGAGCCCCTGACCGACCGCGCTGGCGATGACGTAATTGCCGAAGGCGGCATCGCGGCCGCGCGGCCCCGTGCATCGGACGCACAGCATCTGCTGGCTTGCCATGATCAGGATATGCGAAATGCCCAGCAGCGCCGTCATCAGGAGGAGCATGAGCAGCGAGCCGGCGGCGAAACGAAACCCGGCGCAAGCGACGACGAGCAAGGTTGTGCCGATCCAAACCGCTTGCGCATCCTTGCCGCGATCCAAAAACCGGCCCACTTGTACGGCAAAGATAATAGGCAGGATCGCAAACGTGGCCGAGATGATCCCGAGCCAAACCACCGGTAGATTGAGCTCGATCGCGCGATAGGACGTCGTGATCCGCACGATGGCATAGACCGCCTGGATGATCGCGACGTTCACAGCCAACGGCACGAGCAGCCGATAATCGACGTCGCTCTTGCGCCCGCCGGCTTCGCCGCGCGCCGCCGGCTGAAATTTTTCCCAAAAGCTCGACACTGCCCCGCAACCCGCCAGCTCTTGCTTCCACCGAACCCGGTCCGCCTTAATCTCTCGTAGTCTCGACGTGAAAGCGGTGCAATACGCGGTGGAAAATCGGCGCCAGCACAAAACCGGTGGCGATGATGATAATCAGGCCGGAGAAAATCGCGTACAACCCGGCAAAGACCTTGCCGCCGGTGGTTTTCAGCTCACCCATCGGACCCATGCCCGATAGAATCATCGCCGCGTTCACGAATGCATCGACGAAAGACATGCCCTCGAAAAACGCATAGCCGGCAATCCCGATCGCCATGCCCGCCGTGGTCAGGAACAGCCATAGGCCGATCGCGAGGCCCATTCGAACCAGGAATTTCCGGCGCGATGCCAGCGGTTGGCCGCGACGCTCGAACCCGGTGACGCTGGGAGTTCGCTCGGCCATGTCCAGTCCTCCTTCGTCGCGACCCATTCTACGGCAGTTGAGTGCGTCTGATCTCGCGCTTAATATCAAGCAGGCAAGGAAAATCACCATGCTTGAAAAACACTTCGACCGCGCTGCGCAGGACATCGGCAACATCGTCGGCATCGGCCACGTCAATGTCTGTATCGACGACCAGCATCTGGCGACGCATTTCTACATCACCGGCCTTGGCTATACGCGCGATCCCTTTCTCAACACCGGCGCCGGCAATATGTGGGTCAATGTCGGCATGAGCCAATTCCACCTGCCGATGGGCAGGCCCGACGTGCTGCGCGGCACCACGGGCCTGGTGATGCCGGATCGCCAGGCGCTGCTGAACCGGCTAGCGCGCGTCAAGAAGGCGCTCTCCGGCACAAAATTCGAATTCCGCGAAAGCAACGACGGCGTCGACGCCGTTTGTCCATGGGGCAATCGCGTCACCGTACATACCCCGGACGTCGAGCGCTTCGGCCGCGTTCAGCTCGGCATGCCCTATATCCGTTTCGACGTGCGCCCCGGCACCGCCGAGCGCATCGCGCGGTTCTATCGCGAGGTGATGGAGACACCGGCCGAGGTGAAGACGAATGGCGCCGGGCCGGAGGCCAAAGTCCAGGTCGGCGAGAAGCAGTATTTCTATTTCCGAGAGACCGACGCGCCGGAAGCGAGCTACGACCGCCACCACGTGCAGATTTATCTCACCAACTTCTCGCGGCCCTACCGCAAGCTGCTCGATCTCGGTCTGATCACTATCGAAGACAATGACTACCAGTACCGCTTCAAGGACGTGATCGATCTCGACACCAAGGAAGTGCTGTTCACGGTCGAGCACGAGACGCGCAGCGCGACCAATCCGATGTACGGCCGGCCGCTGATCAACCGTAACCCGGCAGCGACCAATATGGACTACAAGCCCGGCCACGACAGCATGTCCTGGGCGCTGCCGTGACGTCATTCCGGGGCCGGCCGTAGGCCGGAGCCCGAATCCATATCCCCTGTAGTGTGGGCAGTGGCACGGATTTTCGTGAACCTCTCCAGTCGCGAATATGGATTCCGGGCTCGCGCCTTCAGCGCGCCCGGAATGACGCGTAATGACACGCCGCGCGCTCGTCATCGGCGGCTCGCTCGGCGGGCTCATGGTCGCACATCTGTTGCGCTCGATCGGCTGGGACGCAGTCGTCTTCGAGCGCAACGAGGAGGAGCTGGCAAGCCGCGGCGTCGGGCTCGGCACGCATCCGCAGCTCATCGCCATTCTCAAACGCGCCGGCATCGATTTCGACGAGTTGATGGGCATAACGCCGCCGCGCGGAGTCTGCCTCGACGGCAATGGCAAGATCATCATCGAGCAGCCGATGGCGCGCACGCTCAGCGGCTGGTCGCGGCTCTACCACGCCTTGCTCCATGCGCTGCCGGCGCGGACCTATCGGTTCGGCAAAAGGCTCACGCGGGTTGAACAGGATGCGGACAGTGTCACCGCGATTTTCGCCGACGGCACAAGCGAGCGCGGCGATCTCCTGGTCGGCGCCGACGGCGTGCGCTCGACGGTGCGCGCGCAATTCCTGCCCGATGTCGAGCCGGTCTATGCCGGCTACGTCGCCTGGCGCGCGGTGCTCGACGAAGCCGACGTGCCGCCCGAGCTGTGGCGCGAAATGGTCGAGCTCTACGCCTTCTGCCTGCCGGAAGGCGAACAGCTGATCAGTTACGCGGTGCCGGGGCGGGATAACGACACGGCCGTCGGCCGCCGCGCCTATAACATCGTCTGGTACCGGCCGACCGATCGCGCCACGTTGATCGATATTTGCACCGACGCCAATGGTCGTCATCATGCCGCCGGCATTCCGCCGCCGCTGATCCGGCCCGATGTGATCGCGCGCGTCAAAGCCGACGCCACGGCGCTCATCGCGCCGCAGATCGCCGAAATATTTGCGCGGACGACGCCGTTCTTTCAACCGATCTACGATCTGGTTTCGCCACGGATGGTGTTCGGACGGGTCGTCCTGGCCGGCGATGCGGCCTTCGTCGCCCGCCCCCATGCCGGCGCCGGGACCACCAAGGCGGCGCTTGATGCGGCCTGCCTGGCCGACAGCATCCGCGACGCCGGCGACGACCTCGCCGCAGGGCTGAAGAATTACGAGCGCATGCAGCTGCCGTTCGGCAAAGCCCTGGTCGAAGTCAACCAGCAGGAAGGCGCTTATCTCAGCGCGCAAATCAAGCCCAAAGCCGAGCGCACCGCCGAGGAACTTCACCGCGATATCGGCGCGGTGCTGCACGCCCATATCGCCCGCAGCGAGCAGATGGGCGACATCGTCGCCAGCCACGGCTTGACTGGGCTTTATTGAGCGGGCTTCCGGACCCGTCGCGATCGGCTATTCTTTGCCGACGTGCGTCACAGCTCCGGCTCTGGCCTGCGCAATGGCTGCAACAACTGCCGGCATCAAGGGCCGAAGAACGGCGATGTCGTTGCTCGGTGCATGAACCACAATCACCGCCAGCGAAAGTCCATCGAAACTTTGCTCTTTACGCAGCGCGCGAGGGACACACTCGTCAAGCAGCACTCGCATCGGCAATCAGGCTGGCTTTTGCCCGCTCAAGCGCGGCGATGGCAATCTCGCGCGTAACGGTCGGGAAGTCGTCAAGGAACTCGTTCAACGAGTGACCGCCCTCGATGTAGTCGATCAGCGCCTGAACGGGAACGCGCGTGCCGACGAACACCGGAGTGCCGCCCAGGATATTGGGGTCGCAATGAACGACGGAACGCTCTTTCATCGGCGCTGCCCTAACTTCGCGCGGCCGTTACGCCCGCGCAAGGCGAAACTACCCGATCCGGCCAACCCGGTCGAGGACCACGATGTCCTCCTTCAGCGGCGCCTCGGTGACCATCGGCGAGCGCGGTGACGCGGGCGGAGGTTGATCGAGCGATACCGGACCGTCGATCGGCTCGCCACGTCATGGCCGGGCTTGTCCCGCCTGCGGGCCGGAGCATGTTTATTTTCGCCTGTGCTACATCAACCTTCGGCGGGCGAAGGCCCGACCATCCACGCCTTGCTTCGAAGATGCGTGCCTGCCGGCCACGAGCGCGGGCCGGGTGAGTCAACCCGCGAAGAGAGCAGGGCGTATAATCATCATCTGGCGATGTCAGCTTTGCCCCGAAAGCGGACATGACGCGGACGCGCCGACATGTTCCCTATGGGCCTTGGTTGTGCGAAAACGCTCCGGCATAAGCATTGGCGGCTGGCTACGTCGGCGAAGCAGGCGAGCTCAGTCATTTTCGCGAGTTTGACGAGTTTTTGATCTGAAGTCGCGCCTGGTGCGGATTGAGACCGTCTTGGGCAGTTCTGCAGCAGTAGATGGCCGCACGGCGGCTTGGTCTATGCCCGCATTGCCGCCATGAGCGGTTGGATACCCATGATGTTCATGACACGGGTGAGATTGTAGGCGAGCACGTGCAGCGCCATCTCTGAGGCAACCCGTGGCAGCGTCTTCATCAGGAAGTGGGTTGCTCCCATCCTGGCCTTGATGGTTCCGAACGGATGTTCGACCGTCTCGCGCCGCTGGCGCATCTTCTCCGGATGCTCGTCGAGCCGGCGTTGTACGGCTTCGAGAATGTGCTCGTGTTCCCATCGGGTGATCCGTCGTTCCTTGCCGGTGGTGCAAGTGGGCTTGATTGCACAGCTCTGGCAGGCATTGGTCCAGTAGCGACGCAAAACCAATCCGTTTTCCTCGGTCGTGTAGTGGTAGGCGAGCTTCGCACCGGCAGGACAAACGTAAACGTCCTCGTCAGCCACATAGCGGAAGTCCTGCTTGCCGAAGCGCCCCTCTGCCTTTGAGTTCGAGGTCATCGGCTTTGGCAGCGTAACCGTGATGCCAGCCTCCTCGCATGCCCGGATCTCTTCGCTGTTGAAGTAACCGCGGTCGGCGACGGCATCGAGCTTGTCTACGCCCAGTACCGCCTTTGTCTCGTTGGCCACATGGGAGAGTTGCGATCGGTCAGTCCCGTCATTGGTTACCTCATGCATGACGATCAGATGATGGTTGGCCTCGACGGCAATCTGGACGTTGTAGCCGACGACGCCGGAACCGCGGCCGCTGGTCGCCATCGAGCGGGCATCCGGATCGATCAGCGATATCTGCTGGTCCGGGGTGGCAAGCATCTCCACCTTGAGATGTCCGAGACGCCGCATCTGCTGTTTTAGCGTCTCGATCTTCTCTTTGAGGCGGTTCGTCTTGGTTTTGAGGGCCTCTGACGGTTCCTGCCGGTCGGCGGTGTCGAGTTGCTGCAGATAACGCGCGATACTCTCCTCGATCTGCGCCATACGCCGCTCCATCTTCGCCCGGGTAAAGTTCTTGTCCCGATTGTTCACCGCCTTGAACTTGCTGCCGTCAATCGCCACGCAAGCTTGCGTGAGCAGGCCCATCGTGCGGCATAGCGCGATAAAGCGCGCGCACACTTTGCGAATGGCTGTGCCATTGTCCTTGCGGAAGTCGGCAATCGTCTTGTGATCGGGTACAAGCCGGCCCGTCAGCCACATCACCTCAACGTTGTGGCCAGCCTCACGCTCAAGCCGCCGGCTCGACTGAACCCGGTTGAGATAGCCGTAGATGTAAAGCTTCAGCAGCACCGACGGATGATACGAAGGCCGCCCAGTCGCCTCGGGATCGACCCCACCAAACCCAAGCCCGGCCAGATCGAGTTCATCGACAAAGACGTCGATCACTTGAACCGGATTGTTCTCGTCGATCCAGTCTGCCAGGCATTCCGGAAACAGCGTCGCCTGCCCGCGATCAATCCCCTCAACGAAGCGCTTCATGCGATCCTCCGCAGCAGCAGAATCACACTGCGGAGTGAATTACAGGTACCGCGTTTTTACACAGCCAGGGCCATTTCCGGACTCATGCACCGCGGCAAATGACATCTTCATTAGATGCCCTTGTCGGGCGACTTGAGAGTGGACAGTCAATTTCCTGAACGGGGGCATCGGTCTGCACAGGCTTGGTCACAACCGCTGGATACAAACCCCATATTGTAGTTTTGTGGTATCGTCCCCCGCCGGCAAGCGAGGGGCGATGAAAAAACCCAAGCGCAAACGAGCTTAGAATCGCCTTACAGCGAGAGCACCCGCGCGTGCCGATCCCTTGCGCATTACAGAAGAGCGACTCGGTCTCGTCACCGACGCGATGACCGAAGGTATCTATGACTGGAACGTTATCACTAATGCGCTCTACCTGTCTGACCGACTGAAATCGATCCTCGGCATCGTGGAGCTCACTAGCTACGAGTGGGCTGAGCACGTCCATCCCGATGATCTCGCGACCTACAAACGGGCGATTGCAGAGCACTTCAAGGGTGAGACCGAAAGATTGAATTGCGAGTACCGTGTCCGTCGCGGCTCCGGCGATTATTTCTGGGTGGCCGATAGCGCGCGGTGTATGCGTGGAGAAAATGGTCGGGCGATCCGGTTGATTGGAGCCGTGCGTGATATTACGCGGCGCAAACTTGCTGAGTTCAAGCTTGTCGCCGTGAGCCAAGCGGCAGAGAGAGCGCGCCAGCAGCTTACCGATGCCCTTAAATTTATGTCCGAGGGTCTCGTGCTTTTCGATGCTGAGGATCGAATCGTCATTTGCAACTCGCGTTACCGCCGTTTCTTTATAGATGCTGGCTCACCAGCTATCGGCGAAATGGTCAAACCTGGCGCATTGTTGTGGGACATCATGCGCGCAGCGCACGCGAAAGGTATGTTTCCACTGTTCAAAGTCTCTGAAATGGAAGCGCATATCGACCGCCGCAAAGCGCTGCGTCGCAATCCTGGTGGCGCGGTAGAGCAGTATCTCGCGGATGGGCTGTGGTTGAAGATCAGCGAGCATCGCACGGCCGATGGCGGCACTGCCTCCGTCTACACAGATATCACGGAGGTCAAGCGCCGCGAAGCAGAGCTTGCCTCCAAGACCATCATGCTTAAGTCGCTTTCATCCAAGCTGGCGAGATATTTGCCGCCACAAATCTACAAATCGATTTTCTCTGGAGAACAAGATGTCGAGATCGCGCCCAAGCGCAAGAAGCTCACGGTCTTCTTTTCGGATATCGCTGGCTTCACTGACGCGGTTGAAGCGCTGCAATCCGAAGAGCTAACCCATCTGCTTAATCAATATCTGACGGAAATGTCACAAATCGCGCTGGAGTATGGTGCGACGGTAAGCAAATTCATTGGCGATGCGATTCTGGCTTTCTTTGGTGATCCGGTATCAAGTGGTGCAAGCGCGGATGCGATCGCTTGTGCACGGATGGCCGTAGCCATGCAGCGGCGAATGCAGGAGCTGGGGGTCACCTGGCGCGGCAGAGGTCTTGAAAAGACATTCGAGTTGCGCATTGGCATCACCACCGGCTACTGCACGGTAGGTAATTTCGGAAGTAAAGATCGCCTCGACTACACGGTTATCGGCCATGCGGTGAATTTGGCTGCGCGGCTGCAACAGGGCGCCGAACGAGGTGCAATTCTCGTCGATAGTGAAACCCGGTCTTTAGTCGAAGGCGCAGTGCGAACTGAGAAACGCGACACAATCCAATACAAAGGGTTCTCGCGTCCGATTCAGGTATATGCGGTCACGGGTCTCCACAACGATCAGGAGGCGCAAAGCCGAGTGATTGCTGTGAATCGTCGCCGGTCTCCAGCTCTTGATCGACCGTGATAAGCTTTCCGGGACGGCCAAGGAAGAGGCCATTGCCGCACTTAAGGATGTGATCGAATCGCTCGATCGTTCAGAGTCCGAAATGGGTCAAAAGCTGACATTGCCGCCTGGTCGTCCAATGTCCGCTGTTATCCCCAATATCGGACTTTCGGCCGTCTGTGAGGCCGCCGTCTTGAACACTTTGCGAATTTCCCGGGCGCAATGCGCGCTCCACGCGCCGCCAAAGAATCATTCCGGAGTGAACGCCGTTCGGCGCGGCATGACATCGCCGGCCGCCGTCATTTTGGTGCGGCGCGCCGAAAAAAACATGCGCGCGCCAAGGGCTTGGGAAAAATCGGAAGCGCAATTTGGTTGGCCCTTGACTTCGCGCCATCGAGCGGCGCTTTAGGCGATCATCTCGCTCTCTTACAAGACGCCGGATGCTGACAGCGATCCGGCGGAGCGGGTGCGGTCCTTAACGCTTCGGCGGTCGACAGCCGGGGCGGTGGATCGCGGTGGAGCGCCGGGAGGCGCAGCGCGCCCGAAGCAGACGATTCCCGCAAGGGGACGTTCTGTGGCGCGCGCCGCGCCCGGAGCGCGAGCGGGTGGCAACATCCGTCCGCGTGGCGCGGCCACACTTTGGCGCCTCCCGGCGCTCCATTACAGTGCTTGGTTTTGTTTTGGCTTGGCTTGGCTTGGCTTGGCGTACCGTGGCGTAGACGACGATTCCGTTGCCTGGACGATAACTCGGATGCCGATGCATCGCGAGAACGGGAGCGTTTGCATTTTTGCATCCCTCCCCGCCCCTCGCCTAATAACCGCGACGTTGTATAGTGTGGGCAAAGCAAAGGCATTCCCCGGAGGAGCCCCAATGAGCGCAATGACCGCCGCCAAAAAGACCCTGGTGATCCGCAACGGCACGCTGATCGACGGCTCCGGGAAGCCGGCTAACCGTAACGACGCCGTCGTCATCGAGGGCAACAAGATCAAAAGCGTCGGCGCGCTGCCTGCCGATATTCACCTCGAAGACCGCAAGACCGTCGACGTCATCGACGCGGCCGGCAAATGGATCATGCCCGGCCTGATCGACGCGCATTGCCACATGTCCTACGGCTATCCGCTGATCAAGGGCGAGGGCAAAGGCAAGGGCACCACGCGGCCGGAATTCTCCACGCTCAAATCCGCGCGCAGCGCGCAGAAAGTGTTGCGTGCGGGCGTCACCAGCATTGCAGTGCCGGGCGGCACCTGGTTCACCGATGTCGGCGTGCGCGACGCCATCAAACTCGGTTTGATGGAAGGCCCGCGCATGTTCGTCGCCGGCCGCATGATCGTCACTTACGGCTGCATCGAGGACGACGAGCCGTCGTGGGAAGGCACCCCCGATCACTCGATCGGAAAACTGTGCAACACCGCCGACGAGATGGTCACCGAGGTGCGCCGCCAAGGCAAGCACGGCGTCAACTTCATCAAAATGGCCGATAGCCGCTCCGGCGAATTGCAAATGCTGGCGAAGGAGGAAATCTCCGCCGTGGTCGGCGAGGCGCACCGCCGCAATCTGAAGGTCGCCATCCATTCGCGCGGCGCCGGCTCGACCCGCGCCGCGGCGGAAGCCGGCGTCGACTGGATCGTCCACGCCGATCTCGCCACCGACCGCGATCTCGAAGCGGTCGCCAAAGCCGGCATGCCGATCCTGCCGACCGCGACGTTCCTTGCCGTCGTGATCGAGCTCGGCAAGCAGCAAAAGGTCGGCGCCGAGCAAGTGCAGCTCGACTTCAATCGCATGCAGCGGCACTACGATCTGCTCGGCGAATTGATGCACAAGGCGCGCAAACTCGGCATCCGGCTTTTGGTCGGCACCGACACCGGCAACAATTCGTTCACGCGGCACGGCGAACTGCACGCCAAGGAACTGGAGATTTTCGTCAAACACGGCGGTTATTCGCCGATGGAGGCGATCGTGGCGGCGACGCGCGACAATGCCTTGCCGGTCGGGCTTGACGGCCAAGTGGGCCAGGTCGCCGCCGGCCAGCTTGCCGATATCTGCGTGTGGGACAAGGACCCGGTCGCCGATATCGCGATCCTGCAGGATAGCAAGAACCTCGCCTGGGTCATCAAGGACGGCAAGATCGTCGATCTTTATCCGCGCGGCGAGATGCTGGTTTTCCAGCAGGCCGCGGAATGACGGCTGCGCCGCCGCTGGTCAGCGAGATCGCGCGGCTTGCCGTCGAAATCGACGACGTGACGCCGCGCGTTGCGCGTTGCGTCGAGGTGCCGGTCGATATTCGCCTCGACGATTTGCATTTCGTGCTGCAGATCGCCATCGGCTGGCAGAATGGCCATCCGTTCGAGTTCCGCAGCGGCGACCGAATTTGGGGCTTGCGCGATCGCGACGTTGAGGCCAATCCGATACCGGCCGAGCAAGCGACGCTTGCCGATATTTTGGCGCTTGGCCACACATTCAAATATGACTACGTGCTGGGAGAGGATTGGGAGCACACGATCACGTTGCTGTCGCGTGGCGCCGCGCGAACCGGCCTACGCTATCCGCATCTCGTCAGTGCCGAGGGTCGCTGTCCTCCGGCGGATATCGGCGGACCGATCGGCTACGAAACCTATCTGCGCACGATTGCCGATCCGGCGAGCATCAATCACGCCGATATGCTCGAATTCGACGCGCCCGATTTCGATCCGAATGTGGTCGACGAAGCGCAATTGCGCGAGAATTTGGCGAGCCTCACCCGTTATATCGGCCGGAAAACCACGAGCCGTCATCCTGAGGTGCGAGCGGAGCGAGCCTCGAAGGATGCGGCCGAGGCGCCAGGGCCGTCGCCCTTCGCGGGCCGCTCCGCGGCCACCTCAGGGTGATGGAAATGCAGTTCGGCGTTCAGTTTTTTCCCTGCGTCTCGCCCGAGGACAAAAGCGCGGAAGACTATTTCGAGGAGTGCCTGGCAATCGCCGAGGAGGCGGAAACGCTGGGCTATAGCCACGCGCGCACGGTCGAGCATTATTTTCGCCGTTACGGCGGCTATAGCCCGAACCCGCTGTTGTTTCTCTCGGCAGCCTCACAGCGCACAAAAAAGATGCGTCTCATTACCGGCGCGGTCGTGCCGGCCTTCAACAATCCGATAAAGCTTGCCGGCGAGATCGCGATGCTCGATGCCATCTCGCACGGTCGCCTTGACGTCGGCTTTGCGCGCGCCTTCCTGCCGCACGAATTCCGCCGCTTCAAGATTTCGCCGGACGAATTTATTGCCCGCTTCCGCGAAGGTCTGGAGCAGATCGCGCTGTTGCTTTCGACCGGGCACGCCAGCCATCAAGGACAATTCCATTCCTTCGAAGATCTCACGTCGCTGCCGCGGCCGACGCAAAAGCCGCGGCCGAAATTTTATATCGCTTCTACGCGCACGCCGGACTCCTTCGAATTCGCCGGGCGCTCCGGCCATGCGCTGATGGCGATCCCGATCGGCCCGCTTAAGCCCCTCGTCGACCTTTATCGCAACGCCTGGCGCGAGGCCGGCCATCCCGGCGACGGCGAGGTGATGATCGCGTTCCACATGTTCTGCCACGACGACGCGCGCGCCGCCCGCGACATCCCGCGGCGCGCGTTCGACCTGTATTTCGAGGCGCTCGTCGAATCCGCCGGCGAATGGACGCAAGGCACCTCGTCCAAGGATTACCAAGGCTACGACAAGTCGATCGGCCGCATGAAAGGCTTCTCGCTCGAGGGCCAGGTCGAAACCGGCAATGCCTGGGTCGGCACGCCCGACGAGATCAAAGCCATCATCCGGCGCTTCCAAAGCACGGTCGGAAAATTCGAGCACGCTTCGCTGCAAATCAATTTCGGCACGCTCGATTTCGCCGAGGCGCAAAAATCGATGCGGCTATTCGCCCGTAAGGTGATGCCGGCGTTTTGTTAGCTTCCGCCTCCCGGGGACGTCGATGCCGGCCGGAATTCCAACTCATCCCGAATTACTGCTTGTGGGCAGCGTCGCTCTGCAGTCGGCCGACGAAGTTTTCCGCGCTGTAAGCAACGCGCTCGGCGACCGGATCAAGCGGATACCGGACGGCGAGACCGGACCTCGCAGCCTCTGGGTCAACTGGCCGCGTCGTGTTCTCGAACGCAACGATGCGTTCGAAATCGATCCGCAAGAGGGCGCGCGTGGCACCCGCGCCACGTCGGAGGTCGAGGGTGTGCGCCGTTGGATCGGCAACGACGCGGCGAAGCAGGGCGAGCCGCCACCGCCGAGAATGAGACTGCGAGCCGGCGTCGACCCAAGCCGGATCGAGCTCGGTCCTCTCGGCTATGCCGAAGTGGCCGCGGAATCCTACGCCGTCTTTCGGCGTCTGCGGGTTGATGGCGTGATTCCGCGCGGCATTAAATTTCAAGTGTCATTGCCGACCACGGCGGCGTTTTTGAACGCACATGTGGTCTATTCCCAGCACGCCGTCATCGAGCCGATTTACCGCGCGAAGCTATTGGCCGAGGTTCACCAGATGGTCAAGACCATCGCTTCGTCCGACCTCGCCGTTCAATGGGACGTTTCGACGGAAATGGCGCAGTGGGAAGGCGTCCGCCACGCCTACTTCGATGATGTCAAAAACGGCATAATCGACCGTCTGACGATCCATTGCGAGGCAGTACCTCGCGAGGTCGAACTTGGGATCCACCTTTGCTACGGGGACTATGGCCACAGACATTGGAAGGAGCCGGCGACGACCGCGAACATGGTTGCGGTCTACAACGCTCTGTCCGAGCGGGTCACGCGTCCGATTAACTGGCTGCATATGCCGGTGCCGCGCAGCCGGGGCGATGATGCCTACTACGAACCGCTTCGGGACCTGCGGCTGAGGCAGGAAACGAAGTTGTATCTCGGGCTCATTCATCTGAGCGATGGGATCGAGGGGACCCGCCGTCGCATGTCAACCGCCGCAAAATTCGTGTCGGACTTCGGCGCCGCCACCGAGTGCGGATTTGGACGCCGGCCGCCGAATACGATCGCCGATCTGCTCGCGATTCATGCAGCGCTTTGATGCAGCAAGGTAAGGCCATCGCGGGGACATGTTGGCGGCGGATACTTTGGCGGGGATACTTTGGCGGGGATACTTTGGCGGGGATATGTTCCGAAAGGCACGTACCGTTTTAGGAAGGCGAGTGACGATGCTTCGGATGGCGACGATCGTTGTGGCGATGGCATGCTGTGTCTCAACCACCGTGCGTGCTCAAGATTTGGCCGCGTCCTATCCATCAAGGGCTGTTCGAGTGATTGTTGCCGGTGCGCCTGGGGGCAATCCTGATGTTCTCGCGCGCCTGGTGTCACAGCAGCTCGCCGAGGAGCTTGGCAAGCCCTTCGTCGTCGAAACGATTCCAGGCTCCAATGGATTCCTCGCGGCGCAAATGGTGGCCTCGTCCGCGCCTGACGGTTACACGCTGATGCTCAGCGAGTCCGGGATGATGGCCATCAACCCCGCGCTATTTTCCGATCTGCAATATAACCCGCTGACGGATTTTGCACCGATCACCGGGCTGGTCGAGGTTCCGACAGTGCTGGTCGTGCCGCCGTCGTTAGGCGTGAAAACACTCGGCAAGTTCATCGATCTCGCAAAGAGCCGCCCCGGCGCGCTCAATTACGGCTCCGGCGGGCTAGGTTCGATTCACCATTTGACCATGGCGATCTTTGCCGCGCGGGTGGGAATTAAAATCAATCACGTGCCGTACCGAGGCGGAACGGAAATGGTGAACGGCCTGATGACGGGGGAGATTCAGGCGGGATGGTCGGGCATACCGCCCGTCCAGTCGTTAATCGAGAGTGGCCGGCTTCGAGCGTTGTGTATCAGCACCGCTCGCCGATCCAAGAGCCTTCCCGATGTTCCGACGGCGATCGAGTCCGGGGTCGATGGGTTTGACTACGCCGCGACCATCGGGCTGGTGGCGCCTGCCGGCACGCCGCAGGCCATCATCGCCCGACTGGAGGCTGCGGCCGAGCGTGCGGTGCATGACCCCATTGTCGCGGCAAGAATTTCCAGCCTGGGCATGGCGGAGCGAGCGAAGGGTACCGAAGAATATGCGAATTTCATCAAGCAGGATTATGAGCGCTTCCGAAGCGTCGTACAGGAGCTGAAACTTCAAATCAGGTGAAGTGACAATGCGCGCCTTCCCGGCGACCGCACGGACATCTGGCGTCATTTGAGCCCAAACAGCGTCTTCGCATTCCGATAGCAAATCTTCGCTTTGACCGCCGCCGGCTCATCGAGCGAATGGATCGCCGCGATGCAATCGCGGATATAAGCGCGGCCGGCCTCCGGACCGAACGGTGCGTCAGAAGCGAACAGGACGTGATCGGCGCCATAGAAGTCTAGACCGCAGACCAGGCCGGCGCGGCCGCCGCACAATGCCGTGTCGCCGTAAAAGTCCTTGAAGCAGTCGAGCAGTGGCTTGCCAAGGCTCTTGAGCACCCCGCTGTAATCTTCATCCGATGTCCGGCTGCCGAGCGTCGCCCAGCCGGTCTCGATGCGCGCATCGAAGAACGGGATCATGGCGCCGAGGTGATGCGCGAGCACTTTCAGCTCGGGAAATCGCGTCATGATGCCGGAAAAAATAAGCCGCGCCATCGTCGCGCTGGTCTCGTAGGGCCAGCCGAAAATGGTCCAGATCTCGTAGCGCGAACGCTGCTCGGCGGCGAAGTCGGGGAAGCTCGCCGTGCGGGCCGGATGCAGCAGGATCGGCTTGCCGGTTTTCGCGGCGGTCTCGAAAATCGGCAAAAAGCGCGGCTCGTCAAGGCAGAGGCCGTCGACGTTGGTGTGAAGCTGCAGACCGTTGGCTCCGCCGCCGGCCAGAATGCGTTCGGCCTCCTTGGCCGCCGCATCCGGCGCATTCATGGGCAGGCCGCCGACATAGCCGCAAAACCGGTCCGGATATTTGGCGCAGAGCTCGGCGAGGCCGTCATTGGCGACGCGGGCGAACTCCGGCGACTCATTCGGTCCCGCCATGGCTTCGATGGGCGGCAGGCCGAGCGATAGCACTTGCGAATAGTTCTCGAAGCCGTCCATGATGCGAAAGCGCGCATCGAGGTCCTAAATCGTTCGCACGCCCTGGATGCGTTTGCCGATGTCCTTGGTGCCGCCGGTCGTCTCCGACAGCTTTCTGAAAATGCCCTGCGGGAAAAAATGACAAAATGCGTCGATATGTTGCATCGCTCAAGGCCCCTTGCCGTTGCCGCGGGTGAGATCAGTCCAGGCTGCGGGTGATTGTCAAATGACTGGACCGCTCTCGGGCATCCGCATTCTCGATCTCACGTCGGTCGTGGCCGGCCCGCTGGCGACGCAAACGCTCGCCGACATGGGCGCCGACGTCATCAAGATCGAAAGCCCGGACGGCGACACCACCCGCTATACCGGTCCGGCACGCTCGCCCGACATGGCGGCTTTGTTCATGGGGCTCAACCGCGGCAAGCGCTCGCTCGTGCTCGACCTTAAGCAGCCCGCCGCCGGCGACGCGCTGTGGCGGCTGATCGCCGGCGCCGATGTGTTTATCCACTCCATGCGGCCGCAAAAGATCGAGCGGCTCGGCTTTGCCCACACGGCGGTTTGCGCACGCAACCCGCGTATCGTCTACGCCGCCATTCACGGCTATCGCAGCGGCGGGCCGTATAGCGGCCAGCCGGCCTATGACGACGTCATTCAGGGCCAATCGGGCGTCGCAGCGCTAATGTCGGAGATCGCGGGCGAGCCGCGCTACGCGCCGACCATTCTTGCCGACAAGACCACCGCATCGGCGCTTGTTGGGGCGGTAGCGGCGGCATTATACGCAAGGGAGAAGACCGGCCGCGGCCAGTTCGTCGAAGTGCCGATGTTCGAGTCGATGGTTTCCTTCGTGCTCGCCGAGCACCTGTTCGGCCATTGCTTCACGCCGCCGGTCGGCAAGCTCGGCTATACGCGCGTCATGGGCTCGTGGCGGCGGCCGTACAAGACCAAGGACGGCTATCTCTGCATGATGGCCTATACCGAACGGCACTGGCGAAAATTCTGGGCGATGGTCGGCAAGCCGGAAGTTTGCGACGATCCGCGCTTCAACAGCATCGCGGCGCGCAGCCACAACGTCGTCGCGCTCTACGAACTCGCCGGCGCATGCCTTGCCGACAAGACGACCGACCAATGGCTCGCGCTGCTTCGCGACCTCGAAATTCCGGCGGCGCGCATGTCGAGCCTCGACGGTCTCATGGACGATCCGCAGCTTAAGGCCGGCGGCTTCTTCAAGCACGCGGATCACCCGAGCCAGGGAGAAATTACCTTCACCGATATGCCGGTGCGTTTTGGCGAGACCGCCGCCTCGACCGAACGCCTGCAGCCGCGGCTCGGTGAGCACAGTCTCGAAGTGTTGCGCGAGGCCGGCCTTGCCGAAAACGAGATCAAAGCGCTGATCGCCTCCGGTGCTACCGTCGAAGGCCCGCCCAAGGCGCGCGCGGCGGAGTGATGGCGCCAAACCTTGACCGTTATTGTATATTGCCGGGCCCGTTACCATCTGAAGCAGGAGGATGGCCATGTCAGACGATCAAAGCTCAGATGACCAAAATGAAAATGAAGAACGGCCATGCCTGCATTGCCTAATGATCGAATTGATCGACAACTTTTTTGCCGAATATCCTGTATCGAACGATGAGCCGGACACGATCGATATCGATGAAGTCATTAATGCAGTGGCAAAAACGGTAGCGGAACTGACTTATAATCAGAGCGCTACAGGCCGGCAAAATCTGATCGAACAGCTTATGCGTGAAATCATGAAATTCGATGCCGAATATCGGCAGCAAGAGGAAATGGGAACGGCCGGCTCCGACGCGCGACACTAGAGCGCGATTCCCGAAAATCCTGTGCCGGACTCAGTTGCGCGAACCTCGCGAGCGCGGCGACTTGATCGTGGCATAGCTGCTTTCAGCAGCCACCTCAGCGCTCAACTGGCATTCGAGTACATTGCGCTCGTAGGCTTCGATATCGCTCTTGATACGGTATCTTAAATCGAAGGCCTGTTCTTCCAGCGGCATCTGCCGCACAATCTTATAGAGGCCGGCTTTTTTCTCACCGAGCGGCGTGTACTCAACTGCTTGGCCGACCAGAAACTTAAAGGACATCGCATTCCTGCCGTGTTGACAAACTCTTACTCAGACGACTGACGTAAAAACCGGCGGCGATGTCGCCGGCGACGTTTTGGTCGTGCAACGGCCCTATCTCAGAGCGCCCGCGGTCGTGCTGCCGAGATCAGAAGCGGGGCGCGCGCGGCGGGCCGCCCCTTCCAGTGGCCGCCCCCGGGATCACCCGAGGCTTCATCGGCAGCAGTCCCTCGCGCTGCAACTTCTTGCGGGCGAGCTTGCGGGCGCGGCGGATGGCCTCTGCTCGCTCCCGAACTCTCCTCTCGGAGGGCTTTTCGTAATGGCCGCGGAGCTTCATCTCCCGGAAGACGCCCTCGCGCTGCATCTTCTTCTTCAGCACCTTGAGGGCTTGGTCGACATTGTTGTCACGGACGAGAACCTGCACGCGGCGTTCCTCTTCGATCGAGCGGCTGATGGCCCGATGGCCAAGGCGCCCGGGCCACTGGCTAACGGATAGGCACCGTTCGGGTGCCAACAGTACCGGTGGCAAGAATTCTTGCGTCGATATTGCCAACGTCGATATCTGGATTACCAGCTTATTTGGCAGGCCTGGACCCAAAGCACAATAGGCGGCCGGAAATAAGCGTTTCGGCTTGATCCGGGCGTACCCATCCTGTGCTCTACGCGACGCCGGTTACTCGGCCGTTACGTCTCCAGCGCGCTTGGGGCGTAAAGCTCCTCGATCTTGATGAGCCGCGGGGTGAGCGCCTGTTCCAGCGAATATTGCGCGATGGTCTCGATCACTCTGCGGTTGGCTTTGACGCCGTGATGGATCACGGGCGTCTTCGCATCGCCCGATAGAAGACCGGCGGCGAGGTGATCGGCGACATGTTCAACGCGCCGCTCATTGGCGATTTCGTTGGCCTTGTTGAAGGCCTTGATCAGGTTGAGCACCACCCACGGTTC
Organism: uncultured Alphaproteobacteria bacterium; assembly: GCA_963779855.1. Lineage (GTDB taxonomy): Bacteria > Pseudomonadota > Alphaproteobacteria > Rhizobiales > Xanthobacteraceae > BOG-931. The sequence goes on along the minus strand of CAWAAE010000005.1, from coordinate 1,193,925 downwards.
TTTTTCGAACACGTCGCGCCGCACCACTGCCTGGTGATTGATCGGCATGAGCCCGGTCTTGCGGTAAAAGCGGATGCCTTCCGCGATCGGGTCGGGGAACAGATATTTGAAATCGGGATGGTTCGCGAGGTCGGCGCGGCTGCGGTCGACCAGATTGCGGCCGGAGAGGTAATGCAGCACGGCGTCGAGCTCGCCGTTAAGCATCATCGAGCCGATGCTCTTGTCGGCGGGAATCTGGTTGACGGTAACGCCGGGCGGCGGCTTGAAGCCGGTGGCGCCGCCGTGGCTTTTATCCGGCGTGCGCTCCATCCAGAATTCCATGTCTTTGGGCGCAACGGCGAATTCGTGCTGCAATACGCCGCGCGCCCAAAGCGCGGCGGTCTGCTGGTATTCCGGCACGCCGACGCGCTTGCCCTTGAGATCGGCGGGCTTGTCGATGCCGGACTTGCGGCTCACCAATATGCTGGTGTGAAAGAACCGCCGCGTGGTGAAGATCGGCAGCCCGACGAACCGCGTGTCGCCCTGCCCGATCACGATCAGAAATGACGAGCAGGACATTTCCGACACGGCGAATTCGGCGAAGTGCAACTGCCGCCAGAACAACTCGGAAGGATGCAGCACCGTCGGAATAAGCTCGATGCCGTCCGGCTTCACCGTGCCGTCGAGAATCGGCCAGGTCCGCGGATTGGACGTGATGCCGATACTGAGCTGAAGATTCATGAAATGGAATCCGAGTCTGTAGTTAAAGCGTCATTGCGAGCGAAGCGAAGCAATCCAGTATTATGCGACGAATTCTGGATTGCTTCGTCGCTACGCTCCTCGCAATGACGTCGATCAGTAGCGGTACGGCTCGTGCACCCACAGCGGGAAGGCCGAGAACACGTGCGGCGCGTTGGCCGGAGCCGCGGCGTGCAGATAGGATCGATCGAGCTTGCCGAAGCTCGTCGCGCCGAGCAGGCCGAGCGCGCGCGTCACCTCGTCTTCCAGAATTTCCAGCATGCGCACGATGCCGGCCTGTCCCGCCGCCGCCAGCCCGTAACATTGCATGCGGCCGAGGCCGACCAGATTGGCGCCGAGCGCGATCGCCTTGACGATGTCGGTGCCGCGATAAAAGCCGCCGTCGACGATGATCATGGCGCGGCCGGCGACCGCCTCAACGACTTCGGGCAGCACGTCGGTCGAGCCGCGGCCGTGGTCGAGCTGGCGGCCGCCGTGATTGGAGACGTAAATGATCTCGACGCCGTGATCGAGCGCGATTTTGGCGTCTTCAGCGGTGCCGATTCCTTTAATCGCAAACGGAATCTCGAACTTGCTTTTCATGCGCTCGACCGTGCGCCAATCGAGCGCCATCTGGAAATCGCGGCCCTGCACGCGGCGGCGGCCGGCGGTGACGTGGCGCTTGGCGAGATCGCGTTCGCGCCGGCTGTAATGGGCGGTATCGACGGTGATGCAGAACGCCGAATAGCCGTTTTTGATGGCGCGCTCGACGTGATCGTCGGCCCAGGCCGCGTCGCCGCGCACATAAAGCTGGAACATGCGCAGGGCATTGGGCGCCGCCTTCGCCACCCCTTCGAGGCCGGGATCGCACACCGAAGAGAGCATATGGGCGCAGCCGAATTCGGCCGCCGCCTTGACCACCGGCTCGGCGCCGCCGGGATGAAAGCTTTCCAGCGAGCCGACCGGGCAGAGCACGATCGGCAGCCGCAGTTTCTTGCCGAGCACTTCGACGGACGGATCGACCTTGCTGACGTCGCGCAAGACGCGTGGCCGGAACGCGACGGAGTTGAGCGCCATGCGGTTCCTTCGCAACGTCGTCTCGGTCTCGGTGCCGCCGACGATGTAATCCCAATCGTTCTGATTGAGGTTGGCGCGGGCTTTGGCGACGATTTCGTGGAGGTTCAGGAATTGCGCCGCCGGGGAATCGTGCGTCGCAGGCGTGTCGATGATCGGTACTGGCTTGTTCATTGGGATACGCGTTCATGGTTGCGGGATGGAAACCGGGCGAACTTTAGCCCGTGACCGTCCCGTTAAGAAGGCCCCTGAACGGCGTCGGAATGACTGGATTGGCGGTCCCGGGAAGACTCGAACTTCCGACCTTCGGTTTAGGAAACCGCTGCTCTATCCGGCTGAGCTACGGGACCATGTCTGAAAAATGGGGATTTGTGAATCCCCGGCCAACGCTAGGCTCCGTATAGGCTCGGACGAGCGTACATCAAGCATATCTATCGGGCTAGGGAACTACAGCTAGGCTATTATGGCCCCAGCAGATCTGCACACGCTCAGAGGTCAGATCATCTGCCTTCACGGGCTTGCCTTTCCAAAATTTTAAAATCAACTGAGGCCCTCCGCTCTCCCGGTTTACTAATCCCGGCTTGATAGTTTTTTTGAAATATGCAACCCTAACGTCCAATGCGACCGGGCGCTTCTTGCGCATCCGATGATCCACTGCCACATTTGATTGGTGTGAGTAACCAAGTCAGGTTCCGGTACATCGGTAGGAAAGACACGCCAAGGCTTGCCGTCCTGACATCGACTTTGAAGGATTTGGACTGGCCTGCTAGCCTGGATACCGAAACCGGCATCTTTGCCTATTTCGGAGACGACAAAAAGCCGGGACCTGAGCTTCACGACATGCCGCGATTTAGCAAGCGAAGCCGATGACATCCTTAAATTGGTGTCCAATTTTTAGGTCACGGTCCGCGGTATAAAATCACTTATGCCTTGCTCAAACGAATGTTGCGCCCAATGCATTTGGCGCCTGGCGATAGGTAACGGCCCGCATCGACTTGTAATGTTTTGAAATCCCTGAAAAGAAAATGTTGAAATAATCTGCAGTCTGCTCAATCACTTCGAATATTCGACGAGTTTGACGTTCGGATAAATTGCCCTCGTCCCGAATTGCTGCCTCAATTGTCAGAGCTGAATGATCAAGGTCAGCGTCGATCTTATCGTGTTTCTCGAACGCATCGAACAGAGCGCACGCATCAGTGTAGTGTGCACGCATCACGTTATATTTCTGCTCGATTTCGTGTCGTGTCATTGGAGTGGGCTTAGCTTGCATGACACAAAATACGGCAGTATAGGCGAGCTTGCTTTCGATACTTCTTTCAAAAAGAAAATTTATCAACGCCTGTGTCGATGCAATGGGAGGCCGCATATAAATGTCTTGACCGTTAAGCCCGCAATGCCCCAATCCTTTCAGAAATATTTCATCGTGGTGGCCTGCACCCGGTTCCGCAGACACCGAGTTAGGTGTTTTGATGGAACCGGAGGTGTGTCATGGAGAGACGGAAGTTTACACGCGAGTTCAAGCTTGAGGCTGTGCGGCTGATCAAAGAGCGGGGCGTGTCGTATGCCCAGGCCTCGCACGATCTCAGTGTGCATCAGTCACAGTTGCGCGGTTGGGTGAAGGCGCTTGCAGATGATCCGCAGCATGCCTTTCCCGGCCAAGGTCAGATGAAGCCCGAGCAGCTGGAGATCGCGCAGCTCAAGCGCGAGGTGATCAGGCTGAAGGCGGAGCGGGACATCCTAAAAAAAGCCGCGGCCTACTTCGCGAAGGAATTGACGTGAAGTTCGGTTTTATTGCGAAGCACCGGGGGATCTGGCCGGCGGGATGGTTGTGCGAGGCGCTCGGTGTCTCGCGGGGTGGGTTCTATGCCTGGCTGACACGACCGCGCAGTCGGCGCAGCCAGAGCGATGAAGAGCTCAGCGCGAAGGTTCGCGCCAGCTTCCTCGCCAGCGATCGAACCTATGGCGCCAGGCGGGTGTGGCACGACATGCTGGCGGAGGGTGTGTCGTGTGGATTGCATCGGATCGAGCGTTTGATGCGGCTACAGGCTCTCAAAGCCCGTCCGCGACGGCGTCGACTGCCGCCCGATCTGGGTGAGCGGCAGGTCGCCGCCGTCGCTCCCAACGTGCTCAACCGCACCTTCGACGCGCCCGCTCCCAACCGCAAATGGATTGCCGACTTCACGTATGTGTGGACAGCGGAGGGCTGGCTCTATGTGGCTGCCGTCATCGATCTGTTCTCACGGCGCGCGGTCGGCTGGTCGATGAGTGCTGAGATGACGGCCCAGCTCGTGACCGACGCGCTGGTGATGGCAATCTGGCGCAGGGGCAAACCCGATGCGCTACTGCATCACTCCGATCGCGGTAGCCAGTACACCAGCGAGCAGTTCCAGAAGCTGATGTCAGATCACGGTGTTGTCTGCTCGATGAGCCGTTCGGGCAATGTCTGGGACAATGCGGCGATGGAGAGCTTCTTCTCCTCGCTGAAGACCGAGCGCACAGCGCGAAAAACGTATCGGACGCGCGACCAAGCCAAGGCTGATGTGTTCGACTACATTGAATGCTTCTATAATCCGAAACGCCGGCACTCGACGATCGGATATCTAAGTCCCGTGGAGTTCGAAATGCAGGCGGGATTTGCTTAGGCGCGTGTCAACCGAACCGGGTGCAGGCCAATCCGAGGAAAACGGGCCAAACACGTAAAAGATGTTCTCCAGAACTTTAATGGGAAAAAGACGCTGGCAGAACATCAAGCTGAATGCGACCTTTCATGGGCTGAATTGCATCAACTTGCCGATGCTCTTCTTGCCGAAGGTTGTGCAAGGATTATTAATTCAATTCTTTTCGGGAAAAGTATCTCCACTCAACTAGACGCCTACTATGAACTTTGCGACTTGTGGGCGGCGGATATATTTTCCAGCCGATTTTGGGATTTATTTTTGAGCGGGCAAGCCACAGCCCATCAACTAAGGTTATGGGCATTTCAATTTTTTCATCGTACGGTGGGCGCTGACGTACACAATGCGATTGCCTTTGAATCTTGCATAGACGATGAAATAAAATCGGGCTTGCGGGATCACTACTTCGAAGAGTTCGGGCACGGGGAGATGTTTCGGAACGGACTCGTAAATTGCGGATTCTCGACGGAGAGTGTAACTGCTTCGAAAGCTCTTCAAAGCACCATCGGTCTAATTGACTACATGTCCGACCTTGGTCGGAGCGACAGTTGGGCGTACTTAGGTTGCTATGGAGTGTTGCACTCACCAAGAAAAGGCCAAACTAAGAAAGCTGTCGAAGCCCAATTCGGTTTTTTCAAAAGTCTGTACCCTGACTTTAGTCCATTCTTCGAAGAGGTTTGCAAACACGCTATTTTAGACCTCGACCTTGGCCACGATGCGATATTCTTAGAAGAGGTTGCACGCAAAAGAGGGTATCTTCGCCCTAAGGAGGCTCAATCTGTAGTTCTCGGCGCTCATGGAATGATCAATGTTTTCGTAGAATTCTATGAGGGCATCATGAGACGAGTTTCTGGCACTTATTGAAGCGATCTATGTAAGTCCGAGCGCGCGTCGTGTCCTCGCGCGAACCACGAGCTTGCTGGTCACGGATCGATGACCCTCAGGTTAATGAGCCCGACGGTCCAAGTGGGCTTCGGATCACATCTGCCACCCGCCCGGTCCAGACGCCGCCGTAGTGCCGCCGCATTCCGGCCTTTCGCTTGAGGCCGGGGAACGGCTGGCGGGACGGGGTCGTGGGTCGGGTCGTTAGCGGGATTTTTGTTGCGGCGCTGGCTTGCGCATTCGCGGTGACTTGCGAATGCCTTGGCGCAATCGCTCAGGACCAAATGACTGCGCCGCCATGCGGCGGCGATGAGATCGCGCGCGCTACCGTGAGCCACGTGAGCGATGGCCGCAGTTTCACGCTGGCGGACGGCCGCGAGGTACGCCTTGCCGCAATCGAAGTGCCGCCGATGCCGCTGCCGCAACAATCCGACGCGGCGCCGGGCAGCGCGGCGGCGAAGGCTGCGCTTGACGCACTGGCGGGGGGCGACGACGTCGTGCTCCGGCGCGCCGAGGCCGCTGCCGACCGCTATGGGCGCGTCGTCGCCTATGCCTATACCGAGCGCGATGGCGACGAGCTGTTCGTGCAGGGCGAATTAATCGCTGCCGGTTTTGCCCGGGTCGGCGACCGCGTCGGCAGCCGCGCCTGCGCGACGGACCTGCTGGCCCGCGAAAATGCCGCCCGCAAGGCCAAGCTTGGCCTCTGGGCCGATCCGTATTATGACCTGCTCGACGCCGAGAACCCCGCGGATGTGCTGGCGCGTCAAGGGCAATTTGCGCTGGTCGGGGGCAAAGTGGTGTCCGTGCGTGAAAGCGGAGCCACCATCTATGTGAACTTCGGGCAGCGATGGTCCGAAGATTTTGCGGTTACGGTCCGGAAACGAAACGAGCGCAATTTCGCCGCGGCGGGACTTGATTTGAAAAGCCTTGCGGGGCGACGCCTGATCGTCCGGGGCTTTATCGAAGCGCGCGGCACTCGGGGAAGCCCTTCGATCGAGGCGACGCGTCCGGAGCAGATCGAAGCCGCGGATCGCGACTAATCCGCGCGACTGACTTGTACGACTGACTTGCGCGATCGATTTAGGTGACGTGGTGAGACGGGGACGATTGGCGATCGCAAGCTACCGGCTGTGCCAAGCGGGCGTCGTACTCGCGGCGCTCGGGCTTGCAGCCTGCACCGCCTCAGAGCCCGCCGGCACACCTTTAGCCGCGCTTCCGGCGCCGGCAAAATCGGCCGACGCCGCCATGCCGCCCGCCGTGCTGCGCGAGCATCAGCGCATCCTCGCAACCTATGGCGGCGTCTATAACGACCCGCGGCTGCAGACCGTGATCGAGCAAATGGTCGACCGCCTGGTCGCGGCGTCGGAAAAGCCCGACCTGCATTACAAAGTCACCATCCTCAATTCGCAGTCGATCAACGCTTTTGCCCTGCCGACCGGCCAGCTCTATGTGACACGGGGCCTCGTTGCGCTCGCCGACGACGATTCCGAGCTTGCGTCCGTGATCGCGCATGAGATGGGCCATGTGATCGCGAAACACGCCGAACTCCGTGAGAAGGAGGAGCAGCAGGTCGATCTGGTGAACCGCGTCGTCACCGACGTGGTCAGCGATCCGACAGCCGGGGCTCTGGCGCTCGCCAAGTCGAAACTTGAGCTCGCAAGCTTCTCGCAAAAGCAGGAATTCGAAGCGGACGCAATCGGCATCGGCATCGCCGCCCGCGCCGGCTACGATCCTTACGGCGCGGCGAGATTCCTCACCGCGATGGAGCGCAACTCCGAAATCAAGCCGGAGCAGACCGGGAGCATCAATCCAGCCGCGCCGGATTTTCTTTCCTCGCATCCGTCGACGCCGGAACGCGTCACTCAGGCGATTGCCAACGCGCGGCAATACAAGGCCCCGGCCAGCGTCAGTCCGCAGGAGCGCGAGCAAGCGAGAGACGCCTACTTCGACGATATCGACGGCATGGTATTCGGCGAGGACCCGAGCGAAGGCTTTGTGCGCGGTCGGCGCTTCCTGCATCCCAAGCTTGGCTTCACCTTCACCTCGCCCGAGGGCTTCACCCTCGACAACACCGCGCAGGCCGTGCTCGGGGTCAAGCGCGGCGGCGGCGAGGCGCTGCGCCTCGATGTCGTGCGGGTGCCGGCCGAGCAGACGCTGTCGCAATATCTCAACTCCGGCTGGATCGAGAACATCGATGCGGCCACCGTCGAAGACGTTACGATCAACGGCTTTGCGGGCGCGACCGCGGTCGCCAAGGGCGATCAATGGGACTTTCGGCTCTATGCCATCCGCTTCGGCAGCGACGTTTATCGCTTCATCTTCGCCGCCAAACATCGCACCGCCGAGACCGACCGTTCCTTCCGCGAATCCATGGATTCCTTCCGCCGCATGAGCCTGGCCGAAATCGAACAGGCCAAGCCGCTTCGGGTGAAAATCCTGAAGGTCGCGCCGGGCGATACGGTGGAGAAGCTGGCGGGCCGGATGGCGCTTGCCGACCGCGCGGCCGAGCGTTTCCGCATACTCAACGGGATCGAGCCGGGCGACCGGTTGAAGCCGGGCAGCGAAGTCAAGATCGTGGTCGAGTAGCCCCGTTTACTTCGTCCCTTTTCGCCTATTTTCTCCGTGTATTACGTCGGCTATGATGGACAAAACAGCCGAAAAGGCCTTGCAAGGCCTTGGTAAATCTTGGGGGGAGTCATGGAAATCGTGAAGACGGCGGCGCCCGTCGCAGTGGCGCTGGTAGTCGTATCCGCGGTCACCGCGGTTCTCTGGATGGTCAGAATCGAGGCGGTCGGACCGCAACACCTTGTTTTCTTCTATTTGTTGCCGACGGCGTTGGTGGCGGTGCTGTATGGCAGCCTGCCGGCCATGCTGGCCGCGATCGTCGCGACGATCTGTGCCGCCTATTTCCTTTACGACCCGCTCTACAGCTTTTCGGTCGCCAATCCGCTGGAATTGGGCGAGCTGTTCTGCTTTGCGGGCTTGGCGCTCATCGGCGCCAAATGCACCGCCGATCTATTGCGGCCGGCGGTAGCCTTCTTGCAGCAAAATCGGGCTGCGGAAGATTGATCACGTCTCGCTACCCTGTCCCAAATCAGAATTGCGAGGCGAGCTGATCGAGCCCCATGACATGGGCGAGGTCGCGTACCTCTTGCTTCTGCTCGTCGTTGAAACTCATGATCAGCGGAACGGCCGCGGATTTGAGCCCTGCCACGCTCTCGGGATCGACGTCGGCGGCCAATTGCGCGCTGCCGGCCGCAACGCCGCGCCCGCGCGCCTGTTGCGCGCGCGTATAGGCGATATTACGGAGCGCCACTTCGACCGCCGGCCACATTTGCTCCTGATCCGGCGTCAGATGCAGCCGCTCTTTGATACTCGCGATCTGCGCGTCGTCGAGCATGTAACCCGGCCGGTTCGTGGCGAGGCGGCGGGCGGCGACTGCCGGTGCGCGGTTTGCACGCACCGGCGCTGCCGTAACGGCCGCTGGCGGCGGCGCCTGTCGCGTTTTATTCGCGTTGAGTGCAGGGAGTGAATTGAGGTCTTCAGCCGTGGCCATTTGCACGGTCGCTTTGAAAACAGGATCCTGCGGCGCCTGCGAGACTGCTTGATACACAGCCTGCGGCACCATCGGCTCGGGGCTCAGCAGCGCAAACTGCGCATCGTCCGCGCTGTTTGCCGCCGTCGCCGATGCATTGAGTATCGCCGCGGCCGGCGGAGGATTGGCTGCGACGGCTACCGGCGCGGCGGTGTCCCATTCTTGCGGAAATCGCAGAGCGACCAACTCGGTCGCCGACAGGTTGTTCTGAGTGCGTAGTGCGGCCGGATGCCAGCCGCCGATCAGGTACCCGATCGTGCCGACGACCAGAACTGCAAACCCGCGGCCGTGCGTGAACGCCTTGCTCCGCCGCATTCCTGCCCCCGATGTCACGCGCGCTGCCTTGCTATCTCCTTTCAAATGAAGCTTAATTTATGACTAACCATAGGTGTTTTGCCGGCAGCGTTGGGGACATTTCGCGTTCCGCTAATGCGCGCGACCAAAGAAAAGACCCGGCATTTCCAGGCTGTGTGAGAACTGAGCGAGTCAGATAAGAAGGGCCGCATCGACAACGATGCGGCCTTTTCCATGAGCTACGTTCGGGGCGAGGATCGCGGTCAGGCGGCGCTGCTGCCGGCGGCGATCGAGGATTATGTGGCGGCGGATGCGCCAGTTCGGGTGATCGACGCGTTTGTGGATGGGCTGGACGTAAGCCGGCTCGGATTTGGTCGATCGGTACCGGCAGCAACGGGACGTCCGCCTTACGATCCGCGAGATCTTCTGAAGCTCTACATTTGGGGCTATTTCAACGAGGTGCGCTCGTCGCGACGCCTGGAGCGGGAATGCCGTCGCAATGTCGAGGCGATGTGGCTTTTGCGACGGCTCAGCCCTGACTTCAAGACAATCGCCGACTTCCGGCGCGACAACGGCGTGGCGATAATCGGGGCGTGCCGGGCCTTCGTGATGCTGTGCCGGGACGCGGGCCTATTCACGGCGCGGCTGATCGCTCTGGACGGCTCGAAGTTCCGGGCGGTGGCGAGCGGCAAGAAGATCATGGGGCGCAGGGAGATCGCCGAAGAAGCCGTTCGCCTCGACCGCAAGATCGCCGGCTATCTCGCCGGGCTCGACGAAGCTGACGATGCGGAACCCGACGACCGGCCGGATGCGGTGCCTGCGGCTATGGTGGCTTTGCAGGCCCGACGCGGCGAACTCGACCGGCTTGCCGCCAAACTCGATGATGAGGGCCGCGCGACAATCGTCGAAGGCGAGGAGGACGCAAGACCGATGGGCAAGGGCAACGGTCCCAAGCCGCCCTCCTACAATGTCCAGACGGCGGTCGATGCCGATACCGGCCTGATCGTCCACCACGATGTGACGGATGAGGTGACCGACAACCGCCTGCTTCACCCGATGTCCATGGCCGCCAAGAAGATGTTGGGGCAAGAGAGCCTGACTGTGGTGGCCGATGCGGGTTATTCCAACGGCGCCCATGCCAGCGCCTGTGAACGCGACGGCATCCTGGCGTGCGCGCCGGCCAACCGGGCCGTCAACAACCAAGCCGACGGCAAGCTGTTCGATCGCAGCGCCTTTACCTACGAACCGGATACCGACAGCTACCGCTGTCCAGCTGGCCGCTCGCTCCTTCGCAAGCAATTGCACAGGCGCAAGCGCAACGTGACCTATGCGTCATCCGATTGCTCCGGCTGCGCCCTCAAGCCGCAATGCACCACTGCCAAGCGCCGTTTCATCAAACGCCATCTAGACGAGGATGCGCTCACTCGGATGAATGCGAGAGCCACTCCCGAACACATGGCGAGACGACGATGCGCTGCCGAGCATCCTTTTGGCACCATCAAGCGGATGATGGCGGGCGCAAGAATTCCTGACCAGGAACCTCAAAGGAACCCGGGCCGAGATGGCCCTCTCCGTCCTCGCTTACAACATATTGCGCGCCATCAACATCAAGGCCGTAGCCGCTTGAAACAAAAAAGAGGCCCCGGATACCGGAGCCTCTCGTTCCCACACAGCCTGTTTCTGCCGGGCCTCTGCCTACGTTCATGATATCCGAGCTTACGCGGCCTCTTCCTCGACCACGGCTTCGTCATCCGCCTCAGGCTTCGGACCGCGACGCGGCCCTTTGGCGAGCGCCGCTTCGATCTCTTTGATCGCTTCGGTCTCGGTGATGCGCTGCACGACGGACACTTCGCGCGACAGCCGATCAAGCGCGGCCTCGTAGAGTTGTCGCTCGGAATAGGACTGCTCCGGCTGCGTCTCCGATCGGTAGAGATCGCGAACGACCTCGGCGATGGCGACGATATCGCCGGAATTGATCTTGGCCTCGTATTCCTGGGCGCGCCGCGACCACATGGTGCGCTTGATCCGCGCGCGGCCTTTGAGCGTCTCGAGCGCCCGCTTGACCATCGGCGTCTCGGCAAGCTTGCGCATACCGACGGAGGCCACCTTCGACGTCGGCACCCGCAGCGTCATCTTGTCCTTGACGAAATTGATGACGAACAGTTCCAGCCGCGCGCCGGCAACCTCCTGCTCTTCGATCGCGACGATCTGGCCCACGCCGTGCGCCGGATAGACGATGAATTCGTGAGTTTTGAAGCCTTGTCGTTGAGTAGTCTTCTTCGCATTCATTCCCAAAGTTGCTCCTTCCGGCTCCGGCTTGCGCCGTGGCGCGGGCTTTGCCACGCTGACCCGGTTTCGGGTCACAGCTCGCGTGGACTGTGAGGGCCTCCGGCTCGCGCGGGAGGAGGTTTTCGTTGCCTTCCGGCTCATGCCAGCCGCACTCTTCTTAGAACGACGACGAGTTTTCTCTGCCACTGCTCTCGCGTGGAATTCACGCCTCTCTGTGACGGTTCCTCGAAAACGCCCCGAAAAAATATGCTCCCGGTTGGGGAGCAGCGTCTCGGGGGGTCTTTTTCATTATGTCGCGAGTTTATATCACATTTTCAGCCAAAATCAAAGCGTTATGGCGTTGCGAAAGCGTCGCATCAGCCCATCGCCTGGCGGAATCCTTAATAAGGGTTAACCAAAACACCCCCTAATTGCTCCTGTTGTCCCGATTCCCGGCTTTGCACCTGTTCGCGGCCACCTCTCATGCCAACCTCGCGACGACAGGGCACGCTCGCAATACTATGATTCTAGTGCTGTTTTTGGATTTGAAGTTGCTATGCGAGCCCGTATCAGTCGCCGGTTCCAGGATCGGCCGAAAAATGCTCTTCGAACTTGTTGGCGATCCCTTCCCATGCCTTGGCGTCGGCCGGAGGGGGCTTTTTGGCCGTGATATTGGGCCATAGTTTTGCGTATTCGGCGTTGATGCCAAGCCATTTCTCGACGCCGGGTTCGGTATCCGGCTTGATCGCGTCGACCGGGCATTCCGGCTCGCAGACGCCGCAATCGATGCATTCATCCGGGTGGATGACGAGCATGTTTTCGCCCTCGTAAAAGCAATCCACGGGGCAAACTTCGACGCAGTCCATGTATTTACATTTGATGCAATTGTCGTTGACGATATAGGTCATTTGCATACTCTGAACGGGCTTTTTTGGAACTTTGCTCCTAACGCATGGGTCAGGTACACGCAAGGCTCGCTACCTCCCAGACCGGTCATTCGAGAACTTCATATAGCGACGCGACGGTACCGGCGGGACCCCGGCGATCGGCAAAACCCCTCACCTTCAAGACGCGGACGCGGCGGTCGAGTGCGACCGTAATCACATCGCCGGTGCGCACCGTGCGGCCGGGCGCATCGATGCGGGCGCCATTGATGCGGACATAACCCGCGCCTGCCAGTGCCGCCGCGGCGCCGCGCGTACGCACCAGGCGGGCATGCCAAAGCCAGCGGTCGATACGCTGGCGCTCCAAATCGGCCGGCAGGTGTTGATCACTTCGGATTGAATCGGTCGGTGCCAGACGATTTTGGTTGAGCATGATCTTTTCGGACCTTCCTCCGCCAGCCGAAGCGGGCTTCGCAAAGGCAGGAAACCGTGGTCCGCTCTTCCGGATCATGCTCTAGCGGCGCTCCTTGGCGTCGGCTTCAAGCTGGGCTTTCAAGGCCGCGAGCTTGGCAAATGGCGAATTCGGATCCGGCGACTTCTCGCGCCGTTCGAACCGTTTGACCGGCGGCCGTTCGCGCTGCGGGCGTTCGCGTTCACGCTGCGGCCGATCCGGGCGATGCTCGCCGGTGTGTCCGCGGCGATGGCGCGAATGGCGTCCTTCCTTGGCGAGGATCGGACCGGCAGGTTGCGCCGGCTCAGTGGATGAAGCGGGCACAGCCTCCGCCACAGCGGCGGCCGCGACAGCGGTTTCTTCTACGCGGGGTGTCGCCGGCGTGGGCCTGCGCGCCTGGTGATGCCGCTCGCGACCTCGTTGACGGGGTCGATGGCTGCCTTCGGGCCGGCCCGGCCGCCAGACCTCGATCAAAATGGCTTCTTCGCTGGCGGGCTGCCTGGCTATTTCCGGACCTTCTGCGGATGCGCCGGCATCGACTGAAGGGGCAGAAGCTTCCGCTTCGGCCGGTGGATTAGCCGCGACGAATTCGGCCGCCGGCTGCGGAACGGACTCAAGGCTTGCCTTATCGGCGGTCGCCGGGCTTGCGAGATGAGGCGCTGCTATTGAAGCTTCGACAGATTCGATAGCCGCCGATCCATCGGCAGCATCAGTCACGATCGCGAGCGGCTCGGCGTCCGCGGCGGCCTCGGTCTGCGCCGCACCACTATCCGCTAACTCGGCTAGCTGCATTGCCGGCGGGGCAGCCGGCGCCTCGGCGACCGGCTCGGCCACGGGTTCTTGCGGTTTCGGTCGCTGCTCCATGCGATAGCCAAGCGAACGCAGGATCGAGGCAAAATCCTCCCCGGACGCGCCGGTCAGCGAGGTCATGCCGTTAACGACCGTGAAGCCGCCACCGCTGACCGCGCCCGGCGGCTTCGCACCGGCGCCTTCGCGCCAGGCCAGCGCGGGGCGGATCAGATCCGCAAGCCGTTCCAGAATATCGACGCGCACGGCGCGCTCGCCGCACACGCGATATCCAGCCGTACGATAGAGCGCCGCGTCGATCTCGCGATGGACCGAAATCGATGTACGGCCTGAGCCGGCGATCTGCAATAAATCGTCGAGGCCCTTGCTTTGCGGCCCATCGTGTCGGAGCGCCCAAAGTTGCACGGCAAGCGCGCGCGGCGCCGGTTTGAGCAGAGCAGGCAAATAGATGTGGTAGGCGCCGAACCGCACGCCGTATTTGCGCAAAGTCGCGCGCGCCGGCTGCTCCAGACCCTTCACGTCCTCGGCAACGCGTTGCCGATCGAGCACGCCAAGCGCCTCGACCAATTGAAAGGCGACGCCGCGGGCTATGCCGTTGACGTCGGCGGCCGCCGCCAGTTCGAACAATGGGCCGAGCAGCTTTTCGATATGGGCTTTGAGCCAAGCGCCGAGTCGCGCCTCGACCGCGTCGCGCGGCGCGCCGGTTAAGTGCTCGTCGGCGACAAGGCGCACGCGCGGATGCAAGACCTCCTCGCCGGCCTGGAGCTTGCCGACCGCGGCTCCGGTCCAGCGCACCGTGCCGTCGGCCGCGAGCGCAAATTGCACGTCCGACGCCTCGGCGAGCCGCGACGCGCGCGCGGCGATCTCGCCGGCGAGCGCCTTCTGCGCGGCGTTCTGCAGGGCTTTCGCCTCCGATCCGCCCGATGACGCGTCCGGCACAAAGACGAATCCGTCGAGACGGCCGATGACGTGACCTTCGACCGCCACGTCACCGGACTTGTTGAACTCGGGCTCGAACGTCGCGTTCTCGCGCAGCCGCCGCATCAAGACGCTGGTGCGGCGATCGACGAAGCGCTCGGTGAGCCGCTCATGGAGAGCGTCCGAAAGCCGGTCCTCGACGCCGCGGGTGACGTCCTGCCAGTGCTCTGGATCGGCGAGCCAATCCGGCCGGTTGGCGGCAAAGGTCCAGGTGCGGATATGGGCAATGCGGTTGGAGAGCGTATCGATATCGCCGTCGGTGCGATCGGCGAGCGCGATCTGGTGGGCGAACCAGTCCGTCTTGATCGCGCCGTCGCGTTGCAGGAAGCCATAGACCGTGACCACGAGTTCGGCGTGGTTGGCCGGCGCGATCTTCCGATAATCGGGCAGCTGGCAGACATCCCATAGCCGTTCGACGTCGGCTGACGTCCGCGTCATGCCGCGCACGTCGTCGTCGCGCGCCGCATGGTCGAGCACCAGAATGTCTTCGGCGACCGGGGCGCGGGCGAGCGCGCTTTCGGTCGGCGGCGCGGCGAGCGTCGCCTGCAATGCTCCGACCGAAGAGAAGTCGAAATCGCTGTTGCGCCATTGGACCAATTTTACCGGCTCGAAGGTATGCGATTCAAGCGCCTGGACCAGTTCGGTCTCGAACGGCGGACAGCGGCCACTGGTGCCGAATGTGCCGTCGCGGGTGGCGCGACCGGCACGGCCGGCGATCTGCGCGAGTTCGGCGGGGCTGAGCTTGCGAAACTGATAGCCGTCGAATTTGCGGTCGGAGGCAAAAGCGATGTGGTCGACGTCGAGATTGAGACCCATGCCGATGGCGTCGGTCGCCACCAGGTAGTCGACCTGACCGGACTGATAGAGCTCGACCTGAGCATTGCGCGTGCGCGGCGACAGCGCGCCGAGCACGACCGCGGCGCCACCGCGCTGGCGGCGGATCAGTTCCGCGATAGCGTAAACTTCTTCGGCCGAAAACGCGACGATGGCGGAACGGCGCGGCAGCCGCGTCAGTTTTTTCTCGCCGGAGAAGGTGAGCTGCGACAGCCGCGGGCGGCTCACGATGCTGGCGCCGGGCAATAGCCGCTCGACGATCGGCTTCATGGTGGCGGCGCCGAGCACCAGCGTTTCCTCACGTCCGCGTCGGTGCAGCATGCGATCGGTGAAGACATGACCGCGCTCGAAGTCGGCGGCCAGCTGAATCTCATCAATGGCGAGGAAAGCAACATCGAGATCGCGCGGCATTGCCTCGACAGTGGCGACCCAGAAGCGCGGATTGGGTGGCTTGATCTTCTCCTCGCCGGTGATGAGCGCCACCGCTTCGGCGCCAACCCGCTCGACCGCCCGGTTATAGACTTCGCGCGCCAACAGCCGCAGCGGCAGGCCGATCAGGCCGGAGGAATGCGCCAGCATCCGCTCGATCGCGAGATGCGTCTTGCCGGTATTGGTCGGGCCCAGCACGGCAGTGACGCCGGCACCACGGGCACGCAAATTACGATCGGCGGGAGGCGAGAACGAAATCGGCATCAAAGGCTCGGCATTGACGCGGCAAGTACACCCATCTGTATCACAACGCTACGCTGGAAAGCCCTGTGCTTAACGTGTGGAACGAGTCTGGAACGAATCGCGGCCGAATTGGCGACTCCGAGCGTGTTCAATTTCGTTCACCGCAATATATGGGCCCATACTGGGTTTTGAATACCAGATCGGGTGGAATCCGCACTATCGGTCAGTCGCGCCGGCGCCAAAAATGTTAACGGGCCGCAGGATCATGATTCCACACAGAGTCAAGGGTTGGCATCCTGTGGAAAGCGGGGAAACTTGGAGCGGGACTGAAGGTTCAGGCCCATCCGCAACGGCAGCAATCATTGCGTCTTTTCCGCCGTGCGGGGGGGTTCGGCAGCCGAGACGAATTCCGTCGCCTCCAACAGGCCCGTCCCCAGCGGCGTCGGCATGGAAAAGCGGAACGGCACCACGACCCGCGTGCCGACGATCGGCGCCAGCCAGACTTCGGCGTCGCGCAGCGTGACCAGATATTTGATCGTGGGACGGTTCGGCACATATCCGGAAATCGGCGTGAAATAGACGGCGCACACGGCAACCGGCCCCGCATAGCCGCGGTCCGCCTTGACGGTTTCCATGCGCTTATATTCGCTGTGCAGATCGTAACGCACACGGCCGTCGAACACCGCGACCTTGCGATTGCAGGCTTCAGGCGACACCGGATCGCCGGTGCCGGCAACGCGATTGAGCATCGACGTCATCGGATCGAATACGCCGCGGCGATCCGCATCGGTTACCGGAACGCGGTCGGGAGCGGGCGGCAGCGGCGGCTCGACGGCGTAGTCAGTTACATTGCCGCCGATGAGCGCCATGTGTACGTCGTCGACCTTGCGGTCATAGTTGATGGTCTCACCGTAGCTCGTCGGCATCGGTTGGCCGGCGCTGACGGTGCCATGCGCGGCGCCGGTGCCATGCGCGCCGGTGAAGAATTTGATCAGGCCTGTCGTCGTGCCGCTCGCCGCAGCAGTGTATTGGTCGTTGGCAATCTCGATGATCCAGCTACCGCGGCCGATCGGAATTCCGGAAATGCTGGCGGTATATTGGGCCTCGAGCCGGCCCTGGGCGGCGGCGCGATGGCCGGCATCGGCAGCCAGGGCGGCGAGGGCGGCGAGGATGGCCTGGATGAAAAACGCCGCGGATGCGGCGTGGCCTGCACGATGGACGATCGATCGCAGTACGACGAAGGCGGGCAACGGCTTTCCCCAAATTCCCAGCGTGAAACTTATTGTTTTGGCTGAGAATGCGTCGTTTCTGTGGTTTTGTGCCGCTGCCCGGCCGGCAGGGGTTTTATCCGTGTAGACGTACTTCTCTCGTGCGCTTGACGCTCAGGAAGGCCCCGCCTATAGGTCCGCGCCAACTCCCAAAATCGTCTCAGGCGGCCGCGGGAACGAGGCATTTGAGTTTCAAGGATATCGCATCATGGCATGGCGTTGCGAACTCACCGGCAAGACGCGCCAGATCGGGCACCGGGTGAGCCATTCCAACCGCAAGACCAAGCGGCGGTTTCTGCCCAACTTGCTCAATGTCACTTTATTGTCTGATTCGCTCGGCCGCTCGATTCGGTTGCGGGTGTCGGCCAATGCGCTCAAGACCGTCGATCATCGCGGTGGCCTCGACGCCTTCCTGCTCAAGGCCAAAGACGCCGAACTGTCGCCCCGCGTGATCGAGATCAAGCGCCAGGTCGTCAAGAAGCGCGCCGCGACGGCGTAGCTTTACTAGAACTCCTCAAGAATCCGTCCGTGACCGGCGATGCGGTCTTCGATGCCGCAGCGGCGTAGCGCATCCCAATAGGTCACCGCGTTGATCGCCAGCACGGGTTTTTCGAACCAACGCTCGGCTTCCGCCGCTATCGCCACCGTCGGCAGCGCGGTGCCGACCTGCAGCAGCGCGTCGACGTCGGGCCCGTCGAGGTCCTTTAGCGCGTTTCGGATATCGGCCGCGGGCACCTGGGCGATCGCGCGCGGCGTGGCACATTTCAGTCCTTTGAGGCGAACGATTTCGAACCCGGCCTCGGTCAGGTAGAGCCGCACCATTTCGTCGCCACGCGGCTGATGCGGCGTCAGGACGGCGAGTCGCCTGGCGCCAAACGCCTGCAACGCCGCGACCGCGGCGGTCGAACCCATGGAAATTCCGACGCCGGCGCGCCCCACGAGCTCAGCCTGGAGCTTGTCCGCCGCAGCGATACCGCCCCAAAATGTTTCGAGCGAGATGCCGATAATGAGATGGTCCACTCCCGCAGTCATGATCTGATCGATTGCGGTTGCGATGCCCTCACGCATGTCCGCCATGTGCTCGAACAGCGCCTGTTCGGTATTGAGCGGCCGTTCCTTGATGGTCGACCGCCCGGTATGGTTGGTGACGCCGCGCGGCCGCAGCGCGTCACACTCCGGCTGCACCGTGGTATTGGTCGACGGCACCACGATGCCGATCCGCTTTCGGTATCCCAATGTGTCCGGCACTGTCGTGTCCTCGCTGGAAATGAAATACTCACATTATGCCAAAGAACGCTGTGCGCGCATGCCTCACCTGACGGCCGATGACGGTGTCAAACTGTATTACGAGGAAACGGGCTCCGGCCTGCCAATCGTATTCGTGCATGAATTCGCCGGAGACTACCGCTCCTACGAGAACCAGATCCGCCATTTCAGCCGCTTCTATCGCTGCATTGCCTACAATGCGCGCGGCTATCCGCCCTCCGAGGTTCCCGATGACGTCGAGCGCTACTCGCAGGATCGCGCGCGCGACGATATCCGGGCCGTGCTCGACGCTTTGCGGATCGACAAGGCGCATGTCGTCGGCCTGTCGATGGGCGGCTTCGCCGCGCTGCATTTCGGGTTCACTTATCCGCAGCGCGCCCGTTCGCTGGTAGTGGCCGGCTGCGGCTACGGCGCGTCACCCGACAAGCGGGCACAGTTCGCCGCGGAGACGGAAGCCGCCGCGGCGCGGTTCGAAAGCTTGAGCATGGCGGCGGCGGCGCAGAGTTATGCGCAGGCGCCGGCGCGCGTGCAGCTGCAGAACAAAGACCCGCGCGGCTTCCGGGAATTCGTCGAACAGCTGGCGCAGCACTCCGGCACCGGCGCGGCACTGACCATGCGCGGCGTGCAGAAACGGCGGCCGTCGCTGTTCGAGCTCGTCGACAAGATCGGGACTATCGTAACGCCGACCTTGATCATGACGGGCGACGAAGACTTCCCCTGCCTCGAACCCGCACTGTTGCTGAAGCGCACGATCATGACATCGGCGCTTGTGGTGTTGCCCAATACCGGGCACGCGATCAATCTCGAAGAGCCGGAGCTTTTCAATCGCCAGGTGGGCGATTTCCTGCACAGCGTCGACAGCGGCGCCTGGCGGCCGCGCGATCCGCGCGCGATGGCGGGGTCGATCCTGGGGAAGTAAGCTGCACGATCCGGGGAACAGGGAATGCAACGGGCCGACCCATCGCTCACAGACGTTGTGCGATCCGGTAGAATTCGAGTCGGGCTGTTTCTTCCGCAATATGCCAAGAGCCCCGTATCGGGCGACCTCCAAGGCGTTGGTACGGGATTCATCGCGATCGAGATCGCTCACTCGCTTGCGGCCCGCCTCGGCATTACGGCGCGCTTCATGGAATATCCGTCGCCCAAGGCGGCCATCGCCGGCTTAAAAGGCGACACCTGCGACGTTGTTTTCCTGGGGCTCGAACCGTCGCGCGCGGCCGAAGTGGATTTCTCGCCGCCGATATTCCAATTCGAATACACCTATCTGGTGCCGGCCGGCTCCGCGATCGGCGGCATTGGCGATGCCGACCGGCCGGGCGTGCGGATCGCGATCGTGAGCAGTCACGCCTCGGCCTTGTCGCTGCGCCGCCTGGTGACGAAGGCGGAGCTCGTTGGCTCGGAGCTGCCCGACGACGCTTTCGCGTTGCTCGCTGCCGGAACGGTAGATGCGTTCGCGTTACCGCGCGAGCAGCTTCTCGACTATTCGGCCAAGCTGCCCGGCTCTCATGTTCTTGCGGATAGCTACGGGATCAACCGGGTGGCAATGGCCGTTGCCAAGGGCCGCGCCGCATGGCTGGCCCTCCTCGCCGAGTTTATCGTTGAGACTAAAGCCTCAGGTCTCATCCAAGACGTCATAGCGCGCGGCGATTTGCGGGGCTTCGCAGTGGCCGCTGCGTAAGGCGCGATCGATTTATCGCGTCGGTATGTTTTGCAGCACCGGCAGCCAGGTTTCCTGCTGTTTGTCGACGAACGCCAGCGTTTGATCCGGCGTCATGGCGTGCGCATAGCTGCCGGTCGCCAAGAGCCTCTTTCTAACGTCGGGCTCGTTCAAGACTTTGGCGAGATCCGCGCTCGCCTTATTGATGATCGGCGCGGGGGTGCCGACCGGCGCCGCCACGATAAGCCAGCCTGCTGCGGCAAATCCTGGAATCGCTTCCGCCACGGTCGGCACATTTGGAAATTCGGGCAGCCGCTGTGGCGAAGCGACCGCAATCAGCTTTATCTGTCCCGCGTTGACGGCTCCGATGATGCCCGGATAGCCCTCGATGATCATGTTCACGCGCCCGGCGGCGACGTCGCTCAGCGCCGCCGAGGGGCCGCCGTTATACGGCACCGGGATGAGCTTGATGCCAGCCCGCTGCTGCAACAGCAAACCCGTCAGATGCGTCATGCGGCCGATGCCCGATACCGCGATCGACAACGTTCCCGGCGCCTTCTTGGCGCGATCGATGAACTGCGGCAGCGTGGTGATGCCGCTCTTTGGATCGACGGCAATAAACATCGGCTGCTCGGCGATGAAGCCGATCGGCAGGAAATCGCGCGGCAGCTTGACCGGCAGATTGGGCGCCACCGTCGGCAGCGCCAGGAAGGTCGATAAAGCTGGCGAATACAGCGTATAGCCGTCGGGAGCGGCCTCGCTCGCCGCGCGCGCGGCAATGCTGCCGTTGGCGCCCGGGTGATTGACCACCACGGCCTGCTGTCCCCAGATTTCACTTAGCCCAGCGGCGACAATGCGCATGGCGACATCCGGGCTGGCGCCGGTTCCCGCGTCCGAGATGATTGTCACCGCCTTGTCGGGGTAGTTCGCGGCCTGGGCGTTCGCCAGCGAGGCGCCACACGACGTCACCAAGCCGATCGCGGCAACGCGCAGCCAATTTCGGCGTCCTTTC
This sequence comes from uncultured Alphaproteobacteria bacterium, assembly GCA_963779855.1. GTDB lineage: Bacteria > Pseudomonadota > Alphaproteobacteria > Rhizobiales > Xanthobacteraceae > BOG-931. The sequence continues at coordinate 1,172,591 of CAWAAE010000005.1, read as the reverse complement.
ATAATCTTCCTCCCCATCGATCTCTGCGTATTGCTGTGAACACCCCGCGCGTCGATGCACGCGAAAGCGAAATTCCCAGACCGGCTTCGACCTCGCGCTTTACGCATTCAGCCGGCGCGGCGGGCGGGCCGGGCGCGCCGATTGCTCGACCGAGTGCTCCTCGAACAGTTCGGCGAGCTTTTCCGTCATGACGCCGCCGAGCTCTTCGGCGTCGACCAGGGTCACCGCGCGCCGATAATAGCGCGTCACGTCGTGGCCGATGCCGATGGCGATCAGTTCGACCGGCGAGCGGGTTTCGATATCCTCGATCACCCAGCGCAAATGGCGCTCGAGATAATTGCCGGGATTGACCGACAGCGTGGAATCGTCGACCGGCGCGCCGTCGGAAATCATCATCAGAATTTTTCGCGACTCCGACCGCGCCAACAGCCGCTTGTGCGCCCAATCGAGCGCCTCGCCGTCGATGTTTTCCTTGAGCAGGCCCTCGCGCATCATCAGCCCGAGATTTTTGCGCGCCCGGCGCCACGGCGCGTCGGCGGCCTTGTAGATAATGTGGCGCAGATCGTTGAGCCGCCCGGGATTGGGCGGCTTGCCCGCCGCGAGCCAGGATTCGCGCGACGACCCGCCCTTCCAGGCCCGAGTGGTAAAGCCGAGAATCTCCACCTTGACGCCGCAACGTTCCAGCGTACGCGCCAATATGTCGGCGCAGGTGGCCGCCACCGTGATCGGGCGGCCGCGCATCGATCCGGAATTATCGAGGAGCAGCGTCACCACGGTATCGCGGAAGTCGGTGTCCTTCTCGCGCTTGAACGATAATGGATGCATCGGGTCGACGACGACGCGCGACAGCCGCGCCGGGTCGAGCAAGCCTTCCTCAAGATCGAATTCCCAGGCGCGATTTTGCTGCGCCAACAACAACCGCTGCAGCCGGTTGGCAAGCCGCGCGACGACGCCCTGCAAATGCGAAAGCTGCTTGTCGAGATAGCCGCGCAGCCGGTCGAGCTCCTCCGGTTCGCATAATTCCTCCGCGCCCACGGTCTCGTCGAATTTGGCCGTGAACGGCCGATAGTCCGGCCCGCGCGGCTCGTTGCGCTGGTGCCGCGGCCGCCACGGCTCAGCCGCGGTTTCCGAATCGCCCATCTCGCCGTCGTCTGCCATTTCGGCGGCGGGCGCATCGACCGCTTCCGAGGCGCTGTCGGGCAATTCGTCGGCCGAGGCTTCGGCCTCGGCGCTCATCTGGTCGCTTTCGGCGGCATCGGATGCGTCGCCGTCCTGGCCGGTCTCGTCTTTCTCGTTCTGCTCTTCGCCCTCCTCGCCGTCCTCCTCGTCGGATTCGCTCGAACGGTCCTCGCCCATGTCCAGGCAGTCGAGTAGATCGTGCACGACGTCGCCGAACCGGCGTTGGTCGTCGAGCACGCGTTCAAGGCGGTCGAGATCGCGTCCGGCGCGTTCCTCGATCAGCGGGCGCCAGAGATCGACGAGCTTGCGCGCGGTGGCCGGCGGCGTCTCGCCGGTCAACCGCTCGCGCACCATCATGGCGAGCGCGTCCTCGATCGGCGCATCGGCGCGGTCGGTGATGTCGTCGAACTTGCCGCGGTGAAAGCGGTCGTCGAGCATGGCGGCGAGATTTTTCGCCACGCCGCCCATGCGGCGGGCGCCGATTGCCTCGACGCGGGCTTGCTCGACTGCCTCGAACACGGCGCGGGCCTGTTGGCCGCCGGGAGCGAGCTTGCGATGCACCGTCGGGTCGTGGCAGGCGAGCCGCAGCGCGATCGAATCGGCATGGCCGCGCACGATCGCCGCCTCGCGCTCGTTGAGCCGGCGTGGCGGCTCCGGCAGCCGCGCTTTGCCGCCGGTAAGGCCGGGGCGCTCGGACGCAAAGCTGACTTCAAGATCGCCCTTGCCGGCAATAGCGCGCAGACAGACGCCGACGGCGCGCTTGAACGGCTCGGTCGGCGCTTCCTTCGCAGTTGCCTTCGGCTTGATGTTGGAGGTCATGCTCTTCTTCCTCTCCCGACACGCGGGGAGAGGTGATTCCTATGAGAGCGCCACGTTGACCGCGGACTCCGGCAGTTCCTGACCGAAACAGCGCTGATAGAATTCCGCCACCAGCGGCCGCTCCAACTCGTCGCATTTATTGAGGAAGGTCAGCCGGAAGGCGAAGCCGATATCGCCGAAGATTTCTGAGTTCTCGGCCCAGATAATGACCGTGCGCGGGCTCATCACCGTCGAGATATCGCCGTTCATGAAGGCGTTGCGGGTGAGGTCGGCGACGCGCACCATTTTGGAGACGATGTCGCGGCCTTCCGCCGTGCGATAGTGCTTCGCCTTGGCCAGCACGATTTCGACTTCGTTGTCGTGCGGCAGGTAATTGAGCGTGGTGACGATCGACCAGCGGTCCATTTGGCCCTGGTTGATCTGCTGCGTGCCGTGGTAGAGGCCCGACGTATCGCCGAGGCCGACCGTGTTGGCGGTCGCGAACAGGCGGAACGCCGGATGCGGCTTGATCACCTTGTTCTGATCGAGCAACGTCAGCCGCCCGGACGATTCCAGAACGCGCTGGATGACGAACATCACGTCGGGACGGCCGGCATCGTATTCGTCGAAGCAGAGCGCGACGTTGTTCTGCAGCGCCCACGGCAAAATGCCGTCGCGGAATTCGGTGACCTGCATGCCCTCGCGGATTACGATGGCGTCCTTGCCGATGAGATCGACGCGGCTGATGTGACTGTCGAGATTGACGCGCACGCACGGCCAATTGAGTCGCGCCGCCACCTGCTCGATATGGGTCGATTTGCCGGTGCCGTGATAACCGGTGACGATGACGCGGCGGTTCCTGGCAAATCCGGCGAGGATCGCGAGCGTTGTCGGCTTGTCGAACCGGTAGTCGGTATCGAGTTCCGGCACGTACTCGTCCGGCTCCGAATAGGCCGGCACTTCCAGGTCGCTGTCGATACCGAACAATTGTCGGATCGAGACCTTCATATCCGGCAAGCCGGATACGCTGTCAGTTGCGAGAGTCATTGCTCCTCCGTGCCTCGGCAGATCCGAGGCGCAAATGGGCTGTCACCGGCGGTCGGATATCGCGGTACATGTAGCAGAAAGGCCCAAAGCGATAAAAGCCCGGTGAGAGGCCGCGCCCGCTACCCACAAGATCAGCAAAAACCCGCTGACTTCAGGTAGTTATAGGCCTGAATAATCTCCCGCAGCCGCGCTTCCGACCCACGGTCACCACCATTCGCGTCGGGATGGTGCCGCTTCACCAACGTCTTGAACCTCGTTTTTATATCGGCGCGTTCGGCGTCGGCTTCAAGGCCGAGCGCGTCGAGCGCCCGGCGCTGCGCATTGAATATCTTGCGGCCCTCGGGCGTGGCCCGCGCATGGCCGGCACGGCGGGTGCCCGTTTCTCCGAATAGGGAGAACGGGTCGTCGGCCGGCCGATCGGCCTCGCGAAATTGGCCGCGGCTGCGCTTGGCGGCTGGTTTGCCGCCGAGTGAGCCCATTTTCCATGTCGGACGGTGCCCGGTGATCGCTTCTTTTTGATATTTTGCGACGGCGTCTTCGCTCATTCCAGCGAAGAAATTGTAGGAATTATTATATTCGCGCACGTGTTCGAGGCAGAACTGCCAATATTCGCTGGCGCGCAGCCGCCCTTTGGGCGCGCGGTGGGTCGCCGGCTCTTTGCAGCTCGGCCATTGGCAAGCGGGCAGCTCCGCACGCAAACGGCGGTCCTGGTCCGGCTTGACGCGGATCCGATCAAATAGCGGCGAGTTGGTTTTCATCGTTGTGATTATGCGGATGCGTCGCTGACACCTTCAAGACTTGACAGACGACAAAATCGCGCCTCGCGGTTATTGACGTTAACGTTTTTTCCTCGCTAAGGCTGTACCGATGGGTATGCAGGATATCATTACGACAAAGTTGCTGGCGGCTTTCGCGCCCGACAGTCTGCACGTCGAGGACGAGTCCCATTTGCACGAAGGGCATGCCGGACACCGGCCCGGCGGCGAAACCCATTACCGGCTTTATATCGTGTCGAACGCCTTCCGCGGGAAGAGCCGGCTGGAACGCCACCGCATGATCAACGCGGCGCTGGCGAACGAGCTCAAAACCCGCGTCCACGCGCTCGCCATCCACGCGCAGGCGCCGGGGGAAAGCCGGTAGCCTGGATCGGGCGAAGCGAAAATCAGGAACGAATGACCGGCTCAAACGCCGACCCCGGATTTCGCTGACGCTCAATCCGGGCTGCCGGATGTTGCCATCTCCGGCTGCGGCTGTTCCTCGGCCTCGCGCAACAACTCCATCAAATCGAGTCGGTGCGTGAACATCGCAAGCTTGCCGTCCGCGCTGCGCGGCCATTGCTCCTTGGGCCGGTCCCAATAAAGCTCGACGCCGTTGTCGTCGGGATCGCGCAGGTAAAGCGCTTCGCTGACGCCGTGGTCGGACGCGCCTTCAAGCGCAATGTTCGCCTCGATCAGTCGGCGCAGCGCGTCGGCGAGTTGCGCCCGGGTCGGATAGAGGATGGCGATGTGGTAGAGGCCGGTCGTGCCCAGCGGCGGCGGCGAGCCGCCGTAGCTTTCCCAGGTATTGAGCCCGATGTGATGATGATAGCCGCCGGCGGAAATGAAGGCCGCGCCCTGCCGCTGCTGCATCAGCTCGAAGCCGAGCACGCCGCAATAAAACTTAAGCGCCCGCTCGAGATCGGCGACCTTGAGATGCACATGGCCGATGCGTACGCCGGGATTGATTGGGGGATTGGTCATGTCAGTGTGCCTTTTCAGCTTGCTTTGGCCGTTATCTTGCGGGTGAGCGGCGCGACGCGCAGCGCCGTGATACGATTGCGGGTCTTGCGTAAAACCTGGAAGCGAAAGCCGTGAAAGGTAAAGCTCTGTCCCGGCTCCGGGATCGAGCGTGCCTCGTGAATGACCACGCCGGCGATGGTGGTCGCTTCGTCGTCGGGAATATTCCAATCCATCGCCCGATTGAGATCGCGGATCGGCACCGCGCCGTCGACATTGACGGAACCGTCCGGCAGCGCCCGCACGCCGGGAATCGCGATATCGTGTTCGTCGGTGATATCGCCGACGATCTCCTCCATGATGTCCTCTAGCGTCACCAGCCCTTCGAGTTCGCCGTATTCATCGACGACAAGCGCCAATGCCGCCTTGCGATGAAGGAATGCCTTGAGCTGGTCGTAGAGCGGCGTCGTGTCCGGCACGAACCAGGGCGGCGTCGCCAGCGACGTGACGTCGATCTTGGCGGCATCGCCTCCGGCCGCGTGCAGTGCGCGCAGGAGATCCTTCGCGTGCAGAACCCCGAGGACGTTGTCCGGGGAACCGCGCCAGATCGGCAATCGCGTCACTGCTGCGGCAAGGGCGGCATCGACAACTTCCTGCGGCGGTTCGTCGGCATCGAGCATGACCATCTTGGTGCGGTGGACCATCACGTCGGAAATCGTAAGCTCGCGCAGGTCGAGCAAACCTCCCATCATGTCGCGGTCGAGCTTTTCCACGACGCCGGCGCGATGCATAAGATCGACGGTGCCGCGCAACTCTTCGCGCGGCGACAGAATCGACTGGATCTTGCCGACCGGCATGCCGAGCCCGCGCAGAATTATCCGCACCAGCCACTCGACGGCCCGCAACACCGGCGCGAACAAGCGCACCGTGCTTTCGATCGGCTCCGCCACCAACAGCGCCATGCGATCGGGCGCATTGAAGGCGGCGGTTTTTGGCAACACCTCGGCGACGACGAAAATGAGGATGGTCATCACCAAGGTGGCGTAAATCTCGCCGGTCTTGCCGAAAAACGCGAGCAACAGACCAGTCGCCAAAGTTGAAGCGGCGATGTTGGTGAAGTTGTTGGCGAACAGGATCGCGCCGAGCAGCCGCTCGCGGGTGGCCATCAGCCGGTTGACGATGCCGGCGTCGCGATTGCCCTGCTTTTCCAGCCGATTCATGGCGGCGCGCGAAGAAGCGGTCAGCGCCGTCTCGCTGGCCGAGTAAAACGCCGACACAACGAGGCAGAGCACAACCGCCGCGACCGTGAGCCAATCTATAAAAGTCATCGCTCGGCAAGCTTCTCGCTCAGGAACGCACGCACCTCGCGCTCATCGACACCGGCCTCGACGAAGGCTGAGCCGATGCCGCGCACCAGGATGAATGTAAGCATTCCGCGCTTCACTTTCTTGTCCTGCGCGATCAAATTCATCAACTGGTCAACGGATGGTGGCGGGCCCGGAACGTCCTGAATCCTTGTCGGCAAGCCGACTCCGGCGAGATGGCGCGTGGCGCGCGCGGCGTCGGCCTTCGACACCAACCCTTGCCGCCGGGCGGAAAATTCGAAGGCCAGCGCCATGCCGACGGCGATAGCCTCGCCATGGAGGAGCCGATCGGAGAAGCCGCAGGCCGCTTCGAGCGCATGGCCGAACGTGTGGCCGAGATTGAGCAGCGCCCGCTCGCCGGTCTCGCGCTCGTCTCGGGCGACGATCGCGGCCTTGGCGCGGCAGCACACCGCAACGGCGTGCTCGCGCGCAAAACTTCCGCCAGCATCGGCGCCGGAGAAGATTTCCCGCCAATTGGTATCGAGCCAGGAGAAAAACGCGGCATCGCCAAGCAAGCCGTATTTGGCGACTTCGGCGTAACCGGCGCGGAATTCGCGCTCCGGCAAGGTGTCAAGAAGCGCCGTGTCGGCGACAACCAGGATCGGCTGATGGAAAGCGCCGATGAGATTCTTGCCGCTGGCGGAATCGATCGCGGTCTTGCCGCCGACCGAGGAATCGACTTGCGCCAAGAGCGTCGTCGGCACCTGCACATAATCGAGGCCGCGCCGCACGACCGCGGCCACGAAACCGGCAAGATCGCCGATGACGCCGCCGCCCAGCGCAATGACAAGATCGTCGCGCTCGATCCGCGACGCGATGACCGCCTCGCAGACCTGTTCGAACACCCGATAGCTCTTCGAGGCTTCGCCGGCCGGCACGATCGCACGGCTCACCGCTACGCCGGCATGAGTCAGCGCCGATTCGGCACTCGCCAGCGCGTAGCGCGCAACATTATCGTCGGTGACGATAAATGTCTTGGCGCCAGGCCGCAGCGCCGCGATCCGCGCGCCGAGCGTAGCAATGACGCCGCGCCCGATGACAATCTCGTAGCTGCGCGCGCCGAGCGGAACTGCGACGAGAGTGGGACCGGTGCGAACGCTTGCGGTCATGCGCCGTCCTTTTCTGGCGGCAACGCCGGCGCATTCAGGAAGCCGGCGAGCGCGCGCACGATTTCCGCAACGATTGCATCGTGCGGCACTTCGCGCGACTGCACGGTGAGATCGGCTTGCGCATAGACCGGCCCGCGCTCGGCCAGCAACTGACGCAGGGTCGCGGCCGGATCGGCGGTCTGCAACATCGGCCGGTCGTTCTTGCGCTTACTGATCCGCCGCATCAGGAGGTCGAGTTCCGCGGAAAGCCAGATCGAGACGCCCTTCGCTTTGATGGCCGTGCGGGTATCGGCGTTCATAACGGCGCCGCCGCCGGTCGCCAGCACTTGCGGACCGCCATCGAGGAGCCGTGCGATGACGCGGGCCTCGCCGCTGCGGAAATCGGCCTCGCCGTGACGCGCAAAAATATCCGCAATGCTCATGCCGGCGGCCTTCTCGATCTCGGCATCGGCGTCGACAAACGGCACGCCGAGCCGCGCGGCAAGCCGGCGGCCGATCGACGACTTGCCGACCCCCATCATGCCGACGAGAACGATCGAACGGCGGCCCAGAGGCAGTAGCAGCGCGGTTGCAGAAACCGCACCGTTTGCGTCTTTTTGTGACGTAATATCAACCATTTGCCATCAATCCCGCAGCCGCGGAGCGGCCCGCTCATGGCGTCCGCGGCAACGCCCGGCTGGCGCACCGAACGACTTATCGAGGTCACTTGCCAGTCCGGGCCAAACATGATCGTACTCGGTCCCGTTCGCCGGCACCAATGGGATGAGCGCGGCCACCAGTGCAGTGGATTTGAAGTTCCTACAATTCAACAGCAGCCTCGCATAGCAACTTCAAATCCAAAAACCGCGCTAGCATCATATATTTGCTAGTGTCCCTTTGATTCCGAAGTTCGCATGAGAGTGGACCGCGAATAGCTGCGAATTCCGGAGTCGGGACACTGGACGATGCCGAGCCTGCTGCGGTTACTTGCTGTCGTCGGTCTAATCTGCGCGGCCGTCTATGGCGGTCTCTATGCGCTTGCGCATTTCGTGCAACCCCACTCGCGCGACATGTCGGTGTCGATACCGCCCGACAAGTTCTTCAAGGATCGCTGAGGCCCGCCCGATGACTCGTGAAATGGTCCGCGCAACGGCTCGCAGCAACGTTCGCACCGCGCGGCGGTCCGACGCACGGCTGGTCGCGCTCTATCTCGATATGTTGGCGGCGGAGCGCGGCGCGGGGAAAAACACGCTCGCGGCTTACGGCCGGGACCTTGAGGATTTTTCTGCGCATCTCAAGGCCGCCGGCGGCTGCATCGCCAAGGCGAGTACCGACGATCTGCGCGCTTATCTCGGCGATCTTTCGCGGCGGGGCTTGCGCGTGACGACGGTGGCGCGGCGGCTTTCGGCGCTCCGGCAGCTATACCGGTTCCTGTACGCGGAAGGCCGGCGCGGCGACGATCCCGCCGCCGTGCTCGAAGGTCCAAAACGCGAGCGCGCTCTGCCTAGAACGCTCACGCTCGGCGAAGTCGACCGGCTGCTTCGCGTCGCCGGCACAAGCGATCCGGAAGCGCCGTTGCCGCGCGGCTGCGCGCGGCGCGGCTCGCCTGTCTTCTGGAAATTCTTTACGCAACCGGATTGCGCGTCTCCGAACTCGTGGCCTTGCCGATGTCGGCCGCCGCTAAGGACGCGCGGGTCATCGTGGTGCGCGGCAAAGGCAATAAGGAGCGGCTCGTGCCGCTCAACGATGCGGCCAAGCGCGCGATGGTCGCCTATCTCAATCTGCTGGCGCAGTCCGGACGCGACGCTCCATCGAAATGGCTGTTCCCGTCGTTTGGCGACAGCGGCCATGTCACGCGCCAACATTTTGCCCGCGAACTCAAAGCGCTTGCGGCTGCCGCGGGATTGCGCGCCGCGCAGCTCAGCCCGCATGTGCTGCGCCACGCCTTTGCCAGCCATCTATTGCACAATGGCGCGGACTTGCGCGTGGTGCAGACTCTCCTTGGCCACGCCGACATTTCGACCACGCAAATCTATACCCATGTGCTGGAAGAGCGCTTGAAAAGCCTGGTGCGCGACTTGCATCCGCTTGCGCAGGAGTAATATGGAACGGCGCTCTTTTCTTGACTTGAGCGCGATGTGCAGGCGAGGGTGCCGCGCCCGCGGCAAGAATCGTTCCAAGAACCGTTCCAAGAACCGTTCACCCTTGCCGTCCATTCATTTGGTCAAGTTCCAGGCGTGATGCGTAGCTATCTCGATTTCGAAAAACCGGTGGCCGAGCTTGAGGCCAAGATCGATGAATTGCGCGCGCTGCACAGCGACGGCGACGCTATTGCGGAGGAAATCAATCGCATCGAGGGCAAGGCGGCGCAAGCGCTCAAGGAACTCTATGCCGGATTGACGCCGTGGCAGAAGACGCAGGTTGCGCGGCATCCACAGCGGCCGCATTGCCTCGACTATATCGCGGCGCTGATTTCCGATTTCGTGCCGCTCGCCGGGGACCGCAAGCACGGCGAGGACGCGGCGATCGTCGGCGGCTTCGGCCGGTTTCGTGGCGAGGCCGTTTGCCTGATCGGTCATGAAAAAGGTTCCGATACCGATAGCCGGCTCAAGCACAATTTCGGCATGGCGCGGCCCGAGGGCTATCGCAAGGCGGCCCGGCTGATGGGAATGGCCGACCATTTCGATGTCCCCGTTGTCGCCCTGATCGACACCGCCGGCGCCTATCCCGGCATCGGCGCGGAGGAACGCGGCCAGGCCGAGGCCATCGCCCGCTCGACGGCGGCCTGTCTCGAAATCGGCGTGCCCAATGTCGCGGCGATTATCGGCGAAGGCGGTTCGGGCGGCGCCATCGCAATTGCGACCGCCAACCGCGTTCTGATGCTGGAACACGCCATCTACAGCGTGATCTCGCCCGAGGGCGCGGCTTCGATCCTGTGGCGCGACACCGCCAAGGCCCAGGAGGCGGCATCGAGCATGAAAATCACCGCGCAGGATCTGGTGCGGTTCGGCGTCGTCGACGTGATCGTCGGCGAGCCGACCGGCGGCGCGCATCGCGAGCCGGCCGCCGCCATCGCCGCGGCGGGCAAAGCGATCGCGGACGCGCTCGGCGAAATGCGCGGTCTCGACCGCGCCACTATCGTGCGGCTGCGCCGCGAGAAATTTTCCGCGCTGGGGCGGACGCTCGTCTGACTGCACGGTCCTCGGCTACCGCACCCGGAAAATAGCCTTCGCCACAATCTCGCCTGGATTGATCCCCGGCCGCATAATGCTCTGAATCCGTTGGATTCGGCCGTCAAATTCGACGATAATTTACCATTCATTTATGCCGCGCATGTTCAACCGGACTGCCAACGGCCGGCTGCCTTGCGAAAGCCACCTCTTATGGATAACGATTGGCAAGTGATGGCACGGGGATGGCCCATCTGTCGGGGAACTTTACCTTGATCCGCGCCTGCGTTGTCCGCGCGCTTTGGTCGTGCGCGACGAGCTTGCGTGTGCTGATGACATCGGTGGTGCTCGCCACTGCCGCGCTGGCGCTTGCCGGCTGTTATGGCGACGAGGGCTACCAGCTGCCGACCCGTGCGATGAAAGAATTATCGCCGGAAATGCTGGCGCTGCTGCAGCAGAAAAATATGCCGGAGGATTCTCCGATCCTCGTCCGTATTTTCAAGGAGGAATCGGAACTCGAAGTCTGGAAGCAGGACACTACCGGCCAGTACCAGTTGTTGAGAGTTTATCCGATCTGCCGCTGGTCGGGCGAGCTCGGGCCGAAGAAAACCGAAGGCGATCGCCAGGCGCCAGAGGGCTTCTACGCGATCTCGCCCGGATTGATGAATCCCAATTCCAACTACTACCTCGCCATCAACATCGGTTTCCCCAACGCTTACGACAAAGCGAACGGCTATAGCGGCGCGTTCCTGATGATCCACGGCGACTGCTCATCGCGCGGTTGCTACGCCATGACCGACGAGCAGATCGGCGAAATCTATTCGCTGGCGCGCGACTCGTTCCTTGGCGGCCAAAAAGAATTTCAGATCCAGGCCTATCCGTTTCGCTTGACGCCGGCGAACTTGGCTAAGCACCGTAACAGTCCGAACATGCCGTACTGGACGATGCTCAAGGAAGGCAACGACCATTTCGAGGTCACGCATCTCGAACCCAAGGTCGATGTCTGCGACCGCCATTATGTGTTTGACGCCCAGCCGCCGGAGAATTCGACGAAGCCGCTCGTCTTCAATCCCACCGGCCGCTGCCCGGCTTACCAAGTGCCGCAAGAAATCGCGGGGCCGGCATTGGAGAAGCAGCGCAACGACGAATATCAGCTCGCGCAACTGGTCAAAGAAAACGTGCCGACCGCGCCGATCGTCATGGGGACCGACGGCGGCATGAACCGCTTCTTCGTCGGCAAGCTGGCAGAGACAGCTCCGGCCTACGACAACGAAGGGCGGCTGCACGCTCCGCCGGTCCATCCCGGCATGCCGCTGCCGACCATCAGCGGGCCGCGCGAAAATCCCGAGGGCGGCGGGACTTACTATCCAACGCAGCAGGCGAGCTCGTCCGGCGGATTGTTTGGCGCGCTGTTTAACGCCAAGCCGAGCGACCAACAGAGCCAAGTTGCGTCACAAGACGCCGCAAACGGCGCCGCCACCGACGCAAGCTCGCAAGGCCATTCGAACTTCTTCGCCAGCCTGTTCGAGTCGAAGAAGCCGCAAACACCGGCCCCTACCGATGCCCAAGGCGCCGCCCTCGCGGGCTTAAACCCCAATTCGGAGCCGCGCAGAACCGAGCCGGCGAAGAGCGAAGCGGCATCGGCCGAATCGCAGAAGGCCGGGCCTCGGATCGCGCAGGTGCCGAAGACCAAGGCCAAATCGCAAAACGCCTCGCAACAGGATGCCGCCGCCGCTCCGCAGTCCGTCGGTAGCACCGGCCTGATGAAAGGCGCACAGCCTGTCGTTCCCGCGGGCTCGTTCGACGGCCGGTGGGCTGGATTACAGTAGCCAGTGATCAGCAATCGGCAATCAGATTAGTTTGGTTCTTCTGATTACTGACATCTAATTCCAGATCCCTGACTTCTGTTACACGTACCTTCCGTGACAATGCTTGAATTTTTTGCCTGAGCCGCAAGGGCACGGCTCGTTGCGGCCGACTTTGCCCCAGCTTTGCGGGTCCTGCGGATTGCGCGCCGGCGCCAATGCCTGCGGCAGACGAGCCGGCATCGCGCCGGAGAAAGGCGACGCCGCTCCGGAAGCGGCCGCTGCCGTCGACCCGATGCCGTGGCGCGCCAGTGTTTCGGCGCCGGCCAAAGCGAGCGCCATCTCATCCTCGCCGGTCGTCGGATCTATCTTGTGGGCCGCCATGACCGGCAGCGGCGCGGGCGGCTGCTCCGCCGGCGGCGCCGCCTGGATTTCGACGCGCATCAGCTGCGCGGTTACCGCCTCACGCAAACTCTGACTCATCGCTTCGAACAGGCTGAAGGATTCCGCCTTGTATTCGTTGAGCGGATCGCGCTGGCCGTAACCGCGCAGCCCGATCACGTTGCGCAGATGATCGAGCATCACAAGATGCTCGCGCCAGAGGTGGTCGAGCGACTGCAACAGGATCGACTTCTCGATGTAGCGGATGACGTCGGGGCCCCATTGCGCGACCTTCGCGGCCATGTACTCGTCGGCGCGCCGCTCGACGCGGCTGAAGATTTCCTCGTCGGCGATGCCTTCTTCCTTGGCCCATTCGTCGACCGGCAGATCGAGCCCGAGCACGCGCTTGAGCTCCTCGCGCAAGCCGGCCACGTCCCATTGTTCCGGATAGGCGTTTTCCGGCACATGCTTGGCGACGAGATCGTCGATCACGGTATGCCGCATGTCGGCGACCACCTCGCCGACCGCCTGATCCTCCATCCATTCGACGCGTTGATCGAAGATAACCTTGCGCTGATCGTTCATGACGTTGTCGTACTTCAGGATGTTCTTGCGGATATCGAAATTGCGCGCCTCGACCTTCTGCTGCGCCTTTTCCAGCGCCTTGTTGATCCAGGGGTGGATGATCGCCTCGTCCTCGCGCAGCCCAAGCTTCTGCAGCATGCCGTCGAGCTTATCGGTGCCGAAGATGCGCATCAGGTCGTCTTCGAGCGACAAAAAGAATTTCGAGTGACCCGGGTCGCCCTGGCGCCCGGAACGGCCGCGCAACTGATTATCGATGCGGCGGCTCTCGTGCCGCTCGGTACCGAGCACGCAAAGCCCGCCGGCGCCGAGCGCCTTCTCCTTCAACCGCGCGACCTGCGAGCGAATCTCGGCGGCGCGCGGACTTTTCTCCCGCTCGCGCGCGTCCTCGATGTCGGCCACTTCCTGGCGAATGCGCATGTCGGCATTGCCGCCGAGTTGGATGTCGGTGCCGCGGCCGGCCATGTTGGTCGCGATCGTGATGGCGCCGGGAACGCCGGCCTGGGAGACGATATAGGCCTCCTGCTCGTGATAGCGCGCGTTGAGGATGGCGAAAACCTTGGCCTTTGAGGCGCCCTCGTCGCCGGAATAAAGCGCGGCAAATGCGTTGGGATCGGAGAAGTCGTGCTGTTCCCAGCCTTGTTTGCGAAGCATTTCCGCGAGCTGCTCGGATTTTTCGATCGACGTGGTGCCGACCAGCACCGGCTGGCCGCGCCCCTTGCAGTCCTCGATCAGCGCCAGGATCGCGCGGAATTTCTCCGCCGCCGTGCGATAGACCTCGTCGTCGTCGTCGAGACGGATCATCGGCATATTGGTCGGAATTTCCAGAACTTCGAGATTGTAGATGTCCTGAAATTCGTCGGCCTCGGTCGCCGCGGTGCCGGTCATGCCGGCGAGCTTCTCGTACATGCGGAAGTAATTCTGAAACGTGATCGAGGCGAGCGTCTGGTTCTCCGGTTGGATCGGCTGATGCTCCTTGGCCTCGAGCGCCTGATGCAGGCCCTCCGAATAGCGCCGGCCCGGCATCATGCGGCCGGTGAACTCGTCGATGATCACGACCTCGCCGTTGCGCACGATGTAATCCTTGTCGCGCTGAAACAGCTTGTGCGCGCGCAAAGCCTGATTGACGTGGTGAACGACCGAGACGTTTTCGACGTCGTAGAGCGAATCGGACTTGAGCAGGCCGGCATCGCGCAGCAAGTTCTCCATCTTCTCCATGCCGATCTCGGTGAGATTGACGGTGCGCTGCTTCTCGTCGAGCTCGAAGTCGTCCTTGTCGAGTTTCGGGAGATAGGCGTCGATGGTGTTATAGAAGTCGGAGCGGTCGTCGAGCGGACCGGAAATGATCAGCGGCGTGCGCGCCTCATCGATCAGAATCGAGTCGACCTCGTCGACAATGGCGTAGGTGTGGCCGCGCTGCACCATGTCTTCGAGCCGGTATTTCATATTGTCGCGCAGATAATCGAAACCAAGCTCGTTATTGGTGCCGTAGGTGACGTCGCAGTCGTATTGCTTTTTGCGCTGCTCGTCGTCGAGCCCGTGCACGATGACGCCGACCGTAAGTCCCAGGAATTTGTAGATCTGACCCATCCATTCGGCGTCGCGTTTGGCCAGATAGTCGTTGACGGTGACGACATGAACGCCGCGCCCGGCAAGGGCATTGAGATAGACGGGTAGCGTGGCGACCAACGTCTTGCCTTCGCCGGTCTTCATTTCGGAAATCTTGCCTTCGTGCAGGACCATGCCGCCGATGAGCTGGACGTCGAAATGGCGCTGGCCCAACGTGCGCTTGCCGGCTTCGCGGACGGTGGCGAAGGCCGGCACCAGGATGTCGTCGAGCGTCTGACCCTCGGCGAGTTGTTTCTTGAATTCGTCGGTGCGCGCGCGCAAGGCCTCGTCGGAGAGCGCTTCCAGTTCCTTTTCCAGCGCGTTGACCTCATCGACGCGGGGCCGATAAGCGCGGATACGACGTTCGTTGGAGGAACCGAACAGCTTGCGGGCGACAGCGCCGATCATCGCATCATCCTTTTGGATCTTCTCAATTTCGGGCTTGCCCGCCGGGCGGCTTGATGGCGCACAATCGTGTCCGAAAACCGGTTCCCACTGCTCGGGATCATGCTCTGTCTGTTCTCGCCGGCGGCGTGTGTCCAACCGACGGAAAATGCGGCGCTATTTGGGCTTCTGCAACGCGACTGAACGTCCCAATGCCTGTCGGAGAGATAGGAGGGGGTCGATTTCTTGTCAATGCAAGCCGCGTTTTCGGGCGCTCGGGGGTAGTCCGATTCCGCCATTGCCAAGGGCGGGCGTTTCGGCGAGTGTCCGCCCAACCCCGGACCGCAGGCTTATGCGTCCGATACCCTACAACAACCCGGTAATGCACCGCCTCGCCAAAGGACTGTGTTTATGGCCGCCACCCGCCCGTTCGCCCGCGCGCTCGGCGCATTTGCGCTCGCCGCGTTCCTTGCCGCACCAGCCGTCGTAAGGGCGCAGGATTCCGATCCGCTCGTCGCCCGCGTCAACGGCGTCGATATCCGCCAGAGCGATCTGGTGCTGGCCGAGGATGAGGTCGGCGCCAGCATGCCGCAAATGGCGCCCGATCAGAAACGCGAATACCTCATCACTTATCTCTCCGACGTCATCATCCTGGCGCAGGTCGCCGACAAGCAGAAGATCGGCGATCGTGACGACGTCAAGCACCGTGTCGAGTTCGAGCGCAACAAGGTATTGATGGAAACGCTGTTGCAAGATACCGGCAAGGCCGCCTTGACCGACGAAGCGATGCACAAGGTCTATGACGAGGCGGTCAAGCAGATGCCGCCCGAGGAAGAGGTGCACGCGCGCCATATCCTGGTTCCAACCGAAGCAGAGGCGAACGAGATCGAAGCCGAGCTGAAGAAGGGCGCGGATTTCGCCGCGCTGGCTAAGGAAAAATCCAAAGACCCGGGCGCGGCCGATGGCGGCGATCTCGGATACTTTACCAAGGACCAGATGGTTCCCGAATTCTCCGAAGCCGCGTTCAAGCTCGACAAGGGACAGGTTTCCGATCCGGTCCATACGCAGTTCGGCTGGCACATCATCAAGGTCGAGGATAAGCGCATGAAGCCCACTCCGACCTTCGACGAAGTGCACGGCCAGCTCGAAAATTTCGTTGCCCACAAGGCGCAGGCCGAACTTGTCGAGAATTTGCGCAAATCGGCAACCATCGAGCGCCTCGACAAGCCTGCACCGGCGCCGGATCCTTCGGCGCTCAATCCGGCAGCGCCGGCGAAGAAGTGACGAATCTCTCGATTCGCCATGCCTGACGGCCATGACAAATTGATGGGTTTCACTGTGGCCGGGACTCCCATTTCCCCGCTCGCTCCGAAAACGATGCCCGACATGCCGGTCATCGCCGGCGTTCGGTTGGCGACGGCCGCCGCCGGCATTCGTTACCGGGATCGCACCGACGTTTTGCTGGCTGTCTTCGACGAAGGCACCAGTGTCGCAGGCGTGTTCACACGCTCGAAATGCCCATCCGCGCCGGTCGAATGGTGCCGCGCCAGGCTTAAGGGCGCGCGCGCCCGCGCGCTTGTAGTCAATTCCGGCAACGCCAATGCGTTCACCGGCAAAAACGGACGCGAGGCTTGCGCCTTGACCGCGAAACTTGCCGCCGCCGCGGTGGGCTGCAAGACCGCCGAAGTGTTTCTTGCTTCGACCGGCGTGATCGGCGAACCGCTGCCGGCGCAGGCCTTCGATGGAGTTTTGACAAGGCTTGCGATCGAGGCCACCGCCAATGGCTATACCGACGCCGCCGGCGCCATCATGACCACCGACACGTTTCCCAAGCTCGCCACCGCACGGGCGCGTCTCGTCGGAACGGAGGTCACCATCAACGGCTTTGCCAAGGGCGCCGGCATGATCGCGCCCGACATGGCGACCATGCTGGCTTTCGTTTTCACCGATGCGCCGATCGCGGCGCCGGCATTGCAGGCCCTGTTGCGCGAGGGCGTCGTCGATACTTTCAACGCCGTCACCATCGATGGCGACACGTCAACCTCGGACACCTTGCTCGCTTTTGCCACCGGCGCGGCGCCGCGCGCCGCGCATTGCGCGCGCTCACGATCCGCGCCTCATCCCGTTCCGCAAGGCGCTCAACACCGTGCTCGCCGATCTTTCCGAACAGGTGGCGCGCGACGGCGAGGGCGCGCGCAAGCTGGTCGAGATCACGGTCGAGGGCGCGGTATCGAAGATTTCCGCACGCCGCATCGCGCTGTCGATCGCCAATTCGCCGCTGGTCAAGACCGCGATCGCCGGCGAGGACGCCAATTGGGGCCGCGTCGTCATGGCGGTCGGCAAAGCCGGCGAACCGGCCGACCGCGACCGGCTGTCGATCTGGTTTAACGGCATCCGCGTCGCGCATAGAGGCGCGCGCGATCCGGCCTATGACGAGGCTGCCGTCGCCGCCAGCGATGAAGAAGCCCGAGATCACGCTCAAGGTGGCGCTCGGCCTCGGCAAAGGCCGCGACCGCGTGCTGACTTGCGACCTGACCAAGGAATATGTCGCGATCAACGGCGACTACCGCAGTTAGAGATGCCGGCCGCGATCAAACACATTCGCACCACGACGCTCGACGTCGCGTACGAGGAGAGCGGCGCTGCGGACGGCGTGCCGGTGTTTTTGCTGCACGGCTGGCCGTACGATCCGCGCTGCTACGATGATGTCATCCCGCCGCTCTGCCGCGAGTTGCCGCATCATCGTGCCTTATCTGCGCGGTTTCGGTCCGACGCGATTCCTCTCCGCGCAAACGCCGCGCTCGGGCCAGCAGGCGGCGCTCGGCAACGATTTGCGCGAATTGATGGATGCGCTCGCAATCGAACGCGCCGTGCTTGCGGGTTTCGACTGGGGCGGCCGCGCCGCCTGCATCGTCGCGGCGCTATGGCCGGAACGCGTGCGCGGCCTGGTCACCGGCAACGGCTACAACCTGCAAAATATCCCCGCCGCCGTGAAACCGCTCGATCCCCAGTCGGAGCACCGGCTCTGGTACCAATATTATTTTCATAGCGAGCGCGGGCGCGCGGGGCTCGAAGCCAATCGGCGGGCATTCGCCCGCTTGCTCTGGCAGCTCTGGTCGCCGCCGTGGACTTGCGACGACGCCACCTTCGAGCGCAGCGCGGGCTCGTTCGACAATCCGGATTTTGTCGCGGTAACGATCCAATCCTACCGCCATCGCTTCGGTTATGCCGCCGGTGACCCGGCGCTGGAGGCAATCGAAGCGCGGCTTGCCGCGCAGCCCAAGATCGCGGTGCCGACGATCGCGTTGCAGGGCGCGGCCGACGGCGTCCAGCCGCCGGAATCCACGGCAAAGCACAGCGCCTATTTCACCGGGCCTTTTGCGCGGCGCGTGCTGCCGGGGGTCGGTCACAACCCGCCGCAGGAAGCGCCGCAAGCCTTTGCCGATGCGGTTCTGGAATTGATCCGGTAGCCATTGACCTGCCATTAACCAATGCGGCGAATGCGGCTAAGTAAGCGATCGGATTGAGCATGCCTTTACCCTCCAGTCCCTAGATTGAGGCCGGCCGTGAGCGTCAGACTCGTTCTCGTCGCCGCCTGCGCGCTGATCGATCCCGACGGCCGCGTGCTGATCGCACAACGTCCGCCGGGCAAATCGATGGCGGGCTTGTGGGAGTTTCCCGGCGGCAAGGTCGAGCCCGGCGAACGGCCTGAGCAAAGCTTGATTCGTGAGCTGAAGGAGGAACTGGGAATCGCCGTCAAGGAGGAGTGCCTCGCGCCGCTGACCTTTGCGAGCCACCTCTATCCCGACTTCTACCTGCTCATGCCGCTGTACGTCTGCCGGCGATGGGAAGGGTTCGTCGAGGCGCGGGAGGCACAGCAGCTTAAATGGGTGCGGCCGCATGAGCTGCGAAATTATCCGATGCCGCCTGCCGACGAACCGCTGATCTCGCACCTCACGACGCTATTATGATCTGAACGCCAGAAGGCCTAAAGACCATGTCAAAGCTCGAAAAATCGCCGATCGTCTCTCTTGCTCTGCGCTTCATGCACGACGATGGCGGGGCCACCGCAATCGAATATGCAATGATCGCGTCGGGCATCGCGGTCGCGATCGCCACCACGATCGTGACGCTCGGCTCATCCGTCCAGGGCATGTATTCGAACGTCGCCACGGCGATGAAATAAGCCGTCGGCCTAACCGCCGGCCTTCTCGCCCGCAGAAATCTCACTCGTCCCCAGCGCGTCGGCGAGCCGTGCTTTCGCCGCGCCCGGCTTAAGCGGCTGCTGCTGGCTCGGATGCGGCGCCCAACCCGACAGCCAAACAATCTCGAACGTCGCGCGCAAGCGTCCGTCAGTGTCGGCAAAACGCTGCGCGTAGATTTCGGACATCCGATGGAGCGTCGCGCGCTTGAGCGGCGCGTGGCGGCGGGCGCGAAGCGCGTTGGTCGCGCCCATGCGCCGCAGATCGTGCATCAATTCGAAGGCGGAATCGTAGCGCACGGTGAGGCGGTCGACGTCGGTGACCGGCAGGGCGAATCCCGCACGCTGCAATAGCGCTCCGAGTTCGCGCAGATCGGCGAACGGCGCCACGCGGGGCGAAGCCCCGCCCTCTATTTCGCTCTCCGCCGCGGCGAACGACTGGCGCAGTTCGGTCAGGGTCTCGCCGCCGAGCAGCGCGGCGAGAAACAATCCGTCGGGCTTTAACGCGCGACGGATCTGGATGAATACCCCCGGCAGATCGTTGACGAATTGCAGCGCCAGCGCCGACACGACGAGATCGAGCGTGCCATCGCCGAACGGCAACGCCTCCTCGTCGGCGGCGACGAGTTTTCCCGCGCGCGGCGCCCCGGACGGAGACAGCGAATCGGTCTTAACGATTGTACCGATCGAATCGAGGCGGGACAGCGCCGCCCTCACCGCCTCGCCGGGCGTGCCGAGATCGAGCGTAAGCTCGAAGCGGCGCAGCACCGCAGCGAGCCGATCGGCGAAATCCCCGGCCACGCGATCGAGCAAAAACGTCGCCGGACCCAACGCCGCCGCGCGGCGGCGGCGCTCGCGAATGAGCGCACGGTCGAAAATCACAGGGCCTTCGGTCATAACTTTCTTTGGGACGATGACATTTCCATTATAGCGCGATAGCGTGGCGTCATGATGCCCTCGGCCGGTATTGCTGTGCCTGTGCAGATCAAACGCGCCGCTGATGCGGTGCGCGCGGTGTTGCGCACGACGCTCGATCTCGCTTTGCCGCCGCTCTGCCCGGCCTGCCGCGCGCCGGTCGAAGGCCGGGGCCTCTGTCCGGCGTGCTGGTCGAAGCTTTCCTTCATCACCCGCCCCTATTGCGAGCGGCTCGGCATTCCCTTCGTCTATGACCCGGGTCCGGGCATTTTGTCCATGGAGGCGATCGCCGACCCGCCGGCCTATCAGCACGCCCGCGCCGCCGTGCGCTTCGACGAGATTTCGCGCGCGTTGGTGCATGCCCTCAAATATGGCGATCGGCTCGATCTCGCACCGATGATGGGGCGGTGGATCAGCCGTGCCGGGGCTGAGCTCCTGGCCGAGGCCGATGCGCTCGTTCCAGTACCGCTGCACTGGCGCCGCTTGTGGGCGCGGCGCTTCAACCAATCCGCCATGCTCGCCAGCGCAATTTCCGCGGAATGCGGGGTGCCTGTCGCCGCCGGCGCGCTCAAGCGCGTCAAGCCTACCGCGCAGCAGGTCGGGCTGTCGCGATCCGAGCGCGCCGCCAATGTCCAAGGCGCATTCCGCGTGCCGGCGGAAGGCAGAGGCGCGGTCGCCGGCCGCCGCCTCGTTCTGGTCGACGACGTGCTCACCTCCGGCGCCACGGTCGACGGCTGCGCGCGGGCGCTGTTGCGCGCCGGCGCCGCCAATGTCGATGTGCTGATTTTTGCCAGGGTTGCCGATCCGGTGCGAACGTCCATATAAACAATTT
Source organism: uncultured Alphaproteobacteria bacterium (assembly GCA_963779855.1). Classification (GTDB taxonomy): domain Bacteria; phylum Pseudomonadota; class Alphaproteobacteria; order Rhizobiales; family Xanthobacteraceae; genus BOG-931. The sequence continues at coordinate 1,151,522 of CAWAAE010000005.1, read as the reverse complement.
GATAGAAATTAAGCAGCATCATTACACAGAGAGATGGCCGTAATAGCATGGCCGTAATAGCATGGCCGCAATAACATGGCCGCAATCGACATCTATACCATTCGCTACTGCCCCTATTGCCACGATGCAAAGGAACTGCTCTCCCGTAAGGGCGTCAGCTTTCATGAGATCGACGTCAGCGGCAACCGGGACAAACGCAAAGAGATGATCCAGCGCGCCAACGGCCGCAGCACCTACCCGCAGATTTTCATCGGCACCACCCATGTCGGCGGCTGCGACGATCTCTATGCCCTTGAGGAGGCCGGCAAGCTCGATCCTTTACTGGCGCGAGTCAAGGAACAGCCGGCAAAAGGACCGCCAACATGAGCGCGGCGAAGACTTCCGCTTTCAAGGTCGGCCTCATTCAGATGCGGTCGGGACTCGACCCGCAAGCCAATCTTGTGGCGGCGCTGGCGGCGATCGACGAGGCCAAGCGCGCCGGCGCCGATTATGTGCTGACCCCGGAAATGACGAATATTTTGGCGCTCAAGCGCGACCATTTGTTTGCCAATATCGTCGCCGAAGAGCACGACCCGATACTGGCGACATTGCGGGAGGTCGCGCGCAAGCTCGGGATTTTCGTCCATATCGGCTCGCTTGCGATCAAGGCATCGCCGGAGAAGGCCGTGAATCGCTCGTTCCTGATCGACCGCAAGGGCGACATCGCCGCCCGCTATGACAAGATTCATATGTTCGACGTCGATCTCGCCGGCGGCGAGAGCTATCGCGAATCCAACAATTATCGCTCCGGCGAGCTTGCGGTCGTCGCCGATTTGCCATGGGGCCGGCTCGGCTTGACGGTCTGTTACGACTTGCGTTTTCCGGCGCTCTACCGCGCGCTGGCCGAGGCGGGCGCTTCATTCCTGGCGATACCGTCGGCCTTCACCCGGCAGACCGGAGAGGCGCATTGGCACGTCTTGTTGCGGGCGCGCGCCATCGAAAACGGCTGCTTTGTGTTCGCCGCGGCGCAAGGCGGCAAGCACGAAAACGGACGCGAGACTTTCGGCCATTCGCTCGTCGTCGATCCGTGGGGTCGCATTCTTGTCGAGGGCGGCGTCGAGCCGGCCGTACTGATCGCGGAGATCGATCTGGCCGAAGTCGCGGCGGCGCGGGCGCGCATTCCGTCGCTGCATCACGGCCGGCGTTTCGAACTGGTCGAGCCGATGGCCGAGCCGACCTACCTTCACGCCGTGCGGGAGCCGTTATGATCCGCTACGCGCTCGCCTGCGACCAAGGCCACACTTTCGAAAGCTGGTTCCAGAATTCGGCCGCTTACGACAAGCAGGCGAAGCAATCGCTGGTGACTTGTCCGGTTTGCGGCTCCGCGAAGGTCGAAAAGGCGATCATGGCGCCGAATCTCTCCTCAGGTTCGGCGGAGGCGGCCGGGCCGCAGCCGCCAGGCCCATCGCCCGCACCGCCGATCCAACACCGCCGCCGCTTCAGCCGGCGCCGATGCCACCGATGCCGCCAAAGAATCCGGTCGCGATGATGTCGCCGCCGGAGCGCGAACTGCGGCAGAAGCTGAAAGAGCTGCGCGACCACATCACCAAGAACGCGAGTTATGTCGGGCCCCAATTCCCGGAAGAGGCGCGCAAGATCCATTATGGCGAGACCGAGCACCGCTCGATCTATGGCGAGGCCTCGCCGGAAGAGGCCAAAGAATTGCACGAAGAAGGCATCGAATTCCATCCGCTGCCGATCCTGCCGGACGATAAGAACTAATACGCCAGTATCAGCAGCACGACGCCGGCGACGACGAGCACCATGCCGATCGCTTCGCGCGCGGTCGTTTTCTGACCGAACGCAAAGCGCGCGACGAGCTGCGCGAACAGAACCTCGACTAAGGCGAGCGTGCGCACGCTTGCGGCGGTCGCGAGCGCGAAGGCGAGAAACCAGAATTGCGAGGCGAGCGCGCCCATGAAGCCGGCGAACAGTGACGGCTTCCAAGACCGCAGCAATCGCCGACATCACGCTCGGCTGGCGCAGCCAGAGATAAAGCGAAAGCGTGACGGCCTGCATGGCGAGCCCGATCACGAGCGTGAAGGTCGCCGCCATCACGTAGTTGCGGCATGCCAAGATTGAGGATGGCGCCGCGATAGCCGATCGCCGACAGCGCGAACATGCCGCCCGAGGCCAGACCCAGCAGCGTCGGCCTCAGGCCGCCCACCATGCCGCCCGGTTTGATCGACATGACGATCACGCCTGCGGTGGCGACGAGGATCGCAATCATCATCGGCAAGGTCACCGCATCGCCGAGGAAGATCAAGCCGAAGATCGCGACCTGGATCGGCTCGGTCTTGAGTGTAAGCGATGGTGACGACGAACGAGCGCTCGCCCATCGCGACGAGCATCAGCGCTGTCGCGGCGATCTGGGCGTAAAGCGCCGGCGATGACCCATGGCCAAAATGTCCAGCCGGGCCGCGGCAGCGGCACGGCCGTCCCCAACAGCAAAATAACGAGGAAGACAAGCGCAAAGGGAAAGCCGAACAGAAATCGGACATGCGTCGCGCCGACTGTGCCGAGGCTGCCGCGTCAGCTCGCGCTGCATCGCATTGCGCACCGTTTGCGCGGCACGCGGCGATGACGGTGAAGACGACCCAGAGCCAAGGATACGCAGTCACGTGAGCATCACGCCGCCTTTTCCGCCAAACTCTTTTCAGCCACGACCATGTAATTGACGTCCATGTCGGTGGAAAGCTGCCAGCGGTCGGCGAGCAGATTGTAGATCACTCCGGTCTCGCTGGCGACTTGCATGCCGCTTTGCTCGATGGCGATTTCGAGTTCGTTGGGCGTGATGAATTTGTCCCACTGATGGGTGCCGCGCGGCAACCAGCGCAAAATGTATTCGGCGCCGACGATCGCCAGCGCGAAGCTTTTCATGGTGCGATTGAGCGTGGCGACAAAGAGCAGACCGCCCGGCTTCACCAGCTCGGCCGCGACCTCGATGAACAGACCGACATCGGCGACGTGCTCGACCACTTCCATGGCGAGCACCACGTCGAAAGCGCTCGCCGGCCTCCGCCAGCGCCTCGGCGGTCGTGCAGCGGTAATCGATCGAAAGTCCCGACTTGCGCGGCGTGGTGCTGCGCCACCGCGATGTTGCTCTCCGACGGGATCGGCGCCAACAAGGGTCGCGCCAAGTCGCGCTAGCGGTTCGGAAAGATGCCGCCGCCGCAGCCGATATCGAGCATGCGCAGACCGGCGAGGCTGTCGAGCCGCGTCGGATCGCGGCCGAAATGCGCGGCGGCGCGGTCGCGGATATAAGCGAGGCGGACCGGATTGAACTTATGCAGCGCCGCCATCGGACCGCGTGCGATCCCACCATTGCCCGGCAGATCCGCGAAAATCGCGCGACTTCCGCCTCGTCGATCGTGCTTGCGGATGCTTAGCCTGCGGCTCCATGTGCCGATCCCGGTCATTTCTCGACCACTGCCCAATCGGGATGCGCACTGAGCAGTTCGCCAGCGGGGCCGCGGCCCACTCCGAAACCGCCTCAATAAACACGCGTTGCACTCGCGCTCAACCTGGACGAGGATATGCTTCGAAACCGGCATAAACATCACTCGAACTGGGAGGGAGTAATGCAAAAATTCTTATACGGTGCGGCTGGCCTCGCGCTGGCGGTGTTCGGCCTCGGCCCGGCCAACGCGCAAGATACGGTCAAGGTCGGGATTATCAACGAGTATTCCGGTCAATTCGCCGACACCGGCGACGCAGATCGATCACGGCATCACGCTGTATATGAAGCAGCACGGCGACACGGTCGCCGGCAAGAAGATCGAGCTCATCCGCAAGGACACCGGCGGCATCGCGCCCGATATCGCCAAACGGCTGGCGCAGGAACTCGTGGTGCGCGACAACGCCGATATCTTCGGCGGCTTCTCGCTGACGCCGAACGCGCTTGCCGCCGCCGACGTCTCCGCCGAAGCGAAAAGTTCATGGTGGTCATGAACGCGGCGACCTCGATCATCACCGACAAGTCGCCCTACATCGCCCGCACCTCGTCGACGACGCCGCAGCTGAACTACACGCTCGGCAAATGGGCGGCCAAGAACGGCATCAAGACTGTCTATACGATGGTCTCCGACTACGGCCCGGGGATCGACGCCGAGAACCTGGTTCCAGAAGGGCTTCAAGGAAGGCGGCGGCGAGGTTGTCGGCTCGGTCCGCTTCCCGGTGGCCAATCCGGATTTCTCCGCCTTCATCCAGGCGGCGAAGGACAAGAATCCGGACGCGATCTACATCTGGATTCCCGGCGGCGCGCAGCCGGCCGCGGTCGGCAAGGCGCTCGCCGAGCGGGGCATCGACACCAAGAAGATCGAAAATCCTCGGCCAGGACGCGCTTGCGTCCGAAACCGCGCTGCAAAGCATGGGCGACGTCGCGCTCGGCATCATCACGGTGTCCGACTACGACTACAATCATCAGTCGCCGATGAACCAGGAATTCGTCAAAGCGTATAACGACGAGTTCCACCGCAATCCGGACTTCTTCTCGATCGGCGGCTACGACGGCGCGCACCTGATCTACGCGGCACTGGAGAAGACCGGCGGCAAGGCCGACGGCGATTCGCTGATCGCGGCCGCCAAGGGCATGAGCTGGGAGAGCCCGCGCGGCCCGATCATGATCGATCCGGAGACCCGCGACATCGTCCAGACCGTCTACATCCGCCGCGTCGAGAAGGTCCCGGCACGGGTCTGCGTCAATGTCGAGTTCGATAGCGTGCCCGAACGTCAAGGATCCGGTGCACGCGAAGAAGTGATGACGCAGCGCGCGACGACTAACACGACGGCATACAGTCATCGCATAGGCTGCCGGCCATGCCTCCCGTCTTCGGCGTGCTGTTCGACGGCCTGGCCTACGGAATGCTGCTGTTCCTGATGTCGGTCGGGCTGTCGGTGACGCTCGGGATGATGAATTTCGTCAACCTGGCGCACTGCAGCTTTGCCATGCTCGGCGGCTATGTCACCGTCACGCTGATGAACGCATTGGGCTGGCCGTTCTTCGCGACGCTGCCGGTGGCGTTCATCGCCGCCGCCGCGGCCAGCATCGTGCTCGAACGGCTGTTCTTCCGGCGCTTCTATAACGCCAGCGAACTCAATCAGTGCCTGCTCACCATCGGCATCGTCTTCGTCTCGATCGCGGCGGCGGCCTATATCTACGGAACGGACGTAGCAGCCGGTGCAATTGCCGCCTTATCTGCGCGGCTCGATCAACTTCCTGGGGCTCGATCTTCGCCATCTATCGGCTGTTCCTGATCGCAACGGCGTTGCTGATCACGGTCGCTGCTCGTCGTCACGATCGAATCGACCCGCTTCGGCGCGCAGGTGCGCGCCGCGGTGAACAATCAGCGCATGGCGCGCGGGCTCGGCATCGACGTCGACAGCCTGTTCGCGATCACCTTTGCGCTCGGCAGCGGGCTTGCCGGCCTCGGCGGCGCGCTCGCCATCGCGATGGTCGGGCTCGATCCGTCGTTCGCGCTGACCTACCTCATCTATGTGCTGATCGTGGTCGTCGGTCGGCGGGCTCGGCTCGATTGCGGGCATCGTTCGTCGCCGCCATGCTGCTCGGGGTCAGCGACATCGCCGGCAAGTATTACGTGCCCGCGCTCGGTTCCTTCCTCATCTATCTGGTGATGATGGTGCTGATGATGTGGCGGCCGACCGGCCTGTTCGGGAGACGCTAGGCGTGACCACGCAGACCATCGCCGGCCCCGCACTGACTATCTGCAGCGCGCAGATCCGCTGGCGCTGGAGCGAGATCGCTTTCTGGCTCGCCACGCTTGCTGCCCTTCGTGCTCGCGCCGAACTATCTGGTGCTGGCGAGCCAGATCGCGATCACGGCCTTGTTCGCGCTGTCGCTCGATCTCATCCTCGGCTTTTGCCGGCATCATCTCGCTCGGTCACGCCGCCTATTTCGGCGTCGGCGCCTATACCGCCGGGCTTGATCTCCACCCGGGGCTGGGGCGAACCGCTGTCCGGGCTGTTGATCGCGGGCCTCGCCGCCGGCATTTTCGGCTATCTCACGAGCTTCATCATCGCGCGCTTCCGCCACCTGGCGCTGATCATGATCACGCTCGGTCATCGGCCTGGTGCTGCAGGAGGCGGCGAACAGCGCGAGCTGGCTCACCGGCGGCTTTGACGGCCTGCAAGGCATCCATACCTGGCCGATCCTCGGCAAGTTCGAGTTCGATCTGTATGGCTATACCGCCTACAGCTATTCGCTTGATCGTGCTGTTCGTCATTTTCCTCGTGGCGCGGCGGCTCATCCATTCGCCGTTCGGATTGGCGCTGCGCGGCATCCGCGAGAACGGCGCGCGCATGCCGGCAATCGGCGCGCCGACCGCATTCGCATATCCGCACCATCTACACGATCGCCGCCACCATCGCCGGCATTGCCGGCGCCATGCTGGCGCAGACCACCGAGACGGTGTCGCTCGAATCGCTCGGCTTCCAGCGTTCGGCCGACGTACTGGTGATGCTGATCCTCGGCGGCACCGGCCGGCTTTACGGCGGGCTGATCGGCGCCGCCGTCTATATGGTCGCGCGCGACCAGTTTTCCGGATTGAATCCGCAATATCTGGTATTTTTGGATCGGCCTTCTGCTGATCGCCGTGGTCATGTTCCTGCCGAACGGCATTCTCGGCGGGTTGTCGCTGCTTGACGCGCCGCGCCAAGGCCGCAACCGTGAGCGAAACCGCGCTGACCGCGCGCGGGGTGAACAAGAGCTTCGGCTCGCTGTCGTCGCCGCCGACGTCGAGCTCGACCTGCCGGCGGGCGTGCGCTATGCGCTGATCGGCCCGAACGGCGCCGGCAAGACCACGCTGATCAATCTGATGACCGGCATGCTGCAGCCCGACGCCGGCCGCATTTTTCTCGGCACCGACGACATTACCGCGCTGCCGCCGGACCAGCGGGTGCGGCTCGGCCTGGTCCGCACCTTCCAGATCAATTCGCTGTTTCCGCATCTCACCGCGCTCGAAGTCGGTGACGCTTGCGGTCTGCGAGCGCCGCCGCGTCGCCGCAAACCTGGTGGCGGCAGCTCACCGCCTACCGGCATGAAATCGACGAAGCCTATGACATTCTCGCCGCGCTTGATGCTGGCTTCGGCCTGCCATCGCCTGACGCGTGAACTGCCCTACGGCCAGCAGCGCCTGCTCGAAATCGCGCTGGCGCTGGCGACCCGGCCCAAAGTGTTGCTGCTCGACGAGCCGGCGGCGGGCGTGCCGCGCGACGAAAGCAAGGAATCTGTTCGCCGCCATCGCCGGCCTGTCGCGCGACATCACCGTGTCTGTTCATCGAGCATGACATGGATCTCGTGTTTCCGCTTCGCCTCCCGGGTCATCGTGCTGGTCGGCGGCCGCGTTCTCGTCGAAGGCACGCCGGCCGAGATCGCCTCCGATCCGCGCGTGCGCGCGGTCTATCTCGGCAAGACGGGGAGCCGCGCCGGACCGGCTAGACCGAGCCGCTGCTTTCGCTGCCGCGACATCCGCGCCGGCTACGGTCCCGCCGTGGTGCTCGACGGCGTATCGTTCGATCTGCCGGAACGCGGCGGGCTCGCCGTGCTTGGGCGCAACGGCGTCGGCAAGTCGACGCTGCTTCTCACCATCATGGGCTATACCCAGGTCGGCCGCGGCCGCATCCTCTGGCGCGGCGAGGACATTACCGCGCGCGCGCCGCACCGCCGCGCGCTCGCCGGCATCGGCTGGGTGGCGCAGGAGCGTGAGATTTTTTCCACTCTGACGGTGGAGGAAAACCTCACCGTCGCGGCGCGCGCCGGCCGCTGGGACTTGCCCGCCGTGTACGATCTGTTCCCCCGCCTCGCCGAGCGCCGGCGCAATCTCGGCAATCAGCTCTCCGGCGGCGAGCAGCAGATGCTGGCGATCGCGCGCGCGCTGATGACCAATCCGGCGCTGCTGTTGCTCGACGAGCCGCTCGAAGGCCTGGCTCCGATCGTCGTCGAGGAACTCAGCAGCGCAATCGGCCGCATGACCAGAGAAGGCGGCAATGCCTTCATCCTGGTCGAGCAGCATGTCGAGATCGCGCTGCCGCTGACGCAGCACGCGCTCGTTCTCGAACGCGGCCGCATCGCCCATAGCGGCCCTTCGGCGGAACTCCTTGCCGATCACGCGACGCTCGACCGGCTGGTCGGGCTGAAACTCGCGCAGGGGTAAAACTTTTCCCTCTCCGCCGCTACGTTTCACTTCGCGGGGGCGGACAAGAGCGCCGGCATTTTGACCGCGTGCGCCTTCGCGATCGCTTCCAGCTCCGCCCACAGCTTTCCCGGAATCGGAATGCCGGATTTGCGGCGCAACGCTTCGGTGCGGCCGGAGCGCTCGCCGGGCAGCAAAATCTCGTCGAATCCCGCTTGCCGCGGCAGCGCCTTGAGAATCGCCGCCAGCACGTCGACGTCGTGCGTGTAACCGGCGAGCGGCCGGAAGCTTTCGATATCGATGACGAACATCGCGGTATTTCCGGTATTGCGCGTGCGCTTTTCCGGGCCGAGCGTGCGCGCCTGGATCGGCGCCGAGGCAAGCACGCTCGCCAGCATTTCGAACATAAAGCCGAGGCCCGAGCCCTTGGGCCCGCCGAGCGGCAGCAAAATCTCGGCCTTGCCGGGATCGGTGGTGGGCTCGCCCTCGGCGCTCAGCACCGTGTTTGGCGGCAACTGCGCGCCGGTTGAGCGGGCCTGCAAGATCTTGCCGTTGGAGATCGTCGAGGTCGCCATGTCGAGAACGATCGGGCCGTTGCCGCTCGGCACCGCAATCGCAATGGGACTCGTGGCCATGCTGGCGACCCGCGCGCCGTGATAGGCCATCAAAGCGGGTCCGGCGCCCAGCAGCACGGCGGCGCAGCCACGCTCCGCGATCCATTGCGCGTAGCGGCCGATGGCGCCGGTATGCGTGGTTTCGCGAACCAGCCCGAAGCAGATGCCGGTCGCCTTTGCCCGCTTAACCGCGATCGCGGCGGCCTGCATGACCGCGACCGGGCCAAAACCGTGGCCGCAGTCGAGCACGAACGTCGCGGCGCGGTCATGCGTCAGGCGTGGCTCGACCTTCATATCGATTTCGCCATTCGCGAGAAGTTTGACGTAGCGCGGCAGCCGCGAGACGCCGTGGCCGTCGCCGCCGCGCAAATTGGCCCAGACCAATCCCTCGGCGACGATGGCGGCGTCCTGTTCGCGCGCGCCGTGGGCGACGAGCACGTCGCGGATGAAGCGGCCGAGCTCATCGTGGCCGACGGCGATTTTCTGGCTCATTTCGCCGCCGGGAAATAGCCGTCGAGCCAGTTGCGCAACAGCGACCACACCCGCGTCGAATTCTCCGCGAACAGGAAGTGATCGAGCCCGCTGAACAGATGCAGCTCGCTTGGCTGGCCGGCGCGCTTGAACATTTCGATCGACTGCTCGGTCGGCGTCACCGAATCGTTAGCGGCATGAATGAGCAGCAGCGGGCGCGGCGCGATCTTGCCCACCACCTCCTCGGCGCGAAAGTCGAACATGCTCTGCGCCGTCTCGGCGGGAAACATCTCCACGGAATTGGGCGCCAGCATGCCGACGCGCTGCCGCTCCAGGTTTTCGCGCACATGGTTGGGGATCGGCACGATGTCGTAGCGCGGCACCATCAGCGATTTGCCGGTGCGGGCGCGGTAGGCGCGGCCCTCTTCGAGCATTTTGGTGAATTTCGCCCAGGCCTGCGGCGTCGGATGCTGGCCGCGGAATTTGCGCTCGCCATGGCCCCAACCGCCATTGGAGATGACCGCGGCGAGGCGCTGATTGGTGCCGCCGGCATAGACCGCGACCGCGCCGCCGAAGCTCGACCCGATGGCGCCGATGCGGTCGGGATCGACCGCGGGATGGGTGGCGAGAAAGTTGAGCGCATTGCCCAGATCCTCGACCTGTTCGAGACAGATGACGCGGCCGAACTCGCCCTCGCTCTTGCCGCAGCCGCGCATGTCGAAGCGCAGCGTCACATAGCCGAACTCGCTTAAGACCCGCGTCGGCGCCAGCACGGTCGGGCTTTCGCTGTTGGAGCCGAAGCCGTGCAGCACCAGGAATGCTCCGCGCCGCTCCGACGGCTGCAAGCCTTCGGGCACGCCCAGCGCGCCATGCAGGCGCAAGCCCGCGGATTGAAAACCGACCACTTGTTCTTTCACGCGTCGCCTCCTCCGCCATCGGCGGATGCCAATTTACCCGTTTGCCGGTGTGACGGAAGGGGACGCGGCCGGCGCTAAACTGCTTCGGAACGACCGGCCGCCGCCGGTGACGGCCAGCGCTCGTGCGTCAGCGGCACGACAAGGTTCACGGCAAGCCCCTTGCGCGAGAACGAGCGCGTCACTTCACCGTTGAGTTGGCGCTGGATGACGAGATCGATCAGCCGCGCACCGAAGCCGGTCTTGCGCGGCCGCCGCGCCGGCGGACCGTTCTTTTCCACCCAATCGAGCGTCAAGGTCATGCCACGCTGGGTGCGGTTCACCGACCAGCGCAAGTCGAGCTGCCCCTTGGGGCGCGACAGGCTGCCATGCTTGATCGCATTGGCGGCAAGCTCGTGCAGCGCCGCGCTGAGATTGAAGACCGGGTCCGGTTCGAGATCGATATTCGGGCCGTCAAACGAGGCCCGGTCGACGTATGGCCCAAGGACGGCATAAATCAGTTCCATGATCGGGATCGATTTCCAGCCGCCCTCGGTGATCAGGCGGTGGGCATTGGCCATGGCGAGCACCCGCGCCTGATACTTGCTGGCGAGATCGGGAATACTCTTCGACGTCCGCGCCGTCTGCGAGAACAAAGCCAGGAGCTGGGAAAACAGATTCCCGGAACGATGGCGCATGTCGCGGATCATCAGTTCGTGGCGCTGCTCGAGCTGCCGGCGCTGAATGGCGCCGGCGAGAAGATTGCCGACGGCGGTAAGGAACGATGCATCCTGCGCGCTGAATATCCGCCGCTGCGTCGTAGCGACGCCGAGGATGCCGTAAGCCCGGCCGTCGCGGCCGGCGATGGTGACGTGCATGCCGCCGACGCAATCATGATCCTTGAGATATTGCGGAACGTCGAAGCGGTCTTCGCTGGCAAATTCGACAATGACGATTGGCGTTGAAGAATCCAAAGTGACCTTGGCATAGCTATGCGGCTCTACCGCCGTCAAAACCGTGCCGATGAGGTCCGACTTCCAGCCGAAGCCGGCGCGCAATACGAGCTCGGTGCCGCCCGGAAGAAGCTCCAGGATCTTGACGAAATCGACCGACAGCGTGAGCGCGACCGTGCTGACCGCGTCGTTGAGCAGCCGTTCGAGGCCGGGCTCGACGAGAGCGCGCTCGCCGAGCTGAGCCAGCGCTTCCTGCTGCTTGGCGCGGCTGCGCAGTTCATTTTCGAGATTGACCCGCCCGGTGACGTCATAGCAGAGACCGTACATCGCCTTGGGCTCGCCGTTTTCGGCGGTGACCGTTCCGGTCACTTCGATCCAACCCTCGTCGCGACCGTCCTTATGCAGCGCGCGATAGCGGGTGCGGAATGCCGAACTGGTGCGCAGTGCTTCCTTGAGCGATGCTTCGACGCTTGATCGATCGTCGCGGTGGATGTTGCCGATAAGGCACGCCCAGCTGCCATCGAAACTACCCGGCGGCATGCCGTGAATTGCTTCGAGATTGCTCGACCACGTTACTTTGTCGGCGACGACGTCCCAAGACCAGACGCCGATCTGTCCGGCTTCCAGTGCGGTACGGACAGTGGCAAGATTCGCAAAAAATTCTCGAGCAATATGTTCCGCAGGCCGCGCCGGTTCGATTTTCTCGAACTTGTCGTTCTCAGGCATGATCTTATCGGCCATGTTCTTATCGGCCATGTTCTTATCGGCCATGTCCATGCCTTTACACTTTCACCTTCACCCCAGTGCGTAAAGATCGTAATTGGTTGCAAAAATTAAAAGAGGCTGGAACGCACCTGCATCGGGCGCCAGCCGCCGTAATTCACATGCCAAGAATGTTCGAGAGCATGATCCCGAAAAAAGCCTGTCCTCGGACTTGATCCGAGGATGGAGACCGGTTCCCCGCCTTCGCGAAGCCCGCTTCGGCGGCGAAGGAAGGCCGGAAAAGATCATGCTCGAACAAAAAGCTGGAGCCCGGTTTTGATTCCATCAAAACCGGGCTCCAGCGTCGGAACTAAGTGTGGCTCAATAAACGCCAGCCGGCGCGGTTACGGCGATACGGGCCGTCATCGGACCGCTGGTATTTTCCTGGATGGCGACGCGGCGGCCGTCATCGATCGAAGCCTGTCCACGATCGTTCGGCAGCACGACGACCGTGGTGCCGATGCCGACGCGATTGTAAAGATCGATCACATCCGCATTGAGCAATCGGATGCAGCCGCTCGACACGTGTTTACCGATCGAGGTGGGATCGTTGGTGCCGTGGATGCGGTAATCGGTGTTGCCGAGGTAAAGCGCGCGGGCGCCGAGCGGATTGCCGGGACCGCCGGCGACGAAGCGCGGCAGATAGGGCTGCCGGGCGACCATTTCAGCGGGCGGAAACCAGTCCGGCCATTCGGCCTTTCGCCTGATGGTCTCGACGCCCGACCAAGTGAACCCCTGGCGTCCTACGCCGATGCCATAACGCATCGCCTTGCCGTCGCCGAGCGTCAGATACAGATAAGCATGCGCGGTATCGATGACGATAGTGCCCGGCCGCTCGGCGGCGGGATAAGACACCACCTGCCGGCGCAACGGCGCCGCAAGCTCATCCGATGCGGCGTCAGGCGTAGCGTCGCTTGGCTGACCGGCCTGCGGCGCGTATTGCGGCAGCGCCGCGAACGATTGCGCCGAGGCCGGCGCGACCGGCATGGCGAGCACGCCCGCAAACAGGACGGCGCAAAAAACTGACGTTCGGTGCATTGCCGACATAGCACATACTCCCGCGCTGAAATGCCGCTCTCAATTGCGTTAATTGTCGACGACGCGGAAAGTTCCGCGCCTAAAGCCAACAACCACGAACAAACAAATAAACGCCTATCGGAACGCCGCCACGGCTGCGGCATTGCGCAAATCGGCGTTAACTTTGTTTCTGATGAGACGCGCGGGAATGCCAAGCGGTTCATTGAACACGCCGCCCGATACAGATCTTGGCGGCGCCTTACGGCCCTTCCGGCGAATCGGGCGACAACGCCAAACCGAAAGCGCCGGACCGAAACGCCAAACTACGTGAAAGCAAACTACGTGGCGCAACGTGCGTAATAATACGCAAGCCGCGGAGCGGATACCGGAGAGAAGGCGCGTTCACATCCGATCGGTATTTCCTTCGGCGTCTCCGAAAGCCGCGGCGAGCGCAATTCGTTGCGTGAGATCGCCGAGTTGATATCGGAAGGAAGCGGCAGCCGATCGCCTTTGAATTCACGATTCACGGTGAAGGCGGGGACCGTAAGACCTGCGCCCGCGGTCGGAATCGCGCGCAAAAATGGAACGAGGCTGACAAAAAGCAGCGCCAGCGATGTCACTCCCAACGCGCCGGCGGTGCGAATGAACAGTTGCTTGGCCATCGGACTTCTCCGCAACGCCGAACCGATCCCACGTGCGATCGATCCGACACGCTTAAAGCCCCCAAGCCGACCACAACACCGGCAAATCAACGTCCGCCGCGAAGCCGGGTTCCGTCAGTCGCGGCGCTCTACAGTCACTCAGTCGTGATTGCGGCCCCCGCGGTTCACGGCACGGCTGCGGCGAACAGGAATATTTTCGGGGCCCGTGCCAAGATGCCGGGGAGGAACAAAGCCGACGGTCGGGGTTTGTCATGGCGGTCGGCCATTGCTTCCCCCTCCCCCCGTGCTTGGCCGGCCGTGTTGGGCGCAGCCGATATGCCGATCGGCTGCGCCCTGATTTTTGTTTCGTCATTCCGGATCGCCGCGCAGCGGCGAGTCCGGAATCCATAGCCCCCAGCGGAGCAAAACTCGCCCCGAGCAGTGGCTTATGGATTCCGGGCTCCTCGCTGACGCTCGGCCCCGGAATGACGGCTTCGGAGATTTACAGCGTCGCTTGGCGCTCGGCGGGCTTGCGCTCGCGCTGCCGCGCCTTGCGTCCGAAGAACAGCGCCTGACTCACCACCGCCGACACGACCGCGACTTGGAATGGTTTGGCGATCAGAAACGCCGGCTCCGGACGTTGCCCGGTCAGAAACCGTTCCGGATAGGCGGTGATGAAGATCACCGGCACTTCGAACGAGCCGAGCAATTCGTTCACGGCATCGAGACCCGAACTGCCGTCGGCAAGCTGAATGTCGGCGAGTATGAGGCCGGGGCGCTTCTGCTTCGCCAGCGCCAGCGCTTCGCTGTGGGTGCGGGCGATGCCGATGACGTTATGGCCGAGGCTTTCGACCAAGGCCTCGATATCCATGGCGATGAATGTCTCGTCCTCGATGATCAGCACGTCGGTTGCGATCTCGGCCGCGAGCTCGCGGCCGGATTCTTCAACGAGACCGCGGAGCGTGTGCAGGTCGCAATCGAGAACTTCGGCCGCGTCTTCTTCCGAAAAGCCTTCGAGCGCCACCAAGAGAAAGGCTTGGCGGGGCCGCGGCGTGATCTGGGTCAGGTGTTGCTCGGGCGGCAGGACGATCTCGCTCGCATCCGCCTTGTCGTTGACCGCCACCGAATTCCAGATTTTGGTGAACAGCCGGTACAGGGCGACCCGCGAATTGGAGGCCGATTCCAGGATTTTCGGGCTGGCAATGAGCGATTCCACGGTAGCGACGACATAGGCATCGCCCGAGGCCTGGCTGCCGGTCAGGGCGCGGGCATAGCGGCGCAATGACGGCAGATGCTGGAGTACGGCTTGCGAATTGGACACGACACCCTCCCCTTCCATAGTGCTGAGGTTACTGGCAAAAACGCCGCAGCGCAAAAAAAGTTCCACGCCGGCTGTTTGGGCGGAACTACGGGACCTCTCAGTGCGTTAGCGCACGTTGTGTGAGGGTTCCAGGGGATGGATCGGCAAATATGGGCGAACGGGGAAAAGACGACGCGATGAAGCACCGTAAGACCAACCTTGAACCGTTGGAGCCGGTCGCGGAGAAGCCGGAGATGCAAGATCCAATGGCCAGCCCAGTCGCCAGTCCCCACAAGGCCGAAGCCCGCCTCGGACGCGAAGTTCAGGCCCGGATCGGGCAGCAGTTGCGCGCCATGTACAACGACGTCGTCAATGAGGGCGTGCCGCAGCATCTCGCCGATCTGGTTCGCCGGTTGAGCGACCAGGACCAGGATTGATGGTGGACACAGGCAGCATGAAACTCGACCCTGCCATACGCGACCAAGTCCTCGCGACGGTGCCGAGCCTGCGCGCATTTGCCATCTCGCTGTGCGGCAATATCGACCGCGCCGACGACTTGGTGCAGGAAACGCTGTTGCGGGCGCTCGCGCATATCGACTCCTTTCAGCCCGGCACCAACATGCCGGCATGGCTGTTCACGATTTTGCGCAACCTGTTCCGCTCCGAATACCGCAAGCGGCGGCGCGAAGTGGAGGACGCCGACGGGCGTTATGCGGAGACGCTGATATCGCATCCCGAGCAGACCGGCCGTGTCGAATTCGAGGAATTTCGCGTAGCGCTGGCGAAACTGCCGGCGGACCAGCGCGAAGCTCTGATCCTGGTCGGCGCTTCCGGCTTCTCCTACGATGATGCCGCGGCGATCTGCGGTTGCGCGGTCGGCACCATCAAGAGCCGCGTCAATCGCGCGCGCACCCGGCTTGCCGACATGTTGGCCATCAACGGCATCGACGATTTCGGACCCGACCGCGCCACCCGCGCCGTGCTCGCCGGCGGCGGGCGGAGTTAATCGTCACATATGTGACGGCAGCCAGAGCGCCAGAATCGGAAACGCGATCAAAATCACCAGCCGCACCAGGTCGGTGACGATGAACGGCAGCACGCCGACGAAGATCGTCGAAAAGCTCACGTCCTGCACCACGGTCTTGATCACGAACACATTCATCCCGACCGGCGGATGAATGAGCCCAAGCTCGACCGTCATCACAATGATCACGCCGAACCAGATCGGGTCGAAGCCGAGCTGCGTGACCACCGGAAATATGATCGGGATCGTCAGGATGATCATGGCGAGCGAATCCATGAGGCAGCCGAGCACGATGTACATCAGCATGATGAGCGCCAGCACGCCATAACGGCCCAAGCCTAGCCCGGTGAGAAATTCGGTCACCTTTTGCGGCGTCTGCGTCACGGTGAGGAAATAACCGAACAACAGCGCGCCGATCAGCACCGTGAGTACGGCGGCGGCGGTGCGTACCGCTTGCAACAGCGAACGGCGGATTTCGCTCGGCGACAGCTTGCCCCGCGCCACCCCGATAATGAGCGCGCCGGACGCGCCGACGCCGCCGGCCTCCGTCGGCGTAAACAGCCCGCCATAGAGGCCGCCGATGACGAGCACGAAAAGCAGCAGCGTCGCCCAGATGTCGCGCAATCCGGCGCGGCGCTCCGCCCAACTATGCCGCGGCGCGGAGGGAAGAAACTTCGGCCGCAGCTTGCCGATCAGCACGACCGTCATCATGTCCATCGCCGCAGCGAGCAAGCCGGGAATGATGCCGGCGATAAACAGCTTGCCGATGTCCTGCTCGGTGATGATGCCGTAGACGGCGAGCACGGTCGACGGCGGCAGCATAGCGCCGAGCGTGCCGCCGGCGGCGATCACGCCGGTGGCAAAGCTCTGCGGGTAGTTGTAGCGCCGCATTTCCGGATAGGCGACGGTGGCGAAAGTGGCGGCGGTGGCGACCGACGAGCCCGAGATCGCGGCGAAACCGGCGCAGGCGGCGATGGTGGCGATGCCCAGCCCGCCCTTGAAGTGTCCGACGAAGGCGTTCGCCGCGCGGAACAGCTCGCGGCTCATCCCCGAATTCGACACGAACGCGCCCATCAGCAGGAACATCGGAATGACGCCGAAAGTGTAGTCCGTCACCGTGCGCATCGAGGTCAGCCCGACGCTTTTCAACGCCGCGTTGCCGCCGACGAGATAAGAAAAGCCGGTGACCCCGACGAGCCCCATCGCCATGCCGACCGGCACGCGCAATAGCATCAGTCCGAATAGGCTCAGGAAGCCGAGAATCGCGACGGCGTCGGAGCTCACATCTGCCTCATGCGATGCCGCTTCATTCAACCGGCTTGAACTGGTACTGGCCGCCGAGCCATTCGGGGTGGAAGATCAGCCGGTAGGTGCGCACGGCAATCAGCAGCACCGCCGAGACGTCGCCGAGCCAGGCGACGAGGAAAAACGGCCATACCGGCAGCCGCAGATCGAAGGTGAGCACGTTGTCGGCGTAGGTATCGCGGACTTTGTCGAATAAGGTGTAGGTCTGCACCGTCACCACGAACAACAATACCAGGGTCGCGAACACATCGATGACGCGCTGCATGCGGTCGCCGACATTGGCATAGACGAGATCGACGGTAATGTGATTGCCCCGGTACGACGTTGCGGCGATGCCCCAAAAGACGACGATGCCGAGCAGCAGCCGGCCGAAATCGTAGCTGTCGGGAATCTGCACGCTGAAGAAATAACGCAGCAGCACCGAGACGAAGATGTCGAGCGCGACGAGGCCGATGAAGAATGCGGCAATCAGTTCGATGCCGTCGATGAAACGGTCCATCGCGTTGTGCTTGCGCGCTGCCTCGCCACCCTCCCCCGCCTCCGGAGGAGGGTAGGCAGGGGTTACGGCGGGTCCGGCGGGCAGGTCGGCTTCGGACATCTGCAGTGGTCCGGTATGGCGACGGCGGCGAGATGCTCGCCGCCGTCATCCGTTACTGTGAGCGCGGCCGTCAGAAGCCCGCGTCGTATTGCGCCAGCGAAGCTTGCAGGCCTTTATAGATCGCGTCGGGATCGCCGCCCGCTTTCTTCACGCCGTCCGCCCATTTCTGCTTGAGCGGCTCGGCCGACTTTTTCCACTCGGCGAGCTGCTCGTCCGAGATCTTGTAGACCTCGTGGCCGGGAGTCTGTTGCATCTTCGCCAGGCCGGCGTGTTCGAAGTCGGCCCAGGGATCGGCGAATCTGGCGGCCCATTGCGAAGTACAGTGATCGTCAATCACTTTTTGCTGCGACGCCGACATGGCGGCGTAAGTGTCTTTGTTCATGATCCACACGAACATCACCGAACCGAGCGGTTCGTCCATGTCGTACTTGGTCACTTTGTCGATGCCGAACAGGAACATCGAGCCCCAGGGGAAGGTAACGGCGTCGGCGACGCCCTTGGCGAGCACGTCGCGCACCTCCGGCGCGCTGGCCTCCACATTGGTGCCGCCGAGCTGCGTCACCCAGGCGGCAATCGTGCCTTGGGCCGGCCGGACCTTCATGCCCTTGATGTCCGCCGGCACCACGATCTTCTTATTGGTGGAGTGCCACGCCAGCGGATCGAGCACGAAGGCGAAGCAATAATGGACGTCCTTCATTTCGGTCGCGGCGTACTGACGGTACCAGGCGTCGACCGCGAGGTCGCCGCCCTTGGCCTTGCCGACGAGGAACGGCAACTCGCCCGCCGCGATGATCGGGAAGCGCCCGGGCTGATACCCCGGATTGACGTAGGCGAAGTCGGCGATGCCATCACGCGCCATGTCGTAATGATCGAACGCTTTGCCGAGCTGCTGCGACGGATAGATCTGGTATTTGATCGTTCCATTCGAGGCCTTCTCGATGTCGTCGGCCCAGTCCTGGATCGCCTTCTGCAACGGATGAGACGGCGGCACCCAATGCGACATCTTCAGAGTGAAAGTCTTGTCCTGCGCCGACGCGGCACCAAGACCAAAGCCGAGCGCGAGCCCGAACGCGGCGATGCCGCAGAATTTCATGAGGCGCATCCGAAATCCCCCTTGTACGTCGAATTGCAACACGACCTGGTTGCATGAGCAACCTTCGCATTTAATCGCAGAAACGGCCCACTGTAAAAGCAATTCCAACTCAATCGCTAAAATTGTTCGCAACCGCGTGGCGATTACTACACGCTGATTTCGCTTCGCCGCGCGCGCTGCCCGTGTTTTTAACCGGGTGGCAGCGACCGCGGGGTTATCGCGTCCCTGAACAAAAAACCGGGAGAGAGCGCAGCAGCGCCGGACCCGGGAGTTCGGGGACGTCAAAATGTTGCGTCGCGTGGCGGCATGCTGCTTTGCCGTATTTATCCTTGGCTGGCCGGCGTGCGCCGGCGGCGATACGGACACATTCTGGAATATGCCGTCGGCGGCCGCGCTCGCGTTGGCGCCGGCGCGCGCGCTCGGACCAGTGCACGCGCAGGCCGCCGAGGATTCCGAGGGCAAACCGGACCGCAAAGCCGACGATAAAGCCGAAGTGCCGGTCCAAAACGATCCGCATGTCGATGTGCCACAACAGACGGCGAGGCTCGATCCGGTGGAGCCGACCATTCCGTCACCGCCGGTGTCGGAGCCGTTCGGCCTTGCCACAGTATCCGTCGCCATTGGAGACGTTTTGACCAAGTGGAACGGCGTCGAGGAGAAAATCCGCGCCGACGATAAGGTTTTGGCGCATTGCCGCGACAACATGCAGATCTGCCCAAAGGCTGCGCAAAATTTCCTTTCCATCATTGCGCAAGGCCAAGCGCTAACCGGCCGCGCCCGGATCGGCGTGATCAACCGCGCGGTCAATATGGCGATCGAGCCGATGAGCGATATGGCGCAATGGGGCGTGCCCGACCGCTGGAGCGATCCGCTCGAGACCCTCACGACCGGCCGCGGCGACTGCGAAGACTATGCCATCGCCAAATACGTGGCGTTGACGGCGGCCGGCGTGCCGGCACAAGACGTCAAACTCATCGTTGTCCGCAATACCGAGGCAAACGAGGATCACGCCGTCGTGGCGGTACGCAACGACGGCAATTGGATCATACTCGACAATCGCTGGCTGATAATGTTCGCAGACGTTGCCATGCCCAATGCAATCCCGCTGTTCGTCCTCGATGACGACGGCGTGCGGGAATTCGTACCGCCGACGCTTATCGTCTCGCGACCGGCGCCGGCCCCGGCATCGCTCTGAGTCTCCTCTCCGCGAACGGAGAGCGGAAAGAGCTTTATTTTGATTCCGCTTCGTAGACGCCGTCCCAATCCGGTCCGGGCGGATCGGCGCGATAGGCTGCGATACGCTCCTCGTACATATCGTAGAAGCCTGCGGCATCGAAACCGCTGGCGATTTTGCGGCAACGGGCCATCAGATTGAGCGCCTCGTCCCATTCCTGCTTGCGAAAGCGCGCCAGCATCTGCGCGTTCAGGTCGCGCAATTCGCCGCAGCGCGGGTCCTGCTCGAGATCGGCACGGCCGAGTACAGCGAATACGGCCTCAGGCTGCGTTTTGCCCTTCACCTGAATCAGGTCGATCTCCATCGTGGCGAACTTCTGCTTGGCCCCTTCCGCGGTGCGCGAGCCGATGACCAGCGGCAGGCGGTAATCCTTGGTGCGCGCTTCCAGTCGCGAAGCGAAATTGACGGTGTCGCCGAGCACGGAATAATTGAAGCGGAAGTCCGATCCCATATTGCCGACGACGCAGGGGCCGGTATTAAGCCCGACGCCGATGCGCAACGGCATATATTTGCCGCCGTTTGCCTCGGCTTCGCGCTTGAGCTCGACGTTGAGCGCAGCAGCCCGCGCCTGCATTTCAAGCGCCGCATCGCAGGCATTGGCTTCCTGCTCGTCGTCGTCGACCGGCGCGTTCCAGAACGCCATGATGGCGTCGCCGATATATTTGTCGATCGTACCCTTGCGCTCGATGATGGCGTTGGTGAGCGGCGTGAGAAACCGGTTCATCAGCCGGGTGAGGCCCTGCGGATCGTCCTTGTAGTGCTCCGAAATCGTGGTGAAGCCGCGCACGTCGCTGAACAGAATAGTCATGCGGCGCTCCTCGCCGCCGAGCACAAGCTTTTCCGGGGAGCGCGCCAGCTGCTCGACCATGTGGGGCGACAGGTAATAACCGAAGGCGGAACGAATTTGCTGGCGCTGCTTCTGCTCGCGAAAATAATTCACGAATGTCAGCACCAGATAGATCAGCCAGGTCGATATCAGCGGGTAGGTGAAATCGATGAGCAGGTCGTGCTCGACAAACAGGTAGAGCGACATCCCGATCAGGCCGGCGATGACGATGGCGCCAAGCAGCACGACTACGGTCGCCGACAACATCGGCGCGGCGATGATGATCCCAAGCCCAAGCAAGACCGCGACCATCAGTTCGGCCCCAATGGCATAGTCCGGATTGGCAAGAAGCGACTTGGTCAAGACGCTTTCGAGGATCTGAGCGTGGACTTCAACGCCCGGGATCAAGGCGTCAAGTGGCGTTGTCTTGCTGTCGAGCAGGCCGATCGCCGATGTGCCGATGAGCACGAGCCTGCCGCGAAAGCGGTCCGGCGTAGCCGTGCCTTGCAGCACATCCTTGGCGGAAACGAAGCGTGCGGGGTCGTGTTTGTTGAAATGGACCCAGAGCTGGCCGTTCTGGTCGGTGGGCACTTGGAGACCCGGCACCGCCACCGACTGAACGCCGGCATCGTTGACCGTGACCAAGATCGCGCCCGACTGGGTGACGACCCGCAGCATTTCCATGGTGAGCGAGGGCACCAGCGCGCCTTGTGCTTCCATGATCACTGGCACTCGGCGGACGATGCCGTCGTGTTCGGGATTGATCGAGAACAGACCGCGACCGGTCGCCGCCTCCTCGATCGGCGGGACGTTGCGCAGTATTCCGGGAAAAGTCACCAGATAGGGCGCCGGATTGGGTCCGCGAACGGCGAAGCCGGTTTGCAGGGCCGCCTCGGCCGGCGGGGTCGGCACCGGGGTCGCCGCGCCGGTCTGGCCGACGACGACGCGAGAGTGCTTGATCGCATCGGCCAAAACTTCATCGTTGCTCGGCAAATTGTCGAGCTTGGCGCGTGTCTCCGCATCGATACCGTGAAAGCTTTGCTCCGCGATCGCCGGCGACATGCGGTCCGGCTCGGCGAAGATGACGTCGAAACCGATGACCAGCGCGCCGAGCTGGGTGATGCGCGTGACGAGGTCCGCCACGGTCGTGCGCGGCCAAGGCCATTGCCCGATCGCCTTGAGACTGTCCTCGTCGATATCGACGATGACGACCGGATATCCCGCTTGCTCGCGTGGGCGCAGGACCTGGAAGAAATCGAAGGTGCGCAGCCGCAGTTCCTGAAGCAGCCGCGGGTCGGCCAGCCGCAGCGGGATGAGCGCGAACAACAGCACGAGGCAAACCGCGCGCGCCACCCCGAACTGGCGCGCCCAGCGGGCGATCCTGGTCATGACCTTGTAAGTCCCCGCAACACGCCCACAATCCTATCCTACTCCGCGCCACCGGGGGAGGACGAATGGACGCTTATTTTTCTCGGAACGACCGCATCAGCTGATCGTGCAACGGCTTGATCAGGTAGGACAGCATCGTGCGTTCGCCGGTCTCGATGTAGGCTTCGACGGGCATGCCCGGCGTCAGCTTGACGTCGCCGAGTCGCTTGATCTCATCGTAGGTCATCGCGATGCGGACCAGATAATAGGTCCGGCCAGTACGTTGATCGGTGGTGGTATCCGCGCCGATCCGAATCACCTTGCCGTTGATCTCGGGCGTCGTACGCACGTTGAATGAGGTGAAGCGCAGCACGACGGGCTGATCGAATTGCACATCATCGATGTCCTTGGGATCGACCTTGACCTCGACCTGCAGCTTGTCGTCCTCGGGCACGATCATCATGATCGGATCGCCGGCGGCGATGACGCCGCCGACCGTGTTCGCGGTCAACTGAAAGACGATGCCGTCTTGCGGCGCGCGGATATCGGTGCGCTTGAGCTGGTCTTGCGCGGTGACTTTGCGCTCGACATATTCGCCGATCTTGCTGTCGGTCTCGCGCAGCTCCTTGGCGACGTCGCTGGAGAGATCCTCATCGACCTGGATGATTTGCAGCTGCGTCTCGGCGATCTTGCCCTTGGCCTCTGCCGCCTGGGCTATGAGCTGGCCGCGCGAGCCCTGAAGCTGCGCTTCGTCGCGCTCGAGCGAGGTGAGCCGGTTGAGTTGGACCAAGTTCTTGGCATAAAGATCGCGCACGCCTTTCAGTTCCTGCTCAATCAGCGTGACTTCCTGGTCCTTGGCGTCCTGTTGCGCGGTGAGCCCGGTGATCTCCTGCTGCAACTGCGTGATCCGTTCCTGGAGCTGTTTCTTCTGGCCGGCGCGGTCTTGCCGCCGCAAGTCGAACAGCTTGCCCTCGCTGGCCAGCGCCTCTTGCACGTTCGGATCATCGAGTTGGTCGGCAAGTTCTTTCGGCACGGCGAGTGAGGCGTCGTTGTTAAGCTCGGCGACGAGCCGCGCCTTGCGCGCATAAAGTTCGGTAAGGCCCTTGGTGACGATCGCCAGATTGGCTTGATTCACCGTCTCATCGAGTTGAATAAGAAGTTGGCCCGCTTTCACATGATCGCCGTCGTGCACAAACAATTGACCGACCACGCCGCCGGTGGGGTGCTGTACCTTCTTGATATTGGAGTCGACGACGATGTCGCCTTGCGCGATCAGCGCGCCGGAGATTTCGGCGGTCGAGGCCCAACCGCCAAGGCCGAACGCCAAGACCCCGACGAGGATACTGCCGGCAATGATGTGCCGGCGGATCGATTCGCTCGCGCTATGCGCGGGCCCGGTTTCGCCGAACGCCCATTGTAACCCCGATCTGGCCGTGCCGATCATGCGGATGACCGGACCGGTCAGCCAGGGCAGCGTGGCGTTGATCCTGCGGGTTCGTTTTTTGCCGGCGCCGTTCATCCTGCGCCTCCTTGTTCCGCCACTTTCAAAGCCCGCGGCGCCGTGTTCGGCGGCGTCAGACGGCCGAGGATTTCCTCTTTTGGCCCGAACTGCTGTTGGCGGCCCTTGCCCATGATGAGAATATAGTCGACACCGGCGATCGCGCTCGGACGATGCGCGACCACGATGGTGATGGCGCCGCGCGCGCGCAGGCCGAGGATTGCCCTGGTCAGGGCCTCGTCTCCTTCGGCATCGAGATTGGAATTGGGCTCATCGAGGACGACCAGGAATGGATCGCGATAGAGCGCGCGGGCAAGCGCGATGCGCTGCGCTTGTCCGGCAGAGAGTGCGCTGCCCTGCTCGCCGATGATCGTTTCGTAGCCTTCGGGCAGATTGATGATGAGATCGTGGACGCCGGCCGCCTCCGCGGCGGCGATTACGGCGTCCGCATCCGGCGGGTCTTCGAACCGCGCGATGTTCTGCGCCACCGTGCCGTTGAACAATTCGACGTCCTGCGGCACGTAGCCGACGTGCCGGCCAAGCTCCTCCGGCGACCATTGATCGAGCGTCGCGCCGTCGAGCCGGACGGTGCCGCGCGCCGACGTCCAAACTCCGACCAACATGCGAGCGAGCGAAGATTTCCCCGAGGCGGTCGGTCCGATCACGCCCAGCGCCTTGCCCGCCGCAAGCGTGAAGTTGACGTCCTGGCAGACGATCTTTTGGTAGCCGGGCGGAGCTACGGCGCCGTTCTGGACCACGAGCGTGCGCGCCGGCGGCTTGAGCGACATCGGCGCGCTCGCCGGCGGCAGATGGCCGAGCAATCTCGATAGGCGCTGCCAGCTTTGCCGGGCCCCGACAAAACCGCGCCAATTGGCGATTGCCAGATCCACCGGCGCTAGAGCGCGCGCGCCGAGGATGGAGGCGGCGATCATGATGCCCGGCGTCGAGGCCTGATGGATGACGAGCCATGCGCCGACCGCCAGAATCGCGGATTGCAGCAGCAGCCGCAACACCTTCGAAAACGCGCCGAGACCGCCGCCGACGTCGCTGGCGCGTCCGCTCGAAGCCACGAAATTGCGGTTGAGATCGTGCCAGTGCTTGGAGATGCGGCCGCCCATGCCCATCGCCGTGATCGCCTCGGCGTTGCGCCGGCTCGCTTCGAGAAGCGAGTTGCGCGCCACGGCGAATTGGGCCGCGCTGCGGGTCGGACGCCGGGTTTTCACCTCGGTCACGACCGTCAGCGTGATCAGGATGATGGCGCCAATGAGCGCGGTGAGACCGAGATAGGGGTGGAACAGGAAACAGACCGCGAGGTAGACCGGCATCCACGGCAGATCGAAAAAGGCGATCGGCCCGGTTCCGGAAAGAAAGCCGCGCACCGAATCGAGATCGCGGATCGGCTGGGTGCCGTCGCCTTTCGAGCCGATCTTGAGCGGCAGCCGGACGATCGCGTCGTAAACCCGCAGACTCATCGTTTCGTCGAGGCTATGACCGACGCGCACCAGGATGCGGCTCCTGATCATATCGATGAGGCCCTGCGCGCCGTACAGCCCGGTCACCAGGATCAACAGTCCAACCAGCGTCGGCACGCTGCGGCTCGGCAGTACCCGGTCGTAAATTTCGAGCATGAACAGCGCGCCGGCGAGCATCAAAATATTGCTCATGCCACTGAACAGCGCGATGGCGAAAAACGCCCGCCGGCAGGCGCCGAGCGCGGCGGCAAGTTCGGAACTCGCGGGCTGCTGCCGCAGCGGACCGGGAATCTGGCTCATAAAGTGTACGTACCATCGTAGCGGGCGGAAAACCGCGCCCGAGCTTGCGAATGACCGGCAGCGGCTGTCCTACGCCGGAATTGGCGATTCCCGACCAGATCGACCCTACTATACTCTTAATTACATGGAGTTACATACGCATTGAGGCGGGTTCACGACCGGTAGTTAATGCCGCGGCAAGGAGAGCGGCAAGGAGCGGAGCCCCTCACGGCCGGAGCGGGCGCCCCCTGGTGCGGAAATTATTCCTATCCTGCGACCGCGACCTACCCCGTTACCACGCTCGGCGACAGGCCGCGCCAATGCCGGCTGCCCAGCGCAGCGCTTCACCAACAAACAAATGCGACGTTGCGGCGTACCGACCTCTGAAATTCAGAGGCCGGCGCCGGTCAACGCGTGCAAAGCTGGTTTGCTGCTGAAAATCAGGAACGGGAGTTCGAGCGAGAGCCCGATGCTGAAGGCCTTCTGGCGCGTGGCGCCTTCGGTCCTTCTCAGCTTCTTGGCAATTCGCGACGCTGAAGTTTTCTTGCGCGCCATTGTCTTCAGCTCACGGACTTCGCTTGAAGTCCACGAGCGCCGCTTTTTCTTCCTCTTGGCCATAAAACCTCCCTTTCAAGAAAACCAGCTTGTATCCCTTACGGATGTAAAAGAAAAGCCGATAGGTTGGATGAAGATTACCATTGAGAGTGCGGAGCAGTTGCCACATATGCGATCATGGAACTCACGGCAAGAGATATGATCGCGGATGGGGCAGGCGAGTTAACAAAAGCTTTTGTTAGATCGTTCTTAGCGCGCCGGGCGCGCGGGATGCAACCAAACTTCTGCAAATCTGCTGTTCCAACAATTTGGACGTGAGATCAAGATGGGCAAGGCCGCGGGCGTACGGTTATTGTCATTTGCAGTCATCTGCTTGACATTGGCAGGGTGGCTGCCGCTCGCTGCCCAGACGCCCACGCTGTCATGTCAAGACGGACAGCGAGTTAAACAGGTCGCCGAGCTTCTGTTCGGCCGCGACGTCGGCCGCCGCACCGCCGTCAGTACATCCGCCTGGGCGCATTTCGTCGCGCACGAGTTGATTGCGCGCTTTGCCGATGGCCTGACCGTTACCGATGCGATTGGGCAATGGCGCGATCCCGTGGGCGGCACGATCGTGCGCGAACCGACCAAAAAGGTCGAAATCGTGCTGCCCGGCAATGCCGATGACCAAGCGCGGCTCGACGCGGTCGTGAAGGCTTACAAGCGCGAATTCCGCCAGCGCTCGGTCGGCGTCATTGTGCGGCCCGCCTGCGTCTCGTTCTAACTGCTACCCGGCCTTGGGGGCTTGCGGCCTACGCGCCTTCTTCCTAGCTTTGTCACAGCGGCGAAAAGCGAACGGACAGGGCCCGGATGGATTCGTGCACGGACGAACTCAAGCTCGTCGCCCTCGACAAGGATGACATCGAGGTGGTGTCCGCGCACGTGCAGGACGCCATGGTCAAGGTCGGCGATATCTTCTGGCAGCCGCGCGAGCATCGCTTCATGCTGGCGCTCAATCGCTTCGACTGGATGAGCGCGGTCGACGGCAAGATGGACAAAGCGGATTACCGGCGCTGCCGGACCGCGCTGCGGTTCGAGCGCGTCAGCGCCTGCAAGTGCCGCAATCTCGACCAGACCGATAAAGCCGCGCTGCTTAACCTGCTCGCCGTCGAATTTTCCGAAAACGACGCTCCGGCCGGCGTGGTGTCGTTGATTTTCTCCGGCGGCGGCGTCATTCGGCTCGACGTCGAATGCCTGGAAGCGGAACTGGCGGATCTCGGCGAGGTTTCGGTCGCGGCGCTATGCCCCGACCATTTCACCGCCGGATCGACGGCTGCTTAATTCAGGCGGGGCGCGGCCGCTGCGCCGGCGGCGCGGCAAATAGCTTCATCAGCACGAAGATGGCGCCGAGCGTCGCCACATAGACGACAAGCTGCATGGCGGTCGGCTGATCGACATAGCCAATCAGCGTATGCAGCGCCCGGCCCAAAAAGCTGGAATCGCTCAACAGCCACGACGTGTCCCAAACGGTTTGGTCGAGCGCGGTGACGATGTCGGCTTGCTCAAGGAACGCGATGGCTTGTGCCGCCATGCCGGCCGCGAGCAATGCGATCAAGGCGCTGGTCACACTGAAAAGATAGCGGGTCGGGATGGTGAGGAGGCCGAAATAAGTCAACAGGCAGACCGACGAGCCGAGGATCAAACCGACGAAGCCGCCGGCGACCATGGACCAGCTCGCGCCGCCTTGCGCCGCGGCGACGCCATAGAGAAACAACACGACCTCGGAGCCTTCGCGCAGCACCGCGATCGCCACGACGATGGCGAGCGCCAAAAGGGATTTCGATCCGGCGACCACCGCCTCGCCGGCGGCGCGCAACTCGGCGACGAGCTCGCGGCCATGCCGCGACATCCAGACATTGTGCCAGGTCAGCATCAGTACGGCGAAGCCGAGAATGAAGGCGTTGAACACTTCCTGGCCGCTGCCGCCGAACAAATCCGACAATCCGCTCGTGAACAGCGCCACCACGCAGGCGCCGAGGACGCCGGCGGCGACGCCGCCCGCGATCCACAGGGTGCGGCCGGCGACGCCCGCGGTCACGGCCATGACGACGCCGACAATCAGGCCGGCCTCGAAGACTTCGCGGAATACGATCAGCAGGGCGGCCAGCACGGGAACCTCACGACACGACCTTCATTTTACGCTTTTCATGACACGTTTCACGGCACGACCAGGTAGCCTTGCGTCGCATGATGGAAATCGTCGTAGAAATTGTAGCGGCCCGGCTGCAGCGGCCGCACATAGACGACGGCTTGGCTTCCGGCCGCGACGATTTTCTCAAAATGCAGATCGGCGCTCTCGAATTCGGATACGATCGGATTGAGATTCTTGACTTGGATTTCAATTGTCTGGCCGGGCGGCGCATGCAGCTCGGCGGGATCGAATTTCTGATCTTTGATCGTGATCGAAAGCTTGACGACGGCGTCGGCGCGCACGGCGATTGCCGGCAACGCCAGCGTCGCGGCGAGAAAAAGCGACGGCAAAAGCCGCCGGCCGAACCGATCGAGCGTGCAAGCGGCCATCAGCGCCATAGCGCCCTCCGGAGGCATTAATTGATCACCCAGGGAGTTGGGCAACACTCGACTTTTTGTCAATCTAAAAGCCGAATATTAGAATTGTTATAATTACAGAGGACTGCTACTGAGCGCTTCAACTCAGGCAAAATTCAGCGCCGGTTCACCGTCGGTTCGGCATCAGTTCAGTCATCATGGCAATCCAGCTTGACATCCGCTCCGGCGATTTTGCTCAAAAATTTCGCGCTCTTCTCGACACCAAACGCGAGGCGGCAGCCGACGTCGAAGCCACGGTCCGCGCCATCGTCGCCGATGTCGCCGCCCGCGGCGATCGCGCGGTTGCGGACTACACGCTCAAGTTCGATAAACTCGATCTCGACCGCGTCGGGCTCCAAGTGACGGCGGCCGAGGTCACAGCGGCCGTTGCGGCGTGCGACCGCGACGTGCTCGATGCGCTCGAATTCGCCCGCGCCCGCATCGACACATACCACCGCCGGCAAGTGCCGCAGGACGATCGCTTCACCGACGCGCTCGGCGTCGAACTCGGCTCGCGCTGGACCGCGATCGAGGCGGTCGGCATCTACGTGCCGGGCGGCACCGCTGCTTACCCGTCATCGGTGCTGATGAACGCCGTGCCTGCCAAGATCGCCGGCGTACCGCGGATCGCGATGGTGGTGCCGGCGCCCGAAGGCAAACTCAATCCGCTCGTTCTGGCGGCGGCCAAACTCGCCGGCGTCGATGAAATCTTCCGCATCGGCGGCGCGCAGGCGATTGCTGCTTTGGCTTATGGCACAGCGGCGATCGCGCCGGTCGCCAAGATCGTCGGGCCAGGCAACGCTTACGTGGCGGCGGCCAAACGCATCGTGTTCGGCAAGGTCGGCATCGACATGATCGCCGGACCGTCCGAAGTGCTGATCGTCGCCGACCGCACCGGCAATCCCGAATGGATCGCCGCCGACCTTTTGGCGCAGGCCGAGCATGACGCGAGCGCGCAGGCGATCCTCATCACCGATGACGAACGACTTGGCGCCGCCACCCGGCGCGCGATCGAAGGACAACTCAGCCGACTTGCGCGCGGCAAAGTGGCCGGCGCCTCGTGGCGGGATTTTGGCGCGGTGATTCTCGTCCGCAATCTCGACGAGGCGCTGCCGCTCATTGACGCCATCGCGCCGGAACACCTCGAAATCGCCGCCGCCGATGCCGAGCGGCTCGCGGCGCGAATCCGCAATGCCGGCGCGATTTTCATCGGCGCCTATACTCCGGAAGCGATCGGCGATTATGTGGCCGGCGCCAATCATGTGCTGCCGACGGCGCGCTCGGCGCGTTTTTCCTCCGGCCTCGGCGTGCTCGATTTCATGAAGCGGACGTCGATTCTCAAATGCGGCCCCGATCAATTGCGGGCGCTCGGCGGCGCCGCGATCGCGCTCGGTCATGCGGAAGGGCTCGACGCGCATGCCCGCTCCGTCGCCATCCGGCTCAACCGCTGATGGCGCGAAAAAGCACGTTGCAGGCAGCTAGCGGCCGCCTGGCCGCCGTCACGCTCGATGAAGCTTCGCTCGGCAGTTCCAATGACGACGTCGAGCACGAGCGCAGGGTCGCGATCTACGACCTGATCGAAGAAAACAAATTCCGTCCGGTCGGCCACGCCGGCGGACCCTACACGCTGCAACTCGGTATCAGCGGTAGCCGCCTCGTGTTCGATATCCGGCTGGCGGATGCCACGCCGGTGATCGTTCATATGCTGTCGCTGGCGCCATTCCGCCGCATCGTCAAAGACTACTTCGTGGTCTGCGACAGCTATTACGCGGCGATCCGCACGGCAGCGCCCGACCGCATCGAGGCGCTCGACATGGCCCGGCGCGCCTTGCATGACGAAGGCTCGCGCCTGATGACGGAGCGGCTCAAGCGCAAGGTCGATATCGATTTCGACACGGCGCGGCGGCTGTTCACGCTAATCACGGTGCTGCACTGGAAGGGCTAGAGCATGATCCGGAAAAGCATGTCCCGGACGTGATCCGGGATGGGTACCGGTTTTCCGAAAAGATCATGCTCCACCAACATGCCGTCACGGCGATCATTTCAATCTGATAGCTTGATGCCGCCGGCAGCGAGGCCGCCACTGGCCGTGCTGTTCGCCTGCAGCCGCAATGCGGTGCGCTCGCCGATCGCGGCGGCTCTGTTCGCGCAAATGTTCGGACGCGCCGTCTATGTCGTGTCGGCCGGCGTGCGCAAGGCCGAGCTCGACGCGTTTGCCGTCGCCGTCATGGCGGAGATCGACCTCGACATTTCGCGGCACAAGCCGATCACGTTGGAGGAGTTGGATGAGGGAGAGGGTCTTAATTTCGATCTCATCGTCACGCTTGCGCCCGAGGCCCATCACCGCGCGCTCGAGCTCACCCGCACCAGCGCCGTCGATGTCGAATATTGGCCGACCGCGGACCCGAGCGCCGTCGAAGGCAGCCGCGAGCAACGGCTCGAGGCCTACCGCGAGGTGCGCGACCAGCTCTTGGCGCGCATCCGCCAGCGCTTCGTCACGCGGAGCACGGGCAACGAATGAAGCCGAGCGCGCGCGCAAGGGCGGGTTGCAAACCCGCCGCTGCGAGACAATTCACGCCAGTTGTGAAGCAGCCCGTCATCCGCTAGGTTCCCGCGCAAATTTTGGCCGGGGCTCGGTAACGTGTTTCTGTAAGGTCGCGGCCGGATAGCAACGCTTTCCGGGAATCGAATGGCGAAGGAAGAACTGCTGGAATTTCCCGGTGTCGTGACGGAACTGCTCCCGAACGCCACCTTTCGCGTCAAGCTCGAGAACGAGCATGAAATCATTGCCCACACGGCGGGACGGATGCGCAAGAACCGCATTCGCGTGCTTGCCGGCGACAAGGTGCTGGTCGAAATGACGCCGTACGACCTGACCAAGGGCCGGATTACCTACCGGTTCAAATGATCGGCCGCCAAAAACTCGTGCTCGCTTCCGGCTCGCCGCGCCGGCTCTCGCTCGTCAACCAGGTTGGCATCGAGCCCGACGCGCTGCGTCCCACCGACGTCGACGAAACGCCGAAGCGGGGCGAACTGCCGCGCGCCTGCGCGACGCGCCTGGCGCGCGAGAAGGCCGAGGCGGCGCTTAACATGGTGCGCATCGACGACGAGCTGAAAGGCGCCTACATCCTCGCCGCCGACACTATTGTCGCCGTCGGTCGCCGCATCCTGCCCAAGGCGGAGCTGCTCGACGAAGCGGCACAGTGCTTGCGGCTGCTCTCCGGCCGCAATCATCGCGTCCACACCGCCGTCTGCCTGGTGACGCCGAAGGAGACGTTCCGGCAGCGCTACGTCGAAACCCGCGTCCGCTTCAAAAGGCTCTCGGATGAGGACATCGAGGCCTATCTCGCGTCCGGCGAATGGCGCGGCAAGGCGGGCGGCTACGCGGCGCAGGGAATTGCCGGAAGCTTTATGGTCAAGATCGTCGGCTCCTATTCCAGCGTCGTCGGTCTGCCGCTCTACGAAACCATGGCGCTGCTCGGCGGCGAGGGCTATCCGGTCCATTTCGGCTGGCTTAACACCGTGTAACGTTGGCGCGTTCCACTGCGTGCCCCATATTCCAGTCATGACTGAAGTCAGGAATCGCAAGACAGCTACGATCCCGTGCCCGATCTGCGGCAAGCCGGCCGACGAATTGTTCCGGCCGTTCTGCTCAAAACGCTGCGCCGACGTCGACCTGCACCGCTGGTTCTCCGGCAGCTATGCAGTCCCGGTGACGGAAGACGAGGAGGAGGACGAGCGGCGCGAGGAGAATGGCGACACGCCGAACTGAACCGGTAGCGCGCCTGCGACAGCCTATTATGGACAGCGCGAAATCGAGCCTTTATAAGCCCGCCCAGAGCATGATCCCGAAAAGTGGATTCCGGTTTTCGGACAAGATCATGCTCCAAAAACTATGCCCAGGTAGCTCAGTTGGTAGAGCACTGCACTGAAAATGCAGGTGTCGGTGGTTCAATTCCGCCCCTGGGCACCATTCACTCTTCTAAGCGATTGATTTTGCCTCCTTAAATTAGAAAATTGTCCCACTCGACAATAAAGTGGGGCACGATTTTCGTTCATAATCGCTCTTACGTACGTGTGAAATCATGGCTGAGCTTGCAACAGTCAATGAAGAAGCGAAGGCCCCCGATCCGTCCCGTCCGCTGTGTTGGATTTGCAATCGCAACGAAGCAAATTCGGGCGAGCACAAAACAAAGCGAAGCGATCTGCTCGCCGTGCTGGGAAAGCCGACGCAAGACCAGCCATTTTACTTCAGTGACCTAGACCGACGAAATCGCCCAATTGGAAGTCTGGACGCAAAAATTCTCAAAGCGCCGATTCGAATATGCGCACAATGTAACACCACCCGGACTTAACCTCATGATCGCGCGTGGGAGTGTATGTCGGTTCGGCTTCGCGCGCGCCGACTCCAAGTTGGTCAGTGGGTGCGCGCCAATAGGATCTTCCCTCACGACACTCGACGGCAAATGATCAACGTACATCTATACTTTTTGAAGCTATTTGGGTGCATGCTTTGTGAGTCCAAAGCGAACGGATTTAAGGTACCAATTGATATTACGCCGTTCTCGGAAGCAATCATGTCGGGACGCCCGCACCCGGAAGTACATCTACAGTTTGGTAAGTACGACGGCATGATGGGTCGATCAAATCTGCACTGTTCAACGGCACCGAACGGGGGCGTTCTCGCCGCTTGGCTTTATGAACTCAAAACTCTCGCTGTCAGTGTTATCTATGTACAGGCCGACAAGTTTGAGGATCGTACCGACATATGGCATCCGCGATCCCATACTAGCTCTAAGCGTTTCCAGATTGCGGACTTCACATATTCACGCCGCGCCGCTGAGAACGGCGACCAGAAGGACTTTTCGGGGGGACCGGCGCTTTCGTGATTTCGAGCACGTGCATGGCGCTCTTCGCCAATCGCCTTTGCTCGGAAATTATTGATCAGTCGTTTCGGGTCGCTAAGGCAGCTTTGCGATACCCGTCGGGTATCCGATAGTTCCACTCGGTGATGTGCCCTTCCGACTTGTCCCACGTCCTAACCTTGACGGTAAAATCTCGTCTGGCGACGACTTTAGTGTGAAACCACAAACGGCCACCTCTAGAAACTAACCGACACGCGCCTGCAAGTAGGTTGGCGAATTCCATGCTGACGCTGCTATAGGTTGGCACAAGCAATAGACCCGAACATCGTGCAAATGGGAATTGCCGGTCATCGAGAAAATCGGCGTCGTGGGTGATAAGAAGGCGACTTAACTTGCACGCGGAAGCGAATACAGTCTGATCGTCTGCATAACGAACACCTGCGAAATCGCAAGGCTGCACGTCCAAGCGCTCGTAACGCATCACGTAAAGCGCCCACGGTTCCATATTGGCGTCAGTCAAAAACCGGGTCTTTGGTAACTGCCGCCATTCTCTGCGCGTGGCTTTAAGCTCTGCATTGGTCAGAGCGTTGAATTGCCTTCTCTTGGCCTTGTGCAATCCTGACATGGGGAATTTGAGTGAAAGCCGAACTGACTATCTCTAACCCATTGAAGGCACGACGCTATGGCGTAAGGTATATATACCTTACGCCATCGCATCTAAAGAGAGCTGAAGCCTTTAAGTACCCCGGCACTGTATAGGGTTAGTTGGGTTTTGACATAACATTGGCTGAGGTATATATACCCCAGCCAACAGCACTCTATAGGCATCCCAATCGGCCAGCTATCGGATTTCTATAGGCTTTTCGAAAACAACACTGGAGATTTTAGAGGGTGTCCTGATGGTATGTATACCCTCAGGACACCGCACACAAACGGTAGTCCCATGGCCCGGCCTACACGACTGACAATCGCAAAGAAGGACATCTTTGCCCTCTTCGATCAGTCATCGCAAAAAGTCTACTCCCAAGCTCAACTCGCTGGAATATTGGTCCAACAGCGAGCCTACTGGCGTCTAGCCGAACGCACGACGGCGCGTGACTTCATCGCCTTTTTGGAAAACCAGGGCAAGCTAAAGGCAAACACATTTCGCGCTGAAAAATACAGCCGGGAGACTACACGCTACTCGTGGGGCGATGCTTCGATATATGAACTCGCGCAATCTCTACAGCCACGCGGCTATCTAAGCCACTCGACAGCCGTTGCCTTGCACGGCCTAACCGATCTGATCCCAAAAACTCTCTATCTTAATGTCGAACAAAGCCCAAAGCCCGCCCCTTCTGGCTCGTTAACTCAGCGTGGGATCAATCTGGCTTTCTCACGAAAGCAGCGACAGTCCAACATGACATATGACCACGACGATTGGTCGGTCACCATCATCAATGGGAAGAACACGGCTGCTCTAGGCGTTGAGGAAATTGTTGGACCATCCGAAGAACGACTTCGTGTAACAAATCTGGAACGAACACTTATCGATCTCGTCGTGCGACCAACATATGCTGGCGGTATATTTCAGGTATTGGAAGCGTATCGAGCAGCCAAGGACCGAGTGTCAACTAATCGGCTAGTCGCAACACTCAAGAAGCTTGATTACGTATATCCTTATCATCAAGCCATCGGCTTCCTGATGGAGCGCGCTGGCTACGGCGACAGACGCTATGCGATGCTCAGCCAACTAGGTTTAAAGCTTGATTTCTATTTGGCCCACGGCATGAAAGAGCCGGAATATTCAAGTAAGTGGCGTCTATTTTTCCCGAAAGGCTTCGAGACTTGAGGCAAGCTTGACGACAAAATCAAAGTAACTATCAAAAGTATCATGCGCGCTGGAAATCGATGCCTCCACGGCGGGCCAGTCCTGCGCGTGGTAATCTCGATACTTATTAATCTCCCCCAATAGGTTCAATGGAACCTGCTTTGCCTCGAAGATAGCAGCAAGCGTTGACCGATTTTCATTAGTCGTCAGGTCGATGCCATGTTCTGAAATGACCTGATGAATGTCATAGAAGTCTCGCGCGCGGGGCCTTTTGGTGCGCAGGACTAAATATTCGGGCATCTGCTGGCAGATCGCTCGAAGCTTCTCAGCTGCAATCATCTCAAGGGAATAGACGTAGATAGTGTAATCATCGACTTCCCTTCTTACCTTACCCTCGCAGAACTCGTGGTGACTAATGTCGATTGCATACTTCCTCATTTGCTGCGGGCCAACTACCTCTGCACGCCTGCGAAGCGCGTCGATGTCATTATGCAATTCCTCGTAAAGCCTGCGTTCCGCCAGTTTGAACTCAACGAGATAGCCTCCCCACCATTCTGGCTGGCCTTCACGACGCCGCGAAGGTTTAATCTCGAAGTTCTCATCGAACAGAACATAGCCGATGGACTCAAATTCCCGCTTAAGGGTCGCAAAAATTCGCACGCGGGCTTTCTCAAGATCGGCAAATGGTGCTTCCATCGAGAAATCCATATCGACTGAGGTTCTGAAGCCCACCTTATGGACGAGAGCGAGTGCGTTGCCGCCCTTCAGAACGAGAGTATCCATAAGCTCGTCATCCGAAAACAGGGCAATCAGAATTCCACGCCGGACTTCTTCAAGCGAAATTGCCATCTCGAACACTCTCAACGCCTTGTTGGTGGTTGAGAGCATAGCAAATACCAAAACAGGATGGGACAATCTCGAAAATATCCATTGATATTCAATGGGACGCTTGGCAAAGGTGGGACAGGTTAAGTCGCTGAAAACTAGAAGGTGTTTAACGCCGCCCCTGGGCACCATTCACTATTTTCACTCTCACAAATCCCGATACGCTTTCGGCAGCAAGCGCGCCAACCGCAGCGCCCATTGGCGCTGACCGTTCTTGTCCGCGATCAAATCCTGGCGAAGTTCGATCAACACGTGATGCAGGCCGCGGCGCTCGGCGTGCACCGGGATGGTGTAGTCGGTCGCGTCGCTCACCGAGTAGGGCGCGTTGTCGCCGACGGTGAATTCCTGTTCCGCGTTGAGCAACGCCAACAGGCGGCGGGCAAAACGCGGATCGCGATTATACAGCACGGCGGCGTGCCAGGGCCGGGCTACCGCCTTGAAGACCGGGGTGAAGCTGTGCAGCGCGATCAGCGCCGCGGCCCGGCCGGCTTGCCGCCAGCGATCCAACTCGGCTTCGATCCGGTCGTGGTAGGGCCGGAAAATCTCGCGCGCGCGCGCGGCCTTGCTTGTTTCATCCAAGCCGGCATTGCCGGGGATCGTCGTGTCTTCGCTGATCGCCGGGATCGACGACGCGGCGTCCAATGGGCGATTGCAATCGATCACGAGGCGCGAATAGTTTTGCTGGATCAGCGTCGCATCGAGCGCATCCGCCAACAATCGTCCGAGGCCGGCGATGCCGATGTCCCAGGCGATATGGCGTTCGCATTCCGCGGCGGCGACGCCCAGCCGGCCGAGCGCGCGCGGGATCGCATTGCCGGCGTGGTCGGCGACCAGCAAGAACGCGGACTTCCCGGCGGCGTTATAAACCGAAACCGGCGCCGGCTCGTCCGCCGCCAGTAATTTTTTAGGCAGCGCGTTCATCGATGCTCATAAGTGCGGAAGATACATGCAGGATATTTGCAGGATATTTGCAGGATATTTGGCCCAATAAATGCATGTTACAATGCATGTTGTGGAGATGCATGCCACCGCAATGTATCTCATTGGCGTATCAATTATGATGAGACGGCAATGCCGATTCTCAACATCAGACACGTTACGACGTATCACTATCATCAACCGGTCGCGTTCGGCGAGCACCGGATGATGTTGCGTCCGCGCGACGACGAGGACCAGAAAGTACTCGTATCCGAGATCGCGATCACGCCCAAGCCGGTGCGGCTGGAGTGGTCGTACGACGGATTCGGCAATCACGTGGCGACCGCCCGGTTTGACGATCGCGCCGCCGAGCTTCGCGTTGTCAGCAATATCCGTCTCGACCATGCGCCGGCCGGCTTTCGCGCCACCGATATCGACGATTCCGCGCGCGGCTGTCCGTTTGCTTACGCCGCGGACGAGTGGCTCGATCTCAAACGATACACCCAGCCGCCGTCCGCTCGCCGCGAACTCGATCGCTGGAGCGCGGGCTTCTTCGGCAACGGCGGCTGCGCCGACACCCACGATCTGCTCGTCGACATGACGCGGAGCATCTGGTGGACCTTCAAGCACGTCGCGCGGCACCAAAACGGCGTTCAGGATCCGCTGCGCACGCTGGCGCTGGGCAGCGGCAGCTGTCGCGACCTCGCGGTGCTGATGATCGCGGCGCTGCGGTCACGCGGTATTGCCGCGCGGTTCGTCTCGGGATATGTGCATCTGGCCGACGATGACGATGAGGATGATCCGACCGGCGGCAATACGCATGCGTGGCTCCAAGTCTACGTTCCCGGTCCTGGCTGGGTCGATTTCGATCCGTCGGCCGGCGCAGTGGGAAATCGCAATCTCATCCGCGTCGCGGCCGTGCATCACCCCCGCGAAGCGATCCCGCTGCAGGGCACGTGGTACGGATCGGCGTCGGATCATTTGGCCATGAAAGTTGCGGTGAAAGTCAAAACGGGGGCATCAAGCGGCGCCGGGCGAGAGTCGGTCGGCTCAAGTCAAAAAGCGCCGCTTCGATGAGAATTCGCGCCGGCTACGAAATTTCCTACGACTGTCCGCAGCCGACGCCGATGATCCTGACGCTGAGCGTCCATCCGTCACGGTTTCCCGACCTGCTGACCCCGGATCGCATGCGGCTTGATCCGCCAATCCTGCCCAACACGTATCACGACAGCTTCGGCAATTTCTGCCATGTGATCCGCGCCCCCGCCGGCCGGCTGACCGTGTCCGCGGATTTCCTGATACAGGACAAGGGTGAACCGGACGCGACGGCCCCGCAGGCGGAGCAGCATGCACTCGAAGACCTGCCGGTGGAGATTCTGATCTATCTGCTCGGTAGCCGCTACTGCGAGACCGATCGCTTGTCGAACACGGCGTGGTCCCTTTTCGGCCAGGCTCCGAAGGGTTGGCCGCTGGTGAAGGCAATCTGCGATTACGTCCATGGCCGCATTAAATTCGGCTACGAGCACGCGAGCCCGACCAAGACCGCATGGGATGCGCATGCCGAGCGGCGCGGCGTGTGCCGCGATTTCGCTCACCTCGCGATCACGCTGTGCCGCTGCATGAACGTCCCGGCGCGCTATTGCACCGGCTACCTCGGCGACATCGGCGTGCCACCCGACGAATCGCCGATGGATTTCTCCGCCTGGTTTGAAGTCTATCTCGGCGGCCGCTGGTACACGTTCGACGCTCGCCACAACGCGCCGCGCATCGGACGCATTCTGATGGCGCGCGGGCGCGACGCCACCGACGTCGCGATCGTAACCTCATTCGGCCCATGCACGCTGGCGGGCTTCAAGGTGATAACCGACGAGGTCGCGCCGGACGCGACGGCAGCGAAGTAAAGGCTGCCGGGCGCGCCGCGCCGAGCAAGCGGCCGCTGTCCCGCGTCACCGCCGCTCGTGCCGGCGCGCGGCCGTGGCAAGGCCGAGCGCGGCGGCGAGCGAGACGACGGCGCCGCTCACCCAAGGCAGTCCGGCGCCGATCGCAAACAGCCAGGTCCCGATCGCGGGTCCGGCGGCATCGCGCAGGTCAGACACCACCGAGAATGCCGCTTGATAGGTCGCTTGCGCGGTCTTCGGCGCGAGTTCGGCCACGACCGTCTGCACCAGCGGCCCGTATAGCATTTGCGACAGCGCAAGCAGCGTTACCGCGGCGACGAGGGAGGCCACGGCCGGTGAAGCGAACAGGAAGGTGAAGGCAATGGCTTGCATGATGCCGCTCCACAGCACAATCGCAAATCCGCTCAAGCGCAAACTTGCCTGCGTCACCGGAAATTGCAGCACCACGCCGAGCGCGCCGGCATAAGCGAACAGCAATCCGATGCCCGAGGCGGTCAGCGTGCCGGCGGCGTCGGCATAGAGCGGCGTCACCGCTTGGATCCAGCTCACGACGATTTCCATTGCTGCGACGGGCAGCAGCAGGCCGGCAAGACGCGAATCGCGAAATGCCGCCGTAAACACAAGAAGCGAGTCGTCCTCATCATCGTCGGGGTGGACGGACTGCGGACGAGTTTCGCGCAGAAAAATCGCAACGACCACGGCGCCGGTCAGCAGCGTGACGGCCGCACCGATGAAAACCAGGCGAAGCGAGTGGAGCGCCAGCAGCGCGCCGAGCGCGGGCCCGGCCATTCCGCCGGCATTCGACATCACCCGCCGCAGCGCAAAATGCGCGCGGCGGGTTTCGGCCGGCACGACGTCGGCGATCACCGTCCCGGCGGTCGGATGCAGGACGCTCTCGAAGACGCCGATCGCCAGCAGCACTGCCGCCGCGGCGACGGCGCCGTGGACGAAATACAATCCGAGAAAGCCCAAACCCACGCCCGACGTCGACACCAGGAGCACCGGGCGCCGGCCGATCCGGTCGGCAATGCCGCCGAGAAACGGCGTCGCCAACAGTTCGCCGCCCGCATAGCAGCCCAGCAACAGCCCGATGAATTCAATCGGGATGCCGGCGTCCTTATGCGCCCACAGCGCGAAGAACGGCATCAAGGTGCCGTCCGCGGCTGCCGCGGCAAAGAACAGCAGAAAGCCGATGCGGGCGGCGCCCGGCGCCTGCGCGAAGGTGGTGACGCCCGCGGTGAAAATTGCAAGGATTCGCTTCACGTCGAGACTCCCAACGCCCGAACGGCGCCGGCGCAGGATGCGCGCGGCGACATGAGAGCGCGTTGGATGACGTGAACGCTTACGGCGCGGCTAGGCGCGCGACGTTGCTTTTAACGCGGAGCGTACCCGTTCACAAGCGCCGGACGGTCGTCGCGCCGATTATCGCGCGGATCAAATTCCCGGCAGGATTGCCCATTCCGCGCGGAGCGGCGTTAGATCGCCGGCAGCACCGCGCGCGACAGATAGAGAAACAGCGAGACGCCCAGCAGACCGATCAGCACGGCCAGTGCGATGTCGAAACGCACGCCTGTGCTCGGCACCTCGGTCTCGCTTTCGATGTCTTTTGCGGTTCGCACAAACCGCAAGCCCGCGACAACGATCATGGCGACGCCGATGGCAATGAAGGCAAGGCCGGCCGCGTTGGCGAACATTTGTCCATGCGGATTGGGCTGCCGCGGCGTCTGTGGCGCGATGACCTGAATAAACAGATCGAATCTCTCGATCACAAAGCCGAAAGCCATCACCGCGATGGCGGTGCGGACCCAGGCGAGAAAAGTTCGCTCGTTGGCGGCGTGG
The DNA here is from genome assembly GCA_963779855.1 of uncultured Alphaproteobacteria bacterium. Classification (GTDB taxonomy): domain Bacteria; phylum Pseudomonadota; class Alphaproteobacteria; order Rhizobiales; family Xanthobacteraceae; genus BOG-931. The sequence continues at coordinate 1,110,629 of CAWAAE010000005.1, read as the reverse complement.
TCGCTGTAGCGCTTGATCATTGGACTGCCTCGTTGAAGTAGCGGCGCACTATAGCGCCGCGGCAGCCGGCGTACTTGCCGACATACTTGCCGACATACTTGCCGACGCGGCGGTAAACGGGCAGGCTGCCGCTCAAAGTCGGGCAAAAATACACGGATGGGGAGTGAAACAATGACCGATGCTGCACCCGCACGTCCGAGCCGCGGTCGCTGGTATATCTTGCTGCTGATCAGCGTGATGTACCTCATCACCTATCTCGACCGCGTCAACATTTCGACGGCGGCGCCCCAGATCAGCAAAGAATTCGGTTTCGACAAAATCACCATGGGCGTGATCTTCAGCGCCTTCGTCTGGGCCTATGCGCTGTTCCAGGTTCCCGGCGGCTGGCTCTCCGACCGCTTCGGCGCGCGCGGCGTATTGACAGGCGTTGTCGCCTACTGGTCGATCATGACCGCCGCGACAGCCGCGGCGTTCAGCGGCGCCTCGTTCATCGTCGTTCGCTTCCTGTTCGGCATCGGCGAGGCTGGCGCCTTTCCCGGCGCAACGCGCGCGATGCAGCTGTGGTACCCCCGGCGCGAACGCGGCTTCGTGCAGGGCATCACGCACAGCGCCAGCCGGCTCGGCGCGGCGATCGCGCCGCCGATCGTGGTGCTGATCATGAGTAATCTCGGCTGGCGCTCGGTGTTCTTCATTTGCGGCGCGGTCGGCTTGTTGTGGTCATTGTGGTGGGCCTTGAGCTACCGCAACCTGCCGGAAGAGCACCACCTGGTGAACCAGGCGGAGCTGGAAGCCATCCGCGGCCGCGGTCCGAACGGCGCGATCAACCCGCCGCCGATGGAAAAGCAGACCAACGTGCCGTGGGGCACGCTGCTGCGATCCGGCAACATGTGGGCGATCATGTTCGCCTATTTCACCTACGTTTATTGCCTGTGGATTTTCCTGAGCTGGCTGCCGTCCTACCTGATCGAGTTTCGGCATTTCACGCTGCTCAAGGTCGGCCTGTTTGCTTCGCTGCCGCTTTGGGCCGGCGTCGTCGGCGATACGGTTGGCGGGCTTGCGACCGATTGGCTGTTGAAGTCCACGGGCAGCGCCAAGATCGGCCGGCGTGCGGTGGCGATCACCGGCCTGCTCGGCTGCGCGGTGTGCATCGTGCCGGCGGCGCTGACGGAGAACGCTTATGTCGCCGTCTATTGTCTCACCGCCTCGATGTTCTTTCTGGAATGCACCATCGGGCCGTCCTGGGCGGTGCCGATGGATACCGGCGGCAAATATTCCGGAACGGTGTCCGGCATGATGAACATGGCCGGCAATTTCGGCGGCGCCATCTCGCCGATCGTGTTTGGTGCGTTGGTCCAGGTCGGCTCGTGGGAGGCGCCGTTCATCGTCGCGGCTGCATTGCTGGTCGTCGGCGCCGCGGTGTGGGCGTTCTGGCTCGACCCCGACAAGCAAATCCTCGCGGCCTGATCCGCGCATCCGGATCGCTCACGGCGCCAATCGCTTGTGCTTGAAGCGATTGGCGTTCCGGCATTTTTACGAATACAAAACCCTTTCATTAACGAAACGTAAATCGGTCTTGGTTAGCTAATAGGCAAGGTGGATATCTGCTGGGCGGAAACGCGCGATGCTTCGGGTCTTGACCGGTTCTGCGGTGGAGTACGACTGGATTCTTGTCGTTATTGCATGCGTCGTCTTTCTGCTGCTCGGCGCGATTATTTCGTTTGAGCGCCGGCGCAACGCCCAAGGCCGCCTGCTCGCGTTGACGCTCAACAATATGACCCAGGGCGTGGTGATGTTCGACGCGGCCGGCCGCCTCGTTGTCAGCAACGATCGATATTTGGCGATGTACGGATTATCGCGGGATATCGTAAAGCCCGGCGCCAAGCTCATCGATATTGTCCGCCATCGCACCGAAACCGGGAGCCTGCAGCGCGATCCGCTGCAATACTGCGCCGAGCTCGCGGGAAGCATGGCTGCCGGCAAAGTCGTGAGTTTCGTCACCGAGGCGCCGGACGGACGTGCCATTTCCGTCGTCAATCGCGCCATTCCCGGCGGCAAATATTGGGTCGGAACCCATGATGATATCACCGAGCGCCGCTTGGCGGAGCAAAAAAGCGCGTTACTGAGCGAGCAGGAAGCGCGGCGCGCCGTGGTCGACGACGCCATCGCTTGGTTTCGCGGCAGCGTCGAAGGCGTGCTCAAGACCGTCACCGAGAGCGTCGCGGCAATGAAATCGACCGCGACCGCGCTTTCGGCGACGTCGAGCGACACCACGGCGCACACCGCCGGGGCGGTTCGCACCTCGAACGACGCTTTCGCCGGCGTCGAGAGCGCCGCGGCGGCGGCGGATGAATTGTCGAAATCGATCGCCGAGATCAACCGTCAGGTCGTCAGCGCCGGCGATGTGGTGCGCGCCGCCACGGCCGAGGCGCAATCGACCAACGCGATCATCGCCGGGCTGGCGCAAGCGGCGCAGAAGATCGACGACGTCGTCAAGCTCATCCAAAGCGTCGCCGGACAGACCAATTTGCTGGCGCTCAATGCCACGATCGAAGCGGCGCGCGCCGGCTCGGCCGGCAAGGGTTTTGCCGTGGTCGCCTCCGAGGTGAAGGCGCTCGCCGTGCAGACCGCGAAGGCGACCGACGACATCGCGTCTCAGATCGCGGCGGTGCAATCTTCGACGCAAAGCGCCGTGCGCGCCATCGGCAGCATTACCGGCCGCATGGAGGAAATCCGGCAATTCACGTCGGCGATCGCGAGCTCGGTCGAAGAGCAACACGCGGCTACGGCTGAGATTTCCAACAATGTCGCCGCGGCCGCAATGGGATCGAGATCGGTGGTTGCCGTCCTGGAACGAGTCTCCGGCGCCATTGCCGACATGCGCTGCTCCGCGGATACGGTGCTGACGGCGTCGACGGCCGTCGAGAAAGCCGCCGACAGCCTACGCGGCAGCGTCGACGGCTTCCTGCGCAAGGTGGCGATGTAGCGCAATTAGGACGTGCGCCGACGCATCGGCTCCAGCGCGACGCGGACGAAGGTGGAGATGATTTTCAGCCCGGCATTGACGAGTCCCGCGCAGCGAGCCGGCGACTTTTGACTCGCCGCCAAGGCGGCGCCGGTAGGCTACCGGCAGTTCGAGGACGCGAAGGCCGGCGCGCGCCACCCGCATCTGCATTTCGAGATTCCAGCCGTAGGTCATCTCGCGCATGCCGAGCGCCAGCAAAGTATCGCGGCGAATGGCGCGGAACGCGCACATGTCGGTATAGCGCACGCCGTAGAGAAGTGTCGTCAGCCGGCCCGCGATCAACCCGGCGGCGATTTGATGCCCGGCCATACTGCCCGCCTCGCGTGCGCCGCGCGCGCGCGAGGCGATGACGAAATCGGCATCGCCGGCGACAAGCGGCGCGACCAATGCCGCGATGGCGGCCGGATCGTCGGCGCCGTCGCCGTCCATGAAAACGATGATGTCGGCGGCGTCGGCCGCCTGCGCGCCGGTCAGGCAAGCACGGCCGTAACCGCGGCCCACCGCAATGACTTCGGCCCCGGCGCTGCGCGCGCGCTCCGGCGTGCCGTCGCTGCTGCCGCCGTCGGCCACGATAATCCGGCCGACGATATCGCGCGGCAGTTCGGCGACCACCGCGGCGATGGATTGCGCTTCGTTGAACGTCGGAATGACGACGGCCACACTCGCCGGCCGCCGCGGCATTGCTACAAGCTCCAGCGCAGTCCGCAGCTGGCGCAGGCGTCCGGCGGCGTGTTCGATTTGAGCGCCTTGCGAAAATCGACGTAGGCCGGGCCGGTCCAGATTTCGCGCAAGCTCTGCTGGGTCGCGTCGCCGAGCGTGTAATTCTCATAGCCGCGCTGCGAGAACGGCGCGATGCAGCACGGCAGCGCACGGCCATTGGCGGTGAAATACATCACCGTCCACGGCCGCCGGCACAGCGACCAGGGCGAGCCCGATCCCGCCGAACCGGTATCGCCGCGCTTGAGGCTGATGCCGGGCTCCGACGCGCCGCCCGACGCGCTGAATTCGATGCCGAGCGACTTGGCGAGCGCGGCGGCGCGATCGATATGGACCGTCTCCTCGCCGGAAAGCTGCTCGTACAGCGCCTGATCCGGCCGCGCCAGGCCGATGGCGTTGTCGGTGAAAAACACCAGCCGCTGCAGATGCACTTCCTTGACGCCGGTCTCCGCCGCGACGCGGACAAAATCCGGCAATTCCGCGATGGTCTCGCGCAATCCGGTCAGCCAGGCCGAGACCCGCGGCTTGGCGTGACCTTCGCGCTCTTGCAGCTCGCGGAAAGCGCGCACGTTCTTCAGGATGCGATTGAAATAGTTCTTGCCGCGAATGGCGAGATAGGATTTGGCATTCGCCGCGTCGAAGGAGACGCGCAACTCATCCAACCCGGCGGCGATCAGCGCGCGACCGTTTCTCTCGTTGAGCACGGTGCCGTTGGTATTGAACAAAACATAGCTGCCGCGATCTTTCAGATAGCGCACCATGCGCGGCAAATTCTTGACCAGCATCGGTTCGCCGACGCCGTGCAGCACGGCGCGCTGCAGCTGCGGGATTTGATCGACGATCGTGGTGAACAGCTCCCAGCTCATATCGGCCGGCGGTTCGAGCTCCTCGTAAGTTCGCGGGCAGGTGGTGCACAGAAGATTGCAGCGATTGGTCGTCTCCAGATACAGACAGACCGGCTCATGCTCGGGGACTTCGCTGTCCGCCGTCACGCTTTCGAAATAGCGTTGCGGGTCGATCGCTCGTTTAGTCGCCGCCCTTTGCATGAACGTTCCACCCCTTGGAATGATTGGCCGGATCGTCGCGGCTCAAGCCCGCGCTTCGTCGACCTGCATCGCGCGATCGATCCGGCGGCCGGAATCATGATCCAACCGAAGCCGGCTCATCAGTTTTGCCGTCTGCATGGCGTAGTGCGGAGAATGCGCGCTGTGTCGCCCTTCGTCCTTGCCGCTCAGTTCGGCATTCAGCCGGCGCAAGCCATCGACGTCATCGACGTCGTACCACGCCGGTAGTGTATGAACTTCAAGACTGATTTCACGGGCGCGTTCGAGCGTCTGTTCGGCGACGCGCGCGGTGCTCCAAGCGACGTCTTCGAACATGTGGCGATGCGCGGCTTTCAGCCCAAGCAGATAATAGCCGCCGTCGCTCGACGGCCCGAGTACGGCACGGTCGCCTGGCCGCGCCAGCGCCGCGGCGGTTTCGACCAACAACGCCGTGGGCAAAGTCGGACTGTCGGAATTGAGCACTACGGCAGAGCCGTGCCCGCGGGCAAAAATCTCCCGGATCGTATGGAACAGGCAATCGCCGAAATTCGGCAGCCAAGCGCCGATCAGGCCGATGGTTCCCGGCAAGGTGCGGCGGAAGAAATCCTCCGCGCCGGTCGGTCCGAACGCCGCGTAACCGGCAATGCCGCCATGAGGCGCCGCGTGACGCGCGGCAAGGAGCACATTGTCGGCCACGTCACACAGGAAGGCGGTATTGAGCGCGGCCGCTTCGTCGAAGGTCAGTGGCGGCACGAGGCGAGTCTTGGCGCGGCCGGGCGCCGAGGCCTTCGCCATGAACGCGATGCCGCAAGACGCCGCCGCGACCGAGGGCACCGCCATGGCGCTGCCTATCGAGCCAGAATTACCGTTGCATCGATCCGAACGATTCATGCGATGCCCCCTTAACAGCGAATCCAGCAACGCAATATGACGTGCTTGCCAAAGTGGCGGGCAAAGCGCCAATCACTTCCGCCTCAGTGCTACCAAGTCGTGAAACACCAAAAAGTTATCGGCTTCACAAAGTCGTGATCGCGGCGATGCCGCTCAGCGGCGAGCCAGCGCCACGCTGATGCTGTCATCGTTCGGGATGACCGTGCCGTCCGTTCCCCGCCACGTCGGCGCGGCGGCATATTCTTCCCGCGGCATGTCCAGCGAGGCGAGCGCGCGGCCTAGAATTCCCACCACTTCGATCGGCACCGCGACCGGCCGCGCGCCCCAGCCGAGGAATCCGCCATAGTCGACGATGAGCCTGATCTTGTTCTGCGGCGTGCGCGCCACCTGCCGGACGTAGCCGAGCGTGCGACTGCCGTCGTCGAGCACCGGCAGACCAATCAGATCGCCGACGCGCACGGCTTGCGGAAACCGCCGGCGCATGCGCTCGCTCTCCGCCATATCTTGCGCCGCCATGGCCCTGTCGGCGGCGCCCATGCCGGTCGGCGGGATCATGGCCTGCGCCACGACGAATGCCCGATCGAGCGCCGCCGCGTTCGCCGCGACCGCGAGACCGATCGCGCAGACAATCGCCAAGCCGAGCGTATCAATTTGCAACCGCATCTGCGTTCCTCCCGATCAATAATTCCACGCGATATTGTGAACCGGTCCGCCTTGCGTACCAAATACCGCAACCGTAGTGTCCGAAAGTCGTCATTCCGGAATCCCCGATGTCAACGCCGGCCGTCACATCAGCTGCGTATCAGGCGCGTCTCCATCCGCTGCCGCTCCGCGTCATGCATTGGATCAATGCCGTCGCCATTTTCATCATGATCGGCAGTGGATGGAAGATTTATAACGACGATGTGATCTTCGGCTTTCTGCATTTTCCCGATTGGATCGTGATCGGCAAATGGGCGCAGTACGGACTGCAGTGGCACTTCTTCGGCATGTGGATTTTCGTGCTCAACGGCCTTGCATATATCGCGTATGGGATCGCGAGCGGCCGCTTCCGGCGCAAGCTGTTTCCCATCTCCGTGCGCGAGCTTTTTGCAACGGTCGGCGAGGCACTGCGATTTCGCCTGCGCCACGACGATCTGACGCATTATAACGCGGTGCAGAAAGTCCTCTATCTCGGCGTCATGCTGGTCGGGGTGCTGATCGTGATTTCCGGCCTGGCGCTGTGGAAGCCAATCCAATTCTCCGAGCTCGCCGGCCTGTTCGGCAGTTTCCAGACGATCCGGCTGGTGCATTTCCTCTGCATGTCCGCCATCGTCGCGTTTATCCTTGTTCATGTGTCATTGGCATTACTGGTGCCGCAGAGCCTTGTCGCCATGCTGACCGGCGGGCCGGCGGTGGACGACGGCAAGCTGCGTGCCGCTCCCGCCGCGCCCGAAATCGAAGCAACGCAATGATGCGGTGACACGATGCCGATTCGAATCCGCGCCCCAGCGATCTTGCGGCCGCGCAAGCCTACCGGCCGGCGCGTCGCCGGGCGAAAACCGGCTGCTCGCCGATGACATCGATCGCCGCGGCCTGTTGCGTGGCGCGGTCAGTCTCGGCGCGCTCGGCATGTTGACGGGTTGCGACGTCAGCGAGAACGACGGCGTGCAGGACGTTCTGCGCAGCGTGTCGGCCTGGAATGACGGCGTTCAGGAAACGATATTTCGGCCCACCCATTTGGCGCCGACGTTTTCTCCGTCGCAGGTGGTCAAGCCGCCGCGCTTTAACGCCTATTACGATATCGTGGACGTCAAGCCGGTCGACGGCGCGAACTGGAAACTGGAGCTGCTCGGCCGCATCGATAACAAGCAGCCGTGGACCGCGCAGCAGATTTACCAGCTGCCGGAGCAGGAAATCATCATCCGGCACATCTGCGTCGAGGGCTGGGATTACATCGGACAATGGTCTGGCCCGAATTTGCGCGATTTTCTCAAGCGTGTCGGCGCCGATCTGACGGCCAAATACGTCTATTTCATTTGCGCCGACGATTATACCGAGAGCATCGACATGGCGTGCGCGCTGCATCCGCAAACGATCCTCGCCACCAAATATGCCGGCGATACCATCACCGACCCGTTCGGCTATCCGCTGCGGCTGCGCACATCGACCAAGCTCGGCTACAAGAACGCCAAGTGGATCAAGGCGATCGAAGTCACCAACGATTTTCGCGAGACGTTCTGGAGCAAACAGGGTTTCAATTGGTTCGCGGGAATTTAGTGCCGGTTGCGCACATAGATCCGCCACTTGCCGTCGCGCAATTCCGCCAGGCGATAGTCGGGGCCTGCGGCGAATGGATCGCTGTTCCAAGCGCCATCTTGCGGCGCTATGACGACAACGTCGCAGGCAAATTTTTTCGCCATATCGTCGACATCGTTCGCACTACCTTGTCCGGCAAAGACGCGGATGAATTGCGCGTTGATCGCCTCGCGGCGATCCGGCGGCAATGGGGCGAAGGCAAGCGCCATTTCGCGGCCGGCAAAACACGAGCTGCGATTGGCGAGGAGCGCCCAGGACATGTTCATGGGCCACGGCGTCAAGTCTTGCAGCGACAAGGGATTGTTGGCGACCCGCGCGGTCGGCGCCGCATAGCGGCGTACCGCGGCCCATAATTCGGGCGCCTGCGCAAATATTCGCGCATCCGCCGCCGGCGATCCGACGAGGTTGTAACGGATCATCGCGACGGCATCGGGCAGGCTGAGAACCAGACCCGTCAGCGCTATGGCGGCGATCAGCGAGCGCTGCGGGGCGCGCATCATTCCCACCGCCGCAGCCACGATCAGGATCATGGCGGCCGGCAACACCGCGCGCAGGCCAAGGTCGTTATTGTCGCCCAGCGTGCTGACAAGCAGCCACGAAACGACAAGGCCTGCGCCCGCAAGTGCGATGAAGCCCGCCACCGTGGTTCTTTCCGGCCCCGCGGCAAGCGTCCTTTGCGTCACGACGAGCGCAATAGAGCCGGCGATGAACGTCGCGGGAAACTCGAGCGGCAGCAGAATGAGCCAATAGGCCGGCAAATCGAGCACGCGGCGCAGGGTAGGTGGAAACATCGTGCCGAGCACGGCGAAGTGACCAAGGACGATCGGGCTGCCGTCGCCGCGTGCCGCGACCGCGGCGAATTGATCGCGAATGAACGGCGCGGCGATCAACACGGCGAGGACGGCGGCCGCCGCAAAGCCGCCCGCGACTGCAACGCGCTGCACGGGCCTTACACCGGCGAAGAGGATCGGCGCGATGACCAAAACCGCGGCCGCGAACGTCACCCCGCCGACAAAGGCCGAGCTTTCAAAGCCGGCGACGACGAGCAAGACCAACGTCGCGAACCGGGCCGCGCTCGGCCGCTGCGCGTAGTGGACGATGAGCACCATCGCCGCGACCACGCATGACGCCGACATCAGATGTTGCGGCACCCAGGCGGACTGGAACAACCAGCCGGCAAATCCGTTCGGCGACGCCATGAACGGTTCGAGCGAAAAGCTGCCGAAAAAAAAGCTCAGCATCGTGCGCAGCGATGCCCCGGCGGCGAGAACGACAACCAGGATTGCGGCGTGCGATCGATTGCTGAGCCAGACCGCGACGCCCATCATCAAAGTGAGCGACGCGAAGGCGGTAAACCAAGTCAGGCCGATATCGGCTTCCCAACCGCTGATATGCAGCGGCAGCGCCAGTTCGGCCGCGCTGAAGTGCCAGAGATAATAGTAAGCGAGCCGGCCCGGTGCGCCCGGTGCGCCGAACACCGGGTCGATCGGCGGCAGGCCTTGCCGCGTCATCGCGTCGATGATGGCGATTTTGGCGTGGTCGAATATGGGGTCGGCGAGTTGCACACCGCCTTCGGAAGATTTCGGAACAATCGCGCTTGCGGGCACCAGCGCCAGAACCGCGGCCGCCGCATAGCTCCATGGTGGAATTGTCGGCTTGGCTGCGTCGTAGTCGTTGGCGCTGCGCATCAGCAGCGCGCCGCCGCCGATGACGAGAAAAAGCGCGGCCATGCCGGCGATCGTCGGCGAAGAAAAACCAACCAGGGTGAGGACCGGCAGCGTCGCGGCGCCAAAGACAGCCCAACCGACGACCGGTGCCGCGCCGAGCGCAAGCACACGCGGCAACAACAGATGACGGGCGATCGCATAGCCGAACGCCGTGCAAAATGCGCTCGCAACCAGCGCGCACAGCGCAGCATTGACGGTCGATGCCATGGGAATGCTACTAAGCCCCTGGGAATGCCAAGCCCTGGGAATGCCAACCCCGACGCTGGTCCGACGATTGCGCCGCGTCGGTCCCGCAGGTGGCTATGCCGCCTGCAAGAGCGCTTGCACTTTCGGCCAAGGATCGGGCGCGAGATTACGAAACGGGGCCCAGTCGCTTTCGGTCATGCGATCGAATATCGCCGCCTTGACGGACGGCCGCTCGCGCATCCGTGCCCACCAATTGCCGATGGCCGGGTAGCGATCCCAAATGCTGGCGAGCTTCAGAAGTTCGAGCCGCAGGATATAGGGAATGACGGCACAATCCGCATTGGAAAAGCCGTCGCCGGCAAGATACGAACCGCTTTGCAGCGACTCACTCATCCATGCCAACAACTTTTTATGCTGGTTGATCGCGTCGCTGACGAATTCGGAATCCAGTCCATGCTCGATGACGCTGCGCTTGTATTCCGCGCGGCGCTTGAGCGGCGATTTATTGACCTCGGCAAGCCAGGCCTCCCGCGGCAGTTTGAGAAAGTTCGGCCGAAACGCCGTCGCAAAGGTAAGGATCATGCACGAATTGTGCAGATATTCGTCGATCAGCTTGTTGTAGAGCCGCACGCGGTGCCGAAGCTGCGGCGCTTTCGGCATCAAGGAGGGAGCCGGAAAGGCCTCATCGAGGTAATATAGAATGAGCGAGGATTCTATGATCGTGTTGCCATCGTGAACGAGCGTGGGAACGACGCCATTGGGATTGAGCTTGAGATAAGCGGGAGCGAACTGGTCGCCGCGCAAGGTCAGTAGATGCTCCTTGACATCGAGCCCCTTCTCGATGAGCGCGATGCGCACCTTCTGGGCGCAGACCGAATTGATATTGTGATAGTGCTCGAGCACGCCGTCCTCCCACCGCCGTTATATTCGGGAGGATCATGGTCTCGTTCAGGGCGGGAGTCTAACAATTATTCTCTGCCCGAATTGAAGGCGCGTATTCACGCTACAGCGGGTCCGTCGGCGAGCCCGAAAGCGGCCGATCCGGGCGGCGACTTTAGCGCGCCGATTCCGTACCGTCGCCGACCTTGTTGACGATCTCGGTCCAATGCTCGACGGCTTGTCGGGCATCGCGCACCGCCTCGGCAAACGCCTCTTCTTTTTTGTAATAGAGGCGCCACTGACCCTTTTCGTACATTTCGACGAGATGCGACAACGCCCGGCGGGCGCCGAACAGTTGCCGTTCGGCATTATGATGCTGCACTTCCGCGGTCAGGGTTTTGGTCATAGGCCGCATTCTACCGATGAGACGTAAAAATATAATCAAAACTGTCGCGTTGCCGACACAGCGCGTATTTCGGCCGGCAAATTCGCGATTTTTCCGCCCCGCCATGATGAACAAAGAGTAAATTTCGGCATCGGACGGCACGGCGTGTCGGAGCCGGGAACCCGCTGGGTAACAAAGCCGCTATGGAAGTTGGAACTTGAACTGGCGTATTGTGGTGCGGGAGGCCGGCATGAGCGGCGCTGAGCGGTTGAACGGCAAATTTTTCAAGGACACCGTGTTGCGCGGCCTTTTTATTTGCACCGCGGGTACTGCACTACTGGCCGGCCCTGGCGTCGCCCACAGCGGACCCTGCACGGCGCAAATCGCCGCGCTCGAGCAGCAAATCAAGGTCGCGCCGCCGGGTCCGCAGACCGGCCCGACCGGTCCGCAAACACTCGGCGCCCAACTGCACTATCAACCTACGCCCCGCGATGTGGCGCACGCCGAGCACGCCGCCAACAAGGATGCGGACGCCGCGCTTGAGCGCGCGCGCAAGGCGGATGCTGCGGGCAACGCCGCCGGCTGCAATGCGGCGCTCACCGAAGCGAAGCGTCTCTACGACATCGATCAATAAGCGGAAGCGAAGCAATCCAGCGCTCTGGATCGTTTTGCCGAACCGCTCCGCGCATCGGCGCCGAACTCAATACGCCTCTTCGCTATAGATCGGATCGACCGAGCCGCCCCAGGCAGTGTGGAATTTCTCGAGTAGCTCTTGCGCCGGCGTGACGCCGCGCATCTGGCGATCTTCCAGGACTTCGAGATAGCGCCCCTCGTCCCTGCCGCCGGCATCGAGGCATTCGCGGCGCGCGAGCCCGGCGCGCGCCAGCTTGAGAACTTCGTTCGCGATCTCAAGCACGGTACGGCCGCGAACCGTCGCGGCGAGACCCTGCCTCGGCACGTCGTCGCGGAGCTTCTGGCGCTCGCCGGCGGTCCAGTCCTTGACCAGATCCCACGCCGCATCGAGGCTGACATCGTCATAAAGAATGCCGACCCACAGCGCCGGCATCGCCAACAGGTTCGGCAGCGAGCCTGAGTTGGCGCCGCGCATTTCGAGATAGCGCTTGAGCCTCACCTCCGGGAAGATCGTGCTGAGGTGGTTCGCCCAATCGGAAATCGTGGCGCGCGCGCCGGGCATCGCCGGCAGCTTGCCCGCCAACAGATCGCGGAACGATTGGCCCGAGGCGTCCACATAGTCGTCGCCGTGCTTGACGAAATACATCGGCACGTCGAGCGCATAGTCGACCCAGCGCTCGAACCCCATGCCCGGTTCGAAAGCCCAGGGCAGCATGCCCGCGCGCGCATTGTCGGTATCGCGCCAGATTTCCGAGCGAAACGACAGATAGCCGTTGGGCTTGCCGTCGGTGAACGGCGAGTTGGCGAACAACGCCGTGGCCACCGGCTGCAGCGCGATCGACACGCGCAGCTTCTTGACCATGTCGGCTTCGGAGGCGAAGTCGAGATTGGTCTGCACGGTGCAGGTGCGATACATCATATCGAGGCCGAGCGTGCCCACTTTCGGCATGTACGCGGTCATGATGTTGTAGCGGCCCTTCGGCATTTTCGGCATTTCGGCGCGCGTCCAGCTCGGCGTCATGCCGATGCCGAGAAAACCGATATGCAGCGGCTGCGCCACCTCGCGCACCTGCGCCAGATGCGCCATGAGTTCGCTTGACGTCTGATGCACGCATTCGACCTGAGCGCCGGACAGCTCGAATTGGCCGCCGGGCTCGAGCGAAATCGCACCGCCGCCGGTGACGTCGAACAGACCGATAACGTTCGGCCCTTCCAGGATCGGCTGCCAGCCGAGCAGGTGCTGCATGCCTTCGAGCAGCGCGCGAATGCCGCGGCGCCCCTCATAGGGCACCGGACGGTGGCCCTCCAGCGTGAAGGCGAATTTCTCGTGCTCGGTGCCGATGCGGAATTGCGATTTAGGTTTGACGCCCTCTGCAAGCCAATTCACGAGATCGTCGCGCCGCTCGATCGGCGTCAGGTCGACTTGATCACGCGCCATGCAAGGTCCCGGGAAAAATCGGCCGCGACCTTATACGCGGTACGCGTGGAAGGGCAATGTGGCGCGCATGACGTTTACGCAACCGCCAAGCGCTGCGGCGGCGGGAAACGGCGGTAGAACGTCTCGCCCTTTTTCGCCATGTCGATAAGGAGCTTGCACGGCTTAAAGCGCTCGCCGAAATCCTTGGCGAGAGCGTTGCACAGATCGACAAAGGTTTGGGCGCCCATGCCGTCGATATAGGAAATGGTACCGCCGGTAAAAGGCGCAAAACCGAAACCGAGGATGGAGCCGACATCGGCTTCCCGCACGTCGGTGACGACTTTCTCCTCGATGCAGCGGGCGGATTCGAGCGCCTGGATCGCCAGCAGCCGACGTTCCAAACGCGCGATATCGATGGTGTCGGGGTCGAGCTTTTTCGGCTGCAGATCGGCGAGCCCTTGCCACAGCCGTTTCGGCCCGTTCTGCGGATAATCATAAAAGCCTTTGCCGTTCTTGCGGCCGTAGCGTCCGCGCTTCTCCACCATCTCCTCGAGCAGCGCCTTCTCGGTAAGATCGATCATCTTCGCGCCGAGATCGGCTTCGGTCGCTTTCAGGATCTTCCAGGCCAGGTCGACGGCAACCTCGTCGTTGAGCGCCAGCGGCCCGACCGGCATCCCGGCCATGCGCCCGACATTCTCGACCATCGCCGCCGGCACGCCCTCGGTCAGCATCAAATGGCCTTCGCGGATGTAGGTCCCGACCACTCGCGACGTATAGAAGCCGCGCGAATCGTTGACGACGATCGGCGTCTTGCGAATGGCGCGCACGTAATCGAGCGCCACCGCGAGCGCGGCGTCGCCGGTTTCCTTGCCCATGATGATCTCGACCAGCATCATGCGCTCGACCGGCGAGAAAAAGTGGATGCCGATGAAACGGGCGCGATCCTTGAACGCGGCCGCCAGCGAGGTGATCGGCAGCGTCGAAGTGTTGGAGCCGAAGATCGCCTGCTCGCCGAGCACGTTCTGTGTCCGCGAAATCACCTCTTCCTTGACCTTGCGATCCTCGAACACGGCTTCGACGACGAGATCGCAATCCTTCAACTCGACGAAATCGGCCGACGGCTTGATGCGCGAGAGCACCGTTTCACGGTCGGCGGCGGTGGCGCGGCCGCGATTGACCTGGTCGGTCATCAGCTTCTGGGAATGCGCCTTGCCCTTCTCCGCGGTTTCCGGATCGCGATCGATGAGCACCACTTCGAGGCCGGCAAGCGCGCTGACGTAAGCGATGCCGCCGCCCATGAAGCCGGCGCCGAGCACGCCGATCTTCTTCAGCGGCTTCGCCGGCACGGCCGGACGCCGCGCGCCCTTGTTAAGCTCTTGCATCGAGACGAACAGCGAGCGGATCATCGCCGCCGCTTGCGGCGAGTGGAGAATTTTGGCGAACCAGCGCGACTCGACGCGCAGCGCCTGGTCGATCGGCAACTGCAAGCCCTCGTAGACGACCTGCAGAATGGCGCGTGCGGCGGGGTAATTGTCGTAGGTCTCGCGCCGATAAATGGCGTTTGCCGGCGCAAAGACCATCATACCGGCCTTGGAATAGACCAGTCCGCCCGGCAATTTGAAGCCGTCGACGTCCCACGGCGCCTTGGCCGTGCCACCCGACTTGATCCAGTCCTTCGCCGCCTTGACGAGATCGCCGGGCGGCACCACGGCATCGACGAGCTTCATCGCCTTGGCGCGATTGAGCTGCAGCTGGTCGCCTTTCAGCAAGAACTGCAGCGCATCGGCTGGCGCCACCATCCGCGCGATACGCTGCGTGCCGCCGGCGCCCGGGAACAGGCCGATCTTGATCTCAGGCAGACCGAGCCGCGTCCGCCCGTTATCGGCGGCGATGCGGTGATGGCAGGCGAGCGTCAGCTCGAAACCGCCGCCAACCGCGGTGCCGTTGATCGCCGCGACCCACGGCTTACCGCAGGTTTCGATGCGGCGGTACAACAGCGACAGTTTGCGGCTCTCCTCGAACAGACGCGCATTCGCCGCTTCCGCGCCCTGCGACGCAACGAGCTCGGCGAAGGTGCGGCTTAGGCTCTCCAGCATCGTCAGATCGGCGCCGGCGCAGAACGTGTCCTTGCCCGAGGTGATAACCACGCCCTTCACCGCGCCGTCGGTCGCGAGCTCTTCGACGATCGCGGAGAGTTCCTCGATGACCGTCATGTCGATGACGTTCATGGTGCGCCCGGGTGCATTCCAGCTGACGAGCGCAATGCCGTCGCCGTCGATGTCGAGCGTGAAATTGGTGAAGGTCGGTTTGCTCTCAGCCATAAGGGTCGCCGTTCTTGTGGGTGTAGCGCATGCCCTTGTCGTCCCGGACCACCATCAGATCGACGTCCGGATAATGGGCGCGTTCATATTTCGCACGCGTGCCGATTTCCAAATAGACCGCGTCACGATCGGTTCTGTTGACCAAGTGATGGCCGTTGCGGCTGTTAGCCTTGAAACCGGCCGCGTCGCCCGGCTTGAGTACGCACGCGCCCTCGTTTTCAATCAGCACGACTTCACCCGCGAGAACATAAACGAACTCATCCTCGTTCTCGTGCCAGTGCCGCAGTGCGGACGCCGCACCGGGCTTCAGCGTCGTCAAGTTGACGCCGAACTGGTCGAGGCCGACGGCGTTGCCGAGCCGCCTGCGTTCGCGGCCGACGACCACGCGATCGAACGGTTTCGGGTAACCGGTGCGCGTATCGACCGGAAGTTTGCCAATGTCGATCCTCGGCATGGCGCCTCATTCTCCGATCGGTGCGCCGGACTTGCGGAAGAAGCGGCGGCCATTGTCGTCGCGTTCCATGACGAAGTCGACGTCGGGATATTGCACGCGTTCGCTTTTTCGCGCGCGTGCCGACCTCGAAATAGACGGCGTCGCGGCCGGTGCGGTTGATCAAACAGTGCGCGATGCCGCTGCCGGCCTTGAAACCGGCGGCGTCGCCCGGCTTGAGCACGATCTCGCCGTCGTTCTCATGCAACACCAGCTCGCCTTCGAGCAGGTAGATGAATTCATCCTCGTTCTCGTGAGCATGACGCAGCGCCGAAGCCGAGTGCGGCTTGATGCGCGTGATATTGACGCCGAATTGCGTAAGCCCCGCGGCATCGCCGATGCGCCGCTTCTCCCGGCCGGAGATAACGCCCGCGAATTCCTTTGGGTATGATGCGATCGGCTGCGCCGGCACTTTTGCAATATCGATCTTGGGCATGAACTCATACCCGCTCGATGATCGTGGCGGTGCCCATGCCGGCGCCGATGCAGAGCGTGACGAGCCCGGTCGAAAGATTGCGCCGTTCCATTTCGTCAACGAGCGTGCCGAGGATCATCGCGCCGGTGGCGCCGAGCGGATGGCCCAACGCGATGGCGCCGCCGTTGACGTTGACCTTGGCCGAATCGAGATCGAACGCTTGCAGATAGCGCAAGACCACCGAGGCGAAGGCTTCGTTGATCTCGATGAGATCGATGTCGGCAAGCGTCATGCCGGCCGTCTTCAGCACTTTTTTGGTGACGTCGATCGGCCCGGTGAGCATCAGCGCCGGATCGGAGCCGATATTGGCAAAGGCGCGCACGCGCGCGCGCGGCTTCAGACCCGTCTTTTGCCCGGCCTCTTTGCTGCCGACCAAAACCGCCGCGGCGCCGTCGACGATGCCTGACGAATTGCCGGCGTGATGGACGTGGTTGACATACTCCACCTCCGGATGCGCCTGAATAGCGACGGCATCGAAGCCGCCCAATTCGCCCATCTGCACGAATGACGGCTGCAGCGCGGCGAGCGACTGCATGGTCGTGCCCGGCCGCATGTGCTCGTCCTTCGCCAAAATTGTCAGGCCGTTGACGTCCTTGACCGGCATCACCGAACGGCTGAAGCGGCCCTCCGCCCAGGCCGTGGCCGCGCGTTGCTGGCTTTCGACCGCATAGGCGTCGACATCGTCGCGCGAAAACCCGTATTTGGTTGCGATCAGGTCGGCGGAAATGCCCTGCGGCAGGAAATAATGCGCAACCGCAATCGACGGATCGACCGCCCAGGCGCCGCCGGCTGAGCCGATGCCGACCCGGCTCATGGATTCGACGCCGCCGCCGACCGCCATCTGCTGCTGCCCGGACATGATTTGCGCGGCGGCGAAGTTCACGGCGTCAAGCCCGGAGGCGCAGAAGCGATTGATCTGTACCCCGGGCACGCTGTCGCCGTAACCCGCGACCAGCGCTGCGGTACGCGCGATGTCGGCGGCGGCTTCGCCGACCGGATCGACGACGCCCATGACCACGTCATCGACCAGAGCGGTGTCGAGCTTGCTGCGGGTTTTGATGGCGCCGAGCGCTTGGCTTGCGAGATTGAGCGCGGTCACTTCGTGCAGCGCGCCGTCGACCTTGCCGCGGCCGCGCGGGGTGCGCACGTGATCGTAGATGAAGGCGTCGGGCATGAATTCCTCTCAAACTCCGCCGCAGGCGAAAGAATACTCGGTCGAATAGCTAGAATGCCTCAGCCGGCAATTCCATGGTCGACGCGGCGCCGGCTTTTATGCGCGCGAGATGCGCCGTTGAGGCCGGCAGCATCCGCTCCATAAAAAAACGCCCGGTTGTAAGCCGTTCCGCCATCCGCTGCGCCGCGCCATTGCCCCCACTCGCGGTTTTGACCTTGGCCGCCTCGGCGATCAGACACCACATATAGCCGAGCACGACCAGGCCGAAGAGATGCATATAGTCAGTCGCGCCGGCGCCGGCATTATCGGGATTGCCGAGCGCGTTCTGCAAAAACCACATGGTGGCCTGCTGCAATTCGCCGAGTGCCTGGCCAAGCGGCGTGACATAGGGCGCCATGGTTGCGTCCGCACCGCGCTCCTTGATGTAGGCCGAAACCTCGGCGAAGAAAGCCTGCAGGGCGCGGCCGCCGTCCTTGGGCAGCTTGCGGCCGACGAGGTCCAGCGCCTGAATGCCGTTGGTGCCCTCGTATAGCATGGCGATACGCGCATCGCGCACGAATTGTTCCATGCCATGCTCGGCGATGTAACCGTGGCCGCCGAATACCTGCTGCGCCGAAACCGTATTGGCGAATCCCTGGTCGGTGAGCACGCCTTTGATCACCGGCGTCATCAGGCCGATATGATCGTCGGCCGCCTGCCGCTCTTTGGCGTCTTCGGAGCGGTGCGCGACGTCGCTTTTGAGCGCGGTCCACAGCACCAGCGCGCGCGCCGCCTCGTTGAAGGCGCGGATCGTCATCAGCATGCGGCGCACGTCCGGATGCACGATGATCGGATCGGCGGGCTGTTGCGGAAATTTGGCGCCGCTCAAGGCGCGCCCGGCGAGCCGGTCCTTGGCGTAGGCGGCGGCGTTCTGGTAGGCGACCTCGGACAGCGCGAGCCCCTGCACGCCGACGCCAAGCCGCGCCTCGTTCATCATCGTGAACATCGCCTGCAGGCCGCGATTTGCTTCGCCCATGAGCCAGCCGGTCGCGCCGTCGTAATTCATCACGCAAGTGGCATTGCCGTGGATGCCCATCTTCTCCTCGATCGAGCCGCACGCCACCGCGTTGCGGGGACCGAGCGTCCCGCCGGCGCCCGGCAAGAATTTCGGAACGACGAACAGCGAAATTCCGCGCGTGCCTTGCGGCGCGCCGTCGATGCGAGCGAGCACGAGATGAACGATGTTCTCGACGAGATCGTGCTCGCCGGCCGAGATGAAAATCTTCGTGCCGGTGATTTTGTAGCTGCCGTCGGGCTGCGGGGTCGCGCGGCTGCGCACCAGACCGAGATCGGTGCCGCATTGCGGCTCGGTCAGGTTCATGGTGCCGGACCATTGCCCGGCGATAAGCTTGGGCAGGTAAAGCGCTTTCTGCTCCGCGGACGCGTGGGAGTGAAGTGCCGCGATCGCCCCCTCGGTGAGACCCGGATACATTGCGAAGGCCATGTTCGCCGAGCAGAGAAACTCGTTGACGGCCTGCGCCAGCACCATCGGCAGACCCTGGCCGCCGAATTCGGCGGGCGCCGAGATACCGAGCCAACCGCCCGCCGTGAGTCTGCGATACGCGTCCGTGAAACCCGTCGGCGTCGTGACCGAACCGTCATCGTGCCGGCGACAGCCCTCCTTGTCGCCGACGCGGTTTAGCGGCGTGAGCACCTCCTCGGAGAATCTCGCCGCTTCCGCGAGCACCGCCTCGACCAGATCGGGCGTGGCCTCGGCGAAGCCGGGCAGATTGTTGTAGCGATCGATATGAAACACGTCGCTCAACAGGAACATCACGTCGTCGACGGGAGCTTTATAGCTCGGCATGACGTCCCTCCCCCGTGTCCGCCGGCGGCGGATCGACGCATAAACTAACTGATTCACGACAGGGTCACGACGGCGATTTACCGGATTATGCCTGGTCGCGCGAGCGGCCGGAACCCCCGCGAAACGCCGGTCGCCGCCGTCTTAACGGCTTGTTTACTCTAATCCGGAAAAGTCGGCGCCGAGGACAGTAGACCGCGCCCTCCGCTTCGTCTGTTTAACGAGCCCACGCTCAGAACAGGGCCATCTCGTTCCTCCCGAAGTGGTTTGGCGCGCAATGAAATCTGGCGGTCCGTGGAATCTCAGAGGCCTGCGTCCAGAAGCGCGCGAGGCCGCCCGCGACGCCGCGCGCCAGTCCGGTATGTCGGTCGGGGAATGGCTCAACAGCGTCATCCAGCAGCGCGACGACGACGACGATTACGGCGAGCCGATGCGGTTTGCTGATTACGGCGACGAGGACGACGACGGCTGGCGCGACGATGCGCGCCTGGAACCGCGTCACGATTATCGTCGCGAGCCCAGCTATGAACGTGGCGAACAGCCGCGGCGCCGGCGCGAACGCGAAGTCGAGCTGGAGCGCGAGCCCAGCTATGAACGTGGCGAACAGCCGCGGCGCCAGCGCGAACGCGAAGTCGAGCTGGAGCGCGAGCCCCGCCATGAACATCGCGAACAACGGCGGCGCCGGCGCGAACGCGAAGTCGAGCTGGAGCGCGAGCCCCGCCATGAACATCGCGAACAGCCGCGGCGCCGGCGCGAACGCGAAGTCGAGCTGGAGCGCGAGACCGCGCTGGCCCGCGAAGAGTTCGGCGAAGTTCACACCCGCCTCGATCGTCTGACGCATCAGCTTGAACGCATGGCAAGGACCAGCGAGCCGCGGCTGACCGGCGCTCCCGCGCCGCAGCCTCGCGAACGCGCGCCGCCGCAGCCACAGCGACAGAACGGCAATCACGCACCGACCCACGGCGCGCGGATATCCGTCGACGATGCCATCGCCGAGATTGCCGAGCGCCAGCGCATCCTTTACGGCGACGACGCTTCGCCCGCCTCGATCGCGCCGGTTGCGCCAATTGCACCGGTCGCGCCGACCGCGCCGGTCACGCCGGTCGCGCCGGAGCCGATCGCAACGCCGGCGCCTCCGCCACTCGACTCCCAGCGCGCAACAGAAATCGGAGCCTGCCGTCGATATCAGCAATCTGGAGGAGCAACTGCGTCACATTACGGCCCGGATCGAGTTGCTGCGGCCGTCGAACGACCTCGAAAATATCATCAATTCGTTTCGCAAGGACCTCACGGAAATCAGCGAGCGGCTCACCGAAGCACTGCCGCGCCGCGCCGTGGAATCGCTTGAAATCGAGGTGCGCGCGTTGGCGCAGCGCCTCGACCATTCCCGCGAATCCGGTGTCGATTTGGGCGTGCTGGCCGGGCTCGAGCGCGGACTTTCGGAAGTGCGCGACGCGCTACGCAGCTTGACGCCGGCCGAGAACCTGATCGGTTTCGACGACGCGGTTAAAGCGTTGGCGCAAAAGGTCGACCTGATCATCGCCAAGGAGGACCCGGCCGCGCTGCAGCAGCTCGAAACGGCGATCGGCGCGCTTCGCGGCATCGTTTCGCACGTCGCCTCCAACGACACGCTGACCAAGGTAGCCGAGGACGTGCGTCTGCTCGCCGCCAAGGTTGACGGTGTCGCCAATAGCGTAGCGAGCGGCGCGGCCGTCTCAGCGCTGGAAAGCCGCCTCGATGCGCTAGCCAATGCGCTCAATGCCTCGACCGAAGCGGGACACGCCGTGCCGCGCGAGCTTGAGAAGCTTCTTTCCGGGCTGATCGAAAAGCTCGAATGGGTTCAGCTCACCCACACCGATCACGCAGCTTTGGGCGCTCTCGAAGACCGCATCGCCCAATTGATCAAGCGGTTCGACGCGTCCGATGCACGGCTCGGCAATCTCGAAGCGGTGGAGCGCGGGCTGGCCGATTTACTCGTGCATATCGATCAGATCCGCGGCGGCAACGGAGCGGCGGCAGCCGGTGCGATGCGCAAGCCCGTCGCCGTCGCCGCCATTGAGCGCGACGTCGCCGAAATCAAACGCAGCGAACGGCGCACACAGGATTCGCTTGAAGCCGTCCATGGCGCCGTCGAGCACGTGGTCGATCGGCTGGCGATGATCGAAAGCGGCATGCATGACGGAGCCGCCACAACAGAAACGTCTAGTCAGGGGCAGGCTGCCCTCGAACCGGCTCCGGAGCCGGCGCCCGAGTTTGCGCCCGCGCCCGAGCCTGCGCCCGAGCCCGAGCCCGCGCCTAAGTCCGAACGCGCGCCGATGGCCGCCGCCGCCACGTCGCTGCCGGCAACCACCGAGGCGGCGGCGCGTCGCGTAAGCGCGCTCCGTCCGCCGATCGATCCCAACTTGCCGCCCGATCATCCGCTTGAGCCCGGCGCCGCCGGCGGTCCGCGGACGATGCCGTCGGCCGCCGAACGGATCGCGGCATCGGAAGCCTCGATCGGCTTCGCCAAGCCTCCCGCTACTGCCGAGCCGGCCGGCGAGAAGCCGAATTTCATCGCTGCCGCGCGCCGGGCGGCGCAAGCCGCCGCCGCCGCGGCGCCGCCCGAGCGTCAAGCGCGCGCCGCCGTGATAGGAGCGCCGAGGTCGGAGAAACCTTCGCGCCTGCGCAAACTGCTCGTTGTCGGAGGCGCGGTGCTGATCGCAGTCGGCGGCCTGCACGTCGCGTTGCACATGTTCCAAGACCGCACGATCGACAATACCGGCCCGATTGTCCCGCCCCCTGGGCCTGCGCAACAAACAGCGCCGCCTACGGTTTTGCCGGAAGCGAATCCGTCTAAGATGCCGCAGCCGGGCCCGCTGGTCCTGCCGGTTCCCGGCGCTTCATCCGACACGGCACCCAGCACGCCACCCGGCGCAACGCCGCCTGCGCCGCGGACCGCCACGCCCGACGGTTCGCCCGGCGCAAATCCCGTCGTGACGCCGCCGGCAAACCCGCAACGCCAATCGTCGCTGCAGAATTGGGTCGACATTACCGGCTCGGTGCCACCCCGCGCACCGCCGCCGCCGGAGGCGCAGCCGCCGGCGAGTATCGCGGCGATTCAGCCTGCGCCAGCATCGGCGCCGGCCATGGTCAGCGACAAGCTGCCGGCCATGATCGGCGGACCCAAGCTGCGCGCGGCGGCTATTGCCGGCGATGCCGCAGCTGAATTCGAAGTCGCAACGCGCTTTGCCGAGGGCCACGGCGTGCCACCGAGCGATGAACAGGCGGTGCGTTGGCTCGAACTCTCGGCCAAGCAAGGACTGGCGCCGGCGCAGTTCCGCCTCGGCGGCTTTTACGAAAAGGGCATCGTGGTCAGGAAAGACCTCGCCGTCGCGCGCGACTTCTATGCCGCTGCCGCCGCGAAGGGCAATGCCAAGGCCATGCACAATCTCGCGGTGCTCTATGCCGAAGGCGTCAACGGCCCGGCCGATTACCGCACCGCCGCCCAGTGGTTCAGCAAGGCCGCCGATCGCGGCATTTCCGACAGCCAATACAATCTCGCCATCCTCTACGCGCGCGGCATCGGCGTCGCGCAAAACTACGCGGAGTCCTACAAGTGGTTCGCGCTGGCGGCCGGCGAGGGCGACGGCGACGCCGCCAAGAAGCGTGACGAAGTCGCTTCGCATCTCGACGCGCAAGCGCTCGCGGCGGCGAAACTCGCGGTCCAGAAATGGTCCGCCCAGCCGCAGCCGGAAGACGCCGTTACCGTCAAGGCGCCGCCGGGCGGTTGGGATCTGCCGGCGCACGCCGCGAATTCGCGACCGCAGACGATCGGCGCCAAGCCCGCCGCGCCGGTATCCAAGCTCAATTAGAGCATGATCCGGAAAAGTGGGCACCGGTTTTCCGAAAAGATCATGCTCCACTCAATAGATTTTCAATCGGCGAGACAGCGCGCGGCGGGAACCGCGTAGAGCCGCCCTGCGCCCAGCATGTGCACGGTAAAAGAAAGCACGCCGAATAGAGCTACGATGGCGCGATCGCGCACATTGAGACCGCCGGCATAAGCGCCGAACGCCGGCATTACGACGCGGCGGCCGTCGCTGGCGAAGCAGCGCCGGCTCACCGCATGGCCGCGCCGCGCTACGCGCGCCAGCGGATGCAAATGGCCGGCAAGTTCGCCCTCGCTCGGTCGCAGCGAAGGCTCGTGACGGAACGTCAGCGCGCCGAGCGCCAAAATATCGGCGAACTGACCGCCGATATCGTCGGCCGGATCGGGATCGTGATTGCCGGCGATCCAGACCCAATCGCGGCCGCGCTGCAACGCCTTGAGCGCCACCCGGCTGATATCGTCCATCCGTGCCGGCCCGCCGCCGTCGTGGAAACTGTCGCCGAGCGCGATGACGAGACGCGGCGCGTAGCGCTCAATCAGCCGCGCGAGCCGGGCCAAGGTCGCTGCCGTGTCATAGGGCGGCAGCAACACGCCGCGCGCGGCGAATGCCGAGCCCTTTTCGAGATGCAGGTCGGCGACGGCCAGCAGTTTTTCGTCCGGCCAGTAGATGGCGCCGGCCGGATCGGCAACGAGCGTGACGCCGGCGAGAGCTAGTACTTCACCTCCCCCTAAAGGGGAGGGTAAAAGCAACGCCCTCACCGCATCGCCTCCTTCACCAATTCGGCCTCGGTTTCGGCAAGCAGCGCATCGGCCGCTTCGCCATAGACCGCCTCGCGCCCGATCTCCAGCATGACCGGAACCGCAAGCGGCGAGACATGGTCAAGCGCCTTATGGACGATTCGGCCCCTGATGCGCGAGAGCATTTCGCCGAGCCGGCGCACGTCGAGAAGGCCGGTTGCGGCATCGGCCCGCGCGGCGCGCAGCAGCACATGGTCGGGCTGATGGCTGCGCAGCACGTCGTAGACGAGATCGGTCGAGATCGTGACCTGCCGGCGCGACTTCTCCTGACCCGGGAAGCGCCGCTCGATCAGCCCGGCGATGATCGCGCAATTCCTAAACGTGCGCTTCATCAGCGCCGACTCGGCGAGCCAGGCTTCGAGGTCGTCGCCGAGCATATCCTCGCCGAATAAATCGGCGAGCGAGAGCTCGCCATTGGCGATATGTACCGCGACGTCGCCGATACCCCAGACCGCAAGCGCATATTCATTGGCGACGAACCCCAATGGCTTCAATCGCGCACGCTCGAGGCGGCGCGTCAACAGCATGCCGAGCGTTTGGTGCGCCAGCCGTCCCTCGAACGGATAGCAGACGAGATAATGCTTGTTGGCGCGCGGAAAGGTTTCGACCAGAAGCTCGCGCCGGCCCGGCATTTGCGAACGCCACTCTTGAATTTCGAGCCATTCGCGCACCTGCGCCGGCAAGTCGCGCCAGGCGCGCGGATCGGAGATGATGGCGCGGACACGGTCGGCGAGATAGGTCGAGAGCGGGAATTTGCCGCCCGCATAGGCCGGCACCTTCGGATCCTCCGACGCCGAGCGCGAGACATAGACCTCATCCTCGACCAAAGCTTCGTATTTGAGGATTTCTCCGGCGAACACAAAGGTATCGCCCGGCACCATGGTCTCGACGAAATATTCCTCGACCTGGCCGAGCAGCCGCCCGCCGCGCGGGATCACTTTCGAGGTGCGCGAGCGGACGAGCCGCACCTTCAGCATGTCGGCTTCCACGATAGTGCCGACATTGAGCCGGTAGCGCTGCGCTACGTTGGGGTGCGCGATGCGCCAGCGTCCGTCCTTGCCCTGGCGGATGCGCGCGAATTGCTCGTAGGCCTTGAGCGCATAGCCGCCGGTGGCGACGAAATCGACCACCGCGTCGAAATCGGCCCGGTCGAGCGCCGCATAGGGCGCGGCGAGCTTCACTTCGGCGTAGAGCGCATCGCTCAAGAACGGCTCGCCGCAGGCGCAGCCGAGGACATGCTGAGCAAGAGCGTCGAGCGCGCCGGTGCGCGACGCCGGCGTATCCTGCGCATCCGCCGCGATGGCGTCGAGCGCCGCGCGGCATTCGAGAACCTCAAAGCGGTTCGCCGGAATGAGCACGCCTTTCGACGCTTCATCCATGCGGTGATTAGCGCGGCCGATGCGTTGCAAGAGCCGCGACGCCCCTTTCGGCGCGCCGACATTGACGACAAGATCGACATCTCCCCAGTCGACGCCGAGATCGAGCGAGGAGGTGCACACGACCGCGCGCAGCCGGCCGCTCGCCATCGCGGCTTCGACCTTGCGCCGTTGCGCCACGTCGAGCGAGCCGTGATGCAGCGCAATGGCGAGATTATCGTCGTTGATCTGCCAGAGATCCTGGAAAATCCCCTCGGCTTGGCTGCGCGTGTTGACGAAGACGAGCGTGGTGCGGTGCGTCTTGATGAGCGCATAAAGCTCGCCGAGCGCGTAGCGCGCCGAATGGCCGGCCCAGGGCAGCCGCTCGTTGCTGTCGAGCATGGCGACGTCGGGTGTGGCGCCGCCTGTCGCGACAATGAGATCGGCGCGGGCTTCGCCACCGCGCTGCGGCACCATGAACCGGCAAAGATCGTCGGGTTCGGCGACGGTCGCCGAAAGGCCGATGCCGGCGAGGCCGGGCGCGAGCCGGAACAGCCGCGATAGACCCAGTGAAAGCAGATCGCCGCGCTTCGACGTGACCAGCGCATGCAGCTCGTCCAAGATCACGCGCCTGAGCGAGCCGAACAAATAGGGTGCGTCAGCGGAGGCGAGCAGCAGCGCGAGTTGTTCCGGCGTCGTCAGCAGGATATCCGGCGGATCGCGGCGCTGACGCTGGCGCTTCGACGCCGGCGTGTCGCCGGTGCGGGTCTCGATGCGAATCGGCAGCCGCATTTCCGCAATCGGCGCTTCCAGATTGCGCGCAATGTCGACCGCGAGCGCTTTCAGCGGCGAGATATAGAGCGTATGCAGCCCGCCTTCGCGACGCACGTCGCGACCGACGGAGATGAGGCGTTGCTTCACCGCTCGCTCTTCCACTACCCCTTGTCGGGAGGGAGCTGATTGCGCAAGACGGAAAGAACGCGATCGCGGACTCAGCTCCACCAGGCTCGGCAAAAAGCCCGCGAGCGTCTTGCCGCCGCCGGTCGGTGCGATCAGCAAGACCGAGCGGCCCGCCTGCGCCTTCGCCAAAAGCTCCAGCTGGTGCGCGCGCGGCGTCCAGCCGCGGCTGGCAAACCAGCGCGTGAACGGTTCCGGGAGCGGTGAGATCCTGTCGAGCAAAGTCACGTTCCAGGTTAGCCGCGAGAGCGACTGTTGGTCGAGCGCGGCGGCGCTGTAGACCTGCCGGTAAGCGCGCGCTAAAGAGCCGGCAACATGTCCATGCCAACGACCGATGCCGCGCCGGGTCCGCAACGCGGTCTTGTCTTCTTGTCATGTCTCGCGCTGATTACCGGATTTATTACCGGGTTCGGCGCGATTTTCTTCCGCGGGCTCATTGCTGCGATCCACAATCTGTTTTTCCTGGGCACTTTCTCGGTTCACTACGACGCCAATATTTTCACGCCGCCGGGGCCGTGGGGTGCGTTTATCATCCTAGCGCCGATCCTCGGCGGAATGGTCGTCACGGCGCTGGTCACTAACTTCGCCCCCGAGGCGCGCGGCCACGGCGTTCCCGAAGTCATGGACGCGATCTACTACAAAGAAGGCGTCATCCGGCCCATAGTTGCAGTCGTAAAATCGATCGCATCGGCGTTTTCCATCGGCAGCGGCGCCGCCGTGGGCCGCGAGGGGCCGATCATTCAGATCGGCGCCTCGCTCGGCTCGAGCATCGGTCAACTCTTGGGCCTGCAGCCATGGCAGCGCATCACACTGGTCGGTGCGGGAGCGGGCGCCGGCATCGCGGCAACCTTCAACACGCCGATCGGCGGCGTCATGTTCGCAATTGAACTGATGATGCCGGAAGTGAGCGTACGCACTTTTCTCCCCGTGGCGCTCGCCACTGGCACCGCCACGTTCGTCGGCAACTGGTTTCTCGGTCCGCAACCGGCCTTCGCGGTTCCGCCGCTCCCGGCGCTCGGGCACGAGCCCGCATCGATGATTGCGCTCGGCCTCTTTGCGCTCCTCGGCGCGATCATGGGCGTCGCCGCGGCGGCATTCGTGCGCGGGCTTTCGGCCGCGGAAGACGTGTTCGAGCGCATCAAGAATCCGTATCTGCGCCATGGCATCGGCATGCTGCTTGTCGGCGTCCTGATCTACGCGCTGTTTCATTTTTACGGGCACTATTACGTCGAGGGCGTCGGCTACGCGACGATCCAAGCCCTGCTGACAAGCCAGTTGGCGCCACTTGCCATCCTGCCGCTGCTTTATGCCGCCAAACTCGCGGCGACCTCGATCAGCCTCGGCTCCGGCGCGTCGGGCGGCATTTTCTCGCCATCGCTCTATATGGGCGCGACGCTTGGCGGCGCATTCGGTCTTTTGGTCAGCCTGGTCCATCCGCTGCCCGAAGCCGGGATCGCCAACTTCGCGATCGTCGGCATGGCGGCGATGGTGGCCGGCGGCACCGGCGCGGCGATGACCGCGGTCACCATGATCTTCGAGATGACCCGCGATTACGCGCTGGTCATGCCGATGATCCTCGCCGTGGCGCTTGCCATTGGCGTGCGGCGCGTGCTGACGCGGGAAAACATCTACACCGTCAAGCTGGTGGCTCGGCAACATCTCATTCCCAAGGCGCTCCACGCCAACATGTTCCTGGTGCGCCACGCCAACGAGATCATGGACAAGGACGTCATGGTCTTGCCGGCCGCGACCGACTTCGATGCTTTTCTGCGTCAGCCGGAAAATCAAGGCGCCATAAAGCACGTCGTCGTAATCCGCAACAATCGAATCTTCGGCGTGTTGCGCGTCAATACCGCGCTGCGGCGCGGTCTCGAAGAGGCCTATACCGGCGTTACGCTCGGCGACGTGGCGCAACGCGATTTCACCATCGCGCGCGAGGACGACATCGCCTTTGAAGTGATCAAGCGGATGTGGCGGCGTGGCGGCGCCATGGCGGTGGTGGTCGCCGGCAAGGGCGTGCCGACCGAGGCCGACGTCAAAGGCATCATCACCAAGGAACACGTCGCCGACTCGGTGGCGGACAGCATCAAGGGCTTTGCCTGACGCGAAGGCGATTATCGTTCCGCTGAAGATGCCACGAGCACCAGGCCTCGCACCGGCGCGGCATTTTCGGTGCGGACAGTGGCTTCGTTGAGTCCGAGCAGCGTCAATCCCGCATCCATAATCGTCGCGCGCAGATAAGCCCCGCCATAGGCGTAGCGCAGCGTCGGCAACAGCTTTGCCCCGTCGCCGGAATGGGTTTCCACCGTGAAGGCCAGGAGGCCGCCCGGTGCGAGGACTTGCGCAATGCCGGCCATGATCGGCTCAAGATCGTTCACATAAACGAACACATCGGCGGCGAGCACGAGATCGTATTTCGCTCGATCCACCGCCGCCCCGGCAAGGAAATCCGTGACGCTGGAAGTGACGGTACGATCGTAGAAGCCCTTCGCGGTCGCCTGGGCGATCATCGCCGCCGAGAGATCGACCCCGACCAGCAAATCGACGAAGGGACGGAAGCCGGCGCCGGCGAGCCCGGTGCCGCAGCCGAGGTCGAGCATCGAGGCAAAGCGCATCGGCCGGCCTGCTGCGCGCATCGCCGATTTCGACCGCGTCGAGCAGGATCGCCGGACCGCGATAGTTGAGATGCCCGGTCAGCGCGGTGTCATAATGCGCGGCATACTGGTCGAACAGCCGGCGCACATAGGTTTCGGTCATCGCCGGAGTGGCTTCGCCGGCGCCGAGCCGCGCCAGCTGCAACCGCGCGCCGTGGTAGTCCGCGGGGTCGGCATTGCGGGCCTGCCCGAACGCCGCGACCGCGCCGTCGCGGTCGCCGAGCCGGTCGCGGATGGCGCCGAGCGCGAACCAGGCGGTCGCGAACTTCGGCGCAAGCTCCACCGTCTGCACAAGAATATCGGCGGCGGCGGGAAAATCGCCACGTGACGCAAGCTCGATCGCCGCCTTGTAGCGCCGGTCGGCAATGAGATCGCCGGACGAAACGAAGAGCGGGCCGGTATCGGTCATTGTCGTATCATTCCGGAGCGCGCCGAAGGCGAAAGCCGGGGCATCCATAACCCCCGGCTTCGTCATATTGCAAAATCATGGCGGAGCGGCTTGAAACGACGATCGAGCGGATCGAACAGGGACAGGGGCGCCTGCCGTGAAAAGACCGTCGCGGTCGTCGCCGGCCGCAAAACTCCGCCGCGGCCGGATGACCGATCTCACCGCGCTCATCGGGATCGAACAGGCCGTCTTTACGACCGATTTCGTGTCGCGACGCAGCTTTCGCCGGTTTCTCATCGCAACAAGCGCAGCGCTGATCGTGGCGGACGCAGACGGCAAACTCGCGGGCTATGTGCTGGTGCTCTATCCGCCGCATTCGAAGCTCGCCCGGCTTTATTCGATCGCGGTCGCCCCTCATATCGGCCGGCGCGGCGTCGGCGCGCTCCTTCTCGCCGCGGCGGAGCAGGCGGCGCGGCGGCGCGGGCGCGAAACGATGCGGCTCGAAGTCCATGAGCACAATGGCCGAGCCATTGCCCGCTACGAAAAATCGGGCTACCGGCTGTTCGGCCGGCATCGCCGCTATTATGCCGATCGCGGCGACGCGCTCCGCTTCGAGAAGGCGCTCGTTCACGGGTCCCGCCATAGACCCGCCTGACTCCGATCCGCGAATCGGCTTTCATGGTGGACAGTGCAGCCGGCGCAGTCGCTAATCGTTTTGATTTCCGGCTATGACGAATTGTGCCGTGCCTGACTTCGAACGCATGATCGGCTTGGTTTTGCATATTGGCATCGACTGGAAGGGGACCCGTCCATGACCGGCTGGGTTATCCTCGTCGACCAGCCCCGCGATCTGCCGAACGCCGAGACCCCGCACAAGGTCATCAGCACCAGCGAGTATCTGGCGCGCCCCCGCCTGTTCGACATGGGCCGGCCGAAGCTCGTCAATCTCGCCCGCTCTTACGCCTACCAGTCGAAGGGCTATTACGCCTCGCTCCTTGCCGAGGCGCGCGGCCATCGGGTGGTGCCGACCGTCGAGACCATGCTGGAGCTGCGCGAGCAGAAGCTTTACGAGCATGCGCTGCCGGAGCTCGAGGAAGAGCTCAACCGCTGCGCCCGGCGCGCCGATTTCCAGCCGGAGGGCGAATTCAAGATCTTGGTCTGTTTCGGGCTGGCGCGCGACGAACGCTTCGAGCCGTTCGGGCGGCTGTTGTTCGATTGGTTCCGCTGCCCCGCCCTCGAAGTGATCATCGACACCGGGGGCACATGGCTGTCGATCGAGCGCATCCGCCCGCGCACCATCACTCGCCTCGCCAACGGCGAAGCCGAGTTCTTCCGCGAGTCGCTGCACAACCACACCAAGCGGGAATGGCGCGACCCCAAAGCGCGCTCGGTCGCTAAATACGATCTCGCGGTGCTCTACGATCCGAACGAGAAAACAGCGCCCTCCTCGCCGGATTCGATCAAGCATTTCGCCCGCATCGCCGAGAAAATGTCGGTCGATGTCGAGCCGATCACCAAACGCCAGCTCGCCGAGCTTGCCGAATTCGACGGCCTGTTCATCCGTGAAACCACGTCGATCGACAATCACACTTACCGCTTTGCGCGGCGCGCCTGGCAGGAAGGCATGCCGGTCATCGACGATCCGATCTCGATGATCCGCTGTACGAATAAAGTGTTCTTGGTGGAGCTGCTCCAGCAAAACCAGGTGCCGACGCCGCCGACGATCATCATCAGCGAGGACACCGAGCCGTCCAAGGTGATCGACGAGCTCGGTCTGCCGCTGGTGGTGAAAATCCCGGACGGCTCGTTCTCGCGCGGCGTGCATAAGATCGGGTCGGCAGCCGAGTTCAGGCGCATCTGCGATGAATTATTCGAAGAGACCGACCTGCTCTTGGCGCAGAAATTCCTGCCGACCGATTTCGACTGGCGCGTGGGCGTGCTGGCCGGCGAGCCGCTGTTCGTATGCCAATACCGCATGGCGCGCGGCCATTGGCAGGTGGTGAAATACCGGCCCGACGGCTCCTCGCACGAGGGCGGCTTCCGCGCTTTCGGCCTGGACCAGGCGCCCGCCGAGGTGATCGATATCGCGGTGCGCGCGGCGCGGCCGATCGGCGACGGATTTTACGGCGTCGACCTCAAGCAAACCAGCCATGGCATCGTGGTCATGGAGGTCAACGATAACCCCAGCCTCGAGCACGGCATCGAGGATACCGTCGGCAAGGACGAAATCTGGACGCGCCTGCTGCGCTGGTTCATCGAGCGGTTCGAGCAGTGACGTCATTCCGGGGCGCCACGAAGTGGCGAGCCCGGAATCCATATTCGCTGACCTGTGGTTATGGATTCCGGACTTGCCGCTTCGCGGCAATGCGGAATGACGAAGGTGCAGCCTAACGCGCGGCCGCCTTCGCCACCTGCTCCAGCGGCCAGCGCGCGCGCGGCGCAACGTCGAGCGGATCGGTTAGACCCAGCGCCAGCCGTTCGGCGCCGGCCCAGGCGATCATGGCGCCGTTATCAGTGCAAAGCGCCGGCGGCGGCGCCACGAGCTCGGCGCCGATTTCGAAGCCGACCCGATGCAGCGCTTTGCGGATCGCCTGATTGGCGGCAACGCCGCCGGCGCAAACCAATGCGCTCGGGACCCCAACCCGAACGCGGAACATGCGCAAGCCTGAGCGCAGCCGGTCTTTGACGACGTCGACCACCGCCTGCTGGAACGAAGCGCACAGGTCGGCGACATCCTGATCGCTCAGCGGCGCGATTCTTTCCGCTTCGAGCCGCAATGCGGTCTTCAGGCCCGACAAGGAGAAATCCGCGTCGCGGCGTCCGCGCATCGGCCGCGGCAATGCAAATCGTTGGGCGTCGCCCCGGGCAGCTTCCTTCTCGACCAGCGGCCCCCCGGGATAGCCGAGGCCGAGCAATTTAGCGGTCTTGTCGAAGGCTTCGCCGATCGCATCGTCGACCGTGCCACCGAGCCGCAGATAATCGCCGACCCCGCGCACGCCGAGGATTTGGGTATGGCCGCCGGAGGCGAGAAACAGGCAATAGGGAAACGGCGTTGCATCGGTGAGCCGCGCGGTGAGCGCATGCGCTTCGAGATGATTGACGGCGATGAGCGGCTTGTCATGGGCGAGCGCGATGGCCTTCGCCGTCGTCAGCCCGACAATGACGCCGCCGATCAGACCCGGTCCCGCGGCGGCGGCAACGCCGTCCAGGCTCTCGAACGAGACTTTCGCCTCGGCCATCGCCGCGGCGATGATGCGATCGAGCGCCTCGACATGGGCGCGGGCGGCAATCTCGGGCACCACGCCGCCGAATTCGGCATGCTCGCCGATTTGCGACAGGATGACATTGGACAGGATTTGGCCGCGCCCGTCCGCGCTCCGGCTGACCACGGCCGCGGCCGTCTCGTCGCAGGTTGTCTCGATGCCGAGGATGATCATCGGTGTATTATACGCCCCTCATGGCCCACTCTTCGACCGCAACGTCCATCCTGCGCATCGGCTCGCGCGGCTCGCCGCTGGCGCTCATCCAGGCGCGCGAGGTGCAGTGCCGATTAGCCAAGGCGTGCGGCCTCGCACCGGAGCGGATCGAGATCAAGGCTATTCGCACCACGGGCGACATGATCCAGGACCGGCCGCTCGCCGAAGCCGGCGGCAAGGGCCTCTTCACCAAGGAAATCGAGGAGGCGCTTCAGTCCGGCGCCATCGATCTTGCGGTGCATTCTTCGAAGGACATGCCGACCATATTGCCGGCCGGCCTGGTGCTTTCGGCATTTCTGCCGCGCGAAGACGCGCGCGACGCTTTCATCAGCCGCAAGGCCAAAAGCTTGCGCGAACTGCAGCACGGCGCCGTCGTCGGCACTGCGTCGCTGCGGCGTCAGGCCTTGCTCAAGCACTTGCGGCCGGACCTCGCCATCGTGCCGCTGCGCGGCAATGTCGAGACGCGGCTGCGCAAGCTCGAAGCCGGAGAATTCGACGCCACCGTGCTCGCGGTGGCCGGCCTCAAGCGGCTCGGGCTTGTTGCGGCGGCAACCGCCGTGTTCGAGCTAGACGAGTTCCTGCCGGCGGTCGGTCAAGGCGCGATCGGGATCGAAACGCGAGCGGACGATAGTAAAACCCGTGCCTTGGTTGACGCCGTGGACGATCCCGACACGGCTATCGCGGTCACTGCCGAGCGCGCCTTCCTCGCCGTGCTCGACGGCTCCTGCCGCACGCCGATTGCCGGTCATGCGCGCGTGACCGACGGCATCGTGCGCTTTCGCGGCATGATCGCCAAGACCGACGGCGGCGAAGCGCTCGACGTCGCGCGCGAAGGTCCCCGCGCGAACGCGGCGGCGCTCGGCGCCGATGCCGGCCGCGAACTCAAAGCGCGGGCCGGTCCCGGTTTTTTCGAGCGGGCTTGAGCCGTGCGCCTCCTGGTTACGCGCAGCCAACCTGACGCCGTGCGCACTGCGCTCGCCTTGCAGGACCGCGGTCACGATGCGATCGTGGCGCCTCTCTTCGAAATTGACATTTTATCCGAGGTCGACCCGGACGGCGGTCCGTGGGACGCGATTTTGCTCACGAGCACGAACGCGCTGCGGGGTATCGCCGGATTTGGGTGGCGCGATGATTGGCGCGATCTGCCCATCTTCGCGGTGGGCGAACGGACCGCGCAAGCAGCGCGCGACAGCAACTTCACAGCCGTCACTTCGGCCGGCGGCAATGTCGACGATCTCACCGATCTCGTCGCCGCGCGGCTAAAACCGCCGGCGCGCCTTCTTTACCTCGCCGGCGAGGAACGCGCCGGCGATATCGCCGGCGTGTTGCGCGCGAAGAATTTTATCGTGGATACGGTCGTGGTTTATCGCTTTGTGGTCGCGGAAACGCTCCCGACCCAGGCCGCCGCGGCGCTGACCGGCAAGATCGACGGCGTTCTGCATTATTCGCGCCAGAGCGCCGAGGTGTTTCTGACCGCCGCGCGCAATTCCGGCTTGCTCGAAGCCGCGCTGACAAAGCCTGTCCATTATTGTCTGTCCGCCCGGGTTGCCGAGCCGCTCACTCAAGCCGGCGCCAGCAAGGTCCGCATTGCGGCGCGGCCGGACGAAGCCGCATTGCTCGCGCTGTGCGGCTGAACAGGCACGAAAATGCCGCGTTGTTAAGGCTTATCCGGCATGTTGCCGCTGCCGCGGCCCCGTATTATGCCGAGGCAAGCCAGTGTCCGCGATTGCAGGGCCTGATTCGGTGACCAAGCCTCGCTTCGGTGACCGCGTCGAACTCGCTTTGAGGAAAGCATGACGAGCGAGCCTGACAGCAAGGGAGGCCGGCGGCCGCCGACCATCGAGCTTAAGGCGACGGAAGTCGATCGGCCGGATGCGGCGACGCAATCCGGCGCGACCGCGCCGCCCGATGCCGCGCCGCAAGAATCCCAAGCTGCAAAATCATCGGAGCCGCCGCCGCGGGGCAGTTCCACCGGCCGGCTGATCGACTCGCGCCGCTGGCGCGATCATCGGGGCGACGGCGATGGCCGCCATTGTTGCCGGACTTTGGATCGCGGGCTACCTGCCGTCGCATCGGGCCGCTCTGTCCCCTGGCGCCACCGCGTCCAATGGCGCTGCGATCGATGCCATCGTCGCGCGGCTCAATGATATTCAAGGCGAGCTCCGCGCCCAGCCCAAATCCCAGCAGCCCGACGCGGCGACGGGGGCGCGCATCGCCGCCACAGACGCCAGAACGAAGTCGCTCGGCGATTCACTTGCGGCGTTGAGCCGCCGCCTCGATGACATCGCCGCAGCGAGCCAGAACGCGGTCAAGCAAGCCGATGCCGCGCAAGCCGCCGCCGCCGAAGCCGCGAAAAGCGCGAGCGCGACTCAAGCATCAGATCAGACAAATATTCAGCGCAGCGACCTCGATGCGCTGGCGAGCCGGATTGCGGCGCTGGAGAGCGCGGAAAAGGCGCTCGCCGAAAATGCCGCGCACCCGGCGTCCGGCGCAGATGACCAGGCCGCGCGGTTGACGATTGCCACCGCGGCGCTGCGTGACACGGTCGAACGCGAAGCGCCATACCAGGCCGAGCTTACGGCGGTGCAATCGCTGGGCGCCGAGCCGAACGCCACTGCGCCGCTCGAACCGTTTGCCGCAACCGGCATCCCCGGCGCCGCCGCGCTCGCGCACCAGCTCGCAGCGCTCGTGCCGGACTTGCGGCGGGCTTCGGAGACGTCATCCGGCCCGACCGGCTTTCTCGGGCGGCTTGAGGCCAATGCGCAGCATCTTGTCCGCATCACCCCGGTCGATGCGCCCGCCGGCAATGAACCGTCGGCTGTCATTGCGCGGATCGAAGCCGACGCCGCGCGCGCCGACATTGCCACGGCACTGACCGACATCGCCGCATTGCCGGATGCCGCAAAACCGCTCGCCGCCGGCTGGGTCGAGAAAGCAAAGGCGCGCGAGGCCGCGATTACAGCGAGCCGGCGGATCGCCGCCGCCGCGCTTGCGGGTTTAAGCAAGCCGGCTTCGCAATGACGCGCGTCGTTCTCTTCCTCATCGTCGTCGGCGCGTTGTCGCTCGGCGTCGCCTGGCTTGCCGACCGGCCCGGCGACGTCGTCATCGTCTGGCAGGGGCTCCGCATCGAAACCTCGCTGATGGTGCTCGGCGCGGGCCTTATCGCCGCGCTTGCGGTGCTCCGCGCTGCTCTGGAGCCTGATCCGCTTCATCCTGCGCTCGCCGGGCCTGCTGTCGCGGCACATGCAGCATCGCCGCGGCGTGCGCGCCTATGAGGCGATTTCCAACGGCCTCATCGCGGTCGGCGCCGGCGACATCGCCTCAGCGCAAAAGCATTCAGCCGCGATCAATCGGCTGGCGCCCAGCGAGCCGCTCGCGCTTTTGTTAAACGCGCAATCCGCGCAGCTCGCCGGCGACCGCGAGGGCGCCGAAGCCACCTTCCGCACGATGGCGAGCCGCGCCGATACCAAGCCGCTCGGCCTGCATGGCCTGTACATCGAGGCGCGGCGGCGCAACGACGCAGCGGGCGCGCGTGCTTATGCGGAAGAGGCGGTGCGCACCGCCCCGTCATTGGGTTGGGCCAGCCGCGCGGTCCTGGAGTTGCTTTGCCGAGACGGCGATTGGGCCGGCGCGCTACTCTTACTCGAGCGCAACATGCGCACGTTCGAGCGGACGGTCTATCGGCGCTTGCGCGCGGTGCTGCTCACCGCGCGCGCCCACGCCATCGAAGATACCGACCGCGGCAGCGCCAAAACTTTCGCGCTCGAAGCGCAGAAACTCGACCCGACTTTGGTGCCGGCGGCGGCGCTCGCCGGACGGCTCTTGGCCGAGGGCGGCCAGCTGCGCAAAGCCAATCGCGTGATCGATAGTGCGTGGCGCGCCAATCCGCACCCTGAACTTGCCCAAGCCTATGCCGAGCTGCGCTCCGGCGAGTTCGCGCGCGACCGGCTGAAGCGGATCGAAGCGCTGGCGGCTAAAGTGCCCGGCCATATCGAGGGCGCGCTGGCGATCGCGCGCTCAGCGCTCAACGCCCAGGAATTCGCCAAGGCGCGCTCAGCGCTCGCGCCATATCTCGCCGCGCCGACCAAACGCATCGCTGAATTGATGGCGGAACTCGAGCGCGCCGAGCGCAACGACGAAGGCCGCGCCCGCGAATGGCTGGCGCGCGCGCTGCACGCCGCGCCGGATCCGGCCTGGACCGCCGACGGCCATGTCTCCGATCGTTGGCTGGCGGCATCGCCAGTGACCGGGCGGCTCGATGCCTTCGAATGGCGCGTGCCGCTGATCGGAATGGTAAGCGCGCCGGTGATCGAGCCCGAGCCGGCGCCGGCCACCCCCGCCGAGATCGCTGCCACGCCGCCGGACGAAGCCGGCGCGGCTTCGCCGCCGCCGAGCGTGGCGGTTCTGCCCGCTCGCGCCACGGCCGAGCAGGCGCAAGCTAAAGCGGAGCCCAAACCTGGACCCGTCATTCCGCTTATTCACGTCCCCGACGATCCCGGCCCTGATGCGGTGGAGGAGAGCGACACGCCGGTCGCCCAAGAGACCGGCGGCTGGCGGAAGATTTTCGGGTGAAGCAGTTGGCTGCGGCGCAGGCCTGCTTGTTAATTCAGCCACGCTCCTGCAAGATACAGCATGAATTATAATGGCGAATATCCCGCACTTGACAGAAGGTCGGGATTGGTGGATATTCCCTTCTGCGATTGGAACACAGAGGGGAGTATTTTCCTATGGCGATTGATACCCAACTCTCCGAAATTGCCGGACAGATAGCTTCTAGCCAGCAATACCGCGCGACGACAATTAAGAATGAACTGGCGGAAATAGAGGTCCAGAAGGCGAAGCTTCAGGCGGAACTTGATGCCACGCACCTCGCGTTGGAACGCCTTGCGAATTTTAAGATCAAGATCGGCGCTGATTACCATTGCCCCCAGTGCTGGATCATTGGTGGCGTTTACGGTGTCATCTATCCCATTGGCAGCGGCGATGAGCGGCGGATGGATCGCTGGCGCTGCCGCACCTGCGAAACCGTTTTCGAATTTCCGTTCTGAGGATATGTCAGCCATGGCAAAACGTCCTAAGCCCGTCCCGCAGATGACCGCCGCTCAATTCGACGCGGCCTTCCCGGATGAAGAAGCCTGTAAAGCCTATCTGGTTGCCCGTAGGTGGCCCGATGGCGTGCATTGTCCCCGATGCGGCAATCCGAGGGTCTATGACCTGAAGTCGCGCCAGTGGCATTGGCAATGCGAACAATGCGCCAAAGACGGCTATCGATTTTCCCACATCGCCGGGACAATCTTCGAGAACACGAACAAGCCGCTCCGCGATTGGTTCAAGGTCGCGCACCTGATGCTCGCCAGCAAAAAGGGTATGAGCGCATTGCAGATCATGCGCTATATGGGCTTCGGCTCCTACAAAACCGCATGGCTTATGTGCCACAAAATTCGCGCCGCTTTGGTCGAGGACATCGGCAAGCTTGGCGGCATCGTCGAGGTTGACGAGTCCTTCATCGGCGGAAAAGACAAAAACAAGCATTGGGATAAAAAAGATCGCTTGCCGCGCACCCATCGGCTTTCGACCAAAACTCCGGTCATCGGTGCGGTCAGCCGCAAAGGCAACGTCGTTGCCCGCGTTCTCGATCACGTCACTAGCGAAGCGGCGCAAGCTTTCGTGCGTGAAATGGTTTCTAACAAAGTCAGTTTGCTCGCGACGGACGAAAGCCGAGTTTATGACGGCCTGACCGAATACAATCGCCAGACTGTCGATCATCACCGCAAGCAATACGTGATCGGCGCGGTTCACACGAATACGATTGAGGGCTTCTGGTCGATCTTCAAACGCGGCGTGGTCGGCACATTCCACAAGATGAGCGCCAAATATATGCCGCTGTACGTCGCGGAGTTTCAGTTCCGGTATAATAACCGCTTCAATGCTGACATCTTCGGAACGGCAATAAGCGGATGCTGAAGAAAATAAATCGGCTCGTGAATGGCGAAATCGCCATTGGTTTCTTCTGTGCTGGTCTTTTCTGGATGGCGCTTCTTGGATTGGCAACATCATACCTCCCCACTACGGCTGAGAAGGAAGACTGTTACCAAGCCGCCGCAAAGTCCGGCCGCAATACAGGCGACTGCGAATCCTTTTGGGAGAGGACGACGAGCGACCCCGTCGCCACTTTCACACTCGTATTGGCTTTCTCTACAGTTGGTTTGTGGGTTGCTACGCTTGCCCTCTATCGCGCTGGCGAGCGTCACTCTGAAAGGGAATTGCGCGCATATATCGTCGCCACCGTGCAGGCGGAGATCCGCAATTTTCACATTGCGACACCGACAGTCGTTTTGGGTTTCGTAAACGCAGGCCAAACTTCCGCTCACGATGTAAGGCTTTGGACGACCAGTGCTGTCGCCGTTTTCCCGATGGAAAAGCGGCCAACCGCTCCAGCGAGGACTCCGGACGTTGGAGATTCCGTCGGAGTCATCGGCCCCGCTGGGAGTTTCCATTCCGAACATGTTCCGGAGACCCCTGTTACCCCTGCGGAACGCCAAGCTGTAGTCGAGGGCAGATGCGCTTACTTTGTCTACGGAGAGCTCGCGTATACCGATGCGTTTGGTAGGGAACGCCACACTTCCTTCTGTCACTTTTATCGTGGCGAAGCGGCAAGACGCCAAGGTGGTCCCCTCGCCAGCTATCACAAGTGGAATGAGGCAAGTTAGAGTGAGCGCGGCTCGTCGGAGCCGTGATAGTGTATTATGCTGCTTCTGTCTAGTGCGGCATAATCGCCATTATAATGCATGAGACGTTCCCGCACCGTGCCGAGAATAAAGCCGAAGGCCCGTCAAAAACTTGCGCCTGCCGCGCCGAGCGGCACCGCCGAGATCGCCGGCGTTTCTCGCCGCCATCGGGCGCGAGGTGCGGCGCCATCGCGCCAAGCGCGGCATGACGCGCCGGCAATTGGCGCAAGCTTCGGACACCTCCGAGCGCTATCTGGCGCAGATCGAAAGCGGCGCCGGCAATCCGTCGGCGAGCGTGCTGCGCGCCATCGCGCAGGCGCTCGATCTGCCCGCTGCCGCGCTTGCTGCCGGCGACCGGCGCGCGCACCGCGGCGCTCGGCGGCATGCTCGATCTGCTCGGCGCAAGTGCCGCGAAGGCGAACTGCCGGAGCTCGCCAAGTCGATCGAAGCGCGCATCGCGCGTGCCGGCGGCGCCGATCGCGGCGCGGCGCATCGCGCTCGTCGGCCTGCGCGGCGCCGGCAAGTCGACGCTCGGACGCATGCTCGCCCAGCATCTCGGCTGGCCGTTCATCGAGCTCGACCGCGTCGTCGAGGAGGATTACGGCGTCAGCGTTCCCGACCTGATCGAGATGGCCGGCACCGCGACGTTCCGCCGCCATGAGCGCAGCGCGCTCGAGCGCGTCATCGCCGCGCATGAGGCCGCGGTCATCACCACAGCCGGCGGCATCGTCTCGAACCCCGAGACTTACGCACTGCTGCTGCGCCGCACGCACACGATTTGGATCAAAGCGCGGCCGGAAGATCACATGAGCCGGGTGATGGCGCAGGGCGATTTCCGCCCGATGGCGCAGAACCGCGGAGCCAATCCAAAGGGGCGATGGCCGATCTGGTCGCGATCCTCGAAGCGCGCCGCGCCGACTACGCCCGCGCCGAAGCCGAGGTCGACACGTCGGGCAACGCCGTCGAGCAGAGCTTTGCCAAACTTCTGCGGGTCGTGACGCCATGGCTCGGGCCGCAAGCTCAGGCGCAGCCGTGACGCTTGCCGACCAAGGCTTTCTCGATCTGCCGCCGCTGCGGCTCGAATACCGCATGATCGGGCCGCGGCCCGACGCGGCGCCGACCATCGTGATGCTGCACGAGGGCCTCGGCAGCGTCGGCCTGTGGGGATCGTTTCCCGACCAGATCGCGGCGGCGACCGGCGCCGGCGTGTTCGTCTATTCGCGCGCCGGCTACGGCCAATCGAGCCCCGGCAAACTGCCGCGCTACGACCGCCTTCATGCATGAGGAGGCCCGCGAAGTGCTGCCGCGCGTGCTCGCGGCAATCGGCTTTCAACGCGGCCTTCTGCTCGGCCACAGCGACGGCGCCTCGATCGCCACCATCTATGCCGGCAGCGTGCAGGATCACCGCGTGCGCGGGCTGGTGCTGATCGCGCCGCATTTTTTCACCGAGGACATGGGCATCGCCGAGATCGGCCGCGCGCGCGAAGCCTTCGCGGCCGGGAGTTTGCGCGACAAGCTCAAGCGCTGGCACGCCGACGTCGATTGCGCGTTCCGCTCGTGGAGCGAGCCGTGGCTCGATCCGGATTTCCGCAAGTGGGACATCACCGAAGCGCTCGGCTACATCCGCGTACCGATCCTGATCGTGCAGGGCGAAGGACGATCAATACGGCACGCTCAAGCAAATCGAAGCGGCGCAACAGGAGTGCTTCTGTCCGGTCGAGACGCTGGTGCTGCCCGGCATCCGCCACGTGCCGCACCGCGAGGCCCCGGAACTGACGCTCAAAGCGGTCGCCGACTTCATCAACCGGCTGCTGCGCGACCATCACGAAGGCGGAACGGCGCGCCGGTTCGGGGTTGCCACATCATGAACTATAGTGCATATCATGGGCAGCCTCGCGGAAGGCATGCACTATAATACACGTCAGGGCCAGGACGACGAGAGCACGAGCGATGGGCGACGCCGGACATGCCATCGCAGCGCCCGCTGGCGAACGGCAAGACGCGGATCGATTTCCAGACCGAGCCGGCGCGCTATCGCCATTGGAAGCTCGCGGTCGACGGCGAAGTGGCGACGCTCATCGATGGACGTCGACGAGAAGGCGCGCGCTGTTCGAAGGCTACGATCTGAAACTCAATTCCTACGATCTCGGCGTCGATATCGAGCTTGCCGACGCGCATCGAGCGGCTGCGCTTCGAGCATCCGCAAGTGCGCGTCGTCGTGCTGCGCTCGGG
Organism: uncultured Alphaproteobacteria bacterium; assembly: GCA_963779855.1. Classification (GTDB taxonomy): domain Bacteria; phylum Pseudomonadota; class Alphaproteobacteria; order Rhizobiales; family Xanthobacteraceae; genus BOG-931. Next base: position 1,068,672 of record CAWAAE010000005.1, on the reverse strand, counting down.
CAAGCCGCGGGTCTTTTCCGCCGGCGCCAATATCCGCATGCTGGCCGGCGCAAGCCACGCGCATAAGGTCAATTTCTGCAAGTTCACCAACGAGACCCGCAACGGCATCGAGGATTTGAGCGAGAATTCCGGGCTCAAATCGATCTGCGCCATCAACGGCACCGCGGCCGGCGGCGGCTATGAACTGGCGCTCGCCACCGATCACATCATGCTGGTCGACGACGGAACGGCCGCGGTGTCGCTGCCGGAATTGCCGCTGCTTGCGGTGCTGCCCGGCACCGGCGGGCTCACGCGCGTGTCCGACAAGCGCAAAGTGCGCCGCGACCACGCCGACGTGTTCTGCACCACCGAGGAAGGCGTCAAAGGCAAGCGCGCGGTCGAATGGCGGCTGGTCGACGACGTGGTGCCGGGCTCGAAATTCGACGAGACGGTTGCCGCGCGCGCCAAGGAATTTGCGGCGAAATCGCACGCGCAATGGCGCAGGCGGCGGCATCAAGCTCGCGCCGCTGACGCGGACGTTTGCGGCGGACGGCGTCGAGTACGGCGCGCTCTCGGTCGAATTCCAGCGCAGCGAGCGGATCGCGACCGTGACGTTGCGCGGTCCCACGGCGCCGCCGCCCGCTTCGAGCCGACGCCATGGCGGCGCTCGGCGCAAATTTCTGGCCGCTTGCGCTCGCCCGCGAGCTCGACGACGCCATTCTGCATATCCGGCTCAACGAGCTCGACGTCGCGGCGATCGTGTTCAAATCGTCCGGCGATCCGGCCCAGGTGCTCGCCTACGATCGCTTCCTCGATGCCAACAAGGATCATTGGCTGGCGCGCGAAATCCGGCTGTTGTGGAAACGCGTGCTCAAGCGCGTCGATCTGACTTCGCGCTCGCTGGTCACGCTGATCGAGCCGGGCTCGTGCTTTGCCGGCACGCTGGCCGAGCTGCCGTTCGCCAGCGACCGCTCCTACATGCTGATCGGGCTGCGCGACGGCGACAACAAGCCGGCCGCGACGCTTGCGCTCGGCGACGTCAATTTCGGCGCCTATCCGATGCCGAACGGGCTCACGCGGCTGCAATGCCGGTTCTTGGCGAACCCCGCCGATCTCGACGCCGCGAAAGCCGAAAGCGGGAAAATGCTCGATGCCGAGCGCGCGCAAAAACTCGGCCTCGTCACTTTCGCGCCGGACGACATCGACTGGGACGACGAGGTGCGCGTGTTTCTCGAAGAGCGCGCGAGCTTTTCGCCCGACGCGCTGACCGGTCTCGAAGCCAATCTGCGTTTTGCCGGACCGGAAACGATGGAATCGAAAATTTTTGCGCGGCTGACCGCCTGGCAGAACTGGATCTTCCAGCGCCCCAATGCGATCGGCGAGCAAGGTGCGCTCAAGCGCTACGGCACCGGCCAGAAGCCGGTGTTCGATACGCGCCGAGTATGAGAGGGACCGAGCCATGAATATCGAGAACGTCGATTACACGACCAAAATCCCCAACAACGTCAACCTTGCCGAAGACCGGCAGGTGCTGCGCGCGCTCGAAAGCTGGCATCCGGGCTATATCGATTGGTGGATGGACATGGGGCCGGAAGGCTTCCAGGACGCGGAGGTCTATCTGCGCACCGCGATATCGGTCGACCCGAAAGGCTGGGCGAAATTCGATTACGTCAAAATGCCCGAATACCGCTGGGGCATCCTGCTCGCCCCGCAAGAGGAAGGCCGCAAAATCCCGTTCGGCCGCCATTATGGCGAGCCGGCCTGGCAGGACGTGCCGGGCGAATATCGCGCCATGCTGCGCCGCCTCGTCGTCATCCAGGGCGACACCGAGCCGGCCTCGGTCGAGCAGCAACGCCATCTCGGCAAGACCGCGCCGTCGCTCTACGACATGCGCAACGTCTTTCAGGTCAATGTCGAAGAAGGCCGCCACCTCTGGGCGATGGTCTATATCCTGCAGAAATATTTCGGCCGCGACGGCCGCGAGGAAGCCGCCGAACTGTTGCAGCGCCGCTCCGGCGACGCCGACAAGCCGCGCATGCTCGGCGCCTTCAACGAGGAGACGCCGGACTGGCTGTCATTCCACATGTTCACGTTCTTCACCGATCGTGACGGCAAAATGCAGCTCGAAAGCCTGGCGCAATCCGGCTTCGATCCGCTGTCGCGGACCTGCCGTTTCATGCTCACCGAAGAGGCGCACCACATGTTCGTCGGCGAGACCGGCGTCGGCCGCACCATCCAGCGCACCTGCGAGGCGATGCAGGCGGCCGGCATCGAAGACCCGGCCGACATCGACAAGGTGCGCGCGCTCGGCGTCATCGACCTGCCGACGATCCAGAAAAAGCTCAATCTGCATTATACGCTCTCCCTCGATCTGTTCGGCTCGGAAGTCTCGACCAACGCGGCCAATACCTTCACCGCCGGGCTCAAGGGCCGCTTCCAGGAGACCAAGATCGACGACGATCACCGGCTCGAGCACGCGACCTACCCGGTGCTCAAGCTCGTCGACGGCGAGATCAGGCGCATCGACGAGCCGGCGCTGACCGCGATCAATATGCGGCTGCGCGACGATTACACCGCCGATTGTCAGCGTGGTCTCGACCGCTGGAACAAGATCATCGACAAGACCGGCGTCGGTTTCAAACTCGAACTGCCGCATGTCGGCTTCCACCGCCTGATCGGCGAGTTCAAGGACGTCAAAGTCTCGCCGGCCGGCAAGCTCCTCGACGAGACGGCCTGGAACAGCGACAAGAGCAAATGGCTGCCGTCGAAGGACGACGGCGATTTCATTGCGAGCCTGATGCGGAAGGTCGTCGAGCCCGGCAAATTCGCCAGCTTGGATCGCCCCACCCCGCATCGGCATCGACAACAAGCCCGGCGATTTCGAATACGTGAAAATCGCGGCATAAGTGGCATTCTCCACCGTAAAAGCTGGGCGGATGAAGGTACGCCCGGCGCGATGGTTAATCGGGTCTTAACCTCAGCCCCCCTATGCTATGCCACCGGTGATGCGGCGGGCGGCCCCGCTGTTCATGATGTATTTGATGACCCGCGAGTCTGCCCCTAGCCCAGTTGGCGCGATGCCCTCTCGCGCGACGAACACACGTTCGCCGTTCGTGCGAACGCGCGAGCTCCTGGGCGACACGCCGCCGGGCAAATCCCCGATCAGCCTTGCCGTCGGCGAGCCGCAGCATCCGATTCCGCCGTTCGTCGGGCCGGTGATTGCCGCGCATGTCGCGGAATTCGGCCGCTATCCGGCAAACAAGGGGCTCGATGAATTCGCCGGCGCCGTCGCCGGATGGCTCAATCGCCGTTATACGCTGCCGCGGCCGGTCGATCCGGCAACCGAGGTGCTGGTGCTCAACGGTACGCGCGAAGGACTTTTTCTCGCCGCGCTTGCCGCCAAGAACTGGGTTAAGCCGCGCGCCGGGCGGCCGGCGGTGCTGATTCCCAATCCGTTTTACGCCGCATATGCGGCGGGCGCGATCGGCGCCGATTGCGAACCGGTTTATCTGCCGACCACAAGAGCGACCGGTTTTCTGCCGGACCTCGACGCGCTCAGCGAGGATCTGCTGGCCCGCACGGTCGCCTGCTACATCGCCTCGCCGTCGAATCCGCAGGGCGCGGTCGCCGACCTGGCTTACCTGAACCGGCTGACCGCGCTGGCGCGGCGCTTCGGCTTTCTGATTTTCTCCGACGAATGCTATTGCGAGATCTACAGCCACCGCGCGCCGCGCGGAATGCTCGAAGCGGCCGGGCCGGATTTCGCCAACGTCGCCATCTTCCACTCGCTGTCAAAGCGCTCGAGCCTGCCGGGCCTGCGCATCGGCTTTGCCGCCGGCGACCGCACCTTCATGCGGACCTATCTTGAACTGCGCAACGTCGCCGCGCCGATGGTGCCGACGCCGATGCAGCACGTCGCCATCGCCGCTTATAACGACGAGACGCATGTCGAGGAGAATCGCCAGCTTTACCGCGAGAAATTCGATCTCGCCGACCAGATCGTCGGCGATCGTTACGGCTATCGCCGGCCGGCGGGCGGATTCTTCCTCTGGCTCGACGTGTCGGCGCAGGGCGGCAGCGAAGCGGCGACGCTGCGGCTGTGGCGCGAGGGCGGCTTGCGCGTGGTGCCCGGCCGTTATCTCGCGCGCGAGCAGGCCGACGGCAGCAATCCCGGCGCGGATTACATCCGGGTCGCCATGGTCCACAACAACGAGATCACCGCCGAGGCGATGCACCGCCTCGTGGCGGTGCTTGGCTGAGGCGGAGAGAGCGATGTCGATGATCGACCGCAGCCTCGACGGAATGGCCGCTTTGTCCGGCCAACTCGGCGCCATTTTACGGCGCCGGCTGCGCGAGCTCGGCGGCGTGGCGCTGATCAGCCTGACGATGATGGCGGCGCTCGCGCTTGCCACCTGGTCGGTGCAGGATCCGTCGCTGAGCCACGCCATCGATGCGCCGGTGCATAATCTTCTCGGCATGCCCGGCGCGATCGCCGCCGATCTGATGATGCAGCTTTTGGGGCTCGGCTCGCTGGCGCTCTTGCTGCCGATCGCGGTGTGGGGCTATCGGCTGCTCGGCCACAAACAGCTCAGTCACGAGCGGCTGCGCGTGCTGCTCTGGCTTGCCGGCGCGGTGCTGACCGCCGGCTTCGCCTCGTGCCTGCCGCGGAGCCCGCGCTGGCCGTTGCCCTCCGGGCTCGGCGGCGTGATCGGCGACGCCGTGCTGCGGCTGCCGGTTTTAGTGCTGCATGCGCCGCTCGCCGGACCCCACCGGCTCGCCGCCGCCGCCGTGCTCGGCATCGCGGCGCTCGCGACTTTCGCCGGCGCCGCCGGCATTTTCTGGCGCGACGCGGTCGAACAGGACGACGAGGACGAAGACGCCGAGCCGGCCGAGGCCGACGACGAGCGCGGCTGGATATCGCTCGGCTTGTTGGCGCATTACCTCTTGAGCTTCCGCGCCCGGCTCGCGCGCCTGTTTCGCCGTCGGCAGCGGACGCCGATGCGGGAAGACCTTGGACTGGCCCGCCGCCGCGTCGAACCGCACTTCGACAATGCCGCGGAAACCGATACCGACGAGGGTGCGGCGGAAAACGACGCGGAAGCGGCGCCGCGCGTGCGCAAGCCGCGCGCGCCGAAAGCTCCGCGCCGGTCAAGCGGCGGCTATGTCCTGCCGCCGCTCGAACTGCTCACCCCGCCGAACAAACTCGGCCGCGCCACCGTCAGCTCCGAAGTCTTGCAGGAAAATGCCACCGCGCTCGAAGGCGTGCTCGGCGATTTCGGCGTGCGCGGCGAAATCATCAATGCACGGCCGGGCCCGGTGGTGACGCTCTACGAGCTGGAGCCGGCGCCGGGGATAAATCGTCGCGCGTCATCAGTCTCGCTGACGACATCGCGCGCTCCATGAGCGCGCTGTCCGCGCGCGTCGCCGTGGTGTCGGGACGAAACGCCATCGGCATCGAACTGCCGAACCCGACGCGCGAAAAGGTCTACTTACGCGAACTCCTCGCCTCGCGCGATTATGCCGAGACATCCGCCCGGCTGCCGCTCTGCCTCGGCAAGGCGATCGGCGGCGAAGCGGTTCTCGTCGATCTGCAGCGCATGCCGCATTTGCTGATTGCCGGCACCACCGGCTCCGGCAAATCCGTCGCCATCAACACCATGATCCTCAGCCTGGTTTATCGGCTGCAGCCGGATCAATGCCGGCTGATCATGGTCGATCCCAAAATGCTGGAACTGTCCGTCTATGACGGCATTCCGCATTTGCTGACGCCAGTCGTCACCGATCCGAAGAAAGCGGTGGTCGCGCTCAAATGGGCGGTGCGCGAGATGGAAGAGCGCTACAAGAAAATGTCGAAGCTCGGCGTGCGCAATATCGACGGCTACAATGCGCGGGTCGCCGAGGCCAAGAGCAAAGGCGAAAAGCTCAGCCGTACCGTTCACACCGGCTACAATCGCGACAGCGGGGAGGCGATCTACGAGAACGAGGAGCTCGATCTCGAGCCGCTGCCCTACATCGTCGTCATCGTCGACGAGATGGCCGACCTGATGATGGTCGCCGGCAAAGACATCGAGGGCGCGGTGCAGCGGCTGGCGCAGATGGCCCGCGCCGCCGGCCTGCACGTGATCCTGGCGACGCAGCGGCCCTCGGTCGACGTCATCACCGGCACCATCAAGGCCAATTTCCCGACCCGGATCTCGTTCCAGGTCACCTCGAAGATCGACAGCCGCACCATTTTGGGCGAGCAAGGCGCCGAGCAGCTTCTCGGCCAGGGCGACATGCTTTACATGGCCGGCGGCGGCCGCATCAGCCGCGTCCATGGACCGTTCGTCTCCGACGAAGAGGTCGAGAAGGTGGTGCGCCACCTGAAATCGCAAGGCGCGCCGGAATATCTCGAAGCCGTCACCGCCGAGGAGCCGCAGGACGAGGACGGCAATCCGATCTTCGACTCAACCGCGATGGGCGCCGAGGGCGGCGACCTCTACCAGCAGGCGGTGCCGATCGTGACGCGCGACCGCAAGGCTTCGACGAGCTACATTCAGCGCCGCTTGCAGATCGGCTATAATCGCGCCGCCTCGCTGATGGAGCGCATGGAACAGGAAGGCATCGTCGGACAGCCCAACCACGCCGGCAAGCGTGAAATCCTGGTCGAAGGCGCCGACGACGATGCCTATTGAGAATCGGGCGTTTGCGTCTTAAGCGGGAAGCTCTGGCCGAGTAGCCGCGAATTCGCCATACCGGGCGTTTAGCGGATGGCGTCAGTCGTGGGCGTCAGTCGTGGGCGTGCGCACGGATGCATCGATCGGGGCGCATCAGCGGGAGAAAGATATGGCGGTAAGGGGCTTGGGCAAACTCGGCCCGGCGACGGTACTCGTGGCGTTCATTTGCGGGCTGAGCTTTCTGGGTACTGCCTTCGCCGAAACCGTGCCGCTGCCGACGCCGGCGCCGCTACCCAAAACCGGCGTCGTGCCGCCGCCCGCGGCGGGCAACAGCGTTGCGGTTCCTCCAGCCCCGATACCGCAGGCCCCCCAGGCATCGCAGTCCGACCACAGCCCCGGTTTTTTCCCGTTCTCGAATCTCGGCTCGTCGAACCAGGCGACCGCGTTCGACAGCAAGCAGCGTGCACTGCTCGACCGGATCAGCATGTATCTGTCGAGCATCCAGACCATGGTGGGCAATTTCGTCCAGATCGGCCCCGACGGCGGGCGAACCGAGGGGACGTTCTATCTGCAAAAGCCCGGCCGGGTGCGTTTCGAGTACAATCCGCCGAGCCCGATCGACATCATCGCCGACGGCTCCTCGGTCGTCGTGCGCGACCGCAAGCTCGCCACGCAGGATCTTTATCCGCTGTCGGAGACGCCGCTGCGCTATCTCCTCGCCGACCGCATCGATCTATTGCGCGACACCGACGTCGTCAGCGTCACGTCCGACGATACTTTCGCCAGCGTCACCATCGAGCAGAAGCAATTGATGATCGGCACCGACAAGCTGATGATCATGTTCGACGCCAAGAATCTCACGCTCAAGCAGTGGACGGTCACCGATCCGCAAGGCTTCGACACCACGGTTGCGGTCTATAACCTCGACACCACGAAAAAACCCGATCCGGACCTGTTCGTGATCAACTATCAGGGCAATCAAGGCGGCATCAGCAATCAGTAATCAGTAGTCAGTAATCAGTGGGCGGTAATCAGATAGCGCGTTGAGCTTCCGACAGTTATGTACTGGTTACCGATGTCTGATTGCAGATTCCTGAAATGAAGCTCACCCTGACAACCTGGAATATCAATTCGGTGCGGTTACGCATCGATCTGGTCGCCAAATTCATCAAATCGGTCCGTCCCGACATTCTCTGCCTGCAAGAGACGAAATGCCCGGACGACGCTTTTCCGCGCAACCGCTTCAAACGGCTCGGCTACGACAACATCGCTCTGAACGGCCAGAAGGGCTATCACGGCGTCGTCGTGCTGTCGCGATTGCCGTTCGAAAGCTTCGATATCCAAAGCTTCTGCGGCAAGACCGACTGCCGCCATATCTCGGTGGTATTCGGCGAGCGCGCCGGGCTGCGCGATCCCGTCACAGTGCATAATTTCTACGTGCCCGCCGGCGGCGATATTCCCGACCCGGCGGTGAATCCGAAGTTTGCGCACAAGCTGGCCTTTCTCGACGAGATGCGGGATTCCCCGGTTTTGCGGCCGGCGCCATCCGAGCGCGCGATCTTGGTCGGCGATCTCAACGTGGCGCCGCTCGAGCACGACGTTTGGAGCCACAAGCAGATGCTGCGCGTCGTCTCGCATACGCCGGTCGAGTGCGAGAAATTCAGCGCTGCGCTGCGCGCCGGCGGCTGGGTCGACAGCATGCGCCGGCTTACGCCGGAGCCGGCCAAGCTCTACACTTGGTGGAGCTATCGCGCGGCCGACTGGCGCACCGCCGACCGCGGACGCCGGCTCGATCACGTCTGCACCTCGGACGCGCTCGCCGGCCGCGTCTCGGCCGTCAAGATCGCCAAGGATTATCGCGGCGCCGCGCGGCCGTCCGACCACGTGCCGGTGACGGCGACCCTGGAACTCTAGAGCATGAGCGCGGTGAACCGTTCTTCGAACATTTCTTTGGAGGCTTGGCGCAGCCGCGTCAAAGAATGGCACGAGGTGACGCGCGAGCCGGGCCTGACGGCGCTGTTGATTATCGAAGCGTTGCTGATTTTTCTCGTCGTCCCGCTCACCGGAATGGGCGTCCTGCCGGAATTTATTTTGCCGGCAATGTTCATACTGCTGGTGATTTCCATTCTCGTCGTGACGTGGCACAGCCATATCGCTTCGATCGCAGTGACGACCGCCGTCTTGCTCAGCCCGATCGGCACGTTTATTTGGCGCGAGCATCCAACACCGTTAACGGAATGGCTGAGCGCGGGCGGCCGCCTCCTCGCTATTTCCGCGGTGAGCTTGACCATCGCGCGCGCGGTTTTCGCATCCGGACGCGTGACGTTTCACCGTGTGCAAGGCGCGGTCGTGCTCTACCTGAACTTCGCGCTGTTGTTCTTCACGATCTATCGGCTGATCGACGTCCTGCTGCCGAATTCCTTCAGCAATCTTCCGCACGCCGGCGCGGAATACGGCTCGGGCGCGGCGCTACTTTATTTCAGCTTCAGCACGCTTACGACACTGGGCTATGGCGATATCGTGCCGGTGCATCCATTGGCGCGCAGTCTCGCCAATCTCGAAGGGGTGATCGGGCAGCTCTATCCGGCGACGCTGTTGGCGCGGCTTGTCAGCCTGGAAATCGAGCACCGCCGACAATCCAAAAACAATTGAAAGTAAACGATCGAGCGGACGACCTACTGCGGCCCGGTGCCGCGCGCCAGCGTCTCGCGGACGTTTTCCAATTCGCGCGCCCATTGATCGGCGCGCGAAGCGATCAACTCGCGCAGCCGCTGCGCGGCGTCGGGATAGCTTTCGAGCACTTTCACGAACATGGTGCGCGAGATGCGCATCACCGTGGAATCCTCGCGTGCGGTAGCGGTGACCGGCCGGATCGTCTCCGCGAGCAGCGCGGTCTCGCCGAGCAGCGTGCCCGGCGCGGCAATGACTTCGCCGTCGCCCTGCCGTTGCGGTCGCAGTCCGAACGATCCCTGTTGGACGACATAGGCGCAGTCGGCGGCGTCGCCGACCGTGAACAGAACTTGACCGGCTTGGACCGAGTAGCTTTCGGCGCCGATGGCGAGGATGCGCAACGCGCCGGCGCCGAGGCGACGCAGAACCGGCACCTGTTCAAGCAACGCGATGTCGTCCTCGATGCTCATGACAATCCGCGATCACGGCACCAGTTTGTAGCCACCGGCTTCCGTGACCAGGATGGCGGGCGCGGCGGCATCCTTCTCGATCTTCTGCCGTAATCGGTAAATGTGCGTCTCGAGCGTGTGAGTGGTGACCCCCGAATTGTAGCCCCAGACTTCCTGCAACAGGGTTTCGCGCGACACCGGCCGCTGACCGGCGCGATAAAGATAGCGCAGGATCGAGGTCTCCTTCTCGGTCAGCCGCACTTTGCTGCCCTTGGGATTGAGCAAAAGCTTCGAGCTGGGCCGGAACGTATAGGGGCCGATGGTGAAGACCGCGTCCTCGCTCGCTTCGTGCTGGCGAAGCTGCGCGCGGATGCGCGCCAGCAGCACGGCGAACCGAAACGGCTTGGTCACGTAATCGTTGGCGCCGGATTCGAGACCGAGGATCGTGTCGGAATCGGTATCGTGGCCGGTCAGCATGATAATCGGCGCCTTGAAGCCGTTCTTGCGCAGGATGCGCACGGCTTCGCGGCCATCGATATCGGGCAGCCCTACATCCATGAGGACGAGGTCGACCTGCCCGGCCTTGGCAGCTTGCACGCCTTTGCTGCCGTTCTCGACTGCTTCGGCCTCGAACTCCTCGTGCAGCGACAGCTGTTCGGTCAGCGCGTCGCGCAGTTCGGCATCGTCATCGACAATGAGGATCTTCCGCGTATTCGGCATGAAACTCCCGGCCCGCCGCCGTTTTGCCGCGCCGCCTGGCGCGAAGTACAAGAACTCAGGATACAAGAGCAGGCGCGGGTTGGGAAACCAAGGGGTCGGGATGCGACGAACCTCATTTCGCTTCATCCACATCCACGCTCGGCCGGGCCGACGCTCGCAGGGGTCGCTGTTCGCCGGCCAAATTGCAACCCGAGTTGCGCTCGGCCGCGCCGGGGTCAAGGCGTCGAAGCGCGAAGGTGACGGCGGGACACCGGCCGGCCGGTTTTGCCCGGTCCGGCTGTGGTGGCGAGCCGATCGCCTGCCGCGCCCGCGAACTTTGCTCCCGGTACGGCGGATCGGGCTCGACGACGCCTGGTGCGAGGACCCCGCGGACCGGCGCTATAACCATGCGTTCCGGCGGTCGGCCAATGACCCAGGCGATCGGCTTTTGCGGGACGACGGCCTCTACGATCTCATCGTCGAAATCGATCATAACACGCGCCCGCGCGTGGCCGGGCGCGGCAGCGCCGTGTTCATCCATGTCGCCCGGGACGGCTTTTCGCCGACCGCGGGCTGTATCGCGCTGCGGCGGAACGACCTGTTGGAATTGCTCCGGCATATTTCGCCGAAGACACGAATCATAATTCACTTCTAGCAGGCGCCCTTGCCCCAAAAATCGCGGTGCCGACCCGCACATGGGTGGCGCCGAATGCAATCGCCGTCGGGTAATCGGCGCTCATTCCCATCGAAAGGAGCTTTAACCCATGGCGGCGAGCGATCTTGGCCGTGAGCGCGAAATGCGGCGCCGGTGCTTCGTTATGCGGGGGAATGCACATCAAGCCGGAAATAACGAGCCCATAGCGGTCGCGGCAGGCGGCGAGAAAGGCATCGGTCTCTCCCGGCAACACCCCGGACTTTTGCGCTTCGGCGCCGCTATTGATCTCGGCAAACAGGAGCGGGCGCCGATCCTGTTTCGCGATCTCCTTGGCCAGAGCCTCGGCAAGGCTCGCGCGGTCGACCGAATGGATGGCATCGAACAGCGCCACGGCGTCCTTAGCCTTGTTCGACTGCAGCGAGCCGACCAAGTGCAATTCAACGGCGCCATCGCGCGCCGCGTGCCTCGCAATCAGCGGCGGCCACTTCGCCTTTGCCTCCTGCACGCGGTTCTCGCCGAAAACGCGCTGGCCGGCGGCGACGATAGGCTCAATCGCGTCGGCGCCGAATGTCTTCGACACCGCCACGAGCGTGACGGTTGCGGGATCTCGTCCGGCATCGCGGCAGGCCCGCGCGATTTCATCGCGGACCGCGGTAATGCCGTCCTGTTGGTTCATGGTTTCCATTCGGTCAACGACTGCACGAGCAGTTTAACGATAGCGCGAGCCCCATTTTTACCCGTGGCGGCTAATTTATGGAACTGGGGCGGGACGGGCAGAATGTCGGACGACCAAGCAAAAGCGCAAACCTCGTTGCGGCGGAACCGGCCGTTTCTGAGCATTCGCGCCCGGCTGCTCGTGCTCGCGCTGTTGGCGGTCGCTCCATTGATGATCGAGCGCGTCCATGGGCTCGAAGTGGCCCGCGCCGCGCGCACCGAGCGCGCCAACGCCGATGTGGTCGACCTCGCCCGGCGCGGCGTCGAGGCGCAACGCGAGATCATCTCTTCGATCCGCGCGGTTTTACAGATCGTATCGCGCGTCTTCGCCGAAGTTCCGATCGACCGCTCCAACTGCAATCAATATATGGCCGGCTTGACGGGCAAAATTCCCTGGATCCGCGACCTCTCCGTGGCCTCGACCGACGGGCGCATTACGTGCTCGACCGAACCGACGGCAATCGGATTGAATGTTTCGGATCGCCCGCACTTTCAGAATGCGCTGCATTCGCGCGAATTTGCGCTCAGCAATTATCTGATCAACCGGCTCAATCAGGTGCCAAGCCTGGTCGCCACCTTTCCCGTCATCGGGGACAATGGATCCATCGAAGGCGTCGTGCTCGCGGTGATCAATCTGCAATGGATCGGCGATCTGGCGTCGACCGCCGCACAATACCCCGGCGCGTCGGTCATGCTGCTCGACGGCAACGGCACGCTCGTTGCTGGCTCGGCCGATCAACAGCGCTTTGTCGGAAAACAGTTCGTCGGCCATGCCTTGGCGCAGCAGATGCTCGCCAACGACGAAGGCACGATGACGGCGGCCGGTTTCGACGGCGTTAGTCGCATTTTCGCCTATGTCCGCGTGCCGTGGACGGACGCGCGGCTGGCGGTCGGACTCGACGAAAACACCGTGCACAGCGGCATCGACAGTAAGATCGACTTCGCCTACCTGCAGCTCGGCGTGTTCGGCGCGTTCGTGCTGCTCCTTGCGTGGTTCGGCGGCGAGCAGCTGGTGGTGCGGCCGATCCGGTCGCTGGTGCGCACCGCCACGCGCTTCGGCCGCGGCGACCTGCACGTGCGCGCCTCGCAAGAGCCTTGGGTCGCCGAATTCGCGCCGCTGGCCGCCGCTCTCGACGACATGGCGGCCAAGCTCGCCGGACGCGAAGAGGAATTGCAGATCGCCAATCAGCATCTTGAGGAGCTCGCAAGCCTTGACGGGCTGAGCGGGCTTGCCAACCGGCGCGGTTTTGACCGGCAGCTCGAACGTGAATGGCAGCGCGCCGGCGAGAAGTGCGAGCCGATCGCGCTGATGATGGTCGACATCGATCACTTCAAGCTGTTCAACGACCGTTATGGCCACGTCGCCGGCGATACTTGCCTGCGCGCGGTCGGTGAAACGCTGTCGCTGGTGACGCTCGACGAGGCCGTGCTCGTCGCCCGCTACGGCGGCGAAGAGTTCGCGCTGCTGTTGCCGGGTCTCGATCTCGAACGGGCCACCGCGCTTGCCGACGAGGCGCGCAAAACGGTCGAAGACCTTCAGATCAATCACTCGGAATCGCCGTGCGGCCACGTTACCGTCAGCATCGGCATCGAATCCATCGTGCCGGACAGATTTCAAACCACCGCCGACCTCGTCGAGGCAGCCGACAACGCGCTCTACGCCGCAAAGCGCCGCGGCCGCAATAATGTGGTCGGACATGTCCGCACGCTGCTGCGCGCCGCGTCCTGATCGTCCACGGCGGAAGTCAGGAATTGCGCGTTTTCTTTCGTGACTGCTTTCGCGCTAGGGGCTTGCGCTTCGTTTCAGGCGGCGCCCAGATCATGCCCTCAAGCTTCATGCCGTCCGGATCGGTGAAATAGACGGCGTAATAATTGCGGCCGTAGTACTCACCGGGCGGATCGACGACGTTCATGCCATTGTCTTCGAGAAAGGCGCCGAGCGCGTCGACATCCTTGCGGCTCGAAAGCTCGAAAGCGTAGTGGTGGAAGCCGATATCGCCTTTGCGGTATTTATGCTTCTTGCCTTCCGCATCGGCGGCGGCGATCCACAACAGCGTCTTGCCATTGCTCCAGCCGGCCATGTCCTCGTATTCATGCTTCAGCTTGAAACCGAGAAATTTTAACAGTTTGCCGTAAAATTCCTTGGAGCGCGCGAAGCCGCCCACGCTCAGGACCAGATGGTCAATGCCGACGACTTTAGCCATGGGATCGTCCTCATCGGTGGCGGGTTGCTCTGGTGCGGGCTAGGGCGGTAGATAGCAACCGCCATGCCCCGCACCTTGTTCGACAAAATCTGGGATTTCCACTGTGTCGGCCAGCGTGCCGATGGCCGCGATCTTCTCTATATCGACCGTCACATTCTCCATGAATTGCATGCCCATCATGCCTTTGCGCAGTTGGAAAAGCAGCAGCGCAAGGTGCACCGGCCCGACCTGACCTTCGCGGTGCAGGATCATACGGTGGCGACGAAACCCGGTCGCGACGATGACACCAATCCATCGGGAAGCGCTTTTATCAAGGCGATGCGCGAAGGCTGCCGCAAGAACGGCATAAGGCTCTTTGATATCGACGATCCGGAACAGGGCATTTCCCATGTCGTGGCGCCGGAGCTCGGCATTGTGCTGCCGGGCGCAACCCACGCGGTCCCTGACAGTCACGCCAGCACGGTCGGCGGGCTCGGTGCGCTCGCTTTCGGCTGCGGCACCAGTGAGCTTGCGCACATCCTCGCCACGCAAGTGATGGCGCTCAAGCGCCCGAAGCGCATGCGAGTGCGCCTCGACGGCCGCCTCGGCGCGCATGTCAACTCGAAAGACGTCGCCTTGCGCCTCATTGCCGAACTCGGCGTGGCGGGCGCGCGCGGCTATGCCGTGGAGTATGCCGGCGCCGCCGCTCGCGCGATGCCGATCGAGCAGCGCATGACGCTGTGCAATCTCAATATCGAGATGGGCGGCCGGTCCGGATTCGTCGTCGCCCGACGAGACGACCCTCGCCTGGCTCGAAGGGCGGCCCTATGTGCCGCAAGGCGCGCTCTGGGATCGCGCGCTCGAATATTGGCGCACACTGAAAACGGACGATGCCGCCGCGTTCGATCGCGAGGTCGTGCTCGATTGCGAAGACCTTGAGCCGCAGATCACCTGGGGCACCGATCCGAGCCAAGTCGTCGGTATTTCCGGCCGAGTCCCCGAGCCGGGCACGGTCGAACCGAGCCGGCGGGCTGCTGCGGAGAGCGCCTTCGCCTATATGGGTCTCGCGCCCGGGAACGCCGCTCGCCGGTCTGCCGGTCGATCGCGTCTTCATCGGTTCGTGCACCAATAGCCGGCTGCCGGACTTGCAGACTGCCGCCGCCGTGGTACGCGGCCGGCGCGTCGCGGCGGGCGTCGTCGCGATGGTCGTGCCCGGCTCGTCGAGCGTGAAGCGTGAGGCGGAAAGAGCGGGGCTCGATCGCGTGTTCCGCGATGCCGGTTTCTTCTGGGGCGAGTCCGGCTGCTCCATGTGTGCTGGCGGAAATGGAGATCGCGGCCAGCCTGGCGAGCGATGCGTCTCCACCACCAACCGCAATTTCGAAAATCGCCAAGGGCCGAAGGTACGCACCCATCTCGCCAGCCCGGCGACCGCGGCGGCGACTGCGATTGCCGGACGCATCGCCGATGTACGGCAATTACTGGCGGGGGCCGCGTAATGCAGCCGTTCTCCAGTCATACCGGCATCGCCGCGCCGCTCTTGAAAGACGACATCAATACCGACCAGATCGCGCCGATCATGCATTCGCGCAGCCTCAAGGAGGACTACAAAGCGATGCTGTTTCACCGCGCGCGGCAGCGCGAGGACGGCAGCGAAGATCCGGATTTCGTCCTCAACAAGCCACAGTTCCGCGCCGCCGGCATTCTGCTGACCGGTAACAATTTCGGCGCCGGCTCTTCGCGAGAGTCCGCGGTGTGGAGCATGGTGGCGAACAATATCCGCGTCATCGTGGCGAAGAGCTTTGCCGATATCTACCGTGAAAATTGCCTGCAGAACGGCTTGTTGCCGGTGGTGCTCGCCCCGCAAGACGCCGACGCCTTCATCGCCCGCGTCCTCGCCGTCAACGGCGCGGCGCCCTTTACGGTCGATCTCGTCACGCAGCGCATCAGCGGTCCAGGCGGGCCACCGATTGCTTTCGAATTTCCGGCGGCGGATCGCACGCGGCTGCTCGAAGGCCTCGACGATATCGGGATGACGCTCAAGCACATGGATGACATCGTCAGCTGGGAGCGCCGCGTGTCCCTAGCGCAGCCGTGGTCGCAGGCGACGCAGGACAGCCGAAAAAGGGAGGACGCGTGATGAACGTGCGCAAGAAATTCCGGGCGATCATGGCGGGCAAGCGGCTTGTGCTGATGCCCGGCGCCTATGACGCGTTGTCGGCTCGCATCATGGAAGCCGAGGGTTTCGAAGCGATCTGCGCCGGCGGCTATGCCGCCATTGGCTCGATGCTCGCGCAACCCGATACCGGACAGTCCAACATGCGCGACTACGCCGATCACTACGGGCGCATCTGCGCGGCCGTCGAAGTACCGGTCTATGTCGACGCCGATACCGGGTTCGGCGGCGTCAACAATGTGCGGCAGATGGTGCGCGCGTTCGAGGCCGCCGGCGTCGCCGGCGTCTTCATCAGCGACCAGGTCTTCCCCAATCGGTGCGGTTATCTGCCGGGTAAGCAGGTGATTCCCGCCGAGCAGATGCTGGCCAAGATCAAGGCCGCGCTCGACGCCAGGCGCGATGCCGACTTCTTTATCGCCGGCCGCACCGACGCCGCGGGCGTCGAAGGTCTCAACGCAGCGATCGGACGCTGTCAGTTGTTCATGGACGCCGGCGCCGACATGGCGAAGCCCATGGGAGTCGACTCAATCGACGATATCAAGCGCGTCATTCGCGAAGTCGGCGGCCCGCATATGGCGACGCTGTCGCAGGCGGCGGGCTTTAAGCAGCGCAGCCTTGCGGAACTCGAAGCAGCCGGCGTGGTTGCGGCCACTTTCCCCTCGATCGCGCTGTTCGCCGCGGCCCATGCGGTGCGCAACGTGTTGCGCATCCTCAAGCGAGAGAACTCACTGGCGCCCACATTCGAGCACCTTCTGCCGCTCGATGACTATTACGGGCTGGTCGGGCTCAAGGAGCAGCTGGCGCGCGAGCAAAGCTACGACCGCGCCGCGGCGGCGCTCGCCCATAAGAGAGCGGCGGAGTAGGCGCCGGACGAGCTATCAAAGCAGGATCGCCAAAAAGAAAGGGGCCGGCGCGAAGCCGGCCCTTCCCCCATACAATGCCGAAAGGCATTACCCCTTGGTAACAACCGGCGGCGGGGCCTTACCCTTACCGGTCTGAGCGCAGCCGGCGATGCTCAGGAGAGCCAACACCGCGGCCGTTGCTATAGCTATCTTCTTCATAGGAGAACTCCCCCTTGTCATGACAGGATTAACCATACAGAGGGGGCCATCAGTCCTCTAGTGCTGAAAAGACACAGTCATGATCTGATTTCAGCGTACTTGCGATTCCAATCGCCATCATTCGGGCTTCTGGCGCGAACGACACCCTAGATGGGCCATTGGCGGACCAATTCCGGCTGGAACGACCAAAATCGAGGGCCGGCAAGGGAGTTTTTTTGTCAAAATCACCAGCTCTCTCAGCCGGGGTGGCAGCGTTGCAAATATGGCGCACTGCCGAAAATCCACAGCGGCTGCCGAACATTTGCCATCGGGCAAAGGCCAATTATTGCTACCATTATGGCACTGGATGCGATGAACCGAAGCCGAATCGCACTGCGTGGATGCGGCGGTGGGAGTTCAACCAGCGCACCGGTTGCCTCGATGGCTGGTCAGAGTCACTCTGGCTAGGCTCACGGAGGGCATCATGCGGCATACACTGAGCGACCCTATTCGGCCTGTTTGGCTCGGGGTCGCGTTCGTTTTGACCGCACTGGCGGGCCTCTGGCTTACTGCCGCAAATGCGCAAGATGCGAGGTCGATCGTAAGGGCGGCCGATTCACGGACGGCGGTCGTTACCACCGGTTCCGGCGACTATTACATCGAGTTCCGCTCACGCTATGCCTGGGACTACGGCCACACCTATCTCATTCACGGCCGCGTCGGCGTGCCGCCCACCAAGGACAGCGTCGCCGGCCTTTCTCCGGTCGGCGACGATTCGACGGCCTGGGTGATCGGGCATTACGTCCCCGTGCCCGCCGAGACGGGATGGACCGACGGCGATCTCGAGGACAAATACGCGACGGCGCGCTTTCGCGTGCTGATGAACAAGGACGAATACGATCGCGTTGTCGGCCACATCAAGGAGCTGCAAAACAGCTCGCACATGTGGAGCGCGGAACTCTATAACTGTAACGCCTTCGTTGGGGACGTCGCGAAGTTCATGGGCCTTCAGGTGCCGGCTTCGACGCTGATCTATCCAAAGGTCTTTGTAACTCATCTTCGCCTGATGAATACCGGGCATCCGAACGCGGTGGACACGCTTGTCAGCGATAACGTCAAGGAAATGAGCAACCCGACGCGCGATGGCCGGGCGATGATCGCCAACAATGTCTACACGATCGGCCCGAATGGCCAGCCTGAGTCGAGGCGGGCGCCGGCGACATCCGCCCCGAGAGTCACGATCGGCCCGGTCCGGGTCTCGAACAAGACCGCAAACTAGGCTGCTATCACCGAAATTCCCGCAAAAACGGACGAAACGTGCAAGCATCAAGATTCAGCGTGATAGCCGCGTTGGCGGTCGGCTTTGGGCTTTCCGGCTGCGCGACGACTGCGACTCAAGGAACTGCGGCGGCCTCCGGCGGCAGCAACGTTGCCGATGCCAGCGCCAGCGTCGCGCAGCGCGACCTCACGCCGGCGGAAAAGAAAGCCATTATCGAGGCGGTCGCGCCGTCGCTGCGTAATCCCGGATCGGCGAAATACCGATGGGCGAAGTTTCCAGTGGTCGTGACCGACAACTCGGTCAATTACTGTGCGGTTGTAAACGCCGATAGTCCGTATCCCGCTTACAACGGCGAGCAGGCCTACATCGTGGAAGCTCGAATGACGGGCAACAAAGTAACTTCCGCCGTCATGGGTCTGATTGCCGGCGGCAAGGACCGGGCCATCGTGGCGACCATGTGCGCCAAATACGGTCTCGACCCCAACAAATCCAGCTGACCGGCGAATTCACTCTGCGCGGCGGCGCGAATTTACGCCCGCGGCGACCATTCCTCGACGCTGGCGCCGGCGAGCGAGCGCACCCGCTCTTCATCCTTGGCGAACTCGGCGGCAGGGCCGGAATAGACGACGTGCCCGTCGTCGAGCACATAGGCGCGATCCGCGACTTCAACGGCGGCCCGCACATTCTGCTCCACCAGCAGCACCGAAATGCCTTGCGCGCGCGCGGACGTGACGACCTTGAACACGTCCTGCACGATCAATGGCGCGAGGCCTTGGCTGGGCTCGTCCAGCAGCAGGAGCTTGGGGTTCAACAACAGCGCGCGGGCGATCGCCAGCATTTCCTGTTCGCCGCCGGACAATTGCCGGCCCTTGTTGTTCTTGCGTTCGGCGAGTTGCGGAAACAATTCGTAGATACGCGCGATCGTCCAGGGACCCGGTCTCTCGATCGGAACTTTGAGGTTTTCCTCAACCGTCAAATTGGGAAAGATGCGGCGTCCCTCCGGAACATAGCCGACGCCGAGATTTGCGATCCGGTACGGCGGCCAGTCGGTGGTGGCGTGGCCGAAGATACGCACCACGCCATCGCGCGCATGCGTTAGACCGACGAGGCTGCGTAGCGTTGTCGTCTTGCCGGCGCCGTTGCGGCCGAGCAGCGTGACAATTTCCCCTTCCCGCACCTCAAGGCCGACGCCGTGCAGGATGTGGCTCTTGCCGTAATAGGTGTGGAGGCTTTCGGCCTCGAGCACGATGCCGCTCACGCTGCCACCTTTCCCAAATACGCCGCCTGCACCGCTTCGTTGGCGGCGATGTCCTGCGGCGTGCCCTCGGCGAGAAATTTACCCTGATCGAGCACCATGATGCGGTCGGCGAGATGGAAGACGACGCGCATATCGTGCTCGATCAACACGATTGTAAGCTTCTGCTCGCGATGCAGCTTTCGGATCAATTGAGTGATGTCGTAGGTTTCCTGGTCGCCCATTCCCGCGGTCGGCTCGTCGAGCAGCAAGAGCCGCGGCTTGAGTGCGAGCGCCATCATGATCTCGGTGGCGCGCTGGTCGCCGTGGGCGAGTTCGCCGACCAAGCGGTCGGCCTTTTCGGTCAAGCCGCTCATTTCCAGCAGGTCGACAACACGCGCCTTGACCTCGCCATCGGCGTCCTGTGACTGCCACATCCGCAAGCGATAACCGCTGGCCACTTCGACCGCGATACGAAGATTTTCCCGGATCGTCAGTTCCGGGAATACTTCGGTGATTTGAAAAGTCCGGGCGATGCCGCGCCACACCCGCCGCGCCGGCAGCAAATTGGTGACGTCCTCGCCGTCGAAAGTAATGCGGCCCGAGCTCGGGGTGAGGAATCCGCTGATCAGGTTGAAGAACGTAGTCTTGCCGGCGCCGTTGGGGCCGATCACGGCGCGCAATTCGCCGGGCTCGACCGTCATCGATACATCGTTGACGGCGACCAGACTGCCGAAATGCTTCGAGACTTTCTCGACCTGCAGTAAGCTCACGATGCCGCCTTTCGTCGAATGATGCCAAGCACGCCGCGCGGGAAGAACAAGACGACGAGCACGAAGAACAGACCGATGAACGACATCCAGTTTTCCGTCTCGCTCGAAATATAGTCCTGCAGCACCAGGAAGATCGCCGAACCAATCAGTGGACCCCAGAAGCTGCGCATCCCGCCCAGCACCGCCATAATGACAAAATTGCCCGACTGATCCCAGCGCAGCGCGCGCGGATCGACGAAGTCGTTCATTAGCGCGAACAAAGTCCCAGCTATGCTGACGAAGAAGCAGGAGATCACCCAGGACATCCAGATGTGCCAGTCGACCGGAATGCCGAGAAAGCGCGCGCGGCGCTCGTTTTCCCGGATCGCCAACAGAGTGCGGCCGAACGGCGAGCGCAGCAGGAACGCCATCGCCGCCACGCAGACCGCGAACACCGCCACCACGAAATAGTAGAACGCCTTGTTGTTATTGAGAATGTCGAGCGTGGCGAAGCCAAAATTGAGCGGCACGCGGTGCCAGGCGCTCACCCCATCGTCGCCGCCCGTCAGCGAGAACCACTGAAAGGCAATGAAATAGAAGACCTGACCGAAGGCGATGGTGCACATGGCGAAATACACGCCGCGCAATCGCGCGATCATGGGGCCGATCAGCGCCGCGGCCACGGTTCCAAGCACGATGCCGGCCAGCATGCCGACCGGCGTGCTGGGTTCGAGATATTTGATGGTCAAGGCCGTGCCGTAGGCGCCGAGACCGAAATAAGCGGCATGGCCGAACGACAATACGCCCGTGTAACCGAGCAAAAAATTCAGCGCCATCGCGGCAAGCGCATAAATGACCACGCGGCTGCCAAGCTCGACGTAACTGCCGATCATCGGTAGCCAGAACGGCGCGCTCAACAACAGCGCCCAGATCAGAACGCCGCCGGCCCGCTTGTCGAAATTCGGCATCAGAAGCGGCCCTCCTCGCCGAAAAGACCGCGCGGCCGGACGATCAGCACCGCAGCCATCATTACATACATCACCGCCTCGCTCGCCGACGGCAAGAACACGGTGGTGACGCCGGAGACGACGCCGATCAGTATGCCGCCGGCAAGCGTACCCGGCAGCGAGCCGAGGCCGCCGACGATGATGGCGATGAAGCTCGGCATGATGAGATTATCGCCGACGGTCGGTTGCAATCCGAGCATGCCCGCAGCCAGTACGCCGGCGAGCCCGGCAAGGTAGATACCGAGGCCGAAATTCAGATTGCGCAGCACGCGCACGTTGACGCCCAGCACCGAGACGGTCTCAAGATCGAGCGTGCCCGCGCGAATGCGAATGCCGAGCCGGGTGTAGTTCAAGATCAAAAACAGTCCGCCTACGGCCGCCGTCACCAACAACACCATGAACACGCGGTAGCCGGTGAGGAAGAAATACTGGTAGCTGAGCGGGCTCGAGAGCCATTCCGGGATCTGGAAGGGCAGGCTCTGCGCACCCCAAATGAAGCGCGTTCCGTCCTCGATCATAAACGCCAGCCCGAAGGTCAACAGCAGGCTGTACAGCGGGTCACGCCCATAAAGCCGCCGGATTAGAAAGCGCTCGACCAGAATGCCGATGAAGGCCACGAGGAACGGCGACACGATCAGCGCGCCCCAATAGCCGAGATACGGAATCAGCGTGTAGGCGAGATAGCCGCCGATCGCCAAAAACCCGCCGTGGGCGAAATTGATGACGCCCGACAGATTGAGGATGAGCGAGAGCCCAAGCGCCATCAGCGCATAGAACGCGCCGATGATGAGGCCATTGAAGACGTTGAACAGGACAAGCTGGGTCATACGCGCAATAACATCATTGCCGTCCGCCGGCCCCGCCAGGGTTAGCGCCGGCGCGAATGCGGTCAACCGCTACGAACGTCAATTGTAAACCCCTACCCCGGCTCAAAATTCCAGGCGCCGCACCAGTGCGGCGCCTGATCATTTCACCCCATCAAGCCGGAGATCGCGCCTGACATCAAGTCAGGCGGTCAAGCCGGCCAAGTCATCTTACATCCGGTCTGATCGACCGGCAGCGCCGCCTCGTCACCCTTGACCAGTTGCGTCACCTTGAACAGGTCTTCCGGATCGCCGCCCGCCGGCGCCGGCTGCGACTTACCGACGAATAGCGTCGGCATGAGCTGGTTGTCGCCGATACGGTAGTATGGGTTGTTCGGCATCAGCGCCACTTCCGGCGGCAGGACCAGGCCCTGCATCGCCTTGGCCATCTTCAGCGGTTCGAGCGACTTCGCCTTCTCGGCGGCGAGCTTGCAGGTATGGATCGCAGCGTAGCCGAACCAGGTGCGCGCCGTCGGCACCTTGCCGCCGGTCCGCTTGCGGATGTCGGCGACGAACTCCGCCACATGCGGCACGCCCGGCTGCTTCCAGTACCACTCGAATACCCAGTCGCCGAACAGCGCGTCGGGCGGCAGGCCCAGATTGACTTCGAGCTCCTGCTGCGCGCCGGCGATATGGATTTTCTTGTTAAGCCCGAACTGCACCGCCTGCTTGAGGCAGTTGATCATATCGTCGCCCGCCAGCAGCAGGATCAACGCGTCGGGATTGGTGGATTGCGCCTTGATCAGGTTGGCAGAGAAGTCGGTGGTGCCGAGCGGGGCCAAATCTCCGCCGAGTTCAGTGCCGTTGGCGGCCTTCAGGCTTGCCTCGAAACCCGCCTGCAATGAGTGACCAAAGGCGTAGTCGGTGGTGATGAAGTACCACTTCTTGCCGTAGGAGGTGAGCAGCAGCTTGGAAACCGAATTGGTTTCCATGCGCGTCGTATTGCAGACGCGGAACACGTTCCAATGGCATTGCGTGCCGGTCACGCTGTCGGTATGGCCGCCGGGCACGATGTGGAACACGCCCTTTTGATTGCTCTCGTTCGCCATCGCTTGCGCCAGCGCCGAGTTGATGTTGCCGATCAGGAAGTTGACCTGGTCGCGGTCGATCAGCTTGTCGGCCTTCTGCACCGCGGTTGCGGTATCGCCGCTTGTGGAGTCCTCGACAAGGAGTTCGACTTTGCGCCCCAAAATGCCGTTATGGGCATTGATCTGTTCGATGGCGAGCTGCGCGCCGATCAATTCGTTCTTGCCGAGCGCGGCGAAGGTGCCGGTCAGCGGATTGTCGAGACCGATCTTGACCGGCTCGTCGGCGAGCGACTTCACTACGAACGGACTGGCGACTTGCATGGCGCCGAGCGCAAGCCCGGCTTTCAGTATCGTCCGCCGCTGAATGGGGACGCCGATAAGTTCCTTGGACATCGCTCTCTCCCTAAGGCTGTTCTTGGATCGTGCGGAACGGGCGGCCATCTAGCTCTGAATGACCGTTTTGTTTCAATCAGACGAATGTCGCATTACAGCGCAAAATGCAACGTGAAAGCAGCTTGAGGCCGCTTGTTGTGCGGTTGCAAAGCCCATTTTTTGGCCATTGCCGCGCGTCTATTGCCGGTCGGCGGCGAAATTAACCCAAACACGCGGAGTTGAGCGATTGTCCCCTTGCGAGGTGAGACAAAGCGCCGCGCTTTTTACGCGCCGGTTAAATCGCTTAAGGCGCCACGTACATCGTCTTCGCGTCGAAGGTGAACGCCTTCCGCGAGTCCGGATCGAGATAAAACATGTGGCCGCCGCGATAGAGCCTCAGCTCGGCGCGCTCTTCACCTTCGAACGGCGGCAGGTGTTGCAACAGATAGCGTGTCACCGCATAGGGGGTGACCATATCGCTATAGCCGTGACCGATCATGAGCCGGAATGACGGCGTGAGCGCCAGCAGCACGCGCAGATCGTCGGTGATGCTCGGTTGCCCGTGGCCTCGCTCCCAATCCCATTTGCTGGAAATGCTGCCATCGAGCAGGTTGTAGGTCATCTCGGTCTTGAAGCCGAGCTCGTCGCGCGCATAGCCGACAAACGCGCCGCCATAGGCGCGGACCATACCGTCGAGAATCGGATCCGGCCCACGCGCGGCCGGGGTTTCGGGATATGGATCGTCGGACGCAAAGGTCGCGTCATAGCGGCTGACGATCTTGTGGTCGCCCGCGAGATTCTTGACGTAGTCGTCGCGGATGAAACCGCGGGACTGCGTAATGGCATCAACGGACAGGCCGGTGATGTTTGCGACGCGCGCATAAAAATTCTTGGCGGCGTCGCCCTGCGGCGGCGGACCGGCAAGCGTGGTGAGATAATCCGTCAGCGCAAAATGCTCGGCCTGCGCCAGCGCTTCTTTGCTGAAAGCGCCTTTGCGCTCGAGCTCGGCCGCGGCAAGCGACGGCAGTTGCAGCGCGGCGCCGAGCGCGAAGCGGTCGCCGCCGAATTGAAATGCGCCGTCGAGCATGGGCGATACCATCAGGATCCCGGAAACCACGATGCCCTGGTCGTTCTGCAACACGCGCGCGACCTTGGCGGCGCGAAAGCCGCCATAGCTTTCGCCGAGGATGAATTTCGGTGAACTGGCGCGGCTGTTTTTCGCGACATAGAGCGCGACGACCTTGGCCATCGATTCGGCGTCGCTATGCACGGTCCAAAATAAATGGCCATCGTCGGGCTTAGCCGGCCGGCTCCAGCCGGTGCCGACCGGATCGATCAGCACGAGATCGGTGAAGGCGAGCCAAGTATCGGGATTATCGACCAGGCGGACTTGCGAGCCGTCCCGGCCGGTCGCGCCGAATTCGGCGATGCGCGGACCGACAAGTCCGAGATTGAGGAATGCCGACGCGGCGCCCGGCCCGCCGTTGAAGACAAAAGTCACCGGCCGCGCCGATGGAGTGTCGGTCTTCGCGACATAAGCGGTGTAGAATATTTGCGCCGAGCGCTCGCCCGATTGATCGAACAGCGAAAACGTGCCGGCGGTCGCCGTATAGGCGAGCTTGCCGGATTTAAGTTCGATGCTGTGGTCGGTAACGGCATCGCCCGGCAACAGTGAAAGGACGCCTGGGCCGCTCTCGTGTCCGCCGCCGCTTTGTTCCCTCTCCGCTTGGCGATCGGACCGTTCGCCGCCGCCATGACCGGGACCGGGACGATCCTGCGCGAGCGCCGTGGCCGCGGCGGTAACGAACATCAGTGCAATGAGCGGGCGGCGTAGATCGAACATGATTGTTTCCCGGGGATTGGCGCAACACACGCGGCATTTTCATTCAAGCTCGACGGCGCCCTCGATCTCGATCGCCAAGCCGACAGCTTCGACCGAGAGCGTCACCTTGGCCGGCAATGCCTCGTTGCCTTTCAGCCGGCCGCCGGCGATGGCGCCGCGCACCGCCTGCTCGATCTCCCGCTGTGAGGTGATGCCGACTTTTTTCAGGAATTTGCGCACGCTGACATTGAAAGCTTCCTCATTCATGATCGCCTCTCGAAAGTGCCGGAAAGATGGCCGTTCGCGCCGCTATTGTATCGCTTCTGCACGGCGGCAACGACTGGCTGCGCCGTCGATCGAGCCGGTGGACAATGCCGGTAAGATCGGGGAAGTTCTGCCGCTTCCGGCCGTTCTAAAGTGGGACTTGCGGCCGGCAAAAATCAAGCCGGCGGCAAACCGGCATTGGAGACGCCAGCGATGCCCTTTCCCCACGCTTCGAAAGCTCTTGCCCGGTTCACGGTGCTCGATCTCACCCGCGTGCGGTCCGGACCGACATGCGTGCGGCAGCTCGCCGATTGGGGCGCTAACGTCATCAAGATCGAGTCGCCGCCCGGGCCGGAAGAGCCGATGGGCGGACCGCGGGAGGGTCCCGACTTTCAGAACCTGCATCGCAATAAGCGCAGCATGACGCTCAATCTCAAGGCGCCCGCAGGGCTCGCCGCGTTCAAGCGCATGGTGAAGAAAGCCGACGTCGTGGTGGAGAATTTTCGCCCCGACGTGAAAAAGCGGCTCGGCATCGACTACAAGGCGCTCGCCAAGATCAATCCGCGCCTCGTCTATGCCAGTATTTCCGGTTTCGGCCAGGATGGACCCTACGCCGGTCGGCCCGGCTTCGATCAGATCGCGCAGGGCATGGGCGGGCTGATGTCGATTACCGGCCTGCCGGGGCAAGGTCCGGTGCGCGTCGGCATTCCGGTCGCCGATCTCGCCGCCGGACTGTTCGCTGCGCTGGGCACCCTCGTCGCCTTGCTGGAGCGCGAGAAATCGCACAAGGGCCAGCACATCGCGACTTCGCTGTTGCAAGCGCAGATTTTCATGCTCGATTTTCAGGCCGCGCGGTATCTGGTCAGCGGCGAAGTGGCCAAGCAAGCCGGCAACAATCATCCGACCAGCATCCCGACCGGCGTGTTCAAGACCAAAGACGGCTATATCAACATCGCCGCCACCGGGCAGAAAATCTGGCAGCGATTCTGCGAGGCCGCCGCGGCGACGGCACTCATGCAGAATCCGGACTACCAAACGGGCGCGGCGCGTTCCGCGCATCGGGACGCGCTGAATGCCGAGATCGACACCTATCTCGTCGCCCGCAGCAGCGCCGACTGGATCGACCGTCTCAACAAAGCCGGCGTGCCATGCGGGCCGATCTATTCGATCGACCAGGTGTTCGCCGACCCGCAAGTCGAGCATCTCGGCATTGCGCAGAGCGTAACGAAGAAAGACAAAAGCAAAATGCGGCTCGTCGGCCAACCGGTTACGCTGTCGCGGACGCCGGCGCGTCTGGCGGCGCGCCCGCCGGAGCTCGGCGAGCATACCGATGCAGTGCTCAAGGAATTCGGTTTCAGCGCGCGCGACATCGCGGCGTTGCACAAGGCCAATGCGGTTTGAAGAACCGCCGCGGAAAGAACCAGGAGCAGAACGAAATGACGCAAACCGACCAGATGCTCTCGCGCAAGGAAGGCGGCGTCGGCATCGTGACCTTCAACAATCCGGAGCGGCACAATGCGGTGTCGCTGGAAATGTGGGAAGCGACCACGCGCATCCTGAACGGTTTCGCGGCCGATAACGAGATTCGCGTCGTGGTGCTCACCGGCGCCGGCGGCAAGGCCTTCGTGTCGGGCGCCGACATATCGAAATTCGGCAGCGAGCGCGCCACGCTCGAGGCGGTGCGCTCCTATAACGGCAAGACCGATGCGACCTATGCCAGCATCGCCGATTTTCCGAAACCCACCATCGCCATGATACGCGGCTATTGCATCGGCGGCGGACTGGGACTCGCCACCTGCTGCGACTTGCGCATCTGCTCCGATAATTCGCGCTTCGCGGTGCCGGCGGCAAAACTCGGCCTGGGTTACGGCTACACCGGCCTCAAGCGGCTCGTCGATATTGTCGGCCCGTCCTTCGCCAAGGAAATTTTCTACACCGCGCGCCAGTTCGATGCGGAGGAAGCGCGCACCATGGGACTGGTGAATCGCGTCGTGCCGTCGGCCGAGCTTGAATCCTACGTCAAAGGCGTGACCGACATGATCAGCGCCAACGCGCCACTCACCATCAAGGCGGTGAAATACACGGTCGGCGAAATCGTCAGAGATGAATCAAAGCGCAACCTCGCGCGCTCGGCCGAACTGGTCGAGCAGTGCTTTTCCAGCCGCGATTATACCGAAGGCCGCACCGCCTTCATGGAGAAGCGCAAGCCGGTTTTCACCGGCACCTGAGCCCATCGACGGCCTACGCCTCCAGCCCGCGCTGCCCACTCCTGCCCATTGCTTGGCGGCCCCATCGCGGGCCGACCGCATTCCGTGGAGCGACCCGCATATCAAGCGCCGGCGCTCCTTGGTAGTGCCTCATTTTGAATTTTTCGGTTGGAATTGAACGTGTGCTTCTGGCACCCAACGGCCATCTATATTTACCAAACAGCCAGTGCCAGCTTCCCACTTGGCATCAAGATCAGATTGCCGCCATCGCAACTCGCAATCGTTTGACATATAATTTGATATAGAACGGCTTGCGTCAGTTTTAATTTTGCCGCCGACTTGGATTGCGACCCCGAGTGCGGCGAAGCCAATCATAAGCCAAAATATGACTTTGATCGCATTCCAAAGCCAAACTATGGGCTTAAATTTGCTTATAGGTTCTTTCATGCCGCCCGCTTCTTGTATGGCCCGCGCTTTGCCGGTGCCGGCTCGGCTGCTTCAATCATAGAAACAATATCGGCAATCCTCCATACATGGTCCGTCACGCCAGCGGCCATCGCAGGGGTAATGCGCAGCGTCTTGTGGATGCGACAGAAATTGTAATGCATGTAGTGCAACGCGACCGATAGAGCATGGTTTTCAAGCTTTTTCGAGAAGGCGTTTGTCAGCCGAGTGAAGCGTCTGGACTGCATCCGCAGCGTAAGATTTTGGCGCTCAGCAAACGAGGTTGAGACGTGCTTGGGATCTGGATTTCCTTCGATGCGTTGCTTGACCGCGCCGATGCATTCAGCGGGACTGTATCGCTTCTCGCCTTCTAACGACTGACCATAGATTTTGACCAGCATCGCGTAATCAACGTCCGCGCCAAATGATCCCTCGATCGCTTCCAGATAAGCCTTGTGGCCGTCCGTGGTGATCTGCACACGGTTCGCCAAGCGGGAGGCTAGATCGTCGGTAAAGGCGATTGCCGTTTCGGAACTACGGTCGCCGACGCGCCATGACGGGACAAGCTTTGTCTCCGCGTCGATCGCCACCCACGTCCACACGTCGCCAGCATCGGGCGGGGCAGACTTGGCGAGCGGGACGTTCTTTTGCTTCGCATAGACGAACGACCACACCTCATCGAGTTGCAGTCGGCGACATTTGAGATTGCGCAGCGAAGCATCCTGGTAAGCGGCGCACGCTTTGCCAGCCGAGACAAAAAGCTTGGTGACGGTATTGAAGGCCGTATCGGTTGCGCGACCGGCGGCGCGAAGGCTCATGCCTTCGACTAGAAGGGTAAGGACCCGGACGCGGGTTTCAAATGGGAGCTTGTTCATGCCCCCATATTAAACTTTCATGCTTGGCCGTCAAGCACAAAAATCTACTTTGAAACTCGTCGCTTCTTTTGACCTTTGGGACCTTCCGACGCCGGCGCCGGCGCCGGCGCCTCGAAACCCCAGATCAAAAGCCTCTGATATGGGAGACCAAGCCCATATTCCTTACGTTTAGGCTCGCCTGACCGCCGCTGAATCTGGTCGAGCTTCTTTCGGTTTTGCTTGAAGATGCCAGCGGCAGCCTGGTTCTTCGAGAGAAGCTCGGTCACGCTGAGCGCCTGTGCCTTTTCGCTCATGCGAAACTCCAATTCATCGGTTCATACGTACTGCGTGTATGTACAACACTCATCTGTCCCATGCGCGCCATGTAATCCAACAACAGTTTGTGATAGGCGCGCACATCGTCACGCAACTGTTTCTCTGCTCCAAAGTCATCAATTTTCAGTTTCATATCTCGCTTAAGAACGGCCATATTTATGCCGAATTCCGTGCGAGTTCCAGCGTTTTGCATCGTTTAGCTTACCAGCTATTTCGCGGGCGCGGGCTTTTTTCATGGCTTTTGTAACGACGCGGCGATGTGTGGTCGTGCGCCGCCAATTGCGGAATTTATACCTAACGAGCCATTCTTCCAAGAGCGACACAGAAAGATCGCGGGCCTGCTCGTATGAGTACAATTCGCCTTGATTGAAGTTCAGCAAGATTTCAATTTCTGCGGCGCCGGCTTGCCCAGCGTTGGCTTTTGCAAGCAATTCCCCGTATTTGATGAGGTATCCGAGTGCGGGGATAAGGCGTGTACCATCTTGACTCGACACTTGGGGATCAATTGGCCCAAGTACCGAGTAATAATCCATCCAGATAGCGTCGCCTGACATCGCCAAAATCGTTCCGGCCGACATCGCGTGGCTTGGAATCACAAAATCGATGGCACGATAATGATGGCGAAGCGTGTCAGAAATTCTACGGGTAGTTTCCGCAAATCCACCATTTGTTTCGAGTATAAAAACGAGCCGCTTCTTGCGGTGTCGAAGCGCCTCGACAGCATCTTTTATGCGGTCATCGGCCCCGGTCGCAATCGGACCGACATAGGTCAATACATCGGCGTCAAAGTGACGCTCAATTGATGCTAAATGCTCAATAAGCCGCGCTTCAACTATCGCGTTTGCGCCCAGCCCCAGCGGCATTCCCCTTAATCCCCCAACGCTTCTTGGCCGCGTTTCGAGCTATCGCACGCCTGCGTTGAGGGGTCAACGTATCTGCTCGCGCTTCCCCGCCCTTCGTGCCCGCCCGGCGGGCAAACTCGATTTCGGGCGCATCCGGGGGCGACGCTGTTTCGGAAATTTCTCCGACAGACAAATCAACAATCAGCTTGCCAAGCTGTGAGGGATCGCGCGGGCGTTGGGGACGACGGCGGGCCATAGTGGCAGTATGGTCGCTCACACGTCCCGCGCAAGTGGGGCTGAATTTCAAAATGCGTCACTACCCGCTCCTTGCTAAGCTATATGCCTAAGCCGGCGAGCGGGATCATCACTCGCTGCGGATTCTGGGGAGACCTATTCCGGGGAGATTTGCAAATATGTATCGGGGCACCAGAGACATCAAATTGCCGACGACGATCACCGGCTCGCTGCCGCGGCCGAGCTGGTACACGGAAAATCTAGGCACCCGCCATTTTCTGGAGGCGATGGTCGGCCGCCGCTTCCGCGAGCAGTATGAAGATGCGCTGACGTGTTACTTGCGCGATCAGGAGCTCGCCGGCCTCGACATTGTCACCGACGGCGACTGCCGCTTCGACGACGACGTCGGCGGCCAAAGCTGGACCGCCTATCCGCCGAACCACATGAGCGGGCTGGACGCCGCAGCATCCCGTTGCGACGCCCGCCGGCCGCGGCGGCATCTGGTTCCCGCGCGGCCACATTCTGCACGACTATCTGGAATCGCGCGTCATGCCGGTCATCTCCGGCCCGGTCGGGCGCGGCAATCTGCAATACACGGCGATGTGGAAGGCGGCGCAGCGGTTCACCACCAAGCCGGTGAAATTCGGCGCGGTCTCGGCGGAGATCGTCGCCTTTGCATTGCAAGACCGGCACTACAAGAGCGTGCCGGACCGCATGTTCGCGATCGCCGACGCTTTCAACGAGGAATACCACGAGCTTGCCGACGCCGGCTGTCCGGTGATCCAGATCGAGGAGCCGCAGATTCATCTGATCGCGGTGCGCAAGATCCAGGACAAGGTGATCAATCCGCAATTGATGGTCGAGGTGTTCAATCGCACGGTGAAGGGATTGCGCGCCAAGACCGAAGTGTGGGCGCATTCCTGCTGGGGCAATCCTTCGCAACAGCGCATGTTCGCGGCCGTGCAGAGCTACAAGCCGGCGCTGGAGACTTACAATACGGTCGACGCCGACGTGATCACGTTCGAAGTCGTCAAGCTCCGGCGGCATCGACCTCGAAGCGATCGGCAAGACCATAACTGAAAAGAAAATCGCCATCGGCGTCATCGACCATCACGTGCTGCAAGTCGAAAACCCGGACGAGGTGGCGGAGAAAATCCGCGCCGCGCTCAAATATATTCCGCCCGAGCGCCTGGTCATTTCGACGGACTGCGGCATGGGCCGCGAGGGCATGAGCCGCCGCCACGCCTTTTACAAGATGGTCTCGCTGGTGCTCGGCACCAATATGGTGCGCAAGGAGCTCGGCCTGCCGCTCGCCGAATGCCTGGCGGCGGACGAGCGCTACTCGCTGGTGGTGCCGACGAAATAACTACGGCCCGGCGGGGTTTATCCGGCTACAAGAAACTTGTTTTCACATGGGGAGGACAACATGGCGGGCACGCGGGCCGAGTCACGCCTTCTGATTCCATCGCTCAAGCCGTTCTACGACGCGGTTGCTCCGTTATCGTGGCTGATCATACGCGTCGCCGTCGGCTGGAATCTGTTCGTGCACGGTTACAACAAGATCATGGTCGGGCCGACCGACGCGTTTTTGAAAGGCTTTGCCGATCTCGGTTTCGTCCCGCCGGCCTTCTTCTACTGGAGTTCGTTTGTCATCGAAATGCTCGGTGGAATCTGCATCATTCTTGGCCTGTTCACGCGCTTCTTCGCGGCGGCCGCAGCGATGGAGATGCTGTGCATTTTCGTCGTCTATTGGAGTAACGGCTTCGGCTGGATGAAGCGCGGCTACGAATATGTGCTGCTGTGGGGCTTGGTATGCTTCGCCGTCGCGCTGCGCGGCGGCGGTCCGTACTCGCTCGACCGCAAACTCGGCCGGGAGCTGTAATCACCGCCAACTCTTGTTTCCGGGACGCGTCGCCGCTACATACTGCGCCGCGACGCTCAGGCTTTGGCCTTCCCGGAGAGGTGGCTGAGCGGTTGAAAGCACCGCACTCGAAATGCGGCATACGGGCAACCGTATCGGGGGTTCGAATCCCTCCCTCTCCGCCAACCCTTACCGATGTGCCATCCGGCACATCGGTAAGGGTTGAGAGAGGCGAGGGATAGCGAACCCCCGATTTATCCCGCTCCTCGCTTTTGTCTTCGACAAAGCGAGCAGCGAAAAGAACGCGCTCGCTACGCGATCGCTTTTGGGTTCGAATCCCTCCCTCTCCGCCAGCCTGCTTCGCGCAGCAACCCTTCAGTAATCCAGCGGCATTGCGGCCAACTGGCGTGGCTCAGAACGCAACGGATCGCACGGCCGCGTCGCGCGTTGTCGATCGAGGATATTAGGTTATTCTGTTCGTTCGTTGCCGCTTGGATCGAATTGCAACCACGGAATCCTATCATGCCGATAATTCCCCTCCTTGCGCAATCGGCGTTCGAGCCGGAAATGATTGACTTTCTGGTTTCGGTCTACGAAGCCGCGTGGAAGAAGGTCGAGCAATCGGGCAGCAAACTCGCCTCGCCCGGCTATCAGCGGGCGGCACAGGAGATCGTCGCCAAGCGCATCATCGAAAATGCGCAACGCGGTGAACGCGATCCGGGCGAGCTCGCCGACGATGCAGTCGCTTTCTTGAAACGCTCTTACGCGTAGCCGCGCGGCGCAAATTAATCGTCATAGCCCAGGAAGCGCGTCTCAAAGCTCGAGCGCTCGCGATAGGCCAAATGTCTGGCGCGTTCCTTCACCGCCAACCGCCGAAAGTGGCTCTGCGAAAACAGCGGCTTTTGCCGAGCGTCGATGGCGATCGTCATTGGCGGCACTGCTTCGGCTTTTGCGGCGCCGGACGCGACGTGCTCGTCCCGTTGTTTGATCGTGACGGTCGGCTTTTCCGCCGAAGCCCTTACCGTCTGGGTGGCGCTCGGCTTAGCCAGCATCGCGATGGCGTACCCCGACACTGCCGATTGCTGAGCGGGAGTGGCAAAGAAAACCACGAATGACATCGCCAGCCCGGTGACGATCCCGGTGACGCAAACGAGGTAGGCGAACATGGAAGCTAAAATATCCATCGACGACCGGCGCTTCCCACCCCGCCACGTCCGTACAATGCTTCAACATGGATTTTCGTTCCTGGGAATACGTATTAGCTCTGGGAACGGTGACGCGCCTTTGCTCTGCCGCGCGAGCAACACATTCGCGTTGCAAAAATGGCGCGAGAGCGTCGCGAACGAGCTGTCATTTTAGGAACTCTGTTAGGACATAAATAACCGCTCGAACGGACGCCGCTCGCGATCGATCATGCGCGATCGGCTGCCGGCGCCGCGCGCCGGCAGTTATGCGCAATCGATCCGCCTCAGCCTTGCGAGATAAACTTGGTGACGAGATAGGCGCCCAAGCCTTCGATGCCGCCCTCGCTGCCGTGGCCGCTCTCTTTGACGCCGCCGAACGGCGTCTCCGGCGTCGAGATCGCGATCGAGTTGACGCCAACCATGCCGGACTCCAACGCGTCGCCGATCGCGGCGGCGGTCGAGCTCGACGTGGTGAAAGCATAAGCGGCGAGGCCGTACTCCAGCGAGTTGGCGCGCTCGACCACCTCATCGAAAGTTTTGAAGGTGACGACCGGAGCGAGCGGCCCGAACGGCTCGTTCTTCATTATTTTGGCGTCGTCGGGAATGTCGGTGATCACCGTCGGCTCGAAGAAGTAGCCCTGATTGCCGCGCCGCTTGCCGCCGGTCTGAATCTTGCCGCCGCGGCTCTTGGCGTCGTTGACGAAACTTTCCATCGCGTCGATGCGGCGCGAATTCGCCATCGGCCCCATGGTGATGCCCTTTTCCAGGCCGTCGCCCAGCTTGATGCCGTTGGCGTATTCGGTGAAACGCTTAAGGAAGCGCGGATAGACGTCCTCCTGCACGTAGAAGCGCGTCGGCGAGATGCACACCTGCCCGGCATTGCGGTACTTGAACGCCGCTATCGTGTCGGCGGCCTTCTCCGGATCGGCGTCGGCGAACACCACGACCGGCGAATGACCGCCGAGCTCCATGGTGGTGCGCTTCATGCTCTTGGCCGCGAGCGCGGCGAGATGCTTGCCGACCGGAATGGAGCCGGTGAATGAAATCTTGCGGACCGCATCCTTGCCGAGCAGATGCTCGGAGACTTCCGCCGGCACGCCGAAGACGAGGTTGAGAACGCCTGCCGGCACGCCGGCATCGGCGAAGCAACGCACCATTTCGATGCACGCGCCCGGCGTCTCTTCGGACGCTTTGAGAATGAGCGAGCAGCCCGCGGCGAGCGCGCCGCCGATTTTTCGCGCCGGGGTGAGCACCGGGAAGTTCCATGGCGTGAACGCCGCAACAACGCCGATCGGCTCCTGCACCACGAGCTGGCGGACACCTTTGCCGCGCCCCGGCACGATGCGGCCATAGGAGCGGCGGCCTTCTTCGGCGTACCAGTCGATGATGTCGGCGGAGGTCGTGACCTCGGCGCGGGCCTCCGGATAGGTCTTACCCTGCTCCAGCACCATGATCTTGGCGATCGCGTCGAAGCGCTCGCGCATCAGATCGGCGGCCTTGTGCATGATCTTGCAGCGGTCGTAAGCCGACGTGGCGCGCCACACCGCGAACCCTTTCTCGGCCGCATGCAGCGCGGAATCGAGGTCGGTTTTGCTCGCGTGCGGCAGATGCGCGAGCGGTTTCTCGGTCGCCGGATTGAGCACATCCTCGCCCTTGCGGCCATCGCCGCCGAGCCACTTGCCGTCGATGAAAAGTTCGAGATTGGCGTACATGACGTCCTCGCTGGGCTTTATTTGAGACCTCGTTGACAAAGGGATTAGCAGCTTTTTGCCCCGCGTTCATCCCCACCCTGGCCGCACCAGCGGCGCGCTAGGCGTGGGCTCGTAAGCGCGCAGGGAATGTCCGCTTCTGGGGGGAGCGGACATCGCAAACACGAGTCGTCATGTTCGCTTGTGACCCGATGCTGTTGAAAAAGTCCGTTCCGATGCACGAGCTAATTTTTCCAGGGGCATTGGTTCGCTCATCCGATAATTGCTTAGGGGCACATCAATAGTCGGCTTTCTAATGGGTGGGCTGCGCAAGTTCTTTATGAGGCATTGGACTGAGACATTGGCGTTTCAACCCAAAACGCGCGCGATTTTGCCACCATCTGCTTTTGGGCTTTTTCAACAGCATCGACCCCAAGGTGACATAGCGGACGCCAACACCGCAGTTCGTGGATAGTCGGAAGCGCCTGACCCGGAGACGCCCGATTAGAGAAGCGGACATGACGCGGAGGTGGAATACGCGGGACGTGAGATCTGTCCTGCTTATCCGCGCGGCAAAAGTGAACCAGCCTCGTCTTGCAATCCATGCGTTGCTTGTCTAGTTTTTGTTTGGGCGCGATCCGCTTGCGTCCTCTTCAAAACTTGAACCCCCCTTGGCCCCCGGCATTTATCACCGTGCCGGGGTCCGATGCTATGCGATTCCCGGGGGCTCTTTCATTAATCGAGCCATTTCAATCGCTTACCTACGGAGCAGCTTGTGGCGATTGAGCAACACATCCTGATAATTCCGGATTAGAGGCCTTACGGACGTCGCTCAGGTATGCGTAACCTATACCCAAGCTCAACAAGGATCGCGGAGGCTACGATGTCTCGGACTCTCGATTGCTAATGGCAACTGCTGCTGCGTCGTTCATGGCTGGAGCCGCCCAAGCGGCTTCCGCGGCTGATCTGCCGATGAAGGCGCCGCCCCCGATGATGGCAGCACCGGCTCCCTATAATTGGACCGGTTTCTATGTCGGTGGCTTCTTTGGCGCGGGCTGGGGCACGAGCCAAGCAATCCTCAACTCTCTTTCCTTTCCGCGCTGCCGGGACCGTTGCCCTTAGCACAAGAGCAACAGCGGGTTCCTTGGCGGTAGACAAGTTGGATATAATTACCAGAGTGGTTGGGTCGTCTGGGGCATCGAAGGCGATTTCGCCGGAACAGGCATCAAAGGAACTGCGCCGTGTCTGGCTTTCAGTTGCTCCTGCAGCGCACGATGATTGGTTGGCGACTGTATCGGCTCGCGTCGGCGGCATCGTGGATGGTCGGTTACTTGCCTACGTCAAGGGCGGCGGTGCGTGGGAAAATGCCAAGTATACTGATCTAACCCCGTCGGTATTGTTGGGGGAATTTCCATCAGCGCAACTGTCACCCGAGCGGGGTGGCTGGGCGGCATGGGTGTCGAGTACGCATTCACCCCGAACTGGCGTGGATTTATCGAATACGACTACATGGATTTTGGCACCAACAACGTGAACTTTAATTTCGCCGGCCTAGCAAGCGGTACTGCGGCGATCACGGACAAGCTCTCCGTGATGAAGGCTGGCGTGAACTACGCCTTCTAGGCCGTGCAGTAACGCGCGATTGCGAGACACTGAAAACCCTGAGCTAATCCGCTCGGGGTTTTTTTGATGTGCCGCGCCTCGCGCGCTGCGTGCTCTCTGATCGTTCGTCACACGCGCGGCGCTATTTTGGCTTACTGTTGCGATAACGCGCGCAGAAACGGCTGCAGCTGTTTCTGGTAGGGCTGCCAACGGCCAACTGAGCTGCCGTAAATCGGCTGCCGGACTTAATAACGCTTGCCGTGCGCACCGGCCTCTTGGTTGCATGGAAGGACAAACAAGCGTCGTCCCATTCGAGACCACAATATTCGATGAGCCGTTTCGCCTCCGTTTTAAGATTTCCTACCAGTTCTTCGTATCGCACCTCAATCATTGCGCCTTGCGGCAGCACGTCGCGCCAATGCTCCATTAGCTTTTCATAGGCGCGAATATAGCGCCCCAGTTCGGCCAAGTCGTAGGCATAGGGAACACCCATCGCGAATAAAGTCGCGAAGCAAGACATCGCCGTATCACGCGGATCTCGACGGGTATGAATGATTTGGGCGTTCGGAAGCGCAAGATGGATTAGGCCTGCATGGAAATAGTTGCTCGGCATTTTATCAACGATCCGCTCGGCTTCGGGCGCCAGCGGCTGGATGCTGCGCAAGTAACCGGTGCCAAGCGCATGCAGCTGCTCGCCCGACATGCTTGCGACCGCCTCCGGGAATTCGGTGCCCTCGGGTCCCGAGATACCTTGGGTCAACTCAGGGAACTCCCATCGCTCACCCGCCCCAAAGACTTTTGGGTGGCTTGCCAGGATCTGTTCGACCAGCGAGGTGCCGGAACGCGGCATGCC
The DNA here is from genome assembly GCA_963779855.1 of uncultured Alphaproteobacteria bacterium. Classification (GTDB taxonomy): domain Bacteria; phylum Pseudomonadota; class Alphaproteobacteria; order Rhizobiales; family Xanthobacteraceae; genus BOG-931. Next base: position 1,030,728 of record CAWAAE010000005.1, on the reverse strand, counting down.
AATGATAAAGATCACGAGGGGTGACGGATCACCGCCAGACTTCTTGTCACTCAGCAATTCGGGGGTAAATGTCGCCCGTATCCGGTCGAAATGCAGCAAAACTTTTGTCTCATCATAGTCGACGAATTGCCGCCGTTTAAGTGCATTGCCTTGCAGCAAATGCAGGAATGAGCGGTCATGATCCCCAATGTCGGAAAACGCTTTTCCGAGCGCGAAGTGCAGCTCAATTTGGCTCCCTACACTGAGTGATCCCATTTTGCCGGCCAGTTCTTGCATGGGCGCAAGATGCGGGTCCGAGGCGGATATCCGCTTTGAGCTTGCAAGGGCATAATAAAGACCGCCGTTCTTGGGTGCGATAGCGATCGCCTTTTCGAACTCATGAACCGCCTCGTCCACCCTGCCTAATGCACGCAATGCGAAACCCAAATTCGCGAGGCTGTCAGCATGGTCAGGCTTGATTTTCAGCGCTTTTTCGCATTGTGCGATTGAACTCTTGAACGCGCCCAAGCTGGAAAAGCAAAAAGGCCGAGCGCGCGTAAGCCTCGACGTTGGTCGGGTCGATGGCGATCACTTTCTGATAGTGTACCAGTGCGTCATGCAGCCGGTGCACCGCTCCGAGCGAATTAGCGAGATTCATGTGCGCTTCCGCAATACCCGGCGCGAGTTCCAGCGCTTTCTCGCAGTGCTCTATGGCTTGCTCATGATGGTTAAGAGCGGCTAGCGCGCTGCCAAGGTTGATGTGTGAGCCGGCATCATTCGGTCGCAGCGCTAGGGCCTGTCGATAATGTTTAATCGCCTCTCCGGCTCGATGAAGCGATTGCAATGCATTGCCGAGATTATTGTGCGCTTCTGGATGGTCTGGATTGATCGACAACGCCTTGCGATAATGTCTCGCTGCTTCCTCATGGCGATCGAGCTTCTGCAGCACGAAGCCTAGATTGTTGTGCGCTGTGGCATCGCGCGGCTTCAAGTCCATCGCTTTACGATAATGCGCGATCGCCTCATTGAGCTGCCCTTCGCCGGTTAGCGCGATCGCAAGATGGTGCTGAGCGTCGGCTGATTTCTTGTCGATCTTGACGGCACGGCGAAATAGGGCCGCCGCATCAGCGAATCGATTTTGCTGCAGTCGAATGAGCCCCAAACGATAAATGGAATCGAGATGACGACTGTCGCTACGTAAGATGCGCTCATAAAGCTCCTCGGCTTCCCGCATGGGGCTCTGCCCGTGCAAGGCAGCCTCTCGCTTGATGGCGAGCAGCGGATCATCCGTCCTTGTCCGTTCCATGGATGACTATTTCCGAGGGCAGGCCTATGCAAACGATTGCGGCCAGCATCCCAATTTACAATGTTATTAGTAACGATGCCTACCCTACGCGCGCGTCGGGTCGATGACAAAATTGGTGAAGCCGCCGTCTCTATCCTCCATTGCGGCGAGCGCCTCGTTGACCTTCGCCAACGGCGAGACGCGGTGCTCTAGCACGGACAAATCCAGCGTGCCGGCGCCGGCCATTGCCGCCATGTCCTCGCCTTCGGCGGTGGTGAACCAGACCGAGCCTTGCAGGCCGATCCGGTTGGTCATCAGCCAGAATGCATTCACCGGCAGCGTTTCCATGACCGCACCGACATTGACCGCGCGGCCGCCGCGGCGGAGGCAATAGAGCGCGCGCATCATCGCGCTTGCCGGCGCGCCGGGCGGCAGGCAATCGATGACCCCGTCGACGCCGTAGCCGTCGGTCGCCGCTTTCGCCCAGGCGACGAGCGGATCGGGTTGCGCCGAGGGTCCACTGCCCTGCATTGCGCGTTGGCAACCGCCAGCGTATCGATCCGTTCCGGCGCCAGCGCTCTGACCCGATCGAGCAGCGCGGCGTTGCGTCCGGTGCCGAGGATCTTTGTTGCGCCCATCGCCAGCGCGAGCAGCGCCGCGCACAGGCCAAGTTGTCCGCCGATGCCGTTGATCAGCAACGACTGGCCGGGACCGACGCCGATTTTCCGCATCGCGGCGTAGGCGGTGCCGAAATAGCCAAACCGCGCCGCGGCTTCGAAGCTCACATTGTCGGGCAGCCGCACCAGCGCGCTGGCAGGCGCGGTGATGAACTGCGCCAGCCCGCCGTAAGGATAGGCGCGCATGATTTCCTGCGAGCGGCCGAAATAACCCTGCAGCGTCCAGCTCGGACAATCCAGCGTCTGCCCGCTGCGGCACATCCGGCATGAGCCGCAAGACCGCGCCGGATTGACATAGACCCGCTCGCCCGGACGGATCGAGCGCACCTGATCGCCGACTTTCGCCACCACGCCAGTCGGATCGAGACCGAAAATCGCCGGCAACGCCGGCATGATCTTGAGATCGGGCACCTGGGTGCCGAAAAAATTACCGATGACGCGCGCCAGGTTTGGCACCACGCCGCAGGCCTTGACCTCGACCAATACGTCGTTCGCCCGCGGCTCCGGCACTTCGATCCGATCGAGCGTCATCGGGGCGCCGTAGGCGTGCAGCCGCGCGGCGATCATCGTATTCATCGCGTCTCCTGCCCCGGCAAACGAGCTTGACCGTCATTCGCCGAGGAGGAATTGCAGCAAAATTGTCGGTTCAGCGCGAGTCCTAAAACCGCAACAGTCTAAAGCTTCGTTTAGAGCGCGGCGGCGTCGGTTTCGCCGGTGCGGATGCGAACCGCATGGTCGAGACCGAATACGAATATCTTGCCGTCGCCGATCTGTCCGGTCTTCGCCGCCGCGGTGATCGCCTCGATGACCTTGTCCACTTGATTGGACGGGCAGGCGATTTCGATCTTGATCTTTGGCAGGAAACTCACCGCGTATTCGGCGCCGCGATATATCTCCGTGTGGCCCTTTTGACGACCGTAGCCCTTCACTTCCGTGACGGTCAGCCCCTGCACGCCGATTTTGGTGAGGGCATCGCGGACGTCGTCGAGCTTGAAGGGCTTGATGATGGCCATGACGACTTTCATTGATTCCTCCCCCGCCGGCCTGTCATTGCACTGATCTGGCGCACGAAACGCAAGCGATGACCGCGCACGACCATGGCCGCGCTGTGTCATCGCCGGAAGTCGAGCAATCAAGCCCCGTGCCAAGTTCCAACTTCATCCAACATGATCCAACATGGGACCTAAGGCGCTGACGGATTGGGCCCAATCGTTGCCACGCCGGGGTAGCCCAAGCTTTTGTTGCCGCAGTCGCGAGGATTGCGCCCACGCCGAACGCCCATCATGCTTAAAAATTGGGCTCGCCACAAACTCGGCGGACCGGGTCTTGCTGAGGATTACAAGGCTTCGCGGTGCCAAGGCCGCACCAATCCCAATGCCCAGCTTTTAGGCGGCGTCTGGTGCTACCATCAGGGCGCGGGCTGTCGTCGCTGCCGCAGCAGGCCTTCCTGGGCCACCGAGGCGACCAGCGTGCCGTCGGCGGCGAAGATCAGGCCGCGCGAGAAGCCGAGCGAACCGGCGAGATTCGGGCTGTCTTGCGCGTAAAGGAGCCACTCGTCGGCGCGGAACGGACGATGGAACCACAGCGCGTGGTCGAGGCTCGCGGCCATGATGTCTTCGCTGAACACGGAACGCTGGTGCGGAATGAGCGCGGCATCGAGCAGCATCATGTCGGAGGCATAAGCGAGCACGCATTGGTGGATCGCCGGCTCGTCGGGCAGCCGGCCGGTGGCGCGCATCCAGACGTGAAAGCGGCCGTCCTTTGTTATCTCGCCGCGATAGCGGCCGTATTCGACCGGCCGCAATTCGATGGGCCGTTCGCGCTCGTAATAGCGCCGCACCGGCTCGGGCATCATCGGCCACACCCGCTCCTTCAATTCGGCTTCATCCGGCAGCGCGTCGGGCTTCGGCACGTCGGGCATGGCGAACTGATGCGATAGACCGTCTTCATGCACGTGGAACGACACCGACATCGAAAAAATCGCCTGCCCGTGCTGGATCGCCTTGACGTTGCGCGTGGTGAAACTCTTGCCGTCGCGGATGCGGTCGACCTCGTAGATGATCGGCACTTTCGGATCGCCGCCGAGCAGGAAGTAGGCGTGCAGCGAATGCGGCGGCCGCAGCGCCACGTCCTCGACGGTGCGGCAGGCCGCGACCAGCGCCTGGCCGATGACCTGTCCGCCGAACACCCGATGCCAGCGCGATTGCGGCGAGCGGCCGCGAAACAGATTCAATTCGAGCGGTTCGAGATTAAGGATCTCAACCAGTTCCTGTACGGCGGAGGCCATCATTTCTCCCGTAGCACTCTCCCGTGGCACCTGGGCCGTCCGGTGCTTAGTTCCTTGCATAGAGGTTCGGCGGATCGGTCAAGTCCGGCGAACCCGACCGTGCTAGGATAAGGCATGTCGCGTAACGATGTTGACGTGCTGATTGGCGGCGGCGGCTTTGCCGGGCTGACGCTGGCGATCGCCTTGCGCCAAGGGCTCGGGCCGGCATTCTCGGTCACCGTCGCCGATCCGGCGCCCGGCTTAAGCCACGCCCAGAACACGCAAGCTGACGACGAGCGCGCCTCGGCGATCGTCGCCGCGGCGCGGCGATTGTTCGAGACGATCGGCGTCTGGGACCGGGTCGGCGAAGCGGCGCAGCCGATCCTGGACATGGTCGTCACCGACAGCCGGCTCGGCGACGCGGTGCGGCCGACCTTCCTTACTTTCTCAGGCGACGTCGAGCCGGGCGAGCCGTTCGCCCACATGATCGAAAATCGGCTTCTTGTCGACGCGCTGGCCGCGAAGGCGCGCTCGGAAGGCGTCGCACTGCAGCCGTCCGCCGTCGCCAAAATCACGCATGAGGGCAATCGTGTGCTGGCCGAGTTTAAGGATGGCACGGAGCTTGGCGCCCGGCTCCTCGTCGCCGCCGACGGCGCGCGCTCGACCATCCGTACCGCTGCCGGCATCGCCGCGCATGGCTGGAATTACGACCAGTCCGCCATCGTCATCAATGTCGCGCACGAGCGCGACCATCAAGGCCGCGCGGAAGAGCACTTTCTGCCGGCCGGTCCGTTCGCGATATTGCCGCTCAAGGGCCGCCGCTCCTCGATCGTGTGGACCGAGACGACGGCCGAGGCGGAACGCATCATGGCGCTGCCCGAGGATGCGTTCCATGCCGAGCTCGAGCAACGCTTCAAGCTTCATCTCGGTGAGGTCAAGGTCAGCGGCGCGCGGCGCGTCCATCCGCTTGGGTTCTTCGTCGCGCGCTCGTTCATCGCCGAGCGCATTGCTCTGGTCGGCGATGCCGCGCATGTCATTCATCCGATCGCCGGCCAGGGACTCAATATGGGCTTAAAGGACGTGGCCGCGCTCGCCGAGGTGATCGTGGACGCGGCGCGGCTCGGACTCGATCCGGGAGCAGCCGACGCGTTGGAGCGTTACCAGCGCTGGCGGCGCTTCGACACCATGGCAATGGGGCTCGCCACCGACGGCCTCAACCGGCTGTTTTCCAACCGCTCCGATGTGCTGCGCCTGGCACGCGACGTTGGCCTCGGCCTGGTCGATCGCCTGCCCGGTCTCAAGCGCTTGTTCATCCGCGAAGCGGCGGGACTGGTCGGCGAAGTGCCAAAACTCTTGCGCGGCGAAACTCTGTAACGACAATGGCCTTCAACCACATCGCGGTCATCGGCGCCGGCGCCTGGGGCAGCGCGCTGGCGCTGACTTGCGCGCGGGCCGGACGCAAGGTCACGCTGTGGGAGCCCGATGCCGGCAATGCCGCGGAGCTCAAGACGAAACGCGAGAGCCGTTTCCTGCCGGGCGTGCGCATCGATGACAGCGTCGCTATTGCCGGCGATCTCGCCGAGGCGGCGGCTGCCGAGGCGCTCCTCCTGGTCGTTCCCGCGCAGGCCGTGCGCGCCGTCGCCAAGCTGCTGGCGCCGTTGCTCGCCGCGCGCACGCCGGTGATCGTCTGCGCCAAGGGCATCGAGCGCGGCACCAAGAAATTCATGAGCGAGGTGATCGGTGAATGCGCCCCCGGCGCGGTACCGGCGATTTTGTCCGGGCCGAGTTTTGCCGCCGACGTTGCCCGCGGTCTGCCGACCGCCGTGACATTGGCCGCGGCGGACGCCAAGCTCGCCGGCGAATTGGCGCAAGCCGTCGGCTCGGCGACGTTTCGGCCTTACCATTCCGGCGACGTTCGCGGCGTCGAGATCGGCGGCGCGGCGAAGAACGTGCTTGCCATCGCCGCCGGCGTCGTCACCGGACGAGGCCTCGGCGCCAGCGCGCTCGCCGCGCTGACCACGCGCGGCTTCGCCGAACTCGTCCGTTTCGGCAAAGCCTATGGCGCCAAGCCGGAGACCATGATGGGCCTTTCCGGGCTCGGCGATCTTCTTCTTACCTGCTCGAGCCCGCAGTCGCGCAATTTCACCTTTGGCGTCAATCTCGGCCGCGGCAGCAAGCCCGGTGCGATCCACGCCGGCCTTGCCGAAGGCGTGTTCACCGCGCCGGTGCTTCTGGACATGGCGCGCGAGCGGTCGGTCGACATGCCGATCTCGGCCGCGGTCGCCGCGCTGATCAGCGAAAAAATGAGCGTGGATGCGGCGATCGAGTTGCTGCTGACGCGGCCACTGAAGGCGGAGGGATAATCATGGCCCATTGGCTCCTCAAAACCGAGCCCGAGACTTACTCCTGGGACGATCAGGTCAAGCGCGGCAGCAAGGGCGAGCCGTGGAGCGGCGTGCGCAATCATCAGGCCAAGAACAACCTGATGAAGATGAAAAAGGGCGAACGCGCCTTCTTTTATCACTCGGGTGAGACAAAGGAGATCGTCGGCGTGGTCGAAGTGATCCGCGAGCACTATCCGGATCCGACCGCAAAATCCGGCGAACCATCCTCCGCATCTTGGGTCGTGGTCGACGTCAAAGCGATCGAGCCGCTGAAAAGGCCGGTGCGGCTGACCGACGCCAAGGTCGAGCCGCGGCTCAAAACCATGGTGCTGGTCAACAATACGCGGCTTTCGGTGCAGCCGGTGGCGGCCGACGAATGGAAGCTCATCTGCAAGATGGGCGGCGTGAAGGAGTGAGCCGTCATTGCGCGGCCGAACGAAGCACGCGGGCTGAGGTTCGCGCCCTTGTCGCTCGTCGGGCCGCCGTCGCATAATAGGGCCAGGAAACGCCTGTAATCGGCCGTCGTCTGCGTGGAGGATAACAAAATGTCGGACAAGATTTACGAAGTGCCCGCCGAATGGACCAAGCGCGCCTTCATCGACGACGCCGGATACAAGAAAATGTACCAGCGGTCGCTCGCCGATCCCGACGCATTTTGGGCCGAAGCGGCCAAACGCATTCACTGGACCAGGCATTTCAGCAAGGTCAAGAATTCCTCCTTCGCCAAGCCGAACGTCTCCATCAAATGGTTCGAGGACGGCTCGACCAACGTCGCCTATAATTGCATCGACCGCCATCTGCACACGCGCGGCCATCAGACCGCGATCATCTGGGAAGGCGACGACCCGAAAGACTCAAAGCACATCACCTATAAGGAGCTGCACGACGAGGTCTGCCGCTTCGCCAACATCTTGCGCAACCGCAACGTCAAGAAAGGCGACCGCGTCACCATCTACATGCCGATGATTCCGGAAGCGGCTTACGCCATGCTCGCCTGCGCACGCATCGGCGCGATCCATTCCGTGGTGTTCGGCGGCTTCTCGCCGGATTCGCTCGCCGGCCGCATCGAAGATTGCAAGTCGAACATCGTCATCACCGCCGACGAAGGCATCCGCGGCGGGCGCAAAATACCGCTCAAAGCCAATACCGACGCGGCGATCGCCAAAGTCGGCGGCGTCGATTTCGTTATCGTCGTCAAACGCACCGGCGCGCCGGTCGACATGGATCCGGTGCGCGACGTTTGGTACCACGAGGCCAAGGAAGTGGTCACCGCGGAATGCCCCTGCGCGGAGATGAACGCGGAGGATCCGCTGTTCATCCTCTACACGTCGGGCTCGACCGGCAAGCCGAAGGGCGTGCTGCACTCCACGGCGGGTTATCTGGTCTACACCTCGATGACGCACCAATACGTGTTCGACTATCATGACGGCGACATCTATTGGTGCACCGCCGACGTCGGCTGGGTGACCGGCCACAGCTACATCGTCTATGGGCCGCTTTCGAACGGCGCCACCACGCTGATATTCGAAGGCGTGCCGAATTATCCGTCGATGTCGCGGTTCTGGGAGGTCATCGACAAGCACAAGGTCAACATTTTCTACACCGCGCCGACCGCGATCCGCGCCTTGATGCAGGCGGGCGATGCGCCGGTGAAGAAGACCTCGCGCGCCTCGTTGCGGCTGCTCGGCACCGTCGGTGAGCCGATCAATCCCGAAGCCTGGGAATGGTATTATCGCGTGGTCGGCGACAACCGCTGCCCGATCGTCGATACCTGGTGGCAGACCGAAACCGGCGGCATTTTGATCACGCCGCTGCCCGGCGCGACGCGATTAAAGCCCGGCTCGGCGACGCTGCCGTTCTTCGGCATCGTGCCGCAGATCGTCGACGCCGAGGGCAAGGTGCAGGACGGCGCCACCAGCGGCAATCTTTGCATCGCCGATTCCTGGCCGGGAATGATGCGCACCGTCTATGGCGATCATCAGCGCTTCATCGACACCTATTTCAGCGCCTATCCCGGAAAATACTTCACCGGCGACGGCTGCCGGCGCGACGCCGACGGCTATTACTGGATCACCGGCCGCGTCGACGACGTGATCAACGTCGCCGGCCATCGGCTGGGCACCGCGGAAGTGGAATCGGCTTTGGTCGCGCATCCGAAAGTGTCGGAAGCCGCGGTCGTCGGCTATCCGCACAACATCAAGGGCCAGGGCATCTATGCCTATGTCACGCTGATGGCCGGCGAACAGCCGACCGAGGCGTTGCGCAAAGAGCTGGTGCAATGGGTACGCACCGAAATCAGCGCGATTGCCTCGCCCGATCTCATCCAATTCGCGCCGAGCCTGCCGAAGACGCGCTCCGGCAAAATCATGCGCCGCATCTTGCGCAAGATCGCCGAGGACGAGTTCGGCAATCTCGGCGACACCTCGACGCTCGCCGATCCGGCGGTAGTCGACGACCTCGTCAACAACCGCCAGAACAAGAGCAAGGAGAGCGCGTAGGCAATAATCACGTCTCTCCAGAGGGAAAAGGTGGCATCCCCTATTGCACGCGGACCACACTTGCCGAAAATTTAACGAAAAGCTTACCCTGTTGCCGCCGCGCTACTGAGGAACGGCCCGGATTCGGCTAAGATGCGCTTGCAGTTTGTGGCCCCGCAGCGACGTGAGCGGGGCGGTTAGTCAGGGAATGTGAAAATGCGAGGGAAAATCCTGCTTTCGGCCGCGCTCGCGGTGTTCGTCGGACTGTTTGTCCTGGCGCCGAAGCCGGCCGCCGCCCGTGGCGACTTGGTCGCGGTGAAAGACAGCTACATGCCCGGCACCATCGTGATCCGTACCAACGAGCGTGCGCTTTACTATTTCGTCGGCGTGGGTGAAGCGATCCGCTATCCGGTCGGCGTCGGCCGCCTCGGCATGCAATGGTCCGGCACCGCCTATATCGATGGCAAATACATCAGGCCGGCCTGGTCGCCGCCGGATTCGATCAGGAAGGATTACAGCAGGCTGCCGCCGGTCATTCCGGGCGGCTCGCCGAATAACCCCATGGGAGTTGCGGCGATGACCCTCTCGGGCGGTGGCCAATACGCCATCCACGGCACCAATAATGAGGGCTCGATCGGCGGCTTCGTGTCGCACGGCTGCATCCGCATGCACAACGCGGACATCGAAGAGCTTTACAGCCGGGTCACGATCGGGACGCGGGTGGTGGTAACGCAGTAGACGGACGACGGATAAAGGGTTCCTAACATCTGTCCTCTGTCGTCCGTCTTCGGTCCTCTGTCACCCGCACCAACTTCCCCTCCGTCCCCCGTCGTAAGCGCGCGCGAAGCCGCCATTGAGCAGCGCCGCCGATACGTCGGCGGTGCCGCGCGTCGCGATGGTGGCATCGACGCGTCCGCCATATTTGTCGATGCCGACGCGGGAAATCCTCGCGCCGCCTTCGCCCAAAATCTTTTCCAGCTCGACGCGCGCGGCTTGCGCTTGCTCGAGCTCGCTGGCGCAGCGGGCGTGAAGCTCGGCCGCATCGACGCCGCGCAGCCGCACTTTGGTGTCGACGTCGAGTCCCGGCCACACCCGCACCCGCGCCTCGAACGTGTCGCCGTCGATGACGCGCAACACGTCGGCCGGATAGACGATGTTTGGATCGAGCCGATGCGCGATCGGAATGTCGGCTTGTGTCGGCTCGGCGCCGCTCACCGCCGCGAGCGCGGGCTCGACTGCCGCGCCATGTTGCATGATCGATTGCGGCGTCAATGCCGGCCGCACCATCGCGCCCGCCGCGAGCCCAAGCGCCAACATCGCTGCCGCCAAGATCAAAGGACTGGCGCGGCGCGGCTGCGCCAGAACTGCAAAGGGAAAGTAGCGCCTCACCGCCGCCTCTCCGAACAGTTGTAAGAGGAGCGAAATCAATCATTAGAGGCGATATTATACTTCGCAAACCTAGATTTGACGCCACTCTATAGATTTGTTAGTATTTTCAATGGTTTATTGAAAGAGTAAAATTCAGGAGTCAGTCAATGCCAAAGTTGGTCATCACTTACACCGATCCGGCACAGCTGGGATTGCTTCAAAACAAGCTCGTTGACGCCCAAGATGCCGAAAACGAGGTAGCACGCCTTACCGCTGCGGGCTGCAAGGTGGTGCCTCCCGCCGAAATTAAGCCCGAATGGACGGGACGGCCTCCCAATAAGTTCACTTGACCAAGGGGGCGCATTTCCATTTCGGAGCGTTCTCAGAACAGTCTACCGATGGGGATGCGGAGACTAGCGGAGCATCTTTCCACAATTCGTGACTAGGGTGTCTGGGCCGGAAATATTGAATTGCTGCCATGGCCGCGACGGCGACCACGATAGCAATGGCGGCGGTGCGTATCATTTGCCGTCTCGCGATTTTGCCTTCACGATCTTCGCCAGCTTTGCCTCAAACGTCGCCTTGTCCTCATTGGCTTCGAGACGACGGGCGACGGAGACAAAATCATCGGCAGGCTTTTTAGCCGCGGGCTTACCCTTGTGCTTTTTCTGGCTCGGCGCTTCCACTCGGGGGTGGCTGGTCATCGTGAATATCTCTGATGGCGTCGAGCAACGGGACGGGCCGTCCGCCAGGATCGGGTTTGCAGATTTTAAGTTTTGTCCCGTCCAACTTGCCTATTTTGCCGTCTAGCGCAAGAAGCTTGTCGTCGAACGTGTGCATTTCTTCAGCGTTTGCAATAGCGGCCGATGCCAAGTGGCAAGCATCGGCGGGCTTTAGTTTGGAGTAACCCTTCATCATCAGTTCGCGACCGCGCTCGGCCACTGCACGATCAAGATTTATGGGCAAAACGTAGTCGTTTTCAAAAAAATCGGCGATTTTATCCTGCGCCTGATCGCGTATCTTCGGTTCTTTGCACACCTCGGTGAATGAGAAAGTAGAAGTAGCAATCTCTATTTGACCGTTGACAGCGGCCGAAATGACACTCCTGCACATCGTATAACGATCTTCAACAACAGCGCCCTTGGAATCTCAAATCTGTTCGCGCTGGATCAGTGCGATCCAAGTGCAGGCGTCCCAATAAATTCGTTTAGAACTCGCCATCCCTCAGCTTCGCCAGATAATCTTCGGATCTCACTCCACCTGTAAAATCAGGATCGAGGATGTCGTCCACCGTCGGTAATTCAGATCGATCCAGCAGAAAACGAATTCTGATTGCCTCAATCTCCTTTAGATCGCCCAGACCCTTATAGTGCAGCATTCCATAGACTTGGACGCGGCGAAATCGCCAAACATCAGCTATACGATGCGTCTCTAGTTCCTTTTCCGCCTCTCCAGAAACAAGACACTTGATTGTTTCTCCATTGAGACGATAGCGCACGTACAGAATGCGACGACCAAAGCCGTCGCGCTCGATACTTTTTGCATTGCCTTCAATGGAGCCAAGCTCCTTGTAGGGCTTTGCTCTCGGCGCAAGCACGTCCCGCGTGTTGGCGACGGCAGTTTTTGCGACCATAAAGGTGATGTCCAAGGCGGGCAGACCATCGCCGTAGTCTATTTTTGTTTCAGATAGACCGTTTGTGACGCGCTCAAACATTTTTTCTGCGCGCAAGAGGACTGGCTGCGTGAAATAAGACGGGCGTTCTCCGCCGCGCTTCAGGGCGTCAAGCCCAAGCGCAGTCTGCCGCGTTACGATTTCAACGCGGGCATCGATATTAGTCGCAAAGTCCTTTGGAAAGGCCGCCGCCTCAATCATAATTGGGGTGTTGGTACTGGCCTTCACTACTCGCCATTCAATCGCGTGTCGTCCATCATCGGCGACGGCTTCTTCTACGCCCTCAAGAATTGCGAAGTAATCTCAATCTGATCAAGCAAATCTTCGACGGTCGGGGCATCGCTGTGACCCCGAGCGCGAATGCTCAGTTTGATCGTTCTACTCATAACACCCGCATCAATCAGCGCGCGGCCGGATGTAAGTCCTTGTAGGTCAACCGCTTCCCAACAATACCACGAAGGGCCTTTATCGTCCGGGCGGAGTCGTTCACGCCCAAGCGAACCCGATGATTATAGCGGAAATCAAATTCCGCGACATAGCGATGTAAATGCTGCTCTCCGCAGTGCTGATACACACCCTTCATGCCGCGCTTAAATACGCTGAAAAGGCCCTCTAGCGTGTTCACATGCACGTCGCCACGTCCGTACTCGCCGATGGAATGATCAACCATTTCGTGGCTGACCGTTCCGAGCTTGCCGCGTCGGTAATAGCCAGCCGTATCAGTCATCAACCTGCTTTCGCGATGAACATTCTTGCGGATAATGCGCTCGACGTCGGGGCGGCTGACACTGTCAATAACCGTGGAACGAACCGGGCCGCCGCGCTCTACGAGGCTCACGACCACCATTTTGTGACCGATGCCAGAACGCCGTTCGAAACCCTTCTTGTTTACAAAAAACGTTTCATCCGCTTCGACGATTTTTCCTTCACCACCCAAAGGGCTTAAGCTGCCCTCCCGCATGGCTTCACGAAGTCGGTGGGAGGCAAACCACGCGCTCTTTACGGTAATGCCCAACGTCCGCGCGAGCTGATTGCTGCTCACGCCTTTCTTGCTGGAGCACATCAGGAAGGCGGCTTGTAGCCACTGGCGAAGCTCTAGATGGCTGCTTTCAAACACACTGCCTTTGCGGGCCGTGAATTGGCCTTTGCAATGGTAGCATTTCCAAAGCCCGTGCCGGACGATGCCCTCAGGATGCTTCTTGCTCGGCTTGGAGCGCACGCCCTCTAGGCGTCCAATCCTATCGATCGCGCCACAGTGCGGGCAGCTCGGACCATCCGGCCAAACGATAGCCTCCAGCGCCTTAAAAGCCGCTGCTTCATCGTGGAAATAAGCTTCATTCAGAACGCTGGACATGGCCGACCCTCAGGTTACGGCCCACCGTACCCCTAGGCGGTAGGTTTGTCAAGTATAATATTGCCTCATTAGATGAAGGATTATATTCATACAGATAGGAACATTTGTCAAGATAGCTGGCACACCTAGCTAGGCCCACGAACCCGCCGGCGCTCAGAAATCGGACGTTAAACCGTTGATTTCCCAATCGCCGTAGCGGGTCGGTTCGGGGCCGCCGCGGCCGCCGGCTTCCTTCGGCTGACTGGCCTTTTCGCGCTCACGCTCGGCGCGCCGCGCTGCGGCTTCTGCCAGCGCGCGTTCAGCCGCCGGCGTCAGCGGACGCTTGCCGGCATCCTGATTTTCCGCCTCTGGCGGCGATTTCGGCGCTGTCTGATCGGTTGGCATTCCGATTGACTTGGCGTAGCGGTCGCCAGCCCGCAAGGAGGTATTTTTCGAATGAAGGCTTCGGACAAACCGAAGGCTCGTTCCGGCCGTATTGACGAAGTGCCCGGCCTCGCCGTTCGCCGCATCGCGGCCGACATGGTCGACGGCGTCATCCGCCGCCGCCGTCCGCTCGACGAGTTGCTCGACACCACCGGCGAGTTCGCGGCGCTGGAGGAACGCGACCGGGCGCTGGGGCGCGCTCTGGTCGGGGCCGTGCTGCGCCGGCTCGGCACCTTGCGCCATCTGCTCGGACTATTGCTCGATCGCGGACCGCCGCCGCAAGCGCCGCGGGTCGAGACCGCGCTGCTGATCGGCGCCGCGCAAATCCTGTTTCTCAGCGTGCCCGACCACGCCGCCGTCGACCTTTCGGTGCGCCTGGTGCGGGCGGATCGGCAGGCGTTGCACTTCGCCGGCCTTGTCAATGCGGTGCTGCGGCGCGTCACCCGCGAAGGCGCCGCGCTGCTGGCGTCGCTCGACACGGCGGCTCTCGATACGCCCGCCTGGCTGTTGGCGCGGTGGACCGCGACCTATGGCGCAGACACCGCGCACGCCATTGCCGCGTCGAACGGCAACGAACCCGCGCTCGACCTGACGGTGAAAAGCGATCCGGATTATTGGGCGGCAAAGCTCAATGGCCGCGTCCTTCCCACAGGATCTGTGCGCACCATCGCGCACGGCGCGGTGACCGCGCTGCCCGGCTTTGCCGAAGGCGCGTGGTGGGTTCAGGACACCGCTGCGGCGCTGCCGGCACGCTTTTTCGGCGACGTTCGCGGCCGGCGCGTCGCCGATCTATGCGCCGCGCCCGGCGGCAAGACGGCGCAGCTTGCCGCCGCCGGCGCTCTCGTCACCGCCGTCGACCGCGCGCCGGCGCGATTGAAGCGGCTTGCCGAAAATCTCACGCGGCTGTCGCTTCGCGCCGAGCTCGTCTGCGCCGATGTCGCGGAATGGACGGCGGAGCAGAAATTCGACGCCGTGCTGCTCGATGCGCCGTGCTCGTCGACCGGAACCATCCGCCGCCATCCCGACGTGCCGTGGCTCAAGAGCGCAGCCGACATCGCCCAGCTCGCCGGCTTGCAACGCCGCTTGATCGACCGCGCCATTGCGCTGTTGCAGCCCGGCGGCACGCTCGTCTATTGCACCTGTTCGCTTGAGCCCGAGGAGAACGAGGGCATCGTCGCCGGCCTTCTTGCGCGCGACGACAGCGTGCGGCGCGCGCCAATCGCCGCAGCGGAAGTTTTCGGCCGCGATGAGTTCATCGGCAAGGACGGCGAACTGCGCACGCTGCCCTGCCAGCTTGCCGATGCCAATTCGCGGCTTGCCGGCCTCGACGGCTTCTATGCCGCGCGACTGGTAAAAGGGTAGCGATATCAAATCGCTATTTGCCGGTTGGCCGTTCTGTCATCGTTTCGTTATGGTCGCGCCGCGGGATGCTTTTGCAGCCGCGCGTAAGGAGGGGCGAGCCGGGCCGATGTCGCGGGCTTCCATCGCGAACCATGCGAAACTGTCCTGGCTCCTCATTCGCGGCGCCATGCGGCGCCTCGCCGGCCGCGTCAACGGTCATCCGTTCCTGCGCTGGCCGGTCGTGCTGCCGCTCAAGGCCGATCGGCTCCTGATCGCGCCGCAAGATTTGCGCACCGCCGATGCCACGCGCGCGAGCGAAATCTATGCCGGCCGTTTCGCTTTCGCCGGCAAGGTCGTCGTCGGCGACGGCCGCTCGATTTTCGAAATGGAGCCGCCGTCCGACGACTGGGCCGCGGCCTTGTTGGGCTTCGGCTGGCTGCGCCATCTGCGCGCGGCGGAGTCCGGCATCACCCGCGCCAATGCGCGCGCGCTGGTCGACGAGTGGATCGCGCTGCAAGGCTCCTGGCATCCGCTGGCTTGGCGCCCGGACGTGCTGTCGCGCCGCATCATCTCCTGGCTCAGCCAGTCCACGCTCGTCTTGCAGGACGCCGATATGCGCTTCTACCGGCGCTTTCTGCGCAGTCTCGTGCGCCAGGTGCGCTATTTGCGCCATACCGCGGGCGATGCGCGGCGCGGCGTCGCGCGCATGCAGGCGGCCATCGCGCTTAGCTATGCCGCGTTGTGCATCGCCGGCCAGGCGCGCCACATCAATTCCAGCACCGAAAGCTTGCGGCAAGAGATCGAGCGGCAGAT
This sequence comes from uncultured Alphaproteobacteria bacterium, assembly GCA_963779855.1. Lineage (GTDB taxonomy): Bacteria > Pseudomonadota > Alphaproteobacteria > Rhizobiales > Xanthobacteraceae > BOG-931. The sequence continues at coordinate 1,014,689 of CAWAAE010000005.1, read as the reverse complement.
CCTGCCTGACGGCGGCCACGTCAGCCGCGACCCCGGGGCGATTATCGAGATTCTGCTTGAATTCTTGCCGCTGCGGCAGGCTTTTGCGGCGCGCAACATCGCGCCGCCGCAAGCGCTGCTCAACGCCATCGACCGCATGATGCCGATGCTGCGCTTCTTCCGCCACTCCGAAGGAACGTTTGCGCATTTCAACGGCATGGGCGCGACGCCCGCCGATCTCATCCTCACGCTATTGGCCTATGACGAGAGCCGCGGCGCACCGCTTTCGAGCGCGCCCTACTCGGCCTATCAGCGCCTCGAAGCCAAAGGCGGCGTGCTGATCATGGATACCGGCCGCGCACCGCCGATCGAGATGAGCCTGGACGCGCATGCCGGCTGCCTGTCGTTCGAATTCTCCTCGCCGAAGCAGAGTCTGATCGTCGTGAATTGCGGCATGCCCGTCACCGGACGCGAAAACTGGCGGCAACTGGCGCGGGCGACCGCGGCGCATTCGACGGTGACCTTCAACGACACCTCGTCGGCGCGTTTCGTCGAATTGGCGATGTTCCGGCGCGTGCTCGGCGGCGCGCCGATGCTGGGCGGACCTAGCGCCGTGTCGGTGACGCGGGAGGACGCACCCGAAGTCATCGCGCTACGCGCCGCACATGACGGCTACGCCGGCCGCTTCGGCATCGTGCACGAGCGCATGCTGATGATCGCCACCGATGGCACCCGGCTCGACGGCGAGGACGTCTTCCTCGCCGCCGACGGCGGCACGCAAATACGCACCGCGCGCGACGAATTCGCCATCCGCTTTCACCTGCATCCGACCGTGAAGGCGACCCGGCTCACCGACGGTCATGGCGTCATGCTGATGACGCCGAACAAGGAAGTATGGACGTTCACCGCCCACGAGGACCGCGTCGAACTCGAGGACAGCGTTTATCTCGCCGGCAGCGAAGGCCCGCGCCGCACCACGCAAATCGTCATCCACGGCCACGCCCGCACCGCCGCGCGCGTGCAGTGGAGTCTGCAGCATGCCAATGCCGCGGGGGCCGCAACGCGGCGGGTGCGCGAAGAAGAGGAGCCGCGGCTGCCGCTGTAACGTCATTCCGGGGCCGAGCCAACGAGCCCGCGCGAAGTCGCGCGGCCCGATGACAGGCTCCGCGAGGAGCCCGGAATCCATAGTGTCGATTCGTGGTTATGGATTCCGGAACTTGCCGCTGCGCGGCGATCCGGAATGACGAAATCGGAGAGTGAGTGTAAATACACGCCATGATCGAGCATCTGCGCCGCGCCACGCGCGCCCTTATTTCCGTCTCCGACAAATCCGGGGTCGTCGAATTCGCGCGCACGCTTGCCGGCTTCGGCATCGAGCTTGTGTCGACCGGCGGCACCCGCATGACGCTGAGCGACGCCGGGCTGAAGGTCTTCGACGTCAGCGAGCTGACCGGATTTCCGGAAATGATGGACGGCCGCGTCAAGACGCTGCATCCGGCGGTACATGGCGGACTGCTGGCGATACGCGGCAACGCGGAGCACACGGAGGCCATGCGCGCGCATCGCATCCGTCCGATCGATATTCTGGTCGTCAATCTTTATCCGTTCGAGGAGACCGTGGCGCGCGGCGGCGATTTTGCAGCCTGCATCGAGGACATCGATATCGGCGGCCCGGCCATGATCCGCGCCGCCGCCAAGAACCACGACGACGTCGCCGTCGTGGTCGAGGCGAGCGATTACGCCGCGTTGCTCGACGAATTGACGACGCACAACGGCATGACGACGCTTGCGCTGCGCCGAAGGCTCGCCGCCAAGGCTTTTGCGCGCACCGCGGCTTACGATGCGGCGATCAGCAATTGGTTCGCGCAAGAGCTCGACGACGTCGCGCCGGACTATCGCGCCTTCGGCGGCCGGCTGATCGAGCGTCTGCGCTATGGCGAAAACCCGCACCAATCGGCCGCCTTCTATCGCGCGCCGGCCGTGCGGTTCGGCGTCGCCACCGCGCGCCAGGCCCAGGGCAAGCAGCTTTCTTACAACAACATCAACGACACCGACGCCGCTTACGAATGCGTCGCCGAGTTCGATCCTGAGCGCAGTGCGGCCTGCGCCATCATCAAGCACGCCAATCCATGCGGCGTCGCCGAGGGCGAAAGCCTCGCCGACGCCTATCGCAAGGCGTTCGCCTGCGACAAAACCTCGGCCTATGGCGGCATCGTCGCGCTCAACCGCACGCTCGACGCCGCGGCGGCGCGCGCCATCACCGAAATCTTTACCGAGGTCATCGTCGCGCCGGACGCCACCGAAGAGGCCGTCGCCATCGTCGGCGCCAAGAAGAATTTGCGGCTGCTGCTGGCCGGCGGCTTGCCCGATCCGCGCGCGGCGGGGCTTGTGGCGAAAACCGTCGCCGGCGGGCTTCTGGTGCAGACGCGCGACAACGCCGTCGTCGATGACATGGAATTAAATCCGGTGACCAAGCGCGCGCCGACCGACGCCGAACTGCGCGATTTGCGTTTCGCCTTTCGCGTCGTCAAGCACGTCAAATCGAACACCATCGTCTATGCCAAGGATCTCGCCACCGTCGGCATCGGCGCTGGACAGATGAGCCGCGTCGACGCCGCACGCATCGCCGCCCGCAAGGCGGCCGACGCAGCCCTTGAGGCAGGCCTCAAAGCACCCGCAACCAAGGGATCGGTGGTGGCGTCGGACGCGTTCTTCCCCTTCGCCGACGGTCTTCTCGTCGCCATCGAGGCCGGCGCAACCGCCGTGATCCAGCCCGGCGGCTCGGTGCGCGACGACGAGGTGATCAAGGCCGCCGACGACCACGGCATCGCCATGGTGTTCACCGGGACAAGGCATTTCCGGCATTAGAGCGGCTTGTAGCCGCGCTCCATGTCGACATCGATCAGCATCGCTTTGCCGTCTTGCAGCGCCTTGCCGATCAGGTCGGTGGCGTCCTTCACGGTGGAAGCGCGCGCACCCTCGATGCCGAGCGAGCGCGCAAGGCCAACGAAATCGATCGCCGGATCGTTGAGCTCCATGCCGACGAACTTGTCGGCCTGCTCGGCCAGCCCGCGCAGCATGACCAGCCGCTGCTTCAAGATGCGATAGCTGGTATTGTTGAAAATCACCCAGACGATCGGCAGCCGGTAGCGCGCCGCGGTCCACAATCCCTGCACCGTATACATCGCGCTGCCGTCGCCGACCAGCGCCACCACCGGCCGGTCGGGCAGCGCGACTTTGATTCCGATCGCCGCCGGCAGTCCCCAGCCGATGCCGCCGCCGCGCAGGCCGAAGAAACTCTGCTCGTCGTTACTGGCGATCAGCGAGCGAGCGCCGGGAGAGGACGACAGAATTTCCTCGATCACCACGGCGTCCTTCGGCAGCATCGCGCCGATCGCTTCAAGAAGCGCGAGCGGCTGCACCGGCGTCTTGCCGGCCAGCGCGCGGGCCTTGGCGCGAAACGCCTCGCGGTCTTTTTTGATCGTCTCGGTGAGGGACTTGAGCCGCGCCGCCGCGGCGCTCTTGGCGCTCGCGGTCATGCGCGCGCCCGTTGCCGCCGTAATTTCGGGCAGCGTCGCCTTCGGATCGCCGAGGATCGCGACCTGCGCCGGATAGTTCTTGCCGATCTGCCACGGATCGGTGTCGAGATGAATGAGCGGCAGCCCTGGCGGCCAAGGCTCGACGTTCGACGGCAGCGACCAGGTGAACAGATCGCCGCCGACGGAAAACAACAGGTCGTGCTGGTCGAGCACCTCGCGCACGCCGGCCTGCGAGCGCGTCATCGAGCCGCGATAAAGCGGATGCGACGCCGGAAACGAGGCGCTGTTCGGAATGAACTCGACATAGACCGGCGCGGCGATCGCCTCGGCGAGCGCGATAAGCTCCTTGTGCGCGCGGCTCTGCACCACGGCGTCGCCGGCGATGATGACCGGCCGCTCGGCCTTGGCGAGCATCTCGGCCGCGGCGGCGACCGCGGCGGCATCGCCGCGCAGGCGCGGCGCGACGCGCGTCGGTTCGAGCAGATCGATGTCGGCGTCGTTCTTCAAGACGTCGCCCGGCAGGCCCAGGAATACCGGCCCGGTCGGCGGCGCCAGCGCAGTCTTCACCGCGCGGTGCACGTATCGCGGTAAGTCTTCCGCTCGATGCACCTCGGCGGCCCATTTGACGAACGGCCGCGCCAGCGTCGGCAAGTCGGCGGTGAGCACCGGCTCGGTGACGAGGTATTCGAGATCCTGCTGGCCCGCGGTGACAAGCACCGGCGCGTTGGCTTTCATCGCGTCGTAGAGCATGCCCATGGCGTTGCCCAGCCCGGGCGCGACATGGAGGTTAAGCACCGCGAGATTGCCGGAGGCTTGCGCGTAGCCGTCGGCCATCGCCATCAGGGCTGCCTCCTGGAGGCCTAGGATGTAGCGGATGTCGTGCTCGACCGCGAAGGCGTCCATCAGCGGCAATTCGGTGGTGCCGGGATTGCCGAACATGACCGTGACGCCCTCCTGCTTCAGCAGGTCGAGAAAGGCGCGTTTTCCGGACATCACGGGCAAGATTTCCTCCACTCGTCATTCCGGGGTGCGCCAAAGGCGCGAGCCCGGAATCCATAATCACGATACTTGCAGATTTGCGATGGGGATGGCTATGCCGTGCGCACCGGGATTATGCATGCTCGGCTCGCCGAGCCGTAGCTCGCGGCAGCCTTCTCTCGCTGCGCGAGCGAATGTTTGGCTGGCTTACCAAGTCGTAGCAAGCGGCGGCGGTCCGCCTTCGCCCAAGATGGGCTTTGGCGCGACAGCCTTCGCCGCGCTTCGCTTGCGAAGGCTGGTGCCGCGGAGAGGATTCGAACCTCCGACCCCCGCATTACGAATGCGGTGCTCTACCGGCTGAGCTACCGCGGCGATCCAACGGGCAACGCAGTAATACCGGGGGAGTATTAACGCAAGGCCGTAACGAGCCCGTCGCGAGCCGGTCAGATCGCCTCGGCCTCGGCCCGCAGCTTAAAACGCTGGATCTTTCCGGTCGCGGTTTTCGGCAGCTCGGTGCGGAACTCGATCCAGCGCGGGTATTTGTACACCGCAAGCTTTTTTCGGCACTCGTCTTGCAGTTTTTGCGCGAACGCGTCGCTCGCCTTGTCAGGAGATTTCAGCACCACGAAAGCCTTCGGCTTGATCAGCTTGTCCGTGTCCGGCCAGCCGACCACGGCGGCTTCGAGCACGTCGGGATGGCTTTGCAGCGCGCCCTCGACCTCGAACGGCGAGACGTACATGCCGGAGACCTTGAGCATGTCGTCGCGCCGGCCGCAGTAAACAAAGTAGCCGTCGTCGTCCTCGATATATTTGTCGCCGGACCGCGTCCATTCGCCCAAAAACGTCGTGCGCGATTGCTCGCGGCTGTTCCAATACATGATCGCGCTGGTGGGGCCGCGCACTTGCAATTCGCCCATCTCGCCGCGCGTCGTGACGATTTTGCCGTCGTCATCGACCAACCGGACGTCATAACCGGGCACCGGCTTGCCGGTGGTGCCGTATTTCACGTCGCCGGGGCGGTTCGAGACGTAGATATGCAGCATCTCGGTCGAGCCGATGCCGTCGAGGATGTCGATGCCGTAACGCTCGCTCCAGCGCCGGCCAATGTCGGGAGGCAGCGCTTCGCCGGCGGACACGCAGCGGCGAAGCTTCAGCTCCGATCGCTCCGGCGCCGCCGCGCTGGCGAGAAAGGCGGCATAGAACGTCGGCACCGCGTAGAACACGGTAACCTGGTGCTGTTTCAGAATGTCCGCGACGGCCTCCGGCGTCGGCCGCGCCGGCAACAGCACTGTGGTCGCGCCCGCCGACATCGGGAAGGTCAGCGCGTTGCCGAGGCCGTAGGCGAAAAACAGCTTCGCCACCGAATAACAGATGTCGTTCTCGGAAATGCCGAGAATCGGCGCCGCATAAAGATCGTCGGTGAGCTTGAGATCGGCGTGGCTATGCACGGCGCCCTTCGGCTTGCCGGTCGAGCCGGAGGTATAGAGCCAAAAGCACATGTCGTCGCGCGTCGTCGCCGCGGTGACGGCTTCGGTCTTTGCTTCGGCCAGTACATCGTCAAACAACAAGTGAGAATGCGCGTCGTCGCCGGAGACGATGACGTGCTCGAGGCAGTCGCTTTCGCCGATCGCATCGGCAAACTTGGCGAACAGCGCTTCGGAAACGACGAGCAGCCGCGCGCGGGAATCCTCCAGCATGAAACGGTAATCGTCCTCGGTCATCAGCGTGTTGACCGGAACCGCGACGACACCGGCCTTGATCGCGCCGAGGAACGCGGTCGGCCAATCGATGCCGTCGAGGAGGCAGATGAGGATGCGCTCCTCGCGGCGGACGCCGAGCGAGCGCAGCACGTGGCCGAAGCGCTCGACGCGCCCGGCAAGGTCGGCGTAGCTGTATTTGCCGCGGGGATCGATGAAGGCGATCTTGCCGCCGCGGCCGGCGTCAAGATTGCGCTTGAGAATATCGGCCGCGAAATTGTAGTCGCGCGGGATCGCCGACGCGGTCAAAGCGCTACTCGTCACAGCGTTTCCTCCCGAGCCATGCGGGGATGTCGCCCACTCATGCTCACGAAATGGCATTATGCCGATGGCGTAATCCGCCGCAATCCGATAGTGATCCGCCACTATGACGAGTGGAGTGCTTTATGATCCATAGCCTGGACCGCATCCTTACCACCCATGTCGGCAGCCTGCCGCGCAATGAGCGGCTGAGCGATCTTCTGGTGCTGCAGGAAGAAGGCGCGGGCTACGATCCGAAGGTGCTGACGGAGGAAATGGATAAGGCGGTCCGTTACGTCGTCGGCAAGCAAATGCAAGCCGGCATCGACGTCGGCAACGACGGCGAGCAGCGGCGGATCGGCTTTCAGACTTACGTGCCGCAGCGCATGTCGGGATTTGCCGGCGTATCTAAGCGCCGCCGCGGCCGCGAGTTCGAGGAATTTCCCGAGCTCGTGAGCTATCTGATGCGGCGCTTTCCAAATCCGCCCAAGAGCCAGCACGGCGCGCCGGAGGCGCAGGCCGACATCAAATATCGCGATTTAAAACCGATTACGGACGAGATCGCCGGCTTCAAGCGGATCGCCGACGAGTTGCATGCTTTCGCCGAGCGGTTCATGACCGCGGCTTCGCCCGGCATCATTTCGACCACGATGTTGAACGCCCATTACGCGTCGCACGACGCCTATCTCGACGCCATCGCGGTGCAGATGAAGAACGAATATCAGGCCATCCACCAAGCCGGCCTCATCCTGCAGATCGACGCGCCCGACCTCGCCATGGACCGCACCATGATGTACCGCGATCTGTCGGATGCCGACTTCGTCAAACGCTGCGAGCGCCATGTCGCCGCGATCAACCAAGGCATCGAAGGCATCCCGCGCGATCGCGTGCGGCTCCATGTATGCTACGGCAACTGGGAAGGCCCGCATATCCACGACATCGCGCTGGAGAAGATCTTACCGGCGCTTTATCAGGCCAAGGTCGGCGCGCTGTCGATCGAGTTCGCCAATCCGCGCCATGCCCACGAATACTCGGCGCTTAAGCGCGTGCCGTTTCCAAAAGACATGATCCTCATTCCCGGCGTGGTCGAGACCACCTCAAATTTCGTCGAGCATCCGGAAGTGGTGGCGCGGCGCATCGAAGAAGCCGTTGCCATAATCGGCGACCGCGAGCGCGTCATCGCCTCGTCAGACTGCGGCTTCGGCACTTTTACGCGGCGCGAATGGGTCATCGAGCCGGTGGTCTGGCTCAAGCTCAAAGCCATCCGCGACGGCGCCGATATCGCCTCGGCTCGATTATGGGGTAAGAAAACCGCCGCATAATCTGAAAAAGTCTATTTGCAACCAGCACAGGACCAACATCGTGATCGATCTTTACACTTGGACGACGCCCAACGGCCGCAAGATTTCCATCGCACTCGAAGAAATGGGGTTGCCCTACACGACACACGCGGTCGACATCGGCAAGGACGAGCAGTTCAAGCCGGATTTTCTCAAAATCTCACCGAACAACCGCATCCCGGCGATCGTCGACCGCGATAACGGCATGAGCCTGATGGAATTGGGCGCGATCCTGATCTATCTCGCCGACAAGACAGGGAAGCTCCTGCCGAAATCCGGCGAGGCGCGCTATCGCACCATCGAATGGCTGATGTGGCAGATGGGCGGCCCGGGCCCGATGTTCGGTCAGGTCCATCACTTCACCAAATACAATCCGGGCAAGGCGCCTTACGCCGAGGAGCGCTACCTCAAGGAAGCGCACCGGCTCTACGGCGTGCTCGACAGGCGGCTCAAAGACCACGAATACGTGGCGGACGATTATTCGATCGCCGACATCGCGATATGGCCGTGGGTTTCGCGATACGAATGGCAGACCGTCGATCTGAGCCAATATCCGAACGTCAAGCGCTGGTACACGGCAATCGCCAAGCGCCCGGCGACGCAGAAGGGCTACAAAGTGCCGAAAGACGTCGGCGAGGTACCGATGCCGTAAGGGCCTATATGGCGCGGTACTTCGTCTATATTCTCGCCAGCCGACCGAAAGGAGTGCTTTACGTCGGTGTAACTAACGATTTAGCGCGACGCATTTGGGAGCATAGGACGAAGATCGTTCCAGGCTTCACGAGCAAGTACGGAGTTACCAGGCTCGTCTACTCTGAAGAACATGCTTCGATCTTGGAGGCTCGCGCTCGCGAGCGAACATTGAAACACTGGCGCCGGGAATGGAAGTTCAAGCTTATCGAAAATGTAAACCCGACTTGGCGCGACTTCTACGACGAGCTTATTTTGCTTTAAGCCACGTTCCCCGGACGCGGTGCAGCGCGAAGCGGTGCACCGCTGATCCGGGGTCTTCGCAAGCTCGGCGCTGATATGCTTTGAGCTTGTTAAGATCCCGGGTCTGCGGCGCAACATTCCGCTTCGCTCCATGCTGCGCCGCGCCCGGGAAACGTCTATAGTTGCGATAAGCACTCAGGGAGTACGCCATGGACGAGATCACCAAGCGCCATCCGGTCAAGATCACCGCCGAGGACGTCAATCCGCGCTACAACTGGGGCCGCCATCTGCCGGTGCTCGGCACCATGGGGGTCGATTTCGAGGAACGCGTCGACTACCGGCGCTTGCACCGCTATCGGCTCGGCCGGGCGCAAGCCGCACTCGAGGCGAGCGACCTCGGCGCGCTGCTCCTGTTCGATGACAACAATATCCGCTACGTCACCTCGACCAAGATCGGCGAATGGGCGCGCGACAAGCTTTCGCGCTGGACGCTGTTGGTCCGCGGCGGCGAGCCCATCCTGTGGGACTTCGGGTCGGCGGCCGTGCATCACAAGCTTTATTCGCCGTGGCTCAAGCCGGAAAACTGCCGGGCCGGCCTGGTCGGCTTGCGCGGCACGGTCGATCCCGCTTTCGGCCTGATGAAGCACCATGCCGAGGAGATGGCCTCGATCCTCAAATCCGCCGGCGTCCATAAGATGCCGATTGGCGTCGACATCATCGAGCCGCCGATGATGTTCGAATTGGAAAAGGCCGGGCTGAAGGTCAAGGACGGCCAGCAGATCATGCTTGAGGCGCGCGAGGTCAAGTCGGCCGACGAGATCGCGCTATTGAACCGCGCCGCGGCGATGGTCGACGGCGCCTACGATCTGATCAACGAGAAACTGCGGCCCGGCGTGCGCGAAAACGAAATCGTCGGCGAGGTCAACAAATTCCTCTATTACCACGGCAGTGACGACGTCGAGGCGATCAACGCCATCTCCGGCGAGCGCTGCAATCCGCATCCGCACAATTTCACCGACCGCATGGTGCGGCCGGGCGATCAGGTGTTCTTCGACATCCTGCAGGCGTTCATGGGTTACCGCACCTGCTACTACCGCACCTTCAACGTCACCCGCGCCACGCCGGCGCAGCAGGACGCCTACAAGAAATGCCGCGAATGGCTCGATCTGGCGATCGACCTGATCAAGCCGGGCGTCACCACCGACGACGTGTGCGGCGTGTGGCCGAAGGCGCAGGATTTCGGCTTCCCCGACGAATTGTCGGCGTTCGGCCTGCAATTCGGCCACGGCCTCGGCTTGAACCTGCACGAGCGGCCGATCATCAGTCGCGTGGTGTCGATGGACCACCCGACCGTGATCAAGGAAGGCATGGTGTTCGCGCTGGAAACCTACTGCCCGGCGACCGACGGCTATTCCGCAGCCCGCATCGAGGAGGAGGTCGTGGTCACCGACAAGGGCCACACCATCATCTCGCTGTTTCCGGCCGAGCAATTGCCGATCTCGGCGAAGTATTGATGTGGAGCCGTCATGGTCTGGCTTGTCCCGGCCATCCACGTCTTTAAGCGTGCAAAGATAAGACGTGGATGCCCGGCACGAGGCCGGGCATGACGGGCAGTGTTTTATGTCCACCCCTGACCTCCCCAAAATCGCCGTTGCCGAGCATCTGGCGCAAAAGATCTGCGCGCTCGATGCGGCGCATTTGCCGAAGGCGGTTCGCGTCAAATGCGAAGAGTTGCTGATCGACGTGGTCGGGCTCGCGGTGACCGCGCGCAACGAGGATTACGTGAAAATCACGCTCGCCGGCTGCGACGACGACGGGCCGTGCACCGCCATCGGCCATCCCCGCACGTTTTCCGCGGCGGCCGCCGCGCTCATTAACGGCACGGCGATCCACGGCGAGGATTTCGACGACACGTTCGAGGGCGGGCCGGTCCATGCCGGCGCCGTGATCGTGCCGGCGGTGCTCGCCGTCTGCGAGCGGCAAAATCTCGACGGGCGCGCGGCGCTCCTCGGTATCGCCACGGGCGTCGAGACAATGTGCCGGCTCAGTCTCGTCGCGCCGACGCTGACCCACAAAGCCGGCTTTCATCCGACCGCGGTGTTCGGCGCCGTGGGCGCGGCGGCTGGCGTCGGCGCGGCGCTGAAACTCAACGCCCGGCAGATGGTCGATGCGCTCGGCACCGTCGCGTCGATGGCCGGCGGCATCATCGAATATCTGGCCGAGGGCGCCTGGACCAAGCGCCTGCATGCCGGCTGGGCGGCGCAATCGGGCATGCGCGCGGCGCTTCTTGGCCGCGCGGGATTCTGGGGCCGCGCACGGTGTTCGAAGGCGTGCATGGATTCTTTCACGGTTTCGCGCGCACGACCGAGGGCGATTACGACGCACTGATCGGCGATTTCGGGGCGCGCTGGGTGATGGAGACGCTGGCGTTCAAGCCCTATCCGTGCGGAACCATGACGCATCCCTATATCGACTGCGCGCGGCGGCTCGGCGCGCGCATCAAAGCCGACGACGTCGTCGAGATGGTCTGCGAAGTCGGCGAAGGCACCGTGCATCGGCTGTGGGAGCCGCTTGCCGCCAAGCAACATCCCGCCAACGGCTATGCCGGAAAATTCTCGACGCCTTACTGCATCGCCGCCGGCTTCGTGCGCGGCAATGTCGGTTTAAGCGATTTCACCGACGCCGCGGTGCACGATCCCGCAGTCCTCGCGCTCGCCGCCAAGGTGCGCTACCGGATCGATCCGAAAAATCCCTACCCGAAAAATTTCACCGGCCACATCCGCTTAACGCTGCGCGACGGCTCGGTGGTCGAGGAGCGCCAGCCCTATATGCGCGGCGGCGCGCAGGAGCCGCTGACCCGCGCCGATATCGAGGACAAGTTCCGGCTCAACGCCAAGCACGGCGGCTGGAGCGACGCCCGCGCCGCGGAGGCGCTGAAACTCATCGGCGGTTTGTTCGACGGACTAGTCAATCTCGCACCGCTGCGGGGGTAAGTAGCCCGGATTGAACGAAGTGAAAGCCGGGGCCCGCGTATCGGCGCCACGATCGTTCCCGGCTTTCGCTGGCGCTCAATCCGGGCTACAGGCTGGAGTTCGTCTCTAATATTGATATGCTGCTTGACAATCGTCCCTCTTTTAGTTACATTTGCCGCGAATCAAATCTCGCTCGAAAGGACGCCGCCGGCAGACTTAAGCCGACGGAGGGAGCGAGTGCGGTTTTTAAGCCGAGGCGGGCCGGCCGCCTGGGCCAAGCGACCGCGGTGGAGCGCCGGGAGGCGCCGCGCGCCCGAAGCAGGCGGTTCGCGCAAGCGGATCGTTCTGTGGCGCGCGCCGCGCCCGAAGCGCGAGCGAGTGGCAACATTCGCCCGCGTGGCGCGGCCACGACTTTGGCGCCTCCCGGCGCTGCATCCCCGCTTACGTTTGGGGGAGAATTCTTTGAGCGTGGCTTAGGCAAACCTCGGGCGCACAGACGCGCCGCGAGAACGGGATTGCTTTATCCGCCCCCGCGAAGCGGGGGAGGGGGACCATGCGAAGCATGGTGGAGGGGGCCTCTGACTCGACGCTTCGTTGTCATTGCAGAAAGAGCGTCGAGGCCCGCGCCCCTTCCACCGCGCAAACGCGCGGTCCCCCTCCCCCACTTTCGTGGGGGAGGAGAATTGTTAGTCGAGCGGCCCGGCGCGCAGGCGCGCCAGGTCGAAGCGGTCGATCTCGCGCAGCAATTCCACGAAGGACGCGGCGCCGCGTTGCAGCGCCGCGTCGCCCTTCGCCGCGGTCGCCAGCGTCGCCTCGCCGACCGCGCCGCTCGGATGCAGATCCTGCGTCATCCAGGCAAAGCCGGCCGGCCGGTAGGCGCCGAGCCATTTGAATTCGGCCGCCATCGCCACGGTTTCCGGCGTCGCCTTCGGCGCCTTGTCCATGCGCACCGTGTCGGGTTTTGCCGCCAGCATCAGCGAGGTCTCGATGTCGCCGCCATGGATGCCGTGCTTTTTCTCCTCGCTCGAAAACGCGCCGTCTGGATAGCCGAAGCGATGCCAGCCGACCGTGACCGCGAGCATCTTCAGGCGCGTGCGCAGATCGCGCGCCACCAATTCCATGGCCGCGACATTGCCGCCGTGGCTGGTGACAAGGACGAGCTTGCGCACGCCTGCGCGCGCCAAACTCTCGCCAAGCTCGGTCCAGACCGCGATCGCGGTGGTCGCCGACAGCGTCAGCGTGCCGGGATAGGACAAATGCTCGGCGGAAACGCCGATCCGCTGCACCGGCAAAAACGTGACCGGCAGATCGTCGGGCAGAACGTCGCGGACCCGCGCCAGGTAGGCTTCGGCGATGAAAGTATCGACGCCGAGCGGCAGATGCGGCCCGTGCTGTTCGACCGCAGCGAGCGGCAGCACGGCGATCCAGCGGGCGGTTTCGCGCGCCGGCGATGTCCCGCCAGGTCATGTCCATCCAGTCGCGCAAGGGCAGCATCTCGGGATCGCTCGCCAATTTCCTCGGTCTCTCCTATTCTCGCGTCACCGGGCCGAAGGGGCAACCGATGTCGTTGAAGATGGTTTTTCGCGCGGCGCTAACGGGCCTTGCCGTCGCGGCGGGCGCCGCGGCCGGGCCGGCCTTCGCCCAGGCGCTCGACAAGGTCATTTTCGGCACCAACTGGGTGGCGGAGGCCGAGCATGGCGGCTTCTACCAGTCGCTCGCCGACGGCACCTACCGCAAATACGGCCTTGACGTGACCATCCGGCAGGGCGGCCCGAATGCGAACAACCGCATCCTCTTGCCGGTCGGCAAGATCGACTTTTTCCTGTCCGCCAACAATCTGGAAGGTTTCGACGCGGTCACGCAGAACATACCGACGATCGAAGTCGCGGCTTTTTTTCAGAAGGACCCGCAGGTGCTGATCGCGCATCCGGATCAGGGCATCGAGAAACTTCAGGATTTGAAGAAACTGACCCTGTTCGTCTCGCAGGAAGGCGTCGCGACCTATTACCAATGGCTGAAAGCCACTTACGGCTTCAAGGATTCCCAGGTGAAGCCTTACACCTTCAATCCGCAGCCGTTCCTGGTGGACAAGAACAGCGCGATGCAAGGTTATGTGACGTCGGAGCCGTTCGCGATCGAGAAGGCCGCGCATTTCACGCCGAAAGTCTTTTTGCTCGCCGACGAGGGCCTTGCCGGCTATTCGACCCTGATCGAGACGCGCCGCGACCTGGTCGATAAGAAACCCGATCTGGTCCAGCGCTTTATCGATGCCTCGATCGTCGGCTGGTACAACTATCTCTATCACGACAACGGCGCCGCCAATGCGCTGATCAAAGAGCAGAACCCGGAAATGACCGACGATCTCTTGGCTTATTCGGTCGGCGCGATGAAGAAATACGGCATCGTCGATTCCGGCGACGCCTTGACGCTCGGCGTCGGCGCCATGACCGATGCGCGCATGAAGGCCTTTTTCGATGAGATGGCGCGCGCCGGCGTCGTCAAGCCCGGCCTCGATTACCGCAAGGCCTACACGCTGCAATTCGTCGACAAGAAGGTCGGGCTCGACCTACGGCCGAAACAATAAAATGCCGCTGGCGACAGCACTGCGTACCGATCCGCTGGTCGCGTTGCGCAGCGTCAGTAAGACGTTTCCCAATGGCACGCTGGCGCTCAAGGGTTTCGATCTAAACGTGCGCGCCGGCGAATTCGTGTCGCTTCTCGGCCCGTCGGGATGCGGGAAATCGACTGCGTTACGGATCGTCGCGGGATTGAGCGAACCAAGCGAGGGCGCCGTCGAATGGCCGTCGCCGCGAGCGCCGTCAGGGAGCGAAAGTCGGATCGGCTTCGTGTTCCAGGAGCCGACGCTGATGCCGTGGACGAGCGTATTCAACAACGTGCTGCTGCCGCTCAAGCTCAAGGGCATTCCAACCGAGAAAGCGCGCGCGCGCGTCGTGGCGGCGCTCGACCGGGTCGGCCTGAAGGAATTCGGCCGCGCCTATCCGCGCGAACTGTCGGGCGGCATGCGGATGCGGGTCTCGATCGCGCGCGCGCTGGTCACCGAGCCGGAGCTGCTGTTGATGGACGAGCCGTTCGCCGCGCTCGACGAGATCACGCGCTTCAAGCTCAACAACGACCTCCTCCAGGTGTGGCAAGCGCTCGCCACAACGGTCGTGTTCGTCACCCATTCGGTGTTCGAATCGGTGTATCTGTCGAGCCGCATCGTGGTGATGGCGGCGCGGCCGGGCCGGGTCTTCGCCGAGCTTAAAATCGACGCGCCGTATCCGCGCGATCAGGATTTCCGCACGTCCGCGGAATATGCCGCGTTCTGCCGCCGCACCTCGGAAGCGCTGGCGCAGGCGATGACGGGGGGCGCGGCATGAACGCGCCTGGCGCAACGCGCGAACGTCGCGACCGGAGCCTGCGCATCGCGCTGCCGATCGTCGTCCTCGCGCTCTGCCTTTCGATCTGGGAACTGGTGGTGCGGATCGAAAATATTCCGCCCTATGTTCTGCCCGACCCTGGACTGATCCTGCAAACACTGGTCACCGATTGGGCTTTGCTGTTCCAATCGCTGCTGGTCACGCTTGCAACCACATTCGAGGGTTTTCTGCTCGCCGCGATCGGCGGCGTGGGCCTGGCCGTCCTGTTCAACCAATCGCGGCTGGTCGAATATTCGCTTTATCCCTATGCGGTGATCCTGCAAGTGACGCCGATCGTCGCCGTTGCGCCGCTGTTGCTGATCTATCTGCCGCAACCGCTCGCCGTTTTGGCCTGCGCCTGGATCGTGGCCTTCTTCCCGGTGCTGGCCAACACCACGCTCGGCCTGCACTCGGTCGACCGCAATCTCGCCGACCTGTTCGCGCTTTACGGCGCCTCGCGCGGCCAGATGCTGTGGAATCTGAAACTGCCCTCGGCGCTGCCCTATATCCTCGGCGGCTTGCGCATTGCCGGCGGCCTAGCGCTGATCGGCGCGGTAGTCGCCGAAATCGCCGCCGGCTCCGCGGGCGCCGGCTCCGGCCTCGCCTACCGGATCGCCGAATCCGGCTACCGCCTCAACATTCCGCGCATGTTCGCGGCGCTGCTGCTGCTGTCCGTCGCCGGCATCGTGATCTTCTATCTGCTGTCGGCGATCAATTACCTGGCGCTGCGCCGCTGGCACGAAAGCGCGCTGGAGCAGGAGCGATAATTCGCGATCACGGCAGCGCCAGCGCCAGCACGCGCGCGACATGGATTGCCTCGCGTCCGGCGCCGTCGTGGATTTGATGCCGGCACGACGTGCCGTCGGCGACAATGAGCGCGTCGTCGGGCGCTTTGCGCACAGCCGGCAGCAGCGATAGTTCGCCCATGGCGCGCGAAACTTCGATCGTATCGGCATGGAAGCCGAAGGCGCCGGCCATGCCGCAGCAGCTCGATTCGATGGTCTGGACTTCAAGATCGGGGATGAGTTTCAGCGTCGCCTCGACGGCCGGCATCGTATCGAAGGATTTTTGATGGCAGTGGCCATGCAGCAGCGCGCGCTTGTTCAACCGGCGCGAGTTTAAGGATCGAGCTTCCCGGCCGCGGCCTCGCGCGCCAGAAACTCCTCGAACAGCAGGGCGATGATCGGCGACGCTAACGCGCCGTATCGCTCTTCACCAGCGCCGGGATTTCGTCGCGGAAGCTGAACAGGCAGCTCGGCTCGAAGCCGATCACCGGCACGCCGCGTTCCGCGTAAGGCGCGAGCGCAGCGAGCGTGCGCTCCGCTTCCGCCCGCGCCTCGTCGACCTTGCCGACGGAGAGAAAGGTCCGGCCGCAGCACAGTGGACGGCCGCCATCGCTCGGCGTCGCGAAGCTCACCTGATAACCGGCGGCAGTCAGCACCGCGAGCGCGGCGTCGACGTTTTCGCGTTCGAAATAGCGATTGAAGGTGTCGGCGAAGAGAACGACTTCGCGTCTGCCCTTCATGCGGTCCACGCGTTTAGCGATGGCCGCGACCCTGAATGACAATCATCGAACACGTCCGCCCGCCATTTCGGCAGACTGCGGCGCGCGCTAAAGCCGGCAATCGTTTCCGACAATTTTGCCGCGCCGGGAACGATGTCGCGCAAATTGAGGAGCCAATGCAGCCGCGCCGCGTAAGGCGCGTAGCGCGGCAGATAGCCGACCAGCCGGTCGTGCAGCGACAGGCCGAGTTTTTCGGCCCGCGCGCGCAGAACTTCGATCTTCATGCGCGCCATATCGACGCCGGTCGGACATTCGCGCCGGCAGGCTTTGCAGGAGACGCACAGTTTCAGCGTGTCGGCCATGGCGTCGGAGGTCAGCGCGTCCGGGCCGAGCTGGCCGGTGATGGCGAGGCGCAGCGTATTGGCGCGGCCGCGGGTCACGTCGCGTTCGTCGCGGGTGACGCGATAGCTCGGGCACATCACGCCGCCGGCAAGCGTGCGGCAGGCGCCGTTGTTGTTGCACATTTCGACCGCGCCCTGAAACCCGCCGCCTTTGCCCGGATAGGCCGACCAATCGAGCGCTGTCGCGATGTCATCGGCGCGATAATCGGGGCCGTAGCGAAAATTGGCGCGATCGTCGAATTTCGGCGCGCGCACGATCTTGCCGGGATTGAAAACATGTTGCGGGTCGAAGCTGTCTTTGACCTCCTCGAAAGCATGCACCAGTTTGGCGCCAAACATTTTTTCGTGGAATTCCGAACGCACGATGCCGTCGCCGTGCTCGCCGGAATGCGAGCCTTTGTACTCGCGCACCATGGCGAAGGCTTCCTCGGCGATGGCGCGCATGACGCGCACGTCCTTGTCGAGCCGCAGGTTGAGCGCCGGGCGCACATGCAGGCAGCCGACCGCGGCGTGCGCATACCAGGTGCCGCGCGTGCCGTTTTTCTCGAAAATCTCGGTGAGCCGCGCGGTGTAGTCGGGCAGATGTTCGAGCGGCACGGCGCAGTCTTCGACGAAGGAGATCGGTTTGCCCTCCTCCTTCATCGACATCATGATGTTGAGCCCCGCGGTGCGCACTTCGGTGATGCCGGCTTGCAATTTAGGATCGAGCACTTCCACGACCCCGCCCCATTTGGCGCCGCTCTTGTCCCAGGAGATGCCGAGATCGCCGATCAGCGCGCCGAGCTGTTTCAGCCGGCGCAAATTCTCGCCGTCGTCCTCGGCGAATTCGACGAACAGGATCGCCTCGGGATCGCCGCGCAGGAATGCATCGACGGTCGGCTTGAACATGGCGATGTCTCGGGCGAGGCCCAACATGGTGCGGTCGATCAGCTCGACCGCAATCGGATTAAGTTTGACGATGTGCTGCGCCGCCAGCATCGCCTCGTGAAAGCTGCCGAAGTGGCAAGCGCCGACGGCGCGGCGGCCAAGCAGCGGCGAAAGCTTCAGCTCGATTTTGGTCGAGAACGCGAGCGTGCCTTCCGAGCCGACGAGGAGGTGGGCGAGATTGATGTCGTTGCGCCCGGGGACAAGAGCATCGAGATTGTAGCCGCCGACGCGGCGCTGCACCTTCGGGAATCTCCGTTCGATCTCGGTCGCCTCGCGCGCGGCGATCGCGAGAAGATCGTGCACGAGCGTTTCCGGAACATTGACGGCGCTGTCACCCATGCGCCCAAAATGCGCGTGCGTGCCGTCGGCCAGCATGGCGTCAATCGACAGAACGTTCTCGCGCGTATTGCCGTAACGCAGCGAGCGCGCGCCGCAGGAATTGTTGCCGACCATGCCGCCGATTGTGGCGCGTGACGCCGTCGATATGTCGACCGGGAACCAGAGGCCTGAAGGTTTTAGCTTGCGGTTGAGCTCGTCGAGCACGATGCCCGGTTCGACCGTGCAGCGCCGACCGGCGGCATCGAGTTCGACGATGCCGGTAAGAGACTGCGAGCAATCGACGATGAGTGATTCGTTGACGGTCTGCCCGGCCTGCGAGGTGCCGCCGCCGCGCGGCGTCACCGGCACGCCTTCCGCGCGGCAGATCGCAATCGCGCGATCGGCTTCTTCGATCGAGCGCGGTGTCACCACGCCGAGCGGCATGATCTGGTAATGCGACGCGTCGGTGGAATAGCGCCCACGCGTAAACGCGTCGAAGCGCACATCGCCCACCTTTTCCGCCTTGAGGCGGCGTTCAAGCCCCGGCACAAGCCGCGCTGGCACGTTGTCCTCCACGCCCAAAAGTGACGCGATAACAATGCAATACGGTTTACGTCGTTTAGACTTGACCCGAATGTCGCATTCGCTATTCAACGCCACAAGCCGCGCGCGCTCACGGACATGCGCCGCCAGGCTAATCGATGCGTCCGAAGGAGTGCCGAAAATGCCGCAGAATGCTTCGCGCGCCGCCGGGCGTCACTTCCTGCAAATCCCAGGGCCGACGCCGCTGCCCGACCGCGTGCTGCGAGCGATGGATACCCCGATCATCGACCATCGCGGCCCGGAATTCGCCAAGCTCGCCAAGCGCTGCCTCGACGGCATCAAGACCATTTTCAAGACCACCAATCCGGTGATCATCTACACCGCGACCGGCACCGGCGCCTGGGAAGCGGCGCTGGTCAACACGCTGTCGCCGGGCGATCGGGTGCTGATGGTCGAGACCGGGCAGTTTGCCACGCTATGGAAGGTGATGGCGCAGAAGCTTGGGCTCAAGCCTGAATTCATTCCCGGCGACTGGCGCACCGGCGCCGACCCGGCAAAGATCGAAGAGCACCTGAAGAAGGACAAGGCGCACGAGATCAAAGCGGTCTGCGTGCTGCACAATGAGACCGCGACCGGCTGCCTGTCGCCGATCGAGCCGATCCGTAAAGCGATCAATGCCGCCGGCCACCCGGCACTGTTCATGGTCGATACGATCTCATCGCTTGCCTCGACCGAATACCGCCACGACGAATGGGGCGTTGATGTCACCGTCGGCGGCGCGCAGAAAGGCCTGATGCTGCCGCCCGGCATGTCGTTCAATGCCCTCAGCGACAAGGCGCTCGCCGCGGCGAAGACGTCGAAAATGACGAAGTCGTTCTGGGCGTGGGACGACATGCTCACCATGAACAAGATCGGCTTCTTCCCCTACACGCCGGCGACGCAGATGCTGCAAGGCCTCGCGGTGTCGATCGAAATGCTGCACGAGGAGGGCCTCGACAACGTGTTCGCGCGGCACGCCCGGCTTGCGGAAGCCACGCGCCGTGCCGTGCGCGGCTGGGGTCTCGAAATCCTCTGCCGCGACCCGAAATATTATTCGCCGACCGTCACCGCGGTGCTGCTGCCGGACGGCCACGACGCCGATGCCTTCCGCAGCCTGGCGCTCGATACCTTCAATATTTCCTATGGCGCCAGTTTCGGCCCTTATGCCAAGAAATATTTCCGGATCGGTCATCTCGGCGACGTCAACGACGGCTGGCAGATCGGTGCGCTGGCGGCGACCGAAATGGCGCTGTCTCTCGCCGGCATCCCGCACAAGAAAGGCGGCGTGCAGGCGGCGATGGATTACATCGTCTCGGCCCATTCGGCCGGCGCACGCGCGGCCGCGGAGTAAGTCGTCCTTGTCATTCCGGGGCCGCCCGAAGGCCGGAGCCCGGAATCCATAATCCCTGTCGCGTGGATTAGGCCGAGCACGTTCCGCTCGTTTCGTGGTTATGGGTTCCGGACTTGCCGCTTTGCGGCAATCCGGAATGACGGCTACGTCAGCGGCACGGCCGCGATGTGATCCTTGAACGCCTGCCGCCCGGCGATCGCCGCATACCAGCGCTCGAAATTGGCAAGGGGCGGGCGATCGGGCACCAGCTGGCGAAAGCGATAGGCGATGATGCCGACGGGAATATCGCCGTAGGAGAAACCATCTCCCGCTAGATATTTGGTTCGCTCAAGCTGCTTGTCGAGAATGGCCATCGCTGCGGTCGTCTTTTTCTTCGACTCCTCGATCGCCGCGTGATTGCGCTTTTCCGGCGGCGTGCGGATCAAACCCCAGAAGCATTCGAAGATCGCCGGCCCCGCGACCGCAAGTTGCCAGTCCATCCACTTGCTGGCCAACGCCCGCGTGCGCAGATCCGCCGGTTCGAGAATGGTCGACTTATGCTTGGCCGCAAGATAGCGCACGATCGTATTCGACTCCCACAACAGGAAGCCATCCTCCTCTTCGAGCGTCGGCACCAGGCCGTTCGGATTCATCGCCAGATAAGTAGGCTCACGGTTTTTGCCGAACGGCCCGGCGATATCGATGCGCTCGTGCGGCAGACCCATCTCGCCGACCGCCCACATCACTTTCTGCACGTTCGACGAGGTTTTTCGCCCCCAGATTTTGATCAAGATTTTCCTCCCGTGTTTTTGTAACGCGCCGCCATGAGCGGTCATAATGGATGTGAGCGTGCGCTGGAACCGTCAATCGATCCGGCGCGCTTCCTCGGGCAGCATGATCGGGATGCCGTCGCGGATCGGATAAGCGAGCTTGGCCGCGCGCGAGATCAGCTCCTGCTTTTCCGCGTCGTATTCGAGCGGCGTCTTGGTCAACGGACAGACCAGGATTTCAAGAAGCTTCGGGTCGACGCTGCCGGCGGGATGGTCTGACGGAGGTGTGGACATCGGGCGCTCCAGTTCGAGGCCTTTATATTTACTGCAAGGGTGTTTCGCCCGGCGTCTTGCTCTTGGCAAGCTCGATCTCGGTCACCGCGACCAAAATCTCGGCGCGGCTCTTGAGATCCGGCGCTTCAAGCATCGCCTGTTTCTCGGCGGCGTCATAAGGCGACATCATCGCCAGCGCGTTCACCAAGGCCTCGTTGGGCGCGTTCTCGATGCCCTCCCAATCGGCCTTGAGATTGTTGGCCTTAAGGAACGAGGTCAGCGCGCGAAGCAGCGCCTTGCGGTCGACCTCGTCCTCGCCCTTGCGCGCGGTGAAATCGTCGATGAACGGCTGATAGGTTACCCGGCACTGCCGGTACGGCGTGTCGATCACAAGCTCCTCTTCGAGCCGGAACCGCGCGACGCCGGTGAGCTGGATGAGGTAGCGGCCGTCGCCGCTCTCGGCGAATTGCGTCATGCGGCCGACGCAGCCCACGCGGAACAAATGCGGCTTGTTCTGATCCGGGCCGGGATGCGCGGGATCGGGCTGGATCATGCCGACGAGGCGGTGCGTGGAGCGCAGAGCGTCGTCGATCATCGCCAGATAGCGGGGCTCGAATATGTTGAGCGGCATCTGGCCGCGCGGCAGCAGTAATGCTCCCGGCAGCGGAAATACCGGAATCACGGCTGGTAAAGCGTCGGGACCCTTATAGCTCGTATTCATCGGCATGTCGCACTCCACTCGCGACGGCACCGAATTCCGATTCACGCGAAAAGAATAGAAGACAGTCGCTTGCGGCCATCGATCGTCGCTTCGTCGGTTGGACCCCATGCATCGAAAAACTGAACGAGCTGTTTTCGTGCGCCATCGTCATTCCATTTGCGGTCGCGCTTGACGATAGCGATCAGATGTTCGAGCGCGTCATGCCGCTGGCCTTTGCCGTTGAGCGCCAGCGCGAGATCGAAGCGGGCCTGATGGTCGAGCGGATTGGCGGCGACCTTTTGCTCGAGATCGGCAACCGGACCGAGCGTCTTGGCTTGCTCGGCGAGCTCGAGCGCGGCGCGCGCAGCGGCCACCGCGGCATCGTTGCGTTTGGCTTCCGGCACCATGGCGAGCGTTTGCCGCGCCTGGTCGAGTGCGCCGGTCTCGACGTAACAACGCACCAGGCCGGCGAGCGCCGGCACATTGGCGCTGTCCTCGGCGAGAAGCTGCGCATAGATCTCCGCAGCACCGGCGGCATCGCCGTCGGCGAGCGCGGTATCGGCAACTTTCAGCAAATCCTTGGCCTCGCCGCCGATGCGGTCCTTGGTCAGCCGTTCGAGGAAAGCCACCACCTGGCTTTCCGGCAGCGCACCCATGAAGCCGTCGGCCGGCTGGCCGTTGACGAAGGCGATCACGGCCGGGATCGACTGAATGCCCATCTGGCCGGGGATCGCCGGGTGATCGTCGATATTCATCTTGACGAGCTTCACCTTGCCCTTGGCCGCCTTCACGACCTTTTCCAGGACCGGGGTCAGCTGCTTGCACGGGCCGCACCAGGGCGCCCAGAAATCGACCAGCACCGGCTGGCGCTTGGATTCCTCGATGACGTCCTTGACGAAGGTTTGCGTGGTCGTGTCCTTGACCGACGCGTCCGCGGTTCCAGCTTCTTGCAACATCGACATTGACTTGCTCTTTGCCCGGCGAGCCGGAGCCTCCCTGTTTGCCTGATTAAATGGGCAGAAAACGGCCGAATGCAATCACGGTCTTTTCAGCCCACGGTTTCACGCAATGGGGCCGGAAACCATCTCGATCCGCGGCAGGTGTCCGGTGGCTTCGAGGAATTTGAGCAGCCCCTCGCGGGAAATCGTCGTCGTGCCGGTATTCACCAGGGGGTGAAAGTTGAGCACGGCGTGCTCCATCATGGCGGCGTCGAGCACGACCGTGACGCGGCAGACGGTGTCGTTGATTGCGGCAAACGGAGTTACCGAGCCGGGTTCGACGCCAAGGAGTTCACGCATCAGCTCGGCGGAGCCGAACGAGAACCGCCCGGACGCCCCAAGCACCCGGTGCAGCGACTTAAGTTCAATCGCCGCATCTTCACTCGCCACCACCAGGTACGGCGCAGCCTTTTTGTCGCGCAGGAACAGGTTCTTGGTATGGCCGCCGGCAACCGCACCGCGCAGCTCGCGCGCCTCCTCGACGGTGAATACCGCCGGGTGAGTGACGGTCTTGTGGGCGATGCCGAGCCTATCCAGGTAGGCAAAAAGCTCATCGGGCGTGGCCGGCATTTGCGGAATTTAGGCCTCCGTTCTTGCGGTTGCAAAGCGGTAAGCTCTTTGGCATAGCATTGCCGTGGCTCAGCGCTAGCGCGCTTGGCCGCCTTACCCTTCTCGGATGCGGGTGTAGCTCAGGGGTAGAGCACAACCTTGCCAAGGTTGGGGTCGAGGGTTCGAATCCCTTCGCCCGCTCCAATTTCCCAGGCATGATTTGGCACGCTGGCTTTGGCGACCGTGGACAACACTCTGCCATCCGCCGGCCAGCGCGCGATCGCACTTGCGCTCCTCTGGCTCTCCGGCGCCTGTCTGCGGCTCACCGTCTTGGCGGTCCCGCCGGTGGTGCCGTTGTTGCACGCCGACCTGCATCTGTCGGAAACGGATATCGGCTGGCTGTCGAGCTTGCCGCCGATGATGTTTGCGATTGCGGCGGTGCCCGGCGCGGTGCTGATCGCCCGCTTTGGGATTGTACCGGCTCTGGTTGTCGGTTTGCTGCTCACTGCCGCCGGTTCGGCCGCGCGCGCGGCGTTTGCCGATGCCGCTTCCCTCTACGCGTCGACGATCGTGATGGCGGCCGGCGTCGCGATCATGCAGCCATCGCTGCCGCCGCTGGTGCGGGCCTGGTTTCCGCAGCGCATCGGCTTCGCCACGGCGGTCTATACGACCGGGCTCCTGATCGGCGAAATTCTTGCCGCCGCGCTGACCATTCCGCTGGTGCTGCCGCTCGTTAACAACAGCTGGCGGCTGACCTTTATTGTTTGGTCGATCCCGGTTCTGGTCACCGCAGTGCTCGTTGCGGTCTATGCTCCGCAATTCGGCGGCGCCAAGAACGGCGCCAAAAGCATCGCGCCCTCCGCCGGACGCCGCTGGTGGCCCGATTGGCGACGGCCGCTGATCTGGAAACTCGGCCTTATTCTCGGCAGCATCAACGCGACCTACTTCGTGACGAATGCCTTTCTGCCCGATTACATGACCGCCGATGGGCGACCCGATCTCATCGGCAGCGCGCTCACGGCCATTAATCTCGGCCAGCTGCCGGCAGCCTTTTTGATGCTCGGCATTGCCGGACGGCTGGTGACGCGGCCGTGGGCCTATGTCACGACCGGATCGCTGGCGCTTATCTGCCTTGTCGGCATGCTGACGATGCATGGGGCTTGGATCGTGTTTTGGGCGGCCATATTGGGCTTCTCCGGCGCGGTCACTCTGATCTTGGCATTGGCGCTGCCGTCGGTGCTCAGCGCGCCCGACGATGTGCATCGCACCTCGGCCGGGATGTTCACCATCAGTTACAGCGTCGCGATGGTTCTATCGGTCATTGGCGGCTGGCTGTGGGATTTTACCGGCTCGCCCATCGCTGGCTTTGCCCCGGTGGCGGTGTGCGCCCTCTTGATCATCGCGCTGGCGTCGACTGTTCGCCACGCCGATCGCGAGCCTGCAAATTCCAACTAATACCCGACCGCCAGCGCGCCGCGTGTGCGCGGATCGGCGGCGCCGATAAGACCCTCGGGCGTAACGCGGATCGACTCGGCCGACGTGAAGGGGCGCTGCGGCACGACCTTGTCGCCACGCGCTTGCAGCGCGGCCACAATATCGGGCGGAACCGCGGGCTCGGCGAACACCTGATCGGGCATCCATTGATTATGCACACGCGGCGCCGCGACGGCGTCCGCGATAGCCATGCCGCGGTCGATGACATTGACGATCACTTGCAACACGGCGGTGATGATGCGGCTGCCACCCGGCGAACCGGTGACGAGGAACGGCCTGCCGTCTTTCAAGATAATCGTCGGCGTCATCGACGAGACCGGCCGCTTGCCTGGCCCCGGCTCGTTGGCCTTGAAGCCGATCAGGCCGTAGGCGTTCGGCGCTTCGGGTTTGGCGGCAAAATCGTCAAGCTCGTTGTTAAGAAGAATGCCAGTGCCGTCCGCCACCAGCCCGACGCCGTAACTGAAATTAAGCGTGTAAGTGTTGGAGACGGCATTGCCGAAGCGGTCGACGATCGAGAAGTGCGTCGTGTTGTGGCCTTCGGGATCGCTATTGCCACCGGCGCGGATGGCGCTCGCCGGGCTCGCATGTTCGGGATCTATGGTGGCGCGCCAGGCGGCGGCATAGCTCTTCGCGATGAGTTTTGCCACGGGAACTGTTACGGTATCCGGATCGCCGAGGAACAGCGCGCGATCGGCATAGGCGCGCTTCATCGCTTCGATCATGAGATAAAGCGTCTGCGTTTCATCGTCATGCGCGAGATCGTACCCTTCCAGGATGTTGAGCATCTCAATGAGCTCGACGCCGCCGGATGACGGCGGCGGCATCGAAACCACGTCGTAGCCGCGATAGGTGCCGCGCACCGGCGTGCGCTCGATGGCGCGGTAATTCTTCAAATCGGCGACGGTCATTACGCCGCCGGCGGCCTGCACCGCCACAGCGATTTTTTCGGCGATCGGCCCCTCGTAGAACGCGCGCGGGCCTTCGCGCGCGATGGTTTCAAGCGTGTCCGCGAGATCGCTTTGGACCAATCGATCGCCGGCCGACAGCGCACTGCCGTCGGCTTTTAGAAAAATCTTCGCCGCCGCCGGCCAGCGCGCAAGCCGCGCCAGAACATTGGTCTGCTCATCGGTAATGTCGTCGTCGAGCGTGATGCCGTCGCGCGCCATGGCGATTGCGGGCGCGATCAGATCGGCAAGCGTGAAATGGCCGGAGCCGTATTTCTCCTCGGCCAGCGCCAGACCGGCCACGGTGCCCGGCACCCCGATAGCGAGCGCCGATTCGCGCGACTTCTGCGGATCGGCGTCGCCCCGCGCGTCGAGGAAGCTCTTGGCGTTAATCGCCGCCGGCGCGGTCTCGCGATAGTCGATCGCAGTGTCCTCGCCGTTAGCGAGGTGAATCACCATGAAGCCGCCGCCGCCGATATTGCCGGCGCGCGGATAGCTCGCGGCAAGGGCAAAACCGACCGCGACTGCGGCATCCACCGCATTGCCGCCCTTTTGCAGAATATCGACGCCGATACGCGCCGCGCGCGCCTCCTGCGCCACCACCATGCCGTTGCCGGCGGCAACGCCTTCGGCACGCGCGGCTCCGGCATCTGGACTGCGATCCTCGGCGCGCGCGGAAACTGTGAGCGCGAGCATGCCGACGAGCGCGAAGCACGTCAGACGGCGCGGCAAACAGATGCGCGGGTTCACCATCGCTCGGACTGATGCGTTCCTGTTATAACATCGACGGCAGGACACGGTCCGGCGGGCGGTGGCCGTCGAGGAATGTCTTGATGTTGACAATGACCTTGTCGCCCATGTCGATGCGTCCTTCGAGCGTGGCCGACGCCAGATGTGGCAACAGCACGACTTTGCCGGCGCGCGCGAGCTTGATGAGCTTGGGGCTCACGGCAGGTTCGTGCTCGAAAACGTCCAGTCCGGCGCCGGCGATTTCGTCGGCCTCGATGAGGCGGGCCAGCGCGTTCTCGTCAATCACCTCGCCGCGCGCGGTGTTGACGATGTAGGCGTCGGAGCGGACGAGCTTGAGGCGCCGCGCCGAAAGCAGATGATAGGTCGCCGGCGTGTGCGGACAGTTGATCGAGATGATGTCCATGCGGGCGAGCATCTGATCGAGGCTCTCCCAATAGGTCGCGTGCAGTTCTTCTTCGATTTCCGGGGGAACGCGGCGGCGGTCGTGATAGTGAATCTTGAGACCGAAGGCGTGCGCCCGGCGCGCCACCGCTTGGCCGATGCGGCCCATTCCGACAATGCCCAGCCGCTTGCCCCAGATGCGATGGCCGAGCATCCAAGTCGGACTCCAACCGCCCCATTCGCGGTCGCTGGTGAGCACTTGCGCACCCTCGGCCAATCGGCGCGGCACCGCGAGGATCAGCGCCATGGTCATGTCGGCGGTATCCTCGGTGAGCACGCCCGGCGTATTGGTCACGGTGATGCCGCGCTGCACGGCGGTCGCCACATCGATGTTATCGACGCCGTTGCCGAAATTGGCGATGAGCTTCAATCTTTCGCCGGATTGACTGAGCACGGATCTGTCGATGTGGTCGGTCACCGTCGGGACGATGACATCGGCGGTCTTTGCCGCCTCGACCAGCTGGGCCTGACTCATGGGTCTGTCTTCGTGATTGAGGCGGGCGTCGAATAATTCGCGCATGCGCATTTCGACGCTGTCCGGCAGCCTGCGGGTGACCACGACCAGCGGCTTTTTGCCCGTCGCCATTCGCTGCCTCTTGCGCCGGTTGCCTGGAACGATTGCAACAATTCAGCCTGGAAATTCAGCCTGTTGCAACGACCGTCCGCCGCCTCCGCCCGTTCAGGTCTCTTTAACCCCGCTCGCCCACACTTACGGCGGGAGGTGGTTCATTAAAATCTCTCTACCAGATGGCTGCGTTGCCACAAAGCGCGCCGGGGCGCTCCGGCGTATTTGCGCGTCGATAACGCGACCCAGTCAAGTCGCGATGGCCTTGCGCACGGACAGGCGGCTCATTCAGTTGCGGGCCGCGGTGGCGGCGCTCCTCATGCTGATTTGCGCGGCGGGATTGGCCCGCGCCAGCGAAGCCAGCCCAAGCGGGCTGCCGGTTCCACGTTTCGTCAGCGTCAAGGCGGACCGGGTGACGGTGCGCGACGGCCCGGACAAAGACCACGACGTCTCCTGGATCTATACCCGCGTCGGCTGGCCGGTCGAAATCACCGCCGAATTCGAGGACTGGCGCCGCATCCGCGACTCCGACGGCTCGGAAGGCTGGGTCTATCACTCACTGCTGTCGGGAAAGCGCATGGCAGCCGTGCAGCTTAAATCGAAGACCGCTCTGGCGGCGCTATATGAAAAGCCCGACGCCAGCAGTGCAGTGACCGCGCGGCTCCAAGTCGGCGTGCTCGGCACTGTCAAACGCTGCACCGGAACCTGGTGCCAAATCAGCGGCGAGGGTTTCGACGGCTGGGTCCCGCAGAACGAGCTGTGGGGCGTTTATCCGGACGAAAAGATCGATTGATTTCGGTTTCGTCAGCCCTGCTTACGGCGCAGACGCACCACGACGTCGATGCGCGCGATCTCATAGCCCTCGGGCGGGACCGGCGCCTTACCGACAACCACGTCGCTCGACGGGATGTCCATGAGATCGTTTTGGTCTTCGATGAAAAAGTGGTGATGCTCGGAATTGTTGGTGTCGAAATAGGCCTTCGAGCCGTCCACCGCGACCTGGCGCAACAGGCCGACCTCGGTGAATTGATGGAGCGTGTTGTAGACGGTGGCGAGCGAAACCGGCACCTTGGCGCGGGTCGCTTCCTCGTAGAGCATTTCCGCCGTCACGTGGCGGTCGCCTTTGGCGAACAAAATCCAGCCCAGCGCCATGCGTTGCCGCGTCGGCCGCAAGCCGACGTCGCGCAGCTTGGCCTTGACGTCGTGCCACGGGCAACCCGTAAGATCGGCACGCCCCGCCTGAGGCTGCTGGTTCGCCGGGGCGGTAGGCCCAAAAGCAAATGAACTCGCAGATAAACTCGATTGTGGCATAGCGGCACCGGTATGGCGGTCAGGCCGAAAAGATCGTTGCAAGTGAAATTACTATACGCCACCCTGGGCCTGCTGCAACTCCCTCGCCACTAAGCCGCGGGACCGGGTTTTCACCGCGGTCGTGGCCATAGGGGATGCGCTTTGCCGCATTGCCCCAATATGTTAGGGATTGAACCATCGGCCGGAAACGGCGGAGCTGGACTAAAGATGCAGGAGCGCCGTTCGAACTTCGAGTACGAGGACCTGCTGGCCTGCGGGCGGGGCGAGCTTTTTGGCGAAGGTCCGCAACTGCCGCTGCCGCCGATGCTGATGTTCGATCGTATTTCCGAAATCGCGGAAGTGGGCGGCGAATACGGCAAGGGCCTGGTCCGCGCGGTGCTCGAGCTTAAGCCCGACCTCTGGTTCTTCCCCTGTCACTTCAAGGGCGATCCGGTCATGCCCGGCTGCCTCGGCCTCGATGCGCTGTGGCAATTGCTCGGCTTCTTTCTCGGCTGGCTCGGCTCGCCGGGTAAGGGCCGCGCACTCGGCATGGGCGAGATCAAGTTTTCGGGACAGGTGCTGCCGACGATGAAGAACATCGTCTATGGCATCGACATCAAGCGCGTGATGCGCTCGAAACTCGTTCTCGGCATTGCCGACGGCTGGCTCTCGGCGGACGGTTCCGTGATCTATCGTGCGCTCGACCTGAAGGTCGGCCTGTTCAACAACGCGGCGCCGCAGCCCAACGAAGCCTGATACATCAGCACCGGGCTGAGGCGGACGAGGCAAATATGAAACGCGTGGTCGTCACCGGGATGGGCATCGTCTCGTCCATCGGCAACAACACGCAGGAAGTGCTCGCTTCGCTGCGCGAAGCTAAATCGGGCATCGTGCGCGCCGACAGATACGCCGAGCTCGGTTTCCGCTGCCAGGTGCACGGCGCGCCCACGCTCGATCCCAGCGAGGCGATCGACCGCCGCGCCATGCGTTTTCTCGGTGGCGGCGCCGCCTGGAATCACGTCGCCATGGAGCAGGCGATCCGCGACGCCGGCCTCGAAGAAACCGACGTATCGAACGAGCGAACCGGCATCATCATGGGTTCCGGGGGCCCGTCGACCCGGACCATCGTCGAGAGCGCCGACATCACCCGCAGCAAGGGTCCCAAGCGCGTCGGTCCGTTCGCGGTGCCGAAAGCGATGTCATCGACCGCCTCCGCGACGCTCGCGACCTGGTTCAAGATCAAGGGCGTCAACTATTCGATCTCGTCGGCCTGCGCGACCTCGAACCATTGCATCGGCAACGCCTACGAGACCATCCAGGTCGGCAAGCAGGACATGATTTTCGCCGGCGGCTGCGAGGAGCTCGACTGGACTTTGTCGGTGCTGTTCGACGCCATGGGCGCGATGTCGTCGGGTTTCAATCAGACGCCCGATAAGGCCTCGCGCGCCTATGATGCCGATCGTGACGGCTTTGTCATTGCCGGCGGCGCCGGCGTGCTGGTGCTCGAAGAGCTCGATCACGCCAAAGCGCGCGGCGCGAAAATTTACGCCGAAGTCGCCGGCTATGGCGCGACTTCCGACGGCGCCGACATGGTGGCGCCCTCAGGCGAAGGCGCCATGCGCTGCATGAAGATGGCGCTGGCGACGGTCGAGCCGGCGGTCGATTACATCAATCCGCACGCCACCTCGACCCCGATCGGCGATCTCAAGGAGATAGAAGCGATCCGCGAAGTGTTCGGCGCCAAATGCCCGCCGATCTCGGCGACCAAATCGCTCACCGGCCATTCGCTCGGCGCCGCCGGCGCGCAGGAGGCGATCTATTCGCTGTTGATGATGAACTCGGGCTTCATCTGCGAGAGCGCAAATATCGAGAAGCTCGACCCGGCTTTTGCCGATATGCCGATCGTGCGCGCGCGCCGGGACAACGTGACGCTCGGCTGCGTGCTTTCCAATTCGTTCGGCTTCGGCGGCACCAACGCCTCCGTCGTGTTCAAGCATCCGGATGCCTGACGCATGGCGGGGCTGATGCAGGGCAAGCGCGGCCTGATCATGGGGGTCGCCAACGATCACTCGATCGCTTGGGGCATCGCCAAAACGCTCGCCGCGCACGACGCCAAGCTTGCCTTCACCTATCAGGGCGATGCGCTCGGCAAACGCGTCAAACCGCTGGCGGCGTCGGTCGGCGCCGATCTCGTCATGCAGTGCGACGTCGAGAACATTGCCTCGGTCGATGCGGTGTTCGCCGAGCTTGGCCGCGCCTGGGGAACGCTCGATTTCCTCGTCCACGCCGTCGCTTTTTCCGACAAGGCCCAGCTGACCGGCCGCTATGCCGATACCACGCGCGATAATTTTCTCCACACCATGCTGATCTCGTGCTTTTCCTTCACCGAGGCGGCGAAGCGTGCGGCGGCGCTGATGCCGAACGGCGGGGCGATGCTGACGCTCACCTACAACGGCGGCGAACGCGCGATGCCGAACTACAATGCCATGGGCCCCGCCAAAGCGGCGCTCGAAGCCTCGGTGCGCTATCTCGCCGTCGATTTCGGCGGCAGCGCGATCCGCGTCAACGCGATCTCGGCAGGACCGATCCGCACACTGGCCGGCGCCGGAATCGGCGACGCGCGGGCGATGTTCGCGTTCCAGCAGCGGCACTCGCCGCTGCATCGCGGCGTGACCCTCGACGAGCTCGGCGGCGCGGGGCTTTATCTTCTTTCGGATCTGTCGACCGGCGTCACTGGCGAAATCCATTTCGTCGATTCCGGCTACAACGTCATCGCCATGCCGCACCCCGACGCGCTGCGGGCCGATCAACACCGGCCAGTGGACGACGCGGGGAAGTGACCACGTTTGTGGTCATTCCGGATTGCCGCAAAGCGGCAAGTCCGGAATCCATAGTCATAGACAGCGCAGAATAACCTCCACAGCCATTTTTATGAATGATTGTGATTATGGATTCCGGGCTCCTCGCTGCGCTCGGCCCCGGAATGACGAAATTACAACTTCGCCAAATGCGGCATGACTTCGGTGCGAAACAGTTCCAGCGAGCGCATTGCGTCCCTGAATGACATGGCGCCGAGGAAAAGGTACGTCAGGAGATAATTGACGCCGAGTTCCTTGACCTGCTTTTCGATCTCAGTGCGCACGGTCTGCGGCGAGCCGGCGATGGCTGTGCCGTCGGCAAGACAGGCCTCGAAATCCGCGCCACGCTCCACATTCAGGCGGCCGGTCAACCCGGTCTGACCGTGTTTCGCGCGTAGCCAGTTGATGTGTTCGAGGTGCCTGTCCATGGCCGGCTTGCCGAAACGATGCGCTTCGGCATCCGTGTCGGCGACAAAAATGTGCCGTTGCACACCGATCGCCGCGCCGCCGGGAAATTCGGCTTTGGGCTGCACCGGCGCGCCGCGCTTGGCCAGCGCTTTCTTGTAGGCGGCGACATTGGCCTTGGCGAGCGCCATCGGACCGAGCGTCACATAGTGCAGTCCCTGTTCGCCGCCCCAGGTCGAGCCGATTTCATTCGACGAGGCGTACCAGAACGGCGGATGCGGCTGCTGCAATGGCCGCAGCGCGATCGGGACGTTCTCGTAGACGTAGTGTTCGCCCTTGTAGCTCAGCGAATCGGTGGTCAACGCGGCGCTGACGCAGTCGAACGCATCGACGAAAATCTCGCGCGACTGATCGTGCTCGACCTTGTGGTATTTCAATTCGTATGGCGAGACGCCGCGCCCGACGCCGACATCGAGCCGGCCGTGGCTTAAATGATCGAGCATGCAGATTTCCTCGACCAGCCGGAGCGGCGAATAAAGCGGTAAGAGATAAACCAGCGGTCCGAGCCGCATCTGCTTGGTCGCGCGCGCCACGGCGCCGAGATAGACCCCCGGCACCGGCACCATGTTGAGCGGCGTGGCGTGATGTTCGGCAATGTGCAGGCAATAGAACCCGGCGGCATCGGCCGCTTCGGCGAAGCGCAGCCGCTCGTCAAACAGGGTCGCCAGCGGCCGTTCGCCGTGTTCGACGTGATCGAAAAGTCCGATTTTCATGTTTCCTCTTTGTTTTAGTTTGTCTTCGGCAAGCCCACTTGCCGGCCCATGCCGGCGCAATCCGCGTCGGTCTTCAATCCCGCGGCGTGGATGCCGTGGATCGCCAGTTCCTCGTCGCGGTCCTCGGTATCGCCGGTCACGCCGACCGCGCCGATGACTTCGCCGTTATCGTCGCGGATCAGCATGCCGCCGCCTTCGGGAAAAATCTGCTCGCCGCTTGCGGCGATCAGATAGCGCATGAAGATCGGCTTTTCTTGCGCCCGCTCGCGAACGAGTTTGGAGCTGCGGCCGAGCGACAGCGCCGCGTAGGCTTTGCCGTAAGCCATTTCGAAACGAATCATGGAGGAGCCGTCTTCTTTCTTGAACGCCTTTACCTTGCAGCCCGGCTCGACCACGATCACGCTCAACGGCCGACAGTTGAGCGCCGCGCCGCGCTCGATGACGGCATCGATGATGCGCTCGGCTTGCACAAGCGTGATGGTGCTCACAACGTCCTCCGCGGGACCCTTTTTGGCATCTTCTTCGGCTCTCTACCACACGCCGCGCTACGTGCTTTGCCAGTGTCTCGCCACTTGTTTCGCCTCTTGCCTCGGACCGCGGAGCGGGCCACATGTGCGCGATGCCGGACTTCCCTCCCATAGCCGTCGAACGCCTCGTCAAAATCTACAAAACCATTCCGGCGGTTGACGGCATTTCCTTCACGCTGACGCCAGGCTCCATCACGGGTCTGCTCGGCGGCAACGGCGCCGGCAAGACCACGACCATCGCCACCATCATGGGGCTGACCACACCGACGTCCGGCCGCGTGACGGTGCTTGGCGCGGAAATGCCGCGGCAGCGCTATCGCGTCCTGCATCGAATGAATTTCGAAAGTCCGTATGTCGAAGTGCCGATGCGCCTGACGGTGCGGCAGAACCTGACCGTGTTCGGCATGCTTTATGGGGTCGAGGATCTGCGCGGACGCATTGTCGAGCTTGGGCGCCAGCTCGATCTCACCGATTTGCTCGACCGGCCGACCGGGCGGCTTTCGTCCGGACAAAAAACGCGGGTCTCGCTGGCCAAGGCGCTGATCAACAACCCGGAGGTGCTGTTGCTCGACGAGCCGACCGCGTCGCTCGATCCCGATACCGCCGACTGGGTGCGTGCGCATCTCGAACGATACTGCCGCGAGCGACATGCCACGGTGCTGCTGGCCTCGCACAACATGGCCGAGGTCGAACGGCTGTGCGAGCGCGTCATCATCATGAAGCGGGGCCGCATCGAGGATGACGATACGCCGGCAAAGCTGTTGGCGCGCTACGGCAGGCGCACGCTGGAAGAGGTCTTCCTCGATGTGGCGCGCGGCAGCGGCGTGGAGAGCGAGGCGGCGCAATGAACGGACGTGCCGAGAGCGCCTACGCCGTCTCACCGCAACGCATCGGCGCGATGATGCTGCGGTATTGGTACCTATTGCGCTCGTCATGGCCGCGGCTTCTCGACCTCGTCTATTGGCCGACGGTGCAAATGGTCACCTGGGGCTTCCTGCAATATTACATCACGACGAATGCCGGCTTCTTCGCGCGCGCCGGCGGTACTTTCATCGGCGCGGTGTTGTTGTGGGACATTTTGTTTCGCGGCCAACTGGGTTTTTCGATCTCGTTTCTCGAGGAGATGTGGTCGCGCAATATCGGCAATCTGATGATGAGCCCGCTGCGGCCGATCGAATTCATCGCGGCGTTGATGGTCATGAGCCTGGTACGGTTGTCGATCGGAGCGGTGCCGGTGACGTTTCTTGCCATCGGTTTCTTCGGCTTCAATCTCTACGGCTTGGGATTCGCGCTGGTCGCGTTCTTTTTCAATCTGATGTTGACCAGCTGGGCGATCGGAATCTTTGTGTCTGGACTGATCTTGCGCAACGGCATGGGCGCGGAGAACCTCGCCTGGTCGATCATGTTTTTGTTCATGCCGCTGACCTGCGTCTATTACCCGGTCACGACGCTGCCGGTCTGGCTGCAACCGGTGGCGTGGGTATTGCCGCCGACCTATGTGTTCGAGGGCATGCGCACGCTTCTGATCCAGAAGGTTTATCGCGGCGACCTGATGCTCGACGCGCTGGCGCTCAATGCCGTGCTGTTTGCAGCCGGCGTATTCGGCTTTCTCAAGCTGTTGCAGAGCGCGCGCCGGCACGGCTCGCTGATGCAGACCGGAGAATAGACTTCGGCCGATTCGGTCAGGGGCGTAGGGACGCCATGTGCACTGCGAAAAGCTGCAAAGCGTTGACCTTCATCGCAGAAGTGGCACTGGCGTCTCTAATTGAAGGAATACTGAAACAAATTGCATTTATGTTGCTAATATGACATATCCTCAAAGCAATGCTGCACTGCAGCAAGAAGCCGGGCAAGGTTCATCCATGGCCATCGGAGAGTTTGGCGGCGCGCCGGCCGTGCCGGGCGACAACGGTATTCTTCTCTCGGCGCCACTGTACTGGCTTTATGAAATGAGCCATGCGGCGCTCAATCCGTCGCGGGCCTGGGCCGACGCCACGCGGTTGTTTTTCAAGAACCCGGTCAATCCGCTGTCTTTCACCACGTTCGGAAAATCGGTCGCTGCGGCTTGCGAACTGTTCGAGCGCTCCACGCGCCGCTACGGCCGGCCGGAATGGCGCATCGATTCAACGCTCGTCGGTGGCGAGCGCGTGCCGATCCACATCTCCACCGTCTGGGAGCGGCCGTTCTGCAATCTCATCCATTTCGAGCGCGTGTTCGAACACCTGCCGAAGCGGCCGCAGCCGCGGCTGTTGATCGTTGCGCCGATGTCGGGGCATTACGCATCGCTGTTGCGCGGCACGGTTGAGGCGTTTCTGCCCAACCACGACGTTTACGTCACCGACTGGGTCGATGCGCGCATGGTGCCGACGTCGGAAGGAAGTTTCGATCTCGACGATTACATCGACTATGTGATTTCGATCTTGCATGCGCTCGGCGGCGACACCCACGTGGTCGCCGTGTGCCAGCCGTCCGTTCCGGTCATGGCCGCGGTCGCGATCATGGAGGCGGACAACGATCCCTACGTGCCGACCTCCATGGTGCTGATGGGCGGACCAATCGATACGCGCAGCAATCCGACCGCCGTGAATAAGCTTGCCGAAAAGCGTGGCATCGATTGGTTCCGCAGCCACGTCATCACCAAGGTGCCGTTTCCAAATCCCGGCTTCATGCGCGACGTCTATCCCGGCTTCCTCCAGCTCAACGGCTTCGTCAGCATGAATCTCGACCGCCATATCGAGGCGCACAGACAATTGTTCCACCATCTGGTGCGCGGCGACGGCGATTTGGCGCAGAAGCACAAGGAGTTCTACGACGAATATCTCGCCGTGATGGATCTCGCGGCCGAATTCTATTTGCAGACAGTCGATACCGTTTTCGTTCGCCATGCGCTGCCGAAGGGCGAGATGACCCATCGTGGCCGGCCGGTCGAACTCGGCCGGATCAAGCGCGTCGCGCTCCTCACCATCGAGGGTGAGCACGACGATATTTCCGGTGTCGGCCAGACCGAGGCGGCGCACCGCTTGTGCGTCAACATTCCACCGGATCGCCAGGCGCACTGGCTGCAGCCGGGCGTCGGACATTACGGCGTGTTCAACGGTTCGCGGTTCCGCTCGGAGATTGCGCCGCGCATTTCCGATTTCGTGCTGTCGATGAATCAGTCGAGCCGCGCCGCGCATAACGGCGTCGGGACGCGGCGGACTACGGGCAGCGGCGTCGCGCTGCATACCGTATAATCGCCGATCGTCGCGCAACGCAATTCTCGCCACGAGCATCGGCGATGTGGCATTATCCCGCTCGCGATTGGATTCGGGGTGCTCCGCCATGCCGCTGCATGCGCTGCTCTATCGTCGCACGACCGAGCCGCGGACGATCGAAGTCGTTTTCGACGGAATGGTCCATCCGGTGCGGCTGCGGCGGCACCGTCAGGCGCGCCGCTATACGCTGCGCATCCAGGCGGCGACCCGCGAAGTCATCCTGACGATTCCGCCGCGCGGCACGCTGAAGGAAGCACGCGAGTTCGCGCAGAAGCACGGCGGCTGGATCGCGGCGCGGCTCGGCCGATTGCCGGAGGCGGCGCCGTTTGCAGATGGCGTCGTCATGCCGCTGCGCGGCCTGCCGCACCGGATCGCGCATCGCCACGCCACGCGCGGCACGGTATGGACCGAGATAGACGCCAACGGCGAGCGGCTGCTGTGCGTTGCCGGCCGCGCTCCGCACATCGACCGGCGTATCGGCGATTTTCTGCGCCGTGAAGCCAAGCGCGACCTGGAAGCCGCCAGCCTGCGCTATGCGCGCGATCTCGGCCTCGCCGTCCGGCGCGTCACCGTGCGCGATCAGTCGAGCCGCTGGGGCTCCTGCTCGACGACCGGCATGCTGTCATTTTCCTGGCGGCTCATTCTGGCGCCGAGCCATGTACTCGATTACCTCGCCGCGCACGAAGTGGCTCATCTCGTTGAGATGAATCACTCCGCGAAGTTCTGGCGCCTAGTGCAGCGAATCTGCCCGGATCATGAAAGCGCCAGGGCTTGGCTCGACATCCATGGCGCCGACCTGCATCGCTATGGGTTGCCCGATGCCGACGGCGAACTACGGTAAGGGCGTGCGGGCATGCGAAAAGCAATTGGCTGACCTGTTGCAACGCATTGCCGCATCACTTCACACTAAACCGTGATCTGCATTGCATCCAAGAATGGCGATCCTATCTTTTCCTTATGAAGGCCGACCGGGTGGCTCCCCATCCCCCCGACACCCCGTCACCCGGTCAGATAAGCCTGAGTTGAGGCAACAACTTAAGGACCCCAAGCGCGTAATGGCTTGGGGTTCCTTTTTTTGTGAAGGTGCCCCGCGAATGCGGTCGGCACTCTGATCGACTTCAATTCTTCACCAAATCTCCGAGCAGGCTCGCCGCGACGGAGAGCTTCGACAGCGTAAGCCCGGAATTGGCAATCTCGTGGATCGCCATGCGGATACGCTCGACCTCATTCTTGCGTGGCGCGACCCAGGCTTCGACGGCGGCTGCGCCGGCGGCGCCATTGCCGACCATCGCGGCGGTGAGCCGGCGCTCGGAATCGCCGATCGAATCCCGCGCGCGATCGAGCGCCAGCCGGTCGAAATAATCGGTGACCGGAATATTGTTCGCGGCGCCGGCGATGCGATCGAGACGAAAGAATGCACCGGCGGCAAAATAGGTCGCCGCGACCTCGCCGACCGGCTTGCTGGTACGATCGGCGACCAGAACGATGTCGGACGCGGCGTTGAGCGCACGGAGATCGGCGATGCGGCCGGCAAGCTCGTCGGATACACCCGCCGCAACGAGTTCCTGCCGGCGCGCCGCACGCGCGTCGCGGAAGTCCAGCGACAGCGCGCCATCGAGCGCGGCGGTCACGGCGGCGATGCCGCGACGATAATGCTCCACGACGTCGGCGAGGCCTTTCGAAAGATCTACATTGCGCAAGAACCACACAATGCGATCGAGCAGCACGTCCTGCACCGCCGCGTAGAGATCGAGCTGAAGCTTGCCGGAAACCTTGTTGTCGAGGCCGTCGATCGCGCCATTCAGCGCGGTCATGCCATAGCTGTCGCGCACGGCAGCGAAGGCCGAGGCGATCGCAGCCGGCAGGGCGCCGGTCTGGTCAGCGATCCGCACGATCAGCGACGGCCCGCCGCGATTGATCATCGAATTGGCAAGCTGCGTGGCGATGATTTCGCGGCGCAGGCGATGATGTTCGAGCGCGTCGGGATAACGAACGTCGATCGCTTTCGGAAAATAGCGGGCAAGCTCGCGCGCGAGATAAGGATCGTCGGGCACCGCGGATTCAAGAAGATCGTCGTATAGCGTCAGCTTGGCATAGGCGAGCAGCACCGAGAGTTCAGGCCGGGTGAAGGGCTCCGACCGGCGCCGCCGCCCGGCCAGCTGCATATCGTCAGGCAGATATTCCACGGCGCGGTCAAGCAAGCCGCGCGCTTCCAGCGTCTGGATGAGACGCTGCAGGAAGCCGAAATCCTCCATGCCACGCCGCTCGGCAAGCGATAGCGCCAGCGGCTGCAGGTAATTGTTGCGAAGAACGAGGCCCGCGACCTCGTCGGTCATTTCGGCCAGAAGCGCATTGCGCGCATTCAACGCCAGGCGGCCGTCGCGCAACGGAATACTCAGCGCGATCTTGATATTGACCTCCATGTCGGACGTATTGACGCCGGCGGAATTGTCGATGGCGTCGGTATTGAGGCGTATTCCGTGGAATGCCGCCTCGATACGGCCGCGCTGGGTCATGCCGAGATTGGCGCCTTCGCCGATCACTTTGCAGCGCAAATCCTTAGCGGCAACGCGGATGGGGTCGTTGGCGCGGTCGCCGACCGCATCGTCGGTTTCGTCGAAAGCGCGAATATAGGTCCCGATGCCGCCGAAAAAAAACAGATCGACCGGCGCTCTAAGGACGGCGCGGATCAGTTCCTGTGGGGTCAGACGCTCGCCGACGCCGAACAGCTGCTGCGCCTCGGGCGAAAGCCTGATTTCCTTGGCCGCGCGCGGATAAACGCCGCCGCCCTTAGAGATCACTGTCCTGTCGAAATCCTGCCAGCTCGAACGCGGCAGATCGAACAGCCGCTTGCGTTCGGCGAAGCTCCGTTCCGGCTCAGGCTCGGGATCGATGAATATGTCGCGATGATCGAAGGCGGCGATGAGCTTGGTCGTCTGCTCGCGCAATAGGCCATTGCCGAACACGTCGCCGGACATATCGCCGACGCCCACGACCGTAAACGGCGAACTGGCAATGTTGACGTCCATCTCGCGGAAATGGCGTTTCACCGATTCCCAGGCGCCGCGCGCCGTGATGCCGATTTTCTTGTGGTCGTAACCGGCCGAGCCGCCTGAGGCGAAGGCATCGCCAAGCCAGAAATCGTGCGCGAGCGCCAACTCGTTGGCGATGTCGGAAAACGTCGCGGTACCCTTGTCGGCGGCGACCACGAGATAGGAGTCGTCGCCGTCATGGCGCACGACGTCAGGCGGCGGGATTACGCCCTTGGTCCCGATGCCGATATTGTCGGTAAGGTCGAGCAGCGTCGAGATGAACATCTTGTAGGTGGCGACGCCTTCCGCCTGGACCGCTTCGCGCGGCCCACCGGGCGGCAGATATTTCGGCACGAATCCGCCCTTGGCCCCCACCGGCACGATCACCGCGTTCTTGACGTTCTGTGCTTTGACCAGGCCGAGTACTTCGGTGCGGAAATCCTGCGGCCGGTCCGACCAGCGAATACCGCCGCGCGCCACCTTGCCGAAGCGCAGGTGTACGGCTTCGACCCGCGGCGAATAGACGAATATTTCGTACAGCGGCCGCGGCAGCGGCATAGCGTCGACTTGGCGGCTGGCAAACTTGATCGCAATAAGCTCTTTGACGCGCCCATCACGGCCGAGCTGATAAAAATTAGTGCGGATTGCGGCCGTGACCGCGTTGACGAAGTGACGAAGGATGCGATCCTCGTCGAGGCTCTCGACCGCTTGCAGCGCGGCGTCGATTTCGGCAGCGATTGCGGCTTCACGCGCCGCGCGTTCATGCGGCGATACCGGCAAATGCGGATCGAAGCGCGTTTGGAACAGGCGTACGACCTGCCCGGCAATGCCGGGATATTTGCGCAAAGTCGCCCACATGTAGTCCTGCGAATAGGGCACGCGAATTTGACGCAGGAAGCGGGAAATGGTCCGGATCAGCGCGACGTCGCGCCAGCCCAATCCGGTTGCGAGCACCAGCGCATTGTAGCCGTCGCTATCCGCCTTTTTCCCCATCACGACGAGGAAGCAAGCTTCCAGTCGCCCCTCGAGGGCGGCCAGATCGACTGGCTCACCGGATGCACTTTCGAGCTCCATGTCATGAAACCAGACTTCGGCCCGGTCCAACGGCTCGATGTGGTAGGTCCGCTCGTCGACGACGCGAAATCCCATGTTTTCCAAGACCGGCACGCGCTCCGAGAGCGAAATTGCCCGGCTTTGGCTGAAAACCTTCAAGCCCGCGCGTGACGGCGCGGCGCCGCCCTGGCGATAAAAGTCGACGCCGAGCGGATGCTCCGGCGTGAGCGCCTCGATGACGCGAATGTCGCCGACTGCAATCGTCGAGGAATAAACCTCGCGGTAATCGATCGGGAAGGCATCGCGATAACGCGTAAAGAGCGTGCGCCCCCGCGCCGCGTCGGGACCGATAACGAGCGCCTCGCGCAACCCGTCCGTCCAGCTGCGCACGATCGCTTCAACGCCGCGATCGAGCGACGCGCGGTCCGGATTTGCCGTCTCGCCATCGGAACGCACGATGATGTAGTGCACGCGCACCAGCGGCCCTTCCGGGAAGAACGGGTAATAGGCGCTTAAGCGTCCTTTGAATGCTGTGGCCAGATAATTGCCGATCGCCGCCCTGATCTGGCCGCCGTAGCGATCGCGCGGAACGTAGACCAGAACCGAGACGAAGCGGTCGAAGCGGTCGCGCCGCGGCAGCACGCGCACGCGCGGACGTTCGTCGAGTTGCAGAACGGCAAGCGCAAACTGATAAAGCGTGTCCTCGTCGAGCTGGAACAGCTCGTCGCGCGGATAGGTTTCGAGCACATTGACCAGCGCCTTGCCGGAGTGGCTCGACGGATCGAAGCCGGCGCGGCGGATGATCCTGTCGGTCTTACGCCGCAGATAGGGAATGGTGCGGGCCGGGCGGGTGTAGGCGGTCGACGTGAACAGGCCGCAGAACCGGTGTTCGCCGACGAGCTTGCCTGAACGATCGAAGCGTTTGACGCCGATGTAATCGAGTTGGACGCGCCGGTGCACGGGAGAGCGGACTGTCGACTTGGTTACGATGAGGAGCTGCGGTTCTTCCAGGAACGCGCGAATATCCCCGGTCAGGGTCAGCGGTTCGTTCCAGCGCTGTAACAACCGCGTGTCGCGCGACCGTAACAGACCGAGGCCGCTTGCGAAGGCCGGTTCGAGCACGTCCGCGCTGTCGCTGAAGGCAAAATCGCGCGCGCCGAGAAGCGTAAAATTGTCATCCGCGATCCACTCCAGAAATTGGATCGCTTCGCCGATCTCTTCGACTGGAAGCGGCGGCGGATTCTCTCTTAACTCGGCGATGATGCCGCGAACCCGCGCCAGCATGGGCTGCCAGTCTTGGACGCAGACACGCACGTCAGCGAGGACATTCTCGAGCGCCTGGACGATTTCGGCGCGCTGCGCCGCATCCTCCATCCCTTCGATATGAAGGTATATGAAGCTCTCACGCAGGCCGCCGACCGTGCGCGCGCCCTTGAAGGTGGTGAGCCCGCCCGCAAGGTTACGCTCGACGACAAACACCGGGTGAACGAACAAGCGAATGTCGAGACCGCGTTGATTGAGTTCACCGGCGACGGAATCGACCAGGAACGGCATGTCGTCGTTGATGATCTCAAGCACGGAAATGCCGTGCGGCGCGGCAATCGGCTCGAAACGTATCTTAGGCACGCCGGCTTTGCGCTCAGCGAGGAACGACCACGATTGCTCGGCGAGGCCGGCAAGTTCGGCTGCGCTGTAGCGTTCTAGATCCTCCGGCACTGCAAGACCGAACAGTCTGGCGACAAAACCGTCCGGGATGCCGCGCGCACGCTTGGCCAGGAGCGCCGCGGCTGCGTCGATCAGCGCCACGCCGGCATAGTCGTCGTCGCTGCGGGGGATATCCTGGACGTTCATGTTTCCCCTATCCCGCTCGATTCTTTGAGATATTACTCGTTCACCCGGCGTATCCGCTACCGCTCCGCCGCGTCATTTCGTGCACCTGATATAGTTACGATTGCCGCCGAAGAAGCGGCGCAACGAAAGTCATCATCATGGCCAAGCGCAGCAAAAAAACCGCTAGCTCCGCCAGCAAAACGCAACCGAATGCGGCGGTCGACGACGACACGACAACAACGGCACTAAAGCTTCCACCGGCGCCGCTGAGCGCCGACATGGCAGCCTATTTCGCCAAATGCGAGGAGAAGCTCGGTTTCGTGCCGAACGTGCTCAAGGCCTACGCCTTCGACATGGCGACGCTTTCCGCCTTCGTCGCCATGTACAACGACCTGATGCTGGCACCGTCGGGTTTGAGCAAGCTCGAACGCGAGATGATTGCGGTTGCGGTATCCGCGCATAACCGTTGCTATTATTGTCTGGTCGCCCATGGCGCCGCCGTCCGTCAGCTGTCAGGCGATCCGCCGCTCGGCGAATTAATGGCGATGAATTATCGCGTGGCCCGCTTGTCGAAGCGCCATCGCGCCATGCTCGATTTCGCCGTCAAACTTACCGCCGAGCCGTGGCTGGTCGAGGAGGAGGACCGCGCACGCGTGCGCCGCGCCGGCTTCAGCGATCGCGATATTTGGGATATCGCGGCGGTCGCCGGCTTCTTCAACATGACGAATCGCGTGGCATCCGCCACCGATATGCGGCCGAACAGCGTCTATCATCGGCAAAGCCGGTGACGTTTTAGGCGTGCGCTGACAGGTCGTGAATCGTCGGATGCTCGCCGGACAGCGGGTTCGCCGGATCCCAGGAATAGCGCAAGGTCTCGAAGCGCATGGCGCGCGCGTCGAGCATGACGAGGCGGCCGACCAAGCCCTCGCCGAAGCCGACAATCTCCCGGATCACTTCGAGCGCCATCATCGATCCGATCACGCCGGCAAGCGCGCCGAGAATGCCGGCTTCGGCGCAAGCGGGGACGGTGCCGGGCGGCGGCGGCTCGGGAAACAGGCACCGGTATGTCGGGTTCGGCTTGCCATCGGCGCCGCGCTCTTTGGACCGTTCATGGGCGCGGATCGTGGTGAGCGTACCGTCGAAGGTGCCGAGCGCGGCCGTCACCAGCGGCGTCTTGGCAAAATAGCAGGCATCCGACACCAGATAGCGCGTGGTGAAATTGTCCGAGCCGTCGGCGACGATGTCATAGTCGCCAATCAATTCGAGGACATTTTTAGCGGTCAGCCGGGTGTCGTATTGCTTTACGATGACATGCGGGTTGAGCCGCTGGATCATCGCCGCGGCGCTATCGACCTTCGCCACGCCGATATCCGGCGTGGCGTGGATCACTTGCCGCTGCAAGTTCGACAGCGCCACCACGTCATCGTCGACGACGCCGAGCGTGCCGACGCCGGCGGCGGCGAGATAAAGCAGCACCGGCGCACCGAGCCCTCCGGCGCCGACGACCAGCACGCGAGCGCGGCCGAGCGCGGCCTGTCCCGGCCCGCCCACTTCGCGCAACACGATGTGGCGCGCATAACGCTCCAGTTCATCGGCAGTCAACATGTCGGGAATATAATAGGTCCGAACGGAGCGCGCCGGGACTATTTGTGCTCGAATTTGGCAGGCCGCTTTTCGATGAAGGCTGCCATGCCTTCCTTCTGATCTGCCGTCGCGAACAGGGAATGAAAAACGCGCCGCTCGAAGCGCACCCCCTCGGCGAGCGAGGTCTCGAAGGCGCGATTGACCGCCTCCTTCGCCGCCAGCAC
Source organism: uncultured Alphaproteobacteria bacterium (assembly GCA_963779855.1). Classification (GTDB taxonomy): domain Bacteria; phylum Pseudomonadota; class Alphaproteobacteria; order Rhizobiales; family Xanthobacteraceae; genus BOG-931. The sequence continues at coordinate 970,156 of CAWAAE010000005.1, read as the reverse complement.
TGATGGCAGCGACATCGATGCGATCGTGTCGGCGACTTTGAGCGCCTCCTCCATGAGGCTTTGCAGCGGCACGATGCGCGCCACCAAGCCGGAGCGCTCGGCCTCCTGCACATCCATCATGCGGCCGGTGAGGATTAAGTCCATCGCCTTGGCCTTGCCCACGGCGCGCGGCAGCCGTTGGGTGCCGCCGATACCTGGGATGATGCCAAGCTTGATCTCCGGCTGACCGAACTTGGCATTGTCGGCGGCGATCACGATGTCGCACTCCAGAGCAAGTTCGCAGCCGCCGCCTAAAGCAAAGCCGGCGACAGCAGCGATTACCGGCTTGCGGACATGCGCAACGCGATCCCAGGTCGCCGCCAAGTTGCTTAGGAATGCGTCGATGAATGTCTTATCGACCATCTCTTTGATGTCGGCACCGGCGGCGAAAGCCTTGTCCGAGCCGGTGATGATAATGCAGCCGATATCAGCGTCGGCGTCGAACCGGTCGACGGCCTCCCCGAGTTCAGCCAACAGCGCGCCGTTGAGCGCGTTCAGCGCCTGCGGGCGGTTGAGTTTGATGACGCCGACCCGGCCGCGGGTTTCGACAAGGATGTTCTGGTAAGCCATTGAGCGTCCCCGACATGAGGCGAGTGGAAATTCACTTCTGACACACCGGACAGTAGAACGTCGAGCGGCCGTTCTGCACGATGCGCTTGACGAGGCCGCCGCAGCCGGGCGTCCGGCACGGCTCGCCCGCGCGATCGTAGACGCGGAAGTTATGCTGGAACATGCCGAGGTCGCCGTCGGTGCGCCGATGATCGCGCAGCGATGAGCCGCCGGCCTTGATTGCCTCGTTTAGCACTGCCTTGATGCTCTCGATCAGCCGTTCGGCGCGCTCGTTCGGCTGGCCTTTTCTGCCGGCAATCGTCGACGCCATTCGTTTGGGCGAGAGGTGCGCGCGATAGAGCGCCTCGCAGACGTAGATATTGCCGAGACCGGCGACGACCCGCTGGTCCAGCAAAGCCGCCTTGAGACTTGTCTTTTTTCCCTGGCAGGCGCGCGCCAGCATGGCGGCATCGAATGCGTTGCCGAGCGGCTCGGGGCCGAGTTCTTTGAGCAGCGGCTCGGCGTCGAGCTTGGTCCGCGCCACAAGCTTCATTGAGCCGAAGCGGCGCGGATCGTTAAAGGTCACGCTCGCGCCGGACGACATGTGAAAGACGACGTGATCGTGGGCGACGTGCTTTGCGCGCTCGTGATGATAGCGGCCGAGCTGCCGGTCTTTTTCGCGGATGACATGAAACGAGCCGGACATGCCGAGATGCATCAAGAGCACATCGCCGGAGGAAAGATCGGCGAGCAGATATTTGGCGCGCCGGCCGATGCCGGTCACGGTCTCGCCTGTGAGCCGCTGCGCAAAATCCTTCGGTAACGGCCAGCGCAGGTCGCCGCGGCGGACTTCGACCTTGACCAGGCGTGCGCCCTCCATGGCTTGTGCAAGGCCACGACGCACGGTTTCGACTTCGGGAAGTTCTGGCATCGCTTCATCCGGTATTTTATTTGCGCATGACCTTTACCGAAAACCGGTAGCCACGTTTCGGGGTCATGCTTTGACGCGGCAACATGGTTAATTTCAAACACATAGCGTCACTGGCCGCGCCGCGCTATGCTTATGCTTAGAGGATCGGCGATGGCAGAGACCGCTCATTTCGGTGCCCGGCAGGTGCCGCTTGAGGACAAGCAAGCCCTGGTCGATGACGTTTTCCATAGTGTCGCGCGCCGCTACGACCTGATGAACGATCTGATGTCGTTCGGGCTGCATCGGGCCTGGAAAGACGCGCTGGTCACGACGATCAATCCGCCGAAAAATCTCCCCTTTACGCTCCTCGATATCGCCGGCGGCACCGGCGATGTCGCCCTGCGGGCGATCGAGAGCGGCGGCGCAGAAACACGGGTGACGGTCTGCGATATCAATGCCGAGATGCTCGAAATCGGCCGCGAGCGTGCCGTGGCGCGGCATTTCGGCGACGCGATCACCTTCACTGAAGCCAACGCCGAAGCATTGCCGTTTACGGACAAGAGCTTCGATGCCGCGACCATCGCATTCGGCATTCGCAACGTTCCGCGCATCGAACAAGCGCTCGCCGAGGCCTATCGCGTGCTCAAAATCGGCGGAAAATTCGTGTGCCTCGAATTCTCGGCCATCGATGTGCCCGGTCTTGACCGGCTCTATGACTTCTATTCGTTCAACGTCATTCCCGCGCTCGGCCGTGCGGTCACCGGCGATGCCGAGTCCTATCGCTATCTCGTGGAATTGATCCGCCACTTCCCGAGCCCGCAAGACTTCGCCGCCATGTTGCGGATGGCCGGCTTTGCCCGAGTCTCGTTCCAATCGATGAGCGGCGGCATCGTGGCGCTGCATTCCGGCTGGCGTTTGTGATTTCGGCTCCCACGCATCTCGTCCGCCTTGGCCGCGCCGGTTTCGTGTTCGCCCGCGAGGGCGTTTTCGGCATCGTCGATCCGGCAATGGTGCCGGTGCCGGCGCGCCCGCTGTTGCGGATTGCGCGTCTCTTCGAGCGGCGATCGGCCAATACCTCGGAAACGCGGCTGTCGGCGGCGCTCACCCGGCTCGGTCCGAGCTATGTCAAGCTCGGTCAATTCCTGGCAACGCGACCGGATGTGGTCGGCGCTGCCTTAGCGCATGACCTTGAGCGGCTGCAGGACCAGATGCCGCCGTTTCCGCAAGCCGAGGCCGAAGCGGCGGTTGCCGCCTCGTTCGGCGGGCCGGTCGCTTCGATCTATGCGAGCTTCGGTCCCGCGGTCGCCGCCGCCTCGATCGCGCAAGTGCACCGGGCAACGGTCGGATCCGCGACCGAGCCGCGCGCTGTCGCCGTAAAAGTGCTGCGGCCCGGCATCGAGCGGCGCTTCCACGCCGACCTCACAGCCTTCACCTTCGCCGCGCAGCACGCCGAAAATCTTTCCGCCGAGGCGCGGCGACTGCGGCTGGTCGAAGTGGTCGACACTTTGCGGCGTTCGGTCATGGTCGAAATGGATTTCCGCCTCGAAGCAGCGGCGCTTTCGGAAATGGCCGAGAACACCAAGGACGATCCGGATTTCCGCGTGCCGGCGATCGATTGGGACCGCACCACCAAGGAAGTGCTCACACTGGAATGGATCGACGCCACGCCGTTATCCGACCGCACGCGGTTGGTGGCCAAAGGCTTCGACTTGCCGCAACTCGCGCGCGCCCTGATCCAGACCTTTCTGCGCCACGCGTTGCGCGACGGCTTCTTTCACGCCGACATGCACCCCGGCAATCTGTTCGTCGACGATGACGGCCGGCTGATCGCCGTCGATTTCGGCATCATGGGCCGGCTTGGCGCCAAGGAGCGGTTGTTTCTGGCGGAAATCCTGCACGGCTTCATCACCCGCGATTATTATCGCACCGCCCAGGTTCATTTCGAGGCCGGCTACGTGCCGCCGCGACATTTGATCGAAGATTTTGCCCAAGCCATCCGCGCCATCGGCGAGCCGATCCACAACCGCGCCGCCGAAGATATTTCCATGGCCAAGCTGCTCACGCTGTTGTTCGAGGTGACCGGCCTGTTCGACATGCGCACGCGGCCGGAATTGCTGCTGTTGCAAAAGACCATGGTCGTGGTCGAGGGCGTGGCGCGTTCGATGGATCCCAAACTCGACATGTGGAGCACGGCCGAGCCGGTGGTACGCGAATGGATGACGCGGCATCTCGGTCCCGCCGGCAAATTGGAAAGCGCCGCCGAAGGTGCGGTCGAGATCGGACGCTTCCTCGGCAACGCGCCGGGCCTGCTCACGCGCGGCGCCCGTGTGCTCGACCAGCTCGACGAGGTCACCCGCGACGGCCTGGTGCTGTCGCCACAGACCATCGCCGAAATCGACAAGGCCGAGGCCCGCCGCAGCCGTTGGACCGTCGCGGCGCTGTGGGTGATCGCGGCTTTATTGGCTTGGATCGCATTCCTGCACTTGTGATGGCATTGATTGCAATGCAATCATTGTTCTGATAATATCCTGATCTCTTGTGGGAAACACCATTGGCCAGCCTCACCGTCCGCCGGCTCGACGAGAAACTGAAAAAGCGGCTTCGGCTGCGTGCGGCGCGGCAGGGCCGCTCGATGGAAGACGAGGTGCGCGTCATCTTGCGGGAAGCGGCGGAGAGCATGGGCGACGAAGTTTCGGACCGCTTCGAAAAGCCCGCGCAGCGTACGAGACAGAACGAATACGTCGCTCCTGCACGCGAAGTCCCACGTGTCCTTCTGATCATCGGCGGCGGCATTGCCGCCTATAAGTCGCTCGATCTGATCCGCCGGCTGCAAGACCGCGGCGCGCAAACGCGCTGTATCCTCACTTCGGCCGCGCAGCACTTCGTCACGCCGCTTGCCGTCGCCGCGCTTGCCGGCGAACGCGCCTATACCGACCTGTTCGATCCGCAGAGCGAATTCGACGTCGGCCACATTCGTCTCGCCCGCGATGCCGACCTTGTCATCGTCGCGCCGGCGACGGCCGACCTGATCGCGAAAATGGCGGGCGGCCATGCCGACGATCTTGCCAGCGCGGTCTTGCTGGCAACCGACAAGCCGACCCTCATTGCGCCGGCGATGAACCCGCATATGTGGGCGGCCAAGGCGACCCAACGCAATCTGGCACAGCTTGCCGCCGACGGCGTTCGCGCCGTCGGGCCGAATTCCGGCGAGATGGCCGAGCGCGGCGAAATCGGCACCGGACGCATGGCCGAGCCGCTTGAAATCGTCGCCGCGGCCGAAGCGCTGTTACACGGCGCCGGACCGCTGTCCGGCCGGCGCGTTCTTGTCACCTCCGGCCCGACCAGCGAGCCGATCGATCCGGTGCGGTTTATCGCCAATCGCTCGTCGGGCAAGCAGGGCCACGCCATTGCAGCGGCCGCCGCTGCGGCCGGCGCCGACGTTGTTCTGGTGAGCGGACCGGTCAACGTGTCCGATCCGGCCGGCGTTTCCGTCATTAAGGTCGAGACGGCGCGGCAAATGCTCGATGCAGTCGAGAAGGCGCTGCCGGCCGACGTCGCCATCTTCGCCGCCGCGGTCGCCGATTGGCGTGCGGCTGAGCCGAGCACGACCAAGATTAAGAAAAAACCAGGCCGGACACCGACGCTCAAGCTGATCGAGAACCCCGATATCCTGTCGACAATCGCGCATCGCAAATCCGGCCGGCCGCGGCTCGTCATCGGATTTGCCGCGGAAACCGATCACGTTATCGAAAATGCCAAGACCAAGCTCGCCAAGAAAGGTTGCGACTGGATCCTTGCCAACGATGTTTCGCCGGTAACCGGGATCATGGGCGGCGACAGCAACACGATTCATCTGATCATGCCGTCAGGCGTCGAGTCCTGGCCGCCGCAATCGAAGGACGACGTCGCGCGCATGCTCATCGAGCGGATCGCCGTTATCCTCGAAGGAAACAAACTGTGAGCACCGAGCTGCGCATCATGCGTTTGCCGCATGCGGTGGACTTGCCGTTGCCGGCGTATCAAAGCGCGCTTGCCGCCGGTCTCGATCTTCTTGCCGCGGTCGAGGCCGACAGGCCGGTCGAGATCGCGCCGGGCGGACGCGCCCTGATCCCGACCGGCGTTGCGATCGCACTGCCGGCCGGAAGCGAAGGCCAGATCCGGCCGCGCTCCGGCTTAGCTATCCACCATGGCGTGACCGTGCTGAATGCACCGGGAACCGTCGACGCCGACTATCGCGGGGAATTACAAGTAATTCTTGTAAATCACGGCGCTGAATCCATCGAAATCAAGCGAGGAATGCGCATCGCGCAGTTAGTAGTCGCGCCCATACAACATGCAACACTTGTTGAATCCACCAATCTAGACGCAACTGAACGTCACGCAGGCGGATTTGGGTCCACCGGAATGACGCCAAACGCTGCGAACAAGCACGATTAAACGGCCATGGGTAAACAGCCATGGGCGAACCAATTTCCTCGCCCAATGTCTCTTCTCCTCGACGCCTCTACTGCCCTGCAAAGGAGGTCTCGCCGTCGTCGCGGTTCCCGTTCACGATCTGGACTCTTTCGGCGCGATTCCGCTTGAGAGTAAAGTCGGCCGATTTGCGGGCTCCCCCGCGACGGATCCGCTGGCGAGATGGCGGCAGCCAGCAGAGGCGAAGGGGCATGCCGGACACGATCCGGACGAGCCGGGGCTATGCGCATCGGTGGCGCCCGCGAGGAATTGGCGGATTCCTTGCGGCCATCAGCGCCATTGCGCCACGCTCCGCTGCCGCGGCCGAGCAGCCGTCGCTGGCGCTGCAAGAACTGGTCTTGACCGCGCACCGCAGTATCGGCCAGCACGAGATCGCGTTTCTCGCATTGGTTTTCGGCGTTGTTTTGTTTGCCGTCGTTACCGCGATCATGCTGGTGCGCACACGCACGCGCGCGTCGCGACTGGAAGCGTGGTCGCACGACGAAATCGCGAGACTCCGCGACGAAGTCGATCGCGCCAACGCGGTCATTCTTTCCGAACCTCAGGTCGTCGTGGATTGGCTGGCTGGTTCCGACGAGCCCACCATCGAGGGCGATCCGGCCGCTTTGGGCGTAGCCGCCGCCGCACGCCGCGTGCTTGCATTCGGCAGCTGGCTCGATGCCGGCAAAGCAGCCGCGATGGAACATGCGGTAGACGCCTTGCGCGCGCGCGGCGAAGCGTTCTCGATGACGCTCACCACGCTCGCGGGTCACCCGATCGAGGCGCAAGGCCGCGCCGTCGGCGGCCGCGCCGTGCTGCGCCTCAAGGACGCCAGCGGCATCAAGCGCGAGCTTGTGGAGCTCTTCACCCGTTACGAGAGGCAATCTACCGAACTCGGCTCGCTGCGGGCGCTCGCCGAAAAATTGCCGTCGCCGCTGTGGACGCGCGATGCGAAGGGGGATCTGACCTTCGTCAACGCCGCGTACACACGCGCTGTCGAAGCCAAGAGCCCCGCCGACGCCATCGAGCGCCGCTTGGAGCTCCTCGACAGCGCGGCGCGCGAAAACATCGCGCAGGAGCACGGGAGCGGTGGCGCCTATGCCGGCCGGCTGCGCGCCGTCGTCGCCGGCGCCCGCCGGACTTTTGACGTGCTCGATTTTCGTACCGAGACCGGCAGCGCCGGAATTGGCATGGACGCCACCGAAGTGGAAACCTTGCGCGGCGCGCTCGCTCGCCTCGCCGACGCGCATCGCCGCACGCTCGATCAACTTTCCACCGGCGTCGCCATGTTTGGCGGCGACCATCGGCTGACTTTCTACAATGCCGCCTATCGTGCCCTGTGGGATCTCGATGCCGGCTTCCTCGATCAGGGCCCGACCGACTCGGCGGTGATCGAGGTCTTGCGCGCGGCGCGCAAGCTGCCGGAGGAGCAGGATTTTCGCCAATGGAAGGCGCAGCTGCACGAGGCTTATCGCGCCATCGAAGCCAACGAACATACCTGGCATCTGCCCGACGGGCGCACTTTGCGCGTCGTCACCACCCCCAATCCGGACGGTGGGGTCACCTACCTCTTCCACGACGTCACCGAGCGCCTCGATCTTGAGCGGCGTTTTGAGGAACTGATCCGCGTTCAAGGCGAAACGCTCGACAATCTCGCCGAAGGCGTTGCGGTCTTTGGCAGCGACGGCCGGTTGCGGCTGCACAATGCCGCCTTCGCCCGGATGTGGCGGCTGCCGCTTCGCGCGCTTGCCGACCGGCCGCACATCGAAAAGATCACCGCCCTATGCCAACCGCTGCACGGCGATGCGCCCGCCTGGCAGGCATTGCGTGAGGTCGTTACCGCGATCGACAGCCGCGAAGCTACTCCCGGCCGCCTCGAACGGCGCGACGGCAGCGTGGTCGATTGCACGACCGTGCCGCTGCCCGACGGCGCCACATTGGTCACGTTCCATGACGTCACTGATACGGTCAATGTCGAGCGTGCCCTGCGGGAACGCAACGAAGCGCTCGAAGACGCTGACAAGATCAAGATCGATTTCGTCCACCATGTGTCCTACGAGCTGCGTTCGCCACTGACCAATATCATCGGTTTTGTGCACCTCCTCGGCGATCCGGCGACCGGACCACTGGCGGAAAAGCAGCGCGAATATCTCGACTACATCACGATATCGACGAATACCTTACTGGCGCTCATCAACAACATTCTCGACCTGGCGACCATCGACGCCGGTCGCATGCACCTCAATCTCGGACCGGTCGATATCCGCGAAACCATGGCGGCGGCCGCCGAAGGCGTACAAGATCGGCTGGTGGGCGCAGGCCTCGCATTGAACATCGGCGCGCCGACCGACATCGGCAGCTTTATCGCCGACCGGCTGCGCGTGCGGCAAATCCTCTTCAACCTTTTGGCCAATGCCGTAAGCTTTTCTCCCGCCGGCGCGACCATTACTTTGTCGGTTGAACGCAACGTCGACGCCGTGATCTTCTCGGTCACCGACCAAGGGCCCGGCATTCCGGCCCAGGTACTGGAAAAAGTGTTCGACTGGTTTGAGACCCATTCGCTGGGCTCGCAGCATCGCGGCCCGGGAATTGGGCTCTCCCTTGTCCGCTCATTCGTGGAACTGCACGGCGGCACGGTAATGATCGTTTCGGAAGTCGGACAAGGCACTACCGTGACATGTACATTTCCGCTCAGCCGACCTGCCGCGCTGACGGCCGCGGAGTAGCGATGCTTCTGACTACCCCCGGTGGCGCAAGCTTTACCGTGACGTTGGCGAACGAAGAGGCGACGCGGCGATTGGCGATCGATATCGCCGCGGCGCTCGAACCCGGCGATCTTGTCACGCTGTCAGGCGACCTCGGCGCCGGCAAGACGACCTTCGCGCGGGCGCTGATTCGTTACCTCGCCGGCGACGATACGATCGAGGTGCCGAGCCCGACCTTCACCTTCGTGCAGGCCTACGAAACGCCGCGCTTCACCCTCGTTCATGCCGATCTCTACCGACTTTCCGGAGCGGCCGAGCTTGCCGAACTCGGGTTCGACGATCTGCCCGACGGCGCAGTGGTGCTGATGGAATGGCCCGACCGCGCCGCGGGATGTCTGCCACCCGACCGCTTCGACATCGCGTTCACTCTCGCGGCTGCGCTCGGGCCTGACGTCCGTAATGTTCGTTGTGTCGGCTATGGCAGTTTCGCGCCGCGAGCGGAGCGCATCGCGCGCATCCGCGCCTTCCTCGACGAAACCGGCCTCGGCGAAGCCTATCGCAGGCGAATGCAGGGCGATGCCTCGACGCGCATTTTCGAACGCCTGACGCTGAACGATCGGACATTCGTCCTGATGAATGCACCGCGCCGTCCCGATGGCCCCCCGGTGCGCGACGGCCAGCCCTATAGCGCGATCGCGCACCTCGCCGAGGACATCGTGCCTTATGTCGCGCTGGCGGGCGGTTTGCGCAGTCTCGGCCTGTCGGCGCCGGAAATCCTGCACGCCGACCTCGACCGCGGCCTCATCGTCATGGAGGATTTCGGCGACGACCGTCTCGTCGACGGCGACCCGCCGGCGCCGATCGAGGTGCGCTATGCCGCGGCGGTCGATCTTCTCGTGGCGCTGCACGGCCGAGAATTGCCGGACACGCTCCCGCTCACGTCAGAACTCGATTATCGCTTGCCGCCCTACGATCTGGAGGCGTTTTTGATCGAGGCCGAGCTGCTGCTTGACTGGTACCTGGTCGGAGCCGGCGCCCCCGCCACGGCAGCGGCACGCGCAACATTCGTGAGGCTATGGCGCGAGGCGCTGTTGCCGGCCATTGCCGCGCCGACGACGTGGGTGTTGCGCGATTATCATTCGCCCAATCTGTTATGGCTGGGGCAGCGCGACGACATCGCACGGATCGGCCTTCTCGATTTTCAGGATGCGCTCGTCGGCCCCGCCGCCTATGACGTCGCTTCGCTCCTTCAGGATGCCCGCGTCGATATTCCGGAAGCGATGGAAATGGCGTTGCTTGGCCGCTACGTGCGCGCCCGGTTAAGCGGCGACCGGGAATTCGATACCGCCGGTTTCACGCGCATTTATGCAACGCTGGCGGCGCAACGGGCGACGAAAATCCTCGGCATTTTTGCGCGGCTCGACCGGCGCGATGGCAAGCCACTTTACCTGCATCACATGCCCCGCCTATGGAACTACTTGCAGCGCTCGCTGGCGCATCCGGCGTTGACTGCGCTCAAGGCCTGGTACGCCACAAATGTGCCCGCTCCGGATGGGCTATGATATTGCAATTCGTGTGATCGCGATCGCTGGGCGGGCAATGCGATGATGCCGAAAAACGCGATAGTGCTGGCCGCGGGCCTTGGTACGCGCATGCGGCCGTATAACGGACACATCCCCAAGCCGCTGGTCGAGGTCGGCGGCAAATCTCTCATCGATTACGGGCTCGATCGCCTTGCCGATGCGGGCGTCGAGCGCGCCGTGGTGAACGTGCACCACCTCGCCGATGCGGTGGAGCGGCATCTCTCGACCCGCCGGAAGCCGCATATCGTCATTTCCGATGAGCGCGGGGAATTGCTCGGCACCGGTGGCGGCATCGTCAAGGCGCTGCCCGAACTGGGCGATACGCCGTTTTTTCTGGTCAATTCCGACACGCTCTGGCTGGACGGCGTCAAACCCAATTTCGCGCGGCTCGCCGAAAACTTCGATGCCAAAACAATGGATGCGCTCCTGCTGCTGGCGCCGACCACCGGCAGCCTGGGTTACGAGGGCCGCGGCGATTACGCCATGCTACCTGACGGCCAGCTGCGCCGCCGCGGCGAGCAAGAGGCGGTGCCGTTCATCTATGCCGGCGCGTCGATCCTTTCGCCCGCGCTGTTCGCCGCGCCGCCTGCGGGCACTTTTCCGCTCACGCTTTTGTTCGACCGCGCCGGCGAAAAGGGCCGGCTGTTCGGGCTGCGCCTTGAAGGCATCTGGATGCATGTCGGCACGCCGCAGGCCGTCGCCGCCGCCGAGGCGGCGCTCGCGGCTATGGTCTAGAATCTGATATTTGAAATAGATCGTCGTCCCCGCGAATTCGATCACCGCTATGACCCCGCGTATCTTCACCATTCCGGCGTCGGCGCCGTTTCTGCCGACGCTGATCGAGGCGTTGAACAACGGCAAGCTCGGCTTTGCCGTTGCCGACGACCCGCTCGCGCTGGCCTCGGCAACACTTTATCTGCCGACGCGCCGCGCCTGCCGGCTGATGCGCGAGGCCTTCCTCGATGCGCGCAACGGCGACGCCGCCATCCTGCCCCGCATCGTCGCGATCGGCGATATCGATGAGGACGAAATCGCGTTTGCCGACGCCGCTGCCGGCGACATCGCCGCGGATGCGCTCGCCTTGCCGCCGGCTCTCGATCCGCTCGAACGCCGACTCCTTTTGACCCAACTTGTCACCAAATGGGCTCAATCGCCCGAGCTTCACGGCACCAGCGGCACTCCGCTCGTCGCCCAGACGCCGGCGGCGGCGTGCGCGCTGGCCGATGATCTGGCGCGGCTGATCGACGACATGACGACGCGGGACGTGCCGTGGGATCGGCTCAACGATTTGGTGCCCGACAAGTTCGATGCCTATTGGCAGCTCACGCTAAAATTCTTGCAGATCGCGCGTGAGGCGTGGCCGCAAGTACTCGCGCGAAGCAGGCTGCATCGAGCCGGTGACGCGCCGCGATCTGCTGATCAAAGCCGAAGCGGCGCGGCTTGCGCGCAAGACCGATAGCCCGGTGATTGCCGCCGGCTCGACCGGTTCGATCCCGGCGACCGCCGAACTGATCGCCACTATCGCACACCTGCCGCACGGCGCCGTGGTACTGCCCGGGCTCGATACCGATCTCGACGAAGCATCGTGGCGGCTGATTGCGGGCGATGACGGATAAGAAAATCGCGCCGGCGCCGGCCCATCCGCAATTCGCCATGCAGGCTCTGCTGACGCGCATCGGCATGAGCCGCGACTGCGGTGGTGCCCTTGGCCGCAGCCGCGCGGGCGCGAGCGGCTCGTCTCGGAAGCGCTGCGGCCCGCCGCGGCAACCGATCTATGGCGGCAGACATCAGCCGACCCGGCATTCGAAGCGCATGCCGATGCGGCGCTCGCCACGCTGACCATGATCGAAGCGGCCAATCCCGAGGAGGAGGCGCTCGCGATCGCGGTCGCGCTGCGCGAAGCGGTGCATGACGGCAAGACCGCGGCGCTGGTCACGCCGGACCGCGCGCTCGGCCGCCGCGTGCTCGCTGCGCTCGACGCGCTGGAACATTGCCGCTGAAGATTCCAGCGGCGATGCGCTGGCCGATACGCCGGCCGGAATTTTCGCCCGGCTCGCCGCCGCGGTGGCGCTCGATGGCACCCCGCCGGTGACGCTGCTTGCCTTGCTCAAGCATCCATTGCTGCGGCTTGGCGAGCAGAACGCCATCGCTGCGCTAGAACGTGCGGTCCTGCGCGGGCCGCGTCCGCGCGCCGGCAGTGCCGGGCTCGCGCGCGCGCTGACGAATTTTCGTGAGCAGCTCGGCAAATATCGCCGCAAGGAACCGGTCGATCTGCATCATTCCGACCCGCGTACCGACCTGACCGACAGCGAACTGGCCGCCGCCAGCGAGCTCGTCGCCGAGCTCGCCGCCGCGCTCCGGCCGCTCGAAAGCCTCCGCCGCGAATTCCATTCGCTCGCCGAACTTGCCGGCCGCCACCGCGATGTCATTGGCGGCGCTGTCGCAGCAGGATGGCAATGCAGCCGCCTTTGCCGGGCCTGCCGGGGCGAGGCTTGCCGACGCGCTCGATGAGCTTGCGGCCAGCGAGGCCGCCGAGGGTCTGCTTGTCCAGAAATCCGATTACGTCGAACTGTTTGCCGCGGCGCTGGCGGGCCACGTCGTGCGCCGGCCGCCACAGCCGGGATTGCGCGTCCGCATCCTCGGTCCGCTTGAAGCACGGCTCACTGCGAGTGACCGCGTCGTGCTCGGCGGCCTGGTCGAGGGAACGTGGCCGCCGGAAAGCAATAACGACGCCTGGCTCAGCCGCCCGATGCGTCTCGACCTTGGCCTCGATCTGCCGGAGCGCCGCATCGGCCTTTCCGCGCACGACTTCGCCCAGCTTCTCGGCGCGCGCGAAGTGATCTTGAGCTACGCCGCCAAGATCGCCGGCACGCCGACAGTGCCGTCCCGCTTCATCCAGCGCCTTGCCGCGGTCGCCGGCGCGCGGTGGCGGGCGGCCGTCGAGCGCGGCGAAAATTATCTCTTCTGGGCGCGCGAGCTCGACCGGCCGGAGCAGATCGCGCCGGCGCCGCAGCCGGCGCCAAAACCGCCGCGCGCGGCGCGGCCCAAAGGCCTTTCGGTCACCGAGATCGAGGACTGGTTGCGCGATCCTTATACGATTTACGCGAGGCATATATTGCGCCTGAAGCCGCTCGATGCAGTCGATACCGACCCCGGCGCCGCCGAGCGCGGCACGATCATCCACGCCGCCATCGGCGAATTCACCAAGCGCTTTGCCAAGGAGCTGCCATCGGATCCGGCGGGCGAACTCATCGCGATGGGCGAGCCGCACTTCGCCGCGCTGGAGGATTTTCCGGAGGCGCGCGCCTTCTGGTGGCCGCGCTTCCTGCGCATCACGCACTGGTTCGCGCGCTGGGAAGTGGAGCGGCGCACCGCCATTGCTTCGATTTCCGCGGAGATTCGCGGCGGAATCGACATTCCGCTAAACGACGGCTTGTTCAAGTTGCGCGGGATCGCCGATCGCGTCGAACGCTGCGCCGATGGCCGCTATGTCATTATCGACTACAAGACCGGCGCGGCGCGGAGTGCAAAGCAGGTGCGGGCGGGACTCGCGCCACAACTCACGTTGGAAGCCGCGATGCTGCGCAAGGGTGGCTTCAAGAACATTCCAGCCGACGCTTCCATCGCCGAGATCGCTTATGTGTTGCTGAAGGGCGGCGAGCCACCTGGCAAATACGAACCGATCAAACTGAAGGACAGCACGCCGGACCGTGAGGCCGACCGCGCGCTAGAAAAACTCACTGGCCTGGCGCGGCGCTTCGAGGACGAAACCGAACCCTACCGCTCGCTCGTGCATCCGATGTGGCGGACGCATTACGGCGATTACGACCATCTCGCGCGCGTGAAGGAATGGTCGCGCAGCGGCGGCGAGATCGATGACGTCGGGGGCGGCGAATGAGGACGCCGGATCGCATTCCGCCAACGGTGACGAAACTGCAGCGCGAGGTCGCCGATCCGGCCGTTTCGGCCTGGGTCGCCGCCAATGCCGGATCGGGCAAGACCCATGTGCTGGCGCAGCGCGTGATCAATCTCTTGCTCGACGGCGTCGAACCGGAGAAAATCCTCTGCATCACCTTCACCAAGGCGGCCGCTGCCAATATGGCAAAGCGCGTGTTCGACACGCTCGCCACTTGGACGACGCTCGACGACGCCGCGCTGGACGATGCGATCCGCACCCGCTCGGAGATGACGCCCGATGCCGAGCGGCGGGCGATCGCACGTCGACTATTTGCCCGCGCGCTGGAGACGCCCGGCGGTCTCAAGGTGCAGACCATCCACGCCTTCTGCACGCAGTTGCTGCACCAGTTTCCGTTCGAAGCCAACGTCGCCGCCCGCTTCACCGTGCTCGATGAGACCGAGCAAACGCAGCTGCTGGAACGATTGACGCTTGCCGTGTTGCTCGACGGCGCGCTGGCACCCGAAAGCGACCTTGGCCGAGCGCTCGCCACGGCCATGACGGCGGCGGCCGACCAGACGTTTCGTGACATGGTCCGCGCGGCGATCGGCCGGCGCGACGCCATCGGCGCCTGGGTGATGAGCGCGGGCGACGTCGATGGCGCAATCGCCGCGTTGTCGCGTGCGCTCGGCCTCGATCCGGCCGAGGATCGCGCCAGCATCGAAGACGAATTCTTCGCCGGTTCCTCCATCGCGCCACATGAATGGACCACGCTCGCGGTTGCCTTGGCTCAGGGCGGCAAGACCGATGCCGAGCAGGCGCGGCGCTTTAGCCTGCTCGCCTCACTGCCGCGCTCCGACCGGGTCGAGACCTATCTCGATATTTTCTGCACCGCCAATGATCGCTCGCCGCGCAAATCCATCGCGACCAGAGCGATCAAGGACGCGAGGCTGCTTGAACGGCTGAGCGCGGAGCAAGGCCGCGTCTGCGCCCTGCTGGATCGCCTCCGCGCCGTCATCTGCCGCGACCGCTCCGCCGCTCTGCTGACGGTCGCGCATGCGGTGCTGACGCGTTATCACAACGAAAAGGCGCGCCGCGGGCTTCTGGATTACGACGACCTCATCGACAAGACGCTGCAGCTTCTCACCAGTGTCGATGCGGCCTGGGTCCATTACAAGCTCGACTTCGGCATCGATCATTTGCTGATCGACGAGGCGCAGGACACGAGCCACAAGCAGTGGCAGATCGTCCGGCAATTGGTGGCGGAATTCACCGCCGGCGCCGGTGCGCGCAGCGTGACGCGCACCATTTTCGCGGTCGGCGACGAAAAGCAGTCGATCTACTCGTTCCAGAACGCCGCACCGAAGGAGTTTGCGGAAATGCGCCGCTACTTTGAACGCGCGCACGCGGCAAGCGGACTTGAATTCGTGCCCGGCCGGCTTGAGCACTCGTTCCGTTCTGGCGAAAGCATCTTGGCCGCGGTGGACATCGTGTTCAGGGACATCGCGCCGAGCGTCACCTCGGATCACGCGGGCTTCCCGCCGCACATCGCACTGCCCGACACGCCGCCCGGCAAGGTCGAAATCTGGGAACCGGTCGAGCCGGACGAACGCGCAGAGATCGAAGGCTGGGATGCGCCGTTCGATACCGTGAGCGAAACGAGCCCGCGGGTGAAACTGGCGCAACGGATCGCGCGCACGGTGCGGCGGCTGGTCGACGGCTACGAGCCGGTCGGCTTCGAGCGCCGCCCAGCGCGCTACGGCGACGTTTTGATCCTGGTGCGCCAGCGCGGCGAACTGTTTGAGGCGATCATCCGGGCGCTAAAGCACGAGAAGGTCGAGGTCGCCGGCGCCGACCGGCTGGTGCTCACCGAGCATATCGCGGTCATGGACCTGATCGCGCTGGCCGACGCGCTGCTGCTGCCGGCCGACGATCTCGCGCTGGCGACCGTGCTGCGCAGCCCGCTGTTCGGTTTCACCGACGACGATTTGTTCGCGATCGCCTGGGATCGCGCCACGCTGTCGCTACGCGAGGCGCTGCGGCGCAATGCCGGTGAAAGCGACAGATTTGCCGACGCCAACGCGCGTCTCGACAAGTTGGCGGGGGATGCCCGAAACAAAACGCCGTTCGCGTTTTACGCGGAAATTCTCGGCGCCGGCCGCGCCCGGCATCGTTTCCTCGCGCGGCTTGGCGCGGAAGCCAACGACGCGCTCGACGAGTTCCTCAACCTCGCCCTCGATTATGAGCGGCGCGAGACGGCGTCGCTGCAAGGTTTTCTCGCCTGGCTGCGCGAGGCGCGCGCCGAAGTGAAACGCGACATGGAGATCGCGCGCAACGAAGTGCGGGTGATGACGGTGCACGGCGCCAAGGGCCTCGAAGCGCCGATCGTCATTCTGGCCGATACGATGACGCCGCCCGCTGGGCCAAGACACCCGCGGCTGTTGACGCTTACCGGCGGCGCGACGCTCTGGGCGGGGCGCAAGGCCGACGATGCGCCGCCTGTCGCCGTGGCGCGGCAGGAAGCGCTCGCCGAAGCCGAACACGAATATCGCCGGCTCCTTTATGTCGCCATGACCCGCGCCGCCGACCGGCTGATCGTCTGCGGCGCCGAAGGCGAAAGAAAGCGGCCGGATGGCTGCTGGTACGATCTGGTGCGCGACGCGCTCGGTCCGTTCTTGAGCGAGGCAGCCGACGGCGAGGGAAAAGTCTTGCGGTATTGCAAGGAAACTGCAGGGCCAGTCTCGGCGGATACAGCGGCCGAAGCGGACAAAGAAAGAGCATCTGCACCGCAAGAATTGCCGTCCTGGCTGCGACAGGCCGTGCCGGCCGTCGCGCGACACATTGCGCCGCTAGCGCCCTCATCCGCCTTTGAGGAAGAGATCGGACGCGCAGCACGCGGCGCTTCCGCCGCCGAGCGGCAAAAGGCGCTTGAGCGGGGGCGCATCGTGCACCGGCTGATGCAATCGCTGCCCGATATTCCGCCGGCGAACCGCCAGGACGCCGCCAAGCGTTATCTCGCCCACGCCGCAAAGGATTATTCGTCCGCCGAGCAAGCCGAACTTGCGCGGCAGGTGTTAGCCATTCTCGATGCGCCGAACTTTGCCGAAGTATTCGCGCCGGGCAGCCGTGCCGAAGTTCCGATCGTCGGTCGCATTGCGCGCGCCGACGGCGAGTTAGTTGACATACCCGGACAGGTGGACCGCTTGGTCGTCACTCACGATGCCATCCTGATTGCAGACTACAAGACCGACCGGGTGCTGCCGCATGAGCTCGAAGAAGTTCAGCCGTATGTCACGCAGCTGGCGCGTTACCGCGCCGTGCTGGCGCGTATCTATCCGGAAAAGACGGTCCGCGCTGCCCTGCTCTTTACGAACGGGCCCACGCTGATCGAAGTCCCAGCCGCGGCCATGGACGCAGCGATGTCGCGGGACTTTGCAAAGCCCTAATGAAGGCCTGTCACGCTCCGGTGAGGTGCCTTGACGGCCGAAGGAGCGGTTCATAGGTTGATCGCCCCGGGCCGCCGATTCCCTTAAAAAGACGAGGCATTTCATGGTCGAGAAAACAACTGATGCAACGTTCGATAAGGACGTGCTCAAGGCGAGCGGGCCCGTGGTCGTCGATTTCTGGGCGGAATGGTGCGGCCCGTGCCGGATGATCGCGCCGGCGCTCGAGGAGATTTCCAATTCGCTCAATGGCAAGGTGAAGATCGTCAAGCTCAATGTCGACGAAAATCCGGGCACTGCGGCTAAGTACGGCATCATGTCGATCCCGACGCTGATGCTGTTCAAGGACGGTCAACTCGCCTCGCGGCAGGTCGGCGCGCAGCCGAAGCAAAAGCTCGAGCAGTGGATCACGGCTTCGGTGTGATTGGGCGACGTCATTCCGATCCCGGAATGACGGGCTGCGGTGATGCCCCTTTACGCGCAAACTAGCTTGCGCGCCGCGCCGATCGGCCTGCCAGCCACATCTTTTCGAGATTATAGAAGTCCCGCACTTCGGGACGAAAGACGTGGACGATGACGTCGCCCGCGTCGATCAGCACCCAATCGCAATGCGGCATGCCTTCGACGCGCGCGCGAAGGCCGGCTTTATGCAAATCCTCGACGATCCTGTCGGCCACCGATCCAACATGACGCTGCGACCGGCCGGAGGAGACGACCATATAGTCGCCGATTGAAGATTTTTCCCGAAGATCGATGGTGAGGGTGTCCTCGGCCTTCATGTCGTCGAGGCGGGCGAGGACGATGCGGAGGATCTCCTCAGCGTCAAGATGCATTCTGGAGACCGCTTCGGGCGCGCGACGTTCGGCCCGGGGGATTACAACTGTGGACAGGGTTGCTTATCCTTTCGCTCCAAATTTCGCTTATCGGCTTTCCTTATCGCTCCATTTCAGCCCCGGCCACCGAATCCAGGGCTTGCACTGCTTAAGATAGTCACGCCCAGTTAACGGTTTCAACTACCATGCCTTCAAGGAACTGTCATTTAGCGGGCTTTCTTTCCCGGTTTGCTCAAAGCACGTGCCGCGCGCAGCGCCGTCGACGACAGCGGCGATTTGAGGCCGTGCAGGTAAATCCAGGCCGGCGGCCTTCGTTTTGGCAGCATCGTCGCCGCTGCTTCGGGGATCCGCGCCCAGGCCAGCGCCTGACCGGCGACGCCTGCAATCGAGTAAAGGCTCGGGCCCAGCCGATCAATCACCGCGATCGGAACCAGCGCCGCGATGTCGCGCCAGCGCTGCCAGCGATGAAAGTGGCGCAAATTATCGGCGCCCATTATCCAGACGAAATGCACGCCCGGACAACTCCGGATGAGGTATCTGATCGTGCCATAGGTGTAGTTGGTGCCGAGATCGGCCTCGAAATCGGTGACGTCGATGCGCGGATGATGGGCAAGGGCGCGCGCGGCGGCGAGGCGCTCAGCCAGCGGGGCGAGGCCGCGAACGTCCTTGAGCGGATTGCCCGGCGTAACCAGCCACCACAGCCGATCAAGACCGAGCCGTCGCAGCGCCAATAACGAAGCCGCACGGTGGGCCGCATGGGGCGGATCGAATGTGCCGCCGAACAGGCCGATGCGCATGCCTCGGGCATGCGGAGGCAGCGCGATACAGCCACGGCGACCGGGCGTTGCGGCAACCTGGCGCGCAGGAACGAGCTCCCAGTTCATGGCTTTCAGAAAGAGCCCCCTCCCCACGTATCGCCCGCCGCCTGCGTCCAACCATCCGCGACAATAGCCGCGAACGATTATGGCCGTGTCTGCCCGCTGCCGCGTATGCGGTACTTGAAAGTCGTGAGTTGTTCGACGCCGACCGGACCGCGCGCGTGCAGTCTGCCGGTAGCGATGCCGATCTCGGCGCCAAAACCGAACTCGGCGCCGTCGGCGAACTGCGTCGACGCGTTGTGCAGCACGATCGCCGAATCGACTTCGCGCAAGAACTTCTCCGCCGCCTTCTTGTCTTCAGTCACGATCGCGTCGGTGTGACGCGAGCCGTAGCGCTCGATATGCGCGATCGCGGCATCGACGCCGTCGACCACGCCGGCAGTCAGGATAGCGTCGAGATATTCGGCGCCCCAGTCGGCCTTGCTTGCAGGCTTCACCCGGCTATCGACGGCCTGGACGGCGGCATCGCCGCGGATCTCGCAACCGGCATCAAGCAGCATGGTCACAAGAGGCTTGAGGAGCTTCGCGACGCCCGCGCGATCGACCAGCAGGGTCTCGGCCGCCCCGCATACGCCGGTACGGCGCATTTTGGCATTCAGCACGATCGATTTGGCCATGCCGAGCTTGGCGTTGCCGTCGACATAGACATGGCAGACGCCTTCGAGGTGAGCGAAGACCGGCACGCGAGCCTCGGTCTGTACCCGCCCGACCAGATTTTTGCCGCCGCGCGGCACGATCACGTCGATCGCGCCATCGAGCCCGGCCAGCATCATGCCGACGGCCTCACGATCGCGCGTCGGGATGATCGCGATGGCCGACGCGGGCAGCCCGGCTTCGACCAGGCCTTCGACCAGCGCGGCGTGGATCGCGCGACACGAACGAAAACTCTCGGAACCGCCGCGGAGAATCGCGGCGTTGCCAGCCTTAAGGCAAAGCGCCCCGGCGTCCGCGGTGACATTGGGCCGGCTCTCATAAATCACGCCGACGACGCCGAGCGGAACCCGCACGCGCTCGATGCGCATGCCATTGGGCCGGCGCCACGACGCCGTGACGATGCCGACCGGATCTTTGAGTTTGCGGATCACATCGAGTCCGGCCGCCATCGCGTCGACGCGCGCGGCATCGAGCGATAAGCGGTCGAGGAAAGCCGAGGTGGCGCCGCCGGACTTCGCCTGCGCCCGATCCTCCGCATTGGCGGCAAGAATCGCAGCCCGTGCGCTACGGATCGCCTTGGCCATAGCGGCGAGCGCCCAATTCTTTTGCGGGGCGGGGGCAAGCGCCAGCGTGCGCGCGGCCTTGCGCGCTTCGCGGCCGATCTCGCGCATGGTGGCTCCGAGCGTGGGTTCGAGCTTCCCGGAACCTGCGACCGCCTTAAGCGGGGCGTTCATTGAGCCCTCATGGCATTGATCCGTCTTGCATTCGGGAACCTCCTACCATGTTCGGCCATCCCCGGCGAGGCGACCGGCAAGGCCGTTGGCCCGACGCAGATGCCCACAGCAATCCACAGCATTCGCGGAATCGTCACAGAATTCGAGGAACTTCGGGGAAATTACCGGCGTTCGCCATTTGGATCCCCACAAACGAGAGGATGTCATGCATTTGTCAGCAAGTCATAAGCCGAGCCGTCTGCCCAAGCGTTTTCCGATCGGGACAACTTATGTGGTCGAGGGACGTAGCGGCGAAGAGGGGCATTTGCGCGTATTTTCGCGTTATTTGGTCTTGCCCGGCGGCCGGCGCATCAACCTCGCCGACGATTTTGGCGGCAATTTTCCTGGTCCCGCGTCGCCGCGGACTGACCGTCGTGCGCGCAGTCGCAAAGGAATTCAAAATAGGGGGAAAAGTGCCGCCGGGAGGACGAAAAAAAATATGCAACAGGCCGGAACCACCCCCCAACAGCGCCGTTAATCGTCAGACGCCGGGCGAAGCCCCCCAGCCCCTCACCCTCAATCACCCGGTGTCGAACCCCGGTCGCAGTAGCGGCCGGGGTTCATCTTTTCTGCGGAAGCCTGCTGGCTCAGGGCGACGCGCTTAGTCCCGACCGACAACCAGATCGTCGCGATGGATCATCTCGGCCCGCCCGGAAAAGCCGAGAATCCTGCCAATGTCGCCGGACAAGCGGCCCCTGATCTTTTGCGCATCCTCGGCGTCATAGGCGCACAACCCCCGCCCGATCTCCGCGCCGTCTGGCCCGCGGATGATAACCGCGTCGCCGCGGGCGAAATCGCCCTCGATCCGCACGACCCCGACCGGCAGCAGGCTGTTGCCACGCCGTAGCGCGGCGACGGCGCCGGCGTCGATGATGAGCGTGCCCTTGGGTTCGAGCGAGCCGGCAATCCATTTCTTACGCGCGGTCACCGGATTGCCGGCGGTGAGGAACCAGGTGCATCGCGCGCCCTTGGCGATGGCGTCGAGCGGGTGCTCGACGTGTCCCGAGGCGATCACCAGGTGCGTCCCCGATCCGGTCGTGATCTTGGCCGCTTCGATCTTGGTCTGCATACCTCCGCGCGACAGCCCCGAGCCGGCGGCGCCCGCCATCGCTTCGATCTCCGGCGTAATGCGTTCGACGCGCGGTATATGTCGCGCCGATGATGTCGTGCCCGGTGGCGCGTCGTAGAGGCCGTCGACGTCGGACAACAGCACCACCAGATCGGCGCTCACCATGGTGGCAACGCGCGCGGCCAGTCGATCGTTGTCGCCATACCGGATCTCGGTGGTTGCGACGGTATCGTTCTCGTTGATGACCGGCACCGCACGCCATTGCAGAAGTCTATCGATGGTCGAGCGCGCGTTGAGATAGCGCTGCCGTTCTTCGGTATCGCCGAGCGTTACCAGCACCTGGCCGGCCGTGATGGCATGGCGCGACAACGCCTCGGTCCAGGTGCGCGCCAGTGCGATCTGGCCCACCGCAGCGGCAGCCTGGCTGTCCTCGAGTTCAAGCGGTCCCGCCGGCAATTTGAGCACCGTGCGGCCGAGCGCGATGGCGCCGGACGAAACCACGAGCAGGTCGCGTTTACCGCCATGCAGCGCGGCCAGATCGGCGGCCAGCGAAGCCAGCCACGCTTCATTGAGCCTGCCGGCCTGGGCGTCGACCAAAAGCGAGGAGCCGACCTTCACGACGATGCGGCGAAAGTCGGCAAGCCGGGGCACGTCCGTAGCCTTGTTCATGACAAGGCTTTTAGCGGGGCTTGCGCGAAGGCGGTAGCCGGGCCGACTAAGGCTACAGTTCGGCCTCGTTTTGCAGCTTTGCCTTGTCTTCGAGGCAATAATAACCCGACAGCCGGCTGACCAGTTTGCGCCGCTTCCAGTCGTTGAGAATGCGGCTGACATTTTCGCGCGCGATGCCGGCCATGGCAGCGAGGTCGCTCTGACCGATTTTCTGGCGGATGACGATGCGGCCCGCGCCGACATCCTGGCCGAACTCCTGCGCCAGTTCGAGCAGCGTGCAGGCGACGCGGCCGCGCAGCGGTAAGAAACTGCCAGCCGCCAGTGCCGCATCGGCCTCGCGCAGCCGCGTGGCAATCAGCGTCACCAATGATTTGTAGATCTCGGGATGCCTATTGGCGAAGTCCTCGAACGCTGCGCGGCTCAGAAAACTCAGAGCGGCGGCGCGCACCGCCACGACCGAGGCCGAACGCGGCAGCCCGTCAATGATCGAAAGTTCGCCCACAATCGCGCCCGGGCCGAGAAAGGCGAGGATGCGTTCACCGCCGCCGCGCGACACCATGGTGACTTTGAGCAGCCCCTCCTCGACGCGATAGCAGCCGTCGCCGGCATCGCCGGCCAGGAACAGCACTTCGTCGGCGCTGAGCTTTACCGGTGTCGCTCTGGTAAAGAGATTTGCCGAAAGGTGTTCGGGCAATCCTGTCAGCAGGCTTGGAGTGGGACGGGGGAGTGGCATAACGCCTGTCGCCGCGCAATGTTCGGGGCCAATTCTCGACCGACCACCAAAGCATGGGACATAATTCGCATAAGGAAAAGCCCGCCCGGACCATTACGTCCGAGCGGGCGAGGTTGACCCGTTCCAGGGTCTTCGGGGTGTATGGGGACCTGATCTCACCCCTTGGACGTCATAGCGGGTCATTGGGGGGTGGTTTGGGGACCGAGAGATGACCCGATGACGTCCGAAGTGCAGCTCAATTTAGAGCCTCGCTCCAGCCGGGAAGTGACCGCCATCACACAAAGTCGGTTTTCCCGAAACCATTGACAAATCATGGATTTCGGCTGCGGCCTCATTGAAACGCAGAAATCTTTGCACCCCAAACGAAGCGGCTAAGCTTTCGGCGCGCGCACCTCGACGCCGGCGCGTTGCTCGATCGGCTGCACGATCGTCGTGATATCCTTGTCCGGCCCGATCTCATCGCAGGTGAGCTTGAGCAATGCGGCAACCGCCTCGCACACCTCGACCGGCACGCCGAGCGCTTTGGCCTCGGAGACGAACAAATTTACGTCCTTCATCATCAGCCCCGCCGTGAATCCCTGATTGAATTTGCGCGGGATGACGACTTCGGGGAATTTCTGCTCGGTCGCCGTGCTGCGCCCGGAACTGGCATTGATGACGTCGACCATCGTGCGCGGATCGAGACCCGCCTTCACCCCGACCACCATCGACTCCGATGTCGCGGCCATTGCGGCGGCGGAGAGCACGTTGTTGCAAAGCTTCATCGTCTGCCCGGCGCCCGGCCGCTCGCCGATGTAGAAGAATTTACCGATGACTTTCAGCGCCGGTTCGACCGCTTCAACGTCGACGCGCGGTCCGGACGCCATCACGGCGACGGTGCCTTTTTCAGCGCCTTTAACGCCGCCGCTGACGGGCGCGTCGATTTGCACGATGTTTTTTGCCGCGAGCATTTTGAAAATGCGCTGCGCCATGACGGATCCGGTTGTCGACAGATCGACGAAGCGACGCACGCGCCTGCCTTCGATCACGCCGTCGGGACCGGTCGCGACCTTGAGCACGATATCCGGTGTCGGCAGGCTCACCATCACGGTCTCCACCGCGTCGGCAACCTCCTTCGGCGAGCGCGCCGCGATCGCGCCGAGTGCGGCGAGATTGCCGATCGCTTCCTGACGCGTATCGTAAACGATGACCTTGTGCCCGGCCTCGACCAGGCGGCGCGCCATGTGCGCACCCATATTGCCGAGACCGATAAAGCCGATGTCCATGGCAGTCCTCCCCCGATTATTTTGCGTCGATTGTAGCCGGCATGAATTCCGCGCGCACCTTGTCGGTATGCTCGCCCAGCGCCGGCACCGGGCCGTAACTCCGGGACGCGGCGGCGTGGCCTTCGGCCGGCGCCGGATAGGAGACCGGGCCGCTCGGCGTGCCGACACTGATGCGCCGCAAGTGCGGATGGCGCGCCAGCTCGGCCGGACTATTGACGCGGGCGAAGGCGATGTCGGCTGTGGCGAGCTTTTGCTCGAGCGCATCGGCATCGAGCGCGCCGAACGTTTTTGCGACCTTGCCATCGGTTGCGGCGCGGTGTTTGACGCGCTCGACATTGGTGGCAAAGGCCGGATCGGCTGCAAGCGCCCTATCGCCCAAGACTTTCTCGGCAAGCGCCCGCCATTCGCGGTCGCTCTGGATGGAAATGAGGATGTCGACGCCGTCTCGGCTCCGAAATGCGCCGTAGGGCGAGATCGAGGTATGGGCCAGGCCGATCCGTTGCGGCGGCGCGCCCGCTTCCTGCTGCAAGAGCGGCACGGTCATCCAGTCGGCCATCGCATCGAACATCGAGATCGACAGCTCGGCGCCTTCGCCCGTTCGTTGGCGTGCGATCAGCGCCTCAAGGATCGCCTCATAGGCATTCATGCCCGAAGCGATGTCGACGACCGAGACGCCGACGCGCGACGGCTCAGCCGTGCCGGTGATCGAAGCAAGGCCGGATTCGGCTTGGATCAGCATGTCGTAGGCCTTGCGCTTGGCGTGCGGCCCACTCTCGCCGAATCCGGAAATCGAGCAGCAGATGAGCCGCGGGTGCTCGCGCCGCAATTTGGCGATAGGAAAGCCGAGCCTGGCCGTCGCGCCGGGTTTCAGGTTCTGCACGAACACATCGGCGCGCGCGAGCATGGCCCCTAGCAGTGCGGTGTCCTCGACCTTGCCGAGATCGAGCACGACCAATTCCTTGCCGCGGTTGAGCCAGACGAAATAACTGCACTCGCCGTGGACGAGGTCGTCGTAGCCGCGCGCAAAATCGCCCTCCGGCCGCTCGATTTTGATAACGCGCGCGCCGGCGTCGGCGAGCCGACACGTGCACATCGGCGCGGCGACCGCCTGTTCCAGCGAGACGACGAGAAGCCCGGACAGCGGAAGCGGATTACTCAATACGACCTCGGCAAGCCGAGCACATGCTCGGCAATGTAGGAGAGGACCAAATTCGTCGAGATCGGCGCCACCGTATAGAGCCTGGTCTCGCGGAATTTGCGCTCGATGTCGAATTCCTCGGCGAAGCCGAAACCGCCGTGGGTCTGCACGCACATGTCGGCTGCGGCCCACGATGCTTCGGCGGCGAGGTGCTTTGCCATGTTGGCTTCTGCGCCGCAGTCCTTGCCGGCTTCGTAGAGCGCGGCCGCTTCGCGCACCATCAGCTCGGCGGCGCGCATGTCGATGTAAGCGCGCGCGATAGGAAATTGGACGCCCTGGTTCTGGCCGATCGGCCGGCCGAAGACCACGCGTTCGCCGGCATAGGCCGTGGCTTTTTGGATGAACCATTTGGCGTCGCCGATACATTCGGCGGCGATCAGGATGCGCTCGGCGTTCATGCCGGACAGGATGTAGCGAAAGCCCTCACCTTCCATGCCGACGATCGCGTCCGCCGGCACCCGCATATTTTCGAAAAACACCTCCGTCGTCGCATGATTCATCATGGTCCGGATTGGACGAATCGTCAGCCCCTTGTCCTTGACCGCCCGCATATCGACGAGGAAGACCGAAAGGCCCGCGGTACGCTTGGTCGTCTGCTCACGCGGCGTGGTGCGCGCGAGGAGAAGCATCAGATCTGAATGTTCCGCGCGCGACGTCCAGATTTTCTGGCCGTTGATGACGTAATACTCGCCGGCGCGCACCGCGGTGGTGCGCAAAGCGAGCGTGTCGGTTCCCGAGGTCGGCTCGGTGACGCCGAACGCTTGCAGCCGCAATTCGCCCCGCGCAATACCCGGCAGATAGCGCGTCTTTTGTGCGGCGCTGCCGTGACGAAGTAGCGTGCCCATGGTGTACATCTGCGCGTGACAGGCGGCGCCGTTGCAGCCGGAGGCTTGGATTTCCTCCATGATGGCGGCCGCCGCATTCATATTCAGCCCGCTGCCGCCGTATTCCTCCGGGATGAGCGCGGCGAGGAAGCCGGCTTTGGTCAAAGCCGCGACGAACTTTTCGGGATAGGTGCGTTCGCGATCCAGCGCCCGCCAGTATTTGCCGGGAAAATCGGCGCACAGCCCGCGCACCGCCTCGCGGATCGGCGCGAGATCGGCGCTTTCCGTCACGGCCGCACCTCGGCGCGGCCATTGTTGACGGCGATGACGTCGCGCTCGACCACGCGCGAGCGAAAGCTCACGACCGTCCCGTCGCGCCACATCTCGGTGCGCAGCGTCTCGCCTGGATAGACAGGCGCGGAAAAGCGGGAGGCGAACGAGACAAGCCTTTTCGGATCGTAATTGCAGAACGTTTTCAGCACGGCGTGTGCAGCGACGCCGAAATTACCGAGCCCGTGCATAATCGGCCGCGGATAGCCGGCTTGTTTCGCCACGGCAGGTTCGCAGTGAAGCGGATTAAGATCGCCGCTCAGTCGATAGATCAGCGCCGCTTCCGGCCGCGTGGCGAGATCGCAGACTGCGTCGGGTGCGCGCGCTGGAATCTCATGCGGTGCCGGCGCTTCGCGGGGCGGGCCGCCGAAACCGCCATCGCCGCGGCAGAACATCGTGTGCGTCACCGTCGCAACGGGTTCGCCGGTCGCCTTATCGGTGATCTTGCGCTCGGAAAGAACGAGCGCGCCCTTGCCGGCGCCCTTGTCGATTACCTCGACGATACGCATGCGGCCGATCACGGTGCCCACTCCGGCGAGCGGCCGGTGCAGCGTGATGCCCTGCTCGCCGTTGACAACCTTGACCCAGTCGATACCGGTGTCGCGGTTACGCGCCCAGAAGCCGGGGTGTCCGAGCACCGTGCCCATGGTCGGCAGCACTTTCAGGTTTTTCTCGTAGACGAACGGCAGTTCATCCTCGTTCATCGGATCGTGACCGAATCCGATGCCGAGCGCGTAGAGTATGCAGTCTTTCGCCTCGTAAGTTTGTTCCCTAGGCGGAATGTCGAGCGCCATCAGCTTGTTGTAAACGATAGCCATCACACCGGGTCCCACGAGAACACGTCGCTCGAACGATCGAGCGGCGTGAACGACGCGGCGAACGCGCCCTTGAGCTGCGCATCGAGCCTTTCCGGCGTCCAGCCGTCGGAGCGATGCAGCGTACGGATCGGGCGGGTCTGATTGAACAGATAAATCTCGTTGTTGCGCACCGAAAAAATCTGGCCGCTGATGCCGGAGGCCTGATCGGAGCCGAGATAGACGACAAGCGGCGCGATTTTCTCAGGCGTCATCTGACGGAAGGCCGCGACACGCGCCTTCTCCTGCTCGGTCTCAGCCGGGATCGAATTGATCATGCGCGTCCAGGCAAAGGGCGCGACACAATTCGAGCGCACGTTGAAGCGCGCCATATCGAGCGCAATGCCGCGCGACAATCCGACGATGCCCATCTTCGCCGCCATGTAATTGGCCTGGCCGAAATTGCCGACCAGTCCCGACGTCGACGTCATGTGCACGAAGCTGCCGGAATTCTGCTCGCGGAAATGCGTGGCGCAAGCGCGGCTCATGGCGAAGCTGCCGTGCAGATGCACGTCGATCACATCCGACCAGTCGGACCAGCTCATGCGGTGAAAGATGCGGTCGCGCAAAATGCCGGCGTTGTTGACAAGGATATCGACACGGCCGAAGGCTTCGAGCGCCGACTGAACGATCTTTTCCGCATTGCCCGGCGTACTGATCGAGAGCGTCGAAGCGATCGCCTCGCCTGCCGATTTCTCGATTTCATCGACCACGGCCTGTGCCGGGCCGGCGTCGGTGCCGCCGCCGTCGAGGCTGGCGCCGATGTCGCAAACGACGACGCGGGCGCCCTCCTGCGCCATCAACAGTGCGATGCCGCGCCCAATCCCGCGCCCCGCGCCGGTGACGATGGCGACCTTGCCGGCGACGATATTCGGCATTCTCCTAGTTCCCCCACACTTCGCGCGCGACCTCGCCGATCATCTTGAGCTTTGCCCATTCTTCGTCCTCGGCGAGGATATTGCCTTCCTCGGTCGACGCGAAGCCGCATTGCGGCGAGACACAGAGCTGATCGAGATCGGCGAATTTGGCGGCTTCTTCGATGCGGCGCTTGATCGCGTCCTTGCTTTCGAGCGTGCCGGTTTTGGTGGTGACGAGACCGAGCACCGCAATACGGCCCTTCTGCAGCCGCTTGAGCGGTTCGAAGCCGCCGGCACGCGCGGTATCGTATTCCATGAAATAGCCGCGCACCTTGATCCGGCCGAACAGAACCTCCTGCATCGCGTCGTAACCGCCGGTGCCCATAAAAGTCGATTTGTAGTTGCCGCGGCACAGATGCATCGTCACCGTCATATCGGGCGGAATGTCGGAGATCGCCGTATTGATGAGATCGCCGTAAATCGTACCGAGGGAATCCGGATCGTCGCCGCGGTCCTTCATTTGCTGACGATATTTCGGGTCGCACAGCATGGCGATGAAGACTTCATCGAGCTGAAGATAGCGGCAGCCGGCGTCGGCAAAGGCGCGCACCGCTTTCTTGTAGGCCTGGCCGAGATCGGCAAAGAATTTATCGAGCGTCGGATAGATCGATTTGTCGATCGGCGTGGCGAGCGGGCGGCCGTAAAGCGCCGATGGCGCCGGAATGGTCATCTTCGGCGTCCGTGTCGTATTCGCTTTGAGAAATTTGAAATGCTCGATCATCGGATGGTCGGAGAAGCCGAGTTTCCCAGTGACCTTGACACCCTCGTTGCGCGTCGTGACCGCGGCGAACGCGATGCCCGCGTCCATGACGTGCTTTTCGACGCCGTCGAGTCCCCACAAGAAGTCGAGATGCCACCAGGAGCGGCGAAACTCGCCGTCGGTGATGGACCGGAGGCCAACCGCTTCTTGCTTCTTGATGACGTCTTTGATCTCGCGGTCCTCGATCGCCTTGAGCTCGGCAGCGCCAATCTCACCCTTAGCGCGTTTCTCGCGCGCGCTTTTGAGCGCGGCCGGCCGCAGCAGGCTGCCGACATGGTCGGCGCGGAATGGCGGCTTGGTTCGTTGACTCATCGTTCTATCCCCAAACCTCGTTCGCGATTTCGACGATCATCCGCAGTTTCGCCCATTCCTCGTCCTCGGCCAGAACATTGCCCTCCTCGGTCGAGGCGAAGCCGCATTGCGGCGATAGGCAAAGCTGATCGAGGTCCACGAACTTTGCCGCCTGCTCGATGCGGCGCTTGATGGCGTCCTTCTTTTCCAGCGTACCGGTTTTGCTGGTGACGAGCCCGAGCACGACGGTCTTGCCCTTGGGCACAAAGCGCAACGGCTCGAAGCCGCCGGCGCGTTCGCTATCATATTCCATGAAATAGCCGTGTACTTTGATCGTGTTGAAGAGAATCTCCGCGACCGGCTCGTAACCGCCCGAGGCGATAAAATTCGAGCGAAAATTGCCGCGGCACAGATGCATGGTGATCGTCATGTCCGATGGAATATCGGAGATCGCGGCGTTGATCATGCGGGCATAGGCGGCGGGCAGGGTATTCGGGTCTTCGCCGCGATCCGTGATCACTTTGCGCAGTGAGGGGTCGCACAAATAGGTGAGATTGACCTCGTCGAGCTGCAGATAGCGGCAGCCGGCGTCGGCGAAGGCGCGAACGACCTTGCGATAGGACTGGCCGAGGTCGCGATAGAAATCATCCATCGCCGGATAGATCGACTCCGGCACGGCGTCACGGCCGTAGCGGAAATGGAGCGACGACGGCGAGGGAATCGTCATCTTCGGCGTCTGTTTGGTGTGCGCTTGCAAAAACTTGAAATGTTCGATCATCGGATGCGGCTTGTAGCCGCCGAGCTTGCCGATGACGCGCAATAGCAGCGGCCGCGGCTGCGGGCCGCTCGCCTGAAACTTTATCTTGCGTTCGCCGACATAGGACTCCACGTTATCGAGCCGTTCGAGAAAATCGGTATTCCACGAAATGCGCCGGTATTCGCCGTCGGTGATCGATTTCAGCCCGACAGCTTCTTGCTTCCTGATCACGCCCTCGATTTCGCGATCCTCAATCTCCTTGAAAGCCTCGGCGCCGATTTCGCCGCGCGCGCGCTTCTCTCGCGCCGTTTTTAGCGACGCCGTGCGCAGCAGGCTGCCGACGTGATCCGCGCGGAACGGCGGCCTTGTCCGTTGCATACTCAACTCCATACTTCGTCGGCGATTTCCACGATCATGCGCAGCTTCGCCCACTGGTCGTCTTCGGACAGCACGTTGCCCTCTTCGGTCGAAGCGAAGCCGCATTGCGGCGACAGGCAAAGCTGATCGAGCGCGATGTATTTCGTCGCTTCGTCGATTCGGCGCTTGATATCGTCTTTGTTTTCCAGTTTGCCGCTCTTGGACGTCACGAGGCCGAGCACCAATTGCTTTTTGCCCTTCGGGAAGAAGCGAAGCGGTTCGAATCCGCCCGCTCTGTCAGTGTCATATTCGAGGAAATAGCCGTCGAGGCCGGTATTGCTGAGCAGTTGTTCGGCGACGAACTCGTAACCGCCCGAAGCAATGAAGGTGGAGCGGAAGTTGCCGCGGCACGAATGCATGGTAATCGCCATATCGGCCGGTTTGCCTTCGAGCGCGGCGTTGGTGAGGCGGGCGTAGCGCTTCGGCAGCGCGTCGGGATTATCGCCGCGCCCCTTCGACTGTGTCCGCTCATTCGGATCGCACATCATCGACCAGGCAGTATCGTCAAGCTGCAGGTAGCGGCAACCGGCGTCGTAAAAGGCACGGATCGCGTTGCGATAGGCCTTGGCGAGATCGTCGAAGAAGGGGTCGAGTTCGGGATAGACCTCCTTGCTGATCGCGGCGCGGCCCTGGCGGAAATGGAATGTCGACGGCGCCGGGATCGTCATTTTGGGCGTGACACGCGTGTGCGATTTAAGGAACTTGAAGTGATCGAGCATCGGGTGGCCGGAAAAGCCGATCTTGCCGTCAATCCTGATGGCTTCGGCTTTAGTTTGCACGCCGCGAAACTGGATGCCGTGGTCGGTGGTGTAGAACGTTACGCCGTCAAGCCCTCTGAAGAAATCGAAATGCCACCACGAGCGGCGGAACTCTCCGTCGGTCGCGAGCTTCAGCCCGATTTCTTCCTGCTTTTTGATCGACTTCTCAATCTCGCGATCTTCGACCGCGCGTAACGCGTCCGCGGAAATTTCACCGCGTTCGCGTTTGGCGCGCGCCTCCTTCAACGCGGCGGGGCGCAACAAACTGCCGACATGATCGGCGCGAAATGGCGGCGTGGTTCGTTGCATCGATTTCCTCCCGACTGCTTTTAAACCGGAATCGCTCGGTGTCAATTCCAGCTATGGCCGCCTCCCAATGCGCATTACAGTGGGCAAGCACCGGGGTGGGCAGCGCCGAATTCGATTTAGCAACGGCGGTGCGCGAGTGTAAATGCCATTGCGCGCGAGGCTATCAGCACAGACACTCGCCCCGCGCATGACGCCCGTTAAGAGACGAAAAATGTACCCCATGCTGCGGCTCTACGAAGACGTGCTGGCAAACGGCGGCGAGGCATCGTGGCCGGCGCTGCCGCGCATGATCTTCGTCGTGCACGGCGCGGTCGACATCGCGGATCGCACGCTGCGTGACGAGGAGACGTTCAGCGGCGAAAATGCCTTGGCGCTCAAGGCCGGCAGCGGTGGCGCGACGCTGTGGCGCTGGGAGCTGGTGATGGACGAAGCCAGCGGCAATGCCGGCGCAGGACGGGGCGTCGTTTCCCGGGAGAAGCTTGCGGCGTGGCTTGAGACGGCGCCGAAGGGCGCGCTGCTTTTGCGCGGCGACAGTGTCGCATTTCCTGCAGGCGGCTGCGCCTATCTGCACCGGCACCGAGGTCCGGGCATCCGTTGCGTCATCGATGGCGGCATCCGTATCGATACCCACGGGCGCTCGACATCATATGGTCCGGGAGGCGCTTGGTACGAGACCGGGCCGGACGGAGTTTTCGCACAAGCTGCGGACCGGCCGACGCGATTCATTCGCGTCATGATCCTGCCGCGAGACTATTTGGGAAAAAGCTCGATCGAATATCTCAACGAGGACGACAAGGCCAAGCCGAAGTCTCAAGCGTACAAAATCTACGTCGACATGCCGCTGACACTGGAGGCGGTACACTGAATTCTTCGCCATCATAACAAAGCTGGCTGTTCATGCGTATCCTCATCGCCGCCATCGGCCGGCTGAAACAAGGTCCCGAGCGCGAACTGGCCGCAGCCTATCGCAAGCGTGCCGAAGGAATCGGCCGCGCTTTCGGCCTTCGTGAAATCGAAGTCGTCGAAATTCGCGAGAGCCGCGCGCACGACGCCGAACGGCGGCGCGTCGAGGAATCGATCGCTATCGCCAATGTCATTCCCGAACAGGCGATCCTTGTGATCCTCGACGAGCGCGGCGAGAGCCTCGACAGTGCGGCGCTCGCGGCAACATTGCACAAATGGCGCGAAGAGAACCGTTCTGCCGTGTGCTTCGTCATCGGCGGCGCCGACGGCTTGGTGCAAAACCTGCGGGACCGCGCCAAACTCAAGCTCGCATTCGGCACCGTGACGTGGCCGCATCAACTCGTGCGCATTATGCTGCTTGAGCAGCTCTACCGCGCAGGGACGATCCTGACCGGGCATCCCTATCATCGGACGTGAAAAAACACCCAGTCCCGCGCCCCTCCTCGCGCATCACCGAATTGTGACGGGCAAAGGCGTCCGGTGTCATATTCCGGTCTCAACCCGGCCTGTTTTGTGCTGTTTCTCTTGCGTTCCTGAGGTCTGCGTCTACCCTTGAACCCGATGATTCTCCGACGCTCGAGCCGCACCGATCCGCGCCTTGTGCTCGGTTCGGCCTTGGCTTTTGTATTGCCGATCGGCGCAGACCTCGGCGCGAATCCCGTCGCATTCGCCCAAGCGCCGTCGAAGCTCGCCCCGGCAGAACCGCCAGCCGCGCAAAGTTCGGCTAGTCCGTCCACGGCGGCGCCCGCGACCGTCGCATCGCCGGCGAATAAGATCGACGCGCTCAAGCAGCACGATAGGGAACTCGACGCCGCGCTCGCCCGCCAACGCAATTCGGTGCAAAGCCAGGCCAAGCTGCGGATCGAGATCGAGGCGCTGGGCCAGGACCGTGGCAAATTTAATCAAGATCTCATCGGCACCGCCACGCGAGTCCGCGACGTCGAGGCCAGTATCGACGCGACGCGGGCTCGCCTGGAGCCACTCGATGAGCAGGAAAAATTGTTTCGTAAATCGCTCGCCGAGCGCCGCGACGTGATTGTCGAAATACTCGCCGCCCTGCAACGCATCGGGCGGCAGCCGCCGCCGGCGCTCATGGTGCGGCCGGAGGATGCGCTCCAGGCCGTGCGCACGGCGATCACGCTTGGCGCCGTACTGCCGGAAATGCGTGAGCAAGCCGACGCATTGGCCGGGGATCTGTCCGATCTGGTGCGCGTGCGCAAGGAGATCGTCAACGACAGCGACCGCCTCGCCGGGGACCTCGATTTGCTGGGGCATGAGCAGCTTCGGCTGACGCTGCTCATCGACGAACGGCAGAAAAGGGAGGCCGTCGCGGAACAAGCGCTCGACGCCGAGCGGCAGCGCGCCGCGGACTTTGCGCGCCAGGTTGACTCAATCAAGGACCTCATCGCCAAGCTCGAAGGCGGCCTCGATCCCGCCACCCGCGCGGCGCGCGATGCAGCCCGCACCATTGCGAATGACGCGACACAGCCGGAACTCGCCGCGCTTAGCGACCCCGGTCGCCTAGCCCCGGCGGTTGCCTTCGCCGACATGCGTGGACACCTGCATTTGCCGGTCAATGGCGTGCCAATCCGCGAGTTTGGCGGTTCCGACGGCGTCGGCGGCACCCAAAAGGGCCTTTCCGTCGCCGCCCGGCCCGGTGCCGAGATTACCGCCCCATGCGACGGTTGGGTTGTTTACGCCGGGCCATTTCGCAGCTATGGGCAACTCTTGATCCTGAACGCCGGCGGCGGGTATCATGTTCTCTTAGCGGGGATGGATCGGATCTCCGTCGATCTCGGACAGTTCGTGCTAACCGGTGAGCCGGTAGCGATGATGGGCGACGCATCGCAAGCGGCGGCAACCGTCACGACCGGGCCTAAACGACCGGTACTCTATGTGGAGTTCCGCAAGGACGGCACTCCCATCGACCCCAGCCCTTGGTGGGCGACAAACGAAGGCGAAAAGGTTCGCGGATGATGCGCAAAACTTACCTGCTTTTCCTCGGTGCAGTGGCCGGCGCCGCGGTAGCCCTGCTGGTGACTCAGCCACACTCAATATTGCTCGGCTCGGCCGCGAGGGCGGCCGCCTCGGATACCTATCAGCAGCTCAACCTGTTCGGCGATGTATTCGAGCGCGTGCGCGCCGACTACGTCGAGAAGCCCGATGACAAGCAACTCGTCGAATCGGCCATCAACGGCATGCTGTCCGGGCTCGATCCGCATTCGAGCTACATGGATCCGAAGAGCTTCCGCGATATGCAGGTGCAGACCCGCGGCGAATTCGGCGGCCTCGGCATCGAGGTTACCATGGAGGATGGCCTGGTGAAGGTGGTTGCGCCGATCGACGATACGCCGGCGGCCAAGGCCGGCGTGATGGCCAACGACGTCATCACCAAGCTCGACGACGAGGCGGTGCAGGGTCTCACCCTCAATCAAGCCGTCGACAAAATGCGCGGTCCGGTGAACTCCAAGATCAAGCTCACCATCGTGCGCAAAGGCGCCGACAAGCCGATCGAACTGACGATCGTGCGCGACATCATCCGCGTGAAATCGGTGCGCTCGCACGCCGAAGGCGATGATGTCGGCTATATCCGCATCACGCAGTTCAATGAGCAGACCACCGACGGCCTGAAACAGGCGATCAACGATCTCAACGGCCAGCTCGGCGCCGACAAGATCAAAGGCTATATCGTCGATCTGCGGAACAATCCCGGCGGTCTCCTCGATCAGGCGATTTCGGTTTCCGATACCTTCCTCGACAAGGGCGAGATCGTATCGACGCGAGGCCGCAATCCCGAAGAGACGCAGCGCTTCAATGCGCGGCCCGGCGACATGACCCACGGCAAGCCGGTCATCGTGCTGATCAACGGCGGTTCGGCTTCGGCGTCGGAGATCGTCGCCGGCGCGCTCCAGGACCACAAGCGCGCGACACTCATTGGCACGCGTTCGTTCGGCAAGGGATCGGTGCAGACCATCATCCCGCTCGGCGCCGGAAATGGCGCGCTGCGGCTGACTACGGCGCGTTACTACACGCCGTCGGGCCGCTCCATCCAGGCGCAGGGCATCAAGCCCGATATCGAGGTGATGCAGGACGTGCCGGATAAGTTGAAGGGCGAGACCGATTCGGAGGGCGAAGCCTCGCTGCGCGGCCACCTCGCGGCAACGGGCGCCGAGAAGTCGGGTTCGCAGTCCTACGTGCCTCCGGACGAAAAGGACGACAAGGCGCTCCACATGGCGCTCGATCTGTTGCGCGGAACGGCAAGCAATACCGCCTTCCCGCCGAATCCGAAGGCTTCCGTTCCCAATTAAGGGTAGGCGCCTACGCCTGCTACCGAGTTTGGGGCGGCCACAAGCCGCCCCGAATTTTTTGTATCCGGCCTCATGGCGGGCTTCCCGCGGCACCCCCCGGCCCGATCCGGGCCCTTTGTCGGCCGTGATAGACTGCCGACCATGATTCGCGAGGGCATGATTCGCGCAGGAATGGCCCAGGGATTCATCGATGACTGTGGATGATCTGACCGCTCCGCTCGGCCGCGAGCCGAAGAAGCGCCGGCGCGCGATTAAGATTCCGGGGCCGCAAATCATCGCCGGAGCGCTCGCCGCGTTCCTCGGCCTGTTCGTACTTTGGGCGGTGGTGGCGGACGATCCGTATGGCGGCGAACCGATGGCCGTCGTGCCGGCAAATCTGCGGGTTGCGGCGACAACATCGGACATTCCGGCACCGCTACAGTCAGGCGCGCCGTCGGCGGCAGCCGTCCAACAGCATGATGGACAGGTGACAGCGGCAGTATCGTCGCCCGTACCCGGTGCGCCGCCCAATACCACGACGGTCACGATCATCGACGGCAAAACCGGGGCGAAGCAAGAAGTTGTGGTTCCGGCGCCGGCAGGCGGTGCGGCGCCGGCCCAGGCGGCCACGGTCGACCAGAAATTCGTCGAGATGACCCAGCACGGTGCCATCCCGAAAATCGCCGCCGACGGGACGCGTCCGGCGGACGCATTTGCTCGCCCGGTGCAGCCGCTGCCCGGTAAGCCTGACGCACCCCGGATCGCGCTGATCGTTGACGGTCTCGGCGTCAGCGCAAGCGCCACCGCCGACGCGATCGCCAAGCTGCCGGGTCAGGTGACGCTCGGTTTCGTTCCATACGGCGCCGATGTCGCTTCGCTGGCCGACCACGCGCGCGCCGCCGGCCACGAGATCTTGCTGCAAGTGCCGATGGAGCCGTTTGAATATCCGAACAACGATCCCGGCCCGCAGACGCTGCTCACCTCGCTCACGCCGGAGCAGAATATCGACCGGCTGCACTGGGTGATGGGTCGGTTCCAGGGCTATGTCGGTCTCGCCAACACGATGGGAGCGCGCTTCACCGCGTCCGAGACGTCGTTCGGCCCGATCCTGCGCGAGACCGCCAAGCGTGGATTGATCTTTGTCGACGACGGCTCGAACCCGAGGAGCGTCGCGGGCCGGATCGCCGGAGCCAACAATCTGCCGTTCGCGCGGGCCGATGTGATCATCGATGCCGTACCGACGGCCACCGAAGTCGACCGCGCGCTGGGCCGCCTCGAAATGGCTGCACGCGAACGCAATATTGCCGTCGGCATCGCATCCGCGCTGCCGGTGTCGATCGATCAAATCGCCAAATGGGCGAAGGCGGCGGCAAACCGTGGCTTGCTCTTGGTGCCGATCAGCGCGGTGGCGATGAAGGGCAAGCAGACTACCGCGAGCGAATAGCGAAGTCGCGAAATAGCGAATAGATTGAATCTCACCATTCGCTCCTCGCCACTCGCTATTCGCCGGTTTCCGATTTAACTTTGAAAATGCGCTTCAAAGATCTCCCCTATCGCCCCTGCGTCGGCGTCGTGCTGCTTAATTGCGAAGGCCTCGTCTTCATCGGCCGACGCATCGACGGGCCCGAACATATCGACCTTACGCACTTCTGGCAGATGCCGCAGGGCGGCATCGATGACGGCGAAGAGCCATGGTCGGCGGCGGTGCGGGAGTTGCGCGAAGAGACCAATATCCGATCGGTGGAACGCGTCGGCGAGATTGCGGAATGGCTCAAATACGACATTCCGCGCGAAATCGTAGGCCTTGCTTGGAAAGGCAAATACCGCGGTCAGACGCAAAAGTGGTTCGCCATGCGCTTTACCGGCGCGGACGGCGAGATCGACGTCGCGCATCCTGACGGCGCGCCGGAACCGGAATTCAGCGCCTGGCGCTGGGAGCCGCTGCAAAACGTCCCAGACCTCGTGGTGCCGTTTAAGCGCGCGGTCTATGACCGCGTGGTCAGTGAATTCCGGCATTTTGCGAAAACGTCTTGAACTCGTCTTGCCCAAGCTCACCCGGGCAGCCTCATGTCTTCGCGGCAAGCGAAATGCGTTACGACGCCAAGGCTGTCTGCAACGCCTTCAAGTGGTCAAGATGGCGCGCGAGCCTGTCGCGCTCGGCATCGTCGTTGCAGTCGGCTACGTCTTCCTCGGCATTTTTGATCTCGGCGGCGAGGAGCGCCATGTCGAAATTCTCGCGCGCTACAGCTCTGTCGGCGAGCACCGTCAGTCCCGCCGGGCTCACTTCGGCAAAGCCGCCGATGACAACGACCGGCTCGCGCCCGCTGCCGCGGAAGATCGTTACGATGCCCGGCCGCAGCGTCGTCACCAGCGGCGCGTGGCCGGGCAGAATGCCCATGTCGCCCTCGCTGCCGGGCAAATCCACCTGATCGACGTCGCCTGAGAACAGCACGCTTTCGGGCGAGACGAATTCGAAATGGAGTGCGGCCATGTTGCTACGCCGCCTCGGCGAGTTTCTTGCCCTTTTCGACCGCCTGATCGATGGTGCCGACCATGTAGAAGGCGGCTTCGGGCAGGTGATCGTATTTGCCTTCGCACAGGCCCTGGAAACCGCGAATGGTGTCGGCGAGATCGACAAAGACGCCGGGCGAGCCGGTGAAGACTTCGGCAACGTGGAACGGCTGCGACAGGAAGCGCTCGATTTTGCGCGCCCGCGCCACCGTCAGTTTGTCTTCCTCCGAAAGCTCGTCCATTCCAAGGATGGCGATGATGTCTTGCAGCGCCTTGTAGCGCTGAAGAATCTGCTGGACGCGGCGCGCTATCGCATAGTGTTCCTCGCCGACGACCGTCGCGGAGAGCATGCGCGATGTTGAGTTCGAGCGGGTCGACCGCCGGATAAATGCCTTTCTCGGCGATCGAGCGCGACAGTACCGTGGTGGCGTCGAGATGCGCGAACGAGGTCGCCGGCGCAGGATCGGTGAGATCGTCGGCCGGTACGTAGATCGCCTGCACCGATGTGATCGAGCCTTTGGTCGTCGTGGTGATGCGCTCCTGCAGTGCGCCCATGTCGGTTGCCAGCGTCGGTTGGTAGCCTACCGCCGAGGGAATGCGGCCAAGCAGAGCCGACATTTCCGAACCGGCTTGCGTGAAGCGGAAGATGTTGTCGACGAAAAACAGCACGTCCTGGCCCTGGTCGCGGAAATATTCGGCGACCGTCAGGCCGGAGAGGCCGACGCGGGCGCGCGCCCCCGGAGGCTCATTCATCTGGCCATAAACCAACGCGCATTTCGAGCCCTCGACCGAACCCTTGTGCGGGTCCTTGTTGACCCCCGACTCGATCATCTCGTGATAGAGGTCGTTGCCCTCGCGGGTGCGCTCGCCGACGCCGGCAAATACCGAATAGCCGCCGTGCGCCTTGGCGATGTTGTTGATCAGTTCCATAATGATCACGGTCTTGCCAACCCCGGCGCCGCCGAACAGGCCGACCTTGCCGCCCTTGGCATAGGGCGCCAGCAAGTCGACGACCTTGATGCCGGTGACCAGGATCGCCGCCTCGGTCGACTGGTCGGTATAGGCCGGCGCATCCTGGTGGATGGCGCGCGTTTCCTTGTGCGGCACCGGGCCCGCCTCATCGACCGGATCGCCGATCACGTTGATGATGCGACCGAGCGTGCCAGCGCCGACCGGCACCGTAATCGGCTGGCCGGTGTCGGCCACCTCCTGACCGCGCACGAGGCCTTCGGTGGTATCCATGGCGATGGTGCGCACGGTCGACTCGCCGAGGTGTTGGGCGACTTCGAGCACCAGACGATTACCCTGGTTCTTGGTTTCCAGCGCGTTGAGAATCGCCGGCAGATGATCCTCGAACTGCACGTCGACGACGGCGCCAATGACTTGGGTGATACGTCCGACCTTGCTGGCCAT
Organism: uncultured Alphaproteobacteria bacterium; assembly: GCA_963779855.1. GTDB lineage: Bacteria > Pseudomonadota > Alphaproteobacteria > Rhizobiales > Xanthobacteraceae > BOG-931. The sequence continues at coordinate 930,117 of CAWAAE010000005.1, read as the reverse complement.
CTTGGTCCTCTTCACAAACTGGTTTACAGCGCCAATGTTTTACAAAGCTTCGGCGCCGGAAATGATCTCGATCAGTTCCTTGGTGATCATCGCCTGGCGGGTGCGGTTATATTTGAGCGTCTGCTTGCGGATCATCTCGCCGGCGTTGCGGGTGGCGTTGTCCATCGCCGACATTTGCGCGCCGTAGAACGACGCGGCGTTCTCCATGATCGCGCGGAACACCTGCACGGCGATGTTGCGCGGCAGGAGTTCCTTGAGCAGGTCTTCCTCATCCGGCTCGAACTCGTAGACCGCCCCGCCCAGCGCGTCGGCGGCCTTTTTGTCGAACACCGGCGGGATGATTTGCCGCGCGGTCGGGATCTGCGCGATCACCGAGCGAAAGCGCGAATAGAACAGCGTGCAGACGTCGAATTCGAACTTGTCGAATAGCGCGACTATCTTTTGTCCGATCGCCTCGGCATTGTCGAAACGCAGCACGCGCACCGAGCGCAAATCGACCAATTCGACAATCTGCTTGGCGTAGAGCCGGCGCAGTTGATCGTAGCCCTTGCGGCCGACGCAGAAGAACTTGACCTCTTTGCCCTCGGCCGTCAAAGCGGCCGCACGCTCGCGGGCAAGCCGCACGATCGCGGTGTTGAACGGGCCGCACAGGCCGCGCTCGGCGGTGCAGACAAGAAGCAGATGTCGCTGATCGCCGCCGGTGCCGCGCAGAAGTCGTGGCGCCGTTTCGAGACCGGCGACCGAGGCCGCGATATTGCCGAGCACCATATCCATGTGATTCGCATAGGGCCGCGCCGCCTCGGCCGCCGCCTGCGCGCGGCGCAGTTTCGATGCCGCGACCATCTGCATGGCCTTGGTGATCTTCTGCGTCGCCTTGGTCGCGGCGATGCGGTTGCGCAGGTCTTTGAGCGAGGGCATGGCTCTCTGATGACGGAGGACGGAGGACAGAGGACAGACGACGGAGGACAGATAGAACGAACTCCGTTTGATCCTCACTTCATCTGTCGTCTGTCCTCCGTGTTCCGTCTTCCGTTTATGCGAACGTCTTGACGTAGTTGTCGACGACGCCTTTGAGTTTGCCCGCGGTCGCGTCGTCGAAGTCGCGCGATTCGCGAATCGACGTGAGAATGTCGCCGTGCTGATTGTGCAGCACGCCGAGGAGGCCGTCCTCGAAGGCGCGCACGCGCTCGACCGGCAGCGGGTCCAGATAACCGTTGACGCCGGCATAGATGACGCAGACCTGCTCCTCCATCTTCAGCGGCGAGAATTGCGGCTGCTTGAGCAATTCGGTGAGCCGCGAGCCGCGGTTGAGGAGCCGCTGCGTCGTGGCATCGAGATCGGAGCCGAACTGCGCGAAGGCCGCCATCTCGCGGTATTGCGCCAGCTCGCCCTTGATGCGGCCGGCGACCTTCTTCATCGCCTTGGTCTGCGCCGCGGAACCGACCCGCGACACCGAGAGCCCGACATTCACCGCCGGGCGGATGCCCTGATAGAACAAATCGGTCTCGAGGAAGATCTGGCCGTCGGTGATGGAAATGACGTTCGTCGGAATATAGGCCGACACGTCGTTCGCCTGCGTTTCGATCACCGGGAGCGCGGTGAGCGAGCCGGCCCCGTGGTCGTCGTTCATTTTCGCCGCGCGCTCGAGCAAGCGCGAATGCAGATAAAACACGTCGCCCGGATAGGCCTCGCGTCCCGGAGGCCGACGGAGCAACAATGACATCTGGCGATAGGCGACGGCCTGCTTGGAAAGATCGTCATAGATGATCACCGCGTGCATGCCGTTGTCGCGGAAATACTCGCCCATAGCGCAACCGGCAAACGGCGCCAGAAACTGCATCGGCGCCGGATCGGACGCCGTCGCCGCGACGATGATCGAATAGTCGAGCGCGCCGTTCTCTTCCAACACCTTGACGAATTGCGCGACGGTCGAGCGCTTCTGCCCGACCGCGACATAGACGCAATAGAGCTTGATCTTCTCGTCGCCCGACGCGTTGAGCGACTTCTGGTTCAAGATCGTGTCGAGCGCGATCGCGGTCTTGCCGGTTTGGCGGTCGCCGATGATTAGTTCGCGCTGGCCGCGGCCGATCGGGATCAGCGCATCGATCGCTTTAAGTCCCGTCGCCATCGGCTCGTGCACCGATTTGCGTGGGATGATGCCCGGCGCCTTGACGTCGACGCGCGAGCGCTTCTCGGCCTTGATCGGCCCCTTGCCGTCGATCGGATCGCCCAGCGCATCGACGACGCGGCCGAGCAACGCCTTGCCGACCGGAACCTCGACGATGGCGCGCGTGCGCTTGACGGTCTGGCCTTCCGCGATTTCGCGGTCGGTGCCGAAAATCACGATGCCGACATTGTCGCTTTCGAGATTGAGCGCCATGCCTTTGACGCCGCTCTCGAATTCGACCATCTCGCCCGACTGCACGTTATCGAGGCCGTAGACGCGGGCGATGCCGTCGCCGACCGAGAGTACCTGGCCGACCTCGGAAACCTCGGCCTCCTGGCCGAAATTTTTGATCTGCTCCTTGAGTATTGCGGAGATTTCCGCGGCGCGGATATCCATTAGCGGGCCTCTTTCATGGCGTGCTTGATCGCGTTGAGCTTGGTGCGTAGCGACGTATCGACCATGCGGCTACCGAGCTTGACCACGAGCCCGCCGATAATGGCGGGATCGATCTTGATGTCGAGGTCGACATCCTTGCCGCTCACGGATTTGAGTGCGGCGCGCAGCGCTTCGATGTGTTCGTCCTTGAGCTTTTCGGCGACGGTGACCGCGGCGATCGCCTCGCCCTTATGCTGAGCGACAAGCTCACGGAATCCTCTGATCATGTCGCGTACCGCAAAGAGTCGGCGGTTCGAAGTCACAAATTTGAGAAACTTGGCCGCGAGCCCGCCGATGCCGGCGCGCTGCAGCACCGCACCGAGCGCCTGCAATTGCTCCTCGGCGGAAAATACCGGACTGCGAACGAGGCGGTTAAGATCGGCGCTTTCGGCAATAAGCGCATCAAAGCGATCGAGGTCAACTTTGACCGCGTCGATCGCATTTGCCTCGCTGGCAAGATCGAACAAAGCGGTCGCATAGCGGCCCGCCATGCCGGAGACGATGGGTTCTTCGCTTGCCACTTCGCGTGCTCGTTTGGCGTTCTTTTGGAGCTTTCCGCAAGACCCGCAACCGGCGCGAATGGTCGGCACAAGCCATTGGAATTCAAGCGGGACTTTGGATATCGCGAATGCAGCGGAATAGTCCGCAAAACCCGCGAAAATCGGGGCGTTGCTAACATAGAGCGCAATGCGGCGCAACAACTGGAACATGCGGGAAGTCGCGCGAAATGACCCCGGCCCAGTACGCGCTTCCGGGGGCAATCAGAGAGCGGCCGCCGCATGCTGGCGAATCGTGTCCAGGAAGGTCTCGCCATATTGTCTGAGCTTGGCCTCGCCAACGCCATGTACCGAACTCATCTCGGACGCGGTCCTTGGTCTGAGCCTGACCATGTCGATCAGCGTCTTATCGGCGAACACGACGTAGGCCGCCACGCGCTGCTCCTTGGCAAGCTCGGACCGGCGCCTCCGGAGCGCCTCGAACAACAGCGCGTCGCCGGCCGAACCGTCGGCAAGAGCGGCGGCATTGGCGGCGGCGCGCGCGGTCTTGCGCGCGGCGGGCTTGAGCGTGTCCTTGCGCAGCGGAACCTTGGCGGCGCCCTTGAGCACGTGCCGGCCGGCTTCGGTGACCGACCAGGTGCCGTGACCGGTGATATCGAGCGCGACGATGCCGGCGCCGTGAAGCTGGCGGAAGATCGAGCGCCATTCCTGCTTGCCGAACTCCTTGCCGACGCCGAAGGTGGGCAGGCAATCGTGGCCGAACTTCTCCACCGCCTCGCTGGTTTCGCCGATCAGCACGTTGGTCAGATGCTCGGTGCCGAAACGCTGACCGGTCCGCACGATGGCGGAGAGCGCCTTCTGCGCCGCGATGGTGCCGTCGATGACTTCGGCGCCGTCGCAGCAGAAATCGCAATGGCCGCACGGCTGCGTCGTCTCGCCGAAATAAGCGAGCAGGGTTTGCCTGCGGCAGCGCGGCGATTCGCAGAGCGACACCAGCGCATTGAGCCGTTGGCGGTCGACGCCCTTTTGCTGGTCGGAGGAATCGCTCTCGTCGATCTGTAAGCGCCGCAATCGGATGTCGCCCATGCCGTAGAGCGTCAGCGTGTCGGCCGGCAGGCCGTCACGGCCGGCGCGCCCGATCTCCTGGTAATAACTCTCGATATTGGCCGGCATATCGGCGTGGAGAACGAAGCGGACGTCCGGCTTGTCGATGCCCATGCCGAACGCCACGGTCGCGACCATGACGACGCCGTCCTCCAGCAAGAAAACATCCTGATGACGCGAACGGTCCGCCGGCTCCATGCCGGCGTGGTAGGCCAGCGCCTTGACGCCGCTGTCGCGTAAAAATTCGGCCAGTGCCTCGGTCTTGCGCCGCGAACTGCAATAGACGATGCCGCTTTGCCCGCGATGCGCCGTGACGAAATTGGCGACTTGCTTGCGGCCGCCGATTTTTGCCGTCATCGCGAGCCGCAGGTTTGGCCGATCGAAACCGTGCACGAACACCACCGGCGCACGGTTGAAAAGTCTCCCCAAAATGTCTGTCCGCGTGGCGGTATCGGCGGTCGCGGTGAATGCGACGGTCTGCACGCCGCCGAGCTCAGCTTGCACCTTGCCGAGCGCCGCATATTCCGGACGGAAGTCGTGGCCCCATTGCGAGATGCAATGCGCCTCGTCGACCGCCAAGAGCGTGACCTTGGTGCGTTTTAGGAGATCGAGCGTTTCGGATTTCATCAAGCGTTCGGGTGCAACGTAGACGAGACGCACTTCGCTGCGGGCGATCCGGGCGAGCACCGACCGATTCTCGTCGGGATCGTTGGCGGAGTTAAGCGCAGCCGCCGCAACGCCATAGCTACAAAGCTGCGCCACCTGATTGCGCATCAGCGCGATCAACGGCGACACCACGACGGTGAGGCCGTCGCGGATAAGTGATGGAAGCTGGTAGCACAGCGACTTACCGCTGCCGGTCGGCATGACCGCCAGCACGTCTCTGCCGTCGAGGATGGCGGCAACGATTTCGCCCTGGCCGGGCCGGAACGCGGCAAAGCCGAAGATCGTGCGAAGTGTGCGCTCTGCCGCCGCGAAGTCCGACATATCCGCCCTTATTGGGAAAATGTTCTATATTTGTTCCAGGCGTAGAGCAAGGGTCTGTAGCGCCTACTTATGCCCCCGTGACGCCCTTTCTTGCGCCACCGCGCTCACTCATGCACCTTGGCAAACCACGCCGGGTATTCCTCCCATGACTTCCGCCGCAAGCCGGGACGGCCTCGGCCGTCTTATCAGGCTCATGTCGCTGCTCTGGCTCGCCGGCGTCGCTATGCGCATGACCATTCTCGCCATGCCGCCGGTGATTCCGCTGGTGCACGAGGAATTGCGCCTGTCGGAGACGCAGGTCGGGCTGTTGATCGGACTGCCGCTTGCGCTGTTCGCCATCGCCGCCATTCCGGGATCGCTGCTCATCGCGCGGGTCGGCACGCGCGCCGCCGCCGTCATCGGCATGATCATCGCGGCGCTTGCCGGCGGCGCGCGCGGCGCCGCAGTCGACGTGTGGACACTTTACGCGGCCGTCATCGCGACCGGCTTCGGCGTCGCCATCATGCAGCCCGGGCTGCCGACGCTGGTCCGCGAATGGGTGCCCGACCGCATCGCGCTCGGCACCATCGCCTATACCAGCGGCATGCTGATGGGCACGCTGTTTGCGACGGCCCTGACCATTCCCATCGTGCTGCCGCTGGTCGGCGGCTCTTGGCGACTCGACCTCGTCGCGTGGGCGGTGCCGGCGCTCCTCATCGCGCCGGTATTTTTTCTGCTGAGCCCGAAAGGCGACGATCACGGCAGGTTCGCTAACAAGGTCGGCGGACTTTGGCGACCGGATTTCAAGGACCCGCTGGTCTGGCTCCTCGGCCTTACCTTCGGCAGCAATAACAGCCCGTTCTTCGGCACCAACGCATTTCTCGGCGATTACCTCGCCAGCCAAGGAAAGGCCGGACTCCTTGGTCCGGCTCTGGGATGGCTCAATGGCGCGCAGATCGTTGCTCCCATCATTTTACTTGTGCTGGCTAATCGCCTGCAGCGGCGTGCTTGGCCGTTCTTGCTGTTCGGCCCAGTTCTGCTGGCGGCCTTTCTTGGACTCATCTTCGGGCATTCCACTGTGGTGATTCTCGTTTGCGCCGCACTGATCGGCTTCACCACGGCGATTACGTTGACGGCAACGCTCGCTTTGCCGCCGCTTCTCAGTTCGCCGGCCGACTTGGCACGCACTTCTGCCGGCATGTTTACCATCAGCTACACCACGGCAATTATCATCCCGACCATCAGCGGCGCGCTGTGGGACGCGACAGGCAGACCGTGGACGGCGTTTGTGCCGTTGTGCCTTTGTGCGGCGGCGCTGACGGTCCTTGGCACGGTGGCGGCGCGCTATCCGCCTGCCACCGAGAGTTGAGTGGACCGATGATCGGACCATGGTATCGCTGCGACCGAAAGGCCTAGTTCCGCAATGACCTCACCACCGAAAAAAACCCCGCGACAAAAGGCTTCCGCGAAACGGCCGATGCTGCCGGCTGATCGCATCGCCTATTCGCCGATCACCGAGCGCCCGCCGCTCAAACTGCCGAACAGCGCCCGCATGGTCGTGTGGGTGATCGTCAATGTCGAGGACTGGGACGCGACGCAGCCGATGCCGCGCACGGTGCTCACGCCTCCCGCCGGCGGCTCGCCGATGCCCGACGTGCCCAACTGGGCGTGGCATGAATATGGCAACCGGGTTGGCTTTTGGCGCTTCGTCAAGGTGTTCGACGAGTTCGCCGTACCGGGCGTGATCGCCATCAATGGCTCGGCGCTCGCCGCCTATCCGGCGATCGTGCGGGCCGCAGCCGACCGCAAGTGGGAATTCGTCGGCCACGGATTCACTCAGCGCAATTTGCAGAAAGTGTCGAACGAGCGCGCCGATATCCGTAAGGTCCGCGAAGTCATCCTAAAAGCGACCGGCAAGCCGCCGCGCGGCTGGCTCGGCCCCGGCCTCACGGAAACCTGGCAGACACCCGATGTGCTGGTCGAGGAAGGCTACGATTACGTCGCCGATTGGGTGCTCGACGACCAGCCGGTGTGGCTGAAAACGCGCGGCAAGCCGATCCTCAACCTGCCTTACACGCAGGAATGCAACGATGTCGCCATGATGCTGATCCAGCATCACAAGGCTTCGGAATATTGCGACCGCGCGCTCGACCAGTTCGAGCAGATCTACGCGGATTCAGCCGAACTCGGCGCGCATCATGGCGCTTTCGATGCATCCCTACATCATGGGCGCGCCGCATCGCGTGAAATATCTCCGCCGCGTGTTCGAGGTCATCCGTAACAAGCCCGACGTGCTGTTCTGGACCGGCGCGCAGATCGCCGACTGGTATCTCGGCGCCGGACCCAAAGCGCCGTAACATTGGCAGCCGTGACTCCTCAGTGAGAAATCACGACTTCGCGCATGATGTTTCCGGTCGCGCCGATGTCGGCGCGCGGCTGATGCTGGTCGTGTTGTGCTTCATTTGGGGCATTACTTGGCCGATCATGCGGATCGCGCTCTACGAGATACCGCCGCTCAGCATGCGTACGATGACCGCGGCGCTCGGCGCGCTGACGCTCTACTTGGGGTGCCGCTTTCAGGGCCGCAGCTTGCGTCTCCCGAACGCGAAATCGTGGGCGCATGTCACGATCGCGTCGCTTCTCAACATCGTTGCCTTTACCGTGTTCGGCTCTTTCGCCCAACTCACCGCGGCGACGTCGCGGGTCACGATCCTCGCTTACACCATGCCGATCTGGGCCGTCTTGCTGGCATGGCTGTTTCTCGGCGACCGTCCGAACCGCACGCAGGCGTTTGCGCTCGCGCTGTGCGCCAGCGGTCTCGCCATCCTCATCTATCCGTTGGCGGAGACGAAAATTGCGCCGGGCATCTGGCTGGCGCTCCTGACCGGCGTATGCTGGGCGGGCGGCACGGTTTACCTCCAGTGGGCGCAGATCAAGGCCGACCCGATGGGCGTCGCCAGCTGGCAGGTAACGATCGCTTTCGTCGTCACCGCGGCGTTCATGCTGATATTCGAGGGACGATTGCACGTCGTCGGCGCGAGCACCGTAGCACTACTGTGCACCGCTGCCACCGGCTTCTTGGCCAACGGCGTAGCCTACGGACTATGGTTCGCGATCATTCGCCGCCTGCCTGCCGCGACGGCCTCGCTCGGCGTTCTCGGCAGTCCCGTGATCGGCGTTGTCGCGTCGATCGTGATCTTGGGCGAGCATCCGACTGCCGCCGATCTTTTCGGTTTTGCCCTGATCTTTGCCGCGTCCACCTGCGTCCTGCTGGCGCGGCCCGCAATCGCTAAACCTTGATCTGCCGCGCCAGTTCGGCGACGCGCGCCGTCATCGCGCTTTGTGGATCGGCCAGCAGTTCAATGACGGTGAAGTGGTTGGCGCCGGCGATCTCTTCGTACCGTGTCTGCGCGCCGGCCTGCCGCCACGCTTGCGCGATGATCTGGCTTTGGCGCTTGAACTCACTCGATTCGAGCCCGCCGACGACGGCATCGAAGATACGGCCGGATTGGACCGGCCAGAATACCGGCGAGTCGTCGCGTGCTTTGGCGGCATCGAGCCGCAAATCCTGGTTCACACTGATGCCGATGAGCGGCGTAAGATCAAACACGCCGGAAATCGAATAGCCGGCCGGAATGAGATCGGCCGGCGCCTTGGGATAGAGCGAAGCCCAGTCGGTGGCGACCATCGCAGCCGCGAGATGACCGCCGGCCGAATGACCATAGACCAACATGCGCCGGCTAAACCGCTGCCATAGAAAAGCGCAGGCACGACGCATTTGCTCGATTATATCAGCGATGCTGACGTTCGGGCAAAGATCGTAACCCACGACCGCGACCCCGATTCCCCGCGCATTCGGACCGCGCGCAACATGGCTGTAAAAGGACGGATCGAGCGAACGCCACCAGCCGCCGTGAATGAAAATCGCAAGTGGTGCGGCCGCGCCGGCCTCCGGCAGGAACAGATCGAAATATTGGCGCGGCGTATCGCCGTAGTAAAGACCGAGTTCGGCGCGACCGCTCTTGAGCGCTTCGTCGCGAAACAGCTCCGCATCGCGTGTCCAGCGGGCGAATATTTCCGGATGTTCCGGTACGCGGGCGCGATTGTTGTATTCGGCTTCGTAGTCGATATCGGCCATTGGCGCCTCCCGCGCATGCGCGCGAATTTGCGGCATACTCGGCCCGCTGGCAAGTTGTCGCGGCATTTGCGGCATCGACAGCACGTCGGAATTCTGCTAGGGAACCACTATGAAAGTCGACGGCAAACCAATGCGGAGCATCTGGCTCGAGCCGGACGGCTGGTCGGTCGGCGTGATCGATCAGACGGCGCTGCCGCATCGGTTCGCCACGGCGCGCCTGTTGACGCTCGACGATGCAGCCCACGCGATCCGCACCATGCTGATCCGCGGCGCGCCGCTGATCGGTGCAACCGCGGCCTACGGAATATGCTTGGCCCTACGCGCGGATGCGTCCGACGAGGCGCTCGATCGCGCCTATGCGGCGCTGATCGCCACGCGGCCCACCGCAATAAATCTCAAATGGGCGCTCGACGAGATGGTGGCGGCGGTGCGCAACCGACCGCGCGCCGAGCGGACCGCCACCGCCTATCGCCGCGCCGGCGAAATCTGCGAGGAAGACGTCGCCACCAACACCGCGATCGGGCGCAATGGGCTACCACTGATCGAGGCCATCGCGCAGCGCAAGAAGCCGGGCGAGCGGGTGAACGTGCTCACCCATTGCAACGCCGGCTGGCTTGCGGCGGTCGATGTCGGCACCGCGACGGCGCCAATCTACCTCGCGCACGAAAACGGCATCGCCATTCATGTCTTCGCCGACGAAACGCGGCCGCGCAACCAGGGCGCCTCACTGACCGCCTGGGAACTCGGCCAGCACGGCGTGTCGCATACGGTGATTGCCGACAACACCGGCGGCCATCTGATGCAGCACCGCTTGGTCGACCTGGTGATCGTCGGCGCCGATCGCGTGACCGCCAGTGGCGACGTTTGCAACAAGATCGGCACGTATCTGAAGGCGCTCGCGGCGCGCGACAACGATCTGCCGTTCTATGTCGCGCTGCCCTCACCGAGCATCGACTTCACGGTCGCCGATGGCGTCGCCGAGATTCCGATCGAGCAGCGCGGACCCGACGAGGTGGCGACCATGACCGGGCGCGCCGCGGACGGTCGCATCGAAACCGTGCGTGTTGTGCCCGAGCATTCGCCGGTAGCGAATTACGCCTTCGACGTGACGCCCGCGCGATTAGTGACCGGGTTCATCACCGAGCGCGGCGTGATCGCGGCATCGCGCACCGCCCTGGCGGGGGCTTTCCCGGACCGCGCCGGCGCGGCACAATGAGCGACCTGATGTTTGCTCAGTCGGAGTGCGTGGCGTGCGTAAGCTTGCGTGCCGGCCACTGTCGAGCCCGCCGTTGCCTGGGATCCTGGCCATGAGCCTTTCATCGCTCGCGTCATCATTGCCGGCCGATGGCCGGCAATCGCAGACCGCGTTGGCCGTCGCCCGCGGAACCGCGCGCTATCTCCATGCGCTCGGCTATTGCGTGGTCAGCGAATTGCCGCTGCCCTCGGGCCGGCGCGCCGATCTGGTCGCGCTCGGCGGCGACGGTGAAATCATCATTGTCGAAATAAAATCTTCGGTGGCCGATTTCCGCGCCGACCAGAAATGGATGGATTACCGGCTGCACTGTGACCGGCTGTTCTTCGCCACGATCGTGGACGTGCCTTGCGAGATATTTCCGCCGGATGCCGGGCTCATCGTAGCCGATGCATTCGGCGCCGCGATCGTGTGCGAAGCGCCGGAACATCGCCTTGCCGCGGCGACCCGCAAGACTGTGATGCTGCGTTTCGCGCACGCGGCGGCGCTGCGCCTGCAGGCGCTGGCCGATCCGCAAGGGCCCTATGCCCAAGGAATTTGAATGCGATTGAAATTTGAACGCAATTGAAATTTGAGCGCTAGGCGGCGACTTGTACGGCTTTGAGGCGCTCGAGAAAGTTACGCAGCATCACTAGATCGACCGGCTTTGGGATACATTCCCAGATATCCAGCTTGAGCATGTCGGCGACTTTCAGGGTCTCCTTGCAGGTTGCGACATCGCACCCCGTCACGACGACGATTGGCGCCGTGCAGCCGAGCCTGGAGAGCTGGTGCAGCATCTCGCTGCCGGCACGATTACCAAGGGACAGATCAAGCGTGATACCGTCGAAGGCGGTTTCCCGCGCCAGCTTTGTGGCCTCGTCGAAGCTCGCCGCGCCGGCCGGGAGATAGCCGGCCTTGGCCGCGGCGCGGCAGATGATCATGCGGTGGAGATTATCGTCATCGATGACGAGAAGCCGCGGTAGCGCAGCTCGTGCAGTAGCGAGGGCTGCCAATCCCTCTTGGTCCGAGTCGAGCGGATTCGATTGTTCGAGCATCCAAATCCCGCGCGCAATCTTGGTTCTTGTTGCCCCGATTGGTAGTTCATGCGCGCGAAATTTGACCTAATATATTGCGTAAAATTGGAGACAATCCGGTTGCATCGATGCACACCGGACCAATGCGGTTAGAGCGAAGTAAACGGAATTGAATAGTGGGCTGGGCCGATTATTTCGGCGCGCGCTTGGCAAGAATGCGCTGCAAGGTGCGGCGATGCATATTGAGACGCCGCGCGGTCTCCGAAACGTTGCGGCCGCATAGTTCGTATATACGTTGGATGTGCTCCCAGCGAACGCGATCCGCCGACATCGGATTTTCCGGCGGCTCGATCTTCTTATTGTCGAGCGCGAGGAGCGCCGCGGCCACATCGTCGGCATCGACCGGCTTGGCAAGATAATCGACGGCGCCGAGTTTGACCGCGTTCACCGCCGTTGCGATATTGCCGTAGCCGGTGAGGATGATGGCCCGCGCTTCCGGCCGGCGTTTCTTCATGGCCGAAATAACGTCGAGCCCGTTGCCGTCGCCGAGCCGCATGTCGACCACGGCAAAAGCCGGCGCCGCCTTCTCGACCTGCAACAGGCCGTCGGCGACGGATTCGGCGGTCGTTACGGCAAAGCCGCGGCCTTCCATGGCACGGGCGAGGCGTTGCAGGAAGGATTTGTCGTCTTCGACGATCAGAAGCGTCCGCTCCGTCGGGAGCGGGCTGGCCGCGGCATTGATCATGGCAATTCTACTCCGTCAAAGCGAATGCGAGGCGCTTGATGACGATCACTCAAACCGATTCCTCCGCAGCGTGGCTATAACCGATGACCGGTGCAATCTGGAGGGTCTATCCTCACTAGTGACGCTGATTTAACAAGCAGCGTCAATCGGACCAATCGCCACTGTAGAACTAAGAAGCCCGGACCGCCTGCTCAAGGGTAGGCAATGCGATCGGCCGCTCAAAGTCGGGACGGCTCCACGTCACCGTCACCGTGGCGCCGTGAAGCGGAGGCGCCTGATTAATGAGCGCGAGCCTGGCGCCGGAGCGTTCCAACAGCGTCTTGGCGATGAAAAAACCCAGGCCCAGCCCAAAAACGACGTCCTCATCGCCCTCCGGCCCGCGTCCCCCGGGCCTGCGGTGGGTTACATAGGGCGCACCAATGCGGTCGACGACTTCGGAGGCAAAACCCGGTCCGTCGTCGCTAATCGTGATGCTGACCTCGTCAGCCGTCCATTTTGCCAATATCTCGACCCGGCTATGGGCGAAATCGACGGCATTCTCGATCAGGTTGCCGAGACCGTATCGGATCGCCGGATTCCGTGCGCCGACCGGTTCCGCGGCGCGGTTGGGCGGCAATGTCACGCCGATCGAGACCCCGAAATTCCGATGCGGCGCCACGGCCTCCTCGATGAGTGCGGACAGTGGCATGCGGTCGAACGGTTCCCCTGCGGGAAGCTCGGTGATCTTTGCCAGGATCTCGCGGCAGCGCTGCGCCTGCTCACGCAACAATTTCACATCATCGGCATAGGGCGAATTCGCATCGAGCGCGCGTTCGATTTCGCGCACGACGACCGTGATGGTGGAAAGGGGTGTGCCAAGCTCGTGCGCCGCGGCAGCCGCAAGACCGTCGAGCTGAGACAGATGCTGCTCGCGCGCCAAGACAAGCTCAGTCGCGGCGAGAGCATCAGATAGTTGGCGCGCCTCCTCGGCTACTTGCCACGTATAAACGCCGATATAGCCGATCGCGAGCAAGATCGAGAGCCAGACCCCGACCATATAAATTTCGGGCAGTTCGAGCGGATTCTCTGCGTCCCACGGCAGATCGAAGTGCAAGAACACCAGCACGGTGGCGCAGAACATGGCGAACGTGCCGATCAGCAACGTCATGCGCGGCGGCAGCGCAGTTGCCGAAATCAGCACCGGGCCCAGCAGCAAGAAGGCGAACGGATTTTCCAGACCGCCGGTAAGGTAGAGCAGCGCCGCAAGCTCGGCGATGTCGAAGGCCATGAGCCATGCCGCCCGGTCGGGCTCGAGCCACTGCGTCTGGTGAAAGCTCACGCGCAGTGCCACGTTGAGCAAGACCGCCAGCGCAATCACCGCGAGGCAAGGCCAGATCGGAACCTCGAATTCGAGGCCGAAATGCACCACCAGCACCGCGGCAAGCTGGCCGATGACGGCGAGCCAACGCAGGCGGATGAGGGTATCCAGCCGGACGTTGCGCGGTCGCTCGTAAGTCCGTGGCAAACCAAACATGTCGGCTAATGTAGCGATTGGCGGGCCATCCAAACAGGCTAGCGGCGGCGGCCCGGATGCGCGAGAATACGGGCAAGGAAATCGCCTTGGGAGTGACCGCCATGGCCTATCAACTCGACCAGTTCATCTTGGATTGTCGTTCCATCCTCTCGCGCGACCCGGGACCGAAAGGCCGCGAGGAGGTACGCACGCATCTAGAGCAACTCCTGCAAAATCCGGCCTTTGTCCGCCAGCATTGCGAGGAAGCGCCGCGCGGCTTGCACGTGCTTTACGAAGACCCTGAGCTTGGCTTTCAAGTTCTCGCTCATATCAACGACAAGGCCCGCGTCTCACCGCCGCACGATCACGGTGAGTCATGGGCGATCTACGGCCAGGCCACGCATTACACCGACATGACCGAATGGGAGCGTGAAGATGACGGCGGCGATCCGGAGCACGCCAAGCTCAAACCGGTCAAGAAGTACCGCCTGACCCCCGGCCATGCCGGCATCTATCAGGACGGCAGAATCCATTCGATCGACTACCCCGACAACTCACGCTTTGTCCGCGTCACCGGGACCAATCTCGATCAGATTCATCGCGTGCGATTCGATCTGAAGACCGGCGAAGTCAAGCGCATGACGCCGCAGCAGGCGACGTGACGGCAGTCGTCAGCCCCTGCGATCTTCGAGGTATGCTTGACGACGGAGGCGAACTCGCGGTCGTCGACGTGCGCGAGGAGTTGATCTTTTCGCAAAGTCATCTGCTCCTGGCGCGTTCGGTGCCGTCGAGCCGGTTCGAATTGAAGTTCGCGCAGCTGGTGCCGCGCCGTGCAACCCGAGTCGTGCTGTGTGACGATGGAGATGGACCCGCCGAGCGGGCGGCGGCGATACTTTTACGCAACGGCTACACCGACGTGCGCATTCTCGCCGGCGGCGTGGTTGCCTGGGGCGCGGCCGGCTTCGAGCTATTCTCCGGCGTGAACGTACCGAGCAAGGCGTTCGGGGAATATGTCGAGCACATCAACGGCACGCCCAGTATCGCGGCCAGCGAACTCGAAAAGCTCCTGCGTGACGGCGCCGACCTGGTCGTGCTCGACAGCCGGCCGTTCGATGAATATGCGCACGTGTCGATCCCGACCGCCACCAACGTGCCCGGCGCGGAGCTGGTCCTTCGCGCGCGCGAGATCGCGCCGTCGCCGCAGACAACACTGGTCGTCAATTGCGCCGGCCGCACCCGCAGCATTATCGGCGCGCAGTCGCTGATCAATGCCGGCGTGCCGAACGCGGTCGTCGCGCTCCGCAACGGCACGATGGGCTGGAGCCTCGCCGGCTTTACCTGCGACAGCGGAAAAAACCGGCGCGCGCCGGCTGTCTCGTCAAAGACGCTCGATTGGGCGCGAAGCGCGGCACAACGGGTAGCGCAAAGTTGCGGCGTCAAGCGGATCGATCGTACGACGCTCGATGCCTGGCGCGCCGACGGCGAACGCACGCTTTACGTTTTCGACGTCCGCGATCCCGCCGAATACCGAGCGGGCCATCTGCCCGGCGCGATCTCGGCACCCGGCGGGCAGCTCGTCCAGGCGACCGACCAATATGTCGGCACGCTTGGCGCGCGGATCGTGCTGGTCGACGACGCGGAGGTGCGCGCCGCGATGACCGGGTCATGGCTGCGGCAGATGGGTTTTGCCGACGTATTCATATTTGCCGGGACGGGAACCGAGACCCATGCGCCCGAAATCCCAATTCTGCAAAACGATGGGCCGCCGGACGCCGCGATCGACTGTGCCGGGCTCAGCGAACTTCTTTCGCGTAACGCCGCGACCGTCGTCGACCTTTCGCTCAGCCGGAACTATCTCGCGCGACACATTCCGGGCGCATGGTTTGCGATCAGGACCCGGCTCGCGCGCGCATTCGAAAAGATTCCGATCCATACCATGCTGGTGCTTACGTCGGAGGACGGCGCTGTTGCGCGCCTCGCGGTGGCCGAAGCGGTTGACTTGCTCGGTCGTCCCGTCCGCTTTCTCGACGGCGGCAATGCGGCATGGCAGGCGGCCGGGAATGCCCTATCCGCCGGCGCTAAAATGGCCGACGACGTCGTCGATCAATGGCGCAAACCTTATGAGCGAACCGGCGACACCCGGGCGGCAATGGCCGAGTATTTGGCGTGGGAGACCGACTTGCTTCCGCGCATCGAGCGGGACGGCTCGTTGAAGTTCTTCTGTATGGGCGCGTGACGTCGGCTGGATCAAGGATGCCAGGCGGCAGCCACGGCGCTTGGCGCGTCGGCCTCATGGCGCGCCGCATCGATCACTTTGAGTAGCGCCCGCAATACGGCGGGTACGCCTTCGCCGCTCACTGCAGAAATCACTAACGGCGTTTTTTTCGCCGCGCGCCGCAAAGCCGTCACCTGTTGTTTAATCTCATCCGCGCTGAGCGCATCGGCCTTGCTGAGCGCGACGATTTCCGGCTTGTCTACAAGCCCCTGGCCATAGGCCAAAACCTCCGCACGCACCGTCTGATACGCCGCGCCGGCATCGCCAGCGGTTCCATCAACGAGGTGTAGAAGCACCCGGCAGCGCTCGACGTGGCCGAGAAAGCGGTCGCCGAGGCCAACTCCTTCGTGGGCGCCTTCGATCAGGCCGGGAATATCGGCCAGCACGAATTCGCGTCCATCGACGTTCACCACGCCAAGCTGAGGATGCAGCGTGGTGAAGGGATAGTCGGCGATTTTCGGCTTGGCGGCGCTGACGGCGGCAAGCAACGTCGATTTTCCGGCGTTCGGCAGTCCCACGATGCCGGCATCGGCAATCAGCTTGAGCCGAAGCCTGATCGTGAGTTCGCTGCCGGGCTGGCCCGGATTGGCGCGGCGCGGCGCCCGGTTGGTCGAAGACTTAAAATGCGCATTGCCAAAGCCGCCGTTGCCGCCGCCGATCAGCACCACGCGCTGCCCGGCCGCAGTGAGATCGGCGAGCAGCGTCTCGCCGTCTTCCTCGTATATTTGCGTGCCGACCGGCACTTTGAGCACGGCGTCGGCGCCGTTGCCGCCGTGGCGGTCCTTACCCATGCCGGCCCGGCCGTTCTTGGCTGTGAAATGCTGCTGGTAGCGGTAGTCGATCAGCGTGTTGAGTCCTTCGACGGTTTGCGCGACCACGTCGCCACCCTTGCCGCCGTCACCGCCATTCGGCCCGCCGAACTCAATAAACTTTTCACGCCGGAACGACACGCAGCCGTTGCCGCCGTCGCCGGAGCGGATATAGATTTTGGCCTCATCGAGAAACTTCATCGATCTACTTCGTAAGGCGCGGACAGTTGACAGACAATCGAGGATTGCCCCGGTGGCCGGCATTGCGCACCTGATATAGTGTGAAATTTGGGATTACGGCACCGGATTTTTGCCGGATTGTTGCGGAGAGCGTTAAGCGTGTGGCGTGTTTTGAAGCTTGCGGCGCGGGCTACGGTGTGGCGAACCACGCCCGATCCGCCCCTTGTCGGGTTGCCGGTCCTTCTCGGCTATGCCGTCGTGACGGCCGTTGTCCGCATCGCGTTGCAATTGCTCGCGGCGGCCTCTTGGCACGCTTTCAATCCTTATGGGCTTAATGCAGTCGTTGCTTGGATCGCGCTTGAGCTCGCGGTCGCGGCGCTGTTCGTGCGCCCGGCCGGACGCGCTACCGCGCTTTCGGCCATGTTCATTCTCTCGATTCTGGCGGACATCGTAACCGCCGGCATCCAATTCGGCATGCCGGTTCTCGCGCCTGCGGCCGCGCAGAGCCCGCAGTGGACGGAGTTGATCGCCACCTACGTGATCTATGCAGTCGCCGTCGCCTGGTGGGTCGGCGCCATGTCGAGCGTTATTGGCAGCCTCGAACCGCAATTGCGGCTCCGCCTGATCGTCAGAGCTGCCGCCTTGTGGGTGGCGTTATTCGTCGCCAATGCGGTGGTGCCCCACGCACCGGTGTTCATGCCGCCCGACTTCGATGCCCGCGGCGCCAATTGGTGGGAGTTCCTCTACGCACTCCATCAAGAGAAGAACGGCGAAGCGTGGGCCGCACCCGCGGAAATCGCGCGGGTCGAGAAAGCACAACCCGCGCTGCTCCAAGCGCAAGTCGCTCGCCTTGCGCCGCCGCGCAAGGGCGTAGCCGACTTTTATGCGCTGGGCATCGCCGGCTGGGCCGAACAGGACGTTTTCGTCAAGGAACTCGACGGCGGATTGCAAGCGATCGCAAGCGTGCTGCCGATCAAGGACCGCACGGTCCGCCTTATCAATCGTCGTGACACGCTCGAAACCGTTCCGCTCGCGAATTCGCAGAATTTTCAAGCCGCCGTGCGCGCCATCGGCGACGTCATGGACAAGGATAAGGACGTCCTCGTCTTGTTCATGACTTCGCACGGTGAGAAGACCGGCTTTGCGCTGGAATTGCCTGACGCTACGGCGGAGCTGACGCCGCAACAAGTCGCCTCGACGCTTGACGGCGCCGGCATCAAGAACCGGGTGGTGATCGTTTCGGCTTGTTATTCCGGTATTTTCGTACCGCTGCTGCAAAACGCCAACAGCATCGTCATGACGGCTTCGGACGCCAAGAGCACATCATTCGGCTGTGCTGCCGAACGCGACTGGACCTATTTCGGCGACGCCTTCTTTCGCCAGAGCCTGCATCCGGGGGCGGATTTCGAAAACGCTTTCGATCATGCCCGCATCCTGATCCAGGGTTGGGAACTGATGGACCACGCACCGGCATCGAATCCTCAAGGCGAGTTCGGCCCGGCGCTGGTCGACAAGCTCGCACCGTTTTTCGCCTCGGCGCAGAGCGCCGCGCAGTAGAAGCACGTGCGCGATCACGCCACCTCTCGGTCGCGCCCCCAAGCTTTGAGCGACGCCCACAAGCCGCGGTCGAGGCGGAAGCGGTCGAGCGGTGCGGCTGAATTGATCGCGCGGATGCGATAGAGACCGACCCCCGTCCACTGGAAACCGCACTTCTCCAGCACCCGCCGCGAGGCTGGATTGCTGACCCTCGCGCCGGCTTGCAGGTTGCCATGGCCGAGCGCGCCGAAAGCATGATCGATCGCTGCGCGCACCGCCTCGGTGGTGTAACCGCGGCCCCAATAGTGCGCGCCGAGCCAATAGCCGATCTCGGGCGCGTTCTCGCGCGGTTCGACACCGCAGACGCCGATCAACTCGCCGCCGTGGGTAATGACGAAGGTCGCTTCGCCGTCTTGCCGGTTGACCGCCGCGATGAAGCGCTCCGCATCGTCTACGCCATACGGATGCGGAATACGCGCGGTATTCTCCGCAACGCGGCGGTCGTTGACGAGGCACACGATGGCTTTGACGTCGCCGCGGCGCGGCGCGCGCAGCACGAGCCGCTCGGTTTCGAGGACGGGCACGCTGCGCTCTTCCAGTCGCTGCGCGAGGACTTGCTTTGCTGGTTGCGTTGCTAGAGTCATCGCGTGGGCTCCTGCAAAAAAACCGAAAGGGGAGCCGGCATCCCGGTCTCCCCTGTTTCGGAGCCCATTCGGTTCCGCCGGTTCAACTGGATGCCGGCGGACTCATATGATCCACCGTGTTACTGGGCCGCTGCCTCGGTCATCGGACGCACCGATACGAACACGCGGCCTTTGGTTTTGGCGCGGAACTCGACTTTCCCATTGATCAACGCAAACAACGTGTGGTCCTTGCCGACGCCGACATTTCTGCCCGCATGCCATTTGGTGCCACGCTGGCGCGCGATGATGTTCCCGGCGAGCACTTGCTCGCCGCCAAAAATCTTGAGCCCCAATCGCTGACCGGCCGAATCGCGGCCATTGCGTGAGGATCCGCCTGCTTTCTTATGTGCCATTGCTGGCCTCCGAACTTCTTAGCGACTGGTTATACCGGATTCGTGACAACAACGTCGCTTGTCCGCATCACTTCTTTTTGCCCTTTGTCGCCGGCTTTTTAGCTTTGGCCGGCGCCTTGGATTTCGGCTTTGCGGGCTTCTTGGCCGGCGCCTTGCGCGACTTGGCCGCGGCGGCTTGCGGCGCCTGCGCTGTGCCGTCCGAAGCCGCCGCCGCGGCAACTGCCGCAGGTGCTGGCGCACGTTTCGGCCGTGGTTGCACCGTCTTGTTCGGCTTGTTGCCGTCGGTGAGAATTTCGGTGATGCGAAGGAGCGTGAATTCCTGGCGATGGCCGATCTTGCGCCGCGAGTTCTTGCGTCGGCGCTTCTTGAACGCGATGATTTTCGCACCGCGGCCCTGTTCGAGCACCTGGGCCGCGACCATGGCGCCGGCGACGGTGGGCGCGCCTAAGGTCACGCTGTCACCGCCCACGATCAATACCTCGCCGAACTCGACGACCTCGCCGGGTTCGCCTTTGATCTTGTCGACCTTGAGCACGTCCTCGGCGGCCACCCGGTATTGCTTGCCGCCCGTTCTGAAGACCGCGAACATCTTACTTCCTCGTGATCCCGGTGCTCGGATTGGCGTCCGGACCGGCTTCTTCCAGTCGATTCTGCTGATGGTTAGCGGACGACGGGCTTAATGCCGCATCGAACGCGCGCCGACCGGCGTCCTTATGACGGCACGGTAAGTCTCTGTCAAGAAATGCAAAGCGCCCGCACTGCCGGGGCGGAGAGTACCTTGGCGTTCACGTCAAATTGGTGACGTTTCCGCCGCGGGCGTGTTAAAGCGCAAAACTAGGGCAGGAGCGAACAGGCCGAACCAATGGGAGGAAGCGGCCGATGACGATAGAGACGACAAAAACATTTTCGCGCCGCGCATTGCTCGCCGTCGCCCTTCCCGCGATTGCAGTAAGGGTCGCCCGCGCGCAAGACGCGACTCCAAACGCGGGAGACTATCCGAACCGCCAGGTCACATTCATCGTACCCTTCGCGCCGGCCGGCGGCACGGACGTTCTGGCGCGGCTGCTTGCTGAGAAACTCGAACAAGGATTCGGCAACCCGTTCGTCGTCGAGAATCGCCCGGGCGCCGGGACGGTGCTTGCCACCAACTTTGTCGCCAAATCGCCGCCCGACGGCTACACCATCATGATGGACGTGTCCTCGCTCGCGGCCGACGCCACGCTCTACAAGTCGCTGCCTTACGATCCGGCCAAGGATCTTGCGTTGGTTGCGCTCATCGCCAGAGTGCCATTCGTGCTGGTCGTCACTCCGTCGCTGCCGGTGAATAGCGTCGAGGACCTCATCAAGCTCGCCAAACAACGACCGCTGAGCTACGGCTCCGGCGGCATCGGCGCCTTCCATCATCTGGCCGCCGCGTTGTTCGCCAGCATGACCGGCATCAAGATGACGCACGTGCCCTACCGCGGCACGGCGCCGGCGCTCAACGATCTGCTCGGCGGCTATATCCAGCTGATGTTCAGCGATCTCGGTCCGGCGCTGCCGCTGATCAATGCCGGAAAACTGCGCCCGCTTGCGGTGACGACCAAACAGCGGTTTGCGGCACTGCCAAACGTTCCTCCGCTCGCCGATGCCGGCGTGCCCGGCTTCGATGTAGCCGCATGGCAAGGCGTGGTCGCTCCGACGAAGACGCCGCAACCCATCCTCGCCAAGCTCAACTCCGCGCTCAATGCCATCGTGTCCATGGACGACATGCGCGCGCGCATGACGGATTTCGGCATGATCCCGGTCGGGACCGGCTCGCTCGACGACCTTCACGAATTTCTGCAGTCGGAAATCGTTCGCTGGGGCAAGGTCGTCGAGGAAGCCGGCATTGCGCATTCTGAATGAGGTACTTGCCGAGTGACCGGTTTGTCGGCCAAAGCCGTGCCTGACGACATCGACCGCCGGCTGCCTACCGGCGATCAAATCTTTCTCGATCATATCGGCCATTTTGTGCACGACGGCCAAGCCGCAAGTCGCGCGCTGGTGCGCTGCGGCTTTGCACCGACGCCGGTTTCCATTCAGGTCAATTCCGATCCGGCGGGCGGCACGCGCCCGACCGGAACGGGCAACGTGACCGCGATGTTGTCGCGGGGTTATCTCGAAATCCTGTTCAAGACCTCCGATACGCCGCTCAGCCGCGAGTTCGATACGGCGCTGAGCTGGCACGCGGGGCTCCATCTCGCAGCCTTTGCCGTTGCGGACGCGGCCAAGGCGCATCGGCGGCTCGCGACAAATGGCTTTCGCGTGCGCGAATTGGTGCATATGCAGCGCCCGGTTGGGACCGCAGCCGTGGCGGCAACGGCGGAATTCACCATTGCGCGGGTCGAACCCGATACGATGCCCGAGGGGCGAATTCAGATGTTGACGCATCACACCGAGCAGGCGGTGTGGCAGGAGCGATGGCTGAAGCATCCAAATAGCGCCTCAGGTCTCATCGATCTGGTCATCGCGGTCGCCGATGTCGAAGAGGCCGCGCTGCGTTTTGCGCGTTTCACCGGCCGCGCGGTGACGCGGACACCCGGCGGTGCACTCATCCGCCTCGACCGAGGCGGCGTCTACCTCGTCACGCACGACAGAGTGACAGAGAGATTGCCGGAGGTGGCGATCACCAAGCTGCCTTTCATGGCCGGCTATGCGCTACGCGTGCAATCCCTCGCCACGGCCGAGGTGGCCGTCGATCGCGCCGACCTTGAATGGCGCGCGATCGAAGACGGAATAGTCGCAGCCTTTCCCGCCGAGCTCGGCAAGGGCGCATGGTTTTTTGTCGAGCGCCCCTCGGCGCTGCCGTGGCGAAGGTGAGAAATTACTCCGCCGGAATCTTGTCGCTCTCGGCCGGGACCACTTCCTTGACTGCGCCGCGCCAGCCAGTGTGGGTGAGATCGAACACGACACCGTCAGGGTCGCGATATTTCGCCTCGTAAAAGGACAAGTCTGAAGTCGGCCGGCCGGCGAGATAGGTGCCACCCGCCTGCTTCACTTTTTTCTCTGCCTCGTCGAGATCGTCGACCCACATGCCGAAATGGTACAGGCCGGGCTTTTCGTCGCCCTCGGTCTTGAGCAGCGCGACATTCATCACACCGTCCGACATATAGACGCCGCGGCGCGCATTGCCGGCGCGCGTCATGCCGAAGGCCTGCTCGAAAAATATCGCGGCTTTCTCCGGGTCGGGGACAACGATCGCGATGTGGCGAAGTCTCGTAGCCATGGGCCGTCTCCATTGCTGTCATCGGCTGGTTTGGTCCGCGACGGGGGATGGCGCAGCTTAATCAGCGGTGCGATATTTGCAAAGCGTCGACTTTTGCGCCTAACCACGAGATAGGATTGCCTTGCACACGCCGGTGAACATCGAAACCTCTTGGCCGGACGCGATCTACGCTCACTTTCGCCGTGTCGGCATTCGGCAAGTGGGTTACGTGCCCGACGCCGGCCATAGCCGGCTCATCGCACTGTGCCGGGACGATCGGGACATCGTCGACGTGGTGCTGACGACCGAGGAAGAGGGCGTCGGGTTGGTCGCCGGCGCCGCGCTCGGCGGCCAGCGCGCGGCGCTCTTAATGCAATCGAGCGGCGTCGGCAATTGCATCAACATGTTTTCGCTTTTGCGCAATTGCGGTTTCGGCTGCGTCGTTCTTGTCACCATGCGCGGCGAGTTCGGCGAATTCAATCCGTGGCAAGTGCCGATGGGCGCGATTACCGAGGATGTCTTGCGGCTCTCTGGCTTTCTTACCTATCGGATCGATACTCCCGATGCCGTCGACGAGATCGTCGGCGCCGGCTGCGATATGGCGTTCGACGGCAATCTGCAGGTCGCGTTGCTGCTGTCGCAACGGCTGATCGGCCGCAAGCAATGGACCAGGTGATGGACGCGACGATGCTCGACCGGCGCGATTTCGTACGGCAACTCCTGATCGACCGCGGCGATCTCCTGGTCGTTCCCGGGCTCGGCTCGGCGACCTACGACGTCGCCGCGGCCGGCGATCATCCGTTAAACTTCTATCTGTGGGGCGCGATGGGCGGCACCACTATGATCGGCCTCGGCCTCGCTTTGGCGCGGCCGAACCGTCGCGTCGCCGTGCTCACCGGCGATGGCGACATGCTCATGGGCCTGGGCAGCCTCGCCACAATCGGCGTCAAGCAACCGAAAAATCTCGCGATCGTCGTGCTCGATAACGCCCATTACGGCGAAACCGGCATGCAGGCGAGCGCAACCAAGGCCGGCATCGATCTCGTTGCCATTGCGCTGGCTTGCCGCTTCAAGCACGCGCGTGCGATTTCACGCATCGAAGAAGCGGCGGACGTCCGCGCCCTGTTGCACGCAGGCGACGGCCCGATCCTTGTCAGTGCGCGCATCAAAGAAGAGGACGTGCCGCGCGTGTTGCCGCTGCGCGACGGTCACGCGATCAAGCAGCGATTTATCGAAGCGCTGAACTCCGCCTGATGCCTCAGTCGACAATGTTCATCCGCGACCCTACGCCCACGGATGAAACGGCATGGCGAGCTCTATGGTCGCAGTACAACGCATTCTACGAAACAAGCATCGCAGAGGCCGTAACGGCGCGAACATGGCGGCGGATTCTCGATCCGGCATCGCCGATTTTCGCGCGCCTCGCAGTCGTCGAGGGCGAGGTGACCGGCTTTTGCGTCAGCGTGCTGCATGACAGCACCTGGACGATCGCGCCGGTCTGTTATCTGGAAGATCTGTTCGTCGCGCCAGAATATCGCGGGCGCGGTTGCGGGCGCCGGCTGATTGCCGATGTGGTGGACCGTGCCAGATCTAACGGCTGGTCGCGCCTTTATTGGCACACCCGCGCAAACAATCCGGCCCGCGGCCTTTATGACGAATTCGCCAAGGCGGATGATTTCGTCAGGTATAGGCGCGCGTTTCCAGAGGTTCTTTAGATCCACTTACTGCGAAGATCAGATCGCCGCCTTCGCCGCGAGCTTCACGGCTTCGATGATTTCAGGATAGGCGGCGCAGCGGCAGAGATTTCCCGAAAAATAATGCCGAATATCATCGTCGCTCGGATCGGAATTTTCCTTGAGCAATTGATGCGCCATCATCACAAAGCCGGGCGTGCAAAAGCCGCATTGGAACGCACCGGCTGCGATGAAAGCTTGTTGCACATTGGAGAGCGTGCCGCCGGCGTCGAGATGCTCGACCGTGGTGACGCTCTTGCCGTCAACCCAGACCGCGAAATAGAGGCAGCCGGACACCGCCTTATCGTCGACCAGCACAGTGCAACAGCCGCACAAACCCTGGCCGCAGCTTTCGCGGGCGCCGAACAGATCGAAACGCGCCAACAGCTCGACAAGATTGCGGTGCGGCTCGATCGCGGTCGTGACCGCCTGGCCGTTGAGCGTGAAATTGATGGTGCGCGCGCTCATCATCCGTCCAATCATTCGTCGTCCAGCGGATGGCCGTCTTTCACGCGCAACGCGCGCAGCACCGCCTCGGCCGTGATCGGCAATTCCACGATGCGTACGCCGACGGCGTCGTGGATCGCGTTCGCGATCGCCGGCGACACGCCAAAGGTGCCCGACTCGCCGAGCCCCTTGGCGCCGAACGGCCCTGAATGCTGTTCGGCCGCAACGAGTTCGTTCTCCATCGGCGGAATGTCGCTGATGCCGGGAATCTTGTAATCGGCGAGCGATGCATTGGTGACCTGGCCGCCGTCGAGCTGCATCGCTTCGGACATCGTGAAGCCAACCTGCATGATTGCGGCCCCGGAAAGCTGCGTGCGCGCCACGCCGGGATTGATCGGCTTGCCGCAATCGGCGGCGTTGATAAGCCGCAAAATGCGCACGTGCCCGGTCTCGATATCGACCTCGACTTCGGCGGCGGCGCCGCCGACCATCCAGAACGGCGTGACGTTGTCCGACAGGCCGGTCTCTGCGTCGGGCGACTTGTAGCTCGGCACGAAGCTCGCGGTGCCGATGATATTGCCGGCTTGCATGCCGTAGCGTTTCTTGAATATTTCCGCCGGCGGATAATTGGTGCCTTCGGGAAGCCCGGCCTCGGTGGCGAGCGCCCGCAATTTGGCGCGGGCGTCCTCGGCCGCAAGCCGTACCGCAGTGCCCATGTGAAACAGCGAACGCGAGCCGAGCGTGCCCATGTCGTAAGGTGTCACGTCGGTATCCGGAGCGACGATGCGCACATCTTCCGCCTTCACATTGAGCACCTCGCCGACGATCTGCGCAAAGGCGGTGTCCGAGCCCTGCCCCATATCGACGGTGCTCTTATAGAGATAGATGCTGCCGTCGGCGGAGACGTTGACGATCGCGACTGACGTGGTCGGCGAGATCGAGGCTTTGAACCCGATAGCGATGCCGCGGCCGCGGCGCATCGTGCCGGTGCCGCGATCGAACGGAGCGCTCCAGCCGATGCGGCCGACCAGCGCGTCGAGCACCTCGGCGATGGCGGCATCTTGCAGCAAGGTGCCGCTCGCCTGCGGCCGGCCGTTGCGCAAGAATTCTTCCTGCGGAACTCTACCGGATCGATGCCGAGCTCGCGCGCGATCAGGTCGGTGTGGCTCTCGTAGGCCCAGACCAGTTGCGGAACCCCGAAACCGCGCAGCGCGCCGGCCGGCGTGCGGTTGGTGTAGAGCGCGTAGGAATCGATACTGACGTTCTCGATGTCGTACGGACCCGCCGCGGTGAAGCCGGATTTTTGCGTCACCCGCGGGCCGATATCGGCGTAGGCGCCGCCATTCCAATACACCTCGCAGCTCCGCGCCATCACGCGCCCATCTTCGCTGACGCCGCTTTTGATGCGAAACGTCGTCGGGTGCTTAGTTATCATGTAGAACTGCTCTTCCATGGTCAGCGCGATCTTGACCGGACGACGGACGAGCATTGCCAGCGCGGCGACGAGCGCTTCGAGCTTGACGTAGACTTTGGAGCCGAAACCGCCGCCGAGATACGGGATCTTCACGCGCACGCGGTTTTCCGGCCAGCCAAACAACCGCGCGATTTCGATGCGCACAAAGGACGGCGTCTGGTTCGACGTGTAGATCGTCAGCCTGTCGTCGCCCGGCTCGGCGACCGCGACATGCGGTTCGAACGGCAAATGCAGGCATTGCTGGGTCTTGAACGTGTGCTCGATCACGCGATCGGCGCGCGCGAAGGCTTTGTCGACGTCGCCGCGCCGCAAGTGATAGTCGAGCGCGACATTGGTGCCCTTGCGGCCTTGCAGGTGTTTTAGATCGGCGAAAGTGCCGGCGGGCCGCAGCACGTCGTGGACAAGCGTGTCCGGCTGCATCGCCGCGAGCTCGTCGTACACCGCCGGCAATTCTTCATATTCGGCGGAGATTAGCTGTACCGCCTGATCGGCCAGATGCGGATCGCTCGCCAGCACGGCCGCCACCGGCTCGCCGACATAACGCACTTTGTCGAGTGCGAGGATCGGCTGGTCGTGAAACGCCGGGCCGTAATAGGGCTCGGGGATCAGCTTGCGGATATCTTCGCCGGTGACGACGCAGCGCACACCGGGAAGTTCCCGCGCCGCCTGCGTATCGATGCTGCGGATGCGTCCGTGCGGCACGGTTGCGCGAAACACCTTGCCATAAAGCATGCCGGGCAGACGCAGATTATGCGTATAGTCGGCGCGCCCGGTGACCTTGGCGCGCACTTCGAGGCGCGGAATATTCCGCCCGACCTGGTTCATCGTGGCACCTGCTGCGCGGTCTCGGCCAGAGCCTGCCGCACGGCGCGCC
Organism: uncultured Alphaproteobacteria bacterium; assembly: GCA_963779855.1. Lineage (GTDB taxonomy): Bacteria > Pseudomonadota > Alphaproteobacteria > Rhizobiales > Xanthobacteraceae > BOG-931. Next base: position 902,715 of record CAWAAE010000005.1, on the reverse strand, counting down.
GAACATAGACGCGCAGCAGTTCGCGCTTATAGGCCGCCGAGCCGTGGGCGTCGGCGAGAATCGAAGCTTCCGCGGCCGCGGCGTCGCCGGCGCGCTTGAGCACCACATCGTCCGGCGCCGCGCCGTGCAGCAATTTCTCCGCGCCCACCATGCGCGTGACCTTTTCGGTTGCGGCGCTGACGACGATAACCGGATCGCGCAGCGTTCCATCGGCAAATGCGAACGACACTGCGACGCCGAGCGCCGGCCAGTCGTCTGCGGAGCGCGACGTGACCTTCATATAAGCGGATTTGCGCGCATTGAGCGGCGGTACCGTCACGGCGGTAATGAGTTCGTTCTTGTCCAGCACCGTTTCGTAATAACCGGCGTAAAGTTGCTCCAGCGGCAATTCGCGATCGCCCTTTGGGCCGTTAATCGTCACGCGCGCGCCAAGCGCGGTCAGCACCGGCGGCAAATCCATGTGCGGATCGCCATGAGCGAGCGCGCCACCGACGCGAGCGACATTGCGCACCCGCGGGTTCGATAATCGGCGCAGCGCACGCGTGAGGACGGGCAATCGCACAGCGACGTTGGGGTCTTGTTCGACTTCGCTTAATGTCGCCATAGCGCCGATGCGTAATTCGCCGGCGCCGGTCAGCGCAATGCGGGAATATTGCGGCTCGATGCGGTGCAGGCAAACGAGACGGCTCGGCTGGAACACGCCGGCCTTCATCATCAGCATCAGCGCCGTACCGCCGGCAACGGCGCGGATCGTGGGCTCTTTCGGATCGAGCATCGCCACCGCCTCTTGCAGCGATGCCGGCTCCACCATTTCGAACGGAATCACAGAACGCTTCTCCCGGTAGTTTTTATGTTCTCAGGCGCTCGCCATGCTCAGCACGTGATCGGCGATCTCGGCGCGCGTGCCGACCCAGATGTCCGGCGACGACATCGCCTGCTCGATGATCTTCTCGTAAAAATGCGCGCCGCGATGGTGGCCGAAGATATGGGCGTGGCTTGTGATGTCGACGATGCGAAGCTCGTCGCTCCGTGCGCGCGCGATCGCGATTACCTCGTTGTATGACTCAAGCATCATGCGAGGCGGGTGGCCGTATTTCATCGAAGGCATGTCATTGACGTCGTACGATAGCGGAATAGCGACAATTCGTTTATTGCCATGGTTGACGACGTAGGGCAGATCGACGTTGAAGACATCGCCATACCAGCGGTAGCCGGCGTCGACGAGCAGTTTTGGCGTTGCGGGTTTCGAGGTGCCGCGCGGCGACAGCCAGCCGCTGATCTTCCGACCTGACGCCTGTTCGAGCAGCATCGTGCAGCGTTCGATATTGTTGCGCTCCTGCTCGTCCGAGAGCAGCGCCGGGATCACGTCCATCGCGTAGGAATGCGACAACACTTCGTGGCCGCTGTCCGCGATCGCCTTGACTGTCGCCGGCGAGCGCTCGGCGATGATGGCGTTGGTCATGACACTCGCCTTGGCGCCGTGGCGCGCAAGGCCATCCATCAGCCGGTGGATACCCACCTCGACGCCATAGGCCGCCCAGGAGATCGCCATAGTGTCGAGGACGCCTGAAGGCAGCGGATTGCCCATCGGGCTGATGCCTGGCGCCTTGCCGTCCGACCACGCTTCGAGACAGACGTTGAATACGACAGCGATACGCTTGCCGTTCGGCCACTCCCAGTTCGCCTTATTTTTCATTCACGGCCCCGGACGCGGAACTCGGTCGGAACCAATGTTAAATCACAAGAAGGTTCGCCGCGTCGAGGCGCTCAGTCACGCGTTGCAGGTCTGCGGGCGCGGGCTCATGAGCCACGTGCCCGTGACGACCGAGAGCGCAAGCAACGCCGGCGCGACGGCAAGGGCCAGACTGGCCGCGGCGACCGCGGCCGTGGCGGCCCAGCCAATCGAGGAAAATGCCTCGGCGAAAGTGGCCAAACGCGAGGAGACCTGACGGCGGCGAAATTGACTGCGCTTGGCCTGGCTGCGGAACCAAAGCTGGATGGAGGTCGCCGCCGCCGCGGCAATGACGATACCGACGGTTGTCACCAGCGCATGCCATGGCGAGGCGATGGCGAGCGCCGCGACTAACGGCGCAAAAACCATTGCGATGACGCCGAGCACGGCTTCGATCTTTGCCCGCACGATGAAGCCGCTCGGTACCGGAGCCGAAGCGACGAGGTCGGGGGCGTCCTCGCCCGAGATCGCAAGCCAGGCGAGACCGCCGGCAAGCTGGCCTGCCGCCATGACCAGCACCGGCACCAGCAATTGGTAGGCGCCATTGCCGTCATTGAAGCTGCGCCACAGCAGCACTGCCGGCGGAATGAGGTAGAGCATCTGCATGAGCGTCTGCGAGACCAGCCAAGGATCGCGCCGCAACAGCGTCCATTCCTTAGTCCGCAGCGCACGCCGCGGCGACGTCGCCCGGAATGCCGTCGAGCGCCGAACCTGAACGACCGCAGACGCATCCACGCCAGCCGCGGTGATGGCGTATTCGCCGAAGCGCGGCGCGACGACCGCGACGGTAGCCGCAAGCGACGCCAGGCTTACGGCCAGCACGCTAAGAAGCGCCGTGCCGTCGCCGAGCGCGGCGCGTGCCGGCCACCAGAAAATACTGCCGAGACCAGGCATGTGCGCGAGCAGGGTTTGCGATTGGAACACCGATACCCGTGAGACGGTGCCGTAGGACAGGATCGCCGCGATTTGCAGGCCGATGACAAAGGCGGCGCCGATCACGGCCGCGACAACCTGCGCAACGAATCGCGTACGTTTCGCACCAATGACCCGAAACAGCGCGACGCTAAGGCCGACCGCCAGCGCCGTCGCGGCGGCGCCCATGGCGGCAATCAGCCCATAGGCGCCCAGCCAGCGCCAGCCGCCGCGCGCGATCAATATATCGATGAACGGCGCCGCGAGCGGCAGCGCCATCATCGCCATCGACAGCGCCACCATGGCGATACGCACCGCAAATATCTTTTCCGCTGCTGCCGGCGAAGCCAGAATCAGATCGAGATCGGACCGCGAGTAGAAGGCGCGCGTCGTCGATTTCATCGCCTGAGAGATCATCAGAAGCAACGACAGCAGCACGCTTCCCGTAATCGTGACCAAAGTCGCCTTGTCGGGTGCGGCGTCGGCATAGCGGCCGACCATCCAATAGGCGACGAAATGCATGAAGATGACGAAGATCGCGATGGCGATGACGGCGCGGCGCAGGCGCTTGGGCCGGCCGCCGCTCATCATGGCGAGCCAGTCGCGCCAGGCGAGACGCCACTCGTGCCGGGCAAACCAGACGACACTACCGGGTTCTGCGATCATGCCGCTTCGGCCGGCTCGGCGACCAGTGCGAGGAAAGTATCTTCAAGGCTCGCGCTGTGGCTTGCGGCCGCGCCTGACGTTTCGTGTTTGCCGGCCTTGAGCCGCAACTCTTCGAGCGTGCCTTCGGCAATGAGCTTGCCGTGGGCAATGACTCCGATGCGGTCGGCCATGCGCTCGGCGACTTCAAGAATGTGGGTGGTCATGATGACAGTGCCACCGGCGCGAACGCGTTCGCGCAAAACGCTTTTGACCTGGCGCGCGGAGCCGGCGTCGAGCCCGGTGAGCGGCTCATCGAGAATGATCAACCGCGGCTCGTGAATGAGCGCGCCGGCGAGCGCCACTTTTTGCCGCATGCCCTTAGAGAAACCCTCGCAGCGTTCCTGCGCATGCGGCGCGAGTTCGAGCCAGTCCAGAAGTTCTTGCGCGCGCGGTTCGGCAAGCGCCGGCGCGAGGCTCCACAGTCCGGCGACGAATTCGAGATATTCTCGCGGCGTGAGCTTGTCGTAGATCATCGGCTCATCGGAAATCCACGCCATCATCCGCTTTGCCGCCACCGGGTCGGCGAGCGCGTCAATGCCGGCGACGCGGATCGTGCCGGCGTCGGGCCGCAGCAAGCCGGCTATCATCCGCAAAGTCGTCGTCTTGCCGGCACCGTTCGGGCCCAGCAGCGCATAAAACTCGCCGCACCGGACGTTCAAGTTCAAGCCGTCAACCGCGGGCCGGTCGAAGCGCTTGGCGAGCCCAACAATTTCCAGAGCGAATGGCGGGGCGAAATGCTGCATGAATTGGCAAGCTAGTCGACAGAGGTTTCGGCCTCGTGAATCGGATGCCTCGAATTTCGTATGCCAATTCAAAGGGTAATGCGGTCAATCTCCTCGAGATCCGTCGGCGACAACGCCCAGCCGACGGCGGCAACGTTCTGCTCGACCTGCTCCGGCTTGGTGGCGCCGGCGATAATGCTGGAAATAAACGGCCGGCCGGCAAGCCAGCTCATGGCCAGTTCAAGAAGTGTATGGCCGTGCGCGGTAGCGAAGACGCGCAGCGCCTCGACGATGCGCCAATTGCGCTCGCTGAGCGCTCTGCCGACGTGACGGGCGCTCGTGGCGAGCCGGGAACCCGGTGGCAACGGTGCGTTGTGTTTGTATTTGCCGGTCAGCAAGCCGCTCGCCAGCGGAAAGTAGGGAAGTAGCCCGAGGCCATGCCGGCGCATAACAGCGACGCGATCTTTTTCGAGATCGCGGTCGAGCAAATTGTATTCTTCCTGGCATGTGATGAAGGACGAAAGCCCGTAACGCTCCGCAACGGCCTGCGCCTCTTCGAGCTGTGCCGCCGAGAGATTGGAGCAGCCGATGAAGCGGACCTTTCCCGACTTCACCAAATCGTCCAATGCCCGCAGCGTTTCCTCGATCGGAGTTTTCGGGTCGGGCCGGTGCAGCTGATAGAGATCGATCCAATCGGTGTTGAGCCGTCGCAAGCTCGCTTCGACCGCTTGCACGATGTAACGGCGCGATGCCCCGCGAAGCGCGCCGGCGGCGTCCATCGGCAGCCCGAATTTGGTCGCCAGAACGACGTCCTTGCGCCGGGCGCCGAGGAACTTTCCCAAGATTTCCTCGGAGCCGCCCTTGTTGCCGTAGGCGTCGGCGGTGTCGATCAAGGTGATGCCGAGATGGAGCGCCTTGTCCAAAACGAGCCGCGAGGCGTCGCGACCGATGCGTCCGCCGAAATTGTTGGCGCCAAGCCCGACGAGGGAAACCTCCGGACCCGACGTTCCGAGCTTGCGCTTGTGCATGCGTTGGACCGTGCGCCGCTCGTTCAGCCGCCGACGTTGTAAGCGGCGATTGCCGCCATGTTGACGAGCTGCGCGTCTTTCGCGGACAGCGGCACGATCTGCACCGAGCGATCGAGACCGACAAGCATCGGCCCGATCACATTGGCGCCGCCGAGCTCCATCAGCATCTTGGTCGAGATCGACGCGGAATGAAACGCCGGCATGATCAGCACATTGGCGGGGCCGGACAGGCGGCAGAACGGATAGGCCTCGCGCAGCTCCATGTTCAACGCCACGTCGGCAGCCATATCGCCGTCGTACTCGAAATCGACGTGGCGCTGATCCAACAGCCGCACCGCCTCCTGCACGCGCTCCGAGCGCTCGCCCGCCGGATGGCCGAACGTCGAGAAGGCGAGCAGTGCAAGCCTCGGCTCGTAGCCGAGCGAACGCGCGACGCGCGCCGCTTCGAACGCGATCTCGGCAAGGTCGGTCGCGGTGGGCATTTCGGTCACTGCCGTATCGGCGACCAGCACGGTGCGGCCGCGCGCCAGCACAAGCGAGATGCCCATCACGCGGTGCCCGGGTTTTGGATCGATGCAACGCCGCACGTCTTCAAGCGCGACTGAGAAATTGCGGGTGACCCCGGTGACCATGGCGTCGGCATCGCCGAGCGCCACCATGCAGGACGCGAAGTGATTGCGGTCCTGGTTCACCAGGCGCTGGCAGTCGCGTTGCAGAAAGCCGTGACGCTGCAGCCGCTCATAGAGATAAGCGGCATAGGCGGCATTGCGCGACGACATCGCGGCATTGATGATTTCGATATTGCCGCCGAGCTCGACGCCGAGCGTCTGCGCCGTCTCGCGTACGCGCCGCTCGCGGCCAACCAGAAGGGCCGAGCCGAGTCCTTGGTGCACGAATGTCGCCGCCGCACGGATCACCTGCTCCTCTTCGCCCTCGGCGAAGACGACGCGCCGCGGCCGCCGGCGTAGCCGTTCGTACACCCCCTGCAACACGCCGGCGATCGGATCGAGACGGCTGCGCAATTGCTGCCGATAGATTTCCATGTCGGCAATAGGTTTCCGCGCAACGTTTGTATCCATCGCCGCCTGCGCGACCGCCGGCGGTATGTCGGAAATCAGCCGCGGATCGAACGGCACCGGAATGATGTAGTCGGGTCCGTATTTCGGCCGCGCGCCATAGGCGGCGGCGACCTCGTCGGGTACATCCGCGCGGGCGAGCGCGGCCAGTGCGTGCGCCGCCGCGATCTTCATTTCCATATTAATCGCCCGCGCGCGCACATCGAGCGCGCCGCGGAAGATATAGGGAAAGCCGAGCACGTTGTTGATCTGGTTCGGATAGTCGGAGCGGCCGGTCGCCATGATGGCGTCCGAACGCACTTCGAGCACTTCCTCCACGGTGATCTCCGGATCGGGGTTCGCCATAGCGAAGATGATCGGCCGGTCCGCCATGGACATCACCATGTCCTTCGTCACTGCACCCTTTGCCGAGAGACCGAAAAACACATCGGCGCCAGCCAGCGCTTCGGCGAGCGTGCGCGCTTTGGTCTTGACCGCAAAGCCCGATTTCCACTGGTTCATGCCCTCGGTGCGGCCCTGGTAGATCACGCCCTTGGTGTCGCACAGGATCAGATTCTCCGGCCGAAAGCCGATCGCCTTAAGCAGTTCCAGGCAGGCGATGCCGGCGGCGCCGGCGCCGTTGCAGACCAGTTTGGTATTCTCGATCGTGCGCCCGGTGAGTTCGAGCGCGTTGATCAGGCCGGCCGCGGCGATGATGGCGGTCCCGTGCTGATCGTCATGGAAGACCGGAATGTCGAGCAATTCGCGCAGCTTCTGCTCGATGATGAAGCATTCCGGCGCCTTGATATCTTCGAGATTGATGCCGCCCCATCCCTTGCCGAGAAATTTCACGCAATTGATGAACTCGTCCGCATCTTCGGTCGAAACTTCGAGATCGATGGAATCGATATCGGCGAAGCGCTTGAACAGCACCGCTTTGCCTTCCATTACTGGCTTCGCCGCCAGCGCGCCGCGATTGCCGAGGCCGAGGATAGCGGTGCCATTGGTGATCACAGCGACGAAATTGCCTTTGGTGGTATAGTCGTAGGCTTTGGCCTCGTCCTCGGCGATGGCGAGGACCGGCACCGCGACACCCGGCGAATAAGCGAGCGAGAGGTCGCGCTGCGTCGCCATCGGTTTGGTGGCGACGACTTCGAGCTTGCCAGGCCGGCCTTGGCTGTGAAACAGCAGGGCTTCTTGATCGGTAAAGGTCGGCCGGTGCGATGGGCCGCCGTTTTTGGAAGCCATTTCAATTCCCTGCTGGTGACGCCGAGACGGTCTAGGATGGGCTTATGGAACCTTATGTAACCAGCGGCCTGTGCTCAAGAGAGCGCCGGCGGCTGATCCCGCGGCGGCAACGCCGCGGTGAAAAAAGCGCCGCATTGAACAAGTGCGCGCGGGAGGCTATGGCCTGCCTGCAACGAGCTACCTGCAGCCCGCCAGCATCCTCATGATCAGATTCCTGCTTCGTTTTATCGGTCTCTGCCTGCTTGCCACCGCGTTTGTGTTCTTGGTCTATGACGGGACCAAATCCATCGCCAATCACGACGTCATCTACACCAAGGTCGTCGATGTTTGGGCCATTGTCGACCAGAACAGCCTTAATTCGGTCCAAGGCTGGCTAAAGCAGAAGGTCGCCTGGGCTTGGGATCCCTACCTGCTAAGAGCTTTCGACCTACCCGCCTGGGTCGTCATCGGTATTGTCGCAACGATCCTGATCCTGCTCGGCCGCAAAAAGAAGCCGCTCATCGGCTATGCGCGGGACTAAAATCAGTCATTCGTCGCGTCAGAATGGGGAGCGAGATGCCAGGCTACGACTACATCATCGTCGGCGCTGGATCGGCCGGCTGCGTTTTGGCAAACCGGCTGAGCGAGGACGCCGCCGCCAGCGTTCTCCTCATCGAGGCCGGCGGCCGCGATTGGCATCCTTACATTCACATTCCGCTCGGCATGGGCCGCATGCACGAGCACGGTATGTTCGATTGGGGCTATCAGACCGACCCCGAGCCGAACCTCAACAACCGGCGCATCGAGGCGATGCGCGGCAAAGTTTTGGGCGGCTCGTCCTCGATCAATGTCATGGCCTATACGCGCGGCAATCGCGGCGATTATGACCGCTGGGCGCAAAAGGGGGCGCGCGGCTGGTCCTATGCGGACGTGCTGCCCTATTTCCAACGCTGCGAGACTTGGCAGGGCGGCGAAGACGCTTGGCGGGGCGGCACCGGGCCCCTCGGTACCGAATTCGCCAGGACCAAGGACCCGCTGTACGACGCCTGGCTCGCCGCCGCGAGGGCGTGCGGCTATCCGCTTACTGCGGACTATAACGGCAGGGAGCAGGAAGGATTTGGCCGCGGCCAATTCACCATCCGCGATGGCCGGCGCTCATCCTCCGCTAACGCCTTCCTCAAGCCGGCGCGTGGACGAAAAACCTCACCGTCGCGGTAAACGCGCAGACGACACGCGTCACTCTCGACGCCAAGCGCGCGACCGGCATCGAATACGTCCAGGAGGGGTCGACTGTGCGCGCCAGCGCAACGCGAGAAGTCATCCTTGCGGCTGGGGCCTTCAATACCCCGCAACTGTTGATGCTCTCCGGCATCGGGCCAGCGGATCACTTGCGCAACTTCGGCATCGATGTCGCCGCGGACTTGCCGGTGGGCCGCAATCTCCAAGACCATCTCGGCGCCTATATGACCTATACGCGCCCGCGCTCGGGCACGTTCCACCGCGAGATGCGGTTTGACCGCATGGCGCTAAGCATGATCCGCGCCTACCTGTTCGGCAGCGGACCGGGCACGGTGGTGCCGGGTGGACTGCACGCCTTCATCAAGACGCGGCCCGAACTCGCAGTGCCCGACATCGAGTTCATGTTCCGCGGCACGTCGGCCAATCCCCATCTGTGGTTTCCACTGATCCGTACGGCCTTTCTCGACGGTTTCGGCATTCGCCCGACGCTGTTGCACCCGGACAGCCGCGGCGAGGTTCTGCTCGGCTCGGCGGATCCGCTCGCGCCGCCGCGCATCGTCTATCGCTTTTTCACTGCGCCGAATGATCTGCCGACGCTACGCGAAGGATTTAAGCGGGCGCGCGAGCTTGCATTTCACAAAGCGCTCGATCCCTATCGCGGCAAGGAGATCGGCCCGGGACTCGACGTCAAAACCGACGCCGAAATCGATGCCTGGCTTATGAAGACCGTCATCACTGCGCATCATCCCGCCGGCACCTGCGCCATAGGTTCCGATGGCGTGCTCGATCCCGATTTGCGCGTGCGGGGCATCGAGCGTTTGCGGGTTTGCGATGCATCCGCAATGCCCGATCTCGTCTCTGCTCACATCAATGCCTGCGTGCTGATGATGGCCGAAAAGGGTGCCGACATAATTCGCGGCCGGCCGCCGCTGCCACAAGTGGAGGCTGCCTGACCTCCAGCCGCGTAACGGGAATGCCCTTGCGACGCCTCGCTGTGATTTTGGCAATCGTCGCCATTACACTTGTGCTCATCCCCTACGCGATCGCACCATTTTACCGGTTCATCGACCCGGTCTCGATGCCGATGCTGTGGCGCTTTGCAACCGGTGCGCGGGTTGAACGGATCGCTGTTCCGCTTTTCCGCATTTCGCCGGCGTTGCGGCTCGCCGTGATCGTCGCCGAGGACGGCAGCTTCTGCCGCAATCCCGGCATCGACCTCGGCGAGATGCGCGAGGCCTTAGAACAGTCGAACGACAACATCGCCGAGTCTCGCGGCGCCTCCACCATCACCCAGCAGACCGCCAAAAATCTGTTCCTCTGGCAGGGGCGTAGTTTTATCCGCAAGGCGCTCGAAATTCCGCTCGCGCTGTGGATGACCTTGGTGTTGCCGAAGCGGCGGATTCTGGAAATCTATCTCAATATCGCCGAATGGGGCCCGGACGGCGAGTTCGGCGCCGAGGCCGGTGCGCGCTTCGCGTTCGGCAAATCGGCGCGCAATCTCACCACCTACGAGGCGGCGGAACTTGCCGCGATCTTGCCGAACCCGGTGCTGCGCAACGCCCGGACGCCAAGCCTCCTGGTTCGCAGGCTCGCCGGCATTTTTGACCGCCGCGCCACCATTTTCAGCGGGCTCGACGCTTGCGTAAGAGGTCCTTAGCAATTGCCGCTAGCCTAGCAACGATCATTCTTCTATAAGTCCGGCATTCCGAGCAAGGCGAGCCAAACTAGAGGAGAGCGATCCCATGGCCGTGCCGAAAAGAAAAACCTCGCCGTCCAGGCGCGGCATGCGCCGGTCGGCCGATGCGCTGAAGGCTCCGACTTATGTCGAAGATAAGGATTCCGGCGAATTGCGGCGTCCGCACCACATCGATCTCAAAACCGGGATGTATCGCGGCCGGCAAATCTTGAACAAGAAGGCGGAAGCCTAACTTTCCACAGCGCGCCGCCTGCTGCTTTGGAATAGGGTTTCGGACGAGAAAGCTTATGTGACGAGAGATTTGCGTCATGTTTGTGCTTGGCTTTCCGCTACTGCTGATTCCCTTCGCCATCTACAACATCGTAGCGTTCGTCTTCCGTCTGCCGAACGACATCTGGATCGCGTCAGCGACCACCGTGCACATGATGTCCGGGCAGGATTGGGTGCTGACCTGGGAGGACACGCTCCTCGCCTTCGCCATTTTCTTGCTCTGGGTCGAGATCATCAAATCGACCCGAATCGGGACGCGAAGCGTCATGGACCACATCCTGGCGATGGCGCTGTTCATCGCCATGCTGGTCGAATTTCTGTTGGTGCAGCAGGCCGCGACGTCGACATTCTTTTTGCTAATGGCCATCGCCTTGGTCGACGTGCTCGCTGGCTTCATCGTCGGCATGCGCAGCGCGCAGCGCCAGATCGAAATTGAAGGGCCGGGGCAGCCCTGACGCGCTCGATTTCGATCTCTAGGCGTTACAGCGCGCGGGACACTGCGCGGCCCGGCGCACTCCGCCATTGGCCGAGTGCGCGATAAGCCGCGATCGCCTGTTCCGGTTCGGCCCGCCGGCGGGCGCGGGTCTGCGGCGCTTGCGCGGATGTAGCGATCAGGTGGGCGATGAAATCGGCGTTAGGCCGCCTGTTTGCGCGCAGACGTCCGTTGTCTCGATCGGTCGGTGCGAGCGGAACAAGTGCGTTGTGCAATGGCGTCTCCTGTGCCGAAATGGGACGTTGATGGCCTACAGCCAGGAAATCGCAAGCGGCGTGCCGGTTTACCGAAATGTTTAGAGTGTTGGCGATACGGTGGCCGTGAACCCGCCGTCTGCTGTCGTCATCCGCGGACTGCGCTAATCTCCCCGAGAGGCGACCGTGACCGAGAGCGGTCCGCGCAATTCACTACCTCCCGGCAGTTCCAGTGAGGCCGCGGCACCCGTCGCGTCGCTGGGGCCCGTCGCTCAGCTTGAGGCCAGCCAAATCCTCGCCTCCATCGGCGAGGTCGCTTACGACTGGCGCATCGACACCGACGAGCTGCTCTGGAGTAGCAATGCCGCCGAAGTTCTGCTGATCCGCGACATCGCGGCGGTTTCGAGCGGCCGCGCCTACGCGCAGCTCTTGGAGACGGAGAACGCGCAGGCCCGTTTCGACGTGATCATGCAATCAGACAAACGCGACGACGGCCATGGCGTCGCCTATCAAATTCAATATTGCATCCGTCCCGATCCCGTATCCGAAACCAAGTTGTGGGTCGAGGATACCGGCCGCTGGTTTGCCGGTCCCAGCGGCCGGCCGGTGCGGGCGCACGGCGTGCTGCGCGTCATCAATGAGCGCTACGAGCATGAGCGGCGGCTCACTTATCTCGCCCGTCACGACGGTCTCACCGGCGAATTAAACCGCCATCACCTGAGCGAAGTTCTCGAAGACACGATCGAGGAAGCCTTGCGGTTTCGCTCGTCCTGCGGATTTCTCTTGATCGCGATCGATAATCTGGCGCGCATCAATGAGTTGTACGGCTTCGACATCGCCGAACAGGTGATTGGCGCGGTGGCTAAGCGCTTGCGCAGCCGAATGCGCGGCAAGGACACGCTCGGCCGCTACTCCGGCAATAAATTCGGCCTCGTGCTGCGCGACTGCACGCCCGACGACATGGCGATCGCCGGCGAACGCATGCTCGCTGGAGTTCGCGAAGAGATGGTGTCGACCAGCGCCGGACCGATTTCGGTCACTGTCACCATCGGCGGAGTCACGGCGCCGCGTCATGCCCGCAGCGTCGCCGAAGTGCTCGCCCGCGCCCAAGAGAGCCTCGATACCGCCAAGGCCCGGCGCCGCGGCTCATTCCAAGCCTACCGGCCCAATATCGAACGCGAGGCCCTGCGCCGCGAAAACATTCGCGCCACCGACGAGATTGTTGCCGCGCTCAACGAGCAGCGCATCTTCCTCGCCTACGAGACCGTGGCCGCGGCGAGGGATCGGCAGCCCGCCTTCTACGAATGCCTGATGCGTATTCGGCGGACCGACGGCAGCTTGATCGCGGCGAACGACATTGTTCCGGTCGCGGAACGGCTCGGGCTGGTGCGATTGCTTGATTTTCGCGTGATCGAGCTCGTCATCGATGAAATGGCGGCGGCGCCCACGCTGCAAACCAGCTTCAACGTGTCGCCGGCCTCGACCACTGATCCCGATTGGTGGTCGGGATTGGGCTCGCTGTTGCGAGGCCATGCCGGCGTCGCCGAACGCCTTATCGTCGAGATCACGGAAAGTGCGGCAATCCAGGACATCGATGAGACGCGTGGCTTCGTCGCCCGCGTCAAGGATCTCGGCTGCCGGATCGCCATCGACGATTTCGGCGCCGGGTACACCTCGTTCCGCAACCTGCGCAAACTCGGCGTGGACCTCGTCAAGATCGATGGCGCCTTCGTGCAGCACATCATGCGCTCGGAGGACGATCGCGCCTTTGTGCGCACGCTGATCGACCTCGCCAAGCGGCTTAAACTTCAGACTGTGGCCGAATGGGTGCAGGACGAAGCGGCGGCGAAGACCTTGGAGGCGTGGGGCTGCGACTATCTGCAAGGCGCGCTTATCGGACTGGCGGCGGCCGAGCGGCCATGGCTCGCGAGAATTGCCAAGGCGATCTGAAAACCCTCGATGTGATCTATTCCGTCCCTGGGCCCTTCTCGGTCAGCCGATCGACTTTTCGTTTCATCTCGTCGAGCTGACGCTTGAGATCGTCGATATCGCCCGATTTCGGCAGCGATTTTTCCGTCTCCGCCGCAGCCTCCTCGCCGCCGCTCTCGCGTCGTGCAAAAGGCGCGAACATGGTGAAGGCGCGCTCGAACATTTCCATGTTCCGCCGCACCTGCTCTTCGAGCGAGGTGAAGGCGCCAACCCCAAATGCCTGCGCCAACTGCTGGCGGAACTTCTCCTGCTCGCGGGTAAGCGACTCGATGGAGACTTCCAAGTAGCGCGGCACCAGCATCTGCATGCTGTCGCCATAGAACCGGATCAGTTGGCGCAGGAAAGCAATCGGCAACAAATTCTGGCCTTCCTTGTTCTCCTGCTCAAAAATGATCTGAGTGAGGACCGACCGGGTAATCTCCTCGCCGGTCTTGGCGTCATAGACGACGAAATCCTCGCCGCTCTTGACCATGGCGGCGAGGTCTTCGAGCGTGACATAGGTGCTCGTCCCGGTGTTATAGAGCCGCCGATTGGCGTATTTCTTGATCGTGACCGGCTCTACGGTCTTGGTGGCTGTTTCGGTCATGATTTGGAACCGTGCAATTTTGCCGTCAAAATAGGCGGTTTCGCCGGGCGGGGCTACCCTTTTCGTGACCGTCGTGAAAGGGCGGGTTTGAAGCCCGCCCCTACGTCACATGGCAGCGCCGCGGTCCCCTTTGCGCCTTGTCGAGGCCGGGTCGCGTCCCTATGACTTATGGCAATCATCCGCGGCCAGCCCCGCACCTGAAATAGCTCAACCGCCCGGAAGGAACTCCCCATGAAAGACGATGTCGTCATTGTCAGCGCGACGCGCACGCCAGTCGGAGCATTCAACGGTGCGTTCGCATCATTACCTGCCCATGAACTCGGCAAAACGGCGATCAAGGCGGCGCTCGACCGCGCCGGCGTCGAGCCGGCCCGCGTCTCCGAAGTCATCATGGGGCAGATACTCACCGCCGGGCAGGGCCAGAACCCGGCCCGCCAGGCTTCGATTGCGGCCGGCGTGCCGGTCGAAACTCCGGCCTGGGGCGTCAACCAGCTATGCGGCTCGGGCCTGCGCACGGTGGCGCTGGGCTACCAGGGCATCGTCAACGGCGACAGCGAGATCGTGGTCGCCGGCGGACAGGAATCCATGAGCGTCGCGCCGCACTGCGCGTACCTTCGCGCCGGAGTAAAGATGGGCGATTTCGAGATGATCGACACGATGATCAAGGATGGCCTGTGGGACGCCTTCAACGGCTATCACATGGGCAATACCGCGGAGAACGTCGCCCGGCAGTGGCAGATCACCCGCGCGCAGCAGGACGAGTTCGCGGTCAAGTCGCAGAACAAGGCGGAAGCGGCGCAGAAGGCCGGCAAGTTTAAGGATGAGATCACGCCGGTGACCATCAAGAGCCGCAAGGGCGACATCGTCGTCGATGCCGACGAATATCCCAAGCACGGCACCACGCTCGAAGCACTCGGCAAATTGCGGCCGGCCTTCGATAAGGACGGCACCGTTACCGCCGGCAATGCCTCGGGCATCAATGACGGCGCCGCCGCGGTGGTGTTGATGAAAGCGAGCGAGGCGGCCAAGCTCGGCAAGACGCCGCTGGCCCGTATCGTGTCGTGGGCGCAGGCCGGCGTCGATCCGAAGATCATGGGCACCGGGCCGATCCCAGCGTCGCGCGCCGCGCTGAAAAAGGCCGGCTGGAACGTCGGCGACCTCGATCTCGTCGAAGCCAACGAGGCCTTCGCCGCGCAGGCGTGCGCGGTGAACAAGGATCTCGGCTGGGATACCGGCAAGGTCAACGTCAATGGCGGCGCTATCGCCATCGGACATCCGATCGGCGCCTCCGGCACGCGCGTGTTGGTGACCCTCCTCTACGAGATGCAGAAGCGCAATGCCAAGAAAGGCCTCGCCACTCTGTGCATCGGCGGCGGCATGGGCATCGCAATGTGCTTGGAAAGATAGAGGACGGACGACGGATGACGGACGACGTATATCCGTGGTCCGTCATCCGTCGTCCCTAAACAAAAACGATTAGGGAGGTAGTCATGCCTCGCGTTGCGTTGGTCACTGGGGGTACGCGCGGCATCGGCGCCGCCATCTGCAAGGCGCTCAAGGCGGCCGGCTATACGGTTGCCGCCAATTACGGCGGCAACGATGAAGCGGCGCAAAAATTCAAGGCTGAAACCGGCATCAACGTCTACAAATGGGACGTCTCTTCGTTCGACGCCTGCGCCGCCGGTGTGAAGCAGGTCGAAGCCGATCTCGGCCCGATCGACGTGCTGGTCAACAATGCCGGCATCACGCGCGACTCGCAGCTTCATCGCATGAAGCCGGAACAGTGGACGGCGGTGATCAATACCAATCTCGGCTCGCTGTTCAATATGTGCCGCCACGTGATCGAGGGGATGCGCGAACGAAAATTCGGCCGCATCGTCAATATTTCCTCGATCAACGGCCAGAAGGGCCAGTTCGGTCAGGTGAATTATTCCGCCTCCAAGGCCGGCGAAATCGGTTTCACCAAGGCGCTGGCGCAGGAGGGCGCGCGCGTCGGCGTCACCGTCAACGCCATATGCCCCGGCTACATCGCGACCGACATGGTCAAGGCGATGTCGCAGGAAGTGCTGCAAAAGAACGTGCTGCCGCAGATTCCGATCGGCCGGCTGGGCGAGCCGGAAGAGGTCGCGCGCTGCGTCGTTTTCCTCGCCGCCGACGATGCCGGATTGATCACCGGGTCGACACTGACGGCCAACGGCGGGCAATATTTCGCCTAGACGTCAAGTCGGCGCCCACCCCGGCGGCGCCAATTCGAAGCCAGAAAAATCAAAGCCCGGCGCAACGGTACAGCCGCAAAGCGTCCAGTCCCCGAGGCTTTGCGCCGCCTGCCAGGCATGAACCGGGACAATCGCCTGTGGGCGTTCTCCGACGGCAAAATCGCAGCCGAGCGTTAGGCGCTCGAGGCGTCCCGGTTCGTCGGCGATTTCCAGCGCAAGCGGCGCGCCGGCATACCAATGCCAGACTTCGACCGCGTCGATGCGGTGCCAGTGCGAGCGTTCGCCGCGGCTGAGCAAAAAATAAATCGCAGTCGATGCGGCGCGGCCAACCCCCTCCCTACCCTCCTCCGCAAGCAGGGGATGGTAGCGAGCGGGCGTATCGCGAAATGTTTCGCGGAAATGCCCGCCCTCCGGATGCGGCCTAAGATCAAGAAGCCGGATCACATCCTGCGCGGTGAGGCGATCGATCAAAACCGGTTCTTACGCTCGCGGATCTCCGCGAACACTTTCCAGGCCGGAGCGCCGGCAAGGCCGACCGATTTCGCCACTTCGGCATCGTCAGCGCGCAAAAACGGATTTGCGGCCTTCTCGGCGCCGATGGTTTCCGGAATTGTGGGTTTGCCTGCCGCGGAAAGCTTCGCTACTTCATCGGCGCGCGCGGCGAGCGCCTTGTTGTTCGGCTCGATAGTTTTGGCGAAGCGGATATTGGCGTTGGTATATTCGTGGCCGCAATAAAACCGCGTGTCGTCGGGCAGCGCGCGCAGCTTCAACAGCGAATGCCACATCATCTCGGGATTGCCTTCGATGACGCGGCCGCAGCCGATCGAGAACAAGGTGTCGCCGACAAAGGCAAGCTTGTCCGCCGGGAAAAAATACGAAATGTGCCCGGCGGTGTGGCCCGGCGTCTCGATAACGCGAGCTTCGAGCGAGCCTACGCGAACCTTATCGCCCTCGCCCACTAACTCATCGACATGCGCAATGCGTTGTGCCTCGCCGCGCGGCGCGACAACGCGGCATTTGTGGTGCGCTTTGAGTTCGGCGATGCCGGCGGTGTGATCGCCGTGATGATGGGTCACCAGGATGTCGGTAAGGCGCCACCCGGTCTTTTTCAGCGCCGCCTCGACCGGAGCCGCTTCCGGCGCATCGATCGACGCGGTGGCGCCGCTCGCCGGGTCGTGGATGAGGACACCGAAATTATCCTTCAGGCAGGGGAACAGGTAGGTTTCAGCCGGCATGTTTCACCGTCATTCATAATCACAGAAGGTCAAAGTAGGCATTCCGAACCATTAACCGCAAGGCCAGGGGTTATGGACTCCGGGCTCACGCTTTGCGCCTTCGCGCTCCGCGCGGCGGCGGACTGGCTCCCGCCGTAGCTCGCTTGAGCGAGCGAAGGCGGGTCAGCGCGCCCCGGAATGACGTGCTATTTTGTCGCCATGGATGTCGTCGACCTGCGAAATTTCTATGCCCAGCAGCTGGGCGTCGTGGCGCGCCGCTTCGTCGGCCGTGGCATCCGCGCGCGCTGGAACGACACCCGCGCGCTGCGCGTCTTAGGCGTCGGCTATGCCACGCCCTATCTCGGGCCTGTTCCGCGAGGAAGCCGAGCGCTGCCTCGCACTGATGCCGGCGCCGCAGGGGGTGGTGCGCTGGCCGTCGACGCGGCCAGCGTTGGCCGCGTTGGTCGAAGAGGACGAGCTGCCGCTGACCGATTCGGCGGTGGATCGCGTCTTACTCGTGCACGCACTCGAAATGTCGTCCGACCCGGCCGAGCTGTTGCGCGAAGCGTGGCGGGTGCTGGCCGCCGGCGGGCGGCTTATGGCTGTGGTGCCCAACCGGCGCGGGCTCTGGGCGCGGATGGACACGACGCCGTTCGGTCAAGGCCGGCCCTATTCGCGCACGCAGATCACGCAGCTTCTGCGCGACACCTGGTTCACGCCGACCGGTTGGGGCGAGGCGCTGTATGTGCCGCCAATCCCCCGCCGCTGGTTTCTGCGCTCGGCCGTTGCCTGGGAACGTACCGGCGCCACGCTCTCGGCGCCGTTCGCCGGCGTGCATATCGTCGAGGCGACCAAGCAAGTCTATCGCGCCATCCCGGCGCGGCGCGAAAAGCGGGGACTCGTGCCGGCGCTGCAGCCGGTACTGGCGCCCTCGTCGGGCGCGGCGGCGCTGCGGTGACCACCGCACGCCGCAGTTCTTGCTGCAGTTCTTGCTGCAGTTTTTGGCGGCCATAGCACGCCATGCCGTGGAACACGGCCAGTTCGACGCCCGACATCACGCAGGAAATGGCGCCCAGGCCCGCTGCACGGCCGGACGTGCCTCGATGGCATCGTGCCAACGCTTCACATTGGAATAATCTTTGAGTCCGATGTCGTTCACGCCGTGAAGGTGTACGTCCGAATACATCGTCATGTCAGCGATCGAATAGGCTCCGCCGAAATACTCGTTCGCAGCAAGATGCCTGTCGAGGATGCCGAGCATATCGCGCAAGTTCGCCTCGTAGTGCGCTTGGGCCGGCGGTGCTTTCACCGGGGAACGTATCGTCCAATGCCCGAACTGTTGCGCTAGCGTAGTGAACGTCGCCGATCCGTAGAATAGCCATTGATCCACTTTTGCACGGGCGACTGCATCGCTCGGGTAGAACTTGCCGGACTTCTCCGCGAGATATTTCAGGATCGCTCCGGACTCACAGACACTCACGCGCGCGCCACCAGGCCCATCGTGATCGACAATGGCCGGTATCTTGTGCCCAGGGCTGATTTTCATGAATTCCGGCGACATCTGCGCCTTCTCCCGCAGATTGACCGGAACGATCCGGTGCGCAAGGCCGGTTTCCTCCAGCATCACGCGCGCCTTGTATCCGTTATCGGTCGTCCACGTGTAGCAATCGATCATCCCATCCTCCTGAACGCGGCGGCTTTTTTGACCCCGGTGCTGTTGTAGGACGGCAGATATCCTATTGAGAAGTAGGCAGGAATTGAAATCGCCTCATGCCAGCTGCGCTTGTCACTCCGGCCACGGCTCGGCGGTGACAGACGCGGCGTCGGCGCCGACATAGTCGACAAGGCTTGTCTGCCGGTCGCGTTCAAGCACGGCGAGCAGCGTATCTTTGATCTCGGCGACAAGCCGGAGGCCGCGGAACACCAACCCTGAATAAACCTGAATGAGGCTGGCGCCGGCCCGAATTTTGCCGAGCGCGCTCGCACCGCTATCGATGCCGCCCGCGCCGATGAGCGGGAAAACGCCTTCGACCCGGACATAGGTCTCGGCCAGAATGCGGTTGGCGAGCGGCAGGAGCGGCCGGCCCGACAATCCCCCCGCTTGTTTTGCCTTGTCGACGTCATGCAGGCGCTTCGGCCGTGTCACCGTCGTATTGCCGACGATCATGCCGTCGACCCGTCGCGAACGCGCTATGCCGACGACGTCGTCGAGGTCGGGCAGCGAAAGATCCGGCGCGATCTTGAGCAACACCGGCGTCGGTCCGGCATTCGGCGCCACCCGCTCGCGCGCGTTGATGACGCGCGCCAACAAATCGTCGAGCACGGCGGCCTGCTGCATATTGCGCAAGCCCGGCGTATTGGGCGACGAGATATTGACCGTGACATAGCTTGCAACAGCGGCGAAACGCTCGATCAATCGCACGTAATCCGCAATACGGTCGGGCGTATCCTTGTTGGCGCCGATATTGATGCCGACAATACCCCCATCCCACCCTCCCCCGCTTGCGGGCGACGGAAGAGAGGGGGCCGCCCGCGCGGCGAGCCGGCGCAACACCGCATCGGCGCCTTGCGAATTAAAGCCGAGCCGGTTGATCACGGCCTGATCGGCATCGAGCCGAAATAGGCGCGGCCGCGGATTGCCTGGCTGCGGCAGCGGCGTGATGGTGCCGACTTCGACGAAGCCAAAGCCGACCCGCAATAGCGCATCCGGCACTTCGGCGTTCTTGTCGAAGCCGGCGGCGATCCCGACCGGGTTTAAAAAATTAAGCCCGAACACCCGCATCGCCAGCCGCTTGTCGTCGCGGGAGCCCGCCGGCAGCGGCGCGAATTTCAACATCCGGATTGCCAAGCCATGCGCGTCTTCGGGTTCGAGCGCATGCAGAAACGGCCGTGCCAGTCGGTCGAATAACCCGATCACGGCGTTAGCTCCGGCATTGTACGCCGCCCGTTGGCCTCATCGGGCAACGGGCGCACCCAACGAACCGCCGCAACCGACAGCGCGCCGTAGAGATGCGGAAACAGATCGCCGCCGCGCGAGCGTTCCCATTTCAACGCCTCGCCGAGCGTATCGTCATCGACCGCGACCAGCATCAGATCGGTCTGCCCGGCAAAATGCTTTGCCGCCGTCTCGGCGACTTGCGCGGCATTCGAGAAGTGGATGAAGCCATCGCGCCTGTCGACGTCCGATCCGCGATAAACCCCGGCGCGCCGAGCTGCATGCCAGGCTGCGCGTTCGCAGATTTTGTAGATCGTCGTCACGTGCGCGCGCCCTTCCCGGTTTCGGCGCGCGACCCTATCGGCCCTTGAGCATTCAGGCAATAATTCCTATCATCGTGTCCCTCTGTAGGGGTAGTGATGCTGACGCACGCGCAGGTCTGGTCGGCCATCGATCGCCTCGCCGCGCGCGCGGGATTGTCCGCTTCGGGGCTCGCCCGGCGGGCCGGGCTCGATCCGACGACGTTCAACAAATCAAAGCGCATCACGCCGCAGGGCCGCGCGCGCTGGCCGTCGACTGAGTTCGATCGCCAAGGCCTTGGCCGCCACCGGTACGCCGTTCGACACTTTCGTCGCGCTGATCGAGCCGGCGGGCGGCGCCGCGGCGCGGGCGGTGCCGCTCCTTGGCTTCGCCGAGGCCGGCGCCGGTGGTTATTTCGATGACGGCGGCTTCCCGGCCGGCGAAGGCTGGGATGAGATCGCATTCCCCGCCGTCACCGACGAGCATGCCTATGCGCTCGAAGTATCCGGCCAGTCCATGGAGCCGGCGTACCGCGACGGCGACGTGATCCTGGTGTCGCCATTGGCGCCGATCCGCCGCGGCGATCGCGTCGTGGTACGGACCAAGGACGGCGAGGTGCTGGCGAAAGAGCTCAAGCGCAAGACGGCAAAATCGATCGAGCTGAGATCGCTCAATGCCCAGCACCCCGACCGCACGCTGGCGACTTCCGATGTGCTGTGGATCGCGCGGATTTTGTGGGCGAGTCAGTAGTCATGCCGATCGCGCCAAGGCGCCGTCGATCATGTCGACGGTATTTTTAATGCCATAGGCCGCGACAAAAGAGCCGAAGCGCGGGCCCCTCTCCTGGCCGAGCAACACCTGGTAGAGCATGTTGAACCAGTCGAGCGAAACGCCCGGCTTGCCATCCTTGCCCTTCTTCTTCGCATCGAGAAACGGCTCGCGCCGTCCGACCTCGTAGACGACGTCTTGGATAGCTTCGGCGGTGGCATCCGCCGGTAATTGCGACAAGGCATCGCGCAAGTCGGTAAGCGCAGCGCGCTCGGCCGCGCTTGGCTCACGAAACTTCTTCGTCGGCGCGACAAAATCGCGATAGTAATTGATCGCATAGTCGACCAGCGCCGCGAGCCGCGGATGGCTTCGCCGCGTCACGCTGGGCCGGTAGCGGCCGATAAAACCCCAAAGCGTCTCGGCGTTGGCGGCGTTCGACGCGGTGACAAGCGAGAGCAGCATGGCAAAGGGCACCGGATTGTCGGGCGAAGGCGGCGCGCCGCCATGAATATGCCAGACTGGATTGCCCAGCCGTTCCTTGGCGGCCTGCCGCGGGTAAGCGTCGAGAAATTGCAAATAGTCGTCGACGTGGCGCGGGATAACGTCGAAGTAGAGCCGCTTCGCGGCCTTCGGCTCACGATACATGAACAGCGACAGGCTCTCCGGGCTGGCGTAGCGCAGCCATTCATCGATGGTAAGCCCGTTGCCCTTCGACTTTGAGATCTTCTGTCCGTTCTCATCCAAAAAAGCTCGTAGTTGAATCCTTCCGGCGGTGTGCCGCCGAGCGTGCGGCAGATCTCGCTCGAGAGCTTGACCGAGTTGATCAAATCCTTGCCGGCCATTTCGTAATCGACGCCGAACGCGAGCCAGCGCATCGCCCAATCCGGCTTCCATTGCAGCTTGCAGCGCCCGCCGGTGACCGGCGTCCTAACTCGCTCGCCGGCGTTTTCGTAGGTGATGGTCCCGGCCGCGGCATCATGCGCGACGACCGGCACCTGCAGGACGATTCCGGTCTTCGGATCAATCGGCAGGAACGGCGAGTAGGTTTGCGCGCGCTCCTCCCGCAGCGACGGCAGCATGACTGCCATCACCTCTTCGAAATGTGCAAGCACCGTGAGCAGGGCCGCATCGAACCGTCCCGACGTGTAGCAGGCCGTGGCAGACATGAACTCGTAGTCGAAGCCGAACTGGTCGAGGAAGGCGCGCAGCCGCGCGTTATTGTGCTCGGCGAAACTTGGATGCGTGCCGAATGGGTCCGGCACCTTGGTAAGCGGCCTGCCGATATGCTGTTCCAGCATCGCTTTGTTGGGTACGTTGTCGGGGACCTTGCGCAGTCCGTCCATGTCGTCTGAAAAGGCGATCAGCCGGGTCTTAACCGTCTCGTCGGTGAGCACGCGAAAGGCATGGCGCACCATCGTCGTGCGCGCGACCTCGCCGAACGTGCCGATATGCGGCAGGCCAGACGGTCCATAGCCGGTCTCGAAAATCACCTCGTCCTTCGGCTTGCGCTTGAGCCGCGCGACGATCTTGCGCGCCTCCTCGAACGGCCAGGCGTGCGATAGTTCGGCGACTTCGCGGAGCGAAGCGATGGGGGCTTCCACACTCGTCATCAAATCGTGCTTTCGTCGCAGGTCGCGCGATATAACGTCAAACGCCGGCACTTCAAAACGGACTGATCGGGAAATAGCGTAGCCAAAGGTCGGTGTAGCTGCCCTTTTCCCATTGCCGGAACAGCGCCCAGTTCAAGGCTTGTCGCAAGAGATCGTTGCCACGCTTGACGGCGATGCCGACGCCTTCGCCGAAGAAGCGGCTTTCCAGATAAGGCCCGCCGCGGAAGGCGCAGCAGCCGGCCGACTCGGTCCCATTGAGCCAGAACGCCAGCGCAATGCCGTCGCCGAACAGCAGGTCGACGTCCTTGTTGCGCAGCGCTTCGCGAGCCGCTTCGTCGTTGGCGTATGGCTTCACCTCGGCTTCCGTGAACATTTCCTTGATGAATGCTTCGTGCGCCGTGCCGGCGACAACCGCGATCTTCTTACCCTCGACGAGCTCCGGCTCAACGTCGCGGATCGGGCTGTCGACGCGGGCCACGAAGCGCGCCGGGGTGCGATAGTAGGGATCGGTGAAATCGGCGCGCTGGCGCGCCTCCGCGGTCGGGGCGATCGACGCAATCACCGCGTCGCCGTGATTGTCATTGAGCGCATCGAGCAGCAAGTCGAAACGGCGCGCCTGAATTGTGCAGGTGGTCTTGATCTCGTCGCATAGAAGCCGCGCCAGATCGACGTTGAACCCGGCCGGATTACCGTCCGTTCCGGCATAATCGAACGGCGGGTAATCCAGGTCGGTAAGAAACCGGATCGATTGGATGCGCGACAGATCGGGCCGTTCGGGCCGTCGGCGCGGATCCCAGAAACCGGGCACCGCCGCGCCGCGCGGCAGCGCCACACCGTCCTGGGCCCAGGCCGGGCGCGCGCCGGCACAAGCGGCGAGAACTCCACAGATAAGGACTCCGCAGATCAGGGCCACAAGCCCGAGTTGGGGCCCGTGTCGCGCGAGGTTGCGGGATATTGCCATTCCAGATGGCATGGGCCACGATCTTGTCGCTTGCATGTCTCATTACATGGCTTGTCTTGGCCCGCTTAGCTGGGGCGCAAGGAAAAGTCGAGGCGGGCGGCGCTGGACGTTGCGCTGGGGGGGCCAACGGTGGCGGTCGGTGGCGTTGCAGGGGCGGCCGTTCGCCGCGCCAAAGCGGAAAATTGGTTTACGGGCGGGCTGTTGCGGACAGCCTTCCCGCAAGTCCGCCATGACTCATTAAAAGCGCGCCCGGGTGGCTGCCCGGAAATCGATTGTATTCGTCATCTCCTGCCCGACCGCATCGTCGCCGCCGCGGAACGTCGCGCCGGATCGATCGGCGTCGGTGCGGAGCGGGTGCTGATTTGCGCCGATGCCATTACCGAGGAGGCCTACCTCACGGCACTGGCTACATCTCTGGCTACGTCCTACGAGCGATTTGACGGTATTTCACGGAGCGATTGCCCGCTCGACGACGATCGACTGATAGAGGCAGCGGCGGCCGGATTGCTGCCGCTACGGCAAGGACGCGGTCTGGTCTGGATCGTTGCTCCCCGCGGCCTGACCGCGCGCCGACTCGCCGATCCGCGTCAGGAAAGACCGCGATGGCTCCAATCGTTCCGCCTGACCTCAGAGGATCGGCTCCGGCATTTCGTCGCCCGGCATGCGCAGCGCGCGCTCGGCAAGCGCGCCACGGAAGGTCTTCGGCGGAGCTGGCCATTGCTCTCAAATGCGCCGCGAGCGCAAAGCAGGCGCACACTCACGACCGGCGCGCTAGTCATGATCGCGTTTACCTTCTTCGCGTTCGCGCCCGTTCCCGTGATCGAAGGATTCAGCGGTTTGTGCTGCGTGCTGTTCTTGGCCGCCGCGATCTTAAGGCTATTGAGCGCTTGCTTCACCGAGACGGCCACGCCATGCCCCGATTATTATATCGACGACACCAAATTGCCGATCTACACGGTAATCTGCGCGCTTTACGGCGAGACGGCAGTGGTTGACGATCTTGTCGCCGCCATCCGCGCGCTCGATTATCCGCCGGAAAAACTCGACGTAAAATTCGTCCTCGAAGCGGACGATCCTGCGACGCGTAGCGCTCTCCTCCGCCTTAATCTCGGGCCACCATTCGAAATCATCATTGCACCGCCGATCGGTCCGCGCACCAAACCAAAGGCGCTCAACGTTGCTCTGCCCTTCGCGCGTGGCGCCTACACGGTCGTCTATGACGCCGAGGACTTGCCCGAACCCGATCAGCTTCGCCGCGCACTCGACGCGTTTCACAAGGGCGGCAGCCCGCTCGCTTGTGTGCAAGCAAGCCTCACCATCGACAACACCGCCGATAACTGGCTCGCAGGCATGTTCACGGCTAATTATGCGGGCCAGTTCGACGTTTTCCTCCGCGGCCTCGCGGCGTTGCATTTGCCGTTTCCGCTGGGCGGTTCATCGAACCATTTTCGCACCGCGGCGCTTCGCAAAGCAGGCGGCTGGGATCCTTACAACGTCACCGAAGATGCCGATCTCGGCATCCGTCTTTATCGCCTCGGCTATCGGGCGGCGACCATCTCGTCGGCAACCTATGAGGAAGCGCCAGCGCGCTTTGTGCCTTGGCTCAAGCAACGCAGCCGCTGGTACAAGGGCTGGATGCAAACCTGGTTCGTGCACATGCGTCGCCCCAATCGATTGGTGCGAGAGCTTAGTCCCGCCGGCGCGATCGCCTTTCAAATATTCTTTGCCACAAACGTACTCGCGGCCTTGATCCATCCGCTGTTCATGGCCGGACTTGGCTTTACGCTATATGCGCGGTCGACGCCGTGGGCGAACACGGTCTTGGAGAACGCGGCGCCAATTTTCGTGACAAGCCTTCTCTCCAGCTACGCCTCAACGATCCTGCTCGACCTGATCGGCTTGCGACGGCGCCGACTGCTCGGCAATGCTTGGGTGCTCGTCTTGACGCCGTTGCACTGGTTTCTGCTCTCGCTCGCCGCGTGGCGCGCGCTATTCCAGCTGATCTACGATCCGCAACGATGGGAAAAAACCGAGCATGGGCTGGCGCGAACATCGCGCGCTTCCGGATCGCGGACTTCCAGATCGGATCGTCACCGACCGGCCAGTGGGGTGCACCAAAAGCCGCTCAATAAGCCACGCCAAGAGCTGGTCATCGGCCTGCCGCGCACGCCCCCCATCGCACAAATCGGTCCCGGCGCGCCTATTGCGCCGATGAAGATCATGCAGACGGCGCGCGGCACGCTACTCGCCCGTTAGACGGGCAAGACCCCTCACATATAGCGGCGCAAATCGGCGGCTTCCGCCTCGGGGGTGCGGGTCATGTTGAACGGCGCAACGAAACGGCCGTCCTTGTCCATCAAATAGACCACGGCGGTATGATCCATGGTGTAGTCGCCGTTTTCGAGCGGGACCTTCTTGGCATAGACGCGATATTCCTTGATCGCGGCATCGATCTGGGCCTGGTCGCCGGTCAGCCCGCGCAAACGCGGATCAAAATTCGACAGATAATCCTTGAGCACTTTGGAGGTGTCGCGATCCGGATCGACGGTGATGAACAGCGCGCCGACGCGATCGGCATCGGGTCCGAGCGCCTTCATCATCTGCGACATGTCGAACAAGGTGGTCGGGCAGATGTCCGGGCAATGGGTGAAGCCAAAAAACACCAGGAACGGGTGTCCTTTCATCTGTGCGTCGGTGAACGGCTTGCCGTTCTGGTCTTCGAGATTGAGCGGACCGCCGATGCCGGCGACGGCCTGCCCGATCGGCGAGAACGTGCGTCCGGTGACGAAAAGAATAGTGCCAAAGATCAGGAAAAGCCCGCAAAGAAACGCCGCCAGCAAAAGCATGAGGCGCGAGGCTTGAGCGCTCAGTTTGGCGTTCATCGGACTAGTCCAGTCAGCCGAAACACGCCGAAAACCCGACGCGGATAGTCTCGAAAAAGACCGTTGTTCCGTAATGCGCCCAGAGTAAGACGGTACCGATCAGCGCCAGCGCAATGGCGGTGCCGGTCGCAAGCAGCGGCGCGGACACACGTGGGCGGGCAACGATGTCGGACATGGCTGATATTCCGGATCTTTAGATAGGCCGGAACCGTGACGACGACAACGGCGTCAGCCGCCTTCGGCCATACAGTCGCACCGCGCACCGCGTTGCCCTCGGGCTTACCGACAGGTACGAAAGAACGCGGATAACTCTCTGCCGCGCAGCGTTATGAGCTGCGGCGTGAGCCCGCCATGCCGATTGATCCAGGACTGGATTTGTGGGGGGTAGAACCGCATGACGAGCCGGCTGCCTCGGCGCGTCGGCACCAGCGAACGCGAGACGTCGTCGTAGTAGGACGCCGCATGGAAGCCCAGCACTGCGCGGCCGGTGACGCAAATCCGGTTTCTTGGAATAATACCGGTCAGCAAGGTGCAGGCCGAAAGGCAGGGGCCATCGATCACCACACGCTCGCCGGAATCGCGCACCTCCTGGAACTTTTGGATGTAAGAGGAAACCTCGCCGCCCGGATCGCTCGCGATGCGAACATCCGCGGATGCCGCACAAGTCGCCAGGGCCGACGCCAGCGCGCCAGCCAAAACCGCCTGCCAATTCATGGAGCAACCTCTCCCCGCTCAATCGTCCGTGATATCTCCCGGCATTGTGGCAAGAGTTCGGGGATTACCCGTCTTTATCCCGAAAACGATCGTCGTTCGCGGGCGTGCGCCCGCGCCAAGGGATGCTATAAGAAGGCAGGGACGCCCCAAAAGCGGTAAAAACGTTCGATCTGTTCGGCAAAAACACTGCGAAAAGAGTGCTCACACATGGATACCTCAGTCGCGCGCAAAACGCCTCACCAGTCCAATGTTCCCGATTTCGCCACGGCCTATTACCTGCTCGAAGGTTTGAACGAGATCGGCATCGACTACCTGTTTTGCAATTTTGGAACCGATCACGCTCCGATCATCGATGAGATGGCGCATCGTCGCAGGCGGGGCGATCCGATGCCCGGCGTAGTGCGTTGTCCGCACGAGAACACGGCCGCACATATGGCGGCCGGCTATGCGCTGGTCACCGGGCGCGGCCAAGGCGTGCTGGTCCACGTCGACGTCGGCACCGCCAATTCCGCAAATGGCATGCACAACCTGTTCCGCAGCCGTCTGCCGGTCCTCCTGATGGCCGGCAAGGCCCCCTATACGGCAAACGATGAACTCGTCGGCTCGCGCGACACCTATGTGCACTTCATTCAGGAACCGTTCGACCAGGCGAGCTTGGTGCGGCCCTATCTGAAATGGGAGTGGACGCTGCCCTCGGGCGTGGTCGTCAAAGAGGCGCTGCGGCGCGCTTCTTCGATCATGCAGAGCGAACCGCGTGGCCCGGTTTATCTGATGATGCAGCGCGAGACGCTGACGCAGCATTGGAAAGCCGACGAAATCCGGCGTTATTCCGCCGACCATTTTGCGGCGACGTCGGGCGGCGGCGCCGATCCGAAGCTGGTCGCGGCGCTCGCCGACAAGCTTTTGGCGGCGCAAAATCCGATCCTGATTACCGGCTATGCCGGACGTCATGCGCACGCGTCGCGCACCATCGACGAGCTTGCGCAATTTGCCGGCATCGCCGTCTATGAAGCGAACATGACCAATAATATCTCGCACGACAGCCCGTGTTTCGTCGGCTTCTCCCCGGACAAAGCTATTCCCGAGGCCGATGTGGGACTTCTTGTCGACGTCGACGTGCCGTGGTTTCCGAGTGCCGTTGAGGCGAACGAAAAGACGTTCTGGGCGCATATCGATATCGATATTCTCAAACCTGGCTCGCCGATGTGGACCTTCCCCGGCAATATCCGCATGCAAGGCGACAGCGGACGCATCCTCGATCAGGTGCTGCAGGAGCTCAAAGCAAAAGCGACACCGCGCTTTAAGGAAGCGGCAGCGGCGCGGATGGCGCGCATTAAGGCCGCCCGCGAGGAGCGCATCGCCCGCGCCGCCAAGCTCGCCGCGGATAAAGGCAAGACCGGCGCGATCAATCCGCATTATCTGATGGCGGAACTGGGCAAGCTCCTCGACGACGAAGACATGATCTTCAACGAAGGCGTGACCAACGCCGCCGCCGTGCTCATGCAAATCCCGCGGCGTGTGCCCAACACGACGGTGCGCGCCGGCGGTGGCGGTCTCGGCTGGTCCGGCGGCGCGGCACTCGGCGCGAAGCTTGCGGCGCCCGACCGACTCGCGGTGCAGATTTGCGGCGACGGCGGCTTCTATTTCGGCAATCCGCCTTCGGTATTCGCGGTCTCGCAGCAATACAAATTGCCGATTTTGTCAATCGTTATGGACAATTCCGGCTGGAACGCGGTGAAGCAATCGACGCTGCGCGTGTTTCCCGAAGGCGAGGCCAAGACCACCAATTCCTTTGAGGCGGAGCTTGCACCGAATGTTCACTTCGCCAAAATCGGCGAGGCGTTCGGCGCTTATGCCGAGGAGGTCGCAGATCCGGCCGACGTGCCTGCTGCCCTGGCGCGTTGCGTCAAGGAGGTCCGCGGCGGCCGCGCGGCGCTTCTCCATGCCCGCGTGACGAAACTCTAAAGAACGCTGGACATTTGCAACGGATGATCCCGCTCATTCCCGCTTACGCGGGAATGAGCGGAGATCGATCGTTCGAAGTCCGGTTCACGGGCTCGCGTGATTGATGAATTTTTCCGGCGGCCGTTCGCCCCATTGCGATCTGAGCGCTTCGTCCGCGGCAATGAGATGGGAGCCGTTGGCGAGGTTGAGGCGATCGCTGTCGGCCCAGTGCTCGTGGACGCGCCCCCAGGGGTCGGCCCAGTAATCGTAGACCTGGCTGCCAAGCACGTGGCGGCCGATGCCCCACATGTGCTCATAGGTCCCGAACTCTTTGAGGAAGTCGTGGCCCATGCACACATCGTCGATATCGGGAACCTCGAATGAGAGATGATTTAATCCGGTCTTCTCATGTCGGAGGCAAAAGAAGACATGATGGTCGACAAAGGTATCGCCGCGATCGCAGCGATTAAACGATCCAATCAAATTGTCCTTGCTCTCGACGTAGACATCATCGGAGCAGATCATTCCCAGCGTCTCGCGGAACCAATCGACCGTTTCGCGGAAACGCGGCGTCATCAGCACGCCATGCCCGACGCGCTTGACGTGCGCCGGCCCCTTGGGCAGCCGCATCAGCTCGCCGGCGCGCGCAGTCGGCGCTTCGCCGGTGTTGAGCTTTTGCCGCTTGACCGGGATTTCCTTCACCGGCGCGATGCCGCAAACGACCTCGATCTGATAGCCGTTCGGCTCGGTCAGCCGCACGCGCTTGCCGCCGCCGGGTTCGTCGATATTTTCAACGCCCGAGGCGCCCGGCGCCTTGGCCAGCCGCTTTAAGTCGTCTTCGTTGTCGACGTAATAGGCGAGGCCGACGAATTTCGGATCGCCCTTCTCGGTGACGTGAATGTGGTGATTGGGATCGGTGCCGCGCATGTACAGCGCGGTATCGGTCCGCTCGGTCCGGCGCAGACCAAATCGCGTCAGGAACTCTTCCGCAACATCGAGATCAGGCGACCGCAGGCGCCCATAGGCGATGTCCGTCACCTTGGCCCAGGACATATCATTCTCCCTCAAATGCCTCTCAGCGCGGGACCGATGCCCGCACGGTTGCCGTACTGTGCCACGATCGATGCGGCGTCGGCAACGCTCGGCTCAGGCGTGGTAGTCGGCCGCCGCGGTCGCATCGACCTGCTTGCCGCCCATTGCATTGAACAGAGGCGTCAGCACCATCGCGACAATGAGGTTGAGCACCACGGTGTAGAGCGCCGTATAGCCCGGGAAGGTGTGGCCGGCGAATGCCAGCGGGTAGTTCGGGCCCAGGTTAGCGGCAACGAACATCCAGACGCCGGCGGAGGTTCCCACTGCCCAGCCGACGAGCAGCGCCCAATCATTAAACCAGCGCGTGTAGACGCCGATCAGTATCGACGGGAGCGTTTGGATGATCAGGATGCCGCCGAGGAGCTGCAGGTAGATGGCAAATTGCGTCGGCACAAAGATGATGAAAATGAGCGCACCCAATTTCACGATCAGCGATACCCATTTCGCCATCTGCGCTTCTTGCTTATCGGTCGGAGCCTTGTTGATGAACTCGCGGTGGATGTTGCGGGTATAAAGATTGGCCGCGGCGATCGACATGATCGCCGCCGGCACCAGCGCACCGATGCCGACCGCCGCGAAAGCAATACCGACAAACCACGACGGGAAACTGTGCAGGATCAGCGCCGGCACCGCGAAGTTGTTGCCGAACTGCTTAAACCCGGCGGCAAATTCCGGCATGGCGCCGACGCCGCCGGCGATCGCGAAGAAGCCGACCAACGCCAAGAGACCGAGCATGAAGGAGTAGCCCGGTAGCATCGCGGCATTGCGGCGGATGGCATGGCCGCTGTTCGCCGCCAAGATGCCGGTTATGGAATGCGGGTAAAGGAATAGCGCCAGCGCCGATCCGAGCGCGAGCGTCGCATAAACGCCGTAAGCGCCGGTCGTATTGGCGCCGGGAACTGCCAGCAATAATTTCGCCGGCGGCACCGCGGCGAAAATTTTACCGAACCCGCCCAACTCGATCGGCACGACGATCACGGCGGCAAAGGCTGTCGTGTAGATCAGAATATCCTTGACGATGGCGATCGAGGCCGGCGCCCGCAATCCGCTCGAATACGTAAAGGCGGCGAGAATGACAAAGGCGATAATCAGCGGCAAATCGGAGGCAAAACCGGTCCCCGAGACGCCCATTGCGCCGATGACGACCTGCAAGCCGACAAGTTGCAGCGCAATGTACGGCATGGTCGCGACGATGCCGGTGATTGTCACCGCCAATGCGAGCCAGCGATTGCCGAACCGGCCGCGTACGAAATCGGCGGGAGTGATGTAGTTGTGCTTGTGGCAGACATGCCAGAGCCGCGGAAAGACCAGGAACAGGATCGGGTAGATCATGATCGTGTACGGCACCGCGAAGAACGCGATGGCGCCGGCGCCGAAGGCGAGCGCGGGAACGGCAATGAAGGTGTAGGCCGTATAGAGGTCGCCGCCGACCAGGAACCAGGTGACGACCGTGCCGAAACGCCGGCCGCCCAGCCCCCATTCTTGCAACTGATCGAGGTCGCCCTTGCGCCATTGCGCGGCGGCAAATCCAAGCCACGTAATGAAGCCGAACAGCAGCACGAAGATGATGAGAGCGGTCCAGTTTACATCCTGCACGGCGTGTCTCCCCCGACTATCGCTTTTTATTGCCTTGTGGCCCCCGCTTTTCGGCGGGCATTACACGACGTTGCGGCGCTAATCTTCGGTCGCGAAGTAGACGATCGCGGTCAGAACGGCGCCGATGATCACCCAGAGCATCTGATACCAGTAATAGAACGGTATGCCGGCCCAGGACGGTTCGACAGAGTTGTAGAACGGCGGCCACAGCACCGCGATAAATTGAAGCACGAAGAGCAGGTACCACCAGCTCCATCCCGAACGATTGGCGCTTTGCCGATTGCCGCTTTGCTGGCTCATGTCCGACCCCGACGTTGCATCCCAAATAGTCTCTAGCGAGACCAGAGCCGTTGTCCGCTCCTGATGCGCACCATAGCCGGGGCGAAGCGTCGAATCAAAACGAAATTCTCGATGCCGCGTTGCAGCATGCGCGCGCCCGTACGATTCGGAACCTAAGCCTTGGAGATGATGCTCTGGAGCGGGCGATGGGAATCGAACCCACGACATACAGCTTGGGAAGCTGTCGTTCTACCACTGAACTACGCCCGCGCCTCGACCAGCATAACGAAGCCCCGCAGCGTGCGGCAAGGGCACGGCTTCCTCGTCCCGCATTTACGCGGCAGCAGTCCGGATGCGAAAAGCAATATCCGGGGTGATCTTCGCCCGTTATGCCCGCATGTCGCTTCGCTCATGCGAGCTATCTGGTATGGTCGACCGATTAAATCAAAAGTCATGTCCTATGCCATCGGATGAAATTGAGGTTGTTTCGCCACCCGGCGCCATCAAGCCGACGGGCACCTGGAGTCTCGGAGTGCGCGCCGGCGATTTCGTTTTTGTGGCCGGCATGCGCGGCATCGATCCCGCGACGAACATGTTGGTCGATGGCGCCGAGGCCCGTATTCGCCAAGCCTTCCTGAATATGAAAACGATCGTAGAGGCGGCCGGCGGCACATTGCGCAATACCGTAAGGCTCGTGATCTATGTCACCGATATGTACCGCTATCGCCCGATGGTGAATAAGATTCAGGAGGAACTCTGGGCCGGCGCACCCTATCCGCCGCGTTCGATTGTCGAGGTGAACCGCCTCAATCAGGACGACATCGTCGAGGTGGAAGGAACATTCTTCTGTCCAGTGATAGCCAACATATGATCGGTTCGCACCGCCCGCGAGCGTGGCGGCGCACGCAATCAAGCCGCGGAGGCGACTTCCCAGTTCCGGTCCTGGCGGACTTGGTGCAGGCTTATTTGGCGCAGGCTTATTCGGCGGCGATGGCGTGGGCCGGCGGCGACGCAAGAGCGGCGAGGCATTTGGTCAGAGCTTCGCCCTCCGGATCGACGAGCGCCGCGGTCCGGGCGCTGGCGATCGCGTCGATCGCATGTCGCGCCGGCAAGTTGCCGGCAAGCGCCGGCGCGATCACTTGGGCAACGATCAGCCGGTAATTGCCGCTGCCGCGCTTGTGGGTGTCGCCGTAGCCTTTGATGAGACGGGCGCATTCGGCGATTTCGATCGCAAGCTCGGCCGAGATCGGCGCGGCTTGCGCGATGAGACGAAGCCATGCCTCGATCGCGCGCTGCTCCTCCTGGAAGCGGAAGGTTTTGCGACGGACGCGGCGCAGCTTGGCGAGGAAATGGAAACGCAGATAGCCAAAAATCGACGCGGTATTGATGGCCATGCCCCAATGCGCGCGGCCGAAGACGGGATAGCGTTCGCCTAAGCCAAGGACCGAACGCGCGAGCCAAGGCGGCAGGATCGAGCAAAACTCGTCGATCCCGGGTTTGAGGAATTCGATAACCGTGAAGGTTTGCTCCGACTTGACGCCAAGTTCTCGCGCAATGCGATCGATGCGCGACGGATCGATCTTGGCCTGCGCCACGCGGATCACGTCCTCGTACGACATACGCACCGCGAGATATCGCGCCGTCGCGGCAAGGAGCCGTCCGCCGGCGCCGGACTTCGCATCGGCGTCGCGGATCGGCTTGAGACGATCGAGATAAAGCCGCGCGTAGGCGACATCCTGGTAAGCTGCGAGCCGGCGCACGCCTTCGGTCATGAACGCCCGCGCCGCTTCGGGCATAGCCGCGATTTCGTGTTCGAGATCGGCGAGCGAAGCAGACGCCGCGCGCTGACGCTTGAGCGGTTCGGCGCGCCGGCGCGAACCGGCCTGTGCGGCGTCGAAGCCGGCGCGGAAGCCGCGCAGATTGGCCTCGACCGCCTTGCCGTCGGTGCGGATCGCCGCCTCGAAGGCTTCAGCGGGTATCGGCAGCGCGCCGGCGCCTGCGATTGCACCGAGCATCACCGCATTGATCATCGTGCCGGCCTCGCGCGCGATCGCTTCGAGGTCGAGCAGCAGCGCTTTTTGCGAATTCTTCTCGACCGCCGCAACGAGCCGGTCTTGATCGTAGCGTCCGTCGGCCATCGCCATCTTCTCGACGACGAGATAGGAGCGGCTCGTCGAGGCAATCGTCGTGGTGCGGTCGGGCGTGACGAAACCGCCGGCAATGGCGCGGCCGGCTTCCATCAACTCGCTCGCCACCACAACATCGACGTCGCCAACACCCGGCGCCAGCGCCAGGATCGGACGCTGCCACCCGCCTAACCCTCCGCCGCTCGCGGGGGAGGAAATGGAGGGGGCCGGCGTCGGCACCAATTCGATGTGATAGGTGGTCGCGCCGGTGCGCTGCGCGACACCCGGGATCGACGTCGATTGGACCGGGAAACCTTGGCTCGCCGCCGCGGCGACGATCCAGTCGGTGAGCACGCCGCCGCCCTCGCCGCCAAGCGCGGCGATCAAAATCGTGAGCGGGCGGACGTTACTTTGCGGCTGGCCGATGCGAGCCCCCTCGCCCCGGAGGGGAGAGGGTTGGGGTGAGAGGGTTCGAGCGTCGCCGTTAGGCTCGAGCCCCCTCACCCCCCCTCTCCCCGCTTGGGTGAGGGAGAAGATGAACCGCCCAGCCACCCAATCACCGTGCTTCGAACTCGATAAAGCGTGCGGTCCCACCAATTCGGGTTGCTGATGACGTCGGCGCGATAGAACGACGGGCAGAGCACGGCCGCGTGGGCGACTTCACCGCATAGCCCGCAGCCAACGCAGCTTTCGATCACCGTCGCCACCGGATCCGAGCGCAGCGGATCGGGATTGGGCTTGACGGTCAGCGACGGGCATCCGGAGAGCCGGATACAGGAGTGATCGCCGGTGCAAATGTCGTCGTCGACGCCGTAGCGTGTTCTCACCACGCGCTCGCCACGCTTGAGCTTCTCTGAATCTTCAGCGCGAATGCGGCGCTGACGCACCAGCATGCATTCGCCGTCGGCGATGATCACCTTGAGCCCGCGCTCGGCGGTGCGCATGGCCTCCTTCAGCGTGTCCGCCATTTTTGCGACGCTGTAGGTTCGCACCGTGCGCAGCCACTTGACGCCGAGCGAGCGCAACGTTTTTTCAATGCTGATGCCGGTTGGCGTGCCGCTGCGGTTGGCAGTACTTGACGGCAGATATTGCTGGCCGGTGGCCGAGGCGTAGCCGTTCTGCATCACGATGAGAATGCCATCGCCCTTGTTGAACATGTTCGAGGCGACGCCGGTGATGAGGCCGTTGTGCCAGAATCCGCCGTCGCCCATGATCGAGATCGGGCGATTGGCCATGTTCGGGCCGACAGCGGCTGCGCTCGCCAGCGACATGCCATAGCCGAGGATCGAATTGCCGAGCGAGAACGGCGCGAATGTCGCAAATGAATGGCAGCCGATGTCGGCGCTGATATGGGTCGGACCGATCTCGCGCTGCATAAGCTTGATGGCGGCGAACACCGGGCGCTCCGGACAGCCGGTGCAGAAATTCGGCGGCCGCGGCGGGATGTCGCCGACAGTCGCCGCCATGTCCGCCTTATGCGCGAGCATCTCATTGGCACGCGTGGCGACGGCATCGGCGTCGATGCCGGCCGGACGGGTCTCGGAGAGAAACGCCGCAATGCCGCGAATGAACGCTTCGGAGGTGTAGTCGCCGCTGCGCGGCAGGCAGCCCTTGCCGAGGACCCGGGTCTGGATATCCGCGCCACGCAAGACGACATTGATTTGTTGCTCGACGAAATCGGGTGAGCCTTCCTCGACCACGAGCACGGCGCGCTTGCCGGCGCAGAAGTCCTTCACATCGTCCGGCATCAGCGGATAGGCGACGTTGAGTACATAGATCGGAACGCGCGAGGCGCCGTAGAGATCGGCAAGATCGAGCCGCGCCAGCGCGCGCAAAAGCCCGTTGGTGAGGCCACCGAGCACAATGATGCCGACCTCGCCGATTTCGCCCGGGATCAGCTCGTTGAGCTTTTGCTCGCGGATGAACTTTTGCGCGGCCGGTAGGCGCTGTTCGATCTTCAGCCGCTCCTGCGTGAAAATGACGGGCGGATGCGCCAGGCGGTCGTATTCGAAACGCGGCGGACCAGCGAGGCGATGCTGGCCGCTAAAGGCGCCACGCTTGTTGTCCTTGGCGATGAATTCGCCGGTGACATGGCAGGCGCGCACCCGCAAATCCAGCATGACCGGCGCATGGCTCGCCTCGGAAAGCTCAAATCCTTTTTCGACCATGCGCACGATGGTCGGCAGATCGGGGCGCGGGTCGAGGAGCCAGATCGAAGATTTCATGGCATAGGCATAGGAGCGCTCCTGAATGACGCTCGCGCCTTCGCCGTAGTCCTCGCCGAGCACGATCAACGCGCCGCCGATGACGCCGGGCGAGGCCAGATTCGACAGCGCATCGGCCGCGACATTGGTGCCGACGATCGATTTCCACGTCACCGCGCCGCGCAGCGGATAATTGATTGATGCGCCGAGCATGGCCGCCGCGGCGGCTTCGTTGGTGCAGGTCTCGACATGCACACCGAGGTCGGCCAATAGATCTTCGGCGTCCACCATGACGTCGAGCAGATGCGATACCGGCGCGCCCTGGTAGCCGCCGACGTAACTGACCCCCGATTGTAGCAGCGCCTTGGTGACGGCGAGGATGCCCTCGCCGCGAAAGATATCGCCGGCGCCAAGCCGCAGCGCATCCACTTCTTTCTTGAACGAGCGTTCCATCCGTGCTTCCGGGCCATCGCTTTACGGTCACATATATCCGCTTTTGCGGAATCCTGCCAAACGCGCGGTCCTGCCGCGCCAAACACGGTGCAACAGCCCTTGGTGGGGCTCGCCGGGTTGGTTAGGGTGCGGGCAAAGCGGCGCCTGGGGGAGGCGCCCGGGATGCGTAGGCGGAGATGGACGGCAAGGGCCAGATCGTCGTCGAGCGGGTGACCCACACCTACCGCCCGCCGCGCGGGCGAACCGTGCTCGCTTTGTCGGATATATCGCTCGAAGTGCGGCCGCGCGAGTTCCTCGCGCTTCTTGGCCCTTCGGGCTGCGGAAAATCGACGCTGCTTTATCTCGTTGGCGGTTTCCTGCCGACCGAGGCCGGCCGCATCATGGTCGAGGGTAAGCCGGTCACGGCGCCCGGTCCCGATCGCGGCATCGTATTCCAGCATTTCGCACTGTTTCCGTGGAAGACGGTGCGCACCAATATTCTTTACGGTCTGGAACGCCAGGGCTTGCCGCGCCCGGAGCGCGAAAAGCGGGCGCAGGCCTTTATCGATCTCGTCGGCTTAAACGGATTTGAGGAGAGCTACCCGTCGCAGCTCTCTGGCGGCATGAAACAGCGCACCGCGATCGCGCGCACGCTGGCCTTCGATCCCAGCATATTGCTGATGGACGAGCCGTTCGGTGCGCTCGACGCACAGACGCGTTTGCTGATGCAGACGGAGCTCCTCAACATCTGGAAGCGCACGCCCAAGACCGTGATCTTCGTCACTCACGACGTGCAGGAGGCAGTCTATCTCGCCGAACGCGTGGCGGTGATGTCGGCACGGCCGGGGCGCATCAAGAAAATCGTCGAAACCAAATTCGGCAACCGCGACCCGAGCATCCTGCGCAGCAAGGAATTCGTGGAAAAGGTCGATGAATTATGGAATCTAGTGCGCGACGAGGCCATCAAGGCCCAGGAAACGAAGGCGAGCTAACGAAGGCCACTTGATGCAAGGGATGACGCTAGCCGGCTTCCGTTATCTGCCGCTCGTGCTCTTGGCGCTCGGTTGGGAGGCCGTCGCGCGGCTCAACATCATCGACAGCCAGGCATTGCCGCCGCTCACTCACGTCGCGGTCGCGTGGGTCGATCTGGTCCGCGACGGCGAACTCGTCGAGAACGGCGCGGCCTCGCTTTATCGCGCGTCGATGGGACTTCTCTTGGCCGTCGTCGTCGGCGGCGGCTTGGGAATATTGATGGCGCGCTGGCGGCTTTTGGACGTCTTCGTCAATCCGCTGGTGGAGCTGTTCTATCCGCTGCCGAAATCGGCGCTCATCCCGGTAACCGTGCTGTGGCTCGGCTTCGGCGACGGCTCAAAGATTCTTCTCATCTTTCTCGGCTGCATGATCCCGGTCACCATCGGCGCTTATAATGGCGCGCGCGGCAGCGATCAGGTATTGGTCTGGTCGGCGCGCAGCATGGGCGCGAACCGGCTGCGCCTGCTGTGGGACGTTGTCGTGCCAAGCGCGCTGCCGGAATTGCTCAACGGTATCCGCACCGCGCTCGCTCTTGCCTTCATCCTGTTGGTTAGTTCCGAACTGATCGTATCGCAGGAGGGATTCGGCTATCTGATCGGTTATCTCGGCTCCACCGGCTCTTACGAGGGCATGTACGCGGTGGTGCTCACCGTGGCGTTCCTCGGCTTTGCTGCCGACCGGCTTTATCAGCTTCTCATGCAATGGTTGCTGCAATGGCGGGAATAGAAAACACGGCCTCGCTGGCGGCTGCGGAAGCCGACGTTACGCGCGACGCAGCGCGTCGCCTCGACGTTGTTTTCCGCGGCGGCGCCGGCGTTTTCTCCGTCCTGGTGCTGTTGATCGCCTGGGAGCTTTTCGCCCGCAGCGGCAGGGTGACGGCATTCATGCTGCCGCCGTTTTCCGCCGTCGTCGAGCGCATTTATGGCGATGCCGCCAGCGGCGACCTTTGGATCAATCTCCGGCTGACACTTTATCGGGCTACGGCCGGCTTCGTCATCGCCGCAGTCGGCGGCATCACGCTCGGCGCTTTGATGTCGCGCAACCGGCTCATACGCTGGATCTTCGATCCGATCATCTCGGTCGGCTTCCCGATGCCCAAAATCGCGTTCCTGCCGGTCATCATTCTATGGCTCGGACTCTATGACGTCTCGAAAATCTCCATCGTCGTGTTCGACGCGATTTTCCCGGTGGTGACCGCAACGCTGGCCGGCATCGCCAGCGTCGACAAAGAACTGATCTGGTCGGCACTCAATATGGGCGCGAGCGAACGCGAGGTGATGTGGCAGATCAAGCTGCCAGCGGCATTGCCGCAGATCCTGACTGGGCTGCAAGTGGCGTTGCCGATCTCGCTCATCGTCGCGATCATCGGCGAGATGGTGATGGGCGGCTACGGGCTCGGCGGCGCCATGATGAGCGCCTCGCGTTTTGCCGATTCGCGCGGCGTATTTGCGGGCATCGTCGAGATCGCAATCGTCGGCTATGCCTTGATCAAGGCCATGGCGGTCGTCCGCCGCCGGCTCTTGGTGTGGCATCAGGAGACGGCGGAGCGCTCGTAGTCGCATTCGGCGGCGGTGCGGCAAGCGGCGCGCTTGCGCCGGATCGGGCTTTGCGCCCACAATCGTCGCCGGAGAACGCCGACCGCGCCGCACCAATATCGCGGCGGGATGGCGGCCAATCTGGGAGGGGCGAGCAATGCGTGCGAAGATCGCGGTGCTGAGTGGCGTCCTGCTGGCGCTCGGCTTCGGTCATGCCCGCGCGGACCCGGTGCAGATTCGCGTGGCTTGGGTGGCGCCGATCTCCAACTGGATCTCGATGTGGCTAGACAAGAAGGACCTCGCCCGCCATTTCGGCCAGTCCTACGTGTTCGAGCCCGTGCATTTTGCCGGCACCCCGCCGATGATTACGGCGATCGCCAACAACGAGGTGGAAATCGGCGACCTCGCCTATTCGACGCTGCCGATCGCGATCGAGAACGCCGGCATGGACGACACCCGCGTGATCGCCGACGACTTTCGTGACGGCGTCGACGATAACTACACGGTCAGATACGAGGTGCTCAAGGACGGCCCGATCAAGCAGGTCGAAGATCTCAAGGGCAAGGTCGTCGCCACCAATGCGGAGGGAAGCGCGGTCGACGTCGCCATGAAGGCGATGCTGCGCAAGCATGGCCTCCTGCCCAACCGCGACTACACCGTGATCGAGGCGCCGTTCCCGGCCATGAAGGCGATGCTGGCGGAACATAAGGTGGATCTGATTCCGGGGATCCTGCCATTCGCGTTGGATCCGCAACTGCAGAATATCGCGGCCATACTGTTCACCGCCAAGGATGCGATCGGCGTATCGCAATTTATCATGTTCGACGCGCGCAAGCCCTTCATCGACCAACATCGCGCCGCGCTGGTCGACTGGCTCGAAGACACGATGCGCATTTTGCACTGGTTCATGGACGCGAAGAACCACGACGAGGTGGTGCAGATCGCCGCGCGCCTGGTCAAAGCGCCGCCCGAGCGGTTCGGCTGGGTTTTCACGAAGAACGACGTCTATCGTGATCCGAACATGATGCCGGACCTCGATGCGCTGCAGAAGAACGTCGACACGACGAGGGATCTCGGCTTCGTCAAGGCAAGCCTCGACGTCAAGGCACATTCCGATCTGAGCCTGGTCGAGGAGGCGGCAAAGCGGTTGCAGTAGACCTTTAAGAAGCAGGCGCCGGCCGAACGGTGTCCACATCACCTTAGGAGAGAATGATGCGTGTCATAACACTCGCGTGGGCCGGCCTCTGCGGCTTGGCCGTTGTCTTGACCTGCGCCGGATCGGCCAATGCCGACCCCATACAGATCCGGGAAGCCTGGGTCGCTCCAGGCAATTGGGCGTCGATCTGGCTGCAAAAGAAGGATCTCGCCAAGCATTTCGGCCAGTCCTACGTGATGGACCCGGTGCATTATGTCGGCACGCCGCCAATGATCACGGCGCTCGCCAACAATCAGGTTGAAATCACCAACCTCGCCTATTCGACCCTCGGCATCGCCATCGAGAATGCGGGGCTGGATGACCTGCGCATCGTCAGCGACGAATTCCAGGACGGCGTCCCCGGCTATTATTCGCAAGAGTACATGGTGCTCAAAGACGGCCCGATCCAAAAGATCGAGGATCTTAAAGGCAAGGTCGTCGCCACCAATGCGGCCGGCAGCGCGGTTGACGTCGCCATGAAGGCGATGTTGCACAAGCACGGTCTCGAGCCCAATCGCGACTACACCGTGGTCGAGGCGCCGTTCCCGGCCATGAAATCGATGCTTGCGGAAAAGAAGGTCGACCTCATACCGGCGGTGCTGCCATTCTCGTACGATCCGGAACTGCAGAAGATCGCCCGCGATCTGTTCGTGCAACGGCAGGCGATCGGCGTCACCGACATGATCGTGTGGACCGCGCGCAAGCCGTTTATCGACGCGCATCGCGCCGCCTTGGTGGACTTTTTCGAGGATACGCTGCGTATCACGCGCTGGTACGAGGATCCGGCGAACCACGAAGCCGCAATGCAAATCCTCGGCGATTTGGTCAAGCGGCCGCCGCAAACCTTCTCTTGGGCATTCACCAAGCAGGACTGCTATCACGACCCCAATCTGATGCCGAACCTGGACGCATTGCAGAAGAACATCGACATGACCAAGGAACTCGGCTTCATCAAGTCGAGCTTCGACGTGAAGAAATATTCCGATCTCAGCATCGTCAAGGAAGCGGCGAAGCGCCTGCAGTAAAACTGGGCGATACAGCCAAAACGGGCGCCCGCGCGGCGCCCGTTTCATTTACTTGACCAGTACGTTGCTGAATTGCCAGGGATCGCGCTTGTCGATGTCTTCCGGAAACAAGCCGGGACGATCCGTGATCGGCGTCCAATCGGTGTAAGCGCCGATCACCGGCCCGAGATAGGGCATCTGCACTTCCAGGCAGCGGCGGAAATCCATCTCGTCGGCTTCGACAATGCCGGCCTTCGGGTTTTCGATCGCCCACACCATGCCGGCGAGGACGGCCGAGGTGACCTGCAGGCCGGTGGCGTTCTGATAAGGCGCGATCGCGCGGGTTTCGTCGATCGAAAGCTGCGAGCCGTACCAGTAGGCGTTCTTCTTGTGGCCGTAGAGCAGCACGCCGAGCTCGTCGATCCCGTCGGCGATCTCGTGCTCGTCCAAAATGTGGATGGCCGGCTGCCGCGCGCCGGATTGACCGAACAGCTCATGCAGCGACAGCACCGCGTCGTTGCACGGATGATACGCATAGTGACACGTCGGCCGGTAGACGGTTATGCGGCCGTCGCGCAGCGTGAAGTAGTCCGCGATCGAGATCGATTCGTTATGCGTGACCAAAAAGCCGTACTGCGCCTTGGCCGTCGGCGTCCACGAGCGCACGCGCGTGTTGGCGCCGGGCTGGGTCAGGTAGATCGCCGCCTGGCAGCCGGTCTTATGCTTGAAGCCGTTCTTCGGCATCCTCTTCTCATGCGTGCCCCATCCGAGTTCGGCCGGCTGCATGCCCTCCGAAAGAAAGCCTTCGACCGACCAGGTATTGACGAAGACTTCGATCGGCTTCGGCTTGATGGCGCGCTGGGTGTCGCGCTCGGCGATGTGGATGCCCTTGACGCCGACCTTCTTGGCAAGCTTGCCCCATTCCTCGCGCGTCTTTGGTTCCTTGAACCTCAGCCCGAGGTCGCCGGCGATATTCAAGAGTGCCTGCTTGACGAACCACGACACCATGCCGGGATTGGCGCCGCAGCAGGATACGGCCGTCATGCCGCCGGGGCTCCTGCGGCGCGCCGCCAGCACGGTTTCGCGTAGCGCATAGTTCGAGCGGGCTTCCGCACCGAGCTTCGAATCGAAGTAGAATCCCGCCCAGGGTTCGACGACGGTGTCGATGTAGAGGGCGCCGATCTCGCGGCAAAATTCCATGATGTCGAGCGAAGAGGTGTCGACCGACAGGTTGACGCAAAAACCCTGGCCGCCGCCTTCGGTGAGCAGCGGCCGCAAAAGCTTGCGGTAGTTATCGCGGGTGACGGCCTGGTGGATGAAGCGGATGCCGCGGTCGTCTAACAGCTTGCGGTCCTTGTCCTCCGGGTCGATGACCACGAAACGCGATTTGTCATAATCGAAATGACGCTCGATCAAAGGCAGCGTGCCTTTGCCGATCGAGCCGAAACCGATCATGACGATAGGGCCGGCGATGCGGGCGTGAACGGGCCATTCGGTCATATTCCAAGCCTCCAGCGGTAATTTCCGGGTGATATCTGCCACAATGCGGAAACGGAAGAGACGCCACAGATTTTGTCCGCGGCGTCCCCGATTTTCTGCTTTTGTCAGGCTACGCGCGCCCCGTTTTCCAGCCCAAGGGGGTTGCGCACAAGATTTAGTGCGCGGCCGACCGGTTCTAGGATCTCGCGGTCGCCGTCAAGGGCATGCGCACTCTTTTCGCGGTATGCGATAGTGCGCGCGACTGGTCTTCAGCTTTATCGAGAGGTGCCGCGATGCCTTCCTTGCCGATCACCTTCGCCTGCGGTCTCTATGACCGCATGCTGGCGCTGCAAACCGGCGACATCAAACCCGACGGCATCGACCTCAACTTTCTCGCCATCGATAATCCGCGTGAGATTTTCGACCGTATGTCGAACCGGCTGGAATTCGACGCCTGCGAAATGTCGAGCTCCGAATTCGTCAGCCGCTACGCGGCGAAAAAGCTGCCTTTCGTGGCACTGCCGGTGTTCGCCTCGCGCGTCTTTCGCCACGGCTTCATCGTTGTTAACCGTAAGTTCGTCGCCTCGGCGAAGGATCTTGCCGGCAAGCGCATCGGCGTGCCGCTCTACACTCAGACCGCTGCGCTCTTCGTCCGCGGCCTGATGCAGCACGATCTCGGCATCGATCTTTCGACCATCGAGTGGGTCCAAGGCGCGGTCAACGAGCCCGGCGCCTACGGCAATCCCTCGGTGATGCCGCTCCTTAAGCCGGTCAAGATCACGCCGAACCAGAGCGGGAAATCGCTGAGCGATCTTCTCGCGGCCGGGGAAATTCACGCCATCATCGGTTCGAACCTGCCGCGGGCGCTCAAGCGCCATCCCGACGTGGTGCGGCTTTTTCCGGACTACCGGGCGCGTGAAAAGGACTATTTCCGCCGCACGCGCATTTTCCCGATCATGCACTTGGTCGTCATCCGCAACGACATCTACGAGCGCCACCCCTTCGTCGCGACCAGTCTCTACAACGCGTTCTGCGCGGCCAAGGACTGGGCGCGTGAGAAGATGCGGTTTTCCGGCACGCTCCGCTACATGCTGCCGTGGCTACCCGACGATATCGAAGAAATCGACGAATTGTTCGGCGGCGATTGCTGGCCCTATGGCGTCGAGCCGAACCGGCCGACGCTCGAAGCCCTGGTCAATTACATGGCTGAGCAGGGCCTGATCGCCGAGCCCATTCCAATCGAGAAACTGTTCGTGCCGACCTTCGGATAGCGACGCTATCAAACCGCCTTCAGGTGCGTGTCCTTGCGCTTGTAAAGTTCGTCGTCGGCATAGCCCATGGTCTCCGGCTTGCCACGGCCGAGCATCACCTGAAAATAGACCGGGGCGAGCGAGGCGTTCTGAAAACCGTGGATCACGCCGGCCGGGCAGGAAATACACTCCCAC
The DNA here is from genome assembly GCA_963779855.1 of uncultured Alphaproteobacteria bacterium. Lineage (GTDB taxonomy): Bacteria > Pseudomonadota > Alphaproteobacteria > Rhizobiales > Xanthobacteraceae > BOG-931. Next base: position 857,904 of record CAWAAE010000005.1, on the reverse strand, counting down.
GGACCGAGCCGCGTGGTTATGCGCTTGCCGGTTTCGTCTTCGACAAACACGTCGAGGAAGCCTTGCAGCACAAAAAAACATTCCTCGACTTCATGGGTATGCGCGGCGTTTCCTTGACCGGGCTCGACATACACTATTGACAGCGTGAAATTGCCGGGCGGAATCACGGTGGGATCGTCGTGCTTGCCGGAGCCGCCGGCGCCGATGAAGCGGTGCTGCGCGCGTTTAAAACCTTCGAGCTTGGAGTCTGCGAACGCGGCCCAATCCGGCTTCTTGTCCTTGAAGCGGCCGACATATTTTTTCATGATCTCTTCGATCGGGACGCCTTCGAGCTCTTTCGGACGCGGATGTCTTGCGACGCTCATGAGTGGATACCCCCTTCAATGGATTGGCGTGAGCCTACTAACGCCAGAGCCGGCGCACAACAAACGTCATTCCATCTGCATCCTCCCTGCATCGCGTAATGCGCGCTCGACCATGACGCCGATCAGCACTTTGCGATAGGCTCCGGTGGCGTGAATATCGTCGGACGGATCGACGGCCGCAGACGCGGCGGCTTCGACTTTGGCGAGCGCCGCCTCGTTGAGTGCGGTGCCATTGAGCGCTCGTTCTACCGAGGATAGACGCAGCGGACGATCGGCAATCCCGATCGCGCCGACGTGGATATTGCGAACTTTTTCCCCGCCGTCCGTGTCGAAAAACAACGCGACGCCTGCCAGTGCGAAGTCACCGCTGCGACGGGCGAATTCCCGGAAGCCATAGCGGCGCTGTTGCGGCCACGCCGGAAAGCGAATTTCCGTAATGATGTCGTCCGAATGCAGCGCAGTTGTCAACGGACCGCGAAAAAAATCCTTGGCCTCGATCACACGCTCGCCGGCCTTGCCGAGAACGGCGATCTTGGCCTCGCAGGTGACGGCGATGCCCGGCAGTTCGGCGGCGGGGTCGGCGTGCGCCAGACTGCCGCCGACCGTGCCGCGATTGCGGATCTGATAATGCGCGACATGCTCGACGGCCTTCACCAGGAGAGGATGGGCGATCGATAGGCCGGCATGTTCGAGAATGTCGCGCCAGCGCACCATGGCGCCGAGCGTGACGGCGTTGTCGACGATCTTGATCTGCCGCAGTTCCGAAAGTTTGCGCAGATCGACCAACAACGCCGGCGCGGCAACGCGAAACGCCAGCATCGGCACCAGTGACTGACCGCCGGCCAGCGGCTTCGCTTCGCCATCGTGCGCTGCGAGCAACGCAACAGTTTCGGAAATGCTCGTCGGGCAGGCGTATTCGAAGGGCGGAAGTTTCATGAATTTCATGCCCCGCTTCGCGCGCGTCGAACCGCAAAAAGACCGCTAATTCAACTATTTCGTAGCATTCAGCCGGTCGCAGGGTCAACCGCATGTCGCTTCGACAAAATTGCTGATAGGATTTCTACAAAGAGGCGTCCACGATTGCACGCGCGCCTAGAATCGCTCCAAGACCGCTCCACGAGTGGAGGAAACCGATGCTGAAGAAAACGCCGCGCCAAGGGAAAAATGGCAAGAACGGAAAAAGCGGAAATATAGCTCCGCGCGTCAGCGAACTGCCGAAGATCACCATCCAGACCGACACGCGTGAGATCCTCGCCCACGCCGCCAAGGAGGCGCGGTCCGAGGATTATTTCATCGTCGACGTCGATGCCCACGTCACCGAGACGGCGTTCTGGTCTGAAGTCGTCGACCGCATGGACAGCGACGTCTATCGGCAGATGGCGCGCGCATTCAAGGATCGCGGCGGCGCGCCGGGGCTGATCAATGCGACGCCGGGATTTCTGCATCAGGACGTGTTCGGCCGCATCCCGCATCAGCAACGCCTGGCAGAAGAGGTTCCCGGCGGCCGCACGCACGCGCAGGTGACGTTGGTTCAACGCGCCATGGATTCGATGGGCATCGATTACATGGTGGTGTTCCCCACCCCGATGCTGGTGCTCGGCATGCATCCGCAGATCGAGATGGAGGTCGTGATCGGCAACGCCTTCAATAAATGGCTGGCCGAGGAAATCCTTCCCCAGGATCAGCGCATCAAGGCGATGCTCTATCTGCCGTTCAATCACCCCGAGGAGAGCCTGAAGGCGGTCGAGCGATACGCCGATAATCCGAGCGTCATCGGTTTCTCGGTCACCTCGACACGCTTCCGCGCCGTCAATCACGACAGCTACATGCCGCTTTATTCCGCGATCCAGGCGACCGGAAAGCCGCTCGCTTTCCATTCCGGTTTCCATTGGGGCGACCAGTCGATGCAGCAGTGCAACCGCTTCATCTCCATGCACTCGATCTCGTTCGTCTATTACAACATCATTCATCTCACGAATTGGATCATCAACGGCCTGCCGGAGCGATTCCCGAAGCTCAAGGTGCTGTGGATCGAGAGCGGGCTCGCCTGGGTGCCGTTCCTGATGCAGCGGCTCGATTCCGAGTACATGATGCGGTCATCGGAGGCGCCGCTCTTGAAGCGGCGGCCGAGCGAATACATCCAAGACATGTACTTCACCAGCCAGCCGCTCGAACGCTCCAACATGGATCTCACCGAAGCAACCTTTAAAGCGATCAAGGCGGAAACCCAGCTTCTATTCGCGTCAGATTGGCCGCATTGGGATTTCGACCTGCCGAGTTCGATTACGACGCTGCCGTTTCTCGACGAGCAGGCCAAGCGCAACATTTTGGGCTTCAACGCCGCGCGATTGTTCAAGCTCGACGTTCCGAAGCACAAGCTGATCAAACCCAAGACGAAGAAGCAACCGGCGGTCCGCGTGCCGGTCACGGCGTAAGCCGTGGTGCGTGAGGTGAAAGCAGTCCGACGCGCCGGCAAGCCAAGCCGCAAATCCGCGCGCCGCGGCAGAGAGCCGACGGACTTCTGCGGCGTCGCGCGCGACGCGCTCAAGCGCGGCGAGCCGGACGCGATTTCCGACAAGGCACTGCAACAGGTGCTCACCGCCGCGGTGAAGCTCTATGCCGCAAAAGTAGAGCGGCGCGGCCATGACGTCGTGCCCTTTGCGCGCGGCGCGGTGACGGCAACCGAAACGGTCGTGACCGCGTGCGGCCTCATCCGCGCGGCCGACCTCAACATGTTCGACGTGGCGATCTGGTTTCATCGCCCGCCGGGGATCGATTAGGAGACTGCAATGGACGAGATCGCGCTTGGCAGGCTGACCGATATTGCCGATGGCGACTATCGGGTCTTCGCCTTGGACAGTATCGAAGTCGGCATCTTTCGCACCGGCAGCAAAGTGCTGGCCTATGAAAACGTCTGTCCGCATGCCGGCGGCCCTGTCTGTCAGGGCAAGATCTTCAATCAAGTCGAGGAACTGATCACGCCGGACAAGAAGAGCGCGGGTCTGCGGTTCGGCAAGCAACGCCACATCGTCTGCCCGTGGCACGGCTACGAATTCGATCTGGCAACCGGGTGCCACCCCGGCGACCCCTCGGTGCGGCTCACGCCGGTGCCGGTCGCCGTTCGCGACGGCCAGATTTACGTCAGCGTGAGAGACTAATGGAGCATGATCGTTTCGGATAACCGTCATCCACTCTTCCGGATCATGCTCTAAGCCGGCATTTCGCTCAGCATCTGATCGGCAAGCTTTTCCGCAACCATGATGGTCGGAATATTGGTGTTGCCGCGCGGCACCGTCGGCATGATCGAGGCGTCGATGACGCGCAATCCGGCGATGCCATGGACGCGGCCCGCTGGATCGGTGACCGCATTACGATCGTGCGCGGCGCCCATGCGGCAGGTTCCGACCGGATGGAAGGTGCCGGCGACATTTTCACGGATGTGATCGGCCAGCGCCGCATCGTCCTCGACCAGCGTTGCGAGATCGACACGGCGGTCGGCCAAGGTCGCAAAAATCGGCGCGGCGAACGGCGGCACGGCATCGATGAGCGCGGCGATAGCCGCGCTCTTGATCTTGTTCGCCGGCGTGATCCGGTTGAGCCGTCGCAGCCGGTCGGTGAATTTCACCGGGAACGTCAGCGTTGTGATGGCGCGCACGGCGTCATGGGCCAAAATCTCGATACCGCGGCGGAAGCCTTGCATGAAGCGCTTAAGGTCGAGTTCGTGGCCGGTGAAATTGAATTCCACACGCGGATAGGTCGCCGGATCGGCTGCGACAAGCGACACGCATCCGCGCGCCATCGGCTTGAGCAACGACGGCGCCAGATTGGCGACCTGATGGCCGAGCGGGCTCCACGACGTTTTGCACTGGACATTAAGATACATGTCGGCGGGAGGCGCGCCGGGCAGGCCGGAAGAATAGCGAAACGCGGTCATCGGATGCGGCCGGATCTTCTCGGATTGCCGCGCGCCGGGCTTTTGGAGAAGGCCGATAAAGATGATCGCGTGATTGGAAAGGTTTCCGCCGACGCCCGGCAGGTCGGAGCGCACCGCGATGCCGAGGTCGCGTAGCGCCGCCGCCGGTCCGAGCCCGGCGCGCATCAGAAAGGCTGGGGAATGAATCCCGCCGAGCGCGATGATGATGTCGGGACTGTAAAACTCCTTCGTCTCACCGCCAACCGTGGCCATGACGCCGGTCGCCCGTTGGCCGTCGAACAACAGGCCGGTAGCCAAAGCATCGGTGACGATGCGTAGATTGCCGCGGCGGCGTACGTCGGCGGTGAGGTAGCAAATCGCCGCCGAGGCGCGCTTTTCCGGCCAATTGCTCATCGGCACCGCGCCATAGCCGTCGCGAAAATCGGCGTTCATATCGGCGACGAACGGAATCTGACGGTCCGCGGCAAAAGCCTGCACCGCCTTCGCCAACGGCGCCCAATCTGCCTGCTTGGTGCGGCGGATCGGTACCGGCCCGTCCTTGCCGTGCGCCGCGCCGCCGAAATCCCAATCGTTTTCGATCTTGCGGTAATAAGGCAATACGTCGTCCCAGCCCCAGCCTGCGGCGCCAAGGGCTTGCCATTCGGCATAATCGTCGGGCGTCCCGCGATAAGCGACCATTCCCATCACGGACGAGCCGCCGCCCATGACGCGGCCTTGGGAAAATCCGACCGGCGGCGAATTGTCCTTGCGCCGCCAATGCACTTTGAGCTCGGGCCAGAAATAGGCGTCGTTGTAGTAGGAGCGCGGATAGGAATCGAGGATGTCCGCCGGCTCCGCGCCGGGCGTGGCATCGCGCCCCGCTTCGAGAAGAAGCACCCGCGTCGCCGAACGCGCCGATAAACGGTTTGCCAGCACGCAGCCTGCGGCACCGGCGCCGACGATGATGACGTCGAAGTTTTCCGTCATTTCAATTCCCAATTTCCCACGATACAAGCCCAGCGCGGCACCGCGGGCCTTCGATGAATTGCGTTCGATTGAACATTGCCGCGGCATGCTTTACTGGATCGGCGGCCGGTGCAAGCCGCGTCGGCCCGTTGCCGAAGCCGAGAGAACCGACCAATGACCAAGACGCTCCATGGCGTGATCGCCGCTATCGCAACCGCGATCGACGATAAGGGCGAGCCTGACTGCGCACGCTCGACCGCATTGGCGCGCTTCCTCCTCGATACCGGCTGCGACGGGCTCAATGTGCTGGGCACTACCGGCGAAGCGACCTCGTTCTCTCTCGACCAGCGCCGGCGTGTCATGACCGCCTATGCCCGCTCTGGGATGCCGCTCGATCGGATGATGGTCGGCACCGGCGCGGCCGCGTTGGCCGACGCCATAGCGCTGACCAAGCATGCCGCCGAACTTGGCTTCGCCGGCGCTCTGGTACTGCCGCCGTTCTATTACAAGGCCGTGCACGACGATGGTCTCGTCGCCTATATCGACGCTATCCTGGCGGCGACGGCGGCCCGGCCAATACCGATCTATCTCTACCATTTCCCGGCACAATCCGGCCTGCCATGGCATGTCGCGCTGATCCGCCGCCTGCTCGATACGTTCGGCGAGCGCATTGTCGGGCTTAAGGACTCCTCGGGCGACATGGCTTTCGCCCGCGAAGCCGCGAGCATCATGCCGCGTTTCAAGGTTTTCCCCTCGACCGAAGCGGCCCTGCCGGAAGCGCGATCCGGCCCCTTCGCCGGCTGTATTTCTGCAACCGCCAATCTCAATGCCGACCTGTGCGCGCGAGCCTATCGCTCTGGCGATGCCGTGGCGCTCGGCGAAGCGGTTGCAATCCGCAAACTGTTCGACGGCAAGCCGCTGGTGCCCGGCGTGAAGGCGCTCCTCGCCCATATCCACGGCGAGCCGCAATGGGCGCGGGTCGAACCGCCGCTATCGGCGTTCCCATCAGCCGACCGCGCGGCCGTGTTCGCGAGCTACGATGCAGTCCGGGCCAAACGCGTCGCCTAGGCTGTCAAGTCGCGACCCCGGCAGACGACCCCTGGTTTTCGGGATGGGGCATGCCCATTAATGAGCGGCGGCGTTGACGCTGCGGCCGCGCGCCCCTATAAGCCCCGCTCTCGTTCACAAAAGCGTACGTCCCATAGTCCATGGCCAACACAAAGTCCGCCAAGAAGGCCGCCCGCCAAATCGCGCGCCGCACCGTCGTCAATAAATCGCGGCGTTCGCATGTCCGCTCGGCCGTGCGCAAGATCGAGGAAGCGCTGGCCGCCGGTGACCGCACGCGTGCGCTGGCCGCCATGGCAGAAGCCGAGCCGGCGCTCATTCGCGCGGCGCAAAAGGGCATCGTGCATCGCAACGCGGCGCGCCGCAAAGTCTCGCGGCTTGCCCAGCGCCTCGCCAAGCTCGGCAAAAAGTAATTTTCCGGGCCTTTGCTTCGAGAAACTTCGATGATGTGCCCAATCCAATAGTGGATTGCCATCAAGCTGTTGCATTATTGTCACGTCAAATCACAAAGATCATTGCAACGGTGTTCCGGCTCGTTCGTGGCACCGCGAGGGCAGTCATTTTATTTGCTCCGGAAGCCCTGCCGGCGGGTTACCCCATAAAACTGTCCAGAATAATCCATGGCCAATGAATGACTTATTGGACACACGCGCGATAGGACTTTGAGTTCGACGCGATTCCAATCGTACCCGGTTTTGTTTGGTCCGGCACGCGATTTAGAACATGACGGGTCGATTACGGCTTTTCGAGAATCGCAAATCACTCGTTGAGTCAATGATTTGTGCGCGCCATCGCGACGCAGGGCGCCGCAGTTTGTTGCCGACGTATCTAAAAGTGCAATATTGACGAGGCTTTTTGCTGTTGCGGCCCGCAAATCGCGTGCTACTTTTTAGCTCCCTTCGGTTTCGAAGGTCTTCAACAAGTCGGTCTAAGCGATAACTCATCGGAGTATGGGTGCGGGTGAGTTGTGTCCAGTCGCGTGCGTTCCGACCTTGTCGTGGCCCTGAGTAGTGAGCGGCGAGCGTAGCGTTAGTGTCCGCCGATCTTGTGGAAATACGCAGATAGACGTCTCGCAGCCGCGCTGCACGAAGAGCCAGTGATAACCATCGAATCTGGGAGCGATGGAGGTGGGGGCATGATGACGACAATCCGCAATCGGCGTTTCGCTGCAAGCATCGGTTGGTATTGGCCTAGAGCCGCGTCCAGCCGCTGAGCGTAACTCCGCATTCCGCAGGCGCACGCGCTTGTCGCGTACAGCCTACACCCCCGGATAAGTGAGTTGCGTCTCGGCAATGTCGGGCCCTGTGGGATCGACACCCCCGACGTGCCCGGTAAATCCACCTCCGAAGAAAAAGCGGACCGATATGACGAGCACGGATCAGGAGCGCTGGCGGCGAGTGAAGGAGCGGTTGCGTTCCGAACTCGGTGACGATGTGTTCACCAGTTGGTTCGGGCGTATGGAACTCGAAACTGCGGACAACGGCCTGTTGCGGCTCTCGGTGCCGACGCGCTTCCTGCGCAATTGGATCCAGTCTCATTACAGCGAGCGCGTGCTGGCCAAGTGGCAAGAGGAAGAGCCCAACGTTACCCGGCTGGAATTGAGCGTTCGCTCGGCCACGATCAAACTGCCCGCACTCAAACCCAAACCGCCGGAGTCGCTGACACCCTCGCGCGAGGCGCGCGACGGCGTCGCGGTCAACGGCGACATGCGCGGCAGCGTGCCGTTCATGACCGTGCACGAGGCGCTCGGCGGTTCTCCGCTCGATCCGCGTCTCACATTCGAGACGTTCATTGTCGGCCGCTCGAACACGCTTGCGCACGCCGCCGCAAAACAGGTCGCCACCAGTCGGCGCGGCGAACCGCTGATGTTCAACCCGCTTTACACACACGCCGCCGTCGGGCTCGGCAAAACCCATCTGCTGCAGGCGATCACCTGGACCGGCAACAACGGCGGCGACCGCAAAATGCTCTATCTGACGGCCGAAAGATTTATGTACGGCTTTGTCTCGGCGCTGCGCACCCAGACCACGCTTGCGTTCAAGGAAGCGGTGCGCGCTATCGACGTGCTTGTGATCGACGATTTGCAATTCCTCCAGGGCCGCTCAACGCAGGCCGAGTTCTGCCACACGCTTAACACGCTCATCGATGCCGGCCGCCAGGTCGTGATCGCCAGCGATCGGCCGCCGGCCGATCTCGAAAGCCTTGACGATCGCGTCCGCTCGCGGCTCGCCGGGGGCCTCGTGGTGGAGATCGGCTCGCTTGGCGAGGAACTGCGGCTCGAGATCCTCAAGAACCGGGTCGCCGCCGCCCGTAGCCATCATCCCGGGTTCGAAGTGCCGGCGCCGGTCCTGGCCTTCATCGCCAAATCGGTAACGCATAACGGCCGTGACCTCGAAGGCGCCGTCAACCGGTTGTTGGCCCACAGCAAGCTCACCGGCCAGCCGGTCACGCTGGAAATGGCCGAGCGCGAAATGCGCGACCTTATCCGCCCGGCCGAGCCGAAACGGGTGCGGATCGAGGACATCCAGCGCATCGTGGCGCGCCAGTACAATGTCAGCCGCGCCGACCTGTTATCGTCAAGGCGGACGGCTAATGTCGTCCGCCCCCGCCAGGTCGCCATGTATCTGGCTAAGGTTTTGACGTTGCGCTCGCTTCCTGAAATCGGCCGCCGCTTTGGTGGGCGCGACCACACCACCGTCCTGCACGCGGTGCGTAAAATTGAGAATCTAGCCGGTAACGACAGCGCATTCGCGGAGGAGATCGAGGCGCTCAAACGCCAGCTTCAGGATTGATCATTCCCCCAACGGCGGTCCCAAAACCTGTGAAAAGATAGGGAAAAAGCCGGGTCGACCACGGCCCGGCCTTGCCGAAACCGCCGCACCACGCCACTTTTGTTGTCCGCCAATGTCGGCTGACATGCGTTTGTCCGCCTGTTCAACGGATTTCGCGATGAAGGTTACGGTCGAGCGTTCCGAGTTGCTCAAATCGTTGGGCCACGTCCATCGCGTGGTCGAGCGCCGCAATACCATTCCGATTCTCGCCAATGTGTTGTTGAACGCCGACCGCGCCAAGCTTTCGCTGAAAGCCACCGACCTCGACGTCGAAGTGACCGACGCGATCGCCGCCGAGGTCGGGCCAGGCGGATCGACGACGGTGCCGGCCCATATGTTCTTCGACATCGTGCGCAAACTGCCCGAGGGCGCGCAGATCGTTCTGGAATCGTCCGGCGACCGCGCAGCGCTCTCGATCCGCGCCGGTCGCTCGCGCTTCACGCTGCAGACGCTTCCGGAAAGCGACTTTCCCGATCTCGCCCCGGGCGAAATGACGCACAAGTTCACGCTCAAGGCCACCGATCTCAAGCGGCTCATCGACAAGACCCAGTTCGCCATTTCGACCGAAGAGACGCGCTACTATCTCAACGGCATCTACCTGCATGCCGCCGGCTCGGCCAAGGCGCAAACCTTGCGCGCGGTCGCGACCGACGGCCATCGCCTTGCGCAGATGGAACTCGATCTCCCCAAGGGCGCAGCCGGCATGCCGGGCGTGATCGTACCGCGCAAGACCGTCGGCGAGGTGCAACGGCTCATGGAGGATGGCGAGGCCGAAGTCGTCATCGAGCTGTCGCCGGGCAAAATCCGCTTTACCATCGGCCAGACGATCCTGACCTCGAAGCTGATCGACGGCACGTTCCCCGATTACGGGCGCGTCATCCCGCTCGCCAACGACAAGGAGCTGGTCGTCGACAAAAAGGAATTCGAAGCGGCCGTCGATCGCGTCTCGACGGTTTCGAGCGAGCGCGGCCGCGCCGTCAAATTGTCGATCACCGGCGGAAAATTGCTGCTGTCGGTGACCAATCCCGATTCCGGCAGCGCCAATGAGGAACTCGAAGTCGAATACGAGGCCGACCCGATCGATATCGGCTTCAACTCGCGCTACCTGCTGGATATCGCCGCGCAAATCGAGGGCGAGGCGGCCGTGTTGAAACTCGCCGATCCCGGCTCGCCGACACTGATCCAGGACAAGGACCCGCGTGGCGCTCTCTATGTGCTGATGCCGATGCGGGTCTGAAATCAGTGATCGGTAATCAGTGATCAAAAAGTTGGAATCGCGGCGGTTACGCTTATCTTGATCGCTGGCCTTCTGATTACCGACCGCTGATTACTGATGTCTGTACAACGCCTGACGCTCAATAATTTCCGCAACTACCACACCGCCTCGCTCGAAGCCGGCGCAAAAACGATGGTGCTGGTCGGGCCGAACGGCGCCGGCAAAACCAATCTCATCGAAGCGATTTCGTTCTTTGCGCCCGGCCGCGGTTTGCGTCGCACTACGCTTGACGAGGTGGCGTTCAGCGAGGGCGACGGTTCATGGGCGGTCGCCGCCGAGATCGAAGGCGCGCTAGGGCTCGCGACCTTGGGCACCGGGATCGAACGGCCGCTCGAGGACGGTAGCGCAATCCAGCGCAAATGCCGGATCGACCGCGAGCCGGTCGGCTCGGCCGCGGCGTTCGCCGATCACGTTCGCGTGGTCTGGCTCATTCCGGCGATGGACGCGCTGTTCGCCGGCGCGCCATCCGAGCGGCGGCGCTTCCTCGATCGGCTGGTGCTCGCGGTCGACGCCGAGCATGCGAGCCGCGTCGCCGCGCTCGAACGATCGCTGCGCTCGCGCAACCGGCTGTTGGAGGAAGCGCGGCCGGATGCGCATTGGCTCGACGCCGTCGAACATGAGACCGCCGAACTTGCCGTCGCGGTCGCCGGCCTGCGGGTGGAGACGGTGCGCCGGCTCGACGCCGTGCTGGCGAAACGCAAGGGGTCGGCGTTTCCGGCAGCGGAAGTCACGCTCGATGGTTGGATGGAGCAGCTTATCGCCGACCATCCTGCCGCCGAAATCGAGGAACGCTACCGCGCGGTGCTCCACGATAATCGCGCTCGCGACGCCGCTGCGGGGCGCACGCTCGACGGCCCGCATCTGACCGATCTCAAAGTCATCTATGCGGAGAAGGACATCGCCGCCGCCGACGCCTCGACCGGCGAACAAAAGGCGCTGCTGATCGGGCTCGTGCTCGCGCATGCCCGTTTGATTGCCGACATGATCGGCTTCTCGCCGATCCTTTTGCTCGACGAAGTCGTCGCGCATCTCGATCCGGCGCGGCGGCGTGCGCTCCATGGCGAACTCGCGCAACTCGGCGGTCAGGTCTGGATGACCGGCGCCGATCCGGTGCTGTTTGCCGAGATCGATGCCGGCGCCGCGGTGGTCGAAGTCAGTTCCGGGCGGTTGCGAGCAAAATCGGCAAAGCCTTGACGATTTTCCGACCCAGCGGTTCCCATTCGTCGCCGAGATTTGCACACGGCCCGCCTGGCAATCGGGGAACAAGAGCGCCTGAAGCCTCTTAACCCCCAGGAGCGGGAAATGTCCGATGCGTGACACAGGTCAATAACAATGCCGGAACAGGCAGAAGACTTGATTGTTCGGAACCTGATCGAAGCGCTCGAGCGGCTGCGCAAGGATCTTGGATCGCATGGAACTCTGGACCGCAGCGCTCGGCTCTTTCCAGCATCCGGTTCCCGACTATCGGCCGGGCGACCAGCATCTTCTCAAGCCTCCGGCCAGCGCCCAGTCAGGCCGCCCGGAACTGTGAATGCTAGCGCACCCGCGAGCGTGCATTTCGCGCGCCCGGAGCGTTGATCGATGCGGCCGTTCGGCGGCCAAATCGAGGCCCGTTTCGGCACCGCGCAAAACCTTGAAAAACCGCGATTTGACAATATCTTAATCGCGTTCTTTTTGCCCTGTACGCGACGCCGTTTTCGTGTACAAGATTCGTCGATTCACCCGTGCATTTTGCAGTCGATTCGAGAGCTTCCGGCATGGCCGAACCCGTTCGCAAACAGAGCCCCGCACCTTCCGATTACGACGCGGAATTGATCAAGGTGCTCAAGGGGCTCGATGCCGTGCGCAAGCGGCCGGGCATGTATATCGGCGATACCGATGACGGCTCGGGCCTGCATCATATGGTCTACGAGGTCGTCGACAATGCGATCGACGAAGCGCTCGCCGGCTTCGCCAAGGAAGTCAGCGTAAGGCTCAATCCCGACGGCTCGTGCACCGTGCGCGACGACGGCCGCGGCATTCCGACCGACATCCACAAGGGCGAAGGCGTGTCCGCCGCCGAGGTCATCATGACCCAGCTCCATGCCGGCGGAAAATTCGACCAGAACTCTTACAAGGTCTCGGGCGGCCTGCATGGCGTCGGCGTCTCGGTGGTCAATGCGCTGTCGAGCTGGCTCAAGCTGACCATCTGGCGCGACGGCCAGGAACACTTCATGGAATTTGCCGACGGCGAGGCGGTCGCGCCGCTCGCGGTCGTCGGCGCGGCGCGCGACAAGCGCGGCACCGAAGTGACGTTCCTGCCGTCGACGAAGACCTTCACCATGACGGAGTTCGATTTCGCGACGCTGGAACACCGGCTGCGCGAGCTCGCATTCCTCAATTCCGGCGTCACCATCGTGCTCTCCGACATGCGCCACGCCGTCGAGAACCGCGAGGAAATGCGCTACGAAGGCGGCGTCGAGGCCTTCGTCAAATATCTCGACCGCAACAAGACGCCGCTGGTGCCGCAGCCGATCGTAATGGCGGCTGAGCGCGACGGCGTCGCCATCGAATGCGCGCTATGGTGGAACGACGGTTATCACGAGACCGTCCTGTGCTTCACCAACAACATCCCGCAACGCGACGGCGGCACCCATCTGGCGGGCTTCCGCGGCGCGCTGACGCGCCAGGTCACCGGCTATGCCGAATCCGGCGGCGTCGCGCGCAAGGAAAAGGTCGCGCTCACCGGCGATGACTGCCGCGAAGGCCTGACCGCCGTGCTCTCGATCAAAGTGGCGGACCCGAAATTTTCGTCGCAGACCAAGGACAAGCTGGTGTCCTCCGAGGTGCGCCCGGCGGTCGAAGGCATCGTCAACGACATGCTCAAGGCCTGGTTCGAGGAGCATCCCGGCGAAGCCAAGATCATCGTCGGCAAAGTGATCCAGGCCGCCGCCGCCCGCGAGGCGGCGCGCAAGGCCCGCGAAATGACGCGCAAGAGCGCGCTCGGCATCACCTCGCTGCCGGGAAAACTCGCCGATTGCCAGGAGCGCGATCCGGCCAAATCCGAACTGTTCATCGTCGAGGGCGATTCAGCGCGGCGGCTCCGCCAAGCAGGGCCGCAACCGCGAATTCCAGGCCGTTCTGCCGCTGCGCGGAAAAATCCTCAACGTCGAACGCGCGCGCATGGACAAGATGCTGTCGTCCGAGCAGATCGGCACCTTGATCACCGCGCTCGGCACCGGCATCGGCACCGACGAATTCGCAATCGACAAGCTGCGCTACCACAAGATCATCATCATGACCGACGCCGACGTCGACGGCGCCCATATCCGCACGCTGCTGTTGACCTTCTTCTACCGGCAGATGCGCGAGATCATCGACCGCGGCTATCTCTACATCGCCCAGCCGCCGCTTTACAAAATCGCGCGCGGCAAGTCCGAGCAATATCTCAAGGACGAGCGCGCGCTCGAGGATTACCTGATCGATACCGGCCTCGAAGACGCCGTTTGCGCCTGTCCTCGGGCGAAGTGCTGGCCGGCAACGATCTGCGCAAGCTGGTCGAAGACTCGCGCAGATCCGCAATCTGCTGCGCGGCCTGCACAGCCGCTACAATCGCCAGGTCGTCGAACAGGCGGCGATCCTGAGCGTGCTCAACCGCGACATTTTCGGCGACCCGCAGAAAGCGGTGGCGGCGGTGCCCTATATCGCCAAGCGGCTCGACGCGCTGTCGGAGGAAACCGAGCGCGGCTGGCAGGGCCAATTCACCGAAGGCGCCGGCTTCCAGTTCGAGCGCACCGTGCGCGGCGTCAAAGAAGTCGCGGTGATCGACCAGGCGCTGCTCGGCTCAGCCGATGCGCGCAAGCTCGACGAATTCGCGCCATCGCTGCAAAAAGTTTTCCCGCGGCCGACGCCGCCGGCGATGCTACGGCGCAAGGACGAAGAAACCGCCGATCCACGGCCCGGTCGGCCTGTTCGAGGCGGTCACCGCGGCCGGAAGGAAGGGCGTGGCGCTGCAGCGCTACAAAGGCCTCGGCGAGATGAATCCCCAGCCAGCTCTGGGAAACCACGCTCGACACCAATGCCCGCACGATGCTGCAAGTCAGCGTCAAGGAGATCGACGAGGCCAATACCATCTTCGACGAGCTGATGGGCGACAAAGTCGAGCCGCGCCGCGTCTTCATCGAGGCGCATGCGCTCACGGCGAGCGTGGATGTGTAAGCGGCTTGCGCGGTTAAGGCAACCCGTCAGAAGATCATTGGTCCTCCGAACCGCGCCCTTTCGCCACGGTTGGGCAATCGCGCACATTCCTATATCAGCGATCATGCGACCGAGCCTTCTCTTCGCTGCCATCTGGATCGGCTGGCTCGTCACCTGGATCGCCGCCGCGTTCTGGTCCGCGCCGCTGCGAAAAGCGCGCCGCGACTTGGCACGAGCTGGGCCTATCGCGTCGCGCTGTTCGCCGGCGCGGTTCTGCTGTTGCATTCGACGCAGCAGATCCTGGCGAAACGCGGCTCTGGCACGTCGGCTATGACGGCGGCTATGCGCTTGCCGGCGTGACCTTCGCCGGCATCCTGTTGGCCTGGTGGGCGCGCATCCATATTGGGCGCACTGTGGTCGGGCGCGATCGTGCGCAAGGAAGGTCATCACATCGTGGAGACCGGGCCTTACGCTTTGGTGCGCCATCCGATTTATACGGGATTGATCGTGGCCATCTTCGCCACTGCGGCGGCGCAGGCGACTGTAACCGGGCTTATCGGCGCCGCGCTGGTCGCGATCGGGCTTTGGCTCAAAGCGCGGGTCGAGGAGCGCTTCCTGACGGCCGAGCTTGGCGCGGATGCGTATGCCGCTTACCGTCGCCGCGTCCCCATGCTGGTGCCGTTTCTACCGCACGGATAAGACGCCAATCACCGTCCCGACGTGATCGTGCCGCCCTCGGTGAGCACGATCCATTGGCCGTCCTGGCGTTTGATCGAATCGACTCGGCCGACGCCGGGAAGCGTACTGCCCTCGCCGATGTCAAACATGCCGCCGTTACGGCTTTCGACCAAAGCGCGGCCGCCCTGCACGTCTTGCACGATCCAATCCGGCAAAATCCGATCAGCGATTTTCGGCGCCGCGGCCGGCGCGGCTGGCGCGGTCGCTATTGAGCCCGTGGTCTCGATCGACGCGGTGGAGCGTTGATCGAGTTGATCGAGCCGGTCCGAGAGCTTGGCCAACTGGCTCGTGGTGCTGCGGGCCGTGTTGTCTAGATTGGTCTTGATGGCGGAAAGCTCAGCAAGCTCGAGCTTCATCTCCCGCATGGCATCGCTCGTCGTCTGCGCGCTCGAGGCCGGCGCTGCCGGCGATAGGAACCGCACCAGCCCGGAGCCCGACACCGATCCGACAAACGAGCCGAACGCGGCGGCGAAGGCGACCGAGCCCGCGAGCATGAGGAAGCGCGAGGAATGTGCGCGCGATGCGGGAGCGGCGGCCTCGGCCGCAGCATCGCCCACCGGCTCATCGATCGTTTCGTCTTCTCCGGCGCCGAGTTTTGGCGCCACGACCATCGGCAGATTGCTCCCCACGGCTTCGCTCCCGTTCTGATTGGCGGCGTTGGCTCGCGCCTTCTCAGTGTCGCCGGCGCTGTCTTCCGGGTTCTCGGCCATGTTCGGATCTCCGGAGTTACGGTTGACCAGTCGTTAACCAGGTTTGGTTAGCAATTGGTTACCGGAGCGCCGTCGCCATCCTGCCTCGCAACGGGGCGGAAAGGCTTAGCCGGCCAAGCCGTTCTCGCGCGCGAGATCGCGGAGGGAAGTTTCCGGGCGCGCCCCGATGTGCTGGATCACTTCGGCAGCAGCCAACGCGCCGAGGCGGCCGCAGGTGCGATCATCGGCGCCGCGCGCCAGGCCGGACAGGAATCCGGCGGCGAACAGGTCCCCTGCTCCGGTCGTATCGACGACGCGTTCGACCGGAAACGCCGGCACCGCCTCGGCGCCATCCGGACCGACAACGAGGCAACCTTGCTCGCTGCGCGTTATCACCGCGACGTCGATATCGGCGCGAAGCGCCGCAACGGCGGCGTTGAAATCCGAGCTTTGATAAAGGCTGTGCAGTTCGGCCTCGTTGGCGAAAATGAGATCGACCGTGCGCGAGCGCATCAGCTGCAAAAACTCGTCGCGCCAGCGATCGACGCAGAAGGCGTCCGACAACGATAGCGCGACTTTGCGGCCGGCTTGGTGCGCGATCTTTGCCGCCTTGAGAAACGCCTCCTTGGCGTTTTTCGGATCCCACAAATAGCCTTCGAGATAGACCACGGCGCTCGCCGCGACCGCCGCGGCGTCGATATCGCCGGGATGCAGGTCCTGCGCGGCGCCGAGATAGGTGTTCATGGTGCGCTCGCCGTCGGGCGTCACCAACACGTAGCAGCGCCCGGTCGAGGGACCGGCAACGGCCGGCTTGGTCGCGAAACCCACCCCGGCGGCGCGAATATCGTGGCTATAGGCACGGCCTAGCAGATCGTCCTTGACCTTGCCGACGAAGGCCGTGCGAGCGCCGAGCGAAGCAAGGCCGACAATCGTGTTCGCCGCCGAGCCGCCGGACGTTTCCACCGCCGGGCCCATCGCATCGTAGATCGCATGCGCGCGGGCTTCATCGATGAGCGTCATGCCGCCCTTGCGCATGCCCTGCGCCAGCAAAAAATCCTCCTCGGCGCGGGCAATGACGTCGACGATCGCATTGCCGATGCCGAGCACGTCGTAATGGGCCGAAGTCATGCTGAAATCATGGCTGAAGTTATGGCTTATCTCGCGGCGGGAGGCGCACTATAGCGGCCGCCTCTTGCACGGCAAGCCGACGACATGGCATTGGGACGCTCACTTCGGAACCCGGGCGGAGAAGGCGCATGGCATTTACGGAACGGGTGTTTTCCGGCGTCCAGCCGACCGGCAATCTGCATCTCGGCAACTATCTCGGCGCGATCAAGCGCTTCGTCGAATTGCAGGACCGCTACGACTGCATCTATTGCGTCGTCGACCTGCACGCGATCACGACCTGGCAGGAGCCGACCGAGCTGCCGCACGCCATTCGCGAGGTCACTGCGGCGTTTATCGCCTGCGGCATCGATCCGCAAAAGCACATCGTGTTCAACCAGAGCCAGGTTGCCGAGCATGCGGAATTGGCCTGGATCTTCAATTGCGTGGCCCGGCTCGGCTGGCTCAACCGCATGACGCAGTTCAAGGAAAAGGCCGGCAAGGACCGCGAGAACGCCTCGGTCGGTCTGTATGCTTATCCGACGCTGATGGCGGCCGATATTTTGGTCTATCGTGCGACCCATGTGCCGGTTGGCGAAGACCAGAAACAGCATTTGGAACTGTCGCGCGACATTGCGCAGAAATTCAACAACGATTTCGCGCAATCGATCCAGCAAAAGGGCTATGGCGACGCTTTGTTTCCGCAGCCCGAGCCGCTGATCACCGGCGAAGCGACCCGCGTGATGTCGCTGCGCGACGGCTCAAAGAAAATGTCAAAATCGGATGCGTCCGACTTTTCCCGCATCAATCTCACCGACGATGCCGACGCGATCGCGCAGAAAATCCGCAGAGCCAAAACCGATCCGGAGCCGCTACCAAGCGAAGAGAAGGGTCTCGCGACCCGCCCCGAGGCCGATAACCTAGTCGGTATTTATGCGGCATTGGCGGGAACCACGCGCGCGGGCGTGCTCGCGCAATTCGGCAATGCGCAATTCTCCACGTTTAAGTCAGCATTGACCGATCTTGCCGTCGCCAAGCTCGGCCCGATTGGCGTGGAGATGAAGCGATTGCTCAACGATCCCATCGCAATCGACGCCATACTGGCCGACGGCGCGGCGCGAGCGCAAAAGATCGCCCGGCAAACAATGAACGCTGTCAAGGACGTGGTCGGCTTCGTGCGGTCGTAGTCGGCCAGGTCGGCCCTTGAACTTCCATCGTAATTTGCCACGTATTAGTGTACGTTCATGCTACGGCGCAAACGCCGGAGGACGAGCAATGTTCATCCAGACCGAAGCAACGCCGAACCCGGCAACCCTAAAGTTCCTGCCCGGACAGCCGGTGCTCGAAAACGGCACACTCGACCTGCGCGAGGCCGAACAGGCGGCGCAGTCGCCGCTTGCCGAGCGGCTGTTCGAGATCGCCGGCGTCAGCGGCGTGTTCTTCGGTTCCGACTTCATCACCGTGACCAAGAGCGCCGGCGAGTGGCAGCAGCTCAAGCCAATGATCCTCGGCGCCATCATGGAGCACTACATGTCAGGCGCGCCGCTCCTTAATGCCGGCAGCGCCGAGCAAACCGACGGCGACGAATTCTTCGATGCCGCCGACGCCGAGACCGTGGCCACGATCAAGGAGCTGATCGAAACGCGGGTGCGGCCGGCGGTCGCCAATGACGGCGGTGACATTACTTTCCGCGGCTTCAAAGACGGTGTCGTTTATCTCAACATGAAGGGCGCTTGCTCGGGCTGCCCGTCGTCAACGGCAACGCTGCGCCACGGCATCCAGAACCTGCTGCGTCATTTCATTCCCGACGTCACCGAAGTCCGGCCCATGTGATCCCCGGTCCAGGTGATCTACCGATCCGGCGCATGGCGCCGCCATCGGCATGATGTGACTCTCCATGCGCGTGCTCGCCATTGATACGGCGCTGGCGGCCTGTTCCGCCGCCGTGCTCGACACGGCCGTTGGGGGGGTTAGTGCCGGTATTGTCGCGAGCGAGAGCCTGCCCATGGTCCGCGGCCATGCCGAAGCGCTGATACCGCTCATTGCCCGGGTCATGAAGGCAGCCGGCATGACGTTTCCCGATCTCGACCGCCTGGTGGTGACGACGGGACCTGGCAGCTTCACCGGTCTGCGGGTCGGCATAGCAGCTGCGCGCGGCCTTGGGGTCGCGACCAAGATCCCCGTCGTTGGCGTATCGACGCTGTCCGCCTATGCCGCCCCTTATCTCGGCCTGGATGACAAAAATCCGGTCATTGCCGCCATCGATGCGCGGCATGCGCACGTTTATCTTCAGGTTTTCGGTCCCGGCGGCCGGACGCTCGTTGCGCCGCGGCTCGCGCCATTGAGCGCAGCAGTGCGCGCGGCGTCCGACGCGCCCGCCCGCATCGTCGGCTCAGCAGCGCAAGCGGTTGCCGATGGACTGTCGGCCACAGACGCCGTCCCTGTGACCGTCGACGGGCGGGACGCCCCCGACATCGGCTGGGTCGCGCAGATCGGCGCCGTCGCGCCCGAAGCAAGCGCCCCGCCGACGCCGCAATATCTGCGGGCGCCGGACGCGCAGCCGCAAAACGCCGCCTCCCTGCCGCGCCGATGATGCGCTTCGTCTCTCGGCTGTTCGCCCGCGGCGAGCCTGCCTTCTCCGAAGCGCGCCCGGCCGATGCCGCGGCGGTTGCCGCCGTGCACGGTGCATCGTTCCAGCGCGGCTGGAGCGAGGACGAAATCTACCGGCTCTTGATCGAGAGCAACGTTGTCGCCCACCGCGCGATGCGCAACGGCAAATTGATCGGCTTCATCCTATCGCGGCGCGCCGCCGGCGAAGCCGAAATCCTCTCGGTTGCCATTACGCCGGCATGGCGCGGGCGCGCGCTGGCCCGGCCGTTGCTCGATCTGCATCTGCGGCGGTTGGCCGGCCTCGGTGTGGGCTCGGTCTTTCTTGAGGTTGGCGAGCACAATGCGCCGGCCGCCCGGCTTTATCGGCGCGCCGGATTCCGTGAGGTGGGCCGGCGTCAGGGCTATTACGAAGGCGGCGCAACGGCGCTGGTGCTGCGCCGCGATCTCGGCTGACGGCGCAGGCCTAGGTCATTAGAATAACAAACGGACCCGAAAAAATCGGGCCGCACCGGAGGAGCCCGCCATGACGGCGACGCGAATAATGCGCGGCGTGCTTACGCTCGCGCTGGGAATGGTACTCGGCTTGATCGCCGCCACCGTGAGCGCGCAAAACTCCGGCTATCCCGATCGACCGATCAAGATGCTTGTCGGCTTCGCCGCGGGCGGCGGCACCGACGTCGCCGCGAGAATCGTGGCGGCGCCGATGTCCAAAATCCTCGGTCAATCGATTCTGATCGAGAACCATACCGGCGCTAGCGGCTTGATCGCGGCGCAAGACGTCGCGAAGTCCGATCCCGACGGCTACACGCTGATGATGGGTAGCCAAACGACCTACGCGGTGGCGCCGGCGCTCTATCGCAAGGTCACCGTCGATCCAGCGAAGGATTTTGCCGGAGTGGCGCTCACCGGCGCATCGCCGCTCGTTCTAGTCGTCAATCCGTCCTTCGCCGCGCATTCGGTCAAGGACGTGATCGCTATGGCCAAAGCTGATCCCGGCAAAATCAATTTTGGGACCGGCGGGCTCGGCACGACGCCGCACATGACCGCCGAAATGTTCGAGCACGACGCCGGCATCAAAATGGTCCACGTCCCCTATCGCGGCGAAGCCGGAGCGATCAACGATCTCCTTGCCGGACAAATTCCGCTGATGTTCGCCAACCTCTCTGCCGTCATGGGCAATATCAAAGCCGGCACGCTGCGCGCGCTGGCGGTCACCAGCGCCGAGCGTTCGCCTTCGGCGCCGGACATTCCTACTGTCGCCGAGACGGCGCTGCCGGGCTTTAAGGCCGAAACCTGGTTCGGCATCGTCGCGCCGGCCGGAACGCCGCACGACATCCTGGTGCAACTGAACGCCGCGGCGCGGCAGGCAATCACGCTGCCGGAGACCAAGCAGCGCTTCGCGGAGCTCGGCATGACCACCGGTACTTCCAGTCCCGAAGAACTCGATGCCTATATCAAGTCGGAAATCGCCAAGTGGTCACAAGTGATCAAGGAAGCCAATGTCCAGCCCATGGATTAGGCGCCCATGGATTAGCCGCCCATGGACTAGCATTCACTTTTCCAGGGAATCCCGCTAAGACATTGGCCTTGAACGGCAGCCTCGTTATGGCGCGAAGAAGGCGCAATTTACGAGTGGAGATAAGGGCTTAGGCGCGACGTCACCCGGCATGAGCGGACCCCGCAAGCAGCTCTACGTCAAATCGTTCGGTTGCCAGATGAACGTCTACGACTCGCGTCGTATGGCGGACACTTTGGCGCCGGAAGGCTATGTCGAGACCGCTTCCGCCGCCGACGCCGATCTCGTCATCCTTAACACCTGCAATATCCGCGAGAAGGCGGCGGAGAAGGTCTATTCGGAGCTCGGCCGGGTCCGCCGTATGAAAGAAGCGGCGGCCGCCGAAGGCCGCCGGCTCGTCGTCGCGGTCGCCGGCTGCGTGGCGCAGGCCGAGGGCGAAGAGATCATCCGTCGTGCGCCCGCGGTCGATCTTGTGGTCGGGCCACAAAGCTATCACCGGCTGCCCGACCTGCTGGCGCGCGCCGTGCGCGACGGCAACGCGGTCGATACCGAGTTTCCGGTCGACGACAAATTCAATCATCTCGCCGCGCCTAGTCCGGCAGTGACGCGAGCCCGCGGCGTTAGCGCCTTCGTCACGGTGCAGGAGGGTTGCGACAAGTTCTGCACCTTCTGCGTCGTGCCCTACACGCGCGGCGCCGAAATCTCGCGTCCGGTGGAGAAAATCCTCGCCGAAGTCGAGCATCTGGCGGCGGCCGGCGTGCGTGAAGTCACGCTGATCGGCCAGAACGTCAACGCCTATCACGGCGAAGGACCGGATGGGCAGCCGTGGTCGCTGGCGCGGCTTCTTTATCGCGTGGCGCAGGCCGACGGCATCGACCGGCTGCGCTACACGACCAGTCATCCGCGTGACATGAGCGACGACCTATTAGCGGCGCATCGCGATTTGCATGAACTCATGCCGCAGCTGCATTTACCGATCCAATCGGGTTCCGACCGCGTCCTTGCGGCGATGAACCGCCGGCACAACTGCGCGGACTATCGCAATATCGTAAAACGCCTGCGCCAAGCGCGGCCCGATCTCGCGCTCACTAGCGATTTCATCGTCGGCTTTCCCGGCGAAAGCGAAAGCGATTTCACCGCCACGCTCGGCCTGGTCGACGAGATCGGTTTTTCCGGCGCATTCTCCTTCAAATATTCGCCGCGGCCCGGAACCCCTGGCGCCGATATGGATGATCAGATCGACGAGGCAACAAAGTCGGAGCGCTTGCAGCGCCTGCAACACGCGATCGACCGCAATCAGGCCGCGTTCAATCGCCGCTGTCTCGGTCGCAGCTTCGACGTGCTGTTTGAGCGGCCCGGCCGCCACGCCGGACAGCTGGTTGGCCGATCGCCCTATCTCCAGCCGGTGCAGGTCACGGCGCCCGTCTCGCTGACCGGCGAGATCGCCGCGGTGACGATCACCGAAATCGCCAGCAACAGCTTATTCGGTGCGCTTGCGCCGAACGCCGCGCAAATGCTCGCACCGGAGCCCGCCTTGCTTCCCGCAGGAGTCTGACTTGGTAGCAAATGAAACGGATCAATCGGTGTTCGTCGCGCCCGCTAACGCGACACAGATCGCTCTCACCTTCGATGACAACCGCCTCGCCTCGACCTTGTTCGGGCAATATGGCCAAAACCTCGCCCTGATCGAACGCCGGCTCGGCGTCGTCGCCAATTCTCGCGGCAACACCCTCACCATCGAAGGCGCCCGCGATGCCTGCGATCAGGCACGCCGCGTACTCGAAAGCCTTTACGAGCGGCTCAAGCGCGGCGACGAACTCCTCCAGGGCGACGTCGACGGCACCATCCGGCTCGCATTGTCGCAGGGTTCGCTGTTCGATTTCGATCCCGCCGCGGCGCGGGAGAATTATGAAGAAATCAATCTGCGCAAGCGCCGCGTCCGCGCCCGCACCGCGGCGCAGGATGCCTATATTCGTTCGCTCAAGCGCCACGCGCTGGTGTTCTCAACCGGCCCGGCCGGGACAGGCAAGACCTGGCTTGCGGTGGCGCATGCCGTACAGCTGTTCGAGCGCAAGGAAGTCGATCGCATCGTGCTGTCGCGGCCGGCGGTGGA
The DNA here is from genome assembly GCA_963779855.1 of uncultured Alphaproteobacteria bacterium. Classification (GTDB taxonomy): domain Bacteria; phylum Pseudomonadota; class Alphaproteobacteria; order Rhizobiales; family Xanthobacteraceae; genus BOG-931. The sequence continues at coordinate 834,542 of CAWAAE010000005.1, read as the reverse complement.
GGCGGGCGAGCGGCTTGGCTTCCTGCCCGGCGACATGCGCGAAAAGGTCGATCCTTATCTGCGGCCGATCTACGACGCGCTTTACGACCTGATGGATGCGCGCATCGTCGAGCGCGCCTTGCAGACCACCGAAATCGAGATCGCGCCGCTCGCCTTTATGCGCGGCCGCACGCTGTCGAATGCGGCCATTATTCTTGACGAGGCGCAGAACACTACCGCGATGCAGATGAAAATGTTGCTCACCCGGCTTGGCGAGAACAGCCGGATGGTGGTGACTGGCGACCCGAGCCAGGTCGACTTGCCGCCGGGTCAGACCTCCGGGCTGGCCGATGCAGTGCGGCTTCTCGAAGGCGTCGAAGGCATCGGCTATGTCAGCTTTACCGCCGCCGACGTGATCCGCCACGAACTCGTCGCGCGCATCGTCGAGGCCTATGACAGGGAAGCGGCGAAGAAACGCCAGCGCCGGGAATGACGCGTGCGGCGCGCACCGCGCTCACGATCGATGTGCTCGTCGTCAGCGACCGATGGAAAAATGCCGAAAAGTTGGAATCGATCGTACGGGGCGCAGTCACACGGGCGGCAACCAAACTGTCAACAAGGGGAACGGAGCTTGCTATCGTTCTGACCGATGATTCGACAATTCGCGAGCTTAACCGGGATTGGCGCGGCGTCGATGCGGCCACGAACGTGCTGTCATTCCCGACGAAAAATGCTACGGCCAAGCATCTCGGCGACATCGTTCTCGCCTTTGAAACCATCGCGCGCCAGGCCCGCTTCGAACGAAAACCGCTCGCCCATCATGTCGCCCACCTTGCCGTGCACGGTTTCCTGCATCTGGTCGGTTACGACCACGAACGACACAAGGACGCACTCGAGATGGAACGGGTCGAGCGCGAAATTCTCCGCCAGCTCGCGATCCCGGATCCATATCGGCCAAGAGCGCCAAGGCGTAAGCTTTCGGCCAAACATGCAGCTACGCATGCCACAAAACGTTCGCAAAAATCCTGAAATTCAACGCCAGATCTTCCTACATCAGGTCCTCCAACATCAAGCCCTCCAACGTCATATCTTCTTCCAACATCACGTCCGATAGTGAAATCGTCGATGGCCCCGTCCCCGCAACGCACCGAACCGGCCGAGAATGAACACCGCGGGCTTCCGATGGTGATGCCGGAATCGAGCGAACAGCCGGAAAGTTGGCTCACGCGCGTCATGCGCATCCTATTCGGTTGGAAGGCGGCCTCGACGCGCGCAGATCTGGAACTTGTCCTCACCGGTGAGCAGCCGCAATCGGGCTTTTCTCCGGAAGAAGCCGCCATGCTGAAAAATATCCTCGGTCTGCGGGAAACCCGGATCGAGCGCATCATGGTGCCGCGCGCCGATATCGTCGCCGTGCAGCAAGATATCCCGCTCGGCGATCTGGTCAAAGTTTTCGAGGTCGCCGGACATTCGCGGCTCGTGGTCTTTAACGACACGCTCGACGATCCGACCGGCATGGTCCATATCCGCGATCTGGTCGCGTTCATGGCCGCGCGCGCGGCGCACCAACCCGCTAGCGCCGAGCAGGGCGAGCAACCCCGCGCCAGCGATCTCAATTTTGCGAATATCGATCTTTCGCTGCCGTTGACGTCGGCCAAGATCGTCCGCGAGATTCTCTACGCGCCGCCCTCTATGCCGGCGCTCGATCTGCTCGCTAAAATGCAGGCGACGCGGATTCACCTCGCGCTCGTCATCGACGAATATGGCGGCAGCGACGGGCTGGTATCGATCGAGGACTTGGTCGAACTCATCGTCGGCGATATCGCAGACGAGCATGACGAAGATCAGGGCCCGGCGGTAACGCGGCAGAACGACGGCTCGTTCCTGGCCACCGGCCGCGCCAGTCTCGACGATGTCCGCGCGGCGATTGGCGAGGAGTTCGATGTCGGCGAGGTGGCGCATGAGGTCGACACGCTCGGCGGTTATCTTGTCACCAAAGCCGGGCATGTGCCGGTGCGCGGCGAGCTCGTACCCGGACCGGAGCCGTTCGAGGCCGAAGTGCTGGACGCCGACCCGCGCCGGGTCAAGCGCGTGCGGATCTACCTCCGCAAGGACCGTCGTCCCGCCACTGCGCGTGAATCGCCCGCGCTGGTGAGAACTCCGCCAGTCCGGGCGGCAACGCCGAGCGACGAAACTAATCGGCCGAACCCGAACACTCCGCAGGCATCGTGAAGCGGCTGATCCACGCCATTGTGCTGTCCTGGGGCTGGCGGCGCCGGTCGATCGCGTTCGCCGCCGGCGCGCTTTCGGCGCTGGCGATGGCGCCGTTCGATGCCTGGCCAATCTTGTTCCTGACATTTCCGACGCTGGTCTGGCTGATCGACGGCGCCGGAGTGGGCCGTTGGGGCGGAGTGACTGCTGCGGCGGCGATCGGGTGGTGGTTCGGCTTCGGCTACTTTCTCGCCGGCCTTTATTGGATCGGCTACGCTTTTCTGGTCGATGCGCCAACCTTCGGTTGGCTGTTGCCGATTGCGGTCATCGGCCTGCCGGCGGTGCTGGCCGTCTACACTGCGCTCGGCGTCGCGTTGGCGCGCATGCTGTGGGTCCGCGGCGCGGTACGCATCTTAGCTTTGGGCGTAGCGCTGACGGCTTCGGAATGGTTGCGCGGCCACCTACTGACCGGGTTTCCGTGGAACGCTTTCGGCTATGCACTGACCGCGCCATTGGCTTTGGCGCAAGCCGCTTCGGTATGCGGTATTTGGGGTCTCACTTTTATCGCCATTGTCGTGTTCGCCAGCCCCGCAACCCTCAGCGACGATCGGACGGAAACCCGGCGGCCATGGTTGCCAATTGCGCTCAGCATCGCTGTCCTCGCCGCACTCGGCGGGTTCGGGGCGTGGCGGCTCGCTCGCACGCCGACGCGACTGGTCGACGGAGTGCATTTGCGCATTATGCAGCCGAACTTGCAGCAGGATGTTCGCTTCAATTACTCGGCCAAGCAGGAGGTTATGAACCGCTATATCGCTCTGTCCAGCCGCGCGTCGGGCTCGCAATCGCAAGGCTCGCAATCGCAAGGCTCGCAATCGCAAGGCATGGGCGACACGACGCAACTGATCTGGCCGGAATCGCCGTTTCCGTTCTTTTTAACTCGCGAAGCCGATGCGCTCGCGCAGATCACCAATTTGTTGCCGCAAGGATCGGTGTTGATCACCGGCGCCATCAGGCTTGCCGACCCGGACAATCCCGCACAATCGGGAGTTTACAATTCGATCGACGTTATCGATCACACCGGTTCGATCGCCGCTGTCTACGACAAAGTACACCTCGTGCCGTTCGGCGAATATTTGCCGTTCGAGTACATTCTCGAACGGCTCGGCCTGGAGGAGCTGACGCAGCAACGCGGTGGATTTCTCGCCGGCGACCGCCACCGGCTCATCGCCATTCCGGGCGCCCCGACCGCTCTGCCGCTGATCTGTTATGAGGTCATTTTCCCGGGCGAGGTGATGCCGCCGGGCGAACGGCCCGGCTGGATCGTCAACGTTACCAACGATGGCTGGTTCGGGTTTTCTACCGGACCGTATCAGCATTTTCAGCAGGCCCGCGTGAGCGCGATCGAGCTGGGCCTGCCGTTGGCGCGCGCGGCCAATACCGGCATATCAGCCGTCGTGGATCCGGTAGGTCGGATAATCAACTCATTGCCGCTGGCAGTCGAAGGCGTGCTCGACGCGCCATTGCCGCGAGCAATCAGCGCTCCCGTTTACGCCCGCGTTGGCGACGCTCCAGTGTTCATTGCGATTCTGATCGTGTTCATCGCCGTCGTGCGCCGCCGGCTGCGAGCGGAGACGATAAAAATCTGATCGCCGGCGATGAACCCGTATACCTAATAAGGATCGTCAATAGGTTGTGGATGCGCGCATAAATAGTCTTTCTAACGACCTATGGCTGTTTACCATTGCGAGCGCTCAACTGCGACGCGTAACAGGCGTGTATTGCGCGGCTAATCGGGGTAGCAGCTATGCGTGGCGTTCCCCATTCGATGAGAATTCAACAAACTCAACAGAATCTTGTTCGTGACGATCCCCGTAAAAAGTGGTTTCAAGTGTGACAGATTTGTTTTCTATTGCTATTCCTTTTGCGATAAAAATCAGAGTACAGGAGTTGAGATGGCTATGTTGGCTAAAAAGGCGCCGAATCCGACCGACAAGCATGTCGGCAGTCGCGTGCGCATGCGCCGAATGATGCTTGGCATGAGCCAGGAAAAACTCGGCGACGCGCTCGATCTCACCTTCCAACAAGTGCAGAAGTACGAGAAGGGAACCAACCGAATCGGGGCGAGTCGGCTACAACAGATCTCGCACATCCTACAGGTCCCCGTTTCATTCTTCTTCGAAGGCGCCCCAAGCGCGGTGACGTCGGGAAAGTACGAGGGAATGGGTGAGGCGCCGTCGCCGGCTTATGTGTCCGACTTTCTTGCCACCTCGGACGGCTTGGCGCTCACGAAGGCGTTCATGCGCATCGATGATTCAAAACTACGCCGACGTATTGTCGACCTCGTCGAACAAATCGCCGGCCGCGACAAGCGTTGAAGGCTTCCCCGCGTTTCACGGGACGGCGTAGATAGTTTCCTCGGGGCGGCGCAGGCAATCGCCCACCTTTAGCCCACATCTTGACCGCGCAGGGGTACACTGCAACAACCACGTGGTTTCGCGCGGCCTAAGCTGCGCGCGGGCCAGCCGAAGGCCGAAGGTCAGTGACTTCAAGGCCGGTTTTCAGGGAGTGTTTCGCCGTGCGACGCGCCAATTATCTGTTCACAAGCGAGTCCGTGTCGGAGGGCCATCCGGACAAAGTCTGCGACCAAATTTCCGACGCCGTGCTCGATGCGTTTATCGAGAACGATATCAAGCTCGGCATCGCCGACGAGAGCGCGGTCAACACCCGGCTTGGCTGTGAGACACTGTGCACCACCAATAAGATCATCGTTGCGGGCGAAGGCCGCGGCCAGGCGCCGCTGTTCCACAAGCACGGCGAAAAGGCAGTGGTCAATCGCGAGATGATCGCCAATATCGCGCGCGGCGTGGTCAAGGACATCGGTTACGACCAGGACGGCTTCTCCTATTACGGCGCCGACGTCGAGGTGCTGCTGCACGGCCAGTCTCCCGACATCGCCATGGGCGTCGATGCCAAAAAGAAAAAGAACGGCGAGCAGGAAGGCGCCGGCGACCAAGGCATGATGTTTGGTTTTGCCTGCACGGAGAGCGAGGTCTACGAGAAGGGCTCGTTCATGCCGGCGCCGATCTATTTCGCGCACAAGATCCTTAAAGTGCTGTCGGAGAAGCGCCGCTCGGGTGCCTTATTCGATTTGCTGCCCGACGCCAAAAGCCAGGTGACCGTGAAATATGTCGAGGGCGATCCGGTCGGCTGCACCAAAGTGGTGGTCTCGACGCAACACAGTGCGCAAACCCGTAACGGCAAAAAATACTCTCCGGGCATGATCCGCGACATGATCGAGGACACCGTCACCGCGGCGCTGCCGGGCGGCTGGATGCCGAAGAAGTCGAGTGATTTCCTGGTAAATCCCACCGGCAATTTCGTCATTGGCGGACCGGACGGGGATTGCGGCCTTACCGGCAGAAAAATCATCGTCGATACTTATGGCGGCTATGCGCCGCACGGCGGCGGCGCATTCTCGGGCAAGGATCCGACAAAGGTCGACCGTTCGGCCGCCTATGCCGCACGCTACCTTGCTAAGAACGTGGTCGCCGCCGGGCTCGCCGAGCGCTGCACCATCCAGATTGCCTATGCGATCGGCGTCGCCGACCCGATGTCGCTTCTGGTCGATACCCACGGCACCGGCAAGGTCGAAGAAGCGAAACTGCAAAGGCTTTTGCCGGAGCTGTTTCCGCTGCGGCCGACCAATATCCGGCGCACGCTTAAACTCAGCCGGCCGATTTACCGGCGCACTGCCGCTTATGGCCATTTCGGCCGCGCGCCGGAAAAGGATGGCGGCTTTTCCTGGGAGCGAACCGACCTCGCGGACGCGCTCAAGCGGGCGCTACGCTAGGTGTGTCTTCGTCCGCGCGAAGGCGGACGATCTCGTAGCGCCGCGCTGCCAGTAGGGCACGGCCGTGCATCTTCGCTTCGACCGGTGTTTACTGGATGCTCCGCCTTCGCGCAGCACGACAGTGATAGACAGCAAGCCCATCCAACCCCGCGCGTTTTTCGGACGGCGCAAGGGTCATAAGCTGCGCCCGAACCAGGAGCGGCTGTTTGCGACCTTGTTGCCGCAGCTGGCGCTCAATCTCTCCAGCCCCGCTCCTGTAGAGCTCGGCGAACTGTTTCCGGTTCCCGTCACCGCAGTTGATCTCGAAATCGGCTTCGGCGGCGGCGAAGCGATGATCGCCCGGGCGCAGCAGGAACCGCATACCGGCTTTATCGGCGTCGAGCCGTTCGTCAACGGCATGGCCAAGGCGCTCGCCGGCATCGAAAGCAACGGGCTGCGCAATGTGCGTCTGTATTTTGATGACGTCATCAGCTTGATCGCGTGGCTTCCTGAACAGTCATTGGCGCGCATTGACCTGATCCACCCAGATCCGTGGCCGAAGCGGCGGCATTGGAAACGCCGCTTCGTTCAAGATGACATGATTGCGCAACTCGCCCGCATTCTGCGGCCGCAGGGCGAATTCCGCTTCGTGACCGATATTGCCGATTATGCCAGCTGGACGCTGCAGCGATTTATCCGATCGAACACCTTCGAGTGGACCGCAGAATGCGCCAGCGACTGGCGCAAGCCGTGGCCCGATTTTGCGGGAACGCGCTATCACGCCAAGGCCGCGCGTGAAGAACGTGTCTCGTGCTTTCTAATCTTCCGGAGAATCTAAAGATCGCGTGGTGCGGCTATTGATTTTACTGATTTTGCCGCACCTGCCAGAACCTTACCACACGCTGTGCGGTCGAAGCCGAGAGCCGGTCATAATTGGCAAAGGCGGAATCGACGCCCAAGCTCGACGGCGGCTTACCGTCGGGGCGCACCGTGATGACGGACTTCACCGTCGGCCAGGTCATGCCGGCCGCCTTGCACAGGATGAGCACGGGATCGGGCCGTTCGCTGGCCATCAACCGGTCGGCAACATTAATCGGCACCTTAGAAAGTGCGGCAAGGGCAACGACCGTCTCTTCGTATTTGCCATCGCCGGCGAAGGCGGCCAACGCCGCCTCGTTCATGCCGCCCGCCCGATGCAGGCCGAGAACCACGCGCTGCGCGGCGCGGTAATCGCGCGGGCCCACGCGTGCGCCGACTTCATTAGAGACTTTTTCCAAGACGCGGCGAATTTCCGTCTTTTGTTCCGGCGTCGCCGAGGCGAGCAATCGCTTATGCACGACTGCGGTGGCGCGCGTCAGCAATTCGCGGAACAGCTGGGGCGGAATATCGGGCCGCAGTCCGACCTTCTCGGCAAGGATGCCGTCGTTCTCGGCACGCTTGACCAGGCGGAAAAAGCCCGTTTCGGAAATGCGCGCGCCGCGATTGTCGGCGACGCTGCGCGCCACCTCGCGATCGCCGCGCCGCACCAGAACGTCGGTGACTGCCTCGCCGAGCGCCTGCCGCGTGGAGATGGCGTGCAGGTGGGCTTGACCCTTGGTCTTGGCGAGATCGACGAGATCGGCCTCAGCCAAGCGGGGCGCCAGTTTGAGCACCGGACCGGCAACCGCGATATCGTCGTCATTGGCCAGGATGCGCAGCACCTTGATCGGCGCGTTGCTGACCGGCGCAAGACAGTGGGACAATTCGGCACGCGCCTTGTTCTCGATTTCTTCGATGAGCAACGCGAAGACGTCGTCGAACAGGTCGACATGGGTGTCGCTGTAGCTCTTCGCGCCGTCAAGAAATAGCGTCGTAACGCGCCGCAATGCCTCGGCGCGCTTCTGCCGCGAACCGCGCTGGAGGACGTCCTCAAGTTCTGGAATCAGCGAGATGGCGGCACCCATCCAGGCACCAGTAATCAGTGGTCAAGAATCAGTTATTCGGCCCCTTTCGGCCTCTTCCAGTTTATTGATTACCGGCTACTCATTACTGATCCCTGAACCGCCCTTGCAACCGCATGGCAAACCGCTATATTTGTCGCATCCGTCATGGATACCTCATAACGGTCGGTTGATCCGAGCGGTTTTGAGAGTGGGTTCCCCCGGGGCCCGCTCTTTTTTATTACCTGAGGCCAGACGGCGTTTTGCAGTCCACGTTGGGGAGCAATGGCCGAATAGCATGGACGATAGGCCGACGAGTGTTTCGCTTAAGGGTTTTACCGACGAGCCGCGACTCATCATCGAGCCGGGACGGGCGGCGCGCGTTGCCGCATTGGCCGAGCCGGTGCTGGCCGCGCTCGGCTACCGGCTCGTTCGCGTGCGCGTATCCGGCTTTGCCGGCTGTACCGTTCAGATCATGGCCGAGCGTCCGGACGGCACCATGACGATAAAGGACTGCGAAGCCGCGTCGCGGGCATTGTCGCCAGTGCTTGATGTCACCGATCCGATTGAAGGCTCTTATCGGCTGGAGATTTCATCGCCCGGCATCGACCGGCCGCTGGTGCGGCGCTCGGATTTCGATCGCTATGCCGGCCAGGTCGCGCAGGTCGAGATGCAGGTGCCGATCGACGGCCGGCGGCGATTCCGCGGCGAACTCACCGGGACCGCAGGCGAGTGTGCCCGCATCCGCCGCATTGACGCGGCGGCAAACGAGAACCCCGACGTTTTGCTGCGGATCGACGACATGATGGAAGCCAAGCTTGTTCTCACCGACGCGCTCGTTTCCGAAGCGCTGCGCAAGAGCAAGCACAACCAACGCAAGGGAGACTGACCGATGGCGACCGTAAGCGCCAACAAACTCGAACTATTGCAGATCGCCGAGGCGGTCGCCCGCGAGAAGGCGATCGACCGGCGCATCGTGCTCGGCGCCATGGAGGACGCCATCGCCAAGGCCGCGCGCTCCCGTTACGGCAGCGAGACCGAAGTCCGCGCCGAGATCGATCCGAAGAGCGGCGAGCTTCACCTGTCGCGCCACATGCTGGTGGTCGACACCGTCGAAAACCCGGCAACGCAAATCAGCCTCGATGAGGCCCGCCGCCGTCATCCCGCCGCGCAGATCGGCGACACCATCGCCGATCCGCTGCCGCCGCTCGAATATGGGCGCATTGCCGCGCAATCGGCAAAGCAGGTGATCGTGCAGAAGGTGCGCGAGGCCGAGCGCGATCGGCAATATGACGAATACAAGGATCGCATCGGCGACATCGTCAACGGCATCGTCAAGCGCGTCGAGTACGGCAATGTCGTGGTCGATCTCGGGCGCGGCGAAGCGATCGTGCGGCGCGACGAAATGCTGCCGCGCGAAGTGTTTCGCAATGGCGATCGCATCCGCGCCTATATCTACGACGTGCGTCGCGAGCAGCGCGGACCGCAGATTTTCCTGTCCCGCACCCACCCGCAATTCATGTCGAAATTATTCGCGCAGGAAGTGCCGGAAATCTACGACGGCATCGTCGAGGTCAAGGCGGTGGCGCGCGATCCCGGCTCGCGCGCCAAGATCGCGGTCGTGTCGCGCGATTCTTCGGTCGATCCGGTCGGCGCCTGCGTCGGCATGCGCGGCTCGCGGGTGCAGGCGGTGGTCAATGAGCTGCAGGGCGAGAAGATCGACATCATTCCGTGGTCGCACGATATCGCAACTTTCGTCGTCAACGCGCTGGCGCCCGCAGAGGTCGCCAAAGTGGTGCTCGACGAAGAACGCGAGCGCATCGAGGTGGTGGTCCCCGACCAGCAGCTCTCGCTCGCCATTGGCCGGCGCGGTCAGAATGTCCGCCTCGCCTCGCAGCTGACGGGCTGGGACATCGACATCCTGACCGAGCAGGAAGAATCCGAACGTCGCCAAGCGGAATTCGAGAACCGCACCCGCATGTTCATCGATACGCTTAACGTCGATGAGGTGATCGGGCAATTGCTGGCTTCGGAAGGTTTCAATTCGGTCGAGGAGCTGGCGATGGTCGATACCAAGGAAATCGCCGGCATCGAAGGTTTCGACGAAGACACCGCTGCCGAATTGCAGACCCGCGCGCGCGAATACCTCGCCAAGATCGAGGCCGATCTCGACGCCAAGCGCAATGAGCTTGGCGTCGAAGACGCGGTCAGGGACGTTGAAGGCGTCACCACGGCGATGCTGGTGCGGTTCGGAGAGAACGGCATCAAGACCGTCGAGGATCTTGCCGGTTGCGCGACCGACGATCTCGCCGGCTGGACCGAACGCAAGGACGGCGAAGCGGTCCGTCAGGCGGGCATTCTCGACGGTTTCGAGCTGTCGCGCGAGGAGGCCGAGGCAATCATCATGCAGGCGCGCCTGAAGGTCGGCTGGGTCAGCGAGGCCGACCTCGCACCGCCGCCCGCCGCTGAAGAGGCCCCCGATGTCGCGGCGCAGCCTTGAACGGAGCCGCACCTCAAGCATGACCGCTCAAGCGACCGAGACCGACCTGGACCGCGGACCACGTGACCGCGACGTCGAACGCATGTGCGTCGCCACGCGCACGGTGCGGCCGGTTTCAGATTTGATCCGGTTCGTCATTGGGCCGGATGGCGAGGCGGTACCAGACCTCAAGCACAAGCTACCGGGGCGCGGCGTCTGGGTGACGGCGACGCAAGACGCCCTTGACGATGCGATCAAGCGCAAAATTTTCGGGCGCGGCTTCAAGCGGGATGTTCGACTTCCGGTCGACTTGGTGGCCCGGACCGAGCAACTGCTCGCTCGATCGGCCCTTGATGCGCTGGCGATTGCCGGCAAAGCGTCCCGGGTCGTCGCCGGCTTTGCCAAAGTTGAGGCGGCGCTGGCGCATGAGCACGTCGTCGCGCTCTTGCATGCGGCCGAGGCCGCGGCCGATGGGGTCAGAAAGCTCGATGCCGCCCTGCGCCGCAGCCCGCAGGCGGATTTAGTCGCTGTGATTCGAATCCTGACCTCGGCGCAATTGGATTTGGCACTGGGCCGCCCAAATGTGGTACATGCAGCCCTGCTTGCCGGGCCTTCGAGTGACACGTTTTTGGCGCGTTTACAGCGTTTGGAACGGTTTCGGACCGGTAATTTGGGCCAGAAGCCCGGCAATGCGGTGCCAAATTGAGCCGGACGCGAATATCGGTGGGTATGGAACTGGATACGAATGGCTGAGACGACGAAAAATAGCGGCGAGAAGTTGAGCGTTGCCCCAACCAAGACGCTGACCCTGAAGCGCGGTAGCGTTGAGCAGGGCGTGGTGCGCCAGAGCTTCAGTCACGGTCGCAGCAAGGCGGTCGTGGTCGAGAAGGTAAAGCGCCGCGTCGCCGGTCCGGGCGAGGTGAAAGCGGAACCCGTTGCCGCGCCGGACCGCAGTGCAGCGCCAAAGCGCCCCGGCGCTCCGGCCAGGGCGCCGGCGGCCGTAACGGCGCCCGCGGCGGCCACTCCTGCCGCCGGGCCGAAAGCCTCCGGCGTCGTGCTGCGCACGCTCACTGACGACGAGCGCAACGCGCGCGCCCACGCACTTGCCGATGCGCGGCTGCGCGAAACCGAAGAGCGTGAGCGCGCCGAGGAAGAGGCTCGCGTTCGCCGCGGCCGCGAAGAAACCGATCGCGCCGAACGCGCGGCGGCTGAAGCCCGCAAACTCAATGAAGAAGTCCGCCGCAAGCACGACGAGGAAACCAAACGCAAGGCCGACGAGGTCGCCAAGAAGCGCTTCGGCGCCGACACCGTGACAGCGGCGAAGCCCGGCGCGCGCCCGGCCCTCGAAGCCGATGATGACGAGGCTCCTCGTACGGCCCGCCGGGGCGCGACCGCGCGGCCGGCGCCGGCGCCCAAGGCGCCGCGCGGAGGCGCCGAAAAGCGCCGCGGACGGCTCACCGTCGTGACCGCACTTTCCGCCGACGAGGTGCGCGAGCGCTCGGTCGCGTCATTCCGTCGTCGCGTGCAACGCATGACCGGCCACCGCGACGAGCCGAAGGAAAAAATCGCTCGCGAAGTAACGATCCCTGAGACGATCACGATCCAGGAACTGGCCAACCGCATGGCCGAGCGCGCCGTCGACGTGATCCGCATCCTCATGCAGCAGGGCCACATGGCGAAGATCACCGATACGATCGACGCCGATACCGCCCAGCTCATCGCCGAAGAGCTCGGCCACACCGTGCGACGCGTCGCCGAGTCGGACGTCGAAGAGGGCATGTTCGATGCCGCCGACAGTCCGGAAAGCCTGCAACCGCGCGCGCCTGTCGTCACCATCATGGGCCATGTCGACCACGGTAAGACCTCGCTGCTCGACGCCATTCGCTCGACCGAGGTCGCGGCGGGCGAAGCCGGCGGCATCACCCAACATATCGGCGCTTATCAGGTGACCTCGCCGTCCGGCGGCCGCATCACCTTCATCGATACGCCGGGTCATGCCGCGTTCACCGCCATGCGCGCCCGCGGCGCCAAGATCACCGATATCGTCGTGCTGGTGGTCGCGGCCGATGACGGCGTCATGCCGCAAACGGTCGAAGCGATCCATCATGCCAAGGCGGCCAAGGTGCCGATCATCGTCGCCATCAACAAAATCGACAAGCCGGATGCCAAGCCGGAACGCGTGCGCACCGAATTGTTGCAGCATGAAATCCAGGTGGAATCGCTCGGCGGCGACGTGCTCGAACTCGAGGTCTCGGCCAAGGCGAAGACTAATCTCGACAAGCTTCTCGACATGATCGCGCTGCAGGCGGAGGTGCTCGAGCTTAAGGCCAATCCGAACCGCGCCGCTGAAGGCACCGTGATTGAGGCGCGGCTTGACCGTGGCCGCGGTCCCGTTGCGACCGTCCTCGTTCAGCGCGGCACGCTCAAACCCGGCGACATCGTCGTCGCCGGCTCCGAATGGGGCCGTGTGCGCGCGCTGATGTCGGATACCGGCCATTCCGTCGTCGCGGCCGGCCCTTCGATGCCGGTCGAGGTACTGGGATTCAACGGCACGCCCGAAGCCAGCGACCGACTTGCCGTCGTCGACACCGAGGCGCGCGCGCGCGAGATCGCCGATTATCGCGACCGCCAGCGGCGCGAGAAACTGGCGGCGCGGCAAACCGGCATGCGCGGTTCGCTCGAGCAGATGATGAGCCAGCTCAAGAGCAGCGGCCTCAAAGAGTTTCCGCTGGTAATCAAGGGCGACGTGCAAGGCTCGATCGAAGCGATCGTCGGCGCGCTGGAAAAACTGTCTACGGAAGAAGTGGCCGCGCGCATCATCTTCGCCGGGGCGGGCGGCATTACCGAATCCGACATCACGCTTGCGGAAGCATCGGGGGCCGTGGTCATCGGCTTTAACGTTCGCGCGCACAAGGAAGCGCGCGAGGCCGCCGAACAGGCCGGCATCGAAATCCGCTATTACGACATCATCTATAACCTGGTCGACGACGTGAAGAAGGCGATGTCGGGTTTGCTGGCGCCGACTTTGCGCGAGACTATGCTGGGCAACGCGGCTATCCTGGAAATCTTCAAGGTCTCCAAGGTCGGCAACGTCGCCGGCTGTCGCGTCACCGATGGCACTGTCGAGCGCGGCGCCAATGTGCGGCTTATTCGCGACAACGTGGTCGTCCATCAGGGCAAGCTATCGCAGCTCAAACGCTTCAAGGATGACGCGCGCGAAGTCGTCGCAGGCCAGGAATGCGGCATGGCATTCGAGAATTATCAGGACATGAAGGTCGGCGACGTTATCGAGTGCTACCGGGTGGAGAGCGTGCAGCGGACGCTGTGAGTTCAAATCTCAACGTTCGTATCTCTCCGATTGTGTCATGCCCCGCGACGGCGGGGCATCCAGTGATCACCGACTGGTTTGTGGTTACTGGATCCTCCGCCTTTGCGGACGATGACAAAATAGAAATGAATGTAAGATGGCACGTCACCAAAATCGCGATCAGTCTTCCGGCGGCTCGCAGCGCCAGCTCCGCGTCGGCGAATTGATCCGGCATGAACTCGCGGACATGCTTATCCGCGGCGAAGTGCACGATCCGGTCATCGAAACGCATATGATAACGGTGCCGGAAGTGCGCATGAGTCCCGACCTGCGGCTGGCGACGATCTACATCATCCCGCTCGGCAGCCGCGATGAAAAAGAAGTGCTCGATGCACTCGATCGCAACAAACGCTACGTCCGCGGCGAAATCGCCCGGCGCGTTAACCTGAAATTCGCACCCGAGATTCGATTTCGCATCGACGAGCGATTCGACGAAGCGGAACGGATCGAGAAGCTGTTGCGAACGCCTTTAGTCCAGCGCGACCTGAGCGACAAGGATTTGAGCGGCGAGAAAGACGAATAATGAACCCGCAAGAAACCGCTGTTCATCCTGACGCTCCCGCGCAAGCCCGGAGTGAACAGGCGCAAGCAAGACAAAGGAAGCCAAAGCGCGACGTGCACGGCTGGATCGTGCTCGACAAGCCGGTCGGCATGACGTCGACACACGCCGTCGCCGTCATCAAGCACCTCTACGCAGCCAAGCGGGCGGGGCACGCCGGCACGCTCGATCCGTTGGCCTCGGGGTGCCTGCCGATCGCGCTGGGTGAGGCGACCAAAACCGTGCCGTTCGTGGTCGATGGCCGCAAAACGTATTTGTTTACCGTTCGCTGGGGCGAGGAGCGCGACACCGACGATGCCGAGGGCCGCGTCGTGGCGACAAGCCAACTCCGCCCCGATGCAGTGGCGATACGCGCCCTCTTGCCGCGCTTTACGGGCGCCATTGAGCAGGTGCCGCCACGGTTTTCGGCCATAAAAATCGACGGCGAGCGCGCTTACGATCTCGCGCGGGATGGCGAGACGGTCGAGCTGGCGCCCCGCACGGTCGCAATTCACCGGCTCGAATTGGTCGAAATGCCCGATCCCGATCATGCCGTTCTAGCGGCCGAATGCGGTAAAGGCACCTATATACGCTCGTTAGCCCGGGATCTGGGCCGTGCGCTCGGCGCGCTTGGGCACGTCTCGTCGCTACGCCGCAGTCGGGTCGGACCGTTCGGCGAGGGCGACATGATACCCCTGGAACGGATCGAGGCTTTGTGCCATAGAGCGGCCGCTGGCGAGGGACACCTTGCCGATACGCTGCTGCCGATCGAGACCGCGCTGGACGACATCCCGGCGCTGGCCGTGAGCCCGGCAGACGCGGCAAGGCTCGCTAGGGGCCAAGCCGTATTGTTGCGCGGACGGGACGCCTCCATCTTCCGCGGCATGGTTCAGGTCGCTTCAAGCGGCCAGCTATTGGCCATTGCCGAGGTCGAGCGCGGCGAAATCCTTCCCCGTCGTGTGTTTAATTTAACCGGCATCGCTGGTCGTGCCGCAAGACAAAGAGGTTAATGACGATGTCGATAACGACCGCGCGTAAGGCGGAAGTGATCAAGACGTACGCCGCCAAATCCGGCGACACGGGTTCGCCCGAAGTCCAGGTTGCGCTCCTTTCGGAGCGGATCAACAACCTGACGGAACACTTCAAGACACACGTCAAGGACAACCATTCGCGGCGCGGCTTGCTCAAGCTCGTGTCGCAACGTCGCCAGATTCTCGATTATCTTCGACGCACGAACGATGGTCGTTACAAGGAGTTGATCGAACGGTTGGGTATTCGCCGTTAAAAGTTTGCGCGCGGGAAGTCCCGCGCGTTGTCGGCGGAGCGCATGAGGCGCGCCCCGCTTTTTCCCTGGCAGCGGAGCTGCCAATTGTGCCCGGCAGCAAGGCTGCCGATCCGTGGAATGGGCCGTTGCTCGTTCATATCTAAGGAAAGTCCGAAGGCCATGGCAGGATCGCCGGACGCTGTTGAGGCATTGCAGCGGAGCTGCGCCGATAGCGTCTCGCCGTCTTGCTTATGGCTTTCGCACTTCGCCGAAAACCATGAGAGACAATCGCAATGTTCAATATTCATCGTGTGCAACTTGACTGGGGTGGCCGTAATCTAACGCTGGAAACCGGCAAAATAGCGCGTCAGGCCGACGGGGCCGTGCTCGCCACTTATGGCGAGACCAGCGTGCTTGCCGCCGTCGTCGCCGCCAAGGAGCCGAAGGAAGGCATCGATTTCCTTCCGCTCACTGTCAACTACACTGAAAAATACTACGCAGCCGGCCGGATTCCCGGCGGCTACTTCAAGCGCGAGCGCGGCCCGACCGAAAAGGACACGCTGACCTCGCGGTTGATCGATCGCCCGATCCGTCCGCTGTTCGCCGAAGGCTGGCGCTGCGACACCCAAGTGACCATCACCGTACTCTCGCACGATCAGGAGAACGATCCCGATATCGTCGCGATGGTCGCGGCCTCGGCGGCGCTGACGCTTTCAGGCGCACCGTTCATGGGCCCGATCGGCGGCGGCCGCGTCGGTTTCATCAACAACGAATACGTGCTTAATCCGACACTCGATGAAATGAAAGAAAGCCAGCTCGATCTGGTCGTGGCCGGCACGCAAGACGCCGTCATGATGGTGGAATCGGAAGCAAAAGAGCTGTCCGAAGAGATCATGCTCGGCGCCGTGATGTTCGGCCACCGCCACTTCCAGCCGGTGATCGAAGCCATCATCAAGCTCGCGGAAAAAGCCGCCAAGGAACCGCGCGAGCTGGCCGTTGCCGATAATGCGGCGCTGGAAAAGGAAATTCTCGGCTTCGCCGAGAAGGATCTGCGCGCCGCTTATGCGATCGTGAAGAAGCAGGATCGCCAGGACGCCGTCGCCGCGGTCAAGCAAAAGGTGATGGAGAAGTTTTTCCCGGAAGGCGCCGAACCGAAATACGACAAGGCCGCGGTTGCCGGTGTGTTCAAGGAGCTCGAAGCCAAAATCGTGCGCTGGAACATTCTTGACACCGGCAAGCGCATCGACGGCCGCGACGTAAAAACCGTTCGGCAGATTGTGGCGGAAGTCGGCGTGCTGCCGCGCACCCATGGTTCGGCGCTGTTCACCCGCGGCGAGACGCAGGCTTTGGTGGTCGCCACGCTCGGCACCTCCGAAGACGAGCAATTCATCGATGCGCTGCAAGGGACGTATAAGGAGACCTTCCTGCTGCACTACAACTTCCCCCACTATTCGGTGGGTGAAACCGGCCGCACGGGCGCGCCCGGCCGGCGCGAGATCGGCCACGGCAAGCTCGCCTGGCGCGCGATTCATCCGATGCTGCCGTCGAAGGACGAGTTTCCCTACACGATCCGCATTGTTTCCGAGATCACGGAATCGAACGGTTCGTCGTCGATGGCAACCGTGTGCGGCTCTTCGCTGGCGCTGATGGATGCCGGCGTGCCGCTCAAGCGGCCGACCGCAGGTATCGCCATGGGCCTCATTCTCGAAGACAAGCGCTATGCCGTGCTCTCCGACATTCTCGGCGACGAAGACCATCTCGGCGACATGGATTTCAAGGTCGCCGGGACGGATGGCGGCGTGACGTCGCTGCAAATGGACATCAAGATCGCCGGAATTACCGAGGAAATCATGAAGGTCGCTTTGGCCCAGGCCAAAGACGGCCGCCTGCATATCCTCAGCGAAATGGCGAAGGCGTTGACCGCCGCGCGCGCCGAGCTCGGCGAATACGCTCCGCGCATCGAATCGTTCAAGATCCCCGTCGACAAGATCCGCGAAGTGATCGGCTCCGGCGGCAAGGTGATCCGCGAGATCGTCGAAAAGACCGGCGCCAAGATTAATATCGAGGACGACGGTTCGGTGAAGGTCGCCTCCGCCAACGGCGAGGCGATCAAGGCGGCGATCAATTGGATCAAGTCGATCGCGTCGGAGCCGGAGGTCGGCCACATTTACGACGGCACAGTCGTCAAGGTGATGGATTTTGGCGCATTCGTGAACTTCTTCGGCGCCAAGGACGGCCTCGTCCATATCAGCCAGCTGGCGCCGCGCCGGGTGCAGAAGACCACCGACGTGGTCAAGGAAGGCGACAAGGTGAAGGTCAAACTTCTCGGCTTCGACGAGCGCGGCAAGGTACGGCTGTCGATGAAGGTCGTCGATCAGCAGACCGGCGAGGACCTTGAAGCCAAGCAGAAAGCCGAGGGCGTCGAGCAGCGCGAAGCAGCGGCCGCCGGTGAATAAGGCATTTTGAAAGAGCGGCGCGGGCGACGCTCCCTGCGTCGCCCGTTCTCATCATGGCGTTCCGGCCGGATCGCTCGGATCGATCGAGACCAGTATGCTGCAGTCGACCAGGTCGAGCAGCTGCGCATTGCCGGGGCCGGCCCACCAGCGCTCCATCGCGCTAGATGGTCTGTGGCCAATGATGATCAGGTCGACACCCAAGTCTCGCGCAACTGCCGGAATTTGGTCGATCGGACGACCGAAGGCTAGATGACCGGTTGCGACTAGCCCGCGCGCCCGCAGGCGTTCAACGCCCTCGTGGAGGACGTCCCTGATGTTCTTCTCCTCCTCGCGCAACGCCACTTCCGACGGCAGCTCGACCATGCTGCCGCCGACGAGCGTGGCCGCAATCGCCAGCAGATGCGTTTCCGCACCAAGTTTCTCGGCGAGTTCGGCACCTTGGATGAGCGCCCTGCGTCCCTCCCGGGTCGAATCGTAGCAAAGCAAGATGTTCGTGAAGGCAGCCATCGTCGTTACCCTAGCCCCAACACGCTGCCGATCATTGGCAAATTTATCAATCCACAACGACCGCGTGACCTGAGCCGCCCCCACTGGACGCCCGTCTGAAAACGACGAGCAGCGGCAGCACGGCGATCGTCGCCAGCATCAACAGCTTGTAATCGTCGATGTAAGCGATGATCTGCGCCTGCTGCGTGATCATGGCGTCGAGTGCGGCGCGGCCGCCGGCCGTGAGCGGATTCCAGAACCGGGCGATGATAGGATTGTCGAAGATTCGGTTGACGGCCGTGACGTGCTGCACGATATCGGCATGATTCGCTTGTGTGTTCCGTGTCAACAGGGCGTTCACCACCGAGATGCCCACGCTCGAACCGATGTTTCGCGACAAACTGTAGAGGCCTGCGCCTTCCGCCCGCAGCTCCGGTGACAGCGTCGAGAGAGTCACCACGCTCAGCGGTACGAAGAGAAAGCCGAGGCCGATGCCCTGGATCACCCCGACGCTGATAATCGTCATCTGCGAAATGTCCTGCGTCCAGCCGGTCATCGCATAGAACGACCAGGCCGTAAGTCCGAGGCCGAAGCTCAGCAACAGGCGGATATCGACAGGCCCGATCAACCGCCCCACCACCAGCATGGCGCCCATCGTGCCGATGCCGCGCGGGCCCATCACGAAGCCGGCAGTGACGACGGGATAGTTCATAAGGTCCTGCAGGAACGGCGGCTGCAGCGCCAGCGAGGCGTAATAAGTGAGACCGACGATCGCAACGAAGAGCATGCCCGCCGTAAAGTTACGGTCGCGAAACAGCGACGGCCTCACAAAAGGTTCCTTCGCGGTAAAGGTGTGGACGAGGAACAAGTAAAACGCCGAGGCGGCGACGATAGCCTCAATACAGATCTCGCCAGAGCCGAACCAGTCGAGCTCTTCGCCGCGGTCAATCATGATCTGCAAGGCGCCAAGCGTGAGACTCAAAGTGCCGAACCCGAACCAATCAAGCTTCGCCGTTGCATTGCGTGCCGTCTCGGACAGAAAGGCACTCATGCCGAGCAAGCAGAGGATGCCGATCGGCAGGTTGATGTAGAAGACATAGCGCCACGAATAATTCGCCGTCAGCCAGCCGCCCAGCACCGGCCCGAGAACGGGACCGGCCATCACTGCGACACCCCAAAGGGCTATGGCGGATCCCTGCCGCTCCCGGGGATTGATGTTGAGCAACACGGTCTGCGAGAGTGGAACGAGCGCCGCACCAAACAAGCCTTGCAGAGTCCGGAACAGCACGATCTCGGTCAGGGTCTGTGCCATGCCGCACAGCATTGAGGCGACGGTGAACCCGCCGACGGAGACGAGGAAAAGGCGCTTGAGCCCGAAACGCCCGGCCAAGTAGCCGGTGGTCGGCGTCATGATCGCCGCCGCCACGATGTAAGACGTCAATACCCAGCCGATCTCGTCCTGACTTGCCGAGACGCTGCCTTGCATGTACGGCAGCGCGACATTGGCGATGGTGGTGTCGAGCGCCTGCATCAGCGTGGCAAGAACCACGCAGACGGTGATCGCGCCGCGATTGATGCCCGCCGCGGGGCGGTCCGTAGCCATGACCCTCACCAGTCAAATAAGTGCAGTAAACCCCGCGCATGGCCGGTATCGACGTTGACCTCGACGCTCATTCCGGCGCGCAGTGGCGGTAGCCTCTTGTCGTTGGTGTCGACGCGCACGCGCATTGGGATGCGCTGTACGACTTTCACCCAGTTGCCGCTGGTGTTTTGCGCAGGCAGCAGCGCGAATTGCTGCGCCGCAGCCGGACTGATGCTCTCGACGGTGCCGTGCCATTCCAGGTCCGGATAAGTGTCCACCGTCACCGTGACCGGCTGTCCGGGCCGCACATAGGTCAATTCCGTCTCTTTTGGACTCGCATCGATCCAGACGTGATCCGTATCGACCAGAAAGAAGGCGGTCGTCGATGCCGCGAGATACTTGCCGGGTGCGATCGATGGCACGTTGGTCACGATGCCGCCAAACGGCGCCCTGACGACTGTGTGATCAAACTGGCGCTGCGCCTCGTCGACCTGCTGCCTGGGCCTGCGAGTACTGCGGGTGCTGGGTCACTGGAATGTCCGGTTTGCCGCCGAGCTTTGCCAATTGCACCGCGGCCTGCTGACGGAGGGATTCGAGCTTGCTCTTATCGACGTCGAGCGCGGCTTTGGCCGCATCGTAGTTCGATTGCGGAACGGTGTCGTTGTGCAAAAGCATTGTGGCGCGATCGTAGTTCGTCTGGTCCAGCTCGACCTGTGCCTGCTGTGCGGCGGCGTCGCTCAGCGTGCGCTTATAGTCCTCCTCCATCGATTCGATGGTCAGCGCCGTCTGCGCAAGGTTGGCCTTGGCGCTGTCGAGAGCGATTTGAAACTGCAGGGGATCGAGGCGGTAGAGAATCTGGCCATCCGCGACGTGTTGATTTTCGGTGACGTTCACTTCCGTGACGATACCGGCAATATCGGTGGAGATGCCGACCGTCTCGGCGTTCACATAGGCATTGTCGCTCGACATGATCCGGCCGCCGCTGACGTACCAATAGCCGCCGATCAGTAACGCGAGCGGCAGCAACGCAAACAAGCCCCGCCGTACCCAAAGCCGACGGTCGAAGCGGGGCGCTTTCTCCTTGCTGGCGGATTCACGCAGATCCGACGGGCGCGCAGCCGGCGGTCGCTCGCGCACGTCCGGCGCTTCATCGCGCGCGGGGGCTGCGGGTTTAAGCGCCCGCTCAGCCATAGCGTTGTTCTCCCGCAGCGCCGGCAGCAGGAGCGGTCCGGCTTTGGATCGCTCGGCGCAGGTTTTCTTTGATGATCGCAAGCTGCGCGACCATCTTTTCGACGGCCTCGCGTTCGACGCCGGCGAGAGCGGTTGCCATCAATTCCTCGCCAAGGTCCGCCAATCGGGCGAGCATAGGCCGCGCCGCTGGCGTCAGGTAGAGCCGCTTGGCGCGGCGGTCGTTCGGATCCGCGCGGCGCTCGATCAGGCCGCCCTGGCAAAGCCGATCAAGGAGCCGCGTCAGCGTGATCGGCTGCAGGTCGAGCATTTCGGCGAGTTCGGATTGTTTCAGCCCCTCGAACCGGTCGAGCCGCACCAGAACCACCCATTGGGCACGGGTGATGCCGAATTGGCTTGCTTTGTGGTCCGCATAGGTTCGGAGCATGCGGGCTACGTCATTGAGTGAAAATGCAAATTCCCTATTGAGCGAACGCGGGGGCATGTCTACCTGCATGAAATAATAGAAGCATAATATGAGCTACCTTATTAAATTGCAGAACAGAAAATGGTGCAGAGCAGCCCTGCGACCGCCGCAGTCCTGCGGCGGCTAAGCGAGGCCGAGCTCAGCGAAAGCATTCAGGTGATGGTCTGCGGCGTCCACGGCAAAGCAGCAGAACACGACGCGGGCCAAGTCACTGGCCAAGTCACTGGCGATGCCGCGCGGCGACGCTCCGAGCTCGGCGGCGACAGTTCCCACGGCAATCCGCGCGGCGCGGTCCGGCGGAAACCCGTAGATGCCGGTCGAGATGGCTGGAAACGCAATCGACGCTAGGCGGTGCGCGGCGGCAAGATCGAGCGCCGTGCGATAGCAGGATGCGAGCAGTTCTTCCTCGCCTGCGCCGCCGCCCTGCCACACCGGACCGACGGCGTGGATGATGTGCTTCGTCGGCAGCCGATAGCCGCGCGTGATCTTGGCCGCCCCGGTTTCGCAGCCGCCAAGCCGTGCACATTCCGCGCGCAATTCCGGGCCCGCCGCGCGATGGATCGCGCCGTCGACCCCGCCACCGCCGAGCAGGCTGCGGTTTGCTGCATTGACGATGGCATCGACGTGAAGCGTCGTGATGTCGGCGACGCAGATTTCGAGCCGGGCGGTGCCGACTTGGGCGGTGAGCAGGGGGGCGCTTGTCACAGCTAAAAGGCTATCACGCCCACTCGGCCTGCGCCTCCGCCTGCAGATCGACAGTCGACTTCACGCCGATATCGTCAAAATGCTCGTCGAGAAAACGCCGCGCCGCGCGCTTGCCGCTGACATGCAGCATGTCGAAGAAATCGTAATCGGTCGAAAGCTTGCTGAAGGCGTCGAAATGAGTGCCGAAGCGGTCAAGCACGATGCGATGGACGTTGATGCGCCGGTATTGCCCAGGCCCGGTGCCGCGCGGCAGCTTGCCTTGATCGATCAGGCGGGCGACGAAATCGATGGCGCGGTATTCGCCGATGAGCGAGGAGTTGAAGGTGATTTCGTTGATGCGATTCATGATCTCGCTCGACGACGTTGGCGTCGCCTGCCGCACCAGCGGATTGATCTGCACCACGAGGACATCCTCGGTGGTGGTAGTGCGGAAGAATGGAAAGATGACCGGGTTGCCCAGATAGCCGCCGTCCCAATACGGCACGCCGTCGATCTCAACCGCGCGGAACAGAAGCGGCAGGCAGGCGGACGCCATTACCGCATCGGCGGTGATCTTGTCGCGCGAAAAGATGCGCACGCGGCCGGTCTGCACATTGGTCGCCGAGATGAAGAGCTGCAAATCGCTATCGGCGTGCAACTTCTCGAAATCGACGAAGCGCTCGATCAAATCCTTAAGCGGGTTGATGTTGAGGGGATTGACGTCGTAGGGCGAAAAATAACGTGACAACGCATCGAACCAAGCCTGCACCGGCGTGCCCTCGAGCGGCGTGAACGATAACAGCCGTTCCATCACCGCCCGTTGCAAGGCCGGCAGATTGCCGCCGCTCGACGCCGCACGCCAGAACTCGGCGAGGCGTTTCTGCGCCTCCTCGCGCCCGCCGCGCGCCAGGCCATCCGCCAGCATCACGGCATTGATCGCACCCGCGGAGGTGCCGGAAATGCCCTCGATGGCCAGCCGTTCGTCACTGAGAAGTTGTTCCAGCACGCCCCAGGTGAACGCGCCATGCGCGCCACCGCCTTGCAGCGCGAGATTGAGGCGCTTGATTTTTGGCGCGGCGGCTTTCGTCGCCGCGCGCCCGGGCAACAGCGCGTTGAGGATATTACTCATGTATTCGTTATTCGGCCGTCCAGCCGCCGTCGATCGAAAGATTGGCGCCGGTAATGGCCTTCGCCCCATCCGAACAGAGATAGACGGCGAGGTCGGCGACTTCATCGACGGTCACGAATTCCTTGGTCGGCTGCGCCGCCAGGATCACGTCGCGTTTGACTTGCTCCTCGGTCATGCCGCGCGCCTTGGCGGTGTCGGGGATCTGCTTCTCGACCAGCGGCGTCCAGACATAGCCGGGGCTGATGCAGTTGCAGGTGATGCCGAAGGTGGCGACTTCAAGGGCGACGGTTTTGGAGAGGCCGGCAAGGCCATGCTTGGCGGACACATAGGCGCACTTGAAAGGCGAAGCCACCAGCGAATGCGCCGAGGCGGTATTGATGATACGGCCCCATTTGCGTGACTTCATCCCGGGCACCGCGGCGCGGATGGCGTGGAATGCTGCCGACAAATTGATGCTAATGATCTGGTCCCATTTCTCGATCGGGAAATCCTCAATTGGCGAAACGAACTGAATCCCGGCATTGTTGACGAGTACATCGAGCGAGCCGAAGGTTTTCTCGCTGGTGTGCACCATGTCGGCGATCTCGGCGGGCTTGCTCATGTCGGCGCCGGAATAGACCGCTTTGACCTGGAAATCCTTCTCGATGCCGGCGCGCTCTTTTTCGATCGCGGCCTGGTCGCCGAAGCCGTTAATCGTGATGTTGGCGCCTTGCGCCGCCAGCGCGCGCGCAATGGCAAGACCGATGCCCGAGGTCGAACCGGTCACCAGCGCGGACTTTCCTTTCAACATGACAACCCCCAATTCAGGAGGGGCGTCCCGGCAGTAGAACGCCCAAAAGAGTGCCTAGATCGTGAGCCGCCGCGAATGTGGGGCGCTTCGTGTTGCGGCGCAACATAAAAATCGGGGAGCGCGTCACGTTTTCGCGATCCTCTGCGATCCGCTACATTCCAGCCGACATGGCCAATTGACCTTGGGTTAGGTCCTCAGAATGACCGAGCAATGACGAACATGTCGCGTGCTATTTTCCCGGCGCCGGATCACGACCACGAACGCTGCGCCAGCACGGCGATCGCGCATGCGGAAGCCCAATGTGCGGAACGTGCGCAACGGCTCACGCCGATGCGCCGTCAAGTCTTGCAGGCGCTGTTGGCGAGCCACAAGCCGCTCGGCGCCTACGAAATCATCGAGCGCTTGGGGCAAAAGAACCGCCCGGCGCCGATCACCATTTATCGCGCACTCGATTTCCTCTGCGAGAACGGCCTCGTTCATCGCATCGAGAGTCGCAATGCGTTCGTAGCTTGCGTGCACAATCATGGCAGCGACGATCTCGTTGTTTTCTTGATCTGCGAGAGCTGCGGGGCGGTCGGCGAGGCGCCGGGAGGCGCCGCCGCCGAAGCGCTCAAAGCATCGTCGCGCGCGGCGGGTTTTTCTCCCAAAAGCCCGTTGATTGAAATCGCCGGCATTTGCTCGCATTGCCGCGAACGATGATGTCGCGAATTTGAATCGCGCGGCCGTGCCAACCTTGCCGTCGTCCCGCCCGCTCGACGCACTCGCGGTCGCAGTGACGATCGGGCTGTGTCTGAGCTGGGGGTTCAATAACGTCGCGATCAAGCTCGCGATCCACGATATTCCACCGCTGACGCAGTCGGCGGCGCGCTCGGCGATCGCGGCAGTGCTGGTCGGCTTGTGGACGCAGGCGCGCGGCATACCGTTGTTCCAGCGCGATGGCGCGCTTCACGCCGGAATATTGGCGGGCGTGCTCTTTGCGATCGAGTTCCTGCTGATTTACCGCGGCCTCGTTTGGACGACGGTGACGCGCGGCACGCTGTTTCTCTATCTAGCGCCGTTTTTCGTGGTCATCGGCTCACGCTGGCTCGTGCCGGGCGACCGTTTTCAACTCTCGCAGTGGCTTGGCCTGCTGTTGTCCTTCGTCGGCCTCGCCATCGCCTTCGGCCTGCCGACGCCTGCGACCGGTCCGCACCAAATCCTCGGCGATTTGATGTTTGTCGGCGCCGCTTTGGCCTGGTCGGCGACGACGCTGGTGATCAAAGTCAGCCCGCTCAACCGGATCAGCGCCGAGAAAACGCTGCTCTATCAGCTCGTCGTATCGGCGCCGCTCCTTGCCGGCGGCGCCGTCCTGTTCGGCGAACACATCGATGCGATGCCCTCAGCCGTTGCGCTTGGCGCCTTCGCCTATCAGACCGTCTGGGTCGTGAGCGTTACTTTCGCGGTCTGGTTCGCGCTTGTGGTGCGCTATTCGGCCGCCCGGTTATCGGTCTTCACCTTCCTAGCGCCGCTTTTTGGCGTGGCAGCCGGTCACGTTGTGCTGAACGAGCCGCTGACGCCGGCTTTTGCCTTGGCCGTCGCGCTGGTGGCGGGAGGTCTCCTCCTCGTCAACCGGCCCCGATGACGCTATATGCTTGGGGTGCAACCCGCGTCACTTTTTGCGGGCTACGCGGGTTACCGCTCGAAGGACTGTCCTGTAAGGATTTGAAAATGATGGAATTTTCCGGCCCGGCCGAGAGACACCGAACTATTGCCGTGAAGGTCGGCAATGTAATCGTCGGCGGCGGCGCGCCCGTAGTGGTGCAGTCGATGACCAATACCGATACCGCCGACGCCGCGGCGACCGCAAGGCAGGTGGCGGCACTTGCGCGCGCCGGCTCGGAGATCGTGCGTATTACAGTCGACCGCGACGAGGCGGCCGCCGCCGTCCCGCATATCAAGGATCGGCTTCTTAAGATGGACGTCGACGTACCGATCGTCGGCGACTTCCACTATATCGGCCACAAGCTCCTTGCCGATCATCCCGCCTGCGCCGAGGCGCTGGACAAATATCGCATCAATCCCGGCAATGTCGGCTTCAAAGAAAAGAAGGACCGGCAATTCGGCGCCATCGTCGAAACCGCGCTCCGTCACGACAAGCCAGTGCGCATTGGCGCCAATTGGGGATCGCTCGACCAGGAATTGCTCACCCATCTCATGGACCAGAACGCGCGTTCGAACCAACCGGTCGACGCGCGCGACGTCACGCGCGAAGCCATGGTGCAATCGGCGTTGCTCTCCGCCGAACGCGCGGAAGAGATTGGCCTGCCGCGCTCGAAAATCATCCTCTCGGCCAAAGTATCGGCCGTGCAGGATTTGATCGGCGTTTACAGCGAATTGGCGCGGCGCTGCGATTATGCCTTGCATCTCGGCCTCACCGAGGCCGGCATGGGCTCGAAGGGCATCGTCGCTTCGTCGGCCGCGATGGGCGTGCTGTTGCAACAAGGCATCGGCGATACCGTCCGTATTTCGCTGACGCCCGAGCCGAACGGCGACCGCACGCTCGAAGTGCAGGTCGCGCAGGAACTGTTGCAAACCTTGGGCCTGCGCACCTTCGTACCGCTGGTTGCCGCCTGCCCCGGCTGCGGCCGCACCACCTCCACGACGTTCCAGGAGCTTGCGTCCAGCATTCAGGGGTTCATCCGCGATTCGATGCCGGCATGGAAAACGCGTTACCCCGGCGTCGAAGGCCTCAACGTCGCGGTGATGGGTTGCATCGTCAACGGGCCGGGTAAGTCCAAGCACGCCGATATCGGCATTTCGCTGCCCGGCACCGGCGAGCATCCGACCGCGCCGGTCTTCATCGACGGCAAGAAAGCGATGACGCTGCGTGGCCCGACGGTTTCCGCCGACTTTCAAAAGATCGTCATTGACTACATCGAACGGCGCTTCGGATCGGGCGGAACGGGACGAACGGCGGCCGAGTAGCCGCTCGCCTGCAGCGGTTTGCGCGCGGTTTGGTCGGCTCCCCTGAAATCGCGTCTCGGAGATTGGAATGGACACGCCCGGGGAAAGCGCCAGCGCGACGTCAGGCGCGCTCAATGGCGGCGGCATCATTGCCGCCATCAAAGCGAGCGGGATCGAATACGTCCTGTCGGTGCCAGACATTGTGACAAGTTCCGGGTTGCTGCGACCGATCGCAGACGACAGAGAGCTCCGTCTCATCCGCGTCTGCAAAGAGGACGAATGCATCGGGATTGCCTCCGGACTGTCCTATTGCGACAAGCGCGCTTTGATCCTGATCCAGCACACCGGCTTTCTCGATTCGATCAATGCCATCCGCGGCATCGCCGTCGAGTACAAACAACCAATCTGTATGATGGTCGGATTGCTTCAACACGATCCGGAATTGGCGCCGCGCATATCGCCGCGCTATGGCGTGCGGATCATGGAGCCGATCCTCGACGATATGGGCATTGCGCATCACCTCATCAGCGTCGACGCCGACGTGGCAAAAATCCAGCCGGCGATCGAGAAGGCCTATGCTGCATCGGAGCCGGTTGCGTTTCTGATCGGGCGGAGCCCCACATGATGAAGCGCGACGAATGTTTCCGGGTTCTCGCTCGCCACCTCACCGACGAGGCGGTCGTCGCCACCTATAGCTCGGCGGTGGATTGGGTCGAGATCGCGCCCCGCGTGCTCAACTATACGTCGATCGGAGCAATGGGCCTCGACTCCTCGCACGGACTCGGGCTCGCGCTCGGTCGGCCGGACAAACGCGTCGTCGTCCTGCAAGGCGACGGTTCGCTACTGATGAACCTCGGCAGCTTGGTCACGATCGCCGCGGTCGCGCCGAAGAATCTCGTCCACCTCGTTGCGCAGAACGAGACCTATGAGGCCAATGGCGGCCATCCGATCCCATCTCCGAAAGTGGATTTTGCCGGCATGGCGCGGGCGGCAGGGTATGCCGCGGTTTATGAATTTTCCGATCTCGACATCTTCACACAGCAGGTTGCGCATGTGCTCGAACAGAACGGGCCGGTCTTCGCCACGCTGCATATCGAGCCGTCAAAGCCGCTCACCTACGATTATCCGAGCCTCTACGACCCGGCTAAACGCAAGGCTTTCAAGGCCGCCTGGCAGGCGCGGAGCTAGACCGACTTCGGGCCTCTGCGCTTAGCGCTTTTTTTCGAGCCGGCGCAGCACGTCGTCGAGCTGGTCGAGACTGCGATAACGAATGCTGAGTACGCCGCCGCGGCCGCGACCGTCGATGCTCACCGCCAAGCCGAGCGCGTCGGATATGCGCTTTTCGAGCGCGACCAGGTTGGCGTTTTTTTCTGCCCTGGCGAGCGATTTACGGCCATTCGCGCGAGTCTTTGCGCCCTTATCGCCGGCCTCGCGCGCCATCGCTTCGACCTGGCGCACATTAAGACCGCGGCTGACGATTTCTTCCGCCAGCGCTTCCGCGTTCGGCTGACCGACCAACATGCGTGCATGCCCGGCGGAAAGCTTGCCGGCGTGAATATAGGCCTTCACCGTTTCCGGCAATTTTAGGAGCCGCAACGTGTTGGCAACATAACTGCGGCTCTTGCCGATGGTCTTTGCAATCTCGTCCTGGCTATTGCCGAACTCGTCCATCAGCGCGCGATAGCCATCGGCTTCCTCGAGCGGATTGAGATCGGCGCGTTGGACGTTCTCGATGATCGCGAGTTGCAGCGCCTCGGCGTCGGTCGCTTCGATGATAACGACAGGCACTTCGTGCAAGCCGGCGCGCTGCGCCGCGCGCCAGCGGCGCTCGCCGGCAATGATTTCGTAAGCGTCGAGGGCGCCGCGGACCGGGCGCACGATAATCGGCTGGATGATGCCGCGCTCGCGCAGCGAAGCCACGAGCTCATCGAGTTCGGCATTGGAGAAAGCGTGCCGCGGATTGCGGGCATTCGGCCGCAACGAACCCGTCGGCACCCGCCGCTGCCCGCGCGGCCGCTCGACCGAGGAGCTTTCCCCGGCCACCTCGCCAATCAATGCGGCAAGGCCGCGCCCTAATCGCGATCGCGTCGAGTCTTCCGCCATCGCAGTCTTCCCCAGACTCTCAGTCACCTAACTCGCCTCATCCGGCACATAGTATTTTCTCTCGTTGGATGACCTCGGTGGCGAGCCGCAAATAGGCTTCGCTGCCGCTGCATTTGAGATCGTAGACCAGAACGGGCTTGCCGTAGGACGGCGCTTCAGAGACTCGCACGTTGCGCGGGATGATGGTGTCGTAGACTTTCGCTCCCAGGAATTCGCGCACGTCGGCGACCACCTGTCCCGACAGATTGTTGCGCGCGTCGAACATCGTCAGCACGACGCCGTGGATCGTGAGGTCCGGGTTGAGCTGTTCGCGCACCGTCTCCACGGTCTTGAGCAGTTGCGACAAGCCCTCGAGCGCGAAGAACTCGCATTGCAGCGGCACAAGAATGGCATTTGCCGCCGCCATGGCATTCACGGTCAACAGATTGAGCGAAGGCGGGCAATCGACCAGCACATAGGTGAATTTGGCGCCACCGATCGTGTTCAGGGGATTAAGCGCGCTACGCAGCCGGAAGGCGCGGTCGCGCGCTTGCCCGATCTCGAGTTCGAGTCCGGAGAGATCGAGCGTCGATGGCGCCAGGTGAAGACGCGGAACGGCCGTCGCGACGATAGCGTCGCGCAGCGCCGCCTCCCCGGTCAGCACATCATAGGTCGAGTAACGCCGGTTGCGGCGATCGATGCCGAGACCGGTTGACGCATTGCCCTGCGGGTCGAGATCGATGATCAGGACATCCTCGCCGATGGCGGCGAGCGCCGTGCCGAGATTGATGGCCGTGGTTGTTTTGCCGACGCCGCCTTTCTGGTTAGCCACAGCGAGCACCCGAGGCGGCTTTGCCATCTGCGCCGCGTGAATGGGCGCGCTAAAGGCAACATGGGAGGATTGCTCGGAAGCGTCATTCATCGCAGCAAGGTCCAACGTTTGGGACTGATTACAACGTATAGTTGTGACTCGGTTGCAATCAGAGTTGCGGCTCCAAGCTCCGGACAACCACGATTTTGGCCTTTGGATCAGTCCGACTCGGCACCAAACTTGCCCGAGTCTTCCAATATTTAGCGGCTTGGGTCAATTCAGCGGCAACATCTTGTCCCTTGGGAAACAGGCCCGTCGCCCCCCTTTTCAACAGCGGATATGCCTCCGCCAACAGTTTAGTGAGTGGCGCCAAGGCACGCGCTGTTACGACATCGATCTGGTTTGGGGCGCACTTGATGAAGTCAGCGATCCGCTCGGCATGGACCACGGCCGGCGCACCAGTGACCTGTGCCGCTTCACGCAGGAAAGCCGCCTTCTTGCCGTTGCTCTCCACCAGATGAACCCGCGCGCCCAGTGTTTCCGCGAGCGTGCAAGCGATCATCAAGCCGGGAAAGCCGCCGCCAGTGCCGAGATCGACCCAAATTCTTGCGTCCGGAGCGAGGTCAAGAAGCTGCAAGGAGTTGGCGATGTGTCGCGTCCATACTGTCGGCTCGGTCGATGGCGCGATCAGATTCGTCCGCCGCTGCCATTGCATGAAAAGCGCGACGAAACGGTCAAGACGGGCTGCTGTTTCACGTGAAACAGGAGTGAGTTGAAGCGCGCGAGCGCGGTCAGCGGCGAGATCAGGCCGCGCCACTTGCGGACTTACCAGTGACCCCAATTGCGGGCTTGCGGTGCTGCCGGCGCAGGTGGGCAGCAAGGAGCGTCAATGCGGCTGGCGTGATGCCGTCGATGCGCCCGGCATGGCCGATAGTCCGCGGCCGATGCGTTTGCAGCTTATGGCGGACCTCGTTCGAGAGACCGGACATGGCGGCATAGTCGATATCGTCAGCAAGAACGAGGCTTTCGTCGCGCCGATAGGAATCGACGTCGGCGGCTTGGCGGCTGAGATAGACCTCGTATTTCGCGTCGATTTCGAGCTGCCGCGCGATCTTGGGATCAAGCTCGGCAAAAACCGGCCAAATCCGCGCCAAATCGTCAACAACGATATCCGGATAGGATAGCAGCTCGAAGGCCGGGCGCCGCTGGCCATCCTTGCGCAGCGAGAGGCCATGCCCAGCAGCTTCGCTCGGTGTCAAAGTGAGCGTCCGTGCCATCGTGCGCGCCGCATCGAGCGCGGCCATTTTGGCGCGATGCTTCCGCGCTCGCTCTTCACACACACAGCCGAGCGCGATCCCCCTGCCCGTCAGACGCTGATCGGCATTGTCGGCACGCAGCGTCAGCCGGTACTCCGCGCGCGATGTGAACATGCGATAGGGCTCGCTGACCCCACGCGTGACCAGATCGTCGATCATGACGCCGAGATAGCCTTCAGCGCGATCAAACAGGATCGGCGCGGCGCCGGCTGCGCGCGCCGCTGCATTAAGGCCAGCGACCAAGCCCTGCGCGGCGGCCTCTTCGTAGCCTGTGGTGCCGTTGATCTGACCCGCTAGGAACAATCCCGGCAGGCGTTTTGTCTCCAGCGATGGTGTCAGTTCGCGGGGATCGACGTGGTCGTATTCGATGGCATAGCCGGGCCGAATAATGCGCGCGCGCTCAAGACCTGGAATTGAAGCCACCAGCGCGGCCTGAACATCCTCCGGCAATGAGGTCGAGATGCCGTTCGGATAGACGGTCGTATCGTCGAGCCCCTCCGGCTCAAGGAAGATTTGATGGCCGTCGCGCTCGCCGAAGCGGGTGATTTTATCCTCGATGGAGGGGCAATAGCGCGGGCCGCGGCTCTTGATTTGCCCGGAATACATCGGCGAACGATGAACGTTGGTGCGGACGATATCGTGGGTCGCCGGGCTCGTGCGGGTGATGCCGCACTGGATCTGCTGGTTGCGGATGCGGTCGGTGAGCACCGAGAATGGCTCCGGCGGGTCGTCCCCCGGCTGCATTTCCAGCGCCGTCCAGTCGATTGTGCCGCCGTCGAGCCGCGGCGGCGTGCCGGTCTTGAGCCGCCCGAGCGTAAAGCCAGCGCGCTCAAGCGTGCGAGATAGACCGAGAGCCGGCGCCTCGCCGACACGGCCTGCGGGAATCTGCCGCTCGCCGATATGGATCAGACCGCGCATAAAGGTGCCTGTCGTTAGCACCACCGCGGCAGTCCCAAATTCGCGTCCGTCTAGGAGGCGAACGGCCTCGACGCCTTTGACCTGCCGAGCGCCAAGGATGTCCTCCGCCTCACCCTCGATGACGGTTAGCTTCGGGGTCTGCCGGATCTCCTGCTGCATCGCCGTGGCGTAGAGCTTGCGATCGGCTTGGGCGCGCGGGCCGCGCACGGCTGGCCCTTTGCGGCGATTAAGAACACGGAATTGGATGCCGGCTGCATCGGCGACACGACCCATCAGGCCATCCAGCGCGTCGACTTCGCGCACCAAGTGGCCCTTGCCGAGCCCGCCGATCGAAGGATTGCACGACATGGCGCCGACCGTGGCGAAGCGCTGCGTGATGAGCGCCGTTCGGGCGCCCATCCGCGCCGCGGCGGCGGCCGCCTCGCAACCGGCATGGCCACCACCGACAACGATCACATCGAAGCGGCCGTCCATCGAAATCTCCCAAAGTCGGGCCGTTCTACCTAAGGCAAACCGACCGGTCAAAAAGCCTTCGGCGCCGAGCGTTTCACGTGAAACAACTAGAAACAGCGCGTTAACGAATCATTTACCAATACAAAAATCGCGAAAGATCACGTCCAAAATATCTTCAACATCAACTCGGCCCGTCAGCCGGCCTAGCGCAGTTGTCGCCGAGCGCAATTCCTCGGCGATGAGCTCTTCATGCTCGCCCGATTTCGCCGCCTCGGCCAATGCCCGATCAAGCGCCGCGACCGTCTGCTCAAACAAATGACGATGCCTCGCCCGGGTCACAATGCCCGCCTCCACGCTCGAAAAATATTCTCTCGCGAAAGCGGTCAAGCGATCGACCAGTTGATCGATACCATCGCCATTTGTCGCCGAAATTGAACAACTGAACCCATATTCATCATTTGCACCTCGCGTGGCAGCCCCTCCACACGGCTTGGCGATATCGATTTTGTTTTCAACCCGCCAAATCGCTGATGCCTCCAGCCCTTGCGCCTGATCGCCGATTGGGTCTCCGGCCGATACGTCAATGACCCAGAGCACCAAATCAGCCGCTGCTGCACGCTCGCGGGCGCGACGCACACCCTCCTGTTCCACCGGCTCGTCGCTATCGCGAATGCCCGCGGTATCTAGCAGCGTCACCGGATAGCCGTCGAGATCGAGATGCACTTCGAGGATGTCGCGCGTGGTGCCGGCATAGGGCGAAACGATCGCGGCGTCGCGGCGCGCCAAGCGATTGAACAGCGTCGACTTGCCGGCGTTCGGTGGACCGGTGATGGCGACGACGAGGCCCTCGCGTAAACGCTCCCCGCGCCGTCCCCCGGCAAGCGCTGCGCCAATCTCGCTGCGCAATTGCCGCGCAACATGAACTGCGGGACCGAGCAAATTCTCCGGCACATCGGCTTCGTCGGAAAAATCGATGCGCGCCTCGATGAGCGCCAGCGCTTCGATCAATCGCAGCCGCCACGCCTCGGCGCGATCGCCGATCAGCCCTTTGAGCTGGCGAAACGCCTGCCGCCGCTGTGCCAGCGTTTCCGCCGCAATGAGATCGGCGAGACCTTCAACCGCCGTGAGATCGAGCCGACCATCTTCGAACGCGCGACGCGTGAACTCGCCGGGTTCGGCCAGACGGCACCCCTCGATCATCGCCAATGCGTCGAGTACGGCAGCCACCACCGCATGCCCGCCGTGCAGTTGCAGCTCCGCGACATCCTCGCCGGTCTCGCTGTGCGGCGCCGGGAACCACAACGCCAGCGCTTCATCTATCCCCTCGCCCGTCGCCGGATGCCGCACCCGCACCAGCGCCGCCTGGCGCGGCTCCGGCACGCGGCCAATAAGCTTTTCCAACGCGACGCGTGCGTTCGGACCTGACACGCGCACCACCGCAATCGCCGCCGGCGGCCGCCCGGACGATAGGGCGAAGATCGTAGGGGTCATTCGATCAGGCATAGCGTCTGGTTGAATCCAATTGGCGTGCGCTTCAGCGCTTCGCCCCACGCGGGCTACTTGCTACGGTGCGCCCATGTCAACGTCAGCGCCAGCATCCACAACCCATCAAAATCGCCTCGCTAACGAGACGAGCCCGTATCTCCTTCAGCACAAGAATAACCCGGTCGATTGGTGGCCGTGGGGACCCGAGGCGCTCGCCGCGGCCAAGAAGACCAGCAAGCCGATCTTGCTATCGGTCGGTTATGCGGCCTGCCATTGGTGCCATGTGATGGCGCACGAGAGTTTTGAGAACGACGCCACCGCCCGCGTAATGAACGAGCTGTTCGTCAACATCAAAGTCGATCGCGAGGAGCGGCCGGACATCGATCAGATATACATGGCAGCGCTGCATCACCTTGGCGAGCATGGCGGCTGGCCGCTGACCATGTTTCTCACGCCGGCCGGCGAGCCGATCTGGGGCGGCACATATTTTCCCAACAGTTCGCGCTACGGCAAACCGGCCTTTATCGATGTGCTGCGCGAGATCGCGCGGCTGTTCCGTGACGAGCCGCAAAAGATCGAGCAAAACCGCGCGGCACTGATGGAACAACTCGCCACGGTGGCGCGCCGTGCCGGCACTGCAACAATCGGGCGTACCGAACTGGACAGCGCCGCTCGGCAACTCGGCGGTATCATCGACCCGGTCAATGGTGGCACCCGCGGCGCGCCGAAATTCCCGCAAGCCGCGCTCTTCGAACTCCTCTGGCGCGCCGGATTACGTACCGGCGAGGCGCGCTACTTCACGGCTGTCGAGATCACCCTCGACCACATCTGCGAGGGCGGCATGTACGATCATCTCGGCGGCGGTTTTTCGCGGTACTCGGTCGACGAGCGCTGGCTCGTGCCGCATTTCGAAAAAATGCTCTACGACACCGCGCAGCTCCTCGAGCTCTTGGCGATCGCGTATCAACGCAGCGGCAAGACGCTTTATCGCCAGCGCGCCGAAGAGACCGTAGCGTGGCTGAGGCGCGAAATGACGATAGGCGAGGGCGCGTTCTCGGCTTCGCTCGATGCCGATTCCGAGGGCGAAGAGGGCAAATTCTACGTCTGGTCCTACGATGAGGTGATCCGACGGCTCGGCATCGAGGACGGTGAGTTTTTCGCGCACCACTATGACGTCACGCCGGCGGGCAATTTCGAGGGCCACAATATCCTCAATCGACTAAAGCCGCAGCCACGCAGCGACGCCGACGAGGCGCGGCTTGACGCGTTGCGTCAACAACTCCTCGCCGCGCGAGCAAGCCGCGTGCGCCCCGGCCTCGACGACAAGGTGCTCGCCGACTGGAACGGATTGATGATCGGCGCGCTGGTCAATGCCGGACTATTATTCGACGAGCCGTCCTGGATCGCTTTGGCGGGACGCGCTTTCGACTTTATCGCGGGCGCAATGTCCCGGGGCGATCGGCTTGGCCATTCCTGGCGCGAGAACAAACTCAAATTCCCGGGGCTGGCATCCGATTTCGCCGCCATGATCCGCGCCGCGCTGGCGCTCTATGAAGCGACCGGGCAGCGCGCCTATCTCGATCGGGCGCTTGATTGGCAGCGCGCGCTCGACCGCGACTATGCCAATGCCGAGACTGGGACCTATTACCTCACTGCGGCCGATGCGGAGGGGCTTGTGATCCGTCCCGCCGCAACCGCCGACGAGGCGACGCCCAACCACAATGCGGTCGCGGCGCAGAACCTTATCCGGCTCGCCGTTTTGGCGGGCGATAGCTCCTGGCGGGACAAGGCCGACCGGCTGATTGCCGCGATCGCACCGCTCGTGGTGGAGAATCTCTACATGCACATGGCGCTTCTTAACGCCATCGATCTGCGCCTGCGGGGCGCCCAGATCGTGGTGACAGGCGAGGGGCCGCGCGCCCAAGCCCTGCTCGATGCCGCGCGCCGGTTGCCGCCGCTTGACCGCAGCGTGTTGCACGCCCGCGCGGCGGACGCACTACCTGCCGCGCACCCGGCGCGCGAAAAAATCGCAGCGGCGCGGGAGCCGCAGGCCTTCGTCTGCGTTGGTGAAACGTGCTCGCTGCCGGTGAGCGATCCGGCCGGCCTCATTGCCGCCATCGACGCGGTGCGACAGTCTTGACGGTACGATCCATCGAGGCCCGTTTTGTGCTTTAACGGACTTGTTGTGCATTATCGGACTTGGGGGCAGAGCAAGGAGAGCGAATCATGCGACATGAAATCCGGCTTGGCCTCATATTGGCGGCTGCCATGACAGTCATGTCAGCGAGCGGCGCGCAAGCCGACCAGTGGTGCGGTTACGCCACCCACCAAAATGCCGTCATCCAATGCGGCTATACGACCGCGTCCGACTGCGAAAACGCCGTCGGCAAAGGCGGGATGTGTTTCGTCGACCCTGACGTTGCGCTTAATGCCAAGGCCGCCGCGCCGGCTAACAACACGAAGATTCCTCCACGCAGCTGAACGCTGACCGCGGCGTAGCAGACCTACGTATTCATCGAGTCGAAGAACTCGCCGTTGTTCTTGGTGTTGCGCAGCTTGTCGAGCAGGAAGTCGATGGCGTCCATGGTGCCCATCGGATTGAGGATGCGCCGCAGCACGTACATCTTCTTGAGCTGATCGGGCGGCACCAAGAGTTCCTCTTTGCGCGTGCCGGAACGGGTGATGTCCATGGCCGGGAAGGTGCGCTTGTCGGCCACCTTGCGATCGAGGATCAGTTCCGAATTACCGGTGCCTTTGAACTCTTCGAAAATAACTTCGTCCATGCGGCTGCCGGTATCGATCAGCGCGGTGGCGATGATGGTGAGCGATCCGCCTTCCTCGATATTGCGCGCGGCGCCGAAGAAGCGCTTCGGCCGTTGCAATGCATTGGCGTCGACGCCGCCGGTCAATACCTTGCCGGAAGAGGGCACCACGGTGTTGTAGGCGCGGCCGAGCCGCGTGATCGAATCGAGCAGGATGACCACGTCGCGGCCGTGTTCGACCAGCCGCTTGGCCTTCTCGATCACCATTTCCGCAACCTGGACGTGGCGCACCGCAGGCTCGTCGAAGGTCGAGGACACCACCTCGCCCTTCACCGAACGCTGCATGTCGGTGACTTCCTCCGGCCGCTCGTCGATCAACAGCACGATCAGATAGCATTCCGGATGATTATGCGTGATCGAATGCGCGATGTTTTGCAGCAGCACGGTCTTGCCGGTGCGCGGCGGCGACACGATTAGCGCGCGCTGACCCTTGCCGACCGGCGCGACGATGTCGATGACCCGCGCCGAAAGATCTTTCCTAGTCGGGTCCTCGAATTCCATCTTCAGCCACTCGTCCGGATAAAGCGGCGTCAAGTTGTCGAAATTGACTTTGTGGCGCGCTTTCTCAGGATCCTCGAAGTTGAGCGAGTTGACCTTAAGCAGCGCGAAATAGCGCTCGCCTTCCTTGGGGCTGCGAATGTGGCCGTCGATAGTGTCGCCGGTGCGCAAGCCGAAACGGCGGATTTGCGAGGGCGAGACGTAAATGTCGTCGGGGCCAGGGAGATAATTCGCTTCCGGCGATCGCAAAAAGCCGAAGCCGTCCGGCAGCACCTCGACCACGCCTTCGCCGACGATGTCGGTCTCGCGTGCGGAAAGCTGTTTGAGGATGCCGAACATCAGCTCCTGCTTGCGCATCGTGCTGGCGTTCTCGACCTCAAGTTCTTCCGCGAAGGAGACAAGCTCCGCCGGAGTCTTGATCTTAAGTTCTTGGAGTTTCATTTCCCGCATACGGAATGTCCTATGAAAATCAGGCCAGCGGCGGAATCTAAATTGCGGCGTCGCTGGCGGAAGGAAGAGCGCAGGTCTTGGGCTGTAAGGGGCTTGGGGGCCCCGGACCCGATGCACAGCCGGCTCCAAATTCATTGGAGCCAAAACGCAACTGCATCCGCCTACGTAGGGTGGGATGACGTAAAGATAAGAAAAGACCGGACTTCAGGCAAGTGCCGAGCTGAATTTTGCACTAGCGACGCGTAAAGATCAGAACGGTTTCACCACCGCAAGGATAACGATGGCTATCATCATGATGGTCGGTACTTCATTGATAATCCTATAGAATCGCTGAGAATACCGGTTATGGTCGGCGGCAAAATCCTGCACCCAGCGGGCGAACAATACATGCAGTCCCGAAAGCGCAAGAACGAGCACAAGTTTCGCGCCTAACCAGCCCGATGCGAACCAGCCATAGCGAGAATCAGGACCGTGCCAGCCAAGCCACAGCCCCAAAATCCATGTCGCGATCATCGCCGGGTTCATGATGGCGCGCAGCAATCGGCGCTCCATCACCTTGAAGGTTTCCGACTGCACCGAGCCCTTTTCGGCCGCGCAGTGATAGACGAAAAGCCGCGGCAGGTAGAGCATTCCCGCCATCCAGGCGATGACGGCAATGATGTGGAATGCCTTAATCCACTCGTACATCGTCGCCTTCGTTTTTCACCTGCAGAGTGGG
The DNA here is from genome assembly GCA_963779855.1 of uncultured Alphaproteobacteria bacterium. GTDB lineage: Bacteria > Pseudomonadota > Alphaproteobacteria > Rhizobiales > Xanthobacteraceae > BOG-931. Next base: position 795,679 of record CAWAAE010000005.1, on the reverse strand, counting down.
TCAATTCTTAACGGAAATTCCGCACGCGCGCGATCAACCGCTCTACATGCGCAATCGGCGTCTCCGGCAGCACGCCGTGTCCGAGATTGAAGATAAAGGGGCCAGCCGCGAAAGCCGCTAGAACCGCGTCGATGGCACGGTCGAGCGCCGCACCCCCGACCAGCAGCACCAGCGGATCGAGATTGCCCTGAACCGGCCGTTCTTTCTGAATCCGATCGCGCGCGAAGCCAAGCTCAATCATCCAGTCGAGCCCCACCGCATCGACGGAAACTGCCGCAACATACGCCGTCAGCTTGGTACCGGCGCCACGCGGGAAGCCGATTATTTTAGCTCCGGGAACGCTCCTGCGAACCGCGGCGACAATCCGGGCAGATGGCTCGATGCACCACTTATGAAATTCATCCGGCGGCAGCACTCCCGCCCATGTATCGAATATCTGCACCGCATCGACACCGGCCTCGAATTGTCGGATCAGGTAACTCGCCGAGGCCTCGATCAAGATCTCGATCAACTCGCCAAATGCGTCGGGATGCCGGTAGGCAAACTGGCGTGCCGGGAGTTGGTCGAGACCGCCGCGACCCGCAACCATGTAAGTCGCAACCGTCCATGGCGCGCCGCAGAACCCAAGAAGCGCCGCAGCCGGCGATAATTCCTGCTTAACCCGCTCGACCGTTTCATAAACCGGTGCAAGATTTACATGATCGATCTGTCGCCGTAAGCAGCGTAATGCCGAGGGCTGATCGAGCGCATCTAGCCGCGGTCCCTCGCCTTCCTCAAATGTCACGCGCTGCCCGAGCGCATGCGGCACGACCAAAATATCGGAAAACAAGATTGCGGCATCGAAGCCAAACCGGCGCATCGGCTGCAAGGTTATTTCCGCCGCCAATTTCGGATTAAAGCAGAGATCGAGGAAACTATCGGTCTTGCCTCGAATTGCCCGATATTCGGGAAGATATCTTCCCGCCTGGCGCATGAGCCAGATTGGAGGAATAGGACTTCGTTCGCCCGCGAGGACGCGAATAAGAGGTTTGGTCACAGAATTATCCGGCACGCTCCAATCCTGACTCAAATAGATTCTTAGATTCTGTTGTAGTGCTTGAACGGTTGATTGGACTCATACATTTTGATTCACATCTCATCCGCGCCTTACCCACATATCCTCACAATCATAACGTCCGGCGAGTTCTGTCGAGTCGGAGGAGTTATGGCTGGCCTGCTGCTACTTCCTCCGCCGCGTTGTAACTATCATCCACATTTCACCACTACCCGGCCGGACGGTCGGCTTTTAAACCCGGCTGGCACGGATGTGGATGGCGGAAGCACTTACGCACCTATAGCGCTTGCACCCCAAGGCAAGCCGTGGCCTTCTCCACAGTCATCGACAGGTTGTCCTATCGAGTTCAATCGATTCCATGGCGCCCGCGGCAGGCTATTTTCACCTTCATCTGATCTCCGATGCGACCGGCGAGACCTTGATCACGGTCGCTCGCGCGGCGGCGGCGCAATATACGAAGGTCATGCCGGTCGAGCACATGCATCCGCTGGTTCGAACGCAAAAACAGCTCGACCGGGTATTGGCCGAAATCGAGGAATCGCCCGGTATCATTCTCTATACGCTGCTTGAGGAAAACCTGGTGCAACGGCTGGAAGCAAAATGCCGCGAGCTCGGCCTGCCCTGTCTGTCGATCCTCGGGCCGGTGTTGCACCTGTTCCAAGCCTATCTTGGCGCGGAATCGACCCACAAAGTCGGCGCCCAACATACGCTCAATGCCGAATATTTCCGCCGCATCGACGCGCTCAACTATACGATGCTGCACGATGATGGCCAACAGACCGACGATCTCGAAGAGGCCGACGTCGTGCTGGTCGGCGTATCACGGACATCGAAGACGCCGACCTCGATTTATCTCGCCAATCGCGGGGTGAAGACGGCGAACGTGCCGCTAGTGCCGGGCGTGCCGTTGCCGACGCAGGTCGAGCGGTTGAGTCATCCTTTGATCGTCGGCTTATATGCGACGCCGGAGCGGATCGTGCAGATCCGGCAAAATCGCCTGCTTGGGCTCAAGGCGCACCGCGACGACGACCAGTATATCGATCGGCAGGCGGTGGCCGAGGAAGTGGCCGCCTCGCGCCGGCTTTGCGCCAAGCATAATTGGCCTTTGATCGACGTGACCCGCCGTTCGATCGAAGAAACCGCCGCTGCGGTCCTCGCGCATCTCGGCGAGCGTCGCCGGCAGCGGGCGTCGTGAGCGTCGTCGATGCCGCTATGGCTTGCCGAGGAACCGATCATGCTGGCCTCGCGAAGCAAGGCGCGTCAGATGCTGCTCGCGGCTGCAGGCGTTCCGGTCGAAGTGCGCCCGGCCGATCTCGATGAACGAAACTTGGAGGCCGCTGCTTCGTCACGGGCGCCCGGCGCGGTTGCCGCGCATCTCGCGCGCGCAAAAGCCTCCGCGGTGGCTCAGCTCTGTCCCGGCCGACTCACGCTCGGCGCCGATCAGACGCTTGCACTCGGTGCCGAGCACTTCGCTAAGCCGGCCGATCGGGCAGCTGCGCGCACCCAGCTGCGCGCGCTCTGTGGCCGCACGCATGAACTTCATTCGGCCATCGCGCTCGTGAAAGGCGAGAACGTCCTGTTCGAACATGTCGGGCGCGCGCGGCTGACCATGCGCCCGTTTTCGGACGAATTTCTCGATGCTTATCTCGACGCCGCCGGTACCGCGGCAACGGCGAGCGTTGGTGGCTACCAGCTTGAAGGTCTTGGCGTTCAATTGCTTGAACATGTGGAGGGCGACTATTTTACGGTATTGGGATTGCCGCTGATGCAGGTGTTGGACTTTCTCCGGCGACTGGGTTGTCTCGCGCGATGAGCGGCGAGGGGCCATTCGTTCTCTGCCTGACCGGCTCACTCGGCATGGGCAAATCGACCGCGGCCAAATTCTTCGCCGCGGCCGGCGTGCCGGTGCATGATTCCGACGCCGTCGTGCACGCGCTCTACGAGGGCGAAGCCGCGGCTTTGATCGAGCAGGCGTTCCCAGGCTCGACCGCGGGCGGCAAGGTCGACCGCTCCAAGCTCGCCGCGATGGTGCTGAACGACAATGCGGCGCTCGGCCGGCTCGAGGCCATCGTCCATCCGCGGGTCTTCGCTTCCCGGGAAAAATTCCTCGCCGAGGCACAGGCCCGCGGCGCACCCGTTGTTCTGCTCGATGTGCCGCTTCTTTTCGAAACCGGCGCGCAAGGCCGATGCGATGCCGTCGTGGTGGTCTCGGCGCCGCCCGAGGTCCAGCGCCGGCGCGCTTTCGAGCGGCCCGGCATGACCGAAGATAAATTTGCCGCTATCCTAAGAAAGCAGATGCCCGACGCGGAAAAGCGCCGTCGCGCCGATTTCATTCTCGATAGTTCACAGAGCTTCGATCACACAAGGGCGCAAATTCGCGACATTTTGCAAAGCGTTGCTAAAATGCCGCAACGGCAACGCTGATTCGCATCGGGGCGGAATTCAATGCGCGAGATCGTTTTCGACACCGAGACTACCGGGCTTGACCCCCTGCAGGGAGATCGTTTGGTCGAAATCGGCTGCATCGAACTCCTCAATCGCTTTCCAACCGGCAAGACCTTTCATTGTTACTTCAATCCCGAACGCGACATGCCGGAGCAGGCCCTTAAAATTCACGGTCTGACCGGCGAATTTCTCAGCGATAAACCGCTGTTCGTCCACAAAGTGGAAGAGCTCATCGCATTTCTCGGCGACGCCCAGCTCGTCGCACATAACGCGATGTTCGATCTCGGCTTCCTCAACGCCGAATTGCAACGCGCCGGCCGCGCCGCGTTGAGCCGCGAGCGGATGATCGACACTCTTCTCCTCGCGCGCCGCAAGCATCCCGGCGGCGCGAACCGGCTCGACGATCTGTGCCTGCGCTATGCGATCGACAATTCGCGGCGCACCAAGCATGGCGCATTGCTCGATGCCGAGCTTCTGGCCGAGGTCTATGTGGAGCTGATCGGCGCGCGCCAGGCGCAGCTTGTTCTTTCGCAAGCCGCAACGCCTGCTTTCACCGGCGGCGCGGCGATCGTGCTGCGCGAACGGCCGGCGCCGCTTGCCGCACGACTAACCGCGGACGAGCGCGCGGCCCACCGCCGCTTTATCGCCAGCCTCGGCGACAACGCCATCTGGCGCGATTACGTCAGCCAAGATTAAGCGGCGATCCTGGCGAGGGTTGCGCGGCGGCCAAGCGCTGGCGGTAAAGCGCTACGAAATCGATCGGTTCCAGCAAAAGCGGCGGAAAACCGCCATTGCGGGTTGCAGTGGCGACGATTTCGCGCGCGAACGGAAATATCAGGCGTGGGCACTCGATCATCACCGTCGGCTGCAGACTATCCGGTGGCACGTTGAGGATGCGGAATAGTCCGCAATACAGCAGCTCGAACCCGAACAGCAGCATGCCTTGGGATTCGGCTTTGCCGTCCAGGCGTAGCGTCACTTCGACGTCGGTCTCGGTCAGCGGCGTGGCATCGACGCCGATATTGATATTGATGGCTGGTTGCTGCGTGCTCGGCGCTATCGAGCGCGGCGCATTGGGATTTTCAAATGAGAAATCCTTGACGTATTGCGTGAGTATGCCGATCTGCGGCATCGGCATTTGCGGCGTTCCCAGCTGCGGCGCGGGGCCGCCATTGGTCGCTGACATCCTTCTCTCCGGACCGGACTGTGCGCTGCGGCTTGGCTAACATAGGGGAGGGGGGCGAACAATGCCGGCCGTGTCGCCGAGGCAGGGCAATTATGGCGCGATATCAGCGCCGATTTCGACGGATTTGCCTAAAAGCGTGTCATGCAAGGGCCGCTTCCATTGTTGGCGCGGCGGGTACGATCGTCTAATCTTTTGCGTCGGCACGCTTTAGTCATGATCAGCGGCCACTGGATGGCTCCCCTCGCGTGCCTACATAGTGCAGGGGAACCGGGTTTCCTGCCACGGTTGGTCGGTTCGAACCGCCCTTGGAACGTACCGTCCCGCCACTTGCGCTGCCGAAAGAATGCCCGACGTGTTCGATATTTACACCATCATCTTCCTGGCGCTGGCGGTATTCATATTCCTGCGCCTGCGTAGCGTCTTGGGCCAACGCACCGGTCGCGAACGGCCGCCCTATGACCCCTATTCGGCGCGCGACGCCGTACCCAGCCCGGCAACCGACAAGGTGGTGACGTTGCCACCGCGCCCGGCCGAAGCACCGCAGCGGCCGGTCGAAGCCGCGCAGCCTCCGGCCGAGCGCTGGAAGGATATTGCCGAGAGCGGATCGGTCGTCGCGGCGGGTTTAGACGCGATCGCGGGCGCCGAGCCCAGCTTCGACGCGAAGCATTTCATCACTGGCGCACGCGCCGCTTACGAGATGATCGTAACTGCCTTTGCCGGCGGGGACCGCCGGCAACTACGCAGTCTGCTGTCGCGCGAAGTGTTTGACGGTTTCGATGCCGCGATCACGGAGCGCGAACGCCGCAGCGAAACCGTCGAAACGCGGTTTGTTTCGATCGACGCTTCCACCATTACCGCCGCCGAACTGCGTAATCGCAGTGCCGCTCAGATCACAGTCCGTTTCGTCTCAAAGCTGGTTTCCGCGACGCGCGACCGCGCCGGTGCCGTGATCGACGGCAACGCTGAAAAGGTCACCGACGTCACGGACGTGTGGACCTTCGCGCGCGATATTGCTTCGCGCGATCCCAACTGGAAAGTGGTCGCAACCGAAGCCGGGCAATGAGGCCGACAATGAGGTCGTTGTCGGCGCCGGGTCGGGGCTTGCGGCTGTTCGTTCTGCTTGTCGGCGCACTCGGCATTTCGATGACGGCCTACGGGCAAGAGCGCGCGCCGATCATATTTCCGAACACGCAATACGAGCCCGTCGACTGGGTGGATCTCGACGGCTGGGACAGCGACGATCACGCCGCGGCTTTTGCCGCCTTCCTGACGAGTTGCCGCACGCTGGACACTAAGCATCGTCGGGAGCGCGAATCGACGGCGATTCCCTCGGCGCTCAAGGACGTTTGCGAGCGTGCGCGGGAAGCCATCCCGCTCGACGAGGACGGCGCGCGAAAATTCTTCGAGGATAATTTCCGGCCCATCCGCATCAACAGGCTCGGTGACAGCGACGGTTTTCTCACGGGCTATTACGAGCCCATCATCCCGGGCTCGCGCGTGCCAACCGGCGAATTTACGGCGCCGCTCTATCGTCGGCCGCCAAATCTCGTCGTCTCCGGCTGGCGTAAGCTCGGCAAGGACGCGTTTCCGAGCAAGGGCGCTCTCGTCGGCCGCCGTGTCGGCCGCCGTAAGATTGTGCCGTATTACAGCCGCGCCGAAATCGAGGATGGCGCGCTCGACGGCTGGCACCTGGAAATCTGCTATCTGCGCGATGAGGTCGACGTTCTATTCGCGCAGATCCAGGGTTCGGCCCGGATCAGGCTGGAAGACGGCACCATCCTGCGCGTCAACTACGATTCGCATAATGGCTGGCCCTACACACCGGTCGGCCGCATCCTCGTCGACGACAAAATCATGACCAAGGATCAGGTGTCGATGCAGAGCATCCGCGCATGGATGGAAGCCAATCCGGATCAAGCCAAGGAGCTTCGTCGCGAAAACAAATCCTACGTCTTCTTCCGCATCACGGACCTAGCCACCGAAGATGAAGCAGTCGGCGGCGAGGGCGTCGAGCTCATGCCCGGCCGGTCGATCGCGATCGATCGCGCGCTACACGCCTACGGCACACCGTTCTTCATCGAGGCCGAACTGCCGATTGCCAACCAAAAGGCGCAAACGAAATTCGACCGTCTCGTCATCGCGCAAGATACCGGCTCGGCCATCGTCGGACCGGCGCGCGCCGACATTTATTTCGGCGCCGGCGATGAAGCGGCTCGCATTGCCGGCCGCATCAAGAACGCCGGCGAGTTTATCATGCTGCTTCCGCGCGAACTCGATCCGGTGGAGGCGGGGCGGGACATGCCGTTGCCGCCGGAACGTCCGGGCATGTTCAGCGGCTTAAGCTTCGGCACCATGGTCGATCCCACGGCGCTCGATCCCGCTGCAGAGGAGACGCCGGCTGAGGCCAAACCGGCGGCCGCCCTCACTGCCGCGCCGAAACTGAACGCCAAGAAGCGGCGGCAAAAATGAGTTGTCGCCGGCATTTGAGCGATGAGGAGCATGCACTATGGGTCGGCATCGCCCGCTCCCTCACGCCATTGCGGAAAGTTAAAGCAACGCCAAAAGCGAACGTCGTTCCCGGCGAAGAAGCCCGCGCGCCGTCGCGACCGGCCGCGCCGCATCCACCGCCGCCGCCAGCTAAATCGCTTCCGCTCGCGCCATTCGAACGCCGGCTCAAGCAGCGCGTCGCGCGTGGCCGCGACGCCATCGACGCTCGCATCGATCTGCATGGCATGACGCAACGGCAAGCGCATGCTGCGCTGCTTTCCTTCCTGCGTCGGGCCCAGGCAGATGACGCTAAAGTTGCGCTTGTCGTCACCGGCAAAGGCGACAGCAAAGGCGCGCACGATCCGAGCGAGCGCGGCGTGCTGCGGCGGCAAGTGCCGATGTGGCTTGCGCAGCCGGAATTTCGCCACTTCGTCGTCGGCTTCGACGAGGCTCACCCGAGCCATGGCGGGCAAGGCGCGCTTTATGTCCGCTTACGCCGCGCCCGGTAGCATCTTGCATTAACCTTAACGCTTAGAAAGCCACACAAGCTGCAAGAATTGGTCAATTTCGTCTGCGAGAAACGGCTTTTGCAACGCAGCGCCGTCGTTCGCAGGAGTGCTCATGTCCGATAATCTCGCCGCGCCGATGAAGTCAGCAGCAACGCGCAGCAGCGCCGACGATACGCGTGTCCTCGCCCAGGTTGAGAAATGGATGGCGTTGATCCGCGAGATCAAGCAAGAGCAGGCAAAGAACTAGATTTTTGATTTGAGCATGATCTTTTCCGAGAACCGGCGGCCACCCCCGGATCGAGTTCCGCGGGCGAGCTTTTCGGAATCATGGTCTAATCGATCTTGATGTCTGCCGCTTTGATCACGGCGCTCCATTTCGCGGTGTCCGCCTGCAACCATTTGCGAAGCTCGTCCGGTGACGAGCCCGCTGCCGCATAGGCGGTGCGCGCAAGCTTATCCTTGATCTCCGGCACGGCGAGGGCGGCGGTAATGTCCGTGCTCATTTTGCTTATGATCTCGGATGGCGTCTTGGCCGGCAGGAACACGCCCTGCCACGAATCGACTGCGTAACCGGGCACGCCGGCCTCGGCGATGGTCGGTAATTCCGGCTCCGCCGCGGATCGCTCGGCGCTGGTCGTCGCCAGCGCGCGCACCTGGCCTGACCGCGAATAGTTGAGCAATTCGCCGCTGCCGAAATAACAGTCGATGCGGCCGGGGATGAGGTCGATGAATGCGGGCGCAGCGCCGTGATAAGGCACATGCGTCATCTTGATGTTGGCCATCTGCAGGAACAGCTCCTCGGTGAGATGCGGCGCGCTGCCGGTGCCGGGAGAGCCCATGATGCGTTTACCCGGATGTGCTTTCACGTCGGCGATAAACTCCATGACCGTCTTGGCCGGCGAAGAATTTGGCACGAACATGAAGAATGGAAACTTGGCGACGAGCGATACCGGGGCGAGATCCGCAGCCGGGTCGTAGTCGAGCGCGTGGTAAAGACCGACAACGGTCGCCAGCGATGAGGTGCCGTAGAGCGCGGTGTAGCCGTCGGGCTCGGACCGGGCGACGAATTCGTTACCGACGTTGGTGCCGCCGCCCGGCTTATTCTCGATGACGACCTGTTGGCCCCACAGCTTCGACAATTGATCGGCGAGGACGCGTGCCACTGTGTCGGTCGGTCCTCCCGCCGCGAGCGGCACGATCAAACGAACGGATCGATTGGGCCAGGCGTTCGACTGCGCTTGCGCTCGCGCAAAAAAATTCGGCGCGAGCGTCGACACGGCGGAAAACGCAATCAAACGGCGGCGCGTAAGCATGGCCGGCCCCGGCTGGATGGGAAAGATTAGCCGCAAATGCGAGGCCCCGCCATGCGGTTGCGACGCGTCACAATGACCGCGCGGAGGCGCGCGCCGCTACAGGATAAACCGGCTTAAATCCGCGTTCTTGGCGAGGTCGCCGACGTGCTTCTGCACATAGGCGGCGTCGATATTTACCGTCTCGCCGGAACGGTCGGGGGCGCCGAACGACACCTCGTCGAGCACGCGCTCCATCACGGTTTGCAGCCGCCGAGCGCCGATATTTTCGACGCTCGAATTCACCGCCACTGCTATATCGGCCACTGCATCGATGGCGTCCTCCGTGAATTCCAGCGTCACGCCTTCGGTGGCCATCAGCGCGATGTATTGCTTGATCAGCGAGGCCTCGGGTTCGGTGAGGATGCGCCGCATATCGTCACGCGTGAGCGGCTTGAGCTCGACGCGGATCGGCAGGCGGCCCTGCAGTTCCGGCAACAGATCGGACGGCTTAGATATGTGGAACGCACCCGAGGCGATGAACAGGATATGGTCGGTCTTCACCGCGCCGTGCTTGGTGGCGACGGTGGTGCCTTCGATCAGCGGCAACAGATCGCGTTGCACGCCTTCGCGCGACACGTCGGCGCCGACGCGGCCCTCGCGCACGCAGATTTTGTCGATTTCGTCGAGGAACACGATACCGTTGTTCTCGACCACCTTGATCGCTTCCTGCGTCAGTTGATCGGTGTCGAGCAGTTTGTCCGATTCCTCGTTGATCAGAATTTCGTAGGAATCCTGCACCGTGACGCGGCGTGTCTTGGTGCGGCTGCCGCCGAGCTTGCCGAAAATGTCGCCGATCGAAATCGCACCCATCTGCGCGCCCGGCATGCCGGGAATGTCGAACAGCGGCATGCCGCCGCCGGCGGCCTGCACCTCGATCTCGATCTCCTTGTCGTTGAGCTCGCCGGTGCGCAGCTTTTTGCGAAACGCTTCCTTGGTCGACGCGCTGGCATTGGCGCCGACCAGCGCATCGAGCACGCGATCTTCGGCGGCCTTCGCCGCGCGCGCCTGCACGTCCTTGCGTTTCTTCTCGCGCGTCAAGGCAATGGCGATTTCGACCAGATCGCGCACGATCTGCTCGACATCGCGGCCGACATAACCGACCTCGGTGAATTTCGTCGCTTCGATTTTGAGGAACGGCGCGCCCGCGAGTTTCGCGAGCCGCCGCGAAATCTCGGTCTTGCCGACGCCGGTCGGACCGATCATCAGAATGTTCTTCGGCAGTACTTCTTCGCGCAGCCGGTCGTCGAGCTGCAGCCGGCGCCAGCGGTTGCGCAGCGCGATCGCGACCGCGCGCTTGGCATCGGTCTGGCCGACGATGAAGCGGTCGAGCTCGGAGACGATTTCGCGCGGGGAAAAGTCGGTCACGCTGTCAACGTTTCCACGGTCACATTGCGGTTGGTGTAGACGCAGATGTCGGCGGCAATGTCGAGGGCGCGGCGCACGATTGCTTCGGCATCGAGCGGCCCGTCGACGAGTGCGCGCGCGGCGGCAAGCGCGTAGTTGCCGCCGGACCCGATGCCGACGATGCCGGCTTCAGGCTCGAGCACGTCGCCGGTGCCGGTGAGCACGAGCGACACGTCCTTGTCGGCGACGATCATCATGGCTTCGAGCCGGCGCAAAAAGCGGTCGGTGCGCCAATCCTTGGCGAGTTCGACGGCCGCGCGCGTCAACTGGCCGGGATATTGTTCGAGCTTGGATTTCCAGCCGCTCGAACAGCGTGAAAGCGTCGGCGGTGGCGCCGGCAAAGCCGCCGATGACGGCGCCGCCGCCGAGCCGGCGCACCTTCTTGGCGTTGGCTTTGACAATGGTCTGTCCGATCGAAACTTGGCCGTCGCCGCCGACGGCGACCAGCCCGCCCTTGCGGACGGTCAGGATTGTCGTGGCGTGCCAGATCTTGTCGAGCGACTGGCCGGATTGGCCGGTTTCGGAGGAAGACATGCGGTGGAAAACCTATGGTCTAGGCATGATTTAGGAGTTGGCCGCCGGCAATGCAAATGCACTTTGTGGCAGTGGCGGGTCGGACCAAGCCCTGATAAAAGGCCCACGATTACCGTGCGGAGAGCGCAATGCGCCAGGCGCCAGATGCGTAAAGGGTCAGTAAAGCGCACCACCAAGGAGACCAACGTCGAGGTCGCGGTCGATCTCGACGGCGAAGGCCGCGCGTCGATTGCGACCGGCATCGGTTTTCTCGACCACATGCTCGATCTGTTGGCGCGGCATTCCCGCATCGACATCAGCGTGCAGGCCAAGGGCGATCTGCACATCGATCATCACCACACCACCGAGGACGTCGGCATCGCGCTCGGCCAGGCGTTAAAACAGGCGCTCGGCGATATGAAGGGCATTACCCGCTACGCCGACGTGCACGTGCCGATGGACGAGGCGCTCACCCGCGTGGCGATCGATATATCCGGCCGGCCGTTCCTGGTGTTCAAGGTCGAGTTCGTGCGCGCCAAGATCGGGCCGTTCGACACCGAACTCATTGCGGAATGGTTTCAGGCATTCGCGGTGAATGCCGCCGTGACGTTGCACGTCGCCACGCTTTACGGCGCCAACGATCATCATATTGCCGAATCGTGCTTCAAAGGTCTGGCGCGGGCGCTGCGTGCGGCCATTGCCATCGATCCGCGGGCCGCCAACGAAGTGCCGTCGACCAAAGGCACGCTGAGTGCATGATCCGGAAAAGTGAGAACCGGTTTTCCGCAAAGATCATGCACCAATAAAATATTCTGAAAGACGAAGTCGATGTCCGTTTATACCGTCCATGAACCGCCGCTGCGGGCCGCCGATGTTTTGGCCGAGCCCGAGCGCTTTATCTTTGTGCGCGATGGATTTTACTGGTGGGCGTTCCTGCTCACGCCGTTCTGGATGTTGCGCCACCGCCTATGGTTGGTGTTCGTGATCTATCTTGTCGTTATGGCAGGGCTCGATACTACGATGCGCATCCTGGGTGTCTCCGCTTTCGTGATCGCATGTGTCGGCGTCCTGATCTCGCTGTTGGCCGGATTCGAGGCGAGCACGCTGCGGCGCTTCACGCTCAGGCGCCGGCGCTGGAGAAATGTCGGGATTGTCAGCGGCGACGGTGTCGAAGACGCCGAGCGGCGGTTTTTCGAGATCTGGGTCCGCGGCGCATCCGCTCGTAGCGGGACGCCGCCGCCCCCGGCGGCATCGCCGGCTGCGGCCGTGTCCGAAGCGTCCGGCGTTATCGGCCTGTTCCCCGAGCCGGGAGCGCAGCGGTGAGCGTCGCCATCGTCGATTACGGCTCCGGCAACCTGCATTCGGCCGCGAAGGCGTTCGAGCGCGCGGCGCATGAAGCCGGGTTGGATCAGCCGATCGTTGTGACCAATGATCCGGCTATGGTGGCGCGCGCCGATCGCGTGGTGCTGCCGGGGGTCGGCGCCTTTGCCGACTGCCGGCGCGGGCTCGACGCGGTTGCCGGAATGGTCGAGGCGCTCGAGGACGCGGTTCGCCGCAAGGGGCGGCCGTTCTTCGGCATTTGCGTCGGCATGCAACTCCTCGCCGAGCGCGGGCGCGAATACGAAATCACGGAAGGCCTCGGCTGGATCGCCGGCGAAGTCGACCGGATCACGCCGAGCGATCCGAGCCTGAAAATCCCGCATATGGGCTGGAACACGCTCAACGTGACGCGTCCGCACAAGTTGATCGACGGTTTGGCGCTTGGTCCGCAGGGCCGCCATGCTTATTTCGTGCATTCCTATCAGCTCAATCCGGCGCTACCGGCCGATCTCGTCGCCGCAGCCGACTACGGCGGCGCCGTGACCGCGATCGTCGGGCGCGACAATATCGTCGGTACGCAATTTCACCCCGAGAAGAGCCAGAAACTCGGCCTCGCGCTGATCGCGAATTTCTTGAAGTGGAAGCCGTGATTCTCTTTCCCGCCATCGATCTGAAAAACGGCGAAGCCGTGCGGTTGCAGCAAGGCGACATGGCGCGGGCGACGGTGTTCAACCGCGATCCGGCGGCGCAGGCGCGCGTGTTCGCGCAGCAGGGTTTTGAATATCTGCACCTTGTCGATCTCGACGGCGCGTTTGCCGGCAGGCCGATGAACGCCGCTGCGGTCGAGGGCATACTCGCGGCGGTGAAAATCCCGGTACAGCTGGGCGGCGGCATCCGCGATCGCGCGACGATTGACGCATGGCTCGGCAAGGGCATCGCTCGGGTCATTATCGGCACCGCTGCGGTGCGCGATCCGGGATTGGTCAGGGAGGCGGCGCGCGCTCATCCTGGGCGCGTCGCCGTCGGCCTCGACGCGCGCGACGGCAAAGTGGCGGTCGAAGGCTGGGCGGCGACTTCGGAACTTGGGGCGATCGATATCGCGCGCCGCTTCGCGGACGCCGGCGTCGCGGCAATTATCTTTACCGACGTTACGCGCGACGGCATGCTCGAGGGCCTCAATCTCGAGGCGACGGTCGCGCTTGCCGAACAGATCTCGATTCCGGTTGTCGCTTCGGGCGGCCTCGCCTCGCTCGACGACGTGCGCGCTTTGCTGAAACCGCGCGCGCAAAAACTGCAAGGAGTCATCGTTGGCCGCGCGCTCTATGACGGCCGGCTCGATGCGGCAGCCGCGCTTGCGCTGCTGCGCGGCGCGCCGGCTACGGCCTGATATGTTTAAGGTCCGCGTCATTCCCTGCCTCGACGTGAAGGACGGCCGCGTCGTCAAAGGCGTCAATTTCATCAACCTGCGCGATGCCGGCGACCCGGTCGCCGCGGCCATCGCCTATGACGAAGCGGGCGCCGACGAGCTCACTTTTCTCGATATCACCGCAAGCTACGAAAACCGCGGCATCATGCTCGACGTGGTGCGGCGGACAGCGGAAGCCTGTTTCATGCCGCTCACCGTCGGCGGCGGCGTGCGCAGCATCGAGGATATCCGCGCGCTCTTGGCTTCCGGCGCCGATAAAGTCTCGATCAACACCGCGGCGGTGTCGCGCCGCGAATTCGTGAAAGAGGCGGCGGAAAAATTCGGCGATCAGTGCATCGTGGTTGCGATCGACGCCAAGAAGGTGTCGCGGCCGGCCGAGCCGGCGCGCTGGGAAATCTTTACTCACGGCGGCCGCAACCCCACGGCAATCGACGCCGTCGGCTATGCGCGTGAGGTGGTCGCCCTCGGCGCCGGCGAAATCCTGCTCACCTCGATGGATCGCGACGGCACCCGGCATGGCTATCGATATCGCGCTGACGCGCGCCGTCGCCGATGCGGTGTCGGTGCCGGTCATCGCCTCGGGCGGCGTCGGCAACCTCGATCATCTCGTTGCCGGCATCCGCGACGGCCACGCCACCGCCGTGCTCGCCGCCACGATTTTCCACTTCGGCGAGTATTCCGTGCGTCAGGCGAAGGAGTACATGGCGAAGGCCGGCTTAGCCGTGCGGCTCGATCCGTGATCTGGCTTGTTGAATGGCTAGAGAATATTCCCGGCAGAGATGATAAGGAACAATCCATGCCGAGTTTCACCCTCCATGACCTCGAACAGCGCGTGAGGGACCGCGCGCGGGAGAGTGCGGATGTCTCCTATACCCGCAAATTGCTCGACCGCGGCGTGATCCATTGCGCCAAAAAACTCGGCGAAGAAGCCGTCGAAGCGGCCATCGCCGCGGTCGGCGAAGATAAGGACCGCATGATCGCGGAAGCCGCCGACGTGCTCTATCACCTGTTGGTCGTGCTCCATGCCCGCGGCATCACGCTTGACGAAGTTGAGGCCGAGCTCGGCGCGCGCACGCGCCAATCGGGCCTCGACGAGAAGACGGCGCGCAAGGGCGGGTGAGGTTTATTCGAAATGGAGCAGCGCACCGAAGCGGACGTATCGCCCTATCGCGTATTCTCGCGCGCCGAATGGGCGACGCTGCGCGAGGATACGCCGATGACGCTCGAGCCGGCCGAAGTCGCCCGGCTGCGCTCGATGCACGACCGGCTCGATATGTCGGAGGTCGAGGAGATCTATCTGCCGCTGTCGCGACTGCTCTCGCTCTACGTGGCGGCGACGCAAAATCTGTTTCGCGCGCAGCAAGGCTTTCTCGGCACCGAAGACGCCAAGATGCCTTATATTATCGGCGTCGGCGGCTCGGTCGCGGTCGGCAAGTCGACAACGGCGCGCGTATTGGAGGCTTTGCTGGCTCGTTGGCCGAACGTGCCCAAGGTCGACCTCATCACCACCGACGGCTTTCTCTACCCCAATGCGGTGCTCGACCGCGAAGGCCTGATGGAGAAAAAGGGCTTTCCGGAAAGCTACGACCTGCCGGCTTTGTTGCGCTTTCTCTCCGACATCAAAGCCGGCCGGCGCCCGGTGCGCGCACCGGTCTATTCGCATCTGATCTACGATGTCATTCCCAATCAATGGATCGAGATCGACCGGCCGGAGATCCTGATCGTCGAGGGACTCAATGTGCTGCAGGCCGGCCGCTTGCCGAAGGACGGCAAGGCTGTTCCCTTCGTCTCGGACTTTTTCGATTTTTCGGTCTATCTCGACGCCGACGAAGACGTGCTGCTGTCGTGGTATGTCAGCCGCTTCCTGACGCTGCGCGGCACTGCCTTCGCCGATCCGAAATCCTACTTTCATCGCTACGCGCGGCTGTCGGACGAGGAGGCTGTCGTCACGGCGACGTCGATCTGGAACCGCATCAATCTTGTCAATCTGCACGAGAACATTTTGCCGACGCGGCCGCGCGCCGATCTGATCCTCAAGAAAGGCGAAAGCCACCAGGTCGAAGAAGTGGCGCTGCGCAGGTTGTAAAGCATAATCCGGAAAAGTGGGAACCGGTTTTCCGAAAAGATCATGCTCCAATAAAACGCTACGCCGCGAATGCGGCTGCGTCCGCTATGACAAGCGCATTGGCAAGCCGGTCGCGGTCGAGCGGCTTGACCAGAAAACCGTCCATGCCGGCGGCGAGGCTGTCCTCGCGATCTTCGGCGGAGGCATTCGCGGTAAGCGCGATGATCGGCGTGTGCGGGCTATCATCCTCGGCTTCGAACATGCGAATCCGGCGAGCGGCTTGGAGACCATCCATGCCCGGCATGTGCAGATCCATGAGCACGCGATCGAATGGTACGCCGGCGGCGCGCGCGGCGAGCCAACATTCGATTGCCGCGCCGCCGCTGCCGGCCATGGTCGGACGATGGCCAAGCTTGACCAAAAGCGCGCGGACAAGGAGCGCGTTGATCTCATTGTCCTCGGCGACCAGAACCGAGAGGCCGCCGCTGGCGGGCGCCGGGCTCGGTGTTTCCACGGGCTCGATGGCTGCGCCGTGATCGAAGGCATCGTCGGCCGCAAAGCGCGCCGCAAGCGAGACTGCGCGCACCGGCTTGATCAAATAGCCGCTGAAGCCGGCTTCCTTGAGGCTTGCGAGTTCATTGCGCATGGCCGGCGTGACCAGCACGATGCGCCGGCGGATCGCCGTCGTCATACGCGCCAACGCCGCGCTGGCGGAGCTACCGAGCGCGTGATCGACCAGCACCGCACTCCATGGCTGCTCGGGCAGGAGCGCCGCTGCGACCGCCTCATCGGGAACGATCGTCGTGCGCGCGCCCCAGCGCTGCAGGCGCCGCGCCAGCAATGACGCCTCGACCGCGGCCGGCGCGACGATAAGAATGTCGCTGCCGGAAAGGTCGGGAACCGCCACCGGTGGCTCGTCACTGTCGCCGGCGCGGGGCAGCGGAACGGCGACGCGAAATGTCGAACCCTGACCTTGAGTGCTCTCGATGGCGATCGAGCCCGCCATGCGCTCGACGATGCGCTTGGAGATGGTGAGACCAAGGCCGATGCCGTCGAATTTGCGCGTTGAGCCGACGTCGGCTTGTTCGAACTCGAAGAATACGCGCGTCTGATCTTCTGGCGCGATACCGATGCCAGTGTCGCGCACGGCGACGAGGATTTCATCCGGATGCGCGCCCGGCTCGACGATGATCGAAACGCCGCCGGTTTCAGTGAATTTAATCGCATTGCCGACGAGGTTGAAAATCACTTGGCGCAGCCGCGCCGCATCGCCGACCACGCGCGACGGCAGGCGCTCATCGACGTAACCGCAGATTTCGAGTCCCTTGGCCTGCGCGCGCGGCCCTAAAAGCTCGACCGCCTCTTCGATAAAAGCGGCAAGCGCGAATGGCCGCGGCGCGAGATCGAGCCGTCCGGCCTCGATCTTCGCCAGATCGAGCAATTCCTCGATGAACGACACCAAGGTGGCGCCGGATGTTTTCATCGCCGTGAGGTAGGTCGCTTGCTCGGGAACCAGCGGCGTGTCGCCGAGGAGATCGGCCATGCCGAGTATGCCGTTAAGCGGCGTGCGGATCTCATGCGAGACCATCGCCAGGAAGCGCGACTTGGCCCGGTTGGCGGCTTCCGCTTGATCGCGGGCATCGGCCAGCGCCCGTTCGGCGATAACGCGGTCGGTCACGTCGCGGCCGACGCTTTGCATCTCGCTGCCGGTATCGGAGCGCACGGTGACTTCGCGCCATGCGATCCAGCGCGCACCGTCGGGCGCCGCGATTTTCTGATCGTGCACCCGCGTGCCGTCCGGAAGGAGCGTGGTCTCGCCTTGTTCCTCCACGGCAAGCGCGAAGCTGGCGCCTAACAGATCTTCACGAGCGCATCCGGCGAGCGTGCAGAACGCATCATTGGCGTAGGTAATCGCGCCATTGCCGTCGCGCCGCACAATGACGTCGCCTTGCGCCTCGAAAAAGCTCTTGGCGCGGTCCTGCGCTTCCCGAAACTCCCAATGGCGGTCTTCGGCTTCATCGAGGCGCGCCTCAAGCCCCCGCAGTTCCGCCTTCATCTGGCGGATCCGCGAAAGCAGGATACCCATCGCGCCGCACGACGCGCCGAACAAAGCCGCGACCCCGATCGCAAACGAGTTCGGATCGTAGTGCGCGCCGGGGGCCGTCGCCCCCGACAGGAAGCCGAAAGCGACCGCAAACGACATCGAGGTGATGGCGAGTGCGCGGACGACGAGCGAGAGGAGCCGGCGGCTGAGGATCGCGGGCGTTCGGAAACTGGCGCGACTCCGCATGGTCCCTGTCCCGGCTCGGCACGGTGCGGCTCGCTCGGTCGCAAGCCGCGTTTAGGCCCGGTTTGTCGATGTAGCGACCGGGATTTTGGCCTAGGAACCTTGCCTATTGCTTGCGCCGGGACCGGCGGTTCTAAGGTGATCGGATGCGATTGGAGGAAGGGTTGATGCTTTGTTAACATGCCCTGGCCTCAATCCGTTTGGGGCTCATTATTCGGCGCTTTGATCGAAAGCCCCGGCCCGGAGAAATCGGATGGATAAAGCTGTGAGTTCCAAGCGATCGCGCGCGAAATTTGCCGGGCCGAGCCCCGAGCGCCCCGCACGTGCGCAGGCCGAGGCCGCGGTGCGCACGCTCATCCGTTGGGCCGGCGACGATCCGGACCGCGAGGGACTCCGGGCCACGCCGGCCCGTGTCGTTCGCGCCTATGAGGAATGGTTTTCCGGTTACGGCGACGATCCGCGCGCATACCTTAAGCGCACCTTCGAAGAGACCGGCGGCTACGACGAAGTTGTGGTGTTGCGCGACATCCGCTTCGAGTCGCATTGCGAGCATCATCTCGCGCCGATCATCGGCCGCGTGCATATTGGCTATCTGCCGCGCAGCCGCGTCGTCGGTATTTCCAAATTGGCGCGGCTGGTCGAAGTTTTTGCGCGGCGCTTGCAGATTCAGGAGAAAATGACGGCTGAGATCGCGGCCTGTCTCGACGCCGTGCTCAAACCGCACGGCGTCGCCGTGGTCACCGAGGCGACGCACCAATGCATGACCACGCGCGGCGTGCACAAGCCCGGCGTCACCATGGTGACAAGCCGCATGCTCGGCGTGTTCCGCGATCACGCCGAGACGCGGCAGGAATTTCTGTCGGCCATCGGCATGCGCGGCGGGGTTCACGGCAACGGCGCCGGGTAGGTTTACGCCGCCCGCCTGATCTCGTCCGCCAGCGCGCGGTAGGACAGCGCCTCCGCCAAATGCACGCGGCCGACTTTGTCGAGGCCGTCGAGATCGGCGAGCGTGCGCGCGACGCGAAGCACGCGGTGATAGCCGCGCGCGGAGAGCCGCATTGCGTCGGCGGCTTCGCGCAATAGCGCAAGCCCGCTGGCGTCCGGCTTCGCCACGTCTTCCAGCACCGCGCCGGCGACCGCGGCATTGCTGCGGACGTGCGGCAGGCCGATCGCGGCATAGCGCGCCGCTTGCCGCTCGCGGGCTGACGCGACGCGCTCGGCGATTTCGCGGCTGCCTTCGGCGGGCGGCGGCAGGATGAGATCGGCGGCGGTGACCGCCGGCACTTCGATATGCAGGTCGATGCGGTCAAGCAGCGGACCCGAAATGCGCGCCTGGTAGTCGGCGGAGCAGCGCGTGTTGGGCCCGCGGCGGCAGGCAAAACCGGGCTCGTCGGCGCGCCCGCAGCGGCAGGGGTTCATCGCCGCGACCAGCATGAAGCGCGCCGGATAGGTGACGCGGTGATTGGCGCGCGCGATCGAGACTTCGCCGGATTCGAGCGGCTGGCGCAACGAATTCGAGCGCCTGCGGCTGGAATTCCGGCAGCTCGTCGAGAAACAGCACGCCTTGATGTGCGAGCGAGATTTCTCCCGGCCGCGCGTGCAAGCCGCCGCCGACCAGAGCCGGCATGCTGGCGGAATGGTGCGGCGCGCGGAACGGGCGCCGATTGGTCAGCGCGCCGCCTTTGATCTCGCCGGCGACCGAGGCGACCATGGAAACTTCGAGCAATTCGGCCGGCGCCAGCGGCGGCAGGATCGAGGGCAGCCGCGCCGCGAGCATCGATTTACCGGCGCCGGGCGGGCCGACCATGAGCAAGTTGTGGCCGCCGGCCGCAGCGACTTCGAGCGCGCGTTTCGCGCTTTCCTGGCCCTTGATGTCGGCAAGGTCGAGTGCGGGACCGTCCACTTCCAGTATTTTCGGCTGCGGCCGCGACAGCACTTGGGTGCCCTTGAAATGATTGGCGAGCTGAATGAGCGAAGACGCGGCGATGATCTCGATTTCAGGGCTCGCCCAGGCCGCTTCCGGCCCGCATGCCGCCGGGCACATCAGGCCTTCACTGCGCGCATTGGCGCCGATGGCGGCGGGCAAGACGCCGGCCACGGGCGCGATCGAGCCGTCGAGGCCGAGCTCGCCCAAGACCGTAAAGCCCGATAGCGCATCGTGCGGAATAGCGCCGATTGCCGCCATCAGCCCGAGCGCGATTGGCAGGTCGTAATGGCTGCCTTCCTTGGGCAGATCGGCGGGCGCGAGATTGATGGTGATGCGGCGCGCCGGCAAAGCAAGCCCGGATGCGATCAGGGCCGAGCGGACCCGTTCCCGCGCTTCCGAGACCGCCTTGTCAGGGAGGCCGACAATGGTGAAGGCCGGCATGCCCGGCGCCACCTGGACCTGGACGTCGACGGGCCGCACCTCGATGCCCTCGAACGAAACCGTGGAGACGCGCTGGACCATGTCAGCCCCTGCCGTAGCGGGAAACGTAGCCTAATCCAGCAAGGCTGGGCATTTATGTACTTGACGTACTGGATCTTTCCCCTCCCTTCGTTGCCGACGGGATCGTGTGGCGAAAATCGCACGACAAGAATTTCTTGGGGTTCTCCACTTGCGGCGCACAGGCCATTTGTGGCGGCTTATGCGTCGGGAAAAGAAGGGGCCGCGCCCGGTGGCAAAGCGAGAGCGGCCCACTTCCCGGCCTCTTAAGGGACCTTTCGCGGAGCACCGCAAAATGCCTCCGGGAACTGAGCCGCCGTCTCCGAACCGGCGGGAAGACTGGTCTACGAGGCGGTCGGCCCGCAGCGAGCGCGCCAGCCAAGTACGGGCCGGGCTAGTTGGCCTAGCCTCGGTCCCTTACATTCCATGGCAGTCATCAAGCTTGGTGACTTTGCGGGACGACACAACAGTCAAGAAGGGTAATCCCCGTTACACACCGCAAAGTCGTTTTCCTGTGGAAAGGGCTAGACAATTCCATGGCAGACAAAGCGAATCAGGAGCGGGACGACGTTTTGCAGCGGCTGTTGAAAACCCCACCGACGCCACACAAGCCTCTCGGCAAGCGCAAGCGGCGTGATGACGATGCGCTTATCGAGGAAATTAAAAACAATCCCGAGAAGATCGCGGACCTTGCGCGCGAGATTGGGCAGCGGGAAAGCGGAAAATCAGACTGAAATTATTGCTTCGTCCGATCCGTCTTTAGTTTTGCAATCCAATCCGGAAGCCGTTCGACAAGATGCTCCGCAATATGCGCGGGGATCGCAAACGTTTGTGCCGCCCAATTTACTCCGTACATGCTCAAAAGAATATCTTGGTCCAGCGCGTCTGTATTCAACGCAATCTGGATCACTGGAGTTGCTACCACCGCGTCAACCTTCCCTGGTGATGGATGCCGTTGTGAAAGAATGCGCTCCCGAAAATTGGGAGCTGATTGGGCTAGAACTAGAAGCTGCTCCGCCGTCAGTTTTACGTGCGTTGTCTCGCCAGCCGCATTCGTAACGGAAAGCATGAATGTGTCCCCATCAGCTTCCAAGTCGAGACCTGCAAATCCGCGGTTCATTTGGGTTTCTTGCGTTTGCGCCAGCGTAAAAAGCGTTCTGCCAGTTGCTTAATGGACATGGGTTCTGTGAGGCCGTCGATATGTCAGTCGCTTTCCAGTGATGCCCTGTAATGCTTTCTCCGCGCGGCTTTCGTCGTTCACGCCAAGTGCCACGCGGTTTGAGTATCTAAAATCAAACTCGGACAAATACCTGTGAAGATGCTTCTCCGAACAATGCTGATAGACGCCCTTCATGCCGCGCTTGAAGATAGAATAGTAATTCTCAACCGTGTTGCTGTGGATATAGCCGTCGCGGGCATATTCATGGACGGAATGATCGACGCGGCCATGCAACGTAAACTCTCGGCCCAGCGCCTTATAGTGTTGCGCCTCGTCGGTCATAAAATGGCTTTCGCGGCGCACGTTCTGACGAACGACCGGCACGATATCGGCAATGCTGGTACTGTCGATATGGAAACTGCGCGCCGATCCGCCGCGTTCAACGAGAGTCAGAACGATGTTTTTGTGTGCGCCGCCCGTGCGCTGTTTGGGGACGCCCTCCAAGCGGCCGATATAGGTCTCGTCGGCTTCGACGGTCTGACCGCTGCCACCCATAGGCGTCAGGCTGGCGGGGCGCATGCCCTCGCGGATACGGTGGCTCATGAACCAAGCCGTTTTGTAACTCACGCCGATCATTCGCATGAGTTGGTGGCTGGATATGCCTTTCTTGGACGCCGTAAGCAGGTGCGTTGCGTAAACCCACTTGTGCAGCGGGACGTGACTGGATTCGAACACGGTCCCCACGGTCACGCTAAAGGGCTTCTCGCACTCCCGGCACTTATGCACGCCCGCGCGAGTGCTCTTGCCATTCA
Organism: uncultured Alphaproteobacteria bacterium; assembly: GCA_963779855.1. GTDB lineage: Bacteria > Pseudomonadota > Alphaproteobacteria > Rhizobiales > Xanthobacteraceae > BOG-931. Next base: position 773,235 of record CAWAAE010000005.1, on the reverse strand, counting down.
ATTTATGGATGCGGTTCGGGTCTGCATTGCCGCAGTGCGGGCAGAACGGGCCTTCGGGCCAAAGCAGCTTTTCGAGGTGCTTGCGCGCCGCGTTGTCGTCCGTGTAAATCTTGTTTATTGTCACAGCCTTACCCCTATCTAGGAGCGAGACTATCATGACCCATCCGGTACGTCAAGTACATAATCGCCCAAGGCTGGCAAGAACAATTCATGAACAGAGTTCCGAGCCTACCCACCCGCGGCGGCGAGGAGTTCATGCCGGGCGGCTTCGAGGATTTCATCCGACAACGACCGATCATCAACGGCGCGGGCCAGAATTAAAGCGCCGACCAGCTCAGCCACCGCGGCGACGGCCTTGCGCCGCCGCGCCGCTTTCGATCGGCCCGGGATGGCTTTCGCAACGATGTCGATCAGCGGCTCGAGGCCGTTCGCAAAAGCGGCGCGAACCGACTTGCCGCAACGCGCCGCATCGCCGCTTAGCGCCGCGAATGCACAGCCCCGGCCCGGGTCGTCGCGATGGCGCGGCGACAGATAGTGCGCCAGCAGCGCCGCATACGGCTCGTTGCGGCGCATCGGCAACGACTTTGCTCCAATTGACGGCGGCGCGCGCCATCGCCCGCCGGCTCGCCTGCGCCACGAGATCGTCCTTCGAGGCGAAATGGCCGTAGAAGCCGCCATGCGTCAGGTCGGCCGCTTTCATGATGTCGGCGACGCCGATGCCGTCAAATCCCTTTTGGCGGAACAACGCGCCGGCCGTATCGATGATGCGTTCGCGATTCTCGGCGGCCTTCTGGCGGCTCACTCTCATTGCGCACTCCTGCCATGCGTTCGGTCGTCGCGCTTGACAACTTATATGACGATCGACATCAATAAGCAAGTAATGATGATGACTATCATTTAATTCGCGGCCGGCAACGGGACTACGGATAAACCGGAATAGCAACAGATGGCCTCCACGGCATTGGCCGCATCGCTTGCCCGCCGCAACATCCACTACGGCTGGGTCGTTGTCGGCGCTACCTTCCTCACCATGCTGGTCACCGCCGCGGCGATGGGTACGCCCGGCGTGCTGATCGTGCCGCTGGAGCACGAGTTCGGCTGGAGCGATGCGCAAATCTCCTCGGCGCTGGCACTGCGCATCGTGCTGTACGGCTTGTTTGGCCCGTTCGCCGCCGCGTTCATGAATCGCTTCGGTGTTCGCCGCGTCATCGTCGCCGCCCTGGCGCTGATCGCGGCGGGCCTGTTGACTTCGCTGGCGATGACGCAATTATGGCAGCTCATCGTCCTGTGGGGCATCGTGGTCGGCGTCGGCACCGGTCTCACCGCGATGGTTCTGGCGGCGACGGTTGCGACGCGCTGGTTCAATCATCGCCGCGGCCTGGTGATGGGCATGCTGGCGGCGAGCTCCGCGACCGGCCAGCTCGTGTTCCTGCCGCTCATTGCCGAGCTCACCACCCGGTTCGGCTGGCGCATCGCGCTTGTCTTCGTGTCCGGCGTGCTCGCGCTCACCGCGATCGTGGCGCTCGTTCTCATGCGGGACCGGCCGAGCGACCTCAATCTGCCGCTCTATGGCGAAACCGCGGTGTCGCCGCTGCCGCCCTCAGGCGTCGGGCTCGTGTCGTTGCTGATGTCGCCGCTCATCGTGCTACGGGATTGCGCGCGCGTGCCGATCTTCTGGGTGCTGTTCGCCACGTTCTTCGTCTGCGGAAGCAGCACCAACGGCCTGGTGCAGACCCATTTCATCACGCTGTGTCACGACTATGGACTTGCCGCCACGGCGGCCGCCAGCGTGCTCGCCATGATGGGCGCGTTCGATTTCATCGGCACCATCGGCTCCGGCTGGTTGTCCGACCGCTTCGACAATCGCTGGCTGCTGTTCTGGTATTACGGGCTGCGCGGACTGTCGCTGCTCTATCTGCCGTTCACCGATTTCACGTTTTACGGCCTGTCGCTGTTCGCGGTGTTTTACGGCCTCGATTGGATCGCGACCGTGCCGCCGACGGTCAAGCTGACCGCCGACCGGTTCGGACGCGAACGCGCCGGGATGGTGTTCGGCTGGATTTTCGCCGGCCATCAAATCGGCGCCGCCTCGGCGGCGTTCGGCGCCGGCTTGGTGCGCACCGAGTATTCGACCTATCTGCCTGCTTTCTTTATCGCCGGCGCGCTTTGCCTGCTCGCGGCGGTGCTCATCCTGACGGTGCGGAAATCTTCCGCATCGGCTATCGGCACGGCTTCGCCCGCCCCGGCGCGCGCTTAAGCCTTAAGCCGCTTCGCTTCGATCTTGTCCCAGATCAGCGCCGCGATATCGGCACCGCCGAAATTCTTCACCGCGCGGATGCCGGTCGGCGAGGTGACGTTGATCTCGGTGAGGAAGCCGCCGATCACGTCGATGCCGACAAAGAGCAGGCCGCGCTCGCGCAGCGCCGGCCCGAGCCGGGCGCAGATTTCGCGCTCGCGCGCGGTCAAGTCGGTTGCCTTGGGCACGCCGCCGCGCACCATATTGGAGCGCAGGTCGTCGGGCGCCGGCACGCGATTGATGGCCCCGGCGAACTCGCCGTCGACCAGGATGATGCGCTTGTCGCCATCCCTTATCGCCGGCAGAAACTTCTGCACCACCCACGGTTCGCGGAATGTCGCGGCGAACAGGTCGTAGAGCGAACCGAAATTGAGGTCCTCGCGCTCGAGCCGGAACACGGCCTCGCCGCCTTTGCCGTAAAGCGGCTTCATCACGATGTCGCCGAACTCGGCGCGGAATTTTTTGACGGCGCCGAGATCGCGGGTGACGAGCGTCGGCGGCATCAGATCGGGAAATTCGGTGACAAAGACTTTTTCCGGCGCATTGCGCACATGCGCCGGATCGTTGACGACCAGCGTTTTCGGCTGGAGGCGCTCGAGCATGTGGGTGGAGGTGATATAGGCCAAATCGAACGGCGGATCCTGGCGGAGCAGAACAACGTCGAACGACGACAATGCGACGTGCCGCGGCTCACCGAGCGTGTAGTGGTCGCCGGGTTGGTCGCGCACGGCAAGCGGCCGCACCGTCGCCGATACCTTGCCATCGCGCATCTCGAGCTGATCGGGCGTGTAATAGGACAGCGCGTGGGCGCGCGCTTGCGCTTCGAGCAGCAGCGCGAACGTGGAATCGCCGCGGATATTGATCCGCTCGATCGGATCCATTTGGACGGCGACGTTCAGGGCCATATTCGGACTCGTAGGGGTTTTCTACGCAATTTCGGGCGTGATCGCCATGCCTCAGCGGCTGGCATCGAAGGCATTGGCAATATGGCGCGGTATTTTGCCGGGCGCGACCAGGACGACATCGAAGCGGATTTCAGCGTTGACGTCGTCGGGGTGCCGCGCGAGCCAGAATTCGGCCGCGCCGACAATGCGGCTTTTGCCGCGCTCGGTCACCGCGTTGGCCGCGTCGTCGATAGTCCCGCGCGCCTTGACTTCGACGAAGACCAGCGCGCGGCGGCGGCGCGCGACGATGTCGATCTCGCCGAACGGCGTTTTCCAGCGCCGCGCCACGATCCGATAGGCTTTGGCGATGAGAAACATCGCGGCGCGGCTCTCCGCCGATAGTCCGAGCTTAAACGCCTCGACGCGGGCCGGGCGCGGGGCGGATTTGGCCGGCTTGAGCGGTTCAACGCGCCGCGCCATGTTTCTCTTCCCTGGCTTCCTTGGTTTCTTTGGCGAGCGCGAGCGCGCGCTGATAAACCTCGCGCCGCGGCAGGCCGGTCGCATCCGCCACTTCGCCCACGGCGTCTTTCAGCGAAACGCGCCGCAGCGCCTGGCGCAGCAAGATTTCGGTCTCGGCCGCGCTGACGCGCTGGAGCGCCTGGGGCGGCGCGATGACAACAACGATCTCGCCGCGCGGCGCGTTGTCGGCGCAGGTTTTCGCCAGCGTTGCAAGATCGCCGCGCCGGATTTCCTCGTGCAGCTTGGTGAGTTCGCGGCACAGCGCCGCCTCGCGCTGTCCGCCAAATCCGGCGGCAAGATCGGCGAGCGTTGCGGCAATGCGGGAGCCTGCTTCGAAAAGCACAAGCGTTGCCGGGATGCGCGCAAGTTCGGCGATGCGGGCGCGCCGCGCGGCTTCCTTCGGCGGCAGAAATCCGGCGAACAGAAACTGATCGGTCGGCAGGCCCGCGACGGCCAAAGCCGCCATCACCGCCGATGCGCCGGGCAGCGCCGTGACCGTGTGGCCTGCTTCCTTTGCGGCGCGAACGAGCTTGTATCCGGGATCGGAGATGAGCGGCGTGCCGGCATCCGAGACCAGCGCGATCGCGGCGCCTTCGGCGAGCCGGCGCAACAGCATCGGCCGCGCCTTCGCCGCATTGTGCTCATGATAGGGCGTCAGCGGCCTCGCGATGACATAGCGGTCGAGCAGCTTACGGGTGACGCGCGTGTCCTCGCAGGCGATCAGATCGGCGCCGGCAAGTGTCTCCAGCGCGCGTAGCGTGACGTCGCCGAGATTGCCGATGGGAGTGGCGACGATATGCAGCCCTGGCGCGAGCCTGGCTACGTCGGTTGGCCGGCCGCCGAGCATGTAACGCCGTTGTGCGCCGCCTTCTGTAGGGGGCGGATTGCGCGATGCATTGCTCATCGACGTCACCTTAGCGTCACCGCCTTGTGGCGTCATGCGGCGGCAAATTCCTTATCCTTTTCATTTAGTTAACCATTCGCCGCCAATATGTCCGAATGGCGTTGCCTTAGATGGCGTCTACGCTCGGGGCGTCGTGGGGAGAACCGCCGTGTCCGCGCAAATGCAGGTTCAGGGGTCGGCGGCTATGCCAACACGGCGCCGCTCGATTGCGGGCTTGCTTGCCGCGGCAGGCGCGTTGTTGACCGGCTGCTCGGGAAATTCGCAGTACCTGTCGACGACGCCGGCGCCGCAGAGCTCGCAGGCGCCGCCGGGCGCGACCATCGGCACCGGCCAAGTCAAAGTCGGCCTGATCCTGCCCTTATCGGCGCCTGGCAATGCCGGCCTTGCCGGCCAGTCGATGCGCAATGCCGCGGAATTGGCGATCGGCGAGTTCAATAATCCCAACATTCAGCTTCTCGTGAAAGACGATGGCGGCACCGCGGAGGCGGCGCGGCTTTCCGCTCAGCAGTCGCTCGACGATGGCGCCCAGATCATTCTCGGGCCGCTGTTTTCGCAATCGGTCAGCTTCGTCGGCCAGGTGGCGCGCCCGCGCAATGTGCCGGTCATCGCCTTTTCGACCGACGCCAATGTCGCTTCGAACGGCGTCTATCTGTTGAGCTTCCTGCCGGAATCGGATGTCGACCGCATCGTGCAATATGCGGCTTCGACGGGGAAGCATTCCTACGCCGCGCTCATTCCCGACAATCCCTACGGCACGGTGGTCGAAGCGGCATTCAAGCAAGCCATCGCCCGCCGCAGCGGCAGCCAAATCGTCGCGCTCGAGCGCTACCCGCACGATAAGGCTGCCATGGCCGCGCCCATTCGCAACATCGCCCAGGGATCGGTCCGCGCCGACTGCTTGTTCATTCCGGACGGCGGTGATGCGGTGCCGGACGTCGTCCAGGGCATCGTCGCCGACGGCGTCAATCTCAAGCGGCTGCAGCTACTCGGCACCGGTCTGTGGGATGACCCGCGCATCTACGCGACGGCGGCGCTTGACGGCGGCTGGTACGCGGCGCCGGACGGCACCGGCTACCGGAGCTTCGCCACCCGCTACCGCGCCCACTATAACCAGGATCCGGTGCGTACCGCGACGCTCGCCTACGATGCGGTCGCTTTGGTTGCCGCCTTGGTGAAAACCCAAGGCGCGCAGGCATTCTCTCCGCAAGTGCTGACCAATCCGTCGGGTTTTTCCGGGATTGACGGACTGTTCCGCTTCCGGCCCGACGGTACCAACGATCGGGGACTCGCGGTGCTCCGCGTCGCCAGCGCCGGGGCCCAGATCATCTCCCCGTCGCCTCGCAGTTTTACCGGATCTGCCGCCGGATAATCATAAGCTAGCTTATTAAGTTGGCCATCACGCTCCAAGAATCTCGATTTCAGCGCAAGATCTCGAAATTGCCTGGAACGTAAGTTGGCGGCCTGCCCCACGGAAACGTAAGCTAGCTTACGAAATGTTGGCTCCGTTTTCCAACTTTGGGGGCGCGATTTCCGCTAGGCGGCGAGGTCGGCGACGACCGCATCGAGTACCGGAAAGCCCGGCAAAGTCACGCGCAGCCGGCCGTTTCCGGTGGTCTCGACCAGACCATGCTCATGCAGCATGGCGATGCGGCCCGGATCGAGCGGCCGGCCGGAAATCTCGGTGTAACTTGCAATATCGATGCCTTCGGCGAGCCGCAGCCCCATGAGCAGGAATTCATCGGACCTTTCTTCGCGGGTGAGCACGTCGTCGCTGACCAGGCCGTGGCCCTCGATTTCGACGCGGCTCAGCCAAGTTTCCGGCCGCTTCTCGGTCGCGGTGGCGTGCCGTTCGCCGTCGATATCGAGACGGCCATGTCCGCCAGGTCCAATGCCGGCATATTCGTGGGCGCGCCAATAGACCAGATTGTGCCGGCATTCGCCGCCCGGCCGCGCATGATTGGAAATCTCGTAAGCCGGCAGCCCGTGCGCCGCGCAGATCTCCTGGGTCGCGTCATAAAGCGCGCGCGAGGTATCCTCGTCGGGAAGGCGTAATTTGCCCGCGGCATGAAGCGCGGCGAATGGCGTTTCCGGTTCGATGGTCAATTGGTAGAGCGAAAGATGCTCGCCGGCCTCGGCAAGCGCACTCTTCAACTCGCTCGCCCACGCCTTCGGTTCTTGGTTCGGCCGCGCATAGATCAGATCGAATGAATAGCGGCCGAACACCGCGCGTGCGACGGCAACCGCATCGAGCGCCTCGCGCGCCGAATGCATGCGGCCGAGCTCGGCCAGGACCCGGTCGTCGAGCGCCTGCACGCCGAGCGACACGCGATTGACGCCGGCTGTCCGGTAACCGCGAAAGCGCGTCGCCTCGACGCTCGTCGGGTTGGCCTCGAGCGTGACTTCGGCATCGGGCGCGACGCGCCAATGCCGCGCGATGGCGTCGAGCACGGCGGCGATGGTCGAAGGCTGCATCAGCGACGGCGTGCCGCCGCCGAAAAAGATCGTGGAAACGGTGCGGTCGGGCACCCGCGCCGCGGTCGCGGCGATCTCGGCGGTAAACGCCCGCGTGAAACGTTGCTCGTCGATCGGCTCGCGCCGGACGTGGCTATTGAAGTCGCAATAGGGACATTTCGACAGGCAGAATGGCCAATGAATGTAGACGCCGAAGGCCTGTTCACGGTTTTCCAAGGCACGTCTCCGCAAGTTTTACGAACGCGCGGGCGCGATGCGACAGGCCTTTTCCCCGCGGCGGCAGACCGTGCTTTTCTTCGCTTCCCATTTCGCCGAAGGTGCGATCGTGGCCGTCGGGCAAGAACATCGGATCGTAGCCAAAACCTTTGTCGCCGCGCGGCGGCCAAACGAGAGTGCCGGTGACCTGCGCCTCGAATTCTTCGCCGCGGCCGTCCGGCCAGGCGATGGCGAGCGACGAGACGAAATGCGCCGTGCGGCGATCCGGCGTCGTGGCGCCACGCTCGCGTAGTTTCTCTTCGATCGTCGCCATGGCGCGGGGAAAATCCCGGTCGGGTCCGGCCCAGCGCGCGGAATGAATGCCGGGCGCGCCGTCGAGCGCATCGACGGCGAGCCCGGAATCGTCGGCAAAAGCGGGAAGTCCCGCCGCCTTTGCCGCCGCTTGCGCCTTGATGCGCGCGTTGTCGCGAAACGTCATTCCCGTCTCGTCCGGCTCTTCTAACTGCATCTCATCCGCTGATATGGCGTCGATGCCGTAAGGAGCAAGCAATTGCCGCATTTCGGCAAGCTTGCCGGGGTTATGCGTGGCGATGACCAGACGACCAGAGATTGGACGACGGACGACAGACGAGGGAGGACGGATAAAGTTAGACGGTGTCGCCGAGCCCAGGTGATCCGTCGTCCGTCGTCTGTCCTCTGTCATCGGTCTACATCACCGCCATCTTCTGCAGGTCGACGAGCTTGGCGATACCTTTGCGCGCCAGCGCCAGGAGCGCGCCGAATTGCGCCTCCGAAAACGGCGTCTTTTCCGCGGTCGCCTGCACTTCGACGATATTGCCCGAGCCGGTGAGGACGAAATTGGCGTCGGTGTCGGCTTGCGAATCCTCGGCATAGTCGAGATCGAGAACCGCTGTGCCCGAGCAGACGCCGCAGGAAATCGCGGCGATATGGTCGCGCAAAACCTCGGCCTCGATCATCGACCTCGTCTTCATCCAGGCAAGGCAGTCGTAGAGCGCGATCCAGGCCCCGGTGATCGACGCCGTGCGGGTTCCGCCATCGGCCTGGATCACGTCGCAGTCGATAGTGATCTGCCGCTCGCCGAGCGCCTTGAGATCGACCACCGAACGCAGGCTGCGGCCGATCAGGCGCTGGATCTCAACGGTGCGGCCGTTCTGTTTGCCGGCCGACGCCTCGCGCCGTGTGCGCTCGAGTGTCGCCCGCGGCAGCATGCCATATTCGGCTGTGATCCAGCCGCGCGCTTGGCCTTTGAGCCAGGGCGGCAAGCGATCCTCCAGCGTCGCCGTGACCAGCACGTGAGTCTCGCCGAATTTCACGAAGCAGGAGCCTTCGGCGAACTTCACCACGCCACGTTCGAGCGAAACGGGACGTAATTCGTCAGGTTGTCGGCGGCTCGGCCGCATGCGGGTCTCCCGGTTGCCGGGCGCGGCGCGCCGGCGCTCCACGCTTGTAGTGGGTCGGATATGGACCCCACAAGGCCGCAGTGCCATGCGCGGTAAACGACTGATTGCCAGCGGCCGCCGCTAACCGCTACGCTTCGGAAACTTTGCCGGGGAAGGACATCGATATGACGGTGGCGGGAACGCAAGAAACGACACAAGTACTGGCGAAATTCGCCGCAACGCTGAGCTATGGCGATTTGCCGGAACGCGTCCGCGATCATTGCAAGAATCTGCTCTTGGATGCGCTCGCTTGCGCGGTGGCCGGTCATCAGGGCGAGGAGACCGGGCAGGTCGCGGCGCTCGCTTCGGCTCTGGCGCAGGGCAGCAAGTCGAGCGTGATCGGCGGCGGGCAGCTGTCGCTTGCCGGCGCGACGCTGCTCAACGGTTACCTCGTTACCGCGGTGACGATGTGCGACGTGCACCGCGCCACCATGACTCACGTTACGCCGGAAATCGTGCCGCCGGCGCTGGCAATCGCCGAGCGCGACGGACTTTCCGGCCGCGATCTTCTGGTCGCGATCGCCGCGGGATGCGAAGTGACGACGCGGATCGGCATCGGGCTCGATTATCCGGTGTTTCGCGCGCGCGGCTGGCATGGGCCGGGCATCCTCGGTCCGTTCGGCGCCGCGGCGGCGGTCGGCTCGCTCCTGAAATTCGATGCCGACTGCATGGCGCGCGCGTTCGGTCTCGCCGGCAGCCAAGCTGCGGGAACGTTTGCGGCATGGGGCACGCCGACGGTGAAATTCCATCAATGCCGCGGCGCGCTGTCCGGGCTGCTCGCGGCGCTGCTGGCGCAGCAGAATTTTGCCGCCACGCGCGAATTCCTCACCGCCAAGGACGGCGGCCTCTACAATGCCTATGTCAACGGCGGCAAGCCGGAATTGGCGACCGCCGACCTCGGCAAACGCTTCGAGCTCGAACAGATCGCGCTGCGACTATGGCCGTCGGCGTCGCTTATTCAGGGCTTGAACACGGCGCTGTTCGATATCGTGGAAAAGCACAAGATCGATGCCGCGCGCGTGCGCCAGGTCCACATCGCGCTCAGTCAAGCGACGTTCGACATGCATGGCGGCTTTGACAGGTACCAAGCGAAATTCGAGGCGCTGCTCTCGGCGCATTACACCGCGGCGGTCATCCTGCACGATCGTGCGCTGACCTTGGCGCAGTTCGAACCCGATCGCTACGACGATCCGAAGCTGCGCGGCTTCGCCGCCGACAAGGTCGAGGTTCACGCCGACCCGGCGATCACCGGCTCGCAGGCCAAAGTGGACGTCGTCATGGACGACGGCGCGACCCTCTCGGCGCGTTGCGAATATCCGCTTGGCTCAGCCGAAAATCCGCTGTCGCGCGCCCAGATCGAGCAAAAATTCCGCCGCTATGCCGACGGCGTCCTTGCCGGCGCGAATATCGCCGCCGTGCTCGATGCGGTGAATCGGCTGGAGCAATACGGCACGGTGCGTAAGCTTATGGATTTGCTGCGCGGCATTCCGCGCGCCCGTGCGATGGCGGCGGCGGAGTGATATATAGCGGGCGCGAGTGCGGCAATTGGTTGCGGAGTGCTTTTTGGCCAGCCATGACTTTTCCCTGGGCGTGAACCAACTGGGTCTTGCCCAGCTCAACGAGCGTTCGCGCGAGATTTTTCGCCAGATCGTCGAGAGCTATCTCGCGACCGGCGAACCGGTCGGCTCGCGCAATCTGTCGCGTATCCTGCCCATGACGTTATCGCCGGCTTCGGTGCGCAACGTCATGTCCGATCTCGAACAGCTCGGGCTTGTCTATGCACCGCACACTTCGGCCGGCCGGCTACCGACCGAGATCGGGCTGCGCTTTTTCGTCGATGCCCTGATGCAAATCGGCGATCTCACCGAGAACGACCGCCGGGCGATCGAGGCGCAAGTCGCGGCTTCGGGTCAGGGAAAATCGGTCGAAGCGGTGCTGACCGAAGCGTCCGGCCTGCTCTCGGGCTTGAGCCGCGCCGCCGGCGTCGTGCTCACCGCCAAATCGAATCCGCGGCTCAAGCACATCGAATTTGTCCAGCTCGAGCCCGAACGCGCGCTGGTGATCCTGGTTGCCGAAGACGGTCAGGTGGAAAATCGCGTGCTCAATATCCCGGTCGGCTTGCCGACCTCGGCACTGACCGAAGCCGCGAATTTTCTCAACGCGCGCATCCGCGGTCACAGCCTCGATGAGGTCAAGGCCGAAATCGAGCGTACCCTCAAGGAAAGCGAGGCTCAGCTCGATCAGCTGACCAAGAAGATCGTCGCCGAAGGGCTGGCGAGCTGGTCGGGCGGCGAGAGCGACGAACGCAAGCTTATCGTGCGCGGCCAAGCGCATCTGCTCGACGATCTCAAGGCGGTCGCCGACCTCGAACGGGTGCGGCTCCTGTTCGACGATCTGGAGACCCGGCGCGAGGTGATCGATCTCCTTGGCCGCGCCGAGCAGGCCGAGGGCGTGCGGGTCTTCATCGGTTCGGAGAATAAGCTGTTCTCGCTGTCCGGCTCCTCCACGATCGTGGCACCCTATCACGACGCGTCCGGCCATATCGTCGGCGTGCTCGGCGTCATCGGCCCGACGCGGCTCAATTACGCGCGCATCGTCCCCATGGTGGACTACACCGCCAAGGTCGTCAGCAAGCTCCTCGGCGGCTGACCGTCTCTGAAAGCTTGATTTTTGCCGTTTCAGCCCTGATATGCGGACAGCCGGAGCATGATCCATAAGAGTGGATACCGGTCTGCGGATAAGATCGTGCGCATTTGAGATAATGAGACCAGATATGACGGACCACACCGCTCGCGCCGAGGACGACGCGGCCACGCCGCAACAAACCGCCGCACCGGCTGCCGCGCCTGCGGGCGAGCCGGATCCGGTGGCGGTGGCGGTTGAGCTGCGCGACCGGCTGTTGCGCACGCTTGCCGAGATGGAGAATCTGCGCAAGCGCACCGATCGCGAAGTCGCCGATTCGCGGCTGTACGGCGTCGCCTCCTTTGCGCGTGACGTGCTCGTCGTTGCCGACAATATGCGCCGCGCACTCGAAGCAGTGACGCCGGAATTGAGAACAAGCGCGCAGAATGGCGCCAAGGCGCTGGTCGACGGCGTTGAATTGACCGAGCGCGAACTCCTCAAAGCGCTGGAAAAAAACGGTGTGCGGCAATTCACGCCGCAGGGCGAGAAATTCGATCCCAACCTGCATCAAGCGATGTTCGAAGTGCCCGATCCCACGGTGCCCGCCGGCAGCGTCGTCCAGGTGGTGCAGCCCGGTTACGTGATCGGCGAGCGGGTGTTGCGCCCGGCGCTGGTCGGGGTGTCGAAAGGCGGACCGAAAACAGCGCCGGTTTCGCCCACCAACGACAATGCCAAGACGCCGGCGAACTGAAGCGCAAATCCGAAATTCACTTTGGATCGATGCTGTCGCGTACCGTGCGCAGACGCGTCAGCATGTCCGACCATTGATCGGCGCGAGCGATACCGATCATTTGTAGAAATCCGCCGGTGCCGAAGCGCAGCCATTGCACGACCATGATGTCGGTGTCGCTCTCGCCATCCTTGGCCTTCGCCAGCGTCTGATATCCCGATTGGCCGTCGATGCGGAGCGGCTCCGCATCCTGAATCCGCACCTCCTTGATGCCGGCGATTTGGTCGAACAGCACGCGTGCGAAGCCGTCGTCGTCGCTTGCTTCTTGCGGGCTGCCTGGCATGGCGGCGACAAACATGCGGGCATTGAGCGGGCTTTTGGCCGCGTCCGCGGTGTTGGAATCCGCCTTGGAATCCGGCTTGGAACCCGCCTTGGATTTCGTTGCGGATGGGTCCGGAGCCGTGTTCGCGGCCACGTCGGTGGGCGCATCCACCAGCATCAGAGCGCGGCCCGGCAGCACATGCTCGATGTGAAATCCGGCCAAGTTGCCGATCGTGAATGGCAACAGGCTCAAACTCTCCGCATCGGGCACGTTGGCGCGCACCGCGAGTGTCGCGAGCGCATCGCGCACGGCCTTATCCGGATAGGTCGTGTCCTGCTGTTGGACCTGAACGGTGACCAACGCGGTAAGATCGCTCATCGCCGCGATCAACAGCCATTTGCGATAGCGTTCGTTGCCGGTTGATTGCTCGCCGCTAAGAAGAAAGCCCTTGCCGACGCCAAGCGTGATCGGCTCGCGCTTGGCGACGTCGATGCCTTGCTTTTTCAGCGCCTCCGGAACCATGGTCTTGTCCAGTTGGTCGTAGGCCGCGGCTGGAAACGTGGCGAGCAGAATCGCGGCGTTCTTGTCCAGATCGACGAAGCCCTCAAACGTCTTGCTCGGCACCATGCCGGGAGGCGGAACGAGGCCAAGCCGCGAGCCGACCGGGAAAAACGGATCGGCGGCGCGCGCCGGAATTACCCAAACTACGACGGCGAAAACCGCCGCGAGACATGCGATTGAGCCGATCGCACGGATTTTGCTTGAACTCATCATCGTTGCTCTTGGCGAGCTTGTGCGGCGCGCCGCGGCCGCGAATCCGCGGGGCGTGTTACCCGCCGCATGGTCAGATTGATCCGTCCGCCTTCCGCGAGCAAGGTCGAGGTGCCCGGATAGATGCGGTCGACGCCATGAAAGGCGAGCCGGGCTTCGCCAGCAAGAACGAGCACATCGCCGGAATTAAGCCGAAGCGAATGTGTCGGGTCGCCGCGGTTTTTTCCGCCGACGCGGAACAGGCAGGAATCGCCGAGCGAAAGCGACACCACCGGCGCGGAGAAATCCTGTTCATCGCGGTCCTGATGCAGGCCCATTTTAGCGTCCGGCCCGTAGAAATTGATCAAACAGGCCTCCGGCACGTGCGGATATTGCGCGATATCGTTCCAGATCGCGATCAGCGTGCCGGGGATGGGCGGCCAAGCCCGGCCGGTCTCGGGATGGGCCGGCTCATAGCGGTAGCCGCGCGCGTCCGACAGCCAGCCGAGCGGACCGCAATTCGACATTCGCACCGACATCGGCCGGCCCGATTTCGGCATGCGCGACGTGAAAAGCGGCGCCGCAGCGAAGATTTGGCGGACCGCCGCAACAAGCCGCTCCTGTCCGGCGCGATCGAGATAGCCCGGATAAAAGCCAACGCCGCGCAGGCCCGTGCCAGCCGAGGAAAACTGCGCTCCAAACTCCGGTTCGATGGCTGCTTTCATCGGATTTTTACCAGTCGCCGTCACGGTTCCGGCGATGTCAGTGCTCTCCCCGCGCGTCGGCATTATGGCGCAAACCGGCTCAGCCGGCGCCCCGATTGACGACCTGTACGCCAAATTGACGGTCGCCGCGGCGGTGTTCTTTGTCATGCTCGAAATCTCGTATCTCGTTTTCGCGGGCCTGCCGCCGATCGAAATGCCGGTGGTCGATAACACGCACTACGCCATCGGTCGTGACTTCCTCAACACCTGGATGGGCGGGCGCTCGGTCTTCGGCGGCGGTCCGGCGGCGTGGTTCGATCCGCGGGTCTACAACGCGACGCTACGCGAAATGCTCGGGCCCAACTTCGGAGAACATTTCTGGTCGTACCCGCCGCACATCCTGCTGTTCATCTGGCCGTTCGGCCTGATGCCCTATTTGCCGGCCTATATCGCGTGGTGCGCGATCGGCATCGCGCTCTATCTGTTCGCCTGTTCCAGCGCGATCCCGCGCGATCGTCTGATGTTCCTCGCCGTCGCGCCGGGCGTGGCGGTCTGCGTATTCTTCGGCCAGAACGGCTTCTACACGTCGGCGCTCCTGATCGGCGGGCTCCTATGCCTCGATCGCCGGCCGGTGCTCGCCGGCGTGCTGTTCGGCATTCTCACCGTCAAGCCGCAGCTCGGTTTATTGCTTCCGGTGATCCTGCTGCTTGAGCGACGCTGGGTGACGATCGCGGTGGCCGTGATGACGACCACGGCCCTGGTTGCGGCGACTGCGATGCTGTTCGGCTGGAACATATGGATCGAATTCTGCGAGAAGATTTTGCCGCAGCAGCAATGGCTCACGGTGCACGGCGGTGGATTGCTGTTCGAGATGGTATCGTCGGTATTCTACGGGGCGCGCCTGATGAACCTGCCTGTGGACGTCGCCTGGGCGCTGCAGGGCTTGGTGGCAGTGCCGGCGCTTGCGGCGGTGGTGTGGGCCTATTGGAAACGCCGCGATCCGGCGCTCTCGCTGGCGCTCTTCGTCACCGCGACCTTTCTCGTCACGCCCTATGTTCTCAATTACGACATGGTCGTGTTCGGCTTCGTGGTCGCGCTGTTGCGCGACCGCGCCGACAACACGAAAGCTGACCACTGGCTCTTGATCGCCGTATGGACGCTGCCGGGCACGATGATGATCGCGGCCGTCGGCTGGATTCCGCTGGCGCCGATCGTGCTGATCGCGTTCGCGGGTCGTCTGGTGTGGCGCTTGGCGCAAATCGACAGTCGCGAGGTCCGGCCGCTGCCGGACAAGGCCGCAGCCGCCGTGGCTTGAGAGCCTGGGCCTTATTAAGCCGCGCGATCCTTGGCGATCTTCTTCGGCACGAGTCGCACGCTGTCGAGCGCTTGACGCATGCCGGACTCGCCCGCCTCGTGATATTCGGCGTCCTCATTGACGTTCCAAACGTCGTAGAGCCGCGCGCCGGCAAGAATATTCCGCGCGGTAAGCATCGCCGTCATCATCGCGTGGTCCTGGTTGTTGTATTTGTGCATGCCGTTGCGGCCGATCACGTGCAGGGTCGGGTAGCCGGTCTCGAGATCGAGCCGAACGGCGGCGACGTTGTCGCGATAATCTTCATCGTAAACCGGATAGGCCTTGGCTTGCCGCACTACGCAGGCGTCGACCACCTCGTCCGGCGCGACAAGCCCGATCTGCGCTATTTCCTTTTTCGCAAGCGCAATGAGAGCGCTGTCGGCCGCGTTCCACAATGCGTCGCCCTCGAAGCAGAAATATTCGAGACCGAGGCAGCTCATCCCGTCGGGCACCATTTCCGGCGACCATGAGCGGAAGTTCTGCACCCGGCCGACTTTCACGCGCGGATCGTGGATATAGATCCAGTTGTCCGGAAACAGTTCGTCCTTGCGCACCATCAGCGCCACGGTCAGGAAATCGCGGTATCGCAACGCGCGCGCATGCAAAAGCGAGATCGGCGTCGGCTTGATCCGTTCCACGAGTTCGCGCAGCGGCGCCGATGAGACGACGTGGCGCGCGGTATAGATCTCACGCTCGCCGTTCGCCGCGGCGGTTTCGATGCGCCAGTAATTGCGCGCCGCATCGAATTCGAGCCTGACGAGCTCGCGCCCCATCAAAATGCGGCCGCCGCGTGCTTTGATCTTGCGCGCGGCTTCCTCCCACATCATGCCGGGGCCCTGGCGCGGATATTGGAAGCTCTCGATCAGCGTCTTGACCGTCGCAGCGCCGGTCTTGTCATCGCGATCGGCGTTGCGGCCAAGACGCAGCGAGCGCTTCAGTCCGTTGATAACGGCGGTCGCCAGATCGAGGCCCTTGATGCGCTGCGCCGCCCAGTCGGCGGAAATCTCATCGCACGACATGCCCCAGACTTTCTCGGTGTAGGTCTTGAAGAAAATCTGGAACAGCCGCTCGCCGAACTGATTGCGGACCCAATCGTGGAAGGTGCGCGTGCTGGGTACGGGAAAGATTTTCGCATAGGCGTAGGAGATCAGGCACGCCGCGCTGGTGAATACGCCGAGCTTGAACAGCGCTTCGAACGCCTTGAGCGGGTAGGAGAAGAATTTGCCGTTGTAGTAGATGCGCGACAGCCGCGGCCGCGTAATGAAATCGTCGGGCAGGATCTCCTGCCAGAGCGCCACGACCTCCTTCGATTTGGAGAAGAAGCGGTGGCCGCCGATGTCGAACAGGAAGCCCTTGTAATCGACGGTGCGGCTGATGCCGCCGACATAGACCGGATCGCGCTCGATCACGAGGACGGACCGCGCCTGCTTGGTCAGGCAATAGGCCGCGGTGAGGCCGGCGGGTCCGGCGCCGATCACGAACACGTCGGCATCGACGGTCATGTCGCGGACGGTCAGGTCGCCTATGGTCATGGCACGGACTTCAGGCGGCAGGCCGCGGGCGGAAGGCGAATAACGCCTGGCCCGAATAGGAGACGAGCGCGCCGGCGGCGGCGCCGACGATCACGGCAAGCTGCGGGCTCGCGGCGAGCAGCGTGACGACGAGGACTGCGAATACGCCGTAGCTGATGGCCTGCGCGGCGGCGGTGACCGCGGCGTAACGCATCGCTTCATCGGCCGTGCGGCGGCCGCTGCGATCGAAGGTGAGCGCGCGGTTGAGCCGCCAGGTCACCAGCGTTGCGATGGCGAGCGAGATAAGCCGCGCGCCGAGCGGATTGTGCCCATGGGCAATGACGAGCGTAAAGACCGCAAGATCGCTGATGAGGCCAAGCCCGCCGACGCCGAGAAAGCGAAGCGGTCGCGGCAGGACCTCGAAAAATCTGCGAACGGGATCGTCGAGGGCGACTGCGCGCGTGGGTGTTGCGCCCCCGGCCGCGCCGAATTCAACGTTCCTGACGCGCATGACAACTCCACGCCTGCGGGCGGCTCGATTCTGATGCCGTTTTCGGCTGGCCGAGCTCGCGTCCCTTTGCCCGCGCTATCCGTGGCAGTATTTCCTTAATGGCGGACTAGCGCGGCCGGGCGTGTTCGAGACTGCATGCGACACCGTTAAGAGACCCTCACCGCGCTCACTTATCCGCCGCGCCGCTTCGCGGCGGAAATGGGCGGCGCAGCGGCAATCCTGCCTTGCAGCGCGGTGACGCCCTCCTATATGAGCCAAGGGAAATCGTCCTGGCGGCAGACGTTTGGGCAGCGGTCTAAAGCCTGTGCCCGGGACGATGCGTAATAAGGGGGTCGGACTTTGGGCGCCTTACGGGCCAGCCCGACCTGCCGCAAAAGAGAGGATTTGGACCATGGGCAAGGTCATCGGTATCGATCTCGGGACCACGAATTCCTGCGTCGCCGTAATGGAAGGCAAGACGCCGAAGGTCATCGAGAACGCAGAGGGGATGCGCACGACGCCGTCCATCGTCGCTTTCACGGACGAGGGCGAGCGCCTGGTCGGCCAGCCGGCGAAACGCCAGGCGGTCACCAATCCCGAGCGCACCATTTTCGCAGTCAAACGCCTGATCGGCCGTCGCTACGACGATCCGATGGTGGAGAAGGACAAGAAGCTCGTTCCCTACAAGATCACGCGCGCCTCGAATGGCGACGCCTGGGTCGAGATCGAGGGCAAGACTTATTCGCCGTCGCAGATTTCCGCGTTCATTCTGCAAAAGATGAAGGAGACGGCGGAGGCCTATCTCGGCGCCAAGGTCGAGCAGGCCGTCATCACCGTTCCGGCTTATTTCAACGACGCCCAGCGCCAAGCCACCAAGGACGCCGGCAAGATCGCCGGCCTCGAAGTGCTGCGCATCATCAACGAGCCGACCGCGGCCGCGCTCGCTTACGGGCTCGACAAGACCAAGACCGGCACCATCGCGGTCTATGACCTCGGCGGCGGCACGTTCGATATTTCCATACTCGAAATCGGCGACGGCGTGTTCGAGGTGAAGTCGACCAACGGCGACACCTTCCTCGGCGGCGAAGATTTCGACATGCGGCTGGTCAACTATCTGGCCGACGAATTTCAGAAGGAACAGGGCATCGATCTGCGCCGCGACAAGCTCGCGCTGCAGCGGCTCAAGGAGTTCGGCGGAAAAAGCCAAGATCGAGCTGTCCTCGACAACGCAGACCGAAATCAACCTGCCGTTCATCACCGCGGACGCTTCCGGACCGAAGCATCTGACGATGAAGCTCACCCGCGCCAAATTCGAGGCGCTGGTCGACGACCTGGTGCAGAAGACGATCGATCCCTGCAAGCAGGCGCTCAAGGACGCCGGACTTAGCGCGGCCGAGATCAACGAAGTCGTCCTGGTCGGCGGCATGACGCGCATGCCGAAGGTCCAGGAGATCGTCAAGCAATTGTTCGGCAGGGAGCCGCACAAAGGCGTCAATCCGGACGAAGTCGTGGCGGTTGGCGCCGCGATCCAGGCCGGCGTGCTGCAAGGCGACGTCAAGGACGTGTTGCTGCTCGACGTGACGCCGCTGTCGCTCGGCATCGAGACGCTGGGTGGCGTGTTCACCCGGCTGATCGATCGCAACACCACGATCCCGACCAAGAAGAGCCAGGTGTTCTCCACGGCCGAAGACGGCCAGACCGCGGTGACGATCCGCGTGTTCCAGGGCGAGCGCGAGATGGCGGCCGACAACAAGATACTCGGCCAGTTCGATCTCATCGGCATTCCGCCGTCGCCGCGCGGCGTGCCGCAGATCGAGGTAACCTTCGACATCGACGCCAACGGCATCGTCAATGTCCAGGCCAAGGACAAAGGCACCGGCAAGGAGCAGCAGATCCGCATCCAGGCCTCGGGCGGGCTGTCCGAAACCGACATTGAGAAGATGGTCAAGGACGCCGAAGCGCACGCCGAAGAGGACAAGAAGCGCAAAGCCGAGGTCGAGGCCAAGAACCACGCCGAGGCGCTGGTCCATTCGACCGAGAAGACCCTGGCCGAGCATGGCTCGAAGGTTGGCGAGGCCGAACGGCGCGCCATCGAGAACGCCATGGCCGACCTCAAGGAAGCGTTGAAGGGTTCCGATGCCGAGGCGATCGCCGCTAAGACGAACGCATTGGCCCAGGCGTCAATGAAGCTCGGCGAAGCGATGTATAAGCAGCAGGCCGGCGAGCAGCAGCCGGGCGGCGGCGGCGATGCCGGCGGCGGCGCCGACGGCAAGAAGGAAGACGTCGTCGACGCCGAGTTCACCGAAGTCGACGACGACAAGAAGAATAAAAAATCGGCTTGATGCAGCGAGGCGCCAATGCCCTTGCGGCTGGTCAGAGCAGGTTGTCAGAATGGCACCCCCGGAAGCAAAACGGGGGTGCGTGTTCTTGTACAGGTTCCTGGATGGTCGGGCGTCGTCTGCCGGTTCTTGCGGTGAGGACTGATGGCCAAGCGCTGCTACTACGAATCGCTTTCGGTCGAACGCACGGCGACCGATACCGACATCAAGGCCGCTTTCCGCAAGCAGGCAATGGCTTGCCACCCGGATCGCAATCCCGGCGATAACGAGGCCGAGCACCGCTTCAAGGAAATCAACGAAGCTTACGAGGTCTTGAAAGACCCGGACAAGCGCGCGGCCTATGACCGCTTCGGCCACGCCGCCTTCGAGCATGGCATGGGCGGCACGGCGGCCGGTTTCGGCGCCGATTTCGGCACGACGTTTTCCGATCTGTTCGAAGGCATTTTCGGCATGGCGGGTGCGCGCGGCCGCAGCGGCACCGGCCGCGAGCGCGGCGCCGATCTACGCTACAACATGGAGATCAGCCTCACCGAAGCCTATGGCGGCAAGAATGCGCAAATCCGCATTCCGACTTCGGTCACCTGCGAGGCCTGCTCCGGCTCCGGCGCCAAGGCCGGCACCAAACCAAAAACCTGCCCGATGTGCGGCGGTCACGGCCGCGTCCGCCACGCCCAAGGCTTCTTCACGCTGGAGCGCACTTGCCCGAATTGCGGCGGCCGCGGGCAGTCGATCGACAGTCCCTGCGCGTCATGCTCCGGCTCCGGCCGCGTCACGCGCGAGCGGACCTTGTCGGTCAACATCCCGGCCGGCGTCGAGGACGGCACCCGCATCCGGCTTGCCGGCGAGGGTGAAGCCGGGGTGCGCGGCGGGCCGCCCGGCGATCTCTACATTTTCCTGTCGATCGGGGCGCATCCGTTCTTCCAACGCGAAGGCGCCGATCTGCATTGCCGCGTTCCGGTTTCGATGGTCGCAGCCGCGATGGGCGGCGAGTTCGAAGTGCCGACGATCGACGGCGGCAAGACCAAGGTAAAGATTCCGGAGGGCACGCAGCCCGGCCGCCGCTTCCGCCTGCAGGGCAAAGGCATGCCGGTGCTGCGCGCGCGGCAGTTCGGCGACATGTATGTTCAGGTCATGGTCGAGACGCCGCAGAAATTGACCAAGAAGCAACGCGAGCTTCTGGCTGAATTCGACCGCCTGTCGTCGACCGAAACTCAACCCGAATCTTCGGGATTTCTCGGCAAGGTCAAAGAGTTCCTCGACGGGCTCGGCGGCCGCGCCGGTCCCGCTTAAATCCGCCATATGGTCTTTGCCCGCCGAATGTCTTAAAATTAGCGCGAATTTGTCGCGTGCAGGATTTTTGTGTGGATCTCATGCCGCTGCCAGCCTTGCAAAAGTTCGAAAGGAAGATCGGGCGACAGTTTCGCCTCTTGGAAGTTAGAAAGAACATCATTGAGCGCAAGATCGAACGCCAGATCCGGCTGTTCGAGCAAAAGCGCGATGGTATCGGCAAAAAAATCGAGCAACGGATCAAGCAGTTCGAGCTGAAGAAGGGCATTCGGCTCGACGACGAGGTGCGCTTCATCCGCTCGTGGATCGAGCGCCCGTTGACGGTCGGCGCGGTGACGCCGTCGGGCAAAATTCTCGCTCGCGCCATGGCGCGCTATGTCGATCCGAACTCGACCGGGCCGGTGGTCGAATTGGGCCCGGGGACCGGGCCGGTCACGGAAGCCTTGGTCAAGGCCGGTGTCGATCCGTCGCGCCTCGTGCTGGTCGAATTCGATCCGACGTTCTGCCGCATCCTGCGTTCGCGCTACCCCGACGCTACCCTGGTGCAGGGCGACGCCTATAGCCTGCGCCGGCTTCTTGAGACGCTGCTGCTGCAGCCCGCCGCCGCGGTCGTCTCAGGCCTGCCGCTGATCACCAAGCCGATCAAGATGCGTTTGCGGCTGATCCGTGACGCCTTCGATCTCATGGTGCCCGGCGCGCCGTTCGTGCAGTTCACTTACTCGGTCGCGTCGCCGGTGCCGAAGCGGTTCGCCGGCTTCTCGGTGGAAGCTTCCGAGCGTATCTGGATGAATATTCCGCCGGCACGGGTGTGGGTGTATCGCAAGACCTGACGAATTCAGACGACGGAGGACAGACGACAGAGGACGGACACGCGGCTATGCTCTTATCCGTCGTCTGTCATCTGTCGTCCCACCTCCGATCGCCATGCCCGCTCCGAAGATCCTCGTCATCCCCGGTTCGCTGCGCACCGGCTCGCACAATACGCGGCTCGCCGCGCTCGCGGTCAAGGAATTGGCGCTCGCCGAAGCCGAGGTGACGCGCATCTCGCTGGAAGATTATCCGTTGCCGCTGTTCGACGCCGACCTCGTGGCCTCGTCCGAAATGCCGCAATCGGCGGTACGATTGAAGCAGATGCTCATGGCGCACCAAGGCGTGTTCATAACCAGCCCGGAATACAGCGCGTCGGTGACGCCGTTGCTCAAAAACGCGATCGACTGGGTGTCGCGGGTGCGCGAGGGGGCCGAACCGACTTACGCGGCTTTCAAAAAACGCGTCTTCGCCATCGGCGCGGCGTCGGCGGGTTCCAGCGGCGGTTTGCGTTCGCTCATCGCCTTGCGGCAGATTTTGGAATTAGGCTGTGGCGCACTGGTCATTCCGGAACAGGTGTCGGTGCCGCGCGCCGAGCAGGCGTTTGACGAAAACGATAACCTCAAAGACGACGCGCTTGCCGCCACGCTGCGGGCCATGGCGCGGCGGCTGGTCGATCTGGCGAGCGTGATGGGCTAGAGCATGCTGCAAAGGAAATATGCACGATGCAGATTAAGCCGCGCGAGCGCCTGATCGTCGCGCTCGATGTGCCTTCGGTCGAAGCGGCGCAGGCGCTGGTGGCGCGGCTCGGCGATGCGGTCTCGTTCTATAAGATTGGTTATCAGCTCGCCTTTGCCGGCGGCATCGCCTATGCGCATTCGCTGATCGACGCGGGTAACCAGGTCTTCGTCGATCTGAAGCTTCACGACATCGGCAATACGGTGGCGCAAGGCGTGAAAAGCGTGGCGCGGCTTGGCGCGACGTTTCTCACCGTGCACGCCTATCCGCAGACGATGCAAGCGGCGGTGCAAGCACGCGAGGGGAACTTGCGCATTCTTGCCGTCACCGTGCTCACGTCCTTCGACGATGCCGACCTCAAAGCGGCCGGCTATGCCACGACGCGTGGCCGAACTCGTCGCGCGGCGTGCCGCGCAAGCGCGCGAGATCGGCGTCGATGGCGTCGTTTGCTCGCCCGAAGAAGCGGCAAATCTCCGCGCCATCGTCGGCGACAGGCTTTGCTTGGTGACACCCGGCATCAGGCCGGCCGGCGCCGATATCGGCGATCAGAAGCGTATCGCGACACCGGCTGCTGCGATTGCCGCCGGCGCGGATTATCTTGTCGTCGGCCGGCCGATCATCGCCGCGGCCGATCCGAAAGCGGCGGCGCAGGCGATCGTCGACGAGATTTCACGCACCAAAAGCTGAATTCTCAGTACCGAAAGGAGCGCGTCATGCCCAAGGGTTATTGGTTGCCGCAGATCGATGTCAGCAACATGGAAGGCTACAAGGCTTACATGGCGGCGACGCCGCCGGCCCACGAGAAATACACGGGCGTCGCGCTGGTGCGCGCCGGGCGGAGCGAAGTGGTCGAGGGCCGCGCCCGCAGCCGCTGCGTGATCCGCGAATTCCCCGATTATGCCACCGCGCTCGCCTGCTACCGCTCGGGCGAATATCAGCGCGCGCGGCCGCTTCGCCTGCAGCATTCCACGTGCGATTTCATCATCGCCGAGGGCTACGACGGCGCGCAGCCGCCACAATCGGCATCGCCGCCCGCCGCCGCGGCGAAAAAAGGCTACTGGATCGGGCATGTCGATGTGGCGGACCCGGACGGCTACAAGCCGTATATGACCGCCAACCAGGCGCCGTTCGGCGAATTTGGCGGGCATTACCTGGTGCGCGGCGGCAAGCATGAAGTCGTCGAGGGCAAGGCGCGCGAGCGTATCGTGGTGATGGAATTCCCAAGTTATGAGGCGGCGGTCGCCTGCTACCGCTCGCCCGGCTACCAGGCGGCGAAAAAGCTGCGCGACGGCAGGGGCGCCGTCGATCTCGTTATCGTCGAGGGCTACGACGGCGCGAAGTTCTGACTCCTTCCGCCCTGCTCGCTGCTCCCTCTCCCCGCATGCGGGGAGAGATGAAACATTGCTGGCCTCCCGGCGCGCGGCTATACCGGCCTCCGACAGGAACTAAGGCCGATGCCTGATGCAAATTCCGACATGCGGGTGGTGATCGCCGGCGCCGGTGGGCGCATGGGCCGCACGCTCATTCATGCCGTCGCCGCGACCAAGGGCCTGATGCTGGCCGGCGCGGTCGAGGCCGCGGGCTCGGCCGTGATCGGCCGCGACGCCGGAGAGCTTGCCGGCCTGGGCGCAAACGGCGTCAAGGTGACAAGCGACGTCGCGCCGCTGTTGCGGGAAGCCGATGGGCTGATCGAATTCACCATCCCCGCCGCGACGCTTGCCTTCGCCGAATTGACCGCCGCCGCCGGCAAGGTCCACGTCATCGGCACCACCGGCCATTCCGCCGCGGAGGAAACGGTCATCGCCAAAGCGGCGGGCCGCGCGACGATCGTCAAATCCGGCAATATGAGTCTCGGCGTCAATCTTCTTGCGGCGCTGACCAAGCGCGTGGCGAAGACGTTGAACGAGGATTACGACATCGAAATATTCGAAATGCATCACGCCAAGAAGATCGATGCGCCGTCCGGCACCGCGCTGATGCTCGGCCGCGCCGCAGCCGAAGGCCGCGGCGTCGATCTTGCCAAGCATTCGGCGCGCGGCCGTGACGGCATGACCGGCGCCCGTCGCGCGGGCGACATCGGTTTCGCCTCGCTGCGCGGCGGCACCGTGGTCGGCGATCATTCGGTGATTTTCGCCGGGCCGGCCGAGCGCATCGAGTTCGTCCATCGCGCCGAGGACCGCATGATCTTTGCCCGCGGCGCGCTGCATGCCGCGCTATGGGCGCGCGGCCAGAAGCCGGGGCTTTATTCGATGGCGGATGTGCTGGGGCTGAAGGACATTTAGCGCGGCTATTCGGACGGCTTTGCCAAAGTAGCGCCGGTTAAGCTTCACGCAAAGGGATTCATGGAATACGCAGCGCCGGCACGGAGGTAGCCGCTGCCGATGGCGTTGAGCAATCCGTCGATCTTGTCGACCGTTAGGCCGATCAAGCTTGGCGGGTCGCCGGCCTCGACCTGGCTCTTGAGTTCAAGGAGGAGTTGGTTGGCGCCATCGAGGCGCCGCGCCAGGACCATCGTAACGTAAAGCAGCGCGACCGGGTCTTGCCCGAGGAGCGTGGCGGCGTCGGCGACATGAAACTCCGACGCCTCCACGGTGCGCACATCCGCACTATGCGGCTGATCGAGCAGCGCGGAGAGCTCGCCAAACACCGCGCCGGGTTCGGCCACCCTGGCGATCTCGGTGCCATCCTTGACGATGCTGACCGCACCGCTTTTGAGAATCAGGAGCCGTCCGGTGCTGGTGCCTTCGGCGAACACGGTCTCGCCGGGGCCGTAGCTTGCGAGCGGCAGCGCGGCAAGCCTTGTTCGCCAGACCTCGGTGTCGTGGATCAGCGGCATTCCGGCGCTCCAGGCAGACCAATCGGCAGCTACCATGAACATGCGCGGATTTGCAACGTCGCGTCAGTCCCCGCGCAACAGCGATGCGCCGGTCATTTCCTTCGGCTTCGGCAATTCCATCAGTTCGAGCAGCGTCGGCGCGATGTCGGCGAGGCGGCCTTCCGCCACCAGCGCGCGATTGCGCGCGCCGAGCAGCAAGAGCGGCACCGGATTCGTCGTGTGCGCGGTGTGCGGGCCGCCGGTTTGCGGATCGCGCATCATTTCGCAATTGCCGTGATCGGCGGTGACCAACAGCGCGCCGCCGGATTTCTGGATGGCATCGGCAATCCGCCCGAGCCCGGCGTCTACCGTCTCCACCGCCTTGATCGCGGCGGTGAGGCTGCCGGTGTGGCCGACCATGTCGGGATTGGCGTAGTTCAGCACGACCAGGTCGTATTTGCCGGAATCGATCGCGGCGACCGCCTTGTCGGTGAGCTCGGGCGCCGACATTTCGGGCTGCAGATCGTAGGTCGCGACCTTCGGCGACGGCACCATGATGCGGTCCTCGCCGGAATAGGGTTGCTCGCGGCCGCCGTTGAGGAAATACGTCACGTGCGCATATTTCTCGGTCTCCGCCATGCGCAGCTGGGTGCGGCCGGCGTCCGCCACCACTTTGCCGAGGATGTTGGCGAGCGGCTGCGGCGGGAAGACCGTCGCCATGAGCTTGTCCAGCTCGTCGGAGTATTGCGTCATGCCCACGGCGGCGGCGAAGCGGACGAAGCGCCTGCGCTTAAAGCCGGCAAAAGTCCGGATCGAGCATTGCGCCGAGAATCTCGCGCACGCGGTCGGCGCGGAAGTTGAAGCACAACACGCCGTCGCCGTCTGTCATGCCGCGATAGTCGCCGACCACCGCCGGCACGATGAACTCGTCGAACTGCTTGTTGGCGTAGGCGTTGGCGATGACGGCGGGCGCATCGGGGAAGTGCGGCGCATCGGCTTCGACGATCGCGTTGTAGGCTTTCTCGACGCGATCCCAGCGCTTGTCGCGGTCCATCGCGAAATACCGGCCGCACACCGTCGCGATTTTGACGGGCGGCGGCAGCGCGGCGAGGAGCCGCTTGATGTCCTCGGCCGCGGACTGCGGCGGTGTATCGCGGCCGTCGGTGAGCGCATGCAGGCGCACCGGCACGCCGGCATCGGCGAGGAGTCTGGCGAGCGCCGCGGCGTGGTCCTGATGCGAATGCACGCCGCCGGGCGAGACCAGGCCGAGCAGATGGCAGGTGCCGCCGCTCTGCTTAAGCTTCTTGACGAACTCGACGAGCGCCGGCGCGCGCGCGATTTCGCCGCTGGCGATCGCTAAGCCGATGCGTGGCAAATCCTGCATCACCACGCGGCCGGCGCCGATGTTGAGATGGCCGACTTCGGAATTGCCCATCTGGCCATCGGGCAGGCCGACGTCTTTGCCAGACGTACGCAGAAAACCATGCGGTCCGGTCTGCCACAGCCTATCGAAAGTCGGCGTTTTCGCTTGGCGTATGGCGTTATCCGCCGGGTCCTCGCGCCAGCCCCAGCCGTCCAGAATGACCAGCATAACCGGCCGCCGGTGCTGCATTGTGCCGCTTCCTCAAGGCTCAAGAAGAACCCGAGGTATGGCGGATTGCAGCGACCGTCAATCAGGCGGTCCGCCGGCTATGCGGCGGCGCCCACCTGGCCCGCTTCCCAGCCGAGCATGGCGCGCTTGCGCGTAATGCCCCAGTGATAGCCGGTGAGATCGCCGGATTTGCCGACGACGCGGTGGCACGGCACCACGAACGACACCGGGTTCTTGCCGACGGCGGCGCCGACGGCGCGCGCCGCGGCCGGCGTGCACACCTTGCCGGCGATCCCGGAATAGGTCGCAAGCCGCCCCATCGGAATTTGCAAGAGCGCTTCCCAGACCCGGACTTCCCAATCAGTGCCGATCAGCACGACGCGCAACGGCTGTTCCGGACGCCATTGCGTGGAATCGAAAATGCGCCGCGCAACCGGCGCGGTGCGCGCCATGTCCTCCACGTAGCTTGCCTTAGGCCAGCGCGACTTCATATCGGCCAGCGCGGTCCGCTCCTCGCCGGGATCGGCGAAGGCGAGGCCGGCGAGCCCGCGCTCAGTCGCCATGATCAATGCGCGGCCGAACGGCGAGGGGTGAAAGCCGAAAAGGACGGTGAGGCCTTCGCCGCCCGACTTCCATTCGCCGGGCGACATCGCTTCATGCGTCACGAACAAATCGTGCAGACGGCCGGGACCGGACAGCCCGACTTCGTAAGTGGCGTCGAGCACGCTTGCGGAATCGCGCAACAGCTGCCGCGCCCCGTCGAGCGTCAGCGCCTGCAGAAATGCTTTCGGCGTGAGGCCCGCCCAGCGGCGGAACAGGTGATGCAGCTCGGTTGGCGTGACGCCGGCGGCCTCGGCGATGGCCTCGATTTCGGGCTGCTCGCGCCAATGGCCGCGGATATGGCCGATGGCGCGGCGCACCACGTCGTAATCGGCGGCGGCTTCGGTCAGAAACGTCGAGTCGGAAACGCGGTCGGGCGACAGCATGGGTGCCTCCATTATCTCTTCCCGATCTATGCCGCCGCCGGCCGGCAAACCACCCGATTTCTGCGGAGATTGCCGCTTATCCGAGCACCGTTCGTGTCGGCCCGCGCCTGGCCTCGCCCAACGCGCTCGACAGCGCGCGGGCGAAACTTTCCTTCTCGTCCGGCCCGAGACAAGCGGCAATCGGCAGCCGCCGGCCATGCGAGACGAGGAACAGCCGCTCGATGCCGAATTCCTGGTGCACGATGCGGTCGAGTTTCACCCAGACCGGATTGAGCGTCCATTCGCGCACGCCGCCGCGATGATTGACCTTGCGCAGCGTGAGCTCGGAAGCGGTGACGGTGACCTCCTCATAAGCGCGGCCGGTGCGGTAATTGGCGCGGAACGCGAGATAGACGAGGAGTACGTCGAGCCCGAAGAACCCGCACACCGGCCACGCGCCCATCAGCACGAAGGCGACGCCGGAAACAAAGCTTAAAGCCCCGAGGCAGAGCATGAAGATCAAAAAACCCCGAGGGCTCAGCGAGCGGTGCGGCGTGATGACGGCCGAAAAGATTTTCGGGTCGACTGGTGCGTCGTTGTTGTCGCAGTTCATAGCGGTCATTATAGGGCAAACATGGTGGGTAGAAAGATGCCGCGCAAGAAATCCGAAAAGAAACCGGAAAAGAAAACCAAGAAGTCCGCCAAGCAAGTTTTAAAAGCCGCCGGCAAGGGCAAGGCGGCGCGCGTCAAACCCGGCAAGGCGCGGCGGAACGCCGATGTGACGGCCGCCCAAGCCGCGCTGCCGCAATGGACAAGCGCCGAGGTCGCCGAAGCGTTCCGCCGCTTTGCCGCCGCCAATCCGAACCCGCGCACCGAGCTTCAGTCCATCAATCCGTTCACGCTCTTGGTCGCGGTGGTGCTTTCCGCGCAGGCGACCGATGCCGGCGTCAACAAGGCGACGCCGGCTTTGTTCAAGCTCGCCGACACGCCGGAGAAGATGGTCGAACTCGGCGAAGACCGGGTGCGCGATCTGATCAAGACCATCGGGCTTTATCGCACCAAGGCGAAAAACGTAATCGCGCTGTCGCGACAGCTCGTCGCCCTGCATGGCGGTCAGGTGCCGCACGACCGCGCGGCGCTGGAAGCGCTGCCCGGCGTCGGCCGCAAGACCGCGAACGTGGTGCTCAATATCGCCTTCGGCGAACCGACCATCGCGGTGGACACCCACATTTTCCGCGTCGGCAACCGCACCGGCTTAGCCGTCGGCAAGACGCCGTTCGACGTCGAGATGAAGCTGATGGCGGTCGTGCCCGAGCGCTATCGGCTGCACGCCCATCACTGGCTCATCCTGCACGGCCGCTATGTCTGCGTCGCCCGCCGTCCGCTGTGCGAGAAATGCATCATCGCGGATCTGTGCAAGTGGCCGGGGAAGACGGTCGCCACGCTGCCCGCCGCTTGAAACTGTTTCCCGGATGCAGTGCATCACGTAGCGCCGAAGGCGCGCGGTGGTGCACTGCTGTTCCGGGATCGTCACAAATTCGGCGTGTGCGAAGATCCCGGGTCTGCAGCGCATCACTGCGTGCTGCGCTGCGCCCGGGAAACGTATTCAGTCGCCAGCCTCTGCAGCGCTGCCCGGTCGAGCTTGTTGGTTGAGGCAAGCGGTAGCTCGCCGACGAACCAGACGAAACGCGGGTGCACATACGCCGGCGCGTTGGCGAGCGCGAAGCGCTTGATCTCGTCGCCGTCGAGCGTGTGGCCGCTGTTGCGGATGACGAAGGCGACCGGCTTTTGGCCTTTGATGTCGTCTTCGATGGCCACCACGGCCGCCTGCGCCACGCCGGGATGGCGTTCCAGCATGCGCTCGACGTCGGCCGGATAGATGTTCTCGCCGCCACAGACGAACATGTCGTCGGTGCGCCCGACGAAATAGTGAAAGCCGTCGGCATCGCGGCGAAATACGTCGCCGGTGATGTAGTAGCCGTCGGGCGTGAGCGGCGGCGTAACCTCGGGGCGATTGTGGTAGCCGTTCATCAAGGCCGGGCATTTCATTTCGAGGACGCCCTGTTGCGCATTGCGATTGCCGCCATCGACAAGCCGCAGCGCTACTTCCGGATGCGGATAGCCGACCGACAGCTCGGGCTGCGGCAGGCCTGAAGGATGCGGACCGAACACCACCGGACCGGCTTCGGTGGTGCCATAGGCGTTGGTCACCGAAGCCTGCGGCAGCGTTTGGCGCAGCGCCGCCAGGAGGCTCGCGCTCACCGGCGCCGAGCCCATGCGCACGAATTCGACGCTGGACAGGTCGGTGCGCGCCAACAGCTCGGTTTCGCGCAGCATCATCGCAATCATCGGCGGCACCGCGGTGAGCCAGGTGCAACGATAGCGGCCGATCGCTTCGATATAGGCGGGCGCGGAGAACTGCGGCAGCAGCACGATTGTGGCATGCGCGGCGCAGGCCAATTTCGCCAGCGCCAGCGCGTTCATGTGGTAGAGCGGCGCGGCGATCAGATAAAGATGGCGGTCGAGCCCGGGCGTCAGCCGGGTCTCGACGACCCAAATATGGCTCTGGTGCGAAAGCACGACGCCCTTCGGCGTTCCGGTCGATCCGGAGGTATAGAGAATCATCGCCGGCTGGCGCGGCTGCGGCACGACCGCAGCGAACGGACCGGGATCGAGGAAGCGCTCGAACGCGCCGCCGAAAGTCACGCTGGCGATATCGTGCGGGCAATCCGGCGCGCGTGCCGCGTCGCAGAACACGAGCTTGGCATCGGCATCGCGCAGGATGAAATGCACGGTGTCGCGCGGAAACTTGAAATTCACCGGCACCGCGACAAGACCGGCGCGCATGATGCCGTAATAGGCGGCGAGATATTCGGCGCGATTGAGCGAAAGGATCGCGACGCAAGCGCCGCGCTGCAAGCCCCGCTTGACCAGAGCGCGCGCCACGCCATTCGCCATGTCGTCGATCTGCTTGAATGTGAATTCGCGCGGCGCCTCTTCGCCGCCGAGATCGACGATCGCGATTTTCGATAGATCGCGCTCGCGGACGATCAGATCGCCGAGATTTTTGAATCCGGCATTTGTCATGGGGTTTTTGGCGGCGCCGTAAAATAAGTGCCGCGGCCGCTGGCGATGAGCTTGCCGTCCTTGTCGAATATTTGCGCTTCGGCGGTGGCGAACTGCGAGCCGAATCGTACGACCTTGCCGCGCGCAATCAGATCTCCCGGCACGGCCGGCCGGTGATAGTCGACGCGCATGTCGATGGTCGGCACGCCGCGTCCGGTCTGCCGCACCATCGCCCAATCGGCGGCGAGATCGATCAGTGCCGCGAGGATGCCGCCATGGGTATATGCCGCGTTCGGAATTGACGACCCATTCCTCGCGCCACCTGGCCTTGATTTCGATGCTGTCGTCGCCGACGGCAAGCACGGTCAGCCCCAGCCATTGGTGAAACGGCGCGCGCGCCACCAGCGCTTGGATTTGGTCGAGGGTTAAATCGTCAGACATTCCGCTCGCTCCTCCCTCCCCCCGCGCGGCGGGGAGCGGTTAAGTATCACGGCGTCACCACGACTTTGCCGATGACTTCGCGGTCGGCGATCAGGCGTAGGCCTTCGCGCGCCTCTGCGAGCGGCAACACTTTGTCGATCACGGGCGTCATCTTGCCGGCGGCAATGAGCGTCATCAACGCCGCGAGGTCGTCATCGTAAAAACTGTTGGAGCCGATGATTTTCAGCTCGAAACTCCACACATAGCGCAAATCCTCCTTCGGATCGTGGCCCGCGGTGGCGCCGCACACCAGAAGCTTGCCGCCGCGCTTGAGGCAGCGCAGCGACGGCACCCAGGTGTCGCCGCCGGTGAAATTGATCACGACGTCGACGCCGCCGTCGTAAGCTCCGCCGCTGCGGCTTGCCGTATTTTTCGATCGCCCATTTCGACCAGTCGGTGGCGCGATAGTTGACCACATGATCCGCGCCGAGCGCTTTCAGCCGGTCGAGTTTTTCCGCGCTCGACGCGCAAGCAATCACTTCGGCGCCGAGAAGCTTGGCCAGAATGACGCAGCCGGTGCCGACGCCGCCCGATGCGCCGAGGACGAGCACGCGTTCGCCGGCTGTCACGGTGGCATGCGTGACCAGCATGCGATGCGCCGTGCCGTAAGCGACCGGCAGCGCCGCGGCCTGTTCGAAACTCACGCCATCGGGCATCGCCACCAGCTGATCCGCGGCGACCCGGCAATATTCCGCCATGCCGCCGTCGAGCATTTCGCCCATCAGGCCTTTCTTCTTGTTGACCGGATTGACCAGCACGCGGTCGCCTGTTTTCCAGCCGGCGACGCCGGCGCCCAGCGCCGCGATCTCGCCCGCCATATCGAGACCGATAACGACCGGCAGCGGTACTTTGATCCCCGGCATGCCGCGCATGGTGAACACGTCGTGATAATTGAACGAGGCGGCACGCACGCGAATGACGACCTCGCCGTCGCCGGGCTTGGGCGTAGGATAATCCGCGACCACGTCGAGATCGCCGAGGCCGCCGTGCCGGCGCAGCAGGAGGGCCTTCATTGTTTCGCTCATGCGTCCCCTATTACGCCGTCATGCCCGCGCTTGTCGCGGGCATCCACGACTTTTGTATGCCAAAGACGTGGATGGCCGGAACAAGTCCGGCCATGACGGGACGAATGGAAAGACGATATAAGAGCTTTCCGGCTTTGCCCATTGGAGTGCGGGAGTACAGAGCAGCGATGCAGGAAAATTTCCGCCAATTCCTCGACCGCCTGCGGCAGAACGGCGAGCTCATCGACCTGCATCAGCCGGTGGACATCCGCCACATCGCCACGTTGGTCGACCAGGCGAAGACGGCGCTCTATTTCCACAATGTGATCGGTTACGACATTCCGGTGGTGTCCGGCATCATCCGCACCCGTGAGCGCGCCGCGATGGCGCTCGGCTGCGAGACTTTCGCCGAGATCGAGCAAAAACTGGCCGCCGCCATCGCCAAGCCGATCCCGCCCAGATACGTCAAAACCTCGCCGGCGCGCGAAGTGACGCTCGTCGGCGACGACATCGATCTCTACAAGCTGCCGATCCCGATGTCGTCGATCTACGACGGCGGCCCGATGATCACCGCCGGCGTCGTCATCGCGCGCGATCCCGAGCTCGGCTTTAATTCCGGCATCTACCGCTTCATCGTCAAGGAGAAGGCCTTGACCGGCATCGACATCGTCACGCCCAACAATATGCGGCTGTTCGCGCAGCGCGCGCTCGAGCGCAACGAGCCGCTGCCGATTTCGATCTCGATCGGCACCCATCCGATCGAGATCACCGGCTCGGGCTATCGCGCGCCGCTCGGCGTCGACGAGATGGCGATCGCCGGCGGCATCCGCGGCGAGCCAGTGGCTTTGGCGCCGTGCGCCACCATCGACCTGCCCTACATCGCCGATGCTGAGATCGTGCTCGAGGCGGAAATATTGCCGACCGGCTGGACCTGGCCCGAGGGCCGCTTCGGCGAATTCACCCGCCTGATGGGCGGGCTGCACTGGAATCCGCTCCTGCGCATCAAGGCGATCTCGATGCGCAAGGACGCGATCTACTACAACCTGCACATGCCGTGGGAAAACACCTGGCTGGCGGCGCCGACGCGCTATGCCGCGATCCGCCAGGCGCTGCGCACCGCCGGCGTGCAGGTCAAGGATATCAACGTCACGCTCGGCGGCTGCGCCTTCTGGCACGCCGTCATCTCGATCAGAAAGCAGCCCGGCGAAGGCAAGAACGCGCTCCTTGCCGCTTTGTCGGTGATGGATCTCAAGCACGTCGTCGTGGTCGACGACGATATCGACGTCAACGATCCGGCCGAGGTCGAATGGGCGATCGCGACCCGGGTGCAGGGCGACCGCGACGTGATGATCGTGAGTAACGCGCGCGCCAAGCCGCTCGATCCCAGCCTGCCGCAGGGCTACGGCACGGTGCCGACCGGCGCCAAGGTCGGCATCGACGCCACCATTCCGGAAAACATCCCGCGCGAATATTACGAGCGCATCACCTACGCCTATGCCGGCACGGCGAAGATCGAGGACTACGTCAAAGGCAAGAAGGACAAGGCGGGCGAAGCCGGCAATGAGGCAAGCGTCGCCGCGCTGGCGGATAAGATCGCGGCCGAGATCGGCAAAGCGCCGCTCTATTACACCGACATCGCCGAAAAATTCGCGCAATACGATTTCGTCACCATCGCCCGCGCCATCGGTCGTCTGCACGCGACCGAAAAGCTGTGGCAGGATTCGCGCGGGCGGATGTGTTTGCGCGGCTCGGCGTTCGCGGCCAAGCCGCCGCAATGATCGTCCTTTGCGCCCTTGCTGCGCCGTCGCTACGATCGGGGTAGAGCCTCCCGAGCAGAAGACCAAGCCATGAACGACAGGTTTTTGAAGACCGGCGTTTTTCTTGCGCCGTTTCATCCGCTGACCGAAAACCTCTGGCGCTCGATCGCGACATGGAGCCTTTGGTCCATCTCGACGGGCTGATTCACGATCGAAATCTTCGCCTGCCCCGAACTGTTTATCGCCGGCGCCGCGGAACGCACGCGCCATATCCGGCTCGGCACCGGCGTCGTCTCGCTGCCCTATCACAACCCGTTCACCGTCGCCGGGCGCCTGATGCAGCTCGACTATATGACGCCGCGGCCGCGCCATGTTCGGCGTCGGGCCGGGTTCGCTGGTCTACGATGCGGTGAAGATGGGGATCAAACCCGAAGAGCAGCGGCGCAAGCTCGACAGTCACCTGTCATCATGGAGCTGATGGCCGGCCGCATGGTGACCAAAAAGACCGACTGGTTCGACCTCAACGAGGCGCGGCTGCAGCTGCCGAGCTATTCGCAGCCGATGATGGAGATGGCGGTCGCGTCGGCGCGTTCGCCGACCGGCGCGCTGTCGGCCGGCAAGCACGGCATCGGCATGCTCGCGATCGGCGGCACGTCGGACGACGCGCTCAAGGCGCTACGCCGGCAACTGGGGGGTCTACGAAGAGATCGCGCGAAAAAACGGCCATACGCCCGACCGCCGCAAGTGGCGCATCGTCACCTTCGCGCACGTCGCGGCAACGCGCGAACAGGCGCGGGCGGACGTCAAGTTCGGCCTCGGCGACTTCAAGCGCTATTTCAGCGAAGTGGGGACCTTCCCCATCGTCCCGCCCGACATCGCGGGAGACCCGGCCGAGTACCTGGTGTCGTCGGGCATCGCCTGCATCGGCAACCCCGACGATTGCATCCGCCATTTCGAACGGCTGTGGCAGGGCTCGAACGGCGGCTTCGGCGGCGCGCTTCTTCTTGCGCACAACTGGGCGGACTGGCCGGCAACGAAATTGAGCTACGAGCTGATGGCGCGCTACGTTCACCCGCATTTCCAGCGCAACGCCAACGCGCTGCGCGAGGCGAGCTATGACGACGCCAAAGCCAAATACGAAACGGCCGGCGCGCAGTCGCGGGCCGCCGTCCAGGCGGCAATCGACAAGCATCAGGGGCGCAAGGCTTGAGCCGGCGGCTAGCGGTCTGCGCTCGGGGTCTGACTCTCCAGGCACTATCCCGCATCTCGCCACGCTCGTCCGTGCTACGCTGCCGTGCGCCCCCCACACCGCGAGGCTCGTCATGCCGCGTTTTTACTTTCATCTCACCGACGGCAAACAAGTCTTAAGCAATCACAAGGGCGTCGACTTGCCGGGGGTTGCCGCCGCTCGCCTCGATGCCGTGGCGCTTGCCCACGGCCTCAAGAATGGCGCGGCTATGCCGGGCTGGGACTGGGCCGGCTGGTTCGTCGCCATCGTCGATCAGCACGGCCGCGAGCTGGACCAGGTGCCGATCGCGGATGCTTGAGCGCGGTAGGATGGATTGAGCCCTTGCGAAACCCATCATTCATCCTCGCCGCCCAATGATGGGTATCGCTTCGCTCCACCCATCCTACTGCCCGCGTCCCGCTTCAGATGCCCGTGCGAAACCGCGTCATCACGATCAGGATCGCCACCTGCATCGTTCCTTGCAGGGCCACTGCGTAGAAGTATCGCTGCATCAAACCGCTGATCTTCTTCATGTCGGGTTCGGTTTTCTGCAGCTCCAGGCACACGAAGACGTTGACCGGGGTGAGGAAGCCCAGGCCCTGGATCGTCATCAGCGTCACCAGAACGAGCGCCGCAACCACCCAGCCATAGTCCGGCCACGGCAGCGCCGTGAATCCCAGCGCGACCGCGAGGAACCAGCCCGAGGTGCCGGAAACGATGGATACGGTCGGCATCAGAAACAGAGTTCGCGGGGTGAGCCGCCGCATGATGTCGCGGCGCACCGGAAGGCCGACCCGGCGCAAGATCGGGCCGAGCACAAATCCCATGAACAGATCGATGCCGGTCCACAGCAGGCTGGAAAACACATGGACGAAGTCGAGCAGCCACAGATTGCCCGCCACGATCGCCGCGATCATCGCCGCGATGGCCGCAAGCGACCACCAAAGATAGCGCCAGCGCAGGAAACCTTCGGTCGGTTCGATCGCGGCGGCGGTCATGCGGTGTCGGTGGGGTGGAGGGGGAGGAACAGCGTATTCGATGTTCGCCGCCGCGTCATGGCCTTCCTGGGTTGAACGAAGTGATACCCGGGAGCGGCATTGAAGCTTATCGATCGTACCCGGATATCGCTCCGCTCATCCGGGCTACGGCGTTCTTGAAATGGCTGTTTGACAACACTCGCGCGCCGATCGCGCCGCGGGAACGGGATCGCTTTTCCACCTCTCCCCGCCGCGCGGGGAGAGGTCGAGCGAAGCGAGGGTGAGGGGGCCTCTCCGCGATTCTGAGCGTTGCGGGTCAGGGCCGCGACATTTCAGATGCTGCCGCAATTTGGCGCCCAGCGGAGAGGCCCCCTCATCCCAACCTTCTCCCCGCGCGCGGGGAGAAGGAGGCGTAGGCCAAACAATCGGAGACCCACCATGCGACGCACCGGCTGTTTTGCGACGTCTTAAGATTATGGCGCCGCTGTGCGCAGCGGAGCTGCAAGCGGCACCGGCGCTGCGTCGGCGATCCCATGAGATGTTTCGTGCGCGCGCTGGCTTTCGTGCCGCCATCGCAGCGGCGCCGCGCCCAGCAGCAGGTGATCGTCGGCGGCCCGCGCCGCATTCCGCTCGCCACCCACGTCGAATGGACGGTGCGCCGCACCGAGATCCCGGACTTGGTGTCGTGGCGTTTCGGCTGAAGTTTTTTCGCGATGTCCACCGCGCGCGCACGCGCCGCGCGCCAAGCACGGGACGACCGAATCAAAACCAATCCACAGAGTTATCCCCAAACGTGCGCCCCGTTCGTGCAATGACGCTTTCACTTGCGACTCCCAATCGGCGGCGTATCCTCACTGTCAGATCGGTCGCGTTTGGTTCTGCCGAATGTGTCGATCGCCAAGGTCAGGTTAGCCTGGGTGCGGAGGCCGCTACCACGCATCGCATCACGTGGCGGATTTGATCCTGGTTCCGAGCCGCGGGTAGCAGCGCGAGGAACGTGACGGGCGGGCGCAAGCCTGCCCGTCATGATTCTGAGGGGCCGGCATTCTTAGGGTTGGTTGAAATTCTTGGGGTCGGTTGACCGCCGGCCCGTTTCGCGGCGATCATGCCGCCGGATCTGAGCGAACATGTCTGAGCGAACAGGTCTGAGCGAACATGGCCAATTTCATCAACCGCCGGCAATTCACCATCGAATGGGGCCATTGCGACCCGGCGGGCATCGTCTTCAACAGCCGCTTTTTCGAGTTCTTCGATTGGGGCACCTGGATGCTGTTCGAGGCGGCGCTCGGCGTGAAGCCACCCGACTTGGCGGGCACGTTCGGCATCATCGGCATCCCGCTGGTCGATGCCGGCGCGCGCTTTATCGCGCCGGCGCGCTTCGGCGACGCCGTGGAATTGACGTCGCAGGTGAGCGAGTTCCGCCGTTCGAGTTTTGACGTCGAGCATCAGCTTCACGTCCACGGCGCGCTCGCCGTCGAAGGCCGCGAGACGCGGGTTTGGGCGGCGCGCGATCCGGCCGATGCGTCCAAAATCAAGTCGCAACCGATCCCGCCGGAAGTCGCCGCGCGCTTTGCCGCCGCCTAGCCGCACGTCGTGGCGATGCCGCAACGGTTTGAACGGCCGGCCGGTTATTGCTATTGAACTTGAGCAATTCAAAAAGCGGCGGAAGCGCCAAGGAAGCGCCGAGGAAACGCCAAGGAAACGCCAACAAAACGCAAGTCGAAGGACAGATGCCGCGTATCGTTCAGTTCACGCTTAACGGCCGCGCCCGCGCCGATGCGGTCGCCGACAATGTGCTGCTGCTGGATTATTTGCGGGAAGGCGTCGGATTGACCGGAACGAAAACGGGCTGCGACGGCGGCGAGTGCGGCGCCTGCACCGTGCTGGTCGACGACCAGCCGCGATTGTCGTGCCTGACGCTCGCCGCAACGATCGAAGGCTGCCGCGTGGACACGATCGAATCGCTGGCGCGCGACGGCCATTTGTCCGCCGTGCAGCGCGGCTTCCATGAGAAGCTCGGATCGCAATGCGGCTATTGCACGCCGGGATATATCATGGCGTCGGCCGGCCTGCTGCGCCGCAACGCGCGTCCGACCGAGGCTGAAATTCGCGAAGCGCTCGGCAGCAATATTTGCCGCTGCACCGGCTATGTCAAAATCATCGAAGCGGTGCAGCACGCGGCGAAACTTTGCGCCGAGGGATTGTCGCCATGACTCGATCATTGCCGCATGCCGCTCCCCTCCCCCTTGTGGGGAGGGGTCGGGGGTGGGGGTCGCGAGGTGACGCGCGAGCGGTCGCGCTGTCACAGTTCTGCACCACCCCCCACCCCAACCCTCCCCCACAAGGGGGGAGGGAGCAGTCCGCGCGAGCCGCGCGATGAACGAAATCCTGCCGGCGCATAATATCGGCGATTACGTGCCGATGATCGACGGCCCGGAGAAAGTTTCCGGGCGCGCCAAATACACCGCCGATCTCGTTGCGCCGAACATGCTGGCGGGGCGGATCTTTCGCAGTCCCTATTCGCATGC
Organism: uncultured Alphaproteobacteria bacterium; assembly: GCA_963779855.1. GTDB lineage: Bacteria > Pseudomonadota > Alphaproteobacteria > Rhizobiales > Xanthobacteraceae > BOG-931. Next base: position 734,419 of record CAWAAE010000005.1, on the reverse strand, counting down.
CGAAATCCTCGACGTCGATATTTCGGAAGCCGCGAAACTTCCCGGCGTGAAGGCGATCGTCACCGGCGCCGACTGCGATAAGGCATTCGGCGTGTTGCCGGTCGCGCGCACCGAGCATCCCTTGGCGCGCGACCGCGTCCGCTATCGCGGCGAGCCGGTCGCCGCGGTCGCCGCGATCGACGATGCGACGGCGAAACAGGCGCTGCGGCGGATCAAGCTGAAAGTGCGCGGGCTGCCCGCCTATCACAGCGCGGCCGAAGCGCTGGCGGCGGGCGCTATCGCCATCCACGATTATCGCCCGCACAATGTCGAGCGCGACGTGGTGTTCGAGCTGGGCGACGTCGCGGCCGCGTTTGCCGGCGCCGACCTGGTGCGCGAAGGCACCTATAATTGCGCCGAGGTCTGCCAGAACCAGATGGAGATGCACGCGGCGATCGCCGACTACGACGCGGTGCGCGACCGCATCACCGTGCATGCTTCGACGCAGGTGCCGTATTACGTGCACCTGATGCTGTCGCAAATCCTCGGCATGGACATGTCGCGCATCCGCGTGATCAAGCCGCATGTCGGCGGCGGCTTCGGCTGCCGCACCGAGACGCTCAATGTCGAATTGATCGCGGCGCTGTTGGCGCGCAAGGCCGGCGCCTGCGTGCGCCTCGTGGTCAACCGCGAGGAGACCTTCATCACCCATCGCGGCCGGCCGGAAACCGACATCCGGCTCAAGATCGGCATGAAAAAGGACGGCCGCATCAGCGGCGTCGAATGCGAATGCATCCAGCGCGGCGGCGCGCATTCCGGCTACGGCGTCGTCACCATCCTCTATGCCGGCTCGATGCTGTACGCGATCTACGATCTGCAAAACGTAAAGTATCTCGGCAAGCGGGTGCTGACCAATACGCCGCCATGCGGCGCGTTCCGCGGCCACGGCACCGTCGACGTGCGTTTCGCTTTCGAGAGCCTGCTCGACGAGATGGCGGGCGATCTCGGACTCGATCCGTTCGCCGTGCGCCGCGCCAATCTGTTGACGGCGCCGACGTTCACGCAGAACGACCTCATGGTGAAGTCTTACGGTCTGCCGGAATGTCTGGATTGGGTCGAACGCGAGAGCGGCTGGAAGGCGCGCAAGAGCAAGCTGCCGAAAGGCAAAGGGTTAGGCATGGCCTGCTCGCATTACATCAGCGGCGCGTCGAAGCCGGTGAACTGGACCGGCGAGCCGCACGCCACCGTCAAGATCAAGCTCGATTTCGACGGCTCGATCGTCGTGCTGTCCGGCGCCGCCGATATCGGCCAGGGCTCGACCACGATCCTCGCCCAGTCGGTCGCGGAAGTTCTCGGCCTCGATCTGGCGCGCGTGCGCGTCGTCACCGGCGACAGCGAAGTGGTGCCGAAGGATAACGGCTCCTATTCCTCGCGCGTCACCTTCATGGTCGGCAATGCCGCGATCGACGCGGCGCAGAACCTCAAAGCCGTGCTGATCGCCGCCGCGGCGCGCAAGCTCGACGCCAAGCCGGGCGAGATCGAGTGCCTCGGCGAGCTTTATCGCGCCGGCGCGCAGGACAACGGGCTGACCTTCAACGAGGTCGTCACCGAGGCGCTCAAAGACACCGGCACCATCACCGTCACCGGCAACTATTCGACCATCCCGGAATCCCACGGCGGCAAGAAATATCGCGGCGCAGCGATCGGCGGCACCATGGGCTACAGCTATTCGGCGCAGGTGGTCGAAGTCAGCGTCGACGAGGACACCGGCGTCGTCACCGTCGACAAGGTCTGGGTCGCGCACGATTGCGGCCGTGCGCTCAACCGGCTCACGGTCGAGGGCCAGGTGCAAGGCTCGGTGTGGATGGGCATGGGCCAGGCATTAAGCGAAGAGACAGCCTATTTTGGCGGCCTCCTCCTCACCGCCAACATGCTCGATTACCGCGTGCCGACCATCCAGGATTCGCCGCCGATCGAGGTCGGCATCGTCGAAAGCATCGATCCGCACGGGCCGTTCGGCGCCAAGGAAGCCGGCGAAGGCTCGCTGGCGGCGTTCCTGCCGGCGCTCACCAATGCCGTCGCCGACGCGATTGGCGTGCGCTTCAACGCTTTGCCGGTGACGCCGGACCGCGTCTTCGCGGCGCTGGAAAAACGCGCGCGAGGGCAAAGGACGAACGGCGAGGCGTGATGGACGCGCTGCCGGAATTCGATCTGGTTCGGCCGAAAACGCTCGACGCGCTGGTCAAGGCGCGCGCCGCGCATCCGCGGAGTAGCGCTGCTCGGCGGCGGCACCGATCTCGTGGTGAACATCCGGCGCGGCATCGTCGCCCCGCCGGTGCTGATCGATATCAACGGCGTCGACGAGCTGCGCGCCATCGCGGCCGATGCGCGCGAGCTCAAGATCGGCGCCGCGGCAAAGCTCGCCGAAATCGCCGCGCATCCGCAGGCGATCGAACATTATCCGGTCGTGGCGCAGGCTGCCGGCCATATCGCCGGGCCGACCCAGCGCAATATGGGCACGGTCGGCGGCAATCTTTGCCTCGACACGCGCTGCATTTTCTACAATCAGAGCGAATGGTGGCGCGACGCCAACGATCATTGTCTCAAAACCACGGGCCGGATTTGCCACGTCGCGCCGAAGAGCCGCGGCGTCTGCTTCGCTACTTTCTCGGGCGATCTGGCGCCGGCGCTGCTCGTGCTCGACGCCGAAATCGATATCGCCGGGCCGGCGGGCAAGCGCACGATGCCGCTCGCCGAGCTTTATATCGGGTTCGCACGGCAGGACGAGTCGGTGACGCGAAACGCGCGGCGACGGCAAATATTTTCTATCGCTGCGCCCGGGCGAATTCATCGCCGCCGTGCGCGCGAAAAATACGGCCGGCCTGCGCTCGGCCTACGACAAGATCCGCATTCGCCGCTCGATCGAATATCCGGTCACCGGCGTCGCCGTGGCATTGCGGCGTGACGGCGACAGGCTCGCCGATCTGCGCGTCGCCTTCACCGGCACCAATCCGCGGCCGGTGCGGCTTGCCGGGACAAGTGAACTGTGTGGCGGCGGGCTCGATGCGGGCGTGCTCGACGGCCTCGACGCGCTGGTGCGCGATCAGATCATGGCGATGAAGACGACGTTTACGCCCGGCCATTACCGCCGCCGCGTCGCCGGCGTTCTGGCGCGAAGATTGGTGCAGCGGCTGTTTGCGGGCTAAGCGCAACCAGCTTCATTCTTCTTTGGCCGGCTTGCAAAAGCTCTTGACTCTCTTGGCCCGTTGTTCTCTGTTTGTTCTCAGCAATCCGGGCTGTTGGGGAGGATACAGATGGTCTTCGCTCTTGATACTCTTGGATACGCGAAACATCTTCGCGATCACGGGGTCCCGAGCGATCAGGCGGAAGCGCATGCGGAGGCCGCAAGAGATTTTATTATGGCCGAACTAGTCACAAAACTCGATCTGGAAGCGGCGCTCGATCGCGTCACGCTACGCATGACCGTGCGCTTTGGCGTCATGCTGGTCGCCGGCCTCGGGGCGCTCGCTGCACTGCTGAAGCTCGCGTGACTTTCGCCGCCCGACGCTACAATTCCCATTCCCGCAGCTTGAAGCGCTGAAGCTTGCCCGTCGCGGTGCGCGGCAGGTCGGGCCGGATATCGATCCAGCGCGGATATTTCCACGGCCCGGCGCACTGCTTGACGTGCACGCGCAAGGTTTCGATCAGGCGCTCGTCGGCGGCATAGCCGTTGCGCAGCACGATAAAGGCCTTCGGCTTGACGAGCCCATCGGCATCCTCTTTGCCGATGACGGCGGCTTCCAGCACCGCCTCGTGCGAGGCGAGCGCCGCCTCGACTTCGAACGGCGACACCCACATGCCGCTGACTTTGAACATGTCGTCGGTGCGACCGCAGTAGTGGTAATAGCCGTCGGCGTCGCGGAAATATTTGTCGCCGGTGAAGGTCCATTCGCCGGCGAAGGTGCGCCGGCTTTTTTGCGCGCTGGTTCCAATATCCTTCACCCGCCGTCGCGCCGCGCACGACGAGTTCGCCGATCTCGCCGTCGGCGACCTCGCGCGCCTGCTCGTCGATGATTTTCAGGTCGTAGCCGGGCACCGGCTTGCCGGTCGTGCCGTAGCGCAGGTCGCCGGGCTGGTTGGAAAGAAAGGTCTGGAACATTTCGGTCGAGCCGATGCCGTCGAGCACATCGACGCCGGCCTTGGCACGCCAGCGCTCGCCGAGCGGCGCCGGCAGCGCCTCGCCGGCGGAGATGCAGAGCCGCAGCCGGTCGGAGCCGGCGCCGCGGGTCATGTCCTTATGCGCGAGCAGTGAGGCATAAAGCGTCGGCACGCCGAAAAAGATCGTCGGCCGGTGCGCCCGCATCACCGCGAACACCGCCTCCGGCGTCGGCCGTTGCGGCAACAGCACGGTCGTCGCGCCGACCGACATCGGAAACGCCATGGCATTGCCCATGCCGTAGGAGAAAAACAGCTTGGCCGCCGAGAACACCACGTCGTCCTCGCGGATGCCGATGACGCCCTGGCCCATCAGCCGGGCCGCGGCGATCGGCGTGGTGTGGACGTGCTTGACGCCCTTGGGCTCGCCGGTCGACCCGGACGTGTACATCCAGAACGCGACTTCGTCGGAGAACGTCGGCGCGGTGAAGAGATCCGGCCGGCCGCGCGCCAACAGATCGGAAAAATCGTGCACCTCGCGGCCTTGGCGGCCGGCGAACGCCGCTTTGTCGGCAGCGTTGGCGCCGATGAGAATGACGGTGCGCAACCGCGGCAGCCGATCGATGATGGGGACGAGCGCCTTGGCGAGCGACGCCGAGGCAACGATTGCGGCGGCGCGGCTGTCGCCGAGAATGTAGCCGCATTGTTCGGGCGTAAGCAGCGTGTTGAGCGGCAGCACCACGATGCCGGCGCGCACGCCGCCCCAGAACGCCACCGGGAAATCGACGTTGTCGTAAAGCAGAAGCGCGAGCCGTTCCTCCGGCCGCAATCCGAGTTCCTGCAGGGCATGCGCGAAGGCGCAGCTCTTCGCCTGCAATTCGCCATAGCTCAACGTACGATCCGAATCGGCGAAAGCGATCTTTTCGGCAAGCCCGCGCGCGACCTGCGCATCGATGAGGTCGGTGACGGCGTTATACGGCCGGCGCTGCAGGAGGTCTTCCAGCATGGACGTTCCCCGCTCGACGCGCCGCGGCCAGCCGCCCAATCATTTCAAACGCTTGCTGCCCTTCTGCGTGCGGCGCGCAAAGCCTAAACCGAGCCGGCGATACACGCAACGCAGGCTCGTCCGGAAGGAATGGGCTTCCTTGCCAGCCGGCCGTTTTTGAGGGAGATTCGCGGAAGAAATAGAAATCATGGAGGCTACGCCATGGAAATCGTCCCGCTGGGTCCTGGCTTCGGCGCCGAACTGCGTGGCGTAACGCTTGCGGATGTTGCGGCGGACGCTGCCGTTTATGCCGCGGTCCGCGCGGCTTTCGAGGAACATTCGGTCCTGGTGTTTCGCGATCAGGAGATCGACGGCGAGAGCCAGCTCGCCTTTTCGCGGCGCTTCGGGCCGCCGGAAATCACCAAGGTCGGCTCGCTCGGCACCGGCACCAATTTTGTGATCCTGACCACGATCGGCCCGGACGGCAAAGTCGTGCCGGAAGATCACCGCTATGCCATGCGCAATAAAGCCAATCAGCTTTGGCATACCGACAGCTCTTTCAAGAGCGTGCCGGCGCTGACCTCGGTGCTGGCGGCGCGCACCATTCCGGCCAAGGGCGGCGAGACCGAATTCGCCTCGACGCGGCTTGCCTTCGAACGGCTCGATCCGGCGCTGCAGAGCAAGCTTGAGAATTCATTCGCCTGGCATCACTACGGCCATTCGCGCGGCAAAATCGCGCCCGATCTTGCCTCCACCGAAGAGCTCGCGGCGCTGTCGCCGCAATGCTGGCGCATGGTGTGGAAGAATCCGGTCAATGGCAGGAGCGCGCTCTATATCGCCTCGCACACCTACGCGGTCGAAGGCATGGAGCCGAAGGCGGGCGAGAAATTCATCGAGGAATTGACCGCGGCCGCGACGGCGCCCGGCACGACCTACGAGCACAAGTGGCGCTCCGGCGACGTCGTGATGTGGGACAACCGCGCCACCATGCATCGCGGCCGGCCGTGGCCCGGCAACGAGCCGCGTTACATGGTGCGCACCACGATTTCGGCGACGGCTGTGGATGGCGTCGATCAGATGCGCCCGCCGCCGCGGCTCGCGGCGGAGTGACGGCAGATTCGGAATCGGGCCGCGCAGTGAACGTTCATCTGGTCGGCAGCATCGGCCTCGACACGGTGGATGAGGTTTTTGCCACCGTCGGCAAGCTGCTCGGGCCGTATCTGCGCCGCGTTCCCGACGGCGAGGTCGGCGGACGCCGCTTGTGGATCAGCTGGCAATATCCGCTGTTGCGCGCGAGCCCCTATCTGCGGCCGGATCCCTCCGGCGCCATCCGCCCGACCAACCGCTTTCCGCTGCTCACGCTTGGCGAAGGGGTTGCGCCGTCGGACGTGCGTTTCGGCGAGCTCGGCTATGCCCGCGAGGCGCGCGCCTCGTATCTCGACTTTATCGCGGCGCGCGACAACGGCGTGCTGCCGAAGGGCATCCGTTTTCAGGTCTGTCTGCCGACGCCGTTTGCGGTGGTGAGTTCGGTCGTCGTCCCCGCCGTGCTGCCTGCGGTCGAGGCCGCGTATGAAAAAGCCATGATCGCCGAAATTGCCGCACTGTGCCGGCATATCCCGCACCGCGATCTTTGCATCCAGTGGGACATCTGCAACGAGATGGTGGTCTGGGACGGCCAGCCGAGCAACGCGGTGCCGGCGGACGTGCCGCGCGAGCAACTGCTCGAGCGCATTAAGCGCCTCTGCGCCGCGGTGCCCGACGACGTCGAGCTCGGCCTGCATCTGTGCTACGGCGATTTTGGCGCCAAGCATTTTGTCGAGCCGAAGGATGCGGCAAAGATGGTGGATTTCGCCAATGCGCTGGCGAAATCGATCGAACACAAGCTCGCTTATATCCACATGCCGGTGCCGGTCGAGCGCAGCGACGACGCGTTTCACCGCCCCTGGCGCGATCTCAAGCTGGGCGAAGGCACCGAACTCTTTCTCGGCCTCGTTCACGCCAAAGACGGCGTCGAAGGCGCCAAGGCCCGGATCGCGGCGGCGCGCCGCTACGCGCCGGAATTCGGCATCGCCACCGAATGCGGCATGGCGCGCTCCCGCTCGGAAGAGACGGTGCGCACATTGCTCAAAATCCACGCCGACGTCTGCGCCGGCAGCTGATGGCCCGCAATATTCATCTCGTCGGCAGCGTGCCGATGGCGAATGCGCGGGAAGTCTTCGAGAAGGTCAGCGCCGCGCTTGGCCCGCGCATCAAGCGGCTGCCGGACGGCGAAACCGGCGCGCGCGGCGACTGGATCACTTGGCTTGAACCGGCTTTTGCGGAGAATCCGGCCTTTGTGAAATCGGGCGAGTTCTTCCGCGTCCACGCCAGCGGCACGGGGCGCGAGCGCTATACGCTCAAGCCGGACTGCGCGCCGCAGGATGTGCATTTCGACAATCTGTTTTACGCCGATATCGCGAAGCAATCCTATGCCGTTTTCAAGGAATTGAAGGACGCCGGCAAAATTCCCGCCGGCAGCAAATTCCAGGTCGATCTGGTGCCGGCGCATTCGGTGATCTGGCTATTTTTGGTCGATGCGCTGCATGCGCCGATCGACCCGCTTTACAACGATGCGCTCAAGCGCGAGATCGACAAGATCGCCGCCACCATCCCGCACCACGAGCTGGCGATTCAATTCGATGTCGCCTCCGCCGTATTCGCCCGGCTCGAACGCAACGAAGCATCGAGCTACGGCCGCACCAAGGCGGAGATGCAGGACACATTCGCCAATATCGTCGTCGGTCTCGGTGACCGCGTGCCGCCCGGCGTCGATCTCATGTTTCATCTCTGCTACGGCGATTCGAACCATCGCCACGTGGTCGAGCCGACCGACATGGGCGACATGGTCGAATTCGCCAATCGCGTGTCGCGGCAGATCGCGCGGCCGGTGCAGCTCATTCACATGCCGGTGCCGCGTAACCGCACCGATGAGGCCTATTTCGAGGCGTTGCAGCGGCTTCGGCTGCGGCCCGAAACAGAACTATGCCTCGGCCTCGTCCACTACACCGATGGCGTCGAGGGGACGAAAAAACGGCTCGCCGCCGCGAAGAAATACGCCGGCAAGTTCGCCATCGCCACGGAATGCGGCTTCGGCCGGCGCGATCCGCGCACCATTCCGGAGCTGCTGCGCATTCACGCCGAGGTCGCGGATTTGGATTGACTGCAGAACGATGCACCGCGCCGGTAGCCGATGCTCTTCCCGATGGCGTTACAAAGTAAACTTGCTTTAAGTTTGGTTTTCAACGTATAATTGTGTCAGTGTCCGACCGTTCATTCTCAGTGGAATGTCGTTAGGCTCGCGGATCCAAGAAGAACACCAAAGCAACGACGCCGCGTAATCACGAGGCCGGATCGCAGGCCGTGTGGTCATCCTGCGAACAATTGGGGGCGTTCGATGCTCAAGACATCAATCAGTAAGACACGCCGGCCGTTTGGACAGCCCGTCGCCGACGCCAAGGGTCACGTGTGGACGGCGCCTTGGCAAGAACTTTCTGACGTTGCTGCAGCATTGGTCGGGTGCGGTCACGTGTCCGGCCTGTTGATGCGGCGCGGTTGGCCGCTGGCCCTAATGCTCTGCGCGGATCGGGTCCCAATCGTTCACATGCACTTGGAAGTGCGATGACCCAAGCGGGTTCTCCCGATCCCCAGAACGACCGTATCTGCATTACGTCGTCATGCCCTCGCCAATTCGTTGTAGCTTTTGATCTGTGTCGGCTATGCTGCTTCCGAGATTAATCTCGGCTCCTTGAAGCGTTCTCCGCGCACCATCATGGCCCAGGCCATACGTGCGATCTTGTTAGCGAGCGCGACAGCAGCGATCTTGATAGGCCGACGTTCCATGATGCGCGCGAGCCAGAGCCGCTTGGTGCCGTGCTGCCGTGCATAGCGAATGACAGCCATAGCTCCAGCGACGAGTAACCATCGCAAATATCGATTTCCCTGCTTTGAGATCCCGCCGAGTTGTTCCTTGCCGCCTGTCGAATGCTGCTTGGGAACAAGACCGATCCAGGCTGCCAGGTTGCGTCCGGACGAGAATACTTTCCAATCGCCCACCTCGGCGACCAAAGCGGTGGCGACGATCGGGCCCACGCCAGGGATTTCCTCAAGCCGCCGGCTCTCTTCACACGATCGATGCCAGGCGTGGATGCGTTTCTCGATGGTACCGATCTCTGCCGTGACATTTACGTATTGGCGAGCAAGAACGTCGAGGCTAAACCGTGCGGCCGCCGGAATGCGATCATCCTCTTGGTTCGCAATGATCTCCAATAGCCCAGCCGTGCCATTGCGGCCCTTGGCCGAGATGATGCCGAGCTCAGCCATATGCCCACGGATCGCATTCGACAGCATCGTTCGTTGACGAACGAGAAGCTGCCGGCTGCGATGCAGCATCAAACCCGACTGCTGCTGTTCGGATTTCGTCGGTACAAAACGCATCGACGGCCGCGTTACCGCCTCACAGATTGCAGCTGCATCATTGGCGTCATTTTTGCTCCGCTTGAGATACGCCTTCACATAATTCGGCGGCATCAGCCTCACCGTGTGGCCGAGCACCTGTATCTTGCGGCTCCAATGATGTGCGCTCGGACACGCCTCAACGCCAACGAGGCATGGTGGCAGAGCCGCAAAGAACTCCAACACCTTGGCACGGCTCACCCGCTTGCGGATTACCACCGCGCCATCAGTATCGACGCCGTGAATCTGGAACACCGACTTCGCAATATCGAGACCAATTGTGCTAACTTCGCCCATGGACGGCTCCCCTCAATGTGGTGCGTTTCGACGCAACCACCCTATGGCACTCCGATGCCGCAGAGTGGGCGCCGTCCACAGCATCATCCGCGGTATGTCAAAATTCCGAAGGCGCCTCCGCAAACCCTGGTGTTGCCGCTGGAAACGGTGATGCCCGGTATTTCCGATCAACTCGCCAAAGCAAAGAAGCTCGTTTTTCATACCGTCGGCGATACCGGCCCGATCAAAGGTGATGAAGTCATCAAGCTCGTGGCCGGCGAAATGGAGGCGCAATTCGCCGGCGCACCGAAGCTCGGAGACCAAGCAACCCTCGATCCCGACAAGCTGACGGCGCCCGATCCGGCCGACGGCGATCCCAGCTTTTTCTATCATCTCGGCGACGTCGTCTATTTCAATGGCCTCGCGAGGGACTATCAGGCGCAATTCTACGAGCCCTATCAATTCTATCCGGCGCAGATTTTCGCCATTGCCGGCAACCATGACGGCGATACGCGGACGCAGAAAAACGACCCTGTGGACGACGAGCCGAGCCTCACCGGCTTTTTCGAGAACTTCTGTGCGCCGGAGCGGCAATATCTGTCCGCCTACCGGCCGACGATGACGCAACCTTATGTCTATTGGACGCTGGATACGCCCTTCGCAACCATTATCGGTCTTTACTCCAACGTCGACGGTTCGCTCGATCCTACCGGAGTGTCGCAACAGCAGGCTTGGTTCGAGCAGCAATTGAAGGCCGCCGACAAAAATAAATGCCTGATCCTGGCGGTGCATCATCCGTGTTATTCACTGGATGACGATCACGGCGGCTACCCGGATATTTTCGCCGCTATTCAGGACGCGGCGGCCAAAGCGGACGATCGCTGGCCGGATATAGTGCTGTCCGGTCACGTCCACAATTATCAGCGGTTCACGCAGAAACTGAACGATGGCCGCCAGATACCGCACTTGGTGATCGGCGACGGCGGATATGCGGATACTGTCAAGGCGATGCACAAATTACAGCGCGATCCAGCCCACAATAACGCGGCAATTACCAAGCCATTCCAGACCGATGTGAAAGGCGTGACGCTTGAGTCCTACAACGAGATCGCCGGAGGTTTCGGACGCATTACCGTCGACAGCAAGAATCTGGCCTTCGAATATTTCGTCTGCCCGCTGACCGGACCAACACCGACCACGCCCTTCGACGCATTCACGCTGAACTGGAAGACGCAAAAAATCACCGATTCGAAACCCGGTTTTGGCGTCGACAGCGGCGCAAAGACGGTCACTCATGCGAAACGACGCGGCGCCGGCAAGAATCCGCAAGGTTGGCCGGCGACGGGGCCGAACCGAGACCGCAAACCGCGTCTTTAGGGCGCCAATCGCTTCGAAGGGAATCGATTGGCGCTCTAACATTTTAGTGAAGCATCTAATCGGAAATCCGGTATCCACCCTCAAGCCAGAGGGCGGGCATTTTCCGGATCATGCTCTATTCCGCCGCCACCGCTTTGTCTGCGTATGGTCTTGCCTCGCGCGCTTGCCGCTCCATCTCGCGGCGGATGCGGACGGCTTCCGAGCCTTCGTCCAATGCGACGTCGGCCGCAGTCAGGAATTCGCCGGCGGCGACGTCGCGATTGAGCTTCACATGATGCGCCAGCCCGATCGGCAAGCCGCCAAGCTTCAGGCTGCGCTCCGCCGGAATGAGCTTGGCATAGACCGTATAGCCGCCTTCGCCGTCGAGCGTTTCGCCGGCTTTGAGCGGTCGCTTGGCGACCGCGACCGCGTCGCCGCGCCAGGCCTTGCAGCTTCCCGTCGGTTCTCGGCGCAGCGCGACGTTGAGCACCGAGATCGATAGTTCGAGCCCGATCAGATGGAACGGCTTGTACATCGCCGCATAACGGCCGGTTGAATTGGTCGGCAGGCCGTATTGCTTAAAGCACGCCGCCGCATAATCGTTCTGCGCTTTGAGCACCACATAGACGCCCCAGCGCAGGTCGCGCTCGACGGGCTGGCCATTTCGCTGCAGCGACGAAACGACCTCGACCATTCCATCGCCCTCTAGCACGCCGCCCAAAGCGAGCGGCCGCAGCACGCGGGCGAGTTCGTCGGCGCCGCACGGCGGAAAGCCTAAGCCGTCCTGCGGCACGTCAAGCTCGCAAGCATTGGCGACCGCGGCCATCTCGATCGCCGACTTGGTGCCGTCGAGAAACGAGTTGAACATTTGCGAATTCATCCCGGCTCTTTTGGCCTCCTCGGCAGTGAGACCGTAATGCTCCCAGACGCCCTCCGGCGTGACCGTGTGATAGGCCGGCAGATACTTTGTGCCCTTGCCGGCGGCAGCGACGATAAAGCCCGCCGAGCGCGCCCAATCGACCATTTCGGCAATCAGCGCCGGCTGGTCGCCATAAGCGAGCGAATAGATCACGCCGGCCTCGCGCGCCCTGCGCGCGAGCAACGGACCAGCCAGCGCGTCGGCTTCGACATTGACCATGACGATGGGCTTGCGCGCCTCGATGGCCGCGAGCGCGTGAGCGATGCCTGCGACCGGACTCCCAGTCGCCTCAATAACGATTTCGACACGCTCGTCGGCGATGGCGTCGGCGCCGCGTGCGACGAATTGCGTGCGCGCGATGCGCGCCGCATCCCAACCGACGGTCTTGCAGGCAAGCTTGGCGCGTTCGGGATCGAGGTCGGCGATCACCGCGACTTCAAGGCCCTTAATCGACGGCACCTGCGCCAAGAACATCGAGCCGAATTTGCCGGCGCCGATCAATCCGACGCGCACCGGCTTGCCGGCCTCGACACGCACGGCGAGGAGGGATTGTAGATTCATGTCTACTCCGCCGCCACCTTGTGGGCGCGCGCATAGGCGAGCAGCGCGTCGTCGGCGACTGGCTTGATCGGGGTAAAATCGCGGTGCGCGATCCATTCCGGCCGCGTGAACTTGGTGATGTGGTTGGAGCAGGCGCACAGCGTCAAATAAACGATCTTGCGCGGATAGGGCGTGATGTTGGGCGGCGAGGCGTGCACCAGATTGCCGTGGAACATCAGCATGGAGCCGGGTTTGCCGGTCGGCGCCACGATGCCGCCTTCGGCCGCGAGACGAGTCACCGTTTCCTTATCGAGCGTCCACAGCGGGTACGACGTGGTCGCCGTGTCATGGCCGGCCGCCAGCACGCCCTTTTTGTGGCTCTTCGGGATCACCATCAGCGCGCCGTTGATCGGCATCACCTCGTCGAGGAACACCGCGATGTTCATGGCGCGCGGCGCCGGCATGCCGTCGTCGCGCGCCCAGGTGCCGTAGTCCTGATGCCACTGCCAGACGTCGCCTTCGAACGCCGCCTTGGCGTTGAGCTTGAACTGATGCACGTAGACGTCCTCGCCGAATAGCTGGCGGAGCGGCTCGACCAGCCGCGGATGGCAGGCGAGCAGGCGGAACGTCTCGTTGAACGTGTGGGCGGCAAACGCGGTGCGCGGCGCGCCGGATTTTTCGCGCCAGACTTCCTGGCGGTCGAGTTTCAGGATCGCCTCGGCGTCGTCGCGCAACAGCGCGATTTCCTCCTCGGAAAAGCAATTCGGAAAGAACAGGTAGCCTTGCTCGTCGAAGTCCCTGAGTTGCTGCGGGGAGAGATTCATGGCGTTTCCAGAAGGTTTGTTGTGTTTCCGCCGCATCGAGCGCGGCGAACCGATGGCGCGCGGTAATTTACTCCATATTTTGCGCTTAATGTAGGGTGCGCTGAGCCAACGGGTCCGGCCCGAAGTGGCCGGCCCGATGACAAGCTCCGCGAAGCCCACGCGGAGAGACGCGTGGGCACGGCGCGTTTCGCGCCTTTGCCCACCCTACAGAATTTCGACAACGAAGCGATTGCGCATTTTGCCTAAGCCTTCGATCTCGGTCTCCATGATATCGCCCGCCTTGAGAAACGTGTTGGCGCCTTGGCCGACGCCGCCGCAAGTGCCGCAACTGAATACGTCGCCGCTGTCGAGGCTGAGAATATTGGAGGCGTATTCGATCTGCTCCTCGGGCGTGAAAATGAACTGCGAGGTATTGCCGTTCTGCTTGACCTCGCCGTTGACGGCGAGCCGGATGAAAAGTTTCTTATGATCCGGCACGAAAGCGCGCGGGACCAGGAACGGCCCCATCGGCGCGAAGTTGTCATGACTCTTGCCGTTGAGCCAGTCTGAGCGCAGGCCCGGGCGGTCGGTGCGGATTTGCAGGTCGCGCGCGGACACGTCATTGGTCGTCATGAAGCCCGCCACATGTTCGAGCGCGCGCTCGGCCTTGATCCGCTTGCCGCGCTTGCCGATAGCGAGCGCGATCTCGGCTTCCCAATCGATCTTTTTCATGCCGTGCGGGATGGCGATGTCGTCGTTGGCGCCGCACAGCGTGCTCGGCGCTTTCAAAAACAGGTAAGGCTGCGAGGTTGATTTCTCGCCGGTGAATTTGGGACCGCTGGCCGGCGTCATGCCGGCGCGCAGCATCTCGTCGACATGTTCCTGGAAATTCTGCGCGGCGTAGAACATTTTGCCCGGCCGCGTGACCGGCGGCAACGCGCGCAGGCCCGCGAGTTTTTGGGCGCCCGGCCTGCCTTCCTTTTCGAGGAAGCCAACGATTTCTTGCAGCGCGGCGAAGTTTGCGTCCCAGCTTTCAAGAAGGCTCTGAATCGTCGGGACGCTTGTCAGCGCGCTCTTGCGCGCCGTCGCGGCCGCGTTGAGACCGATGACGTCGTCACCCAGCACGATGGCGGCGAACGAGCCGCCGCCGGATTTTGCGAAAGTGCCGAGTTTGAAAGGGGTGCCGTTCATTTGCCGTATCCTCAGGTGCCGCGAAACACCGCCTTGCGCTTGGCGTGGAAGGCCTCGACGCCTTCGCGGAAATCGTCTGATTGGCGCAACCGGCTGTAGCACTGGCCTTCGAGCTCGATCGCCGCTTCGAGATTGGTGTCCTCGGTCGCGTTGAGCAGCGTCTTGGCGGTGCGCTGCGCCAGCGGCGAGAACGCGCGCAATTCCTCCGCCAGCGCATCGGTCGCGTTTTCCAGTTTGTTGTCGTCGACGCACTCGGTGGCGATGCCCCAGTCATAGGCCTGTTTCGCCGCGATGCGTTTCGAGCGCATGACGATGTCTTTGGTCCGCGTGATGCCGATGATTTTCTGCAGCCGCGCCGAGCCGCCGGAGCCCGGGATCTGCCCGAGCCGCTGTTCCGGCAGCGCATAGAGGCAAGTCTCTGAAACCAAACGAAAATCGCAGGCGAGCGAAATCTCGAAGCCGACCCCGAAGCAATATCCGCGGTTGGCGGCGATGACCGGTTTTGAACAGCGCGCCGGCGCCGCGATGTTGAAGGCGAGTTTCGATACATGTTCGGGCGAAGCCGCCAAAAATCCGGCGATATTGCCGCCCGAGGAAAAATGCTCGCCGGCCGCGCGCAGCACGATGACGCGCACGCGCGCATCCTCGTCGAGCGCCTCGAACACCAAGCGAAGCTGATCGCGCTGCCCCATTTCGATGACGTTCAGCGGCGGCCGGTCGAGCACGATATCGGCGCGTTCGCGCGCCGCATCGATCTCGACGCGGAAGCCGTCGAGCTGTTGCAAACGCGGATCGGAAAAAGCAATCGTGGAAGAACTCATGCAGCCGTTCCTTGCGCGGATGGTTTGGCGGCGACTGTTGCGGGTTCATATTCGCCGGCAACGAGCTTGCGGCGCAAAAGCTTGCCGACCGGCGATTTCGGGATTTCCGCGACGAAGATATAGCGCCGCGGCCGCTTGAAACCGGCGAGGCCCGAGGCGAGGCAGAACGCGTCAAGCTCGTCGGCCTCGATCGGGTCGCGGGGTTTGACGAAGGCGGTGACGATCTTACCCCAGCGTTCGTCCGGCAAGCCGACCACGGCCACTTCCGAGACCGCCGCGTGCAGCGACAGGCAGGATTCGATCTCCACCGGGGAAATATTCTCGCCGCCCGTTATGATCATGTCGTCGACCCGGCCGGTGACGAAAATGTCGCCGTCGGCATCGAAGCAGCCGGTATCGCCGGTGAAATACCAGCCCTGGCGCAGCGCCTTGGCATCGGCATCCGGCCGCCGCCAATAGCCTTCGAAGGATTCGTCGCCGGCCAAAAGCGCGATGATCTCGCCTTCCTCGCCGACGCCGGCAATCTCGCCGACGGAATTGGCGCCGAGTTTGACCACGCGCACGATCTGGTTGATGCCAGCGCGGCCGGCGGAGCCGGGCTTTGCCGGCGCGTTCTGGTCGATGGTGAAAGTGTACACTTCCGACGACCCGTAATGATTGACGAACAGGTCGGGCTTGAATGCGGCCTGAAGTTTTTTGAGAAGTCCATCGGTCATCGGCGCGCCGGCAAAGCCGAGCTTGCGCACCGAGCTCACGTCGCTTGCCGCGAACCGCGGATGATGGACGAGATCGTGATAAAGCGTCGGCACCAGATAGAGATTGCTGACGCGCTCGGCGGCGATCAGTTTGAGGGCTTCACCGGCGTCGAAGCGGCGCAGGCAGATGAAAGCGCCGCCAATGACCGACATGGCCAGAAGCGAGCGTACGCCCATGGTGTGATAAAGCGGCATGACGCCGAGTGTGCGCTCGCGGTTTGCATAAAGATTTTGCGCCACATGGGCGACCGCCGCGGCGCGTTCGGCGCGCTGGCGGCGTGGCACGCCCTTCGGCTGCGCCGTGGTGCCGGACGTGTAGAGCATCACCGACCAGGCTTCGGCAGCCACGCGCGGATTTGCATCTGGGGCGGAATGCGAGACCAGCGAGTCAAAAGCGATCGCCGGCGGCGCCGCGGAATCGAGCGCGATCCGCGGTAGTTTTTGCGCCAATGCCGATCCGGCCACCGCGACCGCGGACGCGGCCTCGTAGACGATTGCCTTAGCCTCGGCGTCTTTGAGGTAAAAATCGATCTCGCTCGCGGTCGAGCGCCAGTTCACCGGCGTGATGATAATACCGGCGAACTGGCAGGCCCAATGCAGCGTCGCCGCCTCCCAGCGGTTTTGCAGCACGGTGACGAGGTGGTCGCCCGCACGGAGCCCGATGGCGTCGAAACCGGCGACCAGCGCCGAGATGCGCCGGTGCCATTGCGCGTAGGTGAGGCGGACTTCGCCGTCGACGATGGCGAGCGCGTTGGGATCGCGGGCGACGCTGCCGAGAAAGCTTAAGCCTAGATCGAGCATGAGGAGCGCAGTTCAGGGGAATTGACGCTCCATGATAGGCATTTGTGGCGTGATGACAAACGCTTGGCCGCGGCACGCGGATCGAGACCGGCTCAATCCGCGTGTCACCGGCACAAACGCGTCGATTGACCGGTCGCTACCACCGCGTCGGAAACAAAGCCGACGGGAAATCCGCGGCAGAGCGGCGGTGCCGCTGGCGCGGCCGATAATCCGGATGCGGATTGGCATCCGGTTCGACGGCACGGCGATAAAGGTGCCAGGTCGCATGGCCGAGCACCGGCATCACCACGGTGAGGCCGAGGAAGAACGGGATCGAGCCAAGCACCAGAAGCGCGGCGACGATGAAGCCCCACAGGGCCATCGTTGCCGGGTTCGCGGCGACGACCCGGATCGAGGTGAGGAGCGCTACCGCCGCGCCGACGTCGCGATCGAGCAACAGCGGAAACGAAATCGCGCCGATGGTCAGCACCAGCACGGCGAACAGGAAGCCGATGCCGGTACCGACGGCAATGAGCTTCCATCCGGCGCTTGTGGTCAGCACGTCGGCGGCGAATTGGCGAATCGAAGCCGGCGCCGTGTAACCGAAACTGGCGATATAGATCGCTTGGGCGACCGCGAGCCAGATCAGGAAGATCGCCGTCAACAGTACGCCTAACGCTACGATGGCGCCGAGCGAAGGCGAGTGCAGCACATCGAAGGCGTGGCTCGACGAACTGTCGAGCCCCGCTTCGCGGCGCCGGCTCAGCTCATAGAGGCCGATGGCGGCGAGCGGTCCGACCAGGGCAAAGCCCGCCGCAATCGGGAACGCCAGGGGAAGCATCGAATTTCCCAGCGTCATCCCGATCAGAAAAATGCCGAGCAACGGATAGATCACGCAGAGGAAGACGGCGTGACTCGGCGTTGCAGCGAAGTCGTCGATGCCGCGCGTGAGTGACTGATAGAGATCGGATGGCGAGATGCGGCGGACGACGGGTTGCGCCGAGCTTGCGCTCGCGCCGACAAGAATGTGCGAATAGGCCATGGCGCTCCTCCTGAACCGAGCCGGTTCAAATCGCTTAGCGCCGGCGCCTGCGGCCGGGCCGCAAGGCGCCCGCGCATTTGTTGGGAGCATGGTCATTTCGGAAAATCGTACTTTTCCGTTTCATGCTCTGCGTATCGATCATCATGTCACCAGACGTAGCGCGATGCACGAACCAACGCGGGCCATCCAGCGACGGTTCCCTTCACATTCCGGTGTGGAGGTCACGATTGTGCGGCGCAACGGTATTGCTGCGCTTGCGAACAAATCAGTGCCATCGCCAAAATATTTCGGAACAATTCGGCCGATTACTCGGCGGCAAGAGGCAGCGGTTCCGCTTCCTCGTGTTCGGCGCTTCCGCCGCTCAACCATGTCTGGAACCGGTCGAGATAAAGATAGATCACCGGCGTCGTGAACAACGTCAATAATTGACTGAGCGCCAGTCCGCCCACCATGGCATAACCGAGCGGCTGGCGCAGTTCCGATCCCGATCCGTGCCCGAGCATCAACGGAAGTCCGCTCAATAAAGCGGTCATGGTCGTCATCACGATCGGACGGAAGCGAAGCAGACACGCCTGCCGTATCGCCTCTCGGGCCGGCAGACCGGCGCGCTCACGGTTGATGGCGAAATCGACCAGCATAATGCCGTTTTTCTTGACGATGCCGATCAAAAGGATGATGCCGATAATACCAATCACCGAAAGGTCGAAGCCGCCCAGCGACAATGCCAGAAGCGCGCCGACGCCGGCGGACGGCAGCGTTGATAGAATCGTGAGCGGATGGATGTAGCTCTCATAGAGCACGCCAAGGATGACGTAGACCACGACCAGCGAGGCGGCGATCAGAATCGGTTCGTTCGACAGCGCGGCCTGAAATGCCTGGGCATTGCCTTGGAAGGTACCGATGACCGACGACGGCATGCCAATTTGGTCGGCGGCCTGCTGGATGGCGCTAACCGCCTGGCCGAGCGCCACACCCGGCGGCAGATTGAACGTCATGGTGACCGCCGGAAATTGCCCGGAATGCGAAACCAACAGGGGCCCGATGTGGCTGGTGTCGGCAGTGATCAGTGTCGACAGCGGAATAAGCTGCCCGTTGGTCGGCGCCTTGATGTAGAGCTGATCAAGCGTGTCCAGCCTGCCCTGTAGCTCCGGCGTCACTTCGAGCACCACGTAATACGAATTATTGGTGAAATACTGCGTCACGTCGTTTTGGCCGAATGCATCGTTGAGCGTGTTGTCGATGACCTGTGGCAGGATGCCGAAACGGGCCGCCGCATCCCGATTGATGGTGATGGTGAGTTGCGGCGCGGCATTTTGCGCATCGGATGCGACGTCCGCCAGTTGCGGCAGCGTCTTGAGCTTGGCCATCAATCGCGGCGCCCAGGTACTTAGCTCGCGCAGATCGGGATCCTGCAATACGTATTGAAACTGGCCGCGCGCGATGCGGCCACCGACGGTGATGTCCTGCGCCGGTTGCAGGAACAACCTGGCGCCCGGAACTTGAGCGAGTTTGGGACGTAGCCGGTCGATGATTTGCGACGCCGAAGCGCTGCGGTCGTCGCGCAATTTCAATCCGATGACGAAGCGGCCGGTGTTCTGCGTATTACCGTAACTAGGGCCGAAGAACGATCCGAAGTCGTTGACGTCCGGGTCCTGCGCAATCACATCGGAAAGTTCTCGCTGAATCTCCCTCATTTTAGTAGGCGAGACGTCTTGTCCTGCTTCGGAAATGCCCAGAATCAATCCGATGTCCTGGGTCGGGAAAAAGCCCTTCGGCATCACCACAAACAGCACGCCGGTGATCGTGAGTGTCGTCAGGAACACCAGCAGCGTCACGAATTGATGCTGCAACACGACATCGAGTTCGCGGCGATAGCCATCCAACAGCGTGTTGAATGCCAATTCGACGACGCGATATAGACGACCGTGTTCGCGGTCATGTTCGCTCACCAAAAAGCGCGAGCACAACATCGGCGTCAACGTCAGCGAGACGACCACCGACACCACGATCGCGGCTATGACGGTGATGGCAAATTCGTGGAACAACCGGCCGACAATGCCGCTCATCAGCAACAGCGGAATAAAAACCGCGATTAGCGAGATACTGATCGAAAGAACGGTGAAGCCGATCTCGCGCGCGCCTTTGATGGCCGATTGCAGCGGCGTCGTTCCGGCCTCCAGATGACGGAAGATGTTTTCGACGACGACGATGGCATCGTCGACCACGAAACCTACGGCGATCGTCAACGCCATGAGCGACAGATTGTCGAGGCTGAAGCCGGCGAGGTAAATGATCGCGGTGGCGCCAAGCAACGATAACGGCACCGCGGCGCCTGGAATGAGCGTAGCTTGTATGCTGCGCAGGAACAGCAGGATTACCAGCACGACGAGTGCGCAAGATAGCAGCAGCGTGAACTCGACGTCTTTGACTGCGGCGCGAATAGTCTGTGTGCGATCGACGATGGTAGCCAGATGGATGCCAGGCGGAATCACGGAATGCATGCCTGCCAAGGCCGATTTGATGTTCTCGACAGTGTCGATGACATTCGCTCCGGGTTGTTTGAAAACGAGCAGCATCACGGCTACCTGGTCGCGGTGCAACGCGCCGAGCGTCACATCCTGAGGTCCGTCGATGGCTCGGCCGATGTCGCGCACGCGAACAGGCGCGCCGTTGCGATACGCGATGATGACGTCATTGTAGGGTTCGGCCTGCGTCAATTGATCGTTGTCGACGATGGTGTAGCTTTGCGCGTTGCCGAGAAGCGTACCCTTGGCGGCGTCGGTCGTGGTGTTGGCGAGCGCGGCGCGCACGTCCTCCAGCGTCAGCCCGCGCGCCGTCAGCTTGGAGGGATCGATCTGGACGCGAATAGCCGGCCGCTGCTGCCCGCCGATGGCGACGAGCGAAACCCCGCTAATTTGCGAAATCTGCGTGGCGACGACGTTCTCGGCAAAATCGTCGACCTTCGGTAGTGGAATCGTGTTGGAGGTCGCCGCGACGATAAGGATGGGCGAGTCCGCCGGGTTCACCTTCTTGTAGGTCGGCGGTGAAGTGAGATTTTTCGGAAGGTATGGGCCGGCTGCCGTGATCGCAGCCTGTACGTCTTGTGCGGCGCCGTCGATACTGCGGTTGAGGTCGAATTGCAGCGTGACGACGCTCGAGCCGAGCGAGCTCACCGAACTCATCTGGGTGACGCCCGCAATTTGGCCGAACTGGCGCTCGAGCGGGGTAGCGACGGTGGCGCCCATAGTTTCCGGGCTGGCGCCGCTCAACGTTGCCGTAACCTGAATGGTCGGAAAATCAACCTGCGGCAGCGGCGCCACCGGCAGCAATGGAAACGCCACAATACCGACCAGCGCCAACGCGGCCATCAGCAGCGACGTGGCGATCGGCCGTTGAATAAAAACTGCGGAGAAATTCATCAGCTTTTATCCGCCTGCCGCGCCGCAGCATTAGACGACGCACTTGGAGTGCGGATCGCAACGTGCGTTCCGACGTCAAGTCGCGACTGCCCGTCGACGACCACGCGCTCGCCGGCGTTCAGACCCTTGGTGGCGATGGCCAAGTCCTCGCTGACGGTTTGCGCTTCGATCGGCCGCTGTTCCGCGGTGTTATCGGATTTGATCACCCAGACATAGAAGCCGTCCGGACCGCGCTGCAACGCCACTGCCGGCACGGTCACCGCATTTTTGCGGGTCGTAATCAGGATGTGAATGTGCACGAACGCGCCCGGCCACAACCGCTCGTCCACGTTGGGAAATTCCGCCTTCAGCTGAATGGTGCTGGTGGTCTGATCGATCTGATTATTGATGAGGAGGAGCTTGCCCTCGGCGAGTTGCTCCTTGTTCTCCTGATCGAAGGCGAGCACCGAGACCGTACCGTGCAGCATGGCCTCGCGCACTGGGCCAAGGTCGCTTTGCGGCAGCGTGAATATCACCGTGCACGGCTTGATCTGCGTGAGCACCGTCAGCGGACTGATGTCATTGGTGCGGATGATGTTGCCGATATCGACTTGACGGAAACCAACTACGCCGTCGATCGGCGCCGTAATGGTGGCGTAATTGAGCTGAGTCCGCGCCGCCTCGATGGCGGCTTGGTCGGCGTCGATCGTCGCTTTTAACGTGTCGACTTTGGCCTGTTGGGTATCGACGTCCTGCTGCGTCTCGGCGTTCCTGAGCACCAGCGTCTTGAACCGCGCCAAATCCTTCTCGACATCGATCAGCTGCGCCTCGTCCTCGCTCTTCTTGGCTACGGCCTGGTCGAAGGCGGCCTGAAATGGCGCCGGATCTATCCTCGCCAAAACATCGCCTTTGCGGACGTCCTGGCCCTGGCGAAAATCGACTGAGAGGATCTGACCGTTGACCTGCGCGCGGATGGCAACGGTATTCAGCGCGGATACCGTGCCGAGCGCGTCATAATAGATCGGCACGTCCTGCTGTGCCGCTTCGGTGACAATGACTGGAACCGAGGGCGGAGCGGCCTGGGCGGCTTGAGTGCTTCCGTGACGCCAAAAAATGACCGCGGCGGCCACGGATGCCACCGCGATGCCAGCGACCACGTAAATATTCCGCCGGGAATTTTGCCCGGTCATCCACGCCCTCATGGCCTAGCTATACCTTGCCTTCCGCAACCCCTCAAACTCGTACTTTATTCCCGGTTCCGGCCGGGCCATCCGGACTGACGTCTGGGAATGGATGCGAACTATATCGGACTGTTAAAACGATCAATGGCTAGCGCATTAAAGTTAATTAACGTCCGCATTTCGCGGCCGATTAAGGTTGCTGACGTAACGCCACCGGCAGATTCGAGTTCAGGCTTGATCCGACCGTTGACATCATGGCTATTCGGTTTGAAATCTCAGCAGAAAGCCGGTTTTCTCGTGTCAGCGCAGTCCAACGGTTCTGAACCTGGCCTCGTGGTGTTGGTCCGCGCTTTCGAAGGCGGTGGCGCGCAGCGGGATATGGTGCTGCTGTCCAATGCGCTGGCGGCTAAGGGCGTCGCACCGACCATTTTGACTTTGCGCGGCGATGGGCCGCTGCGGTCATTAGTGGAAAGCTCCGTTCGCGTGATCGAAGTACCGGGAGGAAAGTTGCGTTATGCGATTCCGGGCTTGCGGCGCGCCATCCGCAGTATCGCTCCAGGTATCGTCGTCAGTTCGGAAGCGGGCCTCAATCTCTGCGCGCTGGTCGCGGTGCGCACGCTGCCGCGGCATTGCCGGCCCAAGCTCGTGCTGCGCGAGGTCAACAACCCGGCGATCTCGCAATATCGCGATCCATATCGCCAGAATCGCATCGCGTATCGCATTCTGCGATGGCTCTACCGGCGCGCCGATCGCGTGATCGCGCTGACCGACGGAGACCAGCGTGATTTAACGCGGATCTTTTCCGTTCCTGAAAAAATCATTTCGGTCATGCGCGTCAATGCCGTGATCCCGCCGGCAATAGTGCGGCGGCTAAAGCAATGGGACGGCGAATCCGGCCGTGAACGCGATCTCATCGTCTGCGTCGGACGACTTTCTCCCGAGAAGGATCAGCGTACCCTGTTACGCGCGATGACATTGATGCCGCCGGAACGGCCTTGGCGTCTAGCGATCGTAGGGGAGGGTCCGGAACGCGCAGCTCTCGAGACCTTCGCGCGCGAGAATGGACTGGCGGAACGAGTAATCTTCCCCGGCTACACCATCGACCCGTTCGCCTGGTTGATGCGCGCGCGCGTGGCCGTCCTCTCGTCAATCCAAGAGGGTCTGCCTTGCGTTGTGATGGAGGCGCTCGCCTGTGGCACCCCGGTCGTGTGTACCGATTCCTCCTACGGTCCGCGAGAGATTTTGCAGGACGGCCGCTACGGCACGCTCACGCCTGTTGGCGACGCGCCGGCAATGGCTGCGGCGATCGAAGCCGCCATGGATCAAATTCCTGACCGACGATCGCTGATGGCGCGCGGCCTCGACTACACGGCGGCGGCCGCCGCCGATCGCTTTCTTGAGATTCTGGCGGATCTGCAACCCCCACCGAGCGGGATGAAAGAACTGTTCGCTGTGTCGGGCGCTTCCTAAGGTCATACATGCTACAGTCTTTCTTCGAGGGCGTTCTACGCAAGGCGGCGCGCCACCATCGCTCGAAGCCGTTCGCGATGCGCAACGCGGCGCCGCTGGTGAGCTTCACTTTCGACGACGTTCCAGATTCCGCCTATACCAACGGCGCTGCAATCCTCGAACAATACGGCCTGCGCGGGACGTTCTATATCGCGGCCGGCACACTCGGCCGCTTGGAAAAGGATTGGCGCGTGATCGATCGCGACCAGGTCGGCGCACTGCATCAACGAGGGCATGAGATCGGCTGCCACACTCTATCGCACGTCAGCATCGATAAGATCGATGCGCGCAGAATGGATGAGGAATGCCGGCGCAATCGCGAGGCCCTGCGCGAATTGTGCGTTGGCGTCGAAATCGCTAACTTTTGCTATCCATTTGGTCGGGTCTCGCTGCCGCGCAAGCTTCAGCTCATTGAGCGCTTCGATAGCTGCCGCGGAATATACGAAGGCATCAATGCCGGCACCATCGATCTTGGAATGCTCCGGGTGATCGAACTCTACGATCGGACGCTGACCGGCGAAAAACTACGGCGCGTCCTGCGCGAAAATCGCGACCGCAATGGATGGCTGATCTTCTATACTCATGATGTCGCGGAATCGCCGAGCTGGATCGGCTGCTCGCCGCAAATGTTGCGCGCGACGCTCGAAGCGGTCCAGGTTGCTGAGATGCCGTGCCTGCCCGTCCGGGAAGCGCTCAGGACGATCGGGTACGCACCCGCCGCGGGGCCGACGCGGCTTTCAACGGACGGCAATCAGCGACTTGGTGAAGCCGACAAACCGCTCGCGTTCGATCACCGCGTCCGGGAATAATTCGGCCATCGCGCGCGGGTCGAGGAGTTTGGCATCATCGAGAATATGGCGCGCCGCGTCACAGGACTGCGCGCGCGGATAGAAGCCGCAGGAACGGTGCATGACGATCGCTACGCGCCATGGTTCCGGCAGCCAATGGATGAACGGCGTGCGAAAATGCGGCTCCACGGGGAACCAGAAATTCGGCGTTTGCACAAAGTAGCGGGGCGCAAGCCGACGTACCTCCTGCGCCATTTTGCACTGGTCGCGCCACAGGCCGACATGTTCGATCACGGAATTCGAATGCACCAAGTCGAAGCTCATATCGCCGAACTGACTTAGCTCGCGGGCATCGCCGGGCAGACTTGAAAATCTTTCATCCGGCACAGCTTCGCTTGCCAGATTGACCAGCGTGATGTGGCACGGTCTATCGCGCCAGAGCGGCTCCAGTCCCAGCCAGTAGGCCGCCCTGCCGCCGACATCGAGGATCCGGCAGGTGCCGCTTGCCGCTATGATCTCGTCCACGATCGCGAGGAATCTTCGCAGGCGGGTCTGTCGGAAACGATTGCCATAGACGACTGCTTCGCGCGTGGTCTGTGCCGCGGGCAATTTCATCGCCTTCGCTGCGCCGAAGAGCATTGTCATACGCAATAGATATCGCGGGACGCGGCTCGAGGTCCGGGCAATATGAAAATAAGGTGAATGCGCGCGCGGCCGCCGGGCGTATCCGGTATCAGCGCCCGCGCCTCAAGCGCGTCATCATAAAGATGCGGAAGATTTTGGGCGATTGGACAAGATACCTGTGCCACAAGCGTCCGGGCTCTTGCGACAGACGATAGGCCCATTCCAGACCGAGCCTTTGCAGCCAGAACGGTGCGCGAACGCGCGCCCCCGTCAGAAAATCGATTGCCGCTCCGACGCAGAGCGCGACACCGGATTTCCGCCCGAGCTCGGCAAGGTGTTGCGCGATCAGCTCCTGTGCCGGGCAGCCGACGCATAGAAGCAGTATGTCCCAAGGCCGTTCGAGGCAGGCGCGGGCGACCGCGAGCCGCGGCTCGGCGCTTCGCGCCAAGGCGGCCGGCGCAGGCATGATCTCGAATGTCAGCTTGGGATAGGCGGCGCGAAGCGCCACTTCTGCGCCGCGCGGCGGACCGACAACGAGGAGTCGTGTTGGCGTACCCTGAGGGTCATGGGTATTCAGCTTAGCAAGCAGCGCCGCGACGAGGTCGCTTCCGGTGACCAGCGGCAG
The DNA here is from genome assembly GCA_963779855.1 of uncultured Alphaproteobacteria bacterium. Taxonomy (GTDB): domain Bacteria; phylum Pseudomonadota; class Alphaproteobacteria; order Rhizobiales; family Xanthobacteraceae; genus BOG-931. Next base: position 708,201 of record CAWAAE010000005.1, on the reverse strand, counting down.
CGCCCGCCCGTCGAGCCGCGCCAGAGCCCGCACGATGCGGCTGTCGCACAGCGACAGCCAAGCGGCCCGATAGATCGGCAGCAATCGCGCCGGATCATCGTGCGCCGCTACGATGTGATAAGCGTTCGGCGTGACCACGTAACGATACGGCGCACCGCGGCGCGCGCTGATGGCTTCAATTGCCCCGGCTTGCGTCCACATACAGAACGGCAGGTCGAGAAATTCGACATGCTCGACTTGGTCGACGTAGTCCGTTTGATTCGGTGGGTCGATATCGCCGACACGCGGAGCCAGTGGCGGTGCGATGTCCGCCTGGACCAACGACGCCAAGGTGTTTCGCGATGAGGCCATCGGCTATGGCACCGTTACGCGTTCGCCGATGATTTCGGCCGATGGCAAGCTCAACAGACCGAAATGATGAATCGCAAAACCTCCGAGCAAGGCGAATATGACGGCATCGACAACGAGCGGCAGCGAGTGGCCGGGAAGGAGTTGGCCGGTCGTATGTGCACCGAAAACGATGAGAACCGCCAGCGCCGGCATGACGCCGACGGCGGCGAAGTCAATCGGCAATCTGTAGGAGCGGCGACCGAGCGCCATGAACGCGACGCACGAAACGATGCTCGAAATCATCAATGCGACAGCAGCCCCGAGCGGGCCGTAGGACGGAATGAGCAGAACTGACAGAATCGTGGAAACGACGAGGAACAACAGCGAGACCACGAGGTCGAGATAGCTCGCCCGCGTGAAATAGATGACCTGCGCGAAATAAAAGCTGCGCATGGTCATGAATGCGAAGGCGACGGCAAAGATCGGAATCAAGTCCCGAGTCGGCGCGATGAATTCCGGCCGCAGGATCGCTTGCAGCACGACATGGCCGAAGACGATGAAGAACGCTGCACCGAACGATGCGGCGGCGAGGCATGCATGGAAGGCTTTCTGCAGCGTGCTGTTGGCCGCAGCGAGATTTCCCTCGTTGGTGTGCTGCTTCGCTACAGTGACCAGCGAGAGAATAATCGCCTCTCCCATCACGGTAAAACTCTGCCGCAGCACGTCGGCAACGACGCCATAAGGACCGACCACGGCTGCGCCGAGATAATGGGCGAGCAGAAGCCGGTCGATGCTCAGGCCGATGGCGGTGACGCCGAACGACAGCAGCAGCGGCCAGCCGTAGCCTACGATGTGCAAGGAAGCGGCACGCGAGCCTTGCGAAAAGCGAATATTGGTAAAAGTCGCAATCGCGGGTACTGCGGCGAGAATGTGCGCAATCGCGATGGCGATCGCGAGCCCGCGCGCGCCGCCGCCGAGCGCAAGGCTCATGCTGCCGAACGCCACCGTAAATAATGCGCGCAGGATCATCGAAAGCGCCGCGCCCCGCGCATTGAGTTGGGTGCGGGCCACTTCAAAAGCGGCCTCGTACACGACCATCCCGCACACCAGCGCAAAAACCGCGACAAGGAAGCCAGCCTCGAATAATCGCAGGGCCCCCAGAACCGCCAGCACGAGCGCGACGATCGCCACGCCGCAGCCCAGCAGGCGCGCCAGTGATGCAACATATTCACCAATGCGCTGCAGATGGTAAACGCCGAAATAGGCGAACCGCATCCATTGTGCGCCGAAGCCGTAGACAATCATCGACCAGGCGAAGATCAGCACATAATGGCCGTACTCCGAGGGACCTGCCATGCGCGAGAAGATGGCGACGGCGAGAAGATTCCCGACCGCCGACATCGCGCGCGCGCTCAGATAGAGCAGCCCCGACGTGTTAAGCATCCCGCGTGATAAGTCATTGTTGGCGTGAAGAAAAGCGGCTACGAGAGCTTTCACTGAGTATCGTTAAGTTGGATCTGGGCGGTGCAACAAAAACCAAGCGGGCGGCGAGCGTAATCCAATGCGTATCCTGCAGATCCTTCACGATGATGAACGCGGCGGCGTGCAGACACTCGCCGGCATGATAGAAGCTGGACTGTTGCCGCGCCGCTTCGCTTTTGAAACTGCTTATTTGTATCCGCACCCCGGCGTGTCGGCATTCGCGAAGCTTGCCTGCACGCTGCGCATGGCACGGCGTATCTGGCGCGGCGACTTCGACACGCTGATTGCGTATCAGTCGACGGCGTCCATCCTGGTCGGCGCGCTGGGCTGGTTCAGCGGCTGTCGACTGCGTTTCGTGCATCAGACATGCATGCCGAGTGAAACGGCGCTGTCAATCCGATTGCTGGATAAACTCGTCGGCACGCTCGGCCTCTACAGCGCCAATATCATCAACAGCGCGGCCACGTGGGCCGAGTTCGCCCGCTATCCGGCGCGCTATCGGCGGTCGATGATTTTGATCGAACACGGGCTCGACGCGCCCGTGCCGACCCGGAGCCGCGAAGACGCGCGCCGGCGTTTTGATCTGCCTTTGTCGCAACCGATCATTTTGAACGTCGGGCGGCTCACGGCGCAAAAGAACCAGGACGTGCTCATCCGGGCGCTGGCGTGTCTGCCGCAAGCGCACCTCGTGCTCGCGGGAGCGGGTCTGAAGAGCGAACTCATTTCGTACGCTTGCCGTCACCCTCGGCGTTGACGATAGACTGCACATGCTCGGGGCTTTGCCAGCTGACGATATTGCCGATCTGTACGCCACCGCCGATCTGTTCGTTTTTCCGTCGACTTGGGAAACCTTCGGGCTCGCTGCCGTCGAGGCCGCCATGGTCGGCCTGCCGATGGTGGCCGCCGATCTTCCGGTGCTGCGCGAGGTGTTGCGAGCGGACGGGTCAGAACCGGTAACGTTCGTTGCGCCGCACGACATCGAGGGCTGGATTAATGCAATTGGTAGGGTGCTCGCGGCACCGCCCGCGCCGCGGGCCGCGGTGACGTTCGCGCGCGCCGTGTGTCGTAAATATTCGCGGCAACGGATGATCGAAAGTTATCTGAGCTTATTTGAAGCGCAACCTCAGCATGGCCGAAGGGAGTTGCCGTGCCCCGGCTTGCAAGCGACGGCGAAGGAACTCCGACGATGACTGGGCACGGCCGGCTGGCCGCCCTGGCGATCATCGCGTGGAGTCTCGCCGCGGGCCCGCTTTTTGCCAACCCCGCCGAGCCCACGTTCAAGCGTGGCGCCACGCTTGTCGAATTTTTTCAGGTTCCCGCAACAACAGGTGAAGGTTCGGCGAAGCTCTACGCCGATCCGGCCTACCCGCACGCGCTGTCGTCACTCAGCCTGTTCGACTTTTCCGAACTGCATCGGATCGGTTTCGATCATATGCGTATTCCACTGGATGTCGGTCCGCTCATTGAGGGCGACGAGCAACAGCGCCAAGCGATACTTAACGATCTCATCACCGTCATTTCCGAGATCAACCATCACGGCCTCGGCGTGGTGGTACCGTTGTTTCCGCCTTCACTGCATCATGAGCTGCCGGAAGCCTATCTTGACGGCCTCGATGGCCCTAAATTCCGGGCCTACTCGGCGATCGTCGAACGCGTGGCCTTAGCGCTGGCCTCTGTCAACACGGGGCCGGTTGCGCTCGAGCCGATGAACGAGCCGCAAACGAAATGCCGAGTCCGATTTGGAACGGATTGGACTACTTATCAACAAGTTATGATCGAGCGCATCCGCCGGATCGCGCCAAATCTGCCGCTCTTCCTCGCTGGCGGCTGCTGGACGAATATCGATGGTGTCGTTCTGCTTGATACCGACCTTCTGCGCGACCGCCGAAATTTCGTCAGTGTGCATTTCTACCATCCATTTCTATTCACACACCAAGGCTCCTGGTGGACGTTGCCTTATCTCGCGGGCACGATCGGGGTGCCTTATCCGGCGTCGGCCGGCAACTTGGCCGAGACGCTGGCGCTCACGCGCGACAGCTTCAAAGCGGTAGCGTTGCCAGCCGACGCTGACCGCATTGCCAGTGAGCAAAAGGCGGAGACGGAAATCCGCCGATATTTCGACGATGGAATGGGACCGGACCAAATTAAGGATCTGATGAATAAGCTGGCGGATTGGCAGCGCCGGCAGCAGGTTGATAGCGATCGAATCGTCTTCACCGAATTCGGGGCCATGAAACAGACAATCGGCGGGATCGAGATCAATCGGGCCTCCCGGGCGCGCTGGCTGCGCGACACATCATCGGCTATCGAAAGCCACGGCTGGGGCTGGACCGCCTTTGTGCTGCGCGACGATCCGTTCGGCCTCTACGTGCACGAGAGCGACCGTTATCCGGATTCGCAGCTCTTGCGCGCTCTCGGTCTCGATGCGCCCAAGGATGCGCTTGAAAGTAAGCGCCGGGCGGCGGACTGAAGAGGGCACGCAGCCTAGCGTGCTATTTCACTCCGCCAGGGAGAGACGAACATCACGTCGTCACGCGCGTGACCGACAGATATCTAAGGCCGAATGCCGCGGTCATAAACAGGTACCAAGCAGCGACTTGTTCGAACATCGAACTTTCGAAGCACGACGCATAGCAGCCGTAAATGCAAGCCCGCAGAAAGAGCATCTGAAGCGGCTTGGTGTGCGCCTCACGCGGCTGCCGGTAAAAGTCGAGGATTGGCAGGATAACGATCCAGAGCAACACCAGCGCCAAGCCGGGAATGCCGGTCGTCAGAGTAAGATTGAGATAAGCATTGTGCGCGTCCGTCGTGGCGTTCACCCAGGTCGAATTTTCGGTCAATCCGTATTCGACCTGCGGCGTGCCCCAAAATGCGGAAAAGCCATAACCGAAGATGGGACGCCGGGCCACGGCTTGCAGGGCGAATTGCCAGACCTCGGTGCGCCCGGTGAAAGTCGGATCAGGCATGATCGCCGCGTTCAGATCATGGACCGGCGCGAAATAGACCGAACCGACCGAGAACAGGTTGAAAGCAGCCAGAATCGCAATAACAAGTCCCAGTCCTGTGGCCGGCCGTCGGCTGCGCGCAATGATGGCCGAAACAATCAGAACCAGCGGCAGCAGTAAGATGGCCGCCTTCGATTGCGCGAAAATCAGGAAGATCGTTGCGAGCGCGACGATGACGGCGCCCAATGCCACGGAGCGAACTCGCGCCACGAACAGCCCAATGAAGATGAACTGGTTCATCATGGCAGCCGCTTCGTTCTTGTGGGGAAACACCCCGCGCCAGTTTCCGGCATTTTGCGGTTCGAGGAAATCAGTCGGCTGATGAATCGAGAGCTGAGGCGCGAGCAGGACGCCCAGATAGCACGCTGCGAGTGCGATCAGCGCGACCACGGCCATCAGATCGCTGAAGTGGCGAATGTTCTTCGGCAGCAGCAGCGCCATTGCGCAAATGCTCATCACCACGAGCGTGAAGGCCAAGCGCCGCGCAGAGAGTTCAGGCTCCCAGGACGTGACGACGCAGATTGCGCACCACGCTAGCATCGCGAGCAGAGCCGGCCGCAACAGCAGCACGAGGCGTTTTGGCTCGTGGCAGGCAGTCCATGCGGCTAACAGGAGAAAAACGAGCGAAAAGCCGACCTGATTGACCCAATCGCCTTCCTGCGCGTGCGCGCTCATCGGTTTGGCAAGACTGGGAAATGGGTGAAACGAGATCCAGAACGACAGAAAGACCGCGATAAACAGAATGCTGCGTATCAGCGTCTCGGCGTCGATGACCGCCCCCGCGGGGAGTGCCGAACTCCGCGCGACGTATCCTGCCGCCTGGCTCATGCCGTTACAGCGCCGGTCAGCACCGCGCCGCGGACTTTGCCGGCATCGAGCCCGACCCGCGCGATGAATTTTTCGGCTGCCGCCTCATCAAAGGTGTCGGCGCCGGCGACCAGCAAAATATGGTCGACAAGACCGGCAAAGAAACGAAGGCTCGGATCGCGGGGATCCATCGCGACGACGATCACCATGTCGTAGCGTTTTGTCTCATTGAAGGCGCGTTTGATGTCGGCGTCGTAGATGCGGCGGTCGCGGCTGCTTTCCGCAGCGACAAAAGCGATGAGGCTGATATTGGTGTCGCGATCGAGCTTGATCGCTTCCGACAGCCGCCGCCGGCCGACGGCGACATCGACCAAGCCGGCGTCGCCCTCATCGGCATCGAGCGCCGCGAGCGTGCGGCGTTGCAGATCGGCATCGAGCAAAAGCACGCGTTGCTGCACGGCCGCGACCGCGGCGAGGGTGAGCGCAACGGTCGCGGTGTCGTCCTCGCCGTCGGCTGCAACGACGAGAACGCTGGGATTGCGGGGCGCCGTGCGGCTCGCGCGCACCTTGTCGTAGACCTTACGCATTTCCTTGCCGAACGGCGACGCCGGGTCGCCCGCCGCGTCCAAGCCGAACGAGACGTCGGCGGCCGGCAGCACCGCAAGAACGGGAACGCTGCCTGGAGCGGCCCGCCAAAATCTGATCGACGCGCGCGACTTCGGCCGCGATTTGCGCCACGATTTGCGCCACGAGTCGCGGGTGCTGGGTTGCGGCGTGCCGGATTCGGCGGGCGGCCGCACCAGGACGATGCCGGCGCCGGCGGCGCTGCCGAGCAGCATCGCTCCCAGCGCCATGAGCAGGCTTGGCGGCGGCGAACTGCGTTTTTGCGGCAAATCGGCTTCGGACAGCACGCGGATGTTCTTGGTATCGACCTGCTCCTGCGCGCCGGTCTCGCGGGCGCGCACCAGAAAGGCCTGATAGATGTCGCGGCTTGCCTGTGCATCGCGCTCGAGCTCGCGAAGGCCAACCATCGCCTCGTTGTTGCCGATTGCGGTCTGCTTCAGCGCGGCGAAATTGCTGGCGAGCGTCCGTTCGCTGGCTTTGGCGCTCTCATACTCGGTGCGCGCCGCAACCGCGGCGCGATCGATCTCATTATCGATCATGTGGCGCAGCCGCTCGGCTTGCGCCTGAATGTCGATCACTGCCGGATGAAGCGCGCCGAGGTTTGCCGTCTGTTCGGCTTCGCGGCGCATGATCTCGGCATACTGGCTGCGCAGCGCGGTGATGGTCGGCGATTGCAGCGCTTCCGGGAAGGCGCCGTTCTCGTCTTTGCTGCGTTGTACCTGCTCGACCTGTTCGAGGCGGGCCTTGGTTTCGGCGGTGTGGGCGCCCGCCGCGCTGAGTTGATTGTTCATATCGGTGAGCTGTTGGTCGGTGACCAGCTGACCGTTCGCGGCGAGGAGGTTGTTGCGGGCCTTGAAGGCCTCGACCTTTTCGTCCGAGTCGCGAACGCTGTCCTTCAGTTCTTTCAGGCGAGCGGAGAGCGACTGCGACACTTGCCGGGCGGCATCGGACCGCACCTGCGTTTGTTCGGCAAGATAGGCCTGCGCAATGGCGTTGGCGATGCGCACCGCCTTGTTCGGATCCCGGCTGGTGAAGTCGACCTCGACCACGAAAGTGCGTTCGTCGCGCTTGACCGTCACCCGGCGCTTCAGCTCGTTCAGGGCGGCAAGCGTTCTGCCGCCGGGAAGTGCATCCTTGCCCATCAAAAAGCTGATGAGGGATGGGCCGCGCACGAATTCCGAATCGCGATCGAGCCGTTGTGCGGCGACCACGCGGCCGAGCACGGCGTCCGAGGTCAGCACGCTGACTTGGCTCTCGACCTGCATGAGCGCCGCATCGCTCATTTGCGTGGGCTGCGCGTCGTTGCCGAGCGCGCGCAAATCGCTCGGATCGATGAGGATTTGCGTGACCGCCGTATATTCGTGCGGCATGACCGCCACGAACAGCACCGCCAAGGCGAGCGCCGCGACCGTCGTGTAGAGGATTGTCGCTCGGCCGCTCCAGAGGACGGACCGGATTTTGCCGAAGTCGATTTGCGAAAGCGGAGCCGGCCCAACGGCGAAATTGCCGTCGCCGACGACTGCCGATCTGATCTGGCGCGGCGTTTCGAACATTCAGCACTCGAATAATTCACATTTCGCGGCAGGGTGTTGCCAGGCGGCCGGCGTCATGGGTGTCCGGCGCGATGCCCACCGCACGCCTACTCAATATTGCGATCCACCATGTCCAGATTTTCTGGCATGGTTAATCAATCCATAAAGGATCATGGTTAACGCACGGTGTATGCCGCCGTTGCGGCGCCGCTCGCCGCCTCAGAGCCGGCGGAATATGCCGGAAATCGCCGCAACGATGACAAGCACGGCAACCACGGGGATCCAGAGCAGAGCCGCGCCGATCAAAATGAGCAGCATGATCGCGGCGAGAAGTCCCACGACCAGCATGATGAGCGCGAAGCCGAACGGTCCGATTCGGCTGACATAGATGCGATGCGTGCCGTGCATTTGCGTGAAGCCATAGGGCGGCGGCGGCCAGTTCGATCCGCGATCGTTTGGTCCGCGGCGGTCCGGCGGGATGATTTCCGGCTCCGCGCGCGGCCGCTCCGGCTCGTTCGAATTGTTTGCCGAATGTTTCGCCATGGCGGTATCGCCTCGTCTTTCAACGCGCAGCGTTCGCGCGTGATGGTCGTGGAGAAATTTTGCCAATTGCTCACGCAAGCTCTCGTCGGGCTCGCCCTGATGTCCAAGCACGATGGCGCGCTCGAACAGCGCGTGTTGCTGATCGTGCGGCAGTTTGCTCCACAGATCGGCGGCGGCCGCGCCGAGCACCAAAAAATAGCGTGCGGCGATATCGTTGACGACCTGATCCGAGTGCTTATCCATGTGCTCGCTCGTGGCAGAATTGTCATATGTAAGGCGCCGATATTGGGCCGAGTTTGCAGGAAAAACAACGCATGCCGGGCGCGGCTTGCAGGCGCCTCAGCGGCCCGCGCCGGTGACCGCCCCGGCTCCGGCCGGCGTGCGGTTCACCTGTTCGCGCGCAAATCCCGCGGTCATGGCATAGCCGCGCACGATCGCCTTGCGTTCTTCATACGACAGCACGGCGTCGATATTGCTAAACCCGCCCGGCGCGCGCGCCTCCACCGCATCGATGACGCCTTCCGGTCCGCCGCTTCTGTTCATGCGCACGATCTGCGCGGTCGGCGGCAGGCGCTCCTGCTGGTAGGCCCACAGCGCGTGAACGGGATGCTCGGCGGCCACGAGCCGGTCGGCGAGCGCGCGGGCATCGAGAATCGCCTGCGACGCGCCGTTCGAACCGACCGGATACATCGGATGCGCGGCGTCGCCGAGCAGCGTGACGCGGCCGAACGACCAGCGCGGCAACGGATCGCGGTCGCACATCGGATATTCCCAAAACTCCGGCGTGGATTCGATCAACGCGCGGGCATCGACATGGCCGATCTCGAAACGGCGGATATGCGGCGCGAGGTCCTCCATGCGGCCGGGCCGCGACCAATCCTCCTTGCGCGGCGGCGGGGTCGAGCCGTCGTCGATTTTGGCAACGACCGCCCAATTGGTGAGCCGTTTATCCTCGCGCGAGCCTTCGGCGATCGGGTAGACCACGAGCTTTGCCGCCATGCCGCCGGCGACGATCATGGAGCGGCCGGTAAGAAAGCGCGGCCAGTCGAGCGCGCCGCGCCACAGCATGGCGCCGTTCCAGCGTGCCGGGCCTTCGTTGGGATAGAGCGTTTCGCGCACGGCGGAGTGGATGCCGTCCGCGCCAACCAGAACGTCGCCGCAGGCCGTCGCGCGGTGTGTGCCGTTGCGATCGAAAAAATAGGCGGTGACGCCGGCCTCATCTTGGCGAAACCCGCCGAGCCGGTGCCCGGTATGGATGCGCGATTCGCCAAGCCGCGCCCGGGCGGCCTGATGGATCACGCCCTGCAGGCGGCCGCGGTGAATCGAAAATTGCGGCACGTCGTAGCCGGCGTCCAGCCCGCGCGGCTCGCGCCAGATCTCCTGGCCGAAGCGGTTGGTATAAAACAGCTCGTAAGTGCGGATGGCGACGGCATCGAGCCGGTCCAAAAGGCCCAAGCCCGCGAGCTCCTTGATCGCGTGCGGCAGCGTATTGATGCCGACGCCGAGCTCGCGCACCTGATCGGTCTGCTCGAACACGTCGCAGTCGATGCCGCGCGCGTGCAACATCAGCGCGGTGGTAAGACCGCCGATGCCGCCGCCGATAATGATGACTTTCATGCGCGTATTGTGTCAGGCCCATCCGGCCGCGCAACCGCAAGTCAGTTGTTTGGTTGACGCCGGAGCATGATCCCGAAAGATCATGCCTCAGGCAAAAATGCGTTTATTCCGCGGGTTCGAGGCGGTCGAAGCGGCCGAGCCGGTAGACGGCGATCGAAATGAGCCAACTTCCGGCAAAAATCGCGATGATGAGATAGCCGAGGCTGCCGAAATTGCCGTTGAGCGCGCCGATGACGGACCAGAACGGTCCTGCCAAAGCGAGCCGATCGGCAATGAGCCCGAGCGCTTCGATGCCGCCGATCAGCACCGCCACCAGCACCGACACGAAAGTGATCGTCAGATTGTAATAGAGCTTGCGGATCGGTTTGGTGAACGCCCAGCCATAGGCGCCCAGCATGAGAACGCCGTCGGTGGTGTCGATCAGAGACATGGCCGCGGTGAACAACGCCGGAAACACCATGATCGACCAGATCGGCAGCCCTTTGGACGCCTCCGCCGCGGAAATGCCGAGGAGCCCGATCTCGGTTGCGGTATCGAAACCAAGCCCGAACAGAAAGCCGAGCGGATACATGTGCCAGCTGCGCGACACCAGGCGAAACATCGGCCGGAAAAAACGGCCGAGCAGGCCGCGTTGCGCCAACAGGTGGTTGAGGTCTTCCTCGACATAATCTTCGCCGCGGCGCACGGCGCGGAATGCGCGATAGACCGCGCAAAGAATAAGGAAATTCGCCGCGGCGACGAGAAACAGAAAAACGACGGACACCAGCGTGCCGATCGTGCCGCCGACCAGTTTGAACGAATCGAAGCGGCCTTCGAGGCTTGCGGTCGCCAGCGCAATCGCGGCGGACGCAACGACGACGATCGTCGAATGGCCGAGCGAGAAGAAAAAGCCGACGGCGACGGGACGTTTGCCCTCCTGCATCAGCTTGCGCGTCACGTTGTCGATCGCCGCGATGTGGTCGGCATCGACGGCGTGGCGCAGCCCGAACGTGTAGGCCAGGAATGCGGTGCCGATCAGCACCGGATAATCGTGAAACGCGATCAGCGCCCACAGCCAGGCCAATACATTGGCGACGACCAGCACGGCATAAATGCCGACGATCTTGCCGCCTAAGTTCGCGTCCCGATCGTTGAACAAACCGACGATCTTTCTGCATGAACTTGCCGCGTCCGGGTCGTCTGCGGCGATAGCGACGCCAGCAAAACGCCTGCAAGAGTGCTTCGTCGCTTCACTCCTCGCAAGGACGATGTATCGGGATCATTCCGGCTTGATACCGGCATCGCGGATCACTTCGCCCCAGCGGTGCGTCTCTTCCTTGATAAAGACCGCCGTCTCGGCCGGCGTTCCGCCGCCGGGAGCGATGCTGAGTTGTTTGAAGCGGGCAAGCAGGTCGGGGTCCTGCAATGCCTTATTGGCCGCGGCATTGAGCTTGGCGACGACGTCATCGGGCGTTTTCGGCGGCGCGGTCAAGGCGTGCCAGGTGTCGGAATCGCAGCCCGATACGCCGGTTTCTTCGAGCGTCGGAATATCCGGCAGCGCCGCGACACGCTCTTTGACCGTGACGGCGAGAATTCTCGCGCGGCCGGACTTGTGCAGCTCGATCGAGCTCGCAAGCTCGTTGAACATCAGATCGACATTGCCGGCGAGCAGATCGTTGACCGCCGGCGCGGTGCCTTTGTACGGCACGTGGACGAGCTTGGTGCCGGTGATCTTCTGGAACAGCTCGGCGGTCAGATGCGACGTGGTGCCAATGCCCTGCGACGCATAGTTGATCTTGCCGGGATTGGCCTTGGCATAGGCGATCAGTTCCTGCACCGTCTTGGCCGGAAAATCCTTACGCACCAGAACGACGTTGGGAACGTGCGACATGATCGCAATCGGCACGAGTTGCGTCGGATCGTAGTTGAGCGATTTATAGAGTAATGGATTGGTTGTGATCGGGGACGGCTGCGACGCCAGCAGCGTGTAGCCATCGGGGGCTGAACCGAAGACATATTCGGCGGCGACGCTGCCGCCGACGCCGGCTTTGTTTTCGACCACCAGCGGCTGGCCGAGAATGGCCTGCATCTTGGCGGCGACGAGCCGGGTGACGGTATCGACGCCGCCGCCGGCCGGCACCGAGACGATCACCCTTATCGGATGGTCGGGAAAATTCGCCGCGCCGCCTTGGGCCCACGCCGCCGCCGTCGCGGCGCCGGCGCCGATGGCGGCGAAAATGGCGATGATTGCGTGACGTCGCAACATGGCGGAAGCTCCCGGAATTGAGCATGGCATTGGGCGCAAGGCATAGCTCAGATTGGCGATTGAGTCCCGCGACGCGCTGCCGCTACAACCATCCCCGATGGGAGATACGCCACAATGAGCAAGATCGATTTCGTTCTGGAGGAACTCGTCACCGCCAACCGCATCCTCGCCAATGAGGGGATCGTCGATTCGTTCGGCCATGTCAGCGCGCGGCATCCGGAAAACCCGCGGCATTATCTCCTGTCGCGCGCCCGCGCGCCGGAGCGCATCGAACGCGACGACATTGTCGAATATACGCTGGACGGCACGGCGATCGACGAGCGCGGCCGCACGCCATATCTGGAGCGATTTATTCATGGCGCGATCTACGAGGCGCGGCCGGATGTGCATGCGGTGGTGCACAACCATTCGCCGAGCGTGATTCCGTTCGGCGTCACCGGCACCAAGCTGAAGCCGCTCCTGCATATGTGCGCTTCGTGCGGTCACGAAGTGCCGATCTGGGATTTGCAGGACAAATTCGGCGATACGACGCTGTTGGTCGGCGACATGGCGATGGGACGCGATCTGGCAAAACTCCTCGGCCCGCGCCCCACCGCGCTGATGCGCGGCCATGGCGCGACGGTGGTGGGCCGCTCGGTCCGCCACGCCGTGTTCGTCTCGGTCTATCTCGAAATGGGCGCCAAGCTGCAAATGCAGGCGATGGCGATGGGCGAGATCAAATTTCTCAGCAAGGGCGAGGTCGATAAGATCGTCGCGCGCGTCAACGACTACACGCTCAACCGCGCCTGGGAGAACTGGGCGCGTCGCGCGGGTCGGGAGATGCAGAAACAGGCCGCCGGCTAGGCATCACAATGAAGATTCCGCGACGCAACCTCCTGCAATTGGCACTCGGTCTTGCTCCGCTGTCAGTCTTATCGCGCATGGCGGCGGCGCAAGCCTACCCGACCCGGCCGGTGCATTTGATCGTCACGACCCCGGCCGGCGGCTCGCCCGACATCATCGGGCGCTTGGTGGGGCAATGGCTGTCGGAGCGGCTCGGCCAGCCAGTCGTCGTCGAGGATCGCACCGGCGCCAGCGGCAATATCGGCACCGAATTCGTCGTGCGAGCGCCTCCGGACGGCTACACCCTCCTCCTCGCCATCTCAGGGAACGCCATCAACGCGGCGCTTTTTAAGAATCTCAACTTCAATTTCATCCAAGATACGACGCCGGTAGCGAGCGTGGCGACAATTCCGCTCGTCATGGAGGTGACGCCGTCGCTTCCGGTCAAAACGGTTGCCGAGTTCATCGCCTATGCCAAAGCCAACCCCGGCAAGCTCAATGCGGCGTCGGGCGGCACCGGCAGTCCGCAGCATGTCGCGGCAGAGCTGTTCGACATGATGGCCGGCACCAAGATGACTCACGTTCCCTACCGCGGCGAGGGACTGGCGCTGCCGGATCTGATCGGCGGACAGGTCCAGGTGATGTTCGGCGTGATGCCGGCGTCACTCGGTTACATAAAAGCCGGCAAGCTGCGTGCGCTGGCGGTAACCGCCGCGACACGCCAGGCGGTGTTGCCGGAGCTGCCGACCGTCGGCGAATTTCTGCCGGGCTACGAGGCCAACGGCTGGTACGGCATCGTCGCGCCCAAAGGCGCGCCCGAAGACATCGTCGATGCGCTCAACAGAGAAATCAATGCCGGTCTCGCCGATCCCAAGATGAAATCGCGCCTGACCGATTTGGGATGCAATGTCTTCGCGGGCTCCCCCGCCGACTTCGGAAAGTTCATCGGCGACGAAACCGCGAAATGGGCGAGTGTCGTGAAGTTCGCGGGTCTCCATGCGGACTGAACGGACTCCGCGCCGGGCGCGCCGCGCGGGACGGCTAGCCGCGGCGTAGATCAGAGCGACAGATAAGGATCGTTCAGCCGCTTATCGTTACGCCGCCGCTGTTTGATCACATCGCCGGTGGTCCAGTATTCGCTGCGCATCGCGCGCTCGGCCTCGACTTTGAATTCCTCCGGCCACTGACCGAGCGAATAGCCGAACCATGGCGCTTGCGGTTTCAGCGCCGGCAGGCCGAGTTCTTCCCAGATCGCCTTTGCCTGTTCCATGAATTCCCTGGCCGGCAGCGATATCGGCGGATACGGGCGCTTGAGCATGGCGTTGATCAGCATCGCCGAGTTGGTCGCCTCGTAATGATTGTCCTCGGCGCCGGCGCGCGGGCCGTGCCCCATGTCTTTGTGATCGAGGACGCGCATATCCTGGTGCGGCCGCATGCGATAGGCAAGCGCCCACATCACCATGTCCAGATTTTCCGGATCGATGTCCTCGTTGACCGCGATCGTCATCTTGCCGACCGACGACGAGTAGGATGAAGCGCCGTAAAGCGCGCGCCAGACTTCCGCATCGAGCGTGTCGGATTTCATCTGGATCACGATCAGTTTGCGCAAATTCGTCAGCGGCTCGTGCATGAACACGCGGGAGACGCCGCTGATGTTGAGGTGGTGGCGCAGATGATGCAGGAAGGCGGGCTCGTAAGCGACGCGCTTGATCAGGCTCGATTCCGACGGCGTCACCTGGCTGATGATCGAGACCAGCACGGCATGCTTGCGGCGGGTGATCGCGGTCACGTCGAAGAAGGCGTTGTATTCCTTCAGGTTCATGTAACCGTGGGATTCGCCGAAACTGCCCTCCGGCTCGAGCCATTCGGTATCGAGATAGCCTTCGACGACGATTTCGGCTTCCGCCGGCACGATCAAATCGACCGTTTTGGCCTTGCAGACGCGGATCGGCGCGCCGACCAGGCCGCCCGCGACGGCGAGTTCGTCGAGATGCTTCGGCAGCTTGTGGACCGACGTGAAAGTGATCGCGGGCGGTGCGCCGAGCATCAGCGCCACCGGCATCTTTTCGCCGCGCGCCTTGTATTTGAGAAAGTGCTCGTGGATGCCTTGGTTGAGTTCGATCTCGGGATTTATTCCCATCCGGGTCGGGCTTTTGACCATGGCGCGGTAGTTGCCGACGTTCTGCAGCCCGGTATCGGGATCCTTGGTGATGAACATCGAGCAGGACGCATAGGGCGCATTGTCGAAGCCCGGCGTGGAAATCGGGATCGGCAGGGCGTCGACGCCGTTGCCCTGATTTAACTCCGCGCCCTGCACCACGATGTCCTGGCAGGGCGGATTGTCGATCAGCACCGGCGGCACCGGATGTTCCTCGGCATGGCTCCATTTCCGCTGGATGTTTTCGACGTCGCAGCCGATGCCGATAGAGTAGATTTGGCGATTGGAAGCGAGGATGCCGACGGCGACCGGGATGTCATATTTGCGGCCGGTGCTGTCGACGACGTTCTCGAACAAAAACGCCTTGCGCTCGGCTTCCGCAATGCCGCCGCGGAATTGCCAACGCACCAGCGGATGCATCTCGGTATCCTTGTTGATCGGCCGCCGCACGCGGATGAGGAGACCCTGCCGGTCCAATTCGGCGATATGCGCGTGCAGGTCCGGATAGCCGGCGTTTCCCATCTCATTCTCCAGTAGCTTCACCCGGCGTGTTCGCTGTCCATATGCGCGAGCGCGGCCGGCAGGTAGCGCGTGCCGGCGACCGCGGCGGCAGGCACCGCCGCTTCGATGCGCGCGAGATCGGCGGCGTCGAGTTTCAGATCGAGCATGCCGAGCGCCTCGGTAAACTGATCGCGGCGGCGAGCGCCGATCAGCGGCACGATGTCGTCGCCGCGCGATTTGACCCAGGCGAAGGCCAGCTGAGAAGTTGACGCGCCTTTCTCGCGGGCAATTTTGCCCAAAGCTTCGACCAGCGCGACGTTCTTGGCAAAATTCTCGGCGAAGAAACGCGGCTTGCGGGTGCGGATTTCGCTTGCCGCGGTTCGCGCCGCCTCGGCGCGGTCGCTGATCAGGCCGCCCGAGAGCACGCCGTAGGCGACGAGCGCAATGCCGAGCTCGCGCAATGTCGGGAAGAATCTCGCGCTCGATGCCGCGGGAAAACAGCGAATACTCGATCTGCAACGCCGCGATCGGGTGCACCGCCTGCGCGCGCCGCACCGTCTTGGCGGAGGCTTCCGACACGCCGATATGGCGCACGTAGCCGGCCTTCACCATGTCGGCAATGGCGCCGATCGTATCCTCGATCGGCACCTGCGGATCGACGCGCGATGGCTGGTAGAGATCGACATAGTCGGTGCCGAGCCGGCGCAGCGAATAGGCCAAGAAATTCTTGGTCGCTCCCGGCCGCGCGTCGTCGCCGTAATGCTTCTGGTCGGGCCCGCGCATCGAGCCGAACTTCACCGCGACGAAGGCGCGTTCGCGCTTGCCGCCCCTGAGCGCCTCGCGGATCAGCATTTCGTTGTGGCCCATGCCGTAGAAGTCGGCGGTGTCGATCATGGTGATGCCGGCTTCGAGCGCGGCATGGATGGTGGCGATGCATTCCTTGTCGTCGGCCGGCCCGTAGCCGCCCGACATGCCCATGCAGCCGAGCCCAAAAGCCGAGACTGCGGGGCCGTTACGGCCGAGTTTTATCTGCTGCATGAGCGCTTCTCCAATCGTCATTCCGGCTCGCGCGACTTAACTTGGCCTTCGCAGCTTTTGGCGCAGCCTTTCGGACTTTCCAGCCTGCCGTCGATGTGATTTTCTCATCATAACAGAAAGCATATCTATTACGTCTAGAGTTGCCGTCCCGGGACCGTCATCGTGACGCGCATCACAAGACTATGGACCGCCTTCCGTACCCTTGTCCGTCGCCGCCGAGTGCAGTTGGCGCTTTCGATCAGGGTGACGATTGCCGCCCTGGTGTCTCTTGCGCTTGCGCAACTGTTGCAACTGCCCTTGCCGTTGTGGGCGGTATTGACGGCCGTCATCGTGACGCAGATGAGCGTCGGACGGTCGCTGAAGGCAACGTTCGATTATCTGGTGGGGACCCTCGGTGGCGCGATCTACGGCGGCGCCATCGGCGTGTTTGTTCCGCATTCGAGCGAAATCGCGCTGCTCGGGGTTCTCGCGCTCGCCGTGGCCCCGCTTGCCCTCATCGCGGCGATAAACCCCAGATTCTCCGTCGCGCCGATCACCGCCATCATCGTGCTGTTGATTCCCACAATGACCCACGCAAGTCCGATCGCTTCGGCAATGGATCGCGTGCTTGAAGTTGCGCTCGGCGGCGTCACCGGCTTGATTGTTTCGTTCTTCCTGTTGCCGTCAAATGCCCATTCTCAGGTCGTTGCGGCGGCCGCCCGCACACTTGATCGGATGGCGCGGGCTCTCGGCGAGCTACTTGCGGGCTTGACGCAAGGTCTCGACGTCGATGCGCTGCACCGCATTCAGGACGGCATCGGTCGGGCATTGGTGCAAATGAATGAAGTGGGCGCCGAGGCCGAGCACGAACGGTCGGCGGGTCTCGCCGTGGGGCCCGACACGGGGCCGCTGTTGCGCACGCTGCTCAGGTTGCGCCACGACCTGGTGATGATCGGCAGAGCGGCCGACAATCCGTTGCCCGAGGCCTTTCAGGCGCGGCTCGAAGCGCCACTGGCGCATGTCGGCGTAGCCTTCGCCGACTACTTGCGCGCGAGTGGGGCCGCGCTGCAGGCCGGTCGGCGTTCACCGTCGCCTACGGTCATGGAATTGGCTCTTGATGGCTATGCCTCCGCGATCGCCGCGCTCCGTCGCGAGGGTCTGACGCGAAGTCTTCCGGGCGACGCCGCCGAACGCTTCTTCGCGCTCGGATTTGCGCTTGAGCAGATGCACAACAACTTCAAAGATCTCGAACGGTGCGTGGCCGAATGGGCCAGGCCGGCCAAGGCAGTTAAGCGCAACAGCAGGCAGTCTGATTGAGCGTTGATTGCTCCCGGCTTCGAACGACAGCGCTCCCAAAAGGCTTGATTGGCCAGTCGAATTCCACTACAATCGGACTAGTCAGACTGGTCAGGATGGTTAAATGCGTAAATGGCAGATGCAGCAGGCCAAGGCGAAATTTGCCGAGGTCGTGAAGCGGGCGACATCCGAAGGGCCTCAGATCGTAACCTATCGTGGCGCGGACACGGCGGTCGTGCTCTCGATCGACGAGTATCGACGCCTGAATGGGGCACGGCCGAGCCTCGTCGAATTCCTGCTGAGCGGCCCGAAATGGGATGACGAAACAATCGCGGTGATCAATGACCGCTCCAAGGACACCGGGCGGGACATTGATCTGTGACCTTCCTGCTCGACACCAACGTGATTTCCGAGGTGCGCCGCAAGCGGCCTGATGCAAGGGTATTGTCGTGGCTCAAGCGCGCAGACCCGGCGGCGCTTTGCATCAGTGTTTTGACCCTGGGCGAAATTGCGAAAGGCGCCGCGCAATGCGCTGCGCGCGATCGCGCGCAGGCGGCGATCTATTACCAATGGCTTGATCAGGTGCGATCGAACTATGCGGACAGGACTATCGCCGTGGATCCCGACATTGCCGAAGCATGGGGGCGCCTCGCCGCAAAGCGCATCTTTCCAATCGTCGATGGCCTGCTCGCGGCGACTGCGTTGGTTCGCGGCATGACTCTGGTGACGCGCAACGAGCGCGACATCCCCGGCGCCGGCGTTCCCGTTCTCAATCCTTGGAATGCTTGAGCCCGCTACTCCGCCGCCAGCCGCACTTCCGGCGCCGCGGCGCGGACGTCGGCGTCGACCTGCTTTTCGTATTTAGTGAAGTTTTCCTGGAACATGCGCACCAGCTTGCGCGCCGTCTCGTCGAAGGCTCGTTTGTCCTTCCAGGTCTTCATCGGATAGAGCAAATGCGGCTCGACGCCCGGCACCGAAGTCGGCACCGCGAAGCCGAAATAGGGATCAGTGCGGTAGCTTGCATCTTTGAGCGAGCCATCGAGCGCGCCGGTGACCAGTGCCCGGGTCGCCTTGATCGGCATGCGGCGGCCGGTGCCATAGATGCCGCCGCTCCAGCCCGAATTGACCAGCCAGCAGTCGACATTGTGCTTCTTGATGAGGTCGCGCAGCAGATTGCCGTATTCCGCGGGCGGCCGCGGCAAGAACGGCGCGGCGAAGCAGGTGGAGAATTCCGGCTGGACGCCGACCAGGCCCTTTTCGGTGCCGGCGACCTTGGCGGTGTAGCCGGAGAGGAAGTGATACATCGCCTGCGCCGGCGTGAGCTTTGCGATCGGCGGCATGACGCCGAAGGCGTCGGCGGTGAGAAAGATGATGTTCTTCGGCTGGCCGGCGCGGCCGGTCTTCGAGGCGAGCGGCATGAATTCGACCGGATAGGCGGAGCGGGTATTTTCGGTCTTCTTGTCGCTGTCGAAATCGCAGATGCGGGTGTCGGGATCGAAGATGACGTTTTCCAGCACGGCGCCGAACCGATTGGTCGCCGCGTAGATTTCCGGCTCCGCGTCCTCCGAGAGTCTTATGCACTTGGCGTAGCAGCCGCCCTCGAAATTGAACACGCCGTGTTCGCCCCAGCCGTGCTCGTCGTCGCCGATCAGCGTGCGGGTCGGGTCGGCCGACAGCGTGGTCTTGCCGGTGCCGGACAGCCCGAAAAACAACGCCACGTCGCCGTCTCTGCCGACATTGGCCGAGCAATGCATCGGCATGACGCCAAGCGCGGGCAGATAGAAATTCAACGTGGTGAAGACCGACTTCTTCATCTCGCCGGCATAGGACGAGTTGCCGATCAGGATGATCTTCTTGGTGAAGTCGATGGCGATGACGGTGTCGGTGCGCACGCCGTGACGCGTGGGGTCGGCTTTGAACGTCGGCAGGTCGACGATGGTCAGTTCGGGGACGAAGTCGGCGAGTTCGAAAACGTTGGGACGGATCAGCAATTGGCGAATGAAAAGCGAATGCCAGGCGAGTTCGGTATAGACGCGCGTTTTTATCCGGTATTTCGGATCGGCGCCGCCATAGAGGTCCTGCGCGAACAGCGTCTTGCCGCGCGCATGCGCGATCATATCGTCGTAGAGCAGCTGGAAATTAGCTTGGCTGAGCTTGCGGTTGCCGTCCCACCAGACGGTATTTTCAGTCAGCGCATCGACGACGGTGTGCTTGTCCTTGGGGCTGCGCCCGGTATGCACGCCGGTCTCGGCGCAAAACGCGCCGCCCTGGACGAGCGAGCCCTCGCCGTTCCTGATCGCATGCTCGACCAAGATCGTGTCGGGCAAATTCCAGCGCACGCCGGCGAGGTTTTTGAAGCCGAATTTGTCGGCGCCGTGCGCGCCGTTCCTCACTCCCGTTTCCTGCACGCCAGCCTCCGCACCTGAGCTTCGCTTTGCCTGCCCCGCCCGCAGGCGCGCGACCCTATATCGAGCATCCTAGCATCTGCCAAGACCTCTTTGTCCTCAAGCCTAACCGCCTCGTACCGCGCTCGTTCCGACGCTGCACTGCAGCGAGGCGCGGCCGCTCATTTACTAATGACAGCAGGGATGGATTGCGCCTTTAACTGCTCCTCGCTTGAGCTGCCAAATCCACCACCACATTGCGCAATTGCTGGGCGGTGGTGACCCGCTCGGCAAATGCCAGCCGCAGCGTGGCGTCGCCGCAGGCGAGGTCGAGTCCGTCCGGGTCGAGGCCGGTGAGCCGCCACGGCCCGTCCTTTGCGCCAAGGAGTTTCGTCGCGTAGAGCCTAACCGCCTCGGCGTGATCCGCATTCATATGGGCAACCGCGCTCGCCTCGGCTTCGATCAAATCGTTGGCGCCGGAGATGTCCGTCATGACGTCGGCGGCTGTCAGGTCGGCGGCGCGGGCAAAGCCGCCATTGAGATGCGCGGATACCGCATCCAGGCGCCAGAACGAGAAATCGGCGAAGCCGGCGTAAAGCTCCGATTTCGGGTGCCGGGCGAGAAAGCGGCGGCGCAGTTGCGGCTCCTTCTGGGCATCGCGCGGCACCCGGACGAAGCTGCCGATCAAGGTCAATCGAGGATGCGCCAGCGGGTCGCCTTTGCCGGTCGCGGCGAGCAGCACCGAAGCGCGGCCGTCCGCTTCCAGATTGGCGGTATGGGTGGAAAGCCTCGAAATGAGGATGACAGGCGAGCCGTCGCTGTCGGTCGCGATATTGGCCAGCGAAGCGAACGGATGGCCGGTGTTGCGGTCGATGGTCGCAAGCGCCCCCGCCCGCGTCGTCCGCAACAGCTCCTTGGCGAGCGATTTCGGGTCGAAGTCCTGCACCGGAGCGTTTTCGGGCAGCCGATCCGGCATAACGCCCGGCAAGGGCCGCTCTGCCTTTTTGCCTTTGGCTCGTTCGGCTTTGGCCATCACGCTTCCTTGCCAGTACGGTTCCTTGGCGGTCGGGTTGCCCCTTGAGCGTCCGCCGGTCTTAACCCAAAGCCACGGTAATTGCCCCGATTTTGCCTTGTCCCGTCACACTTCCGCCCCCACATGGGGCTTGAAAGAGATATGGGGCCGGGCTGGTGATGCTGCGGCCGATTCATGTTAGAAGGCCGCCATGCCGACAATCGCTCTCGTCGACGACGACCGCAATATCCTCACCTCGGTGTCGATTGCGCTCGAGGCTGAAGGTTACCGCATCATGACCTATACCGACGGCGCCTCCGCGCTCGACGGTTTCAAGACCTCGCCGCCGGACCTTGCCATTCTCGATATCAAAATGCCGCGCATGGACGGCATGGAGACATTGCGCCGGTTGCGCCAAAAATCCGACATGCCGGTGATCTTCCTCACCTCGAAGGACGAGGAGATCGACGAATTATTCGGCCTGAAAATGGGTGCGGACGATTTCATCCGCAAACCGTTTTCGCAGCGACTGCTGGTCGAGCGCGTCAAGGCGGTGTTGCGACGGGGCGCGCCTAAAGACGGCACCGCGCCGAAGGAAGCCGACAGCAAGGTGCTGGAGCGCGGGCTGCTGCGCATGGACCCCGAGCGCCACACCTGCACCTGGAAAAACGAGGCGGTGACGCTCACCGTCACTGAATTTCTCATCCTGCAAGCGCTGGCGAGCCGCCCCGGCGTGGTGAAAAGCCGCAACGCATTGATGGATGCGGCCTATGACGATCAGGTCTATGTCGACGATCGCACCATCGACAGCCACATCAAGCGGCTGCGCAAGAAATTCAAGGCGAGCGACAACGATTTCGATATGATCGAGACGCTGTACGGCGTCGGCTATCGTTTTAAGGAATAACGCGCTGGTTAACGCGCAATAGGCCATGGTCCGGCGGGCTTGGACCGCGAAATCATGGCCCCTGACTGGGCCCCTGACTGGGCGGCTGACGTGCGGTAGTAATGGCGTTCCATGCCCGCGAGGTGGCGGAGCATGATCGAAACCCCGGCAGACGACGTGCTCGATCGAATCGCAGAACGTGCAGGGTCCGAGCCTCAAGCATCGTTAGAGGCCGAGTCTCGTGTCGATAGCCAGATCGAGAGCCAAGCGGACTTAGCTGGCATCGATGAGGCGGAGCTGCGCCCGCAGCCCCGCGGCTTTGCCCGCGTCGGCGATTGGCTGCAGCGCGCTTGGCAATTCTTCATCACGCAAAGCTTTTCGAGTCTCACCCGGCGCATCGTCGTCCTTAACCTCACCGGACTCGTCGCGCTCTCCATCGGCATCATTTTTCTCTCGCAATTCCGCGCCGGGCTGATCGACGCGCGCATCCAGAGCCTTCTGGTGCAGGGCCAGATCATCGCCGGCGCGATTGCGTCTTCGGCGACGGTCGAAAGCGATTCCTCGATCACGCTCGACCCCGATAAGCTGCAAAGCCTGCAGCCGGGCCAAAGCTACGGCCCGAACGAAGATGCGCTCTACGGCATCGATTTCCCGATCAATCCGGAGCGGGTGGCGCCGATCTTGCGGCGGCTCGTTTCGCCGACCAAGACGCGGGCGCGCATCTATGACCGCGACGGGGTGCTTTTGGTCGACAGCCGCAACCTGTTCGGCCGCGGCGACGTGCTGCGCTTCGATCTGCCGGCGCCGACCGCGGAAAAGCCCGGCTTGTTCGAGCGCGCCTTCATTGCTCTGCGCATGTGGCTCGGCCGCGGCGATCTGCCGATCTACCACGAGCTCGGCCCGGACGACGGCACGGGCTATTCCGAAGTGGCGCAGGCCATGAACGGCCAGAATGCCAGCATGGTGCGCATCGACGAGCGCGGCGACGTCATCGTCTCGGTCGCGGTGCCGGTGCAGCGTTTCCGCGCGGTGCGCGGCGCGCTGATGCTGTCGACGCAAGGAGCGGATATCGACAATATGGTGGAAGCCGAGCGGCTCGCCATTATCAAGGTGTTCCTGGTCGCCGCCGGCGTGATGATCGTTCTCTCGATCCTGCTCGCCGGCACGATCGCCGAACCGGTGCGGCGGCTTGCCGCCGCCGCCGAAAGCGTCCGCCGGCGCATCCGCACGCGCGTCGAAATCCCCGATTTCACCCGCCGCCGCGACGAAATCGGCCATCTCTCCGGCACGCTGCGCGATATGACCAACGCGCTATACAGCCGTATCGAAGCGATCGAAAGTTTCGCCGCCGATGTCGCGCATGAACTGAAAAATCCGCTCACCTCGTTGCGCTCGGCGGTGGAAACGCTGCCGGTCGCCAAGACCGATGAAAGCCGGGGCCGGCTCCTCAATATCATCCAGCACGACGTGCGCCGGCTCGATCGGCTGATCTCGGATATTTCCGATGCCAGCAGGCTCGACGCCGACCTGCAGCGCCAGGAGGCCGCGCCGGTCGACTTCGCCAAGCTCCTCAGCACGCTTGTTGCGGTGGCGAACGAGGTGAAGCGCGATGACGGCATCAACGTCACGCTGAAGCTTGAAGGTGGCAGCGCGCGCGCATTCAAGGTGCCGGGCCACGATTCCCGCCTCGGCCAGGTCGTCGACAATCTGATCGAAAACGCGCGGTCGTTCTCGCCGCCCGGCGCCACGGTGCGTCTGACCTGCCGGCGGCTGCGCAATCAGATCGAAATATATGTCGACGACGACGGACCGGGCGTGCGAGACGATGTGCGCGAAAAGATTTTCGAGCGTTTCTACACCGATCGTCCGCATCAAGGGTTCGGCCAGAATTCCGGCCTTGGTCTATCCATCTCCAAGCAGATTGTCGAAGCGCATGGCGGCTCGATCTGGGTCGAGAACCGGACCGGCGGGCGCGGACTGGACGGTGAGCCGCAAGTGCTCGGCGCGCGCTTTATCGTTCGCCTGCCGGCGCTGTGAAATTTGGATGCGCTGTCTCAATCGGCCGATGTGATGCCGGCGACGGTGCACGCCTCGGCGGTGCTGGTCGGCGCACGCGCGGTGCTGATCCGCGGGCCGTCGGGCGCCGGCAAGTCGCGGCTGGCGCTTGATCTCATCGAGGCGGCGCGCGCCGGCCGGCTACGCTTCGCGCGCCTTGTCGGCGACGATCGCGTTCATCTCGAAAGCGCCGGCGGCCGGCTTCTGGTGCGGCCGGCGCCAGCGCTCGCCGGCCTGATCGAGCTGCGCGGCGCCGGCATTTTGCGGCTCGACTACGAGCCCTGCGCCGTGGTCGGCTTGGTCGTCGACCTTGACGCCGCCGACGCCGAACGGCTGCCTGACACATCGATGATCGAGGTTGAAGGTATTCGCCTACCGCGATTCGCCGGCGCATCGGGCATGGCGGCCTTGCCTTCGGTTCTCGCGCGCATCATCTCAGCCGGCGCGGCGATCGATTTGCAGCCATCCTGATCTGGCCGCGGGCGCCATTGCTTGGCGATTGATTAACCATAATGGTCCAAGACTCTGCCTTACGACTGGGCTCATATTACCGGGGCCCTGCCGGCCGGGCCGGCAAACCCACCGTCTAAACGACTGATCCTACTGCAATGCAGCAAACCTCAGAATTCGCTCAGAATGCCTCTTGCGCCGGGGCTTCGGATGGTCATGATGTGCACCCTTTCGTGCGGTGCACCCGGGACGCGCCCGCGGGGAGTTCCATGATCGGTCTTGTGCTTGTGACCCACGGTCGGCTGGCTGTTGAATTTCGCGCTGCGCTGGAACACGTGGTCGGACCGCAAGCCCAGATCGAGGCGGTCACCATTGGCCCCGACGACGACGTCGAAGAGCGCCGCAAGGACATCATCGAAGCGGTGCGGCGCGTCGATAGCGGCGACGGCGTCGCCATCCTCACCGACATGTTCGGCGGCACGCCGTCCAACCTAGCCATCTCGGTGATGAGCCGGCCGAAGGTCGAAGTCCTGGCCGGCATCAATCTGCCGATGCTGGTGAAGCTCGCCAAGGTGCGCGACGAGTGCCCGCTTGCCGAAGCCGTCGCCGCCGCCCAGGAAGCCGGACGAAAATACGTCACCATCGCCAGCCGGGTGCTCACCGGCAAATGAACGAGCCGGCCCATAGCGCCAGCATGCCCGACGCGCGGCCGGCCTCCGAGGGCGCCATCAGTCGAGTTCTTCATCATCTGCAACAAGAAGGGCCTGCATGCGCGCGCGTCGGCCAAATTCGTGCAGACGGTCGAGAAATTCGACGCCGAGGTGCGGGTCACTCGTTGCAACGAAAGCGTTGGCGGAACTTCGATCATGGGCCTGATGATGCTGGCGGCGGCGCCTGGCACGTCGATTACCGTCGAAGCGACCGGCCGCGAGGCTGCCGAAGTCGTCGAGGCGCTGGCGGCGCTGATCGACACGCGTTTCGGCGAATCCGATTGATCCGGCCGGCAATTTAGGGTTGGTTGATGAAACGCAGGGCAACGCGTGCAAAGGCACCGCCCGGGAAAACACCGGGGAGCAAGATATCGGACAGCAAGATATCGGACAGCAAGGCCGGTCCGAAGGAGACAAAGCAGATGAGTCCTGAATCGACAGCTTCGAAAGGCGCTATTTCGAAACCAGCCGCGGCGTCTGTCCCGGCCGGGGACGGCGGCCGTCAACCGGCGACGATCCGGTATCTCGATCGCGCCGATATGGTGGAGACTTTCGCCGATTCGATCACCGGCCTGATTTTCGACGGCCAGACGTTGCGCATCGAATTCGGCGTTACCCGTTTCGACGACGTAAAGGCCAACACACCGATCACCGGCCGCCGTTATCCCGCCTGCCGCCTGGTCTTGCCGCCGGCGGCAGCGGTGGATCTCATCAACCGCATGCAGCAGATCGCGGCGGCACTGACGCAGGCCGGCGTGGTGAAGCAGGCCCAGCGGGCCGCCGCCGCGGAGGCGCCGAAGGCGGACTGAGCTCCTCGCTTAACCCGTTCCCGTTCATTCCCGCGCCAGCGGGAATCCACAGACGCGCTATTTTCCAGCACGGAAAGCTGGGACCCCGCGCGGGGACGGGCGAAGTATCTTGACCGTGCCTTTGCCGCCGCCGCTGCCTTCAGATCGGCAACGAATTCCGTGCGCCGCGCGCTTGGCGGCTTCATTTGGGCATAAAGGTATCTTTATGTGTTTATTGCCGCCCCGCCGCCGCCCTGCTAGAAGCGCGCCCGACAGCCAACAGTTTTGCCGCCCGAAGGATAGTTTGTAATGACCACGTCGACCAAGCCGAAAGCCCACGCGCCCGCCGATTACGTCGTCAAGGACATCGGCCTCGCCGAATGGGGCCGCAAGGAAATCTCCATCGCCGAGACCGAGATGCCCGGACTGATGGCGACGCGCGAGGAGTACGGACCGCAGCAGCCGTTGCGCGGCGCGCGCATCGCCGGCTCACTGCACATGACGATCCAGACCGCGGTGCTGATCGAGACGCTCAAGGCGCTCGGCGCCGACGTGCGCTGGGCGTCGTGCAACATCTATTCGACGCAGGACCATGCCGCCGCCGCGATCGCCGCCGGCGGCACGCCGGTCTTCGCCGTCAAAGGCGAGTCGCTTGAAGATTATTGGGACTACACCCACCGCATTTTCGAATGGCCCGGCGGCGCCGGGCCCAACATGATCCTCGATGACGGCGGCGACGCCACGCTGCTCATGCATCTTGGCATGCAGGCCGAGAGCAATCCGGGCGTGATCGCCAAGCCGAGCAACGAAGAAGAAGAGGTGTTGTTCGCCGCCATCAAGCGGCGCCTGAAAGACAAGCCGGGCTGGTACACGACGATCGCCAAGGCCATCAAAGGCGTCACCGAGGAAACCACGACCGGCGTGCATCGGCTCTATCAGATGGAGAAGGAAGGCCGCCTGCTGTTCCCCGCCATCAACGTCAATGACAGCGTCACCAAATCGAAGTTCGACAATCTCTATGGCTGCCGCGAGTCGCTGGTCGACGGCATCCGCCGCGGCACCGACGTCATGATGGCCGGCAAGGTGGCGATGGTCGCGGGCTTCGGCGACGTCGGCAAAGGCTCGGCGGCGTCGCTGCGCCAGGCCGGCTGCCGGGTGATGGTCTCCGAGATCGATCCGATCTGCGCGCTGCAGGCGGCGATGGAAGGCTACGAAGTCGTGACCATGGAAGACGCGGCGCCGCGCGCCGACATTTTCGTCACCGCCACCGGCAATGTCGACGTCATCACCATCGAGCACATGCGCAAGATGAAGGATCGCGCCATCGTCTGCAATATCGGCCATTTCGACAGCGAGATTCAGGTCGCGGCGCTGAAGAATCTGAAATGGATCAACGTCAAGCCGCAGGTCGACGAGATCGAATTCCCCGATCGGCAAGCGCATCATCCTTTTGTCCGAAGGCCGCCTGGTCAATCTCGGCAACGCCATGGGCCATCCGAGCTTCGTGATGTCGTCGTCGTTCACCAACCAGACGCTGGCGCAGATCGAGCTGTGGGCCAATCCCGGCAAATACGGGAAGAAGGTCTATACGCTGCCGAAACAGCTCGACGAGAAAGTGGCGCGGCTGCATCTCGACAAGATCGGCGTCAAGCTGACCAAGCTGTCCGACAAGCAGTCGACCTATATCGGCATCCCGGTCAGCGGCCCGTACAAGACGGATCAGTACCGGTATTGATCATTTCACCTCTCCCCGCTGCGCGGGGAGAGGTCGCTCAGCGCGAAGCGCGACGGGTGAGGGGGCCTCTCCGCAATTCTGAGCGTGATGGATTGCGCAACTGAATTGGAGATCCGCCCTCTTTTCTAAGTTCAGCGGATAGGCCCCCTCACCCCAACCCTCTCCCCGCGCGCGGGGAGAGGGAGTCACTCTGTGGCTCGCAATGACCGTCACTTGCCGCTTCGGGACGCGGGTGTTATCTGCGCCGCATGACCGCGACCCCCATCGAAAACATCCGCAATTTCGCGATCATCGCCCATATCGACCACGGCAAATCGACGCTCGCCGACCGGCTGATCCAGCTCACCGGCGGGCTCGAAGCGCGCGAAATGGTCGAGCAGGTGCTCGATTCCATGGATATCGAGCGCGAGCGCGGCATCACCATCAAGGCGCAGACGGTGCGGCTCAAATACCGCGCCCGCGACGGCAAGGACTACATCCTCAATCTCATCGACACGCCCGGCCACGTCGACTTCGCCTACGAGGTCAACCGCTCGCTCGCCGCCTGCGAGGGCTCGCTGCTTGTGGTCGACGCCAGCCAGGGCGTCGAGGCGCAGACGCTCGCCAATGTCTATCAGGCGATCGACAACAATCACGAGATCGTGCCGGTGCTCAACAAGGTCGATCTGCCGGCCGCCGAGCCCGACAAGGTCAAGCAGCAGATCGAGGACGTGATCGGGCTCGACGCCTCGAACGCGATCCTGATCTCGGCCAAGACCGGCGATAACGTGCCGGAAGTTCTGGAAGCGATCGTGCATCGCCTGCCGCCGCCCAAGGGCGATGCCGCGGCGCCGCTGAAAGCGCTGCTCGTCGACAGCTTGGTACGACGCCTATCTCGGCGTCGTCGTCCTGTTCCGCGTCGTCGACGGCGTGCTGAAAAAGGGCCAGCGCATCCTCATGATGGGAACCAACGCGGCCTACGAGGTCGATCGCGTCGGCGTGTTCACGCCCAAGCGCGTCGAGCTCGACGAGCTCGGCCCCGGCGAGATCGGCTTTCTCACCGCCTCGATCAAGGAAGTGGCCGACACCCGCGTCGGCGACACCATCACCGATGAGAAGAAACCGGTGGCCGCGCCGCTGCCCGGCTTCCGCCCGGCGATCCCGGTGGTGTTCTGCGGCTTGTTCCCGGTCGACGCCGCCGATTTCGAAGATCTGCGCGCCGCCATGGGCAGGCTCCGGCTCAACGACGCCAGCTTCTCCTACGAGATGGAAACCTCCGCCGCGCTCGGCTTCGGCTTCCGCTGCGGCTTTCTCGGCCTGCTGCACCTTGAAATCATCCAGGAGCGGCTCGAGCGCGAATTCAATCTCAATCTGATCGCGACCGCGCCGTCGGTGATCTACAAGATCAAGCTGCGCAACGGCCAAGCATTGGAAATCCACAATCCGGTCGACATGCCGGATCCGAACCACATCGAGGAAATGCAGGAGCCCTGGATCGAGGCGACGATCCTGACGCCCGACGAATATCTCGGCGCGGTGCTCAAGCTGTGCCAGGACCGCCGCGGCGAGCAGAAAGGAGCTGACTTACGTCGGCAACCGCGCGCTGGTGAAATACAACCTGCCGCTCAACGAAGTGGTGTTCGATTTCTACGACCGGCTGAAATCGGTGTCGCGCGGCTATGCCTCGTTCGACTATCACCTCACGGATTACAAGCCGGCCGACCTGGTCAAGCTGCAAATGCTGGTCAACGGCGAGCCGGTCGATGCGCTCGCCATGCTGGTGCACAGGACGCGCGCCGAGCAGCGCGGCCGCGCCATGGCGGAGAAGCTCAAAGAGCTGATCCCGCCGCATATGTTCCAGGTGCCGATCCAGGCCGCGATCGGCGGCAAGATCATCGCGCGCGAGACCGTGCGCGCGTTCCGCAAGGACGTCACCGCGAAATGCTACGGCGGCGACGTGACGCGCAAGCGCAAGCTGCTCGACAAGCAAAAAGAAGGCAAAAAGCGCATGCGCCAGTTCGGCAAGGTCGACATCCCGCAAGAGGCGTTTATCGCCGCGTTGAAGGTGGATGTGTGAGGCCGGCGGCCCTGGGAGAACTTAGGCTGTGGCGGAGGCAAAGAAGATAATACTGACCGCGCATGCGCGCTTGAGGTTAAGTGAACGTCACCTGCCGAACAGTTGGATCGAGACCACCGTCCGTGAGCCTGATTGGACCGAGCCGGACCCCGGCGGGATGAATGTCGAGCGCCGGTTCCGCGCTATCGGCGAACTTGGGGGCCGGATTCTACGGGTCGTATGCGTAGAGACAGATGAGGTCGTTCGCGTTATAAGCGTGATGTTCGATAGGAACGCGAGGCCGAAGTCATGATCGACATGACCTACGATCCTGAGGCCGATGCCGTTTATATGTATCTGGGCCGCGGCAAGGTGGCCCGTACGGAAGAGGCCGGGCCGTTCATTTATGATCTGGATGATGGCGGGCGTGTGCTCGGCATTGAAATCCTCGCGGCTAGCAAAGTGCTCGCGCCCGGCGAATGGCAAAGTGCGCGGCTACCGGACGGAACGAAATTCAACGCCGCGGAATAGCTCTGCCGCTGTATCCATAAGGCAGTGGGTGATGCGCCGAGGCACACGGCTGCGGCGGCGACGTCACCCGCAAACGCAAGCTCCTCGACAAACAAAAAGAGGGCAAGAAACGCATGCGCCTCCCGGAAGCCGCGCAGCGACTGTCCGGGATCGGCAAGGTCGACATCCCGCAGGAGGCGTTTATTGCGGCGCTGAAGGTGGATGTGTGAGAAACTGTAGCCTGGGTTGAGCGGAGCGAAACCCAGGAGCGGCGTTCGCGCCGTTCGATCGTTCCCCGGCTTTCACGGAGCCTGTCATCGGGCCGCGCGACTTCGCGCGGGCCCGTTGGCTCAAGCCGGGCTACGGTCACTTGCCGTTACCTTTTCGTTAGCGTAACATGTTACGCCAACGGAGTCAGATCATGCCGGCAAAGCCGAAGACGAAGCATCCGAAGACGGCGCGGGAACGGATGAGCGCCCGGCGCAAGCGCCTGCGCGCGCAAGGGCTCCGCCCGGTGCAGCATTGGGTGCCTGACCTGCGCGATCCGAAGGTGCGGGGCGCAATTCGGCGCGAGGCGGCGCTGCTCGCTCGCCATCCTGAAAACGACGCTATCGATGATTGGATCGACGCCGCCTACGATTGCAGCGAATGGAAGTGAAGCGCGGCGACGTCGTGCTCATGGTCGTCCATGGCGAACTCGGCCGGCCGCGTCCCGGCATTATCGTTCAATCTGACGAGCTCGGCGACGCCACGACGACGGTGCTGGCGTGCCCGCTCTCATCGGACGTGGCTGGCGTTCGCGATCCGCGGCTGCGGCCCGTGATTGAGCCGAGTGCCGGCACCGGACTTCGCATCCGCTCGCAGATTATGACCGACAAACTATTCGCACAGCGGCGCGAACGCGTGCGCGAAGTGATCGGCGCTATCGACGATGAAACAAGCCGCCGGCTCGACACTGCATTGCTGATCGTGCTTGGCCTCGCACCGTAGCGGTTGGCAAGGACCGCTATAGCCGCACCCCTCCTGGCGCCCGGGGGATGGCGGTTCACACCGTCACAATCACGGAGACGTGATGTGACATTCGTCCTCGATACAGTTACATGCGGATGTCAAAGCTTGCTCATCGAAGGGCACATTCCGGGTGCGACCTAGAAGGTGGAGCAAGTGCGGTTCCCGCGGGCGGTCTCGCAAACCGTCCCCGGGCGGCCTCGGGCTACCGACCGACCGGCACTACGACCGGTCTCCGCGGAGCGCGGTAGACTTAAGACAGGTGGCAAAGGGTAACGCCCGATGCGCCGGGTCTTGGGAAGCGCGGGACTGAGGCTGAGCCGATGTCCGGATGCGTCCGGCCCGGCGAGCGCCGCGGTGGAGCGCCGAAAGGCGAGCGCGCCCGAAGCGCGGACGAATGGCAACATTCGTTCGTGTGGCGCGCGCCGGGCCCCGCCGGGCACGGCAAATAAAGTGCGCGCCTTTTGGCGCTCCGCCTCCCTTTATTTTTGGGAGGCCGTGGGACGGGCTTTCTTGAAGCGTGAAGCAAAACTCGGATGCCAAGGCGCATCGCGAGAACGAGATCGCATTTTCATCCGCCCCCGCTGTCGCGGGGCGGGAAGAAGAAAGGACCCCATGCGCAAAAAATTCCCCGGCCGAATGGCCTATACGCAATGGCTGCGCACGCCGTTTCGAAACAAGCATCGGCTGTTCGGATTGTGGCTCAACACCAAAGTCTTTCGCTACTGGCGCGATTGCGACGACGTACGCTGCCGCCGCGCGCGCTCCTGTCAGGATCACGAATGCTATTGGCGGCGGCTGCAAAAACTGCCGAACACCGACGAGGTGTCGCGGGTGCGCAAAAAGGCCAAGTCTTGGACCTGGCTGTTGCGGGAAGGCAGCTCCAAGGGCTCCGAGGGGAGAAAGCCTTATTGAGCGCGCGACGACGGAGCGGATCGCATTATCCGCCCCCGCGAAAGCGGGGGAGGGGGACCATGCGAAGCATGGTGGAGGGGGCGTCGGATTCGGGGCTTTTTGCTTGCCTCGTACGAGAAGCGTCGATGCCCGCGCCCCTCCCACCGCGCAAGGGCGCGGTCCTCCTCCCCGTTGTCACGGGGCGGGATGGTCACTGTGCTCAATGCACCACGATCGTGGTGTTGCCGCTGCCTTCGCGCTCGACCAGGCCGAACAGGATGGCGGCATTGCCCGGATCGAGCCGGACGCAGCCGTGCGACACCGGCCGGCCCAGCCCGGAGATTTCGTAGGTGCCGTGAATAGCGTAGCCGCCGGAGAAAAAGATCGAATGCGGCATTGGCGCGTTATCGTATTTGCTGGAGAACCAGCGCACCGCCAGCCGTTGCGGATGATAGGTGCCGGGCGGCGTGATATAGCCGCGCCGCGCGGTCGACACCCGCCAGCTATAACGCGGCGCGCCGTCGACGCTAACTTCCATGCGCTGACGCTCGCGATCGACATGCACGACGATGGAAGCGGCGGCAGGCTCGCTCGCGGCGAGCACGATGAAACCGAGCGCGGCCAATACGCAACACAAGCGACGCATGGTAACCCCAAGCACCTGGACGAAGATTGCAGCAGCGCTGAGAACTTGTAAAGCGACGCGATCGCTCGAAGAATTCAACCATGACGGCGTTCGATTTCTACAGCATCGGCCACTCGAACATTCCGGCGGAGCGCTTTGTCGCGATGCTGCGCTCAGCCGGCGTGAGCGCGATTGCCGACGTGCGCTCGACGCCGGTGTCGCGTTTTTGTCCCTGGTTCTCCGGCAAGACTCTCGGCGCCCTGTTGACGCGGGAGGACATGATCTATCTGCCATACGGCGCCACGCTGGGCGGCCGTCCGCGGAACCCCGAGCTCTATTGCGACGGGATTGCCGACTATGAGGCGATGGCGCGGCAGGGCGAATTCCAGGCGGGTCTCGAACGACTGGCCGCCGATGCGGCGCGCTGTCGCGCACTTGACCACACGGCTGGCCGCATCTGCCTGATGTGCGCCGAGCGCGATCCGCTCGATTGCCACCGCTGTCTTTTGGTGGCGCGGGCGCTGGCGGAACGCAAACTGACTATCGGTCATATTCTGTTCGACGGCACAATCGAGCCGCATGCGGCGACCGAACAGCGGCTTCTGGCGCTCGACAGCGACGACGGCGACCTCTTCGCACCTGGACAGCACGGGCGAATAGCGGCAGCGTATCGCCGCCGCGCCCGAGCCGTCGCCTATCGGGCAAAGCCAAGCAATGCGGGGGCGAAGTCGGGATAAGAGAGCTGACGATGCGCGCGCCCGTTCTCGCCTTCCTGTTGTCGCTTGCTGCCGGCCTTGGTCCGGCATCCGCGCAGGACGCTTCCGCGCCTGCCGCGCCTGCCCGCCGCCGGCGCCGCGCCGGCGCCAAATCCGGCCGAGCTGATCGATGCCACGCCGCCCGGCACGCTCAATCCGCAACCGCTGCCGCCGCTTGCCAATCCCAATGCGCCGTCGACGCCGGCCAAGGATTTGTTCGGCCGCAAGTTGACGCCGCTGGCCGGTCCGGTGCGGCCGATCGGCTCCTACGCCGACGGTTGCCTCGCCGGCGCGGTGGCGCTGCCGATCACCGGCCCGACCTGGCAGGTCATGCGGCTGTCGCGCAACCGCAATTGGGGCACGCCCAGACTGGTTTCCTTCATAGAAGGGCTCGGCGACAATGCCAAAAAAGCCGGCTGGAACGGGTTACTGATTGGCGACATGTCGCAGCCGCGCGGCGGGCCGATGATTACCGGCCATTCCAGCCATCAGATTGGGCTCGACGTCGACATCTGGTTCACCCCGATGCCCGATCACGTGTTGTCGCGGGAAGAGCGCGAACTCAACGGCGCGGTCACTATGGTCGCGCCCGATCTGACCGAAGTCGATAAGAAAGTATGGGATGCGACGCACTTGGCCGTCGTGCGCGCCGCCGCGGAGGACCCGATGGTCACGCGCATTTTCGTCAATGCCGCGATCAAGAAGGAAATGTGCAGCGAGGCCGGATCGGATCGGGCGTGGTTGGCGAAAGTGCGGCCATGGTGGGGACATGCCGAGCACTTTCACGTCCGCATCAGTTGTCCGCCGGACAGTCCGCAATGCAAGCCGCAACCGCCGGTGCCGGAAGGCGACGGCTGCGGCCATGCGCTCGATTTCTGGTTCAAGCAATCGACGCTGCATCCGGCGCCGCCGACAGTGCCGCTCAAGCCGGGGCCGTCGCTGACGCTCGCCGGATTGCCGGCGGCATGCAAGCAGATCGTAATGGCGCCGTAACGGCCGGGCATTCACGTCTGTTTGCTCAGAAGGAAGTCGTGGATGGCCGCAACAGGTGCGGCCGTGACGTGGTCAGAGTCCCGGCGTGCCGAATACCATGCGTTGCGCCGCGCCGGCGATGTAGGCGAGCGCGAAGGCGCAAACGATAATCAGCGCGGCGAAGTTCAACGATTTCCGCGCCGGCGATTTGGTCAGCCGCGGCAGGCCGAGCCACAAAATATACGCACCGTAGAAGCCGGTGAGCACGAGAAAGTTCAATCCCGGCAGCACCAGAAAAATCCCGGCGAGCCAGACCGGCGTGAAGGAATAGACCGCGAGCTTGAATGCATTGTCGAAATCGCGGCGGCCGCCGAACAGCGGCGCCAACAGGTTGATGATCATGCCGAGCAGCAGCACCGTGGCGCAGCTCAACACGTAACCGAAGATGGCGCCGAACAGGCCGTTGAAGATCGGCGCGCGCACCGTGCCCGCATTCGGCACGATCACGCCGACGAGGCAGGCGCCAATGAAGCTGAACGCGGCCGGAACCACCGCGAGCACGGCGACGTAGCGGCTCAAGACATAAGCCGGATCGCCGGGCTCGCGCTCGATCGAGGCCCACTCGGCGAACGGATCGACCAGAATCGCTTTGGCGCGCCGCGCCGCATTCATGACGGCAAGCCTTCGGCCAAGCTTTTGGCGTCTTCGCGCAGCATGGCGGCGCCTTTTTCGGCGATCATCATGGTCGGCGCGTTGGTATTGCCGGACGTGATCGTCGGCATCACCGAAGCATCGATGACGCGCAGCCGCTCGATGCCGGCAACGCGCAAGCGACCGTCCACCACCATCATCGGATCGCTGGCGAGCCCCATCTTCGCGGTGCCGATCGGATGAAAGATCGTGGTGCCGATGTCGCCGGCGGCTTTCAGCAAAGCCGCATCGTCGTCGTTACGCACCGCGGGACCCGGCAGATATTCGTCCGGGTGGAATGGCGCCAGCGCGGGCTGTGCGGCAATATGCCGGGTCAGCCGGATCGCGGCGACCGCGATGCGGCGGTCCTCGTCGGTCGACAGATAATTCGGCCCGATCGCCGGCGCGTCGGCCGGATTGCGCGAGCGCAACCGCACCGCGCCGCGGCTGGTCGGCCGCACATTGCAGACGCTCGCGGTGAAGGCCGGGAATTTGTGCAGCGGCTCGCCGAAACGGTCGAGCGACAACGGTTGAACATGATATTGCAGGTTGGCGCGTTCCTGATCGCGATCGGAGCGGGTGAACAGGCCGAGCTGCGACGGCGCCATGGTCAGCGGTCCGCGCCGGAGCAGCGCGTATTCGGCGAGCATGCCGGCAAAGCCGAAGCGCGAGTGATAGCGCTCATTGAGCGTGGTGATGCCGTCGACCTTGTAGATCAGCCGCAGCTGCAAGTGATCCTGCAGGTTCGAGCCGACGCCGGGCCGATCGGCGACGACGTCGATGCCGTGCTCGCGCAAATGCGCGGCCGGCCCGATGCCGGACAACAGCAGGATTTGCGTCGAGCCGATCGAGCCGGCGGCGAGGATGACTTCGCCGCGGCAGCGCGCGCTGCGCGCGACGCCGTTCTGCCGCCAGCGCACGCCGGCCGCGCGTTTGCCGTCGAATATGAGGCCCTCGGCGAGGCAGCCGGTCTCGAGCCGCAGATTGGCGCGATGCAGCGCCGGCCTGAGAAAGGCGCGCGCCGTCGAAACGCGGCGGCCGCGCTTCTGGTTGACGTGAAAGGCGCAGCAGCCTTCGTTGTCGCCGCGATTGAAATCGGGAATGGATTTGATGCCGGCCTGTTCGGCGGCGGCGCGGAAGGCATCGAGCAGATCCCAGCGCACCCGCGGCGCGGAGACAGGCCATTCGCCGCCGACGGCGTGCGCCTCGCTCCCGCCCAGGAAGTGATTTTCGTGCCGCTTGAAAAACGGCAGCACGTCGTCCCAGCCCCAGCCGGCAAGCCCGAGCTGGCGCCAATGGTCGTAATCGGCGGCCTGGCCGCGCATATAGATCATGGCATTGATCGCGGACGAGCCGCCGATCACCTTGCCGCGCGGATAATTCAGGCTGCGCCCGCTCAGCCCCGGCTCCGGCTCGGTCTTGAACATCCAGTCGGAGCGCGGATTGCCGATCGCGAACAGGTAGCCGACGGGAATGTGAAACCAGATCCAATTGTCGCGGCCGCCCGCTTCGAGAACGAGCACGCGCTTGTCGGCATCGGCGGAAAGCCGGTTGGCGAGCAGGCAGCCGGCCGAGCCGGCCCCGACAATGATGTAATCGTAGTCGCCCGCGATCGCCTCGGTCACATCGCACTCCGCAAATTGGCGCGGGCGAAGATAGCAGCGTGATCGGGGCTGAGAAGGGGCTGCGCTGACCCGTTTCGCATTCGGCGAAGCCTGCCACGTATAATCGCGTGTTGTCCCGGCAAATCGCAGCGGACTATGGTTCACGATGGATTCTTCTCCGCCGGCGGCGGTCAAACACACAACGGCGTGGGGCGTCGCCTGCGGGGCCGGCGCGGCTTTGTGCTGGTCGCTCGGCTTTGTCGCCGCCCGGCAGGGGGTGACCGCGGGCCTATCGCCGCTCGTCCTCGCGCTGCACCGTTTCGTCTGGCCCGGTCTGCTGCTGCTCCCCTTCGCCGTCGCCGACGGTTTCGCCGATCTGCGCAATATCGGCTGGCACCGCGCGGCCGCACTCGCTTTATCCGGTGGTCTGCCACTCGCGCTGTTCAGCTATCTCGGCTACCTGTTCGTGCCGCTCGGCCACGGCGCCATCATTCAACCGGCCTGCGCCGCGGTCGGCGGCATGATCCTGGCGCAACTCGTCCTCAAAGAAGCTTTGCCGGCGCGCCGCATTGTCGGCGCCATCGCCATCGTCGCCGGTCTCGGCGTGATCGGCGCCGAAGCCTTGCGGACGATGGGTAGCCAAGGCATCGCCGGCGATTTGTTGTTCGTCGCCGCCGGCAGCTGCTTTGCGATCTTCGGCATGTTGCTGCGGCTGTGGCGCATTCCGGCGCTGCGCGCGGTCGCGGTAACGACCATCCTGTCGCTCGCAGGCCTGCCGATCCTGCTCTGGGATTTCGGCAATATGGTCGCCGCCGGCTTTGCCGAAAATCTGATGCAGGCGGTGGTGCAGGGCGCCTTCGCCGGCGCCGGCGCGGTCTATCTGTTCACCCGGGCGGTCATTCTGCTCGGTGTCGGCCGCGCCGCTTTGTTTCCCGCGCTGGTGCCGCCGTTCACGCTATTGGTCGGCTATCTTACGCTCGGCGAGGTGCCGAGCGTTTCGCAGCTTGTCGGACTTCTGATTGTCGTCGTCGGTTTTCGGTTGACGCAACAGAGTTGACGACGAACGACGAGTTACGCCGCTTACGCCGCCTTGCGGCTCGCCAGAAACTCGCCCATGCGGTCGAGCGCCTTGAGTATGTTTTCGGTCGAATTGGCGTAAGAGACGCGCATATAGCCTTCGCCGAGGATGCCGAAATCCGGCCCTCCGATCAACGCGACGCCGGCGTCTTCGAGCAGCGACGCGGCCAGCGCCTTCGCCTTCCATCCGGTGCGTTTGACGTTGGGGAAGGCATAGAACGCGCCCCTCGGCGTGGCGCAGGAAATGCCGGGAAGCTTGTTCAAGCCGGCGACCACGATTTTGCGCCGGCGATCGAACTCGGCGACCATCTTCGCCGGCTCGTCTTGCGGGCCGGTCAGCGCGGCGAGCCCGGCATATTGCGTCGGCGCATTGACGCAGGAATACAGGTTCACCGCGAGCTTGCGCGCATAGTCGTAAAGTTTCCCGGGCCACACCGCATAGCCGAGCCGCCAGCCGGTCATGGCGTAGGTTTTCGACCAGCCATTGAGCAGGATCAGCCGGTCGCGGATCGACGGATAAGCGAGCAAACAAACATGCGTCTCGCCGTCATAGACCATGTGGTCGTAAATCTCGTCCGACATCACCGCGACGTCGGGATACCGATCGAGCCCGGCGACGAGTTTGTCGACTTCGGCCTTGGGAGTGACGCCGCCGGTCGGATTGGCCGGTGAGTTGACGATAAGGAGCCGGGTCTGCGGCGTGATCAGTCTGAGCGTTTCCTCGGCCGAGAACGCGAAATTGTTCTCCTCGCGGATCGGCACCGGGATCGGCCGCGCGCCGGTGAATTCGATCATCGAGCGATAGATCGGAAAGCCGGGATCGGGATAAAGGATGTCGGCGCCCGGCTCGCCGAACATCATGATCGACATGAACATGGTCGGCTTGCCGCCCGGCAGGATCATCACCTCGTCGGGCGAGACCTTGACCGAGAAGCGCTTGTGAAGATCGGCGGCCACCGCTTCGCGTAACGGCAGAATGCCGACGGCGGGCGTGTAGCCGTGATGGCCGTCACGCAGCGCCTTGACCGCCGCCTCGACGATGAAATCCGGCGTACGGAAATCGGGCTGGCCGATGCCGAGATTGACGATGTCGCGGCCGGCCGCCGAAAGCTGCATGGCGCGCGCCAGCACGGCGAAGGCATTTTCCTCGCCGATGCGATCGAAGGCGGCGATTGTTTTCAGCATGGTATTTCCCCCGGCGGATTTTTTCGGGCGGCAGTTCAACCCAATCTGCCGCCAAAAGCAAACATGGCTCGGCCGGGTGCCGCGGGCGGCGGCGGCGGCGAAAAGAGAAGCCCCGGACAATCAGGCTGTGTGGGAACGAGAGGCTCCGGTATCCGGGGCCTCTTTTTTGTTTCAAGCGGCTACGGCCTTGATGTTGATGGCGCGCAATATGTTGTAAGCGAGGACGGAGAGGGCCATCTCGGCCCGGGTTCCTTTGAGGTTCCTGGTCAGGAATCTTGCGCCCGCCATCATCCGCTTGATGGTGCCAAAAGGATGCTCGGCAGCGCATCGTCGTCTCGCCATGTGTTCGGGAGTGGCTCTCGCATTCATCCGAGTGAGCGCATCCTCGTCTAGATGGCGTTTGATGAAACGGCGCTTGGCAGTGGTGCATTGCGGCTTGAGGGCGCAGCCGGAGCAATCGGATGACGCATAGGTCACGTTGCGCTTGCGCCTGTGCAATTGCTTGCGAAGGAGCGAGCGGCCAGCTGGACAGCGGTAGCTGTCGGTATCCGGTTCGTAGGTAAAGGCGCTGCGATCGAACAGCTTGCCGTCGGCTTGGTTGTTGACGGCCCGGTTGGCCGGCGCGCACGCCAGGATGCCGTCGCGTTCACAGGCGCTGGCATGGGCGCCGTTGGAATAACCCGCATCGGCCACCACAGTCAGGCTCTCTTGCCCCAACATCTTCTTGGCGGCCATGGACATCGGGTGAAGCAGGCGGTTGTCGGTCACCTCATCCGTCACATCGTGGTGGACGATCAGGCCGGTATCGGCATCGACCGCCGTCTGGACATTGTAGGAGGGCGGCTTGGGACCGTTGCCCTTGCCCATCGGTCTTGCGTCCTCCTCGCCTTCGACGATTGTCGCGCGGCCCTCATCATCGAGTTTGGCGGCAAGCCGGTCGAGTTCGCCGCGTCGGGCCTGCAAAGCCACCATAGCCGCAGGCACCGCATCCGGCCGGTCGTCGGGTTCCGCATCGTCAGCTTCGTCGAGCCCGGCGAGATAGCCGGCGATCTTGCGGTCGAGGCGAACGGCTTCTTCGGCGATCTCCCTGCGCCCCATGATCTTCTTGCCGCTCGCCACCGCCCGGAACTTCGAGCCGTCCAGAGCGATCAGCCGCGCCGTGAATAGGCCCGCGTCCCGGCACAGCATCACGAAGGCCCGGCACGCCCCGATTATCGCCACGCCGTTGTCGCGCCGGAAGTCGGCGATTGTCTTGAAGTCAGGGCTGAGCCGTCGCAAAAGCCACATCGCCTCGACATTGCGACGGCATTCCCGCTCCAGGCGTCGCGACGAGCGCACCTCGTTGAAATAGCCCCAAATGTAGAGCTTCAGAAGATCTCGCGGATCGTAAGGCGGACGTCCCGTTGCTGCCGGTACCGATCGACCAAATCCGAGCCGGCTTACGTCCAGCCCATCCACAAACGCGTCGATCACCCGAACTGGCGCATCCGCCGCCACATAATCCTCGATCGCCGCCGGCAGCAGCGCCGCCTGACCGCGATCCTCGCCCCGAACGTAGCTCATGGAAAAGGCCGCATCGTTGTCGATGCGGCCCTTCTTATCTGACTCGCTCAGTTCTCACACAGCCTGCAATGTCCGGGGCTTCTGACTCACTCACACTCAATGACGTCGAGTGTCTTAGTCGCCATTGTTGAACATGGCGCCTGACTGGTAGGACTCGGCAGTTCCAGTGCGGGCTCCGCCATTCGGATAATGCTCGACCTGGCTGCCATAGTAATCCTGCGGCTGCGACGGCTGATGCAGCCGCTGCGCGAAGGCCGGCGTCGCCAGCATCGCGACGACAAGAGCCGAGAAAGCCAGCTTGGTATTGAGGGAATTCATCTTGCGTTCTCCGTTTACGATCGCCCGTGCCGCTTACCTACGTCTGTTTCTGCACTGCACAAGAGATCGGAAGTCACCTCAATTTCACGATATTGTTATTGAAGATCATACAGTTAATCGGACTTTTCTGCGATCTGCCCAGTTTGGGTTATTGCGATGCAATAGGCCAAAAAAGAGAGCAGGAAAAATGCCTTTTCCGGCAATGAATTGCAGCTCGCGGGTGGCGAGGTCGCCTCTCTCTGCGGCATTCACCATTCGCCGCGGCGTAAACTCGCTATATCTACCGAATACGAGTCCCCGCATTGCGCAAATCGCATTGCTGGCATCGGGGCCATTGCGGGACGAGTCGCGGAGCGTGGGATGGCGAAAAACGGCAAATCGCAGAGCAAGTCGCAAGGTCAAACGGAGCGCCGTCTGCGCTCGCAACTCTGGTTCGACAATCCGGACAATCCGGGCATGACCGCGCTCTATCTCGAGCGCTACCTCAATTACGGACTGAGCCGCGAGGAGCTGACGTCCGGCCGGCCGATCATCGGCATTGCGCAGACCGGTTCCGATCTGAGCCCGTGCAACCGTCACCATATCGAGCTCGCCGGGCGCGTGCGCGAAGGCATCCGTACCGCCGGCGGCATCGCGTTCGAATTTCCGGTGCATCCCCTTCAAGAGACCGGCAAGCGGCCGACCGCGGCGCTCGATCGCAATCTCGCCTATCTCGGCCTGGTCGAAGTGCTGTACGGCTATCCGCTCGACGGCGTGGTGCTGATGACCGGCTGCGACAAGACCACGCCCGCCTGTCTTATGGCGGCGGCC
The DNA here is from genome assembly GCA_963779855.1 of uncultured Alphaproteobacteria bacterium. GTDB lineage: Bacteria > Pseudomonadota > Alphaproteobacteria > Rhizobiales > Xanthobacteraceae > BOG-931. The sequence goes on along the minus strand of CAWAAE010000005.1, from coordinate 666,156 downwards.
ACCGTCAACACGCCGGCGATCGTGCTGTCCGGCGGGCCGATGCTCGACGGTTATCACGACGGTAAGCTCGCCGGCTCCGGCACCGTGCTTTGGCAAGCACGCCAAGATGTTGCGGCCGGCAAGATCGACTACAAGGAATTCATCGATATTGCCGCTTCGTCCGCGCCGTCGATCGGTCATTGCAACACCATGGGCACCGCATCGACCATGAACGCGATGGCCGAGGCGCTCGGCATGTCGCTACCCGGTTGCGCCGCCATTCCGGCGCCGTATCGCGAACGCAGCCGCATCGCCTATGACACCGGGCTGCGCGCGGTGGAGATCGTGCGCGAGGATCTCAAACCCTCCGATATTCTCACGCGAGCCGCCTTCGAAAACGCGATCGTCGCCTGCTCGGCGATCGGCGGCTCGACCAACGCGCCGATCCATCTCAACGCCATAGCCCGGCATATCGGCGTTAGGCTTTCGATCGAGGACTGGGAGAAGTTCGGCTACGACGTGCCGCTCCTCGTCAATATGCAGCCAGCCGGAGAATATCTCGGCGAGGATTATTTCCGTGCCGGCGGGCTGCCGGCGGTGATGCACGAACTCCACGCGGCGAGGCGGCTCCACGGCGATGCGCTCACCATCAATGGCAAGACGGTCGCCGAAAACGTCGCGCCGGCGAAGTCGAACAACGCCGCGGTCATCCGGTCCTACGACGAGCCGCTCAAGCCGCATGCCGGCTTCAAGGTGCTGCGCGGCAATCTGTTCGATTCCGCGATCATGAAGACGAGCGTAATCTCGGACGAATTCCGCAAACGCTACTTGTCCAATCCGACGGATCCGAACGCCTTCGAGGGCCGCGCCGTGGTGTTCGACGGACCCGAAGACTATCACCGGCGTATCGACGATGCGGCGCTGAAGATCGACGAACACTCGATTCTGTTCATGCGCGGCACCGGCCCGATCGGCTATCCGGGCTCGGCCGAGGTGGTGAACATGCAGCCGCCGGCCGCGCTGATCAAAAAGGGCGTCACCTCGCTCGCTTGCGTCGGCGACGGCAGGCAGTCCGGCACGTCAGGCTCGCCGTCGATTCTCAATGCATCGCCGGAAGCCGCGGCCGGCGGCGGGTTGGCGCTGCTGCAAACCGGCGACCGCGTGCGTATCGATCTCAACAAGGGCACCGCCGACATTCTGATCGCCGCCGACCAATTGGCGTCGCGGCGCGCGGCGCTGCAAAAGAACGGCGGTTATCATTATCCGCCGAGCCAGACGCCATGGCAGGAAATCCAGCGCGCCATGGTCGATCAGCTCGGCAGTGGTATGGTCTTGGAGCCCGCGGTGAAGTATCAGCGTGTCGCGCAAAAATCTGTGCCGCGCGATAATCACTGATGAAACGAATTTGTCATGACCGGGACCCGTCCTTCGATCGCCGAAAAGCGGAGAACTTTCCGTAAGCTCCACGAAGCCGGCTGCTTCGTCATTCCCAATCCGTGGAACATCGGCAGCGCGCGCTATCTGCAGGGCCTCGGCTTCCAGGCTTTGGCAACCACAAGCTCCGGCTATGCCCATTCGCAGGGTTTTGCCGACGGCGCGCTGAGCCTCGATCAAGTGCTGGCGCATTTCAGTGAGCTTGCCGAAGCGACCGATGTGCCGCTGAACGCCGATTTCGAGGACGGTCTGGCCGATAGCCTTGACGAGCTTGCTAACAATGTAACGCGCTGCATCGCGACGGGCGTCGCCGGGCTGTCCGTCGAGGATTCGCCGAACGATGGAAAATCGCCGCTTTACGATCTTGAAACTGCCGTAGCTCGGGTCAAAGCCGCGCGCGCCGCGATCGATCGGGCCGGCGGCGAAGTCACCTTCACGGCGCGGGCGGAAGGGTTCATCCGCGGCGTGCCCGATCTCGACGACGTCATCCGCCGGCTCAGAGCCTACGCCGCGGCCGGCGCCGATTGCCTCTATGCACCGGGGATCACCGCGCGCGAGCAAATCGAAGCGGTTGTCAAAGCAGTGGCGCCGAAGCCAGTGAATTTCCTCAACGGCGGCGCCTTCGGCTTTACGGTGAACGATCTCGCGGCGATGGGCGTGCGCCGGATCAGCGTCGGCGGCTCGCTGGCGCGGGTGGCAATGCACGCGTTCATTCGCACCGCGACCGAGATTGCAAAAGAGGGCAAGTTCGACGGCTTTGCCGGGCTCGTCACGAACCCCGAGCTGAACAAGTTCTTCAGCGCAGATCGCAAGAGGTTCTCGTCATGACCGCCGGCTCGGAACCTCACCCACAGACCGGCCAGCCGATCGGGCTGCCGGTGGCCGATCCGAAGATTGCGCCGCGTCCGGGCCCGGTGACGCTGAAGGGCCGCTACGGCCAACTCGAAAAACTCGGCCCCGAGCATGCCGCCGACCTGTGGGCGGCGTTCGCCGGGCATGACAAGGTTTGGACCTACATTTCGACCGACGGGCCGTTCGCGGCGGAGGATGAGTTTTTCGCCTTCATCGATAAGCGCGCGGCGACGGAGGATCCCTACGCCTATGCCGTCATCGATCCGACCGATCGCGCCGTCGGCTATGTGACGCTGTTACGAATTGTGCCGGAGCATCGGGTGATTGAGGTTGGCCACGTGCTCTATTCGCCGGCGCTGCAACGCACGCCGCTCGGCACCGAAACCCAATACCTGCTGGCGCGTTACGTGTTCGAGATGTTGGGCTACCGGCGCTACGAATGGAAATGCGATGCATTGAATGCGGCGTCCCGGCGCGCCGCGCTGCGCTACGGCTTCGTCTACGAAGGGGTATTTCGCCAAAACATGATCGCCAAGGGCCGCAACCGCGACGTCGCCTGGTTCTCCATGCTCGACAGCGAATGGCCGGCGCGAAAGGCCAATTTCGAGCGCTGGCTTGAGCCGCGGAATTTCGACAGCGAAGGGCGGCAGAAGCTCAGTCTTGCAGCGTTGAACGAGAAGAAAGCGTAAGGACAGAATGAGCGACAGACTGATAGGCAAAGTCGCACTGGTGACCGCGGCGGGGCAGGGCATCGGCCGCGCCATTGCCGAAGCCTTTATTGCCGAAGGCGCAAGCGTCATCGCCACCGATCTCGCCGAAGACAAGCTTGCCGATTTGCCCGCGGCGAAGCGCCAAAAACTCGACGTGCGTGCGCAGGACAATATCGGCGCACTGGCCAAGACGGTGGCGCGCGAATTCGGCGCGCTCGACATTCTGGTCAATTGCGCCGGCTACGTGGCCAACGGCTCGGTGCTCGATTGCGGCGACAAGGACTGGGACTTTTCTTTCGATCTCAACGTCAAATCGATGCACCGCACGATCAAGACGTTCTTGCCGGCGATGATCGAGAGAAAATCGGGATCGATCGTCAATATTTCCTCGGCGGTGTCGTCGATCCGCGGCGTGCCCAACCGCTACGCCTACGGCGCCACCAAAGCGGCGGTGATCGGGCTCACCAAGGCGGTCGCCGCCGATTTCATCCGCCAAGGCATCCGCTGCAACGCCATTTGCCCGGGCACGATCGAATCGCCGTCGCTGGAAGAGCGCATCGCGACCGCCTCGAAGGCGACCGGCAAATCGACCGATGCGGTACGGCAGGATTTCATCGGCCGCCAACCGATGGGACGGCTGGGAACGACGCAGGAAGTTGCCGCGCTCGCCCTCTTCCTCGCCAGCGACGAGGCAAGCTACATTACCGGCCAGGCGCATCTCGTCGACGGCGGGATGGCGCTGTGAAGACAGACGACTGACGACGGAGGACAGATGACAGAGAACAGCGAAGATGGCACGTCTGTCATCTGTCGTCCGTCATCTGAAACATGCACATTCTGATTACCGGCGCCGCGGGGATGATCGGGCGCAAGCTCGTAGCGCGCCTGGTCGCCGACGGCGCGCTTGACGGCCTGCCGATCGAAAAACTCACGCTGGTCGACGTCGCCGCTCCGCAACCGCCCGAAAAATTATCCGCCAAAGTGGCGACCGCCGCCGCCGACATCGCCGATCCGGCGACCGTGCATGCGGCCGTCGCCGGCCGGCCCGAGGTCATCTTTCATCTCGCGGGCGTGGTTTCCGGCGAGGCCGAGCTCGATTTCGAGAAGGGCATGCGGGTCAATCTCGACGGCTCGCGCGCGCTGTTCGAAGCGATCCGCACCGCCGGCGGCGGCTATCGCCCGCGGCTCGTCTTCACCTCGTCGATCGCGGTGTTCGGCGCGCCGTTCCCGGCGGCGATCGGCGACGACTTTCATTTAACGCCGTTGACGTCCTACGGCACGGCAAAGGCGGCGATCGAACTTCTGCTCGCCGATTACTCCCGCCGCGGCTTCCTCGATGGCGTGGGTATCCGGCTGCCAAGCATCGTGGTGCGGCCGGGCCGGCCGAACAAGGCGGCGTCGGGCTTTTTTTCCTCGATCATTCGCGAACCGCTGAACGGGGAAGAAGCCGTGCTGCCGGTCGCCGACAGCGTGCTGCATTGGCATGCGAGCCCGCGGGCGGCGGTGGGCTTCCTCGTTCATGCCGCGGGGCTCGACGCGGCGAAGCTCGGGCCCCGCGTCAATCTCACCATGCCGGGGGTCTGCTGCACCGTGGCCGAGCAGATCGCCGCGCTGCGCCGGATCGCCGGCGATAAAGTCGCCGCCCGCATCCGCCGCGAGCCCGATCCGCTGGTCGCCCGCATCGTCGCCGGCTGGCCGAGCCGGTTCGATCCGGCGCGAGCGCTGGCGCTCGGGTTTCGCGCCGAGGCGTCGTTCGACGAGATCATCCGCGTCCATATTGCGGACGAAATGGGCGGCAAGATCGCCGGCTGAAGGATCATTTGCGCATGATCTTTTCCGAAAACCGGTACCCACTTTTCGGGATCATGCACCGATTGCTTGCGTCGCGCCTGCCCATGCTTACATTGCTGGCAGAAACGCCACAGCATTCCCGCCGCAACTCACCATGACCTACGTTGACGCGACCTGCGCGCCGCTGCGCAAAACCGGACAGATCAAGATCCACGGCCCGGCGGCCTTCGAAGGCATGCGCAAGGCCGGGCGGCTCGCGGCCGAATGCCTCGACATGCTGGTCGGCGAGATCAAGCCGGGCGTCACCACCGAGCACATCGACCGGCTGGTCTTCGACTTCGGCCTGGATCGCGGCGCCATGCCGGCGACGCTGATGTATCGCGGCTACCGCAAGGCGACCTGCACCTCGGTCAATCACGTGGTCTGCCACGGCATCCCCTCGGACAAGCCGCTGCGCGAAGGCGACATCGTCAATGTCGACGTCACCCTGATCCTCGATCAATGGCACGGCGATTCCAGCCGCATGTATGCGGTCGGCGAGATTCCGCGCCGCGCCGAGCGGCTGATCGAAGTTACCTACGAGGGCATGATGCGGGGCATCGCGGCCATCAGGCCCGGCGGCACCACCGGCGATATCGGCCATGCCATCCAGACCTATGTCGAGGCCCAGCATATGAGCGTGGTGCGCGATTTCTGCGGCCATGGGCTCGGACGGCTGTTTCACGACGAGCCGAATGTCGTGCATGTCGGCCGGCCCGGCGAGGGCATCGTGCTCAAGCCCGGCATGTTCTTCACGATCGAGCCGATGATCAATCTCGGCCGGGCGCATGTCAAAGTGCTGTCCGACGGCTGGACTGCGGTGACCCGCGACCGCTCGCTGTCCGCGCAGTTCGAGCACAGCGTTGGCGTGACTGAGACCGGCGTCGAGATTTTCACGCTGTCGCCCAAGCATCTCGATAAGCCGCCCTACAAGGCCTGAGTGTCGCCGCGAATCTGATTGCAAATTCCCGTAATCCGGGCATCTTGGGAGGTGTGGGTTGCGGCTGACGCGCGATAGCCGCGGCGCCACGGGATTGGGATTGCGTCCGAATTCCCAAGTTGGACCATGTTGGAAAAGAAACGCGCCAGCGAACGCGGCCTCGCCGAGGCCACGCCGCATTATTTCGGCCATCGTGAACGCCTGCGCGACCGCTTCCGCGAGGCCGGCGCCGACGCGCTATCGGACTACGAGCTGCTCGAGCTGCTGCTGTTCCGGGTGCTGCCGCGGCGCGACGTCAAACCGCTCGCCAAGTCGCTCCTGGAGAAATTCGGCTCATTCGCCGAGGTGATCGCCGCGCCGGAGGTGCGGCTCGCCGAAGTAAAGGGGCTCGGCGATGCCGCCATCACGGAACTCAAGATCGTGCAGGCGGCGGCAAGCCGGCTGTTGCGCGGCGCGGTGAAAAAGCGGCCGGTATTGTCGTCATGGTCGACGGTGCTCGACTATTGCCGCACCGCGCAGGCCTTCGCCGACCGCGAGCAGTTCCGCGTTCTGTTCCTCGACAAGCGCAATGCGCTCATCGCCGACGAATTGCAGCAGATCGGCACCATCGATCACACGCCGGTCTATCCGCGCGAAGTGGTCAAGCGCGCGCTGGAACTGTCGGCGACCGCGATCATTCTGGTGCACAATCATCCGTCGGGCGATCCGACGCCGTCGCGCGCGGACATCCAGATGACGCAGCAGATCATCGCGGTGGCGCAGCCGCTCGGCATTTCGGTGCACGACCACATCATTGTCGGCAAGGAAGGGCACGCGAGCCTGAAGGGGCTGAAGTTGATTTGACTGCGGCTGGCGGTCAGCCGGGGATTGTCGGTCACCACTCCGTGGCGCGCACCTTCCGGGTCAACGCCCAGATCAGTAGCGCGACGCAGCCCATGGTCGCGACCACGCCGGCGACCGGCCAGGCCGACTGCCCGAGATAAAGTCCGATGGCGCCGGCGGCGATGGCGGCGCCGGATTGCTGGGTGAAACCCATCAGCGAGGAGGCGGTGCCGGCGCGATCGGGAAACGGGGTGAGCGCGCCGGCCATCGCCGCGGGGAGCGCCAGCCCGAGGCCGGTGAGATAAATCATCATCGAGCCGACGAACCAGATGACGTTGGCGAGATGGAACGCCACGACCGCCGCCATGATCAATCCGCCGGCCGCCAGTATTACGCAGCCGATGCCCATGGTGCGGTCGATGCCGAGACGCATGACGATCCGCGCCGCGATGAAAGTTCCCAGCATGTATCCCGCCGCGCCCATGGCGAAGGTTACGCCGAACACCAGCGGAGTGAGGCCATAGCTTGTGCCCTGCATCACGATCGGCGCGCCCGACACCCAGGCAAACAAACCGACGAAGGTCGTGGTCAAGATGCCGAGATTGGCAAGAAAGCCGCGATGCGCCAGCACGGATGGATAGAGCGCGAGCATCTTGGTGAACGAAAACGGGGCACCCGACGGTCGGGGCAAGGTCTCCGGCAAAAGCCGCGTGGCGGCCGTTCCGGCGATGCCGGCAAATATCACCAGGAGCATGAATGTCGCGCGCCAGCCGAATGCAGTCTGCAATATGCCGCCGATGGTCGGCGCGATGATCGGCGCAAAAGCCGTGATCGATCCCATCAGCGACAATTCGCGGCTCGCCCGCGCACCGGAATAAAGGTCGCGCACCACCGCGCGCGCCAGCACGATGACGCCGGCGCCGCCGAGCGCCTGCACGAAGCGCAGCGCGATCAGCCCGCCGATCGATTGCGCCAGCGCGCAGCCGACGCTGGCGACGCCGTACAGAACCAGCGCGGTCAGCAAGACCGGTTTGCGGCCGACGCGGTCCGAGATCGGTCCGTAAAAAATCTGGCCGACGGCAAATCCGAACAGATAACTGGAAATGGTCAATTGCACGTCCAGGATCGGCGCATGCAGCGTGCGGGCGATTTCCGGCAGCGACGGCAGATACATGTCCATCGACAGCGGGCCGAGCGCGGTCAAAAACGACAGCAATAGAGTGAGGGCAAACGTGCCGGGTGTCAGCATTGCAATGAATGGCAGTTCCGAAAATGGCGGTTCGAGAGACTGAACATGAAAGGACTTGGCACGAGCGGGAATTTCAGATGAGCCGCGTTTTACTCGGAGGGTGGGCGCCAACCTTGCTTGGCGAGCTGGATTTGCGAATAGATATGCTTGCGCAGCTCGCCAAAGCGCGCCATCGATCGCGTCTCCAGCTGCGTGCGGTCGTCCGGCAGGTCGATCGGCACGTCTTCCATGATGACCGTAGGCGCGTGCGACATCACCAGCACGCGTTGGCCGAGATAAACCGATTCGTCAATGTCGTGGGTGACGAACAGCACCGTCACGCGCAGCCGGCGCCACAACACCCGGATCAGATCCTCCAGATCGGCGCGTGTCTGCGCATCGACGGCGGCGAACGGCTCGTCCATCAACAGCACATGCGGCTCGTAAGCGACCGCGCGGGCGATGGCGACGCGCTGCTGCATGCCACCCGAGAGCTGCCACGGATAGGCGCCGTCGACGCCTTTAAGATCGACGGCGGACAGCGCATTGCGCACCAGCTCTTCGCGCCGCTCCGCACTCATCTTCTTCTGCTTGAGCGGCAGCGCCACGTTGTCATGCACCGTCATCCACGGAAACAGGCTGCGGCCGTATTCCTGGAACACGACCGCCATGGCCGGCGGCGGCCCGGCGACGGGCAGTCCTTCCAGCACGATTGCGCCCGAGGTCGGCGCCAGCAGCCCCGCAATGCACTTCAACAGCGTGGTCTTGCCGGCGCCGGACGGCCCGACGATACAGACCAGCTCGCCTTGGCCGACGCTGAAGCTTACGTCGCGGATCGCCTCGACGATGCGGCTCGCATCCTCGTAGATCTTGTGCAGCCGTTTCACCTCGAGCATCGGCTTTAGTGCTCGATCCATCGGCCCCTCAAGCATCGTCAGTTGGCGCGCTGCGACTGGCGCAGGCCGTGATACCAGCCCAGCAGCCAGGCCTCAATCGCGCGAAAGATCAGCGACAGCGCGATGCCGATGATGCCGAGCAAAATGATGCCGCTCCACATTTCGGGAATCGCGAAAGTGCGCTGATATTGCACCAGAACGAAACCGATGCCGTCTTTGGCCGCGAACATTTCGCTGATGACCATGAGAATGATGCCGATTGACAGCGATTGCCTCAATCCCGTGAAAATCTGCGGACTGGCGCCCGGCAGCATGAAATGCCACAGCCGCGCAAAGCGGCCGATCCGATAGCTGCGCACCGTCTCCGCGAGCACCTCGTCCAACGCGCGCACGCCCGCAACCGTATTGAGCAGCACCGGCCATATGCAGCCGAACAGGATCACCAGCGCCTTCATCTCGTTGCCGAGGCCGGCGAACAGAATCAGCACCGGCACCAGCACCGGTGGCGGAATAGCGCGGAAGAATTCCAGCACCGGTTCGAGCACGTTGCGCAAGTTGCGCGAGGCGCCGACTGGGATTCCGATTGCGATGCCAAGCAGCGCGGCGGCAAGATAGCCGACGGACAAACGCCAAAGGCTCGGCAACATATTGCCCAAGGCCTGCGGCGAGAACCACAGTTTGGCGAAGGTCTGCAGGATTGTCTGCAGGGGCGGGAAATAGAAGCTCTGACTGTCGGCGCTGGTGATCCACCAGGCGGCGATCAGCGCAACAGGCAGCGCCAGTACGACTGCGAGGCGGCGCGAGCGGCGGCATGACGTTTTTCATGCACCGGCCTCCACGCAGTTCCAGGCGGATCGACGGATGCCACGCCAGCACGCGGCGCTCCAGCGCGCGGGCGCCGAGATTGACGATGACGCCGATAATTCCGGCGACAATGACATAGGCGTACATGATGGCGACGGCGCCGCCGGACTCGGTATCGGTGATCTCCTTGCCCAGGCCCTGGGTGTCGATCGCGACCTCGCTGGTGATGGCGAGAATGAGCGCCACGGCGGCGGCGAGCCGGATGCCGGTCATCAGATAAGGCAGCGTGGTCGGCCAGGTGACGTAGCGGATTTGCGCCCAGGCGCCGAGGCCATAGGAGCGCGCGGTCTCCCGCGCCACCGGATCGACGTCCTGCACGCCGTACAGCACCTGGATCAACACCGGCCAGAACGAGGCGTAGACCACCAGCACCAGCGTCGATTCGATCCGCGAGCCGAACAGCAGCACGGCGAGCGGGATCAGCGCGACGGACGGGATGGGACGCAGAAATTCGATGGTCGAGTGGGTCAGGGTCCGCAATGCTTGCGAACTGCCGATCGCGATGCCGATCACGACGCCGGCGACAACCGATATGACGAGACCGATCGCCCATGCCTCCAAGGTGTCACTCAGCGCCGTCCAGAACGTCGCGGTCGTCATCTCCTTGAACAGCGCCACCACGATGGTGGAGAACGGCGGCAGATAATCCGGCGAAACGATGCCGAGCCGCGGAACGATCTCGAGCAGCGCGGCAAAGCCGATCAAGCCGCTCAAGCCCTGCAGCCAAATAAAAGTGCGGGCCGTAAGCTTGGCCCGCACTTTGGTCGTTTGTGCCGCTTGCATAGGCTACTGCGGCAACAGCGCCGCAACGTCCGCCTTCTTGGTGATCAGTCCGCTCTTGAGCATGTCGTCGGCCATCGCCTGGGCCGAGACGAGGTTAAATTTGGGCGGCCATATCGGCAGAATGATCTTGGCGGCGATTTCGGGCGAGATACGCGTATAGGTCGGAATGATCTGGCGGACTTCGTCGGCGTGGGACTCGGCATAAGCCAGCGACTCGGTGATTGCGGCCTGGAAACGTTTGACCATGTCCGGGCTCGCATCGGTATATTGCACAGAGGCGAAATAAACCGCGATCTCTGCTTTCGGCGCGATAGCGACAAACGGCCAATCCACGACCCTGTCGCCGCGTGACTGGGCGATGGTGACGAACGGTTCCACCATCCAGCCGGCCTCGATGCGATGGTCGGCCAGCGCCAACGGCATGTCGGGAAACGGCACCTCGATGTACTTTACGCTGTCAGCGTCGCCGCCCGCGGCCTTCACCCCGGCGCGCACCGCAACCTGGCCGATATTATTCAGGTTATTGACCGCGACGGTCTTGCCGGTGAGGTCCTTGGCGTTCTTGATCGGGCTGTCGCTGGGAACGAGGATCGCGCAAAAATCGTGACCGCTGACGCCGGTCGAGGCAACGCCTGGCGCGATGCCGACGAATTTCAGTCCCTTGGTCTGGGCGATCAACAGCGACGGCACGTTACTGAAGCCGAATTGCAGCTGGCCGGACAGCACGCCCGGGATGATGGCGGCGCCGCCGCCCTGCGTCGACAGATCGACATCGAGATTCTGCTTGGCGAAGAAGCCCTTGGCCTTGCCCAGATAGATCGGCGCACAGTCGGCAATGGGGATCACCGCAACCGAAATCTTGTCGAGGGCGGCGCGGGCGCGCCGCATCGGCCCTAGCAACGTCGCCGAACCGGCCGCCGCGAAAGTGGAAATCAATTGCCTCTTTGTGAACAACATGATGCGTCGCCTCCGCTTACGCTTTCTGTGGGCTTTCGCCCAAACACTGGTCGGTGGGCAGAGCGGTGTCAAGTTGCCGGCAGTTGTGACGCAGCCCGCCCGTTTAGCGCTCGCGCAGCGGCTTTACTTTCAGCTCTGCCGCAAGCTTGTCGAGCTGCGCCAAAAGCGGCGCCGCGATCGGCACGCCGTCGCGCAAACGTTCCTCGCGGCATTCGGCGCGGCGATCGCCGGGCAGGCGGATTGCATCGACGCCGGGCAGGCGCTTCGAGGCGCGCAGGTCGCGCATATGGCGGTCGACCTCCGCGGTGAAAGTCTTCAGCGGCACGAAGCGCGCGATGTCGACCGCGACGATGAAATGGCCGGTATTGGTCTCGCTGTGGTCGTCGGCATTGAAATCGACGACGTCGCGGCCGAAGGCGGCGCCGTTGAGCACGCCGGCCAAAAGCCCGATCATCAGCGCCAGGCCGGCGCCTTTGTATTCGCCCATCGGCAGCAAGATTCCGTCGCCGGATTTATTCGGATCGGTGATGGCTTCGCCGGTCGCAGGCTTGACGAACCAGCCTTCCGGCATGGTGAGCCCGCGCAGCGCGTATTTCTTCACCGTGCCGTAGGCGACGATCGAGGTCGCCATGTCGAACACCAGCGGCTTGCCGCCGGACGGCACGCCGATGGCAAGCGGATTGGTGCCGAGCAGCAAATCGGCGCCGCCCCAGGTCGCCATGTGATTGGCGTTGGCGACGGCGGCGTAGAAGCCGATCATGCCGTGCGCTGCCGGCATTTCCGCATAAAGCCCGGCCGGTCCGGCATGGTTGGAGCGGCGCACGCCGACCCAGGCGACGCCGGTCTCGCGGGCCATGGCGATCGCCTCGTTCGCCGCGCGCGACATGACCAGATGGCCCATGCCGTTGTCGCCGTCGACCAGAGCCGTCGCCGGCGCGGTTTTCTTCACGGTGATATTCGGACGCTTGTTGAAGCCGCCGGCTTTAAGGCGGCGCACATATTGCGGCAGCCGGAAAATGCCGTGGCCGTCGGCGCCGGTGAGATCGGCTTCCGTCATCAGTTCGGCGCAACGTGCGGCGTCGGCTTGCGGCAAGCCGGCGGCGACAAAGGCGTCCGCGATCAGCGCGCGGGTGGCGCGCGCCGGGATACGCTGCAGGTTGGTCCGGTCATCCATCGCCGCTATGCCGTCGCGTGGGCCCGCTTCTTATTCAGGATCGCCGCCGCGTGGCCGCCGAGAATCTTGTCACGGTCCGCCGCGGAAATGTCGGCCGCCTTGACCTGCCGCGCGCATTCGCCCATGCCCATGTCGTAGGGATAATCGCTGCCGAGGAAGACGCGGTCGGCGCCGACCGAGCCGATGAGAAATTCGAGCGGCGCCTTGGCGTGCGGGATGGTGTCGTAGAGCAAGCGGTCGAGATAACGCTGCGGCGAATGTTTCAGATGCACTTTCGGCTCCGGCCGCACTTCCCAGCCGTGCACCCAGCGCCCGCCCTGATAGGGAATGAAGCCGCCGGCATGCACCATGACGAAATCGAGCTTGGGATAGCGTTCCATCACGCCGCCGAAGATCAGGCACGCCGCGGCGATGGTGGTGTCGAGCGGATTGCCGATCAGGTTGTTCAAGTAATATGAGCGCAGCCGGTCGGCGCCGGCGATATTGCCGGGATGGATCACCATGAAAGCGTCGAGCTCGGCGGCCGCCGCCCAGAGCGACTCGAAGCTCGGGTCGTCGAGATTCTTGCCGTTGACGTTCGAGGCGATCATTGCGCCGTGCAGTCCGAGCTTACCCATGGCGCGGCGCAATTCGTCGGCCGCCTTGTCCGGCGCCTGCATCGGCAGCGTGGCGATGCCGGCGAAGCGCTCCGGATGCTCCTTGCAAAGCCGCGCGATCTCGTCGTTCTGGATCGTCGCGGCGGCGGCGGTGACGGCGGCCTCCTGATCATAGAGCCAGGTTTGCGGCGACACCGAGAGCACATGCATGTCGACTTCGGCGGCGTCCATGTCGGCGAAGCGGCGCTCGATATCATGGCCGCCGCGCGGAAACGGCCGGTACGGCACGCCGGCGACTTCAACCACGGAGTTTTCGTCGTCGAACGGGGTAAGCTTGAGGCCGAGCTTCGGCATCTCCTGTTGCAGGAGTTTTATGGTCGCGTCGGCAAGGATGTGGGTGTGGGTGTCGATGGTTCTGCGTCATTTTCTCTCCCCGGGTAGCGGCGACGTGTTCTGCACATAACCCGGAGCACGCATGCAAGAGCATGCAAGGCATCGCCCGGAACGATCGTCGCGGAGGGGTTTTCAGGCGGCGGTTTCGGCTATAAAGGGCCGCCTAAATCCTCAGCCTACAACCAGTTGCGGAACACAGCATGGACGCCAAAACCGACGCCGATGCCCACGCCTTCCACGGCCGCGTCGAGGACGACGTTCTGGTCCGCGGCCGCGGCCGCTATGTCGCCGACGCGCCAGAGCCGAACCAGGCTTACGCTTATTTCGTGCGCTCGCCGCATGCCTTTGCCCGTATCGCGAGCGTCGATACTTCCGGCGCAACAGGCGTGCCCGGCGTCATTGCCGTATTGACCGCGCAAGACATGGAGGGCATCGGCAATATTTCGCGGCACCCGCCGCTGCCGGGCAAGAATGGCTCAAAGCTCATCGTCACCAGCCGGCCGGCGCTCGCCAAAGACCGCGTCATGCATATCGGCGAGGCGGTGGCCATGGTCGTCGCCGAGCGCGCGATGGTGGCGCAGGACGCCGCCGAATTCGTCCATGTCGAGTACGAGCCGCTCACGCCGGTGACCGACGCGCGCGACGCGCTCAAACCGGGCGCGCCGCAAATCTGGCCGGAAGCGCCCAACAACCTCGCGGTCGATTGGCCGGGGCCGGCCGCCGACCCGAATGCCAATGCCGCCGAGGTCGAGCGCCTGTTCGCTTCGGCTAAGCACGTCGCGCGCATTACGGAAATGAACCAGCGCCTCTGCGTCGCCTCGATGGAGCCGCGCGGCGCCACCGCGAGCTACGATGCCGCGCGCGACGCCTATACGCTGCGGACCTGCTCGCAGAGCGCCGGCACCATGCGCGAGAACATTCTCGGCATCATGAGCTGGCCGAAAGAGAAACTGCGCGTCATCACCGAAGACGTCGGCGGCGCGTTCGGGCTGAAAACCTCGGCCTATCCCGAATACATGGCGCTCTTGATGGCGGCGAAAAAACTCGGCCGGCCGGTGCATTGGATGTCGGGCCGCTCGGAAGCTTTTCTGTCCGACAATCAGGCGCGCGATATGTTCTCTGAAGTGGAGCTGGCGCTCGACGACAAGGGCAAATTCCTAGCGCTTGCGCATCCGCAGCGTCGGCAATATGGGCGCCTATCTCGGCGCCATCGGCGCCAATATCCCGACGCTGAGTTTCACCCGCTGCCTGCCCGGCATGTACGACATCAAGCACATCGATATCGGCGTGAAATGCGTTTACACCAACACGCTGCCGACCGCGCCCTATCGCGGCGCCGGCCGTCCGGAATCTTGCTACGCGCTGGAACGCGTGGTCGACGAGGCCGCGCGCGTGACCGGCATCGATCCGGTCAAGCTGCGGCGGCGCAATCTGATCAAAAAGTCGGCCTTCCCCTACAAGACCCAAGTCGGCACCACGATCGACTCCGGCGATTTCGAGCCGATCCTCGACAAGGCTTTGCAGCTTGCCGATTACCAAAACTTCAAGCAGCGCCGCCGCGAGGCGCAAAAGCGCGGCAAATATCGCGGGCTCGGCATCTGCTGCATGCTCGAACATTCCGGCGGCTCGCCCACCGAAAGCGCTCTATTGGAATTTCCGGGCAATGAGACATTGCAGTTCCGGCTCAATGTGCAAAATACCGGCCAGGGTCACGCCACGGTGTTTGCGCGGCTGATCGGCGAGCGGCTCGGCATTGCGCCGGACAAAATTCCGCATCGCCACGGCGACTCGTCGAACGAACTGCCGGGCTATGCCTCGGTCGGCTCGCGTTCGGCCATGACGGTGAGCCACTCCATGGTGAAGGCGATCGATACGATCCTCGCCAAGGGCAAGCCGATCGCCGCGACCATGCTCGAAGCCGGCGAGGGCGACATCGCCTATAAGGACGGCAAATTCGAAGTGGTCGGCACCGACCGCCGCGTGTCACTGTTCGAAGTCGCGTCGCGCGCCGCCGCGCTGAAGAAGCGCGGGGAGATTGCGGAGGATCTCGACACCAAGACCGTGACCGAAACGCCGCAGACTTTCCCCAACGGCGTGCACATCGCCGAGGTCGAGATCGATCCGGCGACCGGCCACATGCACGTTGCGTCCTATGCCGCGGTCGACGATTGCGGCAATCCGCTCGATAGCACGATCGTCGAAGGCCAGCTGCACGGCGCCATCGCTTCGGGCCTCGGCCAGGCGCTGATGGAGCGCACGGTTTACGATGCCGGCAACGGCCAGCTCGTCACCGGCTCGTTCATGGATTACGCCATGCCGCGCGCCGAGGACATGCCGCCATTACGCGAAGCGCATGCATAACGTGCCCGCGACGACCAATCCGCTCGGCGTCAAGGGCGTCGGCGAAGCCGGCACGACGGCGGCGATCGCCGCGGTGATGAACGCGGTGGCCGACGCCATCCCGAACGGCGCCGGCGCGCATCTGGAAATGCCGGCGACGGCGCGAAAGCCTGTGGGAAGCCTGCCAGCGCGCGAAGGGATAGACTATCACCCGTCATTCCGGATCGCCGCGTAGCGGCGAGTCCGGAATCCATATTCGCCGACAGTGATTATGGATTCCGGGCTCCTCGCTTCGCTCGGCCCCGGAATGACGAGTAATCGGAGGAATTCATGCCACAGCATCCCGAAGCGATCCTTGCGGGCAAAAAACGTCCGTTCACCGGGGCGGAGTTTCTGGAATCGCTGCGCGACGGCCGTGAGGTCTACATCTACGGCGAGCGGGTCAAGGACGTCACCGAACATCCGGCGTTCCGCAATTCGGCGGCCTCGGTGGCGCTGCTATACGACGCGCTGCACGACAAGGCGACCAAGGACGTGCTCACCGCGCCGACCGATACCGGCTCCGGCGGCTATACCCATAAATTCTTCAAGGTGGCGCATTCGCGCGAAGACGTGATCGCGCAACGCGACGCCATCGCCGCCTGGGCGCGCATCACTTACGGCTGGCTCGGCCGCAGCCCCGATTACAAGGCGGCGTTCCTCAACACGCTCGGCGCCAACGCCGAGTTTTACGGCAAATTCGCCGACAATGCGCGCGCCTGGTACAAGCGCGGCCAGGAAGCGGTGCTGTTCCTCAACCACGCGCTGGTCAATCCGCCGATCGACCGCAACAAGCCGGTCGAACAGGTCAAAGACGTCTACATCACCATTCAGAAAGAGACCGACGCCGGGATTTACGTCTCTGGCGCCAAAGTCGTCGCCACCAATTCGGCGCTGACCAATTACAATTTCCTCGGCCAGAACATGGGCCAGGAGATCAACGATCCGGCCATGGTGGTGATGTTCATCGCACCGATGAACACGCCGGGCATCAAACTGATCTGCCGGCCATCCTATGAACTGGCCGCCGCCGCGACGGGGTCGCCGTGGGACTATCCGCTCACTTCGCGATATGACGAGAACGACGCGATCTTCGTGTTCGACAATGCGTTCATCCCCTGGGAGAACGTCTTCATCCATCGCGACATCGAGCGGCTGAAGAATTTTTATCCGAAGTCGGGCTTCTTCAACGGCTTCACCATGCAGGGCTGCGTGCGGCTGGCGGTGAAGCTCGATTTCATCATCGGGCTGCTTTCCAAGGCCGCACGCGCCACCGGAGTCGAGGCGTTCCGCGGCGTGCAGGCGCAGATCGGCGAGGTGGTCGGCTGGAGGAATCTTTTTTGGTCGCTCACGGACGCCATGGCCTGCAATCCCGAGCCGTGGGTCGACGGCGCCGTCCTTCCCAACGGTCGCGCGTGCAGCACCTATCGCCTGTTCATGACCGAAGCCTATCCGGCGATCCGCAACATCATCGAAAAAGTCGTCGCCTCGGGCCTCATCTATCTGCCGTCCAGTTCGCTCGATTTCAAGAATCCCGACATCGACAAATATCTGGCGAAATACGTGCGCGGCTCGAACGGCATCGAATACAAAGAGCGCATCAAGATCATGAAGCTCCTTTGGGACGCCATCGGCACCGAATTCGGCGCCCGCCACGAACTCTACGAGATGAACTATTCCGGCAGCCACGAGCTGGTGCGCATCTTCCCGCTGCAACAGGCGCAATTTTCCGGCCAGCTCAAGCAGATGGAAGCGCTCGCCGAAGCGATGCATGGCCGATTACGACGAGGACGGCTGGAAACATCCGGCCTACCGCGACGGCAAGGATATTTCGATCGTCGGGAAGCGTTGAAGTGTAGCGGAACCTTTCTCACAGCAAGGATTTGCTTCTGCTTGCGCGGGCCCAACTCATCCGGCCAAAGCCGAACAATGTTATAGTCAAATCAGCGATATCGGGTATTTTGAGTCCCCAGCGCGAGGCTCTCGGCTATGACAAGAGTTGGAACCGGCGAGGCAAGAGTTCCCGCTCTTCGCGCAGTTCTGAGCGCCGCAATCTATGCGCTCGAATTCGCAATCATCGTCGCGAGCTATGTCGGCGTTGCCGCCGTCCGCGCTGTTGCTGCCCGCGATCAATCCGACCGCAACACCGTTGTGGCCGCCGACCGGGGTGGCGCTCGCTCTTGTCCTGCTCCGCGGCTATCGAGTCTGGCCTGCGATTGTCGTGGGATATTTTTCCGCTAATGCGGTTTTCTCCGGTGCGTTTTCCTCCGGTGTCATAGCTTCCGGTTCGCTGGCGGCCCGCGCACTTTTGCAGTCGGGTTCCATCGCGATCGGCGCCACGCTCGCGGCCTTCGCCGGGGCATGGCTGATCAATCGCTGGTCGGACGGTCACAGGACGTTCGCTACGCCGCTCGGCATCGCCAGATTTACGCTCGTTGCCTTTGTTCCGACCGCGCTGATCGGTTCAGCCGTCGCCATGGCGGGCCAGGTTCTCGCCAATGGTTCCGGTCTGGCCGGTTACGCCGTTGCCGGCTCGGTCGGCGATGCTATCCGTACTTGGGCGCGGTGGTGGCTCGCGGACGCGGCGGGAACCGTGATCATTGCACCCGTCATTGTGCTCTGGGCGACGGCGCCGCTACGGTCGCTCTCCAGGTCGAGCGCTGTTGCAAGCAGCCGCGATCTTCCTTGCCGCGGCCGCCATCGGCGTCGTTGCGTACAGCCCTCTGATCGGCGGCGATCTTGCTGACTTCCTGCCCCATCGAGGCCTGCTCGGGTTCCTGATTTTGCTGCCTTTGCTGTGGGCCGGCCTGCGCGGCAGCCAACGCGACGCCGCGACGGCCGCACTCATTTTTTGCGGCATAGCCGTGTGGGGGTTTTCGGCCGGCGCCGGCCCGTTTTCGACGGCGCCGTTGAATGGATCGCTGTTGTTGCTGCTGGCGCTGGCGATCGGCACGGGGGTGGCGCCTCTCATTCTCGGCGCGGCAATCGCCGCGCACCGCGATACCGAAGCGCGTTTGCTCGCAACGCAAGGCGAATTGAATCGTCAACTCGCGCAGACACAACTGGCCCTTCAAAAGCGCCAAACGACACTTCCAAATCTTCATTGAAGGCGTCGCCGACTACGCCATTTTCGTGCTCGACACGTCCGGACACATCGCCAGCTGGAACGGCAGCGCGCAACGCATCATCGGTTACAAGACCGACGAAATCATCGGCAAACATTTTGGCATATTGTATCGGCCGGACGAGCGCCGCGCCGGCGAACCGAACCGCGCGCTCGAATTAGCCATCCAAAACGGCAAGCATGAAGTGGAGGGGTGGCGCATCAGGAAGAACGGCACGCCGTTTTTCGTGACCGGCGCGCTCACCGCGATGCGTGACGACGATGGCAATCTGATCGGCCTCGCCAATATCATCCGTGACGCCACCGAGCGGCGCGACGCTCAGGAGAAGCTGGTCGAGGCGCGCGAACAGCTGGCGATGGCGCAAAAAATGGAGGCGATCGGCAAACTGACCGGCGGCATCGCGCACGACTTCAACAATCTATTGATGATCATCGGCGGCAACGCCCAAACCTTCAAACGGCTGCTCGATCCGAAATTGCCGCGGGCCATCGAGGCCATCCAGACGGCGGCCAAGCGCGGCGAAAGCCTGACGCGTCAATTGCTGACTTTTTCCCGCCGCCAGCATCTCAGCCCGACGGTTGTCGATTTGAACGCCAGCATCAGAAATATGCGAACGATGATCGAAAGCTCGCTGCGCGGCAACATCGTGTACAACGAAGTCATCGGTCCGGGTATTTGGCCGGTCAAAGTCGATCTTGCCGAATTGGAACTCGCCATCGTCAATATTGCCGTCAATGCCCGCGATGCCATGCCGAACGGCGGCGTGTTCACCTTGACCGCCGGCAATGTGACGACAGATGACGAACCCGGCGGCGAGCGCCCGAACGAGCGACTTCGTTGCGATCGAGTTCGGCGATACCGGCATGGGTATCCCGCCAAATCTTCTGTCCAAGATCTTCGATCCGTTTTTCACGACCAAAGAGGTCGGCAAGGGAACCGGGCTCGGTTTGTCGCAGGTCTATGGCTTTGCCCACCAAGCCGGCGGAACGGTGCAGGCGGAAAGCAAGGTCGGACAAGGAACGACGATTACCGTCTATTTGCCGCCCTGTTCCGACGGCGACACCGCCAGGGAGGAAACTTCCGAGATCGACGGAGCGCCGCAACGACCGATGGTTCTCGTCGTCGACGACAGCGCTGAAGTCGCGGAGGTGACGTCGTCGCTGTTCGAGCATCTCGGTTATGACACCGTCTATCGCGACTCGGCCGAAGCGGCGCTGAAATTCTTGGCGGATGGCACGAAGGTCGATCTTGTTTTCAGCGACATCGTCATGCCGGGGACGATCGACGGCGTCGGGCTGGCGAGCGAAGTGCGGTCGCTCTATCCGCATTTGCCGGTGATCCTGACGACCGGTTACAGCGACGCCGCCCAGGCGGCGCCGCCCGATTTGAAGATACTGCGCAAGCCTTTCGACACCGATGCACTGAAAGATTTTATCCAGGATGCGACGGAATCGCGCTCGGCGCCCTGAAGATCGAGTAACCGGGCAAACATACCGGGGCGACAAGGGCGCTGCTAATGCGCAATATCGAACCCGACCGTGATCCGCACCTGCAATTGGTCCTCGCCGGCCGCGATCGGCACCGCCGCCATGCCGCCCGAAGCACGCATCGCCCCCATCGGCATGGGCGGCGTATATCCGGAATCCTCGGTGATCCAGGCCACGCCTGCGAGGCTTAAGCCCGCGGCGCGCGCGTAGAGCTCAGCCTTGCGGCGCGCATCGGCGACCGCGGCCTCGCGCGCCCGGTCGAGCGCCTTTGAAACGTCGGTATGCAGAAACTCGACGTCGCCAACGTCGGTCGCTCCCGCCGCGATCAGGCGGTCGAGAATTTCGCCGACTTTGGCGATCTGACGGACCGTTACGCCGATTTGGTTGGTGACGGCGAAGCCGGTCAGTTTTTGTTCGGCGCCCGGCTGCGGCGGCGCATAAACCGGCTGCACCGAAAACCGCGCTGTCTGAATATCCTTTTGCTCGATCCCGGCCTGCAGCAGCGCGGCCGCGATGGCGGCCATCGCTTTCGAGTTGGCGTCGGTCGCTTCCTTGGCGGTCTTTGCCTTGGTCGTGACGCCGGATCCGATATCGGCGGAGTCGGGCGGCACGCTGACGCTGCCTTCGCCTGTGACGATGATCCGCGCCGGCGGCTCCGCCGGCTGCTGCGCGCGGGCGCTCACGGCAAAAATCCCCGCTGCGAAAACGACACTGCCGAAGAGAACGAAGCGCGCCGCCGCCATAGACCCCTCCATTTATTCGAGACTGCAATGGTCTTTCGCCCAATGGGCAAACCGATTGCCATGCTGCTTGCACTTTACGGCGCTCCTAGGGATGCGCGACTTGCTTTGGCGGGCGCTCTTGTCCCTCGTAAAGTGACTGCCCTTGACACTTGTCCTGTGTTCAGTTACATATCGAGCGAATCAAAATCCCGCGCAGTGAAGGCGCGCCTCCGGAGGCGAGCCCAAAGCTGCGGCGGGTGCGGTTCCAAACCGTGGCGGCCGGCCGTCACGGCGAGAGCCGCGGGTGGAGCGCCGGGAGGCGCCGCGCGCCCGAAGCAGGCGGTTCGCGCAAGCGGATCGTCCTGTGGCGCGCGCCGCGCCCGAAGCGCGAGCGAGTGGCAACATTCGCCCGCGTGGCGCGGCCACGACTATGGCGCCTCCCGGCGCTGCACTCCCCTTTCGTTGGGGGAGATTCGTGACAGGCTTTTTGCAAAACTCGGACGCTCAGGCGCGCCGCGAGAACGAATTGACGCGTCCGCATTCACTTGCGTACGGGAGTACAGGAGAAACGCCGAATGCGAATCTTCCTCACCGGGGCAAACGGCTATATCGGCGGCGCGGCGGCTTCGGCGCTGATCGCCGCGGGACATCAGGTTCGCGGCCTGGTTCGCGATAAGGCCAAGGCCGACGCGGTCGCGGCCCATGGCGTCGAAGCCGGTAATCGGCTCGCTCGACGATGCCGCGTTGTTGCGCGAGGAGGCGCGCGCCGCCGATGCCGTCGTCAATGCCGCCTCGAGCGATCACCGCGGCGCGGTCGAGGCGTTGCTTGCCGGGCTCGCCGGCTCCGGCAAGGCCTTCATTCATTCGAGCGGCTCGAGCATCGTCGCCGATCTCGCCATGGGCGAGCCGTCCGATCGCATCTTTCATGAGGGCGAGCCGATCGCGCCGATCGCCGACAAGGCCGCGCGCGTCGCCATCGACCGGCTGGTGCTCGCCGCGCCGGGCGTCAGCGCGGTGGTGCTGTGCAACACCATGATCTACGGCGATGGCTTAGGCTTCATGGCTTAGGACATGGCTTAGGACATGGCTTAGGACATGCCTTGGGGCCGCCGGCGCAGAGCGTGCAGGTCCCCGCGCTGGTGCGCCAGGCCAAGGCGTCGGGCGTCGTGCGCTATATCGGGCGCGGGCGCAATCGCTGGTCGAACGTGCATATCGCCGACGTCGCGGCGCTTTACGTCTTGGCCATCGAAAAAGCGCCGGCCGGCACATTCATGTATGTCGAAAGCGGCGAGGAGGCATTGGGCGAGATCGCCAATGCCATCGCCGCGCGGCTTCATCTCGGCGCCGCGCAATCGTGGTCGGCCGACGAGGCGATCGCGGCATGGGGCCGCAACATGGCGGTTTACTCGCTCGGCTCCAACAGCCGCGTGCGCGGCAAGGCCGCGGCCGCTCTCGGCTGGTCGCCCACGCACCGGTCGATCACGAAGTGGATCGCCGACGAACTTGTTTGATGGCAACGAAACGGACAATACGGGCGGACATGCCGATCTACGTTGTCGAACCGCCGGCGCGATTCAATCATTCCTATTCCGGGCCGGTGATCGAACGCGTTCTGCCGCTGAGCGAAGCGCGACGCGCCTGCGCCCGCATGGGAGTGTATGCCGAAGCCTGTTCCTGGGTAGCGAAGAGCAAATGTTATCTCGTCATCCCGCGCGGCGGGCCGGTGAAGGATTTACGGGCCTATGTCCGCCACGAGCGCGCCCACTGCAACGGTTGGCCGGAGGACCACCCGGAGTGATTGCGAAAGCCCTATAGTTCTGCCGGGACCATCCTGATGTACGATCTCATCCTGCGCGGCGGCACGCTCTATGACGGCAGCGGCCGTCCGGGAGCACGTGGCGACCTCGCCGTCGCCGCTGGCCGCATTGCCGCCATCGGCGATGCGCCGGGGCATGCCCGCCGCGAGATCGACGTGTCGGGGCTCGCCGTCGCTCCGGGCTTTATCGATATCAAGACGCACTCGGATTTCACGCTGCCGATCAATCCCAAGGCCGAAAGCAAGGTGCGCCAAGGCGTCACCACGGAGATCATCGGCCATTGCGGCTTCTCCGTCGCGCCGGTGCTGCCGGGGAAGCTGGAACTGTTGCGCGATTACCTGTCGCCGAGCGCGCCGTGGCTGCCGTTCCGCGAAACAAGTTTCCCGGACTATCTCGACAGCTTCCCGGCGACCGCCGTGAACGCCGGCATGCTGGTCGGCCATAATACGCTGCGCTTGATGGTGATGGGCATGGACAATCGCCCGCCCACCGGGGACGAACTGCAAGCGATGCGCGATTTGCTGGAAGAGGGAATGCGGGCCGGCGCACTCGGCTTTTCCTCCGGCTTGTTCACGGCGCCGGGTTCTTATGCCGGGGCGGAGGAAATAATCGCACTATGCCGCGTGGTGAAACGCCACAACGGCGGTTACTTCACGCACCTGCGCGACGAGTCGAACAAGGTCTTGGCGGCGCTGCAAGAAGCGATCGAGGTCGCCGAGGCGTGCAAGGTCCATGTCGAGATCGTGCATTTCAAATGCTCGGGCATCGACAATTGGGGCAAGGCGGCGCGCGGATTGCGACTGATCGCCGAGGCTAAGGCGCGCGGCGTCGACATCGATTGCGATTCCTATCCCTATACCGCCGGCAGCAATCCGTTGAAGAATCTCATGCCGCAATGGGTGCAGGCGGGCGGCGTGCCGGACATGCTGACGCGATTGGCGCTGCCGGAAACGCGCGCGCGGATCGGCGCCGACATCGCGCGCGACGGCCTCAACAATTGGGGCCGCATTGCCGATTGGGATTGCGTGCGGATTTCGATATCGCCGCATCTGCCGCAACACGCGCGCCGCAGCATCGCCGATCTGGCGCGCGAACGCGGCGCCGATCCCGATCGATGTGATTTGCGACTATCTGATCGAAGATCGCGGCGCGACGCGCGTGCTCGTCACCTCGATCGCGGAGGATGACGTGCGCGACATGATCCGCTCGCCGACGGCGTTGGTCGGCTCGGACGGCAATTGCGTCGCCGACCATGGCATCACCAGCCAGGGCATGCCGCATCCGCGTTTCTATGGGACCTTTCCGCGCGTGCTCAGCCATTATGCAAACGAGCTTGGTCTGATCCCGATCGAGACCGCCGTCCATAAGATGACCGGAGCGACCGCGCGGGCGCTGAAACTCGCCGACCGCGGTCTGCTCAGGGCCGGTTATCGCGCCGACGTGACGGTGTTCGATCCCGCCGACTTCAAGGAGCGGGCGACTTACGCCGATCCGCATCGCTATCCGAGCGGGGCGCGCACCACCGTGCTGGTCAATGGCGTGCCCGTTGTCGAAGACGCGGTCCACACCGGCGCGTTGCCCGGCAAAGTGTTGCGCCGCGACGCGGCCGGCGCCGTGCGGTAAAAAATTATCGGCTCCGGCCTTGATGGCCGTCCAGCCCGACGCCGGTGAGGTGGCCGAACAGCGCCGCGAGCTTCGCCCGATCGGCTTCCGGCAAGGGCGGCTTGAGCAGCGACTCAACGTTGGTCCGCAGATGCTCGGCGTCGCCGGTGCCGAACAATACGACGTCGACGCCCGGCTCGTGCCGCGCGAACCGATAGGCCGCCTCGATCATGCTGGCGGCGCCGCCCTCGTGAACGAGAAAACCGAGCGGATCGTCGGTCGCGCCGAGCCAGTTCTCGACCAGGCCCTTGGCGGCGAGTTCGCGCATCTCGCGCGCGACGCGCGGCGGATCGGCGAAAATGCTGCGCACCGCGAACATCAACAGCGTGCCGACGCCGTTCTCGCGCGTTAACGGGAACACGTTCGCCCGCGCGCCCTGGTGCATCATGTGGAAGCCCACCATGAAGACCTCCCAGACCGAGTCCTGCAGCGCGCGCCTGAGCGTCGCGTTGGTGAAATCGACGATCGGGTTCTCGGTCAGCCCGATATGCCTGATCTTGCCCTTGTTCTTCTGTTCGATGAGCGCTGGCGCGAGCGTCGTCAGGACGTAATCGTATTCGTGCGCCTCCACGGCATGCAGATTGAACACGTCGACATAATCGGTGCCCATCAGGCGCAGCGAATTGTCGAGGCTTGCGACCACGCGCTCCGGCGACCACCATTCGTCGTTGCGGTGGACGGTGGACTTGGTCGCGACCACCACCTTGTCCCGCGGCATCGATTTGAGCGCCCGGCCGACCACGCCTTCGGTGCCATAGGGCGGCGCGGTGTCGATGAAATTGATGCCGAGGTCGACCGCCTCGAGGATCAGGCGCGCGGCTTCATCCTCGGTCTTGCCGGACTTGAGCCCCATCCTGGAAAAGCCGCCGGTGCCGAGCCCGGCGACGCTGACGCGCAGACCGGTTTTGCCGAGGGTGGTGTAGTGCATTTCGGGCTTTCTGCTTACGGACCAATGACGGGGGTCTGCGGTCGCAACCCGTTGACCCATCGCGGGCTTTCGTGTCACGTCGCGCGACCGTAAAAGACGCCGGGAAAAATCGCAAACCGATGCCCACCGACCGCTACAACGCCCGCGACGCCGAGGCGCGCTGGCAGAAAATCTGGGACCAGCGCTCAATCTTCGCCACGAAGAACGACGACCCTCGGCCGAAATATTACGTGTTGGAAATGTTCCCCTATCCGTCGGGGCGCATTCATATGGGTCACGTGCGCAATTACACGATGGGCGACGTCGTGGCGCGTTACAAGCGCGCGATGGGCATGAACGTGCTGCACCCGATGGGCTGGGACGCCTTCGGCATGCCGGCCGAGAACGCCGCCATGGAGCGCAAGGTCCATCCCAAGGCGTGGACCTACGAAAATATTTCCGCGATGAAGAAGCAGCTCAAATCGATGGGCCTGTCGCTCGATTGGAGCCGCGAGATCGCCACCTGCGATCCGGCCTATTACAAGCATCAGCAGAAAATGTTTCTCGATTTCCTGCGTGCTGGCCTGGTCGAGCGCAAGCAGTCGAAAGTGAACTGGGATCCGGTCGACCAGACGGTGCTGGCCAACGAACAGGTGATCGACGGCCGCGGCTGGCGCTCCGGCGCGTTGGTCGAGCAGCGCGAGCTGACGCAATGGTTCTTCGACATCACCAAATTCGCAGGAACTCCTAGACGCGCTCGACACGCTCGACCGCTGGCCGGAAAAAGTCCGGCTGATGCAGAAGAACTGGATCGGCCGCAGCGAGGGCTTGCTGATCCGCTTTGCGCTCGATGCGAAGACGACGCCGAATGGCGAAAGCGAACTGGAAATCTTCACCACGCGGCCGGACACGTTGTTCGGCGCCAAATTCATGGCGCTGGCGCCGGATCATCCGCTCAGCATTGCGGCGGCGGCGAAGAATCCCGCGTTGGCGAAGTTCATCGAGGAGTGCCGTCACCGCGGCACCGCGCAGGCCGAGATCGATACCGCCGACAAGCTTGGTTTCGATACCGGCATCAAGGCTAAGCATCCGTTCGATCCGAACTGGAAGCTGCCGGTCTATGTCGCCAATTTTATTTTGATGGACTACGGCACCGGCGCGATTTTCGGCTGCCCGGCGCACGACCAGCGCGACCTCGACTTCGTCAACAAATACCGGCTTGGCAACGTGGCGGTCGTCTGCCCGCCAGATCGGGACCCGAAGACTTTCGTCATCACCGACACCGCCTATGACGGCGACGGCCGCATGATCAATTCGCGCTTCCTCGACGGCATGACAATTGCGGAGGCGAAGGAGGCAGGTGAGCGCGAAAGCGGCTGGACAACAGGAGAGACCACAAGGCAATCAGACGCGTTGGCGCATCGCCAAATTAATTTCCGGCTGCGCGACTGGGGCATTTCGCGGCAGCGTTATTGGGGCTGCCCGATCCCGGTCATTCATTGCGCGACATGCGGCGTCGTGCCGGTGCCGGAAAAGGATTTGCCGGTGACGCTGCCGGAAGACGTCACCTTCGACCGGCCCGGCAATCCGCTCGACCATCATCCGACCTGGAAGCACGTCGCCTGCCCGCGATGCGGCGGTAAGGCGCGGCGCGAGACCGACACCATGGACACCTTCGTCGACTCGTCCTGGTATTTCGAGCGCTTCACCGATCCGTGGATCGAGACCGCGCCGACCGATCGCCCGATGGTCGATGCCTGGATGCCGGTCGATCAATATATCGGCGGCATCGAGCATGCGATCCTGCATCTGCTCTACTCACGCTTCTTCACCCGCGCCATGAAGGCGACCGGCCACGTCGGTTTGGATGAGCCGTTCGCCGGGCTGTTCACCCAGGGCATGGTCGTGCACGAGACCTACCGCACCAAAAGCGGCGAGTGGGCGGCGCCGGCGGAAGTGAAAGTCGAAGCCGACGGCGACGCGCGGCGCGCGACCTTGATCGCCACCGGCGAACAGGTTGCGATCGGCGCCATCGAGAAAATGTCGAAGTCGAAGCGCAACACGGTCGACCCCGACGAGATCATCGAGACCTATGGCGCCGACGTCGCGCGCTGGTTCATGCTGTCGGACTCGCCGCCGGATCGTGACGTGGAATGGACCGAGCGCGGCGTCCAGGGCGCTTGGCGTTTCGCCCAGCGGCTGTGGCGGCTGGTCGGCGAGGGCTGCGAAATCGCCAGATCGGCGCCGGACGCGCGGCCCGCCGCGTTCTCGGCCGCGGCGATGCGCTTGCGCAAGGCGGCGCACCGGGCCTTGGCCCGGGTCAGCGATGACATTGAAAAGCTACACTTCAATGTTTGTGTGGCGGCGATTTACGAATTCGCCAATACGCTCAATGACGTAATCGGCGAAATGGGGTCTGAAACGGGGTCCGATGAGGGGACTGTCGCCGCGCCCGATTTGCGCTGGGCCATGCGCGAGGCGGTTAATATTCTTGTGCAATTGTTCGCTCCCATGATGCCGCATCTCGCCGAGGAATGCTGGGCCGCGCTCGGCCACGATACGGAGCACGATACGCTGGTTGCGCAAGCGCCCTGGCCGCAAGTCGAGCGCGCGCTTCTCATCGAGAACACGGTAACGCTGCCGGTGCAGCTCAACGGCAAGAAGCGCGCCGAGGTGACCGTGGCGCGCGATGCCGGCAACGCCGAAATCGAGGCTGCCGTTCTCGCGCTCGATGCGGTAAAAAAGGCGCTGGACGGCAGGCCGCCGAAGAAGGTGATCATCGTGCCGCAACGGATCGTCAATGTGGTGGCGTAAGCAGCGCACAGCGGTTCGCGCCGTGACGCGGCTCGGCATCGTGCTGGCCGCGTCGGGCCTGCTCGCCGGCTGTTTCCAGCCGCTCTACGGCAGGAGCCCCACGGTCGGCGGCGACAGCGTGCGCGACAAGCTCGCCGAAGTGCAGATCGGCCAGATCCCGACGCGCCAGGGGACACCACAGGCCCGCTTGGCCGTCGGCATGCATAATGCCTTGCAGTTCGACCTCACCGGCGGCGGCGGCGCCGCGAGTGCGCCGACACATCGTCTCGATCTCACTGTGTCGGCGACGGGATTGACGGTGATCGTCGATGCCTCCAGCGGCCGGCCGACGGCGCAAATCGCCGGCGTCTTGGTGACCTACCAGCTGGTGGAAATCGCGACCGGCAAAGTCGTGTTGCAGGATACCACTTCCGCGAACGTCGATTACGACGCGCCCGGTCCGGAGCAGCGCTTTGCCGTGCAGCGCGCGCAGCGCGACGCCGAAGACCGCGCCGTTCAAACCGCCGCCGAGTCGATCCGCAACAGACTGGCGTCGTATTTCGTCGCCGGGACATAATTATTTTCCATGGTCGCCGTCAAAACCGCCGACGTCGACGCTTTCATCGCGCATCCCAATCCGGCGCGGCCGGTGGTTCTGGTATTCGGCCCGGACGCCGGCTTGGTGAGCGAGCGCGTCAATGCCATCGTCAAGGCTTCGGTCGACGACATCAACGATCCGTTCGCGCTGGCGCGGCTCGAAGGCGACGCGGTCGCGGCCGAGCCGACGCGCCTTGTCGAGGAGGCGCAGACCATGCCGTTGTTCGGCGGCCGCCGCGCGGTCTGGGTGAAGGCCGGAAGCCGCAACATTGCGCCCGCGGTGGAGGCGCTGCTCGGCGCACCGCTCGCCGAATGCCGCGTCGTCATCGAGGCCGGCGATTTGCGCCGCAATGCGCCGCTGCGCGCGCTCTGCGAGCGCGCGAAGAACGCCGTGGCGCTGCCCTGCTACGCCGACAGCGAACGCGATCGGGCGCGGCTGATCGACGACGAGATGCGCGCCGCCGGCCTGTCGCTCGATCCCGAGGCGCGCGCGCTGTTGATCCCCTTGCTCGGCGGCGACCGGGCGGCGTCGCGCAACGAGATCCGCAAGCTTGCGCTGTATGCCCGCGGCCGCGGCCGAGTTGGCGTCGAGGACGTGACCGCGGTGGTGTCCGACGCCTCGGCGCTTGCGCTCGAGGACATCGTCGATGCCGCTTTCGCCGGCCGTCCCGCCGAGCTTGAAGCTCAGCTTGCCAAAGCGCGCACCGCGGGCGCCAGTGCCGGATCGCTTCTCTTCAACGCCCAGCGCCAACTCGCGCAGCTGCACAAATGGCGCATGACAATCGAGGACGGTTCGCCGTTTTCGCTCGACGCGGTGCAACCGCCGCTGCATTTCCGGCGGAAGGCGTTGGTCGAAGCAGCGCTGAAAACTTGGAACGTTGCGCGGCTGACGACCACCATGACCGAGCTTGCCGATCGCCGTGCTGGAATCGCGCCGCCGCTCGGCGCTCGCCGACACCATCGCCGAGCGCGCACTACTGGCGATCGCGACGCAAGGCCGGCGCAGCGCGGCGTAACGGCGCTAACGCCCGGCGATTGATGCCATTCTAGTGAGCTGGCCGTGCGCTGTCGTGCTCTGTTCGCCAATCCGCGAGCTTGGTGCGCCCGACCACCGACATTTTGGCCGCGGCGGCGGCGATCGTGTCATGCAGAACTTGATCGAAGTTATCGTGCGCGGTGTGACTCTGCGCCAGCGCCGTTCGCATTGCATCGGCATCGAACGGCTGCGCCCTCAAGCTGTTGCGAACGTCCTCTTGCGCGAGGCGAAGATCGGCCTGCGCGGCCGCGACCTTCACCGCTTCATCGCGAAGCTGCGCGCGCAACAGTTCGGCGTCGGCCGGCGGCAGGTTTGCCGCGATGCGATCGAGGCGGCCGGCCATGCTGTGGTCGATCCGCGCGACGGTCGCCAGCGGCACCGGGCCGGAATAGCGGATCGCGACCGCGCCGGCCGCGCCGACAAAGAACAAGTTGAGCGCCAACGATCCCAACAGCAGCCAGCGCAAGCGAGCGCCGCCTTCCATGCTCGGTAGTATTGACATCTTCGCCCTCACTTTTCGCGCATGACCCGGAAATGCCTTCCGCGGGCCGGCGGATAGGACTCGTTTTCCGAAAAAATCATGCTCCGTCAAGATGCTAGCCGCAGGATTACCGGCCGGAACCGGGCGTTGCAAGCGGCTCATACGACCCTATCGTAGCGGCGTTTACGCTGTCGCGAAATGGCGCTCGGGAGGCCTCACGGAATCGTTTCTGTGTCGCCGCATTCGTGTTTGAATGGCGCCAGAGAGCGGCACCCGAGCCACGACAAGTATTGGAGCAACGGCATGCAAGCGCTGACCGCAGGTCTAACCAAGGCCGGCACCGGAATCGACGGAATCGTCTGGAATATTCTGGGCCAGACTTACGTGCCGAAAGCGGTGAACGAGGCGTCGTTCTCCTGGCACGCGACCTTTCCGCCCGGCACCTTCGTGCCGCCGCATATTCATCCGACCCAGGACGAATTCATCTACATGTTCGAGGGCCGCTTCGATCTATTGCTCGACGGCAAGGATTTCGTCGCCACCGCAGGCGACCTGATCCGGCTGCCGATGGGCATCCCACACGGCATCTTCAACAAGTCCGATCAGCCGGTGAAATGCTTTTTCTGGGTGGCGCCGACGCGCAAGCTCTACGATCTGTTCTGGGCGATTCACTCGATGAAGGAGCAGAATCCCGATGAGGTCGTCGCGTTGGCCGCCAAGCACGAGGTCGTCTTCCTGCCGCCGCCGGCTTGATGCGGGCGGGCGAGCGCGAAAAGCCGATCAGGTCGGATTCTCCAGGCTGAACATGCCGGAATCGTCGTCATAGGCGAAGACTTCGGCGTAGCGTCCCCAGGCAGTCACCGCACGCAGCGTAAGCTCCGCGTCTTCGGAGCTCATGTGATCTTCCAGCTCGTCGTAGAAGCGGCTTTTCGGCGCCGCATGGTTGGCGCGCTCCTGGAGGATGTGGCGGATGTGCGTGGCCAAGGGCACATAGGACAACAGCTGGCGCTGAAACAGCTTCTTGCGATCGTCGGTGCCGAGTTCGGCGAATTGTTTCCCGGTGTCGCTGAGCTTGATATCGCCGCCTTCGACTTCGGCAAGGCGAAGCAGCTGCAGTGCGTCGGACACCGGGAATAGCTCGTCCATTTCCAAGTGAAGCTCGTCGGCGAGCACCGGCAAGTCGGCGTGGCCGCTAAAGGGCGCGGCGGCAAGCGTCTCGATAAGGCCGGATAGCAGATTGGCCGAGACGCGCGGCAGCACCGTATTGATCGTCGCCGTCGGTCCGGTGCCGATTGTCATCGGCGTCGGCGTTCGTGCCGTCATCGCCACGTAGATTTTCTCGACCAGATCCCGGAATTGCGGATCCAGGCGGTTGCGCGGCTGTTTCAGCTCCACGGCGATTTCGCTGATGATGCGGCCCGGATTGGTGGAAAACAGCAGGATGCGATCGCACAACAGTACCGCTTCCTCGATATTGTGCGTGACCAGGATGACGCCCTTGATCGGCAGCTTGCCGTCACCCCAGAGCTCCAGAAAGTCCGTGCGCAGCGTCTCCGCGGTCAGCACGTCGAGCGCCGAGAACGGCTCGTCCATGAGCAGGATATTGGGATGAACGACCAGCGCCCGGGCAAAGCCGACCCGTTGCCGCATGCCGCCTGACAGTTCGCGCGGAAAGGCGGATTCGTAACCGTCCAGGCCGATCAGGTCGATGGCCGCCAGCGCGCGTTTGCGGATTTCCGACTCGGGAAGGCCGAGCGCCTCGAGGCCGAGTTGCACGTTTTCCAGCACCGTCAGCCAGGGGAATAGCGCGAACGACTGAAACACCATGGCGATGCCAGGCGCCGGCGAATTAACCGGCTCGCCGAGATAGGTGATGGTTCCCGCCGACGGTTGCGCCAAGCCGGCGATCAGGCGCAGCAAGGTCGATTTGCCCGAGCCGGTGCGGCCGAGCAAGCCGACGATCTGGCCCTGCGTCAGCGACAGCTCGACGCCGTCGAGCACCAAATGCTCGCCGCCGTCGGCGCGCGGAAAGGATTGGCGCAGCGAGTGAACGTCGAGCAGAGCGGCGGTCATGTTGATCCTCATCCCAGCCGGAATTTGCGTTCGGCGTAGAAATAAAGCGGACGCCAGAACAGGCGATTGATGACGACGACGAACAGGCTCATCACGACGATGCCCAGCACGATGCGATGAAAATCGCCGGCGTCGGTCTGTTGCGCAATATAGGCGCCGAGCCCGAAGGCGTGCAGATGCTCATGGCCCCAGGACGCGACCTCCGCGACGATGCTCGCATTCCACGAGCCGCCGGAGGCGGTGATCGCGCCGGTCAAGTAATACGGCAGCACCGCGGGCAGCGCGATGCGCCGCCACCACAACCAGCCGCGCACGCGTAAGTTTGCGCCGACGGCGCGCAGTTCGGCGGGGATCGCCACGGCGCCGGCAATCACGTTGAACAGAATGTACCATTGCGTGCCGAGGATCATCAGCGGACTGAGCCAAATATTCGGATCGAGCCGCCACGCGACGATCATCGATACGACGATCGGGAACAGCAAGTTGGCCGGAAAGGCGGCGAGGAACTGCGCCACCGGCTGCACGAGATTGGCCGCGCGCGGTCGCGTGCCGACCCACACGCCGATCGGCACCCAGATGACGCTTGCTATCGCGATGAGAACGATGACACGAGCGAGCGTCGCCAGGCCGAGCAATATCGCGGTGCCGACGTCGGCGAGCGTGATGCCTTGGATGATGAAGTGCACGATCTGCCACAGTGCGACCGCGGCAAGCGCAACCACGATCAAGCCCAATTGGGCTGCGATACTGCCCTGCGCGATCGGCGGCGTTTGCTTGATGGGCTGTGGTTTGTCGGGGTGGCGCGGCCGCATCATGAGCCGCCAGAGTGCGGCGAACGGCCGCGTCAGCCGCGCAACGATGCGGGACCGGCGCAGGACATCGAACACCCAGGATCGCGGCGGCAGCACGCCGGCTTCCTGTTCGTAGCGGAAGCGATCAGCCCATGCCACCAGCGGCCGGAACAGGATCTGGTCGTAGATCAGGATCACCACCAGCATCGTTGCGATCGCCCAAGCCACCGCTTTGAGATCCTGGCGCTCGATGGCCAACGCAATGTAGGAGCCGACGCCGGGTAGGGTGACCGTTGTGTTTCCTACGCTGATGGCCTCCGACGCGACGACGAAGAACCAGCTCCCCGACATCGACATCATCATGTTCCAGATCAGCTGCGGCATGGCAAACGGCACGTCGAGACGCCAGAAGTTCATCCACGGGCTGAGCCTGAAATTGCGCGATGCTTCCTCGAGCTCGGTGGGTATCGTGCGCAGCGACTGGTAGAAACTGAAGGCCATGTTCCAGGCCTGGCTGGTGAAGATGGCGAAGATGGCAGCAAATTCGGCGCCGAGCACGCGGCCGGGCGCGAGCGCCATGAAAAACACCACCGTGACCGAGATGAAGCCGAGGATCGGCACCGATTGCAAAATGTCGAGAAGCGGGACCAAGAGCCGCTCGGCGCGCTTGTTCTTGGCCGCGAGCGTCGCATAGGTGAAGGTAAAAATCAGCGATAGCACCATGGCGATGAACATGCGCAGCGTCGTGCGCGCGGCATATTCGGGCAGGTTGCGTGGATCGAGCGAAGGCGGCTGCTGCCGCAGCTCGGTCAGGGGCTCGAACAGGTGGCGGCTCGCCTCCCCCAGGAAAACCAGCAGGCCGAGGATCAAAAGGACCGCGAGCAGATCCCATCGGCTGAATAAGCGGGTCCAGCCCCCGACGGAAATTGGGACGATCACTCGCATGTCTTCGCGCCCAGTAATGCAGGAATTGTTGTCACGGAGTTGTCGTAGAGATCGCGCTCGCGACGGAGCCGGCAGCCACGAGCTTGCCGCGACCACATAACATTCGCGACGCCGCGTTCAAACCTTTTTGCGACGCTATTTCGACTTGGGGGCGCGATTTGCCTCGGCCGAAGCCGCCCCTCGGTCAGTCTGTCCGCGCCGCCAAGGCCGAGAAGGCTTGCGCCAGATCGGTCGGGAAGCGAAACACGATGGTGGAGCTGCGCTCCCCGGCAATGTCGAACGGCGTCGCCAGATAAGCTCGGCGAGCCCGCATCGATCTCGCGCACGACATAGTCGACGATGGCGGGGCCGATCGCGCCGTCGATTTCACGGACCACGGCGCGTTTGGCCGCGCCAGCAGGCGAGACAACGAGCGTGAACAGGATGGCCACGAACGCGGTTACGCGCAATCGCATCACCGCAATCATAGCGGCCCGGTGCCGATCGGCGGCAAAAGCATCTGCCGGCTGCCGGCGCAACGGTCATTAGCAATGAATTATATGACGTTCCCGCACTCGCGTCCCGATAGCGGCAGCAAGCACGGTTAGGACGTTGCGACAGCGCGCGGCGCGGTACCGATGAGGCGCGCGCCCAATGGAAAGCGCCGGACGGCGAATGTCGTCGCCAAGCTCAAAAATAACGTGCCGCTGAAAACCACTCCGGCCTTGACGATGGCGAATAGTGGCGTGGCAAGGAGCGCATATTGCAGCCAGACGATAAAGACGTAGTGCACCAGATAAAGGCCGTAGGCATTGACCGACAGATAGCGCAGAAGTCGCGAATATCCGGTCGCGAAACGCAAGCACACCGCGATCAGAAACATGCAACCGGCGGCGCAAGCCAGCACAAAGCTGAGATCGGCGGCAATCTCGACGCCGAGCGAAGCGCCGCCGTGTATCGTCAGCGCCGTCAACCCCATCCAGAGAAACAATGCGACAAGCGCCGCGGCGAGCGCATAGGCCCAGCGCCGCATCAAGATACCGTCGGCCGCGATAAGGCCGCGCTCGATGCCGGCGGCGCCAATGCCGACGCCGGCAAAAAAGTAAACGGCATAGAGCAGCGGACGGCAAAACTGAACGGCGAAAAGTCCGGAATTGGACCAGGTCCAGGGCGTAAATTCGATCGCCAGCGGGACATAGGCCAGCGCCGAGACGGCCAGGAGAACGCCGAAATAACGAGCGAGATTTTTATCGGCTGCTGCCGACCAGCGGCCGAGCGCCGGTATCGCATTCGGCGCGATGAAGTGCACGCCGGCGGCGATGAAGTTCAGCGCCAGAAGCTGCCAGAGGAACCATAGCGGCCCATTCGGCCAGAACGGCAGCGCGAGCAAGCTGTGCCAATAGGCGGCAATGCTCGGATCGGCCGCGGTCAAGCGGTAGGTCGGATAAATGGCCACCGGTATGACCACGGCGATGCCGAAGGCAAAGGGCAGACCGAGCCGCAGCACGCGGTCGCGCAAAAAAGCCCATTCTTTCTTGCGTACCAGGCTTGGCCAGACGAATAGGCCGGACAGAAAAAACATCAGCGACATCAGATAGACGTCCTGCCACGCGCAGATGAGGTCGAATCCGAAGAAACGATGGCTGTCGACGATCGGGAAAGCGCGCCAGTTAAGAGGCGGACTGTCGAAGCGGGAAACGGCCGCAGGGATCCAGTCGAGGTAGGCCAGCATCGAATGGAATGCGAGCACGATCAGGATGACGATGCCGCGCAAATTAGCGAGCGCCACACTGGTCCGTGAACTGCAATGCGCTATGGAATGGGACCGTCGCATAAGGCTTAAATCCCAAGCTCAGACAATGAAACGCCGGTATCGGCAATAATCATGAGAGGCTGCGCCGGCCGTTGCAAGCAAGAAGATCGGTGAATGACAGAGGGTAAAACCGTAGGGTTGGAGGAGACCTCGCGGACTAAGTTCCCGGGCGCGCCGATCTGCGACCGAGTGCCTATGCCAGCCGGCGGTTGCGCGCCTCACACTATGGCGAATCCTGACATTCCGGCGTCGTTAAATCACCGCATTGTGGAACGAGTAATAACTCTTCGCCATCAATGCCGGCAGAGCGATTCGTCTCGACGACGGCGAGTGAAGGGGATCCCTGACAATGCAATCGACAAAGTTGCTCATGTTGACGGTTGCGGCGTCACTCGCCGCGCTTGTGGGGATCGCGCATTCCACACCGGCAACGGAGCCGTCGGTCGCCGGCCTGTGGCAGAAGGTCGACGAGAACACCGGTAACACGGTTGGCTGGTTCCTGTTCGTCGAACGGGACGGCTTGTATGAAGGCGCTATCGCGAAGCTGTTTCTGCGGCCGACCGATCCTAAAGACCCGATCTGTTCGAGTTGCCGCGACGACCGCAAGGATCAGCCGTTGCTCGGGCTGCCTCTGATCAGGGACATGAAACGCAACAGCTTGGTCTATGAGGACGGCAATATCCTCGATCCGCGGGACGGCAACGTCTATAGCGCGATGATGCGGGTGAGCCCCGACGGTCAGACGCTGACCGTTCGCGGCTATCTCGGCATCGCTTTGTTCGGACGCGACGAGACCTGGTATCGCTTGCCGGACAGCGCGCTCGCCCAGCTCGATCCGATCGTCGTTGCCAGATACCTGCCGGGCGCAGTCAAGACGCCGGTAACCGCATTGCGGCATCCGGAGCGGACCGCGAAGTCGGCAAACTCGTACCGCTAAAAGCAGCGATCGTTACTGGATGATGCCGAACTCGCAGCCGGGCGCCGAATATTGGTACCGCGGAACGCCGTAACGGTCCTGCGTAATGGTCGGCTTGCAGCGCTCTTCCCACTTGCGATCGCGTTCGGCCGCCTGGTTCCGTTCCGTCTCGCCGGCCGGCTGCGGCACGGTCCTGATATAAGGGTCGCCGGCCTCGCCCCAGCGCACGACACAGTTCAGCGAGCCGCCTCCGCCGACGCAGCCGCCGGCAGCCAGGCCGTCGGCATAAGCCGCGCTAAAAATCATCGCCGATGCGATGACGGACAGCGTGACTGCGGCGCCGACACGGGCGGCATACCGCGAAGCCAAAGCCACTCTGACACAGTTCAAGGTTAACACTGCTCTCTCCCTCAGCGCGCGCCGACCTCCTGTAATCGGCCGACGCGACGTTTCAGCGCGTTTGCGCAAATGCTCGGGCGACGCGTGTCGTCGTTCCGAAACACACGCAAACGGCCGCTGCAGAGTGAGCAAGGCGAGTGCCAGGGGACGTGCCCTGTTTTGGCACATCACGATTCCGACAATTAATCTTTGTCAACGCCGGATGATTATCGACGACGGCAGCTGCCGCTGCTCCCATCCGGACTGTTCGAGTTCCGGGATCGTATCGTCGGCTTGCGGATAGCCGAGACAAAAATAGCCGATGAACTTCCATTCCGCGGACACGTTAAGAATTGCGGCGACCGCCTTTGGCTCGAGGATCGAGACCCAGCCCATGCCGATGCCTTGCGCGCGGGCGGCAAGCCAAATCGTATGCACGGCGGTTACCGCCGAATATTCGATCATTTCCGGCATGGTGTGGCGGCCGAGGCCGTGGCCCTGCGTTGTCGCACGGTCGGCGAAGACGGCAAAATGCGCGGGCGCCTCTTCCAATCCGGCGAGCTTGAGCCGCGCGTAGAGGTTCGCGCGTTGCGAGTCCTGGGCGGCGAGCGCTTGCGCATTGCACGTCGCGAAATTTTTCCGGATCGCGGCGCGGATCGCGGCGTCCT
The DNA here is from genome assembly GCA_963779855.1 of uncultured Alphaproteobacteria bacterium. GTDB lineage: Bacteria > Pseudomonadota > Alphaproteobacteria > Rhizobiales > Xanthobacteraceae > BOG-931. The sequence goes on along the minus strand of CAWAAE010000005.1, from coordinate 628,129 downwards.
CGACGATGACAAAGCGCCACGGCTGGCTCAGTCCCACCGAAGGCGCGAGGCAAGCGAGCTCGATGAGCGATTCCAATGCGCCGGTAGGCAGCGGATCGCGCCGGAAGCGGCGAACGTCGCGGCGCCAGACCAGCAGGTCGCGCAAGCGCGCGCGAAACGCATAATCGAAATCCGCCGATTGCGTCGCCGGCGCTGCGTCTTCGGCGCCTTTGTTAGCTTGCGGGCTTAATCGGACGCGCATGGACGAAACCTAGCCGTTGTCGCGGAAGGCGGCCATCGCAATCTGCAACCGCTGCCAATCCGGTTCGGCCGCCGGCAGGCCAAAGCGCAGCCACATGGCATGATCGGGGAATATGCGAGTCAGAATGCCGGCGCGTCCGAGATGATGGAACAATTCGCTTGCCGATCGCGTTCGCGCCAGCCGGAACAGCGTGGTGCCGCCGATGATGTCGAGGCCCGCGCCGCCCAAAATCGCATCGAGCCTGGTCGATGCTTTGGCGAGACTGCGCCGCGATTTTTCGATCCACGCATGATCCGCCAGCGCTTTGGCGCCGACGAGGAGCGCCGGCCCTGAAACCGCCCACGGACCGAGTAGCGCCGATAGCCGTGCGGCGAGCGGCGGCGCGGCCAGCGCAAAACCGAGCCGCAGCCCGGCGAGGCCGAAGAATTTGCCGAACGAGCGCAGCACGACGATGTTGCCGCGCGCCAGTTCGGGGGCAAGGCTCGCGCCGGGCGGCCCGGCATCCATGAAGGCCTCGTCGACCACGAGGATGCCGCCGCGCGGCTGTAGGGCTTTCGCCAGCGCCAGCAAATCGCTCTTGGCGAGCAGTCGGCCGTCCGGATTGTTGGGATTGGTGACAGCCACGAATTCGGCATTGCCGATCGCGCCGATATCGCGGATTTCGGCGACGGCATGACCTGAAAGCGCCGCGGCGCGAGCGTGCTCGGAATAGGTCGGCGTCAGGATCGCGGCGCGGCCCGGTCGCACCAGGCCGCAAACAAGCGGCAGCAATATCTGCGTTCCCGGCGCCGGCACAATATACGCCGCGGACGGCGCGCCATAGGCTGTTGCCGCGGCGGTGGCGAGCTGTTGCAGGGCGGTCCGATCGGGCAAGCGCGCAAAAATTTCAGCCGGCAAAACCGGCAGCGGATATGGGTTAGGATTGATCCCGGTCGAAAGGTCGGTGAAAGGTTCGGGGGCGTCAGGAAACAGACGCCGGGCGGCGGCCAGATCGCCGCCATGCTGGAGCGGCTCGCCCGTGCCGCTAAAGGGGAACATGTCGGTCGCGCTTGCGCTCTTCGCCATGCTGATCGAGCTCTGCGTCGGTTATCCGGAGCGGCTTGTTCGCGCGATCGGCCACCCGGTGACTTGGATCGGCAGTCTGATCGGTGAACTCGACCGCGCGCTCAACCGCGACTCCGCCGCTCCGAACGCCCGGCGATTAGCCGGCGCGGTTGCGATGCTGATCGTCATTGGCTTCGTCGGGTTGATTGCATTCGTGATTGAGCGCGAACTCTTCCGTCTGCGATTCGGCATTTTCGTCATTGCGGTGGCGGCAAGCACGCTGATCGCGCAACGCAGCCTGTACCGGCATGTCGCCGATGTCGCAACCGCGCTCGAAACCGCGGACCTTGGCGCCGGCCGCGCCGCGGTGTCGCGCATCGTCGGCCGCGATACCACGGCGCTCGACGCAGCCGGCATTGCCCGCGCGGCCATCGAAAGCCTCGCCGAAAATTTCTCCGATGCCGTCGTGGCGCCGGTAGTGTGGCTGGCCATTGCCGGTCTCCCTGGCGCCGCAGTCTACAAAGCAATCAACACGGCCGACAGCATGATCGGCCACCGCACCGAGCGTTACGCGGCATTCGGCTGGGCGGCGGCCAGGCTCGACGATCTCGTCAACCTGCCGGCCTCGCGGCTTGCGGCGTTGTTGCTCATCGCCGCCGCCGCGCTCAAGAAGGGCGCCTCTTCGGTCGACGCCTGGCGAACGGTCTGGCTCGACGCGCCGCGTCACCGTTCGCCCAATGCCGGCTATCCGGAAGCGGCGGTGGCGGGAGCGCTCGGTCTCTCGCTCGCCGGGCCGCGGATTTACGGCGGTGTGCGCGTCGACGATGCCGCGATCGGCGGCGGCCGTTGGGACGCGACTGCCGCCGACATCCGTCGCGCGCTTGCGCTTTATCGCGCCGCCGATGCGATCCTGATCGCGATTCTTGCCGTCTTGGCGGCGACGCTCATCGCGCCAGTTTGAGGAGCGAATCGACATCGAGATGCGCCGCTAGATGCGCGGCGAGCCCATCGAGCGTGCGCTCGATCAGGTCGTCATAGGCGACGTTTGTCGCGCCCGCGGCGAAGCGGGCAAGCCAGGCCGCGCGCTGGCGGTCGTCGGCAAAGAGGCCATGAATATAGGTGCCGATCGCGCGCCCATCCGCCGAAATCGCGCCCTCGGACGATCCGTCGGCGAGCCGCGCGAAGGGCCGCGCGCGGTCGGGTCCCTCGGTCACGCCGATATGCATCTCGTAGCCGGAAAACGGCACACCGTCGGCCGTCGTGCCGCGCACCGGTTCAAGGCGCTTGTCGTCCGAGAGAACGGTTTCGACGTCGATGAGACGAAGGCCGTCGACGTTGGCCGGCGGACCTTCGATGCCGCCGGGATCGGCGATGCTGCGCCCCAGCATCTGATAACCGCCGCATAGGCCTAAAACCGTTCCGCCGCGGCGCCGATGCGCGGCGATGTCGATATCGAATCCCGCCGCGCGCAACGCATTGAGGTCGGCGATGGTCGCTTTAGATCCGGGAATGAGGATCAGATCGGCGTCGCCGGGCAACGCCGCGCCCGGCCGCACGCGAATGAGTTCGACTGCCGGCTCGGCGTCGAGCGGATCGAGATCGTCGAAATTGGCGATGTGCGGCAGGATCGGCACGGCGATGCGCAGACGCGTCCGCAGCTTTGCCGGAGGATTTTGCTCGAGCGCGAGTGCGTCCTCCGCCGGCAATAACCGTGCGTCCGGAAAAAACGGCACCAGGCCGAGCGGCTGCCATCCGGTGAGCTGAGCGATGCGCTCCATGCCGTCGGCGAACAGCGCCGCATCGCCGCGGAACTTGTTGACGATGAAGCCGCGGATCAGCGCGGCATCCTCCGGCGCGATCACGGCTTTGCTGCCGACCAGGCTCGCAATCACCCCGCCGCGATCGATGTCGCCGATGAGCACGACCGGCACGTTGGCGGCGCGCGCGAAACCCATATTCGCAATATCGTTCGCCCGCAGGTTTATTTCGGCGGCGCTGCCGGCGCCTTCGACCAGCACGATTTCGGCCTCACGGCGCAACCGTTCGAAGCTGTCGAGCACGAACGGCAAAAGATCGTGCTTCATGTGCTGATAGGCGGCGGCCTTGGCGCTGCCATAGAGGCGGCCCTGCACGATGATTTGCGCGCCGATTTCGCTCTGCGGCTTGAGCAGAACCGGGTTCATGTGCACGCTCGGCAACGCCCGCGCCGCGCGGGCCTGCAAGGCCTGGGCGCGCCCGATTTCGCCGCCGTCCGCCGTCACCGCGGCATTGTTCGACATGTTCTGCGGCTTGAACGGGCGCACGTTCAGGCCGCGCAGCGTCAAGGCGCGCGCCAGACCGGCGACGATGAGCGACTTGCCCACGTCCGAGCCGGTGCCCTGGAACATCAGCGCCCGCGCCGCCATCGCCTAGAACTCGATGCCGGCTTGCGCCTTTACGCCGGCGGCGAAATGGTGCTTCACCAGCGTCATTTCGGTGACGAGATCGGCGGCGGCGATCAGTTCCTGCTTGGCGTTGCGGCCGGTGACGATGACGTGCAAGCCGGGCCGCCGGGCCATGAGCGCGGCGACGACCAAGTTAAGGTCGAGATAGTCGTAGCGCAGCGCGATATTGAGCTCGTCGAGGACGACCATCGCGAAGCTCGGATCGGCCATCAACTCGCGCGCCTTGGCCCAGGCGCGTTCGGCGGCGGCGACATCGCGGGCGCGATCTTGCGTCTCCCAGGTAAAACCCTCGCCCATCGTGTGCCAGACGAGCTGCTCGCCGAATTTTTGCAGCGCGTCGCGTTCCGCCGAATGCCAGGCGCCCTTGATGAACTGCACCACGCCGATGCGGTGGCCGCGGCCCAGCATGCGCAGTGCGAGCCCGAACGCGGCCGTCGACTTGCCCTTGCCGGCGCCGGTGTGGACGATGAGCAGGCCTTTCTCGATCGTCTTCTCCGCGACTTCGGCATCCTGCACGGCCTTGCGCTTCGCCATCTTGGCGCGATGCCGCTCGGCTTCGGACTTGTCGATCGTTTGCGTCATGGCGCTTTCTTACAAGGTGCCCTTCACCGCAAGCGGCAATCCGGCGACGACAAGGACGACGCGATCGGCGCGCGCGGCGATGCGCTGGTTGAGCAGGCCTTGCAGATCGCGGAACCGGCGGCCGAGCGCATGATCCGGCACGATGCCATAGCCCACTTCATTGGCGACCAGAACCACGGGCGCCGCAACCGCCTTCACCGCATCTTCCAATTGCGCGACTTCGGCGTCGATATCGGCCTCCGCCAGCATCAGGTTCGACAGCCAGAGCGTCAGGCAATCGATCAGCACCGGCATGGTCTGGCACGATTTGAGCGCGGCGGCGAGATCGCGCGGCGCCTCGATGGTTCGCCACGACGAACCGCGCCGCGCGCGGTGCGCGGCAATGCGCGCGGCCATTTCCGCGTCTCCCGCCTCCGCCGTCGCCACATAGGTCCAAGGCGGCGGCAAAGCGGCGATCAAGCTCTCGGCATAGCGGCTTTTGCCCGAGCGGGCGCCGCCGAGGACGAGAGAAAGTTTCGCTACGCTCGACATCACATCTGCAACCGGAACTTGGACAGCCAGATTGACAGGGCCGCCCGGTGAAATCTATCACTAGCGGATCGATGGTCCCTCGCGATGAGGGTGAATAGGGAATGCGGTGCGGCCGTTGTGTAAGCCTTCGGCCAAATCCGCAGCTGCCCCCGCAACTGTGAGCGGGTAGTCTCGTCCGGTTAAGCCACTGGCGCTAGAGCATGATCCGGAAAAGTGGATTCCGGTTTTCCGAATAAGATCGTGCTCAAATAAACGCCGGGAAGGCAGGGCGAGGCGACGATCCGCGAGCCAGGAGACCTGCCATCGGCCGTGTCGACGCGACAAACACGGGTCGGGGTGTACCTGTGGATGATCCGAAAGACGATAAGTCTTTCGGTCCTCGCTCGCGCCGACGGCAGGCCAGGCGAGGATATTGCGTGCTCAGATTCTTGAAGTCAGCGGTCGATGACGCATCGGCCGATCAGCGTCCCAAGATCGTCGCGATCTACGCTATTCTTCTGACGGCGAATGTCTTGGCCTGGGCCTGGGCGGTTATCGCGCTCGCCGGCCGGCCGACGCTGCTTGGCACCGCCGTACTCGCCTATGTGCTCGGACTGCGTCACGCCGTCGATGCCGATCACATTGCCAGTATCGACAATGTGGTGCGCAAGCTGATGCAGGAGGGCAAGCGGCCGGTCTCGGTCGGCCTGTTCTTCTCGCTCGGCCATTCATTGTCCATTGCACTCGCGGTCGCCGCGATCGCGGCGACGGCGTTTGCGCTGCAGGGCCGCTTCGACAATCTCAGATCGATCGGCAGCCTGATCGGCACCGGCGCCTCGGCGTTTTTCCTGCTCGCCATCGCCGCGATCAATCTCGTCATCCTGCGCGGGGTGTGGCGCAGTTTCCGTCAGGCGCGGCGCGGCGAGCCGGTCGCCGAGCAGGAGCTTGATCTCCTCCTTTCCGGCCGCGGCTTGCTCGCCCGCATTTTCCGGCCGCTGTTTCGCATGGTGTCGCGCAGCTGGCACATGTTCCCGATCGGCTTTTTGTTCGGGCTTGGCTTCGATACCGCGACCGAGATCACTCTCTTCACCGTTGCGGCAAGCCAGGCGTCCGGCGGCATGACCTTCGCCACGGTGATGATTTTCCCGGCTTTGTTCACCGCGGGCATGACGCTCGTCGATACCAGCGACAGCGTGCTGATGGTCGGCGCCTATGGCTGGGCATTCCTCAATCCAATCCGCAAGATTTGGTACAACCTCACCATCACGGCTATTTCAGTTCTGGTCGCGCTACTGATCGGCGGCGTCGAAGCGCTCGGCCTCATCGCCGACAAGCTCAAGCTTGCCGGCGGCTTTTGGGACGCGATCGGCGCCCTCAATGGCGGCCTCGCCAATTTCGGCTATCTCGTCGTCGGAGTTTTCCTGGTGAGCTGGGCAGCGTCCTATCTCATCTACCGATGGCAGGGCTTCGACCGACCGATCATCGAGCGTGTCGAGGCAGTCCGATGACAGCCGCGCCGGTCGTTTACGTCTGCATCACTTGCCGCCGCGCCGGCGAGCCCGACAGCGACCCGCGTCCCGGCGCTCTTCTTGCCGCGGCAACCGAGCGCGCGGCGGCCGGAACCGATGTCACCGTGCGGCGGCTGCGCTGCCTTGCCAATTGCACGCGCGGTCCGAGCGCCGCCATGCGCTGCAACGGCTCATGGACCTATGTCTTCGGCGGTCTCGACGAGCACGGCGGCGGCGCACTGATTGAAGGCGCACGCATGCTCGCCGGCGCCGCGGACGGCATCCTGCCGTGGCGCGGCCGGCCGGAAATACTCAAGCGCGGCTTGATCGCGCGGGTTCCTCCCCTCGATTTCCAAGAGGTCGACCTATGAACGGCGACGGTCAACTCGCGCGCGTACCCTGCACCATCGTCACCGGCTTTCTCGGCGCCGGAAAAACCACGCTGATCCGCCATATCATTGCCAATGCGCGGGGCCGCCGCCTCGCCGTCATCGTCAACGAATTCGGCGACGTCGGCATCGATGGTGAAATTCTTCGGGGCTGCGGCAATGCCGCCTGCCCGGAAGATAACATCGTCGAACTGGCCAACGGCTGCCTGTGCTGCACGGTGGCCGACGAATTCGTGCCGGCGCTGGATGCAATTCTGGCGAAGGAAGGCGTCGAGCATATCGTGATCGAAACCTCTGGTCTGGCTTTGCCAAAGCCCTTGGTCCAGGCGTTCCATTGGCCGGCGATCAAGAGCCGCGTAACGGTCGATGGCGTCGTCGTCGTGGTCGACGGCGCGGCGCTCGCCGACGGCCGCGTCGCGCAGGATCTCGACGCGCTGAAACGCCAGCGCGCCGCCGACAATGCGCTGATGCATGACGATCCGATCGAAGAGGTTTTCGAGGATCAGATCGCCTGCGCCGATCTGGTTGTGCTCAACAAGCGCGATCTCCTCGACGAGGCCGGCGTGAAGGCCGCGCTGGCGGCGATCTCGCGCGCGTTGCCGCGCAGCGTGAAGGTGCTGACCGTTACCGACGGCAAGGTCGATGAGGCGCTCCTGCTCGGTCTCGGCGTCGGCACCGAAGCCGACATCGCCAATCGCCGCACCCGGCACGACGCCGAGGCGGAGCACGATCACGACGATTTCGATTCCTTTGTCGTGCCGCTCGGCGAAATCGCCGATCCCGCTTCGCTGGTCGCGCGAGTTGCCGCGCTCGCCGAGGAATTCGATGTGCTTCGCGTCAAGGGCTTTGCGGCGATCGCGAACAAACCGCTGCGCTTATTGGTCCAAGCGGTCGGTCCGCGGGTGACGCATCAATACGACCGGCCCTGGGCGGCGTCGGAGACGCGCGAAAGTCAGCTTGTCGTGATCGGACTGAAAGGGCTTGATCGCGCCGCGGTGACCGCGGGCGCTTGGTCGCGTGAGTAGAAACGATGCATTTGCTCACGACGAGTTCCACCGGCCTCGACGAAATCGTCGAAGCGATCGACCTCGGCCAGCCGCCGGGCGATATCGCGGTGCTGTCGTTCGCCGACAGCGATCTCGCCGGCCTCGCCGCGGCCTGGGAGGTGGAGCGCGAGGCACTGCCGAGCGTAAGGCTCGCGCACTTGCGCGATCTTCGCCATCCGATGTCGGTCGATCTGTGGATCGACCGCGTCGGCGCGCACGCCAAGGTGATTTTGGTCCGCCTGCTCGGCGGGCTCGATTGGTGGAAGTACGGCATTGAGCGGCTTGCCGCGCTCGCGCGCGAGCGCGGCATCGCGCTTGCCGTGCTGCCCGGCGAAGACCGCGACGACAAAAGACTTAAAGCCGCCTCGACGCTGCCGGCAGACGAGCTCGATACGTTGCTGCAGTTTTTCCGCGAAGGCGGCCGGGAAAACATGCGCGCGCTGCTGCGCCGGCTGGCGCGCTACACCGGCCGCGACATCCAATCGCGCCAGCCCGCGCCGGTCCCGCGCCTCGCCGGCTATTTGCCGGGCGAGGGCGCGGTCGAACTCGACCGGCTGATTGCAAAGCTTGATTCCGGCAGACCGGTGGTGCCGATCGTGTTCTACCGCGCCATGCTGCTGGCGGCCGATACGGCCCCGATCGATATGCTCTATGCGGCGCTTGCGGCGCGCGGCCTGGCGCCGGCGCCGCTGGTCACTACCAGCCTGAAGGACCGCGCGGCCGACGCCTTTCTGCGCCAAGCTTTCGCTCGGCTCGATCCGGCATTGATCGTCACCACGACGGCCTTCGCCGCCGGCGGCAATGCCGACGAGCCGGCGGCGCTCGACACGGCGGGTGTTCCAGTCTTGCAGGTGATCAGCGCAACCACCAAGCGCACCGCCTGGCGCGACAGTCCGCGCGGGCTCGGCGCCGCCGATCTCGCGATGCATGTCGTCCTGCCGGAGCTCGACGGCCGCGTGCTCGCCGGCGCCGTCGCTTTCAAGGATCCGCTGCCGCCGCAGCAAGGGCTCGCTTTCACCGCGCTGGCGAGCCGGCCCGAACCGGATCGCATTGCAATGGTCGCGGATCGCATCGCCGCGCTGGTCCGCTTGCGCGCACTGCCGCGCGGTGGACGGCGCGTCGTAATCCTCATGCCGGATTATCCCGGCGCCAAGGGCCGCACCGGTTATGCGGTCGGTCTCGACGTGCCGGCGAGCGTGATCGCGGCAATGGACGATCTTGCCGCCGCCGGTTACACGGTGCGGGACGCGCCGAAAACGCCACGCGAATTGCTCGACGCGCTGTCGCGCGATGCCGACGACGCAAAGCTTACGCTCGCGCAATACGAGACTTTCTTGGCGCGGCTGCCGGGCGCTGCGGTGGCGCGCTTGCGCGAGGCGTGGGGCGATCCGTCGGACGATCCCGATATGCGCGACGGCGCTTTCCGTTTTCGCGCGCGAAAATTCGGCAATTTCCTGGTCGCGCTGCCGCCCGATCGCGGGCGCTTGTCGCAACGGCGCGCCGATTATCACGATCCGCTGCTGCCGCCGCGTCATGGGCTGGTCGCTTTCGGGCTTTGGCTGCAACACGTGGCGAAAGTCGATGCGCTCGTTCACATGGGCGCGCACGGCACGCTGGAATGGCTGCCGGGCAAGGCGGTCGCGCTGACCGCGCAATGCTTTCCCGAAATCGTCACCGGAGCGCTGCCGGTGATCTATCCGTTCATCGTCAGCAATCCGGGCGAAGCGGCGCAGGCCAAGCGCCGCATTGCCGGAGTGACGATCGGTCATTTACCGCCGCCGCTTACTGCCGGCGGTCCGAGCGGCGATGCTCACGAACTCGAACTCCTGCTCGACGAATATGCGCAGGCCGACGGGCTTGACCGTCGCCGCCGCGAACGGCTCGCGGGTCTCATTGTCGAGACCGCGCAACGCACCGGACTAGCGCAAGAGGCCGGGATTTCGGCTGGCGTCGGCGCGGCCGTCGCGCCCGACGAGGCGCTGCGGCGCATCGATGCGTGGCTGTGCGATCTCAAAGACCTCGCCGTCAAAGACGGTCAGCACATCTACGGCCGCGTCGCCGCCGGCGTCGACGATCCGGCGTGGGTGGCAAGCGCCGAAGCCGAGCGCACGGCGCTTATCGCGGCGCTCGACGGCGCCCGCATCGCTCCGGGGCCGGCCGGCGCGCCTGCCCGCGGGCGGCGCGACGTGCTGCCGACCGGCCGCAATCTCTTTACCGCCGATCCGCGCACGCTGCCGACGCCGACCGCGATGGAACTCGGCCGCCGCGCCGCCGATGAAGTCGTGCGCGCGCATCTGCAGACCCATGGCGACATGCCGCGCGCGATTGTCATCGATTTGTGGGGCAGCGCCACTTTGCGTACCGGCGGCGAGGAGATCGCGCAAGGTTTTGCGCTGCTCGGCTGCCGTCCGGTCTGGGAGCACTCGAGCGGCCGCGTCACCGGCGTTGAAGTGCTGCCCTGCGCGGCGATGGGACGCGCGCGCGTCGATGTCACCTGGCGCATTTCCGGACTGTTCCGCGATCTTTTCCCGGCGCAGATCGCGCTGATCGACGCCGCGGTCCAGGCGGTGGCGATGCGGGATGAAGGAGACGACGACAACCCGCTTGCGGCGGCGCGCCGGCGCGGCTCGGCGCGGCTGGATCGCATCTTCGGCACCGCGCCCGGCGTTTATGGCGCAGGCATCGAGGATTTGCTCGGCCGGGACACCGAAACAGACGCCATCGGCGCGGCTTATCTTGCCGCCGCATCGCATGCTTATGGCGGCGCCGATGGCGAAGCGGACGCGGCGCCCGGCGCGTTCGCGCAGCGCGTCGCCGGCGCCGACATGCTGGTGCATACGAGCGACGATCCCGGGCGCGATCTTCTTGAAGGCGCCGAGGATGCGGCCTTTGTCGGCGGCTTCGCGGCGGCCGCGAAACTGCTCGGAGGTTCGGCCGATCTCGTGATGCTCGATATGACCGATCCGCAGCGGCCGCGTGCGCGGGCGCTGTCGGCGGCTTTGGCGCGCGTCGTGCGCGCACGCGCGGTCAATCCGCGCTTCATCGCCGGGCAAATGCGCCACGGCCCGCGCGGGGCCGCGGAGCTTGCCGAGACCGTCGACCGTCTCGTCGCGTTCGCGGAAACCACCGGCGCGGTCGCCGGCGCACTGTTCGATCTTGTGCACGACGCCTATGTCGCCGATCCCGCCGTGCGTGACTTTCTGCTGCGCGAAAATCCCGCGGCTGCCGCCGCGATTGCCGAGCGGCTCGATGCCGCGCGTCGCCGCGGTTTTTGGCATCCGCGCCGCAATGACGTCGAAGCCGGCTTTGCGGCGCTCCGGGCGGAGGCTGTGGCATGACCGCTCACCCAAATACGATTCGCACCGCACCAGTTCCACATCGCCGCGGCGCCTGTCCCGGCCTTTCAGCGCCGATGCCGACGGGTGACGGTCTGCTGGTGCGGCTGCAACCGATCGGCACCATTCCACTCGCCGCATTCGCAGAACTGTGCGGGGCGGCGCGCCGGCACGGCAACGGTGTGATCGAAATCACCTCGCGCGGCAGTATTCAGGTTCGCGGACTGAGCGTTGCTTCGGCGCCGCAATTCGCAGCGGAGATGGCCGCGCTCGATATCGCGGCGGCGGAGGGCGTCCCGATTTGCTGTAATCCGCTCGCCGGGATGGACGCCGACGAAATTTTCGATTCCAGCGCGCTCGCCGCCGAATTGCGCCACGCGCTGACGCGGGCCTCGCTCGCGACCAAACTCAGCGGCAAAGCTTCAGTCGCGATCGATGGCGGCGGGGCGCTTAGTCTTGCACGGCTTCCCGCCGACATTCGTCTGTGTGGACAAGCGGCGAGCGGCACAGTCGCGTTTCGGGTCGCCGTCGGCGGCGATGATGCGACCGCGATTTCGCTTGGCATTGTCGTCCGCCCCGATGCGGTCGAGGCCGCTACGCGGTTGCTCGACGTGTTGGCCAAAAGAGGCCGCGATGTGCGCGCACGTGACATCCTTGCGTCTGAGGGCATTACCCTCTTCCAAAATGTGGTGACGGACCTCCTCATAAGTGACGCATTGCCGCGTCCGACGCGCCGTTTCAGTGAAGCTATCGGTCTTCACCGGCTGCGGGATGGCTCGCTGGCCTGCGGCATTGCTCTCGCGTTTGGCCACGCCGATGGGGCCTCGCTGGATAGGCTGGCTGACGCTGCGGCGATTTCCGGAGCGAGCGGCGTGCGTACCGCGCCGGGCCGAACGCTGTTCGCGATCGGCCTGACGCCGGGCACCGCGCCGGCCTTTGTCGCCGCCGCCGCGCAACTCGGCTTTATCGTGCGCGCCGACGATCCACGGCGCAGCGTCGTCGCCTGCGCCGGCGCGCCGATTTGCGCCTCAGCGCATATCGCCGCGCGCGCGCTGGCGCCGCTCATTGCCAATGAAATCGCGCCGCACCGTCACGGTACTTTCACGGTTCATCTTTCCGGCTGCGCCAAGGGCTGCGCCCATGCCGCGCCCGCCGCACTGACCGTCGTTGGCACGCCGGATGGCTGCGCGCTGGTGGCCGATGGCTCGGCGCGGGACGTTCCGTTCACGCTGGTTGCGACAAACGAACTGCCCATGGCGATTGCGGCGTTCGCGCGCGAACGAAGGCAGGAGGCGGCTCATGTCTGAACGCGCCGCCTATTTGCGCGACGGCACGGCGATCTATCGGCGCTCGTTCGCCATCATCCGCGCCGAGGCCGATCTGTCGCGCTTTTCGGCGGAGGAAGCCGATGTCGCGGTGCGGATGATCCATGCCTGCGGTCAAGTCGATGTGGCGGGGCACATCGTGTTCGGCGGCAATCTCGTTACGGCGGCGCGCAGCGCGCTGGCGTCAGGCGCGCCGATCCTCTGCGACGCTGAAATGGTGGCGCACGGAATTACGCGCGCGAGGCTCGCCGCCGGCAACGAAGTCATTTGCAAGCTCAACGATCCGCGCACGGCGGCCATCGCGGCGAAGAACGGCACGACGCGATCCGCCGCCGCGCTCGATCTGTGGCGCGACCGCCTCGCCGGCGCGGTGGTCGCGATCGGCAATGCACCGACGGCGTTATTCCGCTTGCTCGACTTGATCGATGCCGGCGCGCCAAAGCCCGCCGCCATCCTCGGCATCCCGGTCGGCTTCGTCGGCGCCGCGGAATCCAAGGCGGCGCTCGCCGAAAATCCGCGCGGCGTGCCTTTCCTCATCGTGCGCGGCCGCATCGGCGGCAGCGCCATGACGGCGGCGGCCGTCAACGCACTGGCGAGGGCGGGACTGTGAGCAAGCCTATGCGCGCGGCACAGCTTATCGGCGTCGGCGTCGGGCCGGGCGATCCGGAATTGCTGACCATTAAAGCGATGCGCGCGCTCGGCGAGGCCGACGTGGTCGTGCATTTCGCCAAGGCCGGCAACGCCAGTCATTCGCGTGCGATCGTCGAGCGCCATCTGCGCGCCAACGTCACCGAACTGCCGCTCCATTATCCCGTCACCACCGAGTTGCCGGCTCACAGCGCAGATTATCGCGACGCGATCCGTGATTTCTACGACGGCGCCGCGGCGGCGATCGCCGCGCAGCTCGACGCCGGGCGCGTGGTCGCGGTGATCTGCGAAGGCGATCCGCTGTTCTATGGATCCTACATGCATCTACATGCGCGGCTGGCGGCGCGCTATCGCGCGGAGATCGTCGCCGGCGTGACCGGCATGTCGGGCTGCTGGTCGGCGGCCGGAATGCCGATCGCGCAAGGCGACGATGTCTTCACCGTACTGCCGGCGACGCTCCCCGAGGGCGAGCTCACGCGCCGGCTTGCCGAGGCCGACGCCGCCGTGGTGATGAAGGTCGGGCGGCATCTGCCGAAACTGCGTCGCGCGCTCGAAACGAGCGGCCGCTTGCCGCGCGCCATTTACGTCGAGCGCGGCACCATGGCGGAAGAAATAATGATCCCGCTGTCCGCCAAGCTCGACGACGAGGCGCCGTATTTTGCGGTTGTGCTGGTGCCCGGTTGGGAGGGTCGACCATGAGCGGCCGCCTCGCCGTTGTCGGATTGGGGCCGGGCGATCCGCGCTATCTCACGCCGGAAGCCGCCGACGCGCTCGCGGGCGCGCAGGCGCTTTACGGCTACGGGCCTTATCTCGACCGCGTGCCGCTGCGCTCCGGCCAGAGCCGCCACGCCTCCGACAACCGCGAGGAAGGTGCGCGCGCCACCGCCGCGCTCCGCCATGCGGCGCAGGGCGCGCAGGTCGCGGTGGTGTCCGGCGGCGATCCCGGCGTGTTCGCCATGGCGGCGGCAATCTGCCAGGAAATCGAAGCCGGACCGGACAGTTTCCGCGCGCTCGACGTGAGTTTCGTTCCCGGCATCACCGCGATGCTTGCCGTCGCGGCAAAAATCGGCGCGCCGCTCGGCCATGACTTTTGCGCCATTTCGCTCTCTGACAATCTTAAACCCTGGGATCGGGTCGAGCGCCGGCTCGATGCCGCCGCGGGCGCCGGCTTTGTCATCGCGCTGTACAATCCGGTGTCGCGGGCGCGGCCGTGGCAATTCGGCAATGCGATCGAGCGACTGCGCCGGCAATTGCCCGCAGAGATACCGGTCGTGTTCGGCCGCGCTGTCGGCAGGCCGGACGAGACCATCAATGTCGTGACGCTGGCGGAGGCCGATGCGGCTTTTGCCGATATGGCGACGCTGATCATCGTCGGCACGCGCGAAACCCGCGTGATCGCGCGGTCCGGCCGAACGCCGCTCCTCTATACGCCGCGCATCGCGGCGGAGGTCAGCGCATGATCAAGCCAGGCGATCGCATCGTCTATCGTCTCGACTGCGGGCGCTTCCGGCTCGGGCGGCCGGCGCACCAGAATGACCTCGATGCCGAGCGCGCGCGCTGCAGCGATCTTGCCATAGGCGGCATTTCCGCCGCTGTTCTTGGCGATGACGACATCGATCTTATGCGCTGTCATCAGCGCGCGGTCGTCGGCCTCGCTGAACGGGCCGCGCGCGGTGACGTAAGCGACATGCGGCAGCGGCAGCGGCGGCTCGACCGGATCGACGCTGCGCACCAGATAACGGTGCTGCGGCGCGGCGGTGAATGGCCCGAGCTCGTTGCGGCCGAGCGCGACAAAGACGCTGCGGCCATTCTCGCCGATGGCGCGCACCGCAGCGCCGGTATCGTTCACCTCGATCCAGTGGTCGCCGGCGACGGCACGCCAGGGGGCCCGGCGCAGCGCCATAAACGGCACCCCGGTATCGCGTGCGGCGGCAGCGGCATTTTGCGAAATGACTGTCGCATAAGGATGCGTGGCGTCGATCAGAGCGCCAATGCGTTGCGCGGCGAGATAATCGACCAAGCCCGCGGCGCCGCCAAAGCCGCCGACGCGGATCGGCACGGCGTGCGGAACAGGCGCGGCGGTGCGGCCGGCGAGCGACAGCGTCACATTGAAATCGCCGCGCTTGGCGAGCCGTTCGCCGAGCAGGCGTGCTTCGGTGGTGCCGCCGAGAATGAGGACGCGTGGCGGGATGCCTGACATGCCTGTTTCTAATTTGCCGCTTTCCGATGCGTTTGCGCGCGACACTGCCGCAGCGCCGCGCTGGCTGTCCATTGTCGGCATCGGCGAGGACGGCGTCGAGGGGTTAAGTCCCGTGGCGCGCGGGTTGATCGAGGCGGCGGAGATCGTGTTTGGCGGCCGGCGCCATCTCGGGCTTTCAGCTCCGCTCATTCGCGGCGCGGCGCGGCCATGGCCGAGCCCGTTCGACGGTGCGCCCGAAGAAGTCATGCGCCATCGCGGCCGGCAGGTCTGTGTGCTCGCCTCTGGCGACCCGTTTCAGTACGGCGTTGGCGCGGTCCTGGCCCGGCATATCGATGCGCGCGAGATGATCGCCGTGCCGGCGCCGTCGGCCTTTAGTTTGGCTGCGGCTCGGCTCGGCTGGTCGCTGCCGCAGACGGTGCTGCTTTCGCTGCACGGCCGCACCCTCGATCTCGTCCGGCCGCATTTGCAGCCGGGCGCGCGCATTCTCGCTTTGACTTCCGATGGCGAAGGACCCGCGGCGCTGGCAAAAGTTCTGACAGAATGCGGCTTTGGCGCTTCGCGGGTGACGATTCTTGAATGGCTCGGCGGACCGCGCGAGCTTGTCCGCAGCACAACAGCTGCGGCTTTCGAATTCGGCACGGTAGGTTCGCTCAACACGCTAGCGATCGAGGTCGCGGCCGCGCCGGACGCACGCGTCTTGGCGCTGACAGCCGGCCTATCGGAAAGCTTGTTCGAGCACGACGGCCAGATCACCAAGCGCGAAATCCGCGCCGTGACGCTGTCATCGCTGTCGCCGCGCCGCGGCGAGCTTTTGTGGGACATCGGCGCGGGCTCAGGCTCGGTCGCGATCGAGTGGATGCTGGCCGATCCGGCGATGCGCGCGGTCGCCATCGAGCGGCGCGCCGATCGCGCCGCCCGAATTCGACGAAATGCCGCAATCTTCGGCGTGCCGGAACTCGAAATCGTGGAGGGCATTGCGCCGGCGGTGTTGGCTAGCCTCGCAACGCCGGACGCTATCTTTGTCGGTGGCGGCGCCGGCGAGCCCGGCGCGCTCGATGCGGCGGCGCGCGCGCTCCGGCCGGGCGGGCGCCTCGTGGTCAATGCCGTGACGCTCGAGACCGAGGCGCTGCTGCTCGCCCGCCATGCTGCGCTCGGCGGCGAGCTGATCCGCATCGCGATTTCCCGCGCCGAGCCGGTCGGCGAGAAGACCGGCTGGCGCGCGGCAATGCCGGTGACGCAATGGATATGGACAAAGCCATGATCGTCCTGGAAGTAGCGCACAGGCACGCGTCATGACCGTGCATTTCATCGGCGCCGGGCCGGGCGCGGCCGACCTCATCACTGTGCGCGGCCGCGATCTCATTGCGCGCTGCCC
Organism: uncultured Alphaproteobacteria bacterium; assembly: GCA_963779855.1. Taxonomy (GTDB): domain Bacteria; phylum Pseudomonadota; class Alphaproteobacteria; order Rhizobiales; family Xanthobacteraceae; genus BOG-931. The sequence continues at coordinate 611,482 of CAWAAE010000005.1, read as the reverse complement.
GGTCTGCCTCTATGCCGGCTCGATCGTACCGCGCGAATTGTTGACTTATTGTCCGCCTCGCGCGCGCATCCTCGACACGGCGTTGCTCTCGCTCGACGAGATCGAGACCGAGTTTATCAGCGCCCACGCTGGCGGGCTCGACGTGGCGCGGCTCCATTCCGGCGACCTTTCGATCTACTCGGCGCTCGCCGAACAACTGCGCCGGCTCGAACGGCACGGCATTGCCTACACCCTGACGCCGGGCGTGCCGGCCTTCGCTGCCGCGGCGGCGGCGTTGCGATGCGAACTCACCATTCCTGAAGTCGCGCAGAGCGTGGTGCTCACGCGCGTCTCCGGACGCGCCTCGCGCATGCCGGAAAGCGAGAAGCTCGCGAGTTTTGCCGAAAGCGGCGCGACGCTCGTCATTCATCTCGCCGTTCATGCCATCGACGCGATCGTCGATGAGCTCCTGCCATTTTATGGCGCCGATTGCCCTGCGGCGGTCGTGGTCCAAGCAAGTTCGCCGACCCAGCGCGTGGTGCGCGGGACCCTCGCCGACATCGCCGCAAAAGTTGCCGAACAACGCATCGAGCGAACCGCACTCATCCTGGTCGGCCGCGCGCTCGCCGCGCGCGATTTTCGCGACAGCGCGCTCTATGACGCGGATTATCGCCGCCGTTTCCGTGGAGGCGCCGCGTGACTCGAAGGTCAGGCATTAAACGGCGCTCGCCCGACCAAATTCCGGTCGCGGTCGAACAATATGATTTCGACGGCGATGTCGCGGCCGGCGACGACGCCCGCCGCGGTCTCTTGTGCGGCGCGCGCGACGGCGTCGCCGAGCGCAATGCCTTCGGCCTGCGCCAGCGCAAAAGCCTCCGCGGCGGTGTTCGCCGCCACGATGCGCGCGCAAAGTTGCGCGGAACCGCCAGCCGCCGCCGCAAGATTTGCAAGCTCCACGCGGTCGACCTCGCCGCGCTTGGAGTGCAGATCGGTCAAGCCCTGCGCCAGCTTGGTCATTTTGGCGACGCCGCCGGCGATGGTGACGCGCGGCACCGGATGGCGGCGCAGATATTTCAGCATGCCGCCGACGAAGTCGCCCATGTCGATCAGCGCGATCTCCGGCAAATCGTAGAGTTTTTGCGCGCCCGCCTCGGAACCGGCGCCGGTCGCGCCGGCGATATGGCTGAGGCCCGCGGCGCGCGCCACATCGATGCCGGAATGAATCGAATGGATCCATGCAGAACACGAATAGGGCACGACGATCCCGGTGGTGCCGAGGATCGACAGGCCGCCGACGATGCCGAGCCGGCCGTTGAGCGTTTTCGCCGCCAGTGCTTCGCCGCCCGGAATCGAAATCTCGACCTCAGCATCGGCGGCGCGGCCGGCCGCCGCCGCGATCTCCTCGATGGCGTCGCGGATCATGCGGCGCGGCACCGGATTGATCGCGGGCTCGCCCGGCGCGATGGGCAGCCCGGCGCGCGTGACCGTGCCAACGCCTTCGCCGGCGCGAAAACTCACGCCAGCGCCGGCGGCGCCGACGCGGACGGTCGCGCAGACCAGCGCGCCGTGCGTGACGTCGGGATCGTCGCCGGCGTCCTTGATCACGCCGGCAGTCGCCGAGCTTGCGTCTTTTCGCGTCACGGCAAGCGCAAAGCTCGGCCGCTCGCCACGCGGCAGTGTCACCGCGACCGGATCGGGAAATTCGCCGGTCACGAGCGCTGCGAAAGCCGCCTTCGCCGCCGCCGTGGCGCAGGCGCCGGTGGTCCAGCCGCGGCGCAATGGTGTGACCTGCTTGGCCATGCTGCATCCTTTAGTCCCGCGCGGCGCGGGCGTCACGATAGGGTCCCGACATGACGGCATGGGACGCATTGGCGCGACGTGCGGGCGTTCCGGTCTTTGCGCCGGGCCAAGTTTGGCTTGCCGGCGCCGGACCGGGCGATCCGGGCCTGCTGACGCTCGATGCGCTGGCCGGTCTGGCGCAGGCCGACGTCGTGGTGCACGACGCGCTGGTCGATGAACGGGTGCTGGCGCTGGCGGGACCGCAAGCGCGGCTCGAATTTGCCGGCAAGCGCGGCGGCAAGCCGTCGGCAATACAGGCCGATATCAGCGAGCGGCTCGTCGCGCTGGCGCGCTCGGGCCTTCGCGTGCTGCGGCTCAAGGGCGGCGACCCTTTCGTGTTCGGACGCGGCGGCGAAGAGGCGATGACGCTCGCGGCGGCGGGCATCCCCTTCCGCATCATCCCCGGCGTCACCGCCGGGCTCGCGGCGCTGGCGGCCGCGGCCATCCCGGTGACGCTGCGCGGCGTCAATCGTGCCGTCATTTTCGCGGCCGGTCACGGCGCCGAGGAAAATTTCGACTGGGCGCCGCTGGCGCGCACCGGCCAGCCGATTGTGCTCTACATGGTGATGCACAATCTCGAGCGGATCGCCGCCGCATTGATGGATGCCGGGCTCGCCGGCGCGACGCCGGCTGCGGTGATCGCCTCGGCAACCACCCCGCGGCAGCGCCTGCTGATCTCCACGCTTGAAAAGCTGGCCGGCGATGCGCGCGAACAAAAATTCGAACCGCCGGCCATCGTCGTGATCGGCGATATCGTGAACATGCGCATGCGGCTCATCGGCAAGAATGCGCCGGCCGAACAGGAATCGAAATGACGGCGCGCGGGATCATCATCGCCGCGCCGCATTCCGGCGCCGGCAAGACGACGGTGACGCTCGCGGTGCTCGGGGCGCTGGCGCGGCGCGGCGTCGCCGTACGCGCGGCAAAAGCCGGACCGGATTACATCGATCCGGCATTTCATGCCGCGGCGACCGGCGCCGCGAGCGTCAATCTCGACAGCTGGGCCATGCCGCGCCCGCTGCTCGACGCCTTGGCGGCGCAAGCGGCCGGCGCCGCCGATATTTTTGTCATTGAAGGCGTGATGGGCCTGTTCGACGGCGCCGCCGGCGCCGCCGGCGCGGCCGGGCAACGCGGCGCGACCGCCGATCTCGCCGCGCATTTCGGCCTACCGGTCGTGCTGGTGCTGGACATATCGCGGCAGGCGCAATCGGCGGCGGCCGTCGTGAGGGGTTTCGCGTCACACGATCCTGCGGTTCAGATCGCCGGCGTGATTCTCAACCGCGTCGCCAGCGAAAAGCACCGCGCGCTGGTTGCCGACGCCATCGCCGCGCTCGGCATTCCGGTTTTCGGCGCGGTGCCGCGCGAGGCCGCGTTGGCGTTGCCGGAGCGCCATCTCGGCCTCGTCCAAGCCGGCGAACATGCCGATCTTGCCGCGCTGATCGATCGCCTTGCCGCGATGGCCGAACGTCATCTCGATCTGGACGCGATGATAGCCAGCGCCACTCCGCTCCGCCTCGGCGCCGCCAATGCGGTTGCCACTGCGTTGCCGCCGCCCGGCCAGCGCGTCGCGCTCGCGCACGATCGAGCGTTCAGCTTCGCCTATCCGCATCTCATCGAAGCCTGGCGCCGCGCCGGCGCGGAGATCATTCCATTTTCGCCGCTCGCCGACGAGCCGCCGCCGGAGCGCGCGGATTGTTGCTGGCTACCGGGCGGCTATCCGGAGCTGCATGCCGATGCGCTCGCCGCGGCGCGGCGCTTTTCGGACGGCTTGCGGCGCTTCGCCGCGACGCGGCCGGTTCACGGCGAGTGCGGCGGCTACATGGTGCTGGGCGAGAGCCTCGAAGATGCCGCGGGACAACACCACGCCATGGCCGGATTGCTCGACCATGCCACGAGCTTCGCCAAGCGCAAATTGCATCTCGGCTACCGCACGGCGCGGCTGTTGTCCGACACGGTTTTAGGACGCCAAGGCGAAGTCGTGCGCGGCCACGAATTCCATTACGCCACGTTGACTTCGGCCGGCGGCGATGAGTCCTTTGCCGAGCTATGCGATGGCGAAGGCCGCGCGCTCGGCAAATCGGGCGGCCGACGCGGCCGCGTCACCGGGACGTTTTTTCACGCCATCGCCACGGCGTCGGGATAAGACGCTCAGCGCTCCAGCAGTGCGACCGTACCAAGCCCGCCGTCGGAACAGATACTGACGATCGCGCGGCTACCGGCTGGATATGCGGCGAGTTCCTTGACGGCCTGACTCAAAATGCGTGCGCCGGTGGCCGCGAACGGATGGCCGAGCGCAACGCTGCCGCCGTTCGGATTCATCCGCTCGCGCGGAAAATGGCCGAACGTATGCTCGACACCCGCTTTGGCGCGGACGAATTCCTTATCTTCAAGTCCCTTGATGTGGCAGAGCACCTGCGCCGAAAACGCCTCATGAATTTCCCACAGCGCGATGTCATCGAACGTGAGCCCATGTCGCGCCAGCAAGCGCGGAATGGCGGTGACCGGCGCCATGAGCAAGCCCTCGTGGAAGATATCGACGGCCGCCATTTCAAAATCCACCAGACGCGCGCGCGGCGCTTGGGCCGGCAATCGAGCAAGCCCTTCGTCGTTCGCGACCCAGATCGCGGCAGCGCCATCCGTCAGCGGCGATGAGTTGCCCGCCGTGAGCGTGCCGCGTCCGCTCGTTCGATCGAACACCGGCTTTAATTTGGCGAGTTTTTCCAGCGACGTGTCACGGCGCGGAAAATGGTCCTTGACGATTCCATCAAGCGGAACGATCAGGTCGGCAAAGAAACCCCGATCCTGCGCCGCGATGGCCCGTCGATGGCCCTCGAGTGCAAGTTCGTCCTGCTCGCGGCGGCCGATATTCCAATCCTTCGCCATATCCTCGGTATGTTCGCCCATGCTGCGGCCGGTGACGCGGTTCTTCACCTCCGGCACATACAGCCGAATATCGGAGGGACGCAGGCGGCGAAGAAGGCGCAAACGATCTCGAGCTCCGCGCGATTGAAACATGCGGCGCAGCCAAACCGAAAAATTCTGGTTGAGGCCGATCTGGACGCGGCTCATGCTTTCGACGCCGCCGACCATGGCCAAAGCCGCGCGTTGTCCGAGCATCCCGGCTGCTTCGAAGGCGCCGACCATGCTGGTTGAGCATTGCATAATGGTGGTGAACGTCGGCACATGGGGATCGAGCTTGCTTTCAAGCCACACTTCGCGAGCGAGGTTGGCGTAGGCCAGATTGACGACCACGGCGCCCCATACGCCGAAGTCGATGGGCCCGTTTACTTGTCGCGCCATCGCCTGAACGACCGGCACCGACAAGGTAAGCGAATCGCGATCGGCGAAAGACCCGTCGACGGCGACAAACGGCGTGCGCAGGCCGGCCGCCAACCAAACCGCTTGTCCGCCGTTGCCAGGCATGAGTTAGCCCGCCGCTTTCGGCTCCGCTTCATCGGCCGGCTTGTCAGAGACGCCGGCCTCGGCGAATGTCGCCATGCCGGTATGGCACGCCAAAGCCGCGCGCAGGATGTGCAGCGCCACCGCGGCGCCGGACGCTTCGCCGAGCCGCATATTGAGATCGACCAGCGGATGAAGCCCGAGTTCCTCGAGCAGCATGCGGTGGCCGGCTTCGGCGGAGACGTGGCCGGCCGTTGCGTGCGCCAGCGTGTCGGCTCGCAGCTTCGCCAGCGGCGCAACCGCTGCGGTGCAGACGAAGCCGTCGAGCAGGACCGGAATGCGCTGCCGCCGCGCCGCCAAGCGTCGCGCCGAGAATGGCGGCAAGCTCGCGGCCGCCGAACGCCGCGGCCACCGCCAGCGGATCGTAGAGCGTAGCAACGTGCCGCGCGAGCGCGGCATCGATGACGGCGCGCTTTCGCGCCAGACCATCCTCGTCGACGCCGGTGCCGCGGCCGGCCCAGCGCGCGCCGCCGCCGCCGAACAGAGCCGCGGCGATGGCCGACGCCGCCGTGGTGTTGCCGATGCCCATTTCGCCGAGGCAAACGAGATCGCAGTCCGGCGCGACCGCGCTCGTATCCCGCCGCCACCGCGGCGAGAAATTCCTGCTCGGTCAGTGCCGGCTGCTGCGTAAAGTCCGCGGTCGGCTGTTCGAGCGACAGCGGAATGACGCGCAATTTCGCGCATGGCGCTGCGCGCCAGCTGGTTGATCGCGGCGCCTCCTGCGGCGAAGTTCGCCACCATTTGCGCCGTCACCTCGGCCGAATAGGCCGATACGCCGAGCTTGGTCACGCCGTGATTGCCGGCAAAAACCAGGATTTCGACCCGGTCGAGGCGCGGCGGCGCGTGACCCTGCCAATGCGCGAGCCAGGCAACGAGATCTTCGAGCCGGCCGAGGCTCTTCGGCGGCTTGGTCAGCGTCGCTTCGCGCTGGGCGACAGCGGCGCTGGCCGCGGGATGCCCGCTCGGCAGGTCGAGACAGATCGCGCGCAGGCCGGAAAATGAGGTAAAATCGATCATGGCGATGTAATCCCCGCGCCGGCAGGGGCGCGCCAAGGTCTAGCACGATTTCCGGCGGATGACGATTTCAAGCACATGACACTTGCAAACAACTGGCTCGAAGACCGCGCCGAAGAGCTCAAGGCCAGCATTGTGTTTTGCACGCGGCTGCCGCTGCTGCGCGCAACGCCGATCGCCGGCGGCATCATTGCCAAAGCGGCCTGGGCGTTTCCGATCGCGGGAGTTCTGGTCGGCCTCATCGGCGCCGTGGTCTATGCGCTGGCGCATCGCGCCGGACTGCCGGCCTGGCCGGCCGCGGCGCTCACCGTGGCGGCGACGCTCCTTGCGACCGGCTGCCTGCATGAGGACGGGCTCGCCGATACCGCCGACGGTTTTGGCGGCGGCAAAACCCGCGAACAGAAACTCGCCATCATGCGCGACAGCCGCATCGGCGTTTATGGCGTCTGCGCTTTGGCGATGTCGCTTGTTTTGCGCGTCGCCGCGCTGGCGAGCCTGCCCAGCGCGCATGCGGTCGTATGGGCGTTGATCGCCTCGCATGCCGCCGCGCGCGCGGCCATGCCGGCATTGATGCTGATGCTGCCGCCGGCGCGCAGCGACGGGTTGTCGTTCGAAGCCGGCCGGCCGCCGGGCGAGGCCGTTCTCGCCGCCGCAGTCATCGGCTTTCTCATTCTCGCGATTTGCCTGCATCTCGGCCACGGAGTTTTGGCGCTGATCCTTCTTGCCGTGATCGTCGCGCTGATGGCGTGGCTTAGCATGCGGCAGATCGAAGGCCAGACCGGCGACGTGTTGGGCGCGCTCGAGCAAGCAAGCGAGATTGCCGTGCTGCTCGTCGCCTTGGGCTGATGCCGCGTCAGAAATTCACGCCGCGGCGCGGCCTTGCTCAGGCTCGAGCGGCAGCTTCACCGGCTGTTTGAGCTTGGCCGACAGATCGAGCGCCTTGGTCAGCATCAGCCGGTTGTGTGCTTCGGCGGCGGTAGCGGCCTGCGTCGGCAGCCCGAGCGAAACGCGACTGAGGAACGAGTCGGTCTCCTCGCGCATCGGGCCGCGCAATTCGCCGAGCGCCATGTCGCCCGGCGGATACGAGCCGAGGAAGTCGACCAGCCGGCTCTGGTCGGGCGCATAGCCTTCGCTTTGCGGCGCCGAGACCGCCAGCACCATGTCGCGATGGGTATCGTCGATGGTGAGAACGCCGTGGGTGCCGTTGATGCCGACTTCCAGGCTATAGACCGCGCCCGGCCAGGTGACCGGCAGCGCCCAGGAAATGTTGAGGTGATAGACGGTGCCGTCCGCGCACATGATCATGCCGGCGGTGGCGTCGATGCCCTGGTAGAGCGGCCCCAGCACCTTATCGACCGAGCGCGCGTAGCATTCGACCGGCGTCTTGCCCTCAAGGTACCACATGACGATGTCGAGCGCGTGCGTGCCGGAAATCACCATCGGCGAAATCGTCGCCGGATCGTTCGTGCGCTTGTAATTATCGATGGCGACGAGGCGATTCATGAACGCGCGCGATGTTACCATCGTTACATCGCCGAGCGCGCCCGACCGCACCTTCTCCTTGCCGGCAAGCCATTTGCGGCGGAAGCGCTGGGTATAGCCGACCACGGCGTCAAGCTTGGCGTCGGTGATCGCCTTGAGGACGCGGGCGGACTGGCCGAGATCGGTGGCGAGCGGTTTTTCGATCAGCATCGGCACGCCGCGCTCGACCGCCGCCAGGACCGGATCGACGTGAAGATGCTCGTCGGTGGCGATGATGGCGCAGGTCACTTCCGGCCGCGCCAACAGCTCGCGATGATTTGTCGTGATGAAATCGGCGCCGATGCGCGCGCCGACGTCGCCGCCGCGATTGTGGTTGAGCTCGGCGATGCCGATCCACTCGACCGACGGGTGGCGCGCCGCCACTTCGCCGCGGAACAGGCCGACGCGCCCGGCGCCGATAATGGCAAGGCCGACGCCCTTTGCACCCTTCTTCATACGTTCAATCCCGCGCGGTTCTTTTGCTTGAGCTCTGCGATGCCGGAAATCGTCTCATTGGTGAGCGGCAGATCGATAGGGGTGTTCCAATCGGCCGATAAATCGGCCGCACTATAGGTCTCCATCACGCGCCGCGCGCTCTCCGGCGTCACCATCACCGCCGTGTCGCGGATGCAGGCTTCGAGGAAATGCATCGTTTCCGGCCCGATGCCGCCGGCGAAGACGTGATCGACCCACTCGCCGGGCATGGTGGACATCGGAAATTCCTGGCCGCGCTTTGCGGTATTGAGCCAGTTATCGCGCTGCGTGTCGTCGAGCGTGAGCGCGCCCTCGGTGCCGGTGATCTCGATCCAGGTCGAGCAGTAATTCGGATAGCTCGGCGGAAAATTCCAGCCGCCGCCGATCATCACCACGACGCCGTTATCCATCGTCACGGTGGTGAACATGACGTCGTGCGAGCCGTTGATCGGCTGCATGTAGCCGTAGGCGCCCTGGCTGTAGACGCGCACCGGCTTCGCCGGCTCCAGCAGCCAGAACACGAAGTCGAGATCGTGGGTCGATTCCATGACGACCGGCGACAGCCGCACGCGGCTCGCGATCTTCTTGCCGAGCTCGCGCGACAGGTGGCGGCTAACCAGAACCGAAACCACGTTGCCCAACGTTCCGTCGGTGATTTTCTTCTTGGCGAAGGCCACTTTCGGATTGAAGCGCTGCGAATAGCCGATGGTGAATTTGAGATTGTTGCGCTTCGCCAGCTGGATCAGCTCGTCGGCTTCCCACAGTTCGAGCGCGATCGGCTTTTCCAGCATGACGTTCTTGCCGGACTTCAAACAGTCGCGCGCGATCGGATAGTGGTTGGCCTCCGGCGTGGTCGAGACATAGACGACGCGGATGTTGTCGTTGTTGATGAGGTCGTTGTAGTCGAGCGTCGCGGTCGCCGGCTTGTACAGCCTCTTTACCTCGGCGAGCCGGTCCGGCTTGATGTCGCACAGATGCAATTTGTCGACCAGCGCCGTGCGCGACAGCGTATCGGCGCGCAAGCCGCCAATCCAGCCAACACCGACCACGCCTGCTTCCACCGTCTGCACCGGCTGCTCCACGCGTTTTGCGGGCGCATAAAGACCATGACGCGGCGGAGGGTGCAAATGGTCTTTCGTCATTCCGGAAGCCGCGACGCGGCTGTTCGGAATCCATAATCACGATCGATGCAGAACTTCTCAGGCGGTGGTTATGGATTCCGGGCTCGGCCCTTCGGGCCGCCCCGGAATGACGGTCCCAAAAACGCTCCTGGCAAATTGTGGATAGACCTCGGCCAGCATCGGCGCGACCACGGAGCGCATCAGATGCAATGTGTCGGCGGACGGCGCCGGCGTCAGCGGCACATGCTCCGGCCGGTCGAAATCGAAGCCGGTGTTCTCGATGACTTCGGCGACGCTATGCCGGGGATGGACGCTCCTGAGCCGAAAGCGCCGTCGGGCGCGGTCGAAATCGAACAAGCAGCGGTTGGTGACGAGCGCGATCGGACCGCCGGGGCGAAACACGTTGTCGGGGCTGCCGCCCGGCGCGCTTATGAAATCGACCTTCGGCACCAGCGTGCGGCGCGAGTGCTCGACGCGGAACAGGATCACCTTCGGCACGACGTAATAGAGGTAAGTCGAGCCGAACGAGCCGGGAAAGCGCGCCTTCGGGTGGTCGTAGTCGCCGACGCTGACGAGATTGATGTTGCCTTCGCCGTCGATCTGTCCGCCGGACAGAAAGAACACATCGATGCGGCCCTGGCCGGCGCAGTCGAACAATTCGCGCGCGCCGTCGGTGAAGAACGTGTGTTGGCGGCTGCCGAGCAGCGAGACATAAGGTTTGCCGCCGCCTTTCTCGCGGGCGAGCAGCGCCGCGGTCGCCGGAATCGGCGAGGCGGCGCCGACCGCGATATGGCGCACATTTTGGCAGTTTTGTTGGCTATCTTGGCCGATCAGCCGGCAAATCACGTCGGCGAGGAGTTCCTCGTCGCGAAAAGTTTCAGCCGGCGCGCCGCTCACGCAAGCACCGCCGCCCGCTGATGCACGTAGCGCTGCAAATAGTCGGCAAAGCCTTCGGGCGTCGCGGCAAGCCGCGCATATTCCGCGATATGCGCGCCGTCGATTGCGTAATGGTCCGGCAACGGCAGCGGCCAGGCGCCGCGCGGCTCGACCGCCACCGCCTCGACATAAAAACCAGGCAGCGTGCCGGCCGCCAGCAATGGATCGCGCAGCATGTCGCCGTCGTAGATTTTCTCGACCGTGACGATGGTCTTGCCCGCCGCGTGCGCCATCGCGATCGAGTTCGCGCTGCGTGCCGATAAAGACATTACCGGCGCGGTCGGCCATCGGCGCATGGAATAGCGCGACGTCGGGCTTGAGCGCCGGCAACAGCACGATCGGATCGTTGTTGCCGAACGGATTGTCGACCAGTTTCCAATCCGTCCGGTGCGCCAGCACGTCGGAGCCGACAAGTCCGCGCAGCGGCATGAACGGCACGCCCTTCTCGGCAGCCTGGAATTGCGCGTGCAGCGCCGGGCAGGTGGCATCGCGCATGCGGATGGTCCCGGCAAGCACCGCGGCGGTGAAGCGCGGCGCCGGGCCGAATTCGCCCAGGCTGACGGCGGATGTTTCCAGCGTCTCGACGCAGCCGGCGCCGATCAAGAGATCCGCCTGCAATGTCGAGGTCGGCAGCGTGACGAGATGCAGGCGCTTGACGCCGCGCCGGATCAGCGCCCGGGTCGCAGCCATCGGCACGCCCGAGGACTCGCGCGGCACCGCCAACATGCAGCCGTCGACGATCGGCGCCAGCGCTTCGTCGAGCGTACGAACAATTGCTGTCATGACGGCAGGCTACTCCCTCTCCCCGTTTACGGGGAGAGGGAAAGCTTACGACAGCGCCGACTTCACGTTATCCGGCGAGAACGGCGCGCGGCGGATGCGCACCCCTGTTGCGTCGAACACGGCGTTGGCGATCGCAGCCGGCACCGGCCGGCTCGACGCCTCGCCGGCGCCCGATGGCGCGATCTCCGGATGATTGATCAACACAATGTCGACCTGTTGCGGCGCCTGATCGAGTTCGAGGATCGGATAAGTCCGCCAATCTACGCTGGTGACGTTCTCGTTGTCGAATTTAACCTCCTCCCACAGCGTGCGGCTGGTCGCCTGGACGACATTGTTCTCGATCGCGTGATGCAGCCCATCCGGATTGATGATCTGGCCGCAATCGTGCGCGACCGTGAACTTGCGCGGCCAAATTCGCCCCGTGGAGCGGTCGACGTCGACTTCGGCGATGACGGCGACGCGGGTCGGGCCGCGCTGCGCGTAGGCGATGCCGCGGCCGGAGACCTGGTCGCCGGTCTGGTCTTTGCGCGGCGACGGCCGTGCCTGCCAGCCCGCTTTCTCCGCGGCCGCCTTGATCACTGCAAGATCGCGCGGATCTTTCACGTAGCGCAGGCGGAACTCCACCGGATCCATGTTCAGCGCAGCGGCCACCTCGTCCATGAACGACTCGCTGGCGAAATGAATCTGCGGCCCGACCGGATCGCGCATATGCGCCGTGCGCAGCGGCGACGCGCGATCGAGCAGCGGGGCGATTGTCTCCCAAGCGGTGCGCTCATTGGCAAAGCCGTAGGATTGCTCCGGCACGCCGAAGCCGTCGCCCGACTTGAGCTCGACGCCGAGTGTTTGCCCGGCCAGCGTGTCTTTCGGTTTGCTGCCGTTGGTATCGACGTCGACGCGGGAGAAACCCTTGCTCAGGAAATCCCAAGCAATGACGTCGCCCGACGCATCGATCGCGGCGCGCACCGTGTGAATGGAAGCGGGAGCCTTGGGATCCCACCCGGTGCCCTGATCGCGCATATATTGCACGCGCACCGGCTTGCCGACGGCTTTGGCGAGAACCGCGGCATCCATCGCGCAATCGTCCGCATCGCTGCGGCCATAGGAGCCCGGACCCGTCGTCCAGATGACGCGGACATTGTCCTGCGGCATTTGCAAGATGGCAGCGAGGCCGGTCTGCACGAAATGCGCTTTCTGCGTGCCGCTCCAACACGTGGCACGGCCGTCCTTGATCTCGACCAGCGCGCAGGCCGGCCCCATGCAGGCATGCGACTGGAACGGCCACTGATATTCGGCTTCGATCACGCGGGCAGCGGTCTTGAACGCATCGTCGACGTTGCCGGCCTGTTTGCCTTGCAGTTCGTGCTTGCGCGGCGCGGCCGATCGGATGTGCTCGTAGAGCGCCGCCTGATCGAGGAACGGCGGCGCCGCGTTCGACCACGTGACTTTAAGCGCATTCGCCGCCTTGATGGCGTCCCACTCTTTATCGGCGACGACGCCGAGGAAGCCCTTGTCCCACACCACCTTGGCGGAGGGGATATCCTTGATCGAACTCTCGTCGACGCTCACGGGCATGGCGCCGGCGATTTCGGGCCGGATCACGCGGCCGTGCATCATCCCAGGAACTTTAACGTCGGTGACAAAGTCCGTTTGCGCGAACACTTTGGGCGCGATGTCGTCGCGCGGAACCGGCTGCCCGACGATCGTGTGATCCTTGGGGTCTTTCGGTTGCGCCTTGCCCGGAGCGTAGAGCGGATTGCCGTATTTGCCGTTCCAGTCGAGATGAACGTTGAAGAATTGACCGCCGATGAGTTCGGCGTAGCTGAGCTTCTTCGTCGCATCGGTCGCGCCGCGGACAACGCCGTCGGTCACCGTCAGCTGATCGGCGGCAAGGCCGAGCTTATTTGCCGCCATCTCAACGAGGACGCGCCGCGCCTCGGCGGCTGCCATGCGCATCTGCCGGCCGCCCTCCTGGACGCCAGTCGAACCGGACGCGCCGCCCTGATTGACGCTGGTCGCGGTATCGCCGATGAAAATCTTGACGGTCTTGAACGGAACGTCGAGTTCCTCAGCCACCATCTGCCGGATCGCGACGGAGAGTCCTTGGCCCATATCCATTTTGCCGAAATAGGCCGACACGGTGCCGTCGGCATTGACGGCAAGATAGGAGGAAAGCTGATCCGGGGTGAGCGGCGGCTTGGTGGCGACCGCCGTTGCGTCGTCAGCCGCTTGGACCGAATCGAAAGGAAGCGGTGCGCCAAATGAAACAACAAGCGCGCCACCGGCCTTGAGCAGATTGCGGCGCGAAAGGCTTGCAAATTTCTCGTGTCGGCTCATGACAGCCTCCCTCAGCCCATCATCGCGGCGGCGCGCTTCACGGCGCGCAGGATCGCCATATGAGTTCCGCAGCGGCATTTAATCCGATGCAGCGCGGTGCGGATTTCATCGTCGGTCGGTTTCTTGTTGTCGCGCAAGAACGCGGCGGCGGTCATGATCCAGCCGTTGATGCAATAGGCGCATTGCGGCACCTCCTCCTCCACATACGCTGCCTGCAGCGGATGCGGTTTCTCGGGCGTGCCGAGGCCGGCAAGCGTGACGATCTTCTGATCGCCCACCTGGCGAAATCGGCCTCCTGCAAGAGTGGACCGGCTTGCCGTCGAGATGCACGGTGCAGGCGCCGCATTGGCCGAGCCCGCAACCGAAATGCGGATTGTTAAGCCCGATATCGTCGCGCAGCACATAGAGGAGCGGCGTGTCCGGATCGGCTTCGACCATGTGGACCTTGCCGTTGACGTTGAGCGAAAACTTTTGGTTCATGGCGAGCGCCTCCCTTAAGCGTGGCGGCCATTAGATCGGGCTCTCCCGCATGTGCCGGTGCGTCCCGATGCCGCTGCATGCGCTGAGGTAAAAGTTATTCCCATATCGGCGCGTTGGGAACACGTTTAGTTGTGGAATTTCCTGCTATGCTTGCAGGGCCGATCGGTGCCGTGGAGGACTGCTTATGACGAAGAAAAGCGCGTGTTTCATCGCAACTTTTGCCGCGCTCGTTCTGGCCGCCTTCGCCGGCGGTCCGGCGGCGGCGCAGTCGACAAAACCTTGGCGCCACGGTCTCATCGAGCCGAAAAGCGACGCCGGCATCCTGATGATGGCGGCACAGCGCGGTTTCTTCAAGAAAGTGGGTCTCGATGTCGATATCGTTCCGATCAAGGACGATCAGGTTCTGCTGAAAGCCGTCATTGCCGGCGATCTCGACAGTTTTGAGGGTGGGCCGACTGGCGCCATGATCGCGGCCGCTCACGGCGCCGATGTGAAGATCATGGGCTGCACCTGGTTGATGGTTCCGCACGGCATTTTTGTCCACGACGACATTACCTCGATGGACCAGCTCAAGGGCAAGACGATGGCCATTTCGTCGCCCGGCGCCTTTCCCGACATTTTCGCCAAAGGCGCGCTGGCGCACTTCAATATTCCCGCAGACGCCATGAAATATGCGAGCCTCGGCGGCGATCTCGACCGCTACAAGGCGTTGGTGGCGCACGTGGTGGATGCCGCCGTGGTCTCGGGCGAGTACGCGCCGATCGCCGCGAAGGAACACATCAAGATGCTGGTTTCGGCGCAAGAAGCGTTGCCGAAATTTCTGCGCATGTGTCTGACCACAAGCGGAGCGACGCTCGACGCGCGGCCGCAAGACGCCGCCAAGTTCCTGGCCGGCGAAATGCTGGGCCTGCGTTATGCCGTCGCTCACAAGGACGAGGTGCTGAAAGTCACGCAGGAGGTGACCGGCATCAAGCCCGACGATCCGCGGCCGGCTTATATTTACGACCTTGCCATGCAGCAACATGCCATCGGCACCGACGTGCCGATCCCGCTTGCCAACTTCAACTGGTTGAACGACGAATTGGTGAAAGTCGGCAGCCTGGCACAGCCGATGGACTTGTCGAAAGTGCTCGACGACAAGCCGCGCGAGGATGCGCTCAAACTCATCGCGCAAATGAATTGAGCAAACGCATTGAGTATATGGTGTATGGGTGAAGTCAGCCTGATCGACGTCTCCAAGCGCTTTGCGTTGCGCATCGAGGGAAGCGTACAGACGGTGCGTGCGCTCGACCGGCTGAGCTTCACCGTGCGTGACGGCGAAGTGGTCGCGCTGATCGGACCGTCCGGCTGCGGCAAGACCACGGCGTTGCGCATCGCCATGGGGCTGGAGACGGCGACCAGCGGGGCGGTGAGCGTCGACGGCGTTAACGTCAAAGGCTTGCGGCTACGATCGCGGCATGGTTTTTCAGCATGCCGAATTGCTGCCGTGGCTCACCGCCTTGCAGAACGTGGAATTCGGCCTCGAAATGAAGGGCATGCGCGGCACGGCGCTGCACGACACCGCGATGAAATATTTGACGCTGGTCGGTCTTGCCGACAGCGTCAAACGTCGGCCTTACCAATTATCGGGCGGCATGCAGCAGCGCGTCGGCATAGCGCGCGCACTGGCAATCGATCCGAAAGTGCTGTTGATGGACGAGCCGTTCGGCGCGCTCGATGCGCAGACGCGCGAGGCCTTGCAGGGTGAGCTGTTGGACATCCATGACCGCACCAAAAAGACCATCCTCTTCGTCACGCACGATCTCGATGAAGCGGTGCTGCTCGCCGATCGCGTGGTGGTGATGCAGCACGGCCGCCTGCAAGAAATCTTGACGGTGCCGTTGTCGCGTCCGCGCGCCGATCTCGCCAAAATCCGTACCTCGGACCAATTCGCGCAAACGCGTTATCACATCTGGCAGGCGCTGCACGCCAGCGCGCCGACGGTTCACTGAGGGCCGACATGGTCGATATTGTCGATCGCCAAAGCGCAATGGATGACGCCCGCGAGGCCGCGCCGGCAAAGCGCGGCGTGCCGCGCTGGGCCGTCACTGCGGCTTCGCTCGTTGTCATCCTGCTGCTTTGGGAAGCGCTCGGGCGTCATATCAACCCGATCTTCGGGGCCCCGCCGAGCGCGATCTTCGTCGCCTTCATCGAACTCGTGCGCAACGGCAAGCTTGCCGCCGCGCTGTTGCAGAGCTTGCAGCCGTTCATCGTCGGCTACGGCGTCGCCATCGTTATCGGCGTCCCGCTCGGGCTGGTCATCGGACGCTTCTGGATGGCCGAAGCCGCACTCGGCATTTTAGTCACCGGCGGCTACGCCATGCCGCTCGTGGCGCTGGTGCCGCTCTTGGTGTTGTGGTTCGGCCTCGGCTTTGAGGTGAAGGCCGCCATCATCTTTCTGATGTCGATTTTCCCGATCTGTATCAACACCTGGCTCGGCGTGAAATCGGTGCCGAAAACGCTGATCGACGTCGGCAAGTCCTTTGTCGCATCCGACGCGGTGATCCTGCGCCGTATCGTGCTGCCGGCGACATTGCCGTACATCATGGCCGGCATCCGGCTCGCGGTCGGCCGCGCCGTGGTCGGCATGGTGATCGCGGAATTCTTCACGCAAATCTCCGGGCTCGGCGGCATCATCATCAATGCCGCCAATAATTTCGACACCGCCACCATGTTCGTGCCGATCATCCTCTTGATGGTCCTTGCCGTCGGCCTGAATTGGCTGATCGGCCGGTTCGAGCGCCTGGTCGCGCCGTGGCAGGACGAGATCGCGGGACGCGATCAGAGTTAGAGCCAGTACGCCGCTACCGAATAGTCCGCCTCGTCCGCCAGCTTGAATATGAAATCTAATCCTTGAGCAGCGTCGCCATGATACGCTCGCGCGTCAACGGTAGGTCGCGGATGCGGGCGCCGAGCGCGTGAGACACCGCGTTGCCGATCGCGGCGGCGGTGGGGCCGGCGGTCGCTTCGCCGACGCCGAGCGGCGCCTCGTCCTTGGTGTTGATGAGCTCGATATCGATTTCCGGCACTTCGCTGAATTTCAGCACCGGATAGGTCTCCCAATCGAACGAACTCACGCCGTTGTCGAAGCGGACCTGTTCCTTGAGCACCCAGCTCGCCGACTGGATGATGCCGCCTTCGAGCTGATTGATCACGCCGTCCGGATTGATCACGAGGCCGGCATCGCTCGCGCACCACACATGCCGCAGGCGGATCGTCTCTTCGACGTCGAGCTCGACGACGACGGCGGCGTAGGCGGCGCGGTTCTTGTAGCGCGCAAAGGCGATGCCGCGGCCGCGGCCGGCGCCGCCGGGCTCGCCAACCGTCCAGCCGGCCATGGCGGCGACCCTTTCGATGACGGCGCGCGCGCGTTGATCGGCGGTAATCGAAAGCCGGTATTGCACGGGATCTTGGCCTGCGCGTTCGGCCAATTCATCGATGGCGCATTCGATCGCGAACACGTTCGGCATGGCGCCGAGCCCGCGCAGCGCCGAGGTGCGCACCGGCGTCTCCGTCACCAGATGGTGGATGATGCGTTTCTCTGCAATGTCGTAGAGCGGCTCGGCGTTGCGGGTGGCGCCGCCGCCATTGGCTTCCGGCACGTCGCCCGGGGGCGGCTCGGGCGGCGGATTGGGCAGCGCCTGCGCGCCCAACAGGTTGCCGCCGGCGCCGGGGCGATAATTGTGCGTGCCGCTCCAGATTTCCGCGGTCCAGTCGGAAGGCTTGCCGGCTTCATCGAGCAAAGCACGGACCTTCACCACCATCGCCGGGCTCTTCGGCTCGTAGAGAAATTCCTCTTCGCGGCGCCAGCGCACGCGGATCGGCTTGCCCGGCATTTTCATCGCGATGATGGCGGCGTCGGCGGCGGCGTCGTCGGCGCCGTTATGGCCATAGCAGCCGGAGCCCTGCACGTGGCGCACGGTAATCGCCGACGCGTCGAGGCCGAGCGTGCGCACCAGCGCCGCCCGCAGCGGGAACACACCCTGGCAATGCGTCCAGACCGTGAGGTGGCCATCGCGATAGAGCGCCAAGCCGCAGGACGGCGAGATCGAAGCATGCGCGAGATGCCCGCGCGTAAAAGTCGATTCGAAACGCGCGCGGCCTTGCGGGTCGGCCGTCTCCGGCGCGCCGAGGATGCGGTCGACCGCCGGCCGTTGTATCAGCCAGGACGCCTCGGCCTGAAGCGGCGTTGGCGTCTCGACGTGTTGCCAGGTGACGTGATCGGTCGCGGCGGCGCCAGCCAAGTCGACGGCGGTCTCGTCGTCGCCGACGATGGCGAGGAAATTGCCGTTGCGCACCAATTCGACCGGCGCCTTGGCGGCGCGCTTGATCGCCTGTTCGTCGATTGTCGCGATGGCAGCGCCGCGGTTGGGCTGGCGCACGACCCGCGCATGCACCATGCCGTCGAGCACCATGTCGTGGATGAAGGCTGCCTTGCCAAAAATCTTTGCCGGCAAATCGAGGCGCGTGCTGCTGCGGCCGATGCTGTTGAAATCCGCGACCGCCTTGCGCTTGCCGCCGCCGGTCGCGTTGGTGGCGAGGTCGACCGTGCCCGCGAGTGTCCAGTAATCCTGGCCGGTCGGTGCGCCGTTGCGAAGAATAGTGCCGTCGCGAATGCTGAGTTCGCCGGCCTTGCAGCCAAGCAGTTTCGCTGCCCGATCGATGAACAGGCCGCGCACGTCCGCGCAGGCCTGCCGCATCGCCACGCCGCCGAATTGGATCGACTGGCTGCCGGCGGTGTAGCCCTCGTTCGG
Organism: uncultured Alphaproteobacteria bacterium; assembly: GCA_963779855.1. GTDB lineage: Bacteria > Pseudomonadota > Alphaproteobacteria > Rhizobiales > Xanthobacteraceae > BOG-931. The sequence goes on along the minus strand of CAWAAE010000005.1, from coordinate 592,749 downwards.
CGTGAATTCGGTGTCGCCCGAACGGATCGTGACGCGCCCCATCGCGACGTCGAGTTCGTCGGCGGCGATCTGCGTCATCGCCGTCAGCACGCCCTGGCCGAGCTCGACGCGGCCGGTGCCGACGGTCACTTTGCCGGGCGCGGAAAATGTCACCCAGCGATCGAGCCGCGGATTGTCGGCTAGCGGGCCGGGAAGGACGGGTGCGTTCATTGGTGTATCCCTGGCCTTACGCCCGCGCGCATTTGCGCCGCCGCCTTTTCGACCGCACGCATGATCCGGTTATGCGCGCCGCAGCGGCAGATATTGCCGTCGAGCGCCTGTGCGATTTCAGGCCGCGTCGGCGATGGGTTGCGCTCGAGCAGCGCCTTGGCCGCAATCAGGATGCCGGCGAGGCAGTAGCCGCATTGGCCGGCCTGCTCGTCGATGAAGGCCTGTTGCAGCGGGTGAGGGCGTTCCGGCGTGCCCAGACCCTCGATGGTGGTGACGGTCTTGCCGGAGACGCTCCAGACCGGTTTGGTGCAGGACTTCTCGGGCGCGCCATCGATCAGCACCATGCAGCAGCCGCACTGATCGAGGCCGCAGCCGAATCTCGTGCCCATCAGACCAAGATCGTTGCGCAAAACATTCAGGAGCGGCGTTTCCTCGTTGTCGAGCGAGACGCCAACCGGCCTGCCGTTGACGGTGAATTCGAATTTTTGCGTCATGCGCCGTTCACGCTCATGCGATGGTAACGCCAGGCGAAGTCGGAGACCGGATTGCTCGCGCGAAATCCGTCCATCGCGAGTATGGCCGATGGTCGAGCGGCGGCATCTAACCAGAACCCCCTCACGATCTCAACGCCGCGGAACGCGGGGCTTTACATCCTTCAATATGAAGGCCAATAACGGCGCAATTGACCCGTCATCGACCTTCCATGCGGGCGGCAGGTCGGTGTCGATCAGGTCATCGTCGTAACGGAGCACGTCAGGCATGGCGGAAAAGTTTGGGCGGCTCGCTTTGCATATGTGGACGATCGACACCACGCCGCTTGCGACCGCGCTCGATGCCGCGCGCGTCGCGGGCTATGACGCGGTCGAGCTGCGCCGCACCGACTTCAAGCGCTGCTTCGATGCCGGCATGAGCAATGCGCAGGTGCTCGATCTCATTCGCAACGGCGGCATTCCGGTCGGCGTTCTCGGCGTCGAATATGGCTGGCTGTTCGCCGCCGGCGATGAAAGCAAGCGGCTGTTCGGCGTATTCCGGGAATCGTGCGAGAACGCGGTCGCGCTCAAGTGCGATATGCTGATGAGCGCGCCAGGACCGGTCCAAGGCTCGATTCCGGATGCGATCGGATATCTCAAACGGGCCGGCGACATCGCCGCCGAATACGGCCTGCGGCTGGCCATCGAATTCAATTCGCAGCATCCGGTGCTCAACAAGCTGGCGGTCCTGCGCGAATTGCTCGACGGCGCTGGCAAGGAAAACTGCGGATATCTGATCGATGCCTATCACTTTACCCGCAGTGGCGCCGGCGGCCGCGGTTTCGAGAGCGTGCCGGCCGAGCGGATTTTCTGCTTCCAGTACAGCGATCTTTCGCCGAACCCGGTCGCCGGCGTGGCCCGGCCGACTGATCGCCTGCCGCCCGGCAAAGGCGTCGTCAAATGGCGCGAGATGCTCGGCCTGTTGGCGGAGAAAAAATATACCGGCTATCTGAGCTACGAAGCTCCCAATCCCGATCAATGGGCCCGCGCGCCCTACGACGTCGCGCGCGAGGGCGTGGAACTGACGCGCCAATTGTTGCGCGACGCCGTCCCTGCTTACGTGAGTTGAGGTGCATCATGACAGAACCAGAGCTTCCGGTTTTTCTCGGCCTGAACGACAAATCCATCACCGCCATCCCGGCGACCGTCGAGAAGCAGCGCTATATGACCAGCGTTGCCCCCAAAGCCGCCAATCCCGGCAAATGGGTCGAGCAGCCGCGGCTGCCGATCCCGACCGGCGAGCACGCCGTCATCGAATGCAGCGGCAAAATCCACAGCATCGCCGGTTACGCCAAGCACCGCGTCGATCAGGATTTTCATCAGGTCTATGACCCGGCGACGAAATCGTGGTCGCTGAAGGCGCCGTTCCCTCACCCCTGCAATCACGTGGCGGGCGTTTCCATCGGTACGAGGATCTACACCTTCGGTGGCTTCGTCGAACAGAACCGCTGCCCGCATTCAAAATGCTTCGTTTATGATTCCACGACCGACCAGTGGGCGCCGATCGCGGGATTGTCGCGTCCGCGCGGCGCGATCTCGGCCATCGTGCTCGACGGTAAGATTCATCTGCTCGGCGGACGCGACGTGCGCTCGGTGGAGTGGCACGAGGTTTACGATCCCGCGAGCAACAAATACACCGACCTTGCCAGCATGCGCGGCTCGACCGGCACGCAACCGTTCGTCGGCCAGCGCGATCACATGGGCGTCGCCGTGGTCGATGGAAAAATTCACGCCATCGCCGGCCGCATGGACTCTTACGATTTCAACACTTCGCTCAACGCGGTGTACGATCCGAAGACGGATGGCTGGACCTTCCGCGCCCCGTTGCCGACGGCGCGCAGCGGCCCGTCGTGCGTCTATATCAACGGCAAGATCGTGGTGTTCGGCGGCGAGGCCACCGGCCGGGTGTTCGGCACCAACGAGGCCTACGATCCGAAGACCGACACCTGGGAGGCGCTCACGCCGATGGCAATCCCGCGCCACGGCTTGCATGGCGCCACCGTCGCCGTGATCGGCAACATGGTGCACGTCCCCGGCGGCGGTCCGGTACCCGGCGGCAGCGTCCAGGGCGCCTATCACGACGCCTTCACCTTCGGCTGACGCGAACGATCGGCCAAGTCCCGTATTGGCTACTGGACGCTTCGGGTCGCAAGCGGATGTAGCTAGTCAAATCGCGATGTTTGCTCTTACTCCTGAAAGCGAGCATGGATCGGCGGCTTCCGCACGTCGGCTTTGCGCCACGCGCCGAACTCATTTTCATGGGTCAATCAATCTTCGCGCCCGCGGGTGACTGTTTCATCTGTCTGACGTCTCGCGCCATTTCGAGACAAGTGAGAAGATCGGTATAGCTCGACTCGCCGCCCATGGTAGATTCCGCGATGCAATTCTTCCTGTCCGACGCTGAAAATGTGGACCACTCTTGTTTCATCGTCGCTCGATCGTCCTGCTCGGCCTTCAGGCATTCCTCGACCGTCACGGATCGATCGCCTGCCTGCAACGGAGCGTCGCCTTGACTGACAATTCCGCGACAGAGCGGTAACACGTTAAGAACCGGAAGCTCATCTGATTGAGCCGGCAAAATTTGAAGCATCAGAAAAATAACAGAAATGCATGTCGCCAGAAATCTGCACATGGGAAATGTTCCTTAAATCGCCGTCGCCGCAACGTGGGGGCTGACACATTTTGGCATAGCTGAAACAGTCGAAACGAGGATTTGCATTGATCGAAATCAATAATGCTAATGCTACTGCATTTTGTGGGATGGCCGCTTACCATCGGCCATCTCTTCGGCGTCCAGGCGTGGCGCACTATATGGTGGCTCAATCGTGAGATTGCTGAAACGCGCACTCCGCCGCTTGCTCATCTTCGCGTTGGGCGTCCTTAGCGTCTGGTTAATCGTCTTTGTTTTCAGAATTACGGACCGCAGGCTGCCGTCGGTTTTGGCCGTGGCCCTTACTTATGGAGTCGCCGCGTATCTCATCCTCCCGCGCGCCGTTCGCATGGGCCTTAAAATCCTCCAGCGCAAACGTGTGCCTCGCTTTGCGATTACCGGCGACGGATTGCCGGGTGATCCCGTCAATCTCGTGCTGATAGGCACGCTGCAACAGCTCCGCGCCGCTTTTGCCGTCGCCGGTTGGTCGGAGGCCGATCGGCTGGGCGTGGCAAGCTCGTGGCGCATGATTCGAGCGTTCGTATTCAACTCGCCCTATCCGACCGCCCCGTTTAGCACTCTCTATCTGTTCGGACGCGGCCAAGACATCGGGTTCCAGAAGGCAATCGATAACAGCCCACGCAAGCGCCACCACATTCGTTTTTGGGCGTTGAGCCTCGCGCGTGCCAAAGCCACGGTGGGAGTAGCCAGTTTCTGGCTGAACACCGACCGCCCGCCGCACAATGAACACGTTCTCTGGGTCGGAGCCGGCACCAAAGATACCGGTTTTTCCCTCACTCAACTCACCTTCCAGATTACCCACGCCACCGATGCGGATACGAATGCCGAGCGAGACTTCATCATCGCCGATTTGGAAAATAGCAAAGTCATCGCGGACGCGAATTCATATCGATCCGGCCAACATCTGCCAATCAAACAAGTCAACCACTACATTACCGACGGCGAAGTTACGGTGGCGAACCTGGCGCCTCTTTCTCAAGGCGCAACTTTCGCTTAAGGTCATTGGCGTCGACTGCTCGCGCTATTCCTTCGCCAGTTCCCGAACGGCGGAAAACAGATCGCGCACCTGGCGTTCGCGCATATTGCGCGTGATGAACACCACGCGACTATTGCGGTTTTCGTCCGGCCAGGATTCGAGCTCGACCGGAGGATGCGACAGGTGTTGAACGTATTGCACCACGACCGGCCCGTGGCATCCGGTGACGTTGAGCAGACCCTTGACGCGCAGAAGGTCCGGACCGCGCAACGCAATTAGCGTCTCCATGGCGCGCGAAAAGGCCGGCCATTGGATCGGGTCTTGCCATTCCAGCACGAAGCTCGCGATGCCGTCGCTATGCTCCGCTTCGGCGATAAAGCTTGAACGTTCGCGTGTCGCCGGCTCGATGATGCGATTTGGCTCGAGCGCGCCGGCGACCGCGATGTCGATTGCGGCGCGCGGATTGAGCTGTTGCAGGCGATGCGTCAGCGCTTCGACACTGGCCGCGGTCGCGAGATCGGACTTTGAGATGATGAGCCGGTCGGCGAGTATGACCTGCTTGCGCGCCTCCGCGGCATCCGCGAGCGCCGCCTCGCCGTTCACGGCATCGACCACGGCGAGCACGACGTCGATATGAAATTCGCCGCCGAGCGCGCGATCGGTGGAGAAGGTCTGCAGGATGGGCGCCGGATCGGCGAGCCCTGAAGTTTCAATCAAGACGCGGGCGAAAGGCGGCGCCGTGCCGCGCTCGCGATCGAAGACGAGCTGCCGCAGCGCGACCTGCAAATCGGTCCGCGTGATGCAGCACAGACAGCCGTTGCCGAGCAGCACGGTCGTTTCGGCGGCCGCGCGAACGAGTGCGTCGTCGATGCCGACGGCGCCGAACTCGTTGACGATCACAGCGGTGCCTTGACCTTCCGGGGATTTGAGAAAGCGGCGGATGAGCGTCGTCTTGCCGGCGCCGAGAAACCCGGTGACGACGGTCACCGGAATCCGCGCACCGCGCTCGCGTTTCAGCCTCCGTCCGAACGGGCTCGCCTCACGCGAGGGGAACAGGTCGAGCATGGCGGTCGATAATCAGAAATCCATCTCGAGGATGTACAACCCGCCGATGTGGCGATCGACGGTGTAAACGACGGCGCGCTCGTCGACGAAGACGTCGTTCATCTGGATCGTGCCGGTCGGCGCGCCGGGAGGCGCCGGCGGCATGAAGATGCCGACTTCCTTCGGTTGGTACGGATTGGCAATATCGTAGGCGCGCAAGCCGCCGTTGAAGAAAGTGCCGAGCACGATCTGATCGGACTGCCATGCGGTCGGCAGCGGCACGTTCTCGTGAATGTTGTGGGCGCCGAAGCGGCCGGCTTGCGCGTAAATCCCGTGATCGGGCAACGGGCAAGTCGAGATCGGCACGAGGTTCGTCTCCTCGCGCGCGTCGAGCACCCAGATCAGTTTCGGCCAGTCCTTGGCGTTGTTCTCCGTCGACTCGTCGGTCACCAGCATCAACCCGCGATCGAACAACGGCACCACGGTATGCATGAAGCCGGTATAGGGCGGCGAATTGGTCCATTGCGAAACCTTCTTCGGATTCGCCTTGTCGGAAATGTCGAGCACGAACATGCCGCCGTCGATATAGGCGAGGTAGCAGCGGTCGCCCCGTTGCGGATAGACGTTGGTATTGTGGGCGCGAAAACCTTTGTCGATCGGATGCCGCGTCGGCGGCATGACGTTGTCGCCCTGGCGCGTGCCGGGCATCCACCAGCGGCCGACTTCGACGGGCTTTGACGGATTGCGCACGTCGACGCAGCGATAGAACTGGTCGTCGCCCGGATTGGTTGGAACGAAATCGCGCGATCCCGACGCGCAGTGCACGTATTCGCCGTCGCAGAACCAGAGCTGATGCACGCCGCGCGAATGCGGGCCCGAGCAGTCGAAGAACGAAATCGATTTCGGATGCTCCGGCTTGGAAATGTCGAACAGCTCGAAGCCGGCCGGTTTCAGATCCTTTTTCGACGTCTGATAGGCCACCGCCATCAGGTTGCCGCAGGTCTCGAGCGAGTTCGACCGCATATTGGCGTGCGGCAGGTCGGTCTGGCACACCACCTTGGGTTTGCGCGGATCGGAGACATCGACGGCGGTGAAATTCTTCGGCGCGCTTTCATGCGCCAGCCAGATGATGCGCCGGCCGTCGGGCGCGATCTGCACCGACATGCCTTCGCCCATGCCGCCAAAACCGCCAAGCATATCGTTGGCCAAAAGCTTGAAATTCCAAGTGACGGGTTGATAGCCGTTCGTGAGCGGGTTCTTTTCGGTCGCCATACAAGTCTCCTGCGCGATGTCCGAGATAATATCTTAGACGTGGATGGCCGGGACAATGGGGTCCCCGCGACGCGGGCGTCGCGGGGTGCCCGTCCCGACCATGACGATTCACGATTGCTATGAATTCACGGATGTCAACTTTACGCCCCCGCCTTGGCTTTCTCCATGAAATCCGGGCGTAGCGCCGTGCTCCAATCCGGAATGGTCTTGATGATGTTTTCCTTCACCAGGATCTCCGCCTGCTGCTGCATGTAGGGCTTGAGGTTATCGGGAAACCCGGGGCTTACCTCGACGCGCGACAGTGCGGTCGCGAACACCTCCGGCGACATCTTGTAGCCCTTGTCGGCGTAAAACTTGTAGATGACTTCGTTGACCTTTTGTGGATTGTCCTTGAAATCGTGCGCGGCGTCGAGCCAGGCCTTCAGATAAGCGACGACGGTGTCGGGCTTCTGCTGTACGAAATCGGGTGTCGCGGCCATGAATACCGGCATGGCATCGAAACTGGAAAAGTCCCCGAGGTCGGTGCCGATGCCGTCGGCGACGGCGATGACGTTGTAGGGTTCGACGTTGACCATCGCGTCGACCGTCTTGGCGGCGAGCGCGGCCACCATGTTGTTGACGTCCATGCGGACTTCCGTGTAGTCGCCCTTGTTCAGTCCGTGTTGCGGCAGGACGATATCGACAAGGTCGTTGCCGACCGAGGAGCCGGTCTGGTTGGCGATCCGCCTCCCGCGCAATTGTTCGATCTTGGTGATGTTCAAATCCGTGCGCGCGGTGACGCGCGCCGTCTTGCCGACATGCTCGATCACGGCGATCGCGACCAGGCCGCCCTTGGCGTTGCCGATGATGAAAGACGGACCGGCATAGGTGCCGAGGTCGACTTGGCGCGCCACCATCTGCTGCATCGTGATGTTGCCGGAGGGAACCGCGAATTCCTCGACGGCGATGCCATGTTTCTCGAGATAGCCGGACTTCATCAAATAGTAGGTCGGCATCCCCCAGATATTGGTCTGGTAGCCCTGGCGGATGGTCACGTCCGCCGACGCCGACCGCGTCGAACCGAAACCGAGCGCGAGCGCGCCGGCGCCGGCTGCGGCCAGGCATCGCCGGCGAGAGAGATTGATCTGTTGGGGCATGAGATTCCTCCGAACTTTTTCGTTTTGGTCCTGACGTCGATCGCTTCCGTCACGCGCTCTTGTCGTGTCCGAGAAGATGGAGCAGCTCTTTCTGGTAATCGAGAAATTCGACGCTGAGCGGATTGCGCGGGCGCGGCAGGCGAATGGATACTTCCGTCTTCACCGTGCCCGGGTGCGGCGTCATCACCACCACCCGGTCGGCGAGATAAACGGCTTCGGCGACATTATGGGTCACGTAGATCACCGTCTTGCGCGTCGTCCGCCAGACCTCGGCGAGAAGCCGTTGCATTTCGTCGCGAGTGAGCGCATCGAGCGCCGCGAACGGCTCGTCCATCAACAGCACCGCCGGATTGTACGCCAGCGCCCGCGCAATCGCGACCCGTTGCTGCATCCCGCCCGACAAATGGTGCGGATAGGAGCGGGTGAAATTTTCCAGCTTGACGAGGCGAAGTTGTTCGAGCGCGATGGCCTCGCGCTCGGCCTTGGGCACGCCCTTCATTTCGAGCCCGAAGGTCACATTACCGAGCGCGGTGCGCCAGGGAAACAGCTGAGCGAAATCCTGAAACACGACGCCGCGGTCCATGCCGTAGCCCTTCACCGGCGCGCCGCCGATGCGGATTTCGCCGGCGGTCGGTGTGAGAAATCCGGCAATGATATTGAGCAGCGTCGACTTGCCGCACCCGCTCGGCCCGACGATGCAGAGGAATTCCGAAGCGTCCATGCCGAAGCTCACGCCGCGGACACCCGGCACCGCGCCGCTGGGCGTGGCGTAGGTCAGCGTGATGTCGTGCGCCTCGATGTGGGCCATCGCCACTTTCTGTTTCGCTTCCCCAAGCTTTTCTCTGAGCATAATGATGCTCTAACATGCACGCTTCCGGTAGCGCGGGCACTTTGTGCCAGAAGCGGGCACTTGCAGCCAGCCGGAAAAATGGGGGCGCCATGAAGCGAATTTGGATTGCTCGCGCGGTCGCAGCCGCGACGCTTGCGATCGGATTTTCGATTGCAGCCGTACCGGCCTGGCCGCAGAGCTATCCGAGCCGCCCGATCCGCCTGATCGTCAACTTTCCTCCGGGCGGCACCGGCGACATCCTCGGTCGCATCATCGCCAATCAGCTTTCCATCGAGCTCGGTCAATCGATAGCGGTCGAGAACCGGTCCGGCGCGGGCGGTACGATCGGCGCCCGCGACGTCGTCAATGCCGTCCCGGACGGCTACACATTGACGGTCGGTCAAACGCCCGAGATCGCCATCAATCCCTATTTCATGAAAGACGTCGGCTACGATCCCTTGAAGGATTTGCAGCCGATCGCGCTTGCCGGGGTCGTGCCGCTGGCGCTGGTGGTGCCGCCCAAGTCTCCGTTCTCGACTGCGGCGCAATGGGTGGCAGCGCTGCGCTCCAATCAGGCGCTCACCTTCGCCTCCGCAGGCATTGGCACACCCGGCCATCTGGCCGGCGAGCTGTTAAAACTCAAGCTCGACAATAAACTGGTTCACGTGCCGTACAAAGGCGCCGGTCCGGCCTTGAACGATGTGGCAGGCGGCCAAGTCGATTTTTACTTTCCCGGATACCCAGGCGCGGTGCCGCTGGTGCAGGGCGGCCGGATCAAGATGCTGGCGGTATCGACGGCGAAACGCGCGCCGGCGGCGCCCGACATGCCGACCGTCGCCGAGGTTACCGGGATCACCGATTTCGATTTCACGCTGTGGGCCGGATTTTTCGGCCCGCGCGGAATACCATTGGATCTCGTGACGCGGCTCAATACCGCGATCAATAAGGTTATCGTCGAACCGGATATCAAGGCGAAGCTGGAGGCAAATGGCGCCGATGTGTCGGCTTTGTCGATCGATCAATTCAGCGCATTCGTTCGCGCCGACAGCGAAAGGTATCAAGGGATTATCAAGGCTGCGAATCTGAAACCGGAGTGACGCCCGGGAAACGCGGTCAGGCTACCCTTTCGCCGATCGCGCCATGCCCCAGCGATAGATCGTGGCGCGCTCGATCGAGCCGAAGACGAGACGCTCGGTGACGAAGCCGATGCAGCCGATGACGACGAGGGAAGCGAGCATCACGTCGGTGTTGAGGAATTCCTTGGCGTCGAAAATCACCCAACCCAAGCCCCAATCGGAACCCGCCAGCATTTCCGCGCCGATGACGGCGATCCAGGCGCGCAGGAATGACTGCCGCAAGCCGGCGATGATGAACGGCGAAGCGCCGGGAATGATGACTTTCCAGAACAACGCGTGTTCGCTTGCGCCCATGGCGCCGGCCGCGCGTAGCCAGATCGGGTTGACCGATCGCACCCCGGTCCAGGTGTTGAGCAGCATCGGAAATAGCGCGGCGTAAAACACGATGAGGATGGTCACCGTATTGCCGAGCCCGAACCAGAGGATGAAGACCGGAATCCAGGCCAGCGACGGGATCGGCATCAACGCGCTGGAGAGCGGCAGAACGAAATTTTCGACGGCGCGGTAGCGGCCCATCAGCACGCCCAATGGCAAGCCGATAAAAATAGCAAGACTGAAACCGCACAGCACGCGATAGAGTGTGAAAGCCGCGTGCCACAGCATGGTGCCGTCCAGGATGGAATCCACGAGCGTGCGCGCCACGGCGCCGAGCGACGGCATCAAGGCCGGCGCAAAATAGCCGCTGCGCGCGATCGCCTGATAGGCCGCGGCCACCACCACGAGCGTCACCGCTCCGCGCCGCAGTGAGCGTATTCGATCGGCGGTCATGACATCATGCCCCAGCGCACCACGGTGAATTCCTCCAGCGGCTGAAATACCAGCTTCTCCAGCGCAAGCCCGATGACGGCAATCACCGCGATGCCGGCCAGCATCACGTCGGTGTTGAGGAATTCCTGTGCGCCGAAAATGAGCCAGCCCAAGCCCCACGGCACCGCGGCGAGCATTTCGACGGCGACCAGAATGCGCCAAGCCTGCGCCAGTCCGAGCCGCAGGCCGGTCAGGATATAGGGCAGCGCTCCCGGCAGGACGACATGGCTGAACAGACGGCGATCGTCCGCGCCCATCGCCTGCGCCGAACGCAGCCAGATTTCCTTGACCGCTTTAACGCCGGTCCAGCAATTGTAGATGATCGGAAAAGCGGAAACGAACGCGACCAGCACGACAGCCGAGACGTTACCGGGCCCGAACCACAACAGGAACAGCGGCGCGTAGGCAAGACCGGGGATCGGCGCTCCGATGCTCACGAGCGGCAGCAAAATGTCCTCGGCGCGGCGCGACCGCCCCATGACAATGCCGATCGAGACGCCCACCAGCGCTGCAAGCGCGAAACCGGCGGTGAGCCGAACGAGCGTATCCAAGGCATGATGCGGCAGAACGCCGTTGAACGTGAGCCGCGCGAAAGTGGCGGCGACGGTTTCCAGCGATGGGAAGAATTGCGCCGGGAATAGGCCGAAATGCGCCACCGCCTCCCACATCGCGCCGACCACGACGAAGGGAAATGCATTGCGCGCGGCGCGCCGGAATGGGCCGACGTCGACGCCAAGGGGCGCGGGCGTGAGGTTGTCGAGAATATCGTGCATTGCATTTTCAGGATAGTGCGGCTCCCCGCCCGAGGACAAGCCGTCGCTTTGGCGCGCCTGCGCGCCCTGTGCTAGGACAAGCCCGACCCCACGAAATTGCGAAACAGGAGTCGGGCATGGCCACCAAGAACACGCAGAAGATCGGCTGGATCGGCATGGGCCGCATGGGCTTTCCGATGGCCGAGCGGCTCATCAAGGCCGGCCATGACGTTTCGATCTGGAATCGTACACGCGCCAAGGCCGAGCCGCTTGAGAAGATCGGCGGCAAGGTGGTCGATCATCTGTCCGATCTTAAAGACGTCGACGTGCTGTTCTCGATCGTCGCCACCGGCAAGGACGTCCAGGACGTTCTCTACGGCAAGACCGGCGTGTGCAGCCAGGGCGGCAAGATGCCCGCGGTCGTGGTCGACTGCTCGACCATTGCGGTCGAGGAATCAGCCGCGATCCGCGACAAGCTGAAACAGCTCGGCGCCGACTTCGTCGCCGCGCCGGTGAGCGGCAATGCCAAGGTGATCAAGGCCGGCAAACTCTCGGCGGTCGTGTCGGGCCCCGAAGCCGCGTGCAAGATCGCCATGCCGCTGATCGAAGTATTCGCGCCGCGCGGCGTATCCTATGTCGGCGACGGCGAGCTCGCGCGCGTCTGCAAGATCGCTCACAATGTCATGCTCGGCGTCGTCATCGAGAACCTGATCGAGATCACGCTTCTCACCAACAAGATGGGCGTGCCGCGCCATGCTTTCCTTGCCTTCCTCAACAATGGCGTGATGGGCTCGATGTTCACGCGCTACAAATCGCCGGCGCTGGTCAATCTCGACTGGACGACGACGTTCACGCCGGAGCTGTTGCGCAAGGACCTGGATCTCGGCCTCGAACTCGCCCGCGAAATGGACGTGCCGATGCCGGTGACGGCGGCGACCCGCGAGGTGCTGCAAAGCCATTTCGGCGCCGCCACGCTGCAGAAAAATCCGGAAGATTATCTGCAAAAGGATTTTGCCGCGCTGGCCGAAACCATGGCGCTCGCCGCCGGCATGAAGCTTGCGAGCGAGAACAAGAACGTGCCGACCGGGCTAGAAAGCTAAAGGCCGGTCGGCGCAAGAGCGCTGCGATGTCGAATGGGGAGGACTCTATGCGCACGCAGCCGCGTCACTTGTTTGCTGCGGCTTTTGTTCTCTTCGCCGCTCTACTCTTCGCGGTCGGAATACCTCTGGCGTCGGCCGCACCGGATTGGCCGGCCCGGTCGGTGAAATTCATTCTCACCCTCGGCCCGGGAAGCGGCTCGGATATCGAGGCGCGGCTGTTCGCCGACCGGCTCAGCAAACGCTGGGGCCAGCCGGTGGTCGTCGAAAACCGTCCCGGCGGCGACGGCATCGTTGCCATCAACGCTTTCGTCAGCGCTCATGACGATTACCAGCTGTTATTTGCGCCGACCTCGTCGTTCACCGCGCATCCGTTTCTGCACGACCACCTGCCCTACGCGCCGGACGATCTCTTGCCGATTACGCGCGTATCCAACACGATCGTCGCCATCTCCGTGCCGACGAGCCTGGGCGTCAATTCGCTCGGCCAACTCGTTGCGCTCGCCCGCAGCGAGCCGGGTAAGCTCAACTGGGCCGGCGTGACCGGCGCGCTCGATTTCATGTTTGCCGGCTGGTTGAAGCAGGAAGGTTTGGATATCAGCAAAGTCGCGTACAAGAATCCGGTGGATGCGGCCAACGATCTCGCCGAGGGCCGCGTACAGGTCTACGAGTCCGCGCTGGCGATCGTCCGGCCGCAACGGCAATCGGGCAAGATCAAGCTCCTCGCGGTGACCAACACGGAGCGTGCTCCGACCGAGCCGGATCTGCCGACGGTGCGGGAAGCGGGCTATCCGGCGCTGACGCTCGATGGCCTTGTCGGTTTGTTTGGACCAACCGGGATGCCGCTCGAACTTCGGCAGCGGATCGCCGCCGATTTCCGCGCGGTCGCCGACGAAACGATCAAAGACCGTCTGAGTGCCACGGGTCAAATCCTGAACATCGGCGGGCCGGAGGAGTTTGCCAAATCGATCGACGGGCAGCGGGCCAAGGTGGCCGCATTCGCCAAGGAACTCGGCATCGATCCGATGCCGCAGAATTAGCGCACGAAGGAGGCCTGCATGGCGACGCGATATGCCCTCACCGGGGCGAGCCTGATCGTTGCGGCAGCTTTGTTGTCCTTATTCTGTCAACCGGCCGGGGCGCAGCAGCCGCGGGCGATAAAATTTGTTTCATTGTCGTCGCTGACTGCACAAGGGTTCGAAATCAAAGGGCTAACCGGCAACCAATCCGGCGTCGTCGGCACGCTGGTCCTGCAGAAGGACCAGGATGTTTTTTTGTGCGACAGCAGAGACCTTTCCATCCAGCCGACCGCATTCGAGTGCTGGCCGGTCAAATAACCGGGTGGTAGGTGCTGCCGCCTCGGCTTTGATCAACTGCAAAGATGCGTGAACTTATCGCAGTGTTCCCGCACACCGTGAGAGTGCGCCTGATGCCTCGCCTCATGCCGCGTCGCGCGCCTCGTTTCGTGTCTCGCCTCATGCTTTGCCTCGTGCCCGCCGCCGCGCATCGCGATGCGGCAAGCTGAACTGAGCTGCGCGTGTTTTGCTGTCATGCAGGCGGTGATCTTAGCGACGTCTGGAACGAATTCCGAGCATAGCCGCATGGCATCGGGCGTGCAGGCCTGTTGGACATCCGGGCTGGCCTGGGCGTTCGCCCTGTCAAGACGGTAAGGCGATACGGCGGTCAACAGCGCCAGCAAACAGACAAAACGCGCGATCCGCATGGATATTCCCCCCGAAGTGTTTGAGAATCTTATTCGCACGCGGCGAAAGCCGTGGTGCAAAGGGCCGTTGACGACCTATGCTTGAGCTGTGCATGTCGCCCGATCCGCCCCGGCAACAGTGCTCGTCCAAAGGTGGCGAAAGTACGGTCTCCGACACCGCCGGCATTTTTGCAACCCGGCCTGTATCGGGCAAGCGGACAGGATTGGACGTACCGACCGGTCGGCTTCAGTGCTCGCCGTAAGTTCAGTGCTCGCCCCACGAGAAACCGCGGCCGGTACGGCGGGATTGTCCCCCGACGATGTTATCCGGGCAGGGCTCGACGGTTCCCTCGATCATGTCCGACGTCGCATTATCAAAGGACATATGACGGCAATACTTGCCATCGGGCATTGGAGAGATGAGATCGCCGACCGATTCGGAATCCGAGGCGGCCGTCGCCTTGTGCAGCAGCGGATCGATCGCGACATGGCCGCCAATCAGCAATCCTGTGGTGAAAAGCACAAGAAACAACGAGGAGACGATGACGGTCCGCGTGGATGTCGCGTCGTCCCGCCGCGCACGAAAGCCTTTGCGCGCGCGAAGGCTCGCGCTGGCATGATCCGGCTCTACGATCCATGCAGCGGCGTGCGGGCTTTTTTCTTCGGCTGCGTGCATCGCACCATAGAACACCAGAACGATTGAACCGCCGATAAGGAGTTATCTTTGATTTGATACAATTGCCTCGGATTGCCCGATGCCGTGATCGGCCAATGGCTTGAGCTGCGGCGAAGCCCCCTCTCCCCGTGCGCGGCAAGAGGTGAAATAATCGCTGACGGCTGAGGTCGACCAATAGGGGAGGAAGGCTTGCTCACTGCCGCCCGTAACGAAACGCTCACGCGCGTTGGACCCGGCACGCCGATGGGCGAGCTATTGCGCCGCTATTGGCAACCTGTTGCGGGCGCCGGCGAATTCGACGCCAATCCGATCAAAACCATCCGCCTTTTGGGCGAGGATCTCGTTCTCTACAAGGATTTACGCGGCCGCTACGGGTTGGTCGACCGGCATTGTCCGCACCGCCGTGCCGACCTGTCCTACGGCTGGGTCGAGGAAAACGGTATTCGCTGCAGCTACCATGGCTGGCTCGTCGATCAGACCGGGCGGTGCCTCGAACAACCCTATGAGGACACCGCGAGCCCAAAGCCATCGAAGGCCGGCTGTGACGCCAAGGCCTATCCGGTGAAGGAATGCGCAGGTCTGCTGTTCGCCTATCTCGGCCCGTTGCCGGCGCCGCAACTGCCGGTGTGGGAACCGTTCACTTGGGCCAACGGCTTTCGCGAAATCGTGCTCGCCGACATTCCGTGCAACTGGTTTCAGTGCCAGGAAAATTCCATCGATCCTGTTCATTTCGAATGGATGCATGACAATTGGGGCGGTCGGCTGCGCGGCGGCGACGCGAACGCGGCGCCGAAGCATCTCAAGCTGAAGTTCGAGGAATTCGAGCACGGCTTCATCTACAAACGCGTGCGCGAAGGCCAGAGCGAACAGGACCGGTACTGGACCGTGGGGCGCGTCGCGCTATGGCCGAATGGGTTTTATCTCGGCAGCCATTTCGAATGGCGCGTGCCGGTCGATGACGAGAACACGCTGAGCGTTGCCTGGTTCTTCATGCGCGTGCCGAAGGACCGCGAGCCTTACGTGCAGGAGCGCGTACCAACCTGGGTGAGCCCGATCAAGGACGAGAACGGCCGCTGGATTTCGAGCCACGTCATCAACCAGGACATTGTCGCCTGGGTCGGGCAGGGCCGCATTGCCGACCGCACCAAGGAGAATTTGCGATCGAGCGACATCGGCATCACCATGATGCGCAACAGATTTTTTCAAGAGATCGACGCTGTCGCGGCCGGCAAGGAACCGGCCGGCGTCATTCGCAGCGCCAACGCGGCGGCCTGCATTGCCCTGCCGAACATGGCGCGCGAGTTCAACACCGAGGGCATTGCGCTCGCCGACTTCGACAAGGACCCGATCTTGAGGCAGCGGCTGAAGGAATTCCGTCACCATTACGGCCAGCCGCCGGCGGTGCGGCGCGCCTTCGTCGAGGCGATGGGGATTTCCGGGTAGAGCATGATCCGGAATAAGCCTGCCCGCGGACATGATCCGGGGGCGGATGCCGGTTTTCCGAAAAGATCATGCTCCGCTAAGATACCTTCATGCGCACCCAAGTCGCCATCATCGGCGCCGGTCCGGCCGGGCTGTTGCTCTCCCATATTCTCGATCGCAACGGCATCGACAGCATCGTGCTGGAGCGGCAGACCCGCGGCCACGTGCTGGAGCGAATTCGCGCCGGCGTGCTGGAAGCCGGCACCGTCGTGCTGTTGCGCGAGGTAGGACTGGGCGAACGCATGGATCGCGAAGGCCAGCCTCATGACGGCTCATGGATAGCCTGGGAGGACCGGCCGCGCCTTCTCATCGACACCAAAAAATATACCGGCAAGCCGATGATGGCCTACGGCCAGACCGCCATCACCGAAGACCTCTTTGCCGCCCGTGATGCCGCCGGCGCAAAGGTGATCGACGAAGCAGATAACGTCCAGCTGCACGAGATCGCATCGAAACGACCTTATGTGACCTACGACAAGGAAGGATCATCGCAACGAATCGACTGCGATTATATCGCCGGCTGCGACGGCTATCACGGCGTGAGTCGTACATCGATCCCGACCGCGGTGCTCAAGACCTACGAGAAGAGCTATCCGTTCGGCTGGCTCGGCATCATGTCGGAGACGCCGCCGTTTCCCGAGATTTGTTATTGCTATCACAGCCGTGGTTTCGCGCTGGCGTCGATGCGCAATCCGATGCTGAGCCGCTATTATATTCAGTGCGACCTCGACAGCAAATTGGAGGACTGGCCGGACGACCGTTTCTGGCAGGAATTCAAGGCGCGCTGTCCCAAGGACATGGCCGACAGCATCGTCACCGGGCCGTCGATCGAAAAGAGCATCGCGCCGTTACGAAGTTTTGTTGCGGAGCCGATGCGTTACGGCGCGCTGTTTCTGGCCGGCGATGCTGCCCACATCGTTCCGCCGACCGGAGCGAAGGGCCTTAACCTTGCGGTCTCGGACGTCTTTTATCTGTCCCGCGCGCTGACCGAAGCCTACCGCACCGGAAGCACGCATTACCTCGACGGCTATTCGGACACGGCGTTGCGTCGGGTGTGGGGCGCCGCGCGCATGTCGTGGTGGCTGACGATGCTGCTACACCGCTTTCCCGGCGAATCTCCATTTGACGAACAGATGCGGCTCAATCAGTTCGATTATCTGCTGGATTCCGAGCGCGCCCAGGCGTCGTTGGCGGAGCAATATGTCGGCCTGCCCTATTAGGGCATTCTTACTCCTTAAGCCGCCGCCGCATCGTGCCGAGGAGGCCGCGCGGGAAAAACAGCACGACGAGGATGAAAACCGCGCCGACGAACGACATCCAGTTCACGGTCATCGACGAGATGTAATCTTGCAATGTCACGAATACCGCCGCGCCGAGCAGCGGCCCCCAAAACGTGCGCATTCCGCCGATCACCGTCATCACGACGAAATAACCCGACAGCGAATAATGCAGCGCCAGAGGGTCGGCGAAGTTGTTGAGCAAGGCGTAGAGCGTTCCTGCGAGCGCGGTGAAGAAGCAGGAGATCGAGAAGGATATCCAGATATGCCGCTCGACCGGAATGCCGAGGAAGCGCGCGCGCCGCTCGTTCTCGCGAATCGCCAGCAATGTGCGGCCGAAAGGTGAGCGCAGCAGCAAGCCCATCAACGTCACGGCGATGGCGAAGATCGCCAGCAGGAAGTAGTAGAACTGGGTGCCGTCGTGCTCGATATCGAGCGTGAAGGGACCAAAATCAATTGGCTCTCTGTGGAAATCGCGCAGGCCATCGAAGCCGCCGGTGAAACCGTTCCAGCTATAGGCGAGATAGTACCAGAGCTGCCCGAAGGCGATGGTGCACATGGCGAAATAGACGCCGCGCCGGCGCACGATCAACATGCCGAACAATGTGCCGGCCACGCCGCCGAATAGCGTGCCGGCCAGCATGGCGAGCGGCGTCGAATGCACCAGGTAGCGCAACGTCAGCCCGGCGCCGTAGGCGCCAAGGCCGAAATAGGCGGCGTGGCCGAAGCTCAACACGCCGGTAAATCCCAGGAGCATATTGAGCCCCATCGCCGCCAGGCCGAACACCAGCACGCGCCCGGCGAGCGCGGTGTAGCCGCCAAGAAGCGGCAGCCAGAGCGGCACGGTGAGGAGCGCCGTCCATATGGCGATGAGCGCCAACTCGCGCCAGCCCGCCGTTTTCGGGAACCGCCCGCCAAGGGAGGCGACTGCCATGCTCACGACAGCATCCCTTCCTCGCCGACCAGACCGCGCGGCCGGATCAGAAGCACCGCCATCAAGATCGCATAGATCACCGCCTCGCTGGCCGACGGATAGACGACCGTGGTCAGCGCCGCGGCCATGCCGATCAACAGCCCGCCGAACAATGTGCCGATCAGGCTACCGACGCCGCCGACGATGATCGCGATGAAGCTCGGCATCAGCAGGTCGTCGCCCATATTCGGATTGAGACCGATCTGCCCGGCCGCGAGCACGCCGCTTAAGCCCGCCAACAGGCAGCCCACGGCGAAGTTGAACGTCCGGAGGTGGCGAACGTTGACGCCCAACGTCGATACCGTTTCGAGGTCGAAGGTTCCGGCGCGGATGCGCAAGCCGACGCGGGTATAGCGCAGGAAGGCAAACAGGCCGGCCACGGCGACGATGACAACCGTCACCATGAAGATGCGGTAATAAGTGATGAAAAACAGGTTGTTGGTGATCGGCTGCGCCAAGACCGCGGGCAGGCCCATCGGCAGGCCGTTCGGGCCCCAGATGTAGCGCGCAGCGTCCTGCATCACGAAGGCGAGCCCGAAGGTGAGCAAAAGACTATAAACCGGGTCGCGGTTGTAGATGCGGCGAATCATCAGCCGCTCGACCACCAAGCCGATCAGCGCCGTGAGGAAGGGCGAGACCAACAGCGCGCCCCAGTATCCCAGCGTGGGCGACAGCGTGAACGCCAGATAGCCGCCCAGCGCCAGGAAATTGCCGTGCGCGAAGTTGATGACGTTTGAGAGATTGAGGATCAGCGACAGACCGAGCGCCATCAGCACGTAAAACGCGCCGATGATCAGCCCATTGGTGACGTTAAACAGGATGAGCTTGAGTCATCGGCGCTCTACGCTTGCGAATTTCGCCGCGGTTTGGTGCAGGAGGCTAGCTCGGTTCAACCATCTTGCATCCGGTGTCCGCGACCGATCCGGCAGCTTGGTCGCCCGGCACCAGCGTAGAGACCGTGAACACGTCGTCGGGGTTTCCCTTCGGCGGATGCACGTTGCCGACGAAGATGTTGGGCATCAATTCGTGATCGCCCTTGCGATAAATCACCTTGCCGGGCTGCAGCGCCACGTCGGGCGGCAGTTCCATATCCTCCAAGGCCTGCGCCATTTTCGGACCGTCGAGCGACTTCGCCTTTTCCGCGGCGAGGCGCACAGAGTGCATCGACACATAACCGAACCAGTCGCGCGCTGAGGGGGTCTTCTTGGTCGCGGCGCGGTACTCGCCGACGAATTTCACGACTTCAGGCACATCGGGCTGGTTCCACCACCATTCCATGTCCCACCAGCCGGTCTGCGCCTCCGGCGGACATGCCCTGATGCTTTCGATCTCGAACAGCGCGCCGCCGAGAGCCATTTCGTTCTGCATGCCGAACTGGGTGAATTGCTTCATGCAGTTGATCTGGGTGAGCCCGCCCATATTGTTGAGCAACACGTCCGGTTTGTAACCCTTGGCCTTGATCAGAGTGGCGGAGAAATCGGTATTGTTGATCGGCAGGAAGTCGCCGTCATAGGTGCCGCCGAGCTTGGTCAGCGCCTTGATGAAGGCATCCTGCAAGGTGTGGCCGTAGGCATAATCCGGCGTGATGAAGAACCATTTTTTGCCGAACTTTTTCACCAGTTCGGGCGTGACCGCCGAGGCGTCCATCGTCGTGGTGTTGCAGACGCGGAAGACGTTCCATTTGCAATTGGTGCCGGTGATCGGGTCGGTATGACCGCCGGCCACGATATGGAACACTTTCCTTTCGTTCGTCACTTGTGACATGGCGTAGGCGATGCCGGAATTCACGTCGCCAATGATCACGCTGACCTGATCGCGGTCGATCAGCTTTTGCGTCTTCTGCACGCCGGTGCCGACGTCGTTTGCCGAATCCTCGACAAGAAGCTGGACCGGACGGCCGAGAATGCCGCCCTTCTTGTTGATTTCGGCTTCGGCGTATTTGGCGCCGTCGACCTCGCTTTGGGCGAGCGCCGACAGCACGCCGGTCAGCGGATCGACCATGCCGATCTTCACCGGCTCATCGCCGAGCGCCTTGATGACGAACGGTGCGCCGATGACTTGACTGGCGCCGAGCGCAAGACCGGCCTGGAGCAACGTGCGACGGCGAACGGACAGTGTGGTATTCGACATATTCGACCCTCCCTGATGTCGTTGTTTTTGATTTTGGTGTTCAGCCACGAAGGTTTCGTGGCCTGATTTGCAGCGTTTGTTGCGCGCCCTTTCGGGCGTCGCCGGCACAGCGATGAGGCCAAACCCTTAAAGCCACGGCGCCGTGCCCAAGCTCGCAATATCTTCTACTGCGCTTTCGGCGCGGTCAAGGCGACGCGGGCCGAGCTTTGCCGGCTCAATGAGTGCAGCGGCGGCGACAATTGGACGCGTCGCAAACAGCGTGCACAAAGTTTGTGCCACGGCGCGCCTTAAGCCAATTCCTTTTTTCGCGCCTTGGCCTGCGCGGCGAGGAACCGTGACAGACGCGCGCGGACCGCGTCCGCTTGCTCCGGCGTCCACTTGCGCAATCCCTCGCCGGTCTTCATGCCGAGTTTGCCGGCTGCCACGATCGCACGCAGGAACGGATGCGGGCCGGGCGTGCGATCGAGGTCCGCGTAGAGGACCTCGGCGATATCGAGGGTGAGATTTGTTCCGACCAGGTCGGATTGCTCCATCGGGCCGAGCACGGCGGTGCGCGCGCCGAAGCCCTCGCGCACCACGGTATCGATGGTCTCGGCGTCGCAGACTCCGGCTGCAACCAGCGCGATTGCTTCGCGTTTCATTGCATGCTGCAGCCGGTTGCCGACGAAGCCCGGCACGTCGCGCCGCACGTGCACCGGCGTTTTTCCGGCGTGGCGCAACAGTTCCATTGTCCGGCGCACGACGTCGTCGCCGGTTTTTTCGTTCTGCACGACTTCGACCAGCGGGACGAGATGCGGCGGATTCCAGAAATGGGTGCCGATGACGCGCTCGCGATGCGCAAGGTGGCGGCCAATCTCGGTCGACGGGATCGCCGAGCTGTTGCTGGCGAGGATCGTATCCGGCGCGGTGAACTTCTCCAGTTCGGCGAAGATTTGCTGCTTGAGCGGGAGCTTCTCCGGCGCCGCTTCGAAGACGAATGCCGCGCCTTGCATGGCCGGCGCGAGTGTGTCGTGCGCCTCGATGCGTTGCAGGAGCGCCGGATCGTCTTCGAGCAGATCGACGATCGCCTGCAATCGCGCCGCCAGCGATGCACGGATTTCCGCCGCCGGCTCGAACACGGCGACTTTGTGGCCCGCGGCGGCGAAGAGGTAAGCGATGCCGTGACCCATCAAGCCGCCGCCGACCACAGCTATCTTTTGTTCACTCTGATCACGCATATGCGTTTCACCAAATTGATTCGGGCAAAGGCACCCAAAAACGAAATCCGTCGAGCCGCGATTAACCGGCGGTATAGCCGCCATCGACATAGATAACCTGCCCGGTACAAAAATCGGACGCCGGCGATAATAGATAAATCGCCATGCCGACAAGGTCCTCCACTTCGCCGAGCCGGCCGAGCGGAATGCGCGACAGCGAGCGGGCGCGCGTCTGCTGGCCGAGCTCGTTATCGCCGTACATCCAGGCCGTCAGTTTGGAGCGGAAAACCGTGGGCGCGATGGCGTTCACGGTGATGCCGTATTTGGCCCATTCGGTGGCGAGAACGCGCGTCAGCGAATCGGTGGCGCCCTTCGAGGCGCAATAGCCGGTGTAGCCGGAAACATTGCCGTGGCGGCCGCGCACCGACGACATCAGCAAGACTTTGCCGCGCACTTTGCGCTCGATCCAATAAGCGCCGACCGCCTTGGCCATGAACCAGATGCCGCGCACATTGGCGTCCATCACCGCCTGCCAATCTTCGTAGTCCAGCTCGTGAATGAAGCCCGGCTTGTTCAAGCCCGAAGCGACGACAAGCTGATCGACCTGACCGAATGTCGCAAGCGCGGCGTCGAGCATCGCTTCCGCATCGGCCAGGCTATCCGGCCGGCGGACCACGGTCGCGGGCTGCCCGCCGAGTTCGCGCACCTCGTCGGCGACTTCATCGAGCTCGGCCTCGGTACCGGAGGCGAGCAGCACTTTGCCGCCGAGTGCGGTGAGCGCGAGCGCAGTGGCGCGGCCGAAGGTGCCCGACGCGCCGGTGATAATGGCGACCTTGTTCTTCACGTCGAACAGCGACAGCGGATTGCGCAGCGGCTCGGAGATCATTGCCCTACCGCCCTGTCTCAAATCTGAAGCTTTGCTTGGGATCGAGCACGGCGACGACGCGGAGCGCGCAGCCTTCGCCTTCCGGCCAGCGCCAGGGGAATGCGAAGAAAGTGCAGCGCCGGCCGGTAATGGCGTCGATATCGCCGCCGATGTTTTCGATGCCGGGAATGCCGTTCGTCATCATGATCTTGTGCGCCGGCTCCCAGTGCGGGAAATCGTCGATGATGTGGCGGCCGGTTTCGGCGTGGTACTCGACGTCGAGATGCGGTTGCGCCGGACCGGGTCCATGCGGACCGAGAAACGTGCCGAGCGGATGATCGAGCGCCTGCACGTCAATGCCGACAAGCTTGACGCCGCGCTCCACAAGCCATTCGGCGGCCTCCTTGTAGAGGCCGGGCGAGTAGGCGAAATAATCCGGATTGTCGCCGTAGAGCTTGTGGCTGCCGGTGTTGATCATCACGATGTCATTCTTCTGTATCTTCGGCTCCGCCCGCTCCAGATCCCGCGGCGTGATGACGCCCCATTTGCCTTTCGGAATCGAGACCGCGACGCCGGTGCCGAAAAAACGCCATAGCGGATAGCCGGTCAGCGTCGGCTGATTTTCCGCAACATGGATCGGCGCGTCCATATGGGTGCCGCGGTGCATGATGCCTTCGAACTGCTGCACCAGAAGTCCGTCCTTGGCGTGAAATTCGAGCGTGCGCACGTTGAGATTGGCGCGCGACGGCCATTGCGGCATGCCGTGGCCCCAGCCATGGCTGAGGTCGAAGAGTTGTAGATCGTTGCCGCCGCGCGACGCTTTATCGGCAGACTTTTTACCGCCAGCATGGCGCGCCGCGCCGCGCTCCAGGCGCAATTTTCCGCCGCGATCGAGCATGGCGACGAGCCGGATCACACAGGCATCGCCCTCGCGCCACTTCCAGGGAAAGCCCTGGAAGGTGCAGCGCTTGCCTTTCAGTTCATCGAGATCGCCGCCCACATTCTCGATGGTCGGAATACCGGCCTCGAGCAACACCCGGTGCGCCGGATTCCATTCCGGAAAATCTTTGATCGCCTCGCGGCCGGTCGCCGCCTTGTATTCCGGGAGGAGATATTTGATCTGCGGGCCGTTGCGGTGCGGACCGAGCGACGTCGCCAGCGGATGATCGACGGTCGCGGTGTCGACGCCGACGAGCTTCACCCGCTTTTTCACCAGCCATTGCGCCGCGCGCTTGCTCAAGCCCGGCGCATAGCCGAAGTACTCCTTGCTGTCGGAATATTTGCGATGCCAGCCGGTATCGATGAGCACGATATCGCCGGCCTTGATTTGCGGCTTAGCGCGTTCGAGATCGGACGGCTCGATCAGGGCCCATTTGGGTTTCGGGATCGAGACGACGACGCCGGCGCCGAAAAACCGGTCCAGCTCAAGCTCGCCGACTCCCGCAGCGCCGGGGACCAGATGGATCGGCGCGTTGACGTGGGTCGAGGTGTGAAAAATCGTCGTGATCTTGTGCGTCATCACGCCTTGCTTGGCATGGTGCGTGATGCGTTCGAGCTTGATCTCCTCGTAGCCCGGAAAGATCGGAGTATACATGCCCCAGCGATGGCTGAGTTCGTAGAATTCGAGCCCGCTTGCGGGATCGACGACGGCCGGCATCTCACACCCTCACTGGACGCAACTGACCGGCTCGGCGAGCCGCATTCGCGCGTTTTATCGTTAATTGGCGGTCCTTATCACGATCCAATGCAGCGTGACAAACCGCTGCACGAAGGGGTCATGTTGCAGCGGGCGGACCCCGCCGGTATCTATACGCCGCCTTGTTCGCAAGCAGCGCGAACACCCGGCGCGAAACGACGCGAATAACGATATGGCCCGTCTCGTCATGAAATTCGGCGGCACCTCGGTCGCCGATATCGACCGCATCCGCAACGTCGCGCGGCACGTCAAGCGCGAGGTCGACGCCGGCCATGAAGTCGCCGTCGTGGTCTCGGCGATGGCGGGCACGACCGATCGACTCGTCGCGTGGTGCGAGGAGGCGCTCAAGCAGCGGC
Organism: uncultured Alphaproteobacteria bacterium; assembly: GCA_963779855.1. Lineage (GTDB taxonomy): Bacteria > Pseudomonadota > Alphaproteobacteria > Rhizobiales > Xanthobacteraceae > BOG-931. The sequence goes on along the minus strand of CAWAAE010000005.1, from coordinate 567,936 downwards.
GCATTTTCGATGCGCGCGAATACGATGCCGTGGTCGCTACCGGCGAGCAGGTCACCGCCGGACTTCTCGCCATCACGCTGCAGGACCTCGATATCAATGCGCGCTCGTGGCAGGGCTGGCAGCTGCCGATCCTGACCTCGGACGTGCACGGCTCGGCGCGCATTCTCGACGTCAACGGCGACGAAGTGGTCCGGCGCTTCAAGGACCGCAAGGAGGTGGCGGTCATCGCCGGCTTCCAGGGTATGCACAAGGAAACCGGCCGCATCACCACGCTCGGCCGCGGCGGATCGGACACCTCGGCGGTGGCGATCGCGGCGGCGCTTCGCGCCGACCGCTGCGACATCTATACCGACGTCGACGGCGTCTACACCTCCGATCCGCGCGTCGTGCCGCGCGCGCGCCGGCTCGAGAAGGTCGCCTTCGAGGAAATGTTGGAGCTCGCCTCGCTCGGCGCCAAAGTCTTGCAGGTGCGCTCGGTGGAGCTCGGCATGGTGCACAACGTCCGCATCTTCGTGCGCTCGAGCTTCGACCCGCCGGAAAGAATCAACCCGCACGGCAATCCGCCGGGAACACTGATCTGCGACGAGGGGGAGATCATGGAACAGCAAACCGTCACCGGCATCGCCTTCTCCAGGGACGAAGCGCAAATCTCGATCCGCCAGGTGCAGGACAAGCCCGGCGTGGCGGCGGCTATTTTCGGCCCGCTGGCGGAAGCCAACGTCAACGTCGACATGATCGTGCAGAACGTCTCGGCCGACGGCAGGACGACCGATCTCACCTTTACGGTGCCGGCGGCGGACTACCAGCGCTCGCTCGATGTCATCGCCAAGGCCAAGGCGGCGATCGGCTACAGCCGGCTCGACGGCGCCACCGACGTCGCCAAGATTTCGGTGATCGGTATCGGCATGCGCAGCCACGCCGGCGTCGCCGCGCAGGCGTTCAGCGCGCTTGCCGAACGCTCCATCAATATCCGCGCCATTACCACGTCCGAGATCAAGTTTTCGCTTCTGATTGACGCCGCCTTTACCGAACTTGCGGTGCGCACGTTGCATTCGCTGTACAATCTCGATAACGCGACGGGGTGAACCGTCCGTTTCGCTGCGCCGCAACATAATTCTCTAGCGCCGTCATATCGTTGTCTCTGGCTTGCGGTTTGCATGCTGCATTCGATATAGCCTTGAGGACATTCGCCGCGGGCCGGGACCCGGGCGAATTCCTCTTTGATTGAGGCCGGCGCGCTACGGGCTCCGCTCCGGTCAAAGCCATGCCCGAGGGACCTCACGCCATGCGTGGCGCGCTCGGCGGTCCGCGCGTGCTGTTGCGCCGGCTTCGCGAAGTGATGGCGGAGCCGGTCAGCGCGCAGGAACGCCTCGATAAGATCGTGGTGCTGATCGCCGCCAACATGGTTGCGGAGGTCTGCTCCGTCTATGTGCTGCGCGTCGACGCCACACTCGAACTCTACGCCACCGAAGGCCTCAACCGCGAAGCCGTGCACCGCACGGTAATGCGCTCCGACGAAGGTCTGGTCGGCCTGGTGGCCAGCCAGGCGAGCGCGATCAATCTGTCGAACGCGCAAGCGCATCCGGCCTTCTCGTTCCGGCCGGAAACCGGCGAGGAGATCTACCACTCGTTCCTCGGCGTGCCGGTGCTGCGCGCCGGCAATACGCTCGGCGTATTGGTGGTGCAGAACCGCGCGCGGCGAACCTATTCGGAAGAAGAAGTCGAGGCGCTGCAGACCACCGCCATGGTGCTCGCGGAGATGATCGCCTCCGGCGAGCTGTCGGCGCTGGCGCTGCCTGGCGCGGAACCGGCCGCCCGTCACTCGGTGCATGTCAATGGCTCGGCGTTGAGCGAGGGCATTGCGCTCGGCCATGTCGTGCTGCACGAGCCGCGCGTCGTCGTCACCAATTTCATCGCCGACAACCTGCCTAAGGAATTGGAGCACCTCAAAGCCGCCGTCGAGACGCTGCAATCCAATCTCGACGAAATGCTCGAACACGGCGACGTGGTTGAGGGCGGCGAGCATCGCGATGTGCTCGAAGCCTATCGCATGTTCGCCTATGACCGCGGCTGGGTGCACAAGCTCGAAGAAGCGGTAATGACCGGCTTGACCGCGGAGGCCGCGGTGGAGCGCGTCCAATCCGACACCCGCGCACGCATGTTGCGGCAGACCGATCCGTTTCTGCGCGAGCGATTGCATGACCTCGACGACCTCGCCAATCGGCTGATGCGCCAGCTTACCGGCCGCGACCATGCGCCGTCGCGCGACAGCCTGCCGGAGAACGCGATCCTGGTCGCTCGCTCGATGGGCCCGGCGGCGCTACTCGACTACGACCGCAAGCGCTTGCGCGGCCTCGTTTTGGAGGAGGGCGGTCCGCACTCGCATGTCGCGATCGTCGCGCGCGCGCTCGGCATTCCCGCGGTCGGCAACATCGACAACGCCACCGGTATCGCCGATCCGGGCGACGCCATCATCGTCGACGGTTCGACCGGGGATTTGCACGTCCGGCCGTTGCCCGACATGGCGGCAGCCTATGCCGAACGCGTTCGGCTGCGGGCACGGCGGCAGCAGCAATATCAGGCGCTTCGCGACAAGCCTTGCGTCACCAAGGACGGCGCAGAAGTAACATTGCTGCTCAATGCCGGCTTGAGCGTCGACCTGCCGCATATTGCCGATACCGGCGCCGCCGGCATCGGCCTGTTCCGCACCGAGCTGCAATTCATGGTGGCGCCGAATTTTCCCCGGACCAGCGAGCAATATACGCTGTATCGCGCCGTGCTCGATGCCGCCGGCGACAAACCGGTGACGTTCCGCACGCTCGACATCGGCGGCGACAAGCTGTTGCCCTATATGCGCAATGTCGAGGAGGAGAACCCGGCGCTCGGCTGGCGCGCCATCCGGCTCGGCCTCGACCGGCCTGGCTTGCTAAGAACTCAATTGCGGGCGTTGCTCAGGGCGGCCGGCAGCCGCGCACTCAAGATCATGTTTCCCATGATCTCGACGGTCGAGGAATTCGACCAGGCCAAGGAGTTTGTCGAGCGCGAGTTGACCCATCTGCGCCGCCACGGCCACAAGTTGCCCGCCGAAGTCGAGGTTGGCAGCATGGTGGAAGTGCCTGCGCTACTCTATCAACTCGACGAGCTCCTGGAACGCGTCGACTTTCTCTCCGTCGGCTCCAACGACCTCGTGCAATTCCTCTATGCGATCGACCGCGGCAATCCGCGGGTATCTGGCCGCTTCGATGCGCTGTCGGCGCCGGTGCTGCGCGCGCTCAAGGATATCGTCGACAAGTCGCGCGCGCACAACAAGCCGGTCACGGTGTGTGGCGAGCTTGCCTCGCAGCCGATCGGGGCGCTCGCTTTGGTCGCCATCGGCTACCGTTCGCTCTCGCTTACGCCGTCCGCCGTTGGACCGGTCAAGGCGATGCTGCTCGACGTCGATCGCGGTAAGGTCGCCGCGTTCCTTTGCCCGCTGATCGAGCAAGGCGGCCGCGGCGTGCCGATCCGCGCGCAATTGGAAAAGTTTGCCGCCGACGCCGGGTTGCAGATTTAACAGCCATGTTACCCGACCAGAAACTCAATGCGCTCGTCGCCCGGCATACGGCGCTGGAACGCGATCTCGCCGCCGTGCTGCCGGCCGAGACCTATGTGAAGCTGTCGCGCGAATTCGCCGAGCTTGCGCCGGTGGTCGAGGCGGTCAAATCCTATCGCGCCGCGCAGCATGAACTCGACGATCTGACGAGCCTGATCGCGGACCCCTCAACCGACCCTGAAATGCGCTCCATCGCCGAAGCGGAAAAGCGCGATCTTGAGACACGGCGCACGGCGCTCGAACAGGAACTGCGGCTGGCGCTCCTGCCCAAAGATGCGATGGACGACCGCAACGTCATTCTTGAAATCCGCGCCGGCACCGGCGGCGACGAGGCGGCTTTGTTCGCCGGCAATCTGTTTCGCATGTACGAGCGCTATGCCGCCAAGCAGGGCTGGAAAGTGGAAATCGTGACCGCGAGCGAAGGCGCGATGGGCGGGTTTAAGGAAGTCGTCGCCGAAATCCACGGCCGCGGCGCCTTCGCCAAGCTGAAATACGAATCCGGCGTGCACCGCGTCCAGCGCGTGCCCGACACCGAGGCGTCGGGCCGCATCCACACCTCGACCGCGACCGTCGCCGTATTGCCCGAGGCTCAGGACGTCGATGTCGCCATCAACGATGCCGATCTTAGAATCGACACGCTGCGCTCGAGCGGCGCCGGCGGTCAGCATGTCAACAAAACCGAATCCGCGGTGCGCGTCACGCATATCCCCTCGGGCATCGTCGTAACGATGCAGGAGGACCGCTCGCAGCATCGCAATCGCGCCAAGGCGATGGCCGTGCTGCGAACGCGGCTCTACGACTTCCAGCGGCAGAAGCAGGACGCCGCGCGCGCCGCCGAACGCCGCGGCCAGGTCGGCACCGGCGACCGCTCGGAACGCATCCGCACCTACAATTACCCGCAAGGGCGCGTATCCGACCATCGCATCAATCTCACGCTACACAAACTGCCGCAGATCCTGGAAGGCGAGGCGCTCGGCGAGATCATCGATGTGCTGGTCGCGGAGAATCAGGCGGCGCTGCTCGCGGCCGAGGAGACGAACTGATGCCGCAGGCCGCGAAAGCCGGCGCCGCCGTTACGCCCCCGAGCAGCGTGAAAGCGATTACTGTCGCCGAAGCGCGGCGCGCCTGGGCCGCGAAATTTCGCGACTGCGGCATCGATTCGCCTGAACTCGACGCCCGGCTTTTGGTCGGCCATGCGCTCGGGCTCGATCACGCCGGCCTTGCGGCTGCGAACGCGCGCCGTCTTGGCGTTGAGGAAGAGAACGCGATCGCGGCTCTGGCGCAGCGCCGTCTCGCCCGCGAGCCGGTCGCCCGCATCGTCGGAATGAAAGAGTTTTGGGGTCTGAAACTCTCGATCGATGCCGAAACGCTGGTGCCGCGGCCGGAGACCGAAACAATCGTCGAAGCCACGCTCGCCGCTATCGAGATACACGGATCGCGCTCGCGACCATTGCGCATCGCCGACCTCGGCACCGGGTCTGGCGCAATCCTGCTCGCGCTTCTGACCGAGCTGCCAAATGCGTTCGGAATAGGCACGGACTTAAGCCCTGGCGCGCTTGTCATCGCGCGCGACAATGCCCGGTGTCTGGGTCTAAATCGCGCGTCTTATGCCGCCTGCGATCTCGCGGCGGCGTTGCGTGGTCGGTTCGACATTGTCGTATCCAACCCGCCCTATGTCGCGTCGCGCGACATCGCCAATCTGCCGCCCGAGGTGCGTCTGTTCGACCCCCGCCGCGCGCTCGACGGCGGCGCTGACGGACTTGATTTCTATCGGACGATAGCCGCGGCCGCGGCCGCGCTGCTGGCGCCCGACGGCATACTCGTCGTCGAGCTTGGGGCCGGCCAGGCGGAACCGGTCGCCGCTTTATGTGCCGCCGCTGGGCTTGCGCCGTGGCCGCCGCGACCCGATCTTAATAATGTGCCGCGCGCCCTCGTTGCAGGAAAGTTACAAGTAAGTGGGCATGAGGCGTGAGCATTGGACCCCGGCAAAAAAGCACTTGGAATGTCGGCCGGAACCGACTAGCTTGCGACCACGGAATCGGCCCGAGATGAGGGTGCCGCGTTGCCCTGAACGCCCGGGAGCAGTTAGCTCCAAAGGGCTGGCAACGCAGGCCAGACCACAAGCGAAAGCTGGCAAGCGATAGCTGGATAGCGAAAGCCGGATTGGACGGCATACAGGATCGCCAGATTCAGAGCGCGAAAGTTCAAAGCGTGAAGGTTGAGCCGAGACGTTTCAGCGGTTCGGCGCGCATTCATGCGCGGAAGACGCGCGCATAACGAAGGTTTGCGGCACCGCAGGCTGGTCCGCCAGTGGGGGCTGCTTTGCTGAGGGCTCGTGACGTTCAATGTGACGTTGACTTGGGCGCGATTTCGAGCGGCGCGCAGCCGATGCGATGGAATTTGAGTGGCGTGAGGTGACTGAAAGCGGTGAACAGAAGCGACTGCATCAGTGCCGTCGCGCATAACGGGGTTGGCGGAACAGCAAACCATGAGAAACGGTCAGAATAAACGCATGCGCGGTCGTAATCGTAAGGGTGGCCATCACCACCAAAATCCGCTGTCGCGAATGTACGAGTCCAACGGGCAGGACGTAAAAATCCGGGGAACGGCATCCCACATTGCCGAAAAATATCTCCAGCTTGCCCGCGACGCGCAAAGCTCCGGAGATTCGATTGCCTCCGAGAATTATTATCAGCACGCCGAACATTATTTTCGCCTGATCGCCGTCGCGCAGGAACAGCTTCGCCAGACCCAGCCCTTTTACCAGCCGCAGCAACAGGGTGGCGACATGCGCGGCAATCCCGCCGACGACGGCTACGACGAAGGCGACGAACAGCCGCAAATGGGCGGCGAGCCGTACGCTCCGCAATCGCAGCCATTCTATCAGCGCGAGCCGCAACACCATCAGCCGCAGCAGCCACAGCACCAGCAGCCGCAGCACCAGCAACCGCAGCAGTACCAGCCGCAGCAGCATCAACCGCAAACCCAGCCGCAGCCGCAGCAATTTCAGCCGCGGCCGCAGCAGCACACGCCACCCGAAAACGAAGGCGACGTTGAGCGGTTGCCGTCATTCATCACCGGCGGTCAGCCGCAGCACCAGAGTGCTCCGCAACACGGCCAAGGTGCGAATGGTCCGCAGGGCCAAAGCGGCGGCAATGGCCCGAACGGCTACGACGGCCCGCCCGACCGCTTTCCGCTGCATCGGCGGCGGCGGCGTCATCGCGGCGGCGGCCCGCGCGACTATTCCATGGATCAGTCCGCACCTGCCGACAATGATGGCGCGCCGCAGCCCGGTACGGATTCGGTCGACGAGTAACCGCTGATGGATTGCGGGGAGGCCGCCTTCGCGCTTCCGCCATCGCGCTCTGCGCTGCGGCAGACTTAAGCCCTCCGTCGCTGGCAAAGCCGAGCGTTGGAGGGTCGGCGAATTCGGGCCTGCCGTAGCTCGCCCAGCGAGCGAAGTTGGGTCACGGCGTCCCCCGGAACGACGGCAACTACAGACCGCGCGGCGCCTTGGCCAAACGCACTAGGAGCCAGATCGGCACGACGATCACCGCTCCGAGCAAAAAATACCGCCACAGCCAGCGCACCGCGTCGAATCCCATATTCCACACGCGCTCAATGAGCTGGCGTACCGATTCGATGATATTCCAGGGGTCCAAGCCGATCGCGGCAAGGATAACGCCGACAAGGATGGACAGCAGGATCAGCCGGCCCACGACCGCAAGGGGCGGGCCGCCGAAGAAGCGTTGGACGTAATCTTGGGGCCTTCGGGATTCCAGGGATTCTTGGCTCATCGCAATCTCCCGCTTGCGTCAATTAGGAACTTGTGACGCCCCGCGCAAGCGGCTTGCCCACTGATGGCCCTGCGCCGCGCTTTTTTCCTCATTCCGATGACGTTGCCTCGGCTTCACAACTGGCGCTAAGTTGCCCCGCCCCACGCTTGGTATGGTGCATTCCGAGGATATTTCATGGCCAAGGTCGAAGACCGCGCGCCCGCGTCGGATGCGGGCCTCAATGACGATATCGGCGAGCAAACCCGGCTTCGCATGTATCGCATGCAGGTCGAGATTCGCGAGGCCGAGCAGCGTGCGTTCGATCTCTTCCTGCAAAACCTGGTGAAGGGCACGAGCCACCTCTCGCTCGGCCAGGAAGCGGTCGCCGCCGGCTGCGCCGCCGCGATGAAGCCCGGGGATCTTTCGTTTTGCACCTATCGCGGCCACGCCCACACGCTGGCGCGCGGCGTCGAAATCGAGAAGGTCCTGGGTGAGCTGATGCAGCGCGACAACGGCTTGATGCGCGGCAAGGGCGGTTCGATGCACCTGACCTCGGCCGATCATGGCGTCATGGGTTCCTATGCGATCATCGGCGCGCATCTGCCGATCGCATGCGGCGCGGCTTGGCGCGCGCAGTACAAGGGCCAGAGCGACGTCTCGGTCTGCTTCTTCGGCGACGGCACGACCAATATCGGCGCCTTCCATGAGGCGCTGAATTTCGCCGCGGTGTGGAAGCTGCCGGTGATCTTCGTCTGCGAGAACAATCTATACATGGAATATACGCCGATCGGCGACGTCACCGCCGTGCCGCATCCGGCGGCCGACCGCGCCGCCGCCTACGGGCTGCCGCGCATTGTCATCGACGGCAACGATGCCGACGTCGTCTATCGCACCGCGCGCGCCGCCTATGACAAAGCGCGTGCCGGCGGCGGGCCGTCCTTGATCGAATGCATGACCTATCGCTACAGCGGACATTCGCGCGCCGACCCGGCCAAATACCGGCCCGAAGGCGAGCTGGAAAAGTGGAAAGAGCGCGATCCCATAAAAATCTATCGCCAGCGGCTCCAGCAATTCGGCGTCGGCGAGGACATCATCGTCGGCATCGAAACCGACGTGAAGCGTAGGGTCGACGAGGCGACCGAAAAATGCAAAGCCGCGCCGCCGCCGGCGCTCGATCTCCTCACCACCGACGTTTATGCCGACGGAGGCTTCGCATGGCGGAATTGACCTATCGCGACGCCGTGGCACGCGGCATCGCGCAGGAAATGACGCGCGATCCGGACGTGGTGTTTCTCGGTGAGGACATCGGCAAGGCGGGCGGCGTGTTCAAGGCCACCGTCGGACTTTACGAGCAATTTGGTCCGTTGCGGGTGCGCGACACGCCGATTTCGGAGCAGGCGATCCTCGGCGCCGCCATGGGCGCGGCGATGACCGGCCTCAAGCCGATCGCCGAAATCATGTTCTCGGACTTTTTCGCCGTCTGCTTCGACTATATCGCCAACGAGTTCGCCAAAAGCCGCTACATGTCGAACGGCCAGCTCAAATGCCCGCTGGTCGTGCGCACCGGCAATGGCGGCGGCGCGCGCTTCGGCGCGCAGCATTCGCAGAGCGTCGAGAACTGGTGCATGATGATTCCCGGGCTGAAAGTCGTGGCGCCATCGTCGCCGCGCGACGTCATCGGGCTCCTCGCCGCGGCGGTGCGCGACCCCGATCCGGTGATTTTTCTCGAGCATAAATCGCTCTACCCGACCAAGGGCGAGGTGCCGGACGGCGAGATCGTCGACCGGCTCGGCACCGCCAACATCGTGCGGCCCGGCAAGGACGCCACGATCTGCGCCTTGGCTCTTATGGTGTCGCGCGCGCTTGCCGCCGCCGACAAGCTCAAATCCGAGCACGGCATCGACTGCGAAGTGATCGACGTGCGCTCGCTGGTGCCGCTCGATACGCAGACCATCCTCGGCTCGGTCGCGCGCACGCACCGGCTGTTCACCGTCGAGGAAAATCCGCGGCTGTGCGGCTGGGGCGCGGAAATCGTCTCCATCGTCGCCGATGAAGCGTTCTACGATCTCGACGGCCCGCCGATGCGGATTACGACGCCGCACATCCCGCTGCCGGCCGCCGATATCCTGGAAGACCTGGCGCTGCCCTCGGTCGATCGGATCGCCGAGCGGGTGCGGCGCAGCCTTCGCTCATGACAGGCGGATGACTATGGCAAACGAACCCAGCCGCGAAAATCCGAACGGGCCGATCGGGACCGAAGTCATCTTCGAGAACGATCAGGTGCGGGTGTGGGACATGCGCGTTGCCCCGCGCGGCAAGAAGCCATGGCACCACCACACCATGGATTACGTCATCATCAACGTTACCGGCGGCAAGGCCGAGATCGAGAATGTGCAGGGCAAGTCATACATCGCCAATGACAAGGCAGGCGGCGTGATCTGGAAAGACGCCGGCGAGAAGCATGAGTTGCGCAACCTCACCGACGAGCCCTACCGGAACATCCTTGTCGAACTAAAACCCGAGAAGTAACGCCGCACCGGCATCGGCGCGCATAGGATCAGTATCATGGCCATGTATGACAATCTTCTCGCCAACGTGCCGACCGATCTGTGGATCGGCGGCAAGTGGCGTAAATCTTCCGATGGCGGCCGTTTCGACGTGATCGACCCGGCGACCGAGAACAAGGTCGCGTCGGTTGCGAGCGCGACGGTCGAAGACGCCAAAGCCGCGCTCGACGCCGCGCAGGCTGCCTTCCCCGGCTGGGCCGCCAAAAAGCCCCGTGAACGGGGCGAAATCCTGCGCAAGTCCTACGAACTCATCATGCGCGACGCCGAGCGGCTGGCGAAGCTCATCACCATCGAGAACGGCAAGGCGCTGTCGGACTCGCGCGGCGAAGTCGCCTATGCGGCGGAGTTCTTCCGCTGGTACGCCGAGGAAGCGGTGCGCAATGTCGGCCAGAACTCGGTCGCGCCGTCCTCCGGAGCGCGCATGTTCGTGCATCACAAGCCGGCTGGCATCGCCGTCCTTGTGACGCCGTGGAATTTTCCCGCCGCGATGGCGACGCGCAAGATCGGTCCGGCGCTCGCCGCCGGCTGTCCGGTCGTGCTCAAGCCCGCTTCCGACACCCCGCTCACCATGCTCGCTTTGATGCCGATCCTCGAAGAAGCCGGCGTGCCCGCCGGCGTCGTCAATGTCATTCCGTCGCGCTCGTCCGGCAAAGTCGTGAGCGCGATGCTGCACGATTCTCGCGTGCGCGTCGTTTCGTTCACCGGATCGACCGATGTCGGCCGCAAGCTCTTGCACGAAGCCGCCGACAATATTGTCAAGCCGGCGATGGAGCTCGGCGGCAACGCGCCGTTCATCGTGTTCGACGACGCCGACATCGACGCGGCCATCGACGGCGCCATGATCGCCAAGATGCGCAACATGGGTGAAGCCTGCACCGCCGCCAACCGTTTTTACGTGCACGAGAAGGTGCATGACGAGTTTACCAAGAAGCTCACCGCCAAAATGTCCGGCCTGAAAATGGGCAACGGTCTCGACGACGGCGTCGCGCTCGGCCCGCTCGTCAACAAGGATGGCCTCGACAAGGTCATCGAGCTGGTCGAGGACGCGGTAAAAAAGGGCGCCAAGGTGCTGACCGGCGGCAAGGCGCCAGGCGGCCCTGGTTTTTTCTATCCGGCGACCGTTCTTGCCAACGTGGCCGACGATTCCAAAATGCTGAACGAGGAAATATTCGGTCCGGTCGCCTCGATCCAAACCTTCAAGTCCGAGGACGAAGTGATCAGCCGCGCCAACGACACCGAATACGGGCTCGTCGCTTATCTATACACCAAGGATTTGAGCCGCGGCATGCGGGTTTCCGAAAAACTCGACTTCGGCATGATCGGGCTGAATCGCGGGCTGGTCTCCGATCCAGCGGCGCCATTCGGCGGCGTCAAGCAGTCTGGCCTCGGCCGCGAGGGCGCGCACGAAGGACTGATGGAGTTTTTGGAGACGCAATACATTTCGGTGACGTGGTAAAACGGACGAGCCATGACGCAGAGTGACGTCGCCAAAAAGCTGATCGGCTCGTGGCGCTATATCGGCACGCGGATCAACGGCGGGAACTGGAATCGCGGCGCCAATCCGAAGGGCATGATCTACTACGGTCCGCACGGCGAAATGGCGGTGCAGATCGCGCCCGACGTCGAGCGCAGGCGTTCGGGCCCGGAAATTACGCCGGAAGAGGCCAAAATCGCGCTGAAGGACTACATCGCCTATTTCGGCACTTACACCGTCGACGAACAGGCCGGGACCGTAACGCATCATCGTCATGACAGTCTCCAGCCCGGCGACAAAGCGGATTTGGTCCGCCGCTACGAATTCACCGGTGACCGCCTGGTGCTGCGTCCGCCGAATTCGACGATGGAAGTCACTTGGGAACGGATCAAATGAAAGTTCTTGTCGCAGTTTCCTGAGCGGCTGACGGAATTCCTGGCATGCAATTCATTCGGTGACGTGGTGAACGAACGCTCTCAATCGGCAGTCCAACGCCTGATCGGCTCGTGGCGTTATGTCGGCTCGACGCTCGACGCCAAGTCGCTTCCGGAGCGCGGCGCGAGCCCCAAAGGCATCATCATTTACGATGCGTACGGCTACATGGCCTGTCACGTCGCGCCCGACCGCGACGTGACGCGGGCTGGCAAGGAACCGACCGGCGAGGAGGCGAAGGCCGCGCTCGCCGACCACATCGCGTATTTCGGCACCTATTCGGTCGACGAGCGCGCGCACACGGTCACCCATCATCGCCAGGGCAGCGTGCAGCCGGGCGACAAAGGCGACGTCGTTCGCGGCTACGAATTCGTCGGCGACCGGCTCATTCTGCGTCCCGTCGGCACGACGCGGGAAGTGATATGGGAACGGATCAAGTGATGCGCTGGGGAATGCGGTCATGGATGTGCTGATGCCGCAACTCGGCGAGACCGTCGCCGAAGGCAAAATCACCAAGTGGTTCAAGTCGGCCGGCGAGCCGGTCAAGCCGGGCGACAATCTATTTGAGATCGAGACCGATAAGGTCTCGATGGAAGTGCCATCGACCACGACCGGCGTGCTCGCAGAAATCCGCGTTGTGGCGGGCGAAGTAGCGCCGGTCGGCGCGGTGGTCGGCGTGATTTCGGATGGGTCGGGTGCGGCGGCAAGTTTGCCGGCTGCGGCCGCGCCGGCAAAAAGCGCGGAAGTTTCCCCTCCGCTCATTGCCGCGAAAGCGGCAATCCAGCGCTCCGAACCAATGGGTCCCCGCATTGGCGGCGACGAGCGGCCGAGCCTGCCGCTCGATCCGTTCTTCGAGGTGCGCACGCCGGAGCGCAATTTCGGTCCCGCGCGACTACCCGGCGGCATGACCGTTACGCCACTGGCGCGGCGGCTTGCTGGCGAAGCCGGAATTGAACTTTCCCGCGTGCGGGGATCGGGACCGCACGGCCGCATTATCGCCCGCGACATTCCGATTCCACCGCCATCATCTTTGGCGGCCCTCGCACAGGCAACCGTTCAACCGATTTTCGGCGAGCTCGGAGCTGAGCAGATCAAGGCGCTCTACGCGCCGCACGACTACGAGGAAGTGCCGCTCGACGGCATGCGCCGCACCATCGCGACGCGGCTCACCCAGGCCGCGCAAACAATTCCGCACTTCTATCTCACCGCCGACATCGCAATCGACCGGCTGATCGCGTTGCGCGAGGAGGCCAATGCCGCGGCGCCCAAAGACCAAGGACGGCACTCCGGCGTTCAAGCTTTCGGTCAACGATTTCGTCATCCGCGCGCTGGCGCTCGCTTTGCAACGCGTGCCGGCGGCCAATGCGGTGTGGGCCGGCGATCGCATCCTGCGCTTCAAGCCGTCCGATATCGGCGTCGCGGTGGCGCTCGACGGCGGCCTGATCACTCCGATCGTTCGTAACGCCGAGACGAAATCGCTGAGCGTGCTCTCGGCCGAGATGAGGGATCTCACCGCACGCGCTCGTGACAAGAAGCTTAAGCCTTCGGAGTATCAGGGCGGAGCATCGGCGATCTCGAATCTCGGCATGTATGGCGTGCGCGAATTCACCGCCATCATCAATCCGCCGCAGGCGACCATCCTCGCGGTCGGCGCCGCGCGCCGGCAAGCCGTCGAAAGGGCCGACGGCGGCGTCGCCTTTGTCAGCATGCTCAGCGTAACGCTGGGTTGCGATCATCGCGTGGTCGACGGCGCGCTCGGCGCCGAGCTTTTGGCCGCCGTCAAGACGCTTCTCGAATTGCCGGTTAGCATGCTGGTGTGAGGATGAAGGATGACCGCCACTAAGCACGAGATCGTGCTGATCGGCCCGCTCAAGCCATTGGTCGTGAAAGGGCTAGAAGCGGCTTGTACGGTTCACAAAGCCGCGGAAGCGACCGATCCCGAGGCCTTCCTCGCCGCACATGCCGAGGCGCGGGCGATTGCCTGCAGCGCCACGACCGAGTTGATTCCCGGAAACTTCATGGCGCGATTTCCTAAACTGCAAATCGTGTCGAGCTTCGGCGTCGGCTACGACCACGTCGACGTCAAATATGCCGCCGCGCACGGCATCGTCGTCACCAACACGCCGGAAGTGCTCACCGAGGAAGTCGCCGACACCGCGCTCGGATTGCTGCTGTGCACCGTGCGCGAGTTCCCGCAGGCCGAGCGCTACCTGCGCGCCGGGAAGTGGCTGGCGAAGGGCTATCCGTTGAGCAAGGCGACGCTGCGCAACCGCACCGTCGGCATCGTCGGCATGGGCGCGATCGGCCAGGCGATCGCGCGGCGGCTAGGCGCGTTCGGCGTGCCGGTCGTCTATCACACGCGGAACAAGCGGCCCGATCTCGCTTATCGTCATTATCCGAAGCTCGTCGACATGGCGCGCGACGTCGACACGCTGTTGGTCATCGTGCCGGGCGGCGCGGCGACGGCGAACATGATCGATGCCGAAGTGCTGGATGCGCTCGGCCCGAACGGCATCCTGATCAATATGGCGCGCGGCTCGGTGGTCGACGAGCCGGCTTTGATCAAGGCGCTCAAGGATAAGCGGATCATGGCGGCGGGCCTCGACGTCTATGTCAGGGAGCCGGAAGTGCCGGCGGAACTGATCGCAATGGACAATGTCGTGCTGTTTCCTCATCTCGGCTCGGCGTCGGTTCACACCCGCGACAAGATGGACCAGCTCATCGTCGACAACATCGTCGCCTGGGCCGCCGGTAACCCGCCGCTGACGCCGGTGCCGGAAACGCCTTTCAAGGCGTGGCGCGCCGGTTAGGCGCCGAATGACGGCCCGGCGCCGGCATGGTACCGTTTAAAGCGAGCCGAAAGCAGTTGGCATGAGTTGTTGCGGCGTGATCATTGTCGGAGCTGTTGCAGCAAGCCTCTGCGGCGGCGTGAGTTTCGCGCAAGATACTCAATCGCAAACGCCGACAGAAACGCAGCCACAGGCCGCGCCATCGCAAGCTGCTCCAGCGCAAGATGTCCCGGGGCAAGGCGCGCAGCCGCAAAATCCGCCGCCACAAAACGGATTGAGCGACGCCATCAACGCCATGATCGGCGCCTGGGAATTCTCCAATGCCGATCACGACAGGGTTTGCCACTTCAATTTTCGTTCCGACCCTGTGACCGGGGGCTTTAAGCTCGACATCGACAAAAACTGTCCGAACCTGTTTCCCTCGACCAAGGATATGGTTGCCTGGTCGCTGGACCATTACGGCGATTTGCGCCTGCTCGATGCGCAGGGCAAGGAGGTCGTCGAGCTCACCGAGGTCGAGGGCGGCATGTATGACGGTTTCACGCCGGAAGAGGGTCGTTACATTTTGCAGGCCGCCGCCGCGGTGCCGACGCTCTCCGCCGACGACATGGTCGGCGATTGGGCGGTCGCGCGCGGCGCCGGCAAGCCGATCTGCGTGCTGACGCTGGCCAACAGCCCCGCCGGCGACGCTTTGGCGCTCACGGTCAAACCCGGCTGCGATCCGTTCGTCATGCGCTTCGCGCCGAGCGCTTGGCGCATTGACCAGGGCGCACTGGTGCTACTCTCGGCCCGTGGGCAGAACTGGCAGTTTGAAGAGAACGATGCCAAGACTTGGCAACGCGTGCCGGAAACAGCCGATCCGATACTGCTGATGCGGCAGTAACGGACCGCAAGCCTCAATCAACAGACAATTGAAATGAACAATCGACATCAGGTCGTCATTGTCGGCGGAGGACCTGTGGGTGTCGCGCTCGCGGTCGAACTCGGCCAGCGCGGGATCTCCTGCGCGCTTGTCGAGCGGCGCCGTGAACTGCAGGCCATTCCCAAGGGCCAGAACCTGACGCAGCGTTCGGTCGAGCATTTTTACTTTTGGGGCATTGCCGACGAACTGCGCGCCGCACGCATGCTGCCGCCGTCCTATCCGATGAGCGGAATTGTCGCCTATCGCGACCTGAACGGCGAGTTTTGGTATGCCCCGCCGCTCCGCGAAATCGTCAATTCCTATTATTTCCAGGACAACGAAAGATTGCCGCAGTACCAGGGCGAACAGGTGCTGCGGGCTCGTATGACGCAACTCGGCACTGTCGAGGCCTGGTTCGGCTGGGCTGCGGAAACAGTCGAGCAAGACGCCGATGGCGTGCGCGTTGCCATCGCCGAAGACGGCGGCGCCGGACGCGAGGTGCTTGAGGCCGACTATGCGATCGGTTGCGATGGCGGCCATTCCACTGTGCGCCAGCAAGTCGGCATCGAGCGTGGCGGCGCGGATTTTAATCAGCTCATGGTGCTCGCGTTGTTCCGCTCACGCGAGCTGCACGAGAAGCTCAAGCGCTTCCCGCCGCGGTCCACCTATCGCGTCATCCATCCCGATTTGCGGGGTTACTGGCAATTCTTCGGCCGCGTTGACGTCGGCGAAAGCTGGTTTTTTCATTCGCCGGTGCCGGCCAATACGACGCGAGACAATTACGACTTTCACGGCCTGTTGCAGAAAGTCGCCGGGTTCCCCTTCGCCTGCGACTTCGACTACGTCGGCTTCTGGGATTTGCGCATCGCGGTCGCCGAGAATTACCAGGTCGGCCGCGTCTTCATCGCCGGCGACGCCGCGCATTCGCATCCGCCCTACGGCGCCTACGGGCTGAATAACGGGCTCGACGACGTGGTCAATCTCGGCTGGAAGCTTGCCGCAAAGATCAACGGCTGGGGCAGCGAGGCGCTATTGCGGACCTATACCGAGGAGCGCCGTCCGATTTTCAAGGAGACGGCGGAGGATTTCATCGAAGCGGGCATCGAGCGGGACTGCGAATTTTTGCGACGCCACAGCCCGGAGCGCGATCGCGCCGAATTCGAACGCGCCTGGAAGGAGCACGCCAACGCCGCCGCGCCCCGCGTGCTCACCTACGAGCCGAATTACGAAGGGTCGCCGATCGTGTTCGGACCGGCGGGTGGCGTGAGCAGCGCGCACGGCACGCACACCTTCAAGGCGCGCGCCGGCCATCACCTGCCGCCGCAGCTTCTTTCATCCGGACGCAACGTGTTCGAGGAGCTCGACGGGGACTTCACTCTGCTCGCGTTCGACGCCAAGGACGAGACCGCGTCGGCTTTTGCGGCAGCGGCAAAGGCGCTACGCGTCCCGCTCAAAATCGTCCGCGATAGTTATCGCGACGGCCGCACGGCCTACGAGGCAAAGCTGATCCTCGTTCGCCCGGATCGCTATATTGCCTGGACGAGCGACAGCGCGCCCGCGGACGCGGCCGGCATCATCGGCAAGGTCGTCGGCCGGGCATAGTGTGGATCGGCCATATGCGCTTAAATGTCGAAGGACAGGATACCGCAGCCACCAGGAGAGCACGGAAATGACAGCGCAAAAACTTCCAACGCGTAAGCTCGGTTCGTCCGGCATCGTAACGTCGGCAATTGGTCTCGGCTGCATGTCGCTGTCCGGCGTTTATGGGGCGAGCAGCGACGATGACGGAATTGCGCTTATTCGAGAGGCGCTGGATCGCGGCATTACGATGCTCGACACCTCCGACGCCTACGGCGCCGGCCATAACGAGGAACTCGTCGGCAAGGCCATCAAGGGGCGCCGCTCCGAAGTGGTTTTGGCGACGAAGTTCGGCAATCTGGGCGGGCGCGGCGGCAAGGTCGCCGACGGCCGTCCCGAATATGTCATGAGTTCCTGCGAGGCGAGCCTCAAGCGCTTGGGGGTCGACGTGATCGATCTTTATTATCAGCACCGGATCGATCCGACCGTGCCGACCGAGGACACCGTCGGCGCCATGGCCAAGCTCGTCCAGCAGGGCAAGGTCCGCGCGCTGGGCTTGAGCGAGGCGAGCCCGCAAACCATTCGCCGAGGCCATGCCGTGCACAAGATCGCCGCCGTGCAAAACGAATTCTCCTTGCTGTACCGCACCGAGGGCGACGAGACGCTGCGCACGACGCGGCAGCTCGGCATCGCTTTCGTCGCCTATTCGCCGCTCGGCCGCGGCTTGCTGACCGGCGCGGTCGAAGATCCCAAGACCATGTCCGACAACGACGCACGCCGCCGGCATCCGCGCTTTGCTCCGGAAAATATCGGACACAATCTTGGCTTGGTGCAGAAGATCGCGGAAATCTCGCGCAAGAAAAAATGCACACCTGGACAGCTCGCGTTGGCATGGCTGATCGCTCAGGGCGATGACATCGTGCCGATACCCGGGACCAAGCGAAAAGAGCGGCTCGCCGAGAACATTGGCGCGCTCGCAATCGAATTGACCGACGCCGATCTTGCCCAGATTTCGGACGCGGTGCCGATCGGCGCTGTCGCCGGCTTGCGCTATCCCGAGGGGCAGATGAAGAGCGTTTATGTCTGAGGGCGGTTCTCGCGATCGCCTCGCCGCAGTCACGGCTCTGAACTTTACGAAATTGTCGAACGCTCCCGCCAACGCTACAGTCACGTCCGATCAGGGCGAACAGCGTTGGTGCGCGGCACTGCCGCAATTGGACGAAGCGTCACGGAGATGGCGCCAACGGAAGGCGTGGAGGAAAAATGTGGATCGCTCTGTTGATCACACACGGACTTTTGGCGTTCCTACTGTTAGGCGCCATCAGCCATCAGGTAGTGAGCATGTGGGCGCCGGCGCGCGCAGGAGCTAGTAATATTGTCGATCGTTTTCGCGCCGTCGGCTCGACGCATTATGTCAATGCCATCATCGTGCTCTACCTCGTCAATGCGACGATGGGCGGCGTCCTCTACACCAATTACCGCATCTCGGCCCGGCAGACGATGGAATTGGGCCACTACTGGAAATCGGTCGGCGCGTTCGAAATCAAGGAGCACCTTATTGCCGTCGGCTTGGCGGTCCTGCCGGCCTATTGGTACTTTTGGCAGCCGGCGTCCGATGCCGGCGATTTGCGCACGCGCAAGCTGCTGACCACGCTGCTCGCCTTCATCATCTGGTGGGCTTTTCTTGCTGGACATATCGCCAACAATATTCGCGGCATCGGCACCTGAGGAGCGGCATATGAACACCCATAGCCGGTTTCCCGTTTTCGCCGTCACGTTCGCAGCGGTCTACGCGGCGGTCTATTATTTTGCGGTCTACTATAACTGGGCGCTGTTCGGCTATGGCCCGGCGACCGGACAATGGTTGTTGTTGACCCACCCGGCATCGGAGGGACCGACCATGTATTGGTACGGCTGGATGGCGACGTCGGCGATTGCCGGCGCCGTTACCGGGCTCATTGCCTGTTGGTTGCCGGGAAATCCCGGCAAGTACCTGTGGTCCGGCCTGGCATGGCTCGTGCCGGTTTGTTCGATTGCGGCGATCGCGTACATGCTCAGCGGTTACTTGACGCGATGACGGCCTGTACCGGCTACCATAAGTTTTGGCCGCGCCCGATTATGATTGTCGCCTTGACGCTCGCCGGCCTGGCCGCGGTGCGCGCCGGCGGACAAATGACCTTCGGCGACGATACCAATACCAGCGCCAATGATGGCCCGGCTTTTTTCGGCTTCGTGCGCGACGCCGACGGTTCTTCAGTCGTCGACGCGAGGGTGACGGCGGCGGTCAAGACCGGCGGCGCGGTCGTCACCACCACCAACGGCATCGGCGTGTACAAAATTCCAGGCTTCGCCAAGTCGATCAATCCCGACGACATCGTCATCTCCTGCAGCAAGGACGGCTACAAGCAGGCGAACGTCGTGCGCCGTCCACATGCCCCGGGAGACATCACCGATCCGATCGAAGTCGAGTGTTACTTGCAGAAAGAGTAGTTCATGACGCGGGCGCGTTGCTCAGTCGCGGCGGTCGCGTTGCTCCTCGCCTTCATCCAGGCCGAGTCCTGCCGCGCGCAGGTGTTGACGGGCTCGGTCAGTTCCACCGCGGAAGGCGCGATGGAAGGCGTGCTGGTTAGCGCGCAAAAAGCGGGCTCTCCCATCACCGTTACGGTCGTCAGCGACGAGCATGGCCGCTTCCGCTTCCCTGAGGGCCGGCTGCCGCCCGGGCAATACGCACTGCGTGTTCGCGCCACGGGCTACGATCTCGCCGGTCCAAAAACGGTCGAACTTGGCGCAACGCCGGCCGACGTCGCAATTACGCTCGCCATAACCTCCGATCTTGCGGCGCAACTCACCAACACCGAGTGGCTCATGAGCATGCCCGGCACGGCGGAACATAAACGGCCGCTGATGGAGTGCATGAGCTGCCACACGTTAGAGCGGATCGCCCGCTCGACCTACAATGCCGAAGAGTTCGTCCCCGTGCTGGAGCGCATGGCGCAATACGCCAACAACACTATTCAAGCGCGGGTGCAAACGCGCGTCGCCCCGACGACGGTCAACGTTGCCCTCGTGCGCAAGCTCGCGGCGTATCTGGCGACAATAAACCTCTCAAGCGCGCCGCTCTGGAATTATGAATTGAAAACCTTGCCGCGACCGAAGGGCAGCGCCACCCATGTCGTCATCACCGAATACGATTTGCCGCGCCAGACGATCGCGCCTCATGACGTGCGCACCGACCGCGACGGCAATGTTTGGTACTCGAATTTCGTCGAGAATTTTCTCGGCGAACTCGACCCCAAGACCGGCGCGCACCGGGAATATCCGATCCCGATATTAAAGCCGACATTTCCAACCGGATCGCTCGACCTCGAAGCGGACGGCGACGGCGATTTATGGCTCGCCATGATGTTTCAGGCCGGGCTCGCCCGTTTCGACATGAAAACCAGGACCTTTCGGGTTTATCCCGTGGACGGCGTCGCCGCCGACGACGCCATGCAGCAGTCAATGGTAATGCCGCGCGCCGACGGCGTTGACGGCAAGGTCTGGACCAACGATGTCGCACGGCACGCTATCATGCGGCTTGATCTGCAATCCGGTAAATATCAGCGGATCGATCCGTTCAAGGTCCTGCCCGAAGGTCATCTGCACGCGCCCTACGGCATGGCGGCAGACGCCGACAACAATCTTTACTTCATGGATTTCGGCGACGAGAATATCGTCCGTGTCGACGCCAAGACCGGCGCCGCCACGATCTTTCCGACACCGGCGAAAAATTCCCGGCCGCGCCGAACCATGCTCGACGATCGAGGCAGGCTGTGGTTCGCCGAATTTGCCGCGAATAAACTCGCCATGTTCGACACTAAAACGGAGTCGTTCAAGGAATGGGACGTGCCGACGTCCTACACCTATCCTTACGACGTGTTCTGCGACAAAAACGGAGAATTATGGAGCGCCGGCATGGCGAGCGATCGCGTGCTCCGTTTCGATCCGCAAAGCGGTCGCGCCGTCGAGTACTTGTTGCCGCGGCCGGCCAACATCCGGCGCGTCTTCGTCGACAATTCGACCGATCCGGTGACGTTCTGGGCCGGCAACAATCACGGTGCCAAGATCGTGCGGCTCGAGCCGCTCGATTAGGATTTCATTTTGACGCTTACAGCGCGGAACCGAACGCAAAACACGGGAGATCGAGCCATGAACAAAAGCGTCGTGCTTGTCGCGTCACTTGCGGGGCTGTTCCTTATTGGAAGCCCCGCACGGTCGCAGCAGCCGGCGCCAACAATGCCAGCGCCGAATCCGACGGATGCCGCGCCCGTGCCTTACGCGATGACAATGGGTGACATGATGAACACTCTGGTGCAGCCGCGCCACGCTAAGCTCGGCTTGGCCGGCCGCATCGAAAATTGGCCGCTTGCCGCCTATGCATTGGTGGAAATCCGCCAGGTATTCGCCGGCATAGAAAAGGCGCAGCCGCGGTTTCGCGGCTTACCGGTGGCGGAGCTTGCCGATGCGGCGCTGGGCCAGCCGATGAATGCCTTGGAAGCAGCCATCAAACAGCAAGATGCCAAAAAATTCACTGCTGCCTACGATCAACTTACCCACGGCTGCAACGGCTGCCACCAAGCAGTCGACCATCCGTTCGTTGTCATCAAGAGTTCCCGATGCCTCGGCGTTCCCGAACCAGGATTTTAATGCACGACCCTAGAAGATCGCCCTGCTATTGTGACCGTTAGTGCTCCGGCTCACGACAACAGGTCCATCGGGATCGCATGTCCATCAGAATCATCGGGATGATCGGCGTCGCGCCGCCGGCGAGCGACGCCACATTGCATGTCATCGAAGGCGGCCTGTCGCCGAACTACGTGACCGAAGCCGCCCGCGCCCACGAGGCAGCCGGTTTCGATCTGGTGCTGGTCGGCTATTCGTCGTCGTCCGCCGAAGGTTTTCTGGTTGCGCTGCATGCGGCGGAGCAGACCAAGCGGCTCGGTTACCTCATCGCGCATCGCCCCGGATTTGTCGCGCCGACGCTGATGGCGCGCAAAATCGCGACCTTCGATCATTTGACCGGCGGCCGGCTTGCCGTGCACATCATCACCGGCAAGACCGACAACGAGCAGGAGGGCGATGGCGATTTTACGCCGAAGACGGAGCGCTACCGCCGCGCCGCGGAATATCTCGAATTAATGAAACTTGCCTGGTCGAGCGAGAAGCCATTCGACTTCGCGGGCGAGTTCTACCGCGTCAACGGCGCGCAGTCCGATGTGCGCCCGCTGCAGAAGCCGCATCCGCTGTTGTTCTTCGGCGGGGCCTCCGAGGGCGCGCTGGAGATGGGCGCCCGGCTTTGCGACGTCTATGCCATCTACGCCGAGCCGCTCGCTTCGACCCGCGAGCGCATGAAGGAGTTTCGCGCCCGAGCGTCGGCATTCGGCCGAACGCCGGGCTTCAACGTCTCGGTGCGTCCGATCATCGCGGCGAGCGAAGGCGCGGCCTGGGACAAGGCCAACAAGATCCTCGCGGCAATGACCGGCAAAGAAGGCGGCAAGAAAGGCTGGAGCCGGCAGGAGGCGATGACCGGGCCGGTCGACAATGCCGGGCGCCGGCTGATGGGCTTTGCGCTCGAAAGCGACATTCATGACGAGCGGCTATGGATGCCCATCGCACGCGCGACCGGCGCGCTCGGCAATACGTCGTGTCTCGTCGGCACGCCGGAGCAGGTGGCGCAGGCGATCCTGCAATATTACCGGCTCGGCGTCGGCTCGTTCCTCATCCGCGGCTTCGATCCTTTGAACGACACCGTCGATTTCGGCCGCGAGCTTATTCCGCGAATTAAGGCGGGCGCCGTTGAGATCGATCGCCTGCCGGTGGCGGGGTGATCCCGACTGTCTTGCAGTGCGACGCGGAAGCCCCAATACTCACGCAGCCAGGTGTCAACCGCAGAATCGTGGGCATTGCGGCTTGGCGGTAGGGTGTTGCCGTGGCGGTCAGGCGTCGCAGCAGAGTATTGAACCGGCGCGCGGCTCTTTTCATCGCCGCGCTTGCCTTTGCCGCGAGTCTGACGGCAACCGGCGCGGCGCACGCCCAAGGGTTCTTTGATTTTCTGTTCGGCGGTTCGCAGCAGCAACAGCAGCCACCGCCGCCGAATCCCGAGCTCCCACCGCCGTCCCCGGATATCGGGCGGGTGGCGCCGGCCCCGCTGGGACCGGAACATGTGAATGAGGGCGCCGGCTCCACCGGCCACACGGTCGCCTTCTGCGTGCGGCTTTGCGACGGTGAGCACTTCCCACTGGAGCAAATTCCCAGCGTGACGCCGGTCGAAACCTGTCGCGCCATCTGCCCAAACAGCCAGACCAAGGTCTTCTTCGGCGCCGACATCGGCACGGCAGTAGCGCGCGACGGCGCGCACTATTCCGACCTCAATACGGCGTTTCTTTATCGCAAACAGCTCGTCACCAATTGCACGTGCAACGGCAAGGACGCTTTCGGCCTTGCACCATTGGACGTGAAGACCGATCCGACCTTACGGCCTGGCGACGTCGTTTCGACCAAGGAAGGGCTCGAGACTTACAACGGCAAAAACGGCGGAGCCGGGACGTTCACGCCCGTCAGTCCTGCCGCGCTTGGCCCGCAATTGAATTCCGTGACCGCGCCGCAGCGCGCCGCAGCGCCTGCGGCTCAGCGCCAGGAAGTCAAAGACCAGCCGGGGACGATTGCGCATCCGCAGGTTCCGCCGCAAACCGCGCCGCCCGCCGTCAATCCGCCGCAGCGCTGAAAGCGATGCAAAATGTTCCGATCTCCTTTCGTCTCGGCGCGCACGCGCAATTGCCTGGCGTGAAGCTATGGTTCGTCGACAGCGGTGGAGCCGGTGTGCCGATCGTCCTGCTGCACCCGAACACCGGCACGGTCGAAATCTGGGAGAAGCAAGTAACCGGGTTTGCACATGCGGGTTACCGGGTCGTTGCGTTCGATCGCCGCGGCTGGGGCAAAAGCGTCGCTGAGCCAAAGTCAGGTGAACAGCCGGGAAGCATTGCCGGCGATCTCGACGCATTGGTCGATCATCTCGCGCTCGACAAATTTCACCTGATTGGCGTCGCTGGCGGTGGTTTCGCTGCCCTGGATTATGCGGCGTGGCGTCCGGAGCGGCTTCGCAGCCTGGTCGTTGGGGCAAGCACAGGAGCTATCGCCGACCAGGACATCGTGGATTTCATCGCGCGCATTGCCATTCCCGACATCAGGAAACAGTCGGCGCACTACCGCGAACTCGGACCGTCGTATCGCGGCGCCAATCCGGAGGGCACCAGACGCTGGATCGAGATCGATGAGAGCTCGCGCCAGCCGGGCGTGCCGTTTCAGCCGCCGCTACGCACTCCGAACACGTGCGCCAAGATCGAGGCCATCCCAACGCCGACGCTCGTTATCGCCGCGGATGCCGATCTCTTGGCGCCGCCGGCCTTGATGCGCATTTGGGCGGCTCGTATCAAAAATCACGAATGGGCCATCATCCACGATGCCGGTCATGCCATGGCGTGGGAGCAGCCGGGCACGTTCAACGATATCGTCCTCGAATTTTTGCGGCGTCACTGACCTAATAGCTATAAATAGCGGCATCGCCGAACGCCGCTGACGCGGTTCACGCCGCATGCTAAAGAGCCAAGTACCAACATCACCTCATAATCCAGGTAGTAGCGCGCCCATGCCCAAACTCTACGAAGCGCTCGCAGAGGCGTTCCTTGCTGAGGGAGTCGACACGCAGTTCGTCCTGATGGGCGACGGCAACATGCACTGGTCCACCGCCTTTGCCAAACTGCCGGGCGTGCATACCGTCCACGTCAGGCACGAGCATGTTACCGTCGCGGCGGCGACAGCTTACAACGTTGCAACCGGCAAGGTCGCCGTTGCCTCGGTCACGTGCGGTCCTGGCGTGACCCAGTTGATGACGGCGCTGCCGGCCGCGGTTCGCGCTCGCTTGCCGATGGTGGTGTTTGCCGGCGAGTTGCCGATCAACGCCAAGTTCTACAACCAGTACATCGACCAGGCGCCCTTGGTGATGGCGACCGGGGCACGTTACATCGCCGCGCATAGCGTGCCGCGCATGATGGACTACGTGCGCGAGGCCTTTCACATCGCCAAGTACGAGCGGTGTCCGGTGGTGCTGGGCATTCCCTACGACCTGCAAAAGGTCGAACACATGGCCAACCAGCCCTACGAGACCTCGGCGATGTACCAGCCCAAGGTCGGGCGCATGCCGCCCGATCCGCAGCTCGTGGCCGAGGCCGTCGAGCGGCTGGCCGCGGCAAAGCGGCCGATCGTCCTCGGTGGCCGTGGCGTGCTGTGGTCCGGCGCGAGAGATGCGGTGATCAAGCTTGCCGATCGTTGCGGTGCGTTGCTCTCCAACACGCTGCCTGCGCGCGGTCTTTTCCACGACCATCCGTTCGGGCTCGGCACCACCGGCAGCTATTTCACGTCGTTGGGCAGAGAGATGTACGAGTCCGCGGACGTCGTGCTCGCGGTCGGTACCAGCCTGTCCTACTACGTCGGCGGCGGGCACTATTGGGGAAAGGCCTGCAAGATCCAGTTGGACGATGCCCCGCGCGGCTTGCGCGATGGGCAAAAGGCCGCCGATATCTACGTCAGATCGGATGCGCTCGTCGGCGTCGAGGCAATCCTTGCCGGCCTCGACAAGAAGTTGGGCGCTGGCAAACCGACGGCGGCTTCTATACGCTCGAAAGAGCTCGCGCATCGCATCGCGACCGAACCGGCGGACTCGATGCCATTCGACATCGCGCCCGGGGTGCTGGATCCACGCGAGGTGATCCGGGCCATCGACGCGGTCGTTCCAAAGGATTGGGACATCGTCGTTGGCGGCGGCCATCAGGCCTATTTCAACACCCAGATGCGTGGGCGGCCGGCGGAGCGCTACACGACGGTCCGCGAATTCGGCGCCGTCGGCAACGGCCTGTCGTATGCGCTTGGGGTTGCGGCTGCGCGCTGGCAGGGCCGCGACGGCAAGATCGTGCTGTTCGAAGGCGACGGCGGGCTCCTGTTCCATATCCAGGAACTCGAGACGCTCAAGCGGTGCGGATTTCGCATCCTGATCTGCGCGATGAACGACGGCGGATACGGCTCGGAGTTTCACAAGCTGCGCGCCGACGGGCTCGACGATAGCCTGGCCGTGTTCGGCCGGCCCGCGTTCGAAAACATCGCACGCGGCTTCGGCCTGCGCGGCCACGAGATACGCGATGTGTCGGTAATCCCGAAGCTGTTCGCCGACTTCGCGGCGCAGGGCGAAAGCGAAATCTGGAACATCCAAATCTCAGATACGGTCACGGCGCCGGTGATCCGCCAGACCATCAAGCGCGGCCACGGCAATATGTGAATGTGACGGGGACGACTTCACCTCGCGTGGGGTCCGTCATGAGTTCGACGCTGACATTGCCGTTGCGATGCGTGGCGGCGTTGTTCCTCTCGACGCTGTTCGGCTTGACCGCCTCGACAAGCCGCCGGGCGAAGGGAATAATGGCGAAAAATAGAGCCGTGCGCGCCGCGACGGCGCCAATGGAGGAACCGCAATGGGAACGAAATCGCTTGATCCCAGGGCGATGCAAGCCCGCGTCGCTCGCTTCAACAAGCTACAGACCTACCAAACGCAAAATCTCGCCGCGCAAGGTATTCCGCCCGGCGCAATGGAGAAGATCACCGCGCGGAAAGTCTATCCGGTGATGGCGCCGGCGGATTACCAGGGCCGCAGCGCCGGTGCGCCGGTCAAGGGCCCGCGCGGTCTGATCGTTTCCATTGCCGAGTGCGAGCCCGGCAACGGTCCGGGCCTGCACCGCCACCTCAAAACCGTCGAGAACTTCATGTGCCTCTCCGGCCGCTTCGAGATTGCCTGGGGCGATCGGGGCGAGCACACGCTCGTGCTGGAGCCGCTGGACATGATTTCGGTGCCGCGCGGCGAGAACCGCAGCTTCCGCAATGTCTCCAACGAAACCGGGCGTCTCCTGGTCATGATCGTGCCGGAAACCGACGAGCAGGCCGATCCGATCTCGTACGCTCCGAGTCTCGCCAAGGAAATCGAGAACGAGTACGGCAAGGGCGCGCTGGAGGGTCTGCAAAAAGTCGGTTTCAAGTTCGAGGACGAACCGGCAACGTCGTGATGCGGACGCTCTGCGCGGCTACGCCGGTTGTGTCCCGAACGCCCCGCGCAATAGCTCGCGCGACGGCTCCGAGCCGTCGACCAGCCGCGATGTGCGCCGTTTGATCTTCCAGCCGGATGCGGTGCGGACGAGGTCCCAGCGATTGGTGACCACGCGGTGGATGTGATAGCCGCGCGAGGCGCCGTGGTTCGGCACTTCGATCGCTTCACCGGATTTTCTCGGGACGAGGATTTGCAGGTACGAAATCACCACTGCCTTGTCGCCGTCGACGGTGACATGCGGCAGGCCGGTAAAGTGAGCGAGCCCGCCGGCAATCGCTGCCTGGTGGCCGGCGCTCTTGAGGTTCGCCGCGATGCCTTTATTGCCGCTCCAGCTGGAGAGATCGGCGCCGCGGTCGAACACGCCGTCTTCGCTGTAGACCGCTTCGGCATAGGCTGCGGCGCCGGTATCGGCGCTCGGCGGATGGCCGGCGATAAGATTGTAGATTGCAAGTCGATCCTCGATGGCGCGGATGCGGTGTTCGAGGCTAGTGTATTGCTCGGCCATGATTAGTCCCCGAATTGTGATTCACAGGAATTATCGAGTTATATTATCATTGAGTTAGGGCGCTTTTGCATTCTATGCGGCGCCGGAATTTGGCATTGTCGCGCTGCGAAATGAGGGGGAATTCATGGCGTGCGGCGGCGAAGTCGATCGCCGTTCCTTTCTCGTTGGCGCGAGCGCCTCAGGCGGCGGCTTGGCGCTCGGCTTTGCCATTCCGTTTGCGCCTGCTTCGGCAGCGCCGGCGCGCGCCGGTAACGCTGAGTCCGAAATCACCTGCTGGGTGGTGATCGCGCCCGACAACACAGTGACGATCCGCGTCGCCCGGGCCGAAATGGGGCAGGGCGCCTTGACCGGGCTCGCTATGCTGGTGGCCGAGGAACTCGAATGCGACTGGGCCACGGTTAACACCGAATTCGTGTCACCGACGGAAAATCTGCGCCTCAATCAGATCTGGGGCGATACCTCGACGGGCGCCAGCCGCTCGATCGCGTCTTCGCAAGGGTATTTGCGCCGCGCCGGCGCCACCGCGCGCGAAATGCTGATCGCCGCCGCGGCGGCGCGGTGGCGGGTGCCGGCGGCGCAATGCACCGCACGAAACAGTACGATCGTGCACGCACCGAGTGGGCGCACGCTGACGTTCGGCGCTGTCTCGACCGATGCGGTTAAAATCGAGCCACCGACGAACGTCAAGGTGAAGCCGCCGCGCGCCTGGAAGCTCGTCGGCACGCCGCGCAATCGCCTCGATGTCTTCGACAAGGTCACGGCACAGCCGGTCTATGCGATCGACGTGCGGCTGCCGGGCATGCTTTACGCGGCCATCGTGCACTGTCCGGTGTACGGCGGCGCGCTGAAGGCGGTCGACGAGACTTCGATCGACGGCATGGCGGGCGTGCGCGGCGTGGTGCGCATGCCGGACGCGGTTGCGGTCGTGGCCGATTCGTGGTGGCGGGCAAAACGCGCAACCGACGTGCTGCGCGTCAGTTGGGACGACCGCGGCAATAGTCGAGTTTCGAGCGTCACGATCGCGCAATCGGTGCGCGCCGGGCTCGTCGCGCCGGTTTCGCAAATCGGCCGCGCCGACGGCGATGCCGCGGCGGCATTCGGCCGCGCCGCGCGGCGGATCGAAGCCGATTATGCCGTGCCGTTTCTGGCGCACGCGACCATGGAGCCGCAGACCTGCACCGCGCATGTTACGCCCGACGGCGTTGAGATCTGGGCGCCCACCCAGGAGCCCGCGACCGCGCTCGCGACCGCGGCGATTGCGGCCGGCATGCCGAACGACAAAGTCACGGTGCACCGGGTGATGCTCGGCGGCGGCTTCGGCCGGCGTGCGCCGATTCAAGAATACGTGCGCCAAGCCGTCGTCATCGCCAAGGAGTTCAAGGAGCCGGTTAAACTCGTATGGTCGCGCGAACAGGACATCGCGCACGATTTCTACCGGCCATGCGGCATGGCGCGTCTTACCGCCGGGCTCGACGCCGACGGCATGCCGGCGGCGTGGACGATCCGCCTCGCCGGCCCGTCATTCGTGGCGTCGCTGGTGCCGGGATTCGGCCCCAACATCATCGACCGGACGTTCGTCAGCGGCCTCGCCGAGGAAATGCCATACGACGTGCCGAACTATCTTGTCGACTATGTCATCTGCCCGACCCCTGTGCCGCTCGGGGTCTGGCGCGCGATCAACTACACGCAGAACGCCTTCTACAAGGAATGTTTCGTCGATGAGATGGCACATGCCGCGGGCATCGATCCTTATTTCTACCGGCGCAAGCTGTTGAGCAAGAGTCCGAAAAATCTCGCGGTTCTGGACGCCGCGGCGAAGCGAGCCGATTGGGGCAGCCCGCTGCCGGCGGGCGTCCATCGCGGCATCGCGCTCAACGAGGCATGCGGCAGCTTTTGCGCGCAGGTGGTCGAGGCATCCGTCGCCGCCGGCGGCGTGCGTGTGCACCGCGTCGTCTCGGCGATCGATCCCGGCCACGTGGTCAATCCGCTCTCGATCGAAATGCAGACGCAGGGCGGCATCCTCTATGCGTTGACCGCCGCCTTGGACGGCGAGATCACCATCAAGGACGGCGCCGCCGAGCAATCGAACTTCGACACCTACGAGATGCTGCGGCTGGCCGACGCGCCAGTGGTCGAGACGGTGATGGTGCCGAGCGGCGATTTCTGGGGCGGCGTCGGCGAGCCGCCGGTGCCGCCGCTTGCGCCGGCGCTCTGCAACGCGATCTTCGCCGCCACCGGCAAGCGCATCCGCTCGCTACCGCTGAAAAACCACGATTTGAGCCACGCTATTTGAGCAATTTGGACCAGGTAAATTGCGATCAATCAGGAGGACGCGTTCATGAAGGCTTGGTTTATTGTGCTGCTTCCGCTGCTCGTGATTATTGGCACTCCGGAAGCGCAAGCACAGGTGTCAGTCGACGTCGCGAAAATCACCTGTCGGCAGCTCTTGTTCGACAAGGTCATCAGCCCAAACACAAAGTCTCTCGCGCTCTGGCTGAGCGGCTACTACAACGCCAAGCGTGACAATACCGTCCTCGATATCGGTGCGCTCGCGCAGAATACCGATAAAGTGGAAGATTACTGCCGGATGAACCAAGACGTAACGGTGATGGAAGCGGTCAAGAACGCGCTCGGCCCGGGCCAATAATCACGCCTGTTGAATCAAGGCGAGTGTGATGCGTTTATGCAGTCTTCTTGGCGCGGCCGCGTTATTTGTCTTGCCCGCGGTTTCGTCCGCCGCGGCGGATGCGGGCCCCGGCGATTGCCTGGGCGTCGATTTCGACGTTGCGCACCCGATCACGATCGCCAAGATTATCGCGGACCAGCCGCGCGTCTATTTTGTCAAAAGCGCCACGGACGATGCATCTTGTCCCGCGGCCGGCGGCGCCTGTCGGGAAAAGGCCTATCTGATCCCCGGCAATCTGGCGCTGATAGGCAAAACCTTTTTGGGCAAAACATTGGACAAGACGTTGGACAAGACAGACGCCGCCTACACCTGCGTCTCCTACGAATCGGCGGATGCCGCCAAGGTGCGTTGGACCGCCGCTTGGATTCCGTCCGCCAGCATGACGCCGGTGCTGCCGGAGCCGGCGCCGTCACGCTCGGACTGGATCGGCGATTGGGTCCATGCCGGCGGCCATATCACCATCACGAACGGCAAAAACGGCGGCCTCGATATTCACGGCGAAGCGTTCTATGCCGCCGCGCAGAATGTGCATACCGGCGTGATCGATGCGACAGCGAAGCCCGCGCAGGGTCTGCTTCAATTCGGCGATGACGGTACGACCCCGTTCGACAAAGCAAGCAACGACAAGGGTAGCTGCCTCGTACGCATGCAGCGCGTCGAGGCGCTGCTCGTCGTCGAAGACAATAATGCGTGTGGCGGCGTGCTCGTGACCTTCACCGGTTTTTATCGGCGAACGAAGTGACGAAGTCGCCCGGCGGGCGTCTCACTGCCGCCCGAACAGTTTATCGAGCAACCAGAAATCGAGCCCGCTCGAATTATTTTGCTGATTTTTCTGTTGATTGTTCTGTTGCCCGGCGTTTGCGGCGCCCGGACCGGAAATAGGAGCGGGCGGCGTCGCCGGATTGAACCACGAGCCATCCGCCAATCCCGGCAGCGGCGTCGGCGCGATGCCCGCATGCGCGACTTTCATGAAGCGGCTCCAGATTTCGACTGGAAGGCCGCCGCCGACCGCTCGCTTGGTCGGCGAATTGTCGTCGTTGCCGAGCCAGACGCCGGTGACGAGGTGCGAGGTGTAGCCGATAAACCAGGCATCGCGATAATCCTGGCTGGTGCCGGTTTTGCCGGCGTCCTGCCAGCCGGGCAGGCTCCCTGAGCGTGCGGTGCCGTCGACCAGGGTCTCGTGCATCATCGTATTCATCATGCCGACGTAGCGCGCGTCGACGATGCGGCCGAGCGGCTGCGCCGAGCGGTCGTAAAGCGTTTTGCCGTCCGCGGTGGAGATGCGATCGACGACATGCGGGGAGATCGCGAGCCCGCCATTGGCGAAGGTCGCGTAGGCGGACACGAGCTCGAACGGCGACACGTCCGAGGTGCCGAGCGCGATCGAGGCATTGGGATCGAGCTGTGAGGTGATGCCGAGCCGATAGGCGGTGCGGATCACGGCATCGGGGCCGAATTCGAGCGTGAGCCGCACCGACACGGTATTGAGCGAATTGGCGAGCGCCTGGGTCAGCGTCACCGGGCCCCAATATTGGTGCTCGAAATTCTCGGGCTTCCAGCCTTTCACCGCGATCGGCGCATCCTCGCGGATCGTGTCGGGTGTCAGCCCGTGTTCAAGCGCGGTGAGATAGACGAACGGTTTGAACGCGGAGCCGGGCTGGCGCTTGGCGTCGATGGCGCGGTTGAACTGGCTCTCGCCGTAGTTCCTCCCGCCGACCAGCGCCCGCACCACGCCGTCCGGCGTCATCGCGACCAGAGCGCCCTCGCCGATATTGAGCTTATCGCCCTTCTGCGTGAGCGTATCGACCAAGGCCTGCTCGGCCGCGCTTTGCAGCGCCGGATCGATCGTTGTCTGCACGACAATGTCCTGATCGATATTGCCGATGATATCGTTGACCGCGTCCATCACCCAGTCGGCGACGTAATTGACCGTGCCGGCGCCGGCCGGTTTGATCGCGCGCGCGGGATGCGCCAATGCGAGCTTTGCCGCGCTGTCGCTGATCATCTTCAATTCCGTCATGTCGGCGATTACGAGCGCGGCGCGGCGCACCGCGCCATCGGGATTGTGGTTCGGCGCCAGCCGCGATGGCGATTGCACGAGGCCGGCCAGCATCGCCGCTTCGGGCAGCGCCAGTTGCCGCGCCGACTTGCCGAAGTAACGTTGCGTGGCGGCTTCGATGCCATAGGCGCCGGAGCCGAAATAGACGCGGTTGAGATAGAGGTCGAGAATCTCGCGCTTATCGAATTTGTGTTCGAGCCAGAGCGCGAGCGCGATTTCCTGCAGCTTGCGGCTGACGGTGCGCTCCCGCGTAAGAAACAGATTCTTGGCGAGCTGCTGCGTGATGGTCGAGCCGCCTTCGGAAACTCCGCGATGCAGCACGTCGGCGACGCCGGCGCGGAGAATTCCCCACGGATCGATGCCGTAATGCGAGTAGAAGCGGCGGTCCTCGATCGCGACGAAGGCGTTGGGGACGTAGTCCGGCAATTCCGAAAGCGGCACCGCCGCGCCGCCCATGTCGCCGCGGGTGGCGAGCGTTGCGCCGTTGTCGCCGAGAATGAGGACCGAAGGCGGCCGTTTGGGGATTTCGAGCGACTGGATCGGCGGCAGATGGATACCGATCCACACCAACACGCCGATGCCGGCGATCAGGGCCCACAGCGCCAGCACCGCGCCCCAGTAGAATAGCCGGCCGATCGAGAAACCGTGCTTGCCGCGCCGGGCTTTGCGCGTCACGCGCGGAGCGCGCTCGCGGCGGCGGTTGCCGCCGCTGGGCGGACCGCCGACGCGGTCCTGCGGGCGCAAGCGAAGATCGAAACCTTCGGCGTCGCCGGTTCGCTTGCGTCGCTCACGCCACGCCATATCCCGCCCTCGGCGCGAAAAACGCGCCGAAAACACGGTAAAGCGGGCGGTTTAAGGGGCGGTTACTGGTCTAACCGCTCCCGCTGCGTGGGGGAGGGGTCGTCGCGCGGAGCGCGGCGGGTGCGGGGGCGTTGCCGCAATTTTGAGCTGGGCCGAGATGCCACTTGATCCCAGCCCTTCTCCCCCGCGCGGGCCGCACGCGGGGAAAGGTGTCACCCGCACCGCCTCTTTGCCCGGCTTGGCCTCGCCGTTCTGCGGGGCGAATAGGGCGAGCAGCGGCCGCTTGATCGCAGTTTGACGTGCCGGCGTCGTAATCTGGGCGCCGGTGAGATCGGTCACGTAGAACACGTCGACGACGCGTTCGCCGAAGGTCGCGACATGCGCCGAAGCGATATTCAAGTTGAGCTTGGATAGCGTCGTGGTCAGCTCATAGAGCAGGCCCGGCCGATCGAGACCGGTTACTTCGACCACGGTATAGCGGTTCGACCATTGGTTATTGATGCTGATCTCAGGCTCGATGGCGAAAGCCTTGAGCCGGCCCTTGGGCGGCGCGCGTTTGGCCACCACTTCGGGCAATTTGAGTTGTCCCCGCACCGCCTTCTCAATCGTAGCGCCGATGCGCGCGGCGCGGCGCGCCTCGTCTTCATCGCGCTCGAACTCGCGCGACACCGCGATGGTGTCGAGCGCGAGCCCGTCGGTGGTGGTGTAGATCTGGGCGTCGACGATATTGGCGCCGGCGAGCGCGCAAGCGCCGGCGATGATCGACAGCAGCCACGGATGATCCGGCGCAAACACGGTGAGCTCGGTGACGCCGCGCGCCGCGTCGAAGCTGACGATGGTCGCCAGCGTTTTGCCGGCCGCTTCGGTCGCACGCACGAACTGCGCGTGCGCGAGCTTGTGCGGCAGATCGACCTTGAGCCAGTACGCCGGATAGAGACGATCGACATAGGCTTGCAAGACCTGCTCCGGCCAGTCCTTGAGCTCGGCGCGAAATTCCTGCTGCGCCATGGCCACGCGCTGGGCGCGGTTGACCTCGGAGAAGCCGCCGGTGAGCACCGGCTCGGTCTCGTAATAGAGGGTGCGAATGAGCTGCGCCTTCCAGCCGTTCCACACGCCGGGACCCACCGCGCGGATGTCGGCGGTGGTGAGAATGGTGAGGAGCTTCAGTCGTTCCAGTGTCTGCACTACCGCGGCAAAATTCTCGATGGTTTTGCGATCGGACAGATCGCGCGACTGCGCCACCGTCGACATGACGAGGTGAACCTCGACCAGCCAGGAGACGAGTTCCGTCTCCGCCGCATTGAGCCCGAGTCGCGGACACAGCCGCCGCGCGATGCGCGTGCCGACGAGCGAGTGATCCTCGACCCGTCCCTTGGCGATATCGTGCAGGAATAGCGCGACACAGAGCACGGCGCGATGCTGCGGTTGGATCGTCTTTATCAGCTCACTGGCAAGACTGAATTCGGGATTGGTCCCACGCGCGATCTCATTGAGCGCGCCGATGCAGCGGATGAGATGCTCGTCCACCGTATAGTGGTGATACATGTTGAACTGCATCATCGCCACGATACGGCCGAACGAATGGACGAAGGTGCCGAGCACTCCGGCCTCGTTCATGCGCCGCAGCACGGTTTCGGCGTCGTTCCGCGACGTCAGGATTTCCAGGAACAGGCGGTTCGCCTCCTTGTTTTCGCGCACGGCTTTGTCGATCAGCTTGAGCGAACGGGTGGCGATGCGCATGGCCTCGGGATGGAACGCGAGATTATGCTGCTGCGCGAGATGAAACAGCCGGATCAGGTTGACCGGATCGCGCCGAAATACGTCGGCGCGCGCGATATTGATGCGGTTATTGTCGATGACGAAATCGTCGGTGCCGAAAAGTTTTTTGGGGCTTGGCGCCGGCCGCAAGCGCGCGATCACACGGCTCAAGACCGGCGCCGGCTTGGCTTGACGTTCTTCGAGGCCGGCGCACAGGATGGCGGTGAGATCGCCGACGTGTTTGGCGGTGAGGAAGTAGTGCTTCATGAAGCGCTCGACGTCGCGCAGCCCGGGATGCGCGGTATAGCCGAGCCGCACCGCGATATCGCGTTGGACGTCGAACGACAGGCGTTCCTCGGCGCGTCCGGTGAGGAAGTGCATGTTGCAGCGGACCGACCACAGGAAGTCCTCGCAACGGCGAAACATCTTGTATTCCTCGCGATCGAACACGCCGCGGTCGATCAATTCGTCGGGCTCGCGCACGCGATAGACGTACTTGGCGATCCAGAACAGCGTGTGCAGGTCGCGCAGGCCGCCCTTGCCGTCCTTGACGTTGGGTTCGACCAGATAGCGCGATTGGCCGGCGCGGCGATGGCGCTCTTCGCGCTCGGCAAGCTTGGCGGCGACGAATTCCGGCGCGGTACCCTGCACGACTTCCTTGTCGAACCGCGCCGTCAACTCGCTGTAGAGTTTGACATCGCCGAACAGATAGCGGGTTTCAAGGAGCGCGGTGCGGATGGTCATGTCGGATTTGGCCTGCCGGATGCATTCGTCGACCGAACGGGTGGCATGGCCGACCTTCAGTCCCATGTCCCACAGGCAGTACAGCAGCGCCTCGGCGACTTGTTCGCCCCAGGCGGTCTGCTTGTACGGGAGCAGAAAGAGCAGATCGATGTCGGATCCGGGGGCGAGCAGACCGCGGCCGTAGCCGCCG
This sequence comes from uncultured Alphaproteobacteria bacterium, assembly GCA_963779855.1. Lineage (GTDB taxonomy): Bacteria > Pseudomonadota > Alphaproteobacteria > Rhizobiales > Xanthobacteraceae > BOG-931. The sequence continues at coordinate 531,898 of CAWAAE010000005.1, read as the reverse complement.
GTCGCGACCACCGCCATGCGTTCGGCCTCGGATGGCACCTGCGACGGATAAAGCTCGCTGCCGGCGAACTCGAATAGGATGCGGATGATCTCGTCCTGCACCCGGCACAACCGCTCGGCGCAGCGCCGCCCGTGGCGGTCCTTCAACAACAAATCTTCCGCATGCGCCCGCGCCTGCGTCAGCGCCGATTTAAGGCGTTGCGCCACCGCCGTACGCAGTTCGCGCTCGCGCCCGGCATAGGTCGTCGCAAGCGTTTTGAGATCGGCGACGATCGCCGCGGAATCGATCAGTTCGACGGCGGCGCGGTGCGGTCGTTGGATATCAAGCATCGTTGCTACGCATAGCGGAGGCATTCCACACTGTCATCGCCGCCGGCGGCGGGGGCGAAGGAAAATGCGCGAAAACAGAAAATCGCTCGCTCAGTGCGATCGTTCCAATTTTGTCATGAACGTAGCATATTTTTCTAATTGACGCCTAGCGGCGGCTTCCCTAAAGAATGATTATAGCGCCAATTCGAATAAACCGGTGCTCCTAAGCGGGAGGTCGTTATGCTTTCACGTCGTGGGCTACTTGCAAGTGCAGTCGGCGCCGGCCTCGCGCCGCTGGGCATCGCGCGCCGCGCGCACGCCGCCGACAAGCCGTCGCAAATCCGTATCGACTGGGCCACCTACAATCCCGTCTCCATGGTGCTCAAGGACAAGGGTTTGCTGGAACAGGAATTTGCCAAAGACGGCATCGGCGTCTTGTGGGTGCAGACGCTCGGCTCGAACAAAGCGCTTGAATACCTCAACGCCGGTTCGATCGATTTCGGCTCGACCGCGGGCTCGGCGGCGCTGCTCGGGCGGATCAACGGCGATCCGATCAAGTCGATCTACGTTTATTCCAAGCCGGAATGGACGGCGCTGGTCACGCGCAAGGATACCTCGATCGACAAAGTCACCGATCTCAAGGGCAGGCGCGTCGCGGTGACGCGCGGCACCGATCCGCACATCTTCCTGGTGCGCGCGCTGTTATCGGTCGGGATGACCGAGAAAGACATCAGCGAGGTCTTGCTGCAGCATCCCGACGGCAAGACCGCGCTCATTCGAGGCGACGTCGACGCTTGGGCAGGCCTCGATCCGATGATGGCGGCGGCGCAGGTCGAGGACGGCGCGCGGCTATTCTACCGCAATAAGGACGCCAATACCTACGGCATCCTCAATTCAACCGAGGACTTCCTCAAAACTTATCCCGAGCTGACCCGCCGCGTGCTCGCGGTCTACGAGACGGCGCGCAAATATTGCCTCGCCAATTACGACGACGAGAAGCGCGTCTTCATGGGCGTGACGAAATTGCCCGCCGCCGTGGTCGACATCCAGCTCAAGGAGCGGACGGATTTGACCAACAGCCGCATCGGCCCACCCCAGCGCGAGACGATCCTGCAGGCCGGTCTGGCTTTGCAGCAAGCGGGCGTGATCCCAGGCAATGTCGACGTGAAAAAAACGCTCGACGATCTCGTCGACGACCGTTTCGTCACGGCGGCGTAAGGGCAAATTCGCGCTTTCGGGCCGCATTGATTTTGCGCATGCCACCATGTCTGCTGTCGGCATGACCATCGTCGTTGAGGGCAGCCCGACGCGGCAGCGGGCCGCAAGAAGCCGCTGGGCGCGCCTGGGGTGGCCGGCGCTGGGCCTCGTTCTGCCAGTCACGCTGGCGCTGGCCTGGGAAATCATCGTGCGCATGGGGTGGGCGAGCGGGCGCCTGGCGCCGCCGCCCTCCGTCGTCTTCGCGACCTTCATGGACCTTGCACGCACCGGAGACCTCCAGCGCAATACGCTCGTGACTTTGGCGCGGGTCGCGGCCGGCTTCGGCATCGGCGTCGCTGCCGCCACGATCATCGGCGCTGCGGCCGGATATTCGCCCTTGGTGCGGCGGATGCTCGATCCGAGCCTGCAAGCGCTGCGCGCCATCCCCTCGATCGCCTGGGTGCCGCTGTTCATCCTCTGGCTCGGCATATTCGAAGCTTCGAAAGTGACGCTGATCGCGGTCGGCGTATTCTTTCCGGTCTATCTCGGCCTGATGGGCGCGATCCAATCGGTCGATCGCAAGCTGGTCGAAGTCGGCCGGGCGTTCCGGCTGTCCGATGTTGCCATGGTGCGCCGAATTCTGCTCCCGGCGGTGTTGCCGGCCTATGTGATCTCGTTGCGTTCGGGTCTCGGCCTCGGCTGGATGTTCGTCGTCGCCGCCGAACTCATGGGTGCGTCGGAGGGTCTCGGTTATTTGTTGATCGACGGCCAGCAACTCGGCAAACCGGCGGAGATCGTCGCCGCCATCGTCGCCTTCGGCATCGTCGGCAAAGCGACCGATTGGCTGATCGTGCTCGTCGCCGCGCCGTTCCTGCGCTGGGAAGACGTGGTTCGATCCGAATAGGCGCTTGGCATGCTCATTCTTGAACGCATCGGCAAAACCTATCCTAATGGCGTGCATGCGCTCGGCGGCGTATCGCTCGAAGTCGAACTCGGCGAAATCGTCGCCGTGATCGGCGGCTCGGGCTGCGGAAAATCGACGCTGTTGCGCGCCATCAGCGGGCTCGATCCGGCAAGCGAAGGTTCGATCGCGCTCGACGGCGAGCGGATCACGGCGCCGCACGCAAAGATCGGCATCATTTTCCAGGAACCGCGGCTGCTGCCCTGGCTTAAAGTCGCCGGCAATGTCGGTTTCGGACTGGGCGACCGGCCGAAGGCGGAGCGCGCCCAGCGGGTCGCGGCCGCGCTCAAGCGCGTCGGCCTTGCCGACAAAGCCAGCGTCTGGCCACGCGAATTATCTGGCGGTCAGGCGCAGCGCGTCGCTATTGCACGGGCGCTGGTGCCGCGGCCGGAAGTGCTGTTGCTCGACGAGCCGTTTTCCGCGCTCGATGCTTTTACGCGTGCCGACTTGCAGGACCATCTGCTCGATCTGTGGGCGGACGCCAAGCCGACCTTGATCCTGGTGACGCACGACGTCGACGAGGCGATCGTACTCGCCGACCGCGTCATGGTGATGTGCCCGCGCCCCGGGCGCATCTTCGACGAGATCGGTGTCGACCTGCCGCGGCCGCGCGATCGCCAGTCCGCCGCTTTCGATTTCGTCAAACGCCGCGTGCTGGCGGCGCTCGACCGCTCGCTGCAACGCGCCCCGACCGGCGCCGAGGGCGAACCCAAGGCCGAAGCCGGCGCGGCGTTATGGTGGTGAGATCGGACGACAGACGACGGATGACGGATATCGGCATCACCCACTCTTTCCGATCTGTCCTCTGTCGTCCGTCCTCCGTCGTCTATATTCTCCCAAGGCATTTTCACGGAAAGGACTCGCAAATGGACGCTGCCGGGCTGCGCGCGCTGCAAGCGCCGATCAAGGAGCGCTACAAGGCCGATCCCAAAGCTGGCTTCATTACGCTTCATGCCAAAGGCACGCTCGACGACGCCAATATCGCCTGCAAGGTCGAGACCGGCCGCGCGCTCGCGGTCGCCGGCCTGCATCCGGCCACCGGCGGGTCGGGCATGGAATTGTGCTCAGGCGACATGCTCCTTGAAGCCTTGGTCGCTTGTGCCGGGGTGACGCTCAAAGCGGTCGCCACCGCGATCGACATCCCGCTCAAATCCGGCACGGTCTTCGCCGAAGGCGATCTCGACTTCCGCGGCACGCTCGGCGTCGCCAAGGAAGCGCCGGTCGGCTTCGCCCAAATCCGGCTCCGCTTCGACCTCGACACCGACGCGGCGGCGGACAAGCTCGATCAGCTCCTCAAACTCACCGAGCGCTACTGCGTGGTCTATCAGACGATCAAAAGCGGCCCGCCGGTCGAGATCAGCCTTCATCGCCGGTGATTTCATTCGGTCATCATCCGCGACGGCGGATGATCCGGTAGTCGACGTGAGTCCGGTTCGTCTCCGCGGCCGCGATTACTGGATGGCCCGCCTTCGCGGACCATGACAGATGCGCCACGCCTACCCAATGTGAATGGAATGATCTCCCCCGAACTCCTGTTCTGGTACGAGCTCGCGCTGAAGATGGCGCTGACGGCGCTGGTCGTCGTCATCACCTCGGTTGCAGTCGAGCGCTCCGGCCCGTTCATCGGCGCGCTGATTGCCGCGCTGCCGACCGCGGCCGGCGCGGCCTATGCCATTCTCGCCATCGAGCACCCGCCGAGTTTTATTGCCGCGAGCGCCATTGGCAGCGCTGCGACCGGCGCCGCCGTCTCGATCTTCGCTTTGGTCTACACGGTGCTGGCGCAGCGCCGCGGCCTCGTTCTCAGTCTCGGCGTGGCGCTTTTGGTGTGGTTTGTGGCGGTGGCTCTGCTGCGCCTGGTCGCCTGGACTCCGCTCAGCGCCGCAGCCCTCAATGCCGTGGTCTTCGCGATCACCATTCCGCTGAGCTGGCGCTATCGCGCTTCGGGACCGCCGAAGAAATTCCTCCGCACCGCGTTCGACATTCCGGTGCGTGCACTCGCCGCCGCCATTGTGGTCGCCGTGGTGACCACGGCGAGTTACAGCATCGGCTCATTTGCATCCGGCGTGTTTGCGCTGTTCCCGATTATTTTTTGCTCCTCCATCGTCATTTTGCACACGCGCGTCGGCGGCAAGGCGACGGCCAGCATGGCGGCGCATGCCCAGGTCGCTTTCATCGGGCTGGCGCTGAGTTTTCTGTTGGTACATTATCTCGCCGAACCGCTCGGCTCATGGTGGGCGCTGGTGATCGGCTTGTGCGTTGCGGTCGGCTGGAGCGGTATTTTGTTGTTGGTTCGCGTGATGGCTATGCGTCGCGCTTTGCCAGCCGCGCCTTGAGCGCGTAGAGCGCTTCGAGCGCGTCGCGCGGCGACATTTCGTCGGGATTGAGCGCGGCGAGCGCCTCGACCACGGCGTCGAGCACGGTGTCGCGTTGCGGCGCGGGAGCGGGACGCGCCGTGGCGAACAGCGGCAAATCGTCGATCAGCCGGCGCGCCGGGGAGGTTCGATCTTCGGCTTCGATCTGCGCCAGCACGACTTTGGCGCGCTCGATCACGCCCGGCGGCAGGCCGGCCAGTTTCGCTACCTGGATGCCGTAGGAACGGTCGGCCGCGCCGGCAACGACTTCATGCAGGAACACGACGTCGCCCTGCCATTCCTTCACCCGCATCGTGGCGTTGTGCAGCCGCGTGAGCTTCGCGGCAAGCGCGGTCATCTCGTGGAAATGCGTGGCGAACAGCGTGCGGCAACGATTGCTCTCGTGCAGATGCTCGATGGTCGCCCAGGCGATAGACAGGCCGTCGAAGGTCGCCGTGCCGCGGCCGATTTCGTCGAGAATGACCAGCGCCCGCTCGCCGGCTTGGTTGAGGATCGCGGCGGTCTCGACCATCTCGACCATGAAGGTCGAATGGCCGCGCGCCAGATCGTCGGCGGCGCCGACGCGTGAAAATAAGCGATCGACAATGCCGATATGCGCGGCCCGCGCCGGCACGAAACTTCCCATCTGGGCGAGCACCGCAATCAGCGCGTTCTGGCGCAGGAAGGTCGATTTTCCCGCCATATTCGGCCCGGTGACGAGCCAGATGCGGGCCGCCCCCTCCGTAGCCTCCCCCGCTTTCTGGGGAGGGTAGGGAGGGGGCGGCGGCGATAGATCGCAATCGTTGGCGACGAACGGGCCGCCGCTCGCGTGTAGCGCCTGCTCGACCACCGGATGGCGGCCGCCTCTAATGGCGAAAGCGAGACTGCCATCGACGTCCGGGCGCGTGTAGTCGCCCTCGACTGCCAGCGCCGCCAGCGCGCTTGCCACATCGAGGAGCGCAATCGCGTTTGCCGCCTCCTTGATCGCCGCACTTGCCGCGGCAACGGATGCGGCAAGGCGATCGAAGATTTCGAGTTCGAGCGCGAGCGCGCGTTCGGCGGCGTTGGCGATCTTGGCTTCGAGTTCGCCGAGCTCGGTGGTGGTGAAGCGCACCTGGCCGGCCGTCGTTTGGCGATGGATGAAAGTGGCGTTGAGCGGCGCGCTCATCAATTTCTCGCCGTGCTGCGCCGAGACATCGACGAAATAACCGAGCACGTTGTTGTGCCGAATTTTCAACGCGCGGATGCCGGTTGTCTCCGCGTAACGCACTTGCAGCGCGGCGATGACGCGGCGGGATTCGTCGCGCAGCGCGCGTGCTTCATCGAGCGCCGCCTCGCAGCCGGCGCGGACAAAGCCGCCGTCGCGGCGGAAAGCGGGCAACTCCTCGGCCAGCGCCCGCTGCAGCTCGACGGCGATCGCGGCATCGGGCCGGCGCAGCGCTGCCACGGCTTGTGCGATGTCCCGCGGCAACTGCAGCAGCGCCGAAAGTTGCCGTGAAAATTCCGCCGCTGCAAAAATGCCGTCGCGAATCGCGGCAAGGTCACGTGGTCCGCCACGGCCGACGACAATGCGGGATAGCGCGCGCGCCAGATCGGGCGACGCTTTAAGGAGTGTGCGCAGGTCGTTGCGCGTCGCGGCGTCATCGACGAAGGCTGCGACCGCGTCGAGCCGGTGTGCGATCTCGGCAGGATCGGTCAGCGGCGCGGCAAGCCGCTGGGCGAGCAGCCGCGATCCAGCCGGCGTCACCGTGCGATCGACCGCGGCGAGGAGCGAGCCGCGCCGCTCGCCGGAAAGGGTGCGGACGAGTTCGAGATTGCCGCGGGTTGCCTGGTCGATCGCCAGCGTTGCACCCGCCGCCTCGCGCATCGGGACCGACAGCGGCGGACGTTTGCCGATCTGCGTGCGCTCGACATAAGTGACCGCGGCCGCCGCTGCGGTAAGCTCGATACGGGAAAACGCGCCGAACGAGGCGGTCGTCGCGACGCCGAAGAACGACGCCAGCCGCCGCTCCGCCGTCGCGCCGTCGAATACGTCACGCGTGAGCGGCGTGAGCGCCGGCAGCGAACGCAGATAAGGCGCGAGCTCGGTGTCGGCATAGAGTGCGTCGGACACGACGATCTCGCCCGGCTCGATGCGCGCGATCTCGGCGTTAAGCGCCGCACGGTCGCATTCGGCAACGCGAAACTCGCCGGTCGATATATCGATCCAGGCCAGCGCGAAACGGTCTTCCCCGGTGGAGGCGCGGCTGCGCGCGATTGCCAGCAGGTAATTGTTGCGCTTGGCGTCAAGCAGCGAATCCTCGGTCAGCGTGCCGGGCGTTACCAGCCGCACTACGTCGCGGCGCACGACGCTCTTGGCGCCGCGCTTGCGCGCCTCCGCAGGTTCTTCGAGTTGTTCGCAGACCGCGACGCGGTGACCGAGCGCGATCAGTCGATGCAGATATTCGTCGGCGCGCTCTATCGGCACCCCGCACATCGGAATGTCGCGGCCGAGATGCTTGCCGCGCTTGGTCAGCATGATGCCGAGCGCGCGCGAGGCCACCTCGGCGTCGTCGAAGAACAATTCGTAGAAGTCGCCCATCCGGTAGAACAACAGGCAATCCGGATTGGCCGCCTTGATCTCGATATATTGCTCCATCATAGGTGTTACGCGAACGACTTCGTCGGTCGCATTGGGCGCGATGGCAGCCTGCGCCGGAGCGGCCGGCGCTTGTTCCTCCGGTACTGGAGATTCTTCGACCGCGCCAAACTGCATGCGTCGTCCCCCGGGCTCGTCGCCGGCCCGTCGCGTTAAACTAGACGATGTCGGTCAGCCGCGCGATACGTCCTCCAGGATCATGTCGGAGGCCTTTTCGCCGATCATAATAGCCGGAACATTGGTATTGCCGGAGACGAGCTTCGGCATGATCGAGCAGTCGGCCACCCACAGACCGTCGATGCCGCGTAGCCGCAGGCGGGGATCGACCACCGCCTCGTCGTCGACGCCCATCCGGCAGGTACCCGCCGGATGAAAGATCGTGGCGCCGTGCTTTCGCGCGTAGGCGAGAAGGTCCGCGTCGGTTGCGTAATCCGGCCCCGGTTGCACCTCGGCGGCAACGTAGTCGGCTAACGGCTGGGTCGCCGCAAGCTTGCGCGCAAAGGCGATAGCGGCCGTGGTGCAACGCCGGTCGGTTTCGGTGGCAAGATAATTGGCGTGGATTTTTGGCGGTACGAATGGATCGGGCGTAGCGAGCTCGATCGACCCGGTGCTTTCGGGCCGCAACTGGCAGACCGACAAGGTGAAGCCGGAGAAATCGTGCACCTTGCCGCCGGCCATGTCGGCGGACAGCGTCGCGACATGAAATTGAATGTCGGGCGTTTGCGATTCTGGCAATACGCGGGTGAAAATTCCGCCCTGATTGATGCCGGTCGCCAGCGGCCCGGCGCCGTGGCGCAGCCATTCCAGTCCCATGCTCAGGCGGCCGAAAATCGAGCGCAGCGCGTCATTGGTGGTGATCGGCTTGGTGCAGCGATAGATCAGGCGCACCTGGAGGTGATCCTGCAGGTTTTGGCCGACCGCTTTGCGATCGAGCACGACGGGAATGTTTTGCACCCGCAATTTATCCGCCGGACCGATACCGGACAGCATCAGCAATTGCGGCGATTGGACCGCACCGGCCGCCAGCACCACGCCGTGCCTCGCATGCAATTCGCGCATCTGCGAGCCGATGCGGCAGGTAACGCCGCAGGCGCGGCGCCGATCGAGCAGTACGCGCGCGACCTGCGCGTCGGTGACGATCGTAAGATTGTTGCGGTGCTTCGCGCTGCGGAGATAGGCGTCGGCGGCGCTCACGCGCCAGCCATTGCGCGTGGTCAACTGATAGTAGCCGGCGCCTTCCTGATCTGAGCCATTGAAGTCGGGCGTGCGCGGCACGCCGCATTTTTGGGCCGCGGCGATCACTGCCTCGATCAGTTCGTGCTTGCGGGCGATGTTGGTGACATGGAGCGGCCCGCCGGTGCCGTGGAGCTGGTCGTCGCCGAACGCCGCGTTGTTTTCCAGCTTGATGAAGTACGGCAGCACATCCGCAAAACCCCAGCCGGTATTGCCGAGGTCGCGCCAGCGGTCGTAATCGGGCGGCTGACCGCGCACGACGATGAGGCCGTTGATCGAACTCGAACCGCCGAGCACGCGGCCGCGCGGCCAATAAATCCGGCGGCCTTCCATATTCGCCTCCGGCTCGGTGTAGAACCGCCAATTGAGCTTGGCGTCCCACATCGTCTTGCCGTAGCCGATGGGTAAATGAATCCACAGGCTACGGTCGCGCGGCCCGGCTTCGAGCAACACGACGCGGTGACGGCCATTTTCCGAGAGCCGGTTGGCAAGCACGCAACCTGCGGAGCCGGCGCCCACGACTATGAAATCGAACTCGCCGTCCGGCATGGCCGCTGCTCCGTTACAGCGGCCATTTGCTGCGCGCAGGCGCGTTACGTCAATTTCAATTGCCAGCGCCGTCTCATTTGGTGAGAACTCGCGGCCGAAACGGTGGCTCTAGAGCTTGATCCCGAAAAGTGGAAACCGGTTTTCGGAAAAGATCATGCTCAAACGAAAAATCTAGACCCTGATCCGATTCAATTGAATCAGGGTCTAGCCGCCGCTCTTTTCGCTGCTTTTGGCGATGAGGGCCTGTAAGTCCGCGACCCATTTTTGCACATAGGCTTGCGCCGCACGGCCGGCAACGTAGCTGTCGGGCACCGCGGCCTCGTCCGCGAGCATCTTCTTATAGTCGGGCGACTGCGACGCCGTATTCATGGCGGACACCAGTGCATCGTATTGCGATGCGTCGGTGCCCTGTTTGACCGCGAATGCCCGAAAGTGAGTTATATTGATGTGGTAGTTGAACTCCTTCACCGTCGGAATCGCGGGATAGTCGGGCACGCGGTTTTCCGCGAACGCCAAGATGGGACGCAGCTGCTCGCCGGTCAGAAAAGATGTGAGATCGCCGAATTGCGCATACAGCAAATCGGTGTGGCCGCCTAACAGCGAATTCCAGCGCAGGCCGGGATCGTCGAAGGGAACGCTGACGAATTTCAGGCCTTGCGCCTTGTCGAAATAATTCACCGTCACGTCGCTTTGGGTGCCGAAGCCCGAGCCGGCGACAGTCACGGTCCCCGACTTCGCCGCCTGCAGGACGTCGGCCCATGTCTTGAACGGACTGTCTTCACGGACAAAGAAGCCGCTCGGCTGCTGATCTACAACCGCGAGCGCGGTGAAGTCCGAGAGCTTGAATTTCGGATTGGTCGCGGCAAACAGGATATAGCTGTCGGACGTTATTTCGATGACGTTGTAGCCATCGGCCGGCTCGCCGAGCACTTTGTTGAGCCCGACTTGGCTCGCCGCGCCGGTGACGTTGATGACCGGGACCGAAACGCCGAGCTTGGCCGACATCAGGCCGGCGATGATGCGTCCGACCCGATCGCCGCCGCCGCCGACGCCCCAGGGCACGATCATGTTGATGGGCCGATCGGGAAATGCGCGCGCCGGCGCTGCCGCAAAAATCATTCCCGCAACAAGCAATCCCGCAATCGACCGGAGCACGCGAACGTCGCAACGCATGAAGCCCTCCGCTATCGGCTACTTCCCCGCCGGCAAATGATACAGGCCAGGCGCGGGACTGAAGAACCTAGCATATTTGCCGGGCTTGTTTTCCCATCTTCTGGCGTCGGCCGGCTCTTCGCCTTTTTCGACGATCTTCGGCCAGACCGCCGAATAGCGGCGGTTGAGCAGCACCCAGTTGGCGGCTCGCGAATCGACGTCGGAGACGATTGCAGTCACGGGACAGTTCGATTCGCAGGCCGCACAGTCGATGCATTCCTCAGGATCGATGACCAGCATGTTCTCGCCTTCGCGGAAGCAATTCACCGGGCACCTCTGCACGCAATCCATATATTTGCAGCGGATGCAGTCCTCGGTCACGACATAGGGCATGAGGCGCTTCCCGATCGATGGCGCGACGCGCGTGCGGATCAATATTTCAGCGTCAATACGTGCGGCACGCGTGGTGCGACGTGAAGGTCTTCGGCCGGCAGGCCGGCAAAGCGCAGATCGTCTTCGGTGATTGTCGGCATGGTCGGCTGCATGCCGTCGTAATATTTGGTGTTGATCAGCATGCGATTGCATCCGGCGCAATAAGTATCGCCGCCGAATTGCTCGGTGGTCTCTTTCAGATTGGCGTAGATGTAGATCATTTCGCGGATGGAGGGTGGCTTCTGACCTTCAAGCGTCGTTCCCTTCAACGGAACGAAAACAAAGATCGTCGGTATCGCGCCCATCAAGGTGAGATGGACAAGTCCGTCGACCGTGCTTTGCGCCGGCTCAAGTCCGGCGATCAGGTTGGCGCTGGAATGTCCCCTGCCGAAAGTCTGCACCATGTAGGTGAGCATGCGGTCGTAATGGGCGTGGCCCGGTCTGCCTTTCTCGATGTCGCGCACCTTGCCCGGGCACATTTTGGCGAACAGCTGCGGATCGAAGATTTCGTAGTTGAAGCCGACGAGATCGGCGCCGGCATCGAACAGCATGTCGATGTAACGCTCCTCCTCCGGAGGCGCGATGGTCAGGCGCAGCCAATTGTCGGGGAAGGCGTCTTTGAGCGGGCGAAGGAATTTCGCGTGCGCCTTGGCGCCGCGATCCGGCGGTGGCGTCGTGCCGCCGGCAAAGACCGGACCGTGGCGGAAGTACGGATATTTGCGCGCCTCCGCGACCGTTTCCAGAAAATCTTCCGGGCGTTTCGGGAAAATGTCGCGGCCGGATTCGAGGTTCTCGTCGATGCCGCAGAACCGGCATTCGGTGTGCCGGTAATCGTCGACGAACCTGCCGAAGTAATGACAATGCGGGAAGATCGTCGCGCCGCCGAAATCGCCGGCGATCGGCATGATGCTGCGCATCGGATGGCCGCGCGAAGTGTGGAGATCGTAGTAGTGCGGGTAGGGCGGAATGGTAACGCTCATCAGCTTTTCCGCCTTGGCGCCTTCGTCGACGCATTCCCAGCGGCCGTTGTCGCGCAGCACCGCGGGCTTCTTGCCGATGAAATACTTGCCGTTGTCGACCTCGATCGTGAACGGTGTCGCATCGGTCAAATGCTCGCTCACCGCGGCGCCGACCGGAACGCCGACGTAGACTTTTCCAGGATCGAGAATGATATCGAGCGCGTGCTTGCCGACCGCGCCCACGGCGTGATCGAGCTTCAGCGTCTTGCCCATTTGAGCCTGGGCTTCCGACGAGACTTTCAGCCCTTGGCTGAGCAATTCGAGCTTGAGGATGACCGGATGGTAGGTGTTGCTCTTGCGCGGCTTGCTCGGATTTTCCGCAGGGATCCAGCGGCTGAGCAGGCCTTCGCCCGGCGCATTCTGCGCCGCCGGCGCGGGGGATTTCGCCTCGGCTTCGGGCCGGCGCGATTCGAGTGTGGACTGCATTATATCCATGCGTCCTCCCGGGCGGGACTACGCCGCCACGATGAAAAGATGTTGCGTTTCGCGCTCGATGAATAAGCGCACCGCGGCGGCCGCGCCTCTGACGTGCGCCTTCACGGCCTTTTCGATGGTCTTCAAGTCGCCGCCAACCAAAGCTTCCAAGATCGCGCGATTCTCGCGGCGGATGTCGTGCGCCCGTTGCGGATGCCGCGAGACGACGACCGTGCCGATGCTCCAGAATCTGGCGCCGAGATTGGCCAGCACTTCCTGCAGCACGCTGTTGTGGCTCTGGGCGGTAATCAGATCGTGGAATTTCCGATTGGCCCGCAGAAAATCGGCGTATCGCTCTTGCGTCAACAGCTCGTCGGCGTAATCGAGCGCCTCGCCCATGGCGTCCAAAGCGGTGCGGGTCAGATTCGGGAAAGCCTCGCGCGCCGCCTCGATTTCGAGAACTTCACGAACGCGATAGAGATTGAGGATTTCGCTGACGCTCAGGCCGCGCACGATGAAGCCGGAGCCCTGCTCGCGTTGAATCAGGCCTTCCTGTTCGAGACGTATCATCGCCTCCTTAACGGGCGTGCGGCTGATATTGAGCTGTTGTGCCACCCGTAGCGCATGCAGCCGCTGCCCCGGCCGATAGACGCCATCGACAATGGACTTCTTGAGGCTGTCATAGGCCTCATCCAGCACGCTACGCGAGCGCTGCAGTTTTGCATGCATAGTGAATTCACTATGGCGGCAGTTGTGCAATGTCAAGAGGAGGATTTATCGACAAAAACTAATGGTTGTAGTAAGTTGTAGCCGTCATGGCGAAGCCCGAGCCACCTTCGCTCCCAGTGGCGAGAAGAGACTTAACGGAGCTCGGACTATCCCGGACGGCGCTCGATCGGGATATAGGCCCGCGCGTCCGGGCCGCTATAGAGAGTGAGCGGGCGGATCAGGATGTTGTTATCCATCTGCTCGAGCGCTTGCACGACCCAGCCGGGCACGCGGCCGATGGCGAAGATCGGCACGAACAAATCGCGCTTGATGCCGAGCAGGTGGTAGACCACGCCGGAATAGAAATCGACGTTCACATTGACGCCGTGGCGCGCATAGGGCGCCATCGCCGCCACCACGGCTTGCAGAATCTCATACCAGCGCGGCTGGCCCATTTCCTTGGACAGCCGCTCGACGCCGGCCCGCATGTGGCGCGCGCGCGGATCCTCGGCGCGATAGACGCGATGGCCAAAGCCGGTCACCGCGTCGCCGGCCTTGCGCTTGTCACGCACATAATCGGCCGCGCGTGTGGGATCGCCGATCTCTTCGGCCATCTTCATCACGTCCTCGGCGGCGCCGCCATGCGCCGGACCCGACAAGGCCGCGATCGCCGCGGTGACGGCGGCGTGCAGATTGGCTTCGGTGCCGATCACCACGCGCGCGGTGAATGATGAGGCGTTGGAGCCATGCTCGGCGTGGAGCACGAGGTCGCGGTCGATCAATTGTGCCGCATCGGCGCTCGGCTTTTCGCCTTTGAGCATCCATAAGAGATTGGCGGCGTGCGACAGCTCCGGGCTCGCGACCACCGGTTCGAGTCCTTCGCGCAGCCGCGCGTGCGCCGCGACGATCATCGGCACTTGCGACGTCAGACGGATGCCCTTGCGAAGGACGGCCTCGCGTGAATTGTCCGCGGTTTCGTCATCGAAGGCGGCGAGCGCGGAGGCCGCGGTGCGCAACACGTCCATCGGATGCGCCGACTTGAGGATGCGGATGATGTCCAAAATCGGCGCCGGCAACTCGCGCGCGGCCTTCAATGCGCGATCGAATTTCGCGAGCTGAGCTTTGCTCGGTAGTTCGGCGTGCAGCAACAGCCAGGCGGTTTCTTCAAAAGTCGAATATTCGGCCAGGTCGTGGATCGAATAGCCGCGGTAACGCAGTTCGCCGATGCGTCCGTCGATAAAAGTGCATGGCGAACGGTCGAAATAGACGCCCTTCAATCCGCGGTGAATCTTGATCGGTTCGTTTGTTTCAGTCATCTATGGCCTCGTCCGCGTCGCAGTTTTGTATCGAGATGAAGCATGGGTCCGGTCGAACGTTGTTTCGATATTGCACGGCGCCGTCATCTCAAAATTGCTTTACCGGAAGGCGAAGATGAGCGCGTGCTCGCCGCCGCGCGCAGTCTCATTGACCGGGAAATCGCCCATCCGATCGTGCTGGGTGCGCCGGACGCGGTAACGAAAGCCGCAGGCGCCGCCGGCATCGCGCTTAACGGCATCGAGTTGATCGATCCGCGCGGCGATGCTCGCTTGCAGGCTTACGGCGCGGCCTGTGCCAGCGTCCGCGGAACCATGACATCCGCGATGGGCGTCCGGCTGGTGTCGAAGCCGCTTTATTTCGCCGGCATGATGGTCCAGCAAGGCGACGCGCAAGCCATGGTCGCGGGCGCGGCAAACCCGACCCGCCGCGTCATCGAAGCCGGATTGCTGACGATCGGGCTCGCGCCGGGCATTGCCTTGCCGTCGAGTTATTTTCTTATCGTCGCCCCGAATTTCCTTGGGCGTGGGCCGCGATCTTTCATATTCGCGGATTGCGCGGTGAATGCCGACCCGAGTGCGGAAGAACTGGCCGATATCGCGATCGCGTCCGCCGGCAGTGCGGAAATCCTGCTCGGCGAGGCGCCGCGGGTCGCCATGCTGTCGTTCTCGACTAAAGGCAGCGCCCAGCACGCGCGCGTAGACAAGGTCAGGCGCGCGCTCGATCTGGTGCGCGAACGCGCGCCGGATTTGGCGGCGGATGGCGAACTGCAAGCCGATGCGGCTTTGGTGCCCGCAATCGCGGACCAGAAAGTAAAGGTTGTCGGCGCCGTTGCCGGACGCGCCAATGTGCTGATCTTTCCCGATCTCGACGCCGGCAATATCGGCTACAAGCTGGTGCAATGGCTGGGTGGCGCCACGGCCATCGGTCCGTTCCTGCAAGGCTTCGCCAAGCCGATCAGCGATCTGTCGCGCGGCGCCAGCGTCGACGATATCGTCACCACCTGCGCCGTAATTCTGGCGACGGCGTGACACAACGCAATCGAACAACACTTCCGACGCCACAGTCTCAAACCTCACGTCGTCAGAATGCCGCCGTCGACCGGAATGACCGTGCCGGTGATGAAAGACGCACGATCGGAGGCGAGAAACGCCACCACGTGCGCGACGTCCGCGGTCGTAGCAAAGCGGCCGAGCGGAATGCGCGGCAAAATTCGTTGCCGCGCTTCCTCGGTCAGCGCCGCATGCGTCATCGCCGTATCCAATATGGCAGGCGCTACGGCATTGACGGTGATGTTACTCGGTCCGAGTTCGCGCGCGAGCCCCATGGTCAGCGCCACGACGCCGGCTTTGGTTGCGCCGTAGAGCGTGTTGCCTACCGAGCCGCCGCCGCGCATAGCCGACACCGATGCGATATTGACGATACGGCCGCGGCGCGCCGCCGACATCGCCGGCGTCACCGCTTTCACGCAATTGATAATGCCGTCGATATTGACCCGTGCGATGCGGTCGAATTCACCCGCCGGCAAATCGGCGACGTGGCCGGTCGAGAGCAGCCCGGCGGCATTCACGAGAATTTCGGTTGCCCCGGTTTTACCGCGAAGTGCGGCGAAGGCCGCTTCGACAGCACTCGGCTCGGCGACGTCGAGGGTAACGGCGTGAGCGGAAAGCCCGTCGTGCGTCATCGCAACGGCGGCACGCGAGGCGGCGTTTTGGTCGCGATCTGCGACGCATACCACGCAACCTTCCTCCGCCAGCACACGAGCAATCGCCTCGCCGATGCCGGCGCCGCCACCGGTGACGAATGCGACGCGACCTTTAAGCTTAAGATCCATTTTGGTCGCGCCGCGTTCGCGGGCCCTTCGCTCGCCCGACCGTCAGCCGCCGAGCGGCTGCAGGCCCTGCTTGATGTCGACGGATATGTCGCTCTGATGCCGGGGCGTCATCGCGTAGACCGACAGCGCGCTAATGCAGCTGACGACGAGGACATAGAGGCAAATCAGCCACGGCTGGCCGCCGCCCAACGGCAACAGCGCTGTGGCGATGATCGGCGTCAGCCCGCTCGCGAAGATCCCGGAGAACTGATAGACAAACGAGATTCCGGTATAGCGCACCCGCGTGTCAAACAGTTCGGAGAACAGCGCCGCCTCCGGACCATAGACCGCCGCATAGATGAAGCCGAACGGCACCGCGACCGCGATGATAATCAGTATCGGCGATAGCGTCTCCATCAGCCAAAATGCCGGAAATGTCAGCACCCCGATCAGAAGCCCGGCGATGCCGAACAAACGGCGGCGGCCGAAGCGGTCCGACCACGTGCCGCAGATCGGCAGCATGACGATCATGATCGCCGAGGAGATCATGACCGCGGTCAGCGCGGTTTGCCGCGACATATGCAGCGTGCTGGTGATGTAGAAGACGAGGAACACGCCGTAGATGTTAAAGGTCACGCCCTCGATATAACGCGCGCCGAGCCCGAGGATCGTATTCTTGGTGTGGGTACGGAACAGCTCGACGACCGGCACTGCGGCAATCTTGTTCTCCTGCTGCGCTTGCTTGAATGCGGGTGTCTCCATGATCCGCAATCTGATATAGACCCCGACAACGACGAGGATCGCGCTCAGCAGGAATGCAACGCGCCAGCCCCAAGCGAAGAAATCGTCGTTATTCAAAAGCGATAGCAAGCTGACGACGCCGGCGCTGATCAACAGTCCCGCCGGCACGCCGATTTGCGGCCAACTACCGTAAAAGCCACGCCGGCCGTCGGGCGAATGTTCGACCGCCATCAGCACGGCGCCGCCCCATTCGCCGCCGATGCCGATGCCCTGGAAGATGCGCAGCGCCAGCAGCATGAGTGGCGCCCAGACGCCGGCCGTGGCGTAGGTCGGCAGCAACCCGATTAAAAACGTGGCGATGCCCATGATCAGGACGGTGAGAATGAGCACGGTCTTGCGCCCGATGCGGTCGCCGTAATGGCCGAAGATGACGCCGCCGATCGGCCGCGACAGGAATCCGACGAAGGACGTCACGTAGGCCAAGAGCGTCGAGATCAGAATGTCGGCATTGGGAAAAAACAGCTTATTGAGCACGATCGCCGTCATCGTGTTGTAGAGAAAGAAATCGTACCATTCGATCGTGGTGCCGATCGCGCTTGCCAGCGCAATGGTGCCGATCGACATCGTGGCGCCGTCGTCCTTATTGTAAGCCTGAGCCATTTTCCTCTCCCCTCTCGTGTTGTAGACCGGCGCGCTTAGGCGGCCGGCAGTCCCAGTAATTTGCGTGCTTCGGCGCAACTCGCGGCGTGCCGCCCATATTCGCCGCACAGTCCGGCGAGGCGCCCGACAAGTTCGGCGTTGCTCTTCGCCAGCCGGTCTCTGTCGAACTTGATGTTGTCCTCGAGCCCGGTGCGGACGTGGCCGCCCAGTTCGAGGCACCAGCGGTTCACCTCGAGTTGATGCCGCGCAATGCCGGCGGCGGACCAGGTCGCGTCCGGCATGATCTCCTTGAGTTCGCCGACCAGAAATTCCAGCAATTTGCGCCGCGCCGGCAATGCATTGGGAATGCCCATGACGAACTGGACCTGGCAGGGACGCTTGAGCAGACCGCGGTCGGCGAGCGTCTTTGCGTTGTACAGCATCGCCACATCGAAGACTTCGATCTCCGGTTTGACGTTGTTTTGCAGCATCGAGCGCGCGAGGTCTTCGACGAGCTGTGGAGGGTTCTCATAAATCTGCGTCGGAAAATTCACCGAGCCGGTGGCAAGCGAGGCCATGTGCGGCTTGAGGTCAAGCATGTTGCCGCGTTTGCTCTGCTGGCGGCCGCGGCCGCCGGTCGAAAACTGAATGATCATGCCGGGGCAACGCTTGGCGATGCCGTCCTGAACTTGCGCGAACAGTTTTGGATCGGAGCCCGGCAACTCGTCGGCATTGCGGACATGGATGTGCGCCACCGAGGCGCCCGCTTCGAATGCTTCGTGCGTGGATTCGATCTGTTCACTCGGCGTTACCGGCACCGCCGGTGTGTCCGCCTTGCGCGGAATGGCGCCGGTGATGGCAACGGTGATGATCGCGGGGGACGTCATGGTCATGCCAGTGCGGGGCGTTTAATCAGGTGAAACGAGCGAATGCCGGGCCGCAACGCGATTTCCTTCAAGAGCGTGATGAGCGGCGTCGACGCCAGCGGGTAGTCGGTGTCGATGGGACCGGCCGCTTTGAGCGCCTTATATTGGCCCTCGGAATAAAACGCCGCGAGCAAAAGATCGTCGTCGGAGGCGAACGGCCCGCGCTCGCGCCGGATGCGCGGAATGCCCGGCTCGACCAGGTCTCCGGGCCGCGCCGTTGTCGGCATCGCGCCTTTCGCGATTCGGTCGTAGAGATTGGGGTCGATCGGGCCGGCGATCTCGCCGTAATAGCCGAGCACGTATTTGCGCACCTCGTCCGGCACCGTCGCGTAGCGCTCCCTGCCCATGACGTTGAGCACGGCCTGGGTCATGACGAATTGCGCGAACGGGCTGACGATGATCGGGTAGCCGAGATCGTGGCGCACGCGCGCGGCTTCCTCGAGCACGTTGGGCAGGCGATGGGCGATGCCGAGCGGCGCCAGCTGCGATTTGAGATTGGATACCATGCCGCCAGGCATCTGGTGCTCGTAATGAAAGGCGTCGTGTTCGGCGATATGTCCGACCGGCTTGCCTTCGCGCACAGCGATGTAACGCAGGCGCTCGGCGACCTCGGCGACCGGCGCGAGATCGAGCGGTACGTCGAATCCATCGCGCCTGGCGTTCTGCACGAAGCTTTCCGTCGCGGGATGCGACGCGCCGTTGGCCAAAGTCGAGGTTGCCGTGTGCACCACGTCGACGCCAAGCTCGATCGCGCGAATGGCCGTGTACGGGGCGAGCCCGGTGAGGCAATGCGAATGAAGGTGCAGCGGCAGCGCACCGCAGGCGGTCTTGAGCGCCGGGACCAGCGTGTGCGCGCGTTCGGGGGTGAGGAGGCCGCTCGGGTCCTTGATGTAAACCGCATCGACGCCGAGCCTGATCAGCTGGCGGGTCTTGCGCGCGTAATAGTCGTCGGTGTGGACGGGGCTGAGCGTGTAGACCACGCCGCCGGCGGTGTACAGGCCGCACCTCTTCGCCGCGCGCACCGGCACTTCCATATTACGCATGTCGTTGAGCGCGTCGTAGGGCGTGTGGTAGCGGATGCCGTTGGCGAAAATCCGTTGCGCCGTCAGTTCGACGATGTCGTCGGCAAAGAATTCGAACGTGAACAGGCTTTGTCCCCGCGTCATCACGATCAACGGCGTGTTCTTGACCCAGCCGCTGACGATGCGCATGCGCTCCCACGGGTCCTCGCGCAGATAGCGCACGCAGACGTCGAATACGGCGCCGCCGACGAGGTCGATCGCCTCAAAGCCGGCGCGATCGAGTCGCGGCGCGACGTCGGCCATCATCGCGGTGGTCATGCGCGTCGCCCACAGGCATTGGTGCGCGTCGCGCAGCGTCACGTCGACAAGCCGAATGGTCTTATGATTGACCTTGCCGGCGGCCATCAATGCACCGCCGTGCGCAATCGATCTTCCACCCAGCGGGTATGAATTTCCGCCCGGGCGAATTCCGGGCGCCGCAGCAAGTCAGCATGGAACGGCACCGTGCTGGCAATGCCGGACACGTCGAACCGCGCCAGCGCCAAGGCTGCCGTTTCGATCGCGGCTGAGCGGTCGCGGCCGGTCACGATCAGTTTGCCGAGCATCGAGTCGTAGTACGGCGGCACCACGTAATTTTCATAGACGTGGCTATCGAGCCGAATGTCCTTGCCGGTCGGCGGCCGCCACCGCTTGAGCATTCCCGGCGACGGGCGAAAGCCGTGCTCGGCGTCCTCGGCATTGATGCGGAATTCGATCGCGACTGGTGCACCTTGGGCGGCCGGGAGAACCGAGAGCCGCTCGCCGGCGGCGACGCGAAACTGCTCCGCCACCAGGTCGTTGCCGGTCACCATCTCGGTCACCGGATGCTCGACCTGGATACGAGTATTCATCTCGATGAAGTAGAACCGTCGGCTCTCCACCTCGTAAATGAACTCAACGGTGCCGGCATTGACGTAATCCAGCGCGCGGATGAGCGTCAGCGCAGCGTCCGCCATGGCGCCGCGTGCCGAGTTATCGAGCACCGGCGATGGCGCCTCCTCGACAAGTTTCTGATGCCGGCGTTGTACGCTGCAATCGCGTTCGCCGAGTTGCGCGTAATTGCCATGCCGGTCGCCGAAGACCTGGATTTCGATGTGGCGGACGTTCGGGAAAAACCGCTCGAGATACACGTCGGCCCGCCCGAATGCCGCGGCGGCTTCCACACTCGCCTGCTCGAACAATTTGGTGAAAGCCTCCGCGTCGCCGACGACGCGCATGCCGCGGCCGCCGCCGCCGGCGCTCGCCTTCAACAATAACGGATAGCCGATTGCCTCGGCGCGCTGCTTGGCTTCCGCGGCGGCGGTGAAGCCTTCGTTCGAACCCGGCACCACCGGAATGCCCAATGACGCGGCGGTCCGCCGGGCGGCGACCTTATCGCCCATCCGGGCGATGACTTCGGCGCTTGGGCCGATAAAGGTCAATCCCGCTTCCGTGCAACGCGCGGCGAAACTCGCGTTTTCCGCTAAAAAACCATAGCCGGGATAGACGGCGTCGCATTGGCATGCGTTGGCAACTTCAATCAGCGCCGCCGCATTGAGGTAACTCGCCTTGGGTGGCGGCGGTCCGATGCAAACGGCGTGGTCGGCCGCCCAGCGATGCGGGGAATTGCCGTCCGCCGAGGAATAAACCGCGACGCTCTGCAGACCGAGCCGCCGGCAGGTTCGAGCGGCGCGCAGCGCGATCTCTCCGCGATTGGCGATCAATACGCGACGCAACGGTCCCTCCCCACGCGGCCGTTCCTTGATCGGCGGCCATTCCTCCCCTGGTGACTTTGACAGCGAAAAATCATATTGCAAGACATTGTGAGTTGTTTTTTGATAAAGCGCATGGAAACGCCCGTCGACCCTTTGGACCCCACCGGCGCGTCGAAGCCGCGATTGAAGCGCGCGCCGGGCAAACGCCTCGCGACCGCCACCGCGGAACACGCCTTTCCGACCATCAAGGCGCTCGCCATCATCGAAACCTTGGCGACGGCGCGGCGCCCGCTTGGTGTGAGCGAGATCAGCGTGTTGCAAGGCATGCCGAAGCCGACCGCGCACCGCATTGTGCGCATGTTGGAACGCGAGGGCCTCTTGCAACGCGAGCCGGGCAAACGCCGCTTCGTTCCCGGCGCCCGGCTTCTGCGGCTCGGCCTCGGCATCGTTTCGGCGTCGATGCTGCGGGCGCCGCGTCACGCGATCTTGGAGGCGCTGTCGAACGAGGTCGGCGAAACCTGCAATTTCGGCGTCATGGTCGGCAGCCATGTCGTCTATCTCGATCGCGTCGAATCCGCTTGGCCGTTGGGCTTGCGCTTCGAGCCCGGTTCGCGCGTGCCGCTGCATTGCACGGCGATGGGAAAGCTTTTTCTGAGCATGCTGCCACCGCGCAAACGCACGGCGCTCGTTCGCGCCATTCCGCTGCATCGCTACACCGAGAACACCATGACCGATGCGGCGCGGCTTGGCCGCGAGCTGGACAAGATCCGGGCTTTGAAAATTTCGACCGATAATCAGGAATTTCTCGCCGGCGTCGTCTGCGTGGCCGTTCCAGTCAACGGCCGTAACGGCCAACCGGTCGCCGCGCTCGCGATCTCGGCGCCGCTCGCGCGCATGACGCTTGAACAAGGCTTGCGCCACGTGTCCCGGCTACAAGACGCCGCCAAGAGTTTTTCGGCAACGCTCGACGGCGATGACGGCATCGATTGAATGGGGGCGCGTGTGAGCCTGAGTTACGATGAAATCGCCGAAATACTGAAGATCATCGACGGCAGCTCCTGCGATGAGCTGATCGTCGAGACCGGCGACATCAAGCTCCTGGTGCGCCGGAACACGGCCGGTGGCGGGCTGGCATTGTCGCGCGATGCGCTGAGCAGTTCAACGATCGCGCCGACGCCTGCCTCGTTCACCCCGCCGCCGCCGGCGAGCGCGCCCGCCGCGGCGCTCGCGAAGGCGCCGCACCAGATTGAAGTGACGGCGCCCATGGTCGGCACGTTTTACCGCGCGCCATCGCCCGACGCGGTGCCGTTCGTCGAGATCGGCAGCAGCGTGCGCAAAGGCGATCCGCTTTGCCTGATCGAGGTGATGAAGCTGTTCACCACCATCGCCGCCGAACATGACGGCCGTATCGTCCAGATCGGCGCAGAGAACACCGAACTGGTCGAATACGGCCGTACGCTATTCGTTATCGACCCCGCGTGATCGGCGATCCGGCTAAGTCTGCGGTCCCATCTTGGCGAGCGCCGACAGGTCGGTGCCGGTCTGTTCGACGCTGACCCCCGACGTCTGGAATCCGCGGAGCCAGATCGGCAGGATGCAGACCACCGTCAGCACGGCCAGGATGAGATACAGGGTTGATGCATCCATGGCGGCGCTCAGGATCGGGAACAAGTAGACGAGAACGACGCCGCCCAGAAATCGCGTGACGCTTTCGCCGAGCATCGATCCCGTGGCCCGCAGCCGGGTCGGAAACTGCTCGGCCATGTAGAGTTTCGCCAGCGGGAAACCCGCATAGACAAAGCCCCAGACGACAATTGCCGCCGCGATCGTTCCGGCTTGCGACAGCGGTTGACCG
Source organism: uncultured Alphaproteobacteria bacterium (assembly GCA_963779855.1). GTDB lineage: Bacteria > Pseudomonadota > Alphaproteobacteria > Rhizobiales > Xanthobacteraceae > BOG-931. The sequence continues at coordinate 508,893 of CAWAAE010000005.1, read as the reverse complement.
AGCGCGACCGTGCCAGCCGCGGTGATCGTCATGATGATGACGAGCCCCCAACGCCGGCTGATCTGATCGCCGACCGCGCCTGCGATCGCGGTCGTGATGACGGTCCAGAATAAAAGCGCCGACGTGTAGTAGAGCGCGTCTTGCTTGCCCGCGCCCATGCGCTGCAGGATCGACGGCCCATAGATGGTGATGACGTAGAACACGATGAACGGCGAAAGCAGCGCGAGATACGCCACCACGCAGCGCTGCAAATACGGGTAACGGAACAGGTCGAGAATCGAGACGCGCCGCTGTGCCGTTGCTTCGAGAACTTTCAGCGCGCCCTGATCGATGAGCGTGGTATCGTGCGGCACCTGACTAGTGTCTTCGAGCTGCTCAACAAACCTGCGCACTGTGTCGATCTTGCCGACCTTCAACAGAAACCGCGGCGATTCCGGAAGATATTTGATGATGATGGGCACGATGAGAATCGGAAGGCCGCCGAGCATGAGCAGCGTTCCCCACGCCTGGCTCGCCGGCATACGGCCGACGACAACTGCGCCCACCAGCGTGTTGAGGCCATAAGAAAAGCCGAGTAGGGAATTGGCGAGTCCGACCGCGGTGCCGCGCCATTGCTTGTTGACGAATTCCGAAAGCAGCAAATACGGAACCGGAAACACGGCGCCTTGGCCCAAGCCGGCGATGAAACGGTAGATTGCCAATTGGGTGGCATCCTGCGAGAAACTGGCGAGGAACGTCACAATACTGAAAACGACTATGCCGCCGACCAATGTCGTTTTCCTGCCGAACCGGTCAGCTAAGCGTCCGGCTGGCAATAGCCCAAGAACTATGCCGAGCGTGCCGGCGCTGCCGACGAGACCGGTGCTGCTCGGCGAGAGCTGCCACTCGCCTTTGAGGATGAACAGGACCGGGGCGATGATGCCGATGTCGAAGGCCTCCAAGATCCAGATCACGCCAAGGAGCCCGACGAGAAACAATATCGTGCGGTTGACGGGCAGCCGATCGAGCCGCGCCAGCAGATTTTCCTGCGCCGCCAGATCTTCAGGACGCTGCAGACTGGAGACTGTCGACATTTCCCCCTCCCTGTGAATTTTCGCCGGTTGTTTGTTTTTGTTGTTCCTCTTTCACCCGCGTTGCGTCTCGCAAGGGCGGACCGGCACGGCCGTCGGCCTCGTTGTCGTCAGATTAGCACTATGCTATTTCCTTTTAAAACCATACGTCTCATTCAATGAGAATTTGGTCGCGTGCGCGGAGACAAGGAACTGCCGCCGCGCCAACAGCCAACAAACGCGGGATAAAGGGAGGAACGGTAATGGTCGCTGGAAAAATGGCGTGGCTCGCCGCTGTAACAGTCGCCTTTGCATTCGCCGGCAGCGGTGCCCAGGCGCAGGAAAAATATCCGGATCATCCGATCAACTTCATCGTGCCGTGGGGACCCGGTGGCGGCGCCGATCTGTTGGCGCGGACCGCCGGCAAGATCATGTCGCCGGATCTCGGCGTCTCGCTGCCGGTGCTCAATGTGCCGGGCGCCACCGGACAGACCGGCGTCACCAAGCTTCTGAACGCGCCGGCCGACGGCTACACGCTCGCGGTGCTGATCGGCGACACCTACTCGCTGCTTGCGGGACCACATCCGGGTTTCACGGCGGACCAGGTCATCCCGCTCGCGATCATGATCCAGCAACCGTCCGGTTACTGGGTCAACACCCAGAGCAAATGGAACACCTGGCAAGACCTCGCCGCCACCGCAAAGCAACAGACGCTCAAGGTCGCCATCCTCGGCTTCGGCAGCGCCGATGACATCACCACCTCGTATCTGGATAAGCAGGGATTTAAGTTCGCGCCGATCCCCTATGCCGAGCCCGAACTGCGTTACACCTCCATCCTCGGTGGCAATGCCGACGTGCTCTATGAGCAGACCGGCGACGTGCGCAGCTATTTCGACGGCGGCAAGATCCGGCCACTGATTTTCTTTTATTCGCACCGGCTTACCATTCCGAAATTCGCCAATGTGCCGACGTCGAAGGAGTTCGGTTACGACGTCACGCTGCCTCAGTTCCGCTCGATCGTGGTCAAGGCCGGCACCGATCCGGCCCGCGTCAAGCTTTTAGCCGACGCGCTGGCGAAGGTTGCGCAGAATCCGGAATTCAAAGCCTATCTCGATCAGCAATATGCCGATCCGGACAGCTATGTGCCGATGGATAAAGCGCGGGGCTTCATGGATTCTTGGCTCGCTCAGGCCAAAGGAATTTTGGCGTCCATGCAGACGGGGTCGAAGTGAGTGTCGAAATGAATTCAGGCAAAGCCGTAACGCTGCTGGACCGGTGCCGGGCGACGCTGCCGTATCTCGTCGTGCTCGCGATAGGCGCATTTCTCTATTACGCCGCCGAGAACTTCGAGTTCGAGCAATCCTCGGGGCGGATCGGTCCGGGCGCGTGGCCGAAGCTCATTCTGATCCTGATGTTGGCTTCGGCGCTGTGGGGCGCGGTATCGAGCGCACTGCAGGTCGGAAAGGCGGACGAGCTTGACGCCGACGCCGATCAGATGGAGGCGCTGGTCCGGCCGCCGGAGATTTATCCGTGGCTGGTCTGGCTCGCGGTCGCAGCGACGCTGGGTTATCTCCTCATCTTGCCGGTGCTCGGCTTCTTTCTGGGAACGATCATCTACGCCTTCGTTCTCATGTATCTCGGCCATTATCGAGAGTTCGTGCACGCTACGGCTTTGAGCGTGGCGATCGCGTTCGCCTTCATGTTCATGTTCATGCGCGTGGTCTATGTGGCGCTTCCGGTCGGGATCGCGCCATTCGACCGCCTGTCGTATGCGCTCATGGCCGCGATGGGCGTGCACTAGGAGGCGGCGTGGTCATCGTCAATCTCGCTCACGGCTTCGTCCAGGTTTTTCAGCCGTTCGACCTGCTCATGCTGTTCGTCGGCCTGTTGGTCGGCATGGCGGTCTCGATCATGCCGGGGCTGGGTCTGGTGATGGGCGTGATCCTGGCGCTGCCGTTTACCTACCGGATGCCGATTGAGCCGGCGGTTATCCTGCTCACCGCGATTTATTTCTCCGGCACCTATGGCGGCTGTTTTACGGCCATCCTTTACCGCATTCCCGGCGAACCGATGGACGTGCCGATGCTGTGGGACGGCTACACCATGGCGCAGCGCGGCCAGCCGGCCAAGGCGCTCGGCTGGGCGCTCCTTGCCGCGCTCATCGCCGGTCTCGTGTCGTCGACGGTGATGGTGGCGCTGGCCGGCCCGATGAGCGCGGCCGCGCTCAAATTCGATTCGCCGGATTACTTCGCCGCGGTGTTTTTCGGCCTGACTACCGTCGTGGCGCTCGCCGGAAAATCGCTGGTGAATTCGCTGATCAGCCTGTGTGTCGGCCTTCTGGTGGCGACCATCGGCATCGACAGCATCTACGGCACCGACCGCTTCACCTTCGGCGTTCCGATCCTGCGCGACGGCGTGCAACTGGTCGAGGTTCTGGTCGGCATGTACGGCCTCGGCGAGGTGCTGACTCGGTATCGGCCAAGGGCTGCATCTCGACAAACCGAAAGAGGCCAAAGTCAACGTCGCGACGCAGTTCCCGTCGCTTCGCGAATTCTGGGCGATCAAGATGACGCTGTTGCGCAGCACCGTGCTGGGCACCGTGCTCGGCATCGTGCCGGGCGCCGGCGCAACGATCACCTCCTTCATCGCCTACGGCATCGAGAAGCAATATGGGCGGCGGCGGCACCTGTTGGGGACCGGAATCCCGGAGGGCATCGTCGCGCCGCAGATCGGCGCCACCGCGTCGGTGGCGGGCCACATGATCCCGCTCTTGACTTTGGGCCTTCCCGGCAGCGGCGCCACGGCCGTCATCCTGGCCGCCTTCCTGTTGCACGGCGTGCAACCGGGTCCGATGCTGTTCGAGGATCCAGGCTCGTCGTTGATGGTCTACACCATCCTTGCCTCGATGTTCGCCAGCGTCATCGGCATGTGCCTGGTCGGCTTTTTCTGGATCAGGGTCGTCGTCAAAGTTCTGACCATCCCGCAGGGCATTCTGTCGGCGATCGTAGTGATGTTCTGCCTGGTCGGCGCTTATGCCAACCGCAATGACATGTCGGATGTCTGGATGATCGTCGTCTTCGGCGTGCTTGGCTATCTGTTCGAAAAATTCAAATACCCGATCTCGCCGATGGTGCTTGGAGCGATTTTGGGACCGGTCGGAGAGGCCGCGTTCATGCGCAGCATGATCTCCAGCGGCAGCGATTGGACCGTGTTCTTTCGGGGACCGATCTGCGGCCCGCTGATGGTCGGTTCGCTTCTCGCGCTGAGCTACCCGTTGCTGCGCGAACTTTACAATATGCGTCGCCGCGTCGCGGCCATCGCCATTTCAGGTGAGCACCGATGAAAGCATATGCGATGACCGATACCCTGCACCGTGAGGCGCCGCACGACGCGATGCCGGGTGGTAAGCACGAAGCGATTTCGACGGCGACCGCGCGCACCTTTGCCATTCTCGACCTTGTCGCGCGTTCCCCGGTGGCGGTCGAAGTCGCCAGCGTCATCGAGGAACTCGCGCTGCCGAAGGCGACCGCCTATCGCCTGGTCGACGGCCTGGTCAGCTCCGGCTATCTCGCGCGCGAACCGGTACGCAAGCGTCTGACGGTGGGGTCGCGGCTCACCGATCTCGCGTTCGGAACGATGCGCGCGTCGATGCGCGACGCCGGCCGCCATGCGCTGTTACGACGGCTCGCCCACCAGGTAAACGAGACCTGCAATATCGGGGTCATTCTCAACGGCGAGATCGTCTATCTCGACCGCGTCGAGGCTGAGCATTGGCCGCTGCGATTGCATTTCGGCGCAGGATCGCGCGTGCCGCTGCATTGCAGCGCGATCGGCAAGTTGTACCTGGCGCTCTTGCCGACGCGGCGCCGCCAACGCCTGCTGCAAAGCCTTGAGCTGCGCTCCTTCACCGACAGCACCATCACCGAGCTCTCGCTGCTGGAGGCCGAGCTCCGGCAAATCCGCAAGGAGCAAGTCTCGTTCGACCGCGAAGAATATCTCGCCGGCGTGGTCTGCGTAGCGGTGCCGGTGCTCGGGCGAAACGGCGAGATGCTTGCCGCGATCGCGATCCAGGCGCCGGAGGCGCGCATGAACGTTCGGATGGCGTGCGAGCATCTTCCGGCGCTGCGCGCCGCCGCCGAGGAACTCGCCGAGACTTTTCAGGACAGGACGTAAAACCCATATTCAACCGGCATGCTGTGAATGCCGGAACCGACAAAGGACGAGTGCGATGAAAATGACCACGGAAGAAGCCTTCGTGAAAGTCTTGCAGATGCACGGCATCGAGCATGCGTTCGGCATTATCGGTTCGGCATTCATGCCGATCTCCGACCTGTTTCCGCAGGCCGGCATCACGTTCTGGGACGTCGCGCACGAGACCAACGGCGGGCTCATCTGTGACGGCTACACGCGATCGACCGGCAAAATGGCGATGGTGATCGCCCAGAACGGTCCGGGCATCACCAACCTCGTCACTCCCATCAAGACGGCATACTGGAATCACACGCCGATGCTGGTGGTGACGCCGCAGGCGGCGAACCGCACCATCGGTCAGGGCGGTTTTCAGGAGGTGGAGCAGATGGCGCTGTTCCGCGACATGGTCTGCTACCAGGAGGAAGTGCGCGATCCTTTCCGAACGGCGGAAGTCTTGAATCGCGTCATCGCCAAGGCCAAGCGCCTGTCGGCGCCGGCGCAGATCAACATCCCGCGCGATTTTTGGACGCAAGTCATCGACACCAGCCTGCCGGCGATCATCGAGTTCGAGCGTCCGGCCGGCGGCACCAATGCCGTCGCCGAGGCGGCGAAGCTTCTGTCGGCGGCGAAATTCCCGGTGATCCTGTCGGGCGCAGGCGTCGTTCTTGGCGGCGCAATTCCCGAATGTGCGGCGCTCGCCGAAAAACTCGATGCGCCGGTCTGCAACAACTACCAGCACAATGACAGCTTCCCGGGCGGCCATCGGCTTGCCGTGGGTCCGCTCGGCTACAACGGTTCGAAGGCGGCAATGGAGCTCATCGCCAAGGCCGACGTCGTGTTGGCGCTCGGCACTCGGCTCAATCCGTTTTCGACGCTACCCGGCTACGGCATCGATTATTGGCCGAAAAATGCCAAGGTCATCCAGGTCGATATCAATGCCGACCGCATCGGCCTGACCAAGCCGGTCACTGTCGGCATCTGCGGCGATGCCAAGCTCGTTGCCAAAGCCATTCTGGCGCAACTGTCGTCGTCGGCGGGCAACGACGGCCGCGAAGAGCGCAAAGCACTGATTCACACCACCAAGTCGCGGTGGCTGCAGACGCTGTCCAGCATGGATCATGAGGATGACGATCCCGGCACCACTTGGAACGAGGACGCGCGCAAGCGCGACCCCGACCGCATGTCGGCTCGGCAGGCATGGCGCGCCATTCAGGCCGGGCTGCCGAAGGACGCGATCATATCGAGCGACATCGGCAACAATTGCGCCATCGGCAATGCCTATCCGAGCTTCGAAAAGGGCCGCAAATATCTGGCGTCCGGCCTGTTCGGGCCGTGCGGTTATGGCTTCCCGTCGATCATCGGCGCCAAGATCGGCAATCCGGATACGCCCTGTGTCGGCTTTGCCGGCGACGGCGCTTTCGGAATTTCCATGAACGAGATGAGCTCGATCGGGCGGCCGGAGTGGCCCGGCATCGCCATGGTGGTGTTCCGCAACTATCAGTGGGGCGCCGAGAAGCGCAATTCGATCCTCTGGTTCGACGATAATTTCGTCGGCACCGAGCTCGATCCGCATCTCAGCTATGCCAAGGTGGCCGAGGGCTGCGGTTTGAAGGGCGTAACCGTTCGAACGCCGGCCGAATTGACCGAGGCGCTGCGGGCGGCCTGCGAGGCGCAGAAAAAACGCGTCACGACCTTCATCGAAGTCGTCCTCAATCAGGAGCTTGGCGAGCCGTTCCGCCGCGACGCCATGAAGAAACCGGTGCGCGTGGCAGGCATTCGGCGCGAGGACATGCGTGCCCAGCAGGTCGCGCAGTGAAGGGATGACCATGACCGTGGCAGTGAAATCGCCGGCGGACGCGCACCACAAGCACGTCGTTGACGAAGTCATGCGGCGCGCGCGCGTCGCCTTCGAGGGTTTCCGCGATGTCAGCCAGGAACGCGCCGACGAGGCGGTTCGCGCGCTGGCCTGGTCGGTCTACAAGCCCGAGCACGCGCGCGAACTTGCCGCGCTCGCCGTTGCCGATACCGGGCTCGGCAACGTGCCCGACAAGATCGTCAAGAACCAGCGCAAGACGTTCGGCACGTTGCGCGATCTGCTCCGAGCCAAGTCGGTCGGCATCGTCGAGGAAGACAAAGCCAGGGGCATCGTCAAATACGCCAAGCCAATGGGCGTCATCGCGGCGCTTACGCCGTCGACCAATCCCGCCGCGACGCCCGTCAACAAGGCGATGATGGCGATCAAGGGCCGCAACGCCATCGTTATCGCGCCGTCGCCGCTCGGTTATGAGACCACCAAGCGCACCGTGGACTTGATGCGCGCCGCACTGGAGCGAACCGGACTGCCGGCCGATCTCGTGCAAATCCTGTCGCCGCCGGTCACCAAGGAATTGACCGAAGCGCTGATGAAGGCCGCCGACCTCGTCGTCGTCACCGGCTCGCAGGATAATGTCCGCCGCGCTGCCATGAGCGGCACTCCGGCGATCGGCGTCGGCGCCGGCAATGTTCCCGTCATCATCGACGACACCGCCGATCTCGCCGACGCCGCGCGGAAAATCCGCGCCTCGAAGATTTTCGACAATTCGACCTCATGCTCGTCCGAGAATTCGGTGATCATTCTCGATGCGATCTACGACAAAGCCATCGCGGCGCTTACCGAGGTCGGCGGCTATCTGTGCACGGCGCGGGAAAAGGCGGCGGTGCAACAGGCGCTGTGGCATCACGGCAAGCTCAATCGCCATCTGATCGCGCGCGATCCGGACATCCTCGCGCCGGCTTTCGGCCTGCCAGCTGCCGCCGCGCACGCCGACTTCTTCATGGTCGAGGACTCAGGCGCCGGCAAGGAGCATCCGTTCTCGGGCGAGAAGCTGTCGCTCGTGCTCACTGTCTACCGCGCCAAGGATTTTGCCGCGGCCAAGGCGCAGGTGCGCGCCGTGCTCGATTATCAAGGCAAGGGTCATTCCTGCGGCATCCACACCAAAGACATGGCGCATGCGCGCGAGCTTGCCGAGGAACTCGACGTGGTGCGGGTGCTGGTGAACTTTGCCCATACCTTTGGCAATGGCGGCGGCTTCGACAGCGGGCTCGGCTTCACGCTCTCCATGGGCTGCGGCTCGTGGCAGAAGAACAGCATTTCGGAAAACTTGAGCTACAAGCACTTCCTCAACATCACTCACCTCGTCACCGTGATCCCTGAGGATAAGCCGAGCGAAGCGGAGCTGTTCGGCCCGCATTGGCAAAAATACGGGCGCTGAACGCGAGGGTGGTGATGAATTTCGAGGAGCACGCCGCCAAAGCGAAGGTGCTGGCTCCGGCGTCGATTGCGGTGCCGCGCGGCAAGCTCTGCGTCACGCCGCACGAGGCCGAAGCGGCCTTCGGCGAGATCGGACCATGCGTGGTCAAGGCGCAGGTGCCGACCGGAAAACGCGGCAAGGCCGGCGGCATTCGTAAAGCGAACTGCGCGGCCGAGGCCGCGGCAGCGGCACATGCGATCCTCGCCCTGACAATCGACGGTTATCGGGTCGAAAAAGTCCTGGTCGAGGAACGCGCCGAGATCGCGCGCGAATTCTACGCCGCAGTGCTCACGGATTTTGCCGCTTGCCGGCCGCTCATCCTATTTTCCACCGAAGGCGGCATGGAGATCGAGGAGGTCGCGGCGGCGCGGCCGGGTGCCGTTCGCCGCTATGGACTCGAGATCGACCAGGAATTCGGCGAGGCCGCCGCACACGCCATGCTTGCGGGACTCGATCTCGGCGAAGCCGAGCCGAAAATTGCCGCCGTACTGAAATCGCTCCACGCAATTTACCGTGCGCGCGATGCCGAACTGATCGAAATCAATCCGCTGGCTCTGCTGAAGGATGGGCGCGTTGTCGCGCTCGATTGCAAGTTCACGCTCGACGATGCCGCGATTTTTCGTCAGGGCGATCTCGCCACTGCCGGCGCGCCCGAAAAACTCACCGCGCTCGAGCGGCGTGGCGCCGAAGCCGGGCTTAAATTCATCGAGCTTAATGGCAATGTCGGCGTACTCGCCAATGGCGCCGGTCTGACCATGACCACGATGGACGTGATCGCCCATTGCGGCGGCAAGGCTTCGAATTTTCTCGAGATCGGCGGCGAGGCCTACACCAAGGCGGAAGCCGGCCTCGGTCTGGTGCTATCGGCGGCGAATGTCAAAAGCCTGGTGATCAATTTTTGCGGCGCCTTTGCCCGCACCGACGTGATGGCCGATGGCGTCGTCAAAGCCTGGGAAAAACTCAAGCCGAAAATCCCGGTGTTCTTTTCGATCCACGGCACCGGAGAGGACGAAGCGGTGAAGCTGGTGCGCGAGCGGCTTGGCATCGAGCCGTACGATCTCATGGAAGATGCCGTGCAGGCGGCGGTGGACGCGGCGCGATGATCATCTATCGCAAGGCGCATCGCGTGCTCGTTTCCGGCATCACCGGCAAGCAGGGCACATTCTGGACCGAAAAGATGATCGAGTGCGGCACCCGCGTCGTTGCCGGCGTCAATCCGAAGCGCGCCGGCGAAACCCATATCGGCGTACCGATCTTCGCTTCGGCGGCCGAGGCGATGGCGAAAGCGCCCTATGACACAGCCGTCATGTTCATTCCGCCGGCGCTCGCCAAGGCGGCCGCGCTCGATGCCATCGCGGCCGGCGTAAAACTCCTCGTCGTTCTTACCGAACACATTCCCACTCAGGACGTCATGGCGATGCTGCTCGCAGCGCGACGGGCGGGCACCCGGATTGTCGGGCCGAACACGGCGGGGCTGGTGACGCCGGGCGAGGGTTTTGTCGGCATCATGCCGGGGCATAATCCGAACGTATTCCGGCCCGGTACGGTCGGCGTGATTTCGCGCAGCGGCAGCCTCGGCACGCTGGTTTGTCTCAATCTGACCCGCGCCGGCATCGGCCAGTCCGCTTTCATCGGCATCGGCGGCGATCCGATGATCGGCACGACGACGCGCGACGCATTGGCCGCGCTCGACGAGGACGAACGGACGGCGGCGGTCGTTCTGGTGGGAGAAATCGGCGGTGCGATGGAAGAAGAAGCGGCCGCCTATGCCGCCGGCATGAACAAGCCGGTGGTCGCCTTCATCGCCGGGCGCGCTTCGCCGCCGGGCAAGAAAATGGGCCATGCCGGCGCGATCGTCACCGGCAATGCCGGAAGCTACGCATCCAAACGCAGCGCCCTCGAACGCGCCGGTGTCGTCGTGGTCGAGACCCCGCGCGATATTCCCGAGGCGCTGTCGCGCCGGCTTGCCGCGAGACAGCGCAGCGTTGAGCCGGAGCGCGCTACTTGACCAGCGTCTTGCCGGTGACCGCTTCCAGATTCTTGTAGAAGACTTTTTCGCTGGTGGTCTTGTCCATCTTGAGCTTGTCGAGAATCCGCAACGTCTCGCGCGGAAACATCGTGCCGCCTTCGGGATCGAACGGGCAATCGGAGGCGAACACGAGCTTGTCGATCGGGAAAAACTCCATGCCGCACTTGGTCGCCGGCTCCGCGGTGAAGGCCGCGGTATCGGCCCAGAAATCGTTCTTGAAATAATCGAGCGGCCGCTTTTTCAGGCTCTTGCGCAGCCCGACGTAATCCTCGTCGGTGGTACGATTGCCCATGACGTCGTTGCCCGGCCCGAGCCGGCCTTCGAGCATCGGCACGATGCCGGCGAAGTGGTGCGTGATGATTTTCAGGTTGGGATGAGTGTCCATGATCTTGGAATAGACCAGGCGCAACATGGCGCAGGCCGTCTCGTAGGACCAGCCGATCGTCCACCAGATTTCGTAAAGCGATTTCTTTTCGTCCGGATAATCCGGCGTCTCGGCGCCGCGCGCCGGATGCAGCCAGATCGGCGCGCCGAGCTCATTCATCTTCTTCCAGAACGGAGCATATTCCGGACGGTCGAGCGGCTTGCCGGCGACATTGGTATAGATCTGGACGCCGAGCGCGCCGTTCTTGAGCGCGCGTTCGGCTTCGCCGACGCCGGCATCCGGCGCGGCGAGCGAAACCTGCGCCACCCAGCCGGGGAAGTGATCGTTCTCCTTGGCGACCAGTTCGGCGAAGCCGTCATTGATGATCTTACAGAACTCGTCGATGTCTTTCGGCGTCTTGGCGAAGCGCTCGACCGGCGGCTGCGGATAGGACAGGATCTGCTGGTAGTCCTTGTGGCCGTCGACGATCTTCTTGCGCACGTTGAGATCGAACAAGGCCGGCAGCGAGCGGATACGCTTGCCCATGTCTTTATAGTCGCCGGCAACTTCGTTGAGCTTGGTGAAGAATTTTTCCGGGAAAAAATGGGTATACGCGTCGACACGCATGGACATGGGCGGTTCCTTCCTTTTGGTGGCTAGGCTTCTAGCACATCCACGCGGCGTGAAAACACGCAGCCGTTCAACCCCCACCCTGCGTCAGCCGCACGACGACCTCGGGCGGGATCGCTTGCGACTTCATGCGCGTCGGGTCATCGGGGTGGCGGACGACCCAGACGCGCGTCTCGTACCCCTCGACCGCAAGCGCGCCCGCATTGGTCAGGCGATGCTCGATCTTGAAGCTCGAGCGACCGCAGGCGACGAGCGCGCTGTCGATCGAGACCTCGTCGCCGAACCGCGTCGGCAGGCGAAATTTTGCACGGGTCTCAACCAGCGGGTGGCCGATGAAGGCGTAAGCCTTGAGGTATTCGATCTTCTTCATACCGAGGGCGCGTTCGAGCAAAACGGTCGTCGAAGTGTCGAAAATCTCGAAATAGCGCGGATAAAATATGATCCCGGCCGGATCGCAGTCGCCCCATTCGATACGCGTTCTGCGGATGTTGGTCAGCATGAGGTCAGGCGAAGGAAGACAGACGACGGCAGACGGCTGGAGAATTGGAGATCATAACTCATCAGGCCGCTCAAGTACTTTCGGCTAGTATTGTCATCTGCGCGCTATCGTTCGTCCTGTGTCCTCCGTCGTCTGTCCTCTGCTACCGCGGCGCCATGCGCAGCGCGCCGTCGAGACGCACCACGTCGCCATTGAGGTAGCGGTTCTCGATCATGTGACGCACCAGCGATGCGTATTGCGGCGGCTGGCCGAGTAGCTTTGGAAACGGCACCGATGCGGCGAGGCTCTGTTGCGCAGCTTCCGGCAAGGCATGCAGCATCGGCGTGGAAAAAACTCCGGGCGCAATGCCGTTGACGCGAATGCCGAACTGGGCGAATTCGCGCGCCGCGGGCAAAACGAGCCCGACCACGCCGCCTTTCGAGGCGGCGTAGGCGGCCTGGCCGATCTGGCCCTCATAGGCCGCGACCGAAGCGGTGCAGACGATAATACCGCGCTCGCCGTCGGTCAGCGGTTCGAGCGTCGTCATATCGGTGGCGGCAAGGCGCAACACATTGAACGTGCCGATCAGGTTGATCTCGACGACGCGCGCGAAATCGGCAAGCGGCATCGGCCCGTCGCGGCCGACGATGCGCTTGGCCGGTCCGACGCCGGCGCAATTGACCAGAATGCGCGCGGGGCCGTGCTTGTCGCGCGCCTCGGCGAGGGCGGCGGCGGTTGCCTCCGCCTTGGTGACGTCGCAGCCGATCGCGACGCCGCCGATTTTCGCCACCACCGCGCACGCGCCATCGAGATTGACGTCGAGGATCGCGACTTTGGCGCCGGCTTCGGACAGCATTTCGGCGGTCGCGGCGCCAAGCCCCGAAGCGCCGCCGGTGACGATCGCGGCGTGTCCACGGATGTCCATCTCAATTCACCTGTTTGACGCCGGGTACGCGACGATGATGTGAAACGGAGGCTCGTCGACATAAAGCTCGTCGACCAATCCCGCGCGATGCGCGAGTACCGCGCGCTGGTTGATCGAGCCCTTGTCGGTCATCTCGCCGATATCGAGCGACGGCGGTTCGGCGAGCAGCATGGCGCGGTTGATGCGGTTCGAAGTGCCGGTGCTGATGCCCGCGAGTGAATTGAGCAGCCGCGCGAACTCGCGCACCACGCGCGGATCGGCGAGCACCACCGCGGCAGGCACCTCGGCGGCGTGATCGGGCGCAAGATCGCGGCAGGCTTCGAGATCGGGAAAAACCAGCGCCGCGACATGGTCGCGGTCGGCTCCCGCGAGTACCACGTCGCGCACAAGGGGCGCAAAATGCGCAATGAACGCTGCGCGCAGCGGTCCGACGCTGACCCAGGTGCCGGTCGCGAGCTTGAAATCCTCGGCAAGCCGGCCGTCGAACAGCAGTCCCTTGCTGGGATCGTCCGGATCCTCGAATTTCAGCGCGTCGCCGATCTTATAGAAGCCGTCCTGGTCGAAGGCGTCCGCCGTGAGGTGCGGCGCGCGCCAATAGCCGGGAGTGATATTGGCGCCTTTAAGCCGCGCTTCGAACTTGCCGTCGCGCGGCACGAGCTTCAGTTCGACGCCCCGCATCGGCAGGCCGATATTGCCGGCGCGCTCGGATTCCCAAGAACACGCGAGCGCGGCCGGCGCGGTTTCGGTCGAACCGAGGCTCGACAGGAAAATAATGCGCTCGCCGGCGCTATCGACCGCAAGACGCTGAAACGCGTCGTGAACGTGCTGCGACAGGCCAGCGCCGGCATAGAACAGCACCTTGAGCCGGCTGAAGAACTTGTCGCGCAGGATCCGATCGGCATTGAGATGCGGCAGCAGCATCTCGAATCCCTTCGGCACGTTGAAGAAAATGGTCGGCGCGATGTCGCGCAGGTTGCGTACGCTGGCGGCGAAGGCCCCCGGCAGCGGCTTGCCCTCGTCGATATAGAGCGAGCCGCCGTTGTCGAGCACCAGGCCGAAATTGTGATTGCTGCCGAAGGTGTGGTTCCACGGCAGCCAGTCGACGATCACCGGCGGCTCATCGGCGACAAAGGCGAGGCTCGATCGGATCATCGCCTGATTGGCGCATAGCATGAGCTGTGTGTTGATGACGCCTTTCGGATGGCCGGTCGAGCCCGAGGTAAAGAGAATTTTGGCGATCGTATCGAGGCCGACGCGCGCGTGCGCGGCGTCGACCTCGGGCGTCGGCCGCGCGTTGAGCAGTTCCGCGAACGCCGTTGTCGGCCGGTCGTTCGGCGGATTAGCGGCGACGACGACTTCGACGTCAGGAGGCACGGCGGCGGTGATGGCGCGAGCAAAAGCCACGCCGTTGGCGGCAAATACCAAGCCGGGCGTGAGGATATCGATGATTGCTTTGAGCTTGCCAAAATCCTGCGACAACAGCGAGTAGGGGACCGAAATCGGCGCGTAGGGAATGCCGACATGCATGGCGGCAAGACCGATAAGCGCATGGTCGATATCGTTGCCGGAGAGAATGGCGATGGGCCGCTCCGGCGACAGGTCGCGGGTCAACAATGCCGACGCGATTGACCGCACTGTCGCGAGTGCGTCCGCATAGGTCACGGTGCGCCAGTGCCCGGCGCGGTCGCGCTGACCGAGGAACACGCGCTGTGGGGCGGCGGCGGCCCAATGCACGAGCCGCTCGGTGAGTTTCTCGGGATGGGGCGGCAAGTCATGCGGCGAGCGCATCAGTATGGCGCCGTCGCTTTGCCGCTCGACGACAACGTCGGCCGAGCCGAGCCGCACCGACCGCAACCGGCCTTGCAGAAGCAGCGTTTTTGCGGACACGGCCGACATGGTGCTACCGCGCTACCTTGGGCGCGCGCTTTTCCAGAAACGCCTTGAGCCGTGCTTTGGCTTCCTCATCGCCCTGCGCGATCGCCGCGGCGAGCGCTTCGGTGACATAGCCGGCGGCGGGATCGCTTCGCGCGATGCGCGGCAACACATGCATGACGGCGAAATTAGTGAACGGCGCATTGCCGGCGATGCGTTGGGCGAGTTCGAGGCCCTTGGCGAGGCCTTCGCCTTCGCCCACCAGGTATTGCGTCAATCCGATCGCCTGGCCCTCCTCGGCGGACAGCGAGCGCCCGGTCAGCATCATGTCCATCATCCGCGCCACGCCGATCAGCGGCGGCAACCGCACGGAACCGCCGCCGCCGATATAGATGCCGCGCAATGTTTCGGGCAGCGCGTAATATGCGGTGCGTTCGGCGACGCGCACATGCGCGGCGGCGGCCAGTTCGAGGCCGCCGCCGACGACCGCGCCATGCAGCACCGCAACGACCGGCACGCTGCCGAACTCGATGCGCTCGAAGGCGCGATGCCAGGACCGCGAATGCTCGACGCCGGCGAAGGTGTCGCGCTCGGTAAGTTCCGTCAGGTCGAGCCCGGCGCTGAAATGTTCGCCTTCGCCGGCCACGACCACGGCGCGAATGCCGTCCGGCAGCGCGGAAAAGAATGTCTCGATGCCCGCCACGGTCGGATCGTCGAGCGCGTTGCGCTTGGCGGCGCGATTAAGCTTGAGCACGGCAACGGCGTTATGCCGCGCGACCTTCAGTGTCGGCGGCAGGTCCGGAAATTCAGCGGCCGGAGTGTTCATCGTGGCCATTTGACCCGTTCCACCGCGGCCCGTAAATAGCCTGCAAGGACGCAAAAGCTACGGAAAAGGAGCCGCCGATGCGGGAGGTGTTCATTTGCGATGCCGCGCGCACCGCAATCGGCCGGTACGGCGGCGCGCTCGCCAAAGTCCGCACCGACGACCTCGCCGCGGTTCCGATCAAGGCGCTCGTCGCCCGCAACGCCAAGGCCGACTGGTCGCGGCTCGACGAAGTGTTCTTCGGCTGCGCCAATCAGGCCGGCGAGGACAACCGCAATGTCGCGCGCATGGCGCTCCTGCTCGCCGGACTGCCTGACTTGATCCCCGGCATCACCGTCAACCGGCTGTGCGCGTCAGGGCTCAATGCGGTCGGCGATGCGGCGCGCGCCATCCGCTGCGGTGAAATGGAATTCGCCATTGCCGGCGGCGTCGAATCGATGACCCGCGCGCCGTTCGTCATGGCCAAGGCGGGCGAAGCATTTTCACGAGCGGCGGAGATTTACGACACGACGCTGGGCTGGCGTTTCATCAATCCGGTGCTCAAGGCGCAATACGGCGTCGACTCCATGGCCGAGACCGGCGAGAACGTCGCCGAGGAATTTCAGGTTACGCGGGCGGATCAGGACGCTTTCGCGTTGCGCTCGCAAGCGCGCGCCGCCAAGGCTGCCGCCGCCGGCTATTTCGCCGAGGAGATCGTGCCGGTCGCGGCGCCGGGCGGCAAAGCCGGTCCGATCGTGGTGGACAAAGACGAGCATCCGCGTCCCGACACCACGCTGGAAAATCTGCAAAAGCTCAAACCCATCGTGCGCAATCCGGGCACCATCACCGCCGGCAATGCGTCCGGCATCAATGACGGCTCAGCCGCCATCATTCTCGCCAGCGAGGATGCTGCGAAGGCGCACGGGCTCACGCCCCGCGCCCGCGTCCTCGGCATGGCCTCGGCGGCGGTGCCGCCGCGCATCATGGGCATCGGTCCGGTGCCGTCGACGCGCAAACTGATGGAACGCCTGAACTTGGAAATCGGCGATTTCGATCTGATCGAGATCAACGAAGCGTTTGCCTCGCAAGGTCTCGCCTGCCTGCGCCAGCTCGGCGTCGCCGACGACGCCGAGTACGTCAATCCGCACGGCGGCGCCATCGCGCTCGGCCATCCGCTCGGCATGTCCGGCGCGCGATTGACGCTCACCGCGGTGCATGGGCTGGAAAAGCGCAACGGCAAGCGCGCGCTCGCCACCATGTGCGTCGGCGTCGGCCAGGGCGTATCGCTGGCGCTGGAGAAAGTCTAATCGTGTTGTCGTCGTCCGCAAACTCGGAGGACCCAGTGAGCGCCGGCGTGATGGCGATTACTGGATGCCTCGCCTTCGCGCGGCATGACATGTGACATGACATGTAAGGTGGAGAATTTTCTGTGCCGATGTCACCGGGTTACATCCCGTTTCACCCCAATCCGTCGAAGCCGAAATTCAAGCCGCCGCCGGGCGCGGTGGATGCGCATTGCCATGTGTTCGGGCCGGAGGCGAAGTTTCCCTATGCACCCGAGCGCAAATACACGCCTTGCGACGCGCCGAAGGAAAAGCTGTTCGCGCTGCGCGATTTTTTGGGCCTCGACAAGAACGTCATCGTCCAGGCGTCGTGCCATTCCAAGGACAATCGCGCCATGGTCGATGCGCTCGATGCCGCGAATGGCAAAGCCAAGGGCGTCGCCTTTGTCGGCGAAGAGGTGACCGACGACGAATTGAAATGGATGGACAAAGCCGGCGTGCGCGGCGTGCGTTTCAATTTCATTAAGCGGCTGGTCGATTTCACCCCGCGCGACGTGTTGCAACGCATCGCCGCGCGAGTGGAAAAGCTCGGCTGGCACATCGTCGTCTATTTCGAAATGCCGGATTTGCCCGAGCTTGAGGATTTTTTCACCTCGCTGCCGACGACAATCGTGGTCGATCACATGGGCACGCCCGACGTGAAAAAGGGCGTCGATCATCCGGAGAACCAGCGCTTTCATAAGCTGATGGACCAGCACAAGAACTTTTGGGTGAAAGTGACCTGCCCGGAGCGCATGAGCCTTAACGGGCCGCCCTACGACGACGTGGCGCCGTTCGGCCGGGCGCTGGTCGAGCGCTTTCCCGACCGCGTGATCTGGGGCACTGACTGGCCGCATCCCAACATGAAGAAGGCGGCGCCGGACGACGGCGTTCTGGTCGATTACATTCCCAAAGTGGCGCCGGCGGCAGCGGCGCAACAGGCGCTGCTGGTCGACAACCCGACGCGGCTTTATTGGAGTTAGGCGGACAACAATGCGCGGATGGTTCGCAGCACTCCTGACATTGCTGACGATTTCGGCCGCGGCGGCGCAGACTTCGCCGCCAACTTCGCCGCAATCTTGGCCGCCGTTGCCGACCACGGGCTTCATTTCGGGCCGGCCCGCTACCGATAAAGACGTCGCCGACGGCAATGCCGTTTTCGTCCTGAAAGGCTATGGAACTTATTTCGGCAAGCCGATGGATGTCGTCATTCCGCAATACGCTTATCTGACCAGAAGAGGCGAAGAACCCGTGCCGGTGATCGTCATCCAGGCCGAAGTGGGCGGGGGGATCAAGCTATTCGGAGTTCGTGGCCTCGACGGCGATAAATCGACGGCCCGGGATTACGAGCTGAAATTACTGGGCACGAAGCCGCCAAACTAAGCCGCGTATGCTGTTGCTGGCTTACGTTGCCAACGGGTGCTGCGCTATATATGTCAAAGCAATTGGGAGATGCGCCCAAACGGGAGAAATCAATGGCCCGCGAACAGCACGATTATGACGATATCCCGGGCACTTTTGTGTTCGACGCCGAACGGTCCCGTCAGGGGTTCGGCATCAATATGTTCTGCATGTCGCTGATGAAGGACGACAACCGCAAGGCGTTCAAGGCGAACGAGGCGGAATACCTCAAGAAGTTCAAGCTGACGCCCGAACAGACCGACGCCGTTCTCAAGCGCGATTACAACCGCATGCTGGAGCTCGGCGGCAATATCTATTTCACCGCCAAGCTCGGCGCCACCGACGGCCATTCGTTCCAGCATCTCGCCGCGCTGATGACCGGCTCGACGCAGCAGGATTATGCCTCAATGATGCTCGGCGGCGGCCGCTCGGTCGAAGGCAATCGCTCGCGCTCGGGCAAAAACGCGCCGTCCAAATTTCTTTCGGCCGCGGCGAAGAAGGCGGCCGCCGCCAAGCCGAAGGCCAAAGCCAAATCCCAAAAGACCAAATCCAAACCGAAATCAGCAAAACGGAAGTGACACAGTGGCCAGGATCGTTGCAGGTATAGGTTCATCGCATGTGCCCGCCATCGGCGCGGCAATCGACAACGGCAAGACCGAGGAGCCGTATTGGAAGCGGGTCTTCTCGGGCTTCGAAAAATCCCAGGAATGGATGAGGCAGACAAAGCCCGACGTTGCCATCATCGTTTACAACGATCACGCCTCGGCGTTCTCGGTCGAGATGATCCCGACCTTCGCGCTCGGCTGCGCCGCGGAATTCCCGCCGGCCGACGAAGGCTGGGGACCGCGGCCGGTGCCGGTGGTGCAAGGCTATCCGGCGCTCGCTTCGCATATCGCGCAATCCGTCATCCTCGACGAGTTCGATCTCACCATCTGCAACAAGATGGACGTCGATCACGGCATGACAGTGCCGATGAACCTCTTGTTCGGCAAGGTCGACAAGAATTCGCACTGGCCGTGCCCGGTCATCCCGCTGGCGGTCAATGTGGTGATGTATCCGCCGCCCACCGGCCATCGCTGCTACATGCTCGGCCGTGCCATCAAGAAAGCGGTGGAGTCCTATCCGGAAGATCTTAAAGTGGTGATCTTCGGCACCGGCGGACTGTCGCACCAGATTTCCGGCCCGCGCGCCGGGCTCATCAACAGCAAATGGGACAAAAACTTTCTCGACAATCTGTCGAAGGATCCGCAGAAGCTGGTCAAGATTCCGCATATCGACTACATGCGCGAGGCCGGCGCCGAGGGCATCGAGATGGTGATGTGGCTCGTCATGCGCGGCGCGCTCGACGACAAAGTCGACGAGGTCTATCGATTCTACACCGTGCCGGCTTCGAATACCGCGGTCGGCCATATCATCCTTGCCAATCGGGCGCGCAGCGCCAAAGGCGCGGCGAAGCGCAAACCGGCCGCCAGGCACAAGCGCGCCGCGGCGCGCGCGAAGTCGGCGGTCCGCAGGAGCAAGCGATGAAGGTTTGCGTGGCGGGGCAGGGCGCGTTCGGGCAAAAACATCTCGACGCGCTCAAGCGTATTCCCGACGTCGAGGTCACGTCGCTGGTCGGCGGCAATCAGGACGCCACCGCGCAGGTCGCGAAGAAATACGGCATCCCGCATTACACCGGCGAACTCTCCGAAGGCATCAAGCGCGCCGACGCGGTGATCCTCACCACGCCGACCAAGATGCATTTCCGCCAGGGCGAGCAAGTGATGCGCGCCGGCAAGCACGTGCTGGTCGAGATTCCCGTCACCGACAGCGTCGAGGACGCGGAAGCGCTTGCCAGAATCGCCAAGGAAACCGGCGTCACCGCCATGGGCGGCCACGTGCGGCGCTTCAACCCCAGCCATCAATGGGTGCACAAGCGCATCGTAAAGGGCGAACTAAAAATCCAGCAAATGGACGTGCAGACCTATTTCTTCCGCAGAAAGAACATCAACGCGGCGGGCAATGCGCGGAGTTGGACCGATCATCTGCTGTGGCACCACGCCGCCCACACCATCGACCTGTTCCAGTATCAGGCCGGCGAGACGATTTCCGATTGCTATGCCGTGCAAGGACCGATCCACCCGCAGCTCAACATCGCCATGGACATGGGGATCGTGGCCAAGACGCCGTCCGGCGCGATTCTGACGCTGTCGCTGTCATTCAACAACGATGGGCCGCTCGGCTCGTTCTTTCGCTACATCTGCGACAACGGCACCTACAAGGCGTTCTACGACGATTTGAGCGACGGCAAGGATAACAAGATCGACGTTTCCAAGGTCGACGTATCGATGGACGGCATCGAGCTCGAAGACCGCGAATTCATCGCCGCGATCAAGGACAAGCGCGAGCCGAACGGCAGCCTTGTCCAGCTCTTGCCGTGCATGCATGTGCTCGGCAAGCTGGAAAAAATCATCGACCCGCAGCGCAAGGCGCATGCCTGAGATAGATACTTCGCCGCGAAGAACCGAGATGAGTCACAGCCCACGCCGGGCGTTTTCATTTAGCATCCTTGCTGCGCTGATTGTCGTTATTCTTGCCGCCCCGAGCAGCTTCGCGCAAGCGCCGCCCGCTCCGGCGCCATCCGCTCCTGCACCGGCCGTTCCAACACAATCGCTGTCCGCCGCTCAATTGCAAAAGATCAATGGATGGATCGCCGAACAGGGCAGGGATATTGCGGTCACTCCGATCATCACCGACATTTTGGGCCTGACTAAAGGTGACCAGACGATTTCGTGTCGCGCCTTCGCCGCCGCGGGCGACGGCGATGAGGTCCATCAGATATACGTGCTGCCGGAGGGAAAGGGTTATCTCGACGCACACTTCTACAAAGACAAGCTCGATGTCTACTGGGCGGACAAGGATTTCACTTTGATCGCTGCGTTGGCAGGCGTCCGTGGCGAGAAGCCGGCTCCGACGACCTTTGCGGATGCCCAATACGGGTTCAGCTACGAAGTGACGTGGTGGGCGAAGTACGCCGATACGCACTAGGTATCGCTCGTCACTCCACAATCCCAATAAGCTTGGCGAGGCGATCCGGATCGTCGCGCAGCGGTTCGGAGTCGCCGTCATAGACGATGCGCCCCTTGTCGAGAATCACCGTGCGCGGCGAGAACGCTAGCGCTATGCGGCTGTTCTGCTCGACCAGGATGATCGACAGCGCGGTCTGCGCGTGCAGCTGCGCGAGCGCGGCGGTCAACGTCTCGACCAGGACCGGCGCCAGGCCTTCGGTCGGCTCGTCCATCAAAAGGAGCGACGGATTGGTCATCAGCGCGCGCGCGATCGACAGCATCTGCTGCTCGCCACCGGACAGTTGATTGCCCATATTGTCGAGCCGTTCCTGTAGCCTTGGAAACAGCTCGAACACGCCTGGCAGCGTCCAATGTCCCGGCCGTGCGGTGACAGTGAGATTCTCGCGCACCGACAGTGAGGGAAAAATCTCGCGCTCCTGCGGCACAAAGCCGATGCCGGCGAGCGCGCGGCGATAACTCGGCATGCCGTTGAGGCTCTCCCGGTCGAGGCTGAGGTCGCCGGAATGCATCGTCGTGTGGCCCATGATTGTCGCCAACAGCGTGGTCTTGCCGACGCCATTGCGCCCGATCACGCTGATGCACTCCCCCGGCGCGAGCGCGAGATCGATATCTTCGATCACGACAGTCTCGCCGTAGCCCGCCGAGACACGCCGGAGCTCGAGCGCGCTAGGCATTTTTAGATCCTTGGTCGGACCTTTGACCGGCCTGACCGAGATAGACCGCCCGCACCTCCGGATTGGTCTCGATCTCCCTCGGTGTTCCCTCGGCGAATACCGCGCCGCCCACCATCACGGTGACGCGCTTGGCAAAGCGGAACACCACGTCCATGTCATGCTCGATGATGAGCACTGCGATATGCTCGGGCAGCCGTTCGATGGCGTCGAGAATAATGTGGCTTTCCGCGCTCGGCACGCCGGCGGCGGGCTCGTCGAGCAGCAGCACCTCCGGCTTGAGTCCGATCGTGATTGCAAGTTCGACCAGGCGCTGCCGGCCATAGGGCAGTTCGGACACGCGATGACCGGCGTCGTCCGCCAGCTTCAGCGTTTGCAGAAGGTCCATCGATTCGTCGATGACTTCAGTCCGTCGCCCTGCCGGATAAAGCATCGACCCCGCCGCGCCGACGCGCTCGGCGACGGAAATGCAGACGTTCTCCAGTACGGACAAGCCGCGGAACAGCCGGTTGATCTGGAACGTGCGCGCGATGCCGAGCTTGACTCGCTCGGCCTGCGCCTTGTCGGTGATGTCGCGGCCCCCAAGCAGGACACGGCCGTCGGTCGGCGGCAGCACGCCGGTGAGCAGGTTGATGAACGTAGTCTTGCCGGCGCCGTTGGGGCCGATCAGCGCATGGCGCGCGCCGGCGTCAAGCTTGAAGTCGACGCCCTGCACGGCCATGAGCGCGCCGAAATAACGGCTCAGAGCGCGCGTTTCCAGCCGAACCTCGGTCATGACGCCGCGCGCTCGGCGCGCTTGCGCCGCAACAGCGAGTCGCGCCACCGCCGCCATAGCATCTCGCCGAGGCCCAGGATTCCGTTGCGCGCAAACAGCGCGATCACGACCAGCACCACGCCGAGGCCGAGCTGCCAGGCGGTCGGATAGATTTGCGCCAAAAAGTGCTCCAGCGCCAGGTAGACGACGGCGCCGACGAACGCGCCGTATAGTCGCCCGTAGCCGCCGAGAATGAGGACGATGAGCACGGTCGCCGCACGATCGAGACCGAGCGTGCTGAGGTTGACGTAAGCATTGGTCTGCGCCCACAGCCCGCCGGCGATGCCGGCGATCGCCGCCGAAATCGTATAGCAAATGACGAGCCGGTGCCGCACCGGCGATCCGATCGCATGCATGCGCAAAACATTCTCGCGAATGCCGGTCAGGCTCTGGCCGAACGACGAGTAGACCAGCGTGCGCACGAAGGCGAAGCAGATCAGCAGAACGCCGAGCGCGTAGAGAAATTGCGTATCGGCGTAAAGCGGATTGAATTCGAACACGCCGAACACGGGCGCAATCGTAAGGCTCGGCAGGCCGTCAAACCCGCCGGTATAGTCGTGCCCCATATTGGCGGCCTGTTCCAAGAGCGCCATTGTGCACAGCGTTAGCATGAGGAGTGTCAGGCCCTTGGTCCGCAGCAAAACGAGGCCGGATAAGGCGCCGATGACGGCAGCCGCCAAGGCGGCGAGCGCCAGGCTCGTGATCGGCTCGCTCCATATGCCGTAGTAGGCCAGCATTCCGACCGTATAGGCGCCGGCGCCGAAAAACGCCGCGTGTCCGAGCGTGATGATGCCGGCATAACCGAGCGCGAGGTCGAGTGAGAGCGCGAAAAGGATCGTGACGAGCAGCTCGGCGCCAAAGCCGAGATAGTCGGGAAAGGCGAAATAAGAAACCATCGCCGTGATCCAAGGCAGCGCCTCCCACCAGCGCAGGCGGTGGCGCCGCGTCAGGATTCGGACCGCCGGATTTTCCGTCCGCTTGGCGAGAGAAGTCTCGGCGCCGCGAGGCTCGGAGGCGGGATCGACCGCGGCGTTCACAGCTCTTTCCTTCCAAACAGTCCCTGCGGCCGCAACAGCAGCATGAGAATAGTAAGCGCGTAGATGAAAATGGTGCCACCCTTGGGCAGGTAGAGCTTGAGCACGAAGTCGAGCACGCCGAGCAGCAGCGCCGCGTAGTAGACGCCGACCACGCTGCCGAGCCCGCCGACCGACACCGCAATCAGGAAATACACCAGATATTTGAGCGCGTATTGCGGATCGAGTCCCAAGAATTCGGCGCCGAGCCCGCCGCCGATGGCCGCCATGCCGCTGCCGAAGGCGAAGGTGATCGTGAACAGCCGATCGACGTTGATGCCGAGCGATTCGGCCATGCGCCGGTTATCGACCGTGGCGCGGATCTGCGCGCCTATTCGGGTGCGCTCAAAGGTGAGCCAGATACCGAACGCAATTGCGAAGCCGACCACGATCAGGAAGATGCTGTAGGTGCGGTATTGAATGAAGCCGAGATTGAGCTGGCCGCTCAAAGCCGGCGGCAACTGCAGGGCTTGGCTACCCGGGCCGACCACGATCGTCGTCGCGGCGATAAAAATGAAGATCAGGCCGATCGTGAAGAGCACTTGATCGAGCTCGCCCGCGCGATAGAGCCGCCGGTAGAGGAATTGCTCCAGCACTACGCTGAGCGCGGCGGTGCCGACAAAGCCGAGGAGGAGCGCCGCGGCGAAGCCGAAATGCGCGCTATTCATAGCCAGTACGATGATATAGCCGCCGAACATGGCGAAGGCGCCATGAGCAAGGTTGACGAACCCCATCAACCCCATGGTGACCGATAGTCCGACCGAGACGACGAACAGCACGGTGCCGGCGGCCAGCCCGCCCAGAACGATACTGGCTAAGTCAGCGGCAAAATTCACGGGCGATCCCGTAAGCGCCTGGCCCGCCCGCCCCGGCTCGCGGGGGGCCGCGCCTCCTAACATGCCTCGCACTTGCGTGCGAAGCTAGGAAGGAGGAGCGGCCTTGGCCGTGAAAATCGACGATGTGCGCCCCGCCGATTATTTCTTCGGCGCGCAGGGACCGATTGCAAGCGTCTTGCACTGATCCTTCACGGCAGGAACAGTCATGAGAACTTTCTCATGAAGCTTGCCGTCCGAGCCTTTCACCACCTCGTCGAGATACTCGTTCATGACGATGTCGCGAGTCTGCGGATCGATCTCGATCGGACCTTGCGGGCTGGCGAACTTCCAGCCGAGCAGCGACTTTACCGCCGCCTCGCCGTCGTCCATCTTGCCGTTGGTGGCATGTACGGCGTGAACGATAGCCGCCATGCCGTCATAGGCGCCGACCGCAGTGAAGTCAGGCGTTGAATCGGCGCCGTAAGCCTGCTTCCAAGCGGCGACGAAGGCCTTGTTCTGGGGATTGTCGAGGTCGGCATTATAGTGATGGGCGGTGACGAGGCCGACCGCGGCGTCACCCATGCCCTGCAGCTTAATGTCTTGGACGATGTCGCCGGTACCGATCAATTTGATGCCGGCGGCGCGCATGCCCAACGCGCCGTATGTCTTGACCACCGCAGTCGCCTGATCGCCCGCGGGCACGAAGACGAAAAGCACGTCCGGGTGTTCGTCCTTGGCGCGCTGGAAGAAGGGCGTGAAATCGGGAGTAGCGCCGGGGCCGCCGGCCGGGATGGCGTCGATCACTTTGCCGCCGTTGTGCTCGAAAGCGTATCTGAACGCATCCAAGCTGTCCTTGCCGGGCGGATAGTCGGTGTAGGCCACCACCGCGGTCTTGGCATGCATTATATTGGCCGCCGCCTCGCCCATCACATAGCTCGACTGCCACAGCGTGAAGGAGGTGCGAACGTAATAAGGTGAAAGGTTGGTGATGAACGCCGTCCCGGCATTCATGATGACCGCGAGCTTCTTGCCGGCGTTCACGACCGGCGCCGAAGCGATGGCATCGGGCGAATAGACCCAGCCCGCCAGCACATCGACCTTGTCCTGGGTGAGCAATTCCTGGGCGTCGACCTTGGCGGCGGCGCCGTCTGGAGCCTTGGAGTCACGCTTGATAATCGTGATCTTAAAGGGTTTCACCGCGCCGGCGTTCAGCTTGAGATACTGATCGATGCCGCGATCCATTTGTTGGGCAAGTTCGGCGCCAACGCCCGTATAGGGCAGGATAAGGCCGACCTTCACGTCCTGCGCCAACGCTTCACGTGTCATGGCGCCGCTGGCCGTCATCGCCGCGGCGGCGACTGCGGCAATGGCCGCGATCCTTCGTCTGGACATCAGACACCCTCCCAGTTTTTTGGATTCCATCGATTTCTAGGTAGTCCTCGATACTAGGGCGAAAGCCGCAAATGGCGCAAGGAAGAGCGGGCTTATCCGGTGCGGGTATTCGACGCGCCGGAGCGTCACGCCCAGCTCGCGAAGCTCAATCCGGTGCCGGTGCCGGCCGGCGTGCGATAGCCGGGCACGTATTCGAACCAGTTCAAATCGAGATGCTCGCAGGCGCCGGCGATGCCGACCCAATTGAGGATCTCGGAACTTCCGGCATGCAACTTGTTGCGCGGAAGATTTTGTAAAAATCCGACGTTCTTGTCGGCGCAAGCCTTGAGGATGGCGCGGTCGAAATCCTCATCGACCAGAAAGTGACTGAGGCCGCCAGACGCGATGATGCCGACGCGGGCATCGCCGGGAAAAGTCTCGACCGCTTTGCGGATGGTTTGGCCGAGCTCGTAGCAGCGCCGCGGCCGCGGCTGGTTCGGCGGAAAGTAGGTGTTGAGGAATACCGGCACGATCGGAATCGGGTTTTTCTCGTCCATCAAGCGGCGATGCACATAGGCCATGCCGTGGCCTTCGCCTTCGCCCTTGCGCATGCATTTCGACGACGCCGGATCGAACCCGTTCTCCATCAGCCAGTCGATTAGATGCAGGGCGAGCTTGGCATCGACCGGATAGGCGCGCGGCTTGCTTTCTTCGAAGAAACCTTGCCGGTTCTTCACGTACCATTCCGGAAATCGCTGATGGTATTGCTCGTGTTGCTCGTTGCTGTTGAGGATGGTGTCGCCGTAGTAGATCGCAAAGGTTGGACGGGCGTCTTCCAGATAGGCTTCGTCCTGGTCGTCGCTCATCACGATGAGCGTATCGAGCTTGGCGGAATTCAGCGTCTTGCTTAAGTGCGCCCCCGCCGCGCGCACTTTGTTTTGCCGCGCGACGAGCTCGGCGGGCGCGACCATCGCCGCCATCTTCGGATCGGCCTTTTCCAGAAGCTCGGCATAGGTCGCGGGCCGCCCTTCCTTATCGCGGTGCTTGATGTTCTGGTCGGTCTCTTCGAAACGCGGCAGCGTTTCGTCGGAGGCGAGCAGCATCGGCGTGTGGGAGCTGCCGAGCCCGAGCACGATCTTCGCCATCCGCACCTCCCAAAAGCGGGCTACCCCGTATTCCGTCGGATGCTAGCACAGTTGCGGGAGTTGGCGGCAGTCGGATGCAGGCCGGAACCGAGGCACTGCGGAACTGGACAACAACGACCCGGAATGTTCGTATGCCGCCAGCGCGTCTCGGATCGGCGGGGAAGCCCATGAAAAGCAGGCACTTTTTTGCCGCAGCGTGCTCTGCCGTTGCGCTCGCGACGGCAGGTGGCGCGCCGGCGCAAGACGCCCGGGAAATATGCTGACCATCCTGTTCGACGGTGTTGCCTACGGCATGCTGCTGTTCGTGTTGGCATGCGGGCTTTCGGTCACGCTCGGCCTGATGAATTTCATCAATTTGGCGCATGGCGCCTTCGCCATGGCCGGCGGCTATTGCACCGTCATCCTGGTCAACCGCCTCGGCGTGCCGTTCGCGCTCGGCGTGCCGATCGCGTTTCTGGTCACGGCGCTCCTTGGCGGGCTGTTCGAGCGCACGCTCTACGTTCACGTCTATGCGCGAAGCCACCTCGACCAAGTGCTGTTCACCATCGGGCTCGTCTTCATGTCGGTCGCCGCGGTCGACTACACGATGGGCTCGTCGCAGCGCTTCGTGCAGATACCGGACGCGCTGCAGGGCCAGTTCGACGTGTTCGGTATCGGCATGGGCAAATATCGGCTGCTGATCATCGCGATCTGCGGCCTGTTAACGATCGTGCTGCAACTTATTCTCGCCAAAACGCGGTTCGGCAGCCGATTGCGCGCCGCGGTCGACGATCAACGCGTGGCGCGCGGGCTCGGCATCAATGTCGGCGCGGTATTCGGCATCACCTTTGCGGTCGGCTCCGGCTTGGCCGGACTGGGCGGCGCGCTCGGCGCCGAAATCCTCGGCCTCGATCCGACGTTTCCGCTGCGATACATGATCTATTTTCTGATCGTGGTCACGGTCGGCGGCACGTCCAGCATCACCGGGCCGTTCGTTGCCTCGATCCTGCTCGGCATCGGCGATGTCGCCGGAAAATATTACGTGCCGACGCTCGGCGCTTTCGTGATCTACGCCATCATGATCGGCGTGTTGATCTGGCGGCCGCAGGGCTTGTTCGCCCGCTCCACGGCGCGGTGACGGCCGTGACGGAAAAGAATCGGCCTACACCCCCGCCTCCGCTCGCCGACGGCGTCTCGGCCTATCTGCAGCGCCGCGCCCGCTGGTCGCCGCTCGAAATCGCATTCTGGATTTTCGCGTTTTCGAGCATATGGCTGTTCCCCGACAAGTATCTGATCTTGAAAGACGCCGCGATACTCGCGCTGTTCGCGTTGTCGCTCGACCTCATTCTCGGCTATGCCGGCATCATCTCGCTCGGCCAGGCGGCGTTTTTCGGCGTCGCCGGATATTTTTCCGGTCTCGTCGCCAAATATGGCATCGTCAACGAGCCGGTCATTGCGCTCGTTTGTTCCGGCGTGGTGGCGGCCGCGCTCGGCTTTGTCACGAGCTTTCTGGTGCTGCGCGGTTCGGACTTGACCCGGCTCATGGTGACGCTCGGCGTCTCGCTGATGCTTGGCGAAGTCGCCAACCGCTATTCCACCATTACCGGCGGCGCCGATGGGCTGCAGGGCGTCGACATGGCGCCGATCCTCGGCCGGTGGAACTTCGATCTCTATGGCCACAACGGCTACGTCTATTGCCTGATCGTGCTGTTCGTCTGCTTTGTCATCGCCCGGCGCATCGTCTATTCGCCGTTCGGCTTGTCGCTGCGCGCGGTGAAGGGAAACGCGCTGCGCGCCGCCGCCATCGGCATTCCGGTGAATTGGCGGCTTGTCGCCATCTATACGGTGTCCGCCGGTTTCGCCGGCATTGCCGGCGCGCTGTTGACGCAGACCACGGCATTCTGCTCGCTCGACGTGTTCTCGCTGGAACGCTCTGCCGATCTTCTCCTCGTACTCATCATCGGCGGCACCGGCTATCTCTACGGCGGCTTGATCGGCGCGGTGATCTACAAATTGCTGCAGGATTGGATCGCCGATCTGACGCCGCAATATTGGCAGTTCTGGATCGGGCTTATGCTCGTCGTCATCGTGCTGATCGGCCGCGAGCGCATGGCGGGTTGGATTGCCGCCGCACGCGGCTTCGCGTGGCTAATCGGCGCACGCTTGTGGTCGCGGGTGGGGCCGCGCCCCGCCGCGCTGGGCGGCGCGTCGCCGGACGGGCGCTGAAAATGGAACCTTCAACCATGCCGATCCTCGAAACGATCGGGCTGGAAAAACGCTTCGGCGGCATCCTCGCCGCGCAGAACGTCAATCTTTCCGTGGAAAAGGGCGCGCGCCACGCTTTGATTGGGCCGAACGGCGCCGGCAAGACCACCGTGATCAATCTCCTCACCGGCGTGCTCAAGCCGACCGCGGGCCGCATCATGCTCGAAGGCCGCGACATCACCGACGTCGTGCCGCACCAGCGGGTGCGGCTCGGCATGACGCGCACGTTCCAGATCAACCAATTGTTCCTCGACTTGACGCCCTTGGAATCGATCGGTCTCGTCGTCTCCGAACGGCTTGGCGCCGGCGCGGATTGGTGGCGGCTCGTCGGAACGAAGTCGGCAGTGATCGACGAGATCGTTGAAATCGTCGAGCGCTTCCGGCTTGCCGACGTCATGCACGAGCGCACTGCGATCCTGCCTTATGGCAAGCAGCGGCTTCTGGAGATCGCGCTCGCCTTCGCTTGCCGCCCGCGCGTTCTTTTGCTCGACGAGCCGGCCGCCGGCGTGCCGGAGGCCGAGCGGCAGGAATTGCTCGCCACCATCGAAGCGCTGCCGGCGGAGGTGACGGTCCTTCTGATCGAGCACGACATGGACCTCGTCTTCTCCTTTGCCGACCGCATCTCGGTTCTGGTCAACGGCACGCTGTTCGTCGACGGCGCGCCGGAAGAGGTAGCGAACGATCCGCGGGTCAAGGCGGTGTACCTCGGCGAGGAACTCGATGCCTGATCTTCTGACCATCGAGCGGCTATCGGCCGGCTATGGCGAGGCCGTTGTCCTCTCCGACGTCTCGCTGTCGCTCCTTGAAGGCCAGGCGCTGGCTTTGCTCGGCCGCAACGGCATGGGCAAGACGACGCTGATCAACACTATCATTGGCGTCACCCGTTATTTTGCCGGGGCGATTTCGCTCGACGGCGCCGACATCACCAGGCTGCGTCCCGATCAGCGCGCGCATCTCGGCATCGGCTGGGTGCCGCAGGAGCGCAACATTTTCAAGTCGCTCACCGTTCACGAAAACCTGACCGCCGTCGCGCAGCACGGCCGCTGGTCCACGGATAAAGTCTATGCGCTGTTTCCACGACTTAAGGAGCGCCGGCAAAATCTCGGCAATCAGCTCTCCGGCGGCGAGCAGCAGATGCTCGCAGTCGGCCGCGCGCTGGTGCTCAATCCGCGCGTCATGCTGCTCGACGAGCCGCTCGAGGGCCTCGCCCCGATCATCGTCGAGGAACTATTGACGGCGTTGCGCCGCATCATCCGCGACGAAGGCACCTCCGCGATCCTGGTCGAGCAGAACGCCAAGAAAATCCTCGGCGTCACCGACTACGCCATCATCCTCGAGCGCGGCTGTGTGGTTCACTCAGCCAATAGCGCGACGCTTGCGGCCGATCGCGCGGCGCTGGAAACCCATCTCGGCGTCACCGACACCGGGCCGCGGCGCGGCCGGGCGCGATGGTGACACGGAGCGCCAGCACATGCAGCTTGAATTCATCACAGTCGACGTCTTTACCGAGCGAAAATTCGGCGGCAATCCGCTGGCGGTCGTGCTCAACGCCCGTGGCTTGGCGAACGAGCAGATGCTGGCGATTGCCGGCGAGTTCAATCTGGCGGAAACGACCTTCGTTCTGCCGCCGCAAGATCCTTCGCATACGGCGCGGGTCCGCATTTTCACGCCGCGCGCCGAGATGCCGTTCGCCGGTCATCCCAATGTCGGCACGGCTTTTGTGCTGGCGCGCGAAGGCCGGAGCTACGGACGCGCTGTCGGCGATCCGCTCGTCTTCGAGGAAACGGCCGGCCTCGTAAGGCTCGATCTGATCAAAGAAGGCCAGGCGATCCTCGGCGCCCGTCTGGCGCCGCCGCAGCGATTGACGCGAGGCGATGACATTGCGCCGGAGATCGTGGCATCGGCATGTTCGCTCGCGCCCGCCGACATCGAAACGGCAAACCACGCACCCTGCATCGCCTCTTGCGGCCTCCCGCTCGTGTTCGCGGAGCTAAAGACGCGAGCGGCCCTGGCGGCGGCGCGACCGCGTGGGGAAGTGTTTTCCGAGCATTTGAAAATGGATCGCGCGACCGGAATCCTGCTTTACGTCAAAGACAAAAGTGGCGGTTTTGACCTCCAGGTACGAATGTTCGCGCCGCTCTACGGCGTCCCGGAGGACCCGGCGACGGGCAGCGCCAACGTCGCTTTGGTAGGACTACTGGCCAGCCTGCGCTCCGAGCAAGACCTGACCTTGAATCTCCGCATTGCCCAAGGCGTCGACATGGGCCGGCCCAGTCTGCTCGTAGCCATGGCCGAGAAGAAAAACGGTAGGATCACGGCACTATCGATCGGCGGGCGATGTGTGTCCATGATGCGCGGCACGCTTGAGCTTTAACGCGCGGAGCTTCCGGATCGGCTTGCGCAACGCTGCCTCATTGTGACTCCGCGGCGGCCTTGGCCTTGGCGACGATGTCGGGCGGCGTCGCATAGACGTCCTTCACCAGCTTTTCGACATCCTCGCCGGAGACAGGATTGATTTCGAGCTGCATCTTGTCGGCTTCGGCCAAAAAATCCTTGTCCTTCATCGTGTCCATGAACGCGTTCCGCAATACCGCGACGCGGTCCGCCGGCAGGTTCGGCGGCGCCACGTAAGGCCGGCCCATCACGTTGCGGGCGAACATCATTTTGAGAATCTGCCGCTGCTCGTCGGTCTTGGCGAAATCCATGACCAGCGGCACGTCGGGCAGGTCGGGATGCTTGGTGAGCGAAAGCTGCACCAGCACGATCATGCGTTTGTCCGCGATCCAGGATTTGTGCGTCGATAGCACGCTCGACCACGACCAGCCGCAGCGGCCCTGCACCTCGCCGCGTTCCATCGCCAGCACCACGTCATTGCCGCCTGGATAGCCTTGGACGATCTTAAAGTGGGTGCCGAGCACGGCGTTGAGCACACGCGGAAACTGATCGGTATCTGAGCTGGCCCCGGTGCCGCCGACGGTGAGTTCCTTGGTGAACAGATCCTGGAAACTGGCGACGCCGGAATTTTTCATCGCCACGCAGACGCTCACTTCGTTATTGGCGCTGCCGATCCAATTCAATTTTTCCGCGTTGAACGCGTCGCCCTGGCCGAGCAGCAGCGGGTCGAAGGCGATGCCACGGCCGAAGGTGGCGATCGCGGAGCCGTCCTGCGGCGCCACGCGATAAAGGTAATTGGCGAGCCGCAGACTGCCGGCGCCCTCCATGTTCTGCGGGACGAATGTCGGATCGCCGGGAATGTGCGCGCCCATGTGGCGGCCGATCACGCGCGCGTAGAGGTCATAGGCGCCGCCGGGCGAATAGCCGATATAGAGGTTGATGCTGCGGCCCTTATAAAAATCACTCGCGCTCTGGGCGAAAACGATTGCCACCGACGCCACTAGCAGCAGCAACGTGGCAACGATCCCCCGCCCAAATCTAGCTTCCCGAATGCTCATGCTGTTCCTCGGCGAGCCCTTTTCCACTCCAGCCGTACTCTATCATGGGCTTGACGGCTCTGCAGGTTTCGGGCGCGATGGCCGGCGGGATCGAGGAGCCTCGATGCAGCCGGACATGATCGCCAGCGCGGTGCACGCGCTGCACCTCCTGCTTGAGCCGACGCGGCTCATGATCCTGTTCCTCGGCGTTCTCATCGGGCTCGCCATCGGCGTGCTGCCCGGACTCAACGGCATCGTCGGCATGGCGATGCTGATCCCATTTACCTACAATCTCGACGAATACACCGCTTTTGCGCTCCTGCTCGGCATGGCGGCGGTGATCACATCGTCGGATTTCATCACCGCCGTGTTGTTCGGCGTGCCCGGCCATGTCGGCGCCGCCGCGACCGTGATCGACGGCCACGCCATGGCCAAGAAGGGCGAGGCCGGCCGCGCCTTCGGCGCCGGCTTCGCCTCCTCGCTCGCCGGCGGCATTGTCGGCGCCATCGTGCTTGCGGTGAGCATTCCGATCTTGCGGCCGATCATGCTTTCGATCGGCTCGCCCGAGCTTCTTGCCTTCACGCTGTTCGGCATGTCGATGGTGGCGACGCTGTCCGGCCGCGCCCCGCTCAAAGGCCTGACCGCCGCCGGGCTCGGCCTGATGATCGCCATGGTCGGCTCGCGCGCGCAAAGCGGTACGCTGCGCTGGACCTTCGACTGGCTCTATCTGTGGGATGGCGTGCCGCTTATTCCGGCGACGCTCGGCATTTTCGCGCTTCCGGAGCTTGCCGAGCTGGCGATAACGCGCAAGCGCATTGCCGGCGATAACGCGCCGAACATCAATCTCTCCAGCCAATGGGAAGGCGTGCGCGACGTGGCGCGGAATTGGTGGTTGGTCTTGCGCTGCGGCGTGCTCGGCGTGGGCTTAGGCGCCATACCGGGCATTGGCTCGGCGGTGATCGACTGGATTGCCTATGGCTATGCCCAGCGCACCGAGAAGAACTCGGAAAGTTTCGGCACCGGCGACGTGCGCGGCGTCATCGCGCCGGAGAGCTCGAATAATTCCAAGGAAGGCGGCCATCTCGTTCCGACCATCGCTTTCGGCGTGCCGGCCGGCGCGTCGATGGCGATCCTGCTCGGCGCTTTCCTGATGCACGGGCTGACGCCGGGCCCCGACATGCTCACCACGCATCTCGATCTGACCTACATGATCGTATGGAGCCTGACGCTCGCGCATGTCATGGGCGCGATCATTTGTCTCGCCTGCAGCCGGTGGCTCGCCCAGGTATCGCGCATCCGTCCGGAAATCCTGCTGCCCGTCATCATCGCGCTCGTCTTCGTCGCCGCGTTCGAGGGCGAACACGATTGGGGCGACCTTTATTTGCTGGTCGGCTTCGGCATCGTCGGCTGGATCATGAAGCGGCTCGGTTGGCCGCGGCCGCCGATGGTGCTCGGCATCGTCGTCGGCGCCATTTTCGAGCGCTACCTGTTCATTTCGACGCAGCTTTACGGCTGGGGCTGGCTGCTGCGATGGCCGGTCTTGGCGATCCTGGCCTGCGTTGCCTGGGTGCTGTACCGGCCGTTGTCGCAGATCGTGGTGACTTTGCTTGGTCAATTCCGTGAGGTGAAGAGCCATCGGCCGCGGTTCGGCGCCGCTCCGGCCTTTACGCTCGCCGTCATCGTGCTGATCGTCGCGGCGATCGCCTCGTCGACCGATTGGCCGCACGATGCCAAGCTCGTGCCGTTGACCGCCTGCGGCATGGCGCTCACCGCCGCCCTCCTCAATCTCGTCAACGAACTGTTCGGCCGCGAGCAACCGGTGCTGGCGCACGCCGATTCCGGTGTGAAGGTCAGCGCCCATGTCAGCGACCTCGGCGTGGCGGACGACGTCGTGCGCCGGCGCGCGGTCGCATTCTTTATCTGGATGGCGGCGTTTATCGGTTTTGTCTGGCTGATCGGATTTATCCCGGCCATCGCGATCTTCGTGTTCGCCTATATGCGCTTCGGCTTTGGCGAACCGTGGCTGTCCTCGCTCGGTTTTGCGGCCGCGACGACGCTCGTCTGCACCATCGTCTTCCACTGGGCGCTGCAAGTCGCGTGGCCGCCGTCACTCTTCGGCGATCTGTTCCCGGCGCTGCGCGCATCGACGCGGCTGATTTAATTCATTGCCCCATTATCGCGGCGGCTTTTTTCGTTATCTCCGCCGGCGTCTGGTAGATTTCCTTGACCAGCGCGTCGAGCTGTTCGCCGTCGACCGGATTGATCTCGAACTTGGCCTGTTTGGCGTCGGCGAGAAACGCCTGGTCCTTCATCGTCTCCGCAAAAGCCTGGCGCAGCGCCGCCACCCGATCGGCCGGCACCCCGGGCGGCGCCGCGAACGGCCGGCCCATCACCTGACGGGCAAAAATCAGCTTGAAAATTTGGCGTTGCTCGTTGGTTTTGGCCAAATCCATAATCAGCGGCACGTCCGGCAGATCGGGATGCTTCGACAGCGACATCTGCACCAGCACGATGATCTTCTTGCTGGTGACCCAGTCCATTCGTGTCGTCACGATGCTCGACCACGACCAGCCGCAGCGGCCCTGGACCTCGCCGCGCTCAAGCGCAAGCGTGATGTCGTTGCCTCCGGGATAGCCGGTGACGATCTTGAACTTGGTGCCCAGCACCGCGTTCGTGAGAGCGGGGAATTGGTAGGTGTCGTCGCCGACGCCGGTCGAGCCGATGGTCAAGGTCTTGGTGAGGACGTCATTGAAACTGGCGATGCCGGAGGATTGCAGCGCGACGCACACGCTCACTTCGTTGTTGGCGCTGCCGATCCAGGAGAATTTCGAGGCGTCGAATTGCGCGCCGTTCTCGTTGAGCAGCGGATCGAAGGCCGCTCCGCGGCTGATCGCGCCGATCACGGTGCCGTCGCGCGGCGCGGCGGAATAGAGGTAATTGGCGAGCCGCAGGCTGGCGGCGCCCTCCATGTTCCTCGGCACGATGGTCGGGTTGCCCGGAATATGCTGGCCGAGATGGCGGGCGAGAAGCCGCGCATAAAGGTCGTAGCCGCCACCAACGCTGTAGCCGATCTCGAGATCGATGGATTTGCCCTGATAAAACTCGGCGGCGCTTTGCGCGTTCACCGTCGAAATCTGCAACGCCGCAAATGCCGCCAGCGCCACGGCGGCTATGGCGATCCGACCGATCGGCAATGTCGCATTCGATCTCATCGCGTGTCCTCCCGTTGAAGCTTGTGCGTAACTCTAGCGCGTCGGGAGTACCCCACAAGCGCGACGGACAGTCAGGCTGCCGCCGCATTGCACGCCAAGCCGAAATCCCTTAAACGACCAGCGCGAAGCGCCTATATCACACGTTGTCACGATGGCCCATCGCGCACGGGGCCGCAGCGCCGCGAACAAGATTTGCAGGAGCGCGACATGACCGGAATGCTGGAACACGAAATGCCCGGGCTCGGCCACAACAAGCCGTCCCAGGAGGACGCCGACGAGATCAAGCACGGCAGCAGATGGGAACGCTGGGCGAAAAAACGCACCTTCGTGCGCGCGCTCGAAGGCACCTACAGCCACCTCTACAAGAGGCTGCTTGAAGAGCCGCGGGTCTATTCCTCCAAGGATCATCCGTGGAAGGGCGGACCTGCGATGTACGGCAAGCACATCATCTCCCCGCAGTCGGTGAGCATCGTGCAGTCGATCGAATCGCACATCGAATGCTACGCGCCGCTCAATGCCGGGCAGAAGCACGGTCACCTCAACAGCGCGGTATTTTACGTGCTTAAGGGCCACGGCCACGACATCCATGACGGCCGCTACATGAAGTGGGAGGCGGGCGACGTGATGCTGGTGGAAAACGCCAGCGTGCACCAGCATTTCAACGACGACGAAAAAGAGTCGTGCATTCTCCTGGTGTTCAAGGCCAAGCCGTTATTCCTGTTCATGCACCTGTTGTTCCAGAAAATGGTGGAGTGGCCGACCGACAAGCTGCCGCCCGGCGTGACGGAATTTCATCCGCCGACGGAAATTTGAGCGCGGAGACGACCATGGCGCTGTTCGAAGACAAATCGGCCGCGCTGTCCGGCGCCAACACCTCAACCTTCCTCGCCGAGGCGATGGTCGAATCGGAGAAATTTCGCGAGCACTACGCGACGCTGCCCAACGTTATCAAGGCCAAGGATATGCCGTGGGAACGCTCGCCCGACGGCCTGATCAAGCATCTCGTCAATCAGAAAATGCAGACGCGCGAGTGCTGCATGGAAGCCTATATGCAATTTCTCAAGGACGGCGAGCGCTCCGGCAAGCACCGCCACATGTGGGAGGAGTTGTTCTTCGTCGTCGAAGGCTCGGGCTACGACTTGCACTGGGATCTGAAATGGGACTGCCTCGAAGCGTTCCAGTGGGAATGGGCCGACGCGCCGAGGAAATTCGAATGGACGGTCGGCGACTATGTCTACATCCCGCCGTTCACCATGCATCAGCACTTCGCCAAGCCGGGCGAGGAGTGCCGCATCATCGTGATGAGCAATCGCATCGTCAAAGATATGGGCTTCGACTGGTATGACCAGGTCGAGCGGGCGCCGGGGTTCTGAGCTTTCCACTTGATTTCATTATTGAATCCTGGCTTGCCGGGGAGCCCGCCCGGGCCGGGCATCGGCGCGTCGCCAAGCCTCGCGCCAGCGTCTAAACTGTCGGTCGGGAGCGCGACTTAGTCGCGACGCGACGGGCGGCGATAAGCCGGCGAGCAGGCAAACGGCGAGAGCAATATGTCCGTGTCACTGATGACGACGCGCCGCTTCGCGCCCTTGTTCTGGTGCCAGTTCTTTGCGGCATTCGGCGACAATTTCCTCAAGACGGCGCTTGTCTTCGTTATCTTGTTCGAGGTTGCCGGCGCCAATTCCGCGGTTTTGATCACGCTCGCCGGTGCGACGCTGATCGCCCCGTTCTTCTTTCTTTCCGGGCTCGGCGGCGAGCTCGCCGACCGTTACGACAAGGCCTTCGTCGCGCAGCGCATAAAACTCACCGAGATCGGCGCCGCCGTGGTCGCCGTCGCGGGCTTTGCCTTTCATTCGCTCAGCTTGCTGTTCGTCGCGGTGTTTCTGTTCGGCACGCTCGCGTCGCTGTTCGGTCCGATCAAATACGGCATTCTGCCCGACCTTCTCGAACGGCGAGAGTTGCCGTCCGGCAATGCGCTGATCGAAGCCGGCACCTTTCTCGCCATTCTGCTCGGCACCATCGTCGCCGGCATTGCCGCCAACGGCAACAGCAGTCCGATTCATTTCGCCTGGCTGATGATATTAACGGCGCTCGCGAGCTGGTCCTCGAGCCTGCTCATTCCCAAGACCGCCGAGGCGGCGCCCAATCTTCCCATTAACCGCAACATCCTCGTCTCCACCGGCTCGCTCATCAAGCAAGTGCGCGCCGATCCGCGGCTGCGGTGGGGCGCGATCGTGACGAGCTGGTTCTGGCTGGTCGGCGCGCTCGTCCTGTCGCTATTGCCGCCGCTCGTTTCGTTCACCATCGGCGGCAGCGAGCAGGTCGTCACGCTGTTTCTCACGATCTTTTCGGTGTCAGTCGGTCTCGGCTCCGGTCTTGCCGCCTGGCTCGCCGCGGGGCGCATTGTGCTGTTGCCGACGGTGGTCGCCACGGTGCTGCTCGGCCTGTTCTCGCTCGACCTCGGTTGGACCGCCTCCGCCGTCGTGTCGGCGGCAACTCCGTTGACCATCGCCGGCTATTTTGCCTCGCCGCACAGCATCCATATCGCCATCGATCTCGCCGGGCTTGCGATCGCCGGCGGGCTTTTCATCGTTCCGGTCTTTACCGCGGTGCAGGTCTGGGCCGGCTCCGATCGCCGCGCCCGCGTCGTGGCCGCGGTCAACGTGCTCAACGCCGCCTTCATGGTCGTCGGCGCGGTCGTGCTCGCGCTCTTGCAAAAATTCGGGCTCGGAACGCCGCGGTTGTTCGCGCTCATCGGCGCCGCCAACCTCGCGGTCGCCGTCGCCATCGGGCTGACCATGCCGGCGAGCTGGCTGAACGATTTTCTTTCGATCGTGTTCCGCGCGTTCTTTCGGCTCGAAGTGAAGGGCCTGGAGAACGTCGACAGAGCCGGCCACAACGCCATCATCGCGCTCAATCACGTCAGCTTCCTCGATCCGCCGCTGGCGGTATCGATCCTGCCGAGGCGTCCCGTCTTCGCCATCGACGTGGCGATGTCGCAGCACTGGTGGATCCAGCCGTTCCTCAAATTCGTGCGCACCATGGCGCTCGATCCGCTCAAGCCGTTTTCGCTGCGCGCCCTCATCGGTGCGGTGCGCGACGGCAATACGCTGGTGATTTTTCCGGAAGGCCGCATCACCGTCACCGGCAGCCTGATGAAAGTGTACGACGGTGCGGCGATGATCGCCGACAAGTCGGACGCCATGGTCGTGCCGGTGCGAATCGAGGGACCGGAGGCGACGATCTTCAGCCGGTTGAAGAGCACCCAAGTGCGCCGCCGGCTGTTCCCGAAGATCACCGTCACTATCCTGGAACCGGTGCAGCTCAAGGTCGACCCCGAGCTGAGAGGCCGCAAACGGCGGCAGGCCGCGGGGGCCGCGCTTTACACCGTCATGTCCGACCTGATCTTCCGCACCACTCCGACCGACCGCACCGTGGTCGAAGAGCTGATCGAAGCGGCAAAACTGCACGGCCCGAATTGGCTCGCCATCGAAGATCCGGTCAGCGGCCAATTCACTTACAGGCGGCTGTTGACGGCGACCGCGATCCTCGGCCGCAAGCTGATGCCGCTCGCGCCGGAAGGCCACACGCTCGGCATCATGCTGCCGACCTCGAACGGCGCGGTCGTCACCTTGTTGTCGGCGATGTCGGCCGGACGCGTCCCGGCAATGATCAATTTCACCGCCGGCGCAGCCAATATCCTCGGCGCCTGCCGCGCCGCGCAGCTCGACACCATCCTCACCTCGCGCACCTTCGTGGAAAAGGGCCGGCTCGAAAATCTGATCGCGCATCTCGAGGGTCAGGTCCGCATCGTCTACCTCGAAGATATCCGCAAGACGATCGGCCCATTCGACAAGCTCCGCGGCCTGTGGACTTGGAACAAGCCGCTGGTGGCGCGCAAGCCCGACGACTGGGGCGTGGTCATGTTCACCTCCGGCACCGAAGGGCTGCCCAAGGGCGTCGTGCTGTCCCACCGCAACATGCTGACGAACGTGGCGCAATGCGCCGCCCGCATCGATTTCGGCCGCGAGGACAAGCTGTTCAACGCCTTGCCGGCCTTCCACTCATTCGGGTTCACCGGCGGCATCGTGCTGCCGCTGATATCCGGCGTGCCGATCTATCTTTATCCCTCGCCGCTGCATTACCGCACCGTGCCGGAACTGGTCTACGGCGTTTGCGCGACCGTGTTGTTCGGCACCGATACGTTCCTCAACGGCTATGCGCGGGTGGCCAACCCTTATGACTTCCGCTCGCTGCGCTATGTGCTGGCCGGCGCCGAGCCGGTGAAAGAATCGACGCGCCGGATTTATCTGGAGAAATTCGGCCTGCGCATTCTCGAAGGCTACGGCGTCACCGAGTGTTCGCCGGTCATGGCGCTCAACACGCCGATGTTCAACAAGTTCGGCACCGTCGGGCGGCTGTTGCCCGGCATGGAGCCGAAGCTGGAAAAAGTCGAAGGCGTCGAGGAAGGCGGCCGGCTCTACGTCAGAGGACCGAACGTGATGCTCGGTTATCTGCGCGCCGACAAACCGGGCGTCCTCGAACCGCCGCCGCAAGGCTGGCACGACACCGGCGACATCGTCACCATCGACGACCAAGGCTTCGTCGCGATCAAAGGCCGCGCCAAGCGCTTCGCCAAGGTCGGCGGCGAGATGGTCTCGCTCGCCGCGGTCGAGATGCTGGCGGCGGAGCTGTGGCCGCATTACACGACGGCGGTGGCCGCGATCCCGGACGCGCGCAAGGGCGAGCGCCTCATCATGGTCACCGACAAGTCACGGCGCGACGCGCTCGGAGTTCATCGCCTATGCCACGGAGCAAGCACGCTTCCGAGCTGACGTTCCCGGCCGAAGTCGTCATTCTCGAGAAATTGCCGATGCTCGGCTCCGGCAAGGTCGATCAACTGGCGATCGACAAATTCGTCCGCGAGCAGGCGGCGGCAAAGGCGGCTGCGGCGGAGTAGTCCACGTCATTCCGGGACGCGGGCGAAGCCCGCGGGCCCGGAATCCATAACCACAGCACGCGCGGCTGAAATACCGAGCTAATACCCGGTGAATCGGGATTATGGATTCCGGGTTCGCGCTTCGCGCGCCCCGGAATGACGGCGAGCTACCCGCCCCGCATCGCTAGCACCCGATCCACCATTGCGCCGGCTTCGCCGAGATAGTTCGCCGGATCGCAGAGTTTCGCCAAAGCGGCGCGGTCGAGGTGCTTGGTGATTTCCTCGTTCTCGGCCAAGAGATCGAGGAGCGGCCGGCCGGTCGCGACCACTTTGCGGCAGATGTCGTAGACGAGATCGTGCGCATATTGGCGGCCCAGATATGGACCGAGCCCCATCATCACCGCTTCCGACACGATCAATCCCTTGGTCAGATCGAGATTGGCGCGCATCTTCTTCTCGTCGACCTGCAAGCCGGTCAGCACGAACTCGGTCTGCGCCAGCGCGCCGGCGGAAAGGCAGAAGATTTCCGGCAGCACGATCCACTCGATCTCCCAGGGACCTGTGGCGCGCTCGTGGTCTTCGACCATGGCGTCGAGCAAAGCACCGACCTGCTGGCGCACCACCGCGGCGAGCGCGGTGATATAGACTGAGGAGATCGGATTGCGCTTTTGCGGCATGGTCGAGGACGAGCCGCGGCCTTCGTGGAACGGCTCGTACAGTTCCTCCACTTCGGTCTGCATCATCAGTTTAATGTCGAAGGCGATCTTGCCGCAGGTGCCGGTGACGAGGCCGAGGAAGCAGCCGGCCTCGGCAATCGTATCGCGCACCGTATGCCAGGCGATCGCCGGCTGGCCGAGCTTGAGCTCCTTCATCAATTCGGCTTGCGTCGCGAGCCCGCGGCCGCCGAGCGAAGACAGTGTGCCGGCGGCGCCGCCGAATTCGCCGACCAGGACGCGCGCGCGCAATTCCTTCAGGCGCTCTTTGTGGCGTTCGAAGGCCGCAAGCAGTGTCGCCATCTTGTAGCCGAAGGTGATCGGCACGGCCTGCTGCAGATTGCTCCGCCCGGCCATCGGAGTGTCGCGGTTTTTGCGGGCGAGGCCGGCGAGCGCGTCGGCGATGCGGTCGAGGTCGCGCCTCGATCAGAATGAGCGCCTCGCGGATCTGCATCACCGTCGCCGTATCGGTGATGTCCTGCGTCGTCGCGCCCCAGTGGCACCATTCGCCGAGGCCGTCGCGGCACAGCGCGACGAGTTGCTGCACCACCGGCAGCACCGGATAGCCGATGCGCTCGGTCTGCGTTTTGAGTTTGGCGAAGTCGATCTCGGCGACATTGCAATGCCGGCAGATTTCGTCGGCGGCTTCTTTCGGGATGATGCCGAGCCGCGCCTGCGCCCGCGCCAGCGCGGCCTCGAAGTCGAGATATTTCTGGACGCGGTTCTCATCGGAGAACACCCGCCGCATCGGCTCGGTGGAGAAGATGTCGCGGAAGACCGCGGAATCGATCAGTGACGTTGGCATGAGCTTTGGTTCTCCGTAACGGAATTTTGTGATTAACGCCGAGAGAAGAATGCCGTGAAGGCGCCTAGCGGAAAGAACTTTCGAAGTGATTCACCAATTGTCGCGCGGAAACGCATAAGGCAAGCGCGCCGCGTCCTTAATAACGTACTACCGCATTTCTTCAAATGCAGCACCTGCGATCGATCGGACGATCCGGCGCTCGGGATTTGCGCGAACCCCCCGTCAGCACGCGCTTAGTCGCGTCTCGTGCGATCGCGGAAAGCGGCGTCGCTGAATTTTCGTAAAGGATGTCCGTTTGATTCAAATAAACCGATACACGCGCCGTAAAGAATACCGCTTCAAGCAATCTTCAGCATAGGGGGAGAACCCTACGTAACTTCACCAATTCCATACGAGCAGCCGGCCAATAATCCCCGCGAACGAAGACGAAATTCCTTCGGGAAATTTTGTTCAACAGATTTACGGCGTCATCAGGGGACGGACTTGCGTAAGAGTACCATTGTCATGATCGGCTTTGCGGTCCTGTTCGGACTGCTCGCGGTCTTCCTGGCGCAAACCTGGCTCAACAACCAGGACGCAGCGCGCATGAAGAGCCTCGAAGCGCAGCACAAAGCGCCGCTGCCGGAGCGCACGATCGTAGTCGCCAATCGCCCGTTGCGGTTCGGCGACCAGCTGACTGCGTCGACGCTGCGCGAACTGCCGTGGCCGCAGGATGCACTGCCGGCCGGCGCGTTCGGCAAGATCGCGGATCTCACCGCGGCGAAGCGCGTCGTGCTCATGCCGATGGAGCCCAACGAGGCCATTCTCGCCTCGAAGATCACCGGTCCGGGCGAACGCGCCACGCTTTCCGCGGTGCTCGACCCCGGCATGACGGCGGTGACCGCTCGCGTCAATGACGTACAGGGCGTCGCCGGCTTCGTGTTGCCCGGCGATCACGTCGATGTGGCGTTGACGCGGCAAGGCGAGAAGAACACCGCCGCGACCGACGTCGTGATCGAGGACGCAAAGGTCCTGGCGATCGACCAGCTTGCCGACGAGAAGACCGACAAGCCGTCCGTCGTCAAGGCGGTCACGCTCGAGGTCAACGTCACCGATGGCGAGAAAATCGCGCTGGCTTCCACGGTGGGCACGCTGTCGCTGCTGCTGCGCAAGGCCGGCGAAATCACGGCGGACGACTCGCGCCGGGTGACGCCCGCGGATCTTGTCAAGCAGACAACGTCGAAATCGGATTTCGTTACCGTTGCCGTGTCGCGCCCGTCGAAGAACGAGCGCGTCGAATACACCGTGCCGGTCGAGCGCGGCAACGCGCAGTCCGCCGCGCTGTCGCGGCCGGCGCCGGCGCCTGCGAGCGACTGATTGAGAACGACGAAGCGAAGCGATGTGAAATTCGTGCTTGGGGAAAACAAGTGAGCGGCGGGGAGACTGACGTGACAAGCCAGTACAAGAATCAGAGCGACGACGCGGGCGAGAGCCCAAGACATCAAACAAGACATCAAACAAGACCAATGGCAAGATTTTCGGACGGGAACACCGAGCGCGCGGGCATCAAGATCGGCGCGCTGTTGCGGCGCGGCTGGGTGAGGGCGGTGCTTGCCGCGTCGATCATGATGGCGCTGGCGCCGGCCGTGCACGCGCAGCAGAAGGTCACCTTGGCCGGCGCGGTGCATACGGCGACGGTGGCGGTGACGGTCGGCAAGACCGAAGACGTCCGTACCGACCAGAACTTCGCCAATATCACGGTCGGCGATCCGGATATCGCCGACGTCAGCCCGCTCACCGATCACTCGCTGTCGATCCTCGGCAAGAAGATCGGCACCACGCGCGTCACGGTCTATGACGCGGATCACAAGCCGGTCGGCATTTTCGACGTCGAAGTGTCCTACGACATTTCGCGGCTGGCTTCTGAGATCGGCCACTTCACCGGGG
The DNA here is from genome assembly GCA_963779855.1 of uncultured Alphaproteobacteria bacterium. Taxonomy (GTDB): domain Bacteria; phylum Pseudomonadota; class Alphaproteobacteria; order Rhizobiales; family Xanthobacteraceae; genus BOG-931. The sequence goes on along the minus strand of CAWAAE010000005.1, from coordinate 464,316 downwards.
GCGGCATCAAAGTCGCGTCGATCAACGGCCGTATCATGCTGACCGGCACGTCGCCCGACGCCGCCACGCTCGACAAGGCGGTCGAGATTGCGCGCGAGTTCGGTCCTGATCCGATCAATACGGTCCAGGTGTCGCAGCCGCAGCAGATCGAGCTGGACGTGCGCTTCATCGAAGTCGACCGCAATGCAAGCCGGGACCTCGGCGTGCAGTGGAACATGTTCGGCAATTCCGTCCTTGCCAACACCGGCTCCGGGCTGCCGGCGTCGAAGCTGCCGATCACGCAGCCGAACGGCGCCTTCCAGCAGCCGGCGCTCGCCGGCAGCGGCCTCGGCGGCCCTAACGTACTGCCGAACACGTTGCCGATTTCACCGGTGGTCGCCGGCGGCATCCTGTCGGGCGCGGCGCCGTTCGGATTTCTGGTCGGCCAATTGTCGAATCGCCTGCAGATCGCGGTCAATGCGCTCGAAGTGCGGGGCGCCGCGCGCAGCCTGGCGGAGCCGAATCTCGTCGCGCTGTCGGGTGACACCGCGAGCTTCCTTGCCGGCGGACAAATTCCGATCCCGGAGGTCGGCGCGACCGGCACGCCGTCGTTCGGTTTTCAGCCCTACGGTGTCGGCCTCTCCTTCACCCCGACCGTGCGCAATGGCGGAATTATCAACCTTGTGGTCAAGCCGGAGGTGAGCGAGATCGACAAGGCTAACGGCGTGACCGTCGCCGGCACTTTTGTGCCAGGACTTATCACGCGCAAAGCCTCGACCACGCTCGAATTGCGCGACGGCCAAAGCTTTATGCTCGGCGGCCTTCTCCAGAACAACGGCACCAACGACATCAACCAGTTGCCGTGGCTCGGCGATATGCCGGTGCTCGGCGCGCTGTTCCGGAGCACCGACTATCAGAAGAACGAAACCGATCTCGTGATCCTGGTGACGCCTCATATCGTCAAACCGCTGGCGCCGACCGACCCGATCCACACGCCGCTCGACAATACGCTGCCGCCGAACGACGTCGACCTGTTCCTGATGGGGGACACCGAGGTCAGCCCGGAACTGGCGCGGCTCGCCGTCGGCGCGCTCAACCGGCCCTATGTCGGCCACATCCTCGACCTGCCGAGAAATGGAGACTTCTATGTGTCGGCCAAAGACTAAGCGCGGTACGCGTCGCGCCGCGCGGTTGATCGCCGGCTCGATCGCCGCCATCGGGCTCGGCGCCTGGCTTGCCGGCTGCTCCGACATCTATTGGGATCGCCGCGAGAGCGTCGCGCTCGACAGCGGCGACGCCGTTGCGGCCAATAGCATCACCCAGATGGTCGATCCGTGGCCGGCCAATAGCGGCGACAAGAACATCGCCTTCGACGGGCAGAAGATGCAGGCCGCGGTCGAACGTTACCGCACCGGCAAAGTGATCCAGCCGACGGATCCGGATAACCTGCAATCGACGAACCAATCGGGCCAGACCATCAACCAGACAACCGTCAATGCCGGCGGCGGCGCTCCGCCCGCAGCCAGCACGCCCGCGCAATGACGCCCGCACTCGCAACGCGAGCTTGAAAGCATGCGTATCGGCCCAGTCACCGCCCCGCGCGTCCAGACCAAAGTGGTCGTACTGACCGCCGACCAGGTCTTCGAAGATGGCGTGCGCTCGACCTTCGGCGGCAGCGCGCAGATCGGCCTCGATGTCGTCAAAGGCCGGCTCGCCGTCGAGGGCAATAACATCGATGTGGCAGGGGCGACCGTCATCGTCGCCGATGTCGACGCCGCCGACGAATCCGAATTGCAGGCGCTCGAAGACCTGTTGCTGCGGATCGGGACGTGGCCGCCGGTGGTCGCCGTCACGCAGACTTTCGATGCGGACGTGGCGCGCCGCCTCATGCAGATGCGTGTCGCCGACTTTCTGGTGAAGCCGGTGCCGCCGGTCGAACTGGTGCGGACCTGCGCGCGCGTCGCCAAACCGCCGGCCAGCGCCGAGACCACGCAGGCGCAGATCTTCACCTTCCTGCCCGCCGTCGGCGGCGCCGGCGTGACCACGCTCGCGGTGCAGACCGCCATGCTGCTGCTCAACAGCGGCGCCCGCGGCAAAACCGCGACTTGCCTGGTCGATCTCGACTTTCAGCACGGCGCCTGCGCCGATTATCTCGATATCGAGCCGCGGCTCAATCTGAGCGAGATCGAGCCGCGCCCGGAGCGGCTCGACCGGCAATTGCTCGAAGTGATGATCTCGCAGCATCCGTCGGGCCTCGCGGTCGTTGCCGCGCCGAACCGGCCGGCGGAGATGCGCTCGTTCGATCCGGACGTGGTGACGCGGCTGCTCGACCTGGTGTCGTCGCATTTCGATTACGTCGTTTTCGATATGCCGCGCACCTGGTTCTCGTGGACCGACAGCGTGCTGTTGGGCTCCGACAAGCTGTTCATCGTCAGCGAAACGACGGTGCCGGGGCTGCGCCATGCCAAGCAGCTCGTCGATGCCATTCGCGAGCGGCTGGACGAAGGCCCGCAGCCGCGAGTCATCATCAACCGGTTCGTGCAGAAAATGTTTTCGTCCGGCCTGCGCAAGAGCGACATCGAACAGGCGATCGGCGACGCGTTCCTGGCCTGCGTGCCCAACGATTACGGTCTCGTTCGCGAGGCGATCGACCGCGGCGTGCCGCTCGAGGAAGTCAGGAAAGGCAACAAGATCACGCTCGAACTCAAGAAGCTGGTCCTGGCGCACGGCGCCGGCAAGACCGCCAAGGAAGCCGCAAGCGGGGATAAGAAATTCAAGCTGTCATGGGCGCGATCGTAAGCCCCGCCTTCAGGTTCTAGAAATTTGCCGGGAAACCGCCAGGAAACCGTAATGGCAAGTCGTTTTTCCATGCGCCGCGTCGCCGCTCCGGACATCGTCCGCGGCGGCCGCACAGAGCGTGATGGAGGAGGTTTCGTGGACCGTGCTCCCCGAGGCCGCCGCCGCGCCGGCCGCAGCCGATGCCGCCAATCCGCTGCTCACCGACAAGCTGCTCGACGCCAAGGTGCGGCTGCATCGCCGGCTGATCGAGGAGACCAATCTGTCGGCGCTGGAAAAGCTTCCGGAAGAAGAAATCCGCGGCCATGTCCAGCAGCTCGTCTCGCAATACGTGCTCACCGAGCGGCTGGCGCTGAACACGCAGGAACTCAACGATTTCGTGTCCGAAATCCTCGACGAAATGACGGGGCTCGGTCCGCTCGAGCCGCTGCTCAAGGATCCGACCGTCAACGATATTCTGATCAACGGCCATGAATGCGTCTATGTCGAGCGCATGGGCGTCTTGGAGCCGACCGGGGTGCGCTTCAAGGACGAAACGCATCTGCTGCGCATCATCAACAAGATCGTCTCCGCGGTCGGCCGCCGGGTCGATGAATCGCATCCGATGTGCGACGCGCGGCTGCTCGACGGCTCGCGCGTCAACGTCGCGGTGCGCCCGGTGGCGATCGACGGGCCGCTGATGTCGATCCGCAAGTTTTCCAAGAAGCCGTTCAACCTCAACAAGCTGGTCGAGGTCGGCGCGCTGCGGCCGCAAATGGGCGAATTGCTGGCCGCGGCGGTGAAGGCGCGCGTCACGCTGATCATTTCCGGCGGCACCGGCTCGGGCAAGACCACGATGCTCAACGCCTTGTCGGCATTCATCTCCGAGAAGGAACGGCTCCTCACCATCGAGGACGCCGCCGAACTGCAATTGCAGCAGCCGCATGTCGGCCGCATGGAGACGCGGCCGCCGTCGATCGAGGGCAAGGGCGAGATCCGCCAGCGCGACCTGGTCAAGAACGCGCTGCGCATGCGGCCCGACCGCGTGATCTTGGGCGAGTGCCGCGGCGAGGAAGCTTTCGACATGTTGCAGGCCATGAATACCGGCCACGAAGGCTCCATGGCGACGATCCACGCCAATACGCCGCGCGACGCCATTTCGCGCCTCGAGCAGATGATCGGCATGGCCGGCCTGCCGATGACCGTCGCCAGTATCCGCGGCCAGATCGCCGCCGCCATCCGGGTGATCGTGCAGCTGTCGCGGCTAAGCGACGGCAAGCGCCGCGTCATGAGCATCGCCGAGATCACCGGGCTTGAAGGCGACATCATCCAGATGCAGGAAATCTTCAAATTCGTACGCACCGGAACGGCGCCGGACGGCGCCGTGCAAGGCCATTTTCAGGCGACCGGCGTGCGCCCGCGCTTCCTCACCGATCTGCTCGCGCTCGGCATCAAGATTCCCGGCTCCCATTTCGATCCGTCGCAGCCGTTGTGACAGGTCCGGTCCGTCATGTCCTTCGATTTTCTCTGGTTCGATTTCGACCCGATCTACCTGGTCTGGCTGTTCGTCGCGCTCGCCGCCGGGCTCACGGTCGAGGCCGTCTATCTGATGTGCTTTTCGGCGGCGTCCTATCGCAGCAACATCAACCGGCGGCTCTCGATCGCCAAGGATCGCACCGATCGCGAGAGCGTGCTGGTCGAGCTGCGGCGCGAACGCGGGCTGACCGGCGGCGGCGATTTCCGGCTCGGCCTGATCGCGCTCAACCGGCTGATTCTGCAATCCGGCCTGACGCTCGGACTGACGCGGCTGTTCGTCATCGTCGCCGTCGCGACCCTGCTCGCGTTCGCCGCGACCATGGTGTTTCGCCATAGCCTCTTGGAAGCGGGCGCGGCGGCGCTTTTTTGCGCCACGGCATTGCCCTATCTGGTGCTGAAACTGCTGCGCAGCCGCCGCCAGAAGAAATTCGGCGCCCAATTTCCCGACGCGCTCGATATCATCGTGCGCAGCCTCCGCGCCGGACACCCGGTGCCCATCGCGATTTCCATGGTCGGCCGTGAAATGGTCGATCCGATCGGCTCGGAATTCGGCGTGGTGTCCGACGAGATCACCTACGGCGCCGATCTCGAAACCGCGATGCGTAATCTGTACGCCCGCCTCGGCTCCGACGATCTGCCGCTGTTCGTCACGGCGGTCGCCATTCAGGGATCGACCGGCGGCAATCTCGGCGAAATCCTGGAAAACCTGTCCGGCGTCATCCGTCAGCGCTTCAAGATGCGGCGCAAGATTCGCGCGCTGGCCGCCGAGGGCCGTGCTTCGGCGATGATCCTTTCGGCGCTGCCGATCGGCATGTTCATCGTCATCCAATTCATCGCGCCGGACTTTTACGCTTCGGTATGGCAGGAGCACCTGACCAAGGTGCTGTTGTTCAGCGCCGCCGGATGGATGCTGGTCGGCAATATGATCATGTTCAAGATGGTCAATTTCAAGATTTGAGCCGGGATCCGAGAGATGGACAGCGCAAGCACCATGTTAGGCGACAACGCTCCGCTGATGCTGAGCGTGCTGGTTTTTCTCGCCACCGGCACGCTCGCCTTTGCGGTGATGCTCGGCGTGCGCGCCCGCGAGGCGGTGCGCCGCCGCGCCGTCCGTGTCGGCCTCGACGAGGGTCCGCGCGGCGGCCGGCGCTCGCTGCGCTTTTCGGGATTGAAGGCCGCGCAGACGCTGATCGACTATACGACCAAGCATTATTCATCGGCCGATTCCGGCGCCATGAAGGTGCTGCGGCGGCGGCTGTTGGGCGCCGGCATCTACGATCCGCACGCCGCGGCCTATTACTTCATCGCGCGCCTGGCGGCGGCGGTGGGTCTCACCGCCGGCGCCTATTTCGGCCTGTCGATGTGGGGGGTCCAAGGCAAGACTTCGTTCTGGCTGTTCGTGATGGGCGGCGGCGTGCTGGGTTATCTGGCGCCGAGCATCTATCTCGACCGCCGCATCGCGGCAAAGCGCCTGGAGCACCAGGCCGGTTTTCCCGATTTCATGGATCTGCTCGTGGTCTGCGCCGATGCCGGTCTCAGCATGGAGGCGGCGCTCGACCGGGTCGGCCGCGAGCTTGGCGTTTCCTATCCGTCGCTCGCCGCCAATATCCACATGGCGAACCTCGAAATTCGCGCCGGCCGCACCATGTCGGAAGCGCTGGAACATCTCGGCGACCGGCTCGGCCTCGACGAGGCGCGCTCTTTCGCCACGCTGATCCAGCAGTCCGACGAGCTCGGCTCCAGCATCAGCGACGCGCTGCGCGTCTATAGCGACGACATGCGCCACAAGCGGCTGTCGCGGGCGGAGGAGAAGGCCTACAGCCTGCCGGCCAAGCTCGCGATACCGATGATGGTGTGCATCTTTCCGGTGCTGTTCATCGTGATTCTTTGTCCGGTCATCGTGCGGGTCGCGGTCGGCATGTGGTGAGTTCTGCGCTCTCCTGCCCCGCGAAGCGGCACCCCGTCGCGCGAGCGCGACGGGGACCCCGTTGCGGGGAAGGGGGACCACCCTGCGGAGCAGGGTGGTGGAAGGGCCGCGGGCCTCGACGATTCTCTTGGGGCGAAAACGAAGCGACCGGTCAGACGCCCCCTCCACCACGCGGAGCTTGTCATCGGGCCGGCCACTTCGGGCCGGACCCGTTGGCGTGGTCCCCCTCCCCCACTCTCGTGGGGGAGGACGAAAACCCGGCGAGCAATTCCTTAACCATCGTCGCCTAGCTTTGCTTGTCCGGCGCCGTCCGCTCCTGCGTTCACCCTTCGGGGATCGTTGGGCGGGACGGTGCAATCCGCGTCGGTTGCGGGGTCGGCCGGACACGGCGTGTCCGGAGCGCGTTCATGAGTATCCGAGCGGCGCGGGTCCTGATCCTTCTGGCGGCGGGCCTGGCCGGCCTGATGACCGGCCTTGGCGGCTGCTCGACCTCGTCAAAATTCGGCGATAGCGCGTCCGCGGACAATCCGGCGGCCGCCGATAGCGCCAGCGCCGGCGACTCGACCGGCGACACCACCGGGTCGATCGTCACCCAGCCCGCCGAACCGGGGCCGAGCGGCGAGCCGGTCGCGCCGCTGTCGAAGCCCGGCCTCCTTGGCGACGATCCCAACGACGACGTGCAGCTCGGCAAGAAATATTTCCGCAGCAACAATTTCGGCCTCGCCGAGCAGAAGTTTCGCAGCGCCGTCGAGAAGCATCCGAACGACGCCGAAGCCTGGATCGGGCTGGCGGCGTCCTACGACCGGCTGCGCCGCTTCGATCTGGCCGACCGCGCTTACGCCCAGGTGCTGCGCCTGATCGGCCCGACGGCGGAAGTCCTCAACGACGAGGGCTTCTCCTTCATGCTGCGCGGCGACTACGCGCGCGCCCACAAATTGCTCGACCAGGCGCAGGCCAAGGACCCCGGCAATCCTTACGTCCAGGCCAATATGCAATTGCTCAACGACAGCTACCACGACCGCAAGTCGGTGCAGTAGCGGGGCGGAGTTTCAGTTCCGCTTCAACAATTGCGAGAACGGAGATATCTTCGGGACGGTGATTGCGGGCTGCTAAGTTCATCGCGGCTTTGTTTTTCCCTTGAAAGCCACAGCATCGCGACGTAACCAAGAAATGGCCTGAGAGCGTTCGACGTGAAGATCAAGATAGCTCCGCCGTCCGAAATTTATTCTATCTGGCGCCCAACTATAGACGTTTAAATTGTCACCGGCATGTGCAGCAAACAGGTTTACAAAAAACTCTTTCCAGTGATCGGGAGAAATTTTTTCAAGAAGTTCCTTGCGCATTAGCTCTTCGGAATCCCACTTCTTTAGTCTGCCCCAGATCGTCAGCACATTGTCCGCGCCGCCTTGCCTCATTGCATCCTGCAAATCCAAAAGATGCAGGCTATTGTGCGAAGAGAAATCCCATCCTTCCTCCTGTGCCATCCTTAGTAGTTCTGTGCATGGTATCCGATCAATTGACGGCAACGAGATCGGGGGAAATAGCTGAAAAATCTGTGCCCTTGAAAACATAATCCCGAAAAGCGAACCGCGATCGTTGTTGCGCCACTTAGCCATGGTCCTCGGCATCGCGGGATTAAGATCATCAAACAGAATTTCACTTTGCTCCCACTCTTCTGGCTTGATTTGGCGTTGTGGGCCGGTGCCGCGGGCTAGGCTTGTTTCGCCCCAGGCTGTTAGCTTGCGTTGTGCAAGACAGTTATGGATTTCAGTCGCTAAGCAAATCTTCAACCAGTCAGATCGCGTAGTGTTTGGATCAGGCGGATTTGCCAACTGCCTCGTGCGCCATTCGCTTTTTTCGAGAATTTGAAAGAAGGCAGCGCGAGCGTCTATATCAGGTGCAAATTGAATTTCTGGAGCGGCTCCAGCATCGCTCGTCAATTTAATTGCTGAGGTGTCGCCACTAACGCTTTTTCTGCGATCCCAGAAACGGCAAGCCTGAATATAGATCACAGCGAAGGCGGCAAAGGCGACTATAGCCGCCAATAAAACTACTGGGGGGTCCCATCCGTCGTAATGGAATAATCCTGCAATCACACTGCCACCAATGGCAGAGGTGATAAGACCGGGTAAGCCGAGCCGTACCGCCCAGTCATATGCGCGCCAGAACCAATCGTGCCAGCGCCAAAACGCATCGCTATCCATGTCCGACTCCTTTCTCTTCGGGATCGTACCCCACGGGCAAGGCGCAACCGATACGGGTGGTGCGAAAGCTGTAACTTTGGGACCATGAATCCAGCCCCTCAATGCTAGGATATATATCCTAGCATTGAGGGGCTGTGGCGGGTTGCGTGCCAAGACTAATTCCCTATAAATCGCGGTGCGTGACGGGCTGATCTTGTGACTAAGTCCAGATTTTTTGGATTGTGATGCCACGGAGCACTTGCGGCGCAGCCGCGTTATCGGAAATATCCGTCGTGCGGTTATTTAACCGCATAAAAAAAGAGCCCCCTCTCTAAAAAAAGGGGGCTCAAATAAAGAGGGTGGCCCTTTTGGAAGGGGCCAGGTGGCACACTAACCGCTCCTGATGGAAGGGAGCGGGCGAGGGGGCGGCAGCAACCCCCAAGGCGCCGTTGCCCGTTCGGGCAGAGGCGAGCGCGCCAGCTAGGTACTCATACGGAGTCCGGGAACCTTGGCAGGACCGGACTCCACTGCCTTTCCCAGCAATTCTCAAATCTATCAGCGGGCAGTTCGCGCGAAAGGGTAAAAATGCAACACTGGCCTAAAAGCCGCTTCTCCTGTGCACAAAATGGATTTTAACGAGAGGCTTAGTTGCGCAAGGGCGCCGAAAATACCCGCGACATCGCTGCGGATGCCAAAAGCCCCGCCGACGCCTCACAAGCCTACAAAGCGTGGAAGCAGCATTGCGCACGACAATCTCACGGCGGCCAATGTGTGTGGCGCCATGAAAGGGCTGCAAAAGAGGACCGACGTTCGTCTTGCGGTGCGCGTAATTTCGTCTGCGACGTCAGGCTGCGGGCATTTTGACGACGTGATCTTCTGAGATTATATCGATTTCGATATGGAAGATGTGCGCACGGCGAAAAACGATATCGCTTTGGCGGCGAAACCGTTGCGAGAGTTGCAGAAGGATCGAAAGTGGCGCGGCAGACATTCGCGAGCGTCTGGGACGCTCTGGAAGATACCGCTGTGGAAGCGGCGAACATGCGGGCGCGCTCGGAACTGATGATCGCGGTGCGAAGTAAGATCGAGAGCTGGCAGGTCAGCCAGAGCAAGGCCGCCCGTCGACTTGGCGTGACGCAGCCGCGCCTCAACGACTTGCTGCGAGGGCACATCGACAAATTCAGTCTCGATGCTCTGGTCAATCTTGCGGGGTCGGCCGGGCTCGCGGTTCGACTCAAAATCGGGGAGGCGGCCTGACGCGGGGGCTGTCGACGGCGCATTCGCCTTGGTTTTCGCCACGCGCTCTCCGTCACTCTTCTATTGACATCGGTCACCATTTCAGTTATATTTAGCGAATCAAAGCTCGCTCATCGAAGGGCACATTCCGGGTGCGACCTAGAAGGTGGAGCGAGTGCGGTTCCCGCGGGCGGTTTCGCAAACCGTCCCCGGGCGGCTCTGGGCCACCGCTCGACCGGCACTACGACCGGTCTCCGCGGAGCGCGGTAGACTCGGGACAGGTTGCAACGGGTAACGCCCAATGCGCCGGGTCTCAGGAAACGCGGGAACTGGAGCTGAGCCGATGCTGGATGCGTCCGGCCCGGCGAGCGCCGCGGTGGAGCGCCGAAAGGCGAGCGGTCTCCGCTGAGACCGCTGCCGCGCCCGAAGCGCGAACGGATGGCAACATTCGTTGGCGTGGCGCGGCTCCAAGACAATGCGCCTATCGGCGCTCCGCCTCCCTTCTTTTGTCGGGAGGCATTTGGAAGGGCTTTCGTACAGTGGCTTGGCAAAACTCGGGCGCGGTGCGCGTCGCGAGAACGAGAATGCTTTATCCGCACCCGCGAAGCGGGGGAGGGGGACCACGCGAAGCGTGGTGGAGGGGGCTTCTGAGATGGAGCTTCGTTGTCGTTGCAGAAGGATCGTCGCGGCCCGCGCCCCTCCCACCGCGCTCTGCGCGGTCCCCCCTCCCCGCTACCGCGGGGCGGGATGTTGGGGGAGCGTCGCGAGACGAATCTTACGAACAAACGGAATTGCAGCGCGCATGAAACACGTAAAGACAAAATCGTCCGGCTGGCGGTCGCGGGATGAACGCGGGACCTGGGAGGAGCAGCGCGCGCGGGAGGGCGCGGCGCAAACGGCGGAACGGCGCCGCGACTGCGACCGGCTTCGGCTGTGGCGCATTTGCCCGGCGCGGCGCTGCCGGCGCGCCCGCGGCTGCATGGGCGATCCGCGGGCGTGCCTCGACCAGCAGCGGCCGAAGACTGCGGAGCGGCGCGCCGCCGATGCGCGCGCCGCAGCGCCGAACCGCGCGGCTGCCGTCATCGGCAACACACCGCCGCCCGTGCTATCGGCGAAAGAGGCCGCCGCCTTGATCGCGGCGTCCATCGCCAATGGGCCGGAATCGGAGCTCCTTCCCGATGAAGAATTCTAGGCGATTGCCTGCAGCGGCGCAGTCATAACGAACCGCGCCGGCGCCGCGGGTGAAACGAGGGCGCTTGGGCGAGCCTTGACCGGCGCGCTCGCGGTCGCGATATGAGCCTGGAACCAAGCCGGGGCGCCGGGGAAAAATCATGTTCGAGGCATTCAAGACTTTCATCTCCGATTTCGTCGACGGCGGCAAACATCCCAGCCAGTTCGCCGACGACGATTACCGCCTCGCCGCCGCGGCGCTTTTGGTGCACGCCGCCGCAATCGACGGCGAGGTAACGCCAAGCGAGCGCGACCAGCTTCGCGCCGTCATCAAGCAAAGCTTTAGCCTCGACGACGCGGCGACCGACGAATTGATCGAGAAAGCGACGGCGGCCGAGCACGAATCCGTCGACCTTTATCATTTCACCCATTCGCTCAACCGCACGCTCGACGAGCCGGGCCGCGCCCGCGTCATCGAAATGATGTGGCAGATCGTCTATGCCGACGGCCGCCGCGACGAGCTTGAGGACAATCTGTTGTGGCGCGCGGCCGATCTCCTCGGCGTGTCGTCGCGCGAGCGTATCGAATTGCGGCGCCGGGTCGGCGGCGCGGACACCGGCCCGGGTGGCGGCGATGGCGGCAAGGCCGGCGGCGCATGAGGCCGGTCGCGCTCGTCACCGGCGCCTCGGCCGGCATTGGCGTCGAGCTGGCGCGCGTCTTCGCCGCGCATGGCCACGAGCTTGTCTTGGTGGCGCGGCGCGAGGACCGTCTCAGCGCGCTGGCCGACGAGATCGCCGCTTCCGGCCGGCCGCGGCCGACGGTGCTGGCGCTCGACCTCGAGCGGCGCGATGCCGCAGCGACGCTTGGCGCGGAATTGTCGGCGCGCGGCCTCGAACCCGCGATCGTCGTCAACAATGCCGGCTTCGGCTTAAGCGGCGCGGCGGCAAAGCTCGACCGCGACGAACAGCTCGGCATGATCGATCTTAACGTGCGCGCGCTCACCGAACTGTCGCTCTATTTTGTCGACAGCCTGGCGCGCCATCGCGGCGGCATCCTCAACGTGGCGTCGGTTGCCGCCTTCCTGCCCGGGCCCGGCATGGCGGTTTACTACGCCAGCAAGGCCTATGTGCTGTCGTTCAGCGAGGCTTTGCAATGCGAACTGGCCGGCCGCGGCGTCAAAGTGACCGCGCTCTGTCCGGGGCCGGTGCAGACCGAATTTCAGGCGCGCTCGGGAATGCAGTTGCCAAGCATAGCCAGAATCTTCGACTTGCCGCCCGACCGCGTGGCGCAGATCGGCTATGACGGCTTCATGCGCGGCAAGCGGGTGGTCGTCGCCGGCGCCAACAACAGGATCATGGTTTTCCTGCTGCGCTTTCTTCCCCACGCTTTGCTGTTGCGCGCCGTCGAGCGCCGCATGGGAGGCAGCCGCGCCGATTGACCGCCGCCGCCGCTTTGATTTCCGGAACGAACACGGTAGGAATGCCGAAAAGCGCGTTACAATCGCCGGCGTCATGCAACAGCCGATCCTGATCATCCTCCACCAGGAGCACTCCACTCCCGGCCGCATCGGCAATGCGCTGCGTGAGTTGGGCTACCCGCTCGATGTGCGCCGGCCGCGCTTCGGCGAGCCGTTGCCGTCGACCATGGCCGAACATACCGCCGCCATCATCTTCGGCGGTCCGATGAGCGCCAATGACGAGGACGACTTCATCGGGCGCGAGATCGATTGGATCGGCGTGCCGCTCAAGGAGGCTAAGCCGTTTCTCGGCATCTGCCTCGGCGCCCAAATGTTCGCGCGGCAGCTCGGCGGCAGAGTGTTTCGCCATCCGCGCGGCCAGGCCGAGATCGGCTACTACCCGATCCGGCCCACCGCCGCCGGCCTCGCCGTCGTCGGGACCTGGCCGGAACGCGTCTACCAGTGGCACCGCGAAGGTTTCGATCTGCCGCCGGGCGCGGAGCTACTCGCCGCGGGCGATACGTTCGAAGTGCAGGCGATCCGCTCCGGGCGAGGTTTTGCGTTGCAATTTCATCCCGACGTGACGCACGCCATGATGCACAAATGGACGACGCGCGGTCACGAGCGCCTGGCGCTGCCGGGCGCGCGGCCGCTGCATACGCATTTCGCCGACCGCGCCGTTTACGACTATTCCGCGCGCGCCTGGCTCAGTGTGTTCCTGGAGCGGTGGATCGGCGGCTAAAATCTTTGCGGAGTTATCCCCCGCCGGCGAGTTGCTGGGCGAAATAGGCGACGGTCTTGGTGTAGACCTGCGACGAATTCCATTGCAGCAGCACCTGGAAATTGGCGGTCCCCTCGCCCCAGGGCTGACCCTTCTGCCAGCCGTAGCCTTTGAGATAATTGGCGGTCGAGGCGAGCACGTCGGGCACGCTGTGAATGAGGTCGCGGCGGCCGCTGCCGTCGTAATCGACCGCGAATTTCAGATAGGACGACGGCAGAAACTGGGTCTGGCCGATCTCGCCCGCCCAGGCGCCGTGCATTTCGGCGGGCGCCATATCGCCGCGATCGATGATTTGCAACGCCGCGATCAGTTCGCCGCGGAACTTGTCGGGCCGCCGGCAATCGTAAGCCAGCGCCGCCAGCGACCGGATGGTCGGGAAGTGGCCGGAATTGGCGCCGAAGTCGGTCTCCAGTCCCCAGATGGCGACGATCACCGGACCGGGCACGCCATATTGCGCCTCGATGCGGCTGAAAATCGGCGCATAGCGCGCCAAGAGCTGTTGCGCGCGGGCCAGCCGCGGCGGCACCATGCGGCCGGCGAATTGGTCGAAGCTCTGGCGGAAAACGCCCTGCGCATGGTCGCGGGCGATGATGCTTGGATCGAAGCTCAGCGTGCCGAGCGCGGACTGGATCGTGCGCTGCGAGATGCCGTCCGCCGCGGCCTCCTGTTTGACGCCGGCCAGCCAGGCGCCGAAGTCGCCGCCGCAAGGCGCGGCGCGCGCCGGCGCCGAAATCGCGGCAATCGAAACTGCGAGGCAGATCATCGTGAGCGGTCGCATGCGGTATTCCTTTGCCGCTAGCTAACTATCGGCCGCCGACATGATGCCGCAGCGGCGCCGCTGCTGCCAGGGCTGTTCTCACGGGATCATGGCCGCGGGTCGTGATATCGGTCGGCGTCGTAGAGTTCGCGAAAAATCTTGGTCGAAATTAGGACGACCGCGATGGTGCTTATGCCGCCGATCAGCACCGAGGGAATGGTGCCGAACAAGGCGGCCGCCGTGCCGGCGCGAAAAATGCCGAGCTGGTTCGACGTGTTCGTGACCATCGAATTCACCGCATAGACGCGGCCACGCATGTGGTCGGGCGTGCGCAGCTGCACCATGGTCTGACGGATCACGACGCTGACCGTGTCGGAGGCGCCGACGACGGCCAGCGCGGCCATGGCGAGGGCGAAGTTCGGCGTCAGCGCAAAGATAATCGTAGCCGCGCCGTAGATCGTCACCGTCGCGAACATGATGCGACCGACGCGGCCGGAGATCGGCCAGCGCGCCAGCACCAGCGCGGAGGCAATGGCGCCGGCCGCGGGCGCCGCGCGCAACACGCCGAAACCCAGCGGTCCGGCGAGGTAAATATCGCGCGCGAAAATCGGCAACAGCGCCGTCGGATTGCCGAGCAGCACCGCGAACAAATCGAGCAGCACGGCGCCGAGCACGACCTTTTGCCGGGCGATGAAGGTGAGCCCGCTGAACAACGTCTTGAGATCGAGCGGCGCGCGCGCCGCGACCTTCCGCTCCATGGCGATGCCGAGCATGACCAGTCCGGTGGAGAGCCATAACAGCGCGCAAACCGCGAACACCAAGGTCGGACTGATGGCGACCAAGATGCCGCCGAGCGCCGGTCCGGCAACGACTGCGGTTTGCGAGGCCGAGGTCGAACCGGCAATGGCGCGCGGCAGCACGTCGGCCGGCACGACGTTCGGCAGCACCGATTGCAAGCTCGGCTGTTCGAAGGAGCGCCCGGTTCCGACGAGAAAAGCCATGGCGAGGAGAAGCCCGGGCATCAACCGTCCCGTGGCATTGGCGAAAGCAAGCACGGCGACCGCCAGCGCCTCGGTGAGCTGCGCAGCGCAAGCGACCCAGCGCCGGTCGTAGTGATCCGCAACGTGGCCGGTGAGCACAAACAAGCTAATGGCCGGGACGAATTGGACGAGGCCGATCAGCCCCAGATCGAACGGGCTATTGGTCAACTCGTACATCTGCCAGCCGACCGCGACGACCTGGAGCTGAAGCGCAATCGACGCGGCGATCCGCACATAGAGAAAGCGGACATAGGCCGGCTGGCGCAACAGCGACATTGCCGGGGCGGATCGTTGAATCATTTGCGGCCCTTATAGCCGCATCCCGGAGCTTGTACCCATCCTTGACAGCATAAGACGGCAGTCCTAAATGGCGCCACTCGCCACAAAGGCGGAATCTGCCGATTGGCGGGGCCGTAGCTCAGTTGGGAGAGCGCCTCGTTCGCAATGAGGAGGTCAGGGGTTCAACTCCCCTCGGCTCCACCAGCCCACTTCGTCGCCCACCGGGCGGTTTCCAAACCTTGTTCGCGAACGCTCAGTTCGCTAGTTTCTGCCATCCTCAACGCGAATCCGGTCCATGCTCGCCCTTTTTGAAGTCATCCTCATCGCTCTTCAACTCTATATTTGGATTGTGATCGCGATGGCGATCTTCTCCTGGCTTGTCGCCTTCAACGTGGTGAATACGCGCAATCACGTGGTCGCCATGATCGGCGATTTTCTTTATCGCATCACCGATCCGGCACTGCGTCCAATTCGCAATGTGCTGCCCAATTTGGGTGGCATCGACATTTCGCCGATAATTCTTTTCCTGATCATCATCTTCATTGAAAAAGTAATCGAGATTTACATTTTGCCGAACGTTTTCTGAACGCGATGGAATCGAGGCCGTGGACGCAAGCCGCGGACGGCGTCGTGCTCGACGTGCGCGTCACTGCGCGTAGCGCGCGCGAAGCGATCGAAGGAATCGAACGCCGTGCCGACGGACGAACGGTGCTCAAGGTGCGGTTGCGCGCGGCGCCGGTCGAGGGTGAGGCCAATGAGGCCCTGCGCCGGCTCGTTGCCACAGCGCTCGGCGTTGCGCCGCGGCGGGTCGATATTGCAGCAGGCGCCGCGGCGCGGCTGAAGCGTCTGCGGATCGCGGGCCATCCGCAAATGCTTCACGCCATGCTGGAACGACTGACGAAGGGGACTGGATGAGTGCGAAAATAATTGACGGCAAAACGATCGCGGCAGACTTGCGCGCCGCGGTCAAAGCCGAGACGCATCGCCTGACCGCCGCCCATGGCCTCGTTCCGGGTCTCGCCGTTGTCCTCATCGGCAACAACCCGGCGAGCAAGACCTATGTCGGCAGCAAATCGCGCGCGGTGGTCGAGGTCGGTATGCGGCCGTTCGATCATTATCTTCCTGCCGACACCAGCGAGGCGGAGTTGCTCGGCCTCGTGCAAAAGCTCAATGCCGATCCAGCTGTGAGCGGCATTCTGGTCCAGTTGCCATTGCCGCCGCAAATCAGTCCGGCGCGCATTTTCGCCAGCATCGATCCGGACAAGGACGTCGATGGATTTCACCCGCTCAATGCCGGACGCCTGATGATGGGAATGCCGGCGCTGGTGCCATGCACGCCGATCGGCTGCCTCAAGCTGATCAGGACGGTGCACGATTCGCTCGTTGGCCTTGATGCGCTGATGATCGGCCGCTCGCATATCGTCGGCAATCCGCTGTCGCAGGTCCTGCTCAATGAGAATGCGACCGTGACCGTCGCGCATACGCACACCTGCGGTCTGCCCGATCTATGCCGCCGCGCCGAGCTTTTGTGCGTCGCCATCGGCTGCGCCGAATTCATTCGCGGCGATTGGATCAAGCCGGGGGCCACCGTGATCGATGTCGGCATCAATCGGGTGGCCGACGGCGCCGGCGGATCGAAAATTGTAGGCGACGTCAATTTCGCGGAGGCTGTCAAAGTCGCCGGCGCTATCACGCCGGTGCCCGGCGGCGTCGGACCGATGACCATCGTATGTCTGCTTGTCAACACGCTACGCGCGGCCTGCATGCAAGCGAAGCTGTCGCCGCCTGCCGTCTGCGGGGACGCCGAAAGCGGACCTGTCAGCCCTCGTCATCCGTGCTCTGTCCTCAGCTGTTCCAGCCGAACGCGACCTTATCCAGCACGCGGGTGCCGAATTTTTCGGATGATCGTGCGACCGCTTTGCCGCCAAGCGCGCGATAGAACTCGACCGCGTTTTCGTTCTCCGATAGCGCCCAAACGATCAAGGATTTGAGCGCGCTCTGCGCCAAATCGCGGCGCGCGGCGGTGAACAGGCGGCGGCCGAAGCCGAGCCCCTGGAATTCCGGCCGCAGATAGAGCTCGTAGAGTTCGCCATCATAGTACAGACTGCGCGCCCGGTTGCGTCCATAATTGGCGTAGCCGGCGATCTTGTCGCCGAATTGCAAGAGTGCGATGCGGCTACCTTTGCGGATGGCGCTTTCCCACCACGCCGGGCCGCGACGGTTGATGAGCTTCTCCAGTTCGCCGCCCGGAATGATGCCCTGATAGGCGGTCCGCCAAGCCTCATCGTGAGCATCCGCGACCGCGCCGGCATCGCATGCGCGGGCGCGACGGATTTCGATGAGGACAGTGCTCATGATGCGATGCTCGTCCGGCGATTTATCACGCGATTCAGGATGCGATCAAAGCAAGCGTTTCTGCCGCCTTCAAGGCTTTAGATTCACCTTCGGTTAACGATGTGGATTATTAGCGAAAAGACATGGCCCTGGCCACATTCGCCGGCACGAAAATGCAAGCTTCAGGCGCAATCTGGAGGTGCTGTTGCAATCGCGTCACGGTTCCCGGAATTTTGCACCGGCGGCGCTCGGCAAAGCGAAAAATGTGACAAGATGAGGCTTGGGTGACACGTCAGATCCAGCGCGTGCTGCGCGAAATCGGACGTGCTTAGACGCGCTCGGCTTCTTTACGCCGCTCGTCGCGCTTGCGCTCGTTCGGATCGAGCAGTTTCTTGCGCAGCCGGATCGAACTTGGCGTCACCTCGACCAATTCATCGTCTTCGATATAGGCAAGCGCCTTTTCCAATGTCATGCGGATCGGCGGCGTAAGCCGGATCGCCTCGTCCTTGGAGTGGGTGCGGATGTTGGTGAGCTTTTTACCCTTGAGCACGTTGACTTCGAGGTCATTGCCGCGCGTGTGCTCGCCGACGATCATGCCGCGATAGACCTTCCAACCCGGCTCGATCATCATCGGGCCGCGGTCTTCCAGATTCCACATTGCGTAGGCGACGGCTTCGCCTTGGTCGGTTGAGATCAAGACGCCGTTGCGCCGGCCGACGATCTCGCCGCGATGCGGGCCGTAGGCGTGGAACAGCCGGTTCATCACCGCGGTGCCGCGCGTGTCGGTGAGGAGCTCGCCCTGATATCCGATCAGCCCCCGGGTCGGCGCATAGAAGATCAGCCGCACGCGGCCGCCGCCGGAGGGACGCATCTCGACCATCTCGCCTTTGCGCTCGGCGAGCTTCTGCACCACCACGCCGGAATGCTCCTCGTCGACGTCGATGACCACCTCCTCGATCGGTTCGAGGAGTTCGCCGGACGGGCCGTGTTGATAAAGGACCTTCGGGCGCGACACCGAGAGCTCGAAACCCTCGCGCCGCATGGTTTCGATCAAAATGCCGAGCTGCAATTCGCCGCGGCCGGCGACCTCCATGGAATCCTTCTCCATGGATTCGGAAATCCGCAGCGTGACGTTGCCTTCAGCCTCGCGCAGCAGGCGATCGCGGATCACCCGGCTTTGCACTTTGTCGCCTTCGGTGCCGGCGAGCGGGGAATCGTTGATGTGGAAGGTCATGGTCAGTGTCGGCGGGTCGATCGGCTGCGCCGGCAGCGGCGCGGTCACCTCGGGCGCGCACAGCGTATGCGAAACGAACGCTTCCGGCAGTCCGGCGATGGCGACGATGTCGCCGGCAAAGCCTTCGTCGATCGGCACCCGCTCCAAGCCGCGGAAGGCGAGCACCTTGGTTACGCGGCCCTCCTCGACGAGTTCGCCGTTACGGTCGATGACTTTGACCGGCTGGTTGGGCTTCACCGAGCCGGAGAAAATGCGGCCGGTGACGATACGGCCGAGATAGGGATTGGCTTCGAGGATCGTGCCCAGCATGCGGAACGGGCCTTCCTCGACTTGTGGCGGCACGACGTGGCGAATGACGAGTTCGAACAGCGGCGCCATGCCCTTGTCCTTGGGCCCGGCGGGGTCGGACGCCATCCAGCCTTGCTTGGCCGAGCCGTAGAGAATCGGGAAATCCAGTTGCTCCTCGGTCGCATCGAGCGCGGCGAACAGGTCGAACACCGCATTGGCGACTTCGGTCGGGCGGGCGTCGGAGCGATCGACCTTGTTGATCACGACGATGGGCCGCAGCCCCATTTTGAGCGCCTTCGACACCACGAACTTGGTCTGCGGCAACGGCCCCTCGGCGGCGTCGACTAGAACCAATGCGCCATCGACCATATTGAGGATGCGCTCGACCTCGCCGCCGAAATCGGCATGTCCCGGCGTATCGACGATGTTGATCCGGGTATCCTTCCAAACGAGCGAAGTCGCCTTGGCGAGAATGGTGATGCCCCGCTCGCGCTCGAGGTCGCTCGAATCAAGCGCGCGTTCGAGCACGCGCTGGTTCTCGCGGAACGAGCCCGATTGCTGCAGGAGTCGGTCGACCAGCGTGGTTTTGCCGTGGTCGACATGGGCAATAATGGCGATGTTGCGGAGATTTATGCGTTAATCGTTAAACCGTTACGGGCCCCGAAGGGCCCGCGATTGCGACCGTATATAGTCAGGAATTGCGCAGAAGCAATCGGTTACGCCGCCGCGGCCTTGGCGCCCGCAGCCCCGGCAGTGCCGGACTGGACGATGATCGCGGCGCGGCGCGCGGCAATGGTGAAGCGTAGCTGATCGAGCGCGAAGGCGAACGACATGCGCACCGTCTCGTCGAATTCCTCGCGTTCGCCTTGGTGTACGATCGCAATCACGAGCTCGTCGGCCTCGATCTGGAGGTTGTCGATCGCCTCCAAGGTCTGCGCGGTGTGCGCCTTGCGCACGAGGTCGAGCACCCGTTGCAGGAGCCGCAGCCGCCGCGTACGGCCATCGCTGCGCAGATAGCTTGCGACGCCGGCGATCGCCGATCCGAACACCGGAAAGATCAGCATGCCGTAAAAGATGTCATCGCCGTATTTGTCGAAGAACGACTGCTGGCTGTCCGAAAGATAGGCCAGCGCGCCGGGATGGACGACGACGTCCGCATCCTTGTCGGTCGACGGCGCTACGATCTTGATTTCGCCCGGCAGCGCGGTGGCGAGCGCCTGCCGCGACGAATAGATAATCTTCGACAGCGCGGCGATGACAGATTCGCTATAGGATTTTCGCGCCACCAGAAATTCGCCGAAGCTGAGGCTTTTGAGGCTGTCATCGGGCATCGGCGGATTGCCGCCGAAAGTGCCGGCATCGATGTCGACCGAGCTGAATGCTGGGTTACGTTTGGCGATGCCGTCCGCCTGGTCGATCTCGATGAAAGTCGGGGCCTTGCCGTTCACCGTCGCCGCCGCCACCGTGCTGGTAATGGCCTGACCCGCCGCCGCGCCGGCAACGAACAGCGCATCGATCTGATTGTTTTTGAGAGCGTCGGCAAGCTTGTCGGGGTCGATCTGTGACACCGTCACCTTGGCGAGCGGTACGCCATAGTGGCTCAGCACGAGCTCAAGCAGACCGGTCGTCGCTTCATTCCCGGTGACGATGCCGACGCGCTTACCGGAGAGCTGCGACACCTTGCCGAACTTGCCGCTATCGCCGCTGTCGTCGCCGCTGTCGCTATCGTCGCTATCGTCGCTTTTGGCGCTCTTCGCGCTCTTGGCGCTTTTGGCGGCTTTCGAACTCGCGGCGCCTTTTTTCGCGCTCTTGGCACTGGCGACGCTCTCGCCGCCTTTAGGCTTATTTGCGGGGCTGGGCGCCGGAACGATCAGTGCAATCACGTTTTGCCGGAGAATGGCGATCACAGGCCAGTTCAGCGAGTCACCGAGATTACCCGGCAGGATGGCGAGATCGGCTTGACCCTTGCTTATCGCTTCCGCGGTCTCCTTTGACCCCTGGGTCGGAACGATCTGCAAGGAAATATCGCGACGACTGTTTGCGATTTGATTCGACAGCGCCTGGACGAACTTGCTGTCCAGCGGACCGGCGGCGATCCGCATATGGTCGGCTTCGGTGGTGAAATGAAAGCCCGCCCACACGGTGGCGCCGAGGACGATGGTTCCGAGAATGGTGAGAAGCCAAGTATGGCGCAAAAACATCCGTACCCGGCTTCGCACCATATGTTCAAGCGACTCGATACTCATGGCGTAACCCGATGAGCGGCTCCGCGCGGCCGAAGCCGAGCCCGTTCCGCTTCCCCTGGAACGCCGGAAAAGCCAAAACCTCATGGCAATTGGCGGACGGTGCGGAAGTCCGGGCGGCATGGTTAATCCTAACACGGCTCGCCGGCTTTGACTTAATGGCGCAACCGGGTGTTCGAGAGGCAATCGGCGCTTTGGTTAATCGCGGGAGTACTTAATTATACCCGACTTATGGCCCGACTTTGACTTGCCAAACACTTTTGGCCCAACCGTAGCCGGGCACCGTTAGGGGCGATCAGGCTCCCGCGGGACGACCCCATGGGCCAGACCGGAACCCGGCCGGCATCGCCCGATGCACCATGAGCATTTCGCCGATGGTTTCAGAGGTCACCAGACCGATCAGCCGGTCGGATGCATCGACGATGCCCACGGCGGGCGCGGATTTCTCCTGGAGGAGGCGGAACGCCTCGTCGAGGCAGCGGCGATAGCCGAGCGGCGGGATTTGCGCCGTCATGGCGTCGGCGACCTTGGCGTCTGGGCCGCGCTCATTGAGTGCGCGGATGAGATCGTTGCGCGCCTATGTTCAAAGACCAGCCCATGGCGGCCTCCTGACCACAGCCTTCGGGAACTTCGCCCCCTTGCAGCTTTGTTTGCCAGGTAGGAGCTTTATCGCCTATTTTCGAGGGCGACCGTTATCGCCTGCAGCGATGGAGTTTTCACATGACTCAAAAACTCTCCGGCGAAGCGCGCAAGACCGCGCTGGGTCGGCTTAAGGGATGGAGCGAAGTGACGGCGCGCGACGCCATCACCAAGAAATTCGTCTTTGCCGATTTCAATGAAGCCTTCGGCTTCATGACCCGTGCGGCGCTGGTCGCGGAAAAGCTCGACCACCATCCGGAATGGTTCAATGTCTACAAGACTGTCGAGGTCACACTGTCGACCCATGACGCCGGGGGCTTGACCGAGCGCGACGTCAAGCTCGCGGAGATTATGGATAAGTTTGCCGGCTAAGTCGCCCGCACGGGGACAAGCTGGGGTGCGGGCCGCCTTGCGGCTGCCGTGTTTCGGAACCATGTTTTCCAAACCATGTCTTCCAAACCCTGTCTTCCAAACCCTGTCTTGGGAGCCATTGAGTTCTTGGCGCAACTGAGCATCCGCAGGAGGGGCAAATGAGCTTTTGGCAGCAAACCGCCAGCTGGCAAGGCTTTTCTTGGCAGGATTTTGCCTCGCTGACGCGCCGGATCACCTCCGACGAAGCGGGACTGCGGCGTAAATTCTGGCGCAAGATTCTGGCCGAGGCGGCAAACCTCCCTTTCCTCGAAGAAGTGCTCACGGCGCATTACTGCGCATTCGACCGCAAGACACCGCTCTACGTGAAGGTGATACTGGTCGGCGCGATGGTCTATTTCATCGTGCCGGATGATTTTATTTCCGATTCCATTCCCATCATCGGCCTCGCCGACGATGCCGCGATCCTCGGCGCGGCGCTAAAGGTTATGTCGTCGCACATCAAGCCCGAGCATCGCGAGGCGGCGCGGAATACGCTGGCGCGGTTGCGCGCCGATACTCGATCTTAGGTTTGCGCATGATCTTTTCCGAGCTTCGTCCGCCCGCCGAAGCGGGTTTCGCGAAGGTGGGAAAGCGGTACCCATCCCGCATCACGTCCGGGGACATGCTTTTCGGGATCATGCGCCGGTCACGGGCGTAGCACGATCTTCCCCATCGCCTTGCGGTCGGCTATCGCCTGAAGCGCGGCCGCGATATCCGCCAAGGGATAAATCGCGTGCACATGCGCGCTGAGTTTGCCTTGCGCGCACCACTCCACGATCTGCTTCATCAAGCCATGCTGCCCCTGCGGCTCGCGTTTGGTCCAGGCGCCCCACGACACGCCGCGGATATCGCAGCTTTTCAGGAGCACCAGATTGAGCGGCAGCCTGGGGATTTCTCCGGCGGCGAACCCGACGACGAGATAACGGCCGTGCCAGGCGAGCGCGCGCACGGCGGGCTCCGCGTAAGCGCCGCCGACCGGATCGTAGACAACGTCGATGCCGTGGTCGCCGCCGAGTTTCTTCAGCGCGCCGCGCAAATCCTCGCTCGCATAGTTCACCGTTTCGTCGGCGCCGTGGTCGCGGGCAAAGGCGAGCTTGTCGTCCGACGATGCACAGGCGATGACGCGCGCCCCCATGATCTTGCCGATCTCGATCGCTGCGAGCCCGGTGCCGCCGGAGGCGCCGAGCACGGCCAGTGTCTCGCCGGATTTCAGCTCGGCACGCTCGCGCAGCGCGTAAAGCGTCGTGCCGTAGGTGACGGTCAGGCCGGCGGCGCGATCGAAATCGAGCGTGCTCGGAATTTTCACGAGCTGCTGGGCCGGGACAGCGACCGCCTGCCGCGCGGCGCCCCAGCCGATATTGCCCATCACCCGATCGCCTGGGGCAATGCCGGTTACGCCCGCGCCGACGCTCTCGACGACACCGGCGAACTCTGCCGCCGGCGAGAACGGAAATGGCGGCTTATGCTGGTATTTGCCGGCGATAATGAGCGTATCGAAAAAATTCAACGCCGCCGCTTTTACCCGGACCACGGCATCGTCAGGTCCGGCTCGCGGTTCGTCGATCTCGGCGAGTTCGAGTTCGGCGGCGGTGCAAAAGTGCGTGCAGAGGATCGCTTTCATCCGGGAATCATAGCAGGCTTCGTTCAGGCACGTGCGGGCCGTCCGTGCAGTGTCCCGGGCCCTGCCGCAGCGCGGGCCCGGGGCGCAGTTAGGCCCTCCCGACCCTGCCTATCTCATTCCGTATTCGGCCGAATTGGATTAAAATAAACAAATTTGCTAATCAGGGCGGGGGACGAATCCGCGAGGCCATATGCGCATGCATCGACGATGGCAGCTTATCCTTTTGCTGTTCGTTGCGGCGGCATTCGCCGTTCCCGCGGCCGCGCAGCAGCCAGCCGCGCCGGCATCCGCGGCGCCTGAATCCGCCGCGCCCGCCGCTCCGACCAAACCCAAGCCCAAACCCAAACCCAAGCCGGCGCCAAAGCCTGCCGCTGCGCAGCCGGCTGCCGGGGCTGCGAAACCTGCCGCAGCAGCAGCCGCCGGCGCGCAGCCGAAGCTGCTTGGCCAATACGCCGAATGGGGCGCCTATACCGCTTCTCCCGGAGGCAAGAAGGTCTGCTTTGCGATTTCCAAGCCGACATCGTCGGAAACCAATCCGCCCAACCGGCCACGCAATCCCATTTATATGTTCATTTCCACCCGGCCGGAGGACAAGGTGACCAACGAGGTCTCGATCATCAGCGGGTATCCGTTCAAGCCGGGCTCCGAGGCCAGCGCGCAAATCGGCTCGACCACCTTCGCGCTTTACACTCAGCAGGACGGCGCCTGGATCAAGAACGCCGCCGAGGAGGCGCAGATGGTCGACGCCATGCGGGCGGGCGACACCGCGATCGTCAAAGGCGGATCCGCGAAGGGAACGCAAACGACCGACACATACACGCTGAAGGGCGTTTCGCAGGCGCTCGACCGCATCGCGCAGGAATGCAAGTAGACGGCATTCCCTGCGGAAGCCGGAAATCGGGTCGATTTGTGCGCTTTCGCCTCTGTCGGCCGCCTGGCATCCGCCCCATTTATTCCTCAACCGCGCTTTCGCCGTTGCCTCTAGGAACATGAGTTCTCCATTGACTACTCCGCTTGTCGCGACCGATACCGCCGCCTCGGCCCTGTTCATCGAAAAGCGGCCGCTTGAGGACTATGCCGCTCCGGCGCAACCGTCGCTGATCGGCATGACGCGCGAGGCGCTCGCCGAGGCATTGGGCGAGGTCGGCGTAGCGGAACGGCAGCGGCGCATGCGCGCGCAGCAGCTTTGGCACTGGCTCTACGTGCGCGGCGTGCAAGATTTCAACGCGATGACCACGCTGTCGAAGGAGTTGCGCGCCGCGCTGGAGCAACGCTTCACCTTGGCGCGGCCTGAAATCGCCGCCGAGCAGGTTTCCGTCGACGGCACGCGCAAGTGGCTGCTGCGGCTGCCCGGCGAGCCCGGCAGTGACCCGCATGAGGTCGAATGCGTCTACATTCCGGAAACCGACCGCGGCACGTTGTGCCTTTCGAGCCAAGTCGGCTGCACGCTCAACTGCACGTTCTGCCACACCGGCACGCAGCGGCTGGTGCGCAATCTCACCGCGGGCGAGATCGTCGGCCAGGTGGTCTTGGCGCGCGATCGGCTCAACGATTGGCAGCGCGCGACGGCGGCGGGCGGCGAGCCCGAAAAGCGCCTCGTCTCCAACATCGTCATGATGGGAATGGGCGAGCCGCTGTACAATTTCGAGGCGGTGCGCGACGGCCTCAATGTCGTCGCCGACGGCGACGGCCTGAGCATCTCCAAGCGGCGCATCACGCTGTCGACGTCCGGCGTCATCCCCAATATCGCGCGTGCCGGCGCGGAGATCGGCTGCATGCTCGCGGTCTCGCTGCATGCGGTCACCGACGAGCTGCGCGACGAACTCGTGCCGCTCAATCGCAAATATCCTTTGCGCGAATTGCTCGATGCCTGCCGCAACTATCCCGGCGTCTCCAACGCGCGGCGCATCACTTTCGAATATGTCATGCTCAAGGGTGTCAACGATTCGCTGGTCGACGCCAGGGCGCTGGTGCGGCTCCTCAAGGGCATTCCGGCCAAGATCAATCTCATCCCGTTCAATCCGTGGCCGGGCACGAAATACGAGTGCTCCGATTGGGAGCAGATCGAGAAATTCTCCGAAATCGTCTTTGCTGCCGGCTATGCCTCGCCGGTGCGCACGCCGCGCGGCCGCGACATTCTCGCCGCTTGCGGCCAGCTCAAAAGCGCCACCGAAAAGCTCTCCGCCCGCGAGCGCCTGGCGTTGCGCGCCATGGCGATGACCGACTGACGGCGAGCCAATCGAGCGCGAGCCATGACCGTCCTCTTCCGCATCGTTATGATGTTCGTCGGCTATGTCTGGGCCTGCATTGCCGCCTCGCTTGTCCTGGCGCTCGGCACGTTGACGCCGGAATGGAACGATCTTTTCGCTTCGTTCGGTCTGCAATCGCCGCATGCGCAATCGGCGGCACTGTGGACGGTTGTCGGACTGGGCGCGTTCATCATCTTCGTCATCGGTTTTTTGCCGACGCTCCTTGTCATCGTAATCACCGAAGGCTTTGCTTTACGTTCGATCGTCGTCTATGGCGTGATCGGCGGCGCGTTGGCATTGGCGATGGCTTACGGACTCGATTTCGCCGGCTATATCGCGCCAGCCGGTAGCGACATCGCGCGCGAACGTGAAGTGTTTGCCGCGGCCGGCATCGCCGGCGGCCTGGTCTATTGGCTATTCGCCGGCCGCAACGCCGGTGCGTGGAAATAAGGTTTGGCGATGGACTTGGCGGCAATGGACGTGGCGGTAACGGACTTGGCGGCAAAGGATTTGGCGGCAATGGATTCGGCATGGCAGTGACCGCATGAATCGACTCGGGCTTACGATCGCGCTTAGCATCGCTGTTGTGGTCGGTGTCATATGCGCGGTCGATCCGCAGATCGACCTCGATCTTGCCGGATTGAGCTTCAATCCGACGTGGCATTTGTTCGACGTCAACGCGCAATTGTGGGTGCAGCACACGCGCGAAGCGGCGCGGCTCCTAATCACTCTGCTTGTGCTGCCGGCCTTCCTGGCCATTATCGGCAAGCTGATTTGGCCGCGGCGGCGCATGTTGATCGAAGTCCGCGCCGCGCTGTTCTTGATAGCGACGTTGGCGCTCGGCCCCGGCCTTCTCACCAACCTGATCCTCAAGGACCATTGGGGCCGCCCGCGTCCGATCGACGTACACCAATTCGGCGGCGATTATCGCTTCATGCCGTGGTGGGACCCGCGCGGCGACTGTCCGAATAATTGCTCGTTCATCGCCGGCGAACCGTCCGGCGCGTTCTGGACACTGGCGCCTGCCGCATTGGCGGCGCCGGAATTGCAGCCGCTGGCCTATGGCGCGGCGCTCGCCTTCGGCGCCGGCGTCGGCGCGCTGCGCATGGCCGCGGGCGCCCATTTTTTCTCCGACGTCGTGTTTGCCGGCGTGTTCATCTATCTCGTGATCTGGGCCGTGCACGGCCTGATCTATCGTTGGCCGGCGACCCGCATCGACGAAGCGGCGGCCGAGCGCCGGCTGGCGGAAGCGGGCGAGGCGCTCGCGGCGCGGCTACGGCGGCTTATAAGCCGAAGCGGGAAGACCTCCTGAGGATTTCGCAACGCTTGCGTCGGCCGGGCGCGCCCCTATAGTCCGCGCGCATTTCGGGCGGGCAGCGCCGCCTTAAGTCGAAGGTTTTCGTCATGCCCGCGGGCGGCAAGAAAGACGTGAAGAAGGTCGTGCTGGCCTATTCCGGCGGGCTGGATACGTCGATCATTCTCAAATGGCTGCAAACGACCTATGGCTGCGAGGTCGTTACCTTCACGGCCGATCTTGGCCAGGGCGAGGAGCTTGAGCCGGCGCGGAAAAAGGCGCTCGCGCTCGGCATAAAACCGCAAAACATCTTCATCGAGGATTTGCGCGATGAATTCGTCCGCGATTACGTGTTTCCGATGTTCCGCGCCAATACGCTCTATGAGGGCCAATATCTCCTCGGCACCTCGATCGCGCGGCCGCTCATCGCCAAGAAGCAGATCGAGATCGCCGAAAAAGTCGGCGCCGACGCCGTCGCCCATGGCGCGACCGGCAAGGGCAACGACCAGGTGCGGTTCGAGCTCGCTTATTATGCGCTCAAGCCCGACGTGAAGGTGATCGCGCCGTGGCGCGAATGGGATTTCAAATCGCGCGAGGCGCTGATCGCCTTCGCCGAGCAGAATCAAATCCCGATCGCCAAGGACAAGCGCGGCGAGGCGCCGTTTTCGACCGACGCCAATCTCCTGCACACCTCGTCCGAAGGAAAGGTGCTGGAAGATCCCGCCGGAGAAGTGCCGGATTACGTCTATTCGCGCACCGACGATCCGGAAAAGGCGCCGGCCCAACCGGAATATGTCACGGTGGATTTCGAGCGCGGCGATCCGGTCGCGGTCGACGGCAAGAAGCTCATACCGGCGGCATTACTGACGGCGCTCAACGCGCTCGGCCGCAAGCATGGCATCGGCCGGCTCGATCTGGTCGAGAACCGTTTTGTCGGCATGAAGTCGCGCGGCATGTACGAGACGCCGGGCGGCACCATCCTGCTTGCCGCGCATCGCGGCATCGAATCGATCACGCTCGACCGCGGCGCGGCGCATCTCAAGGACGAGCTGATGCCGAAATACGCGGAAGCTGATCTATTACGGCTTCTGGTTCGCGCCGGAGCGCGAAATGCTGCAAGCGGCGATCGACAAGAGCCAGGAATTCGTCACCGGCCGGGTGCGGCTGAAACTCTACAAGGGCAATGTCGGCGTGGTCGGCCGGACGAGCAAATATTCGCTCTACGATCAGGACCTGGTGACGTTCGAGGACGGCAAGACAGCTTACGACCAGCGCGACGCGGAAGGTTTTATCCGCCTCAACGCGCTCCGCCTGCGCACGCTCGGGCAGCGCAAGCTGAAGCTGAAGCTCTGAGCCCGTCATTCCGGATCGCCGCGACCCGCCTTCGCTCGCTAAGGCGGGCTACGGCGGGTATGTGTCCGCCGAAGCGCATCGCGCGAAGGCGGAAGTGGCGAGTCCGAAATTCATATTTGCTGACCTGTGGTTATGGATTCCGGGCTCGCGGGTAAAAGCCCGCGCCCCGGAATGACGCCTACACCTGCCGCTCGACCAGCGCGCGCTTGATCTCGGCGATGGCTTTCGCCGGATTGAGGTGCTTGGGGCAGGCCTTGGCGCAATTCATGATGGTGTGGCAGCGATAGAGCCGGAACGGGTCTTCCAGATTGTCGAGCCGCTCGCCGGTCGCCTCGTCACGCGAATCGACGATCCAGCGCTGCGCCTGCAACAAAGCGGCCGGGCCGAGGAAACGGTCGGAATTCCACCAATAGCTCGGGCAGGCGGTCGAGCAGCAGGCGCACAAAATGCACTCGTAGAGCCCGTCGAGCTTTTGCCGGTCTTCGTGGCTCTGCTTCCATTCGGTGCGCGGCGTTGGCGACACGGTTTGCAGCCATGGCTGGATCGAGGCGTGCTGGGCGTAGAAATTGGTCAGGTCGGGCACAAGATCCTTCACCACCGGCATATGCGGCAGCGGATAGATGCGCACGGCGCCGTTGATCTCGGTCATCGACTTGGTGCAGGCAAGCGTATTGGTGCCGTCGATATTCATGGCGCACGAGCCGCAAATCCCCTCGCGGCAGGAGCGGCGGAAGGTCAGCGTGGCGTCGACGTTGTTCTTAAGCCAGATGAGCGCGTCGAGAACCATCGGCCCGCAATCGCTGCCGTCGACGTAATAGGTGTCGATGCGCGGATTGCGCCCGTCTTCCGGATTCCAGCGATAGATGCGGTATTCGCGCTCGGCGCTTATCTTCGCCGGATGCGGCCAGGCCTTGCCTTGCTCGACCTTGGAATTCTTCGGCAGCGTGAATTGGACCATCGGAACCTCAATAGACCCGCTTTTTCGGCTCGATATAGGACACGTCGTTGGTCAGCGTGTAGCTGTGCACCGGCCGGTAGTCGATGGTGACTTTGCCGGTTGATTGATCGAGCCACGACTGTGTGTGCTTCATCCAGTTATGGTCGTCGCGATCGGGAAAATCCTCGCGCGCATGCGCGCCGCGGCTTTCGGTGCGATTGACCGCGGAATCCATGGTGACCACGGCCTGTTCGATCAAATTGGCGAATTCCAGCGTCTCGATCAGGTCGGAGTTCCAGATCAGCGAGCGGTCGGACACGTGCACGTCGCCGATGCCGTCATAGACTTCGTGGATCAGCTTCGAGCCTTCTTGCAGCACCGCGCCGGTGCGGAACACCGCGCAATTGCTCTGCATGACATGCTGCATCCTGTCGCGCAGATGCGCGGTCGGCGTCGTGCCCGAAGCATTGCGGAATTTATCGAGCCGCGCCAGCGAGCGGTCGGCGCTGTCCTTCGGCAGTTCGGGATGCTTGTCGTTCGCGGTGAGGATTTCGGCGCAGCGCAGCGCCGCGGCCCGGCCGAAAACGACAAGATCGATCAGCGAATTCGAGCCGAGCCGGTTGGCGCCGTGGACCGAGACGCAGGCTGCTTCGCCCAGCGCCATCATGCCCGGCACGACGTAATCGGGATTGCCGTCTTTTTTGATCAAGGCTTCGCCGTGATAATTGCTGGCGATGCCGCCCATATTGTAATGCACCGTCGGCACGATCGGGATAGGTTCGCGCGTGAGGTCGACGCCGGCGAAAATGCGCGCGGATTCGGTGATGCCGGGCAATCGCTCGGCGAGAATCGCCGGGTCGAGATGGTCGAGGTGCAGGAAAATGTGATCCTTCTTCGGTCCGACGCCGCGGCCTTCGCGGATTTCGATGGTCATGGCGCGCGAGACGACGTCGCGCGAGGCGAGGTCCTTGGCGGACGGTGCATAGCGCTCCATGAAGCGCTCGCCTGCGGCATTGACCAGATAAGCGCCTTCGCCACGCGCGCCTTCGGTGATGAGTACGCCGGCGCCATAGATGCCGGTCGGATGGAACTGCACGAATTCCATGTCTTGCAGCGGCAGTCCGGCGCGCAGCACCATCGCATTGCCGTCGCCGGTTTGGGTATGCGCGCCGGTACACGAGGCATAGGCGCGGCCATAGCCGCCGGTGGCGAGGATCGTCATCTGCGCGGAAAATCGATGGATCGCGCCATCGTCGAGATTGATGGCGACGACGCCGCGACAGCGGCCGTCGTCGTCCATGATTAAATCGATGGCGAAATATTCGATGAAGAATTCGGTCTGGTGGCGGAGCGCCTGACCGTACATGGTGTGCAGCATGGCGTGACCGGTGCGGTCGGCGGCGGCGCAGGTGCGCTGCGCGGTGCCCTTGCCGTAATGCGTGGTCATGCCGCCGAATGGGCGCTGATAGATCTTGCCGTCCTCGCGCCGCGAGAACGGCAGTCCCCAATGCTCCAGTTCGTAGACCGCTTCCGGCGCGCTCCTACACATATATTCGATGGCATCCTGATCGCCGAGCCAGTCCGACCCCTTCACGGTGTCGTACATATGCCAGCGCCAGTCGTCCTCGCCCATATTGCCCAGCGCGGCGGCGATACCGCCCTGCGCCGCCACGGTATGCGAGCGCGTCGGAAACACTTTGGTGATGCATGCGGTGCGCAAGCCGGCTTCGCTGCAGCCGACTACCGCGCGCAAGCCGGCGCCGCCGGCGCCGATGACGACGACGTCGTAAGCGTGGTCTTCGATCGGATAAGCGCGGCCGTTGACGGCGGGAGCGGTACTTCCGTTTTTGCCGCCGTTCGCTCCATTCTCTGCCATGCTCACAATCCGAACGAAAGTTTGAGGACGCCATAGACCGCGGCAAGCCCCACGGCGATGGTGAAGAACGTATTGGCCATCAGCAAAGTGAGCTTAGCCGAACTCGTCGTGCACATAATCTTCGATGATCACCGCCATTCCAATCCGCATATGCACGGTGATCGAGATGATGAACAGCAGCATGATGATGGCGACGGCGGGCGAGCCCAAAATCTGCGCCACGGCGGCCTGATTGCGGCCGAGCAGCGCAATCAGAATGATCACCGCCGCGATGGTGAGCGGAATATTGGCCACCGCGGTCAGGCGCTGATGCCAAAAGTGCTCGGTGCCCGATTTGGCCGCGCCGCGGCCGAGCACGCGCGCCAGCGGCGTACGCATGTGTTTGGGAGCGCTCATCATGAGCCTCCCATGGTGAGCAGGACGAAAATCCACAGAATGAGCGTAATCGCGATCGAGCCGATCAGATTGGCGGCGGCGAGCCACTCGCGCTCGCTCGGCCCAAAGCCGCGGCCGGTATCCCAGATCAGGTGGCGGATGCCGCCGAGCATGTGATGGATGAGCGCCCAGGTGTAACCGAACAGGATGAGGCGGCCGATCCATGACCCGGCGAACCATTGAAATCGTGCATAGGCATTGGGGCTCGCAGCGGCGATCAGCCACCAGGCCACGAGCAGGGTTCCGAAATAGAGGGCGAATCCGGTGAGGCGATGAAAGATCGACATCATCATCGTCAGCATCGGCCGGTAGATTTGCAGGTGCGGCGACAGCGGCCGCTCGGCGGGGGCGCGTCCTTCGAGCGAACGTGTTTCGGCCATTGGCATCATCCGGATTCGCTCGACGTCGGCGCGCCAAGCTTGGGAACCGTTCCTATCCAATCCGCGGGCGTGCCGCAATGCAACACTGCATAAAATTGGACACTGTGCATGGTCACGATTTCGCGTTACGCGAAAGAATAGCGTTGAAATAATTAGGAGCAATGGGCAATATCATAAGTCTGACTTCGCATAATCCGAAGGCGGCGTTCCTTCCATGCGCTTCGATCTCGCCGATCTCAGCCTGTTTCGCCACGTCGTCGAAGCCGGCAGTATTACGCATGGCGCCGAGCGCGCCCATCTTGCGCTCGCCGCCGCCTCGACCCGTATCCGCAATATGGAGGACGTGCTCGGCGTGCCGTTGCTCACGCGCGGCCGCCAAGGCGTGACGCCGACGCAAGCCGGCCGCACGCTGCTGCAACACGCGCGCGCCATTTTGCGCCAGGCCGAACGTCTGCACGAGGACCTCGGCGCCTATAGCGGCGGGCTGGCCGGCCAGATCCGGGTGCTGTCGAACACCAACGCCTTGACCGAGTTTTTGCCCGAAGCGCTGTCGTCGTTCCTTGCCGCGCATCCGAATGTCAGCGTCGATCTGGAAGAGCGGCTGAGCGACGAGATCGTAGGCCTCATCGCCGAAGGCGTCGCCGACCTTGGCGTCGTCGCCGGCACGGTCGATGCCGGCGGGCTCGAAACCTATCCATTCCGCAGCGACCGCTTCGTGCTTGTCGTCGCGCAAGATCATCCGCTGGCAAAACGCGCCAAGATCGCTTTCGAGGACGTGCTCGACCAGGACTTCGTCGGGCTCGACCGCGCCAGCGCCATACAGCGCTTCCTCGCAACCAAGGCGTTGCGCGTCGGCCGTCCATTGCGGCTTCGCGTGCAGCTGCGCAGCTTCGACGCGGTATGCCGGCTGGTCGAGTGCAAAGTCGGCGTCGGTATCGTGCCGGAAACGACCGCGCGGCGCGTGTCGAAGACCATGGCGATCAAAGCGGTCACTTTGTCGGATGCCTGGGCGGTGCGCGATCTGACGATTTGCGTGAAGAGCCGCGCCGAATTGCCGACCTACGCCCGGCAATTGGTCGAGCATCTGCGCGCCCAAGCATGATCCCGAAAGGCGGGAACCGGTTTTCGGATAAGATCATGCGCGAACAAATTACCTTGGCATCAGCACCCAATAATCGAGATCGAGCAGCACGGCGGGGTCGTAGTCGTCGCCGGTCTTGAACGGAAAATCCGCGCAGGCGCGGTCGCAGGTCGCAACGGTGCGCAGCCGCAGCGCGCCGACGTCGGTGCGGCCGGGTAACTCGGCTTTGGCCGTGACTTCCGACCAGGCATAAACGGTTCCGCCCGCAAACAACGGTGCAACATGCCGGCCGCCGTTGATGGCGGCGACGTGGAAGGCGTTGGCAAGCCCGTTGAAGGACAGCGCACGGGCGAGCGAAATGACGTGGCCGCCGTAGATCAGCCGGCGGCCGAAGCGGCCTTGCTTAGCGGCGAACAGATCGAAATGGATGCGCGCGGTGTTCTGATAGAGCCGCGTTGCCGTCATGTGCTCGGCTTCTTCGACGGTAACGCCGTCGACATGGTCGATCTTTTCGCCAACGCCGTAATCGCCAAATTTGTAAAGGCCGCCGGCGAGCGCAAGATCGTAAGCAGGACCGTCGATCGTGGGACAGGCTTCGCCCAAAACCTTCGGCTCGAGCGCGGTCGGCAAGCGCGGCACGTGATCGCCGGGCGCTGCCGCTGCCTCGTCGCGTTTGCGCACCATCACCCAGCGCACATATTCCAGCACCGGCTTTGCGGCCTGGTTGTAGCCGGTGGTGCGCACATAGACGATGCCGGTTTTGCGGCTCGAATTTTCTTTCAGCCCGATGACCTCGGACTGCGCGGAGAGCGTGTCGCCGGGATAGACCGGGGCGCGGAAGCAACAATTGGCGTAACCGAGATTAGCGACCGCGTTGAGCGAAACGTCGGGCACGGTCTTGCCGAACACGATATGGAAGACCAGGAGATCGTCGATCGGCGAGCGCGGATAGCCGATCGCCTTGGCGAAGGCATCCGAGGATTGCACCGCGAAGCGGCCGCCGAACAGGCCGGTATAGAGCGCGACATCGCCGGTCGTCACCGTACGCGGCGTGGCGTGACGGATGATTTGTCCGACGCGGAAATCTTCAAAAAAATTGCCGGGGCTGTTCTTCGACATTTTGCAATACCCTTTAATTCAAAAGTCTCAGCGAAACCCGGCGTTTCGCGCGCGCTTCATACCTCACTGCAGGATTTAGGGAAAGTGTTCACGCAGCCGTGACAACGCACCTGAAACCCCCGCCGCAAGCGGCCGTAGCTGTTTGCGACGACGCAATCGATCCGCGTCGCCGGCGGGTCCGCCGCCGCAACCTCAATGAAAAATGGAGACTTTCATGTCCAAGCGTTTCGTCCTGTTGGCCACTGCCGCCGCTCTTGCTTTCGGCGCAATGGCGTCGGCGCCGGCCTATGCGCAGATGTCGGAGAAGACCGTCACCGTCGGCGGCGCGCCGATGTATCCATCCAAAAACATCATCCAGAACGCGGTGAACTCGAAGGACCACACGACGCTCGTTGCCGCGGTGAAGGCCGCCGGCCTCGTGCAAACGCTGGAAGGTCCCGGCCCGTTCACGGTGTTCGCGCCGACCAATGCCGCATTCGCCGAGCTGCCGGCGGGCACGGTCGATAACCTGCTCAAGCCCGAGAACAAAGCGACCTTGGTGAAGGTGTTGACCTATCACGTCGTGCCAGGCCGCATGACCGCCGTCGGCCTGATGAAGGCCGTCAAGGAGGGCGAAGGCGAAGCCCACCTCAAGACCGTCGCGGGCGAGGACCTCATCGTGAAGCAAGCCGGCCCCGGCAAGCTCACCGTCACCGACGTCAAGGGCGACGTGGCCAACGTCACGATTGCCGATGTTTTGCAGTCGAACGGCGTTATTCACGTCATCGACACGGTGCTGCTGCCGTAGTGAGCTCCCGCCATGCGATTCCCTCTCCCCGGTTCGGGGAGAGGGGTTTCACGCTCGTGTTAACGCTTTACGGCGGGCGTGACGCGAATGTGAGGTGTTCCTCCCCCGGTTTTGGTATAGGTCCCGCGTCGAACCTTCTTTGATAAGTGTCATGACGATCGAAGCCGCGAGCCATTCGCCAATTGCGCCCGAAACTGCGACGGGACAGCTCATCCATCCGCGGTGGGTGCGGGTGACGCATTGGATCAATGCGCTCGCCATGTTCATGATGATCGGCTCGGGCTGGCAAATCTACGACGCCTCGCCGCTGTTCAGATTCATTTACTTTCCGAGTCATCTTGCGCTCGGCGAATGGCTTGCCGGCGCGCTGTTGTGGCATTTCGCCGCCATGTGGCTTTTGGCGATCAACGGCATCGTCTATGTCACGCTCGGGATTGCGACCGGGCGCTTCCGCCGCAAGCTGTTTCCCATCCGGTTCGGGGAGTTCATGCGCGATCTGACAGCCGCTTTACGCGGCAGGCTCGCGCATGACGA
This sequence comes from uncultured Alphaproteobacteria bacterium, assembly GCA_963779855.1. GTDB lineage: Bacteria > Pseudomonadota > Alphaproteobacteria > Rhizobiales > Xanthobacteraceae > BOG-931. Next base: position 428,382 of record CAWAAE010000005.1, on the reverse strand, counting down.
CCTTGCTGTCTACAACGCGGTGCAGCGGCTGTTGTATCTCGGCGTGATCTTGGCCGGCATCGTCATCGTTCTGTCCGGCCTCTCAATCTGGAAGCCGGTACAGTTGAAGTGGCTCACGGCTTTCTTTGGCGGCTACACTACGGCGCGTTACGTGCACTTTTTCGCCATGGCCTCGATCGTCGGTTTCCTGACCGTGCATGTAGTGTTGTCGTTGCTCGTGCCGAAGAGCCTGCGCGCCATGATCTTCGGCCGCTGAAGGGGAGAATGCGATGTCCCGCCCGCGCAAGCCGATAAAAGGCGTCGATCCCAGCCTCCTCATCAAGGACGCGGCAAAACTCTTGCCGGCGCCGTCGCGGCGGCTGTTTCTGCGCGGCGCCACGAGCCTTGGCGCTTTGGCGATGCTGACCGGCTGCGATATCGTCGACGGGCCGACCTCGGAGAATGCGCTGCGCGTCATTTCGGATTTCAACGATTGGGTTCAGGCGCGGCTGTTCAGCGAGACGACGCTGGCGCCAACATTTTCCGAAGGCGACATCACGCGGCCGTTTCCGTTCAACGCCTATTATGCCGAGGACGAGGCGCCGGATATCGATGGCGACAATTACAAGCTGGAGATCGGCGGCCTAGTCGACAACAAGCAGCCGTGGACGCTCGCCGAGCTCAACAAGCTGCCGGAAGTTTCCCAGATCACGCGGCTGGTTTGCGTCGAGGGCTGGAGCGCGATCGGCTCGTGGCAGGGAGTGCGGCTGTCCGATTTTCTCAAACTGATCGGCGCCGACACCAACGCCAAATACGTCTGGTTCCAGTGCGCCGAAGGCTATTCCAACACCATCGACATGCCGTCTGCGCTGCATCCACAGACGCAGCTCACGCTCAAGTTCGATCACCAGACCTTGCCGACCGCCTACGGTTTCCCGATCAAGATCCGCATTCCCACCAAGCTCGGTTTTAAAAATCCGAAATACGTCACCGCCATGTGGGTGCAGAACAACGACGCCGGCGGTTATTGGGAGAACCAAGGCTACAACTGGTTCAGCGGGCTCTGACGAATTCGGTGCGCCTGACGAGCATCGTTGTCGCGCTATTGCCGCACGGCTTGCCAAGCCGAACGCGGGCCTTTAGCAATCCTTTCCCGTCATTCGGAGGCGCGCGAGCGCGAGCCCGGAATCCATAATCTCGGTGCGTTTCGCATGATCTCAGGCGCTGGGATTATGAATTCCGGACTGCCTCACTTCGTTCGGCTTGCGGAATGACGAGCGTCAGTCATTTTCCACGAGGCGTCATTCATGCCCAGCTTTAAGCTCCTGCTTCTCGCCGGCGACGGCATCGGCCCGGAAGTCATGGCCGAAGTGAAACGGCTTCTCGGTTTTTATGCCAAGAAGGGCATCGCCGATTTCCAGACCGAGGAAGGCCTTGCCGGCGGCGCCTGCTATGACGCGCACAAAGTCGCCATCACCGACGCGACCATGGCGAAAGCGCACGCCGCCGACGCCGTGATCTTCGGCGCCGTCGGCGGTCCGAAATGGGACAAGGTGCCATTCGAGGCGCGCCCGGAAGCGGGGCTGCTGCGGCTGCGCAAGGACCTCGGGCTGTTCGCCAATATCCGTCCGGCCATCGTCTATCCGGCGCTCGCCGATGCTTCGAGCCTCAAACGCGAGGTAGTCGAAGGGCTCGACATCGTCATCCTGCGAGAACTGACCGGCGGCGTCTATTTCGGCGAACCGAAAACCATCACCGATCTCGGCAATGGCCAAAAGCGCGCCATCGACACCCAGGTCTACGACACCTACGAGATCGAGCGCATCGCACGCATCGCCTTCGAGCTGGCGCGGCAGCGGCGCAACAAAGTCACCTCGATGGAAAAGCGCAATGTGATGAAGACCGGCGTGCTGTGGCACGAGGTCGTCGAAGGCTTGCACGCGCGCGAATACAAGGACGTGCAGCTCGAACATATGCTGGCCGATGCCGGCGGCATGCAGCTGGTGCGCTGGCCGAAGCAGTTCGACGTGATCGTCACCGACAATTTGTTCGGCGACATGCTGTCCGACGTGGCGGCGATGCTCACCGGCTCGCTCGGCATGCTGCCGTCGGCTTCGCTCGGCGAACTCGACGCCAAGACCAAGCGGCGCAAGGCGATGTACGAGCCGGTGCACGGCTCGGCGCCCGATATCGCCGGCAAAGGCATGGCGAACCCGATCGCCATGCTGGCGTCGTTCGGCATGGCGCTGCGCTACTCGTTCAATATGGGCAAAGAGGCCGACCGGCTCGACGCCGCGATCGCCTCAGCGCTGGGCAAGGGCCTGCGCACCGCCGACATCAAGTCCGAGGGGACGAAGATCGTCTCAACGTCGGAAATGGGCGAAGCAGTGGTCGGCGAGCTGGAGAAACTGTAGCCCAACCCAGGCTACATTTTCTGGAACACCAGATTCGGCCCGAATTCCTGCGCCAGTTTGTAGCCGGCGGCCGACATCAATCCGATCGTTTCGTCGCGCGCTTCCAGCACTTCGATCTGCACGAGGCCGCGATTGTCGCGCAGCGTGCGCGCCATGCCGGTGAGCGCCTTGCGCTCATAACGCTCGATGTCGATCTTGATCGCGAGCTTCTGTCCGGAAAGCGCGACGAGGTCGTCGAAGCGTGCAACCTCGACGTCGTAACCTTCGCCGGGGCGCGCATTCTCCACGATTTGCGACAGGCCGATATCGCGCTCCGGTCCCGGCACCAGCCGGAATTTGCCCGGCCCCGCGCCGAGCGCCACGTCGTGGATCGCGATATCGGCGTCGATGAGATCGTTGATGAGGAGATTGGCGCGCAGATGCACGCGATTGCGGCGGTCCGGCTCGAAGGCGATGGCACGCGGCACGAGCCGGTTCTTCATCATCACGCAGGTATAGAGGCCGAGATTGGCGCCGATATCGATAAACAGATCCGGCTTGAGCTCCATGCAAGCGCCAACGAAATTCTTAAGCTCCGGGTATTCGCCGATCTTGGCGGAAATCTCCAGCCCGCCGACATTGACGGAACGCACCAGGAAATCGGCGCCGAAATAGCTGCAGACGAAATAATGTCCACGATAAACGATTTTGTTGAACGGGCTGTAGAAGCGGCGTCGCAGCTTATTCCGCCACCGCAACGCAAGGCTCATCGGCTACACCCCCGCCAGCACGCCTACCAAGTTTGGCTCAGAACGGCGTGTTTGGATTGATTCCCGGGATATAGAACGGGCGCGCTAACGGGTAGCCACCGTCGCCCTGCAGGTCGGGTCCCATGAACCAGTTCGGGCGGCCGGGATCGCCGCCGGGCGGCAGCATGTAATCTCGGTAGTCGCGGTCGCCGACCGAAACTTCGGTCCCGGTGTCGAGATAGGAGCGGTGCCGGGGAATGATGATGATGGTGCGATGGCCGTTGCCATCGGGGATGATGGTCGTGGTCGGCTGGATGATCGTGCCGCTGGCGGAGCGCTCCACTGCCGGTTGCTGCGGTTTCTTGGTGGCCGCGCTGGCGGCGGGGAGGCCCCATGCCGAAAGCGCGCCAATTGCGACTGTAATGACGAATACGCGCACTACTGGAAGCATCTGCTCCTCGCTTTGCGTAGCCTCAATGTAGCCGGGTTTTGCCGGCCGCAACAGCGCTTTAGCAACGGTTCTTCAGGGCGGCCGGTTCCGGCCTAAGCGGTGTCGCGTTGCCTCGAATAGGCTCATCAGAGGCCTATCGCCAGAATAACATGCTTTAACTCCCTGCGTTTGTGTCACATTATTTCAGGGACGGCCTCGATGGAGGTCGGTCCAGGAAGCGCGAAAATAACGCGCAACCAATTGAGGGGAGGAGTCCCATGTTGACACGACGCAGCCTATTGGCGGCTGCGAGCGCGAGCGCCGCGCTCGGCGGCAGCGCGCTCGGTTTGCCGAAATTGTTCGCGGCCGAAGCGGCCGGCGTAGAACTCTCGCCGGGCGTGCCCGCCGGGATCGCGAGCTATGTCACCATGGCGACGCTCCCCGGCAAGAAACCGCTGATTAGATTATCCGACCGCGGCCCGAATTACGAAGCTCCGCTTGAATACTTCCGCACGCCGATCACGCCGAACGACGAATTCTTCGTCCGTTACCATCTCTCCGTCATCCCCGAGGTCGACGCCAAGACCTACAAGATCGAGGTCGGCGGCGACGGCGCCAATGGCCAGACCGAGATCACATATGATGACCTCAAGAAGCTGCCGGCTTACGAGGTGGTTGCGGTCAATCAATGCTCGGGCAATCGGCGCGGCCTGTCCAATCCGCACGTCGCCGGTGTCGAATGGGGCTACGGCGCCATGGGCTGCGCGCGCTGGAAAGGTGCGCGTCTCAAGGACGTCGTCGATATAGTCGGGCTAAAACCGGAGGCGATCGAAATTGCATTCAACGGCGCCGACACCCCAGCCTACGACAAAACGCCCGACTTCATCAAAAGCCTGCCGGTATGGAAGGCAACGGATGAGAATACCCTCATCGCTTACGAGATGAATGGTGGGCCGTTGCCGCAATTCAACGGCTTCCCGGCGCGGCTTGTCGTCCCCGGCTGGACCGGCACCTATTGGATGAAGCATCTCGTCTCGATCACCGCCCTGACCAAACCGCAAGGCGGATTCTGGATGAACCCGGCCTATCGAATCCCGATCGGAAAATTCCCGGTGGTGGCGCGCTTCACCTCGCAGGAATACGCGCCCAATACGCCGATTACCGAAATGGTTGTCAATTCGCTGATTACCAGCCACCGCGAGGGGGCCGAAGTGAAAGCTGGCAAAGTCACGGTCAGCGGGCTGGCGTGGGACGGCGGTTACGGCATCCGGGTCGTTGAAGTCTCCACCGATGGCGGCGAGACCTGGTCCGACGCGAAATTGGGTCAGGACCTCGGTCGCTATGCGTTCCGGCCGTGGAGCTTCGATTTGCACGCCAAGCGCGGCAAGAACACGGTGATGGCTAACGCAATCAACAATATCGGCCAGACCCAGACCGCCGCATTGATCTTCAATCCGGCCGGCTACCACAACAACGTGATGCAAAATATCACGCTGAACGCGAGCTAGGAGAGAAGATCATGCGGAGGTTCGTATTTGCATTCATCGCCGCCCTGATCGCCGTCCCCGCGCTGGCGCAGGAACAGGAGATCAATCTCAAACCCGGACCGGGCCTCGATAAAGTCGAGGGGAACTGCGCGGCCTGTCACACCCTTGCCTATATCCCGATGAACTCGCCGTTTCTCAACGCGGCGGGATGGAACGCCGAAGTCACAAAGATGATCAAGGCCATGGGCGCGCCGATCCCCGATGACGATGCCAAGGCGATCGTCGATTATCTTGCGAAGAACTATGGAACGTAGGTCGGCGTCCGGGAAACGCTTCTGATGATCATTGCTGCGGCGCTTGCACGCGCGGCTTGACCCGGCCGGTGAACCTTACGCGGTGCGGAACGGGGACTGGCACATTGCGTTCCGGCGTCGCCGCCAGGATCGGATTGTGCTCGCCGCAGAAGGTGCGCTTGAGCTCGGCGCGCGCGAACAAGGCGGCCACCTTGTTATCGCCGCCGGCGGACAGGACGGTGAGCCGGTCCAGCGCGCAAGCGAGCGTCGCGCGATCGACGGGCTCGTCGCCTGAGCTGCAATACCAGCCGGCGATCTGCATCGCCGGATCGCTGAACGGCCGCGCGAAGCCGAGGCAGCGGCGCGGCCGCTCATTGGGCGTTCCTTGCACGGCGATGGCGAAATCGACCAGCGGCACGGCGCCGAATTTGCTGTCGATCTTGCCCGCGGGCTTGACGTCGTCGGTGACGTCAAAACCGACGATGCGCGCGGCGATCTCGCTCGCGGCATCGATGAAGCCGTCGCTTGCGGCGCCCGGCCGATAGATTTCGACCATGACATAGGGACCGCCGGCGGCCGGTTCGCCCCAGCTCAGCACGTCCTTGCGCGCGCCGTCGGCGCTCCGCCGCAGGATGGCGTAATTGAAGCCGACGGCCGCAAGCTCCGGCATTTGCATGTCGAAGGCCGGGCGGGGCCGCTCGATATTGATCCATTCCGGCTGCGGCGCGGTCGGCACCGCCGCCACGCCCGAAGGCGTGCGAAAAAGGCTTGCCGCCGCGATGGCAAGGATCGCCAAGGCGCCCATATAGGCAAGCATGCGCACGACGGTGGCGCGAATGTCTCCCGGTACGGTACACGAGGCCCCCTGCACGGCCGCTCCCAGCAACGTTGTGTTTCGGATGTTTCTCGCCTAGAAGCGCTTCCGCTTCGGTTCCCGCGCCGTGGGGACCGGCGTGAATTTGCGGTGGAGAGTTAACGATGGGTTACAACGTCGCCGTTGTTGGCGCGACCGGCAATGTCGGCCGGCAAATGCTCGACATTCTCGCCGAGCGGTCGTTCCCCGCCGACGAGGTGGTGGCGCTTGCCTCACGCCGCAGCATGGGCGTCGACGTGTCGTTCGGCGACCGGACGCTGAAGGTCAAAGCCCTCGAACACTTCGATTTCTCCGGCGTCGATATCTGCCTGATGTCGGCGGGCTCCGCCGTGTCCAAGGAATGGTCGCCGAAGATCGCCGCCGCCGGCGCGGTGGTGATCGATAACTCGTCGGCCTGGCGCTACGACTCCGACGTTCCGCTGATCGTGCCCGAGGTCAATGCCGACGCGGTCGCCGACTTCCGCAAGCGCGGCATCATCGCCAATCCCAACTGTTCGACGGCGCAGCTCGTCGTCGCGCTCAAGCCGCTGCACGACAAGGCCAAGATCAAGCGCGTCGTGGTCGCCACCTATCAGTCGGTGTCCGGCGCCGGCAAGGAGGCGATGGACGAACTGTTTTCGCAGACCAAGGCGGTGTTCCAGCTCGCCGACGTCGAGGCGAAGAAATTCCCCAAGCGCATCGCCTTCAACGTCATTCCGCAGATCGACACGTTCATGGAGGACGGCTACACCCGCGAAGAATGGAAGATGGTGGTCGAGACCAAGAAGATTCTCGATCCCAAGATCAAGCTCACCGCGACTTGCGTGCGCGTGCCGGTCTTCATCAGCCATTCGGAAGCCGTCAATGTCGAGTTCGAGAACCCGATCACGCCCGACGAGGCGCGCGATATCTTACGCACCGCGCCGGGCTGCCTCGTTATCGATTCGCAGGAGCCGGGCGGCTACGTGACGCCCTACGAAGCGGCCGGCGAGGACGCCACCTATATCAGCCGCATCCGCGAGGACGCCACCGTCGAGAACGGGTTGTCGATGTGGATTGTCTCCGACAATCTACGCAAAGGCGCGGCGCTCAACGCCATCCAGATCGCCGAGTGCCTGATCAACCGTAAGCTGATCACCGCCAAGCGGAAGGCGGCGTAAGTTTTCCGTGTCATCATCCGCCAACGGGTCCGGCCCGAAGTGGCCGGCCCGATGACCAGCTCCAGCGGATGATCCAGTAATCGCAGGCGATCACCGCAAGATCAGTGATTACCGGATGCTCCGCCTTCGCGGAGCATGACGGCGGTCAGCCTATTGGCACGAAGCCTGCAAAGCCGTTAGCCTGCGACTGCCAGGGGAAAATAGGGACTTGCGATGACCGTCCGGCCGCGGCGTAGCGTGCTTTACATGCCGGGATCGAATGCGCGTGCGCTGGAGAAGGCGCGCGAATTGCCGGCCGACGGCCTCATCCTCGATCTCGAAGACGCGGTGGCGCCTGAGGCCAAGGCGCAGGCGCGAGAGGCGATCGTCAAAGCGTTGAAGAACGGCGGCTTCGGCGACCGCGAAGTGCTGGTGCGCATCAACGGGCTCGATACCCGGTGGTGGGTCGAGGACCTCGGCGCGGTGGCCGCGGCCAAGCCCGACGCGGTGCTGGTGCCGAAAGTATCGAATCCCGGTCAGTTGCAGGACTTGGCGGCGCGGCTGGTCGACCTGGGCACCGACCCGCATGTGCGCGTCTGGGCGATGATGGAGACGCCGCTCGCCATGCTCAATGTCGGCGAAATCGCCCACGCCGCGCTCGATTCCGAAACCCGGCTTGCCGGCTTCGTCATGGGCACCAACGACCTCGCCAAGGATACGCGCGCCCGGCTGGTGCCCGGCCGCGCGCCGATGCTGACGTGGCTGATGAATTGCCTTGCTGCCGCGCGCGCTTATGGCCTCGATATCCTCGACGGCGTCTATAACGACCTCGGCAATGCCGAGGGCTTCGTCGAAGAATGCAAGCAGGCGCGCGACCTCGGCTTCGACGGCAAGACGCTGATCCATCCGCGGCAGATCGAGCCGTGCAACGAGGCGTTCTCGCCGACGCCGGAAGAAGTCGAGGCGGCGCGCAAGATGATCGCCGCCTTCGACCTGCCGGAGAACGAGAACAAGGGCGTCATCCAGATCGACGGCCGCATGGTCGAGCGCCTGCACGCCGAAATGGCGCGCCGCACGGTGGCGATCGCGGACGCGATTGCGAAGCAGAAGTCGGATCAGCCGGTCAAGGAGAAGCTGCCATCGTCCTGAGTTCAGGATTGTCCGTGCGGCCTGCTTTGGAGGCGGCGCCCTGAATTCGCGGCGGGGGGTATGTACTGCGTATTTTGGCTGCAGAAGCCGCCCATGCCGCGCAAGGTCTCCACGCATTGTTCGAAGCTCGCGAATCCGCAATTCGTGGCGCCGCCGCCGGCACCGCCGTACTGCCCGCACCAAGGATAATTTTGCGCCTGGGCGCACGTTACGATCACAGCCGTAACGACGAGAATTCCCAAAACCAACGATAGAGCTCTCATAGCCGCCTCCCGGCATTTCCGGTAGCTCTCACCTACTAACGCCGGATGCCCTTCGTTATTCCACCGCATCCTTACTTCCACGTGCCGCGACTGGTCAAAATTTTAGTTCAAAACTCGCTGGAGTTCCGCTAGGCTACTCGCCCGCAAGATCAACGAACGAGAGATGACGATGACCGTTTCGATGTACACCATTTCCATTCCCGTTTTTATTCAACACCTCGGCGGTCTCAACACTGTCCTCGACAAAGCCGCGGCGTGGACCGGCGCGCGCAAAGTCAATGAAGCCGATCTATTGAACATGCGGCTGTCGCCGGACATGTTCAATTTGACGCGCCAGGTGAGGGCGGCGACCGATCACGCCGCCAATGCGGCGGGGCGGCTTTCCGGCAAGGAGCTGCTGAAATTCGCCAACGACGAAATAACCATCGCCCAGCTCAAGGACCGTATCGCCAAAACCATCGACTATCTCAAGAGCATCAAGCCGAGCGAGATCGACGGCACCGAGGCCAAGGACATCAGCATCACTTTTCCTAGCGGCCAGACCCGCCAGTTCACCGGTCAAAGCCTGCTGCTCGGTAACAGCTTGCCGAATTTCTGGTTTCACACCACCACCGCCTACGACATCGTTCGGCAGTGCGGCGTTGAGGTCGGCAAGCGCGACTTCATGGGCACGCCGCCGACGTCGTAAGGCCCGAGGCGGCGCCGAAACCTCTTGCCGCTAGTTCTTCAACCTGTACCCGGTCTTGAAGAACCACCACACGATCGCCAGGCAGACCGCGAGGAATAAAAGCGTCATCGCCACGCTCACTTCGATATTGACGTCGGCGATGCCGAAAAAGCTCCAGCGAAAGCCCGAGATCAGATAAACCAGCGGATTGAACAGCGTGATCGTCCGCCACAGCGGCGGCAACACGCTGGTCGAATAGAACGTGCCGCCGAGAAACGTCAGCGGCGTGATGATGAGTAAGCGGCACGATCTGCAGCTTCTCGAAACCGTCGGCCCACAGCCCGAGAATGAAGCCGAACAGGCTGAAGCTGACCGCGGTCAGCACCAGGAAACCGAGCATCCAGAACGGATGCGCGATATGCAGCGGCACGAACAGAGCCGACGTCGCCAGGATGAGGAGGCCGAGCACGATCGATTTGGTCGCTGCCGCGCCGACATAGCCGAGCACGATCTCGAACGACGATACCGGCGCCGAGAGGAGTTCGTAGATGGTGCCGACGAAGCGCGGAAAATAGATGCCGAACGCGGCATTGGTCACGCTTTGCGTCAACAGCATCAGCATGATCAGGCCGGGCACGATGAAGGCGCCATAGGGCACGCCGTCGATCTGGGTGATGCGCGAGCCGATCGCGGCGCCGAACACGATGAAATAAAGCGAGGTCGAGATCACCGGCGAAACGACGCTTTGAAACAGCGTCCGTCCGGTCCGCGCCATTTCGTACATGTAGATCGCGCGGACGGCGTAGAGGTTCATCGCGGCTCCCTCACCAGGCCGACGAAAATGTCCTCCAGCGAGCTTTGCGTCGTCTGCAAATCCTTGAACGTGATGCCGGCGCGGCCGAGATCGTCGAGCAAAGCGGTGATGCCGGTGTGCTCGCCCTTGGTGTCGTAAGTGTAGGTCAACTCCTTGCCGCCGGCCGCCAAGGTCAGACGATACTGCGCCAGCGCCGGCGGGATCGCATCGAGCCGTTCGCCGCAATTCGAGCGTCAATTGCTTCTTGCCGAGCTTGCGCATCAGCTCGGCTTTGTCCTCGACCAGGATGATCTCGCCGTTGTTGATGACGCCGACCCGGTCGGCCATGTCCTCGGCTTCCTCGATGTAATGCGTGGTGAGGATGATGGTGACGCCGGAGGCGCGCAGTTCGCGCACCAATTGCCACATGTCCTTGCGCAATTCGACGTCGACGCCGGCGGTCGGCTCGTCGAGAAACAGGATTTGCGGCTCGTGCGCCAGCGCCTTGGCGATCATCAGCCGGCGCTTCATGCCGCCGGACAGCATCCTGATCTTGGCGTCTTTCTTGTCCCACAGCGACAATTGCTTGAGCACTTTCTCGATGTGATCGGGATCGGGCGGCTTGCCGAACAGGCCGCGGGAAAAGCGCATGGTCGCCGGCGGCGTCTCGAACGCGTCGGTGGTGAGTTCCTGCGGCACCAGCCCGATCAGCGCGCGCGCCGCGCGGTAGTCGGCAATGATGTCGTGGCCGTCGACGCGTGACGGTCCCGATCGTCGGATTGACGATGCCGCAGATGATGCTGATCAGCGTCGTCTTGCCGGCGCCGTTCGGACCGAGCAGCGCGAAAATCTCGCCGTGGCGGATGTCAAGGTTGATGTCTTTGAGCGCCTGGAAGCCGGAGGCGTAGGTCTTGTTGAGATGCGAGACGGAGATGGCGGAGGTCATTTGCGGTTTTTTGTCATTCCGGGGCCGAGCGCAGCGAGCTCGGATCCATGTCACGGACGGTTATGATCCGGATGCCGCTCGGCTCCGGAATGACGGCCTCGTTACACCCAGGGCCGCGACGCCTTGGCCTTGGCCTCGAAGCCCTCGATCTTGTCGTGCTTCTCCATGGTCATGCCGATCTCGTCGAGGCCGTTGAGCAGCGCGTGCTTGCGGTGCGGCTCGATGTCGAATTTGACCACGCCGCCGTCGGGGCCGCGGATTTCCTGCTTTTCCAGATCGACGGTGAGCGTCGCATTGGCGCCGCGATCGGCGTCGTCGAACAGCTTTTCCAGATCTTCCGGCGAGACCTTGATCGGCAGCACGCCGTTCTTGAAGCAGTTGTTGTAGAAAATATCGCCGAACGAGGTCGAGATCACGCAGGTGATGCCGAAATCGAGCAGCGCCCACGGCGCATGCTCGCGCGAGGAGCCGCAGCCGAAATTGTCGCCGGCGACCAGAATCTTGGCCTTGCGATAGGCCGGCTTGTTGAGCACGAAATCGGGATTCTCGCTGCCGTCGTCGCGATAGCGCTTCTCGGAGAACAGGCCCTTGCCGAGCCCGGTGCGCTTGATGGTTTTCAGATATTGCTTGGGGATGACCATGTCGGTGTCGACATTGATCATCTTGAGCGGCGCGGCGACGCCTTCGAGAACGGTGAACTTTTCCATTTTCAATTCCTGTACGAGCGAACGGATCGCATCCGTGGCGAGTTAATGGCGGGTCTGCCGCGCGCTGGTCAAGCACCCGGCGTCTGCGCAAAAGCGCCTATGTCAGGTCTGCTTTTCGAATTTGGGCACCTCGGCAAGTTCGGTAACCCAGGGCCGCGCCGAGCGCCACCAGATCTGCCGTTTCGGCGTGAGTTGATCGCGCTGGCGCAGCATGCCGACCCGCACCGTGTAGGACGGCTGCACGCCGTCGCCGGGCGTCGTCGAATAGATCGGCGAGCCGCAGCGCGGGCAAAACGCCTGCAGCCGCGGCTTGCCGCTGTCGGCGGTGGTCTTCAGATAGGTCGTCGGCTGCCCGGTCATCTTGAATGTCGCGCCGGGAACCGGGACCGAGATGCGAAACGCGGTGCCGGTCGAGGTCTGGCAATCGGTGCAATGGCAGATCGGCGACTTTTTCCGGATCGGCCTCGCCTTCGATAGTGATGAAGCCGCAGTGGCACGCGCCGTCGATTTTCATTGCTTTACTCCTTTGAATTGCTACCCGGCCGCCTGTTCGATCGCTTGCCATGTCGGCGTCGCGACAGGCCGAAATGATGGCCGATCTCGTGCACCAGCACGTGCTTGACGATGGCGCCCAGCGTTTCGTCGTGCTCGGCCCAATAATCGAGGATCGGCCGGCGGTAGAGCCAGATCATGTTCGGCATCTGCACCGGCGCGCTTTCGGAGCGGAACGGCAGGCCGACGCCCTGGAACAGGCCGAGCAGATCGAACTCGGTCTCCGCGCCCATTTCGTCGAGCACCTCGTCGCTCGGGAAATCGTCGACCTGGATGACGACGCCGGCGCACAGATCGCGAAATCGCTTCGGCAAATGGCGGAACACCTCGCCGGCCAGCACTTCGAGCTCGGCGAGCGAGGGCGCCTTCACCGGCCGCCAGGCCAGCGGATCGGATGCAAGATCGGCCATAATTGCGTTTGTAGATCATGATTGCGGACAGTGGAAACGACTTTCGGAACGCCGATGCGCTTGAAATCGCTGATCGTGATCGTCGGCTGTCGCAGTGCTGCCGCTTTTCGGCGACCGCGTCGCGGGCTTGCGGCGCAAACCTCGCCGATCGCGCAGCCGGGCGAGCCGGCCTTGCCGCCGGTCCGTCATGTGCGCCGCCGCATCGAGATCAATCCGCGGCCGTTGCTCTATCGCCGCTGCATCGATTGGTACGAATTGCAAAACCGGCCGAGCGGCACGGTGCTTTATCCGCAAATGCGCTGCTGGTGGGTGCGCGGGTAAGTTACCGCGCCTAATTCCACTCCCGCACGTCGACGAAATGCCCGGCGATCGCGGCGGCGGCGGCCATGGCCGGCGAGACCAGATGGGTGCGGCCCTTGTAGCCTTGCCGGCCCTCGAAATTGCGGTTCGAGGTCGAGGCGCAGCGCTCGCCGGGCGCGAGCTTGTCGGGATTCATGGCAAGGCACATCGAGCAGCCGGGCTCGCGCCATTCGAAGCCGGCCTTGAGGAAGATCTTATCGAGCCCTTCCGACTCGGCCTGCTCTTTGACCAGGCCGGAGCCCGGCACGATCATCGCGTTGACGTTGGCATTGACCTTCTTGCCGTCGACGACCTTGGCGACCGCGCGCAAATCCTCGATGCGCGCATTGGTGCAGGAGCCGATGAAGACGCGGTCGATGGCGATGTCGGAAATCTTCTCGCCGCCCTGCAGCCCCATATATTTGAGCGCGCGCTCGATGTCCTCGCGCTTTCTTCTCGTCGGTGACGTCTTCGAGCCGCGGCACGCGGCCGGTCACCGAAATGACCTGCTCGGGGCTGGTGCCCCAGGTGACGAGCGGCGGCAGCTTTGCGGCGTCGAGCTTGATCTCGCGATCGAAATGCGCGCCGTCGTCGGAGTGCAGCGTCTGCCAATAGCGCATCGCCGCGTCCCAGTCCTTGCCCTTGGGCGCCTTGGGACGGCCTTTCAGATACGCGTAGGTCTTTTCGTCGGGCGCGATGAAGCCGGCTTTGGCGCCGGCCTCGACCGACATGTTGCACACCGTCATGCGGCCTTCCATCGACAGCGCGCGGATCGCCTCGCCGGCATATTCCAGCGCATAGCCGGTGCCGCCGGCGGTGCCGATCTCGCCGATGATGGCGAGGATGATGTCCTTGGCGGTGACGCCGGGCGGCAGCTTGCCGTCGACCACCGCGCGCATGTTCTTCGATTTGGTCTGGATCAGCGTCTGCGTCGCCAGCACATGCTCGACTTCCGAGGTGCCGATGCCGTAGGCGAGCGCGCCGAACGCGCCGTTGGTCGCGGTGTGGCTGTCGCCGCAGACCAGCGTGACGCCGGGCAGCGTAAAACCCTGCTCCGGGCCGATGATGTGGACGATGCCCTGGCGCTTATCGAACTCGTCGTAATATTCGAGATTGAAGAATTTCGCGTTCTCGGCGAGATAGGCGATCTGCGCCGCGCTCTCCGGATCGGGATTGGGCAGATGGCGGTCGGTCGTCGGCACGTTGTGATCGACGACAAGCAGCGTCTTGTCCGGCGCGTGCACCTTGCGGCCGGAAAGCCGCAAGCCTTCGAACGCCTGCGGGCTCGTCACCTCGTGGACGATATGGCGGTCGATATAGATCAGGCAGGCGCCGTTCGGCTCCTCCTCGATCAAATGATCGTCCCAGATTTTGTCGTAGAGCGTGCGGGGCTTGGCCATTGTCAGAACTCGCGAAACTTCACCACCTGCCCGCAATATAATCGCGACGCGGCGGATTGGAATTACTCCGCCGCCTTCTTGTCGTCGGCGCCGGCCGCCTCGGCGGTGTGATCCTGCCGCTCGAAAATGCGGGCGGACTTGCCGCGCCGGCCGCGCAGATAATAAAGCTTGGCGCGGCGCACCTTGCCGCGGCGCACGACCTTGATCGAGTCGATCATCGGCGAATAAAGCGGGAAGACGCGCTCGACGCCCTCGCCATAGGAAATCTTGCGCACGGTGAAGTTCTCGTTCAGCCCCGAGCCGGCGCGGCCGATGCAGACGCCTTCATAGGCTTGCACGCGGGTGCGCTCGCCCTCGACGATCTTGACGTTGACGATGACCGTATCGCCCGGCTGGAAATCGGGAATTTCCTTGCCGGCGGAAAGCTTCGCCATCTGTTCGTTTTCGATTTCTTTGAGCAAGTTCATGGCGAATTCTCCATCGGATACGCGTTCTTGGGCCGCGCTTTTCTCGCGCCGTTTCCGACCGGTTCTACACGGGTTGGCGCAGCTTCTATTACACCGCGCGGGCTTTGTCACCCTATCGTCACCCGGTTCGGGACCCGCGTCCGGAAACGCCGTAAAAAGGCCGCCCAGAGGTCAGGCCGCCGCTCGCTGGTCAGCCGCTCGGCCTCGGCGCGGCGCCAGGCGGCGATTTTGGCGTGATCGCCCGAAGTCAGGACTTCGGGGATTGGCTGGCCCTCCCACACTTGCGGCCTGGTATAGTGCGGATATTCCAAAAGCCCGTCGGCAAAGCTCTCTTCGGCGCCCGAGGCGGGAGCGCCCATGACGCCGGGCAGGAGCCGCACGCAGGCGTCGATCGCGCCATGGCGGCGATCTCGCCGCCGGACAGCACATAATCGCCGATTGAAATCTCCTCCAGGCCGCGCGCTGCGATGACGCGCTCGTCGATGCCCTCGAAGCGGCCGCAGACCAGGACGACGCCGGCGCCACGGCAAAGCGCCTCGACCCGCGCTTGCGTCAGCGGCGTGCCGCGCGGCGACAACAGGAGCCGCGGGCGGTCGTCCTTGGCGCGTCGCGTCGATGGCGCGGCCGAGCACGTCGGGCTTCATCACCATGCCCGGGCCGCCGCCGGCCGGCGTGTCGTCGACGAGCGGTGCTTATCGGTCGCGAAGGTTCGGATATCGACGACGTCGAGCGCCCATGCGCCCGCGGCCAGAGCCTTGCCGGCAAGGCTTGCGCCTAACGGGCCGGGAAACATGTCCGGAAAAATCGTGAGTACGCTCGCGCGCCACATATCGGTTTTGCTCTTCAATCTTGCCCGGCCGGCGGATCGACGACGATTTTTCCCGCCGCCACGTCGACCATCGGCACGGTGGCCGCATCGAAGGGCAACAATTCCGTCTTGCCGCCGCCGTCCGGCCGCACCTCGATCAGATCGCCGGCGCCGAAATTGTGGACTGCAATGACGGTGCCGCGTTGCCGGCCGGCGCGGTCGACCACAGCGAGGCCGACCAGATCGGCGTGATAGAACTCATCGGGCTCGCTAGGTTGCGGCAGCCGCTCGCGCGGCACATAGAGTTTTGTACGGGCGAGCCGCTCGGCGGCGCTGCGATCGGCAATGCCGGAAAACTTCGCCACGAAGTGATCCTTGGCGGGACGCAGCGTCTCGATTTCGAACACGCGGCCGTCCTCGGTTTCGAGCGGGCCGTAACTGGCGATCGCTGCCGGATCGGCGGTGAAGGAGCGCAGGCGGACTTCGCCGCGCACGCCGTGGGCGGCGCCGATTTGGCCGAGGCATATCCGCCCGCCGCCCGCCATCGTTTCTCCCCGTTAGCTCGCCGGCGCCGCCGGTGCCGCTGCCGGTGCCGCTGGCGCCGCTGCCGCTGCCGGAGCCGCGGCCGCGGCGGGCGCTGCGCCTGCGGCAGCTTTGGCCGCTTCTTCCTTCGCCTTGCGTTCCTTGCGCGGGATCGCCTTTTCCGGATTGTTGCGCGCCTTTCGCTTCATCACGCCGGCGGCGTCGAGAAAACGCATGATGCGGTCGGACGGCTGCGCGCCTTTGGCCATCCAGGCCTTGGCCTTTTCGATGTCCCACTTCAGCCGCTCGGTCTTTTCCTTCGGCAATAGCGGATTGAAATAGCCGAGCCGTTCGATGAAGCGGCCGTCGCGGGGCGCGCGGCTGTCGGCGACGACGATGTGATAGAACGGCCGCTTCTTGGTGCCGGCGCGTGCCATGCGGATGACGAGAGACATTCAGTTTCCTTTCGTTACGTTGATGCGATCGCTTGTGCGGTTACTTCTTCTTTCCCAAGCCGGGCAGGCCGCCCGGAAATTTCGGACCGAGACCGGGTAATCCGCCGGGCAATCCGGGAAAATTCGGCGGCAGGCCGGAAACGCCGGGCATGCCCGGCGGCAGGCCGCCCGGCATTTTTTCCGCAAGTTTTGCCATCTCTTCCGGGCTCGGCATGCCGCCGCCGAAGCCGAGCATATTGGCGAGGCCTGCCATCGGTCCGCGCTTGGCGCCGCCCATCGCCTTCATCACGTCAGCCATGGTGCGATGCATTTTGAGAAGCTTGTTGATGTCCTCGGGCTTGGTGCCGGAGCCGGCGGCGATGCGGCGCTTGCGGCTGGCTTTGAGCACGTCGGGATTTCGCCGCTCCTGCGGCGTCATCGAGTCGATGATCGCCATTTGCCGCTTGAGCACGGTCTCATCGAGATTGCGCTCGGCGAGCTGGTTTTTCATTTTGGCGATGCCGGGCAGCATCGACATCAGCCCGGTCATGCCGCCCATATGCTGCATCTGCGTGAGCTGCTCGCGCAGATCGGCGAGATCGAAGGCGCCCTTGCGCATCTTCTCGGCGACGCGCGCGGCCTTCTCGGCGTCGATGGTCGTGGCGGCCTTCTCCACCAGCGAAATGATGTCGCCCATGCCGAGAATGCGGTCGGCGATGCGTTGCGGATAAAAATCCTCGATGGCGTCGAGCTTTTCCCCGGTGCCGATGAGCTTGATCGGCTTGCCGGTGACCGCGCGCATCGACAGCGCGGCGCCGCCGCGGCCGTCGCCGTCGATCCGGGTGAGCACGATGCCGGTGAGTTCGAGCCGCTCGTTGAAGCGTGCGCGCGAGATTGACGGCGTCCTGGCCGGTCAGCGCGTCGGCGACCAGAAGCACCTCATGCGGATTGGCGGCGCGGCGCACTTCCGCCGCCTCGTTCATCAGCGCTTCGTCGAGCGTGAGCCGGCCGGCGGTGTCGAGCAGCACCACGTCATAGCCGCCGAGCCGCGCCGCTTGTTGCGCGCGCGCGGCGATCTGCACCGGCGTCTGTCCTTCGACGACCGGCAGCGTGTCGACGCCGACCTGCCGGCCGAGCACGGCGAGTTGCTCCATCGCGGCCGGCCGGCGTGTGTCGAGCGAGGCCATCAGCACCTTGCGCTTTGAAACCTCGGCGAGGCGCTTGGCGATCTTGGCGGTGGTCGTGGTTTTGCCCGAGCCCTGCAATCCCACCATCATGATGACGACGGGCGCCGGCGCGTTGAGGTCGATCGGCTCGGCGCTCGATCCCAAAGTCTCGATCAATTGGTCGTGCACGATCTTGACGACCATCTGGCCGGGCGTGACCGATTTGATCACGTCGACGCCGACCGCGCGCCGCTTGACCTCGTCGGTGAAGCCGCGCGCGACGTCGAGCGCCACGTCGGCCTCAAGCAGCGCGCGCCGCACCTCGCGCAGCGCCGCCTCGACGTCGGCTTCCGACAGCGCGCCGCGCCGGGTCAGCCGATCGAGGATGCCGTTCAGCCGTTCCGAAAGACTGTCGAACAAGTTCTTCGTCCCTTGGTACGGCCGTCCCTGCGGGCGGCCTATGTCAAAACACCTTAACGCCCGAGGGCGCATTGCGCTGTCGGGCGGGAACCTCCGGTCTCCTGGACCGGTCGGCGGTTAAATTTCGGTCTCTTGCGAGAGCGGGCGGAAAATAGGTGCAGACCCTCCTGCCGTCAACCGTGGCGTTATGGCCGGGCCGCCGGGGCAGCCAAGCTGTATGGTATGGGGGCCATGTCACGCTATTACCATGGTCCGGTCTCCGATCATTTCGACGGCGAGCGGTTTTTTGACCCAGACGGCGCGCCGCCGCGAAGCCGGCGCGATCTATTGCGCTGGATGATTGATCGAAATTGGCGCGCCAGCAGGGCGAGGTGGCCGTCCTGGGCGCCGTCGCCTTATGCCGACCGGCCGCCGGCACGCGTCGAGGGCACGGTCTGGCGTATTTGCTATGTCGGCCATGCGAGCTTCCTCATCCAGACCGCCGGACGCAATATCCTGCTCGACCCGATATGGTCGAAGCGCGCCTCGCCGTTCCGTTTTATCGGGCCGAAGCGGGTCAACGATCCGGGCATCGACTTCGCAGACTTGCCGCCGCTCGATGCCGTGCTGGTGTCGCACGGCCACTATGATCATCTCGATCTCGCCACGCTGTCGCGGCTCGCAGCCGCGCATCGCGCCCGCGTCATCGCGCCGCTCGGCAATGACGCGATCATGCGAAATCATGATCCTGCAATCGCGGCCGAAGGCTATGACTGGGGTCAGCGGATCGATATCGGCGCGGGCCTAGCCGTGATCCCCGTGGCCACGCGACATTGGTCGGCGCGCAATTTGTCCGACCGCAACATGTCGCTATGGGCGTCGTTCGTCATCGAAACGCCCGCCGGACGTATCTATTTCGTCGCCGACTTCAGGCTACGGGGACGGGCGCCATTTCCATAACGCGCGCCAGCACCATGGACCGTTCCGCCTCGCCATACTGCCAATCGGAGCCTACGAGCCGCGCTGGTTCATGCGCGATCAGCACATGAATCCAGCCGAGTCGGTGCAGGCTTTCACCGATTGCGGCGCCGAGCTTGCGCTCGGGCACCATTTCGGCACGTTCCAGCTTACCGACGAGGCAATCGACGCGCCGCTCGTCGCACTTGCCGACGCCTTGAAACTTGCCGGAATCCCCACCGCGCGTTTCCGCACGTTGCGGCCCGGGCAGGTATGGCAGTTGTAAGCGCGATCTATCGGTCTTTAACCGGGAGAAGTGTCCGGCGGCTTGATCAAGACGTAAACGTTGACGACCAGCTTGCCGGCGTCGGTGGTGAGCGGGTCGGTGACGTATTCTTCGACCATTTCCTTGGCGTCGAGCCGCTTCTCGTCGAGATAGTCGGTGATCGTCTCGTAGGTATTGTCGAGATCGTCATACGAACCGCGATAGACGAATTTGAGCGCCGCGCCGTCCGGCGTCTGGCCGACGGCAAATTCCCCGTGCGGCGGATTATTCGGCGGGGCGGCGATCGGGATCCCGATCTCGTAGTCGAAGCCGTTATCGTCGGAGGCCGTGAAGATCGTCATCGGCAGGCCATCGGGCTTGATGCCTTCCTTATCGAGGTAGGTTTTGATCTTCTTGAGCGAAGCGGTGACGATTTCGAAAGTTTTGTCCCAGGTGCCGGTGCCCTTCACGTATATCATCGTCCTCGCGGTGAGCGTCGTGTCCTGGCCGAACACATCGCCCGGCTGAGCCGGCGTCGTTGGCGGAGCGATTTGCTCGGGCGCCAGGCGCGGCGCCACGGCAGTCGGCGGCGTCGGCGCGGGGCCTTGCGGCGAAGTCTGTGCGGGTGTTGGCGTCGGGCCTTGCGCCAGACTCTGCGAAAATGTCGGCTGCGACGCTCCGAGCGCAACGGTTATGGCAAAAGCAGCGCACGCGAGACCGGCGCGCAGCGCTAAGCGGAACGACATCACTTTCTCCTCGAATCGGCAGACCGGCGCCCGCGGCTGCGCCGTCGCTCGTCCTTTGTTCGTCCCCGCATCGAATCTAGCATGTTCCGGCGCGTTCCGCCCTGCCCAAATTGCCGTCACGGCCCGCGGACACTGGCGCATGACGAGCGAATTCTCATATAAGTCCTTCACATTAGGACTTTTTGCGGGTTTTAGTTCGGGGCAGTGGCATGAGCGCGCTGGGCAATCGCGACTTCATCAAGATGAACGGCCTCGGCAACGAGATCGTCATTGTAGATTTGCGCCGCGCGCCAAGTTCGAGTGCGCAAAGCCCGATCGATGCCGGCGACGCGCGCGCAGCGGCCCGCCAAGAGCCGTACGACCAGCTCATGGCGCTTTATCCTGCACGCGGGGATGCCGATGCATCGATCCGCATCTACAACAGCGATGGTTCCGAAGCGGGCGCCTGCGGCAACGGCATGCGCTGCGTGGCCGCGCTCATCAGTGAGGAAACCGGCCGCGCCGAGCTGAAATTCGCCACGCCGGCCGGCGTCGTCTCCTGCCGGCGCGAGGCCAGCGGTCTATTCACCGTGGATATGGGCCCGCCACGTTTGCGTTGGGACGAGATTCCGCTGGCGCAGGAATTCGCCGATACGCGCGCGATCGAACTCGAAATCGGGCCGCGCGGCGCGCCGGTCCTGCATTCTCCCGCCGTGGTGAGCATGGGCAATCCGCATGCGATCTTTTGGGTGGACGATCCCGCGGCTTACGATCTCGGCAAAATCGGCCCGCTGCTCGAGCACCATCCGATGTTCCCGCAGCGCGCCAATATCACGCTTGCCGCGACGCCGTCGCGTGACCGTATCGTGATCCGCACTTGGGAACGCGGCGCCGGACTGACCCAAGCCTGCGGCTCGGCGGCCTGCGCCGCAGCCGTCGCCGCAGCGCGGCTTAATCGCACTGGGCGCAAAGTGACGGTCAGTCTGCCCGGCGGCGATCTCGCAATCGAATGGCGCGAGAGCGACGATCACGTGTTGATGACCGGCCCGGTTGAATACGAACACAAGGGCCGGTTCGACGCGGCCTTGTTCGCCAATGCCGGCGCGGGAGCAACGTAACGATGAGCGTCGAGGTTCTCACTTTCGGCTGCCGACTTAACGCCGCTGAATCGGAGGTGATCCGCCGCGAGGCGGAGCGCGCCGGTTTCACCGACACAGTCGTCGTCAATACCTGCGCGGTCACGGCGGAGGCGGTGCGGCAGGCGCGGCAGGCGATCCGGGCGCTGCGCCGCGACCGTCCGCAGGCCAAGATCGTCGTTACCGGTTGCGCGGCGCAGACCGAGCCGCAGACTTTTGTCGCCATGGCCGAGACCGATCGCGTGCTGGGCAACGCGGAAAAGCTCGACCCCGCGGGCTGGGCGCGAGCGCGCGCCGCGTTCGATATCGACGGCGCGCCGAAGGCAAACGTCAACGACATCATGGCGGTGCGGCAGACCGCGGCACATCTGGTCGACGTTTTTGCAGCTCGTACCCGCGCCTTCGTCCAAGTGCAGAACGGCTGCGATCACCGCTGCACGTTCTGCATCATCCCCTTCGGGCGGGGCAATTCGCGCTCGGTGCCGATGGGCGCGGTGGTCGAGGACGTGCGCCGCCTCGTCGGCAACGGCTATCGCGAAATCGTGCTGACCGGCGTCGACATCACGAGCTATGGCGGCGACCTGCCGGGCGCGGCAAAACTCGGCACGCTGGTGAAGCAGATCCTCAAGCACGCGCCGGAGCTCAAGCGGCTGCGGTTATCGTCGATCGATTCCGTCGAGGCCGACCGCGATCTCCTCGATGCGCTGGCGACCGACGCGCGGCTGATGCCGCATCTGCACCTGTCTTTGCAGGCCGGCGACGATCTTATCCTCAAGCGCATGAAGCGGCGGCATTTACGCGCCGACGCCATCGCGTTCTGCGATGCCGTCCGGCAGCTGCGGCCGGACACGGTGTTCGGGGCCGATCTGATCGCCGGTTTCCCGACCGAGACCGAAGATATGTTCCGGCGCTCGCTCGATCTCGTCGCGGAATGCGGGCTGACGCATCTGCATGTCTTTCCCTTCTCGCCCAGGCCGCAAACTCCGGCGGCGCGCATGCCGCAACTCGACCGCGCCATAATCAAGGAACGCGCGCGCCGCCTGCGCGAGCGCGGCGCACTGGCGCTACGCCGGCATCTCGACGCCGAAGTCGGCGCGACGCGCCGCGTGTTGGCGGAATTGAACGCCGCCGGCCACACCGAGCAGTTTACCAAAGTCTTGCTCGCGACGCCGGCCGAACCGGGCGCAATTCTCGATCTCAAAATCGCCGCGCACGACGGCAGACAATTGCTGGCGGCGTGAGGTAAACTGAATTGGAGACCGTGCCAGATCGGAGAATGTATGATGGACGGCAGCGGGCAAAGTTACACGGTATCGACCACTGAGCAGCTCGAGAACCTGTACAGCGATGCGCCGTATGGCCCGGCGGTGTTCAAGGAAGCCAACCGCGTCACTCCGCAATATCGCAAGCTGATCGAAGCCGCGCCGTTCGTCGTGCTGGCGACCTGCGGTCCCGAAGGCCTCGATTGCTCGCCACGTGGCGACCCGCCCGGTTTCGTGCGGGTCATCGACGAGCACACGCTCCTTATTCCGGATCGCCGCGGCAACAATCGCATCGACAGCTTGCGCAATCTGGTGCGCGATCCGCGCGTCGCGCTGTTGTTCCTTATTCCGGGCGTCGGCGAGACGATGCGCATCATCGGCCGCGCCAAGATATCCACCGACCCGAAGCTGACCGAAAGTTTTGTCTTCAACGGCAAGGTGCCGAAATGCGTGCTGGTCGTGACGGTCGAGAAGGCCTACTTCCAGTGCACCAAGGCGATCATCCGTTCGAAACTGTGGGATGCGGCGAGCAAAGTCGATCGCCGGACCTTGCCGACGCCGGGCGCGATCCTCGCCGAATTGACCGACGGCAAGATGGGCGGCCCGGAGCACGATCGCTTGGCGCCGGAGCGCATCAAACAGACGATATATTGAGCGTCATTCTGGATCGCCGCGAAGCGGCGAGTTCGGAATCCATAGTCACGATTCGTGCAGTATTTTCACGGTTCGTGGCTATGGATTCCGGGCTCCCTCGTTTCGCTCGGGCCCCGGAATGACGGCGTTGGGGCTTCCTCGGCCTGCCATCCGCATTCCACCAAGCGCTGACGCATGTGCGGCGGTAGCGGCGCTGTGACTCGAATCGGCGGGCGGTTCTTGTAAAGCGGCACGACGATTTCACGGGCGTGCAGATGAAGAGGCGGGCCGCCCTGTCGCGGCGCCGTGCCGTACACCGCATCGCCCAGAATAGGCCAGCCCATCTCCGCGCAATGCACGCGAAGCTGGTGTGTGCGTCCGGTCAAGGGTTCGAGGGCGAGCCAGGTCAGGGCATGGGGTGTGCCCTGTGAGCGCCCCATGACCTTCCACTTGGTCGCCGCCGGCTGGCCCTTCGGATCGTGCTTCATCCACCAGCCGCGCGTCACGTCGAGGCGGCCGAGCGGCAGCTCGATCTGGCCTTCGTCCGTATCCGGGCTGCCTTCGACCGCGGCCCAGTAGGTCTTGTCGATCGCGCCGCTCTTGAACAGCTTGCCGAGCTGCGCCAGCGCTTTGCGATGGCGACCGAGCACGAGGCATCCCGATGTGTCGCGGTCGAGCCGGTGCGCCAGCGCCGGCGCGCGCGGCAGCCCGAAGCGCAGCGCGTCGAAATGGTCCTGCAGGCATTCCCTGCTGCGGTCGTGGCTGTTCGGTGGTCCTTGATGCACGGCCATTCCGGCCGGTTTGTCGATCACCAGCATCAGCCCATCGCGATAGAGGAGCCGCGACACCATCTCTTCCGGGGTCATGGCGAAACCGCTATCACGGGCGCCGCATGCAAGACAGTAAAACAGATAATACGGCCGAAACGGCTGAAACCGCCGAAACTTGGTGGCGGCGCCTGTCAGGCGGGCTCAAGCGTAGCTCGTCGGCGCTCGGCGGCGCCATCGCGCATGTGGTCGCCAAACGTCAGCTCGATGCGGCGACGATCGACGAGATCGAGGATACCCTGGTCCGCGCCGATCTTGGCACGGACACGGCGGCCCGCATCGCTACCGAGCTCCGTTACGGCCGCTTCAGCGCGGCGATCACGCCCGATGAAATCAAGGCGGTGGTCGCGGCGGAAGTCGAGAAGGCGCTTGCCGGCGTGGCGCAGCCGCTTGTCATCGACGCCGCGAAAAAGCCGTTCGTCATTCTCGTCGCCGGGGTCAACGGTTCCGGCAAGACCACGACGATCGGCAAGCTCGCGGCAAAATTCCGCGCCGAAGGGCGCTCCGTCATGCTCGCTGCCGGCGACACGTTCCGCGCCGCGGCAATTGAGCAACTCAACATCTGGGCGACGCGCAGCGGCGCCGATTTCATTGCGCGCGAGACCGGCGCCGACGCCGCGGGTCTTGCTTTCGACGCGGTGGGCGCGGCCAAGCAGCGCGGCACCGATGTCCTCCTCATCGACACCGCCGGCCGATTGCAGAACCGCGTCGAATTGATGGACGAGCTGGAAAAGATCGTCCGCGTCATCAAGAAAGTCGACGCCACGGCGCCGCATGCGGTGCTGCTTGTGCTCGACGCCACCGTCGGACAGAACGCGCTGTCGCAGGTCGAGATTTTCCAGAAAGCCGTCAGCGTCACCGGCCTTGCCATGACCAAGCTCGACGGCACCGCGCGCGGCGGCATTCTGGTCGCCATCGCGGCGAAATTCGGTTTGCCGGTACATTACGTCGGCGTCGGCGAAAGCATCGACGACCTTGCGCCGTTCTCGGCGTGCGACTTTGCCCGCGCCATCGCCGGGCTCGATTCTTGATTGAGCAGGCGACCCGACCACATTACATAGCGCGCATGACAATGACGACAAAACCGCGGCTCAACCCGCTCCTCAAGATGGCGCTCGATCTCGGGCCGCTGGTGCTGTTCTTTTTCGCCAACTCGCATTACGGGATTTTCGTCGCCACCGCGACGTTCATGATCGCGGTCCTCGCGGCGCTGGCGGTCTCGTACGTGCTGATCCGCCAGCTGCCGATCATGCCGGTGGTCACGGCGATCATCGTGGTGGTGTTCGGCGGACTGACGCTGGTTCTGCACGACGCGACCTTCATCAAGGTCAAGCCGACAATCGTTTATGCGTTGTTCGGGGCGGTGCTGATCGGCGGGCTCGTCTTCAACAAGCCGCTCCTCGGCGTCGTCTTCGATTCGCTGTTCAACCTGACCGACGAGGGCTGGCGCAAACTGACGCTGCGCTGGGCGATTTTCTTCTTTGTACTTGCGGTCCTCAACGAGATCGTCTGGCGCAACACATCGACCAATGTGTGGGTGGATTTCAAGGTGTTCGGCGTGCTGCCGCTGACTTTTTTATTCGGCGCGCTGCAAATGCCGCTTCTGAAGAAATACGCGGTCGAAGAGAATCTGTAGCGGCGGGTTTGCAACCCGCAGCTACGACCCCGCTGCGAGCGCTTTCTCGATCTGCGGCTTGAGCGTCGAATCGTAATTCTCAGGCGTAATCGGCCCGACCAACTTGTAGGCGATGCGGCTATCGCGGCCGATCACAAAAGTTTCCGGCACGCCATAGACGCCCCAGTCGATCGCGACGCGGCCGCTTTGGTCGGCGCCGGCCGCGACGAACGGATCGCCGTAGCGGCCGAGGAAACGCCGCGCGTTGTCGGGATCGTCCTTGTAATTGATGCCGACCAGGCGGAATCGGGTGTCCTTGCCCAGTTGCGAGAGCAGCGGCGCTTCGTCGTGGCACGGCACGCACCACGACGCCCAGACGTTCACGACCGTCACCGCGCCTTTGAAATCCGCCGGAGCAATGCCGGGGACCGGCGCGCCGTCGCGCTCGAGGCCGGCGATTGGCGGCAGCGGCGTTTGCGGCGCTTGGTGCCCGATCAGAGCCGAGGGAATGAACGAAGGGTCGCCGGCATTGAGCTGGATAAGAAACAAGACCACGAGCCCAAGGAAGATGCCGAGCGGCACGAGCCACAGAACGCGGCGCCAGCGCACGGTGCGGCTTCCGTTTTCCGCGACGCTCATGCCTGTTCCTTTGCCTGTGCCCTTGCCGCTTCCTCGTCCAGTTGCATGGACCGCTCGGATTCGGCGGCGGATCGGCGGCTAAATCCCTGCATTTCAAGTTCCGCAATTCTCCGCACCTGCGCGCGGTAATCGAGTATCACCCAGGCAATCAATGCGCCGACAACGATTGCCGCGGCGGCATAGGCCGCGGCGATGAAATCGATATGCGCCGTCGTCTCCATCGTCAGCTCGCGGCGTTCGCCTGCATGAGCTGCAGGGTGCGCACGCGACGGCGCAGGATTTCATTGCGCATCGCTGCAAGGACGAACGTGAAAAACAGCAGCGTGAACGCTCCCGCCATGAGGAAAAGCGGCATGAGGATCGTCGGATAGATCGTCGAACCGCCGATGCGAAATACCGACGCGCCTTGATGCAGCGTATTCCACCAATCGACCGAGAATTTGATGATCGGCAGATCGAGCGCCCCGACCAGCGTCAGCACCGCCACGGCGCGCGCCGCACGCGACGGATCCTCGACGGTGCGCCACAGCGCGATGACGGCGAGATAGAGCAGGAACAGAACCAGTTCCGAAGTGAGCCGCGCGTCCCATACCCAGTAGGTGCCCCATTCCGGCCGGCCCCACAGCGAGCCGGTGACGAGGCAAAGCAGCGTAAATGCCGCGCCGATCGGCGCCGCCGCTTTGGCCGCGACGTCGGCGAGCGGGTGGCGCCACACCAAAGTGCCCAGCGCCGCGACCGACATCAGTCCCCAGCACAGCATGCCGAGCCAAGCCGACGGCACGTGCAGGTACATGATCTTGACGGTGGCGCCTTGCTGATAGTCGCCCGGCGCGATCATCGCCTGCTCGATGGCGAAGGCGAAGACGAGAACCGTCACGCCGGCAAGCCACGGAATGATGCTGTTGGCGAACTTCAGGAACCGCGACGGGTTGGCGAGATCGAGGAGGGCCATCGGCAGCTTTCCATCAAACCCGGTTCTTTAGAGCATGATCCCGAAAAGCGGATACCGGTATTCGGAAAAGATCATGCTCAAACTAGGAATGTCAGACCTTGATTCGATTCAAATGGACCGGATCAAGGTCTAGTGCAGTTACCGGCAGGAGCACAATGCGGCTCTGCCAGATCCGCCGTCACTTTTGCATGAGCAAGATTGCCATTCCATTTCATTATTCGATCTCTTGCCGCAGCGCCGCTGCGGCGGCAAAAGGTCCAACTACGAGACTGGCAAGCGTCAGCGCGCAAAAATCGTGAACGGCGTTCCGAACGGCGCCGGCCCGGTGACCGCCGCATTGGCGGCGGCGACGCCGAAGATCAAGATCGGAACGGTCAGCGGCAGCACGATGACGGCGAGCAATAATCCGCCGCGGCGCAGCGTCACGGCGATGGCGGCGCCGATGAGGCCGATGAAGGTCAGCGCCGGGGTGCCGACGATCAACGTCAGCATGAGCGCGCCCTCGCTCGTCAGGTCGAGATTGAGCAACAACCCGATCAGCGGCGCGCAGATCACGAGCGGCAGTCCTGTCGTGAGCCAATGGGCAAAACCCTTCACCGCGACCACGAGTTCCAGAGGCGCGCGGCCCATCAGGATAAGATCGAGTGAGCCGTCATCGTGATCGCCGGCAAACAGCCGGTCGAGCGCCAACAAACTCGCGAGCAACGCCGCGAGCCACAGTATCGCCGGCCCGATGCGCTTTAAGAGCACGAGATCCGACCCGATGGCGAACGGGATCAGCGTAACCACGACCACGAAGAACAGCACCCCCATCAGGGCACCGCCGCCGACGCGCATGGCGATGCGCATATCGCGCACCAGGAGGGCGGCGAGCGGGGTCATGTCGCGGCTCCGGCGGCGACTGTTTGATCCAGCCGCAACTCCTCGGTCTTTTGGAGTCCGATCGGCCCGTGGCTTGCCGCGAGAATGAGGCCGCCGCCGGCGAGATGCGCCCGCATCAAATCGGCGAGGCGGTCCTGCGCCGCCGCATCGAGCGTGCTGGTCGGCTCGTCGAGCAGCCAGATATGGCGCGGCGCCGCGATCAGCCGCGCTATCGACAGCCGTCGTCGCTGTCCAGCCGAAAGATAGGCGGCCGGCAGGCCCGCGAGCGCGCTAAGGCCGACCGCCTCAAGCGGCTCGCGGACATCGATCGACCGGGCACCGAAAAAACCGGCCCAAAAGCGTAAGTTTTCCGCGACCGAAAGCGAGCCCTTCAGGGCATCCTGGTGGCCGAGATAGTGGGCCTGCTCGGCAATGCTCAATTCCGAGTCGCCCCCCTCCAGCGCGATCCGGCCTCCGGTCGTGCGCAGAAGCCCCACGACCATGCGCAAAAGCGACGATTTTCCCGCGCCATTGCGGCCGCTAATGGTCAAAGCCTCACCGGATCCCACCGCGAAGCTGACGCCTGAGAAGACGTCGCGGCCGCCGCGGTGACAGACCAGTTCGACAGCGGTAAGGCGCATCAGCAACGACCTAGTGGCGATCTGCGGCGCCATTTTTCGGCACTTCGGGCCATGCAAGGCATGTTACCGGACCATTCGTTGCTGAACTGGCACAACTGCCCAAAAGACCTTATAAGCCGCAGGTCGGGCTGCGGCGCGCCGGCGACGCTTGCCACGTCCGATTTCCCCTCCTTTTCTTGCCCGCGAGCGGGGGAGGGAAGCGAGGGGGTTAGGGCCTGTTTCGGTAATAAATTATATCAAAATTGCGCCGGCGCCCGGCCGGCGGGATGGGAAAAAAGTCATGGATTCGCTCGATAGCTTCAAGTGCCTCCGGCCGCTTAAGGTCGGCTCCAAGACCTATGCGTATTACAGCCTGCCGACGGCGGAAAAAAACGGCTTGAAGGGGATTTCGCGGCTGCCCTTTTCGCTCAAGGTTTTGCTGGAGAACCTGTTACGCAACGAGGACGGCCGCTCGGTCACTAAGCAGGACATCCAGGCCGTCGCGCAATGGCTCAAGACCAAGACTTCGGAGCGCGAGATCGCGTTCCGGCCGGCGCGGGTGCTGATGCAGGATTTCACCGGCGTGCCGGCGGTGGTCGATCTCGCCGCCATGCGCGACGCCATGGACCATCTCGGCGGCGATCCGAAAAAGATCAATCCGCTGGTCCCGGTGGATCTGGTCATCGACCATTCGGTCGCGGTCAATCATTTCGGCAATAATCTCGCGCTCAAGCAGAACGTCGAGGACGAGTACAAGCAGAACCAGGAGCGCTACAAATTTCTCAAATGGGCGCAGCGCTCGTTCGAGGATTTCCGCGTGGTGCCTCCCGGAACCGGCATCTGCCATCAGGTCAATCTTGAATATCTGTCGCAGACGGTGTGGACGTCGAAGACCAAGATTCAACTCCCGGACAAGACCGTCGCCACCGAGCTCGCTTATCCGGACACGCTGGTCGGCACCGATTCGCACACCACCATGGTCAACGGTCTATCCGTGCTCGGTTGGGGCGTCGGCGGCATCGAGGCGGAAGCGGCGATGCTCGGCCAGCCCTATTCGATGCTGCTGCCGGAAGTGATCGGCGTGCGGTTGAACGGCAAGCTCAAGGAAGGCATGACCGCGACCGATCTCGTGCTGACCGTGACGCAGCTGCTGCGCAAGCGCGGCGTCGTCGGAAAGTTCGTCGAATATTTCGGTCCGGGTCTGACCAATCTGACGATCGCCGACCGCGCCACGCTCGGCAACATGTCGCCGGAATACGGCGCGACCTGCGGCTTCTTTCCGATCGACGACGATACCATCCGCTATCTGCGCGACACCGGCCGTTCGGCGGAGCGTATCGCGCTCGTCATTGCCTACGCCAAGGCGCAGGGCATGTATCGCACCAAGAACACGCCGGATCCGGTCTTCACCGACGTGCTCAAGCTTGAACTATCGTCGATTGAGCCGTCGCTCGCCGGGCCGAAGCGTCCGCAGGACCGCATTGCGCTTAAAGAGGTCAAGAGCGGCTTTGCGCAGGCGATGGACAAGGAATTCAACAAGTCCGCCGAGATGGACAAGCGGGTCCCGGTGCAAGGCCGCAAGCACACGCTCGGCCACGGCGACGTGGTGATCGCGGCGATTACCTCCTGCACCAACACGTCGAATCCGAGCGTGATGGTTGCGGCCGGGCTCCTTGCCCGCAAGGCGGCGGCGAAGGGGCTTACGGTGAAGCCGTGGGTGAAGACCTCGCTGGCGCCGGGCTCGCAGGTGGTCGCCGAATATCTGGCGAAATCCGGTTTACAGAAGGATCTCGACACGCTCGGCTTCAATCTGGTCGGTTTCGGCTGCACTACCTGCATCGGCAATTCGGGCCCGCTGCCCGAGGAGATTTCCGAAGCGATCAATAAGAACGACCTGGTGGCGGCCGCGGTGCTCTCGGGCAATCGCAACTTCGAAGGCCGCGTCAATGCCGACGTGCGCGCCAATTATCTCGCGTCGCCGCCTTTGGTGGTGGCCTATGCGATCGCCGGTTCGATGCAAAACGATATCGCCAAGGCGCCGCTCGGCACCGACCAGAAGGGCCGCAAGGTTTATTTGCGCGACATCTGGCCGTCGAGCCGCGAGATCGCCGAGGTGATCCGCAAGAACATCAATAAGCAGATGTTTACGCGCAAATACGGCGACGTATTCAAGGGCGACGCCAACTGGCGCAAGATCAGCGTGCAGGGCGGGCTGACCTACAAATGGGACGATCGCTCCACCTACGTTCAGAACCCGCCCTATTTCGAAGACATGCCGAAGCGCAGCCAGCCGATCGACGACATTGTCGACGCGCGCGTCCTCGGCCTGTTCCTCGATTCGATCACGACCGACCACATCTCGCCGGCGGGATCGATCAAGGAGGAAAGCCCGGCCGGCGAGTACCTGCGCGACCATCAGGTCCGTCCGCGGGACTTCAACCAGTACGGCACGCGGCGCGGCAATCACCAGGTGATGATGCGCGGCACTTTCGCCAATATCCGCATCAAGAATCAAATGGTGCCCGGCGTCGAGGGTGGTTACACCATCCACTATCCGTCGAAACAGCGCATGACGATCTATGACGCGGCGATGCGCTACAAATCGGAGAACGTGCCGCTCGTCGTGATTGCCGGCAAAGAATACGGCACCGGATCGTCGCGCGACTGGGCGGCGAAAGGCGCGACCCTGCTCGGCGTGCGCGCCGTGATCGCGCAGAGCTTCGAGCGCATTCACCGCTCCAACCTCGTCGGCATGGGCGTCGTGCCGCTCGTGTTCGAAGAAGGCACGTCCTGGCAGACGCTCGGCCTAAAGGGCGACGAGCAGGTCACAATCCGCGGCCTGCATGGCGATCTCAAGCCGCATCAGCGTCTCCTCGCCGAGATCGTCGCCTCCGACGGCGGACTCAAGCGCGTACCGCTGATCTGCCGGATCGATACGGGCGACGAACTGGAATACTACCGCAACGGCGGCATCCTGCAGTACGTCCTGCGCCATCTCGCCGCTTAACGTTTCGGCGAGTGTCGAGGATTAAACTTCTCGTCCTCACCGCGAATTGAGTGGCGGGTGACTGGCGCCGGCGTTAGAGATGCCGGCGTCACGAAACCGTCACCGAGGGCCGAATCATTCGCTTGGGGTCGGGGGGTGGAGGTTGGAATGCTGCGTCGCCGCCTCGCGTCGGCATCCCTCATTGCGGGCTTCTTGATTGCGACATTCGCGGTTGCGCGCGCCGCCGAGCGGCGGGCGCTGCTTGAACTGTTCACCAGTCAGGGCTGCTCATCCTGCCCCGCTGCCGACAAGCTTCTTGGCGAGTTCGCGGCCGATCCGTCGCTCGTCGTGCTCAGCCTGCCGATCGATTATTGGGATTATCTCGGCTGGAAAGATACGCTTGCCAGTCCGGCGGATTCGGCGCGGCAGCGCGCCTATGCGCACATGCGTGGCGATCGTCAGGTCTATACGCCGCAAATCGTGGTCAACGGCAGCACGCATGCGCTCGGCAGCGACAAGGCAGCCATCGAGCATGCGATCGAGCAGACCGATCAAAAATCAGGCGTGATGTCGGTGCCGGTGTCGATGACGGTGGGCGAGAACGGTCTGAACGTGAAAATCGAGTCGGCGGAGAGCCCTTACAATGCCGGCGAAGTGTGGCTGTGTCCGCTGGCGAATGCGGTAGCCGTCGCCATCGGCCGCGGTGAGAATCGCGGCCACACCATCACCTATCACAACGTCGTGCGCAGCTGGCGGAAGCTTGGCGATTGGACCGGTGCGGCGTCGAGCTGGAACATCCCGATGTCCGAGATCAAGACCGACGGTGTCGATGCCGCAGCCGTCATGGTGCAAGAGGGCACGCGCGATAATCCCGGCATCATCCTGGGCGCGGCTTTCGTTCCGCTCCGGTAGACGTCCGAATAAAAAGACGTCCGAATAAAAAAGGCCGGCAACGCGCCGGCCTAAGGGATTGGGGAATGAACCATACTGTGAACCTTGTTGCCCTTTGGCCCGATCCGTTCACGCCCCGGGGGGCTGGGGGGCTGAGGAATCCGGAACGCGATCCGAATCGGGCCTTGAGGCAACAGGCTAGTATCTCGCAGTGTAGCTTGGCGCGTGATTGGCCGAAATAGGGCCGTATTATGATTCGCCTAACGAACGCGTGATTCCAGCGGTCAAATATGTCGCAGGCCGAGGTAATGTCGGGTATCCGATTTTGCCGCTGGGGCGGGCCGAACGCGCCGCCAACCTGCGATTTGCCGCGCCGATAGGCCCTTGCCGGCCGTCCATTCTGGCGCGATCATGAAGTTTCAATGACACAAGGAGGCGCCGTATGGATTTCGGCGAGACCGATCCAAGCGCGTGGCGCGGGGGCGAGCATCGTCCGCACGTCCCCGCAAGCGAAGTAACCTTCAGCCGGCGCGAGCTTGACCGCATTCTCAGGCTCTATGGCCGCAAAGTCGCAGCCGGCGAGTGGCGTGA
The DNA here is from genome assembly GCA_963779855.1 of uncultured Alphaproteobacteria bacterium. GTDB lineage: Bacteria > Pseudomonadota > Alphaproteobacteria > Rhizobiales > Xanthobacteraceae > BOG-931. The sequence continues at coordinate 395,077 of CAWAAE010000005.1, read as the reverse complement.
TTACGCAATCGATTTCCTCAAAGATCGCGCGGTGTTTTCGGTTTTCCGCCGCGCTTCGGAAATGCCGATCTACCGGATCGAGAAAAATCCGAAACTCGGCCGTCGCCAGGGCGCCTTCAGCGTGATTTCGGCTACCGGACATATCGTCCGCCGCGGTCACGAACTCGACCGGGTGCTCGGCGCGCTCGACCGCTCGCTTCGCGTGGTGGCGGGCTAGCCGGCTGCTGAAAAACTCTCCCGACGGTAGGAGGCGGCTAATGGCGTCGGTAGAGCCGTGGCGCCGGGCCCAAAAGAAATCGGTCAGGGCCGATATTTCGACCGGGATTTTGACATGGCGGAAGCTCAATCGAACATGTCGACTCTGGCCATTATCCAGGTCGCAGCTCGCGGTGAGCACCCGACTTTCTTTAAGACCGTAGGCAGTTCGTCCCGATACTGAGTCTCGGTCAGGTAATGGTAATGCAGAAGAACCGGCTCAGAGCCGCCCCGACGAGGCCAGCATCGGGTATCATCGACCAACAAGTGAAGCGGTATGTTATAATCCGGTCCATAAACATGAACGTCCCGGGTCTTCGACCAAATCGCGGCACTGAGGGCAGCCTAACTCGAGCCCCACCACTCGCTTGCTGCCGTTCCAACGAGCCCGGTCGAAGCCCTGATATTTAATCCGTGGCCTGCGAAAGGCCGCAAGTCTTCGGCCAGCGATCGGAAGAAGACGTCCCGAGTATGCTGAAGGATGGCCAGCGCGCGACGGATGACCGCAAAGCCCCCGTTGTAAGATGCTCGAATCCGTTGATTGCCTATCGTGGTGAGCAGGACCGGGAGGTCGTCAGGGACAAGACCGGCAAAGGCGCAAATGCGCGCCCAATAGGCGTCAAGGTAATCGCCGGCACCGCTCGATGCGGACCCTTTCGAGTCCACCGGTCGCACACCCGCATCAGCTCGCACCAGTTTCGGTTCGGCGGCAAAAACCATGTCGGTGTCGAGCATGACTAAGTACGGACTGGCCAGATGGGCTTCGGCCCAAGCGCCCGCGACGATCCGATTGATCGTGCCATAGGGATGTCCGGTCAGATTGAGAGGCTCAACGACATATGTGACGCCGAGGTCGCGCAAATGCACGCGCACTTCGGAGCCCAGCGCCAAATCTGGTCGTGGCGAAATGGCGAATATCGGCGAATTTGCGTACGGTCCGCCAAACGTTCGTATGCTTTCGCACAACAGAAGCCCCTGCGGCGCAAGCCGGTTGGCTTCCAGGCACATTGCAAAACTGACTTGCTCTCCGGCGAGGGGACCCTTTGACGGCAACTCCGTTGTCGCCGGATCGTCGCCGGTGGCGATCATGATTTCACGCCGACCGTTACGATCGCTTGCTCCAGAAACGCAATGTCGGCGCCGGAAAGCGTGTCAGCATAGCCGCCCGCGATGCCACGCCGCGTCTTTGTCACGCCGTTTCTCGGCCGCAGCCAAGGTTCTGCAAAGTCGCCACTCAGTTCCACTGCTCGCATTTTTTGGAAGGTGGCGCGTTCGCACGCGACCTGAAGCTCCTGGTCGCGCACATCCAAATCATACCATATCAATATTTTCCGGAGTACACTCTGAACGTTCTCGTGACATTCCTCATAAGTGACGCATAAAGCGAGACCGTGGCGGCAGAGTTCCCGCCACTGTCGGTCGAACTCGAGCAAGTTTGCCGCACCGAAATACTCGTCTCGAATGAAGGCGGCGATATCTCCTTCAAAGTCCAACACGTCTCGCATTCGTCCCTTAATTTGAAAGTACAAGCTGACCATGACATCCCGAGGATCGCGCCCGAGATAAACGATCCTTCCGCCTTTGCTGTATGTACGCAGGCGAGCGGCGAAGTCCAACGCAAGGGGTGGCTTGGACCTATCGCTGAACTCACAGCCATCATGATGAAAATGGATCCGCTTTTCCAATCCGAGCAGGTGCAGGATGTACCTGATCCAGCTCCGGCCCGCCTTGGGGTAGGAAACGAATTGCCGATCCATGTTCAACGCCGCCCGTTGGCGCGGCCTTCGCTGCGCCGGAAAATCCGAGGGGGTCCGAGTTCCTGAAAGTCACGATTCCGGTGCTCCTCCGAAAGCCGAAAGCCTCGGCTACCGAGCCTTTCGGCCGCATGCTCTTCTTCATGGCAAGCCTTGCTCCAGGCCGCACATTCGGATTTCAGGCGGCCATCTGCCATCGAGTTCCGGCGCAACGTTATAAGAGTCGGATCGTTTTGGAACGCAGTTCACGCACTCGTCGATGTCCATCGTCGACTTTGCACATGGGAGGTGTGTAGCTTGCGAGACTAATTATGATGAGTTAGCCAAGCATTATGAGGGTCCGGACGCGGTTTGGTCAATCTCGTTACTTGTCCCTTCTCCGCAAGGTTCATCGTCGGCGATCGGCGGTTCAGGCGATATCGTCCACCGAGGATTTGATCGCGCGCATTATCGCATCGGCGTCGACCGGCTCTTGCCGCCAGGATATTTGGTCGCAAATTATCGAGCTGACGCAGGCGAGCGACATCCTTGAGGTCGGCGTCCTTCGCGGCGCCTTCGCCGAGCACATTCTACGGCATTGTGACAGCATTGCGCGCTATTACATGATCGATCCATGGCGGCATCTCGAAGATTGGAACAAACCCGCGAATGTCGATCAGGCCACATTCGAGGATATCTACCGTGAGGCGATGGCACGGACTGACTTCGCCCGCGAGCGGCGTATCGTGTTGCGCGGCAAGACGACGGAGATGATCGACGGAATCCCAGACGGCTCTCTGGACATGGCCTATATCGACGGCGACCACACGCTTCGCGGAATCGCAATCGATCTCATCCGTACCTATCCAAAAGTTCGACCCGGTGGCATCATAGGAGGCGATGACTACACTCCGACGATCTGGCAGCATGCCGACAACTTTGAACCCACCTTGGTCTGCCCATTTGCTGCGTACTTTGCCGAATGCCACATGGCCCCGATCGTCATTCTTCCGTACAACCAGTTTGCAATAACCAAACCGTCGCGATCGGGATGTAATTTCCGGGTCATCGACACGACTCAGAGCTACGGCGAGCGGTCGTTGCTCCCGCAAATCAGTAAGCGGACCTGATCCTTCAGTGCGAGCCGGTCGCCTAAGGCGGGGCGCTGTCCGCTTTTCCAAGCGCTCGCTGCATCAGCACGGTGTCGAGCCATTTTCCGTGCTTGAAGCCGACGGATTGGAACGTTCCGATAGGGCGGAAGCCGACTGCGGTATGGACCGCAACCGAAGCGATGTTTGCCGAGTCGCCGATCACCCCGAGCATTTGACGAAAGCCGAGTGCCTCTGACTGTGTGACCAGACGCGTGAGCAAAAGCCGGCCGATTCCCTTGCGGTGGAATTCCGGGGCGACATAGACTGAATCTTCGACGCACCAATCGTACGCGCGGCGGTCGCGATAAGGACCGGCATAGGCATAACCCGCCACTGCGCCGTCGCGCTCGGCGACGAGATAAGGATAGCCTTTTGCCAAGAGCGCCTGCTGGCGCCGCGCCATTTCCGCTTCGTCCGGCGCTTCGATTTCGAACGTCGCCGTCCCATGCACGACCGCGTCGGCATAGATGCGCGTAATGGCCGCGATATCGGCGGGGCCGGCCGGCCGGATACTGACGTTGCTCATTGCCGCGGGCGAAATTGCCAGAAAATACAGTCCGGGAAACGCGCGCGAAAGAAAACGCCCCGGGTTTGGCCCGGGGCGTTCGATCAGGAATGGTGCTCTTGCTTAGCGGCGGTCGCCGAACAGCCGCAGCATCATCAGGAACAGGTTGATGAAGTCGAGATAGAGCGACAGCGCGCCCATCACCGCTTTGCGGCCGGCGACGGTGCCGTCGTCCATCGGCGAGTACATTTCCTTGATCCGCTGCGTGTCGTAGGCGGTCAGCCCGACGAAGATGAGGACGCCGAGCACGGAGATCGCCCAGTCAAGCCCGCTTGAATGCAGGAACATGTTGACGACCATCGCGATGATGATGCCGATCAGGCCCATGAGCATGAACGAGCCGACGCCGGTCAGATCGCGCTGCGTGGTGTAGCCGAACAGGCTCATCGCGCCGAACGTCGACGCCGAGATGAAGAACACCCGGGTAATCGATGTGCCGGTGTATTGCAAAAAGATCGACCCCAGCACCAGACCGAGCAGGCCGGCATAGACGAAGAACAGCGTCAGCGCGGTTCCCGCGGACAGCCGGTTGATGCGGTAGCTCATGAAAAACACCAGGCCGAGCGTGCCAAGCAGCAGGATGATCGAGAGCGGGCCGCTGAAGATGGCCTGTCCGAAGGACGTCAGCCCGCTGATCTGCCCACCCGCGATTTGAATGGCGTCGCCGCCAGCGGCTTGATAGGTCAGCCAGGCCAGGACGCCGGTCAACGCCACGCCGGCGGCCATATAGTTGTAGACGCGGATCATATGCGCGCGCAGACCCGCATCGATCGCTACCTGGTCGGTGCGATAGCCGGGCTTGGCGGCCGCGTAATTCCGATCGAAGTCGGACATGGAAAATACCCCTGGGTTATTCCGGCGTATCGCCGGGTCTGGCGTTCGGCGCACGCCGAACGCGCTTGGCGAGAATCTAGTGCGAAAGCATCCGGTGCGCCAGATGGGTGCGACGCCATATTTTTCGACTGTTACGAACTGTTCATGGTGTTTAATCGGGCGGCTTGCGGCGCAACGAATTAAAGGTTTCGCAGCACTTCCGCGGGTTTTCGGCCAAGCGCCGAGAAGGTGCCGAGGAGGCCCAAACCCACCGTGACAAAAAGCGCAAGGAAAGCGGCGCCGGCAGCCTCGCCGGCCACGAAGTCGAAGGGGAATTCCATCAGCCGGGTGACGACGAGAGCGGCAGCAATCGCGCCCGCCGCGACGCCGAATACGGCGGTCGCCACACCGATGAGGAGATATTCCAGAGCGTAAGCGGCCAACAGCCGCGCACGCGTCGCCCCCAGCGTCTTCAGCACCACGGCGTCATAGACGCGGAAACGCTGGCTCGCGGCCAATGCGCCGCCGAGCACCAGCGCGGCGGCGATGAGCGTGATCGAACTCGCGCCGCGCACCGCCAGCACCAGCTTGCCGACGATTGCCGCAACGACGTCGAGCGCGTCCTTGACCCGCACGGCGGTCACGGTGGGGAAAGCGTCGGCGAGCGCCTTGACCATCGCCGTATCCTCCGCCGTCGAGCCGCCGTCGGCGAAGGTCAATGTCGCGATGTCGCTATGCGGCGCGCCTTCGAACGCGCCCGGTGAGAATACCAGGACGAAGTTGATGCCGAGGTTCTCCCAATCGACGGCGCGAAGATTGGCGACCCGCGCTGTGATGTTGCGGCCGAGCACGTTCACCGTGACGGTGTCGCCGATCTTCAGATTCAGATTCTGCGCCGTCCTGTTCTCGAGCGACACCAGCGGCTCGCCGGAATAGTCGGCGCTCCACCAATGACCGGCGACAATGCGCGACCCGGCGGGGACGGCGGTCGCGTAAGTGATGCCACGGTCGCCGCGCAGCACCCAGCGCGATCCGGCGGCCGGCTTGAGATTCTCCGCCGCCACGCCATTTGCCGCGACGATACGGCCGCGCAGCATCGGCACGCGCTCGACCGTCGACCCAGGCGCCTGTTCGCGCGTGAAGGCGTCGAAGCGGGCGGCGTCCGCCGCCGGGATATCGAGGAAGAAGAACGACGGCGCTTTGTCCGGCAGCGCTTCCGCCAATTCGCGATGCAGATTGCCGTCGATTTCGACCACGGTGACGAGCAAGGCGAGCCCGAGGCCGAGCGAGAGCATCACGCTCGGCGTCAGCGCGCCGGGGCGGTGAATGTTCGCGATCGCCAACCGCAAACTCGTCGAGCGCTGGCGCGGCAATCGCCGCGCGATCCACATCGTCGCGAGCGCGATCAGCCGCAGGACTAAGACGACGACGGCGGCGGCGATCACGAAGAACACGGCGACGCGGCGGTCGTACGTGGTCACGATCGAAAGCGCGGCAAGAAGCGCAACGATTGCCGCCGACGCGATGACGTAACGCGGCCGCGGCCAGCTGCGCTCCGCGGCGATCTGGTCGCGGAACAGCATGGCAACCGAAATGTCGTGCACGCGCCCGAGCGGCCACAGCGCAAAGGCGAGAGCCGTGAACAGGCCATAGGCAATCGCCAACGCCAACACGTGCGGATGCAGGGCCGGCGCGACCGGTAGCGGAATGATCGCGCCGAATGCGGATACCATGGCAAACGGCAATGCCGCACCGAGCGCCGCGCCGATCAGTGTGGCGAACAGCGCGACCACAACGATCTCCCCGCAATAGACGCTGAAGACGCCGCCGCCGGTGGCGCCAAGCGCTTTCATCGTCGCGATCACGTCGCGCTTGCGCGCCAAGTGGCTGGCGACGGCATTGGCGACGCCGACGCCGCCGACCAGAAGCGTGGTCAGGCCGACCAGCGTAAGGAACTGGCTGAAACGCTCGACATTGCGTTCGAGCTCCGGCGAGGCCTTCATGCGGGTGCGGATTTCCCAGCCCGCTTGCGGGAATTCCGTCTGCGCCTGTTCTTCGATTCCCGCTACCGCGCCATCGCTCGATTCGGCTTGTGGCAAACGCAGCCGGTATTGCCAGCGCACGAGGCTTCCCGGCTGCACGAGTCCGCTGGCTTGAAGTGCCGCCTCGCTGATCAGCACGCGCGGGCCAAGGCCGATGCCGCTTGCGAGTTTATCCGGTTCGTTCAATAGCGCCGCGCGCAGCTCGATCACGGCATTGCCGATCGTGACGCGGTCGCCGGTCTTCAAATCAAGCCGCGTCAACAGCGTGGGATCGACCGCCGCGCCGAAGGCGCCGCCGTCTCGGGCGAACAATGCGGTAAGCGGCATTGCGGGATCGGTCACGACCGCGCCGAACAGCGGATAATTCTCATCGACCGCCTTGAGCTCGACCAGCATCGAGCGTCCATCGGCGGCAAGCTTAGGCGTTGTTCTTACCATCGCCCGAAGCGTGGCGGCGGCCGATGCCTTGCCATGGGCGTCGAGAAACGCGCGCTCGGCATCGCTTGCTTGCCTCTGAATGAGCGCAAAGGCGAGATCGCCGCCGAGGATCACGCGGCCGGCGCCGCCGATACCGTCGTTCAGGCTCGCGGCCACCGAGCCGACGCCGGCGATCGCCATGACGCCGAGCGCGATGCAGGCGATAAAAACGCCGAAGCCGCGCAAGCCGCCGCGCAAATCGCGCCAGATAAAGCGCACCGCAAAGCGCCACGGAATAAGCCTGCTTGTCTTTAGGTTTGGCGCCAGCATCAGTTCGCGCTCGGCATCACGCGCGCCAGGAGGAAATGCATCGGCGCGAACACGAAAACCGGAATTCCGAGCAACAATCCGGCAAACCAGATGTATGGCGGCAGCAAAGTCTGAGGCGCGGTGTCGCGCATTCCCCAGACATAGTTGATGTTGACCGGCGTCAGCCCCGGCTGCGGCGTCGGCGGCGGCATCAAGAAGAAGCAAATCAGCATGACCGCAACGAACAGTCCGGTCCATGCCGGCAACGCGCGCCGGTCATATCCGGTCTTCCACACCAGATAGATGAGAAAGAACGGCAGCCAGCCGTGAAACAGCGACAACAGCCGCAGGAACAGCGAATGGGTCGAATCGAACATGTAGTCGGTCATGCCGGTGAGCGAATGACCCGCCAGATTGATAAGAAAGTCGAATACCCAAAATGCCTGCGGCACCAAAACGCCGACGCAGCCCATGGAGACGAGCAGCGCGTTCTCCGGCCAGATCGCGATCAGGAGCAGGATCAGCGTAATGTCGCAGAAATACAGAAAGTTGGTTGGCCCGTAATAATGCCAATAGACCGGAATCAGCACCGCCATGAACGCGCTATAGGCGAGCTTTACGGCAAGCGGGACGCGCGCGGTTTGCGTCATGTGCCCCCTGCCTACCCTCCGCCGCATGCGGGCGAGGGACTATGGGAGGGGGTAATGCGGCTCTCGATTTGTCCCGAATGCATGCGCAATACGCGATCGCAGCGGGCCGCAAGCTCGGCGTCGTGGGTGACTAAAACGAGCGTCGTGCCGCGCTCCCGATGGCCGCGAAACAGCAGCTCGATGATATCGCGGCCGGTCGTCTCGTCGAGATTGCCGGTCGGTTCGTCGGCGGCGACGATGGCGGGATTGGGCGCGAGCGCGCGGGCGAGCGCGACGCGCTGCTGCTCGCCGCCGGAAAGCTCGGCCGGGTAGTGGTGCATGCGCTCTGTGAGCCCGACGGCGACCAACTCGCGCTCGGCGCGGGAAAGCGCATCGGATGCGCCTGCGAGTTCGAGCGGGATACCGACGTTTTCCAGCGCCGTCATGGTCGGGATCAAGTGAAACGCCTGAAAGACGATGCCGATCGTTCTGCCGCGAAAGCGGGACAGTTGATCTTCATTGAGCCGGGTTAAGTCCTCGCCGGCGACCGTGACGGTGCCCGAGTTCGGGCCGCTCCAATCCGGTCATCACCATGAGAAGGGTCGACTTGCCGGAGCCCGAGGGACCGAGGAGGCCGACGGCCTCGCCCCGACCTATATTGAGGGCGATATCGCGCAGGATGTGGACGCGCGTGGCGCCGCGGCCGAGCGACAGGTTGACGCCGCCGAGCACGATGGCGTCGCCGGCGAAAGGATGCCCTGAAATGTCGTTCATGCCTCCAACCGGTTCCGATCCTGCAAGCGGACAACGGCGCCCACTGTCGGCGCCTGTCCATTCATATGGGTGGCGCCGCACATTGCGCCAAATCGCTGCGGTTTGTAGCGTGGCGCTCGTCGCCGCGATAGCAATGCATCGCGCGCGCGCCGCAGCGCCGATTCATATCGTGGCGCTCGGCGACTCGTTGACCGCCGGATATGGTCTTGCCGAAAAGGACGGCTTCGTGCCGCGGTTGCAAGCGGTGTTGGCAAAGAACGGCATCGCCGCCGAGATCGCCAATGCCGGTGTCTCCGGCGATACCGCTTCCGACGGGCTCGCCCGGCTCGACTGGTCGGTGCCGCAAGGCACGGACGCGGTCATCGTCGAGCTCGGCGCCAACGACATGCTGCGCGGTATCAAGCCCGAGGTGACGCGCGCCGCGCTCGATGCAATCTTGCGCCGGCTGACGCAGCGTCACATTTCCGTCTTGCTATGCGGCATGCGGGCGGCGCCAAATCTCGGCGCCGATTACGGTCAGGCGTTCGAGCGCATCTATCCCGAACTGGCGGCAAAATATGGCGTGCTGCTTTACCGGTTCTTTCTCGACGGCGTTGCCGCGGATCTGAGTCTCACCCAGCAAGACGGCATGCACCCGAATCCCGCGGGTGTCGGCGTGGTCGTCCAACGTATCTTACCGAAGGTCCTGGAGCTCATCGCCCAAATTCACGGCCAGCACCCTTCGTGAAGGGTTGCGCGCGGGGGCCGATGACCCCATTGTGAAGACGCTGCGATTCGCTATTCGAGCCCGGAGGTTGTCATGCCCCGCTTGTTCACCGGTCTCGAAATTCCGCCCTCAGTCGCCCAATCGCTTGCCATGATGCGGGGCGGCCTGCCGGGAGCGCGCTGGATCGATCCCGAAAATTATCACCTTACGCTGCGCTTTATCGGCGACATCGACGACGCGCTGGCGCGCGAGATTGCCGGCGTACTCGGACGCGTGCATCGCCGGCCATTCGAGCTTCGCCTCGACGGGTTGTTGTCGTTCGGCGGGCGCAAGCCGCGCGCCGTGGTCGCCGCCGTCGCGCCGGTCACGCCGCTGATGGAATTGCAGGCGGAACACGATCGTCTGCTGCAGCGGCTCGGTCAAGAACCCGAGGGACGCAAATACACGCCGCATATCACGCTCGCGCGGCTGCGGGACTCCTCAAGCCACCAAGTCGCCGATTACCTCGCCGCGCGGGGTCATTACCGATCGCCGCCGTTCGAAATATCGCGCTTCGTGCTGTTCTCCTCGCGCGCTTCGGTCGGTGGCGGCCCCTATATCGTCGAGGAGGCCTATCCGCTCACGCGGCATAGCGCGGATGGCCGCGAAGCGAGAATTACACTCTGATTTTTCCGAAACCGGCGCCGATCCCGGATCATGTCTAGGACAGGTTTTTCTGGGCAGGCGTTTTCGGGGTCATGCTCGCAGCATCCTCGATTGCAGGTCGAGCATCGCGGTGGCGAAGCCGTGGCCGTCCGACATCAGTTCGCGCATCAGCGACAGCGGCGTCGGGCGCGAGGATTCGACCTCGCCGACCACGCCGCCGAAATCGAACGACAGCTCGGCGTCGAATTTGCGCGCGAGTTGCTGCATGCGATGGTTGTCGGCGAGGCACGCCATGTGCAGGAGCCGGAAGCCGCGGTTGCGCGCCGTCAACAGCGTGCGGCGAAGCAGCGCCGAGCCGACGCCGTGACTTTGCCAAGGTTTTTCCACGCTGATCGCGGCTTCGGCCTGGCGCGGAAATCGCAAGCCGAGCGGACGCAGTTCCGCCGCGCCGCGCATCATGCCACCGATGAAAAAGCCGTGCACGACGGCGTCGAGACCGGTGTTCAGCTCGACGTAATTGCGGACGAAGTCGTCGGATACGCCGCCGGCGAATCGATTGCGCCGGCTCTCGGCATCGAGACGCAGAACATGCTCGAGGTATTTTGCCGTCTCGCCGATCCACAATTTGCGGATCACGCCGTCTTCGGGAAGGACTTCCTGCATTGGGTCTCCTGACGTTGTCGTCGACAAGACCCTCCTTCTCGCTTCCTCCCAGAAAGCGCGCAGGCTTCGAGAATTTCGACAAACCCGCCGAATCAAAACATCATGTTGTGTGGCGTGGAAATTTGGCAAGGCAAAGGATTGAGCAACATGCCTACATTCCGTATACGCATGGCTGGCGAAGCGTTTACGACGATTTGGCGACGACAATACATCAAACACTTGGACTTGGACTTGGCACTCGGACTTGGCACGCAGGCTGCAAGGCCGCTAATCGTTCGTGCAGTTCGCCACGTTTAACCCACAACCGTTAATCCGCAACACTTAAAGTCCCGCTGAAATCTCCGATGGCGAGTTCCGTCACAGCGCAATATGTCGCCGGTGTGGCCGCTGGGCGCGTCGAGAGCGATGCCGCCCAACTCGCCGTGCTCGAAATGATGGCACGGCTGGAAACGCGGATCGCGGAATATCGCCTGGCGCGGAAATCCTCGTCGCTCGGCTGGTTGTTCGCCAGTCGCGAACGCGCGCTGCCGCGGATCAAAGGCATCTACATCTACGGCGACGTCGGCCGCGGCAAGACCATGCTGATGGATTTCTTCTTCGAAACGAGTCCGGTCGCGCGCAAACGCCGCGCGCATTTTCACGAGTTCATGCTTGATGTGCACGAACGCGTTCACGCGGTCCGGCAGGAAATGAAGCGCGGCGAGCACGAAGGCGAAGATCCGATCCGGCTGGTTGCCGACGCGCTGGCCGACCAAGCCTGGCTGCTCTGCTTCGATGAGTTTCACGTCACCGACATCGCCGACGCCATGATTCTCGGGCGGCTCTTTACCCAATTATTCGAGCGCAGCGTCGTGGTGGTCGCAACGTCGAATGTGCCGCCCGACGAGCTCTACAAGGGCGGCTTGAACCGCGCTTTGTTCGTGCCTTTCATTCATATGCTGCAAGCGCATATGGATGTCGTGCAGCTTAGCGCGCGCACCGACTTCCGTCTGGAGAAATTTGCCGGCCTGCCGGTCTGGTACGTGCCGGCCGACGCCGCGGCCGACCTAAAGCTCGACGACGCTTGGCGGCGGCTCGCCGGCGGACATGCCGGGACGGCGCACGAATTGGCGCTACGAGGACGCAGCGTGCGTGTGCCGCGCGCGTTCATGGGCGTGGCGCGGTTTTCCTTCCATGATCTGTGCGAACAGCCGCTCGCCGCCGCCGACTACCTGCGCATTGCGCACGAATATCATACCGTCATCCTCGATCATGTGCCGGTCATGACTTATGACAATCGCAACGCGGCGAAGCGCTTCATCATCCTGATCGACACGCTTTACGACAATAACGTAAAGCTGATCGCGTCGGCCGCCGCAGAGCCCGATGCGCTCTATCGCGCGGACGAAGGCTTCGAGGCGGGGGAATTCAAACGCACCGCCTCGCGGCTGATCGAGATGCGATCGCAAGCCTATCTGGCGCGGCCGCACGGCGCTGAGCATGCGCGGACAACCGGCGCGTCGACCGGTATCGTCGAGACGTGACGCAGGGATCGACGGTCCCGACTTGAACGCGTCACCCGAAACGGCTAATGACGCCGTTAGCCGGGCTTTTCTCCCAATCAAGGACATTTGTCTGATGGCGCGAAGCAAGATCGCATTGATAGGCTCGGGTCAGATCGGCGGCACGCTGGCGCTTCTTATCGGTCTGAAAGAGCTGGGCGACGTCGTCATGTTCGACGTCGCCGAGGGCGTCCCGCAGGGCAAGGCGCTCGATCTCGTCCAGGCGTCGCCGGTCGAAGGTTTCGACGCTCGCCTTACCGGCACCAATTCCTATGAGGCGATCGAGGGCGCGGCGGTCTGCATCGTCACCGCCGGCGTGCCGCGCAAGCCGGGCATGAGCCGCGATGATTTGCTCAGCATCAACCTCAAGGTGATGGAGCAGGTCGGCGCGGGTCTGAAAAAGTATGCGCCCAATGCGTTCGTCATCTGCATCACCAATCCGCTCGATGCCATGGTCTGGGCGCTGCAAAAATGCTGCGGGTTGCCGAAAACCATGGTGGTCGGCATGGCCGGCGTGCTCGATTCCGCGCGGTTTCGTTATTTCCTGGCCGACGAGTTCAATGTTTCCGTGGAAGACGTCACCGCCTTCGTGCTCGGCGGCCATGGCGACAGCATGGTGCCGCTGGTGCGCTATTCGGCCGTAGCCGGCATTCCGCTGCCCGACCTGGTCAAAATGGGCTGGACCACGCAGGCGCGGATCGACGAAATCGTCGATCGCACGCGCAATGGCGGCGGCGAGATCGTCAGCCTGCTCAAGACCGGTTCCGCCTTCTACGCGCCGGCCGCTTCCGCGATCGCGATGGCGGAGAGCTATCTGCGGGACAAGAAGCGCGTACTGCCGGCCGCCGTCTGGCTCAACGGCGAATACGGCGTGAAAGATCTCTATGTCGGTGTGCCGGTGGTGATCGGCAGCAAAGGCGTCGAGCGCGTTGTCGAGATCGAGCTGAACGGCGCCGAGCGCGCGATGTTCGAGAAATCGGCGCAAGCGGTGGAAGGCTTGGTTGAAGCCTGCAAGAAGATCGCTCCCGATCTTGGGAAGTGATGGCTTTCTCACTGTCATGCTCCGCGCAGGCGGAGCATCCGGTATTCACCGCGGGTTATGACGTCGCACGATCGAGTCGTTTGTAGGCTTGTGGTTACTGGATTGCCCGCCGTTGCGGGCAATGACGAAGGGCGGGGCTGCGCATGAACATCCACGAGTACCAGGCCAAAGCCGTGTTGCGCGAGTTCGGCGTGCCGGTGCCGCGCGGCATTCCGGCTTTTACCGTCGCCGAAGCGGAAAAGGCCGCGAACGATCTCGGCGGGCCGGTCTGGGTAGTGAAGGCGCAGATCCATGCCGGCGGCCGTGGCAAAGCCGGCGGCGTGAAGGTCGTCAAATCGGTCGCCGACGTGAAGCGCGAAGCCGAGCGGCTTCTTGGCTCGACGCTGGTCACGCACCAGACCGGGCCGCACGGCAAAGAGGTGCGCCGGCTCTACATCGAGGAAGGCTCCGCCATCGACCGCGAATATTATCTCTCCGCGCTGGTCGACCGCGAGACGTCGTGCGTCGCCTTTGTCGCGTCGACCGAAGGCGGCATGGATATCGAGGAGGTCGCGCACAAAACGCCCGAGAAAATCATGAGTTTCTCCGTCGATCCGGCCACCGGGTTCATGCCGCATCACGCCCGCCACGTGGCGAACGTGCTGGGCTTTAGCCGCGACCTGGCGAAGCAGGCCGAGAATGTATTGCCGAAGCTCTATCAGGCGTTCGTCGCCAAGGACATGAGTCTCCTCGAGATCAATCCGCTGGTCGTGACCAAGGCGGGCCAACTGATCTGTCTCGACGCCAAGATCGGCTTCGACGACAACGCGCTTTACCGGCAACCCGACATCGCGGCGCTGCGCGACCTCGACGAAGAGGACGCCAAGGAGACCGAGGCGTCACGCTACGATCTCAATTACGTCGCGCTCGACGGCACCATCGGCTGCATGGTCAACGGCGCCGGTCTCGCCATGGCGACCATGGACATCATCAAGCTCTACGGCATGGCGCCGGCGAACTTCCTCGACGTCGGCGGCAGCGCCACCAAGGAGAAAGTCTCAGCCGCGTTCAAGATCATCACGTCGGACCACAACGTGAAGGGAATTTTGGTCAACATTTTCGGCGGCATCATGAAATGCGACGTGATCGCCGAAGGCGTCGTCGCGGCGGTAAAGGAGGTCGGTTTGCGCGTGCCGTTGGTGGTGCGGCTCGAAGGCACCAATGTCGCGCTCGGCAAGGAGATCATCGCCAAATCCAATCTCAACGTCACTTCCGCCGACGATCTCGACGACGCCGCGCAGAAGATCGTCAAAGCGGTGAGGGAGGCGGCGTAATGTCCATCCTCATCGGCAAGAACACCAAGGTCATCTGCCAGGGCTTTACCGGCAAAAACGGCACCTTTCATTCCGAGCAGGCGATCGCCTATGGCACCAAGATGGTCGGCGGCACCTCGCCGGGCAAAGGCGGCTCGACCCATCTCGGCCTGCCGGTGTTCGATACCGTGGCCGAGGCGCGCGACAAAACCGGCGCCGACGCCAGCGTGATCTATGTGCCGCCGCCCGGCGCGGCTGACGCAATCTGCGAGGCGATCGCCGCGGAGATACCGCTCATCATCTGCATCACCGAGGGCATTCCCGTCGCCGACATGGTGAAGGTGAGGCGTTCGCTGTGCGGCTCGAAATCGCGGCTGATCGGACCGAATTGTCCGGGCGTCATGACCGCGGGCGAGTGCAAAATCGGCATCATGCCCGGCAATATTTTCAAGCTTGGCAAGGTCGGCATCGTGTCGCGCTCCGGCACGCTCACTTATGAGGCGGTATTCCAGACCACGCAGGAAGGTTTCGGCCAGACCACCGCGGTCGGCATCGGCGGCGATCCGGTCAAGGGCACCGACTTCATCGAAATGCTGGAAATGTTTCTCGCCGACAAAGCGACCGAGGCGATCGTGATGATCGGCGAGATCGGCGGTTCGTCGGAAGAGGACGCCGCGCAGTTTATCAAGGACGAAGCCAAAAGCAGCCGCAAGAAACCGATGGTCGGCTTTATCGCCGGAAGGACTGCTCCGCCCGGCAGGCGAATGGGACACGCCGGCGCTATCATCGCCGGCGGCAAGGGCGGCGCCGAATCCAAGATCGCCGCCATGGAAGCAGCCGGCATCAAGGTCTCCCCGTCGCCGGCACGTCTCGGCAAGACGCTGGCACAAGTATGGAAGTGATGATTTATTCTTTACGTCTTTTGCCTGCCGCATCGAGCCATTAAATAGGGTAAAGAGAGCTTCCCAGCGCCGGGCCGGGTTGATTCGCGTCGCCTCTTCGCACGCGTTCGAATTGCGCCTCGTTTTCCATTCCCAGCTCGGGATTTGCCCAAGGACTGCACCATGTCTCGCCAGGACGCGAACGCCGCTTTCGCACTCACCTCGTTTCTGTACGGCGGCAATGCCGCCTATATCGACGACCTCTACGCGCGCTATGAGATCGACCCGAAGGCCGTCGATACCGAGTGGCAAGCGTTCTTCCAAAGCCTCAAGGACGACGCCGGCGACGTCGCCAAGAACGCGCAAGGGCCGTCGTGGGGACGGCCGGACTGGCCGCCACTCGAGCGGAGCGATCTTGTCGCCGCGCTTGACGGCGATTGGGCGGAAGCGAGCCAAACGGTCGGCGCCAAGGTCAAGGCGCAAGCACGGACCCGCGGCGTCGACATCACCTCCGCCGAGGTCGAACGCGCTACCCGCGATTCGATCCGGGCGCTGATGCTCATCCGCGCCTATCGCGCCCGCGGCCATTTCCACGCCAATCTTGATCCGCTCGGCCTCGAGGCGCCGAAGGCCGAGGAAGAGCTCGATCCGCGGACGTATGGCTTTTCCGACGCCGATCTCGACCGCCCGATTTTCCTCGACAAGGTGCTCGGGCTCGAATTCGGCACGGTGCGCCAAATCGTCGGCATCCTGCGCCGCACCTATTGCCAGACGCTCGGCGTCGAGTTCCTCCACATCTCCAACGGCGCGCAGAAGGGTTGGATCCAGGAGCGCATCGAAGGACCGGACAAGGAGATCACGTTCACCCGCGAGGGCAAGCGCGCCATCCTCAACAAGCTCGTCGAGGCCGAGGGTTTCGAAAAATTCTCCGACTTGAAATTCACCGGCACCAAACGCTTCGGTCTCGACGGAGCTGAGTCGATGATTCCTGCGCTCGAGCAAATCATCAAGCGCGGCGGCGCGCTCGGCGTACGCGAGATCGTGATCGGCATGCCGCACCGCGGCCGCCTCAATGTCCTGGCCCAGGTCATGGCCAAGCCGCACCGGGCCATCTTCCACGAATTCAAGGGCGGCTCATCGACGCCGGACGCGGTCGAAGGCTCGGGCGACGTGAAATATCACCTTGGCGCCTCGTCGGACCGGGAATTCGATCAGAACAAGGTGCATCTGTCGCTCACCGCCAATCCGTCGCATCTCGAAATCGTCGATCCCGTCGTGCTCGGCAAGGTGCGCGCCAAGCAAGACCAATTCCACGCCACCGCGGAAGACCGCACCATGGTGATGCCGCTTTTGATCCACGGCGACGCTTCGTTCGCCGGTCAAGGCGTGGTCGCGGAGTGTTTCGGGCTTTCCGGCTTGCGTGGTCACCGTACCGGCGGTTCGGTGCATTTCATCGTCAACAATCAGATCGGCTTCACCACCAATCCGCGCTTTTCCCGCTCCTCGCCTTATCCGTCCGACGTCGCCAAGATGATCGAAGCGCCGATTTTTCACGTCAACGGCGACGATCCGGAAGCCGTCGTCTTCGCCGCCAAAATCGCGACCGAGTTCCGGCAGAAATTCCAGAAGCCGGTCGTCATCGATATGTTCTGCTACCGCCGCCATGGCCACAACGAAGGGGACGAGCCGTCGTTTACGCAGCCCTTGATGTACAAGGCGATCGCGAAGCATCCAACCACGCTCGAAATCTACGGCAACAAGCTGGTCGGCGAAGGCGTGGTCAGCGCCGGCGAAGTCGACAAGATGAAGGCGGATTGGCGCAGCCACCTCGACACCGAGCTCGACGCCGCGCTCGGCTACCGCGCCAACAAGGCCGACTGGCTCGACGGCCGCTGGGCCGGATTTAAGTCGGCGGCCGATGCCGAAGATCCGCGCCGCGGCAAGACCGGCGTCGAGATCGCCAAGCTCAAGGAGATCGGCCAGAAGATCACCGCACTGCCGTCGCAATTCCATCTGCATAAGACGCTTAATCGGTTCTTGGACAACCGGCTCAAAGCGATCGAGACCGGTAGCGGCATCGACTGGTCGACCGGCGAGGCGCTCGCTTTCTGCTCACTGCTGCTCGAAGGCCATCGCGTGCGGCTGTCCGGCCAGGACTCCGAGCGCGGCACCTTCTCGCAGCGCCATTCAGTCTTGATCGATCAGGAAACCGAGCAACGCTACACGCCTTTCAATAATCTCGGCGACGGCCAGGGCCGCTTCGAGGTCATCAACTCGATGTTGTCGGAAGAGGCCGTGCTCGGCTTCGAGTACGGCTATTCGCTGGCCGAGCCCAATGCGCTCACATTATGGGAGGCGCAATTCGGCGACTTCGCCAACGGCGCGCAGGTGCTGTTCGACCAGTTCATCTCATCCGGCGAACGCAAATGGCTGCGCATGTCGGGGCTCGTCTGCCTCTTGCCGCATGGCTATGAGGGGCAGGGGCCGGAGCATTCCTCGGCCCGGCTCGAGCGCTTTCTCTCGATGTGCGCCGAGGACAATATGCAGGTGGCGAACTGCACCACGCCGGCGAATTACTTCCACATCCTGCGCCGCCAGCTCAAACGCGACTTCCGCAAGCCGCTGATCCTGATGACGCCGAAGTCGCTACTGCGCCACAAACGCGCGGTGTCGCGGCTCGACGAGATGGGTCCGGGCACGTCGTTTCATCGGCTGCTGTGGGACGACGCGCAGATGCTGCCCGACGAGAAGATCAAGCTCGTCTCCGACGACAAGATCCACCGCGTCGTCATCTCGTCCGGCAAGGTCTATTACGATCTCTACGAGGAGCGCGAGAAGCGCGGCGTCGACGACATTTATCTCCTGCGCATCGAGCAGCTCTATCCGTTTCCGACCAAGGCGCTGATAACGGAAATGTCGCGTTTCAAGCAGGCGGAAATCGTCTGGTGCCAGGAAGAGCCGCGCAATATGGGCGGCTGGGTGTTCGTCGATATCTTCCTCGAATGGGTGCTCAATCAGATCGGCGCCAAGCATCGCCGCGCCCGCTATTGCGGTCGGCCGGCCTCGGCGTCGACCGCGGTGGGGCAGATGTCGCTTCATCTCGCGCAGCTCAAGCATTTTTTGGACGAGGCATTGGGGTAATTCTGAGTGTCATGCTCGGCGAAGGCAGGGCATCCAGTAAGCACCGGCGGCAGTCGTGATTACCGGATCATCCGCCTTCGCGGATGCTGACAAGCAAGGCGGGGAAGACTCATGACTGAAATCCGCGTGCCGACGCTCGGGGAATCGGTGACCGAGGCCACCATCGGCAAATGGTTCAAGCAGCCGGGCGAGGCGGTCGCAGTCGATGAGCCGCTGGTCGAGCTCGAGACTGACAAGGTTACGATCGAAGTGCCGGCGCCTGCCGCCGGCGTGCTCAGCGAGATCGCCGCCAAAGACGGCGAAACCGTCGCCGTCGGCGCGGTGCTCGGCCAGATCAAGGACGGCGCCGGGCCAGTCAAAGGTGCGCCGCCGGCGGCAAAACCCGCCGCGCCGCCGCCGCAAGCGGCCAAACCCGTCGCCGCGCCTACGCCCGTCAAGGCGCCGGCAAACGCCTCCGACTTGCCGCTTGCGCCGTCGGTGCGAAAGCTCTCCGCCGAATCCGGCCTCGATGCCGGAACGGTGCCCGGCACCGGCAAGGACGGCCGTGTCACCAAAGGCGACATGCTCGCGGCCATCGAGCGCGCCGCGGCGCAGCCGACGCCGGTGGCCCAGACCGCGGCCGCCATCCAAGCCCGCGCGCCGTCGCCGGCCGACGATGCCGCGCGCGAAGAGCGCGTGCGCATGACGCGGCTGCGCCAGACCATCGCGCGGCGCTTGAAGGACGCGCAGAACACCGCCGCCATGCTCACGACCTTCAACGAGGTCGACATGGGTCATGTCATGGCGTTGCGCACCCAATATCGCGATCTGTTCGAGAAGAAGCACGGCGTGAAGCTCGGCTTCATGGGTTTCTTCGTGCGCGCCTGCGTCCAGGCGCTGAAAGAAATCCCCACCGTCAACGCCGAGATCGACGGCACCGATATCATCTACAAGAACTACTACCACATCGGCATCGCGGTCGGCACCGAGCGCGGCCTGGTGGTGCCGGTGGTGCGCGATTGCGACACCAAATCGCTCGCCGAGATCGAGAAGACGATCGCCGATTTCGGCCGCCGCGCCCGCGACGGCGCGCTCAAGATCGACGAATTGCAGGGCGGCACGTTCTCGATCACCAACGGCGGCATCTACGGCTCGCTGATGTCGACGCCGATCCTCAACGCGCCGCAATCCGGCATCCTCGGCATGCACAAGATCCAGGACCGGCCTTTTGTCGTCGCCGGCAAGGTCGAGGTGCGGCCGATGATGTATCTGGCTTTGTCCTACGACCACCGTCTGGTCGACGGCCGCGAAGCGGTGACGTTCCTGGTGCGGGTTAAAGAATCGCTGGAGGAGCCGGCGCGGCTGGTGCTGGATTTGTAAGTCATGCCCTACGACCTGATCATCATCGGCAGCGGTCCCGGCGGCTATGTCTGCGCCATTCGCGCGGCGCAGCTTGGCCTCAAGACCGCGGTGGTCGAGAAGCGCGCCACTTTCGGCGGCACCTGCCTCAATATCGGCTGCATCCCGTCGAAGGCGATGCTCAACGCGTCGGAGCTTTACGAGGAAGCCGCGCACAAATTCGGCGACATGGGGATCAAGGTCGGCAAGCCCAGCGTCGATCTCGCGGCGATGCTCAAATACAAGCAGGCCGGCGTCGACGGCAACGTCAAGGGCGTCGATTATCTGTTCAAGAAGAACAAGATCGAGACGTTTATCGGCGCCGGCCGCATCGCCGCGCCGGGCAAGGTCGAAGTCAAAGCCGCCGACGGCAAGACGCAGGTGCTGGAAACAAAAAGCATCGTCATCGCCACCGGCTCCGACGTGGCGCGCTTGAACGGCATCGATATCGACGAGAAGCGCGTCGTGTCGTCGACCGGCGCGCTGGAATTCTCCAAAGTGCCGCAAAAACTCCTCATCGTCGGCGCCGGCATCATCGGTCTCGAGCTCGGCTCGGTATGGCGGCGGCTCGGCGCCGAAGTGACGATCGTCGAATTTCTGGATCACATTTTGCCGGGAATAGACGGCGAGATCGCCAAGCAATTCCATCGCATGCTGCAAAAGCAGGGGCTCGCGTTCAAGCTGTCATCGAAAGTCGCCGCGGTCGATGCCTCCGGTAAGACGCTCAAAGTAAAGGTCGAGCCCGCGGCGGGCGGCGGGCCTGCGGAAACGCTCGAAGCCGACATCGTTTTGGTGGCGATCGGGCGCGCGCCCTATACCGAGGGCCTCGGCCTCGAAGCCGCCGGGGTGAAGAAAGACAATCGCGGGCGCGTCGTGGTCGATCCGCATTTCAATACCAATGTCGCCGGCATCTATGCCATTGGCGACGTCATCGCCGGGCCGATGCTGGCGCACAAGGCGGAGGAAGAAGGCGTCGCGGTTGCGGAAATTCTCGCCGGCCAGGCCGGCCATGTGAATTACGAGGTGATTCCGAACGTCGTCTATACCTATCCGGAAATCGCCACCGTCGGCAAAACCGAGGAAGAGCTGAAAGCCGCCGGCGTCGCCTACAATGTCGGCAAGTTTCCATTCACCGCCAATGCGCGCGCCAAGGTGAATCTCACGACTGACGGTTTCGTCAAAATCCTGGCCGACGCCAAGACCGATCGCGTGCTCGGCGTGCACATTCTCGGCCCCGACGCCGGCAACATGATCGGCGAGGCGGCGGTCGCCATGGAATTCGGCGCCTCGTCCGAGGACATCGCCCGCACCTGCCACGCCCATCCGACGCTGACCGAAGCGATCAAGGAAGCGGCTTTGGCCGTCGCCAAGCGCGCGATCAATTTTTGATTATTGTCATTGCGAGGAGCGCAAGCGACGAAGCAATCCAGAACCTTTCCGCTGAACTGGATTGCTTCGCTTCGCTCGCAATGACGTGGCCTACAACGTCGCCAGCAACGGCACCGCGTGCGGCGCGTAGAGGCCGAGCAGCAACAAACCAAGGCCGACGACGCCCAGCGCGCCGCCGAGCCAGGCGAGCCCCACCATGCCGGTGATCACCGCCGCGGAGGCGAGCACGATGCCGACCTGAAACGCGGCCGATGACAATTCGTAATGGTGATATTTCGCCATCGACAGGTCGCGTTCTTCTTCCGCTCCCTTGGCGCGCTCGGTCAGCTCCTTGCGGCCCTCATTGGTCGACGGCTCCGAATCGTAACGCGCCGCGGTCTTCTTCCAAGCGTCGATCTGTTTGGTCATGGCGTCCTTCGCCGCCGGGTCGTTGACGCTCTGCGCTGTCGCCGCCATTTCCTCCGCGGCGGTGTTGACCACCGTCATGCGGATGCTCTTGGCCTGGAAGAAGGCCCACAGGTCCGAGGCTTCGATATTCTTGGTGGCAGCCTCGGTCTGCGCGCCCTTGCCGAGCGTTTCGGAGAACGACAGGAATAGCGCCAGGATCGCGATCACCAGTGCGATCCTGCGATTGAAGCCCTCGCCGTGCTCGCCCTCTTGCGCCTTTTCGATCGCTTCGTGGATTTCCGACATGATGTTGCCCCCGGTTGGCGTCGGGGTTCAATATCGCGGCGCTGCGGTGCTGCCAAGTCTGCCGCGCGCTCTCGCCTAAGCGCGCGGATGGGCGGAGCGATAGGCCTCGATCAGGCGGTCGGCGTCGACTTCGGTATAAATCTGCGTCGTCGACAGCGAGGCGTGGCCGAGCAATTCCTGGATCGAGCGCAGGTCGCCGCCGCGCGCCAGCAAATGGGTGGCGAAGGAGTGCCGCAGCGCATGCGGCGTCGCCGTCTCGGGCAGGCCGAGCGCGCCGCGCAGCCGCGCCATGGCGAGCTGCACCAGACGCGGCGACAGCGGGCCGCCTTTGGCGCCGACGAACAGCGGACCCGCCTCGGGCAGATCGAACGGGCAGAGCGCGATGTAATCGGCGATGAGTTTTTGCACCTGCGGCAACACTGGCACCATGCGCTCTTTGCGGCCTTTTCCCATGACCGTAAGCACGTCGCGCGCGCCGAACTCGGCGCGCTTCAATCCCAGCGCTTCGGAAATGCGCAAGCCGCAGCCGTAGAGCAAACCGAGCACCGCGGCATCGCGCGCATGAATCCATGGCTCGCGCCCGTCGCCGGCGGCAATATCCGGGTCGGCCATGCTTTTGGCGGCGTCCGTCCCGAGCGGCCGCGGCAGCGTCTTGCCGATCTTCGGCGCGCGCACCGCGGATAGCGCGCCGACCTTGCCCTTGCCGTTCTTTTCGAGAAAGCGGGCGAACGCGCGGATACCCGCCAGGCTGCGCATCAGCGAGCGGCTGCCGATATTGGCGGCCCGCCGCGCCGCCATGAACGCGCGGATATCCGCCGGCTCGAGCGCGGCAAGTTCTTTGAGCGACGGCGCCCCGCCGAGATGTTCGGCGAGGAAATTTAGGAATTGCAGCACGTCGCGCCGGTAGGCTTCGAGCGTCTTCGGCGACAGGTGCCGCTCGGCGCCGAGATGATGCAGCCAGCCGCCGATTTCGTCGGCGACCTTGGGGGCGAGGAACTCGTCTCGGGCTCTGCCATGTATTCGCTCGTCCCCGCAAACCTCCGCCCCGCAGCGGGGGAGGGGGACCATGCTAGCTTGGTGGAGGGGGCCTCGGCGGAGAGGATCTCTCCACGCCGCATGCCCCCACCACCGCGCTTCGCGCGGTCCCCCTCCCCCGTTGCGCTGCGCTCCACGAGGGAGGATGAAGTTAGCTGCATCCCTTTCCCCTTCCTAAACCCCCGAGAATCGGCCGAGAATCGTAGCATGGCCAGACGCGTCGTCGATGTGCTGGTCCCGGTCGCGCTGGATCGGGCCTATTCGTACCGGGTGCCTGAGGAGTTCAGCCTCGCCCCGGGCGACATCGTGTCCGTGCCATTGGGCGCGCGCGAGACCACGGCGGTGGTGTGGGCGGACAATCCAAAACCCAACCCGCGGCTCGATAACCGGCTCAAGGACGTCGAGGAAAAGCTCGAACTGCCGCCGCTTAGGCCCGAGCTGCGCAGCTTCGTCGATTGGGTGGCGAACTACACGGTGAGTTCGCGCGGCATGGTGCTGCGCATGTGCCTGCGCATGGGCGAGCATCTCGGCCCGGAGCGCGAGCGCGCCGGCGTCAAGCTCGCGGGCTCGCCGCCGCAGCGCATGACCGCCGCGCGGCAGCGCGTGCTGGAATTGCTCGCCGACGGCATCACGCGCGCGAAAAGCGAGGCCGCGCGCGAGGCTGGCGTCAGCGCAGGCGTGATCGACGGCCTGATCGACGAAGGCACGCTGGAAACTGTCGTGCTGCCGCCCGAACCGGTCGCGGAAAAGCCCGATCCCGATTTCATGCAGCCCGAATTCACTGCCGACCAGAGCGCCGCCGCCGCGGCGCTGAAATCAACCGTCGCCAAGGGCGGTTATGCGGTGACGCTGCTCGACGGCGTCACCGGCTCGGGCAAGACCGAAGTTTATTTCGAAGCCGTTGCCGACACGATCCGAAGCGGCCGGCAAAGCCTGATCCTGATGCCGGAGATCGCGCTCACCGCGCAATTTCTCGACCGCTTCGCCGCGCGCTTCGGCGTGCGGCCGGCGGAATGGCATTCGGAACTCACGCCGCGCAAGCGCGCGCGCACGTGGCGGGCGGTGGCGGGCGGCGAAGTCGCCGTCGTCGTTGGCGCGCGGTCCGCTCTATTTCTGCCCTACGCCGATCTCGGATTGATCGTCGTCGATGAAGAGCACGACCCCGCCTACAAGCAGGAGGACGGCGTGCACTATCACGCCCGCGACATGGCGGTGGTGCGCGGCCACATCGCGAAAATCCCGGTGGTGTTGTCGTCGGCGACGCCGTCGCTCGAGACCGAAGTCAATGCGCGGCGCGGCCGCTATGCGCGGCTTGCTTTGCCGGAGCGCTTCGGCGGCCAGTCGATGCCTTCGGTCGAGGCGATCGATCTGCGCATCGCGCCGCCGCCGCGCGGCCGTTTCATTTCGCCGGTGCTCGCCGGCGCGATCAAGACCTCGCTGGAGCGCAAGGAGCAGGCGCTGCTTTTTCTCAACCGCCGCGGCTATGCGCCGCTGACTTTGTGCCGCGCTTGCGGCTTTCGTTTCTCCTGCCCGAATTGCGACGCCTGGCTGGTCGATCACCGCTTCCGCCGGGCGCTGGTTTGCCATCATTGCGGCTTCGCCATGCCGCACCCGGCAAACTGCCCGAAATGCCAGGCGGCCGACTCCTACGTCGCCGTCGGGCCGGGCGTCGAGCGGCTCGAAGAAGAGGTGCGCGAATTGTTTCCGCAAGCGCGCGTGCTCGTCCTCTCCAGCGACCTCGTCGCCTCGGTCGAGCGCATGCGCGAGGAATTCGCCGACATCGCCGCCGGCCGCTTCGATATCGTCATCGGCACGCAATTGGTGGCGAAAGGCCATCATTTCCCGATGCTCAATCTCGTCGGCGTGATCGACGCCGATCTCGGCCTCGCCAACGGCGACCCGCGCGCCGCCGAGCGCACCTTTCAGCTCTTGCATCAGGTGATCGGCCGCGCCGGGCGCGACGCCGGCACCGGCCACGGTTTTTTGCAAACCCACCAGCCCGGGCATCCGGTGATGCGTGCGCTGGTCGCGCAGGACCGCGAGGCGTTCTATTCCGCCGAGATCGCCGCGCGCGAGGCCGCGCACTATCCGCCGTTCGGCCGGCTCGCCTCGATCGTCGTCTCCGGCCCCGACAAGAACGACGCCGCGGCGCATGCGCGGGCGCTGGCGCGGGCCGCGCCGCTCAACGACGAGGTGCGCGTCCTCGGCCCCGCCGAAGCGCCGCTTTCTCTGGTGCGCGGCCGGCATCGCTTGCGGTTGTTGATCCGGGCGCCGCGCAATTTCGATCTCGCGGCCTACTTGCGCGAATGGCTCGCCGCCGCGCCGAAGATCAAGGGCTCGATCAAGCTCGACATCGATGTCGACCCGCAGAGTTTTTTGTAGAGGGGCGGCTTGGTAGCACTACGATTTGCCGCAATTCAAACTACAGTTCTGCTATGGACGTATTTCAGCTATACAAACCCTTTCGAAATAAAATCAGCCTCCTCTCGGTCGAAATTCCTTGGCGGTGATTTGGGCATATTGGCCTGCACCCGGTTCCGCAGACACCGAGTTAGGTGTTTTGATGGAACCGGAGGTGTGTCATGGAGAGACGGAAGTTTACACGCGAGTTCAAGCTTGAGGCTGTGCGGCTGATCAAAGAGCGGGGCGTGTCGTATGCCCAGGCCTCGCACGATCTCAGTGTGCATCAGTCACAGTTGCGCGGTTGGGTGAAGGCGCTTGCAGATGATCCGCAGCATGCCTTTCCTGGCCAAGGTCAGATGAAGCCCGAGCAGCTGGAGATCGCGCAGCTCAAGCGCGAGGTGATCAGGCTGAAGGCGGAGCGGGACATCCTAAAAAAAGCCGCGGCCTACTTCGCGAAGGAATCGACGTGAAGTTCGGTTTTATTGCGAAGCACCGGGGGATCTGGCCGGCGGGATGGTTGTGCGAGGCGCTCGGTGTCTCGCGGGGTGGGTTCTATGCCTGGCTGACACGACCGCGCAGTCGGCGCAGCCAGAGCGATGAAGAGCTCAGCGCGAAGGTTCGCGCCAGCTTCCTCGCCAGCGATCGAACCTATGGCGCCAGGCGGGTGTGGCACGACATGCTGGCGGAGGGTGTGTCGTGTGGATTGCATCGGATCGAGCGTTTGATGCGGCTACAGGCTCTCAAAGCCCGTCCGCGACGGCGTCGACTGCCGCCCGATCTGGGTGAGCGGCAGGTCGCCGCCGTCGCTCCCAACGTGCTCAACCGCAGCTTCGACGCGCCCGCTCCCAACCGCAAATGGATTGCCGACTTCACGTATGTGTGGACAGCGGAGGGCTGGCTCTATGTGGCTGCCGTCATCGATCTGTTCTCACGGCGCGCGGTCGGCTGGTCGATGAGTGCTGAGATGACGGCCCAGCTCGTGACCGACGCGCTGGTGATGGCAATCTGGCGCAGGGGCAAACCCGATGCGCTACTGCATCACTCCGATCGCGGTAGCCAGTACACCAGCGAGCAGTTCCAGAAGCTGATGTCAGATCACGGTGTTGTCTGCTCGATGAGCCGTTCGGGCAATGTCTGGGACAATGCGGCGATGGAGAGCTTCTTCTCCTCGCTGAAGACCGAGCGCACAGCGCGAAAAACGTATCGGACGCGCGACCAAGCCAAGGCTGATGTGTTCGACTACATTGAATGCTTCTATAATCCGAAACGCCGGCACTCGACGATCGGATATCTAAGTCCCGTGGAGTTCGAAATGCAGGCGGGATTCGCTTAGGCGCGTGTCAACCGAACCGGGTGCAGGCCAGTATGTATATATTAGAAGTAGAAAAGAACTAGAAGCTTTGGCCAAAGAGTTTGGGCGCTCAGATTTTCGTTATCTTCACATATCATGTCATGGGAACGAGCGCGGCTTTGCAACGACGCTCGACTTCATCCGTTCTGATGATATGGCGAACTTGCTTGCGCCTCACTTGAACGGAAGAAGACTTTTTATATCTTCTTGTCTAGCGACGAACAGCACTTTTGCCCACAGCCTTCTGGCAAGAAGTGAATGTCTTTCAATACTCGGTCCAAAAGACACGATCTATTTTGATGACGCTGCGATATTCTGGTCTTCATTCTATCACCTGATGTTTAAGACTAATCCCACTGCAATGCATGGCGATGAAATAGAATCAACCGTTGCTAAATGCGCCGCTTTAGTCGGCAACACGTTTCAATTCTTTAGGAAACGAAACGGAAAGATTACCGAGATCGTAGTTCCCAGAATTCGAGCTGCTAGCAACCGCAACAAGCGTGACCCGAATTGAGCGACGGCGAAATCCTGGGCGAGCCTCACTGCTAGCAAGCGTAGCCCGGATGAGCGAAGCGATATCCGGGGCCGGCCTCACCATTCAACCCCGCATGTCGCTCCGCTCATGCGGGCTACATTCGCTCCCTCGTCATCGACGCGAGCTCTGACGCGCCGAAGCTCAGCATGGATACGCGGCCTTCGCCCCGGCGAAGTGCACGACTTCTCCGCTAACGGCCGGCTACGGCCACGCAGGCGGGTCAAGCCCGCGCATGACGACTTCGGGGGTGTCACGGGAACGGAGACGTGATCTTGACATTTGTCCCCGTTATCATTACATTCAAATCATCCCGCCCATCGAAGGGTCGTCGACCGGTGACAGCCGAGCGATGGGGCGGGTGCGGTTCCTGCGGGCGGGCTTGTAACCTTAGCCCCCGGGCGGCCTGGGCATCGCGTCGGCCGGCACTACGACCGGTCCGCGAGGTGCATCGCTGGACTGGGACAGCGTTCGACGGGTAGCGCCCGTCGCGGCGCAAGTCGCAGGAAACACGGCCTGGGCTGAGCCATGGCATTAATTTGCGTGGCAAGCGCCGCGGTGGAGCGCCGAGAGGCGAGCGGGCTGCGATCAGCCCGCTGCCGCATCCGCTCGATGCGGCCAATGGATGGTGCGCCTATCGGCGCTCCGCCTCCCTTCTTTGTTTGGGAGGCTGCTGGAAGGGCTTGCTTGGGAATAGCGTGGCAAGACTCGGATGCGGATGCATCGCGAGAACGAAGTCGCTTATCCGCCCCCGCTAGCGCGGGGCGGGATGACGCGCATGCATCGCGAAAAGCGAGTTGTTTTTCACTTTGCTGAATCCAGCCAACACGGTCGATAATGCGCACTGATCAGCCTCCGCGTGACATATGACGACAACGATCGAAACGCTCCTGCTGCTGCTCGCCGTGCTGGTGGTCGTCGCCGTTGTCGCGCGGCGGCTCAATACCGCGCCGTCGATTCTGCTCGTCATCGCCGGCATTGCGCTGGCGCTCCTGCCCGGACTGCCGCGGATCGAGCTGGCGCCTGAACTGGTGCTGCTCGGCATCCTGCCGCCGCTGATCTATTCGGCGGGCGTCGCCATGAGCTGGCGCGAATTCAGTTTCAATCTGCGCCCGATCGCGTTGTTTGCCTTCGGCTGCGTCGTTTTCACCACCTGCGCGGTGGCGGCGGCGGCGCACTTCATCCTCGGCATGCCGCTTGCCGTCGGTTTCGTGCTCGGCGCCATCGTATCGCCGCCCGACGCGGTGGCGCCGCTCGCCATCGTCCGCCGCCTCGGCGTCCCGCGCCGGCTCGTCGTCGTGCTCGAAGGCGAAGGTCTCGCCAATGACGCCACGGCGTTGATCCTTTACCGCTTCGCCGTTGCCGCGGTGGCGACCGGCCTGTTTTCCTTCGACACCGCCGCCGGCGAATTCGCGCTCATCGTGGTCGGCGAGATCGCCTACGGCATCGCCATCGGCTGGTTGAGCCTGCAGCTGCGCCGCTGGGCGCGCGATCCGCGCGTCGAGATCACGCTGTCGCTGTTGACGCCTTACGCCGCGTTTTTGCTGCCGCAGCAATTGGGCGGGTCGGGCGTTCTGGCCACGGTGGCGGCCGGCCTGTTCGTAAGCTGGAACGGGCCCTTGCTCATTCCGGCGGCGACCCGGCTGCAAGGCATCTTCTTTTGGGACCTCGTGGTCTATCTGCTCGAAGGTTTTGTCTTCC
Source organism: uncultured Alphaproteobacteria bacterium (assembly GCA_963779855.1). GTDB lineage: Bacteria > Pseudomonadota > Alphaproteobacteria > Rhizobiales > Xanthobacteraceae > BOG-931. The sequence continues at coordinate 365,994 of CAWAAE010000005.1, read as the reverse complement.
TGGTCACCGGCATGCAGACGCGAACGCTGTTCATTCGCATGCATGAGGTGCCGTGGCACGAGCTCGCATTTGCGATCGCGCTCACCGTGGCGGTGGTGATCGTGACGCGCTTCATCTGGGTCTATCCGGCGGCGCTGTTGCCGCGCTGGCTGAGCCCGGCGCTGGCGCGCCGCGATCCGCTGCCGCCCTGGCGGTGGCTCTTCTTTCTGGGGTTTGTCGGGGTGCGCGGCGTCGTCTCGCTGGCGGCGGCCTTGGCCATTCCGCTGACCACGGCGGCCGGCACGCTGTTTCCCGATCGCGATCTCATCCTCTTCGTCACCTTCGGCGTCATCGTCGTCACGCTGATCGGCCAAGGCTTGATGCTGCCGGGCCTCGTGCGCTGGCTCGGCCTCGCCAAACACGCCGCCGACGAACGGCAACGCGAGCACGAAGCCGAGCTTGCCGCGCGGTCGCAAGCCTTGAACGTCGGGCATGATCGCTTGCAGCAATTCGTCGCCGACGGCCGGATTTCGGCCGAGGCGCTGGCGATCCTGCGCGCCCGCCACGAGTACCGCGCCGGGCGGCTGCCGGGGAATGCGCCGGACGGCGGCGATGCCGCGGCACTGGCCGCGGAAATCAGGATGGAACTGATCGCGGCCGAGCGCGAATACATCTACCGGCTCTTACAGGACGGCCAAATCACCGACGAAGCGCGCCGCCGCATCGAACGCGAGCTCGACCTGGAAGAGGCCAGCATCGCCTGCAAGAAGGAAGGCGGCGAGGAGCCGCCGCTATAGGGCGTTCGTCGGCTTGACGCCGCGCCGAAGATCAAGGGCTCGATCAAGCGCGACATCGACGTCGGCCGCAGAGTCTTTCATGAGGCTGTAGCCGGGATTGAGCACAGCAAAATTCGGGAGCACAGTTTCAGCGCTGAAACTTCGCGAGCAAGGAGAGCGCGATGTACACCCACATGCTGATACCGACGGACGGATCGGAACTCGCCGGGAAAGCGGTCCGGCACGGCATCGAATTAGCCAAGCGGATCGGCGCCAAAGCCACCGTGCTGACGGTCTTGCCGCCTTTTCATACGTTCACGACCGACACGCAGATGATCGAGGACACGCCGGCCCGGCACCAGGCGCGCATGCGCGAACAGGCCGAGAAAACCCTTGGCGCCGCCGCGCAGGCCGCGCACGCGGCCGGCGTCGCATGCGAAACCGTCGAGGTCGAGCATGAGCATCCTTACCAGGCGATCGTCGAGCTGGCGGAGACGAAAGGCTGCGACCTCATCGTCATGGCCTCGCACGGCCGCCACGGCATCGCCGCGCTCGTCCTCGGCAGCGAGACGGTCAAGGTCCTCACCCATTGCAAGATCCCTGTGCTGGTCCATCGCTGAGCGGCGATGATCCATGGCGATCGACGATCTCGCGCTGGCGCGTGCGGCGGCCGGAGATGAACCGGTCGGCTCGTGTCAGGTCAGTCCGGGTATTCGCTCAACATCGCTCTGAGCGCGGCTTTTCCCGCCCGGTTGGCTTCCGTCACGGACTCGAAAAAAACCTGGGAGTGGTCGATCGCGCTAGTCCTGCCGGCGCGATAGATCTCCCAGCGCCACGATTTCGGCGGCGGCGCCCTGTGCTTCACGACAACGGAAAAGTCTTCATGATCGATCATGGGACGAGACAGTAGCACATATTGCAGCTCGCAGGGCGGATTAGCGCTTTTTCTTCTTGGTGCTCTTCTTGCCGAAAATCGCGTCCCAGTTTTCCTTGTAGGCTGCGGTGACCGGTTTCTGGCCTTCGCCCCGGCTATAGTTGGAAGGCGCCGCGGCACCAGCCTCGCCGCCGTCGGACTTTGGCGCGTCTTTGGGCGCGTCTTTGGGCGCGCCTTTGGGGGCGTCGTCAGCCGCAGTGCTCTTGGCCTTCGCCGCGGTGTCACTTTTCGGTGCTGTGCCGGTCTTCTTGCTCTCGCTGGCCATCGTCTTTCCTAATGCGAGCCAACTCATCTGTCTTGCTTGCTCAGTGTCCGGATGGGTCGTGGTTTGGCGTGAACAGTATGGCAGTGCAAGGTTGCGACGAATCGTCTGCCTTAACTCATCTTCAGCGGGATCGCGCCTAAGAAATCGCGCTTGCCGATATCGACGCCGCAGTGACGCAGGATCGAATAAGCGGCGGTGCAATGGAAATAAAAGTTTGGCAGCACGAAGTGGTTGAGATAGTCGTCGCCCTTCATGTGGCCCTTTTTGTCCGGGCCGAGCGGAAACGTGATCTCGCGATCGGCCGATGCATCGATCTGCTTCTTATCGAGCGTCTTCAGGTAAGCAACCGTTTTTGCGATGCGCTCCTTGAGCTGAGCAATCGTCGTCTCGTTGTCCTCGACTTTCGGCGCTTCGGCGCCGGCGAGGCGCGCCGTGCCGCGTCTGGCTTGATCCGTTGCCACTTGCACCTGGCGGGTGAGATCGAACATGTCCGGCGACAATCGCGAATGCAGCAGCGCCGCGGCATCGAACTTCTTCGCGGCGGCAAAGGCTTCGGCCTTGTCGAGAATGGCGGACAGCGCGTTGAGATTGATTTCGAAAACCGGCAGCGAGGCTTGCGACATTGATTGCGGCATGGCGAGGTCCCTGTACTTTGAGATTGAGCCCCGGAATTGAGTTTCAGGAGTAGGCAAACGTCCGCAACGGTGAGAATAGGATCGTCCCGGCAAGGCAGGATATGGCTGCGCCTCGTCCGCGCCGCAAGGCGCGACCGAGCAGGCTTCAAATCCGCTTTTTCTTCTTCTTTTTCTTCACCGGCGGTTGCGGCGGCGCGGGGTGAAGCTTGAGGTCCTGCGACGGAGCTCGCAGGCCGGCTTTCGCGCGATCGAGGACGAAACGGGCGTAGTCGTCCATGTCGCCCTTAAATGGCTTGATGTGACCGTCGGCGGCGAGCCACAGCCGGTCGGTCACCAGTTCGATCAACGAGCGGTCGTGGGTAATGAGGATGACGGCGCCCTTGTAGTCGTTGAGCGCATCGAGGAGCGCACGGCGGCTTTCAATGTCGAGGTGATTGGTCGGCTCGTCGAGAATCAAAAGATGCGGCGCCGCCATCGCGACGAGATTCAGCAACAGCCGCGCGCGCTCGCCGCCGGAGAGATTGGCGACCGTGGTTTCTTGCTTGTCGAAGGAGAGTCCAAACTGCGCGAGCCGCGACCGCCGCGCGCTCTCGCTGTCTTCCGGCAGCGCACGGCGGATAATCTCCAGCGGCGTGTCGTCCGGATCGAGCGCTTCGATCTGATGCTGATGAAACCAGCCGACCTGGATGCGGTTCTCCCTTTTCATCTGGCCCGCTTGCAGCGGCAGCGCGCCGGCGACCATCTTCGCGAAGGTCGATTTGCCGGCGCCGTTGACGCCAAGCAGCCCGATCCGATCGTCGACGTCGAGCCGCAGATTGAGTTGGCGCAGCACCGGAGTGCCATCATAGCCGACCGCCGCGGCGTCAAGCTGGATCAAGGGTGGTGCCAGCGGCCGGGCCGGCGAGGGTATTGTGAAAGGCGTCACGCGCTCCTCGACCACCGTCGCTATCGGCTCGAGCTTGGCGAGCCGCTTGATGCGCGACTGCGCCTGCGCCGCCTTGCTGGCCTTGGCCCGGAAACGATCGATGAACTTTTGCAGATGCGCACGCTCGGCGTCCTGCTTGGCCCTGGTCGCGGACAATAGCCGCGTCTTCTCCGCGCGTCGCCGTTCAAAGTCGTCGTAGCCGCCGGTGTAGAGTTCGAGCTTGCCCCCGCTCAAATGCAGGATGGCGTCGACCGAATTATTCAAAAGCTCGCGGTCGTGGCTGACGATGAGCGCGGTATGCGGATATTTCTTGAGTCGCGCTTCGAGCCACAACGCGCCCTCCAGGTCGAGATAGTTGGTGGGTTCGTCGAGCAGCAGCAGGTCGGGCTGCGCGAACAAGGCCGCTGCGAGCGCCACGCGCATGCGCCAGCCGCCTGAGAACTCCGCCATCGGGCGGCTGAGATCGTCGGTGGAGAAACCCAGCCCGCTGAGGATTTCAGCCGCCCGCGCCGGAGCGCTATCGGCATCGATCTCGATCAGCCGTTGGTAGATATCGGCAAGCTGTTCGGGTTCGGCGATTTCCAGTTGTGCGTTCAGCGCCGCCCGCTCGACGTCGGCGGCCAGAATTGTGTCCAACAGGTTGACCGGCGTGGCGGGATGCTCCTGGTCGACCGATCCAATTCTGGCGGCTTTCGGCAGCAGGATTTCGCCGCCATCCGGAATGAGGTCGCCCAGAATCAGCTTGAACAAAGTCGATTTGCCGACTCCGTTACGTCCGACCAGGCCGACCTTGGCTCCGACCGGGAGCGTGACGCTTGCAGAATCGAAAAAGCGGCGTCCCCAGCCGTTGAAAACAAGGCTATCGATTTGAAGCATGTCGGGGGTGCGGTGTTGCTGGCGAGCGGGATGGCGGCGTCTAAGCCTTCTGCGGCGACATCCGGTCCTCGGCCTCGAAATAATGCCGGGCAAGGGCGACAAGTTGCGCGTCGCTGGGATGATCGACGGTTTCGACGCCGGCGATGATCTTCATCAGTCTGGGCGCGTGCTGGTCGATGTGCTTGACCAGTTCGTTCTTGGCGCTGCCCGGCCCGGTAATCAGAACCGCGCCGGAATCCATAATCGATCCGACGATGGCCTGAAGGAAGTTGCGATCCTCCGCGGCGTGCCCGCTGCCCAGCGAGTTTGCCTTGTGGTGGATGTGCCGCGTCGGATGATCCGGGTGCAACACCAGCCGTTCGACGTCCGTCGGACTGAATTGAAACACGCGGGCTTCGTGGTGATCGATCCAAATGACCGCGTGGTAGTGACGGATCGGCATCGTATTCGGTCCTTTTGAGCGGATCCGCGGGCGATCTCGTCAGGACGCCGCGACCGGTGCTTCCACCATCGTGTGCGTGTACTCGACACTGTCATACACCGCCACCTGAACGATCGGATAACCGGTTTTGATCACCAGCGCCGCCGATTGCGCGGCTTCCGCCGTGGTGTAGGAACCCTTGGTCTGCCGGTCGACCTGGAGCAGATAGCGGCCGCGCTCCGGCCGCTTGCGCTGTGAAAACACCTCGTCGGCGTCTTTTTCCTTTTCGGAATCGTCCTTTACCGGCATTTTGATTTGGCGCGAGGCCATTCGATGCTCCTTTGTCGGGGAACTCTCTATGTAGGAGGTCCGGGCGTCGGGTGCCAGCCCGTTGGAGGAATGGAACGTCATTCCGCTTCGGATTCCGGCACCGGGACGTTGAAACCGTTGAGCGTCACCGAGACGAGACAATAAAGCCCAACCAGATAGATCAATTCAGCCGCGCCATGCACTCCGAATGCTTGCACCGCCGCGCGATAGCTCAGTTCGGGCAAGGTGCCGTGGTGGAGCAGCGAAGAGGCGACGTCGTAGGCGACCGCTTCGTCGTGCGTCAGATCGCTTGGGCGCTGGCCGGAAACGATGGTGGCGAGCTTATCGTCCGACAGTCCGCGTTTTTCCGCGGCGATGACATGGGCGTAGAGCTCGTAAGCCGAGTGAAACGTCGCACCGGTGACGAGGATCGCCACTTCCCGCACCGGGCGCGGCAGCGACGGCGATATGGAAAGCGCCAATGTCAGGTCCCAGATCGGCTTGCCGAACTTCGGCTCATGCAGCCATGGGTTCCACGGCCCCATCAGCGCGCCATTTTCGGCGATCGTCTTAAATCCCGAAAAGTTTCTTTCGATGCCGGCTTTCATGTCGTCGTAGACCGGACGCTGTTCGGCGCTCAGTTCGGTGGGCGGAATCAAAGGCAGGCGCATGAAATCCCTCCAGGCTGGAATAGCGTAGGGCGATGAGCCGGCCTTGCTTTGCCCGCCGAAGCAGGCTTTGCGAAGGCGGGCGGGCGTAATCCGCCGCTTCTTTCTTCGATCCAAATGGCGGGTTACGGCTTCGCCTTACCCGCCCTGCGAGGGGCTCAGAAAAACGCCTGGATGCCGGTCTGCGCGCGGCCGAGCACCAGCGCGTGAATGTCGTGAGTGCCTTCGTAGGTGTTGACGGTTTCGAGATTGCACAAAACGCGCATGACGTGGAATTCCTCGGCGATGCCGTTGCCGCCGTGCATGTCGCGGGCGAGCCGGGCGACGTCCAACGCCTTACCGCAATTGTTGCGCTTAAGCAGCGAAATCGCCGGCGGCGATGCCGTGCCGGCGTCGATCATGCGCGACAGCCGCAGCGCCGCGTGCAGGCCGAGCGTGATCTCGGTCTGCATGTCCGCGAGTTTTTTCTGCACCAGCTGATTGGCGGCAAGCGGGCGGCCGAACTGCTTGCGGTTGAGCACGTAGTCGCGGGCGCGGTGCCAGCAGAATTCGGCGGCGCCCATGGCGCCCCAGGCAATTCCAGCGCGCGCCACGTTGAGGCAGCCGAATGGGCCCGCAAGACCGGAAACGTTCGGCAGAATATTCTCTTCCGGCACCACGGCGCCCTCAAGCACCACCTCGCCGGTGATCGACGCGCGTAAACTGAGCTTGCCCTCGATCTTCGGCGTCGAAAATCCCTTGGTGCCGCGCTCGACGAGGAAGCCGCGGATCCTGCCGTCGAGCTTCGCCCATACCACGGCGACATCGGCGACCGGCGCATTGGTGATCCAGGTCTTCGCGCCGGTGAGGCTATAGCCGCCGGCGACTTTCTCGGCGCGCGTCACCATCGCGCCGGGATCGGAGCCGTGGTCGGGTTCGGTGAGGCCGAAGCAGCCCAACAGGTCGCCGCTCGCCATCTTCGGCAAATATTTGCGCCGCTGCGCCTCGGCGCCGTAGGCATAAATCGCCTGCATGGCGAGCGAGGATTGCACCGACATCGCCGAGCGGAATCCGGAATCGACGCGCTCCAATTCGCGCGCGATCAGCCCGTATGAGACATAACCGAGTCCGGCGCCGCCGTAGTCCTGCGGGATGGTCGAGCCAAGCAGCCCGAGCACGCCCATCTCGCGGAAGATCGCCGGGTCCGTCTTGCCGTCGCGATTGGCGGCGAGCACGCGCGGAAAAAGCTTCTCCTGCGCATAGTCGCGCGCCGTGTCGCGCACCATGCGCTCTTCCTCGGTCAACTCACCTTCGAGGTCGAGCGGATCGTCCCATTTGAACGCGGCGTCCTTGATCTGGGCGCTTTTCGGCTCGGATTTCCCGGTTTTCTCCGCAAGTTGGGACATCGGCGGTCTCCCTGGCTTGGCCGCAAGCTTAGGAGCCGACACCACGAGCGGCAAGGGCGCGGGCCGTTGCCGCAGTGGCGGTGTTTCGGTATCTACTGACGCACGACGCTGATTTTGCGCGCCCGTAGCTCAGCTGGATAGAGCGCTGCCCTCCGAAGGCAGAGGTCAGGGGTTCGAATCCCTTCGGGCGCGCCAGTTTTTGCCTCATCCACCCCGCAGCCATGAGTGACAGAACGTACCTAAAACGTCGGACATACGTCGGACGTGGCGTCAATCCTAACTTCGCTCCGCTGCCGACATAGTTCCGCCGCGCGATGGCGGCTTTTGCCAGCTACCCCTTGCTAATGCTACGCTGCGCCAGTCGGGGATGGGCATGAGTCGGCGGGGATTTTTAAGCGGCACGACGGGCACGATTCTGCTGTTCGCGGGATTTATATGTGCCGCCGCGATTTTCCCGGCAACGCTGCCGGAATTGTCGGACCCAAACATCATTCAAACGAACCCGTTCCGCCGTGGCGACAGGGAATCGCCTGGCGCCATTCACGCGGCGCTCGCCACTCTGCGGCAAGCGCTGGCGAATTTTAAGTTCGACGATACAACTCCGCCGCCCGAAGCCGCAAAAGATCTCAGCTATCTCGCCGATTACGCTTATTCCGAAGTGCCGCCCGACAAGAATCCGGCGGAGATCGTTCTGCAATCGCTTGCGGATATTCCGGTCGGGACGCCGATCGACGAGATCAAGCTTGCATCCGATGCCTTCGGCCTGGATTTTATTTTCATGAAGGCCGTTGCCAGGATCGAATCCGACTTCGATCCCAAGCAGCGGACCGGATCGTATATCGGTCTATTCCAACTCAGCAAATATGAGTTTGCGATGTTTGGATCTGGCGACATTGCCAGCCCCCGCGATAATGCCGTCGCAGCCGCCTACAAGTTTGCAACCGCGGCTATCCTGTTCGAAATCGATACGCACATTAAGCCGACTTTGTTCGACCTCTACTTGATTCATCAACAAGGATGGCAGGGTGCGGCGGAGCACATCAGCCATCCGGAGCGCGTCGCTTGGCAATCGATGTGTGCGACCGACGAAGGCCACGAAAAGGGTGAAAAGTGGTGCAAGCGCGCCATTTGGCAAAATACTCTTCCGGATATCAAGCGTATTTGGAAATCGGTCGACAATCTCAGCTCCGGCGCATTCACCGACATGTGGCGCCAGCGGCTTGCGCTGTTCTACTCGCGATATTCCGAGACGGTTTCGGCGAAATGAAATAGCGCAAGCTTCGTCCGCGACATCAAGGCGACATTCAAATATATTCACGGGCCCGGGGGTGCCGAAAGGGTCATGGTCAACAAAGGGTTAGCGGGGCGCCGCGAATCCAAATCGAGTTTGCCGACATTAACTTGCGGCGCGACCGGCCGTTCGACGATCCGTAACACTTGCGTGCTAGATATGAAACTGCCGGGGACCTCGATCCCGGCGCGGTCACGCAGGCGGCTATGCAGGAATTTCCTAAAGACGAGGAGCCGGACGATCGGAGAGGCGTGCGACGCACGAAAGTGTTGCGCAACGCCAAGATCATTGTACCGCGCCGCTCATCGATGATTCACTGCACGGTGCAGAACGTCACGAGCGGCGGCGCATGCCTGAAGCTGGCGAATACCTACGGCCTGCCGGCGACCTTCGAACTGACCTTCGAACACGGCCGTACGCGGCGCGCCTGCCGCGTGGTGTGGCGCACCAACGACGAGCTCGGCGTGGCGTTCGAGGAAGCAGAGACGGCGGCGGCAAATCATTAGAACTCCGCCACCGCGCGAACGAGCCGCTCGATGTCTTCCGGCCGCGACAGCCGGTGATCGCCGTCCTTGACGAGCGTCAGCACGACGTCGTCGCAAGCGAGCCGCGCGACCAGCGCTTTGGCATGCTGCCACGGCACATCGGGATCCTCGACGCCTTGCAGGATGCGCACCGGGCAGCCGGTCTCGATCATGCCGCCGAGCAGAAGATGATCGCGGCCTTCTTCGATCAATTGCCGGGTGACGAGATAGGGCTCCGTCGAATATTGCGACGGCCGCGCCCAAATGCCTTTGTCTCCAAGCTCGCGCTTGATCTCCGGCGTGAACCGTTTCCACATCAACTCTTCGGTGAAATCCACGGCCGGGGCGATGAGCACCAGGCCGGCGAGGCTTGCCGGCCCGGTTTGGCCGCGCCGCCGCAGGGCGCGGACGAGAAGGAGCGCGATCCACCCGCCCATCGACGAGCCGACCAGGAGCTGCGGGCCCCGACAGCAGGCGTCGAACACCGCGAGGCTTTCGGCGAGCCAACGGCCGATCGTGCCGTCGGTGAACGCGCCTTCCGATTCACCATGGCCGGAATAGTCGAACCGCACGCAAGCACGGCCTTCGCGCGCCGCCCAATCGGCAAGCGCCTGCGCCTTGGTGCCCTTCATGTCGGATTTGTAGCCGCCGAGCCACAACAAGCCCGGCGCGGCGCCGCTTTGCGCCCGCACGGCGATGGCGCGGCGCTCGGCGCCCTCGCCAATGTGCAGGAATTTCAGGCTGTTATCGTTCATCTGCGTTCCGTCATCCTGCGAGGGCCGCTACGCGGCCACCTCAGGATGACGGAACATAATCACGTCACCCGGCGTCCCGCCATGCGCGCATTGCGCATTGTCGTTGACTTGAAGGCAAAAACTCCCGATCCTCTGCAACTACAGTTGTAACGACTTAAAGGAGACAAGACCCATTCGTCGCCCGATCAGAAACGCGCAGCCCGCCGCCAAGGAGGGCCCGCGCATCAACGAGGAGATCCGCGTTCGCGAGGTCCAACTCATCGACAAAGACGGCGCCAACAAGGGCGTCACTGAAATCAGCGCCGCCATCGCCATGGCGCAGGAGGCCGGGCTCGATCTGGTGGAGATCGCGCCGAATTCGGTCCCGCCGGTTTGCAAGATTCTCGATTTCGGCAAATATAAATATCAGGCGCAGAAGAAAGCCGCCGAAGCGCGCAAGAAGCAAAAAGTCGTCGAGATCAAGGAAATCAAGCTGCGGCCGATGATCGACGATCACGATTACGACGTGAAAATGCGCTCGATGCAGCGGTTTTTCGAGGAAGGCGACAAGGTCAAGGTCACCCTGCGGTTCCGCGGCCGTGAAATGGCGCACCAGGAGCTGGGCTATAAGCTGCTCGACCGGGTCAAGGGCGACACCGTCAAGATCGCCAAGATTGAGCAAGAGCCGCGCTTCGAAGGCCGCCAAGTCGTTATGGTGCTGGCGCCGCGTTAAACCCCCGGCGCTGCTTTCGCTTTCTATTCCCACCTGTTTCTTGCCATCGCTGGCGGCCTCTGCCATAACCGCGCCCTCTCGCCGCCCGGCTGATTAAGGGCTGCCGTGGCGGTGCGAAGTGCTCACGCACACATCGCTCAATTATGAGCATTTTCGGCCCGGGGCGAAGACGCCCGCGGCCAAGGAGAGCCAAATGCCCAAGATCAAGACCAAGTCAGGCGCCAAAAAGCGCTTCAAGATTACCGGTGGAGGCAAAGTCCTCTATGCGCAGTCGCGCAAGCGCCACGGCATGATCAAGCGCACCAAAAAGCAGATCCGCCAGTTGCGCGGCACCAACGTGCTGTTCAAGACCGACGGCGACAACATCAAAAAGTATTTTTTGCCGAACGGCTGACGAGCGGCCACGTCCGGCAGTCTGTTCGTCGTTCCCAATTCTGAAGGAGATCAGCAATGGCTCGCGTCAAACGCGGCGTCACGTCCCATGCCAAGCACAAAAAGGTGCTCAAGGCCGCCAAGGGCTATTACGGCCGGCGCAAGAACACCATCCGCATCGCCAAGCAGGCGGTGGAGAAGGCGAACCAATACGCCTTTCGCGACCGCAAGCGGAGAAAGCGCACCTTCCGCGCCTTGTGGATCCAGCGCCTCAATGCGGCGGTGCGTCCGTTCGGGCTCAACTACAGCCGCTTCATCGCCGGACTTGCCAAAGCCGGCATCATGGTCGACCGCAAGGTGCTCTCGGACCTTGCGATCACCGAGCCGGCGGCCTTCGAAGCGATCGTCGGCCAAGCCAAATCCGCGCTCGCGGCGTGAGAGCGTGCCATGATCGATCGCGCATACGTCCAGCGCATGGCGCGCTATAATCGCTGGCAGAATGAGAATCTCTACGGCGTCGCCGACCGGCTATCCGACGACGAACGCCGGCGCGAACGCGGCGCGTGGTTCGGCTCCATCCACAAGACGTTGAGCCATATCTTATGGGGCGATCAAAGCTGGATGAGCCGTTTCACCGACTTGCCGCGCCCGACGGTCGGTATCCCAGAATCGGTGTCGCTCTATCCGGACTGGGACAACTTGAAGTCCGCGCGCTCGGCCTTCGACAAAAAAATTCTCGATTGGGCCAACGCCGTTGACGACGCGTGGCTCGCCGCCGATCAGACCTACTATTCCGGCGCGACCAAGCGCGAATGGACGCGGCCGCGCTGGGTCCTGGTCACGCATATGTTCAATCACCAGACGCACCATCGCGGCCAGGTGCACAGCATGCTGACACAGGCCGGCGGCAGGCCGTCCGATACGGATTTGCCGTTCATGCCGGAGTGAACGAATAAATACGAAAACCGATGCCCGATAGTGCACAGCTTGAACAAGACATCCTCGCCGCGGTCGCGGCCGCCAGCGATGAAGCCGCGCTCGAAGTCGTGCGGGTGGCGGCGCTGGGCAAGAACGGCTCGATCACGGCGCTATTGAAGACGCTCGGCACGCTGCCGCCCGAGGAGCGCAAAAGTCAGGGCCCGCTCATCAACGGGCTCAAGGATCGCTTCAATGCCGCACTCGCCGCGCGCCGTGACGCATTTAAGGAATTGGCGCTCGCGGCGCGGCTCAACACCGAGAGCGTCGACGTCACGCTGCCGGTGCGCGAGGCGCCGGCCGAGATCGGCCGCGTGCATCCGATCACGCAAGTGACCGACGAACTCACCGCGATCTTCGCCGATATGGGTTTTGCCGTCGCCGAAGGCCCCGACATCGAGACCGACGATTACAATTTCACCAAGCTCAATTTCCCGGAAGACCATCCGGCGCGGGCGATGCACGACACGTTCTTCTTCAATCCGAAGCCGGACGGCACGCGGCTGTTGCTGCGCACGCATACTTCGCCGGTGCAGGTGCGCACCATGCTGACGCAAAAGCCGCCGATCCGCGTCATCATTCCCGGCCGCACCTATCGCTGCGACAGCGATCAGACGCACACGCCGATGTTCCATCAGGTCGAGGGCCTCGTCATCGACAAAGGCTCGCATCTCGGCCACCTGAAGTGGATCCTGGAAGAATTCTTCAAGGCGTTCTTCGAAGTCGATCGCGTCGGCATGCGGTTCCGGCCGTCGTTCTTTCCCTTCACGGAACCTTCGCTCGAAGTCGACATCCAGTGCCGCCGCGACAAAGGCGAAATCCGCTTCGGCGAGGGCGACGATTGGATGGAGATTCTCGGCTGCGGCATGGTGCATCCCAACGTAATGAAAAACTGCGGTCTCGATCCCGACGAATATCAAGGCTTTGCCTGGGGCATGGGGATCGACCGCATCGCCATGCTCAAATACGGCATGTCGGATTTGCGCGCCTTCTTCGAGGCCGACGTGCGCTGGCTGTCGCATTACGGCTTCCGCCCGCTCGATTTCCCGACGCTGGCGGGGGGATTGAGTCCATAAGCCATGATGAAATTCACCTTCGCCTGGCTCAAGGAGCATCTCGACACCGATCGTCCGCTCGGCGAGATCGCCGACAAGCTCACAATGATCGGGCTCGAAGTCGAGCGCATCGAAGACAAGGCGAAACAGTTCGCGCCGTTTGTCATCGGCCGCGTCGTCGACGCCAAGCAGCATCCGAATGCGGATCGCTTGCGCGTCTGCATGGTCGACACCGGCAGCGGCGATCCGATCCAGGTCGTGTGCGGCGCGCCGAATGCGCGCACCGGCATGAAAGGCGTGTTCGCGCCGGTCGGCGCCTTCATCCCAGGTAAGAACATCACGCTCGGCATCGGCAAAATCCGCGACGTCGAGAGCCGCGGCATGCTGGTCTCGGAATTCGAATTGCAAATCTCCGACGATCACGAAGGCATCATCGAGCTACCGGACGACGCGCCGGTCGGCGAGCTTTACGCGAAATATGCCGGCCTCGACGATCCGGTGCTCGAGATCAATCTGACGCCGAATCGCGGCGACGGCACCGGCGTGCACGGCATCGCGCGCGACCTCGCGGCGGCCGACATGGGCAAGTTCAACGATGCGGCGATCAAGCAGGTCAAAGGCGAATTTCCGTGCCCGGTGAAGGTGACGATCGATTTCGGCGCGACGCGTCGCTATGCCCGGCCTTCGCGCTCCGCCTGGTGCGCGGCGTCAAGAACGGTCCGTCGCCGGATTGGCTGCAGAAGCGGCTCATTGCCATCGGCCTGCGGCCGATCAATGCGCTGGTCGATATCACGAACTTCATCACCTATGACCGCGGCCGGCCGCTGCATGTGTTCGATGCGGCGAAAGTCCATGGCAATCTCGCGGTGCGCCGCGCGCGGTCGGGTGAAGCCGTGCTGGCGCTCGACGGCAAGACTTACACGCTCGACGACACGATGTGCGTCATCGCCGACGACGGTGGCGTGGAATCCTTGTCCGGGATTATGGGCGGCGAGAAAACCGGCTGCTCGGAAACGACCGCGGATGTTTTGATCGAGTTGGCGCTATGGCAGCCGATGAACATCGCGCAAACCGGCCGCAAGCTCGGCATCAATTCCGACGCGCGCTACCGCTTCGAGCGCGGCGTCGATCCGGCATTTATGTCGCCGGGCCTCGAATTGGCGACCCGCATGGTCATGGAGCTCACCGGCGGCACGCCGTCGGATGTCATCGTCGCCGGCAGCGCCGAGGCGCCCGAGCGCGTCATCGATTTTCCGCTGTCCGAGCTCAAGCGCTTGGCCGGCCTTAACGTGCCGCTCACCGAAATGCGCCGGGTGCTGGAGCGCCTCGGCTTCTTCGTCGCCGGCCAAAGCGATCGCGTGAAGATCGCGGTGCCGTCGTGGCGGCCCGACGTGCAGGGCAAGGCCGATATCGTCGAGGAAGTGGTCCGCATCGTCGGCGTCGACCGCGTGCCGTCGACGCCGTTCGGGCGCGGCGATGCCCCGCGCAAGCCGGTGCTCACCCCGATCCAAGTGCGCACCCGCAAGTCGAAGCGCGCGCTCGCTGCGCGAAATCTGGTCGAGGCCGTGACCTGGTCCTTCATCGCCAAGCAGCACGCTGAACTGTTCGGCGGCGGCAAAGCCGAACTGGCGCTGGCCAATCCGATCGCCGCGGACCTTTCCGACATGCGGCCGAGCCTCATTCCCGGCCTGGTCGCCGCCGCGCAGAAGAACGCCGACCGCGGCTTCCCCGATGTTGGCCTGTTCGAAGTTGGGCAGGTGTTTCGCGGCGATCAACCGGCCGATCAGCTCACGGCCGCTGCCGGCATTCGGCGCGCATTGGCAAAACCGTCCGGCATCGGTCGCCACTGGTTACAGCGCGACGGCGAGGTCGACGCCTTCGACGCCAAAGCCGATGCGCTGACCGTGCTGACCGCGGCCGGCGCGCCGGCGCAGGCGTTGCAGGTGGTGCCGGGCGGGCCGGCATGGTTTCACCCCGGCCGTTCCGGAACGATCCAGATCGGCCCGCAGAACGTGCTCGGACATTTCGGCGAATTGCATCCGAGCGCGATCGAGGCGCTCGATGCGCAAGGCCCGCTGGTCGGCTTCGAAGTGATCCTGGAGCGCATCCCCGAGCCAAAGGCGAAGCCGACGCGCGCCAAGCCCGCGCTTGAATTGTCGCCGTTTCAGCCGGTCGAGCGCGACTTTGCATTTGTGGTCGACCGCGCCGTCAAGGCCGCCGACATCGTGCGCGCGGCGCAATCTGCCGACCGCAAGCTCATCGCCTCCGTCAGCGTATTCGACATTTATGAGGGCAAGGGCATCGAGCCGGGCAAGAAATCGATCGCCATCGCGGTGACGCTGCAGCCGCGCGACAAGACCATGACCGACGCCGAGATCGAGGCGCTCGCGGCCAAGATCATCGCCGAGGTCGGCAAGCGCACCGGCGGCGTGCTGCGGGCGTGAGCATGATCCCGAAAAGTGGATACCGGCTTTCGGATAAGATCATGCTCAAAAAGTGCTTCACCGTTCCTCGCGCATGATGCTCGGCGTGCCCTGGTAATATTGTGGCGAAGTTTCAGATCGCGGCTCGCGGCGCTCGACGCGCGCGTGTGCCGGTTTGCGCGTCGGCTTGGCCTCCGTCTCGGCCGCCGCCGCCGGCCTGACCGGACCGAGCCGGTGCAACACCGCGTCGGCGGCGCGTTCGCCGGATTCCCAGGCGCCGCCCACCGTGCCCCATAATGTCTCGTGCGCCGCTTCGCCGGCATACCAGACGTCGTCGGCGATCGGTTCGAGAAATTGCCGCCGCGCGAATTGACCTCCCGGCGCTGCGGCCGACCAGGCGCCGAGCGCATAGGGATCGCTATTCCAGCGCGTGGCATGTTTGCGGCCGATCGCGTTCTTCACTTCCGAACCATAGAGTCCGGCGAGCCAGTTGGCGGCGAAATCGAACATCGCTGATTCGCCCTGCGCCGAGAGATCGCGTCCGAAGGCGCCGGCGACGTCGATCAGACAGAGCTGCGTGCCGGAAACGTTGGCGAGAATCGCCGCCGTGTGCGTATCGGTCGATTTTTGAAACACCAGATCGTCGCTTTCGAGGCCCAAAGGATTGCCGTTAAGTTCGAGCGCGATGTGGTCGTAGCTGCCGAGCGACAACCTGCCCAGCGCGTCACTCTGACGATGGCCGAGGTCCGGGTTGAATTGAAGGCCACCGGAAGCGATGACGTTGGTCGGCACGGTGACGATCGCGGTGCTAGCAATAATCGCGCCCTTGGCGGTTTCCACGGTGAGATTGCTTCTGGTGTCGATCGACTTTGCCGGAGTTGCCAGCTGAACGTTGAGGCCTTGGCCGAGCGTGGCGAGCAGCGCGCCGAATCCTTGCTTGCAGAACGCCGCCGCATTGCGCTCGGCGGCGCGCGCGAAGTCGACGGACGAGACCTGCGCCAGATCCTTGGCGCAATTGTACGGGCCGAGCATGAATTCGATCGTTCCGCGCCAGTCGCCGAGATCGGGCGGCACGGCCTGTTCGCAGGCAATGTCGGCCTTGCGGGCGGCATCGTCGATCGCGCGCGTGGTGCGGACCTGCGCGGTGAGAAAATCCTCGAGCTCGCCCTCGCGGGCATAACGCAGGCCGATGCGCACCTTCTGGCTCGGCGGCGCCGGATATATGTCGATGCCGCGGTGCGGCGTCAGCTTGGTCACCGGATTGGAGTTCCGGCAGGTAGATCCAATGCGCGCCCCGGTCATACGGCACGCCGAAACTCCTGGTATCGGTGACGCAACGGCCGCCGATATGATCGGTCGCTTCGATCAACACATAGCGCCGGCCGGCGGCGGCGACCCGGCGCGCGGCGGCGATGCCTGCGGCGCCGGCGCCGACGATGACGACCTCGACCGGCCCCGAGGCTGGCGCCGTGGCGCCGAGGGCGGGGCGCGCCGCCAGCGCCGCCGAGGCGGCGAGGAACGAACGTCGACTTAACTGCGGCGGAATGCCCGGCATGGTTTCCAATTGCTTGCGCGTTTTGCGCAGATTGCACGAACGTCGCGGGCCGGGCAAACGGTAGGGTTTAATTTCAGTCAATAACGCGCGCGCGGCGTGAACCAAATCGCAATCTGCGTGCGCTAAATTGAGAACGATAAAAAGACGCGGCGTAACCGCGCTAAGCTGGGAGGTCCCAAGAGACCAATGAGCAGGATGCTCGATGGCGTTGGGCGGTTGATCGCCCGCTATTTGCAGAAGCCCGTTCACGGCTATGAGCCGTTTACGCCGAGCGATCCCGATTCATTGCGCCAATCGCTGCAGCCCGGCGACGTGCTCCTGGTCGAGGGCAACAATCACATCGCCGGCGTCATCAAATACCTGACCCAGTCGACCTGGTCGCATTCGGCGCTCTATGTCGGACCGATCTCCGGCCGCGCGACGGCGGACGGCGAGCCGCACGTCGTGATCGAAGCCATTGTCGGCGAGGGCGTCGTTTCGGCGCCGCTATCGAAATACTTGCGCTTTCATACCCGGATTTGCCGGCCGGTCGGATTGACCGAAGCCGACTGCGCGATCGTGTGCGCCTACGCCGTCGCGCGCATCGGCTTTGCCTACGATCTCAAGAATATCATCGATCTGTTGCGTTATCTGCTTCCGCTGCCGGTGCCGGCGCGTTGGCGCCGTCGCTTGATTGCGCTCGGCTCGGGCGACCCGTCGCGGCTCATTTGCTCGGCGTTGATCGCGGACGCGTTTTCCGCGGTGCGCTATCCGATCCTGCCCAAGATCACGCTGGCGGGCAGCCAGCAGGCGGTCGAGCAAATTCTGGAGATTCGCCACTCCTCGCTGTACTGCCCGCGCGACTTCGACATTTCGCCGTATTTCAACGTCGTCAAACCGACCATCCGCCGGGGCTTCGACTACAAGGCGCTGCAATGGGCCGATCTACCGCGTGCGGCCGACAACGCGATGCAGGCGACGCTCGCGCCGCAGTCCGAAGCAGCGGCCGCGGACGAAGGCGTTATGGCCGCCTGACCCGATTGTCATTCCGGGGCGCGCGAAGCGCGAGCCCGGAATCCATAATCACAGAAGCTGCAAGACGTGATAGTGCAGTGCCCGCCTGCGAGCGGCGGTGGCTATGGATTCCGGCCCTCGCTTCGCTCTGCCGGAATGACGGAAGCAAATGCTCGACGACGCCATCAACGCGATCACGCAGATGTTCTCGCCGCCCTTGCGCGCGGTGTTGTGGCGATCGATCGGGCTTGCGCTGGCGCTCATCGTCGCCGCCGCGATCGCGCTCGATCGGCTGATCGTGCATCTTGTCGGCGCCGGCGGCGCCTCGGTCGAGACCACGTTTGGGCCGCATGCGCATGTGCCGGTGAATGCGATTGCCGGGCTGCTGTCGGTCGCCGCCAGCCTCGGCATCATCGTCGGCAGCGTCTTCCTGATGCCGGCGGTCACCGCCGTGGTCGCAAGTTTTTTCGCCGACCAGATCGCCGACGAAGTCGAGCGCGCGCATTATCCCGCCGATCCGCCGGGCTTAGCGCTGCCGCTGTGGCTCGCCGTTTGGGAAGGCGGCAAGACGGCGCTGCTTGCCGTGCTCATCTATCTCTGCGCCGCGCCGCTGTTGCTGTTTGCCGGATTTGGCGCGGTGGTATTCTTCTTTGCCACCGCTTATATCCTCGGCCGGGAATATTTCGAGCTCGCCGCGATGCGCTTTCGGCCGCCCGCCGAAGCCAAAGCCTTGCGCAAGCGCAATGCCGCAAAGGTCTATGTCGGCGGCCTGTTCATCGCCGCCTTCGTGTCGATTCCGGTCGTCAATCTGGCGACGCCGCTGTTCGCCATGGCGTTGATGGTGCATGCGCACAAGCGGCTCAGTGGAACGAAACTACGGGCTAACACGTAGGTCTCTCCGTTTGAACGGCCTGACGTGGAGTTGCGAAACTTGCCGCAACGACCGTCCTATCCGTTCATTTGATCGGCAATGAGTCAATTTGAGACTGATGGGAGGCTCTCCGACATCGGTTCACTCATGGTGAAACCGATTGGACTTTGCTTCCCGTCGCTGCCTGTGGCTAGCATTCGTTCCCTAGTCCGAAGCTCAGCCAGGAGGGCGTCGTGTCCCGCTCATTGTTTGTTGGAATTCTCGTTGCGGCCTTAAGCCTCGTGCCGGCGGCACAAGCTTGCACGGGCATCCGCCTTATCGCCAAGGACGGCGGCGTCGTCGCCGCGCGCACCTTGGAGTTCGGCTTCGACCTGCACTCCGACGTGCTGGTCGTCCCGGCCGGAACCGCTCTGACCGGCACGCTGCCGGACGGCGGCAAGGGCATCAGCTACACGACGAAATACGGTTTCCTCGGCGCCAACGCCGAGGGCATGACCGCGATCGTCGACGGCATCAACGACCAAGGGCTCTATGTCGGCCTGTTCTATTTCCCGGATTATGCCAGCTACCCGGATGCGACAAAGGACAATGCCGCGCACGCGATGGCGCCCTACGAATACGCCAACTGGCTGCTCGGCAATTTCGCCACTGTCGATGAGGTGAAGGCCAATTTCGACAAGGTCGCACTGGTGCCGGTCGTTATCGATGCCATCAAGCAGGTCCCGCCGGTCCATTTCGTGGTGCACGATCGCAGCGGCAAGTCGATCGTGATCGAGCCATTGAACAAGACTCTGAAGATCTACGACAACCCGCTCGGGGTCTTGACCAATTCGCCGACCTTCGATTGGCACATGACCAATCTGCGCAACTATGTGAATCTCACGGCCACCAACGTTCCGCCGCTCGGCCTCGGCGGCGTCACGTTGGCGCAGTTCGGCCAGGGCTCGGGTCTGCGCGGATTGCCCGGCGACTTCACGCCGCCGTCGCGTTTCGTGCGCGCGGTGGCCTTTACGCAATCGGCGCTGCCGTCCGATACGGCGCAGGAGGCCGTGTTGCAGGCGTTTCACATCCTCAACAATTTCGACATCCCCTACGGCGCGGTGCGCGACATGCAGGGCGGTCAAATTCACGCCGAGTCCACCACCTGGACCAGCGCCTCCGACCTGAAGAACCTGCGCTGGTATTTCAAGACCTATGGCGATCAGTCGATCCACAGCGTCGATCTGACGAAAGCGCTCGCCGCGGCGCAAGGTAAGATCAGGCTCATCAAGATGGACTCGCCGCAACCGGTCGACGACGTATCGACCGATTTTTGATGACGCAAACGGCGACGCTGGCGGGTTCTGCGCTGCGTCAGCGCCACACCTCGTCGGCGAGTTCGACGATCATCCGCAGCTTCGCCCATTGCTCCTGTTCGGCGAGCACGTTGCCTTCTTCGGTCGAGGCAAAGCCGCATTGCGGCGACAGGCATAGTTGATCGAGCGAGACGAACTTCTTCGCCTCCTCGATGCGCCGCTTGACGTCCTCTTTCTTCTCGAGCTTGCCGGATTTCGTAGTGACGAGGCCGAGCACGACGATCTTGTTGCCTTTGGGCAAAAAGCGCAGCGGCTCGAAACCGCCGGCGCGCGCGGTGTCGTATTCGAGGAAATAGCCGTCGTAGTTGAGGCCGCCGAGCATGATTTCGGCAACCGGCTCATAGCCGCCCTCGGAAATCCAGGTCGAGCGGAAATTGCCGCGGCAGACATGCGTCGTGATCGTCATGTCGGCGGGCTTGCCTTCGAGCGCTTGATTGATCACGCGCGCGTAATCCCGCTGCAGCCGGTCGGCGTTTAGCCCGCGCTCGCGCGCCTTCTTCAGTTCCGCTTGCGAGCACAGATAGGCCCAGGCGGTGTCGTCGAATTGCAGGTAGCGGCAGCCGGCGTCGTAGAAGCCGCGGATCGCCTGCCGATAGGTATTCGCGAGATCGCCGAAGATGGCGTCGCGGTCGGCATAGTCCTTGGTCTTGACGGCGTCCGGCTCCAGCCGGAAGTGCAGCGTTGCCGGGCTCGGAATGCACATTTTCGGCATGACGCGGGTGTGCGCTTTGAGGAACTTGAAATGCTCCAGCATCGGATGTTTGGAGAAGCCGAGCTTGCCGGTGATGCGCGGCGTGCGCGGTCGTGTTTGCACGCCCTGAAACTGGATGCCGTGGTCGAGCTCGACGATCTCGACGCCGTCGAGCATGCCGTAGAAGTCGAAATGCCACCATGAGCGGCGGAATTCGCCGTCGGTGGCGACCTGCAGCCCGACCTCCTCCTGCTTTTTGATGATCTTCTCGATCTCGCGGTCCTCAACCTCCTTGAGCTGCGCCGCGCCGATCTCGCCCTTCTCGCGCTTGGCGCGCGCTTCTTTCAGCGGCGCGGTGCGCAAAATGCTGCCGACCACGTCGGCGCGGAACGGCGGCTTATTTCTTGGCATCGGGGCGATCCTCCGTGAAATTTGTTGGCAAGAAAGTTAGCAAGTAACAAGCTGGAGCGGCGCTATTCGTCAACTGGAAAACTGTGCCGCTCTGCTTGCTGGATGGGCTGCGTCCCAATAGCCCCTTGCTCGTATCTCAAAAATGAGATAAATACGACTGTGCCTTGGCGGGTTGAAATCCTGAACGGAACTGTCGCCGCAGAAATTGCTGCACTTCCAGCGGATATGCAGGCGCGTTTCTTACGGCTAGCCGACCGCATTGCTTCCGCAGGTCTGCAAAGCCTCAGTGAGCCGCACGTGAAACATCTGGAAGGCAAGCTGTGGGAACTGCGTCTAACAGGCCGCGATGGGATAGCCCGCGCGCTATACGTCACCGCGATTGGACAGAGGATCGTAGTCGTTCGAGCATTTGTAAAGAAGACACAGAAGACGCCGCGCGCCGAAATCGAGCTCGCGCTCCGGCGGGCAAAGGAGATCATATGACAATTCCATTCGAGAAGCTCAAAGCTCGTCTGCTGGCTAACCCCAAGGTCAAGGCCGAATACGACGCGCTTGCTCCGGAGTTCGAGATTGCAGCCGAATTGGTCAAGGCTCGCTTACGTGCCGGATTATCCCAATCCGAGCTTGCCGATCGCATGGGCACCAGCCAGTCCACGATTGCTCGGTTGGAAAGCGGGCAGACGCTGCCAAGCACTAAAACGCTCTTGCGCTTCGCCAAAGCAACCGGCAGCAAGTTTCATGTGCGCCTTTTGGCAGCTTGATAAGCTGCCACGCTTCACATCTCGATCGTCACTTTCCCGTTCACGACCATGGTCGGATAGGTCTTGATCGGCACCATGCAGGGCGGCGACACCACTTCGCCGGTGCGGATATTGAACTGACCGTTGTGGAAGTTGCATTCGACGACGTCGTCCTCGATATAGCCTTCCGACAGCGAGCCCGGGCCATGGGTGCAGGCGTCGTCGGTGACATAGAATTGGCCGCCGACGTTGAACACCGCGAGCGCCAGGTCGTCGATCTCGACCTTGAGCGCGGCGCCGGGCGCGACGTCGGCGGCGCTACACAGTTCGAGGCGCTTTCGTTCGGCGGGCATGACCTACTCTGTTGCGACCCCTCGGAGCGGAGCGCCGTTATACTAGACAACACGCATAATGAAATGCCCTCCGACGTTCGCTATATTAGGGGCGGCGCATCGGGAGAACGAACGATGGAAAGCGAATCGGCCCGGATGAGTTCGGCGGCGGAGGCAAGATTCCGCATCGACAGGCCGAATTCGCAAGCCCGCGCCGTCAAGGTGATCGCGCTCGATACCCCGAGCGAGCGCATCGTCAAGAAATTGGCGGCCTCGCCATGGCAGCGCGCGAGTTTCCTCACGGCGTCGGCATTCTCCGGCGCGCCGCAGCAAGGCGAGCGTTTCTCGATGGGCGGCTGGCTCAACGATCTTGCCGGCCGCACCAAGAACCTGGTCGACGAGGTCGATGCGGCCGATCTCGTGGTGATGGTGGCGACCGCCGGCGAGAACGCCGCCGCGGCGGGCCTCATCGGCGAAGCCTGCGCCGTCAAGCACGTGATGACGACGGCGCTCATCCTCGGCGGCGCGTCGTCGAGCGACGAAACGCTGTCGAAAATGCTGGCGCAATTGCGGCCGCACGCGATGATGCTCGTGATTTCGAGCGCGGACGAATATATCAAGGACATGCTCACGGCGCTGCGCGCCTGAACGCTGTGCTGATGTGGAATGTCCAATGAAGTTTTCCGGAGAGCTCACGGTCAACGCGCCGCGCGCCGATGTCTACAAGGCGGTGCGCGATGCCCGTTTTTTTGCGTCGTGCGTCGAAGGCGTCAGCGAGCTTACCGAGACGGCGCCGGATACCTATGCGGCGATTTTCGAAACGAAAGTCGCCTATATGAGATTCAAGTTCAAAGTCACTGTCGCGGTGGTGCGCGCCGAGGCGCCGCGCGAGATCGAGGCCAAGGTCGAGGGCGCTCCGCTCGGCATTGTCGGACGGCTGACCGCGACCGCGCTGACGCGGCTCACCGAGGCGGGCGAGGAGACCAAGATCGACTATGACATCGAAGCCGCTTTGACCGGCAAGCTCGGCAGTCTCGGCCAGCCGGTGCTGCGCGCCAAGGCGAAGGAAATGGAACGGCAATTCGCCGCGCGCCTCGCCGCGTCGCTCGCTGCGCCGGCGGCAGCCGCGCCGTGACCGGAGGCCGCGCGTGACCGCCGAACTCATGACCGTCGAAACCGATGTGCTGGTCATCGGCTCCGGCGCCGCGGGCATGTATGCGGCGATCGAAGCCGAGCGCCGCGGCGCGCGCGTGCTCGTTGCCGACCGGAGCCTGATCGGGCGCGGCGGCGCCACCGTGATGGCGCAGATGACGGTTGCCGTCGCGCTGGGCGAGGAAGTGCCCGACGATCCGCGCGCCCATTACGATGACACCATCGCCGCCGGCCGCGGGTTGTGCGACGACAAGCTGGCGCAGCTTCTGTGCGAGGAGGCGCCGGACTGCATTCGCGAGCTCGATGCCTGGGGCGTCGGCTGGGCGCGCAAAGACGGCCACATCACCGCAACCATGGCGCCCGGCCACGACCGGCCGCGCTGCGTCTATGTCGATTTCATCAATACCGGCCCGGCGGTGTCGAAGACGCTGCGCATGCACCTTGCGCGCAATCCCGCCATCCGCAAAGCCGGCGATCTTTGCGTCGTCGATCTCGCGGTGAGCGACGGCGAGGTCGCCGGCGCCGTCGCCTGGCATCTCGGCTCTGGCGCGCCGGTCGTCATCTCCGCCAAGGCGACGATCCTGGCGACCGGCGGGCTAACGCGGCTCTACCGGCGCAACAGCGCGTCGGCCAATATGGGCGGCGACGGTTACGCGCTGGCTTTGCGCGCCGGCGCGTCGCTCATCGACATGGAATTCGTCCAGTTCTTTCCGATCGGGCACCTGGCGCCAAGGCTCGTCGGCATGGATCCGATCATGTGGGATCCGTTCCGCTACAAGCTCGGCGGAAGACTTCTCAACGGCCGCAGCGAGGAATTCACCTCGCGCTACGGCTCCGACGAGGACGGCAAATATGTGCTCACGCGCGACCTCGCGACCTACGCAATTTTCAAGGAGGTCGAGGCCGGCCGGGGCTCGCCGCACGGCGGCGCGTATCTGTCCTTCGAGCATTGCAGCGCGGCGGCATTGCGCCAGGCTTTCGGGCCGGTGATCGATCGGCTGGCGGCGAACCATATCGATCTCACCCGCATGCCGGTCGAGGTCGCGCCGATTGCGCATTATCACATGGGCGGCGTCAAAGCCGAGGCGAGCATGAGCACCGAAGTGCCCGGCCTCTATGTCGCCGGCGAAGTCGTGGGCGGCGCCAATGGCGCCAACCGGCTGTCCGGCAACGCCATCACCGAGGCTTTGGTGTTCGGCCGCCGCGCCGGCAGGAGCGCCGCCGCGCGATCGAAAAGTCTCGCGCCGCAAAAGCTGCGCCCGCAAGACACGCGCGTCGCGCTCGATCTTCTCCACGCCGACGCGCCCGATCGCGACGCTCCCAACACCGCGGCGATGATCGCGCGCCTGCAAGCCATCATGGCCGACGATGTCGGAGCGTTCCGCACCGGCGCAAAATTGCGCCGCGCGCTTTCCGGTATTGCCGCGCTCACCGCCGAGCTTGGCGATGTGCCGATCGGCGACCGCGCCGCATTTGACCTGCGCCGGCTCGAATGGTTCGACCTGCGCAATATGCTGACGGTGGCGTATGCGGTCGCGCAATCCGCGCTCAACCGCGAAGAAAGCCGCGGCGCGCATCAGCGCGAGGATTATCCGCAACTCCTGCCGCAATGGCAGCTGCATCAGCGCATGAATCTTCGCGACGGTGTATTTAAAATTTCCGGCGCGCCGGCCGAGGCGGTCGCATGAGCCAGCAATCCGAACAAGTCGCCACGCTGAAAATCTGGCGCGGCAGCGCCCGCGATGCCGGGCATTGGCAGAGCTTCGACGTGCCGTTCGAAGAGGGCCAATCGGTGCTCGACGGCCTGCGCTGGCTACGCATCAACAAGGATCCTTCGCTGGCGATGCGCTTCTCCTGCATCAATGCCAATGCCTGCAAGGAGTGCATGATGCAGCTCGACGGCGAGACGGTTTACGCCTGCACCGCCCGCCTCGAACCGCGCGAAATGACGCTGACGCCGCTGCCCAACAAGAAGCTCGTGCGCGACCTCGTCACCGAGATCGCGCCGCCGAGCGAGCGGTTCAAATAGGACCGGCGGTTGTCGAGTCTGGGCGGCCGGCAGTCCGCACGCCGCGGCCCCGCGCCCCGATCATCAATCGTTCACGGCATATCGCTGATAATCGCCGCTATGCGGCACCACGACGAGACGGTCGACCGCGCCGCGTTCGAACGCCTTCAAGAACTGTGGATAGTCCTTAAACGACACGCAGCCGAACGACTGGCCTGAGGCGCCGAGCATATAAGGATGAGCGAGGATGCCGTCGCGGCCGAACATCTTGTCGTCGTTCACCGGTTTGAGCCGGATCGCCTGCACGCCGTGGAAAAGCTCTTCGCGTAACACGAGATCGTAGACGTTGGGCGGCGTCGCCCCGCGATCCTTCTCATTCACGTAATGGGGATCGTCCATGATTCGGCCCATGCCCGAATGCGCCTCGAGCCTCGTTCCATCGGGCAGGTACACAGTATGCGCCTCGATGTCGTAAATCGCGGTGTGGCTGTCGGCCACCGGCGCGGCATTCGGACTATCGCTCGTCGGCTCCCGGCTGAAAAGTTTCCGCAAAAAGCTCGTCAACGCGGACGGCGCCGCCGGCGCTGCATCCGCGACCTGCGGCAATACCGGTTTGGCGGCGGTATCGGCGCTATCGCGCAGCGCCGCAATGTGCAGGCCGCGCGGCGGACGGGATGACGGCGGCGCGACGTTGTCCAGTTCGGCGACGCTGGCCGGCGCGGACTGCGGCGGAGCGGGCGTCGCGGGCGCCAGCGCCACGACGGCGGCCGGGTCTGGATCGAACAAATCGAACGCCGCGGCTATATCGCCCGAAGGCGGAGCAGCTTCGACCTGCGGCAGCACGGAGGCTCGCCGCGCATCGCCCTGCGCAGCCAGCGCCGCCGCTTCCCGCGCGCCCTCATCCGCGTCCCGGCGCGGGAACGGCGCGCGCAGCCTCGGCCCTTTGCCGCGCTCCGCCGCAGGTGACGGCGAAACAGCAGAAAGATCGGCTGCAAGATCGGCTGAATGGGTGAAAGCCGGGGGCAAATTCGCGATCGCCGTGCTGGCGACCGGAAGCACATTCGCTTTGAGATGGGGCGCGCCGCCCAAGGCGGTGGCGACGATCCAGGCGGCGGCCACAGCGGCGGCGCCGGCCATGAGCCCCGCGACCGTCAGTGTTCCCAGCCCGATGCCCAAACCGCGGCAAGCGGCCCGGCGATAATCGGCGACAGCCGAAGCACGACGGCCGGAAATGCGCCGGTTAAAAACACGGCGGTCAAACGCAGTGACGCCGGGGAACGTCGCGGCCGTACACGTCATGATGCGCGTTATGTGCTGGAGATTGCTTAGCGCGAAGCCGCGGCGGGCCGCTCGCGCGGCGGCGCGTCGACCGATGTTGATCGCCTAAGGAATGCGGAACCCCGTTTCGTCGTCATCCACGCCTCACCACCGTGACCCCTGCTGACAACAATGCAATGCGAGTGTTAAGCGGCTGTAAATTGGCGGCCGCGTGTCATTCTTGGGGAAGGATGTCCCTTCGAATAGGGCTTGCTCCGTTGCCCAACAAAAAACTCATTTGCGAGTTCGCCGCCGAGATCGCGCGTTGAGTGAGTGGTTTCGGATTTTTGCCTCTCGCCGCCGGCGGGGGAGAGGGAGAGACGCTAGGAAGCCCGCGCGATCACGGGCATAATCGCCGAAATTGCCGGGAGGTCGTCATGGCGCAAGCCCAGCTAAAATCGCAACGCACGGACCGCGATTGGCCGTTCCGGGTCAAGCCGCTGCATCCTGTGCTCGGCTGTGAGATTACCGGCATTACGCTTGCGCAAGCCGTGTCGCCGGCGCTGTTCGCCAAAGTTTATGAAGCCTTTCTCGACTACCAGCTCATTGTGTTCCACGACGTCGATCTGCCGCCGGCGACGCAGGTCGCCTTCGCGCGCAATTTCGGCGAGGTGCAGATCCACGTGCTCAGCGAGCATTACGGCTATAAAGACCACCCGGAAATCTACATGCTGTCCAACCTCGACCAGGACGGCAATCCGAGCGGCAAGCACCCGGACAAGGGCACGCTGTTTTGGCACACCGACGGCTCCTGGCGCGAGCGCACCGGGCAGGCGACCATGATGTATTCGGAAATGGTGCCGCAGGCGGGCGGCGAAACCGAATTCGCCGACATGTATTCCGCCTATGACTTATTGACGGCCGCGATGAAGGCGAGAATTGAAGGTCGCCGCGCGGTCCACAATTTCGATTTTTCGCGCACCCGCCGCCATGGCGAGGCGCCGCTGACGGCGGAGCAAAAAGCCAAGGTGCCGCCGATTGCACATCCGATCGTGCGCACCCATCCCGACACCGGACGCAAGGCAATTTTCCTCGGCGATCATGCCGAACAGATCGAGGGCATGGATTACGACGAAGGCCGCGCGCTGATCGAGGAGCTGAACGAGATGATCACGCCGCCCGCGCGCGTCTATACGCACCGCTGGACGGAGCGCCAGTGCATGGTGTGGGACAACCGCTGCCTGCTGCATCGCGCCACCGGCTTCGACGAGGCCCGGCTGAAGCGCGTGATGCGCCGCTGCACGATCGTCGGCGACAGGCCGTTCTGAAGACGCACATCGCCTCACCCGCAAGCGGGGAGGAAATCGTGCTTGATGCGGGGAACTTGCTACTGCGCCGCGATGTGGTTGGCGTGGACCACTTCGCCCCAGAGTTTGATCTCGCGCTTGAGCAGCGCGCCCGCGGCTTCGGGCGTCTCCTCATTGGGCGGATATTCGTCCATGCCGCCGTCGGCAAAGAGCTTTTTCACCTTGGGGTCGGCAAGCGCGGCGCGCAGCGCGGCGTTCAGCTTCTCGACGATCGGCTTAGGCGTGCCGGCCGGCGCCAGCAGCATGTGCCAGAAATCGATATCGAGCTTCTTATAACCGAGCTCGAGCATGGTCGGCAGCTCGGGCAAGCCGGCGAACCGCTGCCGGCCGATGATGGCGTAGGCTTTGAGCTTGCCCGACTTGACCAAGGGCTGGGCAACCACGGCCGATATCGGACCGAGGTCCACTTGGCCTCCCAATAGATCGACAAGCGCCGGACCGGCGCCGCGATACGGCACCTGCGTGACCTTCACGCCCATCTCCTGAAAGGCCAGCACTTCGGCCAAATGACCGAATGAGCCGACGCCCGGATGGCCGATCTTGGCGTTCTGTCCGGGCTGCTTCATCCAGGCCAAAAGCTCCTTGAAGTTGTTCGGCGGCAGCGTCGGCCGTCCCGCGAGCGTGTTGGAGACGGTGTTGATGAGGCCGATGGGGACGAAATCCTTCTCGGCATCGAATGTGCGATCCGGATATAGCGTCATGCCCGCCGCCAGCGCGTCCTGGTGCTGCAGGATCGTATAGCCGTCGGGCGCGGAATGGGCGGCCTTGGCGGCGGCGATCATGCCGCCGGCGCCGCCGATATTTTCGATCACGATCGGCTGGCCCAGCGCTTTCTGCATGGCGTCCTGGATCATGCGCGCGGTCGCGTCGTCGGCGCCGCCTGGCGGGAACGCCACGATCATGGTCACGGGACGATCGGGATAGGTCTGGGCCGAAGCGGCGCCGCTTGCCAATGAACACGCGGCGAGAAGCGATGCCGCGAGTGCGCGTGCAAAAAACATGATACCTCCCCAGGCCGTCTCTCGTTTTTGTTCGGCGGCGGCCGGCCAAGATACTCGCCCTTTCCCGGCCCGCCGGCAAGATAAATGCAAGGGTGCATGCAAGGGTGCGCGGCCTCGTCGCATGGCCGAAGGCGATAGGCTGTTTTGCAGGGTGCGGGCCCGGCTAATCTGCTATCGTTGCGTTTGGAAAACGGCAAACGTAACAAGCGAAGGATGCGATGCCGATCAGATCCAGATATCTGTTCGTCGCCTCGATGGATGTCGACCCCGCCAAGGAGGCGCTGTTCAACGAGGTCTACGACACCGAGCACGTGCCCAATCTGTTGCAGGTGCCGGGCGTGCGCGCGGTGGCGCGCATGGAAGGCGAGCCGTTCTCGATCTCAATCGGCGGCGAAGACAAGCGCGTCGCGCACGATGGCCCGCGCCACACCGCGCTCTATGAGATCGACGGTCCTCATGTTCTGGTGAGCCGCGAATGGGCGAAGGCCGTCGAAGCCGGACGCTGGCCCACTGAGGTGCGGCCGTTTACCCGCAACCGGCGGCATGCGCTCTATAGGCTGCGCTAACGCGCAGCACGCGTTGGGAGGCGACGTGAAATGAAGAAACATCTGGCTTTGGCGTTCTGCTTGCTTGCGGCATGCGTCGCGAGCGCCGCGGCCGACACTGCCGCTGCGAACACCTGGCCGTCGCGGCCGGTCAAGCTCATCGTCGGCTTCGCGCCCGGCGGGCCGACCGATCTGGTCGCGCGGCTGATCGCGCAAAGCCTCACCGCGCAGACCGGCCAAAACTTCTTCATCGAGAACGTGTCCGGCGCGGGCGGCAATATCGGCACCGTCCGGGCGGCACAATCGCCGCCGGACGGCTACACGGTTCTGGTGACGGGCGGCAATCTCACCAATAACCCGTTTCTGTTCAGTCATGCCGGCTTCGATCCGCTGAAGGACTTTGACGCCGTCACGCTTGCCTCCGCCACGCCGGTGGTGCTGGCAGTCAATCCGTCGGTGCCGGCGCACACCGTCAAGGAGCTTGTCGCGCTGATCCGGGCGACGCCCGGCAATTACAGCTTCGCGTCGCCGGGAACCGGCACGCCGCCACAGCTCGTCGGCTCGCTGTTTGCGCATGCATTGAACCTCGACCTCGTGCACGTGCCTTTCGGCGGCGGCGAGCCTGCGGTCGAAGCGACCGTCGGCGGCCATACCCCGATCTCGTTCGGCGCGTTGGCGCCGGCAGTGCCGTTGATCAAGAGTGGCGCACTGCGCGCGCTGGCGGTGACGGGATCGGCGCGCGCGCCGACGCTGCCTGACGTCCCCACCATGGCGGAGGCTGGCTTCCCCGAAGTGGAGGGCGCCACCTGGACCGCGGTAGTGGTGCCGGCGGGCACGCCGAAGGACATCGTTGCGAAGCTTCATGACATGATCGTCGCGAGCCTCGCGCAAGGCGACGTCAAGGCGAAACTGGCGGCGATGGCCTATGTGCCGATCGGCAACTCGCCCGAGGAATGCACCGCGTTCTTCAAGGCCGAAATGGCGAAGTGGGGGAAGGTCATAAAGGACGCCGGACTGAAGGCGGAGTGAGCTGTTCTCCCTCTTCCAGTTTACGCGGCGAAGTGAATCACTTCTTCAGCAGCGCATCTCTCTGCTTGGTCAGCTTTTCCAGCTCTTCGGTTTGTTGCGCGATACGATCCGCGCTGCGAACTTCATCCTCCGCGCCCGACATGGCCGCGGCCTGTTCGATCAGCTGGCGGATGTTGTCGCGAGTAATGGCGATGCGATCTTCGAGTTCGGCGAGCGAAAGCGAACTGCCGTTGGTCATCGTGGTCTCTTCCTGGTCAGCGAATAAGTCGGGCGCAAGGCGACCGCGCAAAGGTACCGCAGATCGGCTGCCGTGAACATCTTGGTCGCTTGGCCAGGGCGTGGACTC
Source organism: uncultured Alphaproteobacteria bacterium (assembly GCA_963779855.1). Lineage (GTDB taxonomy): Bacteria > Pseudomonadota > Alphaproteobacteria > Rhizobiales > Xanthobacteraceae > BOG-931. The sequence continues at coordinate 335,061 of CAWAAE010000005.1, read as the reverse complement.
ATTAAGCACGCCGCCACTGCCGCTTTCGGGAGCACAACGGACATGGCCCTAGGCTGCCGCCGGTTCGGGGCAGTCGTGATTGACCCGGAGCGGTCATTGTCGGCGAATTTTGTTGTGATGCACAAAGCAGTATTCATTGAGCAACGTGGTAGGGTGTAATCTAATCCTCGGCCGGAGGGGAAACCCATGAGGCGGCGGAATTTCATCACCCTGCTCGGGGGCGCGGCTGTCGCATGGCCGCTCGCCGCGCACGCGCAGCAGCCGACGACACCCGTGATTGGCTTCCTAAGTGCACGGTCGCCGGCCGAGGCGGCATCTGTCCTCGCTGCGTTTCGCCAGGGTTTAGGCGAGACCGGCCATTTCGAGGGAAAGAATGTCGCAATCGAGTATCGCTGGGCGGAAGGCCAGTATAACCGACTGCCGGCGTTGGCTGCCGAACTAGTCAGCCATCAGGTTACGGTGATCGCTGCCACCGGCGGTGAGCCGTCAGCCCTGGCAGCAAAAGCCGCGACGGCCACCATACCAATTATCTTCACTGTCGGTGGCGACCCAGTTGCGGCTGGACTTGTCGCCAGTCTCAACCGGCCAGGCGGCAATCTCACTGGTACGACCATTATGGCCCTGCAGATGGGGCCGAAGCGACTGGAGCTTTTGCGCCAGCTCTTACCCAACGCCACCGCCATGACGATGCTTATCAATCCAGCCTTTCCGACAACTTCGGCCGAGGCTCGTGAGCTGCAGGATGCTGCGCGCTCCCTCGGGCTGCAGATGAATGTCCAGAACGCTAGCACCGAAAGTCAAATCGACATGGCCTTCACAAACATCGTCCAGCAGAGGGCCAGTGCTCTGATTGTCGCCACGGACCCATTTCTGCTCGGGCAACGCGACCAACTCGTGCGGCTGGCGGCGCGTCACGCTATTCCCACAATGTATTTTTTACGTGAGTTCGTGGAGGCTGGTGGCCTGATGAGCTACGGCCCCAATATCGCCAATGAATATCGACAGGCGGGCGTTTACACCGGCCGGGTTCTCAAAGGCGAGAAGCCTGCCGACCTACCGGTTATGCAACCGACAAAGTTCGATCTGGTCATCAACTTAAAGACCACCAAGGCGCTGGGCCTCACCATGCCGCAAAATCTGCTTGTGGCCGCCGACGAGGTGATCGAATAGCAGCATTCATTGCTGCTGTGCATGAGTCCGTTTCTGGCCGATTGTGTTGCAAAAGTCGTTTTGCACTGGTGCTCAAAAATTCTGAGGACTACTGGCGCGGATTTCGTATAAATATGTGAGGGGCCTCATCGCCGCACGTTAAACTCATAGGCAACCTCGGTAGCGCGATTGAGCTATACGAATCGGCGATTGCTTCCCGTTTCTGATTTTCGCGAAAATTGGTAGCCCTGCAACTTTCGACTTTTGCAACACAATCGGCCCATCGCTCCATTTCGCGGCGAGGCAGCAGTTTGGTCGCCTTTGGAGCGAAGCAGACATTCAGCAAACGCTTGCAGGGCCGAAATTATGAGTACGCGTCCTTGGGCCCCTAATAGGTCACTAAAAGAGTGTCACGCTCTTGACAGACGTCTCCGTTGCCGTTACATAACGAATCATGCTCGCCCGCAAGGACGCCGCCGGGTGACACCGGCGGAAAGGGGCGAGTGCGGTTCCCGCGGGCGGGGTTGTCAGCCCCGCTCCCGGGCGGCTTGGGCATCATGCCTGCCGGCATTACGACCGGCGCGTGAGGTGCTCACTGGACTGGGACAGGCGAAGGCGGGCAACACCCGTTCAGACCGCGTCCCAGGAAGCATGGCCTGGGTTGCGCCTTGGGTGACGTAAGTCCCCTTGGCGAGAGCCGTGGTGGAACGCCGGCAGGCGAGCGCGCCCGAGAGCGGAAGGGCGGCGCAAGCCGACCTTTCCGCGGCGCGACCGCACGCCGTTTGCGTGCGGGACTGACGACAGTGCGTTTGCCGGCGTTCCGCTTCCTTTATTTCTTTCGTCTTCGTAGCCCGGATGAGCAAAGCGACATCCGGGATGGACATTGAAGCTTCTCGACCGTACCCGCATATCGCTCCGCTCATGCGGGCTACGGATGTTTGACATTGTTGTTCGACAAGCCTCGCGCGCACATGCGCTCGCGAGAACGGGGTTTCTATTTCACCTCTCCCCTGCGGGGAGAGGGAGCGCGTCAGTGCCGCGAGAACGGGGTCGCTTGTCCGCTTCTGTGCAAGCGGGCGGAGGAAGATTGACAGACCGATGACGACCACGCAAAACGCCCCTTCAGCTTCATCGGGAACATCAATGACCACAGAAAGAAAGCCGGTTGCGTTCGGCGATTTGCGCGGCTGGATGAAAGCGCTCGACGCGGCCGGCGAATTGCAGCAGATCGACGCCGAAGTCGATTGGAACATCGAGCTCGGCACCATCGCGCGCCTGGCGCAGGGGCCCGGCACCGGACCGGCGCTGTCGTTCAACAACATTCGCGATTACGGCGCCAATGCGCGCTGCCGGCAGGTGTTCTCCGGCGGGCTGTCAAGCTACCGGCGCGTCGCCATGATGCTCGGGCTCTCGCCCGACACGCACCCGCGTGAACTGGTGAAGGTCGGCCGCACCGTGCTCACCGGCAGCGTGCCGCCGAAAATCGTCGACACCGGCCCGGTCAAGGCGAACATCATCAAGGGCGACGATATCGATCTCACCGAATTCCCGGTGCCGCAATGGAACCGGCTCGACGGCGGCCGCTACATTCTCACCTATGGCGGCGTCGTTACCAAGGATCCGGATTCGGGCGTGATGAACGTCGGCATCTATCGCGGCATGGTCGGCGGCAAGAACCTAATCCCGATCCTGATGTCGCGCGCTCAGCATATCGGCCACCACATCACCGCCTGGCAGCAGAAGGGCCACAAGGAAATGCCGATTGCGGTGGCGATCGGCTGGGAGGATTCGCTCGGCTTCGTCGCCGGCTCGCCGGTGCCCAAGGGGGTATGCGAATACGACGTGATCGGCGCCATCCGCGGCGCGCCGGTCGAACTGGTCAAATGCGAAACCGTCGATCTTTACGTGCCGGCGAGCGCCGAGATCGTGCTCGAAGGCTATCTGGCGTTCAGTCCCGACACCTACGTCATGGAAGGCCCGTTCGCCGAAGTCACCGGCTACTTCGCCGGCGACCAGGGTCCGAAGCCGGCGATCCGCGTCACCGCCATCACTCACCGCACCGATCCGATTCTACGCGGCACCATCGAGGGCGCGATGCCCGGCAGCTTTTCCGAGAACGGCGTGTGCTCGTCGATCATGCGGGCGGCCAGCGCCTGGAACGTGCTCGACCGCGCCGGCGTGCCGGGCATCACCGGCGTGTGGTGCCCGCCGGTGCATGCCGGCGTCAATACCTTCGTGCAGATCAAGCAGAGCTACCGCAATCAGGCCAAGCAGGTCGCCAACGCGCTATGGGGCTCGTCGGCCGGCCACGTGCGCTACAAGCACGTCACCGTGGTCGACGACGACATCGACATCCACGATTACGCGGCGGTCGACTGGGCGGTGGCCTACCGCGTCAATGCCGGCGAGGACGACATCGTCATCATGCCGTCGACCTTCGGCTTTGTGCTCGATCCGTCGATCCGGCGGCGCGACCGCGACATCAACCTGTTCGGCACCGGCAAATGGAATTGGGTGCTGATCGACGCCACCATGAATCTCGATTACGACCCCGATCCTGATCTCGGCGGCGCCCGCTTCCCGCCGACGGTGTGGCCGACGCCGGAAGACGTGGCGGCCGTCAAGGCGCGCTGGGATGAGCTCGGGCTCGATAAGCGGACGACAGACGACGGACGACGGCGGACGGATGGAAAGACGTAGCAGCCGGTGAATATCTGTCCTCTGTCGTCCGTCATCTGTCATCCGATACCGGCAGCAGCGGCTTGCCTTCGGGGACCTGCATGTCGAACGCCGCGAGCAGGATCGCGGTGCCGGCATAATTGCCCATCAGCAGAACGAGATCGACCAGCTGGTCCGGTTCGAATAGCGCCTTGAGCCGTGCAAACGCCGCGGAACTGACCTTATGCTTGCCGACCGCTTGCCGGCCGAATTCGATGATCGCTGCGTCGAGTTCGTTTAAGCCGTCCGTGCTTTTGCGGTGCTTGATGACGTCGATGACTGCCGCCGCCACGCCGACTTTCAGCGCTTCGGGCTCATGCGCCGCCCATTCGAACCGGCTGTCCATCTCGCGCGCTACGGTGAGAATGGCGACTTCCCGGATTTTCGGATCGAAGCCGGCGTGATGGCGCAGATATTCGTTGATCGTCGTGTGCGCCGCGACCGTCTTGGTGCTGTACAGGTGGATGCCGCCCGGGCCGCGCAAACCGACGATGGTCTTGCCCGGCGTGGTAGCGCGGTCATAGGCGCGCTGGCCGGCATCGTCCAAATCCTCGCGCTTGCGCAACGGCAGGCGGAAGCCCGATTGCGGATCGATGTCTGACGGCATTGTCATGTCAGGGCGTCTCCAATGTTTCGTTGTCATGCCCGAGAAGGCGGGCATCCAGTAAGGACGATAGATGCCATTCCCGCACCGATGTTGCCAGTCCGGTGAGTTTACGAGATCATCCGCCTTCGCGGATGATGACAAGCTGGGGAGGATAAATGTTCGAAAACTTCACCCGCAGCGAAATCAAAACCTCGGGCGCGCGCATCGTCACGCTCCATGGCGGCAAGGGGCCGCCGCTTTTGCTGCTGCACGGCAATCCGTTCAGTCATCTGTCGTGGCACAAATTCGCGCCGCGGCTGGCGGAGGAATTCACCGTCGTCGCCACCGATCTGCGCGGCTATGGCGATTCCGAAAAACCGCCGGGCGGGGAAGACCATGCCAATTATTCGTTCCGGGCCATGGCGCAGGACCAGATCGAGGTGATGGCTGCGCTCGGCCACCGTCGTTTCTATGCCGCCGGTCACGATCGCGGGGCGCGCGTGTTGCACCGCATGTGCCTCGATCATGAGCAAGCGGTCGCCCGCGCGGCGATCCTCGACATCGTCCCGCAGCATCATTTGTTCAACAACATGACCAAAGCCTGGGCGACGTTCTCGTGGCACTGGTTCTTCATGATCCAGCCATACGATTTCCCCGAGCACTTGATGAGCGCCGACCCGGACTTCTTCATCGAGAGGAAGCTCGCCAAGACCAAACAAGGCTTAAGCTTCTTCGATCCGCGGGCGCTCGCCGAATACAAGCGCTATATGCGCAATCCCTTAACCGTGCACGCCATGTGCGAGGATTACCGCGCCACCGCCGGCGTCGATCTCGACATGGACACCGAGGATTTCGAGGCCGGCCGAAAAATCGCTTGTCCGGTGCTGCTGCTGTGGGGCGCGACCGGCGGCGTCGGCCGCAATCACAAGCCGGGTCCGGGCGAAATCTGGCGGCGCTACGCCGCCGATATCCGCGGCGCCAAGGCGCTGCCTTCCGGTCATTACCTCTCGGAGGAGGCGCCGGAGGAAACCTATAAGGAACTGCGGGAGTTCTTTGTGGATGGGGAGCTCTAAGCGCGCCAATAGCGAGAGGCAAATAGCGACCCTATCGCACTCGCATCGGTTCACCACATCTGCTAGTGGGGGCCGGTTCGCGCTGGTGGGGCTGGTGGGCTGTTGGGCGGAACGGGATTCGCTATGGATGCGCAGACAACCGGTCCGGAAAGCGGCATGCTGAATAAATTGCGCGGCAGCGCACGCTATTTCGAACGCAAGGTCGGTTGGAGCCGGATCGGCTTTGCGTTCAGCCTGACCATCATCGTTGTCGCGATTGTGGTGCTCTATCACATTCTGCGCGACATCGATCCCGGAGAGCTGCTCGTCGCGCTCAAGGCGACCGATTGGCGGACGCTCGTCATTGCCGGCTTGTTTGTCGCCGCCGGCTATCTAACGCTGACTTTTTACGATCTGTTCGCGCTGCGCACGATCGGCCGCTCCGAAGTGCCTTATCGCACCGCCGCGCTTGCCGGCTTCACCAGCTATGCGGTCGGGCACAATGTCGGCGCCAGCGTCTTCTCCGGCGGCGCGGTGCGCTACCGCATCTATTCCGGTTCGGGGCTGTCCGTCATCGAGGTCACCAAAATCTGTTTCATCGCCGGGCTGACGTTCTGGCTCGGCAATGCCACCGTGCTGGGTTTAGGCATTCTCGACGCGCCGCAAGCCGCCCGCGCGCTCGATCAGTTGCCGTTGTGGGCGAACCGCGTCGTCGCGGTGGTGATTCTCGGCCTGCTCACCGCCTATGTCGCCTGGGTCTGGGTCAAGCCGCGCGTCATCGGCCGCGACGGCTGGCAGGTGCGGCTGCCCGGCGGGCCGCTGACGCTCATCCAGATTGCGATCGGCATCGTCGATCTCGCCTGCTGCGCCGCCGCCATGTACATGCTGGTGCCGGACGATCCCCATGTCGGCTTCGTCACGGTGGCCGTGATATTCGTCGCAGCCACGCTGTTGGGTTTTGCCAGTCATGCTCCGGGCGGTCTCGGCGTGTTCGATGCCGCGATGATGGTGGCGCTGTGGCAGTTCGATAAGGAGGACCTGCTGGCCGGTCTGCTGCTGTTCCGGCTGTTGTATTACGTTACTCCTTTCGTGCTCTCGCTCGCCGTGCTGGCAATTCGCGAAACCTTGTTCAGCCGCGCCGCGCGGCGCATATCTCAAGCAATGCCGGCGCCGATAATGAATGCACGGGTCCGAGAGAAATCGGACGCGTCATGATCCGCCGGTGAACGCGCCCCCGAGAATCGCATGAGCTTGGCTGAAGATCGAGCACTGCTCACCGCCAGGCGCTGGCGCAGCGGGCGGTTCGTGATCGTCGCGGCGGCGTTGGTTTTCGCCGCGTTGGCGCTCGCCGGCGCGCTGCCGCTCGCCTATGCGCTCGGCGGATTCGCCATCGTGGCCGGCGCCGCCGTCCTCGCGGCCCGCTCCGCCAAAGAGGAGGATCGCCGCACCCAGCCGGTCGCCATCTCCGAGCGCGGCGACGACTTTCTGCGTGCCGTCGTTGCCGGTCTGCCGGATCCGGTCGTCGCGCTCGACCGTGACGGCCGCGTGCTGGCGCTCAATGAGCGGGCCCGCGCACTGGCGCCGGCGCTGCGGCAGGGCGAGCCGGTTGCGTTCGCGCTACGGATGCCCGAATTGATCGAGGCTATCGGCCGGGCGGCCGCGGAAGGTGAAGAACAGCGCGTCGTCTATTCCGAGCGCGTGCCGGTCGACCGCTGGTTCGAGACCATCGTGATGCCGGTCAAACGCGAGCCGAACGCGACGCGGCCCGACCTTGTCCTGATGACCTTTCACGATCTCACGCCGCTGCGCCGGGTCGAGGAAATGCGCGCCGACTTCGTCGCCAATGCCAGCCACGAATTGCGCACGCCGCTCGCCGCGCTGTTGGGTTTTATTGAAACGCTGCAAGGCTCCGCGCGCGAGGACGCCAAGGCGCGCGAGCGCTTCCTCGCCATCATGCAGGAACAGGCGCGGCGTATGGCCCGCTTGATCGACGATCTGTTGTCGTTGTCGCGGATCGAGCTCAATGCGCACCGCCGTCCCGATACGCCGGTCGATCTGGTGCCGATCGTCCGCCAGGTCGTCGACGGGCTCGAAACGCTGGCGCGCGACCGCGGCGTGACGGTCACTATCGACGCGGCGAACGCGCTGCCGGTGCTCGGCGATCACGACGAACTGGTCCGCATCTTCGAGAACCTGGTCGAGAACGCGCTCAAATACGGCGCCGCCGGCAAGCGCGTCGATATCACGATCGGGCCCGGATTATCGGCCGACGGCGAACCTGAAGCGCAGGCGAGCGTGCGCGATTACGGGCCGGGCATCGCGCCCGAGCATCTGCCGCGCCTGACCGAGCGCTTCTATCGCGTCGATGTTACCGAAAGTCGCGCGCAAGGTGGCACCGGGCTCGGCCTGGCGCTCGTCAAACACATTCTCAACCGGCACCGCGGGCGGCTGACAATCGACAGCGCGCCCGGAGCGGGCGCGAGCTTCACCATTCACCTGCCCACCGCGGTCGCCCCGTCTTCGCGATAAATTGCAGATTCTTCAAAAGGTTGCGCTGTCATCTGATCGTCATGCGGGACCCATAGAACGGTTAGCGTCCGCGGCCGTCAGCTTCCAGTTTGCGTTCGGCCACTATAAGGATTGGCAAGCGCCGACCTGGGACTGGCGCATTCAGCATCACACTCACTATGCTCGCCTCTAGCCTTAGCGCACGCGCCCTTGTCTGATCGGGAAAGCAGTCATGAACATGAGCGTTGCTTCCGTCACGGTTCCCTCCGTCAGCCACGCGGCGACCGATCAGTCGGGCTTGAAGGAAAAGGTCACGATCCGCGATCTCAATTTCTTCTATGGCGAGTTGAAGGCGCTAAAATCGATCAGCATTCCCCTCTACGAGAACAAGGTCACCGCTTTCATCGGCCCCTCTGGCTGCGGCAAATCCACCTTGCTGCGCGTCCTCAACCGGATGTACGACCTTTATCCGCATCAACACGCTACCGGCGAAGTGCTGTTCGATGGCAACAATATCCTCTCCCCGAAACAGGACCTTAATCTGTTGCGCGCGCGCATCGGCATGGTGTTTCAGAAACCGACGCCGTTCCCGATGACGATCTACGAGAACATCGCGTTCGGCATCAGGCTGTATGAGCGCTTGCCGAAATCCGAGCTCGACGGCCGCGTGGAAACCTCGTTGCGGCGTGCGGCGCTGTGGGAGGAGGTCAAAGACAAGCTCAACGCCAACGGACAGAGCCTGTCCGGCGGCCAGCAACAGCGGCTGTGTATCGCCCGCACCGTCGCCGTGCGCCCCGAAGTGATCCTGCTCGACGAGCCGTGCTCGGCGCTCGACCCTATTTCGACCGCAAAGATCGAGGAGTTGATTGACGAGTTGACGGACGACTATACGATCGTGATCGTCACTCACAACATGCAGCAAGCCGCGCGCGTATCGGAGTTCACCGCCTTCATGTATCTCGGCGAGCTGATCGAGTTCGATTTCGACCAGCAAAATGTTCACCGCGCCGCACGATCAGCGTACGCAGGACTACATCACCGGCCGGTTCGGGTAATCGCCGATAAAAGGCCCAGGTAAAAGCCAATGACCGAAGTCACCAGCACGAGAATCGACCACACCACCAAGGCATTCGACAGCGACCTGCAGGAAATCACCCGCAAGGTCGCCGAGATGGGCGGGCTGGCGGAGCGGCAGATTGCCGATGCCGTGCAGGCGCTGGTCGATCGCGACGTCGAGCTGGGCGAACGTGTGATCTCGATGGATCCCGCGATCGACGCGCTGCAGCGCGAAATCGAGGAAAAGGCCATCCTTACCATCGCGCGGCGGCAGCCGATGGCGATCGACCTGCGCGAATGCGTGAGCGCCATGCGCGTGTGCAACGATCTCGAGCGGATCGGCGACCATGCCAAGCATATCGGCAAGCGTGTTGTCGCGCTGGACGGCGATTTCTATCCGCAAAAGCTGATCCGTGGCGTCGAGCACATGTCGGCGCTGGTCCTGGCGCAGCTCAAGCAGGTGCTCGACGCCTATGCCGGCCGCGATCTGCAATCCGCGCTCGCGGTCTGGAACGGCGACGAAGAAGTCGATTCGATGTGCACCTCGCTGTTCCGCGAGCTCCTCACCTACATGATGGAGGACCCGCGCAACATCACCTTCTGCATGCATCTGATGTTTTGCGCCAAGGACATCGAGCGTATCGGCGACCATGCCACCAACATCGCCGAAACCGTTTACTACATGATCGAGGGCCGTCCGATTACCGATCAGCGTCCAAAGGGTGACACCACGAGTTTTCCGGCAGGTCTGCTGAAATCATAGGAGACCCGGGATGGGCGCCAACATCCTGATCGTGGAAGACGAGGAACCGCTCACCACGCTGCTGCGCTACAACCTCGAAGCCGAAGGCTACGAGGTGGACGCCGTCGCCAGAGGCGATGATGCCGACACGCGACTGAAGGAAACCGCGCCCGACCTCGTCGTGCTCGACTGGATGCTGCCCGGCCTGTCCGGCATCGAACTGTGCCGGCGGTTGCGGGCGCGGCCGCAGACGCAAGCGCTGCCGATCATCATGCTGACCGCGCGCGGCGAGGAAAGCGAGCGCGTGCGCGGGCTCGCCACCGGCGCCGACGACTACATCGTCAAGCCGTTCTCGGTGCCCGAACTGCTGGCGCGGGTTCGCGCGCTGCTTCGCCGCGCCAGTCCCGAACGCGTCGCCATGGTGCTCTCCATCGGCGACCTCGAACTCGATCGCGAGAAGAAGCGCGTGTCGCGCTCGAGCCGCCCGGTCGACCTCGGACCGACGGAGTTCCGCCTGCTCGAATTCCTGATGGAACGCCCGGGCCGGGTATTTTCGCGCGAGCAATTGCTCGACGGCGTCTGGGGCAGCGACGTCTATATCGACGAGCGCACCGTCGACGTGCATGTCGGGCGCTTACGCAAGGCGCTCAATCGCGGCCACGCCACCGATCCGATCCGCACCGTGCGCGGCGCCGGCTATTCGCTCGACGATCGGTTCGGCAAGGCGAGTTGAGGAGCGTCGACACTGGACACATCGTCATTGCGAGGAGCCAACGGGCCCGCGCGAAGTCGCGCGGCCCGATGACAGGCTCCGCGACGAAGCAATCCAGTCTCGGAAGCAAGCGGCCCCGGATTGCTTCGCTCCGCTCGCAATGACGCGTGTTCACCGCTGCGGGCGTTTATCCCGGCGACGATCGCTGGCGGGCTGATAGGCCACCCGCGAGTGATAGGCGCAATAGGGCAGACCGGCCAGCGTGTTGCCGCCGCAGAAAAAGAATTCGCTGCTGCCGGGGTCGCCGACCGGCCAGCGGCAGGTTTGTTCGTTCAGCTCGAGCAGCGTGCGGCGCTGACCGATCGGGATGATGTTGTCGATCAATTCCGGTTCGGCATCCGCCTCGATCTCATAGGCATGGGCGAGCGCGGTATTGCCGCGGATTGCGCCGCGGCCGATGCGCATCATATGCGACGGCGAGCGCGCCTTGCGCGGACGCGGCGAGCCGCTCGACGTGCTCTTGGCGCGACCGGACAGACCGAGGCGATGCACCTTGCCGATCACGGCATTGCGCGTGATACCGCCCAGCTCGGCCGCGATCTGGCTCGCCGAAAGACCGTCCGACCACAGTTTCTTGAGCAGCTCGACCCGCTCGTCAGTCCACGACATGCCCAGTCCTCCTTGCATGTGCGCGAAAGCTCCTTCTCCAGAATCCGCCTTTTGCGGGAATCCCCCACCGAGCCAGGCAGCGCGTAGCCGCCCAGCACACACTCAAACGCCAACGCTTTAGAAAACTGTCCGCCGCACGAGATGTCGTACTTGACAATCAAAAGGCTACAATATGGCCAGAGTCTGACGCAAGAGTTCGTCTAAAATGAGTCCACATGTTCCTGCGCATGTGTGGATGAAGTGGGTACAAATGGAGTTCGCGGTGCCTAATTATCCTGTGTTGACAGTGCGGCATACCGAAATAGAATACTGTTCCGTGCCGCCCGGAGAGGCGGCACATTTCGTTTGAGCTGCGCGGATTGCTGCCGCGCGGCGTCGGCGGGCGCAAGCCATGACCTCGCATTTGATGCCGACTTTCGCGCGTGTGCACCTCGCCTTCGAACGGGGTGAAGGCGTTTGGCTGATCGCGACCAACGGCGAGCGTTTTCTCGATTTCACGTCGGGGGTCGCCGTCAATGCGCTCGGACACGCGCATCCGCATCTGGTCGCGGCGCTCGCCGAGCAATCGCAGAAACTGTGGCACGTCTCTAACCTCTACGAAATTCCGGAGTCCGAGCGCGCCGCGCGGCGCCTGTGCGCAGCAAGCTTCGCCGACGTGGTGTTCTTCTGCAATTCGGGCGCCGAGGCGGTGGAAGGCGCGATCAAGTGCGCCCGCAAATATCAATCGGAGAGCGGCGCGCCGGAACGCTACCGCATCGTCACCTTTGAAGGCGCCTTCCACGGCCGCACCCTGGCGACGCTCGCCGCCGGCGGCCAGAAGAAATATCTCGACGGCTTCGGCCCCGTGGTGGAGGGCTTCGATCAAGTGCCATTCGGCGATCTTGAAGCCGTCAAGCGCGCCATCGGCCCAGAGACCGCGGCGATCATGATCGAGCCGCTGATGGGCGAAGGCGGCGTGCGCACTGTCGACCCCTCGTTCCTGAGAGCGCTACGCGAGCTATGTTATCAGCACGGTCTCATGCTCGTCTTCGACGAGGTGCAGAGCGGCATGGGTCGCACCGGCGAGCTGTTCGCCTACCAACGCACCGGGGTCACGCCCGACATCATGTCGCTTGCCAAGGCGCTCGGTGGTGGTTTTCCGGTCGGGGCCGTCCTTGCGACCGATGATGCGGCCAAAGGCATGACGGCCGGAACCCACGGCTCGACTTTCGGCGGTAATCCGCTGGCGATGAGCGCGGTCAATGCCACGCTCGATGTCATGCTCGCGCCCGGCTTCTTCGAGCACTTGCAGCGGATCGCGCTTGTGTTCAAGCAGCGCTTGGCGGAAATCAAGGACCGCTATCCGTCGCTGGTCGCGGAGGTGCGCGGCGAGGGCCTTTTGGTCGGCTTGCGGATGCTGGTTCCGGCCGGCGAACTGGTCGATGCGACCCGCGCCGAAAACATGCTCACGGTAGGTGCCGGGGATAATGTCGTGCGCTTGCTGCCGCCGCTCATCGTCACTGAGCAGGAAATCGCCGAGGGCGTTGCGCGGCTCGACCGCGCCTTGGCCCGGCTGCGTCGCGCGCACGGCCAAGAGCGCAAGGGGGAGAAGGCCGGATGACCGGCATCCGGCATTTCCTCGACCTCATCGACGTTCCGGCCGCCGATCTGCGGGCCATGATCGCCTCCGCGCGCGCCATGAAGGCCAGATACAAAACTTCGCCAGGCGGCCGCGCCGAGCGGCCGCTCGCCGGCAAGACGCTGGCGATGATTTTCGAGCGACCCTCGACGCGCACCCGGGTCTCGTTCGAAGTCGCCATGCGCCAGCTCGGCGGCGACGCCATTCTGTTGACCGCGGAGGAGATGCAGCTCGGCCGCGGCGAAACGCTCGCCGACACCGCGCGCGTGCTGTCGCGGTATATCGACGCCATCATGATCAGGATGCTCGATCCGGCCGCCGTCTCCGAACTGGCGCGCTACGCCGCGGTTCCGGTCATCAACGGACTGACGCGGCGCTCGCATCCCTGCCAGGTGCTGGCGGACGTCATGACCTTCGAAGAGCATCGCGGCCCAATCCGGGGCCGCACCGTCGCCTGGAGCGGCGACGCCAACAATGTGCTCGCCTCCTGGATGCACGCCGCCGAGCGCTTCGAATTTCATCTCCGCGTCGCGAGCCCGCCGGAACTGGCGCCGAAAAAGCCGCTTATCGACTGGATAAAATCCTCCGGCGCCGCAATTTGCGTCGGCACCGATCCGGACGAAGCAGTTAAAGGCGCCGACTGCGTTGTCACCGACACCTGGGTATCAATGGGCGACCGCAACGGTGCGCGCCGCCACAATCTTCTCAAGCGCTATCAGGTCAATGCGCGGTTGATGGGCCGCGCCAAGCCCGATGCGATCTTCATGCACTGCCTGCCGGCGCATCGCGGCGAAGAGGTGACCGACGAGGTGATGGACGGACCGCAGTCCGTCGTGTTCGACGAGGCCGAAAACCGGCTGCACGCGCAAAAGGGCATTCTGGCCTGGTGCCTTGAGGTGAACGGCTAGCGATCAGGTGGGCCGAGGCCTCAAAATCGCTCCGTCGTCACCTATATTCAGCGCAATGAACGATCCCAATTTCGCCATCCCGGTTCGCGCGCCCGCCCAGACGGGGCTCGACGACGCCATCTTGCCGTTCGCGGTCAAGGCGCTCGATCTGCGCGGCCGCATCGTGCGGCTCGGGCCGGCGGTCGACACCATCCTGCGGAGCCACGATTATCCGGCGCCGGTGGCAAAGCTCCTCGGCGAGGCGATCGTGCTCACGGTCATGCTCGGCTCCGCGCTCAAAATCGATGGCCGCTTCATCCTGCAAACCCAGAGTGACGGACCGGTGCGCATGCTGGTGGTCGATTTCACCTCGCCGGGCAAGGTGCGGGCCTGCGCCCGCTTCGATGCCGCGCGCGTTGACCAGGCGATCGCCGACGGCGCCGCAGCGCCCGGCCAATTGCTCGGTCACGGCCATCTCGCCATGACCATCGACCAGGGTCCGCAGACGAGCCGCTACCAGGGGCTTGTGGCGCTCGAAGGCGGCGATCTCGAACAGGCCGCGCATGAATACTTTGCGCGTTCCGAACAGATTCCGACGCGCGTGCGTCTTGCCGTCGGCGAAGAGTTTCGCGCCGGCGAAAACGGCGCGCGCCGGCATTGGCGCGCCGGCGGCATCTTGCTGCAATTCCTGCCGGCTTCCCCTGAGCGCGCGCGGCAGGCCGATCTTCATCCGGGCGACGCGCCGCCCGGCACCGCATTGCACGTACTGCCGGAGGACGAAGCCTGGGTCGAGGGGCGTTCGCTGATTGAGACCGTCGATGATCTCGAACTGCTCGATCCGGATCTGTCGAGCGAGCGGCTGGCTTACCGGCTGTTCCACGAACGCGGCGTCCGCGTCTTCCGTGACGCGCCGGTCAATGCGCGGTGCTCGTGCTCGCGCGACAACGTGGAGAACATGCTCAAAAGCTTCTCGCAGCAGGATCGCGACGACATGGTCGAAAACGGTCGGATCACCGTGACATGCGAATTCTGCAGCTCGACCTACGTGTTCGCGCCGGATGAAGCGGCGACCCAGGGTTTCACGCAATCATAGGATCGGGCCTCAAGACTCGGCGGTGCGCCAAGTTGACGCGATCCGCGCCGCCGTCTTTTCGCGCCTAATTGATCGTGCGCTTGGTTTCGACGCTGTCGAGCGAGAACGCCGGCACGTCGATATCGAAGTGCTCGCCGGTCGCGCTTACCATGCCGTAGGTCCCGACCATGAAGCCGGACGGCGTCTGCAGCGGTACCCCGCTGGTATATTCGAATGCCTCGCCCGCCTTGAGCACCGGCTCCTCGCCGACCACGCCGGCGCCGCGCACCTCCTGACGGCGGCCGTTGGCGTCGGTGATGCGCCAATGCCGGGTTTTCAGCTGTACCGTCTCGGCGCTGTTGTTGGTGATCGAGATCGTGTAGGCCCAGAAAAAATAATTGTTCTCCGGCGATGACCGGTCGGCGACGAAGCGCGGGGTCACCACGATCTCGATATTGCGAGTCACCGCGCGATACATGACGCCGTTCCTGCTCCCATTCCCGGCGTCGTTCCCGCCGGGTCTGTCGCCTGCCGCGCCGTCGGCGCCAGCGAGTTCCACGTATAAGTGAACGATTCCCGGTAAAAGTGAATAACGCCGCCCACGTGAGTTGCAATAACCATGCGGACGCGCTTACTCAAGCCATACTGCCGGACTAGATTTAAAATACCACGCATGTCCCATGGCTGCGGCAAACCGAAGCGATCGTGAAGCAAATGTCTGCCAAGCAAATGTTTGCCGGGAAAATGCCTGCGATACCGTCGCCGATGGCTGCTTCGCTTCCCCTTTCGAGCGAACGCGACTTGCGGCTCGATCTGTTCCGCGGTGTGGCGCTATGGCTGATCTTTCTCGACCACATTCCACAGAACGTCGTGAACTGGTTCACCATCCGCAATTACGGCTTCTCCGACGCGACTGAAATTTTTATTTTCATTTCCGGTTACACCGCGGCTTTCGTCTATGGCCGTGCCATGCGCGAGCGCGGCATCATCATTGCGAGCGCGCGGGTGCTGCGGCGCGCCTGGCAAATCTACGTGGCGCACATCTTTCTGTTCACTATCTTCATGGCGGAGATCGCCTATGTCGCGGCGACGTTCGACAACCCGCTCTACGCCGAGGAAATGAATATCCTCAATTTCCTGAAAGAACCCGACGTCACGATCTTTCAGGCGCTGCTGTTGAAGTTCAAGCCCGTCAACATGGACATTCTGCCGCTCTACATCGTGCTGTTGCTGTTATTTCCGCCCATGCTGTGGCTGTTGTTGCGGCAGCCGGCCTTCGCCTTGGCCGGCTCCGCACTGGTTTATGTGCTGG
Organism: uncultured Alphaproteobacteria bacterium; assembly: GCA_963779855.1. Taxonomy (GTDB): domain Bacteria; phylum Pseudomonadota; class Alphaproteobacteria; order Rhizobiales; family Xanthobacteraceae; genus BOG-931. The sequence continues at coordinate 318,980 of CAWAAE010000005.1, read as the reverse complement.
CCTCGAATTTCGACTGGAATCTGCCGGCCTATCCGAACGGCGTGTGGTTCTTCAATCCGTTCGCCTGGCAATTGCTGTTCGTTTTCGGCGCCTGGTGCGCGCTCGGCGGCGCGCAACGGCTGTCAGGCATGTTGCGCTCGCGCATCGTGCTTTCCATCGCGGTCGCATATCTGTTGTTCGCCTTCGCCATTACGCTGACCTGGTATATCGAGCCGCTCGGGCGCTTCGTGCCGCTTTGGCTCAGCGCCTGGATGTATCCGATCGACAAGACCAATCTCGATGTGCTGCGCTTTGCGCATTTCCTCGCGCTGGCCGCGGTCACCGTTCGCTTTGTGCCGCGTGATTGGCCGGCGTTGAAATCGCCCTATTTGGCGCCCGCCATCCGCTGCGGGCAGCATTCGCTGGAAATATTCTGCCTAGGCGTCTTCCTGGCGTTTGCCGCGCAATTCATCATCAGCGAATGGTCGGGCGGCCCGCTTATGCAGATTATTATCAGTTTGGTCGGCATACTGATCATGATTGCGATTGCGAACCTGATTTCGTGGTACAAGCACATGGAAGCGCGAGGTTCCACAACGCGGGTTAAACCGCCGGACGCCGACCTCGCGGGGGGAGACGCATGAAGCTTGCCATCGCAGTCATTGCGACGATTGCGCCGATTGCCGCATGTTTGACCGGCGCCGCGCGTGCGGCGCCGCCGCCGGAACAATGCGACGTCCCGCCATCGCTCATCGACGGCGAGATCGATCTCAGCCGCGTGACGGATGCGTTCAAGGCCGGTCACCGATTGTACATCACCGTAATCGGGTCGGGATCATCAGCGCTCTCGGGCCCCGATGGCGCGCGCTCGGCCTATCCGGCGCGGCTCGAAGCTATGCTCAAACAGCGTTTCGCGGGCGCCGACATCAAGGTCATCGCGCACGCTCAGTCGAAAGAAACCACTGCGGCGATGGTGTCGGGGCTGGACAAAATCCTCGCCGACGACAAGCCGGCGCTGGTGATATGGCAGGCCGGAACGGTCGACGCGCTCAACGGCGTCGCGCCGGAAGATTTCCGCGTCAGCCTCGACGACGGCGTCGAGAAGATCCAGAACGCGGGCGCCGACGTCATTCTGATGAACATGCAGTACAGCCCTCGCACCGAATCGATGCTCGACGTTTCGCCTTATGCCGAAGTCATGCGGGTGGTTGCCGAGCAACGTGGCGCGCTGTTGTTTGATCGCTTGGCGATCATGCATTACTGGAACGATGCCGGTACGTTCGACCTCTATACCGCTACCAAGAAGTATGATATGGCGCGTCGTGTTCACGACTGCATTGGCTGGGCCTTGGCGTCGCAAATCATCGAGAACGCACATCTCGACGCCGTGAGAATGCAAACGACGCAATAATGCACTGCAACAAACAAATAACAATCGCCTGCTTTGTGCGGGCTGCGGCCGCCGCCGCGCTTTTTGCAGTGCACATTGTTGCAGTGCACAGTCTGGCACGGGCGCAGGTGCTGGGCCAAATGCCGGATGCCGCGCTTTTGATCGCGCCGGACGTCACCCCGGTGGCGGCGCCGGCTGGGACCCCTGCCGCGATGCCGGCGGTGGAGGCCGCGGGAGCGCGGCCGACGCCATCCGACGTGTTAAAGCCGGTCGCGTCGCCGCCGGCCTCATCGCCGCAGATCGCCTGCAGCGCGCCGGCTGAATTGGCGCATTTCGATCGTCCGCTGGTGCACGCCATGCGGCGGCTGGAGAGCGGCAAGCCGCTCACCATCGTCGCCATCGGGTCGTCGTCGACCGCGGGCGCCGGCGCGAGCTCGTCCGCCGCGACCTATCCAAGCCGGCTTGCTGTCGAGCTTAAGGCGCGTTTCCCCGACCACGACATCACCGTGCTCAATCGCGGCGTCAACGGCGAAGAGACCGACGACATGATGGGGCGGTTCGCGACCGACGTTGTCGCCGCGCACCCGCAGCTCGTGCTGTGGCAGGTCGGCACCAATTCCGTGCTGCGCGATCACCCGCTCGATCCGCATTCGGTCGAACTTCACAAAGGCATCGAGGAGCTCAAGGCCACCGATGCCGACGTGGTGCTGATCGATCCGCAATATGCGCCGAAGGTTCTCGCGAAATCCGAGACGCCGGGCATGGTCGAGCAGATTGCGCTCATAGCCAAGGAACAGAACGTCGATCTGTTCCGGCGCTTCGAGGTGATGCGCAACTGGCATGAGGTCCAGCACCTGGGCTTCGAAGTCTTCGTATCGCCGGACCGGTTGCACATGAACGACTGGGGCTATGGCTGCTGGGCAAAGCTCATCGGCGCGGCGATCGCGGAAGCCGCGAGCCGGCCGATCGCCTCGGCCGCCGCGCATCCGGCGCACTGAAAAGTTCACTGCTTTCGCGTCGGTAGGGTGGGAAAAATCGCCTGCTCCTGCGCAACCGCGTGGGCACTGCCGTGAGCGATTTTGCCCACGCAGACCGGTTCGAGCGCGCGCAGTGCCCACCCTACAAGTCACACCGCATCGAGCGCGCCGAGCACGTCTTCCACGATATCGTCGGGATGTTCGAGCCCGACCGATACGCGCAACAGCCCGTCGCTGATGCCGAGTTCGGCGCGTTGCGCCGGGGTCAGCCGCTGGTGCGTGGTCGTCGCCGGATGGGTGATGAGGCTCTTGGCGTCGCCGAGATTGTTGCTGATGCGAATGAGATTGAGCGCGTCCTGAAAACGGAATGCGCCGCGCTTGCCGCCTTTGACCTCAAAGGCGACCAGCGTCGAACCGCCGCGCATCTGCTTTTGCACAATCGCCGCCTGCGGATGGTCGGGCCGGCCGGGATAGATCAGCCGCGAGACTTTCGGATGTTCGGCGAGCGCCACCGCGAGCGTCGCCGCGCTATCGGTTTGCCGCCGCACCCGCACGGCGAGCGTCTCCAAGCCTTTCAGCAATACCCAGGCGTTGAACGGCGACATCGACGGACCGGTCTGGCGCAACAGCACGTGGACTTTATCCATGATGAATTTTTGCGAGGCGAGCACGATGCCGCCGAGGCAGCGGCCCTGGCCGTCGATGTGTTTTGTCGCCGAATAGACGACACAATCGGCGCCGAGCGCGAGCGGGCTTTGAAACAACGGCGTGGCGAACACATTATCGACGACGAGCGTGGCGCCGGCTGAGTGCGCGATCTTGGCCACTTCCGCGATGTCGATGACGTCCAGCGCTGGGTTGGTCGGGCTTTCGAGGAAGAAAGTCTTGGTGTTGGGCCGTACCGCGTTGCGCCAAGCGTCGAGATTGCAGCCGTCGACCAGCGTCGAGGCGACGCCGAAGCGCGGCAGATAATCTTCGACGACGTAGCGGCAGGAGCCGAACATCGCCTTCGCGGCGACGACGTGGTCGCCGGCCTTGACTTGGCCGACGAGCGACAGCGTCACCGCGGCCATGCCGGTCGCGGTGGCGCGCGCGGCTTCCGCGCCTTCGAACGCCGCCATGCGCCGCTCGAACATGTCGACGGTCGGATTGGCAAAGCGGGAATATTGATAGCCCGGGTCCTCGCCCTTAAAGCGCGCCTCGGCCTGAGCGGCGCTGTCGTAGACATAGCCTTGGGTGAGGAACAGCGCCTCCGATGTCTCGCCGAACGGCGAGCGGAGCGTGCCGGATTGAACCAGACGTGTTTCCGGGCGGTAGGTTTTCTTTGTGGACGCGGACATGTGCGGCCCTCCTATGGCCAAACAAAAACCCGGCCGGGAGGAAAAATCCTCGGGCCGGGCTCACGCGTCCCCGGCCTTTTAGCGACTTATTTTACGTGGCTGCAAGCCGGCCGGCTCAAATGACCACGGGATAAAGCGGCTTATACGCCGCACGCGTCTTTGCGTCAAACCGGGCATCGGGTTAGATCGCCGACAAGACTTGGTGACCAAGTGACATTGACCTTTGCACCTTCCGACCGGGGAATTTTGCCCGACCGCATGATCGCGGCGCTGGCGGATGCGGGGGGCATTCGGGCGCACTATCCATTTGCGCCTGGCCAGATCCAACCGGCCAGCCTCGATCTGCGCCTCGGCGCCATCGCCTACCGCGTGCGCGCGAGCTTTTTACCTGGGCCCGGCACCGCTGTCGCAGACCGGCTCATCGACCTGAAGCTGCATGAATTCTCGCTGACCGGCGGCGCGGTGCTGGAAACCGGATGCGTCTATATCGTTCCGCTGATCGAGCGGCTCGCTTTGCCCGCCGATATCGCCGGGGCGACCAATCCGAAAAGCTCGACCGGCCGGCTCGACGTTTTCACCCGCGTGATCGCCGACGAGACGCGCGGCTTCGATCGCGTCCAAGCCGGCTACAACGGTCCACTTTATGCCGAGATCAGCCCGAAGACGTTTCCGGTTTTGGTACGCGAGGGGTCACGCCTGTCGCAATTGCGCTTGCGCCGCGGCGACGCCGTGCTCGGCGCGGACGAGCTACGGGCGCTGCATGCGCGCGAACGGCTGGTCGACCGCGCCGAAGCGGTGATGGGCGATGGCGTCGCCGTCAGCATCGATCTATCGGGCACTGGCGTGCTGCATGACGGAGTGGCGAACGGTAACGGCATCGTCGGCTATCGCGCCAAGCGGCATACCGCGGTGATCGAAGTAGAGCGGCGCGCCGCCTATGAGGTTGCCGACTTCTGGGAGCCGATCGCGGCGCGCGCCGACCGCAGCCTGATTCTCGATCCCGACGAATTTTACATTCTGGCTTCGACCGAGGCGGTGCAGGTGCCGCCCGACTATGCCGCGGAGATGGTGCCGTTCGATCCGCTGGTCGGCGAATTCCGCGTGCACTATGCCGGCTTCTTCGACCCCGGCTTCGGCTATGCCGGCGCCGGCGGCTTGGGTTCGCGCGCTGTGCTGGAAGTGCGCTCGCGCGAAGTGCCGTTCATCCTCGAACACGGCCAGATCGTCGGCCGTCTGGCCTACGAGAAGATGCTGGCGCGACCGGACCAGCTTTACGGCGCCGGCATCGGTTCGAACTACCAGGCGCAGGGCCTCAAACTGTCGAAACACTTTCGCGGCTGAGCGGTTCGCAGTGGCTCGTGCGCGCAAGTTCGCGCCGCCGTCGGTTCACAACGCTGGCCTTGGCGCAAAATACTTGTGGCATTTCGGCTGGAAGGGCGTTTTTCTGTGTCGGGGGCGTGAGGCAGTGCCGGGAGGCACTAAGGTGGCGCAATGACGCGGACGCTCGCGGGGAGTTTGGCCGTGCTGGTTTTCGCCGCGACAGCCGGCATCGCGCCCGCTGCTGCGCAATCCGGATACGACCGGCCGGGCGGCGATTACGCCAGCACGCCGGTGTCGAATGGCGATCCGGCGGTGTGCGCGAGCCGCTGCGAGCATGAAAGGAACTGCCGCGCCTGGAGCTTTTCCTATCCCTCGCCGTCGGGCGCCCCGGCGATGTGCTTTCTCAAGCGCGAAGTGGTGCCGCCGACACAATCGAGCTGCTGCGTGTCGGGCGTGCGCGGCGCCGGCGTGATCGAACCGCAGGCGGGCGCCATCGAATATTCGATCGACCGCTATGGCGGCGATTACAAATCGTTCGAGACGCCGCCGGACCCCAAGGGCCAGGCCTGCGCCGATGCCTGCCAGGGTGAGAAGCGCTGCCGGGCCTGGACCTATCGCCGGCCGGGCTACGGCTCGCCCGCCGCACACTGTTATCTCAAGGAGACGATCAAGCCGCCGCGCCGCCGGCCATGCTGCATCTCCGGCGTGGTGCGCTAGAACACGATCCCGAATAAGCCTGCCCCGGACTTGGTCCGGGGTGGAAACCGGTTTTCGGATAAGATCATGCTCAAACGGAACATCTAGCCGCCTTACTGGACCGCGCTGAAAAACCGCGACAGCCGCAAGTCCGACGGCCAGTCCCAAACCGGCAGGCTCTTGGCGGCGGCCATATCCCACGAGCCGACCAGTGCGTCCACGCGTCCGACCAGATCGGAGATCGGCAATAGGCCGACACCGCCGGCATCGACGGGCACCCTGCTGTCGGCCGAGTTGTCGCGATTATCGCCCATGACGAACAGGCGGTCCGGCGGAACGACCACCTCCGGCATGTTGTCGAGCATACCGAACGCCTGCTCCTTGAAGATGGTGTGCTGGCGACCGCCCGGCAGCGTTTCGATGAACCGCGATACCGGTTGCCGCGAACCGTTCTCGTCCTCGGCCCAGCCCATGCCGTCGGCCTGCAGTCCGACCGGCGCGCCGTTGATCCATAGCCGGCCGCTTTGCATGGCGATGCGATCGCCGGGAAGTCCGACGACGCGTTTGACCCAGATTTGCGAGCGACCGCCGGGCCAACGGAACACCACGACGTCGCCGCGGTGCGGCAGCGCGCCCAGGATGCGCTGGGTGTCGGGAAGGGTCATGAAGACCGGCAGCGATGCGGAGCTGTAGCCGTAGGGGTATTTCGTCGCCAGCAATTCATCGCCGATTTGCAGCGTCGGCTCCATCGAGCCTGATGGTACGTAATACGGCTCGGCGATGGCCGTCTTCGCCGCAATCGCGATCAGAACAATGACGGCGACGTCGACGACGTTCTTGATCCAGCCTTTCATTCAGGAATTCTCCCGCGAAGCGCCCCACCCCAACGAAAGCCCCAAGCAATGCCCCAAGCAATGCCCCAAGGATAGTCGGTCACTCGGTGCCGCCGACGGTGATGCGGTCGATGCGCAGCGTCGGCTGGCCGACGCCGACCGGCACGCCTTGGCCGTTCTTGCCGCAGGTGCCGATGCCGTGGTCGAGCGCAAGATCGTTGCCGACCATGGAGACGCGGTGCAGGTCGGTCGGGCCGTTGCCGATCAGCATGGCGCCCTTGATTGGAGCGCCGACTTTGCCGTTCTCGATGCGGTAGGCCTCGGTGCACTGGAACACATATTTACCCGACGTAATGTCGACCTGGCCGCCGCCGAAATAGGTGGCGTAGATGCCGTTCTTGACCGAAGCGACGATCTCGCCGGGATCGCGCGTACCGGCGAGCATGTAGGTATTGGTCATGCGCGGCATCGGCACGTGGGCAAAACTTTCGCGCCGGCCATTGCCGGTGGGCTGCATGCCCATCAGCCGCGCGTTCTGGCGATCCTGCATATAACCGACCAGAATTCCGTCCTCGATCAGCACGGTGCGGCTGGTCGGCGTGCCTTCGTCGTCGATGGAGAGCGAGCCGCGGCGCAACGACATGGTGCCGTCGTCGACCACGGTGACGCCCTTGGCCGCGACCTGTTGTCCGATCAACCCCGCAAATGCCGATGTCTTCTTGCGGTTGAAGTCGCCTTCCAGCCCGTGACCGACGGCTTCGTGCAGCATGACGCCCGGCCAGCCGGGGCCGAGCACGACGTCCATCTCGCCCGCGGGCGCCGGCGCCGCTTCGAGATTGACCAGCGCCTGACGCACCGCGTTGTCGACCGCGCTTTGCCAGGCATCGGTGGCGATGAAACGCTCGTAAGCCTCGCGGCCGCCATAGCCGTCGCTGCCGGTTTCCTGGCGGGCGCCGTCGCCGACGACGACCGAGACGCTGACGCGCACCAGCGGCCGCACGTCGCGATAGGTCTCGCCGTCGCCGCGCAATATCTCGACCGCCTGCCAGCTCGCGGCGAGGCTCGCGGTGACCTGGCGCACGCGCGGATCCTTAGCGCGCGCATAGGCGTCGATGGTTTGCAGTAATTGCGCCTTGGCTTCGAATGTCGGCGCGCCGAGCGGGCTATCGTCGCCGTAAAGCTTCACATTGCTGCGCGCCGGCGGCTCGGCGTAATGGCCGCAATAGCCGCCCTTGACCGCGCGCACCGCGTCGACAGCACGCTCGATCGCCGCCTCCGACACGTCGGAGGCGTGCGCGTAGCCGACCGCCTCGTCCTTGACGGCGCGTAAGCCAAAACCCTGCGATGTGTCGTAAGTCGCCTGCTTCAGCCGGCCGTTGTCGAAGGCCAGCGCTTCGGACTGGCGATATTCGAGGAACAGCTCGCCGTCATCGGCGCCGTCGAGGCCGCGGGAGATGATCTTTGCCAAGCGCGGCCGGTCGAGACCGGCGCGGTCAACGAGCGAGATGGGGGTATCGGTCATGGCGGCTGGCGGCCTTCCTGGTGAAGTCCGCCCCTACATAATCGCTTCGCCGCCGGCCGGCGAGGGGCGGCGCATCTCAGTGGCGCATGATCTTTTCGGAATTCCTTCGCCCGCCGAAGCGGGTATCGCGAAGGCGGGAAACCGGGTTCCAGCCCGGATCGAGTCCGGGGCAAGCTTTTGTTCCGGATTGTGCACTAATCGCGCTCCGGGATGCCGGCCTTGGCGATGACCGCGCCCCATTTGGCGATATCGGCCTTCATGCGCGCCGTCATGCCCTCCGGCGTGCTCCAGCGCATTGCCATGCCCATCTCTTGCGCTTTGGCTTGGATGTCGGGGTCGGGAATGACCGCTTTCATCGCGCCGTTGAGCGTGTCGATCACCGTTTTCGGGGTGGCGGCGGGAACGGAAAGCCCGTTCCAGCTGGCGACGTCGTAGTCCTTGATTCCGCTCTCGATGACGGTCGGGACATCAGGCAGGTACGCCGTGCGCTCGGTTCCCGTCGATGCGAGTGCCGCCATTTTCTGACCGGCAAGGAAACCATGCACCGCGGCGTAGAATTCGAAGGCGACATCGATGTCGCCGCGCATCACCGCATTGGCCATGTCGGGCGAGGTGCGGAACGTCACCACTGTGGCTTTGATGCCGGTCGTGCCGGTGAACAACAGAGCGGCGAGGTTCTGCGTGCTGCCCGGAACGATGGTTCCGATGTTGAGCTTGCCGGGATTGTCTTGTGCCGCCTTGATCAAATCGCCTACCGAGTGCAACGGCGATCCGGTGCGCGTCACGATCAACAGATCGAAGAAGGCGGCGGTCGAGACCGATGCGAAGTCGGTCAAGACGTGAAACGGCAGAGATTTGAACAGTGCCGTGGCGATCGCGGTATTGTTGCCGGTCATCAACAGCGTATAGCCGTCGGGCGCGGCACCGGCGCCGGCTTGCGCGGCGACAATGCCGGCGGCGCCGGGACGGTTTTCGATGACGAATTGCTGCTTGAGTTGCGTGGAGAGCTTATCGCCGAGAAGGCGCATGCCGACGTCGGCGACGCCGCCGGGTCCATACGGCACGATCAGCACCACGGGGTGATCCGGATAGTGGCTTTGCGCGCGCCCTGGTGCCGCGGCGAATAGAGCGACGGCGGCGGCCAATAGTGCGGCGGCGGTAGCCGCCACGTTGCGACGATTTGCGCTCATGCGCTTCCCCCTATGGCCATTGCCGGCGAGGGTAACCCTCCGGGTTGAGGCGTCAAATGTCGGCCAATGCGCCACGGGCGGGGCGCTACGGCAGCGCGTCGTAACCCTCGCCGAATCCGTTCAGGCTCATGGGGAAGCCGATGCCTTCCTCGGGCGTCTGAAAGATGATGAAGGTCGAGGTTTTACCGGTGCGCAATTTACTGATCAAGTTGTCGTCCATGACGACTTCAGCGACGCAGCCGTTGGGCAGGCAGCGGACAAAGCCGGCGCGGCCGACGTCCTCATTGTCGATCTTGAGACCGAGCCCGGACGGCAGCAGCACACCGAGCGGCGCGACCACGCGCATAAGACGGCTCTTCTGATCCGAGGTCTTCAGCACGATGACGGTCAGCCCGACATTGGGCCGGTCTTCCGCCGTTACGCTCTGCATCAGCGCGCATTGCTCGTTCTGCGCGCCGGGCGGCGTATCGCACCGGATCTGCCAATCGCCGTGGACCGACTTGACCGCACCTTGCGCGAACGCTTGTCCGCCCAATGGCGCCGTAGCCAGAAAGAAGAAGAGAGCGACGCCGGCAATGGCGGAGGCCAATGGCAGCATCCGCCATCCGCCATCGAAATTGGCCATGATCATGTTCCCCTGACCAACCGCAAAAGCCGCCCCTCACAGGCTTGCAAAGCACGCCGGCCCTCACGCGAATCACTCGCGCCGGCGCCCGTCGCCGCGCGAGGCTTCCGTACATGCTGAGCCCGCAGTGTCAAGTTGATCCAAATCAAGGCATTGTGGCTACGCCAAGGTGGACGAGCCGCGCTCTCGGTCGCTGTGGCGGCGTCCGAATGCCGCTGTCCACGGTCCGGGAAAGCGCCGCTGACGAGTGCATTGCAGCAGACCCCGATTTGTGGTTTGGAGAAACCGGGATTCCCCTATCCCGCCGATGCCTGCCAAGGACTTGAGAGTGGCGCAAGTCCCGCCGGAAGCAGGCGGCGTCATACTGTTACGATCTGCGTGCAGGCAGCCCTTTGCGCTCATCGTGGACGGTCATGACCAAGATCAGAAACAGGGAGCAGAACGAGACATGAAAGTGTTCTCACGCTTGACCGCCATCGCGGTGACTGCCGGCGCTTTGCTGACAAGCGCGGGGGCGGCGTTCGCCGGCCTCGGCCACCCCTCGCCTTGGCAAATGGACCTGCAAGATTCGGCCACGCCAGTCATGCAGGAGATCGCCACGTTCCATAATTACCTGCTCTGGGTTATCGGCCTAATTTCGGCGTTCGTCCTTGCTCTGCTTTTGATCATCATCGTGCGCTTCAATGCGCGCGCCAATCCAACCCCCTCGCGCACCACCCACAACACGCCGATCGAAATCCTCTGGACCATCGTCCCGGTGATCATCCTGGCGGCGATCGCCGTGCCGTCGTTCCGGCTCCTGTTCGTGGAGCTCGACGTGCCCCATCCGGACCTCACGGTGAAGGCAACCGGCAAGCAGTGGTTTTGGAGCTACAGTTATCCCGACAACGGCAATTTCGAATACGATTCGATCATGGTCGCCACCAAAGACCTCAAGCCCGGTCAGCCGCGGCTCCTCACCGTCGACAACGAAATGGTCGTGCCGGTGAATAAAGTCGTGCACGTGCTGGTGACCGGCGCCGACGTCATCCACTCCTTCGCCGTGCCGTCGTTCGGCATCCGCATCGACGCCATTCCCGGCCGCATGAACGAGACTTGGTTCAAAGCGACCACCACGGGGATGTTCTACGGCCAGTGCTCGGAGCTGTGCGGCAAGGATCACTCCTTCATGCCGATTGCGGTGCATGTGGTGAGCGAGAGCGACTTTGCGGCATGGGCCGCCCAAGCGAAGCAGAAATTCTCCGCCGAGAATGGCGTTCCGCCGAATACATTCGCGGCAGCGGGCGCGCCGTCGTCGCAGTGACGATCGGAACGCGAGATACTAAACAAGAGGCAAGCGGGCGCTAACGAGGAACTGGCAATGGACACGATGGTACACGCGGCGCATGGCGACGAAGGCGGGCACGACATTCCGCATGGCTGGCGCCGCTTCGTCTACTCGACGAACCACAAGGACATCGGCACGATGTACCTGGTGTTCGCGCTCATTGCCGGCGTGATCGGCGGCGCCTTGTCGATCGCGATCCGGGCCGAGCTGATGTATCCCGGCATCCAGATCTTCCACGAGACGCACACCTACGACGTGTTCGTCACCGCGCACGGCCTGATCATGATCTTCTTCATGGTCATGCCGGCGATGATCGGCGGTTTCGGCAACTGGATGATCCCGCTCATGATCGGCGCGCCGGACATGGCGTTCCCGCGCATGAATAACATTTCGTTCTGGCTGTTGCCGGCGTCTTTCGCCTTGCTGTTGACCTCGATGTTTGTCGAGGGCGAACCGGGCACGCTCGGCGCCGGAACCGGATGGACGCTCTATGCGCCGCTGTCGACCTATGGCCATCCCGGTCCGGCGATGGATTTTGTCATCCTGTCGATCCATCTCGCCGGCGCCTCGTCGATCCTCGGCGCAATCAACTTCATCACGACGATCTTCAACATGCGCGCGCCCGGCATGACCATGCACAAAATGCCGCTGTTCGTATGGTCCGAACTGGTGACGGTGTTTCTGCTGCTGCTGTCGCTGCCGGTCTTGGCCGGCGCCATCACCATGCTGCTCACCGATCGAAATTTCGGCACTACTTTCTTCAATCCGGAAGGCGGCGGCGATCCGATCTTGTTCCAGCACCTGTTCTGGTTCTTCGGCCACCCGGAAGTCTACATCCTCATCCTGCCGGGCTTCGGTATGGTCAGCCAGATCGTGGCGACGTTCTCCAAGAAGCCGGTATTCGGTTATCTCGGCATGGCTTACGCGATGGTCTCGATCGGCGGCATCGGCTTCGTGGTGTGGGCGCACCACATGTACAATGTCGGCATGTCGGCGAGCGTCCAGGCCTACTTCATTGCCGCCACCATGGTGATTGCGGTGCCGACCGGCGTGAAGATCTTCTCCTGGATCGCCACGATGTGGGGTGGCTCTATCGAGTTCAAGACGCCGATGCTGTGGGCGGTCGGCTTCATCTTCCTGTTCACCATCGGCGGCGTGACCGGCGTGGTTTTGGCCAATGCCGGCGTCGACCGCGAATTACACGGCACCTATTACGTCGTGGCGCACTTCCACTACGTGCTGTCGCTCGGCGCGGTGTTCGCCATATTCGGCGGCTGGTACTACTGGTTCCCGAAGATAACCGGATACATGTACAACGAGGCGATCGGCAAGCTGCACTTCTGGATCACCTTCATCGGGGTCAATCTGACGTTTTTCCCGCAGCACTTCCTGGGGCTGGCCGGCATGCCGCGACGCTATGTCGATTATCCGGATGCGTTCGCCGGGTGGAATTTCGTCTCGTCGATCGGCTCGTACATCTCGGGCTTCGGCACGCTCGTGTTCTTCTTCGGCATGGCGCTCGCCTTCATGCGCAAGGAGCGGGCGGCGGCCAATCCGTGGGGACCGGGCGCGACCACGCTCGAATGGACCCTGCCGTCGCCACCGCCGTTTCACCAATATGACACGCTGCCGCTAATCCGATGAGCCTTACCGTTGCCCGCGTCGAGCCCTCAATCGCGAGCGTCGGCGATTACATCGAACTGATGAAGCCGCGAGTGATGTCGCTCGTGGTGTTCACGGCGCTGGTGGGACTTCTGGTCGCGCCAGGCCATGTGCATCCGGTGATCGGATTGACGGCGTTGATCTGCATCGCGGTCGGCGCCGGTGCCGCCGGCGCGCTCAATATGTGGTACGACGCCGACATCGACGCGCGCATGGCGCGCACCGCGGCGCGGCCGATTCCGGCCGGACGCCTTGCGCCCGGCGAGGCGCTGGCCTTCGGTCTGACGCTTGCAACCTTCTCGGTGGTGGTGCTCGGCCTTTTGGTCAGCGTGTTCGCCGCGGCTTTGCTGGCGCTGACCATCGCCTTCTACGTCGTCGTCTATACGATGTGGCTCAAACGCACGACGCCGCTGAATATCGTCATCGGCGGCGCCGCCGGCGCACTGCCGCCGCTCATCGGCTGGACCGCGGTAACGGGCCACTTTGCGGTCGAGCCGGTCGTGCTCTTCCTCATTATCTTCTTCTGGACGCCGCCGCATTTCTGGGCGCTGGCGCTCTATCGCACGGAAGACTATGCGCGCGCCGGCGTGCCGATGCTGCCGGTCGTCGCCGGCGCGCCGGAAACCCGCCGCCAAATCCTGCTCTATACGCTGATCCTGGTGCCGCTCGGCAGCGCGCCGTGGCTTCTCGGCTATGCCGGGCCGTCCTATGGGATTGTGGCCGCGGTGACCGGCGCGATCATGATCGTGCTGGCGTTTCGGGTGCGGGCCGAACAGCGGGGCCACTCGGCAAGCAAGCAAATGTTCGCGTTCTCGATCCTCTATCTGTTCCTGTTGTTTGCCATGCTGCTGGTCGATCGCATGTCGGCAGGGTTCCTTGGCTCGCTGTTCGGGCATTTCGCGACATGACGATGAGTGATGCGATGGACGAAGAACCGCCGCCGACCGGCATCAAGCTCACGGAAGAGCAGCAGCGCGCCCGCCGCGCCCGGTCGATCGCGATCGCGGTGTCGCTGGGGCTCTTGGTGCTGTTGTTCTACATCGTGACGCTGGTGAAGGGGCCGGGCGTGGTCATCAACCGGCCCTTGTGATGAATTGATGCGATGAATTGATGTGATGTGGCAATCGCCGTGAGCACACAAAACCAGCAACCGCCGCGCAAATCTCGCCGCGATCTCCTCGTCGCCTTCGCCTGCGGCGCCTTTGTCGCGGCGATGGTCGGCGTGTCGTACGCGGCGGTGCCGCTGTACTCCTGGTTCTGCCGCACCACCGGGTTCGGCGGCACCACGCAGGTGGCGCACGCGCTGCCGACGCATGAAGTGCCGGGCCGCCTCGTCACGGTGCGCTTCGATTCCAATGTCGCGCCCGGTCTGCCGTGGAGCTTCGAGCCCGAACGGCCAACCATCGACGTGCGTCTGGGACAGGTGGTGACCGTTTATTATTCGGTGACCAACGAAGCCGCTCGCGTGACCACGGGCCAGGCCGGCTACAACGTGACGCCGCCAACCGTCGGCATCTACTTCGAAAAGATCAACTGCTTCTGCTTCACCCAGCAGACGATGAAGCCGGGCGAAAAGCGCGACATGGCGGTGGTCTTCTACATCGATCCCAAGCTTGCCGAGGATTCCGAACAGGACACGCTGAGCAATATCACGCTTTCCTACACCTTCTATCCGGTGAACCAACCGGAACCGCCGGTGGCGGAGAGCGCGACTTCGGAAAAGTCGGGGCACATCTGATAGCAGGCAAGGAAACGGCGCGCACGGCGAGTTCCGTCGCGTCAAAGTGGAGAAGATGACGATGGCCGATGCTGCACATGCCAAACCGCACCACGATTACCACCTGGTGAATCCCAGTCCGTGGCCTGCGATCGGCGCGACCTCGGCATTCATTGTGGCCGTCGGACTCATCCTGTGGATGCATCAGATGGCCGCTTACGCCCCAGTCATCATGGGCGCCGGCATCATCGGCATCGCTTACACCATGATCGGCTGGTGGCGCGATGTGATCCACGAGGCCGAGTTCGAGGCCGATCACACCCAGGTGGTGCAGATTTCGCACCGCTACGGCATGATTCTGTTCATCGCTTCGGAGGTGATGTTCTTCGTCGCCTGGTTCTGGGCCTATTTTAACACCGCGCTGTTTCCCGATGAGTTCCGTGACATAGCGCGGATCGCCTATACCGGCGGCGTCTGGCCGCCCAAGGGCGTCGAGACTTTCGATCCCTGGCACTTTCCGTTGCTCAACACGCTCATCTTGCTCACGTCGGGCACGGCGGTGACCTGGGCGCATCACGCGCTGCTCGAGAACGATCGCAAGGGCCTGGTCTGGGGTCTCGCTCTGACCATCGGGCTGGGCTTGAGCTTCACCTGCGTTCAGGCCTGGGAATATATGCACGCTTTGTTCCACTATTCCGGCAACATCTACGGCGCGACCTTTTTCATGGCGACGGGCTTTCACGGCGCCCACGTTATCATCGGCTCGATCTTTCTGATCGTCTGCCTGTTCCGGGCGCTCGCCGGTCAGTTCAAGCCGACACAGCATCTCGGCTTCGAATTTGCCGCCTGGTATTGGCACTTCGTCGACGTGGTGTGGCTGTTCCTGTTCGCCTGCATCTATGTGTGGGGCGGCGGACCGCACGCCTGATGGCGTAGGCGGTTATTCTCCGCTCATTCCCGCGCAAGCGGGAATCCGGGATGCGCAACAGCTGGGTCCCCGCTTGCGCGGGGACGAGCGGAACACGACATCGCTATCATGACCCAAAAGACGATCCACACGCTTTCGGGATCGATCGGCGCCGGATTATCGTGCGCCTGCCCGCGTTGCGGGAAGGGCAAGCTGTTCCAGGGATTTCTGACGTTGCGGCCGCGTTGCGAAGTCTGCGGGCTCGATTACGGCTTTGCCGATTCCGGCGACGGACCGGCGGTGTTCATCATGTTTCTGGCCGGCGCCATCGTGGTCGGCGCCGCGCTCATCACCGAGGTTCTGTATCAACCGCCCTATTGGGTCCATGCGGTGTTGTGGCTGCCGCTGATCTTCATCCTCACGCTCGGTCCGCTGCGGCCGATGAAAGGACTGATGATCGCGCTGCAATATCACCATAAGGCGGCGGAAAGCCGTTTCGGCGACGACGCACCATAACTTACGATGCGCGATGACTTACGATGCTCCACGACTTACGATGTTCCATGAGGTCCTCGGTACGGACTGCGCAGACGAAAGTTGAGACGCCCGTGGAGCACGCGGCACGACGCCGCGATGGACGTCGATCTTGGCTCGGACTTCTGGTGCCGGCGTTGCTCGCTTTTGCCGTCCTGATCGGGCTCGGCATTTGGCAAATCCAACGCAAGGCCTGGAAGGAAGGATTGATCGCCTCGCTGACCGAGCGGCTTGCGCTGCCGCCGAGGCGCTGCCGGCGGCAAAGACCTGGCCGCAGCTCGATCAGGCAAGCGACGAATACCGCCGCGTCAAATTCGCCGCGACATTCGACCATGGCCGCGAAGCTCTGGTCTTCGCCTCGGCGACGGCGTTCCGTCCCGATGTGTCCGGTCCGGGCTATTGGGTGTTCACGCCGGCGCGGCTCGCCGACGGCAGCGTGGTGATGGTCAATCGCGGCTTCGTTCCCGACGGCCGGCAGGATCCGAAATCGCGGCCCGACGGCCAAGTCTCCGGGCCGGTCGACATCGCAGGCGCGATGCGCTGGCCGGACACCCGGCACTGGTTCACGCCCAACGACGATCCCGCCCATAATCTTTGGTTCGCGCGCGACCCGCTATCCATCGCCGCCGCCAAAAATATTGGTCCGGTCGCGCCGTTCTATGTCGAACAGGAGACGCCGGTGCCGCCGGGCGGCTTGCCGCAGCCGGGCGAGCTCGTGGTCAGTCTGCCCGACAATCACCTGCAATATGCGCTGACGTGGTTCGGCCTGGCGGCTGTATTGGCCGGGGTTTTCATCAGCTGGGCCTTCACGACCGGGCGCCGCAACGGCGCCGGCGCGAACGTCGCGCCGCGGACATAAGGTCTTCTCGGTCCTTATAGGGGACTATTTCGGCTCCCTTGGCGTTCCTCGTGAAGCCATCTACTGTGCCAGCGGTTCCGGCGCTGCGCGGGGCGGGACGGCCTCAATAAGGCAAATGGAATCAATAGCTTACTTCTACCCGGCGCCGAAGCCGGCTGTGAGGAACGCAAGGTGCGTTATGTCTCGACCAGGGGCGAGGCCCCGTCGCTTGGCTTTGCCGAGGCCATGCTCGCGGGCCTTGCCCGCGATGGCGGCCTCTATGTGCCGGAGGCCTGGCCGCATCTCGAGCCACAGGCGATCGCCGCCTTCGCCGGCCGTTCCTATGCCGAAGTCGCGGTCGAGGTCATCCGGCCGTTCGTCGGCGATTCCATCGGCGAAGCCGATCTCGCCCGCATGGCGCGCGAGGCCTACGGCAATTTTCGCCATCCCGCGGTCGCACCGCTGGCGCAACTCGGCGTGAACACTTTCGCGCTCGAACTTTTTCACGGGCCGACGCTCGCCTTCAAAGACCTGGCGATGCAGCTTTTGGCGCGGCTGATGGACCATGTGCTGGCCGCGCGCGGCGAACGCCGGACGATCGTGGTGGCGACCTCCGGCGATACCGGCGGCGCCGCCGTCGAAGCGTTTCGCGATCGCGGTCAGGTCGACCTTGTCGTGCTGTTTCCGCACGGCCGCATTTCCGAGGTGCAGCGGCGCATGATGACGACGGCGGAGGCCGGAAATGTCAGCGCCATTGCCATCGAGGGCACGTTCGACGATTGCCAAGCCATCGTGAAGGGCCTGTTCAATCATCACGCTTTTCGCGATCGGGTCCGGCTGTCCGGCGTCAATTCGATCAACTGGGCGCGCATCGTGGCGCAGGCGGTTTATTATTTCACCGCCGCGGTCTCGCTCGGCGCGCCGGCGCGCAAAATAGCCTTCACCGTTCCGACCGGCAATTTCGGCGACGTCTATGCCGGCTACGTGGCGCAGCGCATGGGGCTGCCGATCGACCGGCTGGTCATCGCCACCAACGTCAACGATATTCTCGCCCGCACGCTCGCGACCGGCGCCTATGAGCTGCGCGACGTCGTGGCGACGACCTCGCCGTCGATGGATATCCAGGTCGCCTCGAATTTCGAGCGTCTGTTGTTCGACGCCTACGACCGCGACCCGAGCGCGATCAGGGCGGTGATGGCTTCGCTGGCGCAATCGCGGCGGTTCACGCTGTCCGCGCGCGCCTTGTCTTACATTCGCGCGCTGTTCTCCGCCGCCCGCGCCGACGAGGACGAAGTCGCAGCGACGATCCGCACGGTCAAGCGCGAAACCGGCAATTTCGTCGATCCGCATACCGCGGTCGGCATCGCGGTGGCGGAAAAGGAAATGCGCGAGCCCGCGGTGCCGATGGTGGTGCTGTCGACGGCGCATGCCGCGAAATTTCCCGACGCGGTCGAGGCGGCCTGCGGCGTGCGGCCGCATTTGCCGGAATGGCTATCCGATATCAAGCAACGTCCGGAGCGCGTCACCGTGCTGCCGGCAGATCAGTCCGCGGTCGAGCGGTTCGTCCTGCAAACGAGCCGCGCCGCGCAGGAAGGAGCGGCAGCATGAGTGTTGAGGTGACGACCTTGAAATCCGGCATCAATGTCGTGACCGATGCGATGCCGCATCTCGAGACCGCCTCGCTCGGCGTGTGGGTCAATTCCGGCAGCCGCGACGAGCACCGCGACGAGCACGGCATTTCGCATTTCCTCGAACACATGGCGTTCAAGGGCACGCGGCGGCGCACCGCGCGCCAGATCGCCGAGGAGATCGAGGCCGTGGGCGGCGATCTCAATGCGGCGACCGGCGCCGAGAGCACCGCCTATTACGCGCGCGTGCTCAAGGCCGACGTGCCGCTCGCGCTCGACGTGCTCGCCGACATTCTGTCCGAACCGGCCTTCGACCGCGAAGAGCTTATGCGCGAACAGAATGTCATCGTTCAGGAAATCGGCGCCGTCGCCGACACGCCGGACGATCTCATTTTCGAGCACTTGCAGGTCATCGCCTTTCCCGACCAGTCGCTCGGCCGCTCGATCCTGGGCACGGCGAAAACGGTGCGGTCGTTCGACGGCGGCAGATTGCGCGACTATCTCGCCAGGAACTATCGCGCGCCGGACATCGTCGTGGCCGCCGCCGGCGCCGTCGAACATCAGGCCGTGCTCGCCGAAGTCGAGAGGCGTTTCGCCGGCTTCAACGGCCCGGCCGGTGCGACGCCGGAGCCGGCGCGCTTCGGCGGCGGCACGCATGTCGAGAAGCGCGAGCTCGAGCAGGTGCACATCGCGCTGGCGCTTCCCGGCATGTCGATCGTCGATCCCGCGCTTTACAGCCTGCAGGTCTTCACCAATATCCTCGGCGGCGGCATGTCGTCCCGGCTGTTCCAGGAAGCGCGCGAGCGGCGCGGCCTGTGCTACTCGATCTATTCTTTCCACGTGCCGTATTCCGACATCGGCATGTTCGGACTTTATGCCGGCACCGATGCCGCCGACACCTCGGAACTGATGCGGCTCATTGTCGACGAGATCGCCTCGACCGCCGAAACCATTTCCGAAGCGGAGGTCGCGCGCGCCAAGGCGCAGATGAAGGCCGGCCTGTTGATGGCGCTGGAAAGCTCCGGCGCGCGCATCGAGCAATTGGCGCGGCAGATGATCACGCGCGGCCGGCCGATCCCGCTCGATGAACTGGTGGCGAAGGTCGAAGCCGTCACGGTCGAGAGCGCGCGTGCCGCCGGCCGCGCGCTCATCTCGCGCGGCAAGCTCGCGACCGCCGTGCTCGGGCTTGGCTCCGGACTTGAAAGTGCGGCGGCGATTGCCGAGACTCTGACGCGCCGGGCTGCATGACGAAGCGTTGATGAAATCCTGCGTTCATGGCGTTCTTCCGCACCATCAATTTCACCGAGCCGCTGCCGAGCATCGAAGGCGACGGCGTCATGCTGCGCACGCCGCAGATGACGGATTTCGAGGAATGGGCGGCGCTGCGCGAGGCGAGCCGCGACTTTCTCACGCCGTGGGAGCCGACCTGGCCGGACGACGATCTGACCCGCGGCGCGTTCCGGCGCCGGATCAAGCGCTATGCCGAGGATCTGCGGACCGACCAGGGCTACGCCTTTCTGATCGCCCGCTACGCCGACGGCGCGCTGGTGGGCGGCTTGACGCTGGCCAATATCCGCCGCGGCGTCGCCCAGGCCGGCAGTCTCGGCTACTGGATGGGCTTACCCTTCGTGCGCCAGGGCTACATGACGGCCGCGGTGCGCGCCGTCATTCCATTTGCCTTCGCGAGCTTGCGGCTGCATCGCGTCGAAGCGGCCTGCATCCCGACCAATGCCGGCTCGATCAAGCTTCTGGAGAAAACCGGCTTCGTGCGCGAAGGCTATGCCCGGGAATATCTATGCATCAACGGCACCTGGCAGGATCATCTGCTCTATGCCCGACTGAAGAACGCGCCCAAATCCTGACCGCTCCAGCCTTAACCATACCTCCTACCTTTCCCTCCCCCGCTTGCGGGGGAGGGTAGGGTCGGGACGCCTTGGGATGGCCACGGTTGGCTTGTTATAAGATCGAGGGCATCGCAAATTAGTTTGAGCATGATCTTTTCCGAGAACCGGCGTCGACCCCGGATTACGTCCGGGGCATGCTTTTCGGAATCGTGTTCTGGGCGATGAAACGGGGAATGCTGCGAGTTTGTCGGAAATGGACGTTCGATCGCGTGCCGGCCGCGGCCTTGCTCGCGCTCGCGTTTCTTGTACCTGGATGCAGCGGCGGCGGCAGCGTATTCGGCGGACCTGCCACTACCGCGACATCCGATGCTGCGGCGCCGCCGGCGCCGCCGTCCCCCACGGCTCCGGCGGCGGCGCCGCAATCGCAGAGTTCGTTGTCGCTGAAAGATAAGATCGAGAATTTCTTCTCGACCGCGTCGGCGGCGAACGAACCGCGGCCGGTCGTCAATACGCAACAAGCCGCTGTCGATTGCCCCTTGCTCGACATCCGCCAGGGCGCGGCGACCTTGACCATTCCGCCGCCGCCGCCAGACGGCGGCAATGACGCAATGTCGCTCAAATATCAGGGCATCTTCGTGCGCGCCGCGCGCGACTGCAAAGTGGCCGGCACCCAACTGGTGATGAAGATCGGTGTTGAGGGACGCATAATCGTCGGACCCGCGGGCGGCCCGGGCCAGGTCGAGGTGCCGTTACGCCTCGCCGTCGTCGACCAACCGACATCCGGCGCGAAAACGATCCTGACCAAGCTCATCCGTATTCCGGTGGCGATCGACGCCAACGACGACGATTCGACGTTCACGCATATTGAAGACAATTTCGCCTTCCCGCTGCCGTCATCCGCCGCGCTTGACAATTACGTCGTCTATATCGGCTTCGATCCTATCGGCGCCCAGCAAGAGGACGGGGCGAAGCTGCGGCCCGCAGCCAAGATCAAACCGAAGCCCAAGCCGAATCCGAACGCGCCGACGGGGTGAGAAAACTACCACCCCCGCAGGTCGGCAATCGTGCTCTTCAATGCCCGCATATCGGCGACGATGGTGCAGGCGCCGGTGGCGAGAAGCTCGGCGGCGAGCTTACCCGGCGTGTGGCTGCCGCCGACAAAGCCGATCGGCTTCATACCCGCCGCCGCAGCAGCGGCAATGCCGGGCGCCGAATCTTCGACCACGATGCACTCGCGCGGCTCCACCTGACTGCGCTCGGCCGCGAGCAGAAATAGGTCGGGCGCCGGCTTTGCCTTGCGCACGGCGGTCGCCGAATACAGGCGCGGCTCGAAAAAACGCATCAGCCCCGTGACCTCGAGGCTCGCGCGGATGCGATCGGGCGCGGAAGACGACGCCACGGCCTTGGGGCCCCGGATCCAGGTCAGCGCATGGGCGGCATGGGCGATGGGCCGCAGCTCCGCGCGCAGGCGTCGGAGCGTTTTCGCGGCAACGAAAGCGGAAAAATCCGGCGGCAGCTTCCTTCCAGTGGCCGTCTCGACTGCGGCAAAGATGTCGGCTGGCCGGCGGCCGTGAAACCGGCGCATCACGCCCGCGACGGACAGCGCCACGCCGACCCGGCCGAGCGCTTCCGAAAGCACCACGGCGGCAATCGGTTCGCTATCGACAAGCACGCCGTTACAATCGAAGATGACCAAGGGTCCCTCCGATGGTTCGGCCACGACAAGTGGCCATCTTCCGGCTCTCCAGGAAAGCGCAACAGCGAACATAGCGCGGGTCGCGTGCAAGCAAAGAGCACCGCGCCGGCACGTGTGCAATTATGCACAGAAATCGGATATTATAAACCGAGAACACTTAATCAGACGGCATTATCAGCCGTCGCGACCTAATTGAATTTTCGTTTGATGTCTTCGATGCCTCGCGCCAGCAGATCTTCCGCGACCTTGCCCTTGGCGGCGGCGGAGAGAATTTTTTCGGCCGCGGTGACCGCGGCTTCGGCCGCGGCGGAGCGTACGTCGGCTAGCGCCTGAGACTCGGCCTGGGCGATTTTCGCCTCGGCCATTTTGGTCCGGCGGGTCACGAACTCTTCGGTCCGGGCCTTGGCTTCGGCGGCGAGCCGCTCGGCTTCGAGCTTGGCGCTGGCGATGATGGCCTCGGCCTCGGTCTCCGCCTCCCGGCCCTTGCGCTCGAACTCGGCAAGCAGCGCCTGCGCTTCTTCGCGCAGCCGGCGCGCGTCGTCGAGCTCGGATTTGATGCGGGCCCGGCGCACATCGATCGCCTCGAACACCCTGCGATGAGCGCCGAGATAGGCAAGGAGCCCGAGAAAGCAGAGGAAACCAAGTGCGACCCAGTTTTCGGTTTCCATCATCGGGCGGCCTCAGCTTTTCCCCGGAGCGCCGCTCAAAGCGGCGTCGACTTCAGGTTTGGCGGGCGTGTTGCCGATCAGCCGCTCGACGATGGCCGCGGCGGCATCCGCGGCGATCGAGCGCACATTGCCCATGGCGGCGCTGCGGCTCCGCGCGATCGATTGCTCCGCCGCGGCGAGCCGCTCGTGCAGTTGCGCTTCCAGCCGTTTGTGCAGTTCTTCGGCCTCGCGCGCCTGCTTCTCCCGCGTCGCGCTCGCGAGCCCTTGGGCGCGTGCGCGCGCGTCGGCGAGCGCCTTCTCGTAAGCCGCATGGGCGGCGTTGGACCGCTCCTTCAAGCGCTCCGCCGCTTGCAGGTCGTCGCCGATGACCCGGCTGCGCTCCGCCAGGATCGAACCGATCCGCGGCAGCGCGACCTTCGCCATCAGCATGTAAAGCAGCGCGAAGCTTATCGTCAGCCAGACGATCTGTGACGGATAGTGCTCCGATTGGAACGGCGGGAATGCGCCGTGGCCTGCTGGCTGTTCGGTATGGGCGCTCGGTTCGGGCATTGCTTATGCCTGGCTTGGATACTGCCTGCGACGGCGAAAGCTTACAGCCCGAACAGCAAGAGCAGCGCGATCAGCAGCGAGAAAATGCCGAGCGCTTCGGTGATGGCGAACCCGAAAATCAGGTTGCCGAATTGACCTTGCGCGGCCGACGGATTGCGCAGCGCCGCCGCCAGGTAGTTGCCGAAGATGATGCCCACGCCGACGCCGGCGCCGCCCATGCCGATGCAGGCAATGCCGGCCCCGATGTATTTCGCGGCGGTCGGATCCATGTGAAAACTCCTTTTTCCAAGGTTGCAACAAGCGGCCGTCAGTGGCCCGGGTGAATCGCATCGTTGAGATAGATGCAGGTGAGAATGGCGAATACATAGGCCTGCAGGAAGGCCACCAGAAGCTCGAGCGCGGTGAGCAGAACCACCATGATGAACGGCAGCGCCGCGCCGAATATGCCGAGTATGCCGGCGCCGGCCAGCATGATGACGAAACCGGCGAAGACCTGCAACGTGATATGGCCGGCCAGCATATTGGCGAACAGACGCACCGAGTGCGACACCGGCCGCGACACGAACGACAACACTTCGATGACCACGATCGCCGGCAGGATCAGCTTCGGCACGCCCTTGGGCACGAACAGATTGAGGAAGTGCAGACCGTTCCGCCAGAAGCCATAGCCGACCACGATGCCGAACACGAGCAGCGCCAAACTCGCCGTCACGATCAACTGGCTCGTCACCGTGAAGGAATAGGGAATGAGTCCGATCAGGTTGGCGAACAGCACGAACATGAACAGCGTGAATACGAAGGGAAAGAATTTCATGCCCTCGTTGCCGGCGGAGCTGCGCACCGTGTGGGCGACGAACTCGTAGGACATTTCCGCGATCGATTGCAGCCGCCCCGGCACCATCGCCCGGCGCATCGTCGCGCCGATCAAAAGCGTCGAAACGGCGCCGACGATGATAAACATGAACAGCGCGGAATTGGTGAAATTGATGTCATGGCCGCCCATGCTGACCATCGGCATCAGTTCTTTGATCTGAAATTGATGGATCGGATCGACTTGCATGGTGCCTTCGGCGTGGAGTGCGTCTGCAGTTTTGGCGGCAGCCCGGATTATTTTTCCCGGTGTTTCGGGCCGGTGTCGTCAAGCACGGTGCCCGCAACGAGCCCCGCGGATCGCATTACATTGAGCACGCCCGCGGTAAAACCGAGCAACAGGAATACAATGAGCCCCCAGGGCGAGATGCCGAGCCAGCGGTCGATGAACCAGCCGATGCCGGCACCGACCACGACGCCTGCAACGAGTTCGCTCGAGAGCCGGAAGCCCTTGGCGTAGCCGGATGCAGTCGTCGCCCGATCCGCACCAGGACTATCGGAAGTCGGGCGCGCGCCACCACGTGCGTGACCGAGACCTTCGTTGAGCCGCTGGAGTCTCGCGGAGAGAGCAGCTTCGCTGGTTTGTTGCTTGTCGTGCTCGCCGTTATCGCGCGCGTCGCTCATGCTTCCGACACTCGCGGCTTGCAGCGATCGCGGCACGCCCGCTCCTTGAAGCCGCGCGGACCATACTGACGTAGTTCCGGCAAGTCAAGAACGGGAGACGTACTCTAATCCATTGAAGTATTGACAGATATTGCCTATGCACAAGGGTCCCTCGCGGCCGTACTTGTGCACTGCGAAGTCAAACAAGAGCGGCTAAGATGGAAAAACCCTGAGACCTCGCGAAAGGAGTGGCGCCATGATCCGCAATAGCATTGCCAACGCGATTGTCGCGCTGTGCCTGACCGGGCCGGCGATCATCACGCCAGCCTTGATAGCAGCCTCGATACCGGCCTTGGCCGACGAGACGGCGCCGGACTCCGCCGGCGGACGCTTCATGTTCGAAAAGCAAGCGGACGGCCAAGAGAGCAGTTATTTGCGGCTCGACACCCAGACCGGCGAAGTCTCGCTGTGCAGTCGGCGCGCCGTAGGTTTCGCTTGCGTGGCATCGCCCGAGGATCGCACCGTGCTCGAAAACGAGATCGCGCGTCTGCGAGCCGAGAACGCGGCGCTGAAGAAAGACATCCTGTCGCGCGGCCTGCCGTTGCCGCCCGGCGTCATAGCGGAGCCGCAATCGTCGCCGAATGGCGTGACGCTGCAGTTGCCGAGCGACGCCGATATCGATCGCATGGTGGCGTATGCTGACCGGCTCTGGCATCGGTTCGTCGACGCGATCGAGCGCGCCCAGAAGCAGGTCTTGAACAAGAGTTAGAGTTTCCCCTTGAGCGAATTGTCAGCCGTTCGCAGCGCCCGCATCGATACTTTTGCGACCGCAGTTTTGACAGTGGCAACGCCGGGCGAAGGTTTTTTTGAAATCACGCGCGACGTCGTGCAATTCGTCGAGCAGATCAAAGCGCGGGACGGCGCCGTGCTGCTTTATCTCAAGCATACTTCGGCTTCGCTCGTGATCCAGGAAAACGCCGATGCCGGCGTGCGCACCGATCTTGTCACCGCGCTCAAGCGGCTGGCGCCGGCGCGGGCCGGCTGGGTGCACGAAGTCGAAGGGCCGGACGACATGCCGGCTCATATCAAATCCATGCTCAATGGCGTGTCTTTGCATGTGCCGGTTGCCAACGGCGATATGGCGCTCGGCACCTGGCAAGGCATCTATGTCGCCGAGCATCGCGCACAGCCTCATCGGCGCGAGGTGATCCTACAATTTCTCGTTTCCTGCCAATAGGTTAGGTCGCTTGGGCCGCCCCGGGTGACACCCTGTCACAGTGGCTACAGCACGGCTGTCATAAAACTGTAATCGCTGGCGTGGACTGATCTGCCCGCGACTACCCTATGCAGCGCATGCTTGACCGCGGCGCGTCACAACAGCCGTTGAGTAGAGGAACCGCCCGAACGGGATGGCAATCCGGCATGGGTCGATGGCCCGTCCTGCCTGAAATTGCACCAACAGGAGACCCGCATGAAACATCTTACAACGATTGCCGTCGCCGGCATGCTGGCCGCGTCGGTCCTTCCGGCCGCCGCCGCCGACATCACCGGCGCCGGCTCCACCTTTGTGTATCCCGTCCTCGCCAAGTGGGCGGACGTTTACAAGAAAGACACCGGCATCGGGCTGAACTATCAGTCGATCGGCTCGGGCGGCGGCATCAAGCAGATCACCAACAAGACCGTCACCTTCGGCGCTTCCGACATGCCGCTGACGCCGGAGGACGTCGCCAAGAACAACTTCGTTCAATTTCCGATCATCAACGGCTCCGTCGTCCCGCTCTTGAACTTGCCGGGCATCAAGCCGGGTGAACTCACCCTCGACGGCCCGACCATCGCCAAAATCTTCCTTGGCGAGATCACGAATTGGAACGATCCGGCGATTGCGAAGCTAAATCCCGGCATCAAGCTGCCCAGCACTGCGATTGCCGTCGTGCACCGCTCGGACGGTTCAGGCACCACGTTTATTTGGACCAACTATCTCTCCAAGGTCAGCCCGGAGTGGAAGAGCAAGGTCGGCGAGAACACCGCCGTCGAATGGCCGGTCGGCATCGGCGCCAAGGGCAGCGAAGGCGTTTCCAACCAAGCGGCGCAGACCGTGGGCGCGCTCGGCTATGTCGAATATGCGTATGCCAAGCAAAACAACTTGAACTATGCCAAGATGATCAATCAGGCGGGCAAGACAGTCGCTCCGACGATGGAATCCTTCCAAGCCGCCGCCGCTGGCGCCGATTGGACGAGCGCGCCGGATTTCTACGTCATCATGACCAACGCCTCCGGCGACAAGTCTTGGCCGGTTGCCGGATCGACGTTCATCCTGATGCAATCCGAGCCGGTCAGCGAGGCCGACTCGGCTGCGGCGCTTAAGTTCTTCGATTGGGGCTATAAGAACGGCAAGCAGATGGCGCGTGATCTCGACTACGTTCCGATGCCCGACAGTGTCGTGGCGTTGATCGAGAAGAGCTGGAAAGAAAAGATCAAAGGCGTTGGCGGTAATTTCTAGGTTCGTTGTGTGCGGGGGAAAGGCGCCGGCGACGCGCGCCTTTCCTTTTTCCACTGCAAAGACAGTTACGGGCTTGTCTGAGGCCCGACGGATCGCTTGAGTAGGCTCTCCCGATGCGGACGGCAAAGGAGGGCTTATGCAACCTGCGGGAAAGCAGCCAGTGGCCGATATTGCGCTGTCAGGACGGGTAACCCTCCCAGCCGAGGCCCTTGCGCGCACCAGGGTTCTCGGTCGGTTGCGGCTCGGCGATACTGTATTCCGCCATCTGACGCGTTTCGCAGCTTTCGGGGTTTTATTGCTGCTCAGTGGCGTCATCATATCGCTGATCGACGGCTCAATTCCCGCGTTTCGGACCTTTGGCTTGAGCTTCTTGGTGAGCGAACGCTGGAATCCGGTTACGGAGATTTTCGGAGCGCTCCCGGCAATCTACGGCACGATCGTCACTTCGTTCATTGCGATGCTGATCGCGGTTCCGGTCGGCTTGATGATCGCCTTCTTTCTCACTGAGTTGTGCCCGCAATGGGCCCGGCGACCGATCGGCATCGCGATCGAGCTGCTCGCCGGCATCCCCAGCATCATCTACGGCATCTGGGGACTGTTCGTGTTCGCCCCGTTCCTGCAGCAAACGCTGCAGCCGTTCCTGATCAACACGCTGGGCAACGTGCCGCTGATCGCACCGTTCTTCGCCGGGCCGCCGTACGGTATCGGCATACTGACATCGGGACTGATCCTCGCCATCATGGTGCTGCCGTTCGTGACCTCGATCTCCCGCGACGTATTCGAGGCGGTCCCCGGGGTGCTCAAGGAGGCGGCCTACGGCGTCGGCTGCACGACCTGGGAGGTCGAGCGCTATGTGGTGCTGCCCTATGCCCGGGTTGGCGTCATCGGCGGGGTCATGCTCAGCCTCGGCCGCGCGCTCGGCGAGACCATGGCCGTGACGTTCGTCATCGGCAATGCGCACAGGATCTCAGCCTCGGTGCTCGCACCCGGCACCACCATCTCCGCCAGTATCGCCAACGAATTCACCGAGGCGGTGGGCGATCTCTATACCTCGTCGCTGATCGCGCTCGGGCTGATCCTATTCGTCATCACCTTCATCGTACTCGCGGCGGCACGTTACATGCTGATGCGCATCGAACGCCGGGTCGGGTGACGCCATGGTGGAAAAGACCACGACCGCTCGCTATGCCGCCCGCCGCAGCAGCAATGCCGTCGCGACCGCGCTTGCGTTGGCCGCAACGGCGTTCGGCCTAGGCTGGCTGGTACTGATCCTCGGCGCCCTGTTGTGGAACGGCTTCAGCGGGCTCTCGGTTGCGGTGTTTACGCAAATGACACCGCCGCCCGGTTCAAAAGGTGGCCTGCTCAATCCGATTTTCGGCAGTCTGGTCCTCACCATCATGGCCGTCCTGATCGGCACCCCAATCGGAATCCTGGCGGGCACCTATTTGGCCGAATACGGCCGCTATGACCGACTGAGTACCGTGGTGCGCTTCATCAACGATATCCTGCTGAGCGCCCCCTCCATTGTCGTCGGGCTGTTCGTCTACGAGGTGATGGTCGCGCCCATGGGGCATTTCTCCGGCTGGGCGGGCGGCGTTGCGCTCTCGGTCCTCGTCATACCGGTGGTCGTGCGCACGACCGAGGACATGCTGACGATGGTGCCGAACGCGCTGCGCGAGGCCGCGACCTCCATCGGACTGCCACGCTCGATGTCGATCACGCGCATCTGCTATCGCGCCGCGCGCGCTGGCATGGTCACCGGGGTGTTGCTCGCCATCGCCCGGATCAGCGGCGAAACCGCGCCGCTCCTGTTCACCTCGCTGAACAACCAGTTCTGGAGTGCCGACCTCAACCAGCCGGTCTCCAGCCTGCCGGTTGTCATCTTCCAGTTTGCCTTGAGCCCTTACAAGGATTGGCAGGCGTTGGCCTGGACCGGCGCGCTCATCATCACGCTCACCGTGCTCGCTTTGAGCATCACGGCGCGCGCTCTCGTCCCCTCGACAAAGCAGTGATGAGCTGCCTCGGTTTCGCGTCGCCGGGCGCGCTTGCGCGCGCGCGACATCGAGGACGATAAAGGCGCGGATTGCGCATCCTGCCGCCACAAGCGGCGAAACGCTCACCCAGCGTCAGCACGATGACATGGCAATGTCATGCGCCGCAGCATGATGCGCCGGTGGACGCTGGCGACGGAACGGCGGTAACATGCCAAGTTCACTATCGATGTGGAGCCTGCGCGCGAACCGGGGCGTGGCATTGAGCGAGGCTATCTCTCATCATCTGCTGATCGCCGACGATCATCCGCTGTTCCGCGGCGCGCTGCGCGAGGCGGTCAACGGGTTGTTCGATCGCGTCAAAGTCGCCGAGGCCGGCACGTTCGAGGAAGTCACCGAACTCCTGGAGCGCGGCGGCGACGTCGATCTGGTTCTGCTCGATTTGCGAATGCCCGGCGTGCGCGGCTTTTCCGGCCTGATGTATCTGCGCGCGCAATATCCGGGCCTGCCGATCATCGTGGTCTCGGCCAACGACGATCCCGCCGTGATCCGCCGCTGCATCGAATTCGGCGCATCCGGCTTCATTCCCAAGACGCTTGGCATCGACGTGCTGCGGGCGGCCATCGCGCGCGTGCTGCAAGGCGAAGTGTGGACGCCGCCCGACGTCGATCTTGCGAGCGGCTCGGATGCCGAGACCTCGGCCACGATCGCGCGGCTCGCTACGCTGACGCCGCAGCAGGTGCGGGTGCTGATGATGCTGTCGGGGGGTCTCCTCAACAAGCAGATCGCCTACGAACTCGGCGTGTCGGAGGCGACCGTGAAGGCGCATGTCTCCGCAATTCTGCAAAAGCTCGGCGTCGAAAGCCGGACGCAAGCGGTCATCGCCGCCGGCAGGATCGAAGCCGGGCAGTGGCCGCGTCGGCCGTAGGATCTATTCCGCCGCGACGCGCTGCACCCGCCACTGCGTGATCAGAGCGCGCAAGGAAGCGGGTTTGACCGGCTTGTTGAGGAGGTGCGCGCCTTCGGCGCGGGCTTCTTCGCGCACGTGCAGCGAACGGTCGGCGGTGATCAATATAGCCGGCAATGGGTAACCATTTTGACGGCCAAGCCGCCGGCGTAATTCCGCGATTGCGGCAACGCCGTTGGCGCCGTCGAGGTGATAGTCGACCAAAAACCCGTCGGGTTCGAGACCGCTCGCATCGATCGCCGCGAGCGCATCGGTGAGATCGGCTGCCTTAAGGGTGCGGCAGCCCCAGCCGCCGAGCAGCGTCTCCATGCCGTCGAGAATGGCGCGGTCGTTATCGATGCAGACCACCACCGTGCCATCGAGCCTGCCGACATCGAGGCGGGGCAGCACGCGCAGCTTCGGCGCGGCGGCCAAACCGCTCGTGCGCGGCGCCTCGATCGAAAAGCGTGAGCCGCGGCCGACGTTCGATTTCAGCGCCACCTCGCAATCGAGCACGCGCGCGATGCGCTCGACGATCGAGAGCCCGAGGCCGACGCCGCGCGCCACCCGCGCGCCTTGATCGAGCCGATGGAATTCCTTGAACACCGCGCGGCGCTTGGCGTGCGGAATGCCGATGCCGGTGTCGTAGATTTCGACGCGCAGGCGATCGCCGCGGCGCCGGCAGCCGACCAGCACGCGGCCCTTGGGCGTGTATTTGATCGCATTGGAGATGAGATTCTGCAGCAGCCGCCGCAACAGCCGGCGATCCGATCGTACGCCCTGCGAGCACGGCATAAACTTAAGATCGAGGCCCTTCTCGCGCGCCAACGGCGCGAATTCGACTTCGAGCCGGTGCAGCAATTCGTCGAGGCGGAAATCGGCGAATTCCGGCTTCATCGCGCCGGTATCGAGCCGCGAAATGTCCAAAAGCGCCGCGAATATTTCTTCGACCGCTTCCAGCGAGGCGTCGATATTCGCCACCAAATCGGCGTCTTCGCCATCGCCCTGGTTCTGGCGGTGCCGCTCGATCAGGCTTGTCACGTAAAGCCGGGCGGCATTGAGCGGCTGCAAAATGTCATGGCTCGCGGCCGCGACGAAACGAGTCTTGGAAACATTGGCGTCGTCGGCTTCCGCCTTGGCACGCTCGAGTTCGGCATTGAGTCGCGTCAACTCGCCGGTGCGCTCGCGCACCCGGCGCTCTAGCGTTGCATTGGCGCGCTCCAGCGCCTCCGCCGCCTTCACACTTGGGGTAATGTCGGTGAAGGTCGTCACCAGGCCGCCGTCGGGCATGCGGTTCGAGCGCACTTCGATCACGAGACCGCGTTCGACGAAGCGCTCGAGGAACGGCTCGGCTTCGGAGCTATATTTGGCGATGCGCTCGGCGATGAATTCGTCGACGTTCTTGGTATTGCGCTCGCCGTGCCGCGCGAGGTGGCGCAGGATGTCGTCGAGCGCGATGCCGACGCGCGTCAATTCGTGCGGCAAATCGAAGATTTCGCCGAATTGCCGATTCCAGCAGACGAGCGCCAGGTCTTTGTCGAACACGGCGATCCCTTGCCGCACGTGATTGAGCGCGGTCTGCAGGATTTCGCGGTTGTAGTGGATCGCCGCATTGGCGTCGTCGAGAAGCTTTAGCGCCGCCTTGGTCGAGACCGTGCGCTTGCGCAAAACCAGCGACAGGACGAGCCGCGACGACGCCGCCCCGATCGCCGAAGCCAACAGGTATTCGGCATATTGCAGGAGCTCGAAGTCGGCCTCCGCCGCCGCGGCGAGGCTGATGCGGCGCGTCGCCGCGAAGCTTGCGAAGGATTCGCGGGTACGCTCTTCGCCGAGATAGCGCGCGACGGTCGCAATCAGTTCCTCGACGGTGACCGACGCGCGGCGGAGACGGAAACTCGGCGTTATCGGTCGCAGCGACGGCGGCACGAACAGATCCGCTTGCACCCGCTCGATCGCGGTTGGGCGGCGGCCCAGCGAGCAGCCGATATAGCAGGCGATGTTGACCGCGAGGCTCAACAGCACGCCATGGACCAGCGGCGGCAAGTCGATCCCGAACAGCGCCTGCGGCCTTAAAAAGGCGAGCCCCCACGGTCCGTCGGTCAGGATGCGCGCGCCGACGATGCCGGCTTCCGAAATGCTCGGCAGCAATAGCGCATAGAACCAGACCAGGATGCCGGCAATCATCCCGGCGATCGCGCCGAAGGCTGTGCCGCGCCGCCAGACCAGTCCGCCGAAGAACGCCGGCGCCAGTTGCGCCACCGCCGCGAACGACAACAGCCCGATGGCGGCAAGCTGCGCGTCGCCCGCCGAGTGGTAGTAAATGTAGGCGAGAAGCAGAATGACGAAAATCGCAATGCGGCGTGTGGTCAGGAGTTGCGCGCCGGCATCGTGCGGCTCGCCGGCGAGCCTGGCGCGGCGCTTGAGCACCAAGGGCATCACGATATCGTTCGACACCATGATGGCGAGCGCGACCGATTCCACAATCACCATGGCGGTCGCGGCGGACAGGCCGCCAATAAAGGCAATCAGCGTGATCAGTTCGGAATGTGCGGCGAGCGGCAGTGCCACCACGAACATGTCGCTGTCGATCCGGCCGGTTGGGAACGTCATCAGGCCGGCCAACGCGATCGGCAGCACGAACAGATTGATGAGCACCAGATAGGCGGGAAACAGCCATGCGGCGCGGCGGATTTCGGCCTCGCTGTGGTTCTCGACCACCATGACATGGAATTGCCGTGGCAACAGCACGATGGCAAACAGCGACAGCGTCGTCATGGCGCAGAACGAAGCGAGCTGCGGGGCGCGCGTCAGCACGGCCGCGGTGTGCGGCTCATTGAGCGCGCGCTCGAACAGCGCCAACGGCCCGTGGAACATGACGAAGGTCACGAAGACGCCGACGGCAAGGAACGCCATGAGCTTGACGATCAATTCCGCGGCGATTGCCAGCATCAGCCCGTCCTGATGCTCGGTCGCATCGGTGTGGCGCGTGCCGAACAGCACCGCGAAAGTCGCCATCGCCAGCGCGACAAAGAGCGCGACGTCGCCCAGCAGCGGCTGCACCGAGCCGCCCGGTGCCACTTCCGCCAATATTGTCGAGACCGACGCCGACACCGCTTTGAGCTGCAGTGCGATATAGGGAATCATGCCGACGATGGCGATCGACGCCACCGTTGCCGCGACCGCCTGGCTCTTGCCGTAGCGCGCCGCGATGAAGTCGGCGATCGAGGTGATGTTTTGTCCCTTGGCGAGGCGCACGATGCGCACGATCAGCGGAAACGCGAGCCCCACCATCAACAGCGGTCCGATATAGATGGCGAGGAAATCGAAGCCTTGGCGCGAGGCAAGGCCGACCGAGCCGAAGAACGTCCACGACGTGCAATAAATGGCGAGCGACAGCGGGTAAATCAGCAGTCGCGAGGAAGCGCCGCGGGCGATCCGCATGCGGTCGCCATAGCTCGCGATCAGGAACAACAGGCCGATATAGGCGAGCGCAATGGCGACGACGACCCACCCTTGCAACATGACCTTACCCCAACGTCATCGCAACAATACTGGGCGCTTTCGGTCCGGCAGCGCTCGATTTTAGATAAGGTCACCACTTTTCCGATCGCCTGTCCATTGGCCTGTCTATTGGTCTGTCTGCCTCGGCGCGTTGACGGCGCTTGTTGCAGCGGGCATTCATGATGCGTCAATGTTGCCTAAACTTCCCCCGACGCGCACACTCACTGAAACGGCTGAGACGCTCGCAATCGCGCTTGCCGGCGGCGCGACGTTCGCCTTCTTGGGTCTTCCCGCCGGGCTGGTGTCCGGCTCGGTGCTCGCCGTGGCGACGGCGGCGTTGCTTGGCCGCCCGGTGCGGCTGCCGCTCGAACTCGCGCGCATCTGCTACGTCATCGTCGGCACGCTCCTTGGCACCGTGGTGACGCCGGCGACGCTGCGCGGGGTTGCGACCTGGCCGGCGAGCATCGCGCTACTGATGCTCGCTTCGCTCGGAATGATCGTCGCGACCATGGCCTATCTGCGCATCGTGCACCGCTGGGACATGTTCTCGGCGCTGCTGGGGGCGAGTCCGGGCGCCATGGCGCAAGTGATCGCGCTGTCGACCGAGCTCGGCGGCGATCTGCGCGCTATCGCCATCGTGCAGACCGTGCGCGTACTGCTCCTCGTTCTCGGCTTGCCCAACGGCCTCGCTCTGTTCGGGCTCGTGGTGCCGGCGCTGCCGCTGCCGCGCGGACCGGCCGGCTTCTCCGTGCTCGGGGAAATGATCGTGCTGGTGGTCGTTTCGACCGCCTTCGCGCTCGCTTTCCTGCGCCTGCGATTTCCCGGCGGGCTGTTGTTCGGCGCCATGGCGGGATCGGGCCTGCTGCACGGCGCCGGGCTGATCGACGCAGCGCTGCCGTGGTGGATCGGCTCGAGTTCGGTGATCGCGCTCGGCGCGCTGGTCGGTTCGCGCTTCGCCAATACCAGCTTACGGATGCTGGCCGGCTATCTCGGCGCCGCGCTCGGCTCGTTCGCGGTGGCAATGGCGGTGGCCACAGTCTTCATCGCGATCTTGGTGCATCTGTTCGGATTTCCGATCGCCAATGTCGTGATCGCCTTCGCGCCCGGCGCGCAGGACACAATGATGGTGCTGGCGCTCGCATTGCATCTCGACCCCGTCTATGTCGGAGCGCATCATCTGGCGCGCTTTCTGGTGGTCACATTTGCGGTCGCGGTTGCCGCGCGCCGGCTGGCGCGGCAAGGCTCTGCGTCCCACGATGCAAAAGGCTAGAGCCTGGCTTTGATTCCATCAAACCGATAAGGCCCCAGCGTCGAGCATTAGCTCGACGCTTCCGAAATCGTCGTCTTTGTGCTTGTGCAGAAATCTGGCGATCTGTCCTCGCAACTCGGCCGTGGCCAACAGCTCACCCATCGATCCCGCAGTGTCAAAGAGCTCCCGCTGCAGCTTCGTGGGGATCGTGTTCCACTGCATGATGACCGCAGCGCCGAGGCAGCGAAGAACATGCTCCTCTTCCGCGGCGAGGATGACGTGGCTGGATTGCTTCACCTCCGGCACTGGCGACACCTGCGACGCTTGCGACACTTGGAGCGTCTTCTCGAAATTGTCCGCCAGCCACTCTTCGTTGTCGGCAAGCGAGTTGAAGCTGTCTTTGGAATCCTGATATTTGCGAATTTGACCTGGGTCGGTAGACCCCTTGATGAGTTCGCCGTATTCGTTCGACTTCGCGCGATATTGTTTTGTGGTGAACATTTGAGGCTCCATTCCAACGACGATACGATTCATCGCCCCGAAGTCGGAGCGTCATAGACATACGGGCGCGCCTGACCAAGCAGTCAGGGGAGGTAATGGCCTAGAGATGAGCGTAAGTTATCAGAACAATAGCAAGGACAATTACTGCTTCTGCGATGTAAATCCACAGCGCTCGCCGGGCGAACTGTAAAAAGACATTCGATCTTGTCACGTCTCTATCCGATCAAATATTTAAATAATGCCGTGTCTATCTGTTAGATATGTGGTCTGTGGTTGGATATTCCAAGAGGTCAGAAAGAAATTCTCTGATTCAGATTTCATTGGCTTTCGCGGCATGAACGATCGATACGATCATACCGGGCATTCGGCCGGTGTTCTCGACGCGGGCCTTGAGCTGATGCGCGAGCGCTTCGACGATGGTGGTTCCCAAGCCGCTATGTCCGCGGCGGCCGCCGTCCTGCTGCAATCCGATGCCGGTGTCAGACACCGATAAACGCCAATTGGCTCCGTCGGCATCGTATTTGACCACTATTTCGCCCCCGCTGCCGCTTGGAAATGCGTGCTTCAGCGCGTTGAGCACGAGTTCCGTAGTAATCAGGCCAATGCTCACCGCTTCGCCGGATACCGCCGTTCCGGGGCCAGCCTCCACCTTCAGCGAGATCGGCCGACTGTCCCCGATCATGGAGGCCGCCAGAGTCTCGCACAGCCGGGACAGATACGGGCCGAGCTCAATAGCCTCGCCGTGTCCCGAGGCTTGGAGTTGCTGCTGGACGGTCGCCACGGACATGACGCGCTGATGAGCATCGCGAAGATGAAGCCGCGTCTCCTCCGATTGCACCGTCTGCGCCTTGAGAAGAAGAATACTCGCGATGATCTGCAGGCTGTTTGCGACACGATGCTGGATCTCCTGCAATAGCGTCACTTTCTGTTGCAGCAGTTCCGCCATCTGCCGTTGCGCGGCGCACCGGTCGGTGACGTCTTCGATCGCTACGAGAATGAGCCTTTGAGTATTTCTTTGATTGAACACCTCGCGTGCGTTCAAGAGCATTGTGCGTCGTCCGATAATGGGAAAGTCCCACTCGACTTCGTACGCTTCCATCACGGCGTGCTGAGGTCCGACGTCCTCCAGCAGCAGCCGAAGCTCGGGGATATCCCACTGCCCATCGCTCAGCCCGTAAATCGGCCGGCCGTGGATGTCCTGACGATTCATCTTAAACGTCAGATAGAAAGCGCGGTTTGCGGTGACGACGCACAGGTTCTGATCGAGGACGAGCAGAGGATCGCGGATCGTATCCACAATCGCCTGGGCGAGCGCGCTCGCATCGTCGAGGTCTCTGATTGGCTGGCTATTGGTGAACGCCCACACATTTGTCGGTGGGGGACGCCCTCGATGATTTGACGGTTCCATGTCTTACCTTCACGAACGACCACCTCGTTCCCCGCGACGAGCAGCCGATCACAAATCCCCGCGCTTCCCCGTTATCTCGAATTTCCTGATTGAAGCCTCTTGCCAGGACAACGACTGTGCAAAAGTGCACACATCGAGAGACTAGTGGATCGTTGCGCCTAAGCGCCCGTAAACAAGAGATAACAATTTAAACTTTGATTTGCGGCTTGCTGAGCTTTCGAAATTTGACCGGATCTCTCGTGCAGGCTGCCACGGCGCCGTATTGATCTAAATCAGACTCTTTTCTCGTTAATTTGGGGGAGATCGGCAGTGAATTAGCTGTCACGGAACGAAAAATTTCGCGGCGGGCCGTAACTTGCGCCAAACTACAATGCGGAAATTCCGTGCCGCTGCGGCGGCGAAGAGCTATCTGAAAGTGTTGTCTGAGAGTCTTGGCTGGACTGCGGAAAAAAATCACGAGTTCTACGCAGTTTACGCAATTGGAATTTAGATCGGAAAATTGATGTCGAAAGCCATGGTACGATGCGCGCTGTTGACGTTGGCGCTGATGCCGTCGATGGCAACCGCCGCGCCGATCGAGCTCAAATTTTCTTTTTTCACCTCCGACCGCTCGAACATCTACCAGAATACGATCAAGCCGTTCGTCGATGCCGTCAATGACGAAGGCAAGGGCCTGATCGAGATCAAAATGTATTTCAGCGGCGCCATCAGCGCGGATCAAGCCCGGCAGCCGCAATTGGTTGCCGACGATACGGCGGATATGGCGATCATCGTCCCAGGGCAATCGCCTGACAGATTTGGCGACACTGCGGTCATGGAGTTACCGGGCCTCTATCGCGATCCCCGCGAGGCGAGTCTCGTCTTCACCCAGCTGGTCGAAGCGGGCGATCTCGAAGGCTACAAGGATTTTTTGGTGATCGGCGCTTTCGTGTCCGGGGCGGAAAGTATTAACAGCCGCAAACCAATTGCCGCAATCGACGACCTGAAGGGCCTGACCATTCGCACGAACAATCAAACCGAGGCGGCCGTGCTGGAAAAGCTCGGTGCACTGCCCGTGCTGCTGCCGATCAATCAGGCGACAGACGCCATCAGCCGCGACAAAATCGACGCCGCCACCTTTCCGCCCTCGATGCTGTTCGAGTTCGGCATCGGTCGGGTCACCGATTATCATTTCATGCTCCACTTGGGCGGCGTTCCAACCGCGCTGGTCATGAATCGCGGCAAATTTGACAGCTTACCGCCGCCAGCCCAAGCCATTATCCGCCAATATAGCGGCCAATGGCTGGCCGCGCGCTCCACAGCGGGTTTGAGCGCTTTGGACGAGCAAGTCCTCCAACAGCTGAAGTCCGATCCGAGGCGCAAGGTGGTCGACCTATCGCCTGCGGAACTGGAGAGCACGCAGCGCGTCTTCGCCTCGGTGGTCGAGAATTGGGCGGCAATGAGTCCTCATAATCGCGAACTTCTGACTTTGGTCCAGTCAGAGCTCAAGAAGCTGCGCTCCTCCAACTGAGGCCGCCGATGTCTTACTTGTCGGATATTTCGTTTCGGCGTGGCATCGGCCTTTTGCTTCTGGCGCTGGCGATACTATTGGGCGGTACGTGGGCGACGGTCGACGTGACGATCAATAATCTGCTGAACCAGAGCGCTAAGGATACCGCCCGCAACTGGGCGAACTTTCTGGCGGCCAACGTCACCGACCTCGACAAGATCGCCGCAGGCGAACAGCCGTCCGATACGAGTCTGGCCTTCTTCCAGGAGACGCGTAAGGCCGGTGAAGTCTTTCGCTACGTAATCTTCAATCGCGAAGGCTATTCCCAGTTGGTCTCCGATCGCGACGGAACCGTATTGGTCAGCCATTCCGAATATAGCGCCGAATTGGCGCGCGCCGCCGCAACGGGACAGCCTGTGGTCGACGCTAAATTTGGCCGTTCGCCTGAAATGCCGAGCTATTTCGCGGAGGCTTTCGTGCCCGTCGTCTTCGCCGGCCGGTCGATCGCCACCGTCGCAGCGTATGTCGATCAGGCCGATCAGCGCAGCCAGTTTTTCTACGATTTCATCCTGGCGGCGACCGCCTTGTGTCTATTGACCGGACTTTCCTTCGGAATTCCCGCTGTCGCATGGTATTACCGAACCAAGGAGAAGCAGGTCGCGGAACGGCGCATCCGCTTTCTTGCCCACCATGATGTGCTGACCGGCTTGGCAAATCGCGTAAGCCTGATGGACCGATTGAGCGCCGCACTCGCGGCATCGGCGGTACAGCGCGGCCATCTCGCCGTGCATTTCATCGACCTCGACCACTTCAAGGAGATCAATGATAGATTTGGGCACGATGGCGGCGACTTTCTGCTCAGTACCGTCGCCGCGCGCCTTCGGGCAGTCACCCGCAGCGATGACATTGCAGCGCGGCTCGGGGGCGACGAGTTCGTCCTGGTTCAGCCCAACATCAGTGGCGCGGAACAGGCTGCGGAGTTCGCGCAGCGGCTCAGTTCGGCCCTGGCCCAGCCGATGCGGCTGAAGGAGCACGAGTTTTTCACGACGGTGAGCATCGGCGTTGCGCTCGCGCCCGCCGATGGCGAAACGCCGGAGCGGCTGCTGAAAAGCGCGGATCTCGCCGTTTACAAAGCCAAGGCGGAGGGCCGCAATTGCTTCCGGTTTTTTAGGCCGGAAATGGATGCCGAATTGCAAGGCCGGATCGAGCTCGAAGAAATCATCCGCAATGCCGTTCTCCATGACGGTTTTGAATTGCATTATCAGCCGATCTTCCAAATGTCGGACCGGCGCCTTCTTGGATTTGAAGCGTTGATACGCTTACCGAAGGAGGATGGGACGCTCATTCCGCCATTAGTCTTCATTCCGGTCGCAGAGGAAATGCGGCTCATCGATAAAATCGGGATGTGGGTGCTGCGGGAAGCGTGCAGGACGGCCGCCGGCTGGCCCAAACACTTGACGGTCGCAGTCAACCTTTCGCCGGCACAGTTCCTTGCCGGAAGCGTAAGCGAAATCGTCGCCGCCGCCCTCAGGGAAGCCAATCTGGAGCCGTCCCGGCTCGAACTGGAGATCACCGAGACCCTGCTGCTTGGCGACAGCGAATTTGTCATGGCCGAGCTGCGAAAACTCAAGGAACTCGGCGTGGCGATCGTTATGGATGACTTCGGCACGGGATATTCCAGCTTGAGCTATTTGTGGCGGTTCCCGTTCGACAAGATCAAGATCGATCAGAGCTTCATGCAGGGCTTCGACGGTTCTGACCGCGACGCCGAGACTGTGGTGAAGACGATCATCACCTTGGGGCGCGAGCTGCGCATGCACGTGACCATCGAGGGCGTCGAGACCGCAAAACAGGCGGCCTTCCTCGACAGCGCCAACGGGGAACAGGCGCAGGGATTTTATTTTGGCCGTCCGATGCCGGCATCCGAGCTCGCCGCCAATATCCTCGCCGACTTTCAGAAGGCGCTCCCGATGCCGTCGGCTGCAACCGCACGCGAGGGGTCGCCGATCACCGCTCAGTCGCTCCCATTAAAAGTGAAGTCGCGCGCGGCGGTCTGAAATACCGTCGTTGCGTGTCGCGAAGCCACAAGTCGCGATCAACGGCATGATGGTAAATCGTTTACTAACACTTGCCGCAATTCACGTAATACTTTAATACTAAGTAGTTACGTTGATATTTTCAGTCGGCACCTAGTATTCAATCCGTCGATAACTATCTAACGATCATGGGTCCCGCACGGGACCAAAAAGGAGTTTGCAATGAAGAATCTCACGTCTCTTTTTCTGAAGGACGAAACGGCTGCGACCGCTATCGAATACGGACTGATCGCCGCCGGCATCTCGGTTGCGATCATCGCGGTCGTACAGGGTCTCGGAACGAAGCTGAACACGACCTTCTCATCGGTTTCATCCGCCCTCAAGTAAGCGAGTTGCAAAGGTCAACGGGCCTTCGCCCGTTGGCCGAAGCTCTCTTTCCCCGATTTCAAATTGATGCCGGTCCGCGGCCGGCATCGAAAAGCTTCATGCTGACAGTCGGCTAGGGCACGACCCGCCTGCCTACTTACGCGCAATGCCGATCGTGATTTTCGGCATCTCTACCAAATAGGAGACACGCAATGTCCCAGGAACGTCTAAACGCGGCTGACACAGCTCGCGATCGCTATCGGACGTTATTCGCCAGTGCCTTTGCTCCACAATTTCGGTACGAGCAAATGCCGGGCGCAGAAGAACGGACCGCCTATGCGGCGGAGTTTGCCGCGTATCGGCTTGGGCAGATTGACGAAAAACTGGGGCGCCTCATCGAAATAATGGCGCGAGGAACCGAACAATTCTCGTTGGTACGAAAGTAGGCATTGTGGCAACGTCCCGAAAAATTATTTTGAAAACCGGCGTTTGCGTGAGCTGTCCGACGTGTGCTTGCGAAATTCCCGTGCTAACCGCGCAAAGTTTGCCACGAGAGTTTTCCGTGCTGTGCCCGAGCTGCGGGGGGCGAAAATTTTATCAGGTGACTCAGGTCCACGATGAAAAGCAGGACGCCAAAACAACTCAGATATCCTCGAGGATGCAATTTGGGACGAGAGGCACGATCGAGTACGATCAAACGGCCGGGAAGTCGATGCCGCCGAAATCCCGGCTGAGCGAATTGGCGTCCTGGCTGGTGCAGTAGCTCTCACGCGACGACATTTCGAGGGCGCCGGCAGGCGCAGCGAAGCGCGTGGTAAACGCAATTCGTCGCGTACCAGACCATCATTTTACGCTTGAGTTGCAACTACACGCTGGTTGGCTCAACGCCCGCATATTGATTGCCGAGACCTCACACGCGAGCGTGTCCGCATGGCTTGCAACCATTTGGACCTACGCGGCGTTGTTAGAGTCCTCACAACAGAATTTTTTATTTGAGCTATTACTAGGAGGCTCGCGTGCTTCGTAAAAAACTTATCGGTCTCGCGGCCGCGGTCGCCCTTGGTTGCGTGCCCGTAGCCACAAATGCCTTGGCGGCCGGCCATCCAAGTGGCGGTCGCGGTGGACATGCGTCGGCCGGACGTGCGGTGGCCGGACATGCGACGGCTAGCGCGGCCCGTGGCGGATATGCAATGGCAGGCCACGCCCATCGCGGTCGTGTTGTCCGATATGGCGGCGGCTACGGCAGCGGCTACGGCGGCGGCTACGTCAATGGGCCGATCTACGACAGCTGCGCTGGTTATGGCTACAATGGATGTCCTGGCTACGGCGTCGCTCCGCTTGTCGACGGCGTGATTAGCGGCGTCTTGGGCGGTGGTTACCGTCCCTACTGACAGAGCGACATTCGGACTTGAACCGAGGCGGCCGCCTTCCCGATTGGAGGTGCGACCGCCAGCCGCTCCTACTCATGCCATTGCATCGGGCCTCTGGGCCGCTCTATGTTAGTCCTACTAACTGGCTCTCCATTTGGCGGACGCGGGGGTTGCGCCGATTTTGTCCGCATCGTCGCGTTCGAGCAGCTCCGCGAGCAATTTGCGCGCACGATTGACGCGAACTCTTTATCGTTCCCACCGCCGTCTTACAGATCGCGGCAGCGTCGTCGTAGTGGAAGCCCGACGCGCCGACCAGTAGCAGGGCCTCGCGCTGCTCGAGCGGCAACTTTGCAAGCGCGGCGAAAAGCTCCTTGAACTCCAAGCGGCCGTGCTGCTCGGGAGCCGATTTCAGGCTGTCGAGGTAGCCGCCGTCCGTGTCTTCGACTTCGCGGCGTCGCTTGCGATATTCCGACCGGAACTGGTTGCGGAGGATGGTGAAGAGCCAAGCGGACATGTTCGTTCCCGGCGTGAACGAATGAATGTTGGCTAAGGCGCGGACAAGGGTCCCTTGCACGAGGTCGTCCGCACGATCGAATTTGCCGGACAGTGACATCGCGAATGCTCGCAGACTCGGAACGGCAGCCAGCATAATATCCTGCACGGAAGGCTGAGGCGTTTTCGGCTCGATCCGTTGTCGGCCCACATCGAGTTTATGTTGAGGGCCGCAATCGCATTCGTAAATGCGGGTTTCGTTGTCGTCTCGGCCCGGTGTCGCAATCGCTATCCGCATTGGCTGCGAGCGCCCTCGGCGAAGCGACGTCCGAGGCCCAGCATGGACCGCTAGGCCCGGTAACCGCTGCTGCAAAGACATGAGGTTTTCCTCGATCATATATAATCGACACCCGTTGCGACATTTAGGGGCGATCGGCGAATTGCGTCTGTATAAGAATGCTCACATTTGGGCCTTCGGAATGTGTCCCGGCCCGATGATTTAGCTCGATAAAACGCGCTTTAAACGAGATATGAAATCTAAGTCTTGATTTGCGGCTGCTCATGCAGAACGACATTCAACAACGAACTATGGACTTCGATGCCGCCTTCGATGCCGCCGTTGTATTCGATCAAGCCCAGCTTGCGAAATTTGTTCATGAAGAAACTTACCCGCGATCGCGTCGTACCGATCATCTCGGCGAGAGTTTCCTGACTGATCTTGGC
Organism: uncultured Alphaproteobacteria bacterium; assembly: GCA_963779855.1. Lineage (GTDB taxonomy): Bacteria > Pseudomonadota > Alphaproteobacteria > Rhizobiales > Xanthobacteraceae > BOG-931. Next base: position 275,693 of record CAWAAE010000005.1, on the reverse strand, counting down.
AATAATCGGCTCCGGTCTGCCTTCCTTGCCGAAGTTCGCCAACAACAGAAGGATTCTGGCAAGTCGTTTCTCACTCGAATTGAACAGCTGATCGACCAGGTCTGCTTCGACGCGGATGGCCCGGCCCAGAAGATGCGCAATGAACATTTCGGAGAATGCCGGTTCCTCGTGGATCACCCGGACAATAGCCGCCTTTTCCAGCCGCGCGATGACGGCGTCCGTCATGATCGTGACCGTCGCGATACGTTGCACCTGCCCAGCGAGACATCCTTCGCCGAAGAACTCATTCGCTCCAAGAATGGCGATGACCGCTTCCTTGCCTTGCTCGGAAACGACGGTGAGCTTCGCCTTGCCTTTCTGAATGTAGAAGACCGCATCGCCAGGGTCGCCTTGGGAAAAGACGACCTGGCCCTTACGGTACTTGCCGATGCTTCGGCCGTCCCCGACACGGGCGAGAAACGATTTTGTATCGAATGCTGCTCGGCGCTTGGTCGCCATCACATGACCTTCCGTATAATCATAGGCTTTTTTGGCCGGTGAGGAAATTGCCTGCCAATTGCCGGACACGTTGGGGTCGTCCTTATCCTTCGAACGGCCGGCGCATGACGATCATTTTTCGCTGTCGAATCCTGGTGGTTAGCAGAGATAGCCCAGTCACATTGCTACACATCAAGCACGTCTGAAATCGGTCATCGATTTTGCCGCCCCGATCGTATGGCGGCGCCGCCGGGCTTGTTTCCTTCTCAAACCGACACAGCGCGAATCGCAATCGATGATCGAGGCGACGAATCTCGCGCTCACCAAATATTTTTCCGCCGTCCCGATAATGTCTCGGAGCGAGGGCGAGCAACGTCTGTGCCGGGGTAGAGGGCAAGCTGAAGGAGAGACGCAGACACTCTAGCGCAGAGTCCCCCAGCGCTGCCCTTCCGTAATTAGCAACCTGCTCTTCTTCTCGGACGAAGTCGAGTAAAATGTCCGCTACCGGACATTACGCTTGCCGCGCCCGTCAAATAAGCGCAGTTTATTTGAAAGTGCCTGCTAGCCCCTCGGGAGGCTGCAATGGCTGCAATGGCTGCAATGGACAGGTTCGTCAGCCGGGAAAATATTGAGCGATATCGCAGACTTTCGACCGAAACGGCAGACGCCACCGAACGATTGCGGATTTTGAAATTGCTGGCCGAAGAAGAGGCCAAGTCCAAGTTGGAACTGAGCCGCGCAGGCGATGGTCCCGCGGGAGGATCACGCATCGACGCGGCAACCGAGAATCGGCCCGAGCATGACGGAGAGAAGTAGCAAGCTGGCCGCTAGCCGCAAGGCCGCGGATCCGCCTGCCAATCGGTTGCTTAGTTTGCTGTCGCCAAGGGATTACGCGCGGCTTCGCCCGAATCTGCGGCGTATTCCGCTGGAGTACCGGCAATCGCTCTACCGTGCTCACAAGCCCCTTGAATGGGTCTACTTCATCGAGACCGGCGTCGGCTCCCTGGTCAATACCATGGCGAACGGCCAGGCGTCCGAGGTCGGAACGATCGGCAACGAGGGGCTGGTGGGCCTCCCTATCGTGTTTGGCGACGACAGGGCGCCCACCAGCGTTTACATCCAGGTTCCGGGTGTCGGCCTGCGAATGAAGGCAACGCTATTCAAAAAGGAACTGGCGCGAAGCGCTTCGATGCGAACGGTAATGCTTCATTATGCCCACGCCTTCTTCAACCAGGTCGCGCAGTCCGCCGCGTGTAATCAATTTCATTCCATCGAGCAGCGATGTTGCCGCTGGATGCTGATGACGCACGACCGCATGCACTCGGATGAGTTTCTGCTGACGCAGGAGTTCCTGGCGATGATGCTCGGCGTGCAGCGAACCGGCGTTACGGCTGCGGCCGGCGCCCTGCAACGGGCCGGTCTCATCCGCTATAAACGCGGCAACGTCACGATCGTCGACCGCCGCAGCCTGATCCGCCGCTCGTGCGAGTGCTATGGTGTTTCCAAGAAGGAGTTCGATCGTCTGCTCGGAGGTCGAGCGCTCCCACTCCGCAGGGAAATTCATCGGTCAATTTGAGTAAGACCGCCAAAATGAAATAAATGTCAGATCTACATCGATGCAGCTTGGTTTTATCCGCCCCATTTGGCTTTTGCCACCGCCATTGTGGACCAATCCTCTGGCGTTTGGCGAACACAACAAAAAAGCAAACACAACCGAGGTGTGTCCATGTGAGCAATATTTTTCACATGCGCATAGAGCCGGCGATCACTATGTATTGTAGAGGGGCCCGATGAATAGGGAGCCAAGACAATAAATCCTATTACTGTATTTCTGACCGCCGCCTGCCTCGCCATCGGCGTCGCATTGGGCGCAATAGGCTACCTTCATGCGGGTATCGCCGTCGTGGTCCTTGCGGTTATCATCGCCGCAGCGCTGAAGATGGCCAACACCTGGGAAAAATTCGTCATCCTTCGCGCCGGAAAATTGCGCGGCGTTAAGGGGCCGGAACTCTTCCTGATTATTCCGGTTCTCGACCACGTCGTGGCCATCATTGATGAGCGCATCCAGACCACCGCGTTCAGCGCCGAGGCGGCGCTGACGAAAGATACCGTTCCGGTGAATGTGGACGCGATCATCTTCTGGTTCGTCCATGACGCGCAAAAGGCGGCTTTGAACATCACGAACTACCGTGAAGCGATCGATCGGGTCGCCCAGACGTCGCTTCGCGAAATGATCGGGTCGTCGATGCTGGCGGCGCTGTTATCGGAACGCACCGCCGCCGACGATCTCTTGCGCGGCGAAATCGGCCGAAAAACGGCCGACTGGGGCATTTCGGTGAAGTCTGTCGAGATCCGCGACGTCGCCATTCCGGTTGCCTTGCAGGACGCCATGTCCCGGCAAGCCCAGGCGGAACGCGAAAAGCAGGCGCGGGTCATTCTCGGATCGGCCGAGGCGGCGATTGCGGGCCAGTTCGTCGAGGCGGCCATGACCTACGCCGGCCACCCGACAGCACTCCAGCTGCGCGCAATGAACATCATCTATGAGACGACTAAGGAGCGCGGCGCCACGATCCTGATCCCGTCATCGATGGTCGACAGCATGAATCCTGTCGTTGCATTGGCCTTGGCCGGGCAGCAAGCCGCACCGCAAAACGCAAACGGGCCGATGGCGCCGGATAAACGCCCGCAATAACCCGCAGTAAATGGCCTCCGATGACAGGATGACGAAAGGGTGGGAGCATGTTGGATAGATCATCGGTTAAGCCCGCAAATCTTTCGCTGCTGAGCGTCCCGGCGTTCTGGCCAATGGCGATAGCGACGGCGATGCTTGAGCAGGGGACCGAGCTTTACGCGAAGAACGTCAAATTCGTCGACGAAGAGATCAAAATTCATGACGAGCTGAGGCCCACCCTTGCGACGCCGAACCAGGTGCGGCTCGATCTGCGGACCATGGTGCTGCGCGATTACGGAAAACCGGGCGGAATTCCGACGCTCATCGATGCGCCTCACGCCGGTCATACCGCCATGATCGCTGACTACCATAAAGGCCAAAGCCTCGTTGAAACTCTGCTGGCCAATGGAATTGGCCATGTTGCCTTGACCGACTGGAAATCGGCGACCGCAGACATGAAAGACTTGGAGATCGACAACTACCTCGCCGAGGTCGTTGTCGCGATTGACGATCTCGGTGGCCGCGTGAATCTCGTCGGACTTTGTCAGGGCGGCTGGGTATCAGCAATGGTCGCTGCGCGCTTTCCCGACAAGGTGAACGCGCTCGTGCTCGCCGGCGCGCCCATCGATACCGATGCCGGCAACGGGCCGATCAAACGCATGGCGCACGAGTCGCCGCTCTCGTTTTATCGGGAGCTGGTCGAGCTTGGCGGCGGCCTGATGCTGGGCAAATATATGCTTGCGGGCTGGAAGAACATGCATCCCCAGCAACATTACATCCAGGACCAAATCGATCTTTACGAGCACATCGACGACCCGGCTTTTCTCGCCAAGGAAGAGACGTTCAACAGCTGGTACGAAAACCCGATCGATCTGCCGGGGCGTTGGTATCTCCAGGTGATGACCCAGCTCTTCAAGGAGAACCGGCTTGCCAAAGGCGAATTCGTCGGTCTCGGCCGCAAGCTCAATCTGCGTAACATCACCTGTCCGGTCTACCTCTTGGCGGGCGCCGCCGACGATATCACGACGCCCGAACAGGTCCTCGGCGCCGCGAAATATCTCGGAACGCCGAAGAACCGCATCGTTTCGGAAACCGTACCCGGGGGCCATATCGGGCTGTTCATGGGAGCGCACACGCTCAAAGAGCATTGGCCGGCGATCGCGCGTTGGATTGCAGCGCAATAACGCTGGATCGCAGCGGGAGCCGCTCGATCACGCCGCGCCGGTTAGGCATATTCGCAGCCATGCAGACCATCGTGAACAAGACGTTCAATGAGATCGCCGCCGGCGATGCCGTGTCGGTGCAGCGCACGTTGCAGGCTAGCGACGTGCGGGCCTGGGCTGCAGCCTTCGGCGAAGTGAACATGCTTGCCGGCCCGGGAGAGAGCCAGGGGGCTGCCGGCATCGTCACGGCCATCCTGACCGCATTGGTTGGTTCAGACCTCCCGGGACCCGGGACGTCGATCCGCACAACCTCGGTGGCGATCAAGGGTGCGCTGCCGATCGGCGCCGCTATGACGGCGCGACTTGTCGTGCGGGAGAAGCGGTCGGATCAGGGAATCGTCGTGCTGGACGGGGAGTGTACCGACCCGGCGGGTCAGGTTTTCGCCACCGCGATCCTGGAAGTTCTGGCGCCGACGACACGGCAGCAACATCAGGTGGCGGAGCATCGGCTCGAGGGGCTGGTCGAACGCTGCCGAGGTTTCAAGCCGATGCTGACCGGCGTAGTGCATCCATGTAGCGTCGATGCATTGGCTGGCGCGGTGGAAGCCGCCGAGGCCGGGCTGATCCTGCCTGTGCTGTTCGGCCCCGAGGCCGAGATCAGGCGGATCGCGGATCAGGCGCATCTGGAGATCACCAAGTGCCGGATCATGGGCACGGACGGTCCCGAGGACTCGGCGCTAAAGTCCGCCATAGCCGCTAGCGCCGGCGAGGTCGCGGCCCTGATGAAGGGCAGCCTGCACACCGATGTGCTCTTGCACGCGGTCATGCAAAAAGAAGCGAAGCTGCTCACCGGACGACTGATCAGCCACTGCGTAATGGTATCGGTGCCGACCTATGCGCGCCGCTTCATCATCAGCGACGTCGCCTTGAACATTGCGCCCGACACCGACCAGAAGCGAGACATCTGCCAGAACGCGATCGGTTTCGCGCGCGCGCTCGGCATCGACCTGCCGAAAGTAGCCGTATTGGCCGCGGTCGAGATGGTGCAAACCAAAATGCCGGCCACTCTCGACGGGGCGATTCTGGCCAAGATGGCCGATCGCGGACAGATCGTCGGCGGCATCGTCGACGGGCCGCTCGATCTCGACGCCGCAGTGGATGCGCAAGCCGCGCGGATCAAGCATATCTCGTCGCCGATCGCGGGCCGCGCCGACGTACTGATCGTGCCGAACATCGAGGCCGGCAACATGGTCTACAAGAATCTCGCTTTCATGGCCGATGCGCAGATCGCAGGTCTCGTCGTCGGTGCACGGGTGCCGGTAATCCTGACCAGCCGCGCCGACACCGCCGCGGCGCGCCGTTTCTCGGCTGCGGCCGCCGTGTTGTACGCCGATGCGCTGATGCGCGATGCCGCAATCCTGCTGCCTGAAACCGCGGAGTGATCGGCCATGAGTGAGGCCAGCGTCAGCGAGGCCATCGTCGTGGTCAATGCAGGCTCCACCAGCTTGAAGTTCGGCGCCTATGCGGTGGACGCGCCCCGATCGCTGCCTCTGCTCTGCCGCGGCGAGATCGAGAGTATGGAAAGCGATCCGCATTTCGTCGTCAAGAACGCGGCCGGCAAGCAATTGGGCGTGCATGAATGGGGCAAAGGCCGCGCGATCGACCACAAAATAGCGCTGCACTACGTCATCACCTGGCTGGAAGCCAATCTTGGTGACAGGAAGGTGATAGCCGCCGGCCACCGTGTCGTGCTCGGTGGCGCCCGCTTCGAGGCGCCGGTGCGGATCGAGAGCGACGTGCTGGACTATCTCGATTCGCTTGTGGTCATGGAACCGTCGCACCAGCCCTACAACGTTCTGGGAGCCCGTGCGCTGGCCGAGGCGTTTCCCGGTCTGCCGCAAGTGGCTTGTTTCGACAGCTCGTTCCATCGGACGATGCCCGATGTGGCGCAGACCTATGCGCTGCCCCAGGACGTGCGCGATGCCGGAGTGTGTCACTGGGGCTACCATGGCATCTCCTACGACTACATCAGCCGACAGGTGCCGAAATTCGCGCCGCAGGCGCGGCGCGTCATCGCCGCGCATCTCGGCGGGGGCGCGAGTATGTGCGCCATGCTGGACGGGCGCAGCGTCGAAACCACGATGGGTCTTGGCGCCGTGTCAGGCCTGCCCATGGCGTCGCGCTCTGGCGATGTGCCGTCGGACGCGTTGTTCTATCTGCTGCGCCGTAAGTTGTTCGACGACGCGTCGCTCGAGAAGATGCTGTACGAGCACTCTGGCCTGCTCGGCCTATCCGGCATCAGCGACGACATGCGGGTGTTGCAGGAAAGCGCGGATCCGCGCGCGGTCGCGGCGGTGGAGTATTTTGTATACGCGATGACAAAATATGCCGGCGCCTACGCGGCCGTGCTCGGCGGGCTGGACGCTTTCGTGTTCACCGCCGGCATCGGCGAGCATTCCGTCCCAGTCCGCGCGGCGCTTTGCGCCAAGCTGGCGTGGCTTGGCGTGAAGCTGGACGAGCGGGCGAACGCGTCCGGCGGACCACGCATTTCCGCCCCGGACAGCGGCGTGTCGGTTTGGGTCATCCCGACCAACGAGGAACTGATGATCGCGCGGCACACACTGGCGCTCGTTTGCCCTTAACTGGACCTTGCAGGAATATCCGCCATGAAATCACAAGCCGGCAATCTCAACGCTCCCGCATCCAGGCCGGGATCGAAACCCGACACGAGGGACGATTTGAAATCCCTGCCCTTGGCGGAGGTGGAGAAAAAACTAGCGACGTCGGCGGATGGCCTCACGCAAGCCGAGGCGCGGAAGCGGCTGACCCTATATGGGCCGAACGAGATTGCGGAAAAGAAGACCAATGAGCTTCTGAAATTCTTCAGCTATTTTTGGGGTCCCATCCCGTGGATGATCGAAGCGGCGGTGATCTTGTCGGCGGTGGCCCGGCATTGGCCGGACTTTGGCATCATCCTCGTTCTGCTTCTGGCCAACGCCGTAGTCGGGTTCTGGGAAGAACACCAGGCGGGCAACGCCATCGCCGCGTTGAAGGCCACGCTGGCAATCAAGGCCAGGGTGAAACGTGACGGTAAGTGGGTTACGCCTGCCGCGCGCGAGTTGGTGCCGGGCGACGTTATCCGCGTCCGTATGGGCGACATCGTGCCGGCGGATGCGCGCTTACTGGAAGGCGACCCGATCGAAGTCGATCAGTCCGCATTGACGGGAGAATCGCTGCCCGCCGCGCGCAAATCCGGCGAGGCGGTGTTTTCCGGCTCGATCGTTCGTCAGGGCGAAGCCGGTGCATTGGTCTATGCCACGGGCGCCAAGACCTACTTCGGCAAGACGGCGGAACTGGTGCAAGGGGCGCAAACCATCAGTCACTTTCAACGCGCAGTGCTCAAGATCGGCAATTACCTGATCATCCTCGCGGTGGTTCTGGTGGCGACGATCATTGCCTTTGCGATTTTTCGCGGCGATCCGATCCTCACCACGTTGCAGTTCGCCTTAGTGCTGACCGTAGCCGCGATTCCAGTGGCGATGCCGACGGTGCTGTCGGTGACGATGGCTGTCGGCGCGCGCCTGCTCGCCAAAAAGGACGCGATCGTGACGCGGCTTTCGGCCATCGAGGAATTGGCCGGCGTGGATATATTGTGCTCGGACAAGACTGGCACGCTGACCCAGAACAAGTTGACGCTGGGCGATCCGTTCAGCGTGAACGGCATCTCAACCGATCAAGTCATCCTCAACGCCGCGCTGGCGTCGCGCGCGGACGATAAAGACACCATCGACTTGGCCGTGCTGGGCGGTCTGAAGAGCGATCAGGCCTTGAAGAATTATAAGATCACTCATTTCCAACCATTCGACCCGGTGCATAAACGTACCGAGGCTGCCGTCACGGGCACCGACGGAAAGACGTTCAAAGTGACGAAGGGCGCGCCGCAGGTGATCTTAGCGTTGGCGGCCAATGCGGCGCAGGTCAAGCCCGCCGTCGACAAGGCGGTTAACGAATTCGCGGCGCGCGGCTTTCGTTCATTAGGCGTCGCGCGGGCCGACGCGGACGGCCGATGGCAGTTTCTTGGTGTGCTGCCGCTGTTCGATCCGCCGCGGGTGGATGCCAAGGCAACCATCGCGACCGCGCGGCAGATGGGCGTGAAGGTCAAGATGGTGACCGGCGACGCGCTGGCCATCGCCCAGGAAACCGCCAAGAAATTGGGTATGGGCACCAATATCCTCGATGCCAGCGGGTTCGGCGATACCAAGCATCAAGAGACGGTGCAGTTGGCGGAGTCGATCGAGAACGCCGACGGTTTCGCCCAGGTCTTCCCCGAACACAAGTTCCACATCGTAGACGTCCTGCAAAAGCGCGGCCACATCGTTGGCATGACCGGCGATGGGGTGAACGACGCGCCCGCGCTGAAAAAGGCCGACTGCGGCATCGCCGTTTCCGGCGCCACGGACGCGGCGCGCGCGGCCGCAGCCATTGTGTTGATGACGCCCGGCCTGTCGGTGATCATCGACGGGATCAAGGAGAGCCGCCGTATCTTCCAGCGGATGAACAGCTATGCGATCTACCGCATCGCCGAAACGCTGCGCGTATTGTTGTTCATGACGCTGTCAATCCTGATCTTCAACTTCTATCCTTTGACGGCGGTGATGATCGTGATGCTGGCGCTGCTTAACGACGGCGCCATCCTGTCCATTGCCTATGACAATGTTCATTACAAGGACCAGCCCGAGGCCTGGAACATGCGCCTGGTGCTGGGGATCGCCACCGTGCTGGGCATCGTCGGTCCCATCGCTGCATTCGGCCTATTCTACCTGGGCGACCGCGTTTTTCACCTCGAACGCCCGCAACTTCAGACGCTGATGTACCTGATGCTGTCCGTGGCCGGACATTTGACGATTTTCCAGACACGCACGCGCGGCGCCTTCTGGTCGATTCGCCCGGCGCGGATTTTGCTGCTGGCGGTGTTCGGCACGCAAACTTTGGCAACTCTGATTGCGGTTTATGGACTGTTTATGATCCCGCTGGGCTGGAGCTGGGCATTATTCGTTTGGGGCTATGCAGTGGCTTGGTTCCTTGTCACTGACCGGGTGAAATTGCTCGCCTATCGGATTTTCGATCCGGTCAAAAGTGGTTCTGTCCGTGATGGAACACGACTTATACAGCTAGAACCGTCGAAGGGATGAAAATGAAAATCAATTCAAAAGACTTTCGCGTGCGGGAGGGGCACGAGGTCGATCTCAATAAGTGGCCGACGAAGGTCGAGCCCGTGTACAAGTCGAAGGAGCAATATAGAAAGCTTCTGGAGGAACACGTCGCGCAACTGAGCTCGCAACAGCAGCTGCTCTACGCGTCCAATCGCTATGCGCTCCTGCTGATCTTTCAGGCCATGGATGCGGCGGGAAAAGACGGCGCCATCAGCCACGTCATGTCCGGGGTCAACCCCCAAGGCTGCCAGGTGTTCAGCTTCAAGCACCCAAGCTCTACGGAACTGCAACACGATTTTCTCTGGCGCACCACGCGCGATCTACCGGAGCGCGGGAAGATCGGCATTTTCAACCGATCCTATTACGAAGAGGTGCTGATCCTTCGCGTGCATCCCGAGATTCTTCGCAGCGAAGCGATCCCGGACACCCCGCATCACGACAAGAAGATCTGGCATGACCGGTATCGTTCGATCGTGGATTTGGAAAAACATCTTCACGTCAATGGAACGCGCATCATCAAGTTCTTCCTCCACCTCTCGAAGGAAGAGCAGCGAAAGCGCTTTCTGGCGCGTATCGACGAACCGGAGAAGAACTGGAAATTCAGCTTGGCGGACATCGCGGAGAGGAAATTCTGGAAGCAGTACATGAAGGCCTATGAGGAATGCCTCAGTGCCACAAGCACCCGGCACTCGCCCTGGTATGTCGTTCCCGCCGACGACAAGGAGAACGCCCGGCTCATCGTATCCAGAATCATCCTCGATGCGGCCGAAGAGCTCAAAATGGCATACCCGAAAACCAGCGCAAAGCGCCGCCGCGAATTGCAGTTGATCCGGAAGCGGCTCGCGAAATGAGATTTTGAGCGCGCTGGCGCAAAAGCGCCGCGATCAAGGCGCGCCCAGTTAGCGAACCGAGAGCTACTTTTTGCGGCGAGGTTTGCCGAAGGCGGCAGCCACCTCTTTCCTTTTTATGCGCGCCGCCGGGTTGCCGCGCTCACCAAGGTTTTGCTCCTCGGTGCCGTCACCCATCATGCCGGGATGAGCAATCTTAGCTTGCTTCTTGGTCTTCTTGCGGGCGGGGGTTTTCTTCTTCATGCCAAATACTCCGTTCGAGGTGCTCGTTGGTGCCGTGGGAAAGGAGACACCTTTCGAGTGCCAGGAAACTAGGCCCGCCGCAAGGTGTGAAGACTGTGCTGAATTGCTCACCTCAAGAGGTCGCACAGTCGGGAACAATCCATTGACGAGGCCGTTACCCTAGTCTCAGCAAACAGTGAGGACACGGCAATGGATAAAGACCGAATCGATGGTTCGGCGGTACAGGTCAAGGGCGCGGTGAAAGAGGCCGCCGGGAAATTCCTCGGCGACACGAAGCTGGAAACTGAAGGCAAGACCGACAAGGCCGTGGGCAAAGTGCAGAACGCGGTCGGCGGATTGAAGGATGCGGTGCGCGGCAAATAACGCCGGCAACATCCGCGGAGACTTCCGATGGAATTAATCCTGATTATCGTCGTATTGGTGCTGCTGTTTGGCGGCGGCGGCGGATACTGGGGTCGCAATCGAGGTTTTTGGTGACCGAGCGCGTTTCGATTAAGCGTGAGAGGGGACCGCGAAGCCAAGTCTAGCGAAGCGCCTACGGAGCCGATTCCACCGCTCAATAACTCCATGCCAGCGTGGCTTCAATCGGAGCAAGACTTCAATCGGAGCAAGACAATGAATATTTTTTACATCATCGGCGTAGTGGTCGTGGTCATTGTGGTCGCAGGATTTTTTGGGCTGCATATCTGACATCGAACGCCAAGTATTCCAATCACTCCGCGGCGATCGCGCGCTCGTTGAACGGCAAGCCCAGCCGCTGCCAGACGTCGACCAGCGCTTCGGCGAGCGCGTCGATCAGCCCGTCGTCGTGATAGGGACTCGGCGTGATGCGCAGCCGCTCGGTGCCCTTCGGCACCGTCGGATAATTGATCGGCTGAATGTAGATGCCGTGATCGGCGAGCAAGAGGTCGCTCGCCGCTTTGCAGCGTTCCGGATCGCCGACAGAGACCGGGACGATGTGAGTCGGGCTGCTCATGACCGGCAACGCCGCGGCGGCAAGCACCGCCTTGGTGCGCGCGGCGCGATCCTGATGCCGTTCGCGCTCCCAATGCGAGGTCTTGAGATGCCGGATCGCGGCAGTCGCCGCCGCGCAGACCGACGGCGGCAGCGCGGTGGTGAAAATAAAGCCGGGCGCATAGGAACGCACGGCATCGATCAACGCGGTCGAGCCGGCGATGTAACCGCCGAGGCAGCCGAACGCCTTGGCGAGCGTGCCTTCGATTACGTCGATGCGGCCGGTGGCGCCGTCGCGCTCGCTGATACCGCCGCCGCGCGGCCCGTACATGCCGACCGCATGTACCTCGTCGATATAGGTCATCGCGCCGTAGCGCGCGGCGAGGTCGCAGATGCGATTGACCGGCGCAACGTCGCCGTCCATGGAATAAAGGCTCTCGAACACGATGAGCTTCGGCCGGCTTGGGTCGGCCGCCGCCAACAGCTCCTCGAGATGCGTCATGTCGTTGTGGCGGAAGATCTGTTTCTCGCAATGCGCCTGGCGCACGCCCTCGATCATCGAATTGTGGTTCCAGGCATCCGACAGGATCAGGCAATTCGGCATCAGCCGCGCCAACGTCGAGATTCCGGTCTCGTTCGAAACATAGCCGGAGGTGAAGATCAGCGCCGCGTCCTTACGGTGCAGGTCGGCAAGCTCGCGCTCAAGCTCGACCAGCGGATGATTGTTGCCGGCGATGTTGCGGGTGCCGCCGGCGCCGGCGCCCATTCGGGTCGCGGTCTCGACCATGGCGCCGATCACTTTGGGGTGCTGGCCCATGCCGAGATAGTCGTTCGAGCACCAGATCACGACGTTCTTCGGCCCGTCCGGCGAATGCCAGACCGCATACGGGAAACGTCCGGCAATGCGTTCGAGGTCGGCGAAGACACGGTAGCGCCGCTCGCCCCGCAACCGGGCGAGCGCCCCGGTGAAATAGGCGTGGTAATCGATGTCCGGGCGATTGTTGGGATAGTTCATCGGCACGCGCTCCCGGCATTTGCCGGTATTGCAAGATATTGGAACTCGGTAGCTTACTTCTAGAAGCGTTCCAGGGTGCTTGTCGAGAATATTTAGACGCGGTTGGTTGCCGCGTTATTGATCCGTGTCAATTTTACGAAAAGTGTTATGCGCCAAGCACTTTGCGCGGCATCGGCGGCGCTGCTACCGGGCGTGAGGCCGGCGAGCCCCGACCCTTAAGCCACGGGCTCCACGGATCCGGCGGCACCAGTCCCTCGGTGACCGAGACCGGCAGGATGCGGCCGTCGTCGGTAATGCGGCCGATCATGACCGGCTTGTAGAGATGATGGGTCTTGGCATCCATCCGCACCGAGAAACCGCTCGGCGCCGTGAGCCGCCTGCCGCCGAGTTCGTCGCGCACCTCGTCGACGTCGGTTGTGCCAGCGGCCTCGACCGCGGCGGCCCACAGATGAAAACCGATCCAGGTCGCTTCCATCGGGTCGTTCGTCACCGCGTCCGGTTTGCCGGTAAAGCGACGCCACTCGGCGATGAAATCGCGGTTCTCCGGCGTATCGAAGGCGTGCAGATAATTCCACGCCACGAAATGCCCTGAGACCTTCGAGTGCCTGAGCGCGGCAAGCTCGGCCTCGTTGATCGACAGCGACATGACCGGAATTTCCGCCGCGACGATTTCCTGGTTCGCAAGCTCGCGAAAGAAATGCACATTGGCGTCGCCGGAGATCGTCGCCACGATTGCGGTGCGGCCGCCGCGGGCGAAGCGGCGGATTTCCTCGACGACCGCGCGCCAGTCGGACTGGCCGAGCGCGGTGTAGCGTTCGGGATATTCCGAAACCCCTTTGCTCGCCAGATAACCTTTGAGCACGGCATTTGTGGTGCGCGGATAGATGTAATCCGTGCCGACCATAAAGAAGCGGCGGATGCCCTGGCCGAGCAGGAAGTTCACTGCCGGGATCGCCTGCTGCGGCGGCGTCGCGCCGGTATAGAAGATGTTGCGCGAGGCCTCCTCGCCCTCGTACTGGCTCGGATAGAACAACAGCGCATTGTCGCGCTCGACGATCGGCAGCACTTCCTTTCGCGAAGCCGAGCTCCAGCACCCGAATATGGCGGCGACTTTGTCGTCGTGGATGAGCCTATTCGCCAATTCGGCATAGGCTTTCGGGTCGGAATGCGGATTGACGATGACTGGCTCGAGCGGCCGGCCGAGCAGTCCGCCATGCGCATTCTGCCGCTCGATCAGCATGACCAGGAGCTCCTGTAACGGCCGCTCGCTCGCGGTCATGGTGCCGGACAGCGAATGCAGGATGCCGATCTTGATCGAGCCGAATTCGAGATCGGAGAAATAGCGCGTCACCGCCTCGACCAGCCATTGCGAGCGTCCGAGCAGATCCTCCGCGGTGGCGACGACGCCGTTGCCGGCTTCCTCGACGCTGGTTGCGATGGTTGAAATCTCCGGCAATACGCCGGCGACTGCGCCGGCGACCTGTTCCGCGCGATTGCCGATGCGATTGATCTCCGCCGCCTGGTGATCGAGGATGCCGGTCAATTGCCGATTGGCGTCGCTCATCGTCGCCACGCTCGACGACACGCCGGAAATGGCCTCGACCGTTTCGTTGACCGCATGCTGGATGTCATGAATCTGCGCGCCGATCTCGGCGGTGGCCTTGGCGGTTTGCTGCGCCAGCGTCTTGACCTCGGACGCGACGACGGCGAAGCCGCGGCCGGCGGCGCCGGCGCGCGCCGCTTCGATCGTGGCATTGAGCGCGAGCAGCGAAGTCTGCGAGGCGATCGCCTCGATCAGCTTGACCACGGCGCCGATGCGCTCGGCCGCGGCGGCCAGGCTGCGGACGGTGAAGTCGGTGTGGCCGAGGTCGGCAATAGTGCGGTCGGTGGCGTCCTTGGCCGCTGCCGCTTCGGCCGTGCACTCGACGATCAGCGCGAGCAAGCCGCGCGACGCGTCCGCGACCGCGGCCACGTCGCGGCTGGCGCAGGCGGCGGCCTCGACGGCATTGGCGGCGCGCTGCGACATGTCCTTGTTGCGGGCGCCGAGATTGGCGGTGGTGACGCGGATTTCCTCGCCGGCGGTTTGGAATGTGCCGGTGAGCTGGTCGATGGTGCTGCGGAAGCGCTGGGTGAAGAAGCCGCGGCTGGCGTGACGCAGCCGCGTCTCGGCCTCGCGGCTTTTAAGGTCAACCGCAAGCGCGTCGGCATCGATCAGCGCTTGCCGCATGGTTTCCGCAGCGATCGCGCTGTCGGCGAGAGCGCCGCCCTGGATGCGCTCCGGCAGCGCCGCGTAGCGGTCGCCACGGGCGATCTGGGCAATGGCGCCGACGAACCCGCGCAAAGTCCGTTCGCAGTACCGCGCGACCGCGATCGCGCCGACGAGCGCGACAGCCAGGCCTAGCCAAAGGTTGCCCGTTCCCCATGTGGTCAGGACGGCGACGGCGCCGACGAAAAGGAGTGGCAATACGATCCACGCGGGCAGCGGACTTTCAAATTTGGCGACCATTTCGGGTCAATTTCGGCTTGCCGCGCGGAAAATTCCTGGAGAACATCAGTGAAATTGCGCATATTCGATTACTAAATCCTTTCCTAATGCCGCGCTGCGAAGCATGAATTAGTGGCAGCGCCGCTCAAAATCTGTGCTTTTGCGGCTGCTGCGCACGCGGGTGGAAATAATCTGGATATGATCGAGCAATGACAGAGCATGTTGTCGGACTAGATCACGGTCTCACCGATTACGGCGATCGCGATTTCTCGCGCTACTTGCGCCGGTCGTTCGCCCAATCGATGGGCTATTCGCGCGCGCTGTTGGATAAGCCGACGATCGGCATCGCCTATACGGCGTCGGACTTCAACAATTGCCACCGCCATTTTCCCGAGCTGCTAGCGGCCGTGAAGCGGGGCGTGCTTGCCGCCGGCGCGCTGCCGCTGGAATTTCCGACCATCTCGCTCGGCGAAGTCTTTCTGACGCCGACCAGCCTGAAATACCGCAACCTGATGGCGATCGACACCGAGGAGATGATCCGGGCGCAGCCGATGGACGCGGTCGTGCTGATGGGCGGCTGCGACAAGACCGTGCCGGCACAGCTGATGGGCGCCGTCTCCGCCGATCGTCCCGCCATCGCGCTGGTGGCGGGGCCGATGATGACCGGGCGGTATCGCGGCGAGCGGCTCGGCGCCTGCACCGACTGCCGGCGCTTTTGGGCACGTTACCGCGCCGGCGATATCGACGCCGACGAAATCTCCGAGATCGAGGGCCAGCTCGCGGTGACGGCGGGCACCTGCGCGGTGATGGGCACCGCCTCGACCATGGCCTGCCTCACCGAGGCGCTCGGCCTTTGTCTGCCCGGCACCGCCGCGATCCCCGCGGTACACGCCGACCGCTTGCGCGCCGCCGAGGCGACCGGCGCCGCGGCCGTGAAGCTGATCGGCTCGAAGCTCACGCCCGCGGCGCTCATCACCGAAAATTCGGTCGAGAACGCGTTGCGCGCGCTGCTCGCGATCGGCGGCTCGACCAATGCGGTGATCCATCTGACCGCGATTGCCGGCCGCGCCGGCGTGAAAGTCTCCCTCGAACAGCTCAACAGACTGTCGGATACGACGCCGGTTCTGGTCAATCTCAAGCCGGTCGGCAAGGGCTATATGGAGGACTTTTGCGCGGCGGGTGGCATGGGTGCGCTGTTGCGCGAACTAAAGCCGCTGTTGCATCTCGGCTGCGTGACCGTGACCGGCGAGACGCTGGGCGAGCGGCTCGACGGCGATGCGGATGCCTATATCGATCGCTCGATCATCGCGCCGCTCGACAAGCCGCTCGAACCGGCGGGCGGCCTGGTCGCGCTGTTCGGCAATCTGGCGCCGAAGGGCGCCATCCTCAAACGCTCGGCGGCCGACGCCAGATTGTTCGAGCACGAGGGCAGGGCGGTGGTGTTCGCTTCGCTCGACGATCTCGCCGCGCGCATCGACGATCCGAAGCTCGAGGTCGAGGCTGCGGACATTCTGGTGCTGCAGAACGCCGGTCCGCATGCGCCGGCCTGCATGCCGGAGGCGGGCTATCTGCCGATCCCGAAAAAGCTGGCGCAGAAGGGCGTCAAGGACATGGTGCGTATTTCCGACGCGCGCATGAGCGGCACCGCGTTCGGCACCATCGTGCTGCACATCACGCCCGACGCGGCCTCCGGCGGGCCGCTCGGTCTCGTCCGCAACGGCGACCGCATCCGGCTTTCAGTGCAAGCGCGCCGTATCGAATTGCTGGTCGACGACGCCGAACTGAAGAAGCGCGCCGCCGCGGCGCCGGCGCATGTGAAAATCCCCGACCGCGGCTACGCCAAATTGTTCGCCGAACAAATCCTCGGCGCCGACGAAGGGTGTGATTTCAAGTTTCTGATGTCGCGATGATTCACCTCTCCCCGCAAGCGGGGAGAGGGAGGAGTCTCACCCCCGCGCGACCGCGATCTGCAGTGGGAAATCGTCGACCACTTCGTGGCCCGTGTCGGTCACGATAAAGGTGTGACCGAGGAAAATGCCGAACAAACCATCCATCGTGATCGGATTGGGTTCGGCCATGATGACCATGCCGGGTTTGAGCACTTCCTCGAATTTTTCCGCGGCTGACATGCTCGGCGACGACATGCGGCTTATCGGTGACGAGATCGATGCCGTGGCACTGCGTCGGGCGCGACTGATAGCCGTTGTCGCGGAAGAATTTGCTGGCCTGGCGCATATTCTCCACGGGCTTACCGGGCGCGATTTCGGCGACGATGCGGCGGTAGCCGGGCAGCGTGATCTCGTCCCAGAATTTGCGCACCATCCCGGTCGGCTCGCCGACGCAAATCGGCGAACCGATCTGCGCGGTATAGCCGCGGAAGCCTGCGGCAAGCTCCATATTGATAATGTCGCCCTTCTGCAGCACGCGCCCCGACGGTCGCGGATTGCCGAAAATCAGCGCCGGGTTCGCCATCGGCGTCGAGCCGATGATCAGAAAATCGATGTCGCCGCCGCCTTCGAGGATGGCTGAGCCGGCCGCGGCGCGCAGCTCGTATTCTTTAACGCCCGGAGCCGCACGGGCGACCATCGCGTCCATTGCGTTCTTGCACAGCACGCCCGCTGTTGCGCACGCAGTCGAGCTCTTCGGCGCTGTGGATTGAGAGCAGTTCGTGGAGAAAGCCCTTGGTGAAAACCAGCTCGGCATCGGGCAGGTTGTCGCGCAGCACGTTGTATTGGTTCACCGGCAGGTAATCGCCGTGCCGCGGATCGATCTCCATCAGCCCGATGCGGCCGCGCTCGAGCTTTAATTCGCGCAGCCGCTCGACCATGATATCGGCGTAGCGGCCGCCGCGGCTGTGGCGCACGTCCTTGACCGCGATCTCGACCTGCCGGCGCACCGCTTCGGCGTGGGTGCCGCCCATCGAATAGATCATGGTCGGCTCGTCCTCGAGCGGCACCAGCACGTAGCTTGCGAGCGCGTGCCATTCCCAATGCCCGGTCAGCCACAGCATGCCGCCGCCGAAACTCCAGTGGCTCGGCCCGCCCGGCACGATCACCGCGTCGAGCTTGTGCTCGCGCATTTTCGCCCGCAGCGCCTTGTAGCGGCGCTCATACTCGGTCTTGGAGAACTGCTCCCAGACGCAGTCGCGGTAATAGGGCGTGTCGCGCATATTGGCGAACGGCAGCGACTGATCGAGTTTGCCGCGCACCTGTTCCCACGGCTGCGGCCCGATGCGCGGCGGACGAATTTGCGTGTTCATGATATTCGTTTCTCCCTATCCGGCCATTGAGTTATGGCGGGTCGCCGCTGTCAAGCCGAGCTTCGAACGCGGTGCGGTATCAAGGCGACAAATCAGAAGGTCGGATCGAGCCGTCCAGAAAGGGCTTGTCATGATAGCGCTCCATCGCGCCGCCGCACTTGTCGCCGCTGTGGCGCTTGCCCTGGGCAGCGCCGCGCAGGCGCAAATCGTCGGTCGCCTCAATGTCGATCCCGGCGAGGCCACGCCGACCGGCGCATCGTTTTCGATCTACTTCCCGGTTCCGTACAGCGACGTGGAGCTGCATCAAGATGCGGATTCTTCCGACATAGTCGTACGCGCGGTCACGGGCATCACCAAGGACGGCGTCAAATTGTCGGCATCCGAAACGCCCTTCGTGGCCGGCGTGCCGCCTCAGCCGATCGAAGATTTCATGAATGTCTTGAAAGCGAAATCAGCCGTCGTGCAGCTTTTGGACGTGCAGCATCGCAAGACGGCCGGCATCGAATCGCTGTCATTCACGCTCATCGACATTACCGGCGGCGGCAATTTCTTCGACGTCATCCGGACCGACAAGGCGCAATACACCTTGCTTATTCAATTTCACCGCGACGAGCGCGACAAGTCCGCGGCAATGAAGGACGACTTCTTCGGCTCGTTCAAACTCATAGGGCAATGAAGCGCCGTTGCCGCCGCCTTACCGCTTCGCGCGCACGCCGGCGCGCTCTAGCCGCGGCAGCACCTCGTCGCAGAAATACGGCACTTCGCTGAGATAATTGACGAAGGACAGGCCGATGCCGCGCACGCCGGCCTGGCTGATGGTGGCAAGTTCCTCGGCGATACAGTCCGGCGTGCCGACGAAGGGGTAGCCGCCCACCGCATTGGCGGCGAAATAGCGGCGCTTGGCGTAATACTCCTCGGGCGGCATCGTCTCCGGCGTCATGTTTTTGTTGGCCAGCATGCCGTCAAGCGCGCCCCAGTCGGCGTTCTCGATATTGACGTGCTGATAGTAATCTTCGGCTTCCTTTTGCGTCGGGCGGCAGATCACCTGACCCACGGTGAAGACCTCGATCTCGCGGCCGAGCTTCTGCGCGGCGGCCTTGATCTCGGCCACCTTGGCGGCGTTGCCGGCAAGCGAGGTGCGCGAGCCGGCGGTGGCCACGAAAAATGCGTCGCAGTTGCGCAGCGCGAAGGCCTGCCCGGCGTCCGACGAGCCGGCGTTCATCATCAGCGGCCGCGTGTCGCCGAAGGGCTTTGGATAGGCGCGCACCTTTTGCAGCTGCAAAAATTCGCCCTGGTAATCGAACGTGCCGTCGCAGGCCCACGCCTGCTTGACGATATCGACCCATTCCTGGGCGTAGTCGTAGCGCACGTCATGCTCGCGCTGCTTGACGCCGAACATGTCGAATTCGCCTTCGTTCCAGCCGCAGACGATGTTGACGCCGACGCGGCCTTCGCCGATGTGGTCGGCGGTGACGAATTCCTTGGCCGCGATCAAAGGATGAAACAGCGGCGCATGCACGGTGCCGAACACGGTCATGCGCTTGGTCGCGCACAGAAGCCCGACCGCCCAGGTGATGGTTTCGAGCGACCGGCCGTGAAAATCGGTGTCGCCGCCATAGCCTTTCCAGCGCGCGATCGGCAGCATGAAGTCGAGGCTGGCGTCGTCGGCAAGCCGAGCCAAAGCCAGGCAGTCGGGCCAGCTCGCCGACCAGCGCTCCGGTACTTTGGTGGCGGAGCGGCCCGACGAGCAATTGGCGCCGAACAGGCCGATCTTGAGCGCATTGCCATTGTACATGGCAATTCTGTTCTTCATGGATGCGCTGGGCGCCAACACCGCAGTCTCCCCCGTCCGCGTTTCCACCGACGCTTCAGTTTATCATTCCTTAACACGTTGCTTAAAATTTAACCGAATTCAAACTTCCGTCGTGGCATAAGCCTTTGAGGGACCGGGGCTAAATGACCACACACCGTCTGCTCAATTGGCTGCGTGCGCTGCTGCGGCCGGCGCCGCTACTCGGCATGGCGATGATCGCCATGTTCTGGATCGGCCTCTTCTATTTGCTGTCCGATCACCACGGCGCTTTGGCCGAACCGGAACAACGCCGCGCGATCTTTCTTCCCGTTGTCGTTGTGTTCACGATTCTTGAGCTCGTCACGATGATGGCCAGCATTCGCCGTCAATTGTCGCTCGAACAAACCAATCTACGGTTCGACACGGCGCTGGAAAACATGACGCACGGCCTGTGCATGTTCGACGGCAACAAGCGCCTGGTTATTTGCAACGACCGCTACGCCAGCCTGTACCGCCTGCCGCCGGAATTGCTGAAGGTCGGGGCCTCGCACGAAGCGATCATCGCGCATCGCGTCATGAACGGCCTCCTCAAGGGCGAAAAGGGCGCCGGCGCGGTGGACCAAAAGCTCGGCGCTTTGGGGCAGCACTCGGCCGAGAAGATTTCCAGCCGGATCGACGAGCTGGCCGACGGCAGCCTGATCCGCGTCACGCGGCAGCCGATGAAAGACGGCGGCTGGGTGGCGACGCACGAGGACATTACCGAACGCCATCGGCTCGAGAACCAGCGCGACACTATGCTGGCGCAGGAAAATCGCAGATTGCTGACCGAAAGCGCGATCGCCTCGTTCCGCGAGCGCATCGAGGAAATGCTCGGCATGGTCGGCAACAGCACCAACGCCATGAAATTAACGGCCGGCGCGCTGATCGTCTCGTCGCACGAGGCCACGCAGCACGCCGAGGTGGCGTTGCGGGAATCCAACGAAGCGTCCGACAATGTATCGATCGTCGCCGGCTCGGCCGAAGAACTCTCCGCCTCGATCGCGGAAATCAATTCGCAGCTGGCGCAGACCACGGCCCTGGTGGCGAGCGCGGTGGACAAGGCGAAAGCGTCGAACGGCGAATATGCCGGGCTGGCGCTCGCCGCGGAAAAAATCGGCGACGTCGTCAAGCTCATCCGCAACATTGCCGGCCAGACCAATCTCTTGGCGCTCAACGCCACCATCGAGGCGGCGCGCGCCGGCGAAGCGGGACGCGGCTTCGCCGTCGTCGCCGCCGAAGTGAAATCGCTGGCGGTCGAAACCGCGAAGGCGACCGAAGAGATCGCGCGTCACATCCTGGCGGTGCAGCAATCGACCGGCAGCGCGGTCGAGGCGGTGCACGGCATCGAAGACTCGATGCATGAAATCTCGACGCGCGCCTCGAGCGCCGCCGCCTCGATCCTGCAGCAGAACGCCGCCACGTCCGAGATCAGCCGCAATGCGGTGAATGCGGCGCGCGGCACCAGTACGGTGGTGGCGGTGCTCGGCAAGGTTTCCGAGGCCGCGAGCGGCACCCGCGCCGCCGCCGAAACGGTGCTCGACTCGTCCAATTCGGTCGACGCCTCGATCGGCAATCTGCGCGACGAGATCGAGGGCTTTCTCAAGAAAGTCGCGGTATAGCGAAACAGAACCTTGGCCGTGGTGCTGCCGCTCAGGATTGAACTGAGGACCTCTCCCTTACCAAGGGAGTGCTCTACCACTGAGCTACGGCAGCATGCTTGTCGGCCTCTGGCGCGGCGAATATAGGCGAAAAAAGCGCGGCGATCCTTGCCATACGGGGGTTTTGAGCGCAAGCGCCCGGCTGTTGCCGCGCGGCGGCCGGCGTGCTTTGAACTGGCTTCATGGCCAAACCCGGCAAAACGGGAAAATGGGCGGCGCGCAGCGAGCGGCTCGCCGCGGCGTTGCGCGAAAATCTCAAGCGACGCAAAGAACAGGCCCGCGGCCGTGCGGACAGTCGCGCGCCGGAGGAGAATTCCCCGGCAAAAGATGCCACAATGGAAAGGGAAGGTCCCGACTTTCGCCGCAATCGGGGCCGGGAGTAAGGCCAAGCCAGGGCCGCGGGGGTAAATATGGATCGAATTCGTATCGTCGGCGGCCGGCGTCTTGACGGCACCATCCCGATCTCGGGCGCGAAGAACGCGACGCTGCCCTTGATGATCGCGAGCCTCCTCACCGACGAGACGCTGATCCTCGACAATGTGCCGCGGCTGGCGGACGTCGTGCTGCTCGAACGCATCCTCGGCAATCACGGCGTCGACATCATGGTCGGCGGCAAGCGGCGCGGCGAAACCGCCGACCACGGCCAGACGCTGCACATTTCCGCGGCTCGCATCGTCGACACCACCGCGCCCTATGAGCTGGTCTCCAAGATGCGGGCAAGCTTTTGGGTGCTGGCGCCGCTCGTCGCCCGCATGGGCGAAGCGCGGGTGTCGATGCCCGGCGGCTGCGCCATCGGCACGCGGCCGGTCGATCTTCTCATCATGGCGATGGCGCAGCTCGGCGCCGACATCGACATCGACGGCGGCTATGTGGTGGCGCGCGCGCCGCACGGCTTGAAGGGCGGCGAAATCGTGTTTCCCAAAGTGACGGTCGGCGGCACCCATACCGCGATCATGGCGGCGTCGCTCGCCAACGGCACGACCGTGATCGACAACGCGGCGCAGGAACCGGAAATCGCCGACGTCGCCGATTGCCTCAACAAGATGGGCGCGCGCATTTCCGGCGCCGGCACCCGGCGCATTACCGTCGAGGGCGTCGCCAAGCTTCACGGCGCGCGTCATGCCGTGCTGCCCGACCGTATCGAGACCGGCACTTATGCCATGGCGGTCGCCATGGCTGGCGGCGACGTTCTCTTGCAGAACGCGCGTCCCGAACTGCTGCAGGCCGCGCTGGACGTGCTCACGCGCTCTGGAGTAACCGTTACGGCTACCAATCAGGGCATCCGCATCGCGCGCAACGGCGGAAGCCTGTCGCCGGTCGACGTGACGACCGCGCCGTTTCCGGAATTCCCGACCGATCTGCAGGCGCAGCTCATGGCGCTGATGACGCGCGCGCGCGGCACTTCGCATATCACCGAGACGATTTTCGAGAACCGCTTCATGCATGTCGGGGAACTGGCGCGGCTCGGCGCCCGCATCCAGCTCGACGGCGAGCGCGCGACCATCGAAGGCGTCGAGCAGCTCAAGGGCGCGCCAGTGATGGCGACCGATCTGCGCGCTTCGGTGTCGCTCGTCATCGCGGCGCTCGCCGCCGAAGGCGAGACCATCGTCAACCGCGTCTATCACCTCGATCGCGGTTTCGAGCGGCTGGAAGAAAAGCTCGGCCGCTGCGGCGCGGCGATCGAACGGCTGCCGGGGTAGGTGACGGCGCTCCGTCATCATCCGCGAAAGCGGATGATCCGGTAATCGCTAGCTCGTCCCCGCGCCATGTTGCGCGATCCGGACGGCAACCCGCTTTGCCTTGAAGCTCTGCGGTGACGGACGTCTCCGGTACTCAAGTCCCGACATTGATCTGAGCATTGTTCAATTTCGAACAGACGCATCCTGACAACGCGGTCAGATTCCCTACCGGGTGATTCGCAAGAGCATGTCCCGCAAAAGTGGACACCGGTTTTGCGAACAGGACATGCTTCAACAAACAACTAAAGCAAGATCACGGCTCGAAGAAAAGGCATCTCGCTCCAGGCGGGGATCATGGCAACTCCAGCGACTGATAAGCATACGGATTACGCGCATTACGCCGCGCATTGTCTGTACCTGATGGCTGCGGCAACCGATCCGGATTCTCGCGCCATTCAACGCGAGATGGCGGCTGAATGGCTGAAACTGGCGGATGCGATACGGCATCCACTCGAATTCGAGGAAATGAACTAGGCCGCCTCGACTGGCGACCTCGTTGTTTGCGACGTTTCATTGCGTGCCGCTTGTGAAGTCCACTGACTGGACGTTTCCTGGGGGTGCGGACAATGAACCGATTCCAAAAACTCGCGTTCGTCTGCTGTCTCGCATTGCCTGCCGCTGCGGTTTTGCACCCGGCGATTGCCGCCACGATTGATGAGCAGATCTCGGCGCGGCTTAATGCCTTGGAAAAGGAAAATGCCGCGCTGCGCGCGCGCGTCAACCGCCTCGAAGCCGCCAAGGCGGCGCGGATGCAACGCGGTCCGGCGCCCGCCGAAACGCGGCGGCTGCAAAATGCGGAATTCTTGGCCGCCGAACCGAATACGATATCCCCGGGAAAAGCCGGCCCAGCCATCGAAATCGCAGCGCCGACCCCGCCGCATCACTTCGAGATCAGCGGATCGCTATTGTATTTGCAGCCCGGCGCCGGCGATCTCGAATATGGGACGCTGGTGAGCCCTTTGCCCCTGGCGACGCCCAATTGGAGCAATCAGTCGCTCACGCCAAACTTCAGTCCAACTTTCGGTGTCGGGGCTCGCTATATGCCCAATGAGTTCAACGATATCGAATTGAATTGGACACATCTGAACACCACCGCGAATGGCTCTTTTTCGGCCGGGCCCACGCAAATGGTGGGGCCGCCTTATTTGATCGGTCCAGAATCGGCCCTGTACACGATCGGGCACGGCGCGGTGCAATCCGATTACGATGCAGTCGATTTGGACGGAGGGCATACCTTCTGCGCCGAATGTCCCTTCCAATTGCGCGCCTTCGGCGGCGTGGAATTTGCCCGCATCGGCCAGAACCTGACCGGGCTGTTCCAAAGCCCGGGTGGCTTGGCTTCCAGTGGATACACCACCGACTCGTTGTTTACCGGCGCCGGGCCCCGTCTGGGATTGAAGGGCCAATATGCTTTAGGCGACTTCCAATTCATCGGCGAGTTCGCGGGTGCAGCTTTGATCGGCACCTCGCAGGCTCGCATCAATTTTTCAACGGTTTCTCCTGCATTGGCCGGGGTCAATAGCCAATCTTTGACATCGCCCAACGCGACGCAGGTGATTCCCAGTATCGACGCCAGATTGGCCAGTGCCTACGCTTTTCCGCCCAGCGAGTACGGACAGTTCAAGATCGAGTTGGGTTATCAAGCGGCGGTCTATTTCAATGCCGTCAGTCAGTATTCGCTGACCCAGGTACCGACAATGCTCATGCTTCCCCCCGTGGGGGTCTTCCTGGCAACGGAGCAGCATTCGCAAAGCAACTTCACCGACCAAGGCCCGTATTTGACGGGCAGCTGGTTGTTCTAACAGGGCCACCGACGCCCATGCCCGGCACGCTCATCACGACGCCAGCTCGCGCATGATGCGGTAGAGCCCCGACTGGCCTTCGAAGCCGATGCCCGGCCGGTCGGACAAGGTCAGATAGCCGCCTTCCAGTTTCGCGTCGTCGGCGAAGCCGCCGAAGTCGCCGAACACGCCCGGATAGGATTCCGCGCCGCCGAGGCCGAAGCCGGCGGCGATGGCGAGCGACATCTGGTTGCCGCCGTGCGGAAACAACAGGCGGCGCGGCCATTGGTGGCGCGCCAGCATGTCGAGCGTGCGGGCATATTGCACGATGCCATAGGCCTGCGGCGGATCGACCTGAATGACGTCGCGGCGCTGCGGCTTTAGCCCGCCGAAGCGTACGAGATTTTCGACGTCCTGCGTGGAATACAAATTCTCGCCGGTCGACAGCGGCGCGTCGTAGTTGCCGGCGATTTCGGCAAGGAGCGCAAAATCGAGCGGATCGCACGGCTCCTCAAACCAGCGCAAGGAAAATGGTTTCAGCCCGCGCGCGTAAGCAAGCGCGTCGTCGCGAAAAAATTTCGAATTGGCGTCGACCGCGAGCTCGCCACCCTTCGGCAGCATCGATTTCACCGCCGCGACGCGGGCGAGATCGTCGCCAAGCGCCATGCCGCCGACTTTCATCTTCAGCATGGTATAGCCGGCGTCGAGATGGCCGTGCATCTCGTCCAGCAAGTCCCGTGTCGTCTTGCCCGGCGCGTACCAGCCGGCGCCGACATAGCAAAAAACCTTGTCGGCGATCTTGCCGGCGTTGTAGCGCTCGGCGAGAACGACATGCAGCGGCTTTCGCGCGATCTTGGCGACGGCGTCCCACACCGCGACTTCGATGGTGCCGATGCCGATCGAGCGCTCGCTGTGGCCGCCGGACTTCTCATTCCGCATCATCACGGCGAGAATCTTCTCCGGCGCGAAATTATCGCCAGCGTCGTTGAGCAGCGATTTGCGGATCGGCTTTGCGAATGCGCGGAATGAACCGCGCGCGCATTTGCGCGCCGCAGGCATAGCGCCCGGTGGAATTGAAGGCGAAGCCCGTGACCGGCCCGCCGTCGCGCTTGACGTCGGTGATCACGGCGACCACCGAGGTCGTCATTTCGGAAAAATTAGTGCTCGAATTGGCGAGCGTGGAATTCAGCGGGACAGCGGTCTCGCGAATGTCGACAATGCGCATTGAAGCTAAGTCACGACGTTACTGGATTTGCGCGATCTTGGCGTCGACGATGACCTTGTGCCAGCGATCGATCTCTTTCTTAATGTAGACGGCAAACTCCGCCGGCGTGTCGGCGACGATTTCGAGGCCGACCTGCTTGCATTTCTCCTGCACATCCGGCTGATGCAGCGCCTTCACGATCTCGCGGTTGAGAAGATCGATAATGGGCTGCGGCGTGGCGGCGGGCACGAAGACACCCTGCATGGTTTCGGATTCCTGGCCCTGCACACCTTCTTCGATCATCGTCGGCACGTCGGGTAACGCCGCGGACCGCTTGAGCGAGGTCACCGCGATACCGTGCAATGTCCCGGCGAGGACGTGCGGCGTGGCCGGAGTCAAATTGGCAAAACCGATTGGCGTTTGATCGGCGATAACGGCCTGGATCGCCGGGGCGCCACCGCCATAGGGCACGCTGGGCTGGTCGAGCTTGAAATCGAGCTTGAACAATTCGGCGGCAAGCTCCGGCGTGGTGCCGAGACCGGCGTTGGCGATGGCGTATTTGCCCGGGTTGGCTTGCATCAGCGCGATCAGCTCCTTGACCGTCTTGGCCGGAACCGAGGGATGCGCGAGCACGATGTTCGCCGACGCGCCGGCCAATGTAATTGGCGCGAAATCCCTGAATGGGTCGTAGGGATTATTGGCGTAAAGGCTCGGATTGACCACGAAGCTCGAACTCGCCACCAGGATGGTGTAGCCGTCGGGCGCGGAGCGGGCGACCTGGGTCATGCCGATATTGCCGCCGGCGCCCGGACGGTCCTCGACATAGAATTGCTGGCCGAGGCTCTGCGACAGTTTGTCAGCAAGAAGCCGGGCCATGAAGTCGCTCGGGCCGCCGGCGGTGAACGGCGCGATGATCTTCACCGGATGGGTGGGATAGGTGTTCTGAGCAAAGCTCGATCCGGCCCAGATCACGCCGGCACACAATGCCAACAAACGCACGGAAGAAGTCATCACGGCCATAAGGTCCTCCCCAGATATTGTTGGCGAATGCTATCATTGTCCTGCCACCACCGACAGCAGGGCAGGAAAAGAAACCAATGGCCGGGAAGAAAGTGACGCGAGACGATCTCCGCGAGGCGGCGGAGAAGTACAAGAACTGGGGCAAATGGGGCCCGAACGACGAGATCGGCACGCTCAATTACACACAAGCCGAGGATATCGTCGCCGCGGCGCGGCTGGTCAAAAAAGGCAAGGTGATCTCGCTGGCGCTCAATTTCGACAATAACGGGCCGCAGGGCGGCAAGACCAATTATCCGGTGCTCGGCCGCATCAATCCGCTGCACACCATGCTGCGCACCGGCACCGACGCCTATTCCGGCGTGCTCGACAAGCGCGGCATCCGCGCCGCCGACGACATGGTGGTGATGCCGCTGCAATGCGGCACGCAATGGGACGGGCTCGGCCACGTGTTCTACGAAGACAATATGTGGAACGGCTACGATTGCCGCGAAGTGTCGTCATTCGGCGCGGCGAAATGCGGCATCGAGAAAACCAAGGCCAAGATGGTCGGCCGCGGCGTGTTCCTCGACGTCGCCCGCGCGCTCGGCAAAGACTTCCTCGACGACGGCTACGGCATCACCTGCGCAGACCTCGACCTCACCGCGAAAAAGCAGAAGATCGAATTCAAGCGCGGCGATTACATCATCGTTCGCACCGGGCAGATGGAGCGCTGCCTGAAGGCCGGCAGTTGGGACGGCTATCCCGGCGGCGATGCGCCCGGCTTCGCCTTCGAGACGCTGCAATTCGTCGCCAAGACCGAGCTCGCGGCATTAGCGAGCGACACTTGGGGCTGCGAGGTGCGGCCGAACAATACCGAGGGCGGCATCAACCAGCCCTGGCATTGGATCACCATTCCGATCATGGGCATGACCATGGGCGAAATCTTTTATCTGAAGGATTTGGCAGAAGATTGCGCCACCGACGGCGTTTACGAATTCATGTTTGTCGCGCCGGCGATTCCCGATCACCGGCGCGGTCGGCTCGCCGACCAATCCGCTGGCAATCAAATGACGGCTCTCACGCCGAAGGCGCAACTTTGATTCCGCGCCAGCCGGAGCGATCGATGGCGCGCTGCAGCAGTCCTGACGCTTTAGCTTCTTCGACGAACTCGCTGAGATAGGAGACCCGTCCGGCGTATCCTTTTGGCACCGCCATAGCTATGGAGTTGAAACCGTAGCGTCCTTCAAACAGGCGTGAACCGGGTAGCTGACTCGAATATTGGAGCAGCACCTCACGCAGCGAAGCGAGCAAGTCCGCGTTGCCGCTGCGCAAAATCTCGAAAGCCGGGTCGGGCATGTCGGCGTAAACGAACGTGGCGCGCTTTATGATCCGGCCGAGTGTCATAGTCGAAGCGTGATTGCGCACCACCGCGATCCGAACCTCAGAACGGTCGGCCTCCGCGATGCCGTGGTACGGCGAGTTTGCTGGCGCCAGGAGCGTGTAGTCGGCTTCGACAAGCGGCGGCGTATAGTCGACCTCGACGGCCCGGGATGCCTCGATGCCGATGATCGCGGTATCGCAGGCCCCGGCCTTCATGCTTGCCATTGCCGCAGGCGGAGTCGGCAGCCCGACCGGCACGCCCTCGATGCCGAGACGTGCTCCAAGTCCGCGTACAAGGTCGATCGGCCAGCCGCGAAGCTCGCCGGTCGCCGGATCCTTGATGTAATTCGGAATAAATGTCGCGACCCGAACCTTGCCGGCTTGCACGAGATCGGCGACGCGCGGGTCGATACCCTGCCGTGGCGTGCTCATTTTAATTGTGCGCGCTGGCTGGAATTTCGGCGCGCATCACATTTGCTGCTCGGCCTCAAGCATCCTGCCGAGCACGCGCTTATAGCGCACGCAGCCGACGTCGACCGCCAGAATCACCGGGTCGAGCGGTTCGCTCGCGCTCTCGATGATGTGCTGTTGCGCTTCGATCACCGGCGCGTCCTGTTCTTCAAACGCAAAACGCCGCATCTCCGCGATCCGCGTCTGCAGATCGCGGTTGAGCTTGTCCTCGGCCGTCTTCACGCCCCAGCGGACGGCGGTGAAGAAATAATGCGTCGAGCGCTCGTTCTCGGGCGTCAACAAGTGGATCGCGTGATAGCCGGTGCCGGTCTCCGGCGCCGCGCCCATTTTGCAGATTCCGGAAAACAGCCGCAGCGTCGACGGCGCCATCCAGCGCATCTTGGTGAACTTGTCGACGCGCGGCGGATGGTCCGGCCAGAACGGCGCGAACATGCCGGGTGGAATCGAATTGGTGGCGTGCCGCCCGACCGCGACGTCGTCGCCATCCTGCTCGGCGGTGATTTCGGATTCGACGGTGTCCTGATTGCCGAGAATGCCGTCATGCAGATAGGAGGTGTGGCTGAGGTCGAGCAGGTTGTCGATGATGAGCTGATAATTGGCGCGGATCACGATGCTGTCGCGCTTGGTGGTGTGCAGCTCCGGCACATTGTCGAGCACGGAAAAATCCGGAATTTTGCCGGCATCGGCCGGCGCCGAGCCCATCCAGATCCAGACCGCCTTGTGCTTCTCGATCACCGGATAGCTTTTGACCCGCGCGCGCGGAGGAATGTTCTTGGCGCCGTGCGGGTTGCGCACGCAGGCGCCGGTCCCGTCGTATTCCAGTCCGTGATACGGGCACTGGATGCGGTCGCCGCCGACGACCTTGCCCATGTGCAGCGGCGCGAACCGGTGCGCGCAGCGGTCTTCCAGCGCGGCGACGTCGCCGTTGCCCTTGCGATAGAGCACGACGGGCTCATTCATGATGGTGCGGGGCACCAGTTGCCCGTCGCCGACCTCGTCGGACCATGCCGCGACGTACCAGGCATTGCGCAGGAACGCTCCGCTGATCATCTCCTGCCGCGGCTTCGAACCATTATTTTGCGAGTGGGGCGTATCCAGCATCGTGCTTCCTTCCCAATCCGGCGCCACTGCCGATAAGCGGCAGTGCCGGCCATGATAGCATGTGCCGGCGCTTCTTGAAGATGACTCTCGTCATTCCGGGACGCGGACAAAGCCCGCGGGCCCGGAATCCATAACCTCCGAGGGCGAGGTTCATAAAAGAACGGACTAATGTTCAAGCAACCGTGATTATGGATTCCGGGCTCCTCGCTTCGCTCGGCCCCGGAATGACGTCGAACGATGTTGCGCTTTGCTCCGCATCGACTACGTTTATCGACAGTCAAAGAGCGGGGCCCCAGCCATGAGCACCACCAGCGACACCAAGCAATATCCCGTGACGCATACCGACGCGGAGTGGAAGAAGCTCCTGACGCCTGAGCAATTCCACATCATGCGCGAGCATGGCACCGAGCGGCCCGGCAGTTGCGCGCTCAATTACGAAAAGCGCGCCGGCACGTTCTATTGCGTCGGCTGCGGGCAGGCGCTGTTCGCCTCGAAAAAGAAATTCGAGAGCGGCACCGGCTGGCCGAGCTTCAACGATCCGGAGCCGGGATCGGTCGAGACCTCGACCGATAAGAGCTTCTTCATGACCCGCACCGAGGCGCATTGCAGCCGCTGCGGCAGTCATCTCGGCCACGTTTTCGAAGACGGCCCGCCGCCGACGCATCTGCGCTATTGCATCAACGGCGTGGCGATGAACTTCAAGCCGGAATGACGGCATGCTGCCGCGGCGCAGATTTCTGCATCTAGCGGCGGGCGCTGTCGCCGGATTCGGTCCCATAGCCGCCGCGCGCATCGCCTGGGCGCAATCCTATCCGGATCGGCCGGTCAAGCTGATCGTCGGCTTCCCGCCCGGCGGCCAAGTCGACATCGTTGCACGCGTCACCGCGCAATGGCTGTCGCAGCAATTGGGCCAGTCGGTCGTCGTCGAGAACCGTCCCGGCGCCGGCGGCAGTCTGGGCGCCGAAGCGGTGGTGAACGCGCCGCCGGACGGCTACACGCTGTTCTTTGCCGCGGCGTCGAACACGGTCAACGCCTCGCTGATGAAAAACCTCAGCTACGATTTCGTGCGCGATACCGCGCCGGTCGCCCCGATCAATCGCATCAACCTCGTACTGGACGCAAACCCATCGTTCCCGGCCAGCAACGTCGCCGAGCTGATCGCGCAACTCAAAGCCAATCCCGGCAAGATCGCCATCGCGTCACCGTCGTTGGGAACGCCGCCCTATATGGCGGTGGAGCTCTTCAAGATGATGGCCGGCGTCGACGTTGTGCATGTGCCCTATGCCGGCGAGGGTCAAATGGTGACGGACCTCCTCGGCGGCCAGGTGAAAGTGGGCGTGGACGGCATCTCGGCCGCCATCGGACATATTAAAACCGGCAAGCTGCGGGCGCTGGCGCTGACGACCGCGACCCGCATCGATGAACTGCCGGGCGTGCCGACCGTCGGCGAGACGCTGTCGGGCTTCGAGGCGAGCGGCTTTTCCGGCATTGTCGCGCCTAAGAACACGCCCAAGGACATCATCGACAAACTTTATGACGCGGTCCGTGCCGTGCAAGCCGATGCCAAATTCAAAGAGCGGCTTGCCGACCTCGGCGTCAGCGAGTTTGCGCTGTCGCCGGCGGCGTTCGGCACGTACATCGCCGATGAAACCGAGAAGTGGCGCAAGGTGGTTGCGTTCGCCGGTCTGAAGCCGCAGTGAACTCGTCATTGCGAGCGAAGCAAAGCTTTCCAGCAGCGGCGGCCGAGTTCTGGATCGCTTCTTCGGCTACGCTGCGCGCGCTCCCCACAATCGCTGCGTCGCGATTGCGGCGCCCTCGCTGAGCGCCCGCAGCTTGGCCCAGACGATCGAGTCGGCGACCATCGGCTCGGTGCGCACCGCGGTGCCGAAACCGCAATCGACGCCGGCGATAACGCGTTCGCGGCCGACGATGTCCGCGTAACGGCCGATGCGTTGCGCCACCAGGCGCGGATGCTCGACGAAATTGGTCGTCGAGTTGATGACGCCGGGAATGAGGATCTTGTCGTCGGGAATTTTGATCGTCTTGAGATCTTCCCATTCGTGATCGTGGCGCGGATTGGCGGCCTCGATGCTGATCGCCTGCAGGCGCGCCTTGAACGCGATGTCGATGATTTTCAGAAGCGGCAAATCGTGGCTATGCGGCCCCTCGTAATTGCCCCAACAAATATGCAGCCGCATGCGGTCGGCGGGCAATCCCGCCGTCGCCGCGTTGAGCACCGCGATATTGCGTTCGGCGATCCTGTCGCGAAATTCGTCGTCGGTCAGATGCCGATACTGGTTGTTGCGCGCCGAGCCGAGGTCGGGGGCATCGATCTGCAGCACGAAGCCGGCTTCGACGATGGCGCGGTATTCGACCTTCAGCACGTCGGCGAGCGCGGCTAAGTAAGCGTCCTCGGTCGGGTAATGCAGGTTGATGATAAAGCGCGTCAGGATGCCCGGCGACGGCGCGGTCATGAACGCTTCGGCCGGCTTCGATTGCGCCGCCGCGGCTTGCAGATGCGCGATATCGCGGTCGAGCGCCGAGCGGTCTTTATAACGCAGCTCGCCGACGCAGCCGGGAAACGGCACGGCGGCGAAACTGCGGCGTTCGCGGGCGAAATCCGGATGATCGAGGAGGTCGCGGCCGATCATGATGTCGCGGCCCTTCTCGGCGGCGCGCGGGTCGGGCGCGATGCCGTCGACGCGGTGGCGGATATAGGTCGTGTAGGACGGCTTCGACATCTCGCCGTCCGAGACCACGTCGACGCCGCAAGCGACCTGCTGCGTAACGACGTCGTCGACCGCCTTGGCGGTCGCGGCCTCGAACACGTCGGCGGCGACGGCAGCGCCTTGCTCGCGACCGAGAATGAGGTCGATCAGCGCCTTCGGCCGCGGCAGGCTGCCGGTATGGGTGGTGAGGATGCGGTCGGTCGAGGTCTTCATGCGGCGCTTCCCTTCGGTCTCTTGCGGCGTTGTCGCGGCAGCATTGTCGCCGTTGTGCGCCGAGGATAGTGTTCGTGCAACGAAAGACCAGGGCATGATCCGGAAAAGTGGATACCGGTTTTCCGAGAAGATCATGCCCCACGCAAAATCTAGACGCTGATCCGATTCCGTCGAATTGGATCAGCGTCTAGGGGAGGTGCGTCGCATGCGGATCGTCGATTTAAGCCGGGAGCTGTACCACCGCACGCCGTCCTATCCGGGGCAGCCGCCGATCATCCACGGCATCTGGAAGACGCACGAAGAGGCGTTCGCCGAGTCCGGCAACGTCCAGGGCAACAGCGTGATGTTCTTCTCCATGCCCGACCACGGCGGCACCCATATCGACGCGCCGCGTCACTTCGGCAAAAGCGGCACGCCGATCGACAAATATCCGCTGGAGAATTGCATCGTCCAGGGCATTTGCATCGACCTACGCCATATTGCGCCGCGCGCGGAAATCACGCCGGCGGACCTCGAAGCGGCGGTGAAAAAGTCCGGCGCGCCGATCCCGAAAAAAGGCACGGTGCTGCTTTGCACCGGCCATCACGCCCGGACTTTTCCGACGGCTGCCTATGCGACCGACAATCCCGGCGTCAATGTCGCGGCGACCGAATGGCTCGCCGCGCAGGGCATCGTGCATTTCGGTATCGATTCGATGCGGCCCGGACCCGAGGGCAAGGTGAATTCGCTGGTGCATAAGGCCTGCCTCGAACTCGACATCACGCATATGGAGAGCTTGTGCAATCTGGAAAGCCTGCTCGGCGCCGGCGAGTTTCAGTTCATCGGCCTGCCGCTGAAATGGCGCGAGGGCACCGGCTCGCCGATCCGCGCGGTCGCGGTGTTCAACGATTAGAGTTGCACCAAACAATTTCAGGATCGAGAGAACGACCGCCCATGCAAATAGGACACAACCGCAAAATGACCGGCGCGCAGTGTCTCGCCGACATGCTCAAGGGCTACGGCGTCACCCATGTGTTCCACGTGCCGGCGGTGTTGCGCACCACCTATGCCGAGATGGAGCGCCGCACCGACATCAAGCGGCTGCACGTGCACGGCGAGAAGGCCGCCGCTTATATGGCGGACGGGTACGCGCGCGCCTCGGGCAAGCCCGGCATCTGCATGGCGCAGGTGATCGGCGCGCTTAACCTCGCCGCCGGACTGCGCGACGCCTGGCTCGCGCATTCGCCGGTCATCGCCATGACCGGCGGCCGCGAGCCGAAAACAAAATTCCGCAAAGTCTATCAGGAGATTGACGATATGCCGGCGTTCGAGCCGGTGACGAAGTTCAACGCCACTGTCGATGACGTGGCGCGCTTTCCCGACATGGTGCGGCAGGCCTTCCGCACCGCGGTGACCGGCTGTCCCGGACCGGTGCACCTGCAATTCCGCGGCAACGAGGGCCAGATCGACGCCGAGGAAGCCGATATGGAGCCGCTCTGCGAGCCGCAATTTAACCGCGTGCCGGCGTTCCGTCCGGAGCCGGACGAGGCAAGCGTGCGCGTCGCGCTGAAAATCCTGCAAGACGCCGCGCGGCCGGTGATCGTCGCCGGCGGCGGCGTGCGCGCCTCGGGCGCAGCGGAGGAACTCGTCGCGCTGGCCGAAGCCTTACAAATTCCGGTCGCGACCTCGCTCAACGGCAAGGATTGCATCCCCGCCAATCATCCGCTGTCGGTCGGCGTTTGCGGCAGCTATTCGCGCGAGAGCGCCAACCGCGTGGTCAATGCAGCCGATCTCGTCTGCTTCATCGGCACCGAGACCGGCGGCATGACGACCCACTTCTGGGCGGTGCCCAAAATCGGCACTCAGGCGATCCAGATCGACATCGAGCCGGAGGCGCTCGGCCGCAATTACCCGCTCGCGGCGTGCGTCAACGGCGACGCCAAAGTGACGCTCGCGCGCATGCTCGCTTATGCCGATCGTTCAAGCGCAAGCAAGCGCAAAGCCTGGATCGGCGAAGCGCAAAATATCTGCGGCGAATGGCGGGACAAATACGCCGCCTTGCTCAATTCCGACGCGGTGCCGATCCGGCCGGAGCGGCTCTGCCACGAACTGACGCGGCACGTTCCCGACGATGCCATCGTCGTCGTCGACACCGGCCACGCCGGCATGTGGATGGGCGGCATGTTCGATCTCACTTCGCCGCGGCAGAGCTATATGCGCAGCGCAGGCCATCTCGGCTGGGCGTTCCCGGCCGGATTGGGCGCCAAATGCGCGCATCCGGAGCGGCCGGTCGTCACCTTCACCGGCGATGCCGGGTTTTGGTACCACATCGCCGAAATCGAAACGGCGGCGCGCTGGAACATCAATGCGGTGACGGTGGTCAATAATAACGGCGGCGGCAATCAGTCGAAGCGCGGCTTCGATCGCGTCTATGGCGGCAAGCAGACCGAGAAGGCGCTGGAGCTTTGGCATTTCAGCAAAGTCAATTTCGCCCGCATCGCCCAGGACATGGGCGCGCTCGGCATCCGCGTCGAACAGGCCTCGGCATTTCCGGCGGCGCTGGCGCAAGCGCTTACCGCCGATCGTCCCGTCGTCATCGACGTGGTCACCGATATCGACGCGCTGGCGCCGACCGCTGTCGTGTAGTGGCCGTCGCATAACCGCCACAAAACAAATCGGACGAATTGCGGCCATTTGGTGCAGTCAAGTCCGTGGGCTTGTCGTTTCAGTCACGAAATTGCAATCGAATGCGGCGATTGATCGCCTCGTTCGCGCCCCGGAAGTTTGACAGGCTGTGACGGTTCAAGCGTCGTTGCGCGGCCGTGGTTGCAGATTGCTGGCCGCAACATCCGGATTTCGATGCGCACGGAACGGGAATTGGCACTGCGTCTGCTGCAGCTGTTGATGGTCGCGTCGCTGGTCTTGCCGGCGGCGCTGTTCGTCTATGCCTCCTATAACGACTATCGCGACGTCTATGCCGTCGCCGACGAGCGTATCGATCGCTCGCTCGACGTGCTGCAGGAACAGGCGCTCAAGGTTTTCGAAACCGTCGACCGCATCTTCCCGGAAGTCGGCGAGGTCGTGCGCGGCATGTCGGACGATCAGATCCGCGCCGCGCAAGAAAGCTTGACCCCGCGCTTGCAACGCATCGTCGGGGTCATGCCGCAGGTGCAGTCGATCGTCCTGATCGGCCGCGACGGCCGTCTGCTGGCTTCGAGCGTGCCGGAGGCGATGCAGGGCGGCGCCGACTTTTCCGATCGCGATTACTTCAAGGCGCAGGCGGACGGCGGCGCCGGGACTTATGTCGGCGACGTGCATCCGTCGAAAATGCAGGCCGCCGGCGCCGATTTGTTCGACGTGTCGCGGCGGCTGCCGTCGGCCGACGGATCTTTCCGCGGCGTCATCGCGATCGCGGTGCGGCCGCGCTATTTCGACGACTTCTATTCGATGATCGAGCAGTCGCCGGGGAATTTCTATGCGCTGGCGCGCGCCGATGGCGTATTGCTGGCGCGTTATCCGGCCGGTTTGCTGCCGTCGCAGCAGCTCAGTTCGGCGAGCAAGCTGCGCCGCTCGATCGGCCAAGGGCTGGCGCACGGCCTCTATTCGGTTACGTCCGAGGTCGACCGCCGTAACCGGCGCGTGGGTTTCCGCGAGGTGCCGGGTTATCCGGTCTACGCCATT
The DNA here is from genome assembly GCA_963779855.1 of uncultured Alphaproteobacteria bacterium. GTDB lineage: Bacteria > Pseudomonadota > Alphaproteobacteria > Rhizobiales > Xanthobacteraceae > BOG-931. The sequence continues at coordinate 238,599 of CAWAAE010000005.1, read as the reverse complement.
GCCGGCATCGATACCGCCGCGATCCGTGCCGCGTGGCTCGGCCAAGCCGGCGGCCACCTGATTTTCGGCTTGCCGGTCACGCTGCTGTTGTTCTTCGCGCTTTGGGTCGTGCTACGGCGGACCAGGCGCCTGCACGACGAAGCGGAACGCCGCGAACTGGCGGAAGACGCGCTGCGCCAGGCGCAGCGGCTCGAGGCGATCGGACAATTGACCGGCGGCGTCGCGCACGACTTCAACAATCTGCTGATGATCGTCAGCGGCACGGTGCAGCGCTTGCGCCGGCACGTCTCCGGCGACAACGAAACGCATCTGCTCGACATCATCGCCAATGCGACGCAGCGCGGCGAGAGCCTGACGCGGCAGTTGCTGGCTTTCTCGCGGCGGCAAATGCTGCAGCCGAGCGTGATCGATCTCGCCGAGCGGCTGCCGGAGATCAAGGACATGCTCAGCCGCTCGCTGCGCGGCGACATCGATATCCGCCTCGGCGTGCCGCGGCGGCCGTGCGCGGTGAAAGTCGATCCGAGCGAATTCGAGCTCGCTTTGCTCAACCTCGCCGTCAATGCGCGCGACGCCATGCCGTCGGGCGGCACGCTGACGATCAGCGCCAAGCCGGTCATGATGCGCGGCAAGGACTCGGAGGAGGGGTTAAGCGGGGAATTCGTCGCCATCAGGGTGGCGGATACCGGCGCCGGCATTCCGCCGGATGTGTTGCCGCGGGTATTCGAGCCGTTCTTCACCACCAAAGAGGTCGGCAAAGGCACCGGGCTCGGCTTGAGCCAGGTCTACGGCTTTGCCCGGCAATCCGGCGGCGCCGCCAGCATCGCCACGTCGGCGCGGCGCGGCACCGCCGTCACGCTGTTTCTGCCGCGGACGTGGGAAGCGCCGGCGCAGCCGCGCCCCGAAACCGCGGCTGCCGCCGCGCCGCCGCCTGCCGGCACGGTGCTCGTGGTCGAAGACAATGCCGAAGTCGCCGAAGTCGGCCAAGCCTATTTCGAGCAGCTCGGCTACCACGTCCGTCACGCGGCGAGCGCGCAGGCCGGCCTCGATCTCATCGAACGCGAGGACCGCATCGATCTCATGTTCTCCGACATATTGATGCCCGGAGGAATGAACGGCTTGCAATTGGCCGACGCGGTGCGCCGCCGCTATCCGGACATCACTGTGCTCTTGACCACCGGCTACAGTTCGAGCGCGCAGGATGCGGTGCGCCGCGGCTTCGCGGTGCTGCAGAAGCCTTACGATCTCGCCGGGCTCGAGCGCGCCTTGCGTGAGGCGCGCGGCGCGGCCGCTCGCGCGGCGGTATCGGCGCGGCAGCGGGCGGTCGGCTGATTGGTCCGGGTGAAGTGCCGAGCGATTGCACGATGCGGAGGCAGAACGCCTCTCAAATCATCCCCAATGTCAGATCCGATCTCAGCCCCAATGTCAGCCCCACGGCATCTGCGACATCAGCGCGGGAAATCCGGCGACACCGACCGACGCCAAGGCCATGGTGAACGACGACAGCCCGCCGATCGCACAAAAGGCGATGATAGCCCAGGCGTCGGCGTCCGAGTTTGCCGCGCGGCTGTTGGCAGCGCTTCTGCCGCGCATTGCCGGGATCGGAAGCTCACCTCGATTGGGCATGTCATGCTCCTTAAGTTGGCCCGCCGCCACGGGACCCGATGCAAATCCCGCGCCGCTCAACTCAATACCCGGCATGCAAGACGAGTCATTGACGCCGCGAGGTAAAATTTTCGGCAAAATTGCGGTCACGCGACTCAACGCTCCGCGGTGACGCGATCGGCGTCACGACTTGCCGTCCGGCGGCGTGGAAAATCCCTTGCCGGTCATCGGCGGCAACTCGTCGGACAGGCGCCAGGGATCGCCGTGCTGCTGCAAGCGCGCCACCACGTCATCGGCGACGCGGTAGCGTTCCTCCTCGCTAAGTCCCTGGCGCAGCCCGCGCACCAGCTTGCGCGCGCCGCGCAGCGCAAAGGCCACGGCAAACCGCAGCATGTCCCCGCGAGTCCGCATGAGGGAATTGAGAACATACCAAGAACAATAGTCAATAGACGTTGTCGTCAGCAGGTTCATTGACAATGTCCCCGTTCTCGTTACATATGATGCGAATCAACCTCGCCCTAAGGGACGCCGTCCGGGTGATGCCGGGCGGCAGGGGCGAGTGCGGTGCCCGCGGGCGAGGCCTCATCAGCTCCGCTCTCCGGGCGGCCCGGGCATCATGCCTGCCGATACTACGACCGGCGCGTGAGGTGCTCACTGGACTGGGACAGGCGAAGGCGGGTAACGCCCGCTCAGACCGCGTCCCAGGAAGCATGGCCTGGGTTGCGCCTTGGGTGACGTAAGTCCCCTCGGCGAGAGCCGTGGTGGAACGCCGGCAGGCGAGCGCGCCCGAGAGCGGAAGGGCGGCGCAAGCCGCTCCTTCCGTGGCGCGACCCGCGCGCCGTTTGCGTGCGGGGAGGTTGTGACACTGCGTTTGCCGGCGTTCCGCTTCCCTTTTTTCTTTCGTAGCCCGGATGAGCAAAGCGACATCCGGGATGGACATTGAAGCTTCTCGACCGTACCCGCATATCGCTCCGCTCATGCGGGCTACGGATGTTCGACATCGCTGTTTGACAACACTCGCGCGCATGCGCAGCGCGAGAACGATAGGGTGCATCCGCCCCCGCGAAGCGGGGCAGGATGAATCACCCCTCGCCGATCTCGCGCAAAATTTCGGCGGTGTGCTCGCCGAGCCGGGGCGGGGGGCGGTCGGACGCCATCGGCATGCCGTCGAGCACGATCGGCGTGCGGATGCCGGGAATTTTGCCGCCTTTGGCCGCCGCGCTGTCGAGTTCGATCTTCATGCCGCGATGGATCACCTGCGGATCGGCAAAAACCTGGTCGAGATCGTTGATCGGGCCCGCGGGTATGCCGGCGGCTTCGAGCTTGTCCAAAAGCTCCTCGCGCTTGAACTGCGAGGTGAGCGCGGAGAGCTTGCCGACCAATTCGGCGCGATGGGCGAGGCGGCCCTTGTTGTCCTTGTATGCGGGCACTTCGGCAAGCTCCGGCGCGCCGAGGATGCCGCACAATTTGACGAACTGGGCGTCGTTGCCGGTGGCGATGATGACGCGGCCGTCGGCGACCGGAAACACCTGGTAGGGCACGAGATTGGGATGGGCATTGCCGATGCGTTTGGGCACTTCGCCGGAGACGAGATAATTGAGCGCCTGGAACGCCAGCATGCCGACGGTCGAATTGACCAGCGCGGCATCGACGTAGCCGCCGCGGCCGGTTTTCTCCCGCCGCGCCAGCGCCGCGAGGATGCCGACCGCGGAATAGACGCCGGAAAATATATCGGAGATCGGCACGCCGACCCGCATCGGCGGGCCGTCGGCGGTGCCGGTCAGGCCCATCATGCCGCCGATGCCCTGCGCCATCAGATCGTAGCCGGCGCGCGACGCCGCAGGCCCGGTCTGGCCGAAGCCGGTCACCGAGCAATAGATCAGGCGCGGATTTAAGGGCGCCAGGCTTTTATAGTCGAGGCCGAATTTGGCGAGGCCGCCGACCTTGAAATTCTCGATCAGCACGTCGGAGCGCGCCGCGAGCTTCTTGACGATGCGTTGGCCCTCGGCGCTCGTGAAATCGAGTTCGATCGAGCGCTTGCCGCGATTGGCGCTGTGAAAATAGGCGGAGCTGAGATGGCCGCCGTCGGCCGCCGGCACGAACGGCGGACCCCAGGCCCGGGTATCGTCGCCTGAGCCCGCGCGCTCGACCTTGATGACGTCGGCGCCGAGATCGGCGAGAATCTGCCCGGCCCACGGCCCGGCCAAAATCCGGGCCAGCTCCAATACGCGTAACCCAGCCAGTGGACCCGGCTTGGATGGACCCGGTTTGGATGGCCCCGGCATGAACCACTCCCGACTTCGCGCGGCAAGTCGCCGCGCGGGCGCTTAAGTGACAAAGCGGCGGGCATTTGTCTAGGTTTGTCTACAGTTCCTTGCCGTTAGCGAACTTGTCATGGCTGCGGCGCATCATTAGCTAATGCTTGCCGGATGGGATGAAGCGGTGAACACCTCGTTCTTCAGCGAGATGCTGCAAAGCATCGCCGACCGCAGCCGCGCATTGATCAAGCGCGAGCGCCGGGAACCGGCGCATGAGCGTTCGGCGGGTCTGGTCGAACAATGCGAGGAGCTGTTGTCCGGCCGCGGCGAGGCGTCCGGCGTCGCGCTGGCGCAGGAAATCCTGGCGCGCTATGCCGAGCTCACGACCGGGCCGCGCATCGCCTTTTTCGAAGCGCTCGCCACCACATTCGGCCACGATCGCGCCCGCATCGATCGCGCCATCGCCGAGTGGCGGCAGTCGCCGTCCGACGAAACGGCGGCCGAACTGCACCGTCGCCAGCGAGCCGCGGCGGCTCGAACTGTTCCGCCGGCTCAATCTCGCGCCGGGCGGCACCGCGGCGCTGGTGCGCATGCGCGAGCAATTGCTCGACGCCATGGACCATCGCGCGACGATCTGGCCGTGATCGACAACGATTTCGTTCATCTGTTCTCGTCCTGGTTCAATCGCGGATTTCTGGTGCTGCGCCGCATCGACTGGTCGACCTCGGCCGCGATCCTGGAAAAGATCATCCGCTACGAGGCGGTCCACGAGATCCAGGACTGGGACGATCTGCGCCGGCGCATCGATCCGCCGGACCGCCGCTGCTACGCCTTCTTCCATCCGGCGCTGGTCGACGAGCCGCTGATCTTCGTCGAAGTGGCGCTGACGCGCGAAATCCCCGGCGCGATCGCGCCGATCCTGTCCGACAAGCGCGAGCCGGTCGAACCGCAGCGCGCGACGACGGCGGTGTTCTATTCGATCACCAATTGCCAGCGCGGCCTTGCCGGCGTCACCTTCGGCCACTTCCTGATCAAGCAGGTGGTCGAGGAAGTTTCGCGCGAAGTTTCCCGCGTCGGCACTTTCGTCACGCTGTCGCCGGCGCCGAATTTCGCCGAATGGCTCAAGCGCGAGCGCGGCAATGCCGGCTCGCCGCGCTCGACGACGACGATCGCGAGGCGCTCGCGGCGCTCGACGACGAGAACTGGTGGCGCTCGCCCGACATCGCCGAGCAAGTCCGCGAGCCGCTCATTCGCGCCGCCGCCTGGTATTATGTGCGCGCCCGCAACGGCCGCGGCTTGCCGGTCGATGCGGTCGCGCGATTCCATCTCGGCAACGGCGCGCGGCTCGAGCGGCTCGATTGGCTCGCCGACACTTCGGAGCGGGCGCTCAAGCAATCCTACGGCCTGATGGTGAATTACCTCTACGATCTCGATTATATCGAGCGCAATCACGAGGCCTATGCGCAGCAGCGCGCCATCGTCGCCTCAAGCGCGGTGACCCGGCTGGTGACGGCGCCGGCGCGCGAAATCGTTCCGGTCTCGGGCTGACTTGTGACATGCCCGAGCTGCTGGGCGTTCTGGAAACCGTTCTCTACGTCGACGCTTTCGAACGCGCCTGCCCGTTCTACGAGCAGGTGCTCGGACTGAACAGCATCTATCGCGACCAGCGGCTTTGCGCCTACGACGTCGGATCGCGCGGCGTGCTGTTGCTGTTCCTGCGCGGCCATTCGCTCGAAACCGTGCATCTGCCCGGCGGCACGATCCCGCCGCACGACGGTCATGGGCCGGTGCATATCGCTTTTTCGATCGCCGCCGACGATCGCGAAGCCTGGGACGCGCGGCTCAAGGATGCCGATGTCGAGATCGAAGGCCGCACGACATGGCCGCGCGGCGGCGAGAGCATCTATTTCCGCGATCCCGACGGCCATCTCATCGAATTGGCGACGCCGGGCCTGTGGCCGGGATTTTAGGATTTCCCGTACACCGGCACGATCGCGCCGCGGGTGACGCGGTTGTCGGGCGAGGCGAGAAACACGATCGTGGCCGCGACTTCCTCGACCTTGGGCCACAGCGCGTGATCGGCTTTGGGCATGGCTTGGCGATTGGCGGGAGTGTCCATGATCGACGGCGCGACCGCGTTGACCAGGATGCCGTCCTTGGCGACTTCTTCGGCAAGCGCGGCGGTCAGCGCCGCGACGGCGGCCTTGCTTGCGGTATAGGCCGTCATGCCGGCGCCGCTGCGCCATTCCAAGCCGGCGCGGGCCGAGACATTGACGATGCGGCCGCCGGCAGTCATCGCCTTGACGGCGGCGCGGCAGCACAGCATGCAGCTTAGGAAGTTCATGTCGATCTGCTGCCGGATCGTTGCCACATCGGCGTCGCGCAGCGCTGCGGCGGCAAAACCGCCGGCGATGTGGATCGACGCCCAGAGCGGCGTGATGCCTTGATAGAGGCGGGTTATCGCCGCCTCGTCGGCGAGATTGCCGGTGACCGTAAGCGCCACTTGCTTGTGATCGCGCAGGCGAAAGCGCTTCGCCTCCGCCTCGTCGAAACAAGGCACATGACACATCGCGCCGGCCTCGATCAGCGCGGCGACAACGGCCGTTCCGAGCGCGCCGGCGCCGCCGGTGACGACGATGTGACGATCGCGAAAGTCCATAGCCACATCATCGCCAATCCACGGCTGGAGGCAAGGCCGGGATGATAGTCTCAGGCTAGGGGAGAATCAGTGGCTGATTTCGATCTCGCCATTATCGGCGGCGGCATCAACGGCACCGGCATCGCGCGGGATGCCGCCGGCCGCGGCTTTCGCGTCGTCCTCATCGAGCAGAACGATCTCGCCTCCGGCACGTCGTCGGCGTCGTCAAAGCTCATTCATGGCGGCCTGCGTTACCTCGAACAGCGTCAATTCCGCCTGGTCCACGCCGCCTTGCGCGAACGCGAAGTGCTGCTGCGCGCGGCGCCGCATCTGATCCGGCCGCTGCGCTTCGTGCTGCCGATCAACGAGGCGCGGCGCTCGGCGGTGATGTTGCGGCTCGGCCTCCTCATCTACGACTGGATCGGCTGGCGCAAGATTTTGCCGGGCACGCGCGAGCTCGATCTGGTGACCGACGAAGCCGGCCAGCCGCTCAAACCGCGCTTCCATCATGCCTTCGAATATTCCGATTGCTTTGCCGATGACGCGCGCCTCGTCGTGCTCAATGCGGTCGATGCCGCCGAGCGCGGCGCGGTGATCCGCACCCGCACCCGCTGCGTGCGCGCCGACCGCACCGATATCTGGCGGCTGGTGCTCAATGCCCGCGGCCAGCGCGACGTGGTGACGGCGCGGATTCTGGTCAACGCCGCCGGCGCCTGGAGCGACTTATTTGCCGAAACGGCGCTGCGGATCGCGCCGAAGCATCGTCTGCGGCTCGACAAAGGCAGTCACATCGTGGTGCGGCGCCTGTACGATCACGACCGCGCCTATATCCTGCAGGCGGCCGACAGCCGCGTCGTATTCGCAATTCCATTTCAGCGCGACTTCACGCTGATCGGCACCACCGATCGAAGCTTCGCCGGCGATCCTTCGACGGTGCTGCCGACCGGCGAGGAAATCGACTATCTGTGCGGCGTCGTGAACGAGTATTTCCGCGCCGCGATCGGCGCTGCCGACGTGGTGTGGGCCTATGCCGGCGTTCGTTCGCTCTACGACGACGGCGCGGGCAAGGCGCAGGACATCGGCCGCGACTATGCCCTTATCCTCGACGAGCGTTTTGGCGAGGCGCCGCTGCTCACCGTCGATGGCGGCAAGATCACGACTTACCGGCGTCTTGCCGAGGAGGCACTCGCGCGGCTTGCACATTTCTTTCCGCGCTCGCGGCCCTGGACCGCGCAAAGCCCGTTGCCGGGCGGCGACTTCGTCTATGACGGCGTCGAGACCCTGATCGAGCGCACGCAGCGGACCTGGCGGTTTCTCACCGCCGATCACGCGCGCCGGCTGGTGCGCGCCTACGGCACGCGGGTCGAGCGCGTGCTCGGCAACGCGACCGGCCTCGACGATCTCGGCCTGCGCTTCGGCGCCGATCTCACCGCCGCCGAGGTGCGCTATCTGATGACCAAGGAATGGGCGCAGACCGCCGATGACGTGCTGTGGCGCCGCTCCAAGCTCGGCTTGCGGCTCACGCGGGAGCAGGCTGCCATGCTCGATCGCTTCATGGCTTCGCCGCCGTCCACACGCGGCGCAGCTTCGTAAAATTTTATCGATTTGGCGAACCGTAACTTCATCGATCCGTGGTCACATCGCGGCGGGGAATGCGATTTTCACGGGGCGTCATGGAATCCCGCGCCAACCAAATTGCGCGACAGGTCGAGAAGCTTAAGATCCTGGTCGTCGATGACGAGCCGGCCATGCGCAAGGTCGCGCGCGCTTTGTTGCAGTCGATCGGCATCACCGCCATCCACGAGGCAAGCGACGGGCACAGCGGCCTCGAAAAGATCCGCATAAGCGCGCCGGACGTCGTCATTCTCGATTGGGAAATGCCGAGCCCTAATGGGCCGGAATTCATGCGTACCGTGCGCTCGCCCGGCACGTTTCCGCTACCCGAAGTGCCGGTCATCATGCTCACCGGTCACAGCGAGCGCTCCCGCGTGGTCGAAGCGATGCGGCTCGGCGTCAATGAATATCTGCTCAAGCCGGTGTCATCGACCGCGCTGTTGGCGCGCATCGTGTCGATCCTGGTCAAGCCGCGCCCGATGATACAGCGCGGCGAATATTACGGCCCCGAACCGCGCCAGCTCACGACCTCTAAGCCGGACCCTACGACCGACTTGAGCGAAACCGCTCTCATCGATTGACGATGCGCGCCGGCCAAGGTCTTGTGCGTTAACCGAACGATCACCACGCCGGCCGGAGCGTATGGCGCCAAATGCCCGATAGCAACAATTTGCTGGTTTTACTTTTACCGTCCCGCAAGAGGGCTCGTGCTTTGATGCGCCGATGCACGAGGAAGGGCAGGCACGAGATCCACGCGGCCGTTTTGGCGGCCGCTACGGCATGTCTGCGAAACACACCAAGAAGCAAATCGAGAATATCATTCAGTCGGTGTGCGTGCTGGTGGTCGACGACAATCAGTACATGCGCAAGATGATCCGCAACCTCCTCGTCAATTGCGGCATCAAGGACATCTACGAGGCCGCCGACGGTATCGCGGCGCTCGACTCGATCCGCACCATGGCGCCCGACATCGTCATCCTCGATTGGGAAATGCCGCTGCTTAGCGGCCCCGAACTGGTGCGGATCGTACGTTCGCCGGGCGTGTTTCCGATGCCGGATATTCCGATCATCATGTTGACCGGCCACTGCGAACGCTGGCGGGTCGTCGAGGCGGTGCGGCTCGGCGTCAACGAATATCTGACCAAGCCGGTTTCGGCGAAGGCGCTTTATGACCGCCTCGTTTCGATCACGATGCAGCCGCGGCCGGTCGTGCAGCTCGGCGATTATTACGGCCCGGAGCCGCGCAAGCTGGTGACCGACGCGGCCGACGAAGCCGCTCTCGCGTCGACGACGGCTGTAGCCGTCGTGAACTGACTCTCACGTCGTTCCAGTCGCTGTAGAAATGCTTTAGCGTGCGCTTGGCGCGCCGTCCGGGTGCGCCGTCGCGAGCGGAGCATCGATGCAGACTGCCGGATCGAGAGGAGGCTTCGCGAAGCGGGATTTCGCACCCTGGGCCGATCACGCTCTGCAGCCGCTGCTTCGGATCGAAGGCGTGAGCAAGCGCTTCGGCGCCTTTACGGCCGTGGATGATCTTTCGCTCGACATCTATCAGGGCGAGTTTTTTGCGCTGCTCGGACCCTCGGGCTGCGGCAAGACCACGCTGCTGCGCCTGATCGCCGGCTTCGAGCAAGCGAGCGCCGGCCGCATCCTGCTTGACGGCGTCGATCTTGCGCCGGTTCCGCCGCATCGGCGTCCGGTCAACATGATGTTTCAAAGTTATGCGCTGTTCCCGCATCTCACCGTCGAGGGCAACGTTGCCTTTGGCCTCAAGCAGGAGGGGCTGCCGAAGGCGCAAATCGCCGATCGGGTCGCCGACATGCTGGCGCTGGTGAGGCTCGAAAATCTCGGCCGGCGCAAGCCGCACGAACTGTCCGGCGGTCAACGCCAGCGCGTGGCGTTGGCCCGTTCGCTGGTCAAGCGGCCGCGGATGCTGCTGCTCGACGAGCCGATGGCGGCGCTCGACAAGAAGTTGCGCGGCGAGACGCAGTTCGAGCTGATGGACCTGCAACGCCGCCTCGGCTTGACCTTCGTCATCGTCACCCACGACCAGAGCGAGGCGATGACGGTCGCAGACCGCATCGCGGTGATGGACCGCGGCCGGCTGATGCAGGTTGCGCCGCCCGCCGAAATCTACGAGCAGCCGAACGCGCGCTGGGTTGCCGATTTCATCGGCAGCGTCAATTTGTTCGAGGGTCGAGTCGGTGGCGACCGCACCAGCGTCGAGAGCACGACTTTGGGCCGGCTGCGCACTGCGGCTAAGATCGATGCCGAGCCCGGTGCGACGGTTTGGGTCGCGGTTCGGCCGGAGAAACTGCGGATTACGCCTGTCGCGCCGTCGCCGGACGGGCGGTTGGCGCAGGAAAACGGCGTCGCCGCGACGCTGGTCGAGATCGCCTATCTCGGCGATTTGTCGATCTACCGGTTGCGCACCGACGCCGGCGTGCTGCTGCAGGCAACGATCGCGAATACCGGCCGGCTTGGCGAAGGCGCGGTCGGCTGGAACGACAGAGTGTGGCTGAGCTTCCCGCCCGAAGCCGCGATCGTGCTGACGCGATGACGACGGAGGCGCGCATGGCGAGCCTAAAGCCGCAACGCTCCTTCATGGCCATGCTCGTCGTGCGGATTCCCTATGCTTGGCTTGTCGCCTTCTTCCTCGTGCCGTTTTTGATCGTGCTGAAGATCAGCCTGTCGCAAACCGCGATCGCGCAGCCGCCCTATACGCCGGTCTTCGACCTCGCGGCCGGCTGGCACGGCGTCGCGAGTTTCTTTGCCGCCCTGTCGCTCGATAATTACGCGTTCCTCGGCTCTGACCCGCTTTACTTTCTCTCCTACGTCAAGAGTGTCGAGATTGCCGCGTTCTCCACCCTCATGCTGCTCGTTATCGGTTATCCGATCGCCTACGCCATGACGCGCACGCCGCGGCGGGTGCAGGCGGTTCTGGTGCTGTTGGTCATCCTGCCGTTCTGGACTTCGTTTCTCATCCGCATCTATGCCTGGATGAACATCCTGCAGCATGACGGCCCGCTCAATCAGCTCTTGCTGGCGCTCGATCTGGTGCGCGAGCCGCCGGTCTGGTTATCCACCAATACCGCCGTCTATATCGGCATCGTCTATTCCTACCTGCCGTTCATGGTGCTGCCGCTCTATGCGACGCTGGAGAAACTGGACGAGTCGCTCCTCGAAGCCGCCGCCGATCTGGGGTGCCCGCGCTGGAAGACGTTCTGGCTCATAACCTTGCCGTTGTCGGCGCCGGGCGTGGTCGCAGGTGCGCTGCTTTGCTTTATTCCGGCTGTCGGCGAGTTCGTCATACCGGATTTGCTCGGCGGCTCGCGCACCGCAATGATCGGCCAGACCATCTGGACCGAATTCTTCGCCAACAAAGACTGGCCGACCGCATCCGCGGTCGCCGTCGTCCTGGTGTGCCTGTTGGTCACGCCGATCGTGGTCTTCCAGCACCAGACGATGCGCGGGGTCGAGCGAGACTGACGATGCGCAAACTCTCCGCCTTCAATCTCGCGTCGCTGTTCATCGGCGTCGCCTTTCTTTACCTGCCGATCGTCATTCTGATCGTCTACTCGTTCAACGCGTCCCGTCTTGTCGCGGTATGGGGCGGCTGGTCGACGCACTGGTATGCCGAACTCGCCGCCGACGCGCCGCTGCTCGGAGCCGCATTCATCAGCCTTCGCGTCGCGCTCGTTTCGGCGAGTGCGGCGACTTTGCTGGGGACGCTCGCGGCGGTGACTCTGGTGCGCTTCGGCCGCTTCCGCGGCCGGCTCCTGTTCGCCGCCATGATCTACGCGCCGCTGGTCATGCCGGAGGTCATTACCGGCCTGTCCATGCTTTTGCTGTTCGTCGCCATTGCGATCGATCGCGGCTTCTGGACGGTGGTGATCGCCCACACGACCATGGCGATGTGCTTCGTCGCGGTCATCGTCCAGGCGCGGCTCGTTGATTTCGACATGAGCCTCGAAGAGGCGGCCATGGATCTCGGCGCCTCGCCCGCGCGGACCTTCATGGCGGTGACCCTGCCGCTGATCGCGCCCGCCATCGCCGCGAGCTGGATGCTTGCCTTCGCGCTGTCGCTCGACGACCTGGTCATCGCGAGCTTCACCACCGGTCCGGGCGCGACCACGCTGCCGATCCGCATCTATTCGGAAGTGCGACTCGGCGTCAGTCCGGAGATGAACGCCGTCTGCAGCATCATGGTCGCCGTGGTCGGCGTTGCGGTCATCGCCGCGTCGCTCCTGACCAAACTCGGCGCGGCGAGGGGCGCGCCCGCACGGGTGTGATCAATCCCTGCTCTCGCCGGGCGGACGGAAAATGTAAAACAGAAACCACACCGGCACGATCACCAGCGCTCCGAGCAACAAAGTCGGCAACGCCCAGGCAACGCCCGCGCGCGCCAGGTCCTCGATCCGGTCTGGCGAAAGCCCCGTGGCCTTTATCAGTTCGTCGGTCCGAATACCGAAATGGTCAAGGACCGTGCCGACGATCAGCGACGCGATCAACACCTTGACCATAGTGCGCGTGAGGCTGAGCATCGGCGAAGCTTCCCGCCCGGCCGCGGACAGAAATGTCCGCGCTGATTCGTGTGCCGCGAATCATAGAGCATGATCCCGAAAAGTGGTTACCGGTTTTCGGGCAAGATCATGCTCAAACAGAAAACGAGAGCTCCGGTCTAGCAGAGCCAGGCTCCAGGGCCCGCGTCAGCGCGCCTACCGTACGATTACCCGCGGATTTCTTGGCCTACTGGGAAGCCACTATTGGGTGGTTTTGGCTGCGGCTGGCGCCGCGGCGGGGGACGCGGCCGGCGTCGCGGCGCCGGGCGCAGCCGGGGCTGCCAGCAATTGGTCGATCACCGAGCGTACGGCGTCGCTGGCATTGTAGCTCTTGGCCGCATTGAGTAGCGGCGCGGCCGCCCCCGAGCGGCGAATCAAGCTCTGCGGGTCCGGCAGCATGATCGGGTCATCCCACGGACCTTGCACGACGAACGGCAAATCGAACTCCTCGGCGGTCGTCGTCGACACCAGCGTGGCCACGCCCTTGAGATCGAGATCGCGCGTCGGCAGCGAGGCCTGACCGCCGATCGCGAGTTTCACGGACGGTCCGTCGATATGCATGTCATCGATGGAGACTAGGCCGTTGACGACCTTGAGGCTGATGCCGAGCTGATCGAATGGGGTTTGCCCCTGGCGGAAATCGCCGTTACCGGAGAGCGGACGGCGCTCGAGCCGGCGCAGCAATTGCTCGACATCGATGCCGGCCAGCACGCCGGATTGGGAGTTAAGCGTGGCCGTCCCATTAAGCGCGTGCGTCACCGCCAGAACGGAATTGCCCGCGCCGTCGAGATTGAACGCGAGATTGCCGCGACCTTGCACTTTGTGCAAGCCGAAGATTTGACCGAGACAATTTTCCAGATCGACGTCGAGGAATTGCATGTTCGAGCTTACCGCGATGCCGTTATCGGCGCTGGCGATCCCAAGCGTGCCCTTGGCGGTGCCGCCGAACGCCTGCGATTCTCCAATCGTGAGATCGAGCTTGCCGTCATGCATCGTCGCGGCGACCGCGGTGCGTCCCAATTGCGCGTCCGCGATCTTGATGCTGGCGGCGGAGAGCCGCAAATCGAGGTTGAAATCGCTAAATCCGTTGAGCGCGATCGGCAGTCGGTCCCAGTTGTTTTCGTCCCGGGCGAGCAGCCGCACGCCGGAAACGTAAGGCGTCAAATCCAGCGCATCGGCCGCGAGCGTGCCTTGCACCAGGCGGTGGCCGTCGGTCGCCAGCGTCAGCGCGCCTTCCGCACTGTTGCCGTCGAGCTCGACATTGACGTTGGACAGCGATGCGATGCCGCCGCCGATATCGCTCTGCGCGCGTAGCGCAAAGCGGCCAAAGCCGCCGAACGGCACTTTGCCCTTACCGGTCCAGTGCAAGGCGTCCCGCAGCGAGGCCGCTTCGATGTCGAGCGTGCCATCGATTTTCAGCGTCGGTTGATCGGTCGCCGCGCCATCGAAGGCAAGATTGAGCGGCACACTCGACAGCCGCAGCTTGACGCCGGACCGATCGCCGGTGAGCGCCGCCAAAAAATCGCTCAGCGTGAGGCTTGCCTCGACCGGCTGATCGTTCCACACGAAATGACCATTGGCGCCGAAGCTGCGCGAAATCGACGGCCAGGCAACCTGAAAGTTGACGTCTTCGAGCCGCTCGGTGGTGTCCTTGCCGGCGTCATGCACGACGACCGTGCCGTCCTGAATGCCAATCTCCGAGAATGATGCCGTGCGCTCATGATCCGGCTGAAGCGCATGCGCCAGCGAGACGATCAGCCCGGACCAATTGGTTTCTCCGGCGGCCGAGAACGTGACGTTGATGACCGGGCGCACCAGCGTCACGTCGGCGATTTCGACACGTCCGGCCAGTAGCGGAAAATAACGCAGCCGCGCCGTCAATTCGTCGGCCGCGACAGCCGGCTCACCGGTGCGGTCGTTGCCCAGGAGCACGTTGCGGAAGCGCACGGTGCCGGACGGGAACAGCGACAGCGAAACGTCGTTGCCCAGCATCGGGTCGAGGCCGGTCACGGCGTGGATTTCCGACTTTACCGCATCGCGTACCGAGGAGGCCGGAATGAGAAAAGACAGCGCCACCAGCGTGACGAATGCCGCCGCAACCACGCCGGCAACGGTAATCGCAAGGCGTTTCAAGCCGGTGGCCGCGGTCACGGGACGCGTTTCCAATTGGTGTGAGGCCGCTCGACTATATCGAGTGGTATGCGAGCTGCAAACATGCCGGGCATCTGTGTCGCTTTCGTGGCCAGGGCGTTCGTGCGCGTGCGCAAAGGATTGTTGTATTTGAGCAATTACGGCCTGCGGTCGGTCTCCTGCCGCTCAGCGCGCGGCGGCCTGCCACCGCTTCGACTCGTCGGCCTGCGATACCTCGGCGATCATTTTGGCGATGATGGCCTGGCCGAACGAGTTGAAGTTTTGCGCCACCATGACGAAGGCGCCCGGGCCGCCGACGACGTTGGTGCGATAGTAATTGTCGAGGCCGCCGGGCGGATTGGTGTGTTCCGGATTCCACGGCATCGGGTTGTCGCTGAGGATGACCAGGCCGTTGATGGTGACACCCTTGGCAACGGCTTCGTCGCGCAGTTCGGTGACGTTGCGGCCGTCATTGTTGGTGCCGTCGCCGGAAACGTCGATGGTGCGCCGAACGCAGTTGAACGGCGCGTTGGCGAGACGCGCGATGGCAAATTCGATGCCGCCGCTGATCGAGGTGCGTCCCGCGAACGAGCGCGGCGTCTCGAGCAACTGGTCGCCAAATTCCTTTGCCGAAGCGGCGTCGCCGACCTCCGTCCAGTCGATCACCACATGTTGCGCGCCGACGCCCGACCACTCGACGAATGTCAGTCCGATGCGGCCGTTATGGCCGGACCGGATCGTGTCGAGCACGCGCGGATCGGAGATGGCGGCAGCGTAGCCGTCGCGCTGCAACTGGAATTTTGTGTTGTCGATACTGCGCGATACGTCGGCGGCCAGCACCAGCAACAGATCGACGTCGGCGGCGGCGCGCGCCGTGGCGGGGACCAAAACGCCGGCGGTGAAGATTAGTGCCAGGAAGATTTTGATCATGCGCATGGCCGCATCCTCGCCGAGCATCACTGGCAATGACGGCGAAAACTCGACGGAGCGGAGTACCATATCGACGATTTCAGCCGGCGACAATGCGGCTTGGCGGGAACGCGATCTCGACCAGTGTGCCGGCGTTTGGTGCGCTCTTGATGCTGAAATTGGCGCGGTTGGCCTCGGCCAGCGCTTTGGTCAGCGGCAGCCCGAACCCGGTTCCGCCCGAACCCCAGCTTCCCGAAGTCGCAATCTGGCGGAACGGTTCGAGCGCGGCCGCTATGTCCTTTTCACTCATCCCGGCGCTGGTGTCGCGCACGCGCAACACCGCCTCGCGGCTGTCGGTGAATACGGTCGATACGATCACCTGGCCGCCGGGGCCGGTGAACCTGATCGAGTTCGAGATGAGGTTGAGTACGATCTGACGCAGCGATCGCTCGTCGACGACCACGAGAGGCACACCCGGGGTGAGCGACGTGCGGATGATGATGCGGGCGCGATTCGCCTGCGGCTGCATGATGCCGACGCATTGCTGGGTCAGCTCGTTGAGATCGACGTTGGCGAAGGTGAGCTCGATCTGCCCGGTCTCGATCCGCGATAAATCGAGCAGGTCGTTGAGCATCGAGACGAGATGCGTCCCTGCGGCGTGAATGTCCTTGATATATTCGCGGTAACGCTCGTTGCCGATCGGGCCGAAGCGCTCGGCCATGATGACTTCGGCGAAGCCGGTCATGGCATTGAGCGGCGTGCGGATTTCGTGGCTCACCTTGGCGAGGAATTCCGCCTTGGCAGAAGCCGCCCGCAGCGTCTCGCGCTTGGCATTGCGCAGCTCCTCCTCGTTCTGCTTGCGGCTCGTCACATCGCGGAACACGGCGCAGATGCGATCGCTGCCGATGCGGGCGAGCGTCATCGCCAGCGGAACGAGCCGGTCGTCACCGGCGCGCGCCGCCACGTCGAGCACGTTATCGAGGGTGCCCGCGCCGCGCCCGATGCGGTCGAAATGGTCGCGCGCCGCCCGTTCGCTCTCGGGCGCCAGGAGATCGCCGAGGGAGCAGCCGGCAAGCTCACCCGTCGATTTGCCGAATAGGACTGCGGCGCGGGTGTTGGCGCCGACGATGCGGCCATCGGCATCGAGCGTGATGACGCCGTCGGTTGCCGCGTCGAGGATCGATTTGAGCTCGCGGTTCTCCGTCTCGGCGGCAGCGAGCGCACGCTCGGCCTCCTGTTCCGCCGCGTCGGCATCTCCCTTTTTTTGGCCGTTGGTCAGGATCAGCGCCAGCGCCGACGATGCATCCCACGGCACGGTGAACATACGGCCCTCGACCGGCAGCTTGTCGCCCCGCCGCGTCACGATCGACAGGGACTTGATCGACGGCGAAATGGCGCCCGCGGTGTCGGCGAGGGCATCGGCGCTGGGCTCGGCAAACAGCGTGTTCAAGCCGCCAGCCGCCTCGATCGCAGCGAGGTTCTCGTAGCCGCTCCATTCGAGGAAATGACGGTTGGCGTAAAGAAGCTTGTCGTGCCGGTAAACGAGAATGCCGATCGGGATGCGGTCGAGCAGCACTTGCTCGATGACCGGCTCGGCGCCTGGCGCGGCCAGCGGGGCGGTTTCGAGAGTTCTCGGCGGGCAGGACTTCGGCGGCGCTTTCGGCTGCGGCCGATGCCTCCTGCGGACCGTGCAGGCGCGCCGTCAATTCCTGCGCCAATTCGCGGAACGCCCTGCGTTCGACCGGACTCAAAGTCGGCGGCACTTTGGGTTCGGCCGGTGGCGATGGGCGAAACGGCACGACATTAGCGGACGCCGGAACGACACCGAGTGCGGGCCGTTCCACATGGGGTGCGGCTTCGGGCGCAGCTTCGGCCGCTGCGGCGGCCTCGGGTTTTTCCGGCGCCGCAGCGGCGGTTGGCGTGGCTTCTTCTTGCTGGGGCGCCGATTCCGGCGCCGGCATGAAACCGATCGGATGTTCGCGGCGTCTGCGCGCCAATTGGTTGATGCGGTCGATGTCGCGACAGACGCCGAAACCGCGATAGCCGCGGAAGCTGCGGTCGCGGTCGAATACCGGCAAACCCGACATTTCGATCGACAGCCGCTCGCCGGAATCGTCCACCGGCCAGGATATGACGATGCCGCTCCAGGTTTCGCGGCTCGCCACCGCGCGCGCGACGAGATTGTTGGGATCGAGCCCCAACTCGGCGGCAATTTCGCTCCACGGCCGGCCGAATGCCGCCGTCGTGTGCGGGCCGGCGAGTTCGATGAATTCGTCCGATCCGACGCCGAAGCGGCCGCCCGCATCCATGTGCCAAACGAAACGCAACGGGTACCGCTGCTCGGCTACGGTCTCATGCGCGGCGGCAGGAGGCGGCTCTGCAGCAGGCACGGGGGATGCGACAGGCGGCGCGGCGATGACTGCCTCGAGCAGCGCCGCCGCGGCTGGCGCAGTCATCGTGTCGTGTGTCGTGTCTTGCGGCCCGATTTGCTCGCGCGGGGCTTCGCTCGGCCGCTGCGGCATCGTGAGGGCGAGCACGCACGAAGCGTCTTTGCCGAGCCGCGTCGCGGCGACCTCGAACGATACGTTACCCAAATGCGCCGTT
Source organism: uncultured Alphaproteobacteria bacterium (assembly GCA_963779855.1). GTDB lineage: Bacteria > Pseudomonadota > Alphaproteobacteria > Rhizobiales > Xanthobacteraceae > BOG-931. The sequence goes on along the minus strand of CAWAAE010000005.1, from coordinate 220,285 downwards.
CCGCCGGCGCTTCCGGTTTCGAGCACCGTGGCGGCAAGCGTCTCGATGCCGAGCGCCGACAGCATGGTCGCGCCGGAAAGCCGTGTCTGTGCCGCCGGATTGGCATAAACGAGCGTGCCGTCCGGCGCGAAAGCCGCGAACGGTTCCTGGCAATCGCCGATCAGGCGGCGTACGCGTTCGCTGAGTGTCAGCTGCGGTCCCGCCGACTCCGCTGCGGCGACCAGCACCGCGACTTCGCCATCGGCAAGAACGATGCGCGAGCAGGCGCAGGTCAGCGCGCGGCCGAAGCCCGCGCCGAAGCCGCGCAGCCGCTCGAGCCGCTCTTGGGCGGCCGCCGGCAAGCTGGCGGCAAGACGGATGATTTGCGCGGCGGAAGTATCCCGGACATTGAATCGGCGCTCGGTGCAGGCAGCCGAAGTTCCGGCGCCGAAGATCGCCGCGCCGACCGCATTGGCCCACAGGATCTGCGAGCCGTCGACGCGCCACAGCCAAGCCGGCCATTCACTCGTCGCAAGCGCTGCGAGACGCGGATGACCTAACAGCGCGAGCTCTCTCTCCACGATCGACATGCGCGTCGGAACTCGTAAGCTAAAGGAATTCTTAATAGTGCGGGGCGTCTGCGGCGTCCATGGCGGCGGCGGGTGCGCGGCCAAGCTTGCCGGGATAACCTTAATCGCTCCTGGGACTTAGCGGGCGCCGCGTTTCACTTGCATGCTGGTCGCAAATTCGCGCTAGAATTGGCGGGCGGGGGCACGAGGAGTGTATGATGGCAAAGGATCCATTCGAGCAATTCGCAATTCCGAACGAGATGCGGGCGTTTGCCGAGCAGAGCGTGACACAGGCGCGCAAGGCTTTCGAAGGCTTTATCGAGGCGGCCAACAAGGCGATGGGGCAACTGCAGGGCCACGCCCAGGCGGCGCATAGCGGCGCCTCCGAAATCGCGCATAAATCGATGACCTATGCCGAGCAGAACGTCACGGCGACGTTCGAATTCGCGCAAAAGCTCATGCATGCCAAGGATGCGTCGGAGGTCATGGGGCTGCAATCCGAATATCTGAGCCGACAGATGCAAGCGCTTTCGTCCCAGGTTCAGGACCTTGGCCAAAGTGCCGCCAAGATCGTGGTCGACGCTGCCAAGCCCAAGACTTAGCTAGGCTCGCTCCGGCGGGTTCCAAAAACACAATCATTTCAATAATCTGCAATACTTTGTGCATTGCAATAATTCCTGTTGCAATGCACCAATAAAGTTGCTATCTAAGTTATAGGAATTGCCCCGGCTTGGAAGTGTACGCGTTCAGCCGCGGGACCGTGGAATTTCAGGCAACGCGCAACGGGCGGCGAGGCCAACGAAGAAAAAGTTCTCCAGGTTGAGACAGCCCAAGAAGCAACGAGCGACATCAAGGACCAGTGTCATGGCGGAAACCACAACCACAACCACTCCCCCCAGAATGAAAAGCAAGCCCCCGGTAAGCGCATTCGAGATGCCGAAATTCGAAATGCCGAAATTCGAAATTCCGAAGGTGGAAATGCCGGCGGCGTTCCGTGAATTTGCCGAGCGCGGCGTCGCGCAGTGCAAGGACACCTACGAGAAGATGAAGGCCGCCGCCGAAGAGGCGACCGACGTGCTCGAAACCACGTATTCGACCGCCAGCAAGGGCACATCCGAGTACGGTCTCAAGGTGATCGAGGCGGCGCGCGTGAACACCAACGCGGCGTTCGACTTTTTCGGCGAGCTGATCACCGCGAAGTCGCTGTCGGAAGTGATCGAACTGTCGAGCACGCATACGCGCAAGCAGTTCGAGGCGCTGACCGAGCAGGGCAAGGAGCTTGGCGCGCTGGCTCAGAAGGTCGCGACCGAGACCGCCGAGCCGATCAAGAGCGGCATGAACAAGGCGTTCAGCAAGGTCGCGTAACTGCGGCCTCGTGAGTGCAGCCGCAATATTGCGGCGAAGGGAAAGCCCGGGCCTGGCCCGGGCTTTTTGCTGTTTAATCGCCCGGTAGGGGCCGCTTGCCAAAGTTCAGCGTTGCCCATAGGTTCCGCGCGCTAAAGCATGATCCGGAAAAAGCCTGTCCTCGGACTTGATCCAAGGGTGGATGCCGGTTTTCCGAAAAGATCAATGCTCAAGCAAACGCTGCTCCGCGGGCCCGTGCAGCTGTAGCTCAGTTGGTTAGAGCGCTTGACTGTGGATCAAGAGGTCGGTGGTTCGAATCCACCCAGCTGTACCAGCGATCCCGCCGCTGCACTCAGATCACTTCCTTCGTCTTATCGTCGGTCTCGCCGTAGCGGTGCAGCGTCGCCGGCCGGGTCCCGGCATAAAGCTGCTCCAGGCCGGGCGCGATCTTGGCGTTTTCACGCTCGAACAGGCTGTTGCCGGCAAGATCGCTCTCGACCAGGAACGGCCCGAATTTTTCGACGTCGAGCACCCAGACGGCTTGCGCCAGGCCCAATTCCTCCAGCCAATAAACCCCGGCGACACGCTTGATGCCGCGACCGAGCAGCGCGCCGGTGCCGTAGCCGACCGTGGTGAGATAGATCGCATTGTTCGGCACGAAATGGGTGCGGTATGTCTCTGACGTCATGCCGCCTTTGCCGATGATGACGTTGCAGCCGGAGATTTTGAACCAGCCGTCGAGCCACTGAGCAAAGCGAAATGACGCGGTCGCGGTGACGGCGCCGACGGTATAGCTGCCGTCGGGATTGATGCTGGCCGCCGGCGAGCAGTGGAAATTGGTGATGCCGAGCGCGTCCTTGCCCGCCGGCATGCCAAAGCCATCGGCGATCGCGCGCTTATAGACGCCTTCGCGCGCGGTGAAGACGCGGCCAGTGAGATAGGCGACCCATCCTATTTCCAGCTTCCGCAGATCGTCAGTGCGTGCCGGCAGATCGATGTGAACGGTTTTCAGATCGGTCATGGTCTATTCCCCGCCAAAACTATTCAGCAGCTGCCGCTGCCTGCTGGTCCCATTCCACCGTGGAGCGGCGCATATAGTCGGTGAACCACATCGGGTCGGTGCGGAATGCCGCTTTGCCATCGGCTGCAATCCGCGCGCAGGCGCGCCGTGAGGACAGACAAAACATGTGCACCGACATCGGCATGCCGCCGGTGTGGCAATAGCCGACCTCGATGTGGCAATCGATCACCATTGAGGAGCCGACGAAGCCCATAGCGCCCATGCCGATAGAGTTTCCGAGTTCCTTGAACTCCTCCTCGATCGCCGCGATTTTCGGATCGGGATTGCGCGAGCCGACGATGCGCAGGCACGACGCCTGCTTGCCCAGCACCATGCTGGTGTCCTTCGAGCCGCCGAGCCCGACGCCGACGATGGCCGGCTGGCAGGCGAGCCCGCGCCGGCCGAAGCCGATCAGCGTGTCGAGATAAAACCGCTTGATGCCCTCGATGCCGTCGCCGGGAAACAGCATGCGGTAATCCGAGCCGAACAAGCCGCCTTTGTGCACCGTGGTCAGCTCGATCCAATCGGCGTCGGGGTGGAAGGCATATTCGATTTCGGGTGCGCCGATGCCGACATTGTTGTTGTGATCGGTGCGCCACAACGGATGCACGCGATTGGGGCGCAGCGGCACATTTACCGTTGCCCGCGCGGTGGCGCGGCGCAACGCCGCTTCGAGCGCCACGGGACCTCCTTCAATGCGCGCGTCGTTGCCGATTTTGACGTACCAGCGCGGCAGGCCGGTGTCGCCGCACATGGCGCGGCGATCCTCTTTGGCAGCCTCGTAGTTCTCCAGCATCGCCTTGATGACGAAGGAGGACAAATCGCCTTTTTCGGAATCGGCGCAGCGGCGCAAGCCGGCGAGATAATCGTCCGGAATTTCTATTGCCGCCTTGGCCATCAAATCTTCGGCGGTGCGTTGAATGGACGAGAGCGGAATCATAATCGCCTCTATTCGGCTGCGATCGAATCGCGCAGTAAAGTCTGGCCCGGCTTCACATGGCTGAAGACGACCGGCCGGTCGGCGATCTCGATCCCGCTGGATATATGTCGCGCCACAGTGAAGGTCGAGGTTGCGAGATCGCCCGGCTCCGGGAAATCGGCTCGGTAGTGCGCGCCGCGGGAGTTCTCGCGCTTGAGCGCCGCCAGCGCAATGACGCGGCTGATCTCGCATAATGAGCGCAGATTGAGCCAGTCGTGCCAGGTCAAATTGAAGCGGCGGCCGGCGTCGGCAGTGCCGGTGGCGAGGAGCTCGGCTTCGATGCGGTCGATGCCCGCGATGCCGCGTGCGATGCTCGCCCGGTCGCGCACGACGCCGACTTCGTCCCACATCGTGTCGAGGAGGTCTTCGCGCAAGGCATTGAGATCGCCCGGCTTGCGGCTGAAGGGATGCAGCGCGCGGTCGATCTCGGCATCGAGCAGGCGCGCATCGGGCGGGCGATGACCGGGATTTTTGGCGATGAAGCCGGGCATCACATCGCCGGCAATGCCGCCGAACACCGTCGAGTTGGCGACGCCATTGCCGCCGAGCCGGTTCGCGCCATGCATGCCGCTGGCGTCCTCGCCGGCGACAAACAGGCCGAAACACTCCGTCGCGGTGTCCACCTCGCAGATCACGCCGCCCATGAAATAGTGCGCGGTGGGGACCACTTCGACGAGGCCACCGGCGAGATCGAAACCGCAATCGCGGCAACGGTCGACCATGCCTTTGAACTGCTTCGCCACCTTGGCCGGTCCGAGATGGCCCATCTTGATATAGACGCCGCCGTTTGGCGTGGTGCGGCCGGCCTTCATCTCCGCGTAAATGGCGCGGCTGACCACGTCGCGCGTGGCGCGCTCAAGTTTCGGATCGTAGTCGCCCATGAAGCGCTGCATCGAAGCATTGAGCAAATGTCCGCCGGCCCCTCGCAAGCCTTCTTCCAGCACGGTGCCGGTCATGCGCGTGTCGGGTCCGGCGAGGAGGCCGGTCGGATGGAATTGCACCATTTCCATGTCGCGCAAGGGCAGGCCGAAGCGTAGCGCCATGGCGAGGCCGTCCATGCTCTTGTCGCCGGACGGCGTGTGATAGCGATACATGGTCGGGCCGCCGCCGGTCGCGAGCAACACGGCCTGCGCCGAGACGAAGCGGAATTCGCCTGAGCGCACGTCGATCAGCAGCACGCCCGCCAGCGAACCGTCGGCCGCGGGAATAAGCGCGACGGCGCGGTGCTCCTCCAAGCGGCGGATCGGCCGCGCCCAGACCTGCTCCATCAGTCGGTTGATGATCTCGATGCCGGTCAGGTCGCCTTTGTGCACGGTGCGATCGAAGGTCTGCCCGGCGAAGGCCTTGCCGTGCAGCGTGCCGTCCGGATTGCGGTCGAAGAAACAGCCGATCTCGTTTTCGAGTTCCTGCACGCGCTCGATGGCCTTGGTCACAAGCGTCCAGGCCAGTTCCTGATGCGGCAACCATTTGCCGCCTTCGATCGTGTCCATGAAATGGCGCTCGATCGAGTTGCCGGGGTTGAGCGCGACGTTGTAGCCGCCCTGCACCATACGCGTGCAGCCGCATTTGCCGAGGAGCCCCTTGCTCGCAATCGTGATGTCGAGATCGGGATTGGCTTTCAAGGCGTGCAGCGCGGCGAATAGCCCGGCGCCGCCGGAGCCGAGGATCAGAATGTCGGTCTTCATCCGCTCGAGCTTCATGCGATCCTCAGAACAGCCGCGCGAGAAAGCCGATCCCAACGAGGACCGACACCGCGGCGGCAATCGTCGCAAGCTGTTTTTGGTCGTCCCGCCAAGCGAAATTCTCGATGACCAAAACGCGCAAGCCGCCGAGCAAATGCACGGCGAGCAAAAACACCAAGCCGGCTTCGGCGAGCTTGACCAGCGGCTGATCGGTCCAGCGCAGGAAGCCGTCAAGTCGCGCGGCGCCGTCGATGGCGAGACCGAGCGCTAGAAAATGGAACGGCAGAAAAATCGCGAGCGCAAGACCGGAAAGCCGGTGCACTAAGGCTGCGATCCACAGCGCGCTGCCGCGATGTTTCACTTGGCCGGCCATCATGACAGCACCACGGCGGCCACGGCGCGCGCGCCAAGCACCGCGAGCAGCAAGCCGAATACGACCGCAAGAAGGCCCGCGCGGCGTTCATTGAGCGGCGACCATTCGCTCAAAATGTTGCGGATGCCGATCGATGCGTGGATGGCAGCGGCGGCGACAAAGACGCCGTAATAGGCCGCCCATACGATGCTGCCGCGGGTGCGCGAAAGGATATCCGCGGCGCTAAAACCTTGGCGCGTGGCGTAGAAAATGACGGCGATATGGCCGAGAACGAGCGGCGCCATGACGGCCGCGGTCGCGCGCTGCCAGACATAGAGACGCACATTCATGCCGTGATCTCGCCCTTGAGATAAGCCGCCGCCGTGCGCCGCTTTAAGGCCGCGATCGCGGCAGTCGGATTGAGCGCCTGCGGACAAAGCTCCTGGCAGGACTGGTGCGAGTGACAGGAATGACAGCCGCCGGACGCCGCGACGGCTTGCAGCCGCGCGGTATTGCCGGCATCGCGCTCGTCGTTGAGGAGCGTCCACGCGCGCGTCAGCGCCGCCGGGCCGACATAACCGGAATTCCAGCGCACCGTATCGCAGCCGGCGTAGCAGACGCCGCAATTGATGCATTCGATCGCGGCATCGGCGGCGACGCGGGCCGGGCTATCGGGCCGGATTTGCGCAATGGCGTCGCGCCGCGTCCGCGATGGCGTAAAAACGCCTTTGGCCTGCTGCCATTTCCGAAAAAACTGTTCCATGTCGGTGGTCAGGTCCTTGATTACCGGAAGATTCTCCAGCGGACCGATCTCCAGACGGCCGCCGCCGGCGACTTTCGCCACATGCGTGCGGCACGTCCATCGCGGCCGGCCGTTGACGGTCATGGCGCAGGAGCCGCACACGCCGACCCGGCAGGCAAAGCGGTAAGACAGCGTCGGATCGAGATGGCGCTGCACGAAAGTGACGACGTCGAGCACGGTCTGACTTTCGCGCCGGGGCACGTTGTAAGTCTGGTAACGGCCCTCCTCGCCGCCGCGCCAGAGCGACACGGAAAGTTCCTCATGCGTGCCGGACATGAATCTCCTTGGGTAGCGCCCTTATCGCGCGTGTTTAACCAAGTGTACCAAGCCCGCCCGCCCGCTAAAAGCTAATCTGGCCATGCATTTCGCCGCACAAACCCGCATTGCGCCTCTCCACTGACGCCGAGAAGTTGTGTAGCTTTGCTAGTAAAGACGCCGGACAGGCGTGCGGAGGAAACGGCTATGACTGGGCTTACGCGGAGCTACGTTCACGGTGCGAGCGATCAGCCGCTCCTTGGCGATACGATCGGACAGTTCTTCGACGCCGCCTGCACCGAATGGGCGTCGCGCCCGGCGCTGATCGTCCGCCACCAAAAGGTGCGATTGAGCTACGGCGAATTGCGGCAACAGGTCGACAAGCTCGCCGCCGGGCTTCTGACGCTCGGCCTTCATCCCGGCGACCGCATCGGCATCTGGTCGCCCAACAATTCGGAATGGGTGCTGACCCAATTCGCCACCGCGAAAGCCGGCCTCATCCTGGTCAATATCAATCCCGCCTATCGCATCGCCGAACTGGAATACGCGCTCAACAAAGTCGGCTGCAAGGCGCTCATCCTCGCCGAGCGTTTCAAGACCTCGGATTATGTCGGCATGTTGCGCGAACTGGCGCCGGAACTCGGCCACGCCACGCCGGGCAAGCTTGAATCGGCGCGGCTGCCGGCGCTACGTTCGGTCGTACTGCTCGGCGACGGCTGGCACCCCGGCACGTTCCGCTTTTCTGAAATTCTCACCCGCGGCACCGCCGCGGAGGACAAGCGCATCGCCGAACTGGCGCCGCAACTGCAATTCGACGAGCCGATCAACATCCAGTTCACCTCGGGGACAACCGGCTTTCCCAAAGGCGCGACGCTGTCGCATCACAACATCCTCAACAACGGCTTCTTCATCGGCGAGGCGATGCGGCTGACGCCGGAGGATCGCCTGTGCATCCCGGTGCCGCTCTATCATTGTTTCGGCATGGTGTTGGGCAATCTGGCGGCGGTCACGCACGGCGCCTGCATGGTCTTTCCCGGCGAGGGTTTCGATCCGCTGGTCACGCTGGAAACGGTCGCCGCGGAGCGCTGCACCGCGTTGCACGGCGTGCCGACCATGTTCATCGCGCAACTCGATCATCCGGAGTTCGGCCGTTTCGACCTCTCCTCGTTGCGCACCGGCATCATGGCCGGCTCGCCGTGTCCGATCGAAGTGATGAAGCGCGCCGTCGCCAAAATGAACCTTAAGGAAATCACCATCGCCTATGGCATGACCGAAACGAGCCCAGTCAGCTTCCAGAGCTCGACCGAGGATCCGCTGGAGCGGCGCGTTTCGACCGTCGGCCGCATCCAGCCGCATCTCGAAGTGAAGATCGTCGACTTGAACGGCCGCATCGTGCCGCCCGGCGCGCCGGGCGAACTGTTGACGCGCGGCTATTCGGTAATGCTCGGCTACTGGGGCGACGAGGAGCGCACCCGTGAGGCCATCGACGCGGCGCGCTGGATGCACACCGGCGATCTCGCCACCATCGACGCCGAAGGCTATTGCAACATCGTCGGCCGCATCAAGGATATGGTGATCCGCGGCGGCGAGAACGTCTATCCGCGCGAGATCGAGGAATTTCTGTATCGGCATCCCAAGATTCAGGACGTCCAGGTGATCGGGGTGCCGGACGACCGCTACGGCGAGGAGATCTGCGCCTGGGTCAAATTGCGCCCCGGCGTCGACGCGACCGAAGAGGAGATCAAGACGTTCTGCCGCAACCAGATCGCGCACTACAAGGTGCCGCGCTACGTCAAATTCGTCGACGAATTCCCGATGACGGTCACCGGCAAGATTCAAAAATTCATCATGCGCGAGCGCACGATCAACGAGCTCGGGCTCAAGGTGCAGAAAACGGCGTGAGCCTGCGTCCTCGTCATGCCCGGCACTCGGGTCTCGCCTCCGGCGAGCCCAAGTGTAGACTCTTGTGCCGGGCATCCACGTCTTTATGGCAGAGCAAGATCAAAGAAGTGGATGGCGGGGTCAAGCCCGGCCATGACGACGTTCGCGGGATATAGGCTGCGCCTACGCCTTGATCTTCTCGTCCGCGACCACACGCGCTGCGGCCGGCCGCTTCATGAGCCGGTCCTTGAGCGCGGTGTAGTTCTTCAGCTCCGCCATCGGCAGTTCACGGCGCACGCCCCAGGTGTAGAAGACGAAACCATAGGGATCGAGCACCGAGTAGCGATCGGAGAACCATTCGCGTCCCGCCAGCATGCCGTCGATCTGCTTCAGATAGCCGTGGAAGGTCTTCAAGCCCATGTCCTTGATCCCCGGATAGGCATTCGCATCGGCCGTATAGCGCTCGGGCCGGCCGACATGGGCGTGAGCCGGATGTACGCTCGTCGCAAAGAAGCCGATCAGCGACAGTGCCTTCGCCTCGGCCACCGGGTCCTTCGGCCAAAGGTCGAACCGCTTGCCGAGATAGGGCAGAATGGCGGTGTTCTCGGTCAGCGGCTCGCCATTATCGAGACGCAGCGCCGGCACACGGCCCAGCGGATTGATTTTAAGGTACGCCTCGGTGCGCTGCTCGCCGCCGGCGAGGTCGACCTTCTTCGGCTCGTATTTCTCGCCGCTTTCCTCAAGCACGATGTGCGAGGCCATGGAGCACGCACCGGGAGCGTAATAAAGCGTCAACATGTCGAAATCCCTTCTGAAAGCCATCCATTACTGTGTAGAAACTTTTTGCAATACCGGAAACCAGGTTTGTTGCTCCTTCTCGACGAAGGCCAGCGTTTGCTCAGGCGTCATAGCGCGCGAATAGCTGCCGATGTTTGCCAGGCGCTTCTTGAAATCCGCGTCGCTGACGACCTTAGCCAAAACATCGCTCACTTTGCTGACGATCGGCGCGGGCGTGCCGTTCGGGGCGACCAGGACTTGCCAGCCAAGCGCGGCAAAGCCCGGCAGCGTTTCGGCCACCGTCGGCAGATCGGGAAACTGCGGCAGGCGCTCGGGCGAGGCGACCGCGATCAGCTTCACCTGTCCGGCCTTCACCGCGCCGACGATTCCGGAATAGCCCTCGATGATCATCGACACGCGGCCCGAACCGACGTCGGCGAGTGCCGCCGCCGGGCCGCCGCTGTATGGAACCGGCAGCAGCTTGACGTCCGCCCGGTCCTGTAACAAGAGGCCGGTGAGATCCGTGAGCCTGCCGACGCCGGTCACCGCGATCGAAATCGTTCCCGGTTCCGCTTTGGCGAGCGCGATGAGTTGCGGCAGGGTGCTGACGCCGAGCTTGGGGTTCACCGCGACGAACATCGGATTTTCCGCCGTGTATCCGATAGGCACGAAGTCGCGCGGCAGCTTCAGCGGCAGGTTGGGCGCAACCGACGGCAGCGCGACGAAAGTCGACAGCGCCGGCATGAACAGCGTGTAGCCGTCGGGTGCGGCGTCGGTAGCGGCGTGGGCGGCGATGCTGCCATTGGCGCCGGGATGATTGACCACGATGAATTGCTGCCCAAATGCTTTGGTCAGCCCTTCGGCGACGAAGCGAGCGTCGACGTCCGGCGTCGAGCCCGGCGCTGCGTCGGAGATAATCGTGACCGTCTTGCTCGGATAGTTGCCGGCTTGGGCGTGCACCGCGGTTGCCGCCGGCAATGCCATCAGGCACAGGCCGACAATGCGAAACCAATACCGAAAGCTATTCATAAGGTCCTCCCCATCGGGCCGGGTACGGTGCGCCATACCGAAACTATTAAGTTAAGGATACGGCTGTCGAGTGGTCGTTTCTACCGGATTAACTGCGCTAAACCGACACGCCGCCACAAGGCGCAGGGGCCAGCGATCTCTTTACGTTAACCCCACGTAACCGCGCGTCGGGGATGCACATTTAAGGATTTTCTACTATGAAAGTTCCGATGCAGCTTCAGCCGGTCCGGTCGTGATAGTGACACGTGCAACACCATCAGCGGCGTTTCGGACGGCGACTTCACCCGTCGATGTCGGGCATGCCGCGTTTTCGCGTTTGACGGATTTGTCGCGCGAGTTCGCGCCGGATCTGAGCTTGGCCATCTGCACCGATTTGGACGCCGTCCAAGACGAATGGCGCAGCTTCGAACAAGTCGCCGAATGCACGGCATTCCAGACTTTCGGATGGCTGGCGGAGTGGCAACGCCATATCGGCGAGCGCAATGACGTCGTGCCGATCATCGTCGTCGGTCGTTTCGCCGACGGCAGAACCGCATTCATCCTGCCGCTCGCGATTGAAACGCGCCGTTCGACGCGGCGGCTGTGTTGGCTTGGCCAGGATCTGTGCGACTATAATGCGCCGCTTTTGGCGCGCGATTTTGCGCAACGCGTTACCGCCGACCGCTTCGTTGCGCTTTGGCGCGAGCTGCAACAGCGCCTGCAATCCGATCCGGAGCTGCGCTTCGACTGGATCGAGTTTGAGAAGATGCCGCAAACGGTCGGCGTCCAAATCAATCCATTCGTCAATCTCAGTGTTATGCCCAACGCCAATAGCGCGCATATCACGCAATTGAGCGATGACTGGGAGACGTTCTATCGCGCGCGCCGGTCTTCGGCGACGCGCCGGCGCGACCGCGCCAAGCGCAAGCACATGTCCGAGTTCGGCGAAATTCGCTTCGAAACCATCGCTGAGCCGAAAGACCTGCGCGAAACTCTCGACACTTTGTGGGAGCAGAAGAGGCGGATATTTTCGCGCAAAGGAATTGCCGACATATTTGCGCGGCCCGGATATCGGGAATTCTTTGCCGATTTCGCGTCAAATCCGAATTCACGTCATTTGGCTCACGTCAGCCGCGTTCAAATCGGCACGGAGTGCGCGGCGGCAAATCTCGCGATCGTGTTCGGCGACTGCTACTACCATGTGCTGTCGAGCTATTGCGAGGGTGCGTTGACCCGCTACGGCCCCGGCACGCTCCATCTTCGCGAGCTTCTGGCCTACGCGATCGAGCGCGGCCTGCGGCTGTTCGATTTCACGATCGGAGACGAACATTACAAGCTGGAATGGTCCGATCTGCGTTTGAAGCTGTACGACTACAGCAGGGCGGCGACTTGGCGCGGTTGGCCCGCGAGTCTTCTTTCGATCGCGCGGCGGCGGGCCAAGCGTTTCATCAAGCAAACACCGCTGGTGTGGCACTGGGTGTCTCGCTTACGGTCGGCGGTCGGGCCGCTGTTGCATCCGAAGCCGATCTCCTAGGCGATTGCCGGCCGCCGGCGGTCACGCTTTAGCGTTCGACACGATCGAGATTGGCGGTCATCCGCGTGATGACGCGGCGGAACGAGCCGAGCTCGCGCGCTGCGATCCCCTGTTCCGCCTCGTCGGTAATGCCTCGCGCCAGGTCGAGCAATTCGTTGCGCAGGCGTTTTGCTTTCGCCGTGAGGAAGACCCGTACCTTGCGCCGATCGTCGTCGCCGCGGACGCGGCGGATGAGCCCGCTGCGCTCCATGCTGCGCAGCGCAATCACGGTGGTGGGCTCCATCATGCCGACCCGCGCCGATAATTCTCGCTGCGACAGCCCATCCGCGTTCCACAGGACACGCAGAAAATACCATTGGCCGCGCGTCACACCGAAGGGCGCGATGCGCCGCTCCAACAGCCTTTGAAACGCGCGGTGTGCATCGCGCACGAGATAACCGGAAGAGAGCTGCGGCGGGAACTCGACGGCGCGGCGTGCATGCTGTATTCGCGGTGAACGCGGCATCGGCGTTGACAGCTCCGGTTCGCCCGACGGATAATACTTAGAATTCTATGTAATGGGAACGCGATCGATGCAACAGCCACTGCGGAGGGAAGATCAGCGCAGGGATCAACCCGCGACGCCGAACCAGGCTTTCGATTTGCGCAGCACGCTGGACTGGCTGCGCGCGTCGGGCGAGCTGATCGAGACCGACAAGGAAGTCGATCCAGATTTGCAGGTCACCGGCTTGCAAAAGCACATGGATGGCGGCTGTCCCGTCCTGTTCAACAACGTCAAGGGCAAGCCGAACCATCGCGTCATCACCAATCTGTTCGGCGACATGGTGATGATCAACCGCATGTTTGGCTGGAAGGATGATGCCGAGCGGGTGCGCAAGCTGGCGCACGCGCTGTCGCATCCGATCAAGCCGGTGGAGATCGCGCAAAGCGAGGCGCCGTGCCAGGAGCACGTAATCGAGCGGCCGAACGACGTCAACCAATGGATGGTGCCGATCCGCCACACCACCTACGAGCCGGAACTGACCGTCGGCTCCGGCATCCGCTGCGTCACCGGCCCGCAATTCGATGGCGGTTCCGACCTCGGCTATAACCGCATGAATTTCCGCTGGGGCAATGTCGGCACGTTCCAGATCTCGCCCGGCTCGCATATGTGGCAGGTGGTGAACAAATATTACAAGGAAGACCAGCCGGTGCCGATCACCATGTGCTTCGGCGTGCCGCCGGCCTGCACGTTATTGGCCGGCGCCGGTTTCGATTATGCGATCTTGCCGATGGGCTGCGATGAGATCGGCATCGCATCCGCGGTGCAGGGCGCGCCGATCCGGCTGGTCAAAGCGCGCACCGTCGACGCCATGGCGCTCGCCGATTGCGAATTGGTGCTCGAAGGTTACGTCAATCCGCGCGACCGCCGCTTCGAGACCAAGGAAGCCGAGGATGCCGGCGTGCAGGGCCGCTATCATTTCCACCCGGAATGGGCGGGCTACATGGGCAAGTCGTACAAGGCTCCGACCTTCCACGTCACCGCCATCACCATGCGCAAGCCGGAAACCAAGCCGATCATCTTCGCGCTCGGCGTGCACATGCTCGACGACCACAATATCGACACCACGGTGCGCGAGGCCGCCATCTACGAACTGTGCAACCGGCTGCAGCCGGGCATCGTGCAGAACGTGGTGATCCCGTACTGCATGACCGATTGGGGCGGCTGCATCATCCAGGTGAAGAAAGCGCCATCAGATCGACGAGGGCTGGCAGCGCAATTTCATGGCCGCCGCGTTGTCCTGCTCGCAAGGCATGCGGCTTGCGATCGCGGTGAGCGAGGACGTCGATCCGTATTCGATGGACGACATCATGTGGTGCCTGACCACGCGGGTAAATCCGCGCGCCGATATTCTCAATCCGATCCCCGGCGGCCGCGGCCAGACTTTCATGCCGGCCGAACGCATGACCGCGGGCGAGCGGCAATGGACGGCGTCGAACACGCAGTTCGAAGGCGGCATGGGCATCGATGCCACCGTTCCTTTTGGGTATGAGAGCGACTTCCTCCGCCCCATCTATCCGGTCGATAAAGTCAAGCCGGAGGATTTCTTCTCCAAGGAAGACATCGCCAACGCCAAGAAGCGCATGCACGGCTGGGTGCATTCGCTGGCGCGGACGGGGCGGTAGGCGAATCGCCGTGGCCAAGCGGAAGGCAAACAAAGCGCCGCGCATCCAGAGCCACTTCGCCAAGCTTGGCGACGTGCGGCTTCATTATCTTGCCGCAGGCACAGGCGAACCGGTCATTTTACTGCACGGCTATGCTCAGAACAGCCACATGTGGCGGCCGCTGATTCCGGAGCTTGCCAAGACCCATACCGTGATCGCGCCGGATCTGCGCGGTTTCGGCCAGTCGTCCAAGCCGGCAAATGGCTATGACAAGCCGCCACAAGGCTATGACAAGAAAACGATGGCGCAAGATATCCACGCGCTCGCGGCCTTGCTCGGCTTGAAGCGCGTGCGCATTGCCGGCCACGACATCGGGCTTATGGTCGCCTACGCCTATGCGGCTCAATATCCCACCGAGATCGATCGCATCGTCCTTATGGATGCGTTCCTGCCGGGCGTCGGCGATTGGGCGCATGTCTGGCTGCTGCACGACAAGTGGCATTTCAATTTTTACGGCGAGACGCCGTTAAAGCTGGTCGCCGGCCGCGAGCGCATCTACTTCGAGCACTTCTGGAATGATTTCGCCGCCAATCCGAAGAAGTCGGTGTCGGGGCGCGACCGCCATTTCTACGCCAAAGCCTATGCGCGGCCCGGCGCCATGCGGGCGGGCTTCGAGGTGTTTCGGGCCTTCGAGCAGGATGGCAAGGATTTCTCCGGCTTCGCCACGACCAAATTGACCATGCCGATGCTGGTCCTGACAGGCGAGAAGGCCTCGGGAGATTTCCTGATCCAACAAGCGCAACTGGTGGCGGACAATGTCGAGGGCGTGGTTATCAAAGGCTCTGGCCACTGGCTGATCGACGAGGCGCCGGATCAAGTCATTCCGAAGCTCGTGAGTTTCTTGTCGAAGTGAACGGCGAAGTGAGGGGGCCGAGTTAACCGCCCACCTGTTGCCGCCATCTCTCCGTCAACGCCTTGCGGTCGAGCTTGCCGCGTTCGGTCTTCGGCAGCGATGTGCTCAGCACGATACGCTTCGGCGCCTTGAACGCCGGCAGCACACCGGCGCAATATTGTAATAGCGCGTCCGCGCTGGGATTCGTGCCGGGGCGCGGGACGACGTAACTGACGACTTCCTCGCCATAGATCGCGTCCGGCACGCCGACGGTCGCGGCCTCGATCACTTCGGCGCATTGCATCAGGCAGGAATCGATTTCGAGCGGCGAAATTTTTGCGCCGCCGCGGATGATCAGTTCTTTCTCGCGGCCGCTCAGCGTCAAAAAGCCGTCGGCATCGAGACTGCCGAGATCGCCGGTGCGGAAACGCCCGCGGCTGTGGATTTTCACCTCGCCGTCCTCGCCGAGATAACGGTAAGGATGATCGCCCAGCCCGCCCAGTTCCACATAGCCGATTTCGCCCGCGGGCAGGCGCCGGCCCTCGGCATCGACAATGGCGAGATCGTGATAGGCAAGCGGCCGCCCGACCCGCCCGAGGCGCCGTTGTTCGCCGGGAATGGCCGCAATCCAGCTCACCTCGCTGGCGCCGCAGCCTTGCGCGACCGGAATGCCGAATTTCTGCTCGAACCGCTTCCATTCTTCGAGCAATAGCGGCGCCGAGCTCGACGTGACGAAGCGCAGCTTCGGCAGATTATCGCGATGCCAAGTCTGCTCATGCCAAGTCTGTTCGCTGTTGAGCAGGATATTGATCGTCGTCGGATTTCCGGTGGCGATGGTGACGCCATGATCGCGCAGGTGCCGGAAAAAACGGCTCGCCGAGAATTTTTCCGCCAGCACTAATGTGGCGCCGCGGTTAACGACCGTGAGCGCGCCCAAAGTCTGCGCCGAATTCCAACTGAAGGGGCGGAAATCGTAAAGCCGATCGCCGGCGCTGATGCCGAAGCCTGCGGCGAGCGGATCGATGTTCAACAAATATTCGCGGAAATTTAAAACCACGCCCTTGGGCTTGGCGCTGGTGCCCGATGTGAACAGGATGATCGCATCGTCGTCCTGGCGCGCGGTGCTTTGCGGCTCGCTCGGCGCCAAGCGCTTCAGCTCGGCAAATAGTGTGCTGTCTTCCGGCTCGTTCCAGCGTCCGATCCGCAGCCGCGGCGCGGACGCTGCGGCAAGCGCGTCATCGAGCTGCAAACCGTCCTGGTAAAGAACGAGCTTTGGCCGCAGCCGCTCGAAAATATTTCCGAGCTGATTGCGGTTCATCTCGATATGCACGGTGCAAACCGTCGCGCCGGCCGCCATCACGCCGAAATAGCACAGCAGGTGCTCGATTGAATTATTGGCAAGGAGCGCAACCCGGTCATTGCGGCCAATCCCACGTTGGTGCAGGAAAGTAGCAAAGCGGCCGGCGATATCGCGCAATTGCCCGTAGCTGACCGTGCGGCCGTCCTCGGCCGCAACGACCCAAGGCTTATCCGGCGCGCGATCGGCGGCGCGGGCAATCCAAGCTTGCAACAGTTCCGGACCGGCGCTTCCCGGCATGTCGGCTCGCTAAAAATCGGTAGCGTTAAATTCCTTAGCATTATAAGCATTTCGCGACAGATTAAAACCGTCGCGGCGCTTAGCCATCATGCTTGGCCAGAATGATGGATTGAGGGCAGGGCGCTGGGCGCATAGACTTAGGACACGAAGCGCCGCAAGGAGGATGCCAAGGAGGCTGCGATGTTTCTGCGGAATTACTGGTACGTCGCCGCTTCGGACGACGAAGTTCGCGAGCGTCCGCTCGGCCGCACGATTCTCGGCGAGCCGGTCGTCTTGTTCCGCGCCGGAAATGGCGCGCTGCACGCGTTCGAGGATCGCTGCCCGCATCGGCGTCTACCGCTGTCGATGGGAAAAGTCGTCGGCGATGCGCTGCAGTGCCACTATCACGGCCTGCGCTTCGATGGCTCCGGCAAATGCGTGCGGGTGCCCGGTCAGGACCACATCCCGCAAAATGCCCGCGTGCGGACCTATCCCGTGGTCGAACGCTACCGCTGGATTTGGCTCTGGATGGGCGATCCGGCGCTGGCGGACCCTTCGCAGATCTGCGACTTCCACTGGCTGGCCGACCCGGACTGGGGCGCCAAGCCCTCATATCTTCATGTCGAGGCCAACTGGCAGCTTGTCGTCGACAATCTCCTCGATCTCACTCATCTCGCCTTCGTTCACGAAACCACGATCGGCAATATGGCGCTGGTCGAGCACGCGGCGGTCAAAGTCCAGCGCGCGCCGAACAATGTCTTGGTGACGCGCTGGATCATCGACCAGCCGGCGCCGCCGACTTTCGTCAAGGTCGGCAAGTTCACCGGCAATGTCGACCGCTGGCAGATCATCGACTACACGCCGCCGGCCTTCCTGCGTCTCGACGTCGGCGCCTGTCCGACCGGAACCGGCGCGCCGGAAGGCCGCCGCGTCGGCGGCATCGGCATGCGTAACCTCAACGCGATCACGCCCGAAACCGAGACCACCGCGCATTATTTCTGGGCGCAGGCGCATAATTTCGAACCGCGCAACGCCGAAATGACCGATCGGGTGTTCGAGCAGATCAAGACGGCTTTTCTCGAAGACGTGGCGGTGTTTACCGCGCAGCAGCGCTCGATCAGCGTGCGCCCGGACGCGCCGCAGGTCGACATCAACGCCGATGCCGGCGGCATGCAGGCGCGGCGCATCGTCGATCGCCTTTATCGCGAGGAAGAGGCCGCCGCGTTGCATGCCACGGCGGCGGAATAACGCGCACAAAATGACGGTGAATTTTCGTGTAGAGCTGGTGTGGAAGGGGAGCGACGAAAATGAAGCCTCGTCGATCTTCCTGACCTCCGATGGGCGCGTGATCCTGCAAGGACGCGGACTTTCGGCGCAGGAGCGCGAGAAGCTGGCATTGCCGCGCGACGCCGACCTGATCAGCGTCGATCGCAACCTCATCCGCGCCATCAAGGATATGCTGTAACCGGCGGCGTTACATTCCGGCCGGAAAGCCCTTCTTGAACTCGATCCTGGTCGCGTGGAACGGCTTTGTATCGAGGTTCTCGACGTAGTGCAGCGGCTGCGGCGGGAATCTGACGGTAATCGGGAAGACGGGGTCCTTAGGAATCGGCAGCGGGATTTCTTTATTGGTGGCGCCGTTGAAGTCGCGCGCCTTCACCATGCGGTCAATGACAAAGATCGCGGGGAAGCGATGGTGGTGCGGCTTCTCGGTTTCGCCCGGAGCGACCGTGACGGAGATGACGCGGATCGAATCGTCCTCGTAGAGCACCGTATGATTCTTCGGTGCCGCCAGGACGCCATCGAGGGCGGGGTCCCAGGTCGCGGGGTCGGTGCCGTCCATGCTGATTTCCATCGTCATTTCTCCCTCATGCGCCGTATCGGGAACCGGGATTCCCTGCAAATCCGCTTTGATTTATTCAGGTGTCAGGATCGCGAATTCCGGACGGATGTGCAAGTGCTCACGTGCGCCTTATCATTCTGAATAGCTGGTGGTGGGTTCGCGACCCTCGACGCACCCTGCATGTAAGGACTGGACCATGAGTAGCAATTCGCAGTGGCCCGATCTTCCGCTGTCGGCGTGGAACGAGACCTGCGACACGCTGCAGTTGTGGACGCAAATCGCCGGCAAGGTGCGCATCGCGGTCACGCCGCTCATCAATCATTGGTGGAATGCGACGTTCTTGGTGACGGCGCGCGGGCTGGCCGCGCCGGCGATGCCCTATGCCGGCGGCACGTTCGATATCGTCTTCGACTTCGCCAGCCATCGGCTGGTCATCGAAACGAGCGATGGCTGTGTCGAGAGCTTTGCACTCAAGCCGATGGCGGTTGGCGACTTCTATGCCGAATTCATGCAGCGCCTGCGCCGGCTCGGTATCGATGTGCATATCTGGACCGTACCGAGCGAAATCGAGAACGCCGTTCCATTCGACCAAGATCGCACCCACGCGCAATACGATCCCGTTTACGTACAAAAATTCTGGCGGGCTTTGCTGCAATCGCATCGCGTGATGAATGAATTCCGCGCCCGCTTCATCGGCAAAGTTAGCCCGGTGCATTTCTTCTGGGGCAGCTTCGACCTTGCGGTGACGCGCTTTTCCGGCCGCACTGCGCCGCCGCCTAAAGGCGTGACGCCCAACGTCGCGAACTGGGTGATGGCCGAGGCCTATTCGCACGAAGTCTCGAGCTGCGGCTTCTGGCCGGGCAATGGCGGCTACGGCCGCGCCGCGTTTTACGTCTATGCCTATCCGGAGCCGGCCGGTTACGGCGATACGCGCTTGCAAACCGCCGAGGCCTTTTACGACAAAAATCTCGGGCAATTCATTTTGCCGTACGATGCCGTACGGCAGGCGACTGACCCGGACACGCTCTTGCTCGGCTTTTTGCAGGAAACCTATGCCGCCGCCGCCGACCTCGCGAAATGGGACCGGAACGCGCTGGAACGTTCACCTCTTTCCCCGGCGCGGGGAGAGGGGAAAGTCAGCTAGCGGTCCTTCGTTGCGCCGGGAAGAATCGGTCAAGCCAATTTTTCAACGTGAATGAGACGCGCGGGTCGGTATTGACGAACATGAAATGATCGGTGCCGTCGAGCAAATGCAATTCCACCGGCGGCTTCGCCATGCGGATCAGACTGAACGCCTCCTCGTAATTCGTCACCTTATCGCGCACGCTATGCAGCAGCAGAAGCGGCCGTGGACTAATCTGGGCCACGACCTCCTCCGGGCGGAACGTGAAAAATCCGAGCGCCGTCTCGGCGGTAAATTCCATCAGCGCATTTTGGGAAGTCAGGTTGAGCTGCAGCTGCTTCGGCATTTCGAAAATGTCGAAGCGATGAATCATCATCGACTTGCCGGTCCGCTCGCGATAGCGCTGCCCCTGTTCCAACAGTTCGAGGAATTTTCGCCAAGATTCCGGCGAGTGCATGGAGCGGATCACGCGCTCGCCATGGCCGACGCCGTTCTCCACGATCACCGCCGCCACGCGCCGATCGTCTGCCGCCGCCTGCACCGCAACCCCGCCGCCGAGGCTCGAGCCGCATAGCGCGATGGCGCCGGGATCGACCTCGTTGCGCGCCGCCATGTAGGTCACGGCATTCAAGGCGTCGGCGACTTCCTCCAGTGGAATGACGCGGCCACGCTCGCCTTCGCTTTCGCCGCAGCCGCGAAAGTCGAAGCGCAGCGCGACATAGCCCCATTCCGCGCACTGCCGGCAGACCCATTCGGGTCCAATTGCTTTTGTTCCGCCGAAGCCGTGCATCATGATGATGGCGGGCCGGCGCTCACCCGGCTTGAGATCGTTGGGCAGGTGAATGACCCCGGAAAGTTTCAGGCCGTCCGACGAGAAGGTGACAGGTTCCGGCATGGTTTTCTCATTGGCGAAACTGCGGCTATGCGCCACCAAGTTCGCGTCGCACGATCGCCGCGCCTTCCGCCATCGCCTGCATCTTGCCGAAGGCGATCGCGCGCGGCAGGTACTTCATCCCGCAATCGGGCGCGACGACGATGCGTTCGGCGGGCACGTAAGCGAGCGCTTGGCGGATGCGGCCGGCGACCGTTTGCGGGCTTTCGACGGTCATATCGGCGAGATCGATCACCCCGAGGATGATGGTCTTCGACGGCAATTCCTTGAGCACTTTGAGGTCGAGCTTGGGTTGCGCCGCCTCGATGGAAATCTGCTGCGCTTTGCAGCCTTCCAGTTCCGGCAGGAACGAATAGCCCGGCGGTTTGTCGTGCACCACGGCGGCATAGCCGAAGCACAGATGCACCGCGACCGTGCCGGCGACGCCGTCGAGCGCGCGATCGAGCGCCTTGAGGCCATATCGCCGGGCCTTGTCGGGATGCTGCTGCATCCACGGCTCGTCGATCTGCACGATGTCGGCGCCGGCGCCGAACAGATCCTTGATCTCGGCATTCACGGCGGCGGCGTAAGCCATCGCCACCGCTTCCTCGTCCTTGTAGTAGTCGTCCTGCGCCTGTTTGCTCATGGTGAATGGGCCGGGCAGCGTCGCCTTGACGGCGCGGCCGGTATTGGCGCGCAGCATTTTGAGATCGCGAAGCTCGACCGGGCGCGTGCGCTGGATCGGGCCGACCACGCGCGGCACCGGAATCGGCCGGCCGCTCCGATTGATGACCGTGCCCGGCTTCGCGATGTCGATGCCGTCGAGCGCGGTGGCGAAGCGGTTGGAATAGCTTTCGCGCCGTTGTTCGCCGTCGGTGATGATATCGAGCCCAGCGCGCTCCTGGTCGCGGATGGCGAGGATGGTGGCGTCATCCTGCGCCGCTTCGAGCTTGTCCGGCTCGACCAGCCAAAGGTCGTCGGCGCGCACCCGCGGCACCTGCTTCGACAGCTTGACGCGGTCGATCAGCCAGTCCGGCTGCGGATAGGAGCCGACGAGGGAGGTCGGCAGCAGCATCAAATATCTCGCCTCCTCCCGCGGCGTTTCACGCCGCGGGGAAGATCGAACTTCTATCCCAGAGCCTTTTCGAACGGATAAATGACCTTGCCGGTCGCTTCATCGGGAGGGGTGAGCACGGTTTGATAGCTCATGCCCCGCCACGTTTCGAGATCCGCGGCGTCGGTGATGCCGAGATACTGCACCTGCAACTGCCGCGCTTTGGTCCATTCGCCGTTCTTGCCGAACTTGATGCCGTTTATCATGATGGTGTTGAACTCATGGCTGCGCAGGTAATCGGCGACCTTGTCGTCGCTGATGCTCTTGGCGCCTTCAATCGCCTGGCCCAACATCTGCAAACGTGCATAGCCCCAGCCCCCGAGGTAGTAGCCGAGCGGGTCGATGCCGAGGCCCGGCGCGCGCGCCTGGTACTTTTTGAAGAAGTCCGCGGCCGGCGCCATCATCTTCGGCGACGGCACCCAGTTTTCATAGTTCACGATGCCGTTCAGCTTGGACTTGAGCTTGTTCTTGAACACCGTCACCTGCAGGCCGACCATGGCGCCGCCGAACATTTTCGGCTTCAAGCCGAGTTCGTTGGCCGAGAGCGCCATGCCGACCGAGCTCAGTGGATAGGAGCAGACCACGACGAGATCGGCATTGGCCGCCTGGATGGCGCGGATGATCGGGGAGAAGTCGGTGGTGTTCGGCGGATAGTTCTTGTCGTAGACAATATTGAAGCCGTACTGTTTCGCGTTGGCGCGGGCGCCGTCCGCCGCGTTGCGCGCAAATTCGGCATCTTCCGACGCGATTGCGAGGGTCTTGGGCTTGGGATTCTGCGCCGCCGCGACCTGGAAGAAGCCTTCGGTCAATGCCTGTCTCGGCGCCGACCCGCTGGTCGGTATGAAAGCGAAATATTTCGGGTATTTGAACTCGGCGTTTGCATCGAGCGCGAACAGGCTGACGATGAGCTTGCCCTTTTGCATGACGATGGGAATGGCCGGGGCGACCATGTTCGTCGCATAGCCGCTCAGGACCAAGTCGACTTTGTCGACGTCGAGCAGCTTGGTGTAGATGCCGGGCACATTCGAGGGGTTCGACTGGTCGTCGTAATTGATCAGCTGGACCGGCCGACCGAGCAGGCCGCCTTTTGCATTGACTTCCTCTGCCCAGATCTGCGAGCCGAGCAAGGCCTGTTGGCCGTTGGGTGAAAGCGGTCCGGTCAGCGCCATGCCGAAGCCGATTTTGATTGGCGCGGCGCCCTGCGCGGTGGCGGGCGTTCGGGCCAGTGCGGGTAAGATCAAAGCGGAGCCGATACCGGCATTGACGCCGCGGCGGGTGATGCGTTAACTCATGGGTTCCTCCAGAGAGCGGGTTTTGTTTCATGATACCCGGTCTGACCGCCGGGCTTGGGCCTGACGCGAGCGCGTCAGACAAAGGCACAAGATGTCTTGCTGCCCCAGCTACTTTTAGCGGGGGCAGCAGTACGGCTCATCCCAACGCTTTTTCGTAGGGATAAATGACGCCGCCGGTCTTCTCGTCGGCGGGCGTGAGCACGGTTTGGTAGCTCATGCCGCGCCAGGTTTCGAGGTCTGCGGCGTCGGTGATGCCGTGATATTGCACCTGCAACATCGCGGATTTGGTCCATTCGCCGTTCTTGCCGAACCTGACGTCGGCCATGATGGTCCTGAACTCATGGCCGCGCATGTAGTCCGCGAGCTTGTCATCGTTGACGCTCTTGGTGCCCTCGATGGCCTGTTGCAGCACCTGGAAATACGCATAGCCCCAACCGCCGAGGTAATAGCCAAGCGGATCGACACCGGCAGACGCCGCGCGGGATTGGTATGTCTTGAAGAAGTCCGCGGCCGGCGCCATCAGTTTCGGCGATGGCACCCAGGTCTCGTAATTCACGATGCCGTTGAGCTTGGATTTCAGCTTGTTCTTGAACACGGTCGCCTGCAATCCGACCATGCCGCCGCCCATCATCTTCGGCTTCAGGCCGAGCTCGTTAGCCGACAGCGCCAGGCCGACCGAACTGAGCGGGTACGAGCAGATCACCACGAGATCAGGATCGGCAGCCTGGATCGCGCGGATGATCGGCGAGAAGTCGGTCGTGTTCGGCGGATAGGTTTTGTCGTAGACGATCTTAAAGCCGTACTTTTTCACGTTCGCTCGGGCGCCGTCTGCGGCGTTGTGCGAGAAATCCGCATCCTCGGCCGCGATCGCGATAGTTTGCGGTTTTGGATTCTGCGCGGACGCGATCTGGAAAAAGCCCTCGGTGAAGGATTCTTTCGGAGTCGGGCCGGACGGCAGCATCGAGAAATACTTCGGGTAGTGAAACTGGCCGTTGGCGTCGAGCGCGAACAAGCCGATGAAGACCTTACCCCGCTGCATGGCGATCGGAATGGCCGGCGCCACCATGTTGGTCGCATAGGGGCCGGTGATGAGGTCGACTTTGTCGACGTCGAGAAGCTTGGTGTAGATTCCGGGAATTGTCGATGGATTGGATTGGTCGTCGTAATTCACAAGCTGGACCTGGCGGCCGAGTAGACCGCCTTTGGCATTGACTTCTTCTTGCCAAATCTGGGCGCCGAGCAGCGCCTGTTTGCCGTTCGGCGCCAGCGGGCCGGTCAGCGCCATGCTGAAACCGATTTTGATAGGCGCGGCGCCTTGCGCGAAAGCCGGCGTTCCGGCCAGCGCGGGTGAAATCAAGGCGGCGCCGATACCGGTGTTAACGCCGCGTCGGGTTATGCGATAACTCATGGGTTCCTCCAGAAAGCAGGTTTCTATTTAATGGTGCCCTGACGGGTCGCCCGAAGCGGGCCGGACGCGAGGGTGTCGATCGCAGAATGCCCTTATTTTGCGCGCCTGGAAAGAGTTTGACGGGGAGCGTGGCAATCTGCCCGGCCGAGATGGAGTCGGGAGCCGAGCCTGGATCTCAGCCCGAAAGTGCTCAAAGAGCGGCCACCGCACACGGAATGGGCATTTCCCATCGGAGTTCGAACGCGGTAACCTTGTCCCGGCAGCGCATCCAAAGTGGGAAAGGCGAGAATGCTTGCTCTGTCGGTCAACGGAACGACGTATAGCGTCGATGTCGAGGACGACACGCCGCTCCTTTGGGTGCTGCGCGACACGATCGGGCTCACCGGCACCAAATACGGCTGCGGCATTGCCCAATGCGGCTGCTGCACAGTGCATATCAACGGGGCCGCCACGCGCTCGTGCCAGGTGCCGGTCGGCACGGTCGGCCCCGCGCATGTCACCACGATTGAGGCGCTGGCGCAGGACGGCAAGTTGCATCCCGTGCAGCAAGCCTGGATCGATCACGACGTGCCGCAATGCGGCTACTGCCAGACCGGAATGATGATGGCGGCGGTGGCGCTGCTCAAGGAAAAGCCGAGGCCGACCGACGCCGACATCGACGCCGCGATCACCAATATCTGCCGTTGCGGAACCTATCAACGCATCCGCGCCGCGATCCATGCTGCGGCCGAGAGCGCGCCACAGCGACGCGACACCGCGGCGGCACGATAGAACCATCATAAGGACCGCAAAATGAACGACGACGCCAAATCGGAGGCGCCGGCGAGCTACGCCAAGAAAGCCTGGCAGTCGGACATCATCGTCGATCTGCTCAAGCACTACGGTTTTCCCTATATCGCGCTCAATCCCGGCGCGAGCTATCGCGGGCTGCACGATTCGCTGGTCAATTACGGCGGCAATCATCCGCCGATCCTGCTTTGCCAGCACGAGAAGATCGCCGTGCAGATCGCCCACGGTTACGCCAAGGCGACCGGCCAGCCGATGGTGGCGATCGTCCACGACGTCGTCGGCATGCTGCATGCCACCATGGGCATCTACTACGCCTATATCGATCGCTGCCCGGTCTTCGTCATCGGCGCCACCGGCCCGATGGACGAAAGCCGGCGGCGGCCGTTCATCGATTGGATTCACACCGCCAACGTCAATGGCGAGCAGCTACGCCATTACGTGAAGTGGGATTACCAGCCGGCGAGCATCGAAGGCGTGCCGGATTCCTTCGCGCGCGCCTATGCGGCGATGATGACTGAGCCGCAAGGCCCGATCTATATGTGCTACGACGCCTGGCTGCAGGAGCAGCCGCTGACGAAGGACGTCGCGCTGCCAAATCCGTCCACCAATAAGGTGCCGGCGCGGATGGCTGCCGACGGTGTGGCGCTGGCCGAGGTCGCCGATCGGCTTTTGGCCGCGAAATATCCGGTGCTGATGGCCGAATATGTCGCACGCAGCCCCGACGGTTTCGACAATCTCGTGGCGCTCGCCGAAACCGTCGGTGCCGCCGTGTTCGACGTCCATGCGCGGCTCAATTTTCCCAACCGCCATCCGCTCAATCTGAGCTGCGAAAAGGAAACCTTCCGCGACGCCGATCTCGTTCTGATGCTCGACACGCGGGACTGGGAGAAATCGACACATTTCAACGACCGCACCAAGCGGCAGGTGGTGCCGCATTACGGGCCCGACTGCCAGATGATCGACATCGGCTTCGGCGAGATAAATCTGAGCAAGTGGTCGATGGACTATGCACGCATGCCGACCTGCAGCTTGCGCGTCCTCGGCGACACCCTGACCGCGATTCCCGAACTGACGCGCATTTGCCGCGAGCGAATTGCCAAAGACCCGTCGCTGGCGAAACGCGTCGCCGAGCGCGCCAAGGCGGTCGCGCAGAATCACGATGCGCTGTTCAAGTCCTGGAGCGAGGCGGCGAAAAAAGACTGGGACGGCGTGCCGATCACGCTGCCGCGGCTGGCGAGCGAAATGTGGGACGCAATCAAAAACGAGGATTGGGTGCTGACCGCCTGCAATCTGCAGGAATGGGTCTACAAGCTGTGGGACTTCGACAAGCCGTATCGGCACCCCGGCCAGGCGCTCGGCACCGGCACACAGATCGGGGTGTCGCTCGGCGTCGCGCTGGCGCATCGCGGCAAAGGCCGGCTCGTCATCGACATCCAGCCCGACGGCGATTTGATGTTCGACGCCGGCGCGCTGTGGAGCGCTGCCAAGAACAACATTCCGATGCTGATCGTGATGTACAACAACCGCGCCTATTACAACGACTGGGAGCACCAGATCCGCGTCGCGCATCATCGCGGCACGCCGGTCGAGCGCGCTTACATCGCCCAGGACATCACCGGCCCGGAACCCGATTTCGCCACCATGGCGAAGAGCATGGGCTGGTACGCCGAGGGCCCGATCGAGAAGCCAGCCGACATCGCGCCGGCTCTGCGCCGCGCCATCGCGCAAGTCAAAGCCGGCACGCCGGCGCTCGTAGATACGGTGGTGCGGCCGCGGTGATTATTCTTTCCTCCCCCGCATCGCGGGGCGGAAAATAGGATTACTCCTTCACGCTCTTTACCGGCGTTTCCGGCGTCAGGCCGCCGCGGCGGCGGGCGAAAGTTTCCTTGCCGGTTTCTTCCCATTGGCCGGCGACGGCACGGCTTGCATAGGTGTCCCAGATTGCGTCCCAATCGCCGAGCGAATAGCCGTACCATGGCTGCTTTGGCGTGAGCGCCGGCAGACCGAGTTCATCCCAGATCGCCCGCGCGCGCTCCATGTATTCGCGCTTGGGCAGCGAGATCGGCGGGTAGGATTCCTTCTGCGTGGCGTCGATCAGCATGGTCGACTCTTCGCTCGGCCCGCCCGATTTCGGCCCATGTCCCTCCGAGCGATGGGGAATGATGTGCACGTCTTCGATCGGGTTGGCGCGATAGGCGAGCGACCAGAACACCGCGTCGGGATTGTCCGGATCGATGTCCTCGCTGACGCCGATGACGTATTTGCCGATATCGGCCTGCAGGGTCGCAGTGCCCTGCAGCGCGCGCCAGATTTCGGTGCGCGGCACTCCGGTTGAGAACTGCACGAAGACGACCTTGCGCAAATTGGTGAGCGGCTCGTGCAGCGCGACGCGGCGCACGCCCTTGATCGCCAACGTGTCGCGCAAATACGCAAGATAGCGCGGCTCGTAGGCGACGCGCTTCATCACGCTCGATTCGCTCGGCGTCACCTCGCTCAAGATCGAGGCCCAGACCGGCGCGCGCTTATGGGTGATCGCGGTGACCTGCATCGACATATTGAAACCTTCGAGCGCGACATGGCCGTGGCTTTCGCCGAACGGCCCCTCCGGCTCGAGCAATTCGGGATCGATCAGTCCTTCGACGACGAATTCGGCGTCGGCCGGCACGTCGAGATCGACGGTTAAGGCTTTGGCGATGCGGATCGGCGCGCCGGCAAGGCCGCCGGCCACGGCCATCTCGTCGCAGTCGATCGGCAGTTTTTGCGGCCCGGTGAACATGACGACGGGCGGCGCGCCGGCGACGATGGCGATCGGCATCGGCTTTTTCAGGTTTCGGTATTTCTGCCAATGCAGATAACCCCCGGCGCCGCCGGGGCGCGCCGCCATGCGCACGCCGAGCCGGTCGGTTGCCTTGAGTGCCGCCCGATATGTGCCCATGTTGCGGACGCCCGTCTCCGGATCCTGCGTGATGCACAGCGTCGCCGTAAGATACGGTGCCGCGTCATAGCCCGGCGTCGAGATCGGCACCGGTAGAAGCTTTAGGCCGCCGTCGGGCTGACGCAGCGCGTCGCCTTTGATGACGACCTCTTGGCACGGCGCCGACGTTACCGCGACGGGTGCAATCGGATTGGCTATTGCCTGCATCCAGGCATCGCCGATCTCCTCGACCGGCCGGCCCATGCCGACGGCGTAAATCCGCGCCGAGGCGGCCAGCGCGCCGATCGCCACCGGAACGTCATAGCGGCGGCCTTGCCCATTGACCACGTTGGTGAACAGAAACGCCCGCCGCTGATCCTCGTGCAGCCCGCCCTGGAATTGCCAGCGCACCAGCGGATGCAGTTCGGTATCTTTGTTGATGGGCCGATCGATGCGGAGTAGCAAGCCCGCCGATTCAAGCCGCGCGAGGTGTTCCTGAAAATCGAGCGGCGGCCCGCTCGACTTGCTCTTCGTACGTCGTGGATCGGACTGATCGAGCATGATTACTTCTTGTTCTTGACGTACTCGGCGATAATAGGCTTCGCCACCCGGAAACAGTCGACGCCGATCGGAGCGCCGCAATAAATCGTGACCTGCGTCAGCGCGGCGCGGATCTCGTCCGGGGTCAGTCCGTTATTGAGCGCACCGCGCACATGGGTAGCGAACTCCTCCATCTTGCCGAGCGCCGCAATCATGCCGAGATTGAGGATCGAACGCTCGCGCGGTTTCAGCGTTTCGTCGCCCCAGGTCTCGCCCCAACAATATTCGGTGAGCAGCCGCTGAAAATCGCGATTGAACTCATCGACGTTTTGCAGCGCGCGATCGACATAGGCGTCGCCTAAGACCTTTTTGCGCTTGGCGAGGCCGATATCGTAGCGTTTCTGGTCCATGGGTTTTCTCTCCTTGAATTCCCCCGCTGCGCGGGGGAGGGAAATTATCACTCCTCCGCCGGGCCGCCCTTCCAGCGTTTGACGATGCCGGTATCGATGCCGAACAGGTCGAGCAGCCGGCCGCAGGTATGATTGACGATGTCGTCGACCGATTTCGGCCGGTTATAGAACGCCGGCACGATCGGGGCGATGACCGCGCCGATGTCGGCAAGCGTGGTCATCGCGCGCAGATGCCCGCCATGCAACGGCGTCTCGCGGACCGCGAGCACCAGCCGGCGCTTCTCCTTGAGCACGACGTCGGCCGCGCGCGACAATAGCGAGGCCGTCACCCCGGTCGCGATCTCGCTCATGGTGCGGATCGAGCACGGCGCGATGATCATGCCCATGGTCGGGAACGAACCCGAGGAGATCGCCGCGCCGATGTCGCTGACGGAATAATGCACCGACGCGAGCTCGCGCACGTCTTTCGGCTTGAGGTCGGTCTCGTAGACCAGCGTCATTTCCGCCGACTTCGACATGACCAGGTGGGTCTCGATCCCGGCCTTGCGCAGCATTTCGAGGATTCGCACGCCGTAAATCGTGCCCGAGGCGCCGGATATACCGACGATCAGCCGCGCCGCAGTTTTGGCCATTCCTGCCCTCTTTCTCGTTGCGGGGGTTGTGCCACGGCGCGGCGCGCCGTTCCAGTAGGGTGTCGCTACGCGGCGATACCATCGAAAGCGGCGCTGAGAAGGTCGACGGCCTGTTTGGGAAAGCCGACGCCCATCACGCGCTCATAAGCCGCGAGGTTGCCGCGCGCCGCAGCGCGCGCGGAAGCCTGCGTGCCGAGCGGGCCGGATTTCGTGAAGTCGTAGAGCGCCTCCTGCTGCAACCGCTCGGCTTCGAGCTCGACCGCCTTCACCTTATTGCGGAAAGTTTCCTGCTTGCCCGGTTCGACCAGCGTTGCCGCGCCTTTCAGCTTGCGGCGCGCGTCGCGGATCGGGATGATTGTGAGCTCGCGCCAACTGCGTACCCGATCGTCGAGATTTTTGACCTCGTCGGCCGACAATTGCCGGCTCTCGGAGGCGAGCCAGAACAGAAACAACAGCAGATTGACGTCGACACCGCAGCCGTCCTGCAAGGCGATGCAGGCGTCCGACACGCCGGTCTGGCGGTAGAAATTCAGCGAGAAGCGCCAGAACGGCGTGATCGCTGTATTCGTTTCAGGGTTCGTCATTGCCGCTCCAGAACTTCCCTCTTGATGCTGTGTTATATTTTTCATTTGCGCATGATCTGATCCGACCTTCCTTCGCCCGCCGAAGCGGGCTTCGCGAAGGCGGGAAACGGGCGACCACTTTTCGGGATCATGCGCTATGCAGCAAATAGCCTTTCATAAGCGCCATCGGCGCGTAGCGCCGCGACGATGCGTTCGGGGGTCAGCGGCGTTTCGGCGAAATGCACGTTGAATGGCGACAGCGCGTCTTCGATCGCCGCAATGATCGCCGCTGGGGCCGGAATCGTGCCGCCCTCGCCGGCGCCTTTGACGCCGAGCGGATTGAGCGGATTGACCGTTTCGACGTGGGCAATGGCGCAGGTCGGCACGTCGGTCGCCATCGGCAACAGATAATCGGCGAACGTCGTCGTCAGCGGCTGTGCATTGTCGTCGTATTGCATCCATTCCAGGAGCGCATTGCCGATGCCGTGAGCGACGCCGCCCTGTACCTGGCCGTCGACGATGAGCGGATTGATCACCCGCCCGCTGTCGTGGGCGACCGTGTAATTGAGAACTTTCACGCCGCCGGTCATGTGATCGACCTCGACTTCGGCGACATGCGTGCCGGAGCAATAGGCGGCTTGCGACGGCGTGTAGTAGGCGGTGTGCTCCAGCCCCGCCGCCTGACCCGCCGGCAGCGACACGCCGGGGCTGCCCTGCGCCAATCGTGCAAGGTCGCCGAACGGGATCGTTGGCTTATTGCCGGCGGCCGCGATCGCCTGGCCGTCTTCGAGATCGATATCGCTCTCATCGACGCCGAGCGCGCGTGCCGCCAGCGCGATGATTTGTGTGCGCACAGCCTGACCCGCGATCTGCGCCGAACAGCCGGCATTCACCGCCTGGCGGCTGGCGAAAGCGCCGACGCCTTGGGCGATTGCGCCGGTATCGCCGATCGTCATCACGATGTCCTCGATGCGGCAGCCGACTTGTTCGGCCACGATCTGCGACAGTGTCGTGCGGATGCCCTGGCCCTGGTTGGTGGCGCCGGTCGCGACCGCGACCTTGCCGCTGGGAAGGACGCGCACGGTGACGCCCTCGAACGGACCGAGGCCGGTGCCTTCGACATAATTGCCGAGCCCGATGCCGATGAGGCGGCCTTGATCGAGCGCCGCCCGCTGCCGCTCGCGAAAACTTTCATAGCGGGCGAGCGTCAGCGCGGCTTCCTGCCCCTTCGGATAATCGCCGCTGTCGTAGACGAGCGGCTTGCCGTCGCGGAACAACAGGCCGACGGCGTAGGGCATCTGCTCCGGCTGGATGAAATTGCGGCGCCGTACTTCGGCACGGTCGAGCTGCAGCTCGCGCGCCACGCGGTCGAGCAGGCGCTCCATCGCGAACACCGCTTGCGGCCGGCCGGCGCCGCGCACCGGCGTCGTCGGCACTTTGTTGGTAAGAACGACGATGGTCTCCAGCTGGTAGGCCGGGACCACATAGGGACCCGGCACGGTCACCGCGGCGATGTAGGGCATGATGATGCCCCACGGCACGAACGCGCCGCTGTCATGCAGCATCCTGCCGCGAAGCCCAAGAATCTTGCCGTCACTGTCGACGGCGATTGCCATGCTCCAGTGTTGGTCGCGCTCCTGGGTCGCGCAGAGGAAATGCTCGCGGCGGTCCTCGATCCATTTCACCGGCCGGCCGAGCTTGAGTGCGGCCGCCGGGATCACTGCTTCTTCCGGATAGAAGATCGCCTTCGGGCCAAAGCCGCCGCCGACGTCCGGCGCGATCATCCGGATCGTTTCGATGTTGCGATTGAGAAGATCGGCGAGCATGCCACGGCCGAGATGCGGCGTCTGCGTGCCGGACCATACGGTCAGCACATCAGAAACCGGATCGTGACTGGCGAGCACCGCGCGCGTCTCCAGAGCCATGCCGCCGCCGCGATGCTGCCAGATCACTTCCTCGAAAACGTGCGCGGCGCTTGCGAAGGCGGCATCGATGTCGCCATAGGCAAGCGGGAAGCGCGCGATGACATTCGAAGAAAGATCGCTGTGCGCGCGCGCGGCGCCGTCTTTGATCGCGGCACGGCAATCGGCCACGGCGTCGAGCACGTCGTAATTGACGATGACGGCCGCCGTGGCGTCCTCGGCGATGTAGCGTGAATCGGCGATCACCGCCGCGATAGGCTGGCCGACGTAATTGACTTCATCGCGCGCCAGCACGGTTTGAGTGCGCGCGACCGCGATCGCGGGATTGGGAGTGAGCATCGGGATCGGTGTGCGGCGCATCGGATCGGGCAGGTCGTCTACGGCAAGGACGGCATGAACGCCAGGCATTACCATCGCCGCCTTGCCATCGATGTCACGAACCACGGCATGGGCATGCGGCGAGCGGACGAAACAGGCGTGCAACAGGCCCGGCAGCTTCACGTCGTCGACGAAGCGCCCGCGACCGGCGAGCAGCGCCGGATCTTCGAGCCGCTTCACGCGCGCGCCGAAATGTTTCGCGCCCATTGCTCAAGCTCCAGAACCGTTGCGCAAGCGTTGCGCGGCGTCGAGCGCGGCCTTGACGATGCCGGCGTAACCGGTGCAGCGGCAAAGGTTGCCGGTCAGCGCCTCGCGCACTTCTTGTTCGGTCGGGTCGGGGTTATCCCGCAACAATTCGGTCAGCGTGATCAACATTCCCGGCGTGCAGAAT
Organism: uncultured Alphaproteobacteria bacterium; assembly: GCA_963779855.1. GTDB lineage: Bacteria > Pseudomonadota > Alphaproteobacteria > Rhizobiales > Xanthobacteraceae > BOG-931. The sequence goes on along the minus strand of CAWAAE010000005.1, from coordinate 187,260 downwards.
CCGCACTGCAGGCCGTGATTATCCATGAACGCCTGCTGCAGCACCGAGAGCCCGACATCCGGCGTGAGGCCCTCGACGGTGGTCACCTCGCAGCCGCCGGCTTGCACCGCGAACATCAGGCAGGAGCGGGCGGAGCGGCCATCGACCAGCACCGTGCAGGCGCCGCAAACGCCGTGCTCGCAACCGAGATGCGTGCCGGTGAGGCCAAGCTCGTGACGCAGGAAATCGGCAAGCGTCAGCCGCGCTTCCACGACGCGCGCATGCGGCTTGCCGTTGACCGTGATACGCGTCGCCTGCTTACCCATACACGAACTCAATCACTCGGTTACACGTTGACGCCGGCTCGCCGCGCGGCCTCGACGAGCGCGCGTGCGCTGAGTACCTGCGCCAGATGTCGCCGGTACTCGCCGCCGGCATGGATATCGGAAATCGGCTCGATCAGCCATGTTGCGGCGGCCGCAGTCTGGATCGCGGTGGAATCGATCGCCTTGCCGGCCAGCGCCGCCTCGGCGGCATCGACGCGCACCGGCTGCTCGGCGACGCCGAATAATGCGAGCGCGGCGCGTCGCACCACATTATCGGCGCCGACATCGAGCAGCGCCGCGGCGCCGGCCAGCGCGAAATCGCCTTGCCGGCGCGCAAATTCGTGGAAGCCAAAACCATGACCCGGCCGCCAGATCGGCAGCTCGACGGCGGCGATCATCTCGTCGGGCGCGAGCGCAGTCGCCATGAAGCCCAAGCTGAAATCGCGAAACGGCACCGCGCGGATGCCGCGGATGCTGGCGAGATGCACGACGGCGTCATAGGCGGCGCACACCGCCGGCAATTCGGCGGCCGGATCGGCATGCGCGAGAGAACCGCCGATGGTGCCGCGATTGCGCGTCTGGCGATGGCCGACATGGCGCAGCGCCTCGGCCAGCAGTGGACAATGCCGCGCGATTTCGGGCGACAGTTCCAGATCACGCTGCCGCATCATCGCGCCGATGCGCAACCGGCCGTCGATCACGGCAAGGCCGCGCAGATCGTCGACGTGGCCGAGATCGACGAGATGATCGACGATGACGTAACGGAAATTCATCATTGGCACCAGCGATTGCCCGCCAGCGAGGATTTTGGCGTTGGGAAGCGTCGCCAGAAGCTCGGCCGCTTCCTTGAGCTGCCGCGGCGCGTGATAGTCGAAGGGCGCAGGCTTCATCGTCCCGGATTTGCTTTGTCGTTTGCGGCTCGACGTATTTCTCAAATTTAGGAGAGATCACTGTGCTTGACGTCACAGACGCCGGTATCGAAGCATGCTAGTTTAGCGTGTGCAAGGAAGGTGATCGTCTACGCGGGGCGTCGTGATTTTCAGCATCGGAAGGCGCACATTTCTAACCACTCTCGGCGGCTTGGCGTCGGTGTCGCTGCTGAGGCCGCTCGCCGCGCGCGCGCAGCAGGCGGTAATGCCGGTGGTTGGGTATCTGGGGCCCGGTTCGGCCGAGTCCGACGCCTTTCGTGTGACGGCGTTCCGGCAGGGGCTGAATGAAGCGGGCTACGTCGATGGCCAAAACGTAACGATCGAATACCGTTTCGCCGAGGATCACCACGATCGCCTGCCGGCGCTGGCCGCCGATCTGGTTCGTCGTCAGGTGGGCGTGATTGTCGCGACCAGCACGCCGGCGGCGCTTGCGGCGAAGGCGGCGACGACGACCATCCCGATCGTTTTTGAGGTGGCCGCAGATCCAGTCAAACTCGGTCTCGTCGCCAGCCTTGGCCGGCCGGGCGGCAACGTCACGGGCGTGACCCAATTAGGGGAAGAAGTATTGCCGAAACGGCTCGAATTGCTCCACGAGCTGCTTCCTGCGGCGCGCGTCATGGCGCTGCTCGTCAATCCCACCGATCCCGCTCTCTCCGAGGAGCAAGCGCGCGTGTCGCTGCCGGCGGCTAGCTCCTTTGGAATCGAGCTTCATGTCCTCAACGCCAGCACTGCACGTGACTTCGATGCGGTGTTCGCGAAGCTCAAGGAACTGGGAGCCGGCGGCCTTGTAATCGGCGGCGACGCGCTCTTCACGGGGCACAACGATGAGCTTGCTGCGCTGACGGTCCACCACGCGGTACCTGCGATCTACCAGCGGCGCGAGTTCGCTGTGGCCGGAGGTTTGATGGGCTATGGATCGAACCTCGCCGACACGCACCGCCTCGTTGGGGTTTATACCGGCCGGATTCTCAAGGGCGATAAGCCCGCCGACCTGCCGGTCCAGCAGGCAACTAAAATCGAGCTCTACATCAACCTCAAAACCGCCAAGGCGCTGGGCGTCACCGTTCCGCTGTCGCTGCTCGGCCGCGCCGACGAGGTGATCGAATGAGGCGGCGCGAGTTCATCGCCGGTCTCGGCGGCGCGGCGGTCGCCTGGCCGCTTGCAGCCCGCGCGCAGCAGACGGCGCTGCCGGTGATCGGATTTGTTAACGGCCGATCGCGCGACACCTCCGCCAACGTTGTAGCCGCGTTCCGCAAGGGCCTCCACGAAACCGGCTATGTCGACGGCCAAAACGTGACGGTCGAGTACCACTACGTTGAAGGCCAATACGATCGCCTGCCGGCACTGATGGTTGATCTGATTGGCCGTCGAGTGGCTGTGATCGCTACACCCGGCAGCATTCCAGCCGCGCTCGCGGCCAAAGCTGCAACCGCAACGATTCCGATCGTCTTCGGCATCGGCGTCGACCCGGTCCGGCTCGGTCTGGTCGCCAGCCTTGCCCGGCCCGGCGGCAATGCGACCGGCGTCAATTATTTAGTCAACGACGTGGCGGCCAAGCGGCTGCTGCTGCTGCATGAGTTGTTGCCCAAGGCCGTCCATGTTGCCGTGCTCGTCAATCCGAGGAATGCTCCGGCTGCCGAGGCCGCGCTGCAGGCCGTGCGGGAAGCCGCCCCCGCCCTCGGGCTGCAAATCCAAATCCTCAATGCCAGTACGATTGGCGAGATCGACGCGGCGTTTGCCACATTTGCTCACGAACGTCCCGATGCGCTGTTCGTCGCTCCCGATGCGTTCCTTAACTCCCGCGCCGTGCAATTTGCTACCTTGACGGCACGTGAAAAAATGCCGTCGGCTTATGACAGCCGTGATGATGTCGCAGCCGGCGGACTAATGAGCTATGAAACCGATATCGCGGAAATGGATCGCCAAGTCGGCACCTATGCCGGCAATATCCTCAAGGGCGCAAAACCCGCCGACCTGCCGGTCGTGCAGTCAACCAAATTCGAATTCGTGCTCAACCTCAAAACTGCCAAGGCGCTCGGCATCGATGTGCCATCGTCGGTGCTCGCCATCGCCGACGAGGTGATCGAGTGAGGCGGCGCGAATTCATCGCGCTTGTTGGCGGCGCTGCAGCGGCGTGGCCGCTCGCTGTGCGCGCGCAACAGCCGGGCAAGCCGCCGACCATCGGGTTCCTTGGCGCAGACGCCGCGGGCTGGCGTCCTTGGACGGACGCCTTTGTGGCGCGACTGCGCGCACTGGGCTGGATCGACGGTCAAACAATCGCAATCGATTATCGCTGGACGGAGGGACATCCCGAGCGCGTCGCCGAGATCGCGGCCGAGTTCGTCCGGCGCAAAGTCGACGTCATCGTCACGTACGGAATCGCCGTCCCGACATTAAAGCAGGCGACAGCGGTCATCCCCATCGTCTTTGCAATTGGGCAAGACCCGGTCGGCGGCGGCCTCGTCTCAAGTCTGGCGCGACCCGGCGGCAACGTTACTGGATTATCGTTGCAGGACACTGATCTCGCCGGCAAGCGTCTCGAACTGTTGCGCGAGATCGTCCCGAGCCTGCGGCGACTGGCAATGCTGACGAATATTGGCAGTCCCCAAGGAGCGCCGGAGACGCGTGAGGTTCACGCCGCGGCCCGCAAGCTAGGCCTCGAAATCGTGCCACTCGAAATCCGGCGGGCGGAGGATATTGCGGCCGCCTTCGAAGGGCTCAAGGCCCGAACCGACGCACTTTACGTCCTGGCCGATCCAATCTTTACCGTCAATCGCAATCAAATCATCACGCTTGCGCTCGGCGCGCGGCTGCCGACAATCTTCAACGCCCGCGCCTATGTCCAAGGCGGTGGCCTCATGTCCTATGGACCCGACTTTTCGGATCTATTCCGACGCTCTGCCGAGTTGGTCGACAAGATTCTGCACGGGGCGAAGCCCGGCGATATCCCGGTCGAGCAGCCGACCAAATTCGAGCTGGCGATCAATCTCAAGACCGCCAAGGCGCTTGGCCTCACCGTTCCGCCATCGCTGCTCGTCACCGCCGACGAGGTGATCGAATGAAGCGGCGCGAGTTCATGACGCTGCTCGGCGGTTTGATGGCGATGTCGCCAATCGAAGGGCGCGCACAGCCCTCGCCGGTGGGTTTGCGCAGGATCGGGGTGCTGGCCGGTGCCATCCGCCCGGACGATCCGGAAACCCAAGCGGAGCCGGCAGCATTTGTTCAGGGCTTGCAGCAGTTGGGCTGGATTGATGGCCGCAACGTGCGGATCGAGTATCGCTGGGGCTTGGGCAACGCGGAGAACATCAGAAAATACGCGGCGGAATTGGTCGCACTGGCGCCGGACGTCATTCTTATCGACGGCACCGCAACCATTGGCCCGATGGTCAAGGCAACCCGCACCGTGCCGATCGTGTTCGTCAATGTTGCCGATCCGGTCGGTGCCGGCTTCGTTGACGGCCTGGCAAGGCCCGGCGGCAACGTTACCGGCTTTCTCGCCTTTGAGTACGGAGTCGAGCGGCAAATGGCTGGAGCTACTCAAGCAGGTTGCACCCAGCGTCACGCGCGCTGCGATCCTGCGCGATCCCGCTATCACGTCCGGCATTGGACAATTCGCTGTGATCGAATCCGTAGCGCCGTCCTTCGGCGTCGATGTGATCCCGGTCGACATACACGACGCCAGCGAAATCGAGCGATCTATCGCAAGGTTTGCGCGCACGCCGAATGGCGGTCTCATTCTGACCGCCAGCGCGTTGGCGGCCTTGCATCACGATCTGATCATCAGGCTTGCGGCGCAATATAAACTGCCCGCGGTTTATACCCAACGACGCTATGTCGCCGATGGCGGCCTGATCTCATATGGTCCAGATGTCGTGGACCAATATCGGCGCGCTGCGTCCTATGTCGATCGTATCCTGAAAGGCGAAAGACCGGGCGACCTGCCGGTGCAGGCGCCCACCAAGTATGTGATGACGATCAACCTCAAGATCGCGAAGGTGCTCGGGCTCACCATCCCGCAGGCTCTGCTCGCGACTGCCGATCAGGTGATCGAGTAAGGCGGCGGCACTACGCCGTCTTGACCCCCAGCTCCGCCTGCTCCTTGGCGTAAGCCGCGTCCATGCGCGAGGCGAGGCCGTGCTTGGCGAGCTCGGTCGCGAAGATGCGGCGGATTTCCGGCTTCTCGTCGATGTAGTCGATCTGATCGCCGCCGACACGCTTTGAGATCCACGCCTTCGGCACGCCCTGCGCGTTGCGGATGGCGACGCCCTCATGCTTGAAGGCGAGATAGCGCGACGGCGTGGTGCCGGTGTTGAAGTGCTGGTGGAACCACATGTTCGGCGGCACGATCAGCGTGCCGATTTCCCAATCGTAGCGTTGCGGCTCCTCGCCCTCCGGCCACATCATCGAAAAGCCTTCGCCTGAGAGCACGATGACATGCGCGCCGGGGCCGTGGGCGTGGCCCTTCTTGTAGGTGCCGATCGGAAACTGCGAAATGTGGCTGTTCAACGAGCCTTTGGCCATGTTGAAGCGGATATGGCCGCCGCCGGCGCCGCGCTCCGCCGCGGTGATCAAGGGAATGTTGACCGCGTCGGGCACGAAATTCGTGGTCAGCAGAAATCCTTTCTGCTCGCCCTTCGATGAAAAATAATCCGGCTCGCCGGCGAAGCGATCCTTGAAGTCGTATGTGGTGTTGAAGATGAAATCGAGGTCTTCATAGAGATTGATCACCGGCGGCGCGTTGGTGACGGCGACATAGCGCGCCGGCTCGCGCCCTGAGCCGTTGAAGTGCTGGTGATGGCAATTGAGCGGGATGGCGAACAGCGCGCCCGGTCCCCATTCGAAGGTGATGCGGGCGCCGGCGTCGTTCCACACCGTGGTCGAGCCGCGGCCGGACAGCACCATGACCATTTCTTCGTAGAGCTGCCGGTGCGGAACCAAGCTCTTGCCCGGCGGTATTTCCATCACATAGCAGTCGTTCGAGGTGCGCGAGGCGTCGTGATTGAGAAACACAGCGTTGCCGCCGCGGCGCGCCCAGGGCTTGAGCGCGACGGTGTTGAGGTTCTTGACGTAGAACGACGGGATGATGTCGAGGCCTTCGGCCTTCACCCAGCGCGTATAGGGTGTTTCCTTCTCGGTCTTGAACTTGCTGGCGAGCTCTTCGGAAACGACGGCATTCTTGGCCATGGCGTACCTGATCTGCTTTCCTCGACATCGATCTTAGCGAAAAACGGAGGGAAACGCTAAACCTTAGCGGCGGCGCGCTTCCGTGCTCCCGTGCGCATGATCATGCGCGGGCGTGTGTTCGTGGTGGTGATCGTGCCCGTGGCTGTGACCTTCGTGGTGGCCGTGCTCATGCTCATGATCGTGGTCATGCTCGCGGTGATGCAGGCGCTGCCGCGGCCGCGGCCCGCGCGGATCTTCGTTGAACACCAGGGATTTGATGGTGACCGGCACGGTGTAGGACGGCATGCGGATGCGGCCGAGATCGATATAATCGAAATCCCATAGCACCACGCCGTCGATCACCAGAAGCTCGCTGTCGATGTGCAGCTCATCGCGCAGGATATGGCCGAGCGTCTGCGCCACGTCGCCGTCGAGCATGATGTAGAGCGGCAGTTTCCGGGCGATGCGCTCGGCGAGACCGCCTTTAATGCCGGCGGCGAAGGCGGCGAGCCGCGGATAGGACGGCAGTCCGGTCCAGCGCAACGCCAGCGCGATGTCGCGGTCGGTGCCGTCGAGGTCGAATGCGGTGACGTGGCCGCGGATCGCCTGCGCCAGTTGCTCGGGATCGATGTTTTCGCCGGGAACGAAGGGCGGCTGCACGACCTGGAGATTGCGGCGCGGCAATAATAGGCCCGGCGTGGAAATGTAGCTGGTGTTGCCGCTAAGCTGCACGCTGTATTCCGAAGCGCCGAGCGCGGTGGCGCGGATGCACTCGCCGGCCGGCAGCACCGGCCAAGGCAAGGCGCCTTGCGCGATGCGCCCGGCAATGGCGCGGCCAAGTCTGGCGCCGAGATCGCCGAAGTCGCGCGCTTCGCGTTCATAGACATATTCGCCGACGCCGCCGGAAAACATCACGCCGTCGATGCGGCCAAATCCAGCATCAAGCTCCGCGATCGGGTCGGTGAGATAAAGCTGTGCGATGTCGTGCGGCAGCGGCCGCGCCGTCACGGCGGCAACCAGCGTATCGGCCATGCCGTCAGCGACTTTGTCGAGCTCGGCGGCCGTGACGGTATCGCCGCGGTTCCAGGAAAAGCCGGCGCGCTTGGCGTGATGTTTCCCGGCCGGATCGAGCCGGACGATCTTGCCGTCCTCGACGACCTGCAGGCGGCCGCCGATATGCACCGCGGCGGTGGCGATCACTTTGCCGTTCTCGACCAGGCCGAGCTTGGTGGTGCCGCCGCCGATATCGATATTGAGGATGCGCTTGCCGCCGTCGCTCGATACCCGCGCGGCGCCGGAGCCGTAGGCCGCCAGCATCGCCTCCATATGGTGCCCGGCGGTGGCGGTGACGAATTCGCCGCCCTGCTCGGACAGGATCTTGGCGATGCCTTGCGCGTTGTCGCGCCGCAGCGCTTCGCCGGTGAGAATGACGACGCCGGTATCGATCTGGTCCGGCGACAGGCCGGCCGCGACATAAGCGTCGTCGATGATGACGCCGAGTTTTTGATCGTCGATGCGCTCTTCGCTCTGATACGGCGTCAGCGCGACCGGCGAATGGAACAAGGTCTCGCGCGAGACGACGTAATAGCGGCTGGTCAAATCCTCCGCCAAGCGGCGCAAATGAACGCGCGAAAAGATGACCTGGGTGCCCGATGAGCCGATATCGATGCCGACCGTCGTCAGCGTGACATTGTCCTGCCGCCAAAGCGGATTGTCCTCCAGCGGCCCATCGTCGTCGTCGAAATCGTGGTCGTGGTCGTGATCGGAATCGTCGGCATGTGCGTGCACGACGTCTCGGCCGTAAAGATGGTCGGCGAGCGTGTGGCCCGTTTTCTTCTTTTCGTCGTCGGCCATTCGTTTTCCTCGGTTTTAGCGGTCTTATTCTCGCGACGGGGATCGCAGGTCAATACCGCTGTCGCGGCATACCGAGATCGGAGCGTCAGCAATGACGGAAAATGGCCTGATTACTCTGCCAAGCACCCATGGCGTGAAGGAAACCGTGGACCGCCTCGTTGCCGAGGCGGCAGCCGAAGGCATGACGGTGTTCGCGCGGATCGATCATGCCGCAGGCGCCAAGGCGGTCGGCATGGCGCTGCGGCCGACCGAACTCGTGATCTTCGGCAATGCCAAGGGCGGCACGCCGCTGATGCAGGCCAGCCAAACGATCGGCATCGACCTGCCATTGAAGGCATTGGCCTGGGAGGATGCCGATGGCAAGGTCTGGCTCTCATACAATGAGCCGGCATGGCTCGCGCGTCGCCACGGCGAAACGAATGTCTGCCGCTGTCACGGACCGTCTCGCCGCGGCGCTTGCCGCATTGGCCAAGGCCGCGACTGGCGCCTGACGCTCGCCGTCGCGATCAAGCGGCCGGAGTGACGGTGACGGAACCGTCGATCCGCTGCCCGCCCGAGCCCAGGATCACGCCGTCCATCGGCGCGACATCGGTATAGTCGCGGCCGATCGCCAGCGTGACGTGGTCCTCGGATGCGAGCACCGCATTGGTCGGGTCGAGCCCGATCCAACCGGCAGCCGAGCCGCACCACAGCAGCACCCAGGCATGCATGGCGTCGGCGCCCTGCAACCGCGTCGCGTCCGTGCGCGGCGCGCTGCGCAGATAGCCGCTGACATAGGCGGCCGGCAGGCCGATGCCGCGCAGCCCGGAAATCATGATATGCGCGAAATCCTGGCAGACGCCGCGGCGCAGCGCGAACGACATCGGCGGCGTGGTGGTCACGGTGGTGGCGCCGATCTCATAGACGATATCGGCTTTCATGCGGCCGATGAGTTCGATCGCGGCTTCGAGTATGGCGCGTCCGGGCGTGAAAGCTCTGCCGGATATAGTCGCGGATCTCCGGATCGAGCGAGACGATGCGGCTCGGAAACAGAAAATGCGCCGGCGACAACGGGCCGATATCGCTGGTCGCAAACGCCTCTTCGCGGACCGCTTCCCATGCCGGCGTCGTGTGCGGCGCCGGTTCGACGACGGCATCGACCGCCACGCGGGCCGACAATTTCACCGTCAGCGTCTCGTGCGGCTCGTCGATCTCGATCCAGGTCAGGCGGTTGCCGAAAAAATCCTGTCCCTCGCGCCGGTGCGCCGGTTCGGGCACGATCTGCAGCGCCGCGACATGCACGCGTTCGCCGTCGCGCGACACCGGCGTTAGGCGGAGCACGTGACGCGCATGCGCAACCGGCGTCGCGTAGCTGCATGTCGTCGTCTGCCGGACGTCGTAAATCACGCCAGCGCCTCCCACACCGGTTCGGATCGTTCGTTGTTGGTGAGATAGGCCGCGCTGATCGCGTCCGACAATTTCATCAGCGCTTGTTCGATATCGACGATCAGCTCCCGGTTGACGGCGGCTGCGTCGGCGGTGCGCAAGCGCGTGGCGATCGCGGCGGCGATTTGCTGAACCGGCGACAAGCGGTCGCTGGAGCTGCGCTTCGGCAGAGCGCGCAAGATGGGCCTCGATACGATCGAGTTGAAACACCACGGAGCGAGGATTGTTCGGATCGAGCACGATGAGATCGACCACCGGCAGCGGCGCGGCGATCATCACGTAACGCTGCCGGTAAGTGATCTGGCTGTCGGCCAGCTCCAGCAGCACGTCGAGTTCGCCGTCGACGGTGCCGGCTTGCGCAAATGCGCGCGTTAGCCGGCAAGTCAATAAAGCGCGTTCGATGCGGCGGCCGAGTTCGAGGAAGCGCCAGCCGGCGAGCTGCGTCATATTCTCCTGCGCCAGGCCTGACAGCGCCGCAATGATCCGTAAGCCTGCGTCCGCGCGCTCGGCGATCGCGCTTTCGGTCGGGCCGATCGAAAGCGGCGCGGCAATCAGCTTGGCAAGGTCGTTGATCGCCCGCCATGCATCCGGCGAGAAACGGTCGCGAATGACGGAAGCGGCGGAACGGGCGGCGCCGACCAGATGCGGCAGGGCTCCTTCCAGATCCGCGCGCGTCAACACCGCGCGCGCGGTGAAGATCGCCGGCGTCGCATAGCTGTCGGCTGGAATCGCGTTCCACGCGGCAAGGAGCGCGCCCATGCTGGCGATGACCGGTGCGGCCGCGTCGTCGGCTTCGGCGGCGCGATTGATGATGGCGCGAACCAGCCGCAGCGTCGCTTCGGCGCGTTCCACATAGCGTCCGACCCAGAACAGATTGTCGGCGGCGCGGCTCGGCAAAAGTCCGCTGGCGCGCTGCACCGGCATGCGCTCCGGGGACGGTAGCAGCGTGGTCTCGCCCACCGGGCCGTGCGCCAGCACCCAGGCATCGGCAGTTGCGGCGCCGCGCTGCAGACTGACCGCGCGCGCATCGATGTCATCGGCGATGCGCACGAAACCGGCAGGCAGCACCTGCCAGCGTTCGCCGATCCTGGCGAGGAACAGCCGCAACGTGAATGGCCGCGGTTGCAGGCGGCCATCGCGCCACACCGGCATGCTCGAGAGCGTCACGGCTTCCTGGGCCACATAGTCGACGCCGCGATCGCGGATCGACCGCATCAGTGATTGCCGCTGCGCATCGTCGAGCGTCGCACCCAATATTTCGCTGCCGAGCCGCACATCGGGAAGCTGTTCGGTGAACGCCGACGCAATCACCATGCTGTCGAATTTTCCGAGCATTTCCTCGCGCATGTCGGCGCGGCCGAGCCACCACGTCGCGACATTCGACATTTTCAGCTCGGCGCCGAGCACGATCGGCGCCAGCGCCGGCAGGAACGCCAACATGGCGCGCGCTTCGATCAGGCCGGCGCCGAGCGCGTTGACGATGACGATTTTGCCGTCGCGCACGGCTTGCAGGAGCCCAGGGACGCCGAGCCGCGAAGCGGCGTTGAGCTCGAGCGGATCGGCGAAATCGGCGTCGATGCGGCGCAGTAGTACTTCGGTGCGGCGTAACCCCGAGACGGTGCGGATGAAAACGCCGTCGTCCTGCACGCTTAAATCCTCGCCTTCCACCAGAAGAAGACCGAGATAACGGGCAAGGTAGGCGTGCTCGAAATAAGTTTCGTTCATCGGTCCGGGTGTGAGCAGTCCGATGCGCGCGTCGTCGCGGCGGTTAAGCGCGAACAACTCGGCCTGCAGCGCCTGGAAAAAAGGCGCGACGCGCTCGACCCGCGCCTTGCGATAGATATCGGGAATGGCGCGCGATAATGCGAGACGATTTTCAATGGCGTACCCGGCACCGGACGGCGCCTGCGCGCGATCGTTGAGCACCCACCAGCGGCCGTCGGCGCCGCGCCCGACGTCGACGGCGTAGAAGCGCAGATGCGCGCCGCCGGGCGGCGCGACGCCGACCAGAGGCCGCAAGAACTCCGGATTGCCCGCGATCAATGCGGCAGGCAGCCGGCCGTCGCGCGTCAGCGTGCCCGGCCCGTAGGAATCCGCCAAGACCGCTTCCAGTAACTCGGCGCGCTGGAGGAGGCCGGCTTCGAGTTGTCGCCATTCGCTGGCGTCGATGATGAGCGGGATGTGGCTCAATGGCCAGGGACGCTCGATGCCGGCGGCGTCCTCATAGACACGATAGAACACGCCGGAATCGCGCAGATAGCGATCGGCCGCCGCGAACCGGCGATTGATCTCGTCGCCGCCGAGCGCGGCCAGCATGCCGAGGAACGATTGCCAATGCGCGCGCACGCGCCCATCGCGGTCCATCATCTCATCGAATACGCCATTGAGCGGCCGGTAGCCGGAGATCAGCGTCTCCAGGCCGGCATTCGGTGCTTCGACAGCGCTGGGCAGTTGCAATGCCATGATGCGATTTCGCGAAATTCGCTGGACGGCTTTTAGTTGGCGCGCCGCAGATCGAGCGTAGTGGGATATTCGAGCGAAACGTCGAGCGGTGGAATGGCGATCATCCCGCCGGTATGGCCGTGATCCTGGAAGCGGGCGCGGCGGCGCGCTTCCGCCTCATAGGAATTGACCGGAAAGGTTTCGTAGTTGCGTCCGCCGGGATGCGCCACGTGATAGACGCAGCCGCCGAGCGAGCGCCGGTTCCAGGTATCGACGATGTCGAACGTCAGCGGCGCATGAACGCCGACGGTCGGCTGCAAGGACGCATCGAGCTTCCAGGCTTTGAAGCGCACGCCGGCGACGAATTCGCCGGAGCGGCCGGTCGCGGTGAGCGGCACGCGCCGACCGTTGCAGGTCACGACGTGACGGTCTTGATTGAAACCTGCGACTTTGACTTGCAGCCGCTCGACCGAAGAGTTGACGAATTGCACGGTGGCGCCTTGGTTACCCTCTTCGCCCAGCACGTACCAGGGCTCGATCGCCTGGCGCAGTTCGAGCGCGACGCCGCCGTGATGCACTGTGCCGCAGAGCGGAAAGCGAAATTGCCGTTGCGCCTCGAACCAGCCCGGGTCGAAGGGGTAGCCGGCAAATTTCAGATCGTCCAAGATTTCGAGAAAATCGACCCAAACGAAATGTTCGAGCATGAAGCGGTCGTGCAACGCCGTGCCCCAGCGCACCGGCTTGCCGTCGAGCGGCGTGCGCCAGAACGAGGCGATGAGCGCGCGCAGCAGCAATTGCTGGGCCAGACTCATGCGCGCATCCGGTGGCATTTCGAACGAGCGGAATTCGACGAGACCGAGCCGGCCGGTCGGGCCGTCCGGCGAAAACAATTTGTCGATGCAAATCTCGGTGCGATGGGTGTTGCCGGTGACGTCGACCAGAATGTTGCGGAACAGCCGGTCGACCAGCCACGGCGGCACCCAGTCCGGGCCGCCGGGCTTCGGCACTTTAGTCACGGCGATTTCGAGCTCGTAAAGCAGGTCCTGGCGCGCCTCGTCGATGCGCGGCGCCTGGCTGGTCGGCCCGACGAACAATCCGGAAAACAAATAGGACAGCGACGGCCGCCGCAACGCGTAGAGCACCAGGCTCTTGAGCAGATCGGGCCGCCGCAGGAATGGGCTGTCCGCGGCATTCAATCCGCCGAGCACGACGTGGTTGCCGCCGCCGGTGCCGGTGTGTTTGCCGTCGAGCATGAACTTGTCGGTGCCGAGCCGGGCGTGATGCGCGTCCTCGTAAATGCCGCGGGTGATATCGACGGCTTCGCGCCAGGACGTTGCCGGCTGGATATTGACCTCGATGACGCCGGGGTCGGGCGTCACTTTGAGGACATTGAGCCGCGGGTCGGGCGGCGGCGCGTAGCCTTCGACATGGATGGGCAGGTCGAGCTCGGCCGCGGTCGATTCGAGCGTCGCGATCAGATCGAGATAGTCGTTGAGCGTTTCGACCGGCGGCATGAACACGCACAGGCGGCCGTCGCGCACCTCGACCGACAATGCCGTGCGCACGGCGATCCCCGCTTCGTCGAGCGCCGTTGCCGCGCCCGCAGACCGCTGCATCACCATTGTGTCGGGTGCGAGCGGCGGCGATGCCGCCTGACCGGTCGAACCGTGAAACAGCCGCGGCCGGATCGGGTGAGTAACGCGCGGATCGGACAGCGGTTCGCGCTCGGCGAACGGGTCGGCCGGCACCAGATGCGGATAATCGGCTGGAGCAAGAGTGGGCAGCGATGACAACGGCAGGCGTAAGCCGAGCGGCGAGTCGCCGGGGAGCAAAAACAGCCGGCCGCGGCGCGTTCGCCAGATTTCGCTCAGCCATCCCGGTTTGGCGTGCGCCGTCCAGCGCTGCAGCGGCAGCACAAAACCCTTCGGCTCGCCGAGCTGGCCGTCGAACAATCTCAAGATGCGCGCGCGCTCGTGCGGGTCGTCGATCTTGGGATTGCTCGGATCGAAATTGTCCGGGATCAGACCTTGCTTGAGCATCCGGTCGAGCGGGTCCTCGTAAGCGGGTTGCACGTAATCGGCCATGATTCCGGCGCGCGCGGCAAACCCCTCGGCGAAGCGCCGGGCGTTGCCGGTCGATGCGTTGCGCATGGCGGCTTCGCGGGCGATCAACGACTCATCGCGCCAGATCGGCACGCCGTCACGCCGCCAGTACAGCGCGAAGGCCCAGCGCGGGATCGGCTCGCCGGGATACCATTTGCCTTGGCCGTAATGCAGCAGCCCGCCCGGCGCGAAGCGGTCGCGCAGGCGTCGGATCAAGTCGTCGGAGCGTTCGCGCTTCATCGCGCCGAGTGCGTCGGTGTTCCATTGCGCGGATTGATAATCGTCGACCGAGACGAAGGTCGGTTCGCCGCCCATGGTTAGGCGCACGTCATGCCTTGTCAGATCGGCGTCGACCTGCTCGCCGAGCGCATCGAGCGCCGTCCAGGCTTCTTCGGAAAACGGCGCCGTCACCCGTGGCCGTTCGCCGATGCGCTTTACACTCATCTCGTAGGCGAAGGTGACCTCGCCCGGTTCGACCATTCCGCTGATCGGCGCCGCCGAGCGATAATGCGGCGTCGCCGCCAATGGGATGTGACCCTCGCCGCACAGCAGCCCCGATGTCGGATCGAGTCCGACCCAGCCCGCTCCGGGCAGATAGACCTCGGTCCAGGCATGCAGATCGGTAAAATCGAGTTCCGCGCCTGCCGCGCCTTCCAGCGGTTTCACGTCAGGCCGCAGCTGGATGAGATAACCGGAGACGAAGCGCGCCGGCAGGCCGATCCGGCGCAGGATTTGCACCAGGAGCCAGGCCGTGTCGCGGCAGGAGCCGGCGCCGGAGCCGAGCGTTTCCTCGGGCGTCTGTACGCCCGGCTCCATGCGGATCAGATAGCGGATCAGGTGCTGGAGGCGCTGATTGAGCTCGACCAAAAAATCGACGGTGTTGCGCGGCTGGCGCGAGATCGAGCGAACAAACTCCAAAAGAAGCGGCCCGGCCGGTTCCGGCTCGACGAAGGCCGCGAGATCCTCGTGCAACAGCTCAGGCGAGAATGTGAACGGCCACTTCTCCGCATAGGGTTCGATGAAGAAGTCGAACGGATTGATGATCTCCATGTCCGCCAGGAGATCGACGGCGATGGAAAATTCGCGGGTCTTCTCCGGAAAGACGTAGCGCGCCAGCCAATTGCCGTGCGGGTCCTGCTGCCAGTTCACGAAATGCTGCGCCGGCTTCACCGTAAGCGAGTAGCTCGCAATCCGCGTACGGCAGTGCGGCGCCGGTCGCAGCCGTACGGTCTGCGGGCCGAGACCGAGCGGCCGATCATAGGTGTAACGGGTGGCGTGGTGGAGCCCGACGAGGATCGACATGCTGCTACGCGCTACGCCCCGAATTGCCCCGTAAATGCAGTGTTTCCATGCAATTTCCGGGCCGCCGCAACCGCTTGTGCCGGTCCGGCGCGACCGCTGCCGAGAGATTATGCCCGTCCCCGGAACGGCTCGCCACGCCATATTTCGTGCTGGCTCGGGGGGCGGACGAGCCCTTAATCTTGGCGGGTAAGGCCCTTATCCGCGATCCGTGTAGCGCAAGATAAGGGGTTGAAACGTGTGGAACTTTCTTCGCAGACCCGCGTTCTGTCGGCTGGGGGAAACGACGACATGAGTGGTCAGGAGTCCTAACACCGCCTCGGCTTCGCCCGGCTTGGATGCTTTCCGCGACATCGACCAGAGCGCGTTGGATGCGATTCCGACTGGGTTTTGCGTGTGCCGCGCCGATAGCGGCCTCCTCCGCTACAACCGGCGCGCGGTCGAGCTGTGGGGCCGGACGCCGCCGCTCGGCGATCCAAACGACCGGTATGGTTCTTCCTTCCGCCGCTATGGCGCCGACGGCGAACCTCTTCACTTCGATTCCACGCCGGTCGCCACCGCGCTGCGGACCGGCGACCGCGTGGCCGGCGCCGAGCTCGTGATCGAGCGGCCCGATGGCTCGCAGGTCCCGGTGCTGATGAATGCCGCGCCGCTCAAGGACCGCTCCGGCCGCATCGAGGGCGCCGTCTGCAGCTTTCAGGAACTGACCGAGCGCAAGCGCGCTGAAGAGGCGTTGCGCGCCAGTAAAGCCGAGCTGCAATCGGTCATCAATCGCACGCCGTTCATGCTGGTGCGGTGCAGCCGCGACCTGCGCTATCGCTTCATAAGCGAGGCCTATGCGCAGATGATCGTCCGACATCGCGACGAAGTCATCGGCAAGACAATCGCGGAAATGCTCGGCGCGGAGGCTTTCGACACGCTCCGCCCGCATATCGAGAAGGTGCTGTGCGGCGAGACGGTGGAATTCGAATGCGAACTTAATTTTGCGAATATCGGAACGCGCCGCCTCGCCATCGCCTACCGGCCGGAGCTGGACGCGGACGGAAACGTCGGCGGCTGGATCGCTTCGCTACTCGACGTCACCGAACAGAAAGGCATCGAAGCGGAACTGCGGGCGCTCAGCGGCAAGCTGGAGGCCGAAGTCGAGAAACGCACGCTGGAGCGCGACCGTATCTGGAACGTCTCGGAGGACTTGCTCGCCGTCTCCAACTTCGAAGGTTATTTCCTCAGCATGAATCCGGCCTGGACGCGATTGCTCGGCTGGACCGAGGATGAGATCAAATCCATGCACGTGAGCGAACTGCGCCATCCGGACGACGCGCCGAACGCTATCGCCGGCCGGGCGCAGCTCGCGCAAGGCGTGCCGACCGTGCGCATGGAAAATCGCTTCCGTCACAAGGACGGATCATGGCGGTGGCTGCAATGGACCATGACCGAGAACAACGGGCTGATCTACGTCGCCGGCCGGCACGTCACCGCGGAAAAGGAAGCAGCCGCCACGCTCGAACGCGCGCAACGGCAGACCGCGCATTTGCAGAAGATGGACGCCATCGGACAACTCACCGGCGGCATCGCCCACGACTTCAACAACCTGCTGATGATCGTGAGCGGCCACGCGCAGAGCCTCAAGAGCCGCATAAAGGAAGCCAAAGACGCGCGCGCCTTGGCGGCCATCGAAATGGCGGCGACACGCGGCGAAAATCTGACGCGGCAACTGCTTTCGTTCTCGCGCACGCTGCCGCTCAATCCGACGGTGATCGATCCGGCCGAGGCGGTTCAAGCCATCCGCGACGTGCTTGCCGGCTCGATGCACGTCAATATCGAATTCCAGATCGACGTTCCCGATACCACGTGGCCGGCCTGCGTCGACAAGTCGGAGCTTGAACTCGCTCTGGTGAATCTCGCCGTCAACGCGCGCGACGCCATGCCCGAAGGCGGCCGCATTGCGATCTCGGCCGAGAACGTGCATCTCGATCCGGGCTTTGCGCCGGAAGGCATTGCGCCCGAAGGTTTAGCCGGCGACTTCGTGGCGCTCAGCGTCGCCGATACCGGTAACGGCATCCCGCCCGATCTTTTGTCCCGGGTAGTCGAGCCGTTCTTCACCACCAAAGGTCCGGATAAAGGCACCGGTCTCGGCCTGTCGCAAGTCTATGGTTTTGCCCGCCGCTCGGACGGCACGGTGACGATCGACAGCGAAGTCGGCCGCGGCACCAAAGTGACGGTTTATCTGCCGCGCAGTCATGCCGCCATCGATGCACCGTTGCCCGAAGATGACGCGCGTTATGTGGCGATGGGCCGGCAGACGATCCTGGTCGTGGAGGACAATCCCGACGTGAGACATGTTGCGGTGTCGCTGTTGGAGCAGATCGGCTACCAGACGATCGAAGTGGAAACCGCGTCCGCCGGGCTCGATGTCCTCGCGGCCGGAAAGCGCGTCGCGCTCGTCTTCAGCGACGTAGTGCTGCCCGGCCAGACCGACGGCTTGGCGCTGGCTCGCATCATCAGCGATCGCTACCCGTCTATTCCGGTGGTGCTGACCACGGGCTACACCAAAGTGTTCGATACCAATCCGGAATTCCCGGTGCTGCGCAAGCCGTACCAAATATCGGCGCTTGGCCGCGTCATCCAGCAGGCGCTCAATCCGTCGATGCCGGCGTTATCGGTGCTGGCGAGTTGATAGGGCGCGTGTGGCCCAGCTTTGCCGGGGCTTCGGAGGGCATCCTGCTTCGTGATCTATGTGGGTGTAAATCCTGCGAAGCGCCTAGCGCGAAGCAGGATGGTGGGCGCAGTAGGGATCGAACCTACGACCCGCTGATTAAGAGTCAGCTGCTCTACCAACTGAGCTATGCGCCCTAACCGGGAAATTTCGTGAGGTTAGGCACTTCCACCGTATCGGGAGCCGTATCTAGGGCATTGGGTGCGGGATGCCAAGTCCGGATGACCGTCATTCCGGATTGCCGCGAAGCGGCGAGTCCGAAATCCATAATCACAGGTCAGCGACTATGGATTCCGGGCTCGCGGGCCGTCGGCCCGCGCCCCAGAATGACAGGAATTCATCCCACATCCGTCGAATGAAGTCGCCGCTCCTCGGGCTGGCCGCGCAACCGCCGCGCCACCAGCTTGTTGAGCGCGGCGAGATAGGCCTTGGCCGAGGCGACGAGCGTATCCGGATCGGCGCCCTTGGCCGTCACTGAACGGCCGTGCTCGGACAGGCGCACCGAGACTTCCGCCTGCGCGTCGGTGCCTTCGGTTACCGCGTGCACCTGATAAAGCTCCAGCACCGCGTCGTGCGGCACCATCGCCTTGATGCAATTGAACGTGGCGTCGACCGGACCGTTGCCTTCGCATTCCTCGATCATCGCCTTGCCGTTCACGTCGAGCTTCATGGTGGCGCGCTGCGGCCCGCGCGTGCCGGCGATCACCGACAGCGACACCAGCTTGATGTGATCCTGCGCGGTCGCGATCTCCTCGTCGACCAGCGCCTCGATGTCCTCGTCGTAGACGTGCTTCTTGCGATCGGCCAGCGTCTTGAAGCGGACGAAAGCGTCTTCGAGCTGATTGCCGGCGAGGTGGTAGCCGAGCTCTTCAAGCTTATGCACGAAGGCATGACGACCGGAATGCTTGCCCATGACCAGCGAGGTCTGCTTCACGCCGACGTCCTCGGGCAACATGATTTCGTAGGTCTGGGTGTGCTTGAGCATGCCGTCCTGATGGATGCCGCTCTCGTGCGCGAACGCGTTCCGGCCGACGATAGCCTTGTTGTATTGCACCGGGAACGAGGTCACCGCGGCGACGAGCTTCGATGCCCGCGTCAGCATCGTAGTATCGATGCCGGTCCAGAACGGCAGCACGTCGTTGCGCACCCGCATCGCCATCACGACTTCTTCCAGCGCGGCATTGCCGGCGCGCTCGCCGATGCCGTTGACGGTGCACTCGATCTGGCGCGCGCCGGCGTTGACGCCGGCGAGCGAGTTGGCCACCGCCATGCCGAGGTCGTCGTGGCAATGCACCGAAAAACGCGCCAGATCCGAATTCGGCACGCGCTCGCGCAGCGTCTTGAACATCCTGAAATATTCCTCCGGCACCGTATAACCGACGGTGTCGGGAATATTGATGGTGGTGGCGCCGGCCTTGATCGCGGCCTCGACGCAGCGGCACAGGAAGTCGAATTCGGTTCGCGTGCCGTCCTCGGCCGACCATTCGACGTCGTCGGTGTAATTGCGCGCGCGCGTCACCTGCGCAATCACCATCTCGTAAACTTCGTGCGGTTCCTTCTGCAGCTTGTATTTCATGTGCACCGGCGAGGTGGACAGGAAGGTGTGGATGCGCTGCCGCTTGGCCGGCTTGATCGCTTCGGCGCAACGGTCGATGTCCTTAAACCCGGCGCGGGCGAGCCCGCAGACGACGGCGCGCTTGGTGCGCTTGGCGATCTCGTTGACGGCGGCGAAGTCGCCGTCCGACGCGATCGGAAACCCGGCTTCGATGATGTCGACGCCCATGTCGTCGAGCAATTCGGCGACTTCGAGCTTCTCCTCGTGCGTCATGGTCGCGCCGGGG
This sequence comes from uncultured Alphaproteobacteria bacterium, assembly GCA_963779855.1. Lineage (GTDB taxonomy): Bacteria > Pseudomonadota > Alphaproteobacteria > Rhizobiales > Xanthobacteraceae > BOG-931. The sequence continues at coordinate 167,184 of CAWAAE010000005.1, read as the reverse complement.
CATTGCTCGCCGTCGCGCAACGTGGTGTCGAAAATGACGACGCGGTCCTTCTCGGACTTGGTTGGCGTTGTCATGGAATTAGGTCCTTCTCGTTTGCACCCGCCTTCAGGTCGGGGCGCGCTCATTGGGTTCCGTTGCCGCGGTCGACCCCTGAGTGCCCAGGCGCAAACGCCCAGCCGGCCCTCAGGGGGCGCTAAGGAGCAGGAGCCCGGCGAGAATGAGGGCAGCGCCGGAGGAGGCCGAAAGGGCCTCCCGGGTCATCGCGCGGAAATCGCGGCGAAACGACATCGGCTACCGTCCTCGTTACGGCCCAAAGCTCGCGGATTAAGGTGAATTCCGCGTTAACTTCATATTGGGCCGCGTCTCTCTTGTAGCGGAAGAGCCGGCGCGAGGGCAAGGCCGGCTTCAGCCTTCGCCCTCGGCCTTGAGTGCACGCTCGCAGGCTTTCAGCTCATTGAACACCGACGATCTCGGCGAGTTTCGTCGCCGGCGCCGCGCCTACTTATGCCACGGATTGACGAACAATCCCGTGAGACCCGCCACGCCCTTGGTGTGCGTGGGTGGCTGACCGGGCAGCGCAAGCTTGTCCTGAACTTCCCTGCTGGTCAGGCCCGGCGCCAATTCCTTCGGATCGAAATCGGTGGCGATGAGAACGAAGTTGTAATGGTGCGGCGTGGTGTTTGGAGGCGTGCAAGGTCCGGAATACACTCCATTTCCGTTGATGTTCTTGCCGCCGACAAATTTGTCCGACGGCTTGCCACCCTCGCCCTCAGCGAGTTCCGGTCACCGAAGCCGGAATGCCATAAGCGATCCATTGGTCGACCCCCGCGCCGCCTTTGCCCTCGAGATCGATCACGAGAAGGGCGAAGCTTTTGGTGCCGGCCGGTACGTTGGTCCATGACAGCTGCGGGGAGACGTTCTCGCCGACGCAGTTCGGATTGTTCGGCGCGTTGGCTTTACTTTGGGCGACCTTCTTTGGCATGATTTTGCCCTCCGCGAAGGTCGTCGACTTCAGTGTGAAGATTCCATCCGCATTGGCAGCAGTGGCGGCAAAACCGAAGACAAGTGTCGCGGCCGCGGCCGCGAATAGGTAATTTCGCTTGGCGATCATAACCGTTCCTCCCAATTTTTTATCGTGCCCCGCCTGTAGTGTAGCGGCCGCGATGTAGCGGACAACCCCATTGCGGCGGAAAAATTCCGCGTTAGTTTCGCGACCGATCCACCAGCGCTCGCTCCTTGATCCACGGCATCATTTCACGCAGCTTGGCGCCGATGGCCTCGGCCGGATGCGCCGCGAGCTTGGCGCGCTGGGCCTTGAATGAGGTCTGGTTGACCTTGTTCTCCAGCATCCAGTCCTTGACGAACTTGCCTGATTGGATGTCGTCCAGGATCTTCTTCATCTCAGCGCGGGTCGCGTCGTTGATCACGCGCGGGCCAGAGACATATTCGCCGTATTCGGCTGTGTTGGACACGGAATAATTCATGTTGGCGATGCCGCCCTCATAGATGAGGTCGACGATCAGCTTCATTTCGTGGATGCACTCGAAATAGGCCATTTCCGGCGCGTAGCCGGCGCCGACCAGGGTTTCATATCCAGCCTTCATCAGTTCGACGACGCCGCCGCACAGCACCGACTGTTCGCCGAACAGGTCGGTCTCGCATTCCTCGCGAAAGCTCGTCTCGATGATGCCGGCGCGGCCGCCGCCGATCGCGGCGCCGTAGGACAGGCAGAGATCGTGCGCGTTGCCCGAGGAGTCTTTGTGGATGGCGAGCAGGCACGGCACGCCGGCGCCGCGCTGGTACTCGGAGCGCACGGTATGGCCCGGCCCCTTCGGCGCGATCATCATCACGTCGAGATCGCCGCGCGGCTCGATCAGGTTGAAATGGATGTTCAGCCCGTGGGCGAACATCAGCGCCGCGCCTTCTTTCATATTGCCGTGCAGCTGGCCGTTATAGATATCGGCCTGCAATTCGTCGGGCGTGAGCATCATCATCACGTCGGCCCATTTGGCGGCCTCGGCGACTTCCATCACCGGAAGCTTCGCGGTCTGCGCCTTCTTGACGCCCTGCGAGTTCTTGCGCAGCGCCACCGCGACGTCCTTGACGCCGGAGTCGCGCAGATTGAGCGCATGGGCATGGCCCTGGCTGCCGTAGCCGATGATGGCGACCTTCTTACCCTTGATCAGGTTCAGGTCGGCGTCGCGATCGTAATAAACGCGCATGGTTCCTCACCTCTACTGAGGCCGATACTGGGCCACTGGTTTCCGGTTGCTGCTTCTAAGTTCTGTGAGCGGCTTGGACAAGCCCGGTTCGTGCCGCCCCCGATGCAGCTGCGGTCTCCCACTCGCCGCGCAATTCTCATCGAACCGCTCGCGGGCGCGGGCGATCTTTATCTGATTGCGGGTTGCCCATTCGCCGAGCGCCGAAACCGGGTTCAACAGATCGCGCCCGAGCGGGGTGAGCGCATAATCGACCCGCGGCGGGATGGTCGGAAACACCGTGCGCGTGACCAGGCCGTCGCGCTCGAGCCCGCGCAGCGTCAGCGTCAACATGCGCTGCGAAATGCCGCCGATCGAACGCCGCAGCTCGTTGAAACGCATCGGCCCTGGGCCGAGGCGCGTGACCACCAGCACCGACCATTTGTCGCCGACCCGGGCGAGCACGTCGCTGATGGCGCGGCAATCCGCGGGCAAATGAATGTGTCTCGGTTTCATCGGTGTGCCTGCTTGCGCCGGGCCTATATGGTCACCTATCTAGCCCTAGTTACGAATTCTAACCGAGGGATTTAACCATGCCTATTCCCCAAATCGCCGTGATTGTCGGATCGAACCGCCGTGAATCGATCAACCGCAAATTTGCCCAGGCGCTGGTCAAGCTCGGCGCCGGCAAATTCGATGCGAAATTCGCGCGCATCGACGATCTGCCGATGTTCAACCAGGACAACGAAGCCAACATGCCGGCCGAAGCGGCGCGCTTCAAGGACGAGATCACCCGCGCCGACGGCGTGCTCATCGTCACGCCGGAGCACGACCGCTCGATGCCGGCGGTGCTCAAGAACGCGATCGATTGGGGCGCGCGGCCGTTCGGCAAGAGCGTGTGGCCCGGTAAGCCCGGCTTTATCACCGGCACGTCGCCGGGCGCGGTCGGCACGGCGCTGGCGCAGCCGAATTTGCGCACGGTCATGACTGGGCCTCGGCATGACGCTTTTCGGCGGCGAATCCTACGTGCACTACAAGCCGAATCTGATCGACGATCAGGGCAACATCACCGACGAGACTACCGAGAAATTCCTGCAGGGATTTATCGATAGGTTTGCGACGCTGGTCGGGAAACTGAAGGCTTAAGCCGATTTCGCTGTCCGCTCGTTCCCGCGCAAGCAAGGACCCAGCGAAAGATTTGCCTGGATTCCCCCTTGCGGAGTTCCCATCGCGCGATGTCTCACGCGATCTCCTGAATGTCCGCCTTCAGGGGTAGAGCGGATGTTTTATACCCCAACTAACGATTTCCGATTTTGACTCGGAGCCGACCTCAGGAAGCGCAGGTTAGGACGCTGGCGCTTGGCAGCTGGTCCAGGCGAAATTTTTGTGGCGAAACAACCGAGGGGCGAGTAAAAATACAAGGCCGATCACATTGTGAGACCTGCGGACACCTTTCAGACATGGGCGCTAGCACCGCAGGTGCACGGAACAGAGGCGGGCCATGGCTTACCGCTTTGCGAAATTCGTAGTTTACATAAGTGTGGTGACGGTCTTTCTGGGAATACCCCTGATGGCGTCTGCGCAACAGACAGACCGTCAAGCGATTGATCATCCGGCGGACATGTATACCGGTAAAATCATCTTTGACCGAAATGCGCCGGACGGAATGTCAGCTTTCCTGTAGGGCCCGGCTCGACGCCAGAGGAAGTTGAGCTGATGGTGAGACAACGAGCACTATTGATGCGAGCTATTTTGGACGGCCTGGTGCCAAACGGCACAATCGCTAAGGATTTTATGGCGCAACCAGAGGGTCCGGGCGGAGTACCTCACACGGTCACTTTGGCGAGCAGTCCCGACGGCAAGCCTTTGCTGAGAGACAACAGGCCGGTACTCGTACTCAACGATCCTACAACGCTTCCTGCTGGAGTGTGGGCGGGAGATACCTACACGGTGGATGTGAGTAGCGCTTTACTGACGGACGCGCCAACGCGATCAGCGGACGCCACCGGGGGGACTGGTTTTAGTCTGGATCGCGCTATGTTTATGACGTCAACGGATTGGTATCTCATCGATAATTTTCCCGGCTCGGGGCTCCCGGATGGACTGCTAATATTTCGACGGTTCTATGCTGTGGACGTAGGTGGCAATCTGGTCGGCGGCTTGGCCAATACGATTTCTTTTGTGTGCCAACGAGGGCACCCAAATTACCTTCTTGTTCATTTGCCTGAGGAGGCCAGTATCAAAACAATTGATCGCTCCACGTGGATTTCTCAGGCAGAGCTCCGAGTTCGCGCAGACAACTTTACCACCAGGTTTACCGCAGAATTTAACAACGGCGATTTTTTTATCGACTTTGCAGATGATAGTATCCAGGCTCTTACTCAGGTTCTAAATTCTAAGAATGTCATGATTGAATTCGGGCCCGGTGACGAACGGTTGTCGCTCTATGCGGGAGATGTTTCGGCAAACGGAAAGGGAAATTTGAAGGAACTTCTGAGAGCAGAGGTACCGACGCTAATGAAGACCGTTGGCGGAAAAAATGTGCGCGCTGTTGATATAAAGACTATGTTCTCTATGTGTGACCAATACCGAATGCATACGAGCGTTGACGGCACAGGGGGGGTGGATTGTGATCGGTGTTGAATCATGCCTTCACTGCGACCCATCTCAAGGCGCTACTTCCGTAACGGTTAAACTCACGAAGGAAGGGCAGGAATTCTCCTCTGAGGAAGAATGCGTAGGCTCACTGAATGGCTTTGAGCAATTTCAGAAAGTTATGCAGGACAATGGGATGGCAGGCGAACTCCATTGTGAGCGCACATCCCAATCTGGTCATTAGATTGTTGGCTGTCGAATTGCTGTCGATGTAGGCCGCGCGGCCGATGACGCCTCCCGCAATTTTGGAATAAGCGCCGACAAGAGGGCCGGCAGGGATTGGCCGCACCATCGGAAGTCAATATAAAGCAAACGCATCTTGTCAGGCATTTTGCGACAGACCGGATGGCATTGGATGGCAACACATGAAACCCACGGTTTTTCTTTTCGCTGGAATATTGTTTATGCTTTACCCCATTTGGCACACCTCAACATCGCTCATAGATGCATGGCCACAACTGTGCTTTGGTGAAATGTCTTTCCAGAGTTTCGATGCCAAGAGCGGAACTATGAAGCAATATGGGCCTTACGCCCGTTCTAGCTTCGATTGTCCCAAACCGGGCGAACAGGTACCAATGCTATCGGACGCAAATGGCAATCCTATAATCATAGATGGTAAACCATTATTGCTGGGGACTGATCGGAGACTTCCGCATTGCCCGCAAAATGGCAATCAATTTACCTGTGAGGACGAACGGCCGTCCCAATATGCACTATCAGCAGCGCAAGAGTGGATGGTTTCTGGCGCCTGTGCTTGTTTGGGATTGCTGTGCGCGTTTCAGTTCTGGCGTGCTCGCCACAAACAATCAACATTCAGAGCGGCAAAATAATTGACGCTTCTCCGGACTATAAATCAATCGATCGATTAAATCGCTACAGAGAACTCCAGCTGTTTCAACCGTTGTCACAGCGCTGAAATTATGAATTGCACTTTAGGCCGATAGTTGAGGCAGTAATTGGTGCTGTTTCTGAAAATCTCATACGCTGACCGACGAGGCGATCGAACAAGCTTTTTTGCGGCGCTCTTTTTTCCATTACTGGCACTTGGCGGACGTGGGAGTGTGTCGTTCTTGAGTCCGCCTTCAGGGGCAAGGCGGACATCCCGAATTTATGAATACACACCCTGATCCGAATTCCCGCTTGCGCGGGAATGAGCGGACTGGATTTACATCCCTTCCGGCCCCCGCGCGATGGCGACGACGCCGGTGCGGGAGACTTCGACCAGGCCGACCGGCAGCATCAGGTTGATGAAGCTTTCGATCTTGTCGGAAGCGCCGGTGATTTCGAATACGAAGCTTTCGGTGGTGGCGTCGATGACGCGGGCGCGGAAGGCGTCGGCGAGCCGCAGCGCTTCCATGCGTTGCTCGCCGGTGCCGCGCACCTTGACCATGGCGAGCTCGCGCGCGATCGCAGGGCCGGCGCTCGTTAAATCGACGACGCGGTGCACCGGCACCAGGCGATCGAGCTGATTCTTGATCTGCTCGAGCACCATCGGCGTGCCGCGCGTGACGATGGTGATGCGCGACAGATGCTTCTGGTGCTCGGTTTCCGAGACCGTGAGCGAGTCGATATTGTAACCGCGCCCGGCGAACAGGCCGATGACGCGCGCGAGCACGCCGGGCTCGTTGTCAACCAGAACGCAGAGCGTGCGGGTCTCGACGCGCTCGCTGGTCGGGGCGGCAGGATAATGACTCGTCGGGGTGTTCACGGCACTTCTCCTTAGACCAGCATCTTGCCTGCATCCGTGATGGCGTCTTCGACGCGGGTCGCGGCGTCGCCGAGCAGCATCTCGTTATGCGCGCGGCCTGACGGAATCATCGGGAAGCAATTCTCGGTCGGATCGACCACGCAATCGAAGATGACCGGTTTCTGCACCTCGATCATTTCCCGGATCTTATCGTCGAGGTCGCCCGGACGTTCGCAGCGGATGCCATGCGCATGATACGCTTCGGCGAGCTTGACGAAATCCGGCAGCGCCTCGGAATAGGAATGCGAGTAGCGGCCGCCGTGCAGCAGTTCTTGCCACTGCCGGACCATGCCCATATAGCGGTTGTTGATGACGAAGATCTTGATCGGCAGGTCGTACTGCACCGCCGTCGACATTTCCTGCATGGTCATCAGCACCGATGCTTCGCCGGCAATGTCGACGACCAGTGAATTCGGGTGCGCGAGCTGCACGCCGACCGAGGCCGGCAGGCCATAGCCCATGGTGCCGAGGCCGCCCGACGTCATCCAGCGGGTCGGCTCCTGGAAGTGATAGAACTGCGCCGCCCACATCTGGTGCTGGCCGACTTCGGTTGTGATGTAGGTGTCACGATCCTTGGTCAATTCGTAAAGCCGCTGAATCGCGTATTGCGGTTTGATGATCTCGTTGGAATTGCGGTAGGCGAGTGAATTCTTCGCCCGCCATTTGCCGATCTGCGCCCACCAGGCGTCGAGCGCCTTCTTGTCCGGCTTGGCCCCGCTGTCGCGCCACAGCCGCAGCATGTCGCCGAGGACATGCGCGCAATCGCCGACGATCGGCAGATCGACCTTGACGTTCTTGTTGATCGAGGACGGATCGATGTCGATATGGATTTTCTTCGAGCCGGGCGAGAAAGCGTCCAGCCGGCCGGTGATGCGGTCGTCGAAGCGCGCGCCGACGCAGATCATCAGGTCGCAATCGTGCATCGACCAATTCGCCTCCCAGGTGCCGTGCATGCCGAGCATGCCGAGCCATTGCGGATCGGCGGCCGGAAAGGCGCCAAGCCCCATCAGCGTCGACGTAATGGGGAAGCCGGTGAGCTTGACCAATTCGCGCAAGGAACCGCTGGCCATGCGGCCGGAATTGATCACGCCGCCGCCGGTGTAAAACAGCGGGCGCTTGGCGGCCGCCATCATCTCGACCGCTTGCTTGATCTTGTCGGGATCGCCCTTGAGCTTCGGCCGATAGCCTTTGTGCTGGAATTCGTTGGGCTTGAAATACGCGCCCTTGGCAAATTGCACATCCTTGGGAATATCGACCACCACGGGCCCCGGCCGGCCGCTGGCGGCGATATGAAACGCCTCATGCAAAGCGTGCGGCAGTTGGTCGACGGATTTGACGAGATAGTTGTATTTCGTGCACGGCCGCGTGATGCCGACGGTGTCGCATTCCTGGAACGCATCGTTGCCGATGAGATGCGTCGGCACCTGCCCCGTGATGACGACAAGCGGGACGGAATCGCACAGCGCGTCGGTCAGGCCGGTGACGGCATTGGTGGCGCCGGGCCCGGAGGTGACCAGCACGGTGCCGACTTTGCCGGTCGAGCGCGCATAACCCTCCGCGGCATGCACCGCGCCCTGTTCGTGCCGCACTAGGATGTGCCGCACCTTTTCTTGCTGGAACAGCGCGTCGTAGATCGGCAGCACGGCGCCGCCGGGATAGCCGAAAATGTGCTCGACGCCTTGATCGGCAAGCGCCGCTATCACCATTTCTGCCCCGGTCATCTCAGTCATCGCTCGCTCCACTCAGTCGATTCTCGCTTTACGCATCGAAGTAATAAAAAGGGGCCTCGAAGGGCCCCTGGATCGCGCACCGCCACGTCTCGCGGGTGGGATCATCCACCCCCGGCGGTGCGCTTCAATACGAGGATCAGCGACGTTGCAGTACGCATATGTGCGCCCTTTGCTTCGGCGCGATATTTATAAGCATTGTGTCCGCTCGGGTCAAGCAGAATGCGGCAGTAATGCGACTTCGAGCACGCCAGCAAACTTCAAACCAGCGTTTGAAATCGAAACGACGGGCAAAGACGCGATTCTTAACGTTTCCTAAATGTCACACGGCGGCCGCGAATTCGCGCGGTAGCGGCCCTGAAATTTCCCAGCACTGTTGCTGAATTGCCTCAACGGGGGCCCTGCGCGTTCTGAAATCTGCGATCACGCGCTGCCGGCATTCTCCACTGGAGAGGACATGGCCGAAAGACATTGGGCTATTGCACGGCTGTGTCCCATCGCCGCCGGTCTTATCGCCGCACTCGTTCTCGTCGTGGTCGCCATCGCGCCGGCCGAAGCCACGGCGCGCTTGAGTCCGGGGTTCAATTCGACGGACGCGATCCTGAAATGGATCAACAGCTATCGTCATAAGCCGGATCCGGAAGGGCTGCCCGTCGTCGTTCACTCATTGAGCGCGATGCAAGCCTTCAAAAACGCCGAAAGCTCCGGGCCGTATATCGGCTTCATCGCCGGAGTGCTCGACGGCAATCCTGCTCTTGCCGAAAACCTGGTCGCAAAAATGCTGTCGATCGACCCGGCGGACCATTGGGTGTTGGTGCGCGCCATCGCCTATTCCGGTCTGTCGGATTGGCAGGACCTTCTCGCCACTTTTGTCGATCGCATGCCGACCCGCCGCGAGATGATCGACAAATATCTCGACGGCAAGCTGCCGACGCTCGAGCAGATCGACTTTCAGGCCGTGAAGCCCGGCATGCTCGACAGGATCAAGGCGACGCTAAATCTCGATCAAGACCGCAAGCAAGTCGTTGCGCTCGAGCCCACCCCGGAGCTGATCGACGTGCTGTGGGGCTATTACCTGGCGACCGGCAGCTACGCGCCGATCAAGAGCGTGATCAAGCTTCTGCCGCTTTCCAACGACAAGGATAATGTCGACAATCTCACCACCGGCAGCGCCGCGAAATTTACGCTGGCGAGCAATGCGGTGCGCGATACCGACCTCTTGGCGATGTTGCAATGGGCGGTCAAAAGCCAGCCGGAAAACATCGTCCCCGTGCTCAAGGACGTCATCGAGACGGCGGAGACGGTCGACACCGTGCATATGCGCCAGGAATTGCTGGCGGCGATCGACGAGCTTAAGGAAAAAGGCCCCAATTCGAAGCGCGAACTCTCGGGCTGGGGTCAGGTCGGGCAGGGCGCGCTGTCGATGGGCTGCGTCGTCGCCGCCGCGACCGGCCAGATCGAATTGGGCATCCCCTGCGTGATCGGCGGCGCCGCTTACACCGCCGGGCTACAATACGTGACGCATTAGGCGGCAAGCGTGCGCAATTGCGCCTCCATCGCTTCCCGCGCATCACGCGGCGCGACCCATTCGAATTGCGGCAACTGATTGCGAAACCACGTCGCCTGCCGTTTGGTGTATTGGCGGGTCTCCAGCTTGGCGTGCGACGCCGCGTCGGCGAGCGCGATCTTCCCCGCAAGGTGGCGTATCAGCCACGGCACGCCATGGGCCTTCATCGCCGGCAGGCTGGGATCGAGCTTGCGCGCCGCGAGCGCGCGGACTTCATCGAGTGCGCCCGCGGCAATCATGGCGTCGAACCGTGCATCGATATTGCGGAGAAGCTGATCGCGAGCCGGCATCAGAAAGACTTTCGCGGCGCGGGCGAGGTCAAGGCTCGCCGGCATATTTTCCTCGTGCCAATCCAAAATCGAGCGGCCGGTTGCCAGCACCACTTCGAGCGCGCGGGTGACGCGCGCACGGTCGCCCGGCATCAGCCGGGCCGCCGCCGCCGGATCGCGCGCGGTCAGTTCCGCATGCAGGGCCGCGACACCTTCGCTGGCAAGCCGCGCGCGCACGTCATTGCGAATTTTTGCCGGGATCGGCGGTACGGCGGCGAGCCCGCGCGTGAGCGCGCTAAAGTAAAGCCCGGTGCCGCCGACAATGATTGCCGGACGCGACTCCTGCCGCGTCGCCGTGAGCACCGCGGCGGCATCCGTACACCAGCGGCCCGCGGAATAATTCTCGGCGGCATCGATGTGACCGTAAAGCCGATGCGGCACGCGGCGCTCCTCGTCGGGAGTCGGCCGCGCGGTGATGATCCGCAAGTCACGATAGACCTGCATGGAATTGGCATTGATGATCTCGCCGCCGAGTTTTTCGGCGAGCGCCAGCGCCAAGGCCGACTTGCCGCTCGCCGTCGGGCCTGCGATCAGAATGATGGCGGAACCGCTCACGGGGTTGACCTAATGTGTTTTTGCGCTGATTGAAATGCCGAAAGTGGCAGAGGCCGCCCCGCTCCTTCATTAATACCGCAGAGACACGACGTGAGTTTGATAAAACCCTTTCGCGCATTGCGGCCCGCGCCTGGACGCGCCGCTGAAGTGCTCGCCCCACCGTATGACGTGCTGTCGAGCGCGGAAGCGCGCGAGCGGGCCAAGGGCAAGCCCTGGAGCTTTCTCCATGTCTCCAAGGCGGAGATCGATCTTGATCCGGCGACCGATGCTTACGACCGCGCCGTTTACGCCAAAGCCGCCGAAAATCTCAAACGCATGGTCGAAGCCGGCGTTCTGATCCGCGACGCCAAGCCCTGTTATTACGTTTATCGCATGACCTGGCGCGGCCACGTCGAGACCGGGCTCGCGGCGGTCGCCTCGCTTGCCGACTATGCCGGCAATCGCATCCGCAAGCATGAGCACACGACGCCCGCCAAGGAAGACGACCGCGTGCGCCAGATCGAGGCGGTCAATGCGCAAACCGGCCCGGTGATGCTGGGGTATCCGACCGCGCCGGGGATCGACGCGCTGCTTGCTGGGGCCGCTGCCGGCAAGCCCGACATCGACGTGACCGCCGACGATGGCGTGCGACACCAGCTCTGGGTCATCGCCGACGACGCGAAGATCGCAAACATCACGCGCGCGGTCGATGCTTTGCCCGCCCTCTACATCGCCGACGGTCACCACCGTTCGGCCGCGGCCGCGCGTGTCGCGCGGGCGCGCGGCGGCGGCGAAGGCCTGCACGGCTATTTTCTTGCGGTAATGTTTCCGCAGAACGAGATGACGATCCTCGACTACAATCGCGTGCTGCGAGACTTGAACGGGCGCGCGCCCGAAGCGCTGCTCGCCGAGCTGCGGCAACGCTACGAGGTCGAGCCGTGCGACGAGGCGGTGCGGCCGACTGCTGCGGCCGAACTCGGCATGTATCTGGCCGGGCGCTGGTATCGTCTCCGGCCGAATTTCGAGGCGGCCAAAGCCGCACGGTCCGGCGATCCGGTCGGCCGCCTGCCGATCACGCTGCTCACGCGCAACATCATCGAGCCGATTTTCGGGATCACCGATCCGCGCACCGACAAGCGCATCGACTTCGTCGGCGGCGGCCGCGGGCTCGCCGAGCTCGAGCAACGCGTGTCGTCCGGCGACATGGCGGTCGCCTTTGCGCTCTATCCGACGCAAATGAGCGAACTCATGGCAGTCGCCGACGCCGGCGGGATCATGCCGCCGAAATCGACATGGTTCGAGCCGAAGCTCGCCGACGGCATGGTCAGTCACGTTTTGGAGTGACGGAAGACGGATCAAGATAAGACGCGCGGCTTCTTTATCTGTCGTCCGTCCTCTGTCGTCCGTTGTCTGCTACTGCAGGCTCAGCGCGACAAACCGCGTCTCGCCGTTGCTATTGGCGACCAAGAGCACCGCCATTTTTTTACCTTGCGACTTCAGCTGGTCGATCCGCTTTTGCATGTCGGCCGGAGAAGCGACGTTCTGGTATTGCACTTCGACGATGACGTCGCCGGCCGCCAAGCGTTTGTCGGGATCGGCCATCGCCACGCTCGGATCGACGTCGGTGACGAGGACGCCCTTGATATCGTCCCTGATCTTGAATTTGTGGCGCAGATCGTCTGACAAGCTGGAAAGTTCCAGACCGAGCGTCTTCTGCACGACGGACTTTTGCGCCGGCGGATTGTCCTTGTTGGCATCGGCCTCCGCGACCTTGGTGTTGTCGGCAAGCCGGCCGACGGTAACTTTGTGGGTTTCTTCCTTGCCCTTGCGGATGATCACCACGTCGACCGCCTTGCCTACCGGAGTGTTGGCGACGATGCGCGGCAGGTCATGCATTTCCTTGACGTCGTGGCCGTCGAACGTGACGATGACGTCGCCGGGCACGATGCCGGCGGGCTTGGCCGGACCCTTGTCGTCGATGCCGGCGACCAGCGCGCCGCGCGGCGGAGTGATGCTCAGGCTTTCGGCGATGTCATCGGTGACCTGCTGGATGCGTACGCCGAGCCAGCCGCGCCGCACCTCGCCGTATTGGCGCAACTGATTGATGACGTCGACCGCGGTGTCGGACGGCACCGCAAAGCCGATTCCGATCGAGCCGCCGGACGGCGATATGATCGCGGTGTTGATGCCGACCACTTCACCGTCAAGATTGAACAGCGGACCGCCGGAATTGCCGCGATTGATGGCGGCGTCGGTCTGGATGTAATTGTCGTACGGCCCGGAATTGATGTCGCGGTTGCGCGCCGAGACGATGCCCGCGGTTACCGTGCCGCCGAGGCTGAACGGATTGCCGATGGCGATGACCCATTCGCCGAGCCGCAATTTGTCGGAATCGCCGAACTTCACCGACTTGAGCGGCTTGTCGGCATGCACGCGCAGCAAGGCCAGGTCGGCTTTGGTGTCCTTGCCGACCAGATCGGCCTTGAGCTTGGTGCCGTCGTTGAGGATGACGCTGATCTCATCGGCATCGGCGATCACGTGATTGTTGGTGACGACGAGCCCGGACGGATCGATGATGAAGCCGGAACCGAGCGAGTTGATGCGGTGCGGCGCCTCGTCCGAATTGTCGCCCTGGCCGTGGTGGTTCTTGAAGAATTGGTCGAAAAACTTCTCCATCGGCGAGCCGGGCGGCAGGTTGGGCAGCTCCTCGGCGCGCGGATCGACATTTTGCGACGTGGAAATATTGACCACGGCGTCGATCACTTGTTCGGCGACATCGGCGATCGCGTCCGGGCCGCGCGCCGCCGCCGGTTGCGCCGGCAGGAATACGACCGCCGCCGCGAGTGCGGCGATTGCCGCGCCGTGCCGAATCAATTGAGCAAGGCGGCGAGCCGGAAATTGGCCGGTACGGGGCGTCAGCGACGTGAAATTCCACGATCTAGCCATCAGTGACTTGGACGTCAGTAACATGGACGTCAGCGCTCCTGGCATCTGAGACATTGGGAAAAGACTCAATTGGAAAGGTTGCCCCCGTCCCATCCGGGACGCAAGACCCAGGCCAGACCCAAGCCGGACCAAAGCCAGACCAAAGCCAGACCAAAGCCTGCCGGCTTCTCCACTAGCGGTCGGATTGGGGCGGAAACGCGACCTCCCGGTACTGTCTCAGCCGCGCACCAGCCAGACGATGAGCACGCCCACCAAAGCGGAGACAATGCCGGCGATGCGCAAGGGTCCATCGGGCATATTCAGCACCGTCGCCATGGTGCGCTTGGCGCCGCCCGGGAACGCCGCCAGAAAAATGCCTTCGATCGCAAAGAACAGGCCGAGCGCGGCGAGGAAATCCGACATCGACGCGCCCTGCTGCGCCTCACCCTGCGGCGCTATTTCGCGGCCCCATTCGAGCGCGGCGAAGCGGTTGCCGCCGGCGCCAGCGCCGATGCGGCGGTCGGGGCTGCGACTGGTGTGCCGTCAGGCAGCGTCTTACCCGAAGGATTGCCGAAATAGCGGAAGAAATCCGAGTCCGGCCGCAGCACCAGATGGGTATCGCCCTTTTGCATGCTTCTTTCGTAGGCCTGCATCGAGCGGTAGAAAGCGAAGAAACCCGGATCCTGGCCGTAGGCTTCCGCGAAGATTTGGTTGCGGGTGGCGTCGCCCTGGCCGCGGATCTGCTCGGACTGCTGATTGGCGTCGGCTATGAGCACCGTCACGTCGCGATCGGCCTTGGCGCGGATCGCCTGGGCCGCCTGGCTGCCCTGGGCGCGGAACTCGGCCGCTTCGCGCTGGCGCTCCGTCTGCATGCGGTGGTAGACGGCCTCGCTGTTCTGCTCCGGCAGGTCGGCGCGGCGGATGCGCACGTCGACGACGTGAATGCCGAACGGCTGCGCATCATGATCAAGCTGATCGCGCATCTTCGCCATGAGTTCCTCGCGCTTGTTGCGCACCACGTCGGTCAGCGTCGCCTCGCCGAGCACGCTGCGCAGCGTCGAATTGAGCAGGATGGCGAGCTGGGAACTGGCGCCGGCGGGGCCGACGGTCTGATAATATTTGAGCGGGTCGGTGACGCGGTAGCGCGCGAAGGCGTCGACCACGAGCCGCTCGCCGGCTTGGCCGGCACCCACGCTGGCAGTGTCCCCACTTGAGGCAATCACCTCCTGGGCCGGCTGTTCGATGGCGAGAATGCGCTTGTCGATATAGATCACGCTGTCGATGAACGGCACTTTCACGTTGAGCCCCGGCGCGGTGATGACGCGCACGGGATTGCCGAGCCGGACAACCAGAGCCTGCCTGGTCTGGTACACGGTGAAAAAGGTGCTGTAGCAGACGATTGCCGCCAGCAGGAGCACAACGGCGGTCGCGCCGCCGACGAGGCTGAGCTTCATGGCTGTTTGCCTCCCGTTGCCGCGTCCGGCGCCTCCGGCGCCTGCGCCGGCTGCGTGAGGCTACTGAGCGGCAGATACGGTACGACGCCCGTCCCGCCCTGCGGGCCGGTATCGATGATCGTCTTGTCGGTGCCGCCGAGAATATGCTCCATGGTTTCCAGATACATGCGCTCGCGGGTCACGTCGGGCGCTTTTTTGTATTGCTCGTAGATTTGCAGGAACCGCGAAGTCTGACCGTTGGCGTCAGCAACAGTCTGCGCGCGATAGGCTTCGGCGTCCTGGACGATCTTGGAAGCGCGGCCCTTCGCCTCCGGCACCACGCGATTGGCGTAGGTCTGCGCCTCGTTCTGCAAGCGCTCGAGATCCGATCGCGCCGCCTGCACGTCGCGGAAGGCGTCGATGACCTGGGCGGGCGGGTCGACTTTCTGCAGCTGGACCTGTTGCACCTGGATGCCGGCGCCGTAACCGTCGAGGGTCTTCTGCAGCAGCGCCTGCACCGCCGTCTCGATGGTTTGCCGCGCGCCGGTGAGGATCGGCTGGATGTTCGATTGTCCGATCACCTCGCGCATGGCGCTTTCGGCCACCGCCTTCACGGTGCCTTCGGGATTCTGGATGTTGAACAGATAATCGCCGACGGCGCTCGGCTTGATCTTCCACAGCACCGAGAAATCGACATCGACGATGTTCTCGTCGCCGGTGAGCATCAGGCTTTCTTCCGGCACGTCGCGCATCGTCGCGCCGCCGCGCATGTCGAAGCCGATGTCGATCTTGTTGACGCGCAGCGCCGGCGGCGTGAGCGCGGACTCGATCGGATAGGGCAGATGATAGTTGAGGCCGGGCTGCACTTCGCGGACGAATTTGCCGAAGCGGAGCACCACGCCCACTTCATCGGGCTCGACCTTGAAGAAGCCGGAAAAGCCCCACAGCGCCACCAGCACGAGCGCGATCAGCGCAATGCCGCGGCCGCCGAGATTGCCCGGCAGCAAGCCGCGCAACTTGTCCTGGCCCCGGCGCAGGAATTCCTCGAGATCGGGTTGCTTCGGCCCTTGCGATTGCGGCCCCGAGCCCCAGGGTCCCCGCGGTCCCGAACCCCACGGGCCGCCGGATTGGTTGCTCCACGGCATTACCTTACTCCTTAGACGCCGGCTGGTTTCCGGCTGGTTTCCGGCTGGTTTCCGGCTTGGCTGGCGGGGTTATAGGGGAGCGCAGCGCCCCTTACAACGCGCAGTTATGACACGCTTGCCGGACGCTTTGCCGCCTCATTTGCGCGCTCGTAGCTGACGAAGGCGAACGAAACTTTATCGTCGGCCGCCGGCTGTCGCTCGCTCCGCGCAACTTCGCGCCAGACCGTTGGGTCGATAACGGGAAAGTGCGCATCACCCTCGACGCGCGCGTGCACTTCGGTAATGGCGAGGCGCGCGGCGACCGGCAAGGCCTGTACATAGATGTCGGCGCCGCCGGCGACAATGATCGCATCGGCGCCCCGCCGCAATGCATCGCCACGCGCCGCCGCCAAAGCGGCTTCGAGGTTGGGCGCGACCACAATTCCGGGCGCGGCGAAGGCGCGATCGCGGCTGACCACGATCGTGGTGCGGCCCTTCAGCGGCTTGCCGATCGACAGATAAGTCTTGCGTCCGACCACCACCGGCTTGCCCATGGTCAGCGCGCGGAAATGCGCCATGTCCGACTTGATCCGCCACGGCAGCGCATTGCCGCGGCCGATGACGCCGTTCTCGGCAACGGCGGCGAGAACAACGATGTCCATGCTTACACCGCCACGGCGGCCTTGATGTGCGGGTGCGGGTCGTAGCCTTCGAGCGAAAAATCCTCGTAGCGCAGCGCGAACAGATCCTTCGCCGCCGGATTAAGCCGCAGCGCCGGCAGCGGCTTAGGCTGGCGCGTCAGTTGCAGCCGCGCCTGGTCCAGATGATTGAGATAAAGATGCGCGTCGCCGAAGCTGTGGATGAAAGTTCCGGGTTTCAGCCCGGTCACCTGCGCAACCGCGACCGTGAGCAGCGCATAGGAGGCGATGTTGAACGGCACCCCGAGAAACACGTCGGCCGAGCGTTGATAGAGCTGGCACGACAGCGCGCCCTCGGCGACGTTGAACTGGAACAGGCAATGGCATGGCGGCAGCGCCATGCCCTCGATCTCCGCCGGGTTCCACGCGGTCACGATCAGCCGGCGCGAATTCGGATTGCGGCGGATATCGGCAACCACGTTGGCCAATTGATCGATCGAGCCGCCGTCCGGCGTCGGCCACGCTCGCCATTGCCGGCCATAGACTGGGCCGAGATCGCCGTTCTCGTCGGCCCATTCGTTCCAGATCGTGACGCCGTGGTCGTTGAGATATTTGACGTTGGTGTCGCCGCGCAGAAACCATAAGAGCTCGTAGATAATGGATTTGACGTGCAGCTTCTTGGTGGTGACGAGCGGGAAACCGCGCTGCAGGTCGAAGCGCATCTGGTGGCCGAACACCGACAAGGTGCCGATGCCGGTGCGGTCGCGCTTCTCCACGCCCTCGGCGAGCACGCGTTCCATCAGGTCGAGATATTGGCGCATCGGGTTCTATGTCTGCCGGCCGACTCGCATGCGAGTTTAGCGTCAAATGAGCGGGGGACGAAGGGCGCGCAAGAGCGCCCTTGATTAAACCCCATTGGGGGCGTGGACTCCTAAGCATGCCGGCAATGTCCGTTTTCGGCGGGCGGAATAGCAGACATCTCCCCGAGGAGTCGCAGCGTTCGCTAATGATGCTGTGGACGGCGCCCACTCTGCGGCATCGGAGTGCCATAGGGTGGTTGCGTCGAAACGCACCACATTGAGGGGAGCCGTCCATGGGCGAAGTTAGCACAATTGGTCTCGATATTGCGAAGTCGGTGTTTCAGGTCCACGGCGTGGACGTTGATGGCGCGGTGGTAATCCGCAAGCGGGTGAGCCGTGCCAAGGTGTTGGAGTTCTTTGCGGCTCTGCCACCATGCCTCGTTGGCGTTGAGGCGTGTCCGAGCGCACATCATTGGAGCCGCAAGATACAGGTGCTCGGCCACACGGTGAGGCTGATGCCGCCGAATTATGTGAAGGCGTATCTCAAGCGGAGCAAAAATGACGCCAATGATGCAGCCGCAATCTGTGAGGCGGTAACGCGGCCGTCGATGCGTTTTGTACCGACGAAATCCGAACAGCAGCAGTCGGGTTTGATGCTGCATCGCAGCCGGCAGCTTCTCGTTCGTCAACGAACGATGCTGTCGAATGCGATCCGTGGGCATATGGCTGAGCTCGGCATCATCTCGGCCAAGGGCCGCAATGGCACGGCTGGGCTATTGGAGATCATTGCGAACCAAGAGGATGATCGCATTCCGGCGGCCGCACGGTTTAGCCTCGACGTTCTTGCTCGCCAATACGTAAATGTCACGGCAGAGATCGGTACCATCGAGAAACGCATCCACGCCTGGCATCGATCGTGTGAAGAGAGCCGGCGGCTTGAGGAAATCCCTGGCGTGGGCCCGATCGTCGCCACCGCTTTGGTCGCCGAGGTGGGCGATTGGAAAGTATTCTCGTCCGGACGCAACCTGGCAGCCTGGATCGGTCTTGTTCCCAAGCAGCATTCGACAGGCGGCAAGGAACAACTCGGCGGGATCTCAAAGCAGGGAAATCGATATTTGCGATGGTTACTCGTCGCTGGAGCTATGGCTGTCATTCGCTATGCACGGCAGCACGGCACCAAGCGGCTCTGGCTCGCGCGCATCATGGAACGTCGGCCTATCAAGATCGCTGCTGTCGCGCTCGCTAACAAGATCGCACGTATGGCCTGGGCCATGATGGTGCGCGGAGAACGCTTCAAGGAGCCGAGATTAATCTCGGAAGCAGCATAGCCGACACAGATCAAAAGCTACAACGAATTGGCGAGGGCATGACGACGTAATGCAGATACGGTCGTTCTGGGGATCGGGAGAATCCGCTTGGGTCATCGCACTTCCAAGTGCATGTGAACGATTGGGACCCGATCCGCGCAGAGCATTAGGGCCAGCGGCCAACCGCGCCGCATCAACAGGCCGGACACGTGACCGCACCCGACCAATGCTGCAGCAACGTCAGAAAGTTCTTGCCAAGGCGCCGTCCACACGTGACCCAGAGCCGTCATTGACGCTGCGAGGCGGCGACCGCAGAATACAGGGTCTTCAATGCTCGACGATCTTGGCTGAGGATGACTGTGACCGCCCATCAAACCAACCCCGTAACGTTTGTGCTCATATTCCGAATACCTACGGAAGGTGTCGAGGACTTTCGAGCCTACGAGGAGGCCGTCTTGCCGCTATTGCCCGAGTTTAACGGGCGTTTGGAGCGTCGTCTGCGAAATCCGGATGGCACCATAGAGATGCACATAGTTAGCTACGCATCCGATGCGGACCGTCAGAATTATCGGAATGATCCCCGGCGCGCGGCGCAAGCCTGGTTGTTGGAAAAATCATCTGCCAAGTTGGAATTGCTCCCGATGGCGAACGTCTCTTAATGGCCCATCGCGACATTCACCGCCGCGCGAATGAATGTCGGCTGTTGAGAGAAGAACTTTGTCGACCGGTCGAAGATGACCCGACGCGGAAGTCGATGAATATCACATACCCCTGGCCATGCTCAAAATCCTCTCATTAGCATCCAGGCGCCGACGACAACAAAGCCCACACCCGCGATCCGTGCCACGACGCGCCCAAGCGGTGCGACTTTTTCCAGCAGAACTAATATCGCGAGCACGGCGATCCAAAACAGATTCATGACACCGCCGACAAACAAAAGTGCCATCAGCGCCCAGCAGCAGCCAATGCAATAGATGCCGTGCCGAAAGCCGAGCGCCAGCGCGCCGGTGGGCTCGCGGCAAAAGCCGCCCTGCTGCTGGATGAAGCCGAGCGGTGATCGGCAATAGAACAGGCAGGCCTCCTTGAGCGGGGACCATTGGTAGAGGCCGGCAACGACCAAAACAGTCCCGCCGAGGATGTTGCTCGCGCTTTCCATCATCGGCGTGAGAAGCGCCGCGCGCTCTAGCGCCCACTGCGCTGTCGTTGCGACTACCGAGAACCCCGTCCACGCGACGAGATATCCGCCGGCAAACCAACCGCTCGCCGCGAAAAGCTTCCCCTGCGCCGCCGCCTCCCGTCCTACGCGTGCGTAAATGAGGATCATTGGCGCGACCGATGGCGTCATCATGCCGATCATCATCACGACCCACATGACGAACACGTAGGCAAACTCGATCGGCTGCCAAGGCGCGCTGGCCGGCATCATCAGGCCTTGGCCGGCCGGGATCATACGGAAACCCGTCATGTCCATACCGTCCATTTTCATGTCGTTGGCGAGCCACACGAGATCAGCCCAAGCCAGCACGGTGAGCGTAGCGAGCGCCGCGATCATGATAGCGCGGTCGCGCCGCAGAACGGCTTCGAGCGCAGTGTCGCTCATGTGAGTTATCTGGTGTTATTTGACAATGCCGCTCTGGCACAGATGAATGTTCGCGAACTGCGCGTAGGAATCCGCAAGCGTGAACGGGATTGGACGCGCCACCTTCGTCCAGCCGCGGCCGATCTCGGCGAGCGAATATTCGAACCCATCCGGGATATCGATGCGCACGCGGTACTCGGCGCCGGATATCGGGTTCTTAATCGGTTCGCCGCGGCCTTCGGTCACGCCCGGTACGATGAGGCGACCGGTGCGGCGATCGACATCGACCTTGAAGTCGATCGGCGCAAATATGGGCTCGTGCAGCTTTTCGAATGTCGTCGAGAACACCTGGAAAATGGTAGCGCCGGGCTCGGTGTCCTGACCCGTGAGGATACGCAGCAGCGCTTCGCGTTGCGCAGGCGTTGCGCGCTCGTCGATTATGACGGCGGCTTCGCCTTTGCCTTCATGTATGGCGCCCGGCCAGCGGAATATGCCGACGAACTTCAAGCCTTCGAGCTTGGTGTCGCCGTGATGGCCCGTGTCGATTTCCATGCCTGCCACCGCTTCGCAATTGCCGTGGGTCGGCAGCGCATTGAATTGGCAGGGGCAGCCATAAGCGCAATTGCAATTAACGAATTCACGCGCCTTGATCGTCCATTTCACCCCGGTCATTGTCGCCTCCGTGAGAAAAGCGGGACGGAACCCTGGTGGATTGCCGCGTATCACAACATTTGGCGGTCGGCGGGAGATTATAGCAAGTAGGCTTGCGTGGCCGATCGGATATTGCGAGGGGTCTATATTGGGTATTAACGGCGAATGGAGCGCCTATGGTCGAAATTCCCAACTGGCACATCACGGGAGATTGGTTCGACAATTGCAGCTGTGCTGTCGCGTGTCCCTGCACCTTCGCCCAAGCCCCTGACAACGGCGTCTGCGAGTCGGTGCTGTTCTGGCACATCCGGCGAGGCCATTACGGCGATATCAAGCTCGACGGTCTGAGCTTCGTCCGGGTGGGAAGATGGGAAGGTGATCTCTGGGCTGGAAAGGCCAAGGGGACCGCCGGCATCTTCATCGATGACCGTGCCGACGAGAGCCAAGCGAGGGTGCTCCCGCTCATTTTCGGCGGACAAGCTGGAGGATTTCCGGCTCTAGTCGCTTCGCTGTTCGCCGAAGGCCGGCAGGTCCGGGGTGTGGAGCGCGCACGGATCGCCTTCGAAATCGCGCCGGACCGCGCTCGGTGGGGAACGGAGATCGTCGGCAAAGTGAAATCCTGGGCCATGGCTCTGACTGGCCCGACGAGCCTGCCGGGAAAATATCCGGAACTCATGAACCCTCCCGGCTCTGAGACCGGACCCGGACAGCTTGTGACTTGGGGTAAATCGACCGTCTGTTCCGTCGATGCGTTCGACTTCAAGTTTCAGTGGACGACCAATTCGAGCAAGCACATTCCATTCGACTGGGTCGGTCCGTGACGGCGCCGTACCTCACGGTTCGACGGAACGCCGACGGCATGACCGCTTGTGGCCCTGAACTTCGTTCGCTGCGAGACAGCATTACGTCTGGAATTGAGGGCAAAGCGGAAGTGTGGGGCTTGCGCTCGAAATGACGTTGATGACCCGTAACGAACATCGGTTGCCGCCGAACGCTTGCCTCTCCACGCGCCGGAGTGGGACCGCAACGGCGTCGGCACGATAGAAAGTCCACGCTTCCCCTAATCTGTCTTCATGCCGGGGACATTCTCTCCTAATTCAGAAAGGCGTCTCTCACGATCTGCTATCTGCCACTCTAACAATTCGGCGTCGCTGCGCGGCCTCGGCCGCGCGTTGGGATAGAAGAAATAAGGGTTATAGATGTTACGAAGGTAGGGGTGGCCAAAATATTGCGAAGCGGACATGCCACAGAGACTGGCTGATGTCCGCTTTTGGGGGGAGCGGACATTGATTGCCCGTTGCTCATCGATCTCGAATTTATGAGTACAGGTCCGAAACCAGCGCGCCGAGCGCGACCTTAGACGGCATCCATCGCGATCTCGCCGAGCCCGTCGACGGTGAACACGGCACGCTGGCCGGCCGCAATCGAAACCGTCGGGATGAGGCTTCCAGTGATGACCACCATGCCGGCTTTGAGATCGCGGCCGCGTTCGGCGAAATTATTGGCGAGCCAGGCTAGCGTCGCGCAGGGGTCCTCGGCCGCGCCTTCGCCCGCGGGTTTGCCGCCGATGGTGAGACGGCCGGCGATCCCGACCAGCGCCGCGCAGGATGCCGGCTTTGGCGCGCCGACGACCACGCCGCCGTTCCAGCAATTCTCAACGATCAGCGAAACCGCCTCGGTGTGCGCGTAATCCGCATGGCGGTCCTCGATCAGTTCGAACGCGGGCATGGCGCCTGCGGCCGCTGGCGCGACGGATTCACGCGTCCAGGGCGCGCCGGATGCCGGCAAGTCGGCGCCGAGCTTGAGCGCGATTTCGCTTTCGAGGCGCAGATTGACGAAATCCGCGATGCGCAAGCGAGCCGGCGAGGCATGGATCGTGCGGGCAAAGATCGCGCCGCCGCAGGGATGGTTGATACCCATCAACTGCTGCATCACTTTCGTGGTGGTGCCGATCTTGGCGCCGCCCACGGTGCCGTATAACGGCTCCGCCAATCGGTAATAAACCTCCTGTGCCGCGTAGGCCTCGGCGATAGAGGCGGGCCGCAATTCATCCGGCAGATTGCGATAGGGCAGGCGCTCCTGCCGTGCGTCCCACATCCACCGCGCCATCGCGTTCAGACGATCGCTGTTGTCCATGACTTTGCGTTTTCAATCCCGAACAAAGGAGGACATGATCGATCTTTCTGGGTCGGAAGGCTACCGTCTGATCGCAGATGGCGGCGAGCTTGCCGGCACGGATGCACGCTCATACAGCGTCGGCCAGACCACCCAGCAGCGCGCGTAGAAATGCGCCCGCGGCGGCATAAATCCCCGGCGCTTCGCTTTCGCGCGGTCCGCCGATCGCGAGTTTCAGGTCGGCGCCGTGCCGTGCTTGCTGGACACGCAGCCAGAGCGTTGCGTGTTGGCGAGCGTCCGTCTGGCTCAGGTTCACCACCAGGAGCGGCTTGCGGTACCGGTGCGCCAGTTCTTGCGCCAGCGCCGTACCCGCGGAGACACCCACACCGCCGGCATCGACGAGGATCATAGACGCATCGGCATCGCGCGCGTTCCATTCGGTACGCTGGGCCGGATCGGCGAGGGGAGAATCCCGAAGTTGCGGATATTTCGCCAACAGGCCGGGAGGTTTTAGAAAATCCTCGGCCCAGCCGCCTTTGGGGCACCAGCCGCCATAGGCAATGCCGCGCTCTACCGCCACGTCGAGCACGGCGCGGTCGACCCCGGTCTGGCCGCCGGAAATAAGCTGCATCTGGCCGTCCTTCGGGCCGTCCTTTGGGCGCGTCCCTGATACTCTTTTTTCGGCAACCTTTTGCGCCTATATTCATTCCTGCCGGCGCAAGCCGGATATGGCGATAAATGGCCGTCGTAATAAACCTTTCGGACCCGGGGGCGGTACCCGGCGACTCCACCAATTCCGGAGGACAGGCGACGGACGGCGGACGACAGAATAGCCACTTCTATCTGTCTTCTGTCCTCTGTCGTCCGATACGGGGTCGAAATAGGATCGACGAGGGCGTAAAAGGCGTGCTTTTGCTCGGCATGGTTCCGCCGTTATCGGGCCAATTCCATAGTTGCCAATGACAACTATGCTCCGGTTGCTCTGGCTGCGTAAGCAGTCCGAAAGACCGACTTAAAGCCCTGGCGTCTTAGCAGCGTCAGGCGGGGTTCGGAGGCACCTGGCAACAGAAGCCTCCACTTTTCCAGCGGACGGACGACGGATGACGGAGGACAGAATCAATCTGAATCTCTATGATTCCTTCCCTATCTCTTATCCGTCTTCTGTCATCCGTCGTCTGACGTCCGTCATCTGATATCCGCCATGGCCACCGATCACATTCGCTACGATATCCTGGCGCAACAGGCGCTGCGCGGCGTGGTGCGCACCGTTCTGGCCGATGTGGCCAAGAAAGGGCTGCCCGGCGAGCATCATTTTAAGATCACATTTACCACCGCGGCGCCCGGCGTGCGGCTGTCCGAGCGCATGCGCACGCAATATCCCGAAACGATGACGATCGTTATGCAGCATCAATTCTGGGATCTGGTCGTCGGCGACGACGTGTTCGAAGTCGGCCTGTCATTTGGCGGCGTACCGGAGCGCCTCGCTGTGCCGTTCGATGCCATCACCGCCTTTTACGATCCGGCGGTGCAATTCGGTTTTCAATTCGAGACGATCGTGGCCGAGGCGTCGGGCGAGCGGAGCGCTACCGGCGAGATCTCCGAGACGCCGACCCCGCCGGCAACTCACTTGGCTGCGGAGCCGAGCACGCCCGATGCGTTGCCTGCGCCGGCCGCCGCCAGATCGAAGGAGCCCGCGCCCGGCGACGGTACCGGCGGCGGCGAAGTCGTGCGACTCGATCGGTTCAGGAAGAAATGAGGACAGCGGACAGACGACGGAAGACAGAAGACAGAAAGGAAGCCCTTTTACCTGTCGTCCGTGCTGCGTCGTCCGTCGTCCGCACCCGCACCGAAACGGATAGCTTTGGCCCGATCGACGTGGCGGCCGATCGCTATTGGGGTGCGCAGACCGAGCGTTCGCGCAACAATTTCCGCATCGGCGAAGAGCGCATGCCGCGTCCGTTGATCGCGGCGCTGGCGCTGGTTAAGCGCGCCGCGGCGGAGGTCAATCAATCGCTCGGCTCGCTCGACGCGCGGCGCGCCAAGGCGATCGTCGCGGCGGCGCAGGAGATCATCGACGGCAAGCTCGACGATCATTTTCCGCTCGCGGTGTGGCAGACCGGCTCCGGCACGCAGACCAACATGAACGTCAACGAGGTGATCGCCAACCGCGCCAATGAGAAGCTCGGCGGCAAGCTCGGCGCCAAATCGCCGATCCATCCCAACGACCACGTCAATATGAGTCAGTCGTCGAACGACGCTTTCCCGACCGCGATGCATATCGCCGCGGCGCGGGAAATAGCGAACCGGCTCATTCCGGCGCTGACGCATCTGCACGCCGCGCTCGACGCGAAAACCAAGGAGTTCCATTCCATCGTCAAGATCGGCCGCACCCACACCCAGGATGCGACGCCGCTGACGCTCGGCCAGGAATTTTCCGGCTATGCCGCGCAGGTCGCTTCCGGCATCGCGCGCGTCAAGCTCGGCTTGAAGGAGCTCTATCCGCTGGCGCAGGGCGGCACCGCGGTCGGCACCGGGCTCAACGCCAAACGCGCTTTCGCCAAAGCGTTCGCCAAAAAAGTCGCGGGCCTGACCGGCCTGCCTTTCGTGACCGCGCGCAACAAATTCGAGGCGCTGGCGTCGCATGGCGCGCTGGTGTTCGCCCACGGCGCGCTCAACGCGCTGGCCGCCGACTTGTTCAAGATCGGCAACGACATCCGCTTTCTCGGCTCGGGCCCGCGCTCGGGTTTCGGCGAGCTGATTCTGCCGGAGAACGAGCCCGGCTCGTCGATCATGCCGGGCAAGGTCAATCCGACCCAATGCGAAGCCCTGACCATGGTTTGCACCAGAGTGTTCGGCAACGACACCACGATCGCCGTGGCGGCGAGCCAAGGACAGTTCGAGCTCAATGTGTTCAAGCCGGTCATCATTGACGCGATGCTGCAATCGATCCGGCTGTTGGCCGACGCGGCGGTCTCGTTCACCGATCATTGCGTCACCGGCATCCGGGCCAACACGCCGCGCATCCGCGAACTGATGAACAATTCGCTGATG
The DNA here is from genome assembly GCA_963779855.1 of uncultured Alphaproteobacteria bacterium. Classification (GTDB taxonomy): domain Bacteria; phylum Pseudomonadota; class Alphaproteobacteria; order Rhizobiales; family Xanthobacteraceae; genus BOG-931. The sequence goes on along the minus strand of CAWAAE010000005.1, from coordinate 140,804 downwards.
CTGGTCACCGCGCTGACGCCGACGATCGGCTACGACAAGGCGGCGCAAATCGCCAAGGCGGCGCACGCCAACGGCACCACCTTGCGCGAGGAGGCGGTCCGGCTCGGCTTCGTGTCGGCCGGGGATTTCGACCGCCTGGTGCGGCCTGCCCGGATGACGCGGCCGGACGCCTGACGCTTGGCCGCTCGGACCTGCGCTTCGTGCCAAGGTTGTGTATTCTTGAGTGAATGCGTCCCAGGCGTGCGCGATAACGACTTCGTGTTCGCGGCGCGGCCGGGGTGCCGGCTTGCTATGATCCAGTAACATCTTACCGGCGTAGTACCCGGCGGCCGGGAAATGGCCGCGAACCAAGTCATTTATCGGTCATTATCGGTGATTTATGGGTCCTATCGTCAACCTTCGCACCGAGCGGAAGCGGGCTAAACGGCGCAACGCCGAGCAAAAGGCCGCGGCCAACCGGCTCGCCCACGGCCGTTCCAAGGCCGAACGGAACCTGGAGCGGGTCCGCAGCGACAAAGACCGGAGCAGCCTCGATCAACACCGGATCGAAACGGGAGATGGGCAATGAAATCGCCGGTCGTTAAACGCTCGATCGTCATCGCCAGCCACAAGACCAGCGTCAGTCTCGAAGACGCGTTCTGGAAGGGCCTCAAAGACATCGCGATCGCCCGGCAGATCACTTTGTCGGACCTGGTGGCGTCGATCGATGCCGAGCGCCGGCACGGCAATCTGTCGTCGGCGATCCGGCTGTTCGTGCTCGATCATTATCAGGCGCAGAGCAACGGCCGAGGGACGAACCGGCAGCTGCGCAGACGCCGCGTGAGATCATGCTGACGCCGCTGCGCGCGCCGCCGCGGTGCTGCGGGCGGACTAGCCGCATCGCCGCGTGGGCGTTCTCACAGGCTGACGATTTTTCCGGGATTGAGTATGTCGAGCGGATCGAGCGCGCGCTTGATCGCGCGCATGGTGTCGAGCGCGGCCTCGCCGTGCTCGGCCAGCATATATTTCATCTTGCCCTGACCGATGCCGTGTTCGCCGGTGCAGGTGCCGTCCATCGCCAGCGCCCGCTCGACCAGGCGTTCGAGCAAAGCCTCGGCGCGTTTGATTTCGTCGGCGTCGTTGAGATCGACCATGAGCAAAAGGTGGAAGTTGCCGTCGCCGACATGCCCGACGATCGGCGCGATGAACCGGCTTGCCGCGGCGTCCTGTTGGGTTGCAACGACGCATTCGGCGAGCCGCGAGATCGGAACGCAAACGTCGGACGAAAGCGCCTGCGTGCCCGGCCGCAGGCGGCGCGCCGCCCAATAGGCGTCGTGCCGCGCCTGCCACAGCCGCGAGCGGTCCTCGGCGCGCGTCGCCCAATCGAACGGGCCGCCGCCGAGTTCCCGCGCGATGTCGCCGAAGCGCTGCGACTGCTCGGCGACACTGGCTTCGGTGCCGTGGAATTCGACAAACAGCATCGGCACTTCCGGCAGCGTGAGGTTCGAATAGAGGTTGCACGCGCGCACCTGCAGCGCATCGAGCAATTCGATGCGCGCCACCGGGATGCCGGACTGGATGGTGAGGATGGTGGCCTGGCACGCCGCTTCGACCGACGGGAAGGGACAGATGCCCGACGAAATCGCTTCCGGAATGCCGGTGAGCCGCAGCGTCAATTCGGTAATGACGCCGAGCGTGCCTTCCGAGCCGACCATCAGCCGCGTCAGGTCGTAGCCGGCCGAGGTTTTCTTGGCGCGGCGCGCCGTCGACATGACGTCGCCGTTGGCGAGCACGACTTTCAGCGCCAGCACATTGTCCTTCATGGTGCCGTAGCGCACGGCGTTGGTGCCGGAACAGCGCGTCGCCGCCATGCCGCCGAGCGAGGCGTCGGCGCCGGGATCGAGCGGGAAGAACACGCCCTGATCGCGCAGGTGCTCGTTGAGCTGCTTGCGCGTGATGCCCGGCTCGATGACGCAATCGAGATCCTCGGCATGGACGGCAAGCACGCGGTTCATGTCGCGGAAATCGAGGCAGATGCCGCCGCGCGGCGCATTGACCTGGCCTTCGAGCGACGTGCCGGTGCCGAAGGCGATCACCGGCACGCGCTCGGCCGCGCATAGCCGCACGATTTCCTGCACCTCTTCGCTCGCTTGCGGAAACACCACCGCGTCCGGCGGCTGGGGAGCGATCCAGGTCGTGGTGTGGGCGTGCTGCTCGCGCACCGCCTGCGAGGTGATGAGCCGGTTGCCGTAGCGCGCGGCGAGCGCGGCGATGACGGCGTCTGCCGCTTTGCGGCCCCGTTTGCTCCGCTCCGGTGCTTCGACCAGCGCCATTATGCTGCCTTGTCCGTTTCCCGAGCTTTACCGCCAACGTGGCGGCGGGACTTTCGCGGGTCAAGCCGTGAAATGTCGTGCTGTTGTACCACTCTTGCCTCGGGCGCGGTTGATCCGCCACAGTCGGGCGGATGAACACCGCGCCCGAAACCGCAATTCCCGCACCCTTTGTCTCCAGCGTCATGCGGGTCGAGCCGGGCTGGATCGACTATAACGGCCATCTCAACATGGCCTATTACAATGTACTGTTCGACCGCGCGGTCGACGAGGTCTACGAACTCCTCGGCCTCGGCCTCGCTTATGTCGAGACGACGAAGTGCTCCACCTTCACCGCCGAAGTGCATGTGCGCTATCTGCGCGAGCTTCTCGTCGACACGCCGGTGCGCGTGACTTTTCAGCTGCTCGGCTTCGATGCCAAACGCATGCATTATTTCGAGCAGCTTATTCACGCCGAGGAGGGTTGGCTCTCGGCGACCTCCGAGAACATGGCGCTCAATGTCGATATGATCGCCAAGAAGGTGGCCGCTTTTCCCGATCATGTCATGGAGCGGCTCAAGCGCATGAAGGCCGCGCATGCCGCTCTGGGGATGCCGGAGGGCGCCGGCCGCCGCATCGCAATGCCGTGAGGTCGGACATATGAAGCCAGATAAAGTATCGATCCGCGAGCATCGGATTCCGAGCGCCGGCGCCAAGCCCTATATCGCGGTCGAGGGGCCGGACGGCGCGCTGTGGTTCTGCGAAAGCGGCACGTCCAAGATCGGCCGCCTCGATCCGGACCGCGGCACGTTCACGGAGTTCGACCTGCCGACTAAGAATGCGACGCCGATCGGGATCGCCGCCGGCGGCGACGGCAATCTGTGGTTCGCCGAGAAGACCGCCAACAAGATCGGCCGCATCACGCCGCGCGGCGGCATCAGGGAATTCGCGCTGCCGACGCCAAATGCGGGCGCCGACGGCATAATCCTCGGCCCCGACGGCAATATCTGGTTTTCCGAGAGCGACGCCAACCGCGTCGCGAAGATCACGCCGGACGGCCGTATCACCGAATATGGCGACGGCATTTCGCCCGGGGCAAAACCGCTGTCGATCGCGGTGCGCGACGGCGCGCTGTGGTTTTCCGAAGCCGCCGGCAACCGCATCGGCCGCATCGGCGTCGACGGCGCGGTGACGGAATTCCCCATTCCGAGCCATGACAGCCAGCCGCGCGCCATGGTCAGCCATCCCGACGGCAGCATCTGGTTCGTCGAGACCTCGACCAACGCGCTCGGCCGCATCGACCGCGACGGCCGCATCACCGAGCATGCGGTGCCGACGCCGAACGCGTCGCTGCGCGGCGTTACGGTCGGCGCCGGCGGCGAGCTCTGGTACACCGCGAACTTCGCCAACAAGATCGGCCGCATGGCGCCGGACGGCACGGTGCGCGGCGAATACGACATCCCGACGCCGGCAAGCGGCGCCCGTTGCATCACGGCGCTCGGCGACGGCCGGCTATTCTTCACCCAATACGACGCCGGGTTGATTGGCGAAGTTGTGCTGCGACAACCCTAGCCAATAGCGAGTAACGTGTTGCGGGTCGGACGAACCAAGACGGTTCGCCCATTCGCTCAAAGCTAAATTCGGAGAGAAAACGCCGTGAGAAAATTCCTGCCCGTCATTGCCTGCCTGCTTGCGGCGCTGCCCGCAGCCGGCCGCGCCCAGACCTATCCGGACCGGCCGATCAAGATGATCGTGCCGATCTCGGTCGGCTCGGTCACCGACGTTGCCGCGCGCCTGACGGCGCAGGAGCTGCAAGCGCGGCTCGGCCAGCCGGTCGTCGTGGTCAACCGGCCAGGCGCCGCCATGGTGCTCGGCGGCAGCGACTGCGCCAAGTCGGCGCCGGACGGCTACACGTTGTGCGTGGTCAGTCCCGACACGATGTCGTTCAACCCGCTCACCGTTCCCAACCTGCCGTACGATCCCGACAAGGATTTCGTCCCCGTCATCGACATGTACAACGTGATGGAAGGGCTGATGGTGCCGGCGGCCTCGGGGCTCGACTCGCTCGACGCGCTGCGCGCCAAGGCCGTGGCCGAGCCCGGCAAGCTCAACTACGGCACGCTCGGCGAGCGCACCACGACCGACGCGTTCCGCCAATGGCTGGGCGAGCATTGGAACACGAAATTCGTGGCGATCCCCTACAAGGGCGGCAGCGAGATCATCAGCGCGCTGCTCGGCAACGACATCGACGTGACCAAGATCGGCGTCGGCAACATGGTCGGTCAGTTGAAAGAGGGCAAGATCAAGATCCTGGCGCTGAACGCCTCGAAGCGCTCGCCCGAACTGCCGAATGTGCCGACCTTCAAGGAGACCGGCCTCGACGCCTTTCCCGGCGGCCCGATCTTCTGGGGCGTCGTCGTGCCGACCGGAACGCCGGCGCCGATCGTCGCGCGGCTGCACGACGAATTGGCGGCCATCTTCCACAGCCGGAAATTCATCGACTTTGCGAACAGTAGCTATCTCGACCCGGTCGCCGGCTCGACCGGCGATTTTGCCGTCTTCCTCAAGAAGGATCGCCAGGACGCCAAGGTGGTGGTCGACAAGTATATGAAGTGACGGCGCGCCGGTGTCCGCCCCCGCGGAAGCGGGGGAGGAAGACGCAAGCCTCGTAAAAGCCGCCTGCAGGTGCCATCTTCTTGAGCATGAGAATCAGTGGCCCCGAGCGCAGTGGCTGACCCGCTAACGCGCAGCATCGAACCGGCCGCGCCGCCGGCCCCGGCGCCGGGCGGCATCGGCGAGCGCGCGCGCGCCGCGGCGGCGCCGGCGCCCTATCTCGCCGGGCTCAATCCGGAACAGCGGCTGGCGGTGGAAACGCTCGACGGGCCGGTGCTGGTGCTGGCCGGCGCCGGCACCGGCAAGACCCGCGTGCTGACCGTGCGCATCGCCCATATCCTCAGCCTCGGCCGCGCCCGGCCCGGAGAAATCCTCGCCGTCACCTTCACCAACAAGGCGGCGCGCGAGATGAAGCACCGCGTCGGCGAGATCGTCGGCCACGTGGTCGAGGGCATGCCCTGGCTCGGCACCTTCCATTCGATCGGCGTGAAGATTTTGCGCCGCCATGCCGAACTGGTCGGGCTGAAAAGCGACTTCACCATTCTCGACGTCGACGACCAGATCCGGCTGTTGAAGCAGCTTCTGGAAGCCGAGAACATCGACGAGAAACGCTGGCCGGCGCGCGTGTTGGCCATGCTGATCGACGGCTGGAAGAATCGCGGGCTCACGCCCGAGCAGGTGCCGGCGGGCGAGGCCGCCGTGTTCGCCAATGGCAAGGGGCTGAAGCTTTACAAGGCGTTCCAGGAACGGCTGAAGATTCTCAACGCCGCCGATTTCGGCGATCTGTTGCTCGAATGCATCCGGCTGTTCCGCGAGCATCCCGAAGTGCTGCGCCAGTACCAGGCGCGCTTCAAATTCATTTTGGTGGACGAATATCAGGACACCAATGTCGCGCAATATTTGTGGCTGCGGCTGTTGGCGCAAAGGACGAATAAACCCTCTCCCGTTCCGGGAAATAACCCCTCTCCCGTTCCGGGAGAGGACGCCGAACGAGAGTTAGCGAGTGAGGCGGGTGAGGGCCGTGCGTCGCTCTCCGGGCCCTCACCCGGCTCGCTACGCTCGCCGTCCTCTCCCGGAACGGGAGAGGGAAAGGCGGGAGAGGGAAAGGCGGGAGAGGGAAACAAAAACATCTGCTGCGTCGGCGACGACGATCAGTCGATCTACGGCTGGCGCGGCGCCGAGGTCGACAACATTTTGCGCTTCGAGCACGATTTCCCCGGCGCCATAGTGATCCGGTTGGAGCGCAATTACCGCTCCACGGGCCATATCCTCGCCGCCGCCTCGCACATCATCGCCCATAACGAGGGCCGGCTCGGCAAGACGCTGCGCACCGACGACGTCTTGGGCGAGAAAGTCACCGTCACCGGCTCGTGGGACAGCGAGGAGGAAGCCCGCGCCATCGGCGAGGAGATCGAGCAATTGCAAAGCGGCGGCCGCTCGGGCGACAAGCACGCGCTCAACGAGATCGCCATCCTGGTGCGCGCCTCGTTCCAGATGCGCGAATTCGAGGACCGTTTCGTCACGCTCGGGCTGCCCTACCGCGTCATCGGCGGGCCGCGCTTCTACGAGCGCGCCGAAATCCGCGATGCGCTGGCCTATCTGCGCGTGGTCAATTCGCCGGCCGACGATCTCGCCTTCGAGCGCATCGTCAATGTGCCCAAGCGCGGGCTGGGCGACGCCACCGTGCAGCTCTTGCACGACCATGCCAGGAAGCGCCGCGTGCCGCTCACCGAAGCGGCCCGCGCCATGATCGCGACCGACGAGCTGAAGCCGAAGCCGCGCGGCGCGCTGCGCGGCGTGCTCGAAGCGTTCGACCGCTGGAGGAAGCAGCGCGACGCCCTGCCGCACAACGAGCTCGCCGAAATCATCCTCGACGAGAGCGGCTACACCGAGATGTGGCAGAAGGACCGCTCCGCCGACGCCGCCGGGCGCCTCGAAAACCTCAAAGAGCTGGTGCGCTCCATGGAGGAGTTCGAGAACCTGCAGGGTTTTCTCGAACACATCTCGCTGGTGATGGACAACGAGCGGGGCGCCGAGGCCGACGCGGTCAGCATCATGACCTTGCACGCGGCCAAGGGGCTCGAATTCGACACCGTGTTTTTGCCCGGCTGGGAGGAAGGCCTGTTTCCGCACCAGCGCACGCTCGACGACCAGGGCCGCGCCGGGCTGGAAGAGGAGCGCCGGCTCGCGCATGTCGGGCTGACGCGGGCGCGCAAGCGGGCGAAAATCTATTTCGCCACCAACCGGCGCATGCACGGGCTGTGGCAGACCAACATCCCGTCGCGTTTTCTCGACGAATTGCCGGAAGCCAACGTCGAGGTCACGGAATCGCAGGGCGGCTTCGGCGGCCACGGCGGTGTTGGCGGCTACGGCAGTTCGCGCTTCGACGCCGCCACCTCGTTCGGCTCCAGCTACAACACGCCGGGCTGGCAGCGCGCGCAAGGAAACAGAAGTGCGAAGAAGGCGCAGAACGGCGACGGCTTCTCCGAAGCCGATTCGCGCTACGACGCCGGTGACGATCTATCCCTCTCCCGGCCCGGGAGAGGCCGATCGAGCGACTTGTCCGCCGAAGCCCGTAGGGCGAAGGCGGACGCTCGATCGGGTGAGGGTCCACGGAATCCCGGCCCAAGCGCCGCCGCCGACAGCTCCTCGCCATCGCCCTGGCGCGCCCGGGACGAGCGCATCCCCCGGCCGCGCCTGCCGCTCACCATCGAAGGCGAGCTGGTCGCCAAATCCACCGGCGCCGTCTCCGCGTTTACTCTCGGGCGACCGCGTCTTCCACCAGAAATTCGGCAACGGCAACGTCACCGCGATCGACGGCAACAAGCTGACCATCGCAGTTCGACCGGGCCGGGCGAGAAGCGGGTGGTGGATAGTTTTGTGGAGCGGGTGTGAGGGCATATAACCGTCATGGCCGGACTTGTTCCGGCCATCCACGTCTTTTTGCTTTTAGAGCGCGCCATGCCAAATCTTTCAATAGAGAAAGACGCTGAAGCCTTCCGCGATCTATATGTTGGGTTTATGGAGCAAATCAAATTGCGAACGGATGCAATTAATGCGCTCGGAGCGCGAGATTTCCACTATCCCGACCATATTCGAGTAGAATTTTCGTTTCTCCAGTTTCGACTGATCTGTGAAACAATCGCGCTCGCCTGCCTCGCAGCACACGGTGATATTCCGGCAACACGCCAAGCGGCGGTCCAAAAAGCTTGGAAGCCTTCCGAAATTATTCGTGAGTTAGAGAAATTACATCCCGAATTCTACCCGGTTCCAACCAAACAAATCCATGGACCTAACGGACGCGTTGTACGAACTGAAAACGTGACGGAAGATTTTCTTACAAAGCAGGATTTACTCAAGCTTTGGAGCCAATCAGGTAATGAATTGCATATCGGAAATCTCTATAATCTCGTCATGCAAAAGAAGAAGTTGCCGTCGGCCGAAGAAATCCAATCGTGGCTCAGGAAGATTATGACGCTGTTGAATCACCATCAAATTAAGCTCAGTGATCCGACATATCAATTCTGGGTTCTCATGCAGGGCGATACAGACGGCCGGGTCCATGGGACTCTATTTAAGCGCGTGAACGCGAGTTGAAGGTCTTAGGTAACGATAGTGCCGAGAAGGAAATCCACGACGATCCAAGCGCACCCGAACCGTCATGGCCGGACTTGTTCCGGCCATCCACGTCTTTCTTTACCAGCCGACGAAAAGACGTGGACGCCCGCGACGATCCCCGGATCAAGTCCGGGGACGGGCATGACGGCCATCAAATGAGCGTATCGTACAGATCATTCCATTCCGGATTTACGGAGTAAATCAGTCGCACCTTCCAAGCGCGCGGCCAATGCTTGATCGTTTTTTCGCGCTGAATCGCGGACCGAATATCGTCAAAGTGCTCCATATAAACCAATCGCTTCAAGCCATGACGTTTGGTAAATCCATCAATCAGTCCCTGCCGATGCTCGAAAGCGCGCCGCGGCAGGTTGCTCGTGACGCCGACATACAAAATGCCGTTGCGACGATTAGTCATGAAATAAACCCAGCCGCCCGTCATCGCCTGATTAAAGCAAGACGTGGATGGCCGGAACAAGTCCGGCCATGACGGCTGCGGGCGGAAGCAAGGTGATGATCTCCCTCTACATCGACGCCGACGCCTGCCCGGTGCAGCAGGAGATTTATAGCGTCGCCGAGTGCCATGCGGCGAAGGCGGCGCATCCAGTCCTCACCAGAACCGCCGCTGGTAATAATAGGACTGGCCGCGGCGGGATTGTCCGTACTGCGGCTGCGCATAGCCGGGTGAGCCGAACCAGCCGTTGCCATACCCGCTGTCATCCTGACCGGCGCGCGCGATGTCTGTGCTCGGCGAAGGCGCCCGGGTGATGAAGCCGCCCTGCGGCTGGTTGCTGAGCACCGCGACGAACTCGGTGCGGTAATTGGTTTCGCTCGACAGCGGCTCGTCCGAGATGACGATCGAGGACAGCGGCATCGCGGTGGGCGCGATGTTGTCGAGCACCTCCTGCGGGAAGGTAATCCGGTCGAGCGCGTCCTTGGCGTTGTCGCCGTTGTCGATCGAGACTTCGGTCCAGCGCAGACCACCCCCACCCCGCGCCACCGCGGTGAAGATGTGGGTGCCGAGCGGCTTGTCGGGATCCTTGATGGCGACCGGGTACTCCTGGCTGAAGTCGTAGACCTCGCCGCCGTCCGGCCATGGCTTGTGCGTGTCGCGCCGCACATAAAGCTTCTGCGTCGCGCGGCTGATGAAGATCGAAACCGGCTCGCCGGCAAGCTTCGCGGCCGTGGCGGCGTTGACGGCCGCGACCCGCTTGGCCTCGGCGTCCTTGGCGGCTGCCACTGCGGCCGCGGCGGCGTCCTGCTTCGCCTTGGCATCGGTCTTGGCGGCGTCGAGCTGCGCGCCCAGCGCTTCCGCCTCGGCGGTGGCTTGCTGCCTCGCATCCTCGGCCGCGGCCTTCACGGCGTCGGCCCTGGCCTGGTCGGTGATGACGTAGTTCGGGTTGGCCTGGATCGCGCTGACGCCGGCGAGCTTCTTCTCGGCGACGGCGAGCGCGGCATCGGCGTGTCGCTTGAGATCGCTGAGCCTGCGCACCGTCAACGGCGCCATCGCCGCGGCGCGCTTGGCCGGGATGACGGCCGCCTTCGCCGCCGCAGCCGCTTTCGTCGCCTCGTCGGCATCATGGGACAGCGCCGCGGCCCGCGCCGGTATCGCGTCGATCGCGTCCTCTTTCGGCTGGAACAGCGCCGGATCGGAAAACGCGACGGGCTCCGAATCCGTCGGCGATATGATCACCCGCATGCCCAGCGGCGCCTTGTCGAACACCTTCGCGGCGAAATCGAACGGCATGCGCACGCAGCCGTGCGAAGCGGCGTAGCCGGGCAATGGCCCGCCGTGCAGCGCGATGCCGTTCCAGGTGATGCGCAGCATGTTCGGCATCCAGGCGTCGTCATACATGGTCGAGTGGTGATCCTTGTCTTTCTCGATCACGGCGAACACGCCGGCCGGCGTCTCGCGTCCGGTCGTGCCGGTCGAGACCGGCGCGCGCAGGATCCAGCCGTCGGCGTCGTAGAAGGTCACGTGCTGGCTCTTGATCGACACGATCGCCATGATCGGGTCACCCGCCGGGCGTGGCGCCGTCATCACGGTTTGGCGCGCCGTGGCCGCCTGCCTGGCGGCGGCGTGCGGTCCCGCGGTCAGCGCCGTCAGCGCGGCCGCGGCCAGGAGGGTCAGCATCGCTGGCTTGGTCATTCGATTTCTTGCCATTCCTCGGTCGAAGCGGGATGCCCCGGAAAACGTCCGTAGCTTGACGTGAAAGTCTTCACATATGGTAGCGGTTCCCGCGGCCCGCCAACGGCAGCGCCTTATCCCAGTTCGATCGCCTCAACCGCCAGAATCGTCGGCAAGTGACGCGCAATCTCCTGCCAGGTCTCGCCCTCGTCGATACTCCCGAACACCGAGCCGCTGTTTGTGCCGAAATAAAGTCCCGCCGGGTCGCGGTCGTCACCGGCCATCGCTTGACGGAGAACGGTGAAGAAACAGTCCTTCTGCGGCAGGCCTTGCCGCATCGCCTGCCAGCTTTGGCCGCCATCTCGCGATCGCCAGACCGCTGCGGCTGCGTCGGGTGGAAAACGTCCGGCTGTGTCGCCGTTCAGCGGCAGCGTCCAGATCGTGTTCGGATCCCGGGGATGAACGCGGATGGGAAAGCCGAAAGTCGACGGCAAACCTTTGGTGCAATCGTTCCAGCTGCGGCCGCCATCGGCCGAGCGCCAAACACCATAGTGGTTCTGCTGGTAAAGGACGTCGCTTGTCCCCGGCGCGCGGATCATGTTGTGAACGCAGTGTCCGACGTCGCCGTCGCGCGGCGCGGCAGGATGCTCGAAGTGGCCGCAGCCTTCGGCGTTTGAGAGGCGATTGCGGCGCTCCCATGTTGCGCCGCCGTCCTCCGTCGCAAACACGCCGGCCGCCGAGATTCCAACCCAGAGCTTTTTTTGGTTATCCGGATCGGGGACGATGCTGTGCAGCGTCAGCCCTACGCCGCCGGGAGTCCAGCTATCGGCGGAAGGGTGATCCGTCAGGCCATGCACCTTCACCCAGTCCCTGCCTCCGTTCGTACTGGCCAGGAGGTTCGCCGGCTTTGTGCCTGCATACAGCGTTCCGTGCGCGTAGCTGAGCGACCAGATTTGAGCGAACGTGTCGGTGAACGGTAAGGGTTCGCCGGTCCAACCGATCATCTTTGCGACAGTGGGATCTTTGGCGGCCCAATCGTCCATCCTTCCCTTGGTGAGACGGGTGACTTTCCAACTCGCGCCGCCGTCTTCGCTGCGCCAGATGCCTGCGCCATGCCATTCGCCGCCGCCGCCGGCCCAAAGCGTGCCGGTCTGGGGGTCTCCAATCATGTGATTGATCGGCCAGCCGTCACAGTAGGGGCCGCCAATCGCCCAGCCGCTACGGTCGTTGCCGCCGGAAATCAAAAAGGCGCCCTTGGTTGTGCCGATCAGCAGCGTTGTACGCGTTGCGGACATCGGATTTTTGCTCTCCATCGAAAGCAACAGTGGACTATAAGACCGCCGTCTTACCCTCGAATGCTAGCATGGGCCGCTTCTGTCAGAAATGATCGCGATTTACATCGACGCCGACGCCTGCCCGGTGAAGCAGGAGATTTATCGCGTCGCCGAGCGCCATGCGGGGAAGGGCACGGCGCTCAAAGTCTTCGTCGTCAGCAACTCACCGATCGCGGTGCCGCGCGATGCGATTGATCGAGCGCGTGGTCGTCGGCGCCGGCATGGATGAGGCGGACAACTGGATCGCGGAGCGGGCCAGGCGCGGCGATATCGTCATCACCGCGGACGTGCCGCTGGCGAGCCGCGCCGTGAAGGCCGGCGCCGAGGTCATCGCGCCGAACGGCAAGCCGTTTACCGAAGAGTCGATCGGCATGGCGCTGGCGACGCGCAATCTGATGGATTCGCTGCGCAGCTCAGGCGAGATCACCGGCGGCCCAAAGCCGTTCGCGCCGCGCGACCGCTCCGAATTCCTCTCCGCGCTCGACCGCGCCATCGTGCGGCTGACGCGGGAGGGGTTTGGCTAGATTCCCCTCCCCACCCGGGCCGCGTGCCGCGGCTCTAAATCCGCCCCCGCGAAGCGGGGGAGGGGGACCGCGCGTTTGCGCGGTGGAGGGGGCCTCCGACTCGACGCTTCGTTGTCGCTGCCCAAAAATCTTTGGGGCCTGCGCCCCTTCCACCATCCTTCGCGCTACGCAGTACGGATGGTCCCCCTTCCCCGCTATCGCGGGGCAGGAGGAATTCGTCCCAAGTCCATTGACAATAGTCCCTGCTTACGGTTACATATCGCAGCGAATCAAATCTCGCCCTTAAGGGACGCCGTCCGGGTGATGCCGGGCGGCAGGGGCGAGTGCGGTGCCCGCGGGCGGGGCCTCATCAGCTCTCGCTCCCGGGCGGCTCGGGCATCATGCCTGCCGGCATTACGACCGGCGCGTGAGGTGCTCACTGGACTGGGACAGGCGAAGGCGGGTAACGCCCGCTCAGACCGCGTCCCAGGAAGCCTGGCCTGGGTTGCGCCTTGGGTGACGTAAGTCCCTTTGGCGAGAGCCGTGGTGGAACGCCGGCAGGCGAGCGCGCCCGAGAGCGGAAGGGCGGCGCAAGCCGCTCCTTTCGTGGCGCGACCCGCGCGCCGTTTGCGTGCGGGGAGGTTGTGACCTGCGTTTGCCGGCGTTCCGCTTCCCTTATTTCTTCGTAGCCCGGATGAGCAAAGCGACATCCGGGATGGACATTGAAGCTTCTCGACCGTACCCGCATATCGCTCCGCTCATGCGGGCTACGGATGTTTGACATCGCTGTTTGACAACACTCGCGCGCGCATGCGCGCCGCGAAAACGGAGGCGCGCGTCCGCGACGGCTATCGCGGAGCGGAACATTTACTCCCGCGTAAAACTCAGCGTGCACGGCCGGCCCTCGATGCGCCTGCCGTCGCCGGCCGAGTGAGTGAAGTGGCCGAGCGCGTGGAACGCATACTGGCTGCCACGCGGCGCGCCGAGCGCCACGACGATCGAGCCGACATAGCCTTTGCCGAAGAACGCCGCCGTGCCGTCGGCCTCGATCTTGCCGTCGATGTCGAGTGAGGCAGGTTCGCCCGGCTTGCCTTTCTGGGCGTGATAGCCGCCGTCCTTGACCTGACCGGGGAATTGAAAAGTGTAGCCCGGAAATTTGCTGAAGTTCGTGCAGGTCCATGTCGTCACCCACGTGCCGTCGAAATTCTTCGACCTCGACGTTTCGGCCATGATCGCATCGGCCAGCCGCAATTGCGCCTCTTGCGCGTGGGCGCCGGCGGCAAAGGTTTTGAGATAGCCGTCGAAGGCCTCACGCGTTGCGGCGTTTAATGCGTTCTGCCAGGCGGTTTCATCGGGATCCGCTGGCGGCGAGACGGCGGGCGGCGGCGGCGCTGCCGCCGGTGGCGGAGACGGCGCGGGCGGCGGCTGCGCGGCCGTTTGCGCAGCCGGTGTGGGCGGTGCCGGCGCGGCCATCTGTGCTGGAGCCGATGGGGCAGGCGGCGCCATTTGGACAGCCGCCGGCGCGACGGGCGGCGCGGCCGGCGGAGCAGGTGTCGCGCCCGGCCGCAGGTACAGCACGGCGCCGCCGATGACGATCAAAACGGCGGCCAGCGCCGAGCCCCAGAGCAGCGGCTGGTTCGGCGACGATCGTGCGGCGAGCGGCCGCCGCGGCAGCGCCGCCGCGGCTTGCGCGCCGCTCTCACCCGGCTTCGCGCTTTCCACGATATCGCCGAGCCGCGTCGCCAGAATGTCGATCTGGCGCTCCCAATCCTTGAACAGATCGATCCATTGCCGGGTGGCGAGCTCATAGGTGAAGGCGTCATTGGGAACGACGTCCTCGACGCGCACCGGCACGACGGTGACGCGATGGCGCCCGGCCAGCACCAGCTCCTTCTTGATCTCGTCGGAATTGTTGGCGTTGCTGGTGAAGACCAGCAGCATCACCTTGGCGACGCGCAGCGCCCGCACGATCGCTTCCTGATAGTTCTCGCCCGGCCGCACGTCGCGGCAGGCGATCCAGCAATCCTGCCCGCGCGCTTCCAGCGCCCGGTAGATCGTTTCGGCGATGTCCTGGTCCTTGGACGAGTAGCTGATAAAGATCGGCGCGCTCACGACTGCATCACCCGTTCTGTTGCGACGATACGCCGAAGCCCCAATCGCCAATTACTTCCGAAAGGATTATCAACGTCAAGATGCGGCTGGCCGCAAAGCCGAGCGAAGCGCCGCGGAGAAAACGCCATGATCCGCAAACTGCCGTCCGGCAAATACCGGCTCTATTCGCGCAAAAGTAAATCCGAAGACCGGCCGGCGGCGCAATCTCGGCACCTTCAATTCCCGCGCGGCGGCCGAAAAGCACGAACGCGCGGTGCAGTATTTCAAACGGCATTGACGCTGCTTCGCGCCTTGTCATGATTGGGCTTGATGTTTAGCTCGGCAATGACGAATTAAACTCTATGCCGCCGTAATCCGTTCACCATTCCGCCGGGTGGCGCAGTTATGCTCGTGATTTGAACCAAAGACCGGCGAAAGACTTCTAACTGCTGGGCGGCCGTCCGTTCGGGTATTCACATGCGCTTTGCCACAAGGTTTTACGGCTCTTGCGTTGCCGCGTCGGTTCTGGCCGCGGCGATGAGTGTGCCGCTCGCTACCTCGGCAGCGGCCGATATCGTCATTTCGATCGACAAATCGACGCAGCAGATGTCGGTCGCGGTCGACGGCGCCCAGCGCTACGCGTGGCCGGTCTCGACCGGACGGCCCGGCTACGACACCCCGAACGGCTCGTTCAAGGTCAACCGGATGGACGCCGACCATTTCTCGCAGGAATGGGACAATGCGCCGATGCCCCATACCATGTTCTTCGACCTGCACGGCCACGCCATCCACGGCTTTTTCGACGTCAAGCATCTTGGGCTCGCGGTGTCGCACGGCTGCGTCAGGCTGTCGCCGGAGCACGCGGCAACGCTGTTCGACCTCGTCAAGGCGGAGGGCATGGCGAACACCTCGGTCACCGTCGCCGGCCGCACGCCGGGAGGCGATAACGGTGCGGTGGCGCGCCAGCGTCTGCCGGAGAACGAGACCGTCTATAACGGCCAGCCGACGCAGCTCGCGCCGCAATATGACCAGCCGCCGCCGCAGCCCTATTCCAGCCAGCAGGCCTACGGCCAGCCTGCATACGGCCAGCGCTATTACGCCCAACCCCAACCTTATTACGGGCAGCCGCAGCCTTATTACGCGCAGCCGCAGCCCTATTACGCGCAGCCGGCCTATCCGCCACAACCGGCGCCGGTTTATCGGCAGTGGTAAAATCGTTCACGTCGTGTTGAGGAAGCGTCGCACTTCAGGCGCCGAAAATGGAATAGTCTTCAGCGTCCGCTGTTCGTCACCGCGGGCGCTTTTTTGACCGGGAGGACCGTAAACATGTCGATTGTTGCCCGCACTGGTTTCGCAATTGCCGTTGCCGCCGCCTGCACGCTCGCCGCGCCCGCCGGCGCGGCGCTCATCTTGCACAAGGACCTGTCGCTGGACGTCGCCAAGACGATCGCCGAAACTGCCGTCGCCGCCTGCGAGGCCAAGGGCTATCCGGAATCCGCCGTCGTCGTCGACCGCGACGGCGAGACGATCGTCGAGATGCGCGGCGACAATGCCGCGCCGCATACCGTGGAGAATGCGCGCCGCAAGGCCTACACGGCGATGACGTTCAAGCAGCCCACGGCCGAATACGCCAAGAAGCTGCAGGACCCGAATTCGGTCGCCCACCAGCAGGTGACGCTGCCGAACGTGATTGCCATTCCAGGCGGTCAGCCGATCAAGGTCGGCAATGAAGTCGTCGGCGGCATCGGCGCCTCCGGTTCGCCCGGCTTCGACGACGATTGCGTCAATGCCGGCATGGACAAGGTGAAGGACCAGTTGCAGTGACCGGCCTCAATTCGGCTTCTGAAACTTGAGCACGAAATTGTCGACCGGCATGTTCGGTTTGTAGCTCGGGAAGTCGTGCGTGTCGGCGGGATTGCGCCAGAAATTGCCTTCGCCGACGACCTTGAAGCCCGCCGCCTCGACTTCCTGGCGCAACGTGCTCTCCTCGATGCGATGCAACGTCTTGTTGACCGATATGCCCTGGCCCGGCAGCGCCGAATGATCGGCGATCACCAGATAACCGCCGGGTTTTAGCGCCGCGAACATTTTGCGGTCCATCGCGGCGCGGTCGACGTTCATGTAGCTCGTGTCGTGGTAGTAGAACAGGAAGGTGATCAGATCGAGATCGTGCACGTCCGGCGGGATCGGATCGTCGAACGGCCGGATGTCGGCAACAACGTCTTTCATCGCCGGCGTTTGCAGCCGCGCTTCGAACGCAGCCTTGGGCTTGTCGCCCAGATCCGCCGGGTTCTGCGCGTAGACGATACCGTTCGGCGCTACCACGCGCGCCATCAGCTCGGTCGAGTAACCGCCGCCGGCGGCCATATCGAGCACCTTCATGCCGGGCCGCACGCCGGCAAATGCCAGAAGCGGTACCGGATCGCGGCGCTTGTCGGCTTGGCGATCGGCGTCGCTGCGGTCTGGAGCGGCCATCAGCGCCGCGTAGTTCGGTTCCGGTTGCGCCATTTGCGCGTGCGCGCCCGTTCCGAAATTGACGAAACACGCGGCAAGGCCAAGGCTTGAGGCGGTGAAAAGTCTGGCTGCGCTTCCTGCGATCATTGCAATCTCCCGGCATCTATTGCTCGATAAGGAACATCGCGCTTGCTGGTTTAGTCGTCGATTATGTCCATCGTAATGCGCCCCGGAAGCGGTCCTTAAGCAAAGCTGGGGCGCGTACGGCCTGTTGATAAGCTATCGACACGGTCCTGCAAATGCTGTGGAAAAGCTCTGTAGATGTCCGTGGATAGCTTGGCGACATGTTGTGCATCGCAATGTGAATATTTGGTAGTGTCTCAGTTTGATTGTGGCGGGGATGATTGTTCGGAAGCATCGATAACGGCCTGACGCTTTTCGGCTAATTGATGTTCCGTTCTTCGGCGTCCATTGCTGTGAGTAAGTCTGTGAATTTCAGCGGGGTCTGAATGAGGCCAGCCGCCATTGCCGGAGTTACCCCCAGCGTCTTGTGATTTCGGACCCAATTGTACCAAAAGAAATACAGGGCCAGCGCGTGACAATGGTTCTCAAATTTCTTTGAAAACGCATTGGTCAATCGCGTGAACCGGCGCATCGCCATGCGCATCGTAAGGTTCTGCCGCTCAGAAAATGACGTATTGACCAATGCCGGGTCTGGATTGCCTTTGATTGTCTTCTTGATCGCGCCAATGCACTTGGGCGGGCTATAGCGGCCAGGACCGGCGTAATCAGTCGCGAAAATCTTATTCAGCATCGCGTAGTCGGCGTCGAAATCGACTACATCAACCGCTTTCAAATAGGCTTTATGGCCATCCGTCGTTAGCTGGACGCGATTGGCGAGCCGGGCCTTAAGATCGCCCATGAACGCAATGCCGGTGTGCTGGCTGCGGTCTCCGACGTGCCAGGAAACGATGAGTTTGGAGTCGGCATCAATCGCAGTCCACGTCCAGATGTCTCCAGCGCCCTCAGGGGCAGCCTTGGCGAACTTGACGTTCTTCTGCTTCGCATAGCCGAACGACCAGATTTCATCGCACTGGATGGCCTTGGCGGCGACGTTGCGGACCTTTTCATCGTGGAAGGCCGCGCAGGCCGTTCCAGCGTCCACCAGTAGCTTTGTGACTGTATTGATCGATGTGCCGCACACGCGGGACACCGAACGCATCGACGATCCCTCGACCAGCATGGTGAGGATTTGGACGCGCTTTTCCAATGGGAGCTTGTTCATGCCCCGCATGATATGAACTTTCTTGCTTAGCGTCAAGTAATAAGTTCACTTCACCAATCTTAGGCCGATATTCCTACGTGGAGTTGCCACCCCGCCAGCGCCATCAATCGTCGTCATATTGGCCAAACCAAATAGGAGGGCTTCGATTTCCGCGGGCGGCACGGCGAGATCGGCGGCCATTTTCGTCTTCGTGATCCCCTGAGTGAGCAAGTCGTTGATTATGTCTTGCAGAACGGAGGATTGCTCTCGTGCGATGCCCGATGGCTCTGTCTTTAGCCACCCCCTCCGCGACATTTCCACGTAATTGCTAGTAGCCTTACCGTCGCTGATTAGCTCCAATTCACGCAGCCGATAATTGAGCGCGGCGACAGAGACGCGCCACCGCTTCTTATAATCGGCAAGATCGTTCACGCTGTAGATGGGACGCCTACAAATCGCCTTTACATCGCTCTCAGGCATTAAAAACGCTGCTGCGAAAGCATTTGCTTCTTTTTCCAAATTGTCAGCAACGTATTCCGCATTCGCGCCACCGTGTTTATGGATGCACAGATGAGCGAGTTCATGGGCCGCATCGTATCGGCTACGCTCTGCCGACTTGAACCGATTTAGGAATACATAGGGCGTGTCGTCGCGCCACAGCGAAAAAGCGTCCACGTCCTTGGTGTTTTCAGCCAATGAAAACACGCGAATGCCTTTGGTCTCCAGCAGATAAATCATATTGGCAATGGGCTTGTCGCCCAAACGCCAATGTTGGCGCAACAACATGGCGGCAGTCTGAGGGTCTACGCCTTGCAGGTCGAGAAGATCCGGCTCTGGGCGGTTGAACGACTTCGCAATCCAGTCATCCAACAGAAACGCTATTGCGCCCGATGCGAGCGCGGCATCCATTATGCGGTCCGACTTGCTCGCCATGCCGCGAAAACTGGCGTTGTCGCGCCTAGGTTCATCAACTTCGGCCCCATCGAAGAAAGCTTTAGGAAAACGTAGGCAAGTCGCTATTTTTTCTACGTTCTCGTCGGACGGCTCAATTTCGCCGGCCTCATATCGAAGAATTGTATTTGGCGTCACGCCAACACAATCAGCAAGTCCTTTCTTGCTCATCGCTCGGCGGCGCCGAGCGAGGCTAATTCTCGTATACGTGACCATGGCTCAGGCTTTGCGTGATACCTGAGGCTTCGGAACATCCGCAAAATCTTCCGGAACAACGATTTTCCGTATGCCGGGAATTTCGCCTGGTTGCGCGATAATTATACGGTCAGAGAAATTTCTGATGACGCCAGCGATTTCTAAATCTGGACGTGAAATCTCAAGCGAAATGTATTGTTCTGACGCATGAAGGCAGTAGTACCAAATTTCGTCGTGAGGCCTGTCTTTAATAAATCCCAGCTTCATCTGCCCGGTGTTTCGCTCAATCAAGCCGCAGCTCGCAGGCCCTCTCGGAGTCATATTCTTGGGCTGTCTTATGGGATTGCCGGTATTCTCATCCGTAGTGCAGGCAACCAACTTGATGCACAAATCAGGATGACGAATGCCGGATACTTTGATTCTGTTCGCAGGCTATCCAGCCATCCTCTTGAATAGCCTCATTCTCTCGAAAAAAGCGAGTAGGCCATCGCCACATCTCAAAACCGGCTACCTGCGCTGGTTCGTAAGGCTCGACGTTCGCTCGCTCACCGGCAGTTCTAGATGCGATCTCCAAAAGAACTTCACGCCGCAGCTTCATTTTCGTCAGAAGCGGCACGACAACTGGGTCGCCAACGTATAATCGGGTTGCCATCAAATGGC
The DNA here is from genome assembly GCA_963779855.1 of uncultured Alphaproteobacteria bacterium. GTDB lineage: Bacteria > Pseudomonadota > Alphaproteobacteria > Rhizobiales > Xanthobacteraceae > BOG-931. The sequence continues at coordinate 120,708 of CAWAAE010000005.1, read as the reverse complement.
TCCACGTTACGAATATGGATTTTAATTAATATCCTGAAACGCAACGTGGTCAAGCTTTAGTGTGCGAGCGTCTAAGTTATCCACAAGGCTTAGCGCCAGCGAGCCTTGGCGGCCTTTTTGGCGATTTCCTTGCGTTTTCGCGCCGATAGGCCCTCTGCCCGCGCCTTCCCTCCCATGCGGCCCAGGGCAACGGCGGCGGCGTTCTTGCCGTCATCCGTCACCTTGTCCTCGATCTCGCCCGTCGCGATCCGCCCGATCATGACGGCGCGCTGGTTGGCGTCGGCTGGTCGCTTTTCGCCTTTTGGTCCTCTTGGCATTCGTGTAGCCTAATGCTTAGCGGTAAGCTTCGCAAGGATGGTGTCACAATGATAAAGCTTGTGAAAGGAAACTACATCGCTGAGTGCGACGGCGGCTGTGGTACTAAGCTCAATACTGGACAACGATCTATCCAGCAAGCGGCCAACTACCTCAGTCGCGCTGAGAATTGGGACAATCTAGAGCATGGCGGAATTTGGCGGCATTACTGCCCGCGTTGCACTGAGGGCGGACTTCCTGATCCGGACCTTGAGCATGTCGGCATCGGTTTCACTCAAAGGGGAATCCCGGACGACGAATGACCCGGCAGCGCCGTCACAATCAAACTGAGACACTACCCGATTTGCGCTTGGGCTGTGAATTGCGTGCAAAATTCCGGAAATGATCAGGTATTCAATGCATTCCAAAGCGGCGAAAGCCGGATCGGCGACCTGGACTGCAACGCTCACAATCGACGAACAATCGGCGCGCCGGATTGCGGACCTCGTTGCCGAGGGTCTTGCCGCCGATGCGGCCGCGGTGGCAGTGGTGGATGCGGGTCGCGGCGCTTGGCGCGTAGCGCTGCATTTTCGCAGGCTTCCGGACCGGAACGCGGTGCGGGCGCTTGTCGTGGCGGCGGCTGGGCCGAAAGCGGGCAGGGCGCTCGCCTTCGCTCAACTCGCCGCGAAGGATTGGGTCGGCGAGAGCCTTGTGGGACTAAAGCCGGTCGCGGCCGGCCGCTTCATCGTCCACGGCGCGCACGACCGAGCCCGGATCGCGGTCAACCGCATCGGCATCGAGATCGAAGCCGCGCTCGCCTTCGGCACCGGCCATCATGGCACGACGCGCAGTTGTCTGCTGGCCCTCGACCGGGTGTGTAAGTCGCTCCGCAGCGCTAAGGCTGCGCCGCGGATTCTCGATCTCGGCGCCGGCTCCGGCGTTCTTGCCATCGCCGCCGCGCGCGCGTTGCGCCGGCGCGTCCTGGCAACCGACATCGATGCGGCGGCCGTGCGCGTGGCGCGTGACAACGCCAAGCGCAACCGCGTCGGGACCCTTGTCGGCGTCGTGAAGGCGGCCGGCGTCACCGCGCCGGCAATCCGCGCTCATGCGCCGTTCGATCTCGTCTTCGCCAATATTCTGCTCGAACCGCTGCAACGCTTGGCGTCGCCACTTGCAAGATTCATCGCGCCGGGCGGCCGGATTGTTCTGTCCGGTCTCCTGACGGCACAGGCGAATGCCGCGCTCGCCGCTTATCGGGCTTTGCGCTCGAGCGGCGCATCGAGCTCGACGGCTGGACGACGCTGGTGCTCAGGCGAGGAGTGCGGGCACGCCGCAGCGTTGCCCGCGGTCGCCGCTGCCCATAGATTGGCGACATGTTCGAGGCGCATTTCCAGTCGTTCGAGGATCGCGGCGCGCGCGGCAACAGCACGCCGCGGCTCGCGGCTTTGCGGGCGGAGCTGAAACGGCGCGGCCTCGACGGGTTCATCGTGCCGCGCGCGGACCGCTACCAGAACGAATATGTGCCGCCCTGCGCCGAGCGACTTGCCTGGCTCACCGGCTTCACCGGCTCGGCCGGCCTCGCCGTCGTGCTCGCCGGCCGCGCCGCCCTCTTCGTCGACGGCCGTTACACGGTGCAGGCGCGCGACGAAGTGGATGCCGCGGCTTTCACCGTCGAGCATCTGGTCGAGCATCCGCCGGCGGCATGGATCGAAGAGAATGTGCCGGCCGGAGCGAAGCTCGGTTATTCGCCGTGGCTGCACACCGTCGAGGGCGCCGAGCGGTTTGCCAAAGCTTGCCAAGCAGCCGGCGCCAGCCTCGTTGCCGTCAATGACAATCCGATCGATGCGGGCTGGAGCGACCGGCCGCCGCCGCCGCTCGGCGCGGTCGTGCTGCACGATCTGCGTTACGCCGGCGAGGACGCCGCAGCGAAGCTGGCGCGCGTTCGCGCCGATATGCAAAAACTCGGCGCCGATGCGTTGGTCGTGTCCGATCCGCACGCGGTCTCCTGGCTGTTCAATATCCGCGGCAGCGATGTGCCGCATACGCCGGTCGTGCTCGCCTTCGCCATCGTGCCCAAGGCCGGGCGGCCGTCGCTCTATATCGAGGGCCGCAAGCTCGGCAATGACGTCCGGCACCGGCTCGAGGAGCTGGCCGAGGTCCGCGCGCCGGAAAATTTCGAGCGCGACCTCGCCGCGGTCGGCCAAGCGCAAAGCGCGGTGCGGCTCGATCCGGCCGTCTGCCCCGAGGCGATCGCGCGTCTTGTGACTGACAACGGCGGCACGGTGATGCGCGGCAACGATCCGATCGCAGCGATGAAGGCGGTCAAGAACGCGGTCGAGATTGCCGGCGCGCGCGCGGCGCAGCTGCGCGACGGCGCGGCAGTGACGCGCTTCCTCGCCTGGTTCGACCGCGAGGCGCCGCGCGGACGCTTGAGCGAAATCGATGCGGTGGAAGCCTTGGAAAGCTTTCGCCGCGACACCGGCCTGCTCAAGGACATTTCGTTCCCGACCATCGCCGGCGCCGGCGCCGACGGCGCCATCGTGCACTATCGCGTCACCCGCAAGAGCAACCGGCGCATCGCGCCGGACGAACTTTTTCTGGTCGATTCCGGCGGCCAATACCAGGACGGCACCACCGACATCACGCGCACGATTGCCGTCGGCAGGCCGAGCGCCGAGATGCGCAGGAATTTCACCCTGGTGCTCAAAGGTCACATCGCCATCGCGCGCGCGGTGTTTCCGGACGGCACCACCGGCGCCCAGCTCGACACGCTGGCGCGGCAGTTTCTGTGGCGGGCCGGCCTCGATTTCGACCATGGCACCGGCCACGGCGTCGGCAGCTATCTCTCGGTGCACGAGGGCCCGGCGCGCATTTCCAAGCTCGGCGGCGCGGCGCTCAAGCGCGGCATGATCCTGTCGAACGAGCCCGGCTATTACCGCACCGGCGCCTACGGCATCCGCATCGAAAACCTCGTTCTGGTGACGGAAGCAGCAGCCGTCACCGACGCGGAAAAGCCGCTCAACGCGTTCGAAACATTGACCCTGGCGCCGATCGACCTGCGGCTGGTCGAGCCGAGCTTGCTTGCGCCTGAGGAAATCGCCTGGCTCGCCGCTTATCACACGCGCGTACGCGAGATGCTGGCGCCGCTGGTCGATGCGCAAACCCGCGAATGGCTGATCGCGGCGACGACGCATGCGCAAACAAAAAGCTAGAGCCCGGTTTTGATTCCTTCAATACCGACAAGGCTCTAGCGAATGAGCCTCGCCCACTCGTCCTCGGTCAGGATCGCGACGCCGAGCTTTTTCGCCTCCGCGAGCTTTGAGCCGGCGCCCGGACCGGCAACGACGTAATCCGTCTTCTTCGACACCGAACCGGACACTTTTGCCCCGAGCCGCTCCGCCGAGGCTTTGGCTTCATCGCGCGTCATCTTTTCCAGCGTGCCGGTAAACACCACCGTCTTGCCGGCAACTTGCGAATTCGCGCGCGGCTTTTCGGCATCGAGGATTTTCACTTCCTTGGTCAGCCGCTCGACGATGCCGCGATTGTGGCTCTCGCCGAAATAGGCCTTGATGGCTTCGATCACCGTCTCGCCGATCTGATCCAGCGCATCCATTTCGGCGGCGGCTTCCTCATCGCCGTCGGCCACTTTCAGGCAGGCGTCGTGGAACGCCCGCCAGGAGCCGTAGCCGCGCGCCAAAGCCAGCGCAGTAGTCTCGCCGACATGGCGGATGCCGAGCGAGAAGATGAATCGATCCAGCGCGATCTCGCGCCGCTGCTCGATGGCATCGAACAGGTTGCGCACCGAGGTCTCGCCATAACCCTCGACCTCTTCGAGATGGATTTTCTTATTGCGCTCTTGGAGGGTGAAAATCTCGGCCGGCTCCTTGACCCAGCCTTGCTCGAAGAAAAACTCGACCTGTTTCTCGCCGAAGCCCTCGATGTCGAAGGCGCGGCGCGAGACGAACAGCTTGAGGTGCTCGATTTTCTGATAGGGGCAGGCGAACTCGCCGGTGCAGCGCGCGCGGGCGCCTTCCTCGCCCGTCGCGGTCTCCTCGCGCACCACATCGGTATGCAGAGCACAGGGGCATTTCTTCGGGAAAGGATATGGCTTGGCCGTCTTCGGGCGTTTGTCGAGAACGACGTCCACCACTTGCGGGATGACGTCGCCGGCGCGCTGGATGATGACAGTGTCGCCGATGCGGATGTCGCGGCCCTCGCGTAATGGTTCGCCATCGCCGCCGATGCCTTTGATGTAGTCCTGATTGTGCAGCGTCGCGTTCTGCACGACGACGCCGCCGACCGTCACCGGTTCGAGCTTGGCGACCGGAGTGAGCGCGCCGGTGCGGCCGACCTGAATCTCGATATCCTTGATAACCGTGGTCGCCTGCTCGGCCGGGAACTTGTGCGCAATCGCCCAGCGTGGACTGCGCGACACGAATCCGAGCCGCGCCTGCCAATCGAGACGGTCGACTTTGTAAACTACACCGTCGATATCGTAATCTAAAGTTGCGCGCTTCGCCTCAATTTCGTGGTGGAACTGCAATAGCTCTTCCACAGAACGGCACATCTTCGTCAGTGGATTGGTCTTAAAGCCGCAATGCTCGAACCATTTGATCATACCGGACTGCGTCTGCGCCGGCATTTCGCTCATCTCGCCCCAGGCATAGGCGAAAAAGCCGAGCGGCCGCGATGCGGTGATCGAAGGGTCGAGCTGACGTAACGACCCGGCCGCGGTATTGCGCGGATTGACATAGAGCTGCTTGCCGGCCTCAGCTTGCTTGCGATTGAGTTCGAGGAACGCAGCCTTGGTCATGTAAATCTCGCCGCGCACTTCGCACACGGCCGGCACTCCTTTGCCCTTGAGCCGCTTCGGAACATCCTCCAGCGTTTTCACATTGGCGGTGACGTCTTCGCCCTCGGCGCCGTCGCCGCGCGTGGCGCCCGTGACCAACGCGCCATCCTCGTAGCGCAACGACATCGACAGACCGTCGATCTTCGGCTCGGACGAAAATGCAATCTCTTCGTCCTCGGACAGCCGCAGAAAGCGGCGAATGCGGCCGACGAAATCGACGACATCTTCCACCGCAAACGCGTTGTCGAGCGACAACATCGGCACCGCGTGCCGGACTTTGGCGAAGCGCGCCGACGGCGCCGCGCCGACCCGCTGCGTCAGGCTTTCGAGCGTCCGCAATTGTGGAAAGCGCGCTTCGATCGCGTTATAACGCCGCCGCAGCGTGTCATAGTCCGCATCGGAAACGGTGGGCGCGTCCTCTTGATAATAGCGGCGGTCGTGCTCGGCGATTTCGGCGCCCAGGCGCGCGTGCTCGGCTTTGGCCTGCTTTTCGGTGAGAACGTCGACGGGCGTCTCGGATTTTTCGCGACGGGCCATGATAATCAATATTGTTTGGGCATGATCTTTACCGAAGACTGGCGACTGCTTTTCGGGATCAGGCCTACCCAGCCGCGCGGATCAGGCGTTCGGCGGCGGCGCGGGCTTCGGCGGTGATTTCGGCGCCGGCGAGCATGCGCGCGATTTCCTCGCGGCGGCGATCGCCTTGCAATTCGGCGACGCGGGTAGCGACCCGTTTGCCTTTGGCGAGCGCATCCTTGGTGATGAGATAGTGCCGGTCGGCGCGCGCCGCCACCTGCGGCGCGTGTGTCACGGCGATCACCTGCACGCCGGAAGCAAGGCGGGCAAGCCGCACGCCGATGGCGTCGGCGACCGCGCCGCCGACGCCGGTGTCGATTTCGTCGAACACCAGCGTCGGCGCCGAGCCGCGGTCCGCCAGCACGACTTTGAGCGCGAGCAGAAAGCGCGCGAGTTCGCCGCCGGAAGCGACTTTCATCAGCGGTCCGGGCCGCGTGCCGGGATTGGTCCGCACCCAGAACTCGACGCGATCGAGGCCGTTAGGGCCTTCGCTTTCGCTCTCGATCTGGGTGGAGAATTGCGCGCGCTCCAGCTTGAGCGGCTTCAACTCGGCATTGACGGTCTTGTCGAGCTTTTGCGCGGCACCGCGGCGCGCCGCCGACAGGGCTTGCGCCGCGGCGCGATAACGCGCCGAAGCTTCTTGCGCTTCACGCTCCAGCGTGGCGAGCCGCTCGGCGCCGGCGTCGATCAAGGCAAGGTCGCCGTCGTAGCGGCCGGCGAGAGCCGCGAGCTCATCGACCGGCACATTGTATTTGCGTCCCGCGGCGCGCAATGCGAACAAGCGCTCCTCGATCCGCTCCAGCTCGGCCGGATCGAAGTCCGCTACGCGCAGCGCGTGCTCGAGCTGCGCACGGGCTTCTTCCAGCGCCGTGAGCGCGGTGTCGATCGCCTTCACCGCCGGCTCGATCAGCGCCGGCGCTTGCGCGGCGCGCCGCTCCAGGCGCCGCACGGCGGTGGCGAGCGGCGGCACCGGAGAATTCGGACCGGTGACGGCTTCGTGCGTCGCGCGCAAATCGTCGGCGACTTTTTCCGCCTGCATCATGACGGCGCGGCGTTCGGCGAGGGAAGTTTCCTCGCCGGTTTGGGGATTGAGACGGCCGAGCTCGTCGACGGCGTGGCGGAGCCATTCGGCCTCACGGCTGGCGCGTTCGACATCGGCGCGATGGCGCTCGACGGCAACGTCGCGGGCGCGCCGCTCGGCCCATAGCCGCGCCACTTCAGCGGCGTCTCCCTCGATGCCGCCATAGGCGTCGAGCAGCGCGCGGTGCGTCGCCGCGTCGACGAAAGCGCGCTCGTCGTGCTGGCCGTGAATCTCGACTAACGCGCTGCCGAGCGCGCGCAAGACCTGCACGCTGACCGGCTGATCGTTGACGAAGGCGCGGGTGCGGCCGTCGGCGAATTGCGTCCGCCGCACGATCAGCTCGTCCTCGCCGGAAAGATCGTTGTCGGCCAGTATGCGGCGCGCCGGATGGTCTTTGGCGATATCGAAGGCGGCAATCACCTGGCCGTGCTCGGCGCCCTCGCGCACCAAAGCCGCCTCGCCGCGCGCGCCGAGCGCGAGCGCGAAGGCGTCGAGCAGGATCGATTTGCCGGCGCCGGTCTCGCCGGTCAATGCGGCAAGGCCGGTACCGAAATCGATATCCAGCCGATCGATCAGGACGATGTCGCGGATTGAAAGGCGAGCCAGCATAGGACAACAGAGGATGGATGACAGAGGACGGATGATATTCTTGATTCTCTATTCTGTCGTCTGTCCTCCGCCGTCCTTCGTCCGTCTGTCCTCTGTCATCCGGACTGCGCGCTCGCCAAGCCGATTTTCTGGAAGGCGCGGCTCATCCAGGAACCCTTATTCTCGGCCGTCGGCTGGCCGCCGGCATTCTTCACCAGATTATAGGCGTCCTTGTACCACGGACTGTCCGGAAAATTGTGTCCGAGCACGGCGGCGGCGGTCTGCGCCTCATCCATGATGCCGAGTGCGACATAGGCTTCGCTCAGCCGTTCCAGCGCTTCTTCGACGTGGCGCGTGGTCTGGTATTGCGTCACCACGACTTTGAAGCGGTTGATCGCACCGACGAAGTCGCGCTGTTTCAGGTAGAAGCGGCCGATATCCATTTCCTTGCCCGCGAGCTGGTCGCGTGCCATGTCGATTTTTTTCTGGGCGGCGATCGCGTATTCGCTACGCGGATATTTGCGCACCACCTCTTGGAGCGCGTCGATCGCCTTGGTCGCTCGTTCCTGATCGCGCGACACGTCGACAATCTGATCGTAGTAAGATTCGCCGATCAAGTATTGGGCATAAGCGGCGTCGGGGCTGGCGGGATGCAGCGTGATGTAGCGTTTCGCCGAGTTGACGCATTCGTCGTATTGCTCCGCCTGATAATAGGCATAGGCCGCCATCAGCAGCGCTTTGCGCGCCCAATCGGAATACGGATCCTGGCGGTCGACCTCATCGAATTTCGCCGCCGCCGCCTTGTAATCGCCCTTGGTGTTGAGGAGGAAAAGCCCCTCGTTGTAGAGCATGTCGGGCGGACTATCGGGGATGTAATCGTCGTTCTTCTTGAAAAGACTACAGCCCGCTAGCAGCGCGGCGGCGAGCGCCAGAACCAGGCAACCCGACAACACGCGCAGCCTGGAACCGGATCTCGACGATCCTCGATATCGCGACATCATGAGCGTAGCTTAAGTCCCGTCCCCGCCGGTGCTCCGTTCCGCGCCCCCGAACCTCGGCGTGAACGCACCGCAGCCCTATGACAATACAACAATTATGGCCGACAATCGGCCCGGATTAAGGCGTAAAAGTTAAAGGATTTAGGAGACGTCCGGCCCGTAAGCGGGGCGCGCAAAGCCGGCCGGAAGGTCGGCATGGCCGCGCGGACGGCGGCTTTCCGGCATTTCGACATAGGTCCAGGCGCTGCGATCGGCCATCAATGCGGTGAGCACCGCGTGATTGAGCTTGTGGCCGCCGCGCACCGAACGATAGGCGCCGAGGAGCGGCGCTCCGGACAGCGCCATATCGCCGATGGCGTCGACTGCCTTGTGGCGCACGAACTCATCGGGGAACCGCACGCCTTCGGGATTAAGCACACGATTTTCGGCGATCACGACGGTGTTCTCGAAAGACGCGCCAAGCGCATAGCCTGCGCTCCACAGCTTCGAAACGTCGCGCATGAAGCCGAACGTTCGGGCGCGCGCGAGCTCGCGGCGGAACAGATCCGGCTCGACATCGATCGCGAATATCTGGCGGCCGATCAGCGGATGATCGAATTCGATTTCGGTCTCGATGCGCAGCCCGCGCAAGTGCGGCCGCAACTCGCCGTAGCTGTCGCCCTTGGTAACCCGCACCGGCTTGAGCACCTGGATGCAGCGCCGCGCCGCCGGGAGAGTGACGATGCCGACTTGATCGATCGCGGCGACGAACGGCTCGGCGCTGCCGTCCATGATGGGCACTTCTGGACCGTCGACCTCGACGACGGCGTTGTCGACGCCGAGGCCGTGCAGGGCGGCGAGCACGTGTTCGGTCGTCGAGACGGCCGGGCCGTTATGGTCGCCGAGCACGGTGGCGAATTCGGTCGCCGTCACCGAACGGTAATGCGCGCTCAGTTCGCGGTCTGATTGGCCGTCGACCCCGCAGCGCAAGAATACAATGCCGGTATCGGCTTCGGCCGGATGCAATGTGAGGGTGGCTGGCGACCCGGAATGGACGCCGATGCCGGCGACGGTCACCTGATCTCGCAGGGTGGTCTGCCTGCCGGCGGATACGCCCCTCGTCATGCCTTCGTCCCACACCTTACGGCCAAACCACGCGCGCGGAATAATTCGCGAACCGATGGCCACCTCAACGTGAAGGGAACGCATTTTCGTTACAAACGGGGGCTGGCCGACACGGGCGCCAGATACTCGATCCCCCAAACATCCCCTCGAACGCGTAAACCTTACCGGCGTAGGGGCATCTGGCCAATTCACGCTTTCTTACCGAGTGTTACCTTTTTCCGGCCGCACTCTTGTCAGTTGGCTGCCGCAAAATCGTATTGCCGAGAAGGCTGCGACTGCGCCAAACGCACAATCCGTCCCGCCGCTGCAATTGTGCCGGGACGGATTGCCTTGGTCGAGCTTCAGAATGTCTGCCTACTCAGTGGCTTAACCAAGCCACTTCCCTGGCCCGCATAGGTAAGCGGCAGCACTTGGGCGGCCCGGTTACGACAGGCGTCGCCGGTGTGTCACTTTGCCTGCCGGCGTAGGAATGCCGGAATATCGAGCTGGTCCTCGTCACTAGAGTTATGCACAGGGGCCTGCCGGCCGTGCTGGTCGAGCCCCTGCGGCGCTGGACGGCGGGCATATTCCGACACTGGCAGTTCCTGCCGTACATCCTGGCGGGGTTCGGACGGCCGCGGCATTGGACGCCCGGTCAGCCGCTCAGGGGACATCGGAGCGTTGACCGGGGTGCTGACGGGCGCGGCGGGCAGATCCGCTTCCTGCTCGCGGCGTCCAAGGCCGACCGAGGCCAATCTTTGCAATAGCGACATGCGGCGCTTTTCGGGGTGATCGTCCTCCCGAACCTCGCCGCGTCGGGCGCGGATCTCATTCTGCGCCGGCACCGGCAGTTCATCGAGCCGCGGCATCCGTGGAGCGCGCGCCGGCAACCGTTCCGGCTGCGGGGGGATGAACGCCGCCGGCTCCAGTAGCTCCGGTTTGTGGCTTTCCGGGTCGCTCGCGGCCGGATCGAGGAACAAGGAAGGTTTGGGCGCGAGCGGACGGATCGACACGTCCTCGACTGCCGACGCGATCGCCGCCTTGGCCGCCAACTCGATCGATGCGTTCACGCTGGCCGGCGCCGCAACGGCGACCGGTATCGGGGGTGCAACCGGTGCAGCCGCGGCCGGTCGCGCCGGCTCAGGCCGCTCGGTGCGCTCTACGATCCGCTGGTTCTCGGCGCGGATGCGCTGGGCGACTTCGGCCATACGCAATTCCACCGCCGGCAATGTCGGCCGCTGCGACATTGCTTGATCGATGCCGGTTGCCACCACCGACACCCGGATCATGCCGTCGAGACTTTCGTCGAAGGTCGCGCCGACGATGATGTTGGCGTCGTGGTCGACCTCCTCGCGAATGCGCGTTGCCGCTTCGTCGACCTCATAAAGCGTCAGATCGCGGCCGCCGGTGATGGAGATCAAAAGTCCCCGCGCGCCTTTCATTGAGGCATCGTCGATCAGCGGATTGGAGATCGCGGCTTCCGCGGCGGTGAGCGCCCGCTTGTCGCCCTCGGCCTCGCCGGTCCCCATCATGGCCTTGCCCATCTCGCGCATGACCGCGCGCACATCGGCGAAGTCGAGGTTGATGAGGCCTTCCTTGACCATCAGGTCGGTGATGCAAGCGACGCCGGAATAGAGCACCTGATCCGCCAGCGCGAAGGCGTCGGCGAAAGTCGTCTTCTCATTCGCCACCCGGAAAAGATTTTGGTTGGGAATGATGAGTAGCGTATCGACGCATTTCTGCAGTTCGACGATGCCGCCGTCGGCAATGCGCATGCGGCGCTGACCTTCGAAATGGAATGGCTTTGTCACCACGCCGACGGTGAGAATGCCGAGATCGCGCGCTGTTTTGGCGATCACTGGGGCGGCGCCGGTTCCGGTGCCGCCGCCCATGCCAGCCGTGACGAAACACATATGCGCGCCGGACAGATGATCGCGGATCTCGTCGATCACCTCTTCGGCGGCGGCCCGTCCGACATCGGGCTGCGAGCCGGCGCCCAGCCCCTCGGTGACCTGCACGCCCATTTGGATGACGCGCTCGGCCTTCGACATCGTAAGCGCCTGAGCGTCGGTGTTGGCCACCACGAAATCCACGCCTTGCAAGCCGGCGGTGATCATATTGTTGACGGCATTTCCGCCCGCGCCGCCGACGCCGAACACGGTAATGCGGGGCCTAAGCTCACGGATATCGGGAATATTCAGATTGATGGTCATGGTTGCCTCTTGTTCGTCGCGCGGGCGTTGTCCACGCGGTCCTTGAATGGGTGCTGCCCCGTCCGGTCCGCCACCGGCCGCTGAGATTTTCCAGCTTCGCGACTGGGGGCCATCAGAAACTCTCGCGAAGCCATCGTCCGACGCGGGCGAAATAGCCGCCCGTGCCGGTCATGAGTTGCCGCTTACGCCGCGGTTCGAAATGTTCGAGATGCGCCGCTTGCGGATAGACGAGAAGACCGGCCGCGACGGCGAAGGCTGGGCCTTTGGCCGCCTCCGGCGCCCCGGCGATGCCGAGCGGCCGTCCAATTCGGACCGGCCGGCCGAGAATGTGCGCCGCAAGATCCGGCAGTCCGGCAAGCTGGCTCGCTCCGCCGGTGAGGATGACGTGCCCACGCCGCTCCGCTGCGATCGAGGTCGCGGCGAGCCGGTCGCGCACCATTTCGAGGATTTCCTCGACGCGCGGCTTGATGATGCCCACCAGCGCTGCACGAGAGACGAATTGCGCCTGCTCGCGCTCGTCCTCGCTCAGCGGCGGCACAGTGACCATGTCGCGCTCATCCGATCCCCCGGTGAGCACACTGCCATAAAGCGTCTTGATTCGCTCGGCGTCGGCGATGCGGGCGTTGAGCCCGCGAGCAATGTCCATAGTGACGTGATGGCCGCCCAGCGCGAACCCTTCGAGGTGAACGCAGCGTCCACCCAAAAAGACCGCCATCGTGGTAGTGCCGGCGCCCAAATCGACCACGGCGGCGCCGAGATCGGCCTCGTCGTCGGCGAGAACGGCGAGGCCCGCGACGTAAGGCGACGCCACCATGGCCTCGATGTCGAGGTGGCCGCGCTCGACCGCAAGCATCAGATTGCGCGCGGCGGCGACGTCGGTCGTGGCGACATGCATATGGACGCCGAACCTTGAGCCGAGCATGCCGCGCGGATCGCGGACGCCGTCGACACCGTCGATCGAGTAAGCCACCGGAAGCGAATGCAGGACGGCGCGGCCCTCGCGTAGTGAGTTGCGGCTGCCGGCGGCCAGCACGCGCGCGATATCGCCGTCGGATACGGCGGAGCCGACGATGTCGATATCGGCCGCGAACAATTCGCTGGCCAGCCGGCCGGCCGAGAGCGACAGCACGACCGACTCGATCTCGACGGCGGCCATGCGCTCGGCGGCATCGACGGCTTGGCGAATGGCGTCCTCGGCTTGCGCGAGATTGACGACGCTGCCCGCCTTCATGCCGCGGGCGTTGGTATGACCGAAGCCGATGACCTCGATGGCGTGGCTGCGGCGGGTCAAAACCTGCTGCGGCCCGTGCGGCCGCAGCCGCGCAATCAGGCAGACGACCTTGCTCGATCCAACGTCCAGCGCGGCGACGAGTGCGCTCCGCCGCGGCGAGATTGGCTTCATCTTCGGCGTCAGGCCGTAGCGGAGGGCGTTCATGCGTCGCCCCCTTTCTTCTTCTTTATATTGGCCTTCAGAGCGTCATCGCGGGCCTGCGCCGCCGCGTCGGACAGGCGCACGGTCACGCGATCCGGCAACCGTAGATCGACCACCGCGATGTCGCGCGAAAGGAGCTTCTTGTCGTGGTCGAGTTCGACCAGGCGGTCGAGTGCGCCTTCGGCATCGGTTTCCGGCAACTTCACATTGATGCCGTTGCCGAGCCGCAGGTCCCAACGCCGATCCGCCACCAGGATCGATGCGCGCAGCGCCGATCGGATGTCGGGATAGCGATCGATGATAGCGAGAAAGTCGTTGGCCTGACGCTCGGCGTTCCGGCCGACCACGAGCGGCAGGCCGAGATAACGGTTCTCTACGAAGGGCTCCAGCACCGTGCCGTCGGCGGCGATGACGCTGATGCGGCCGGCTTTCTGCCAGAGCGCAAAAGCGTGACGCTCGGTGATCGTGATTTGCAGGCGGTTGGGATAAAGTTTGAGTACGGCGGCATCGGCGATCCACGGATTTGCCAACAGCCGCGTGCGCGCCGCATCGGCGTCGAGGAACAAAAGCGAGGCACGTCCGGTCACGCCGGCGGCGGTGAGGATCTCTTCGCGGCTGACTTCCTTCTCGCCGCTGAGCGAGATCGCCGCGATACGAAAGCCCAGCGAATTTGCGGCGATATCGCGCGCGTTCTGAACCCAATTGGTCACTTCGGGGACATGCTGGCCGGCGACGGCGCCGTAGGCGAGCGCACCGGCGATGAGCAGGATCGACCCAGCGACGCCGGCGCCGCGCGGCAACGGGAAATCCGCGATTCTCGCGGCCCAGCGTCCGGTCAGCCGGCGATAGGTGGAAACCGCGACAAAACGATTTTCGCGACGGCGATGCTGATCGGTCGGCGCATGCGCGCGGCTCGGCTCGTCATGCGCCGCGCCGACCCGTTTTGCACCTGATTGCCCCGACCGCATCAGCGGTTGGTCGAGGCGTCCTCCACCATCCATTGCACCAGCTCATCGAACGTGATGCCCGCGTAGGCGGCAAGCTCGGGTACGAGCGACGTCTCGGTCATCCCCGGTTGTGTATTGACCTCAAGGCAGATCAGCTTTTCCGTCCCCCGATCGTCATAGCGGAAGTCCGCGCGGCTCACGCCGCGGCAGCCGAGCGCGCTATGGGCAGCCAAGCTCAATCTGCGGACTTCCTGGTAAACATTTGGTAAAATTGGCGCCGGTAAGAGGTGCCTGGAGCCGCCGGCGGCGTATTTTGCCTCGTAGTCGTAGAACCGCGTCGCCGGCACGATTTCGATGACGTCGAGCACCCGGTCGCCGAGCACCGCGCAAGTCAGCTCCTTGCCTGGGATGTAGCGCTCGACCATGACCATTTCGCCGAATGGCCAGTCGTCGCGATAGAGTTCCTGGGGCGGGTGCGGGTGTTCCTCGGTGACGATAAAGACGCCGACGCTCGAGCCCTCGGCGACCGGTTTAACGACATAGGGCGGCGCCATGACATGGGATTTCGCCGCCTCGAAGCGCGAGACCACCCGGTCCTCGGCAACCGGCACGCCGGCGGCGCGAAATAGCGCCTTGGCATAGTCCTTTTGCATGGCGAGTGCGGAGGCGAGCACCCCGGAATGGCTATAGGCAATGCCTAGGATTTCGAGCAGACCTTGCAGCGTGCCGTCCTCGCCGGGCCGGCCATGGAGCACGTTGAGAGCGACGTCGGGTTTGGCGGCGGTCAGCGCCGCGGCGATGTCGCGGCCGACGTCGATCGGCGTGACGCGGTAGCCGCGGCGGCCGAGCGCGTCGGCGCAGGCCTTGCCGGAGCGCAGCGAGACTTCGCGCTCGGCCGACCAGCCCCCCATCAGTACGGCGACGTGTTTGGGCATTATTGAGCCACCTGGGTCAGCCGCGTGCCTCAGCCGCTGATTCGCAGGGACATCAATAGAATCGACAATTGGCCAAAAATCGAGAGTCTCAGTGGCCGATTTCGCTCGAAACCGGGGCGCCGTCGTAGAGCCATGCGAGGCAGTCGAAGATGTGCGCCTCGTCCCAACCGGCCACGGTCGCGTTGCGGACATCCCGTTCGATGCCGCCGCAGTGGTAAAACTGCCAGAGCGCACGGGATTCGAGTTGTACGCGCGCCGTGCGAAGCAGCCGCGCCGCCTCGAAGCGGGCAAAGGCGGTGTGATAATCGCCGTTCGCCGCATGAATTGCTTCGGCGAGGCAGAGCCCATCTTCGATCGCCATGCCGGCGCCCTGGGCCAGTGATTGCAGCGGCGCGTGAGCCGCGTCCCCAAGGAGCACGATGCGGCCCCTGTGCCAGTGCCGGACCGGATCGCGGTCGCCGATCGGCCGGCGCCACCGCATATCCATCATGCCGATCAGCGCGCGCATTGCCGGATGCGTATTCCGGTAGGTGTCTTCAAGCTCCGCACGATAGGCATTGACGTCGCCTCTTTCTGCGGGTGTCGAGGCGCGAAATACGGCGACGATATTGAACAATGTGCCGTGGCGCAGCGGATACTGCACGATGTGCATGCCCGGCCCGCCCCACAGCGCAACGCAATCGCGCGGAACGTCGGCTTTGAGCTCCGCGATCGGCACGATGGTGCGGAGTGCCACATAGCCGGTGGGGCGCGGCTCGCCGTCTCCGATCAATTTCGCGCGAAATAGCGAGCGAAAACCGTCCGCGGCGACAAGGGCAGAGCTGGAGAACGTACGGCCATCCGCCGTCGTCACCGCGACGTTGTCGCCGCGATCCTCGAAGCCGGTCACCATCGCCTCGGCCACAAGCTCGATCGCGTCGTTGTGCCGGCAGGCATCGAGCAACACGTTATGCAGATCGATGCGGTGAACGATGATGTAGGGATACTTGAAGCGCGCCCGGAGCGACGCCCCGGTCGGAATGCGGATCAGTTCCTTACCGTCGAGCGCATCCAACATCAAAACGGCGATCGGCGAATCCGCGACCGCCAGAACCTGGTCCATCAAATCGAGGCGGTCGAACACGTGAAAAACATTGGGGCCGAACTGAATGCCGTAGCCGATGGCGCCGAATTCCGGCGTGCCTTCGAGCACGCGTGTGCTGCGCCCGCGCCGCGCCAAGGCCAGCGCCGCCGTCAATCCGCCCAGTCCACCGCCGACGATGAGGATGGGTTCGCTTTTCGACATTGCTTTAGTTTAGCATCGGCGGAAATAGTTGGGGCATGAAGATTGGTATTTTCGCAGCAGTCATTCTGCTGGTGCTGACGAACGCGGCCGTGCGCGCCGCCGAGCCGGCAACGCCGCCGCCGGCGGTCGGCCTGAGCGAGAGTGCAGCCAACGAAAGAGCTGCGCTTTTTGCCGCGCTCGCCGCGGCCAAAAGCGACGCCGAGGCGCGCGAGATCGAAGCGCGCATCTGGACATTCTGGAGGAGCTCTGCCGACGACGAATCGAAACAGCTATTGGAAGAGTCGCGACAGGCGCAGCTGCGTTTCGACTATGACGAAGCGATCCTCTACATGAAGGAATTGGTCAAGCACGCGCCGCAATTCGCAGAAGGGTGGAATCAGCTCGCCTATGTCTATTTCCTTGCCGGAAAATACGACGCTTCGCTCGATGCCATCGACCGCGTTCTTGAGCTCGAGCCGATGCATTACGCCGCGCTTGCCGGCAAAGGCATCATCCTGATCCAACAGGGTAAGGTAGCGGAGGCGCAGGCGCCGCTGCAGCGCGCGCTGGCAATCGATCCCTGGCTGAAGGAACGAAATTTGATCGGTAAGGATTCTATCCCGGAGCCTTAAGCAACGACGTCGCCGACGCGCAGCATCTGAACCATTGTGCTCAACTGGTTGAAACAGGCAGGCCAATCCGCTTGATCTCCCATTCGAGATCGACGCCGGAATTGTCCTTCACACGCCGCCGCACGGTTTCGCCGAGGGCCTCGATGTCGGCGGCACTGGCGTCGCCGAGATTGATCAGGAAATTGCAGTGCAGTTCCGAGACCTGGGCGCCGCCTCTGCGCAAGCCGCGACAGCCGGCGGCGTCGATGAGCTGCCAGGCTTTGTGGCCTGGTGGATTTTTGAACGTCGAACCGCCGGTGCGGCTCTTGATCGGCTGGGTCGCCTCGCGCGACTCGGTGATCTTATCCATCTCCGCGGCTATCGCGGCCGGATCGCCGCGTTCGCCGGCAAACAAAGCTTGCGTGAAAATATAATCGGCAGGTGCGCCGCAATGCCGATAGGCGTAAGCCATATCAGCGTTCTGCAGCACGTGGACGGCGCCCTGCCGATCGACCGCGCGCGCTTCGACAAGCGCATCCTTGGTCTCGCGTCCATAGGCGCCGCCGTTCATGCGCAACGCGCCACCGACGCCGCCCGGTATACCGCGCATGAACGACAGTCCGGCGATGCCGGCTTCCTGCGCGGCGCGGGCAATCTTGACGTCAGGCATCGCGGCGCCGACGCGCACGTTCCGTCCCTCGACCGCGATCTCGCCGAAGCCGCGGCCGAGCCTGATCACCGCGCCTGGGACGCCGCCGTCCCGGACGATCAAATTGGAGCCAAGCCCGATGATGCTCACCGCAATGTCAGCGGGTAAATTCTTCAGAAAATAGCTGAGATCGGCCTCGTCCTCGGGCATGAACAAAAGCTGCGCCGGCCCGCCGACGCGGAACCAAGTCAGGCCGGCGAGCGATTGGTTCGCCAACAGTCGGCCGCGTAGTTTCGGCATGCCCTTCTTGAGGCCCGGCACGAGATCGGGAAACGTCATCAAGTGGCTCCGCCCGCCGCCAATTCGCCGGGCAGCGCATAAGCCCATTGCGTGATCGAGCCCGCGCCGAGGCAGGCGACGTAGTCGCCCGGCTGCGCCATGGCGGCGATGAGCGGGGCAAGCTTTTCCGGACTATCGAGCGCAACGACTTGCCGATGGCCGTGCGTGCGCAAACCCTGCACCAGCGCGTCGCGGTCGGTGCCCGCGATCGGTGCCTCGCCGGCCGGATAGACATTGGCGACGATCACCACGTCGGCGTCGTTGAAGCAGGTGCAGAACTGCTCGAACAGAGCAGCAAGCCGGGTATAGCGATGCGGCTGCACGACGGCGATGACCTGCCCTTTGGTCGATTCGCGCGCGGCGCGGAGCACGGCGGCGATCTCGACGGGGTGATGGCCGTAATCGTCGATGATGGTGACGCCGTTCCAGGTGCCGGTCTTGGTAAAGCGCCGGCGCACGCCGCCGAATTTGGCCAGCGCGTTGCGGATGACATCGTCGGCGACGCCGAGCTCGTGCGCGACCGCAACCGCGGCGGTGGCATTGAGCGCGTTGTGGCGTCCCGGCATGGGCAGCGCGAGATTCCTGATTTCGTGCAACGCCTGCCCGGCGCGTTCGCGCAACGCGATCGTGAACAGCGAAATGCCGCCGGCATGCGAGACGTCGACGAGCCGTACATCGGCTTGCGGATTCTCGCCGTAGCTGACGATGCGACGATCTTCGATGCGGCCGACAAGAGTTTGCACGATGGGATGATCGGTGCACATCACCGAGAACCCGTAGAATGGCACGTTCTCGACGAAGGCGCGGAACGCGTCCTGCACGGCGTCGAAGGTCTTGAAGTAGTCGAGATGCTCCGGATCGACATTGGTGACGACGGCGATGTCGGCTGGAAGTTTGAGGAAGGTGCCGTCGGATTCGTCGGCCTCGACCACCATCCAGTCGCCGGCGCCGAGCCGCGCATTGGTGCCGTAGGCATTGATGATGCCGCCGTTGATCACGGTCGGATCGAAGCCGCCGGCCTCCAGCAGCGCCGCCACCATCGACGTCGTCGTGGTCTTGCCGTGCGTGCCGGCAATGGCGATGCAGCTTTTCAATCGCATCAGCTCGGCCAGCATCTCGGCGCGCCGCACCACCGGGAGGCGTTGCGCGCGTGCGGCGACAAGCTCCGGATTGTCGGCCTTGATCGCCGAGGAAATGACGACGACCTGCGCACCGTGGAGATTGTCGGCCGAGTGCCCGATCGAGATCTTTACGCCCTTGTCACGCAGTCGCTTGACGTTGGCGCTGTCGACCTGGTCGGTGCCCTGCACGACGTAGCCGAGATTCACCAGCACCTCGGCGATGCCGCTCATGCCAATGCCGCCGATGCCGATGAAATGCACCGGGCCGATGTCGCGCGGCAGCTTCATGTGGTTCCCCGACGGATGAACAACCCTGAAATTACCGCTTCGAAGCGATTTCCGCCACCCGCAGCACCAAGTCAGCCAAACGATCCGCGGCGTCGAGCCGGCCCAAAGATCGTGCTGCTGTCGCCATCGTCGCGAGCAGATGCGGCGCCGCCGCCAGGCTCTCGATTTCGCCGGCGAGGCGCTCCGGGGTGAAGGCATCCTGCGCAATCCGCAGCGCGCCGCCGGCCCGTTCGAGCACGGCGGCATTGGCCAATTGGTCCTGATCGAGAGCATGCGGCAGCGGCACCAGGATCGAAGGCCGGCCGATCGCGGCGAGTTCGGCGACCGTCGATGCCCCCGAACGTGAAATCACCAAATGGCTCGCCGCCATGCGTGCCGGCAGATCGGCGAAAAACGGGGCAATTTCCCCGGCGACCGAGATATTGGCGTAAGCCTCGCGGACGCGGACCAGATCCTCGTCGCGCGCCTGCTGGACCACTTCGAGGCGGCCGCGCAAGCCGACGTCGAGCCGGCGGATCGCGGCAGGCACGATATCGGCCATGACGCGCGCGCCCTGGCTGCCGCCGAAGACGAGGAGCCGCAACGCACCGCTCGCGCCCGGATATGGCGTTGCCGCGGCGGCAACGACCGCGGCTCGCACCGGATTTCCGGTGAGCGTTGCCTTGGCGGCCAAATCTGGCTCGGCGGCAAACACGTCGGGGAACGTCGTGGCGATCGCGGTGACGCGCCGCGCCAACAGCCGGTTGGCCCGCCCGATCACCGCATTGGCGTCGTGAATCAAACTCGGTACGCCGCGCCAAGAGGCGGCCAGGACCGGCGGGATGGTCGGATAGCCGCCGAAGCCGATGACCGCGGCGGGCTTGAGCCGGCCGATCAGCGCCCAAGCCTGAACGAGGCCGAGGCCGAGCACGGCGACAGTCCTAGTCAGGGCGATCGGGTTGCGCGCGCGCAGCGTCGCGCTGGCGACGACGTGAATTGTTTGCTCGGCAAAGGCGCCGCCAAAGCGCGCCGCGCGTTGGTCGGTCGCGAGATGGACGGCGATGCCGCGCTCGGCGAGCGCCGCCGCGAGCGCTTCGGCCGGAAACAAATGACCGCCCGTCCCGCCGGCCGTGACGAGTACCGGGGCGGGACCCGGCTCGGGCATCACACCGGACTCGCGGCGAGCCGGGTCTCGCCGGCAAGCTTGGCGCGCGGCCGCTCGCGGGTCAGCGCCAGCAGCATACCCATGCCGTAGGCGAGCGAGATCAGAGAGGAGCCGCCGTAGGAGACGAATGGCAAGGTCATTCCCTTGGCTGGCATCAGATGCAGATTGACCGCCATGTTGATGGTCGACTGCAAGCCGAACAGGATGGCCAATCCCGCGGCGGCAAAACGGACGAATGGATCGTCGGTGCGCATCGCCTTGATGAGCGCGCGGATCACAATGAAAGCAAACAGCGCGACGAGAATGAGGCAGAGCACGACGCCGAATTCCTCCGCGGCCACGGCAAAGACGAAATCGGTGTGGCCTTCGGGCAGGATACGCTTGATCGTGCCTTCGCCCGGACCGCGGCCAAACCAGCCGCCGCGGATGAACGATTCAGTGGCGATATCGATGTTGTAACTGTCGCCCGACGCCGGGTTGAGAAAACGGCTGATGCGCTCGGCGACATGCGGAACGGTGAAGAACGCCGTCATCAGACCGACGCCGGCCGCGCCGGCGAGCCCGATCACCCAGATCAAGCGCATGCCCGCCATATAGAACAGCGCGCCCCAAACCAGCGAAATCAGCATGGTCTGGCCGAAATCCGGCTGCAGCACCAACAGCGTGACGACGACGATCAGTAGCGACAGCGCGATCGAGTTGGCCGGCATTTCCGGCCGCTTTGCCGTTTCGCCGAACAGCCAGGCGATCAAGATCACGAAAGCGGGTTTGAGAAACTCCGACGGCTGGATATTCACGCCGAGAATGACCAGCCAGCGCCGGGCGCCTTTGATCTCGGCGCCGAAATAGGGCGTCGCGGCGGTCAGCACCAGACTGACGATGAAGACGATTAGCGCCACTTTGCGAATGTCGCGCGGCGACAGGAACGACGTCGCGATCAATACGGCGCCGGCGGGAATGAGGAAGAGCACCTGGCGATCGACGAAATGAAACGGGTCGAGCCCGATGCGCGCGGCGACCGGCGGGCTCGCGGCGAGGCACAGCACGATGCCGCCGAGCATCAAGGCGACCAGCGCCGCCAGCGTCAGGCGGTCGACGGTCCACCACCATTCGCTAAACGGCGTGGGTTGCGCGCGCGAAGCCATGACCGTCCCAAAGCCAGCGTTCCGAAGCCAAATCCTGGCTGACAAGTCCCAGCGTAGTGGTGACACCGGGGTGGTTTCCAAGGGATTAAGATGACGCGTCGTTAACGCGTCATTCCGGAAGCCGAGCGAAGCGAGGCTATCCGGAATCCGTATAACGGCTGACTATTTCACGCCCGGCAGGGCGCGCACCAGGGCGCGGAACGCGTCGCCGCGCAGCTCGAAATTGCGATACTGGTCGAACGAGGCGCAGGCGGGCGACAGCAGCACGACCGGCTCGCGCGCACCTGAGGCTTCGGCGTCGCGTGCCGCGGCAGACAACGCCTTATCGAGCGTGCCGGTGATTTCGTAGGGCACTCTGGAGCCGAGCGTCGCGGCGAATTCTTTGGCGGCTTCCCCGATCAGATAAGTCTTGCGGATGCGCGGAAAAAAGCCGCGCAAGGATTCGATGCCGCCGGTCTTCGGTTTGCCGCCGGCGATCCAGAAAATGTCGTTGAAGCAGACCAGCGCCTGGGCCGCGGAATCCGCGTTGGTGGCCTTGGAATCGTTGACGAACAGAACCGTGCCGCGTCTGCCGACCTCCTCCATCCGATGCGCGAGCCCCGGGAACGATCGCAGCCCGGTCTGGATCGCTGCCGGCTCAAGCCCGAGAGCAAGCGCCGCGGCCGTAGCGCAGGCCGCATTCTGCGCGTTGTGCAGCCCGCGCAAAGAGCCGATGCCGCCAAGTTCGGCGATTTGCGATGTGCCGGCGCCATCGGCGCGCATGATTCGCTCGTGCCCGACAAAAATCCCGTTGGTCAAATTGCGCCGCACCGAAATCCGCACCACCCGTTTGCCGGCTTGCGCCAGCCGAACCGCAATTTTTTGGCACCAATCGTCGTCGACGCCGATAATTGCAGTTCCTTGCGCGGTGCCTTGCCGCGGCACGCCGGCGACGAGGCGTTCCTTGACCGCGGCGTAATTCTCCATCGTGCCATGGCGGTCGAGGTGGTCCTCGGTGAGATTGATCAGGATACCGATCGACGGATCGAGCGAGGGCGCGAGATCGATCTGATAGGACGAGCATTCGATGACGTGGACGCGCAAGGGTTTGATATCATTTGGCTGCGGCGGTGCGAGTGACAGGATCGCGGTGCCGATATTGCCGCCGAGCTGCGCATCCATTCCAGAAGAGGCGGCGAGGTGGGCGATCAGCGCCGTAGTCGTCGATTTGCCGTTGGTGCCGGTGATGGCGACGAACGGCGCGTCGGGCGCGAGATGCCGGCGCTCGCGGCAGAACAATTCGATATCGCCGATGACCTCAACGCCGGCCTGTTGCGCGAGTGCCGCGACCCAATGCGGTGCCGGATGGGTCAGCGGCACGCCGGGCGCGAGCACCAGGCTGATGATCTTGCTCCAGTCGGCATGGCGCAGGTCGGCCGTGGGAATTCCGGCCGCGCTTGCTTTCGTCACGCTTTGCGCATCGTCATCGAAGGCGACGACATCCGCCCCGCCGGCAAGCAGCGCGCTCGCGCTCGCAAGTCCCGAGCCGCCCAGCCCAAAAACCGCGACCTTTTTGCCGGCAAAGGTCGTGACCGGGATCACGACGCAGCTACCTCAGTTTCAGGGTCGAAAGTCCCGCCAACGCGAGCACGACCGAGACGATCCAGAAGCGAATGACGATCTGCGGCTCGGTCCAGCCGAGCTGCTCGAAATGATGATGGATCGGCGCCATCTTGAAGACGCGCTTGCCGGTGAGCTTGTACGACACCACCTGCACGATGACGGACACGGCTTCAAGCACGAACAAACCGCCGATAACCGCGAGCACGATCTCGTGCTTGGTGGCGACCGCCACCGCGCCGATCATGCCGCCGAGCGCGAGCGAGCCGGTATCGCCCATGAAGATCGAAGCCGGCGGCGCGTTGAACCAGAGGAAGCCGAGGCCGGCGCCGAGCACCGCGCCGCACAGCACCGAGAGCTCGCCAGTGCCGGCGACGTAATGGATTTGCAGATAATCGGCGAAAACCGCGTTGCCCGACAGGTACGAAATCATGCCGAAGCTCGCTGCCGCCACCATGACCGGAACGATGGCGAGACCGTCGAGGCCGTCGGTCAGGTTCACCGCGTTGCCCGCGCCGACGATGATAAACATCGCGAACAGCACATAGAACCAGCCGAGGTTCAGCACCAGCTCCTTGAAAAATGGAAATACGAGCGAGGTCGAAAACGGTACCTCGCCAAGCTTGACGAGCGCGATGCAGGCGAGCCCGGCAATGACGGCTTCGATGGCTATGCGGGTGCGGCCGGGAAATCCGTTGTGCGCCTGTTTGGTGACTTTCAGATAATCGTCGTAGAAGCCGACCAATCCAAAACCGAGCGTGACCCAGAGCACCACCCAGACATAAGGGTTGGCGGGGTTCGCCCATAACAAAGTCGAGACCAGCATCCCGGACAGGATCATCAATCCGCCCATGGTCGGCGTGCCGGCCTTGGCGATGATGTGCGATTTCGGCCCGTCGGTGCGGATCGGCTGACCTTTGCCCTGAAGGAGCCGCAGGCGATCGATGATGGTCTGGCCGAACAGGAATACAAACAGCAGCGCGGTGATGATCGCGCCGCCGGTGCGGAACGTGATGTAGCGAAACACATTGAGGACGGAGAGCTTGTCCGACAGATCGACCAGCCAATAGAGCATCGCATCAACCTTGTACGGACGCGTTTTCGAGCGCGTCTTCGCTCACGTCTTCACTCGTGTCTCCGCTCGTGTCTTGGCGCGGATAGGCCCGTTGCAGCGTCTTGACGATGGGCGCCATGCGCGAGCCGTGCGAGCCCTTGACCATGACGGCGTCGCCGGCGCGGATCGCGGGCAGCACCTGCGCTTCGAGCGCGGCAGAGTTCTCTGCATAGCCGCCGCGGCGGCTCGCGGGAAGAGCCTGCCACAGTGTGTGCATCAGCGGGCCGCAGCAGAATACCAGATCGACTGCATTGGCCAGCACCGGATCGACGAGGCCGCGATGCAAGGCGCGGCCTTTCGGCCCAAGTTCGAGCATGTCGCCGAGGACTGCGATGCGGCGGCCTTGCGGGCCGATCGGCGCTTGGCCGAGCACCGCAAGCGCAGCCTCCATCGAAGCCGGATTGGCGTTGTAGCTGTCGTCGATGATGAGGGCCGAACCACCGGGCAGATCGATCTCAATCGGCGCGCCGCGGCCGGAGACCGGCGCGATTTCGACCAGCGCCAATGCCGCCAGCGCGAGATCGGCGCCGGCCAGGTCGGCGGCTGCCAGAACCGCGAGCGAATTGATGACGAGATGGCGGCCCGGTGCGCCGATCTTATAGGTGAGCTCGGTGCCGAGAATTTGCGCCTGGACGGTCGAGCAGCGCGGATGCAACGCGCATTTGATCAGCCGCGCATCGGCTTCGTCATGCTCGCCGAACGAGACGATGCGCGCGATGCCCGCCTCTTCGGCCCGTCGCTTGAGGAGCGGGAATTGCGCGATATCGCGGTTGATGATCGCGGCGCCGCCCGGCTCGACGCCGAAAAAAATCTCGGCTTTAGCGTCGGCGATCTTGGCCAGCGATCCGAGGAATTCCAAATGCACCGGCGCAATCGTGGTGATGATCGCGACATGCGGGCGCACGAGCCGCGACAGCGGCTCGATCTCGCCTTCGTGATTCATTCCCATTTCGAATACCGCGTAGCGCGCGCTTGCGGGACAGCGGGCAAGCGACAACGGCACGCCCCAATGATTGTTGTAAGAGGCGACCGAGGCATGGGTCTCGCCGTCCTTCGACAATGCGAGCCGCAACGCGTCCTTGGTTCCGGTCTTGCCGACCGAGCCGGTGACGCCGATCACCTTGGCTAAAGTGCGCGCCCGCGCGGCGGCGGCGAGATCGCGCAAGCCCGCAAGCACATTCGGCACGACCAGAAGCGGTGCATCGTTTGGGAACTGGGCGCGCCGGTCGGCGGCGACGACGGCGAGGCCGGCTTTGGCCGCGAGCGCCGCGGCGACAAAATCATGGCCGTCGCGATGATCGCCGTGAATGGCGAAGAATGCTTCGCCCGGCGCCAGGCTGCGGCTATCGATGGCAAGGCCGCAGACCGATTGCGGCAGCGCGCCACTGCGTTCGGCGCCCATCGCGTTCGCCATTGCCTCTAGGCTCCACAGCGCGGACGCGCTCATGCGGCGAGTTCCTTGAGTGTCGTCGCGACCGCCTCATGATCGCTGAACGGCATGACCCGGTCGCCGATGATTTGGCCGGTTTCATGACCCTTCCCGGCGATCAGGAGGACGTCGCCGGATCGCAAATCGGCAATCGCACGGCGGATCGCCTCGCGCCGGTCGCCGATCTCGACCGCGCCGCGCGCGGCGACGATGATCGAAGCGCGAATGGCGGCGGCGTCCTCGCTGCGCGGATTGTCGTCGGTGACGATTACCCGGTCGGCTTTGGCGACGGCCACGGCGCCCATCAGCGGTCGCTTGCCGCGGTCGCGGTCGCCGCCGGCGCCGAATACCACCACAAGCCGGCCGGTTGTGTAGGGCCGCAGCGCATCGAGCGCCTTGGCCAGCGCGTCGGGCTTGTGCGCATAATCGACAAAAATCTGCGCGCCACGGCTTGAGCCTACGCGTTCAAGCCGGCCCTTGGCGCCGGAAAGCCGTTCGAGCGCCGCAAAAACCGATCCGGGATTGCCGCCGGTCGAGATGGCGAGGCCGGCGGCGACCAGCGCGTTCTCGATCTGAAATTCGCCGACCAGCGGCAAGCGCACATAGAAATGTTTTCCCTTGTATTCGAGCCGCAGCCTCTGTGCGAAACCATCGATCGCGGATTGGTCGAGACGAATTCCCGTTCCCTTGCGTCCGACGCTCATGATCGACAGACCGCGTGCACTGGCCGCCGCCAGCACCGCATCCGCATGATCATGATCGACATCGATCACCGCTGCACCGCCGGGCGCAAGGAGCACCTCGAACAGCCGCAACTTAGCGGCCAAATAAGCCTCGAATCTCGGATGATAATCGAGATGATCGCGCGTGATATTGGTAAAACCGGCCGCCACGATGTGCAACCCGTCGAGCCTATATTGGTCGAGGCCATGCGAGGATGCTTCGATCGCGAGATGGGTGATGCCGTCACCGGCGAGCGCATCGAGCGAACGGTGCAGCGCGACCGGGTCGGGTGTGGTCAACGAGCCATAAATTTCGCCGCTCGGCGACACGATGCCGACGGTGCCGATGCTCGCAGCGCGGTGACCGAGCGCGCTCCAGATTTGCCGGGTGAATGCAGCGACCGAGGTTTTGCCGCTCGTGCCGGTGACGGCGGCGATGACGTGCGGCTGGCGCGAATAGATTTTGGCGGCGATGAGCGCGAGCGCGCGCCGGGCATGGCGGACGCGTATGAACGCGACATCGCCGGGCAGCGGCGCTGGCGGCGGCCGTTCGGCCACGATCGCAACCGTGCCCGCGGCGATTGCGGCCGATACGAATTGTAGACCGTCGGCCTTGCCGCCGGCGATGGCGACGAAAACGTCACCGCGTTTGACCGTCCGGCTGTCCGCCGTCACCCCGCCGATGTCGAGCTCGGCGTGGCGTGCGTCGAATTCCGCGTCAGAAGGCAAAATCTCGCGAAGCTTCATGGTCCGGTCGACTTGGTAGCTCGGTCGACGATGCGGTCAACGCCTTACCTGCTTTCCTTCAGCGAGGCCAGTATTTGCTGCCAGTATTTGCTGGTCGGCGGGCGGCAGGTCCAGCCGCGGCGCGATGTCGAGGAGCGGCGCGATACGTGAAACGACTGCGCCGCCGACCGGCACGGCGTTCCAGCCCGAAGTGGTGAAGCCGTGCGTCTCCGGCAGCGCGTGCGGCTCATCGAGCATGATCAGCAGCAAATAGCGCGGCCGATCGGCCGGCAGGATGGCGATGAAATCGGTGAGCACCTCGTTCTTGGAATAGTGGCCATTGATGACCTTGTCGGCGGTTCCGGTCTTGCCGCCGATGTAATAGCCCGGCACCTCGGCTTTCTCTGCCGTTCCTTTCTCGACATTGAGCCGCATCAGGTAGCGCATCATGGTGCTGGTTTCCGGCCTGATGACGCGCTTGCCGAGCTTCTGCGCCTCGGCCTCGGACCGTTTGAGGAAGGTCGGCGGAATCAGGATGCCGCCGTTCATGATCGCGGCAACGCCCATCGCCGCCTGTAACGGCGCGACCGACAGGCCATGGCCGAAGGCGATGGTGGCGGTGGTCAGATCGCTCCAGCGCTTGGGCACGATTGGCTCGGCGCTTTCCGGCAATTCGGTGCGCAGACGATCGATCTGGCCCAGTTTTTTCAAGAACGCTTCCTGCGCTTGGCCGCCGAGCGAGAGCGCCATGCGCGCCGCGCCGATATTCGAGGAGTAGGTGAAGATCTCCGGAACGCTGAGGATGCGGTGTTGCGGCTCGAAGTCGTGGATGGCGAATCTGCCCATCTGCAGCGGCATGCGCGCGTCGAATTTCGAATTGAGCGTGACCTTGCCGGAATCGAGCGCCATTGCCACGGTGAAAGCCTTGAACGTCGATCCCATTTCGTAGACGCCGGTGGTCAGCCGATTGATGCGCGACGGATCGAGCGCTTCGCTCGGATTGTTCGGGTCGTAGTCAGGTTCCGACACCAGCGCGACGACCTCGCCGGTGCGCACGTTAAGGACCAAGCCCGCGGCGGCAAGCGCCTTAAATTTCGCGCGTGCCGCGACGAGTTCGTCGCGTAGCGCGTGCTGCACGCGAAGATCGACGGCAAGCTGGACCGGAGACTGCAAACGATCGGTGGCAAGGCCGGCCATGTGCAAAGCCGCAAGCCCTTGTCCGTCGAGCCACTTCTCAATTCCGGCGATGCCCTGGTTATCGATGTTGACGTGGCCGATGAGATGCGAGACCTCGTCGCCGTTCGGATAGTCGCGCTTGTTCTCGTTGAGAAAGCCGATGCCGGGCAGTCCCTGCCGATATATTTCGCGCTGCTGCTCGGGCGCGATGTCGCGCTTGAGCCAGACAAAGCCGCGCTTGGACGATAATCGCTCGCGCAAATCCTTGGTGTCGAGATCGGGCAAGTCCGCCGTAAGCAGTTCGGCCGCTTCGTCGACGTCGATGAGCCGGCGCGGTTCGGCGTAAAGCGACGGCACGCGCACGTCGGTCGCCAAAACTTCGCCGTTGCGATCGAGGATGTCGGGGCGCGCCGTCGCGACGGCGTCGCTCGATACGACGCGATGAACGGTGTGCTCGTCGGCTTGGATCGCAAACATGACAAGCCGCGTTGAGATGACGGCATAGACAACAGCGAAGGCCAGAATAGCCAGGCCGATGCGAGCCTGAGCCTTGGCGCCGCGATCAAAATCGTTGCCGTAGAGCAGCTTGCGGATGAGCCATTGCCGCCAAGGTATTTCGCGAGGGCGAATTGCGGTCGGCTGCAGCGGCAATGTGTCCGCGGTCACGCTCATTATCTCGGCGCTCTATTTGTCGTTGGCACGGGCGCCGTCGCTTGGCTGGCGCCGTCCGTTGGAGTTGCCACTGCTGCCGGAATGCTTCCGGTCGTCCCAAATGTGCTCGGCTGCTCGAAATTTTCGATTATGCCGCCGATCGGATCCGTACTGGCGGTGACGTCTTCCGGCGGCCGGGCCGGCAGATGATCGAGCGTGTCGAGTTGCGTGGGAGCGATGGGGTTGAGATGCAAAAAGCGCTTGGCCAGCGCCTCGATGCGCGCCGGATTGTCGAGCTGTCCCCATTCGGCGCGCAAGGCGGCGATATCGTCACGCTCACGGCGCACCTCGCTGCGCAGCTTGGCGAGGCGTTCGGCCTGGACGGTAGCGTCGAACTTGATCCGATAGACCCAGGCCGCGGCGAGCACGAGCACTCCGATCACGAAGAGATTGAGCACGCGCAAGATCACGGCCGTCCTCGCATGATGTCGGTGAGCGACGGCAGCCGCGGCAGCAGATTATCCGTTGTCATGGAGCGTGCCGGCGCGTCGATGCGCTCGGCGGCGCGCAGCTTGGCCGAGCGGGCACGCGGATTGGCGGCGATTTCGGCTTCATCTGGCGTTTCCGGCCGCCGCGTCAGCACGCGAAACGTCGGCGGCGGCGCCACGAGGTCGGGACGGTGGCGCGAGCCCGCCGGCGCGCGGCTGCGTTCGGTCAGAAAAGTTTTGACGATGCGATCTTCGAGCGAGTGGAACGCGACCGCGACGAGACGGCCCGACGGCTTCAACGCGCGCTCCGCGGCGGCAAGGCCGCGTGCCAATTCGCCGAGTTCGTCGTTGACGAAAATCCGCAAGCCCTGGAAGGTACGGGTGGCCGGATGGATTGCGCCCTCGCGTGCGCGAACCACGCGCGCGACGATATCGGCGAGCGCGCGCGTTGTTTCGATGGCCCGCTCGCTTCGCGCCTTGACGATCGCTCGTGCGATCGCGCGGGCGTGGTTTTCTTCTCCCAAGGTCGCAATGATGGCGGCGAGATCGCGCGCGCCGGCGCGCGCCACGACATCGGCTGCGCTCGGGCCATCGCGCCCCATGCGCATGTCGAGCGGCCCATCGAGCCGGAACGAAAATCCGCGCGCCGCTTCGTCAAGCTGCATCGACGAAACGCCGAGATCGAACACGATGCCATCGGCCGCGCCGCCGCCGCCCGCGATCGCTGCCAGATTCGAGAAGCGATCCTCGATGAGTTCTAGCCGGCCCCGCCCTTGCGCGACGAAATCCGCACCCTGGGCGATGGCGGCTTGATCGCGGTCGATGCCGATCACGCGCGTCCCGGGCGTCTGCAGGATCGCGCGCGCATAGCCGCCAGCGCCGAACGTCGCGTCGATATAGCGACCGCCACTATGGACGCCGAGCCAGTCGATGACGCGGCGGGCGAGCACGGGAATATGACGGGCCAGTCCGCCAGCGACAGCGTTGCTGTCGCTGCCCGTCATCATTCCCGTGCTCCGAGCGGTTTTGCCGCCGCCGCCATCCGGGCACCCAGCTCCTGCTTGAAGGCGCGGACCTTCTCGGTGGCCTCCGCGAGTTCCGCGCGAAAGCGGTTGGGCTCCCAGATTCGAAATTTGTGGCCGAGACCGACAAACGTCGCCGTGTCGGTGATGCCGGCATGCGCCTTGAGCGTGTCGGTGAGCGCCACGCGGCCCTCGCCGTCGATCTTCAGCGTCTCGCTCGTGCCGTAGAGCGAAAGTGAAAACTGCTCGCGCTGGTCGGAATAAGGCGAGAAGCCAGCAATCAGCGCCTCGATCTCTCCCAGAAGCGCGTTGCCGCCGGCATCGAGCGCGGGCCGGTCTAGCGCGGGATAGCAATAAAGCCCATCGAAACCGTCGCGCGCGAGCACCGCGCGAAAGGAAGCCGGCACCGAAACGCGTCCCTTCGCGTCCAGGCGGACCATGTAATGGGACACGAACCGGTCCATCTCGTCCCTCGCCGGGTGGTAGGCCCAACCCGCCCGGCCCTCGTATTTGAAGCGCTTCTGGGAAAAAATGGGCTATCATGGGACAACATGGGGCGTCAACGGACCTGCCCTATCGATTGGGCAAAACCGCTCGATTTCGATTAACGAGGGGTAAGTTTAAGAAATGGTTGAAACCGCGGTTGCGGCGACGTGTCGGCCCGTGCCTGACCTCGCTTTGCCGCCAATTACCGCTGCGGGCTCGCCCACGCTGCATCGACAACTGCTTCGCTCAGGCGATCTTCGCTATCCGACCCTTCGGGTGACGCGAATGCAACGAGCGTCGGCTTATTTCGCATTTCCTGTGTACGCCGGCGCAAATCAGCTTGTCGCTGACCCGCGTTATCCTAAAGTCCGCTTATGTCGCGTCCTGCGTTTGCTCCGGATTCCTGCGTCGTTGCCGAAGTCGCGCCTTCGCCCAATCACGGCGAACGCCGAGACGGTCGGCGGCCGGATATGATCCTGTTGCATTACACTGGGATGGCCGACGCCGAGGCCGCACTCGAACTCCTAAAAGCCCGCGGCAGCGAGGTTTCTGCCCATTATTTCGTGTTCGAGGACGGCCGGATCATCCAGATGGTGCAGGAGGCCCGCCGCGCTTGGCATGCCGGTAAGGCCCTTTGGGCGGGCGAGACCGACATCAATTCCTGCTCCATCGGAATTGAGATCGCCAATCCTGGCCACGACCACAATTATCCCGATTTCCCCAAGCGGCAGATCGCAGCGGTCACCGCGCTCTGCCGCAGCATTCAGACGCGCAATACGATTCCTCCGGTGCGGGTCTTGGCGCATTCCGACGTGGCACCGGGGCGTAAACAGGACCCAGGCGAAAAATTTCCGTGGCGCACGCTGTACGATTCCGGCGTCGGCCATTGGGTAAAGCCGGCTCCGATCATGAATTTCGGCCAATCGCTTTCGCCCGGCAATCGCGGCGATGCAGTCGCCACGCTACAGAAATCGCTGAGCGACTACGGCTACGGCCTCGAGGTCAATGGCGAATACGACTCCTCGACGCATGAGGTCGTCACCGCGTTCCAACGCCATTTCCGGCCGGAACGCGTCGACGGCATCGCCGATCCGTCCACGCGCAGCACGCTGCAAGAGCTGCTCGCCAGTCGCGGTCGCACCCGCACCATAGCCGCCCGCGCCCGTACCGCCATGCTGCTCGTTGCTCCTTAACTGCGCTTGCAGTGGCCCCTTGACGGCGCGGCGTAACGTCCCCATCCCTCTCATTGTCAGTCGGTCGGACGGCCGCTCCGGCGAAACCGAAAGGTTGCCGGGGAGGAAAGTCCGGGCTCCATGGACAAGCGGTGCCGGATAACATCCGGCGAGTGCGAACTCAGGGACAGTGCCACAGAGAACAGACCGCCGCGGTGCTTAGCGTTTGCCGCGGTAAGGGTGAAACGGTGCGGTAAGAGCGCACCGCGCCGGCGGTAACGCCGGTGGCACGGCAAACCCCACCGGGAGCAAGACCGAATAGGGACGGCGCGAGGCTTTGGCGCGCAAGCGCCGAGGCTTCGGGGTCGGTGTCCAGATCCGGCCGTTCGGGTAGGTTGCTTGAGGCGCCGGGTAACTGGCGTCCCAGAGGAATGGCCGTCACGTCTGCGAACCGTGTTCGCAGGCCCTCCAGAACCCGGCTTATAGGCCGGCTGACGTGAAACTAAGGGCGCCCGGCGGAATCCCGTCGGGCGCCCGCCAAGCCTTTGGGTTTCGGCAGATCGGATTTGGCGTTGCGGAAACCCATCTTGGCCGCCTATCTATGCCCTGCATGGATACCGTCACCGCGCCCCCAGCCGCCGCGAGCCGCACGCACTTGCCGGAGCCTCACACTGGCCTCATCGACGCGCGGCTGACGAAGATTGAGGACGTTGCCCGGGACACCAAGCTCTACACGTTTCAACGCGTCGAAGGCGGGCCGCTGCCGGCCTACAAGCCGGGCGCGCACATCGATCTGCATCTTCCCAACGGCCTCGTGCGACAGTTTTCCCTGGTGGTGCCGAATTCCGATCCCGCGAGTTATGTCGTCGGCGTCAAGCGCGACGCGGCGAGCCGTGGCGGTTCACGCTACATCATCGATGAGATGCGGGTCGGCGACCAGATCAAGATCAGCGCGCCGCGCAATAATTTTCCGCTGATCGAAAACGCCGATCATGTGGTGCTCGTCGCCGGCGGCATCGGCATCACGCCGATCTGGTGCATGACGCAGCAGCTCATCGCGCTCAAGCGTCCATGGACGCTCTACTATTCCTGCCGCTCGCGCGAGGACATGGCGTTCCTTGAAGCGCTGAAGATACTCGATGCGCAATCCGTGCATCTGCATTTCGACGACGAGGCGGACGGCAAGTTTCTCGATCTTGCCGCAGCCCTCGCCGCGGCTCCCGAAAACGCGCACTTGTATTGCTGCGGTCCCAATCCAATGCTCAAGGCATTCGAGGCGGCGGCGGCGAGCCGTCCGCGCGGCAATATCCACGTCGAATATTTCACGCCGAAGGATGACGGTGCGGCTGCCGCGACCGGAGGTTTTTGGGTCGAGCTGGCGCGCTCGGGCGAGGAATATTTCATTCCCGAGGGCAAGAAAGTGCTGGAAGTATTGTTCGATGCCGGCGTCGACGTTGATTATTCCTGCGAGCTCGGTATCTGCGGCGCCTGCGAGACGCGCGTCATTTCCGGCATTCCGGAGCACCACGATTCCGTGCTCAGCGAAGAAGAGCAGGCGACAAACGAGAAGGTGATGATCTGCTGCTGCGGCTGCAAGACCGAGCGGCTGGTGCTGGATATGTAACCCGCCCGTGCGTCATTCTCATCGCCTAGGAGCGAGTTTCAAACCCGCCCCTACTCGACCCGGCAATACATGCTGCGATAGAGTGGGTGCATGGACGCGCCCGTTAAATCTCAATCGACAAAAAAACCGGCTCTTGCCGAGCGGCGGGACTTGCGCTCCTGGATCGCGCAATTGCGCGCGGCGAACGAGTTGCAGGACATCAAGGGCGCCGAGCGCGAGAAGGAGATCGGCGGCATCGTCGATATCTACCAGCGGCGCATCGGCAACAAGGCCGTGCTGTTCGACGACGTGCCGGGCTATCCGCGCGGCCATCGCATCCTCGCTAATATCCTGACCTCGGTCCGGCGCATCAACATCACGCTCGGACTCGACCCCGACGCTCCCGCGGTCGAGCTCGTGCATTACTGGCGCCGTTACATGAAAGAGGCGAGGGCGATCCCGCCGGTCACGGTGAAGAGCGGGCCGGTCATGGAAAACGTGCGCACCGGCGGCGACATCGACATTTTCAAAATCCCGGTGCCGCGCTGGCACGAGCATGACGGCGGTTACTATATCGGCACCGGCGACATGGTGATCATGCGCGATCCGGAGACCGGCTGGGTCAATTATGGCGCCTATCGCGTGCAGGCGCATGACCGCAACGTGGCGACGGTGATGTGCTCGAAGGGCAAGCACGGCGACATCATCAAGCGCAAATATCACGAGCGCGGCGAACCATGCCCGATCGCCGTCGTCTGCGGCACGCACCCGGCCTTGTTCATGATCGCGGGCCTGGAAATTCCGTACGGCAGGAACGAATATGACGCGGCCGGCGGATTGATGGGCGAGCCGGTCGAGATCATCGCCGGGCCGAAGACGGGCTTACCGATTCCCGCGCATGCTGAAATCGCCTTCGAGGGTTTTATCCACCCGAACGATATGCGCGACGAAGGTCCGCTTGGCGAATGGACCGGCTATTACGCCGGCGGCCAGAAAAAAGAGCCGGCGATCCGTATCGAGACGTTTATGCACCGCGACGATCCGATCTTGCTCGGTGCGATCCCCGGCATTCCGCCGGACGATGATTCGTTCTATCGCGGCACCTACCGTTCCGGCGCGGTGTGGAATCAGCTCGAAGCCGCGGGCGTGCCCGAAGTCAAAGGCGTCTGGGCCCATGCCGCCGGCGGCAGCCGCCTCTGGCTCACCGTCGCCATTCGGCAGCAATATGCCGGCCACGCCAAGCAAGCCGGGCTGATCGCCTCGCAATGCCATGCCGGCGCCTATGCCAACCGCTTCGTCGTCGTGGTCGACGACGACATCGATCCGTCCGACATGGACAAAGTGGTGTGGGCGATGTGCACGCGCTTCGATCCGCGCGAGGGCATGGAGACGCTGCGCGGCTGCTGGTCGACCGCGCTCGATCCGATGGCCTATGGCGAGGACGATCCGCGCAATGCGCGCGTCGTCATCGACGCCTGCAAGCCGTTCAAGCGCCGTGACACGTTCCCCCTCGTGGTGCGCGCGAGCGTGGAGGTCGAGGCGCATGTGCGCGGAAAATTCTCCGACGTGCTGCCGCGCAGTTGAGCGCTGCCCGCATGAACGAAAAATTCGACATCACGCTCAATATCAACGGCCGCGACTATTCGATCCGTGTCGAGCCGCGCAAAACGCTGGTCGACGCCATCCGCGACGATTGCGGGCAGACAGGCACTCACATCGGCTGCGAGCATGGCGTCTGCGGCACCTGCACCGTGATCGTCGACGATGAGGCAGTGCGCTCTTGCCTGATGTTTGCCATTCAGGCGCAGGGCAAGAAAATTCGCACCGTCGAGGGGCTCGCCAACGGCGACGAGCTGCATCCCTTGCAGCGCGCCTTCATCGAGAACCACGGCCTGCAATGCGGCTATTGCACGCCGGGCTTCCTGATGCTTGCCGCCAATGTGCTGGAGAAGAATCCGCAGATCGGCGACGAGGAGCTGCTCGACGCGCTCGCCTCGAACCTCTGCCGCTGCACCGGCTATCAGAACATCGTCAAGGCGGTAAAAACGGCGCGCGACGAGATGCGAAAGTAGGGTGGGCATTGCGCGCTGCTCGGCGCGCCCGCGTGGGCGAAATCGTTGCCGCGCATTGCCCACGCGTCGGGTTCAGTGCGCGATTTCGCCCACCCTACTTTTGAAGCGCCGCCAGCGCCGCCTTCGCCACTTCGACGTCCTGCTCGATCTTGGCACCGCCGGCGGCCACCGCGCCGATAACTTCACCATCGACCTCGATCGGAAATCCGCCCGGCACGTTGGTGAAGTCGCCCATGCGCACCGCCATCGACAGCGCGTTCTCCTCCGGCGCGTAGCCGGTCGGCTGGCGCTGCGAGGCGGCGGTGATCGCTTTGCGCTGCGTGGTGATGATGGAGAAGTGGCGCGCGCCGTCCATCATCAGAAAAGCGATCATCCGGCAGCTTTGATCGACGACGGCGAGCGAGACTTTGCAGCGAAGCTCGTTCGCTTTCGCCACGCCGGCCGCGATCATCTTTTGGCTTGCCTCATGGGTGAGCCGGTGCGTGGGAACAAAGTCCGCCATGATGAGGATCTCCAAGGCCGCGAGAAGGCCGCGGGGCGTTAATCGACCCCACATGACACAAAATCGGCAATGCTGTTAGTCTCTCCCGCTCGGCGGCGGCAGACAGAAAAAGGGTCGATAAGCGTGACTGGGGGGGATTTGCCGGCAGAGTGGGACCGCGAGGCCGACATTGTCGTGATCGGGTCGGGTGCGACCGGAATGCCGGCCGCGATCGTCGCGCGCGAGGCGGGTGCGTCCGTCATTCTGGTCGAAGCGCAGAACCACATTGGCGGCCACGCCATCACCTCGGGCGGCAATCTGCCGCTCGGCGGCGGCACCAGCTACCAGAAGAAATACGGCATCGAGGATTTGCCCGATCTGTTCTTTCAGGATTTGACCGACTGGTCGGTGGTCGAAACCAACGGCTTTCCGCCCTATCGCTATAACGACCGCGAGATCATCCGCGCCTTCGCCGACAACAGCGTGCCGGCCTTCGAGTGGCTGTTGGCGCATGGTGTGAAAGTCATCGACCGGCCGCCGAACAAGATCGGACACGAGATCGGCGTTTCGGTGCTGCGCACCATGCAGATTTCGGTCGAGGACTGGCCGATGGTCCATACCGGCGGACCCGCCGATCCGGACGACGAAGAAATTAGAGCCGGCGCCGGCCTGATGCGGCCGCTCTACGCCGCGGCGCTCGAAGCCGGCGTGGAAATTCTGCTCGAGCACCGCATGACTGCGATCCACCGCGAGGCGGCAAATTCCGGCCGCGTGCTCGGCGTCGCCGTGGATCACAACGGGAGGAAGCTCAATATTCGCGCGGGCAAGGCCGTCATCGTCGCCACCGGCGGCTCGACCGGAAACATCAACTTCCGCCGCATGTTCGACCCGCGGCTCACCGAGGAATATTGCGGCCTTGCCGGCATGCCATGGTCGGACCAGGACGCCAGCGGCGAGATCGCCGCCATGGCGATCGGCGCCTCCCTGTGGGGACTGTTCAACTACACCGGCGAGTTCGGCTCAGGCATTACCAAGCCCGGCGCGATCGGTTGCCAATACGGCTATGTCAACGTGCGCTGGCATCCGGGCAGCGAGGTGTTCGACAAGGCGCGCGCCATTGGGCTCCAGGTGGCGGACTGGCAGGATGTCATCCTGGTCAACATGCTGGGCAAGCGTTTCTATGACGAGACCGCCGGCCACTTTAATTACAACACCTATCAGAGCACCAATCCCTACGAGCCGCACTCTTATCTCAATGCCAAGAACCAAAAATACGATCCAAGCAATTTCATCAACGCGGCGCTGGCCGGCATCGGTGACGATCATAATGGCGGCGGCCCGATCTGGGCGATCTTCGACGCCGACGCCTGCCTGCGTGAGAAGTGGATTCCGCAGCCACCGCATATCGATGTCGGTGCCGGCTTCTTCTTCACGGCTGGGAGCATCGAAGAGCTGGCCGGCAAGATCAAAATGAAATACCAGCGCGTGCCGATGCCGCCGCAAAATCTCGCCGGCACTGTCGCTCGCTACAATTCATTCGTCGCGGCCGACGAGGATTCCGATTTCGGTAAGCCCATGCCGCTCTATAAAATAGCGAAGCCGCCGTTCTATGCCGCCTGGGCGACCCCGGTCATCCACGACACACGCGCCGGCCTGCGCATCAATGCGCGCTGTCAGGTGGTCGATATGAACGGCGAAGTGATCCCCGGCCTCTATTGCGGCGGCGAGTTGGCGGGCGGCTTTTCCATGCACGGCCTGCCGCGCGCAATTTGTCAGGGACTTATCGCGGGCAGGAATGCCGTCACGGAGAACGGTTGACGATCAGGTCGTGTCGTAGATGCGGGTTTGAAACGCGCCCCTACGATGATTAAACCGTCGTCTGCGCCACGCCGCGCTGGGCATTGAGCGCTTCCTTGGCGCCGTCCTTGAACGCTACGTCTGGCGGCAGCACCACCGAGCAGGAGCGGATCTTGTGATGCTCGGGATCGACGCCGGGCGGCGTAACGCCTTTCTCCACCAGCGCTTTGGCCGCGCGCATCAGGCGATGCCGCGCCATGATGATGCCGTTGTCGGTCGAGACTAGGTTTTCCTTGGTGCGGTCGCAGACTGGACCCATGCTTTCCTGCAACGACGCATCCTGCATGGCAAAGCCGGCGACGCCGCTATAGGTCTTGCCGGCCTTCTGCGCCGCGCGGTCAATTAGATAATCGTTGTCCTTGTTGGCGAGCGGGCGGTACGTGCCCGGCGTATATTTGCAATGCACGCCGGCGCCGTCCTTCATGGCGTCGACTTCGGTTTTGCTCAGCGCCCGCACCGGATGGAAGTCGTAAGACCAGGCCCAGCAATTCTCGTCGTCGATCGGCACCCAGAAGTGACCGTGAATGGGATGATCGCCCCGCGGCGGGATCATGGTGAAGCACGGCATGACAAATGGCGTGATGCGCCAATAATATTTGCCGTTCTCGGCATTGCGCCGTGCGCCAATGAATAGCCCGCCCGGCTGCTCGACCACTTCGAAATGCGGCTGCATGTCGGAGAGATTGTACTGGTTGCCCTTGGCGCCCTTGAACAGCGGGTCGGAGCCGAGATCGCCGCGATGCAGGAACGAGACGTGGCTCGAATCGATGCCGCCCTCCATGGCCTGCAGCCAATTGCACTCCTGCAGCCGCTTCGACACGAAGGTCTGCTCGGGCCGCACCATGGCGAATTCCCATTCCGGCAGCGGCGGCTTCTTATCCGTGGGGCCCATATAGGCCCACAGCACGTCGCCGCGCTTCACCAGCGGATAGGAGACGAGCTTGACCTTTTTGCAGAAGCCGCTTTCCACCGGCTCGGACGGCACTTCCACGCACTGGCCGGTCACATCGTATTTCCAGCCATGATAGGGGCAGCGCAGGCCTCTCTCCTCATTGCGGCCGAACCACAGCGACACGCCGCGATGGGCGCAGAACTCATCGATCAGGCCGTACCTGCCCTCGGAATCGCGGAATGCGACCAGGCGTTCCGAGAGGAGCTTGACCCGCACCGGCGGGCAATCGTTTTCCGGCAATTCCTCGGCGAGCAGCGCGGGCAGCCAATAGCAGCGGAACAATTGCCCCATCGCCGTCCCGGGGCCGGTCTGGGTCAGAAGCTCGTTCTGTTCTTTTCGCAGCATGACTTTTGTCCATAACCACTATCTCTTTTGAAAGAGTAGGGATTCGGTTGCGCCCGAGCAAGCTGTGCTGCGGAACTGCCGCACTCACGCCCCATCACGTTAGGCAGGCGAAATTGCCGTGTAGGAACGCGGCGTCCGGTTGCTCTACAAACGCAATTACGCTAAGTCGGCCCGGTCCGGGTAGCCCCTTGGAGAGATGGTAATGTCCGATCACGGTGAGGTCGAATATGCCCTTGCGACGGGCAACGATTACCCCGCTCACGAAGAGACGTACCGCAATTTCATCACGTTGGTGAAGGTGACGATAGCAATCGTCGTCATCATTGTTATCGGGATGGCGTATTTCCTGACGTGATCTAACCTCACAATACCGACATCGGCCTGATTGCCAGCCAATTTGGTACCATTTGCCGCCGTCGGAGGATTAATGAAGATCGCGGTTCCCGCCGAAACCGATTCGGGCGAGCCGCGCGTGGCCGCGACCCCCGAAACCGTCAAGAAGATGATCGGCCTTGGCGTCGAAGTCGCCGTCGAGCCTGGCGCCGGCATCAAATCCGGCATTCTCGATGCGGATTATACCGCAGCCGGCGCTTCGGTCGCTCGCGATGCGCTGAATGGCGCCGATATCGTGCTCAAGGTGCGCAGGCCGGATTCGGTCGAGCTTGCGCAGCTGAAGAAGGGCGCGATCGTCATCGCCATTATGGACCCGTACGGGCACGAGGACGCGCTGCGCGCCATGGCAGAGGCTGGAGTGATCGCCTTCGCGATGGAACTCTTGCCTCGCATCACCCGCGCGCAGGCGATGGACGTGCTTTCCAGCCAGGCCAATCTCGCCGGTTACCGCGCTGTCGTCGATGCCGCCTCGGAATTCGGCCGCGCGTTGCCGATGATGATGACCGCGGCCGGCACCGTTCCGGCGACCAAGGTCTTCGTCATGGGCGCCGGCGTCGCCGGGCTGCAAGCGATCGCGACGGCGCGCCGGCTCGGAGCGATCGTCACGGCGACCGATGTGCGGCCGGCGGCCAAGGAGCAGGTCGAAAGCCTCGGCGCCAAATTCATTGCCGTCGAAGACGAGGAATTCAAAGCGGCCGAGACGGCCGGCGGTTATGCCAAGGAAATGTCGAAGGAGTATCAGTTAAAGCAGGCGGCGCTTGTCGCCGAGCACGTTAAGAAACAGGACATCGTCATCACCACGGCGCTCATTCCCGGCCGTCCGGCGCCGCGCCTCATTTCAAAAGAGATGGTAGCCTCGATGCGCCCCGGCTCGGTCGTGGTCGATCTCGCCGTCGAGCGCGGTGGCAATGTCGAGGGCGTTAACGCTGACACGGTTGCCGAAATTGGCGGCGTCAAAATCGTCGGCTATCGTAACGTGCCGGGACGGCTCGCCGCCACGGCTTCAAGCCTCTACGCCAAGAATCTCTATGCGTTTCTGGAAGTTTTGCTCGACAAGAAGACGAAGGCGCTCGCGGTCAACTGGGATGACGACATCGTCAGAGCGACGGCGCTCACCCGCGACGGCGCAATCGTTCATCCAAGCTTCAAGCCGAAGACGGCAGCGTAGAAGTTCAATTAGGAAGGCGCGCCATGGTGACACTTGCAATCCTCGGCCAGCTCGATCTTCTCGCCAACGCCCATTCCAGCGTGCCCGAAGCGGCTAGC
Source organism: uncultured Alphaproteobacteria bacterium (assembly GCA_963779855.1). Lineage (GTDB taxonomy): Bacteria > Pseudomonadota > Alphaproteobacteria > Rhizobiales > Xanthobacteraceae > BOG-931. The sequence continues at coordinate 79,594 of CAWAAE010000005.1, read as the reverse complement.
GATGTCGTCAATCCCTTCGTGTTCCGGCTGTCGATTTTTGTCCTCGCCGTCTTCGTCGGCTACTACGTCGTCTGGTCGGTGACGCCGGCGCTGCACACGCCGCTGATGTCGGTGACCAACGCGATTTCGTCGGTGATCGTCGTCGGCGCGTTGCTGGCGGTCGGTGTCGCGCTCGTAACCGACGATGCCGGTCCGATTTGGGCGCGCGCGCTCGGCTTCGTCGCACTCAGCTTTGCCTCGGTCAATATTTTCGGCGGTTTTTTGGTGACAAAGCGAATGCTCGGCATGTTCCACCGGAAACAGAAGTGATGGGACAGGTCCGCACATGAGCGCCGATCTCGCCGCGCTTTGCTATCTCGTCGCCGGCGCCCTGTTCATTCTGGCGCTGCGCGGTTTGTCGAATCCGGAAACAAGCGGGCGCGGCAATCTGTTCGGCATGATCGGCATGGCGATCGCGGTCGCCACCACGCTCGCCGCGCATCCGCCGACCGACCTTGCTGCTTGGGGGCTGGTCGTCCTCGGCATGGCGCTTGGCGGCGGCACCGGTGCCGTGATCGCGCGGCGCGTGCCGATGACCTCGATGCCGGAATTGGTCGCCGCGTTCCACTCGCTGGTCGGCATGGCGGCGGTGCTGGTCGCGGCCGGCGCGCTTTACGCGCCGGCGGCCTTCGGCATCGGCGGCGAAGGCGCCATCCACGGCCAGAGCCTGATCGAAATGTCGCTCGGTGTCGCCATCGGCGCCATCACTTTCACCGGCTCGATTATCGCGTTCCTGAAACTTTCCGGCCGCATGAGCGGCAAGCCGATCACGCTGCCCGGCCGGCACGTCATCAACGGCGCGCTGGCGATCGGCCTCGTCGCGCTTATCGTCTGGTTTTTCGAGGCGCAGCCGCATCTGGCATTCTGGCTGATCGCGGCGGCGTCGTTCCTGCTCGGCGTGCTCATCATCATTCCGATCGGCGGCGCCGACATGCCGGTCGTGATCTCGATGCTCAATTCCTATTCCGGCTGGGCGGCCGCGGGCATCGGCTTCACGCTCGGCAATTCGGCGCTGATCATCACCGGCGCGCTGGTCGGCTCCTCGGGCGCGATTCTGTCCTACATCATGTGCAAGGGCATGAACCGCTCGTTCATTTCGGTGATCCTCGGCGGTTTCGGCGGCGAAGTGGCGGGCCCGGCGGCCGCGGCCGGCGATCGTCCGGTCAAGATCGGCTCGGCGGAGGATGCGGCCTTCATTCTGAAGAACGCCGGCAAGGTCATTATCGTGCCGGGCTACGGCATGGCGGTGGCGCAGGCGCAGCATGCGCTACGCGAGATGGGGGAAAAACTCAAAGCCGAAGGCGTCGAGGTCAAATACGCCATCCACCCGGTCGCGGGCCGCATGCCGGGCCACATGAACGTGCTGCTCGCCGAAGCCAACGTGCCCTATGACGAGGTTTTCGAGCTTGAGAATATCAATTCGGAGTTCGCCCAGGCCGACGTCGCCTATGTGATCGGCGCCAACGACGTCACCAATCCGGCCGCCGAAGACGACCCGAAATCGCCGATCTACGGCATGCCGGTGCTACAAGTGTGGAAAGCGGGCACGGTGATGTTTAACAAGCGCTCGCTGGCGTCCGGCTATGCCGGCATCGACAACCCGCTGTTCTATCGCGACAACACCATGATGCTCCTCGGCGATGCCAAGAAAATGACGGAAGAGATCGTCAAGGCGGTTTGATTGAGCATGATCTTTTCCGAAAGCCGGTTCGCACCCCGGATCAAGTCCGGGGCAGGCTTTTTCGGGATCATGCTGTAAAATCTCGGCCAGATGACCGAGAACTCGTCACCAAAACCACCCTCTCCGATCCGTGCACGGCGGTGGTCCGGACCGGCAGCACCGCCGGTTAGGCCTCGGCCCTATCGCTTGGCGCTGCGTCTTATCGGCATCCCGGCCGTCGCCGTTGCCGGCGTGCTGATCTATCGCGGTTTGCGCGATCACTTCGTCCTGCCGGAATGTGATTCGGAGCGCGCCAAGCACACGCTGTCCGACGTTCTCACCGAGATGAAGCTCGCGCCGGCGCGCTACGAGCCTCTCAAGACCGTTTCAGCGACCAAAGACAAGGTCGTCTGCAATGCGGTTCTGCCATTGCCCGGCGGCGGCAGCGTCGTTGCCGATTACACCTTCTATTGGCAGGGTAACACGGCGAACATGAGGTATTCGGTATCGCGCAAGGCGCCCGGTGGTTCGTAAATCAATCCGCGGCGCGAGGCGGCACGCCGTAGCCGCCCGCCGTCGGCGTCTGGATGACGATCGCCTCGTCAGCGTCGATGATCGTGGCGTCGCAGCCTTTGAGTTTTTCCATTCTACCGTCCTTGCGCCGCACCCAGTTCTCGCCGACCTGCCCATCGCCGCCGCCGGCAAGCCCGAACGGCGGCACGCGGCGGTGACCGGAGAGGATCGTGCATTCCATCTTTTCCAGAAAGCGGATGGTGCGGCGGATGCCGTCGCCGGCGTTCCATTCTGCCGCGGCCGCCGGAGCCTTTGCGGATATGGAAGTCTTCGAGCAGGACCGGGTAGCGGAATTCCAGAATTTCCGGATCGGTGAGCCGCGTATTAGTCATGTGGGTGTGCACCGCGTCGGTGCCGGGGAAACCGGGGCCGGCCGGCGAGCCGGAACAGATCGTCTCGTAATATTGGTAACGCGCATTGCCGAAATTTAGATTGTTCATGGTGCCCTGCGCCGCCGCCATGGCGCCGAGCGCGCCGAACAGGCAGTTCGTCACCTCCTGCGAGGTCTCGACATTGCCGGCGACCACGGCGGCCGGAAATTCCGGCGACAGCATCGATTTTTTCGGAATGACGATGCGGATCGGGCGCAGGCAGCCGGCATTCATCGGAATATCGTCGTCGACCATGACGCGGAACACATAGAGCACCGCAGCGCGCGTCACCGGCTCCGGCGCATTGAAGTTCGACGGCTGCTGCGGGCTGGTGCCGGTGAAATCGACCGTCGCCTCGCGCCTTTTCTTATCGACCGTGATCCGCACTTTGATCGTATTGCCCTGATCGGTTTCGATCGCAAACGCGCTGTCGTGCAGCCGGTCGATGACGCGGCGCACGCTTTCCGCCGCATTGTCCTGCACGTGCCGCATATAGGCGCGCGCCACGGGCAGCGTGAAATGGCGCACCATCTTGCGCAGCTCGCGCACGCCCATTTCGTTGGCGGCGATCTGCGCCTTGATATCGTTGACGTTCTGCAGCGGATTGCGCGCGGGATACTTGCCGCCGGTGAGCAGCGCATAAAGCTCCTTCTCGCGGAAGCGGCCGCGGTCGACGAGCTTAAAATTGTCGATGTAGATGCCTTCCTGCTCGATGGTCGTGGCGTTCGGCGACATCGAGCCCGGCGAAATGCCGCCGACGTCGGCGTGGTGGCCGCGTGAGGCCACCCAGAACAGAATTTTCTTGCCGTCGAAAACGGGCGTACAGACGGTGATATCCGGAAGATGCGTGCCGCCGTTATACGGGGCGTTGATGGCATAGACATCGCCCGGTCGAACCTTGCCCTTGTTCTCGCGAATGATGGTCTCGACCGCGCGGTCCATCGAGCCGAGATGCACCGGCATATGCGGCGCATTGGCGACCAGCGAGCCGTTGCCGTCGAACACCGCGCAGGAGAAGTCGAGCCGCTCCTTGATATTCACCGAATAAGCGGTGTTTTGCAGCGCGACGCCCATCTGTTCGGCGATCGACATGAACATATTATTGAACACTTCGAGCATGACCGGGTCGGCGTGGGTGCCGATGGCGCTCCTGCGGGTAAGCTTTTGCACGCGCCGCAGCACCAAATGATTCTTGGCGGTGAGCTCGGCCAGCCAGCCATGCTCGACGACAACGGTTTGATGCGGCTCGATGATGATGGCCGGGCCATTGACCTTATGGCCAGGGACAAGCTGATCGCGCGTATAAACCACCGCGCGCTGCCATTTGCCGCCGGAGAAGAAGCGGGTGCGGCGCGCCGGAGCGGGTAGCTTCGTCCGCCCGGTCCTGCGCGACCGTTCCTTGAACGTCGCGCCGCCGCCGACTGCCTCGACCGAGACGGCCTCGATCACGAGCGACTTCTTTCGATCGACGAAGCCGAATTGCGCCTTGTGGGCGCGCTCGAAGGCGGATTTCATTTTGTGAAGCGACGCCAGTCTTTTCTCGCTGCCCGCGTCGACGATCAGAGGCGTGTCGGTGCCGGCGTAGCGAATATGAGCGCGCACATGCAGCGCGACCTTGTTAACGGCAACGCCCTGGCCCGCGACCTCGTCGATCGCGGCGGCCGCCAGCCGACGCGCCACGCCTTCGAGCGTTGCGCGCGCCCTATCGGCGAACGGCTCCTCGATCGCCTGCTGGCGAACGCTCCTGATATCGGCGAGGCCCATGCCGTAGGCGGAGAGCAGCGACGACAGCGGATGGATCAGCACGCTCGTCATGCCGAGCGCGTCGGCGACCAGACAGGCATGCTGGCCGCCGGCGCCGCCGAAGCAATTGAGCGCGTAGCGCGTCACGTCATAGCCGCGCTGCACCGAAATCTTCTTGATCGCGTTCGCCATGTTCTCGACGGCGATCTTGATAAAACCGTCGGCGACTTGTTCGGCGCTGCGGCCGTCGCCGATTTCCTTCGCCATCTCCACGAAAGCCGCGCGAACCGCATCGGCGTCGAGCGGCATGTTTTGAGCGGGTCCGAAGATTTTCGGAAAGAAATCGGCAATGAGCTTGCCGACCATGACATTGGCGTCGGTGACGGCGAGCGGCCCGCCGCGGCGGTAGCATTTCGGCCCGGGATTGGCGCCGGCGGAATCCGGCCCGACGCGAAACCGCGCGCCGTCGAAATGCAGGATCGAGCCGCCGCCCGCCGCTACGGTGTGAATAAGCATCATCGGCGCGCGCATCCGCACGCCCGCGACTTCGGTCTCGAAGGCGCGCTCGTACTCGCCGGCGTAATGCGAAACATCGGTGGACGTGCCGCCCATGTCGAAGCCGATGAGTTCGCGCAAAGCCGGCCGAGCGCCCGGTCTCAGCCATGCCGACGACGCCGGCCGCCGGGCCTGAGAGGATCGCGTCCTTGCCGCGGAACAGCTCGGCCGCGGTCAACCCGCCCGAGGACATCATGAACATCAGGCGGGTTTCTTCACCTCCCCCCGCAGGGGAGGGTGGATTTAGGTCCCCGGCAACCTGCGCCACGTAGTCGCGGAGGATCGGCGACAGGTAGCTGTCGACCACCGTGGTATCGCCGCGGCCGACGAGCTTGATGAGCGGCGAGACTTCGTGGCTGGCGGAAATTTGCGGAAAGCCGAGCTCGCGTGCCAGCGCCACCACCCGCTTCTCATGATCGCTGTAGCGATAGGCATGCATCAGCACGATAGCGACGGCGCGGATGCCGTCGGCTTTGGCACGTTCGAGTTCGCAGCGTACGGCGTTGAGATCGACCTCGCGCTCGACGGTGCCGTCGGCGCGCACGCGCTCGTCGACCTCGACGACGCGCTCGTAGAGCATGTCCGGTTTGATGATGTGCTTCGCGAAGATTTTCGGCCGCGCCTGGTAACCGATGCGCAGCGCGTCGCCGAAGCCCTTGGTGATCAGAAGCAGCGTGCGCTCGCCCTTGCGCTCGAGGAGCGCGTTGGTTGCGACCGTGGTGCCCATCTTGACGGCGCCGATGTGCTCACTCGAAATCGGCGCGCCGAGCGTTAGCCCGAGCAGGTGGCGGATGCCATGCACCGCCGCATCCCGATAGGCTTCGGGATTTTCCGAAAGCAGCTTGTGGGTGACGAGCGCGCCGTCCGGCCGCCTGCCGATCACGTCGGTAAAGGTGCCGCCGCGATCGATCCAAAATTCCCAACTCGCCGGCATGTCGACCGTTCTGCGCTCGATCCAGACCCGAATTTATGCCACATTGGGCCGGAACAAGCCCGCAGCACGACTAGTTGAGGATGCACAAATGCACAAGATCGCGATCTCCCAGGCCGCCCGCGACCGCATGACTGCCCGAACCGGCAAAGTGCACCCGTTCGATGAGATCGATCCGCGCAAAGCCGCTTTGGTCGTGATCGACATGCAGAATTATTTCTGCAAGCCGGGCCATCAGGGCGAAATTCCGCTGGCGCGCGAGATCGTGCCGAACATCAACCGGCTCGCCGCCGAGATGCGGCGCCGCGGCGGTCTTGTCGTATGGGTCCGCAACGGCACGCGCAATACGCGCGAAAGCTGGTCGAACTACCACGAATTTCTGCACACTCCGGAGCGCTGTGAGCGGCGCCATGCGGCGATGGACGTCGACGGTGAAGGTTACGCCTATTGGCACGGCAACGACATTCGTCCGGAGGATGCGCAAGTGACGAAGACGCGCTACAGCGCCTTCATCCAGGGTTCTTCGAATATCGAGCGCGTCCTGCGCGATCGCGGCATCGACACCCTTTTGATCGCCGGTACCGCCACGAACGTCTGCTGCGAAAGCTCGGCGCGCGACGCCATGATGCTGAACTTCAAGGTCGTCATGGTGTCCGACGGCCTAGCCACCCACAACGACGAGGAACACAACGCGGCGCTGTCGATCTTTTACGGCCTATTCGGCGATGTGCAGACGGTGGATGAAGCTCTGCAGTCGCTCGAGCGCGGCGACAAGGCGCGTGCGGCCGCCTAAGGGACCAGCGCTTTCATGTCGTCGGGCGTCGGGATGAATTTCTCCATCTTCGGCGGCGCGCCGTTCTTGCGCATGTCATCGAGCCAGATGCGGTGGATGCGCGGATCCTGATCCTCGTATTCGATCTGATCGCCGCCGTGCTTGACGCTCTTCGACACCGCCGGCAGGTCGTCCCCGCCGGCGCCAAGCAGCGAGATGCGGTTCGCCAGCGTGGTCGGGTAGCGCAGGCCGCCGACCGCGGTGGCGAGATAGCGCGCCGGCTGCGGTCCGGTGTTGAAATGCTGATGGAACTGCCGATCGGCAGGCACCAGCACCATGCCGTGCTTCCAGTCGATGCGGCGGAAATCCTTGTCGTGCTCGTACCAGAGCAGTGAGAAGCCCTGTCCTATCACGCACATGACGTGAAAACTCGGGCCGTGGCGGTGCCCCTTCTTGTAGGTGCCGACCGGCATTTCCGAGATGTGCGCGTGCATGGTGCCGTCGGCGAGCACGAACATGATATTGGTGCCGCCGCCGCCGCGATCGCCCCAGCTTTTCAGCTCGATGGCGGTGAGATCGGGCACGAAATTCGTCTCCCACATATGGTTGCCCGGGCGCACGGTGATGAGATCGCCTTCGCCAGTGAAGTACTCTTCTTTGCCGGCGCGGTCCGAGAAGTCGAAGTTGCTGCCGAACACGAAAGCTTCGTTGTGAAAGACATTCATCATCATCGGCAGGTTGGTGGTGCTGGCGAGGAGCGCGCGCTCGGTGCCGCTGCCGTTGAAGTGGCGATGTTTGGCGTTGAGCGGAATAGCAAACAGGCTCTTTTCGCCCCATTCGAAGCTGCGGCAGCTGCCGTCGGCGAATTCGAGTTGGGTCGAGCCGTGGCCTTCGAGGACATAGATGACTTCTTCGTAGAGATGCCGCTGCGGCGCCGTCGATTTGCCGCCGGCAAGCTCGAAGACAAACATATTGGCGAAGTCGCCGCGGCCCTTCAGGTGCACCGCGGCGCCGTTGACGCCGTAGCGCGGCCACGGCGCGGTTTCGACGTCGAATAGATAGACGCCGTAATCCTCGGTGACCGGGATACCTTCGCCGGCGAGCCAATCGATGTAGGGATCGATGCCGTAGCGCGGCTTCGCTTGAACGTTCTCGCGGATGTTCATGTGTCCCTCCGGCATCGGCTTGCCGGCGACACATTACACTGCTGGACAGGAACGGGCTACGCGAACAACAACGACTTGATCACCACCGGCACCACGCCTGGCGGCGCAATCAGTTTGCCGACGTCGACAAAGTCGAGTTCCTGCAACTCCATGCCGTCTATGGAGACGATTTTGCCCGGCCAGTTGAGCTCGCGATGGAGTATCCGGCCGAACGTTTTGCCGATATCGCCGTCGATCATCAAAAGCAGGAGCTTGATCCGCGCCTGGAGCGGCGTGAGCGCGCGCAATAGGCCTTCGCCCGCCGCCTTCAGCCGCGAATGTTCCGGATCGCCGTGCCAGCCAAATGCGATCGCGATCCGCCCGGTATGGTCGAGGTCGATCTCCTCTAAGCCGGCGCGGACGGCGGCGGCGAGCCGCTCCGGATCGATCTCGCCGGCAGGGTCGAGGCCCACGAGCAGCACCGGTACATTGTGCACTGGCAGCACATAAGGATCGGGCAAGTAGATGGTCTTGCCGCTGACCTGCACCGTGAATTGGGAGGCGCCGATCACGGTGGCGCGGATGCGCTGACCGGGATCGATCAGCGGCAGCCCGCTTCGCCGGCTCAGTTCCCGGGCGAGGTCGGTCGCCAGCAACTTGGCGATATCGCCAAATTCCTGCTGCTCATGACCGAACATGTATTCGGCGACGCCGCCGGAGAACGTAATGGCGGATGGCGATGGCCCGGGCGACAGGCGTTCGGTGAGGAGGAGCGACTGGCCGAGCGAATCGCGCGGCGCGTCGAGGATCATGTCGGCCGCGACCTCGGCAAGGCGCTGCGCGATCCGCCGGCGGATCGCTTCGTCAGCGAGCGCCTGCGGCGAGATTTTTATCTGTAAATCGTCGGCAACGAGCCGCGCCGATTGATCGATGCGGCTCCACGCGCCGCTCGCATCGCTCGCGATCAGGCGGCCGCCGACGGCAAAAGCCGCGAGACCAAGTATCGCGCCGCGGTCGATCAAAGCGAGCTTCGTCGTGCCGCCGCCGAGGTCGACGTGGAGGAGACACGTGTCGCGCGATTTCGACAGCGCCACGGCGCCCGAGCCGTGCGCTGCGAGCCGGCATTCGAGCTTGTGGCCGGCGGTGGCGCAGACGAATTTGCCCGCATCGGCGGCAAACAATTCGTCGATGGCGCGGGCATTTTTGCGCTTGATTGCCTCGCCGGTGAGGATGACGGCGCCGGAATCGATCTCGCTCTGCGTAAGGCCGGCGTCGCGATAACAGCGCCGGATGAATTCGCCGAGTTCCGCCGCGTCGATCGTTCCGTCGAGCAGGAACGGGGTAAGCAGGATCGGCGAGCGCCACAGGATTTCGCGTCCGATGACGACGAAACGGCTGGACAGGCCTTGCGACTGGCGCTGCAAGGCTAACTTGGCGAACAAAAGGTGCGAGGTTGAGCTGCCGATATCGATGCCGACCGTCATGAAGGCGACGTTGTCCTGGTCCCAGATGGTGCGCGCGATCGCGGCGCGCTCGGCCGCGGTCTCGATGTGTTCGTGGGAGAAGTCGGATTCGTGCATCGCGGCTCACAATGCCGCGCGCGACCGCGATGATCAATCCGAGCTAATTCGCCGCCTTATCCTGTTTCAACAGGCCGGCGACGGTCCCGATCTCGTTGCGGGCGTATTTGGGCAGGCCGGCGCTGATCGAACTGCCGGAGTTGAACGACGATTGGCCCATCAAAACCTGCGCCGGCACCAGGTTGCGCAAGACCGGCACGTGTTCGAAGCCGCGCTTTTCGTCGAGCACGCTCGCCTTGATGGCAAGCGACATGAATGCGGTGACGACGGTCTTGTTGGAATTGGCCGGATCGGCCTGGAATACGGCGAAGAATTTGCCGAATTTCATGATCTCATTGACGTAAAAGATATCCTGCTCGAGCGCGCCGCTAATCGGGGTGTCGAGCGTCGTCAATTGCTGCAAGCCGGGTTGGTCGAGATCGGCGGGAGCGAGCGCGGAGAGTTCGCTCTGGAAATCGATATGGTCGTCGACCTTTTTGAGGCTGTCGCGCAATTTGTTCACCAGCATGATGCCCATGGGAATCTTGCCCTCGAGCTTGTAGGTCGACTGGATGCAGATCGAGGTCGCCCGCCCGGTGCACCATTTGCGGTCGGCATTGTCGTTGCCGATACCGGCCTCGTCCTTGAACGAGGTCACGTCTGCCGCGGTGATCAGCTTATGTTGGATCGCAGGATCGATCTTTGCCAGAAACGGCAACGTGACGTAACGCGAAAGATCGATGGCGCCCGGCACTTTATCGAGAACGAAGCGCGCTTGCGCCACGTACATGTAAAGCTTCTCGGTGACTTTTCGAGTGCCTTGCACGGTGCCGCCGTTGGCGGCCTTGTCGACGGTCGGTTCGGTATAGGTCGGAAACAGGGCGAGGAACTTCTTCTCGTTCGGATGTTTTTCCGCCCATTCGTCGAACCGGCTAAGCGCCGTCTCGCTGTCGATGGAGCCGGGACTGGTATGATCGCTGAATTCGATGGTGTCGGGCTTGATGTCCGCAACATTCGAGCTGCGTGCAGCGCTCACTTCGACGATCTGGAAATCCTGCGCGCCGGCGGCTGAGGCGGAACCAAGCAAGCCAAGAAACAGGCAAAAAGGCGCGATTGGGTGCCGCGTCCACATTCTAAATTCTCTCGCGCAGGGCTTTCAATGGAATGCTGTCAATTCAACGGCCGCCCCAGAAGTAACCCTGGCTGGGTGGCGGCGATTGCTCGCTCCAAGGTCGAAACAGGCCAAACAAGCCGCGGGACATCGGCTGCTGAGGCGGCGGTTGCGGCGGCAGCGGCCGCCAACCTTGATTTGGATAGTAGGACCGTCCGCCGTTATCGGCTGCGCCGCCCCAGAATTGGTCGGATTGCCCGCCTTGATACGAATAGGCGTCGTCGCTGGAAACCAGCTGAAACTGCGTGTCGGCGACCTGGCCGTCGGCGTCGCGGCGGAAGTGCTCGACGAAGTTTCCGCCGTTCACCCGGTTGCCGGTCATATAGTCTATCGGTATGTCGACGAGTTCGCGCCTTGCATCCGGCGACGGTCCGCTGAGGGGCGTTTTCGGCGCGACGTGGTCGGCCCAGACCGCCTCGATGATCGGCTGGAAGATCGGCAGCGCTACCCGGGCGCCGTCTTCGCTTGGCCCGAGCGAGCGGCGCTTGCCGTTGCCATTGTCATAGCCGACCCAGACCGCCACCGTGACGTCATTGGTGAATCCGATGAACCAGCCGTCGACGGCGTCCTCGGTCGTGCCGGTCTTGCCGGCGACATAGGGCGACAGCGATGCGATTGCCCGCGCGGTGCCGCGCGCCACGACGCCCTGCAAGATGGTCTTGAGCTGATAGAATGCGGCCGGGTCGGCGGCGCCGATTCGCGGCAGCGGCGTGCTCGGATATTGATAGATGGTGCGGCCGTTCTGCTCGATGGAATCAATGCCGTGCGGTTGCGGCAGGGCGCCTTCGTTGGCGATCGAGGCATAGAACGCGGCGAGATCGATCATCTTGACCGGTTGCGCGCCGAGGACGAACGGATAATAGCGCACGCACTCGCCATAGATTTTTGCGGCGACGGCAGTGGCGCAAACGTCGTCGAGGCTTTTTTCAGGGCTGGCGTCGATCCCGCCGTCGAGCAGGTGCGCTGTGATGACATTGACCGAATTTTCCAAACCGCGCCGCAGCGTGTAAACGCCGCCTTCGCTGTAATCGGCGTTGCGCGGCGACCAATAGTCCTGCTCGCGCACGCTGCCGCCGAATTCGCGACTGACGGCGTTACGGCCATCAGCGCCGCTGCCGATCGGAGGAAACGTGATCGGTTCGTTGAGCACGAGCGTATTCGGCTGCAAGCCATGCTGTAAGGCCGTCAGATAGGTCACCGGCTTCATCGCCGAGCCGGGCTGGCGCTGCGTCTGCGCCGTGCGGTTAAGCTGACTCAGCGGATAGGAAAAGCTCCCCGTCATGGCGAGGATACGGCCGGTCTTGTTCTCCAAGACCAGCGCCGCGCCCTGCACCGTGGGCCGTATCCGCAACTGCGCTTGGACGCCGGCAGAGGCGGCTTGGCTCTTGCCTTTCGTGTCTCTGAGTTTGGATTCGGCAGATCTGGGCTCGGCGTATTTCGGCTCGACCACGTTGACGTAGACCACGTCATAGAGGCTGAGGCTGTGCTTGATCGCGGCGGACCACGTCGTCAACGGCACGGTGCGGCTGTCGGGCAAGCCGACGCGGATCGCGCCGTCGCCGTATTTGCCGCCCTTTTGCAGCACCACGGCCGGCGTCCAATGCACGTCATAAAGCGGCAGACGTATGGCTTGCAGCGCCTGCTGCCAAGCCGGCGCGGCGGTCTTGTTGTCGACTTCGAATTTCTGCACGGCGTCGGCGATATTTGCTTCCGGCCCGCGAAACTGGGCGCGACCGGTGGAAGTCTCATAATGCGCCAAGCCTTCCTGCAGCGCCGCTTCAGTGTCGCGTTGCAATTGCGTATTGATGGTCGAATGCACCGTGTAGGGTTCGGCGGTCAGGTTCTCGACGCCGTCGGCCTTCGCCTCGCGGCCAAGAAAATCGACAAAATTGAAGCCGCTGTCGCGGTGCGGATGCGCGAAGACGACTAGCTTCGGCGGCGAGGCGAGCGCCTCGTTCTTCTGCGCCGCGGTGATGACGCCATCCTCCTGCATGCGGTCGAGCACGTAGTTGAGTTGATCCTTGGCGCGATTCGGATGGCGGTCGGGATTGTAATAGTTCGGTCCCTTCAGCAAGCCGGCGAGTATCGCGCCCTCGGCCAGCGAAAGGTCCTTCGCCGATTTGCCGAAATAGCTGCGTGCCGCCATTTCGACGCCCCAAGAGGCGCGGCCGAGATAGGCGGAATTGAGATACAGTTCGAGGATCTCGTTCTTGTTCAGCGTATTTTCGAGCCGTGAGGCCACGATCATTTCGCGGATCTTGCGCTCATAGGTTACGTCCTCGCCGACGAGAAGATTTTTCACGACTTGCTGCGTAATGGTCGAACCGCCCTGCGGCCGTCCCGGCTCGGCCAGATCGCCGATGAAAGCGCGGATGATGCCGCGCTCGTCGACGCCGTGGTGCTGATAGAAGCGCCGATCCTCGGCGGCGACGAACGCCTTTTGCACCAGATCCGGAACGTCAGCGAGCGACACCCAGATGCGCCGATTGCCGGGTTCGAACACGTCGGCGAAATCCTTGCCCCTGCCGTCGAGCACCACGCTGAGACTCGGCAATTTCCTGCCTTTGAGCGTCGTCTGGTCCGGCAGATCGGTCGCCGCATTGTTGAAAAAGTCGATGACCTGGCCGAGGTCGACGACTGGATTGGTAAGGGGCTCGTTCTTGCAGAATTGATGATACGCGGTGTTCAAATCGCCGAAATTTAGCCCATGGAACGCCGGAATGTTGGCGCCGGCCGCCGTTGGGTCGTTGAGCGCGGTCGAGATGAGGTCGTCGAGGTTGATGGATTCGATGTCGAACGCCTGCTTCATATGCTCGCAGCCGTTGCGCAAAATCTGCACCACCTCGTTTTGATCTTGGACCGGATCGAAATGCGTCTTGACCGCCTGCGGCTGCGTCGTGACCTCGCTCAACGCGAGCGCCGCCGCAAAAAGCTTGACCAGGATGATGTCCATTGGGACTGCGAGGGCGGGACGGCCGGGTTCGAGGGACGCAACGATACAACGGCGATTATAGCGATCTGATCCTTACAAAAAGACTTTTTTGCGGGGACCGGAAGCTGCCGCAAAAGCGTGACAATGGGATGATCCGTCGGTTACGCCACAAATCTGTACGTTCGCTTATTCCGTGGTCACTTCTTGGCGGCCGCCAAGCCGTCGAAATGGCCGCTCTGTTGCAGCCATGCGAGCAGAAGGAGCGCCGGCACGCCGGATAGCGCGCAGATGGCGAAGAACCACGGCCATCCGGTCGCCGCCGCGAGGTATCCTGCCCCCGACGACAAATAGGTGCGGCCGAAGGCCGCGAGCGCGGTCAGGAGCGCGTACTGCGTGGCGGTATGCAGCGGATTGCGGCACAGCGCCGACAGGTAGGCGACAAAGATCACCGTGCCGATCGCGCTGGTGAAGTTTTCGGCCACGATGGCGAAAGTCAGCCATGCCGCGTTCAGACCCAGCACCGCCTGCCAGGAGAAGGCGAGATTGGCGAGCCCTTGCAGCACGCCGCCAAGCCACAGGCTCGCCGGCAGCGAAAAAGCGCGGGCCAGAAAGCCGCCGGCGAAGCCGCCGATCAGCGTCGCCGCCAGTCCGACGCCCTTGATGATGGTCGCGTATTCATTGCGCGAAAATCCGAGATCGATCACGAAAGGTGCGGTCATTGCGCCGGACAGCGCGTCGGTGAACTTGAACAGCACGACAAAGGCCAGCACGACGAAGACCATGTCGCGCGTCAGAAACTCGGAAAACGCGCCGATCGCCGCTTCGACGACGCGTTGCAGGTTGTTTTCCCGCGCATGCGCCGCATTGGCGTTGACGGACTTTTCCGGCTCGGTGGCGACGAGCGTGGTCGCGATGCCGATGAGGACGAGCACCGCCATGACCATATAGCCCGCGCTCCAGGCGGCGTGACGGCCGAAACCGAAGACGCCTTCGAAACCGCTGACCAGGAACAGCGCGCCCGCGGTCGAGACCAGCATGCCGATCCGATAGGCGGCGACGTAAGAGGCCATGCCGGCCGCTTGCTCGCTCTCGCTTAAGCTCTCCACCCGAAAGGCATCGACGATGATGTCCTGCGTTGCCGACGCGGCGGCGACGAGAAGCGCGCCGATCGCCACGACGAACGGGGAGACCGACGGATCGCAGGCGCCGAGAAAGACGATCGCCGCGATCAGCAAAAACTGCGATAACAATAGCCAGCCGCGACGCCGGCCGAAACGCCGCGACAACAGCGGCACGTCGAGCGCGTCGATCAGCGGCGCCCACAGGAATTTTATGGTGTAGGGCGTGCCGACGAGCGCGAACAACCCGATGGTGCCGAGATTAACGCCGGACTCGGTCATCCACACCAAAAGCGTCGAACCCGATAGAGCCAGCGGCAGGCCCGACGAAAAGCCGAGAAATAGCACGATCAGGACGCGCCGCTTGAGATAGACGGCGAGCGTGTCCGCGAATGATGGGCGAGGGGCTGCGACGCTTACGCCGGGCTCGGGCGTCACCGCCATGCGCCGCTACTCGCCCGCTTCCAGCGCGCGCACCGGCGCGGCGACGACGTCTGAATTGGCCGATGCATCGCTGGTGAATTCGACCTGCTGAATGCGCTCGCCACGTCCCTCGATTTTCTCGATCGAAATGACGGACTGTCGGATATCCTCAGCCGATTGGTTGAAATGGGACTGCAATTTGCGCACGCGATCGCCCAGGAGACCGACATCCTTCATCAGGCGCCCGACTTCGTCACGAATTTGATCGGCCGCCTCGCGCATACGGGCATCCCTCTGGCTTTGTCGCACCAACTGGATCGCAAGCATCAAGAGCGATGGTGAGACGATGACGATCTTGGCGCGGAAGGCCTTCTGCACGATGTCATCGAAGTCTTCGTGCAACTCGGCATAGACCGACTCCGATGGCACGAACATGAAAGCCATTTCCTGCGTCTCGCCGGGGATGAGATATTTCTGCGCGATGTCGCCGACATGCTTGGTTACGTCCTGGCGCACGCGCGCGGCGGCGAGTTTGCGCTCGTCGTCGCTCTTGGCGTTGCGGTACGCCGTAACGGCTTCGAGGGGAAATTTGGAATCGATGACAAGAGGGCGTTTGTCCGGCAGAAAAATTGCGCAATCGGGCCGCAGCTTGTTGGACAGCGTGTATTGGAATTCGTAGCAGTCCTTGGGCAGGCCGTCGCGAATGATGATTTCCATGCGGCCTTGGCCGAACGCCCCACGCGACTGCTTGTTGGCGAGCACGCCATGCAGCGAGGTCACCTGCGTCGCCAGCTCGGTGATGTTCTTCTGCGCGCTGTCGATCACCGCGAGGCGCTCGTTGAGCTTCTGCAGATTCTCGGTCGTGTTCTGCGTGGTCTTCAAAATGGAATCGCCGAGGCGATGCGACACCGTATCGAGCCGCTCGTTGACCGCGTGCTGGAGCTGCGATTGGCGATCGCCCAGCATTCTGATCATGGCCTCAAGCCGCGCCGCGGCGTCGGTCTGACGCTGCGTCAACTCGGTCAGCGCCGCTGCGTGCGGCTGCGCGGCATGGCGCACCCGCCACAGCACGATGCCGATCACGGCGAGCGTAGCACAGGCGGCGAGAATGGCCGCTAGGATCGGCAGGCTATCGGTCATCTGGCTCTCTGCGCGTGTTGCGATTCGCCCTGGAACGAAGAGCGAACGGTCATAGCCCGTCGCGGCCCGCCAAGCAACGACCGATCAACAGAACGCGTGGATTGACCCCGGTTTGTTCAGCCCTTACATCGCAAATCCAGCAAGTTCGGAAAAACTATGGCTGTGCACGAGATCATCAAGCTCCCCGACAAACGGCTGCGACTCGTCTCCGAGCGGGTCAAACATGTCGACGTCGGCATCCGCAAGCTGGTCGATGACATGTTCGAGACCATGTACAAGGCGCCCGGCATCGGGCTCGCGGCGATCCAGATCGGCATCGCCAAGCGCGTCATCACCATGGATTTGTCGAAGAAAGAGGACAATCACGAGCCGCACGTCTTCATCAATCCGGAGATCATCTGGACGTCGGACGAGACGGCCAAATACGAGGAAGGCTGCCTGTCGATCCCGGACTATTACGAGGAGGTCGAGCGGCCGTCGCAGGTCAAAGTCAAATATCTCGACCGCGACGGCAAGACCCGCGAACTCGACGCCAAGGGGCTGCTGGCGACTTGCCTGCAACACGAGATCGATCACATCAACGGCATTCTGTTCATCGACCATTTGTCCAAGCTCAAGCGCGACCGCGTCATCAAGAAGTTCGCCAAGGCAGCCAAAGGAATAAAGAAGGTGGAGGCGTGATTGGCGCTCCGCCTGGTGTTCATGGGCACGTCCGACTTCGCCGTGCCCACGCTCGTCGAGATCGTCGGCGGCGGGCATAATATCGTCGCCGTCTATACGCGCGCACCGCAGCCGGCCGGTCGCGGCATGGCGCTGAGGCCTTCGCCGGTCGCGCGCGAGGCGGAGCGGCTGAAAATCCCGATTTTCACACCGAAAACGTTGAAAGCTCCCGACGCGGCGAGCGCCATGCGGGCGCATGGCGCGGACGCCGCCGTGGTTGTGGCTTATGGTTTGATCCTGCCCAAATCCATTCTCGATGTCTTTCCACTCGGCTGTTTCAATCTGCACGCATCTTTGCTGCCGCGCTGGCGCGGCGCGGCGCCGATCCATCGCGCTGTCATGGCCGGCGACAAAGAGACCGGCGTGATGGTGATGAAGATGGATGAAGGCCTCGACACCGGCCCGATCGCCATGGCGGAGCGGGTGGCAATCGGTCTGGAGGAGACCGCCGGCGAGCTGCACGACGAATTGGCGCGCCTCGGTGCCAAGCTGATGCTGGTCGCGCTCGGTGCGCTTGAGCGCGAATCGTTGACGCTCACCCCGCAAGCCAATGAATTCGCGACCTATGCCGACAAGATCGACAAGAGCGAGACCCGTATCGATTGGACGCAACCCTGGAACAAAGTACACGACCATTGTCGGGGGCTGTCGCCTTATCCCGGCGCATGGTTCGAACTTTCCGGCGCCGGCCGCATCAAGGTGATGCGGACGACCAAAGGCGACGGCCTTGGCGCACCGGGTCGCGTGCTCGACGACAAGCTGATGATTGCTTGTGGGCAGGGCAGCGTGCGGATCGTCGAACTGCAACGCGCCGGCGGCAAGCCAATGAAGGCGGGTGAATTCCTGCGCGGCAGCCCGGTCGGGCGCGGCAGCACATTGCATTGACGCAGCCAAAGCGAGACATGCCCCGCTACAAACTCACCATCGAATATGACGGCACGCCCTATGTCGGCTGGCAGGCGCAGGACAACGGCATTTCGGTCCAGGGCGCGCTGACCGATGCCATCGCGGCGTTTGCGGGCCAACGCGTTGCGGTGCAGGGCGCCGGACGGACCGATACCGGCGTGCACGCGCTCGGCCAGGTCGCACATGTCGATCTCGCCAAGGATTGGGACATCGATACCGTGCGCGACGCGATCAATTTCCATTTGCGGCCGCAGCCGATTGCCGTGCTGGCGGCTGAGCAAGTGGTGGCGGATTTCGATGCGCGCTTCTCGGCGGTCAAACGCCACTATCTCTATCGTATCATCAACCGCCGCGCCGATCTTACGCTCGAGCAAAACCGCGCCTGGCGCGTGCCGCGCCTGCTCGACAGCGAAGCGATGCACGAAGCGGCGCAGAGGTTGCTCGGCAAGCACGACTTCACGACCTTCCGCTCAACCGAGTGTCAGGCCAAATCGCCGGTGAAGACACTCGGCCGGCTCGACGTGACGCGGGACGGCGACGAAGTCCGCATCACGGCTTCGGCGCGATCCTTCCTGCAGCATCAGGTGCGCTCGATGGTTGGTTCGCTGGTGCATGTCGGCGAGGGCAAGTGGAGCGCCGACGATCTTGCCAGCGTGCTCGCCGCCCGCGACCGCACCGCCTGCGGCCAAGTCGCCCCGCCGCACGGGCTTTATCTGGTGCGGGTGGAGTATTAGCTCGTCATTCGGGGGCCGAGACTGCCATGCAGGACGCGTGATGCTGACTGATGTTGAAGTCGTCGTGGTCGGTGGCGGTTCGGCTGGCGTTGCGGCGGCCAAACGGCTTCACCAAGCCTCGATCCGCTGCCTGCTGGTCGAAGCGCGTCCGCGGCTTGGCGGCCGAGCGTGGACCATTCACGATAGAAACGGCCATGCGCTCGATCTCGGCTGCGGCTGGCTGCACTCCGCCAATCGCAATCCGTGGGTCGCGGTCGCGGAAGCGCAGGGCGCGACAATCGACAAAACGCCGCCGCCGTGGATGAACAGGCCTCTTGAGCTGAGCTTCCCGCGCGCGGAGCACGCGGATTTTCGCCGAGCTTTCGGCGAATTCTATGCGCGGCTGGATGCGGCGGCACAGGGCGAAACCGACGCCGCAGCTTCAACCTTGCTCGATCCGGCGTCGCGTTGGAATGCACTTATCAATGCGATGAGCACTTACATCAGCGGCGCCGAACTCGATCGGATATCGCTGAAAGATCTGGATCGGTACCACTCAACCGACGTCAATTGGCGAGTCGTCGAAGGCTATGGCACGCTCATCGGCGCCTATGGCGCCGACGTTCCGCTGATGCTCGATTGTCCGGTCAGCGCCATCGATCACAGCGGCAAGCGATTGAAGATTGAAACCAGCGAAGGCGCGATCGCGGCCGATCAGGTTATCGTCACTGTGCCGAGCGCAATACTCGCAGCAGAGCGGATTCGATTTGTCCCGGCGCTGCCGAAGAAAATCGAGGCTGCGCGCGGCTTGCCGCTAGGACTCGCCGACAAACTTTTCATCGCGCTTGAAAACGCCGAAGAATTCGAAACAAGCATCCGGCTGTTCGGGCATACCGACCGCGTGGCGACAGCCGGCTATCATATCAAGCCGTTCGGTTGGCCGATGATCGAGGCTTACTTTGGTGGCAGGTGCGCCGCCGCTCTCGAAGCGGACGGCGAGGCCGCGTTTTTCGACTTTGCCGTTGCCGAACTGGTCGGCGTGCTCGGCAGCGATTTTGCCCGGCGCGTGAAACCGATCCGGGCGCATTGCTGGGGCGGCGATCCTTTCGCGCTCGGCTCCTACTCGTTTGCCTTGCCCGGATTTGCCGATTGTCGGGCGACGCTAGCCGAACCGGTCGACAACCGGCTGTTTTTCGCCGGAGAAGCATGCTCGCTGCACGATTTCTCGACCGCGCATGGCGGCTGGCTGACGGGCGTAGCGGCGGCCGAGCAAGTGATCGCTGCGCGCTGCGGCTAACCGAAATACTTCTCGATAATCCGCCGGTAGATCGCCGTCAGCGTCACGAGGTCCGCGATCGGCGTGCATTCGTCGACCGCATGCATGGTCTGGCCGACCAGGCCGAATTCCAGCACCGGGCAATAATCCTTGATGAAGCGCGCGTCGGAGGTGCCGCCGCTGGTTGATAATTTAGGCGTACGTCCAGTGACCTCGGTGATCGCCGCGACCGCAAGATCGGTGAACGGGCCGGGCTTGGTGACGAAGACCTCCGCGTTCGACGGCTGCCAATCGAACGCGTGATGCACGCGGCCGGCAGCGGCGGCCTGCGCGCGATGCTCAATCAGCGTCTTGAGCGATGTTTGGCTATGATGGTCGTTGTAGCGGATGTTAAAGCGCGCGCGGGCCTCGCCCGGAATGAGGTTGACGGTTGGATTGCCGACGTCGACCGAGGTGAATTCCAGGTTCGACGGCGCGAAATGTTCGCTACCTTGGTCGAGCGGTGTTTGCAGCGCCGCGATCAGCGTCGCGAGCCCGCGGATCGGATTGTCGGCGCGCTCGGGATAGGCGACGTGACCCTGGCGGCCGCGCACGATCAGCGTGCCGTTGAGCGAACCGCGCCGGCCGGCCTTGATGGTGTCGCCGACTACTTCGACATTGCTCGGCTCGCCGAGAATGCAGTGATCGAACTTTTCGCCCCGCCCGGCCGCCCATTGCAGAAGTTTTACGGTGCCGTTGACCGCGACGCTTTCCTCATCGCCGGTGATAAGGAGCGAAAGCGATCCTTTAGGCGTGCCGTTATTGGCGCTGAGATAATCGAGCGCTGCGGCGACGAAACAGGCAATGCCGCCTTTCATGTCGACGGCGCCGCGGCCATACAGCAAATCGTTTGCGACTTCGCCGGCAAACGGCGGATGCGCCCAAGACGCCTCATTTCCCGCCGGCACGACGTCGGTATGACCGGCAAATACGAGATTGGGCTTTGCGGCGCCGATGCGGGCGTAAAGATTATCGACCGGCGCGGCGCCTGGCTCGTCGAACACCGTGCGATGCACGGTAAATCCCGCTTGCTCCAGCACGCCCTGCAAAATGCCAAGTGCGCCGCCTTCCTCCGGCGTGACGGAGCGGCAACGAATAAGATCGCGGGCAATAGCAACGGGATCGGCAGTCATCTAGGCAGTCGTGATCGCGCGACAAGGTCCAGTCAAGTCCGCGGCGGCAACGATGCCGGCGCCAGCGGGTCAGGCCCGTATTGGTTTGGGCCGATCGTGCCGCGGCGAAAACCGAGTTCGACGAGCAGCACGAGGCCCATCACCGTGAACGGCAGCGCGATGCCGATCGACAGCAAACTGGGCTGGTCGTCGGTGCCGGTCAGTTCGAGCACCGTGAGCAGGTCGAGCAACGCGCTGGCGCCGAAGAACGCAATCAGCAACCACAGCGGCAGATTACGATCGTGAGCGCGTTTCACAGCGACGGCGAATTCCGGGTAGGCGTAAGCCAGATCGACGATAGCGCTGAGCCGATCGCCCTGGATCTCTTCCGCAAGGATATGTCCGAAAATTTCGGCGACCGTGAGCGTCGCTATCCCGATCCAGAATGTCGTTCGGCTGATGCGACCGTCGAAACCAGTGAAGAGGTGTGCCCAATCCATCGGCGCGGCTTTAATCCCGCAGCAGTTCGTTGATGCTGGTCTTGGCGCGGGTCTTCTCGTCGACCCGCTTGACGATCACCGCGCAATAAAGATTTGGCGCCGGCTCGCCGGTCTTGTTCGGCTTGCCGGCGATCGTGCCCGGCACCACTACTGAATAGGCAGGCACCTCGCCTTGCAGTGTCGCGCCGGTCTCGCGGTCGACGATCTTGGTCGAGGCGCCGATGAAGACGCCCATCGAAAGCACCGAGCCTTCGCGCACGATCACGCCCTCGGCGACTTCGGAGCGCGCGCCGATAAAGCAATTGTCCTCGATGATCACCGGGCTCGCCTGCAGCGGTTCGAGCACGCCGCCGATGCCGGCGCCGCCGGATATGTGACAGTTCTTGCCGATCTGCGCGCAGGAGCCGACGGTCGCCCAGGTATCCACCATGGTACCCTGATCGACATAGGCGCCCAGGTTAACGAACGAGGGCATCAGTACCACGCCGGGCGCGATATAGGCGGAGCGGCGCACCACGCAGCCAGGTACCGCGCGAAAGCCGGCGGCACGAAAGCGGGCGTCGTCCCAGTGATCGAATTTCGACGGCACCTTGTCCCACCATACCGCGTGGCCGGGTCCGCCCGGGATTTGGCTCATGTCGTTGAGGCGAAACGACAGCAGCACTGCTTTCTTGAGCCATTGATTGACGCGCCAGGTCTTGTCGCTTGCCCGTTCGGCGACGCGCACGGCGCCGCGGTCGAGAAGGTCGAGCGCCAGCTCGACCGCTTCGCGCGCCGCGCCTTCGGTCTTCGGCCCGAGCTCGTCGCGCCGCTCGAAGGCGGCATCGATGGTCTTGGCCAGATTTTCGGCAATCCCGGCTGACATGGAAGGATCCCTGCTGCGCGGTTTGTCGGGGCAGGGACTGGCGATGTCAACTGCCACGATTCCCCTCACCACGCTCGGCCGCGATGCCGCGCAAAAATCCGGCGAGGTCGTCGGTGACATGATCTACATGCGGTGACTCGCGGCCGGCGAGCTCCCATTCCTCGCGTAACACGACGCGCGCGCCTTCCGGCACGACCAGCACCGTGGTCATGCCGAGTTCATGCGGCACTTCGAGATTGCGGGCGAGGTCTTCGAAGATCGCGGCTCGCGTCGGATCGACCTTGTGATGGGCGAGGAAGCGCTCATAGACTTGCGGCCGCGGTTTGGGTTCAAGCTCCGCCGCGCGGATGTCGAACACGTCATCGAAGTGCTTTTCGATGCCGAGCCGGCGCAGCACCGCATCGGCATGGTGCCGCGTGCCGTTGGTGAGAATAAATTTGCGGCCGGATAGCTTGGCGATGGCCAAGCCGAGCGCGGGATTGGGCTTAAGCGGCGAATGATCGATCTGGTGCACGATTTCGAGAAATTGGTCCGGCTCAAGCCCGTGCTCCTCCATCAAGCCGCGCATCGTCGTGCCGTAGCGCCGGTAATAGTCCTTCTGCAGGCGAAACGCTTCGTCGTGGGTGATTTTGAGAAAATCGACGATGTAGTCGCGGATGCGTTCGTCGACTTGCTGCCAGAGATTGAGATGATGCGGATAAAGCGTGTTGTCGAGGTCGAACACCCAGATATCGATGCGCTTGAAACCACGTGTGCCGCGGCCTGAGCGCTGCCTCGTCGGGGGACTCGTTGTTGCCATGATTTCCGGTGATCAGGCTTGGCTGGCGGCGAATCAAACTTAGCAGTGGGCAGGCTGAGAACAAGCGATGCGCAGGACATTTCGCAAGTCTATTCCATACTTGTTCGCATTACTCGCCGGCACGCTCGCCGGCGCTTTCGTCGCCGGCTTCGCACTGTTCGCCGCTCACTCGTAGGTGAAGGGCTCTAGCTCGCCTCGCGCCACGAGGTTGCCGGAATAAGGCCCTTGAGCGCGCCGTCGTGTAAGGCCACCGGATCGCGCTCGCCCTCCATGGCGAGCCGCAGCACGCAGCGCGCCAACTCGTCGGACTTCACGGTCGTATTGCCGATCGCTTTGAGCGTCAGCCACGCCTCGTCGAAGGCGGCTTCCAGGACGACCAGCGTCTGGGGATCGAACGAGCTGTTGTGGAACCCGCGCATGATTCCATCCTTACCGCTTAAGTACGGAGATGTTCTGTGAATATCCGGCGAAACTTCGGCGCAAAGTTGGCCGAGTTTGTGACGCGAAGCCGCGATTTGAATCAAAATCCAATGACGGATTCTTGTCCGGTTCCCGGCGAGCGAGTGCCGCGTTATGCGCTCAGCCTGGGCGATAGCCGCGCGGCACTCCCGATTGCGATAGCTTCCAGGTCAACGTCAGCGCAACAACTGAAATGCGACCCGATGCCGCGAGCAATGATGTCGGCGCCGCAGGCATGTTCATGCAAGTCAGCCTTCCGCAGCGAAACTTTGCGGAATTCGGCAGTGCGCCACTTTGGCTCGCCGGATCGTTTCCGGCGTATTTCGGCTGCGCCCCACGAAACGCGGAACGCCATTGCTGATCACCGCCCCGACACCCATGATGTCACCGTTTCTCAGCGCCGAGAGCGCGTCGTGCTGCGAGCCGCCGAGGCAGGCGTCGACCAAGACGATATCGGCGTCGCGGCCCACGGTGAGCACGCCACTGTTGAGCCGGTAAACCCTGGCGTTGTTTCCAGTCGCCATTGCCACCGCAATTTCCGGGGCGACGCCACCCAGCGACGCAAGATGGCTCATGGTATGGAGCATGCCGAGGGGCATGACGCCGCTGCCGGTCGGGGTGTCGGTCGCAATGAGAAGCCGCCGCTCCTGATCGGCCGACTTGAGCAATTTGGCAACGAGCAATGTGGTGCGCAGATTTCCCGCCGTGCAGACCTGCATCGCAAGATCACTCTCCTCGACCAGGCGTGGAAAATCCCCATCGGGCATCGCGATGGGCCCGCCGTTCACGTGATAAGACACGTCCGGCTGCATCTTGAGCACATGATCGGCCCAAATCCCCGCCGAACCCGGAATTGACGAGCCGCCGGTATGCACCATCGTGACCATGCCGTGACGCTTCGCCATCGCGACGTAAGGCGCATATTCGTAAGGTGTCGCGAACGCGCCGAAGCCAGCCTTTGCCAACCAAACGCCGTGACTTGCAAGTTCAGCGAAATCGGCATCGACCAAGCCCGGCTCAAGAATGATCGAACCGGCATGAACACGCATGCCGCCCGGCCGATAATTTTCGAATGATTTTCGTGCTGCGATTGCCAGCGCCTTGACGCCGGCGGGATCACGCGGCCGGCCCGGCACGTGTACCTCGGACGCGCTGATGCAGGTGGTCACGCCGCCGTGCGTGTAGCTTTCGAGAAATCCGACGGTCTTCTGACGCGGTGTGTAATCGCCGAACGTAATGTGGACGTGCGAATCGATGAGCCCGGGCATCGCCATCATGCCGTCGGCGTCGATCACGACGTCGCAGTCTGCGGCATTGCCGCCCCTTCCGACCGCGACGATTTTTCCGTCGTCAACAATGATGGTGTCGCCGGCGGTCACGGGCGACGCGATATCGCCACTGAGAATTTTGCCGATATTGAAAATCGCCAGCTTCACGTGGGCCACGCGTCCTTTGCGGAAAATTTGATCCTCGCTATTGTCGGATAGCCTGTCAAACCATGCGTGCCGCCATGAGCGACATTCGACGCGTGCTGGTTGTCGGAGGCGGAGTTGGCGGTTTAACGGCCGCCACCGCCTTCGCTCAGCGCGGCGTTGAGGTCGTCCTCATCGAGCGCCGCCAGGCCTTCGATGTGCCGGGCGTCGGGCTTGGCCAGCCCGCGAATGCACTGCGTATCTACAATGCGCTTGGCGCTCTGCCGGAAATATTGGCGAGCGGGTTCAACTACGATCGGATGTGCATCTTTGATTTCAAGCGTGAGCTGATCGTCGAGCACAAGTTTTTACTCGGCGACGAGTCAGTGCCGGCAGTGTGCGCGCTGTCCCGGTTGCGCCTGCACGAAATTCTGTTGGCGGCCGCCGAGCGCGCCGGCGTGACGGTGCACACCGGGCTCACGGTCGGTCAAATCCACGATGAAAAAGACCGGGTAACGGTGGCATTTTCAGACGGCCGGAGCGACTCCTTCGACCTGCTGGCCGGCTTTGATGGGATACGTTCGGCGACACGGCTGCACCTGGTTGGAACGGCGTTCGTGCCGCGCCCGTCCGGTTACGGCGGTTGGCGCGTGCAAGTGCCGCGACCCGATTACGTGCGGGGCATGGAGTTCCTGCTCGGGCTCGGCGGCAAGACGGGCGCTATGCCGCTCGGCGATAATCTTATGTACATCTTCCACATTTGCCCCGAGGCGCCGGACGCGGTCTTCAGGCGGCAAGACTACCCGGATTTGTTCAAAGCCCGTTTGTCCCAGTACCGCGACTATGTCGCGGACGTTGCAGCCTCGCTGGATGAAAATTCGGACATCGTTTATAGCCCAATCGAGCCGATATTGCTGCCATGGCCGTGGTTCCGCGGCCGCATCGTGCTCGGCGGCGACGCCGCGCACACGTTCCCTCCCCACCTTACTCAAGGCGCGGCGATGGCCGCGGAAGATGGCTATGTGCTCGCACGCGAGGTGCTCGCCGACGATGTGCCGGTGGAATCGCGGCTGCTG
Source organism: uncultured Alphaproteobacteria bacterium (assembly GCA_963779855.1). Classification (GTDB taxonomy): domain Bacteria; phylum Pseudomonadota; class Alphaproteobacteria; order Rhizobiales; family Xanthobacteraceae; genus BOG-931. Next base: position 53,585 of record CAWAAE010000005.1, on the reverse strand, counting down.
CGATATTCGAAGATGCGTTATGCGCGATGCGCCTTCGTGTATACGTTCGCTTATCAATGGATGGTGGATGAACAATCCATCAGCACGTCTACAGACCTTGCAGCGATGCGATTGGAACTGGCAAAGAACGGGTCGGCACGGTTGGCCGCGAGCGACCGCATTCTCGACAGCCGTATTATTTAGGTTTTGCCTCAGCGCCATAATTGAAACGCGACCAGCGCCGCGAGCATGATGGCGCTGCCGAGCCCTTGGATCGGAGTGATGATCTGGCCCAGCAGCAGCACGCTAAGAACCATCGTCACCAGGGGCTCCATGTTCATGATCAGCGCGGTACGGAACGGCCCTATGCGCACCGTGGAGACGAAAACGAACAAAACGGCGGCGGTGCTGGTAACGCTCAGTCCAACCAGCTCAACCCAGCCCCAATTCGTCTGCGGCGTGCTCCAGGTCTGCGTACCAAGCGACAGCGCGATGAATACCAACATCGAGGAAATCACCGAATACCACGTCGTCAGCCGTGCATCGGCGCCGAGTAGATAAGCGCGAGTGACGAGCAGCATGGCGGTGCGGCAGGACGCGGCGCCCAGCGCATAGGCGACCCCGGTGAAAGCCAATCCCGCCGGATGGGCGCCAATCATGAGCGCAAGGCCGAAGAACGCGACGATCGCGCACAACACGCCTTGCCAGCGGAGCCGATCGAGGCCGGCGAGCGACGCCGTTAATCCGGTCAGCAGCGGATAGACAAAATAGGTGAGGACCGCGGTCGGCACGTCGATCAGTGCGATGGCCTTGAACAGACAGAAGATCAGGCCGGCAAAAATGATGCCGTTGCCAAGCGAGATCGAGCGCACCCGCGCATCGGCCTTGGGCTTCGGACCGATGCGCAGCCATGCCGCCATGAACGCCAAGCCGACGACACTGCGCACCGACAGCATCGTGAGCACGTCACAGCCGGTGGCGAGAACCATTTTCGCCAGCACGTCGGATATGCCGAGCGCGGTACCCGCCGCGATCCCTGGAACCAGCGGAAACATGAAATTAGCCGTAGATGTGCGGGCCGGCGCCGTGCTGCTCTAAGCCGCGATGGCTTGAGGCAGGATCGGCGAATCCGCGTCGAAGCGCTTGCCGGCACGCAAGCAGAATGCCGGCCGTAGCAGCCGCTCGGCGATGACCTCGGTGTTCTCGTTGTCGCGCAGAATAAAGCGTCCGCGATCGTCCCAGAGCACCGACACGTCGGCCGGGAATCCGGGCTTGAGTGCGCCGAGACGATCGGTGAGCCCGAGCATCTGCGCAGGGTTCGAGGTCACCATCGGCACCACGTCTTCGAGCGGGATGCCAAGCGCCATCATCGAACTCATCGCCTGCGTGAGGCTAAAGCGAGCCTGACCGCGGAACGGATGGTTCTCGTCGTCATAGTGCTGTTCGGGCGTGCCCGCAGGAGCCGGCACTTCGGTGTTGTAGCCGTGCATGTCGGCGCCCAGCGTGTGCGGGACGACGCCTGCCTCGAGCGCCTTGCGTGCGATGCGATAGGAGAAATGGCTGCCGTGGCCCACGTCTACCTTGAGGCCGCGGTCGAGCGCCGCCCGGATGACGTTATGAACTTCGCCTTGCCGATTGACGAAGCCGCCGGGATGGCGCGTGAACGGATGGGCCAGAATGTCGCCGGCGCGCAGCCGCGGTATCACCCGCTCCAGGATCGTATCGGCATCCTCGCCATTGGCGCCGCTCTCGGGCAACCCCCACAGCGTGCCGAAGTGCACGTAAAGGGGAAGCTCGGCGCGCCGGCCGATCTCCGCGGACATTTCCAAAACCTTGATGCCCCAGCGCGCGAAACCGCCGATCTCAGCATGGCCTTTGATGCCACGCACAATATCTTTGTTGGCGTTAGCAGACGCCACAGCTGCGTCGATGTCGACGCAGTCCGGGCTGTAAAGATTGGGGTAGTAATGGCCCTCCAGACCGCCAACGAGATAAGTTGAGAGGAACGCGTAGACCTGCGTCTCCGCCTGATCGACGATGAAGTGCCGGAAGCCCGGCAGCGTCATGCAGGAGGGACCGCCCTGGTCGATCACGGTGGTGACGCCCGAACGCACGCCAACCATGTCCGGATTCAATCCGAAGCGGCCGGTGACGTATTGATAAACGTGGGCATGCGTGTCGATCAGGCCCGGCAACACAAGCTTGCCGGAAACATCGATAATCTCGGTCGCGCTTGAAGGAAGGATTGTCTGTTCGATGGCTGCAATGCGGCCGCCGCGGATCGCAACGTCCCGGATACCGTCGATGCTAGAGGCTGGGCAAATGACACGCCCGCCGCGAAGAAGCCGGTCGTATTTCGGGTTGTCAGCCATTGCATTTCCTCATCGTTCGCTGCCCTAGACCCGGATCCGATTCGATTGAATCGAATCGGGGGGTCTAGATTCTTCATTTGAGCATGATCTTATCCGAAAACCGGTCTCCACTTTTCGGGATCATGCTCAAGGTTCCGCAGCAAAGCGGGGGTGCCAAAGTGCGAAGTTGCTTGGCGTTTTTAGCAAGGGCCGTGCCCGATTGTCGAGGCGGCAGCTAGCCGTGAATGAGGGTACCGGCGCCAAGCTCGGTGAACAATTCGAGCAGCACCGCATGCGGCACCTTGCCGTCCAGGATGACGACGCCTTCGACGCCGTGATCGAGCGCGTCGATGCAGGTTTCGACCTTCGGAATCATGCCGCCCGAGATGGTGCCGTCGGCAATGAGGCGGCGCGCATCGTCGACCGACAGCTCCTTGATGAGCTGCTTCGATTTATCGAGTACGCCCGGCACGTCGGTGAGCAGCAACAGACGCTTGGCCTTGAGCGCGCCGGCGATGGCGCCGGCGAAGGTATCGGCATTGACGTTGAATGTGCCGCCGTTCGCTGCCGCGGCGACCGGCGCCAGCACCGGAATCAATTCACGGCCGAGAATTTGCGTGAGCACGGTCGTGTCGACCTTTTCAGGCTCGCCGACATAGCCGAGATCCACCACTTGCTCGATCGCGGAATCGGGATCGACCACGGTGCGCGTCAGCTTGCGCGCGATCACCATATTGCCGTCCTTGCCGCACAGCCCGACGGCTTTGCCGCCGGCCGCGTTGATGTACCCGACCATCTGCTTGTTGATCGAACCGGCGAGCACCATTTCGACGATTTCGAGCGTCTTTTCATCGGTGATGCGTAGGCCTGCCGCGTATTGCGATTGCACACCGACCTTCTTGAGCATGGCTTCGATCTGCGGGCCGCCGCCATGCACGACGACCGGATTGATCGCGGTCTGCTCCAAAAGCACGATATCGCGGGCGAATTCGCGCGCCAAATGCTCAGCGCCCATGGCATGGCCGCCGTATTTGATGACGACAGTTTCCTCGTCGTAGCGCTGCATGTAGGGCAGGGCTTCCGACAGGATGCGGGCTTTCACCTCGGGGCTTACGGGGTCGCTTTGGCTCATCTGATCGATCTTCCCGGCGGTTGGCGCAGTCTATGTAGCGGCGTGACGGCCGAACGACAATGCGTCAGCGGGACCGCTCGGCCAAAAGCCGCGCGATGGCAGCGCGCAGGTTCTCGATGCCGGCGCCGCTCTGCGCCGAAGTCGCGATCAAATCGGGGAATGCCGCCGGCCTGCTCCGGATCGCCGCCTTGGTCCCGGCTATCCGCTCGGCCAACTCCGCCGCGCTGACCTGATCGCACTTGGTGAGAACGATTTCGTGGCTCACGGCGGCCTTGCCGAGCGTATCGAGAATCGCGCCGTCAACGGCTTTCAATCCATGGCGCGCATCGACCAAGACGTAGACGCGCGCCAACGCAGCGCGCCCATGCAAGTAATTCGCAATGAAACTCGTCCAGGCGGCGACCTTGCTCTTGGCCGCTGCCGCATAGCCGTAACCGGGCATGTCGACCAGGCTGAGCGAATTCGGCCCGTCGAAGAAAATCAATTCCTGGGTACGGCCCGGCGTGTTGGAGGTGCGCGCCAGGGCCCGGCGGCCGGTGAGCGCATTGATGAGCGACGACTTGCCGACATTGGAACGCCCGGCGAAAGCGATTTCCGGTCCGGTCATCGGCGGCAGCGAAATGAGCGATCCTGCGGCCGAGACGAAGTTCCATTGCCCGGCAAACAGAAGGCGGCCGGCTTCGATTTCGGCGTCGGAAAAGCTGTCCACGCGGCTGGAATGATTCATTCTGATCGCCGGTTTGGCGCTGATCGTATCGTCCTGGCTCCTTGGCTTCCAGAACAGCGGCGCCATGAGCATCGACGTCGTTATCGGCGTCGTCGTTGCGGCGCCGGCGGGGCGTTCGGGGTCCGTCTCACGCGCGATCAGGAGCCGTGGATAACCGCGCGCCACTAACCGGCGGCAAGCGCGTAATTTTCAAATAAAAAGGGGACTTGGCGCCCCCTTTCGCCGGCCGAGGCCGGTTTTGCACAGGCCAGCCTGCCGCGGCTTAGGCTGACGTCTCACCAATTCGGTCCTGCCATTTGGTCGGCGTGGGGGCATAGGCCGGGTTCTTGGCAACGCCCTGGTAGCGCACAGCGGCGGCTACAGCGGAAATCCCGATCTGCCGATAGCGGTGGTCGAGTGCGGTGTCTTGAGTGGTATTTTGGTGGGCATTTTCCTCGGAGGTCTTCGGCGCTCTGTTCGTTTGAGCGGCTTTTGCGGTCGGTTTCTTGGCCATTTCGGCAGTCACATTCGTCATCATGGAACCCCATTCCCTTTTGCTATTGGCGATGATGAAATTGTAGGCGAGGAGTGCGGCGGAAAAGGGCGACAAATCGTGCATTGCCGTGACATTTCCGACTGCAAGCGCGCGGATACGTGCACGAATAGTGGTAAACCCTCGCTTAATTTGTCGGAGCCATAGTGGGGATTGCGTCGCGGAACTGGCCTGAGCCAACGGCCACTTATCCACGGCGACCAAGAGCACTGCGGCATTCCTGCAACACTTGCCGCGTACTTGTGGCGATAAGGCGCTAACGACTGGCATGGCGGCGGCGCTTTGGGGTATTGGGATTTACGATATTCGTTAGCCGGGGCGGCACAGGGCGGACGGAGAAGTAGGCTCGTGATGTCATTGCGTGTGATTGCATTCGTTATCATTGGGCTTGCGCTCGGCGGCTGCATGCAGGAGACGCTCGAGCCCTCGACCCAGGCTGGCTGGAACTCTCGCGACAAGCTGTTGATGTCGAACCTGCCCTACCAGCAGGCCGATATTCCCGAGCCTTATCGCCGCCACATCGTCGATTACACGCGCAAGGAAGCGCCCGGAACTGTCGTCATCGATAGCGACAATAAGTTCCTCTATTACGTGCTGCCGAACGGCGAGGCGATTCGCTACGGCATCGCCGTGGGCGAAGAGGCCCAAGCCTGGAACGGCATCGCCAAGGTCGGCCGCATGGAACAATGGCCGCCGTGGATCCCGACCTCAGGCGAACAGCAACGACTCGGTCCGTTGCCGGCCTTTGTCACCGGCGGGCCGCATAATCCGATGGGCTCGCGCGGCATGTATCTTTATTCCGGCGGTAAGGACACGCTGTACCGCATCCACGGCACCAATCAGCCCGAATATATCGGGCAAGCGATCTCGTCGGGCTGTATCCGCATGACCAACGAAGACGCGATCGATCTCTACAATCGCGTGAAGGTCGGCACTATTGTCGTGGTATTGGCACCCAAGAACAGCGATGCGCCAAACAGTCCGAGAATGGCGTCGAGCTCCATTCCCGACGAATCTGCAACGGTGAAGTGGTACTAAGCCTCACTCACCGCGCGCAATGAATCGCGGCGCTGGCCTTGGTCGGCGCCGTTTGCTTTTTACGTTGCGTTTAAAGCACGATCCCGAAAAGTGGATGCCGGTTCCCCGCCTTCGCGAGGCCAGCTTCGGCGGGCGAAGGAACGTCGGAAAAAGCCATGCTCAAATAAAAAGCTAGAGCCCGGTTTTGATTCCATCAAAATCGATAAGGCTCTAGCCGCCGAGCGTCACGTGCACGATTTCAGGGGGCACGCCGAGGCGGGCGGGAATGATGCTGGTCCCGAGTCCGCCGGAAACGATCAGGTGTCGATCGCTCTCGATCACATGGCCGTAGGCATAGCGCGCGCCATAGCGTGACGGCACGTAATGCGGCCAGATCAGCGGCAGACGGATCTGTCCGCCGTGGGTGTGGCCGGCAAGGGTGAGCGCAACCCGATCCGGAACGTTTGGGAAAATATCCGGTTCGTGGACGAGAAGCAGCACCGGATCGTCAGTTTGAATGCGGGCAAGCGTGCCCGGCAGATCGTCGACCCCGCGGAATCGGCCGTATCCGAGCCGGTACGCGAGCTGATCGCCGATCCCGGCCAACCAAAACCGCTGTCCGGCCGCGCCCAGGAGCACGGCGTTGTTTTCGAGTATCGGTATCTGCGCGCCGGCGAGCGCTGCCCGCACACCGGCAAGGTCGTGCCACCAATCGTGATTGCCAAGGATCGCCCAGGTTCCGAGCGGAGCCTTTAGCCGCGCCAGCTCGGCCGCCCAAAGCGGATCGGCGACAGGTTCCATCTTGAACAGTCCGTACCAGGCTTTGAAATCGCCAAGGAGAACGACAAGGTCGGACTGCAATTCCTGCGCCGTGTCGACCACGAGCTGGACATGCGGCAGCGTCATGTCAGGGCCGCCGGCGTGCAAATCGGCGATCACGGTTATGGAAAGTTTGCGGCGCGCGGGCCAGCGCGGCGGCGTCAGCGCGTAGCGCGTGACGACAAGCCCCATCGGCTCGATGGCGCCGGCATAGGCGGCGGTCGCGGAGGCCGACAGGCCGAGCACGCCTGCGCCCGCCGCGATGAAGCGGCGCCGCGTCAGCCGCGGTTTTGCCGCGCGCTCGGGCCGTTCGGTTCCAGTCGTCGCGGTCAGGTGCATATCAAGTTCCGGCCGCCTCATAGCGCGGGACTGGTGAACGGAGCGTTCATGCTGCGGTATGTCGGATCACAACTGCGCGATCCGTTCGCGCGTTACCCAGTCGAGGGTTTTGTCGAGCGCGCGGCCGAGACGGTCGAACAATTCGCCGATCTCCCGTTCGCTGATGACGAGCGGTGGGCACAGCGTCAAGACGTCGCCGAGCACCGAACGCACAATCAAGCCTTCGGCTTCGGCGAACTGCACCGCGCGCGCGCCAACGCCATGCTGTGGGTCGAAAGAGCATTTGCCGGTTTTGTCGGCGACCAGTTCCACACCGCCGATCAAGCCGAGGCCGCGCGCTTCGCCGACCAGCGGGTGTCCGTTAAGCGCGGCCAGTCGCGCCTGGAATTGCGGCGCCCGCTCGGCGGCCTTGGCAAAAATGCGATCGCGCTGGTAGATCTCGATCGCCTTGAGCGCGACCGCGGCGGAGACCGGATGGCCGCCGTAAGTGAAGCCGTGGCCGAACACGCCAATTTTTTTGCTTTCGCTCAGCAGCGCTTGGTACATCGCTTCCGGGATCATGACGCCGGCAATCGGCAGATAGGCCGATGACAGCGCCTTGGCGATCGAGATCGACTGCGGCACGAAGCCGAGCTTCTCGCAGCCGAACGTCGTACCGAGCCGGCCGAAGCCGCAAATCACCTCGTCGCTAATGGTGAACACGTCGTGTCGTGCGCACACCGCCATGATCTTTTGGAAATAACCTTGCGGCGGCACGATCGCGCCGCCGGCGCCCATCACCGGCTCGGCGATGAAGGCCGCGACGGAGTCCGGGCCTTCCTGCACAATCAATGCGTCAAGCTCGGCGGCAAGCCGCGTCGCAAATTCTTCTTCGCTCTCGCCGTCCTGCGCGAAGCGGTAATGATGCGGACAGCCGGCATGGAGAAAGCCGGGCAGCGGCACGTCGAAATCGCGGTGGTTGCCGGGAAGCCCGGTGAGCGAAGCGGCGACCACGGTGGTGCCGTGGTAGGCTTTCATGCGGCTGACGATCTTTTTTTTCCGCGGCCGGCCGAGCGCATTGTTGAGATACCAGACGAGCTTGACCTGGGTGTCGTTGGCCTCCGAACCGGAATTGCAGAAGAACACCTTCGAGATCGGCACCGGCGCGATCTCCTTCAGTTTCTCGCCGAGCTCGATCGCTGGATCGTGGCTCCTCCCGGTGAACAGATGGGCAAAGGAGAGCTTGCGCATCTGCGCGGCGGCGGCTTCGACCAGTTCTTCGTTGCCGTAGCCGAGCGCGGTGCACCACAGTCCGGCCATGCCCTCGATGTATGGTTTACCTTCGGTGTCGTAGACGTAGACGCCCTGGCCGCGCTCGATGATAAGCGGACCCGCCTCGCGAAAACGCGCGAGATTGGTGTAAGGATGCACCAGCGTTTCGACGTCGCGTGCGGCAAGATTGCTGAGCGGAGACATTCGGTTCCTGCGTTCCTTTATGTGGTTCAGCTGCGATTATTTCAACGCTCTGTTCTGCGCTGTATTCGCCGCCACTGGCCGCGGCCGCGGCAACGGCACTTCGTCGAGCGGGATCGGCGGCGCGTCGAGACCCTGCAGCGGCACTCCTTCGGCCGTCGCCGCGTCAGGCTCCTTGGCCTGCGCTTCCACCGGCGGCGGCGGTTCGCGCACGTCCCATTCGCAAATCTTGTAATTGTTGCGGCGCTGTTCGAGATCGAGGTGGATGTGCTCTTCGTGATAGCCGTCGGAGCCGGGGCCGAGCACGGTCGCAAACCGTGCGCAGGCGGTCGAACGGATGGCGTCCCGCCAATCCTTATCGACATTCGTGTCGGTCAGGACGAGTTCGCGGCCGTCGCCGAGCTTGAAATCGCGCACGTCGAGCGCGTCGGCGCGGCCGTGCTCGCTGACCTTCGCGGCGTGTACGTTGTTGCGGCCGCGGCAATCATAGGAAGCGAGATTGTCGAGCCCGCGCAGCGGCGGCAGGTTTTTCAACGACGACGCAACGTCCTCGCGCACCCAATCGGCGATCGCGTGCGCCATCGGACAGCGTAAAATCGCAGGCGGCGTCACCGTGACTTTGCTCCGATCGGACAGGACGATCGCGTTCATCTGCACCGCATCGTCGGCGCCGCAATCGCCGGCCCCGATGAGGACCGGCAGCGGTTCGAATTCCGCGACTTTCGTCAAGCTCAGCTGGCAGGCGGATGGCTTCGCCGGCGCCGCGTCGGCGGCGGCGCTTTCCGGAAACGAGGCATAGGCCTCCTGCGGCGGCGCGAATTCTTGCGGCAGAACGACTGGCGGCGGTTGCCGCGTTGCCCGCGGCTGAGTGGCGCTATGGCCGGACTTGGCCGGTTTCGGCGACGGCACGGCGCCGTCCTGCGCCATCGCCATTGGGATCGCGCACAACAGCACGGCAATGACGACGCCATATTTCACGCGGACTTCTCCGGCGCAGTTGTAGTTTGTCAGGAAGCTCGAGGCAGCCTCGAGGGCACATGGTTTAAGCCATTTGGGCTTGCCTGTTCAAGCGTAAGGCCGGCCAACGAAGGCGCTTGCCTGTCCGGCGCAGACAGGTAACCTTCCACAGCAACTAAGGCATGATCCCGAAAGGCTTGCCCTCGGACGTGATCCGAGGATGGATCGGTTTTCGGAAAAGATAATGCCCAAAAATGCGCGAGGAACGCCATGCTCGGGCTGATGCAGGATTGGCCGCTGCTGTGCCATCGCATCATCGATCACGCCGCGACCCATCACGGCGGGCGGCAGATCATCACCCGTTCGATCGAAGGCCCGTTTCACACCACGAATTACGCCGATCTGCGCGTGCGCGCGCTGCGGGTAGCGCAGCGGCTCGATAAAAGCGGCATCAGGCTCGGCGACCGCGTGGCAACGCTGGCTTGGAATACCTGGCGGCACCTCGAGGCCTGGTACGGCATCATGGGCATCGGCGCGGTCTATCACACCGTCAATCCGCGCCTGTTTCCCGATCAGATCGCCTGGATCGTCAATCACGCCGAAGACCGCGTGATGATGGTCGACCTCACCTTCGTGCCGATCCTGGAAAAGCTCGCCGACAAGCTCAAGCCGATCGAGCAATACGTGGTGTTGACCGACGCCGCGCATATGCCGGCAACCGCGCTGAAGAATGCCGTGCCTTACGAGGACTGGATCGCGGAGGTCGACGGCGACTTCGCCTGGAAGGAGTTCGACGAGAACACCGCGGCCGGCATGTGCTACACGTCCGGCACGACCGGCCATCCCAAGGGCGTCGTTTATTCGCATCGCTCCAACGTGCTGCACTCGCTGATGGCGGCGCAGCCTGACGCCATGGACGTTGGCGCGCGCGACGTCGTCATGCCGGTAGTGCCGATGTTCCACGCCAATTGCTGGGGCCTCGCTCTGACGTCGCCGATGGCCGGCGCAACCATGGCGATGCCCGGCAGCAAACTCGACGGCGCGTCGATCTACGAGATGCTCGACACCTGCCGCGTCAGCTTCACCGCCGCCGTGCCGACGGTGTGGCTGATGTTGCTGCAACATCTCGAAGCCAACAATCTCAAACTGCCGTACTTGAAGAAAGTGGTGATCGGCGGCTCGGCCTGTCCGCGCGCCATGGCGCAGAAATTCCAGGACGTTTACGGCGTTGAAGTCATCCACGCCTGGGGCATGACCGAAATGAGCCCGCTCGGTACGCTCGGCTCGCTCAAGCCCGAATATGCCGGGCTTCAAGGCGAGGCGCGGCTCGACGTGCAGCAGAAGCAGGGCCATTCGCCGTTCTGTGTCGAGATGAAGATCACCGACGATGCCGGCAAACCGATGCCGTGGGACGGCAAGACCTTCGGCCGCTTGAAAGTGCGCGGCCCTGCTGTCGCCCGGCGCTACTTCAAGGATGACGCCGACATTCTCGACGACGAGGGCTTTTTCGACACCGGCGACGTCGGCACCATCGACCGCTACGGCTATCTCAACATCACCGACCGCTCCAAGGACGTCATCAAGTCGGGCGGCGAATGGATTTCGTCGATCGAGCTGGAAAACCTCGCGGTCGGCCATCCCAAAGTCGCCGAAGCCGCCGTGATCGGCGTGCGCCATCCGAAATGGTCCGAGCGGCCGCTGCTCGTCATCGTGCTCAAGGAAGGCCAGACCGCGAGCAAAGACGAGCTGCTTGCATTCCTCGACGGCAAGATCGCCGATTGGTGGCTGCCGGACGATGTCGTGTTCGTCCGCGAGATTCCGCACACCGCAACCGGCAAAATCCTAAAAACGGCCTTGCGCGATCAATTCAAAGATTACGCGCTGCCGACCGCGGCGGCGTAGCGCCGATTTGTCTTTCCCCAAGATCGGTTTCCGCGTTCGGGACTGGGCGCTGAATTTAATTCAAACCGCGAACAAATCACCCCGGCGCGAGTTTGCATCTTCGGGTGGGGATCGCTCTGCGATCGTGCGGCCGCACGATGCGCGACACGCATAGCGTTGCCGCAATTGCCCCGCGCCAGGAAGCGAGTCGTCGACGGATAGTCCTTTTACCGCCAGTACTTACTGAATAGTTCCGCATACTTATTGGCGCCGCATAGATTTCATCTATGTGTTCAAAGTATTTCGAGTCATGGTGCGACGCACAATGACCACATTTTACTGGTCATAGCGCGCTTGGCTCGCGATCAGCGGGCCGAATCACCCTTCCCATCAACAATCGATAGGATGAACATGGCTTGTAATAGCCTCAAGAAGACTTTGTTTGCCTCTGCTTTTGCCTTGACCGTTATCGGAATACCGATGACGGCCTCGGCGCAAACCGGAATCGCCTCCGTTTACGGCTATTCCAGTGGACGGACCGCGGACGGCGAGCGGATGTCGACCGCCAGTCTCACCGCGGCCCACCGCAGCCTGCCGTTCGGCACGCTGGTGCGGGTCACCAACGAGCGCAATGGGCGTTCGGTGGTGGTGCGGATCAACGATCGCGGGCCCTTCGTTAGCGGCCGCGTGATCGACCTGACGCCGGCCGCGGCCCAGGCGCTCGGCTTTTCCGGCCTCGCCGACGTCAGCCTCGACGTCGTCGGCAGCACCGGCTGACCGCGATGCCGGCCAATTTCATCAACAACGAATAGGCGGATCATGGCTCGCGGCAACCTGCTATGGCTTTCATCATCTATCGTCCTTCTTGTTTCGACACTGCTGGCTTCGACGACCAGCTTGCCGATGACAATATCGGCCGAGTCCGGAATTGCATCGGTTTACGCCTATGCCGGCGAGCTGACCGCGAACGGCGAAACGGCGTTGCCCGAACTCGCTGACGGCGGCGCACCGCACCTTGCCGTTCGGCACCCTGGTGCGGGTGACCAACGATGTCACCGGCGACTGGGTCTTAGTGCGCATCAACGATCGCGGCCCGTTCGTCGCCGGCCGCATCATCGATCTCACGCCCGCGGGCGCGCAGGCGATCGGCTCCGACGGCTTGGCGCATGTGTCGCTCGACGTCGTCGGCTGGAGCGGCTGATATCATGGTCGGCCAATTTCTTCGCCGTGAAACGGGAGGTTACGGCCTCCCGTTTTTTTACGCGCTCCTTCTCCCCGCGTGGGGGGAGAGGTGAAAAGCAATCCCGTTCTCGCGGCGCGAATGCGCGCGAGTGTTGTCAAACAGCCAACGCTTTCCGGTCGTCATTGCGAGTGAAGCGAAGCAAGCCAGAGCAGCGGATTAGAGCTGGATTGCTTCGTCGCTTTCGCTCCTCGCAATGACGAAATAAGGGAAGCGGAACGCCGGCAAACGCAGGTTTACTGAAAGCCGTGCCAGCGGGCACGGCGGCGCGCCACGGAAAAGGCGGCTTGCGCCGCCCCTCCGCTATCGGGCGCGCTCGCCTGCCGGCGTTCCACCGCGGCACTTGCGGCAGCGACCAAACGCCACCGCTCAGCTCCAATTCACGCGCTTCCTGGGACAGAAGTAGGTAGGAGTGGGCGTTACCCGCTCCCTGCCATCCCAGTGCAGCGGGTTGCGCCGCAGGCCGGTCATCGTGCCGGCCGGGCGTTTTGGCCCGGAGCCGCCCGGGAGCGGGGGTGACAGCCCCGCCCGCGGGAACCGCACTCGCCCCTCTCCGCCGGGGTCACCCGGCGGCGTCCTTTCGGGCGAGATTTGATTCGCACCGTATGTAACCGTAACGGAGACAAATGTCAAGCGTCGGTCGCTATTGTTGTGACAGTCGGAATGGAGCGCGCTAAACGGGCAACTGCTTTGACGCTGAGCCTTAACGAGCCTGATAAACGACTAGCCCAAAGATTCCTAGACGCTCTAGAGCAAGGCAGGAAACGCCGCCATGACGGCGTGGGGAGGGCGGAACGCCAGCGAAAATCTACTCCGCCGGCTGCTTCGGCTTCGGTTTCGCCTTGACGAACGTGCCTTTGAGATTATCCCACAGCTGAATCTTGGCGCCGTGCTTGTGCATGATGACGCTCTGCTGGCACACCGAGAGCGAGTTGTTCCACGCCCAGTAGATCACGAGGCCGGCCGGGAATTTCGCCAGCATGAAGGTGAAGATCAGCGGCATCCAGTTGAAGATCATCTGCTGGGTCGGATCGGGCGGCGCCGGATTGAGCTTCATCTGCACCCACATGGTCACGCCCATGATCGCCGGCCAGAAGCCCAAATGCAGGAAGCTGCCGATGACCGGCAGCAGCGTCGGATCGAACGGAATCAAGCCGCCCAGGCTGAAGATGTTGGTCGGGTCCTGCGCCGAGAGATCGTGGATCCAGCCGTAGAACGGCGCGTGGCGCATTTCGATGGTGATGAAGAGAACCTTGTAGAGCGAGAAGAATACCGGAATCTGGATCGCGATCGGCAGGCAACCGGCCAGCGGATTGATCTGCTCCTTCTTGTAGAGCTCCATCATCTCCTGCTGCTGCTTCATCTTGTCGTTGGCGAAGCGCTCCTTGATCATCGCCATCTGCGGCTGCACCGCCTTCATCTTGGCCATCGAGGCATAGGACTTGTTGGCGAGCGGGAAGAACAAAACCTTGACGAGCACCGTGACGATCAGAATGGCGATGCCGAAATTGCCGACGAGATGGAAGAAATAGTCGATGGCGAGGAACATCGGCTTGGTGATGAAATAGAACCAGCCCCAGTCGATCAACAGATCGAAATGATTGAGTCGGAGCGACTGGTTATAGCCGCCCGGTCCGAGCGGGAAATTGATGCCGACGACGGACACTTCCTTGGCGCCGGCGAACAGCCGCGCATCGGCGGAACCGGTCGCGCCCGGCGCGATGGTTTGCGGCTGCGCCAGATAATCGGTCTGGTAGATCTCTTTGCCGTTGACCTCGCTGGCGGAGAAGCGGGTCTTCACCTTGGCGTCGTTGTTTGGCAGCAGCACCGCGGCCCAATATTTATCGGTGAAGCCGAGCCAAGCGTCGGTCACGTCCCAGCTTTCGCTCTTTAAGTCGGCAATCTTCTTGTAGGACTCCTCCTTCTCGCCCTCGCTGCCCATCATGCCGATCGGGCCCTCGTGCAAGATGTAATAGCCGAGCACCGGCGGAGTGCCGTGGCGCGAGATCAGCGCATAGGGAAACAGCGTGACCGGATTGCCGCCCTTATTCGCCACCTGGTCCCTGATGGTGATGAGATAATGGTCGTCGACCGCGATGGTGCGGGTGAAGATCAAGCCCTGGCCGTTGTCGTAGGAGAGCGTCGCCGGATGATCGATGCCGAGCGCGCCCGAGCCGTCCTGTTTCCACACCGAATCGGGGCCGGGTATGGCCGCATTCGTGCCGGCGGCCGGCACCCAGCCGAATTCGGCGTAATAGGCATCCGGCGCGCCCGACGGCGAGAACAACACGATCGGCGGCGAGTTCGGATCGACATCTTCGCGGTATTGCTGGAGCGATAGATCGTCGATGCGGCCGCCCTTGAGATCGATGGTGCCATGCAGCCGCGGCGTGTCGACGGCGACGCGCGGCGAGGATTTAATGATTGCTTCGCGGTTGGCGGCCGGCGGCTCGGCAGAAGGCGCGTTCGGCACCGGCGGCGCACTGGCTTCGGATGCGCTCGGCTGCGCGGCGCCGGGCTGAGTTGCGCCGGGCTGGACTTGCGTCGCTTCCTGCTTCTTGAGCTGCGCCTGCTCTTGCTGGTGCTGCATCTGCGGATAGCCGATGAAATATTGCCAGCCGACGACGACAATCAGCGACAGCAAGATGGCAAGGATGGTGTTCTTATGGTCGCCCATTACGTGCTCTTATGCGTGTCCTTGCGCGCTTCTCCGCGAGGTCCGGGCTTCGGGCGCCGGTCGCCACGCCGCTCTGTGGGCGAACCCGCTTTATGTAGGAGCGCGTCCTTGCCGCCACCAGTTGCCGCGCTGCTCGCTTGCCCGCTCCGCTCTGCAGCATGAATTCGGCGCAATGCGGCATCGAACTGCCGGACCATGTCGGCGAACGGCGCTTCGAGCGCCGCCCGCCGCCCGATCAGCACGTAATCGTGGCCGGCGCGAAGCGCGGAGGCCGGGGCAAGCCGTACCACTTCGCGCAAGCGCCGCCGCACGCGGTTGCGCTCCACGGCATTGCCGACCTGGCGCGACACGGTGAATCCGACCCGGACCGGTCCGCCTTTTTGGTTGTCTTCTTGGCCGTCTTTTCGGCCCTGTTCGGCGCGTTGCCGCGCCTGTAAGACGAATGCGCCGGCGGGCGCCCTTGCAGCTTGGGCCGCAGCCCGAAAATCCGTCCGGCGTTTCAACCGTTCCATGGATGCGACATGGGTGCGACTTTGGTTACGACTTTGGCTGCGATGAGGGTCGAACTTTGTAATCGACGCGCGGGACGAAAACTCGCGCCCCCGCGCGAGCTTACGCGCTCAGCTTCTTGCGCCCCTGCGCGCGCCGTAAGGCGAGAACCCTGCGGCCGCCCTTGGTCGCCATGCGGGTGCGAAAGCCGTGGCGGCGCTTGCGCACCAATTTGCTCGGCTGGTAGGTCCGTTTCACCGGGAAATCTCCGCTTTGCGCCTAGAGCGCGATCGGCTTCGACTGAATCGATTGCCGCTCTAGCATTTTGATGGAGCATGGTCTTTTCGGAAAACCGGCTTCCACTTTTCCGGATCATGCTCGTGCCCGCCGGTCGAAAGCGGCGCGATTGGCGCGGCTTATACGCAAGCCCTCCCGGCTCGTCAACGTGACTTCCTCGCGGTTTGCCGGCGATTTCCCGCCATTTTCAGGTCTGATCGGCGCGCTGCGACGTCTGCATTGCCAGCACGCGCGTACTATAGAATAGGTGTGAGCGGGCTTAAACTCCCGGCGGGCCGAAAAGACAAAATGGCACTGCAACAGCGGCAACAGATCAAACCGGACATCTGCGTCATCGGCGCCGGCGCGGGCGGCCTCGCGGCGGCGGCCGCGGCGGCCGCCTTTGGCGTCAATGTGGTGCTGATCGAAAAAGCCAAGATGGGAGGCGAGAGCCTCAACAGCGGCGCGCTGCCGTCCAAGGCGCTGCTCGCGGCGGCCGAACGCGCCCAAATCTTGCGCCAAGGCGTGTTCCGCAATGGCGCGCGCTTCGGCGTGCAGAGTGCGCGCTTCGGCGTCGATTTTGCGGCGGTGCGCGCCCATGTGCATGACGTCATCGCCGCGGTCGCGCCGCAGGATTCGCGCGAACGCTTCAACGGCCTTGGCGTGCGCGTGTTCGAAGGCGAGGGCCGCTTTATCGATTCCGAAACCGTTGCGGTCAACGGTTACGACGTCAAAGCGCGACGCTTCGTTATTGCGACCGGCTCCTCGCCGGCGCTGCCTGCCATTCCCGGGCTCGCCGGCACGCCGCATCTCACCAACGAAACCGTATTCGATCTCGCCGAGTGCCCGCGCCATCTCATTGTCATTGGCGCGAATTCCGTCGGCCTCGAGCTGGCGCAGGCGTTTCGGCGGCTCGGCGCCGAAGTCACCGTGCTCGACGCGGCGGCGGCGCTGGCCGATGCCGATGCGGAATGCGCAGCCGTAGTGCTCGACGCGCTCGCCCGCGACGGCATCGCGCTGCGCGCCGGTGTGGAGGTCAGGCAAGTGCGCCGCATGCTGGCGCGCGTTCATGTCGACATCGTCACCGAAACTGCCGAGCAGACGATCGAAGGCACTCATCTTCTCGTCGCGGCCGGCCGCCGCCCGAATCTGGAAAATCTCGATCTCGACGCCGCCGGCATCCGCTATGAGCGAAACGGCATCGTGGTCGACAGCGGGCTGCGCACCAGCAACAAGCACGTCTACGCCATCGGCGACGTGACGGGCGCGCCCAAGCTCAGTCACCTCGCCAATCATCACGCCGGGCTCGTGGTCCGCAACGCGCTGTTCCGCACCCCGGTCAATGCCGGCAGCCACGCGGTTCCGGTCGTGACCTATACCGATCCCGAATTGGCCCAGGTCGGCCTGACGGAGGATGAGGCGCGCGCGCAGGCCGGTATCATCCGCGTCTTGCGCTCGCCCTATCGCGAAAACGACCGCGCGCGGGCGACCGGGGCGACGAATGGCCACATTAAGATCGTCACCGATCGCAGGGGAGGTATTCTCGGCGCGACCATCGTCGGCGCCAGCGCGTCCGAAAACATCGCCGCCTGGACGCTTGCCATAAACCAAAAACTGAATATCGACGCCTTTGCCGGTGTTATCGTGCCGTATCCGACCTATGCAGAGGTGGGCAAACGCGCCGCGATGACCTATTTCACACGAGGTTTGACGAGTCCTCTGGTGCGTCGCATCATAGGGTGGCTGCGTCGTTTTGGCTGATTAGCGTTGGCCGCTGCAGCAGGCTCGACCATGATCGATGAAACAGCCGCGCGGCCGGAACCGGTCCGGACGCCGCGATTCGGCCTTTCGGGAAAGCTCCTCGTCCTCACGATTTTGTTCGTGATGATCGCGGAAGTGCTGATTTATGTGCCCTCGGTCGCCAATTTCCGCGTCGTCTGGCTGAAGGATCGCCTGGCCACCGCCTATACCGCGGCGCTCGTGCTCGATGCCGCGCCGAACGGCGTCGTGTCCGACCCGCTCGCCAAGAAGATCCTCGACAGTATCGGGGCGCGCGCCGTCGCCATGAAGATGGGCAACAGCCGCCGCATGCTGGCGGTCGACGACATGCCGCCGACGGTCGCCGCCACCTACGACATGCGCACGGTCTATGTCTTTGACGCCATCGTCGATGCGTTCACGACGATGCTCAATACCAAAAACGACGTGATGCGCGTGGTCGGTCCGGCGCCGATGGGCGGCGAATATATCGATCTCGTCATGGACGAACAGCCGTTGCGCAAGGCGATGCTGCGCTATTCGGCCGATATTCTATTTCTGTCGCTCGTCATCTCCGGCATCACGGCGGCGCTGGTCTATCTGGCGCTGCATTACATGTTCGTGCGGCCGATGCGACGCGTCACCGCCAACATGATCGCGTTCAGCGCCGATCCGGAAAATACCGATCGCGTCATCGCGCCATCCGCGCGCAATGACGAGATCGGCACCGCCGAACGCGAGCTTGCCACCATGCAGACCGAGCTGGCCTCGATGCTGCATCAGAAGAGCCGGCTCGCCAGTCTCGGGCTCGCGGTGTCCAAGATCAATCACGACCTGCGCAACCTCCTGGCTTCGGCGCAGCTGTTCTCCGACCGGCTCGCCAAAATCCCCGATCCCGGCGTGCAGCGTTTCGCGCCGAAGCTGATGCATGCGCTCGAACGCGCCATCGCCTTTTGCCAGTCGACGCTGTCCTACGGCCGCGTGCAGGAGCCGCCGCCGGAGCGCCGGCAAATACTTCTTGAGCCTCTCGTTGAGGAGGTACATGAAACCCTAGGCCTCGGCCCCGATGCGCCGATCCGCTGGATCAGCGCGGTCGAGCGCGGGCTCGTCGTGGAAGCCGACTACGATCAGCTGTTCCGCATCCTGCTTAATCTCTCGCGCAACGCCGTGGGGGCCATGGAGAGCCGCGAGACGCGCGATCCCGGCCGCGACCAGATCCGCATTACCGGCCGCCGCGAAGGCGCGGTGGTGGTGATCGAAGTGTCCGATACCGGCCCGGGATTTTCCGAGAAGGCGCGCGCGCATTTGTTCGAGGCGTTCCAGGGCTCGACCCGCACCGGCGGCACCGGTCTCGGCTTGGCGATCGCCGCCGAACTGGTGCGCGCCCATGGCGGTGAAATCCGCCTGGTCGAAGGCACCATCGGCGCCACGCTGCGGCTGACCATTCCCGACCGCGCCGTCGAGCTTGCCGCCCATCGCGGCGCCCGCGCGCAAGGTTAATCCCTCGGCCCAGCGCGCCCCTCAAACGGGGCATGGAGGGAACCGGGCAAATCTTGCCATAAAGCGTCGAAGCCTATAGCTACGACGCGCCGCGCCCGTAGCTCAGCTGGATAGAGCACCAGACTACGAATCTGGGGGTCAGGAGTTCGAATCTCTTCGGGCGCGCCATTGAGCAAACGAGATGCGCGCCGATCATTAATGTACGGCTCAAGGCCGGCGCCGATCGGCGTGCTGCTCAACTATGGGGTCTTGGATAGTCCAAGCTGCCGGCTTGCGGGCCATAGGCGGCCCAGCAATTGGGTGTTTCCCAAACCTTTATGCAAACCAGGCTCGCCTGGCCGTTCGAACGCGCGGTAACGCGAGGGGCAAGGGTATCGAACCAGAACTTCGCCAAGCATTCCGCCGTCGGAACGAGCGGTAGGACGCAGATCTTAGTATCGTCTCGGCCGCAGCCGAGAAAGGACCCCTTTTGGCGAACGGCAATGTCTACGACGCGGCCGAGCTCGCTATCATTCAGCCCGAACATTTCACGACAAAGCAAATCGTCCACCCAAAAGATGAAGGAGTGATCGAACGCCGCGTCGATGTGGGTCATCATCTCGTCTTTGATGAAGCCAAAGTCCAACACCATTCCACCTTGTTCGCCTCCGGAAAACAGCGGCCCGCTGCACCAGGCTTCAATCGTGTATCGATGTCCGTGCAAATTTCTGCATTTGGAGCCGTGCTCCGTAACTCGATGCCCGGCATCAATGCTAATCTCCCTGCTGATCAGATGCGTGATCGGATTTATGGCTTTACTCCAACGAGCGCGATCGGCCTGCCGCTCCAGCATTCAGGAGCTCGAAGCTTCTAAGCGGGCAGGCGTATGGCCGAGCGCAACAAGAAACTCATGACGGGTTTGCGGCTGATCGCGAAAGGCCCCGAGCATCCGGCTTGTGACCATGGTCGAACTGCGGTTGCGCACGCCGCGCGACGTCATGCAGCCGTGCGTGGCTTCCACCACGACCGCGACTCCCAATGGGCGAAGCACTTGCTCGATCGTTCCGGCGATCTCGGCGGTCAATCTTTCCTGAATTTGCAGGCGCTTGGCATACAGCGCCACCAATCGGGCGAGCTTGGAGATGCCGACGACACGGCGGAGCGGAAGGTAACCGATGTGGACGCGACCGATGATCGGCACCAGATGGTGTTCGCAATGGGATTTAAAATGAATGTCGCGCAACAGGATCAGTTCATCGTAGCCGCCGACCTCCTCGAATGTGCGCTGTAATAATTCCGTGGGATTTTCATCATATCCGGCGAACCACTCCCGGTAGGCCCGCGCGACCCGGCTTGGCGTTTCGCGTAATCCCTCGCGCAATGGATCGTCTCCGGCCCAACGAATAAGGGTCCGGACGGCCTCTTCCGCCTGTGCCTGAGAAGGACGACGCTCGCGGTCTTCGGGGTAAGTCGGGACCGCATCATTTGCATCATTTACCAGTTCGCCGACGCCTCGCTGTGCCCGCAACGCAACCTCCCCAACGCTACGCTTGCAACAAATGCCCCATTAAAGATTGAATTGATCGGGAATGCAACCTATGCTTTTATATTAATTACCTACCACTTGCCGTTGGGACGGCAAACGGCCGGGTGTGGTGCTGTGATGTCGCGTTCGGTGAACGATTTTCAACGTGAAATTCGTATCGGCTATTCGTTCGATGACGTCTTGCTGGTGCCGCGTCGCACGCGGGCCACCAGCCGCTCTACCGTGGATGTCAGGACCAAGCTCACGCCGGGCATCGACCTCGCGGTACCGCTCGTTTCAGCCAATACGCCTTGGTGTACGGAAGCCGATATGGCTGCGGCCATGGCTGCGGTTGGCGGCATCGGCTTCATCCATCGGATGACTTCAGCCGCGATGCAGGCCGAAGAAGTCCGCAAAACAAAAAGCGCCTTGGTCGACAAGGATGCGCTACCGGAGGCGACCGTGGACTCCCGCGGCAGGTTTCGCGTCGGCGCGGCGGTCGGCGTAAAAGCCGATTTTCTGCACCGCGCCGAAGCGCTGGTCGAAGCCGGTACCGATGTCTTGATCCTCGACATTGCGCATGGGCACGCCGACTATGTTCTGGAAGCGATCAGAAAGCTGAGGACCTCGTTCCCGGAGGTGGATCTCGTGGCCGGCAATGTCGCGACCGCCGACGGGGTCAGTGACCTGATTTCGGCAGGCGCGCAGGCGATCAAGGTCGGCATCGGGCCGGGCAGCGTCTGCACGACGCGAATCGTTACTGGCGCCGGCGTGCCACAGCTTACCGCCGTGCTTGAATGTTCATACGAAGCGCAACGCCACGGCATCCCGGTGATTGCCGACGGTGGAATTCGCAGTTCCGGCGACGTCGCCAAAGCGCTCGGCGCCGGTGCATCGACTGTCATGCTGGGCAAGCTGTTGGCCGGCACCGACGAGAGCGCCGCGATTCTCGTCGAACGCGAAGGCCGCCGTCATAAGATCACAAACGGTTTCGTCACGCTCGGCGTCGGCCTCACGCTTAAACGGCTCGAGGGCGGCGCCATCACCGAGGATGAATTCAGGGAATATGTCCCCGAGGGGGTCGAGGCCACATTCGAATACGCCGGCTCGCTTCGCGACGTCATCCGCAAAATAGTCGGAGGTTTGCGCTCCGGGCTGAGCTATTGCGGCAGCATGAGCATCCCGGAGCTCTGGCAGAAGGCCCAATTCATTCAAGTTACGTCGGCCGGAAATCTTGAGGGACATCCCCACGTTCAAGAAGGCGTGAGGAGCGTTCATCCGGACTATGCGTCGCTTTTCGTCAGCTGCGTTGAAGGCGCCGGCGCGTCGGAAAAATCCATGGAACACAGATCGTGATCGGTAGAATATCCGCAGCAAGCGCTGTCGCGACTGACGCTGCGCCCATCCACGTGCTGAGCTGGGCGGAAATCGACGGAATCGTCGAACTATTGGCCGACAAGGTCTCGCACCTGAGCTTCGAAGCGATTGTCGGTATTTCGCGATCCGGTCTGGTCCCTGCGGTCATGCTTTCGCACACCATCAAAGTGAGAGCGCTTTCTGTAATCAATATCATTCGAACCGTGTCCGACGACATCAACTCGGCAAAGCGCGATCCGGTCTGCCACGGTATTTCGAATCCGGAATGGCTCGCCGGCCGGAAAGTTCTTCTTGTCGATGACATTGTCGGCAAGGCGCAGACCGTCGGTTTGGCAACCCGGGCGTTGCGCGATGTCGGCGCGTCGCCGCTTTCCGCGACCTTGGTCGTTAACAAAGCCAATCTCGGCGACGCGGCTCCTGAAAGCGTGGTGGATTTTCACGGCTGCGTGGTGAACGGATGGGTGGTTTTCCCGTGGGAAGGCAAGAGGGTGGCTAGCCGTGCGTGACGCGCTTTCCTGCGCAAAAGTCATGATCGTCGACCGGCCGCTCGATCCGATTCTCGGCGTCACGGAGTTCATCAGCGATTGGATCAAGCGGCATGGATTCTATCCGACATTTCAATTCAACAATGTCAGCGGCAGTCCCGCCTTCCGGTTGATCATGAATTTATTGAAGCGTGACATTCTGCTGCAGAACATGAATGTGACTGCAGCCGCGTGGTTGCGGACATTCGCGGAACGGCTGCAAACATCCGGATCGGTTCAATCGGGACAAAGCCTGGCTCGTCACCAACTGTCGAGCATGTACGATTTGCCAGTGCTCCAGCACCAACCGCGCGACAAGGGAAGATATCTCACCTCCTTTGTCGGATGCCTGAAGGATCCGAGCGGCAACGCATACAACTTGGGGTTCTACCGTGCGCTCGTGACCGACGCGCTGCAGATCGTCCTCTACGTCGACCCTCGCACGGACGCGCATCGGATCGTCAGCGCGGGCTTGCAGCAGGACGGCGGCGTCCCGATCACATTGTTCAACGGCGGGCCACTATGCTGCTACCTGGCGGCCGCAGCGAAGCTACCCGACACGATCGACAGCTTCGACGCCGCGGCGCGGCTGCAAGGCCGCCCGCTACGGATCGATCAAAGCAACTTCCCGCCGGCGCCGGTAGAGGCCGAGGTCGTCATCCGCGGCGTCGTCACCGAACGGCGTCTGGCCGAAGCTCCATTCGGCGAATTCAAGGGGTATTACTGCGCGCCAAGCTCCGGCCCGGCGGTCGATGTCCAGCAAATCCACTTCCGCCAAGATCCCTACTATCTCGGCCTGTTCTGCGGCAAGGAAAGCGGCCTCACCTTGATGTCGATGCAAAACGAGTTTTTGCTGTTCTCGCATTTGAGAAAGTGCGGTTTCGAAGTCGGCGACGTGCATTATCCGCTGCGGGCGTTCGGTGAATTTTTTACCTTGATCGAAACGCCGTCGCCGTCGCTAGAATTGCTGGACGCGGCCATGGAATTCGATCAACGCAGTAAAATATTCATCGTCGGTGAACAACTTCGCAACGTGGCGGGCGAACTGTCGATCTTTCCGTTTGAAAGCCGCAACGCGGCCTATGTGAAGCGCGGCCGGGCGGAGGGCGAACGAATCGGTGTGGTTTGCAGGCGCTCCGTCGAGCACCAATGGGTAGAATATTAGGATCGCGTAACCGATCGCGATCGATCGAGAGGAACCGGCGTGTTTGGTGGCAACGTGGCACGCAAACAGGTGCTTGGCGACGGTCAGCAGCTGTGGGTGCAGGAAGTCTTCTACACGCTGCAAGGGGAGGGGCCCTGGACCGGCCATCCCTCGATCTTTGTCCGGCTTGCCGGCTGCAATCTGAAGTGCTTCTGGTGCGACACCGATTTCGAGTCCTCGACCTGGCAGCCGTCGCTCGACGAACTGCTGCGTCGGATTGCCGATGAGCGGCCGGTGTTCGCCGATCTCGTCGTCGTGACCGGCGGAGAACCGTTTCGCCAGAATATCGAGCCTCTGGTCGGCCGGCTGCTCGAGCAGGATTTGCGGGTCCAGATCGAAACCAGCGGAACGCTTTGGGTCGATTTACCCGAGCATCCCGGGCTCAGCATCGTATGCAGCCCAAAGACGAAGAACTTGCACCCCGATATCATTCCGCGGATTGCGGCGTTCAAATACGTTCTCGGCGCGGATTGCGTCGATCCGAAAGATGGACTCCCCTGCGCCTCGACGCAAAAGCGCGGTGTCGCGACCAAGCTCTATCGGCCGCCGGCCGGCGCGTCGGTCTATGTCATGCCGCGCGATGACGGCGATGAGGAACGCAATGTCGCAAACCGACGCGCATGCACGACGGTCGCGTTGAAATTCGGCTACCGGCTCTGCCTGCAGACCCACAAGCTTCTCGGGTTGGACTAGGGCTTCCGAGCCGCCTATTTTCAACGCGACGCGATGCCGTCTGCGGCGCCCGCCGTGCGGCGGCGCTAGCGTCTACCCCACAATTTCGGCCACACGTCGCCGAGATCGTTGATCTCGATGGGATCGCTGCCGCTGGGCGGCACCTGGGCATCGTCGATAAAGCGCGAAATATGCGGCGGCGGAGCGATGCCGAAGTCAGCCAAATGGTTGAATGCGTAGTAACCGCCGGCGACAAGATTATAGGTGTCGAGAATGTTGGCGAGGCGGTCGAAGGTAGGCTCATCCAGATGAGGGATAAGCCGGACCAGATCGGCGCATTGGTATAATCCCTTGCCGTTGCTATGGACCCCTTCCCAATAAAGTTTGAAGATCAAGTGAGCGGCGAACCAGGCGAAGTCGGGAACGTTGATCCGCTCGCCGCCGCGTTCCACCGACGTCACTGTCAGCAAGAGATCGTCAAGCCCGATGTCCAGTGACAGCTTGTGGTGGATGTCGAGAACCGCGTAGCACCACGGCTTGTCGGTGTCGGTGTCGTGCCAGAATTGATGGCACCATTTCTCCGCCTTGATCGCCGCCTTCGTCTCCGCACTCAAGTTCGTGACTTGCAGCCGGCGAACGAGAAAACCAAGCTCGAAGTGACTCTCTTCGACGATGGCCCGAAGACGTCGATCGGCGCGGTAAAATCGAGGCGCATCGCGGTCGCGCTGGGCTTGATGGAAGCCGGCCGCAAGCGCGAGCGCTTCGGCGTCCCGCAGATCGTTCCACCCGACCCCGACATCGAAATCCCAGGCGGCTCGCATGTGACGTTCGGGATAGAGCAAACACGCCGATGCCGCACCTTTCAGCAGGGTGTGGTGTACCCCATGTTGCGCCAACGAACTCAGGAACTGGCGATTGCCGGCAATTTGCGCCTTTTCAAAATCCGTCACGGCGAGCCGGGCATTGTGCAGCCGGCGATGGTCATCCGGGTTGACGAACTGGCTAAGCCAATCCTGAAAGATGTGCTCTGGCAGCGACGGTAGAATTTGCCAGCATTCCAACAGCCGCTCGACGATCTTCGCGGAGTCAGGCGGCGTGGCGGTCGGCAATGGCCGGGTCTCGTTGCCGGCGAGCAGGGAGACGACGATCTGATCCTCGGTGGCAAATCCGTCTAACAACTCGCGTTGGCGAACGGCGTCGAAGTCGAGGCGAGGGGCGCTCATCTCAAATCTCGATCGTGTCTAAAGGCAGCTCCTGCCGCTCCGGTTCGGGCGCCGGCGCAAGCTGAGCCACAATCTCCGAAGCGATACTTTCAATCATGGAAGTCAGCGAGAACGGCGGAGCAACCGAGCGCGCCGAAGGTCGAGGCGAGGCCGTAGCGAAGTGAGGAGCCATTCCAGCGGCGAACGTGCTGGCGAAAAGCGGTGACTGGTAATGACGGCCGCGGCGCATGGGTGGCGGACTGGCCCCGAGGGTGCCGACCAGATCCGGCGCCACGTGCCGCAGGCGTGCAACGATCGCGCTGGCAATTTCGCTGACTGTATTTCGCCCCATATTACTCGCTCCTGTGTACAAGCTATAGGAGTATATTCACATAAACACAACTTAAATTCCTGGTGATCGCGGATGCCTAATTCCGCTTCGCGAGCCCCAGCTCTCCGACAAGGGTCTCGACCGCGCGTTCCGGAGCACCGGAATTTTCAATAATCACGACGTTGTCATAATGCTCCGCCAGCTTGAACAGACCGTCCCGCATGCGGCGGAGATGAACCAGCAGTCCGTCAACTCGCGCGACACCGGACCACCGGGCATTCGGGTCGCGTTCGATCATCGGCTCGCCCAATCCGCCGACAATGCGCGATCCGGCCTCGAAATATGTGACGCCGCGACGGCCGTCGAGAATTCGCCGGCAGCAAATCTCCGGATCGCAATCGATCAAGAACAGTTTTCGCGGACGTGGAAGTTGTAGCTCGATCAAATCCATGAACGTGGTCGAAAGACCTTCGAGGACCCCGCGCACCTTTATGGTCAAAACGTAACGGTCGAAAAACACCAAGGCGTTGGTGTTGAAGTCGGCCCTCGCTTGGGTCACCTGCTCGTAAACGCTCACCCAATTGAGCAGACTGAACGTCATCGGATTGGAGTTCATCCACTTGGCCCGCTCCAACGCATGGGCGGTAACATCGGATCGGCCTAACTTCAGCACGCGGATTGGCACGGCCTTCGCGGAGCAGATGCGCGAGACTTCCGCGATGAGCGTTGACTTGCCTGCGCCGTCAATTCCTTCAACGGCGAAGAAATTGCTCGGCCGAAGCAGCGCCGGTTCGTTCAGCAGATTGACGGGCGGGTTCTTTGGATAAATTTCCGGAATGACACCGGGGGGTGGCGTATCGTCTTCGAACCGCATGCGGTTATGCTACCTCAACGACGGCATTTGCCAAACACACCCCCTCCTAAGCGGAGATTTCGAGCCATCAATTGACGAGGCAACCCGCAAGCAGGCGGCCGAGTGCGCCCACCGCGTCGAAGCGCCGGCCGCGGCGCTTGGCTGCAAAGCGCCGATGCCGGCCTGATTTGAATCACGGAACCTTTTTTCGACCTTGCACCCGATTTGTCGTCCGCCGCCGCCGGTGCGTCCTGCTGCGGCGGCTGCTCCGGCGTTGCAGTGCTTTGATCTGCCGCCGGCCGCGCCTGTTGCTGGGCGATTGCATCGACAACGGCCGAGGCAAGTTGCGTCGCAAACTGAGAGGCGTCCGGCGCCGAACCCTGCAATCGCGCGTTGGCAAGCCTTTGCACGATCTGGCTCGCCAGGACGGTGGAGTGATCCGCCGCTTTGGCCTTCCGCGCTTCGATCTGGGCAACCACGGCCGCTGCAACTTTTGCCGGATCCAACGAAGCAAGCTTGGTTCCGGTAGCGATCGGCGTCGTCAAGGTTCGCGACGCGACCTGGCGCGCAACGCTGCTGGCAATGCTACTTGCGACCAGAGTGCGCTCAGGCGCGGCAGCGGCGCCTTGGGCTGCGATGCCGAGCCGGGCGGAAACCGCACTCGCGACGGCAGCGGCGAGGCCGACCGGTTTGCGAGCGGGCGCCCCCGAGATGCGTCTTGCCACCGCGCTCGCGACCACAGAAGCGAGATTGCCCGGCGGCTTGCGAGCGGGCGCGGGCGCCCGGGCCGAGATGCGGCTTGCCACCGCGCTCGCAACTGTCGCTGCGAGCCGGTTGGCCGGCGCTCTTCGCGGCGAGGGGGCACTTGCTATCTGACGCACAATCGCTTGCGCCAATCGATCTATCTGACGACTCATTTTGCTTCTCCTGTTTGTTCTTCCGCTGCCTGCACCTGAAATGTTCGTGCGCAGCCCGTGGCTACCGCGCAGAGCCAAGCCGGCGGGACACAGCGCTGGCTAAGGCGACAGCGAGCGGCGGCCGGCGGCGCTTGGGACGAACGGCCAAGCGCGCCGCAACGGCGCTCGCAACAGCGATCGGTAGGGGCGCTTTTCCTCTGCCGCCGGCTGGACCTCGTGCCTTCGGGTGGGAGAGCCGCTTGCGTTTGGTCCGAGGCTTACCGGAGAGCCGCCGCATGGCGGTGGAAGCGACGGCCACCGGCGGGCCCGACGCGCCGCGATGCGCCAAGCGGCGTGCCACCGCGCTGGCAACAGCGGCTGCCAGCGAACGTCCCGGGCGGCGTGGCTTTTGCCGTGCGATACGGCGGACTATCGAACTCGCCATGGCATCGATGTTAGGACTCATAGGCTTTCTCCTCGTTACTATGAGCGCCATACGCGGCGCTCGGCTTAAAATTCACGGTATGCAGGCGGATCGATCGACCCTGTCGCTGTATCCAATCAAGAATTCGGCGGAGCCGAACACGGCATGTCCGCGACAACGGTCAGAAACGGCGTGTCGCATTCACGTCGCAGCCGCCGCAAGAAATCGATGACATGCTTTGGCTGCAGCGGCGCCGCAAAGGCAGCGAAAGCCGTTTCGCCGCGCCGTCCGACCGCCCACAGCACAATGCGTCTCGAAGCGCCGCGGGCATTGGACGCCGCTGCTTCCTCGATCTCTGCCGCCGCCACGAAAAAGGGTGAACCGCTAAAAGCGCGCTTCGCAATGGGATCGCTGCGCGGCGCTGACGTGTTGTGGCCCCACGAAGCCGCAAGCTCCACAACCGACAGGGGCGGTTGCAGACCCCACTCCCGGAGATAACGCGCCACCGTCCATCTGGACACTTCGACTCTGGCTGATCGGAACGACAGCGCCTGGATAGTGCGCCAATTCCAGAGAAATGCAGCAAGTCCTAGCTCGTCCGGGTAGCGTGTGAGGACGGATTGCCGGATCGCGCCGATGCGATTCATTTTCACTTGTGACCGTGGCGGCCGACCGGGGCGGCGCGCGCGCAGCTCGTCGAAACCGCCAAGGCGAAAGCGCATGGCCCAGTTGCTCACGCTTGCGTTCGTCGTGCCAAGCATTGCGGCGACTTGCGACTGGGTGAGGCCCCTTTGAAGCTCACGTGCAGCTCGCATGCGCCGAGCCTCCCGTTGCGTGAATGTCAGCCGCTGCGTCATACAATCTAAGAGAGTTTATATTAATTATTACAACCTATAATATACATATCACGCTTCGGCATTCAAGTAGTTTTTGCACTGATCGGATCGCCCAGAGCCGCCCGCAATCTCACCGGCTCTAAGCGTGCGATTTGATTAGACTGCTTCGCGCCGCGGTCACCTATTGAGTAGCGAAATGCTGCGGCGCCGGGCGCGAACGCGTCGGTTAGCGTAACGGTGCGCGACAATATTTCCGGCAAGCCGCTCGTGCTTGGCACCGGCTACCCACCATGGTAGCCTTTTTAAAGCTCATCCCGATTGAGCCAACGAACAAGTTCAAGCCGGTTCGATCGCTTAATCGAGCCAGACGAGTTGAGCCAGCCCCGGGGATGCCGAGAAAGGATACGCCATGGCGGAGAAATCGAGTGCTTCCTTGAGCCCTGACGAAGCCATTGCGGCGACCTCGACCGAACCGCGCGGTGAACTGGCATCCAAACTGGTCGATCGTTTCGCGATCTGGTCGGGCGTTGCCGGACTTATCCCATTACCGGTGGTCGACGTGCTGGCCGTCGGCGCCCTTCAGGTCCAGATGCTGCGCCGGGTATCGCAAATCTACGACGTGGAATTCTCCGAGAACCGGGGCAAAGCGCTGATCGCGGCGCTGGCCGGAACCATGATCCCGGTGACCAGCGGCATGGGCGCCGCGAGCGCGATGAAGGCCGTGCCGGTTGTCAACATACTCGCGGCCGGGTTCGTCATGCCGGTGCTTTCCGCCGGCGCCACCTTCGCCATCGGCAAGGCGTTCATTCAGCACTTTGAATCGGGTGGCACGCTGCTCGATTTCAATCCCCCGGACTACCGCGAGTTCGTCAAGGCCCAAAAGGAGATGTGGGATTCGCGACGATCCAAGGGCGGCGACACCACCGGGGCGGCGACGACGAGCTCTTAAGTCGCACCGGCCTCCGCCGGCGATGAAGAGTAGTTCCACTTAAAGCGTGACAATCTTCGAGCGACGCGCTCGAGTACGGGTTCGAGTCCCATATGGCCGCAGCCATTCTCGCCTACATAACCGTGTGCCTGCTCACGGGATTCGCCGGCACTCACCGTCGCATGGGTTTTTGGGGGACGTTCTTCCTCGCACTTATCATTACTCCGCTGGTGGTGTTGCCAGTGCTATTCATCACCGGCCCATCGCGGCGGGTCGAATGGCGTCGCCGCAACGTAGAGTAACTCTCGGCAGGCGCATCCGTCTCTAAGCCGTCGGCGGCGCGTGTTGAATATAGACGGACGACTGCGCGCTAATGTCCTTTATCCAGCTCGTTCGCCGCGAAATGCACGGCTCGCTGCCGAAGCTGCTCTTTATGTCCGGCGTCGGCGGCGTCAGCAACGCTTGCATCCTCGCCTCCATCAATACCGGCGTGCAGAACGCCGGCAACGGCCAAAAGCCCGGGCTGTGGGCCGCCTCGCTTTTCCTGGTGGCGCTTTTTCTCTTCATGAAGTCGCAGCAATTCGTGACCATCACCGCCACCGCCGAGGTCGAGGCGATCATCCACAAACTGCGCGTGCGGCTGATGGACATGATCAGGCATTCGGAGCTTCTGGAATTGGAACGAATCGGCCGCTCGCGCATCGTAGCCTCGGTCACCAGCGATACCGCGATACTGACGCAAGCGAGCAACATGCTCTGCTTCACCGTGCAGGGCGCGGTGCTGATCTTCTTCGTCGGCCTTTACGTCGCCTATCTGTCGCTCATCACCTTCGCCCTGACCGTCGTCATCGTCACCGGCGCGGGCTTTATCTTTCACCACAAGAATAAGCGACTGGCCGAGCAGAAGGGCGAATCGGCCGCATGGGAGCGCCGGCTGTTCGACCGGCTGATCGACTTCCTCGACGGCTTCAAGGAGGTAAGGCTCAATGCCGCGCGCAGCGCCGATTTGTTCGACGACGCGCTGGAAGTCTCGAAGACTGCGGCCAACATCAAAATCCGCACCCAGGCCGAAACCTTCAAAATGATCGTGACGTCCCAGATTTCGATGTACGTCCTGCTCGGCGCGGTCGTGTTCGTTGCGCCGAACCTAACCGATACGCTCGGCGGCTCGTCGATCGCCAAAACGACGACAGCGCTGTTGTTCGTCGTCGGCGCCTGTTTCGGCCTGGTGCAGTCGATCCCGATCCTGCTCAACGCCAATGCCGCGGCCGACCGGATCGCCCGCTTGGAAGCCGCGCTGGCCGCCACGCTCATCCCCGGCGCTTCGCTCGCGCCTGTCGCGCCGAAGCGCTTCGAGCGAATCGAGATGCATAACATCGTGTTCCGCTACGTCGATAAGTTCTCCGACACCGCGTTCAAGATCGGCCCGATCGACTTCAGCTTGCGTTCCGGCGAGCTTGTATTCATTACCGGCGGCAATGGCTCGGGAAAGTCGACGTTTTTACGGGTGCTGTCCGGACTCTATCCGCCGGATTCCGGCGACGTCACGCTGGACGGCAGGCCGGTCAACAACGCCTCGCGCGACGAGTATCGCGGATTGATGTCGGCGATTTTTTTCGACTATCATTTGTTCCAGCGGCTGTACGGGATCGCCGACGCCGATCCCGCCGAAATCGACCGCCTCTTGGCGCAGTTCCGCTTGTCCGACAAGACTTCGCTCACCGACGGCGAATTTCGCACGCTCGAGCTCTCGGGCGGCCAGCGCCGGCGCTTAGCCCTCATCGTCAGCATGCTCGAGAAACGTCCGATTATGATACTCGACGAGTGGACGGCCGAGCAGGACCCCGAATTTCGCCGCAAATTCTATGACGAACTGCTGCCGGAAATGATGCGCGCGGGCGCGACGCTTGTGGTGATCACGCACGACGACCGCTATCTCGACGAATTGCACTTGCCCGCACGCAGGATCCGGATGGACGAAGGCCGTATTGTCGAAGAGCGTACAATGGGCTGATGATAGGGCCCGCTGGAGAGTAACGGGATGGCGAGTTATCCAGAGTCCCTTGATGACCTGCCACCCCCGCGGCGGCGGCGGGGATGGTGGCGTCATGTCGCGCGCCATCTGCCCGGCGTTTCCGTCATCCTGATGACGGCGCTGCTCATTGCCGTCGTGCTGTGGCCCTACGTGGTGATTACCGTTCCGAGCGGCAAAGTCGGCGTCCTGTGGAAGCGGTTCAACGGCATCGATATCTACTGCTGGTGCTGGGTCGGTCGCGGCACCGTGCTCGATCCGCGCGAATTGCGGGAAGAAGGCCTCCACATCGTCTGGCCGTGGGACAAGCTGTATCTCTATGATCTACGGCTGCAATCCAGCACCCAGACCTACAACGCCATTTCCAAGGACGGCGTCAGCGTGGGCGCGCAGATCAGCGTGCGCTATCAACTGCTGCACAACTCCGTCGCCGTGCTGCACAAATTCATCGGTCCGGATTATCTGAATTCGGTCATCGCTCCTGAGATCGGCAGTCAGGCGCGGCAGGTCATTTCGCAATACACGGCCGAACAAGTCTATACGTCGCGCGAGACGATTCAGAAGCAAATCCGCGACAACGCGCAAAAAAGCCTCGCCGGCAATCTCAATCAACTGGTGCAGCCGGACGCGATGGAGCAGCCGGATCCCAAGCACTACAACGGCTTCCTGCAGGACGCGATCCAAGTCCTCGATACGCTCGTGCTCTCGATCGAGTTGCCGCCGGATATCGTGGCGGCGATCAATCGCCAGACCGAGCAGTACTACATGATCCAGGAATTCAAATTCCGTGTGCAGCGCGAAGCCGAGGAATTGAAACGAAAACAGATCGAGGCCGACGGCATCGCCGCGTTCCAAAAGACGGTGAGCCAAGGGATTTCGGATTTGTATCTGCGCTGGCGCGGCATCGAAGCCACGCTGCAATTGGCGCTGTCGCCCAACACCAAGATCGTGATCATCGGCTCAGGCAAGGATGGGTTGCCGATCATTCTCGGCAACGACGTTCCCGCCGCGCCGGGCGCGACGCCGCAAGCCGGCGCCACCGGCGCGTCGCCGGCGGTACCCGGGACGCCGTCGCCGGGCACGGCGCCTCCCGCCGGCGGATCGAGCGGAACCAAACCGCCCGCCGGGTCGTCTGGCGAGGCGACACCGCCGCCGTCGGGCAAAACCGCAACCGCTGCATCGCCGACGACGCCTGCGAATAGCGAAGGGCAGGAGGCGTCAACAAGTCCGCTCACTTTGCCCGACGTCCAAGCGATCCTTTCGCGAATCTCAGGCGGCTTGTTGCCGCCCGGATCGGGCGCGAGTTCCGAAACCGCGGCAAAGCCGAAACCGTGAGGGGGATAGCCAAATGAGGACCACCACGTGAGCGACGGGACCAATGCGGGCCGCCCAGATAGTTCTCGACGGCGCTTGTTTGCGGTGGGCGACAACCTTTTCGTCATAATCGCCGCGTGCGTCATCGCCATCCTGTGCATCTTGGTCGGTGGCCACCTCTACGGCCAGTTCTTGTCTAATCGCGATTTAGGCGGCCGCGATAACACCATCGCGCGACTCAACTCTGAAAATCAGAAAATCAAGCTGCAACTCGACGAAAAGAGCGCCCAAGCGACCGCGCTGCAGGCCAAGCTCGACACAGCTCAGGCAAGTTTGAATGCGATTCTGCCTTCGGCGAACACCTACAACATCGATCCCAATCAATCGCTTGTCGTCGCCGGCGGGCATTTGACCGTGGGCTTGGTCGGTTCTCCGGGTAACGAAAGCGTCACGCTGGATATCAACGGCAAGGAACAATCGATCAGCGCGGGCCAAGTCGTCAACGTGGCGCCGGACGCCTCGACTAATTGTCAGGTGCAAGTGCAGTCCTTCGACATGTTCAAGGCGGTGCTGGTCGCCTCCTGCACGGGTGCGAAGCCGCAGTAAGCATGATCCGGAAAAGCGGTCGCCGAATTTCCGAAAAGATCATACTCCGCAAAGATCCCCTACTCCCAAATCAGAACGTTGGGCAGCGAAGCATCGCCATCCAGCAACAACGCTTGCCGCAACAGCGTGTAGCCGACGCCGGACAGGCCGCGGAACAGACCCAAATTGAATTGCCGCTTGCCGGCATTCCAGCGGTAATCGCCCGTTGCCGCCGCCCGTTGCAGCGCCGTCGTCAGCCGCCGCGCGGCAAGTTCACGAAGATCGCTGCGCTTTAGCGTGCCGGCGGCCTCGCACATGAATTCGATCCGGCCCAACGTGCCGCAGCAGAGCGTGTCCAACCCGCCGGGCGAAGCTCGCTCCACCCCGGCGACGGCGTTGCGTATATCCGTTGCCATCGGGTCGGCATCGATCCTGCCATTCTTGCCGCCGCGTTTTTGCGCGCCAAATTTTTGCGTAGCTAGCCGCGCTAGCCCGATGCCGGGCGCGCCGTGACACCATTGGCACGGCCACGCTGGCGCGCCGGCGACTCGTAAATCGGGCCAATTGTGGCGCGTGGCGTCATAGCTCGAATTTTCAAATGCGATGCATTCCGACGCGGCGGCGGAAAAATCGTCGCGGCCGGTCGCCGCCGCCAGGGACGCAAGCGCATAGGCAAAGCCGGCGGCGCCATGCGACATGCCGGTCAAGCCGTGCGTATGGGTTGCGCCAACACCTTGTGCGCCAACACCTTGGCCGACCCAGCTGCGGTAGCCCTCCGCTCCGAGGCGGCGTTGCGCCAAAAGATGCTCGCCGCATTTGCTGGCGCGGTCGAGCACCGCCGCGGATTGGCTGTCGCGATAAAGGCGAAGCAGTCCCAGTATCGCACCGGCGCTGCCGCCCATGACGTCGAGCTGCTTGTCGGCGGCGATCAGCTCGTCGGTGCACAGCTTTGCCGCCGCATCGGCGCCGGCGAGCAGGTCGCCGTTATCGAGGCATTTCGCCATGACGGCGAGCGCATAGACGATCGAGCCCAGGCCGGTGGCAGCGCCAATACCGAGCGCGCGCGCCAAGCGCGGCGCATTGCGGCTTGTCAGGTTCTTGCGCAGCAGCGCGACGGCGGCGAGCGCAAGCGCGCCGGATGGTTCGCTGCCGGTCGCCGCCGCGTGCGCGGCGAGAAAGAGCGCGATGCCACTCGATCCGTTGTAGAGGTCGGGGCCTAAACAAACCAACTGGAAAACTTCGGAGTTGCCCAGCCAGTCGAGACCGATCCAGGCGGCGCCCGGTCCGCGGCGAATGGCGTAACGCGACAACTCCGACGCGATCCGGTCGGCTTCCGCGATGAAAATCTCCTTGCTCGGTGCGGCGCTCGCGTCATCGGCCGGCGTCTCTTCGCGCCAGGTTGCTTGCTGCCCTGCAGCCGCGGCAGGCAAGCTCGAATTCGTATTCTCCCGGATGACTTCGATCTGCCAGGCGATCTCCTTTTCATCGAAGTTCTGCACGCGCGCGCGCGCGCGCGCCAAGCCGGAGGTCGCCACGGTCCGCACCGATGTGCCAGCCGCGTCGCCGATCACATTGCCGTCGCTCGCCGATACGAAGTGCGGCACGTTCAGCGACAAAAGAGCGTCGCGTTCGGCGCGCTGCAACGGCCACAGCGGATCGGACTCCTTGTCCCACTCCGCAAGCCTCGCCACGAAGTCGGCTTGAGCCGACCAGACGGCGCCGTCGTCCATGGCGCGGTGGTCCCTCAGGCGCTGCAGCAGCATGTAGTAGAACCGGGTCGGCCGCACGACCTTGCGCACGGGGACGCCGGCAAAGCCGTCGAACAAAGCTTCCGCCTGTCCTCTCTGGCGCGATAGAAACTTCGCGTAATCGGCAAAGCCCGAGACGAAACAGTCGACATGGTCGGCGAATTTGCCGTAACGGCCGCCGGCATGCGGCAAGTTGGTGTTTATCTCGCCGGGCTCCGTCGCTTTCGCCGGGCGCATGGCGTCGGAGTTGATGGCGTTCCACTTAATGACCGTCCTGGCGCCCCAATCGGCGGTCATTCCGCCCATCGCGAAGACGTTATTGTCGGCCGATCGTCCATAGGCGGGAAGCAAGCCGACGGTCATGACCGAATTGGCGATGATATCCATTGCGGCATTGAAGGCCTCGCCCTCGGGCTCCTGATTCTTATGCTCGTCGGCCGACGGCTGCAGGATCGTTTCCAAATCGATCGGGACAGGATGATCGCCCGATGCGATCGTGTTTTCCTGATGCATGTCGGTCGCCGCGAAAGCGTGGAAGAGCGCAAGCCATGCCCCGGCGCGGCGGAAGAATCGCGCATAGCCTTCATGATCGGCGCACCCCGCGTGATCGATGAATTCGGTCCAGCCGTACCCGTCCTGCGCGATGGCGCGAACGGCTTTCAGCACCACGGGTGGATCGGCGCGGTTTAACCGCTCGACCAAACCGCGCCAGGCAACGTCGAGCCTTAAATCCTTCGGTTTGTACACGATGCGTGCACCGTCGGCGAAACGCACGATGTAGACGGAGCGCCCGCCATTGTGCGGATCGGACAGGTCGCCTTCGATGGCGTCGACGCGGCTTTCGCCGCCGGATTGCAGCAAGTCGCGACGCATCGCCGGGAGATCCGCGGCAAGGCGAAGGACGAATTCGCGCGACGTGTCGATCCACTGCCGCGTGAGCGTCGCCAGCAGGCGCAACAGCACCGGCTTGTCTTTGAACAGGCGGCGGAAGCCGCCCGATTTCATATCGCCTACGAATTGATCGTAGCACCCGGCGCCGGTGTTAACCGCGGCAGCGTTACCTGCAAGTTCGTTACGTAGCCTGGCGAAGCGCTCGTAAATGGCCGGAGCGGCGAGGGCGGACAATTCTCGGAGCAGAAAAAGCGAAAGGCAGGCGCGCGCGCTTTCGTTGTCGACCGCCGGTGCGTCGAGACGCTGCCAAAGACGTAGCTCGGCTTGCGTGACGACCGGCGCAAGAAGTTCCTCGAACGCGCAAGGTTCCCTGGCGGGTCCGGCATTGGGTCTGGCGTTTTCGGCTGAGACTTGCAGCGCCTCCTCGAGCCAGGCGGCGTCCTCGATCCAGCCGGCGGGCGGGACAGACATGCTGGGCCGCACCGCTGCAAACCGCTCGCGCACCTGAGCGAGCGTCAAGCCGTCGCGCTCGATCCGGCGAACCAGCAGCGATTCATCGCCGGCGGCGGCGGACCGGCACCATGCGCCAAGGCGCCGCGCGGCTAAATCGCCATCGCCCGTCATTCCGGGCGAAGGTTCGAAGGCGTCGGACAATAGCTCGTCGATGGTTGCAGCGCGCAGCCTCAAGCGCTCGTAAAAGGCATCCACCGCGGCCGCTCCGATCAGATTGCGCAAGCTATAGCCGTGCAGCGGGTATTCTGTAACCACTCGGCCTTGTGCCGTCGCCGGTCGGTGGTTATGCCGCAGCGCACACACAGCCTTTGGGCAGCGACTTGACGGCCCGAGACGGCCGCGAAAATCACGCGATTTGTCTTCATAAATCAGCCACCTGTCACATTTGCCGGATACACTTTACAGTGTTCGCAGCCGATGATTTAATGGGCATCGTGGCGGGGGGGTCTAAGCGAATTTCTCGTCCTGCCTGGTGATTGCCGGCGCCGCTGGCGAACGAAAGGAACAAGGCTATGAACGACATCCACATCGACCAGAGGGAAGAAGAGATCCTCACCTTCGACGTATCCGACGAGGCGTTGGAAGCCGCGGCGGGCACCGTCAGAGAGAAGGCAGGGGCCTTCACGCTCGCTTTCTGCTCGGGCCTCGACACTTGCCCCGGCGTGGCAGCTTAAGTCTACCCTCATTGTCGCACTGAATACAGCTTAACGAGGCGTCGGGACCGCCGGCGCTTCGTTTGCTGTGTGGCTTTGCTTTGTCTCCGGCCGCCGGCATTGCGGTCAGGAGACAATTTTTTTGGCGGAACGATCTTGTCCCGCATCGCCGGTATTTCTTACTTGTTGGTTAACGGGCAAGTTTACACAACCGCGAACTGTCAAATGTAGCATTGCGGTTGAGCGATAAAAAAACAAAGTAATGGCTTTGGATACGTCCGTCCCGGTGCTTGTCGTCGACGATCCCGGCATGATGATCAATATCCCGCGAAGCTTATTGCGGCAAATCGGCTTTATGGATGTCGACGACGCCAACGATGGCGCCGCGGCGTTGTCGAGGATGCGCCACCGGCGATACGGCCTCGTCATTTCGGATTGGAACATGGAGCCGATGTCCGGCTACGACTTCCTTCGCGAAGTACGACGCGATGAGACCCTAAAACGAACGTTGTTTATCATGGTAACGGCAGAAGCCAAGACCGAATACGTGATCGCGGCGAGGCGGGCTGGCGTCAATAATTACATCGTCAAGCCATTCAATGCGTTGACGCTCAAGACAAAGATTGAGTTGGTTTTCTCGTCGAGGACCGCGGCGCCAACAGCCTAGCCGCTGATCGGAATCGCCAGCATCGGGCAAGGCGCCTGCCGCAACACGCGCTCCGTCGTGCTGCCGCGAAGCGCGTCGAGCAGGCCGTGATGACCGGCCGTCGCCATGCCGATCAGATTTGCTTTCATGTCCGCCGCGGCTTGCAGAATGTTATCGACGACGTTTCCGGCACGCAGCTCGACGGCGACAATGTCCGCGGGATCGGCCGATGTCGATAGCACCGGTGCATCAGCGCCGATGTGCAGGGCATGAATTCCAGGCTGCACGCTCAGTGCGCGGCAAAACCGCTGGATAGCGCCCAGCGCCGGCCCTGCAGCCGGGTGATGATCGACCGGGAACAGGACGCGCTTGAGATCGAACGCACCGGTCCTTTGATCGACGAAGCCCGCGTCGTGCGGCGGGATGAACAGGGTCTGCATGTGCACGCGGCGCGCCATGGCTTCGGCGATCGACGGCCGAACCCAGCGCGGCAGGCCTTCGCGGCCTTGCGTCGCCAGCACCAAGAGATCGCTCGGATGGCCTTCGAGAAAACGCGCCAGGCCGCGCACCGGCTCCAGGGGCTCGATCTCAACCTTTGCGACCTCGACGCCTAGTCTATCGAATATCGCCGCGGTCGGAGCGTTCGCCTCGAGCAGTCCCCAGCGCGCCAACATCCGGCGGACGTGCGGAAAGGCTTGCCATTCGTCTGCGTCTTCGCGCTCGGCGACGTGCACGACATAGAGCTTGCACTTGGCGGCAAGGCTGATTTTCAGCGCATGCGCAAAGGCGGTCATGCTTTCATCGGAAAAATCGGTCGGGTGTATGATCGGCGCGCTGCCCGCGTTCATCTGCCTGTTCCGTGGCATTTTGTGGTATCCGAGTGGGGCTTCGGAGGGATCTCTCCGGCGACGATAACGTCACCGCCCGTTCAGCCGCAAAAAATGTAATGTTTTCACATATTTATCGCAATCATCGAATTTAACACACTGTTGCCGATCAGACACAGACTTTGAAGATCGATAAAGCTAGCATGGGAATTGGATTTCGGATTGAGAATCAAACAGGGGGACGACATGAAGAAGCTATTGCTTACTTCGATTGCTGGCTTTGCGCTGGCCACGAGTTCCGCGCTTGCGGCGGACATGGCGATGAAGGCGCCTCCCCCCGCGCCTCCGCCGGTTACGAGTTGGACGGGTTGCTACGCCGACGCCGGCTTCGGTTACGGCATGTGGAACGGAAACCACAACGCTGTAACGGATCCGGGCGGCATTCCACTCGATTTATCCACTACCAGTGGCGGCCGTGGCTGGCTGGGCCGGGTCGGTGCCGGGTGCGACTACCAGTTTAGCGGCTCCAACTTTGTCGTGGGTGCCTTCGGCGATTACGACTTCGAAGATATTCGCGGTAATGTTTCCGACCCGTTTGCTCCTTTGGTCGGCAACGCAGAAGAGTTTGGGGCCTGGTCGTTCGGTGGCCGGATCGGTTATCTGGTCACTCCTTCGCTGTTGACATACTGGGACGGCGGTTTCACGGAAACGCGCGCCAATCAGATCAATCTAAATTCTGCCTTTACCGGTGCATCTAGCGGTTTGGATCTCCCGGCGCAGACCTATCACGGTTGGTTCCTTGGCGGCGGCACGGACATGTCGTTATCTCCCTGGTTACCCCCCGGCTGGTTCATGCGCAGCGAATATCGCTACTCGAGCTTTGACGCGGAGACTGTTCCCGTGATCATCAGCGCCATAGGAGTCCCGGTAGGCGTCGGAATCCGCGTAACGCCCTATGTACAGACGATTACAACGTCGCTCGTCTACAAGTTCAATTGGACGGGACACTAAACATCATTGTTTCACAGCAAGCCCGGAGCGAAAGCTCCGGGCTTTTTTCGTGCCTGAATCCATCTCACGCATACGTACGATAATGCTGTCATGCGGCGCGCCTGATGCCAGAGTTTTATGATCGCGGCGCGACATCGCTGCGGCGATCGGAGGCCGAACTCCGCGCGGTGGGCCCTCGCGGCCAGGCGTCTCCAGCGCTATGAGATCGCTTATTTCCTGGCGACCGTAATGCGCCGGATTGCGACGTCGAATCGCTGAGGACTTCCCCGGCCTATTCACGCGATTAGCGATTGGCAACTTCCGCTATCGGCACTTATCGGGCATTGTGTTCCTGCTGGCCGAGAACCCGCTTATCACCCATCTCGGACATTTGATTTAGACCTGAATTATCGGATGGATCCGTCAATGCCGACCAGTTTTCGTCAGATTATTAACAGCGCCGTCAAAGACAAGCGGTTGCTTGTCGTTCCCGGCGCGCATGACGCGCTGTCCGCGCGGCTCATCCAGAAGATCGGCTTCGAAACTTATTTCATCGGCGGCTTCCCGGCGGTCGGCGCCCGTTATGGCGTGCCCGACGTCGGACTGATGGGCTTTGGCGAAATTTCGGCGGCGGTACGTGACATCATGTCAGCCTGCGATTTACCGGCGTTCGTCGATGGCGACGACGGCTATGGCGACGTCAAGAACGTGGTGCATACCGTGCAAGCTTATGAACGCATGGGGGTAAGCGCCATCCTGATAGAGGATCAGCAATGGCCGAAGCGTTGCGGCCACATGGTCGGCAAGAAAATCGTCGCCACCGAACTGGCGGAGGCGAAGATCAGTGCGGCCTGCTCGGAGCGGCTCAATCCGGAAACCTGGATTTTGGCGCGCACCGATGCGCGCGCGGTCTATGACATCGACGAGGCCATGCGCCGGGCGGAGCGTTACATCCGCGCCGGCGCCGACGGCATCTTCATCGAAGCGCCGCGCTCGATCGACGAGCTCAAGCGCATCGGCAGCGCCTTCGACGTGCCGCAGATTTGCAATCCGCTGATGGGCGGTCACACGCCGATCCTATCGATGGAGGAGCTTGGCGAGCTGGGCTTCAACTGCGCGGTGCTCGGCCTCGACACGTTGATGCACGCCGCCAAGGCGATCGAGGCCGTGCTCACCGACATGAAGTCCGGAAAATTCGCGCGCCGCAACGACGGCATGGATTTCGAGGATTACAAGAAGCTCGTCGGCTACGACAAATGGGAAAGCGTTGACGAGCGCTTCGCGCCGCGGCAGTGATTGCTTACGCCAGCGCCGGCTCGCGCTTTGCCGATTGCGTCTTCGACGCGGAGTCCTTCAGGCCGAGAATGCGCCGTGCGTTGTCGTAGAACAGCTTCTGCTTGTCAGCGGCCGGAAGCGGAATTTCGTCGATCAGCTTGAGGCACGGTGCCGGATCCCAGCACGGATAATCGGTGCCGTACATGACGTGATCGATGCCGTAATAGTCGATCGCGAATTTGATGCCGGCTGAGTGCGGCGACACCGTGTCGGTAAACATGCGCTTCATGTAGTCCTGCACCGGCTTCGGCAGCTTCGCGGCCTTGGAGTTCTTGTCCATGCGGCCGGCCTGGTAGGGCAGCGATCCACCGGTGTGCGACATGACGATTTTCAGGTTCGGATGGCGCTCCATCACGCCGGAGAGAATGAGACGCATCGCCCCGACGCTGACTTCGATGACGCGGCCAAGGCTTAAATGCAGCGCGCCGTCATAGCCGTCGAGCATGTCCTGAAAGATGACGTCGGTCGGATGCAGGAAGAGCGGCAGGCCGAGCTTCTCGACGTGGGCATAGAACGGCTCCAACCGCTCGGCGTCGATGCGCGCATCGGCGCCGACGCTGCCCGGCAGATTGACGCCAATGAGGCCTAAGCGATTGACCGCGTCGTCCACCACCTCGATCGCGGCGCGCGTGTCCTGCAACGGCACTGCCGCGCTCGCCCACAACCGGCCAGGATATTTCCTTTGCGCGCCCGCCATCTCCTCGTTCCACATCAGCGCGTAGTCGCGGCCTTTATCGAGCGGCATGTCGGAGAACGATACCGAGAACGGGCCGATCGAGCAGACCACGTCGACCTGATGAGGCAGGCTCGCCATGTATTCGAACTGCTTGTCGAGATCGAACCACTCCGCCCAGGAATTCAGATGCTGGCTGCTGTCTTGTCGGCGCATATAGTCGTAGCCGCCGCGGGTGTTGACGCGCGCTTTAGGAAAATCCTTGCGCTTGCACAGCTTGTCGAAAACAGACCTGGGCCACCAATGAAAATGCGAGTTGATAATGTGCACAAGCGGCTCCTGCGCGACGACTTCGGTTACCACGATTCTAGTGAGGGGGACATTGCCGGTCAACGTGAGGCTTGCCCCTGCCTCATGGCAATAAGCAGCGAATCCTGCGATGATCCTGCGCCGTTCGAGCGCGGGGCGAAGATCCGCGGGGAGGAAGCAATGAAACGGTTTTTCCACGCGGCTTTGCTGCAATTTCTGACATGCGGCGCGATGCTTCTGCTCGCGGCATCGCTCACGTCGGCGGGCGCGGCCGATAAACTTCGCGTCGCCAAGGTGGTGCCGTTTGCCTGGACCTTCACGCCGCTCGATATCGGCATCCAGATGGGCATCTTCGCCAAGCACGGCCTCGACATCGAGGAATCGGCGTCGAGCGGCGACGCCAAGCTGCAACAGCTACTGACGTCCGGCAGCGTCGACATCGGCATCGGCAGCGGACCCAGCATGGCGTTTAGCGCCAAAGGCGTGCCGGCGAAGGCGGTCGCCGCGATGTACGGACTGCCGCGCAACATGGCGGTGATGGTCGGCTACGACTTCGACATAAAGACGGTCGACGATCTCAAGGGCAAAAAGCTCGGCGTCACGACCGTCGGCTCGCTGACCGCTTGGATCGGCCAACGCATCAACGAAAAGGAAGGCTGGAACGGCAACGGCATCGACGTGGTCCCGATCGGCGGCATGCCGCCGGCGCGCGCCGCAATCAAGATGCGTCAGATCGACGGCTATATCGGCGCGCTTGAAGTCGGCTACAAGCTCGAGGAAGCCAAGGAATGGCGCGTCATTACCACGGCGACGCCGTTCGTCGATCATTTCATCACTCACGTCATCTTCGCGCGCGACGAACTGATCGAGCAGCATCCGCAGACAGTGCGCGCCTTCCTGGAGGGCTGGTTTGAAACAATAGCTTTCATGAAGGCGAACAAAGCCACGGCGGTCGAGATTTCAGCCAAGGTGATCGACGTCAGCCCGGCCGTCGCCGCCCGCGCCTATGACGAACAGATGCCTTACTTCAGCACGGACGGCACATTCGACCCACAGGCCGTCGCGAGTCTCAAAAAGTCCTTCATCGACATGGGATTGCTGGACACTATTCCCGACGACAAGGCACTGTTCACCACGGAGTTCGTGCCGGTGAAGGCCGCGATGTAACTGCCATTCCTTAATTAGCAGTACGATGGCTCGCTGAGCAGGCTCGCCGCCTCACCATGTGCTCCGATCAGCGCCGGGGCGCCGACAGGTACCGTGCGACCGTTGATCGCCAAGATGCCCTGGACGGAGACGATCGCTCCGAGCGGCAGCGGCGCCGACGGGCCTAGGCGCGATCCCCACAGCGGTTCCAGCGGTTGCGTCATTCGGCAGCCCTCCGCCAGCCACGACTGAAAGCCGGAAAACCCGCGATCGCTCGGCAATTGCGCGACCGCTTTCGCAACCTCGATCAACGCCAGATGCTCAATCGCGGGGTCGGCAAAGGTGCGCACAACACGCACCCATGTTCCCTTATAGGCGACGGTTGCGCGTAACGCGAAGTTTTTGCCCCGCATCGGCTCGCCTTCGATGCGCCTGAACCGGCAGTCGCGGTCGAGATCGGGAGCGGCTGCAACATAAACTTCTTCCGCGCCGAGATTGCGTGCCGCACCCTCGACGGCGGCAATCGCTGTGTTGAGGCTGGTGTCGCGCGGCACGGCGCTCAGCGCGCAATTGGCGATGGAGGCAGCCTTCATTGCAAGGGCGATCTCCGCCGGGTCAGCTTGGGCGCGTAGCGTGGTGAACAACGCGCTCGCGTCGCGGAGCGTGAGGCCGGGGGCGCCCTCGCGCAAATCGTCGGCAATCCCTACGGGCAGACCGTCAAAATCGACAATGCCGACGACCGCATCCGGGCGTGCGGCGGCAATCTGTTGCGCCGCCTTGAGCCCAATGCGCGGGGTATGCAAAACCTCGCCGATGCGGCTGACGCGTTCGATCCAGGATTTGACGCGAAAGCTGAGTGCTACGACGAGATATGGCGCGCCCTCGCGCGGTACGACCAGCAGCGCTTCCGACCAGTAGGGCACAAAGCCCGCAAGCCAGGATACGCCGGCCGGCCTCGTATTGTTGGTATAGACGACGAGCGCGTCGCATTGCGTCTCTCGCATCGCCGCGCGGACACGCCCAACCCGCGCGTCGAACACGGCGTCGGGCAACTCCACGAGCGAACGAGCAATCAAACCGCGGCGCATGATCGTTTCTTAATTCTCATGCGGCGACTTCGAACAATTCGCGCGGAGTTTTGCACAACACCTCGACGCTTCGCTCGGTCACGACGACGGCATCGCCCAGCACGATGTAGCCGGCTTCGGGATGATAAGTATTGGGATGCACGATGAGCGCCATGCCCGGTTCGAGCACGGTGTCGACGTCTTCCAGAATGTGGGGTTTCGAGTCGGCGAACAAGCCCATGCCGTGGCCGCGAACGCGCGTCCATTGGCTGGTGGTGTATTCGCCGAGACCGTATTTGCGAAACACGTCATTCTCGGCTTTCGCCACGTCGCCGGCGCGCACGCCCGGC
The DNA here is from genome assembly GCA_963779855.1 of uncultured Alphaproteobacteria bacterium. Classification (GTDB taxonomy): domain Bacteria; phylum Pseudomonadota; class Alphaproteobacteria; order Rhizobiales; family Xanthobacteraceae; genus BOG-931. Next base: position 8,629 of record CAWAAE010000005.1, on the reverse strand, counting down.
CGCACCGCGGCGATGCCCGCCTCCAAGGCCTCGACAAACACGCCAAAGGCGCGGCGTTGCGGCTGGCTCGCCTTGCCCACGACCAGCGTGCGGCAAATCTGAGCGAAGTAGCCCTCGACCGCGGGTGTCAGTTCGGTGGTGACGAGATCGCCGGCCGCGATCCGGCGCTCGGACGGCGGCGTCATGCCGAAAATATCTTTGCCGCCCGAACCGATGATCATGAAATTGTCCGGGCAGCCTTGGCGGCGAAGATACGCCTCGAGGTCGGCGACGATCTCGAACTGGCGCCGGCCCGGCCGTACCGCGCGCCGAAACTCCGCATAAGCTTCGTCGGCGATCTGCGCGGCGCGCCGTACTGCTGCGATCTCGCCATCGATTTTGTGCATGAGTAGTCTATCGACGAGCGCCGTCGCGTCGTCCAACGCAAAGCTGCGCGCCGGATCGGCGAGCCAGCGCGGCAGGAAACGTCGCGGCGCGGCGGCGATGCGCTCGTTGGCCACGCGGTCAAGCCGCGCGCCGACCGTGCCGGCGATGTTCGCCGCGAAATGCACCGGCACGCCCGGCACCTCGATTTCCGCGCGCTCGGCGTCGGTGGCGCTATCGAGATAAAGCTCGACGTCCCCGGCTGCCGATAGCAGCGCGATGCCGTGCCCTTCGAGAATGCCGAAATCGGCGCCGTAGCGCAGGTAATCCCCTTGCCAGGCATTACCGTAGAGCACGAGGTGAGCGATGCCGGCCCCGCGCATCGCCGCCGCCAGCCTTTGTCGCCGTTCGTCCGCGAGCATTTTCGTCCCTACTCCGCCGCTTGGTCCTGCGCGGCATCGAATGCATAGTCGCGCCGCGCCGCTTCGGGTGAAACGTAGCCGGCGTGGACGTCGGCGGCGACCGCCTTGCGGTCGCGCCGGCGCGGATCGCCCCAGCCGCCGCCGCCGGCCGTCGAGAAGATGAGCCGGTCGCCCGCCTGCATCGTCACGCCGGTCGCTTTCTTGAGCTTGCGTTCACTGCCGTCCGCGCCAATAAGCGTCGCGTCGTTGACCGCGCCGGGCTTGCCGCCGTTGAGTTCCCAGGGCGGGTCCTTGGTGCGCTCGCAATTGACGTTGGCGAGGCAAGGCTGCAATGCGCGATAGCTGAGATCGACGCCGAGCCCGCCGCGATAGTACCCCGCGCCGCCGGAATCCGCGCGCAAGGCGAAGCGTTCGATCAAAAACGGATACTGAATCTCTTGCAGCTCGATCGGCGCGCTGCGGACGTCGCCCTGGCAGATCGACACCGAGGCGGATTTGCCGTCCTCGTGCGGTCGTCCGCCCCAGCCGCCGCCGAAAATGTTCATTAGCAGGAAGCGCCGGCCGTCAGGCCTGTAGCCGCTGATCGAGCAACCGCCCATGTCGCCCTTGTGCGCGGCCGGAATCCGCTCCGGCAGCACCGGCGCCAGCGCCTTGAGGATGGTGTCGATGACGGTGGGCAGCGGAATGCTCCACAACCCAAGCGCGGCCGGCGATCTGGCATTGAGGATTTTGCCAGGCGGCAGAACAAGCTCAAGCGGCCGGAAACAGCCTTCGTTGACCGGCGCGTAGGGTTGGGTGAGGCATTTGAAGGCGACGCGGGCCGCTGCAAGACCGCCGGAATAACCGGAATTGATCGGCCCCGGTGTCTGATCGTTCACTTGCGAAAAGTCGACGATCATACGCTCGCCGTCGATCGTCACCTTGACCTTGAGGCCCAGCTTCACGTCGAGCGTGCGCCCGTCATTATCGAGAAAACTCTCCGCCTCATAGACGCCGTCCGGAATTCTGCCGACAAAGGCTCGCGCCTCCTGCTCGGTGGCGTCCCACGCCGCGTGGATGCACGATTCGACCCTGTCTAGGCCATAACGGCGCAGCAATTCGCCAAATCGCCGAATGCCGAGGTGGCAGCACGCGATCTGCGCGCGCAGATCGCCAAGCGCCGCTTCGGGGAAGCGCACATTGTCGTTGATGATCTGCCACAATGTCTCATTGCGCTTGCCGCCCTCGTAGATCTTCAGCGAGCGGAACTGCATGCCTTCCTGATAAATCTCGGTGGTCTCGACCGATCCGAAGCCGACGCGCATGCCGCCGATATCGACCCAATGGGCGCGGCTTGCCGCGAACGCCACGATCTTGCCGTCGTGGAAACAGGGTGCGTAGATCACGACATTATTGAGATGTTGGCCGCAGACTTGGCCGTGATTCATGATCACGACATCGCCGGGTGCAAAGCCGTCGAGGCCGTAACGATCGATGCCGTCCTTCACCGCGACGCCAAGATCGGCTAGGAAAATCGGCAGGCCGCCCTGATTCTGCGAAATCATGCGGCCTTCGTTGTCGACAAGCCCGCAGCAGAAGTCGCGCACTTCGTAAATCATCATATTGTAGGCGGACTTGCACAATGCCGTCGCCATTTCGTCGGCGTAGGCGTTGCCGGCGTTGCGCACCACCTCGACGGTGATCGGATCGACCTTCATTCTTGGCCTTCGCCTTGCTTAAGCGTGACGACGATGTTGCCGATCGCGTCGACCACTGCCCGATCGCCGGGACCGATCAGCGTGGTGGAATTGGCCTCTTCGATCAAGGCCGGACCGGCGATTTTGCTGCCGGCGGCAAGATGCGGTCGCCACACAATCCGCGTCTCGACCGGGCGCTTGGCATCCGCGAAAACGACCGGACGCCGCGCTTCGGGCGCGTTGCCGTCCGGCTGCCAGGGCGCCGTCAGCCAAAGCCCGATCGAATCCTGCATGCGCGGTACGGTGACGACGAGGCGCAGATTGACCATCTCGATCGATTGGTCGGGCGCGGCATGGCCATAGCGCCGATCGTGCTGCGCGTCGAACCGCGCGCGGGTATCGTCGGTCGCGGTCGTCAAATCCTGCGCTCCGCTCACGGCTATGGGAATAGTGTGCTCCTGGCCGCGATAGCGTAGATCGGCGGCGAAGTTGAATTGCCCTCCGGCAAGACGGTCGCGCGCCAGCGCGGCCTCGCCGGCGGCGCGTAGTTCGGCAAAAGCCGTCGCGGCCAAGTCGGTGCTGACTTTACCGAGTTCGCCGATCAGCGTGCGCACGAAATCCTGACGCCATTGCGCCATCAGCATGCCGAGCGCCGAGAAGGCGCCGGGAAGTTTTGGGATGACGACTTTCGGGATCGAGATCTCTCGCGCAATGGCGACGGCATGGAGCGGTCCGGCGCCGCCGAATGCGATCAGCGTCGTCTCGCGAGGATCGATACCGCGTTTGACCGAAACCGCCCGGACGGCAAGCGACATGGCGTTGTCGACGATAGTGGCAACGCCTTGCGCGGCCGTCACGGCATCGAGTCCGAGTTTTTGCCCGACCTTGCCGAGCGCTGCCTCGGCGCGTCCGCGATCGAGCTGCATGCGGCCGTCCAGAAACCGCGCGTCATTGAGGCGGCCAAGCACAAGATCGGCATCGGTCACGGTCGGCTCCTCGCCGCCGCGGCGGTAGCAAGCGGGGCCGGGGTCGGCGCCCGCGCTGACCGGACCGACGTGCAGGCCGCCGCGCTCATCGCACCAGGCAATCGAGCCGCCGCCGGCGCCGACCTCGACGATATCGACCACCGGCAATTGCATGGGCTGGCCGGTGAAAGCATCGCCGATGACATAACCCTCCTCAATCGGCGCAACGCCGCCGGTAATCAGCGAGGTCTTCGCGGTGGTGCCGCCCATGTCGAAGCCGATGGCGCATTCGATGCCGAGAAGCTCTGCGACCCGTCCGGCGCCGATCATCCCGGCGACCGGTCCCGACTCCATCATCGCCACCGGCGCGCGCCGCGCCTCGCCGACCGACATGGTGCCGCCGTTCGAGCGCATGATGGCGATCTGACCGCCGAAGCGCGATTTTTTCGCGAAATCCTCCAGGCGGTTGAGATAACGGCTGACTCGCGGGCCGACGAAGGCGTTGAGCACGGTCGTCGAAGTGCGCTCGTATTCGCGAAATTCGCGGAGTATTTCGTGGCTCAGCGTGACAAAAAGGTTAGGCAGCACACGCCGCAATATTTCGCCGGCAAGAATCTCGTGCGCTGGGTTGGCGTAGGAGTGCAGGAAACACACCGCGACTGCTTGGAGTCAAGCGCCGTCAGCATTTGCGCAAGCTGCATGGCCGCCGCCGGATCGAGCGGCGCGAGAACCTTACCCGCCGCGTTCATGCGCTCGGGCAGCTCAAATGTCAGGTCGCGCGGCACCAGCGGCCGCGGGCGATGGAAAAACAGATTGAAGGCGTCCGGGCGATTGCCGCGGCCGATGGCGTAAACGTCGCGCATGCCTTGGGTGGTCACCAAGCGGTCTTAGCGCCCTTTCGCTCCAGCACGGTGTTGATTGCGATGGTCGAGCCGTGGATGAGCTCGGCCATGGCGGCAAGATCGCAATCCGCCAGCGAAAGCGCGTCGGCCATCCCTTCGGTGGATCCGCGGGAACAGTCAATGTCTTGGAGGTGACGATCGGTATCGTCGCGGTAAGCCACGAGGTCGGTGAAGGTGCCGCCGATGTCGACGCCAACGATGCTCATCAATCCACACCCGTCACGCGCGGGGTTTGCTCGCGCGTGCATGCAATAGCCTCTATGACGACTTGTCCAGCCGTGCTTCTTGCAGTCCTTCCAGCAATGCGCGCCAGCGCGCGAGTTCTTGTTGGCGGGTGCACTGCGCATCGAGCATCGCGCGCGCTCATACGTCGGCGTCCTCGCGCTTCGCGACGTGACTTTGTCGGCCCCTCGCCGATGCTATAGTACGAAAAAGGCGTCGAAGCATTCATTGAGCGTTTTGGAGATGCCGAGAGATGGGGGTGAGCCGAAAGCTCAAAGAGTGCGGCAAGAGCCTGTTGTATCGATTGTTTGTCGGTGGGCAAAGATTTGGGGTCAACATATTGCCGCTTCATTACTATTCCTCCGAAACCGGACATATCCCTGCGCCGCACTGAGTGAGCGATGGGCCAAGGGCGAGATCGCGCCATGGAGATCCGCGAATGATTGAAGGTGAGCGAAAGCACCACGCGACAATCAGGACGGCGGGTGTAGGGCGATCCGTAGCTGCTTAGCCAAGCTCATTTACTCCGCGCATGACGAAAGGTACCGTTCTTTTCAGAGGATCAGCGATAAACCATCTACGGACTAGCCATGAGTGCGACGGTAAGTGAACCGTCTCCGGTCCACGGCACGGAGCGGCAACGGGCCCATTATCGCCGCCTCGCTCGGTAATGCGCTCGAGTTCTATGAATCCTGGTCTACGGCTATTTCGCTGTCACGATAGCGAGAAGTGTTCTTTCCAGCCGCCGACGAAGCGGTCTGATCCTCGTGACACTCTCGGCACTTTCGGGGCTGCCTTTTTGGCGCGGCCGGTGGGCGCGATATTCTTCGGCGACTATGGCGACCGCAAGGGACGTAAGCGGGCGCTTACTCTCCGACCTGCTGATGACGATCGGGACCGGGCTGATGACCGTCATGCCGAGCTATGGCTCTATCGGCTTGCTGGCTTCTGTTCTGGTTATTGCCGCGCGGTTGTGCAGGCTTTTCAGTTGGCGGCGAATTCGGGAGTTCGACGGCTTTTCTGGTCGAGCATCGTCCCGACCGCGCGGGCTATTTTGCGAGCTGGCAATGGTCAAGTCAGGGTTTAGCCGCGGTCATCGCTACAGGTTTCGGTGTGCTGCTGACGACCACCATGTCACCTAGGGACCTGACGGCGTGGGCTTGGCGCATTCCGTTCGCCTTCGGACTCCTGATCGGGCCTGTCGGCTATTACATCCGTAGTGAAATGGAGGAAACTCCGGAATTCCTTCGGCACCGGCCCGGCGCACGCACCCTTGCGCGACTCTCTTTTGGAGCAATGGGATCGGCTCCTCCTCACCGTCGGCGTGGTCGCGGCCTCGACCAGCTCACAATACTTGCTTCTCTACATGCCGACCTACGCCATCCGCGAGCTGGGTTTGCCGCAGTGGATAGGTTTCACCGCGGCGATGGTAGCTGCCGTGCTACAAACCGTGGTCGTGCCCTTGGCTGGCCTCTGGGTAGACCGGATTGGACAAACCCGCATCATGATAGGATCGACGGTGCTCTTCTTTCGACATCTTATCCGGCGTTCATGCTGCGTGGACGCCCACGCTTCGCTTGCCGTGCTGATGCTGATGGTGTGTTGGATCAGCCTGTTGAAATCATTTTTTAGCGGTGCGCTGCCCTCGCTGATGGGGAAAATTTTCCCCGTCGCGACGCGGGTCAGTGGCATGTCATTGAGCTACAATATTTCCGTGCCGATCTTCGGCGGCTTTGCGCCATTTTTCGCTCAGTCGCTCATCGCGATCACCGGCACGAAGTTGGCGCCAAGCTATTACATGATGGCGACTGCGCTGCTGAGTCTCGCAGCGTTGATTGTGCTCACTCGGCGATTCCGACTTTGAAGATCGGAATGCAATAATCTTCAACAAATCCTTGATCCCTTCGCGCCCCTGCGCAGCCACAATCCCGAGCTCGGCCATATGCGCCCGCAAGGCATTCATCTGTTGGGTCCGCTGCCGCATCAAAAGATCGCGCGCCCGATGCAGCATCAACTGCCCCTGCTGCTCGACCGATTTGATTTGCACAAAACGCATGGTCGGCCGCCGCACCGCCTCGCAGATCGCCTCGGCATCGGCGGCATCGTTCTTGTTGCGCTTGACGTAGGCCTTCACGTCCTTCGCCGGCATCAACCGCACCCGGTGGCCAAGCTTCGTCAGTTGACGCGCCCAATAATGGGCTGTCGCGCAGGCCTCCATGCCGACAAGGCAGGGCGGCAGCGCCTTGAAGAACGCCAGCACCTGGCTGCGCCGGAGTTGCTTCCGAACGACGACCTTTTCGGCCGCGTCGATCCCGTGAACCTGGAACACGTTCTTGGCGATATCCAAACCGATCGTGGTAACTTGCATGTGGACGGCTGCCTGATGTGATTCGACTGCAACGATCACCCTATGGCACTTCGTTGCCGGGAGCGGGCGCCGTCCACCACATCACAAGCAGACATTCCAGTAACGCGAGCTCCGGCCTTGGTGCTCGTGCCGATGCTCACTGAGCCATCAAATTAAGGACGCCCTGAATTTTTGTGACCGGCGGCGGGTTCCATTTGCCGGTGAGGGCCTCGGACTTCGGGCCGTAGAGACGCATGGACAAGTTGAACGCCCCCTTCGGCGCGGGCAGCCAGTTGGCTTCCTTGCCTTTGCCGGGACTCTCGTTCTGGAAGTAAAGGTCGAGCGACCCATCCGCGTTGGTCTTGAACGGCATGTAACTGCTGACCGCGAAACGGTTGAGCACGTTCGCCACCTGGAAGCCTTCGCTATCGTAGAGCGTGATCGACCAGAAGGCGTTCACCGGCGGCGTGGCTCCCTTGTCGAAGTGGAGCGTGTATTTGTTCGCGCCGTCGAGCGGCTTGCCGGTGTCGTCGAAGAGGTTCAGCGGATAGATCGCGTCCTCGGGCAGGTTGGCACCGAGGCCGAGCTTGAGTGACGATGGCACGCTTCAGGTAGTAGTTGCCATAGACCCCCATCGTGTCGGTGTTCATGGACCAGCCGTTCGCGACTCGGGCGATCGTCGCCACCTTCCACGTCATGAGCCGCTGGGCTTCCTCGGGCGCGCTCTCCAACGCCTTCTTCACGGCGGGGTCGAGCTTGTCGAAGTCGAAGCTCTTGCCGGGCTCGATGCCGATTCGCTTCATCTGCGCGATGATTGGCTGGTCGGTGCTGTGCGGCGGGTGCAGTTTGAGGAGTTCGGCCGCGTAGGTGAAGTATTTGTCGGCCGGCATGGTATCGACCTGAGTCTTCGGCGGCGTCTTCATATCCACGCTCGGGTCAATCGTCACCGTCACCGGCTCGGGTGCCTTGCCCCAGCGTGAGAGCGGCGTGACCTTGTAGCCCGCCTGAATCTTGTGGACCGCGGGGTAATCCGCCGCCCCGTCCGTCTTGGTGCGGCCGATGACCCAGATATAAGGGGTCGGAGCGGCGAGTGCGCGTGAATCCCTCCGGGACCGTTCCGCTCCAGCCGGGCGGAGTGACGAGGAAATTGCCCGCCTTGGTGCCGGTCGTCCGCCAGCCGGGCGACGCGAAGACGTCCGTCCACATGTCGAGCATCGGCAGAAGGTAAAACCGCCCGTCCGTGTCCGGCGCGGAGACGACCTGCGGCCTCCTTGGTGAGGTCCAGCCACGCGATGGAATAGAGCGTGTCGAAGTTGATCCGCACGACCACCTTCAAATCGGCGGGCGGATACGCCGGGACGTTCACGAACATATTCATCGGGCCTTTGCCGAACTCTTTGCCGGGCTCGATGTTCACGGACTGCTTCCGCGTGATGTCCATCGTGACGAGCGGATAGAAGTAGAGGTAGGCATCAACGCCGATGGCGTGCGCGGCCTCCTGGGTGATCCGCTCTGTCTGCGTGGCGAGTGGAGGACGGAAAAAGCAAAAGGCTCAGTATCAAAGCAATCACGCTTCTACCCACGTCGTTCTCCCGTTGAATTCGTTGAGAAGCCAAGAATACGGTCGAATAGCCTTCAGTAAATATATTATTCGGCAACCATGACCGTTTTGGGTCATCTTCGACGTTTCGAGCGTTCGCCGGATCACTTCCGAGTTTCCTCGAAGGCCGAC
>CAWAAE010000004.1:407500-815392 GCA_963779855.1 uncultured Alphaproteobacteria bacterium | reverse complement strand
CGGTCGAGAAGCTTCAATGTCCATCCCGGATGTCGCTTTGCTCATCCGGGCTACGAAGAAATAAGGGAAGCGGAACGCCGGCAAACGCACTGTCGTCAGTCCCGCACGCAAACGGCGCGCGGGTCGCGCCACGGAAGGAGCGGCTTGCGCCGCCCTTTCCGCTCTCGGGCGCGCTCGCCTGCCGGCGTTCCACCACGGCTCTCGCCGAGGGGACTTACGTCACCCAAGGCGCAACCCAGGCCATGCTTCCTGGGACGCGGTCTGGCGGGCGTTACCCGCCTTCGCCTGTCCCAGTCCAGTGAGCACCTCACGCGCCGATCATAGTATCGGCAGGCCTGATGCCCGGGCCGCCCGGAGGCGGAGCTGATGAGGCCCCGCCCGCGGGCACCGCACTCGCCCCTGCCGCCCGGCATCACCCGGACGGCGTCCCTTAGGGCGAGATTTGATTCGTGCGCAATGTAACGGAAATGGAGACGGCTGTCAAGACGTCACTATTTTAGCGAATTGCGCAAACTTGTAGACATTCCAATTGCAACCTAGGCTCGCCGCTAAGATGGCGCGAAGGGATCAGCCCGGATTATCAAACCTTGATGCCGCCCGCGGTATCGTGAGATAGCCGGCCAAGGACATTCACTGAGGACAACATGAAATCGATTGCAATTTTTAACAACAAGGGTGGCGTCGGGAAAACTACCCTCTTATGCAACTTGGCGGCGTTTCTCGCTACGGAAAGGAGAAGGAAGGTTCTCGTCGTCGACGCCGATCCCCAATGTAACGCAACTCAATTGACGTTCGATGATGAGGAGACGGAGGAGCTATACGAAGATGTATGGCCTGCACCCGGTTCGGTTGACACGCGCCTAAGCGAATCCCGCCTGCATTTCGAACTCCACGGGACTTAGATATCCGATCGTCGAGTGCCGGCGTTTCGGATTATAGAAGCATTCAATGTAGTCGAACACATCAGCCTTGGCTTGGTCGCGCGTCCGATACGTTTTTCGCGCTGTGCGCTCGGTCTTCAGCGAGGAGAAGAAGCTCTCCATCGCCGCATTGTCCCAGACATTGCCCGAACGGCTCATCGAGCAGACAACACCGTGATCTGACATCAGCTTCTGGAACTGCTCGCTGGTGTACTGGCTACCGCGATCGGAGTGATGCAGTAGCGCATCGGGTTTGCCCCTGCGCCAGATTGCCATCACCAGCGCGTCGGTCACGAGCTGGGCCGTCATCTCAGCACTCATCGACCAGCCGACCGCGCGCCGTGAGAACAGATCGATGACGGCAGCCACATAGAGCCAGCCCTCCGCTGTCCACACATACGTGAAGTCGGCAATCCATTTGCGGTTGGGAGCGGGCGCGTCGAAGCTGCGGTTGAGCACGTTGGGAGCGACGGCGGCGACCTGCCGCTCACCCAGATCGGGCGGCAGTCGACGCCGTCGCGGACGGGCTTTGAGAGCCTGTAGCCGCATCAAACGCTCGATCCGATGCAATCCACACGACACACCCTCCGCCAGCATGTCGTGCCACACCCGCCTGGCGCCATAGGTTCGATCGCTGGCGAGGAAGCTGGCGCGAACCTTCGCGCTGAGCTCTTCATCGCTCTGGCTGCGCCGACTGCGCGGTCGTGTCAGCCAGGCATAGAACCCACCCCGCGAGACACCGAGCGCCTCGCACAACCATCCCGCCGGCCAGATCCCCCGGTGCTTCGCAATAAAACCGAACTTCACGTCGATTCCTTCGCGAAGTAGGCCGCGGCTTTTTTTAGGATGTCCCGCTCCGCCTTCAGCCTGATCACCTCGCGCTTGAGCTGCGCGATCTCCAGCTGCTCGGGCTTCATCTGACCTTGGCCAGGAAAGGCATGCTGCGGATCATCTGCAAGCGCCTTCACCCAACCGCGCAACTGTGACTGATGCACACTGAGATCGTGCGAGGCCTGGGCATACGACACGCCCCGCTCTTTGATCAGCCGCACAGCCTCAAGCTTGAACTCGCGTGTAAACTTCCGTCTCTCCATGACACACCTCCGGTTCCATCAAAACACCTAACTCGGTGTCTGCGGAACCGGGTGCAGGCCAAGGTGACCGACTTATATTGAAAGCGCATGGATCAATTGATGATCCGCATGGAATGATATTCACGCGTAACCAGTATGCTACTGCGCGCACTAAGCATGCCTCATTCTATCGGCTGTTAGACGCATTAATAATGACGAGTACAATTCTTATGGTTGGAGTAGGTTTGGACGATCCAGATTTTCAGCTACTGTTTGAAGACAATGGAGCGCGTTTCCAACATGCACTACCGCATTATATGACCTATGGTGGAAACGCGCATCCTGACTTAGTGCAGACGGTGCGGGAAACGTTAGGTACAAAGCTTTTGCCGTATTCCACGAAAAACAATCATCGTGCACTTGTTACTTCTTTGAAGTCGCTCGTTACAAAAGTATCCGATCAGCGCACGGCCTTGACGCGCACAATGGACTGGTGATGACGATCACAAGCAGGAACGTCGGACCAGATTGACCAGCAGCGAAACTCACGGTCTTCAGGCAAGCGCAGGTTCCGTCGCCCTGAGGTGCGAGCGTCAGCGAGCCACGAAGAGCGACGGCCCGGGCTGCCTGACCAGCATTCTTCGAGGCCCGCGCTCCCGCCTTCGCGAAGAGCGCTTCGGCGGGCAAGGCGCGCGAACCCCTCAGGATGACGGATGCGGCGAGGACGCGCCCCTTAACGGCGCCGGCTGCTCGTCGAGCATCGACTGGATCGCGAGCCGCGTCGCATCTCGGTCGAGGCCGTGCTTGACGACGAGGTCGGCGCAATCGAGCAGAATCGCGTCGGCGTCCTGCATGATTTTCAGCCGCTTGAAGCGGTCGTCGTAGTCGAGCCCCATGCTTAAGCCGACGATCTCGTACATGTTCATGATGCGGAACGGCCAGTCGCGCTCGTGCGCGCACAATTCGCGGTGATCGGAATGATAGACCGCGACCAAGGCATCGATGCCGGCGGCTTCGCGCCGCCGCGAGCTCGTTCTCCTGCAGCGCGCGGCGGTATTTCGGGTTGATGCGCAGACTATTGGACTGCAAGCCGACCGCGGGCTGCTGCAGATCGACGACTTCGATGCCCGGCACCGCCCATAGAATATCCTCCGCCGCCTCGACCACGCCGCGAATGCCGGGATGCTGGTGCAGCGCGATGCGCATCGGCACCGGCTCGCGCAGCAGCGGCCGCAGCCGGTCGAGATGGTCGCGAATGAACAGCGTGAACGGCGTCATTTCGAACGGTTTTGCGCCGCGCGTCTGCTCGATCGTCGGCAGCGTCTGTTCGGTGAAATTGACGTGGCAGGCCGGGCACCACGACACCACTTGGCCGGTCTTGCTCGCCGCCATCTTGTCGAGCGTCGCCTCGGCGACGCGGCCGAAAGTGGCGGTGTCGCCCGAGCGCATCGGCTGCACGCCGCAGCAATGGGTCGGGCCGCCCATCACTTCGTAGCTGGCGCCGAGCGCATCCATGATGTCGAGCGCCAACAGCGCGATGTGCGGCGTCTTGAGCACGTTGCAGCCGGTATAGAAGACGAAATCGGGCGGTCCGTTCTGCGGCGGGACGGCGCGTGGCGCCCTGCCCCAGCCGCGCCAGCAGCGCGTCATCGAGCTGCAGACGCGAAATATGCTTCACGTCGTGACGCCACTTTGCGGAAGCCTTCGACGCCGTTCTTGCGTTGCGTCACGGCGTCGGCTTTGGCGTGCACCATGGCGACGCGCGCCATGTGCAACAGGAACCGCGGATTGACGCCGTAATCGCAGGCCTCGATGCAGTCGCCGGAGAGGAGGCAGCCCGACGCCCATTTGCGCGCGGCTTCGTTGCCTTGGCCGCGCCGGAGGATGTCGACGATGCCGTCGATGACGTGGATGGGGTTTTGCAGCTCTTCAGGCGTAAGTCCGGCCGCGACGGTGCTCGGACAGACTGCCACGCATTTGCCGCAACGGGTGCAGGCGTCCGCCATGGCGTCGGCGCGGGCTTGCAGGGCGGATTCGAAGGTCTCTGCCATCGTGCCTAACCTACTGCCGAGTAGGGGACGATTGAAGGGCTCGGCAGGGCGTTGTAAAAGCGCAAGTTCCAGCGATGCCCGGCCGTTCCATGGGCATTTCCAGCATAATCGGCGAGAAGTGAGAACTGCGATGGGTGAATTCGCGATCGGTCAGCCCGTTCCCCGGTTCGAGGATCCGCGGCTCATCAAGGGCGGCGGCCGCTACGTCGCGGATATGGTGTTTCCCGGAACGGCGCACGGCTACGTGCTGCGCTCGCCGCACGCCCATGCCCGCATCCGCGCGATCGACACGGCGAAGGCCAAAGCGGCGCCCGGCGTGCTCGCGGTTCTGACCGGCGCCGACTACAAGGCCGCGGGTTTCGGCGATCTGCCGGTGCCCGGCGGACTGAAGCGTCGCGACGACAAACCGGGCTACCGGCCGCGTTATCCGGCGCTGGTCGAGGATAAGGTGCGCATGATCGGCGATTATGTCGCCTTCGTCGTCGCCGAGACTTATTACCAGGCGGTCGATGCCGCCGAGCTGATCGAGGTCGATTACGAACCGCTGCCGGCGGTGGTCTCGACCGGCGCGGCGGCCGATCCCGGCGTGCCGCTGGTCTGGGAGGATTGCCCGAACAATATCGGCTTCATCCAGGTCGAGGGCGACAAGGCGGCGACCGATGCCGCCTTCGCGCGCGCCGCCCATGTCGTCAAGCATAAATTCGTCATCAACCGCGTCACCGCCGCGGCCATGGAGCCGCGCGGCTGCATCGGCCTCTACGAACCGATCGAGGGCCGCTACACCATCTACACGACATTGCAGCGGACCAATGTTTTTCAGACCGAGCTGTCGCAATACGTTCTGAAAGTGCCCGACAACAAGATCCGCGTCGTCTGCGGCGACATCGGCGGCAGTTTTGGCATGAAGTCCGCCGTCTATAATGAAGTCGCCTTGGTGCTGCTCGGGGCAAAACTGGTCGGCCGGCCGGTCAAATGGGTCGCGACGCGCTCGGAATCGTTTCTCTGCGATGCGCAGGCGCGCGACAACGTCACCGAGGCCGAGCTGGCGCTCGACAAGGACGGCATTTTCCTCGGCTTCCGCGCCAAAATCACCGCCGCGATCGGCGCCTATCTGCAGGTCGGCATGCCGGCCTTTACCGGCAATCTCGGCACGCTGGCCGGGGTCTATCGCACGCCGGCCTCGCATATCGACGTCACCGCGGTGTTCACACACACCCAGCCGGTGCGGCCCTATCGCGGCAACGGCCGGCCGGAAGCGGGCTACGTCATCGAGCGCATGGTCGATCTCGCCGCCGACCAGCTCGGCGTCGATGCGGCGGAGTTGCGGCGCAAGAACACCATTCCGTCGAGCGCCATGCCGTTCAAATCCAGCGTCACCTTCACCTACGATTGCGGCGAGTTCGAAAAGAACATGGACCTCGCGCTCGCTGCCGCGAACAAGAAAGGTTTTGAGGCGCGCCGCGCGGCCTCGAAGAAGAACGGCAAGCTGCGCGGCTTGGGTTTCTCCAACACCATCGAGCGCTCTGCCGCCGCGGGCCTCGAAGGCGCGGAAATCCGGTTTGACCGCACCGGAACGGTGGCGATCTTTTCCGGCAGCGTCAATCAGGGCCAGGGCCACGAAACCGCGTTCAAGCAGATCGTGTGCGACCGGCTCGGCCTCGATCCCAACGAGGTGACTTACATCCAGGGCGACACCGACCAGGTATTTTTCGCCGAAGGCACCGGCGGCTCGCGCTCGGCGACCATGTCGGGCTCGGCCTTCACCATGGCCGCGGAGAAAATCGAGGCCAAGGCCAAGGCCATCGCCGCCAATATGTTCAAGGTCGAGGTCGCCGACATCAAGTTCGCCGACGGCGTGTTCTCCAGCCAGAAGACGAACCAGACGCTGACCATCAAGGAAGTCGCCAAGGCCTCGATCGATCCGAAGAACCTGCCGGCCGGCATGGAATGCGGCCTGATCGAGAAGGCGATCTATTCCGGCAAGGTGGCGAGCTATCCGAACGGCGTCCACGTTTGCGAACTCGAGATCGACGAGGATACCGGCGAGGTCGAAATCCTGCACTACAACGTGGTCGACGACGTCGGCACGGTGATCAATCCGCTGTTGCTGCACGGCCAGGTCGACGGCGGCATCGCCATGGGGATCGGGCAAATCCTGATGGAAGACATCAAATTCGACGCCGAGGGCCAGATCCTCACCGGCTCGTTCATGGATTATGCCATGCCGCGGGCGGGCGACATGAGCGGCTTTCACGTCGATTCAAATCCGGTGCCGACCAAGACCAATCCGCTCGGCGTCAAAGGCGCCGGCGAAGCCGGCTGCGTCGGCGCCATGCCGGCGGTCGCCAATGCGCTGGTCGACGCGCTCTCGGTGCTCGGCGTCAAGCACGTCGACATGCCAGCAACGCCGGAAGTGCTGTGGCGGGCGATTCATGAGGCGCGCGGGAAAAACGCGTAGGTGCGCGACTCCCTCTCCCCGCTTGCGGGGAGAGGGTTGGGGTGAGGGGGCCTTGCCGCTGGGCGCGGAAGCCCGGCAAAATCTGCGACGCTGTCGGCTGTATCTGCGACGCTCAGAATCGCGGAGAGGCCCCCTCACCCTCGCTTCGCTCGACCTCTCCCCGCGCAGCGGGGAGAGGTGATTGTCAGACAACCGCGACGCCCTGAATCTCGATCATCATGTCCGGATTGGCGAAGCCGGCGACGGTGATTGCGGCGCTGGCGGGAAAATCCTTGCTGAAAATCTCGCTGCGCAGTTCCGTCATGCGCGTGGTGTAGCGCGAATCGATCAGAAACACCGTCATGGTGACGAGATCGGCGAGCTTGGCGCCGGCCTCGGCGAGCGTTTTTTCGATATTGCGAAAAGTCTGCCGGCATTGCGCGTCGAAATCGCCGGCGAGCGATTTGCCGGCATCGTCGACCGCGCCGGTGTGGCCGGCAAGCCAAACGGTCTTGCCGCCCTCGACGATGACGGCGGCCGAATAGGCGCGCTTTTCCGATCGCGCGCCGCGAACGAATGACTTTTGCATGGCTTCCTCCCCTCGCATTGCGTCATTATAGAGCATGGCAATGACCGGGCCGGCCACAAGTTCGAACTCCACGTTGCCGCTTTCCGGCATTCGCGTGCTCGAATTCTGTCACACCATCATGGGCCCGACCGCGGGGCTGATCCTCGCCGATCTCGGCGCCGACGTGATCAAGATCGAGCCGGCGGGCGGCGATCATACCCGGCGGCTGTACGGCTTCGCCGCGGGATTCTTTGCCACCTTCAACCGCAACAAACGCAGCCTGGCGCTCGATCTGAAATCAGACGAGGGGCGCGCTTTGCTCCATCGTCTCGCCGCGACGGCCGACGTGGTTCTGGAAAATTACGCGCCGGGCACCATGGACCGGCTCGGCTGCGGCTATGGCGATCTTTCGCGAAAAAATCCGCGGCTGATCTATTGCGCGCTCAAAGGATTCTTGAGCGGACCTTACGAGCACCGTCCGGCGCTCGACGAAGTGGTGCAGTTCATGGCCGGTCTTGCCTATATGACCGGACCGCCCGGCCAGCCGCTGCGCGCCGGCGCTTCGGTGGTCGACATCATGGGCGGCATGTTCGCGGTGATCGGCGTCGAGGCGGCGTTGCGCGAGCGCGAGCGCACCGGCCGCGGCCAGATGGTGAAATCCGCTTTGTTCGAATCCACCGCGTTTCTGATGATGTCGCATATGGCCGGCGAAGTGGTGACCGGAAAGCCGATGCCGCCGATGCCGGCGCGCGACGGGGCTTGGGCTATTTATGAACCGTTCGCGACCGCCGACGGCGAACAGATTTTCGTCGGCATCACCAGCGACGGCCAATGGCGGCGCTTCTGCGAACATTTCGCGCGGCACGATCTGCTGGCCGATCCGGCCTACAAGACCAACGAGGACCGCGTGCGTCAACGTCCCGCGCTGCGGCCCATCGTTGCCGGCATCGTCGCCCAACATAAGCTTAGCGAACTTGCCGAACTGTTCGACCGTATCGATATACCATTTGCGCCGGTCGCCAAGCCGGGCGACCTGTTCGAGGACCCGCAGCTCAACGCCGGCGGCCGCATGCTCGAGATCGAATTTCCGCTCGGCAAGCGCGCGAAATTACCGCGCCTACCGATCGAAATGGACGACCACGATTTCGGCCTGCGGCGGCAAGCGCCCGCTATCGGCGAGCACACGCAGGAAATCCTCGCCGAGCTCGGCGTTACGCCGGCCGAGATCGAAACGTTGAGTAAGCGCTGCATCGTCACGGTCGAGAAGAAATCATGAGCGATTTGCCGACGGCAGTTCACATCACCGAAGAAGGGCCGCGCGAAGGTTTTCAGATCGAGAAAGGCGCGATCCCGACCGCGCGCAAGATCGCGCTGATCGATGCGCTGTCGCAGACCGGCATCGACCACATCCAGATCGTTTCCTTCGTCAATCCGAAGAACGTGCCCGGCATGGCCGACGCCGAAGACGTGGTCCGCGGCATCACGGTGAACCCAGGCGTCGCCTACACGGCGTTGTGGCTCAATGAACGGGGCTTTCAGCGCGCGCTGCAATTTTCCGGCCGCCTTACCAATACCGGCACGATCCAGCTCTGCGCCTCGGAGAAATTTTCCATCCGCAATCAGAACCGCACCGCCGCGCAGCAGCTCGCCGGACAGCACGCCATCGTCGAGATGTACAAGGCGGCCGGCATCCCGGTCGAGCGCGGCAGCATCATGGCGGCATTCGGCTGCAATTTCGAAGGCGACATTGCGGTCTCGCGCGTGGTCGCGCTAGTGGCGCAAATCCTCGACGTCGCGAAGCAGCACGGCGTCACGCTGCGCTGTGTCACGCTTGCCGACACCATGGCCTGGGCGACGCCGCTCGCCGTCAAGCGCGTCGTCGGGAGTTTGCGCGATCGCTGGCCCGACCTCGATGTGGCGCTGCATCTGCACGATACGCGCGGGCTCGCGATCGCCAATGCCTATGCCGGCCTCGAAATGGGCGTGACGCGATTCGACGCGGCGGTAGCGGGGCTGGGCGGCTGCCCATTCGCCGGCCATGCCGGCGCCGCCGGCAATGTCTGCACCGAGGACCTGGTGTTTCTCTGCGAGGAAATGGGCATCAAGACCGGCATCGATCTCGACGCGCTGATCGAATGCGCCAAACTCGCCGAAGACATCGTCGGCCATCCGCTGCCCGGCGCGGTGATGAAAGGCGGCACGTTGAAGAGGTTTCGCGGCTAATCGCTCATCGTTTCCCGGACGCGGTGCGGCACGAAGTGCTGCACCGCTGATCCGGGATCGTCCCACACTCAGTGCCTATGAAGTTCCCGGGTCTGCAGCGCACCACTGCGTGCTGCGCTGCGCCCGGGAAACGCGATGGTAAGAGCGCTATTGCTCCGCCAATATCTTCCAAATCCCGCTCGCCGCCGCCACGACGCGGGTGCCGACTTTCAGCTTCGATTCGATGAACAGGACCGAGCGGGTCTTGCGCACCACCTCGCAATGCGCCTCGACGAAATCGCCGACCCGCACCGCGCCGACGAATTGAATGTTCATCTCGATGGTCGCGTGCGGCTTGTCGCCGGTTGAGCGCCGGCCGGTCATGCCCATCGCCTGATCGGCGAAGCTCATCAGCATGCCGCCATGGATAATACCGCGATGGTTGCGATGCTTGTCCGCGGCGATGATGCCGAACAGCGCGTCGCCGCGGCGCCAGATCGGCCCAATCAGCTCGCCGAAATTATGTCCCTTGACCCGATCCCAGCCGTTCGCGGCGGGATCGAAAACTTCGCCTTCGCTCACCGCCTTGTCGTTCATGCGCGCGCCTTGGCGGCGCTCAAATGCGCGGTCAGCCGCCCTTTGAGATTGGGGATGAGTTTTTCGGCATTGGCGCCGCCGGCAATGGCGCGGCCCTTGGTGCCGAGCTCGCGCACCGCCCGAACATAGCCGGCGACCTCGCCCGGCTCGCGCACAGCTTGCGGATAGTCTGACGCGAATACGAGTTGGGAAAACTCAAGCTCTTCGAGCCCGAAGCGCACCCAATGCGCGCCCCATTCGGCGGCATGATCGGGTCCGGCCCAGCCGGCGATGTCGTAGAACAGGCGATGATCGAGATAATGGTCGAACGCTTGCCGCGGCTGACGGCCGTGGCGGGGCACCAGCGCCGTGCCCCATTTGTCGCGCTGCTCGAATCCGCGAATGCGGCCGAGATAGCGGCCGATGCCGCCGGCGAAATGCGAGAATTGAATTTTGAGCGTCGGCAACTCGTCGAGCAGGCCGCAATTGACGAGGCGCACCGCCGCCGTCATCAGCGAGAATTCCCAGCCGAGCATGCGGCCGAGATCGTCGGCATCCATGCGCGCCCAGCCGATGACGCGCGGCAGCGGATGAATGAAGACGTAGAGATCAAGATCGGCGCAAGCTTTCCAGAACGGCCGTAACGCCTCCGCATCGAGCGGCTGGTCCTGCAATTCCGAAGCGATGACGACGCCGGGAAAGCCGAGCTCGACGGCGCAGCGTTTCAACTCGGCCGCGGCCTCGGCGGCTTTAAGCGCCGGCACATGAGCGAGGCCGATGAAACGGCCGGGATGCGACTTTTCCGCCCCCCGCATGCGATCGTTGATCTGCCGGCAGATGGCAAGCTCGGGCTGATCGAAGCCTAAGCCGCAAGAGAGCACGCCGGCATCGATGCCGGACGCGTCCATCATGCGGATATGCGCCTTAAGATCGGCAAGAAGCGGATTGAGCAGATAATTCGGATTGCCGTCGCGGTCGAGATCGACCGTGACCTTGCCCGGCTCGCCCTTGAGCAATTCCGGCGGCGTGTAATGTTGCTGGAAGTCGATAAGCATTAGGAGGCTTTCTGATCCTATTCCGGAGCCGAGCGAAGCGAGGAGCCGAATCCATAACCACCATTCGTGATTATGATTCGGACTTGCCGCTTCGCGGCAATCCGGAATGACGGCGGGTGATCACATGATCGCAAATTCGGTGTTGCGGCGGTCGGTCACCAGCATGGCGCCGGGATAATGGGTTATACAGAATTCCGGCTCGACCGCCATGATCACCGATTGCGGCGTCACCCCGCAGGCCCAGAATACCGGAATCTCGTCGTCGTGGATCGGCACCGCGTCGCCCCAATCGGGCTTGGCGATGTCCGCAATCCCGATCGATTCCGGCTTGCCGAGATGCACCGGCGCGCCGTGCACCGAGGGGAATCGCGTGGTGATCTGCACGGCGCGGATGGCGTCCGCCGGCTTCATCGGCCGCATCGAAACGACGAGCGGCCCATGGAACGGTCCCGCCGGCACGGTCGCGACCGACGTGCGGTACATCGGCACGGTGCAATCTTGCGTCATGTGGCGAAGCTCGATGCCGTCTTCGAGCAACGCCTGCTCGAACGAGAACGAGCAGCCGATGGCAAACGTAACAAGATCGTCGCGCCAGTATTTGAGGATGTCGCTCGGCTCGTCGGCGAGCGCACCGTCGCGCCAGACGCGATAGCGCGGCAGGTCGGTGCGGATGTCGAGATCGTCGGCCAGAGCCGGGATGCGGGGATCGCCCGGCGCCGCGACGCCGATCAGCGGGCATGGCTTCGGATTGCGCTGGCAGAACTGCAAAAAATCCTGCGCCAAGGCTTGCGGCAGGATCGCCAGATTGGCCTGCACGAAGCCAGGCGCCAGCCCCGAGGTCGGGCCGGAATGCGTGTTGCGCCGGATTGCCAGCCGGGCCGCACGACCGGTGGTGGTAAGCGCGTCGGAATTTTCCCGTCGCATCGCCGCTATTACCATCGCGCCCTCCTTTTTCATCTCGCCGCGAAGCTTTTGCCCACTTTATCATCAAGTCGGCACCGAGAAAGCCGGCCCCGCCGCGACGATCTTACACGCCGGGGCGCGACGCCGGGACGAAATGGAGCCCGCGAATTCGGTTGAAACGGAAGCCAAGATCGCGTTTGCTAGCGGCATAATTGCTCGCCAAGAGCCGGGTTAATGGCCAGCAGCACCGGGCTATCTGAAATCCAGCAGGAGGGACATTCGATGACTGAGAAGTGGAAAGAAGAGAAATGGGCCGAAGACATCTGGTATAGCGGCAAAGTCACACGCCGGCGTGTTGTCGGCTGGGGCGGCGGCGCGATCGGCGCCATGATGCTGGTGCCCGCCCCTTGGCGCGCCGCCTTCGGCGCCGCCAAGGCTTACAAGGTCGGTTCCGAACAGCCGCTCTCCGGCGCCGGCGCTGCCGGCGGCAAGACCGCCGTTGTCGGCCTGCAAATGGCGGTCGACCGTATCAACAATAACGGCGGCATCAACGGCCGTCCGGTCGAGCTGGTGATTGCGGACGACGAGAGTTCGCCGGCCGTCGCCCGGCAAAAGACCGAGAAAATGGTGCAGGAGGACAATATCGACGTCCATGTCGGCGGCTTCCTCTCCAACATCTGCCTCGCCTGCATGCCGGTGTGGCAGGAAGCCAAGATCGTCAACATGATCAGCGTCTGCCTCGACACCACGCTGACCACCAGCAAGTGCAACCACGTCAGCTTCCGCGTCCACGATTACGCGCCGGCGCAGGCCGTCGCGTTCGGGCCGATGCTCGCCAAAATGGGCAAGAAGTGGCACCTCGCCTACGCCGATTATTCCTGGGGTCAGTCGACCCGCGACGCCTATGCCGCCGAGATCAGGAAGAACGGCGGCGAAGTGGTCGGCACCACCGGCATTCCGCTCGGCACCGCCGACATGACGCCGTTCCTGTCGAAAATCTCGGGCGATTTCGACGGGCTGTTCGGCATCTTCTTCGGCAAGGACGGCGTGACCGTCGGCAATCAGGCCTACGACCTCGGTCTGACCAAAAAGTACAAATGGGCCGGCGACGGCGCCATTTGCGAATTCGACCAACTTGCCGGCGCTCGGCAACAAGATCGAAGGCTTTGTCGCTATCAATCGCTACATCCCGGTGTTCCAGGGCCCGCTCGATACGCCCTACCTGCACCGCTTCTTCGATGACGCCAAAGCGCGGCTGGCGAAGGTCGATCCGTCGGGTCCATTGCCCGATCGTTACGTGCAATCGAACTATGAGGCGATGAACGCGCTCAAGGTCGGCATGGTCAGTTCGAATTTCCAGGGCCGCGACGACACCGACAAGCTGATCGACGCGCTCGAAGGTCTCGAAATGAAGGAAAGCGACGACTTTCCGCAAGGCGACAAGACGCTGCGCAAGGCCGACCATCAGGCGTTCCTGCGCGAGTTCCTCTATGTGGTCGAAGGCGGCACGTTCAAACTTCTCGAGACGGTGGATAAGGACAAGACCCTTGTTCCGCCGGCCTGCACGTTCTCTGCGTAAGTGCGCGCCGAACCTTCGACCGACATGCGCTCCCCGGCGAGTGGCCGGGGAGCGGCGTCGGCGCCTATCCTGAAGACCGAGCTCTTATCCGTCCGTTTTGGCGGCTTGGCCGCGCTGTCAGAGGTCAATTTCGAGGTGGCGCACGGCGAAATCCGCGCCATCATCGGACCGAACGGCGCCGGCAAGAGCACGTTCTTCAACTGCCTGACCGGCGTGCTGCGGCCGACCTCAGGCCGCATCGTGTTCAACGGTGAGGAGATCGCCGGGCTGACCTCGAACGCGATCTCGCAAAAGGGCATCGCCCGCTCGTATCAGATCACCAACATCCTGCCCAACGCCACCGTGTTCGAAAACGTGCGCATCGCCGCGCAGTCGCGCCGGCACAGCTGGAACATGGTGTCCCACCACTTAGGCTTCGCCGACATCAATACCAAGGCGGAAGCCGCGCTTCATGCCGTCGGCCTACTCGGCAAAGCCGCGGAATTGGCCGCCAATCTGTCGCACGGCGAACAGCGCAATCTCGAGATCGGCATCGCGCTCGCCACCGAACCGCAACTTCTGTGCCTCGACGAACCGACGGCGGGCATGAGCGCGGCCGAGACCAGCGAAACCATGGAGCTGGTGCACCGCGTCGGCGAGGACCTCACCATCCTCATCGTCGAGCACGACATGGAAGTTGTGATGGAGCTCGCCGACCGCATCACCGTGCTGCACTACGGCGCCATTCTCGCCGAAGGCACGCCGGAGGAAATCCAGCAGAACCCCAAAGTGCTGGAGGTCTATCTCAAAACATGAGCGCCGCCGCCGAGGCCGCCGAGCCGCTCGTCCTGGTCGAGGACGTGCACACCTATTACGGCAAGAGCCACATCCTGCACGGCGTCTCGCTCAAGGTCGGCGTCGGCGAGGTGGTGGGACTACTCGGCCGCAACGGCGTCGGCAAATCGACCACGCTCAAGACCATCATGGGCCTGGTGCAGCCGAGCCATGGCGCGGTGCTGCTCGACGGCAATGCCATTACCGGGCTGCCGCCGCACAAACTGGCGCGGCTCGGCATCGGCTATGTGCCGGAGGATCGCCGCATCTTCCGCCTGCTCACGGTGATGGAAAACCTGCGCACCGGTTTCGATCGCGCAGGCATGACCGAGGAACGGCGCCAAAAACTGCTCGACAAGGCGTTCACCTATTTTCCGGTGCTGGCGGAGCGGCGCGGCCAGGCCGGCGGCACGCTGTCGGGCGGCGAGCAGCAGATGCTCGCCATCGCCCGCGCCATGATGCTGGAGCCGAAGATCATCCTGCTCGACGAGCCGACCGAAGGCCTGATGCCGCGCATGGTTTCGCAGATCCAGCAGATCATCGAGGTACTGCAAAACGAGGGCGTCGCCATCCTGTTGGTCGAGCAAAACGTGCCGTTGACGCTTGCCGCGAGCCAGCGCGTTTACATCATGGAGAAAGGCAGCGTGCGCCACCATTGCGCGGCCAGCGAGATCGACGCAAACCACGCCGTCATCAAGCAGTATCTAGGGGTGTGAGCGATGGGCGCGCTCGGTCAGTTCTTTCATGCCATTCCTATCGACCTCATCATCATCCAGACGGTAAACGGCATTGTCACCGGCATGATCCTGGCGCTTATCGCCTCCGGACTGACGCTGATCTTCGGCATCATGGACGTGGTGAACTTCGCCCATGGCGAGCTGTTCATGCTCGGCGCCTATGTCGGCGTCATCGTCATCGCCGCCACCGGCAGCTTCTGGCTTGGGCTGATCGGCTCTGCGCTGATCCTCGCCATCATCGGCGCGGCGATACAGATCGTGACTTTGCGGCCGCTGATCGGACGCGATCCGCTGAACACGATTCTTGTCACATTCGGCCTTTCGCTGGTGTTGCAGAATTATGCGCTGTGGCAGTTCGGACCGGTATCGCGCAGGATTCCGGAACCGATGACGAGCCAATTCACGCTGTTCTACCTGGAATATCCCTGGTACCGCATCCTGATCGCGGCGCTGTCCGCCGCCATCATCGGCTGCCTCTGGCTGTTCCTGAAATACAGCATATTCGGCGTCTGGATCAGAGCCACCGCGCAGGATCGCGTGATGGCGCAAGCGATGGGCATTCCGGTGCCGCTGGTTTACACCGGCGTGTTCGCCATCGGCTCCGCCATGGCGGCGGCGAGCGGCGTGCTGTTCGGGCCGACGACCGGCGTCGACCACAGTATGGGGCTCGATTGGGTGCTGCGGGCCTTCATCGTCGTGGTGGTCGGCGGCATGGGTAATCTCGGCGGCTCAATCGCCGCCGCCATCTTCATCAGCCTGCTTGAGGCCTACGCCGCGATCTGGCTCGATCCGTCACAGGCGGTGATCGTCTCCTTCGTCGTGCTGATCCTGACGCTGTTGTTCCGTCCCACCGGCTTGTTCGTGGCGACACCGAAATGACGACCGCGCCGCTCGATAAGACGATGCCGCTCGGCAGAACGAAGCTGAGCCACACCGCCGTTTTCTGGATCGGGTTCTGCGCGGTGATGGCGCTACTGATCGTAGCGCCGCTGGTGCTGCCGGAATTCTGGCGACGCTTCCTCACCGAATGCCTGATCTGGGGCCTGTTAGCGATGTCGTCGGATCTGTTGATCGGCTATACCGGCATGGTTTCGTTCGGCCATTCGGCGTTTTTCGGGCTCGGTATGTATGGCGCCGCAGGCGCGCTAATCGCGGTGCAGCCGAATTTGTGGTTCGCCATGCTGTGCGGGCTCGCCGGCGCCGCCGGCGCGGCGCTGTTCGTGGCGTTTTTCTCCACCCGGCTGCGCGACATCTATTTCACCATCACCACGCTGATCTTCAGCCAGATTTTCTACGTCATCATCTTCACCTGGACGGCGGTGACCGGCGGCGAGAACGGCCTGATCTTCGACCGGCCGCATCTGTCGATCCCGTTCATCTACAATGCGCGGTTTACCTCGACGACCATGCACTGGTTCGTGCTGGCGGCGGTGGCGGGGTCCTACCTGTTCCTGCGGCGGGTCACGCAGTCGCCGTTCGGCATGGTGCTGCAATCGATCCGCGAGAACGAGCCGCGCACCCGCGCGATCGGTTACCCTGTTGCGCGCTATAAGATGA
Organism: uncultured Alphaproteobacteria bacterium; assembly: GCA_963779855.1. Classification (GTDB taxonomy): domain Bacteria; phylum Pseudomonadota; class Alphaproteobacteria; order Rhizobiales; family Xanthobacteraceae; genus BOG-931. The sequence continues at coordinate 798,921 of CAWAAE010000004.1, read as the reverse complement.
TGGCGGTGATGCTGTCGGGTCTGTTCGCCGGTCTCGCCGGCGTGCTCTATGCCGTCCAGAACGAATTTGCCGCGCCCAATTTCGTCTACTTTCTGACGTCGGGCGATACTGTCATCTACAACGTCATTGGCGGCATCGGCACCCTGGTCGGACCGATCGTCGGCGCCGGTTTCTTCCAGCTCATGCGGCAATTGCTGGCGCAAGTTTTCGGCGATCAGTTCCCGTATTTGATCCCGCTCGGCATGCTCTTCATTGCGATGATCATCTTCTTGCCGCAGGGCCTGCTCGGTTTCGCGCGGCGGTGGCTCAATCGGTAGCTAATCTGATGTCACCGTCGCAAGCAATGTCCGCGTTTGGAGTAATGGCAGACAACAAAAATTGGCGCCATCATGTCTGCGATTGACCCAAAGCGGTCCTGAGCGGTTTAAATTCTGTAACGCACAACGCGATGTTTTTGCCGCCCACGATCAGGCGCGAGGCGGAGGAAGATTGGAGGCATAGAAGGAAGCGCGCTCACTTGCCGCGCGGAAGCGTCTGATAATAAGGGCCGTAGCCGTGTAACGATTGGTCCCACCAAATGGGATCGAATGCACCTTGCTGCTGGACACCGAGTTGCATCGGTTGCTCGCTCGAACGGACGCCGAAATTGTTCATAAGCTGGTCGTCCGGATCAGTGAATGACGAGCTGCCGTCTCCGCCAGACCCAACGTTTTGCTGACTAAACGCCCATGCGGATGGAGCGGTCAATAAGAGGATGCCGGTCGCGATCAAGGCTAGCCGATATCGACGCATCGTGATTCCCCATTTCTCCGGAGCCCCATTATAGTACCCGACGGCTCCCGAATGCCAGTCGGCCGTTTTCCTGAGCAATTTGATGAACCGCCCGATGTCGCCTTCTTACCCAATTGAATAAGAAATGCTGCGCCGCACGAGTTTCAAAGTGGCCCAGGCTGTGTGAAAAGTCGCTTGGCTGCTATGATTTTTTTTGAATTGGCGGTGGGGAGCGACGGATGTCAGGCTTTGTGGAGGGGATTGACCGGAGCCAAAGCACATTTTTCCCTGCCACGCTCGACGACTACGTAGCCGAGGACAATCCGGTTCGTGCGGTTGACGCTTTCGTTGAAGGTATCGATCTTGGCAAGCTTGGCTTTGGTCGGGTTACGCCGCTGGAACAAGGGCGACCTGGCTATCATCCGGCGACGCTGCTCAAGATATACATTTATGGCTATCTCAATCGCGTTCCGTCGAGCCGGCGGCTTGAGCGGGAATGCCAGCGCAACATCGAGTTGATCTGGCTGACAGGGCATCTGGCACCGGACTTCAAGACCATTGCGGATTTCCGCAAGGACAACGGCAAGGCGATTCGTGAGGTCTGCCGTAGCTTCGTGGCGCTGTGCCGCGAGCTTGATTTGCTGAGTGAGGCAAGCGTCGCCATCGATGGTTCAAAATATAAGGCTGTCAATGCGCGCGATAAGAACTTCACCGAGGCCAAGATGAAACGGCGTCTTGAGCGGATTGACGAGAGCATCGCGCGCTACATAGCGCAATTGGAGACTGCCGACCGACGTGGTGATGCGGTACCAGAGGCACAGGTTGTGCGGTTCAAGGACAAAATCGGGAAACTAAGGGAAGAGATCGAGCGGCTCGGTGCGATCCGTGCCGAGATGATGAAGAGCGAGGACAAGCAAATCTCGCTGACTGACCCGGATGCGCGTTCGATGGCGACGAGCGGCAAGGACACCGGAATCGTCGGCTACAATGTGCAAGCCGCAGTCGATACCAAGAACCATCTTATTGTGGCCCACGAGGTGACGAACATCGGCACGGACCGCCATCAACTGTCGAATATGGCGGAGCAGGCCCGCACCGAGATGGGCGTTGAGACGCTCGATGCTGTGGCGGATCGCGGCTACTACGCGAGCGAGGAGATTCGCGCCTGCGAGGAAGCGGGTATCACTGTCACGCTACCAAAGCCTATGACCTCGAACTCAAAGGCAGCAGGCCGCTTCGGCAAGCAGGACTTCCGCTACGTGGCAGCGGAGGACGTTTACATTTGTCCTGCCGGCCAAAGGCTAGCCTACTTCTTTACGACCGAGGACAAAGGCTTGGTCCTACGTCGCTACCGAACCACCGCCTGTCAGAGTTGCGCGATCAAGCGCAGCTGCACGACCGGCAACGAACGACGGATCTCCCGATGGGAGCACGAGGCCGTGCTCGAGACTGTGCAGGCACGCCTCGATCACCATCCGGAAAAAATGACAATGCGTCGTCAGACGGTGGAACATCCATTCGGCACCATCAAGTGCTGGATGGGAGCAACGCACTTTCTGATGAAACGGCTGCCGAAGGTGGCAACCGAGATGGCGCTTAATGTGCTCGCCTACAACATGAAGCGCGTGATGGCGATCATCGGCGTGGCTGGGCTGCTGCAGGCCTTAGCCACCTAAGCCGGGGGATGCTGCGCGTTCAAATCAATGCCAGCAGAAGCCCCAGGAAGCGTCTGGGGCAGTCAGAGAGCCGATTCTGCTCAGATCGGTCGCGAAACCGATGTCGCACTAACAATGGCGCTGATACCAACACCTTTCCACACAGCCTGGGCCCTTCGCTACACTTAGAGCGGGCAGCGATATGTCGGCAGTTGGGTGCTAAACGGACAACGAGCGGACATCGCGAAAGTGCAGCTAATGACCCATCAGCTACATTGGCTGCAAAACCCCGTTGCAACGCAGCATGTGAAGCGTGCAGCTATTCGGACGCTCAATCAGCTACTCGATCACCTCGTCGGCGATGGCGAGCACCCCTGGTGGCACGTCGATGCCGAGCGCTCGCGCCGTTTGCAGGTTGAGGACGAACTCGAATTTGGTCGATTGCACCACCGGCAGGTCGGCAGGCTTGGCGCCTTTGAGGATTTGGCCGGCATAGACGCCGACTTGACGATACATATCCGCGAGGTGAGTTCCGTAGCTCATCGCAGGCCAGCTTCGACAAACGTGCTTCCGGCACCGCTCGCGGGTACCCGCCCGCGCATCGCCAGCGTCGCAAGCTGCACGCGGCGGCTATTGAAAAAGCCATCGCCCGCAACGAAAAGTGCGTCGATTTGATCACGCCCAACGGCAACAAAAGCCGCGTCGATCTCGGTGGGGCTGCTCGCATTCAAGAACTGAACTTCCACCCCGAGGGCGCGAGCGGTATCCTTCAGCGATTTTTGCGTGAAGTCGGCGGCACGGGCGTTGGCTGGATTGAGCAGCACAGCGAAACGATGAGCCTTGGACAGCAGCTCATGCATGATTCCGAGCCGCTTGGCGTCGACCTCGTGGTTGAAAAAATTGACGCCGGTCGCGTTTCCGCCCGGCCGTGCGAGACTTGCAACCAGCCCCATCTCGACCGGGTCCTGGGCCACACCGAACACGATAGGGATTGTCGTGGTTGCCGATTTGGCGGCGACCGCGTCGGGGTCACTGCCGGGCGTGGCGATCACGGCCACTTGTCGCCGGACTAGATCGGCCAGCAGTGCCGGCAGGCGATCATAGTGGCCCTCCAGCCAGTGGTACTCGACGGTCACGTTCTGGCCTTCGACATAGCCGGTTTCGGTGAGACCCTTGCGGAATGCAGCCGCTTCGCGCGCGGAGCCATCGGCCGATCCGCCGTTGATGAATGCGACCACCGGCATCCCCGGCTGCTGCGCCCGCGCCGCAAGCGGCCATGCGGCTGCCGTACCGCCAAGCGCGGCTATGAATTCCCGTCTTGCAATGCCGATTGCCATTTGCCTCGTCCCCAATCGGATCATGCCCGCTACAACGGCAGCAAGACTATCACGCCACAATCGGCAGGTCTGCGACCGGCTTCACGCTGGTCCAACGGCGAAAAGGCAGGCCGATTTTGCTGCGGGTGCGTGCGGTAGAAAGTGGCCCGAAACCGAAGTGCCGCGACGTCCGCGATTTGGTCGCGATCGGGTGGAAAGCGGACAAAACTCGGACATCGTCAATCGGTCGCTTTTGGACCCGTAGGCGACATTCGCCGACCCCTTTTTCTGCGACGCGAAGTAGCAATGTGCTAGTGTGTGGTCGTCGGTGCGCGGGAGGGCGACATGAGACGGCGCGACTTCATCACACTCATCGGCACTGCGACGGTGTGGCCGTTCTCCGCACTCGCCCTGCAGCGTGGCAGGTCCGCTACGATCGGCTTCTTGGGTGCGACCACGCCTTCAGTCTGGAGCTTATTCGTATCCGCTTTTCTGCAGCGAATGCGGGAGCTTGGTTGGATCGAAGGCTCCAACCTCGCCATAGCCTATCGCTGGGCAGAAGGACGCGAGGACCTTTACCACCAGCTTGCGGCCGAGCTCGTCGCTCTCAAAGTGGACGTTATCGTCACCGGGGGCACTGGCGCTGTCCTCGCCGCGGAGCAAGCAACATCCGTAATCCCGATCGTCTTTGCTACGGCAGGAGACCCTGTCGGCACGGCGCTGGTCGCCAGTCTGGCGCACCCTGGCGGCAACGTGACAGGACTATCGAACGAACAAACTGATCTTGCCAGCTATCGTCTCGAATTGCTGCACGAAATTGCCCCCAGTATGCGACGCGTGGCTGTCATGGGCAATATCATCAGTCCTAACGTCACGCTGGAGATGGGCGCGGTCGAGGCGGCAGCGAAGAAGCTCGGCCTTGATTCTTTCAGAGTAGAAATCAAAAAAGCGGAGGACATCATCCCCGATTCGTGTCGCTTACAGGCCACGCGGATGGGCTCTATGTTTGTACTGACCCACTGATAACGATGGATCAAGTTCGCATCAACACCTTAGCAATCAGCGAAAAATTACCGACAGTTAACGCATTTCGGCAGTACGTCGAGGCAGGAGCTCTTATGTCCTACGGACCAAACTTCCCTGACCTGTTCCGGCGTGCCGCTGATCTCGTCGATAAGATTTTAAACGGTGCAAACCCGGGCGACCTCCCTGTCGAGCAGCCCGTCAAGTTCGATCTCATCATCAATTCGACGACCGCTAAAGAGCTTGGCCTTACGATTCCGGAGTCGATTTCTAGTTCGCGCCAAAGAAGTGATCGAATGAGCCTTGCCACTGTGTTGAAATAGGCATCAGCTATACCAAAATGCCTCCCTGCAAATGGCGTGCAGCACATGATCAAGCACCGGGCGATGGAAAGGCCATTAGTCGCAGCACAGGGCAATGTCCTCATCGGCAATTGGAAGCTCATCTCTTCCCAGGCGATCGTCGACGATCAGACCCACGACCTCTTTGGCTCGAACCCGAAAGGCTATTTGATACTAACACGAGAGGGGCGCGCCTGTGCGATAACCATTGCCGAGGATCGGAAACCCGGAGAGGGAGATATCGAACGGGCGGCGCTGCACCGGTCAATGCTTGCCTATACCGGAAAATACCGCGTTGAAGGTAATGACTTCATCATTACGGTGGATGCCTCGTGGAATGAGGCTTGGAATGGAACTGAACAGAGACGACACTTCCGTATCGAAGATGACAGACTGTTCATGAGTCCGCCCGGCCCCCAGCTTATTATTCCCGGGCAGATTTGATTTTCGCAGGGTAGTGTGGGAGCGAGAAAAATAGCATTGCGAGCGTAGGCGTCACGGGCGATAAACGACGACTGTTCTATACTTAGAATTTTTGATTTCTAAAATCGAGTTCGGGCTGTTGCCGGGCATCCGCTGAGACGTTGGAGTCCCCTTGCAAATACGCTTTTCATCTTCGTCCAAACTTCAAAAACGGAACTGGCAGCTGTAAAATCGTCGCGATAACCCCCTTGGCGCATGGCGCACTCAAGTTGGACATCACGCGATGTCTCTATGCGTCAATAGAGGTCTTTTATCTCTCACTGAATCACAAGGTGGCGGCCAGTGATTTAAGGCCGAGAATCCCGCAGTCCTCTTGTTGCACTTGGACTCGAATGTTGTCGGCCCTTCGATAGGGATCTGAGCCGGTTTTTTGCCGTTTAGTATCATATCGACGAAATCGGCGGCGCGCTTGAACATTTCGGCATAACCGGTCCGTGGACATCAGACCTTCGTTGCCGAAGTTTTCCGAAGGGCGTGCATCGTTCCCAGCTTCTCGAGCAGCGCCCATTCATTGAGTATATCCGCATTGGTGGTTATCAGCGGATCAGTGCATACAAAAAGACCATCCACTTTTTTCCTCTTGAGACTTTTAATGGCCGGGTGGATATCAGCCAGCGTTTTCAAGTGGGCTTCGGAGTATTTAAGACCGAGACTTTTCGCCTCAATCTTAAGTTCTTTCATCTCCAACTTGACGTTAGGGACATTGATGTTGCCAATGGCACCTACATGAATTTTGCCTAGATCACCGGCCAAGTGTTTCTGCATATAATTAAGTCGCTCTTTGACACGGATGGTCTGCTCGTTAGAAATACCTGTTACATTGCCCCCTGGCTTGGGGAGTGACTGTACCAACTTGGAGCCGACTGGGTCCCCCGCCGTCGCAAAGACTATCGGAATCGTCTTAGTTGCATTTTTACAGGCAAGGGTAACCCAGTTCCCCCCGTAACGATGATATCAGTCGGGGAGGGCCTTTTGGGGTTGGCAAAATCTTTCGCGATCCTCTCGTAGAGAACCTTCAGTCCGCTTGCCGATTGATATTCAATTTTGATATTCCCCCCTTCGCTGCTATCCCAGCCATGGCTTTTCAATTGGGGCTCAAACGCGTCGATGAACTGCTGCCACGCGTGATATGTGGTCGCGATTAAGAAGCCGATGGTCGGCACTTTAGACGACGTCATGTTGTCCTCCCACGATTGAAGAGCGTTGCACCGTTAGGCCAAACGAGGCGCGCTGAGAAGCGGCTGGTCCAAGTTGGCTCCCGACGGATAAAACGCTAAGATTCCTGGCTCTCCGAAAGCAGAAAATCACTTGCTATCACTCCTGGCTCAAGGCCCGCCGTGAGCCGACGATCACACAGTAGCACAGTATCCCCATGATGTCCGTTTTCCTATACATCGATACCGCAGCTTTATTTTCTCATGGCGGCGCGCTTATGACAGCGCGACCTAATACCGGCCGACACTGGATGTTCCGCCCCACATTATACATACGGCGGCATGGTTTGATGCTTGCTGAGAGGGGATATTGAGCCACGGCTGCACGGAAAGGCTGGTGATTTAGATTAGACCGCTTGGCTCGATGGGGATTTGATAGGAAAAAAATGCCTCGGTGTGGCTGAATGTCCTAGTTGGGTCGTGAGTGGCGGAGTTGAGACGTCCGGATTTCGCTCCAAAAATGGAGATTTAGAATGAACCAATTGAATAAAGCCATTCATGTATCTGCAGGCGACGATTCGATTTTGGCAAACCGCTTCTTTTTGTCGTCGGCGAAACTTTCCACTGCAAGGTATCCGCCAAGGACACCGGGGGAGCTCTGTGTATTTACGACACCATCCGGACGAAACGAGGTGGTCCGCCCCTCCACTACCATCAAAATCAAGACGAATGGTTCTTTGTGAGGGAGGGAAAATTCCAATTCCAAGTGGGAGACGACAATTTCCAGTTGACCACGGGCGACTCAATATTTGCGCCGCGAAAGGTGCCACATACGTTCGCCAATATTAGTGAACAAGGCATCCTGATGATTGCCTATCAACCCGCCGGCACAATGGAACGATTCCTTCTCGACGGGAGCCAATTGCTGTTGAAAAACCCGACTCATGAAGAGTGGCAAGCGCTCAACCGTGTTCATGGGATAGAGATTGTGGGTCCTCAGCTCAAACTGGATTGAATCGCGAGGACGAGGCTGGAATAGACACTGGGCCCCCTTCTACCTCGCCAACCTATGATTTTAGCATTTACGAAAACGTACGGTCTCTCAACGTGCGGATTGTCTTGGCTTAAACCTTGGCCGGATCAGCCGAGTTTCTGGCAGCTTCGGCGGTAATTCGGGCAGTTTTGTCCGCACGATACGACCGCTCGGAATGGATTTCGGACTAGAGCGATTTGCCAGCAGAATATCGATGGTATCGAGCGCGAGGTTCATCGATTGGAACACTTTGAGCGCCTGTTCCTGCATTACGTCGAGGGAATGTCCGATTCGCTCAATAGCTAATGCTTTTGCCTCACGATAGCTCAACCAACTGCCGTAACCGTATAACAAGAGCGGGAACAGCAATGCGGCGACCGCCAGGACTTGCAGGAGACGAATCGTCGTCTCGCGAGCATGTGCTTTCTTTGGACGCTCGGTGGAGACGCTCTCCGGCACGGCAGTCTCGGGCATGAGCAAATTGCTCCGCTGTCGGTGCAGCTCTAGCGGCGACTTGGCCAATCTGACGCCGTGCCAGCGTCGCCCGATATGTAAATAATGATGACGCCAGGAGGTCCGTCGCAAGCAACCGAGCCGTCCATTCCACTGATCCGGGTTTCGGCAGTCCCGCGAGCAACTATTCACTGAAGGTACACTGATTGCTGTTGCGCGCGGAAGGGGGCGCGATGTCTGGGAATTGCCGCGTTAAATATCCCCGAATTTGCTGCGGTGCATGAAGTCCGCTTGTGGCGTAATGCCGACGTGCGAAGCTCGGCGATCAATGTCCGTCATCGGGGGCAATGCAGCCGTGACGCGAACATCGCGCAATGTCCGTTGATAACCCGTTTTGGGCATCAGCGGCCAATATTGCTGTAACGCACAATACCGCCCAACACTATGATAGGGTGCGATCTTCGGGGGCGTTCAGGAAGGGAGCCCAAATTGCTTCTAGCGCGCCGGCTCGCTGCTGCCGTGACAGCATTGTTGCTGATCGCGGGCGTATTTTTGGTCTGCCTATTCCCGGTCGCGAGCGCACGGGCCGAAAGTTCATCCGGCAGCTGCGAAGAGGCGGCCGGGATCGCGGTGATGCCCTCGCCGCTCGCGCCGTGGAAGGGCGCGCCTTTGCGCATCCTCATCGCCGCGGAGAAGCCGCTCGAGGGCGAGCTTTCGCTGATCGCGCCCGATGGCAGCGTTGCGGCCAAGTCGGGCGACCGGCACGGCGGGCCGCCGTATTATTGGCTCGCCGAGGTGGCGTCGCCCGCCGCAGGAACGTGGCGCGCGAGGCTCGCGCTCGATGGCGCGACGGCCGGCTGCGGCACGATCGCGCGCGATATTGTCGTGAGCGCCCAAAAGCCGCCGCCCCTGCAAGGGACGCCGGGTAGCCTCTGGCCGTTGCGCAATACCTGGAATTGCGCAGCGGAAAACTTGTATTCGGCATGGATCGCGAAGCTGTTCGATGCGCCGCTCGACCAAGAGCTGTCGTGGAAGTCGTGGGACGAAGTGCTGCACGATCGTTCGCGCAATCTCCTGTTCAACTATCTGGGTCTTGGCGAAGACAACTTGCTGAAAGGCCTTCGCCCCGATTGCGCCGACTTCGTCTACTTTTTGCGCGCCTATTTCGCATTCAAGATGGGACTGCCGTTCGGCTATTCGAATTGCTCGCGCGGCACCGGCGGCGCGCCGCCGAAGTGCTACCAGTGGTTCGATGTGGAGCACCCCGAGGTCACCCGCCCAGCGCCGCCGCCCGAGCAGAACACAGCGTCCCAACAAAACACCGCGCCCGCGCCCGCACCCAGCCTTTCGCAGTTGTTTTCCCGGCCCCAGCAGGCCGCGCCTCCAGCGATTCCGCCTGCGCCGAAGCGGCTAGCGCTTGCGTCGGCGTTCGCCAGATACTTGCCGGACGTCGCCGACGTCGTCCAAACCGGAGCGGTGCGCGTGTCGGCGACCGACGACAAGACAGATTTTTACACCATTCCACTGACGCAAGCGACGCTACGCCCGGGGACAGTGTACGCCGATCCGTACGGCCATGTTCTGATGCTGGTGCAGCGCGTGCCGGAAGCGAACGGCGCGCCGGGCGTCTTCCTCGCCGTCGATGCGGAGCCCGACGGGACGGTCACGCGCAAGCGATTTTGGCGCGGCAATTTCCTGTTCGTGCACGATCCCGCGCTCGGCAGCCCAGGCTTCAAGCGGTTCCGGCCGATCGTGCGCGAGAAGAACGGCGCCTTGCGGCGGCTGACCAATGCCGAAATCGCGAAAGACCCGCAGTACGGCGACTTTTCGCTCGAACAGTCGCAGTTCAGCGTCCAGGACTTTTACGATCGCATGGATGATGTGATGTCGCCCGAGCCGCTCGATCCGGCGCGGGCGATGGAGGACGCCATCACCGACCTCGAAGAGCAGGTGAAGACACGCGTCACGTCGGTCGAAAACGGGCGAAAATATCAGAACAGCGCGCCCGGCGAAATCGACATGCCGTCCGGCCCGTCGATCTTTGAGACGACCGGCGCGTGGGAGGACTATTCGACCCCGGCGCGCGATTTTCGTCTGTTGATCGCGATCGATGTGGTGCGCGGCTTTCCAGATCACGTCGCGCGACGGGGCGAGCGGTACGCGATACCGAACGGCAAGAGCGTGGCGGACGTGAAGGCCGAATTGCGGGGCGTGCTCGCGTCGGAGCTTGCGGCGCGGAAGTTTTCCTATACGCGCAGTGACGGCTCGCAGTGGACGCTCTCGCTCAAGGACGTTATCGACCGCGAGGCCGATCTTGAGATGGCCTACAACCCGAACGACTGTGTCGAGCTGCGGTGGGGTGCGCCGGAAGCAGAGCAACGAAGCATCGACGTGCAAACGGCATGCGCCGGCGGCGCAACGTGCCAAGATGACGGAGTACCGCAGCTGGTTCCACGAGCGGCGCTGGCCGACGCCGTCGGGCGCCTAGGCCTGCCCGAGTCTGGCCGTTCGCTACACTCTAACCGCTTGCCAATTCGGCAACGATGAGAGGAATAGCGGACATCGCGCGACAAGCGCAAATCGGTTGCTCGTAACCCGCAGCCTACTCTCCCCCAAGGCGTCCTCAACCCTGCCTGTGAGTTCACGGCGTCAGACTGCGGCGGTTTGCTGACATACCTCTTTGGGGTAAGTTGGGTTGGGGGGCATGCAGATGGACTTTGCCGAATACTCGTTGCCGCTGATTTTCGTCGGCAGCCTTCTCTCTATCCTCGTCGCTTCCGAGCTCGGCCGTGCGCTTGGCCTGCTTGCCAGTCGGCGGCAGCGCGAAAATATTTCAACAATAGAAGGCGCAATCCTCGGCCTTCTGGCTCTCCTGATCGCTTTCACTTTCTCGATGGCTCTGTCGCGATTCGAAGTGCGGCGCGACGCTGTGGTCGACGAAGCAAATGCCATCGGCACCACCGCGCTTCGCGCCCGCTTGTTGCCGGCGCCCTTCAACACGGACAGCCTGAAGTTGTTGCGGGACTATGTCCAAATTCGCTTGGACCTCACGGAACGCATCGCAACTGCGCCGGAAATCGCCACGGCGCTTGCCCGCTCGAACGCAATCCAGGAGGCATTGTGGCAGCAGGCTAAAGCGGTCGCTGTGAAAGACAACGCAATGGTCCCTACAGGGATCTTCATCCAGTCGCTGAACGAGATGATCGACAACCAGGAAAAGCGCCTGAGCGCGATAGCCAACCGGGTGCCCAACATCATTCTCATGGCGCTCTATGGCATCGCCATCTTTGCCGGCGCCTTCTCCGGCTATGCATCCGGCCTGGACGTGCAGCGTGCCCGGCTGCCGATATACGCAATGGCTGTGCTGGTTGCCGCCATGGTTCTCCTGATCCAGGATTTGGACAGGCCGAGCGCCGGCTTCATCAGGATCAGCCAGCAACCGATGCTCGACGCAGCCGCTAGCATTTCAGCTTTTGCCGACTAGCCCAGCCGTTGGGCTGCTCTGCACGCATCCTCGCAAGCCGAACGGCATAGATGCCCATGCCCGGCCAGGCGGCTTGTGCGAAAGGGCGCGGACTTTTCCGTTATCCGCCGCGCCGACCCTCCAGCTGCAAGGTGACCAGTCGCGCCAATAGCGTGGCCGGATAAAGCTGGCCGATGATGGCCTCGACGTTGGCGAGACCGCGCGCGAATGGATGCAATGGTACGATGTCGCCGTAGCCGACGGACGTCAAAGTAACGAAGCTGAAGTAGATCAGGTTGCCGGCGACGGCGAGATTATCATGCAGGGGCCCGAGACCGGTGAAGGCATTGGGTATTCGAAGCGCCACAAAGCAAAACAGCGCAACGAAGATAAGTCCGATACTGAGGTAGAGGAGGACAGCGCCGACGACGCGGTGAAACGTCACCTTTCCAGGCGCAAATACCGCTCGCGCGACCACGATGCTCAGCGTCACGCCTGTGATCAGCCAGGAAGCCGCGTCGAGGTAGATGTCGATTGCGGAGGGCTGACTTAACCGCAGCACGGTCGCGACGACGATCAGGACGACAGCGGCCAGAATCGCTGTGACTGCCACCGCGCTGCCGGAGACAATGAACACCGCAGCTAGCAACACCAGACCAAATGCAATGCCGAAGAAATGCGCAGCGACAATTCCCGCGGCCTGGAGTGGACCCACCACAAACAAGAGGACTGCGAGCATGATCGTCAGCGCCGTCAATAACGGATCGCTGTATCGCTCCTGCAGGCTGCGTAATCCTCCCCAAATCATGTCGTAACTCTGCATCCGTAGCAGTGGCTTTGGGGATCCATTACTTCACGCTCGTAGAGCCGACGCGTGTTTGCCCTGCGCAATTTGGGAAAGGATATCACGCCCGCTATTTGAGGTCTGTGACATCCTTCATGGCGGCCCGACAGCGAAAAGGCTGGCTGCTTTTACCGCGGTGCATGAATCCGGCATAGCCCAAAGCCGACGTGCAAAGTCCGCCGCTCAATGTCTGCCTCTCCAATCGGAGTGAAGCAGACTCGGCGCGGACATCGCGGAATGTCTGGTGAAGACTCGACGCGGCGGTTCGCTACGCCGTTACGGGACCGGCCCTCACTACGGGTAACAGCGGCCGTATGCACCATAATGGTAGCCGTACGGGCAGCCGTGCGGAACTACCACCACCGGCGCCGCATACGGCGCGACCACCACGGGTGCGTAGACGCCATTGCGAAGACAGCCGCCGTAGGGACCGCGGTGAAAGCCGATCCCACATCCGCCGGCGACCAGCGTGACCATCGACCCCGCCTCCTGGTTGGGCGCAGGCGAGAGTGGGAGGGCTTGGGCGTTGAACGAAAATACCGTTCCGAGCACGCCGCAAACCAAAATCGAAGCTATATTTTTTGACATCGGTGGTAGTTCCTTTTTCTGTTTGCAGAGCGCCGCACCGCTCGCAGCTTTACCGATGCGAGATTGGGCGAAGGAAAGTCTGCCCGCTATGCAAATTCGGCAGTGGACGCCCCAAATTGATGTATGACCTAATTCACAGTGCTCGGAGCGACCCGGGAATGTCGCCTTTTGCCCGATTGCGTTACAAAACTCTAAACGTCATGTCGCCTTTTGGCCGTCTCGTCGGTTACGGTAATCCGGCAATTCGGTCGCTGTTGCAGGCAAAGCGCACGTTCGCAACGTCCGCTCAACCGTCGAGAACGACCGATCTCGGACAAGACCCGCCTATTTCTGCATTGCCGCTCGGCGATGAATTCTGCATCGGGAACTGCTATATTTGACAGGTTCCCCCTAGCCCGATTGAGCGCGAATGCGGCGGCGCGAGTTCATCAACCTTCTTGGCGGCGCGGTGGTGGGATGGCCGCTTGGCACCCGTGCGCAAGCTGCGGCCATGCCGGTGATTGGATTCCTCAATAGCGCATCGCCGGGGCCCGCCGCGTCGTTTGTGGCGGCGTTTCGTGAAGGTCTCCAAAAGGCTGGCTATCTCGAGGGCCGAAACGTCCAGATAGAGTATCGGTGGGCCGAGGGTGAATATGATCGACTTCCGGCGCTGGTGGCGGATTTGATCCACCACGGTATTTCCGTGATCGCCGCGACTGGCGGCTTAGTGGCAGCGCAGGCAGCGGAGGCGGCTACCTCGACAATTCCTGTTCTTTTTATCGCCGGCTTTGACCCGGTCCAGGAAGGACTTGTGTCCAACCTCAATCATCCAGGCGGCAACGCAACCGGGGTTAGCGTTTACACCACGGAGCTCGGTAGAAAGCGACTGGACCTTTTGCGTAAGCTTCTTCCAGACGTCACGAGAATGGCGATGCTGGTCAATCCAAACAGCATTTCGACGAAAATCGAGAGGAAAGACTTAGAAGAAGCCGCGCGTCTTATGGGCATACAATTGTTTGTCGTTGAGGCCAGTGCCGCTGGTGACTTCGAGCAGGCATTTGGCGAAATCGCCAAGCAGAACGCGGGCGCGCTCATAGTTTCCGCCGATCCGTTTTTCACAAGCCAACGCGGTCAAATTGTTGCGCTCGCTTCTCGTCACGCGCTGCCAACGAGCTATCCGTGGTCGGAGTATACGCGCGACGGCGGTCTGATGAGCTACGGGCCTAGCCTCGCATGGGCATATGGGCAAATTGGCACGTACGCGGGTGATATCTTGAAAGGTGTTAAACCAAGCGAGCTGCCAATTCAGCTGCCGATGCAATTCCATCTGACGCTCAATCTCAAAGTTGCGAAGTCACTCGGCCTCACTGTCCCGCCCGAGCTCCTCGCCCTCGCCGACGAAATAATCGAATAAGGATCGCCTAACATACGTATTTTGTGATTGCGGCAGGCGAATTACCTGCTACCATTTTGATACATTTTAGGCGGGGGCGTATGGTGGCGATCGCCCAAGTTTTGCATCCGGTCTCGTTGGCCAATGCGCTTTGTCTTGGTCCGAACGGCTCCAAGAAAGCAAGCCCAATCCCTGCGGCCGATAGAGTTGATAGCTCAGCAAGCACGACTTTTAATTATGTCGGTGCCGCGTTGGGGGAGATCGATCAGAGCCTTGCTCGACGAGCGAGTTTCGAGAGACAATTTTGCGAGGAGTTGGAGGGCCTCAAGGCATCGTCAAGCCACGCCCATTGGAATCCTATTACCGTCCCTGATTTAGAGGTCTTCGTATCCGGTGAATACAAGATTTCAAGAGCGCTCGTGCACGCTTGGGATGGTCACCCGGGCCGGATGGAATTTCCAGCCTGGCGTGTCATTGCCGGCAAGGCGGCTATCACGCACGAGTTGGTACACGTATTCTTCCCGAATGGTAACCGATTTCTCGCCGAGGGCCTCGCGATTTATCTCCAGTCCGCGATCGGAGCTAATCCCGCATTTCCGAATTTCGGCAGGCCGCTGCATGACCTGGCGCGTAAACTCCTTCAGGAAATGGTGCCCGGGTTTTCACGCGGCGACCCGAGTAGCCTCAAGCAGGTCCATCTTTGCGAACTGGATGAGATCCCGACGCCACGACCGCTGACGCTGCGGGTCGGGCAGGAGTTCTACGGCGAGGAGCCGCGCGGCCAGGCGCGCATCTATTCCATCGCCGGTTCGTTTACTCAGTTTCTGATAGAAGCGCGCGGACTGGAGAGATTTTACGCGCTCTACTCAGAGACTCCGCTTTCGCCCTTAGCGCAAAACGCCGGAATGCTTGAGCGCTGGCTTAGCGTCTACGATGTTTCCCTCTCTGAGCTTGAGTACGAGTGGAAAACGATGCTCGCGGGTTACGATGCCTAAACCTTCAGTGAAGGATTCATTTGCGGCCGACGGCACGCTAAAGTGATCTTCACTGTCTAAAACTCGACTGCAACAGGGAGAATGGCAATGCCTGAAATCCATCCCAAGATGACCCGCGCAAAGCTGCAAAGCAGCGCGCGGAAAACCTCGCAAGGCAAAGGGCGGGTGCCGCTGCCTGGAGTGAAAACGGATGGCAAGCATCCCCAGGCCACCGACAAATGCGGCTATCGGGCGAATCGCGATCTGGCAAAGACGATCAGCAAGGCGGTTCGAGCCAAGAAGAACAAGGACAGGCATGGCGAGCATTTCTTGCTCGGCTGGCGGCTTTATCCGAATAAGGATCATCCGCGCTGGAAGAACAAGGATGATCACGCCTGCGGGTGCGGCTGCGGCTGCAGTGCCTGAGAACTCCATGCCGTCGCGTCATCAATGTGCGAGCTAGAGGGAGAGCTAAAATGCCCAGTAAATCGAGAGCGAAAATCAAATCGCGCAAAACTCAGAAAAAACAGAAGAAACAGAAGAAGACTGGTCTCACACCCCGTGGTATCGGCGTAATTTCTACGCTTGATCTCGGTGGCAGCGCGAAACATCCCTTGATGGCCGCTCTGGCGAATGGAGTGAATGACGCCACAGTGACCATTTATCCGCCTAAGGACAACTTAGGGTACGGCGACGGCAGCCTTAAGGCAGCATTGGCACATTTTAACGCCGACGCTAACGTCAGCGTTATCGTTACGGTGGGCGGTTCGATCGGTTATGTCGCTGCAAATAAGTATGCGAAAAAGTCATTCGTCTCTCTGCTTGGCGGTACCCCGCCGAGCCCTGGCTCGAAATTCTGCGGCGGCGTGTCGTTGGAAAGCTACATCGGAAACGCCAACCGCATTCAGTACCTTCAAGGCAAGGGCTATGCACCCAACCAAATTTGCTTGTTCTGTAACAAGAACTCGGCAATGCACGGTGCCGAGACGGGGAATTGGCCGGCGGCAACTCCCGTGACTGGCGGCAACGATTCAGCCGGCTACAATGACTCGAACACCTACAAAACTGATTTTGGCAAAATCCCTGCGAGTGTGACGGCAGTCGTAATTAGTGCTGATCCATATTTCCAGCAGACGAAGGCGGATCTTATCGCTGCCGCTAACAGTTCAGGCAAATATATTTGCTACCCGTTGCAAGATTTTAAGAATTCCGGCGGAACGCCGCCAGCCGCGGGGAGAGCCACGTTGTATGGTCCCGCCCTGAAGGATGCATACACATATCTAGGCCAGCAGGCGGCCCGCGTCATCAACACCGGGAAAACAGCAGGCATTTTGTCGGTTCCAATAGGCGAACCTGTTCCCCTGTGAACGCTATGACGGGATCGCGCCGCGCGTCATCTCCGGCAATTGGTATCGGATACCGTTCAGAAATTGCCGAATGGACGCGCGCAAACCTCCAGCATTTTGACGTTCTCGAAATTACCGTGGATCACTGCATCCACGGCGGTGCGGCACAGCGCAGTGAAATATTCGAGCTTGTCGGCCGCATCCCTCTCAACGCGCATGGAGTAGGTCTATCAATCGGGACCGATGTGCCGCTCGATCTCGCCTATCTCGAGCAGGTTGCGGAAATCGTAGAGCGCCTAGCGGCCCCGACTTACAGCGAGCATCTCGCCTTCACCCGCGTCCCGGGCCGTGACCTCGCCAACCTGCTGCCGCTGCCGAGGACCGAGGCCGTTGCGGAATCAATTGTCACGAAAGTTCGAGCCATCCAATCGCGTATCCACGTTCCGTTCCTGCTCGAAAATATTTCCTACGCGTTCGAATGGCCAGATTCGAATATGTCGGATGCCGAATTTCTCAACCTTATCTGCCGCGAGACCGGCGCCGGGATCTTGCTCGATATTGAGAACCTATATCTGAACGCCTGCAATCATGGCTTCGATTCTTTCGAGTTTCTCGACGACTTGTCGGCGGGTGTCGTGAAGGAAATGCACATGGCGGGTGGAATAGCCGTGAACGAGGATGGGCTGCAACGACCGTTCCTCGCCGATTCCCATTCCCATCCGATGCCGGCCGAGACACTTGATCTGCTGGAATATGCGCTCGCGTGTCACGATCCGTCGACCATCGTACTGGAACGCGATGACCGTCTCGACGCGTCGGACGAAATCCTCAGCGACGTCAAACGTATCCGAGCGTGCGTCGATCGGTGGTCAAAAAACGCAAATGCCAAAGCGACTGTTGGATCGGCAGGCTAGGCTGCTCGAATACCTCACGAGCGGCGATGCCATATTCCGCGACAACCGCGACGCTCCCCTCGACGCAACCTTGCGGGGGATCGATCGCGCACAGCTCCATATTGAGGCGCGCTTCTCGCACGAGAAGCGTATGGCGAAGATTGCAGCGGTCTTCCCCAAGACGTTCGATCTGCTGGGCGCCGATCGGGATACGGTCGTGCGGCAGTTTGTCGAGGCAAGCCCGCCTATTGACATCAGCCGGATGGAGAACGCGCGTCAGTTTCACGACTTTCTGACCGCGCGCTGGCGGCACAAACCGGCGACACCGCCATATTTGCCCGATGTCGCCGCATGCGAGCTGACCTGCGCACAAGTCCGCATCGACGCCGACGGTGGATCGGCTGCGGAGGCCGACCCACCCCATCCCAGTCTTCCCAGCATCCGCCGCAAGTCCCGCGTCGTCCTTTTCCGCGCGGGCTTTGACATCCGGCCGATCTTCGAGGGCGGTCGCGCAAGCGCAGACCCGATCGAGCGCCAAACCTCGCTCGCAGTTGCTCTTCATAGGGGCGAGCTGCAAATATTTGAGCTCACGCCGGAGGTTTTCGATTTGCTCGCCGCACTCGACCGCTGGATCGCGATCGACGAATTACCGAATGCGGATGGCCTCATCGCCGATTTGACTAAGGCAGGCCTTTTGGAGGTGCGGCGTTGAGAATTTGCATCGTCGGCAAGTTTCCGCCCATTCAAGGCGGCGTGAGTATGCGGACCTATTGGACCGCGCACGCGCTTGCCGCGCGAGGCCATGAGGTTCACGTCGTGACCAATGCTCACGAAGCGTGCCCACCCTTTCGCATGCATATGCGGGCAGAAGATTGGACGCGGTGCGAGGCAGAACTAGGTATCGGGTCAGTGAAAGTCCATTGGAGCGATCCGGTCGACCGCGCGCAGTCCTACATCCCGATGGCAAGTCCGTTCGTCTCCAAGCTCGCCGGCATCGCCGCACGGGTTCATGCCGCGATACGGTTCGATGTCATTCTGTCCCACTATCTGGAGCCTTACGGAGTGGCGGGACACCTCGCCGCGGAAATCGCTCGCGTGCCGCACGTGGTGCGCATGGCGGGCAGCGATGCCGGGCGCCTCTGGCGCCACCCACAGTTGGAGCCGCTCTATGATCATGTGTTGTGTTCGGCCGAGATCGTCGTCGCGGCGGGCGTGGTGGCCGAACGGGCTATCTCGCGTGGCGTTGATCCGGCCCGAATCGTATCCGGTGGAGGCTTCGCGGTTCCGGAGGACTTGTTTACACCTACCGGTCCAGCACTTGATCCGGCATCGCTGAGCGCGGAGGCCGAGCTGGACCCCGTTATGCGTGACTTGCTGTGGGGTCAGTTCTTGGCTGACCGGCCCTATTTCGGTGTCTGTGGCAAGCTCGGGGACAACAAAGGGTCGTTTGCGTTGCTCGCCGCCATGCAGCGGCTCAAGCTTGCCGGGCTTGATGTTGGCCTTGTGGCTCTCGCGCACGGACGACCGGAAGTTGAGAAGAAATTCCGCAGCCGTGTCGGCGAGCTTGGGCTCGCGGATCGCGTGCTGCAAATCCCATTTCTCCCGCATTGGCGCGTACCGGAGTTCCTGCGCGGTTGTCTTGCGGTGTGCTGCCTGGAGCAGGATTTTCCGATCGCGTTTCACACGCCGATGATCCCGCTGGAAGTGCTGCTGTGCGGCAAATGCCTGGTCGGCTCTGCAGAGGTTATCCGCAAACTGCCCGGCTATGAGCGATTGCCGCACGGCTACGGCTGTGTGGCCATCGAGGACGTAAATAACATCGCGGCACTGAGTGGACTTCTCGCCGCAATCGTCCAAGATCCGGCGCCAGCCGCTGCCGTCGGCGCACGCGGATGTGCCTTTGCGCGCGATTTGCAAAAGGACCTGGCGTTTCCCGACACGCTGGAGCGGATACTGAAGGCGGCGGCTTCGCGGCAAAAAATGCCAATTGCGGAGCACAAGCCAACCGCTAACGTAGCTGATAATGCGGAAAACCGTCGTTTTCCGTTAACTCAAATCGCCGCAACTGAATTGGCGAAAAGACTCGGCCCAGATCGACCAAGGGTCGACGAACCGATCGATATCGCGCGTGCGAGCGAGGTGTTGGCGACCATCCAGCGTGGCATAGGCGAAGGTCACTCTGGTTTCAGATCCTTGGCATCGGCCGTACAGGTCGAGATTGCCATCGCGGCGGCGGAGAGCGAACCGGTGGACGCCGATCATGGGGACGGTTGCGACCCGTTGTTTTCGCTACGGATGCGGCGATGGGGACTCGGGGAAGGGGAATTCGCCGCCTTGCTGTCGATACGCGATCCGAGACTACGGATCCTCAAGTTCGACGATGATATCTCGGAGTTTCGCGGGGCGCGCACGGCAACTGAACTTCCCGCGGAGCCGAAATCCGGTCCAAGCTATGTGGTGGCCTATGCCGGCGAGAGCGGCGCACGAGACCCGTTGCTGGTCGATCGCACGACGGTGCGGATCCTGGAACTCAGCGACGGGACGCGGACCGCCGGCGAGATCTGCGAGCACTTAATGCGTGAGCACGACTTTTCGGACGTGGGCGATCACCTCGCTTGGATCGAGAATCTCTTCGCCAGCGGGTTGGTGCGCTTGCAACACCCCGCAGTAGCTCCATAAGTGCTGGGGTAGACGAATTGCAGCGCAGACCTCGTCGTCGACGCCATTCGATCCGTCGGCGAAGCGGAAGCGTGCCGGGGGTGTCTGTTGCCCGGTGTCGCCGCGATGCGTCGGCGATCGATTGATACGGCGCTTTGGACCAAGCCAAAGCGCCACGCTCCGATGACTAATGAGGAGCCCTATTGCGATGCGATTGCCCCGGACCGGACCATTCTATGGGTCAGGAAACGCAAAAGCCTATTGAATTTTAACGTGTTGCGACCTGTAATGACGAACCCGAACTGAGGAACCATGAGCAATTCTCGTTCAAGTCGCGCGTCGCCCGGCATGGTTTCAGGTATCACGGCAACCGCGATCGTCATCGCTGACATGGTGGGCGTCGGCGTCTTTACCAGCCTCGGATTTCAGGTCGCCGACATAAAGTCCGGCTTCGCGCTGCTGTTGCTGTGGATCGTCGGCGGAATCGTGGCGCTCTGCGGGGCGCTCTGCTACGCCGAATTGGCCACCATGTTGCCGCGATCGAGCGGGGAGTACAACTTTCTGCGCCGCATCTATCATCCGGCCTTCGGGTTTGTGGCCGGCTGGCTGTCGGCGACCGTCGGCTTCGCAGCGCCCATAGCGCTCGCCGCCATGGCGTTTGGCAGCTACTTCAAATCCATCACGCCGGATGCGCCGCCGCTGCTGCTCGGGCTCGGCATAACCTGGCTCGCCGCGCTGGTGCACCTGGGCGGCGTGCGATTTGGCGGCGCCTTCCATAACGTTTGGACAGTGCTCAAGCTCATCCTCATCGTTGCATTCATCATCGCCGGTTTCACAATCGGCAATCCACAACCGATTTCATTTGCGCCGAGCACCACCGACGCCGCGGTCATCACCGGCGCGCCGTTCGCCATCAGCCTGGTGTTTGTGATGTATTCCTATTCCGGCTGGAACGCGGCCACCTATATCGCCGGCGAACTGCGCGAGCCCGCCCGCAATTTGCCGCGTGCGCTATTGGCGGGCACTGCAATCGTGATCGTTCTCTATGTCGGACTCAACGCGATCTTTTTGCTCACGACGCCGATGCAGGAATTGGCCGGCCAACTCGACGTCGCGGTCGTAGCCGGCAAGCATGTGTTCGGCCCGCTTGGCGGACGCATCGTCGGCGCGCTGATCAGCCTCGGACTGATATCTTCCATCAGCGCCATGACGTGGATCGGCCCACGCGTGACCATGACGATGGGCGAGGACATGCCCGCGCTGCACCTGTTCGCGCGCAAGTCGAAGCACGGCGTACCGGCCATCGCCATTGTCTTTCAGCTTCTGGTCTCGAACCTGCTGCTGCTGACCCAGAGCTTCGAAGCGGTGCTGGATTTCATCCAGTTCAGCCTCGCCTTCTGCTCGTTTTTTACGGTTCTGGGCGTCATCAAGATGCGCATCGCCCAGCCAAATCTCTTGCGGCCGTATCGCGCCTGGGGCTACCCTGTGACGCCAATCATCTTCCTTACAGTGACATTGTTCGTGATGTATTATCTCCTCGTCAACCGGCCGCTGCAGTCGCTCGGCGGTTTCGCCTTAATGTTGGCCGGCCTTGTGATCTACTATTCGTCTCGCCTGTTTTCGAATGCTCCCTCTTCCGACGTTTCCCGCACAGTGCCCCTGAAGGTAGATGCCCTCGACCGCGCCTAGATTGATGGTGGCCGCCCTTTTGGCGGGTATGCTGGCGCTGACCATAGCGCCGGCGCGAAGCGCCGAAACATCGACGCCCGACGATACGGCGCGCTTTCTCGCCGGGCTGCCGCCGGCTGCGGACTCGCCGCTCGCATCGCTCGCCAAGAATCCATCCTGGGAGCAGCACGCGCGCCATTTCGATTCCATTTTCGCACAGGAGGACAGGACCAGACTCTCGGAGATTCGGGCATTTTCCAAAGAACGGCTGCCCGAAAAGCATCAGACGATGCTGTATATGTTCAGCGGTCCGGATTTCCTCTATGCTGTTTCGTTTTTTCCGAGCGCCCAGACATACGTGCTGAGCGGCCTCGAGCCGGTGGGCGAGGTTCCGCAATTGACCGGCCTGACGCATCCGGCCGTCGATTTGTCGTTGCATAACCTCGAGGTCTCGCTCAGTTCGCTGCTGAGCATCAGTTTCTTCATTACTAAGGACATGCAGACCCAATTAGAAGGCGGCCCGGTCTACGGGACGCTGCCGGTCCTCTATGTGTTTCTGGCGCGGACGGGCAAGACCATCCACGACGTGAGTTTCGTGAGCCTCGACGCGGCGGGCAACATCGAGACGGCGCCGGCGCCCGGCGACAAGAGCGCGGCCAGGAGATTTGCCCAAAACGCGGCCAAAGGCGTCAAGATCGTCTTTTCGGACGGCAACGGGCCCAATCAGACGCTCTACTATTTCAGCACCAATCTTGCCGACGACGGAGTCAAAACGAGCGGCTTCCTGCAATTCTGCGACCGGCTCGGCGTCGCCGACAGTTTCTTTAAGAGCGCGTCGTATCTGATCTCCAGCGGCGGCTTCAACAGGGTGCGCAATTTCATTCTCAACCGCAGCGCGACGATCGTTCAGGACGACACCGGCATTCCGCTAACCTATTTCGATCCGAAAAAATGGCGGCTGCAACCGTTCGGTCACTATCTCGGTCCGATTTCCGAATTTTCCTCGTGTTACCAGCCCGGGATGGAGGAGCTGTTTCGCAAGGGCAAGCCCATCCCAATCGATTTCGGGCTCGGCTACCGGTGGCGAACGGACGAATTGAACCTGCTGGTCGCGCAGAGGATCGGACCCGTGGACGATTCCGCTATTAGCTCCGCATTAACCGCCGGATCGGACGCGTGGTGGGGCGCCGCGCCGAAATCGTGCGGCGGAAAACCCAGCGAGGCCGCTGCAAAAGGGTCGTTTTGGCACCCGGCTTTCCGGATTTTCCCGGTCCGTTAGGCTCCAGACGGTCAAAATAGCGACACAGTCGTCGCCGAAATTGCCGGTTCGTCGGGTGGGGAAAATTAAGTGCCACAGGGGGTTGCCGGCCCAGCGCCGCAGGTATCCCGCAGACCAGCCATAGGCTCGGCCGCGGTTGCGCGCGCGCGCCATTTCGCGTTCGACCCAGACGTGCGCCGGCGCGTCGATACCTCTATCGCGTGTACAATTCCCACGCGCGGGCAGCACGGGATCGGCCGCTTGCGATACGAATACGCGCGCCGGCCGAGCCACCGGACGAGCGCGCTGCGCAACGCCATCGAAGAGCGCCTGTTCCATATTGCCGTTGTTTCGTTGCTCGTGGGCTCCGCGGGTTGGGGCTTGCTGTTCTACGATAAATACCAATCGTTGTTCTCGGTCGCCCCGGCGCCGGTTACGGCCTATGCGCCGACCAATGCCGGTAACGCCGATGTCGGAAGAGCCGACTTATTCGCCGCCTCGACTTACGCGCCCATCGACCACCCGAAGTCGCCGGCCGTGGCGAGCGCGACTGCCCACGGCGAGAGCGTCGCCAGCATCGTCGCCCGCGAGTGGAGCTTTTTCCAACCAGCGCAGGAGGCCGACCGAGGTCCGCCGCCGGCAAAAGCAGCCGAGATCAAACCCCACGTCCGCGTGGCGGCGCTCGAGAGCGCTGCGCCGCAAATTGCAGCGCTTTACCCCGCGCCCAGCGCCGTCGTACGCCGCGTTCCCGCCAACATCGAGGCGAAGACGAGCCTCGTCGATTTCGAGACGGCGCCTTTCCCCTATCACGGCAACATGCCCGGGTCGGACCGTCCGTTCCTGAATGCGGGCGAGGAAGGCCACCGCGGCCACGTCAATTTCCACGGCCATGTATTTTGGGAGTTGGAGACCTATAGCGACGACCGGGTGCTGCTTCACATCCCGCCGGGGTTCGATGCCAAACGTCCCGCCGTCATGGTGGTTTTCTTTCACGGCCACGGCGCCGATCTGGCGCGCGACGTGCGCGATAGGCAACGCCTGCCGGAACAGATCACGGCGGCGGGAGCCAATGCGGTACTGGTGGCGCCGCAGTTTGCCTTCGATGCGGCCGATTTCAGCGCCGGAAGGTTCTGGGAGCCCGACGGATTCAAGCGCTTCCTCGACGAAGCCGCACAGAAGCTCGCCAAGATGTATGGCGATCCACGCAGCGCCGCGGCGTTCGCGAACATGCCGATCGTCATTGTCGCCTATAGCGGAGGCTTCGGCCCCACGCTGGCAGTGCTCGATCGCGGCGGCGCGAACTCGCGCGTGCGCGGCTTGGTCTTGCTCGATGCGCTTTACGCCGGAATCGACAAATTCGCGGACTGGATTGCCGATAACAGATCAACGTTCTTCGTCAGCGCTTACACGCCGTATACGCAATACCACAATGCCGATCTCGAGCACCTGCTGAGCGGACGCTCCGTGCCGTACGGCTCAGAACTCAAGCCCAACCATCTTCAGGGCACCGTCACGTTCCTACCCGCCGGCGACGTTTCACACCGCGATTTTTTGACCCATGCCTGGACCGATAATCCGGTCGAAGATATTTTGACGAGAATGGACGACGTCGATCCGAAGATTAAAACCGCTGAAATCTCGGCATCAAAACGCAATTGAGCGTTGATTTTCAGTCACGGCCCAAAGCTGGCGTAATCGGCCGGCGAGCTTGTGGCTAGCTGAAGATTTTCGGTGCTGCACTTCAGGCTGATGGTTCAATGAGGTCCGCGTGTAGGGCCTCAAGCATCAGAAGGAGAAGCGCAGCATGGGCCATTTTGGCGGGTCGCGGCCACCTCGGGGCGACCGAACTCAAGACGAGCCTTTTCCCAGGAACGCCGCCAGTGCCGCAGCATCTTTCTTGTCCTGTTCGAAATCCTCGGCGAAGCGTTCGTAAAAATGCGCGGCGCCTTCGTAGAGGTCGTGCGCCGCCGGATCGTCGCCGACGAAGCCGGCGATTTCCCGCATCTCCGCGACCCAGCGGTAGGCCTTCGGCGGCATCAGCGTCAGTTGGCGCTTGAGCCACGGAAACAGTTCCTTCTGGCTCGATTGCAGCTCGGCGAACAAGGCGTCGGCGGAGCCGGCGCGCGCGGCGGCAAGCATCATTGCCGCGCCGATCGCCTGCGTGCCCTTGGTAATGCCGGCGTAGGACATTTTTAGCGCCGAGGCCGCGCTCATCGCGCCGTCGAGCACGCGGACGTCGAGCCCATAATCGCGCAGCGTCGAAAAGCGCGGCGCCGCGGCGCCCGAAGCATAGAAGCGCGGACCGGCATCGCCCGGCTTCGGCGGTGCGCCGATGATTTCGGCATCGACGAAGGGGCATTCGGTCGGCGCAATGGCCGCCGCCACGCGTTCGACCGTCGCCGGATTGATGGCGTTGCAATCGGCATAAACCGGCTTTGCATTGCTGGCTTTGAGCGCCGGCACAAAGCGCTCGGCCAGCGACAGCGCATCGCCGGGCGGCAAAATTGAAAGGATGAAATCGGCGGCCGCGATTTCGTTGTCATTCGCCGCGGCCATGCCGGCGGCCTTGGCCCGCGCCACGGTCTCTTGGCTGCGCCCGGCAAGCGAGGTCAGCACCTTGACCCCGTTGTCGGCGAGCCTCTTGCCAACGGCGGCGCCCATGGCGCCGGGCGCGATAATTGCGACGACAGGAGTCATGATATCCTCGATTGCAGAATTGAGAGCGATCATAGCAATTCGCCGCCGCGCTCGGATAGCCGTCATTGCGAGCAAAGCGAAGGAGCACGTTCTTCCTGCCGACCACGTGGATTGTTTAGGCCGGATCGAAGGCGAAGCTTGCACCCTTGCGTACGACATGGCCGAAACCCGGCGCATTGACGTGGGCGCCGGCGATGGCGAGCCGTTCCGAGGCCGCCATATCGAGGATGCGCTTGCGCGACTTGACGGCCTGGTCCTTGTCCAGATCGTAGATCATCCCGGCATCGGGATGGGAAATCTGAATCGCGGAAACGTGCACCACATCGCCGAGCGCCATGAAGCCGCCGCCGCCGGGCGCCGTGAGCAGCCAGCAGGTATGCCCCGGCGTATGGCCGGGTGCGATCACCGGGGCAAAGCCGAGATATTCTTCGCTGCCGCGCACTCGATGGATGCGGTCGAGATAGGGTTTCAGGTTGATCTTGGTGCGGGCGCGATTGCCCTTGACCTTGTCGATGTCATTGGCGCGGTCGGGCCCCATCCAGAAATCGGCCTCGATCTCATGCACGACGATCTCGGCATTCGGATAGTGCGCGTTTCCGTTATCGTCGACCAGCCCGTTGGCGTGATCCGGATGCAGGTGTGTCATCACGATATGCGTCACCGTGCTTGGGTCGACGCCGGCCGCGCGTAAATTGCCGGGCAGCTTGCCAAGCGTCGGCTGCATCGTATTGCCGGCACCGGCGTCGATCAGGATCAGCTTTTCGCCGCGGCGGACGAGAAAATTGTTGACCGGTATCGTGACGGAGCCGTCCGCGGAACCGATTAATTGCTCGGCTTTGGCGCGCTCCATGCCGACGACGACGTCGAGCGACGTTTTTAAAACGCCGTCGCTGATACTCTCAATCTCGATATTGCCCACGCGCAGGCTCGCCGACGCCATTGTCATTGCCTCACCGCTAGCGCGATCCCGCGCGGGGCGGAGATCGCGGCATCAGATATTCAATGATACAGTGCTACCAAAACGCACGCGAGGGCAAATGACGGGCATGCAAGAGGCCACCGGTTCGGTTTCCGGCGCGACGGCGCACCGCGGCACGATCGCTGAAGTATTTGCCGTGTTTCTGCGCCTCGGCCTGACGAGCTTCGGCGGCCCGGTCGCGCATCTCGGCTACTTCCACGAGGAATTCGTCGTCCGCCGCAAATGGCTCGACGAAAAAACCTATGTCGATCTTGTCGCGCTCAGCCAATTCCTGCCCGGGCCGGCCTCGAGCAAAGTCGGCATTGCCATCGGCCTGTCGCGCGCCGGCTATGCCGGCTCGCTCGCCGCATGGACCGGCTTCACCGGGCCGTCGGCGATCGCGCTCGTGCTGTTCGGCTATGGCGTCACTTCGCTCGGCACCGCGCTCGGCTCTGGCTGGCTGCACGGGTTGAAAGTCGCCGCTGTCGCGGTCGTCGCCAATGCGGTGCTGACGATGATGCGCTCGCTGGCGCCCGACCGCGAACGCGCGACGCTGGCGGTTGCCGCCGCCCTTATGGTTTCGGCATTGCCGACGTCGTTCGGCCAGATCGGCGCAATCCTCGTCGGCGCCGTCGTCGGCGTTTTGCTGTTTCGCGGCGCGCCGGCGGCGGACCATCCCGACCTGCCGCACCCGGTCAACCGCACTGTCGCAATCGCCGCCATTGTCGTGTTCTTTGCGATCCTGATCGGCCTGCCGCTTGTCACTGCGGCGGCGCCGAACCATGCGCTGGCCTTGTTCGACGTGTTTTATCGCTCAAGCTCGCTCGTTTTCGGCGGCGGCCATGTCGTGCTGCCGCTCTTGCAAGCCTCCGTAGTGCCGCCGGGCTGGGTCTCCAACGATGCGTTCCTTGCCGGCTACGGCGCAGCGCAGGCGGTGCCCGGCCCGCTCTTCACATTCTCCGCCTTTCTCGGCACGGTCATGCACCCTGGGCCGAACGGCTGGCTGGGTGCGATCCTGTGTCTCGTCGCCATGTTCCTGCCCGCCTTCCTCCTGGTCATCGGTCCGCTGCCGTTCTGGAACGAATTGCGGCACCGCACCTGGGCGCAAGCCGCGCTGCGCGGCGTCAATGCCGCCGTGGTCGGCTTGCTCCTCGCGGCGCTCTATCGGCCGGTCTGGACCTCCGGCATCACCAATGCGAACGATTTTGCGCTCGGCGTCGTCGCCTTTTTGCTGCTGTTCATGTGGAAGACTCCACCCTGGCTCGTGGTCGTATTCTGTGCGTTCGGCGGCGCCGCGCTGGCGTTCGTGCCGTTCGGGCAGTAATGGATTTAACCGCGCGCTGGCATGTACCCCGTGGCAATCGCCGCCACCTGCGCCGGGTTTTCGGGCACAGCGTCACCACGCCAGACCACGTGCAGGTCCGGGCGAACGAGAATGAGATCGTAGCCATAGACATCGCGGGCGATGCGATCCGACACGTCGAGGAGCTTGACCGGCGCGCCGCGCGCACGAATGGCGCGTTCGAGCCCGCCGGCGTCGGTTTTACTGCCGCCGAGCTTGAGGATCGTATAACCATCGGCAATGCGGTCCTGCAGCGGCGTGCCGTCGTCGAGCCAGACATGCGGCAGCCGCGCGCCCGGCCACGTGGTCGGCTGATAGTCGCGGAACAGATGCTCGGGACCGCCCGGTATGTTGCAGATGATCGGTAAATCGACATAGCGGTAGCCGAGCTCCGCCCCGATCATCTCATTGCTTTTGCGCTGCTCGACATCGGCGACCGCGGCGAGATGCTTGCGCGTGGCGGCGCCGCCCGGTGAATCCTCAGCGATATCCGGCCGCCACATCGAACGCCATTTGCGCCGGCCGATTGTCGCATAGCGCGACGCGCCGACATTGCGCTCGCCGATCTGGCGGCGCTCGATCTCGTAGGACTTGAGCAGATTCGGTCCGCCCCAGCCGGCGAGCGTCGCGGCAAGCTTCCACGACAGATCGACGGCGTCGCCGACGCCGGAATTCATGCCGAGCCCGCCGGTCGGGATGACGAGATGCACGGCGTCGCCGGCGAGGAAGACACGATCCTTGCCGTAACGGTCGGCGAGCAGGAGATTCTGCCGCCACGGCGCGCAGGACAGCATCTCGTATTTGACCGGAACGCCGACGGTTCTTTCGAACGCGATCTTCATTTCTTCGTCGCTGTCGACGACGGAGTGCAAGGTCCAGTGTTTGGTCGAATCCTGCATGATCAGGAACGTGGATTTGGCATCGGCCACATGATAGTGCCGGCCGTGACCTGGACCGTTGCCGATCGGCAACCGGTCGAACAGTTCGTCGCAACGGTACAGCGCCTGGCGTAGCGCCAACAGATTACCTTCGCCCGAGAGCGCAATATCGAGTTCCCCGCGCACCACGCTGGCGCCGCCGTCGCACCCGACGAGATAGGCGGCGCGGATTTCCTGCATGTCGCCGCCGGCCGCCTGCACGCGCGCGGTAACGCCTTCGCCGTCCTGCCGCAGCGACAGAAATTCGCAACCGTAGCGCACCGTCACGGCGGGAAGCGTCTCGGCCACCGATTTCAGAAGCGGCTCGAGCGTATATTGCGAGATGAGCTGATAGGGCTCGAGCGGCAGCGTGCCGTCGTTGCTCGCACGCGTGTTTGCCTGCGCCTCCTCGACCGAGGGATACGGCAGATGCAGGAGCGGCGGCTCGGTCAGCGCCAGGATGATGTAGATATCCATGGGACAATCGGGCCGCAGGCCGGCGGCGCGGATTTTCTGCGCCAGCCCCATGCGACGGTAGATTTCCATGGAGCGCGCATTGATGCGCTCCATCTTCGGCAGAAATGCCGGGCGCGCTTTCTGCTCGATCAGCGTACATCGCACCCCGCGCCTGCCGAGGTCGACGGCGAGGGTAAGCCCGGTCGGCCCCGCGCCTACGATCAGAACGTCGCTATCCACGTGAGCCATCTAGGGACTGTCGCCTGCCGCGCCGATTACCCCGGCGGCAGTGCAGCGGCAAGTTCAGGGAACGGTGTATAGGCCGCGCTGCCGCATTGCTCCGGGGTGGAATCGATAAACTGAGCGATCATGCCGGCAAAATAGATCGCCACCTTGTTCTTGATTTGGCCATTGCCGTGAAATTGCACGCAGACGGCGTAACGCTGATTGTCCCCGATCGGCATCAGCACCGGTTGAGAGATCAAGGCGCCACGGAAGTCGGCCCGATTCGTCAGCGACTGGCGCAGAAACGTTGCGATCTGGCTGCGGTAGGTTGCCGGATAGGCGTTTGGATCGGTGGTAACCGCGTCCTTTTTCGCTCCGCCAAATCCGCTGCAGCCGGCAAGCGCCATTGCGATGAGCGCCGCCGCCGCACCTGCGCGAAACTGTACCCCAACCGTACGCACTTGCGCCCACCCGTCTCTCGTTGCTGCGCGTAATATAGCAGAGACGCTTCGCCGGTTCATGGGCACTTCACCGCAGGTTTGCGGCGCCGGTTAGCGCACTGCCGCCGCTATCAGTCCGCTGTCACCGGGCCGCACCAGCCGGGCAGATAATCGGCCTCTTCGCTTTTGGCCAACTCCACCGCCTGCCCGAGGGCGCGCTCGAAATCGCGCTCGACCAGCTTGCGCCTCATGCGCCGGCGCAGGAAATCCGCCCAGAGAAATTCGGAAAACGGCGTCGTGTCCTTGGCAAAACCGCCAGCCCAGCGCAACTCACCGGCCAGCGAGCGAAACGGATCGTCGACGAGGTCGGTGATGGATTTCGGTATGTCCTTGTGGTGCCGGCGCTCGCCCTTGGCGTCGAACGGATACATCCAGAAACGATTGTCCATGACGGTCCAGAATGCGTCCGGTTCGAGTCTGCTCAAGTTGGCAATGACGGTGACGGCGACATCCTTGACCCCCTCGTCGTGCAGCGCACGTGCGAGGTGATGATGATCGATGACGTAGTGGCGCTGTTTCGGGCCAAGGATCACCGGAATCATATGTCTACCGAGGAATTTTTCGCCCTTTTTAACGCCGGTTTCCTGCCAGCGCTTGCGCTTAGCCATAACCTCGCGCATGCCGACGGTGATCTGGGTTGGACGTAGATCGGAAATGTGGACCGTTGTCAGAATGGGTTCGCGAACCATCTTCGGCTCCTCAAACAAATGTCCCGATCCGACAATATCGGCACGAGCTCGGTCGCAAAAGCAAGCCGCCCGGCGCTGTGCAGCGCCGGGCGGCGTTTCGTCGGGGACTTCGCCGAATTCCTCAATCCGCGAGCGGAGTAGGCCGGATTTGGATGTGAACGGCCATCGGCGTCATGCCTTTGCCGCCCTCCTTGAGCCACGGCGTGCGGTCGCCCTCGGAACCCCAAAGACCCCTGCCCTTCCAGCCGGCCTTCGGATCGTCGATGCGAGCGTCGAGGCCCTTGGTATAATAGCTGAGCGGATAAGGCACGCGCAGCATCACCATCTTGCCGTCGACCAGCGCCGCGTAACCGTCATTTTCGTCGGCCGTCGAGATCGGCACGTCCTTGCCGAGCCCAACCGAGTTATGCTGATCGACCCAGGTGTAATAACTCGCCTCGGCGCTGTTGTCGCCGATGCCCTGGAATCCGGGACCCGGATATTTGTAGAAGGCCCAGCCTTCCGGGCATTGATCGCCGGTTGCCTTCGGGCCGTTGAGCGGACCCTTGCACTTTGAGCGATCGAAGCTGCCGAGGTGACCGCTGGCGAGCGAAACCCAAACCACGCCTTTAGAGTCTATATCGCCGCCGCGCGGGCCGAATCCCGGCTGGGGGATATAATACACTTCCGACAGCTTAGTCTTCGGATCGAACCGGATAATGCCGCTTTTGCCGGCGAACACATCCCAGGTGTACCAAATCGAACCGTCGACCGGATTCGGCATCACGGCGTAGCTACCCGAGCCGGCGACCCGCATGTCCTTATTGGGATCCATCGGCTGACCCGGCTCGGTGTAATCGTCGAGCTTGCCGTTGCCGTTGGTGTCGAGCACGAACGGCGCCCAGCCTTGTGCCTTCTCGGCACTACTGGTTTGCTCGAACACTTTGGTATCGAGCCAGCCGGCGACCGGCCCGCCGCCGCTGGTCCACAAGGTATTGTCCTTGTCGAAGCCGAACTGCAGGTGATGCGTGCCGTAGCAGGTGTCGACGAAGGTGAACTTCTTTGCCTTCGGATCGTACATCGCCAATTGGCGTTCGTTGCTGTCGAGCGGGAACGCCTTGGCGTAGGGGTTGTCCGAGCCCTTCCGGCAGAAGGCGGGCGTGCCGGGAGCGTGATTGGTTCCCGTCATCCAGACATTGCCCTCGGCATCGATCATGTCGTTGTGATTGTCGAATTTGGTATCCCAGATTTGTTGCATCCCCCAATACGCCGACGGCGCCAGCGGCTTCTCAATCGCCGCGTGTCCCGGGCCGAATGCTTCCGGCACATCCGCAGCTTCCGGCGGCGTGATGTAGGAGACCTTGTTCGTCTTCGGATCGAGAACGGGCAGATGGTCGGTGGCATATTCCGTCGAGCCATAGAGCGCACCATAGCCGTTGACAGTCGGATTGCGCTTGTCGGAGGAGATCAGATCGTGAAGGTATTTATCGGGGCTGCTCCAATCCCATTCCGTGATCACGATGTTGCGCTCAACTCCTTGCGGCCGCGGCGGCTTGGCGAACGGCAGCGCGCCATTAGCGATGCTGTCCGTCCACTCGCCGAAATACTTAAACGGCACGCCGCCGAATTTGCCGGCGAGCACGTTCACCATCAGCGGCGACGCCTGACCGGCCTGCACGCGCTGCTCCCAGGCCTCCTCGCCGTTCTTAAACTCTCCCAATCCTGCGGGAATGGTCCGCGTCGACAGTTGGCCGAGCTGATGGCAGCCGACGCACGCCTGGTTCTTAAGTGCGGTGAGCCAATCAACCTGCGTGACGTTACCCGGAATGTCGCTCTTGCCGCCGAACTGGTCCTGGCCGGGGATCTTTAACATCGCGAACCAATAAATCGCCGGATAATACTGTGCCGCGGCCGCGTCGTTTGCCGCGGGCACCGCGGTCAGATTGAGATGTTTGCCCAGCTCAGCGTCAACCTTCGCTGAATTGATGAGCCCGTAGCCGCGAACCCAAACCTGATATTTGGCCTTGGGCAGATCCGGCACGACATAGCGCCCCTGATCGTCGGTCACGACGATTTTGGCATAGCGGGTGGGAAAATCGTGGGTCTCCGCGATGACCCATACGCCGGCCTCCGGACCGTGCGGCCCGCTGACCACGCCGCCGATAGCGTCGCCTTTGATGCTGACGGCGCTCTGCGCATTGAGCCGCGCCGGTATTGCTGCCAGGAAAGCGAAAATGGCGATTGCCGCGACGATGTTCGCGCGCTTCATGCGGATCCTCCCTTTACCGGCGAGGCTCGGCGGCAGCGCCGGCCCGACGCCTCGTTTTATTGGGAAGGAATTTGCCTCAGCGCCGGTCCGGCCGCAAGCGGAAACGGGCCGATCGGGGACCTGCCCTGCGGCAAAATCATGCAGTGGAGCGGAACGAGGCGCGCGGATCAGTTCGAGGATGTGTCCGCCGCATTCGATAATTTGTCGAACAGGCCGGCGATGTCGTTGCGGATCGTTGCCAGCTGGGAGAAATGCTCGGTGACGGTCGAAACGCGTCTTTCGAGTTCCTGCTTGGTCTCGATAAACGCGTTCACACGCGTGGCAAGGTCGCCATTCTCGTCGGCTTCGATGCTTTCGATCTTGGCGACGAGGCGGTCGCGAATTTCCGCGACCTGGGCGATGAGATTCGCCACACCGGCGTCCCTGGATTCGAGCGGGACGAGTCTGGATTGCAGGTCGCCGAGCTTCACCTGCAATTGGCCGAAAGTGGCCATGCTGCGTTCCATCTCGTCGAGCCGTGCTTGCGTCGCTTTGACGAATTGCGAAAGCTCTGCAAGACGGCCATCGGCATCGCCCGCGCCAGACGTCGATACCAGATCGAGCGCCCGATCGAAATTCACGGACACGCCTTCGAGATCCTCGCGCAGCGTCGCCAGCCTGGACAATTGCATTTCAAGGTTCGCCACGCCGTCTTCGAGTTTCCTCTTGTCGTCGGCAAACGCCTGCACGCGCACGGTGAGACTTCCTTGCGGCGTCTGTTGCAAAGCCTCGATATCCGCTGCCAGCTTGTCTTGGGCTTCGCCGAGATCCTTGACCCGGCGTCTGATTCCGTCCTGAGCCGCGGCGTGCGGTTCGAGCCGCGTCCGCAATCCGGTAAAATCCTCCTGCAAGGCGCCGATCGTTTGCGCCGCCTGCTCAATCTCGTCGCAGCGCTCATGGCCGCGGCGGACGAATTCCGCGAGTTTGTTCAGACGTACTTCGATCGCGGTCGCATCGTCGCCGGTGGCAATTTCGGCAAGTACCCGCTCTATATCGTTCTCGCGACTGTCGAGGTCGCCGAAGAGCTGTTCGATCGATCGCCGCTTTTCCAACACCGGAACGAGCCGTTCGCGCAGTCCCTGCTGCTGGGCGCGCAGTCCGTCGACGCGCGATTGCAGATCGCCGCTGTCGTTGCGGTTCTCTTGGATCTGCGCCACGCGCTCCGCCTCGGCAAGCCGCTGCGTGACCGCGTCGATGGCGGCCTCGGGATCGGTGCGCGCGAGATGATGCACCGCCGCATCGGCGTCGACCTGGGTCCGCGCCAGTTCTTTCACGCCCCCCCGCACGCCACCGAGCCGCAGTTCGAGCGCGTCGTTCGCCTTGCGCTGGCGCAGCAGCGCGTCGGACAGCCAAAGTGCCGAGGGGACGAGTATGAGCGGGATGAGGACGACGAGGAACCAGGCGAGCTTCTGCGCCAGCGGCTCGGAGCGGAACGCCCCGAATAATGCGGCCATATCCTGCGGCTGGTTCACGACAACGAGCCCGACCGCAAGGACAAAGAGAACGACGCAAATACCGACGAACTTAGCCATTAAATGCCCAGCCCACCCAACAAACGCCCGGCTCTTTTGGTACGACAGGAGCGCGCCGCGCACAAGCGTCAGAGTTGCCGGGAAGCCAAGTTCCGCGATATGTCAGCGAACCGCTACGGTGGTAACAGCGGAATGGAGGGCGCCCGTAATGATCGGTCTGCGACACGCGCGACTGATGATTTGTGCGCTGTTCTCGACCTCGCTCGTCTTTGCCGGCTGGCAAACGGCACGAGGCGAAGAAGCCGCACCTGCCGCGGCCAAGCCGGACGCTTGCCAGCGGGCGAGTTTCCGCGTTGTCGTCGACGTCGGCCATACCATCAATGTGCCCGGCGCCGTCAGCGCGCGCGGGATTCCCGAATACGCGTTCAATCTTCAGCTTGCCCAACAGGTCAAACAAACCCTGGTCGACGCCGGCTTCGGCGCAGCCACCCTCCTCATCACCGCGACGGCGCCTTGGCGCGGCCTTTTCGAACGGGCTGCGCGCGCCAACGCCATGCATGCCGATCTGTTCATTGCCATTCATCACGATTCGGTTCCCGACAATCTGTTGCAGACTTGGCAATACGAGGGTCAGGAGGAGCATTACAACGACGACTATCCCGGCTACGCCATTTTCATTTCGAATGACAACCCGGATCGCGCCGGCAGCCTGATGTTCGGCGGATTTTTAGGCAACGAACTGCAAGCGCGCGGCTTGCAGTACACGCCGCATTACACGCTTCCGCTGATGGGACACCGGCGCCGCGAACTCCTCGATGCCAAAGCCGGCGTTTATCGCTACGACCAGCTGATCGTCTTGCGCGCAACCCACATGCCGGCGGTGCTGCTCGAAGCCGGCTCGATCGTCAATCGCCAAGAGGAATTGCAATTGGCAAGCCCCGAACGCCGTGCGCTCACCAGCGCGGCGATTGTCGCCGCAGTCGAAGATTTCTGCGCGGCCCGTGCGCGACCGGTTGAGGCGAAGACAGCGACGCCGGTCAAGCATGTCAATTTGCGCCCGCCGCCGCTCACGCCAGCGCGGTCCGGCTCTTTCGCAACGCCAGTGCGCCGATGATCATGAAATTGAGAATATTGACGCCCAGCCCGGTGGCGAACGCCGGCGCGTAAAAACCGAAATGGTCGTAGATGACGCCGGCGATCCAGCCACCCGCCGCCATGCCGAAGCCGCTGCACAGAAGCAGCGTCGGCATGCGCCAATATGCGTCACCGACCGGGAATAGCTCGCGCGAGGCGAGCACGTTGGCCGGAACGAGACCGGAAAAGCCCATCCCGAACAGCGCCGCAACCGTGAACAAGCCGGCTTCGTTTTGCGTCAGTAGAAATCCGAGCATGCCCAGCGCCTGACAGGCCGATCCGGCAAGCATCGTGTACAGCCCGCCGATCCGATCGGAGATCGCTCCCCAGACCTGCCGGCTGAAAAAGGCCGCGCCGAGGAGAACCGACACCATGGCCGCGCCCTGCGCGGCGCTGATGCCGTGATCGGTGCAAAACGCCACGAGATGCCCTTGCGGCATCGACATCGGAACACAGCACGTGAAGATCGCGCACATCTGCAGCGCAAAAACAAAATTCGGCGACCAGCCCATCACCGACTTCTGTCGATGCGCGGCGGCCCTCCGCATCGCGTGATAGGGCGTCTCGGGCGGCTGCTCAAAAAACACCGCCGCGGCAGGCGCAATGAGTAGCAGCTCGAACGCGGCGTAATACAGCATGGTATGCCGCCAGCCGGCATAGGCGATCGCGCGCGCGAAAATTGGCGGCCAGATCGCGCCGGCGAGATAGGCGCCGCTCGAAATCAACGCCAGCGCCGAGCCGCGCCGGCGATCGAACCAGCGGCTGACATAGACGTAGCACGGCGCGTTGATGCCGCCGATGCCGATCAAGCCGATGAACAGGCCATGCCCGATATAAAGCGGCCACGACGGACCCAAAGTGGACAGCGCCAACCCAAGCGCGATCATCATCGCGCCAAACATGACGGTCCAGCGTACGCCGATCCGCTCGGCGATCCTTCCCATGAGGATGCCGCCGACGCCGGAGCCGATCCACATCAGTGCGCTGGCGAAGGCCGGGACCGAGCGCTCGCCGTTCACCTCGGCGGCGATGTCTTTGAGCGCCACCACGGTGATCCACGGCGCCCCGAAGGCAATCGCCATGACCAACAGGATCATGCTGGCGACAACCCAAGAAGCCCGCGTCTCAACCGATGAGACTGTCGAGTTCAGCATGAATTCCGCGTTGCTGGCGCGTCCGGCGCAGTTCGTTGGCCGCGAGGATATAGCAGCGCCCCATCCCACCGCCCATAAATTTTCGTCCGCGCCGGGAATAAACCGCGCCGCTCCCCAATCACGTCCTCGGAAGCCGCAAAAGCCGCCAGGACCATCGTGGTTCCGTGGCGTCGGGCTGCAGAGGAGAAACGCAATGAGCGAATCCGGTCGCGACGACGGCGTCAGCCGGCGCAAAGTGCTGGAATGCATGACCTGGGTCGGCACCGGCGTGTTATGGACCGTATCCGGCGGCGTCCCCCACTCGCTCGGAATTATGGGCGAAGCGGCCGCGGCGGAGGCGCGCGGGCTCACCTTCCTGCAGATCAGCGACAGCCATATCGGTTTCCATCTGCCGCCCAATGCGAACGCGCTCGGCACGCTCGAAGAGGCCATCGCCAAGGTCAATGCGCTGACACTGCCGCAGAAGCCGGCCTTCATGATCCATACCGGCGACATCAGCCACCTGTCGCTGGAGTCGCAATTCGACGACGCCGATAAGGTCATCTCGCAGGCGCGGCTCGACGTGCATTACGTCCCCGGCGAGCACGATTTTCTCGACCCGGACCGGAAGTTTTACGCCGATCGCTACGGGCGCGGCACCAAAGGCGCCGGCTGGTACTCATTCGACGCCAACGGCGTTCACTTCATCGGCCTCGTCAACGTCTTCAATCTCAAGGGCGGCGGCATGGGCGATCTCGGCGCCGAGCAGCTCGAATGGCTCGAAGACGACTTGAAAGACCGTTCCGCATCGACGCCGATCGTCGTATTCGCACACATTCCGCTGTGGACCATCTATCCGGAATGGGGCTGGGGCACCGACGACTCGGCCCAGGCGCTGTCCTATCTCAAGCGCTTCGGCTCGGTGACCGTGCTCAACGGCCATATCCACCAGATCATGCAAAAGGTGGAAGGCAACGTCACGTTCCACACCGCCCGCTCGACAGCGTTTCCACAACCGGCACCGGGCACGGCGCCCTCCCCAGGGCCGATCAAGGACTTCCCGGCCGACAAGCTGGGCACCGTGCTTGGCATCGCCAACGTCACGTTCAAGCAGAACGAGCAGCGCCTCGCGATCGTCGACGCGCCGCTTCAAGGCTGAAGGAGTTCGCCAATGTCCGCCTCAAAGTCTCTATCGAACACAATGCGCAGCGCGCTCGTGGCGGCCGGGCTCGGCGCCGCAACCGCCACCATGCTGGCCGCGGTCGTGTTGCCCGGCTGGGCGCAAAATGCGACCCAGGCAAGCGCGGGCGCCATATCGATCGACAACTTCACCTTCACGCCGCAGACGCTGACGGTGAAGGCCGGCACCACGGTGACCTGGACCAACAAGGACGATATCCCGCACGGGATCGCCTCGCAAAACAACGCCTTCGCGAGATCGAAGGCGCTCGACACCGACGACAGTTATTCGTTCACGTTTACCACGCCCGGCGCCTACCAATATTTCTGCTACGTTCATCCGCACATGACCGGCACGATCGTGGTAGAACCAAACAACGGCTAGCGATGCGACGCAGCGATGCTCGATTAGCTGCGGAACCAAGCGCCGAAGGTACTTTGGACGGCCGAGCGCGACACGATGACTGGCGACGCGAATGCCGAACAGGAAAAGGCGCGGCGTTTTCGCGACGCCGCGCTTCCTTATCTCGACGACATCTTCGCGCTGGCGCGTTATCTCATGCGCAATGCCGCGGATGCCGAGGACGCCGTGCAGGAGTGTTATCTGCGGGCGTTACGCCATTTTGACAGCTATCGCGGTCCGGCGATGAAACCGTGGCTCTTGGCGATATTGAGGAACGTCTGCAACGCCGAGTTCGTGCGGCGCGGCAGGCAAGAAGTGCCGGCCGATTACGCCGAGGACGAGCCCGCGGCGGAACAGCCGCCGATGTGGCAGGAGCCGTTAGCCTCGCCCGAAGCCGCGTTGCTGCGCCGGCATGACGACGATACGATCCGCCGCCTCGTCGCCGCGCTGCCGCAGCCGTTCCGCGAAGCCATCGTGCTGCGGGAGGTAAACGATTTGTCTTATCAGGAGATCGCCGAAGTGGCCGGCGTGCCGGTGGGAACGGTGATGTCGCGGCTTGCGCGCGCGCGTTCGATGCTGCGTTCGGCATGGAATGCCGGCGAAGGCTCCACGGCAGGAACAGTGCCAGGAAGCGTGTCATGAATTGCGCCGAATGCGAAGTACTGCTTCATGCGCTCATCGACGGCGAACTCGATGCCGGGCATGCCCGCGACGTCGAGGCGCACGTAGCGAGTTGTCCCGGCTGTGCCGCGAAGCTCACGGCGTTCCGCGGCATGCGTGAGGCGATGGCCGCAGCCGACCTCAAGGGGGCGGCGCCGGCGCATTTGCGCAACCGCATCGAGGCGGCGCTGCCTTCGCCCATGGCGCAAGCTTCGGCGCAAGTCATTACGCCACGGAAATTCTTGCAACCGTCCCGGCGCATGTTCTTCGGCGGCCTTGCCGTCGGCACGGCGCTGTCCGCGGCGCTTGCGGCAACGCTTATCCTCACGGTATTCACTAACGATCAGGAACAAACGATCGCCGACGAGGTGGTGTCGGCGCATATACGCTCGTTGCAGCCCGGACACCTGATGGACGTGGAAACGAGCGACCAGCACACGGTCAAGCCGTGGTTCGACGGCAAGGTTGACGTCGCGCCGCCGGTGATCGATCTGACCGCGGAGGGTTTTACGCTTCTCGGCGGCCGCCTCGATTACATCGATGGCGAGCCGGTCGCCTCGGTCGTCTACAAACGCCGCAAGCACGTGATCAATCTGTTCGTCGCGCAGCGATTGGGCGCCGAGCACGCCAATGTGACTGACCGGACGGTCCAAGGCTACAATGTCCGGCATTGGTCGGCCGGAGGCCTCGACTACTGGGCAGTCAGCGACCTCGATCCGGCTGAACTCAACGAGTTCGTTGAGAAAATCTCCGCGGCGTTCCGCGGCAGCCCGTCCTGACTGGCCTGCGCCGCTATTACCGGGTAAAAGCCAAGCTGGCATACGGGCGTTTGAAAAAGCGCTGCCGGCAACCCATTTGCCATGCCAAACGTTTAAGCGTCGGTCATGGATCAACGTGTCGATAACGAGCGCCACCCCGATTCGGCGCCCAGCCAGGAAGCGAAGCCCGCTTCCGGCAGGGTGAAGAATAAACGTTCATTGCTTGACACTTTGCGCAAGCGCCGCGGCTTGGCGATTGCCATTGCCATCAGCAGCGCCGTCCTCGTCCTAGCGGTCGCCATGTGGTGGCTGCATGCCAGGAATTACGAATTGACCGACGACGCGTTTATCGATACCCGGACGGTGCAAATCAGCGCCCAGGTCGCCGCCGCCATCGTCGACGTGCCGGTGACAGACAACCAGGTGGTCGACGCCGGAACCGAACTGGTCCGTCTCGACGATCGCGATTATATCGCACAGCGTGATCAGGCGAAGGCGAGCGTCGACAATCTCGCTGCACAGATTACGGCGCAACAGGCAAAGATCGACCAAGCCGACAAGCAGGTGGCGCAGGCGCAAGCCACGCTGGTCTTCGCGCAACAGGAAGCCGATCGCTATGAGCGGCTGCAGAAGCAAGACGCCGCCACCGTCGAACAGGCGCAGCAATATTCCTCGAACTTGCTGCAAGCCAAGGCATCATTCGCGGCCGCGCAGGCCAATGCCGTTGCGACCGAGAAACAGGATCCCGTGCTCAAGGCGCAGCTGGAGACATCCAAAGCACAGCTGGCGCAGGCCGAAGCCAATCTGTCGCGCACCATCATAACCGCGCCGGTCAGCGGCCGCGTGACCCAGCTCACGGCCGCGAAAGGCGGTTATGCCGCGGTCGGGCAGGCGCTGATGATGTTCGTGCCGCGCGATGTGTGGATCACGGCCAATTTCAAAGAGACGCAACTCGATCTGATGCGCCCCGGTCAACCCGTCAACATCGAGATCGATGCCTATCCCAGTCTAACCTTCAAAGGCCACGTCGATAGCGTTCAAGCCGGCAGCGGCACGGCGTTCAGCCTGTTACCGGCCGAAAATGCGACCGGCAATTACGTCAAGATCGTGCAGCGCGTACCGGTCAAAATCGTCTTCGATAAGCCGCCTGACGTCTTGCTCGGCCCCGGCATGTCGGTCGTACCGACGGTAAAAGTGCGATGAGCGAGCAGTCGCGGTCGAAAGGCTGGGATTTTAGTCGTTCGGCCGCAGGCGATCGCAACCCTTGGCTCGTCGCGGTCGTCGTCTCGCTTGCCACCTTCATGGTCGTGCTCGACACGGCTATCGCCAACGTGTCGCTGCGCTACATCGCCGGAAGTCTCGCCGCCAGCATCGACGAGAGCACCTGGGTGGTCACGACCTATCTCATTGCCAATGCCGTGGTGCTGCCGGCGAGCGGGTGGCTGTCGAACGTCATCGGCCGCAAGCGCTTCTACATGATCTGCGTGGCGCTGTTCACGATAAGCTCACTGCTCTGCGGCCTGGCGACGAATCTCACCGCGTTGATCATCTTCCGCATTCTGCAGGGACTGGGCGGCGGCGGCATGCCGACCAGCGAGCAGGCCATCCTCGCCGATACCTTTCCACCGCGACAACGCGGTCAGGCGTTCGCGCTGTATGGCGTCGCGGTGATCGTCGCGCCGACCGTCGGGCCGACGATCGGCGGCTGGATCACCGACAACTTTTCATGGCATTGGATCTTCTTCATCAATGTGCCGATCGGGCTTGCCTCGCTCGCGCTGGTGCATTGGTTCGTCGACGAACCCGAAGTGCTCGAACGCGAGCGTGCAGAGCGTCTTGCCGGCGGCCTGAAGGTCGATTGGGTGGGCTTCGCGCTGATCGCGGCGACGCTGGCCTGTCTCGAAGTCGTGCTTGACCGCGGCCAGATCGACGATTGGTTCAGATCAGGCACGATCGTCACGTTCACGATTCTCGCCGCCATCTCGTTTCTCGCTTTCATTCCATGGGAGCTCAATCAGGAAGATCCCGTCGTCGAAATCCGTCTTCTGTTTCATCGCCAATTCGGCATGGCATTCTTTACGATGCTGATGATCGGCGCGATCCTGTTCGGTTCGAACCAAATCATGCCGCAGCTCTTGCAGACGTCGTTTCCTTACACCGCCATGCTTTCAGGCCTCGCCATGATGCCGGGCGGCTTGGCGATGCTGGTCGTCATGCCGATTGCCGGCGTGGTGACCGGCCACTTTCAGCCGAAGTACCTGATGGTACTGGGATTGACCGGCATCGCGCTGTCGATGTGGTACTCGACCTCGCTCACTCCCGACGCGAGTTTCGATTACTTCGAATGGGTGCGCGTCTATCAGACTGTCGGGCTGCCATTCCTGTTCATTCCCATCAATACCGTTGCCTATGACGGGTTGCCGGCAAACAAGACCAATCAGGCGTCGGCGCTCATGAACGTCGCGCGTAATCTTGGCGGCAGCATAGGAATTTCGCTCGCCAACGTCGTGCTGACCCAGCGCACTCAGTTCCATCAATCGCGGCTTGCCGAGAACACCACGCCCACCTCGCCGGCATTTCAGTCCACGTTGAAACAGGTGACAAATTATTTCATGCATCACGGCGCCCCGGCGGGCGAAGCCCACAGCCAGGCAATGGGGTTTTTTGGCCAACTGATTCAAACCCAGGCGACAATCTTAGCCTATATCGACGTGTTCCATGTCTGTGCCATTGTCGCGGCGCTGATGATTCCGCTGGTCCTGATCATGGTCCGGCGGGTGCAATATCAAGCGCAGGCGGTGGTCGGACACTGATATAAAGCATTCGTGAGCGGGCGGCGGAATTTCCTCGCCCACAGTGTGTTAGTGCAACGACGCAACGACGCGGCCGCATTGCGGGCGTGTTGCGGGTCAAAAGCGAGAAAGCGGCGATGGCCTTGCCGGGGAAGGCAGCAATGAAACGAAACGTCGCCAAGCTGTGTTTGTTGACGATGCTCGCGGTTTGTCTAGGCGCCGGCGCTCCGGACCCCATGACAATGAATGTGACGATGATCGACTACGAGTTCGTGCCCGATCATCTGACCTTTCGACATGGCGTGCACTATCGGCTGCATCTGGAAAATCACGGCAAGGAAACTCACGAGTTCACAGCGCCGACGTTCTTTGCCGTCGCCAAGATCGACAATCCGGACGTGCTCAATCGCGACCATACTGAGGTCGTGATGCAGCCCGGCGACGTCAAGGATGTTTTCCTCACCCCGGGAAAGCCCGGCACCTACGATTTGCGCTGCGCCGATCACGATTGGAACGGCATGGTGGGCGGCATAACCGTCGAATAGGCGCAACCTTGAGCGTCAAGTCCAGTCCGTCGTATCGCCGGGAAAACGCCTTCATCGCAGGCACGCTGCCGAAAATGTGACCGCGTGAGACGCCCCCCACTCGATCCGAGCGCGGCCGTTTGCCTGCGGCCGGCAATTAGGCTGGCTGACAACGCTGTCGCACTGCAGGGAAAGCCCAATTCTCGATAGCTGACGGCCACGC
This sequence comes from uncultured Alphaproteobacteria bacterium, assembly GCA_963779855.1. Lineage (GTDB taxonomy): Bacteria > Pseudomonadota > Alphaproteobacteria > Rhizobiales > Xanthobacteraceae > BOG-931. The sequence continues at coordinate 755,279 of CAWAAE010000004.1, read as the reverse complement.
AACGGCGTGTGTGCGCTGAAATGTCCTACAACCGTCAAAGTACGGCACCAATCTTGCTTAAACTCGTTGTCGAGGGGTTGTGGGGCTGACAGGCGCAATATCTGCGAAGAAAGGAGTCGCCAATGTGTGACTTTAGCCTTCAAAGCGTGCGATCGAGGCCGGCCAAGGTCGGCGACAAGCTCGTGACGCGTGACTTCGGAACCGGGACCCGCGGGTTCTCGGCTTCGGATGACCCCGGAATGGCGGTCTGCATTCTGCCCGGCACGGAGTTGGCCTTTGCCGGCGAAGTGGCCTGCCTACCGGCCGGCCTACTCGGCTGGAAGACCAAGACAATCAACTACCAAACGGCCATTTTCCGGCAAGTCAACAAGGACAAGATGGCCGCGCATCACGACGCGCTCGAGTTCCCCGATGGACGCAGCGTGCTGCTGACGCTGTTGTGCGAAGGCCAGGCGGCGACGGTTCTGCAATTGCCGGCCCAGCCGAAGACCGAGGAAGAAGCGCGCGAACAGGAACGCGTCAGCTACGTCGGCTGACACTTCACTGACAGAAGCCGGCCGCCTCCGGGCGGCCGGCGCTTTATTATGACTGGACTATCCATATCGCCGTCGGCGGCACCGCCCGATCCAGGCTGATCGAGGAACGCAGCTCGCGCCCCGGCGTATTATCCGAAATCCACCGCTCCGGGCGGTCGCCCGTCCGCCTGGATTTCGTCGTGACTTCGAACCCGGAAGAAGTGGAAAATCACCTCCGAGTCCTGGCAGCCGGTGCCATGCCGACCATCCGCCATTCGGCAGCCGTTACCGATGGTTCGCAAAAAAATCATGCAATGAATGAATTGTTGGACCAATCGGCAGCCGCAGATCGCTCCACCGTCGAGCCTGCGGCTGCGCCCTTAGCGCAACCGGATTCCGCCGGGCCGGAGATCAAAGAGCTGACGACCGGCGCGCAGTTTCTCACGGTCTTTCCCCCGATCATGCTGCCGATGTTTCTCGCGGTCGCGGACCAGACGATCGTCGCCACAGCGCTGCCGGCGATTGCATCGAGCCTGGGCGATATCGAGCGCGTGTCTTGGGTGGTGGTTTCCTACCTGATCGCCAACACCATCGCGGCTCCGGTCTACGGCCGCCTCGGCGACACGTTCGGCCGGCGCTTGATGATGGTGCTCGCGCTCGCGCTGTTCATGGTGGGTTCCGTGCTTTGCGCGCTCGCGCCCAATATCGAACTCCTCACCGCGTTCCGGGTGCTGCAAGGATTTGGCGGCGGCGGCCTGATGACCCTGTCGCAAGCTCTGATCGGCGAAGCGATCCCGCCGCGCGAACGCGGCAAGTATCAAGGTTATCTTGCCGGCATAGCGGTCAGTTCCAACACCTTCGGTCCGGTCGCCGGCGGCTACCTCACGCAGGCATTCGGATGGCAGTCGATCTTCCTCATCAACATTCCGCTGGGGCTGCTCGCAGTATTGTTCGTGTTCCGCATTCCATCGCGCCAGGGCGACCGCCGCCGCACCACGTTCGATGCGCCAGGGCTGGTCCTGTTCATCTTTTTCGTCGGCCCCGTCATCCTGGCCCTCGAACAGGTGCAGCGCATGCAGCTGAACGCGCTGCCGATGGCGCTGGCGATGCTCGCCGTCGGCCTGATCTCGCTGGTCCTGCTCACCTGGCAGGAACGGCTCACCGCCGCGCCGCTCATTCCGCCGAAACTGTTCCGGCAGGCCTCGATCTGGCGCGCCGATGCCATGGCGGCGTTTCACGGCGCGGCGCTGGTTTCGCTGATCACCTTTCTGCCGATTTATCTGCGTGCCGTCCGCGGCGCCTCGCCGGCCGAGACCGGCCTGATCCTGCTGCCGCTCACGGCCGGCATCGGAATTGGCTCGATGATCACCGGGCAGATGGTGACCAGGACGGGCTACACCGCGGTATTTCCGACTTTTGGGTTGATGGGCGCGACGGCGGGCCTGTTGTTCATCGCCTTTTGGATTCCGCATCTTTCGACCGGCGAGATGGCTTGGGCCTTCTGCACCATCGCGCTGTTCATGGGCTCGGTGATGGGCGTCGTGCAGGTTACGGTGCAGGCTGTATCCGGGCCGCGCCTTCTCGGCACTGGCGCTGCCATGGTCCAGTTCTCCCGCTCGGTCGGCGCCGCCTTCGGCACCGCCACGGTCGCCGCGATCCTGTTTTCGATTCTCACCGCAACGGACCGAAACACGGCGACTCTGTTCGGGACCATCATCGAGCAGGGGCCGGAGGCCATCGCGGCGCTCGATCCCGCGCGGCAGGCGATCGTGCACGCCGAGATTGGCGACGCCTTCCGCGCCGCTTTCCTCGCCATCGCCACATTCACCAGCGTCGGCACCCTGCTGGCCTGGTCGCTACCGCTGCGCCGCCTCTAGATCGCGGCATTGCGGCGCGCCGCGGCACGCGGCAGACTTCAAGGAAATCCGGGGAGGCAGCAATGATCGTCGACGCGCAGGTTCATTTCTGGAAAGCCAATACACCGGACCGGCCGTGGCTGCCTAACCGCGTCGCTCAGCTTCCGGAGCCCTTCACCGCAGACAAATTCGTGCCGATGATGGACGAGGCCGGCGTCTCACGCGCCGTCATCGTGCCGCCGTCCTGGGAGGGCGACCGCAATGACTGCGCACTCGACGCCGTGGCACGCCATCCCGGCCGCTTCGCCATCATGGGGCGCATTCCGGTACAGGATCCGAAATCGGCCGCGCTCTTGCCAGACTGGAAGAAGCAGCCGGGCATGGTCGGCATCAGGCTGACTTTTCATCCGCACCAATGGTCCTGGCTCAAGGATGGAACGGTGGAGTGGTTTTGGCCGCTGGCGGAAAAATACGGCCTTCCAATCATGTTCTACGGCGCGCCGATGCCGCAGTTTGCGCCCATTATCGAGCGGTATCCGCAACTGACCATGATCGCCGATCACCTCGGCGTCACCGGCGACATCGTCAAAGCCGGCAAGCTGACCGAGGCAGTCAAAGAGACGGCGGCGCTCGCCAAATACCCGAACGTTTCGGTGAAGCTCTCGACCACGCCATTTTACTCGTCCGAGTCCTATCCGTTCCGCGATATGACCGTCCATATCCGCCGCCTGTTCGATGCTTTCGGGCCGCGCCGCTGTTACTGGGGCACCGACCTGACGAATTCCTACAACAAAGCCACGTATAAGCAGCGCGTCACCCACTTCACCGAGACGCTCGATTTTCTGTCGACGGAGGACAAAGAGTGGGTCATGGGCCGCGCAATCCTGGAGCGGCTTGGGTGGAAATAGCCGTCTTGCATGACCAAAATTCTGCTCACCCGGCACGGCTATGTCGAAGGCATCAAGCCCGAGCGGTTCCGCGGCCGCGAACCGCTCAACCTCACCGCGCGCGGCCGCGCTGAGGCTGCGGCGCTCGCGCAACGGATCGCCGGCGCCTGGCGGCCGAGCCACATCTATACGAGCCCGATGGGCCGCTGCATCGAAACCGCGACCGCCATCGCCAAGGCCTGCGGCATTGGCGCCAAAACCTGCGACGACCTCAACGACATCGATTATGGCGCGTGGCAGTTCAAAACCTTCCACGACGCCAAGGCGCAGAATCCCGGACTATTCGCTGCATGGTTCGCAACCCCGCATCTCGTCCGCTTTCCCGAGGGCGAATCCTTGCAGGACCTTGTGGCGCGGGTCGCCGACGCCCTGCGCATGGTGCTGGCGCGCCATCCCGACGAGACGATCGTGCTGGTCGGCCATGACAGCGTGAATCGCGCACTGCTGCTCGGATTTCTCGATCTGCCGTCGTCGGCCTATTGGCGCATCGCGCAGCAACCCTGCTGCGTCAACGAAATCGATATCGGCGGCGCAAAAGTTTGCATCCGGCGCATCAACGAGACCGCGCATCTTGATGCAATCGCAAGGGAACAAGAATCGTGATGACGCCGCCGCGCAGATCGGCCTAAGTCCATGGCCCTAAACCCCATCACCCTTAATCCCATGGCTTTCGTCGGTCGTTCGCTTTCGCGCCTTGAGGACCGGCCGCTCGTTACCGGCCAGGGGCGCTTCGCCGCGGACATATCGTTTGCTCATCAACTACACATGCGCGTGGTTCGCTCCGCCCACGCGCATGGACGCATCGTCGCGATCGATACCGCCGCGGCCCGCGCGGCGTCGGGGGTCATTGCAGTCTGGACGGCGGCGGACATCGCCGAAATTCCGCCGATCGATTTTCGTCTAACGCGCATCGAGGGGCTTGAACCTTATCGTCAGCCGATCCTCGCCAGGGACCGGGTGCGCTACGTCGGCGAACCGTTTGCGGTTGTTTTCGCCGCCGAGGCTTACGCAGCCGAGGACGCCGCGGACCTGGTGACGGTCGAGATCGAAGCATTGCCCGAACTGCTCGCCGCCGATGCGTCGCCCGGCGAATTCGACACCGGCCATTCGAGCGAAGCCGCGATTGTGCGCAAGGGTTACGGCGACGTGGCGGCAGCCTTTGCCAAGGCGCAGGAGATCGTCGCGCTCGAGCTTAAGATCGGCCGGCACAGCGGCGTACCGTTGGAGACGCGCGGCGCTATCGCGCGCTTCGACGCGGCACGAAATGTACTTGAGCTTTATGGCGCCGCCAAAGTGCCGCACTGGAATCGCGACAGCCTGGCGCGCATGCTCGGCCGGGCGCCCTCCTCCGTGCATCTGCATGAAGGTCATACCGGGGGCGGCTTTGGCGTGCGCGGCGAGCTTTATCCGGAGGACGTGCTCGCCTGCCTCGCCGCATTGCGGCTGCAACGCCCGGTGAAATGGATCGAAGACCGCCGCGAGCATCTGATCGCCGCCAATCACTCGCGCCAGCAGCATTATCGCGTCCGCGCCGCCGTCGACAAAGCCGGCCGGCTCCTCGCCATCGACGGCGAGTTCTTTCACGACCAGGGCGCCTATGTGCGCACGCATGCCGCAACCGTTCCCGACCTCGCCGCCACCATGATGCTCGGGCCTTATCGCGTCGCGGCCTATCGCATGGTTGGACGCATCCGCCTCACCAATAAGACGCCATGCGGCACCTATCGCGCGCCGGGACGCTACGAGAGCACTTTCGTCCGCGAGCGATTGTTGGACGCGATCGCCGCGCGCTTGCGCATCGATCCGGTCGAAATCCGCCGCCGCAATCTCATTGCCGCAGCCGAGATGCCGTATGCCCGCCATCTCGATACCCTCGGCACGGAAATGACATATGATTCCGGAGACTATGCCGGGCTTCTCGATAAGGCGCTTGCCGCGGTCGGCTGGGAAAGGCTGCACGAGGATCTCAAACGCCGGCGCGCCGCCGGCGAAGCGGTCGGCGCGGGACTGGCAATGTTCGTCGAAAAAAGCGGGCTTGGACCTTACGACACCGTGCACGCATCCATCGATACCAGCGGAACGGTCGAAATCGTGACCGGCGCGACTTCGGTCGGCCAAGGCATGGAAACCGTTATCGCGCAAATCTGCGCCGATGCGATCGGCGTCGATTACCGGCGCGTCCGCGTGGTGCATGGGCAGACCGATCGCATCGCCTATGGCATGGGCACATTCGCGTCGCGGGTGACGGTGATGACCGGCGAAGCCGCGCGCATTGCCGCGACAAAACTGCGCGCCAAGGCGCTCGCCGCCGCAGCCGCGCTGTTGCAAGCACCCGCCGACACGCTTGACGTGATCGACGGCACGGTCGTGCGCAAGAATGCCGACCAAGGCCCGTCGATCTCGCTCGGCGAAATCGCGGGCGCGCTCAATCCCGGTTCAAAGCTTGCCGGCGAAGCTACTCCCGGGCTGTCCGCGGAAGGCTTTTTCGAGCAACAGCACATGAATTATCCATACGGAATCCATATTGCCGTGGTGCGGGTCGACCGCGATACCGGCGGCATCACGGTCGAGCGCTTTTTCGTCGCCTATGATATCGGCAAAGCGGTCAATCCGATGCTGGTTGAAGGCCAGGTCGCCGGCGGTGTCGCGCAAGGCATCGGCGGCGCGCTGTTCGAAGAGTTTCTTTACGACTTACGCGGAGAGCCGCTCTGCGTCAACTTCGCCGATTACATCATGCCGACGGCACGCGAAATTCCGCCAATCGAGGTGCTGATCACTGAAGACGCGCCGAGCCCGCTCAATTCGCTCGGCGTCAAAGGCGCCGGCGAAGGCGGCGCCAATGCGGCCGGCGCCGCCATCGCCGCGGCCATCGACGACGCGCTCGGCCGACCGGGCGCGGTGACCGAGCTTCCGGTCACGCCGCAGCGGCTGCGTGGGATTTTGCGGTCGCTCAGAGCATGATCCGGAAAAGTGGAACCCGGTTTTCCGAAAAGATCATGCTAAAAAAAATGCTGGAGCGCTAATCGCTTTCAGTGAAGCGATTACGCTCTAGCTCGCGCTGACCGGAACCCTTATTTGTTCCGCGCCGCGGACGCGAAGACGATTTTGACCGCTGCGTTCAAATCCGGCTTGGATGCCGACGTATCAAGGCCAACACTGGAAATCTTGCTCATCAATGCCTGCTGTTCGTCGGCCGGAAGGCTGGTCAACTCGCCGCCGTGGTCGGTCCAGTTCTTGTACGACGCGGCAAAGAACTGCTTCACAAACGGAACGATGTCGGTCGACATCGAAGTCGCATCGTCGCGGACGATTTTCTGCAGGTCCGGCGGCAGTCCGTCGAGCCATTTCTTGCTCATGACGACGATCGAGTTCAGGTAGGGCTGCTCGGTATCGATGACGTATTTTGCGGCGTCCACATAATGGAACGTTGTGTATACGGTGATGGTGGCAAGCGTCGCGTCGATCGCGCCCTGCTGGAGCGCCGGCAACACATCGGCCAACGTCATCGCCACCGGCGAGGCGTCCATCCGCTTGACCATTTCGAGCTGGAACGGCGAGGCCAGCACGCGGATCTTCAGCCCCTTGAAATCCGCCAGATGATGGATCGGGTTGCGCGAGGCGATCGAGGACGGCCCGATCGGAGCAAGTGCAACCCCGGCCAATCCCTTATTGGCGCCCAATCCGAGCATCAAGTTGCGGACCTCTGGGTCGCTGATCACGCGGATGTCCTGGTCTTCACTGCTGAAGAGGCCCGGCGCGCTCAGCGTCTCATAGCGCTCGTCGACTCCGACCAGAAATTCCGGCGGCCCCATCCAGCCCTGGATGGATCCGAATTGCACGCCCTCGATCTGTCGGGGGATCGAGCCGAGCTGACTCGCCGGATAGATTTCCGCTTTGATGCGGCCGCCGGAATCTTTCTCGACCGCCGCAGCAAAGCGAATGAGCCATTCGTGCTGCGTGTCATGGATCGTGGCGGTGCTGAGCTTCATGATAACGGGATTGGCGGCTTGCGCCCTGGCCGATGATGCCAACCCGATCAGCGCCGATACCGTCGTGAAAATAAGCGCTGCGCCGGTTGCGCTAAAATTCCATTTTACTCTCATGGCTTCCTCCTTGATCCGAGCGCAGAGGGCGCACGCCCGGACTGCGCGGACAGCCTGCCACAGGCTTTTGCGGCAGTATAGGAGCCGTTTCGTCGCGTCTTGCGCCGCCGGCGACTTTAAACCGTTTCGGTGCAGCAAATTTCTGGTGTTATTCTCTGTCGAGATTGCAGGCGCGAGGTTTTCGATGGCTGGCGTGCGGCTGACGGTGCGCATCGATTTCGGCTCGGACCGCGCGCTTGGCCCCGGCAAGGTTCGGCTGTTGGAAGCAATCCACAAGACCGGCTCGATCTCGCAGGCCGGCCGTTCACTCGGCATGTCGTATCGGCGCGCCTGGCTCCTCGTCGACGATTTGAACCGCTGCTTCCGCCAGCCGGTCGTCACGACGCAGCCCGGCGGCGCACGCGGCGGCGGTGCGGCGCTCACCCGATTCGGGCGCGAGCTGATCAAGAAATATCGTTCGATTGAATTGCAGGCGGCGGCTGCGGCAGAGAAACAACTGCGCGATTTGAAAATCTCGTTGCGCAATCGACGTGTCCGCGTGCGAAAGCGCCTGAAGACCTCGATCCGGGCTACAGCTCCGCGGCGATGAAATGCGTCACTTTAGGCGCGCCGCTCAATGTGAAACGATGCACGGCATCCTGCATCAGGCGATCGGCGTTGGTGACGCGCTCGTGCTGGCGCAGATGCTCCATCCACGATTCCACAAGGAAAGTCTCGATCATGCGTCCCTCCTCGGCCGCGTCCTCGAATACGCCCCAGGCGTAGGCGCCGTCGCGGCGCCGCTCGTGTTCGAGCTTCGCCAGTGCTTCGAGGAAGGCTTCGCGGTCGTGCGGCCGGATGCGGTATTCGACCGTCACCAGAACCGGCCCGCGGTCGTGTTCGATGGCCTGGGCGGTGATCGGCGCGGGCCAGTGCATGGACGGCGTTAGATCGACGCCAACGCCGGTCTGCAGCTTCCACCGCCTGGTGAGCGCTATAGCCGCGACCGTGCCGGCCGCAGCAAGAAAAAGCGCGGTTGGCAACCCGACCAGCACCGCGATCTCGCCCCAAGCGGCGCTGCCGACAGTGAGGCAGCCGAAGAACACCGTCGTGTAGAGGGCAAGGCCGCGCGCGCGGACCCAATCCGGCAAGGCGACCTGCGCGGAGACGCCAAGAGTTGCCAGCGCGGCGATCCACGATGCCCCGGCGATCGCGCTGGCGAGGAGCGCCGTTACCGGCTCGTGGGCGAGACCGTAAAGGACCATCGCCACGGCTTGGCCAAGCGCGCCGAGCGCCATGAGCCGGTCCGGTCCGAGTTTCGCTTTCAGCCACGGCAGGAAAAATACGCCGGCCACAGCGCCAGCGCCAATGACGCCGAGCAGCACGCCATAAAACCCCGGCCCCTTCGCGATCTGCTCGCGGCTGACAAGCGGCAGCAGTGCCCAATAGGCGCTGGTGAACAAGAAAAATCCTGCCGCCCGCATCATCGTGGCGCGCAGATGCAGGTTATGCCGGGCGTAGCGGAGCCCGGCCAAGATGGCTTGGCCGAAACGCTCGGCCGGCAACAGCGTCCGCGGCCCTCGCGTCGGCCGCCACCACAGCAATGTACCGACGATCGCGAGATTGGCGACAGCGTTGGCCCAAAACGGCGCGACAATTCCGTAGGCGGATATCGTCAGGCCGCCAAGCGCCGGACCGATGGCGCGCGAAACATTCACGCCAGCGCTGTTGGCGGCGATGGCGGGCGGCAGATCGTCCTTGGGCACGAGCTGCGGCACCACCGCCTGCCACGCCGGCACCGTCAAGGCTCCGGCAGCGCCGATCAGAAACGTGAACAACAGCAAATTGCCGGGCGTCGCCAAACCGAAACCCACCATCGCCGCATAGACTGCGGAGACCGCGGTCGTCAGCGATTTAACGATAATCAAAAATTTTCGCTTGTCGAAAATGTCGGCGAGCGCGCCCGCGGGTATAGCGAACAGGCAGATTGGCAAGGAACTGGCCGCCTGCACCAGCGCGACAATCAACGGATCGGGATTGAGGCTCGTCATCAGCCAGCCCGACGCGGCGCTGTACATCCACCAGCCGACATTGGAGATCAACGTCGCGGTCCAGATGACCGCGAAGGCGGGATGGCGAAACGGCGTCGCGAAGGATGACGCCTCGACCACCGTCTTGCCTGCGGGAGCGCTCATGCCCCTGGCGGTCTATGCGCGAGCCAGCGGCCGTTTTGGGCGGCGGCGAAGACTGGCTCCCAAGTGCGGTAGTCGCCGGCGAATTCATGCACGAAAACGACCGGTGTCCCGGCGCCCGCCTCTTCGTAATAGAGACTTACGCCGTCCGCTGTTTTGATCTTGGGCATAGCGAGCGCCTTATTCGTCGCAAGGACCCATGCTACAAAGTTTGGGGGACCACCTGCAAACGAACTCCGCTGCGAACTTGCAAATGAGAAAGGGCCGCCCTCGCCGGACGGCCCCTCACATGCCGGATATAGCGTGCGTCGAACGATTTCTGGATCAGGCCATCCAGAACGGCTTGCTCATTTCCCGGTGCGCGTCGCAACGCGTGATGCCGATGTCGCGCAAGGTCGCGTCGCTGAGGCCTTGCAACTCTTGGCGCGAGCGCGACAGGCGCTGCCACTCGCCGATGCGGCGGATAACTCGATCCCAACTGAACATGCGACGGGTCTGGAAACCGGTCATTGTGGTGGTGGTCATGGCGTGCTCCATATCCGGCAGTGTTTCGTTACTTGCAATATAGGCCTAGAGTGCAGTGCGAAATGTGATCGCGAACACAGTTTGGCGCTTCTCATGTAAACTATTGATAACAATAGTGTTTTATGGATTTGCTAGAGCTTATTGCGGTGCTTTTACACCGGGCTTAAGCGGCCTTCGGCGCGGAAGGCAGCGCGATCTCGCACATAAGAGTCACCGGCTCCGGCAATAACGCCTCGGTCCGGTCGTAGCCGACGACGCGCAGAACCCCCGCTGCCGGACACATGGCGACGGCGAGCCGCGTATAAGGATTGAGAACCGGTTCGCGCACCCAATCGAAACTCGGCGCCGTGACGGCGCCATCCCATCCTTTGAGCGACTCGCGGCGCGCGCGGCTATAGCTCGCCGCATCCGCAAACGAACTCGTCAAAAAGCGCCGCGTGCCGATTTGACCCTCCCAACCTTCCCGGCTCGGCACCCAATCGTTAGCGGCACTGGTTTCGTCCTCGCGGGTCGCAAAACCGCGCTCTGTGCGCTCGATCACACATCGCTCGTTCGCTGCGCAGCCAACCAGCACGTAGATCACCGGTCGCGCCACCGGCGTCGTTTCCAGCATGCGGCGCGCGGCGCCGAAATCCCGGCAAAGCTCGAACGTCCGCCGCAGCAACTGATCGGGCGGCATGAGGTCCGCCGATCGCCAAATTACGCGCGCATTGGCGGCGAAATCGTACGGGCGCAGCCAGCGGTGCACGGTGCGCCGGCGCATCGGCGCCTGGTTGACGCAAGCGGCGAAGCGAGATGGCGCCATAGCGGTCAGCGCGCCGACATAGCCGGGCCAGGTGACGCTGAAAAAGTCGCCGCAGTCGCCCCGCATGTGCGCCACTTCGGCATAGCGGCCGAGACCGAGGAATGGCCAATCGAGCGTGCGGAGTATCCATGGCGTGTTGTCGTGCTCGACAGCCAATGACGTGCAGGCCCATTGATATGACGCATTGAGGAGCCACACGCCGGAGAAATCGAGCGCCGCCGCGATCTGTGCAATCTCATCGATATAGGGCGAGCGCGAACGCGCAAGCCAGCGCCGCGACGCCAAATCGAGCGCCGGCACGAGCGGCAAGGACGCGCGCGGCAGAAAGCCGAGACAGGCATCGCGCAACGCGCGCGCTCGCGGCGCGCTTTTTTCCGCGTGGCGCGGCGGCCCGCCGTCACGCAGATCGACGATGGGAATATCGCTCAACACTGCCGTGTTCTCGCGGGCGATGCTCATGTGGGCGATTCTAGCAGAATAACGCTCAGTCGGGGATAACCGGCAGCAGCAAATGCGACGGATGCCGGAGGTCGTGGTAGATTTTATGCAGCACCGTCTTGCTGGAGCAGATGTGGTAGGGGACGTATTCCGCGTTGGTGGCGCCAGCGACGCCGGTCGGCAAATCGAGGCTGGTAACGTCGAGGCAGATGCGGTGTCCCTTACGGAACATATTCGCCGTCGCCATGATTTCGATCTGATATTCCTCGATGGCGCCCGGCGTGACCGGCTGCCAGGCTTCTCGGGTGAGCGGATGCCACGGCCACCACGGTTTTGAGCGCTTGGCATCGATCGCCCGGTGCGAGGCCTTGAGCCAGCCGCGGGTGATTTCGCGCTCGTGGAGATCGTTCGGCACCTCACGTTCGCCCTCGCGCACGCTCAAAACCGACACGTCTGGACCGACATCTTTGAGGATGACGATCCAGTTGGTGTCGTCCTGGTCGATCGAGGCATAGAGCGTCAGCGCGATCGGGCCGGCAATCAGCACGTCATGCGGCAGCGGATCGGTCGTGTAACGCAGCCGCTGGATGACGGCGGTCTGCGACAGCGGCATTTGCACGAACGCGTCGGGCGGCTGCGTCTCGGTGGCGCTTGAGGGCACGATCGTGTCGGGCGACAGCCGCTCCCAGCTCTTGAGATAGAGCTTGGTCCATTGCGTTTCCGGCAGCGGCCAATCGCTCGCGCTGCGCCACTCATTCGCTCCCATCACCCAGAACCGCACCGGCGCATCGTCGAGTATCCCGGTGTCGAGGCCTTTGAGCCAATGATCGTGCCAGCGCAACACCTCGCTATGGAACGTGTGGTACGGCCGTTCGAGATGCGCGGGGCCTGCGAGCAAAAGCTTCTTCGGCGCCGTGATGTTGCGGTACCAGTGCTGGCAACCGTTCAGATGCGTCTTATAAGTGTAGCCGTACCAGCCTGAGCCGGTGTAGGTCGGCACTTTTATCCGTTCGAACTCCGCCTCGCTTTTTTTCACCGCCGCCTCGGAGTTCGAACGGATCGACCAACACATTATAATATGGCGGCATGTGCTGGCCTTTTTGCGCGATCAGATTGTAGACGTGCGGATACATCTTATAGTCAGGATTATTGATTGCCTCGCGCCAGAGCTTCTCGCGTTCCGCCGGCAGCGGGCCGGGCGGGCCTTTGTGCTGATGCATCGCCGAGAAGTGTCCGACGAGATAGCGGAACAGGTGGATGACGCCGCCGGGATATTCGTCGCGAAAGCCGCCAAAATCGCCGTAGGCGCCGCGTGAATTGAACGGGAAGATCGCCTTGAGATGCGGCGGCTGCTTCTTGGCGACCGCGAGCTGCTCCGCGCCGAAGCCGGAGATGCCCACCATGCCCACGTTGCCGTCGCACCATTCCTGCGCCGCGATCCACTCGATCAGATCGTAGCAATCCCACTCGCGCGAGCCGCCGCCTTCCGACTTGCCGACGCCGCGCGGCGAACCGATCACATGGACATAGCCGCGCGAGACGAAGAATTTGGTGTCGCCGGCCTCCAACGGCCCGGTCCACAGCGCCGACCAGGCCGGCTGCGGCGGCAGCGCCGCCGCCATGTCGGGACCTTGAAAGTCCTTGTTGTAGATGGCGAAGGCCAACAGCGCCGGAAATTTTCCGCTTGCCTCCGGGCGATAGACGTCGACGCAGATTTTGACGCCGTCGCGCATCGGCACCATGACGTCGATGTCGCGGGCAATCGACGAAAATGTCGGCGTGCGGTCGTAAGTCGGTCCCGGATTTTCCGCCGAATGTAATAATTGAGCCGACGATTTGGGACGCGACGCCTCGAAGCTCACTCCGCCCTCCCCTAGCCGTTCCGTAATGCGCTACGCTACGCTTCGCTTTACTCGCGAACTTGGTTTTCCGCTTGGCAAATGCGAGCATAATTGTCTAATGCGCCGTGCAATAGCAAGTAAGCCGCGATGTGCGCCTATTACGGGAGGACTCGACGATGGAGCTGAAATCGACACGCCGGATCGTGACGGGCCATGACGCCCAAGGCAAAGCCGTCGTGCTGCTCGACGATCCGCTGCAGCCAAAGCAACGCAGCGCCGGCGGCAACGGCATGACGCTGCTGTGGGTGACGAGCGAATCTCCAGTGGATGCCGCCGCATCATCCGACCGGGCGCAAACGCAAGTCGGCGTGCCGCCGCCCGCCAATGGCACGGTCTTCCGCATTGTCGATTTTGCGCCGACGACGCCGCAAGCGGCGCCGGTCGATCATCATCAAATCCTGATTTCGATGGGCATCGATCCGGCGACGCAGGGCTATGCGCGGCACGCCAATACGCACCGGACCAGGACCATCGACTACGCCATCGTGCTCGACGGCGAAATCGACATGCTGCTCGACGACAGCGAGGTCCACGTCAAAGCCGGCGACGTCTTGGTGCAACAAGCCACCAATCACGCCTGGGTCAATAACGGCACAAAACCGTGCCGCATCGCTTTCATCCTCATCGACGGCAAAACGCCGCCGGCCTGGAAGCAAGGTTGGAAGAAGTAGCGGTCCGCCCATCGTCGATGCGAGGAGCGGCCCGCCTGCGCGGTCGCGATAATTCTTACCTGAGCAGGCGGCGAACGGCGGTCGTCCAGGCGGCAAGTTTTCGCTCGCGCGTCGCGGCGTCCATTTGCGGCGTAAACCGGCGTTCCAGTCGCCAATGATCCAAAAACCGATCCGGCTGCGGAAAAAAGCCGGCATGCAAACCGGCGAGATAGGCGGCGCCGAGCGCCGTGGTTTCCTTGATTTGCGGGCGGTCGACCGTGCTGCCGGTGATGTCGGCGAGGCGCTGCATGCACCAGTCGGAATTCGCCATGCCGCCATCGACGCGCAAGGTCTTGAGCGCGGCCTCGCGCCAATCGGCATTCATCGCGGCGAGAAGATCGGCGGTCTGGAAACAGACGCTTTCGAGCGCGGCCTGCGCCAACTCGCGCGGACCGGTCGCCCGCGTCAAGCCGAACAACGCGCCGCGCACATCCGGCCGCCAATAGGGTGCGCCGAGGCCGACGAAAGCCGGGACGAGAATGACCTCCTGCGTCGGGTCCGCGGCTTGCGCAAGCTCGCCGGTCGCGGCGGCGCTCTGCACGATGTGCAAGCCGTCGCGCAGCCATTGCACCGCGGCGCCGGCGACGAAGATTGAACCCTCAAGCGCATAGCTGCGCTCGCCGCCGAGCTGGTAGGCAATTGTGGTGATGAGTTTGTTGTTCGATCTAACCGGCGTGCGCCCGGTATTGAGCAGTGCGAAGCAGCCGGTGCCATAAGTGGCTTTGAGCATTCCCGGCGCGAAACAAGCCTGCCCGATCAGCGCCGCTTGTTGGTCGCCGGCGATGCCGTAAATCGGAATCGCGGCGCCGAACAGCTCCGGATCGGTCGTACCGAACGCAGCGGACGAATCGAGCACATCCGGCAACACCGATTTTGGCACGCCCAAGAGCTCCAGCAGTCCGTCGTCCCATCGGCCATCGTTGATATCGAACAACAACGTGCGTGAAGCATTGGTCGCATCAGTGGCGTGAACTTTTCCGCCGGTCAGCCGCCACAGCAGATACGTATCGACCGTGCCGAAGGCGAGCTCGTCGCGCGCGGCTTTGTCGGCGGCATCGGCAACATTGGCCAGCAGCCAGGCGAGCTTGGTGCCGGAAAAATACGGATCGAGCAAAAGCCCGGTCTTCGCCGCGAACAATTTCTCATGGCCGGCGGCTTTGAGCCGCGCGCAAAAATCCGCGGTGCGCCGGTCCTGCCAGACGATGGCGCGATGAACGGCGCGTCCGGTTGAGCGCTCCCACAACAGTGTTGTCTCGCGCTGATTGGCGATGCCGATGGCGACGATGTCCCGTGCGCTCGCGCTTGCCTTGCGCATCGCGCCCCGGCAAGTCTCGACGGTGGTCGCCCACAGATCCTCGGGCTCGTGTTCGACCTCGCCGTCGGCTGGAAAGTGCTGCGGGAATTCCTGCTGCGCGACGGCGGCAATCGACGTATCGGCGCGGAACAGAATGGCTCGCGTCGAGGTCGTGCCTTGGTCGATCGCTAGGACATAAGATGCCAAACGTTTCTTCCCCTATTACTTGCAATTCACCGGTCCGGCCGAGCAGTCACAATGCTTTCGCAACACGGGCTTCACAATACAGTGATTTATCGGCATCGTGACCTCGATCGCGCGGCGGTCTTGCGGAACGCCCAGAGCCGAGCGGGAAGCGCTGTGTCGCAAATCTCGGTTCAGAACGTCAGCAAATACTGGGGCGGCACCCGGCGGTCGATCAGCGTGAGCTTCGAGGCCACCGCCGCCTCGCTCCTCGTCCTGCTCGGCCCCTCGGGCTGCGGCAAGTCGACCACGCTGCGTCTGATCGCCGGCCTCGAACAGGTCTCCAGCGGCCGCATTTTCATCGCAGGCGACGTGCACTGCGCTGCCTCCGGCAAAGCGCCGGATCTCGATGGTGTTTCAATCCTACGCGCTGTTTCCGCATCTGACCGTCGCCGAGAACATCCTGTTCGGGCTGCGCGTGCGCAAGGTGCCGGCGGCCGAGCGCTCGCGTCGTCTTGCGCGCGTCGCCGCTCTGCTCGGTCTCGAAGCGCTGCTTTCGCGCAAACCGTCGCAGCTTTCCGGCGGCCAGCAGCAGCGTGTTGCGCTTGGCCGCGCCATCATCGCGGAGACACCGGTCTGCCTGATGGACGAGCCGCTCTCCAATCTCGATGCGCAATTGCGCGCCGAGATGCGCCGCGAAATCGCGCGCTGCAGCAAAGCTCGGCATCACCATGGTCTATGTCACGCACGACCAGAGCGAAGCGATGAGCATGGCCGATCAAGTCATCCTCATGCGCGACGGCCGCGTCGAACAGGCAGCGCGCACCGGATGTGCTTTATGCGCGTCCCGCCACGACATTTCGCCGCGCGCTTCATCGGCACGCCGCCGATGAACATTCTTCCGCTCGCACCGCTCCTGCGGCTCCTCGAACGCCGGAACCAGCGCGGCGATCTGCCGCTGCAGCGAAGGAGCTTCTCTTCGGCGTCCGGCCCGAGGACGTGATGATCTGGCGACGACATCGGCATCCCAGCGCGCGTTGCAAAGCGCGGAGTTTCTCGGCGCCGACACTATTGTCACATGCGCGTATGGCGGCCAGACGCTCGCGGCGCGCGTACCCGGCAAAGCCACGCTTGCCCCGCTGGCGCTGCGATCCGCGTTCTATTGGGATCCTGAAAATCTGCATTTGTTCGACGCCGCAAGCGGACATACGCCGCGACGACGTGATCGATTTCGCTGCCGGCAAAACTCGAGCATCGTACAAGAATGTCCCGTCTGAGGGAGGAGAAAAATGCTTCTACGCGAGAATGAAATGGCTGACTGCGATCGCCGGTGCGGTCCTGATCGCCATTGCAACGGCGCCATGACGTCCGGCGCCATGGCGAAGGATATCGTGCTGTCCGTTCTACTATCCGGTCGCTGTCGGCGGCCCGATCACAAAAATCATTGACGGCTATGCCGCCGATTTCGAAAAGGAAAATCCCGGCATCAAGATTAACGCGATCTATGCCGGCACCTATCAGGACACGCTGATCAAGGCGCTCACGGCGTTCAAGAGCGGCGAGCCGCCGGACATCGCCGTCCTGCTGTCGACCGACATGTTCACGTTGATCGACGAAGACGCCATCGCGCCGTTCGACGATCTGCTCAAGACCGAAGCCGACAAAGCCTGGGCGAAGTCGTTCTTTCCCGCATTCATGGAGAACAGCCAAACCGGCGGCAAAATCTGGGGTATCCCGTTCCAGCGATCCACCGTCGTAATGTTTCTGGAATAAGGATGCGTTCAAAGCAGCCGGTCTTGATCCCGACAAGGCGCCCGGCACCTGGGATGAGCTGGTCGCCGACGCGCGGAAGCTCACCAAGCGTGATGCGTCAGGCAACGTCAGCCAGTGGGGCGTCGAAATTCCGTCCACCGGCTTTCCCTATTGGCTGTTCCAAGGACTGACCACGGCCAACGATGTGCGGCCTCATGAATCCCGCGGGCACTGTGACCTATTTCGACAAGCCCGGCGTCATCCAAGCGCTGCAATTCTGGGTCGATCTCAGCCGTCAAGTACAAGATCCAGCCCCAGGGCAACTCGAGTGGGGCACGACGCCCGAAAGATTTCTTCGAGCGCAAGACCGCGATCATGTGGACCTCAACCGGCAACCTCACCAATGTGCGCAAGAATGCCGGTTTCGCCTTCGGCGTCGCCATGCTGCCGGCCCACAACGGCGCGGCTCGGCGACCGGCGGCGGCAACTTCTATCTGTTCAAGAATAATGACCGGAAGAGCGCGCGGCGGCCTTCAAGTTCGTCAAGTGGATGACGTCGCCGGAGCGCGCCGCGAACTGGGGTATAGCGACCGGCTATGTCGCCGTGCGGCCCGACGCCTGGGATACACCGACGATGAAGCAATACGTCGCGGACTTTCCCGCCGCCACCCTCGCGCGAGACAAGCTAAATATTGGTGGCTCCGAGATGTCGACGCACGAAACTCAACGTGTCACCAAGCCGTTCATGACGGCCTCCAGGCGGCGCTCATCGACACCAAGACGCCGCAACAGGCGATGGCGGACGCGCAGCAGGAAGCGGCTCGCATCCTCCAACCCTATCCTAGTAGCCACCGGCACCTATTCATTGCCGTCGCGCTAAAAGCGCCGCGCGGGCGCGTCGCCTTCGCGCTCACGCGGCGACGGCGCGATGTTCGCTGGCACGTTGTTTACGGCTGGCTGTTGCTGCTGCCGGCCGCCGTGCTGCTCGTCGCCGTTCACGCATTATCCCGCCGTTAGCACGATGATCGACAGTCTTCTTACTCCACCCCGCGCCGGGCGCGGCGCGCTCTTTGTCGGTCTCGATAATTATCAAACGATGCTCGCCGACCCGGTTTTCTGGCGCGCGCTGTAAAACAACGTCATCTACGCCGCGAGCGTCATACCGCTGACGATCGCGCTGGCGCTGGCGATGGCGATATTGATCAACGGCAAGATCTCCGCCGCGCTTTTTTGCGACTGTCGTTTTTCACGCCGACCGTGCTGCCGATGATCGCGGTCGCCAATATTTGGCTGTTCTTCTATTCGCCCGGCTACGATTGCTCGATCAGATTCCTCGGCGTGTTCGGCTTTACGGCGCATAACTGCTCGGCAACGAGCATACCGCGCTGGCGTGCCTGATTGCCGTTGCGGTGTGGAAGGACGCGGGCTTCTTCATGATTTTCTATCTCGCGGCCTTACAGCAGATATCGCCGCAATTGGCGGAGGCCGCGGCGATCGAAGGCGCGGCCGCTGGTATTTTTTCCGTCGGTAACCTTCCCGCTGCTGATGCCGACGACTCTTGTTCGTGCTTGTCAACGCCATCATCAATTCGTTTCGGCTCGTCGATCATATCGTGGTCATGACCCGCGGGCCGGACAATACGACGGCGTTGTTGCTGTTCTACATTTACGAAGTCGGTTTCAAGTTCTGGGACACCGTCCTATGCGGCGACCTTGACCGTCGTGCTGCTCTCATATCTCGCCGTGACGGCGCTCGGCCAATTCCTGTTTTTCGACCGCAGGATTCACTACCAATGAGCGCGGGAGAATATCGCACGCGCGGCAACGCGGCGCTCGAAACCGCCGGTGCGTGGCTGTTGCGCTCATTTCGATTCTGCCGCTCGCTTATGCGGTTCTGGGCCGCCATCCACCCGAGCCAATATTCGGCGCATTTCGTGCTGAACGCCCCGCTCACCGCGGAGAATTTCGTCAAAGCATGGAACGCCGCGCCTTTCGCGCGTACTTCCTCAACACTTTCATTTTAGTGCGCCATGATCCTTGCCGTGCAGCTCGTGCTGTGCACGCTTGCAGCTTACGCCTTC
Source organism: uncultured Alphaproteobacteria bacterium (assembly GCA_963779855.1). Taxonomy (GTDB): domain Bacteria; phylum Pseudomonadota; class Alphaproteobacteria; order Rhizobiales; family Xanthobacteraceae; genus BOG-931. The sequence goes on along the minus strand of CAWAAE010000004.1, from coordinate 735,999 downwards.
GCGCGATTTTCCTTCGCCGGCCGCGAGTCGCGTTCGTTCTCGTGCTGCTTCAGCTGATGATCATGCCGACGTGCTTGATTTCGAAAATTATCGCACCATGACCGCCTTGGTCTCGTCGAAACGATCCCCGCGATCGGCCTGCCCTATATGGCTTCGGCCTTCGGCATTTTTCTCCTTCGCCAGACCTTCAAAACCGTGCCGCGCGAACTCGACGAAGCGCGCGTCGAAGGCGCCGGCCGCTGCAAGTTTTGCTCAAGTCTATATCCCGCTCGCCAAGCCGATTTACATCGCCTACGGCTCTGGTTTCGGTCAGCTATCACTGGAACAATTTCTTGTGGCCGCTGATTATCACCAATTCGGTGAGCACGCGGCCGCTGACGTCGGCTTGCAGATTTTGCCTCCGCCGATCAGGCATAGATTGTCGTGATCACCGCCGCACGCTCATGACCTCGGCGCCATTGCTTCTTGCCTTTCTCTTATTCCAGCGGCAATTCGTGCAGAGCTTTATTCGCGCCGGCATCCGCGAAACCTTCGCAAGAGTGTCGCGATATTGCGTCCGGCGAAAATTCAAGTTTTCGCCGGCTGGCGCCGCGCTACTGCGCCTGTTCAAGCTTCGCGAGCTGCCCCGTGGCGGATGCCGAGCCGAGATCGGCAGCGCGTTTGTACCATTGGCGAGCCTGCGCGATGTCGGGCGTCATGCCTATGGCACCCAGCCGTTGGATGACGAGCGGGTCGAATGTCGCGCCAAGCGCGAGCGCGGCGTCGGCACTCCCGGCATCGGCCGCACGACGCAGCAGCAGGCGCGCGGAAGCTAGATCGCCGCTCATGAGGAAATCCTTGCCGCGTTTGATCATCGCAGCGATTTCCGCATTGTCGATATGCAAGGGCGCGGCGTCTTCCGGCGGTGGGGCAGTTGTCGGCAGTGGCGCGAATGATGCGGACGGCGATAGGGGCAGCGACGCGGACGGGGATGGGGGCGGCGACGGCGGCGGAGACACCGGCGGCGACGGATTGTTCATCGCTACAACTCCTTCGCTCACTTGCGGGGCGGCCGGCGTCGACCGCACCTGAACGAGCTTGACGGGATTGACCGCCAGCGCCGGCGTCTTCATCTCGGACGGCATGATTTCGCTCGCCTTCTTCATGCCCGGCAGCGAGACGACGACCCAGGCAATGAGCGCCGCAAGTCCCATCACGGCCGAGAACCGCAGCGCGATCGGCCGAAGACTGCTGACGTCATCGACCGGCGGCTCTGGAATGGCGTCGGGATCAAGAATGAGCTGGCGTTGCAGCTCCACGATGGCGCGGTCGCCGCTGAAATCAGGCCTTGCCATCCGTGCCGGCCTTGCGACCGGCGGCGGAAGAGGCCGTCCGGGCAGCGGCGATACCCGGTGTCGCGCCCAGCGCGGCGCATATCGCAATGCCGGGTCCAGATCTTCAGCTTGATGGATCGGAGAACTCATGATCGCCTCCTATTGCTTTCAAGCTCCGATGTCACAAAACAACTTCTAGTCTCCTCCAGTCATAGGTACTGGCGCTTTTAGGATCGAATACACCGACGGATTTCGCGTCGCACCAGTGGCGGCCGATAATGCGGAAATTGTCGCCGCTATCGCGTAGTCCGGACAGATCGCATGGGATGGTGGGATCAGTGGTGTCGGGATTGGCTGACACGATCGAGTTGGCGTTCAGACGTTCGCCGAGCGCAACAAGATTAGTCTTAGCCGGCAACAGTCGCGGACCGGCGCACTCAGTGGGACCGAATTGTTGGGAAATCGCTGCAGCCGGCGAAACCGCGGCCAATACGCATGTTACCGGAAATGGCCGATCAGGCCGCCGCTGGCCTCCCCCCATAGCTACCCCCGAGCGGCGGATCTACGCGTTACGCAACACACACACTCGCGCTGCAGATCCGCAACGTCTGACACCCACCGATTGCCGCACTTGAAAACCTGACGCGCTTTATTGCGATACGCGTTCCCGCGCGGTCGTAGGGTCATGGTCGGCAGGCATTTAGGCGGCGGTATGATCTTGCCTGGATGATTCCAAGGCGCGCGTGCCCAAATCCGGCGCGCCAATCCAAAAACACTCGGTCATCCCGTTGAATTATGGCAAGCGCCGACCGGCGCAAGGATTCGAATGTTTTCCTGGTTGAGGGAAAACGCGGTGGCGGCGAAGTGTCGAGCTTTTCGCTCGTCGCGGAAGCGATTAGAAGCCCCGCTCCAGGAACCGGGGCTTCCCCGTCCATGGCCGGTACACCCACTCACGCGCAGGCCGATCAACTCGTATCCCCGGTTCGGTATTTGACAGGTCAGGGCGGCGCGAGTCCGTGATCTGTTGCGCGCCAAAAGGCGTATCACCACGCACGCGGTGAATGAACGCGGGCTGGATTCGCCAGAACACATTTTTGATGTTGCACACTCGGCGACTCAGCTAGTCTCGCGCGCGCCGGACTGCGGGACCAGTCCGGCCCTATCCTGACGACGATCTCGCGGCCGTGATTCAAGATCATGGCGCTTAGGCCGATGAGGGCCGTGGTGGTTGGCGGATCGCGCGGGGCGTTCTGCGAGGTCGAATGTTTCCGAATGTGCGTCTGATGATCGTGGCGGTTTTTGCCTCGATCATGGGCATCAGCTGCGCTTTGAGCTTGTTCGCTGAATTCCGCGTCAGCCACGACTCCTTTCTTCGGGAATCGAACGTCAGCGCGCCCCTACAGCTCGGCTCTAATGGTGCGACACCCGCGACCGTTGTCAACGCGGCGGCGCCATTCGAATTTCGCTTTCAAGCGAATCCGCTCTCCTCTGCCGGCACCGAAGGTGCTGGCGCGACTATAACGCCAGAGCACGCAGCCGGCGTCGAAGCACCGCACGCTACACCCGTGGTGGTTTCGGCACCCGAGCCGGCAACGTCGGCTGCTCCTTCTGTCAGTGCCCTCGGAACTGCACCGGTGGCGGGGCCGGCACCCGAGCCGGCTACGCCACCTACTCCTTCCGATCATGCTCGCGAAATTCCAAACCCGGCTGCGATTGGCTCCGTCGCCGGCCAGGACGGCCACGGCGCCAAGCCGGACGGGGGCGGCGATCCTGCGGCACGAACTCCGGCGGCGTCCCTGCCAATCCAGGGGGCCATGCCGGAATCCATAATCGCGCCGGGAGGCGCAACCGCCTCCGAGGCAGGCAAGCACGCAGGTAGGACCTCGCGTCGTCGGACGGTTGTCGTGCGTCGCATCCAGAGATCGCGATCCGTCGCTCCAGCGCAGGACTTCGCCGCTGCGCAGCCGGCATATCAATGGAGCCTGCAATCCGGATTACAATCGCCGCAAACGGTGCGGCGTCGCGTCGTCATTAAGCGGATCCGCCCTGCTAGAAAGCCCGTCGCCAAAATCACAACGCCCCGAGCCACGGCCGCAAGCAATTCAACCGTCGGTTCGAACACTCAGCGGTAATAATTAGCACGATGCCGGATGTCCGCTCGACCCCCATCGGAGATCGCCGCAATGGATGTCTTTGAGCAGGTTGAGAAGCTAATTTAGCGGTCATCGATAGCGGGCAATCTAAGCAACTAGGAATATTTTTTCGTTCCTATATGCCAAGATAGGCCGCTTGCACCTGCTTATTGTTCGCCAGCTCGGCGCTTGTTCCCTGCATAATCACCTTGCCGCTCTCCAGAACATAGGCGCGCTGCACGAGCGTCAGCGCGCGGCTGACATTCTGTTCCACAAGCAGGATTGCCGTGCCCATGGCATGGATTTCCTGAATTTTCTGGAAGGTCGCATCCGTCACGACCGGCGCCAGCCCCAGCGACGGCTCATCGAGCATCAGAAGGCGTGGCTGGAGCATCAGGCCGCGGCCGACGGCGAGCATCTGCTGCTCGCCGCCGCTCATCGTGCCGGCGAGTTGCTTACGGCGTTCGGCCAACACCGGGAAAATGGTGAAGACGAGTTCGAGCGTGCGCGCCCGCGCCGCCTTGGCACTTGGAATGTAGGCCCCGATCTCGAGATTCTCTTTTACCGTCAGTTCGGGAAAGACCTGGCGGCCCTCCGGCACATGGGCGATGCCGAGCGCGGTGATCTTGTACGCCGGTAACGAGGTGATATTCGTTCCCAAGAACGTAATCGTGCCGGATGTCGGCCGCACCAGACCGGAAATCGCGCGCAGTGTGGTGCTCTTGCCGGCCCCGTTCGCTCCTAACAGGCCAACGGCTTCGCCCTCGCCGATCGCGATGCTGACATCGCTGACTGCCGGAACGGACCCGTAACCGGCGCTCACTGCAGAGAGCGCTAGCACCGGCTCTCTCCAGCACTAGCCGCTTGCGCGTAGCCGGTTCCCAGATATGCGCGAATGACTTCCTTATTCGCGACGACCTCCTTGGGACTGCCCTCGGCGATCTTCTGGCCATGGTCGAGCACTACGATGTGACGCGCCACGGCCATAATGGCGCGCATCACGTGCTCGACAATGACAATGGTCAGTCCGCGCTGCGAAAGTTTCCCGACCAGTGCGACGGCCTGATCGATTTCCGCCGGATTGAGCCCGGCCATGACTTCGTCGAGCAGCAGCAGCCGCGGCTGCGTCGCCAATGCCCGCGCCAGCTCGAGCCGGCGCTGATCGATGGTCGTCAAGTCGCGCGCCGGCGTGTGTTCTTTTGCGGAAAGCCCAACAAAGTCGATCGCTTCGTGGGCTTTCTCGCGCGCGATATCAAGCCTGCGGTCGCGCAAGAACGCTCCTGTCATCACGTTCGCCAGCACCGTCATTTTGCCGAAGGGCCGAGCGACCTGGAACGTCCGCGCCAGGCCGTGCGCGCAGATGTCGTGCGGCCGCAAGCCCACCAGCTCTCGTCCGAAGGCAAGCACCGAACCGGAGTCGGGCCGGTAATAACCAGTGATGAGATTGAAGCTCGTCGTCTTGCCGGCGCCGTTCGGCCCGATCAGCGCAACGGTCTCGCGCTCGTTGACCGCAAAGCTGAGCTCCTGCACGGCGCGCAGTCCGCCGAACCGCCGGCTAAGGTTACGGATGACCAGCGCTTCAGCCATCGAGCGGCACTTCCTTTGCGCGCGCCGCGCCGGCGTCAATTACGCGGTCATAGGCATCGGTAAGGATGCCGATCAGCCCGGACGGCCGGCACAGGATCACCGCGATCAGGATCAGGCTGTAGACCGTCAATTGCACCCCGCCATGGCCGCCGCCAAGCCAGCTTTGCAGCAGTGCGGAGGTCGATTCCAGCAATACGGTGCCGACGACCGGCCCCCACAACGTGCCGATGCCGCCGACGATAGACACCAAAGCCGCCTCGACCGAGACATTGAAGCTGAACGCCGTGTTCGGATCGATGAAGTAGATGTACTGGACGTAGAACGTACCAGCGAGCGCGGTCAAAAACGCGCTGATCAGATAGATGTTTCGTTTGATCCGCAGCGCGTCGACGCCAATGGCTTCGGCGGCATCTTCGTCCTCACCGACGGCGACGAGGTAGTATCCCATCCACGAGCGCTCGATCCGGGAGGTGATCACAAGCCCGATCGCCAACAGCGCGAGTACGACGTAGTAATACGGCGCCTTGCCTTCGAATTGCATCATCAACGGCGCGTCGCCGAGATTCGGCATAGTCGTGCCCTCGGCGCCCCATGCAAAATCGCGAAATTTCAGGAACAGCAGCATGAGGACCTGCGCCGTCGCGATCGTGGCGATGGCGAAATACGGTCCGCGCAGCCGAAAGCACAGCGCGCCAATCGGCAGGCTTGCCAGCATCGCCACGACTCCGCCCGCCAGCATCCCGATCCAAGGCGAAACGCCGTATCGAATGAGCAGAATCGTCGAAGTATACGCGCCGAGCCCAAAATAGGCCGCGTGACCCAACGATAATTGCTTGGCGTAGCCGCCCATCAAGTTCCAGGCGACGCCGATGAATGCGAACAGCAAAATCCTGATGAAGATGTCGATCGCAAAAGCGCTCGACACCAGAAGCGGAAGGGCAAGCGCGACTGCCGCAAGGACGCCGACCCAAAACCCGCCCCGGCTGATGAGCCGCTGCATCACCGGTTCCATCCTCCGAACAGGCCGTTCGGCCGGAGCGCAAGCGTCAGCAGCAGCATTGCGAACACCACGATCAGGCCGGAATCTGCGCCGACGAACTGAATCCCAAGCGACTCGGCAACGCCCATCATCAGGCTCGCGATCAGCGCGCCGGTGACGTTGCCAAGCGTCCCCAGCACGACGGCGACGAACGCCATCAACACGAACACCTGGCCGACCAATGGATAGGCCGGGTAGAACGGCATCAGCAACGAACCGGCGGCGCCCGCGAGTGCGAGCGCAACGCCGACCGCCACGCAGAACACACGATCCGGATTAATCCCCATCAGCATCGCCACGTCGCGATTCTGCGCCGCGGCGCGCATCGCCTTGCCGAGATCGGTCGCGTGCAGGAACACCCAGAGCAACCCGCTCAGCACCATAGCGACGGCGAAGGCGATGAGCTTTGCCATCGGCACGTAGAGCGTACCGAGATGGACAGACGTTTCGCTATACGGCGTTTGCACCGTCCGGTAGTCGGCCGTGAACAGCAAGAGCGCGACGTTCACCAGCAGCAGCGACAAGCGCGAAGGTGAGAAAGATCTGCGGCATGTCGCCGAGCGCCAGCACGCGGCAGATCAGGAAGTGCTGCAGCAGCACGCCGATGACGAACAGGGCCGGCATGGAGATGACAAGCGAGAGCAGCGGATCGATCCCAAAATTCGCCGCTAGAAAATAGCTGATATACATGCCGATCATCACGAACTCGCCCTGGGCGAAGTTCACGATCTTGACCACGCCGAAGATCAACGTGACGCCAATGCTCACCAACGCGTAGATGCCGCCGATGAGTAGGCCGTTCACCACCGCCTGTGCGATTGTCGTCAGCATCGGCACCGTGACGAGGCTTAGATTTTCATCAGCGGTGCGCGCGCGTCGTCCTTGGGAAACACCGCCGCGAGATCGGCGTGCTGCCACTGCACGCCGACCGGATGCGCGTAGATGTTTTTCCCGTCGGGCCCGAATTTCACTTTGCCGCCAGGTCCCATTGCGGCGTAGCCCGACGAGACATCGAGCGTTGAGAGGGCATCGCGAACTTTTTGCGGGTCGGTCGATGCCGCCCGCTCGAGCGCATCGGCGATCATGAAGGTTTGCGCGACGAGGCCGCCGGCATATTCGAATAGAAACTCGCCGTACTGCTGTTTGTAGACTGCGTTGACCTTCTCGGCATCGGCGTTGACGTCGTGGTTCCAGTGCGCGACGCCGAGCAGGCCTTCCGCGACACCGCCCACGTTCTTGTAGAAGTCGGGAATGACGAAGCCGCCGGAGCCGCCATTGATGGCGACCTGAAGGCCATTCTGCTTGATCGCGCGGATGATCAGGATGAGGTCGTTAAGGTAGGACACCGGGAACAACATGTTCGCGCCCGAAGCCTTAACCTTGTTGATCAGTGGACTGGCGTCGGTCAGTCCGGCCGAGTACGGCTCGAACATGACGATCTCGACGCCTTGGCCCGGCGCTTGCTCGCGCAGGCCGTTGGATGTCGATGTGCCGAACGCAGTGTTCTCGAAGATCACGGCAACCTTTGGCGAATCGCTCACCAGTTTCGACATTTGCAGTTGCGCCAGCGCGAACTGCGACGCGCGCGAGAACGGCGTGAACGTATAGTGACGATCTTTGTTGAGCTGGTCGGAGCTCGAACCGGTCAGCAACGGCATTTTCGCGCGTTCGGCGACTTCGCTCGCGATCAGGGTCAGCGCGCTGGCGAAGCAACCGTGGATCGCGGAGAGTTTATAGCCGCTGATCAGGCGGTCGGTCTCGGTGCGCGTCACGGTCGTGTCGCTTTGGACGTCGGATACGATCAGGTTCAGCTTGGCGCCGCCGAGCGACTTTGATGCCGCCGGCATCGTTGACCATCTGCACCGCAAGCTTGGCCGCGTTGACGCAGCCCTGGCCGATTTGCGCGAAGCTTCCGGTGACCGGATACAGTCCGCCGATATTCACGGGTTCTGCCGCGAAGGCCTTGCGTGCGATGCCGAACGTGGCAAGCGCGACAGCGCCAGCGGATGCTTTGAGGAAATCTCTGCGGCCACGCCGTTTCGCGAAAGTCGAATTCCGGGTCATCGCCATCTTCACCTCCCTTAACCGTTTTCTCGCCGTCTGAGCTTGCGGCGCTGTCGCGCGCGTCCACATCGCCACTGCATGGTGCACCCCGCAGCGACGAGGGTCACGCCGGGCGGCGTGGCGTTCGGCACGCGTTCAATGTTTAGTCCATACAGCATTATTTACAAGATTGTAAACAATTCATTTTTGCATTATCGATCAGGGGATTTTGCGACGGCTTGGTGCGGCAAGCGATCTGCCTTGAGTATCGGCACGCGCGACGACGATCGGCCGACAGAAGGAATCCGAGGTTCGCCATGGCCGTCAGGAGGACAACATCGCGGCAGCGCGCGGCGTCGCAAGTGGCGCCGCGTCCGCGCGTGCGCGAGCAAGCCATGCGCGAAAAAACCATGGCCGACATCATCGCCACCAGCCTGGAAGAGGACATTGTGCTCGGTCGGCGCCACCCGCGCGAGCGCCTCATCGAGCAGGATCTCTGCGACCGGTTCAACACGCACCGCGGCGACGTTCGGCTCGCGTTGTTCGAGCTCGAGAAAAAGGGCATCGTCCAACGCATTCCCAATCGCGGCGCCATCGTGCGCGATCTCACCCCAAAGGAAGTGATGGAGATCTACGCCGTGCGCGAGGAACTGGAAGTCATGGCGGTGCGTATTCTGCCTTTTCCGGTCGCCCCGACGAGGCTTGCCGAGCTCGAAAAAATTCAAGAGCGGCACGCAACCGCGATCGACAACGACGACATGCTCACCGTGTTCTACGCCAATCTCGACTTCCACCAGACCTTGTTCGAGCTTTGCGGCAATGCGTACCTGATCGAAGCGATCAAGACCCTTGAGCAGAAGGTCTACGGAATCCGATTTTACGCCAACGCACTTCCCGAGGCGCTCGCACGGGCGCGGCGCGACCACAACGATATGATCGAGGCGCTGCGCGGCTCACGGCGCGATGAATTGATCAAACTCACGCGACAGCACTTAAAACCGTCGCCGCAGGCCTATATTCGCGCCTATCAACGCCGGTTCGGCGGCGCCGGCGCAACGAAGTAAGGATCGGACATGAAGCGCATACTCATCACCGGCGCGGCCGGGAAAATCGGAACGGCATTGCGCCAGGGTCTTCGCGGTCTCTATCCGCTTATTCGTCTTGCCGACGTCGAGCCATTGGGCAAAGCCGAGGCCGGCGAAGAAATCCTTACCGTCGACATCCGCGATATCGCGGCGATGGAAAAAGCCACGGCGGGTATCGATTGCGTAGTGCATCTTGCCGGTGCGTCCGAGGAAGCGGCGTGGAACAGGGTTCTGCCGCTGAATATCGAGGGCTGTTACAACACCTTTGAGGCCGCGCGCCGTCAAGGCGTCAAGCGGGTAATCTTCGCAAGCTCAAACCACGCCGTGGGCTTTCACCGGCGTGAGCGCTTCATCGATAATACCGTGGTGCCCCGGCCGGACACGCGCTACGGCGTATCGAAGGTCTTTGGTGAGGCGGTCGGCCGGCTCTACGCCGACAAATATGGCCTGAGCGTCGCCTGCCTCCGCATCGGCACGTTTCGCACGCCCGACCGGCCGATCGACGCGCGCCAACTCTTAACCTGGATCAGCCACCGCGACATGGTGCAGCTCGTGCGCCGCTGCATCGATCATCCGAACTACCACTACATCACCGTCTACGGAGTATCAAACAACCTCCGCAGCCGCTGGGACAATAGCAACGTCAAGTTCCTCGGCTACCGGCCCGAGGATGACTCTGAGGTATTCGCGCCGGAGATTTTGGCGACGGGCGCCAAGGAAGACGAAATTGCAGCGCAATTCCACGGCGGTTTCTACTGTCCGATGGAATTCTCCGGCGATGCAACGTTGATCGATTGAGTTTGTATGAACCACGCAAAGTCTTCTCGTATCGAAGCGGCATTGCATTCGAACGATTATTGTCGAGACTGCGCCACCGATTTTTGCCCCCGCGGTATGTCAACTTTAGGCCACAAGCGGACATTCCGTCGGGCGATGAAGTATCTCACAGACCCACATTTTAAGGCGTGATATCGTTCCCTGCTTTGCAACGGGCATGTTCCCATTGGGGACGGATCATATGGCAATCGACGTCGGAAGGCGGGGGTTCATCACCTTGCTCGGCGGTGCGGCGGTAGCGTGGCCACTCCCGGCGCGCGCGCAAGCGGTGCCGCCGCCAGGCGGGGGTCTGCGGGGCAATTCCAATTATTTATTCTACAGCGGCGGCAATCCGATAACGGGACTGTCCATCGTCATTGATGTGACGAAAGATATTGTCGCACCGTTGGGCTTCAGCATCCAGTTGAACGCCTATTCGCCCCCGAACGAGGTCTGTGTTTGGCAGCAATATTGCCTTGGTTTCTATACCGGTGCGAGCCCGCAGATTGGGTGGGTGCTGGAAAGCTGGCCCTCGGCTGCATATCGCCAGCAGCTGCACGAGACAATTGGACTTGGGACGGGGAGCGACCTTTACGACATACGGCGTCAATTGATTTCGTTGCCGGGCTCCGGCTCTACGCTTTCCGCGGGATATAAATTGAAAATCGCCCTGGATTACGACCCGAAGGACACGAGGGGCGCGATCATCGGTGCGACCTTCTCTGTCACTGATAATCATGGAAAATCCACGAGCAGCGGACAGCAGCGCATTCAGTCGTTTCGGTTCGATGGCACCAAAACTCCCGTCGCTTCGGAAGCGCTCGCTCCGATTCTTGCGTTCGAGATCGACATCGTCGGGGCGACTAACGGTCAATACTCGTTCATGGAGTCTGGCGCGGGGACGATTACTTATTCTGCAACGAGTTCCGCTGACGGTTTTAAACAAGCACCCCGCAGGAACGTCGGCAGTTACGTTGGAGCAGGCAAACACTGTTTATGGCGAGCTGGACGCGGGGCCGAGTTTCCAATTCACGCAGACATTCGGCGCGACCCAAACGCCCATGTTCCGGCCCGGTGGAGCCTTCGCCGTCTCCCGGCGTTTCGACGCCAACGAAACCGCCCTCTTCGCCATTTCCATTTCCGGGCAATTGGTCGTGTTTTCGGTCGACAGTGCCGGTCACTGGAAACAATCGCCCGGCTATGGTCCGGTCAGCATGGCCAGTCCTAATTGCGCGATCGCGGCTTCGAAGAAGGTCGGCGTCGATGACCAGACTGGCGTATTCCTCGTCGACCAAAACGGGCAGTTGCAGGCGTTCTGGCTGGACGCGAAGGGCGCAAATGGGCCGATGCCGGTCGGCGCCAAGAAATTCGCGAATAGAGCCGCACCGTTGGCGGCGTCGCAGCAATTCGGCGCCAAACAAACCGATGTCTTCGTATTCGACAAGAATGGGCAACTGAATGTCTTTTGGATTCAAGGCGCCGGCTCCTGGAACGGTCCCATCAAGATCGGTCCGATGGACTTCGCGCCCTCGGGAGCGCAATTGGCCGTGTCGCAGCTTTTCGGCGCCAATCAAACCGCCGTACTCGCGGTCGATACCACCGGCACGTTGAACGCCTTCCGGGCGACCGGCACGGCGAACTGGCAGGGTCCGGAAAAGATCAGCACAGCGGATTTCGCCAAACCGGGTGGGCACGTCGGGATGGGGCAACGCGCCGGCAGCGCCAATCAAACCGATGCCTACCTGGTCGACAAGAAAGGCCAGTTGAACGTCTTTTCGGTTCAGGGCGACGGTTCGTGGACCGGTCCCGTGCCAATTGGTCCGAGCGGTTTTGCCGCCGCGGGGGCACCCGTCGCGGTGTCGATGCAATCCGGCGGTAACCAGACCGACGTGTTTTTGACCGACAAGAAAGGGACGTTGCAACTGTTCTCAGTCGAGGGCGGAGGCACGTGGAGCGGCCCGCAACAGATTGGTCCGTCGGGCGTAACCACGAGCGGCGCATATATCGCAGCGTCGCCGCAGTTCGGAGTGAAGGATCAAGCCGATATATTCCTCATCAACCAGATCGGCACGAACGCGCCGGGTTGGCCCGTCGTGTTTTGGGGACCGGGGACGAATTCTTGGACCGGACCCAAGGCGCTCGTGACTGAAGTCTGATGGACGCGTCAGTCCGCTCGGTGCTTTGGGTTTCAATGCTCTCAGGAGGTATCGGAACGATATTGAAGCTTATCGACCGTCGGCGGGACCACTCGACATCCGCTCTGGGTCATCGACGGACAATACGCGGTGTTCGCGTCACGTCTGTTTTGCCCCCCGATAACGGACATTGATCGGCGGCCTTTGCACGCGGGCTTTACGCCACGAGCGGACATTTGCAGATACGATGAAATTCGCTTACTCCGGCGCGCCCGCGCGCTCACGCTGGCTAGCGAATTGATTGCCGGTTGATGCAAGCGCCGGCCAGCGGTAGTCGGGAAGTTTCAGGGTATCGATGATGTCCCTACCGAACGCAAGCCGTGCGAGGCCAGGGATCGCGAATGCCTTTATTACCCGATTGCGTAGGAACAGGCCCCATTCGGTCTTTGGTGCAAAGGCGCCGGCAAAGCGCTCGGCGCCCTGCTGTTTCGAGCCGATAAAGGCCCGCAAGAGCTCTTCGTATCTGGCAAAGGCCTCTTCGTGCCGTCCGTCAGCTTTGCCGAGCTCGCCCGCCAGCACGTAAGCGGCCGTCATTGCAAGCGCTGAGCCTTGCCCAGCCATCAAGGACACACAGAATGCCGCATCACCTACGAGCGCAAAACGACCTCGCGACCAGCTTTTCATCCTGATCTGGCTGACACGGTCGAAATAGAGGTCCTGGGTGCGATCCAACTCGCCAAGAATGCGTGGGCATTCCCACTTCACCTCGGCAAAGCTCTCGCGCAACATCGCCTTCTGCGCCGGCAGGTCGAGCATTGCTGGTAGAGGATCAAGGTCGGCAGCAAAAACGAACAAGAACAGCGTCCGATCGTCATGCAAAGCAAAGCGCCCAAGCATCCGGCGTGGCTCATTATAAATCACGTATACATCTTCATCGCGCGGGTGGTACCCGCGAACCTCGAATGCCGCGACCAGATAGCCGAGCTGCTTCTCAAATCGATCCTGTAGCCCGAATACCAGCCTACGAACGGTCGAATGCAGACCGTCGGCTCCGATTACCAGATCGAACCGCCGCTCGCCGGCATGTTTGAATTGAACCTGTACATAGTCCGCGTGCTCCTTAAGGCCGACAATCTCATCGCCGAAAATGACTTCTGTCGAGCCTTTGATCTTCTCGAACAGCAACCGTGAAAGCTCACCGCGCCCGACCGTCACAAAACGCCCGCCAGTCAAATCACGGAAGACTTTCGTCCCAAAGCCCGTCACGCGGTCGCCTCGGCCATCGACGATCCGCAGCTCACGCATGTGATAACCGATGCGATCGACGTCCTTTGCCAGCCCCATGCATTCCGCAATGTCGTATCCGAGACCCCAGAAATCGATGACGTAGCCGCTGGTGCGTAGCGCAGGTGCAAGCTCGATCAGCGTCGGCTCGAAACCTGCCGCTTTGAGCCAGAAGGCGAGCGTCGGTCCGCCGATCCCCGCACCCGAGATCAATACAGTTTTATGGTTCATATTGGACGGCTGCACGTGGGGCGGTGGAAGCAAGGAGCTAAGTCGGTTCCAGGGTCACAAGCGACCGAATGATGCTAACGACGCCGAGTCCGCTTCGCCCCTTGACCCGATAACAGGGGAATTGGACCCGCAGCCAATGTCCACTTTTTGAGGTAGTAGCGGAAATAGCGATTTGACGGCTGATATCCGCTAATGATCCTAAGCGGATATCATTGCCTGGATAGACACACCCCACCACCATTCATAAACTCACCTCGAAATCACGGTGGGCCAGGGCGATCTTCACGGCCGGGACGCGCGTCGAGCAAGCGAAAAGCCGCGATCCTCAGAAGACCAGGAGAACGATCGTGAAAACTCGCTATACGGTGACACTGGCAATGATTGCTAGTTTTGGGCTTGGTACTCTTGCAGCCAGAGCCCTCCACGCGCAGGCCACTCCACCCGCCTACGTAGTTACAATATTTGATACTGAAGGGATAATGAACACCAACTATCCCTCACTCGATCCGGCGACATTTCAACCATTCGGCGGCCACTACATCGTCCATTTCGGAAGGACGATTACCTTCGATGGGGAGCCTCCGAACCAAATTTCAATCATCGCGTTCGACAGCCTCAAAAATGCGCAAGCGTGGCATGCATCGGACGCTTATAGGAAAATGTACGATGTTAACAAGATTGCGAAAGTGCGAGCCTTCGCCGTGGAGGGAGACCAATAATATTAACGTGCGTAATACTCGTGGAATAAGGCGGCGTCGGTTGATAGCCTCGTTGTTATGTGGTGGGCCCGGGAGGACTCGAACCTCCAACCAAGCGGTTATGAGCCGCTAGCTCTGACCATTGAGCTACGGGCCCGCGCGACCACGCCGGCGCGAGCGAACGTGACGCCAAACGACATTATATAGCAGAAGCCATCTCGCCTTGCCGGCTCAGCAAGAACACCGCCTGCTCGCCGAACAGATTCCAAAACCACCACGGCATTTTGAGACGCATCCGCCGGCCCCAGGCATTGAGCGCCACGGCCTGCTCCATCCTGGCGCCGACCGTGTGGCATAGCTCGCGGAAGTCCTTGATGCTGCAAAAGTGGATATTCGGCGTCTCGTACCACGCATAGGGCAGGTTGTCAGTGTGCGGCATGTGACCGCCGAAGAATAATTGCAGACGGATCCTCCAGTGGCCGAAATTCGGGAACGACACGATGCCGTAGCGCCCGATGCGCAGCATGTGCTCGAGCACGACGCGCGGCCGGCGCGTCGCCTGCAAGGTCTGCGAAAGAATGACGAAATCGAAGCCGTCGTCGGGATAGTCTTCAAGATCGGTATCGGCGTCGCCTTGCACCACGGCGAGGCCCTTGGCGACGCATTCGTTCACGCCCTCGCGCGACAGTTCGATGCCGCGGCCGTCGACGCCGCGGCTTTCGAGGAGCCGCAACAGCTCGCCGTCGCCGCAGCCGACGTCAAGCACGCGCGCGCCGCGCTGCACCATGTCGGCAACAACCAGCAAGTCGACGCGCGAGCCGCCCGGGCCACGCGCGGCTTCCGCCATGGTGAGATCGTATTTGAGACGCGACAGCATTTTCACCTCGGCGGCAGTCCGCGCGCCTTGGCGGCGCCTTCCAGAAAACCGCGCACGATCGCGAATAATTCCGGCTCATCGAGCAGGAAGGCGTCGTGGCCCTTGTCGGTCGTGATCTCGGCGAACGACACGCGGGCGCCCGCGGCGTTGAGCGCATGCACGATAGCGCGCGATTCCGCCGTCGGAAACAGCCAGTCGCTGGTGAACGAGATCACGCAGAAACGGGTCGGCGCGCCGCGGAACGCATTCGCCACCACGCCGTCATAGTCGCCGGCAAGATCGAAATAGTCCATGGCGCGGGTAAGATAGAGGTACGAATTGGCGTCGAACCGCTCGACGAATGTGATGCCCTGGTGGCGCAGATAGGATTCGACCTGGAAATCGGCATCGAACGAGAAGGTCGGATTGTCGCGGTCCTGAAAGCGACGGCCGAATTTGCGGTGCAGCGCGGCGTCGGACAAATAAGTGATGTGCGCGCCCATCCGCGCGACCGCGAGGCCACGGCGCGGATTGATGCCTTCGGCAAAATAGCGTCCGCCGCGCCAATCCGGATCGGCCATCACCGCCTGGCGACCGACCTCGTGAAAGGCGATGTTTTGCGCCGAATGCCGGGTCGAGGCGGCGATCGGCAGCGCCGCGAATACCCGGTGCGGATAGCTCGCCGCCCATTGCAGCGCCTGCATGCCGCCCATCGAACCGCCCGCCACCGCGAACACCGACTCGATGCCGAGATGGTCGAGCAGCATCGCCTGCGCGCGAACCATGTCGCGCACGGTGATGACCGGAAAGTCGAGACCCCACGGCATGCCGGTCACCGGATTGGTCGATGCCGGCCCTGAAGACCCCATGCAGCCGCCGACGACATTGGGACAGATGACGAAATACCGTTCTGTGTCGATCGGCTTGCCGGGCCCGACCATGGTCTCCCACCAGCCCGGCTTGCCGGTCACCGGATGGTCGTTGACGACGTGCTGATCGCCGGTGAGCGCATGGCAAACCAGGACCGCGTTGCTGCGCGCCGCGTTGAGCTCGCCGTAAGTTTGGTAGGCGATCTGCAGCGGGCCGAAATCGACGCCGGCGTCCAGCCGCAGCGGATTATTCGCCGCAAAACGCACGACCGGCGAATGCGGATCGTCCGCTTCGCGTGTGCGGTCGGCGAGATCGAGCGTGACGCTGACGTCGGCCATCGGTACTTCCTACAATGCCACGCTTCCCGGCGTGGTCCAGCCGCCGAGGGGACGGCCAAAACGGCGTAAATAGGCCCCTTCGGCTCGGAGTTAACGTTTTCTTTGATTTCGGCCTTAACGGCACCTATCAATCAGGCGCAATATCGGGCCCAGCCATATCTATTGAGTCATGCCGAAACCGCCGCGCCACAAGGACCAATCGCTCGCCGATCTGCGGCACGAGATCGATCGCATCGACGAACAGATGCACGAGCTCTTGATCAAGCGCGGCCAGATTATCGACCGGCTGATCGCGGTGAAGAAGACCGAAGAAACCGGCTCCGCCTTTCGCCCCGCGCGCGAGGCCGACATGATGCGGCGCCTGGTGAAGCGCCATCACGGCAACCTGCCGCTCGATACCGCCGAGAGCATCTGGCGTGTCATTATTTCGACCTTCACCTACGTGCAGTCGCCGTTCGCCGTGCACGCCGATCTCTCCGCCGGCGATGCGCTGATGCGCGACTCCGCACGCTTCCATTTCGGCTTTACGGTGCCGTTTGTGCCGCATATGGGCGCGTCGAGTGTCGTCGAAGCCGTCTCCGAATCCAAAGGCGATCTCGGCCTCATTCCCGCCTTTGCAATCGCCGGCGCCGGCCCATGGTGGGCGGCGCTTGAATTCGAATCCGCGCCGAAAATCATCGCCCGGCTGCCGTTCGTCGAGCGCGCCGATCATCCCGCGGCGATGCCGGTCTTTGTGGTCTCCCGGGCCGCCGCCGACGCCATGGTCACCGAAACCGAAGTTTGGAGCATGCGGGTTTCGGGCTGGAGCGCGGCGGCGGTCAACGCCGTCGCGGCGCTGGCCGATGTCATCGCCCTGCCCGACCGCGCCTTCGATGGCGCAGCGCTGCTCGTTTCGATCGAGCGCGGCGGCATCGGCGCTGTCTCGCAAGCCCTCCTCAAAATCGGGGCCACGATCCGCTCGTCGGCCCTCGTCGGCAGTCACGCAACCCGCTATACGATCCCCGCGAAAGGATAAATCCGCTCTCCCGGTTCGGGCCGCGGATGAAGGAAGAAGGTAATGACTGCGGTGCGTCCCCAGCCCCGGCCCGGCGTGCTCGATATCGAGGCCTATGTGCCCGGCAAGAGCAGCGCGTCGGGCGTGGCCAAAGTGTTCAAGCTGTCGTCGAATGAGACGCCGCTCGGGCCGAGCCCGCGCGCGATCGCGGCCTATAAGGCGTGCGCCGATCGTCTCGAGGACTACCCCGACGGCTCGGCGAGCGAATTGCGCGAGGCGATCGGGCGGGCGTTCGGGCTCGATCCCGACCGCATCGTCTGCGGCGCCGGTTCCGACGATCTGTTGCACTTGCTGGCGCATGCCTATCTCGTCGACGGCGACGAGGCGATCCACACCACGCACGGATTTTTGATCTACCCGATCGTGACGCTCGGCGCCGGCGCCAAGCCGGTGGTAGCGCCGGAGAAGGATTTCACCGCCGACGTCGATGCGATTCTTGCCGCGGTGACGAAGAAGACCAAAATCGTCTTCCTCGCCAATCCGAACAATCCGACCGGCACCTGCCTGTCGTTCGACGAGGTCAAGCGGCTGCATGGCGGACTGCCGGGCAACGTGCTGTTGGTGCTTGACGCCGCTTACGCCGATTACGTCCGGCGCAACGATTACGAAGCCGGCATCGAGCTCGTCGCCACGTCCGAGAACGTGGTGATGTGCCGCACGTTCTCGAAAATCCACGGACTGGCGGCGCTGCGGCTGGGCTGGATGTTCGGCCCCGCCCCCATCGTCGACGCCGTCAACCGCATTCGCGGCCCATTCAACGTCACCGGGCCGGCGATTGCCGCCGGCATTGCCGCCATCGAGGACATGGAGCACCAGGAGCGCTCGCGCGAGCACAACACGCGCTGGCTCAACTGGCTCACGGCCGAGATCGGTAAGCTCGGCCTCAAGGTGACCCCGAGCGTCGCCAATTTCGTGCTGATCCATTTTCCCGACACGAAGGGTCGCGCCGCCAAGGATGCGGACGCCTTTCTCACGGCGCGCGGCCTCGTTCTGCGGCAGACCACCGCCTATAAGCTGCCGAACGCGCTACGCATGACCGTCGGCACGGAAGAAGCGAACCGCCTCGTCGTCGCGGCGCTCAAGGAATTTTTGGCGAAGCCGGCGTGATACTGTGACCAAATCCGCACCGCTGTTTAACCGTCTGGCGCTGATCGGCGTCGGCCTGATCGGCTCTTCGATCGCGCGGGCGGCGCGCGCGCAGGGCGCGGTGCGCGAAATCGTGGCAACCGCCCGCTCCGCCGCGACGCGCCGGCGCGTCGCCGAACTCGGGCTCGCCGACCAGGTGGTCGAAACCAACGCCGCCGCGGTCGCCGGCGCCGATCTCGTCATCGTCTGCGCTCCAGTCGGCGCCTGCGGCGACATCGCCAAGGAGATCGCGCCGCATCTCAAGGCGGGGGCGATCGTGTCCGACGTCGGCTCGGTCAAAGGCGCGATCGTGCGCGACATGGGTCCCCACCTGCCCGCCGACGTGCATTTCGTCCCGGCGCATCCGGTTGCCGGCACCGAGCATTCGGGTCCCGATGCCGGCTTTGCCGAGCTGTTCGTCGGCCGTTGGTGCATTCTCACGCCGCCCGAGGGCGCCGAGCCCGCGATGACTGAAAAACTCGCCGCGTTCTGGCGCGTGCTCGGCGCCAATGTCGAAACCATGCCGGCGGCGCATCACGACCTCGTGCTGGCGATTACCAGCCACCTGCCGCATCTGATCGCCTATACGATCGTCGGCACCGCCGATGAACTCGCCGAGGTGACGCGGTCAGAAGTCCTTAAATTCTCCGCCGGCGGTTTTCGCGATTTCACCCGTATCGCGGCGTCCGATCCGACCATGTGGCGGGACGTTTTCCTCGCCAACAAGGATGCCGTGCTGGAAAT
Source organism: uncultured Alphaproteobacteria bacterium (assembly GCA_963779855.1). Taxonomy (GTDB): domain Bacteria; phylum Pseudomonadota; class Alphaproteobacteria; order Rhizobiales; family Xanthobacteraceae; genus BOG-931. The sequence goes on along the minus strand of CAWAAE010000004.1, from coordinate 716,649 downwards.
GCTCGGCACCTTCAACGAAGATCTTGCGCAATTGACGCGCGCCATCCGCCGCGGCGACGGCGACGCCTTGTTCGATCATTTCGCGCGAACGCGAGCCATCCGCCGCGGCATTGTCGAGATCGGGCAGGATTCGCCGGCGCCGGATTTCGGCCGGTCGCATCCCGACCTGCCGGTCGAGCCGCTGCCGCGGCCCTATGCGGCCGCGGATGATAAGTGACGTTTTGTACCCTGGATTTCGCAACGCGCACCCGGCTAAGGCCAATCAGCGCGCCTTCACCGTCAACGCCTCGTCCACGGCGCCGCGCAAAGCCGCCAGCGTGAACGGCTTTGAAATCACATCGTGGACGATGGCATCGAGGCCGTGGGCGCGCTCGCGCTGATCGGCATAGCCCGTCATCAGCATGATCGTCAGATCGGGAAAGTCGCGCGCCGCGGCAAGCGATAGCGCAATGCCGTCCATGATCGGCATGCGGATGTCGGTGAGGAGGAGATCGAAATGGCCATCCTCGCGCTTGAGCAGGTCGAGCGCATCGCTGCCGTCGCATGCGGTCTTCACCTCGTGGCCGGCGCTCGACAGCGCGCGCGCGCACATGGCGCACAAGGCGTCCTCGTCTTCGGCGATCAGGATGCGAGCCATGGTCAGCGTGTCCCGGTCATTATGTCGTAGCGATTGACGAAACGCACCAGCACGTCATGGGAGTCCGGTGGCGGCGATGCGAGCCGGGCGTGGAACGCGACCGCTTCGCCCGGTGGCAATACGGCGCGCGGCGCAACGGCCGTCCAGGAATAGATTTCTTGTCGCGCCGCGTTGCGGACGGCGAAGCGCAGATGCGGCACGGTCTCGGCCTTGCTCGTGGCGTTGACGATGTTGCCCCCGATCACAAGAATCGGCATGCCCTCATGCTGCTCGGTCGTAGTGGCGAGGCTGTCGAAGTCGAGCCCGCGCAGGTTCACCGGCAGGCCGAGCATGGCGTAGAACGACTCGGTCTGCGGCATGGCGCGCACGAAATCGCCGCGCCAGCCGATGACAATCGCATCGGCGACGATCAGCGCCAGGATGCCGGACTGCAGGCGCGACAACGGCCATTGCCACCGCTTGCGCTTGGCGCGCCCCGGGTAGCGCCGCGCGGCAATGGTCTCGATGTCTTCGAGCGGTTCGGCGCTTGCGGCAGCCTGTGGCGCCGGCTCGATTTCGAGGGGCGGCTGATCGCCCTCGGCATCGGCTGGCGCGATTGGCGGGGATTCCAGTTCGACGGAGGGAACCTCGGCGGTGGCAGTGTAATCGGCGCTCTCGGCCGGAGCGGTTGGAGGACTATCGACTGGTGCATCGAGCGCGGGCTCCTCCGCCGGAGGTTCGGCCTCGGCGCTCATGCCAACGTCAAATTGCTCCGCCGGAGCCTCCGGCGCCGGGGCGGACGCCTCGGCGGTGACTTCCGCCATGGCCGCGACCGCGCGGCGCACCGGCGCCAGCGCCTCGGCTGCGGCGATAAGCTTCTCCTTATGCGGCAGTTCGGCCTGCCAGACCGAGCGGCAGCGCACACAACGCACCCGGCGGCCGTCCGGCCGCAGGCTTGCCACGTCGACATCGTAGGATGTAGCGCAGTTCGGGCAGACGATCAGCATTGGGCGAATCAGGGGCGCGGCACCTTTGCGAGTAAGCCTAGCAGGCGATCCGTTAACGGATTGGAAACCAAACCGGCCCGGCGAGCCCCCTTCGCCGGGGGGTGCTAAGTTGTTGCGGGATGAGCGAATCAGGGTGCGAGCCAATAGTCGGCGCGGGACACGCGTGAGGTTTTATCGGAGGATTGCGTGATCCGATTCGAGAATGTCGGCTTGCGCTATGGGCTTGGCCCGGAGATTCTGCGTGACCTCAGTTTCCGCATCGACGGCCACTCCTTTCAGTTCCTCACCGGGCCCTCAGGCGCCGGCAAGACGTCGCTGTTGCGCATGCTGTTCCTGTCGCTCAAGCCGACGCGCGGGCTTATTTCTATGTTCGAACAAGACACCGCGACGTTGAGCAAGGACGACCGCGCGACGCTGCGCCGCCGCATCGGCATCGTCTTTCAAGACTTCCGGCTGCTCGACCACCTGACCACTTACGAGAATATTGCGCTGCCGCTGCGCGTGCTCGGCAAGGATGAAGCCACCTACCGCGCCGAGGTGGTCGAGTTGTTGCAGTGGGTAGGGCTCGGCGAGCGTATGTACTCCCTGCCGCCGGTGCTTTCGGGCGGCGAAAAGCAGCGCGCGGCAATCGCCCGCGCCGTGATCGCGCGGCCGCAACTTCTGCTCGCCGACGAGCCGACCGGCAATGTCGATCCGAATCTCGGCCAACGCTTGCTGCGGCTGTTCATCGAACTCAACAAATCGGGGACGTCCGTCGTCATCGCCACCCACGATATCGCACTGATGGACGAGTACGACGCCCGCCGTCTGGTCCTCCACGAGGGACGTCTGCATGTCTACGATTGATCCGGTCAAGGCGATGGCGGAGCCGTGGGACGCGCGCGCCCCGGGATCGTCCCACGTTTTGGCGCAGCGCACTCCGACGCCGATCGTGCCGAGCGGCTCAATCGCGGGACGTTCGTTGACGGCAGTCGTCGCCATCATGACATTCCTCGCGGCGCTGACGGCCGGAGCCGTGATGATGGTGGTCAGCTCCGCGAGCGATTGGCAGTCGGCCGTCGGACGCGAAGTCACCATCCAGGTCCGGCCCATTTCCGGCCGCGACATCGAGGCGGACGTGAGCGCGGCCGTCGCGGTCGCGCGCGGCTCCGCCGGCATTGCCGACGTCCGAGCTTACACGAAAGAGGAGTCTGAACAGCTCGTCGAACCGTGGCTGGGCTCCGGTCTCACGCTGAGCGAACTGCCAATACCGCGCATGATCGTCGTCAAGCTCGGCTCCGGGGTGACGCCGGACTTTGCCGGCTTGCGCGCGGCGCTTGCCGCACAAGTCCCCAGCGCCAGCCTCGACGATCACCGTGGCTGGATCGATCGCATGCGCGACATGGCGGAAACCGCGGTCGCCGTCGGGATCGCCATTCTTATCCTGGTCGTCGTCGTGACCGTGCTCTCGGTCACGTTTGCGACCCGCGGCACCATGGCGGCCAACCGGCCGATCGTCGAAGTGCTGCATTACGTCGGCGCAACCGACGGCTTTGTCGCCAGCCAATTTCAACGCCATTTTCTCATTCTCGGCTTTAAGGGCGGCGTCATCGGCGGCAGCGGCGCTTTGCTGCTATTCGGCGCCCTGGGAGCGGCAAGCGCCTGGCTGTCGGGCAGCGCCGGAGGCCAGGAGGCGGCGGCATTGTTCGGCAGTTTTTCCGTAGGGATTGCCGGCTATGCCGGTATCGTCATCCTGATCGTGCTCATGGCCGTGGTGACGGCTTTGACCTCGCGCCGTACCGTCAACCAGACCCTGGAATCCATCGATTGAGGCAATTGCGAGAAATTCAACGAGTGTCCCGCACCAGCAGCCGCAATCGCGACTATAATTTCGGCGACACATCGGCGATTCCGGAAATAATGCTTGAAATAATCCTTGGCGCGAGGGACGCGCGCGGAAATGCTCAGTCTTAGGAGTGCGGTCAGAACGCGGCGCATCAGGTCGGTCGGCCTGAAGCTCGTGGCGGCGTGCGTGATCCTGCTGGTCATCGGCTTTGCCGGATTCATCTGGCTGTTGCCGGCCCGCCAAGTCGCGCTTGGCAGCAATGCCGACGGCATCGTGGTGCTGACCGGCGGCACCTCGCGTATCAGCGATGCGCTGGAACTCCTCGCCTCCGGCCGCGGCAAAAGGCTGCTGATTACCGGCGTCAATCCCGGTACCACGACCGGCGATATCGCCCGTGAGGTCGTGAACTACGCCAAGCTGCTGAGCTGTTGCGTCGACTTCGATTATTCCGCCCAGAACACCTACGGCAATGCGATCCAGGCGCGGCGTTGGGCGATCGAGCATGGCTTCCATTCGCTCATCGTCGTCACGTCGGCCTATCACATGCCGCGCGCGCTCGCGGAGCTTGCCCACCAGCTGCCGGACGCCACGCTGATCCCCTTCCCGGTAGTGTCCGACCGCCTGCGTATCGAGCCGTGGTGGTCAAGCGGCGACACCGCCCGGCTGGTACTGTCGGAATATCTCAAATACCTTGCCGCCAAGGTGCGCATGCGGTTCGATTTCTTCGAAACGAGCGAACTCGATACCCGCGCAGTCCGTAGAGCATGAGCCGGCTTTCGGAACAGTCCGCCGACAGGTCCGCCGTGTCCCGATCATTTGCGATTTATGTCCGGTCGCTCGTTTTCAACGTCCTGTTCTATGCGAATTTGACCGCTCACATGATCGTCGCGCTGCCGACATTTGCACTGCCCTACCCTTGCTTGCGTGTCTTCATTCGCTCCTATGCATTGACGAGCCTTTGGTTGTTACGCGTCGTCTGCGGCACCAAGGTGGAATGGCGCGGGGCGCAAAATATCCCGAAAGGTGCGTGCATCGTTGCCTGCAAACACCAATCGCTATGGGAGACATTTTCGCTTTACGCGATCCTCGACGATCCAGTCTATGTCCTCAAGCGCGAATTGATGTGGGTGCCGCTGTTCGGCTGGTACATGTGGAAAGCGGGACTTATTCCGATCGACCGCAGTGCCGGAATGGCGGCATTGGCGCGTCTGACGGCGCGGGCGCAACGTGCGCTGGCGGGCGCTCACCCGCGCCAAGTCGTCATTTTTCCCGAGGGTACGCGACGTACGCCGGGCGCCGAGCCGAGCTACAAGCCCGGCATCGTCCATCTCTATAATAAGATCGGCCTGCCCTGCGTGCCGCTGGCGCTCAATTCGGGACTGTTTTGGCCGCGCCGATCGCTGCTTCGTTTTCCAGGCACTATTGTCGTCGAAGTTTTGGATCCGATTCCGCCCGGTCTCGACAAGGAGACGTTCTTCACTCGACTGCGCAACGCGATCGAGGAGGCGAGCGGGCGACTGCTCCAGGAATCAGGAAGCAGGAATCAGGGTTCAGGAAGCTGACTTCCGATGCCTGATTACTGATTACCGATCCCTGCTTCGTGAACGCCTTTCAGTTGCTCGGCGAGGAGATGTAAGTCGCTCTCGCGATAGCCGAGCGCCTCGAGCGCCTGCACCGTTTCGAGCACATAGTCGCGATTGGGACCGGATGTGCCGTGGCCCTGACGCACATGATGCAAGCTCTCGGCGAGCGTCAGCCGGCCGGCATATTGCACGTGGCTGCGGTCGACGACGTAGCACAGCGCCCGCACCCGCCGCCGCGCATCATCCTCGAGTTCGATCTGCCGCATGGTCTCCAGATAGACCGTGGTGACCTGCTCGCGCGCGCGCAAATAGCCGAGGGTTTCCGCACGCGCCGCGGCGGCGACGCGATAGGCGATGCCGCGGCACATCCCGCCGCGATCGAGCCCGAGCACCAGGCCGGGCCGTTCCGGCGTACCGCGATGAACGAAGGAATAGACGCAGAGCGCCCGGTGCAGGCCGATAAGCCGGGCCGAAACCCGTTCGACATAGGCAAACCCCGGACGCCACATCAGCGAGCCATAGCCGAATACCCAGAGGTCCCCGGCTTCGCGCTCGGCAGTCGTATGCATTGGGCCTCGTTGTTGACCTAGTGTTCCGATCCCGAAAAGTGGATACCGGTTTTCGGAAAAGATCATGCTCAAACAGAAAGCTAGAGCCAGGTATTGATTCCATCAATGGGGCTTGTTCGCATGCGCGTTTTGGAATCAAAGGGACACTAGCAAATGTGTAATGCTAGTGCGGTTTTTGAATTTGAAGTTCCTCCGCGAGTTTGCCGTTTGCCGGTAGGAGCTTCAAAGCCGCCGCATTAGCTTTATGCTTCGCTCGCCTAACAGGATGAGGACGGCGGCACAATGGCGCCGTCTTTCACAGGCCATAACAGACGATGTCCGGCGAATCTCCGCTCAGCATGATGCGAACCGCGCCGCAGCGCCTGCGCAAGCGGCCTCCGGCGCCGCGCCGGCGGCGGTTATGGCGCTACCTGGCGCCGGTGGCCATCGTGATCGTCGTGGCCGTCGGCTTGACCTGGGGGTGGTATCTCGCCGCCTCGATCGCCGACCGCACGTTATCCGGTTGGGTCGATCGGGAGGCCGAGCTCGGGCGAGTCTATCGTTGCGGCTCGCAGAGCATCGGCGGGTTTCCATTCCTGATCGTCACGCGCTGCGATCAAGCCGGAGCGACGTTCAACAGCAATCATCCGCCGTTCGACGTCACGGCAACCAGTGTCGCTTTCACCGCCGAACTCTATCGTCCGACCATTTTGCACGGCGAGATCACCGGCCCGGTCACGCTGGCGAATCCGGGAGAGCCGCCGATCTTCGTCGCCGATTGGGCGCGCGCGCAATTAAACCTGTTCGGCCTGCCGACGGATCCGCAGGGTGTTTCCGTCAGCGTCGTAAAGCCACGCCTCGATCGCGTCGCGGGACCCGGTAGCGGGATGATTTTTCAGGCCGATCGCGCCGATGTCGACGGCCGCATCGTGCAGGGCTCGGCGCGCAATAATCCGGTCATCGAAGCGACAGGCCACTTCACCGCGGTTCTGGCGCCGAGCTTTCATCCTTTGCTTGCCGCGCCCTTGCAGGGCGACATTGACGCGGTGCTGCGCGGTTTTAAGGACTTCGCGCCAAAACCTTGGCCCGCGCTGTTTCGCGAAATGCATGAAACCGGCGGCGGCATCGACATCGAATCGTTTCGCATCGAGCGCAGCGATGCCATCGTGGTCGGCGCCGGAACATTGACGGTGAACGATCACGGCAGGCTCGACGGCGTTCTCAATGTCACCGTCGCCGGCATCGACAACATCGTGCCGCTCTTGGGCATCGACCAGTTGATCGGGCAAGGCATCGAACGGCTCACCGGCGGCGGCGGTTCGTCCGAGCAAGGGCTTAACGCGCTCGACCGCCTGATGCCGGGGCTGAGCGGCGTCGTGCGTGAGAACACCAATTCGAGCGTGATCGACAATATCAAAAAGCTGGGTCAGCCGACCGAGCTCGACAAAAAGCCCGCCATCGCCCTGCCGCTGCGCGTGGCCGACGGCGTGATCTTTGTCGGCATTATTCCGGTCGGCATCGTTCCGGCGCTGTTCTGAGCGGAGCTTGCATCCTGGGGCGCGGCCCCAACGGAACGCGAAGGATGCCGACAAATTACAGAGCCGGAATTGCTTGGTCGTAACGACGTTCATCTCCGACAATCTTTCCGCAACGACAACGAAGCGCCGACTCAGACGCCCCCTCCACCACCCTTCGGGTGGTCCCCCTCCCCCGTTTTCACGGCGGCGGATAAAGCAATCCCGTTCTCGCGACGCATGCGCGCCCGAGCTTTGCCTAAGCCACGCTCAAATAAGCCCTCCCAAAAAAGGGAGGCGGAGCGCCGATAGGCGCATTGTCTTGGAGCCGCGCCACGCCAACGAATGTTGCCATCCGTTCGCGCTTCGGGCGCGGCAGCGGTCTCAGCGGAGACCGCTCGCCTTTCGGCGCTCCACCGCGGCGCTCGCCGGGCCGGACGCATCCAGCATCGGCTCAGCTCCAGTTCCCGCGTTTCCTGAGACCCGGCGCATTGGGCGTTACCCGTTGCAACCTGTCCCGAGTCTACCGCGCTCCGCGGAGACCGGTCGTAGTGCCGGCCGAGCGGTGGCCCAGAGCCGCCCGGGGACGGTTTGCGAAACCGCCCGCGGGAACCGCACTCGCTCCACCTTCTAGGTCGCACCCGGAATGTGCCCTTCGATGAGCGAGCTTTGATTCGCTATCATGTAGCCGAAATAGGGACGAATGTCAAGTTTATCTCCGTTACGGAGACATCAAAATTTGTAAGAAATAATTTATGGGTCAGCCTTCCATAGAAACATCAATTTCTTTCTACAGAAGGAAGTTAATGCTATTATTTCGGCGTCGAGGCCCAGGAGAAAAATTGGAATGCAGACCGAGCCGCACCCGGAATCCGCCCCCGACGAATCAAGCGTCATCACCAAGGCCACGCTCCGTGCTGCGGAACGTCTTGAAATTAAAAACACGGTGCTCGCCAAAATCCTCGGTGTTTCGGAACCTACGATTTCACGCATGCGTCAGGGCAAGTATGAGCTCGATCGCGGACAAAAGGCCTTCGAACTCGGCATACTGCTGGTGCGACTTTATCGCTCGCTCGACGGCATCGTTGCCGGCGATGATCATGTCGCAGCGGATTGGCTCAAAAACAAAAACACCGCACTCGATGGCATCCCGCTTGATCTAATCCAGTCGGTGTCCGGGCTTACCAATGTCATCGCCTATATCGACGCCCGAAGAGCTGTCGTCTAACTGCCACGCCGCAGCGGGACGGTGCTGGCGGGTCGTCGAGGCCCAGAATCAGATATCGACGACAAAACTGACCGACACCGCGGCGGAACAGCACGCACTGGAATTGCTCATAGAGCAGACAAAACCGCCGGTTCCTCCCGAGTGCCGGCATCTGAACTCTCTATTATCGACACCGTTTCGTTATGGCGCGCCCTATCCGAGAGGATCCCGGTTTAGAAAGGCGGGCCCGACGTCGGGGGTGTTTTACGGCTCCGCAGAGTCACACACGGCTATCGCCGAACTGTGCTTTCATCGGCTTTTGTTTTTTTCCGAATCGCCCGACACAAAATGGCCCGGCGACGCGGGCGAATACACCGCCTTCGCAGTAGAATATTCGGCGCCTCGTTCGATTGATCTGACGCGGGCGCCTTTCAATTCCAGGTCTGCGATCTGGCGGCATGTCACCCGTTATGACGAATGCCAAACGCTTGCCGAGCTGGCGCGTTCGGTCGACATAGCGATCATCAAATATGCCTCGGTGCGGGATCCGTTGCATGGACTCAACATCGCAATACTCTCGTGCCGCGCCTTCGCCAGCGCCGAGCCGATGTCTCGCCAAACCTGGCGGCTGCTCTTGGGAAGCAACGGCGCCAGAGCGCTTTGTGAGATGCCGCGGGCGACGATGGATTTTAGCAGGCAGGCCTTCCACGATGACCCACGGATCGCGGCGATGCGGTGGGATCGCTAATTATTTTTGCGGCTTCTCGCGTCGGGTGGGCTATCAACCTGGCCAAGTCACGCTCCCGTAGGGGCGGCCCTTGTAGCCGTCCCCTCGGCCGTCACGGGCGCCCACGAGGGGCGCCCCTACGGTTTCCCGCCGTCCGTATCGAGCAAAGCAAAATCCGGGCTGCGCTCGCTTAGCATTGCTGCGAGAAATCATCGAATGGCGTCGGGTGGACGCGGATGCGGTTGAATTCCTTCCTCACGCGGCCAAAGGAGTTTCCTTCGCCGGCGGAACACGAGCGCTGCCGTTGGCGCCAGCCGGCTTGCCGGACTTCTCAACAAGGTCGAGGAACGGCTTGATGATGTCGATCGGCATCGGGAAGACCACGGTGGAATTCTGTTCGGCGCCGATCTCTGTGAGAGTTTGCAGGTAACGCAACTGCATGGCGGCCGGAATGCTTGAAAGGATCTGGGCGGCGTTGACAAGGGTTTGCGAGGCCTGGAACTCGGCTTCGGCATGAATGATCTTGGCGCGGCGGTCGCGTTCCGCCTCGGCCTGTTTGGCGATGGCTCGCACCATGTTGTCCGTGAGTTCGACGGTTCTGATCTCGACGTTGCTGACTTTGATCCCCCAGGTTTCGGTTTGGGTGTCCAGAATGCTCTGGACGTCGCTGCTGAGCTTTTTTCGTTCGGACAGCATCTCGTCGAGCTCATGCTGCCCCAGCACTGCACGCAAAGTTGTCTGGGCGAGCATGTTTGTGGCGGGAAGGTAGGACTGAACTTTGATGATGGCACGTTCGGGATTGACGACGTTAAAGTAGAGCACCGCGTCAACCTTCATCGAGACGTTATCACGGGAAATCACGTCCTGGCTCGGTATCTCAATAACCTGGATGCGCAAATCCACCCGCACCATCTCCTGGATGAAGGGAATCAACAGAACAAGGCCCGGGCCTTTGACCTTCTGAAATCGTCCCAGAGTGAAGACCACGGCTCGCTCGTATTCGCGCAGGATCCTCACGCTCGCGCCGATCAGAACGAAAGCCGCGATCAGGAGTAAAGGGCCGAAAACTACAGTTGAGAAGGACATTGCGTTGCTCCCTTCAGGGCGAAAGAAAAAGATCTTGGTCCCAACGCGTGACTTGGGTGGGTCCCACAACCCTGTAGACACTCCGCAATTTGTTTAATTTTGGGAATGTGTGAAAAGTCAACGTCGGCCGGCTAAGATCGTTCCAAACAATCAATAAGACGGCATCTGAGCAAAACTGTTCATGCGGCCGACAAGGCGATCAAAAAAGGAGCGAGCACGGAATCATCGGCGCTACGGGGTCGATGTTCATCAGTTAACGCGATTCAGTTCGATTGTGGCGGCTAAAACCCAATTCCCGCCAACGGCGGCACCGTTGTCGGTTTCGGCCTCATAGGCCGAAAGCATCGCCTCTTTGCCGTATTGCCAGAACTGATCTGGCGCCGACATGGGCACCCTCCCGTGCCCGACATTCCAGCCTTATGGTCAAAATTGCTCTCCCCCGACCACCAGACTTAGAATTCCTCCACAGCAAAACGCAGCGGGTTAAGCGGACATGCCGTCGGCGTCCCGGCGGACTGCGAAATACGTCACAGCCCCCCGGAGTGATCAATCTCAATTATGTCAGGGATAACTCGCAAAGGCTGAGCGTGTGAGCACTTTGAGACAGTCCGTCGGTTCCAGGACGCCCATGCTTCACGACTAGGGAGACGCCAACAAGGTGTCCCCAGTCAGGAGGCTGTCATGAGTGAGGCCGACCTGTTTCGGCAGTATGCCAAGGAGGCCATACACGGGTCCTCCAAAGCCGCAAGCGAAAACGAGAAGCGAACCCTAATCGACCTTGCCTGCACTTGGACGCAAGCAGCGTTGATGAGTGAGCGAGTGTTGGGATCAAGCTTTGTTTCTTCGCCGCGCGACGTTGGCGAAGCCACATCGCTAATTTGTTCTTGATGCAGCGGGCCGCTTCGGACTCCGTGGCGAAGCTTTGGATTTGGGCGCGCTATTCGGGAGCGTAGCGCGCAATGGGCGATTCAGTGCTTAAGCTGCGGTTGATCGTGAAGAACGACATTCAACAAGGAACTGTGAATAGCTTGCGAGCGTAGGGTGGACACAGCGAAGCGTGCCCACGTGCTGACTCGCAAATTGCGTCGACGCTGACGTGGGCGCGGCGCGGAGCGCTGTCATCGGGCCGCGCTTTGCGCGGACCCGTTGGCGCCTTTGCCCACCCCGCGCTTGTTTGCTAAGCCCCCTGCTGAGCTTCCTGCACCAAAGGACCGTAGGTGCCCTCCCCTCGCCGCATTCCCATCTTCGACGGCCACAACGACGTGCTGCTGCGGCTCTATCGCCGCGAGGGGACGGATGCGGTCGCGGCGTTCCTTAAGGGCGAGGACAAGGGCCATCTGGATCTTCCGAAAGCGCGCAAGGGCGGATTTGCCGGCGGCTTGTTCGCGATCTTCGTACCGTCGCCGAAACGCAAAGATCGCGCCGCCGGCGAAACGCCGCCGCAAGAAGCGGGCAACGTAACCGGCAGCGTCATCGGCAGCGATCCAGCGCCGCCCGAGGTCGATGTGGCGGAGGCGCAGCGGACCGTCTTCGCCATGGCGGCGCTGCTGTTGCGGATCGAGCGGGAGTCGAAGGGGCGCGTTCGCGTCTGCCGCACCGCCCGCGATATCGAAAGCTGCCTCGCCGAAAACGTGCTGGCGGCGGTGCTGCATATCGAAGGCGCCGAAGCGATCGACGCGAATTTCGAGCTGCTCGACGTGCTCCACGCGGCGGGGCTGCGCTCGCTCGGCCCGGTGTGGAGCCGGCCGAATGCGTTCGGCCATGGCGTGCCGTTCCGCTGCCCGTCCTCGCCCGACACCGGCGCCGGCCTGACCGACCTCGGCAAGGCGCTGATCGGCGCCTGCAACGCGCTACGGATTCTGATCGATCTGTCGCACCTCAACGAACGCGGCTTCTGGGACACAGCCGAAATCAGCACTGCGCCGCTGGTCGCCACCCACTCCAACGCGCACGCCATCAGCCCGCATTCGCGCAATCTGACCGACAAGCAATTGGCGGCGATCGGTAAATCCGGCGGCCTCGCCGGCGTTAATTTCGCGACCGCCTTCCTTCGTCCGGACGGCCGTCACGACAAGGACACGCCCGTCGAACTGATCGTCCAGCATATCGAGCACATGCTCGAACATGCCGGCGAGGACAATGTGGGATTTGGCTCCGATTTCGACGGCGCCATGATTCCTGCGGAATTAGGCAACGCCGCCGGATTGCAAATTCTGGTGCAGGCAATGCGCCAGCGCGGCTTTCGCAAGCGGCTGATCGAGAAGGTGTGCTTCCGCAATTGGCTGCGGGTGTTGGGACGAACCTGGGGGGAATAGCTTCCCCCTCCCCCACCCGGGCCGCGCTTGCGCGCGCCCGAGTGGGAAAGGAAAGAAACTATTCAGCTCCCGCGCCCGGCATGCCAGCCGACTTGCGCGTCCGGTACGGAATCGGTCGAGGCGAAATACGGCTTGATGTCGAGGAGCGGCGTGTTGTCGAGGCAGTCGAGACCGACGACCGAAAGCGTGTTGCCTTCGATGCGGACGAGCCGCGCCACCGAGGCTGCGATCGGGTTCGGCCGCGCCGGCGAGCGCAGCGCGAAGGTGCCGCGGCGCTCGGTGTAATGGCGCGGCGACTGCACCAAAAGATCGCGCCGCGCTTGGTCCATCCAATAGAGCAACAGCACGTGGCTGACGCTCTCGAGGCCGGTCAGGCCTTCGGCCCAGCGCTGATCGAGCTCGACCGTGCACACGGCGTCCGACTGCCGCGCGTTCTTCGGGCAATCTTCGCGCCGCTGCCACGGCGTGCGGATACGCCCGATATAATAGAGCGAGGCGTCGAATTCGTCCGGCAGCGCGGCCGCGACTTCGCCCTCGCGCAGCCCGTACCAGTCGTCGCGTGACGCGCTCTCGCGCGCCGGATCTTTGGGTTTGGCCGGCTCCACCATGACCGCAAAGTGGCATGCGTTTTCGCGAGCCGCCAGGGTCAGGACGGCCAACACTCCCACGGGGCCGCATCCCATAGCTCTTGGGACCTTGCCCCACTTCATTTAATGATATAAAGATATCTTTATATGGAATTCGACCTGGGCTGAGACGCCAATTGGAGCACCAGGAATAGCACAATGCCCAATGAGCGACTGACTTTTGCCGCGCTGACTGGAACGCTGAAGGCCGCCGGCGAAGCGACCCGGCTGCGCATTCTGGCGCTGCTTGCGGAGGCCGAGCTTACCGTCTCGGACCTGACCGACATATTGCGCCAGTCGCAGCCGCGGCTATCGCGCCATCTGCGGCTATTGGCCGAAGCCGGCCTGGTCGAGCGTTTCCGCGAGGGATCGTGGGCTTTCTTCCGCTTGGCCGAGCGCGGCGGTGCCGCCGACATCGCGCACGCTTTGATCGGGCGGCTCGATAGCGGCGATGCCATCATCGTCCGCGACCGCGAGCGGCTCGCCGCGGTGCGCGCAGCGCGCGCCGCCGCCGCGCAGAATTATTTCCGCCGCCATGCCGCGCAATGGGACCGCATCCGCAAGCTCCACGTCGCCGATGCCGCCGTGGAAGCGGCCATCCGCTCAGCACTCGCCGACAAGCCGATCCGCTCGCTGCTCGATCTCGGCACCGGCACCGGGCGCATGCTCGAACTGTTCGCGCCCGATATCGAGCGCGGCCTCGGCCTCGATCTGTCGCTCGACATGCTGGCGCTCGCCCGCGCGCGGCTCGATCGCTCAGGCTTGAAACATTGCAGCGTCCGCCACGGCGACATCTACAACCTCGCTTTGCCGCGGGATTCCTTCGACGTCGTCATCGTCCATCAGGTGCTGCATTTCCTGGACGACAGCGCGCACGCGGTCCGCGAGGCGGCGCGCGTGCTCCGCCCGGGCGGCCGGCTCCTCGTCGTCGACTTCGCACCGCACGATCTCGAATTTCTGCGCGAAGAGCATGCCCATCGCCGGCTCGGCTTCGCCGCCGAGACGGTGACGCAATGGCTCGAAGCCGCCGGGCTTGACGTGTTGCGGCAGCAAACCTTCCCGCCCGGGCCGGAGGGCAAGATCGCGGTCTCGCTGTGGCTCGCCCGCGATCCGCGCATCGTGCTCGCGCAACCCGCCGCGCGCGAGGTGGCCTGATGAATACGCCGCGCCCGAGCCGCTTCGTGCAGGCCGGCGCCGAGCGCCGCTTGCGCGTCTCGTTCGAATTCTTTCCGCCGAAGACCGCGGAGATGGAGGGCTCGCTCTGGGAATTGATCGCACGGCTGGCGCCGCTCAAGCCGAATTTCGTCTCGGTGACCTACGGCGCCGGCGGCTCGACGCGCGAACGCACCCACGCGACGGTCAAGCGCATCCTCGCCGAAACCATGCTGACGCCGGCGGCGCATCTGACTTGCGTCGCCGCGACCCGCGCCGACATCGACGCGGTGATCGAAGCCTATGCGCAAGCCGGCGTGCGCCACATCGTGGCGCTGCGCGGCGATCCGCCGGGCGGCATCGGCGAGCGTTACGCGCCGCATCCGGGCGGCTACCGCAACGCCGCCGATCTCGTCGCCGGCATCAAGCGATCGGTGGACAGCAAAGGCCTGGCCGACATCGAAGTGTCGGTGTCGGCCTATCCGGAAAAACATCCGGACAGCCCCTCGGTCGCGGCCGACATCGACATGCTCAAGGCAAAAGTCGATGCCGGCGCCACGCGCGCGATGACGCAGTTCTTTTTCGAGAACAGTCTTTATTTCCGCTACCTCGACCGGGTGCGCGCGGCGGGCATCGATATCCCGATCGTGCCCGGCATCCTGCCGGTGCAGAATTTCAAGCAGACCAGGAATTTCGCCGCGCGCACCGGCGCCTCGGTTCCCGCCTGGCTTGCGGAGCGCTTCGACGGTCTCGACGACGATCCGGCGACGCGAAAATTGATCGCCGCCGCGGTCGCCGCCGAGCAGGTGATCGATCTCGTCGATCATGGCGTGACCGATTTCCACTTCTACACCATGAACCGCGCCGACCTCGTTTATGCGATCTGTCACTTGCTGGGCTTGCGACCGCTGACAAAACAGGCTGCATGATGAGACAAGCACTCCACATAAGGATCATCTGCGGCTGCGCAGCTTTCGTCGCGGCGCTCTGCGTCGCCCCAACACCGTCGCAGGCTGCCGATCCGGCGGCTCACACGTTGGAGGCACCACCGCAATCCGCTGATTCGGGTCACTGCCCGGCCAAGACCGCGAACGGCGCCGGCATCGTCGAGATGACGCTCATGTTCTCTGTATCGAATCCGAAACAGGACGTGGCCTGTCGGTATTCCGATGGTTCGGGCGCTTCTTTCCAGGTCGATCAAGGCTGCGACGTGGAACCGACCGGCATTATACTCGACGGCATGCCCTCGGGCGGTGCGGCATTCACATTCGGGCAGCACCAATGTCACGAAAGCAGCCCCGGCGCCGGCGAGTGTCACATCGTATGCCGCAAGAGATAGGGCAGCCGGATGACGATCCGCACGACCGAGAAAATCGCGCCGTCGAAGGCTGAAGCGGCGCTGCGGCGCGCTGCGGCCGAGCGCATTCTCGTGCTCGACGGCGCCATGGGGACGATGATCCAGGCGCTCGGGCTCGACGAACAGGGCTATCGCGGCGCGCGGTTCGACGCCTGGAACCGCGAAGTCCGCGGCAACAACGATCTCCTCAATCTGAGCCGGCCGGATGCCGTGCGCGCCATCCACCTCGCCTATTTCCGCGCCGGGGCCGACATCGTCTCGACCAACACGTTCTCTTCGACCCGCATCGCGCAAGCCGATTACGGCATGGCGGAGATCGCTTATGAATTGAACGCGGAAGGCGCGCGGCTGGCGCGCGAGGCAGCCCGCATCGCCCAGGACGAGGACGGCCGCGAGCGCTTCGTCGCCGGCGCTATCGGGCCGACCAACCGCACCGCCTCGATCTCGCCGGATGTTTCGAATCCGGGTTTTCGCGCCATCACTTTCGATGCGCTGCGGCTCGCTTATGCCGAGCAGGTGCGCGGGCTACTCGCCGGCGGCGTCGATACGCTCCTGATCGAGACGATTTTCGACACGCTCAACGCTAAGGCCGCGATTTTCGCCATCGCCGACGAACTCGCGGCGCGCGGCGTCGCCGTGCCGGTCATGATTTCGGGTACCATCACCGACCGCTCCGGCCGCTTTTTATCCGGGCAGACGCCGGAAGCGTTCTGGAATTCGATCGCGCACGCCGCGCCGCTGTCGGTCGGCCTCAACTGCGCGCTCGGCGCCGAGGAAATGCGCGCGCACATCGCCGAACTCTCCCGCGTCGTCGACACCTTGATCTGCGCTTATCCCAATGCCGGACTGCCCAACGAATTCGGCGGTTACGACGAGGGGCCCGAGGTCATGGCGGCGCTCATCGATGAGTTCGCCGCGTCCGGCCTGGTCAACATCGTCGGCGGCTGCTGCGGCACGACGCCGGAGCACATCCGCGCCATCGCCCGCGCCGTGGCCGGCAAGACGCCGCGCAAAATCCCTAAGATCGCGCCGCGGCTGCGGCTCTCCGGGCTCGAAGCCTTCACATTGACGCCGGAAATTCCATTCGTGAATGTCGGCGAGCGCACCAACGTCACCGGCTCGGCGCGGTTCCGCAAGCTTGTCACCTCGGGCGATTATGCCGCCGCGCTTGCCGTCGCGCGCGATCAGGTCGAGAACGGCGCGCAAATCATCGACATCAATATGGATGAGGGACTGCTCGACTCGGAAACGGCGATGACCACGTTCCTCAATCTGGTCGCGGCGGAACCCGACATCGCCCGGGTGCCGGCGATGATCGATTCCTCGAAATTCTCGGTGATCGAGGCCGGGCTGAAATGCGTGCAGGGCAAGGCCGTGGTCAATTCGATCTCGCTCAAGGAAGGCGAGGACGCTTTCATCCGCCATGCCGAGCTGGTGCGCCGCTACGGCGCCGCCGTCGTGGTCATGACGTTTGACGAAGTGGGTCAGGCCGACACGCTCGAAAAGAAGCGGGCGATTGCCGCGCGCGCCTACGACATCCTGGTCAACCGCGTCGGCTTCCCGCCGCAGGACATCATCTTCGATCCGAATATCTTTGCCGTCGCCACCGGCATGGACGAGCACAACGGTTACGGAGTTGCCTTCATCGAGGCGGCGCGCTGGATCCGGGCGAACCTGCCGCACACGCATGTTTCCGGCGGGGTATCGAACCTGTCGTTCTCGTTTCGCGGCAACGAAGCGGTGCGCGAAGCGATGCATTCGGTGTTTCTCTATCACGCCATCAAAGCCGGCATGGATATGGGCATCGTCAATGCCGGCCAGATCGCGGTTTACGACGATCTCGATCCGGAATTGCGCGAGGCTTGCGAGGACGTCGTGCTCAACCGCCGCGCCGACGCTTCCGAACGGCTCCTGAGCCTCGCCGAACGCCATCGCGGCCACGGCAGGGAAAAGAAAGAGGCCGATCTCGCCTGGCGCGAGTGGCCGGTGGAGAAGCGGCTGTCGCACGCGCTGGTGCACGGCATCACCGATTTCATCGAAGCCGACGTCGAGGAAGCACGCCACAACGCGCCGCGTCCGCTCGCCGTGATCGAAGGCCCGCTGATGGACGGCATGAACGTGGTCGGCGATCTGTTCGGCTCGGGCCGAATGTTCCTGCCGCAGGTGGTGAAATCGGCCCGCGTGATGAAGCAGGCCGTCGCCTATCTCATGCCGTATATGGAGCAGGACAAGGACGGCCGCGCGCACGTTTCGGCGAACGGCAAGATCGTGCTGGCCACCGTCAAGGGCGACGTGCACGACATCGGCAAGAACATCGTCGGCGTCGTCCTCCAATGCAACAATTACGACGTCGTCGATCTCGGCGTCATGGTGCCGGCGGAGAAAATCCTGCAAACGGCGATTGCCGAAGGCGCCGACATTATCGGGCTATCGGGCCTGATCACGCCCTCGCTCGACGAAATGTGCCATGTCGCCGCCGAGATGGAGCGGCAAGGCTTCGAAGTGCCGCTCCTGATCGGCGGCGCCACCACGAGCCGCGTGCACACCGCGGTGAAGATCCATCCGCACTACCGGCGCGGCCAGGCGGTCTATGTCAACGACGCCAGCCGCGCCGTCGGCGTGGTTGCGGCGCTCTTGTCGCGCGAGGCTCGCCCGCGCACTATCGGCGAGGTCCGCGCCGAATATGCGCGGATCGCCGCCGCGCATGCGCGCGGCGAAGCGAACAAGCAGCGGCTGTCGCTTGCCGACGCGCGCGCCAATGCGCTCAAGCTCGATTGGTCCGGCCGTTACGCGCCGCCCGCGCCGCGTTTTCTCGGCACCCGCAGGTTCCCCGACATCCCGATCGCCGAGCTCATCGATTATATCGACTGGTCGCCGTTCTTCGCGACCTGGGAGCTCAACGGCAAATATCCGGCGATCCTCACCGATCCGACCGTCGGCGAGGCGGCGCGCAGCCTCTACGCCGATGCGCAAGAGATGCTGCAGCGGATGGCGGCCGAGCAGTGGTTCCGCGCCAGCGCGGTCATCGGCTTCTGGCCGGCGAACGGCGAAGGCGATGACATTTTTATTTTCGCCGACGAGGGGCGCCATAAGCCGGTCGCGACGCTGCATACGCTGCGCCAGCAACTGGCGCGCCGCGAAGGCCGCGCCAATGTCGCGCTCGCCGATTTTGTCGCGCCGCGCGCCAGCGGTCTTGCCGACTATATCGGCGCATTTGCGGTGACCGCCGGCCTCGGCGAAGACGCGGTGGCCGAGCGCTTCAAACACGCCAACGACGATTACTCGGCCATCATGGCCAAGGCGCTGGCGGATCGTTTGGCAGAAGCGCTCGCCGAGCGAATGCATCAGCGCGTGCGCCGGGAATTCTGGGCCTATGCGCCCGACGAGACGCTCGCGAGCGGCGAGCTGATCGCCGAACGCTATCGCGGCATCCGCCCGGCGCCCGGCTATCCGGCGCAGCCCGATCACACCGAGAAAGAAACCCTGTTCAAGCTCCTCGACGGCGAACGCGCGATCGGCGTAAAACTTACCGAAAGTTTCGCCATGTGGCCCGGCGCTTCGGTATGCGGGCTCTATTTCAGCCATCCCGAAAGCTATTACTTCGGCGTCGGCAAGATCGAGCGCGACCAGGTCGCGGACTACGCCGCCCGCAAGGGTTTTACGCTCGCCGAAATGGAAAGATGGCTGGCGCCGATCCTCAATTACGATCCGCTGGCGCTGGCGCAAACCGCGGCGGAGTAATTGCTAACATGACGGAACCGTGCGACCCCTTCCGTCGTTTGAACATGGCAGGAGGGAAACACAATGGCTCGGCTTTTGGTGATGTATAAAACGCCGCGCGATGCGGCCGCCTTCGACAAGCATTACTTTGAAAAGCATGTGCCACTGGCAAAGAAAATTCCGGGCGTGCGGAAATACGAGGTCAGCAAAGGCGGCGTCGCGACGCCCGCCGGACCGGCGCCCTATCATCTGATCGCAATCCTGCATTTTGACGACGTCCCGGCGATCCAAAAGGCATTTGCAAGCGCGGAAGGGCAAGCCGCGGTCGCCGACGTGCAGACGTTTGCCACCGGTGGCGTCGACATCTTCATGTTCGAGAGCGGCGAAGTTTGACTTCAAGCGGCGATTTTTCGCGCGATCGCCTGCTCCACAAACAGCGCGGCCTCGAGCGTTGCGCGGTCGCGGCCGAAACGGCCGACGATTTGCACGCCGAGCGGTAAACCGTTCTCGCTCAGTCCCGGCACATTGACGCAAGGCGCGCCCATCAGCGTCCATAACCGGTTAAACATCGGGTTGCCGGTCGCGCCCAATCCGTGCGGCGCGGCGCCGGGCGCCGACGGCGTCAAGATCACGTCGTAATCCGACATCGCGTCCGCCAGCATCTGTCGACCGCGACTCGCGGTGCGGCGCGCCGCGTCGTACTCGTCGGCGGAAATCGCCACGGCGCCGTCGAGATGCTCGCGCAGCATTTTGTCGATCTGGTCGCGATGGCGTTCGTATTCGAACGCGAGCGCGCGGATATTCTCATAATCCTGGATCGTATATTGCGCCTCGTAGGCGTCTTCCAGGAGCGGCGGCAGGGTCAAATCCGTCACTTTCGCGCCGGCCGCCGCCGCGATGCGGGCGGCGGTTTCGACGGCGTTGCGCATCGCCGCGCTGGCCTGCGGCCACAGCTGCGTGCGCGTCAGCGCAATGCGCGGCGGCGATGGGCTGGCGCGGTCGACGCGCAAGTCACGCTCCAGAATAGCCGCGGTTGCGAAAGCAACATCGGCGACGCCTGAGCCGAACACGCCGGCGGTGTCGAGATGCCACGACACCTCTTTGACGCCGACCATCGGAATCAATCGGTAGGACGGCTTAAACGCGGCAACGCCGCAGAACGCGGCGGGCCTGATCACCGAACCCGCCGTCTGCGTGCCGAACGTGATCGGCGCCATGCCGGCGGCGACGGCGGCGGCGGAGCCTGCCGACGAGCCGCCAGGCGTGTGCGCGAGATTGTGCGGATTGCGCGTCGCCGACGGCACCAGCGACGCGAACTGGGTGGTCACCGCCTTGCCGATCATGATGCCGCCGGCGCGCCGCGTCAGCACAACCGCCGTGGCATCGGCTCGCGGACGATAGCCGGTATAGATCGGAGAGCCGTACTGCGTCGGCAGATCGGCGGTATCGAATATGTCCTTGAACGCCACGGGCAGGCCGAAGAGCGGCAACGAGGTAAGGCGCGGCTCGTCGGCCGCGCGGCGCGCGGCGTCGAGATCGAGCGCAACGAAAGCGCCGACGTCTTTCTCCCGCGCAGCAATCGCCTCGGCGCAAAGCTCGACAACGGCGCGAGGCTTGAGTTCCCCGGCTTCGATGCGGCGGGCGAGATCGAGCGCGCAGAGCATCAGCTTTGCTCAATCGGCGCGACGCTGATGTTCCGCTTGCTCGCCATGATCCGCCCGCCTCCCCGAGTTGTCGCGATGTGGCCCGAAAGACGCGCCCGGATCAAGGGGTCATGGTTAACGGACTGCTTCCGACGTTACCGCGGCCTATCATTGAATAGTCCTTAACGGAATTCCTCGCATTGTCCGCGAATGACGCGCGGAGTTCGTTGGTATCTCGTCAGCTCCCTCGTCCTCGTCGTCCTTGGCATTCTTGCCGGCTGCAGCCACTACATGCTGGCCGAGCGCGAGCCATGGCGGCACGAGGCGGAACTCACGTGTCTGAATTCCGGCGCGGTCAACGACACGGCGGGACGCGTGCGCATCGCCGCGATCGAAGGACCGGGCGCGTGCGGCATCGATTATCCGCTGCGCGTCTCGGCGCTGGGCGAAAGCGGGCCGCTGTCCTACGATGACGAGCCGCCGCCGCCAGGCTCGATCCCCAACGCCTCGATGCCGCAGACTTCGATGCCGCAGACTTCGATGCCGCAGAATTGGCCCGGCACATCGCCCGCGATCCAGTCGAGCGCCTTGCCGCCGCCGCAACCCGGCGCACCGCAATCTTATCCTGCGCCGCAAGCCTATCCCGCGCCGCAAACCTATCCAGCGCCGCAATCGTATCCGGCGCCGCTTCCGACTGCCCAAGCCGGACGACCGCTTTCGCTCGATCCGCCCGGTCTTCCTCCGCCCGGCGGCGACGACGACCTCGATATTCCCGGCGGCCCGCCGCATCCTTACTACGGCGGGCCCAGCGCGCCGGTCTATTCGCCGGCGCCGCAATCGCCAGTGCCGCCGCTCGGCCCATCCAGCACGCCGATGGTCACCGCGTCCGCCGCGCCGGTGCAAGTGGAACCGCCGGCGACGCTCGCCTGCCCGATCGTGTCCGCGCTCGATCAATGGATCGCCGGCGCGGTGCAGCCCGCGGCGCAGCATTGGTTTCGCCAGCCGGTCGTCGAGATCAAGCAAATCTCCGCCTATTCCTGCCGCGGCATGAACGGCAATCCGAATGCGCATATTTCCGAGCATGCCTTCGGCAATGCGCTCGACGTCGCCGAATTCGATCTTGCCGACGGCCACAAGATCAGCGTGCAGTACGGCTGGCACGGCACGCCGGAGGAGCAGGGCTTTCTGCACGACGTGCAGTCAGCCGCGTGCGATCAATTCACCACCGTGCTGGCGCCCGGCGCCAACGTCTATCACTACAATCACATTCACGTCGATCTGATGCGGCACTACAACGGCCGCCATATCTGCGAACCCGCAGCGATTCCGGGCGAGGTCGCCGCCGCGCGCGTGCGCTCGCAATTCGCCGCGCAGCATTACGGCAACCACTATAATGAGCCTGGCGTCACCGGCTCGATCAAGGAACGCAAAAACGACGATGCCGGCGAGGAGGACGACAGCCTGCCCGACGCCGAGCCGGGCAACGACTAGCTTCTCCCTCTCCCCGCGTGCGGGGAGAGGTTAGACGGGCATTCGCAGCACCGGCTTGATCGTAATGCCGGCCGAGGATTCCCGCGCCGCCAGATTGATGTCGGCAAAATCGTAGAACTTGATCATCTTCTCGATCGGAAATTTATCTTCGACGATCAGATCGATCAGCTTGGGGATGAATTCCTTCGGCACGCTGTCGCCCTGCACCACGCCGCGGACGCTGCGGCCCTGCTGCAAAAACGGCATTTCAAAAGACGCGTCCGTGCCTTTTGGCGCGCTGCCGAGAAGCGTGCACATCCCGCCTGGTAGCAGCGACTCGATCGCCTCGCGCAGAACCGACGGCAGCGCCGAGGTCTCCGCCGTAAAGCGCACCCCGCCGCTGGCGATTTTGCGAATCTCGCCGGCGACGTCGGCGCAGACGGCATGGTCGATCACATGCGTAGCGCCGAGCTCGCGGGCGAGCGCCAGCCGGTGCGCGTGGATATCGACCGCGATGATCGGGTCGCAGCCTTCGATCTTCGCCGCCATCAAGGCCGAAAGCCCGACCGCACCGACGCCGAATATAGCGATGCCGTCACCCGCGGTGGGCTTCATGACATTAAAGACGGCGCCGGCGCCGGTCTGACCGCTGCAAGCGAGCGGGCCGAGCTGTTCGAGCGGCGCATCCCGGCGCACCTTCACCGCATAGCGCTCCTGCGTCAGAGCGAAGGTGCCGAACGAGGACTGTTGAAAGAACGCGCTATAGACCGGCGCGCCATTCTTCGAAAGCAGCGTCGAGCCGTCGGCGCGCGTTCCGCCCATCTTCAGGCCGCGGCCATGCAGGCAATGGTTGGTCCGCTCCTGCCGGCAATTCACGCAGGCGCCGCACCAGGGATAGGACATAACGACATGATCGCCTGGAACGAAACTGCGCACAGCGCTGCCGACGGCGTGGACGACGCCGGCGCCTTCGTGGCCGTAAACCGCGGGATAGGGACTGGCGAAATAGCCGTCACGGCCGTGCAGATCGGTCTGGCACATACCGCTGGCGACGATGCGGACGATCAATTCGTCCGCGCGCGGCTCGCACAGCTCCAATGTGTCGATGACAAAGGGTCCCGACCTCTCGCTGACGACGGCGGCATTGATGCGCATGATCGGTATTTTGAGAAATGAACCGGCAGTTCGTCAATTGCTTCCCGCAGCTTCCATCCGCTGCAACACGGCGGCGCTCGGCCAGCAGTCGACCTTCAGGCCGTTGCGCTTTTGATACGCGCCGAGCGCGGCACGCGTCAGCATGCCGGCTTTGCCGTCGATCTTGTCGCGATAATAGCCGCGCACGGTGAGAATTTGCTGCATGCGGTCGAGATCGTTCGTCGGCAGCTGCGCAATCTTCGCCCACGGCGTCTGGAACGGCCGCCCATCGGCAATGCGATCGCTCAAATGGCCGACAAAGAGCACGTAAAGGTCGGAATAATTGTATTCCTTGATGGCGAAATAGTTCTTGGTGGCGAGGAACGACGGACCGTAGAGACTGGCGGGCTGCAGCAGCGAAGCGCTCTCATCACGCTCGGCGGCTGAGAACACGCGGCCATAGGCCGGTACAAAGCCGCGTTTGAGCCATTCGCCGATCGGCAGCGTGTAATCCGGCACGCCGATGGTGCAATCGACGTTGGCCGGCGCGCGTACTTCGTAGGCCCAGTGCACGCCAGGCTGCCAGCCCTCGCCGACGAGCTGCTTCGCCGCCGAGGCGAGCGCGTCCGGCACCGAATTCCAGATATCGGCGTAGCCGGTACCGCCGAAATCGACGGCGTATTTCAGATAATCCGACGGCAGAAATTGCGTGAGCCCCATGGCGCCGGCCCAGGAGCTTTTCATATCGGCGATCTTGATCTTTCCCCTGTCGAGAATTTTCAGCGCGTCGATGAATTCCTGCTCAAACTTGTCCTTGCGCTTGCCGAGATAGGCCTGCGTCGCCAAGACGCGGATCGCATTATGGGTATCCGCGGCGCGCCCGTAATCGGTCTCGCGGCCGAAGATCGCAAGCAGAATGGTCGGCGGCACGCCGAACTGATGCTCGATGGCGTCGAGCGGCATGCGGTATTGCTGGTAAAGCTTGCGGCCCTGCGCCGCGAGCTGCTCGATCGCCGGCTCTTTGAGATAATCAGCCGGCGTCTGGACAAATTCGGGCTGTGCCTGCGACGGCTTCTCCGGCCGCCCGGGCAGGACGAGATCGGGCAGCGTCAAATCCGGTTCGAGCCCGCGCGTCGCGGCTTCGTATGTCGCGCGCGACACGCCGAGCGCTTGCGCCTGCGGCCACAGCGATTGCAGCCAGGCCTCGAAGGCGGCGTCGGCATAAGCGTCACGAACACAAAGCGCGCCGCTCAGCAAAACAGCGCCGAGCAGAACACGGAGGAACTTCATCGCACCGCCAGAATGAACAGCCGCGGGAATCGCAACAGCACCTTGCCGTCGTAACGCGGTCTATAGGCGCCGACGATTTTTGCCGTATAGGCGGCGAGGAATTTTTCGCGGTCCCCGGCATCGAGCGGCGACAGGAACGGCTGCAGCGAGGAGCCCTTGAACCATTCGGTGATCGCCTGCGGCGAAGCCATGACGTGATTGTAGACGGTGAGCCAGATGTCGATGTGCGAACAGACCGGCTTGAGCAGATCGTAATAGGCTTCCGGCGGCGGCAGGTGGTCGCGGGGCGCCGCCTTGATCTCCGGATGATCCTTCCAAGGGCCGCTCTCGCCCACCTCTTTCTGGAAAACGAGCGCCGGCTCGCGCGTATTGTCGGGCATCTGGATCGCCAGCACGCCGCCTTGCGGCATCGCTTCGAGCAGCCGCCGCATGATCGCGGGATGATCCGGCAGCCACTGCATGACGGCGTTGCCGAAGATGAGATCGGTGCCCGGGTC
Source organism: uncultured Alphaproteobacteria bacterium (assembly GCA_963779855.1). GTDB lineage: Bacteria > Pseudomonadota > Alphaproteobacteria > Rhizobiales > Xanthobacteraceae > BOG-931. The sequence goes on along the minus strand of CAWAAE010000004.1, from coordinate 691,332 downwards.
GGGCTTCCAGGTCGCGATATCGGCCTCGATGAATTTGCACTTGGGCAGCCGTTCGCGCGCCTTGCGCAGCATATCGGGAGACGAATTCGAGCCCGACGATTTCCGATTGCGGATAGCGCTCGACCAGGAGCTCGGTCGAGTTGCCCGGTCCGCAACCGAGATCGACGACGAGCCGCGGACGCTGCAGCGGCACTTGCGCGACAAGGTCGCGCGGCGGACGGGTGCGTTCGTCCTCGAATTTGAGATATTGGCGGGCGCTCCAGTCTTCCATGGCTTTTGAGTTCCAGGTTCGCGACTTTCCCGGTCGATTCGACTATGCTTTTCCCTAGTAGCAGGAGTTTTCGCCGATGTCCTACCGGAGAGTCGCGATCGCTCTTCTGGTCGCTGCAGGCTTCGTCGGCGCCGCAGCCGCGCAAGATAAGACAAACGAGTCGATACCCTGCGCCGCCATCGACAGCATCGGCACCGCCGAAATGTCCAATGACGGCACCATCACGCTGCACTTGCGCTCGCTGTGGCCGGATCCGATCGCCGAAGGCGAACTCCGCTACGCGCCGGACGACCCGCAATACGACGAGATCAAGCAGCACCTCGGCGGCATCGCGCCGGGAGATATCAAGCCGGTAAAGCCTTGGTGCTGAGGGTGATTGCGGCGATCGACGGTCGCCGCCAAAGCGGCGCACACGCTAATTCCGCGCGGTCTCGACCGACGCGAACGTTTAATGGAAATCTTTGCCGTGCAATATTTGTGACTTAGACTTTTTTCTTCATGCGCCAGAGCTGGAAGCCGCAGTCGTTTATCGCCGTCTCGATCGCGTCGCGCGATAGATTATACGGCAATTCCTGGTCCGGCCCGATGGCGCCGGTCGCATGCCAGGGTTTGAACTGACTCGGCAGCTGGCTGCCGACCAGATCGCCGCCGAAGGCGCGCAGATCTGGCTTTGTCTCGGACTTGAAGATGAAGATTCGCATGGTCTCGCCTCTCTTTTTGCCCCGACGCCGGCGTTGTTACCGGACATATCCTTTAGCGTAGAAAGTCACCGCCGACGATACTGGTTGCGTTGCGGCGGACGCGGACCGGTTCCGGCGCGTTCGTCCTTATGACGAAAGATCATCCGCCCCTTCTCGAGATCATAGGGCGATACTTCGACCGTCACCCGATCGCCGGCGAGCGTCTTGATCCGATTCTTTTTCATTCGCCCCGCGGTGTAGGCGATGAGGGCATGCCCGTTGTCGAGCTGAATGCGGTAGCGCGCGTCGGGCAATATCTCGGTGACCAGACCCTCGAATTCCAGGAGTTCTTCTTTAGTCATGTCACGATCCTTTTGAATGACCGGTCCAACGCGGTTCGCGTTGAGCGCGTGCCGCGGTCCGCCGCAGCATCGCGATGCAGGAAGGCAACGGACGCGATGCCGGTTTCTCTTGATTGCTCGTCGATGACGGTTGCTTGCTCGCGCCGTTGCCGCGGCGCTGGCGCCGCGGCCTGCCGCGTCCATTGCGCGGCGGGACGGTCGGATGCGTTCGCTACGCTCCGCGTATCGCGCCCGGCGTATGCCGCGCGCTGCGGCTGCGGAACGTCGATCGATCATCGGCAGCGACATGCGGATGAGCTTCTCGATGTCGCGCAGGAACGCCATTTCCTCGGCGTCGCACAGCGAGATCGCGATGCCCGCCGCGCCGGCGCGCGCGGTGCGGCCGATGCGATGCACGTAGGTCTCCGGGACGTTCGGCAGATCGAAATTCACCACATGGCTGATGCCGTCGACATCGATGCCGCGCGCGGCAATGTCGGTTGCGACGAGCGTCCTGATCTTGCCATTGCGGAAGGCCGCGAGCACGCGCTCGCGCTGACCTTGCGACTTGTTGCCGTGGATCGCCTCGGCGGCGATGCCGGCCTGCACCAGCCGCCGCACGACCTTGTCGGCGCCATGTTTCGTGCGCGTGAAAATCAATGCGCGATCGACCGCTTCGCTGTCGCAGCACGTCGACCAGGATTGCCGGCTTCGCCGCGCGGTCGACGCGAATAATGCGCTGCTCGACGCGCTCTACCGTCGAAGCGCCCGGCGTTACCGCGACCTTGACCGGATCGCGCAGCATCTGCGCGGCGAGTTCGGCGATGGCGCGCAGGCATGGTGGCGGAAAACATCAGCGTCTGCCGGTTCGCCGGAAGCTTTGCCACGATTTTGCGGATGTCGTTGATGAATCCCATGTCGAGCATACGGTCGGCTTCGTCGAGCACGAAACACTCGACGCCGCCGAGGCGCAGCGCATTGCTTTTGACGAGATCGAGAAGCCGGCCGGGCGTGGCGACGAGGATATCCAGGCCGGGAAGCAATGCGCGGACCTGCGCGCCCATCGGCACGCCGCCGATCACCAGCGCGGATCTGATCCGCAGATGACGGCCGTAAGCGCGGAAGCTATCGAGAATCTGGCCCGACAGCTCGCGGGTCGGGCTTAAGCACCAGGACGCGGCAAGTCTTGTGCTCAAGAGCACGCGGGTTGCCGGCGAGACGATGCAGGATGGGCAGCGCGAACGCGGCGGTTTTGCCGGTTCCGGTCTGCGCGATGCCGATCACATCGCGACCCGACATGACGGTCGGGATGGTCTGCGTTTGGATCGGCGTTGGGGTTGAGTATTTCTCTTCTTTAAGTGCACGCGTGATTGCGTCGTTCAGTCGAAAGTCGTGAAAGTCGGTCAAAGAAATTGCTTTCTATTATGCGCGCTGCCAAAGCCGTCGCGTGATACGCCACGGCTGGCTTTGCGGGAAAACCGGACACCCCGCGCGATCTGGGCTGTCAATGAGGGATTAAAGAGCGAGCCGGAAGCCATTTAACGGCTATTAGCCGTCGGGATCCCGTACACGCGGCTCGCAACAGGCCTATAAGGCCGCAAGTCTCATATGGGCCATTGATGTGTCGGTTTCAAGGCGCGGCGGCTTTAGCCCGGCTTGCGCCGCAACGCGCCGCAAACGCTAAAGTTTGCCGCGACCCGTTTTGCCGGCAAGTTCAGGCGATTCGCCCGCCGCTCCGTCGGCCGCCTCTTTGGCCAGCCGAAGTGCCTTCAAACGCGCCATTTGTTCACGAATGACGCGGCTATTGGCCTGATATTCCGTCATTGCCTTGGCGCCGTCTTTGGCCCGCTCTTCCTTCTTGAAACTTGCTTCCGCACGGGCTTTGGCCTCAGTCGCCCGAGCCTCAGTCGCTCTCGTTGCCAATGTCTTCTCCTTCTTGCGCGGGGAGCGCAGATACACCCTTCAAGCGCCGTTTCTTGGTTAAACCCGGCCGGTCTGCCGGCCTTTGCTGGACATGTATGTATTTGCTTCAGAAAGCGGAACCCACGCCCTTGTGGCGAGCAGGCCGCTGCGGAAAGAACAACACGATTATCTTGAGAGTTTCTTATACTTGATTCGCTGTGGGATGATCGAGCCCGTCCGCAACCGGCGCGGCTTGTCCTTATCATAATCGTGGAAATTTCGTTGACCGGCCAGAGCCACGGTATTACCTTCATCAAGAATGTAATACCGAGGTGGCCATGATCACCACTGTTACCTCCAAAGGACAAGTAACGATCCCAAAGAGCGTTCGGAAAACTGCTGGAATCAAACCCGGCGACAAAGTCGTCGTACGTGCCACGGCATCGGGCGGCGTCTATGTCGGCCATCCGGATAAAGCTTCCGAGTATGAGGAAAAACTGCGCGCCTTGGCCAAGCGTAAAATCATCCGCGGCGGCATGACGACTGATGAGTTTATGGAATTCAGTCGAGGTGAAACGGCCACTTTTCGCCGCCGCATGAAATGACTTTAGTCGATACGAACGTCCTTCTCGACCTACTGTCGAATGATCCACGCTGGTCGGAGTGGTCGCTTCACCATCTAGCCCGGCGCGCGGCACTGGGACCGGTCATCGTCAACGAAATTGTCTATGCCGAGATGTCGGCGCGAATGGAAAGCCAGTCTCAGGTGGAACGGGCTTTGGCAGATCTGGACGCGAGCTTCGATCGCGTGCCGACGCGCGCACTTTTTCTTGCCGGCAAAAGCTATAGCCGCTACCGCGCGTCGGGCGGCGTTCGCTCCGGCGTCCTCCCCGACTTCTTCATCGGGGCGCACGCTCAAGTGCTCGGCTGTTCGCTGCTGACCCGCGATGTGCGGCGCTATCGCACCTATTTTCCTGACGTCGAACTCATCGCGCCGGACACGACGGAATCCTCGCCGTAGCCGCTACCGCGAGAATTTCTTGTACTTGATCCGGTGCGGGATGACGGTATCCGTCCCCAGCCGCCGCATCTTGTCCTTCTCGTAGTCCTGGAAATTGCCCTCGAACCACTCGACATGGCTGTCGCCCTCGAAGGCGAGCATGTGGGTGGCGATGCGGTCGAGAAACCAGCGGTCGTGGCTGATGATGACGGCGCAGCCGGCAAAATCCTCCAGCGCCTCTTCGAGCGCGCGCAGCGTATCGACGTCGAGGTCGTTGGTCGGCTCGTCGAGCAGCAGCACATTGGCGCCGGATTTGAGCATTTTGGCGAGATGCACGCGGTTCCTCTCGCCGCCCGAGAGCGCACCGACCTTCTTTTGCTGATCGGCGCCCTTGAAGTTGAAAGCCGAGCAATAGGCGCGCGAATTCACTTCCCGCTTGCCGAGCTGGAGCTGGTCGAGGCCGCCGGAGATTTCCTCCCATACGCTTTTCTTGCCGTCGAGCGAATTGCGCGACTGGTCGACATAGCCGAGTTGCACCGACTCGCCGATCTTGATCGTGCCGCCGTCCGGCTTCTCCTGGCCGGTGATCATGCGGAACAGCGTGGTCTTGCCGGCGCCGTTCGGGCCGATGATGCCGACGATGCCGCCGGGCGGCAGTTTGAAGGTAAGGTCGTCGATCAGAAGATTGTTGCCGTAGCCCTTTCGCAGGTGGTCGAAATCGATCACGTTCTGGCCGAGCCGCTCGGCCACCGGGATCACGATCTGCGCCGTCTGGGTCTGCTTCTCGCCCGCCTTCTTCAACAGTTCCTCGTAACGCTCGTAGCGCGCCTTGGATTTTGCCTGACGCGCGCGCGGCGAAGCGGAGATCCATTCCTGCTCGCGGGCAAGCGTGCGTTGGTGCGCCTCCTCCTCGCGGCCTTCCTGTTCGAGGCGTTTGCGCTTCTGCCCGAGCCATGACGAGTAATTGCCCTCGTAGGGAATGCCGTGGCCGCGGTCGAGCTCGAGAATCCGACCCGGTGACATTGTCGAGGAAGTAGCGGTCGTGGGTGACGATGAGAATGGCGCCGGGATAATTGCGCAAATGGCTTTCGAGCCATGCCACCGACTCGGCGTCGAGGTGGTTGGTCGGCTCGTCGAGCAGGAGAAGTTCGGGCGCTTCGAGCAGAAGCCGGCACAGCGCGACGCGGCGCCGCTCGCCGCCGGAGAGTTTTGTGACGTCGGCCTCATCGAATGGGCAGCGCAGCGCGTCCATCGCCTGATCGACCTTGGAATTGAGATCCCACAACCCCTTGGCCTCGATCTCGTCCTGGAGCTTGGTCATTTCGTCGGCGGTTGCGTCGGAATAATTGGCGGCAAGCTCGTTGTAGCGATCGAGAACCGCCTGCTGCGGCGCCAGGCCTTCCATGACGTTGTCGCGGACCGATTTCGCCGCATCGAGCTGCGGCTCCTGCGCCAGGTAGCCGACGCGGGCGCCGGCTGCCGCCCAGGCCTCGCCGCTATATTCGGTGTCGAGCCCGGCCATGATGCGGAGCAAGGTCGATTTACCGGAGCCGTTGACGCCAAGAACGCCAATCTTCGCATCGGGATAGAAGGACAGATTGATATTCTCCAAGACCTTCCGGTTCCCCGGATAAGTCTTGGTCAGGCCTTCCATATGATAGACGAATTGACGGGCCATTGAATTGCAGGCTGGGCGCCCTGCCCCTTTTCGCTGATTTCGGAAGAATCTGGTCGGGAGAATCTGGCGCTGATGTAGCGATGCGCGGCATCAAGGGCAAGAACGGTTCCGCCGGCCGGTACTCGCGCACCAGGCCCGGGAACTTCGCTCCATTTTCAAGGACCGCGATAAAGCTTCGGTAAGCCTGATCGCATTTACGTCGCGAGTTTGCCGAAATCGCAACAAATTTTAATGATTTCTCCCGACACTGCGTGTCAAACACGCGTTTGAAAATGGAACCTGCGTTTTACGGGTGGCGACATCCCAAGAAGGGCCTCAGCGAAGGCCGAAGGCAGCGTATCATGTGGCGTGATTTCTCCAAGGCGCTTCGCGGATTGTTGCAAATCCGCGGATACGGCGCGGGTTCCTACCGGCCCGACCTGCACTACATGCGCGGCCCGGGCCCGAAATGGCACGCCAAGTACGGCAGCCTGGTCACCAAAACTTCCCAGACGGCCTCGCCCTCGCGCCGCGTTCTCAGCGACATCGCCGAACATCGCGCTTAACTCCACTCCACGCTACCCAACGCGCTTGTCTTGGCTCGGCCGTTATGAGACGGCTAGGCTCGACGCGTATATGGGGTGGAAATCATGGCGGTTCGCTGCGCAATTCTCGACGACTACCAGAACGTCGTCCTCAAAGTCGCCGACTGGTCCAAGGTCAAAGCCGACGTCGAGCTCAAGGTTTTCAACGAACACCTCGGCGGACCGGACAAGGTCATTGCGGCGTTGCAGGGACTTTGCCATCGTCGTCGCCACGCGCGAACGCACCGGCTTTCCGCGGCAGGTGATCGAGGCGCTTCCCGACCTGAAACTCCTGATCACGACCGGCATGCGCAACGCCTCGATCGACACCGAGGCGGCGAAGGCGCGCGGCGTCACGGTGTGCGGCACGCCCAATTTCGGCAACCCAACCTCCGGCATCGCCATCGGGCTGATGCTCGAATTGACCCGCCATATCGGCTACGAGAACGCGCGGCTCCATGCCGGCGGCAAGTGGCAGACCACCATCGGCCCCGATCTCGAGGGCATGACGCTCGGCGTGCTCGGGCTCGGCAGGCTCGGCAGCCACACCGCCACTATCGCCAAGGCGTTCGGCATGAAGGTCATCGCCTGGAGCCAGAACCTGACGGCGGAGAAATGTCAGGCAGCCGGCGTCGGCTATGTCAGCAAGGACGACCTGTTCCGCCAATCCGACTTCATCACCATCCATATCGTGCTGTCGGCCGCGCTCGCGCGGCCTCGTCGGCGCGACCGAACTCGGCCTGATGAAACCGACCGCGTTCATCATCAATACCTCGCGCGGCCCGATCATCGACGAGGCGGCGCTGACTTGCGGCGCTGCGCGACAAGAAGATCGGCGGCGCCGGCCTTGACGTGTTCGACGTCGAGCCGCTGCCGCTCGATCATCCGCTGCGCAAGATGGATAATGTCGTCATCACGCCGCATCTCGGCTATGTCTCCGAGCAGAATTACCGCGCCTATTTCGCCGGCGTGGTCGAGGACATCCGCGGTTTCCTCGACGGCAAGCCGGTGCGGGTGCTGACGTAATAAGCTATCCTGCGCCCATGACGACGCGCGAACAAAACGATTTCCTCACGCTTGACCGGTCCCGGCAACGCCGATGGGCGAGCTGATGCGGCGCTATTGGATTCCGGCGCTGTTGTCTTCGGAAATCCCGGAACCCGATTGCCCGCCGGTGCGGGTCAAACTTCTCGGCGAGCGGTTGATCGCGTTTCGCGACACGGCCGGCCGCGTCGGCGTGATGGACGAATTCTGCGCCCATCGCGGCGTGTCGCTGTGGTTCGGCCGCAACGAGGAAAACGGGCTGCGCTGCCCCTATCACGGCTGGAAATACGACGTCACCGGGCAATGCATCGAAGTGCCGTCGGAACCGGTCGAGAGCGGCTTCTGCAAGAAGATCAAGCTCACGTCCTACGCTACCGCCGAGCTTGGCGACGTGATCTGGATCTATATGGGCCCGCCGGCGCAGCAGCCGCCGCTGCCGAATTTCGAATGGGCGACCGTTGCCGCGTCGCACCGCTTCGTCGTCCAAGCGCACGCAGGAATGCAACTGGCTTCAGGCGCTCGAAGGCGGCATCGATTCCGTGCACGTTTCCTTTTTGCATCGGCACGATCTGCGCAGCGATCCGCTGCATGTCAGCCAGGGCGCCGAATTCACCCGCGAGACCGATGCGCGCTTCGAACTGATCGAGACGCGGGCGGCATGGTCATCGGCGTGCGGCGGCCGGCGACGCCGGGCAAGCTCTATTGGCGCATTACGCAATGGATCATGCCGTTCCACACCATGATCCCGCCCTACGGCGACAACGCGCTCAACGGCCACGCCTTCGTGCCGATCGACGACGAAAATTGCATGTCATGGTGCTTCACCCATCATCCGGCGCGGGCGCTCTCCGCGCACGAGCTCGAGGTGATGCGCAATGGCGGCGGCATCCACGTCAATCTCATTCCCGGCTCGTTCCGCCCGGTGGTCAACAAAGACAACGACTACATGATCGACCGCATGGCGCAGAAGCATCACAAGTCCTATTGCGGCGTCAAAGGCATCGCCATGCAGGACGCCGCGATCCAGGAATCGACCGGACCGATCCAGGATCGCAGCAAGGAAAACCTCGTCTCGACCGACAACGGCGTGATCATGGCGCGGCAACGCTTGCGCAAAGCCGCGCTCGCCATTGCGCAAGGTCAATCGCCCGACGGCCTCGACCCAGCGACGCACGCGGTGCGCTCGGCCGCGATCGTGCTGCCGGAAGGCGCAAGCTTTTACGAAGCCGCCGGCGACGCGCTGAAGGCCAAAACCGGCGTCGCGCACGCGTCGGTGTAGTTTGCTTTTGTCATCGTCCGCAAACGGGTCCGGCCCCGACCCGAAGACAAGCTCCCGTGGACGATCCAGTAATCACACCGCTGCCATCAACCAGCAAAATCGGACAACTGGCATTTCCGAGATTACCCCCTAACCGGACATGCTGCGGACATCCCAAAATCGACGCTTTTGACCCAACGCAGACATCGTCTTGGGGTATGGCTGCATGGGAGGATGGGCAAGAAATCTAATCTCGAAACCTGAGATTGGACCGCGACAGTTGCTCGATGGACGTGCAGCCCATCAGCTTCATGTCGCGCTCGATCTCCGCGCGCATGAGCCCCAGCGCGCACTCGACGCCGGGCTGGCCGGCGGCGGCGAGGGGGAACAGATAGAACCGGCCCATTCCCACCGCCTTGGCGCCCAAGGAGAGCGCCTTGAGCACATGGGTCCCGCGTTGAACTCCGCCGTCCATGAGGACGTCGATTTTATCGCCGACGGCGTCGACAATTTCTGCCAGCTGATCGAAAGAGCTGCGGGAACCGTCGAGTTGCCGCCCGCCATGATTTGAAACGACGATACCCGAGCAACCGATATCGACGGCCTTCCGGGCATCTTCGGCGCTCATCACGCCTTTGAGGCAAAATTTATCGTCCCACTGCTTGACCATGTCCGCGACATCGCGCCAGTTCATCGATTGGTCGAGCATATTGGTGAAGTAATCGCCGATCGAGGTCGTGCCTCCCTTCATATCGACGTGAGTGTCCAATTGCGGCAGCCGAAATTTTTCATGGGTCAGGTAGTCGATCGCCCATTTCGGCTTGGTCGCGAATTGAAACATGCCCCGCAAGTTCAGCCGGAACGGAATGGTGAACCCGGTGTGCAAGTCGCGCTCGCGATTGCCGCCGGTGATCGAAATCCACGGTCAGCATCATGATGTGGACGCTGGCGGTTTTGGCCCGCTCCATCATGGCTTTGTTCAGTCCGCGATCCTTGTGGAAATAGAATTGATAGACCTGCGGAAACGAAAAATTCGATGAGATCTCTTCCAAGCTGACCGTACCCAGCGAGGAAACGCCGAACATCGTGCCGAATTTCTCGACGGCGTGCGCTACGGCGAGTTCGCCCTGGTGGTGAAACAGCCGGTGCAACGCGGTCGGCGAGCAATAGAATGGCACCCTCAATTTTTGACCGAGCACGGTCACCGACAGGTCGACTTGCTCAACGCCGGCGAGAACGTTCGGCACAAGATCGCATTCCTCGAATGCGCGGGTGTTTCTCCGATATGTCGTTTCGTCGTCCGCGGCGCCGTCGATATAGTTGAAAATCGGCCCCGGCAGGCGCCGTCGTGCCAATTCGCGAAAATCATGGAAATTATGACAGTGCGTCAGGCGCATGATTTCCCCCCGGACCATTAACTCCAGTCTGCCGTCGCAGTCAGAACGACTTTCACTGTATCACGTCCGCTTATAGTCTCCGAAGGTAACATCAGCCCTCCACGTCGGACTTCTCTCCCGCAGCCAGATAGGCACCTCGAACTCTGTGGGCTTTAGTGCTAGCGTTCGCCATGTCAGTCCGGCGGGGGCCGCATGTCTTCTGACGCCACAGCTAGCTCAGCAGTAAAGACCAATGGCAGCACGACTCAGGGAGTGGAGGCGGCCGAGCACGAGCGCCAATTCCGAGAGATGCTGGAGTTCTGCCCGGCAGCGCTGTTGGTGGTCGATGAGGATGGCCGTCTGCTGTTCCACAACGCGCGGCTGCGCGAAATCCTAGGGTATAGCAAGGACGAGCTCGATCTCTGCGACACGCGTATGCACTGGCATGACCTCAACCAGCGCACTCGGATCATCAGCCAATTACGAGATCGGGGCGGGCAGATTCTGAATGAAAAGGTGATATGGCGGACCAAGAAAGGCACGCTCATTCATCTCCTGCTGTCCTACGTGCAGGTCGGGTACCACGGAGGGCATATCAGCTTTGTCGGCGGCAAGCGCGTGCTGTGGGTCTATGACATCACGGCGCTGACGCACCACGAGGCACAAGTCGCCGAGCAAGAGCGCCAGCTTCGCGAAATCCTCGACTATAGCCCGGCGGTAGTGAGCGTCGTCGACGAGGATGGGAGACTCCTGTTCCACAATCAGCGCTTGCGCGAATTGACCGGCTACGAGAAAGAGGAACTGGAACTGTTCGACACCAGGCGGTTCTGGCACGACCTCGCTCACCGTACGCGTGTGATCGAGCTGCTGCGGACGCGCGGCGGCCAACTGCTGAACGAGGAGGTGGTCTGGAAGACCAAGCAAGGCGAGTTGCTCAATCTGCTGATCTCTTACGTCCAGGTCGCCTACCACGGCGGCCACGTCGCGGTCGGCGGTGGCAAGCGGCTTTATTGGCTCTACGACATCACGCCGCTGCGCCGTGCCGAGCAAGCAAGGCTGCGCAGCGAACGGCGGCTCGCCGAGGCGATCGAGAGCATTTCCGAAGGCTTCGTCTGTTACGACGGGGAGGATCGGCTTGTCATCAGCAACTCGCGCTATCGCGACCTGCTCTTCCCCGGCCTGGAAATCGATCTAAGCGCCGGTACGACATTCGAGAGCATCATCCGCCGAGCCGCTGAGGGCGGCTACGTCAAGGATGCGGAAGGCAGAGTTGAGGAATGGATCGCGGAACGGCTGCAGCAGCATCGCAATCCGGGCGAGCCGCAGGTACTGCGGCTCGACAACGGTCGCTGGGTGATGTTCGGCGAGCGCCGCACCGAGGACGGCGGTACGGTCGCGGTCTATTCCGATATCACCGAGCTCAAGCAACGCGAGCAGGATCTCACCGAGAAGTCCAACGCGCTGGCCTCGCTGTCGTCCAAGCTCGCAAAATATCTGGCGCCCCAGGTGTACGATTCGATCTTTACCGGCCAGCAGGACGTCAAGATCGTGAGCAAACGCAAGAAGCTCACGGTTTGCTTTTCCGACCTTGTCGGTTTCACCGAGATTACCGACAAGATGGAGTCTGGAGGACCTTACCCAGCTCCTCAACCACTATCTCACCGAAATGTCGAGGATCGCGCTGCAATACGGCGCGACTGTCGACAAATATGTCGGCGACGCCATTGTCATGTTCTTTGGCGATCCGACGACGCTGGGTGTGAAGGAGGATGCGCTGGCCTGCGTCCAGATGGCGATCGCTATGCAAAAGCGTGTCGCCGAACTAGCGCATGAATGGCGCAACAGCGGCATCGAGACGCCGCTGCGTTGCCGGATCGGTATTCACACCGGCTATTGCACGGTGGGCAATTTTGGCAGCGAGGACCGCATGGACTACACGATGGTCGGCGGCACCGTGAACCTTGCTTCTAGATTGGAGCATGAGGCACCGCCTGGCGGGGTGCTGATCTCATTCGAGACCTATGCGAACGTGAAGGACGACGTGCGCTGCGAGGAGCGCGGCCACGTGCAGGTCAAAGGCATCGCGCAGCCGGTCGCGACGTATGCGGTCGTCGGACCGAAGCAAGACGCGGAACAGGCCGCTACGGCGCATCTGCGGCTCGAAGTTGATGCCGACCGCATGTCCGACGACGAGCGAAAGGCGGCGGCGGACGTGCTGCGTCGCGCGCTCGGATTGCTCGAAAAAGGCGGCCAGGGCTAGCGATCATTGACGTTGCCCGAATGTCGGCTCATGGCCGATTGTGTTGCAAAAGTCGAAAGTTGCAGGTCTACGAATTTTTCGCGAAAACACGAAACGGGAAGCAATTGCCGATTCGCATAACCTCAATCGCGCTACCGAGGTTGCCTATGAGTTTAACGTGCGACGATGAGGCCCCTCACATATTTATACGAAATCCGCGCCAGTAGTCCTCAAAATTTTTGAGCACCAGTGCAAAACGACTTTTGCAACACAATCGGCCCATAGCGTCGTTTCGTTGCTATGCACGATATGTCAGCTATTGGGGAGCATAGCGGACTCTCGCAAGCCGTCCGCTCGGCACATTTATGGGTTCACGGCCTAGAACAGTGATTACTGGATTCCCCGCATTCGCGGGGAATGACACTCTCCTCAGACGCGCCGCTACGCCCGCCACAGCTGACGGAATTGTGTGGCGACCAGCCGGTCATAGGGGACCGTTTCGGCGATCAGCCCCGCGGCCTTGGCGAATCCATTCAAGCCATCGATCGCTTCGGGCGAAATGTTGGCGTCGTAGAACGGCGCATCGCGCTTGATCAGCTCGGCGATCAGTGGAGCCTCCTCCGGCGGGAATAGACGGTCTCCGATTGCAGCGGCGAGCGAAGGATCCGCCTTGAGCGCATCTTGCGCTCTCACGATCGCGCGCACCGCGCCGGCGGCGATTTGCGGTTGCTCGTCGATCAGCCGCTCGGTCGTGGTCAGCGCGGCGAAGTTGTACCAGCGCGCTCCCGGCGGGCCGTCGCCGCGGCGCAGGTCGAGGTGCAGCTTGGCGACGCCGAGCTTTTCGCCGATGGCGACCCGCATGCCGTTGCCCCAATAAGCATCGGCGAGGCCCTGCTTGATGGCATCGACGCCGGCATGCCCCATCCACCGGCCTTCGATGGTGGGCGGGGCCGGCACGATGCGGATTTTGTCCCGTTCGAGATCGATACTGGCGTCGGCCAGAAGGTGTCTGAGGCCCAGGACCGGCGATTCCATGGAGGACGAAATCCGCAAGCCCCGAAGCGCGCCGACATCGCCGCGCTTGACGTCGAGCTCGGCGCGAATAGCCAAGAACCAGTACGAATATTGCGCCAGCGCACAGAGAAGCTTGGCGCCCTGCCAGGCCGGAAAAGCGCGGGTCGCGGCGTAAGCCGGGCCGGCGAAAAAATGGAGCGAACCGTCGCGCAAACGTTCCGGACCGTTTCTGGCGCCGAATGCGCGTTCAAGCTCGATATCGACGCCCTCTTCTTTGAAGAAGCCAAGCTCGGCCGCCGCCGTCGCGACGAAATAGGAAGGCGAATCCAAGTCGGCAACCGCAAGCCGGAACATCCGATGCACTCCCGCAATGCCTGCTGGTTTTACTTGGTTCGCGAGGTCACGCGCTAGCGCTCCTTAAGCGCCCGCTTTCGCCACAGCGCCCACGGCCGCGCGGAAGCCCGCAGCATGGCGTCGTTTGCGGTCAGCGCTTCGGCGCGCGTCATGAAATTGATCGGGCCGCCGATGGTGATGGCGGCAAGCTGCTGGCGCGCATTGATCTCGGTGTAATAGGCGCGGAACACGGCATTGGGCAGCGACGGCCCGACGACCGAATTGCCGTGGCCGCGCATCAGCACCACCGCAGCGTCTGGGCCGAGTTTTTTCGCAAGTTCCTTGCCGAGGTTCGGCGTCACGATCATGAGGTCGGTGCCGTCGCCCACGGCCTTTCGAATTTCGAACAGCGGCACGCCGAGGCCGAGGAATCCGGCATTGTGCAAGAGCGGCCGCAGTTTCGCGCGCGTGACGGTGAAAGGCACGACCGTCGGCGAGTGGCTGTGCACCACCGCATTGACGTCCGGGCGCGCTTTGTAAATCTCGCCGTGGATGAAACGCTCACGGTAAAGCAATTTGCCGTCATCCTTCGGATCGACGGTCTGGCTGTCGAGATCGAGCACCAGAATGTCGGCTGCGGTCACCGATTCCGGCGCGATCGAGCGCGACATCAGATAGCGGCGCGGATTCTTGGGATGGCGCACGCTGACGTGGCCGAAGGCGTCGAGCACATTCAGCCGCGCCAGCGTGCGGTTCGCCGCGACGAGATCACTCACGAGCTCAGGATCAAGCCCGCTTGGCCCACCGGAACGGCGGGAGGCTGCGAAACGCGCCGACGGCTTAGTGCTCATCTATCGGATTTCAAAACAGGATCGGGCGCGGACCGTAACGGCTTTCGCCGCCAGCCGGAAGGCATCACCGGTCAGGCGAAATGGCGCTTTTCCCCACTCCGATGACTGGGGGTTGCAATATCGAGAATCATGTGGCAATCGCTATTTTTAATAAAAAATATATGACTTCTAATGGCTATACCATGATCACCGCCGGTCAGTTGCGGGCCTCGCGAGCAATCCTCGACATCGATCAGCGCACGCTTGCTGAATTGGCCGGATTGTCGCTGCCGACCATCCAACGCATGGAGGCGAGCGAGGGCGTGATCCGCGGCAATGTCGACTCGCTGATGAAACTCGTCGCCGCGCTCGACGCGCTCGGCATCGAGCTCATCGCCGACAACGCCACGAGCCACGGCGGCGGCCGCGGCGTGCGGCTCAAGAGGACGCCGTCGTGACGCTGAGCATTGCGCTTGCCTCCACCGCAGCTCTGCTCGCCCTCGCGGCGCTCGCCGTCGCGTTCGCCCGCTCGGCGGCGGCGACGCGCATCATCTACGGCGCGAGCACGATCGTAACCGCGATTGCGCTCGTCGCCGCGGCGGCGCAGCTATTCGGCCCGGCGGCGCCTTTGCGCCTCACACTGCCGCTCGGCGTGCCGTGGCTCGGCGCGCATTTCCGCTTCGACGCGCTCTCGGCCTTCTTCCTCGTCGTGGTCGATCTCGGTGCGCTTAGCGCGAGCCTGTTCGCGCTCGGCTATAGCGAGCACGAGACGGCGCCGCAACGCGTGCTGCCGTTCTATCCCGCCTTCCTCGCCGGCATGACGCTCGTCGTGCTCGCCGATGATGCGTTCACCTTTCTGTTCTCCTGGGAATTCATGTCGCTGACATCGTGGGCGCTGGTGATGTCGCACCATCGCGTGCCCGAAAACGTGCGCGCCGGTTACGTCTATTTGATCATGGCGAGTTTCGGCACGCTCGCTTTACTGCTCGCCTTCGGCCTGCTCGCCGGGCCCGACGGCTTCTACACATTCGACGCGATGCGCGCCGCGCATCCGTCCGTAATGATCGGAGCATTCGCTTTAATTTTGGCCCTCATCGGCGCCGGATCGAAAGCCGGCATCGTGCCGCTGCACGTCTGGCTGCCGCTGGCACACCCGGCGGCGCCGAGCCACGTGTCCGCGCTGATGAGCGGCGTGATGACCAAGATCGCCGTCTACGCCTTCGTGCGCATCGCCTTCGAGCTTGCCGGCGCGCCGCAATGGTGGTGGAGCGTTGTCGTACTTGCGGCGGGCGGCATCACCGCGGTAATGGGCGTGCTCTATGCGCTAATGCAGCACGACCTCAAACGGCTGCTCGCCTATCACACGGTCGAAAATATCGGCATCATCTTTATCGGGCTCGGCCTTGCGCTCGCATTCCAGACCTACGGAATGCCGTTTGCCGCGGCGCTGGCGTTCACCGCAGCCTTGTTTCACGTCTTCAATCATTCGGTGTTCAAGAGCCTGCTGTTCTTTGGCGCCGGTGCGGTGCTCACGGCGACCGGCGAACGCGACATGGAGCACCTTGGCGGCCTCATCCACCGCATGCCGCAGACGGCGTTCGTCTTCCTGGTCGGCTGCGCGGCCATCTCGGCGCTGCCGCCGCTCAACGGCTTCGCTTCCGAGTGGCTGACCTTTCAAGCGATCCTGCTCAGTCCGGAATTGCCGTCATGGGGATTGAGACTCCTGGTGCCGGCCGTGGGCGCATTGCTCGCGCTTTCGGCCGCGCTTGCGGCCGCCTGCTTCGTCAAAGCCTATGGCGTGACCTTTCTTGGGCGCGCACGGACGCCTGCTGCCACGACCGCAACGGAGACCGACCGTTTTTCACTCGCCGCGATGATGCTGCTGGCGACGCTATGCCTCGTCGCCGGAATCCTGCCGGGTCTGTTCATCGACGCCTTGGCTCCGGTCAATACGGCGCTGATCGGGGCTCACATGCCGCCGCAAATCGGTGCGCAATGGTTCTCGATCATCCCGATCACCGCGAGCCGCAGCTCCTATGACGGCCTGCTGTTGTTTTTGTTCGTGGCCATGTCGGGCGCGCTTGCGGCGTTCGCCATTCACCGCCTGGCCTCGGACCGGCTTCGCCGCGCGCCGGCTTGGGACTGCGGCTACCCCGATGCAAACCCGGCGACGCAATACACGGCGACGAGCTTTGCCCAGCCGATCCGCCGCGTATTCGGCACGCTGCTGTTCCACGCCCGCGAGACGGTCGAGATGCCGCCGCCCGGCGACACGCGTCCGGCGCGGCTGTCCGTCGCGATGCACGATTTGATCTGGGATTGGATCTATGCGCCGCTCGCCGTCGGCATCGGCGTTGCCGCCGACCGTCTCAATCGTCTGCAATTTCTGACCATACGTCAGTTTCTGAGCCTTGTGTTCGGCTTGCTCGTCATTCTGCTCCTGGTGCTCGCCATATGGTCCTGATCCGCGATTTGACCATCCAGGGCGCACAGATGCTGCTGGTGCTGCTGTTGGCGCCGCTGTTCACCGGCTTCGTGCGTAAGGTGAAGGCGCGACTGCTGCGGCGGCAGGGTCCGCCGGTCATCCAGCCCTATCTCGATCTCGTGCGTCTGATGCGCAAGGACGTGGTGCTGGCGGATGGAGCTTCATGGCTGTTTCGCGTCATCCCCTATCTCGTGTTCGCCGCCACCTGGGTTGCCGCATCGCTGGTGCCGACATTTCGCACCGATCTTCTGTTCTCTTGGTCGGCCGACCTCATCGCCATCATTGCGCTGCTTGGCAGCGCGCGTTTCTTTCTTGCGCTCGCCGGCCTCGATGTCGGAACGAGCTTCGGCGGCATCGGATCGAGCCGCGAGGTGATGATTGCCTCGCTGGCCGAACCGGCGATGATCATGATCGTGTTCACCGTGGCGCTGATCGCCGGCTCGACGCAGCTCTCCACGGTGGCCGCGTTCATGGCGTCCCCAGCTGTCGGGCTGCGCGTATCGCTTGGACTTGGACTTATCGCGCTCATCATGATCGCGATCGCCGAGAATGGCCGAATCCCGATCGACAATCCGGCGACGCATCTCGAACTGACGATGGTGCATGAGGCGATGGTGCTCGAATATTCGGGCCGTCATCTGGCGCTGATCGAGGTTGCCGGCTCGCTCAAGCTCGTTCTCTACGTTTCGCTGATCGCCTGCTTGTTCGCGCCTTGGGGAATTGAAGCGGCGGGGGCCACACCGCCGACCCTTGCCCTGGGCGCTGTCGCCTATATCGGCAAGCTCGCCGTCGGCGGCTTTCTGCTGGCGTTGTTCGAGACGTCGATTGCCAAGATGCGCGTCTTCCGGGTGCCGGAATTCCTTGGCTTCGCTTTGATGCTGGGACTCCTTGCGACGCTGTTGCGCTTCGTGTCGGAGAGCTTCTGATGAGCCGAATTGATTTCGACGTCGCCCACCTGCTCGCCGGCTCGCTGGTGCTGATCAGCTTTCTTGAACTCTATCAGGATCGCCTTTATTCGCTGCTCAACGTCTATGCGCTCCATGCCTTGATACTGGCGGCGTCCGTCGCCTGGCAGGCTTTGGTCCAAGACGCACCCCACCTTTACGTGACCGCTGTAATCGCGCTCGTGTTCAAGGCGATCGTCATCCCGGTCGTATTGCATCGGATGATCGTCCAGCTCGGAATTCATCGCGAGATCGAGAAGGTGGTCGGCGTCGGCGCCGCCATGCTCGCCGGCATGGGTCTGGTCGCGCTCTCCATGGTGGTCATGCTGCGCGTGACCCACAACGCCGATCCGCTGGCGCAAGAGGACCTCGCCTTCGCGCTTGCGGTGGTGCTGCTCGGCCTCTTGATGATGGTGACGCGGCGCAATGCGGTCAGCCAAGTAGTCGGCTTCATGTCGCTCGAGAATGGCCTCGTGCTGGCGGCGACCGGCGCCAAGGGCATGCCGCTCGTGGTCGAGATCAGCGTCGCTTTCTCGATCCTCATCGCATTCATCGTGATCGGAATTTTTCTGTTCCGCATCCGCGAGCGGTTCGACACGGTGGACGTGCAGGCGCTCGACCAGTTTCGCGGAGAGCGCCGATGACCGTCAATGCGCTCACCGGCGTACTTCTGATACCGGCACTCGCCGCCGCGCTGTTGGCGACGCTGCCCGGTTACCGCGTGACGGCGCGGCTTAATGTTGCGGCGACGACGCTGACGCTCATTTGCGCGCTGTCGCTGTTCTTCCGGCGGCCGCCGGCGGGTCCTTATCTCCTGGTCGACGACCTCAACGCCACGTTCATCGTGCTCACCACCTTCGTCGGCTTCACCACGAGCGTGTTCAGCTTGAGCTATATCGGCCACGAGCTGGAAACCGGACGGTTGACGCCGCCGTTCGTGCGTTTCTACCACGCCATGTACCAGGTGCTGATGTTTGCGATGAACCTTGCGCTGGTCGCCAACAATATCGGACTGATGTGGGTGGCGATTGAACTGGCGACGCTGACCACCGTGCTCATGGTCGGCATCTATCGCACCCATGAAGCGCTCGAAGCGGCGTGGAAGTACTTCATTCTCGGCAGCGTCGGCATCGCGCTCGCTTTGTTCGGCACCATCCTCATCTATATGGCCGCACGACCGGTGGTCGGCGAGGGCCTCGACGCCATGGTCTGGACCGTGCTTGTCAGGCGCGCCGGCGATTTCGATCCGGCGCTGCTCGATCTCGCCTTCGTTTTTCTTTTACTCGGCTACGGCACCAAAGTCGGGCTGGCGCCGCTGCACGCCTGGCTGCCGGATGCCCACGCCGAGGGTCCGACCCCGATCTCCGCCGTGCTGTCGGGATTGCTGCTCAACGTCGCGCTCTATGCGTTATTGCGGTTCAAGATGCTGTTGGCGGTCAACGCCGGCGCGCTCGCGCCCGGGCCGCTGATGGTGACGCTCGGATTGATCTCGCTCGTGTTCGCCGCGTTCATGCTTTACCGCCGCCGCGACATCAAGCGCATGTTCGCTTACTCGTCGATCGAGCACATGGGCATCATCACGTTTGCCTTCGGCATGGGCGGTCCGATCGCCAACTTCGCCGGGCTTTTGCACATGACAATGCATTCGCTCACAAAGTCGGCGATCTTCTTCGCCGTCGGCCATATCGCGCAGGTCAAAGGCACGCAGCGGATCGCCGACATGGGCGGCCTCACCGAGACACATCCCACGCTGGGCTGGGGTCTGATCCTTGGCGTGGTGGCAATCGCCGGCTTGCCGCCGCTCGGCATTTTCATGAGCGAATTTTTGGTGGTGAGTTCGACGTTCGCCCGCGCGCCCGCACTCGCGATCATTCTCGTTTTTGGCCTTCTGGTCGGTCTTGGCGGACTTTTCCTGCGGGTCAACAGCATTGCGTTCGGCGAGCCGCGCGGCCCCAGCGCCAAGTCACAGGCGTCCTACGTGCCGATGTTCGCCCATCTCACGATCGTGCTTGCCGCCGGAATCTACATGCCGCCGGCATTGGTGGCGTGGTTCCAGAACGTTGCCGGATTGCTCGGATAAAGCCATGCCCGCACTCGACGACATCATCCCGCAAGGCGAGCGAATAGATCGCCACCGGCCATGGCCGCGCTCAATCGTCACGCCCGCGGCTTGGCGCCATGTGGCGGGCGAGATCGCCGCGGGTCGTGCGACGCTGCTAGGTCTATGGGGCGACGCCGCCACCGCGCCGATGGTGCATATGGCGATCTTCGAGGATTCGACCGGCGACGTCGCCGTTGTCAGCCTCGAGTGTCCGGACCAAACATTTCCATCGGTCGGCGCGGTGCATTCGCCCGCCATTCGTCTCGAGCGCGCCATCCGCAGCCTTTACGGATTTGAGCCGGTCGGCGCGCCGGATTCGCGGCCTTGGCTCGATCTCGGATTTTGGAACGTGCGGCATCCCCTCGGCGCGCGCATAGCAGAACCCGCGGCGCATGCGGCCTATCAATTCCTTCCCGTCGAAGGCGAGAACCTGCATCAGATTCCCGTCGGCCCGGTGCACGCCGGAATTATCGAACCGGGACATTTCCGTTTCACCGCAGGGGGCGAGACGGTGGCGCGGCTCGAAGAGCGGCTCGGCTACGTGCACAAAGGCATCGAGTCGCTCATGGCCGGCGCGCCGGTCGAACAGGCAGCACGGCTCGCCGCCCACACTTCGGGCGACAGCACTGTCGCCTACGGGATCGCCTTCGCCCATGCGGTCGAGGCGGCGCTGAACATCGAAGCGCCGCCGCGTGCGCAATATCTGCGGGCGCTGATGGCGGAACTTGAACGGCTGGCGAACCATTTCGGCGATATCGGCGCCATCTGCAACGACGCGTCGTTCGCGCTCATGCATGCGCATTGCGGAATTTTGCGCGAACTTGTGCTGCGGGCGGCGGACGGCTCATTCGGTCATCGTCTGATGATGGATCGGGTGGTGCCCGGCGGCGTTGCGGCCGATCTAAGCGCCGATGGGACGACCCGCATCCGCGAGACGGTGCAGCACGTCCGGCGGCGGTTTCCGCGATTGGTCGAGCTTTACGACAAGACAGCCTCGATGCAAGATCGCACCGCCGCGACAGGCATCCTCCGCCCAGACCTTGCGCGGCAATTCGGCGCCTCCGGCTATATCGGACGGGCGAGCGGACGCAATGTCGATGCGCGCAAAACGCCCGGCTACGCGCCTTACGATCAGCTTGCCTTCACCGTGCCGGTGCTGACGGCGGGCGATGTCAACGCGCGCGTTTGGATCCGCATCCGCGAAGTCGAACAAAGCATTGCGCTCATCGAACAGATCCTCGACCGCCTGCCGGATGGCGCGATCGCCACGGCGCTCGATGGCGGCATTGTAGCGGGCGAAGGCTTGGGCCCGGCAGAAGACTTGGGCCCGGCCGAAGGCTTGGGCCTGGCCGAAAGCTTCCGCGGCGACGTGCTGGCCTGGGTGCGCCTCGATGGGCTGCGGGTCGCGCGCTGTCACTTGCGCGATCCGTCGTGGTTCCAATGGCCGCTCCTTGAAGCAGCAGTCGAGGGCAACATCGTCGCCGATTTTCCGCTCTGCAACAAATCGTTCAATTGCTCGTATTCGGGACACGATCTCTAGCGCTTTCGGGAAAAGGTGTTATGCGCAGAACGTTATTCGAGAGCCTCACACATCGGCCGGTGACGGAAGCGCCGCCGGCTCCCGACGATGCCGCGCTCGCCGAGTTGGCGACGAAAGTCCAACGTGCAGCGCGGCGGCGACTCGGCCGCAGCCTCGCGATCCGTCACGTGGACGCCGGTTCGTGCAATGGCTGCGAGCTCGAAATTCATGCACTCAACAATGCTTTCTACGACATCGAGCGCTTTGGCCTGCGCTTTGTCGCCTCGCCGCGCCATGCCGACGTGCTACTCGTCACCGGCCCGGTCACACGCAACATGCGCGAGGCGCTCGAACGTACCTATCGGGCGACGCCCGACCCGAAATGGGTCGTCGCTGTTGGCACTTGCGCGGCCGATGGCGGCATTTTTGCCGGCAGCTACGCCGTCCTCGGCGGCGTGAATGCCGTTGTTCCGGTCGACCTGCACATTCGCGGCTGCCCGCCCACACCGCTGCGATTGCTGCAAGGCCTGATCGCTCTGCTCGAGCCGCAGCCATAATTCGTTAACCGCTCGTTAGGGTTAACGGTCTATTGCTGATCGACCCTGCGGCACGGGCGCGCTCGCGCCAGTTGCAGCGATCTGGCAGCTATCCGGCAGCGATCGAGATGCGTACGACCCGATCCCGCTTTGCACGCCTTTTCGCCACGGCCGCGATCGTCACTGCAATCGCAGCGGTGACGGCGGGGTGCCAGACGACGCAAAGCACAGCCACCACGGGTTCGATCACGGCTGCCCCCGCCGACGACCGCTCGGATGCCGACTGGCAGCGCGACGTTCAAATCTATGGCCAGAAATATCGCGCCGATCCGGCGAACGTCGACGTCGCATTGCGCTATGCGCAGGCGCTGCGCGCTACCAGGCAGAGCGCGCAGGCGGTCGCCATCCTGCAAGAATTGTCGATGCAGAATCCGAACAATAAGGTCGTGCTCGGCGAATATGGGCGCGCGCTCGCCGACACCGGCCAATACGAACAGGCGCTCACTGTGCTCGATCGCGCCCATACGCCGCAACAGCCCGACTGGCATATCCTGTCCGTGCAGGGCGCCGTACTCGACCAGTTGGGACGGCACCAGGACGCGCAACGCCATTACCTCACCGCGCTCAAGATCGTGCCCAACGAACCTTCCGTGCTCTCCAATCTCGGCCTGTCCTATGCGCTGTCGAAAGATCTCAAGGACGCCGAAGCGACATTGCGGCTCGCCGCCGCGCAGAAGCCGGCCGATCCGCGCGTACGGCAGAATCTCGCGCTGGTGGTCGGCTTGGAGGGCCGCTTCGCCGAGGCCGAACAGATCGCGCGTGCCGACCTGCCGCCCGATCAGGCGGCCGCCAATGTCGCCTATCTGCGGCAGATGCTGGCGCATAAAGGCAACGGCTCGCTGACCAATCAGGCCGCCCGTAACGGCACTGGTTCGAGCTGACGCTCCGTCTTTCTTTGCCAACCGCAGGCATTGCCAACCGCAGGTGCGGCCCGAACTGGCCGGCCCGATCAGAAGCCCCGTGAAGCAATCCGGAACGGCTGGATTGCTTGGTCGCTCCCGCCTTCGCGCTTCGGCGGACTCAAACCCGCCGAAGCTCGCACAGGGAGCGCAGGCGGGTCGCTTCCGGCAATGACGCTACATCAGCGCCATGACGCGGATCGCGGCGGGGCCGAGAATGACCACGAACAGCACCGGCAGGAAAAACACGATCATCGGCACGGTAAGCTTCGGCGGCAGACCGGCGGCCTTCTTCTCGGCCTCCGCCATGCGCATGTCGCGATTTTCCTGCGCCAGAACTCGCAGCGTCGTGGCCAACGGCGTGCCGTAGCGTTCAGATTGCTGCAAAGCGAGGCAGACCGCTTTCACGCCTTCGAGACCGGTGCGTTGCGCCAGGTTCTCGTAGGCTTGGCGGCGATCCGGCAAATATGACAATTCCGCCGTGGTCAGCGTGAATTCTTCGGCGAGCGCCACCGACTGCGTGCCGACCTCCTCGCTGACCTTGCGGAACGCCGCCTCGATCGAGATGCCGGATTCGACGCAAATCAGCAACAGATCGAGCGCGTCCGGGAACGCGCGCTTGATCGAAACCTGCCGCCGCTGAATCTTGTTCTTGAGGAACAGATTTGGACTGTGCATGCCGAAATAGGCGCACCCGATGCAGACCGCGATCTTGACCATCGGCGGATAGTCGAGATTGAGCACCACAAAAATATAAAACAGCGATGCCAGCAGCATGACCACCGGCATCGTCATGCGGAAGAACAGATAGGTGACGTAAGGCGCCTGCCCGCGATAGCCGGCTTGCACGAGCATGGCGCGCGCTTCCTCCTGGCCGACCCACTTCGAGAGATTGAAGTTATCGACCGCCCGTTTCATGTACATTTTCGGCGATTGCCGCAACGCAACCTTGCTGCTCTGCGCCATTCGCTCGCGCTCGCGTTGACGGATTTTCTCGCGCTCGAGCGCGACCGCCTTCATGCGCTTCGACAGCGTGTCCGTCACCAAAAGCGGCATCGCCAGCGTCAGCACCGTCGCGCCCGCCGCGACGGCGGCGAACAGCATAGTAAGGGACTGGATGTCGAGAAACTGGCCGATGAGGGAGCTCATGACGGTGCCGCCTTAGAAATCGAAATTTATCATCTTGCGCATGACCAGTACGCCGGTCAGCATCCAGGCGGCGGAACAGGCGAGCATCACGTGCCCTAACGGCTCGGTCCAAAGCAGTGAGATATAGGCCGGGCTCGTTATCCACACGAGCGCCATGACCGCGATCGGCAAGGCGCCGATGATCGATGCGGAAGCCTTGGCTTCCATCGACATGGCCTGGATCTTTGCCTTCATCTTCTTGCGGTCGCGCAGCACCCGCGACAGGTTGCCCAGCGCTTCGGAAAGATTGCCGCCAGCGCGCTGCTGGATGGAAACCACGATGCCGAAGAAGTTGGCTTCGGCGACCGGGATACTTTCATAGAGTTTCAGGCAGGCTTCGCCGATCGGCATGCCGATCGTTTGCGTATCGATGATCGAACGGAATTCGCTGCGCACCGGCTCCTCGGCATCTGTGGCGATCAGCTTGAGGCTGTCGAGCAGCGGCAGGCCGGCTTTGATGCCGCGAACGATGACGTCGACGGCATCCGGAAACGCCGCGAGAAACTTCGCTTCGCGTCGCTTTTTTAGGTACGCCAGTCCCCAAAACGGCAGGCCGCAGCCGGCCGCAAAGCCAATGCCGAGCGCCGGCAGCAAGCCTGTCCGCAGAACCATCATGACGACGAATCCACCGACGCCGAGTGCGCCGGCGGTTATCATGAACCGTCGCTTCGACCACGACAGCCCCGCTTGCGTCAGTCGCACGGAGAGCGGCGGCCGCTTGAACTTCTTCCGCCGTTCTTCAATCACCTTAAGCGAGCCTTCGACCTGCTCGCGCCGCGATTTGCCCGCCGAGCGCGTCGGGCGCGCGATCGGCTCCGCGCGCGCGACGCTCGCCATGCGCCGTTCCGCTCTTTTCTCGCCGGAAAGGTATGGATAGACAAATACCCACGCCACGCCGCCGATCGCGATCGCCACCAGGAAGAACAGACCGTAAGCGCCCATGACTCAATCCATGACTCAATCCGCGACTTAATCCGCGCGTTAGGCTCTGACCGCCTCATTGACGGCTTCCGCCGCATCGAGCGCGGCCGCAAGCCGCGCCTCCTCGCCGTAGTAGCGCGCGCGCTCCCAAAACTTCGGACGGCCGATGCCGGTCGAACGGTGCCGGCCGATGAGGTTGCCGTTGGCGTCTTCGCCGAGCAGGTCGTATAGGAATATGTCCTGGGTAATGATGACGTCGCCTTCCAAGCCGACCACCTCGGTAACGTGGGTGATGCGGCGGGAGCCGTCGCGCAGCCGCGCCGCCTGGATGACGACGTCGACGGACGCGCAGATCATCTCGCGGATCGTGCGCGAGGGCAGCGAATAGCCGCCCATCGTGATCATAGACTCGAGCCGCGACAGCGCCTCGCGCGGCGTGTTGGCGTGCAGCGTGCCCATCGAGCCGTCGTGGCCGGTATTCATCGCCTGCAACAGGTCGAACGCTTCCGGGCCGCGTACCTCGCCGACGATGATGCGTTCAGGCCGCATGCGCAGACAATTGCGCACCAGATCGCGCATCGTGATTTGTCCCTCGCCTTCGAGGTTCGGCGGCCGCGTTTCCAGCCGCACCACGTGCGGCTGCTGCAATTGCAGTTCGGCGGCGTCCTCGCAGGTGACGATGCGCTCGTCGGGATCGATGTAACGCGTAAGGCAGTTGAGCAGCGTGGTCTTGCCGGAGCCGGTTCCGCCGGAGATCAAGGTATTGACGCGGCTGCGGCCGATGATTTTCAAGATCTCCGCACCCTCCGGCGAAATCGTGCCGTACTTTACCAACTGCTCGAGCGTCAGCTTGTCCTTCTTGAACTTGCGGATGGTGAGGGCGGGGCCGTCGATCGCAAGCGGCGGCACGATGGCATTGACGCGCGAACCATCCGGCAAGCGTGCGTCGCAGATCGGCGAAGATTTATCCACGCGGCGGCCGACCTGGCTGACGATCCGTTGGCAGATGTTCAGAAGTTGCTGGTTGTCGCGGAAGCGTATCCCGGTCTTCTGGATCTTGCCGGCGACTTCGATGTAGACCGTACCCGAGCCGTTGACCATGATGTCGGCGATCTCGTCGCGCGCCAACAGCGGCTCGAGCGGCCCATAGCCGAGCACGTCATTGCAGATATCGTCGAGCAGATCCTCCTGCTCGGAGATCGACATCACGATGTTTTTGATCGCGATGATCTCGTTGACGATATCGCGGATTTCCTCGCGCGCGGAATCGGCATCGAGCTTGGCAAGCTGAGCGAGATCGATCGCCTCGATCAGCGCGCCGAAGATCGTGCCTTTGACCTCGTAGTAGGACTCCGAGCGCCGCGAATTGATTGCCGAAGGGACTTGCTGCGGCTGGGGATTGGGTGGCCCGCCAACGTTTGGCTTGCCGGTCGGTGCGCCGATAATCGGCGCGCCCAGGCCGGCGGAGGGAAATGGCGTACGACCGGCCTCCGCGGACGCGCCGGCAGGCGGCGGCGGCGCCGCGACCGGCGGCGCCGCTACGGGGCGCGCGGCGGGCGCGGACCGCTGCTCGGCGGCGGGGGAACTATCGGAAGTAGGACGCTTGCCAAACACCGACGCAACTCCAAAATTTTAGCCGAGCAACTTTTCGAGCAGCGGCGAAAACAGGCCCGAGCGTTGCCTTTTCGGTTCCGACCGACCGGTCAGATTTTGCGCCATCTGCCTAAACACCTCAGCGGTGCGATGACTCGAGGAAAACTCGGCGATCATCTGCCCGTTATTGGCCGCCGCGCCGAACACCTGCGGTTCGAACGGAATGATCGCCATAGGCTCTTCGTCGAGCGCCTTGGCGAAGTCGGCGGCCTTGATCTCGGGACGCTTCGGGATGCCGACCTGATTGAGGCAGTAGCGCGGATGATGGTCGTTCGGCCGCGCGGCTTTAAGAAAATCGTAGATGTTCTTGGTGTTGCGCAGGTTGGCGAGATCGGGCGCGGCGACAATCAAGACATCGTCGGCGCCGACCAAAGTCTGCTTGGTCCATCCGGTCCATTGGTGCGGCACGTCGAGCACGACACATGGCACCGTGGCGCGCAATGAATTGAAAATGGCCTCGAAGGCATCGGCGCCGAAATCGTAGACGCGATCGAGCGTCGCCGGCGCCGCCAGGAGGTTCAAATGATCGGTGCACTTGGCGAGCAGGCGGTCGACGAACGCCGTATCGATGCGGTCGGGTGAGAACACCGCTTCGGCGATGCCCTGCGGCGGATCCTGATTGAAATCGAGACCGGCGGTGCCGAACGCAAGATCGAGATCGGTCACGACCGCGTCGAGCTTGAGATCGTGCGCAATCGAGAAGCCGACATTGTGGGCGATGGTAGACGCGCCAACGCCGCCCTTCGCCCCGACCACCGCAATGACGCGGCCGACCGGCTTGGCGTCCGGCGCCGAAAACAACCCGCAGACCGCCCGCACGATCTGCAACACGTCGACCGGCGAAATCAGGTAATCGCTCACGCCGCGGCGCACCAATTCGCGATAGAGCATGACATCGTTCATGCGGCCGATGACGACGACACGCGTGCCGGCATCGCAGTAATTGGAGAGCTGATCGAGCCCGGCGAGGATGTCGTCGCTGCGGTTTTCCGATTCGAGAATAATGACGTTCGGCGTCGGCGAGCTTTGATAGGCTTCGATCGCCGCCGTCAGCCCTCCCATCTGGATGCGCAAATGCGCTTTCGCCATGCGCCGGTCTTCGCCGGCCGCCTGGATCGCGGCAGCGGTGTCGACGTTCTCGCAGAAGGCCTGCACCGATACGCGCGGCGCCGGCGCGATATGTTCGTCACGGCCGGCGGCTTCGGTGGGACTTAATTCTTCCCGGGCGGCTTGATCAGTCTGTTTCATCAGATACCGACATTACTTGTCACATCACTTGCCAACGTCACTTGCCAACGTCACTTGCCAACGTCATTTGCCAACGTCGCTGATTTTAGCGGCCTGAGCGCTGCCCGAAGCCGTTGTGGCGGTACTCTGACCCTCTCGATACCTTTCAAGAACGGTGGTGCGACGCATTGCATAGGCTGCTGTTTCGCCGCGTGGCTGAACGAGATCGGACGGGTTGGCGATTTCAGACGCGAGATTGCGTTGCGTGGCGCAGCCATAGTTCCAGGGCGGTTGATTTTCGAAATAGTCGCGGTTGAAGCTCGGACCGATGTCCTCGGACCAGATGCCGCAAGGTCCGGCCTGTGCGTGTATTCTCGGATAACTGATGCGGACCGTGGCCAGGTTGGGTCCGGTTGCGGGATAGGTCTGCACGACGATGCCCTGCGGCGGCAGGCCGCTCGCGGCCAGGATCGAAACGATCTCACGCATCGCGTCGGCGGCGGCGCCCTCGTTGCTGCTGCCCACCGGCCGCTCGACAACGATGCCGCCGGTCGCTTGGCGTTTCCAGCCTAACCCGAATGACAACACTTGCGCGCGTTGCGTCGGGTTCAACTCCCCGCGATTGGAGCCGATGAACAGCTCGAGCGTACGAGATGATTCCTGCAGAGTGATCGGATGCCGCATGCGATAGTCGGTCGGCGCCTCGGGAGCGCCGGTGACTTGCTGGTCGGTATTGCAACCGCAGACGAACACCGCACACGCTGCCGCGGCGGCGGCGCGCACCACAAGGCCCGCAACGGAGCGGCGGCGGCTGGCGGTCATAGCGTGGACACTCTCCATCGTAGTCTCCTGCGGCCGCATCAATCGAGGATGAAACCGACTTTGCCGTGGTAGTTGTCGGTCGGCGCGGGATTGCCGCCGCCGACGCCGTAGATACGGTTAAACCGGCCGAGCAATATGCTCGCGGGATCGCTTGGATCGGCGAAGCCGTCGTCAGGGCGCGACAGATCTTTCTCGGCAACCGCGCGCACGACGTAAGGCGTCACCATCACCATCAGCTCGGTTTGCTGATTGATGTAGTCGCGGCTTTTGAACAGCGCTCCGAGGATCGGAAGCTCCGCCAAACCGGGCAAACCGTTGATGTTTTGCTTGGTCGAGTTCTGGATCATGCCGGCCATGGCGAGCGAGCCGCCGGACGGGATTTCGACCGTCGTCTCGGCGCGACGCGTGCGGATCGACGGAACGGTCGAGGAGTTGGAGGTGCCGGGCTCGACGATTGTCAGCGAATTTTGTGAAGACAGATCCGATACCTCGGTCATAATCTTGAGACTGATGCGGCCCTCACTAAGCACGACCGGAGTGAAGTCGAGACTGACACCGAATTTCTTGAAATCGATCGAGGGCTGGCAGGTCTGCGCGGCGCTGCCGGTACTTGCCGTCGTGCAGCTATAGCCGTTGAGGACGGGGAACTCGCCGCCAGCCACGAAAGTCGCGGACTCGCCGGAGATAGCCGTGAGGTTCGGCTCGGCGAGCGTGTGAATGACCCCGGCCTGCTCCATGGCCTGCAGCGTGGCGCTGACCCCGTTAAAGCCGCCCATGATGCTCGAGCCGCTGAGCGATTGGCCGTAGGCGGAGAACGGATTTGTGTTGTTGAAATTGACCACGGCGGTGCCGTAGTTCAGCGACCCCGAAAGATTGATGCCAAGTTGTTTAATGACGTCGCGCTCGACTTCGGCGACAACCACTTTGAGCATAATCTCGTCACGGCCGCGCACGACGATGGCGTTGACGATTTTGGTGCCGGCTTCGACGGTTTCTTGGCTGCCGACACCGAGCAGGCGCGCAGCGATATCGTAGGCCTGCTGCGCCTCGGCCGGACTCGATGCGCTACCGGACAGGATAACGCCGTCACCGATGCCTTGGACGGTAATATCGGCGTCCGGCAATACCTCATGAATTGCCTGGCGGATGCCGTTGAGATCGC
This sequence comes from uncultured Alphaproteobacteria bacterium, assembly GCA_963779855.1. Taxonomy (GTDB): domain Bacteria; phylum Pseudomonadota; class Alphaproteobacteria; order Rhizobiales; family Xanthobacteraceae; genus BOG-931. The sequence continues at coordinate 661,286 of CAWAAE010000004.1, read as the reverse complement.
GCGTGACGGCGATGTCAAAGCCGGCGATTTGCTTGCCCTCGGCGTCAAAGAAGAACACGTTCGTTTGCCCGACCGCGCTGCCGATAATGAAAGCGCGGCGCAACGATCGCACAACGGCGTTGGCGATCTTGGGATCGGCAACCAACACGTCCTTGACGTCGCGCGGCAGATCGATGACGACAGATTTGCTGACTCCAAGAGTGACGGGCTGCGATTTATAGTCGCTGGCGGCGACATGGATCGTCTGGATCGACGGAGGGTTGAACGCAACGTTGCCCGCGATTGCGCGCGGAATGACGCATAATGCGGCGATCAGCACCGCAACAGCTGCCGCCGCTCGGATCGATGCCGCTCCTGTCATGTCGATTTCCTCCGTGCGCTCAATGCCCCGTTCCCGCCGTGCTGACGCCGAAGCGCACGGTATTGATGGGATGGTCGTGCTTGTTGTCATCTTCGTCGCCCTCGGGAAGGGACGAAGCGGAGTTGAGGAGGCTGCGCAGCGTCAGAGAGATCGTGCCGAGCTGATGCGACAACTCGATCATCTCCGCCTGCGATTCCGTCAATTCGAGCGTCGCGGTCTTGCCCAGAGCGGTTTTCGCATCGCCCTTCGGGTCGATGGTCTGATCCACCGCCAGCACCCGCACATTGCGCAAGATCGTATCGCTCACGTATTTCTCGACGCCGGTCGCCTTTTCCGCCGATTTGTCATGTCGCGTCAGCACGACGTCGACGCGGTCGTCCGGCAGGATAAATCCGCCGGCTCCGGAATCCGCTGAAATATCGACGGCGACCGCACGCATGCCTTTCGGCAGTATGGCCGCCATGAAGCCCGAGCCCTTGGCCATCACGACATAGGGGTCGCGAATTGGATCGCCCGCCAGCATCGATACGCGAACGATGGCGCCGACGAAGTCATTGGTGGCGTCTGGCCGGTCGGATTTCTTGATGAAGTTTGAATTGGCCGCATCCTTCGGCCAGGGCTGCCAACCGACATCCGAATTTTGGATCACTTGTCCTCGCGTGAGATCGGACTTGGCGACCAGCACTTCGACCGTTTCGAGCACCGGCACAGCCGCCACCGGCGGCGGCGGCGGCGCTTTACTGCCGGCCGCCAAATACGCGGCTATGCCGCCGGCGGCGACAGCGACACCGAGTACGACAAGACGCGCGGCTTTCATTACGCTTCACTTTCCACGGGATGGCCGGCCAAAAGCGGCCATCAAAGCCGGATTTCAGCAGCTAAACGTCAAAGCATGGTTAATGAGGCGTATCTAAATCGCGTTAATCTTGCGTTGACGCGCGCCTCGCCGAGGGCGTTACAGGCCGATCGCCGTCATCCACTCGGTCTGCGGATAGACGAGCAGGGCAGCCGCGGCCAGCGCAACGCCATAGGGCACCCCGGCACCCTCGCGGTGCAGCCGCTCCGCCCATTCCCGTCCTGCGAGAACGCGCGGCAGCGGCATGGTACGAAATTGCACGATCAATAATGTCAGCGCCCCGCCGAGCAGCGACGCATAAATGAGATAATTAAAAAGATTTCCAAAACCCAACCACAGCGCCGTCGCCGCCGCGAGCTTGGCGTCGCCGCCGCCGATCCAGCCGCAGCCGAAACAGACAAATGCAACGGCCAGCACTGCGGCGGCCGCTCCGACATGCGAGGCCACGTCGGCGCCGCTCAGCCCGCTGAGCAGCGCAAGCGCGACAAAACCGCCAATGAGAATCAGCGAGACGCGGTTGGCGATCGTCATCGTCAACAGATCGCTCGATGCGGCAAAGGCCATCATTGCCGGAAACAAAGTCAATCTGACCGCTTCAATCAGCATGGCGTCGTCGTTTACTGTCGTCGCTTCGCCGGTTTACCGCGCGCCGGTTGCGGGCGAGTTAGCGCCCGCGTGCAATGGCGGCGGCTGGAAAGCGAAAAGGCCCCGGCATGCGACCGGAGCCCTCTCGTAGCACTGAAGAAGAACGACGCTTACTTGAGGGCGCTGGAAACGCTGCTGAACGTGGTGTTCAGCTTGGTGCCGAGGCCCTGAACGACGGCGATGATCGCAACCGAGATGCCGGCGGCGATGAGACCGTATTCAATGGCCGTGGCGCCCGACTCGTCCTTCACGAAACGCGAGAAAAGGGTCTTCATGAGTTGGCTCCTTAAGGTCCACACATAGCTGTCTGAGCTGACCCAACGGCACTTTGTGCGCCGTTTGGATCGCGTCGGACCCTATCGGGGAGAAATTTCGACGGGGTTAAACCGATCCTCGAAACCCGCGAACAATCGGGCTTTCCGCGATGTAGTTAACATCGTCTTGCGAGAATTGATTGCGTTCCAATCGCGGACATGTCGCGGACATGCCGCCGACATGAATTTGGCTGAGCGCGGAGCTCGGTTGAACGCGGCAACCGGCCGTTCTTTGTTTACGATCGATATACCAAGGCGCTATCGCCGCCGTTGCGGCGGAGTTTCAAAAAAAATGCCGCGAGACGATGCAAAGCAGACGATCGTTTCGCCCGCATAAGCGCGGCTCGCGCAACTCGCATCGCACACAGGTCAGCCGGTCGCCTGCCGCAACGCTTCATCGTCCGCCATTCACGGCGTTTTAATGCGTATCCTCGATATCAATAGCACATCGATAAATCCGCGGACGAAACCGCGCAGGCCTCACGATATGACCCAGGAACTGCTCGCCTTCTTCATCAATTTTGGGGAGACATTTTCCAGGAACATCCCGATCTCGCTCGGGCTGGCGGCCGTCTTCACCGTTCTCACCTGGTTCTGTGCTTGCAACCCCGGGCAGGCGTGGTGGCACAAGCGCGATCTCGTGACCGACCTGTGCTATTGGTTCTTCATCCCGGTCATCACCCGCTATTTGCGCATCGGCATGCTGATCGTCGGCGCCGCGGTTCTGTTCAGAATCACCACGGCGGACGGCCTGATCGCGTTCTACGACAACGGTCACGGTCCGCTCGCCGCGCTGCCACTCGTCGTTCAGATGGCCATCTTCCTCGTCGGCGAGGATTTCATCCTGTATTGGACGCACCGCCTGTTCCACGGCCAGCGGATGTGGCGGTATCACGCGGTGCACCACTCCTCCGAAGAGCTGGAATGGATTTCGGCGGCGCGCTTCCATCCGGTCAATTTGTTTCTCGGCAGCGTTGCCGCCGACGTCATCATGCTTCTCCTCGGCATTTCGCCGAACGTGTTTGTCGTGCTCGGTCCCTTCACCATCGCTACCTCGGCCTTCGTGCACGCCAATCTCGATTGGACGCTCGGCCCGTTCAAATACGTATTCGCCGGTCCGGTCTTCCACCGCTGGCACCACACCGCTCCGGACCGCGGCGGCGAGAAGAACTTTGCGGCGACGTTCCCGATTCTGGACGTCCTGTTCGGCACCTTTTACATGCCGGCCGGCGAGCTTCCCGATAACTACGGGATCGGCGATCGCGACTATCCGGCGAGTTTCCCGGAACAGCTCGTCCATCCCTTCACGCTGTGACGGCCGGCGCGGCGAAAACTCCGCTGTTTCCGGCAATTTGCGATCATCGTTAAGCAAGCGTCACCAGCCGCGCCCGCACGGTCGGAGCCGTATTCGCCGGACGCGCCGATTTGCACTTCATTCACGAATTTGCAGTCAAGTGGATCGTCGGTGGACGGCCTATGTAGCAGTCGGATCCGCGTAGCGTTTCGGAGCGTATCGATGACGGCGTTTTGCGTGCGCGGCCGGATGGCCCAAAGCGCGCTGCACTGGCTCCTGGCGGCCATCGTCTTCGCCGCAGTCGCCTCGCGGGCCGTCGCCGAACAGCCGATCTCCGTTAGCCTCGACCAAGCCACGATCCTCAAGCTTCCTGATCGCGCCGCCACGGTCGTGATCGGCAATCCGCTCATTGCCGATCTTTCGATTCAGTCCGGCGGCATCGCAGTCGTCACCGGTAAGGCCTACGGCGCGACCAATGTCGTGATCATGGATAAAAGCAGCGCCGTGCTGATGGAGAAGACCATCGAGGTCAAAGGCCCTGACGACCCGACCGTTGTGGTCTATCGCGGCGTGACGCGCCAGACCTACAGCTGCATGCCCGATTGCTCGCCGCGGGCGACGCTGGGCGATACCGGCAAGGACGAGTTCGATAAGGACACCAACATCCCGCTCGATTACTTCAATAAGACGCTCAATCAGGGTGTCACGCGTAACACCCAGGCTTTGGCCGCCGGAGTCGGCGGCGGGCGCTGACGCACTGAGCGGACCGCGCCGCAAGGTTAGCGGCGACTTAAATCACGCCCCGCCGTTGTCGGCCATTGCCGCAATAAATTGCCAACGCCCGGCTGCTATCGCTCGATCGTGAGGCTTCGCGATATTGCGCAACCTTCATCGGGTGAGGGCGCCATGATCAATCGGACCATCCGTCGGACCGAGTTTGCGCGGCTCATTAAAGCCGTTGCTACGCGGTCATTGTCGTCGCCGCTCCTGCGTCGCTTCGTCAAGCAAAGCAAGGCGATGACCACCGTCGAATTCGCTCTAGTTGCGGTTCCATTCGTCGCCGGCCTATTCGCCATCCTGCAAACGTCGCTTGTCTTCTTTGCCGAGCAAACGCTCGAGACGGCGGCGGCTACCTCGGCGCGGCTCATCTTTACCGGCCAGGCGCAAACCGCCGGCTGGACCGCGGCGCAGTTCAAATCGCAAGTCTGCGATCAGATCCAGGGCATCTTCAACTGCAACAGCGGCGTCTATGTCGACGTCGAGACCTATCCGTCGTTCGCGGCGGCCAATCTCAACCTGCCGATAACGAACGGCACCTTCAACTCCGGGGCGCTCGGCTACAATCCCGGCGGTCCCGGCAACATCGTGATGTTGCGGCTGTATTACCAATATCCGGTCTACGTCAATTTGCTCGGCTTCAATTTGAGCAATTTGAACGGCGGCTACATTCTGTTCGCCGCGACCGCGGTCTTCAAAAACGAACCCTACGCATCGTCTTGAGGGGGCGCATCATGAGCATTCTCGCCAGAATTGCCCGTTGCTGCGCACGATTCACCGGCGACTGCCGCGGCGTTTCGGCCCTCGAATTTTCCGTGCTGTTCCCGGTGATGATGACGCTGTGCCTCGGCAGCGTCGAAGCTACCCAGGGTATCGGCGCCAATCGCAAGGTCGAGCTGACCGCGCATGCGCTGGCCAATCTGTCGACGCAATATACCGACATCACAAACGCCGACATGTCGAACATCCTCAATGCCGGTTCCGCGATCATTGCGCCCTATTCGGCGACCAATCTCAAGGAAGTCGTTTCGGAAATCTCGATCAATGCCCAGGGCGTCGGCTCGGTGGTGTGGAGCGACACGCTGAACGGCACGGCGCTCACCGTCGGTCAGACTGTCAGCGTGCCGTCCTCGCTTGCCGTACCGAATACCTATCTGGTGCTTGCGCAGGTCCAGTACAGCTACAATCCGACTTACGGTTACGTCATGACCGGCACTTTGACGCTAAGCGATCAAAGCTTCATGCGGCCGCGGGAGTCGAGCTCGATCGCGCGTACGGCAAGCTGACGACGGAGAACAGACGACAGCGGACAGATGAAGCGTTCGCATAGCAGAATCCGTCGTCCGTCCTCCGTCATCTGACCTCCGGTACCGGCAGCGCCGTCGTCGACTTGAGCTTTTCCATCGCGAAGCGCGAAGTGACGTTCTTCAGCGGCACCGCGGCGATCAGGCGCTTGTAGAAAGCGTCATAGCCGGCGATGTCCGGCACCACGACGCGCAACATATAATCGACGTCGCCGGCCATGCGATAAAACTCCATCACCTCCGGCATGGCGGTGACGGTCTTGGCGAACCGATCGAGCCAATCCTGCGAGTGGTCGCCGGTCTCGATCGAGACGAAGACGCTGATGCCGAGCCCGATGCGGTCCTGATCGACCAGCGCGACGCGTTTGACGATGATGCCGTCGGCCTCGAGCCGCTGAATGCGTTTCCAGCACGGCGTCGACGACAGCCCGACGCGCTGCCCGATATCGGCGACGGACAGCGCCGCGTTTTCTTGCAGAACAGTAAGTATTTTCCGATCTATCGCGTCCATGACATCTAATTTTCCAATATACGGATAGAATGACTATCTATATAGAAAAATATTCTAAATCAAGCCGGCGCCGCTTGCTCGGCAATGAGTGCAATTCGGACTGGGGTTATGAGCCGGAAGCACCGCTACGGGCGCGCCGGCACGCCGGCAAGCCTCCGCCGCGCCGGCCTTTCTCCGCCACTTAACCGGCGCTGTCTCAACGTCCCGGACAAACGCGCTCGAGGTACGGGCGATAGGGCACAAAATGCTCAACGAGATAACAGTTCCCGTAAAGCGAGTACCCATAGATCGGCGGGTAGCTGTAATCGTAAATGAGATAGTCCGCGCGCTGCCAAGCCCTGTGCCATTTTCTGTGGTGCGCATCGGCAGCACTCGACGCCGCGACGACGACACCCATCGCCAGAGCCACCGCAACGCATTTTGAGAGAATCTGCCGCATGCGTCCTCCTCAATAGCCTTCTATAACGACCGACATCGGTCCACGAGTCTAAGTCCAGCGCCTAGTCTAAGGCTGTAATGCTTCATCGCCGCGTTCCTAGCAATGAGATCCTGGGACGCTTTTAGCCAAAAACGCTTCGACCTCAGGCCGCGTCGGGGCGCCGGTACATCCGCCAAGCCGCGTACATTTGATGCCGGCGACCGCCGCGCCAAACCGCATGGCGTCGACCTCGCTTCGCCCTTCGGCGAGCGCCAGCGCGAAGCCGCCGTGGAAGGCGTCGCCCGCGCCCAGCGTGTCCACGGCGGCGATCTTGAACACCGGCAAGCGATGCAGCGCACCGTCATTGAGATAGACGACGTCGTCGGGGCCGTTGCTGACGGCGAGAAAGGCGCCGGTATTGCGCGCGATGCGTTGCAAAGCCGCGCCGAGATCCGCGACGCCGGTCGTCTCGCGCAGGCATTCGGAAGAGAAAATGACATGCGAGGCGATGCGGAACAGCGGATCGTCCTCGATCGTGGGCCGGTCGCCGTCGAGCACGACGGGCAAGCCGCGAGCCCGCGCGGCCGCGCAGATCGGCTGGACGAAATCGGGATAGCGGTTATCCGCCAACAGCGCGTCGGCCGCGGCAACGATGCCTTGCGGATCGGCCGGCACGGTCGCGGCGATGCGCTCGTCGCGATAGGTCACGATGGTGCGGTCGCCGCGCCCATTCATGAATATCGCGGACTGCGCCGTCGCCAGTCCATCGATGCGCTGACAGAAGCCGCAGTCGACGTTCTCGCGCGCCAGCGCTTCGAGCACGCGGTCGCCGTTGTGATCTTCCCCCGCGGGACCGCCCATCGGTCCGGCGAGCGCGGCGCGGCCGTTAAGCCGCGCGATCGCCAGCGCCGCATTCGCCGCGCAGCCGCCATTGACGACGAAAAATCCCGTGGCCTGGACTTTGCCGTCGGCTTGCGGAAATTCCTCGACGCGGAAGACCTCGTCGAGCACGATGATGCCGGCGCACAAGATGCGCGGCGCGCCGGCCCGCCGCGTGAGGCCTTCAGCCAATGACATCGCAGCCACCCTCGACGAAGCTGCGGATGATGTGGTGCGCGATCGCGACCGGCGGCGGCGTGGTCAGGCCTTGCGGATGCTGCCGCTTGAGCATCGCGGCGAGTTCATCGCGGCCGAACCAGCGTGCGTCCTCCAGTTCCTCGCGATCGACGACGATCGCGTCGGACAACGCTTCGGCGTGGCATCCGATCATGATCGACGACGGGAACGGCCACGGCTGCGACGCGAAATATTTCACGCGGCCGCAGGCGATAGCCACTTCCTCGAGCACTTCGCGCCGCACCGCTTCCTCGATCGATTCGCCGGGCTCGACAAAACCGGCAAGGCACGACCACATGGTCGGCACGAAACGACGCGAACGGCCGAGCACGCAGCGCTCGCCCGAAATCGCCAGCATGATGACGACCGGATCGGTGCGCGGAAAATGCTGGACCTTGCACGCCGGGCAATCGCGCCGCCAACCGGCCTGAACGACCTCGGTCGCGGCGCCGCAATTCGGGCAGAAGCGATGCCGCGCATGCCAACCGAGCAGCGCCTTGGCTTCGGCGAGCGGCGGCAAATGTTCCGCCGCGACCATGCCCTGCACGGCGATCGAGCGCAGATCGGTGATCGTCAAATCGTTTCGCGTCTTCAACGGCTCGACGGCTTGCGGATCGAGCCGCAAACCGAACCGCGGCTCGTCGTCGATCAGGCCGAGGAATACGCTCTCGTGCACGCGGCCGAGCGCGCGCGCTTCGGCCGGCGCGAACAACGGATCGCATTCGCTCGTGGAACTCTTCAGCACCACAAGCTCGCCGCCGATCACATAGACGCCGGCGCGCGCATGCGCGCTGAATTTTTTCAGCGCCGCGTCGTCGCCGCGCAATTCGGCCACGCGCTCGATCGGGCTCGCCGTATAGCCGAGCTGAGGCTTTGGACCGAGATCGGGGTGTGCGGGCACGGTCAACGGCTATCGCTGGGCCGCATCATTCGGCCGCTTCGCGCAACGGCCGCGGATGAAAGCTGTCGTAAAGCTCCGGCCGCTGCCATTGCGGACCGAGCAGGCCCTGCTTTGTGCCGCAAGCCGCCGACGAGCCGATTTCGTCGCGCGTCGAGCGCAGGTAACGCACCCGGTCGAGGCTGACGTCGACCACGCTTAAGCCCGCGGCCGTGCTCTCGAACAGGATTTCCTCCGGCGCCGCCACCATGGCGAGGCCGCGCTGGCCTTGGTCGAACAGGTTTTGCGTCGTCACCACGATCGCCAGATTCTCGATGGCGCGCGCGAAGATCAGCGTCCGCCAGGTCGCCCACAGCCGGTTTTTTTCGACACCGGCCGGCATGAAAATGAGCTCGGCGCCGCGCAAAGCCAGCGCCCGCGTCACTTCCGGCATATAGACTTCGCTGCACATCGCCAACCCGACTTTGCCGTGCACGGTGTCGAACACCGGATAGTCGCCGCCGGCGACATATTGGAAGTCCCAGCTTTTGCCGCCGGTATAGATCCACGGCCCGTTGGGATGGCTGCGGCGGTAGCGCGCCGGCGCGCGGCCGTCGGGAAAGGCCATCGCGGTGAGGTTATAGGCGCTCCCCGCCTTGGCATCGATCGGCTCGAGCGTGCCGAACACCACGTGCACGCCGTGCTTGGCCGCGGCCGCCGCGAGCGCCGCGGTCGGATCGTAAGCGGCCGGCATGCGCCACGGGCCCGGATAGCTCTCCGGAAAGCAAACGAAATGCGCGCCCTCGCCCGCCGCGCGCTCGATTGCGCCGACCGCATCCGCAACGTTCTTTTCGTCGTCGGGCGGACGGTGCGTGATCGGCTGCACAACGGCAATGCGGAAGGTCATGGTCGTGCTCCTCCTGGCGCTTATAGACGCTTTTGCGCCCGTTAGTTGCGCCGAATTGAAGCCGCGCCGGTCCGGCAGGTCAAGGCGCGCATCTTTCCTGCCCCGCGAAAGCGGGGAAGGGGGACCACCCTGCGCAGCAGGGTGGTGGAAGGGGCGTCGGACTCGACGAAATTTCTGCACCGACAACGAAGCTCCATCTCAGAGGCCCCCTCCACCACGCTGCGCGTGGTCCCCCTCCCCCGCTTCGCGGGGGCGGATGACATGCGATCCCGTTCTCGCGATGCGCCTTCGCATCCGAGTTTTGCCACGCCACTGCAAGAAAGCCCTTCCCAAGGCCTCCCCAACAAAGAAGGGAGGCGGAGCGCCGACAGGCGCATTGTCTTTGGAGCCGCATCAGCGGATGCGGCCGCGGTCTCAGCGGAGACCGCTCGCCTTTCGGCGCTCCACCGCGGCGCTCGCCAGGGCGGACGCATCCACCATTGGCTCAGCTCCAGTACCGCGCTTCCTGAGACCCGGCTTCATCGGGCGTTACCCTTTGTCGCCTGTCTCGAGTCAACCGCGCTCCGCGGAGACCGGTCGTAGTGCCGGTCGGTCGGGGACCCAGAGCCGCCCGGGCGCGGCTTGCGAGACCGCGCGCGGGAACCGCACTCGCTCCACCTTCTAGGTCGCACCCGGAATGTGCCCTTCGATGAGCGAGCTTGGGGGTATGTAACGGTAATGGGGACGAATGTCAAGGCCGGTCGCGGATAAGGCGACAACAATTGTGATGGAGGCTCGATCACGCCGCTTTTAGCCGCGCCATCTCGGTGTCGAACTCGAATCGCAGCTGCCGAGCTTCCTCCTCGGGCAACCAGCCGGCCATGTGCGGAAAGATCGTTCGGTAAAGCAGGACTTTGTCTTCGTCCCATGGAAGCTGTTCGGCTGAGCGGGCTTCGGCCAAAATCCGATAAAGCTGGGCTCGCACCTTATCCGGATCGGGCCGATAGGCCGGAGGGGCCGCGTCGGCTTCGAACAATTCGGGCTGCGAGCCGGTCTCGAATAAGTCTTGCTGCGGTGAACGTGCCATGGCCTACAAGTGGTTCGACCGGTCCATGTCGATTATCGTAGATAGGTCGAAAGTTAGCATGAGTCTCGCCTGAGGCATCGTTATCAACGAGATTCACGGGTTGCCCAATCGGCCGAGATCGAGGAAACGTTGACCGACAATTCCCGAACCCGCGAACTCCTGCATCATCTCGCCGGCCGCCCGGGCCATGACGAGGTGAAATCCGATTTTCGGCAGCTTCTGGTGGAGGAGTTCGGTGTCGAACTCGGCGCGCTCGATTTCGAGCGCCGCGTTCCTGAAGTGAAAGGTCGACTTGACGCCTTGATCGGGCGTACTGTTTTCGAAGCCAAGCGGAACCTCGACTTAGAGTGGGACGATGTGCTCCGCCGAATGCCGGATTATCTTGCCGATCGGGAGCGCGAGGAAGGGGAGCGCTTCGTCGGCATCGCGTCGGACGGGCTCAAGTGGGTGGTGTTCGAGCGCAGCGGCGACCAGCTTGTCAAGTTAAAGGAAACCACGCTCGATCCCGACAAAGCTGAGATTTTTCTTGCGTGGCTCGATGGCGCCGTCGCACTTAAGGATGCGCTTCCGCCGGACCCCATCACCGTACGGCTTGAGCTTGGTCAGGACTCGGTTGCGTTTCGACGCGCTAACGATGGTCTTCGCGCCCTGTGGGACAGACTGAAGGACGATCCGGCTGTCGCACTGAAGCGGCAGTTATGGGCGCAGCTCCTGAAACTGGTCTATGGCCGCGAGGTCGAGACCGACGCGCTGTTCTTTCAGCATACATTTCTGGTGATCGTCGCCAAAGCCATCGCGCTGGCGGTGCTGGGGCTGCGCGACGACGATCCGAAGCACGTCCTATCGGGAGCGGCTTTCGAAGCCGCGGGTATCTTCGGCGCGGCAGAGAGCGACTTCTTCGATTGGGTGGTCGCGGAACCCGACGGGGAAGCGCTCGTCCGGCGAATTCTCTCCCATGTCCGCCGCTTTCGCCTCGATGAGGTCGAAAGCGACGTTTTGAAAGTTCTCTATGAATCGCTGATTGACCGCGAAGAACGGCACGGCCTCGGCGAGTATTACACGCCCGACTGGCTGGCGGCCAAGATCGTGCGACACGCGGTTGAGCGGCCGATCGAGCAAAGAGTGCTCGATCCGGCCTGCGGATCAGGCACTTTTCTGTTTCACGCGATTCGCAACTTCATCAGGGAGGCTGAGGAGTTGGGCCTGGAAGAGAAGCTGCGGGCCGAAGAGGCTACCAACCACATTGCCGGCATGGATATTCATCCGGTGGCGGTGATCATCGCGCGCGTGACCTATTTGCTGGCGCTCGCGCCGGTCATCGCGCGGCGCGCAGGTTCGCTGTCGATTCCTGTTTACCTCGGTGACGCGCTGCAGCTGTCCACCGCGACGACCATGCATTTGAAAGAGCTGGTCATTCGCGTGCCGCCGCCGCCCGAAGGCACCGACCTCAAGTTTCCAGAAATCTTTTGCAAGGACATTTATCTGTTCGACAAGCTGGTCGCGAGGATGCGCCAGGGCTCCGAACAGGAGATGACGGCGCGGCAGATCGAGCCGGCTTTCAAGCTAGAGATCGAACGACACTACAAGCGCGACATGACCATGGCGGACACCGAGGGCGTGCGCGAAATGGTTGCGACCTATGTTACGTTTGACAAGCTTCGCCGCGATGGCCGGGACTCGGTCTGGACCTATGTCGCGCGTAACCTGTCGCGGCCGCTGGCCCTGTCCTTCGGAGCCGGATGGGCGAACGTCGTAGTCGGTAATCCGCCATGGGTTGCCTTCCGGCACATGAGCGCGGACCTGCAAAAAAGGTTTCGCGAACTGTCCAACGGCGAACGAGTTTATGTGGGTGGCACGTTCGCGACGCAAAATGACCTGGCCGCTTTGTTCACGGTGCGAGCGGCAGCCCTCTATCTTCGCTCGGGCGGACTCATCGCGTTCGTGCTACCGCTCGCAGCGCTGTCGCGCGGACAGTTTGAGAAATTGCGAAAGGGCTCCTTTAACAGTGCGAGGATCGCATGGGAGGAGGTCTGGACCATGGACGACGACGTGCAACCGCTGTTTCCGGTTCCCTCTTGCGTCGTCTTCGGCCGCCGCCGCGCCATCGCCAAGGCGTTGCCCGACAAGGTCCGAGCCTATTCGGGTCAGCTGCCGACGCGCGACGCATCGGAAGCCACTGCGGACGCATGCCTGACGGTGCAGAAGGACGCACCAAAACCGGCCGAGGGCCGGTTCAAGGGCGGCTCGGCTTACCGAAAATCGTTTCGTCAGGGCGCGACCCTCGTTCCGCGCATGTTGTGTCTTGTAGAGCGGAAAAGCCTGGGGCGCTTGGGGGGGCGATCCGACCGCACCCTTCGTTGTCAGCCGCCGCACTAACCAGGAAAAGAAGCCATGGAAATCTCTAATCGGTGTGGAGCATCGGGTCGAAGCGGAGTTTCTGCACCCGGTGTTGTTGGGTGAAAGCATTCTGCCCTATCGCGCGTGGCTACCTTTCGAGGGGATTGTTCCGGTGACTTCGCAAGGGGCCGTGTTGGACGCGGAAGCTGCGGCAAACCGCGGCTATTCCGGTTTGCATAGTTGGATGTCTGCTGCAGAGACGATCTGGAAGGCTAACGCGGAAAGCGGTTCGATGACACTCGTTGAGCGATGGAACTATCACAATGAGCTGGGTGCACAGTTCCCGTTGAAGTCGCTCCGTGTAGTTTACGCTGCTTCGGGGACCGTTCCTGCCGCATGTGTTATTCAGAATTCTAATGCCGTAATCGAACACAAACTATATTGGGGCGCGATGTCGGGGCTCGTTGAAGCGCGGTATCTCACGGCGCTCCTGAATAGCGAAACAGCCCGAAGTCGGACAGCCAGTTTGCAGTCCCGTGGCCAATGGGGAGCCCGCGACTTTGACAAGGTCATGTTCACGCTTCCGATCCCGCGCTTCGATGCTTCACAGACGCTCCATAACGAACTCGCCGCTGCCGCGGGTGAGGCCGAAAGGATAGCGGCAGCCTTCGAATTGCCCGAGACCGTGAAATTTCAACGCGCGCGCAAACTCATCCGCGATGCCTTGACGGAGTCAGGCGTCGCCCCGCACATCGATGAACTGGTTGCGCGGCTGCTGGATCAGTCCTCTGCTAGCCCTGAAAGTGTGGACGACGAGTAATGACCATGACCTTTTCCCCGCCAAGGCGACCTGTTTCGGAACGATGACGCGTCCGAGGAGCGTGAGACGCCCACCTGGTATCCGGACCCGGATGAGGTGCGCACGGAATTGCACGCGATTCTGGCGCAGATGCGGGCGGCGGACGTGATGCCGTGGGACGCCGATCGCACGGCGCTCTACCGCACCATCTTTCCGCAGATGACGAATTGCCTGCCGGAAGACGAGGGCGCGCAATTGCGTTTCGATTTCGAGGCGGAGTTGGCACGGCTGAAAGCCGCGTGAAATTTTTCACCCGGATTTCACTGCGCTCACCAGAACAAGTCCGGCCGCCATGAAACACTCGGACGCGCCGCGCTAGAGCCGCGGTTTTGATGGGATTAAAATCGGGCTCTAGCTTTCTGATTGAGCAGATCTTTGCCGAAAACCGGTAGCCACCCCCGGATCGGAATCCGGGGGCAGGCTTTTTCGGGATCATGCTCTAAACGCGGCGCATCCCGATCCGCGGCGGGGTCAGTCGTCGTAGAACACGCCATAGGCGACGTCGATGACTTGGCCGGTATTGACGTCGACCAACAGCAAGTCAGGTCCGTAGCGCACCCACTGCGTGCCGGGCGGCGGCGGCTCCAAGCCGAGCGCGGCCCATTCGGGATAGTAGTAATCCGGCACGAGGAACAGCGGCGGCAGAATTGCGCCGACGGCCCACTGCCGATAGGCCCAGCCGTTCGGATAGATAAACGGATGGACATGGACCCGGTTGAAGTCATGGCCGTGGAAGGTGAAGTGCGGGCCACCGGGGGGCGGGCCGCCGGGGCCGGGATGGACGAACGCCGCGGGCGGCGGGCCGGGCGGATGCGGCGGGCCACCCACCGGTCCGGGCGGGCCAGGATGCGGCACGAAAGCGGGCTTCAGCTCCGGATGCGGCGGACCGCCTAGGTGAGGCGGCGGCGGGCCGCCGAGGTGAGGCGGGGGCGGGCCGCCGGGATGCGGACCGGGAGGCGGGCCGGATTTTTTATGATCGTCCTGCTGTTGCGCCGCGGCCAAACTGGGCAGCGCAAGCGCAAACATCGCGGCAATGGCGAACCTATGGAGCATGGCGTTCCTTTTCGCTCGATTCGGGAAGATTCGCGCTGAGCCTAGCAAATCGGCGCGGCGATGTAACCCGCGACGCCGGGCCGGCCGATCAATGCCGCGTGAGCCAAGTGCGCGCGGCGCGCTGCGCGGCGGCGATCTCGGCGGCGGACAGTTCGCTCGCGATCTCGCAGCGCAGCCGAACCGCCTCGCTCGAGCCGCGCATGCCGGCAATGTTGAACCACTTGTGCGCCGCGACCATGTCGGCGGGCACGGACTCGCCGCTGGAACACATCAGGCCGAGCCGGAAAAACCGGTCCGCCTCGGCTCCGATCGGCATGCGGCGATGGTCGGGCTTGGCTGTTCTCGACATCGGAATGCTCCCTGTCATCGCCTCGCCTGCGGCGATGTTGAGAAAAGCTAGCGGCAAGCGGGATGCCTGCGAAATTCGGGAATTATCCATAAGGAAATTCCCGTAACGGGCATAGGTTGGGTAAAATCGCCGGCCGATGCGAAACTGCCTGGGCGCTGCGATTGCGCGATTTCGCCCGCGCCGAACCGCACTCACGGTCGCAGTGCCCGCCCTACGAGGTCTTGGGAGGAACAACGCATGCCACGCGCGCCACGCATCGCCATCATCGGCGGCGGCATCGGCGGACTGGCCGCGGCGCTGGCGCTGGAGCGGCGCGGCGCCGAAGTCGTCGTCTGCGAGCAGTCGCCGGTCCATAGCGAGATCGGCGCCGGGCTCAATCTCACGCCCAATGCCGTCAAGGCCTTCCGCACGCTCGGCCTCGATGACGAGATCGAAGACATCGGCTGGGGCTCGGAATTTCTGATCATTCGTTCCTGGAAGACCGGGCGCTACATTTCGCGCATCCGCCGCGGCGATTTCCGCCAGAAATTCGGCGCGCCCAATCTCACAGTGCATCGCGCCGATCTGCTCGACGTGCTGCGCGGCGCGCTGAAGACGACCGATATCCGGCTCGGCAAGCGCTGCATCGGCGTCGAGCCCGGCGAGCGCGCGGCGGTGGCGCGCTTTGCCGACGGCAGCGACATCGAGGCCGACATCGTGGTCGGCGCCGACGGCATCCACTCCGTCGTGCGCAACAGCCTGTTCGGCGCCGACGCGGCGCGTTTCACCGGCTGCATCTGCTGGCGCGGCATGGCGCCGGCCGACGCCGTGCCGGCCGACATCAACACCGCCGACGGCACCATGTGGATGGGCCCGCACGGCCATGTCGTGCACTATCGCGTGCATCGCGGCGAACTCGTCAACATCGTCGCCCATATCGACAGCGACGCCTGGACCGAGGAATCCTGGACGCGCGAATGCGACGTGTCGGAAGTGATGACGGCTTATGCGGCGTGGAATTCCGCGCTGACCCGGCTCTATCCATGCAGCACCCGCTGGTACAAATGGGCGCTGTACGATCGCGATCCGCTCGCGCACTGGAGCAAAGGCCGGGCGACGCTGCTTGGCGACTTGGCGCATGCCATGCTGCCCTATCTCGGCCAGGGCGCCGCCATGGCGGTCGAGGACGGTTGCGTGCTGGCGGCGATGGTGGCGCGGCATGGCGACGATTTCGGCGCGGCGCTCCTCGCCTACGAGCGGATGCGCGCGCCGCGGGCGCAAGCGGCCGTGCTCGGCTCGCGCGCGCGCGCCAAGGAAAACCATCTCGCCTCGCCGTGGGCGCGGCTCAAGCGCGACGTGCGCTTCGCGCTGCGCGAGCGCTTCGGCGTCGACACCACCGCTTTCAAGGTGGCGTGGCTGTATGATTACGATGTCGGCCGGGAAGTCGGGTAAGCGTCCGGCTGCGCTTGCTTTCCCATGCGCTGCGGCCAATATAATCCCCGGGAGGTTGGCGGTGGGCGAACCACTCGCCAACCGGGTCAGGTCCGGAAGGAAGCAGCCCTAACGAGCGCGGTTCGGGTCGCTCGTCAGCCTCCCACCCTCCGATCCATGTAGCCCGCATGAGCGCAGCGAAATGCGGGGACAACCGACCCGCTCGCCCGTTGACCCCGGATATCGCTGCGCTCATCCGGGCTACGATCAATCCGCGATGAACGATCAAACCACACCCACCGCCTCCTACCGCGTGCTGGCGCGCAAATACCGGCCGGCGACGTTCGACGACCTGATCGGTCAGGACGCCATGGTTCGCACGATCGCCAACGCGTTCGACTCCGGGCGCATCGCGCAGGCCTGGATCCTCACCGGCGTGCGCGGCGTCGGCAAGACGACGACGGCGCGCATCCTCGCCCGCGCCCTCAATTACGAATTGCCCGACGGCTCGATCACCGCGCCGACCATCAAAATGCCGGTGCTCGGCGTCCATTGCGAAGCGATCATGGAGAGCCGCCATCTCGACGTCATCGAGATGGACGCCGCTTCGCATAACGGCGTCGATGACATCCGCCAGATCAACGAGGCCGTCCGCTATGCGCCGGTCTCCGCCCGCTACAAGGTCTATATTCTCGACGAAGTGCATATGCTGACGCCGCAGGCGTTCAACGCGCTGCTCAAGACGCTGGAAGAGCCGCCGCCGCACGCCAAATTCATCTTCGCCACCACCGAAATCCGCAAAGTGCCGATCACCGTTTTGTCGCGCTGCCAGCGCTTCGATCTGCGCCGGGTCGATGCCGCGCTGCTGGTGAAGCATCTGCAAACCATCGCCGGCAAGGAAACGATCGAGGCGGAGCCCGCGGCGCTGGCGCTGATCGCGCGCGCCGCGGAAGGCTCGGTGCGCGATGCGCTGTCGCTGTTCGACCAGGCGATTGCACACGCCGGCGGCGCCGGCAACTCAACGATGTCTGCAGTGCCGGTGCGCGCCGAGGACGTGCGGCAGATGCTCGGGCTGGCCGACCGCACCCGGGTGATCGACCTGTTCGAAGCGCTGATGCGCGCCGATATCGCGGCCGCGCTCAAGGAATTGCGCGACCAATACGATGGCGGCGCCGATCCGGCGATGGTGCTGGGCGATCTCGCCGAATTCACCCATTTCGTCACCCGGATCAAAATCGTGCCGAGCCTCGCCGACGACGTTTCACTCACGGAAACCGAGCGCAGCCGCGGCCGCGGCTTTGCGACCAAGCTCTCGATGCGCGTATTGGCGCGCTGTTGGCAGATGCTGCTTAAGGGCATCGCCGAGGTCGAAGCCGCCGGACGGCCGTTCGATGCCGCGGAGATGGTGCTCGTTCGCATCGCCTATGCCGCCGACTTGCCGACGCCCGATGAAGTCATCCGTTCGCTCGGCGATACGCGCGGCGGCAACGGCGCGAGCACGGCGCCACCCGCGCCGGGGCCGCGTGCGGAGCTGCGCACCGAAGCCCCGCGCGGTTCGCATTCCCCCACCCTAGCCTCCCCCGCACGCGGGGGCGGGATGGGAGGGAGCGCAGCACCGGCCGCAGCCGCCGTGGACGAACCGATTACGCAAGGCAGCGCCGAGCCCGTGCGGGCGGTGAAGAGTTTCGCGGATCTCATCGCGCTCGCCGCCGAAAAGCGCGACCTCGCGATGAAAAGCGCGCTCGAGCGCGACGTGCGGCTGGTGCGGTTCGAGGATGGCACGCTCGAACTGGCGCTGGAGCCGAGCGCGCGCAAGACGCTGGTCGGCGAGTTGTCGAAAAAGCTCGCCGCCTGGACCGGCCGGCGCTGGATGGTCGCCGTCTCCGCCGAAGCCGGCATGCCGTCGCTGCGCGCGCAGGCGGAAACCCGCAAAGAGGAACTCAAGGACGGCGTGCGCGACGATCCTCTGGTGCAGGCGGTGTTGGCGCGTTTTCCCGGCGCCGAAATCGTCGATGTCCGTCCGCCGGCCGGCGCGCCGGCTGGAAGTAGCGAAGACTTGCCGGAGGCAACTGCCAACGAAAGCGACCTCGATGCCTGATTTTCTCGGCCTGATGAAACAGGCCACCGAATTCAAATCGAAGATGGAGGCGATGCAGGCCGAGCTCGACCGGCTGGAGGTCGAGGGCACGGCCGGCGGCGGCCTCGTCACGCTGAAACTTTCCGGCAAGGGCGATCTGCGCGGGGTGCGCGTCGACGATTCGTTGCTCAAGCCCGACCAGAAGGAAATCGTCGAAGATCTGCTCGTTGCGGCGCATGCGGATGCGAGGCGCAAACTCGAAACCATGCTGGCTGAAAAGATGCAGACGCTCACCGGCGGTCTGTCGTTGCCGCCGGGGCTGAAGCTGTTCTGATGCCCGCCGTCGCCGCCGGTCCGGAAATCGAGCGCCTGATTCAGCTCTTGGCCCGGCTGCCGGGGCTCGGCCCGCGCTCGGCGCGGCGTGCCGCGCTGTTTCTCATCAAGAAACGGGAGTTGCTGATGGCGCCGCTGGCCGCCGCGCTGCAGACCGCGATGGAGAAGATCGAGGTGTGCCGCAGTTGCGGCAATATCGATACGCAAAACCCCTGCACGGTGTGCACCGATCCCAGACGCGACGCGTCGGCCCTCGTCGTGGTGGCCGACGTCGCCGACCTGTGGGCGCTGGAACGGGCGCATGCCATCAACGCGCGCTACCACGTGCTCGGCGGCACGCTGTCGCCACTCGACGGCATCGGGCCGGACGATCTGTCCATCGGCGCGCTCATCAAGCGGGCGAGCGATCCGGCGGTCAAGGAAGTCATCCTCGCGCTCTCCGCCACGGTCGACGGCCAGAGCACCGCCCATTACATCACCGACCTGCTGCACGAGGCGCAAGAAAAAGGGCACCTCAAGGTGACGCGGCTTGCCCACGGCGTGCCGGTCGGCGGCGAACTCGACTATCTCGACGAGGGCACGCTGTCCGCCGCCATCCGCAGCCGGACACCGTTTTAGGGCCGCTGCCTGCAAAATAACCAGCGAGCGCCCGCTGCGCGATCAGGCTGCATTTGTGCCGCATGAATCCAGCGGAATCGTCGCGGTTTTACCGGAGCCGCACTTGGCCCGCCGTTTGCATGGCTATGTTCGGCGATCTCGGTCTCACTTACCGTGGCGAATTGAGGTTGCTAGAGCCCCGGCATTCCCGGCACCGGGGCTCTACTATTTTTGGCACCCCAAATCCTGCAAATCGGCCCAGTGAAATCGGCCCAGTCAAATCGGCCCAGTCTGGCGCGCTCGCCCGGCGCCCTTGCGCTTGCGGCACCGCTTGCGCACATGGTGGGGCGGCGGCGCAGAGCGCGCGGCATGACGGATGCGCCGGCAAAGCCCTACATTATTAAAGCCCATCTGGGACCGGCCCCGCATGACCGACGACGTACCGTTCGACAAGAGCTTCGATCTCGAGCCCGACAAGGTGCGGGAAATCGCGCCGCAGGTCCGCGCGGTCGTCGCCAATAATCCCGGGCCATTCACGTTCAAGGGCACGATGAGCTACATCATCGGCCGCGGCAAAGTCGCGATCCTCGATCCCGGCCCCGACGACGACGCGCATATCGGAGCCCTCCTTGACGCCGTGCGCGGCGAGACCGTCAGCCATATTTTCGTCACCCACACCCATCGCGACCATTCGCCGGCGGCGCCCAAAGTCAAAGCCGCGACCGGCGCCAAGGTTTTCGCGCAAGGTCCGCACCGGCTGGCGCGGCCGCTTCATATCGGCGAGACGCGCCGCCTCGATGCCTCTGCCGACATGGATTTCCGTCCCGACATAGCGCTTGCCGACGGCGAGGTGGTGAGCGGTGACGGCTGGACGCTCGAAGCGATAACGACGCCGGGCCACACCGCCAATCATATGGCGTTTGCATTCAAGGAGGCCGACCTCGTCTTCGCCGGCGATCATGTCATGGCGTGGTCGACCACGATCGTGGCGCCGCCCGACGGCGCCATGAGCGACTACATGGCGTCATTGCATAAGCTCGCCGCGCGCACCGAGCCGCTCTACCTCTGCGGCCACGGCGCTCCGGTTCGCGACGCACCGCGCTACGTGCAATTCCTGATCCGGCATCGGCAAGGCCGCGAGGCGTCCATCCTGCATCGGCTCGGCAAGGGCTCAGCCGATATCCCGACGCTGGTGAAGGCGGTTTATATCGGGCTCGATGCGCGGCTCACCGGCGCCGCCGCGCTGTCCACGCTGGCGCATTTGGAAGACTTGGCCGCGCGCGGCGTGGTCTTAACCGACGGCCCGCCGTCGATCGCGGGGAGCTACCGCTTGGCGGAGGCTTTGCCCGCCGGCTGATGGGGCGGCGGCGCCGGTTTCTTTGCCGGCTTCTCCGGCGCCGGCGTGGACAAAACGTCGTCGATGTCGTCGATGAGATCGCGCACCCGCGCGGCATTGGTGCCGAAATCGTGGCGGCCGTAGCGCGAGGCCGAGCGCACGTCGATGCGGGCGCCGTCGGCGGTCGCCCGCACCCGCACGACGACGTCGTCGCGGAAGCCGAGGATCTGCGTGCGCGCCACGGCCTCGATGATGCCGTCGCGCACCGAACTGTCCTGCGACTGCCGCGCATCGATAATGCGCGGCAGCGCGCCCTGCGGCGGCCGCGAATCGACGACGCGCCAGCGCCGCTTATTGATGACCTTCATGGCGGCGTTGTACGCATCCTGTGGCGTCGCCGTGGTGTCGTCGGGCGCGATATCGGGATAGGCCGCGTTCTGCTGCTCCGCGGTATACAGACCCGCATAGGCGATCGGGTTGGCGTCGCGTGGCCGCAATCGCGCGATTGCGTCGAATTGCGGCGGATCGATCGGATCGGTGGTGATGTCGTAAATTCCGGGGAGTCGGTAGGCCTTGATGCCGAGATAGGCCGGATAGGCGATGAGCGCAAAACCGATGAATAAAGCGGCCGCCACATGCCGGCCGCCGCCGATGCCGTCGCGCCAGATAACGATGCCGGCGCCGCAAGCGATCAGGATCGCGACACCGGCCAGCACCAGAGCGCCGCCCAGCGTCGAGAGCGCCGGAACGATGTCGAGCGCGCCGGAACGTACGATGATAATGGCGATGAACGTCGCGGCGAGCGAGAATAAGGCAATGCGGCGCGCCCAGACGGCAAGCCGCGAGACCGGTTGATCGTTGAGGATACGGCGGCGCATTATCGGTCCGGCTAACGAATGGTGGCATTGCCGGTAGCATTCACCGGCAGTGGGGCGCAAATCTGTTTCAGCGCGCTCCAGTCCGCCGCGTCAAGCAGCGGCGTTGGCGTGCCGGTGACGGCAACGGCGTCGATCGCGGCGATCCGGTCCTTGGTCTCGGGATGGTCGAGCAATAGTTTCATGCCCTGATCCTTGTCGTCGACGATGCGCTTTAAGATAGCACCGAGCGCATGCGGATCGCCGCCCGCCTGTTCCATCAAATCGACGCTATAGGCGTCCGCCGCGGCCTCCACCCGGCGCGAATAGGACGATTTCAAGACGGTCCTCGCAGCGATGACGACGGCGCCGCCGCCGACGAAATCGCCGAGCATCATGCCGAACAGGAACGACAGACCGGCCGTCTGCAATACGGTACGCGTGCCGTCGCGATGGGCGACGTGGCCGATTTCGTGCGCCAGCACGCCGGCCAATTCGTCCGGCGTCTGCGCTTTGGCGATGAGCCCGACATCGACATAAATGTGGCCGCCCGGCAGCGCCATGGCATTGGGCTCGGCGCGGCGCACCACCTCGACATGCAGCGGAAACGGCAGGGTGGCGGCCGCTTCAAGCTTGCCGACGAGCTTGTCGAGCGCTACGCGTCCCGCCGTTTCGCCGGGCGCGGCGCCGCAGGCGAAGGCCGGCCCGAGATGGTGCGTATCGAGCGCGCTGCGGATGTTCTTGTCGATTGCATCGCCTAGCCTGTGCTCGACCGCGAGCGGGACGAACGGAATGATCCGGCTGGCCAAAGCCGGCAGGCCGAAAACCGCCGTGACGATGAGCGACGCCGCGGCCGCGAAACTCAAGCCGACCACTTTGCGGCGCAGCCGCCGCTCCGCCGCGCCGCCGCGGTCGAGCGTTTCGGCGCGCTCCTCGATGGCCGCGGTCAGTCCCCGATCGCGGATTTCGAGCCGGGCCAACAGCGTCTCGCCGCGCCGCCCGAGGCGGAGCACGCCCTCCGGCGCCGACATCCGGCGTAATTCGTCGTAAGTCCATTCGTCGAGCAGGTGCTCATTACCCGACATCAAAATGCGCAAGCCGGTCGCGCCGGCTTCGACGATGACGTCGTTGCGCGCGCTCGAAGTGCCGTCGAAATAGACGGCCGCACCGCGCCACGCCGCGGCCTCGGACGGCGGATCAGCCGTGCTCGTCATCGCCGGACCCGACGCATCAGATACCCCCGACGCCGAGCGCATCGGCAAGGCCTTCGCCGAGCGCGGAATCCGGCGCACCGCTCGCGCGCACGCCGTCGAGCGCGTCCGCGCCGGAAAGCTCGGCCGACTGCGCGCCGAGCCGCCACATCGCGAAGCTGACCACGACCTGATAAATGGTCGAGGCGCCGAGCACGATCACGACGTAGATCGCGAGCGTGATCGCACTGGCAAAAAGTTCGGCGAGGATGGAATTGCGGCTCGATCCGATCAGCGCGCTGCTGAGGAATACGCACACGCCGCCGGCCGCCGTCACCACGAGCAGGAACGGCAGAACATAGAGAAGAAAGCGCAGATAGATGCGATAGACTTGCGCCGCGCCAAGCCGCGAGCGCACCGTCACCGCGCCGAAGCGCAGGCCGGAAATCCACCAGCGCATCATGATGGCGGCGAACAGCGGATAGAGCAGCACCGCCGCGACGACGCTTACGCCCAGCGCCGCGGCCGCGACGAAAAATACATTGAACCCGGCGCTGCCCGCGAGCACGGCGAGCGGATCGCTCTCGCCCTCGGCCATCATGCCGTTGAGCGCGTTCCAATCGGCCATGCGGCCGAGCGCGATGAAAGCAAATACAATCGGCCCGACGACCAGGAACCAGAGCGGCAAGCCGCGCAGGAACAGCGCCGACCCCGATCCGGCAAAGGAACCTTGCAGATCGCCGTAGCTGGTGTGATGCATCTTGAAACGTTGCAGGCTCGCTTGCGCCCACGGATAAGCGAGCCCGAGCGTGGCGATGGCAAGCGTCCACCACAGCAGCGCATAGCTCGCATAGCGCCACGCCGAGCCGTGCTGATCGAAGCGCACGCCGCGGAACACCGTGCGGGTCAACCGGTAGCGGCGCGCCCGATACAGCGCGAATTGACCGAGCAGCACCAGAACGACCAAGCCGACGCCCGCGATCGCCTTTCCCGCCGTGTCGAGCGCGAGCGCGGCCGAGGCGATCGTGGTGTAGAGCGGCCCGACAATGGCGATCGCGAGCAGAAAGCCGCCGAGGAGCTCGGTGGCGAGCCCGGTATATTCCAGCGTCTCGCCGCCGATTTCGGTATTCGACCACAAGTAACGGCGCACGTCGGTCGCGAACCAGAAGCGATAGATGCCGAGCGTGAGCATGAGCAGGCTTGCGCCCCTGATGCGCAGCCGCCAATAGGCCGCCTCCTTGCCGAGGAACTGCACCGCGCCCGCGCCTGCCGGCGGGCTCAAGGCATCAGCCGTGGTCATGACACCCGCATATGACGCAACCGAAATGCCGCTAAAATCCGCCGCTGCCCGGCCCGTTTCGGGGCCAAGCTTACACTGCGAAATGTCCGATTTGCGACACTACCCCTATAAGCGGCCGGAGGATTGGTGTAATTTTGTCAGCGAGCTGCCCGCGGGATTTGCCGGCTTTCCGTGAACTTAAAGGCAGCGACTGTGCCTGCGGCGGGCAAGCAGACAGGCAATCAATCAACGCTGGATTACGCTTTCTGCAGCCGCGGAAGACGCTCTAACGCATTGGGGCCCGAGCATGAAGCTTCCCCGTAGACAATTTCTGTGGTTTTCGGCCGGCGCAATCGCTTTGCCGGCGATGCCAAAGTCCGCATACGCGCTCGACTATCCGACGCGGCCGGTGAAAATCCTCGTCGGGTTCTCCGCCGGCGGCGCCGTCGACATCGTTGCGCGCCTGATCGGTCAGTGGTTGTCGGAGCGTCTTGGCGGGAGTTTTTTGGTCGAAGATCGCCCGGGCGCCGCCAACAATATCGCGACCGAGGACATGGTGAAGGCGGCGCCCGACGGCTACACGCTTTTGCTCGCCAATCCGACCAACGCCATCAACGCGACGCTCTACCCAGACCTGAAATATAATTTCCTGCGCGACAGCGATCCGGTCGCCGGGATCATGCGCGTACCCAATGTGATGGCAGTCGGGGCTCAGGTCCCGGCCAAGTCAATTCCGGAATTCATTGCCTACGCCAAGGCCAATCCCGGAAAAGTCTATTACGCCTCGCCTGGGAGCGGCACGTCGGTGATGATGTCGGCCGAGCTGTTCAAGATATTGGCTCACGTCCAGCTCACGGCCATCACCTATCGTGGCATGAACGGCGGCGGCTATACCGACATGCTGAGCGGCCGTGTGGCGGTCGCGTTCGATAATCTGCCGGGTTCGATCGGCTACATTCGTGGCGGCCAATTCCGGGCGCTCGGAGTGACCACCACGGTGCGTTCGGAGGCGCTGCCGGATGTGCCGAGCATCTCCGAATTCGTGCCCGGCTACGAAGCCAGCGCCTGGTATGGGCTCAGCGCGCCAAAAGGCACGCCGGCGGATATTATCGACAAGCTGAACACGGCGGTGAACGCCGCGCTTGCCGATCCAACGATGCGGCGCAAGCTCGTCGACCTCGGCGGCATCATGGCGCCGGGCTCTCCGGCGGATTTCGGCAAGTTCACCGCCGACGAAACCGATAAGTGGGCCAAGGTGATCCACGAGGCAAACATCAAGCTGGAGTGATTTTTTGCCCTGCCCCTTGTTGCTCGCGCCTCGGGAGCAAACATCGACGCCGAATTGGGGCGCATACTTATTTTCCGGTTCTGTCAGCGCGGCTCGCGCATTGTCCGCCTTGCTCCAAAAGCGACTAATTGTTGCGTCGCCACAAAATGACGCGATAGGCCACAACCGACGCGCTAGCCGGCATTACTCAAACGCCCCGGCCGGGCGAGGTAATTAAGCAAGAGCTTGGCAGCGACGTATCGCATAAATAACGGCATTCCAAACGACGGAAACGCCGAGGGCGACGATGAGGGCTGCACCGGATCCAAGCGGCACTGCGGCGAGATGCAAGGTGAGCAAAGCCAAGCCAAATCCGGCAAGAGCGGGAACGGCGTTCGCCAACACGGCTGCCGTGGCAGGACCGCCAACGCGGCGATGCAGAATGAGCATAATGCTGGTGTAGATGACCGGGAACACAGCAAGCACGCCGCTTCCCGTCGGGCCAATTTGAAAGCTTAGAGTTACGACCACGCCGACTAGCGAAGCCACCAGACCCGCTCGTAACACGAAGTCATACCAGGGTCGTGTGGTTCGTGGGATGCGTACGAGGCAAAATGGCTGGACGATGAAGGTACAAGCGGTGAATACGATGACGTTGAGAGCAGATGCCGACCATGCGGCCCATTGGACGGCGCTGAGCACCAAAACGGCCGCCAGCCACATTACAAATGCAAGGGATATGCTGAGCCACATCGAACGTCGTTGGGCGATCAGAACATAGGCCGTGAGATAAATCGCCGTAGCGCTGTTCAGTGCGAGGCTCACAACCGCGCTCGAAGAAATGAAAGTGGAATCGTGATCGAGGGCCAGAAACACATAGACCGGGCCGGCTGAGACTGGCAGCGTTGCCACGAGCGCTCCCACCGTGGCGCCTAATCGTTCGGCGATGATGGTCGCCGCGGTCACAAACAGCGCGGTAACCGCCATCTTCGTCGCAAGCACGAACCACATCGTGAGTTCGGGAGACATACAATTGATCTTGGCAAAGTGAGACGGTCTGCGTGCCCAAAAAATACGTGTACGGCAGAGTCAGGAGTTTTAAAATGATATAATTGAACTTCGATGCGGCACGTCGCCGATGGGTCAAACTCTGCCTCGCCGGCCGATGGTTGGCGTGGCAGTTATGCCTCCGATAACGGACACCGAGGCAGACGGTCGTCGCGGCGGCTTCGGGTCAATTTCAACCGATTGACCATGTCCGAGGTATGTCCGCCATACCTCGCATCGCTACCAAATTGATGAGCCACTAAAGCGTCGAGAAGGGCCGGTGCTGTTCTCCAATCATCGCCGCCAAATTGCGGACGTCTCGACACTTCGGTTTCGGGTTAGAAATGAAAGAGGCCGCCAATCAAGGCGGCCTCTGCAGGTCGGAGGAGGAAGGAACGTGTTATTCAAGCGGACAGAGTGGTCGCTGCCGCACCGGCTGAGGGCGGCCGCGGCCGCTTTACCCCCCAAAAGCTGCCGCGGCAGGCACCCTATGGGCGGCTTTGCTCGCGGCCAAACGCCGACTTGTCAACGCGGCCCGCGCGCGCAAGGCCGGACCGTTGGTCAGAAATAATTCGTTCCGAGGATTTCAACGCAAACAGGGGGTGACGATGAAATAAATGCTCAGCTGGACCGAACGTCCGCAAGGATCGCCGATGGAATACGAGAATGCGCAGAAGCGAATCCTTGAGGTGTTCACCCAATGGAAAGCGCCCGGCAATTTCAAGATCGAGTTGTTCGTCATACGAGTAGGTGACTGAGGCGGGTATATGTTGCTGGACTGTGACGATCCCACGGCCGTTCATAAGTTCTGCTCGATGCTTCCGGCTTTTGTATTCGAGGCGCGGCCCGTCATTCCAATCGAGGATGCCGTCAGAGTCGAGCTCGAAGCGATAGCCTTCCGCGACGGACTCAAACGGAAGTGATATCTGAAAGGATCCCAGCCCATTCCGCTCGCGGACTGCGTGGGCCTTTTCTTTGACAACCCCGGAACGCGCCGTCGCTGCTCCGCGCCGACCGCCCTAACCCTCGATCAGCCGATCGAGCTCGACCTGGATGCTTTCGCCGGGGGTCGAGCGATGACCGGCGCCGGCGGCAAGCAGCCTACGCGCTTCCTCGGCGGTCTCGGCCTCGACGCACCATTCCTCGACGCGCGTCACCACCATCCGGGCGTGAAACAGCCGTGCTTTGGTTTTTGTCGCGGTGCTAATTGATTTTACCGCCGGCATGACATTTCACTCGCGAATCATCGAAGTTCTGGAAGTGTAGGCCCGGGCCCAAGCGGAACAAAGAAGAAACGGTCGCCGGGAAGTTACCTTGTGGAACATGGGTTCCCTGCTATCGTTGAAGCCGCGTTCCGCAAGACTAATCGAGCCAAGAGTAGTAATGGAGTAACACCGTGGCCCCGCGCGCGTATTGGAAAGGTTATTTGAAACTGTCGCTGGTCTCCTGCCCGATCGCATTGTTTCCGGCGACGTCGGAGCGGGAAAAGATCAGCTTCCACCAGCTCAACAAAGCGACCGGCAACCGTATCCGCTACAAGAAAGTCGATGCCGATACCGGCGATGAGGTGGACAACGCCGATGTCGTCAAGGGCTACGAGCTGGCGAAGGGCGAATATATCGAGCTCGAGCCGGACGAGCTCGAAGCCGTCGCCATCGAAAGTAAGCACGTCATCGACATCGAAGAATTCGTACCGCGCGGCGAGATCGACGAGCTTTACCTGCGCGACCCGTATTACATCGTGCCGGACGGCGAAGTCGCCCAGCAGACCTTTGCCGTCATCCGCGAGGCGATCCGCAAGGAGGGCATGGTGGCGCTCGGCAAGGTGGTTTTCACCTCGCGCGAGCATATCATTGCGCTCGAAGCGCGCGGCAAAGGCATGGTTGGCCTCACGCTGCGCTATCCTTACGAAGTGCGCAAGGAAGACGAGTATTTCGACACGATCGAAGACCAGAAGATCCCGAAGGACATGCTCGATCTCGCGATCCACATCGTCGAGACCAAGACCGGGCACTTCAAGCCGGCGCAATTCAAGGACGACTACGAGGACGCGCTCAAGGATCTCCTGCGCAAGAAGCAAAAAGGCGAAAAGATCGAGCGGCCGAAGGAACGCGAGCCGTCGAACGTCATCAATCTGATCGATGCGCTGCGGCAAAGCGTGAAGGCTGGCGGCGGCAGCGGCGGCAGCGTCCGGCGCGCTGCGACCGGATCGAGCGCACGCGCCCCCCATAACGTGCCCAAGAATGCGTCAAAGAAGGCGGCGCGTTCCCAGGTACGGAATAATGCCCGGCATAAGAAGGCGAGCTGATGCCGGGCGAGCGCGTGCAGTTCTCGCAACTGCGCGAACGGCCTCGGCGATCTTGGCCGGTGAATCTTGGCCGGACGTCCCCTTTCTGTCATTTTATCGATGCCGGCAGGCGGATATATTGGCCGGGGGCGTCGCGATAGGCGACAAAGGGGGAACCTCAATGCAAGCACGCACGATTACAGCATGTCGTCAGTACCGGGGAAGCCGCGGCAGGATATCGGTCCGCCGACGGATCGTGCTGGTCTCATCCGCCGTCATGCTCGCCGGCAGCTGTCTGGCAATGCCGCTTCGCGCCAATGCCGCGGATAAGCATGAGATCGCGCGCGGCAAATATCTGGTCACTGTGGCGAGCTGCACCGATTGCCACACACCGGGTCATTTCTTCGGCAAGGAAGACGCGACCAAATACCTTGGCGGGTCCGACGTGGGATTTGCCATTCCGGGGCTTGGCGTATTCGTCGCTCCCAATTTGACACCCGACAAGGCGACCGGGCTGGGCAATTGGACGCCGGCGCAAATCGTGACCTCGTTGACCACGGGAGTGACGCCTCAGGGACGCAAGCTCGCGCCCATCATGCCGTATGAGGCTTATGCGAAGCTGACGAAATCGGATGCGCTGGCGATCGTGGCCTATCTCAATAGCTTGCCGCCGGTGGCGAATCAGGCCCCCGGACCGTTCGGTCCGACCGAGACGCCGACCACGTTCGTCATGGCGGTCTTGCCGGGCGCCGTTTATGCCCATGTTGCAAATCCGCCGCCGCCTGCCCCACCCCCCGCGCCGCCACCGGCTCAAATGGCTCCGCCGCCGCCGCCTCAAATGGCTCCGCCGCCGCCGGCAGCGCCCGCGCCACAATCGAAATGACGCGCCGTCGCCGGATTGGGTTTTGAGTTCGACTCGCCGCCGAATTCAGCTCACAGCCCAAGCAGCCGCTTAGTATTGCCGCCGGCAAGCGCCGCGACGGTCGCGGCATCGAAGCCCTCGACCGAAGCGATATGGCCGACCGGATCGTATTCGAGCATGTCGAACGGATAGTCGGTGCCCATCACGACGTGATCGGCGCCGAACACGCGCACCAGCTCGGCGAGCTGATAAGGCGTGAACACCACCGTATCGACATAAACGCGCTTGAGATAGATCGTCGGCGGTTGCGGCAAGTCGCCGTGCGCATCCGAGCGCGCGCCCCAGGCGTGATCGATGCGGCCCGGATAGGCGCCGAGATAACCGCCGCCGTGCACGGCGAGGATTTTCAGCTTGGGATGCCGTTCGAGCACGCCGTCGAAGATCAGATAATGCAGCGCGATCGTGGTCTCCAGCGGATTGCCGATCACGTTGTTGAAATAAAAGCGCTCGAAGCGCGACGCTTCGGTGAAGCCGTTGGGATGGATCATCACCAGCACGCCGAGTTCTTCGGCCTTCTTCCAGAACGGCGCGAAGGCCGGATCGGATAATTCCTTGCCGTCGACATTGGTCAAAACCTCGACGCCGGTGAAGCCGAGCTTTCTTGACGCAGCGCTCAAGCTCCTTAGCCGCCTCATGGCCGTCGGGCATCGGCACCGAGCCGAAGCCCTTGAGGCGGTCGGGATGTTTGCCGCAGAACTCGGCGATGCCGTCGTTGACGATTTGCGCCGCCTTGACCGCGATGTCGAGCGGCACCGTGTAGTAGCACTGCAGCGGCGGCGGCGCGATCATCTGGATGTCGATGGCCATCGAATCGAGATCGGCAAGCCGGTGCTCGTGACCGCGACGGGCGCTGATATCGGCGGATTGCTTCTGGGTGAGCGCCTGCGATTCCGGCGTGGCGAAATGGAACAGCGGAACGCTCGCCATATCGAGATGCGGGGCGACGAATTTCGCCGCCTCCGGAACGTCGACATGGGCGTGGACGTCGATGGTGACGCTTTTCGGCCGCAACTGGCGCCCGGGCTTGCCGTGCTTGCGCGCAGCGGTCGGACCGTACTTGTTCCATTGCTCGGGCATGGTGTTCCTTGAATTCAGCTCTGCCGCGGTCGGGAAAAGCATAGCGAACCGCAATGTGCAATAAGAAAGAATGTTGCGCGACCGTAAAAGCGGTCGTCCTTAGATCGAAATCTGACGGCCGATTTCGACCACCTGCTCGCTCGGCAAGCGGACCCGCACATCACCTTGGCGATAGATGGATTGTCGGGCGTGACACGATCGTGACAGGAGCAAATGAAGCCTTACCGCTGCGGCCCGCTCAGGCTGAGGTCGCGCTCGGCGCGGAAGACGTTGCTGTAGAGGTTTGCGATCCACTGCCGTCCGCTCGAGGTGACGTTGAGATAGCGAATGGCGGTCTGAATATGCGACGACACGCTGTTCCAATAAAATTGCGGATAGAGATCGGTCAGATCGGCGGGCGAAGTGTAGCCGAGCTGCTTGTTCATGCCGACCTCTTCGAATTCGTAATACAGCGCATTGGCCTTGCGCAGGTAATGCGGATCGCCGAGCTGGCCGATCAGATCGGCGGCGCGCACCAGCAAGCCCTCTTCGCTGTCGGATTCGTGCGGTCCATGCGACGACGGAAAGCGCGTATATTCGATTGCCGCGGCGATCCGCTCGGCATCGACCAGCTCGATCTTGGCCATGCGATCCATCACGAACAGCTTCGACCGGTCGACGTGGTAGGCCAACAGCGCGGCATCCGACGAACCGCGCGGCAGTTTCGCCTTGTTGCCCTTGGCGTCGATGACATAGCCGTCGGCGCCGTCGCCCTTGAGAATGCCGCGCACATAGCCGATGTCGTGCAAGAGGCAGGCAACGAGCAGATGCGCGTAGTCGCTGGGGTAAGTCGGCGTCAGCAGCGACCGTCCCTTCATGATGTCGTAGCCGACCAGCGTCACCAGCATCGTATGCTCGACATTGTGGTAGAGCGCGTCGCTATTGCCGATGCATTCGAGGGACAGCCTGGCAATCGATGGAATGAGCTCGGTCAGGTCGGCATGCGTCGAGGCGAACCTGCGGCTCAAATGGTCGCCGAGGTATGAGCCTAAGGCCTCTGCCGCCAATTCGGGAACGGTAATCACGTCATGCCCCTCCGGAACCCTCAACCGACATCGTGACGGCGAGTTCCGCAATTTGCAATATCGATCCGGCGAATTTCGCCGGATCGGAGACAATCAAAACACGCCCAAATGCTGGCGCAGATCGACGCCGTCACCCTTCAGTTCCGCAGCCGTCGAGACCACGGCGACGCGGCCGGAGTTGAGAATGACGATGTCGTCGGCGATGTCGAAAACGAGCTTCGGGCTCTGCTCGACCAGAACGATCGAAAGACCGCTTTCCTTCAACTTGCGGATGGTCGCCATGACTTCGGCGACGATTTGCGGCGCCAACCCTTCCGACGGCTCGTCCATCAATAACACGCGTGGATTGGCCATCAGCGCGCGGCCGATGGCAAGCATCTGCTGCTCGCCGCCGGACAGGTAGCCGGCGAGCTGCCCGCGGCGCTCGGCGAGCCGCGGGAACATCGCGAACACCGTGTCCGCGGTCCAGGGCGCGTGGCGGGTGGCGAAACCCGCATGCGCGGCGACCATGAGGTTCTCGCGCACGGTGAGGCTTTTGAAGACGCGGCGGCCCTGCGGCACCAGCGCTACGCCGCGCGCCGCAATCAGTTCCGGCGGCAGCCGCGTCACCGCGGCGCCGAACACTTCGACGCTGCCGGCGCGCGGCGGCAGCAGCCCGACACTGACATTCATGCAGGTCGACTTGCCGGCGCCGTTCCTGCCGAGCAGGCCCAGCAGCCTGCCCTCGCCGAGCTGGAACGACACCTGCTGCAACACGTGGCTGTCGCCGTAAAAGGCATCGATGCCGGAAAGCTTAAGCGCGCTATTCGCCAAGATAGACCTCCCGCGTGCGCGGATCGGCCACCACTTCGGCGCGGGTGCCTTCGACGATCACCTCGCCGAAATGCAACAGCGTGATGCGGTCGGCAAGCTCGAGCGCGGTGTCCATGTCGTGTTCGATCATCACGATGGTGACGTCGCGCGGAATGGCGGTGAGAAGCTTGCGAACGTCCTGCCGCTCGTCGATCGACAGGCCGGCGAACGGCTCGTCGAGCAGCAGCACTTTCGGATTCTGCGCCAGCGCCATGGCGATCTCGACACGGCGCCGCTCGCCATACGACGTCTGCGCCAGCGGCCGCGCGGCGATGTGGTCGAGGCCGACACGCTTGAGCGCCTCGCGGCCTTGCGCGATCAGGTGTTGCTGCCGGTCGAGCGCGATCAGCGGATTCCAGCGCAGCGGCGACAGGCCGAGCAACGCAAGCGTCACGTTGCGCTCGATCGTGTCGCGCGCGAACAATGTGATGATCTGATAGGTCCGCGCCATGCCGAGATGGGTGCGCTTGCGGCTCGGCATGCGGGTGATGTCGCGGCCGAACAGCGCCACCGAGCCGCAGTCGGGCGCAAGCTCGCCGGTAATCAGATTGAACAAGGTAGTCTTGCCGGCGCCGTTCGGGCCGATGATCAACCGGCGCTCGCCGGCTGCGACGTCGAGATTGATATTCGTGGTGACGCGCAGGCCGCCGAACGACTTGCAGAGATTGGTGACGAGGAGCGCGGTCATTGCTGCGGCCCCGCAGCGACTGCCGCCGGCTTCTGCCGGCTCGCGGCGCGCCAAGCCGAACGGGTCAGCCGCACCGCGCCCGGCACCAGTCCTTCCGGCATGAACACGACAATAGCGACGAAGATGGCGCCGAGCATGAAATTCCAGCGCGTGATATAGGCGCTCACCACGTTCTTGACGATGACGACCAGCGCCGCGCCGACGACCGGCCCGAGCAGCGTTCCGGCGCCGCCCGAGATCACCATCAGCAAACCCTCCGCCGATGCGGTGAGCGCCAGCGCCTGCGGGCTGATGAACTCGGTGTAATAAACGAACAGAATGCCGGCGACGGAGGTCAAAAGGCCGGAGAACATGAAAGCCCAGAACCGGATCATCCAGACGTGGTAGCCGAGCGCGGTCATGCGGCGCGGCTGATCGCGAGTGCCGCACAGCGCGGCGCCGAACGGCGATCGTACGAAAATCGCCACCGCGGCAACCGCGAGCAAAAAGACGATGAGCGTCGCGTCGTAAAACGCGCCCGGCGAGTTCGAGCGACAGGCCGAACGGCGCCGGCCGTGTCGACACGCTGATGCCGTTATCGCCGCCGGTGAGGCTGATCCAGCGATAGGCGAGCCCCCAGATGATTTCGCCGAGCGCAAGCGTGATCATGATGAAGCTGATGCCCGTCGAGCGCAGCGCCAGCGCGGCAAAACCGGCCGTGACGACAAGGCCCGACGCGAGCCCGGCCAGGATCGCAACGGCGTGGCCATAGCCGGCGCCAAGCAGATAAGCGACGGCGTAAGCGGCGACGCCGAATAAGCCGGCATGGCCGAGCGACACCAATCCGGCATAACCGACCAGCACGTTGAGCCCCAGCGCGAAGACGGCGTAAAGCAGGATCTGGCTCGCGATATTGACGTAATAGACTTGCTGGATTGCATACGGCGCAGCGATCAGCGCCAGGACGGCGACGCCGATGGCGACGCGTCGCGCGATGACCGCGCCCGACGCGGGACTTTTGCTCGGACCAGCCGCAGGAGGGTTCACAGGATCTGACCCCCAAACAGACCCTGCGGCCGCAACACCAGGACGAGCACCATCGGCAGGAACAGGACAAAATATGCGAGTTCCGGCAACAGCGCCTGGCCGAAATTGTAGATGAAGCCGACGATGATGCTGCCGACGAACGAACCGAGCAGACTTCCGGTGCCGCCGAGGATGACGACGACCAGAGCGAGCGGCAGCATGTCCTGGTCGAGGCCCGGATAGACCGACAGGATCGGGCCGCTGATGATGCCCGCGAATCCCGCCAAGCCGGCGCCGAGCGAGAATACGATGGTGAAGAGCCGCGAGACCCGGATGCCGACCACGCGCGCCATCTGCGGGTCATCGACACCGGCGCGGATCATGGCGCCGAGCCGGGTGCGTTCGAGCATCAGCCACAGCGCGATGGCGAACACCGCAGCGATCACGATGACCGCCATGCGATACAGCGAGAAGGCGGCTCCGCCGACGCGGATAAAACCGGCGAGGTGAGGCGGCGTCGCCACCGAGATCGGATCGCCGCCCCAAATCATCAGGCAGAGATCGGCGGCCATGAAGGACACGCCCAGCGTCACCAGCACTTGCGCCAATTGCTGGCCGGCGAGCCGCCGCAGCAGCAGGCGCTCCATCAGCGCGCCCAAGAGAGCAACCCCGACCGCGGCGAGGATCGCGGCCAGCCAGAAGTTCATCGTAAATCCCAGCGCACCGGACAACAGCGTCGTGCCGAGATAGGCGCCAGCCATGAACATCGAGCCATGCGTCAGATTGGGAATACGCATCAGCCCGAAGATCAGGGAAAATCCGGCCGACAACAAAAACAACAGGCCGCCGAACGTCACGCTGTTGACGGTAAGCAGCAGCCAGAATGTCATACTCGCCGACCTTCCGACCTGTCATGCTCCGCGAAGGCGGAGCATCCAGTAATCCCGACAGATTCGGCCGCTCCACCGTGCGACACCGGAGCCTCGCGGACTACTGGATCGTCCGCTGGCGCGGATGATGACGGGAAAGACCGCTCAGCACTTGGTCAACGGCGGATAATCGCGCGAATAAACCGGATGGGCGAGGAACTCCGCCTCGGGCCAGGTCCAGAACTGACTGACGTTCTCATAGGTCTTGATGACCTCGTTCCAGAGCTTGAGCCCGTATTTGGCGCCCTTCGTCCCGACCCGGCGCACGTAGAAGGTACCGACCACATTGTTGAGGTGGTCGAACTTGACGGGTCCGCGCGGTGTGTCGGTCAGGCTGACCGCCTTCAGCGCCGCCATGAATTTTTCCTTATCGCTGGCGTCGCCGCCGGCGGCCTTGAGCCCGGCGTCGACCACCTGGCAATTGAGATAGAGCAGCGCGGCATACTGGCCCGGAATGACGTTGTAGTTCTTCAACATGCCGTCGATGAAGCGCTTGTTGGCGTCGGTCTCGACATCGAGCGTGTACGGGCTGCAGCTGACAAGGCCGATCGCTTCGTCGCCGTAGCTCTTAAGCAGCGCGTCATCGGCGCCGGTTTCGCCCGTCACCACCGGATATTTCAGTCCGGCGCTGGCATAGGCCTTCATGAAGCGCAGCGGGTTCGATCCGGCGAAGCCTTGGCAGACGCCGTCGCAATCGCTGATCTGCGCGACATAGGGCGTGTAGTCGGGCGTCACCAGCGGCGGCCACAGCTTGTTGACGACGCAGCCGCCGTCCTGCTGGAAGGCAGCCTGGAAGCCGCCCATCTGTTCGTAGCCGAAGGCGAAATCCTCGACGATGCAGACGACGCGCTTGAGCTTGAGTTCGGTCGCCGCGTAATGCCCCATCGGCTGCATCGCCTGCGACGAGGTCGCCGAGGCGCGCAGCAGAAACGGATTCGGCGTGCGTTGCGTGAGGTTGTCGGCCGCCGCCAGGCTGAGCGTCGGCATCTTCTGCTGTTGGATGTAATCGTTGATGGCATAGAGTTCGAAGGCGGCGAGCGGGCCGAGAATAACGTCGACGTTGTCGCGCTCGACCAGTTCCTGAACCTTGGTCTTGGTGCCCGCCGGATTGCCGCCGGTATCGGCGGAGACGAAATCGACCTTGCGGCCGCCGATCGTGTAATCGTGCTCCTTAAGGAACGTGATGACGCCCTGCTCCATCTGGATGCCGCCCTGAGCGAGCGGCCCGGTCTTGACGGTCAGAAGACCGAGCTTGAACGGCGCCGCCTGGGCGATGGCGGGCGTCGGAAAACGGGCAACCGCGGCAGCCGCGCCGGCCGCGGTACCGGCCAAAACCGCGCGGCGGCTGAGCTTCCGAGACAATAGCTTCCGAGACATTGGTATCCTCCCTGTGGCGCCCGAGCTTATCTGCGGTGCCTGCAATGCCGCTACGTCCCGTGCACAACAGGCCTTCAGGCGATCGCTTTCACGTTATCATTTCATGCATCTTGGGCGAAGCCCAGCCGCACCGTAAAGTCAGCTATTGTCACGCCTTTTTCAACATTTCCGCAGCGGCGGATAGTCGCGCGAATAGACCGGATGCGCGAGAAACTCCTGCTCCGGCCAGGTCCAGAACTGACTGACGTTTTCGTATGTTTTGACGACCTTGTTCCACAGTTTTAGGCCGTATTTCGCGCCCTCCGTGCCGCAGCGCCGAATGCAGAAAGTCCCCACTACGTTGCCGAAGTGGTCGAATTTGATCGGTCCGCGCGGCGTATGGGTCAGATTGACCGCCCGCAGCGCCGCCATGAACTTGTCTTTGTCGCCGATGTCGCCGCCGGTCGCCTTCAGGCCAGCATCGACCACCTGGCAATTGACATAGATACCGGCGGCATAGAAGCCGGGAATGGCGTTGAAATTCTGCACCATCGCGTCGATGAAGCGGGTGTTGGCCGCGCTCTCGAGGTCAAGCGAATAGGGGCAACAAGATACGAGGCCGAGCGCCTCATTGCCGAAGCTTTTCAAAAGTGCGTCGTCGCCGCCGACTTCACCCGTCACCACTGGGTATTTCAATCCGGCGTCGGCATAGGCCTTCATGAAGCGCAGCGGATTCGAGCCGGCAAAACCCTGACAGACCCCGTCGCAATCGGCGATCTGCGCGACATACGGCGTGTAGTCGGGCGTCACCAATGGCGGCCACAGTTTGTTGACGAGGCAGCCGCCGTCCTTCTCGAAAGCCGCCTGGAAGCCGCCTATTTCTTCGTAGCCGAAGGAAAGATCGTCGGCCAGCGCAACTGCACGCTTGAGCTTTAATTCGGTCGCCGCGTAGTGACCCAGCGGCTGCATCGCCTGCGACGAGGTCGCCGACGCCCTTATCAGATACCGATTGGGCTGGCGTTGCGTGAGATTGTCGGCCGCGGCGAGACTGAGCGTCGGCATCTTCTGCTGTTGGACATATTCGTTGATGGCATACAGCTCGAAGGCGGCCAGCGGGCCGATAATGACGTCGACTTTGTCGCGCTCGACCAGTTCCTGCACCTTGGTCTTGGCGCCAGCCGGAGCGCCGCCGGTATCGGCGGAAACGAAATCGACCTTGCGGCCGGCCATCGTGTAGTTCGTCTCCTTCAAAAAAGTGAGCGCGCCCTGCTCCATCTGAATACCGCCTTGGGCGAGCGGTCCGGTCTTCACGGTGAGGAGGCCGATTTTGATCGGTGCGGCTTGCGCGATAGCCGGCGCCGGGAAACGCGCGAGCGCAGCGGCCGCGCCGGCTGCACTACCCGCCAACAGCGTTCGGCGCGAAACCTTCCGTGACACACCATTACGCGACATCACACCCTCCCTTGCGCCTCATGTTGATCGAGGCTTCCGGCTATACCGGTACGTTTCGCAACGGCGCTTTTATAGGATCATTTTCGCTTTGACGGAATGACAGGCAACAGCAGATACGGCCGCGCCGCGCCGCCGAAATGCAGGCCCGTGACGCCGCCGAAAATCTGCGGCGGCCGGTCGCGCGCATCGTCGTGCAGGAACGGGCCGCAGCCGGTGAGCTCGTTCTTGAAATTCGATAGCCGCCCGCCGCTTGGCCCAGGATAGACGTAATCCTTGCCGCGGATGGTGAGCGCGATGCGGTGGCCGGCGGGCACGACGATCGAAGTCGGCCAGATTTCGACGTCGAGCGCGACCACCTCGCCCGGTTTGAGCGGCTCTATCTTGGTGTGGGTGTGATAGGGCCGGTATGGCTTCGACAGTTTCTTATCGAGCTGGCGATGCGAGGCGCGCAGCCAGCCCTGGCCGATCGGCGTGTGCGGATCGATGGCGCCCTGGAAAACCACTTCTTTGAGGTCACCCGAGAAGACACGCAGCACGACAAAAATGTCGGCATCGCTGGTCGAAGACGAAACGAACAGCTTGACCGCCGAGGGGCCGGTGATTTCCGTCTCGCGAGCGAGCGGCGGCGTTAGGAAGGTCACCCCATCGCCCATCGCCTCGAAGCGGATCACTTCCCGTTTCTTGGCTTTCTTCTTGACGGCCTTTTCGCTCAGCTCCCCGCCCGACGGATCGAGATAAAGCTTGGTCCACTTGGTGCGCTTGAGCGGCCATTCTTTTTCCGCGCGCTCGACGAATCGATCGACGTGACGCACCTGGAGCTGCACCGGGGGTTGCTTGTCCCAGTCGTTTTTCTTGCCGTGCAGGAAGCGGTCGAAGAAGCGCAGTTGCAGCTTGTGGCCGTAATCGGTGTAGAACTGCGTCCAGTGCTCGATGCCGTGCACTTCAAGCCACTTTTGCTTCGACGCCGCGCGGACAAAGCCTTCGAAATTGCCGCGCGGATGCAGCGGCTGGCCGCCCCAATTGGCCGCCGACAGAAACGGCACTTTCACTTTCGGCCAGACCGGCGAACGGGCGCGGTGATAATCGTCGTCGAGCGGATGCGCGGCGATGTCGGCGCCGAAATTGCCGCGGTTTTTTGCCAACTCCGCATCGGAGAGAACTTCCGGTCCGCAGACGAGTTCGCCGTGCACGCGGCTTCTTTTGCCGCGCTCGCCTGAGCCGTATTGCACGGTCTTGACCTGCATGTCGTACCAATTGTCCCAGAACGTGCAGAGGATGCCGCCATGGTGCGTCATGTCGCGATACCAATCGGCGGCGCCTTCCCAGATGCACATGGCGTAAAGATGCGGCGGTTCGAGGCTCGCCACGTGCCATTGATTGATGCCGTAATAGGAAATGCCGTTAAGACCGACCTTGCCGTTCGACCATGGCTGGATGCCGGCCCATTCGATGCAGTGGTAGAAATCCTTGGTCTCGCGCGGCGAAAAATGATCGATGAAGCCGGGCGAGCAACCGGCGCCGCGCAAATCGACGCGCACGCAGGCATAATCGTGCGGTACCCATTTCTCCGGATCGACGACTTCCCAGCTCTGATAGAGATTGCTGGAGCCTGCGGTGACGTCGGGATGCTTTTCCGCCATGCGTTGCCATGCGCTCGGATAGCCATCCTGGAAGGCCAGCCCCTTGGCGTAGGGACCGTAACTCAAGATCACCGGATAGCGGCCTTCGGCAACGGGGCGAAATACATCGGCGCGCAGCACTATGCCGTCATCCATCGCGATCGGCACGTTCCAGTCGATGCGCATGCCGTCGCGCGTTTCGCTGCGCTCTGCAAGCGTCTTGCGATCGCCCGCGGCCGCCGCCATGCGGGTTTCGCCTTCAAGCGATGACATGCGTTTTCCTCCGAGCCGTCACGATTGCACCTAGCTTAATCCGCCAAAACGCCCTGGACAATTGTAAGCCAGCACCTTACAGTCATGTCGTGATCCGATCGTTCCGAAACAAGAGTCTGCGGCGCTTCGCCGAGCGCGGCGATCCATCGAGACTCAGCGTACAGAACCCGGACCGCATTCGGCGCATCTTGCTCGCGCTCAATGCCGCCAAGTTGCCGGAGGCGATGAATGTGCCCGGTTTTCGCTTTCACGCGTTAAAAGGCCAAGACCGCGGTCGATATGCGGTCGTTGCGAGTGGAAACTGGCGAGTGACCTTCGCTTGAAGCGGTGAGGACGCTATTGACGTCGATTTGGAGGACTATCACTAATGAGCAGGAACCGTCTTATTCGCGGCTTAAAGCCGATGCATCCCGGCGAGATGCTGCGCGAGGATGTGCTGCCGGCTCTTGGCAAATCCAAGACCGAGATCGCGCGCTTGCTCGGCGTTTCGCGGCAGACGCTTTATGACATACTCAATGAAAAGCAGCCGGTGACGCCTGGGATGGCATTGCGTCTCGGCAAACTCCTCGGCAATGGTCCCGATCTTTGGATCAATTTGCAGCGCGCCCATGACTTGGCTGTCGCCGAACGCGATCTCGCCGCCAAACTTAAGAAAATACCGACGCTGACGGCGGCGTAGTCGTTTCGCCATTCTCAGTGCGTAGAGGGAATTTACGCTCAGCGCGTTTTCTTCTTGCCCGACTTGCGTTTCACGCCGGCCATCCGTTCCAGCACGGCGCAGACCGCGGCGGTATCTTCGGCGCCGCGGCCTCCCTTCAGCGCCTTCACGTAAATCTTGCTGCGTGGCATCGAACATCGGCGTCGGCACGCGGATCTTGCGCGCATAGCTGCCGATGACGTCCATGTCTTTCTGCCACACCGAGATTTTCATGGTCGGATTGTCGTAGCGATCCTTCACCATCATCGGCGCGCGCAATTCAAAAATGCGCGAATTGCCGGCGCCGGTTTTGATGAGATCGAAAATGAGCTGCGGCGGCAGGCCGGCCTTGATGCCCAGCACCATCGCCTCCGCGCTCGCGACGTTATGGATCGCGACCAGGAGATTGGCGACGAATTTCATCCGGCTGCCGTTGCCGAATTCGCCGAGATCGAACACGCCGCGGCCGAATGTTGCGAACATCGGGCGCAACCGCTTGATCTCGGCGGCACCGCCCGAAGCATAGACGACGATGTCGCCGACCTTGGCCTGGGCGCCGGTGCCGCTCACCGGGCAATCGAGCAGCACGTGGCCGGCCTTGTGCAGCATCGCCTGAGCGCGGGTCTTATCCTCGATCGAGAAAGTGGAGGCCTCGACCACCACGCGGCGTGGCACCCCGGCTTTGGCGATTGCGGCGGCAGTCGCCGCGAGTGCCGCGGGATTGGGCAAACTCGTGATGATGGTCTTCGCCTGGCGCGCGACGTCCGCGGCGTCGGCGGCGATCTCGACGCCTATACGCGCCAAAGCCCGCCGGCGTGCCGGCGCGATGTCATAGCCGATGACGCGCCAGTCGGCGGCAACGAGATTTTCCGCGAATGCACCGCCCATGATGCCGAGGCCGACGATGCCGACGGCACCTTTCTTTCCCGAAGCCATACCGCTCCCGCTCCCTTTTTTCATGAGGACGCGACGCTATGGCATTCGGTCGGTACGCGCGCAAGCGGCTTTCTCACCGCGCACCGATCGAATATCGTCCGCACCGGAACGACAGCTGGGAGAGCGCCGCATGCGCATCGGTATTGCCGGTATCGGAAAAATGGGCGCGGCCATCGCGGCGCGGCTGATCGAGGTCGGCAACGAGGTCGCGGTCTGGAATCGCACGCCGGACAAGGCCAAGGCGGTCACGGGCGCGACGGTCGTCGCGACGCCGGCGGAGTTGGTGAAACGCGCCGAAGTCATCATCTCAAGCCTCACCGACGCGGCGGCGCTCGACGCGGTTTACAAGGGATCGTCAGGACTGTTCAGCGGCGACGTCGCCGGAAAACTGTTCATCGACATGAGTACGGTATTACCGGCGACCGAGGTCGCGCTGGCCGAAGCGGTGCGCGGCAAGGGCGCTGCTTTCGTC
Source organism: uncultured Alphaproteobacteria bacterium (assembly GCA_963779855.1). Classification (GTDB taxonomy): domain Bacteria; phylum Pseudomonadota; class Alphaproteobacteria; order Rhizobiales; family Xanthobacteraceae; genus BOG-931. The sequence goes on along the minus strand of CAWAAE010000004.1, from coordinate 619,223 downwards.
GAATGCCCGGTCGGCGGTTCGACCGGACCGGCGCGGCAAGGCAAGCTCATCGGACTCATGGGCGCCGACGCGGCCGACGCCGCGCGCGCCCGGCCCATTCTCGAGCAACTTTGCCGTCGCCTCGAACATGCGGGCCCGGTCGGCTCGGGCGCGGTGCTCAAATTCGCGGTCAATCTGCCGCTCATGGTCTATTGGCAGGCGCTGGGCGAAGCCCTGGCGCTGGCCCATTCGCTGCCGGTCGATCCGGGACGCTTGATGGATCTGCTCAGCGACACGTCCGGCGCCGCCATCATCGCCAAAGTGCGCGCTCCCGGCATTGCCGCGATGCTCAAGGGCGGCGACCCCGGTCCGGTGACATTCAATGTCGACGGCGGCATCAAAGACATGAAAGCCATGCTGGCCGAAGCAAAATCGCGCGGCATCGACCTGCCCCTCGTCGACAAGACGCTCGCCTGTTACGAAGAAACCAAGCGCCATCGCTCGGGCGCCGCCGAAATCTCCACGGTCTCGGCCTATTGGGCGAGCCGCAATACTCACCTCTCCCCGCCGCGCGGGGAGAGGTCGAACGAACGAAGTGAGTGAGGGTGAGGGGGCGCCGCCGCAATTCTGAGCCCAGCGGAGAGGCCCCCTCATCCCGACCTTCTCCCCGCACGCGGGGAGAAGGGGTTCACATCAGCGAGGATGAATTCTGAAACTTAGCATTGGAGTCGTTATGTCACTCACACTCACCCAAGCTTCCACCATTGTCGACGCCGCGCTGAAAAAGGCGCGGGAGCTCAAACAAATGCCGCAGACCGTCGTGGTCCTCGACGCCGGAGGACACGTTGTCTGCGCCAAGCGCGAAGACGGCTCGGGAATCATTCGTTTTGAGATCGCCGTCGGCAAAGCCTATGGCGCGCTCGGCATGGGCTGGGGCTCACGCACGATGATGGAGCGGGCGGCGCAAAACCCGAATTTCCTTGCCGCCATCGTCGCGGCGAGCGGCGGGCGGCTGGTGCCGAACCCCGCGGGCGTGCTGATCCGTGACGCGGGCGGTCAGATCATCGGCGCGGTCGGTATTTCCGGCGATACCGGAGACAACGACGAGAGCATCGCGGTTGTCGGCATCGAGGCGGCGAGCCTTAGGGCCGATCCGGGCGGGACGAAGAAATAGAATGCATGCTATCGCCGGGCTTGTCCCGAGGTGGCTGGCGCAAGACAGGACATGACAAGGAACGGAGAGACACGGTGAAACTGTTTTCGTTCTGGCGTTCGCTCGCGACCTATCGCGTGCGCATCGCGCTCAACCTCAAAGCCATCACTCCCGATGAGGTGATCCAGGTCAATCTCATGAAGGGCGAGCAGCGCGAAGCGGCTTACCACGCGGTCAATCCGATGATGGCGATCCCGGCTTTGATCGACGGCGACGGGCCGGCTCTGTTCGAATCGCTCGCCATCATCGAATATCTCGACGAGACCCATCCTAATCCGCCGCTATTGCCGCGCGACCCGCGCGGCCGCGCCCGCGTGCGCGGCTTGAGCCAGCTCATCGCCTGCGATTCCCATCCGCTGATCGTGCCGCGGGTGCGCGAATATCTGGAGCACGAATTCAAGTTCGACGAAGCGGCGGTCCAGAAATGGTGCCGGCATTGGCACACTGCCGCGCTCACCGCGCTCGAGGCGCACCTGAAGGACAAGGCCACCGGCCGCTACTGCCACGGCGATGCCATCACGCTCGCCGATATCTGCCTCGCCAGCCAGGCGGCAGGCGCGAAATACTTTGCGGTCGATACCGCGCCGTTCCCGACCTTCGCCCGGATCGTCAATGCGCTGTCGCAGATCGACGCTTTCGCGCGCGCGCATCCCATGAAGCAGCCCGGCGCGCCGGCGGCGTAATCGCTGGCTACCACCACTTGTAAAAATGATGCACTGGGCCGCGGCCGGAGCCGATATCGAGCCGGTCCGCAGCCGCTATTGCCGCGCTGATATAACCCTTGGCCTCGCGCACCGCTTCGCCGAGCGGCAGGCCTTTGGCGAGGCCGGCGGCGATAGCCGAGGCGAGCGTACAGCCGGTGCCGTGCGTATTCTTGGTCGCAACACGCGGCGCCGCGAAGCGCGTCGCGCCACCGGCCTCGACCAAAAGATCGACGGCCTCCGGCCCGCTGCCGTGGCCGCCCTTGATCAATACCGCTCCGGCGCCGAGCGCGAGCAGTTTTTGCGCCTGCGCGCGCATCTCGTCCTCGTTGCGCGCTTGCGGCGCATCGAGCAGCGCCGCCGCCTCGGGCAGGTTCGGCGTCACCACGCGCGCGCGCGAAATGAGCTTGCGCATCGCGCCGAGCGCGTCCGCATGCAGGAGCTTCTCGCCCGAGGTCGCGGCCATGACCGGATCGAGCACGATGTTACGCGCGCGATGGGAAGCAAGACCTGCCGCGACCGCGTCGATCGCGGCAACATTGCCCAGCATGCCGATCTTCACGGCGCCGACGTCGAGGTCGGAAAACACGGCGTCGATCTGCGCCGCGATAAAATCCGCCGGCACTTCGTGAATGGCGAACACGCCCGTGGTGTTCTGCGCCGTCAGCGCGGTGATGACGGAGGCGCCATAGACGCCGAGCGCCGAGAACGTTTTCAGATCCGCCTGAATGCCGGCGCCGCCGCCCGAATCCGAGCCGGCGATGGTCACCGCGATCGGCGCGGCCATCACGCGCCCCGCTTGGCCAGCACCGCGTCGACGATGTCGCGCAAGCTGCGCGCCGCGGCGGCGGGATCTGGCGACAGCGACAGCGCCGAGATGACGGCGACGCCGTCGGCGCCGGCGCCGATGACCGCGGCGGCGTTGCTCGCATCGATACCGGCGATGCCGGCGACCGGCAGGGCCGGCGCGCGGCGATGCAGCGCGCCGATGATGCGCGCCAGCCCCTCGGGACCGATCGGCGCGTTCTTCTGCTGCTTCGATAACGTCACATAGACGCCGCCGGAGCCGACATAGTCGATCAGATCGAGCGGCGCGGCCTCGGCCTCCACAACCGATTTGACCGACAGGCCGACGATCGCGTTCCGGCCGAGAATGGCGCGCGCATCCTCGATCGCCATATCGTCCGGCCCGAGATGCACGCCGTCGGCTTTGGCGGCCAGCGCCACGTCGATGCGATCGTTGACGACGAAAGGCACCCCGAGCGGCGCCAGCGCTTTCTTGATCGCCCGCGCTGCCTCGACCATGGCGCGCGTTTCGCTCACCTTGTCGCGCAATTGAATGAGCGTCGCGCCTCCTTCCGCGCAAAGCCGCGCCAAGTCGGCAAGATCGTGGCCGCCGGCGCGCTCGGGATCGACGATGGCATTGAGGCGAAGATCGACGGGTCTAGGCATTTTGCGTCCGATTTTTGCGGACCTTACACCGTCCGGTTGGGCTCGTGCAGTCCGTGCGGTTTGGTATAAGCTTGTTCCGACCGCCCGGAGGCGCGCATGGTCCCCTTTTTCGTGCAGATCAAATGCCAGCTCGGCAAATCCTACGAGGTCGCCAACAAACTCGCCGACGCCGAAATCGCCTCGGAAATCTATTCGACTGCCGGCGATTTCGACCTGCTGGTGAAATTCTATGTCGATCCGTCGACCGATATCGGCCATTTCATCGCCGAGAAAGTGCAGCCGATCCCGGGCATCGCCGACACCCGCACCATTATCACGTTCAAGGCGTTCGGAGCGGAATCGTAGCGGCAGCCGCCAAAGGGCTTGCTGCGTCGCGCCGGCGCGCCAAGGCGAGCTGGCGCTCGCGCCAGATCACGAACAGGCCGGCGGCGGCGATGATCGCCGAGCCAACGATGATCATCGGCGTCGGCGTCTCGCCGAACATGGCGTAGCCCAGCACCAGCGCCCAGACCATCGACGTATAGTCGAACGGCGCGACCACCGAGGCGGCCGCATAGCGGTAGCTCTCGGTCAGCAGAATATGCGCGGTGCCGCCGAGGAAGCCTATTGCCGCCAGCACCGCAAATTCGGCGCCGGTGGGCGCGAGCCAGCCGAACGGCCAGGTCGCCAGGCCGGCCAGCGCGCAGATCAGCGAGAAATAGAACACGATCGAGCTTGTGGTTTCGCTCTTGGTCAGATGTCGCGTCTGGATCATGGTGCCGGCATTGGTGATCGAGCCGGCAATCGCGTAGATGACGCCGGCGAGGCTCGTTGCGCTCGCCATCGCGATGGTCAATTCGTCGCCGGAAAGATGCGGCGCCAGCACCACCAGAACGCCGAGAAATCCGATCGTCACGGCGGACCAGCGGTAGATGCGCACGCGCTCCTTGAGCACCAAAGCGGCGAGCGCGACGCTGATCAAGGGCGAGGTGAACGAGATCGCGTTGGCCTCGATCAACGGCAGCCGCGCCAGCGCGCCGAAATTGCAGAACATGCCGACAATGCTCAAGGCGCCGCGGCTCGCCTGGCCGAGCGGGCGCTCGGTGCGCACTGTCGCTGCAAGCTCGCCGCGCCAGGCGTAGACGACGACTACCGGCACGATGGCGAAGGCCGAGCGGTAAAACACCACTTCGCCGATCGGATAGCGCGCGCCGAGATAACGGATCAGCGCCGACATCACCGCGAACAGCACCGCCGAGATCAGCTTGAGCGCAATGCCCTTGCCGGTGTTCATTCTCAGTCTTTTTTCTTCGACGGCGGCGTGGGGCCTTGCGCCGGCGGCAGCGTGAAAATGTAATCGGCGATCGCGGCGCGATCGTCGCCGCCGAGCAAGGAGGTATTGCGGATGACTTCGGCCATCGTGCTGCCGGCGAAATCGCCGGACGGCATCATGCCGTCGCCGAGGAAGCTCGCGATGTCCTTCTCCGACCAAACCTCGTCGCCGTGTTGCAGCCCGACCGGCGTGATATTCGGCACCCAGCCGCTGCCGTCCGGCGCCGGGCCGCCGGCGAAGCGCTCGCTTTCGATGATGCCGCCCAAAAAATTACGCGGGCTGTGGCATTCGGCGCAGTGCCCCGGACCGTTGACGAGATAAGCGCCCCGATTCCATTGCGCCGAGTGCGACGGATCGGGCACGAAGGGCCTGCCGTGCAGGAAGAGCAACTTCCAGCCGCCGAGCAGCCGGCGCTCGTTGAACGGAAAATTCAGGTCGTGCCGGCGCACCTTACCCGACACCGGCGGCAAGGTTTTGAGATAAGCAAACAGATCGCGCACGTCGTTAAGCTGCATGTGCTGGTAGGAGGTGTAGGGAAACGCCGGATAGAGGTTGGTGCCGTGCTCCGATGTCCCCTTCCATAGCGCGGTGACGAAATTCGCCTCGCTCCATTTACCGATGCCGTCCTTCGGGTCGGGCGAAATGTTCGGCACGTAGAAAGTGCCGAACGGCGAATTGAGCGCCAGACCGCCGCCAAGCCGCGTGCGATCGACCTTGTCGGGATCCTTGTTGGGGACGGCGTGGCACGACGCGCAGCCGCCGATATTGAACATCGTGCGGCCGTTGTCGAGATTCGGCGTGTATGGCGGCAGCGCCGCGGCGGGAACGACGGCCGGCAGCGTCAGGATCCAAAACGCGCCAAGCACGAAGACGATGGCAATCGCCCCCCAGGCCAACACCCCGCTGCTTCGAGTCATGCGACCTGCGGCTCCTCCGCGAGCTGCGCGGCTTGCGGATCGAGCAGGCTTGCGAGCACCGTCGGGTCCGCGGCGGTGCGGACCGTCAATGGCTCGTCGCGGCCGCGGATCGATACCTCGGTTCGCGCGAGCGCGTCGGCCGCAATGCCCGCAGTCTTGCAGACCTCCTCCGACACGATGATCGTGCAATTGAGAGTTTTCGTCATGTCCTGCAGGCGCGCGGCGACGTTCACCGCGTCGCCGACCGCGGTGAACACGGTGTGATCGCGAAAGCCGATATCGCCGATGATGACCTCGCCGCCGTGAATACCGATGCCGAACTGGATCGGCTCGGGCAGCTCGGTGGCGAATTGGTGGTTCATGTATTCGACATTGGCGGCGACATTTGCCGCCGCGTGCATCGCCTGCCGGCAGGCGGTCGTTGGGTCGACCTGAAGTCCAAACAAAGCCAGCATGCCGTCGCCGATAAATTGGTTGGGCTGACCGCCGGCGTCGATCACGGCCTGCGAGGCGGCGCCCAGAAAGCGATTGATCAGGAATACGATGTCGAATGGCAGCCGGGCCTCGGCCAGCGTGGTCGAGCCGCGCATGTCGACGAACATGCTGACAATGTAGCGCTCCTCGCCGATGTTGATGCGGCGTCGATTGCGGACGAAATCGGCGCCGATATGCGTGGGCAGGACGGGAATGACAGCCACATTGGCTTGCGGGCGCAGCTGACAGGCAAGCCGGATCGCGGGATCGGCGCCGGCGCCAACGCGCGCGAGCACAAACGCCTCGCGCCCGGATGGCCGCGGCAATGCGCCGCGATCGCTGACGATACGAATGCGGCAGGTGGAGCATCGCGCCCGGCCGCCACACACGCAGGCGTGCGGGACATTAAAGCGCAGGCTCGCTTCGAGTACGCTCAAGCCTCGCGGCACGCGCACCTGCCGGTCGGGATAGGTAACCGTGATCATGCCGCGCCGTCGCTCGCGCAGCGTGCGCACTCCGCGCGCGGCAAACACCAGACCGATGAGACCGATATAAACGATTGGAAAATAAAACAGAGCAATGTCGTCGAGGGCCGCGCGCTGCGCGGGAGGGATAGGATTGATATGCTGGGCACGCCATTGCGGGTCCTTGGCGAGCTGGATGGCCTCGCGCCCGCCCTGATAGACGCCGAGCATTGCCAAGGGCGGCAGCAGCACCGCCACCGCCAGCAAAAATGGCGCCGCCCATTTGAAAAACGGCTTGAGCCGCAGCCAGAAATAAAGCCCGATGCAGCCGTGGGTCCAGGCGACGGTGAGAAGAACATATTGCACCGGGATCATGAACGGGCGCGCGACCCAATAACCGAGCAATACCGATGCATAGTTTGGCGGCCCCCGCCCGAACAGAAGTCCTCCGCCCCGCGCGCCCGCGAAATGAAGAGCGATCAAAAGCGGAATACTCAGACCCAATGTGAGCTGGGTGATTTCCGCGAACGTGTAGCGAAAATGCCGGCGCTGATACAGCGCCCACAAACCGAGCCCGGCATGCGTCGTTGCCGCGGCATAGAGCGTGAAATTGACGACTGGAATTCGCCAAAACCAGATGTGGTAGGTCAGCCACGTTTCCATCGCGGCGTATGAGATGTTGCCGAGCGCGTGATTGAAGAAATGCGAGAAGATATAAGTGAACATGACAAGGCCACAGGCAAGCCGCACCTGCCGTACGCCGATGCCGCGCAGCCACGTCGTCATCTCAAGTGTCGGCGTAGCGCCGGTCGGACGCACGTCAACGATTGCCGGTGCCTGTAGCGCCATGCCGAATCAGCTCTGAACGGGACATATGCAAAAACTAAGGCCGGTAAGCTGCGCGTCGCAAATCACGCCCATAGTAGGGGCGAACGGTAATTTGCCGCAATGGCCAAACTGCGAATAGCCAAGGGCGGCGCGTCGCTGCGGACCGCCGCCCGTGTCAGGAACTGAAACTTATCAGCTCGGTTTCACCCGGAACATCTGATGGCAGGAACCGCAATCCTTGCCGATGGTCTGGAAATTGGTCTTCAGACTGTCGAGATCCTTAGTGCCGTCTTGCGCCGCCTTAATGTCCGCGGCGAATTTGGCGATGGCCGCCTTGAAGTCGTCCGGGCGATCCCAGATCGCCGGCGCCGCGGTGGTGTGATCGCCGGTTTTCGAGCAATCCGGAAACAGCGTCGGCATCGCGCCCGCATCGGCGGCGAACGCGGCATAAATCTCCTGTGTCTTGGCGAGATCGAAAGGTATCTCGCCCTTGACCATCGAAGAGCCGATTTTTGCCTCAGCGGCGCTGTGCTTCATGAACGTTTGGCGCTTGTCGATGGGATCTTGACAGCTCTGGGCGGCGGCGGCGTTCACGCCGAGCATCAGCACCCCAAATACAATGAGCAGTTTCTGGATCATATATGCGACTCCCTCCGGCGGTCCGATGTCGCCCCCGACGTGACGAGACCCGTTCGGCACGATCATACTTCAACCGTACCGCGACGAACACCGAGGGCCGGGCCATTATTCCGGCGCGGGCCGAGAATAGCGGCTTGCGCTTCGCGACTTTAGAAAATGCCGCCTACTCCGCGGGCTGCGGCGCGTCTTGGCTCTCATTGCCCCGCCGGTGTCCCAGTTGGGCGATATAGCGGGCGATCACGTAGAACACCGGCGTGAAGATCAGTCCGAACGCCGTCACCCCGATCATTCCGGAAAACACCGCGGTGCCAAGCGCTTGGCGCAATTCCGCACCGGCGCCGATCGCCCAGACCAACGGCGTCACGCCGAGAATGAAGGCAAACGAAGTCATCAGGATCGGCCGCAGCCGCAATCGCGTCGCCTCGACGGCGGCCTCCCAGCGATTGCGCCCCTGGTCCTCCAATTGACGGGCGAACTCGACGATCAGGATCGCGTTCTTGGCGGCAAGGCCGATCAGCACCACGAAACCGACCTGGGTGAGAATGTTGTTGTCGAGGCCGCGCAGGATGACGCCGGTGATGGCGGCGACCAGGCACATCGGCACGATCATGATTACCGCGAGCGGCAAGGTGAGGCTCTCATATTGCGCGGCCAGCACCAGGAAGACGAAGACCACCGCCAAAACGAACGCGAACATCGCGGTATTGCCGGCCCTGAGCTGCTGAAAAGCGAGCGTCGTCCACTCGGTGGCGAAACCCTCCGGCAGCGAATTGGCGAGCTTTTCCATGATCGCGATGGCCTGGCCTTGCGAATAGCCGGGCGCGGCGGCGCCGTCGATCTCGGCGGCCGGATAGAGATTGTAGCGCGGCACGCGATAGGGGCCGGCAATATCGTCCACGGTAGTGAAGGAGCCGAGCGGAACGGTGTCGCCGTTGGAGTTGCGCACCCTGATTTTCAGCACGTCGGCGATATGCTGGCGATCCTCGTCGCGCGCCTGCGCCATGACGCGGAAGGTGCGGCCGAACAGGTTGAAGTCGTTGACGTAGGACGAGCCGATATAGACTTGCAGCGCGTTGAACACGTCCTGCACGTTGACGCCGAGGAGCTGCGCCTTGATGCGGTCGATGTTGAGATAGACCTGCGGCGTCGAGGTTTCGAACAGCGAGAACGCCTGCGCGATGCCGGGCGTCTTCACGGCGCGAAGCACAAGCGCTTCGGTCGCCGCCAGCAACGCCTCGGAGCCCTGCCCGGCGCGGTCCTCGACCATCATGCGAAAGCCGCCCGCGGTGCCGATGCCGAGAACCGGCGGCGGCAGCACGGCGATGATGAAGGCGTCCTGGATCACCGATAGACGGCGGTTCAATTCAGCCTGGATCGCGGCCGCGGCTTGGCGCGAATCGTGACCGCGTTTCTGGGCGTCATCGAGCACCAGAAACAGCGCGCCGGAATTGGGCGCATTGGTGAAGGTCGCGCCGGAAAAGCCGACGATATTCACGGCGTGGGCAACGCCGGGCACGCCGAGAGCGATGTCGAGCGCCCGCTGCTGCACCGCGTCGGTACGGGCAAGCGAGGCGCCGGGCGGCAACTGCACGACGACGATGATGTAGCCGCGGTCGACCTGCGGGATGAAGCCGACCGGCGCGGTGCGGAACGCATTCAAGCCGAGCGCGATGACGACGAGATAGATTGCGGCCATCATGACGACGCGCCGCACGGTTCGTGTGGCAAGCCAGGAAATGCCGAGCCCGACTTTGTCGAAGCCGCGATTGAAATAGCCGAAACATTGGTGGATCGGCCGCTCCCACCAGCGGTCGCGGTGGCCGGTTTGGTGCGGCTTGAGGAGTAACGCGCACATCGCCGGCGACAGCGTCAGCGACACGATCAGCGAAATGACGGTGGCGCCGGTAATGGTCAGCGCGAATTGCCGGTAGAACTGGCCGGATATGCCGGTAATGAAGATCGACGGCACGAACACCGCGCAGAGCACCAGCGCGATCGCGATCAGTGCCGAGCCGACCTCATCCATGCTCTTGCGCGCGGCGTCGCGCGGCGCGAGCCCGGAAGCGATATTGCGCTCGACGTTTTCGACGACGACGATGGCGTCGTCGACCACGATGCCGATCGCCAAGACGAGGCCGAACAGTGAAAGATTGTTCAGCGTGAAGCCGAACGCCGCCATGAAGAAGAAGCTGCCGATGAGCGAGACGGGTATGGCAACAAGTGGAATGACGGCGGCACGCCACGTCTGCAAAAACAAAATCACCACCAGCACGACGAGCACGATGGCTTCGCCTATGGTGTCGATCACCGCGTCGACCGATTGCTGGATGAATTGCGTCGGGTTGTAGACGATGGCGTATTTGACGCCGCTCGGAAACCGCTGCGCCAGTTTGGCCATTAGATCGATGACGCCCTTGGCGGTGGCAAGCGCATTGGAGCCCGGCCGCTGGAAGATGGCGAGCGCGACCGCGGGGTCGTGATCGAGATATGAATTCGACGAATAGTCGAGCGCGGCGAGCTGCACGGTGGCGATGTCGCGCAGCCGCACCACGGCGCCCGGCGTTTCTTTCACCACGATCGAGCCGAACTCCTCGGGTGTGTCGAGCCGGCCGAGCGTCTGCACCGCGACCTGAAACGCGCCGGGATTCGCCACCGGCGGCTGGTTGAGCACGCCGGACGCGACCTGGATGTTCTGCGCCTGCAGCGCGTTGGTGACGTCGGTCGCGGTCAGCCCGAGCGATTGCAGGCGGTCCGGATCGAGCCAGATCCGCATCGAATAATCGCGACTGCCGAACACGGTGATCGAGCCGACGCCGTCGACGCGGGTGAGCGGATCGGTCACTTCGAGCGTCGCGTAGTTCGATATGAACAAAGAGTTGCGGGATTTATCGGGCGAGTAAAGATGCACGACCATCATCAGGTCGGGCGAGGCTTTCTGCACCGTGACGCCGATATTGCGGACGTCGGCCGGCAGCCGCGGCTGTGCGATGGCGACGCGGTTCTGCACCTGCACCTGGGCGATGTCGAGGTCAGTGCCGAGATCGAAAGTGACCTGGATCGAAAAACGCCCGTCCGCCGTCGAGTTCGACGACATGTAGAGCATGTTTTCGACGCCGTTGATCTGCTCCTCCATCGGCGTGACCACCGTGGAGGCGACGACTTCGGCGCTGGCGCCGGGATATTGTCCGGTGATGTTGATGATCGGCGGCGCGATCTCGGGATATTGCGCGATCGGCAGGCGCGAAAACGCCACGCCGCCGAGGATCACGAAAACGATCGAGACCACGGCAGCAAAAATCGGCCGATCGATGAAGAAGTGCGAGATGCGCATCTTACGGCATCAATCGGCTTTGGCTTCGTCGCCGGTCTTGGCCGGCGAGACGGAAATGCTCTGTTCCTCCGCCTTCACCTTGATCCCCGGCTGCGCATGCATCAAGCCGTTGACGATCACGCGATCGGTCGCAAGCAAACCATCCGTGATGACGCGCAAGCCGCCATCGATCTGGCCGAGCGTTACGTATTTCTGCCGCACCGTGCCGCCGTCGTCGACGACTAGCACGTATTTGCGCGCCTGTTCGGAGCCGATGGCGGCGTCGGGGATAAGGAGCGCCATATGCGGCGGCGAGCCGGGCACGCGGATGCGGCCGAACATGCCGGGGGTGAACAGGCCGTTGGGATTTGCAAACACCGCACGGCCGCGGATCGTGCCCGAGGACGTGCTGATGACGTTATCGACGAAATCGATCTTGCCGGTGTAGTCGAAATCTTTTTCGTCGATCAGCTTGAGCGAAACGGGAACGCCGGTGTCGACGCCGCCTTGTTGCTGGTCCGCGGCCGGCTGACCGGGCGGCGGCTCGGGCTGTTGCCCGGTTTGTTGACCGGTTTGCTGGGCCGACGGCGGATCCGTCGTTTGATCGGATTTCCGATTTTTAGCGAACCGCTCGTAACGCAGATACGAGGTCTCGTCGAAGGTGAATTCGAAGCGGATCGGATCGACCGAAACGATGGTGGCAAGGAGCGTGGTATTGCCGCCGGCGCCGCCGCTGATGAGATTGCCGACGGAAACGCGGCGGTCGCCGATCCGCCCGTCGACTGGCGCGCGCAACTCGCTATATTGATCGAGATCGAGCTCGGCGGAATTCACCATCGCCTCCTGAGCGGCGACGGCGGCTTCCGCTACGTTCTTGGCTTGGGTGCGCTGATCGTAGGTCTGTTCGGTGATAGTCTTGTTTTGCAAGAGCGCCTGGCCGCGTTGCAGATCGCCCTGCGCGAACGAGAGATTGGCGCGCGCCTGAGCGAGATTGGCGCGCATCTGATCCAGCGCGATTTCGAACGGCCGGCGGTCGACGGTGAAAAGCAGATCGCCCTTCTTCACCATTTGGCCGTCGGTGAAATGGATCGCCGAAAGATAGCCGGACAGCCGGGAGCGAATCTCGACCGAATCCACCGCGACGAAGCGGCCGACATATTCGTCGTAGTCGACCACCGTGCGCTGCACCGGCTTGGCAACGGTCACCGTCGGTGGCGCCTGCGCCGCGCGCCGCGGCTCGCCGCGATCGCAACCGGCCAACGTGACCAGGAGCGCGGCCGTCGCCGGCAAGACGGCGAGACGCGCCGCAGTGACGAATTTCATGGTGCTTCCCTTTGAGCGTCTCGGCATCATAGGCGTCGGTCGCTGTCAATCACACGAGACGCATGGTCGCCGCGCAAATCCTGGCCCCGCCTTAAACCCCGGGCCGGGTTCAATATATGCAGCCAAGCCTGTTGCACCTAAACCATTGATATTACAGGTGATGAGTCGCAATACGGGCGCCGCCAAGACCAGGTCGCGCTGTCCTTGTGCGACAAAGCCCGCAAACGTGGCCAAGTCGTGATCGGCCCCATCAGATGCGCAGGATCAACTCCGCACCACAGCGGCGACCGCGGCGGCCGCCAGCGCGAGCCAGGCGGCGATCAGAATAAAGCCGCCGGACGGCGCGGCAAATGGAAACAGGCGATGGCCGGTAAAAGCGCGCAGCGCGATGTCGCCGGAAAACAAAACCGCGCCCAGCACCCATGCGGCCAGCACGACGATCGCCAAGGGCCGCCATAGCACGCCCTGCTGCACGAGCGCCGCTCCGCCGAGCACGGAAGCGGCGTGGAACAACAGCATGTAGGCGGCGCTGTCGAGGCGTGAGCCGGGCGCCACATGCGCCCCGGCGGCGGCCAGCACGATACCGCTCGCTCCCATCAGGCCGGCCAGCGCGATCAAGATCGGCATCGCCATGGCTCGACGTCTCACGCCGGCACTTCGCCCTTGAGCATGAGACGGTAGAGGTAGCGGCGCTCGTTCATGTCGTAGTCGGGATTGGCCTGGTGCATGACGCTGCGATTGTCCCACAGCACCCAGTCGCCGTGACGCCATTGATGGCGGTACTCATATTTTTTGCGCGTCGCATGCCGCATCAGCTCGTCGATCAGCTTCAGCGCCTCGTCGTCTTCCATGCCGACGATGGACTCCATCCGCACCGGATTGAGGAACAGCGCCTTGCGTCCGTTCTCCGGATGCGTGCGCACCAGCGGGTGGACGCCGGGCGGCGGCAGCTTGGCCCGGCTCTCGTCATTGAGGCCAGTGAGTGCACGGGGACTGTATTTGCTCTGATAAACGTGCACCGCCTTGAGCCCATCGATGCGCCGCTTGGTGCCGTCGGGCAGATCGTCATAGGCGTCGTGCATGTTGACGTATTGGGTGTCGCCGCCGCGCGACGGCAGATCGACCGCGAACAAAGTCGTCGCCTTGGGCGGCGCCGGGTGATTGGAATGATCCGTGTGGAAGGTCTCGCCCGGGATCATGCGCTTGCCGTTCACGATGATGTCGTTGGAGACGTAATAGACGTCGGGATGACCGGGGACGTGCTGCTCTTTCTTGTCGTGAATCTGTAGCTCGCCAAACAGTCGCGCGGCGGCCTTGAATTCGATCGGGTCGAAGTGCTGGTCGCGCATGACCAGCACGTGATGCTCGGCAAAGGCGCGGTTCAGCGTTTCGCGGGCCTCGGCGTCGACCGGCCCGGTGAAATCGAGGCCGACGACTTCGGCGCCGGTATGGCCCGTCAGCGGCGCAATGGTGAAGGACGTCATGGATCGCTCCTCCGCGCAGTTGTTTTGCGCAAACGCTACAGCCGGGTGCGGGCCGGATCAAGCGCTGGAATCGCTCCCTCCGCCTACCGGCGCGGTCGATCGGCGAGAGCTGGCGACGGTCGCGGATTAATCTAAGCGGCAGCACCATGGCGAGCCATGTCCGCCGGCGGGCAACCGAGCGGACGTTTGCGATTCGCGTCGCGGATGGCGATAGTCGCTGCGACATCGGCACGCAGACAATAAACAACAAATAACGACCAAACAATCGCCTCATTTGCCGACGGACAACGAGGCGAGAATTTGGCGCGCGCGTCCACCAAACAAATACTTGCCATGCAAAATCGGGCAGAGCCACAGCGCGCGATGATGCTATGAACCCGCCGGTGCCTTGAACTGCCAATGAGGCACACCCGTCCGCTCAACCTCGCCAAGCCTGCTGTTTGGTGGGGTTTTTGTTTGCGGGCGGTAACAACAACAAAACGTCGTGTGAAAAGATTAGGAGTCATCGCATGAAGAAGACGACCTTTGCGGTCGCCGTTGCGGCCATTGTGGTGTGTGCGCAATCCGCACAGGCGCGCGAACACCATTACCGGCACGGTCACCATTACGGAGCATGGAGCCGCAGCTCTGCGGGGCCGCAGCCGGAATGGACGCCAGGCGGCCCATTCGCGGCGCAACCGCGATCGTACGCGACGTCCGCAAATTTCGGGTTTTCCGCGCCGGGCGTCGATGCGTATCCGCAACACAGCGCGTCTAGCGGCCGCGACAGCGGACGTCCGGCGGCGTGGTGCGGTTGGGAGATGCGGCGGCTCGTATCCGGCGATCCCGGTCCCGCATTCAATCTCGCGCGCAATTGGGCCCATTGGGGAGAGCCCGGACCGGCAGGCATCGGTGCAGTCGTTGTTTGGCCGCACCATGTCGGCAAGATCGTCGGTCAAGAAGCCGGGATCTGGGTGATCGAGTTGGGCAATGACGGCCACGCGGTGCGGACCCGGCCGCGCTCGATCGCCGGCGCCATCGCCATCCGGTGGGGCTGAGCGCGATCGTCTAGTTTTATCTTGCGACGAACGGGGCCGCCCGGGTTGCCGGGCGGCCCAATTCTTTGCAAGCGGCTTCGCGGCGCCCGCGATTGCATCACGACCCGGCGCACGCTGCCCTCTGCAATCGCTCCGATTCGTACACTATGATGCGGCGGCTCGTTCCGTTACGACGAGCGGATTGGGGCTTTGCGCAATGGCTAAAAAACACGTCTTCATCAGCTTCGGCACGCCTTATGCGGAACCGCAGCGGGAATTTCTCAAGGCGCTGCTCGCCTTGCTGCGCAAGTGCAATATGGAGCCGCGCGCCGTCAACATGACCGAATATTCGACCGAAAATCCGCTGAAGGTCATTTCGCGGATCATGCACGAATGCGATGCCGTGATTATCGTCGCTTATGAACGCACCTATTTCAATTCGGGCTTTGAAAAGCGCAAATCCGCGCAAGAAAAAAAGCTCGAGTCGGTGCGTTACACCACGCCGTGGAATCAGATCGAGGCGGCGATGGCCTATGCGCTCGATTTGCCGCTCATCGTCATGATGGAAACCGGATTGCGCGAAGAGGGCCTGCTCGAGCAGAATTATGATTGGTACATCGAGCGGCTTTCGATTTCCGGCGATGCATTTGCCGACAAGGACGTTCGCGGCCGGATCGCGGCCTGGTGCCGCCGTGTGCAGGATGATGGGCCGCGGCGTAAAGCGCCGGCGCCGAAGCGGCGATCAAAAAGACCCGCATCGCGGCGGCGTTGAAACTCGCCTCTCCACGAGGAGAGCGGCGGAGTTACTCCACCCCCGGCCGCCCGATCGCGATGCCGCGGAAACTCGTCCGCCTGATCGCTGTTCCGACCCGAATGCAGGGTCCGGCACGCTTGCCTAGGTGAAGAAATCCTAAATGCGCTCAATTGGAGCGCTTTTGATTCATGAAAAAGTGAAGTCTTTCTGCGACACATCTGTTGCCTAAAGGTGTGTCCATGAGCAAGTCGTTAAAGCGTTTCTTTGCCTTTGACTTTTCCTCGGCGGCGGCGCGGGAAATCACCGATGCTTTGGTGATTTTCTCCATGGCCATTCTCACCTACATGGCAATTGCCGACTGGGGCGGACTTCGCAATCCTTCATGATGCCCTCGGCATCGAGCCGGTAAAGCCGTCATTTTTATACTTTTTCGGCATGGCATTGGTGGTGTTCAGCACCCGCCGCATCGGGGACCAACGGCGCGAACGCGCGAAACGCGTGGCGGCCGAGCGTCATGCCCAAGCGGCTTCGATGCGCGATCCGCTGACCCAACTGCCGAACCGGCGTCAATTCCAAAGCGACGTCAGCGCAGCGTTGAAAAAATCCGACAACAAGATGAGCGTTCTTTTGCTGGGTCTCGATCAGTTCAAGAAGCTTAATGAAGTGTATGGCCACGTTGGATGTGACGAGGCGCTGGCACAGGTGGGCTCGCGGATTCGCAATCGCGCCGCATCGGGCGACATCTTTGCGCGGATTGGCGACGACGAATTTGCCCTGTGCTTGGCAGGTAGCGACCCCGAAACAGCGCGTAGGATTGCTTGTTCGCTCGTCGAGATCGTCAAGAAGCCCGTGCAAATCGGCATCGAGCATCACAGCATCGGCGCAAGCGTGGGGATAGCGCAGGCAGGCCGCGGGCACATGACTGTCGACGAGCTGCTGAGATGCGCCCACGTCGCTCTTTCTCGCGCCAGGAATACGCACACTGAGTACTGCTTCTTCGATCCGAAGATGGATGCACATGTCCGCGAGCGATCGCTTTTGGAAAAGGACTTGAGAGCGGCGATCGGAGGGTATGAAATTCGACCGTATTATCAGCCCATCGTCGATTTGAAATCGAAGCGGATCGTCGGCTTCGAGAGCTTAGGCCGCTGGCAGCATCCGGTAAGCGGCATGATAATGCCGGATACTTTTATCCCCCTTGCCGACGAACTCGGCCTCATCGACGTGGTGTCGGGCCAGCTTTTCGGCGATGCGTGCCGTGACGCGGTGAATTGGCCGGACGATATTTCGCTATCATTCAACTTTTCGCCGTCTCAACTCGCCGACCGAAAATTCGCCGATGCAGTCTTGACCGTCCTAAACGACGCCGGGCTCGCGCCACATCGCCTTGAAGCGGAAATTACCGAGAGCGCCCTCGTTGAGGACTTGGAAGCGACACGACACGCCATACAGACTTTGCGCAACTCCGGCGTCCGTATCGTGATCGACGATTTTGGCACCGGCTATTCGAGCCTGTATCACTTGTACGAATTGCGGTTTGACAAGCTCAAGATCGATCGACGCTTTGTCCAGGAACTTGCCACCAGCAGCGAAAGCGCGGTTTTCATGCGCGCGATCATCGGTCTCTGCAAAGGCCTGAATTTGTCCGTCACGGCCGAGGGCGTCGAGACCGAGGCGCAAGCGACGGCTGTCCTCGCGCACGGCGCGCAACAAGCGCAGGGCTTTCTGTACGGCAAAGCCGTCCCGGCGAAGGAAGTGCTGCAGCTGCTCTCCGCTCCGTCACCGGTGCGGCTCGTGGCCTGACGCCGTTCCACCCTAAAGTCGCGGAACGCAGCGACCGCGGATGCTACGCGCGGCCCACCCTATTCCAGCCCCGGCCGCCCGATCGCGACATAGCGGAAATTCGCCCGCTTCATTTCGTCGGGGCTGTAGATATTGCGCAGATCGACGATCACCGGGCGCGCCATCACGCGCTTAAGCCGTTGCAGATCGAGCGCGCGGAATTGCTCCCATTCGGTGGCGATAACGATGGCGTCGGCGCCTTCGGCCGCGGCATAGGCGCTGTTACGATAGTCAACGGCGGGCAGCAACGGCTTGGCCTGCTCCATGCCGGCCGGATCGTAGCCGCGTACCGTCGCGCCGAGGTCGTGCAACGCGGTGATCAGCGGGATCGCCGGCGAATCGCGGGTATCGTCGGTATTCGGCTTGAACGTCAGGCCGAGCACGGCAATGGTCTTGCCGCGCACCGAGCCATCGAGCGCCGCGACGACCTTGCGCGCCATCGCACGTTTGCGCTGCTCGTTGACGGCGGACACCGTCTCGACGATGCGTAGCGATACGCCGCGGTCATGCGCGGTCTTGAGTAGCGCGGTGGTGTCCTTGGGAAAGCACGAGCCGCCGAAACCCGGGCCGGGGTGCAGGAATTTCGCGCCGATGCGGTTGTCCAGCCCCATGCCGCGCGCCACTTCCTGCACGTCGGCGCCGACCGCTTCGCACAGGTCGGCGATCTCGTTGATGAATGTGATCTTGGTGGCGAGAAAAGCATTGGCCGCGTATTTGATCAGTTCCGCAGTGCGCCGGCTGACATAGATGATCGGCGGCGAATTCAAATAAAGCGGCCGGTAGACTTCCGCGAGCACGGTACGGGCGCGCGCATCGTCGCTGCCGACCACGATGCGATCGGGATGCTTGAAGTCCTGGATCGCGGCGCCCTCGCGCAAAAATTCCGGATTGGAGACGACCTGGATCTCGGCGTCGGGACGTTTTTGGCGAAGGATATACTCGATCTCATCGCCGGTGCCGACCGGCACGGTGGATTTGGTGACCACAACCGCCGTGTCAGCCAGCTGCGGCGCGATCTCGCGCACCGCGTCATAGACGAAGCTCAAATCGGCATGGCCGTCGCCACGGCGCGACGGCGTGCCTACCGCGATGAACACCGCCTCGGCTTCGCCGATGCGAGACGTCGCACCGGCGAATTCGAGCCGGCCCTGCCGCATATTGGCCTCGACCAGATCGGCGAGGCCGGGTTCGAAGATCGGGATTTCGCCGCGATTGAGCGCAGCCACTTTGCCGGCATCCTTGTCGATGCAGGTCACCTGGTGACCGAAATCGGCAAAACAGGCACCGGATACGAGTCCGACATATCCGGCGCCGATCATGATCACGCGCATGGCGAGGCTTCCAAATCAGATTCGATCCGCCGCTGCGGCCGGCGTAACGTCCACATTTCGCCGCAACAGCGAAAGCCAGCGCCGTCCGAACAGCACGAGCACGAGCCCCCCATAGACCAAGCCGCCGAGCAAAGCCAATAGCGCCAGTTCCGATTCGGCGCGGAACCTGGACCACGACGATAACAGTCGCGTGACGACCGGGTCGGCAATAACCAGAACGAGCGCGAGCGCGGCGCCGGAGGCGGCGAGCTTGATCAACGACGCTTTGAGCTCCGCGTCAAAGGCGATGACGCGCGCACGGCTTGCAAAAAACAGTACTAGAATGAAATTGATCCAGGCGCCGATCGATGTGGCCAGCGCCAAGCCCACCTGCGCCAGCGGCACCATCAGCACGACCTTGAAGACGATGTTGACTGCGGTTCCGATCAGCACCGCCTTGACCGGCGTCGCTGTGTCGCCGCGCGCGTAAAACGGCGCGACCACGCTGCGGATGAGGACGAAGGGAATAAGCCCGATCGTGTAGGCCATCAGCGTCATCGCCGCGGCATGGGCGTCGGCAGCTGTAAACGCGCCGCGCATGAACAAGGCCCGCATGATCAGTCCGGGAACGACCAGGAAGCCGACGACGCACGGGATCGCCAGCAGGAGCGCAAATTCGATGGCGCGATTTTGCGCCGAGTGTGCGCCCGCCTCGTCGCCGGCCGCCAGCCGATGCGTCATTTCCGGCACCAGCACGGTGCCGACGGCGATTCCGATCACGCCGATCGGAAGCTGATCGATGCGGTCGGCGTAATACAGCGCCGAGATCGCGCCCGCCGAGAGAAAGCTTGCGATTATCGTGTCGGCGAACAGCGCAAGTTGCGTCCCGGCCGAGCCGACGGTCGCCGGGATGAGCGCGGTGAAAAAACGCCGTACGTCGCTGTCGAGACGCAGCGCGCGAAAGAAAGTCACGACGCCGGCATAAATCGTATCGCCGCCGACCAAGGCGGCTTGCAGGACGCCCGATATCAGCACGCCCCACGCCGCGGCGTAGCCGGCGCCGGGGAAAAAGGCGGCACCGGCGAGCGTCGCCATCATTGTGAGGTTCAGGAGGATCGGCGCCGCGGCGGCCACCGCAAAGCGGTGCAGCGCGTTGAGGATGCCGCCCCACAGCGTCACCAGCGTAATGAGCAGCAGGTAGGGAAACGTGATCCGCGTCAACGACACCGCGAGCGCGAATTGATGCGGCTCGCGCGAGAAGCCCGGCGCCAGCACCTCGATCACTTGCGGAGTGAAAATCAGCGCCAGCGCCAGCAGCACGACCTGCGATGCGAAGAGAAGCGTGAAAATACGATCGCCGAACTCGCTCGCCGCCTTGGCACCGCCCTGGGTGCGAATGCGCGCATAGGCCGGAATGAAGGCGGCATTGAACGCGCCCTCGGCGAAGATGGCGCGGAAATGATTCGGCAGCCGGAAGGCGACGAAGAACGCATCGGCGACCGGCCCGGCGCCCAGGATGGCAGCGAGCATGATGTCGCGCATAAAGCCGGTGAGACGCGATAAAAGCGTGTAGCCGCCGACGGTGAGAATCTTCTTGATCATTGCCGACTTTATTCCCCTCCCCCTTGTGGGGAGGGATTAGGGGTGGGAGTCGTGAGGGGTTCACTCAGGCGTAGACGCATTCGCGTCACCTTCCGACCCCCCACCCTACCCTCCCCCACAAGGGGGGAGGGAAAACAAGGGCTAGCTCGCCAGCGCCCGCCGCACCGCGTCGATGATGCGGTCCTGCACCGGCCGTTCGAGATAGGCGTGCATCGGCAGGCTGATGACTTCGTGCGACAGTTGCTCGCTCGCCGGCACCCCACCCTCGGCCACGGGGAAGTCGCGATAGGCCGGCTGGCGGTGCAGCGGCTTGGTATAATAGATCGCGGTCGGAATGCCCTCGGCTTTGAGCGCGGCGGCGAGCGCATCGCGTCGCCCGGCCTTGAGCCGGAGCGTGTACTGGGCCCAAACCGAGGTCGATTGGTTGCCGGTACGGGGCACGATCGCGAGGTCGGCGAGGCCGTCCGAATAACGCACCGCCGCGGCATTGCGCGCGGCGATTTCGTCCGGAAAGATTTTCAGCTTTTCGATCAGGATCGCCGCCTGAATGGTGTCGAGCCGGCCGGTGATTCCGATCCGCGCGGCCTCGGAGCGGTCGACGCCTTCGCCATGCAGCCGCAGGCTCTTCACGCGCGCGGCGAGCGCATCGTCGTCGGTAAACACGGCGCCGCCGTCGCCGTAACAGCCGAGCGGTTTTGCCGGAAAGAAACTCGTCGCGGTCGCCGTCGTCAGCGCGCCGAGCTTGCGGCCCCGATAGCTCGCGCCGAACGCTTGCGCCGCGTCGTCGAGCACCAGGAGTCCGTGCGCGGCGGCGATTGAATTGATCGCATCGTGATCTGCCGGCAGACCGAACAGATCGACGGGAATGACGGCGCGCGGCTTCAGTCCGATACGCTTCGCCGTAGCGACCGCGCGCTCGCAGCTTGCCGGGTCGAGATTGAACGTGTCCGGCAATACATCGGCAATGATCGGCGTCGCGCCGAGGAGCGCCACCATCTCCGCGGTGGCGTGGAAGGTGAAGGACGGACAGATTACCGCGTCGCCGCGTCCGATCTGCCAAGCCATCAATACCAGAAGGAGCGCATCGGTGCCGCTGGCGCAGCCGATGGCGTGTCGCGCGCCGCAGAAGGCGGCAAGCTCCGCCTCGAGCGCGCGCACTTCAGGGCCCTGGACGAACTGGCAATGCGCCAGAACGCGCGCCACCGCGTCGTCGATCGCGCGGCCGAGACGGCGGCGTTGCGCCGCGACGTCGATGAACGGGATCGGCTTGTCTTCAACGCGCGCGTGTTGATTCATGATCGGTCTTGATTTGCCTTTATGTCAATTCCGGCAAGGGCGGTGAAGACGATCAGCCGACGAGGCGTCGCGGGCCTTTGCGTTGCGGCGCCGTCGATTGCGCCGACCGCGCGTCGAGGCAGCGGATGGCAATTTCGAGGCTGGCGACGGCTTCGTCGCCGGTCACGGCGGGCGACTGGCCGCTGCGGATGGCGTTGACGAAGGCAACGAGTTCGGAACGCAGCGGCTCTGCATAGCCGACCGACAAATGCCGCATCGAATAGCTGCCGTCCGGCTGAAAGCCGAAGCATTCGGTGACTTGCAGCGTCAAAAGATCGCCGATGACGTATTTGTCGCGCGTGGCGATGTGGATGGTGCGCGCCTTGAACGGCGTCAGCCAATTGGTGTTGATGTGCGCGAGCACGCCCGATGCGGTGCGGAACTGCAACAGCGCGATGTCTTCGCGCTCCGCGACTGCACTCGACGTTTGCGGCTGGATTTCGACGATCTCCGAATCCGTGAACCAGCGGATGAGATCGATGTCATGCACGGCGAGGTCGATGACGACGCCGACATTCGACATGCGCGGCGGAAACGGGCCGACGCGAGTGATGGCGATCGAAAGAATGTCCTGGTCCTTGATTGCGCGCTTGATCGACTGCACCGCCGGATTGAAACGCTCGACATGGCCGACCATCAGCGTGACGCCGGCGCGGCGCGCGGCCGCGACGATGGCGCGGCTCTCCTCGACCGTCGACGCGATGGGCTTCTCCACCATCACGTGGATACCGCGCGCGGCACAATCCACTGCAATGTCGCGATGCAGATGCGTGGGCGCCGCGATGGTGACGGCATCGACGCCGTGACGCATCAGCGCGTCGGCGTCGTCGAATGCGGCGCAACCGAGATTGCGCGCGACGGTCTCGCGGCGGCTGCGGTCGGGATCGGCGACGCCGACCAGTTTTACCCCCGGTAACTCGGACAATACGCGGGCATGGTTGCTGCCCATCACGCCCACGCCTACGACACCAACACGCAATGCAGCGGCCGTGTCTATTTTCTCAGCCTCACTCATGACCCGAAGAGCCCCCTTCTACCCGGAGCCAACCCCACGGTTTTCCCGTAGCACGCCCTATGCCAACTGGCGACGGGGAATGAGGCAAAATCCGAACACGATTTGATTCAGAGGCTTACTGCTTCAGCCCGATTGGAGATTTATAAAGATTTTTCAACGGCTTAGGAATGAAAACACGCCGGCTCGCGGGACTGGTTCCCGGTCGTTGCCAGGCTTCGTCCTCATTCCACCGCGAGAGGCGCGATCACGACCGGCGATAATCGTCGTCGATGCGGACGATATCGTCCTCGCCGAGATAGCTGCCGGTCTGCACTTCGATCAATTCGAGGTCGATCTTGCCGGGATTTTCCAGGCGGTGCTTGGCGCCGATCGGAATATACGTCGATTCATTTTCATGCAGGATCTTGGTCTCGTCGCCGACCGTGACGCGCGCGGTACCGCGCACCACGACCCAGTGCTCGGCACGATGATGATGCAGTTGCAGCGAGAGCCGCCCGCCCTGCTTCACCACGATGCGTTTGACCTGAAAGCGCGGCCCCTGATCGATCGAGTGATAGGATCCCCAGGGGCGATGCACCTTCAAATGTTCCTCGGTGACCGCCGGCGCGACTTCCTTGAGCTTCTGCACGAGACGCCGCAAGCCGTCGCCGTCCTCGCGTTTGGCGACCAGCACGGCATCGTCGGTCGTGACCACGACCAGATTCTCGACGCCGAACAGCGCAACGAGCTGCTTGTCGCTCGTGACGTAGGAGCCGCGTGAATCGACGAAGACGACGGAGCCCGAGCCGGAACCATGACCGCAATTGCCGAGCGCGTCGCGCTCGGAGAGCTCCCACACCGCCTGCCACGAGCCGACATCCGACCAGCCGTAGGAGACCGGCATCACCGCGGCGCGCTTGGTCCGCTCCATCACCGCATAGTCGATCGATTTTGCCGTGGCGCGCGCAAACGACTGCGCATCGAGCATGACGAAGCCGAGATCGGCGCCCGCGTTTTGCACAGAAGCGTCGACCGCGGCGACGCTGTCCGGTTCGAAGCTGTTATATTCATCGAGCAGCAAGCCGGCGCGAAACATGAAGTTGCCGGAATTCCACAAATAGCCGTCGTTGACGTAGCGCTCGGCGGTCTTGGCGTCGGGTTTCTCGACGAATTTATCGATGGCGAAAATGTCGCGGCCGATCGAAGCGCCGGCGCGGATATAGCCGTATTCGGTCGCCGGGCGCGTCGGCCGCACGCCGAAGGTCACGATGGAATCGGCGGCGGCCGCGTCCGCCGCCAGGCCGCAGACCTTGGCGAAAGCGGCCGGGTCGGTGACGACGTGATCGGCGGCCAACGCCACGATCACGGGATCGCCGCCGCGCTTGAGCGCAAAGACCGCGCCCGCGGCGATCGCCGGTGCGGAATCGCGGCGCATCGGCTCCAGCATGATATCGGCCTCGACGCCGATTGCGGCGAGCTGCTCGGCGACCAGAAATCGATATTGATTATTGGTGACGACGATCGGCCGGCCAAACAAAGCCGGATCGGAAACCCGGCGAATGGTTTCCTGAAACGTCGAAAGCGAACCGAACAACGGCAAAAATTGCTTGGGCCGGCCTTCGCGCGAAGCCGGCCACAGCCGCGTGCCGGCGCCGCCGCACATGATCAGAGGGATGATCGATTGAACCAAGGTGTGCCTGTGACGGATCGCGGCTTAAGCCGCACCTTTAGCAGACGCCAGTGTGCCGCATTTCAGTTAAGAATCCTTACGCGATTCCGCGGCCGATTCATAAGCGAAAACGCCGACATTTTTGATGCGAGCGTGATCTTTTCGGAAGACCGGCATCCACTTTTGCGGATCATGCTCTGCGCCGCAGCACGCGGCCGGCGACCGCATCGAGCTTCTTGAGCAGCTTCGGATCGCGCGCTTTCGGCGCGGTGATGAGCGCATTGTCGAGCGCGCGATCGGAGCCGATCGGGCATGGCTCGTGCTGGCGCGGAAAATCCTTGGCCAGACGCGCGACGAGCCGCGCGGCTTTCTCGGCATTCGCCAGCAAGACTTTGATGATATCCTGCACGGTGACGGCATCGTGGTCGGGATGCCAACAATCGAAATCGGTCACCATGGCGACGGTCGCGTAGCAAATCTCCGCTTCGCGCGCGAGCTTGGCTTCCGGCATGTTGGTCATGCCGATCACCGAGTAGCCGAGGTTCTTGTAGGTGAGGCTTTCGGCGAGCGTCGAGAATTGCGGGCCTTCGATGCAGACATAGGTACCGTCGCGCACCACGCCGAGGCCCTCCGCCATTGCGGCTTCCGCGATATGAATGCGCAATCGCGGCGACACCGGATGCGCCATCGAGACGTGGGCGACACAGCCCTTGCCGAAGAACGAGCTGTCGCGCTTGTGGGTGCGGTCGACGAACTGATCGACCAGGACGAACGTGCCGGGCGGCAGGTTCTCCTTGAACGAGCCGCAGGCCGACAATGAGACGAGATCGGTGACGCCGGCGCGTTTGAGCGCGTCGATATTGGCGCGATAGTTGATGTCGGACGGCGAATGGCGGTGGCCCGGACTGTGCCGCGACAGAAACACGATCGGCAAGCCTGAGATCTCGCCGATGCGCAACGGCCCGGATGGCGCGCCCCATGGGCTCTTGATGTTCTTCGACCGCACCTTTTCCAGGCCGGGAAGATCATAGAGGCCCGAACCGCCGATAATGCCGAGCACCGCCTTGGTCATGAGAGATCGCTCTCCTCGGATGGGGGAGTAGAGGCCGCGCCGCGAGGTTCGCCGGGACCGATCGTAAAAATCAATGACGCAGCAGCACCATCGAGATCGCTGGAATATAGGTGATGACCAGCAGCGCCGCAAAATTCAACGCCAGAAATGGCAGGACGCCGAGATAGATTCGGCTCAACGGCGCGTTGAAGATCGCTTGCGAGGAAAACAGGTTCAATCCGAACGGCGGCGTGTACATGCCGAGGCTGAGATTGACCGCGACGATAATGCCGAAATGAATGGCGTTCACGCCGACAGCGCGCACGATTGGCAGCAGCAGCGGGGTCAGGATCAGGATCGCCGCCGGCGGCTCGAGGAAGCTTCCTGCGATCAGCAGCCCGACGTTGAGCAGCAGCAGCAATTCCCACTTGGGCATGTCCATCCCATTGATCGCGGCGACGATCTGTTGCGGGATTCCGCTGGTCGTCAGCAGCCAGGAATAGATCCCGGCCGAGGTCACGATGAGCAGGATCTGCGAGATGAGAAAGGCCGAATCCATGAGGATTCGCCAGCAACCGGCGATGTCGACCTCGCGATAGATGACCATCGTCACGAACAGCGAATAGACCACCGCGACGCCGGCGGCCTCGGTCGGCGTGAAGACGCCGCCGTAGATGCCGCCGAAGATCACCGCCAAGGTGCCGATCGACCAGCTGGCGTCCTTGCTCGTCTTCCAGATCGTCGCCCAATGTGCGCGCTCGCCGAGTGGGACCCCCTTTATCCTCGCATAGGTTATGACGAACGC
The DNA here is from genome assembly GCA_963779855.1 of uncultured Alphaproteobacteria bacterium. GTDB lineage: Bacteria > Pseudomonadota > Alphaproteobacteria > Rhizobiales > Xanthobacteraceae > BOG-931. The sequence continues at coordinate 592,749 of CAWAAE010000004.1, read as the reverse complement.
AGCATCGACGACGCCGATGAGAATGCTCGGCAGGATACCGGCGGTAAACAACTGAACCGCGGATTGCTCCGCCGACACGGCGTAAAGAATCATCGCAATGGAAGGCGGGATGACGACGGCAATCGCGCCCGAAGAGGCGATGAGGCCTACCGCAAAGCGCTCGTTGTAGCCGCCCTCCTTGAGCGAGGGATAGATCATCCGGCCCATGGCCACGACCGTGCCGACGGCCGTGTGCGACATCGCTCCGAACAGCTCGGACGCCGCCACGGTCGTCACGGCGAGCGACCCGCGCACGCCGCCGACGATGGCCATGACCATCGCAATGATACGCCGCGCGATGCCGCCATGCGCCATGATTGTGCCGGCGAGCACGAAGAACGGGACGGCGAGCAGCGGAAAGTTATCGAGGCTGCCGAACATATAGGTTTGCAGGGCGTCGGTCGGGATATCGCTGGAGACCGTCAGCACCGCGACGATCGACGTCACGAGCAGAATGAGGAAAATTGGGAAGCCAATGGTGAGCAGGACCATCGGCAACCCGAAAAAGACAAGATAGCCCATCGTCGCCGCCTCTCAATGCGAAGTATCGGCGTCGCCGGCGCCGCCAGCGCCCCGTCGCCATCGCACGATGAGCCGCACCGCCACCAACAGCGCCATCAGTGAGTAACCGATCGGCACCATCGCCTGCGGAATCACGAGCGGGAAGTTCGCGGCTTGGCTGCGCTCGTCGAACGCGGCGAGGTCGCTAATGACGGGCCACGCAAAGACAGTGATCGCCACCGCGGTTGCGATCAGCACGAGATCCGAAAGCAAATCGAACGAGTTCGCGCAGTTTTGCCGGCAGCATGCCGATGATGACATCCATGCGGATCTGACGGCCTTCCCAGGCGACGGCGCAGCAGCCGGTAAAGACGCAGCCGACCATGAGGAAAAGCATGATCTCCTCCGCCCATGGGATCGACACGCTGAAGACATAGCGGCCGATGATATTGGCAAAATTGATCGCCACGCTCGAGATCAGGAAAATCGCCGCCAGCGCGCGGGTGACCGCGAGCAGCCCACGCACGCCCTTGAGTATCGCCTCGATCATGGTCGGATCCCTCGTCGGACTAGCATAGGCATTTCCACAGCGGCGAGGGGCTTCGATACGATCTTTGGGCCGACGCCATCGTTCGCGTCGGCCCCGAAATCACGCGAGCCGCGGATCATTGGCTCGGCGCCTGCCGCGTTCGCTTCGCCGCATCGGCCACGATCTCGTAGGCATCGTGGAGCTCCGGCTTCGACTTCGAAACGTCCTCGCCAACGCTGGCGAGCGTGTGCATCAGATCCGCCTGCTCGGCGGGCGGCAGGCTGACAAGTTCGCCGCCGCTGTCCACCCAGCCTTTACGCTGCGCTTGATACATGTTGAGGGCCGGTGCGTTGATCGCCACCGATTCCTTGAGGCCGTCCTCGTCAACGATCCGCTGCAAGTCCTTGGGCAGCGAGTCGTACCATTTCTGGCTGACTTCAGCGATGATGAAGATGGCCGGCTGGTTGGTTTCGACGACGTACTTCGCCGCATCGTGGAAGTGCATGTTATAAAAGACGCCGATGCCGGCGATCGCGCCGTCGATGGCGCCTTGCTGAATCGCCGGCAATACATCGCCGAGCGTCATGGCCACCGGCGTCACGCCAAGGCGGTCGAACGCCTCGGTTTGGAACCTTGAGGCGAATATCCGGATCTTCTTGCCCTTGAAGTCGGCGAGATGCCGGATCGGGGTTTTCGAGATGATGCAGGACGGTTGGGCTATGTAGAGCCCAATGCCGTGCAGCCCCTTGTCGGCGCCAAGCGAGAGCATCAGCTTGAGCACCGCCGGATCGGCGGCGATGCGTTGCCCATGCTCCATGGAATCCACCAGCCCGGGCGCGGCCATCACCTCGAAGCGCTCGTCGACGCCGACGAAGAACTCCGGCGGAATGTTCGCTACCTGGATCGCACCGAACTGCGTGCCTTCGATCTGCCGCGGGATCGAGCCCAACTGGCTTGCGGGATAGACTTCGCCTTTGATGCGGCCCCCCAAATCTTTCTCGACCGCGGCGGCCAAATTCTTCATAAAGAGATGCGGCGCATCGTTGATGGTGGGGCCCGTTATCTTCATTACGTAAGTCTTGTCTTGGGTCTTGTCTTGCGCTTGCACCGCGCCAAACGTCAGCGCCAGCGACAAGGCCAGCGCGCCGGCGGCGGATGCCGCTTGCGTCACGGTTCGAATGCTCATGAAAGCCATGTCGTTCTCCCTCTGATGCCAATCGGTTCCGGCTGGAAGCAAAACCCCGCCATTGCCCACACGAGCGCGGGGGATGGTGGATAGGGTTGCCCCAGCCGTGGCTTTTCTTATTTAGCGGACTGCCGCACCCGATAAACACCGGGCCCCACTACGATAGTCCGCCGCCGAAGGTAGATGACCGTTGTCCTTCGGACAATGAGAATTTCATTCGTCGAGCGGCACGCGACATCAAGTCACCGGCCCACATGCTCATTGCACTCTTTGCGCCGCCGCCGCGACTATTTGATAGGCAGCATTGAGCTGCGGTTTTCCTTTCGCGACATCTTCGCCGACGCTGGCGAGCTCATCTAGCATCGCCAATTGGTCGTCGGCCGGCAGGCTGATCAGCTCGCCGCCGCTGTCCGTCCAGGCCTGCCGCGCTTTGGCATCGAAATCGACCGTCCATGGATCGATGGCGGCCGAACTCCGCAACAGCATCCTTGTCGACGATTTGCTGCAAATCCGGCGGCAGTGAAGCGTACCATTTCCTGCTGAGCTCAGCGATTCCGAAGATGGCGGGCTGCCCGGTCTCGGTGACGTATTTGGCGGCATCCAAGTAGTGCATGGTCGTGAAAACCGTGATGCTGGAGACGGCGGCGTCGATGGCATTGTCCTGCAACGCCGGCAGCACTTCTCCCAGCGTCATCGGCTTCGGTATCGCCCCGAGCCGTTGCACCGCCACGGTTTGGAATTGCGAGGCGAATACCCGGATCTTCTTGCCCTTGAAGTCGGCGAGGCGACGGATCGGGGTTCTCGCGACGACGGCGGATGGCGCCACCATGAACAGCGCGGCGCCATGCAGGCCCTTGTCGGCTCCGAGCCCGAGCATCAACCGGCGCACCGCCGGATCGGCGGCCAAGCGTTGACCCTGGTCCATGGATTTGACAAGACCCGGGGCCGCCAGAACTGCGAAGCGTTCGTCGATGCCGGCGAGAAATTCCGGTGGAACGATCAGGCATTGAATCTCGCCGAATTGCACGGCCTCGGCCTGGCGCTCCGTCGAGCCCAATTGGCTCGCGGGATAAATCTCGACCTTGATGCGGCCACCGGAGTCTTTTTCCACGGCAGCCGCGTAATTGTTGGCGAATTGCTGCAAAGCATCGTTCACGGTCGCAAGCGAAATTTTCATTACGTTGGGCTTGTCGTCCGCCGCCAGCGCGACGGACGATGCCGTAAGCGACAACAGGAATGTGACGGCGCAGGCGCGCCTCACGACGTCACGTGGCGTGATGAACATAAGTGCCTCCCGTCACTCATGGCACATATGTCGAGCGCCCGTGAGGGCGCCCGATTACTGGCTCGCGGCCCGCACGGCCGCGTCGGTCACTATTTTGTAGGCGCCGGCAAGCTGCGGATCCGATTTCGACACATCCGCGCCGACGCTTGAAAGCGTTTTCAACATTGTCGCTTGCTCATCGGGCGGCAGATTGATCTCCTCACCGCCCGTGGCGGTCCAATCGGCTTCCGCCTTCTTGCGGAAAGCGATTGCCACCGCGTCGATGGCGATCGACTGCTCCGCTGCGTCTTTGTCGATAATCTTCTGCAAATCCGGCGGCAGCGAGTCGTACCATTTCTTACTGACGTCCACGATCAGGAAAATCGCGGGCTGATTGGTCATGGTTATGTATTTTGCCGCGTCGCTGAAATGCATGTGGGTGAACGGTCCCATGCCGGCCACGGCGCCGTCGATGGCGCCTTGCTGCAGCGCCGGCAAGACATCGCCGAGCGTCATCGCTACCGGTGTGGCGCCTAGACGGCTCCACGCCTCGGTTTGAAATTTCGAGGCAAAGGTTCGCAGTTTCTTGCCCTTGAAGTCGGCGAGATGCCGTATCGGATCTTTGGAGATCACGTCGGATGGTTCGGCCATGAACAGGCCGACGCCATGCAGACCCTTGTTGGCGCCGAGCGACAGCATCAGCTTGAGCACCTCCGGATCGGCGGCGACTTTGTGACCCTGTGCGAGCGAGCTGACGAGTTCCGGCGCCGCCATAACTTCGTAGCGCTGATCGACGCCGACAAAGAATTCGGGCGGGATCACGGCGCATTGGATGGAGCCGAACTGCGTGCCTTCGATCTGCCGCGGGATCGAGCCGAGCTGGCTCGCCGGATAGACTTGGCCCTTGATGCGGCCGCCCGAGTCTTTTTCGACCGCGGCCAAGAAGCTCGCGGCAAACGTATCGGGCACATCGTGAATGGTCGGCGTCGAAATCTTCATCTCGTAAGTTTTTTCTTGCGCCCGCGCCGCGCCGAGCGACAGCGCTACGGCGCCGACAAACGCGCCGAGGGCGAGCAGTGAACGGGCGATACGACTACCTCTATTGGATTCCATAAATTCCTCTCTGTGGGTTCGGGCTCAAGCATCCGCCTCGAGGCGGTGTCGAGCTTCTCCTTGCCTGGACCATCAGGATACCGCAATTCCGCAACGAGCGCGCGCGGCAATCCCGCCGTGTAGCGGACTGCCGCGCCGGCGTCTGGCCGACCGAATTACTGGCTCGGGGTCTGTCGTGTCCGCGCCGCGGCGTCGGTGACGATATTATAGGCGTCGGCAAGCTGCGGGTTGGATTTCGACACATCCGCGCCGACGCTGGCAAGCGTCTTCATCAGCGACGCTTGCTGATCGGGCGGCAGCTTGATCTCCTCGCCGCCGCTGGCGGTATAACTTGCGTCCGACTGCTTGCGGATATCGACCGCTATCGGATTGATGGCGACCGACTGCTCCATAGCGTCCTTGTCGACGATTTGTTGCAAATCCTTGGGCAGAGATTCGAACCATTTCTTGTTGATCTCGACGATGATGAAAATGGCCGGCTGGTTGGTCATCGTCACGAATTTCGCCGCGTCGACGAAGTGCATGTGCGCAACGGGTCCCATCCCGGTGATGGCGCCGTCGATGGCGCCCTGCTGGATGGCCGGCACGACGTCGCCCAGCGACATTGCCACCGGCGTGACGCCCAGCCGCTCCAACCCCGTGCTTTGGAATTTCGAGGCGAAGATTCTCAGCTTCTTGCCCTTGAAGTCGGCGAGACTGCGGATCGGGTTTCTGGTCACGACGATCGACGTTTCGGCCATGAACAACGCGGCCCCATGCAGGCCCTTGTCGGCGCCGAGCGAGAGCATCAGCTTGAGCACCGCCGGATCGGCGGCGACGCGTTGCCCGTGCTGCTGCGAATCCACGAGCCCGGGCGCGGCCATGACCCCGAAGCGATCATCGAGGCCGGACATGAATTCCGGCGGGACGACTTCGCATTGGATCGAGCCGAATTGCGTACCTTCGATCTGCCGAGGGATCGAGCCGAGCTGGCTCGCCGGATAAACCTGGCCATTAATGCGGCCGCCCGAATCCTTTTCGACAGCAGCTAAGAAGTTCCGGGCATATGTGTCGGGAATGTCGTTGATCGTGGGCGTCGAAATTTTCATTTCGTAGGTTTTGTCTTGCGCCCGCGCGGCGCCGAGCGGCAACGCCAAGGCCACGGCCACGGCGACCGCGCCGGCGGCAACGAATGAACGCGCAATACCCCCGCGTGTCCTGATTTTCATGATTTCCTCCCTGTCGGCTTAAAGCTCGCGCCTTCGCGTCGGCGTCCAGCCTCCCCATGCCGAGGCCTGAGGATACAGCAATTCCACAACGACGGCGCGCGGAATTCCGCTCTGTGACGGACTGCCGCGCCCCGGTTTAGCGGCTACAGCCGTAAAGCGCGTTTCGCCGCCTCTTCCCTTTAAGTTCATTGCCTGCCGGGATACGCCGTCTCGCCGCCAAAATTCGGCACCGCCTCGCGCAGCACCCGATAGATCGCCGTGCGTTCGCCGGCGTCGAGATCGCGCTGCAGTTTCACGATCCAGCCTTGCACCACCGCAATCGGCGGACAGACCGGCTTGGCGGCGACGACCCCCTCGATGCCGATATCCGAGCTGCCTTCCTCGCTGGCGAACAATATTTCATTCAGCCGTTCGCCGGGGCGAATGCCGGTGAAGACAATGTCGACGTCGTGTCCCGGTTCGAGACCGCTCAATCGGATCATGCGTTCTGCCAGATCGACGATCTTGATCGGCTGGCCCATATTGAGCACATAGACCGAAGTATCCGAGTGCGCCGGACCGAGCGCATGGCTCGCCGCGGTAATGACCAAGTCACAGGCTTCGCGGATGGTCATGAAGTAGCGCACCATGTCCGGATGGGTCACGGTGACCGGACCGCCCGCTTCGATCTGCGCCTTGAATTTCGGCACGACCGAGCCGTTGGAGGCGAGCACATTGCCGAAGCGCACCGCAATCATGCGTATCGGAGGCTTGCCGCCATTGGTGTGACCGGCGTCGCCTGCGTCCAAGGCCTGGCAATACATTTCGGCCAGCCGTTTGGTCGCTCCGAGCACGGAAACCGGATCGATCGCCTTGTCGGTGGAAATCATCACCATGGCGTCGGCGCCGGCATTGAGCGCGGCGTCGGCCACATTGACCGACCCGAAGACGTTGGTCTTGATGCCCTCGTCCCAATCACGCTCCAGAAGCGGCACATGCTTGAGCGCCGCCGCATGGAAAACCAGGTTCGGCTTGAACCCGGCGATCAACCGGAACATTCGCTCCCGGTCGCGGATATCGGCGATCCGTCCCTCGACAACAGTCGCGCTCGATTTGACGGCAAGCTGTTCGAGGACGGCATGCAGCGCCGGCTCCGAATTCTCGACGACCAGTAGCCGCCCGGCGCCGAAGGTGACAACGCGATCGCAAATCTCCGAACCGATCGAGCCGCCGCCGCCGGTGACCACGACGGTCTTGCCTTTGATGAAATCTTCAAGCCGGCGGTAGTCGATCTTCACGCTTGGCCGCAGCAACAAGTCCTCGACATTGACCGGCGCGAGCCGCAGCGCCTCCTCGCCGGCGCCGAGCGACGGCATACGGCTGGCGGCGAGACCGAGCCGGCGCGCCTGCATCAGCATCGTCTCCGGATGCAGCTCCGGCTCGAGTGCGCTCGGAGTGAGGACGAGCCGGCCGACACGAATGTCCTGCGCTGCCAGCGCTGCGACGATTGTTTCAAGATCTTTCGGGCGGCCGCGCACCGGAACGCGGCGCACCGCCAACCCCTGATCGGCCGACGACGGCGACAAAATGCCGACCGGCCGCACTTTCCTGACAGCGCCGCTTTCGACGGCGCGCAACAGCACGTCGGCATCGGCCGCTAGCCCGACCACAAGCGTCGGAACCGCATCTGGCTGTTTGACGTGCTGTTGAGTCCTTGAATGTCGGAACAGCCGGTAAGCAAAGCGCGGGCCGCCGAGGAAGAACATCTGTAACAGCCAGTACAGCGCAATCGTGATCTTTCCGAAGAAATAGGGACCGTAAAAAGCCGGGTAGAGCAGTATGTAATCGAGCACCAACAGCGAAATCGCCAATACCGTCACGGCGCGAACGATGTTCGACAAATCCTGCAAGGATGCGAAGCGCCACTTGCCGATATAGAGCTGGAAATACCAATAGACTATTCCGGCATAGACGACGTAGCAGGGCAGGATGACGACAAGCCACGGATAGCGCACCGCAAGGCCGCCATTTTCGCCATTGCCGAAGCGAACATAGAGCGTGGCCAGCATCGCCAGCACGGTGACGACGAGGTCGTGAACGACGATCAGAACGCGGCGCGGGTTGCGAAAAAATCCGATCATGCCGCCACTATAGTCTAGGCCGGACGGTAAGACGAAATGTCATTTCCGGCTCATCTGGGGCGCTTATCGCCGATGATAATCGCGGTACCAGGCGACGAAACTGCGAACGCCTTGTTCGATGGGCGTCGAAGGGCGGAAACCGACGTCGCGCATAAGGTCGTCGACCTCGGCACAGGTTTCCGGCACGTCGCCCGGTTGCATCGGGACAAGCTCGATTTTGGCCTTGCGGCCGAATTCCCGCTCCAGGAGCTCGACGACGCGTGAAATCTCGACGCTGCGATTGTTGCCGATATTATAGATCCGCCACGGCGCGGTGCTGTTCGCCGGATCGAGCTCGCCGCCCGGCGCTGTATCTGTTTTCACCGGCACGCGCGCGATGACGCGCTCGACCGCCTCAATGGCATCGTCGACATAGGTGAAATCGCGCCGCATGCGGCCGTAATTGAACAATCTGATCGGCTGGCCTTCCGTAATGGCCTTGGCAAAGATGAACATCGCCATGTCCGGTCTGCCCCACGGACCGTAGACGGTGAAAAACCGCAATCCGGTGGCGGGCAGCTCATAAAGATGACTGTAGGCGTGGGCCATCAGCTCGTTCGCCTTCTTGGTCGCGGCATAAATGCTGATTGGATGATCCACGTTGTCGTGCACAGAATACGGCAGGCGCGTATTGGCGCCGTAGACCGAGCTGGACGAGGCGAAGATCAGATGCTCGGTGCGGCGGTGGCGGCAGCCTTCGAGAATATTGAGAAAGCCTGCGAGATTGGCGTCGAGATAGGCATGAGGATTTTGCAACGAGTAGCGCACGCCCGCCTGCGCGGCGAGATGCACCACCGGACCGAATTCGCCGTCGCGAAATAAGGCCTCGGTGCGCTCGCGGTCGGCAAGATCGAGCTTGTGAAAGGTGAAGTTGTTGAATTGCCGCAGAACGGCGAGCCGCGCCTCCTTGAGCGCGGGGTCATAATAGTCATTCACGCTATCGATACCGACGACGGCGCGGCCGCCTTCCAGCAGGCGCCGCGCCAGGCCAAAGCCGACAAAGCCCGCTGCGCCCGTAACCAGGACTGGATGTTGCGAAGTCGGCATTGCGCGCGTGTTTTCCTATGCGGCTGGTGCAAGGACGATCGAGAAATGTCAGGACAGCATGCCGCGCCGCTGCATGAGATCGATGATGCGGTCGGCGAGATCGGCGGCGCTTTCGTTGAGCGCGTCGAGAATCAGTTCGGGATTGGTTGGCGGCTCATAGGGTGAATCGAGCCCGGTGAAATTCTGCAGTTCGCCCCGCCTCGCCTTCTTATACAGTCCTTTGGGATCGCGCCGCTCGCAGGCATCCAGCGGCGTATTGACGAATATTTCGAGGAATTCGCCGGGCGCGACGAGCTCTCGCGCCATCTCGCGTTCCGCCCGGAACGGCGAGATGAAGGACACCAGCGTGATCAGCCCGGCCTCGACAAACAGTTTCGCCACTTCGGCGACGCGGCGGATGTTCTCGACACGGTCGGCCTCGGTGAATCCGAGGTCGCGATTGAGCCCATGGCGGACATTGTCGCCGTCGAGCACGAAAGTGTGCTTGCCCAGCGCGTGAAGCTTCTTTTCCAGTTGGTCGGCGATGGTCGATTTGCCGGCGCCCGACAGGCCGGTGAACCACAGCAGCGCCGGCTTCTGGGCATTCAGCCGCGCCCGCGCCGCTTTCGTCACTTCAAACGCGTGAAAATAGGTATTGGCGGCGCGGCGCAGGCCGAAGCGGATCAAGCCGGCGCCCACCGTCGCGTTGCTGTGCCGGTCGATCAGAATAAACCCGCCGGTTTCCCTGCTCTCGTCGTATGGGTCAAAGCAGATCGGCTCGACGGTTGCGACATTGACGAATGCGATCTCGTTGAGATGCAGTTCCTTGGCGGCGAGATGATCGAAATTTTCGATGTCGATGCGATGTTTGAGCTCCGTCACTGTGGCGCCGATGGTCTGCGCGCCAGCTTTGAGCCAATAGGAGCGGCCCGGAAGGAGCGGCGTTTCCGACATCCAAACGAGATGCGCGGCAAAGGCGTCGGCTCGCTGCGGCGGCTTTTCGGTGGAACTGATAATGTCGCCGCGCGATACGTCGATGGCATCGGCGAGCACGGCAGTAATGGCGTCGGAGACCGCTGCGCTGTCGAGCTCGCCGTCCATGGTCACGATCCCCGCGATGCGCGATCGCGCCCCCGTACGCGGAATCACGATCTCCATGTCCTTACGCAGCGCGCCGGATACGACCGTTCCGGCGTAGCCGCGGAAATTCGCATTCGGTCGGTTGACGTATTGCACCGGTAGCCGCAGCGGCGTCGCGCTAGGCCGTTCGTCCACCGCGACGGTCTCGATATATTCAAGCAGCGGCGGGCCGCTATACCAGGGCATCCGCGCGCTTCGCCGCACCACGTTGTCGCCATGGAGCGCGGAGGTCGGAATGGCGACGACGCGACATGCGGAAAATCGGCGGGTGAACTGCGCGAAGGCTTCGGCAATCTCTTGGAAACGGCGCTCGTCGAAGCCGATCAGGTCCATTTTGTTGACGGCGAGGACGAATTCGCGAATGCCAAGCAGCGAACACAGGAAGGCGTGCCGCCGCGTCTGTTCGAGAAGGCCCTTCGCGGCGTCAACCAACAGGATCGCGAGATCCGAGGTCGATGCGCCCGTCACCATATTGCGCGTGTAGTCCTTGTGACCCGGCGTGTCGGCGACAATGAAGCGCCGCCGCGGCGTGCCGAAATAGCGATAGGCGACGTCGATGGTGATGCCCTGCTCGCGTTCGGCCTCGAGGCCATCGACCAGCAATGCGGGATCGAGGTCGCCCGCCACGGTGCCATGCGCCTTCGAATCGCGCGCGAGCGCCACAACATGATCGTCGAATACGAGCGCCGCATCGAGGAGAAGCCGGCCGATCAGCGTCGACTTACCGTCGTCGACCGACCCGCAGGTGAGCACACAGAGCTGGTCGCGGTCCGCAGCGAAAGGACCCGGCGCAACGGCTGCGGCGGCGGCAGAGTTTGGATCAGAAATAGCCTTCACGTTTTTTCTTTTCCATGGAATCGGACCGATCGTGGTCGATCAGTCGTCCGGCGCGTTCGGAGGTCTCCACGACCTGCATTTCCCGGACGATGTCGGCGACCGTGGCGGCGGCGGATTCGACCGCCCCGGTGAGCGGATAGCAACCAAGCGTCCGAAACCGCACGACGCGAGTCACCGCATGTTCATCGGGCTGCAGTGGAAACCGGTCATCGTCGACGACGATGAGGCCGCCGCTTCTTTGGACTACCGGACGCGGCGCCGCGAAGTATAGCGGCACTACCGGGATTTCCTGATGCTCGATGTAGCGCCAGACGTCCAGCTCGGTCCAATTGGACAACGGGAAAACCCGGATCGATTTGCCCGCGGCGACGCGACAATTGTAGATGTGCCAGAGCTCCGGCCGCTGGTTCTTCGGATCCCAAACATGATTGGCGGAGCGGAACGAGAAGACGCGCTCCTTGGCGCGGCTCTTCTCCTCGTCACGGCGAGCACCGCCGAATGCGGCATCGAATCCATATTCGGTCAGCGCCTGCTTCAGCGCTTCGGTTTTCATGACGTGAGTATAGGACGACGAGCCGTGCGTGAACGGATTGATGCCCTGCGCCAATCCCTCGCGATTGACGTGCACGATCAAATCGAGGCCAAACCGCGCGGCCGTCTCGTCGCGAAAGCGGATCATCTCGTGGAATTTCCACGTCGTATCGATATGCAGAAGCGGAAACGGCAAGGCTGAGGGAAAGAATGCTTTGCGGGCGAGATGCAAAAGTACGGACGAATCCTTGCCGACCGAATACAGCAGGACCGGCTTCTCGAATTCGGCCGCCACCTCGCGGAATATGTAGATCGATTCCGCTTCGAGACGCCGCAGATCGGTGGGCAGTTTGTTCAAGATCGAGCCCGTCAAGTCACCGCGCCGTAGTGTAGCTCGATCCAATCGCGGTGAGTTCCACTCCGGATAGGCCGCCACCAAGCCTCGTTGGCCAGGTACCAATCGACAGTCCGCGCCAGACCTTCGGCTACAGTCGTTTCGGCGCGGAAACCCAGCTCATGCGCAAGTTTGTCCGCGCAGATCGCGTAACGGCGGTCGTGTCCCGGCCGGTCTTTGACAAAAGTCATCAGCGCGCGCGTGCTCTTGCCATTGGCGGCGCGACAATCGGTAAATCGCGCCGCGAGATTCTTATCGCCGGCAAACCGGCGATCGATCTCGTCACACAGTAAACCGACGAGTTCGATATTCGGCATTTGCCGGCCGCCGCCGACATTATATGTCTCGCCCAAGCGGCCCTGCCGCAACACCAGCGCAATGGCGGCGCAGTGATCTTCCACAAACAGCCAGTCGCGGATGTTGCCGCCGTCGCCGTAGATCGGCAGTTTTTGTCCGGCGAGGGCGTTCAAAATCATCAGCGGAATGAGCTTTTCGGGAAATTGATACGGGCCGTAATTGTTGCAGCAATTGGTGATCGTCACCGGCAAACCGTGCGTGTGCGCGTAGGACCGGACGAGAAAATCGCTCGCCGCTTTGCTGGCGGCATAGGGCGACTTCGGATCGTAGCGCGACAACTCGGTCCAAGGAGCGTCGTCCGGCCCAAGCGAACCGAACACTTCATCGGTCGAGATATGGTGAAATCGGCGCCCGCCGAACGACGATTTCCAAGCCGTCAATGCGGCGTCGAGCAGAACATGAGTGCCCTGCACATTGGTGCGCGTAAAGACCTGAGAGGCGTAAATCGAGCGATCGACATGGCTTTCGGCGGCGAAATGCACCACTACGTCGAAATCGTATTTCCTGAACAACGCTTGCACCGCCCCGGCATCGCAAATATCGCCATGAACGAATTCGCACGTTTGATCGCCGCAAAGAGGCGCCACGCTGTTGAAATTTCCGGCATAAGTCAAGGCATCGAGGATGACGATCCGGTCCGTCGGGCGCGAACGTCGCCAAAAGGAAACAAAGTTGGCGCCGATGAATCCGGCACCGCCAGTGATTAACAGCGTGGACATGATCGCGTCGCAGATTCGGTTTGTAACTGATAAACAGAACCATAGTATCGAGAGGTTCCGGCACATATACGATCGATGGCCCGCTTCACAAATCGGTTGAGCGATACCACCCACGCAAATCTTCTTACCACAGCCATTGATCTATGCCGAACCGATTTGCGCGATCATTGTCACTGCGGCAACGCCTTGCGCATGGCGACGAACTCCGCATAATCGCGGACATAGTCGTCTTTTTCATAGCGACGATCGCACAGCACGGCGACGACGGAATTCGCGTACCGGTAGGTCAAAGTGCTCCAGATCGTGGGAGGAACCAGCAAAGCCAGGTTGCTTCGATCGAGCGCGAATGAGCGTCGATTGCCGCCGTCATCGCACACGACATCGACCGTGCCGTGCACGCAGATCATGAATTGTGAGCACAATCGATGCGCATGCTTTGCTCGCTCGGCATCGCGCGGAGCGGTGACGGTAAATACTCGCGCAATGGCGAAGGGCACGCTGTCGCCGCTCTCCGCGATGACAACTTCGCCGTCATTGCGTGCGTGACGCGGCAGATCGATCGTTCGCACGTCACGTAGATCGAACAACTTGGCCGTCATCGTTTCATTCGCGCCGTTACGCGGCATTGGTTGCTAAACACCAAATTCATGGCTTCTGGTTCGCCGACGAGAGGTTTGAATTGATCGACCATCGTGGACCGTCATGGACCGTCATGGACCGTCATGGCATCGACCGCTTTGTCGCCTCGAAATAGCTGCGCACGGCCGCGATCACCCGGTCGGCCTCCGCGTCGCTCAGCTCGGGGTACATTGGCAGCGACAGGATTCGGCGGCAGACATAATCGGTGACTGGCAAGCCGCTTGGTGGCGCGATCGCGCGTTCGGCGTAGGCATGCTGACGGTGTACCGGCAAGCGATAATGGATAGCGCAGCCGATCATGTGAGCGGCTAAGTGTGCCGACAGGCCGTCGCGTGCCGCGCAAGCGACTACATAGAGGTGATAGGCATGATCGGTAGCGGCGCGCACTTTAGGGATCGTGAGCGGCAATCCCGCGAGGCCGAGATCGTAGCGCCTGGCGACGGCCCGGCGCCACGCATTGTCGGCGTCGAGATAAGGCAACTTCGATTGCAGGATCGCCGCCTGCAGCGAATCGAGACGCGAACTGATACCCGGCTCGCTTGCCTCGCGCTTGTCATCCCAGCCGTACTGACGTAACCGGCGCACCCGTTCCGCGAGACCTGCGTCCGATGTCAACACGAGACCACCGTCGCCGATCGCACCCAGATTTTTGGTCGGATAAAAGCTGAAGCACCCCACGTCGCCGATACTGCCGAGCCGGCGCCCACGATAGCCGCCACCCGCCGCTTGCGCGCAGTCCTCGATGACCCGCAGTCCGTGCCGGCGCGCGGCAGCCATGATGGCGTCTAGATCGGCGGCCTGCCCGTAAAGGTGTACGGCGATTACGGCCTTGGTGCGCGAGGTAACGGCGCCATCGATCGTGGCGGGGTCGAGCGTCATATAGGTCTCGTCGACGTCAACCAGAACCGGCGTCGCGCCCGCCGCAAGGATCGCTGCGACCGTTGCGACCGCAGTGTGCGACACGGTGATAACCTCGTCGCCCGCTCCAATCCCGAGTGCCTTCAGCGCCAGCACGAGAGCATCGGTGCCGCTGCCAACACCGACCGCATGGCCGCCGCCGCAATAAGCCGCGAATGCGCGCTCGAGTGCCGCAACCTCGCCGCCGAGGATGTATTCGCCGCTCTCCAGGACACGCAGGATCGCGGCCTGCACCGCGTCAGCGTGCGCGCGATACTGCGCCAGCGGCGCCGCCACCGGAATCATCCCTTCCGTCATGCTGTAAATGTCAGGACGCGACGCAGATACGCGCCATACTCGCTATCTGCGATCGGGACGATGAGCCGCTCGAGCCCCGGCCCATCGATGAACCCCATGCGATAGGCAACCTCCTCCGGGCACCCGATCTTGAGTCCCTGACGCTCTTCGACCGTGTAGATGAATTCGGATGCCTGCAGGAGCGACTGATGTGTGCCGGCGTCGAACCAAGCATAACCGCGGCCGAGTTTCTCGACTTCAAGCCGCCCGGCTTCGAGGTAAACGCGATTGGCGTCGGTGATCTCAAGCTCGCCGCGGGCCGAAGGCTTGAGCTTGCGCGCAACCTCGACGATCGACGCATCGTAGAAGTACAAGCCCGTCACCGCCCAGTTCGATTTCGGTTCCTTGGGCTTTTCCTCGATATGCACGGGCCGGTCCTGGCCGTCCAATTCCAGAACTCCGTAACGACCTGGATCGTTGACCCAATGACAGACGACGGTGGCGCCGCTGTCGCATTGAACCCTCCGCTGCATGAGATCGCCAAGGCCGGAGCCGTAAAAAATGTTGTCGCCCAGGATCAGGGCGCAGGGCCGGCCGTCGATGAATTCTTCGCCGATGATAAAGGCTTTGGCGATCCCATCGGGCTCCGACTGTATCGCGTAGCTGATGTTCATGCCCCATTGACGCCCGTCGCCAAGCAGCGACTCGAAGCGCGGCACCTCGGGTTCGGCAGTGATGATCAATACGTCGCGAATGCTGCCCAGCATCAATGTGGTCAGCGGATAATAGATCATCGGTTTGTTGTAGATCGGCAGCAGCTGCTTGGTGCTGACGAGCGTCAGCGGCCACAGCCGCGTGCCGGCGCCGCCGGCCAGAACGATGCCCTTTCGCGAGCTATTCATCATTCATCCGTTTGCGCCACGCCGGCAACCAGGACTGAATCTTGCGGCATCGACAGCCTTCGTGCTTTCCCGTTTTGCCTTACATGCCGCTCTTAGCAAGCGGCCGAACCGGCACTTCAAGCGCATCGCCGCCGGCCTCGCAACTGGTTCCATCGATACACTGTACATCCAGCCGCCACAAAGGATAGAAGTGGCCGCCGCATCGGGACCCGGGATTTCCGAAGAGGACTTTGGAATAAGGACTTTGGCATGAGGATTCGGCAATGAGTTCATGCGGCCACGTTCCTCGACGAGGCTGTCGAAATCGCCCATCGCATCGAGCCGGAATCGATCGAGGCCTTGTGCGGCGAGCTTGCGAGCCTGCGCGATCGGGGTGGTCGTCTTTTCATTATCGGCGTCGGCGGTAGCGCCGGAAATGCCGGTCATGCGGTGAACGATTTCCGCAAGCTGTGCGGCATCGAGGCCTATGCGCCGACCGACAATGTTTCCGAGCTCACGGCGCGCACCAACGACGAAGGCTGGCCGACGGTATTTTCCGAGTGGCTCAAAGTAAGCCGAGCCAATGCGAAGGATGCGATCCTGATCTTCTCGGTCGGCGGCGGCAACATGGAAAGGAACGTAAGCCCCAACATCGTAGCGGCGATTGCGGAGGCCAAGGCGCGCGGGCTTCGGGTGCTCGGCGTAGTCGGCCGCGACGGCGGCTACACCAAGAAAGCCGGCGACTGCGTCGTCGTCATCCCAACCGTGGAAGACAGCCGCGTCACGCCGCATACGGAAGCGTTCCAGGCCGTGGTCTGGCATTGCCTGGTCTCGCATCCCAAGCTGCAGAAAAACGCCACCAAATGGTGAAGGCCGTCTTTCTCGATCGGGACGGGGTGATCAACGCCAATCTGGAGCGCGACGGCAAACCGGTCGCGCCCACTACGCTAGCCGAATTCCGCATCCTGCCCGGTGCCATCGAAGCGGCGCGGCGCCTCAAGGCCGCCGGATTTCTGCTCGTTGTCGTGACCAATCAGCCCGACGTCGCCGCCGGGCGCACGCCCAAAGAGACCATGGAGGCGATGCACGCCGAAATCCGCAGGCTGATGCCGATCGACGATTTCATGATCTGCCTTCACACCGACGCCGACCGTTGCTCCTGCCGCAAGCCCAAGCCCGGCCTGATCCTCGACGCCGCCGCCAAGCACGGCATCGACCTGTCTTCGAGCACCATCGTCGGCGATCGCTGGCGCGACGTTCTGGCCGGACAGGCGGCGGGTTGCCGCACGATCTTTGTCGATTATGGCTATGTCCAGGATCAGCCGGCGCAACCGGACAAGACCGTGACGTCGCTTACCGAGGCGGCGGATTTCATTCTCGCGGCAGAGGCGGAGCGTTGATCCGCTGAGATAGCTGACAACAGGCAAGCGTGCCGCCGTATCACATTATGAATTAACGGTAGAATTGGGCGCCGTAAGGAACGGACGACTCAGCTTATCCACCTCGCGCTGCACGTCGAAGCGGCCGATCCACCTGAAATGCAACGCGCGCCACCACGCCGCTGCCATGGCAAAGATGCCGAACGGCCGCATCCGTATCGTCATCCAGGCCAGTGCGAGAATTGGCGACGCCAGCGGTATGTGCGCGAGCGCGGCCAAGATCTTGCGATCCAGCGAACCGAAATCCAGAATGTCCGCAACCGCGTTGGTATCCAGCTCACCGTCGCGCCACATCACCCAGAGACGCGCGAACCCAAACCGCATGCGGCTGCCGAACAGACGCCTTTGCTCATCGCGAACATCTTCGGAGAAGTTTTCGGCGATCCACGCGTCCGCGGCATTGAGCACGCGCAAGCTATTCTCGACTGACAGCGCACTTCGAGCGGAGAAACTCGTCGGATCCTTGTTGTAAACGCCGAGTACGGCGGGATCGAAGCAGAAACCATGGCGAAAGGCCAACAGCCGATCGGCCAAAGTATCGCCGATCGAGCCCAAGCGCGGATCGAAATATCCGATCTCGGCCAACAGCCGCCGCCGATAGACAGTGGTGGTTCCGAGGTACCAAAAATCGGTTGTTCGGATGGCGCGGCGCACGTCCGCCGGCGAAAGATAAGCGGTGCCGCGGCACGGCTGCGTGACCGGCCGCAAGCCGATTACCCGATTACGATCGTCCACGAGCGCAACACCCGAACAAAACAAAGCGGCGCGCGGATTTTGGCTCAAGGCGGCCTGCGCGCGGGCCAACAAGCCGGGCAGCACGATATCGTCAGCCGAACCAAACAGCAGATACTCTCCGGTCGCGACTTCGAGACCGGATTTGACCGCGGCGACGATGCCTCGATTGGTCTGATGTTTGATCAGACGGATCGAGCGATAGCGCCGCGCAAACTCCTCAATCACCTTGACGCTGTCGTCCGTCGAGCCGTCGTCGATGACGATAATCTCCTTGGCCGAAGGCGCCTGATTCAAAAACGCGCGAAGCGCACGCGGAATCAGCTTGGCGTGATTGAAATTCGGCACAATCACCGACAGCGACATCGGGTCCGCCGTGGCGATAAGGTAGTCTGCCGGTTGCAACGTCGTCTCGGCTGAACTCATACGGATCGGTCGCTCCGGCTGAAGCTGCTGTTTAGGCAAATATTGGCCGCGGTCCAGCGTTGATTCCCTCCGCTGTTGCGGCTATCACGAGCCCGATGGATGGCGCGCTGGATCGGCCGTTTTATTTTATTGTCGTCCTCTGGGGCGAGCGCTTTCGCGACTATTTTCTTGAATATTGCGTTCCCAGCATGTTGTCGCCCGGCAATCTGCCGGCGCTATCGACGCGCCAACCGAGCAAGTTCCTGATCGCGACGACAGTCGCCGATTGGACCGCGCTCCAATCGTCACCGATCTTCGCCAGCATGCAGAGATACGTCGGCGCAGAAATGATCGAGATTCCGCCGTGCCCACCAGGCCGGTCGAGCTACGAGCATATGGGCCTCGGCCATAAGCTTGCTTGCGAAAAGGCATTTCGCGATGCAGCCTACGCGATGGTGCTCACCCCCGACTGTATGCTGTCCGACGGCACAATCGCACGCTTACAGCAACTCGCGAACTCCGGCTGCGAACTCGTCATTGCCCCGGCTGTGCGGTTCGGCGAAGAGCCATTTTTTGAACAGCTGAAAAAGCTGGATGTGCTGCCGGAAGGCAGCCGCAGCCAAAACGGCTCGCCCCTAGTCATCACGGGACGGCAGATGGTTCACGCCGCGGTCAACGGGCTGCACACCGAAACCGCCGCCTACGAGTGGAGCGCGCCGGGCCTTCTGCTCGTTGTCCCTACCGCCTGGTGGCGGATCCCCGGGGAGAACGGCATCCTCGTTCACAGTTTGACGTGGGCGCCCTTGCTGCTCGATTACGGCGCAATCGCCGTTCACCAAACTTCGACGTTCGACCGCTGGACTTTTGACGGCGACTACCTATTCAACAATTCCAAGAACCTAAAACATATCCACGTCGTTCAGGATTCCGATGAGATGTTCCTTGTCAGTTGGGGGCCGATGGCCGTGCCGCCGATAGCCAAGCATTACATTCCCTTGTTGGGAAAGCTCGTCGCCAAGGTGCAATTCGGCGCCAACTACAAGAGCGCGTTCTACGATCGGTTCAAGCGCCGGATGTTCTTTCTACCGGTGCGCTGGCATGCGCAGCCGCTGAATGAAAAATGGCCGGAGATCGAAACTTGCGCGATGCACGAATTGCTTCGCTACGTGACGCCGCCGGATCAATCGCTCTTTTTCCTGGCGGACGGCATAGGTGAAAAATTACGCCGCATCGGCGCGCGTGTCCTAACCACATTATTTGTCGTGCTTCGGCCGGTTTTTATTATCGTCTATCATCGCCAGGCGGTCTGGCGAAAGCTGCGGCAAGCCGCCCGCGGCGATCGAATTTCACTTCGCCAACTTCTTTGGTACGTGCGCCTATTCGGTTTCAACAGATCTTAAGCCACCTAACCAGCGCTAGCGTGAGGCACTCGATTGTGACGCGTTCAACAGCACAATATAGCCGCACGTGATGTGCCGATGATTGAGATTGCCCGGTTTATTCTCGCCGCCATCGTTGCCCAAACGCATCTGTGGTCTTTGGGGATGGAGTGGGCCGGCGAAATATCCGTGTTCGCCTTCTATACATTGAGCGGCTATCTGATGACGCGCGTTCTTAACGAACGTTACGGTTTCACAGTGCGGGGAACCGGAGCCTTCCTGCTCAATCGCGTGCTGCGGCTATGGCCGGCTTATCTCGCCATCATGGCATTGGCGCTTATCGCGCTGCGCTTTCTGCCGCTGGATAATTTCTTCCGGCTGATCCGCGTCCCGATAAGCCCGGTCGAGATCGTCACAAACCTGACGATTCTTGGGCAGGTGGGCTTCGATTACGTGCAATGGCTGCCACTTGCAAAGCCGTTGGTCACGTCATGGTCTCTCTCAATTGAGATCGTCAGCTACCTATTGCTGGCGCTCTTTTTCGCCAAATCGCCGGCGCGGCTCTGGGTATTCGCTGGTTTTGGCGTGATCGCGATGGCGATGTCGACGGCATGGTGTGCGATAAGTCCCGATCCCGGCGCCTACGGACCGTATTGTTTCCAGAATCGCTACGGCGTGGTGCAAGCTGGATTTGTGCCCTTCGCGTTCGGCGGCCTCTATTATTTTCACCGCGATGCGATCGCGGACTGGATCGAGAAGCATCGCGGCCTTTCGGTTTGCCTGTTGGGCGGCACGCTGGTGACGATTTTAGCCACCGAGCCGGCGATGGCGGCGATCGGTCCCATGATCGGAATTCCGGCGCTTGCGACGTTTTCCAGCGCGCGGCTGACCGCAACGGTCGCGCCCTTCATCGGGATCCCGCTGACCTGGATGCTGCTCTCGAGCGCGCAGGATGCTCGCGCCACACGCGCGCAAGATTTTTTTGGACGTGCGTCGTATCATCTTTTCATTGCACACATGCCGATCGCCGCTGTGCTGGCAACAGGCCTGCATATTCCGACGCGGAGCATCGTGATCTATTTGGCAACCTTGGCGGTTGCGCTCGGCTTCAGTGTCGTCCTCGTGCCTATGGAGCGGCGCATAAACAGGGTAAGACAGAAAGTTACCTTAATGGCGCCTCCATCCAGCAGCCCCGGGGATCCCGCCGGCGGGAGCGTCCATGTTCCACACGTAGTCAGCAATTCCGGCCGCGCGAGCAAGAATTCTATTCGCGCGGGGTAGCAGCAGCGGGTGCCAAGACGCGAGCAGGGGCGAGCCCTAAATCATTGGCGCCGACTGCGGAACCCGCCCGGTACGCAGGAAAGGAAGCGGCGCCAAGTAGAAGCGCGTATCCAGTATGCCAGTAATTCCGCAGCGAATTACTCCGCAGCTAGCCCTCCTTCGATCATGTCTGGCGGCGCCGGATGCGCCCCCAGCAATCGACCATGCCAATTCGTCAGCCGGTCGATCCGGTTGTAATAGGTGAACTCAGGCGAACGGCGAATCAAAACCCCATCGCGGACTTCTTCGCTGAATTCATACTGGGCCCAGCCGTTGCAGCTCTTGCAGAACGGGACTTTGTCCCACTGCGCCGTCTCGTGGTAATAGCGAACCTTCGCGAATTCCTCGCCGTGCCAAACGGCCTTGACACCATCGGTAAACACGTTGCCGACATTGGTGCTCTTGAATCCGTCGAGGCAGCAGATCGTCACAGTGCCGTCGTTGTGAACCGGCATCGTCTTGTAGATCGCGGGACACGGCAGCCGCACTTCCGGCTCTTTCATGTCGGCAAAAGTGCCATTTTCAAAAACCAGTCCGAGCCGTACGCAGTCGACCAGACCGACCCACCGCTCCACGAACGCCTCCTGTTCGTGGCGGTTCGCGTCCTGGATCGTGAACGAGACACCGATACGAGGTTTTTCCCTGTCGCCCCGCGCTGCCAGCATGCGAAAAACCGCAGCTTCGATCTTTTCCAGCTTGTCGATACCGCGAATTTTCTCAAGGGTCTCGCGCGTGACGGAATCGAGACTGAAGAAGATGGAATCGACGCCGATCTCGACCATGTCGGCGGCCAGGCGGTCATCGAGCGTCAGACCATTGGTGTTCATCGCGACGGTCATGCCACGCGCCTTCATCTCGGCGAGGCGTTCCCGCAGATTGGGAATGAGCGTCGGCTCGCCATAGATGCTGGGCTGCACCAGCGGCCGGCCCGGCGCGAGTTCATCCAGCATGCGCCGGGAGGCGTCGGCGTTCATGACGCCTTTGACGGAATCGATCGCGTTGTCGTCTTCCGAGCCCCATACCGGGCACATCGGGCAGCGCAGATTGCATTTGGTGGCGAAGTCGACCAACAGCCGCTCGGGAAGCTCGCTGACCGGCAGCGGCTTCCAATTCAGGCTCGGATCGACCCAAGGCGCCTTAGAGTAATCCGTCATAGCTGTCTCCCAGCGCCCGCAGCTGACTTTGCACTGCTGCCGCAACGCATATACCACTTTTCGCTACATGCACAACGCATATGCGCGCTCCGCTCCGCCATCCAAACGTCGATCCGTCATTGCTTGATGGCAATGATCGAAATACCGTTGCCTTCCTCATTCCAAATTTCAAACCGGAAACCGAGTTGCTCGAAGTATGATCGAATCTCCGCAGGCGGCAGGAACAACACGTGCTTGGGATAATACGCGTTCCAATTGTTGACGAAATGACGCTGCAGCGGCAGCTCTGGGTTATAGAACAGCTTCATGATGTGATAGTAGAAGAACCGCTGCATATTGTATTTGCCCTTTTTGATATCGAGGAACGGGATGTCCTCGGGGATTTCGAGTTCTTCCTTGATCTGGCCAAGCGCGATGCCGAGGAGGGTCAAGGGCTTTATCGCCTCGAAACCCTGCTCGGGGCTCATGCTTGAGATGACCGAGCGGATGTAGGCGTCGGTCAGATGACGGATCGGTTTCTGGCGCTGGTAAATCCAAGTCACGAACCGGCCGCCGCGCTTGAGCAGCTTTGCCAGACTCCCGATGGCCTCCTTCATATCGATCGTGTAGTGCAGAACCCCCGGACAAAAGACGAAATCGAATGTCTCGGGTGGAAACGGCAGCGTGTTCAGCTCGGCCTGCAACAAGCCCGCATTCAAATGCAGACGATCAAAGTCCTCGCGCGCCTGCTCGATCGCCGATGACATATCGACGCCGACATAATCGATGCGATCGAACACCTTGCCGAAGAACGCCCGCCCAGCCACGCCCGACCCGCAACCCACGTCCAGCACTCTGGCGTCCTGGCGCACTTCGCGGTCCGCGATGTTTTCAAAGCCCGGAAACATGGTGCGAAAGAGCTCCACCTGAAAACTGTCGCTCGCCTCGCTGTCGTAGGCGCCGGGAAGCTTCCAGTGCAGCTCGTAAAAGTCCGCCATATCCTGCTGGACGGGTTTCATCAGTTGCGCCTGTCGAAGAACATTCTTGCTCATGACGTAGCGAACGCCTTGCAGCGTGGCCTCGCCGCCCTCGGGCGGGAGGGGCTTACCCAAGATCGTTTCGATGGGATTGACGCGAGACTCCATTTCTCATCCTTCCTTGGATTTCAAGGCAACATGCCGCTCGCAAAATGCTCGACTACTCACAAGCCTCTGATGCGTTCTATCGCATCTAGGCAACGCTCGATGTCCCGGAAGGGAAGCCCGCTGAGCTGCGACAATTCGAGGTCCCACCATTTGCTCCGCAGCAGGCGGTCAATAATGTCTTCCGAGAAACGGAAGCGTTTGATCGTCGCGGGCACGCCGGCGACCATAGCGTAAGGCGGGACGTCCTTGGTGACGGCCGCACCGGCCGCGATCACCGCTCCGTCGCCGACGTTGACGCCGCTCAGGACATTGACGTTATGCCCCATCCAGACGTCGTTACCGATGGTCACGGTCTTGAACATATCCGGCGTCCGCGTCAGCCGATCTATCGACTTATATTCCTCGATCCAGGCGTACGAGTCGTCGCGGAATTGAAATTCGTTGATGCTGAGCCAGTCGGTGGGATGATTGAACGGATTGATCGACGTTCGCGCGCCGACCGCGCAATACGCGCCCATCGTTCCCCTGGCGAAGTAGCAGTTTTCATTTAGACCGGAATATTTGCCGACGGTCACATCGGGACCGAGCTGCGCATTTTTGTTCAGGAACAGTGGGCCGCAGAGCGTCGATTTGAAGATCTTGGC
This sequence comes from uncultured Alphaproteobacteria bacterium, assembly GCA_963779855.1. GTDB lineage: Bacteria > Pseudomonadota > Alphaproteobacteria > Rhizobiales > Xanthobacteraceae > BOG-931. Next base: position 568,835 of record CAWAAE010000004.1, on the reverse strand, counting down.
ACCCGGATTCAGGCGCGCCACCTTATGCAGATAGGCCGGCTGCTCGCTGTCGTTGGCGTAGTCCTCAACGTAGATTTTTTCGAATTTCATCTGAAAGTGTTAGGCGCGCGCCGATCCGGCTCAAGTCAGCCGACGTTGAGCGAAATGCAGCCATAGAGCAAATGAATCATAGGGTGTCACATGAGGCAGCGCGAACAATTCCGCGGCGCTGAAAGGCTTCATCTCGGCTCCTTCATGCAGCACCAGCCGGCTCATTACCGCTTCGTCGATCGCGATCTCGTAATAAGCTCGATAGCAGCGGCTTTTACCGAGCTTGGTGAGGTCGATATCGAACGTAATAAACTCGCTCGCCGTTACGGCTTGCATTTCGAGCTCTTCTTCGAGCTCGCGTGCGAGCGCTTGTTCCGGTTCCTCGCCCGCTGCCACGGCCCCGCCGAAGCAACCCCAATAGCCGGGATAAAAGATCCCGGGAATGTCGTCGCGCCGCTGCATCAGATAGCGGCCGTCCTCGACCGTGATGATCGCCGCGACGGCGTCCGAAGCGCGCAGTGGAAGGTTGTCGGTGAGAAAGTTCGTGGGCGGCACGATACGTTCGGGTCGGGGACGATCAGCCGCGGAAACAGTTCTCGACCTTGACGATCGCTTTGGTGCAATCGGCAGCTTCCGAATTGGCGTAATTCTCGTTGAGGTAAAGCATGAACGAACGGTCGCGCATGGCGCGGGCGTTCGGGGTGTCGAAGCCGTCGGGCAGATACGACTTCAGCCACGGCCAGTCCGACACCAGATACCGGTAGTGGGGATTGAGCCCGATGCCTTCGGCGAGCACGGCCTTGGCGAAGTGCTCCTTGCTGCAGGTGATCCGCTCGACGTCGACGACGATCGGATAGACGAACGGCGCGTCGTTCGGCGAATAGCCGTACGGCTTGCAGATTTCCGCACGATCGTTGAGTCGCCCGCTCAGCTCGGCGACAAACGTCAGCCGTTTCAACAACGTGTCCTGTAATCGCCGCAACGACGAAAAGCCGATGCCGCAGGAGATTTCGTCGGTGTGAAAGTTGAGCGCCGGAAACAGAAATTGGTTCGGATTGCGGTCGTCGAAATCCGGCTGCCACGACGGTTTACCGCGGTCGGCATGCGCGAGCGCACGATGATGCAGGTCGATGTCGTTCGAAAACACCACGCCGCCGGCGCCGCCGGTCATATGCGCCTTGCGGTACATGGTTGAGAACGCGGCAATGTCGCCGAAATTGCCGATCGGCCGGCCTTTGACGCGGGCGCCATGCGACTGGCTGCAATCCTCGATCACGCGAATGCCGCGCGCGTGCGCTTCCTTTACCACGCCGCCGACGTCGGCGGCGCGCCCGAGCGAGTGGACCAGCATGACCGCGCGGGTTTTCGGCGTCACCCGGGCGACGAATTGCTCGGGGCCCATATTGAACGTGCCCGGCTCGCTGTCGGCGATCCGCGGCACCAGCCGATTGAGGATGATTGACGATAACGTGCCGGGATCGGTAACCGGCGATACGATCACCTCGCTGCCGGCCGGCAGACCGAGCGCGGCGACCGCGATATAGAGCGACGCCGTGCCGGTCGCGACCGCGTCGGCGTAACCGCCGCCCATGAATTTGACGAAAGCGTCGGTGTAAGCCTTCTCGTAAGCGCCCGCGTAGCCGGGATCGACCTTCTTTTCCTGATAATACGCGATCACTTCGTGGATCTGCGCGATTTCGGCGTTGCCAAGCGCAACGCGCGCCGGCATGGGGCGGCTGCGCACCGGCTCGCCGCCGTCGATGGCGAGACGCATTGTATTGTGCGCGACGGTAGCCGTGCTCATGCAACCTCCAGGGCGCTCATTGCAGGCCGAGGCGAGCGGTCAGTTCGGGCACGCCGAGCCCGTGGGCATCGAGAATGTCGTCATGACTGCCGTAGCAATGGATAAACGCATCCTTGAGCGTAAACGTGTCGATCCGGCAAGTTACGCGGATGTCCCAGGCCAGTTCTTTCACGCGCATGGCCAGACTGCCGTTCGGCGCGCATTCTTCGATGACCACGACATGGGCATAGGTTTGCAGAATCTTGACCAGTCCTTCGCGGTCGAGCGGCTTGAGCGTATGGACCGAAACGATCGCCACGCTTTTGCCGGACGCCTCAAATCGCTCGGCGACAGCAAAGGCGCGCTTCGTGATCGGACCGTATGACAGAATGCAGACGTCGCGGCCGTTACGCAGCCGACGCAGCTTGCCGAAAACCCAAGGGTCGGGCGCCGCTTTTGACAGATCGGGCTCGCCTGCTTTGCCGAGCCGAAGATAAACCGGGCCGCGGTCCTGCGCGGCGCACCAGCGCGTGGCAGCCTCGACCTCGCCCGGATCGCACGGCGCAACGACGGACAGGTTAGGAACGGCGCTGGCAATGGCGACATCTTCCTGAGCGTGGTGCGTCGCTCCGAGCGTCGAATAGGTCACGCCGCCGCCGATACCAACGATGGTGACGGGAAGGTTCTGATAACAAAGATCGTCGCGCACCATCTCGAAGGGACGATAGAGGGTGAAAGTCGCGATGGTGTATGCAAACGGTTTAAGGCCGCGCTGCGCCATGCCGGCGGTCATCCCGATCATGATTTGCTCGGAAACGCCGGTATTGATGAAACGATGCGGAAATTCATGCCGAAATCTCGCGATCGAACCTGCCGGAGAAATATCAGACACGACAACACAGAGCCGCGGATCGGCCTTGCCCAATTCGTAGAACGTATCGGCGAATCGATTTCTCATAGCGGCGCTTCCGCCAGTTCCTTGAGGCCTTGCAGATATTCTTCCTTGTTGGGCGAGCGATAATGCCAGATCGGGACGTTCTCCATGAACGAGATGCCCTTACCCTTTACGGTTCGGCACACCAGCAGCATGGGGCGCCCGCCGTGGCGGCTCATGACCGCCTCGTGCATGGCTCCTTCGTCATGGCCGTCAATTTCGATCGCTTCCCAGCCGAACGATTCGGCCTTCGGCACCAGCGGATAGAATGCCGGATGACCGTCGCTCATGCGTTCGAGACCGCCGAAGTCGTTGAAGTCCATGAAAGCGATGAGATTGTCGAGCTTGAGATTGGCCGCCATCATCATCGCTTCCCAGGTCGAGCCCTCCTGGAATTCGCCGTCGGACAGCACGCAGTAGATCAGAACATCGGAATTCTTGAGCTTCTCGGCGTAGGCTTGGCCGGTCGCCATTCCGAGCCCGTGGCCTAGCGAGCCCGTGGATGCCGCGATTCCGGGTGTCTCGTAATCGGGATGCGCTCCGAGACGGCCATTCGGCTTGCAGTAGGCGTCGAGGTCCGAACGCGAAAGGACGCCCTGCTCCTCGAGAATAACGTATTGGATCATGCATCCATGACCCTTGGACATTAGAAACACGTCGCGATACTCGCCACTGGCCTCGCGGCGCATCAGGTTGTTGTAGAGCACGTCCGTGATTTCGGTGCAGGAGAAGGCGGGCGCAATGTGCAGCGCCCCGACCTGCTGCGAAATATCGAGAATGCGCCGTCGATAGCCGAGACAACGCCGCCGCGCCGCGGCGACATCGAGGCTGTTGCGTCTGAGCGCTGCGATCGCGTCCACGCCTTAATCCTTACGCACGCAAAGTGTAATCGGTTGGCCAAGTCTTCAACGTGTCGAAATATTTGCGGCCCCAGGCGACCATTTCCGCCAAGCCCTCGTCCCAGCCGATCTGCGGCTCCCAGCCGAGATCGCGCTTGATCGCCGAGGAGTTGAGCCAATAACGCGAATCCTGGCCGATCCGGTCGCCGGTCACTTCGCACAATTGATCGAACGGCACGCCCAGCGCTTTGGCGGTACGCTCGACCACTTCGCGGATCGAGGTCGGCAGCGCGGGGCCGGCATTATAGACCGTGCCGAGCGGCGCCTTTTCGGAAACCATATGGATCGCGCGGCCGAGATCGCGGGCGTGGATGTAGGATTTTTCGGCGCGGCCACCGCCGTGTAGCGGCAGCTTCTCGCGCTTGAGTCCGCAGATCACCGCTTTCGGAATCACGCGATGAAGGAGCTGCCCGGGACAATAGGCGTTCGACGGCCGGATGATGTTCATCGGAAATTTGAGGAACTTGTGCACCGAGAGCAAGTACATGTCGAACGCCACCTTGGAGGCGGCGTAGGGGCTCGACGGCTTGATCGGCTCATCTTCCTTGGTCGCGTGCTCGACCGAGCCGTACATTTCCGAGGTGCCGATCTGAATAAAGCGTTCCAGCCAATCGCGCTTCATGAGTTCTTCGGCAAGGCGCGCGAGCGCCATCGAGTTGGTCTCGAAGAATCGCCACGAGTGCTTCCACGACACCGCGCCTTCGCCCTGCGCGGCGAAATTTATGATGACCTGCGGCTTCTTGCGGTCGAGCAGTTCGAGCAAGAGGTCGAGTTCGTGGGTGACGTGATAAGCGTGATACTCATAGCGCGGCCGCTTCTCGATATTCAGCGAGAACGGTTCGGGACGCATCAAATTGCGGCCAATCCCCATCACCAATTCCGGATCGGCGCGATCGAGCAGATACAGCGCGGAATGAATTCCGAACGATCCGCCGCCGCCCAATATCGCGTATCTCTTGCCCACCAAAAATTCCTTCCCGACCTGGTCCGAAAAGCTACTCGATAATCGTCCAGTCGTAGTCGCCGGTGTAGCCGGCCTCCGCAAAGACCTTCAGCCAACCATCTGGAAAATCGTGGAATTCCGCGGTGAGCACCCAGCTTTCGAAGAGCTCCTTCTGCTCAGGCGTCAGATAAGAGTCAACCTGGACGAAGGCGCGGCCATGGCTCAGCCGCTCGATCTCGCGCATCGCGACGATGGCGCGCGAGCGCGGGAAGTTATGGATGGTGTTGAGCGACAGCACGCAGTCGAATGAACGGTCCGGAAAAGGCAGCTGCTCCGCGGTGCCGAGATGCAGGCGGCCGATGACTTCCGGCGCGCAGTGCATGAGCGCGTACAGCGAGATGTCGAGGCCGAAAGCTTCCAGCCCCGGGCATTCCGCGAGCAGCGCCTTGACCAGAAATCCTTTCCCGCATCCGATGTCGAGGACGCGCATGGCCGGCCCCAGGCCGTATCGAGCGATGATATCGCGCGCCACCGGATGCCAGCGGCCGTCGTCGCGGTAGCCGCCGTAGCCGAATTTCCGCGGTCCATCCCAATACATCTCGCCATATTGCTTGGCGATGGCGATGACGGAGGGATCTTTGGCCTCGGCACGCATTTGGATATTGCGCTTGGTCTTTGGCAGCGCGCGCAGCAGGTCGACCCGCGGCATCAGCCGAATTCCCGCTGCTGCGCCCGCGCCAGACCGACATCGATTGCCGTGTAGCGAAATCCCGGAAAAGCCTTGAGCGTCGCCACCGGATCGAACGGACGATAGCCGTTGTGCGGCATCGGCCCGTTGCGCGGCGAGGCCTTGATCTCGACCTTGCGCGGCGACAGGGCAACCGCCTTGTCGGCCAAAGCGCGGAAGCTGGCGACCGTTCCGGTCGCGACGTTAAGGACGCCTGCCGAACGGTGCTCCAGCACAAGCCGAGCGATTTCAGCGACGTCCTCGACATCGACGTGGTCGCGGCGCTCCTCGCCCTCGCCGAACAATACGATGGCCTCGCCGCAATTGGCCTGACGGCGAAATCTGTTAGGTCCATAGCCATTATGAGAATCCCCGGCGCCATAAACGAGCGTCGGGCGCAATATCGCGAGCGGCGCCGCGCCCGCATCGGTGAGCAACATTTGTTCGCGTGCCAGATGCATGGCGCCGTGCAAACTTGTCGGCGCGGCCGGCGAGGCTTCGGTGAGCGGCAATGGCCCGTCCGCATAGACCGCATCCGAACTGATATAGACGAGATGCGCTACGGGCTGCTGCCCCAAGGCTTCGCAGACCGCCGCCATCATGCCGATGTTTTCCAGCATCATTGCGGAATTTTTGCAGGGCGCGCGCGCCGACACGACGACGAGCGCATCATCCGCGCGCAGCTGCGTCGCGAGCGCTTGGGCGGCGCGACCATCGAGAAGATCGATCTCCTTGCGGCCGAGCCCAATGACCGCAGCGGCCGAAGCGGTAAGCTTGCCGAAAATAGCGCCACCGATAAATCCGCTCGAGCCAAGAACTACCGTTCGAGCGGGTAGACGCGGGATGACGTTGCGATGTTGCAACAACGTTAGCCTTTCAGGCCGCGGGCGCAAGCGGCGGCATGCCGAGGGTGTGATAGGTCAAGCCCGCCGCGACGCAGGCGCGGCCATCGAGCACGCGATAGGGGTCGAGCACCGTTCGCCCCTTCATGACGCGGGCGAGCTCCACTGGAGGCAGCTCGCGATATTGCGGCCAGGGTGTTGCAATCACCAACACATCGGCGCCGGTCGCCGCAGCCATGGGATCCGCCGCGCTCGTGGTCCACGGCGCCACCGCCGCGGGCACCACCGGATCGTGAACTTTGACCGACATGCCGCGCAAATGCTCCAACAGAGCAAGCGCCGGCGAGTTCTTGGTGGAATGGGTGTTTTCCTTATAGGCCAAACCGAGCACCGCGATCTTTGCGTCGGGATCGGCCGTCAAATCGTGATCCTGCAAGACCCGCCACAAGACCTGCCACGTCCAGTCCTTGCGATGTGCGGAGTTGGCGAGCCAAGCCTTGACGACGCCGACGTCGGTCTTTTTCGCCTCGCCGATCTGAACGATGGTACGCAAATCCCGTTCCAAATTGCCGCCGGCGATCCCTAGTCCGGGGTTGAGATAAGCGCCCTGCCCGATCCGCTCATCGAGTTTCAGCGCCGGCGCAATATCGGACCAGTCGGCGCCCACGCGTTCGCAGACTTCCGCCAGCGTATTCGCGACCGCAATGGATGCCACCAGGCAGAAATTAATGCTGATCTTGGCAAGCTCCGCGCTCTCGTAAGCCATCGGCAGGATCGGGCAGGAGAACGATTCGAGGAATGCTTGCAGCGCCGGCGGGAGAGCTTGTCGCGGATCGGCGCAGCCGACGATAAAGCGCTCGGGCTTGATTGCGCGCTCCACGGCACGTCCGAACACCAACGTCTCGACTTGATAATAGAGCCGATCGGCCGGCACCGGCAGCGGGCGGGTGAACTCCGGCGGCACTTGGGAAAGGATCACCAGCAGCGCCTTGGCTGCAAGTTGCGGTCGCACGTATTCGATCATGGCCGCGATCGGTGTGAGATCGCTTTGTCCCTGATCGTCGGTCGGCACGTCGACCGCAACGTAGACCACGTCGCACTCGCCAAGCGTCGCGCCGTCGCAGGTGAAAACAAGTTCGTGCTGGTATTGCTTGATGAGTTCGGGCAATCCCGGTTCGTTCACGGGAAGCTCGCCGCGTTTCAAACGGGTGACCAGCGCGGCATCGGTATCGAACGCGATTGTGCGAAATCCCTGCGCGGCAGCGGCGCTGGCCGAGACCAGGCCGAGATGGGTCATTCCGGCGTAACCGATGATCGGCTTGCTCACGACCTGGCTCACGTCTTGGCTATTTCCGACGCCTCTGCGCCAAGCTTACGCAGCACGCGATTGAGCCAGATATCATTCGACAAATCGGTCGGCCGCCGCTCGCGGCAGAGCGACTTGAAATGCTCGTATTCCAGAGCCCAGGTGGGATCGTCCTGAATGAGCGTTACTGACTGCTCCGGCGGCCGGCCGCTTGGAAGCAAGCGGACGCGGTGGGTGAACTCGGACGGCCCCCACTTGCAGAGCGAACCGATATGCGCGCTGCCGTTCTCGGCAAACACGTCGCATGTAAAGTGATTGCGCCAGCTCAGCAATGTCATTTCGAATTCGAGCCGCGGGCGGGCGCGAGGCGCCGCGAACACCACGTGGTCCGGGCTGCGGTTCTCGAAACAGTCAGCCGAGACGATGGAAAATTCATTGCCGATGTTGCCGAACCAGAAGCGCGCGGTGTCGAGTGCATGCGAGCCGAGATCGTCGAGAACGCCGGCGCCCTGATCGCGCCAGTCGGAATTTCGCACGAGCCGCGCCGTGCCGTTGCCGTAGAACATGCGGCAACGATAGATGCTGCCGAGCTCCCCCGACGCGACGAGATCGCGCATGCGCACGAAATGCGGTTCAAAGCGATGGTTGTAGGCGGTGTAAAGAACCACGCCTTGCTTACGTGCATTCTGCTCGAGCCGCACCAGGGTGGATTCGTGCTCGGCGACGAGCGGCTTCTCGACGAGCGCATGCTTGCCGTGTTCAACGAGGTAGTCGAGCAATTCGATTTTCGCGGCGTCGGGCACGCAAAGCAGCGCAGCGTCGAAGTTGTCGAGCGAAACTTGGCGTAGATCCCTAAAATTCGCGTCGGGATTGCGAACATCGACGGAGCAAACAAAGTCGCCCCCGGCGAAGCGCCGCCGCTTATGGCCCTGAATGCCGAGCCCGACGACAATGATGCGCATAGAGCCGCTAATCGAACTTCACTTCGCGCTCTACAGCGTCGAGCTTGCGATGAACGTCCTCGATGTTGATCGGGAGGTTGCCATCCCTCTCGCATTCGCATGCTGCCGCCATGGTGCCGATAATGGTTGCGGTGAATTCGCAATTGCTGGCCAGCATGGATAGCGTGGCATAGGCAAGAAGCGCGTCGCCGGCGCCGACGCCATCGACCAACCGGTCGACAAAACTATCGACGACAAAGAACGAGTCGAGCGCCTGGTGATCGCCATGCCGGCAAGTCAGCACGCCCTTGTCGCCGAGCTTGAGGATCAACGTCTTGCACTGCGCGGCATCGAAAAGGTCCGCCGCTAGCGGCCGGATGCCGGAATCCTGATCGCCCAGCGCAAAGCGAGCTTCGCGCTCGTTTGGCGTTATGAGATCGAAGCCGCGGAATTCGGTGATGTTGCCCCAGCGGCTTGCCACCTGACTGTCGGCGACTTTGTACATTCCATCGGGAATCGCATCGGTCAGGGACGGAATGGTACGGCGATTGAACATGCCGTGGCGAAAATCGCTGAACACCAGTGCTTCGGCCTTCTGCGTCGCAATCGCCTTGGCGAGACTGAGAACGATGTCGTCGGAAATCGAACGGTTATCGAGCGTGTCGACCTTGATCAGCCGGTAGCCGCCCGAAATGATGGCATTTTTGTTCGTCGTCGGCCGCGTCTTGTCGATGACGGGTTTGCACTCGACCCCGGATTTACTTAGGCCTTCGAGCACGAAGTCCTTGAGCGGGTCTTCGCCGAGCACGGTCGAAAAGACGACGTCGGCGCCGGCGGCTCGAAGATGCTCGGCCACGACGCCCGCCCCGCCGATATAGTCGGTTCTTTTGTCGAACAGCACGCTGATCGTCGGGGTCTTGGTCTGGCCGCCGATCATGCTGGTATGGGTAAAAGTATCGACGATGATGTCGCCGACGACATGAATCCGCCGCCCGCCGAGCGCATCGAGCACGCGGCGCAGCTTATCGAAGGTAAGGTCCGCGGCCTCCATCAGCGTCATCAGCTTTTCGATGCGCAACGATGGCGGCGCCGCCTCGATCAATTGGCTGGAGGAGAACACGTAATCGCCCGGCGTAAAGATGATCTCGCCGCCGTAGCTGTGGATCACGGCCAGTTCGTCCTGGGTCTTCAGCGGCAAGCCGCTGGCTTGATATTCATAGCCCTTGGCAAAGATGTCCGGCTTGAGCAGCGCGAGATTCTTCAACGGCGTCGGCTCGGAATCGACAATGACGTAATCGACCATTTCGAACGCGGCGAGGTTGATCGCGCGCAGGTCCTGCGGCACATGCGGCCGATAACGCCCCTTCGAAATATGGAGGTCGGCCGTCAGACTTGCGATCAAAATGTCGGCCTTGCTCTTGGCGTAGAGCAGATGACGCAAGTGCCCCGGATGCACGACGTCGAACACGCCATGACACATGATCACCTTGCGCTTGCGCGGCGGCTCGCCGATGAGCGCCGCGATCTCCTCCGGCGTTTTGATCTTGTGCTTGTAATGGCTGCCGAGCGATTCCACGGCCTCAGGCCTCCCGTCCCAGATATTGAAACCACGTCTTGGTAGCGACCGCGATCGACTGCGGATCCCACAGCGGCGCGTCGCGCCACAGCTCGATGTCTTCCATCATGCGCCTGACGCCCTGATCGAATGGCACCACGGGCTTCCAGCCGAGATCGCGTTTGATCTTACCGATGTCAGCCCAGGTGCAATCGGGCTCACCCGGGCGCTTCGGAATATGCACGACCGGCCCACCCAAAAGCTCGACGAGCCGGTTTACGCTCTGCGGATCGCCGGCACCGAGATTCCATATCTCTCCGCTGAAGTCTTTCTCGGCCGCACGCAGGAAAGCCTCGGCGATATCGGTCACATAGAGAAAGTCGCGCCGTTGCGTGCCGTCGCCGATCACCGTGAACGGCTTGCCCTCAAGCTTCTGCTTGAAGAACACACCGAATACCGCGCCGTAGGCTCCCGTCGTACGCACGCGGGGACCGTAAGCATTAAAGATGCGAATCGAGTTCGCCGGCAACCGATAAACTTGGTGCCAGTGCAAGGTCGCCATCTCGCCGAGATATTTGCTCAAGGCGTAGGGATGCTCGGGCGCGATCGGATGATCCTCGCGGGTCGGCACCTGGGCCAGCCCGTAACAGGATGAGGATGCCGCGTACACGAACTTTTCCGCCTTCGCCGCGCGCGCACATTCCAGTACGCGGACCGTGCCCTGGACATTGGTGTCCATATAATCGGTGGGCCGCTCGATCGAAGGCACAATGTCGCCGATACCGGCAAAGTGAAAAACCGACGCGGCTTGCTTGAACAACGCATCGGCGTCCTCAAGCCGCCGGATATCGCGCCGCTCGAATGACAGCCGCGGCTCGTTGCCGTGATGGGCGAGATTAGCCTCGCGGCCGCCGACGAGATTGTCGATCACCCGCACGCGATAGCCGCGCGCGAGCAACAAATCGACCATGTGGCTGCCGATAAAACCGGCCCCACCTGTGACGACGGCAATACGATCACTCATCTCGATGGCTATGCGGCTTGAAGGTTCTTCATGCGGCGGACGTTGTAATAAATGTCGTCCGCCATTGAATTGGGAAGCCTGCCGTCCTTAAAGGCGCGGCACAGGTCGCGCACCGCTTCCTCAATCGTGCGTTTGGGTGCGTAGTCGAGGACGCGACGGATTTTATCGGAGTTGATGTGATAGGAGCGCTTGTCGTCGCTCGGCGTCGTGACGATGCCGATCTCGCCCTTTTCGGGAAACTCTTGCTGGACGATGCGCTTGACCAGAAGCGCGATGTCCATGATTGACATGTTCTGATAGCCGACATTAAAGACCTCGTTGGCAATCTTCTCGTCGGGCGCATCGAGCAGCACCTGCACCGCGTCGCAGTAATCGAGGATGTGCAGGTTGGGGCGCAATTGCTCGCCGCCGAACACCGTGATCTTGCCGTTGTTGATGGCGTGATTGGTCAGAATGTTGACGCTGAGATCGAAGCGCTGACGCGGGGCATAACCGCAGACCGTCGCCGGGCGGAACACGACGCCGACGAAGCTTTTGTCGGTGTGCTTGAGTAGCAGCGGCTCGCACATTCCCTTATATTTGTTGTAGAGCGTGAGCGGCACGAGCGGGTGATCTTCGGTCACGTTCGGCCGGTCGGAAACGCCGTAGACCGAGCTCGATGAAGCAAAGACAAAGCGCTTCACGCCCGCCTTCTTTGCGGCGAGCACCATCGGCTCAAATGCATCCAGGTTGACCGACGTCGAAAGCTTCTCGTCGAGTTCGAAGCTCGCGTCATTTGAGATGCAGGCAAGACTGATGAAAGCGTCATGTCCGGCGATCGATTTGGCAAGCTTTGCGGTATCGCGGATGTCCCCGCGAATGACGTGCAGATTTGGATTGTTCTTCGGCAGAAAATTGTCGCCGTAATAGGATATGTCGTAGCTCGTCACGTCATAGCCGCGATCAAGCAGCATGGGGACGAGAACAGAGCCCACGTAGCCGGCGCCGCCGGTCACGAATGCACGAGAGAACTTGTTCGGCATTTTTCCTCCTCGCTCGACGATTAGATCGCGGCGCGAACCGAGACCGTCAGGACGCCGCGCGGCGCGCCGACGTCGCGATGGCGAAACCGGCCGCCGTAGCGTCGCGATGAAACATTTTCACGGTCTCGAGCGAATAGTCGTCGAGGTCCTTGCCGACGAGGGAAAGCTTGGCAAGCACATCGTGGCTGACGGTGATGATATGGCAGCCAATTTCGTCAGCCTGGAAAATGTTGAGGAGCTCGCGTGGACTGGCCCACAGCAGTTCCGCCTTGGGCCGATTGGCCAGCACCTTCAGGCAAGCGCGCATGACCGGCACCGGATCGCGACCGGTATCCGCCACGCGCCCGGCGAAGACGGACACGATCGCCGGAACGTTCGGCGCCAAGCATTCCGCAACGCGCTCAACTTGTTGTTCAGTCATGATGGCCGTAACATTCACAATCACTCCGGCGCTCGCGAGCGTGCGCACAACCGGTCCGGTGAACACGCCTTTCGTCGTCGTCACCGGAATTTTCACGTTGACGTTCGAGCCCCACGACGCAATCACGCGACCTTGGGCGATCATCTCTTCGAAATTGTCAGCGAAGACTTCGAAGGAGATCGGTCGGTCGGGAACCGCCGCAACGAGTTGACGCGCGAAAGTCTCGTATTCCGCGATGCCGGCCTTTCGCATCAGTGTCGGGTTGGTGGTAAAGCCCTTGATTAGCGGGTTCTTATAGAGCGTCAAGATGCCTTCCATATCGGCGCCGTCGGCGAATATCTTGACGTGTTTGACAAGGTCCATCGCTTCCTCGCTCCGTAATTGCCGGTGACGATCGATCCGTCTAGACCGCGCTTGCACTCATCGGCGTTGCTTGACCGGATTCCGGCTTAGTCGCCACCGGTAATGGCACGTTCGCCGCTGGGTCCTTGTTCATCCGGCTTTGAATTTCGAGAACTTCTTCGGTCGGCCCATCGGCGATAACCCGGCCATGATCGAGCAAAATCGCACGATTGCAGATCCGGCGAATCAGATCTTCCGATTGCGAGGCGAGCACGACGATGCTCGACCGCTCGATCAATGCCTCGACGCGCTTGGCCGCGTGCATGGCAAAGCGCGCGTCGCCCGCTCCGAGTTCCTCATCGAGCAACAGGATTTCCGGTTCGATTGCTGTTGCAATGGCGAAGCCGAGGCGCACGAGCATGCCGGTCGAATAAGTCCGCGCCGGCAATGCGAGATAATCGCTCAGTTCGCTGAACGCCTCGATCTCCGGCAATTTTCGCTCAATCTCCTTACGGCTCATGCCGAGCAGCAGTCCGCAGGTCACGATATTCTCGTATCCGGTGTCATCGGGGTCGAGTCCGGGCGACGTACTGAACAGCGGTGAGACGCGCCCCTCGACACTGATCGTTCCCTGGCTTGGCTCGTAGATGCCGGCAAAGACGCGTAGCAAGGTCGACTTGCCGGCGCCGTTGTGTCCGATCAGGCCGACCTGATCGCCATGATGCACGGTCAGCGACACACCGTCGAGCGCGCGCACGACAACCCGCTGGCCGCCGTGATTTTGCCGACGTAGTACGCCGCCCACCACGCGCCCGAACAACTCACTGCGCAGGCTCGGCTGAGCTCCGTAGATCGGAAACTCAGCACTCACATTCTTAAGGTCGATCTGAGCCATCTTCACAATGTCCAATAACCCGGAGCCAATACACAATACAGTGGTGGAACTTCGTCAGCATGACAACGATCACCGTCCACCCGACCAGAGCGAGCGCGACGATCCGATGCCGCAGCTCCGGCCTCTGCCCCAGCAAGGGTTCGCGAAAGATCCCAACAAATGGTACTAATGGGTCAAATTCAATCAATAGCCGCATGCGTCCAGTCAATTGATCTGTTGACCGGATATTCAGCGTCAGAAAGAGCGAGAGCATCTTTGAGGCGCAGCGCCATATCGACGGCGAGCATCCAATAGCGATACGATAGAGAGATAGAAAGAGGGAGCAAATAGTTATTATGGGTATTCATCCACAAACCGCGGCGCTGATGCTGAAAGAGCATCGCTATCGGCCGATTACGGGTGACTTGCTGACGATTGGCCGGCAGTCCGTCCTGCTCACCCAGAAAGCAGCAGAGCGCCTGATCAAGGCGGAAGGCGTTGCACTGCGACCGGAGCGACAGACCGAGATAGACCATTCGACCGTGTGGGGTGTTCCTAACACCGTCAATGATCGCTCGTTCTTTTCGATGTTCTCCGATGCTACGGTGCGCGCGCTTGACGCCAGCGACTACGAGGGCGCCGACATCATTCACGACCTCAACAAGCCACTTCCGACGCAACACAACGATATTGCCGATTTCATTTTCAACGGTAGCGTCTTAGACGACCTGTTCGATCCCGCGCTCGCCATTCGCTCGTTGACCGCGATGCTGCGGCCCGGCGGCCGGATCATGCACATGGAAAGTGGGTCACAGCACGGCGGCGCATTCCTCGCCTATTCGGCGGAATGGTTCTGGGATTACTACGCGTTGAACAATTTTGCCGACTGCCGCGTCTTTCTCGTGGCGCATCAGAAACACGAATTCCAAAAATGGACGATCTGGGAATGGCAGCCCTTCTTTCAGGAAGGCGATAAGGGCCTGCACTATTCCGAACTGCGGCCTAACCGGACCGGCGAAATAAGGATCGCCGTTATTGCCGAGAAAGGGCCGCACTCGACCGCCGATCGAATACCCATCCGTGCCAACTACCGGCGCCTGCACAAAGACAAGACGGATCAAATTTACGTCGACGCCTTTCACGCTTATTCCGCCTCGCCGCGGCGCTATCAGTTCAACAACAGCGCCGGGCCGAGCGTCAAGTTTCGGCTGCTGCGTGCCGCTCGAATGTTCGTCGAGGGTTTCGGCTTTCAGTTCATCAACGAGGGCCATGGTTACAAGATGCGGCGCGCGAGCGCGCTCGCGCGGGGAATGCGGCGGCTCGGCACTATCGATTTTTGTGACTAGAGCGGGACGCATTTTGGTCAAGGGATATCCCGCGTTTCGAAGCTAATTGGCGTATCCGTCCGGCGTGAATTAATGAGCTCGGCTGCGCTAAATCCAATAGACAATGCGTTGCCGGAATTTAGTCAACGTTAGAATAGTCATCGACCAACCGAGAACCGCGAAACCAATGACGAACAGCCAGTGAGATAGCGCCGGCATCTCGCCCAAAAGCGGCTCGCGGACAATCGCTATGAGGTGATACAGCGGGTTTAATCTCGCCAGGATCGCCGTGGTCCCCGTCAACTGGTTCAGCGACCAGAAAATTGGAGTGAGAAATAACGTGATCTGAAGCATGGTGACGACCAGATGCTGAATGTCACGATAGCGCGCACAGACCAGTCCCAGCAGCATGGTGATCCAGAGCAAATTGAGGCACAAAAGCCCGAAACCTGGAATGACAAGCAGCGTTGCCCAGGTGACGCCCACGCCGCCGTAGAGACAGACCAGCACGTAGATGCTCAAGTTGTGAAAGAATACGACGACGTTGCGCCAGACGCCGGCACAAGCGAGCAGTGTGTATGATATTCTCAATTGCCTGAGCAGTTTTTCAGAAACAATGAAACTAACGCAGGCATCCGTACAGACCGACGAGAACAAAACCCAGCACAGCATCCCTGAAGTCAGAAAAGGCAGATAGACCTTCGGATCCCGGTGCCACAAATTCGACCAAACCAGACCGAGCGTGCTGACGAAAAGCGCAAGGCCTACCGTTGTCCAAAACGGCCCGAAAGCCGTACGGCGATAGCGCCGTTTGGTATCCCGCCAACCGAGCCGACCCCAGATGTCGACCGCGCCCAATCCCGCGATGACGTCAATCCACGCGATACGATACCGGGATATCCCGGAACCGCTTTGTGGAATGCTGAGTGCCGAGATGTTCTGCATCAAGAGTCTTTCCCTATCGGATTGTGCCGTTCACTACGGCAAATGCTGGTCCGCGGCGGATCGGTTTTTCCCACGCTACCGCAGTTCGGGTGACTCGATGCCCCCGATCCGCCTGCTAATTCTGGACGCGGCTTACGCCGCGACGACAAGCTCCTCGTCCAGAACGACGCGCACTTTGCGGCCGAGCAGTTCGAGAAGAATAGCGACACGCTCGCGATCGCCCATGCCGTCGAACAGACCAAGACAATCGGAGAACACACCGTCGCGCACGCGTACCTTGTCGCCAGCCGCAAATTGCGGCCGGCGCTCCAGCTGAATGAAGCCCTGCGCATTCTCGCGACATTTCAGACCGTCGATGATCGCGTCGTCGATGACGGCCGGAACGTCTCCATTACATACGAGACGCGTGACGCCGACTGTCGACCGAATTGATCGCCACCGGTGGATCAACGGATTGAAAGTCACGAACAGATAAGATGGATAGAGCGGAGCCGGGACCGTCTCGGTTCGGCGCGCGTGACGCCGCCGCTTGAGATAGCGCGGTAAATAAGTGCCGAAGCCCTGACGGGCGAGGTGCATCTGCGCCTTCGCTTCGGCATTGCCGTGAACCTGAACCACGTGCCAGGACGATTCGGTCATCGGGTGTTCGGCCATGAGGCACTCGGTCATGATTTGCCTCCGTTCGGTACCCGCGGCGGCGGCAGAATCAATTTCGGAGTGAGCACCCGCTCGGGGCCGAACAGCGCGCTCGCCTGTTCGGTCAGCTCGGCCGTCCGCTGCAGATCGGTGATCATCACCGCATCGCAGCTGTCGACAATTTCGGTGAAGGACGCCGCGACCGGCAAACCGACGAAGTGCGACGACGTCGACTTGCCGTCCACCACCGCCGTTATCCGAACGCCGGTATTGAGGGCGCAGATCATTGCGATCTCCGCCAGATCGGAAATGCCGGCGAGCGCCAGCCGGTAAAAGCCGCGCTCGGCCGCAGTGCCGAACACCACCCCGCACTCGGCCTTCGCCCGGCGGAAGAAGCTGAACGACACCGACAGATATTCGACGGTCAGACGGGATTTTTCGGCGAAGCCTTGCGGCGTCAGATAATAGATGTAGCGGCGGGCCGGTGCTGCATTGACCTTGACCAGCCCCTTCTTGACGCATCGCCGCAGATAGGCGTTGACCAGGCCCAGCGCGATGCCAAGCTCGGAGGCAAGCCGCCGCTGCGACTGCCCGCCATCGCGCTCCACCGAATTGAGCAGATCGAGCAGGATGCGCTCGTCCTCGGTCCTATTATTCTCGGTAGCCTCAAGCATGAGGATCCCCTCGCCCACCCCCAATCGCTACCGTGTTCATGCTGTGAACGTCAAGGGCCTCGTTCACAACGTGAACGATGTTGTAAGTCTTTGAAATGTCGATATTAAATTACGAATGCTGCCTGATTTTCGCCGAGTCCGGCGGCAGGTGGGCCGCAGCTAAGCTGACGATGAGGGGCGAACCCGCGGAGAGAGCGGCAGCCTCACCTTATCCCATTATCCCCACGCTCGATGACGACATCCCCACGCTCGATGACGACGCGACAAACCGTTTGAAGCGGATGATCGGCCAAAGCCTCGACCCCTCCGCACAGCTTGAACGGCCGCATCTGCAACGAGCTGTTTCATGCTCTTGGCACTGGCTCTTGGCACTAGCCATAAGTGCGCATACAAGTCGCCGCTTCGCAGGGTAGAGGTTCGGCAGATGCAGGCCTTACGTTATGTACATGACACCGCACGCAACATCCTTGGCGAGCGTGCCTACGGTAAACTGGTCAATTCCGTACTCAAAAATGGCCTTGGGCGAAGGCTGGCGCTTGCCGAATTCATGGCGAGGGACATCGGCCCAACGCAACATAATCTGCTCCGGCTCTTTGAGCAGGAACGGGCGATTTCGCTCAGCCTGGCTGTCCAGTATGCTTACGCCACTTACATTGAGGGGGACATTGTCGAATTTGGAACAGCGAGCGGGTTGACGGCACGGGTGATCGCGCGCGCCATGCGCTCCATTGAGAGGGATAGGCCAGCTAAGCGGCTTCATCTCTTTGACAGCTTTGTTGGCTTGCCGGAAGCGACCTCGGAAATCGATCAAAAGAGCTATGAGGTCCGAGCGGGAATTTTTAAACCCGGCACGTGTTATCTGCTGTCGAAGGATGAGTTATTCCGTTCATGCTCGCGCATCATCCCTCCTGATCGCATTATTATGCATGAGGGTTGGTTCAAAGACACAGTGCCTCGGCTGCCGCCGGAGCAACGATTTGCATTCATTCATTTCGATGGCGACCTGTATCAGTCGACCATCGATGCAATCGGCGGCCTCTTTGAATTGGGGGCGATCTCGAACGGGGCAGTCATCTGCTTCGACGAATGGAACGCCGGGCAGGCGGACCCGAATGTTGGAGAACGCAGAGCCTGGAAGGACCTGACCGACAAATATCAGGTTGTGTTCAGCGACTGGCGCGCTTACGGGACTATGGGTAAGTCATTTTTTATCCATGATTACCGGCGAGCTTAGGACTTAACCGATCTCCGCAGCGTCGTTATATTGGCGAGCGCGAGCCGGTTACGGAAAAAAGCTGAGAATTGGTATCTTAAAGTCGAATTCCGGCGACCCGCGCGTGAAGCACCCGATGGACAAACCTGCCAACGATCCTGTCGCGACCTATTTTCGCCAATCGGTTTCGGCGATGGAACGCGCGGCAGGCGACGAGAAACTCCATCGCGCGATCCGCACGATTGCCGACTTGATCGAGAGCATCTTTCGCTCCGGCAACAAGCTGATGATTGCCGGCAACGGCGGTAGCGCCGGAGACGCGCAGCACATCGCCGGAGAATTTCTGTCGCGATTGAATTTCGATCGAGCGCCGCTGCCGGCGATTGCGCTGAGCACGGACACCTCAGTGCTGACGGCGATCGGCAACGATTACGGCTTCGAGCATGTGTTCGAACGCCAAATACGCGGACTCGGCAGGCGCGGCGACGGGCTACTCGCATTGTCCACGTCGGGACGGTCACTCAACATTCTCGCCGCGCTGCGTGCGGCGCGCGAACTCGGCATGACGACGATGGGATTCACCGGCGCCGAAGGCGGTGCGATGAAGGATCTTTGCGACATTTGCCTGTTTGCGCCGTCGCAGGAAACGCCGTTGATTCAGCAAATTCACATCACCGCGGCGCACGCGGTCTGCAACCTCGTTGAATATTCGATGTTCGGCAAGCGAGCCTGAACTCGGCCAGGTCGGTCGGTTTCGGTTGCTCGCCGCCTTCGCACCCGGCCCGACACCGCGTCTAAGGCGCCGCGCTCCTTGAAGCGGAAGACCGCGTGTCGCTCATTCTGCGCACCATACCGCCGGCCACACCGACACCGAAGACGTAGAGCCAGCCCTGACTGAAATCGAACAAGTGGGAGTTCACGGCCGACGACACCACATTCTCACTGACGACGACCATGCCGGCCCACGCCACCCATCCAGCGCCGCAAAACAGCATGAAATGCGCGATCCACATCGCCACCAGCACGGCCGCGCCTAGGCAGCCGAGCTGGATGGCGACCGCAAAAATCTGATTGTGCGGATTGACGGTAGCGATCGCGCCGGCACCCGATTCGCCCACCGCGGCGCGACGAAATTGCTCCGCGATCGAGCCGGTGCCATGGCCGATGAGTGGCGCGTCCGCCACGATACCGACCGACTTCCTTAAAAATTCAACGTGCAGTCCCGATGACGTCACTGCGTCCGCAGTGAAATAGCCACGTAGGTCCGCAACGGAGGCGAGCGCGAAGGCGCGCAGATGAGGCGAGCTCAACCATAGAACGGGCGCGAGGACGACGGCGATCAAGCACGCCACCATAACGCCCTTCACGCCGGATAGCCGCCAGCCGAGCAGCGCGACGAGGAACGGCACCACCAGCAAGCCGGTGCGGCTGGTAAATACAAACGCGAGGTTGCCGAGAAAAAGCATGCCAACGACAAGGAGTTTCAGGGCGGCGCGCCAATTGTGCCGCGCTCGGCACTCCGCGGCTGCGCCGAGAAGCGCAAAGCCACAGATAAGGAACTCATCGCTCTGGAGAATGTAGTCCTTGACCGGCACGCCATAGAACTTGCCATGCGTCCAAAGCGCGGGGATCAGCGCAAAGGCCCACGACGCCAGAAGTAGACAGATCGCGGAGGCGAGAAATCCATAGAGCACCAAGGCGCCATTGTCCGAGCGGCGGAATTGCATCAGCAGCAATGGAATCATCAAAAGCCGGACAAAGCCGTCGAGGCCGCCAAAGCGCGCGGCCCAACCGACGTCGGCCCACAGCATGCCGACGGCGCCAAGGCACCACAACAGGACCGGAAGGCCACCGGCGGCCGTGAGCAGCTCGCGTTTGAGCGCGGCCGGGTCCAATGTCGCCAGCACGACCACAAGCCACAGCGCGATGAAAATTCCGGTGACGCTGGTCGACCATGGCAATGCAACCGCGACGCCGACGGCGAGCCAATCGGCGAGCCGCAGCAAAAATGCGCGATCAAAGCGGGCCGTGGTAGACAATGCCGTCATCCGGCAAGCCTTCAGATATTCTCGCGGGCCGCACCATCCCGGAAATTGCGCGGTCCGGCAAGATTTTTGTGCTAGAGCCTTCCGAAATGAAAAGCCGGATTTAAGGTACCCGATGAGCGGCGAGTTGGTAGTTTTTTGGGCCTCGCGTGCGCCGGCGATCCTCGCTGCGGCGGCGCTCGTCGCTGCATTGCTGATCGTCGCGTTGCGTCCGCTGCTCGAGCGCTACGCGATGGCCCGGCCTAATGCGCGCTCATCGCATAAGACGCCGACGCCGCAGGGCGGCGGCATTGCCGTCATCGTGGCGACGATCGTCGTCTCCTATGCGGCGCTCTGCTTCTTGCCGGCCGGCGCGGCAGCCTCACTCCGGCTTCCGATTATATCCGCCGCCGTCGTTCTGATTGCATGCGTGGGAGTGCTTGCCGACATCCATCCGGAGCATCTCGCGTCGCGGCTTTTGTTACAAGCACTGGCGATCGCGGCGGTGATCTTCGTGCTGCCGCCCGACGCACGCGTCTTGCCGATCTTGCCGCCATCGGCCGAGCGCATCGCGTTGTTGATCGGCGGGTTGTGGTTCGTCAATCTCGTGAATTTCATGGACGGAATCGACTGGATGACCGTGGCGGAGGTCGTCCCGATCACGGCCGCGCTGGCAGTAATCGGCCTGTTCGGCATCCTGCCGCCGCCGGCCATCGTCGTAAGCGTCGCACTGTGCGGCGCCGTAATTGGCTTTGCCTATTTCAACCGTCCGGTCGCCAAGCTCTTCCTCGGCGACGTCGGCAGCCTCCCCATCGGCCTCGTGCTCGGATGGCTCCTGATTTTGCTCGCCGGCGAAGGCGGCCGCGCCGCGGCAATCCTGTTGCCGTTATATTATCTCGCCGACAGCACCATCACCCTTGCTCGCCGCGTGCTGAACGGCGAGCGGGTTTGGCGGGCGCATCGCACGCACTTCTATCAGCGCGCCATCGACCGGGGCCTTTCCGTTATCGATGTGGTAACGCGGGTGTTTGCGGTCAATCTCGCGCTGGCGGCGCTCGCGATCATGACAGTAACAGTGCGGTCTCGCATAACCGATATTGCAGCGCTAACCGCCGGCGCCGCACTCGTTGCTTGGCTATTGTTCGTCTTGGCGCGCGGCCGAAGCGCAAAGTGAACGATTACTCCGCCGCCGGCGGCCGTTTGCGTTGGTCGAAGCGGCGGTCGAAGACGTGTTCGGCGATGCGGTTCTTCAACATCTCGATCGAGCCGCCGGCGATCATCCAGCCGCGCGTGCGCCGCATGCAATATTCGACCAGCGTCTCGCGGCTGTAACCCAGCGCGCCCATGATCTGCACCGCGTCGCTCGCCACCTCGAAGCCCGCTTGGTTGCAGGCCGCCTTGGCGATCGCGGTCTCGTAGGCCGACGGCAGACCACGATCGGCATTGGCGGCGGCGCGATAGAGCAGCAACTGCGCGCCGTCGAGTTTTATCGCCATGTCGGCAAATTTCCATTGCAACCCCTGGAACTCGCACAAAGGCCGATCGAATTGCTCGCGCGTTGCCGCGTAATCGCGTGCGGCGTTGAAGGCGTAACGGCCGTAGGCGAGCGATCGCGCCGTGTTGCCCAGTCGCTCGACGTTGAAGCCGGCCATTTGCTTCTTGAATCCGCCGGGGCCGAGCAACACGTTCTCGGCCGGGACCCGGCAGTCCTCAAAATGAAGCTCACACCATTCCTCGTCGCTCATGAACGCCGATGGTGCGCCGATGGAAAACCCGGGCGTCCCGCGCTCGATGAGCACCGAACCGATGCCGGAGAGACCCGGACCGAAGCGCACATAAATAAGAAATATCCGCGCGTCGGGGCTGAATGTGGAAAAGACTTTGCTGCCGTTGATGATATAGTTCGAACCACTCGCTTGCGCGCTGGTCTTCAGATCGGTAAGCGCGGATCCGGCGTCGGGCTCGGTCATGCCGAGACTCATCACCATGCGGCCGGCGAGCAAATCGCCGAGCCAGCGAGCCTTTTGCGCGGGCGTTCCGTATTCGGCAAAAGTGCGGATCGGTCCAAAATTTCCGAACTGGACCACGTCGGCGCTGCGCGGGCAAACGGCGGCGATCTGCTCGATGGCGATGACCGCGTCCATCAGGGTTCCGCCCTGCCCGCCGTCGCTCTGCGGCAGCGTTATTCCCATGAACCCATGCTTGGCCATGAGTTCGGCGACCTCGAACGGAAAGCGCGGGTCATGCGCGCGCCTGAGCGCTCCCGCCGCAAGATGCTCGCGCGCGAAACGCCGCACCGAATTGGCGAACTGCGTTTGCTCCGCCGTGAATTCGAAGTTCATCGCGTATTCTTCGCTCCTTCACTTCGGCTGCAAGCCGGCGGCCTGGATGACCGCCGCCCATTTGGTCTCCTCGTGGTCGATGACCGCAGCTTGCTGTTCCGGCGTCCCCGGCTCCGGCTCGCCGCCCTCGTTGATGATGCGCTTTCGCACCTCGTCATTTGCGAGCGCCGCATTGAGCACTTTGTTCAGCCGCTCGACGATCGGCTGCGGCGTACCGGCGGGTGCGAGCAGGCCGTAGCTCAAGGTCGCGTCGAAGCCCGGCAGACCGGATTGCGCAAGCGTCGGCAAATCCGGCATCAGCGTCGAATGCTTGGCTGACGTCACCGCCAGCGCGCGGATGTAACCGCCATCGAGCGCGGCGCGCGATACCGGGATTGGATTGAAGCCGACCTTGACGAAGCCGCCCATCATATCGGTGATCAGCGGGTTCGAGCCTTTCTCGATGATTTGCTCGACCTTCACCCCGGCCTGCTGCGCAAACAGCACGGAAGCCAAGTAGTTGACGGTGCCGGCCCCAGGCGTGGCGACCTGATAAGGTTCTTTCGAGCTTTTCATCAACGCGATCAGCTCGCCGACATTGTGCACCGGCAAGTCCTTATACGCCAAGAGCAGCGCCGGCGCCGACGCAATCAACCCGATCGGCGCAAAATTCTTGCGTGGATCGTAGCCGACGTCCGTGTAGAGATGCGGGCCGGTGGCGAGCGTCGAAGTATAGCCGAGGATCAGCGTGTAGCCGTCCGGAGCTGCGCGCGCGACTTCGCGCGTACCGACCGTGCCGCTGCCACCGGCATTGCGATTTTCGACAACGATCCGCTGGCCGAGTGCGGCGCTCATCTTGTCGGAGACCGCCCGGGCCATGATGTCATTGGTGCCGCCCGGCGGCAGCGGAATGACGAGGACGATCGGCCGGTTCGGGTAGTCGTCGGCGGCCATGAGGCGGGACGCGCCAAAAACGACAATCGCCGCCAGCGCCGCAACGGCGAGCATCAGCTTTGCCAAGATTTCCTCCCGTTCCCTCAGTAATGCACTTTTCTGTTGCGGCGGCGCCCGGTGCCGGCCGATTTTGCCTGAGCCTACCCGCTGGCCCGGCCCATTGTCATGTCACTCGTTTAGTCCGCGGGCGGAGAAGATCGAATGACCTGGTCTGACACCTTCCTCGGTCTCTTAAGGGACGACGGCGTCTATCAGATCACCGACAGGCAGCAGGCGGCAACTGGCGGCGTGACCGATATCGTCGCGGTGACGCGCGGGGCGCCGGCATTGCCGCGAGCGAATGGGTACGCGACGAAGCCCATTTCGAAAAATTGCTCGATTGCCGCTTCGATGAGGGTGGACCGGTTCTGCTGGCGGTGAAGATCGATGACGAGCCCGGCAAGGGCCAAACGCCGCGCGACCCGACGCTGATCAGGAGCCGCTTCATGAAAGGACTCGGCACCGGCCGCGGCGGCGCCCTGGAAATTTAGCTCACGATCCAGCGAGCTCGCGGCCGTAATAAAGCGTCACTGTGTGCTTTGCCTCGGCGAAGAACAGCCATCGCTCGATCAATACTCCGGCCATCGCGATCCCCGCCGCGAGCAGCCAACAGATCGGTACGATAGCGCCTGACGCCGAAGCAGCGACCAACGCCAGCGCAAACGGCGCAAAAAATCCAAGGCAGAGCGCGATGACTCGTAATTTTTGCGCGTGCTTGCGCGCGATACGGTAGCCCATCTCCTTCAGCAGATAATTTTCCGAAGTATGGGGCGCTTCAAAAAGCCGGACCTTGCCGAGAAAGCCGAGGCCAGTGGCGCTTTCCGGTGTGCTGGCCACGGGGCTACCGTCAATGAACCGCCAGTATGCAAGCTTCAAGACCAACGCCAGCGCAATCGTCGCCAAGACGAGCGGACTGAGACCTTTTAGCTCATGGCCGAACAGCGTTGCGAGCGCCGCGAGCCAAAGCGCTCCTGTCATCGCCGAGAGCGACAGATAGTTCGGCACGACCCAGCGATTGGACCATGCCGGAATCGGTTTGAGCGAGCGGTAAATATACGCGGTGCAGATCACCGTGGTCGCGGCACAAACGAAACTCAAGACACCGCTCGCCGCCCACAGGCCGGTCGTGCTGCCGAACAGCACCCAACCGGCGCCGAACGCAATGGCCGGAACATAAGTCACCACCGAGGCCACGCCCTCACGCGACAGCCACGACGAACGCCATTGCGATAACGCGCGCCACGCTCGCTCCGGATGTCCGAGATGAAACGTCGAGGCGACGAGGCCTGTGCTGACAACGCCGAGCGCGAGCAGCGTCGATACGGCACCGAACATCGGGTCGAGCGGCAGCTGTCCCACCGCGCCATAGAGACCGAGTAGCGCAAGCAGGCCATAGCCCGCGCCGCATAATGTCGTGAAAACGATGACTGACAGCGCGGGATGCACGACAAATCAATTCGACAAGAGACGGTCGATCCAGCCCAGCAGGCCGCCCGCAGAATCGGGCGACAGCGGCTGCAGCTGCGAAGCGGCGCCGAATGCGGCCGCTTCAGTGCGCCGCGGTCGCGGTGGAAGATACTGATTGACCGGTTTATATCCCATTTCCGGCATCAGATCGTAGCCGCCGCGCTCGCGGACGAGCTTGGAAATATCGGAGTCCGGGTCGCCGAGATCGCCGAAATGCCGCGCCGAAGTCGGGCAGGTCGCGACACAGGCCGGCACGCGGTCCTCGGCGGCGAGGTTTTCATTGTAAATCCTGTCGATGCACAGCGTGCATTTTTTCATCACGCCGGCGTCGTAATCGTATTCACGCGCGCCATACGGGCAGGCCCATGAGCACAGCTTGCAGCCGATGCAAATATCCTCATTGACGAGGACGATCCCGTCCTCGGCGCGCTTATAGCTCGCCCCGGTCGGACACACCGTGACGCAGGCCGGCTCATCGCAATGCAAGCAGGACCGCGGAAAGTGCACGGTGCGGCCCTGCCCGCCGTCCCCCGTCTCGTAGGTATGGACGCGGTTGAACCAGACGCCGAGCGGATCCTCGTCGTAAGGATTCAGATCGGTCAGCGGCGCGGCGACCCCGCCGCTATTCCATTCCTTGCAGTTCACGGCACAAGCGTGACAGCCGACGCAGACGTCGAGATCGATCACAAGACCGAGACGCTTGCTGCCTCTGTGGTCGGGCAATGACGTCATTGCGATTTCGCCGAAGGACGGAATTTTTCGCCATAACGCAGAACTTCAGGTCGCGGCGGCAGCGGCGGCGCATCGAGTGTCGCGAACTCCGGTTTGCTGCGCTGGTGCCTGCCGGCAGCCTTTTCGATGCGGACGCGCAAGTCGTACCACGCCGCTTGCCCCGTCACCGGGTCGGCATTGGCATAGCGATAACCGCCATCACGCGGCGGCAAAAGATCCCGGATGAGATGATTGAGCAAAAACCCGCGCGTCATCTCGCCCGCGTTCGCCGCAAGGTTCCACGCGCCCGCGCGCTTGCCGATGGCGTTCCACGTCCATACGGTGTCTGGATTAACGCCGTCCATCAACTTCGCCATCACCGTAATGGTGCTGTGCGCGCTGGTGACCGTAACCCAGTCCCCATCCGCAATCCCAAGCTTGCGCGCCGCCGCACTGTTGACGTGCAGAAGATTCTCGCCGTGGATCTGCCGTAACCAGGCATTCTGTGACCCCCAAGAGTGGTACATCGCCATCGGGCGCTGCGTGATCGCGTGAAAGCCGTAATCGCCGGCGCTATCTGCTTCGTCGAACGGCGTGTACCAAAACGGCAACGGGTCGAAATATGTTTCCACGCGCTGCTGGTGTCGCGCCGGCACCGCCACGCTGCCGTGGCCGCGCGCGGCTAGTCGGAATTTTTGCAAGGTCTCGCTGTAGAGCTCGATAAAGATCGGTTCCGCGCGTTCGAGAAAGCCCATCTCGGTCGCCCATTTCAGATAGGCGGCGTTCCACGGCTTAAAATATTGCGCTTCCTGCGGAATCTCGCCCCGCCAGAAGCACTCATTCTCGATATAGCGATCGAGTTGACGCGGATTGACTGCGCCGGTGCCGCTGTCGCCGCCATTGGCGCCGCGCCAGCCCGCCAATAACCCAACGCCGGGACGGCGCTCATGGTTGACGATGTAATCCGGATAAAGGCCGGGAAACTTCGGCGTGCCGTCGTCGTTGACGAGGCCAGGCAGTTTCAGACGCGCGCCGAGTTCGATCAGCACGTCCTGGAACGGCCGCACGTCGCGGTCGGGCTTCAGCACGGGCTGGCGAATGGCATCGCCGGCCGCCTCCGCGTCGCTGATCGGGCGGTCGAGCAGCGAGATACAATCGTACCGCTCCAGATAAGTCGTATCGGGAAAGATCAGATCGGCATAAGCCACCATCTCCGAATAGTAGGCGTCGGAGTAAATGATGTGCGGGATGCAATATTCGCCGGTGTCGGGATTCTTCTCGGTCAGCATCCCCATGGTTTCCGCGGTATTCATCGCGGAATTCCAACCCATATTGGCCATGTACATGAACAGCGTATCGATCGGATATGGATCGCCGCGCACCGCATTGGCGATCACGGTGTGAATCATGCCGTGCGCTGCAAGCGGCGCTTCCCAGGAAAACGCCTTGTCGATCCGAAGCGGATCGCCACTCGCATCCACAAGCAGATCTTCCGGCCCGCGCGGAAAGCCGAGCGGCGCGCCGGCGAGAGCGGTGTCCGGCGCCGAACGGCCGGCCGGTTTGATCGCCGGCGGGATCGGTTTGGGATAAGGCGGCTCATAGCGGTACGCGCCTGGCGAATCGATCGCTCCCAACAGCGCCTGCAACACGTGCAGCGCCCGGCAGGTGTGGAAGCCGTTCGAATGCGCCGAGATTCCGCGCATCGCATGAATGCTGATCGGCCGGCCGATCATCCTATCGTGCCGGCGGCCGGCCCAATCGGTCCATGGCCGGTCGACGACGACAGGCGTTTCGAACGCCGTGTGAGCGAGCTCGGCGGCGATTCGCCTGATCGTTGCCGCGGGAACGCCGATCTGGCCGGCCACGACGTCCGGCGAATATTTGTTATCGAGATAGCGCGCGGCCAGAATGCTGAAGGCCGGGACCGCGCGGCGGCCGTCGCGGAGCGTGCATTCACCCGTCAACGACGGCGACGAGCCTGGATCGAGCGCGCTGGCGATCGCCTTGCTGTTACGGTCATGGATCAGCGGCGCCCCACCCTCGCGCGCGATGAGCCCGTCATCCGCGGCCGTATCGTCCTGAATAACCAGCCAGCCGGCATTGGTGTAACGCGCAAGAAAGTGAGCATCGATCTTGCCGGCTCGCAGCAATTCATGAATGATCGAGAAAATGAACAGGCCGTCGGTGCCGGGCCGTATTCCGATCCATTCGTCGGCCACCGCAGAGTAACCGGTGCGGATCGGGTTGATTGAAACGATCTTGGCGCCGCGCTTCTTCAGCTTGCCGATTCCGATTTTTATCGGATTGGAATCGTGATCCTCGGCGACGCCGAACAACATGAAATACTTGGTGTGATTCCAATCCGGCTCGCCGAACTCCCAGAACGAACCGCCGATCGTGTACATTCCGCCGGCGGCCATATTGACCGAGCAAAATCCGCCATGCGCTGCGTAATTCGGCGTTCCGAATTGCGTTGCCCACCAGCCGGTGAGCGCCTGCGATTGATCGCGCCCGGTGAAGAACGCGAGCTTATTCGGATTTGTCGCGCGAATGTCCTTCAGCCACCCGGCCGCGGTGTTGAGCGCCTCGTCCCATTCGATCTCGCGAAATTGGCCGCTGCCGCGCGGACCGGTCCGCAGCAGCGGCTTGGAGAGCCGCGCCGGCGAATAGTGCTGCATGATTCCGGCCGAACCTTTGGCGCACAGCACGCCGCGGTTCACCGGATGCCGGCGATTGCCTTCGATATAGCGAATGCCGCCGTCGCGCAGACTGACTTTGATGCCGCACCGGCAAGCGCACATGTAGCAGGTCGTGCACTTGATCTCATCGGCAACCGGGCCGTTCTTGGGAACCGGCGGATCATTGTAAGCATTGCGCATCGGCGACATTCATTGCCTGCCTTATTCGCCCTCACTGTATTTTCTTCTTGGGACAAGCGCAGAATAAAATGCTTCGTGCAAGGAAATGTTGATAATGACTTTTCATTCCTGAAGTATTTCGCAGATTCTCAAAATATGAGACACTGAGCAGGTTTGTCCAGCAAGCTCAGGAACAATTCATCAATCGTGCCCGCTACGGCTTTTGAATGAACCGCAAATAAGATCGCCACGCCACTCTTCCAGGCACCGCGACTTTCATGATGTTCTCCGGGCTTCAGCGATCCGCGGCGACGCCGCTATTCGATCTGCGGGATGCCGGCGTTCACGATGATGTCGTGGTACTTTTTGATCTCATCCGAAATGAATTTCGCGGATTGATCGGGAGAAAGATACATCGTTTCCGCGCCCTGCCGCTGGAAGCCGGCGCGGACTTGCGGATCGGCCACCGCCGCCTTTAGCGCGCCGTTCAGCTTGGTCACGATCGCTGGCGGCGTGCCTTTCGGCGCGAGGAGCGCAAACCAGCCGGAAACGAGATACTGGGGCAGCCCGGCCTCCTTGGTGGTCGGCGTATCGGGCAAAACATCCAGCCGGTTAGGGCCGGCAACGGCCAGCGCCTTGGCGCCCTTGGCTTGCAGCGGGGCGGCGACGTTCGGGTACCACTGGAAGCCGAGCGGCACCTGACCCGACATCAAATCCGGCGCGTATTGCCCGATATTGCGGTAGGGCACGTGCGTGAGCTTCACGCCGGTGAGCTGGCTGAAATATTCGCCGGCCAAATGCTGCGAACTGCCGATGCCGACCGATCCAAAGTTGAGCTGGCCCGGTCGGGCTTTGGCATAGGCGATCAGCTCTTGCAGGGTGTTGAGCGGCAGCTTGCTGCTGGCCACGACCACGATCGTAAAGGATGCGAACGGCGAGATTGTTTCGAAATCTTTTTCCGGGTCGTAATCGAGATGTTTGTACAGCGTCACGTTGGCGGCGACCGGACCCGAGCCGCCGCCGAGAATCGTGTAGCCGTCCGGCACCGCCCGCGCGACATCGGCGGTGCCGATATTGCCGCCGGCGCCCGGCCGGTTCTCGACAACGATCGGCTGTCCCAGCAACCTCGACATTCTGTCGAACAGGATGCGGCTGACGACATCGCTCGCGCTGCCGCCGGCAAACGGAATGACGGCGGTGATCGGCCGGTTCGGATAGTTCTGCGCGGCGTCCTGTGCATGCGCGGCACTGCCGACGATGATGAGTGCCAGCGTAAAACACGAGCTGAGCAGGAACTTGATACCATATCTCTTCACTGCTGAATTCCTTCGGTAGGCGACGAGCAATTGTAGGCTGGACAATGCGCTGTCGAGCCACTCGGCGTGGGCAAACTCGGCGCGCGTAGTGCCGATGCCGATGCGGGAGCGGACGATTATACCTACCCTACTTTTTCGAAAAGTGCTTCTCCAGTCCCTGCCAGCCTTCGAAGTAGTCGTGTTGCAGCTCCGATGACTCGATCGCATAGCGGGTGAGCCGCATGGCGTAGCGGCTTTCAAACATGAACGCCATCGTGTCTTCGAGCTTGTGCGGTTTGAGTTCCGCGCACGTCGCGCGCTGCCACGTTTCGGCGTCCGGCCCGTGCGCGGTCATGCAATTGTGCAAGCTACAGCCGCCGGGCAGAAAGCCTTCGGCCTTGGCATCATAGGCGCCGTGCAGCAGTCCCATAAACTCGGTCATGACGTTGCGGTGATACCACGGCGGCCGGAACGTATCCTCGCCGACCAGCCAGCGCGGCGGGAAGATGACAAAATCGATATTGGCGGTGCCCGGCACGTCAGATGGCGCGGTGAGCACGCTGTAGATCGACGGATCGGGATGATCGAAGCTTACCGTACCGATCACCATGAAGCGCGCCAGCTCGTACTTGTAGGGTGCGAAATTGCCGTGCCAGGCGACGACGTTGAGCGGCGAATGATCCATCTCCGCCGCCCATAGATTGCCCTGGAATTTCGCCACCATGGTGCACGGCGCCTTGGTATCTTCGTAAGCGGCGACCGGGCTCAGGAAATCGCGCACATTGGCGAGTCCGTTCGAGCCGAGCGGGCCGAGCTCCGGCAGGCGCAGCGATTGTCCGTAATTCTCGCAGATATAGCCGCGCGACGGCCCGTCCGGCAGTTCGACGCGGAAGCGAACGCCGCGCGGGATAACGACGATCTCGCCGGGCGGCGCCTCGATGACGCCAAGCTCGGTGACGAAGCGGGCGCGGCCTTGCTGCGGCACGACCAGCATTTCGCCATCCGCATTGTAGAAGCAACGGCCGGTCATCGAGCGATTGGCGGCATAAATGTGGACCGCCATGCCGACCTGCGCTGCCGCGTCGCCATTGCCGCCGAGCGTCACGATGCCTTCGACAAAGTCGGTCGCCTTCTTTGGAACAGGAATCGGGCTCCAGCGCAGTTGCGTCGGCGTCGCGTCGACGTCGTTGAATGGCGCGCTGCGGATGAGTCCGTTGTCGATGCGCGCATAGGGCCGATGCACAACCGAAGGCTGGATACGATAGGTCCAGGTGCGGTGGTTTTCTCCGCGCGGCATCGTAAACGAGGTCCCGGAGATCAACTCGGCATAAAGGCCGTGCGGCGGGCGCTGCGGCGAATTGTGCCCGACCGGCAAGGCGCCGGGGACGGCCTCCGAGACAAAGTGATTGCCAAAGCCCGATTGGTACTGAAATTCAGCACGGAGGATTTTGTCGTCCGCCGTTTTACGGAGCTTGGTTTCTTGATTCATCGGTGAACCTCCCGAACCGCCGAACCGCCGAAGCGCAGAGCGCAAGGGCGGAAACGAAGCAATTCAACGCAATGGACCGGTTAACCGCCTGTCGGCCCGCAATGACGCAAAATAATTGGTCCCGCTCGTAACTAATATCCGCTTTCCGCACTTGCCGCGCAAGCTGGTTCGGTTTTGAGTTCCATGCCCAGGTGCCGTGCCGCAATTCGCCTTGAATGCCGCACAATCCGCCCTAAAAGCCGCCCCCTTGGACAGGCATGAGCGCCGCCAGAGGACGAGGGAAACTCTTTTTAATCAATCTTAGACCGCGCCACCGCGCGCCGTCGGGACACGTTCTGTGAGGGGACAGGCATGCGTCCGATGCTTGCGTTTGCGATTCTGCTGCTGGGATTTTCCAGCGCCGCGCCGGAAGCGGATTATTCTTCTTATTACTTCACCGATTATCTTCGCCCCGCCGGCGGAAACGCGGCACCGTCGCTGGTCGAGATCGAATCGTCGACCGGCAGAGCCGACCGGCTCGCTGTCGCGTTGCTGCAGCCACAGGGCGATGCCAATGCCGTTGCGACGATCAGCTTCGAGGCCCCAGCCAGCCCGAACGGCGGCGCCGGTCACGACGGCGACGTTTCGCTCAACGACCTGTGCAATGCGCTCTACACCTCGGCACAGGATAACGATCTGCCCATTCCGTTCTTCGCCAATCTGATTTGGCAGGAGAGCCAGCTGCACGACGACGCCGTAAGCCGGAAGGGCGCAATGGGTATCGCGCAATTCATGCCGGAGACTGCCGCCGAGACCGGTCTCGAAAATCCGTTCGATCCCATGCAAGCGATCCCGGCTTCGGCGCGATTCCTGCGCGAGCTTCGCCTCGAATTCGGCAATCTCGGCTTTGTCGCCGCCGCGTATAACGCCGGCGCGCACCGCGTCGCCGAATGGCTCGAACATCGCAGCAGCCTGCCGCGCGAAACGCGCGGCTACGTCATCCGCGTCACCGGGCTCTCTGTCGACGCTTGGCGGAGCATAGCGGTGAGCGACGACGCGCTGACCTTCGTCCGGCCCCTGCCCTGTCGCAGCATGCCGGCCTTCGCCAGCGTGGAACAGGCGCAATCGGAACAAGTGCAATTGGAGCAAGCGAAGCTCGAGCAAATCAAACTGGAACAGGCCAAGCGCGACAAGCCGGACAAGGAAGCTGAGTCAATGCCACACGGCAGGCAGCGTCACGCCGCCGAGTACAGGCATGGCGGCGACAATCGCGAGCGCCGCGAAGCTCGCCGCCCTGCGCATGATCGGCGCGCCGGCCGCGAAAGGCGCAACAGCGCGTAGAGAAGGTCGGTTGAAAGCCGGCGCTTCATTCCACCGCGGCGGTCGCCGAGCCGCGTCTTATTCCGAGCGTCACGATTCGCTGTAACAAGTCGGGGTAGTCGATGCCGATGTGCCGCGCGGCGGTGGCGAATTCCTGGCTTTCGGCAATTTCGGGATTGGGATTGGCTTCGAGAAAATACGGCGTGCCGTCGGCGGCGAGTCGGAAATCGATGCGCGCGTAGCCGTCAAGCTCCAGCGTCCGGTAAATCCGCTTGGCCATGCGCTGGATGCGCGCATTCAGCTCCGGCGACAGCTCCTTGGCCGGTCCGTGACGGATACCGCGGCGTTCCTGATAATCGGGATCGTGCTTGACCTTTTCCGTGGCAATGAGCCAGTCACCCTCCGCCATGTTCTGAAATTGCAGTTCCCACACCGGCAAGACCTGCAGCCGGTCGTTGCCGAACACCCCGACATAGATTTCGCGTCCTTCGATATATTGCTCGGCGATGGCGTTGGTGCCGATGCGCTCGTGGATGAAGTTGACGCGCTCGACCAGCTTCTCGTCGGTGTCGACCACGGACGCTTGCGAGATGCCGTAGGAGGCGTCCTCGTTGACGCTTTTGACGATGAGCGGCAAAGCGAGCCGGGCCGGGCGTTTGACTTTGCGGCCTTTCGGAAACACGGCAAAGGCCGGCACCGGAATGCGGTGGTAATGAACGAGCGTCTTGGACAGGTCCTTGCCGCGCGCCAGCATCAGGCCGCGGGGATTGCAGCCGGTGTAAGGAACGCGCATCAGTTCGAGATAGCTCACGACATTCTGGTCGTAGATCGCTTCGCCGTGAAACTGCTCGAGCAGCGTGAACACGACGTCCGGCTTCCAGGCGTCGATGTCGTCGCGGATCGGCTTTAGCTCATCGTGCACGCCGAGCGGGCGAACCTCGTGGCCGGCGGCGCGCAGCGTCGTCACGACGTCGTATTCGGTTTTCCAAACGTTGATTTCCTGCTCGCTGTAGCCCTTGCTTAACTCCGGAGGTATCAGGTCCGGATGAACGAGCAGCAGGACGCGCAGCCGTTTCATAGCGCGATCCATCTTCGCCGCGACGGACCGAACAGTGCATGCATGGTTTTGGCGGTCAACAAAACCGTGAATTCCAGAATCAGTTTGCGCTCGGAGCCGACAGCGCGCAGATTGAGCTCGCGGCAGCGCTGGATCATATCGTCGAGCACGACATCGAATGTGAGCTGATACTCGCCGGTCCACTTGGCGACCAGCTCGCGCACTTGGGAGCGATTGCGCCGGATGAAAGACGACGCCGCTTCGGCATGACGATGTCTTGGGTCGGACGAGAACAGCCGGCGCAGATCGCGATCGTAGGTTTTTGGGGTGTCGACAACGTAAAGCGCGCGCTTTCTCTTGTAATAGTCGCCGAGCGTCTGATTGAGCTTGCCGAGCGGATCGACTTTTTCACGATGCGTGAGTGCCGGCCGCTTGCCGGCGATCTCCGCCATCAGTTCGTCGACATATTCGAGCTTCTTAAGAGCCGGCCATCCGGCATAGCGCGTCCGCCAATGCGAACGCGGGCGCAGCCATACCGCAAAAGTCTCGGCAAAATCCTCGTCCGGATGGCTTTGCGCATACCACAGCCGCAGGTGCTGGACATGATTGCGGCTCGCCGGATTGGGCCGGTAATAACGCGGATAACGCTTGGACGACGGCCCGAACAGCTGCTGCCAGCGGCGGCGGCGATAGAGTTGATAGGCGTGGGTGACGACGTGACCGCACTCATGGCGAAGAATTCTCATGCATTCGGAAGTGGTGCCGCCCTCGACGTCGAGGATCATTTTTTTCTCGAGCCGCATCAGCCGGGGATGGGCCAGGTAGAACGGGATGGCGATGCCGGGGGTGTTTTCGGGGCTGAACCACTCGCTCGAAATCCAGGCATGTGGCCGCACCCGGATGCCGTGCTCGTCGAGTTCGTCATAGAGTGTGTGCAGGCATTTCTCCAGCCAAGTGCCTTCGACCGTCACTTTGAGGTCCTTGAGCCGGACCTCCAGT
Organism: uncultured Alphaproteobacteria bacterium; assembly: GCA_963779855.1. GTDB lineage: Bacteria > Pseudomonadota > Alphaproteobacteria > Rhizobiales > Xanthobacteraceae > BOG-931. Next base: position 533,886 of record CAWAAE010000004.1, on the reverse strand, counting down.
AACTCCTCGTCGGACAGCTTGGTCCAAGGGAATTTTCGGCGGAATTTTCGGCGAAGCATTTTGCGCGGCATGGCAGTTCGACACCTGGCACAACTCCCACAAATGGTGTCACGACAGGCCGCTTGCGACAACCGCCAAACCGCCTCGCGCCCCGAGGTCGCGGTTTCCTTTGCCGCGGCCGGCCGCATATCATTGCGCGTATGATCACGCATGCGCCGGGACGCAGAGAACGTGCAGTCGAGAATCGAGCGGGTACTGATCGTTGGCGGCGGGCCGGTCGGGCTCGCGCTCGCCGGCGATCTAGGCTGGCGCGGCATTCCCTGCCTGCTGATCGAGCAATCGGACGGCTCGATCTATCAGCCGCGCATGGACCTCGTCGGCATCCGCACAATGGAGTTCTGCCGGCGCTGGGGCCTGGTGCCGGCGGTCGAAGGCTCGCCTTATCCGCGCGACTACGCTCAGGACAATATTTATCTGACGAGCCTCACCGGGTACGAACTCGGCCGCGAGCGTTTCCCCGGCATCGGCCAAGCGCCGCCGCCTAAGGAGAGCCCGCAACGGCGCGAACGTTGCCCGCAGAACATGTTCGATCCCATATTGCGCGCATTCGCGTCTTCGCAAAAAAGCAATAGGCTGCGCTATCGCACGCGGCTTGTCTCCTTCACGCAAGATGCCGATCTGGTGACGGCCGTCGTCGAAAACGCCGAAACCGGCGCGCGCGAGGAGATCGCGGCGCGTTACATCGTCGGCTGCGACGGCGCGCGCAGCCTGGTGCGCGAGACGTTCGGCCTCCGCATGTCCGGCAATCCGGTCCTAACCTACACCACGAACGTCATTTTCCGCTGCCCGCGTCTTCTTTCGCTGCACGACAAGGGCAAGGCCTATCGTCACATCTTCATTGGTCCGGAGGGTACGTGGGCGACCATCGTCGCGATCAATGGTCGCGACGAATGGCGCTTCTCGCTCATCGGCGGATCCGAGCAGCGCGACTACACGACGGAAGAGATTGAAGCCGCGATCCGCCGCGCTGTCGGCTGCGACTTCGAATTCGAAATTTTGAGCGTGCTGCCCTGGGTGCGGCGCGAATTGGTCGCCGAGCGCTACCGCAGCGGCCGGGGCTTCATCGCCGGCGATGCCGCGCACGTCATGTCGCCCACAGGCGGCTTCGGCATGAACACCGGCATCGGCGACGCGGTCGATCTGTCCTGGAAGCTCACCGCCGTGATCGAGGGCTGGGGCGGCGTCGGCCTGCTCAATTCCTATAGCGCCGAACGCCAGCCGATCGGCGCCCGCAACGTCGCCGAAGCAAGCGGCAATCTGCGCCGAATGCTTTCCGTCGGCCGACATGCCGATCTGCTCGATGCCACGCCGCAAGGCGCGGCGACGCGAGAAAGGGTCGGTCGCGAGTTTGGCGAAACAATGCGCCGCGAATGGCACACGCTCGGCATTCACCTCGGCTATCGCTATGAGGGATCGCCGATCTGCTGGCCGGATGGATCGCGCAGCCCCACCCGACGATCCGAGAACGTATGTTCCGACGGCGCGGCCTGGACACCGCGCCCCACACGCCTTCCTCGCCGACGGTCGCTCGACGCTCGATTTGTTCGGCCCGGGATATACGCTTCTCGGCTTCGGCGCGGATGCGGCCGCGGCCGCGCCCCTCCTGGAGGCCGCAAAAGAGCGCAAGGTGCCGATCGCCTTCACCGCCATCGCCGAACCGCACATCGCCGCGCTTTACCAGCACAAGTTCGTGCTGGTGCGCCCCGACGGCCACGTGGCTTGGCGCGGCGACCGCATGCCTGCCGATGCGCTGCGCCTGGTCGACGTCGTGCGCGGCGCGGCCACCGCTCCGGACATCGACGCAGCAAAAGTGCCGGTGCAAGCGGTCGAAATTTCGTCTAGACTGTAAACCATCATCGAAGAGGAACCCCCATGCAGGCCCCATCCCGAGAAGACCTCGCCCGCTCCGGCTCGCTTGAGGAGCTTTACGGCAAGCTGGCGCTCGTCGGAATCGCGCCGGGGTGGAACAAGAAGGTGGCCTCGCTGTGGCCGGCGCCGAAGAAGAATTTCGAGCCTGCGCACTGGACCTACGAGCAGGCGCGCGGCGCGCTCGATGCCGCCGGCCGGCTGATCAACACCGAACTTGCCGAACGGCGCAATCTCGTCCTGTTCAATCCAGCCTCGGGTGAAAGCTACGGCACGGTACGCACCATGGTCAGCGCCTATCAGATGATCATGCCGGGCGAATGGGCGCGCGCGCACCGCCACACCCCGAATGCGCTGCGTCTCATTCTCGATTCCGAGCCCGGCACCTATACCGAAGTCGACGGCGTAAAGATCGCGATGGAGCCGGGCGACGTGCTGCTGACGCCAAACTGGTCGAGCCACGGCCATGGCAACGACAGCCGCGCCAGCGCCTATTGGCTGGATTTTCTCGACGTGCCGCTGGTGCAGCTCCTCGAGCCGATGTTTTTCGAGCCGGCGGAGGAGGATAACACCCACGAGGCATTCGCGGATGCGCCGCCGACCAAGGATTCGCCGTTCGTGTTTCCGCTGAGCGACACCCTCAAACGCCTCGATGCCGCCGCGCCCGATCCGGCGGGCCCGTTCGGCACCCATGTCGCGCTCGGCAATCCGGCGATGGACACGATCGGACTGTCCATGATGCGGCTTGCCCCGCGCGTCGCCACGGCGCCATATCGCACCACCGCCAACAACATCTACGCCGTCGTCCAAGGCTCAGGCGCGACGACGGTCGACGGCGAGCGCTTCGAATGGCGCCGCGGCGACGTGATCGCTGCGCCGGCCTGGCGGCCGCATTGCCACGAGGCCGCTGAGGATGCGCTGCTTTTGCGCGTGTCCGACGAGCCGGTGATGCAACGGCTCGGCTTCCATCGCGTCGAAGCGCCCAAGCAGACGGCGCACTAGCATTTTTGATTAAGTATGATCTTTTCCGAAAACCGGTATCCATCCCGGATCACGTCCGGGACATGCTTTTCGGGATCATGCTTTGCACGCAAGGTGCGCTTTCTCCAGCATCACATGGATGCCCTTGGAGCCGTTCACCACCTGGGTGACACGCAGGTCGGCAGCTAGGCTGCACAACGTATAGGCGTCCTCCCGCGAAATCCCCGTGCGCGCGCAAATGAGCTTAATCATGTCGCGCAATGCGATCACCACCGCATCGTCGAGGTCGGGATCGAACGCCATTGTCATGACATGCGTCGGCGTCTCGGCAAAAGGCCATTCAAGCACCATGTCGTCGCGCACATGCAGCTCGAAAGTGCCGATCAGCCCGGTCTCGATCGCGGTAATGCAGACTTCACCGTCGCCCTGCACGCCATGACCGTCGCCGACCGAGAACAGCGCGCCGTCGACATGGATCGGCAAATAGAGCGTCGAGCCGGCGACCAATTCCTTATTGTCCATATTGCCGCCGTTGCGTCGCGGCGGCGGCGAGGCCACCGCGCCCCACGCTGCCGGCGGCGCCGTCGCCATGATGCCAAAAAACGGCTTGAGCGGCAGTTCAAGACCCCACGGCAAACGGCCCACCATGCGCGCGCGATCGAGCGGAATGTGGATAAGACGCGAGTGCTGGAAATCGTCCGGTAATGCGCCGGCGAGAGGCCGGATGGCGTTGTAGCCCCAGTCGTAGAACAGCTCGATTGCCTTGATGCGGACTTCAAGCACCTGCCCCGCTTTCGCGCCGCGCACGGCGACCGGTCCGGTGAGAATGTGAGGCCCGTTCAATTTCTGCGGAACGCTTGCGTGAATCGCGCGCAGCGCATTCGGCACGGTCAGGCCGGAATCCGCTGCGGGCATGGCCGCCGGCGGGCCGGAGACTGTCGAGATGACCACTTCGTCACCCGGTTCGACGGTGATCAATGGCTTGAGCGACGCGTCGAAAAAGCCCCAGTGCACCGTATCGGGCGCGGCATCCAGACGATGTGTTTTCATTCGTCCATCGGCAATTGACTGTACCGGAAACTCGATCGAGACGCGGCGACGAGTATTAAGGGCGACTAGCACCATCCCTTGTGCTGTGAGATCATTGCCACCCGCCATCTGTCAATCGTGAACCCGCCATCATCATGCAAGCAGGCATAGGAACTACGGTACGCCGCAAGGAGGATTTGCGCCTCGTCACCGGCCGCGGCTGCTACAGCGACGACTTCAATTTCCCGGATCAGGCCTACGGCGCGGCGGTGCGCTCGCCGCACGCGCATGCGCTGATCCGCGCCATCGACGTCGAAGCCGCGCGCGCCATGCCCGGCGTGCTCGCGGTGCTCACCGGCGCGGATGCGCTCGCCGATGGGCTGACGCGAATTCCGCATCTCACCGCCGCCGGCACGCCGCCCGACATCGTGCTCACCAATCGCGACGGCTCGCCGATACCGGCCGCGCCGCATTACGTGCTGCCGACCGACCGCGTCCGCCATGTCGGCACCGCGGTGGCCTTCGTGATAGCCGAAACGGTGGCGCAGGCGAAGGATGCGGCCGAAAAGGTGGTCGTCGAATACGAGTCGCTGCCAGCGGTGACCGACGCCAAGGCCGCGGTCGAACCCGGCGCCCCGCGGCTCTACGACGACCTGCCGAATATCATGATAGACGCCGAAGTCGGCGACGCCGCGGCGACGGCGGCAGCGTTCGCGCGGGCCGCCCATGTCACCCGCCTCGACACCTGGATCAATCGCGTCACCGGCGTGCCGATGGAGCCGCGCGCCGCCATTGGCATCTACGATGCAGCGAGCGGCCGCTATACGCTGTATGCCGGCTCGGGCGGAATTGTGCGCCAGAAAAAAGAGATCGCGGCGATTCTTGGCGTGCCGTTCGAGAACGTGCGCGTCATCGCCCAGGAGATCGGCGGCAATTTCGGCACGCGCAACAGTTTTTTTCCCGAATTCGCGCTGGTCGTATGGGGCTCGCGCCGCGTCGGCCGGCCGGTCAAATGGACTTGCGACCGTCACGAGGCCTTCGTCAGCGACTATATGGGCCGCGATCTTACCGTCTCAGCCGAACTCGCGCTCGACGCCGACGGCCGCTTCCTCGCGCTGCGCTCATCGAACCTCAGCAATGTCGGCGCGCACTCCGGCTCCTACGTGCCGCTGGTCAAGGGCGTCGGCTTGGCGACGTCCGGCTACCGCATTCCGACTTCGCATGTGCAAGCGCGCGCCGTGCTGTCAACGACAATGTGCACGACGCCCTACCGCAGCGCCGGCCGGCCGGAAGTGATTTACGTGATCGAGCGGCTGATCGACAAAGCAGCGCTTGAGCACGGCTTCGATCGGGTCGCGTTGCGACGGCGCAATCTCATTCCGCCCTCGGCATTTCCCTACAAAAACCCGCAAGGCATTACCTACGACAACGGTACCTATCGCGTGGTGATGGACCGCGCAATGGAGCTCGGCGATTGGCAGGGATTCAAGAAGCGTCGCGCCGCGGCACGCAAGCGCAAGCGGCTGCGCGGCATCGGGCTTTGCTGTTACCTCGAGACCACCGGCGGCTATCCGCGCGAGCGCGCCGATATCACGGTGCATCCGGACGGCAAGGTCGATGTCGTAGTCGGCACGCTCTCCAGCGGGCAAAGCCACGAGACGACCTTTGCGCAATGCGTGGCGGAATGGCTCGGCGTGCCGTTCGACGATGTGCACGTCAACGAGAGCGACACCGACATCGTCAAGGAGGGCGGCGGTTCGCATTCCGCGCGCTCGATGCGCATGGCCGGCATCGTCATGGGCAACGCCTCTGATGCCGTGATCGACAAGGGCAAGAAGATCGCCGCGCACATGCTGGAAACCGCCGAGGAGGATATCTCCTTCGACGCAGGCCGCTTCACCGTCAAAGGCACCGATCGCTCGGTCGGAATTTTCGACGTCGCAGCGGCCGCAGCGGACGGCAAAAGCGTGCCCATGGAGTTAGGCGGACCGCTCGCCGCAACCTCCGACGAAATGATCCTGCAGCTCGGCTTTCCCTATGGCGCCCATGTCTGCGAAGTCGAGATCGATCCGCAAACCGGCGCGCTCGAACTTGTGCGCTACACGGCGGTCGACGATGTCGGCCGCGCCATTAATCCGATGGTCGTGCATGGCCAGACCCACGGCGGCGCAGCACAGGGCATCGGCCAGGCGTTGTGGGAGCTCTGCGACTACGATGCGCAGGGCCAATTGCTGTCGGCGTCGTTCATGGATTACGCCATGCCGCGCGCCGATCTCTTGCCGTCCTTCACCACCGACATCTCGGAAGTGCTCACGCCGACCAATCGGCTCGGCGTGCGCGGCGCCGGCGAAGGCGGCACCACTGGCGCGCTCGGCGCAGTCGTCAACGCGGTGGTCGATGCGCTCGTCGAATTCGGCGTCACCCATATCGAAATGCCGGTGACGCCGGAGAAAATCTGGAAAGCGATTCATTCGGCGAAGAAATGATGCTGACTTTATCCCGTCACCCTTCGATGGCGCTGCGCGGCCACCTCATGATGGCTGTTAACAAATAAGGAGCAACAATGCCTGACATTTTGATCAAGCAAGACGGACCGATCCTGCGCGTCACGCTCAATCAGCCGGAGCGCGGCAACGCAGTTTCGGACGGGATGGTCGCGGACCTGACCCGCATCATCGAAGGCGCGGAGAAAACCTCAAGCGTCGTGGTGCTGCGCGGCGCGGGTGCGGATTTTTGCGTCGGCCGCGCCATGATGGGCGCCGCGCCCAAAAACGACCCCGACGCCTACGAGCGCCGCGCCTTCAGCGACGTGGTGTTCAACTGCTACGGCGCGATGCGCGACGCCAAGGTGCCGATTATCGCCGTGGTGCAAGGCCGCGCGCTCGGCTTCGGCTGCGCCATCGCGGCGGCATGCGACATCACGCTAGCGAGCGATGCGGCCGTCTTTCAGGTGCCGGAAATGGCGCACAACATTCTGCCGACCATGGTGATGTCGTCCTTCATCGACCGCCTACCGCGCAAGGCGATCAGTTATCTCGTCTATTCGACCGCCGAAATCACGCCGGAACGGGCCTTGAGTTTCGGCATCGTCAGCGAGGTCGTGCCCGCCGCGAAGCTTGACGCCGCCGTCGAGATGCTGTGCGCCGCGATCCTCAAAGCGCCTCTCCCGGCGATCTACGGCGTCAAGGAATATGTAAAGAGCGCGCCCGACATGGCGGTGTACGGCGCCGTCGAATTTGCCCGCAACCTGCACGCCACCGTCAATTCATCGGGCGAGATGCGGAGGAAGCATTAGGGGGTGAACACCTCCGCTTATGATTCGATGTTGGCAGGGCAGGTCGATCTGGAGTCGCAATCGGCCATAGTCGCTAGCCCCCTGGTCAAGGACGGCAAGCTCAAAGCCTTCGCCATTATCGGCAGGAAACGGCTCGCCTGCTTGGCGGACCCGCCGACCATGGGCGAGCTCGGTGACAAGAAGCTCGATATCGATTTCTGGCACATGCTGCCGGCGCCCGCCGGCACGCCGCAGCCGATCGTCGATAAACTGAACGCCGCGCTGCGCGCGGCGCTCGCCGATGCCAAGGTGCAAAAGACCTTTGCCGATGGCGGCATGGATGAATTCCCGCCCGACGAGGAAACCCCGAAGCCGCGGCCGCATTGCTCAAGCGCGAGATCGCGCTGTGGGGCGACGTCATCCGCGCCAACCACATCGCGGCGCAGTAGTAATTCTGCGCTCTACCGAACGAACTTATAGCGAAAGCGCTCGCCGTCCGCTTCGATCAGTCCGGTGGTCGGATGCGGAAAATGGATCGGCAGCACGAATTTGCCGGTTCCGGCGGCCTCGCCAAGGAACTTCCGTCGCGACCGCGCGGCCTCTTCGGGGTCCCAATCGAACACCGTTGACCAGCCCGGCTCGCGGCACTGCAACGCGTGGTGCATCATGTCACCGACGACGACGGCGTGCTGCCCGCGCGAACGCATATTGACGCAACAATGGCATGGCGAGTGGCCCGGCGTCGGGGTGAGCCAAAACGTATCGTCGAGCTGATAATCGTCGTCAACGAGCAGCGCCTGGCCGGCCGCGACCACCGGCTCGCAATTGTAGCCCCACACATTGCCGCCGCCGCCGGGACGATTTTCGCCGCGTTTGTTCGACTCTTCCCATGCGGCATATTCGCCTTTGTGGAAAATGTATTTCGCCTTCGGGAAAGTCGGAACCCATTTGCCATTGCGCAGCATTGTGTTCCAGCCGGTATGGTCGATGTGCAGATGCGTGCAGAACACGTAGTCGATGTCCGTAAAGCGCAAACCCGCCGCGGCAAAGCCGTCGAGCCACGGCTGTTTCGGAAAATCCATCGGCGTCGGATAGCCCTTGTCCTCGCCGGTGCAGGTGTCGATCAGGATCGTGTGCTTGGGAGTGCGCACGACGAAGGTCTGATAGGTAATGACCATCTTGCCCGATGCGGGATCGAATACTTCCGGATCGAGCTCCGCGAGATGGTGCTTGCCAATCTCGGGGCTGTAAGCGGGGAACATTTCTTCCGGTTTCCGCCATGGCCCGTCGCGCTCGATGATGCTGGTGATGGTGACGTCGCCGATAGTGAGCTGTTTCATAGCGTTTCCACCGATGCCTTGTCGTGTTGTCGGCTCTGGTCTGGCGGCCGATGGCGTAGCATCCGAAAAAACCGACGGCTTTTAAAGTACCCCTGCGCACCAGGGTGAAAGCCGGCACGGCGAAGCCGCAATGACCATATTGACAATGTATTGTCTATATGACAACATGGAACCATGAACGCTGAAACCAAGACACAATCCGCCATTCCGATCATCGTGGCGGACATCTACGAGCTTGCCGGACGTTTGCGCGAATGCGGCGAGGCCATCGCCGCGACCGCCGGTCAGACCCAGGCACGCTGGCAGGTGCTTAGCGCGGCCTCCGGAGCGCCGCAGACGGTGCCGCAAATCGCGCGCGTACTCGGCGTCACGCGGCAGAACGTCCAGCGCATCGCCGATCTATTGGTCGCCGAGGGCTCGGCGCATTACCAGGACAATCCCGACCATCGGGGTTCGCCGCACCTCGTGCTCACCCGGCGCGGCCGCGCCGCCTTCGAGCAACTGATGAAGGCCGCCGACGGCTTTCACGCCCGGCTAGCGCGCAAGCTCTCTCCTTCCGAGATCGTTTCGCTGCAGCGCGGCCTTCGCCGTCTGCTGGAGGCGATGGCGGAAATCGATCCCCTCAACACGAGCAAATAGGAGTCCAAGCCATGAATACCCAAACCATTCAGGAATGCATGTCGGCAAGCTTCGCCAACACGCCGTTTCCCGCCGTCGTGCAGCGGCTGGCCGGTGCCGGCGTGAGGTCCTACACCGCCGATCTTGTCACGCTGCGCAAGACCTATTACGGCGTCGCGCGCGAAGCACATGACGAAGCGATGCCACTTGAGAAGGCGCCAGCTGTTGCCGCGGCGTTCGATTCGTCCGGCGTCGCCACGACCGTCAAAGCCATCCAGCGCGGCGAGATCGGCTATGCGGAGTTCCTCCGCCGCATCATGGCGTCAGGCTGCTCGCATTACGAGGTCTTCTTCGACGGACGCAAGGCGATGTATTTCGGCCGCGACGGCGAGTTTTATACCGAACCGTTTCCGGCGCGCGCTCCGTAATCAGCATCAGGCCGCCGTCACCACGGCGCCGGCCACCGCCACTTTCTCGTTCGTCCCCGACTCCGGCATCAGCGCGGCGGCCTTCAGCCCTTCCTGGACCTTGGGCACCGTGGTTTTTACGTCAGTGATCGGCAGGCCGTGGGTCGGCGCGATGGTCTTGACGTCAAGCCGGGCGATGAGATGGTCGAGCCGGTCGCAATAGACGTTCATGTCGGCGAATTTGGTCCAGAACAGAGCGAGGTCGGCGAAGGTCGACGACACGTCGGGCAAATCGAGCGAGACCGCTTCTTCGGCGACCAGGCCGCAATGGCCGTCCTCGTGATAGTGGCTGTAGGCGAAACCGTCGCCCGGAAACAGCACGCGCTCCTTGGTGTCGAAACCCCACCAAGTGGTGCGCAGGTCGCGGATCACCGGCTCGACCGCCATCAAACTGCGGCCGCCGAGCTCGATCTCGTCGCCCTCCTTCATCCAGCGCATGCGGTGTTCGTATTGCGGGAACGCCAAATGATAATCGCTGACGTCGCCGCACAGGATGGCGTCCGGAAAGGTTTTCAGGATACGGCCGAGCCCGCCGCAATGCGGCGTCTCCTGGTGGGTGACGAACAGGTATTTGAGCGGCACCACGCCGTGGGCGAACAGCTCGTTGAGATGCCGCTCGATGACCGGAAAATCCTTAGGATGCCCGGTCTCGACCAGGATCGAGGCATCGTCGCCGGCGACTAAAAACGCGGCGTTATAGCCGTGATAGACCTTGCCCTTGTGGCGCTGCGCCAGGCAGTCGCCGATCCAGAACACGCCGGGCGCGATTTCGCGCGGCATTCTTTCGGCAACGGGCGTGTCGAGCATGCTTTTGGTATGCGGCTTATCGAGCATTTCAGCGCTCCTCGTCGCGCGTGACATAGCGCGAGGTCGCCACGCTTTTGTCGCAGGCTTTGAGAAACTCATCGAGCATTTGATAATGCCGCGCCACCACATTGCGGCCACGCAGAATGCAACCGTAGCCCGGCGCGATTGTCTCGATATCGTATTTGTCGAACACGTTGCCGATGCCGCGCCGGATCGAGTCGGTCGGCGCGCCTTCCAGCCACCAATAGCGGGTGTTGAGCATGAAGGAGCGCACGTCGCGCGGCGACGTCGGGTCGTTGTCGGCTTCCGTGACGATCCAGGGGCCCGATGCCGTGTCGCGCCAGACGTGAGTAAACATGTCGGACGAGAACAGCGTGCGGGTCGCGCGGTCATAGAGCCAGCGCGTGGCGATGAGCCGGATCGGCGCTTGCATCACGTCGATCGCGCGGCCGGCTTTGCCGAGCTCGATGGTGTCCGCCCGGGTCACCGCGGTGACCTTCATCCTCTTGAGGATGTCGCGGCCTTCCGCCTTGGCGCCGAAATCGAACCATAAAGCCGCGTCAATATTGCTGGTGTAGCAGGTCTCGACGTCGAAATGTCCGGCGAAGCTCTCGACGTTGTTGATCGACATGAACTCGTTGAGCCGCAGCGGGAACAGCGACAACGGCAGCCCCGGCGCAATCAGCGCCTCGATCTGCGCGCGGATCACCGGCTCGTCCTTGCCGAAGCCGGTGTCGATCAGCATGGCGGCGTCGGGCTGAGTCAAGAGATAGCTGTTGACGACCGAAAAGCCGCGCGCGCTCGCCGGATAGGAACTGACCCGGCCGTCAAGCACGAACGGATTTTGCAGCGCATAGAGCCGGTCAACGGCGAGCGCGGCGATACCACCGGTAAAGCTTTGCGGCTGACGAGCTTGTCGGAGCGTTTCCCGCGGCGCGTATGACGTCGTTATCGACATGTTGGCGTTAGCTTACCGGGCCTCACCGAAGAAGGGAACCCGATCGCCGTCCGTCCTGCCCTATCGCACGGCGCAGGAATAACGTCACAACTTGCCCGCGAAGGCGTCGGCGATGAACTGGCGCGTCGCGGCGTAAGTCATCCGCGTCGCCGGCTCGTTCCATGCAGCCACGCCGGGAACGTCGGAGCCTTGGTCGGTATAGGCGTGATAGACGCCGGAGAAGATCAGCATCTGCCATTTGGCGCCGGCCGCATCCATTTCGCTTTCGAAGGCATCGCGGTCGGCCTTGGGCGCGACCGGATCGGGCGCGCCGTGCGCGACCAGGAGCTTTGCTTTCACCGCGCCCTTCTTCGCCGCCAGCGCGGTTTTCAGATCGCCGTGGATCGACACCGCCGCGGCAATGTCGACGCCGTCGCGGGCAAGCTCCAAAACATTGCCGCCGCCGAAGCAGAAGCCGACCGCGGCGCGGCGGCCGTCGATCAGGTTCCGCTTCGAGCCTTCCGCGACCATCGCATCATAGGCGGCGCGGATGCGTTTGCGCTGCTCGACCGCGTTCTCACGCAGCGGATTGGCGAGCTTTGCGGCCTCGCCGAAATCGGCAGGGCGCGTGCCCACCCCGTACATATCGGCGACGAATACGACGTAACGGCCGCCGGCGACGAGTTTGCCGCGCTCGATCGCCTGGTCGGTCATGCCCATCCAGTTCGGCGCCATCAGCACCGCCGGACGCTTGCCGGAAACCTTCTCGTCATAGATCAGCGTTCCCTCGGCGGTGAGCGCGCCCATCGTATATTCGATCTTTTCGGCCTTCATGTGCTTCCTCCCCATTCGCGAACGATTATAGTCTCGCACGACGGAGCATGAAGCAGAACATGTCCAAAGCCCCGGGAAAATCGAAAGCCAAGCCAAAAACCAGCGCCAAGCCTAAAGCGAAACCCGCGGGCAAAATCAAGGTTGCGGCCAAGGGCCTTACTCCGATCTATCTCACCGAACAAGACGTCCGCCGGCTCGTCACCGTCAAAGACGCCATCGAGACGCTGGAAGAATTATTCGCGACTTGGTCCGACGCCGCGACCGTCAATCTGCCACGGCAGCGCGCGCGGGTGGGCGGCAGCGCGTTCAATCTGATGGGCGCGGCGTGGGGCGCCAAATCGCTGTTCGGGCTGAAGGCGTATTATGCCGGCGGCAACGGCGCGCGTTATCACGTGCTGCTCTACTCGGCCAGCGACGGCAAGCTGAAAGCGATGATCGAGTCCGACAATCTCGGCCAGATGCGCACCGGCGCGGCGAGCGGACTTGCGACCAAGCTCCTGGCCGGGCCGGAAGCCCGCACGCTCGGCGTCATCGGGACCGGCAGGCAGGCGTTCACCCAGGTTGCCGCGGTTTGCGCCGTGCGCAACATCGCGGACGTGCGCGTGTTCAGTCCGACGGCCGAGCATCGCGACGCCTTCGCCCGCCGCGTCGAGCGCGAGCTTAAAGTCGCGGCGCAACCGGTCGCGTCCGGCGAGGCCGCCGTCACCGAGGCCGACATCGTCATTGTCATCACCAAAGCGGCGGAGCCAGTGTTGCGCGCGAACTGGCTCAAATCCGGCGTGCACGTCAATGCCGCGGGCGCCAATGCCGCGGCGCGGCGCGAAGTCGACGCCGAGACGGTGCTGCGCGCAACGGTGCGCGCGACCGATCAAGTGGAGCAAGCGCGGGTGGAAGCCGGCGAATATCGCGATCTCATCGCTGCCGGCCGCTTGACGTGGCAGGACATCGTAGAACTTGGCGACATCCTCACCGGAAAAGCCGCCGGCCGGAGCGGACCGGCCGACATCACGCTGTTCAAGTCGCTCGGCATCGCGCTCGAAGATATCGCTTTCGCCGATTTGATCTGCCGCCGCGCCAACGAGCGCGGCGTCGGCCGGCCGATGCCGTGATGGCGGCGGTTGCGAGGCTCAAGCCGCCAGCATTTTTTGTACTTCGTTGACCAGCTCGCGCAAATGGATCGGCTTGGACAGCACCTTGGCGTGCTTGGGCGCGCTCGAATCGGAGTTGAGCGCGACAGCCGCGAAGCCGGTGATGAACATGATCTTGATGTCCGGATCGAGTTCGGCCGCGCGACGCGCCAGTTCTATCCCGTCCATCTCCGGCATGACGATATCGGTGAGTAGAAGCTCGAACGGCTCCTCGCGCAGCCGCTGGTAGGCGGATAGGCCGTTGTCGTAGGAAATGACCTCGAAGCCGGCATTTTGCAGCGCTTTAACCAGGAAACGCCGCATGTCGATGTCGTCTTCCGCAAGCAGGATTTTGGACATGATCACTCAAACCCGGCTTACGCCGGCCCCCTGCAGCCCATAAGCCGGGTGTCCGGTAAACATCGAGTGAAAGACAGCCACATAACCAGAGCCATAAGTGGTCTTGGCAGGCCCTGCCCGCTATGGACAATAGCCGCAGGCGCACGCTAGGGAACGGGTGCCGGGTCGCGCGAGTCACCGAAAACCCGCCAGGCGTCATGTCGGAAATCCAGGACGAATTCGATCCCCCCTTTGAGGCCATGGAGCCGGCACAGTGCCGCGGTCCGCTCCTGTTCAATTCGCCCCATAGCGGGCGCGTCTATCCACGCGAGTTCTTGCTGGCGTCGCGGCTCGATCTGGCGACGCTGCGCCGCTCGGAGGACAGTTTCATCGGCGAACTGATCGAAGGCGTCGGCGCGCGTGGTTTCCCGACCATGCGGGCGCACTTCCCGCGCTGCTATGTCGACGTCAACCGCGAGCCCTACGAGCTCGACCCGCGAATGTTCGACGGCCGGCTGCCGTCGTTTGCCAATACCCGATCGATGCGGGTCGCCGGCGGGCTCGGCACGGTGGCGCGCGTGGTTGGCGACGCGCAGGAAATCTACGACCAGCGCATTTCGGTTGCCGAAGCGTTGCAGCGGATCGACGGCCTCTACAAGCCGTATCATCGTACGCTGCGGCGCGTGTTTATGCGGCTGCAACGCGACTTTGGCGCCGCTATTCTGATCGACTGCCATTCCATGCCCTCGACCACCGGCGGGCGCGATGAACGTCCGCGCGCCGACCTCGTGCTCGGCGATCGTTACGGCACGAGCTGCGTTGCCGCCATTGCCGAGACGATCGAACAATGCATGCGCGGCTTCGGTTATTCGGTGAGCCGCAACAAGCCCTATGCCGGCGGTTTCATCACTGAGCACTACGGCAATCCGACCACCGGCCTGCACGCGATCCAGCTCGAGATCAATCGCGCGCTCTATATGGACGAGCGGCGCTACGAGCGTTCGGCCTCATTTGCCAAACTCGCCGGCGAGTTCGAGATGCTCGCTGGCTGCCTCGCCGCCATCCCGATCGAGGAATTGCGGCCTTATCGGGCGGCGGCTGAGTAACCCCGGGGGCTGAAAGCCCCGAGCAAGAAAAAGGGCCGCTCACCTTTCGGGAGCGGCCCAAGTCTAGGGAGGAAACGCCCAAGGAGGGCGACGGTAACGGGAGGAAACCTCTCGCTACCGCACTGCAGCAACATACACCGCGTCGCACAAAATACAAGTGCTGCTGACCTATCTCCCCGGAGTTTTTCCCAGATATTTGCCGCAAATTTAGCAGGTGCAGCTTCGCGGACGCTCTGAGGCTCCGACATTTCATAATAAGTCATGTCGAATCAATTACTTAATTTGGAATGCCGCTTCTGCATAAAATAGCGCCAAGAGACCGCAAAGTGGCGCCGGCCCGACGCGTGACTTTTGCATAGCGGATTAATGGCGAGGCGTTACCGACCGGTCACGCGACGGATTGCCCTATCTTCAAAGCTTCGGTACTCGAACTGGAAAGGTCTGAGGCGGGCATGACGGCGATCGATTTCGCGGCATTCGTGGACGAGCTTGCCGCCGTTTCCGGTGAGACCATCCGGCCGTTTTTTCGCAGCGCGCTTGGCGTGGAGAACAAGAGTCAATCGGGCGGTTTCGATCCGGTCACCGCCGCCGACCGTGCCGCCGAGGTGGCAATGCGCACGCTGATCAAGCGGACATTTCCCGAGCACGGTGTCGTCGGCGAGGAGTTCGGCGCCGACAATCCGGACGCCGAATATGTCTGGGTGCTCGACCCGATCGACGGCACAAAATCCTTCATTTGCGGCATGCCGGTCTGGGGTACGCTGATTGCGCTGACGCGGCGGGGCGAGCCGATCTACGGCATGATGCACCAGCCGTTTACCCGCGAGCATTTTTCCGGCGACGGCAAGGGCGCGCGCTATCGCGGGCCGGCCGGCGACCGCGCGTTGGGCGTCCGCCCGTGCACGACGCTCAGCGAAGCGATCCTCGCCACGACCAGCCCGCTATTGATGAAAAATGACGATCGACAATGCTTCGGCCGTGTCGAAAAAGCAGTGCGGCTATCACGCTACGGCGGCGATTGTTATGCCTATTGCGTGCTCGCCGCCGGCCATGTCGATCTCGTCATCGAGACCGAGCTCAAGCCGCACGACGTGCTGGCGCTCATTCCCATCATCGAAGGCTCCGGCGGAATCATCACCACATGGGAGAACGCCCGGCCGCATGACGGCGGCCGCATTGTCGCCGCCGGAGACAAACGCGTGCACGCGCAAGCGATGGCATTGTTGAAGGGCTAGCTTCGCCATTGCGAGGAGCCAACGGGTCCGGCCTATCAATACAGCGGCGTGCCGGGAACGAAGGCGTCGAACGCGGCCCAGAATTGCGAGCGGAAACGGTCCTGCTCCATCAAAATCTCGTGCTGGGCGCCGACAATGACGTGGTGCGAACCAGCGCGCAGCATGCTGGCAAAATCCTCGATCGCGGCGTTCGAAACCACGGCATCGTTGCCGCCGGCGACGATCAATATCGGCTGGCGGATACGGCCGGGGTAACTGCGCTCGCGCATGGCCCGCATGGAACGGAACGCCGCATCCATCCAGGCCACCGTCGGCGCGCCCACCGAAAGCGCCGGTTCCGCTTCGATGATCGCGGCATTGCGGGCATAGCGCACCGGATCCGAGGTCAGGATATTGCCGAGGAAAGGCCGCGATTCGATGATGCTGGTGTCGGTTTTCGGCACGTACATGGTGCCGAAGCCCGCCATCCGCAGCGCGCGGACGATGAGCGGACCGGTACCCATCGAATAATCGACGCCGCCGAGCTTGATCAACGGCGAAGTCAGCACCATGCGGTCGAACCAGCGATGGCCGCGATGCGCGGCGCGGATGAGCACCGCCGCGCCGGTGGAATGACCGATGGCGAAGATCGGCGGCGGACAATCCGGCAAAACGATCTCGCGCATAAAGGTCTCGAGATCGCTGTCGTATTCGGAGAAGTCGCGGACATAGCTCTTGCGCCGATCGCTTAGCGCGCGATCGGAGAGCCCTTGGCCGCGCCAATCGAGCGCGGCTACCGCGAAACCCCGCGTGCGCAAATCGCGCACCGTCTCGAAATATTTCTCGATCCATTCGGCGCGGCCCTGAAAAATGCAAACCGTGCCGCGGCGGCCCGCCGGCGGTTGCCAGCGCGCAAATCGCAAGGAGACGCCTCCCGGCGCTTTCAGCGTGCCCGTGAGGAAATTGTCCGGAACGGGATTGGCGGGAATCGAGACGAGGTTCATGAAAGCGTCGAATGAGGTGTGCTCGGTCCGCTTATAGCAGCATCGAGCACAGCGTCATCTCTCTTCACTCGTTCACAGGCTTGGAGGACGAATCTTCAATTCGAATATTTTATAGCGAAACCAATCGTTTATCCGCCTCTTGCGAGCGCCGAAAGTGTTCCCATATCGTGGATGCGCAGGCCATCTCGGGCTGCGCATTTATAGGCTTGGCCCATTCGGGCGAGCCATCCGCATGTCGCTTCACAAGGAGGATATGCCATGCGAACTTTCGATCTAGCACCCCTGTATCGCTCCACCGTCGGCTTCGACCGGTTGTTCTCGCTGCTCGACCAGGGCATCGAGGGCGCCGCTCCCGGTTATCCGCCCTATAATATCGAGCGGACCGGCGACAACGCGTACCGCGTGTCTGTTGCGGTCGCCGGCTTCAATGAGCCGGAACTCTCGATCGTCGTAAAAGAGAACACGCTGACCATCCGCGGCGAGAAAAACGCCAAGGAGGAAGAGAAGCGCGGTGAAGTGCTCTACCAGGGCATCGCCGCCCGCACCTTCGAGCGCGTGTTCCAGCTTGCCGACTTCGTTCAGGTCAAGGGCGCGAGCCTCGAAAACGGTCTCCTGCACGTCGAACTTGTGCGTGAGATTCCGGAAGCGAAGAAGCCGCGCGCGATCCCGATCAATGGCAAGGCGAATGGCGCCACGGTGATCGCGAACCAGAAAGCTGCGTAACTCTGCTTCTGTCGGCGAATGATAAGGCGCCCCGGATTTCCGGGGCGCTTTTGATTTGGGACGCTGCCGACGCAGCTGACTCTCCGGCCGATCGCCTCAGGCGCGAAGAAATTTAGTGAGTACCTCGACAACCCGCACTTGCTGTTCGAGATGCGGCAGGTGGCCGGCCCGGTCGATGAGTTCGACACGCGCGCCGGGAATGCGCTGCGCAAACTCTCGCGCATAGACCGGCGCGATGATGCGGTCCGCACTGCCCCAGACGATCAAGGTCGGCGCGGCAATGCGATGGATGCGCTTCGTCAATCCGCGATCGGCGATCGGCCAGACGAACTTACCGGTGCAAGCTTGAGCCCAGATCGATTGCGAAAGCGTCTCGACGCGCTCGGTCTCCTCGCTTGGCACGGCAAAGAAGCGCCGCGCCGCCTCGCCGCCGGGATCGGCAAACAGCGAAGGCTTTCGCGCACTGTCGCTGAGGATCATCCAGTTTTGCACCGGATGATCGTCGCGCCATAAACCGACCGGATCGATTAATACTAGCTGTCCGACCGATCGTGGAGCCGCCGCGGCGAACTCCGCGGCAAGAAGCCCGCCGAACGAGTGGCCGACGAGTGCGGGCGAGGAAAGTTCAAGCTTGTCGAACAATTCGCCGTAATAGACGACCAAATCGTGCCAGCTATCGAGCGTGTGGACCGAGTCCGGATCGCCCTGGCTGGTGCCCGGAAATTTCGGCGCAACAACCGTGTGGCCCTCGGCGAGACGCGCAACAAACGCGCGATCGGGTGCGAGGCCCCAAGGTCCGTGCAGATAAACGAGCGGCGGACCTGAGCCCGCAATCTCGACCTCGGTATCGATCCGATCCTGCCAGAGCTTGAACCGGCGCATATCCACGGGAATCATGCCTGTCTCCCGCGCTTAAGATACCGCAGCCGATTCGGCGACCATGGCGGCGGCCGGACGCTTTGCCCTCAGGCGGGCCGGCCACCAGCGATCCTCGTATTCGTCGTCCCACTGGTCCTTGAGATACGGCAGCACTTCGCGCGCGAACAGATCGATATTGTTCTTGCAAAGTTCGGTCGGCATCGAGCCGAAGTGGAGAAGCGCCAGGAGGTGCCCCATGCGCAGTTGCTTGATGCCGTCGAGCAGCTGTTCGCGAACGGTCTTCGGACTGCCGACAACGACAAAGCCGCGCTCATAGAAATCCTTGGTCTTGAGTTCGCGCAACTTGACCTCGGCGCGGGGATTGTGCTGCAGCGCCTGCACCAGCGCCTCGTATTCGAGGCAGCCGGGGATCGCTTGATAGTAGGGCGGCGTGTAGAGCAGCTTATGGAAGAAATATTCGGCGTGCTCGGCGTAGAGATCCTCGGCTTCCGCGTCGGTCGCAGCGACGCCGATGAGTTGCAGAAAGCTGAACCGATAGGGGTTGTCGTCGCGCGCCTTGCGCGCCACCAAGTCCCAATAGCGATCGCTGACTTGCTTCGCATTCTTGGCCCCGTAATAGCTGAGATGGCAGAAGCAATGGTCCTGGCCGACGACGTATTCCGCGGTCGATGAAATGCCCGAGCCCGGAATCCAGATCGGCGGATGCGGCTGCTGAATCGGCCGCGGCCAGAGATTCACCATGCCGAGCTGGTAGTGCTTGCCGTTCCAGGCAAAAATGTCTCGCGCCGACCACGCCTTGATGACGAGCGCCAATGCCTCGCGAAAGCGTTCGCGCTGCTCGATCGGGACGACGCCATTCGAGATCGTGGCATCGGACGGCAGCCCGGTGGGAAATCCGGCGACAAGCCGTCCGCCGCTGATGCAGTCGAGCATTGCGTATTCTTCGGCAATGCGGGTCGGCGGCGTGGTCGAGGGCAGCGTCGAGCCGAGTTGGACAATGGCGACGTTTTGGCCGTTGGTCTCTTTCGCCAGCACCGCGCCCATGATGCTCGGATTGGCCATGAAGCCATAGACGTTCTGGTGGTGCTGGTTCGTGCACAGCCCGTGAAAGCCGGCTTTGGCGGCAAACAGCAACTCGTCCAACGTCGCATTGTAGTACTCGCCGACTTTCTCGGAATCGGCCACGTCAAACCATAGCGGATCGATGAATGCCGATTTATAGCGCTGATCGAAATCGGCCGGCAGGCCCCGATAGGGCATCAAGTGAAACATGCAAACTTTCACGGCGGCGTCTCCCGGCGAAATGCATCGGCATGCTGCGCGAATGCTCGATCATGCTACGCTTTGGTGAATTGTAGCTCAATCTAGCCGCGCGCCATTGCTCGCCTGCGTACGGCACATGGCGTTGCGGCGGGAAGGCGGAACGCGTCAATTGTTGATGGAAAGAGTGGACGGCGCCTTGCCCGGCTTTGCCGGCGCAGTCGGCGGCGGAGCCGCTTGTGAGGCAGGCGCGGATGGCGTCGCAGAAGCGGCGGACCTAGTCGGCGCGGCGGGTGCTGCCGCCGTTACGTCCGGCTTGGGACCCGGCTTCGGATCAATCGCCGCTGACGGTTTGGCTTCGTCGGCCGGCTTGCCTGAAGCAAGCTCTGACGGCCGCGGACGCGGCAACGGCAGAATGGTCGCGCGCATCGCCGAACCCGTCGCCGAGCGGGCGGCGGCCGGCGGCGCCGGGGCGTTGGTTTCCGGAGGTGGCCCGTAAGGCGGCCGAGCTATGCCGGCTCGGCCATTACCTCCGGGACCATATGGTCCCGGGCCAGAGGCACCAGAACTATAAGCTCCCCCATAGGGTCCATCGTAAGGCCCAGGACCATAGGCTCCCCCATAGGGTCCATCGTAAGGCCCAGGACCATAAGGTCCGTCGTCAGGCTCTGGACCATAGGCTCCACCATAAACGCCCCCATAGGGCCCGCCGGAATTCCCCGGACCCGGCATGATGCGGTTGGCATCGCGGATGGCGCCGGTACGTGCATCGAGCACGACGCGCATGAGGATGCCGCGATAATCGGTCGCTCGCGCCACATAGATCGTCCCTTCACGCAGTGGCGGCGCCAGCGGATCGAAGCCCGCCGAACGGAGCGTGTGTACGATCTCGTAAGGCGACACAAAGCCGGGCGCTGGAGCCGGTTGCGGCGGGGCGGGCGCTTGCGGTGAGGGTGGAGAGCTTTGCGGCGGCGGCGGAACCTGCGCATGGCCGGAGGCGACAGCCAATAGCAGCGAGGTCAGAGCGAATGATCCGGTGAGCCTCACACGCACGGCTAACGCCCCTCCCCGCCCCATCACTTTAATGCAAATGACGGTGGCAGGGTCAGCTGCAATTGGGGCGGCGCTTGGGCGCAATCAGAATTTTTTGCATAGGTCGACGAAGCGATCGATATCCTCGTCCTCCGTTGAAAACGACGTGACCAGGCGCACCAGGACATTCTCGGTTCCGACATCCAGGCTTTCGCTCGTTCGCACGTAGTAGTTCGCCCCGGCAGCCTTAAGTTTTGCATCGAGCGCGCGCGGCAGCACCACGAAGATGAGATTGGCCTCAACCGGCCAGACCGGTTTCAATCCGACGGCAGCCAGCTTTTCCGAGAGCCGACCGGCCATGGCATTGGCGTGCCGCGCCAGCGCCAGCCAGCGATCGTCGTCGAGATAGGCCAGAAATTGCGCGGCGATGAAGCGGTGCTTTGACAACAACTGACCGGCCCGCTTGCGCCGCTCGCCGATGAAGGCTGCCCGTGCCGGATCGAAGAACACCACGGCTTCGGCCGCCAGCGCTCCGCCCTTGGTGGCGCCGAGAGACAAGACGTCGACGCCGGATCGCCACGTCATCTGCGCCGGCGTTGCGTTCAGGCGAACCAGCGCGTTGGCAAAGCGCGCGCCATCCATATGCACAGCGAAAGAGCGCTCATGCGCGATCTCGCAAAGCGCCGCGATCTCGTCGGTGCGGTAAATCGTGCCGGCTTCGCTCGCTTGGGTAATCGACAGCGCCGAGGCGATCATTTGATGCGGGCTATGGCCGCCATAGCCGGTAAGTGCTGTTCGCAGCGTTTGCGGTGCGATCCTGCCGCCATCGCCGGGCAAGCCGACGAGTTTAAGACCGCCACCGAAAAATTCCGGCGCGCCGCATTCGTCGGTGGCGATGTGCGATTCGGCGTGGCAGAAGACGACGCCCCATGGCGGCGAGACCTGCGCCAACGCCAGCGCATTTGCCGCCGTGCCGGTCGGCACCAAAAACATCGCAACCTCGCGCTCGAAAATCTCCGACATCCGCCGCTCGACGCGCTGCGTCCAATCGTCATTGCCATAGCCGCGCGCATAGCCCCGGTTGGCCTCGGCGATGGCGTCGAGAATGGCGGGCGCAATCCCCGCCGTGTTGTCACTGGCGAAATTCATTTTGACGAACGTAGCCCGGATTGCGGGGACGGCGCTATCATCGACCATTGCGCGAAAGTGCATCCCATGATCCACTTGTGACGCGGAACGTTCGCGAAAATCGGTGGCGACTGGAGCCAGGCAGCGCCTTTTCGTCCCTCTTTGATTTGTTCCCCGTCTTCGGGAACGAAAGATAAGGGCTTGGCGCTTGTGTTGGGTTCCAGAATTTGCCATGTTCTGCATAGGACAGCATTGCTGTCCCAATTGGTGACCCACAAGCGCACCCCCCTTTCTTCCGTGCCCCCACAAGAGGCGGGAAAGAAGGGGGAAGATGCGGGGTCAGCCGTCGGTGGCGAGGGCGCGCCGGGCGGCGGCAAGAACAAGCAACCAGCGGCCGCGGAGCGGCACAAAGGTTGCCTCCAAGAAGAGTGGCTCGCCCTTGGGCGCAAACTCCCTTCGTCCCATCCCTCGCGTGCGGAGGATGTAAGGACGGGGAGGCCCAGAGGTGGATTGCGTCGGAACCTCGATGCCGCATTTGTCGGGGCTCCGGGAGGATCGCGGGTACGACGATGGACGCGTCAGGTTTCGGCCTCTTTGATCCGACGCTGGAAAAAGATTCCTGCGGCGTCGGATTTATTGCCGACATCAAGGGGCGCAAATCGCACAAGATCGTCGAAGACGCGTTGACGATCCTGCTCAATCTCGAGCACCGCGGCGCGGTCGGCGCCGATCCGCGCGCCGGCGACGGCGCCGGCATTCTGGTGCAGGCGCCGCACAAATTTCTCGCCAAGAAAGCCGCTGAACTCGGCATCAAGTTGCCGCCGCCCGGTCAATACGCCGTCGGTGCGTTGTTCTTGCCGCACGATCCGGCGTGGCGGCAAGAGATCGCTGACACATACGCCGTAGTGGCCGAGCGCGAGGGCATGAAGCTTCTCGGCTGGCGCGATATACCGACGGACAACTCGACGCTTGGCGAATCGGTGAAGCCGACCGAGCCGATGCACAAGCAGGTTTTTCTCGGCCGCGGTCCGAATATCAAGTCCGAGGACGAGTTCGAGCGGCGACTCTACATCCTACGTAAGACCATTTCCGGCCTCCTCTACGGTAAGCGCGGACGAAACGTCTCACAATATTACCCGGTGTCGATCTCGTGCCGCACGCTGATCTACAAAGGCATGTTTCTCGCCGACCAGCTCGGCACCTATTATCCCGATTTGCAGGATCCGGATTTCGAGAGCGCGCTGGCGCTGGTGCATCAGCGCTTCTCCACCAACACGTTCCCCGCCTGGTCGTTGGCCCATCCGTACCGGATGGTCGCGCATAACGGCGAAATCAACACGCTACGCGGCAACAACAACTGGATGGCCGCGCGCCAAGCCACTGTCTCCTCGCCGAAGTTCGGCGCCGACATCTCAAAACTGTGGCCGATCTCCTATGAGGGCCAGTCCGACACCGCGTGCTTCGACAACGCGCTCGAATTCTTGACGATGGGTGGCTACCCGCTGGCGCACGCGATGATGATGATGATTCCGGAAGCCTGGGTCGGCAACCGGCTGATGAACGACGAACGCCGCGCCTTCTACGAGTACAACGCCGCACTGATGGAGCCGTGGGACGGCCCGGCGGCGATCGCCTTCACCAACGGCCGGCAGATTGGCGCCACGCTCGATCGCAACGGCTTGCGGCCGGCGCGCTACGTCGTCACTCGCGACGACCGCATCATCATGGCGTCGGAAGTCGGCGTGCTGCCGATTCCGGATGCGGAGATCATCACCAAGTGGCGGCTGCAGCCGGGCAAAATGTTGCTGGTCGACCTCGAGCAAGGCCGGCTCATTCCCGACGAAGAGCTCAAGTCGCAGTTGGCCCAGAGCCATCCCTATAAGGAGTGGCTTGAGCGCACGCAGATCGTGCTCGAGGACTTGCCGCACGCTTCGGACGCAGCGCCGATCTCGAACCTGTCGTTGCTGCATCGGCAACAGGTGTTCGGCTACACGCAGGAAGACCTCAAGATTTTGATGACGCCGATGGCGACGACCGGCGAGGAGGCGGTCGGCTCCATGGGCAACGACACGCCGATTTCGGCGCTGTCCGAGCGGGCCAAGCTCCTTTTCACCTATTTCAAGCAGAACTTCGCCCAGGTAACCAACCCGCCGATCGACCCGATCCGCGAAGAGCTGGTGATGAGCCTCGTGTCCATCATCGGGCCGCGGCCGAACCTGTTCGATTTGGAAGGCACCTCGAAGACCAAGCGCCTCGAAGTGCATCAGCCGATCCTGACCAACGCGAACCTCGAGAAGATCCGCTCGATCTCCGAAGTCGGCGACGATCATTTCAAGTCGCGCACGCTCGACGCGACCTGGCCGGCGGAAATCGGCGTCAGCGGCATGGCCGAAGCCATCGACGCCTTATGCGGCAGGGCCGAGATCGCCGTGCGCGACGGCATCAACATCATCATCCTGTCGGACCGGCGCGCCGGCGCCGACCGCATCCCAATTCCCTCGCTGCTCGCCTGCGCCGCCGTGCACCATCATCTCATTCGCGAGGGCCTGCGTACCTCGGTCGGCCTCGTCGTAGAATCCGCCGAGCCGCGCGAGGTGCACCATTTCGCCTGCCTCGCCGGCTATGGCGCCGAGGCGATCAATCCGTATCTCGCCTTCGAGGCTCTCGTTGCGATGAAGAACGAGCTGCCGCAGCAGCTCGATGAGAAGGAAATCATCAAGCGCTACATCAAGTCGATCGATAAGGGACTGCTCAAGGTGATGTCGAAGATGGGCATCTCGACCTATCAGTCCTATTGCGGCGCGCAGATTTTCGACGCGATCGGCTTGAAGTCGGACTTCGTCGCCAAATACTTCACCGGCACCGCGACCCGCATTGAGGGCGTCGGCCTTGCCGAGATCGCGGAAGAAGCGGTGGACCGGCATCGCAACGCGTTTTCCGACGCGCCGATTTATCGCTCGATGCTCGACGTCGGCGGCGAATATGCATTCCGCGTGCGCGGCGAAGATCACGTCTGGAACGCGGTGACAGTCTCGGCGCTGCAGCACGCGGTGCGCGGCAATTCCTATGAGAAGTACCGGCAGTTCGCCCATATCATCAACGACCAATCGGAGCATCTCCTGACGATCAGGGGGCTGTTCCGCATCAAGTCGGCGCAAGAGGATGGGCGCAAGCCGGTGGCGATCGAAGAAGTCGAGCCGGCCAAGAATATCGTCAAGCGATTCTCAACCGGCGCCATGTCGTTCGGCTCGATCTCGCGCGAGGCGCACACCACGCTCGCCATCGCCATGAACCGCATCGGCGGCAAATCGAATACCGGCGAGGGCGGCGAGGAATCCGATCGTTTCAGGCCGCTGCCGAACGGCGATTCGATGCGCTCGGCAATCAAGCAAGTGGCGTCTGGCCGCTTCGGCGTCACCGCCGAATATCTCGTCAACTCGGATATGATGCAGATCAAGATTGCGCAAGGCGCAAAGCCAGGCGAAGGCGGCCAGTTGCCGGGATACAAGGTCGACAAGACCATCGCCAAGGTGCGTCACTCGACGCCGGGCGTCGGGCTGATTTCGCCGCCGCCGCATCATGACATCTATTCGATCGAGGATCTGGCGCAGCTCATCTTCGACTTAAAGAACGTCAATCCGGATGGCGACGTTTCGGTCAAGCTCGTCTCCGAGGTCGGCGTCGGCACGGTCGCCGCCGGCGTGTCGAAGGCGCGTTCCGATCACGTCACCATCGCCGGTTATGAAGGCGGCACCGGCGCGTCGCCGCTCACCTCGATCAAGCATGCCGGTTCGCCGTGGGAGATCGGGCTCGCCGAAACTCACCAGACGCTGGTCGCCAACCGGCTGCGCGGGCGCATCGCGGTGCAAGTCGACGGCGGCGTTCGCACCGGCCGTGACGTGGTCGTCGGCGCGCTCCTGGGCGCGGACGAATTCGGCTTCTCGACCGCGCCGCTGATCGCCGCCGGCTGCATCATGATGCGCAAGTGCCATCTCAATACCTGCCCGGTCGGCGTGGCGACGCAAGATCCGGTGCTGCGCAAGCGCTTCACCGGCCAGCCCGAGCACGTCATCAACTATTTCTTCTTTGTCGCCGAGGAAGTCCGCGAGCTGATGGCCGAGATGGGCTACCGGACCTTCGACGAAATGATCGGCCAGATGCAGATGTTCGACCGGCATAAGCTAATCGCGCACGGCAAGGCGAGCGGGCTCGATTTCTCCAAGCTGTTCATGAAACCGGACGTGCCCGAGGATGTCGCCACCTTCAATTGTGAGGAGCAGGATCACAAGATCCACGACATCCTCGACCGCAAGCTGATCGCGCAGTCGCAAGCCGCGCTCGAACGCGCCGCGCCGGTGCACCTGGCGTTCCCGATCAGGAACGT
The DNA here is from genome assembly GCA_963779855.1 of uncultured Alphaproteobacteria bacterium. Taxonomy (GTDB): domain Bacteria; phylum Pseudomonadota; class Alphaproteobacteria; order Rhizobiales; family Xanthobacteraceae; genus BOG-931. The sequence goes on along the minus strand of CAWAAE010000004.1, from coordinate 507,477 downwards.
AAATCGCACCGTCGGCGCCATGCTGTCGGGCGAAATCGCCAAGCGTTTCGGTCACGGCGGCCTGCCGCACGATTCGATCGTGGTGCAGTTCAACGGCACCGCCGGGCAGAGTTTTGGTGCGTTCCTCGCCCGCGGCGTCACCTTCGAGCTCGAAGGCGACGCCAACGATTACGTCGGCAAGGGGCTTTCAGGCGGCCGCATCGTGGTCCGCCCGCCGGCGGGATCCGCGATCGTCCCCGAGCAGTCGATCATCATCGGCAATACCGTGCTCTATGGCGCCATCGAGGGCGAATGCTATTTCCGCGGCGTCGCCGGCGAGCGCTTCGCCGTGCGCAATTCGGGTGCATTCGCCGTCATCGAGGGCGCCGGTGACCATTGCTGCGAATACATGACCGGCGGTGTCGTGGTGGTGCTGGGCCCGACCGGGCGCAATTTCGCCGCCGGCATGTCGGGCGGCATCGCCTATGTGCTCGATGCCGACGGCAGTTTTGCCTCGCGCTGCAATCTGGCCATGGTCGAGCTCGAGCCGATGCCGGGCGAAGAAGACATCAATGCGCGCATTTTCCACCACGCCCGCGATCTCGAAGCGCATGGCATGGTCGACGTCATGTCGGACTTAAGCCGCTTCGATGGGCACCGGCTGCATCACCTGATTTCGCGCCACGCGCGCTTTACCGGCTCCGCCGTAGCGGCCAGGATATTGGCCGAGTGGAAGACTTGGTATCCGAAATTCCATAAAGTGATGCCGGTCGAGTATCGTCGTGCGCTCAACGAAATGAAGGCCGCGGCCATCGCGGCGGAATAGAGCGCCAAAAAAAATATCGAAGAATAAAGTACAAAAGAACGTGGAAGAGAGCGTCCTTGGGCAAGATCACCGGCTTTCTCGAATACGAGCGTGAAGATCGTGACTACGAGCCGGTCGCCGAGCGTATCCATCACTGGCGCGAGTTCGTCCTGCCGCTGCCGGAAAAGGACTACGTCACCCAAGCCGCGCGCTGCATGAATTGCGGCGTGCCCTATTGCATGGGCACCAGCTCGGTCGCGCCGGGGTCGCCGGGCTGCCCGGTCAACAACCAGATCCCGGATTGGAACGACCTCATCTATATGGGCAACTGGGATGAGGCCGCGCGTAACCTGCATTCGACCAACAATTTTCCGGAAGTTACGGGCCGCGTATGCCCGGCGCCGTGCGAAGCCTCATGCACGCTCAACATCGACGAGAATCCGGTCACCATCAAATCGATCGAATGCGCGATCGCCGACCGCGCCATCGCGCAGGGACTCAAACCCGAGCCGCCGGCGGTGCGGACCGGCAAGAAAGTCGCCATTGTCGGCGCCGGGCCGGCTGGCATGGCCTGCGCTCAGCAGCTCGCGCGCGCCGGACATGCGGTTCACGTCTATGAGCGTTGGGCCAAGGCCGGCGGCTTGCTCCGCTACGGCATTCCCGACTTCAAGATGGAAAAGCATCACGTCGACCGCCGCGTCGCGCAGATGGAGGCGGAAGGCGTCGTGTTCCATTACGGCGCCGATGTCGGCGTCAACGTGCCGGCCGAGAAATTGCTCAAGGACTACGACGCGGTCGTGCTCACCGGCGGCGCCGAAGAGCCGCGCGACCTGCACGTTCCCGGCCGCGAGCTCAAGGGCATCCATTTCGCCATGGATTTCCTGCCGCAGCAAAACCGGCGTGTCAGCGGCGAGAAGGCCGCCGACGGCGAGCCGATCCTCGCCACGGGCAAGCATACCGTTGTCATCGGCGGCGGCGATACCGGATCCGACTGCATCGGTACCTCGTTCCGTCAGGGCGCGTTGTCGGTGACCAATTTCGAAATCATGCCGCAGCCGCCGCTGCACGAGAACAAGGCGCTGACCTGGCCGGATTGGCCGCTCAAGCTGCGCACCTCGTCGAGCCATGAAGAAGGCGTCGAGCGCGATTTCGCGGTGATGACGACAAGGTTCACCGGCGAAAACGGCGCGGTGAAGAAGCTTCATTGCGTGCGCGTCGACGCCAAGATGAAGCACATTCCCGGCAGCGAATTTGAGATCCCGGCCGATCTCGTCCTATTGGCGATGGGCTTCGTGCACCCGGTGCACAACGGCATGGTCAAGAGCCTGAAACTCGCGCTCGATCAGCGCGGCAATGTCAGCGCCTCGACCGACGATTACGAAACCTCGATCGGCAAGGTGTTCGCCGCCGGCGACATGCGCCGCGGCCAGTCGCTGGTGGTTTGGGCAATCCGCGAAGGCCGTCAGGCCGCCCACGCGGTCGACAAATATTTGATGGGCTCGAGCCTGTTGCCGCGTTAACGCGAACCGACGGGCACCGGCGGCACCGGCGCGGCATCGAGTTCAGCGCGCGGCGAGGGACGCAATCGGTCGCCTGAATCGCTCACCGGTTTTTTCTTGGCATCTTTCTTGGCTTCGGCCGGTTTTTTCGCGTCGTCATGCGCGGCCGCCCCCTTCTTCGCCGGTTCGGCGGGCGAGAGCAAAACCGGCTGCGGCGCGACATCCGTCGCGCTTGGAGCCGGACGCGGCCATGAGAAGTCGTCGGCGCGGCCGGCGACCGCGGCAATTGGAGCACCGCGGTCCAATACCTTTGCGACGAGCGGATCGGACGTGACCGGCGCCGATTGATTGCCGGCGCCGAGAAGACCGCCCGCGCCCGCCTCGCCGCTGCTGCTGCTGCTGCTGCTGCTGACGGTGAGCGGCAGCACCGGGCCGACGTCGGGCCGCGGCGAGCCGGGTTTTATCGGCGACCCCTGCTCCGGCAACGCCACCGGCATGACATGGTTCGACGTGACCCGGCGCAGTTCGAGATCGACATAGCTTGCAAGCTTCACCGCGCCGGCTTTGGTGAAGTGAACGCCGTCTGGCGTGCGCAAGCGCCGGATCTGGCCCTCGAAATCCGGGCCGTCCACGGCGTAGCGGCCCTGGTCGTCGACGAAGCCGTCCCAGATGTCGACGTAAACAATCCCCGCCCTCTCGGCGCGCTCGCGATAAAGCTCATCGAGATATGCCATATCGCCGGTCGATTTCGGGCCGCGAAGCGCCGGCAGCCCAACCCACAAGATCGGCACGCCCTTGGTCTTGAGCGCCGCGATCATCGCGTCGATGCGCTTGACGTAAAGATCCGCCCACTGGTCAGTGTGAAAATCGTACAGGCCGCCCGGAACCGGACGCTGCGCCGCGTTGCCCGTGCCGTCCTGTGGGGTTGCGGCTGCGGAATCGGACAGAGCCGGTCCTTTGTCTTGCGCTGTCTGCTCCGCGCCCTTGACCACCGGCGCCCCATCGCGGATTGCCAAGCGGTCATTCAGACCGAGCATGACGACGATGGCTTTCGGCGTTTGCGTCGCCAGCTGATCTTTGATGACGGCAGGCCAGTCGAGCGTTTCGTTCTTCGGGTCATAGCGAATGAGACCGGCGGTGGCGCGGACGTCACGCACCACGCCGGTATCGGGTTGATCGGTGTCGCTTTCATCGAGCCCGTAGCCGAGCCAGTCCGCCATTGAATCGCCGACGACCAATACTGTGCTGGTCGGCGGTGTCTCCAGCTTACGCGGCGGCGGCGCCTTGGAATAATCGACGATCGGCGGCGGCCGATAGCGCTCGCCGCCAAAAGGGAACGAAAAGAAATCCCGCTGCTGCGGCTGCTGGAAATAGCCCGGATTGGACGGCCGGTCGTTCCAATAATAACCCTGGGCAACGGCGGGTGCGGACGTCGCCGCAGCGCCCGCCGCAATCGCGAGCGCGATGATCAACCTTCGCATGATCCGCTTTTCCATTAACCGATTTACCAATAGTCCGGCATCTGCGCCCGACTATATTAGCGCAGCTTGCGCAAAAAATAATGTCAACTTGAGGGTGGTTCCAGACGCACTCCCGGCGGTGCTTACGGCTGGCGTAAGCGGTCGAGCACGTCGCTTGAGGCGAAACCGTCCGGAATCTGGCCGACCGAGACCTGAAAATCGCGGATAGCGAGGCGGGTTCGCGGTCCGATCAAACCGTCGGGGTCGCCCACATTGAAACCGCGTCGCGCCAGAAGCTGCTGCATCTGGTAGCGCTCGTCGAGCGTGAGCACGCGCTCATCGCGCGGCCAGCCCTGCACGAACGGAGCGCCGCCGCGCATCCGATCGGCGAGATGACCGATCGCCAGCGCATAGGCTTCCGCCGGATTGTATTTCATGATGACGCTGAAATTCTTCAGCATCAGGAAGGCCGGCCCGCGCGCGCCCGCCGGCAACAGCAGAAAAGCGCGATCATCGAGACGTGGAAATGCTTGGCCGTCGGCGCGCCGCACCGCCAAATTCCGCCATTGCCGCATGGTCATCTGCCGCGAACTGTCGGCCAACAGATAATTGAAATTCCGCGGCAGTGCGACTTCGTAGCCCCAGGTCTGGCCGCTGACCCAGCCGTCCGTTTTCAGATTGTTCGCCGTCGACGCGATCACGTCAGGAATCGAATCGACGACGTCACGATGGCCGTCGCCGTCGAAATCCACCGCATAGCGATTGAACGAGGTCGGCATGAATTGGGTCGGCCCGAACGCGCCGGCCCACGAGCCGACCAGGCGGTCGGGTGGGATGTCGCCGCGCTGCAGGATTTCCAGCGTCGACAGAAACTCCTCACGGAAAAAATCGCGGCGGCGGCCGACGCAGGCAAGCGTCGCCGTCGAGCGGACGACGGGGCGATCGCCGCCCAACGTGCCGTAGTTCGATTCGACGCCCCAGATCGCCGCGATGATGTAGCGGTCGACCCCATAAGCGCGCTCGACGGCGGCGAAAGTCGGCGCATATTGCGCCAGTAGTTCGCGGCCGCGCGCGATGCGGTCGGGGCTCAGCAAGAGATCGAGATAGTCCCATGGCGCCTTGGCGAATTCCGGCTGCGCATCGAGCTTGTCCATGATGCTCAAGTCCGGGGTCAGGCCCGCGGTGAAACGCTCGAAATTCGGGCGCGTGATGCCGCGTCGTGCCGCATCGGGCCATAAGCCGGCGATGCAATTGCCGAAATCGGCCGCGGCAGCGCGGATGGCGCCTGCCGTCATCAGCGGATTGCCCGACGCGCCGGACTGGCTGCTCCATTGCGTCACGGCGTTGGCCCCGGCAACCGGGCTTGCGGGCGGGGGTTGAAATAAGCGCGTCAACCAGTTGTCGGGCTGTTGCGCGAACGCGGCGCTGGCGATACCTGGGACAAGACCCGCGACAAGGCCGGCCGCGAACACGGCTGCCGCGGTAAGGCGAAGGATGGAGATAGAGCGCATAGACTACGTGTCTCGACTTATGGCCGCCCCAAGGGGCACCTGCTAATGTATGTCGAATCACTAACAGCCGGTTCTTGCCGCGGGCGGTAAAGTGATCTTCCCCTACGGGCGGTCACAACGCGGCAATCGGAGGTGGACTAAAATCTCTGTTGAGACTGGAGTTTTCCGTCTCATCCGTTGTACACACTTGGACAAGCAATTAGGCGAGACTTTGGAAACTTGGGCTGTGCACGATAATTTGAGCGAGAAAGCGTACCGTCACAAGCCTTCATTGCTTTCACAGCCTTCCGGCATCGCATGAACACCGTCCGCAAAGCCGTTTTCCCCGTGGCCGGTCTCGGCACCCGGTTCTTGCCGGCGACCAAGGCTATGCCGAAGGAAATGCTGCCGGTCGTCGACCGTCCGCTCATCCAGCATGTCGTCGACGAGGCGCGCGAGGCCGGCATCGAGCATTTCATCTTCGTGACCGGCCGCAACAAAGGCGTCATCGAAGATCACTTTGACCGCCAGTTCGAGTTGGAAATGACGCTGCTCGAGCGGCAGAAGCACAAGATTCTCGACTACCTCAATCAGGACCTGCCGGTGCCCGGCTCGACGAGCTTCACCCGCCAGCAGGAACCGCTCGGCCTCGGCCATGCCGTCTGGTGCGCGCGCGAATTGATCGGCCACGAGCCTTTTGCGTTGTTGTTGCCGGACGTGCTGGTCCAGCACGAACAGGGTTGCCTCGCGCAGATGCTCGATGCGGCGCGCGAAGTGCCTGGGCAAGCAAATATCGTCGCCGTCGAGGAAGTGCCGCACGATCGCGTCGATCAGTACGGCGTCGTCGGCATCGGCGAGCGCAAGGGCAAGATGTTCTCCATCACCAGCATGGTGGAGAAGCCGCCGGCCAATCGCGCGCCGTCGAATCTCATCCTCACCGGCCGCTACATATTGCAGCCGGAAATCCTGGAAATCTTAGGCACGCAGGAGCGCGGCGCCGGCGGTGAAATCCAATTGACCGACGCCATGATCCAACTAGCGCGCAAGCAGCCGTTCTACGGCCTGCAATTCGACGGCCGCAGCTTCGACTGCGGCTCGAAGATCGGCTTTCTCGCAGCCAACGTCTCCTATGCGCTGGAGCGCCCGGACATCGCGCCGGGCTTCCGCGCCGAGATCAATAAAATTCTCGGCGAATTAAACGGTGGAAAAAGCTAATGCAATATCGGCATTTCTCAACGCGGTCCCTGCACCAGATGGAGAACGCCCTGAGACAAGAGTAACAGCCCGAGAATGAAGAGCAGAATATACGTGATGCGATAGAACTGCGCCGTCGGCACGATCCTGACCATCCAGATGCCGGCAAAGTTCGCCGCGACTGCAATCGGCAACAGCGCGAGCGAGGTGGAGACGTTCTTGACCGAGAATTGTCCGAGCATGAAGTACGGCACGATCTTAAGCACGTTGACGGCGGCAAAAAAGATCGTGGTCGTGCCGACGAAGGTCATTTTCGGCAATTGCTGCGGCAGCGTGTATACCTGAAAGGGTGGCCCGCCGCCCTGGCTGGCGAATGACATGAAGCCGGAGACCGCGCCCCAAAATAGCCCGCTCAGTATCCTGCTTTGCTTCGGCCGCGCCGGCGAGGCACGCAGCCAAACAGTTGCGACAAAGGCGAGCGCGGTGACCCCAATGAGGATTCGGATGGCGTCGTCGGATACATAGGATGCGAACAGCCAGCCGAGCGCCAAGCCAAGCGCTGCGCCCGGCAGCAGCACCTTCAGGTTCCAGACGCTCCATTCACGCCGATAGATATGAATCGAGATCGTATCTTGGCAAATGACGATCGGCAGCAAGAGCGCTGCGGCTTCAAGCGGCGGCAGATAAAGCGCCAGCAGCGGCGTCGCGCCTGTAGCCACGCCGGAAAAGCCACCCTTGGCGAGCCCAAGGAAGATCACCGCGGGAATGGCCACCGCGTAGAACAGCGGCGCGGTGATGATCGGGGCTAGCATGCGTATCCGCTACCACTCGCGCCGCGACGTCCAGGGCAGCACGTCGAGCGCTATGAGCGTTTGGGCGTTCGGACAATAATCCTGCCATGCCGGCATGGCGGAATCGTGCGCGAGATCTCGCGCACAACGCCTCTTGCTTTCACACAGTGAGCAAACGCGTTGCAGATCGCGGAATGTTTGCGGCCCGACTTGCGATACCTCCGCTGGGTCGAGATCGAGCGCTGCCATGCGACGAAGCAAAAGATCGGCTGCCTCGGGACCCCGCTTCGCAACGGCGCGGAGTTCTGCAGGAGTCATGCGGACATCTCGGGCGATGCGCTCAACTTCCATTTCGCCACAGCATGACACTTCGGATGCGAAATTTCCTCTGGCCCAATCGCTACACCATCGCCAGACAGCTTCGAAGGGCATTCGTCTTTCTTCTCTAGGCAGGTCTGTCATTTGACCCTCCTCTCGTCAGCTAGCGTCATTTTCAAATCCGATCCAGGTAAGCGCATTGATCTAGGTCAAACGCGACGACGACGTTGACTCTTGCGACGTCTTTGGAACGGCTTTAATAACGACGGGCGCAGATTGCGGGACGTGGATTCCTGTGCCGAGCAGTCGGCTTGTCGAATGATCGCCCGCAAAGCGGCATGGCAGACCCCATCAATTCGCCGGGTCGATTCGTGCCGACATTAGCCCAAGCTTAATTCGCTGATCGGAAGCTGCGAGTTGTCCTATTCACGGTCGTTGTCGCCGGCCGCGCCGGGTTGCAACTAGCGCCGATGCTTTCACGGATCGATCGGACGCTTGGCGAATGGGCGTATTTCGTCTTTTGGGTACAGTGGCTAGCCGGCTTTGCCATCGCCGTGACGTTTATGCCGGGACAATGGCGTGGCTGGACGCTGCTCGCGGCCGCAACGCCTGCGATTATCCTGGCCGGAGCTGGCTTGGCGATGTTGAACCGTTCTTTGGTCGAGCCCTTCCGCGATCTTGTGCGCGGTTCGTCCGCTCATCGCGCGCGCCCAATCACGGCAGGCGCAGCGTAATGCGCCCTCAGATCGGCGATAACCGGCCTGCAATCAGTTACTATCGAATTGACGGCACAATTTTTGGCTTTTTACTTGATAAAACTGAGATACGACGCCAGCGCCTCGACTTGATGCTGTGACAATCTGCTGGAGATGTCGGGCATCGGGGGCCCCGCGGCCGCATGATAGCCTTCACCCCACTGCTCAAGTCGCCGTTTCAAATACGTGTACGCGAGCCCTCCCAAACGGGGAATTTGGCCGACGCCCTCCGCATTCGGGCCGTGGCAAACCACGCAGGCGACAATATTGGAGTCCGGCATTCCCTCCTGGTAGATCGTTCTTCCAGTAGCCGCGAGCTCCCTGGCTCCGTCATCGGCTGCTTCCGGCAACAACGTTGAAAAATACATTGCCAGGTTGCGCGCGGTCTGCGGATTGAGGTTTGCAGCCGCGCCCCACATGTACTGTTTTGAAAGAGGATTGTCGCGCGTGTGCGCGTGAAAATCCGCAAGCTGATTCTCGATATATTGATATCTTTGCCCGGCCAAACGGGGTGCCGGCGTATAGCCTTGCGCCGATCCGCCATGGCACCAGGTGCAATTACGAATAGCGAGACTCTCGGCGTGACCGGCCAACGAGGAACCGATAACGAAAGTAATCGCCAGGATCGTCACTTTTGACCGGGTATATTTCGTCATCTCAAGTCCGAGCATTCTGTTCGTTCCAGGCGGTGAGCCAAACACAAGAAGTCACCTTAAATCGCTGACGAAGGCCGCAACGGCTTCGATTTGCGGCTTAGTCAAGCTGTGCGCGACCGGACTCATGATGGCTGACGTGTCCGGCTTTGCCGGATTTTGCCCTCGTTCCTTTCCCCAATTCGTCAATTCCTTTATGACGTAGGGATAGAGCTGACCGGCAAGGCGGGGAATTACTCCGCTGCCTGCAGCGTCCGGACCGTGACAGGCAGCGCACGCCGCAACGTTGGCGTCGGGCACTCCATCTTCGAAAATTTTCTTTCCCGCGGCCACGAGCCGTCTTGGAGCTCCCCCGATGGGCTGGGGATTGAGTTCCCTAAAATTCGCGGCAAGAACCGCCAGCATTCCCGGCTTCAAGGCATGCGCCACGTTGAACATGATATTGTTCGTGCGCCGATGCTCGATAAATGCCCGCAGCTGATTTTCCAAATACTCCGGTTGCTGTCCGGCGAGCCGCGGTATCGGAAAGTATCCGCGATAACCTTGCGCCGATGGCCCGTGACAATCTTTGCAGTACCCCAGCTTGGCCTGAACGTCTTGCTGCGAAACGGTACTCTGCCCCGTTTCCGCCGCACGACCAGGTTCGACGAAGACAATCGCCAGGATTACCGTAAGCAGCGCTGCTCGTAAGCCGGCGCTTTTCGCGGATCGCCACTCGCGCGCGCCGATGGCTCAAGCCCATCTTTTGCTCGGGAGTTTGAAGGGTTTTGCGGGAGCGCACGGCGTTACTCCAGATAATTGAGGTAGGCCGCGACAGCTTTGATTTGCGGTTGCGTCAAGTTGTGCGCAATCGGCGCCATGACATTCGAATTGTTCTCCCCGCGCTCGTTGGTCCAATTCGTCAATTGACTCACGAGATAGGGATAGAGCTGGCCTGCCAAGCGGGGAAATTGCTCGTTGCCTTTGGCCTCCGGGCCGTGACACGAGACGCATGGCGGAACGCCGGCATCGGGCACTCCCTCTTGAAAGATTTTCTGTCCCGTGGGCACAAGTTCCTTTGGAGCGCCACCGAGCGGTTTTGGATTGAGATCGTGAAAATTGGTGGCGAGAGCCGTTATCATCGCGGGACTCAGGACGTGGCCCACGTTGAACATGATATTATTCGTCCGTTTATGCTCGACAAATCCCGCTAACTCATTCTCGATGTACGCGATTTGCTGTCCTGCCAAGCGCGGTATGGGATAATATCCATTGAAACCTTGCGCCGACACGCCGTGGCAGACTTCGCAATAGGCGAGCTTTGCCTGAACTTCCTTTTGCGAAACGGCGCCTGCGTTCGCGTCCTCCGCGCGAACCGGCGTCACGACGACGATCGCCAAGAGCGACGCATACCAAACTATTCTTTGTAGGCTCGCGATCGTCATTAGTTTTGTCCGCATCGTTCGCTTGTTAGATCGACGCGATCGTCTCCCGGTCATCAGCGGCATCGCTTCCTCACGGCCCTGCAAAGACGTGGAAATTCAGACCGAGTTTGATGGTCTGAATATTCTGCTTGATGTTCTCAGGACCCGAGGGGAACGCGGCACTCTCCTCGATAAAGGTCACGTTGCGAGTACCGAAGCCGTAATAGTCGTATTCGAGCTTGACCGACCAATCGTCCAACAGCGCCCACTCGACGCCGACCCCCGCAGTCCAGCCGAGCCTGTTCTCCAACCCGTCGAAATCGTACGTCCCAAGTGCATCGGCCGCGTTGTATCTGTCGTTTACGAAGCCGACGCCGCCTTTGCCGTACAGCATCCAGCGATCCCACGCGTAACCGGCGCGTGCGGTTACGCTGCTGAGGAAGTCCGTCGTGTCTTTGAAGGTTGCAGTGTCACCGGCAATTCCCGGTGTCGCGACAGCGCTCTTGCCGCCGATATCTCCGCCCGACGCCGCACCTTCGATGCCGAGAATCCAATTGAACGCGAATTGATAGTCACATCCGAATTGTCCGCCGAGCATGTAACCGCTGATGTCAAGGTTGGCGGAAGTAAACCCGGTGTTGGGGGAAAGGATTCCGGCGGTGTCGTTGAGATTCTTTTGCCCCACGCCGCCGCCGGCGCTGCCACCGGCGTAGCAACTCGTCCAAGTGAAAGGAAGAGGCGGAGGAGCGGGTGGCGGCGCTGCGAGATCGGCGCCGAATGCGGCAGAGACGGTCAGCAGCGAACCCGCGGCGGCTCCGAACAGTGTTGCTTTCATCGCGAACCCTCCGGAATGCCCTGCTACAGTGCCAACCAAAGATAGAGGTAGAGCGTATTATTGCTGCTGGCGCCGAGGCTGGTTCCGTCGAACTGGTTGTACCAAGTGTATTCCAGCCCGACGCGGGCGTTGAACCATGGCCATCCTGGCGCAATACTGCTGATAAACGGAATGTATGCGATCTCGGCAATCCAACCGTTGCTGTTCGGGCTGAAGCCGCTGGCAAGTCCGCCGTACAGCCCCGCGTCGGGGCTTCCCCAAGTGTTGAAGTATTGGCCAGTCAGAACGACCCGATTATCGTTGCCATAGGCAAGCGAGGCATACGCCTTTGCCTCGTTGAGCGTGTCGGTCGGGTTGGCCGCTAGCCCATTAGCGAAACTTGCGTCCAGCTTTTGGGATTCGTGAATATACGTGCCGCGAAGCGTGAACCAAAAATTGTCGCCCTGATACTGATATTGCGAATCGAAGCCGACATCGGTGTATTTGTCAGTCTGCGGGAAAGTCGCGGTCGTAACCGGCCCAGTGACTGGCGCTGACGGTGGCGACGCCCACGGATGAATGGCGGCCGACATGCCGAAAGTTCCGACCTCGAGCCAATTGTTGCCCCAGTGCGGCTCAAACGCCGCGCGCCAATAGGGCGCAAAGTCGAACTCGCCTGGCGCGCCAAATGGATCAGTCCCCAGAGCGTTCTGCGTGTTGGCATCAAGCGTGCGATAGGCCGACACTTCCAGGTAAAGCGCATCGGCGACGTACGCATAGGCGCCGACGCTGCCCACATGCGCTGCGAAGGTGCCGTCGATGATCGTGCCGGCTGCAGGCGTCGGCGCTATGGTCGAGGCGGCGTAGGGGAACGCCCAGGCCGGCGTAGTATTCCAAGGGTCCTGGACGGTGGGGCCGTTATTCGCCGTGATGCCGTAGGTAATAGGAATGTTGCCGAGGCTCGTCGAGTCCGCATAGCGGATATCGGTATTATCCCAGGTCCAGTTATGTACGTACGGATCATTGCCAATAGAAGCGGTAGTCGGTGGCCCGGCATCGGTCAGTTGCGCGAAGGCACCGATATGATCGGTGATGGCGCCGCCCCAGAAGAAGCTCAGGGGAGATACCACGACGTTGTTATTGGTGGCGTATGGGTCGGTTGGCGGCGCTTGAGGTGCCTGCGTATTGGTAAAACCGATGATCGCCATCATCGAGATCGGTGGCACCCATTTCTTTTTACTGGCCTGGTCTGAATCGTCAGAGCTGGGGAATAGTGTCGTCTGATACTGGCCACCGCCGTACGTATAGCCTCCAATCTTAAAACGCCGGCCGTAAGGGGTCAGTCCGGCAAAATCGGTGTGACAGGTGCCGCACGGCTGCCCCGTCTGTCGCGCGAAGCTCGGCAGAGCCTGTGCGGGCGGCGCAAACCCAATTGTCGGAAAAATAGAGAGGACGAACAGCAGCGCGGCCGCGCAGACGAGCCGCAAACGCACCATGTGAACGAGCCGGTCGCGTCCGCCTCTCATCATGAGTCGCACCGATCCGTCTGCCGCGCACGCGTGCGCGAACAATGACTTATGGGGGCGAAACCACGATAAGAAATAAACTTGGAGTAGGCTATGTCGGATTCAGCACATTATGAATTTCCCCGGAGATGATGCATTTCGGCAACATAACGAGGCGGCGCCGGCCTAATTGATATCGATCAATGAACAGAGCGGAGCAAAACCTTAGACTCATGATGCTTGTAGTCGATCTCGAACGAGGTCATTGCGAGTAGGCGGCGCGGTTGCCAGGGGGTACCGCGTCGCCTCGTTTTGAGCGCGCATCCAACGATCACACAGCCGCCGAAAAGGCGCACCCGTTTGATCTAAATCAACGTGAAAGAACGCTGATTTTGATACGCAGCGAGATCATGTCACCGCTGGCAACGAGCGAGAATTCGGTTCTACTGCACGAGATGATGGCGAGCCTTGGGATTGATTTAGGTCCCGAAGCGCTAGGCCGGCTGGAGTTGCGATATCCAACGGCATTTCGGCGCTGTCAGGCTTGCGCCGCTAAGGGAAATTGCCGCGAATGGCTCGATCTCGCAGCGGCATCGACGAGCTTTGCGCCGCGTTTTTGTGTGAACGCCGACATCCTCTTCGAATTGCAATGCGATCAACCCGGCCCTCGTCGCGCCAAAAGCTGAAAGGCTCGTTGGCAACGCCGCAGCGGACTGAAATCGCTCTCACCCCGCCTTCTTGACCCAGAATTTGCACCAACCTGAAGGGCTAATTGTGCCGTCGACCAGCGTGCAGGAGCTCGGGGCCTGGAACAGGGAGCAATTACCGCACTGCTGGTCGCCCTTCGGCGTGGCCTGATAAGCGACCGCCGTCTGCGCCATTTTCGCGGCGGCTTGTCTGACCGGAAGCAGTGAGGCTGCGGCTCCCGCCGCACAGGCGACGCTCCGAAGGAGAGTAGTCCGTCGGGAAAGTCCGCTCGATTGAACGCGCGATGTATCTGTCATGTCAGCCTCTTATGGTGCCTGTGGCGCAATTTGACCGCGATCGAAGCAACTTAGCCACTATATCCTACCCTGGAAGATTTTGGAGATCTTAGGCACGCAGAGCGTTGACTGTCATTGCGAGCGAAAGCGAAGCAATCCGGCTGGATGGTTTCGTCGCTGCGCTCATCGCAATGACGACGACGCTCACCTCTGCAACCGCATGGTCAGGAGAAACGAGGTGGCGGCATAGGCGACGCCGCTGACGTTGGACGTGAGCCAATCCTCCCGCATTTCACCCCTGAGTTGCATCTCGCGATTTATTTTGTAGGTCAGGCCGGTGGCGGCGAAATAGTGATTGTCGTCGCGGCCATCGCCGACATATTCGTCGTTCTCGTAGCCGATCAGCGCATTGGCGATGAGCCAGGTCCGTAGCGCGTGATCGACCTCAAGGCTGAAAGTGCGACTGAACTCTCCCGATACGCCCTGCACCGTGGACTCGCTCACGCTCGATTGTGCGGTGAACTTTGCCGTGGTCAGCGCCGTCGCCTGCCAGATCAGCGCACCGTCAAGCGTTGCGCCGCTGATATTTGGCAGCGTTGGGTCGTGGTAGTCGCGCTCCAGATATCCGACCGCTATTTCGCCGGTCAGCGAGCCGAACAGATTGAGGTCGGCGCCGAGCTTCACGCTCGAGCCATTGGAATTGCGATCTTCACCGAAGTTATCGACCGGCGAGTTGTGAACGCGGGTGTCCTCGTCGACCTCGACGAACGGCTTGAGACCGGGATCGATCTCATAGCCCACCCGCAAAATGCCGGCATATTGGTCGAAGGCGCGATAGTCGAAGTTTGCGCTCTCGCCATTGGTCAGTTGGGCATCCGAATACATCGAGCGGTCGAAAGTGCCCTTGAGCGAAACGTCCAGCCGGCCGAATTCCTCCGCGACGCCGAACGTGCCGCCGACCGTGGTGTCGATCGGCAGCGTGGCGAGGCCGGCTTGGATGTTCGGGCTGCCGGGATTGTCGGTCGATACGATTGTTCGGCCTTCGAGCAGGATTTGCGTGTAGCGGGTGACGTCGAGCGTGCCGTCGACTTTGGCGTTGAGATAAGGAACGCTCAGCGACGGCTGGAAGCTGTTGCTTGGGTAGTCCGTATAGGAGCCGGTGATATCGGCGGTGAGCGAATTGCTCGACCAATTGGAACGCGCATGCAATTCCGGCGCAACGACGAAATAGGCAGAGCCGGGTCCGCCAGGCGCGGCCTGCGGATTCGTATTGTATCCGGCCGATAGTTCGACCGCCGGCAGAATCAGAAACGAGCCCGCCTCGATGCCGAGCGCCTGGTAAGGATCGCCGGCGGCGATCGGCAGCGTGCCGTGCGGCACCGTTCCGAGCGGCAGACTGTTCGGCGGCGGCGTTCCCGGCGGCGGCGTGCTGGCGGAGCCTTGAAAATCCTCGGGTGGTGGAATCGGCACGTTAGCGCCGGGCCGGGTTGCCGCCGTGACGGGATATACCACCGCCGGCGGATTGCTGATCGGCAGTTGATCGGGCGGCGGCGGCAGGACCGCCCCCGGCCGCGCCGCGGCCTTGGCCGGATAGACTACGGGCGCCAATGGCGGCGGCGGCACCGGCGGCAGCGACGATATTTGTGGCGGCTCCGCCGGTACGGGCTCGAATGTGGTTTCGGGCGGCGGCGCAATCGCGGCGCCTTGATCGGGCACTTGCACCAAGCGTTTGGGCGGCGCGTTGCTGGAGTTAAAGCCCGTATCGCCCCCACCGAAGCCGGTCGGACTGCCGTAAACCGGCGTCGCGCCAATTCGCGATGACGCGGGCGGGGTGAATTTCCCGGCGGGCGGAGCCTGATCCGGAGGCAGCCCCGTCGAATTTCCCGGCGGCACAAAGCTCGGCGGATTGCCGGGATTGCTCTCAGGCGATGGCTGTAACAGCTCGGCGTACGGGTCGGGCGACGTCGTCTGGGTATCGGTCGGCGGCGTCGTCGACTGCGCGCCGCTCGGCGTCCGGCCCAGCGCGACGAGCGCGACGAACGCCAAAATAGCCGAGCGCAAGAGAACCAAGCCGGTGACGCTTCCTGGTCGGCAACGGCGCGGCACCTGCGACCTCCTCGTCCCGAAGCGGCCTGTCCGCGCCACCCCGCAGCATTGTGCGCCACGCGACGACCGGCACGGGCCGCCGGACGGCAGACCGCTGGTTAACGGAGTTAAAACGGATATGGTTAACGAGAGGTTGATTGCGCTCGCGGCTGGGGACGTCCTGCGGCCGGAACCAGTCGGCTGTCAGGCCTTACGCTCATAATGGCGCCAGGCCGGGACCAGAACGGCGGCAAATACCGCGAAAGCCGCCACCTCCGCCGGCCACGGCCAGCGCGCCACCGAAGCGACGATGCCGACAAGCACGGCGGCAAAACCGAGCCACAGCGCGAATTTGCCCGGCCGCAGCGCCTCGATCGCAAACAGGACAAGCGCGAGCGCGAACCAAGTCCACGAAACAAGCGAGCCGGCTTGAATCAGCGCGCTCACACCCAGCCCTTAAGCTCGCGCATGGCGAGCTGCCAGATCATCAGCATGCCGGCCTGACTGTCATTGAGGCACGGGATAGCCGCGAAATTCTGTCCGCCGGCGCGCTTGAACACCCGCGCGTTCTCGACCGCGATCTCCTCGAGTGTTTCCAGGCAATCGGCGGAAAATCCCGGCATCACCACGACCAGATTCTTCACGCCCTTTTTGGCGAGCGCCTTGACTGTATTGATGGTGTAAGGCTCGAGCCATTTGGCGCGGCCGAAGCGCGACTGAAACGTCATCATCAACTTGGTCGCATCGAGCCCCAGCTGCGCCCGCAACAGCTCCGTCGTCCGGGCGCACTGGCTCCCGTAGGGATCGCCCTTCTGCACATAGTCTTTCGGCATGCCGTGATAGGACGCGACAATCACGTCGGGCGCAAACGCCAGCCCCTTGAGCTCGGCCTTGAGTGAAGATGCCAGCACCTCGATGTAATAAGGATCGTCGTAATAAGGCGGCAGAATGCGCAGCGCCGGCTGCCGACGCTGCCGCATCATGAAGCGGAACACTTCGTCGCACACTGTTGCGGTGGTCGCCGCCGAATATTGCGGATAGAGCGGCATGACCAGGAAGCGTTCGCAGCCCCCGGTCATCAGCACTTCGAGCCGCGATGCAATCGACGGCGACGCGTAGCGCATTGCCCAATCGACGATGACATGCTTGCCGAGCGGTTCGAGAATGCCGGCGAGTTTCTCGGCTTGCGAACGCGTGATGGTCTTGAACGGCGACTCGTTCTTGTCGCGATTCCAGATTTTCTGGTAGTCGCGTGCTTTGAGCCGCGATCGCAATGGCAGAATGACGCCGTTGAGCACCGTCCTCCAGAATAGCGAATTTTTTTCGATCACACGGCGGTCGGTCAGGAACTGTTTCAGATAACGCCGCACCGCGGCCGGTGTCGCGGCGTCGGGCGTGCCGAGATTGACAATGAGCACACCGATGCCCGATGCGGCCGGCGTCGCCGGCTCGGGCGCATCGGTCTCCGCTGCGCCCTTGATTACGGGCGAAGGCGAAACCGACGTCGCATGGCCGATCGCGGGCGCCGTCATGACGGCGGGCGACCCCGGAGGCTCGTGTGGCGCGGCCGGCGAAACCCGTGGCGGCTCAGTGACGACGGCAACGTTTCCCGTGCTGGACGGCAGATCGTCCATCAAGCTGCTCCGCTTCTCCGCCCGAACTTCGCACCAACGCTAAGATTACTCGGCCGCCTTGAGTAACAGCGGCACACCGGCGCGCAATTGCTCCAGCAAGGCCGCTTCATCCGCCTTGGCCGCGGCAAGGTGCTGCTGTTTGACGTGACCGAAGCCGCGGATCTTCTCCGGGATCACGGCGAGACCGACCGCGAGATGGTGGTTTTCGCCGTTAAGTCTCGCCAGCACCTCGTCGATCATCGTCTCGTAATCTTCGATTAGCTTGCGTTCGGTGCGGCGCTCGAGCGAGCGGCCAAACGGATCGAGCGGCGTGCCGCGCAGGAATTTCAGCTTGGCCAGCACACGAAACGCCGGCAGGAGCCACGGTCCGAAACTCATCTTGCGTGGTAGGCCGGTCTCCTTGTCGACACGGGCGAGCAACGGCGGCGCCAGATGGAATTCGAAACGCAGATTGTCGCCGTCGAACTCGTTCTCGACCTGCTTCGCGAACGCGCCATCGGTATACAGCCGCGCCACCTCATATTCGTCCTTATAGGCCATCAGCTTGAACAGATAGCGCGCCACCGCATCGGCGAGCCCGCACTTGCCGGGGGCGCGGTCGGCCTCGACCGCATTGACCTTGTCGACCAATGCCCGATAGCGCCGCGCATAAGCGGCATTTTGGTAAGCGGTGAGAAATTTTGCCCGCCGCTCGACCGTCTCGTCGAAAGATTCCGACAGATGCTCCGCGTCGCTCGCCACTGCGGCCGAAGGCTTGGCGATGGCGTCGACGGCAGCGCGGTCGATCACGGCGCGGCGGCCCCAGTGAAAAGCCGCGCGGTTCATGGCGACGGCCTCGCCGTTCAGCTCGATCGCCCGTTCGATCGCGGCGGCCGACAACGGGATAGCGCCGAGCTGATAGGCATAGCCGACCATGAACATATTGGCGCCGATCGACTGGCCGAACAGCGCGTTGGCGATACGCGTGGCATCGATAAAGTGCGTCTTGTCACGACCCGCATCGGCCGCGATGGCGCGCTTGAGCCGCTCGCTCGGCAGCGAGAAATCGGCGTTGCGGGTGAATTCGCCGGGCAGGAATTCGTCGGTATTGACCACCATTACGGTAGCGCCGTGCTTCACGGCGGCGAGTACCTTGCGGGCGCCCGCGACCACGATGTCGCCGCCCAGCACCAGGTCCGCGCGCCCGGCCGCGACGCGGATCGCATGAATGTCTTCGGGCTTTTCTGCAAAGCGGATGTGGCTGAATACCGCGCCGCCCTTTTGCGCAAGACCGGCCATATCGAGCACGCCGACGCCGCGGCTTTCGAGGTGCGCCGCCATGCCCAAAATCCCGCCGATGGTGACAATGCCGGTGCCGCCGACGCCGGTGACGATGATATTATAGGTCTGGCCGATCGCCGGCAGCCGCGGCTCGGGCAGTTGCGGCAAATCGTGGTCGGCGGCGACGCCGGTGCCCTTTTTCAGCTTGGCGCCGTGCACCGTAACGAAGGACGGGCAAAATCCCTTGATACAGGAAAAGTCCTTATTGCAGCTCGACTGATCGATGGTGCGCTTCCGCCCCCATTCGGTTTCGAGCGGCTGTACCGAAACGCAGTTCGATTTGACGCCGCAATCGCCGCAGCCCTCGCAAACCAGCTCGTTGATAATGACGCGCTTGTCGGGGTCGGGAAAAGTATGGCGTTTGCGGCGGCGGCGCTTTTCCGCCGCGCAGGTCTGGTCGTAGATCAGCACGGTGACGCCGGGAATTTCGGCGAGCTCCTTCTGCACCGTGTTGAGATCGTCGCGATGATGGATGGTCAGCCCCGCCGGCCATGCCGTATCGCGGGGATATTTGGCCGGCTCATCGGTGACGACGACCACGCGGTTGGCACCTTCGGCTGCCACCTGCCGCGCGACCTGCGGTACGGTGAGACCGCCGTCATTGGGCTGACCGCCCGTCATCGCCACGGCGTCGTTGAACAGAATCTTGTAGGTGATGTTGGTCTTTGCGGCGATCGCGGCGCGGATCGCCATATAGCCGGAATGGTTGTAGGTGCCGTCGCCAAGATTTTGGAAAACGTGCTTGCGATTTGAGAACGGCGCCTCGCCGATCCAGTTGGCGCCCTCGCCGCCCATATGCGTGTAGCCGAGCGTCGAGCGGTCCATCCACTGCGCCATGTAGTGGCAGCCGATCCCGGCGTAGGCGCGCATTCCCTCCGGAACCACGGTCGAGGTGTTGTGCGGGCAGCCCGAGCAAAAATACGGAATGCGCTGGGCGATGTCCTTGGTTTCCGCGGCGATGCGTTGGAATTCCTTGAGCCGCGCGACACGCTGCGCGATGTCGTCGTTGCGGTGATATTTCAGGAGCCGTTCGCCAAGGCAAATCGCCACTTCGTTCGGATCGAGCGCGCCCTTCACCGGGAACAGCCAGTTGCCTGCTTCGTCCTTCTTGCCGATACAGATCGGTTGATTGGCGGTGCCGTAGAGTTCCTCGCGGACCTGCACTTCAAGAAGCGAACGCTTCTCCTCGACGACGATGATGAGGTCGAGCCCTTCGGCGAATTCGGCGAGCTCGCGCCGGCTCAGCGGCCAGGCGCAGCCCACCTTGTAAAGCCGGATGCCAAGCTCGTTGCATTTGATTTCGTCGATGCCGAGTTCGTCGAACGCCTGGCGAACGTCGAGATAGCTCTTGCCCGTGGTGATGATGCCGATTTTCGGATTGCGCCCGCCCGACGTGATGATGCGGTTGAGCTTGTTGGCGCGCACGAAGGCGAGCATGGCGTCGCGCTTGAAGTCGTGCAGGCGGGCTTCCTGCGCCAGTATTGGATCGTTCAGCCGGATATTGAGCCCGCCTTCCGGCATGCGGAAATCGTCCGGAGTGACGATGTTGATCCGTTCCAAACTCGCATCGATCGCCGCCGTGGATTCGATCGTCTCGTGCATCGTCTTGAGCGCGGTCCAGGCACCGGTGTAACGCGACATTGCCCAGCCGTAGAGGCCGTAATCGAGCACCTCCTGGACCCCTGCGGGATTGAGGATCGGAACCATGACGTCGATGAAGTGGTATTCGGACTGGTGCGCGGTGGTCGAGGATTCGGCGGTGTGATCGTCGCCCATCAGCGCCAGCACGCCGCCGTGTTTCGACGAGCCGGCAAAGTTGGCGTGACGGAAAACGTCGCCGGTGCGGTCGACGCCGGGACCTTTGCCGTACCACATGCCGAAGACGCCGTCGTACTTGCCTTCCCCGCGCAACTCCGCTTGCTGCGAACCCCACACCGCGGTGGCAGCTAGGTCCTCGTTGATGCCGCCTTGAAACCGGACGTCGCTTTTTTCGAGAACCGGACGCGCGCGCAGGAACTGGCTATCGAGGCCGCCGAGCGGCGAGCCGCGGTAGCCGGTGACAAATCCCGCAGTATTGAGGCCGTTGCGGCGGTCCAACTCCTTCTGCATCAGGCAGAGCCGAACCAGCGCCTGGAAGCCGGTTACGAACACGCGGCGCTGGCCGAGATCGTATTTATCGTCGAGTTTGACGTCGCGCAGCGCCATTCCGATACGCCTCCAAAGGCGGAGTTTGCCCTTACGGGCGCGAGATTGCCAGAGGGCAGGCTATGCAGGGAAATATGGCGGCGCTGAGCAGGCGGTGCAACGCTAGTGAGTTGAAGCTTCACGCCTTTTGCGGGAAGGCTTGAAGGTCCCCACGCTTGGCGGTCCGTTACGCCGCGCGGACGCGCGGACGCAGTTGCTGAAGCAGCAAGGGGATCTCATCCGCCGGTATCGGCCGGCTGAACAGATAGCCCTGTACCTGCATGCAGCCCTCGGCGCGGAGGATTTCGAGTTGCTCCTCGGTCTCGACGCCTTCCGCGGTTGTAATCATGCCGAGGCTCGATCCAAGCTCCATGACGGCGCGGATAATCGCGATGCTGTCGTTTTCCTTGCCAAGCTCGCGGATGAAGGAGCGGTCGATCTTGATCTTGTCGAACGGGAAGCTCCGCAGATAGCTCAGCGACGAATATCCGGTGCCGAAATCGTCCATGCAGATGCCGACGCCGAGATCGCGGAATTGATGCAGAGAATCGAGCACCGTCCTGTCGTCCTGCAACAGCACGGTCTCAGTGATCTCCAATTCGAGCCGCGTCGCCGCAAGGCCCGACTGACCGAGTGCGGAAACCACGGATAGAGCCAGTGTCGGATTGCGGAACTGCACTGCGGACAGATTGACCGCGACGGTCAGTTTGGCCGGCCATGTTACGGCATCCCGGCAGGCTTGTTTGAGCACCCAATCGCCGAGCGGCACAATAAGACCGATTTCCTCCGCGACCGGAATGAATTCGTCGGGCATGACCAGCCCGAGTTCCGGATGATTCCAGCGCAGCAATGCCTCGAAGCCCGAGAGCTCGCCGCTGGCGACATTGACCAGTGGCTGGTAGTGGAGTTCGAATTGATCGGCGAGCAGGGCCTTGCGCAGATCGAGCTCGAGCTTGCGGCGCTCTTGCATCTGCGCGTCCATTTCCGGCTGGAAGAAATGGTAACTGCCGCGCCCGTCTGCTTTGGCGCGGTAGAGCGCCATGTCGGCGTTGCGCAAGAGCTGGTCAGGCTCGTTACCGTCAGCAGGCGCCATAGCGATACCGATCGAGGTTCCGATAATCACCTGATGGCCGTGAAGATCGAATGGCTCGACCAGCGCATCGATAATGCGAGCGGCAAGCTCGCTCGCGTCGTTCGCGCTTGTTTTGTGCTGGACGATCGCAAATTCGTCGCCGCCGAGCCGGGCAACCGTATCCGCGCCCAGTACGACCTGCTGCAGCCTCTCGGTGACCGCGCAAAGCAGCGCATCGCCGACCGGATGTCCCAGTGAATCATTGACGCTCTTGAAGCGGTCGAGATCGAGAAACATGACCGCCAGCTCCTCGCCGCGGGTCAATGCTTCTTCCATCTTGTCCTTGAACAGGACGCGATTCGGCAGATTTGTCAGCGCGTCATGGCGCGCCATGTGCATGATCTTGGCTTCGGCCTGGCGGCGCTCGGTGACATCCTCATAGGTCGCCACCCAGCGGCCGTCGGAAGTCGGGCTATAGAGACACGACACCACCCTGCCGTCGTTGAATTCGTACAAGTGCGGACCCTTGGCGTTCTCAGTGTGGCGTTGCTCGCGCTCCGCCATTATTTCGTCCACGGTCTTGTGCGGGTGATTGCCGTTGGCGACGCTGACCTCGATGACTTCCCTGAAAGTAATGCCGGGCTTGACCCGCTCGCGCGGCAGTCTGAAAATTTCCAGATAGCGCCGATTGAAGACCTCGAGTCTGTTCTGTGCATCGAAGAGGCATAGACCCTGTGACATATTTTCGAGCGCGGCATCGAGCAGCAAATTGGTTTCACGCAGCGACCATTCCTGTTTCTTCAACCGGCTGATATCGCTGCACAACACGATGAAGCCATCGTCGCGCGTGGCACTGCGGCTAATGCGCAGCCAGCGGCCGTCCGCCATCAAGATTTCGCTGGTCGTCTGTAGATCCTTGTCGCGCCGGATCAACATATGGGCGGCATCGCCCGCTCCCTGCAATGCCGGCTCGAGTTGCGAGAGCGGCGTGCCGGGCTTGAGCAGGTTCGGCGAGAGCCCGAGGAAATCCGCTGCCTGGGCGTTGGCCAGCACGATGCCGTCGTTGGCGTCGACGACGACGACGCCTTCCTGCGAACATTCCAACGCGTCGGCGAGCCGTGCTTGCGCCGAGCGACGTTGTTCGACCTCGCGATCCATCATCGCCTTGATGTTGTTGCGCATGACGCCCATGGCGGCGAGCAGCGCGCCAAGCTCATCGGCGCTGCCTTTAGGGACGGCAACGTCGAGCTTGCCCGCGGCGATGCGTTCGGCGACGCGGGACGCAACCGCGACAGGTCCGACGATGCGCCGGGCCAAGGCCCAGGCCACCAGCGCGGAAAGCAGCAGCGCGAGCGCGGTGCCGGCGATGTTGAGTTGCACGTCGCGCGCAACCGTTGCGCGCGCGCTTTCGCGGTACAGGAAGCCGTCTCCGGCCGTGTAGTTCACGAGGAGATCGATTTGATCGTCCACCCTCTTGCCGTATTGGTCGAGCGTCTCCCAATTTACCTCGAGTCGGGCGGCGTCGAGGAGGCGGTTGCAAATGCCCTTCCAGGCGTCCACCGCGTCCTGAACGTTCTCGGCGGCGCGCGTAGCGCGAACCGATTGCGAGCGTTCGGCCGCAATCTGAAGGTCGCCCGACAGTGACTTACCGAGCTTGTCGATTTCCTGATCGAGCGCAGCTCGCTTTTCCGGATCTGTGGCGATCCATTGGCGCGCGAATGCGGCGCGCATTGCGGCAAAATCAGCCGCTGCCGCGCGCGCGTAATTGATCGACATCAGCGATTCATCAAAGGTCTTGTCCACCAACACGCCGGCATCCCTGATGCCAAGCGTAGCGTACGCGCCGAAGGCGGCGGTGATGACGCTCATGATCAGGAACGCGACCAGAATTCGGCCGCGAATGGTCATGCGAAGCGCAGCCGCCCGCGCGATGCCGCGGCGCCAGCCATTTATCAAATGAAACATCAGGGACGCGATTTGCCCAGCCGGCATGGGACGCCAAGCCCTCTAACAATCCGGCTTAAGGCCTATATCGGCGCCCGTTAAAGGCGGTGCAGCAAGCGGGCCAATCTTCGGGAGTTCCTTAACGGCGTCTTAACTGCCTCGCTTCACGCTGTGCGAATGCGGTTCGCCGGACTGCGTTACTGCCGAATGGATTAACGAGGCATCTATGGGTTTAAGGACCGACTTCCTGCGCGCTCGCCGTCCGATCGCGATAGCCTTTGTCGTAGGCGCATTGACCGCGTTTGGCACGCTCATGGTGTCGGCGCTGCCGCAAGACACGATTTCGCAAAAGGGCCGCGAATTTCATCCCGGCGAAATCACGATCAAGCGCGGCGATACCATACAGATCATCAACGACGATGCCGACCTATTGCATCATGCCTATATCGATTCGCCGAAATTCTCATTCGACTCCGGTGACCAAAAGCCCGGAAGCGTTACGCCCATCACCTTCACGGTGGCCGGCGACTTCAACGTGCTGTGCGCGATTCACCCCAAGATGCTGCTGGTGGTGCACGTTCATTAAATCGTCGTCGATTACAGGACCGCGGTGCCGAACAGCGCCTCGTGCGCGAAATAGTACACCGTCAGAAACACCGTCAGCGACGACGCATAAGCGAACGGAATGATCCAGGAATGGCGCAATCGCGCCGGCTCGCCATGGTCATCGGCGACGATGCCGATCAATGCCACCACAATCAGTGAGTGCCCGATCAGATCGATCTTGCCGAACGGGAACACCGCGCTCACGAACATCGCGATAAGCATTATGGCTCCCACGCGCCGCACCAGCGGCGTCCATATCAACGAGAACGCCAGGGCAAATTCGACCGCGCCGGCCGCCCGCATGTAGAAATCCGGCGTAAATCCCAACGACATGCCCGGATGCAGAATGAATAGCGGGTACGTCCATTCCGGATAGGCCCATTTCTCGATCGAGGCCCACATCAGCGTGATGCCGGCGGCCCAGCGCAACACGTCGAGCGGTCGCGCTCCGAAGAAGTTGGTCTGCCCGCCCACCAACGCCAGATACGCGGCGACGCCGAGAAACACCGGATAGTCGGCGAGATGAAACGGGCCATATTCCCAGATCGCGATGCCATACAGTACAAAGATACCCAATGCCGATAACGGCATAGTCCGGCGCGACAGCATGCCCGCAGCAATGCCGAGCTGTATGGCGCCGACCAGCGTCGAACTGGTGTTGAGTTCCGGCGTGAGCAGGATGCCGCCGACACCCCAGATTGCGATGAAGAAGAATGCGCAGGCGGCACGCGTGATGATTTCGAGATTGTCGCGCACCAAGCGCGTCGCCCGGTCGAGGCAACGCAACATGATAGCGCCAATCGGAGTACCTTCGAAGACGCTGCCGGTCATGAGGCCGAGAATCGACAGCCCGGTTAGCATTTCGAAGTCGGGACAGAGGACGTTTTCCAGCCCTACCGGCTGTCCGGCGACGTTGTAGGCGCAGAACCATTTGACGTGAGCGCTGGCAGGGCCAGCGAGCAGCGCATCAATGACACACGCAAGCGGAATTGCGGCCGCAAACGGCAGCCGCTTGGCCAGCCGGCTCATAATGAGGGCCTCCAGGGTATGCTACTTCACAGACCAGTTGCGCCGCCGCACGCAGCTCACTGGTCTACTTAAGGTTTTCTTTACCACAGATTTTAGGAAACCGGTAACCTTAGGGGCCACAAAATTAGGTTTTGGTTAACCTTTGAACCGGGCCTGGCCATCATTCGAGCGAATGCAGCCCCGGGTCCTAGGCCCTTGGTAAGCACTCTCCGCTAAGAACCGCGATTGGATCGTTCTTTTGCGGGAGATTACGATGGTCAGTGTGGCGGGTTTGCTCAGCGTGACCGGCGGCACCGTTGTCGCTTATCTGGCCGAGCGCTTCCCAGCCCGCATCGAAGCCATCGAGGCCGCGGCCGGCGTCTTGCTGCTCGGCGGCTTTGCCCTCGTGGGCTGTGCGCTGCCGGCAATGATCTGAATAATCTCGATCGCAAACGGCATCAGCGCAGCAGCGTGGGAACCGGGACGTCCTTGGGCTTGCCGCTGAGCGTCTGCAGGAAGGCGATGAGATCGGCCTTCTCGCTCTCCGGCAAATTTAGCTGATGGATCTCATCGTCGCGGCTCGGCCGGTCGATGCCGCCGTGATTGTACAGGTCGATCACGTCCTCGAGCGTCGGTAGCGAGCCGTCATGCATATAGGGCCTGCGGCGCGCCACGTCGCGCAAGGTAGGCGTTTTGAACGCATATTGCAGCTTCACCGACGTTGGAAATAACCGACCGCGGCCGATATCGTCATTCTTTGCCACACCGATGTCGTGGAACGACACGTCGGTGAACGCCCAGCCACTGTGGCAGGTGGCGCAATTCGCTTTGCCATTGAACAGGACAAAGCCACGCTTGGCCGCGGCGTTGATTGCCGTTTGATCGCCGCGGACCCAACGATCGAATGGCGCTTCGCCCGATACGATCGAACGTTCGAATGTGGCCAACGCCTGTTCGATCTTGAGCGTGGTGATTTCGCCCTTACCGAATGCGACGTCGAAAGCACTCACGTAGCCGGGGATCGCCGAAAGCCGCTCGATCAGAGTTTTCTCCGGCAGGTTCATATTGTCGGAGGCTGTGATCGGAGTGATTGCGACATGTTCGAGATCGCTGAAATGCCCGTCCCAGCCGAGCTTCGGCGTCCATGCGACGTTCAGCAGTGTCGGCGTACGCAGCGGAAGCTGCTTTTCGCCGATCGCGCGGGGCTGTCCGTCGGCCCATGACAGCCCGGGATTATGGCAGCTTGAGCAGGATCGGACCTTCGATCCGGACAGGATCGGATCGAAGAACAGCGTGCGGCCGAGTTCATATTTGGCGAAGGAATAAGGATCGTCCTTCGGATACGGAATCGCCGCCGGGCGCAGGTATTTTTCCTTCAAAGCACGCAGCCCGATTTCACTGGCGCCTAAAAGAGATCCGCCGGTGCTTAACAGAAGCATCAAGACACCGAGCATCGCTGCGGCGTTTCTCACGGTAAATGCGTGCGGGCGGGTCATATATGGACAATCTATCTTGGTCCGTTGACGAACCGTTAACAATGGCCGCGGCATCGCGTATGTGCGCTTAGGGCGCACTCAAAATGTCGATCCTGCCGCGAAGAGAGTTCGGGGTCTTCCCTCGTCCCCTGGCCTCCCCCAACGGGGGCTGCACGGCGACGGCGCCGGATGCTAGACTTGCTTACCCCGCGTGGAGGAACCCGCCCATGAACCCGCACGTTAAGCTCGCCGCCGCCGCCCAGGCGGACATCTCACCCGCAGAATGGCAGGCCCGCCTCGACCTCGCCGCCACTTATCGCCTGATCGCGCACTACGGATGGGGCGACGTCATCTACAATCATTCCTCGATGCGCGTGCCGGGCGACGAGCGTAAATTCCTGATCAAGCGGCATGAGCTCCTCTACACCGAGGTGATGGCGTCGAACCTCGTCAAGGTCGGCATGGATGACGACCTCGACGAATCCGCGGGCGTCAACCGGCCGGGCTTCACGCTGCACGGCGGCGTGCTCTCCGGGCGGCCGGACGTCAATTGCGCCGTCCACGTGCACACCGAGACCGGCATGGCGCTTTCCGGATTGAAACGCGGGCTGCGCATGCTGTCGCAGCCGGCGGTCCGTTTCCATAATCGTGTCGGTTATCACGACTATGAAGGCATCACCGAAGATTTCAGCGAGCGAGCGCGCATCAACCAGGCGCTCGGCAAGAACCGCGCGCTGATTTTACGCAATCACGGGCTGCTCACGGTCGGCAAGACCATGCGCGAAGCCTTTGTATTGATGAAATCGCTGCTCGAGGCCGCGGACATCCAGCTCAAAATGGAAGCGACCGGCGGCGATCTTGTGGAGATTCCCGCGGAGATTTGCGAAAAAACCGCGCATCAATACGAGCATCACGACTCGGGCCGCGGCTCGGCCGACTGGCCGGCTTACCTACGCATGCTCGATGCGATCGATACGGGTTGGCGGAATTAAGCAGGCCGCAGCATCCAAGACCGGTTTCGGAGACTGCCGCGATCAGGATCGCCGGCCGCGGCGCGCGCCGAGGCCGACGAATTCGTCGCGCGGCTCTGCCAAGTCCATCCAAGGTGATTCGCCTTCTTCCTCATCGTGCGCCAAGCGAAGTACCGTTTCTTTCAGCGCAACCTCGTAATCTGTAACGCTCGCCTTAATCGCTTCGGCCTCCGTACGCAGCGCGGCGATTTCCGCCCGTTGCCTATTGGCTATCGTCGAATGCTCTCCCAGTTCGGTGACGAGCCTCACTAGCTCCGCCTCCTTGTCGGCGATCACCGATTCTGCTTCGCGCAACGCGCTGACTCTGATCTCGAATTCTTCCTCGGCGGCCAGCAGTTGTTGCTGCAAGCTCTTGTTGCGGCTCTCGAGCGCGGAGATCATCGCAGTCTTCTCGCCGATCGCATTTTTCAGTTGAGAGATGACATCCGTCTTTTGACCAAGCTCGGCGAGCCTCGACATTGTCTTGGCCTTCATCGCCGCGACGCCCATTTCGAGGTCGCGTGTCGACATTGCCAATTTGGCGCGCAACTGATCCTTATCGGCGCGGATCTCGTCCGACGAATATGGCGTCGCCGAGATAATACGACGAACCGCCAGCCGTACCGCGCGCCTATGAAGCAGCGAAACGAACAGCAGTCCGAGCAGCGCCGCACACAGGAATCCAATGCTGAAATCGAGAGCCGCTTCGATCACGATGTTAAGCCCGAACCGCGTCGCCGCCTTGACGGCAAAATGCCACGCGCGCCCGGGCTACGCCACATTCGACTGCTATTAACCTAAACTTGCCGCCGCATCGAGGATGACCGCGGCGGACGTCACAGCCTACTTCGCCGGCGCGTATTTGCCGCCGGTCTGTTTGGTATGCACGCCCTCCGCTCCGCTCTGCTTGTGCTGTAGGCGAGTGATGCGCGCCCAGGTCCGTTTGAGATCGTCGCGCACCGTGATGTGCAGCGTGCCACAGCCCTCGCAACTGAGCTCGATCTTGTCGCCGTCCATGAACGGATTGAGCCCGCGATGATTGGTGCCGGTCGCCAGAACATCGCCGGGCTGCAGCGTGTGAATTGAAGTGACCCATTCGATGCAGCGCGGAATCTTATGCGCCATGTCGTCGGTGTTGAAATTCTGCATCACGACGCCGTTATTGGTGAGCTTTATTTGCAGTTTTCGTACGTCCTTGATCTCGTCGGCCGTCACGATATAGGGCCCGATCGGGGCGAAGGTGTCGCGTGACTTCATCTGGTAGAAGACGTTGGTCGGCGGCACCACGCCGCGGGCCGAGCCGTCGATGAAGTTGGTATAGCCGAAGACGTATTTCATCGCGTCGGCCGCCTTGACGTGGGAGGCGCGCTTGCCGATCACGACAGCGATCTCCGCCTCGCCCTCGAAAACGCTCGCCGCCATATCCGGCAGCACCATCGTGCCGCCGTCGCCGATAATCGCGCTCGGCGACTTCATGAAGGCGTTGATCGGGGCGGGTTCCGGCAGCGTGCCGTCTTCCATGTAGTTCACCGCCATGCAGACGATGTTCTCGGGCTTCGGCAACGGCGGGCGAAGCTTGGCCTTGCCGAGCGGCTTAGCCTTGCCCTTCTTGGCGGCGGCGGCGAGCTTACCCTTGTAGGTGCTCCACTTCTCGATCACGCCGCGGATCACGTCCTGCGGGCCGAGCGCCTTGATGCCCTTGGTCGCAGACGAGACGTCGACGATCTTGTCGCCGACCACGACGCCGAGCTTATAGTCGTCAAAGAACGCGAGTTTCATGGCTGCTCCTTGGAGTTTCTTGATAGATGACTGAGAACGATATCGGCGTCGACTCCGGATAAGGTTAGCCCGGATGGAATTTATGCGAAAGGAGGCGGAGCGAAGCGAACAATCCGCTCACACCCCGCTCCCCGTGCCCTGATTCCGGAAGTCGCGGCCTTCCTACTCGGCCTTGATGCCGGCCGCACGAATGACTTTTCCCCACTTCTCGGTTTCGTTGGCGATGAGCTTGCCGTAGTCGGCCGGCGTGCCAGTGAGCAGCATGCCGCCCATATCGTCGAGCCGCGCCTTGATCTCAGGATGGTCGAGGCCTGCATTGATCTCACGGTTGAGGCTCTCGATAATTTCGGTGGGCGTGCCTTGCGGCGCGGCAACGCCGAACCACGAGCTCGCTTCGTAGCCCGGCACGAATTCGCTGACGCTCGGTACGCCCGGCAGTACGTCCGAGCGTTTGACCGTAGTCACCGCCAGCGGCCGCAACTGGCCGGCGCGGATATGTCCGATCGACGCGGTCATGGTTGCGAATCCGACCTGGACCTGCCCACCGATCAGATCGATGATCGCGGGCCCATCGCCGCGATAGGGTACGTGCGTAAGATTGACGCCGGTCATCGCGTTGAACAACTGGCCGGCCAAATGGCTCGCGGTGCCGATGCCAGCCGAGGCAAAGCTGAGCTTGCCTGGATTCGCCTTGGCGTAGGCGATCAATTCCGGGACGGAGTTCGCCGGGACCGCCGGATTGACCTCCAGCACGTTGGGCACGCGCACCACGCCTGCAACCGGCGCCGCGTCCCGAATGAAATTGAAATCCAGGTTTTCGTAGAGCGCGACGTTGGCCGCGACCGCCGGCGGGACCATGAGCAGCGTGTAGCCGTCGGCCGGCGCTTTCACCATCGTTTCGGCGCCGAGATTGCCGCCGGCGCCAGGGCGGTTCTCGACGACGAATTGCTGGCCGAGCCGTTGCGACAGCCATTGCCCCATCAGGCGTGCGAGAATGTCGGTCGTGCTTCCGGCGCTGAAGCCGACGATGATGCGCACGGGCCGTGTCGGATAGGCGTCCGCGCCGGCGCTACGCCATAGTGCCGGGAGCGCGGCAGCGCCCGCTGCCAGATGCAGAAATTGCCGGCGGGAAAATTTCACGCTTGATGCGAAGTCCATAACTCGCTCACGTTCTGTTGCCCGCGCTCCAGCTCCAAAAATCGCGGCCTTCTTCGCGCAAAAAACGCGCCAGCACCATGTTGTGCACTTCGGAAGCGCCGTCGACCAGTCGGGCCGCGCGGGCGGCGCGGTAGATCCATTCCAGGATCGTATCCTTGGAATAGCCGCGCGCGCCGTTAAGTTGGATCGCGGTATCGGCCGCCTCGTGCAGCGTGTCGGCGACATGCACTTTGGCCATCGAGATTTCCTTGCGCGCGCGGTCGCCACGATCGAGCTTCCATGCCGCGTGCATGGTCAACAAGCGGCCGATCTGAATGCGCTGCGCCACCTGGCCGAGTTTGATCTGCACGCTCTCGCGGTCGGCGAGTTTTATGCCAAAACCTTCGCGGTTGTTCACATAGTCCTGAGCGATCTCCATGCAGCGCTTGGCTTGTCCGAGCCAGCGCATGCAATGCGTCAGCCGCGCCGGGCCGAGCCTGATCTGCGTGCATTTCAAGCCGTCGCCAACGCCGAGAAGCACGTTGTCGTCGCCGACTTCGAGGCCGTCGAATTCGAGTTCGCAGTGCCCGCCATGCTCCTCCGGTCCCATGATTTCGATGCGGCGGGCGATGCGCCAGCCCGGCTGGTCGCGGTGATAGAGAAACGCGGTGAGGCCGCGGCGTTTGTCGTCGGAGGTGCGCGCGATAACGACGAAATTCGTGGCTGCGGCGGCGCCGGTGATGAACCATTTGCGGCCGCGGATGACCCATTTGCCGTTCTTCTTTTCGGCAATGGTGCGCATCATGCCCGGATCGGAGCCGCCGCCTGGCGCCGGCTCGGTCATGGCGAATGCGGATTTCGCTTTGCCCTCGACTATCGGGCGCAGCCACCATTCCTTCTGCGCTGGCGTGCCAGTGCGCGACAGCAAATTCATATTGCCGTCATCGGGCGCCGAGCAGTTGACCGACAGCGGCCCGAAAATCGAGCGCGCAGCTTCCTCGTAGATCGCCGCCCAGGCGACGATCGGCAGGGCCATGCCGCCATATTCCTTGGGCGATTGCGGCGCCCAGAGCCCGGCCTTTCTCGCCTTGTCTTGAACCGGCGCAAGCCGCGACAGAGGTATATTCTCGTGCTCGGAAAAATTTTCACGCTCGGATTCGAGGGGCAATACATGCGTCTCGACGAACGCGCGCGTACGGAGCCGTATCTCCTCGATTTCGGGCGAAAGGGTGAAGTCCATACCGGCGCCCCCAGTTGATTTTTATCAATACGGGAATACTTGCATCGCCTAGGGGTTATACTGGAGCCAAGGGCGGGGTGGAAACCCAAGGTGAACGCCATGAAACGGATCGTATGGGCAATCGCCGGCGCGGCGGCGTTGCTGTTTGTGGAAATTCCGTCCGGCCAAGCGGGTTACGGCGACGCGCCGTGGTGCGCGGTGATTAATGTCGGCACCGGCGAAATGTACTGGGACTGCCAGTACCAGACGATCGAGGCCTGCGCGCCGAACGTCGTGGCCGGTAATCGCGGATTTTGCAACGTCAATCCCACCTATGTGCCTGCCGCAGCCGCCCCCGCCAAGCATTACGTGAGGCGCCATTCGCATACGCAGTGAGCTTCTGACCGGTACATAGACCTCCGGCCCCTACGCCTAAGAAAACGCCGAAGTCCCGCATTGCTGCGCCAAAACGACAATGCGAGAATGAGCGGGACGGACCGGCCACAGGCTGGAGTTTCATGCTCGCTTCATCTCCAGGCGTACCGCAATTTTCGCTCGATGCCGACCAGATCGCGGTTCGCGACATGGCGCGCGCCTTTGCCGACGAACATTTCGCGCCGAACGCAATTGCCTGGGACGAGGCCAAGCACTTTCCGATCGCCGAAATGCGCGAGGCCGCGGCGCTCGGGATGGGCGGCGTGTTCATTGCCGAAGACGTCGGCGGCTCGGGCCTGTCGCGGCTAACCGCGACCTTGATCTTCGAGGCGCTGGCGACCGGCTGCCCGACGGTCGCGGCCTATATCTCGATTCACAACATGACGGCGTGGCTGATCGATGCCTTCGGCTCGGATGCGCAGCGCCGGCGTTGGCTGCCGAAACTGTGCACGATGGAATTTCTGGCGAGTTACTGCCTGACCGAGCCGGCCGTGGGATCTGATGCGGCGGCGCTGACAACGCGCGCGGTGCGCGACGGCGACCGTTATGTGCTCGACGGACAGAAACAATTCATCTCCGGCGCCGGCGCGGGCGATCTTTATGTGGTGATGGCGCGAACCGGCGGCGATGGGCCGTCCGGTATTTCCGCCTTTATCGTGCCGGGCGACACGCCCGGCATTTCGTTTGGCGCCAACGAGCGCAAAATGGGCTGGAATGCCCAGCCGACGCGCGCCGTGGTGTTCCAGGACGCGCGCGTCCCCGCCGCCAATCGCCTCGGCGAGGAAGGCTTCGGCTTTAAGATCGCGATGGCCGGGCTCGATGGCGGGCGGCTCAACATCGCGGCTTGCTCGCTCGGCGGGGCACAATCGGCGCTGGAAAAGGCGCTCGCCTACATGAAGGAGCGCAAGGCCTTTGGCAGACGGCTCGACGAGTTTCAGGCGCTGCAATTCCGCCTCGCCGATATGGCGACGGGGCTCGAAGCCTCGCGCGCCTTGCTGTGGCGCGCCGCGGCGGCGCTCGATCACAAGGATGCGAACGCGATGCAGCTTTCCGCGATGGCGAAGCGTTTTGTCACCGACACCTGCTTTGACGTCGCCAATCAGGCGCTGCAATTGCACGGCGGTTACGGCTATCTGTCCGAGTATGGCATCGAGAAGATCGTGCGCGACCTGCGCGTGCACCAGATCCTCGAAGGCACCAACGAGATCATGCGCCTCATCGTGGCCAGAAGTCTCGTCGGACGATGAGCGAAGTGCTGGTGCGCGACGGCAATGTTGCGGTCCGCGCGCTTGGCGCGCTGCGGCGCATCACGCTGAACCGGCCGCAAGCGCTTAACGCCATCACCCTCGATATGGCCGAGACCATGACGGCATTCATGCGCGAATGGGCGGACGATCCCGCCGTCGGCGCGGTGCTCATCGATGGCGCCGGCGGCCGCGCCTTCGCTGCCGGCGGCGATATCCGCGCGCTCTACGACGCGGCGAAATCCGGCAGCGATCTTCCGCAAAAGTTCTGGGCGACCGAATACCGGCTCAATGTTCTGATCGCGCGCTATCCGAAGCCGGTGATCGCGGTCATGGACGGACTGGTCATGGGCGGCGGCGTCGGTCTCTCGGCGCATGCCGCGCATAGTGTTCTGACCAATGCCTCCGTAGTGGCGATGCCGGAGGTCGGGATCGGATTCTTTCCTGACGTCGGCGTATCGTTCTTGCTGACGCGCGCGCACTGGGAGCTCGGCACGTACGTAGCACTGACCGGCGAGCGCCTCAGCGCACAAGGTGCTCTGATATGCGGATTGGCAAATTCGCACATTCCCTCCGCCCGTCTTGGCGAGCTTCCCGCTGCGCTTGCCGACTGCCGTAGCAGTCCGGAGGTTCGCGCAGCCTTTAGCAAGTTTGAAACGTCTCCGACCCCGGGAAAAATTCCGAAAGCGCTGCGCTGGATCATGCCCTGCTTCAGTGGCAACACGATCGAAGAGATTCTTGAAGCGCTGTCGCTGTGCGACAATGAAGATGCAATTGCGGCGCTCGATGCCATGCGCAAGGCATCGCCGACTTCGCTCAAGATTACGCTGCGAAACCTGCGCACGGCGGCGTCCTTCACGCGCGTTGAGGAGAGTTTTGCGCAGGATTACCGTATTGCGCTCGCCTGCGTCGCCGGACATGATTTCATCGAAGGCATCCGCGCGGCCATCGTCGACAAGGACCGCAATCCGGCGTGGCGTCCGGACAAACTGGAAGCGGTGACGCCGGATATCGTCGAGCGACATTTTCAATCTGTGGGTGACTTAGAACTGAAATTCGAAAATTGAGGGAGGACGCACATGCCGGCTATCGGTTTCATCGGTCTCGGCAACATGGGCGCGCCGATGGCCGCCAATCTCGTCAACTCGGGCGAACACGTTTTGGGTTTCGACCTCGTACCGGCGTTGCGGGAGGTCTCGGCCCGGGATGGCGTACAAATTGTCGCCAGCGCCAAGGGAGCCGTTGACGACGCTGACGTTGTCATCACGATGCTACCGGCGGGCGAGCACGTCTTGTCGGTATGGAACGATATCGTGCCGCACGCGAGGCAAGGTACGCTTTTCATCGATTGCTCGACGATCGACGTGGCGAGCGCACGCAAGGCGCATGAGCTGGCAGCCTCGCGCGGCATCGCCACACTCGACGCTCCCGTCTCCGGCGGCGTCGGCGGCGCCAAGGCGGCGACTCTCACTTTCATGGTCGGCGGTACTGCGCACGCGTTCGCGCGCGGCAAGCCGGTGCTCGAACGCATGGGCAAGCGCATCGTGCATTGCGGCGAGGCCGGCAACGGCCAGGTGGCGAAGATTTGCAACAATATGATCCTCGCCGCTTCGATGATCGCGCTCGGCGAGGCCTTTGTCATGGGCGAAAAGCTCGGCCTTTCGCATCAGGCGCTATTCGATGTCGCCTCGGCAAGTTCGGGCCAATGCTGGGCGTTGACCAGTTATTGCCCAGTGCCCGGGCCGGTGCCGGCGTCACCGGCGAACAACGGCTACAAGCCAGGCTTCGCCGCCGCCTTGATGCTGAAGGATCTCAAGCTGGCGCGCGAAGCCGCCCGATCGGTGAAGGTGAAGAATGCCATCGGCGCGCATGCCGCCGAAATCTACGAAGAGTTCGCGCAACAAGGCCACAGCGGTTCGGATTTCTCCGGAATCATCAATCTCGTGCGCGCGCAATCGGGTGGTTAGCTAACATAATCTTTGAACATGATCTTTTCCGAAAGCCGGTGACCGCTTTTCGGAGCCATGCACACCGCCAAGTTCGATACCAAGCGGGCGCGCAGGAAAGGCTAGCGGTTGCATTGTCGACCAGAATGTCAATTTCCAATCGGTCCACTGGCTTGAGACCGGTTATGCCACCCTCGAGGTTTCCGGCGCGAAGAGTTGCGCGCAAGCGTCGTGCAGAACGCGCAGCATAGTGCGCAAAACATAGAGCCGCCAAGACGATAGCGCCGGCCTCGACTTGATGGACCGGCCGCATTACCTTGCGATACGCTCTTAAAAACGCGCGGAAGATAATACCATCTGCAAGCCCGGGCATTGAGCCGGGGCCGGAGAGTTAGGGCGACGGAGACATTTTGCAAATCGAGGCTCGGCGCGCATTTTGGCGACGACTTGCAGGTGCCCTTGCGCCAATAGGTTTGCTTGTCCTTTCAGCATTTTCCGCTTCCGCCCAATCCGCATCCGATTTCGCGGGGAATCTCAGTCCGCTGTTCCAGGGCATCCTGGCGCGGCCGTCCGACCTCAACAATACGCTGCAATATGCCGCGAGCGCATCGGCGGACGATGTCGAATCCGCCATCGGCACCTACGAGCAGCTTCTGTTCTACAATCCGACGCTGTCGCGCGTGCGCTTCGAGCTCGGCGTCCTTTATTATCGGCTTGGCTCCTACGAAATGGCCCGCGGTTATTTTCAATCCGCGCTGCAGATGCGGGACATCACGCCCGATTTGCGCGAACGCGCCGAAGATCTGATCGAAATCATCGACAAAAAACTGCAAGTCGACCAGTTTACCGGCTACGTCCAAACCGGCCTCGCCTATCAGACCAATCCCGGCGCCGGAGCCGGGCCGCAGACCGTCTTGGCTGCGGGCCATATCGTCAACAGCAACTTTGCCGCAACGCCCGATTGGAATTGGTTCGGCGCCTTCGCGCTGAACTACGTCCACGATTTCGAGAATCAGAATGGCGATACCTTTGAAGCTTCCGCCGTGGGCTACGATGCGCAGGAATTCAGACTGCACCAATTCGATATCGGCCTGTTGGAATTGCGCGCCGGCCCGCGCTTTGGCATTCCAACCGGAAATCCGAATATGAGCTTGTCGATCAAGCCATATCTGGTCGCCACCGGCGCCTTGCTGGCGGATGCGCCGTATTACGGCGGCTTGGGCGGCGGCCTCACTTTGCACACCAATGTCGGCAATGTCGCGCTCGATCCCTATGCCGAAATCGTGCAGCAGAGCTTTCGCAATTCGACCTTCTACCCGCTCGCCAGCGGCTTGAGCGGGACGCTGTCCA
This sequence comes from uncultured Alphaproteobacteria bacterium, assembly GCA_963779855.1. Taxonomy (GTDB): domain Bacteria; phylum Pseudomonadota; class Alphaproteobacteria; order Rhizobiales; family Xanthobacteraceae; genus BOG-931. The sequence continues at coordinate 470,380 of CAWAAE010000004.1, read as the reverse complement.
CCTATGGGCTGCAAGCCTCCGGGCCGGTGTCCTCGGGCCTAGGCTGGCAGTCGCGCCTCGGCTATGGGCACGCCAGCGACAATTACGGACCCTATAGCTACGACGTCTACGCGGCCGACATTTGGCTGCCGTGGAATTTCTCGTTTCCCGGCGATGGCCGCATTTGGACGCTGACCCCGACCGCCGGCGTCAGCCAGTGGCTCTACAGCGCTCCCGATCCGAACATCAATCCGACGATCACACCGCACACCACCGAATGGCGCGTCGGTCTTGGCTTGGATATTCCGATCTGGAAGCACATCGTGCTGGGAACGCTGGTGCAATATCGCGCCGATCAATCCAATGTGGCGGCGTTCACGATGCACGACCTTCTAGTTTCGGCCGGACCAACGTATAAATTCTAAGAGGCGGCCATGCGCGCTTACAAAATCATTGCGGTATTACTGGCCGGCGCCGTGCTGACAAGCGCGCCCGCCCTCGCGCAACAAGTCGGTACCGCGACGGCAGTCAATCCGTTGTCGGAGAGTACGCCGCCCGGCGCCGCGACGGCGCCGCTGACGGTCGGCGCACGCATTATTCACAAGGAGCGCATCCACACGACGCCGACCGGGACCGTTCAGCTCGCTTTCCTCGATAAGAGTACGCTCAGCATCGCGCCCAATACCAGCATCGTGATCGATGAATACGTTTACGACCCCAACTCCGGCAGGGGTCACATGCTGACTTCGCTCACCCAAGGCGCGCTCCGCTTCGTCGGCGGCTCATTAAGTCATGAGGGCGAGGTGTCGTTCGCGACGCCCGCCGCCGCGATCGGCATTCGCGGCGGAACGGTCACCATCACTTCCGGCCCGAATGGCGCGGAGATCTTCGACCACTTCGGCATCGTCACGATCCACAATGGCGCCGGAACGGTTACGATCTACCGGCCGGACTTTAAGGTGAGGGTTTTGAACTGGACTACACTGCCAGGTCCGATCGAGCGTGTGTTGTCGTCCGACATCGAACACTTGCCAAGATTTACGAGCTTGCCGGGCCAGAACGGCGGCGTCTCGGGCCTTCACAGTGTCAGCATCGCCGAGTGCGGCGTTTTTGGAACGCGGAGTAATAATTGTCCCGACACGCCATGGGTGCCCACCGACACCGGCCTAAACGACGCCAACCAGCTCATCACGCAGGGGACGCAGCAGGGAACGGGCACGACGAGGCCGTATTATCACGGTCGTTGAGCTACTCGTCGTGCAAACTCACACGAATCACCGGCTCGTCCAGATCAAAACGAGGCCGGAGATCAACAGCAATGTCATGATGACGCGCGAATAGCTGCGGTCGGCGATCCGCCGGTAGAAGAAACCGCCGAGCCAAGCGCCGCCGATGGTGCCGGGCAACGCCACGATGGCTGCCACCGCCACCTGATGCGTCAAAAACCCCGCCACGGCGTGCGATACCAGGGCCAGCGAGAGTATCGCCATATTGAAAATCTGTATGACGCCGCGGCGGTGCTCCTTGGTCCAGCCGCGCACGTCGGTCCAAACAACGGGAAGCACGCCGGACAGACCGGCAAGCCCACCGAGAATACCGCCTGCGAAACCGACGATGCAATCGGCGACCCCGCCGCCCCATGCGCTTTTGATCGTCACTCGTCGCGCCAGCACGTAACTCGTGTAAGCGACCAGAAAAACACCGATACCGATCTTGAATATTCTCGGGTCGATGTGCGGCAGCAGAAAAGTTCCGATCGGCACACCGAGCAAGCCCGGCGCGACGAAAGCCAAGACATACTCCCAGCGGATCGTACGCCAGATCATCGGCAGCGTTTGCAACTGCGACACGCTCGAGCAAAGAATCACCAAGGTCGCCGCAACGGTCGGGGGTATCGCATAGAGCCAAATGCCGAGCACGGTGAGCGCGGTGCCGAATCCCGTCAGCCCATTGACGAGACCGCCGGCCAATGCGCCGGCGAAAACGATAACGATCTGCTCTAAACCCATCGAGCTAACCGCGCAGCGCGATCATTTGGCCGCCGTCGGCGACGATGGTGGCGCCGGTGACAAAACGCCCGGCGTCGGAGACGAGGAGAAGCAGTGGACCGTCGAGATCGCGTTCCTCGCCGAAGCGGCCGATCGGGATTTCGCGCTTGAGCGCTAAGCCGCGCTCGCTCTGCAGATAGTCGCGGTTGAGATCGGTGACGATCCAGCCCGGCGCGATGGCGTTGACGCGGACGCCTTTGAACGCGAGTTCGAGCGCCAGCGCCTTGGTGAGCTGGATCACGCCGGCTTTGGCCGTGGCATAGGCGATGACGCCCTTGTCGACGCCGAAGCCAAGCACGGAGGCGATATTGACGATGGCGCCGCCTTTACCGGCGGCGAGCATGCGGCGCGCCGCCTCCTGCGCGCAAAAGAACACGGCGTCGAGATTGGTCGAAAGCACGCGCCGCCATTCCTCCTCGGCAAGGTCGATGGCGCGGCCGGAACTCACCACGCCGGCATTGTTGACGAGGATCGTCACAGTGCCGAAAGTTTTCTCCGCGGCATCGAACGCAGCCCGCATCGCCGCGCGGTCGCGCACGTCGGCCTCGACTGCGCTGGCCTTGCCGCCGGACTTTTCGATCCGGGCCTCCAGGGCGTTGAGACGATCCGCCCGCCGCGCCACCAGCACAACCGACGCGCCGTTCTCCGCCAAAACTTCGGCAAAGCGCGCGCCAAGCCCGCTCGACGCGCCAGTCACCAGCGCGACCTTGCCGTGAAGATCGAAGATGTCAGCCGCCGCCATGAATTCCCCTTGAAATCCTTCTCGACGGGGCGTGTTTCGCCTGCCTCGCCGGCCGTACTATACTGAGCCTTTGCGGCCGCTGCGAACCGGCGCACCCTCGGGACCCTTGCCATGGCGCAAAATCGGGACCACCACCACGATCACGACGACGATCACGAGCACGGCTCAGAGCTTTCCGAGATGCAATTGCGCGTGCGCGCGCTGGAAACCGTGCTGGCCGAAAAAGGCTATATCGACCCGGCCGCGATCGACGTCGTCATCGAAGCCTATGAGACCAAGGTCGGCCCGCATATCGGCGCGCGGGTCGTCGCCAAGGCGTGGAGCGATCCGGCATTCAAGCGCGCGCTGCTTGAGGACGCGACCAAGGCGGTGCTCGCGCTCGGCGCGCTCAATCGCGTCGGCGATCACCTGATCGCGGTCGAGAACACGCCGAAACTGCACAACATGATCGTGTGCACGCTGTGCTCCTGCTATCCGTGGGAGGTGCTCGGCCTGCCGCCGGTCTGGTACAAGGCGGCGCCCTATCGTTCGCGCGCGATCAACGACCCGCGCGGTGTGCTGGCCGATTTCGGCGTTACGCTGCCGGCGGGCACCGATATCCGGGTCTGGGATTCGACCGCCGAAACGCGCTTCATCGTCCTGCCGATGCGGCCCGCCGGGACCGAAGGCTGGAGCGAGGATAAACTCGCCAGCCTCGTCACACGCGACAGCATGATCGGCACTGGCCTGCCGAAGCGCCCAGTGGAGGCCGCGTAATGGACGGCATTCATGATATGGGCGGCATGCACGGTTTCGGCAAAGTCGAGCCCGAACCGAATGAGCCGGTGTTCCACGCCGCGTGGGAAGGCCGTTGTCTCGCACTAAACCGCGCCATGGGTTACACCGGTATCTGGACGATCGATCAGACGCGCGCCGGCATCGAGGAACTGCCTCCGGATGTCTATCTGACGAGTTCCTATTACAAGAAATGGGCGCTGCGGCTGGAAAACCTGGTTGTCGAACTCGGCCTGGCCGACGCCGATGAGATCAAGGCGGGTCACGCGCTGCGCCCGGGCAAGGCGCTCAAGCGCAAGCTCACTACCGCCGACGTGCCGAATTCGCTGACGCGCGGCTCGTTTGCCCGGCCGGCGCGGGCGCCGGCGCGATTTGCTCCCGGCGACCGCGTGCGCACCAAGAACATTCATCCGGCGACGCATACGCGCCTGCCGCGCTATGCGCGCGGCCGTACCGCCGTCGTCGAGGCGCTGCGCGGCTGCCACGTTTTTCCCGACACGGCCGCGCTCGGCAAAGGCGAGGATCCGCAGTGGCTGTATACGGTGTTGTTCGAAGGCCGCGAATTGTGGGGCGATAGCGCCGAGCCGTCTCTCAAAGTGTCGATCGAGGCGTTCGAGCCGTATCTGGAGCCGGCATGAGCACCGCGACCGCCACGCTACACGCGACGCAGTCCGTGCAAAGCATCCCGCGCAATGCCGACGGCCCGGTTTTCAGCGCGCCGTGGGAAGCCGAAGCCTTCGCGCTCGCTGTGTCGCTCAATGAGCGCGGCCTGTTCACCTGGAAGGAATGGGCGGCGACGCTTGGCGATGAGATCAAAAAAGCGCAAGCCGCCGGCGATCCCGATACCGGCGAGACCTATTATCACCATTGGCTGGCGACGCTCGAGCGCATCGTCGCCACTAAAGGCCTGGCCGACGCGCGTCGGCTCGCACGCACGCGCGACGCCTGGCAACGCGCCTGCGCGCGCACGCCGCATGGCACGCCGATCGAGCTACGCCCGGAAGACTTCGGCGCGTAGGATTGCCGTTCAGCGGTATTCGCGGGGCCTTTGACGGCCTATACTTGAAAGACTGTCGGAGTTTGGGAGGAAAGCATGTCAACACAAACCACGTCCGGTCAGAACGCCGGCAAAGCCGTCAAAATCCGCGCCAGCGGCGGCGGCGAGTTCGATTGCTATCTGGTCACGCCCAAAGCGGACGCCGCAGTGCCGGCGATGGTGCTGGCCTCGGCCGTTCATGGCGTCGATGCCGACATCCGGGCGATTGCCGACGAGTTCGCCGCGGACGGATACATCGTTGCCGCTCCCGATCTGTTCTGGCGAACGGTGCCCGGGCCGCTGTCGCGCGGGGACGACCGCACCAAGACGCGGTCGCAGCCGCGTCTCGAACGGATCAAGACCGGTGAAGCCGACCTCACCGATACTCTCACATTCCTGCGCACGGTGCCGCAGTTCAACGGCCGCGCCGCGGTGATGGGCTTCTGCTACGGCGGCCCCTACGCCATCATCGGACCGAAGCGCCTCGGCTATGCCGCGGGAGTTTCCTGTCACGGCACCCAGATGCTCGATTACATCTCGGAAATCGAGGGCGTGCGCGAGCCGATCTGCATCCTTTGGGGCGAGAAGGACCACGCGGCGCCGGCGGAAGTGCTGGACGCCTATCGCGCCATCGCGCCGCGTATCAAGAATCTCGACTTGCACATTTTTCCGGGTGTGCTCCACGGCTACATGATGCCCGACGCGGGTGAGGCGTTCCACAAGCAATCGCGCGATTTTTCCATGGCGCGCGCGAAAGCGATTCTCGACGGGCTGCGCGGCGGACGCGTATCACCGCCGCTGCGTCAGGCGTCCTAGAGCATCCACAGCATATTCAATGCATCGCCGCGGCGCTGCGCGGCATCAGCGCGCCGGGATGACGGATGATGCTGCCGGCGAGCCGGTGCGCGGCGCCGGCCGCCTGTGCAGGGTCGCTGCCGTTGAATCGCGCCGCCAGATAGCCGGCGTTGAAACCGTCGCCGGCGGCGGTCGCATCGACCGGCACCAGGACTTCGGGCACCGGCACAAATTCTTGGGCGCCGCCCGTCGCTACGAGCGCGCTGTTGGGACCGTTCTTGACCACGATCTCGCCGATGCCGAAGGCTTGCAGCCGGGCCACCGTCGCCTCCGGGCTGGGATCGCCCCACAGCACCGCCTCGTCGTCGAAGGTCGGCAGCGCAATGTCGACGCGCTTGAGCGCTTCGATGAAAACGTTGCGTGTGCGCGCCAAATCGCCCTTCCAGGCGCGCGGCCGGAAATTGCCGTCGAAAGCGACCTTGGCGCCCTGCTGGCGCGCGACTTCGAGCACGGCAAGGAAGCGGCCGATACCGTTGTTCGAGTAGAGCGACAGTGTAATGCCGGAGAAGAAGATGAACCGCGCCGCGGAGAGACTTTCGGCAATCCGCATCCAGTCGGGCAACTCGAAAAGTTCGCGCGCTGGAGCGCCGTCGCGCCAAGTGCGCACGTTGCGTTCGCCGGCAGGTCCGCCCTCGATCAGGCACAAGCCGGGCAAGCGGCCGGGCACGCGCAGGATGAGATTTGAGGACACTCCTTCGGCCGCGGCGAGCGCCGACACGCTGTCGGAATACGGATCGTCGCCGAGTGCGCTGGCGAACGCCACATCGATGCCGGCGCGCGCGAGATAGACGGCGGTATTGAACGCATCGCCGCCGCACGAGAGAGCGAACGTGCCGTCCGCCCCGCGCGCCAATTCGATCAAAACTTCGCCGACGCAAATGGCGCAGGGTTTCGGCTCGCTCATGCTGCTCGCTCTCTTGCCACCTCTCCTCACCGGGGAAGGTGAAACGCCAAGCCTTATCGGGACTGCGCCAAGGCTTGACTATGCCAAGGCTTGGTAATGCACGGCTATCAGCGGCTGGCATCCCCAACGGTAATGTTATATTATAACAATACTGGCGCTTTGGCTCTATTGGCCGGGAATTTCATGACGCACCACCACCATGGCGGCGAGCCGCATCCCTCGCCGACGATATCACCGTCGCTGTTGCGCCTATCGGCGCCGTGGCGGCTCACGCTCGCCGGCGCGTTGATTGCGTTGATCTGGGCCGCATTCCTTTGGGCGACGCGGTAAATATGCGATGGCGGCACTGCGATTCCATAATCTGACACTTGGTTATGACCGCCATCCGGCCGTGCACCATCTCGACGGCGCCATCGCGACCGGATCGTTGATTGCGGTCGTCGGCCCGAACGGCGCCGGCAAGTCGACGCTGTTCAAGGGCGTCGTTGGCGCCTTGAAGCCGCTCGCCGGATCGATCGAGCGCGATGGCCTCGACGCCCGCGATATTGCCTATTTGCCGCAAGTGGCGGACATCGACCGTTCTTTTCCGATCACCGTGTACGACATGGTGGCAATGGGGCTGTGGCGCAGTCGGGGCGCGTTCGGCGGCATTGCCGGCAAAGATCACGGGACCATCGAGGCGGCCGTCGCCGCTGTGGGCTTGACCGGCTTCGAGCGGCGCGCCATCGGCACGCTGTCGGGCGGGCAGATGCAGCGCATGCTATTTGCGCGACTTCTGGTCCAGGACGCGCGCGTCATCGTGCTCGACGAACCGTTCGCCGCGGTCGATGCCAAGACCTCGGTCGACCTGCTCGACCTCGTGCGGCGCTGGCACAAGGAGCGGCGCACCGTACTGGCCGCGCTGCACGACATCGAGCTGGTTAGGACGAATTTTCCGGAAGCGTTGCTGCTCGCCCGTGAGCCGGTGGGCTGGGGTGCGACGGCAAACGTATTGACGAGCGACAATCTCAACAAGGCGCGTGTCATGTGCGAGGCCTTCGACGAAGGCGCAACGGCCTGCCTCGTGCCGGAGATGACTTAGATACTATGCTGTCCCAGTATTTGTTCGAGCCTTTCACCGAAGCGACTGTCCGGCATTCGATGGCAGCCATCCTTGCGCTGGCGCTCAGCGCGGGCCCGATCGGCGTGTTCCTGATGCTGAGGCGCATGAGCCTGATCGGCGACGCGATGTCACACGCGATTTTACCGGGCGTTGCGATCGGCTTTCTTGCCGCCGGACTGAATGTCCTTGCCATGAACTCTTGGCGGCTTGGTGGCCGGTCTCCTAATTGCGCTCTTGGCCGGAGCGGTCAGCCGGGCTACCGCATTGCAAGAGGATGCCTCGCTTGCGGTGTTTCTCCTCGTATCGCTCGCCTTCGGCGTCGTGATCGTGACCGTTGACGGCATCGACATCGAACGGCTCATGACGTTCCTGTTCGGTGAAGTGGCGGCGAAGATGAGCGCCGAAAAGCTCTTGGTCATTGCCGTCAATGCGACGATCAGCCTTCTCGCGCTGGCGCTGATCTATCGCCCACTGGTGCTTGGTTGCGTCGACCCGGGGTTTTTGCGGTCAGTCAGCCGCTCGGACGGCATTGCGCATCTGACTTTTCTGGCGGTGTTGGTGCTCAACCTGATCAACGCCTTCCACGCGCTCGGCACGCTGCTCGGCGTGGGTATTATCATCATCCCGGCCGCTACGGCACGGTTTTGGACGCGCGATATTTCAACGATGATCGTGCTGGCAACCGCAATCGCGCTCATTTCGGGGTGGGCCGGATTGCTGTTTGCCTTTCACTTGAAGATTCCCTCCGGACCTGCTGTGACCCTGGTTGCCGGAGTGCTTTATGTTGGTTCTGTCCTGTTTGGGCGGATCGGCGGCGTGATTTGGCAGATCTTTCCGGGCCGACATCTGGAAGCCTAGGCGCCCATCGGCTGGCCGTCATTTCGGCTGCAGCATCGCCACCAAGCCTTTTTTCTCGGCAACGTCCTTTGCAATATTTCCGGCGAAACCGGCGCTGTCGGCAAAGTAGCCCGCCGGCTGCAGCGTATTCTTGACCACGCGCTGCGCGGCGTCGCTCTTCATGATCGCGATGCAGGCGGCTTCGAGCTTGCGCGTGACATCGTCAGGCATCCCGGCCGGTCCCAATAGACCGCCGAAGCTCAACGGCGCGACGTCGTAGCCCTGCTCCTTGAATGTCGGCACGTCGGCCAGCGAGGGGTTGCGTGTCTCGGCGAACAGTCCCGGCATGGCGAGCCCGCTGCCGGCCGCAGTGGTCAGCGGCACGGCGGCGAAGTCGATCTGGCCGGATCGCACATTTTGAATTTCGTCCGCCGGCCCCTTGAATGGCACGTCGTTGAATTCGACCTTGGCCTCATCCGCCAATTGAACCATGGCGAGGTGCGGAATAGTCGCGATTCCGGGGATGCCGACATTCAGCATCCCCGGCTTCTTCCTCGCGGCCTCGATCAGATCGTGCACCGTCTTCAGCGGCGAATTCGGCGGCACGACGATGACCTGATCGTTCTTGAAGGTCTGGCAAATCGGCGTGAACGACTTAACCGTATAGCCGGCTTGCCTGTCGGTGAGCGGCTGCACCGTGATGGAGTAGGTCGCGCCGTGCAACAGCGTGTAACCGTCGGGATTGGCGCGGGCGACATCCGCGGTGCCGAGGACCCCGTTGGCGCCCGGCTTGTTGACGATGATGAATGGCTTGCCGAGCCGGACCGAGAAGCCGTCGGCGAGCACGCGGCCCAAAATGTCCGCGCTCGATCCCGCCGTGGCCGGAGCGATGATTTGGACAACGCGCTCGGGATAACCCTGCGCCAGTGCGCCGGTCGCCATGGTCAGGCTCATGGCCGAACTCGCGGCGATGATCGCGCCGTTCCGCATCGTTTCCTCCCGCGTTGGGGTCTCTTGTTCCGGTTAAAAACGATAGTTGAGGCCAAATTCGAAGCAAGCTGCGCCGGACCAAGTTGCCCCGGGTCAATCGTCGCGGGCGACCGCGTCATCGCAGTGATGCAAGGCCGTTCGGATACCTATATAGGAGGGGCCAGCGGAGGGAAAAAATGACCGACGAGAAAGTCCAAGAAAAGATCCAGGAAAAGGTGCCCGTCACGGTGCTGACCGGCTATCTCGGCGCCGGAAAGACCACATTGCTCAATCGCATCCTGTCCGAACCGCATGGCAAGAAATACGCCGTGATCGTCAATGAATTCGGCGAAATCGGCATCGACAACGACCTCGTCGTGGGCGCCGACGAGGAAGTATTCGAGATGAACAACGGCTGCATCTGCTGCACCGTGCGCGGCGACCTCGTGCGCATCCTCGACGGGCTGATGCGGCGGAAGGGCAAATTCGACGCCATCATCGTCGAGACCACCGGCCTCGCCGATCCGGCGCCGGTGGCGCAAACATTCTTCATCGACGAGAATGTGGGCCGCAGGACCAAGCTCGACGCAGTGGTGACCGTCGCCGACGCCAGGTGGCTCAATGATCGGCTCAAGGACGCGCCCGAGGTCAAGAACCAGATCGCCTTTGCCGACGTGATCCTGATCAACAAGACCGATCTAGTTTCACCCGAGGAGCTCGACGAAGTCGAGGCCCGCATCCGCGGCATCAACCCCTACGCCAGGCTGCACAAGACCCAACGCGCCGAGATCGCACTGGACGAAGTGTTGGGCCGCAACGCCTTCGATCTCGACCGCATCCTCGATCTCGAACCGGCCTTCCTCGAAGGCGACGATCGCGATCATGATCACGGCCATCATCATGATCATGGTCATCATCACGATCATGGCCACGATCACCACGACGAGCACAAGCATGCGCATTCGCACGGCGGATTGAAGCACTATCACGACGAGGAAATGCAATCGATTTCGCTCAAAAGCGACAAGCCGCTCGACCCCGACAAATTCTTTCCATGGGTACAGGACCTGGTGCAAAAGGAAGGTCCAAGCATTTTGCGCTGCAAGGGCATCCTCGACTTCAAGGGCGACGACAAGCGCTTCGTCTTCCAGGGCGTGCACATGATTCTCGACGGCGATCATCAGCGGCCGTGGAACGAGGACGAAAAGCGGCAAAGCCGCATCGTTTTCATCGGCCGCAACCTGCCGGGCAAGAAAATCACCGAAGGGTTCGAGAGCTGCATCGCTTAGAATGAGCGACTCCCGCAGCGGCATCGTCTCCGTCGTCGAACGCACGCGCGCCGTCGCCGCAGGCGGCGCCATCGTAATTGCGCATTTTCTCGGACGCATCGCGGCATTCGTGCTCGGCGAGGAGGCGATCGTGTTCGCCGAGCCTAATGCCGAGCCGCGGCGCGTCGCGGTGCATGGCGGCGCCATTCTGGCGACGGCGGACGACAATGAGCGCATCGTCTCGGCCGGCGACGACGGCAAGCTGATCGCAACCGATGCAAAGGGCGAAAGCCGCACGCTCGCGGCAGATCCAAAGCGTCGCTGGATCGATCACATCGCGCTCGGGCCGGATGGCGCGGTTGCCTGGTCGGCCGGCAAAACGGCGTTCGTGCAGGGCAAGGAATTGCGCGAGTTCGAAGCACCCTCGACCGTCGGCGGGCTCGCTTTTCTGCCGAAAGGCTTTCGGCTCGCGATCGCGCATTACAACGGCGCGACGCTGTGGTTTCCTAACGCGCCGGCGGCCGCGCCGGAAAAGCTCGAGTGGAAAGGCTCGCATCTCGGCGCGACGGTGAGCCCGGACGGCCGCTTCCTCGTCACCACCATGCAGGAGCCGATGCTGCATGGCTGGCGGCTCGTCGACCGCCAGCACATGCGCATGTCCGGTTATGCCGCGCGGGTCACGTCGTTCGGCTGGACGATCGGCGGCCATTGGCTGGCAACGTCCGGCGCGACGCAACTGATCCTCTGGCCGTTTCAGACCAAGGACGGCCCGATGGGCAAGCAGCCGCGGCTATTGGCGCCCTCCGAGCACCGCATCGGGGTCGTGGCCTGCCATCCGAGACAGGACATCGTCGCAACCGGCTATGGCGACGGCATGGTGCTGCTGGTTCGCATCGAAGACGGCGCCGAGATTTTGGCCAAGAAGCCAGGCGATGCACCGGTCACGGCGCTTGCTTGGAGTGCCGACGGGCTCTTCCTGGCATGGGGCACCGAAAGCGGCGAGGCGGGGATTATCGACCTGACGTGATGGCAGGACTGCAAAGGCCGACGCTCATTCACCTCTCCCCGCTTGCGGGGAGAGGGAGGAGCGAGCTTCAGATCACATACTGCCGCAGCGGCGGGTAGCCGTTGAAGCCGACCGAGGAATAGGTCGCGGTATAGGCGCCGGCGGCTTCGATCAAAACCTTATCGCCGATGGCAAGCGACACCGGCAGCGGATACGGCGTCTTTTCGTAGAGCACATCGACCGAATCGCAGGTCGGGCCGGCGATGATGCAGGGCGACATCTCATCGCGATCATGCGTGGTGCGAATCGGATAGCGGATCGACTCGCCGATGGTCTCGGCGAGACCATGGAACTTGCCGATGTCGAGATAGACCCAGCGCACCTCGTCCTCGGGGCTGCGTTTGGCGATCAGCACCACCTCGGCTTCGATGACGCCGGCATTGCCGACGAGGCCGCGGCCGGGCTCGACGATGGTATTGGGCAGGTTGTTGCCGAAATGCTTGCGCAGCGCCTTGAAGATCGCCTTGCCGTAAGATTCGAGCTTCGGGGTTTTGCGCACATATCGGGCGGGGAAACCCCCGCCAAGATTCACAATCGAGAGCGCAATGCCGCGCTCCGCGCAGGTGCGGAATACGGCGGCGGCGGACGCGAGCGCACGGTCCCAAGCTTCGACATTGTGCTGTTGCGAGCCGACATGGAACGAGATACCGTACGGGATGAGCCCGTTTTTGTGGGCGTGCTCCAGAATGTCGGCGGCATAAGCCGGCTCGCAGCCGAATTTCCGCGACAGCGGCCATTCGGCCCCGGAGCCGTCACAATGGATGCGGCAGATGACGCGGCTGCCGGGCGCGGCGCGCGCGACCTTCTCGACCTCGGCCTCGCAGTCGACCGCGAATAGCGTGACGCCGAGCCGGAAGGCTGCGGCGATCTCGCTCTCTTTCTTGATAGTGTTGCCGTAGGAGATGCGGTCCGGCGTCGCGCCGGCAGCGAGCACGTCGTGCGTCTCGGGCAGCGAAGCGACGTCGAAGCAGCAGCCGAGATCGGCCAACAGCTTGAGGATTTCCGGCGCCGGATTGGCTTTGACGGCGTAGAACACCCTGGTGTCCGGCAGCGCCTTGGCGAAGTTCTGATAGTTCTCGCGCACGACATCGAGGTCGACGACGAGGCATGGTCCGTTATCGGTACGTTGCTTGAGGAATTCGCGGATGCGTGCTGTCATTTCAACTTAAGCTCCCCTAATCCGACCGGGCGGCGTAGCCGCCGAGGTGAACCTCCTGTGACGCGTGCCATTCCGCGAATGTGCGGAGCGTCTTGCGCCACCGTGATTGCTGCCTTGGTCCGGATGAGGGAAATCCCGTTCCGCACTGCTGGCAAAGATGGACAAGCCTCTTCGGTGTCCCCGGCATTCGCGCCGGCAGTAACCAAAAAAGCCCTTCCGTCGTTGCTTTAAGCCGCGTCGCCAGTGGAGAACTGGCATTGCCGGTTTCGCCTCCGGCTGCCGGTCGCTGGAGCAAGGAAGGAGTGTTTCTTCCTTAGGCGGCTGTCCGGCCTCTTGTCCGGATGCCCACCGACCGACACACGGCCACAGGCACGTGCGAAATTGGGCAATCACGAAATAATCCATTCAGCCGCGCTGTCAAGCGTTTTAGTCCTAACAGGACGTAAAAGTTGAGCACGGCGGCGGCCCGCGCGCCGCGGCGATCGCTTCAGTCGGCCGTGAACGGCTCGACGTGGTGCGCCGCGCGAACGAACTGCACCATCACCGCGATGCCGCACAGCATGAACAAACCGTCGAGCACGCGCGCGCCGAGCGTGCCAAGCGCCAGAAGGTTGGCGATCGCCCAACTGCCGGCGAAGGCGGCGCCGAACACTTCAGCGCTGATCAGGATGGCCGCGCTGAGAACCGTCAGCACGTTCGGCCAGAGGATGCGCCGGGGACGTGAAGGCGTAGAGCTATCCATGGGCCGGCACTTAGTCCGAAACATAGGGCAATTCAAGGCTCATCGGCAGTGCGCACCGTAGGTGTGGGCCGCTAGGCGGCGTCGCGGGCGGCCTTAGGCGACAAGAGACCAGCCTCGACCAAGGCGGCGCGGATGCGGTCGATCTCGGCGCGGCCGAGCTTGACCAGCGGCGGCCGGACGACGGCGCGCGGCAGGCGGTCGAGCAGCACCAGGGCTTCCTTCATCCGGTTATGCATGTCTACCCAGGGCTCGGCATAAAAGACGCGCGCCAGCGGATAGATGCGGTCATTGAGCCGCCGCGCCTCGGCGAGGTCGTTGGCCTCGACCGCCCGGAACAGCGCGGCTTGCAGGTCGGGAATGACACTGCCGGAGCCGGACAGGAGCCCATTGCAGCCGAGCACCAGCGAGCTCAACAGCCAAGCGCTGTGGGTCGACAGCACGTTGACCGGCCGCTTTAGGCTTTGCAGCTCGCGGACATGCATCTCGTGTTGCGGAACAATGCCGCACCAGTCCTTGATGGCGCGGATGGTCGGCACCTCCTCGACCATGCGCAGAAGCGTGTCGCGCGGATAGCCTTGGCCCGTCGCCAGCGGGTACTGGAACGCGATCAGCGGCAGGCCGGTCGCATCGGCAATGCACTTGAAATGCTCGATCGCCACGGCCGGCGACTGCCCAAGCGTGAAGGGGGCCGGCGGGAACACCAACAGCGCCGAGGCGCCCGCTGCTTCCGCCATGCGCGCGATGCGCGCGGCTTCGAGGCTGCCGTCGGCCCACACGCCGTTAACGATCGGCAGCCGGCCGCCGATCTCGTGCTGCGCGATGTCGAGGACGCGGCGCTGCTCGTCGAAACTGCAGGAGGCGACCTCGGTCGAATGGGCATTGACGGTAATGGCCGAGAGCCCCTGGGTCGCCGCGATGTCGCGCAGGTGCTTGCGGAAGCTCTTTTCGTCGATCGCCAAGTCGTCCGCGAACGGCAGGATGACGGCCGGAATGACGCCGTGCGGCACATAATGGGCGTGGCGGGGCATTTTCGGCTCTCCTTAAGCTTTGGCGCGCTGGCACTATGACATATATCACGCCTGCACTTGGTTTTGGTAAGACCACTTGGCTTTGGTAAGACCGTTCCCGATGTCTGAAACGACTAAAATACCTGCCGCCGCTAATCCCTTTTTCGAGGCCTGGACCACCCCCGACGGGGTTCCACCCTTCGACCGCATCGCGCCCGAGCACTTCCGGGAGGCCTACGCGCGCGCACTCGCCGAGCACGAGGCCGAGGTCGCGGCTGTCGCGGCGGATACCGCACCACCAAGTTTCGACAATACGATCGCCGCGCTGGAGTTGAGCGGGCGGGCGCTGGAACGCGTCGGCAATGCGTTCCATCTCCTCGCCGGCGCTCACACCAACGACGCGCTGCTCGAAATCGAGCGCGAGATATCCCCGCAGATCGCCCTCCACTGGAACAAGATCCACACCAATGCGGCATTGTTCCGCCGCATCGACACGCTGATGCGCGAGGCCGACCGGCTCGGGCTTAATTCCGAACAAAAGCGCGTCACCGAGCGGTACCATACAAGCTTTCGCCGCTCCGGCGCCGCACTCGACGGCGAAGCAAAAAAGCGCCTCGCCGAGATCATTGAGCGGCTTGCCGAGCTCGGCACCGCGTTCGGCCAGAACGTACTCGCCGACGAGCAGGCCTTCACATTGCGGCTCGATAGCGAAGCCGAGCTCGCCGGCCTGCCCGATTTCACCCGCGAGGCGATGCGTTCCGACGCGCGCGATCGCGGTCTCGACGGCTACGCCGTGACCCTGTCGCGCTCCAGCGTGGAACCCTTTTTGCAATTTTCCGACCGGCGCGATCTGCGTGAAAAGGTCTTCCGCGGCTTTGTCATGCGCGGCGACAATGGCGGCTTGACCGACAATAAGGCCATCATCGCCGAGATGGCGCGGCTGCGCGCCGAGCGCGCGCGGTTACTTGGCTTTGCCGACTTCGCCCATTACCGGCTCGACGACGCCATGGCGCGCACGCCGGCGGCAGCGCGAGAGCTCCTCAACGCGGTGTGGGCGCCGGCGCGCGCACGCGCGCTTTCCGATCGCGACGCGATGCAGGCGCTGATCCAGGAAGAGGGCGGCAACTTCAAGCTTGAGCCATGGGACTGGCGCTACTACGCGGAAAAGCTACGGCATCGGCTGTGCGAATTCGACGAGACCGCGATCAAACCCTATCTCAACCTCGACCGCATGATCGAGGCCGCGTTTTATACGGCGCAGCGCCTGTTCGGGCTCACCTTCACCCGCACCGACGTGCCGGTCTGGCATCCCGACGTGCGGGTCTGGGCCGTGCGCGATGGTGACGGTAACGAGGTCGGTCTGTTCTTCGGCGACTATTTCGCGCGGCCTTCCAAACACAGCGGCGCCTGGATGACCTCGCTGCGCGATCAGGAAAAGCTGTCGGGCGACGTCCGGCCGCTGATCGTCAATGTCTGCAACTTCGTGAAAGCGCCGGACGGCGAGCCGACGCTCCTGAGCTTCGAGGATGCGCGCACGCTGTTTCACGAATTCGGCCATGCCCTGCACGGCCTGCTGTCCTCAGTTACCTATCCGACGATCTCGGGCACGAACGTTGCCACCGATTTCGTCGAATTGCCGTCGCAGCTCTACGAGCATTGGCTACAACAGCCGGACGTGCTGCGGCAGTTTGCCCGCCACTATCAAACCTGCGAGCCGATGCCGGAGGATCTGCTGCAACGGGTCATTGCCGCCCGCAATTTCAACAAGGGTTTTGCCACGGTCGAATACATCGCCTGCGCCCTGGTCGATCTCGATTTCCATTCCCTGTCGCAGCCGGAGGAAATCGATGCGACGGAATTCGAGGCCAAGGCGCTTTCGCGCATCGGCATGCCGCACGAGATCGCCATGCGGCACCGGCCGCCGCACTTTGCCCATATCTTTTCCGGCGGCGGCTACGCCGCGGCCTATTACAGTTACATGTGGTCGGAAGTGCTCGATGCCGACGCTTTTGCGGCGTTCGAGGAGACCGGCGACATATTCGATCCGGCCACGGCAAAACGGCTGCGCGAAGCAATCTACGCGGCCGGCGGATCGCAAGAGCCGGCCGATGCTTACAAGGCGTTCCGCGGGCGGCTGCCGAGCGCCGATGCACTCTTGCGCAAACGCGGTTTCGCCGATCCCGCGCCGGTAAACTGAACATCATGGATTTACACAGCGCCGGCCATCGCCGCGGCGTCGTCTGCGCGCCGCACTTTGCCGCCGTCGAGGCCGGCCGCGCCGTCCTCGCCGAGGGCGGCAATGCGATCGAAGCCATGCTGGCCATGGCCGCGACCATCGCGGCCGTTTACCCGCACATGAACCATCTCGGCGGCGATGGATTTTGGCTCATCCGCGAAGGAAACGGCCGAGTGCGTGCCATCATGGCGGCAGGTCCCGCGGGCGCGCAGGCGAAGCGCGAGCTTTATCGCGAATACGAGACCATCCCGCCGCGTGGACCGCTGGCGGCGCTGACCGTTCCCGGCGCCGTCGCCGGCTGGATGCTGGCGCTGGACGCGGCAAAGGCCAATCGCGGAAAATTGCCACTCGACGTCCTGCTCGCGCCGGCGATCGCGCTCGCCCGCGACGGCTATGCCGTCACGCGCAGCCAAGCGCGGCTGACGCGAGAACACTTTGCCGAACTCAAGGATGTTCCCGGTTTCGCCGCAACGTTTCTGACAGACGGCAAGCCGCCGTCGGTCGGCGACATATTGAAACAGAATGCGTTTGCCGCGACACTTTCGCATCTGGCGCATGCCGGGCTCGATGATTTTTACCGCGGCGACATCGGACGCGAGATCGCCGCCGATCTCGAACGCATCCATAGCCCGGTCACGCGCCTCGATTTGGAGCGCTACCGAGCGGCGTTTGGCGAGCCCTTATGCGTCAAACTCCCGTCGGCCACGGTTTACAATACCGACGCGCCGACCCAGGGCGTCGTTTCATTGATGATCCTTGCCTTGTTCGCCCGCCTCGGTGTTTCCGAAGCGGAAAGTTTCGATCATGTGCATGGCCTGGTTGAGGCGACCAAACGTGCGCTTCGCGTGCGCGACCGCATCGTCACCGATCCCAATTATCTGGCGCACGCGCTCGAACGCTGTCTCGACGAGCGTTACATCGCCGGCGAGGCGATGAAGATCGACCGCAGGAAGGCGGCGCCCTGGCCGCTCGCCGCCGGCGCCGGCGATACGATTTGGATGGGTGCCGCCGATACGTCGGGCCTCGTCGTCTCTTATATCCAATCGCTTTATTGGGAATTCGGCTCGGGCTGCGTGCTGCCGGCGACCGGAGTGTTGATGCAAAACCGCGGCACAAGCTTTTCGCTTCGTACCGGCGCGCTGAATTATCTCGCGCCCGGCCGACTGCCGTTCCACACGCTCAATCCGGCGCTCGCGGTGCTCAACGACGGCCGCGTCATGGCCTATGGCTGCATGGGCGGCGACGGCCAGCCGCAGACGCAGAGCGCACTGTTCACCCGCTACGTCGGTTTCCGTGAGCCGCTCTTTGACGCGATCGACCGGCCGCGCTGGGTGCTCGGCCGCACCTGGGGCGCGCCGAAGACGGCGCTGCGCCTGGAGCCGCGCTTCGACGGCGCCGTCATCGACGCCCTCGCCGCCGCCGGCCACGATGTCGCAGTGATCGACGAGCCCTATTCCGACCTCATGGGCCATGCCGGCGCCGCGGTGCTTCATCCCGACAGCAGCTGCGAAGGTGCCCACGATCCCCGCGCGGATGGCGGCGCGGCGGGAGTGTAATATTTAATGCAAGTGTTGTGTCCGCGTCTGGCCGCGACCCGAGAGACCGGCTCCTCTTAAGTTTTGTGCTTCTTCGCCGCCGCGCGGGCGTCGGCAATTACTTGCTTGAATACATTCATTTCCAGCACGCCGGGGACGCGGAACGTGCCGACAATAAAGCCGGGCGTGCCTTCAAATCCGAAAGCCTCGGCTTGCGCGCTGTTGCGGGCCAACAGATCGTCGATCGATTTTTCGTGCGTTTGCAGATCCGATGTCGCCACGGCGACATCGACGCCGGCTTTGGCGAGAAGGTCGTTGACCGTCGCCGCAGTAAGTTTGGTATCGGCGCCGATCAAGGCGTCGTGCGCCGCGGCGTATTTGTTCTGATATTTGGACGCCAAAGCCAGCTTGGCGGCGAACGCCGAAGCGTCGCCGAAGATCGGCCAATCTTTCAAGACGAGTTTGATATTGCCGTCTTCCCGCACTAATTGCGCGAGCTCGGGCGCCATCTTTTTACAATACGGGCACTGGTAGTCGAAATATTCGACAACCGTCAGGTTCCCGTTGGGATTTCCCAAGCACGGGATATCAGGATCGCGCAGCACACTGTCTCTGCTGAGGATGTCGTCCGATTGCTCGCCGAAAGCGACGGCCGAAAGCGCAACAAAGGCAACGGCGACAGCGCAAAGATACGCGAGCAAAGAGAGC
The DNA here is from genome assembly GCA_963779855.1 of uncultured Alphaproteobacteria bacterium. GTDB lineage: Bacteria > Pseudomonadota > Alphaproteobacteria > Rhizobiales > Xanthobacteraceae > BOG-931. The sequence goes on along the minus strand of CAWAAE010000004.1, from coordinate 451,413 downwards.
CGTTTCCGGCTTCCGGCAGTTTGCTCTATTCTCATGGATTGCCGACCTCGCGATTTGTTTGTGTTGACCCGCGCGTCACGTCGATTTTGTCGACACCACGGCCGAGCAGAAATTCGATGTGGCCCGTAAGGAGATCATTCCATCGGCAACATGCCGAGCTTGTCCATCAGCTCGCGGTCCCGGTCGCGCCCCGGGTTCGGCGTGGTGAGGAGCTTCGGCCCATAGAAAATCGAATTGGCGCCGGCAAGAAAACACAAGGCCTGCGTCTCCTCGCTCATGTCCTCGCGGCCGGCGGACAACCGCACCACCGAGCGCGGCATGGCGATGCGGGCGGCCGCGATGGTGCGCACGAACTCGATGGGGTCGAGCACGCCCTCGCCGGCGAGCGGAGTGCCGGCGACCTTGACCAGCATATTGATCGGCACCGATTCCGGATGCGCCGGGAGAGACGCCAGCGTCGCAATCATGCCGATGCGGTCCTCGCGCGTCTCGCCCATGCCGACGATGCCGCCGCAGCAGACATGGATGCCGGCTTCGCGCACATGGTCGAGCGTCTCCAGGCGATCCCGATATGTCCGCGTGGTGATGATGTGATCGTAGAACTCCGGCGAGGTGTCCAGGTTGTGGTTGTAATAATCGAGGCCGGCGTCCTTCAGCCGCCGCGCCTGCGGCGCGGTCAGCATGCCGAGCGTCGCGCAGGTCTCGAGTCCCAGCGCTTTGACGCCCTCAACCATGGCGCAGACGCTATCGAGGTCGCGATCCTTCGGTTCGCGCCATGCCGCGCCCATGCAGAAGCGGCTGGCGCCGGCCGATTTCGCCGCGCGCGCCTCGGCCAGCACGACATCGAGCGCCATCAGCTTTTCGGCGCGCACGCCGGTGTCGTAGCGGGCGCTTTGCGGACAATAGGCGCAGTCCTCCGGGCAGCCGCCCGTCTTGATCGACAACAGCGTCGAAATCTGCACCTCGGCCGGATCGAAATTTTGCCGGTGCACGGTCTGGGCGTGGAACATCAGCTCCGGGAACGGCAGATCGAACAGCGCGCGGATCTCCTCGCGCGTCCAGTCGTGACGCGGGCGGCCGGCGGCGGGGATGTGCGCAGGGGTATCGGCGGCAAGAGACATAGCCGCAGTCTAACCCGCGCCAGCGCCTGCGAAAAGGTTTTATGCCGCCGTGGTCTTGACGAGCCGGAACGGCCGGCGCACCGGCGTGACCTTGCCCAAATGCAACAGTTCGGTCGCGCGCTCGGTATTGACCGGCCGGCTGAAGTAAAAGCCCTGGCCATACTCGCAGCCGGCGGACAACAGAAACTTCTCCTGGCCTTCGGTCTCGACGCCTTCGGCGATGATCTCAATGCCGAGTTCGTGCGCGAGCCGGATGGCGGCACGCACCACGGTGGCGCTGCGGGCGTCGGTATCGACGCCGAACACCAGTTCCTGGGCAATCTTCACCCGGTTGATCGGATAATTCGCCAGATAGCTGAGCGACGAATAGCCGGTGCCGAAATCGTCGATCGCGATCCGCACCCCGAGCTGCCGCAGCCGCTCGAAACGATCGTTATGCTGCTGGGTGATGTCCATCAGCACGGTTTCGGTCAGCTCGATTTCAATCAGTCCGGGCGCAATCCCCCACTTGTCGAGGCTTGCAGCGACATCGCGATCGAGGTCGGTCGAGCTCTTGAAGTGCAGGGCGGAGAAATTCACGCCGACCAGATCGGGCGCAACGCCGGCGTCCTGCCACGCGCGCAATTGCCGGCAGGCGGCGTCGAGCACCCATTGCCCGAGCTGTTGGATTTGGCCGGTTCGCTCTGCGACCGGGATGAACACCGAAGGCGAAATCTGACCGCGCATGGGATGGTTCCAACGCAGCAAGGCTTCCAGCCCGACGATGCGGCCCGAACGCAGCTCGACTTCCGGCTGGTAGTGAAGCTCGAGCTCATTGCGATCAATCGCGCCGCGAAGCTCGTCGGCAATAACGACGCGCTCCTGTACCCGGCGGTCGAGATCGGCGCTGTGAAAGCGGAAGCAGTTGCGACCATCCTCTTTGGCGCGATAGAGCGCGAGATCGGCCTGGATCATCATGGCATCGGGCCCGGCAACCTCGGGCGTGTAGCGCGATATTCCAATACTGGCCGAGAGGTGGACCTCGTTGCCCTCGATGACATAGGGCGCAGCCAGGATTTTCCCGATCTTCGCCGCGAGTGCACCCGACGCCGCAAAATCTTCGGCATGGCTTTGCAATATTGCGAACTCATCGCCGCCAAAACGCGCCACAACGTCGTTCTCGCGGATTGAACGGGTGACGCGGCTGGCGACCTGCTGCAGCAGTGCATCGCCGATTGCGTGGCCGAGCGTATCGTTGACGTCCTTGAAGTAATCGAGATCGAAATAGAGCACGGCAAACGGTGCCTCGCCGCGGCGGCACGACGCAAATGCAGCGTTCAACCGCTGCATAAAGGCTCGGCGGTTGGCGAGCGAGGTCAGCACGTCCATTTGCGCAAGATCGGAGAATTTTTGATTGACCCGCATCATGCGGACGGCGTGGCTTCGTGACGACCGGATATAGATCACGACGGCTGCGGTGATGATGAATCCGAATATGAGCACGATCCACGCCCGGTCATGATGCACCATCAGCGGACCGTTCGGCATCGGGCGTGCGATCATCGTCAACCAGGGCTGTCCGTCCGCGTTGAGATCCCGGCTCCAGTAGGAACCGGCGGAAGCCGAAGCACGAGACATCGGCGCAAGCGGCGATGTGCGAAGCCGCGACGGATGCACGTAGAACGGCATGGCTTGCGAACCGCTGTTGGACGCGAAGAAAAACAGGTCCAGCCCTTTTGGCGTTTTGTTGTCGGTGATGATCGCGCTGATCATCTTGGCGGTAATGACGGAGCCGTGCACAAAGCCGGCGAGATTGCGCCGCCGATCTTCAATCGAGTCGTGACGCGAGCCGCGCTTGTAGATCGGCAGCGAAAACAAAAAACCGCCCTTAGTCCCGCCGGCACTGACCAGCGCAGGAACCGGCGAAAAGCCCAAACGATCTTCGTCGCGTGAATGCTCCAGCTCGGCCAGCGTTGCCGTCTCGGAACGCAGATCAAGCCCGTAGAGCGAGGATGTCGTCGGCACCGTCGCAAAAAATATCGGATAGTATTCGCTGCGCTGCGGAGACACCGTCATCTTGCCGTCGGTATCGATGTCCTTAATTCGATAATCTGGAAGACCCTGAAGGACGCCGTCGCGCTCGTGCACGGCGCGCTCGGAATTGAGTATCCGCGGCACCCACGACAGGGTCGCGATGGCGGCGTTTTCACGAAGAAGCGGCCGAGTGAAGGCATCGAATTCGGTGCGGGTAACCGGATCGACGGAGCTGTCAAATAACGCGCGTACCGCTTTGAGCCTGTTTACATATTCGTTGAGGCCGTTTTGCAGGACCAGGAAATGGTTCTCGGCCAGCACGCCGAATTGGCGTTCGGCGTCACCGTCGTCACGCTGAACGATCACGGCGGTGGCGATGACGGTGACGGCGATTCCGACGGCAGCCGCCACGATACACGGCGCGAACTGTCGGATTTTATTGAATGCCTGCGTGACGCGCTGCATTTTTATTGCTCGTTCGCGATCGTGCCAGCCGCGAAATTTCCTGAGCGATCCCCGGATTAGCCGGGGAGTTTTCTGACACAGTCAACGCACCAAGGGGCATTGAAGATGTTGAGCGAGGTCAAGGGTGGCCCGTAGAAGCGCTCCAATCGACTGCGATGCTTAAAAGGATGTTATGATTTGACTGCGGGTTTGATACCCAGTGCAAATGACTCGGCAATAAAGAAGTGGAACTTGCGATGCCCGATGCCCCGCCCGATCGCCTGTCGACCGATCCGAAGAGCCCGTATTACGACGCCGAGGCGCTCAAGCGCGACGTCGGCGTGCGCTTCAAAGGCGTCGAAAAAACCAACGTCGCCGAATATTGCGTGAGCGAAGGCTGGATCCGCGTCGAGGCCGCCAAGACCAAGGATCGCTACGGCAATCCACTGACGATCAAGCTTACCGGTACGGTCGAGGCGTATTTCAAAACGTAGGTCGCGCGCGAAGGCCGCAGCTGAAGCACGGCTCTATCCCGCAATCCAACAGAGCTCATCAGACGGCCCGTGCGGCGCTTGATCCGTCGATCTGGTGCTCCGGGCGGAGAGTGCCGTGCTATACAATCTGTTCCATGAAGGAACGAATTGCAGCGAGAAAAGCGCGATGACGGTCATGATCAGGCGCGTGACGGCGGCCGATGCGAAGCATGTGGCATTACTGCTGACCGAACTCGGTTACCCCTCGACGGAGGCGGATGTGCAGGAACGCCTCGATCATGCGCTGCATAATAACACCAGTTGCTGTCTCGTTGCGCAGTCGGCAGGCGATGTCACGGGCCTGATCAGCGCCGAACTCGTCCCCTATTTTCCGTATGGTTCGACGATTTGCAGAGTTACGGCTCTCGTCGTCCTTTCGCCTCATCGTGGCCGCGGTCTTGGTGAGAAGCTGCTCGCGGCAGTGACCGACTTCGCACGCCAGCATCATTGCTCAGGAATTGAACTCACCTGCGGTGAGCAGCGCGTCGACGCGCACCGCTTCTACCAGAGGCTCGGGTTTTCCCGGACCTCGTTCAGATTCTTCCAGGCGCTATGAACGTGGCGGCTGATGAAGTCACTCAGCCGCAAGCCAGCGCGTAGATGTGCTGCACGCCTGCCGGCAACGGCGCCTCGCGCCAACTCTCGCCGCCATCCTGCGTGCCGAACACCTCGCCATAGCGCGCGGCAATGTAGACCTGCTTGGCGTCGCCATGATGTAGGCTGACCGACATCAGCGTGCCGTGCGGCTTGACCTTGTCGAATCGCTGCCAGGTTTTGCCGACATCTTGGCTCCTATAGAGCGCGCCGTCCTTGGACGAGGCGGCGACGCTCAAGCAGGCATAGAGCGTGTTGGGGTCCTGCGGCGAGACCTTGATATCGCGGCCATAGGTGAAGGGCGAGAAGCGGTCCACCCGCATATCCTCCCAGGTCTTGCCCCGATCGTGGCTGCGGAATAGGCCCATGCGCAAGGCGAGAAGGACCGCGTCGGGATCGGCGGCGCTCATGCAGATTGCGTGGCCGTCGAGCATGCCTTCGGCTTCGGTGTCGCTGACGATCTTGCTGCGCAACCGCGGCTCCTCGATCGACAAGCGGATCAGGTGATCGCTGCAATCGCTCCAGCTGTCGCCGCCGTCGGTCGAACGCATCACGCCGCCGACTTCGAGCGCGGCATAGATTTCGTTCGGTCGGCTCGGATGTCGCGCAAAACGCATCACCCGAACCGCGAAAGGCGCCTTGCCGCGGTCCGGCAGCTTTGGATCGGCTTGCCGCGTCCAGCTCTCGCCGGTGTCGTTGCTGCGATAGATCGAGGCCGGCGATCCGCCGGCAAGCATGCGCCGGGGATCGGCGGGGTCCGGCAAGAACGACCAGACCTGCACACCGTTGCCTGGAAAGTTGGCGCGCTCGAAGGTCGCACCGCGATCGGCGCTGCGATAAATGCCATCCTTGGCGCCGGCGAGAACGAGGTTCGGATCGCGCGGATGCACGAAGACGGTATAGGCCTCGGGCTCGCGGAGCACGTGCTCCCACTCCCCGCCCTCGGCGTCGCGGCGGAACACGCCGGCGAGATGACCCTCATTGCCGCCGTAATAGCCGCCGTAATAGCCGCCGACACCGGCGAACACATAGCATTGAGCCATGGCGCGTCCCCCGCGAGGTATTGCGCAATGATATTTCGCCGTCGATGCTTCGACAATGCACTTCAATGCAGCGTCGGCCGTTCCCCGACCACGCGCAGATCGATCAGACCGATCAGCGCCCCGCGCCGCGATTCGGCCGCGGCCCTTTCTGCCACCGCCTCATTCGCGGTGCTGCGGTTCGAGCCCCAAATGACGAAGCCGCCGAGCAATGCCCCGATTGCCGCGAGCAGTGCCCGCGGATCGAGTGCGATCGCGCCGACCAAGATCGCGCCGAGAACGATGCCTCCCGCCGCCACGGCGATCCGAGCCGCCAAGATAAATTTGCGGCAGCTCTCGATCCGGTCGGCAAGCGCTTCGATCTGCGCTTCGAGGTGCACGATCTCGTTGTGCGGGTCGACGTCGTTAGTGCCGATGTCAGCCATGGGCGCAGCATACACCGCGCTTCATTCTCCCCTGAGGGGAGGATTTACTCCGCCGCGACGCGTGTCGCCGGATCGATCGCCTCGACGCGGGCGGCGCAGAATTTGAACTCGGGTATCTTTCCGAACGGATCGAGCGCTGGATTGGTGAGCAGGTTCGCCGCCGCTTCGACAAAGGCGAACGGGATGAACACCACGCCGTCTGGCACCGAGTCATCCTGCCGCGCGGCTATTTCGACGACACCGCGGCGGGTCGCGACCCGGATCATGTCGCCCGGCTTGATGCCGAGTTTCGCGATGGTGCCGCGCGAGACGTTCGCCACCGCGGAAGGCTCGATCGCATCGAGCACCGTCGCCCGCCGCGTCATCGCGCCGGTGTGCCAATGTTCGAGCTGGCGACCGGTGGTGAGGATGAACGGATAATCGTGATCCGGCACCTCGTCGGGCGGGGTGTATTTCGCCGCCACCAGCTTGGCGAAACCGCCGGGTCGCGGGAAGCCCTTGTCGAACACGACGTCGTGGCCCGGAATATCCAGCCCGTCGGTCGGATAGGTGACGTGGTGCTCGCGCTCGACGCGATCCCAAGAGATGTTGTCGAGCGCCGGCATCATCGACGCCATCTCGGTGAACACCTCGCTGACGTGCTTGTAGTTCCAGTTGCAGCCGATGCGCTGGGCCAGATCCTGGATGATCCATAGGTCCTGCCGTGCCTCGCCGGGCAGCGGTAGCGCTTTGCGGCCCATCTGCACCTGGCGATTGGTGTTGGTGACGGTGCCGTCCTTCTCCGGCCACGCCGAGGCAGGCAGGATCACATCGGCATAGGAGGCGGTTTCGGTTAGGAAGATGTCCTGCACCACGAGATGTTCGAGGTGCGCCAGCGCGCCGCGCGCGTGGTTGAGATCGGGATCGGACATCGCGGGGTTCTCGCCCATGATGTACATGCCCTTGATCTCGTCGGCATGCACCGCGTCCATGATCTCGACGACGGTCTTGCCTTTCTTGGGATCGAGCGTGACGCCCCAGGCCGCCTCATACTTGGCGCGAAGTCTCGGCGTCCTCCACCGACTTGTAGTCGGGGAAGAACATCGGGATCAGCCCGGCGTCGGACGCGCCCTGCACGTTATTCTGGCCGCGCAGCGGATGCAGCCCCGTCCCCGGCCGGCCGATCTGACCGCAGATCAGCGACAGCGCGATCAGGCAGCGCGCGTTGTCGGTGCCGTGGGTATGTTGCGAGACACCCATGCCCCAGAAGATGATGGCGCTTTCGGCGCGGGCGAAAGTGCGCGCTACGTTGCGCAGCACATCGGCCTCGATGCCGCAGATCGGGGCCATTTCCTCGGGCGTAAACGCTTTGACGTTCTCGGCGAGCTTGTCGAAGTCCTCGGTGTAGGTCTGGACGTATTGCTGATCGTAGAGCTTCTCTTCGATGATGACGTTGAGCATGCCGTTGAGCATCGCCACGTCGGTGCCATTCTTGAACTGCATCATCTGCCAGGCGTGGCGCTTCAGCGCCTGGCCGCGCGGGTCCATCACGATGAGCTTTGAGCCGCGCTTGGCCGCCTGCTTGAAGAAGGTCGCGGCTACCGGATGATTTTCCGTCGGATTGGCGCCGATGACGATGATGACGTCGGAGTTCTTGCACTCGTTGAAGGTCGCGGTCACCGCCGCGGAGCCGACGCCTTCGAGCAGCGCCGCGACTGACGAGGCATGACACAGCCGCGTGCAATGATCGACGTTGTTGGAGCCAAAGCCGGTGCGAACCAGCTTCTGGAACAGATAGGCCTCCTCGTTCGTACCTTTGGCAGAGCCAAAGCCGGCGAGCGCGCGCGGGCCGTCTCGGTCGCGGATTTTGACGAGACCTTTGGCGGCGCGCTCCATCGCCTCCTCCCAGGTCGCCGGGCGAAAGTGCGTCCACGGATTGGACGGATCGACCAGATCGTCGGCAGCCTTGCCGACGCCGTCCTTGCGGACCATCGGCTGGTTCAGGCGTTGTGGATTGCTGACGTAGTCGAAGCCGAAGCGGCCCTTGACGCACAGCCGGTTCTGGTTCGCCGGTCCGTTCTTGCCGCTAACGTAAACCAGCTGGTCGTCCTTGATGTGATAGGTGAGCTGACAGCCGACGCCGCAATACGGGCACACGCTGTCGACCGCGCGGTCGGGCTTGCCTTTGTAGACGTTATTGTCGTCGACCATCGTCGCCGGCATCAGCGCGCCGGTCGGGCAGGCCTGCACGCATTCACCGCAGGCGACGCAGGTCGAGGCGCCCATCGGATCGTCGAAGTCGAACACGATCTTTTCGCCGTGGCCGCGCCCGGCCATGCCGATCACGTCATTGACCTGCACTTCGCGGCAGGCGCGGACGCACAGATTGCACTGGATGCAGGCGTCGAGATTAACCGCCATCGCCACGTGGCTGCGGTCCGGCGCCGGCGCGGGACGGCGCGGGAAGCGGCCCTGCTCAAGCTGCATGCGCGTTGCGATCTTCCACAATTCGGAATCTGGATCGTGCGCGTGCGCGCGATCCGGCTGATCGGTCAGCAAAAGCTCGGTCACCATGCGACGCGCGGTCTTGGCGCGATCGGTCTGGGTCTTGACCTTCATGCCCGGCGAGGGGTCGCGGATGCAGCTTGCGGCCAGCACGCGCTCGCCCTCGATCTCGACCATGCAGACGCGGCAATTGCCGTCGGGCCGGTAGCCTGGCTTCGGCAAATAGCACAGGTGCGGCAGCTTGACGCCGACGCGGCGTCCGGCGCGGAAAATCGTCTCGCCGGGGCGGATGTCGACCTCATGATCGTCGATCGTGAAGGTATTGGGCTTTTGCGCGTTCGCGTCGCTCATAGAGCAAACCCTTTAATCACCAATGGCCCAGCGGCTTCTTCAGTTCATCCGGAAAGTATTTTAGCACACAAAGCAAAGGATTTGGCGCCGCCTGGCCGAGGCCGCAGATCGAGGCGTCGCGCATCAGGGTGGACAGCTCGTCGAGGAGGGCGGGGTCCCACGGCCCTGTGGCCATCAGTTGCGCCGCCTTCTCGGTGCCGACCCGGCAGGGCGTGCACTGGCCGCAGCTCTCGTCCTCGAAGAATTTGATCAGATTGAGCGCCACAGCCTTGATATCATCCTTGTCAGACAGGATCACAACCGCGTGCGACCCGACAAAACAGCCGTGCTTTTCCAGCGTGCCGAAGTCGAGCGGGATATCGGCCATCGACGCCGGCAGGATGCCGCCCGAGGCGCCGCCGGGCAAGTAACCCTTGAAGGTATGGCCGTCCGCCATGCCGCCGCAGAACTCGTCGATTAGTTCGCGCGCGGTAACGCCTGCCGGGGCGAGCTTGACGCCGGGATTCTTAACCCGGCCGGACACCGAAAAACTGCGAAAGCCCTTGCGGTCGTGGCGGCCCTGCGAGGTGAACCAAGTGACGCCCTTCTCGACGATATCGCGCACCCAGTAGAGCGTCTCGACATTCTGTTCGAGCGTCGGGCGGCCGAACAGGCCGACCTGAGCCACATAGGGCGGACGATGGCGCGGCAGGCCGCGCTTGCCTTCGATCGATTCGATCATCGCGGATTCTTCGCCGCAGATATAGGCGCCGGCGCCGCGGCGCAAATGGATCTTGGTGTGCCTCGACAGGCCGGCCTTCTCGACCTTGGCGATCTCGTCGATCAAAAGGAGCCGTACTTCCGGATATTCGTCGCGGACGTAGAGGTAAGTCTCGGCGGCCTCGACCACCCAGGCCGCGATCAACATGCCTTCGATGAAGCGGTGCGGATCCTGTTCGAGATAGTAGCGGTCCTTGAACGTGCCCGGTTCGCCCTCGTCGGCGTTGACCGCGAACAGGCGCGGCGCCGGTTCGGCGCGAACCAGCGACCATTTGCGCCCCGTAGGAAAACCGGCGCCGCCAAGACCGCGCAGCCCGGCATCGCTGACGAGCTTGATAATATCGTCGCGCGTGCGCGCGCCGCTGATGCAGGTCTTGAGGAGTTCATAGCCGCCGCCACGCATATAGGCGTCGAAGGCGACAGGCGTCGGATAAGAGTGCGCGTGCGCCGGCTTGGCCGCCGCCGCGGCAACGCTCGCCGTATCGGCCGCCGTGATTTGCACATGGCCGACCGCGCAGAGCGGCGCACGGTCGCAGGCCCCCATGCATGGCGCGCGCACCACGCGCACATTCGTCCCAAGTATTTTCGGCAGTTCGGCAACGAGCCGCTCGGCGCCGGCAAGCGCGCAGGACAGCGAATCGCACACCCGCACCGTGACCGCCGGCGGTGGTGTCTCGCCTTCCTTCACCACGTCGAAATGGGCGTAGAAAGTGGCGACTTCATAGACTTCGGTCAGTGCAAGCCGCATCTCCTGCGCCAAAGCGGCAAGATGCGCCGCCGACAGATGGCCGTAGCGATCCTGAATCAAGTGCAGGTGCTCAATCAGAAGATCGCGCCGAAGTTCGCGGTCACCGAGCAGCGCACGCAGCTCTTCGAGCGCACGCGGATCGACCTGCCGGCCTTTCGGCGTGCGCGGCGGCCGGCGCCGCCCGGTACCCCCGCGCTGGTCGGGTTGCGAGGTCGGCGGCTGTTCGGTCGGGGTCATCCTGTCCTTTTAAGGCGCAAAAACGCCAATTGGAACAGAGCTGGGTACGCGCACGATCATCAACACGGTGCCTTGCCGCGACACTTGGCCTCATCGTGCACTGCGGCCAACCGCAAGAGTTGGGCGGTGTGTAGCACGCGCCAAAGATCGAGCGATTTCAGTAGGCCGATCAAGATTAACATATTGAAATAAAATACATTTTCACGCCAAAGCGATTACGACGAGCCGATTGGCGGAGTAGTAAGTTTTTTCTCCATTGCTGCCGCGGTGGGGATTGATCCCATTCCGGCACGGGTTTCTCTTAGTCAGAAGCCAAACCTGCCGCAGCGATTAACGATGGTCGAACTTGCTATTGCATTCCGCCTACAGGTAGATTCTCGCTGCTATACGACAACGTCAGGCCGTGTCGTCCCGCGCTTGGGACGTCTTCGCAAAGACGCCTGCGGAAAAATCGACTGGGGACACCAAGGAGGACCGCCCAATGGCTCTGCTCCCATTTCTCGATCGTAACCATACGATCGCCAAGCCCGGCTTCAGTCGGTGGATGGTGCCGCCCGCGGCGCTGTGCATCCATCTGTGTATCGGCCAAGCCTATGCATTCAGCGTGTTCAATTTGCCGATGACCAAGCTGCTCGGCATTACCCAATCCACGCCGGGCGACTGGAATTTGCCTGAACTGGGCTGGATCTTCTCGATCGGCATCTTCATCCTCGGGACCTCGGCAGCCATTTTTGGCCGCTGGGTCGAGGAGGGCGGTCCGCGCCAAGCTATGTTTACTGCCGCTTGTTGTTTCGGCGGCGGCTTCCTGGTTTCGGCGTTTGGCGTCTATATCCACAATCTATGGGTTGTTTATCTGGGTTATGGCGTGCTGGGCGGCTGCGGCCTCGGCCTCGGCTACATCTCGCCGGTCTCGACCCTGATCAAGTGGTTCCCCGACCGGCCCGGCATGGCCACCGGCATGGCCATCATGGGCTTCGGCGGCGCCGCTTTCATCGCCTCGCCGCTGTCGGTCTGGCTGATGGCGAAATTCTCGACGCCGACCCATGTCGGCGTCGCCGAGACCTTCATCACGCTCGGCATCGTCTATTTCTGCTTCATGATGGTCGGCGCTTTCATCGTGCGGGTGCCGGCGCCGGGCTGGAAACCGGAGGGCTATACGCCGCCGGTGGTCGAGCAGAAGCTGATCACCAAGAACGACGTCTACGTCTATGACGCGATCAAGACGCCGCAGTTCTGGCTGATCTGGTGGGTGCTCTGCCTCAACGTCACCGCCGGCATCGGCGTGCTCGGCCAGGCCTCGGCGATGAGCCAGGAAATGTTCCCGGGCAAAGTTTCGGTGGTCGCCGCGGCGGGCTTCGTCGGACTGCTCAGCCTGTTCAATATGCTGGGCCGTTTCTTCTGGGCCTCAACCTCCGACTATATCGGGCGCAAGAATACCTATTTCTGCTTCTTCGCGCTCGGAACGTTGCTCTATTGCACGGTGCCGTGGGCCGGCTCGATCGGCAGCGTATCGCTGTTCGTGCTGTGCTTCATCATCATCATGAGCATGTATGGCGGCGGCTTCGCCACCGTGCCGGCCTATCTGAAGGATATGTTCGGCACGCGTTATGTCGGCGCCATCCACGGCTGGCTGATCACGGCGTGGTCGGCGGCCGGCGTGTTCGGACCGGTGCTGGTCAACTACATCCGCCAGTATCAGATCGACAGCGGCGTGCCGAAGGCGCAGGCCTACAACGTCACGATGTTGATCATGGCGGGCTTGCTGGTCATCGGCTTCATCTGCAACCTCATGATCAAGGCCGTCGATCGGCGATTCCACATGAAACCGGACCATGAGGCCATCAAGGCGCAGATGGCGGTGGACGCGGCAGGCGAACCGGCGGGAGCCTAAGGAGAGAATCATGGCAAACGAAAATCAAAGCGGTTCGAACACGCTGCAACTCATCCTCGCCTGGGGCTTCGTCGGCATCCCCTTGGCGTGGGGCGTGATCCAGACCATCGAAAACGCGATGAAGCTGTTCCAGTAACAGTTTCATCGTCAGAAATAGAAACGGCGCGGCCGCAAAGCCGCGCCGTTTTTTATTTGCCGCTTCCTCAAGCGCTACGCGACCTTTTCCTTCAGATGGGGGAACATCGCATGCAGCGCCTCCTGGTCCATCTCGGTCTTGAACTTGTGACGGTCCTTCAGCGTGTTCGCCTTCTGCGCGGCGGGACGGGCGTTGATCTCGTCGACGAGCCGCTTGATATTCTTGTACTTGTCCCAAGCGCCCTCGCCGACCACATTCGGCAGCATGCGCGCCCAGCCCCAGACGTTCATGTCGACGATCGTATAGCTATCGCCCAGCATGTATTTCCGCTTGCCGAGCCGCGCATCGAGAATGCCGGCATGGCGCTGCGCCTCGAAGACGTAGCGGTTGATGGCGTAGGGAAGCTTCTCCGGCGCGTAATTCTTAAAGTGCACCGCCTGGCCGAAATACGGGCCGACCCCGGACGACACGAAGAACATCCACGACAATAGCTCGCCGCGCGCCTTGTCGGTTTTGGCCGGCAGGAACTTGCCGGTCTTCTCGGCGAGGTAAAGCAGAATCGCACTACTGTCGAACACCGTGACGTCGCCGTCGACGATGGCGGGCAGCTTCGCATTCGGGTTGATCGCAAGAAATTCCGGCTTGTGTTGCTCGCCCTTGCGGGTATCGACCGGTATGGCGTCGTAGGGCAGACCTGCCTCTTCGAGAAACAGCGCGATCTTGGTCGGGTTCGGCGCGCCGCTGTAGTAGAATTTCAGCATCGTTTTCTCCTGGTTCCTGTTAACGGTTCGGACTTATACGGGCAATTCAGCAATGTTACCACCAGCGTCCATGCCCGTCGCTCCACCGCCGGCACTCCGCGACCTGTTAGACCAGGATTGGCACATCGGCGCCCAGCGTTTCTGCCACTGCTCTGACATACGCAGCGGTTGCGGCCGCGGTACGAAAATCGGCGATCAGAAAACCTCTGCAACCCCGACGAATCTGTTCGGCGGCGTCGTGCACAGTGAAATCACCAAATTGCCCGCGATGAAACAGCGGATTGTCGCTTACGACGCCGGCTATATCGAGGCCCTGCTCGCGCGCAACCGCCAGAACGTCGACCGGCATAAGCCCTTTCGCAACGACCGCCCAGCGCCCCAGATCGAATTGGCGCGCTCGATGGACCAGCGACATGGCGCGTAGCCGTCGCAGCCTTTGGTTCGACCTGCTGCCGATGAAGCGTCCCGGCCAGTCAAATCCCGCGAGATCGATGCTCCGCTCCAGCTCGTTACGCAATTTGTCAAATTCGACGTGATAGGGACTAAGCCGCGCGAAGTCCGACAGCCACGGCTTGTAACCGCCGGCGAAATGCATGATGCCCGGGTCTTGCCGGATTGCCGACAGCAGTTCCGGCGAGAGCCGCAGCTTTGCAGCTGCCGAGTTCCGTGAAGTAAGCCGTGAAGTTCCAGCGTGGCGAAAGATGCTGCCAGTCATCAACCAGAACCTCGTTGAGCGGCCCTTCGATCGTGGTGCCAGAGCGCTCCGCCGGGGCTTGCAAGAGAGGCATCGCACCGCGTCCTCCAGTCGGCTGGCGACGCCTTGATCTCTCCAGCATGCGAGATCCATGAGCAACACGCCGCCGTTGAAATAGCCGTCCGGAAAAAGATCCAGCATCGTCTTGTTGTCCGCCGCCCAGCCATGCGGAACTGCGGCAAGCGGATAACCATCGAGCGGCTGGCGCCATAGTTCCGTCAGATCGTGCCTAACGACGACATCGGAATCGAGATAAATCAGCCTATCGACGTCCGGCACAAGTCGCGCCAGATAAAACCGGCGATAGGTTGCTGTCGATGGAACGCTGTACACATCGTGTCTGGCCTTAAGCACAGTTTCCGGTGTTGCCTCCACGATCGTCCCGCTGGCCCCGAAATGCGCTAAGACGGCGCCAAGAAATTCCTTCATTTCGGGCGCCGGATCGATGACCAGATAAAAGTGTACCGGTTGCGAACAGCTCCGCATGACCGATGCGACGACCGTCGCCGCCGGCAGCGCCAGGTGCCGGTCGAAGCAGAGCGCCACGTTGACCGGTTGAGCCATGCAAGCCTAGTCCGTCGAGGGATCGGCTATGGCGACGACGCCTTCGGCCAAAAGTTTTTTCAGATAGGTTATTGTCTGATCGAGGCAGTCCGCTTCCTCGATCTCGTATTCCTCGACCAGGTTGCGCACCAATTGACGAACGCCGATCGGCGTTTCAATCAGCGCCCAATTCGCGCGCTTGGTCCATTGAATGCAAAGCACGCTCCGCTGGCGATATCCATTGCGAGCGTCTCATCCGCCGTTAGCGTGGACAACACTTCGGCCTGGCGGCGCACGATCGAATCGGCTGTCAAAGATCCTGTTGCCACGTTCGTCTCCCTCCTTTCGGTCCGCTCACTGACCAGCCGCCAGATATTTCTCGATGCGTTTGGCAGTTTCCAGAAGCTCTGAAAATTCGCCGCTGCAACTGAGTTCCAGCATCGGTACTTGCTTCACAATATTCAGCCACTGTTGCCAGATCGCGTCCGGCGGATCGGCGACCGGCACCAAATCCGTACTGCGCATATGCAGCGGCCAATCGGCCATGGCTTCCAGCGGGCGGAGATTTCTGATCGCAAGCGGGCCCCGCTTAATTCGAATAATCGCCTTCAACGACTGGCCGTCGCGCCATAATTCGGATTTTTCCGAACTGCCAAGTGGTGCCTGGTCGGCCAAAAATTTTTCTTCCTGGCTGTTCACAAGCGGCAGATTATCGTCGGTGTACCCCAAATAGTCGAGCGCGGCTTGCGACAGCTTGAGCCGTGACGCGCCCGGCCACGCTCGAGGTATTTGCCCCGCGGAAGCCCTCACGGGCAGCAAGTCGTCGCTGACGACAACATGGCCGTTCCGCCCCAGCGCGGCCGCCAGTGTCGATTTTCCCGTACCTGATTCTCCGCAGAGCGCGACAATGCCGCCACCGATACTGACGGCGCTGGCGTGTAATGGCAACAAGCCGCGCTGATACATCACGCTCGTCATCACGCGGCCCGCAATCATGTCGGTGACGTCACGACGGTCGGCGCCCGGCAAGCACTCGATCGTCACATGCCGGCCGTTCAACGACCTCGTAGCGAAACTGCGTCCGAACCAACCCGCGGCGCAAGCCTGGGCGCACGTGATCGTTTTTTCTTCCACTTCGCCCAATTGCAAAATCAACTTGCGATCCGGATCGGCCTGATCGGCATCGCCGATCTGCAGCTGGGCGATCTCCAGCTCCAAATCGATATCGAGGCCGAAGGCGCGATAGTGAAAGCGCTCCGCCGTCATGCATTTCCGCCTTCGACGGACCGGATAAAACGGCCGGCGGAAACGGCACGCAGCAGCGCAAACCGGTAGTTTGTCACGATGTCCGGCCGAATTCCAGTCACCTGATGGCCAGTCGCGGATCAGGCGCTTCAATCGCGGCAGATCGAGCAGTCGCGAGGCGAGCGGTGAATGTTCCAGCCGATCGATCTCTGCCGCAACGTCGTCACGGCTCGTATTGAGTGTCTCGTGCCAGTCGGCTGCCTGCAGCCCGCGGCGCGTTTCAAGCCGCACCGCGTCGGGCAGCGTTCCCTCCGTTACCCGACGCATGAGCGAGCGCGTCTCGCCCCGTCGCAGGAATTGTTCCTCGGGGATCGCAAAGCAGAAATCGACAAGCCGTTTGTCCATCATTGGATCGCGCTGGTCTATGCCGTGCGTAGCGAGTAAACCCAGACGAAACTCTCCCGTGTCAAGCCGCGCCAGGGCACGCGCACGGCCCGCGCGATCGAGGCGAATCCGGCGCACGTCGGACGGCCAACGGGCACTGCGGGCGGAGCGTTCGACAGCCTTTAAATGCTCCGCCTTCAGTGCACTGATCTGCGCGCGCGCGTCGGGGACACGGCGGCACCGATCCCAAAGTTGAAAAGTCCATGCCGGAAGGAGGGGCGCCAGGCTCGACCCGATGACCGCGCGTGGCCTCATCGCGCCGCGTCGCGCCAGGCTATCGCTTCGCTGACCGCTGTTCCCCACCTGCCGGCGGCAATGCTATTGGCAAGCAAGGGCAGCCCGTCGTAACTCAATGCAATATTGCCGAAATCGCCGCTCAGCATGACACGGACGTCTCTGGCCCGCGCCGCATCGGCGATGCTTTCGATCCATCCCCAGTTGCACAGATTGAGAACGTAGCGATCATCAGCGAAGATCGCCGCGTCGAGACCAGCCAAAGAAGACTGTCTGCTATTGGTAACGGGCAGATGATCGATATTGGCATACATAAGCGCGACCGCGTGAGCGTTCGGCCATTCGTCGACGAAGCGACCGCGCGAATGTCCCGCATAGCCGGCGCGCGGAACGGCAGTGAACGCCACAAGCCGTTCGTTCGTCGCGGCCAGTTGGCGCGCCGCGGTCGCAGCGATGGCGCCGCTGTCGAGACCGCCGCTCAGGTGCGTCGCGACCTTTCCGGTGCGGCGCAACCGGCAGGCGACGGCGTCGTCAAGCAATGCCCTGGCGGCCTCAACATAATCCTCGTCATTTCGCAGACGGATCGGTGCCGCTTGATTGGCGCTCCAATAGCGATGCAGGGCGGCGCCGTCGGCGGTTGCCGTCAGTGTGTGCCCAGGCGGCACATTGGAAATGCCGCAATAAAAGCTCTTCGTTCGATCGTAACGCATCAGCGCCAGTGCGGCGCGCATCGTATCTTCATCAAGCTCGCGCGGAATATCCGGCAAGGCAAGCAGACCCTTCGGCATGCTGGCGACCGCGCTAAAGCCGCGCGCGCGATGGAAAAAAAGCGGCAGGTCGCCGAGATGATCGCGACCGCAGAAAAGGCGCGCTGCGCGCATCCCAAATCGCAAACGTAAATCGGCCGACGATATGACAGCAGCACTCTCGTCCCAGCGCTCGTACGCCGCGAGTATGAAATGACTATCGAACAGCGCAGCCGTACTTGCCACATCGAGTTCAAAAGACGCGCAAGCTCATCGCGATTATCGATGCGCGCATCAGCAACAAGATGCACAAGCCAGTCGCGCTCAATACAGGGCGATCGGCAGTATCTTCTGGCACGACAGCAAAAACCGTGGCCTAACGCGAGTCCCGATCCTGCCAAAAACCTTGCCGGGTGGGACCGTAGATTGTCAGGGCTTTGAGCATGCGCTCGACCTTGCTGCCGGCCGACGGTTGCCCGTCATGATGGAAGATAGCAGCAATGGCGCTCATCGAAGTAGCATGGCGAGCGCGACGAGGCGCTTCGGCCGACATCGCGTCGCTAAACTATTGAACGCAAACATACTATTCCCGACGTCAAGACCACATTGCCGGCGCAATAACGCCGCTAGACTGAAGTCGGCAGGAGATCACGAATGACGCAATGAGTCGATACCGCTCCAAAACACTATCCAAGAAGCACGCCTATTCTCAATCCGCTCAAACAGGCAGCCACACAATACACGGATTCAAGTTTGTTAGAACAACCCGACAATCTTGCCGTCGGGGCCGATATCGATCACGTCGGCCGCCGGGACTCTGGGCAGGCCGGGCATGGTCATGACCTCGCCGCAGATCGCGACCACGAATTCGGCGCCGGCGGAAAGCCGCACCTCGCGCACGTTGATGACGTGGTCGGTCGGCGCGCCTTTGGCATCGGGATTGGTCGAGAAACTGTACTGCGTCTTGGCGACGCAGATCGGGAATTTGCCGTAACCCATCGACTCGAAATTGGTGAGCTGGTCGCGCACCGATTTGTCCGCGGTAACATCCTTGGCGCGGTAGATTTCCTTGGCGATGGTGCGGATCTTTTCAAACAGCGGCATATCGTCGGGATAAAGGAATTTGAGCTTGCTTTTGCCGCTCTCGGCGACTTTGACGACAGCGCGCGCCACATTGGCCGCGCCCTCCCCGCCCATCGCCCAGTGATCGGCCATGAAGGCCTCGACGCCGAGGCTCTTGCAGGTGTCTTCCACGAGCTTGATCTCCGCCTCGGTATCGGCGGAGAAGCGGTTGATCGAGATGATCGGGACAATGCCGAACTTCTGCACGTTCTCGACGTGGCGCTTGAGATTGCTCATGCCGGCTTCGAGAGCCTTCAGGTTCTCGGACTTAAGGTCTTCCTTCTTGACGCCGCCGTGCATCTTGAGCGCACGGATGGTGGCGACCAGCACCGCGCAGGACGGCTCGATGCCGGCCTTGCGGCACTTGATGTCCATGAACTTCTCGCCGCCAAGATCGGCGCCGAAGCCGGCTTCGGTGACCACATAATCGGCGAGTTTGAGCGCGGTCGTCGTCGCCAGCACCGAATTGCAACCATGCGCGATATTGGCAAACGGCCCGCCATGGATGAAGGCGGGCGTGCCTTCCAGCGTCTGCACCAGGTTGGGCGCCAGCGCTTCCTTGAGCAGCACGGTCATGCCGCCGTGCGCCTTGAGATCGGCGGCACGGATCGGCTTGCGGTCGCGGGTATAGGCGGCGACGATATTGCCGAGCCGCTTCTTGAGATCGTCGAGATCGCGCGCCAGGCAGAAGATCGCCATCACTTCCGAAGCGACGGTGATGTCGAACCCGTCCTCGCGCGGAAAACCGTTGGCGACGCCGCCGAGCGAGGACACGATGGAGCGCAACGCGCGATCGTTCATGTCGATCACGCGGCGCCAGGCCACGCGGCGCGGATCGATGCCGAGCGCATTGCCCCAATAGATGTGATTGTCGAGCAGCGCGGCGAGCAGATTGTTCGCCGAGGTGATGGCGTGGAAGTCGCCGGTGAAGTGAAGGTTGATGTCCTCCATAGGCACCACCTGGGCGTAGCCGCCGCCGGCGGCGCCGCCCTTGACGCCGAATGACGGTCCGAGCGACGGCTCGCGCAGGCACAGCATCGCTTTCTTGCCGATATGGTTGAGCGCATCGGTCAGCCCGACTGTCGTCGTGGTCTTGCCCTCGCCCGCCGGTGTCGGCGTGATGGCGGAGACCAGAATGAGCTTGCCGTTCGGCCTGCTTTGCAGCGATTTGACGTAATCCATCGACACCTTGGCCTTGTAGTGGCCGTAAGGTTCGAGATTTTCCGGCGCGATGCCGAGTTTCTCGCGCGCGATGTCGACGATCGGCCGCTTCTTGGCGGCCTGCGAGATTTCAATATCCGATTTCGGCGACTGATGTTGTGAGGCGGGCATGTTTGGAGATCCGTTAGATGTCAGCGGAAAAGGTCGAAGGCTCTGAACCCGGCAAGGTTCACGTCAACCTCGCTTTTGCGGCGAGGTTGACGGACTTCGCCCATTCGCCGGCTTCGACCTTTTTGCCGTCGGCGGGCTGAACGCGAGAAATCTTGAAGCGCCCGTCGGCGCAGACCACGGTGAAGCCGTCCGCTTCGACCGCGGCGATCTCGCCGAGCTTGCCGGCGATGCCTTTCGGGTCTTTCGCCGGCAACGGCTTGGCGTCGAAAATCTTCAATTGCTTGCCGTCAAGCGTAGTCCACGCGCCGGGCGCCGGATTGCAGCCGCGGATGAGGCGGTCGATCTGCTCCCAGGGCTTGCCCCAATCGATCTTGGCGTTTTCCGCGCCGCAGCGGCCTTCGTAGGTGGCGCGCGCCTCGTCTTGTTTGATGCGCGGCGCTTTGCTGGCTTTGACGAGATCGACCGATTCCATCATGGCGTCGACGCCCATCGGAAACAGCCGGTCGAAATAAACCGTGCCGAGCGTGTCGGTCGGGCCGATCGGCGTTTTCTTCTGCAAGAGCACGTCGCCGGTATCGAGACCGTTATCGGGCCAGAAGATCGACAGGCCGGTTTCTTTTTCGCCCTTGATGATCGGCCAGTTGATCGCACTCGCGCCACGATAAGCGGGCAACAGCGACGGGTGATACTGAATCGAGCCGTGGGTCGGCAGGTTGAGGAATTCCTCCGGAACGAACAGCGTCACAAAAGCCATCACCTGGAGGTCCGGCTTGAGCGCCCTGAACTGTTCCAGCACTTCAGGCGTCTTGTAGGAATCCGGCTGATAGACCGGAAGCTTCGCGGCAAGCGCCGCCTCTTTCAGTGGGTCAGCTTTCGCGCCGGGCTTTTCCGGCGCGACATAGACCGCGACGACATTTTCGCCGCGCTTGATGAGCGCTTCGAGGACAGCCTTGCCGAACGCCTGCTGTCCGTGAACCACAATACGCATCGTAAAAACCTCTCCTCAGACACTGAACGTTGCCTCCCCCTTGCGGGGGTAAAGAAAAACTACGCCGCCTCCGCTTTGGCCGGCTTGTCCGGCGCGGTGATCGCGCCCGACATTTTGATCTCGGCGACGTCCTTTTCGGAATAACCGAGCACCTTGCGTAAAATCTCCTCGGTGTGCTCGCCGAGTAGCGGCGAGCGGCGCACATCGGCAGGCGAATCCGACAGCTTTATCGGATTGCCGACGGTCAAATATGCGCCGCGCGTCGGATGATCGACCTCGACGACGGTGCCGGTCGCGCGCAGCGACGGCTCCTCGGCGATCTCCTTCATCGACAGGATCGGTCCGACGGGGATGTCCTGTTTGTTGCAGATGTCCATGACCTCGAACTTGCTCTTGGTCTTGGTCCATTGCTCGATGGTGTCGAAAATCTGCCGCAGCCGCGGCAACCGCGCCGGCGGTGTGGCGAAATCCGGATCGGTCTTCCATTCCGGCTTGCCGATGAGGGCGCAGATGGCGCCCCATACCGGCGCCTGAGTTATGAAATAGATGTAGGCGTCGGGATCGGTCTCCCAGCCTTTGCATTTGAGAATCCAGCCAGGTTGGCCGCCGCCGGAATCGTTGCCGGCGCGCGGCGTCGCCTTGCCGAACGGCACGCCTTCGCCGAACTGACTGTATTCGGTGAGCGGGCCGTGCCCGAGTCGCTGCTGGTCGCGCAATTTCACGCGCGCAAGATTGAGTACGCCGTCCTGCATGGCGCAGAGCACTTTCTGGCCGCGGCCGGTGCGGATACGCTGATAGAGTGCGCTGACAATGCCGAGCGCGAGATGCAGGCCGGTGCCGGAATCGCCGATCTGCGCGCCGGTGACGAGCGGCGGTCCGTCGCGGAAGCCCGTTGTCGAAGCCGAGCCGCCGGCGCATTGCGCGACGTTCTCGTAGACCTTGCAGTCCTCATAGGGACCGGGGCCGAAGCCCTTCACCGAGGCGACGATCATGCGCGGATTGAGCTTGTGGATGTGCTCGAAGGTGAGTCCCATGCGGTCGAGCGCGCCCGGCGCGAAATTCTCAACGAGCACGTCACACGTTTTCACCAGCCGATCGAGGATTTCCTTGCCCTTGGGATGTTTCGAGTCGATCGTGATCGAGCGCTTTGAGCCATTGAGCATGGTGAAATAGAGGCTGTCTTGCCCCTTCACGTCGCGCAATTGCCCGCGCGTGATATCGCCAATGCCCGGCCGTTCCACCTTGATCACGTCGGCGCCCATATAAGCGAGCAACTGCGTGCAGGTCGGCCCAGATTGCACATGCGTGAAGTCGAGGATTTTCACGCCTTCCAGCGCCCTACCCGCCTGGCCCCACGGTTTTGAGCTCGGCCGCGGCAAACCGTTGCCGGCATGAGCTTTCGATGCCGACTTCTTCGGTTTTAGCTTGATGACCTTTTTGAAGGCCTTCTTTGATGCCGCTTTGGATTTTGCTTGAGTGGCCTTCTTGCGCGTTGCCATTGTTTCCTCTCCTTAACTCAGTCTCGCGTCCCGGGCGCTGCGCAGCACGGCGCGATGCGCTGCGTGCGCCTTTATTTCTTGCCAATCTTGCTTTGCGGATTGAGGTTGCCGATTTTGCCGCTCTCGCTACCGGCCGCTGGATCGATCACCGCGTTGATGAGGGTCGGCTTGCCGGAATCCATGGCCGCATCGACGGCGCGCTTCAGTTCGTCGGGGGTCGTGGCATTGGCGCCGACACCTCCGAATGCCTCCATCATCTTGTCGTAGCGCGAGCCCTTGACGAAGACGGTTGTCGCAGGGTCCGAACCGCCGGCGGCATTGATGTCGGTTCCGCGATAGATGCCGTTATTGTTGAAGATGACGACGCAGACCGGCAGGTTGTACCGGCAGATGGTCTCGACTTCCATGCCGGAAAAACCAAAAGCGCTGTCGCCTTCGACTGCGAGCACGGATTTTCCGGTCTCAATTGCAGCGCCGATGGCAAAGCCCATGCCGATGCCCATGACACCCCAGGTGCCGACATCCAAGCGCTTGCGCGGTTGATACATGTCGATGATGCCGCGCGCGAGATCGAGCGTATTGGCACCCTCGTTGACGAGGATGGCATCCGGCCGCTCCTTGATGACGGTACGCAGTGCACCGAGCGCGCCGTGGTAGTCCATCGGCGCGGAATTTTTCATCAGCCTCGGCGCCATCTTGGCGATGTTCTCATTTTTTTTCGCCTTGACGGTGTCGGTCCACTCGGCCGGTGGAGCCGGCCACTTGCCATCGATGCCCGCAAGAAGAGCCGAGACGCAGGAGCCAATGTCGCCGACCACCGGCGCGACGATCTCGACATTGCTGTCCATTTCCTTGGGCTCGATGTCGATCTGGATGAATTTCTTCGATCCAGGCTCACCCCAGGTCTTGCCCTTGCCATGCGACAGAAGCCAGTTGAGGCGGGCGCCAATCAGCATGACGACGTCGGCGTCTTTCAACACCGTCGAACGCGCAGCACCCGCACACTGCGGATGCGTGTCGGGCAACAGGCCCTTGCCCATGCTCATCGGCAGGAAAGGAATGCCGCTCTTTTCGACCAGAGCGCGGATCTGGTCATCGGCTTGCGCGTATGCCGCGCCTTTGCCGAGAATGATCAGCGGGCGCTTGGCACCTTTGAGGACGTCGAGCGCACGCTTGACGGCGGCCGGAGCCGGAAGCTGGGCCGGCGCCGGATCGATGACCTTGACGAGTGATTTGGCTCCAGCCTCGGCGTCCATCACCTGTGAGAAGAGTTTGGCCGGCAGATCAAGATAGACGCCGCCCGGGCGGCCGGAAACAGCGGCGCGGATCGCGCGCGCCACGCCGATGCCGATATCCGCGGCATGCAGCACGCGGAAGGCGGCCTTGCAGAGGGGTTTGGCGATCGCCAGTTGGTCCATCTCTTCATAGTCGCCCTGCTGCAGGTCGACGATCTCGCGCTCGGACGAGCCACTGATCAGGATCATCGGAAAGCAGTTGGTCGTGGCATTGGCCAGCGCAGTCAGACCGTTGAGAAAGCCGGGAGCTGACACCGTGAGGCAGATGCCGGGCTGCTTCGTCAGGAAGCCTGAGATTGCAGCTGCGTTGCCGGCGTTCTGTTCATGACGGAACGAGATGACGCGGATGCCCGCCGCCTGTGCCATACGGCCGAAGTCCGTGATCGGGATGCCGGGCACGCCGTAGATCGTGTTGATGCCGTTGAGCTTGAGCGCATCGATGACGAGATGAAAGCCGTCGGTCAGCTCCTGCTGAGCTTCGGCCGGATCTGCGATTTTCACTGCTGCATCAGCCATGGCATTCCTCCGTCGGGCCTTCGCCCGTCATCAATCCAGATAATCCGCGTATTTCGCGACATGATCGGCAAGACCGAGCGCGTGGTCGCGCACCAATTTCTCGGCGCGCAAAGTGTCGCGCGCTTCCAGCGCTTCGATGATGTGCATGTGATCGCGAATCGAACGGTCGGCGCGGTCTTTCTCGCCGATGGTCTTGCGCCGGATCATCCGCATATGGGTGAACAGATTTTCCGCGAGCTGAACCAGCACGGTATTGCGGCTCAGCCGGATGATGGTCTGGTGGAATTCGATATTGATCTCGGAATACTCGTCGAGATGCGCGCGCACTTCGCCGTTCTCGAAAGTGGCGAACATTTTGCGTAAAGACGCGACCTCGTCATCGCTGGCGTTTTCCGTGATCAGTCGCGCCGCCATGCTTTCGAGCGCGGCCCAGGCGGTGATCAGTTCGATGACTTCGCGCCTGGTTTTGCGCACGACATAGACGCCGCGGCGGGGCACCGAGCGGACAAAGCCTTCGCGTTCGAGCTGCGCCATCGCCTCACGCACCGGCGTGCGGCTGATGCCGAAGTCGTGCGCCAGGCTGCGCTCGTCAAGCCGGATTTCGCTGCGGCTGCCGTAGACGTCCATGCCGACGATGACGGATTTGAGCGCCGTGTAAGCTTGGTTCTTGAAGCTGAAAGCGGTGTCGATCGGCTCAAGCCGAGGATGCTCAATCGTCGCGGGGTCGCCGGTTTCGCCGGTTTTGGCGACGGAAAAACGATGCGCAGGGGAAGACATTAAAGACGCTCTCAACCCTTACCGGACGCGGTCTTTTGACGAGTTTTGGCCGCGTTGAGGCCGGCACTGAT
The DNA here is from genome assembly GCA_963779855.1 of uncultured Alphaproteobacteria bacterium. Taxonomy (GTDB): domain Bacteria; phylum Pseudomonadota; class Alphaproteobacteria; order Rhizobiales; family Xanthobacteraceae; genus BOG-931. The sequence continues at coordinate 426,310 of CAWAAE010000004.1, read as the reverse complement.
AGCGCACTGTAATACATTATGCCAGAGCCGAAATGCCGCATTTTCAGCGGCGTGTGAAAGAAATCGGGCGCAGGATTACTCCCGCGCCCGCATAATTCCCGGCAGTAAGCCGCGATCTCAGCCTTTTGCCATCGCCCGCGCCCGCATCGGCTTGAGCACGAACAAAGCCAGCGCCACCACGATGAAATTCATCAGCGCGGTGACCACGAACACCGTGTACCAGGAGCCGGTCGATGCTTTGATCAGGTTGGCGACCGGCACCAGGAAGGCCGACGTGCCCTTGGCGGTGTAGAGCAGGCCAAGGTTCACCGTGGCGAATTGCGGGCCGAAGGTGTCGGTGCAGGTGGACGGGAACAGGCTGAAGATTTCGCCCCAAGTCAGGAAGATGAAGGCTGCGAACAGGACGAAGGCCCACGGCGCCGTGCCGAGCTCCACCAACAGCCAGTAGGCAATGCCGCCAAGTCCGAAGGCGATCGCCATGGTGAGTTCACGCCCGATATTGTCTGAAATCCAGCCGAACAGCGGACGGGCCGTGCCGTTGGCAACATTGTCGATGATGAGCGCCGCCGTCAGCGTGGTCGCCCCCCAGAACACGATCTGGTTGCCGACGTTGAAATCCTTCGCGATCGGCGCGATCTGCGCGGTCGCCATCAGACCCGCCGCCGACACCATCACGAACATGATGTAGAGCACCCAGAACACCGGCGACATCAGCACTTCGCGCGGCGAGAAACTTTTCGCCGACTGCGCCACCTTCGGCGCCGGTGCGCCGGCCATCTCACCCGCGTGCGGCCCGCGCAACAGCATGGCGAGCACAAAGACGATGGCGCCTTGGCCGATACCGAACCAGAGGAATGCCGCGTTGTAACCGTAATTGGCGATCACGTACTGGATCGGAATGACGGAGAGCGCCGCGCCCGCGCCATAGCCCGCCGCGGTCAGCCCAACCGCCAGTCCCCGCCGGTCGGGGAACCATTTCACCGCCATGCCGACGCAGGTGGCGTAAACGGCGCCGCCGCCGATACCCAGCACCACAGCGCCGAGATAAAGCATCGCCAGCGTATCGGCATAGGCATCGATGACCCAGCCGCCGCCGACCATGATACCGCCGAAGGCGATCATAAGCTTCGGACCGCGCTGCGGACCGAGGATATCGACAATCCAGCCCTCGATCGGGGTCAGCCAGGTTTCAAGCGCGATGAAAATTGCGAAGGCAACCTGGATCGAAGCGATCGACCAGCCTTGCGCCTTGTTGATGGGATTGACGAACAGCGTCCATCCGTATTGAAGATTTGCGATCATCACCATGCAGATGACGCAAATCGCGAGATAGCCCCAGCGCGCCGACCGCGTTGTAGCGGATTCGACAGTTGTTGATGCGGTCGTCATAAACGCTCCGTCCCAAAATCTTTGTTGGTTCTTGGCAGTACGTCTTAGACTATGTGCCAGAATTTACACAATTGTCATGGCTTTTCCGGTTGCGTGGCTAATCGCCGCAATTGGAATAACTGGCGACCGCGCAAACTTACGGTGCAGTGCAACAAACTGGATTGAACCTTCGGGACATCAGGCTCCCTGTTCCTTAGGGCGTCGATGACGAGGTCGGCGAGCCGAAGTCTCGCCCGATTCAAGCTGATGATTTTGTCAAAGCGGCTGGCCGGAAAGGCCATGGAGTCGCAGCAGCAAAGCAAGCATTGCCAAGAGCATCGGCAACGCAAGCGTTGACCGGCAAATATTTGCAGTAGCGAGCCGCCTGGCAAGCGGCCACCACGCAAGTTGCGGCGTAGGCCGCTTCATCTTTGGCGACGATCAAGGCACAGAATAGCCATGCGAAAGGGCGGATTCGGTAGACGCCGGATTAATTTGCGTTCCGTCGAAGAAGCCGGCGATTTGCTCGCCGACCTCGCCGTCCGCCATAAACTTCTTTGGATCGCGGGACAGGTCACGGCGTATGTCGTTCAGTGTCTTATAGATGAGCCATTCGTCATGGCTGCCGAGACTGAAATTAACGCTCGCCCTCACTGCGTAGTAGCGCAAGAAATCGTACCGCATTCCCTCCCAATTATCCCGAAGATCCTGCTCTTTGGTGCCGCCGGGTTTGTTCGCCTCAGCACGATCCCAATTGATGTCGGAAACACTGAAATAATCGCGAAAATCGAATCCGTCGCAAACTTACGTGCAAAGTAAGCTTGGATGCCAGCCGTAAGCGTGTGATTTGATCCGTCGAAGAATTCGTGAACGTCGCGTGGGCCGATGAAATAGAAGGCATCAAAAGACTGGCCCGTATTAATATACTTTGCGCCGACGTCGCGCTTTCCGACATGCTGTTCGTTTTTAACAGAACGGTAGTCCACATCCGCATATAATCCCCACCATTCGGTCTGGTTAGCGCGATCAGCTCGTTCAAGGGAATTTTGAGATCGCAAGCGTGCTTGTTCATCAAGCCCGTACCGGCTTTTACTCTGACTGGTATTGGGCCGGATCAGAATCCAGAACGCTTCGCCCCAGCGATCGAGGAGATGCCGTTCAATGAACCTCGCAACGTCGACATTGGTGCCGGAATACCCGCCGCCGCGAGTGGTGATTGGGCAGCTGGATAAACCACCAGCTTGTCTTCAGCTTTGGCACGCGCGATATCGGCCTGGATTAATTCGATTTGCTTGTCGAAAATCTCGCACCACATTCCGGTGTGCCACCGGTATTTCAGTGGAAAATCCGGTACCGCCTCCGACGGAGCGCAGATATTTGCCTCCTTAGGCGTAACAATTCTCAATTCAGCGGTGCATTTTTTCGACATGGACGCATCTCCCTAGCTCAGACCGACTAAGTCGCCAACTCAAGGCTCGCTCGAAATTGGTTCGGGATTGCCAAATTCGTCCACCCAGAAGGCCCGCAATTCCGGCAGGCCGAGCTCAGCAGCGCCCGCCGCGCACGAGCTCGATCAAATCCTTGATCACAGGCTTTGCATTTGCGTCGCTCTTAACCTCTCGACGGAATATTGAGGACTCCGCCGTGCTCCGGCGCGGCCAGAGCCCGCGCACCAATGTGCGTTTGATGATTCTGCGTTGCCTGGTATTTTCACCTTGCGCATTGGCGCCCGATCGATCCACGGCGACCGCCGACGCGGAGCTGCGTGTCGAAACTTGATCCAGTTCGGGAATCAGCACCCAAAGCTGCTGCGACTGAAAGCTCTCGATCGAACCGGCCAGGTTCGCGGAAACGCCGCGGTAATGGCAATAGTCGACGAAAAATTTCAGGTCGGGCAGCGGCAGATACCTTGCAGAGAGATCCCGTCTGTCGACATGACGCTGTTTATATCGACCATTTTCGGCTTCGCGGCCGTCTTGCCGTGCGAAAACGTATCAATCAAACAAATGTTGGACACTTTAGTGAGGATTGACGTGTCAATCATGATCGCGTTGGCGCCGGAATCGGCCGTCACGTCGACCATGGCCTTAATAACGCTTTGATTGGTCTTCGTCGTATTCGCCGCGATTTTGGGAAAGTATTTTCTATGCTCGAATAGTTCGTTGACACGAATGAACGTGGAGGTGGTGCCTCCCGCAGAACACCCTTGCCGATAAGCGACTGAAGTGATACCTGGGAACTGTCGGTGAATAGATACTCGTTCGTTTTCAAGTCGCGCAGTGTATTCACCGAAAAATTAATTATATCGAACGCGTCGGGGTCGTCCTTGCTGCTGGGATTGAACTCGCGCAGCTCGACCAGCGTCTTGCGCACGGGACCGAGCGTCTTGCGCCTCGCCCAGTATCCAGATCCTGCGCGAATAGAACGGACATCACCTCGCAGTGGCTGAGGTGCTCAGTACGACGAAGCGTCGAGACGACTTCGGTGAGAACCTCCGCGATCTTGTCGACTTCCATTCCGTCGACGCCGACCTTCACCAGGCTCACCGGGTGGACGCGGGTGCCCATGGAGGTCGCGACGCCTATGGCGGCCTGTGCCGCCTTGCCAGCAATCTCGTAGGGCGATTTTTCTATGGCCTGTCCCGTCTCGGAACGTCGGAACAGCAACTGATCCTCGCCTATATTGGTACTAAGCTGGACTTCCAGATCGCGCTCGAAATCGAGAACGGCGTCGCTGACATCCATAATCTTGCGCGGGCTGATGTTACCCAGCGCACTTTTTGGATCTTCGCTGTCGATGATACGGCCGCCGCCCAACACGGCTTCACGCGCCTCTTGCGCGCTATACACGCTGACGAGAAGTTTGCGATTGAAAGTTCGAAGGTTTGCCGCGCTCATGTCGCCCTCCCATTGCTTTGTTCCCCAATGCGCATTCGACCTAGCGGCTCGTAATCGTCGTCCTCACGCTGTTCCATCGGCCAGCGCAAGCAGCGTGAGCGCAACGTCGGAGCTCCAGCCAATGAGCCAAACCTTGTCGATTGGCTTTGGCACATCGGGCACACCATTGAAATCGATCGAGCCGTCCGCCTGCACGCGCGCGACAAGATCGTCGCCAGAGCGTTGCGCGAATGCCGTCAGCGCATCATCGGCGACATGACAGCGCAGCATCAGAGCCGCCCAGCCAGTCTTGGTCGCAAGTGGCATCAGCGCCGCGTCTTGCGTGTGGGAAAAAACCCACCGCATGTAGCGATGCGCGAGATCAAAATAACGCGTCTCGCCGGTGGCGCGACCGAGCCACACCAAAGAGGCGATACTGCATGCGAACACTGCCGGACGAGCGTGCGCATCGTCAAGGGCAAAATATGCATTGCGGTCATTAAGATCAGGAAAGGCGCGTCCGTCGGTGTCGAAGTAGGTAAAAAAGCAACCCGGCTTTGGCTGATGGTCCAGCGCGTAAGCGAGAAACCGCGCGACCTGACTAGCCTTGTCGAGATACATCGCCCAGATGCAGCCCATCGCCGCCGCTGAGCTGCGTTCGGTGTCAATCAATACATTCTGCCCCGATTGGTGGGTGAAGCCGCCAATCGATGCATCCTGACGAGACGATACCGCGGTCATGATGCGCCGTGCCAGATCGAATTGTCCAAGACTTCCGGCACCCAGGCGATCCAGCCCGCGAGATAAGCGGCCCACGGCGCAGCGACCGGATCGTTTTGCAGCGTGAAGATGTCGCCGCCGAAGAACCGCGCTTCGAACTGCTTGAGCGCGCGTAGCGCAAGAGTACGTCGACCGCCATAAGCCAGTACGGCCGGCATCTTGTAATAGTACTGGACATCGTCCGGCCGCGCCCGCGCCGCGCCATTCTCATCGAGCTCCCCGGCGAGAAAGTCGACGACCCGGTTCCCCGCCTGGGCGTATTTGTCCGCCGCAGCCATCTAGGCGCTCCGCTTTAGAAATCGCCGTGAAGAATATTTTCGTTGCGATCGCGTATGTCCTGAGGCACCATTTGGACATAAGCAGCGGCGAAATTGTCCTCATCATTTGGCCCCTCGTCGGGCACCTGCAGCACCGTGAACCAGCGGTTCAATAGGCAGAAATGGCAGGCCAGCCACGTGATCTCTACGATCCGCGAGTCGACATGACGGCTCGACGCATCGTCCGTGAGCTTCCTCAGTGCCGGGTTTGCCTCATCGTCGGCCTTGATTAGAGCGCGCAATTGGTTGAATTCCTCATCGGTCACGAGATGCGGATCAACCGCAATTTTCGCTACGTAATTGAGAACCGCCATTTCAAGCTTGGAATATGTGTCTGGAAACTTTTCATGTTCGTGCATATGCAAATACTTTACATGGCCGTCCTCGCGCCGACCCGCATCGGTAAATAGTTTCATACCTATGAATGAATGATGGGTGATCGAATAACGCGAGCAATTCATAAGCGAAGTCTTTATAATTATCTGCTCTCTAAGAAAACGCTCGTTAAAACCCGCCTCTTGCACATCGCCGCGGAATGTTGGTGGGTCAAAAATGAACGTGTTGCAATATTCCACTTCGGTCTGCATCAGGCGCGGCAAGTAGGACATAACTTTGCAAAGATTGTTGCGGAAGCGTCCCCACGTGAGTTCGCCAGCGACCATGCCTGCTTCGGTGTAAGGATCAAGCTCATCGCGCTGCAGCGGACGTATCCGTGTCCAGGGGCCTTGCGAAATCTTGGACTTTGCCATGACGCCATACTCCGTTGCGATTGAAAGGCTCTAGATCATGATGAAACTGCAGGTAGAGGGATTAAATATCGCACTATTGCCTTTCGTCAAATCTTATCTCGCCGGATGTCGCCGCCGACCGCCACAAAACTGAAATAATTCGGACGACAATAGTAGTTCTTCCCGGCCACTTATCTTGTGTAGCCGGCCCGCGAACTGAACCGTCCTAAAAAGCCGACGCTGCTGGAACTTCGAAGCGGTCCTACAGCGAATGATCTTCTCTAATCACATCGCTCGCTTTCTCACCTATCATGTAAACGGCGCTGACGACGAACAAGCCAGGTATGCGGGGAAACACGGAGGCGTCGACCACGCGCAACGCTTCCACGCCTCTAACTCGGAAGCGACTGTCGAGCACTGCCATGGCGTCGTCTGCTTTTCCGATCTTACACGTCCCACATGCGTGATGACCCCAGGCGTTATCTTTCACAAATTGTTCGATGTCGGCATGTGAGCTTACAGCTTGCCCAGGCAGCAATTCGTAATCGAAAAGATCGGGCGTCCGTGCCGCAATTTCGCGGACGTATTCGACGCCTTCGACAACAGCTTGCAAGTCATCACCAGAGCTATCGTCACCTTCGTCAAAATAGTGAAAATTAATTTCGGGCGTATCGCGCGGGTCGGATGATTTCAATTGGACCACGCCGGCCGCATTGTTTGTGTGTGCTTTCAACAGAGCCCATGTGAAGAACGGCTCGGCAGGTGGGTGCGAAAAGCCCGGTTTGTAACCGTCGAAGAATCCGGGAATGGCGAGTAAAGCGAGATCAGGATCGGCTTTTGTCTTCGCCGACCGCTTGATGAAAACTGCAGCTACTCCGTTAGTCGTGTATATTCCTCGTCCGAGTTTCCAGTCCGCAAGATCGACCTCGGGCGCGTGGTAGATGCCAAATCCCTTTTTCATTCTGGATACGACGCCGATTTCATAACGATCCTGCAGATTGCGTCCGACCCCTGGCAAATCGACCCGGACCGCGATCTGATGCTTCCTCAGCTCGACCGCAGGACCAATCCCGGAGAGCATGAGAATCTGTGGCGTATTGAATGTGCCGCCCGCAAGAATGACCTCGCGCGATGCTCGAACCGTTCGGCGCGGTGCGGCGAGCTCGCCACTAAGTAGCGCACCGGGCGCGGCTCGATAGAGATGCGGGGAGTCGAAAAATTCCACTCCCTGGACACGATTACCGTCATCAATAAGCACGCGCGACACCAGAGCATGCAGCTTTACCGTCAAGTTCTCCGGAAAATCTCGCATCGTCTCTAAAATTCGTTCACGCGAGCCGTTTCGCCATTGCCCGTCCCGGACCGTAAGGGGCGCGTGGGTGAAACCTCAGATCCCTTTTCCACAGTTCGCCAATCGTTGGGATCAAAACAACCCTCCTGCTCGGCCGCGATGGTGTTTATGAAATCGATCGAGTTCGTGACATCGACACGATAAAATTAACTCAACGCGGACGCGATCATCTGCTCGAGCGACGTGTCGCCGAGAAAATACGCGAGATCAGGCATATCCACACTGAGCCAACCATGGAAGCCGTGGCGGGCGGGATCGGGTTGATTGGGAGCCGGCGGTGTGGCGTAGTCGGCGCGTTCCATCTGTTCGAAATAGTTGCGCATTTGCGCAGGCGCCCACGACGCGTCGCCGGTCAATTGCGCGATGTAATTCCAGTCGCTGTTGTGCGGATATAATAAAAAGAGGGCATTGTGTGCCGTACATCCTCCAAGGGTGCCGGCGCGAGGATAGAAAATCCCTTGCTGATCGCCGACGAACTTCCGATCGCGCAGCTGCCGCGCGTCATCCGCATAATGTCGGACATAGAATTTCCAGGCGAGATCATTTTGTTCGGTGGATGCCGCATTGAATAGCGGAACCTGATATTCTTGCGGTTCGTCCGCGCCCCCGGCCTCGAGCAGCAAGACGCGATAACCGGCGCGCGCTAGATTGGCTGCAAGTGGCCCGCCGCCGGCTCCCGAACCGACAACAATGAAATCATAGGAGTCGGCGACGACGGTTGCGAACTTCGGCGATCAACTCGCGGTGTCACTCGAAACCATGTCAGTCCTGACACCAATCAGCCGACAGCGTGTGGAGCGATCAGACGTGGGAACGCAATCAAGGTTTCCTGGTTGCGCATAATGGCTTTATATTATAGAAAATGCAACTTACGATTTTGGAGCGTGCGGTGGCGGCCCGTGCAATCCCCCCGTACTACTATGTGTGAAAGGGCGCGTCGTCGAAATTCAGCAGTGGCCCCTTGGAGGTAATTATGGCAGAGACACCGGCCGGTCCAAATCTAACTGAAATCCTGAGAAAAGATCTGGAGAACCAAGGTCAGGTTGTCTTGGAGACCGTTACTGCCGTGATTGACTTCCCGCCCGGCACTGTCGCTCCGTGGCATACGCATCCGGGCGCGCAAGAACTTCTTTACGTGATCGAAGGAGGGGTTGTCGTAGAAATCAAGGGAAAAGAATCGATGAACTTGAAGGCGGGCGAAGCCGGGGTCATTCCAGCCGAACTCATCCATCTTGCTCGCAACGCGAACACGGACGTTAGCGCCAAAGCACTCACCGTGTTCAGCAGAGCCAACAAAAATGCTGAGCTGTTTGTCTTCGTGAATAGTCAGAAACCAAATTCATAGAGGAGCTCTCTCGCGTATAACTCAAGAAATTCTGAGCAGACAAACGCCACGTGTCGAGGATGGCTGACACGCATTGATCGCCGAACGTTGTGCACGGTTGGAGAACCTGTCGGCTATCGCAAAAGATAAATTCTTACGATTTAGGGGGCTGACGGTGAGAAAAAAAGTCAGTGGAAACGGGCTTGTATTGCAGGCGGCCGCCGGCACCTACGTTGTGACGCTTGGCTGGGATATTACGGATAGCAGCAAGAAAACGCGTTGCCTCGGTTTTGCGATTCAAAGAATCGACCGCACTGAGAACGAAACTTATTTCATGCGCGGCATGAAGACGTTTCCGAATACAGCGCCAAAACTGCCCGTCGGCGGCACTGCATCGAAGTCACGACCAACCCTTCCAGAGCTTTCAATGGGCGGACTACTCCGCCAAACCCGGTCATTCCTATACCTACACCATCATTCCGATGTACGGCAGTCCTGGCGCTTTAATGGATGGCGGATCGTTGGCGGTTGATGTCAACACCAAATCCGAATGGGACGGCACGCACAGCGTATTCTTCAATCGGGGCGCCATAGCGTCACAAGAGTATGCCAGGCGTTTCCAAAATAAGCCGCCGAATAAAGTCGGAGACGCGGCCTATGACTGGCTCTCGCGCGGCCTATTAGAGGCGATCGTTGGCTTTATGGCCAAAGCCACCGGGCGTGGTTTTGGCTTGCGGATAGCGATTTACGAGTTCCAACTACCGGCAATTCTCGGCGCCGTACGCGATGCTGCCGGCCGTGATGTCGACGTAAAGGTTGTTTTCGACGCCATTAAGAATGCGAAAAGCGATCCAGTTAAAAAGAACAGGGCTGCGATTGCGCAAGCCAAAATCAAAGGCCTTTGCGAGGGCATCACTGAAGGCAAGTTGATGCACAACAAATTTATCGTTCTGCTGAAGGGCGGCAAGCCCGTTCAGGTTCTCACCGGATCAACTAACTACACAGAAAGCGCAGTATTTGGACAGCTCAATTGCGCTCATGTCGTCAACGATGCCGACGTTGCCAGTATGTACCTGGACTGGTGGAACGAGCTCGAGCGCGATTTACCGCTCGCGCAACTACGCACCTGGAATGACGACAAGACGCCGGCACCGCCCAACCCGCCTCAAGATGGAACAAGCGAAGTCTTCTCCCCGCAAATTGGTATTGGAACGCTGTCCCGGTACGGTGAGATTGCGGCTGACGCCAAGCGAGCCCTGTTCATGACGTTTGCGTTTGGGATGAATGAAGCGTTCGTGCCTGTATACATGAACCAAAATGATGTTTTACACTTTGCCCTGATGGACAAGGAAGGAAGCGGGAGCACGGCTGCGAAGGACAAAAAGACTATTGCTCAAATCAGGAAGCGTAAAAACGCGATAGTTGCGGTCGGGCAGAACATCACGATCAACGAATTCGACCGCTGGTTAAAGGAAGTGAGCGGTTTGCCTGCCAGTAAGTATGTGAAATGGGTCCACACCAAATTCATGCTGGTCGATCCGCTCTCCGACGATCCCATTGTCATCACAGGATCGGCGAATTTCAGCGGCGCGAGCATCAAGACCAATCACGAAAACATGCTCGTCATTCGAGGCGACACGCGGGTTGCCGATATCTATCTCGGCGAATTCATGCGTCAATTTTCGAGCTATGCATTCCGCGACGCAGCCTATGCCGCAAAAGGTAACGATGCTAAGAACTGGAAGCCACAGGACCTTGTAACCGACTCATCGTGGATTGATCGCTACGAAACCCCTGGCACGTCTGGCGCGCTGCGACGTTTGTACTTCTCCGGCCAATAGCATCGCCCAGAATGAGAAGATCGTCGCTGCCGCAGGTCTAGTAATGATGAATGAGACCGTACCGTGGGAGAGATCCTGCAGCGCGAGATGAACCGTCTCAGGCAAGCTGCAGCGTAACGCTGCCGCTTGTGCCACCCGATTCAAGCTGATGATTTTGTCATGCCAGAACGGTTTGTCGGAGCGGCCACGCGACCGCCGCCCGCAATCTTGCTGCGCTTAATCGCAGCGGCAGGCACCCGACTGGTCGCGCTACTGAAACGCATCCCGAATTCGCGCCGGCATTGACGAAATCGCAGCGAGATTCACCACGACGAGCCGGGACAACACGATGAATATCGAATTGCGCGGGATCAGTCACCGGGTGGAAACGATCGGCGCCATCCGGCATATCAGCAATGGCGGAGCGGCAATGGACGCGCTTGCCCGGGTCGCTCGGTCGCTTCGTTCACCAGACCAAACGCAAAATGCAAAGAGGGACCCCACCAGGGGGTCCCTCCGAATTTGGTTGCGGGGGTAGGATTTGAACCTACGACCTTCAGGTTATGAGCCTGACGAGCTACCGGGCTGCTCCACCCCGCGTCAAACGTCTGATTTATCGAGGGATCATGTAGCAAGCCCCCCCTCATAAGGGAAGTGCGGCGGGCTCAATAATTCGCCATAATGGCGGAGGGCCTCAAGCGAATTCCTTAATGGACGCACTCCTAGAAGCGGCAATGGGCGACAAACCAGCCTTGCGGCCGAATGCGGCGATCGGACCGGTCGTGCGTGCCATCGCGGCCGCTATTTTGGCGCAGGCGCGCTCCGCCATCCTCGATTCGGAGCGTTCCAGCCAGGACGCGGTGCACGATTTCCGCCGCGCCATGAAGGAGTGGCGCGCCCTGATGCGGCTCCTCGCCCCGTTCATCCCGGATGCCCAACGCTGGCGGCATGAGGCGCGCGACCACGCCCGTTCGCTCGCCCACGCGCGCGACAGCGCGGCGGCGCTCAACGCCTTCAACGATCTCCTCGACAAGGGCATGGTGTTGTCGGAACGCTCGATGGCGACCATCCGGGGCCGCATCGAAGCGCTGCGCGGCAGCGAGGAGCAGGCGGTGCTGACGCCGGAGCTGCGCGATCGGATCGTCGCCTGGCTCGATACGGCGGCGGCGGCGGTCGAACTGTGGCCGCTCGATCCATTCGACTTTTCTTCGATCGCGGCGCAACTGACCGCGGGCTATCGCAGCGCGCGCAAGCACATTCCGTCCGACTGGTCGCAGGCGAGCGGCGAGGATCTGCACGTGCTGCGCCAGCGCGTCGTCGATCTGCGCTACCAGATGGAATTAATCGAACCGCTGTGGCCGCGCTTCGGCCGCATGTGGACCGATGAAGCCGAGCGATTGCGCGGACGGCTCGGTCAATACCAGGACCTCGAAGTGCTCAAGCGGTTCACCGCGCCGCATCAGCCGCTGGCGCATTGGCGCTCGCGGCTGACGCCGGCTTGCGCCGAACGCTCGGCCGCTGTGGCGCTTCGCGCCGGGCGCATCGCGCACCGGCTGTTCTCCGAGCGGCCGAAATCGTTCCGCCACCGCCTCGAAATGCTTTGGGAGCAAGGACGGTAGTTTCCGTTCCCTCTCCCTTCCCCGCAAGCGGGGGTTAGGGTGGGGGCGCAAAGTGCTTTAGCGCTTGCGCGACGCGTTCAATGACGCCCTCCCAATCGCCGAGCGAAGTTTGCCGGAACAACCGCGCGGTCGGATACCAGGGCGTCGTTTCACCGTCGCGCGTCCAGCGCCAATCCGGCGCGAACGGCACCAATACCCAAACCGGGCGCCCCATCGCGCCGGCAAGATGTACGGCGGCCGTGTCGACGGCGATGACGAGATCGCATAGCGCCAGCACTGCCGCGGTATCGCTGAAATCTTCCAGCTTGCCGCCGATATGCGTCAGGCGTTTCTCGCCCGCGAGTGGCGCGGCATCCTCGGTACGCACGTCGCGCTGAATGCCGACAAAACCTGCCGGAGCGGCCAATAGCGGCGCCAGACGCGCGAAGGCGATCGATCGGTTGCGATCGTTGTCGTGGTTCGGATTGCCCGACCAGGCGATGGCGATGCGCGGCCGCGGCAGCGCGCCGAGCCGCGCCGACCATTTTTCGACCTGCAATTCATCGGCCGCAAAATACGGAATTTGCGCCGGTACGGCGCCGGGCTCGGTATGCAAAGCGAGCGGCAGGCTGCCGAGCGGGCAGTGCACGTCGAATGGCGGCGCCGCTTCTCCAGGCGCGATGACCGCGGCGGCGCCGTCGAGCCGGCTCATCAGCGTCTTCAATTCGGCCGGCACTTCGAGCAGCACCTTGGCGCCGCGTGCGGCGAGGAGCGGCGCGTAACGTGCAAACTGAATGGTGTCGCCGAGCCCTTGCTCGGCGTGGAGCAGCACGGTCTTACGCGTCAAGGAATATTCGCCGAGCCACAACGGTTTGCCGCGGCTTTTTTGCGGCGGCATGCCGGTACGGCGCCAGCGCCATTCGTATTCCTGGAAACCGTGGGCGTAATCGCCGCGCGTGAGCAAGGCCAGCGCGTTGTTGAAGTGCGCATCGGCGTAATCCTTGCGGATGTCGAGCGCCTCGCCGTAGTTGGCGATAGCCTCGTCAATGCGATTGAGCTGCATCAGCGCCCTGCCCCGGTTGAGCCACGCGGTCGGGTGCTCCGGCGCGATGGCGAGCACGCGGTCGTTGGCCTCGACTGCTTCGACATAGCGGCCGACCTTGAGCAAGGCGACGCCGCGGTTGTAATGCGCCCCCGGATGGCCAGGCGCGAATTGCAGCGCGGCGTCAAAGTCGGCAAGCGCCTGTTCCGGAAATCCGAGCATCGCCCGGGCGAGGCCGCTGTTGAGGCGCGCCTCGACGTGGTTCGGCACGCGCGTCAATACCTGCTGGTATTCAGCGAGCGCCTCCTGCGGCCGCGCGAGACTAACCAGCACGTTGGCGTGCTGGTTGAGAATGTTGACGTCGTCGGGCGACAGCGCCCGCGCCTTATCGAGGCATTCGAGCGCCTCGGGCGCGCGCTTGAGCGCGTGTAGCGCCTGGCCGAGATTGCACCACGCTCCCGCCGCGCGCGGATTGGCTTTAACCGCCGCGGCCAGCAGCCGCTGCGCTTCGCCGATATGGCCTTGCTGCAGCTTGACCGCGCCGAGAAGATTGAGCGCGTCGAAATTATCCGGCGCAGCCTTGAGCACGCGGCTATAGATTTTCTCCGCCTCGCGCAGCTGGCCTTGCCGTTGCAGAGCGACCGCTTCGTTGAGCGCCTCACCGAGATTGAACGGTCGCGAATTCATGGACGGTTATGCCGATCGTAATGTTGAGTAGAAGTAAAGACTGTCGGCAAAGCGATGAAGCAGAGGAAGGCTCTGGTCAAATCGCTTGAGCTGTTCCGATGCCCTGGTTGCGATCCTGGGAAGCGCACGCATGTATTGGATGTCGGAACTCTGCAGGCCCAATCCGAAAAAACAGTCGATTGATACCGTCGTGGCTCCAATGGCATCCGTAAACCAAGCCAGCAATCGCGGCAAAGATCGATAGCGTACTTCGAATTCCGCCGGCACGCGAAAGCCGCGCCTGGCCTGGTGCCACAACGATCTTATACCGGCGCTGTTTGCCATCTGAATCGTGCTACGGCCGCCTTGGCTCAATACGCGCGCTATTTCGGCGAGTGCTGCTTTGCAATCAGCGTCGGAAAAATGCTGGAGCGTGCTGTATGAAAAAACGCGCTCAAAAGCGCCGCTCTTGAACGGCATGTGGCGCGCATCACCGCAAATGTAATCGACCTCGATGCCGTTTTGACTGGCGAAGCGCTTTGCCGCCAATAATGGCCCAAGCTGCGGATCTATCCCGATCGGGCGAAAGCCGGCACGTGCGGCGGCGATCGTCCATCGGCCCCAGGAGCACCCCACATCGAGCAGATGCTCGCCGGTACCGCGCTGCGGAAATTGCGGGATCGGCGGCTTGTCCGCGGCAGACAGGTCGCGATACCCATAGCCGTTGGTGGCACGCACGAGGCGGCGGATGACGGCCTCCGCGGCGTCGCTGCCGGCGGCGATTTCTCGGCGGATCTGCTCCTTGACGCCATTCGCTCGGTTAAGAGCCGCGAGCAAGTCGATAGCCTCTCCCTGCCGCGCCCGATCCGCGAGTTTGAGCGTGCGCAATGCGCCGCGTAGCGTCGGGGCGACGTCCGCCCGCAACAGCACTGGGATGCCCTCGATAACGGGATAACGGATGCCGTTACCGGCAATCAGACTGCGGCCGTCAAACGACAGCGTTTGGCGATCAACTGGATCGACGAGAAAATCGAGCCATCGTCCGGGCCGTGAACTCATAGCCGGTTGATTTGCGCGATGCGGCGGGTGACTTCCGCCGGCGTCGCATTGTCGGACTTGGTTTTCAGCTTAAGCGCCGCGCGCGCGGCCGGCCGGTCGAGACAGCGCACGAGCCAGCCCTTCAGATTCGGCGCTACGGAGAGATCCATGTCGATGGCGCGGCTGATCACGGCGGCAACGTTGAGATCGGCCACCGTGAAGCCGTCGCCGAGGAGATAAGGCTGTTTTGCCAGAGCGGCATCGAGCACCTTGAACGGCGCCGCCACGACTTTGAGCGCCTCCTCGCGCAAGGCGGCGTTGCGCTCTGCCGGCGGCAGGCGCACCGCATGGAGCGACCAGATGTTGACGCCGCGATCAACCTCGGCGATGGCCCAAAAGCTCCATTGCCAGGCGCGCGCCTCGCCTTCGAGCGTTGTCGGATAGAGCTTGCCGGGCGAATGCTTCTTGGCGAGATAGAGCGTGATCGCCAGCGACTCGAACAGCACGAAGCCGTCGTCGAGGATGACCGGCAGCCGACCGTTCGGATTGAGCGCCAAAAATTCCGGCGTGCGAGCGCCGGCATCGCCGATCTCGATCGGCAAATGCTGGTAGGAAAGCCCAAGCTCTTCCGCCACCCACAGCACGCGGAACGCGCGGGTGCGGGCGACGCCGTAAATGCATAAATCCGCTGTCATTGGTCTCGGAATTGGCGAGGTTGCCCGCCCGCTGTCAAGTTCCGTTGTCAAGCCGCGGCCGGGATCGTAACGTGGCTCAGCGAAACTTAGGGAATGGACATGGAATTCGGCCTTTTCTCGAACGGCTTTCGTCCGCACACCACCGCATCGCAAACTTACGAGGAAGATCTCGCCGAGATCGTGCTGGCCGATCAGCTCGGCTTCCGCGACGCCTATATCAGCGAGCACCACGGCGAGCCGGTTTATATCGGCAAGATCGATACGCTGCCGGTGCCGGAACTTTTGATGTGCAAGGCGGCGGCGCTCACCAAGCGCATCCGCATGGGCGCCGCGGTGAAACTCATTCACCTGACGCACCCGGTCGACATCGCCATGCAAGCGGCGGTCACCGATCACGTCATCGGCGGCGGCCGCTTTATTTTCGGTTTCGGCTCCGGCTTTCCCAGCCCGTTATTCGCCAATGAGCGCGGGCTGTCATACGAGGACCGCCACGCCCGGCTGCGCGAATCGCTCGATCTGATCTTGAAGTGCTGGACGGCGCGCGAGCCGTTCGACTGGGATGGCAAGTTTTGGCGGGGCAAGGGCATTGTCGCCACCCCGCCGCCGCTTCATGCGCCGCATATGCCAATGGCGACGGCAACCGACACCGAGGCGATGATCGAGCTCGCCGGCGCGCGCGGCTATACGCTGCTCTCCGCGCAGATCGAGTTCGGCAGGCTCGATCAGGAAAAAAGCCGATCGCTATGCGCGCGCCGCCAAGGCCGCCGGCCGCACCATGCCGCTGAGCAATCTCACCGTGGCGCGCTACATTTATCTCGCCGATTCTCGGCGCGAAGCGATGGACGATTTGCGTCCGGCCTTCACCTACGAGCTTGGATACCAGAAGCAGCGCGGCTTCATCCGGCTCATCAACGCAAGCTATGGCCTGTCGCTGGTGGAAAGCGAAGTGACCTTCGACCAGCTTGCCGAGGCCGGCATCTACTATCTTGGCGATCCGGATACGGTGGCGCGCCAGCTTCGAGAATTCTACGACGCCTCAGGCGGCTTCGGCACGCTCTTGATTGTCGCCGGCAAGAACTGGGCGACCCGCGAGAAAGTCTTTCGTTCGATGCGGCTGTTCATGGAACATGTGGCGCCGCAACTTCGCGGCCTCGTGCCGGCGCGCGATCCGGACATGGTCGCGGCGTGAAGGGAAGCGGAGGAACGCTGATGCGTCTTGGAATGTTCATGATGCCGGTGCACCCGCCGGCGCGCTCGTTCACCGACACGCTCGCCGAAGACGAGGAGAAGTCGCTCTACGCCGACACACTTGGCTTCGACGAATTATGGCTGGGCGAGCATTTCTCGGCATCAAGCGAACCGATCCCCTCGCCGCTGATGTTTTTGGCGAGCCTCCTCCCGCGCACCAAAAACCTGAGCTTCGGCACGGGCGTGATCTGCCTGCCGAACCACGATCCGGTGACGGTTGCCGCCGAAGTCGCCCAGTTCGACCACATGAGCCGCGGCCGCTTCATGCTCGGCATCGGTCCGGGCGGGTTGCTTTCCGATTTCGAGCTGTTCGGCAATGCCGATCGCTCGGTGCGCGCGCGCAAGACGATGGAGTCGATAGGCATAATTCAACGCATCTGGTCGCAGGATCCGCCCTACGATTTTCCAGGCGAATTCCGCACCGTCCGCCTCACGGACGCGATCATTCCCGGGCTCGGCATCGGCACTATGCCGAAACCGTTCCAGAAATCCGGCCCGCCGATCACGATGTCGGTTTCCAGCCGGAACTCTCCGACCGCGCGCGTCGCCGGGCAGCAGGGCTGGGGAATTCTCTCCGGCAATAATATGCCGGCCAACGCCGTCGCGACGCATTGGCAGTCATATAACGAAGCGTGCAGCAAAGCAGGAAGACCCGCGCGGGGCGAGAACTGGCGCGTGTCGCGCAATATCATGGTGGCGCCGAGCGACACCGAGGCTCGTGACCGCGTCTTCAGCGAGCAAGGATCGAACCGCTATTTTTACACCTACATGCGCGAAGTGTTGTCGCGGGTCGGCATTCTGTCGGTCATGAAGCCCGATCCGAACATGCCGGATGACCAGGCCACGGTAGAGGTCATTACCGAAGGCTGCGTGCTCTACGGCTCCCCGAAGACCATGCTCGACAAGCTCGTCGCCTTTCGCGACGAGGTCGGCCCGTTCGGCACGCTCTTGATGACCGGACTCGACTGGAGCGGACCTAACGGAGCGTGGGAACGCGATTCAATGCGGCTACTCGCGCAAGAGGTGATGCCGAAATTTCGCCAGCACGCGACGGCGCACGCGGCGGAGTGAGCTCGGCGCCTAACGTGTCGAAGAGACCGACACTGCCCGCCGGCGTCAACCGCAGCGCGCGGCTGTCGCGCTCGCGGGCGAACCAGCCGCGTTGCAGGCAACATCGGCAGATTTCGGCGCCGACCCGACCGGCGACATGATAGCGGCGCTCGCTCCAATCGAGGCAGGGCCGGCAGAAAATGCGGCGGCTGTGCAAAGGCGGCCGCAACTCCGCGCCAAAATCCGTCAGGAAGATCGCGCCCGCCTGCGTGACCTCGCCGCCGTCGTCCTCGAGCACGATATAGCCACGCGCGATAAGCGCGTCGGCGATCGCCACGGCGACTTGACCGGCCAGGTGATCGTAGCAGGTGCGGGCAAAGCGCAACACATCGTCGCGCAGCGAACGCGGCTGGTAGCGCGGCGGCACTTCGATTGCGGCGACCGCCTTGATGCTTTCGAGCATGGTCGCGACCAGCGGCGAGACAATGCGGTAATAATTGAAGCGGCGCTTTTTGGTGACGGCGATCAGCCGCGCCTCGACCAGCTTGGCCAAATGCTCGCTCGCCGTCGGCCGAGAAACGTGGGCCAGATAGGCTAGCTCGCCGCCGGTCAAGGATTGCCCGCTCATCAAAGCGGCAAGCATGGTCGCGCGTGCCGTATCGCCGACAAGCGCGGCAACCTCGACCATATTGGCGGCGGCAACCATAGCGGATTTTACCGCCCGTCCCGCGCCGCTCGCAAGCGACGACGGTTCGGCGCGCGCCGAACCGATGGCGCGCGACAGACGGTATCGCTGTTGCGACGATAAGCGCGCAATCGCACCGAAAAAGGCTGCCATGCAACGCGAAATCATCCGGGTCGAACCGCTGTCGACCTTCAACGAAGCACGCAAGGTGCCGGTTTCACCGG
>CAWAAE010000004.1:0-402500 GCA_963779855.1 uncultured Alphaproteobacteria bacterium | reverse complement strand
GGAGGGTGGTCCCCCCATGTTCAGACAGGATTGCACGTGTCCCGCCTTACTCGAGGACGATCCTTCGCATTACCCGTACGGGGCTCTCACCCACTACGGCGCGCTTTTCCAAACGCTTCCGGTTATCTCTGGATCGTCACTGGCCTGGTCCGCTTTCGCTCGCCACTACTAGCGGAGTCTCGGTTGATGTCCTTTCCTCCGGGTACTGAGATGTTTCAGTTCCCCGGGTTAGCTTGAAACCTCCTATTTTATTCGAAGATCTCATCCCTTCATTTGATAACGGAAGTCCGAAACCAAACGTCGCGTTAGCGACGCGCAGTTCTCGGGCTGGTCCCGAGAACCTCGTGCGGCTGGGCTGTGCACCCGACCACACATGGTCTCGGAATTCCGTTATCGAAGGTGGGTTTCCCCATTCGGAAATCCGCGGATCAAAGCTCCTTCGCAGCTCCTCGCGGCTTATCGCAGCGTAGTACGTCCTTCATCGCCTCTCAGCGCCAAGGCATCCACCAAATGCCCTTAAGACACTTGATCGCTCTCATTATCAATGCCCATCCATCTCGGCGATGGCCCGCAACGAATTTGCATTCGCCGCGGCGGACACTGATTAGAAAGACCAGCTTGCTTCATAAGATCGATCCAACAGCGTCGCGGTCAAGCTTCGCCGACGTTTCAGGTATCAGGCATCGGATGTCAGGCATCAGAATTTCTTCTGATTCCTGATTCCTGTTTCCAGATTCCCGAATGGAGATAGCGCGCCGCTCGCGGCTTCACAGCCGCGCCCAGTGCTCGGATCGATCTCCTCTTCACGATGTCAGACAACTTGCGCGCCATCGGCATGCATCTTTCGACGCATCGCGAGAGCGCGCGCATTGAGTTTCTCACGAACGAGCTTTTCGAATTGGCGGCGTGCCGGCCATCGGCAAGACGTCTGGTGGAGCCAGACGGGATCGAACCGACGACCTCCTGCTTGCAAAGCAGGCGCTCTCCCAACTGAGCTATGGCCCCCTCAGGCGTCAGTAAGCAGTGGTCAGAGGCGGCTCGCTTGTCGGTCTGATTATTGAAATCTGATACCTGATTCCTGAAACTGGTGGGCCTGGGAAGATTTGAACTTCCGACCTCACGCTTATCAAGCGCGCGCTCTAACCAACTGAGCTACAAGCCCGGTTCAGAAGACAGCGGACGGACGACGGACGACAGACATGCGTTTCATCTGTCGTCCGTCGTCTGTCATCTGCCCTCCGAACAGCTCGTTCGCGAAGAAAGAGAAATGAAGACGGCGGTGTCCCGCTAATAGGCATTTCGGATTTGAACCCGATCTGCCCTGATGTTTCCAAGAGATCCGATAGAGATGCGTGAGGCGTCTCTGAAGGATCATCCTTAGAAAGGAGGTGATCCAGCCGCAGGTTCCCCTACGGCTACCTTGTTACGACTTCACCCCAGTCGCTGACCCTACCGTGGCCGGCTGCTCCCTTGCGGTTAGCGCACCGTCTTCAGGTAAAGCCAACTCCCATGGTGTGACGGGCGGTGTGTACAAGGCCCGGGAACGTATTCACCGCAGCGTGCTGATCTGCGATTACTAGCGATTCCAACTTCATGTGCTCGAGTTGCAGAGCACAATCCGAACTGAGACGGCTTTTTGAGATTTGCGCAGGATTACTCCATTGCGTCCCATTGTCACCGCCATTGTAGCACGTGTGTAGCCCAGCCTGTAAGGGCCATGAGGACTTGACGTCATCCCCACCTTCCTCGCGGCTTATCACCGGCAGTCCCCTTAGAGTGCCCAACTGAATGATGGCAACTAAGGGCGAGGGTTGCGCTCGTTGCGGGACTTAACCCAACATCTCACGACACGAGCTGACGACAGCCATGCAGCACCTGTGTTCCGGCCCCTTGCGGGAAGGAAGCCATCTCTGGCGACCAGACCGGACATGTCAAAAGCTGGTAAGGTTCTTCGCGTTGCGTCGAATTGAACCACATGCTCCACCGCTTGTGCGGGCCCCCGTCAATTCCTTTGAGTTTTAATCTTGCGACCGTACTCCCCAGGCGGGATGCTTAATGCGTTAGCTGCGCCACTGACGAGTAAACCCGACAACGGCTAGCATCCATCGTTTACGGCGTGGACTACCAGGGTATCTAATCCTGTTTGCTCCCCACGCTTTCGCACCTCAGCGTCAGTACCGGGCCAGTGAGCCGCCTTCGCCACTGGTGTTCTTGCGAATATCTACGAATTTCACCTCTACACTCGCAGTTCCACTCACCTCTCCCGGACTCAAGCTTCTCAGTATCAAAGGCAGTTCTGGAGTTGAGCTCCAGGATTTCACCCCTGACTTAAAAAGCCGCCTACGTGCGCTTTACGCCCAGTGATTCCGAGCAACGCTAGCCCCCTTCGTATTACCGCGGCTGCTGGCACGAAGTTAGCCGGGGCTTCTTCTGCGGGTACCGTCATTATCTTCCCCGCCGAAAGGGCTTTACAACCCTAGGGCCTTCATCACCCACGCGGCATGGCTGGATCAGGCTTGCGCCCATTGTCCAATATTCCCCACTGCTGCCTCCCGTAGGAGTCTGGGCCGTGTCTCAGTCCCAGTGAGGCTGATCATCCTCTCAGACCAGCTACTGATCGTCGCCTTGGTGAGCCGTTACCTCACCAACTAGCTAATCAGACGCGGGCCGATCCTTCAGCGATAAATCTTTCTCCTTACGGACGTATCCGGTATTAGCCCAAGTTTCCCTGGGTTGTTCCGAACTGAAGGGCACGTTCCCACGTGTTACTCTCCCGTCTGCCGCTCCGTATTGCTACGGCGCTCGACTTGCATGTGTTAGGCCTGCCGCCAGCGTTCGCTCTGAGCCAGGATCAAACTCTCAAGTTGGATGAGAACTTTTTCCCGGCAAGTCACAACGTTTGACGAGGTCCCACTTTGATCTCTGCGCCGAACCTCTTGTGCGATTGCTCGCCCAAGCGACCCGACACAGACGACCATAGTGTTGACCTAAAACGTCGACCGCCGAAGTCTCTTCCATGACCGCAACGCGAAAGGTTTCCCGATCGCGAAAGCGGCCCGCAAGGACTCCGCCGTCCACGTTTCTCTTTCTTCCAATTCACTTTTCAAACAGCCCGGAACCTCGCGGCTCCGTCGTCCAGTAACCGACTCCGGCAAGCACCGGAGGCGCGGAAACCCACACATCCGACGCGGCGACGCGAACATGGCCACGAGATCATGGCCGGATGCTCGGTCACCGTGTGAACAGTGAGGGGCTTCGCAGACGCACCATCGCGCTAGGCGGCGGCGCGCCCAAGAGGGTCTATATAGTCTTCGGTAACCGCGATTGTCAACCTTCCGACATGCGAAAGAAGCCCTGTGGATCGCGGGAAAGCGGCAATTTTTGCCCGTTCTCGCCCGCCGCTGGCGTAAGCCGGACGGACGGACGCGATGCGCTCGGTGGGGCGTCTATCTGGCCGTCCCAATTCGGCTTTTTCAGCCGCCTCGCGCCGTACTGCGGCCACATTCCTCCGTCGTTCTTTAGGCAATCCTATCGCGATGTCGCAACAAGGGGAACGCGACAGAATCATTTAAGCTTTGCGCCTCGACGCAACCGGGTCGTGTTGACGGTCCGGAGACTGCCGGGGCATCGTCTTCGGGTGCGATATCCTGCGCGCAATCGCGAGTGCAGGGACGCCGTCGGGGACGCGGTCAGTGGACGTTGAGTCCTGGTCAAGGACGTGTGGACCAAGGACGTGTGGACCAAGGACGTGGGGACGGAGTCTTGGACCAAGCCAGACTGCGCGGCGCAAGTCGCAGGTTGCATGCCGAGGCGATCCATCTCGGCAACGAACCGCCGCTTTCGGTTGACGGGGCCGGCAGCTTGGTCGACCGGCGCCGGATCTCGGTACAATGGTTCAGCGGAACGATCCTCACCGGACTGTGCGGCGCGGCCCTGATGGGCGGCGCCGTTTTCGCTTCGCTCGACGGCGAGACAAATTTTGCCAGCGCGCCCGAACAAGTCGAAACCGCTTTGCGCGGCGCGATCTCGAGCATCGGCGACCGCTTGAGCGGCCTGCATAAGACCGACCGGCTTCCGGCACTCAGCGAACCGAGCGTCGGGCGAGAAATCCTGCGCGTGCCCATCTCGTCGCGCGTACGCAATCGCGAATTGGTGCGGGTGCGGACATACGAGCGCGTCAGCGGCAATCTATCGCTGACGGTGACCGATCTCTCCGCCAATATTCCACCATTCAATCCGCAGAAACTGCTTACCGATTCCGTCGCCGGGGAAGATCAGACGCCGGCCGCGGAACCGGACGCCGAAGTTTCGTTTGTGACCTGCGATCTGGTGCCCCCCGCCAAGGCGGCGAAGGCGGTGTCACCGGCGGTTTGCGATCTCAATTCATTATTGTCGAAGGTCAAGCCGACCACGCTGTTGCCGCTCGACGATGTGCTCGCGCGGGTACGCGACGCCGCCGCCAATGCCGGAATAGCCAAGAGCCTCGTTGCCGACGCGAGCTGGACGCCGAGCCTGAAGCTGGGCTACGCACCCGAACACGATGGCGACAACTATTTCGGTTTCGAACCGCGCGTCGTTCCCGAAAACGTCACGCTGCTGCCGAAGACGACGAACCAGATCAATGGCGGCGGCGATTGGAGCGAGCGCCAAGTCATCGTCAAAAAGGGCGAGACGGTCGGCTCGATCTTGCGCGAGCTCGGCGCCGCACCGGACGAGATCAAGAGCATCATCGGGGTGATCGGACCGGCCGCTCTCGAAGGCGGGGTCAAGGAAGGCGAAAAGCTGCGCGTGCTGATGGCGCCCGCCGGCCTCGGCCACATGGAGCCATTGCGCGTCATCATCGCCGGCGAGGCCGGCATCACGGCGGCGGTCGCGCTGTCCGATCTCGGCCAATATGTCCCCGTCGATATTCGCAACATCGATACCGAGGTCACCGATGGCAGTGAGGACGGCGCCGACCAAAATGACAGTAGCGGCGTGAGCCTCTACCAGAGTCTGTGGGAAACCGCGTTGCGCAACACCGTGCCGAAGGCGGTGATCGAGGACCTCGTCCGCGTCTACTCCTACGACGTCGATTTTGAGCGCAAAGTACAACCCGGCGACAGTTTCGACGTGCTCTATTCGAACGACGAAAACAGCGAAGGCGCGAGCGAGGTGCGTTACGCCGCGCTCACGGTCGGCGGCGAGACCAAGAAATATTACCGCTTTCAAACTGCCGACGACGGCGTTTACGACTACTATGACGAAGACGGTGTGAGCGACAAGAAATTCCTGGTGCGCAAGCCGGTGCCGACCGGCATCGAGACTTCGCCCTTCGGCTGGCGCACGCATCCATTGCTCCACATCAGCGAGATGCATACCGGCGTCGATTGGGGCGCGCCGTTCGGTACGCCGATTTTTGCCGCCGGCAACGGCGAGATCGAGGAGATCGGACTGAAAGGCGGCTACGGCAAATATGTGCGCATCCGTCACGCCAACGGGTATGAGACCGCCTACGGCCACATGACCGCGTTCGCGCGCGGGCTGCAAGTCGGCAGCCAAGTGCGCCAGGGCCAGATCGTCGGCTTCGTCGGCTCGTCCGGACTGTCGACCGGTTCGCATGTGCATTTCGAAATCATCGTCAACGGCCGCTTCGTCGATCCGATGCGGGTCAAGCTGCCGCGCGGCCGCGTGCTTGACGGCGATACGCTGGCCAGCTTCGAGAAGGACCGTACGCAGCTCGATGCCGTCTTGGCGGCCGCGCCGCTGTCGCATGTCGCGCAGGCGGCAAAGCAATAATGCCGCGCCGGCGCTCTAAGGATTAAATGGCGCCCGACGATCGCATCACCGTGCGTTCGAGCCGGCTGTGGGCGTTCTTCCACTTCGGTCTCACACGCTTCATCTTCCCGGCCCGCATGGTCGCCGACCATATCGGCGTTTCCACCAGTATCGTCGACTTCTGGCTGACGCCGTGGCGGCGCATCGACGAGCACCTGCCGCTCTCGCACGTCGCCGAAGTGACCCACGCCCGCGGCTTCTTCTGGGACGCGATCAGCGTGGAGAGTTCGGGCGGGCTCAATCCGCTGCGCGTGCGCGGCCTGCCGAAGGGGCAAGCACGCTATTTCGTCGAGCAGGTGCGCGAGCGATTGAACGCGACGGCGATTACGCCGCCGCCGCTACCGCCCCGTTGAAGCTTAAGCCCTCCCGGCCGGCCGAGATCTTGACCTTCTCGCCGTCCTTGATGCGGCCGGAGAGAATGAGCTCGGCCAGCGGATCCTGCACGAACTTCTGGATCGCGCGCTTGAGCGGGCGCGCGCCGTAGGCGGGATCGTAGCCCTTCTCGGCGAGCCACTCGCGGGCGCGCGCATCGAGCGCAATCGCGATCTTGCGATCCTCGAGCAGTTTTTGCAGCCGTTCGATCTGGATATCGACAATGCGGCCCATATGCTCACGCTTGAGCCGATGGAACAGGATGATCTCGTCGACGCGATTGAGGAATTCGGGCCGGAAATGCGCGCGCACCTCCGCCATGACTTGATCGCGCACCGCATCGGTATCTTCGCCTTCGCTTTGCGCCACGAGATACTCGGCGCCAAGATTGGACGTCATCACGATGAGCGTGTTGCGGAAGTCGACGGTGCGGCCCTGGCCGTCGGTCAGCCGGCCGTCGTCGAGCACTTGCAGGAGCACGTTGAAGACGTCCGGATGCGCCTTTTCGATCTCGTCGAACAGCACGACCTGATAGGGCCGCCGCCGCACCGCCTCGGTGAGCGCGCCGCCCTCCTCGTAACCGACATAGCCGGGCGGCGCGCCGATGAGCCGCGCCACCGAATGCTTTTCCATGTATTCCGACATGTCGATGCGGATGAGCGCGTGCTCGTCGTCGAACAGAAACTGCGCCAGCGCCTTGGTCAGCTCGGTCTTGCCGACCCCGGTGGGCCCGAGGAACATAAATGAGCCGATCGGCCGGTTCGGGTCCTGCAAGCCGGCGCGGGCCCGGCGCACCGCGGTCGAAACCGATTTCACGGCTTCGGCCTGGCCGACCACGCGCTTGCCGATCTGGTCTTCCATCTTGAGCAGCTTTTCGCGCTCGCCTTCGAGCATGCGATCGACCGGAATGCCGGTCCAGCGCGACACCACCTGCGCAATGTGGTTGGCGGTTACCGCCTCTTCGGCGACGATTCCGCTCGCGGTCGGCCCGCTGGCGTCTTTCAGCTTGGCTTCGAGCTGCGGCAGCACGCTGTACTGCAATTCGCCGGCGCGCTGATAGTCGCCGCGGCGGATGGCGTCGGCAAGATCGTTCTTGGCCTTGTCGAGCTGCTTCTGCAATTCCGCAGCCGACGACAATTTGTCCTTTTCGGACTTCCATTTTGCCGTGAGCGCGTCGGCCTTTTCCTGCAAGCCGGCGAGATCCTTTTCCAGCCGCTTGAGCCGGTCCTTCGACGCCGGATCGCTCTCTTTCTTGAGCGCCTCCTGCTCGATCTTCAGGCGCACGATTTCGCGGTCGAGATTGTCGAGCTCTTCCGGTTTGGAATCGATCTGCATGCGCAGGCGCGCCGCCGCCTCGTCGACCAGGTCGATCGCCTTGTCGGGCAGGAAGCGGTCGGAGATGTAGCGGTGCGACAAGGTCGCCGCCGCAACGAGCGCGGCGTCGGTGATCCGCACCTTGTGATGCGCCTCGTACTTTTCTTTCAGGCCGCGCAAAATGGAGATGGTGTCCTCGACGCTCGGCTCGTCGACATAGATCGGCTGGAAGCGCCGCGCGAGGGCGGCGTCCTTCTCGACGTGTTTTTTATACTCGTCGAGCGTGGTGGCGCCGATGCAATGCAATTCGCCGCGCGCCAGCGCGGGTTTCAGCAGATTGGACGCGTCCATCGCGCCGTCGGCCTTGCCGGCGCCGATGATGGTATGCATCTCGTCGATGAACAGGATGTAGGCGCCGGCTGAGGACGTGACCTCCTGCAGCACGGCTTTCAGCCGTTCCTCGAATTCGCCGCGATATTTTGCGCCGGCGATCAAGGCGCCCATGTCGAGCGCCAAGAGCTTCTTGTCCTGCAGGCTCTCCGGCACGTCGCCGTTGACGATGCGCAGCGCCAGCCCTTCGACGATGGCGGTTTTGCCGACGCCCGGCTCGCCGATGAGCACGGGGTTATTCTTGGTCCGCCGCGACAACACCTGGATGGTGCGGCGAATTTCCTCGTCACGGCCGATCACCGGATCGAGCTTGCCGTCTCGCGCGGCCTGGGTCAGGTCACGGGCGTATTTCTTCAGCGCATCGTAAGCGTTCTCGGCCGACGCCGAGTCGGCCGTGCGGCCCTTGCGCAAAGCTTCGATGGCGGCATTGAGCGACTGCGGCGTGACGCCGGCATTGGCGAGAATCTTTCCCGCCTCGCTGCCCTTCTCCAGCGCGAGCGCGAGCAACAGCCGCTCGACGCTGACAAAACTGTCGCCGGCCTTTTCGCCCGCTTTCTCCGCGGTGTCGAACACGCGCGCCAAAGCCGGATCGAGATAAATCTGCCCTGCCCCGCCGCCGGAGATTTTCGGCCGCTTGGCGAGCGCGGCCTCGACATCCGCCAAAGCCTTGCGGGAATTACCGCCGGCGCGATCGATCAGCCCCGCGGCGAGCCCTTCCGGGTCGTCGAGCAGGACCTTCAACAGATGTTCGGGGGCGAATTGCTGGTGTCCCTCGCGCTGCGCGAGCGACTGGGCGGATTGCACGAAGCCGCGGCTGCGTTCGGTATATTTTTCAAAGTCCATAGATCAAGGCTCCCTCGGCCTATCCCGGCGCCTCGAAAGCACGACCGGAACATCGTCATTGGGTTGATTTCGATTGGCCTTCCCTGATCTAGATCAAGGAAAGCCGACACTTTTGGGGAACCCCAAAAAAGCAATTCCCCACGATAAATATGGGAATTGCCACGGCCGGGAAAAGAGGCACCACTGCGCCGATGGCTAAAATTCAGTCGATCTATCGCTACCCCATAAAGGGCCTAAGCCCGGAGAAACTCCCTCGCGTGGAGGTCAGTCCGGGGCAAACCCTGCCCGGCGACCGGCTCTATGCCATCGAGAACGGCCCGTCCGGGTTTGACCCCGCCGCGCCCGCCTATTTGTCGAAGACGCATTTCCTGATGCTGATGAAGAACGAGCGCCTCGCCAGCCTGCGCACCGTCTTCGACCAAGCGACCCACATGCTCACGATAATGACTGACGGGCGGGAGGCCGCGCGCGGCGACCTGCGCACGGCGAAAGGCCGCGCGACAATCGAAAACTTCTTCGCCGAATACTGCACCGATGAATTGCGCGGGCCGCCGAAAATCCTCAACGCTCCCGGCCACAGTTTTTCCGACGTCGCCCGCAAGGTCGTCTCGATCATCAACCTCGCCTCGGTCGCCGCGGTCGAGACCATGGTCGGCGCGCCGGTGAACCCGCTGCGCTTCCGCGGCAATGTCTATGTCGAGGGCTGGCCGGCCTGGAGCGAGCTCGACCTCCTCGGCAGAGAACTTACGTTCGGCGGCGCACGCCTGAAGGTGGTCAAGCGCATCGTCCGCTGCGCCGCCACCAATGTCGATCCCGACACCGGGCTCCGCGACCTCAACGTGCCGAAAGCGATCATGCTCAATCTCGGCCACGGCGATTGCGGGATTTATGCGGAGGTGATCGAGGCCGGGGCGATCGCGGCGGGGGATGAGGTTAAGTTTCTCTAGCGGCAACCTGGATTGCGCGAAGCGGAGTCCGGGAGAAAAATCTACGCGGCTTTGAGCCGCTCCTTTGCCATTGCGGGGCGGATCGGTTATGTCCTTATTATTGCGACCACCCTTGACATTGGTCTCCATTTACGTTACATCCCTGCGAATCAAACTCGCCCTAAGGGACGCCGTCCGGGTGATGCCGGGCGGCAGGGGCGAGTGCGGTGCCCGCGGGCGGGGCCTCATCAGCTCCGCCTCCGGGCGGCCCGGGCATCAGGCCTGCCGATACTACGATCGGCGCGTGAGGTGCTCACTGGACTGGGACAGGCGAAGGCGGGTAACGCCCGCTCAGACCGCGTCCCAGGAAGCATGGCCTGGGTTGCGCCTTGGGTGACGTAAGTCCCCTCGGCGAGAGCCGTGGTGGAACGCCGGCAGGCGAGCGCGCCCGAGAGCGGAAGGGCGGCGTAAGCCGCTCCTTCCGTGGCGCGACCCGCGCGCCGTTTTGCGTGCGGGAGGTGTTACCCGCGTTTGCCGGCGTTCCGCTTCCCTTATTTCTTCGTAGCCCGGATGAGCAAAGCGACATCCGGGATGGACATTGAAGCTTCTCGACCGTACCCGCATATCGCTCCGCTCATGCGGGCTACGGATGTTCGACATCGCTGTTTGACAACACTCGCGCGCTGGTCGCGCCGCGAGAACCGGTTGGTATTTGTTTCCCGCCGTGGGCGGACGGGCGACGGCTCACGTCCCCGCATTGGGGTCGTGATAAAGCGCGCCGACGATGCCGGTGACGCCGGGCTTGGCGTCGGCCAGGTAATAGCGGCCGTCGCGGTCGCGGCTTAAGCGTCCAGCCTGGCGCAATTCGTCGATAGCGCAGGCGACTTCGCGGCCGTCGCGGCTGCCGAGCGATTCGACGATGTCGGCGTAGAACATGGCGCCTGCGCCGAGCGCCTGCTCGACGGTCTGATAGCGCGCCGGGCCCTGGAAAATTTTGGCGGCGCAGCGCAGCAGCGGGATTTCGCCGTCGCGGCCGAACGGCCGCGTGCAGTCGAAGCCGGATTTGGCGCCGGTGCGCCTGCCGTTGAGCGACGGATCCATGGTCATGCCCATCATGCCTTGCAGCACGACGAGATCCTCATCGGCCTGGAAGCGCGTGCCCATGGCCCAATCGACCTGGCGGTCGTCGTGGATGTCGATGTCTTCGTCGAACACATAGACGTGCTTGAGCGTCAGGATGCCGCCGAACAGAGCGGCGATGGCGGAGCGCGCCTCGCCGTAACTGCGCTGGCGGATCGAAACGCGCAGCGTGTTCGAGCCGCCGGAGACTTCGCGCAGATAGACCGCGACCGGCTCGCGCACGCAATTTTTCAAAATCCGCATCGCCTGCGCCTCGGCGCGCAGCGCCGAAATAACGGCGCTATCGGTCTGGTCGAGCACGTGGGCCGAGCCGTGCAAAAGCGTATGGTGCATGACGTCGGCGCGCATGGTGATGGCGGTGCAATGAAACACCGGGTCCATGTGGATCGAGCCGTAATAGCCCATATATTCGCCGTACGGCCCTTCCGGTTCGACGTAACCGCGTTCGTCGAGATAGCCTTCGAGCGTCACTTCGGCGTCGGCCGGCACCAGAATGTCGTTGGTCAGGCTTTTCACCACCGGCGCCGGTGTGGCGCGGAATTGCGCCACCAGCGCGAGCTCGTCGCCGCCTTGCCGGGTCGTCGCGGCGAAGAAATCGAGCGGATGCGCGCCGGCGGTAAACGTCACGTGCAGTTTCTCGCCGCGCGCCACGCTCGCGGTGTAGATGCGTTTCAAATCGGACGGCGCGGTGACATTGATGCCGCATTCGGTGCGGTTGCGCAGCGACAGCCGCCGGCAGCCGACGTTGCGCCGCCCGGTCGCCGGATCGATGGTGTAATCGATCGCCGAGCTCATATAACAGGAGCCGTCGAGCGCGTGCTGCGGATGGAACGGCAGCTTGGTGAGATCGACGTCCTTACCGGTGATCTTGATGGCGTGCACCGGCGCGTCCGCCGACGGCACTTCGACGACCGGCTGCGGATTGGCGAGTCGGTTGAAATACTCGTCGTAAAGCTTGGCTTCGGTGGTTTCGAAAGCGGCGGCGAGGCGCTTGCGATTGCCGGCGGTCTTGGCGACAAGCTCGACCTGTTCCGGGCCGGCTTTCTTGAACAGCACGGCCTTGTCGGTGCGCTCGATGATCGCGCTCAGCTCGGTCAGCGCCACCGGCCGGTCATGCACTTCGACTTCGCCGAGCTCGATCAAGCGCTCGACGAAGCTGCGCAGCCGGTATTTGCCGAAGTCGGGTTTGGCGGCGGCCTGGGTCATTGCCTAAATGACAGCAGTGCCGAAGCTTTAAGTCAACCGGCGCGAGCGCGCAGCGGATACGGCCTATTTGCCCCAGCCGAAGTGATAGTTCAGCCCGGCGCGCACGACGCTGTCGTGCATCGACACGTTATCGGTCGGCGTCACGCCGCAGCTCGTGCCGCAATTGAGCTTGCCGAGATCGACGTACAGGTATTCGGCCTTGACGCTCCAGTTGCCGGGCAGCGCGACTTCGAGGCCGCCGCCGACGGTCCAGCCGGCATTGGTCGTGCTGGCGCCGGGAAAGCCCGGCATGCTGGCATTGACATCGCCGACGGCAAGGCCGCCGGTTACGTAAGGCAGGACGCCGCCGAACGCGTAGCCGGCGCGGCCGCGCACGGTCGAGAGCCAGTTGTCGTTGGTGGTGCAGCCGGCCGGGCAGCCGGTCGTGCCGGTGCCTCTGAGGTTCGACCAGTCCATATCGCCTTCGAGGCCGAACACCGCGCTGCCGTATTGCCAGTTGTAACCTGCGGTGCCGCCGGCTTGGGCGCCGGACATATCGACGGGCGTCGAAGTGGCGCTCCACCACGAACGGCCCCAGCCGCCGCCGGCATTGGCGCCGAGATAGAAACCGGTCCAGTTATAGGCCTGCGTCACTTCCGCCGGCGGCGCCTTGTAGAGCGGCGCGAGCGACAGATCGGCCGCGGCTGCGTATGGCGCCGCAAACGGCACCCCGAGCGCGAAACATCCGGCGATCAGCTTTTTCATCATTGGATTCCCGGCCTCACTGGCGTCGGCGCCTTTAAGGCCGCCGTTCGCCCTACCACTGTGCGCATGACTTGGTTACCCCGGTCTTACCGCTATGGTTAAGCCCGAAGCAGCGTCGGTCCCGCCCCTACTTGGTTGACCAGATAGGCGAAATTGTGCCGGTGCCGGGGCAGCAACTGGGGCAGAACTTGGGGCAGACGGAACCTAACGAATGAGGCTTGTTCCGGGTTCCCAGCGGACCGCAAAGAGGATGCTATAATGTGCGGCGAAAAGTCGGAACTCGCGGGGTCAGGTGCCGTGTCGATGAATTGGATCTCCAACGTAGTGCGGCCGAAAATCCGCAGCTTCCTGCGGCGCGAAGTGCCGGAAAATCTCTGGATCAAATGTCCGGAGACCGGGCAGCTCGTGTTCTACAAGGACGTCGAATCGAACCTGTTCGTCATTCCGGGATCGAACTATCACATGCGCATGAGCGCGGTGGCGCGGCTGAAATCGATGTTCGACAACGAAACCTGGTTCGACATCGCCGTGCCGGAAGTGCCGGTCGATCCGCTGAAATTTCGCGACGAGCGCCGCTATGTCGACCGGCTCAAAGACGCGCGGAGCAAGACCGGGCTCAACGATGCGGTCAAGCTCGGCTACGGCAAGCTCGACGGTTTCGCCGCCGTCATCGCGGTGCAGGATTTCGACTTCATGGGCGGCTCGCTCGGCATGGCGGCGGGCGAGGCGGTGATCAAGGGCCTCGAGACCGCGGTGGAAAAGGGCTGCCCGTTCGTAATGTTCGCGGCCTCGGGCGGCGCGCGCATGCAGGAAGGCATCCTGTCGCTGATGCAATTGCCGCGCACCACCATCGCGGTGCAGCGCCTGCGCGAGGCACGCAAGCCCTATATCGTGGTGCTGACCAATCCGACGACCGGCGGCGTCACCGCATCCTATGCGATGCTCGGCGACGTCCACATCGCGGAGCCCGGAGCCTTGATCGGTTTCGCCGGCCCGCGCGTCATCGAGCAGACCATCCGCGAGAAGCTGCCGGACGGCTTTCAAAAGGCCGAATATTTGCGCGATCACGGCATGGTCGACATGGTGGTGCATCGCCACCAGCTGCGCGCCACCATCGCAAAACTGTGCCGGCTCTTCACCAAGGCGCCGGCCAGCGCGCCGCCGCCGCAGCCGCGCGTCCTGCCGGCGCCCGAACCTGCGGCAACGTGAGCGATCGAGCGGCCAACGCGGCGCCGGTCGACGCCATGCTGGCGCGGCTTCTCGCGCTGCATCCCAAGCGCATCGACCTTGGGCTCGATCGCATGGCGCGCATCCTCGCCGCGCTCGATCATCCGCAGCGCCAGCTGCCGCCGGTGATCCATGTCGCCGGCACCAACGGCAAAGGCTCGACCATCGCTTTCATGCGCGCCGTGCTCGAAGCGGCGGGCAAGCGCGTTCACGTTTATACGTCGCCAAATCTGGTTCGCCTCAACGAGCGGTTTCGCATCGGACACGAGGATGGCGGCAAATTCGTCGGCGATGCCGAGCTCGGCGCCGCGCTCGCGGAGTGCGAGGCAAAGAACGGCGACGCGCCGATCACGGTATTCGAGATCGAGACCGCCGCGGCATTTCTTTTGTTCTCGCGCCATCGCGCCGACGTGCTGCTGCTTGAAGTCGGGCTCGGCGGCCGGCTCGACGCCACCAATGTCATCGAGCGCCCGCTGGCGAGCGTGATCACGCGGCTCTCGCTCGATCACCCCGAATTTCTCGGCGACACGATCGAAGCGATCGCCGCCGAGAAGGCCGGCATTCTCAAAGCCGGGGTGCCGGCCGTCGTCACCGCCCAGGCGCGCGAGGCGCTTGCCGTGATCGAACGGCAGGCGGCGCGGCTGCGCGCCCCGCTTCGTATTGCCGGCGAGGATTGGACCGCCACGGAAGAACGCGGCCGACTCGTCTATCAGGATAGCGATGGGCTTTTGGATCTGCCGGCGCCAAAGCTTTATGGCCGCCATCAATTCGAGAACGCCGGCGCCGCGATCGCGGCGCTCCGCGTCAGCGGCCTAAAACTGCCGGCCGCCGCATATGAAGCCGGCATGACGCGGGTCGATTGGCCAGCGCGCATGCAGCGGCTGTCGCACGGGCGGCTTGCGGCTGTGGCGCCGCCGGAAAGCGAATTGTGGCTCGACGGCGGTCACAATGCCGGTGGCGGTCAGGCCATCGCCGCGGCGCTCGCCGATCTCGAGGAGCGCGTGTCGCGGCCGCTTGTGCTCATCGTCGGCATGCTGGCGACCAAGGACAGCGCGGGTTTCTTGCGGAATTTCTCGGGGCTTGCCCGCCGGGTCATTACCGTACCGATCCATCAGGACAAGGCGGTCCCCGCGGCCGAACTCGCCGACGTCGCCGGCAGTGTCGGCATTCCCGCATTGGCGCGCGACGACGTCGAAAGCGCGATCGCCGTCGCCGGCAAGCTCGATCTGCACCCGGCGCCGCGCATTCTGATCACCGGTTCGCTCTATCTCGCCGGCGAAGTTTTGGCCTTAAACGGCACGCCGCCGGAATGACTACGGCCGCCGAGACGCGGTGTAGGCAGCGATATCGAGCATGTCGTCGACTGTCAGCCTTTCCACCACCTGCTGCATCAAGGCCGGCGAAATTCCCGAGCGGGTGCCGTCCTGAATATCGAAAAGCTGGCGAACGACATAGTTGGCCTGCCGCCCGGCGATCGGCGGTACGTCGCCGAGCCCCTTCAGCGTCGGTCCGTGGCAGATTGCACATGGCACGGTTTTGCCGCCGCCCGTCGTGACCAGGGCGCGGCCTTTGGCGACGCTGCCCTTGGGGACAAAGGCGATGAAACCGGAACGCGGATCGCGGTTGAGCACGACCTCTTCGTCTTCGGGAATTTCGATGATCCGCTTGCCGATCGGCTCGCTGCCGCCGTCCGGCGATCGCAAGCGTTTGTTGCCCGGCCCGACGTAAGTCTTGGGAACCGTGCCGGTCTCGACCACCCGGATCCACGGCCGCGGCTTGAGCGAGGCAAAGTACTGCGCGGCGGCACGCACGTCCTCGTCGGTGATGGCCTGACCGATGGTCGTCATCGAGCCGGCCCCCTTGCGGGCGCCGCTCTTGTAGTCGGCCATCTGGCGGATGAAGTAGCCGGAGGGAAGCGCCGCGATATAGGCCGATTCGTCGTGACCGGTGCCGGTCGGCAAATGGCAGGAGCCGCAGGCCCGCACCGTCGTGCCGTTACCGTGCGCAACGATCTGCGGCATCGGCGGATGCATGTCGGGATACCAATCCGGCGGATTGAACAGGTCGTTGATCTGTTTTCGGGTGTATGACTTGTCGCTGCCGGGTGCGGTTTTCGCACTCCCGTCGTCCTTCGACGGCGGCTGCACTTTATCGGTCACCGGAAATGCCCAGTCGGGACGGTCGGCGCCGTAGGCGAGGACCGGAGCAAATCCGACGAGCAACGCTACGGCCGTTTTGCGCATTTACCACACTTGGATATTCCGGCGCCCGTCGTCATTGAATCTTTATATCGTCGTCGTGAATGACCTTCGCCCATTTGGCGCGTTCGGCTTTGATGTAGGCCTCGAACTCGTCGGGCGGTCCCGCCATCGACTCGAACATTTGCGGATCGAGGAAGCGCGCGCGGAAGGCTGGATCGCTGAAGATCTTTATCACGTCCTGGTCGACTTTCATGACGATGCCTTCAGGCATGCCGGCGGGGCCGAACAGGCCAAACCAAGCGGTCGCTTGGTAGCCGGGCAGGCCGCTCTCCGACACCGTCGGTACTTCCGGCACCATTGGCATCCGCTTGGGGGCGCCGACGCCGAGCATCTTGATCTGGCCCGCGCGATAGGCCGGCAGGCCCGAAGCGACGCTGACGACCATGGTGTTGATGTGGTCGCCGATCAGGTCGTTGAGTGCCGGCGTCGCGCCGCGGTAGTGCACCGGAAGCATTTTTACCTCGGCCATGCTGTCGAACAGCGCCATGTTCATGTGCAGCGCCGAGCCAACGCCGGCAGTGCCGTAAGACAGCTGACCCGGCTTCTGCTTCGCCAGCGCGATCAGCTCCGCGATGTTCGAGACCGGCAGCGATTTGGCGGCCAGGATCGACTGGTAGATGCGCACGAGACCGGTGATCGGAATAAAGTCTTTATCGACGTCGTACGGCACCTTGTCCTTGGGGAGGAGCGTCGGATTGACAGTGAAAGTGCCGGACTTGCCGACCAAAAGCGTGTAGCCGTCGGGCGCCGACTTGGCGACGGCTTCGGCGCCGATGATATGCGCGGCGCCGCCCTTGTTCTCGACGATGACCTGCTGGCCCCAGGCTTGCGTCAGCGCCTGGGCCAACGCGCGGCCAACGACGTCGGTCACCCCGCCGGGCACTGAGGTGACAACCAGCGTTACTTGCCGCGACGGATAGGGCGGCGTTTGCGCCGCGCTAGCGCCGGCGACGCCGATCCACAGGACCAATGCGGCAAAATATTTTTTCATGACGCAGCCGCTATAGCCTGATTTCGCCGAGATTGATGCTGGCGCCGAGATTGGCCTCCACGCTCTTGGAGCGGCCGCTGGCGTAAATCTGCACGAGGTAACGGCCGGAATTCTCGTCGAGCTTGTCGAATTTGAAATCGCCGTAATTGTCGGTCGTGGTCACCGCTATCGACGCACCGTCCTTGACAAGTTGCACACTCGCGCCCTCGACACAATCGATGACGCCGTTTTTCTCTTCGGCCAGCGTGCCGCCAATGAAGCATTGCGAATAGCGCCACAGATTGCGGTAATAGACCCGCGGTTTCGCGCCAAGCTCGGGCTTCATCACTTCGAGATTTTGCTCTTGAGCGAGCCGCGCCATGTCCGCGTCTTCGATCTTGATCGCGCGCATGGCGCCGGTGGGACACGACTGCTGACCGCGCGTTTGCTCCCAGCCCTGGTCGATGAGATGGGCGTCGAAGGTCCAGGCCTGTGGCAACTGCAATTCCTCGTTCCACCAGATGTGGCCGTAGGGGCAGGCCTCGACGAGCTCTCTCCGCCCCTTGGCCTTTTTCGGATCGATGAGCACGATGCCGTCCTTACGTTTCTTGATCGCGCCGGTCTTGTCCGCCTTCATGCAGGGGGCGTCATCGCAGTGGTTGCACATGGTGGGAACATAGGCGATGTCGATCATCGGCATCTGCCCGCGTTCCTTTTGCAGAATGTTGATCCACTTATGGCCGTGCTTCGGCATCGGTGCGGAGTACCCGGGCCAGTCATTGCCGACATACTCATCCATGGCGGCGAGCGTGCACAGATTGCAGTTGGTGCACTCGGCCACGTCGACGATCATGTTCCATTTTTTCATTTGGCCGGCACCAGATGCGCTTCCTTGAGCGCGCGCTTTATTTCCGTGTCTTGCTCTATCGCCGCGAACGCAGCCGACACGTGCTCGGTGCGGCCGTCCCACAACTCGATCTGCACCAGCGAGTTCGAGCCGGCGAGCGAATGCGTGGTCTTGGTCTGCGTGCGCTCGGGCGTGAGCAGATTGAGGCAGCCGCCGCGATCGACCGATTTGCCCGGCTCGCCCATCGGATCGTAGATCGCGGAGGACTCATAGCCGTGGGCGACGCCGCGCGGCAGCCGCTGCGTCGGCAGCGCCGCGCAAATCACCGCGCCGCGGTCGTTGAACACCTTGACCAGGTCGTGTTTTTTGATGCCGCGCGCCTTGGCGTCGTCGGCATTCACGCGGACGATCCAGTAATAGTAGCCGTCGACCTTGACGCGATGGTCCTCGATGTTGAGCAGGAACGAGTCCTTGCCGTCGCCCTGGGTATGAAACGAATATTTCGAGTGTGGCGTCAGTAGCTGCAACGGGTAGCGCTCGAACAGCTCGCCGGAATGCGCGCCTTCCCATGACGGCTCGTATTTGACGATCGGCGGCCGCTCGGGATCGTGGAAGCGCTTCAGCGAATTACACTCGAATTCGAGCTTGCCGGACTGCGTCTGCAGCCCGCGCAGATATTCCTCGGTGTAATCGGACGGCAGCGGCTGCGCCTCCGGCACGTCCTTCTTGCGGTTCTCGAAAAACCAGCGGAACGACACCGGCGCGCGCAGCTTCTCCTTTTCGGCCGGCACGACGAAGTAGCCGCGCTTGAGAAACTTTTTCCACGACATCATTTTCGGCATGTCGGAGGCAAGATAGACTCGCTTGACCCAGTCGATCTCGTTGACGCCTTCGGAGAAGTAATTGGCAAGCCCGAGCGGCTTGCACAATTCGTTGAAAATCCAGTAATCGGATTTCGACTCGCCCTGCGGCTTGATCGCCGGCGCCTGAAATATGATGACGCGGTGATTGAGCTGCTGCTGGCCGTGATGGCCGTAACCGCCGAGGCCTGCCCATTCGCTGATATCGGTGCGTTCGAAATTGGTGCAGGCCGGCAGCAGAATGTCGGCAAATTTCGCTTCGCCCTCGAACCAGATCGATTGGTTGACCACGAATTCGAGATTCGCCGACTGATACATCCGCACCCAGCGGTTCGTGTTGTTCATCGTCGACAGAATCGAGCCGCCGTATTTGTAGAGCATGTGCACCGGCGAATGGCCGGGCGCGGGATAAGCAAAGCGCGCGAACTGGTGCTCGATCGATTTGCCGACCCACGGATAGCCTTCGGCTTTACCGTCGATGATCGCCTCCGGCACGAAAATGCGCGGGATGCGCTGGCCGTTCGAGTTCATCGTCGGCAATTGCGGCATGCGCTGATACAGCTCGACCGGCATCGCCGTGTTTTCGAGATCGCCCGACATGCCGCCGTCGGCGTAGCCCGGGAAATAGAAATTGAAATCGATCGGCGTGCCCCATTGCAGATTGCCCATATTGATGCCGGGCTTGCCCAGCCCCTGCATCGCAACCAAGCAGACCATGACGCGCGCCCAGGGAATGCCGGTCTGATTGCGGCAGGCGCCGCCGTGGCCGTTGCCCCAGCCGCCGGGCGCGAGATAGACGCGCTTCTTGCCCCACTCGCGCGCCAGCGCGCGCACGTCTTTGGCTGGAACGCCGGTTTCCTTCTCCTGCCATTCGGGAGTTTTCGCAACGCCGTCGTCCTCGCCAAGGAGATACGCCTTCCATTTGTCGAAGCCGACCGTGTGCGTCTCGACATATTGCTTATCGTAGAGGTTTTCCTTGATCCAGACGTAAGCGATCGCCATCGCCATCGCGACCGACGTGGTCGGCTTCGGCGCAAACCATTTGCCCGGCAGGAACTGCGCGGTGGCGTTGTAATAGGGATCGACGTGCACGACCTTGATGCCGAGCTTCGGATCTTTCAGCCACTGCCGCCGTGTGGTGCCTTCCTGCGCGCCGTAGGAGCCTGAGGTGGATTCCGGATCGGCGGCCCACGAAACGATCATGTCGCAGTTCTGCAAACAGTCCTCGACGGTGCCGTAGGTCTCCGACTGCCCGACGCGCAGAGTGTAGCCCCAATGATGCACCGCGCCCCAATACCAGCCTTCCCAGGAATCTGGGTTGTGGTGGATGCGCGTCATGCCGACGGCGTTGGCGAAGCGAAACAGCGCGGAGAGGTAATAACCGACATTGCCCCAGGTGTGATGCGAGCCGTGCGAGAAGGTAATCGCGCCGGGACCGTATTCGCGCTTCTGCCGCTTGATCTCATCGGTGACGATCTTGATCGCCTCGTCCCAGGAGATGCGCACGTAGCCCGACTTGCCGCGGTTTTGCGGATTGCGCTCGCCCTGCGGATCGAAGTCGACGCGCTTCATCGGGTACAGCAGGCGATCCGGCGAATAGACGATCGACTTGGCGTTCTGGCCGTGCGGCGCCAGCGTCGTCTTGCGCGGCGGCGTGAGTTTCTGGCCTTTCGCCTCGATGGTCCACGACGTGCCGTCTTCGTCTTTGAGATCGATCGGCGTCATGCGCAAAATCTTGCCGTTCTTGACATAGACGAAGACCGGCCCGCCGTTCGTCATGTTGCAATAGCGCGTGACGCCGCGGCGCAGTCTGGTGCCGTATCTGAGGCCCACGGACTGACTCATCATCAGCGTCTGCGCGAACCAGTTGGTCAGGTAGTCCGGCCCCTCGACGGTAAGGACGAAATCCTTCTGCGCATTGATCTGGTCGAGCCAGTTGATCGGTGGCGTGAGCAGCCCGGCGCCGATCTTGGCGTTCTTGAACATCAGCTTGATGTCGGGCTTGGCGTGCAGGCCCGCGGCCGACGTGACGATGCCTTTCTTGAACTCGAACCAGCGGCCGATGCCCTCGTCGCGCGCCATGATCTGAGCGACGAAATCGTGCTCCTCGAGGCGGTTGCTGAACTCCGGATGCCGTTGCGCTGCCCGTTTGAGAAGCTGCGCTGCGCCAAACAGGATGATCGGGAGTTTAAGTCTCGCCAGCGCCAGCTCACCTAACATCGGCATCGTCCTCCGCAAACCACCTCGGCATATCCGAGGCCGATTTTGCCAATAATTCCCCGGAATCGCGAACTTTCCAAGGGGTTGCCGCGGCCGCGCGCTATGCGCTCACCTGGCGACTATGTTCTTCATCTCACGTTGCCGCCCCGCGAGGAATAGCCGCATATTATCGACGATGAGCGGCATGATGAAATCCTCGTATTCGATGACGTAGCCGCCGATGTGCGGCGTGATGAACACGTTCGGCAGGTCCCAGAACGGACTGTCGGGCGGCAGCGGCTCGGTTTGGAACACTTCGAGAGCGGCGCCGGCAATGCGGCGTTCGCGGAGCGCCGCGAGCAGCGCCGCCTCATCGACGGTCTGGCCGCGGCCGGCGCTGATGTAATAGGCGGTCGGTTTCATCGCCGAGAAAATCTTAGCGTCGAAAGATCGCAATATTCTCCGTGCTCGCGGGCAGGACATTGATGAGGTAGTCGGCATCGCGCGCGGCATCAGTCAGGCGATCGGTCGGCATCATTTCGTCGAATCCCGCGATCTGGCGCGGCGCGCGAGTGACGCCGACGGTGCGCATGCCGAATGCCTTGAGCAGCTCGGCGATAGCGGCGCCGACGATGCCGACGCCGACAACCGTCGCGGTCTTGCCGTGAAGCGTGCTCCACAACCGCCGCTCCCAGAAATGCGCTTTTTGGTCCTCGACTTGGCGCACTGCGTCGCGGCTCACCGCCATCATCATATGGGCGACTTGTTCGCGCATCGGCGCGCCATGAATGCCGCGCCCGCTGGTGATCAGCACGCCGGGCTTGAGCGACGGACAGCGCAGGAAATGATCGACGCCGGTCGCCAGCGATTGGATCCATTTTAATCGCGGTGCCCCGCCGAGCATAAAGTCCCGGATTTCGATGCCGAACATGATCATCACGTCGATATCGGAAAGATCGCCCGTCACCTCGGCGGCTTTGTGGAAAAGCACGAAATGAAGGTCGGGAAACTCCGGGCCCAGCCGGTCGCGATACATCTCGGCGTGCACGTCGACGATGAGAGCTTTAGTCATGCCTGCGGCAGGCCCAAGATAACGTGCGGCATTGTTATAGGCGACGTCCTCGCGCACGGTTTGCGCAAGCGGCGTGTGATCGAGGAACTCGCCGGCCTCGTGCGCCGATTCGAACGGATAATCGGCAGCGAACATCACGCGCTCGTGGCCGAGCGCCGCGATGGAGCAATTCGAGCGGCTCGGCCGAGCACATGCCGGACGTCGTCACCCTGAAATTTTCTTTGATATAGTCGGACGGCTGCTTGGCAAGCTTCACGCTGTAAAGCTTGGCGCGGCTGTCGAAACGCCACAGCAGGTACGGCAGCGTCTCGCCGAGATGGCCGAGCATCACCTTGGCGCCGGGAAAGCGATCGAACAGCCCGCCGAATACCAGCCGCAAGGCATGCGAGCCGGTCTCGAAACCCCATTCCCAAGTGGCGCGGCGCAGGCCGTTATAGCCCTCGAGCACGGGCGCGGGCATGACCGGATCGGTGGGATGAATGTAGATCGGCGCGCCGAGCGCCTCGGCCCGCTCCCAGAACGGATGCAGCGACGGATGGTCGAGATATTGGCCGTTGGTGTGGCCGTTGATCATGGCGCCGGCGAATTTGAGGTCGCGCATGCAACGTTCCAACTCGTCGGCGGCGCCGCGCGGATCCTGCATCGGCAGATGCGCAAAGCCGGAATAGCGGTCGGGGCGCTTTTGCACCTCGCGCGCCAGAAAATCATTGGATTCGCGGGCGCGGCGGAGCGCAGTCGCGGTATCGCGTTCGCTCTGCACGCCCGGACCGGCGATCGACAAGCACCGAGCGCGCGATCCCGGCCTCGATCCATGGCTTGCAGCCGCATTTCGCCGAAATCCGTCAGCCGCGCCAGAAGCTGTCTCGCGAGCTTGGGATCGACATTGGCGACGGTGGGTCGCCAGTAGTCGTCGAAACCCGGCGACAGGAAATGCTCCTCCAGCGCGATTTTTTTGACCATGCCTCCCCCGAACTACCGGCCAGCGCTTGCCGCGGCTCTCTGTACCTTATAATCGGATATTCGCTAGAAACAGCGGACCGTCAACAGTGGCTTAAGCTTGAGTGGAGGAGCGCCCGTGACGCAGAAAATTCGCGGGGTGACGTTTGAGGAAAACCTCAACAATTCGATGGGGCTGGAGTTTTTCAATCTGTCCCATCGTTTCGGCTATCAGTCGCCCAATTGGCCGTATTTCGAAGACGTCAAGATCGAGCGCATCCATTACATGGCCAAATCGGGCGTGCTGTCGCAGCGCATCACGACTTCGATGCACAACACCACCCATATCGACGCGCCGGCGCATGTCGTGCAGGGCACGCCGTTCATCGACGAGGTGCCGCTGCCGCACTTCTTCGGTTCCGGCATCGTCGTCTCGCTGCCGAAGAAGA
Organism: uncultured Alphaproteobacteria bacterium; assembly: GCA_963779855.1. Classification (GTDB taxonomy): domain Bacteria; phylum Pseudomonadota; class Alphaproteobacteria; order Rhizobiales; family Xanthobacteraceae; genus BOG-931. The sequence continues at coordinate 378,927 of CAWAAE010000004.1, read as the reverse complement.
AATGGGAGCCGATCACCTACGACGATCTGGAAAAGGCGGCCGGCAAGATCGTGCGGCCGCGCGACGTCGTCATCATCAATACCGGCTGGCACGAGAAGTACGAGGATAGCGAAGACTATTTCTGCTATTCGCCGGGCTTCGTGTCGTCGGCCGGCAAATGGTTCGTCGAAAAGCAGGTCAAAGTCGTCGGCCACGACACCCAGGCCAACGATCATCCCCTGGCGACCGCCATCGGGCCGCAACGTAATGGGCCGCTGCATCCGCATCTCGCCGCGGAGTACAAAGAATGGTCCGGCGGCCGCGACTGGAAGCAAGATTTTCCCGATTGGGAGCCGGTGCACCGCATCCTGTTCAAAGCGGCATTCTCGGCATCGAGAATGTCGGCGGCGATATCGACAAAGTCACCGGCCGGCGCTGCACCTTCGCATTCTTCCCGTGGAACTGGGACCGCGGCGACGGCTGCATCATTCGCCTGGTGGCGATCGCCGATCCGAAGGGCGCCTATCGGATCGAAAAGGGGGAGAAGTTCGCATGATTGTACGGAAATTTTCGGAAGCGAAACCCTACGAGGCGCCGAACCATCGCGGCTATAAATCGTTCCGCGTGTTGGGCGCGGAAATGGGCGGCTCGCAGACGCTGGTGTTCGGCATCTCGCACTTCCTGCCGGGCGGCGGCGCCGGTCCCGACGCCTCGCCGCCGGAGAAGATCTACTACGTGCTCGCGGGCGAGCTTACGGTGATCGTCGGCGGCAAGGAGACGGTCACCGTCAAGGCGACAGCTGTTACATCGGCCCCAATGAAAGCCGCGAGATCGTCAATCGTAGCAATGAGGTCTGCACCATCGCGGTCGCGGTCGCGCCGGTGAAGTGACGCCGCAGGCGTCATGGCTGGGCTTGTCCCGGCCATCCACGTTTTCGCCTAGGCCGAAGACGTGGATGCCCGGCACGAGAGTCTACAGTTGGGCTCGCCGGAGGCGGGACCCGAGTGCCGGGCATGACGAAGCAATAGATGCAAATGTGAGGACGCGTCCATGTCCGAAGACTTCCTGAAAAATCCGCTGTCGTTGTTCGACGTCAAAGGCAAGACGGCGATCGTGACCGGCGCCACCGGCGCGTTCGGCGCGGTCGCGGCGAAGACGTTGGCCGCGGCCGGCGCCAGCGTCGTCCTCACCGCGAACAATGCGGAAGGACTAAAAAAGATCGCCGCGGAATGCGGCAAGCTCGGCGGCAAGACCGAAGTGCTGGCCAAGCGCCCGAGTTCCGAGGCGAATTGCGATGCCATCGTCACCGCCGCGATCGAAAAATTCGGCGGCCTCGACATCCTGGTCGTGGCGTCGGGCCAGAACAAGGTGTCGAAGATCGTCGATCAGAAGGCCGAAGATTTTCTCGACGTGATGGACGCCAATGTGACGCAATCCTGGCTGATGGCGCGCGCCGCCGCCCGGCAGATGATCAAACAGGGCCGCGGCGGCAAGATCATTTTAATGTCCTCGGCGCGCGGCCTGCTTGGCCATCCCGCCGGTTACACCGCTTATTGCGCGTCGAAATCGGCGGTCGACGGCATCACCAAAGCGCTCGGCTGCGAACTGGGCGCCAGCGGCATCACCGTCAACGCGCTCGGCCCGACCGTTTTCCGCTCGCCGCTGACCGAATGGATGTTCGCCGATGATGAACGAGGCAAGACGGTGCGCGCGGGCTTTCTCACGCGCGTGCCGAAGGGCCGGCTCGGCGAGCCGGAGGACCTTGCCGGTCCGCTCCTGTTTCTCGCCTCGAAGGCGTCCGACTTCTATACCGGACATATCCTCTACGCCGACGGCGGCTACACGGCGGGTTAGACGATGACAAGGGACGTGGCGCAGGCGCGCATCGCCGTCGTCGGCGCCGGCTTGATGGGGCACGGCATCGCGCAGGTTTTCGCGCTCGCCGGTCATGAGGTGACCATCACCGACACGGTGATGAAAAATCTCGATACGGTGACATCGCGTATTTCCGCCAACTTGCGCGACCTCGGCGACGATCCACTGGCGATCGCGCGCGTGCGGCCGTGCGTCGACCTCGCCGAGGCAGTGCGCGAGGCCGATTACGTCGTCGAGGCGGTGTCGGAAGATTTGCCGCTGAAGCAGAAATTGTTCGCGCAGATCGAGCGGCACGTGCGACCCGATACGATCCTTGCCAGCAATACTTCGGTGATTCCGATCACCTCGATCATGGCGGGCTTGAACAAGCGCGAGCGCGCGCTCGGGACCCATTGGTGGAATCCGCCGTTCCTCGTGCCGCTGGTCGAAGTCATCGAGACGCAATGGACCGAGCCGGAGTTGATCGCGTGGACCATGAACCTGCATCGGACGGCCGGTAAGAAGCCGGCGCACGTCAAGAAAGACGTGCCGGGCTTCATCGGCAATCGGCTACAGCACGCGCTGTGGCGCGAAGCGATCTCGCTGGTTGAAAACGGCATCTGCGATGCGGCGACGGTCGATGCCGTCATCAAGGCGTCGTTCGGGCGAAGGCTCGCGGTGCTCGGCCCGCTCGAAAACGCCGATCTCGTCGGAACCGATCTTACGCTCGCGATCCACAACACGGTGCTGCCGGCGATCGATAGCCGGCCGGGTCCGTCGCCCTATCTGCAAGGGCTGGTGGCGGACGGCAAACTCGGATTCAAATCCGGCGAGGGCTTTCGTAAATGGAGCGCCGAAGAGCAAGCCGCGCTGCGCGCCAAAGTGCTGCAGCATCTGAAAGCATCGCGCGACAGCTGATTATCGCGCCACTGACAAAGCCGCGGTCTCTTCCCCGCTTTTTGCCTGCAACGCCGGCATGACGTCGCGCACGAATAGATCGATCGAGCGCAGGCACTCCTCGCCGACCAGATCGCCGAACGCGAATTGACCGACGACGTAATTGCATTGCGTCTCGGCAAGCTGCGAAGCGAGAAACTTCGTTACCGTCGTCGGCGAGCCGGCAACGCCTTGCCCGCGTTGCATGAGCGCGTCGAAATCCGCCGGCCGCGGATGGTTTTGCGGTCGTCCGAGCAGGCGAAACAGATAGGTGAAACTCCGGTGCCAGATCGGATAGGCGCGGCGCGCCAGAGCCAACGCCTCGGCATCGCTATCGCCGACAACGATGAAGCGGCCGAGCCCGAGCTTGGGCAGCACGGCGCCCGGATGCGGCGGCCGCCAAGTGGCGCGATAGCGCTCGATCGCGAGCCGCGTGTCGGCTGGCGGATCGAGGCTGACGACGTGGAGGTTGCGCTTCGCCGCGCGCTCCGCGCTGTCCGGCGCGTGGACGCCGTACCAGATCGGCGGATGCGGCTTCTGCAACGGCTCAAGCTCCATCGGCACCGCGTCGAACGAAAAACGCTTGCCGTGGAAATCGAGTTGCTTCTCCGTCAACCCCTTGAGGATCAGCTCAAGGCTTTCCGTATAGATATCCTGCGCCGCGTCGGGGTCTTCGCCGTAGATCGCAAGCTCGATCAGCGAGGCGCCACGGCCGAAACCGATCTCGAGGCGCCCGCCGCTCATCTGGTCGAGCATGCAGATTTCCTCGATCAGCCGCAGCGGGTGATAGAGCGGCACCACGAAAACCATCGGGCCGAAGCGCAGCCGCCGCGTGCGTTGCGCCACTGCGGCGAGAAACACGTTCGGCGACGGCGCCATGCCGAGCGGCGTCGCGTGGTGCTCGGCCAAGTGATAAGCATAGAAGCCCGCGCGGTCGTAGGCTTCGACGATCTTGAGGCGATCATCGTAATAGTCCGCAAGCGACGGCCCGCTGCGGTCGAGATGATCGAAGACGCCGAATTCCATGCCTGCAATGTAGCCCGGATTGAGCGAATGTGAAATGCGGCGTGGGGATTAGGACAGGCGCAGCAGATCGGTAAATGCATGGCTGTCCGGCAACTCGTCGAGCCGCATCACCGCGTCGACGAGCGCGTGCTGCTGCGTAGCTGCCATGACGCCGCGCGTCAGCTTGAGGAATTTCCTGACAATATCGTCCGTGCCGGCAAACGAATGCTCGCTGCCGCGCGGTGCTTCGCGGGTTTCGCGTTCGATGGAGCCATCGCGGAAATGCACCTCGACACGCACCTTGTGGCGGTGCGCAGCGCCGAGCGCGGTGATCGCCGGATCGTGGACGACTTTCACCCGGCGCGACAGCGCGATCCGAGCGGGATCGCCGACGCAGTCCGGCGTGAACTCGTCGACGAACACATCGCCCTCGATGAGTAACGTGGCGACGCAAAACGCGAGATTGAGCTGCGCGCCGGTCAGGCCTTCGGGTTTGTACGGCCAGCCGGCATGATCGACCGTGACCTGCGATGCGTGCACGACGATGCTCTCGATATCGTCGGGCGTGAAAGGGTGGCGCTTGCGGATATCGGCCAGCGCATCGAGCGCGGTGTGATTGCTGCCGACGCAGGAATAGAATTTGAGTGAAATTCGCATCGTCTCGAAGCGCTCGCCGAGTCCGGCGCTCAAGGCCGCGAGATTGAAACGGTCTTGCGAGCGCGAAAACGTCGTGCAAAAGCCGCCATACGGCGCCTCGAAGACATCGACGATGCCGGTGAAGCCTTGGGCAGCCAACAGCGCCGCATAAAGCCCGCTTTGCGCCGCGCGCCCGGCATGCATGCGCTTGACCATGGCGCCAAATTGCGCCGCCATCAGTCCGGACGATTGCGTGCCGGCGATGCCGAGCGCGTGCACGGTCGCGTCGGCGGAAAGCTTGAGTGCGCGCGCCGCGCCGGAAACGGCCGAGAATACGCCGACGGTTGCGCCGGAATGCCAGCCCTGACCGATATGCTCCTGGCCCATGCACAAGCCGACCCGCGGGCCGATCTCATAGCCGGCGACGGCGGCGGTGAGTAAATCGCGGCCGGAAAGTTTGGCATGGCTCTCCGTCACCGCGATCAGCGGCGGCAGCGTAACCGCGCCCACATGAAGGACGGCGGTACGGTGCACGTCGTCGAGCTCGAAACTCTGCACCTGTGTGCCGTTGACCAAAGCCGCGTGCGGCGAGGACAATTTCCGGTTCGTCCCCCAGATCGAGGTCGTGCGCGTTGCATCGACCGCATCAAGCGTCTCGCGCAGGATCCGGCACCATTCCAAATTGGCGCCGTAGATGGCGCAGCCGAGTGAATTGAGGATCAGAAGCTTGATCCGCTCGCGCACTTCCGCAGGAATTCGCTCGTAAGTCAGGCTCGAAACAAATTCGGCGATCTTGCGGGTGTGGACGTTACTCGCGGTGGCGTGCGCGTCCATGCTCTGACCCGAAATGAAGAGATTATTGCGCGGCGGAGCGCGACTTCACGCTGTCCCACCATGGGCAAACGCCGGACATGACCTCGTAATTGCCGTCCATCACCTGCACCGGCCGGCGGTAGCCGTCGGCGGCGTTTTTGAGCCGCAACGCGCGGGCTTTGGCGCTGTCCTCCTTCGACAGCCAGATGCGGTCATGGCCCCACATGCTCGGGCCTTCCTTGCGCTCGTAAGCTTGCCAGGTGTCGACGTCGATCGAGCGCGCGCCCCAGCCGTACTCGACCATGAAGGCGGACGGCGTCCAGCTATAGAACGAGGTGATGAAATCGCTGGTGTGGCGGCCGAGTGTCGTCGCGACGCGCCCTTCTTCGCCGAGCGCGATATCGTAGCCCTGCCCGACATCGTCGAAGCTGAACAGCTCCATCATGATGTGATGGACCGCGTTCTTGCCGGTCTGGATGAAGGCGAGACTGTGATGGCGCGGATTGAGGTGAAGAAAGCGGGCGACGAACGGCTGCGAGTAATAGTCGGTTAGCCGGAAGCCGAGCGTGTCGCGGTAAAACGCCATCAGCCGTTCGATCGTTTGCGGCGTGTCGGCATTGAGCACGATGTGGCCCAGGCCCAGCGGTCCGGTGCGAAACCCCGAGATCGAACGGCCGGGCTTGAACGACTCCGCGGCCGTTTCGGCGCCGTGAAAAATCTCGAGCCGATTGCCGACCGGATCGTTGAGCACGATCAAATCCTTGACGTGCCGCTCGTCGGCGAGCGCGCGAGCGCCGCGCGCGAATTTGATCTCGTTTTTCTCAAGATGCGCCGCGAGGCCGTCCAGCGCCGCCGCGTCGGCGGCCTCCCAGCCGAAAAAGCCGATGCCTTCGCCGCCATCGGCGTCGACGATAATACGCTGTTTGCGGTCGTCCATGCGGAAGGCGAGCGAGCTGCGCGATTTGTCGATGCGTTGCAGGCCAAGCAGGCCCGAGCCATAGCTCGCCCAGTCGCCCAAATCTTTGGCGCGCACGCCGACATAACCCAAAGCTTGCGGAGCGGGAGATTGCGTGGCCATAGGCGCCTCGTTGCCATCATTTTATACCGATGGCAACAGCGGTTGAAACGCCTAACGGCAGCGGCGTCGGCTCACGGCCGCACCGAACGCAATGTCTTGCTCGGTGAAGACTTGGCGAATACGATGTCGCTGGGGACGCTTCTGAGTCTGTGCCGGGATAGCCAGAATCGAAGGTCCACATGAGACTGCTCTTCGTTCACCCGGGCCCGTTACTGTTCACGAATGTCTTCCTGCGGCTTGAGCCGCTGGGACTGGAACTGGTGGCGGAGGCCGCGCGGCGCGCCGACCACTCGGCCCGGCTCATCGATTTGCAGGCTGAAAGCCACGCCAACTATCACCGCATGATCGCGGAATGGCAGCCGGATTTCATCGCCTTTTCCTGCAACTACCTCGCCAATGTGCCGGAGATCGTCGATTTGGCCAAAGCGACGAAACTTGCTTTGCCGCGCTGTTTCATCTGCGTCGGGGGGCATAGCGCCTCGTTCACTGCAAATGCCATCGTCGAACACGGCGAAGGCGCCATCGATTGCGTGCTCAAAGGAGAGGGCGAACCGAATATCGTCAAACTCCTTGAAGCCGTTGCCGGTGACCGTAACGCTATTGCCAAGGTGCCCGGCGCAGTCACTGCGGACGGAGAGGGTCCGCGGCCGGGTTTCGTCGAGCGCCTCGAAGATGTCAGGCCCGCGCGCGACATCCTGCGCCACCGCCACAAATACTACATCGGCGTGCTCGATCCCTGCGCCTCGATCGAATTCTCGCGCGGCTGCCCGTGGGACTGTTCGTTCTGCAGCGCCTGGACCTTCTACGGCCGGAGCTACCGGGTGCTCAGCCCGGAACGCGTCGTCGATGAGCTCGCCTCGATCCGGGAGCCGGGCATTTTCATCGTTGACGACGTCGCGTTCATTCAAGAGCGGAACGGCCTTGCAATCGGCGAGGCGATCGCCCGCAAGGGTATCCGCAAAAAATACTATCTCGAAACACGCGGCGACGTGCTGCTCCGCAACAAGGAAGTATTCCAGTTCTGGAAAAAGCTTGGTCTCGCCCAGATGTTTCTCGGCATCGAAGCAATCGACGAGGACGGCTTAAAGAAATTCCGCAAACGCGTTGCCCTTGGAAAAAATTTCGAGGCGCTGGAGTTTGCCCGCTCGCTGGGAATCAGCGTGGCAATCAACATCATTGCGGACCCGGATTGGGATGAAGAGCGGTTTCGGATCGTGCGCGATTGGTGCATGGACGTGCCGGAGGTGGTTAACCTCAGCATCAATACGCCCTATCCAGGGACCGAGACCTGGCTCACCGGGCAACACCAATTGGCGACCCGCGATTATCGCTTGTTCGATATCCAGCACGCCGTGCTGCCGACGAAGCTGCCCCTGGCAAGGTTCTATCGCGAGCTTTTGCACACCCAGCGGGTGCTCTACGGCAAGCATATGAACTGGTGGACCGCACCGAAACTGGCCAAAGAACTCGCGCAGAATCTCGTCCGCGGACAGACCAATTTCATGCGTGGAATCATGAACTATAATAAGGTCTACAGCGTCGAAAAAATGCTGGCGGCTCACGCGCGGCCGGTGCACTACGAGTTGCCGGTGTCGCCTCGACCCGAGACGAGCGCTCCGGCGGCTAAAGCCTCGCAATTATATATTCATTCCCATCGCGGCCGAACCGGCCGCAGTATCGACGATTCCACCGAGCGCTTCGTCGACGCGACACGCATGGGGGCGTCCGGTTAAGTGTGATGTCGGCTCCATTCCTGTCCTTGCTCAACGGGCATATTGCGCGAAGCGGGCGCCGGAACGGCCATGTCGCCGATATGAGCGAACCCGCAGCGGCGGACGATCGCGTTGGCAGCAATCGCCCGCCGGTCGTCTGGTTCGAGGTCGAGGATTTCCTCAGGTATTTCGATCATTTCCGCAACCCAACCGGCCTGCAGCGCGTGCCGTTCGAAATCTACCTCGAGGCCGAGAGACTTTACGGCCAAACCGGACGTGTGCGGTTTTGCCGCCTCAGCGCCTACACCAAGCAGTTCCGCGCGATCGACTTCGACGCGATCAGTTCGCAATATTTGCACCCGCCGGGCGCCGGCGCGCCATGGCGGACGATTTGGGCGCCGGCAAAATTCTGGAATGAATATTCCAGCATGCTGCCGGTGATCGCCCGGCATCCGCGATTCTTCATTTCGATATTTAGGGCCGCGGCGCGCGATCTCATCGGCACGCGATTACATCGCTACCATTTCGAGCGGCTCGTGCGGCGCGGCGATATTATTGTTTCGCTCGGCGCCGCCTGGGGAGTTCCGCACTACACCAAGCATATCGCCGAAGCGAAACGCCGCTACGGGATAAAATTCTCGCTTCTGATTCACGATCTAATTCCGATCGAATATGAATCCTTCGTCGAACAGCGACACGTTGTTCAATTCCGCAGCTGGCTTCAAGAAGCCATACCGATCGCCGACGTGGTGCTCACCGTCTCGAAGCATTCTCGAGATGCTTTGCGCAAGGCGGCCATGGATGCCGGATGGTCGCTGCCTCGCGTCGAGGTCGTGGCGCCTGGCTCGGGTTTGAACAACCGACTCTCGGCCGGAAGCCAAGGGACGATAAGTCTTCCTCAGCGTTACGTCCTGTTCGTTTCCACCATCGAAATTCGCAAGAACCATCGGCTGCTCGTCAGGGTATGGCGGCGGCTATTGGAGCGGCACGGCGCGGACGCCGTGCCGACCTTGATTTTCGCCGGACAGATCGGCTGGATGGTGGACGACCTGTTGGCCGATCTCACGGCGAGCGACTATCTCGGCGGCAAGATCGTGCTGCTGTCGAACCTGTCGGACGCGGGATTGCGCCAAGCTTATCGTTCTTCGCTGTTCACGGTCTTCCCGAGCCTGTGCGAGGGCTGGGGATTGCCGATCGCGGAAAGCTTGATGCACGGAAAGTTCTGCGTGGCGTCCAACCGCACGTCGATTCCGGAAGTAGGCGGTGAGCTTATCGACTACTTCGATCCGTCGAACGAAGACGATGCGCTGGCGAAGATCGAGCGGCTGTTGCTTGATCCGGGCTATCTGTCGGCGCGAGAGGTGCGGCTGCGGACCGAATACCGTCCTCGAACCTGGGCCGATTGCGTTCAGGACCTGGTCGGCGCCTGCGGATTGGCGCGATAAGCGATATCGGCGTCCTGCTGCGCTTCCGCTGCGGCTTCGTTGAAAAACCATTCCCAACGCTGCAATATCAGCCGCTGTTCCTTCGTCCGTGCGCGTCGAGCCCACCGCCGGCAGTGATTGGCCCACTCGCTGATTTCTTCCGCAGCGGACTTGAACATGGCAAGACGCCCCTCAACTCGTCTGCGGCAGAGTGAAAGCCGGGCCGAGTAAATGTCTGCCGCGCACAAGCGTAGCCCGCGCGGCGCGCGCGTCGAGCGCGGTCTGCAACAGGGCCGGCACTTCACGCGGCCGCTTCAGCACCGATCGCAGCATGGCGCCGATATTGGTGGTGCCGTTTGGACGCATCGCGGCGACCGCGGATGCCGGCAAGGCGCGTTTGGCCGGATCGGTGATGACCCGAATCGCAGCCACCGGCAGCTCGTGTGCCCGACCCACGGCGGCAACGATGTGCGATTCCATATCGACCGCGATCGCGCCGGTCTTCAGATACAGCGCGCGCTTTTCCTCGGGATGGGCGATCGGCGCCGGCACCCCGAGCAGCATGCCGGGAATCGCGTCTGGGATCGTCATCAACAGTTTCTGCGACCATTCGTGGCTCATCGGCATCCGCTCTGCCCCGGAAATGACGGCAGAGCCGACGATGCAGGTTCCCGGGCTCAAGTGCGGCGCCAATCCGCCAGCCACGCCGAAGCTGATGATCCCGGGACAACCGCGCACCATGGTGCGGGCTTCCACGATTGCTGCCGTAAGCTTGGCGGCCAAGTTGCGGCCGTCACCGCTGCATATGACGTGCACCCCGGGCCCAGCGGCGATGCGCGCCTCAAATGCCAGTCCGACGACGATGATCACGTGGTCCCCACCTTCAAATCAACCACATGCAATTGCCGTTCCAAGCGTCTTCCTGACGCTCGAATCTCGGTCCCAGCAAATCATAGAATAAAAAAGACGCCTCCAGTTCACTAGTGCAGAAAAGACACAGCTAGCGCCTGATTGGTGTGGCAAGGTTGCATAGAGGATACGATGTCCGGAAATCCCCTATATGACCCCTAAATGAGATTGTTAGCCCCTATCGCCGGGCTATTGGGCTTGGCGCTGCTCACGGGTCTGGTCGCCTATTACGGCTTTGCTTCGGTCCTTGCGGCCGTCGCCAAGTCGCAATGGGCCACAGCGCTCGTCGTCGCCGCCAGGGCGGTCGCGCTGGCCTGTGCCGGCGTCGGCTGGTCGTTTATACCGCCGCGGCCTCGGCCCGGACCTTACGTGTTTGTCGGCCTGCGGTTCATCCGTGAAGCGATCAATGCATTGTTTCCGTTCGCCGTGGTCGGCGGCGATCTCATCAGCGCGCGGCTTCTGGGCCAATTCGGAATTCCCACCAGTTTGGCTATCGCGAGTGTGCTGATCGATATTTTTGTCCAGGTCGCATGCCTGTTGATCTTCGTCTTGGCCGGAATCGGAATTGTCTTTTATCTGGTCGGACCCCGCTCGCTTACCGCGACGACGTTCGTTTTGCTGGCGATCGCCGTGCCGGCCGTCTTTGGATTTTTTCTGACTTTGAATTTTGGCGCTTTCGAGCCGATTGTTCGCCGCCTCATTGCCTTTGGCGAAAGACAGAATTGGGCCGCGTTCAACCACGTCGTCGATCTCGGCGACCGGCTGCAACAGATCTGGCGGAATCATCGCGGCCTGACGAAGTCGTTCCTGCTTCACCTCGTGACGATTTTTTTCGGCGCGAGCGAAGTCTGGATTGCGCTGAAATTCATGGGCCATCCGGTGAGCGTTGCCGAAGCCGTGGCGATCGAAAGCCTCGGACAAGGCAGCCGTGCGGCCGCCTTCATCCTGCCGGGCGGGCTCGGCGTTCAGGATGGCGCCTTGATTGCCGCGTCCGCCATATTCGGCATTCCAGCGGAGGTTGCGCTGGCCATGGCGCTGATCAAACGGGTGCCCGATATCGTTCTCGGCATACCGGGCCTATCGGTGTGGCAGGTCATCGAAGGGCGGCGGCTCCTGTCGGTGGAAAAATAACGTCGCTGATCGAAAGGGATAGAGCCATAAGCGTCGGCCCGACTTTCGCCATTTCTTTTTCGTGCAAGTCGCGGACGAGAGCGATATAGTCCGGGTCGAACCTGTTGGGGGTCAGAGTGGATGCGTTTTTGGGGGCGGCCGCCGATTGGGCATCGGCAGTCTGCTATGCGGCTGCGGCGGTCGGCTGCTTCTATGCGCTTTTTGTGGGCCGGGCTGCGCGCGAATTTGCTCATGCGCCGATGGCGACTGCCGAGACCTATCCGGCGGTAACAATTCTCAAGCCGCTGTCGGGTTCGGAGCCAAATCTTTCCGCCAATTTAGCCCGCTTCTGCTTCCAGGATTATCCGAGCCCGGTGCAAATCGTGTTTGGCGTGGACGATCCGGGCGATCCGGCGATCGGGGCCGTCCGCGAGCTTATCGCCGCCTTCCCGGATCGCGATCTCAAATTGGTGGTCAATTCGCGCCGTCACGGCAGCAATCGAAAAGTCTCGAACCTGATCAATATGGTGGGCGAAGCGGAGCACGAGATCCTGGTCATATCGGACAGCGACATCGTTGTCGGGCGCGATTACCTCAAAAACATTGTCGCGAGTCTTGAAACGCCGGGCGTGGGCCTTGTGACCTGTCTCTATCGCAGCGCGGCCGTCGCCGGCACCTGGGCGCGCCTCGGCGCCGCCGCGATCGACTATCACTTCCTGCCGAGCGTGCTTGTCGGTCTCAAGCTCGGTCTTGCAGCACCCTGCTTCGGCTCGACGATCGCCACACGCAAGGAAACGCTGGCTATAATCGGCGGCTTCGAATCCGTTGTCGATCAACTGGCCGATGATTATGCGCTTGGTACGCTAGTCCGCCGCGCCGGCCTGACGGTCGCGATTCCGACCACGATAGTCTCACATGTCTGCGCGGCACGATCCGCGAGCGGCCTATTCCGCCATGAGATACGCTGGGCGCGGACGATCCGATCGGTGGATCCGCTCGGCTATGCGGGTCTCGTGATCACTCATGCCTTGCCGCTCTCGTTGCTTGGCCTTTTGCTGGGGGGCGTCGCGCCCGCCAGCATTCTTGTGGTCGCCGCGCTCGCCTGCCGCTTCGCATTGCAGAGCCAACTCAACCGCGTTTTCGATCTGCGCGACGATAGCTTCTGGCTCCTTCCGCTTCGCGACGTGTTGTCATTCGCCGTATTTGTCGCGAGCTTCTTCGGCAGTGTGGTCGAATGGCGCGGTCATCGCTATGCCTTGCAGGCCGGCAACAGGCTCGCCTACTACGGCAAAGTCGAAACGTAATGCGGACTTTGTTCCTTCAGGCGCCGTCGTTTGACGGGTTCGACGGCGGAGCCGGCTCGCGATACCAGGCGCGGCGGGAAATCCGCTCGTTCTGGTACCCGACCTGGCTCGCCCAGCCGGCGGCGCTGGTCGCGGGCAGCAAGCTGATCGACGCGCCGCCGCATCGCATTAAGCTCGCCCAAGTGACGGCGAACGCGCACGACTACGATCTCGTCGTGCTGCACACCTCGGCGCCGTCCTTTGCCTCCGATGTCGAGACCATCAAGGCGCTCAAAGCGGCCAATGGTGCGCTGAAGGTCGGGCTGATCGGAGCCAAGGTCGCCGTCGACCCGGCGGGCAGCCTGAACGCATCGCCATTGATCGATTTTGTCGCGCGCAACGAGTTCGACTTCACCATCAAGGAGGTCGCGGACGGACGGCCCTGGAGCGATATCGCCGGCCTGTCGTACCGCAACCCGGCGGGCGTGCTCATCCACAATGACGAGCGCGCGATTCTGGAAAATATGGACCTTCTGCCCTTCGTTTCCCCGGTCTACAAGCGCGATCTCGATATCAAGAATTATTTCATCGGCTACCTGAAGCATCCGTATCTTTCGATCTACACCGGACGCGGCTGCAAGTCGCGCTGCACGTTTTGCCTGTGGCCGCAAACGGTGGGCGGCCATCGCTATCGCACGCGCTCGGTCGGCCACGTCATCGAGGAGATCGCCTGGGCGCATAAGGCCTTTCCCGAAGTGCAGGAATTCTTCTTCGACGACGATACATTCACCGACGATTGCCCGCGCGCGGAAGCCATCGCCAAGGAACTTTCCAAGCTCGGCGTGACCTGGTCGTGCAACGCCAAGGCCAATGTGCCGCGCAAGACACTGCAAGTTCTGCGCGATAACGGCCTGCGCTTGCTTCTGGTCGGCTATGAATCAGGCAACCAACAGATCCTGCACAATATCAAGAAGGGCATGCGGATCGACGTCGCTCGCCAATTCACCAAGGACTGCCACGACCTCGGCATCACGATCCACGGCACCTTCATCATGGGATTGCCGGGCGAGACCAAGAGGACGATCGAAGAGACCATCCGCTTCGCCGCCGACATAAATCCGCACACCATCCAGGTTTCGCTCGCCGCGCCCTACCCTGGAACGGTCCTGTTCGACCAGGCGCTGAAAAATGGCTGGCTCGATGAAGCGAATGCCGAACTCGTCGACGACGACGGCGTGCAGATCGCGCCGTTGCATTATCCGCATCTGACGCATACCGAGATATTCGATTCAGTCGATGAATTTTATCGGAAATTCTATTTTCGCTCCGGCAAGATCGCGTCGATCGTCGGCGAGATGATCCGCAGTCCGCAGATGATGAAGCGCCGATTGCGCGAGGGCGTGGAGTTCTTTCACTTCCTGCGCGAGCGAAGCGCAGCGCATTAATTTATTTCAAGTAGCCGTGCCGGCGAAACCAGGCGATGGCCTCGGCGATGGCTTCGCCGTAGGGGCGCGCGGTGTAACCAAGCTCGCGCTCGGCCTTGGCCGAGGTGAAGAACATGCGATCCTTCGCCAGCCGCAGCCCGGTCGTGGTCACGAACGGCTCGCGGCCTGTGAAATGCGCGATCGCCTCGGCGCCATAGGCAATGGGGAATATCAGTTGCCGCGGCAGCCGCAGTCGCGGCGGCGGGCGGCCGATGCGGCGCGCAATTTCGCGCAGCATGTCGCCAAGAACAACATCCTGTCCGCCGAGGATGTAGCGTTCACCGATGCGCCCCTTCTGCAAAGCCGCGACATGGCCAGCGGCGACGTCGTCGACATGGACCAGATTAAGGCCGGTATCGACATAGACCGGCATGCGGCCCGCGGCCGCCTCGACGATGATCCGTCCGGTGGGCGTCGGACGAACGTCGCCCGGACCGATCGGCGTCGACGGATTGACAATGACCGCCGGTAATTTCTGCTCCGCCACCATCGCCTCGACCAGGCGCTCGGCGATGACTTTGCTGTATTTATAGGCACCGACGGCGTTTGCCGCTGCGAGCTGAAGCGTCTCGTCGCTCGGCGCGCCGTCCGGCCGCGACGCCAAAGTGGCGACGCTGCTGGTATAGACGATGCGCTCGACGCCGGCGCGTTGCGCCGCGCGCATCACCGTGCGGGTCCCCTCGACATTCGTTCGCACGATATCTTGCGGGTTGCGCGCCCACAGCCGGTAATCCGCGGCGACGTGAAACAGATAACGGACGCCCATTATGGCGCGCGCAACCGAATCTGCGTCGGAGATATCGCCGGCAACGATCTCCAGCCGGGGATCGGCAAGATTCATTCGCGAGCTGGTGGGCCGAACGAGCGCGCGCACCGCGTGGCCGGCTTGCAGCAGACATTTGGCGACTGCCGAACCGACGAAACCGCTCGCGCCGGTAACTAGGATCATTGACTGCTCCCTTCTAGCGCATCCATAACCGGTATGCTTTGATCCGGAAACAAACCATTTTGCTCGGGAAGGGCGCCATGGCCTCCTCACGCCGATTATTTGCCGCCGGAATTATTTGCACCGCAGTCTGCTTGGGATCGGGACATCAAATCGTCCCGTCGGCGCTTGCTCAAAGCGCCAAGCCGCCGGCCCCAACCGCGTCGCAGGTCCAGGTCGATTTGCTGCGCGGACTTGCCGACATCTTTTCGCGCGGCATGGACACGCTTACCGACAAGCTCAACCGGCAGGGTTATAGCGCGCGGGTCTATAGCACCAACGGCTGGCAATCGGTGGCGCAGCGCATTGCCGGGCAATATTCGCGCGGTCAGAAGACCATCGTGGTCGTCATCGGCCATTCGCTCGGCGCCAACGCGACGTTCCAGATTGCCAATGCGCTCAACGCGCAGAATATCCCGATCGAGTTGATCGTGACGTTCGATGCGACAAGTCCACAGCCAGTGCCGAAGAACGTCTTGCATTTCGTGAATTTCTATCAGAACAACGGCTTCGGCAAAAAAGTATCGCCGGCGCCGGATTTCAAGGGCGAGCTGAGCAATATCGATCTGACCGCCGATTCCAGCCTGTCGCACACAACGATCGAGAAATCGCCTCGTCTTCACGCGCTGGTCATGCAAAAGATCGCGGACATTGTCGACAAGGACCTCGCCAATAAGATCGCGTCAATCAAACCAAAGAGTAAAAAGCCGAAAACAGCGCCGCAATCGGTGAAGCAATGAAGCTGCCCGGCCGCATGATCGATCTGTCGTCGCCGCTCGAAAACGAGACGGTGTACGATCCGCCGTTCATGCGGCCCAAGATCGAGTACAAAAGCAATGCCGATACGGCGCCGCTGTTGTGTGAACTGTTTCCCGGCCTTCGCCGCGAGGATCTGCCGGACGGCGAGGGCTGGGCCATCGAGCAAATTCAGCTGACGACGCACAACGGCACGCATATGGACGCGCCGATCCATTTCCAATCGAAGTCGATCGACGGCAAGCCGATGATGACGATCGACCAGGTGCCGCTCGACTGGTTCTTCCGCCCCGGCGTCAAGCTCGATTTCCGCAAAGTGCCGGACGGCCATGTGGTGACGGCGGCGGAGGTCGAGGCCGAACTCGAACGCATCGGTCATGAGCTCAAGCCGTTCGACATCGTGCTGGTCAACACGCGAGCGTCGGAATGCATCGGCAGCGACGAATATCTCACCGCCGGCTGCGGCATGGGCCGCGCAGCGACGCTCTATCTCACCTCGCGCGGCGTACGCGTCGCCGGCATCGATGCCTGGGGCTGGGACGCGCCGTTCGTGCATACGCGCAAGCGCTGGCTCGAGACGCACGACCCGTCGATCATCTGGGAGGGTCACAAAGCCGGCCGCGAAATTCCGTATTGCCATATGGAAAAGCTGTGCAATCTCGAACAGCTTCCCGATCACGGCTTCATCGTCGCCTGCTTCCCGCACAAGATAAAAGCCGGCTCGGCCGGCTGGACCCGCGCTGTGGCGCTGTTCGATTAGAGTTATCCCGCCCCGCGGTAGCGGGGAGGGGGGACCATCCGTAGCTCGCGAAGCGAGCGAAGGATGGTGGGAGGGGCGCGGGCCTCGACGATTTTCTTGCATCGACAACGAAGCTCCATCTCAGACGCCCCCTCGACCACGCTTCGCGTGGTCCCCCTCCCCCGCTTCGCGGGGGCGGATGACATGCGATCTCGTTCTCGCGATGCATTCGCATCCGAGTTTTGCCACGCCACGGTAAGAAAGCCCTTCCAACGACCTCCCAAACAACGAAGGGAGGCGGAGCGCCGATAGGCGCACCTTCCTTGGCCGTGCTCAGCGGAGCACGGCAGCGGTCTCAGCGGAGACCGCTCGCCTTTCGGCGCTCCACCGCGGCGCTCGCCAGGGCGGACGCATCCACCATTGGCTCAGCTCCAGTACCGCGCTTCCTGAGACCCGGCTTCAATGGGCGTTACCCGTTGTCGCCTGTCTCGAGTCAACCGCGCTCCGCGGAGACCGGTCGTAGTGCCGGTCGGTCGGGGACCCAGAGCCGCCCGGGCGCGGCTTGCGAAACCGCGCGCGGGCACCGCACTCGCTCCACCTTCTAGGTCGCACCCGGAATGTGCCCTTCGATGAGCAAGTCTGCCCCACGTAACTGCAACAGAGACCGTTGTCAAGGCCTCGTCACGTCAATTGTGACGAATTCCCTTGCGCGGCGGAGGCCGCTCTTGAAGCCGCGTCCGATCGGCCTAGATTGAGCTTCATGGGCCCGCTCTCGCTGCTCCTGAACATTTTGTGGATCGTCTTCGGCGGCTTGTGGATGGCGCTCGCCTGGGTGATTGCCGCCGTCATCATGGCGATCACCATTATCGGCCTGCCCTGGGCCTGGTCGGCGCTGAACATCGCCTCCTACACGCTGTTGCCGTTCGGCCGAAAGGCGGTGTCGCGCGCCGAATATTCCGGCCGACAGGATATCGGCACCGGACTGTTCGGCTTTGCCGGCAATTTGATTTGGTTGGTGCTCGCCGGCTGGTGGCTGGCGCTCGGCCATCTCATCACGGCGGTCCTGCTCGCCATCACCATCATCGGCATCCCGTTCGCCTGGGTGCATTTGAAGCTCGCCGGAATCTCGCTCTGGCCCATCGGCAAGGAGATCGTGCCGGCCGACGCGGCGCCGCTGTCCTATTCGCCGCCGCGCACTTAGGCGGTGTAGCAACCATTAAGTTGCTGCGGGTCGTTCAGCCCACGGCGTTCCTCGGTAGACGACGGTATTGGCGTAGATCAAGAGCTTCCTGGCGCAGGCGATCAGGGCGGCGTTATGAGCTTTTCCGCGAGCGGTGAGGCGGGTGTAGAGCTCGATTAGAGCTTTGTTCCAGCGGAACGCGGCTGGCAACGCAGCGGCAAATAATGAGCGACGCAGACGAGCACGTCCGCCGGCGATGTGTCGCTGGCCTTTGTGCTTTCCGCTGTCGTCATCGTAGGGCGCGAGACCGGCCAGCGCAGCGGCTTCCTCGCGGCTGACGCGGCCGAGTTCCGGCATGCGGATGATGAGTGCAAGTGCCGTACGCTCGCCCAGGCCGGGAACGCTCAGCACCAGATCGAAGCGGCGGGCAAGATCGTCATGGACACGCAATGCCGTGACGATCCGCAACAGCTCGGTGGCGCGTCGCACCTTCAGTCGCGCGATGTCAGCGATAACCATGCGTCGCAGCCGCGGATCCCCGACATGTTCGAGCCTGACCTTGAAGCGGGCAATGTCCTCCTCGATCTGCTCGACGAAGGTCAGATGTTGCGCCAGATTCGCCAGCCGGTCGTCCGGCTCGATACGCGGCCGATCAATCGTCGACGCACAGGCGGCGATGAGGACCGCATCGAGTTTGTCGTTCTTGGCCCGGCGCAAATGCACGCGCGCATAGGCTTTGACCTGGATCGGCTGCAGGACCAAAACCACGAAACCCTTGTCCCGCAAATAGCCAACCACCCCGCATTCGTAGCCGCCGCTTGCTTCGATGCCGACCCGCGTGACTTCGGCTTCGGAGAGATCAGCAGCAAGGCGCCGCCAACCAACTGATGTGTTGTCGACCTGCCAGTGCTCGATCCTACCGTGAACCGCGACATCGAGCTTAGCTTTCGATGTATCGATACCTGCTGTTGTGCTAATCTCCGTCATCTTCGTCGCCCCCGCCTTGTTGAACGAACCATGTGTTCCGGCAACCATCCGGGTCCGATGAAGGCGCTGACGCGATCACGCTACGCTACAGCCAAAATGGCTCAGGGTGGGCTCGATCCGATCGCCAGCCGCTCTGCCGCGGATGGCCGTCCGCGGCAGAGCATTCCTTTCGGAACACGCCGACCATAATCGATCGCGCTATAACAAGGGTGGGCTGAGCGTAGCGAAGCCCACGCGGAAAAGGTTTCAACAACGGACGCGTGGGCACGGCGCTCCGCGCCTTTGCCCACCCTACATTTTTCTCACCCACACCTTATTGTCGTGGAACGCCGCGCCGCCGAACGGCGCCACTGCGTCGGCGCCGGTGAGCGTATTGATGCCGCGGCCGTCGGCGTAAGCCGAATTGGGCCACACCGATTCCGCGATCAAGACGCCGCGGCGCACGCCGTCGAACAATTTTGCATGCAGATGCACTTCGCCGCGGCGGTTGCCGAGCACGACCTCATCGCCAGCGGTCACGGCGAGCGCGGCGGCGTCGAGCGGATGGATCATCACTTCGGGACGCCGCTCGGCGGCGAGCGAGGTCGGCGTCTCGGTGAAGCTCGAATTGAGAAAGCCGCGCGCCGGCGAAGTCGCCAGCCGGAACGGATGCTCGGTATCCGCCTCCTCGATCACCTCCCAATGGTCGGGCAGCGTAGGAATCGCGGATGACGGCACGGTGCGGTGCCAGCGATGGAACGGCACGTTCGGCCAGTCCGGCTTGAAGCGGAATTTGCCGTCGGGATAAGCAAAGCCGTCGAGATAATGCGCGGCGTTAAAATCCGGCTGGCAATCGATCCAGCGGTTGGCTTCGAGCTCGGCGAGCGTGCCCCAGCCGGATTTGCGCAAGCTGCCGTCGATCAGTTGGCGCGGCGTCATGTGCAAAGCCCGGATGCTCGGCGCCGAGCCGCTTGCCCAGCGCGCAGATCACATCGTGGTTCGACCGGCATTCTCCGGGCGGCTCGATCAGCTTCGGCCCGAGCAGAATGTATTGGCTGCCGCCGGCGGTATAGAAGTCGTCGTGCTCGATGAACATGGTGGCGGGCAGCACCACATCCGCGAGTTTGGCCGTGTCGGTCATGAACTGCTCGTGCACGCAGACGAACAAGTCGTCGCGGGCAAAGCCGCGCTTAACCGTCTCCTGATCCGGCGCGACGGAAACCGGATTGGTGTTCTGGATCAACAGCGCAGTGACCGGCGGCCCGCCTTGCAGCGCGTCCTGATCGCCGGTCAGGATCGCGCCGATGCGCGACTGGTCGAGCATGCGGATCGAGCGGTCGCGCAGGTCGCTGCCGTCGATCAGGCTGTTGTCGAGGTGGAAGATCGCGCCGCTGTTGTGAAACGCGCCGCCGCCTTCGTAGCGCCAGGCGCCGGTGACGGCGGCGATGCAGCTTGCCGCGTGCATGTTGGTGGCGCCGTTGCGCGAGCGCGAGAAGCCGTAGCCGAGGCGGAAATAGGCGCGCTTGCGCTCGCCGACGAGCCGCGCAAAGGCTTCGATCGTCTCGATCGGGCAACCGGTGATCTTCGCCGCCCATTGCGGGCCGCGTGTGCGTAAATGCTCGGCGAGCTCATGCGGCGCGTCGGTGTATTGTTCGAGATAATCCCAATCGGCTTTGCCGTCGCGGAACAGGCAATGCATCACCGCGCAGGCGAGCGCGCCGTCGGTGCCGGGCCGCAGCAGAATCGGCAAGTCGGCCTGCCGCATGGTCGAATTCATATAAATGTCGATGACGACGATCTTGGCGCGGCGATGCTTGCGGGCGCGAGTGGCGTGCTTCATCACGTTGACCTGGGTGTTCGCCGCATTGGTGCCCCAGATGACGACGAGGTCGGACTTCGCCATTTCGCGCGGATCGGCGCCGGCGAGTTTTCCGGTGCCGGCGATAAAGCCGGTCCAGGCCGGATTGACGCAAATCGTGGAGAAGAAGCCGGAATATTTCTTGGCATGGCGCAGGCGATGAATGCCGTCGCGCATGACGTAGCCCATGGTGCCGGCATAATAGTAAGGCCACACCGCCTCGGAGCCGTGGCGCGCTTCGGCGCGCAAAAACTGCTCGGCGACGAGATCGAGCGCGTCGTCCCAGGATACGGCTGCGAATTGGCCTGAGCCTTTGGCGCCGGTGCGGCGCAGCGGCTGCAGCAGCCGGTCCGGATGATGCACGCGCTCGGCGTAGCGCGCGACCTTGGCGCAGATCACGCCCGCCGTGTAGGAATTATCCGCGGCGCCGCGGACGCGGCCGATGGTGTGCGCGTCGAACACTTCGACTTCGAGTGCGCAGGTCGACGGGCAGTCATGCGGACAAGCCGAAGCGGCGATGCGCGGGCGGACGAGTTGGTTCATCGGCGCAACTTAGCCGATATCGCACGGCCGCTCCACCGGAACCCGTGGACGCTGGCGCAGAGCGTAGCTCTTAGGCGCCTGGCGGCCGCGATCGGCACCCGGAGCTTTTCGTGTGCTAACGTCCGGCCGATGGCCGTTCGGTGCTAGATTGCGTCCCGTTGGATGCAAACGATGCCCTGGAGCGCGTGACGATGCGTCTATCGCCCATGCTTGCCGCGCTGACCGGCACGGCGTTGATTTTCGCCGGACCGTGCCGCGCTCAGATGGCGGCGAATGCCGACGTTTCGTCGCAACGGGAACTGGTGATCGGCACGAAGGAAGCGCCGCCCTTTGCAATGAAGGCTGCCGATGGCACTTGGCAAGGCATCAGCATCGATCTCTGGCGTCGCGTCGCGGACCAAATGCACTTGCACTACCGGTTCGCCGAGGAACCGGACGTGCAAGGATTGATCGATGGAGTTACGGCGGGAAAATTCGATGCTGCCGTGGCGGCCTTGACCGTGACGGCCGGGCGCGAGCAAATTCTGGACTTTACGCAGCCGTTCTACGCAACGGGACTTGGTATCGCGGTTCCGGCCGGAGGAGAGGCAAGCTGGCTGCCGATTATCCGCACCCTGACGTCGTTCGGTTTTGCTCAAGCGATCTTGGCCTTGATCGGATTGGCATTGGCCGTCGGGTTTCTCGTCTGGCTCTTTGAGCGCCGTCACAATGAAGATTTCGGCGGTGGCGTGGCTAAGGGACTGAGCTCGGGCGTCTGGTGGTCGACGGTGGCGATGACGCAACGGAGCACCGGAAATTTCGGTCCGCGAACTCCGCTCGGACGCATCGTGGCGATCGTGTGGATGATCGCCTCGATTGTCACAATCGCCGTATTCACCGCGAGCATCACCTCGGTGCTGACGATCAAACACCTTCAGGGGACGGTGCACGGCGTCAGCGATCTATCGGCGGTTCGAGTTGGAGCATTGGCCGGAACCTCTACCGAGGAGACGCTGTCCAATATGCGAATAACCTACCGGAAATTTGCGACTTTGCAGGACGGCCTCAAGGCACTGCGTGCGCACAGGATCGAGGCATTCGTGTATGATAAACCGCTGCTTGCCTGGGCTATACAGCAGGGCTTTTCATCGTCGATCGAGTTGGTCGACGCTACGTTTGCGCCGCAAGAATACGCATTCGCCCTGCCCGGCAATAGTCCGCTCAGAAAAACGCTCGACGTGGCGATTCTTGACGCAATCCACGGCAGCTGGTGGGAACAAACTATCTTCCGCTATCTCGGCACGCGATGACTTAGCCGAAATACGAAAATCCATCGGCGGCCAAATGCGATGACGGTCGAAAGCCGGCATCGTTGCAAAAGTACATTTTGGATCGATTTGAGAAACAAACCTGCGTGAACCGGAGGAAGCGTCATGAAAGCTGCAGTTGTCGGTGAGAAGGGTGCTGAAATCCGCGACTTGCCGAAGCCCGAACCGAAGCCGAACGAGATTTTGATCCGGGTGCGGGCGTCGAGCCTCAATCGCGCCGATCTTCTCGTCGCGTCCGGCCATCAGCACGGCAGCGTCGGCGGGCTCGGCGCCCGTCTCGGTCTCGAATGCTCCGGCGAGGTCGAGGCGGTCGGCGCCGAGGTGCAAGGCATCAAGGCGGGCGACCGCGTCATGGGCTCGGCGCCCGGCGGGTTTGCGCAATACGTCGCCACCGACGCCGGCCGCGTGCATCGCATCCCGGCCAACAACATGACCTACGAGCAGGCCGCGTGCTTTCCGGTCGCGCTGCAAACCATGCACAACGCGGTCGTCACCGCCGGACGGCTCAAGCGCGGCGAAACCTTCCTGATGCAGGGCGCCAGCGCCGGCATGGGCTTGATGGGCATGCAGATCGGCAAGCTGATGGGCGCCGCGCTGGTCATCGGCACCTCGACCAATGCGCAGCGCCGCGGGCGGCTTTCGGAATACGGCTGCGATGTCGCGCTCGATTCGAGCGACGCCAATTGGCCGGCCGAGGTGAAAAAGGCGACCGGCGGCAAGGGCGTCGACCTGATCGTCGACCTGATCTCCGGCGGCGTCGCCAACGGCAACCTCGAAGCGGCGGCGATCCTCGGCCGCATCGTCAATGTCGGGCGGCTCGGCGGCATGAAGGGCGAGTTCAATTTCGACCTGCATGCGCTCAAGCGCATCGACTATATCGGCGTGACCTTCCGCACCCGCACGCCGGACGAAGTCCGCGAGATCAACCGGCTGTTGCGCGCCGACCTGTGGCCGGCCATCGAGGCCGGCAAGCTGTCGCTGCCGATCTACAAGACCTATCCGTTGGCACAGATCGCCGATGCGCTCGGCGTCATGCGCGCCAACCAGCATTTCGGCAAGATTGTCGTCACCATGTCATAATGGGCGTCCGCCAATTCTCGGCTTGCCCGGCGCGAACTCGGTCCGGCATAAATTTGACATGACTGATTCGGCGAAGGGCCGCGCGCTGATTCTGGCTGCGGGCGGCATTGTCCTACGCGGAAAAGCGAGACCGCGCATCGCCGTCGTGCGGATGCGGCGGGAGAAGGCGTGGGTCCTGCCGAAAGGCAAGCTCTTGCCGCGCGAGCGCGCGGATGTCGGCGCCAAGCGCGAGGTGCTGGAGGAGACCGGCTACGACGTGTCGGTCCACGATTTTCTCGGCTCGACGTCCTATATGGCCGAGGGCAAGATCAAGATCGTGCAATTTTGGCTGATGCGCGCCGAGGGCGCGCCGGTCCGCGAGCTGATGGACGACGTCAAAGCGGTGAAATTTCTGCCGTTGAAGAAAGCCATCGAGACGCTGACCCGGCCGCATGAGAAGGTGTTCCTGACTCACGTCGGTCCGATTGCGCTCAATCACGCCAAGAGATTCGTGCGCGGGAAGTCGCGAACCGTCGTTCGGAACGGCGGCAAGCGGCGGCGGAACGCGCCCGCTCCAATGGTCGAACACGTGATTGCGCTCGACTTCGAAAAGACCAGGCCGAACGCGGTCGTCAAAGCGCTCGGCAATTGGATCGGCCGCGCCGCGCAATCCGCAGCGCGCCGGGCGGGCTGAACGCGCGACGGAGGGATCACGCCTCCTCGGGCATGACCTCGTGGAACAGGCTGTAGTCGATCAACAGCCGTCCATCTTGCGAAAAGCTGGTGATGTCCCTGTAGCGGTGGTTCCAGCGGATGTCGCGGTGCGAATAAATCTCCCGTGCATAGAGCCGTTGCGCCGAACTGTCGTCGACGCCGCCGATATTCAATATCAAGCTGGCGTCGGTCGCGGCGAGATCCTGCTCGGTAAGCCGATACAGCGGGCTGCTCTCGTCCAGCGTATGAAAAATCGTCCAGCTCAGCGTGAACATCGGATGTTCGCGGCGCTCGAGCTTCAGCTCGTGATAGCGCCGAAGCTGATAACCCTCGGCGGTGTATTCCAAACGAATCAGCCAAAGCCGAGCGGTCGCCTGCGAGACCGTGTTGTTGCGCGCATTCGCCACGCGGACCATCAGCGTCGGCTGGCCCTGGTGCACGGTGACGACGGGATGTTCGGCGAAGATGAAGCGGGCGCGCGGCCGCGAGAAGCGGGCGAAGATCAAGCCGGTCATCACCGCGAGGAAACACATGCCGGTGAAGATTTCCACGGTGGCGACGACGTGGCCGTAATTGCTCTGCGGATGCATGTCGCCGTAGCCGACCGTCGCCAGCGTCTCGATGGAGAAATAGAACAGACTTAGCGGCAGCGGCAGTTCGCTGCTCACATTGGCGACCGGCTGATCGCCCAACCAAAAGACAAAGGCGAACACGGCGTTGAGAACGACGAAGATCGCCGCCGCGCTGCCGAAGAAGACCGGCCAATACACGGTCATCGAGCGATGATAGAGATCGGTCCAGAAGCCGCCGCCCAGCCCGCGGGTTTCGACTATGCGAGTGCCGATGCGCACGACGTGCGTTTTGCGCTCGCTGCGTGACGCGATCGGTTTCGGGGCCTTCGCCAACGCCTGAAAGTCCTATGCCCAACCTTTAATTGTCATCCCGCGGCTTTCGCCTTGAGCCGGCTGTAAACCTTTCGGGCATTGCCTTCAAAGATTTTTTGCCGGTCGGCATCGCTGATCGGCGCCTTGTCGATGTAACGCTTGGTGTCGTCGAAGCCGAAGCCGGTCCTGGGATCGTTGCCCTTCACCGCACCGACCATTTCCGACGCGAACAGAATGTTGTCGATCGGCACCACTTTGGTGAGAAGGTCGATGCCGGGCTGGTGATAGACGCAGGTATCGAAGAAGATGTTGTTGCCCATGATCTCGGCAAGCTCCGGCTTGCCGTTATTGAGCGCAATGCCGCGGAAGCGGCCCCAATGGAACGGCACGGCGCCGCCGCCGTGTGGAATGACGAACTTCAGCTTGGGAAAGGTCTTGAACAGGTCGGAAAGCAGGACCTGCATGAACACCATCGTGTCGGCGTTGAGATAATACGAGCCGGTGGTGTGCATCGCCGGGTTGCAGCAACCCGAGACGTGGATCATGCACGGCACGTCGAGTTCGATCATCTTCTCATAGAGCGGGAACCACGATTTGTCCGTCATCGGCGGCGAATTGAAATAGCCGCCGGACGGATCGGGATTGAGGTTACAGCCGATAAAGCCCATCTTCACGCAGCGTTCAAGCTCGGCGGCCGAGTTTTTCGGATCGACGCCCGGCGATTGCGGCAATTGGCACACGCCGATGAAGTTCTGCGGATAAAGCGAGACGACGCGCGCGATCAAATCGTTGCAAATCCGCGACCATTCGAGGCTGACGCTCTCGTCGCCAATATGGTGCCCCATGCCCGAGGCGCGCGGCGAGAAGATCGTCAGATCGGTGCCGCGGTCGCGCTGCAATTTCAGCTGATTCTGCTCGATGCTTTCGCGAATTTCGTCGTCGGACATTTTCAAGGACGCACGCGACGGCATTGCCGTCTTGTCCTTGGCATTGGCCGCCGCGGTCTGCTCTTTTCGGAAACGATGCAGGTCCTTGGGCTCGGTGGTGTAGTGGCCGTGGCAATCGATGATCATGACAGCGCCGTACCGGAGGCAAGGGGTTGAAGGGAAGCTCCGATGCTACGGCGCACGGCGCGATTGTCAAACCATGGATGCGGGCACAACGAGTCGGGCATGACGGTTCAAAACCGATGGTCTAGGATGCCGCCCGCATCTAGGGAGAGAACAGGATGGCTGAACTACCACGGCTCAACGGCGTCATTCGCGCGCTCGAAGCGGGCCAGCACGCTTTGACGACCTTCTCGCCGGCTGACGTCGAATCGGCGGTCGCGCTCGCCACCGCGAAATATGACGGCGTCTTCTACGAAATGGAGCATAACGCCTACGATATCCGCGCTTTCCGCGACTGCCTGCAATACATGCTCAACCGCAGCCAGATCGCCAGGTCCGGCTCGCTGGCGCCCGCCGTCACGCCCCACGTCCGCATTCCGCCGAACGGCGGCGAGAAAGCGCAATTCCACGCCAAGCAGGTGCTCGATCTCGGCGCCTACGGAATAATCTGGCCGCATATCAGCAATGTCGAACAGGCCTATAACGCGGTCGCCGCGTGCCGCTATCCGCGGCTCAAAGACAAGCCGCTCTACGAGCCGGCCGGCATCCGCGGCGACGGTCCGACGCAAGCGGTGCGCTATTGGGGCCTCACCCAGCAGGAATATTACGAGCGCGCCGACGTCTGGCCGCTCAACCCCAAGGGCGAGATATTCGTGATCCTGATGATCGAAGACACCGAGGGCATCAAGAATCTCAAGGACATTCTAAAAAACGTGCCCGGCATCGGCGCCATCCTGATCGGCGAGGGCGACCTTTCCCAGGAACTCGGCTATCCGCGCCAATACGAGCACAAGGTGGTGCTCGAAGCGATGGCGCAGATCGTCAATACCTGCAAGGAGGCCAACGTCGTCGTCGGCCATCCCCATGTCGAGACGCACAACGCCGAGCGGATCGTCAAAGAGGGTTACCGCTTTCTTATGTGCGCACCGGTGCGCAGCTATGGCCATCTGGACGCCGCGCGCAAGTTCGCCGGACGGTCCTAAGCGTAGGCCATGTTTGGACGGGCATCCCGCGACCTAAGCGTCGCGGGCCGGCAATGACGCGTTATTCTTGATTATTGCTTGATTATTCGTGGCCTGACTGGGAGACCGGCGGCAGCACGCTCCCCGCGGCAAGCAGGAACCACGCGGTGAAAATGTACCACGCCGAATTGCCGCTCAGGCCCGGAATCGGCAGTGAGATCGGCAACGCCGCCAGGATGCCGAGCATAGCCAGGCATCCGGAGATAACAAACAAAGCAATATTCGGTGCGCGCAACATGAGGATTCTCCTACTCGTGCAGCACCTCTGTATGTCCTATGACGGTAAAATCTTGATTAGCGGCACGCTCGACGCGTTTGGGGCCGGGTTTCTTCATTGCCTTTAAGTACCCAATAAGATTCTAAATCTAAGAATCGGATGCATTCTCGAGGGTAGCGCCATGCATCTGGTCATCAGATTCCTCAAGGACGAAAAAGCCGCAACCGCGATCGAATACGGCCTCATCGTGACCGGGATCGCATTGGCGATCATTCCGGTGATCACCGGTCTCGGCACCAAGCTGAAGACCACGTTCTCGACGCTCTCGACGGCGCTCAAGTAGGCGTGCTCTGCCCTACCGACGCGGAGCGCAGCAGCGCTGCCTCGAACGCACTCGCAATCGCCTGCTTGCTCTTGCCGGCGCGTACCGCATCGCCGATGACGATGACGGTCTGGCCCGGCCGCGCCAACCGTTCGAAGCGTCCGCCGGTGGCGCGTCGCGCGCGATAATAGAACCAGTCGCGCAGCGCCGGCATGGCGAACAGCCGCGCCAGGCCCGGTGCGCGCGCGAAATCATGGTCGAGCATCCACTCGGCGAGCGGACCGAGGCCAAAGCGATATTCGGCGCCGCTGGCGACAACGATGCGGTCGAACGGCGCCAATAATCCGGGAAGCTCGCTGACGTCGGTCGCCAAGCGGAACGCGACGCCTTTCATTTCGCAGGCGGCAATGAGATCGGCGACATAACGTGCGAAACTCTTCTCGCTCGCTTCGACTTCTTGAAATAGCGGCGCCTTACCGGCATAGCGGAAGCTCCCGCCGGCGCGCGCGTTTTTCTCGAAGACCGTGACGCTATTGCCGTCGGCGACCAGCGCCGCGTAAGTGAGCCCGGCCGGTCCGGCCCCGATCACGGCGATACGTTCGCCGCGCGGCGGTTGCGGGTCGGCAAACAAAGTCTCGCGGCCGGCGGCGCCATTGACCACGCAGCCGATGCGCGCGCCGCCGCGCATTTCGTTGATGCAGGTGTTGCAGGCAAGACAGCGCCGGATCGGCTCGCCGCGCCGCACCTTTTCCGCCCATTGCGGATCGGCGACGAGCGTACGGCCGAGCGCGATAAAGTCGGTCTTGCCGGTCGCGACCGCCGCTTGCGCTATTGCCGGATCGCCGAGGCGGCCGACCGCAATCACCGGCACGCCGATCTGTCTCTTCACGTCGGCGGCGAAATCGAGAAACGTCGCGTCCGGCATGCTCATCGGCGGCAGCACGATTTGGGCCGACGGCCGCGAGCGGTAATGTCCCGCGGTGACATGGAGCGCGTCGGCGCCGGCCGCGGCAGCCCAGATCGCGATCTGCCGGCCTTCGCTATAGGGCAATCCGCCGGGAAAGAAGTCCTCGACCGAGAGGCGATAAACCACGCCCAGGCCCGGCACAGCCGCTTTCACCGCGCGCAGCACTTCGAGCCCGAAGCGGGCGCGGTTTTCCAGGCTGCCGCCATATTCGTCGGTGCGGCGGTTTTCGAACGGCGCATGAAATTGCGAAATCAGATAGCCATGAGCGGCGTGAACTTCGACGCAATCGAATCCGGCTTTTTGCGCGCGCCGCGCCGCATCGACGTAGGCCGCGATTGTCGCGGCGATGCGCGCCTTCGTCATCTCCTGCGGAATGATGGTCTCGAAGGTCGTTTCATAGACCGGATGCGGAATGGCCGATGGCGCAATCGGGGTTTCGCCGCAGATGTCGACGCGGGTATGGCCACCACCGTGACCGAGCTGGATCGAGGCCTTGGCGCCGCCGCCATGGATTTCCCCGACCAGCCGCGTCAGGCCCGGAATGAAGCGATCGTCGTAGATGCCGACTTCATGGCGTCTGTGCCGGCCACACTTTTTCCGGCGACGCCATTTCCACGGTGATCAGACCGGTGCCGCCGCGCACCCGCGCCATGTAATAGGCAATGCTGTCGTCGGTGACGAAGCCTTCTTCGTCCGCCGTGCGCGTCGTCATCGGCGGCATGACGATGCGATTTTTGATTTCGACCGGCCCGATACGGGCGGGAGTGAACAGGACGTTCGTCACAGCGTCGGAATCTCGCCGCCGTCGAGATCGATAGTCGTACCGTGCATCCAGGTCGCCCGCGACGACACGAGGAAGGTGATGAGGTCGGCTACGTCTTCGACGGTGCCGAAGCGGGTGATGCCGAAGCCGCGGCACATTTCCGTCCGCGCCTTATCCTCCGGCCAGCCGGTGCGCTCCATCTCGGCCTTGATGCGCTTCCACAGCCGGTCGGTCTCGACCATGCTGGGATGGATGCAGTTGACCTGCACGCCGTCTTCTTTGCCGCGGTCGGCGAGGCACTTGCTAAACGCGGCGACGGCGGCATTGACGGAAGCGCCAATGGTGAACTCCGCCGTCGGTTTGCGCCCGCCGGTACCGCCGATCGAGATGAGCGAACCGCGCCGCTCTTGCAAAAGCGGCCAGGCGGCGCGCGCCAGCCGCACATGGGCGAAGAATTTCAGCGCATAACCGTCCTCGAAATCGGCATCGGTCAGGGTGAGAAAATCGCCGCGCTTGGTGGCGCCGGCATTGTTGACGAGAATATCGAGCCCGCCGAATTCGCGCCGCACCTGTTCGATCAGGCTCGAAGCCGCGCCTTTGTCGCGAAGATCGAGCGCGGCGACGCCGGCGCGGCGCCCGGATTTGCGGATCGCATCTGCGACTTCGCCGAGCGCGGCCGCATCGCGGCCGGTCAGCATCACGTCGCAGCCTTCGGCCGCCAAAGCCAGCGCGACGCCGCGGCCGATGCCGCGGCTCGATCCGGTTACCAGCGCGGTCTTGCCTTTCAGTCCGAGCTCCATTTTGGTTCAGACCCTCTTACTCGAGCTTCAAGCCGAGCTTCGCGATAAGCGCGGCCCACTTACCTTCCTCGCGCTTGATATTCTGCGCATATTCGTCGGGCGTCGACGGCGCGGGATCGCTGCCGGCAGCGATGAGGCGTTTCTTGACCTCGTCGGAGTTCAACATCGCGCGCAGCGCCTTGTTGAGCCGATCGACGATCGGCCGCGGTACTCCGGCCGGCGCAGTCACGCCGTAATATTGCACCGCCTCGAAACCGGGCAGACCGGATTCCGCCGCGGTCGCCACGTTCGGCAGCGCCGCCGAACGGGTGGCGGCGGCCACCGCAAGGCCGCGCAACTGCCCGGCTGCGATCTGGCTCACCGACGCCGGGATGGTGTTGAAGCCAAGCGGCACGTGATTGCCGAGCAGATCGTTGGTCAGCGGACCGGTGCCTTTGTAGGCGACCGTCGTAATGTCGACGCCGCCCATCAGATTGAACAATTTGGCGGCGAAGTAATTGAGCGTCGGCGCCGGCGGCGTGCCGGCAGAAAGCTTGCCGGGCTCCTTTTTCGCCAGCGCAATCACATCCGCCAGCGACTTCGCCGGCAACGTCGGATTGGCGTCGACGATGATCGGCGTCGAGGCGACGACGCCGATCGGAGAAAAATCCTTGTTGATGTCGTAGCCGGTATCGGTGCCGAGGCTGATGCCGGTCAGCATCATCCCGATCGTGTAGCCGTCGGGCGCCGCCTTGGCGAGGTCGCGGGTGCCGATCATGCCTCCGGCGCCGGCGCGATTTTCGACGACGACCTGCTGGCCGAGCGACACCGAAAGATTCTGGGCGACAAGCCGGCCCATGAAATCGACGCCGCCGCCCGGCGGATAAGGCACGATCAGTGTGATCGGACGGTTCGGATAATCGTCAGCCGCAGCCGGTTGCGGCACGGGAATAGCGAAGGCGGCAACCATGACGGCCGCGGCCAGCCCGGCGAGAGCGACACGTTGCAACATTTTGATTTCCTCCCCCAGCCACTATAGCTCCGAGCGCCGGGCATGCGCTACATTACCGCCGCAACCCTAGTGGAGCGGATTTGACATTCGCTACCCACTTGGCCGCAATCTCGCAAAGCGAATGTCAAATCCAAAAGCTCCACTAAAACTAAACTTTGCTAGTGGTCCTTTGATTCTAACATTCGCATGATAGGGTGCGGAAACGGGATGCGAATGTTAGGATCGGACCACTAGGGAGCCGGCTCATGCGGTTCGGTCTATTCGGTAGCGCCACAGCCCGCCACGGCGGACCGGACGCGGATTCCGGCCAGGGCTACCGGCAGTTCGTCGAATACAATGTCGAGGCCGAGGCGCTCGGCTACCATTCGACCTTTCTGGTCGAGCACCATTTCACCGGCTTCGGCCAGGTTTCGGCCAGCCTGGCACTGCTCACCTGGGTAGCGGCGAAAACGAAGACGCTGCGGCTCGGCACCGCGGTGCTCGTGCTGCCCTGGCACAATCCGGTACTTCTTGCGGAACAAGCCGCAACGATCGACCTCCTCTCGGGCGGCCGGCTCGATTTCGGCGTCGGCAAGGGCTACCGCCACAACGAGTTCGCCGGTTTCTGCGTGCCGATCGAGGAAGCCGATGCGCGCTTCAACGAGACGCTCGACGTGATCGTGAAATCCTGGACCGCGAAGCAGCGCTTCTCGCATCACGGCAAATATTGGAACTTCGAGGACATCATCGTCGAACCGCCCACGGCGCAAAAACCGCATCCGCCGATGTGGATGGGCGCCGGCAGCCCGGACTCGATCCGTCAGGTCGCGGCGCGCGGCTATAATCTGTTGCTCGACCAATTTGCTTCGTTCGAAGCCGTCGCCGAGCGAATCGCCATCTTCAAAGCGGCAGTGGAAGAGCGCGGCCGCCGCTTCGATCCGATGGATGTCGGCGTCGCGCGCGCTTACTACGTCGCGAAGGATCAAGCCGACAAAGAAGCCGCACTGGAACGCCGGCTCGAGGCGCAGCGCCGGCTCGAGGCGATCTCGAAAGCGCCCGACGGCACCAAGAGCAAGGCAAGCATCATGGCGTTCTCGGATACGCGCGAAGCGAGCGAAGAGAGCGCGCTTTACGGCACGCCGGACGAAATCGCGCAGAAACTCGATAAATTGCGGCAGCTCGGCGTCGGCTATCTGCTGCTCAACGGCGGCGGCCCGGCGCAGGACAGCTTGCGCCGCTTCGCCCGCGAAGTGATGCCGGCGTTCGCCGACGAGGCCCTGGTGCGCGTGGTCGGGTAGAAATTAGCGGCTGGGATGATCAACAAAATCGTGCAATCGATGGCCGACGCGATGGCCGGCATCCGCGACGGCGCCGTCGTCCTGCTCGGCGGCTTTGGCACGATCGGCCAGCCCAACGCGCTGATCGACGGTTTGATCGAGCAAGGCGCAACAGATTTAACCGTTGTCTCCAACAATGCCGGCACGGGCCGCACCGGCCTGGCGCGGCTGCTTGAGCTCGGCCGCGTCCGTAAAATCATCTGTTCGTATCCGCGCAGCGCCGGCTCGGTGGTGTTCGAGGAAGTCTATCGCGCCGGCAAGATCGAGCTGGAAATCGTGCCGCAGGGGACCATGTCGGAACGCATGCGCGCGGCGGGCGCCGGAATCCCTGCGTTCTTCACCGCCACCGCCGTCGGCACCAAGCTCGCCGCCGGCAAGGAGGAGCGCGAAATCGCCGGCCGCAAATATCTTGCTCGAACAGGCGCTCGCCGGCGACGTCGCGCTGATCGAGGCCTGGGAGGCGGACCGCTGGGGTAATCTGACCTATCGGTCGTCCGCCCGTAACTTCAATCCGGTGATGGCGACGGCGGCGGAATTGACCGTGGCGCAGGCGCAACACATCGTCGAGCTTGGCGCGCTCGATCCGGAAAAAATCGCCACGCCCGGCATCTACGTCAATCGCGTGCTGCATGTGCCCTACGGCGAACCGACGGTGACCTGAGGATAATGCGGTGAACCTACTCGACACCTGCAAGCCGTTGACGCGCACCGAGATGGCCGCGCGCGTCGCCCGCGATATTCCCGAAGGCTGGTATGTCAATCTCGGCATCGGCGCGCCGCTGCAAATCGCCGATTATGTGCCGGTGGAGCGCGAAGTCATTTTCCATTCCGAGAACGGCGTGCTCGGCATGGGCCCGGCGCCGGCGCCAAACGAGATCAACCGCTGGCTGATCAATGCCGGCAAGCAATATGTCACGCTGCGCACCGGCGGCTCCTACATGCATCACGCCGACAGCTTTGCGCTGATCCGCGGCGGCCATCTCGATTTGTGCGTGCTTGGCGCGTTTCAAGTCGCCGAGAACGGCGATATCGCCAATTGGTCGACCTCCGACAATGACACCGCACCCGCCGTCGGCGGCGCCATGGATCTCGCGGCCGGCGCGCGCCAGCTCTGGGTGCTGATGGAGCATTTGACCAAATCCGGCGACAGCCGGCTCGTTCGCCGCTGCACCTATCCGCTGACCGCGCTTGGCGCGGTCAAGCGGGTCTATACCAATCTCGCGGTGCTCGACGTCACCGATGAAGGTTTTGCGGTCCGGGAAATGGTCCCCGGCCTCACGCTCGATGCTTTGCAAAAAGTCACCGATGCGCCGCTGCGCATGGCGAAGAAGATCTGAGCGTGCACGGCGTGTCGGGACCGTTAGAGCCTTATCGGTTTTGATGGAATCAAAACCGGACTCTGGCTTTTTTCTTTGAGCATGATCTTTTCCGAAAACCGGCCACCACTTTTCGGGATCATGCTTTAATTCGTGATCTGGTATCCCAGATACCACGAGTAGAGGTTCGTTTCGGACGCGTTCTGGATCGCCCGTCCCGCCGACACAAGCAAATGGTTATGATCGTCAAAATCATACACGGCGCCGATATTGAAGCCCGTGCTGTCCTTGCCTCCGATCGTATCGGCGGTCTGATGAAAAATTTCACCACCGACGGCTAACTTCTTTGTGACCTGCTTTTGCAACAGCCAGCCGAAGAACCAATAATCCTGGTCGTCTGTATCGCCGCCGTGATTGATCCAATAGCCGCCACCGCCATACGTGGTCCAGTCGCCGAAGCTCTTTTGCACCCAAACCGGAAAAAACGCGCGCACATGGCCGGCGCCGAGACCGTTGGCTTGATCTCCAGTCGGAAGTTCGAGGAGTGGAAAGACGCCGACCATCGGCCGCAAGCCGTTAGGGTCCTCGCCGATGAAACGATACTTGAACCCGAGTTCGGTGTCGCCATAACCGAAGTGGGAAGGTGCGCCAACAGGGCTATCGAATGCCAGCGGCACAATGATATGGAACTGCCCATTGGGAATGAGGCCGTAATTGAATTCCCAGGCCGGACCGACGCCCGAAGTGTCTCCACTCACATGGGTGCCCATGGAGAATGTGTAGAACTCATAGTGCTGATAATCGACCGGCTCGGGATCGTCGGTCAGGAACGGCGGCCCGGCAGTGGCGATACCCGGCGCGAGCGTTCCCAAGCTCGTCACGATCGCCGCAAGAACAGCGGTCAATCGTCGGTCTAATCGCGCTTCGGTCATGCAGCTGCCCCGGCCTACAGCGCCATCGCAGGCAATTTATGGTCGGCTGTCGCGAGTTGTCCACGATGCCCACCCGTGCCCAAAAAGCAGACATCCCCCGATCAGGATATCCGATGGCCGCGTGGAAAGTCAGGCCGGCGCGAAGCTTCGCACTTGCGCGGCCGGTGCCGATTGGCGTTGACTGGGCCGTTCACCGGGGCGACCCATGCCGCGAGCGCTGAAAAACGTCACGTTTGTCTACGTGCCGCGGGAGGATCGGATCCTGACCGCCATCAATACCGGCCAACCCGACGCCTGGTCGTGCTGGCTGACGCGGCGAATTGCGCTCGCACTGCTCGAACGCACGACGGATTTCATCACCAGCAGCTCCGATCTCGCGCAACGCGCTCCGGCGGATCTTCGTGGCGAGATGATCGCGTTTGAGCGTGACGCTGCCATCGCCAAGACGGCGGGAGCGATGTCGACCACTCCCCCCACGGTCCTCACGTCGATCGCCGCCACCGCGGTACTTGCCGATCGGCTGACGATTTCGCAGCACGGCGACGGCTTCCGTTTCGAGTTACGCGGACTGACCGATGACGGGGCGGCGGGCTTGGTTAAGCGGGCCGAGCTGCAGCGGATACTGCGAATGCTGCAAGCCGAGATTGCCAAAGCCGGCTGGGTGGCGGCGCCCGCAAAGCCTCAAACTACTCCAACGCCTGCCGCAACCGATCCCAAACCGGCCCGCCATTGAAGATTGCGCCACCCCGGTCGTCTCGCCAAAATGGCGTTGGCACGTTTGCCAACATGTCCTAACGTCCAGCGACACAAGGGTAACAGGGAGAACGCGCCCGATGGCTACTTACACATGGGACCACATTCACCTCCGCACCACCAATCCCGAGGCCATGGCGCTGTGGTTCGAGAAAATGCTCGGCGCCGAGGTGCTTCGCAGCACGCAGGACGGCAAGCCGCGCATCGATCTGAAGGTCGGCGGCGCCAATATCTTTATTGCTCCGGTTGCGCAGGGTGACGGAACGAACGCCGCGCCTGCCATACCGTATCGCGGTCTCGATCATTTCGGACTTTCCGTCAGCGGCATCGATACGATCGCCGCCGATCTCAAGAAGAAAGGCGTCGAGTTCACCCGCGAGCCGACGACTGTGCGGCCGGGCGTGCGCATCTGCTTCATCCGTGCGCCGGAGGGCGTGTCGATCGAGCTACTCGATCGCAGCGCCAAGTAGCGGTCAGGCCCTAATTCACCACAACCGGCGTTGTGACCTTCACGCGGTTGTACAAATCGACGATGTCGTCGTTGACCAGGCGGATGCAGCCGACGGTGACGACGTTGCCGATGGTCTTCGGCGCATTGGTGCCGTGAATCCCGGACTTGCCGTCGTCGAGCTGCAATAACCGCGCGCCGAGTGGATTGCCGGGGCCGCCGGGCATGACGGCTGGATTGCGTTTGAGGAGGTCGGGCGGCGGCTGCCATTGCGGCCATTCCGCCATGCTCGCAATATGCCGCAGTCCGACGAGGTCGTCGCATTGCCGGCCGACCGCGATGCCGTAGCGCAGCGCCACGTTGTTGGGCTGTATCAGATACAGATAGTGTTGCGGCTTATCGATGATGATGGTGCCGACCGGCTGCAACGTGCGGTAAAAGGTTGGCTGGCGGCGAAACACGTAGGACATGTCGGCGTCGGAATTGCCGCCGTCGACGCCTGGCGCAAGCTCGCCGTTCTGCGCGGTGTTGACTGCACGGCTCGGCGGCGAACCGCTCTGCGCTTCGGCTTTGCTCGGCGGCGGCGCGGATTTTTGCGCGGTCTCGACCCAATAGACGTAGCCGCCGGCGCCGAGCGCCGCGGCGACGATGGCGAGGACGATCCAAGCCGGCCGGCTCAATCGAGACGGCGTTGCGATCAGCCCTTGCTCGCGCGCGCTCCCTGGTTCGCCGCCGATGTCGCCAAATCGATCATGCGTTCGAGCGTCGGGCGCGATTGTGCCATGCTCGGTCCACGACAGTTCCGCCTCGATACGCTCGATGGCCGCATCCAATGCGGATTGCTCGGCGGCGATCTCCGCCGGCGGCGGCGGCGGACGCAGCGTGCGCAGGCGGCTCGCCAGCATTCGTCGCGCGCGGTCATAAATCTCGCGACGCCACCGCGCGTCGCCCGCACCGGGCGCGGTCACCGCACGCAACAGCATCGAATAATAATCGACCATCGGGCAGCTATTCCTCAGACGACGATCTTAGCTAAAAATTCCAGCACGCGCGCGTTCGTCGCCGTTTCGGTCTGCCGCTCGACCGGCACGTCCCAATAGTCCGATCGGGGCAGGCATTCTTCCAGATAGCGCGCCGCCGAGGTCGCGTGGGCGGCGTCGTGACCCGGCACGATCAATGCCGGAATCTCGGCGCGCATCAGATCCTCGGGCTTTGCGCCGGGCGCGGTATCGCGGTCGAACAGCGCATCGCGCATGGCTTCGCAGATGCGAATGTATTCGTCCGCATCCTTTCTGACGAAGACGGCGGCGAATGCGTCATCGCGCTTGATCGCCGACGCCCACGGCCCGCCGCGCGGATCGGCGCCGAACGGCTTGCCTTCTTTGCGGACCAGCGCGACGACGCCGGCAAGACCGTCGCCGCGCACAAAGTCGAGATGTTCGGCAAAGCGCCCGTGGCTCGAGATGCGATATTTAGCGCCGCCGACCGGCCAATAGAGAACCATGCTCGCAACCATTTCGGGATACGCCACGGCAAAGGCCGCGACCGGGGCGCAGCCCATGCAGCCGCCCATGAGGTGGGCGCGCGATATTCGCAAATGGTCGAGTAGCCCCCTGCCCTGCGCGACGTAATGCGCCCAGGTGACGCGCTCGACGCGGCCGCCGGACTGGCCGCATTCGCGACGGTCGAACATGATGCACGTATAGTGCCGCGGCAGATGATCGAGCAGCTTGATCTTGGCGTAGCTGCCGAGCGTCGACCAGGCTTCGACGACGGCATTAAAGCCGCCCGGCGCATACATCAGGAGCGGCGGCCCGTTTCCGGCGATCTCGTAGCGCGTCGCGATACCGTCGATGACCGCGCTCGGCATGATCAGCCCTTGATCTGGCGGCCGGCGCGGGCGTCGGCGATCAACGCGGTGAAAGCATCGAGCGTGGCCTTGGCGGAGTTGAAATAGGTATCGGTTTTGGCGTCGAGCCATTTCTCGCCATAGCCGATGGCGGTGTGGGCGAGCCGGACGCGGCCGTCGAGCCACGGCCCGCCGCCGAAACCGCCGATCACCGGAATTTTTACCGCGGCGGCCACGGCGGCGCCGGCAACCGGACCGGAATTGGTGAAATCGAGAAGACAGGCGCCGGCGGCTTCGAGAAGCTTTGCCTCTTCGACAAGCTTTGCCGCCGCGTCGCCGCTCGCCTGCGCCGCGGGCGAATTCTGCGCGCTGTAGGGAATGCCGTATTTGCCGGCCGTCTGCGGCGTCAGCCCGAATTGCGCGAAAACCGGGATGCCTTCGCCGACCAATGCGCGCACGACGTCGGGAAAATCGGCGCCGCATCGACCTTGATCATGTCGGCGCCGCCTTCCTTGACCAGGCGGAACGCGGCGGCGCGCGCTGCAGTCGATGCCCTGCTGCACCGGGCCATACGGCATGTCGCAACTCACCAGCGCGCGTTCGACGCCGCGGCGCACCGCCTTGCAGCAGATCAGCATCTCGTCGAGCGTGACGTCGAGCACCTCGGAGCGGCCCCACAGATTGACGCCGACCGAATCGCCGACCGACACGAAATCGAATCCGGCGCGGTCGGCGATGCGCGCGAGCTGATAATCCCAGGCAACGACGCCGACGCTCTTTTTTCCTTCGCGCTTCATTTGTTGGAGCGCGGGAATGGTCACCTTGACGGTCATGCTGCCTCGCGAGCCTGCTACGGGCGTGACTGTTTTAACACGGCCGCATCGACCGGAAATACGCTTCCGGGACACCGGCGCGGCACCATAAGCGCGTTCACGCGCGGCTTGTGCGCGTCTTGCGCGCGCTATGGTGGGGCACTGCCGAACCGGGAGCGTTAAAAACGCTGAGTTCGTGAAGGTCGCGCAGCTGCGATGCATCGCTATCGCGCCGCACCACGTCCGGGACTCGCCGCAGTCAGCTACTGCCGAATCTCCTCGGCTGCCGGCTTGGGCTTGGCTGGCTCTTTTGGCATCGCCGTAGTGGCGGGAGCGTCGGCTTTGAGATCGGGGGGCGGGCTTGCCGCCAGCACCGAGGCGGACATTGGCGTCCATGGGATAGCCGTGGCTTTGCCATCTTTGAGCTTGCCGTCGACTTTTGCAGCGGCTGGCGTGTGCTCCGCGGGAGCCGCGGCCTTGTGTGCCCCGGGCTTGGCGGCCACCGGTCTTCGCTTTGCTTTTTTCGGGACGGGCTCAGCGGCAATCTGCGCCTCGAGCTTGGCAATATCAGCCTCGCTGCGGGTCGGACCGGTATAGACAACGACCGGCGTCACCGGCCCGGGATCCAGCAGCAGGTTGTTCCCATTCGGCGCGCGCAGCGCCGACAAAATCACCGAAAATTTCGGACCGGTTTCCGCACTGTTGCCGGACGCAGCACCGTTACCGAGGTCGGCGTCGGGATCGTCCTCCTCGGTAGCCGCACGACGACGATGCCGTCCGCACATTTCGTCGGTGAGATCGGGCGGCGCTGCGTCGATCGGCGTGAGCGTATCGAGCGTGCCGAGCGACGGCGTCAGCCATGCCAACGGACCCTGATTGAATCCGTATTGCAGAAGCTGGGCCGCTTTCACGGAGCGCTCGCTGGACGACGGCGCGCCGAGCACGACTGCAATAAAGTGCTTGTCGTCGCGTTCCGCGGTGGCAACGAGATTGAAGCCCGAAGCGCAGACGAAGCCCGTCTTCATGCCGTCGGCGCCCGGATAGCGGCCGAGCAGCGGATTGTAATTGCGGACGATACGTCGGCCATATTTGATCGCCGGAATGTGCCAGTAGAAACTGTATTCGGGGAAATCGTGAATGAGCGCGCGGGCGAGAATAGCAAGATCGCGCGCCGAGGTAATTTGGTTGTCGTCCGGCAGGCCGTTGGGATTGACGAAGTTGGTTTCGGTCATACCCAGGCGATGCGCTGTGTCGGTCATTTCCTGGGCAAATTGGTCGACCGTCCCGCCTAGTCCTTCGGCGAGCATAACCGCCATGTCGTTCGCCGATTTCACCATCATCATCTTGATCGCGTTATCGACGGTGACTTGGGTGCCGGCGGCGAAGCCCATCTTGGTGGGCGACTGCAGCGCCGCATTCGTCGACACCGTGAACAACGTGTCGGGCGTGATACGCTGATCGCGCAGCGCGCTCAGCGTCATGTAGAGCGTCATCAGCTTGGTGGTGGAAGCGGGATGCCACGGATAGGTCGCATTTTCGGCGTGCAGGACTTTTCCGGAATTAGCGTCGACGAGAATGAGCGCTTCGGCCTGCGCCGGTGTCGCCGACGCGATGGCGCACAGGCTGATTGCCCCGACCGCGATTGAACTCAGAACAAAGCCGAGCAGCGGCGCCCGGAGAGAATTCGTACAATTCACGTGTCGCCGTCCGTTCGGTTGGTCGGGCCCATTATTAAGGTCTATTGGGGCCGCGAAGGTTTCACGCAACGTTCAACAGGCAAGCTCACGCAAGAGGGGGCGCGTGACTATGTAAGCCCAAGCCGGGCTCGAAGGCAAAGGCGAATACCGCTATCCTTAAGGGCAGTGTGGATTCGCCGCAAAAGCGACGAAAGTTCGGCAGTGTAGGAGGATTGGGAGGAATTATGACCGCCTGCATCGTGGGTTGGGCCCATACGCCGTTCGGTAAGCTCGCCGGCGAAACCGTCGAGAGCCTCATCGTGCGGGTCGCTAGCGAGGCGCTCGCGGATGCGGCGATTGCGGCGAAAGACGTCGACGAGATCGTGCTCGGCCACTTCAACGCCGGCTTCTCGGCGCAGGATTTTACCGCTTCGCTCGTGCTGCAAGCTTCGCCCGATCTGCGCTTTAAGCGCGCCACGCGGGTCGAGAACGCCTGCGCCACCGGTTCCGCCGCCGTGCATGGGGCGCTGCAATCGATCGCTTCGCGATCGGCAAGAATTGCGCTCGTGGTCGGCGTCGAGCAGATGACCACGACGCCAGCCGCCGAGGTCGGCCGCAATCTCCTCAAAGCGTCCTATGTTCGCGAGGAAGCCGATATCGACGGCGGCTTCGCCGGCATTTTCGGCAAGATCGCCGCGCTCTATTTCCAGCGCTGGGGCGATCAGTCGGACGCGCTCGCCCGCATCGCCGCCAAGAACCACAAGAACGGCGTCGGCAATCCCTATGCGCAGATCCGCAAAGACTTCGGCTACGAATTCTGCCGCGCCGAAAGCGACAAGAATCCGCTGGTCGCCGGCCCGCTCAAGCGCACCGACTGTTCGCTCGTCTCCGACGGCGCCGCCGCCCTCGTGCTCGCCGACGTCGAGACCGCGCTCAAGCTCGACAAGGCGATCGTGTTTCGCGCCGCGGCGCATGTGCAGGACTTTTTGCCGATGTCGCGGCGCGACGTGCTCAAGTTCGAAGGCTGCGCGGTAGCCTGGCAACGCGCGCTGGCGCAGGCCGGCATCGGATTGAAAGATCTCTCCTTCGCCGAGGTGCACGACTGCTTCACCATCGCCGAACTGATCGAATACGAGGCGATGGGGCTTGTGCCCGAAGGCCAAGGCGCGCGCGCCATCGCCGAGGGCGTCGTTGCCAAGGACGGCCGGCTTCCGATCAATCCGTCCGGCGGATTGAAGGCCAAGGGCCATCCGATCGGCGCCACCGGCGTGTCGATGCACGCGCTGGCGTCGATGCAACTCACCGGCACCGCCGGCGACATGCAGATCAAGGACGCCAAGCTCGGCGGCATTTTCAATATGGGCGGCACCGCGGTCGCCAATTACGTCAGCATTCTGGAGCGCTTGCGGTGAAACTGCTCCTTCTCCCCGCAGGCGGGGAGAAGGTCGGGATGAGGGGGCCTCTCCGCTGGGCTGAGAATCCAAGAGATGTCGCCAATGCTATAAGTTTGATCCGCATCGCTCAGAATCGCGGAGAGGTAAAGACGAACCAAACTGCGCCTGCACCAGTTCGGTAAAAAAGCCGCCGCGGCGTTGCAGCTCGTCGAACGTGCCGGTCTCGGCGATGCGGCCGTCACGGAACACCAGGATGCGCGTCGCCTCGCGCACGGTGGCGAGGCGATGCGCGATGACGAACGTGGTGCGGCCCTTCATCACCTCGTCGAGCGCGAGATTAAGCCGCGCCTCGGTGACCGGATCGAGCGCGCTCGTCGCCTCGTCAAGGATCAGGATCGGCGGGTCTTTGAGCAGGGCGCGCGCCACGGCGAGCCGCTGCCGCTCGCCGCCGGACAAGAGCCGGCCGCGTTCGCCGATGCGCGCCGCAAGCCCGTCGGGATTGCGAGCGATGAATTCGGACGCCTGCGCGCGCGCCGCCGCCTCGCGCAACTCGTCGTCGGTCGCGTCCGGCTTGCCGATGCGCAGATTCTCGGCGATCGAGCGATTGAACAAGAGCGTCTCCTGAAACACGACGCCGATATTGTGGCGCAGGCCCGAAAGCGTGAAGCTTCGGATATCCATTCCGTCGATCGAGATCGCGCCCGATTGCGGGTCGAAGGCGCGATACAACAGCGCCAACGCGGTCGATTTGCCGCTGCCGGTCGGTCCGACCAAAGCCACGCGGTCGCCGGGCAGTGCGGTGAAGCTTAAATCCGCCACGGCGGAGCGTTTGCCGTCGTAGGAAAACGACACGTCCTTGAATTCGACCAAGCCGCGCACGCGGCCGGGATCGACCGCGTCCGGCCGATCGCGCACCGCGGGCACGGTGTCGAGCACGCCGAAAAAGTCGGCAAGCTTCGGCGCATCCATGAACAGACGGTTGGAGAAGCTGACCGCCTGCTCCAGCCGCGTAATCAGCATCGCGGCGATCGCCATGAAGCTGACGATCTGGCCAACCGACGCCAAGCCGACGAGTTTGAGATAGGTCCCGACCAACAGGATGACGAGCAAAGTGAGCGTCGTTCCGGCGCGGGTGAGCACGGTGGCGATCGCCCACCACGACAGCACCGGCATCTGCGCGCGCAAGAGCGAGTTTACCAGCGTCTTCAGCGCCGATACTTCGAGCTCGACGCGGGAATAGCTTTGCACCAGCGCGACATTGCCGAGCGCGTCGGCGGCGGTCTCGGCGAGGTCGGAATAATGCCGCTCGACCTCACGCTGCAAAGCGAAGGATTTATGAATGACGAACGCGGTCAAGATCGTAAACGTTGCACACAGCACGATCAGCGGCAGCGCCAGCCGCCAGTTCAGGAACAGCGAAGCCGGCAACAGCAAAACAATGAAGACGAAGGCGGACAGGTGCTCGCGGAAGAAGGAGAGCCAGAGCCACCACAGTGTGTCGGTGCCGGTGAGCATGACCTTCATCTGCCGGCCGGAATGCGCGCCGGCATGGTAGGCCAGCGGCAATTGCAGCACGTGCTCGAAATAATCCGCCAGCACCATGTTGCGGCGCTGGTGCGCCAGCCGGTCGGCGAACCAGGCGACGAGCGTCGCGGCCAAGATGACGAACAGGCCGAAACCGACCCAGGCGCTGACCAGCGGGGCCAGCGCGCGCGCCGCCGGTCCGACGCCCGCCGGCAGCGCGCCGGACAAGGCGTCGACGATGCGGCCGAACAGCACCGGCTCGACGAATTGCGCGGCGGCGAGCGCGATATTGGCGAACGCCAATGTCACCGCGAGCCGCGCGACGGGACGCAACAGGCCGAGAACGCGAAAGTAGATGCGGATAAAGGGCATGGCGCGGTTCTAGCGCTGAAACGCAAAAGGGCAACTGGCACAATCCGCACCGGGGCCGCGTGCGACAACGCTTGACACGCTCACTACATCAGCATATTAAACCATCTAGTTATTTAACTGGATAATTAAATTGAGCCTCGATTCGACCTTCTCGGCCCTTTCCGATCCGACCCGCCGCGCCATCCTGGCGCGACTGGCGCTGGGCGAGACCTCGGTGACGGAACTGGCCAAGCCATTCGCCATGAGCCTGCCCGCGGTGTCGAAGCATCTCAAAGTACTCGAACGCGCCGGCCTGATCGCGCGCTCCCGCGCAGCGCAGTGGCGGCCCTGCCGCATCGAGCCGCACGCGCTGAAAGACATCGACGATTGGCTGCAGCACTATCGGCGCTTTTTCGACGAGAGTTTCGATCGCCTCGACGACTATCTGAAGAAGCTGCAAGCCGACGCCCCCGAGCGAACGAAGAAGGATCCGGCGGATGGCGGCGACAAATAAAATCGACCTCGAGCACGATGCCCGCTCGATCATCGCGCTGCGCGAGTTCGCCGCGCCGCGCGATCTCGTGTTCGAGGTTTGGACCGATCCCAAGCATCTGTCGCAGTGGTGGGGACCGAACGGCTTCACCACGACCACGTCGAGCTTCGACATGCAGCCGGGCGGAGTCTGGCGCTTCGTCATGCACGGTCCCGACGGCCGCGACTATCAGAACCGCATCACTTTTGAAGAAGTCGTGCCGCCCGAACGTCTTGTCTATCGCCA
Organism: uncultured Alphaproteobacteria bacterium; assembly: GCA_963779855.1. Taxonomy (GTDB): domain Bacteria; phylum Pseudomonadota; class Alphaproteobacteria; order Rhizobiales; family Xanthobacteraceae; genus BOG-931. Next base: position 334,373 of record CAWAAE010000004.1, on the reverse strand, counting down.
CGGTGGCGGCGAAGACGTTGAGCCGGTGCGCTTTACAACGACGGTCACGTTCGACGAGCTTAAAAGTGAATCTGGCCGCAAGACCCGCATCACCATGCGCATGGATTTCCCGTCGGCGGCCGAGCGCGACCGCGTCATCAAGGAGTACGGCGCCGACAAGGGTCTTACCGAGACGCTTGTCCGGCTTTCCGAATATGTGGCAGCGATGGCGGAGTGCTGACGACAATCAGAGGAGAGTTCCATGCAAGTCCAACCGTATCTGGCATTCGAGGGGCGCTGCGACGAAGCGATCGAGTTCTACAAGAAAGCAATTGGCGCCAAGGTCGAGATGCTCATGCGCTTCAAGGAAGCCCCCGACCAGTCGATGATCTCCCCCGGCAGCGCCGACAAGGTGATGCATGCCGCGCTTCGCGCCGGCGACGCCACGATCCTGATGTCAGACGGCCGCTGCACCGGAAATCCGAACTTTCACGGCATTGCGCTTGCGCTCAGCGCTTCGACTGATCCGGACGCCGAACGCATCTTCAACGCGCTGGCCGAGGGAGGCAAAGTGAATATGCCGATGGCGAAGACATTCTTCTCGTCCCGCTTCGGCATGCTGTCCGACAAATTCGGCGTCGGCTGGATGGTTCTGGTCGGGCAATAGGGACATTAGGGGAATTTGTAACCGTCATGATGAAACCGCTCGCCGAACGCGAAATCACCATCACGCGCACTTTCGATGCGCCGCGCGCGCTGGTGTTCAAAGCCTGGACCGATGCCAAAGTGCTGGCGCAATGGTGGGGTCCGCAAGGCTTCACCAATCCGCGCTGCGAATTCGATGCCAAGGTCGGCGGCGTGATCCGCATCGATATGCGCGCACCCGACGGCGCCATCTACCCGATGCAGGGCGAAGTCCGCGAGATCGTTCCGCCGGAGCGGCTCGTCTTCACCAATATGGCGCTCGACGCAAACGGCAATGCCATGACCGCGGGGCTGACCACCGTGACCTTCGCCGACGAGGGCGGCAAGACCAAACTGACCTTGCATACCCGCGGCAGCGCTCTGGTCGAGAAGGCAATCCCGTATCTGCAAGGCATGGAATACGGCTGGGGCCAGAGCATCGACAAGCTCGCGGATTTGCTCGTGCGCGGCGCTTAATTGACGTCCTTATCCTTCCCCGCTTTGTTGGGGAGGGATAGATTGGCGCAATGACCGCGCCCGAGACCGGGCTTTCGAATTTTCACGCGCCGTTCGCTCAACCTGACGAGGAACTGGCAACGGTCTTTCTTGCCGATGCCGGCCGCGACCGCGCCGCCGAAAACCGGATCGACGCACGCGCGAAAAAACTGGTCGAAGCGATCCGCGCCAAAGCGACCGGCCTCGGCGGCATCGAGGATTTTCTCCACGCCTACTCGCTCTCCACCCGCGAAGGGCTGGCGCTGATGGTGCTGGCGGAGGCGCTGCTTCGCGTGCCTGACGCCGCGACGGCGGACCGGCTGATCGAGGACAAGCTTGCCGCCGGCCGCTGGCTCGACAGTGACGTGCATTCGACCGCGATCCTGGTTTCGGCCTCGGCCTGGACGCTCGGCATCGCCGCCCGCATCATTCATCCCGGCGAGACGCCGGAAACCATACTCGACAACGTCGTGCGCCGCCTCGGCCTGCCGGCCATGCGCGTAGCGACACGGCAGGCGATGCGGCTTTTGGGTTCGCATTTCGTCATCGGACAAAGCATCGAAGAGGCTTTGGCCCGCGCGCGCGCACATGCGGACTTCCGCTATTCGTTCGACATGCTCGGCGAGGGCGCGCGCACCGCCGCCGACGCCGACAAATATTTCGACGCCTATGCCGCGGCGATCGCCGCGATTGGGGCGAATGCGGGCAATGCGGCGCTGCCGCGCCGCCCCGGCATTTCGGTCAAACTCTCGGCGCTGCATCCACGCTACGAAGCCATCTCGCGCGATCGGGTGCTCGAGGAGCTCGCCCCGCGTCTGTTGGAGCTTGCTCGGCTCGCCAAGGAACACGACCTTCAGTTCACCGTCGACGCGGAGGAAGCGGACCGGCTGGAACTGTCGCTCGAAATCATCGGCGCGGTGTTGAACGATGCGGCGCTCGGCGGCTGGGATGGCTTCGGGCTTGCCGTGCAGGCCTACCAAAAGCGCGCTTTGCAGGTGATCGATTGGGTCGAGGCCGCCGCGGCGGCAAAAAACCGCAGATTGACCGTCCGGCTGGTCAAGGGCGCCTATTGGGACACTGAGATCAAGCGTGCCCAGGAACGCGGCCTGCCCGACTATCCGGTATTCACGCGCAAGGCCATGACCGACCTCTGCTACATGGCCTGCGTGAAAAAGATTCTTGCCGCGCGCGCGCGGCTGTTTGCGCAATTCGCGACCCACAACGCGCTCACCGTCGCCAGCGTGATCGAAGACGCAGGCGGCATCGAGGGTTACGAGTTCCAGCGTCTCTACGGCATGGGCGAAGCGCTCTACGATGCGCTGGTCGCTGAATTCCCCGATGCCGCCTGCCGTATCTATGCGCCGGTCGGAGACAATCGCGATCTTCTCGCTTATCTGGTGCGGCGGTTGTTGGAGAACGGCGCGAATTCTTCCTTCGTATCCGCTGCCGCCGATCCGAAGGTGCCGATCGCGGACATCTTGCGCCGACCGCAGAGCGGGATTGCCGACGCGCGGCAAGCGCGCAATCGGAAAATTCCGCTGCCGCGCGATCTTTATGGGCCCGAGCGGCGCGGCTCAGCCGGCATCGAATTCGGCGACCGCGCCAGCCTCGACGCGCTTGTTCGCGAGGTGCGCGAGGGGACGACGGCGCTGGCAAAAGCTGCACCGCTGGTCGATGGCGTCGCGCTGCCCGGCATCGAGCGCGTATTGCATTCCCCGATCGACGGCAGAGACATCGGCATAGTACGCGAGGCCGACGACGCGATCGTGCGCACCGCGGTGTCAGCCGCCGCGGCCGGTTTTGCCTCCTGGGCGGCGACGCCGATTGAGGAGCGTGCCGCGGTACTCGAACGCGCCGCCGACCGGCTCGAAGTCAATCGCGGCGGGCTTCTTGCTCTGTTGCAGAACGAGGCCGGCAAGACGCTGGACGACGCGCTCGCCGAGCTGCGCGAAACGGTCGACTATTGCCGCTATTATGCCGCGCAGGCGCACGCCGCGCTGACGCCACAGCCGATGCCGGGCCCGACCGGCGAAAGTAACGAGCTCCGTTATCGCGGCCGCGGCGTGTTTGTCTGCATCAGTCCGTGGAATTTTCCGCTCGCCATCTTTCTCGGCCAGGTGAGCGCCGCGCTTGTTGCCGGCAACACGGTCGTCGCCAAGCCCGCCGAGCAGACGCCGCTCGTCGCCGCGCTCGCCGTCGCGCCTATTGCACGAGGCAGGCGTACCGGAGAGCGCGCTGCATCTCGTCCCCGGTGACGGCGCGGTCGGCGCCAGCCTTGCCGCCGATCCGCACGTCGCCGGCGTGGCCTTTACCGGCTCGACCGAAGTCGGCCGCTCGATCAACCGCGCGCTTGCCGGTAAAGCCGGACCGATCGTGCCGCTCGTCGCCGAGACCGGCGGCATCAACGCCATGATCGTCGATGCGACCGCGCTACCCGAACAGGTCAGCGACGACGTTATCGCGTCCGCCTTCCGCTCCGCCGGTCAGCGCTGCTCGGCGCTGCGGCTCCTTTGCCTGCAAGACGACGTCGCCGAGCGCATGTTGGAAATGCTCATCGGTGCGGCGCGCGAGTTGAAAGTCGGCGATCCCCGCGCGGTGGCGACCCATGTCGGCCCGGTGATCGATGACGAAGCGAAAGCCAAGCTCGAAAGCTGGATCGCCGAAATGGAGCGCGCCGGCCGCCTGCGCTTCCGCTTCGAGCCCAAGGATGCACTGCCGGCCGAGGGCGCCTATGTCGTTCCGGCCATTATCGAGCTCGACCGAGCCCGCGACCTCAAGGAAGAGATATTCGGCCCCGTGCTCCATGTCGTACGCTGGCGCGCCGGCGAATTGGACGCGCTCCTTGACGATATCGCAAGCAACGGCACCGCGCTGACGCTCGGCGTGCATTCGCGTATCGATCTCACGATCGAGCGCATCGTCGCGCGGCTCCCACACGGCAACGTCTACGTCAATCGCAACATGATTGGCGCGGTCGTGGGCACCCAGCCGTTTGGCGGCACGCATTTGTCCGGCACCGGGCCCAAGGCCGGCGGCCCAAATTACCTGCGGCGCTTTGCGACCGAGCAGGTCGTGACCGTGAACACGGCCGCGGCCGGCGGCAATGCCGGGCTCCTGGCCCTGGACGAGTAAATACCGGCCGAGTGAAACCCCTTGCGAACCATCGGAATTAACACAATCGCGACAAGATCGCGGTATTGTGATGAACCATGACTGATTCGATTTCCCGGCTTTACCAGGCTGCGGTGGCCTGCCGACACGACGATCCGTCGACATCGCGGACGGCGCGGCTCTTGCGCTCGGGCCGCAGCAAGATGGCGAAGAAGCTCGCCGAGGAAGCCGTCGAGGTCGTGATCGACGCCATGCACGGCGACCGCGACGCTGTCGTCAAGGAAAGCGCCGATCTCATTTATAATCTCGTCGTGCTGTGGGTCGCCTCCGGCATCCGCCCGGACGACGTCTGGAAAGAGATGGACCGGCGCGAGCGGCTCCTTGGTATCGCCGAGAAGGTCCCCAAGAAGTTGCCTGAGGAATTTCCGCGGCGCAAAATCGTCGTGCTCGAAGGCCGCCGCGCGCGCAAGCGGCGCTGACCTGCGCCGCGCTATTTCAGCTTAGCAATGATTGACCAGCTCATTTCGGCGGTCGTGTTCTTCATCGTCGCGGTGATTTCGGCGGCTGGTTATCTCGGCGTCGTCGTTCTGATGGCCATCGAGTTCGGCATGCATTCCTCTTCCCTCCGAGGCGATCATGCCGTTCGCCGGGTATCTTGTGTCCATCGGGCAATTCAGTCTGGTCGGCGCCGCGACGATGGGGGCGCTGGGCTGCAATGTCGGCTCGACGATCGCCTACTATGTGGCCGCCACGGGAGGCCGCAAGGCATTCGAACGCTGGGGCGCTTACATTCTTGTGCGGCCGCACGAGATCGATCGCGCGGAGCATTTTTTTGCTCGCTACGGCTCCGTCACGGTTTTTATCGGCCGTCTGCTTCCGGTGGTGCGAACCTTCATCGCCTTTCCGGCCGGGCTGGCGCGGATGCCGATGATGAAATTTCAGATCTACACGTTTCTCGGCTCGTGGCCGTGGTGCTTCGGCCTCGCTTATATCGGCTATGTGCTGGGCGAGCGCTGGAACAGCGACCCGACCTTCCGCCGGCTTTTTCACGAATTCGACGGTGTCGCTGTCGCTCTCGTGTTGGCCGGATTTGCCTGGTTCGTCTGGACCAGATGGCGGGCGAGCAATGGTTCCGGACCATAGGGCGACGCGACCGGAAACACCGGTTGGGTTATCGGCGGGCCTCGGCTTGGCCCTCCTGATTGGTTTTATCGTCGTAATACGGGTATTCTGACCATGTTGGCGCCAAATTTTGCGGCCAGCACTATGGGTGCGCCTGCAAGTCAGTGATGCCCGTAGGGCCCATGAGGGCGGGCCCCAAACTTTGGCCATGACGGAGTGGCCGTGACAGCACGCAGTCTAAACACAGGCAATAACGACGCGGCGGCCATATCGCGCGCCGTCCGATGGCTGGCAGTGGCCGTGCTGACGGCTGCACTGGCTGGCACCGCGCTCGCCCAGCCTAGCCCGACGCCTGCCGCCGGCGCGGTGAGCGCGCAACCGGTTCCCGCACCGGCCCCGTCGCCGGTGCCGCCGCCAGCGCCGCCGGCGCCTGCCCCCGAGCAGCGCGGTTTCCTCAATGGCTTCGGGACGTGGTGGGATAAATCCGTCGCCGATTTCAAAGCCAAAATGAAAGAGCAGCAGACCAAGCTTGACGAGTTTAACAAGCAGTCGGCAGATGCCGCCAAGGACGCCGCCGCCGCGACCCAGCAGGCCATGAAGAACGCCGCCGACGCCATGCGGCCGTCTCACATGATTGAAATTCAACAAACCTGCCCCGTTGCCGGCAACGGTGCGGCCGACTGCGCCACGGCGGCCACCGATGTGTGCAAGGCCAAAGGCTTCAGTACCGGGCAGCCGCTCGATGTTCGCACCGCGGAAAAATGCGCCGATTCACTTTGGGTCTCGGGGCACAATCCGACGGTCGCCGATTGCCCGGTCGAGACCGTCCTCCTGCGCGCCGCCTGCCAGTAGGGTGGTAGCGCCGCCGGCGCGCGTCGCTCCATGCCAAATGTGCTAAGTGTCTTTTGTCCGTCATCCTTCGACGGCCGCGAAATTGCATTTTCGGGGGAGTTCTGCCGTCATGATGTCCGATGCCGATCGCAACAAGGCCGCCGATATTCTTCTCGCCGCGGAGAAGGAACGCAAACAGGCGGTGCAGCTCTCCAAGACTTGGCCCGGCATCACGATGGAAGACGCCTACGCGATCTCGACCGAGGTTGCCAACCGCAAGATCGCGTCCGGCGCAAGACTCATCGGCCACAAAGTCGGCCTCACCTCGAAAGCGATGCAACGGTCCTCGCAGATCGACGAGCCGGACTACGGTCACCTGCTCGACAATATGATGATCGCCGACGGCGCACGCATTCCGCATGAGAATTTTTGCCTGCCGCGCGTCGAGGTCGAGCTTGCTTTCGTTCTCGGCAAGCCGCTGCGCGGTCCCGGCGTCGGCTTGACCGATGTGCTGCGGGCCACCGAATATGTCGTGCCGGCGATCGAGATCGTCGATGCGCGATTGCAGGACCCACGGAAAATATTCGACACCGTCTCCGACAACGGCGCCGCGGCCGGCATCGTCGTCGGCGGCCGGCCGGTCGGCCCGCTCGAAGTCGACCTGCGCTGGGTCGGCGGCATCATGTATCGCAACTCCGAGATCGAGGAGACCGGGGTCGCCGCCGGCGTGCTCGGCCATCCCGCGCTCGGCGTCGCCTGGCTCGCCAACAAGCTCGGCCAGCACGGCGTGGCGCTGGAAGTCGGCCATCTCGTGCTGGCCGGCTCGTTCACGCGCGTGGTGTTCGCGCGTAAGGGCGACACGCTGCACGCCGACTTCGGCCAGCTCGGCGGCATAGCGGTACAATTCGTCTAAGCGCCAAAAAACTATTGGGGGGAGAAAACGATGAGCACGAGCGACGCCGTTGCCGGTGGCAACGGCTCTATCAGCGACGTTGTCGCGCGGATCGAGCGCCTGCCGATCTCGTGGTGGCACATCAAGGCGAGGATCATCATCGGCGTCGCCACGTTTTTCGACGCCTTCGATGCACTTGCCATCGCATTCGTTCTGCCGGTGCTGGTGCCGGCGTGGAAGCTTAACGGCCCGCAAATCGGCTTGCTCATTTCAGCCGGCTATCTCGGCCAGCTTGGCGGCGCGCTGTTCTTCGGCTGGATCGCCGAACGGTATGGCCGCATCGGAGCGATGTTCTGGTCGATCCTGATCTTCGCCGTCATGAGCCTGGCTTGCGCCTTTGCCTGGGATTATCAGTCGCTCGTTACCGCGCGCATCATCCAGGGTTTCGGTCTCGGCGGCGAGGTTCCGGTCGCGGCGACTTATATCAGCGAGCTCGCTCGCGCCAAGGGCCGCGGCCGTTTCGTCCTGCTCTATGAATTGGTGTTCCCGGTGGGGCTGGTCGCGGCCGGATTCATGGGCGCGTGGATCGTGCCGCGCTTCGGCTGGCAGTGGATGTTCGTCATCGGCGCGCTGCCGGCTTTCGTCGCCATGGCGTTGCAGCGACTGCTTCCGGAATCGCCGCGTTGGCTGGCGACGCGCGGGCGCACCGCCGAGGCGCAGGCGGCGCTGGCACGGATCGAGCGGGCGACCGAGAAATCCACCGGTGAATCGCTGCCGCCGCCGCAAAAGATCGATATCACAGGGCCGCTGACGGCCTCCTGGTCCGATCTGTTCGGTCCGACATATTTGCGGCGAACGCTCGTCGTGTGGGTGATCTGGTTCGCGACGTATTTCTTCAACTACGGCCTCGTCGTCTGGTTGCCGACCATCTACTCGACGGTGTTCAAACTGCCGCTGCAACAGTCCCTGCAATATGGCTTGATCACCCAGGCCGTCGGGCTATGCGGTGCTTTGATTTGCGCACTGACCATCGATCGCGTCGGCCGGCGGCCGTGGTTCACCTTGGCATTTGCCGCCAATGCGATTGCGCTCGGCACGCTCTTTGTCCTCGGACCGGACTCGCCGCAGCGAGTGCTGGTACTCGTTTCGAGCGGCTACTTCTTCGTGTCGGTGCTGTCGATCGGGGTCTATGTCTACACGCCGGAGCTTTATCCGACGCGCGCGCGTGCCATTGCGGTCGGCACCGCGACCGCATGGCTGCGCTTCGCATCGATTCTCGGACCCGGGATCGTCGGCTTTATTGTCGGCTCGGGGCTCGGCGCGGTGTTTTTGGTTTTCGCCGCCGTCGCGGTCGTCGGTGCAATCGTCACCGGCCTTTTCGCGGTGGAGACGAAGCGCCGCGTCCTTGAGGAGATCTCGCCGTAGCCGCCGTGCCTCCCTAGTTCGCTTGCAAAGGTATAGAGTGCGGGGCAGAGGCGGAGCCAGCTTGGCGGATGGATCGTGCGTGCGTTCGATGACAGGCCTTGCAAAGGCCGGCGTTGGATTTTGGCTGCCGTGGCAGTCTTGCTGCCGGCGGCGGTACTGCATGCCGCCTTGCCGACCGAGCAGCCGGATGTCACCGGCCCGACGTCGCTCGCCGGCCAGCTTCTGATCGCATCGCCGGATTTGGGCGATCCGTTCGATCACGCCGTCATCCTGATGGCGCAACACAACCGCGATGGCGCGCTCGGCATCGTCATCAACCGCCCCATCGCCAGCCGTCCCATTGCGAGCCTCCTCGAAGCGCTCGGCGGCGATGGCAGCGGCATTACCGCCAGCGTGCCTCTCTTCCTCGGCGGGCCGGTCGGTCCGACCATGGCTTTCGTCATTCACAGCGCCGACTACCGTCGTGACGACACGTTGGACATCGACGGGCGCGTCGCGCTCAGTGAGGCCGCCGACGTGCTGCGCGATATCGGTCTCGGCAAGGGGCCGACCAAGAGTCTGGTCGCGCTCGGCTATGCCGGCTGGGGGTCGTCGCAGCTTGAAGATGAGATCGCGCGCGGCGCCTGGGTCACGGTGCCGGAGAATCCGAAACTGGTCTTCGATGACGACCGCGCGACTGTGTGGACCGAGGCGATGGCGCTGTACAAGACTGATGTCAAATGACCGATTTGCACGGCGTCTTTCCCTATCTCGTTTCGCCCGTCGACAAGGCGGGGCGCATCAAATCGGACGTGCTCGGCCGGCTGGTCGACGATCTCGTCGGCGCCGGCGTGCACGGTCTCACTCCGCTCGGCTCGACCGGCGAATTCGCCTATCTGAGCAACGCACAACGCGCGGATGTCGTGCGCGCTGCGATCGAAGCGGCCTCGGGCCGTGTGCCGGTCATCGCCGGCGTTGCCGCAACCGCGACTGCGGACGCGGTCGCGCAGGCACGCAACTATCAAAAGCTCGGCGCCGACGGGATATTGGCCATTCTCGAATCTTATTTCCCGCTCATGGAGCCGCAGGTCGAAGCCTATTTCCGCGCCATTGCCGACGCCGTCGACGTGCCGGTCGTGCTTTATACCAATCCGCAATTCCAGCGCACCGATCTCTCGCTCGATGTGATCGCGCGCCTCGCCGAACATCCGCGCATCCGCTACATCAAGGACGCATCGACCAATACCGGCCGGCTGCTTTCGATCATGAATCGCTGCGAGCGGCTAAAGGTGTTTTCCGCGTCTGCGCATATTCCGGCCGCCGTCATGCTGATCGGCGGCGTCGGCTGGATGGCGGGTCCGGCCTGCGTCGTGCCGCGGCAAAGCGTTGCGCTCTACGAGCTGTGTCGCACCGGGCGCTGGACGGAGGCCATGCGATTGCAGCAGCGGCTGTGGCGGATCAACGAGATATTCGCGCGCTTCGATCTTGCGGCCTGTATCAAGGCCGCCCTCGAAATTAAGGGTTATGACGTAGGCGACCCGGTGCCGCCGCAGCGCGCGCTTTCTTCGCAAGAGCGCGAAATCGTAGCGGCAGTGCTGGCCGACGTCGCCGAACTGGCTGCGGCGTGATCCGGCCACGCAACAGCGCCTGCCGCATTTATTAATTTATTCCAACCTATTCTTAACGCCTCCTTGCTAGGGCTATTCATTCTAGTCCAGAGGGCGTTGTGGTATTGATCGGTTCGCAGTTCGCGCCGCGTGTCGCGCTCGACCGCACCGTCTCGGCCATCGCCAGCGCGCGGCGCGCCGTGCTCGCCGAGCGCTATGCGATCAATTCATTTGCCGTCGAATGGCGCTGGCTCTCGGATCTTCTGCCGATCGCCGACGATTGGCGCGATCTCGCCGCGCGCGCGGTCGAGCCCAATATCTTCTATGAACCCGGTTTCGCGCTCGCGGCCGCGGCCGTGTTCGGCAACGACGTCGGCGCCGTGCTGGTGTGGTCTGGCACGATGCCGCGCAGGCTGCTCGGCCTGTTTCCGGCCCGCGTGTCGCAGCGCCGCTACGGATTGCGGCTGCCGGTCGCGGTCGGCTGGACCCACGCCTATGCGCCGCTCGGGACGCCACTCGTCGAGCGCGAAGCGGCGGAGCCGGTCATTGCGGCTTGGCTTGCGCATATCGCTGGTGATCCGTCGCTGCCCGGATTGGTACTGCTGCCGCTGATCGCCGAGGACGGACCGTTTGCAGCGGCGCTCGGCGCGATTCTGCAGCGCACGCAGATGCCATGCGCCGATTTCGCGCGTCACCACCGGGCCATGCTGGCGCCGAGAAACGACCGCTCGCAATATCTGGAAAATGTACTTTCGGCACACCGGCAGCGGGAGCTGCGCCGCAGCGGACGGCGCCTGTCCGATGCGGGCGCGCTGCTGTTCACGGCGGCGTCCGAGCCCGCGGCGGTCGCGGCCGCGGCCGAGGACTTTTTTGCGCTGGAGGCAAGCGGCTGGAAAGGCGAAGCCGGCACCGCGGCGGCTCATCACAACGAAGTGCGCAGCTTCGTGAAAATGGCGCTGTCCGCGCTTACCGGCGAAGGCAAAGTTGCGATCAACCGCCTGCTTCTCGACGGCCATCCGATCGCCGCCGCGATCACGCTGCACAGCGGCGACGCCGCCTGGTACTGGAAAACCGCTTATGACGAGAACTTCGCGCGCTATGCACCAGGCGTGCTCCTCAGTGCGGCATTGACCGAAGAGCTTGCCGACAACGCCGCCATCGCGCGCACCGATTCCTGCGCCGCGCCCGGCAATCCGATGTTGGATCACGTCTGGAGCGAGCGCTTGGCGATTTGCAACCGCCTGATCGCGGTGCGGCCGGAGGCGGCGTTTGCGCGCGCCTGCCGGCTGGAGACGTTGCGCGGCGTCGCGATGGCGGCGGCCAAGTCCATCCGCACGCAGTTACGCGGCTAGCGTTGACATCGGCACGCGTTTCCCGCGTAGCTTGGCGATCACGGGAAACGCACAGAGCCCTCAAAGGACAATGACCAGACCGATTACGATCCGCATGGGCGGCTATGGGCCGCCGACGACCTCGTTTTCGAAGAGCCTCAAACTGATCGGCGACACTCTGGTGGCCGCGTTCGGCGACCGCGTTGATGTGAAGTACGTCTGGAACATCATGGATTTCGGCTATCGCGCCGAGGAGATTTTATGGCTGGTCGAAGACGGCGTGCTGACGCTGGGCTATCAATCGTCGAGCTACCTCACCGACCGTGTCGGCGAACTCGGCTTCGTCGATCTGCCGCTCCTGTTCGAGCGGCGGGATCAAGCGCGGGCGGCCATCGACGGCGCGCTCGGCCGTTTTCTCGCCGCCAAGATCGAACAACGCGTGAACTATCGCATCCTCGGCTGGTTCGAAAACGGCTTTCGCCAGATCTCAAACCGCGTGCGGCGCGTGCGTGTGCCCGCTGACCTCAAGGGCATGCGCATCCGCGTGCTGCCGAGCGAGGTGCAAGCGAGGACATTCGAACTCTTGGGCGCCGTCCCGGTGCGTTGCGATCTGACCGAGGCCATCGCCGGTATCAAGGCCGGCACGCTCGACGCCCAAGAGAACCCGTTCGCCAACACCGTGACTTATGGCGTGCACAAATTCCACCACTTCCACACCGTCACCAATCATTTCTACATATCGCGGCCGATCTTCCTGCATCGGCCGTCGTTCGACGCCTGGCCCGCGGATGTGCAGAACGCCATGCGCGAGGCCGTCAATCGCGCGGTTGCGTGGCAACGCGATCTCGCCATCGCGGAAGACCGCGACGCCCGAGCGGCCATTAAGGCCGTTGGCTGCGAGATCACCGAGCTGACCGCCGACCAGCACGCCCAATTTCGCGCCGCCGTCGCGCCGCTGCTCGCCGAGGCGCGAAAGACCTATGGGCGGGAGATATTCGATCTTGTTCCGAAGTCTTGAAGTCAGCCTGGGCGCTTGTCCGGCGCGGCAAGGATCAGCGACCAAAACACCTTGTATTTCGATTTCGGCGTATAGACTGCGGCAATGCCCATCTTTGTCACGCTTGAATTGAGCATGTTGGCGCGGTGCGGCGGTGAATCGCGCCAGCCGGAAAACGCCTCGGCAAGGGTGTGATAGCCGGCGCCAATATTCTCGACCGCGACGCTGGCAGCGAAACCGGACTTGCGGATGCGCTCCTGAAACGGCTGCCCGGCGTCGTGATCGAGCTTGTCCCTCGCCGCCATGACCTGCGCTTGTGCGGCGGCAAGCCGCATCAGCTCGGGATCGATGGTGACCAGTCCGAGGCCATTGTTGCTGCGGTAGCCGGAAATCATCGATTGTGCCGCATTGGCATCGAGCACGGCGTCGGACTGCGCCAGATCCTGATAGAAAGTCGGCTGCCCGGACGGCGGCGCGTTGTCGGTGCAGCCGGAAAGTCCCGCCGCACTCAAGGCAACAACGCCGCAGACAAACAGCGCGGCAACCGGCCGGACCATCGAGAATTCCCCCAGGACGACGGCGCAACAGTGCCGCTAGAAAAGTGTCGGAAGCGTGAAGGCGGACGACCCTGGATCTCCGCCGGCGCTGAACTACGATCGCGCCGCACACGGCGCGTCGAGCTTCACAATGGCCGCGGGGCGACAATGCCCAAGACAGAGCGAAGACTCGCCGCGCTCGCCCCCGGAATGACGATTAGGTGTCACCCGCAATGAAGCCGACCAAGCCATCACCAATCCCAACTGCCCGATCGTCTTCGATAAGGATGTCGACGTGCCGATGCGCGACGGCGCGCGGCTGAAGGCCGATGTATTCCGGCCCTATGACGACGGCAAATTTCCCGCCATTCTCAATCTCGGGCCCTATCAGAAAGACAAGCTCTGGATCGTGCCGGAGACGCTCGCCGAAGCGCCGAACGAATGGATGAACTGGGAGACCGTCAATCCGGAATGGTGGGTGCCGCGCGGCTATGCCGCCGTGCGCGTCGACGGCCGCGGCACCGGCAAATCGCCCGGCCAATACGATCCGTGGTCGCTTGCGGAGGCGGTCGATCTTTACGATGCGATCGAATGGGCGGCGGCGCAGCCGTGGTGCAACGGCAATGTCGGGCTCCTCGGCATTTCCTATTTCGCCATCAATCAATGGTTCGCCGCCAATCTGCAGCCGCCGTCGTTGAAGGCGATCATTCCCTGGGAAGGCTTTGCCGATCTCTACCGCGATGCGCTCTACCACGGCGGCATCCTCTCCCTGTTCATGACCAATTGGTACACGGCGCATTTGCTGCATCATCTGCTGGGGCGCGCCGTCGCAGCATTTGCCCGACGGCTGGCAGATCAACACGCTGCATTTCTGGCTGCACAACAATCTCGACAGCGGCGCCTTCCGCGGCTCGCAGGCGCAATGGGACAAGATCAACGTGCCGATGTTTTCCGTCGGCAACTGGTCGGGCATGGGCTTGCATCTGCGCGGCAATACCGAAGCCTTCATGCGCGCGGCGACGCCGCACAAGAAGCTGCGCATCCATCTCGGCTCGCACGTGCATCCGTTCTACACCGAGGACGGCAGGCGCGATCAGATCCGCTTCTTCGATTATTGGCTCAAAGGCATCGACAACGGCGTGATGGACGAGCCGCCGGTAAAGCTCGCGATCCGCAAGGGCGGCGACGCCTTCGAATGGCGCGACGAGCACGAATGGCCGCTCAAGCGCACGCGCTGGACCAAGCTTTATCTCGATCTGTCGCAGCCGCCGGCGGAGGGTGCGGCGCTCGCCGGCATGCTGGAGGTGAAGAAACCCGCCGACGCCAGCTCGCGGACCTATCCCGCATCGAGCCTCGGCTCGATGGGCTCGACGTCGGCCGCCTCATCGCAGGTGATGGGCGGCGGCATCAAGCCGGGCATGGGAGTTTCGCTCGAAACCGCGCCGCTTTCGGTCGACACCGAGATCACCGGGCCGCTCGCCGCCGTGCTGTGGGTGTCGAGTTCGAGCGAGGACATGGATTTGTTCCTCACGCTGCGCAACTTCGATCCCGACGGCAAGGAAGTGATGGAGACCGGCCAGCAGGGCCCGCCGGTGCCGGTGGCGAAGGGCTGGCTGCGGGTGTCGCATCGCGAGCTCGATCCCGAACTGTCGCGGCCCTACCGCCCCTATCACCGCCACGTCCGCCGGCTCTATCTGACGCCCGGCGAGATCGTGCGCGTCGAGGTCGAAATCTGGCCGACCTCGATGGTGTTCAAGAAGGGCCACCGCATCCGGCTCGACGTCCAGCCGCGCGACGGCGTCGGCAGCGAGCCACTACATGCACTATCACGCCGACTATAATTCCGGCGCGACCAACACGATCTATGCCGGCGGCGACAAGGACTCCTATCTGCTGCTGCCGGTGATTCCGGCGCATCCGTAGGGTCGGCGAAATCGTCTGCCCCGCGAGACCGCGTGGGCATCGCCCTCGCACGATTTTGCCCACGCGCGGGCCGAGCAAGCGCGATGCCCACCCTACAACCAGCCTCGCGTTGCTGTTCCTCAGCGTTTGTTAAGGAATCGTGCGTCATTCCTTAACCTCAAAACAACCGGCCGATGCCTAACGTCGGCCGATTGATCTGGCGCGCACGCGATGCTTGGCAGTCCAATCCTGGCGAAAGCAAGCCGCAACTGGAAGCTCATCGTCATGACGGGGGCGGCCGGCTTTGCCGTGGGCCTCATGGTCTATTTTTTCAGCGGTCCTGACTGGATCATCGCGGCGCTGACGCAGCCGCCCGCTCCGGTCGCCGGCATCGTCATGGCGCGCCGTTCGGCCTCGGCGCCGCGGCATTGGCCGGCTTCTTCGTGTCCGGTCGCCGGCGCGGCCAAGCGCGATTGCTGCGCGCCGCGCTCAACAACATGACCCAGGGCCTGTGCATGTTCGACGGGGCGGCGCGCCTGGTATTGTGCAACGAGCGCTATATCGAAATGTACCACCTGCGGCCCGAACACGCGCGCGCCGGGACGCCGTTGCGCGAGCTGCTGCTGCACCGGCTCTCGGCGGGAAATTTCTCAGGCGATGTAGACCATTATGTCGCCGACTGCCTCAAGCGAGTGGTTGAAGGGCGCACGGAAACCAAAACCAACGAGCTTAAGGACGGCCGCATCATCGCGGTGGTCAGCCGGCCGATGCGCGGCGGCGGCTGGGTCGCAACCCATACCGACGTCACCGACCAATTGCTGGCCGAGAAGGAGCGGGATTCGCTGCGTCAGCGCGACGAGCGGCGCCGCTCGACCGATGCCGCGATCTCTTCGTTCCGCGCCCGGGTCGAGAGCGTGCTTAAAACCGTAAGCCAAAGCGCGGCGGCCATGAAAACGGCGGCGAAGACGCTGCTGACGACGTCCGATCATACGCTGCAACGCGCCGAGGGCGCGGTGCACGGCTCCAACGAGGCCTCGACCAACGTCGAGACCGCGGCCGCCGCCGCGGCCGAGCTCTCGGTCTCGATCAGGGAGATCAGCCGCCAGCTCGGGCAGGCCAACGACGTTGTGCGCAGCGCCGCCGCCGACGCCAACGCGACCAACGAGGATATCGCGGCGCTCGCGCATGTGGCGCAGAAGATCGGCGACGTGGTCAAGCTGATCCAGGACATCGCCGGTCAAACCAATCTGCTCGCGCTCAATGCCACCATCGAGGCGGCGCGCGCCGGAGAAGCCGGGCGCGGTTTTGCCGTGGTCGCTTCCGAAGTGAAATCGCTCGCCGTGCAAACCGCCAAGGCGACCGAAGAAATCACGCACGAGATTTTGTCGGTGCAGGCATCGAGCGGCAAAGCCGTCTCGGCAATCCGCGAGATCACGCAGCGGATGCAGGACATCAACAGCTATACCAGCGCGGTCGCCATTTCGGTCGAGCAGCAGGAAGCGGCGACCGGAGAAATCTCCCACAACGTCGCCAGCGCGGCGAGCGGCGCCAAGGCGATCGTCGCGGCGTTGGGCGAAGTTGCCGGCGGCGTGACGCAGACGCGCAGCTCCGCGCAAACCATGCTCGCGGCTTCCGAGGAAGTCGAAAACGCCACCGAGAAGCTCCGCCGCGAAGTCGAAGAATTTGACTCGGGCACCGCATTCGGGCGGCGTAAGGTCGCGGGCCGGAATCCATAACCACAGAAGCTGTATCCCGCGCGAGTACCCGTTTCGCAGGGCTTATGGATTCGGCTCCGCTGCGGCCCCGGAATCGAGTCACCTTCCGCCGCATAACCCTGCATGCCACACGTATTCGCCGCCGCCGACCCGGCCGCCGCTTGTCGTTGCCGCCATTTCCGATCATATCGGCGTGGTCTTTTGCTTGGCACGACCGGAGAACCGCGTGGATAGAATCCAGATCGGCAATCTGGCTGTTGCCGTCAGCGACGCCGGCGACGGTCCGCCCGTGGTGCTGCTGCATGGTCTCGCCTGCGGCAAACGAATGTGGTTCCACCAGACTCTGGCTCTGAGAAACCGCTTCCGCGTCATCGCTTACGATCAGCGCGGCCACGGCCTGACCGATGCTCCGGCCGTTGCCACGGATTACTCCGCGGCTCATCTCACACGCGATCTCGTTGGCGTTCTCGACACCCTCAAGATAGAGCGTGCGGCCATCGTCGGCTTCTCGCTGGGCGGCGGTCCGGCATTGGCTCTAGCCGCCAGTAAACCGGAGAGAGTGTCGCGCCTGGTGCTGGCGGACGTCGGCGCCGGCGCGGACGATCCGTTGAAGACCGAGTGGATGGCGCGGCGGTGGATCAAGCTGATCGGGCAAGGTGCGATCGATGAACTTGTTTGCGACATGCTGCGCAGCGAGCTCTTGAAGGCGTACGCAAGACGCAATGCGCGCCGCCGCGAGCACATGGCCGCGCTGATACGCGCGACGCCGATCGATGGGCTGCGCTTTACGCTTTCGGAGGTATTGGCAAAGCGGAAATCGTTGTTTCGGCTGACCGGCCTGCTCAATTCCGTGCGGGCGCCGACCCTCGTCGTCGTCGGACAATACGATTACGTGTGCAGCAAAGCGGCACGCTTGCTGGCGCAAACCATCCCCAACGCCGCGCTGAAGATCATCGACAATAGCGGGCACATGTCGCCGCTGGAGCAACCTGCGGCGTTCAACGCCGCGCTTCTGGAATTCTTGGGCGAACCTCACCGCCCCGCCGCGTAGCCCTGCATGCCGCGCGCATTGGCGGCGGCGCGGCGGCGGCGACCGACACGAGAGGCAGCCGTGAGCCGGCCTTCCGACCAGTTCGAGCCGACCTCGACGATGTGGCCGCGGCGCTCCAGTTCGGCGATGGTTTTTTTCGGCACGCGGCCTTCGACCACCAGCACGCCGGGACGCGCCGTGCGCGGCCAGAACGAACTCGGGAAATGCTCGGAATGCCAGGCCGGCGCGTCAATGGATTCTTGCAGGTTCATGCCGGCATGGACGTGGCGCATGAAGAACTGCGTGATCCACTGATCCTGCCCGTCGCCGCCGGGCGATCCCCAAGCGAGATAGGGCTCGCCGTCGCGTAACGCGAGCGTCGGCGACAAGGTCGTGCGCGGCCGCTTGCCGGGCGCCA
Organism: uncultured Alphaproteobacteria bacterium; assembly: GCA_963779855.1. Lineage (GTDB taxonomy): Bacteria > Pseudomonadota > Alphaproteobacteria > Rhizobiales > Xanthobacteraceae > BOG-931. Next base: position 316,319 of record CAWAAE010000004.1, on the reverse strand, counting down.
ATGCCGCCGGATGGCCCTCTTCAAGCCAGAACATCTGCGCGCGCGTGCCGAGGCAGAAGCCGAGCTCGGGGATGACCGGCGAGGAATGCAGCCAGCCGCCCGACGGCGTCGCCGAGATCATGTTGCCGGCCTGATCGACGATATCGAAATGCACGGTGTCGCCGCGGGTCGCGCCCATCCGGCCGACCGTCGGTTCGCCGGCGCCAAGCTGACCGGTCGTGGGCTCGCCGGCTCCGGCCGCGATCGGTACGGCTTCGCGGCGCAGTTTCACCACGGCGCCGAAACCTTCGATCGAGCCGGGGCGCTGCTCAAGCGAGGCTTTGCCGGTCACGAGCTTGCGACGCTCGGAATTGTAGGCATCCGACAACAGCGTCGCCATCGGCACTTCGACGAAATCGGGATCGCCGTAGAACACTTCGCGGTCGGCATAAGCGAGCTTCGAGCACTCGACGATGAAGTGGATGAAATCCGGCCCGGTCGGATCGAGCCCGTCGAAATCCAAACCCTTCAGCAGCGCAAGCTGCTGCAACGTCACCGGACCTTGGCCCCATGGACCGGTCTTGCATACCGTGTAGCGGCCGTAATCGTAGGTCAGTGGCGCTTCGATATGCGGCGTCCAGCGCGCCATGTCGTCGGCAGTGAGCACGCCGCGATGCCGCGCGCCGCTGGTATCCATGATGTCCTGGGTGCGGCAGAAACGATCGATAGCGTCGGCGACAAAGCCCTGCGACCACGCTTGGCGCGCCCGTTCGATCTGCGCGACGCGATCGCCGCCGGCGCTTTCGGCTTCCTTGACGATGCGGCCATAAGTGGCCGCGAATGTCTTGTTGGTGAACAGCGATCCGACGGCCGGCACCTGATTGCCCGGCAGATAGACCGCGGCCGAGGTCGGCCAATGCTCGCGGAATAAAGCCGCGACCGTGCCGATGGTGGCGGAGGCGCGTTCGAGGAGCGGATGGCCGTTCTGCGCATAGCCGATCGCGGGGCTGAGCACCTCGCCAAGCGACATGGTGCCGTAATCGCGCAGCAGCAGCATCCAGGTCTCGAAGGTGCCCGGCACGACGGCGGCCAGAAGGCCGGTGCCGGGAACGAGATCGAGCCCTTCACTCTTATAATGCGCGATGGTGGCGCCCGCCGGAGCCGTGCCCTGCCCGCAAATCACTTCCGGCTTGCCGCGCCGCACGTCATAGAGAATGACCGGCACATCGCCGCCGGGGCCGTTCAAATGCGGCTCGACCACTTGCAGCGTGAACGCGGTCGCGACCGCGGCATCGAACGCATTGCCGCCCTTCTCCAAAATCCCCATGCCGACGGCCGTCGCGATCCAGTGCGTGGTGGTCACCACGCCGAACGTGCCCTCGATCTCCGGCCGCGTGGTGAAGGTGTTCGGATTGATATTGGTCATAAACAATCTCTTGCTGAAGTCCGGCATGCGAGGAGGTCCGGGCGGTTGCGCGACCATATTGCCCCGGTAATGGCCGGCGCATAGACAATGTATCGGCCCGAACGCGGCGCTGCCAGGGGAAGGAAGCGATAGTGCCGAGAGCGACGCTCAAGGTGGGACTGGCCGGCCTCGGCGCCGTCGGCCTTGGCGTGGCGCGCCGCCTCGAAACCGGCATACCCGGGCTCGTGCTCGCGGCAGTCGCGGTCCGCGATAAGGACAAGGCGCGGCGCAATCTGCCGGAGGCCGGCGCCCGTATTGCGATTATGGCCGCCGAGGCGCTGGCGCAAGTTAGCGACATCGTCGTCGAATGCCTGCCGCCGGAAATGTTTCGCAAAGTCGCGAGTTCGGCGATCGAGGCCGGAAAAATCTTCATGCCGCTCTCGGTCGGCCAGCTTCTGGAAAATTGGGATCTGGTGGAGCGGGCTAAGGCGACCGGCGCGCGCATCCTCGTTCCGACCGGCGCGCTCCTTGGGCTCGATGCGGTGCGCGCCGCCGCCGAGGGCACGATCCGCTCGGTGACCATGATCACGCGCAAACCGCCGAACGGGCTCGAGGGCGCGCCCTATCTCGTCGCGCGCGGCATTTCGCTGAAAGATCTCAAGGCGCCGCTGAAAATTTTCGACGGCAGCGCGCGCGAAGGCGCGCGCGGCTTCCCCGCCAACGTCAATGTCGCAGCAGCCCTCAGCCTCGCCGGTATCGGGCCGGACAAGACGCGACTCGAAATCTGGGCCGATCCGGCGATCGACCGCAACACCCATCGCATCGAGGTCGACGCCGACACCGCGCGTTTCTCCATGACGATCGAAGGCGTGCCGTCGGAGAATCCGCGCACCGGTCGCATCGTGCCGTTGAGCGTGATCGCCGCGCTGCGCGGCCTGGTTTCGGAGTTCAAGGTCGGGACGTAGAGGGTCCCGCAATGACGCTAGGAGCTCGACCCCGCGGGCGCCGGCGTGAATTTCAGCGCCACGCCGTTCATGCAATAGCGCAAGCCGGTCGGTTTCGGTCCGTCGTTGAAGACATGGCCGAGATGGCCGCCGCAACGGTGGCACGACACCGCGGTGCGGGTCATGCCGAACGAGCCGTCTACGGTTTCGTCAACGGCGTTCTCGATCGGCGCCCAGAAACTCGGCCAGCCGGTGCCGCTTTCGAATTTCGTCTTCGAAGAGAATAGAGCCAGGTCGCAACCGGCGCAGCTGAAAGTGCCGGCGCGATGCTCCTGCAAGAGCGGACTGGTGAACGGCAGCTCGGTGCCCTCCTGCCGCAGTACGTTATATTGCGCGGGGGTCAGGAGTTTGCGCCACTCGTCATCGGTATGGGTGACTTCGTAAGCGTGGGTCGCTGCGGTCGCCGCATGCGGCCGCGCCAAACGGAAAATGGCGAGCCCCAATCCCGCGGCGCCGGCGTAGAAAACGTGTCTGCGTGTGAGCATATGTCGGTCCTCCCAACCGCGCCGGCCGTCGCGCGACTTGCGCGAACAAGTACACAAACATTATACGGCAATTCGATCCGGGATTGACCTCGTTGCGGGCGAATTGATGACGCCACGCAAAAAGCTCACATAGAGTTGATGTGTGCCGCCGCAACGCTTGCGCGGAAACCGGCCCGGCCGTTCGGACCGGCTTTCAGCCGCCGTCTATGGGCCTTATTGTGCGAACGACAAAAAAAACGGGGGGATCGCGTGGCATCTGCCGTCGAAATCAAAGTATTGAGCACGACCGCGATGAAAATGGTGTTCGAGGAGCTTGGCTCCCGCTTCGAGCGGGAAACCGGCAACCGCCTCGCCGTCAGCCTCGGGCCGTCATTGCAGCTGGAAAAGCGCCTTACCGAGGGCGAGGCGGCGGATGTCGCGATCGTCACCGGGCCCGGCGCCAAGGAGCTGGTCGGGCGCGGTAAGATCGTCGCCGGCAGCCTGGTCGAGGTGGCGCGCTCGTTGATCGGCGTTGCCGTGCCGAAGGGCGCGCCAAGACCGGACCTGTCCTCGGTCGAAGGGTTCAAGCGAGACTTGCTGGCGGCAAAATCGATCGCGCTGTCGAAGCCGGTCGGCGGCGGCGCGAGCGGCGCGCATATGGCAAAAGTGTTCGAGCGGCTCGGCATCAGTGCGGCGATGGCGGCCAAGGCCAAATACGGCGTCGGCGGCAGCGCGGGATTGTCCGGCCTCGTCGTCCTTCGCGGCGAAGCCGATATCGGCATTCAGCAGATGGCGGAGCTCATCGCGGTTTCCGGCATCGACGTCGTCGGCCCGCTGCCGGCGGAATTACAGAGCGTCACGCTGTTCACCGCGGGCATACCGACGAGCGCGAGCCATCCCGACGAGGGCCGCGCCGTCATCGACTTCCTCACTACGGCCGCCACAAAGAGCGTCATCAAGGCGAAGGGTTTGGAGCCGGTGTGACGGCGACGACTTTCTACTCCACCGCCGAGGCTTTCTCAGCGCAACTTGCCCTTCAGCACGTCCGGATTGACCACGTTGATCGGCGTCCCGGCCGCATAGGCATTGATCTGGTCGAAAATCTCCGCGAACTGGACTTGGTATTCGTCACGCGTCACGTAGCCGATATGCGGCGTGCAGACCACGTTGCGCATATTGAGCAATGGAAATTGCGGATCGGACACCGGCTCTGCCTCATAGACGTCGACGGCGGCCATGCCGGGCCGGCCCGCGCGCAGTGCATCGACCAGCGCGCCGGGCTCGATGAGCGGCGCCCGGCTGGTATTGACGAGAAGCGCGGTCGGCTTCATCCGCGCCAAGTCGGCGGCGGTCACGATGTGGCGCGTCGCCGGCACAAGCCGCATGTGCAGGGATATGACATCGCAGCCGGCGAAGAACTCCTCTTTGCTGCGCGCGGTCGGGTAGCCGTCGGCGCGGGCCGCGGCGAGCGTTGCCGGGCGCGCCCACACCGAAATGTTCATGCCGAACGTCCGCCCGTAACCGGCAACGACGCCGCCAATCCGGCCGTAGCCATAAATGCCGAGCGTTTTGCCGCGCAGCGTCGAGCCGATGCCGACCTGCCATTGCCCCGCTTTCAGCGCCGCCACGTGCTGCGGGATTTGGCGCATCGCGGAGAGTATCAGGCCGAAAGTCAATTCCGCCGCGGCATAGGACGGCGTGCCGGGATGCTGGCTCGATGAGACGATGACGCCGAGTCGCGTGCAGGCATCGATATCGACATGCGGATAAACGCTGCGCTGACTGATGAACTTCAGATTGGGCAGGCGCTCCAGCAAAGGCTCGCGGATTTGCGTCCGCTCGCGAAACAGCACGAGGACTTCGGCATCGTGCAATCGCGCGGCGAGCAGGCCTATGTCCTGCACATGATCGTTCCAGACCGTGACGTCGTAGCCGTCCAGCTTGCCGAAGCAAGGCAGCGTTCGCAGCGTGTCGTGATAGTCGTCGAGGATGGAAATATTCATGGATCGGACGACGGACAACAAAGGACAGACGACGGATTAGAGGAGAAATGCTGGGGCAACAAGTAGAACGCTGCGCTGTCGTCCGTCGTCTGTCTTCTGCACTCCGGCCAAAAGAAAACCGGGCCCTTGCGGGCCCGGTTCAGTTCGCCGGCGTGGGGGCGCCGACGACACCTTCCAGAGGGGAACAGCTGCGTGCGTCTCGGTTGCCTATCTGGGAGGATTAGCGGCAACCGGTGCCTCGCAGTACTCAAACAGTATGCGATTCGGTGCTTGCCCACACAACGCGAAGCTTCACATGACAGCCATGCGGTATAGTCAAGTTGCGGCGTTTGCGCGCAGTTTTGCGCGAACCCGGCGAGCTAGAAATTCCAGCGCTGGGCGTTGGCGACCAGAAAGTCGCGAAACGCCTGCACGCGCGCCACGGCTTTGAGCTCTTCGGGATAGACGAAATAGGCATCGAGCGCGATGGCATCGGCCTCGCCGAACAGCTGCACGAGCCCGCCATTCTCCTCGACCAGGTAGTCCGGCAGCATCGCGATGCCGAGCCCGCGCTGGCAGGCGCGCAATATGCCGAGAATATTGTTGATGACGAGATGCGGCTGGCGCGGCCCCTTGCCGTCGCGGGCGACTTCGATCAGCCAGCGCGAGGGCTGCAAGTGTGACGGGACATTGCCGCCAAGCACCAAGGTCCGGTGGGCATCGAGATCCTCGAACGTACGCGGCGTGCCGAATCTTTTGAGATATTCGGGCGAGGCATAGACGTGGAAATGCACCGAGAACAGCTTGCGCTGAATAAGGTCGGGCTGGGTCGGCTGCCGCAACCTGATGGCGACGTCGGCCTCGCGCATGGCGAGGTCAAGCTCCTCGTCGGTGGTGATCAGCGTGATGTGCACCTCGGGATACAGGTCGACGAATTCGCCGAGCCGCGGGGTGAGCCAGTGCACGCCGATGCCCGGCGTCGTCGTGACGCGCAGATCGCCGTTCGGCCGCTCCCGGCTGTCGGTGAGCTTGGCGCGCACCGCTTCGAGCTTCATGAAGACGTCGTGCGCGCTGCGATACAGGAGTTCGCCCTGCTCGGTCAGGATCAAGCCGCGGGCGTGCCGGTGAAACAGCGAGACCGACAGCTCCTGTTCGAGCGCGCTCACCTGCCGCGACACCGCCGATTGCGAAAGCCCGAGCTGCTCACCGGCATGGGTGAAGCTGCCCGCCTCGGCGGCGGCGTGAAATACTTTTAGCTTGTCCCAATCCATCGCTCGCACTTTCTGCTCTCCGCGCATGCGGGGAGAGGTAAAATTACTCCGCCGCGGCGCGATACGCAGCGTGCGCGGCAAGGAAGCGTTCGGCCTCCAGCGCCGCCATGCAGCCGAGGCCCGCGGCGGTGACCGCTTGCCGATAGACCTCGTCGGCGACATCGCCGGCCGCGAACAGGCCCGGCACCGAGGTCGCGGTGGAATGCGGCGCGGTTTCGATATAGCCGGTGGGCTTCATCCGGACTTGGCCGGCGACCAGTTCGGTCGCCGGCGAATGGCCGATGGCGATAAAAATGCCGTCGATCGGCCGCTCGCTGACCGCGCCGGTTTTCAAATTCTTCAGGCGCGCGTGGCTGACCTTGAGCGGATCATGCGTGCCGCCGATATCGTCGAGCACGCTGTCCCAGATCACGTCGATCTTCGGATGTTTGAACAGCCGATCCTGCAAGATTTTCTCGGCGCGCAAGCTGTCGCGCCGATGCACGAGGGTGACCTTGGCGGCGAAATTGGTGAGAAATAGCGCCTCCTCGACCGCCGTGTTGCCGCCGCCGATCACCAGAACTTCCTTGCCGCGGTAGAAAAAGCCGTCGCAGGTCGCGCAGGCGGACACGCCATAGCCGCGGAATTTCTGCTCCGACGGCAGGTCGAGCCAGCGCGCCTGGGCGCCGGTCGCCAGAATCAGCGCCTCGGCAAGATAGATATCGCCGGAATCGCATTCGAGCCGGAACGGACGCCGTTGGAGATCGATCTTGCTCACATGATCGAAGACGAGCTTGGTGCCGACATGAGCCGCCTGCTTCTGCATTTGCTCCATGAGCCAAGGGCCCTGGATCACGTCGGCAAAGCCGGGATAGTTCTCGACATCGGTGGTAACGGTGAGCTGGCCGCCGGGCGCGATGCCCTGGATCAGGATCGGGTCGAGCATGGCGCGAGCGGCATAGATTCCCGCCGTGTAGCCCGCCGGCCCGGAGCCGACGATCACGACTTTGGCGTGGGTGCTGTTCGACACCGGTCCATCTCGATCGTTATGGCAGGTCTTTTGGATCGACCCTGCCCGGATGCCCCGCGAAGTCGGCTATTTGGACTTCGCTCGACTGGAAATGTCCTCAAACCCGGGGCAACACCCCGGATTTGGCTGACGCGCAGCCATTTCGAGGCAATGTAGGGATTCTTAGGAGCCATGCAAGATACGCAACCCACCGTACCCACACCCGCGAATCAGGGCCAAAAATGCAAATGGCCGAGCTATGCCCGGCCATTGTTTCCTTTCGAAGGATCTTCGTCGGAGCGTCACTTCCACTCCACTTTCATCACCTCATAGGCCTTGGCGCCGCCGGGGGTAACGACCTCGACCTGCGCGCCCTTTTTCTTGCCGACCAAAGCGCGCGCCAGCGGCGAGGTAATCGAAATCTTGCCCTTTTTGGCGTCCGCTTCGGGCTCGCCGACGATCTGCCACACCGCCTTTTTGTCGGTGTCCTCGTCGACCAGCGTCACGGTCGCGCCAAACGTGATGGTCTCTCCGGAAAGCTTCGAAACGTCAATTACTTCGGCGCGCGCGAGCTTGTCCTCAAGCTCGGCGATGCGGCCTTCATTGAGGGACTGCGATTCCTTCGCCGCATGATATTCGGCGTTCTCGGAAAGGTCGCCATGGGTGCGCGCGTCGGTGATCTGTTGAATGATTCGAGGCCGCTCCACCTGCTGGCAGTGCTTAAGCTCGAACTCGAGCGCCGAGTAGCCCTCTGCCGTCATCGGAATCTTGTCCATCGGTCTCAACCTCCAGTGCCTGCAGAGTCAAAAGTCTAATCGCGGGCCGAAGCATCGTCCGGCCTACGATCACGAACCTTGGCTCTACACGTACCGCCGCTGCGGCCGCCCCGATGCTTGATCAGACCCGGCCCCGAAATAGCTCTGCAGCGCGTGCACCGTGAGGTCGCCCCCGAGGTAAGCCTTGATGCCCTGCGCTGCGGCGACGGCCCCTGAGAGAGTGGTGTAGTATGGCACTTTATGCAAGAGGGCTGCGCGCCGGAGCGAGCGGCTGTCGACCAGCGCGGTTGCCCCTTCGGTGGTATTGAAAACCAGCTGAACTTCGCCGTTTTTGATGGCATCGACGATGTGGGGACGGCCTTCGGCGACTTTGTTGATCCTGACCGCCGCGACGCCCTGTTCGGCGAGGTAACGTTGCGTGCCCGACGTCGCCATGATCCGGAAACCCAATCCGGCGAGCAGCCGGGCGGCTTCGAGGATGCGCGGCTTGTCGGCATCCTTGACCGACACGAACACCGTGCCGGTTTTCGGCAACCGCGAGCCGCCGCCGAGCTGGCTTTTGACGAAGGCGACATTGTAGTCGCGATCGATCCCCATCACCTCTCCGGTCGACTTCATTTCGGGACCGAGCACGGTGTCGACCGCAGCGCCGAAGCGGGCGAACGGAAACACCGCTTCCTTGACGCCGACATGCCCGGCGCCGCCCGGCTCGAAATGCTGGGCTTTCAGCTTAAAGCTCGCCAAGGATTCGCCGGCCATGATGCGCGCCGCAATTTTGGCCGCCGGAATTCCGGTCACCTTGGCGACGAACGGCACCGTGCGCGAGGCGCGCGGATTGACCTCGAGCACATAAATATCGCCGTTCTTGATGGCGTATTGCACGTTCATCAGGCCGCCGACCTTGAGCGCCAGCGCCAGCGCCCGGGTCTGCCGGTCGAGTTCGGCGATCACCTTGGCCGACAGGTTATGAGGCGGCAGCGAGCAGGCGGAATCGCCGGAATGGATGCCGGCCTCCTCGATGTGCTCCATGATGCCGGCGATGTAGCTGTCCTTGCCGTCGGAGAGGCAGTCGACGTCCACCTCGACGGCGTCGGTGAGATAGCGGTCGATCAGGAGCGGCCGCTTTTCCGAGACCGCGAATTCCGACGGGCGGTCGAGGTCGGCGGCAAGGCGCGTGACATAACGCGCCAGGTGGTTGGAGTCGTGCACGATCTCCATGGCCCGGCCGCCCAACACGTAGGACGGACGGATCACGATCGGATAGCCGATCGATTCGGCAATCGCCTTCGCCTTTTCGGGAGACGTGGCGATGCCGCTCTTGGGCTGACGCAACTTCAACCGGTCGAGCAATTGCTTGAAGCGGTCCCGATCCTCGGCGAGGTCGATGGCGTCGGGCGAGGTGCCGAGGATCGGCACCTGCGCCTTTTCCAGCGGCTCAGCGAGCTTGAGCGGAGTTTGACCGCCGAATTGCACGATGACGCCGTGCAGGACGCCGTTTAAGCGCTCGGTATCGATGATCTCGATCACGTCCTCGGTGGTGAGCGGTTCGAAATAGAGCCGATCGGAAGTGTCGTAATCGGTCGACACCGTCTCCGGATTGCAATTGATCATGATGGTTTCGTAGCCGACGTCCTTGAGCGCGAAGCAGGCATGGCAGCAGCAATAATCGAATTCGATGCCCTGCCCGATCCGGTTGGGACCGCCGCCGAGGATGATGACTTTCTTTTTGTCCGACGGCGCGGCCTCGTCGGCCGCATGGCCGGCAAAAGGCGTTTCGTAGGTCGAATACATGTACGCAGTCGGCGAAGCGAATTCGGCGGCGCAAGTATCGATCCGCTTGAAGATCGGCCGCACGCCGAGCTTGCGGCGGCGCTCGGCCACCTCCTCGGCGCCAAGCCCGGTGAGCCGGCCGAGCCGCGCATCGGAAAAGCCCATCGCTTTGAGCCGGCGCAGCGTCGGCGCCGATGCCGGCAGGCCCTTGTCGCGGATCTCCGCTTCCATTTCGACGATGCCGCGGATTTGCGCGAGGAACCATGGATCGATCCGGCAGGCGTTGTGAATCTCGGCGTCGCTCAAGCCGAGCCGCATCGCCTGCGCCACTTTGAGGATGCCGTCGGGCGACGGCGTGCCGAGCGCCGCGCGAATGGCGTTCTTGTCGTCGCCCTCGCCAAGACCGGGAATGGCGATCTCATCGAGCCCGGTCAATCCGGTTTCGAGCGAGCGCAGCGCCTTCTGCAGGCTTTCGGCAAAGGTGCGCCCGATCGCCATCGCCTCGCCGACCGATTTCATCGAGGTGGTCAGCACCGGCTCGGCGCCGGGAAATTTCTCAAAGGCAAAGCGCGGTATCTTGGTGACGATGTAATCGATGGTCGGCTCGAACGAGGCCGGCGTCGCGCTGCCGGTGATGTCATTGGCGATCTCGTCGAGCGTGTAGCCAACGGCAAGCTTGGCCGCGACCTTGGCAATGGGAAAACCGGTCGCCTTCGACGCCAAGGCCGAGGAGCGCGACACCCGCGGATTCATTTCGATCACGACCAGGCGCCCGTCCGCGGGATTGACCGCGAACTGCACATTGGAGCCGCCGGTATCGACGCCGATCTCGCGCAGCACCGCGATCGAGGCGTCGCGCATGATCTGATATTCCTTGTCGGTCAGCGTGAGCGCCGGCGCGATGGTGATCGAATCGCCGGTGTGCACGCCCATCGGATCGACGTTTTCGATGGAACAGACGATGATGCAATTGTCGCATCTGTCGCGCACCACCTCCATTTCGAACTCTTTCCAGCCGAGCACCGATTCCTCGATCAGCACTTCACTCGTGGGCGACGCATCGATGCCGCGCTCGACGATCTCGATGAACTCTTCCTTGTTGTAGGCGATGCCGCCGCCGGTGCCGCCAAGCGTAAACGACGGCCGGATGATGGCGGGCAGCCCGATATCCTCGAGCGCTTCGAGCGCCTGGATGAGCGTCTTGATCTGATGCGAGCGCGGCGTCGCAAGCCCGATCTTGGTCATCGCCTCGCGGAACAGCTTGCGATCCTCGGCCTTGTCGATGGCGTCGGCGGTGGCGCCGATCATCGTCACGTCGAATTTTTCGAGTACGCCCATTTTGCGCAACGACAGCGCCGTGTTGAGCGCGGTCTGCCCGCCCATGGTCGGCAACAGCGCGAAGCCGCCGGGAACGACATAGCGTTCTTTCTCGATGATCTTGGCGACCATCTCAGGCGTGATCGGCTCGATATAGGTCGCGTCCGCCAAATCCGGATCGGTCATGATCGTCGCCGGATTGGAGTTGACCAGGACGATCCGATAGCCCTCCGCCTTGAGCGCCTTGCAGGCCTGCGTGCCGGAATAATCGAACTCGCAGGCCTGACCGATGACGATCGGGCCCGCGCCAATGATCAGGATCGAGGAGATGTCGGTCCGTCTGGGCATTGCTTCCGCATTTAGGCATTAAAACGTGAGGCACAAAAAAAGGGCGCGCATTTCGCGCGTCCTCGGGCCGGCGCCGGGGCTCGGCCCCGCGCGAGGGGGTATTAGACCAGATTCGCCGCCATGGGAAGGCCGGGATCAACGACGCGGCATTACGCCAATTTGAACGGCGCGGCCTGCATTCACGGGGGGCAGGGCGGCGCGACGCGGTGCGACGTTGCTCCGCTACATCGGAGCCGGGGGACTGGTGTAAATTCGCCAGTGAGCTGCCAGCGGGATATGCCGGCGTCCCGTCAAAACAGAACGGCAGCGGTTGTGCCCGCGGCGGGCGAGCGATCAGAAAAATAAATCGACCTCGGCACCTTCTGCATTGGCGAAGCGCTTTCGAGGTCATATTTCGAGGTCATGGGAGGAAATGCCATGAGACTTCCGCGCCGACGATTCCTGCATCTCGCGGCGGGCGCCGCAGCGTTCCCGGCTGCCTCGCGCGTCGCTTTCGCGCTCGACTATCCGACGCGCCCGGTACGTATCTTCGTCGGCTTCCCGCCTGGCGCCGCGACCGACATTGTCGCGCGGCTCCTCGCGCAATCGCTGTCGGACCGGCTCGGCCAGCAATTCGTGGTCGAGAACAAGCCGGGCGCGGCCAGCAATCTCGCCGCCGAAACGGTCGCTCGAGCGGCGCCCGATGGCTATACGCTTCTGGCGATGACCGTCACCAACGCGGTCAATACGACGCTCTATGAAAAGACCGCCGACTTCAGTTTCATGAACGACATTGTACCGGTGGCCAGCACCATCCGGTCGGCCAACGTGCTGGAAGTCAATCTGTCGGTTCCCGCCAATACCGTTCCCGAGTTCATCGCCTACGCCAAGGCCAATCCCGGCAAGCTCAATTACGCGTCGTTCGGCACCGGGACCGCGCCCAATATGGCGGCCGAGCTGTTCAAAATGATGACCGGCACCAATTTGGTGCACGTGCCGTATCGGTCGAGTTTCATGCCCGATCTGCTCAGTGGGCAGGTACAAGTCGCGTTCCTCCCGATACCGCTTACCATCGGTTACATCAGAGCCGGCAAGGTCCGCGCGCTGGCGGTCACCAGCGCGACGCCGTCGGACGCGCTGCCGGGCATTCCCCCCGTGGCGCAATTTGTTCCCGGCTATGAGGCAAACATCTGGCACGGCATCGGCGCGCCCAAAGGCACTCCCGAAGATATCGTCGAAAAACTCCACAATGAGATCAACGCCGTCCTGAACGATCCGGCGATGAAGCCGAAGTTCGCCAATCTAGGAGCCGAACCGTCGCCGATGACGCGAGCCGATTTCGACAAATACATCGCCGCCGAAGTCGACAAGTGGGCCAAGGTCATAAAGTTCGCCGACATCCAGCCGGGCTGATCCGGCGGCCCGATATCACGCCGTCCTCGAAGTCCTCCGGTCGGTCATGGACGCCACAGATCGAGCAACGGACCCTTCGATCCGAATACCGGATCGGTCGCCGGCGGCGGCACTTTCGCAATAGTGGCGATTGCCTTGGCGTGATCGGGTTTGCTGCCGCGGCAGAGATTGTATTTGCCGCTCGGCGGATAGGCGCCGATGACGACCAGCGTCGGGGTCTGCGCCAAGCACTGATGACCGGTGCCGGCCGGCAGGATGACGACGTCGCCGGGCGCGATCTCGATCTCTTGGCCGTTGGCGCCGCCGAAGCGTACCGTGGCGCGCCCGCGCGCGATGCCCATCGCCTCGTGGATCATCGAATGATAGTGAACGTAAGGATAAATCCCGTTGCGCCACATGTTGCCCCAGCCGTTCGCCGCGAAGGTCTTTTCGATCACGGCTTCCGGATCGGGCGAGCCGGTAAGATCGATGCCGCCGCGGTAGAGGACAAGCGGCAAAACGGGATTGTTCGGAATCCGGCCGTCGTCGGCAAAATTGTAGGCTATTGCGGCGGCGGAGCTCATTGCGGTCGCCATGATTTTCAACGCGGCAGCGGCCCGCCAGTTTTACAGGACATTAGGTTGAGATTTTATAACGCAAGCTGGCTCCCGGTTCGGCTGGGTCACGCCCGTTTGCAGTCACGCATCATGTCGACGAACCGATTGAACAATAAATGACTGTCGCGCGGGCCGGGCGAGGCTTCCGGATGGTACTGCACCGAGAAGACCGGACGATCTTTCAGCGCCAGACCGCAATTGGAACCGTCGAACAGCGACACGTGCGTCTCCACGGCGTTCTCCGGCAGCGTCGCACGGTCGACGGCAAATCCGTGATTCATCGACGTGATCTCGACCTTGCCGGTCTTAAGGTCCTTCACCGGATGGTTGGCGCCGTGATGGCCTTGGTGCATTTTCATCGTCTTGGCGCCGACCGCGAGCGCCAGCATCTGATGGCCGAGGCAGATGCCGAACACGGGCTTCTGCTCGATCAGCGCGCGGATTACCGGCACGGCATATTCGCCGGTCGCGGCCGGATCGCCCGGCCCGTTGGAGAGAAATATGCCGTCGGGCTTGAGCGCCAGAATGTCGGCGGCGGACGTTGTCGCCGGCACCACCGTGACCTTGCAGGCAAGGCCAGCGAGCTGGCGCAAAATGTTGCGCTTGATGCCGTAATCCACGGCGACGACGTTGAATTCGGCGCGATCCTGACGGCCGTAGCCTTCGCCCCATCGCCACGGCGTTTCGTCCCAGGTGAAACGCTGACCCGTCGTCACCATCGGCACCAGATCCATGCCGACGAGTCCCGGCCATGCTAAAGCTTCGCGCTTGAGCGCATCGAGATCGAAGCGGCCGGACGGCTCGTGCGCGATCACGGCGTTCGGCATGCCCTTGTCGCGGATGAGCGCCGTCAATGCACGGGTGTCGAGGCCCGCGAGCCCGATGACGCCGCGGCTTTTAAGCCAGGCCTCGAGATCGCGGCTGGCGCGGTAATTCGACGGTTGCGTGATGGCGGAGTGCAGCACGACGCCGCGCGCGCCGGGCGTCGCCGCGAGGTTGACGGTCTCGATGTCCTCCTCGTTGGTGCCGACATTTCCGATGTGGGGAAAAGTGAAAGTGATGATCTGCCCGGCATAGGACGGATCGGTGAGGATTTCCTCATAGCCGGTCATGGCGGTGTTGAAGCACACTTCCCCGACGGCATGGCCGGTCGCGCCGAAACCAAAGCCTTCGATCACCGTGCCGTCCGCAAGCACAAGCAGCGCGGTCGGCTTGGGGTCGTCCCAAAGAGCTTTGGTCTGCGGTTGTATCTGCATGGGCAAGGGCCTAAATCATTGCGGCTCGCCCGTAAGCCCCGACGGGCGCCATTGCGAGAGGCCTTAGCCGTGTTGCGCGACGATATCAACAGCGCCTTGAAAGAGGCGATGAAATCAGGCCAGGCGCGCCGCGTCTCGACGCTGCGGCTGATTAATGCCGCGATTTTGCAGCGTGAGACCAGCGGCGCGGAACGGGTGACGCTGAGCGATGCCGAAATCCTCGACGTGATGGGCAAGATGATCAAGCAACGCCGGGAATCGCTCGACATCTACGAGAAGGCCGGCCGCACCGACCTTGCCGCCCAGGAGCGCGAGGAGATCGAGATCATCTCCGCCTATCTGCCCAAGCACATGTCCGACATGGAGGCCGCGCACGCGATTTCCACACTGATCAGGGAAATCGAAGCCGAGACGCTCAAGGACATGGGCCGCACCATGGCGGCGCTCAAGCAGCGCTTCTCCGGGCGGATGGATTTCTCCAAGGCCGGCGCGCAGGTGAAGAAGCTTCTCGGCGGGTTGTAGAGATGGCTTCCTGTTCTATCCGCGGCGTGCGCAGCGTCGAGCTCGTCGTCACCAATCTCGAGGAGGCGGCGCGCTTCTACGAAACCGTATGGGGCCTTGCGCCGGTGGAAGCGCGCAACGACGCCCACTACTTCCGCGGCACCGGCGGCTATCACCACGTGCTCGGTTTGCATGGCGGCGCGCAGCCGGCGGTCGTGCGCATCGTGTTCGATATCGCCGACCGCGCCGCAGTCGATGCCTTGCAGCAAAAGATTTCAGCGATGGGAGTAAAACCCAGTGCGCCGGCGAAGCTGACAACCGCGGGCGGCGGTTACGGCTTTGGCTGCAAGGACCCCGACGGCCGCAACCTCGCCTTCGTCACCGATTGCGCCGACCACGCCGATACCGCCGCTGTCCCCGACCGCCCGCGCAAGATCGTTCACGTCAATCTCAACGCGCGCGACTTCGATGGTACCTTGCGATTTTTCACCCAAGCGCTCGGCTTCCGCGTCATCGACGAGAATGCCCCGCTGTGGTTCCTGCATTGCGCCAATTCAGATCATTGCTCGATCGTTTTGTGCAAGATGAACCTGCCGACGCTCAACCACGTCGCGTTCGAAATGCCCGAGTTCGATTCGGTCATGCGCGGTATGGGCCGCATGAAGGACAACGGCTATCCGATCGAATGGGGTCCCGGCCGCCACGGGCCGGGCAACAATGTCTTCGCCTATTTCTGCGGGCCCGACGAAGTGCCGCTGGAATACGCGGCCGAAGTGCAGCAGGTCGACGACAGCTACCAGCCGCGGCCGTCCGAGTACTGGAAATTCAAGCCCGGCCGCTCCGACCAATGGGGCATCACGCAACCGCGCTCGCCGCGCTATTACCGGGTCCAGCGGCTGTTCGGCTTCACCGCCGACGGGGATCGGCTGGGTTGACTAAGAGTTGACCGAGCGATCAGGCGCGCTTCTTGCGCTTCTGCTGCATGTATGAACGCAGTACCGCGTTGATGCGGCGCTGATAGCCGGTGCCTTCGTTCTTGAAATAGTCGAGCACGTCCTCGTCGACGCGGATCGAGATTGCCTTCTTCTTCGGAGGGAGGACGAGGACGGCCTGCGACCAATCGACATCGAGCGGAACAGCATCGGGATCATTGCGGACCGCTTCCTCGATCTCTTTGTCCGTCAAGGCATCGACGGCAGCCCAATCAGTCTTGCCCTTCCGCCGTTCGCCCCATTTTCTCTTGATAATACGCTCGCTTCTCATTTCTTCTTGCCCGGCGTGCCGAGATGATCCGGAGCGCGTCGCCGCGCCACGCGAAGACGACGGTGACGACGCGGCCTTCCGTCTCACCAATCGCTAGCCAGCGCTCCTCTGCATTGCGGTCCGAGCGGCGAAGCAAACTCGTCCCGTAGAAAATCTCGACCGCTTCGTCGAAGTCGATCCCATGCTTGCGGCGATTGCTCGCCGCTTTCTCTTCGTTCCACTCGACCGCCCGAACGCGCTCGAACAGCCGTTGAACGACAATGTCGTCTTCCGCCATAGCGATTTTTCCCCGACAGGGAGGTTGCGATACGCACGCACCGCCGAGGATTCGCTATGACGGTTTCGAAGCTCTACACCTCTGCTCGTTCCTATCTCCCAATTGCCCTCATTATCTTCGTGGGGCTAATGCGGGAACGAACATTCTCTTCGACCGTACCTCAAGCAGTGTCGTATATACTGATGTATTTCAATGCGGTCAATATATTTCCTCACGCGGTTCCCCTGTGGATAACCGGGACAAGCGCCGCGCTTGCCGCGAGCGCTCCAAAGCGCCGCCATCTATCTTGCCCCTGACTGCGCTAGGCTTGGCGCAACAAGCGAATCACCATGCGCTTTACTCCGCAATTTCTTGACGAGCTGCGCGCGCGGCTTCCGGTCTCGGAAGTCGTCGGCCGGCGCGTGAAACTGCGCAAGGCGGGGCGGGAATGGAAGGGGCTGTCGCCGTTCAACAAGGAGAAGACGCCGTCGTTCTTCGTCAATGACGGCAAGGCGATGTGGTTCGACTTCTCGTCGGGCAAGAACGGCAACATTTTCGATTTCCTGATGCTGACCGAGGGCGTGAGCTTCCCGGAGGCGGTCGAGCGGCTGGCGGCGCAGGCCGGCGTGCCGATGCCGGTGATGACGCGCGAGGCGGCGGCCCATGAGGAGCGCCGCAAAACTCTGCACGACATCGTCGAAATGGCCGCGAAGTTTTTCGAATCGACGCTGGCGTCGCGAAACGGCGCGCGCGGCCGCGGTTATCTGCTCGATCGCGGCATCCATGCTTCGACGCAACTCAAATTCCGCCTCGGCTATGCACTCCCCGAGCAATACGCGCTCAAGGAACATCTCGGCGCCGCGAAAATTTCGGTCGAGGACATGGCGGAAGCCGGCCTCGTCGTCACCGGCGAAGACATTCCGGTGCCTTACGACCGCTTCCGCGACCGCGTCATGTTCCCGATCAGCGATTGGCGCGGCCGGACAATCGCCTTCGGCGGCCGCGCGCTCGATAAGGACGTTTCCGCGAAATATCTCAATTCGCCGGAGACGCCGCTGTTCCACAAAGGCGCGACGCTTTACAACATCGCCGCCGCGCGGAAGGCCGCGCATGAGGGCGCGCGCGTCATCGCGGTCGAGGGCTATATCGACGTCATCGCCATGGTGACCGCCGGATACGAGGCCACCGTCGCGCCGCTCGGCACCGCGCTCACCGCCGAGCAGCTCGGCTTGCTGTGGCGGCTGGCCGACGAGCCGATCCTGTGCTTCGACGGCGACGATGCCGGCAGACGCGCGGCTTACCGCGCGGTCGATCTTGCGCTGCCGCACTTAAAGCCCGGCAAGAGCCTGAAACTCGCGACGCTCCCAGACGGACAGGATCCTGACGATCTTGCCCGTTCCGGCGGCCGCGAGGCGATCGACGATGTGCTTTCCGCCGCGCGCCCGCTCGCGCAGGTGCTGTGGGCGCGCGAGAGCGAAGCCGGCCCGTTCGACACGCCGGAGCGGCGCGCCGCTTTCGAGGCGCGCATCGCCGAAGTGACGGCGACGATCGCGGACGAGGCGGTGCGCCGCTACTACCGGCAGGATTTTTCCGAAAAGCTTCGCCGCATGTTCGCGCCGGCGGAAGTTTCGACGCGCCGCGGCAGCTTCACCAAGAGCGGCTTCAATAGAGGTTTTGGCGAAAAGGGCTACGATCGGAAAGGTCGCGGGCGGGACGCGGCGGGTTCCGCGGCGTCGACGTTCGGCAGCGACGATTCCTACGTGGCCGCAAGTCCGCATCTTGCCGCGAGCCCGTTGCATCGCGGCCATCGCGCCGCGATCCCGCGCCGCGAAGCGCTGATCCTGCAAGCGGCGCTCAACCACCCGTGGCTGCTGCACGACCACCTCGAGGAACTGGCGGCCGCCGAGTTCCGCCATGCCGATACGCAGAAACTGAAAGGTGCGCTGATCGACGTCTTCGCCCATCGTTTTGCCGAAGATTTTGCAGCCGATGACGAGGCCGCAAGATCCGAGCAGGTCGCCGCTCTCGCGGCCGAGCTTGGCAAACTGGGTTTCACCGGTCTGCTCGAGCGAATCCAGCGCACCATCACCACCCCGTCGGTCTGGGGCGCCCGGCCGAATGCCGCGGCAGCCGATGTTTTGTTGACCTGGAAGCAGCTCGTCGCCTTGCATCGGCAATGGCATTCCCTAACTAGAGAACTTAAGGACGCGGAAACGGCGCTCGGAGCGGACAATACCGAGGCGAACTACGCGCGGTTGCGCGACGTCAAAGCCCGGCTGTCCTCGCTCGACGGAACCGAGGCCCTGATCGAGGGCTTCGGCGCTTCGTCGGGCCGGGCGACCAGGTCGATGTAAGCGGGACCAGTGGACGGTCCCCTTCTTTTCTCTCCCCTGAACGGGGAGGATGGCGATGAGCAGTCCATCCCCTTTTCCGAGAAAAGGTAATGGACAGACGGGCGCTGGACTCGTCCGGCAGCGCGGGGAATAAGAGGCCTCCCTCGCGGTTAGGGTTAGTCGGAGCTTAACGGAGTTCCGACACATTTGGCCTCGATTCGGGCGGCGCAGACGGGATTCCCCGGCCGGCGCTGCCCTTTTGGCCGTCAGCAGCCGGCTGGCGGCTCAATAACAAGGGACCAAGGGAAGGGACCAAGGGTCTTCTGCCCTCAGTCCCGGCGATCAGTTCCCCCTAGGGGCGAGACTCACGCCATAGGGTAGGGGCGCAGATCGCGCCAAAATGTGGCAGTGCCCGGAGACAGAGACATGGCAAGCAAGAGCGTGGCAAGTAAGAGCGTGGCCACCAAGACCGTCGCCAGCAAGGCCAAAGTCGTTCGGCCGAATGGCTCGGCCCCGCAGAAGGATGCCGAGGCTCCGGAGAAAGAGACCCCGGAAACGCCCGACGCCCCGCTGCCGCTGCTCGACCTGTCCGACGCCGCCGTCAAGAAGATGATCAAGTCGGCCAAGAAGCGCGGCTACGTCACCTATGAACAGCTCAATGCGGTGATGCCGTCGGAGGAGGTCACCTCCGAGAAGATCGAAGACATCCTGGCGATGATGAGCGAAATGGGCATCAACGTCGTGGAGACCGAGGAAGCCGAGGCCGAGGGCGAGGAAGCCGCCGAGGAGCACGAGGAAGAGGAGAGCGAGGGCGGCGAGATCGTCGAAGTCACCCCCAAGCCGCCCGCCAAGTCCGAAGCCAAGGAGCCGGCCGAGCGGACCGACGACCCGGTGCGGATGTATCTGCGGGAGATGGGTTCCGTCGAGCTTCTATCGCGAGAAGGCGAAATCGCCATCGCCAAGCGCATCGAGGCCGGCCGCGAGGCCATGATCGCCGGCCTGTGCGAGAGCCCGCTGTCGTTCCAGGCCGTCATCATCTGGCGCGATGAGTTGAACGAGGGAAAAGTCTTCCTCCGCGACATCATCGACCTCGAAGCGACCTATGCCGGCCCCGACGCCAAGCAGGTAGCGCCGGGGGTTCCACCCGGCGGCGATCCGGCCGCGATGGGAGCCAATATGGGCGCCCCGATGGGTTCCAACATGGGTCCGAATGTGGGGCCCAATATGGGCTCGAACATGGGTTCCAACATGGGCTCTAACATGGGCTCCAACATGGGCTCCAACATGGGCTCCAATATGGGGCCGCACGGCATGCCGGCCGGCAATGGCGGTTTTGTGCCGCAGCCGGTGCAGACCGTGGCGCCGCCATCGGCGCCGCCCGGCGCCACGCCGTTCAAGCCGCAACCCGCCGGCGACGGCGAGGAAGGCGGCGAGGAGGCGGCAATAGCCGATTCCGACCTCGACGAGGACGATCTCGAAAACTCGATGTCGCTTGCGGCAATAGAGGCCGAGCTCAAGCCGAAAGTGCTCGAGACCTTCGACAACATCGCCGACGCCTTCAAGCGGCTGCGCCGGTTGCAGGACCAGGACATCGAGCGCCGCCTGATCAACGAGAAGCTGTCGCCGAACCAGGAGCGCAAATACAAGAAGCTCAAGGAAGAGATCATCCAGGAGGTGAAATCGCTCCGCCTCAACCAGGCGCGCATCGACGCGCTGGTCGAGCAGCTCTACGGCATCAACAAGCAGCTGGTCGGCCACGAAGGCCGGCTGATGCGGCTTGCCGAAAGCCACGGCGTCATCCGCGAGGAATTCCTGAAGAACTATCAGGGCTCCGAGCTCGACCCGCGCTGGCTCAATCGCGTGTCGAAACTTGCGGCGAAAGGCTGGAAGAATTTCGTCGCGCGCGACAAGGACCGCATCAAGGACCTGCGCACCAATATCCACGCGCTCGCCACCGAGACCGGGCTCGAAATCGGCGAGTTCCGCAAGATCGTGCACATGGTGCAGAAGGGCGAGCGCGAGGCGCGCCAGGCCAAGAAGGAAATGGTCGAAGCCAACCTGCGCCTCGTCATTTCCATCGCCAAGAAATACACCAACCGCGGCCTGCAATTCCTCGATCTGATCCAGGAAGGCAATATCGGGCTGATGAAGGCGGTCGATAAATTCGAATACCGCCGCGGCTACAAGTTCTCGACCTATGCCACCTGGTGGATTCGCCAGGCGATCACGCGATCGATCGCCGACCAGGCGCGCACCATCCGTATCCCGGTGCACATGATCGAAACGATCAACAAGATCGTGCGCACCTCGCGCCAGATGCTCAACGAGATCGGCCGCGAGCCGACGCCGGAGGAATTGGCGGAAAAGCTCGGCATGCCGCTCGAGAAGGTACGCAAGGTTTTGAAAATCGCCAAGGAGCCGCTGTCGCTGGAGACGCCCATCGGCGACGAAGAGGATTCGCATCTCGGCGATTTCATCGAGGACAAGAACGCCATCCTGCCGATCGACGCCGCGATTCAGTCGAACCTGCGCGAAACCACGACGCGCGTTCTCGCCTCGCTCACCCCGCGCGAAGAGCGCGTGCTGCGCATGCGCTTCGGCATCGGCATGAATACCGACCACACGCTGGAAGAAGTCGGCCAGCAATTCTCGGTCACCCGCGAACGCATCCGCCAGATCGAGGCCAAGGCGCTGCGCAAATTGAAACATCCGAGCCGGAGCCGGAAGCTGCGAAGCTTCCTGGATAACTGATCTTACTCACCTCTCCCCTGCGGGAGAGGTCGCGACCGCAACGCGGGTGAGAGGGATCGGACCGTGCCCATCATCGCGATCTTCAACGGCATCATTATTCAGATGTTCTTTGAAGATCACGGTCCGCCGCATGTGCGCTGTATTCCGGCGCGAAAGCGCTGGTGAGGATCAGCGACGGCGAGATCATTCGCGGCAAGCTTCCCAGGAGCCAGGCGCGTTTGGTAAAAGACTGGGTGAAGCTCAGGCATGCCGAGTTGATGGAGAACTGGCACCATGCGCAAACGGACGGCCGCTGCTTCCGGATCGCAGGACCCCATGATTGACGTGGTCTCCGTGAAGCCGATGGGAGGCTTCACGCTGCGAGTTGCGTTCTCCGACGGCTCGGTCGGCGTACATGATTTTTCGTCGACGGCCGCGCGCGATGGAGAAATGGTGCGGCCGCTGAAGGACCCTGCGTTCTTCGCCCGGGTCTTCGTGGAGCTTGGGGCGCTCGCTTGGCCGAACGGATTTGACCTTGATCCGATCGCGCTCCACGATCGCATGGCGGCGGCTGGCGAACTAAGCCGCCAAGCGGCGGAGTAGCGCGCGAGCGCGCGCTCTGTGGCGCCGATGTCGGAAGCCCGCTGGTCGCTGCATCCTCAGCTCGAGAGCGACACGGCGCCGGTCGGCGATCTCGTTTTATGCCGAGTCGTGTCGATCAACGATGCCGACTATCCGTGGCTGATCCTGGTGCCGCGGCGCTCAGGCGTCACCGAGATCGCCGACCTCGGCGGCGACGCAAGCCTGTTGATGGACGAAATCGCGCTCGTCTCGCGCGTCCTCAAACACGTCACCCGCTGCGACAAGCTCAACATCGCGGCGATCGGCAACATCGTGCCGCAGCTTCACGTCCACGTCGTCGCGCGCAGGAAGGACGATCCGCTGTGGCCGAAACCGGTCTGGGGTTTGGCACCGCCGCGCCCAGGCGACACCGCGGCTTTCGCGCGCTTCATCGCAGCGATCCGCGATGGGCTGACGTAAATCGCCGGCGTCAATCGGCGGAGGGGAAACGCCGGCGCGCCTCGGCCGATTGGTCGGTCGCCTCGGCGAGCACTTCGAACACGGTCCCGACGGCAGCCGTCACGGCGGTGACGATGCGCGCGACACCGCGCCGGGCGGGCGCGGGATATTTGGCGCGAAGCGATAAGGTCGTCATCATGGCTGTCGTCCGGGAAATGGGGATTGTTGCGGGCACGCCGGTGTCACAAGCGCGGCGATGACGACAGGATGCGCTCGATCTCGCGTTCGGCGTCGTCGGTAAGAAATTGTCCGCTGCCTTCAAGGTAGGCCGCGATTTCGCGTTCGGCGGAGCGCCGGCGCCCTTCCACCATCGCCTCGAACAAGCGGCTTAAGGGCCCGCGCCGGTTCTTCGGCGCGGCGGCGGTCGCAGCGAAATCGCGCAGTTCGTCCGCGGTGCGGATGTAGGCCATGGCGTCGTCTCCGGATCAGAGCCCGAGGACCCCAGGCGTTTCCAGCATCCGTTCTTGGTCTTGTTGCACTGCAATATACGCAGGCATGCGCGTGCATCAAGAGCCTGTGGCGCATGGATTCCATGCGCGCGAACTCATATGTCGCAGTGCAATATGACCGTCACAAAGCCATAATCTGGCAAAGCTTCCCAAAAACGCAGCTCGGACGTAGCCGAACGGCCGCTTTGTTGTCACAGGCATTGCGGGAGGGTTAATGCGAACTCCCTCCCGCGCATAGCGGAGGTGGCGCGTCGGTGTGCAGCCGGGTCGTTGCCGCCCCATCTGCCGTCGTCATGTTACCATTCGCCCGCCGCACTGATTCGCCTACGCCTCCAACCGCAAGGCCGCCCCGCACGGAAATGAACATTCACGCGAGCCTTGCCGAACCATCGCAGCCTCGCTTTCTGATGTGCCCGCCGCATTATTTCGCGGTCACTTACAGCATCAATCCATGGATGGATCCGAAAGCCTGGGCCGAAAGCGGCGCGGCTTTGCATGCGAGCGCGCAGCGGCAATGGGACGTCTTGCGGCAAGCGCTGGCCTCAGCCGGCGCCGCGATCGAGATTTTGCCGCCGCGGCCCCACCTGCCCGACCTCGTCTTCACCGCCAATGCCGCGGTCGTGCTCGGCGGCACGGCCGTGCTGGCGCGCTTTCGCCATTTGGAGCGGCAAAAGGAAGAACCCCTGTTCGCTGCCGGCTTTGCCGCGCTCGCCGCGCGCGGGCTGATCGCGGACGCCGTGCAATTGCCCGCAGGCCTGAAATTCGAAGGCGCCGGCGATTGCATCTTCGACGCGCGGCGCGGCCTGTTCTGGCTCGGCTGCGGCTTTCGCTCCGACGCCGCCGCCGGCCGCGTCATCGCGCGGCAGCTTGGCGCGCGCTGCGTGGCGCTGCCATTGGCGGATGCGAATTTCTATCACCTCGACACCGCGTTCTGCGCGCTGCCCTGCGGGACCGTCGTCTATTACCCCGGCGCGTTCACGCTGCCGGCGCTGGCGCGCATTCACGACCTGGTCGCGCCGGCCGAGCGCATCGTGCTCGACCCCGCCGACGCCGAGCGCTTTGCCGCCAATGCGGTGTGCGTCGGGCGCTCGATCGTGCTGTCGAGCGCCAGCGCCGGGCTGCGGCGCGCGCTCGAACGGCGCGGCTATAGAGTGATCGAAACGCCGCTCGACGTGTTTCAGAAGAGCGGCGGCTCGGCCTGCTGCCTGACGCTCCGCCTCGATCACCGGCTGGCGCCGGCGAGCGCGGACGTGCGCGCCGCGGCGGCGCCTACCGCGGCGGCGAAGCTGCATCGCCGCTAATGCGACGACGCTCGGAAGCATGGTGCAAAGCCGTGCGGACCAATCCGCCGGCGAGGCAACGCCAAACGACAGCGCCAAGATAGCTGAAGACATCGGGATCGCTGTACTCGATCTTGCGGAACGGGCGCGGGCCGCCGGGCTATCCAACGTCGGCTATCTCTTGGAACTCGTCGCGCTTGAGGCAGGCGCGGAAGCGGCTGCGAGACGATGGCCGGCCGACGCTTCGGAGGGGTAAAATTCGTTCTTCGGTTAGCCGCGATAGCCTCTCGCGCGTAGCGCACCGCGATGCGTGCCGTGCTAAAATCTACATTCGTGTGTAGCGTTACGGCTCTGTGGGAACCACGCATGCTCGTCGGGCGTCTATTCCATTACGCCGCCGCGCTCGGCAGCGCCGCGCTCGTACTTGGGCTTGCTCAGATTCTTGGCGCGTCCGGCGCGCTGGCCTTTTCCGCTTCCTTCGCCTGGTGCCCCGAAGCCTCGCCGAATTTTGCGCTCAGCGACGTGCCGCAGGGCACGGTGAAGCTGCAATTCGCCATGACGGATCTCGACAAGCCAAGCTTTCACCACGGCGGCGGCACGGTGGGTTATCGCGGCCAGCCGGAGGTGCCGTGCGGCGCCTTCGCGACGGGATTTGTCGGCCCGGCGCCGCCGCCGGGCGAGGTCCATACTTACGAGTTCACGATTCATGCGCTCGGACCCGACGGCGCGGTGCTGGCGACGACCATCGCGCGGCGCAAATTTCCGCAGTGATGCAGATTACAACGCCGCGACCGCGCTCACCTCGATCAAAAACTGCTCCTGCACCAGGCGGTCGATGACGAGGAGCGTATTCGGCGGATAGGCGCCGCCTTGGAACAATTTTGGGAATTCGCGCGTCCGGTAGGCCATGAATTTCGCGATATCCTGCGAGTGCACGAGATAGGTGGTGAATTCGACGATATTGGCGAAGCTCGCGCCCTGCGAAGCGAGCGCCAAGCCGATATTGGCAAAGACCAGGCCGCATTGGGCGTCGAAGTCGGGCGGCGCCTTGCCGGTTTTGTCGGCGCCGACCTGACCGGCGATGAATAAAAACTCCGAGGCCTTGACGCGGGTCAGTTGCGAATATTGCCCGAGCGGCTTGCCGAGACTTTCGGGATTGAGAATTTGGATATTGGCCATGGTCGGTTCCTCGATCGTGTTGTGCGTGGACCGGAAACTTACTTCACCCTCCGCTGGAGCGGGAGGGCCGCGGGCGACCTTCCCGGGGACGCTTGCGCACCCTGACTTGCGCGCCGCGTTCGGCTTCCCATCTGACTGTGAGACTTAAACCACGGACATAGCGATGGCCTTCTCACGCGCAGGCTTTGCCGGGTTTCAATTCGCCGACGCCGGTCCGGCCCCCCAATACGATGCCACGTCGCGGCGCACCGCGCTCGACCGGCTCGACATGCTGGCGACCGTGTTCGACACGGCGTTCATCGTGCCGGGCACCAATGTGCGGTTCGGCGCGGAATCGCTGCTGCGCCTCGTGCCCGGCGTCGGCGACGCCGTCGCGTCCATGCTGTCGTGCTATCTGCTCTACGAGGCGCACCGGCTCGGCGTGCCGCGGCTTCTCTTCGCGCGCATGCTCGGCAACGTCCTGCTCGAAGGCGCGGCCGGAATAGTGCCGATTGCCGGCGATGCGTTCGATGTGTTCTTTCGCGCCAACCGCCGCAATGTCGCATTATTGCGCGAGCATTTCGCGCGGGTCGGGTATTAGAGCATGATCCCGAAAAGTGGATACCGGTTTTCGGAAAAGATCATGCTCAAACCAAAAACTGGAGCGCGGTTTTGATTCCATCAAAACCGATAAGGCTCCAGGGAAAAGAACTCTAACCGGCCTGCTTCCAGGCCTGGTCGCGCGTCTTTCTTCTTTGCGTCCGAACGCATGATGCTCTTGATCTCGGCCGGCGGACGGCCGGATTTTTCGGCGATGTCGCGGTCCTGCTCGATCAGAAAGCCGTGCGCCGGCTTGTCGCCGTCGATGCCGCCGGTCAGCGCGCGCGGCACCTTGCGGTTCGAGCGTTGCGTGCCGTCCTCATAGATGACGTCGAACATGACGAACTCGGAATTCAGTCCCGGCTTTCTTGGCATGGTTCTTCTCCTGCTCTCTGGTTTTTGCTTGCGTATGATCTTGTTCGACCTTCATCCGCCCGCCGCAGCGGGCTTCGCGAAGGCAGGAAACCGGCAGCCATCCTCGCATCAAGTCCAAGGACAAGCCTTTTTAGAATCATGCTCTAAACGAAAACGCCGGCGCCATTATGACGCCGGCGCTGCTTAAGCCGTCAGTTACGCCGCTTGCAGATTGGTCGCAGAGGACTTGCCGCTGCGCCGATCGGCTTCGATGTCGAAGGTAAGCTTCTGGCCTTCGTTGAGGTTGCTCATCCCGGCGCGCTCGACGGCGGAGATGTGAACGAACACATCCGGGCCGCCCGCGTCCTGGACGATGAAGCCGTAACCCTTCTGGGCGTTGAAAAACTTGACGGTACCTTGAGCCATGTGGCCCTCCATTTGAAACGCATCATGCGTTTTGCGGCCATGCGAACCATTCGCACGGCCTTCAATCCGGATTTTGCGTTGCTTGAGAAAGGCCCTTAAGCGGGCGAGACGGCAAGGCAGGCTAAATCGCGAATGGCGCGTATATAGCGATGCTTCGCGGTTTTTGCAATCGCGCTCGCGGTCCGGCGGATTCGATGGTTTATGGGGGTTCGACGGCTTATTCCGTGGCCTCGACGATGCGAATGTCGCGCACCGCGCCATCGCCGAGCGCTTTGAGGGCTTCTTTGTAGGCCGGGCAGTTATAGGCGGCGATCGCTTTCTCGAGGCTTGGAAATTCCGAGATCACGATGCGTTCTTTTTGCCCGGATTCGAAGGCGGCGGCAGCCGTGCCGCGCGCGATATAACGGGCGCCGAACGGCGTGACCGCGGGCGGCGCGAGCTTGGCGTAGGCCGCGAGCTTTTGCGGATCGGAAATCGAGCGATAACAGGTCACCCAATAGGCTTTCGGCATCGTACAACTCCATGCAGGGGATGCGCAGTGTAGCGTCGAGTAGTACCATTACCACCCGGCCTAAAACAGAGGCGCATCCGGCGTCAATATGGGAGCGAGGCGATGTCTTTTTTCAGCACGCTGTTCGGCCGCGGCAAGGCTGCCCCAACCGCAAAGCTCTCCGACCCGGTCGAATACAAAGGCTTTGTCATCCGTGCCGCGCCGTACAAGAATAACGGCCATTATCAGACGGCGGGCGTGATCGAGCGCGAGATCGGCGGCGTGCGCAAGGAGCACCGCTTCATCCGCGCGGACGCCTACGCCTCGTACGACGATGCGGTGAATTTCACGCTCAACAAAGCACGCCAGATCATCGATCTGCAGGGCGAGCGGATTTTCGATTAGATCCCCTCGACGATGCGCAGGTCGCGGTCGGCGCCGTTGCCGAGCACTTTGAGGGCTGCCTGATAGCCGGCACTGTCGTGCGCGGCGGCGGCCTTGTCGACGCTGTCGAACTCGATCAGGACGACGCGCTGCTTGAGGCCTTTTTCGTAGGCCTTGGCCGCGGTGCCGCGCGCCAGAAGACGGCCGCCGGCGGCGGCAATCGCCGGTCCGGCAAGCTTGGCATATTCGGCAAGCGCATCCGGCTTGGAAATCGAAAAATAGGTGGCAATCCAATAGCCCTTGGCCATGACGATCTCCCTTAGGTTTCGGTCAGGGATAGACTATCAGGTCGGCCGCAGCGAAAGCGAGGGCGAAGGCTCAGGCGTTTGCGCTAGGCCGCTACTTCATCGCCGGCGTCGGCTCTTTCGGCTTTGAGCCGCTTAAGGACCGTGCGTAGCGAGGCGATCTCAGCTTCCAGCATGGCGAGGCGCTGAATGACTTCGGCAGCGCTGGGCGAGGCGTCAGCCACGCGTTCGGCTGCGGTGAAGGCGAGCCCAATCTCGTCATTACGCCGCCATTCCACCCGCGCGCGCAGCGTCTGCTCGCGTTGCGGAATATAGAGCTCCACCACGTCGGGCAGCGTCACCGTGTCGGAAAAGATGATGCGGGCGCCTTTTTCGGACAGGTCGCGAATGAGGCACGCCAACGCCCCGCGCTTGCGGCTGACGTAGACAAAGCCGCGCAGAAAGCTTTTGCTGCGTCTCGATCCCCGACGTTCGCCCATAATACCCCCAGCGGCGCGCACGCTAAGCAACAATATTACGCCGACGACGCTTAATGCCGCCTTACCGGGAAGTTGCCCAGGAAGAAACTAGAAATTCGTGTATTCTCAATACGTTAGTTGCTGCGCCAGGCAGCAAAGTCGATTGAAAATCACCAAATCGAAAACAGCCGCCCGAGATCATAGATGACGGCGCCAAGTACGCACAAAACCAGCCCGCCTCCGATCAGGCCGAGCATGATGGCCGAATTCACACGGGCGAGCGTGTGCTTGTCGAAATGGGTCTTGTCGGCGAGCTGGGCCATAATCCCTGTCCCCTGGCAGTCTTCGACCACCCCCGCTCCGACATCCCTCCCCTTGCTTATCTAACGATCAACTCGAATTTTTAGCATCGTGCGCCCCGACAGGCCAGCATTGCAAGGCCTGCGTGGCTAAAACGCCTCGCCGTAGAGTAAACGACCCATCGCAAGCGCGGTGAATTTGGCCTAACTTTGCGATCCGTAACAAACAAATACCTGCCGAGGAGATCAGCCGAATGCATATTTTCAGCGTGGTGGAGCAAGCCGAATTCGATCCCAAGAAACACGTCGAGAAAATCCTCGGCAAGATCGAGGCCGGCGATGTCACCGTCGCCTGTTGGGAGCCGGACCAGATCAGCCCCTATCATTGTCACCCGCACGCGACCGAGATCTACTTCTGCTTCGAGGGCGGCGGTGCCATGCGCACGCCGGCGCAAAATGTTGCCGTCGTCCCCGGCGCCTTCGTCGTCCATCCGCCCGGCGAGGTGCACGAATATGCCAATGGGCCGCAGCGCACTTTGTTATTTCGCGTCCGCTACGGCAGCGATATGGCCGCGCGGCACCTGGACTGGCGCGGCCGGCAAGGCTGGACGCAGAGCGCGGAGGACGCCGATTATTATCGCCGGCATCCCGTGACCTAAGCACCACGCCGCACTGAGCGTGCCGCCCGTTGCGCTCATAGGTTACTGCCGGACGCGGGAACGACCGGGAGCGCCGGAATACCAGTTATTCGGCTCGCAAAAGTCGGCGTTGCCGCGCTTCGATGCAACGCATTGCGCCATCGAAGGATAGCTGCAGTCTTGCGCCGGCCCCGTCATCAGACAGTAAGGATAGGCGGAACTCGACTGCGCAAATGCGCCGGGAACGCCGAGCACGGCCGTAAGCAGGGTTGCCAACATAATCGTCCGCATCATTTGTTCTCCGTCATTATGCTGCGGTCATCAACTAGCGCGGGCGACGGATAGTTCCTGGTCATGGCCTCGTTTCATCATGATCGCTTACATCATCTATATCTCTTGACCCCCGTGAATATTCCCGGCCCTTTCCGACCGCAGGTGACTCTTTGTACCCGGCTTGCTAACAACTGTCGCCGACAAGCCGAGTGAAGTCGGGGAGGACCGATGTTCAAGAAACCGCACTGTCCCGTGATCGCTATCGAAGAGCATTATTGGGACGAGGAGCTCGCCAAGACCTATACCGGCGGCGAGGCCGGCCGGCCCGGCGAGCAATTTACGCGGTTGCATGATTTCGACACGTTACGCATCAAGGAAATGGACGAAACCGGCATCGATGTTCAAGTGATTTCGCACGGCGCGCCGTCGACGCAGAAACTTCCCGCTGAAACCGCAGCCGCCTTGACCCGCCGCGTCAACGACCGGCTGCACAAAGTCGTGGCCGGAAATCCAGAGCGCTTCGCCGCCTTTGCCGCATTGCCGACCGCGGTTCCGGACGCGGCCGCCGACGAGCTCGAACGCACCGTGAATCTCGGCTTCAAAGGCGCCATGCTGCACGGTCTCGCCAACGGCAGTTTCCTCGACGCTAAGCACTTCTGGCCGATTTACGCGCGCGCCGAGCAACTCGACGTGCCGATCTATCTGCATCCGTCGCTGCCCAACGCCGACGTCATGCGGATCTATTACGACGATTACGTCAAGGACTTCCCGACGGTGGCGCGTCCGGCCTGGGGCTACACTGTCGAAACCGCGACGCTTGCCATCCGGCTGGTGCTGTCCGGCGTGTTTGAAAAACATCCGAAGCTAAAAATTATTTTGGGCCATCTTGGCGAGACGCTGCCATTTCTGGTCTGGCGCGTCGATCATGCGCTCTCGCGACCGGGACAGAAGTCGATGAGCTTCCGCGACATCTTCTGCGGTAATTTCTACGTCACGACGAGCGGTAATTTTTCCAATCCGGCTTTGCTTTGCTGCGTCATGGAAATGGGCATTGACCATATCCTGTTCGCCGTGGATTGGCCGTTCGTGATGAATCCGCCGGCGACGAAATGGATGGAAGGCGTGCCACTGTGCGACGAAGACAAGGCCAAGATCCTCAGCGGCAACGCCAAGCGGCTGTTGCGGATGTGATGGTGCCGCTCAGCCGAAGTGCATTGCGGCCCCGCCCACGGAACTCGATGTTCGCGTTTTTTGCTTCGTTTTGCCAAAGCCTGATTTCTGCTCCCCTAGCCGGCGGGGTCTTCCAAGAGCCTCTCGGTGGACCCTTTCCGTTAGTCTCAGATCAACCGTTCAGGGCGTCCATTGATATTGTTGAGCGATTTTGGGTTCGTTCTGCCAAACCGCAGCTCAAAATAGCTGCTATTGCCTTACTGCAACTATGAAGATTGACAGTTAAGTCCGCTCTCGATGCGCGCGATCCTCCCTTGTGTCCCGCGCGGATCCTGTGCTATTGTGATAATATGAAGAATATCACAGTTTCTGTGGACGAAGACATCTACCGACGGGCCCGGATAAGGGCCGCCGAGCGTGACACCTCAGTCTCCGCCCTGGTCAAAAGCTTCCTTGTCGAGTTGTCGTCAGAGGAGCCTGACGCCCGCCGCCTCGAACGCGAGGAACGCGAGCTGCGCGCACGTATTCGCGCATTCACTGCCGGCAATCGGCTGTCGCGTGACGACGCGCACCGCCGTGACCTATGACGATCCTGCGTTTTCTCGACACGAATATCTTGCTCTACTCCCTCAGCCGCGATCCGACCGAGACCACAAAGCGCGATCGTGCGGTCGCTCTCATCGATGCGGGCAATAACGCGCTGTCAGTACAAGTACTCCAGGAGTTCTACGTCCAGGCGACCCGCCCGACCCGACCCGATCCGTTGCCGCACGATATCGCGGTAGGGCTCATTCGCACCTGGCTGCGCTTCAAGGTGCAAGAGATCTCCGTGCCGATCATGACTGGCGCATTGCAAATCAGGGCGGCGCATAGGCTATCCTATTGGGATGCTGCCATTGTCTCCGCCGCGCGTGCGCTTGGATGCCAGGAATTATATTCCGAAGACATGAGTCATGGTCGGGAGGTCGAGGGCGTTACGATCATCAATCCCTTCCGATGAACGATTACACCAATCGTCGATGCCGATCGCTAGATTTATTGAACTCTTCTGATTGTGACATTCAACCAGCGGAATTTCGGCGACATGCCCGCGACATTTGGAATTGAGGTGCTGTCGCCAGCCGAAATGCTTAGGAGGATCAAGAAATGAAAAGCCTCAAAGTAGGGTGGGAACCTGCATGTGCGCAACTTGGATGATGATCTAATCGCTCGTTTGAAGCGCCGCGCAGCGCGGCATGGCCGCTCGACTGAAGCCGAACATCGAGAAATCCTCCGCCAGGCCCTTAGCGGCGACATTGAGCCTTCCTTCGAGACGTTAGATGCCGAGCTGCGGAAGCTGACAAGACGCCGGAAACAGACCCCCTCGGAAGTTCTCCTTCGTGAAGGACGTGAGGAGCGGTTCCTGTCGATTCCGCGGCAGAGGATTTGATGACGATGGAGTTGGCAAGAGCGCGATTCAAATCGTGTCCGACCAAAGAATCAAGCACATGGACGGTCGGCCGCGTGCAAACCTTCCGAACCTGCTAGGAAATTAGCCCACTGGTGGGCATCGTCAGGAGCACTTTATGATCAACGATGGAAAATATGTGCGGCTCACGGCGGTCGGTTCGACACATTTCCTGACGAACCCCAACGACACTTTTGTCGGAAAGTCGCTGGAAGTTTATGGTGAGTGGTCATACGGCGAAATCGACCTGTTTTCCAAGCTGCTGCAGCCTGACAGCAACGTCGTGGAAATCGGAGCGAACATCGGGGCACACACGGTCTTCATTGCGCGAGACATCTGCCCGTCGGGAAACGTCTACGCCTTCGAGCCGAGACGAATTTGCTTCCAAATGCTATGCGCAAACGTCGCCTTGAACGGCCTAATCAATGTCTTCGCTTTTCAGAAAGCCATCGGTAAGCAGGCCGGATCTATCCGCGAGGGATCGGAACTGACGGAAACAACGGCCAATTTCGGGAATATTGCGATTGGTGCCTTGAAAGGCGAGGACGAGATCATCATCATTGAACCACTTGACCACATGATCGATTTTCTAAAGCCAATTGCTTTGCTGAAAGCCGACGTCGAGGGTTGGGAGCGGGACGTTCTCGTCGGGTCTCAGAAAGTTATCGCCCGTGACAGACCCATACTCTATGTTGAAAACGATCGGGTCGACAAGTCACGTGATCTAATCACCTTCATAATGGAGATGAACTACGATCTGTGGTGGCACATTGTGCCATTGTTTCGGCCAAACAATCATGCCCGTACGCGCCAGAACATTTTCGGGAATATTAAGTCTTTCAATATGCTATGCTTACCGCGTGAGCGAGGTATAAAGGTGACGGGTACGTCGAAAGTGGAGGATTCCGAGTTTCATCCTCTGAGGAAAAAAGAGTGGAACACAGCTCCCATTTCAACTACGGAGTAAAATTTCATTTGCCGACATTCCACGCCTCGGACGCAAGTTCAGGGCCGGAAGAACCTATCAGCCGCCAATGTCTGCTATAGGCGTTGATAGGGCCGCTTTCTCTACCCTACGTAAACTCGTAAGGCACGCCATTGCCAACGGGAAACGAGGGCTGATCCTCAATACGCATGTGCAAGTGTGGCTTGGTTGAGCTGCCAGTATTCGATTGGGTGCGACGAACACATTGATTCTATTAATCGATCTTCGCTACAATAATAATTTGATCGCCAACATCATTAAAGGCTTGAATCAAGGTTGTCGTAGGATTGAGTTTTGAGAGATGGCCAAACGCTCGAGACCTTCGCCCGGCCAAGCATATCCAGTCGCGAGATCTCGGTGAACCGGAATTTTTGATGGCTACAATCACGAGCGTCACGGTGCCCAAGGTCGCACCGCAAGTCTACGATCATATCCGCACGCTATTGCGGGCAGGCAAGAACGATGAGGCGATCGCCACATCATGCGCCCTCGTTGTTATCCGGCCGGACGATCTTATCGCAAAGGAATTGCTGTTCGACGCGTTCTTCCAAAAGCACGAGTGGTTGCCGGCGATTGCGCTTGCCGAGGAGTTGACGCGCCGCCAGCCGGACGTCGCTCGCTTGCAAAAATCGTTAATCGTGACGTTATCGAATATGAAGCGCTACGACGAGACGATCACACAGGCCTACCAATACATCGTGCGGCATGGTGAAGACCTCAATATGCTCGACGCACTCAAGGTCGCGTATTTCTATACTGGAAAAATCGATGACGCGGTCCGCTACGGCCAACGCGGCATTGAGCTGCGCGACGCCGAGGCCTGCGCCAATCCATCGGCGGCCATAGCTGAACCGAAGCGTCCGCCGTCCGGAAAGAAGGTCATTTCGTTTTCGCTGTGGGGCAAGTCGCCGGCCTACGCTTACGGCGCCATGATCAATCTCGTGCTGAGTCGCACCATTTATCCCGGCTGGACATGCCGCTTTTACGTCGCTGAGGACGTGCCGCGTCCATGCCTCGCCTATTTGCGTGATAACGGCGCCGATGTGCGCAATATCGAAGATGAATATCCTGCTGTCGGCCCGGTTCAACGCTTCCTGGTGATGAATGACCGCAAGGTGGGACGTTTTCTCGTGCGCGATTGCGACGCGCGGCTGTCGCCGGAGGAAGCCAGTCACGTCCAGGAATGGATCGACAGCAAACGCCCGTTTCACGTTATTCGTGACCACGTGCTGCACAATGACCTGATGCTCGCCGGTCTCTGGGGTGGATGCACCGATTGTGGCATCGATATCGTTGATCTGATGCGACGTTATTTTGTTACCGGGCCCAACGCGAAGTACGGCGAAGACCAACGCATGCTTGGCCGGATGCTATGGCCCCTTATTCGTAGCCATTGCCTGGTTCACGATAAGTACTATCATTTGGCCGGCGTCCAGGAATTGCAGATTGCTGACTCAAAAAGTCATTTTGGCGCCGGACATCGTAATATCGATGCCGTTCTCAAAGAAGTCGAGTCGCTTAAAATTCCGCGGGTCCTGGACACCAAAGCAAAACGGTAACGGCAAGGAAGTCGCCGAACCGACCAGAAACCTTTTTGAAAGACACCATTATCGATTTTCTCCAATGACCCATTTTGGGGGATCGAGACCGTCTTGCTAAGCACCGTGCCGCTGCAAATTCCAATTAGAGCATTTTCAGGGTTGATGGAATCGGCGGGATTCTCGCGGGGCGGGATTTATAATTCAACCTTCGTGTCAATTCGACACGGAGACTGCGATGGGCAAGCCATATTCTCAGGACTTGCGTGAGCGTGTGATTGCAGCAGTTGATACGGGGACTGGCGCTTACGTGGCCGCGCCGCTGTTTCGGGTCAGCGTCTCCTATATCTACAAAGCGTTGATCCGGCGGCGCACGACCGGCGAAGTGACTGCACGGCGTTCCGGCGGCGGTCCCAAACCGAAGTTGGCGCCGCATGATGATGCCCTTCGTGCACGTGTTGCGGCCGAACCCGACATCACGCTGGCCGAACTACAGGCTTGGCTGCTCGCCGAGCGCAAGGTTAAGGTCAGCATCGGATGCCTGTGGAGCAGGCTCAAGTTTCTCGAACTCCCGCTCAAAAAAAGTTGCAGCGCGCTGCCGAGCAGGACCGGCCGGATGTCGCCCAAGCGCGTGATCAGTGGCGTGCAAGCCAGGGCGAGCTGAACCCGGAACGCCTGGTTTTCATCGACGAGACCGGCGCCGCAACCGACATGGCACGCCGCTATGGCCGCTGCCCGCGCGGCCAACGCCTGGTGTCCAGCGTGCCGTGGGGGCACTGGAAGACCACGACATTCGTCGCCGCATTGCGTATCGGGCAGATCGCCGCGCGCCCTGTGTGTTCGACGGGCCAATGGATGGGGCAAGCTTTCGCGCCTATGTCGAGCAGTTCGTCGTCCCGATCCTGCGCCAGGGCGATATCGTCGTCATGGACAATCTCCCCAGCCACAAGGTCGCCGGCATCCGCGAAGCCATCGAGGCCGCCGGCGCTGAACTGCGCTACCTGCCGCCCTACAGCCCGGACTTCAACCCCATCGAACAGTTCTTCGCCAAACTCAAAGCCCTGTTACGAAAGGCCGCCGCCAGAACCATCGATGCCCTCATCGCAGCAATCGCCGAAGCTCTCACCAAAGTCAGCGTGCACGAGTGCGCAAACTACCTCGCAAACCAAGGCTATCGCCGCCAATTATGAAAGTGCTCTAGATTTAGCATCGCAGTGCTGTACAATAATCAAGCGCTGACGATCAGTTTGCGCCGTCCCGAATTTCGGCGAGGATAGACACGTGCAAATTTCTCGCACATCGGCTCGTAATTCAAGATCGCATCAATTTGCCACGACCGCCGTCCGTGCGAAATATGTGCGATCACTGGCCCATCCTACATTTGAGCTAACGGCATGACACGCAAAATTAGGGGGCGGATGAGGCGAAAGATTTGTGGACAATCTGGATTGGCCGCGCTCAGCCAGAAACGCGCGGAGCCTGCCCCAACTTCAGATGACGTGGCGTCACTTTTCACCGCACTTTTGGAACCCTCTCCCAAGGTGCCCGTCTCATGGGGCGAGTTGCTCGACAAGATTACCATCCTGGAGATCAAGCTGAAGCGCATCAAATCCGAGGCGGCGATTGCAAGCATTCGCCATGAGCTCGATGCGCTTTTGGCCGTTGCGGTCGATATCGAAGCAAAATATCCACACCTTGCTCTTCTCAAGCAGGACCTGCGGTCGGTTAACGAGGCCTTGTGGGACATCGAAGACGCCATAAGGGGGAAAGAGGCATCCAAGTCTTTCGATCGAGAGTTCATCGACTTGGCGAGATCGGTCTACATTCAGAATGACCAGCGGGGGCGCCTTAAGCGCGAGATCAATCGTCTTGTGAACTCGGAGTTCGTCGAGGAAAAACAATACACAGTTTATGATTGATATAGTCGCCGCGCCGGCGGTCCCTCACCCGTGCCCACGACGGCGCCGGCGACCTACGACCGATCATGGTGCGGCCGGCATCATTTTATCACCTCGTTGGCGCGGCCGAGCAATTCGGGCGGGACAGTGAGGCCGAGCCTCTCAGCCGTTCTTAGGTTAACGACGAACTCGATTCTCGTTGATTGATAGACCGGCAAGTCCGCAGGCGTCGCGCCCTTTAAAATTAAGCCGCTATAGACTCCGGCTTGGTGATAAGTTTCCGCAAGACTGCTGCCGTAGCTCATCAGACCGCCGGCCGCGGCAAACGCGTTACCCTGAAAAATCGCTGGCACGCCGTGAAGAACCGCCAGAGCGGCGAGATGTGCGCTTGCGCTGATGAATAATTCATCGTCGCTGATCGCCAGCCCGCCGGCGCGCGATTCGGCCAATGCGGCAAATGCCGTGTCGAAGTCGCTTTCGGCACTCACGTTGATGAGCGTGAGCTCGACCCCGATCGCGTGAGCCGCCGAAGACGCATCTCGCGTTTGAGCGGCGGCATTTGGATTATCGGGGTTCACCAGGAGCGCGAAAATAGTCGCGGTGGGGATCAACTCGTGCAGCAGCTCCAACCGCTTCTGCTCGCGCCCGACGGCCATATCGGCCACGCCGGTCATGTTGCCGCCCGGCTTGTCCAGACTGGGGATAAGTCCAACACGCGCTGGATCGGGTCCCACCGCAAAGACGATCGGAATCGTCGTCGTCGCGTTTTTTGCCGCCAGTGCCGCAGGAACCCCAATTGCCGCTATCAATGAAACCTGGCGATTGACCAAGTCGGCGGCAAGGGCCGGCAGTCGACTGTAATCGCCTTGCGCCGAGTGGTATTCGAACGCCACGGTTTGGTTTCGGACATAGCCTTCTATCTTGAGGCCCTCGTAATAGTCGGTGAGTTTTACCGCCGTTCCGGCGGCAGCATCCAAAAATCCGATCGCCGGCATTCGACCCTGTTGGGCCCGCGCAGCTAAAGGCGCCGCGAGCGCGGCGGAGCCAAGCGAGACCATGAATTCACGGCGCCGCAACGGGCTTCTCAGTTCTGCGCTAAGGTTGAGAGCGGCCGCATCATTTGATCACTTCGCTCGCGGTCGCGAGCAGCGCCGGCGGAATTTCAAGGCCTAACGATTTGGCCGCTTTGGCATTGATCGCCAGCTCGAGTTCGAGTGGATTCTCGACCGGCAGGTCCGCAGCCTTCTCACCTTTTAGAATGCGCCCGACATATATACCCGCTTGTTGATACGCCTCGATCAAGCTCGGCCCATAGCTCATGAGTCCGCCCGCTTCCACAAATTCTCGGTTGGCAAAGGCGGCGGGAATGCCGTCATGCGTTGCCAGCGCGACAAGCCGATCGCGCTGGCTATTCAGGAAGCCGTCATTCGCTACGACCAGGGCATCTTCTTGGCGCTGCGCAATCACGTCAAGTGCGGCTGCAAAATCCGTTTCCCCGGACGCGTTAACGACCTGCGTATGAATACCGACCCGCTTTGATTCGTCATTCAAATATTGCAACTGAACGTCGATATTCGGCGTTTCGGGGTTCACCAGCGCCGCAACGCTCATCAAGCTCGGAGCGAGCTGGTGCAAGAATTGAAACCGCTTTGCCAGTAGCTCCGGGGAAGCCAAGCTAACCCCGGTAATATTGCCGGCGGGATAATCCAAGCTGGCAACAAATCCGCTGCGAACCGGATCGGAAGCGGCAACGAACACGATGGGGACCGTTGCAGTGGCTCGCTGTGCCGCCATAACGGACCGAGAACCGCCGGCGAAAATAGCTGCCGCGCCCAGACGCACCAAATCCGCCGCGAGCATCGGCAGGAGCTCGTCATGTCCGTCAGCCCAACGATATTCGACCGTGACATTGCGATGCTCCGCGAAACCCGCCTCGTTCATTCCTTGCCAGAACGCGGAGACTTCGGGGCGCGCCGCAGTCACTGAGCCACTGTGAAGAAAGCCAATCACCCGCATCGGCTGCTGCGCTCGTGCGGCGCGCGGCCACAGCGCGGCGCTGCCGAGGAGGCCGAGCAATTCGCGCCGACTAAGGGGCTTCCCGGCGCCTGCGCGGGCCGATCCATCGTTGAGCGGGTACGGTGCGCTTGGCATCACGTCAAATCCAGCGGCCCTGCCGGCGCGAGTTCTATCGTATTTTGCGAGATGGACTAGACGCCTGCATCTGTTTTTCAGCCGCGATGATGGCGACCAAATGGATATACTTCTTTAAGCCGATACAATACGTTTACGCCGGTGCATTGGCTCCCGGCTGTCGGCGGCACCCGCATAAGAGGCTGATATGGACCCGCTACGCGCGCTGTGCGCCGGTATTGGCATTGTCGTCGCGACTGCGGTCGGCACCGCGGCCGTGGCGCAGCAATGGCCGACGCGGCCGATTACGGTCGTCAGTCCGTTCGTCAGCGGCACCACCGATGACCTGGTTGCGCGCACCGTGCTCGGCCCGGTCGGACAGCAGGTCGGCCAACCTTTTGTCCTGGAAAGCCGGCCTGGCGGCGACGGCACCGTTGGCGTCGAGTCGGTGGTGAAAGCCAGCCCCGACGGCCAAACCCTGCTGCTCAGCACATCGGCCATGAGCACGGCCGTCATCATGCACAAATCGCTTCCGTATGATGCGCTGCGCGATCTTGAGCCGATAGCGATGTTCGGCGGCGAGCCGAGCATGTTGGTCGCCGCGCCTGGAAAGGGCTACACCAACGTGGCCGATCTCGTGGCAGCGGCCAAGGCAAAGCCCGGCGAGCTGAAGTTCGCATCTGTCGGCGTCGGATCCGCCTCGCATATCGCCGGCGAGCGGTTTCGTCTGGCGGCCGGATTGAACGTCCAGCACGTGCCCTTTCCAGGCCCGGGTCAGGCCCTCGCCGATCTCACGGCGGGGCGCGTGGATTTTTATTTCATACCGGTCATACCGGCGCTTCCCTTGATCACCGAGGGCAGAGTGGTGCCGCTCGCGGTGAGCACGCCGCGTCGTTTGCAATCCCTGTCCGGGTTGCAAACGCTCGCGGAAGCCGGTTACCCGATGCCGCCCTATCTGACCTGGTGTGGCCTCTCGGCGCCGGCAAATACGCCGCACGACATCGTCGATAAGCTGAATGCAGCCATCGTGAAGGCGCTCGGCTTTCCCGCGGTGCGCAGCCAATTGCTGCGGATCGGCTTTGAGCCTTCGCCGATGAGCCCGGAGCAATATGGAAAATTCTTCGCCGACGAGGTGGCGGCGATGACCGAGCTCGCCAAGGACGCGCAGATCGAGCCGTCGCATTAGCGCGCCGCGTCTTCACACCGTGAACCGCCAAGATTTGCCTTAGTGCAGCAGCACGTGGCCGGCCTGGATCATGTGCTGCAATTGAGTATCGGTCACGCCGGACAGCGTGACGCTGTCGTTATGGCCGAGATTGATGACCGCGTCGCCGTGCGCATCGGTGGTGACGAGCGCCTGCAATTCCTGCACCGTCTGCACCTTGGCGAAGTTATCGAGCTCGATCGTGTCCTGCTGCGGATTGAAATTGGTGACGGTGTCGGCGCCGATGCCGGGCGCGAACACGAAATTATCGTTGCCCGGCCCGCCGACCGTCACCGAGACGGTCTGCGTCGTGTTCTCGGCCGGATTTTGCGCATCGGCGACGGTGACATCGTAGGACTGCGTCACCGTCTCGCCGGGCGCCAGATTCATCTGGTCGTTATTGGCCATGAAGTTGAAGTCGACCGACACGGTGCCGTTGCTGTCGGTCGGCTGGTCGAGCGAGAAGCTGCCGGCATAATGGGAGCCGTCCGGCGTGACGCTATCGGTGAAGGTATCGCCGGTGTGCGAATCCGCGAACGAAATGCTGCCGCTCGTGCTTTCCGACGTGGCAGTCGAAGTTGCCGTGGAGAGCACGGAGGGTTCGTTGACGGAGCCGGTTGACGGCGGGTCGGCGATGTCGACGCCAGTGCTGCTGGCGTCTTCCGTGATCGTCCAGGTCGCGCCCGCAGAATTTCCGATCAATGTAAAGGAATCGGACAAGCTGTCATGTGAATCGGTTACCGTCAGCGTCGTGGTGTCATTGGCGTTGAAGATAGCGTTCACTGTCGTGTCTGAGGCGTTAAATCCGGCGAGATCGAGGATATCGCTGGGTCCCGTCATACCGGCGATTTCACCAGTGAAACTGGACGGGTTGGTGAGGTCGAGAGTGCCGCCGCTCCCAGTGAACAGCACCATGTCGGATGATGCGCCGCAGCGTGTAAGTCGTGCCGCCTGATATCGCGAGGTCGGGATCGATGACAAGCGTGCCGGCATTTGCAGCAGTGCCGTCAGCCAAGACATACCACTGACTGTTAAAGCCGGTGCCGTCGATATTGATGTTGGCAGTTTCCGAACCGTTGGTGACTTGCAGAACACCAGTACCGGAATTGTACGTGGCGCTGGGGTTACAGATCGAATTGGATGTCGGTCAGATCGAGAACGGCGGCATCGGAATAGCCGGAGATTATGCCGGTGGTGTAGCCCTGTGATTGGCCAAGTTCGAGAATTGCAAAGCCGGCCAACGCGACATTTTGATCGAAGGCGCCGGCGAAATCGGCAAACCCGCCGCCGGTGATCACAACGTCACTGGAGCCGCTGACCGGCCCAGTTACATCCAGTGTCCCGCCGTCGATGGTGAAGGCGCCGCCGCCAGTGGAGAGGCTCCCACCCACCGTCAGCGTGCCGTCGAGCGTGAGCGAGGCAGATGAGAAAGTGGCATCGCCGGTGACCGTCAGCGTATCGCCGGCATTCACCTGAAGTGGCTCGCCATAGTCCACCGCCAGCGCGCCGGTCGCGAATTGGCCCGCCAGATCTACATAGGCTTCGATCGTCAGCGACGCCGAATCCCCGTCCCGGTGATGACATAGGTCGGGCCGCCGGCAACATCTCCGGGGCCGCTGCCCGGCGCGACGATCGTCACGCTGTCATCGCTGCCCGGCGCGAAGCTCGCCGGACCCGAGCCGGCCGTCGTGTCTTCCCAGTTGCCCGGATCATCCCAGCTACCCCCCGCAGCCGGGTTCCCCCAGACATATTGATCCGCCGCGATGGTCCCGGAGGGCGGCGTCGGTTCAAGCACCAGATCGGCGTCGCCATTGTGGTCCGAGACGATGTCAAATTGATTGCCGCCGAGATCGCCGGCGATGTTGAAGGTCAGCGTTCCGCCGCCGGTTTCGTCGACGACGAGCGTCGCATTTTCGATCGTCGCCGAGGTAATGGAGAAAACAGAGATGTTCGCCAGATCGATGGCGTCGCCATCGACGAGCCCGGAGATGGTGGCGTCGGGGTTGGCGGTGAAATACGTAGGATTAGAAAGCTCAAGCGTGCCGACCCCCGTGAACATCACGCTCTGATCAAAGGCATCCTGGAAATCGGCAATCCCGAGATTGGAAATCTGAACTGTTCCTGTGCCGGTGATGGTCGAGTTGCTGTCGACGGTGAGCGTACCAGAAGTGACCGCGATCGTGCCGTCGTTGGTGATGGTGCCGCCAGTATCCGTGACGCCGTTAAGCGTCAGCGTCGCAGAGCTCTCGACCGTGATCGCGCCACTGATGCTGGCGCCGCCGTCAATCGTGACCGGGCCGGTGACGTCGATCGTGCCGCTGGTGTTGGTGATCGTGCCGCCGTCAATGGTCACGCCGGACAGGTTGAGACCGCTCGCGCCGACCGCAATCGTGCCGGTGGTGTTGGTGATGGTGCCGCCAGTATCCGTGACGCCGTTAAGCGTCAGCGTCGCAGAGCTCCGACCGTGATCGCGCCACTGATGCTGGCGCCGCCGTCAATCGTGACCGGGCCAGTGACGTCGATCGTGCCGCTGGTGTTGGTGATCGTGCCGCCGTCAATGGTCACGCCGGACAGGTTGAGACCGCTCGCGCCGACCGCAATCGTGCCGGTGGTGTTGGTGATGGTGCCGCCAGTATCCGTGACGCCGTTAAGCGTCAGCGTCGCAGAGCTCTCGACCGTGATCGCGCCACTGATGCTGGCGCCGTCATCGATCGTCGTCGGGCCGCTGATCTCGATCGTGCCGCCACTGTTGGTGATCGTGCCGCCGTCAATGGTCACGCCGGACAGGTTGAGACCGCTCGCGCCGACCGCAATCGTACCGCTGGTATTGGTGATGGTGCCGCCGGTATCCGTCACGCCGTTAAGCGTGAGCGTCTCGACCAGTCTCGACCGTGATCGCGCCGCTCACCGTGGCGCCGTCATCGATCGTCGTCGGGCCGCTGATCTCGATCGTGCCGCCACTGTTGGTGATCGTGCCGCCGTCAATGGTCACGTTGGACAGGTTGAGACCGCTTGCGCGACCGCAATCGTGCCGGTGGTGTTGGTGATGGTGCCGCCAGTATCCGTGACGCCGTTAAGCGTCAGCGTCGCAGAGCTCTCGACCGTGATCGCGCCACTGATGCTGGCGCCGCCGTCAATCGTGACCGGGCCGGTGACGTCGATCGTGCCGGTGGTGTTGGTGATGGTGCCGCCGGTATCCGTCACGCCGTTAAGCGTGAGCGTCGAGAGCTTTCGACCGTGATCGCGCCGCTCACCGTGGCGCCGTCATCGATCGTCGTCGGGCCGCTGATCTCGATCGTGCCGCCACTGTTGGTGATCGTGCCGCCGTCAATGGTCACGCCGGACAGGTTGAGACCGCTCGCGCCGACCGCAATCGTACCGCTGGTATTGGTGATGGTGCCGCCGGTATCCGTCACGCCGTTAAGCGTGAGCGTCTGACCAGTCTCGACCGTGATCGCGCCGCTCACCGTGGCGCCGTCATCGATCGTCGTCGGGCCGCTGATCTCGATCGTGCCGCCACTGTTGGTGATCGTGCCGCCGTCAATGGTCACGCCGGACAGGTTGAGACCGCTCGCGCCGACCGCAATCGTGCCGGTGGTGTTGGTGATGGTGCCGCCAGTATCCGTGACGCCGTTAAGCGTCAGCGTCGCAGAGCTCTCGACCGTGATCGCGCCACTGATGCTGGCGCCGCCGTCAATCGTGACCGGGCCGGTGACGTCGATCGTGCCGCTGGTGTTGGTGATCGTGCCGCCGTCAATGGTCACGCCGGACAGGTTGAGACCGCTCGCGCCGACCGCAATCGTGCCGGTGGTGTTGGTGATGGTGCCGCCAGTATCCGTGACGCCGTTAAGCGTCAGCGTCGCAGAGCTCTCGACCGTGATCGCGCCACTGATGCTGGCGCCGCCGTCAATCGTGACCGGGCCAGTGACGTCGATCGTGCCGCTGGTGTTGGTGATCGTGCCGCCGTCAATGGTCACGCCGGACAGGTTGAGACCGCTCGCGCCGACCGCAATCGTGCCGGTGGTGTTGGTGATGGTGCCGCCAGTATCCGTGACGCCGTTAAGCGTCAGCGTCGCAGAGCTCTCGACCGTGATCGCGCCACTGATGCTGGCGCCGTCATCGATCGTCGTCGGGCCGCTGATCTCGATCGTGCCGCCACTGTTGGTGATCGTGCCGCCGTCAATGGTCACGCCGGACAGGTTGAGACCGCTCGCGCCGACCGCAATCGTACCGCTGGTATTGGTGATGGTGCCGCCGGTATCCGTCACGCCGTTAAGCGTGAGCGTCGCAGAGCTCTCGACCGTGATCGCGCCGCTCACCGTGGCGCCGTCATCGATCGTCGTCGGGCCGCTGATCTCGATCGTGCCGCCACTGTTGGTGATCGTGCCGCCGTCAATGGTCACGCCGGACAGGTTGAGACCGCTCGCGCCGACCGCAATCGTACCGCTGGTATTGGTGATGGTGCCGCCGGTATCCGTCACGCCGTTAAGCGTGAGCGTCTGACCAGTCTCGACCGTGATCGCGCCGCTCACCGTGGCGCCGTCATCGA
This sequence comes from uncultured Alphaproteobacteria bacterium, assembly GCA_963779855.1. GTDB lineage: Bacteria > Pseudomonadota > Alphaproteobacteria > Rhizobiales > Xanthobacteraceae > BOG-931. The sequence goes on along the minus strand of CAWAAE010000004.1, from coordinate 271,573 downwards.
TCGTCGTCGGGCCGCTGATCTCGATCGTGCCGCCACTGTTGGTGATCGTGCCGCCGTCAATGGTCACGTTGGACAGACTGAGCGTGCCCGCGGTGATCGCAATCGTGCCGTCGGTGTTGGTGATCGTGCCGCCGGTATCCGTGACGCCGTTAAGCGTCAGCGTCGCAGAGCTCTCGACGGTGATCGCGCCGCTGATGCTGGCACGGCCATCGATCATGCTGTTGCCGCTCACCGCGATCGTGCCGCTGTTGCTGATGAGGCCGCCATCGATGGTCGCGCCGGAAAGGTTGAGACCGCCCGCGCCGACCGCGATCGTACCGCTGGTATTGGTGATGGTGCCGCCAGTATCCGTCACGCCGTTAAGCGTGAGCGTCTGACCAGTCTCGACCGTGATCGCACCGCTCACCGTGGCGCCGTCATCGACCGTCGTCGGGCCGCTGATCTCGATCGCGCCGCCACTGTTGGTGATCGTGCCGCCGTCGAAGGTCGCGCCGGATGCGGTCATCGTTCCCGAACTTGGCGTCGTGAACGATTTGCTGCCGACCGTGAGCGTCGCTCCGCTGTCGACGGTGATATTGCCGCTGCCGGTATCGCTGATCTCGATGCCGGAGAGGGCCAGAGTGGCCCCGCCTGCCACCTCGATCGTGCCGGAATTATCGATCGTGCTGGTGGCAGCGCTACCGCTGCTGATCGAGGTGGTGGTGCCGCTGGTGTGGCTGATCGTCAGGTTGGCGCCGCTGTCGATGCTGAACGCGCCCTGATCGGTGACCGTAACGCCATCGAAAGTAGCGCCGTAATCGGGGCCAACGCCACTGCCGCTCGCGACCTCCAAGGTGCCGAACTGATTGATCTGCACGGAGCCGCCATTCACGGCGGTGCCGTCGTCGAGAAGCAGCGTCGCGCCAAAATTGAGATCGACCTGAATCGTACCCGAATTTTGCACGGTGACGCCGTCGAGCGTGGCGGCGTCGCCAAGAGTAGGATTATCCTCGACGTCAAGCATGGCCCCGAAGCCGATCGACAGCGTCCCGCCGATCACGGCGGTACCGTCCTTGACAGTCAGCGAAGCGCCCGATTCGACGGCGATCATCCCGTTGTTGTTGACGGTAGCGCCGTCGACGGTGGCGCTGCCGTTGACGAAGATACCGGCGGAGCTGCCGTTAGTGTAATTGTTGACGATGCCGCCGCCGATGCTCGCGCCGGACAGGTTGAGACTGGCCGACGACTGCACCGTAATCGTGCCGTGACTGTTATCGACGTTGGCATTGATATCGAGTATCGCGCCGCTGCCGCTTGCGTCCAGCAGGCCGGAGTTGCTGACGGCGCCGCTCAATCCCAGCGTGCCGTTCTGAACCGCGAGCGTGCCGCTGTTTTGAACTGCGCCGGTAATGACGTTGGCGGCGCCACTGGCGTTCGGAAGTCCCTTCGACCGTCAGTGCGACTCCGGTCGCGATGGCAAGGGTCGCCGATGCGTCGCTAACATTGAGGGCGGCCACAGTGTCGGACGCGTTAACCGTCACGGTATAAGTGCCGGCAAGGTTGATCTCCACTTGGTCGCTCGAACCCGGCTCTTGGTTGTCGTTCCAATTGGTTCCAAGCGTCCAGTCCCCGCCTGCTGCGGCCTGCCAGGTAGAGGGCTCTGCTGGCGGGTTGATGATGAATTCTGAGCCGTTGAGCGCCGTGAAGTCTGCCTGAGTGACGCCCTGCAATGTCAGCACGTCGCCGGTGCTGAAAGTGAGCACGGTGTCACAGGTGCCGCCATCCTGGACATAACTCACGGTGGGCGGACTGTTGAAGCCGTTGAGTTCGATCTGGTCGCCTTGATTTTGATTGAAGGTGCCGCTGCCCTGATCGAAGTCGGTGATCGTCTCCGCGCCGTATCCCTGCCCGAACACGAATATGTTGCTGCCGGCGCCGCCGGTCAGCGTGTCGTGTTGTCCGCTCGGGGCGCCGCCGCCACCGAGGATGTCATTGCCGGAACCGCCGATCAGCGTATCGGCCTGCGTCCCGGCGTCAAACACGACGGGGCCGGTGGCGGCGCTGCCGTTCAAATAGATAGCAAAATTAGCGGTCAGGGCATTGATCGGATATTGGTTGCCGTTGGCGTCGTCCTGAGCGGCCGTCATCCACGTCACGGCGTCGACCGAGAGGCCGGTGAAATCGGCGATTGGGGCGGGCGAGCTGTCGTCGGTCAATACGTTAAACGAGTTGATAGTCCCGCCGGTGATGGCGCCGTTGCTGCCATAGGTGAAGCCGGTGCCGGCGACGATGAATTCGCGGTTGTCGGCGGCGTCGACGATCGTGAAGGTCGTCGCAGTGCCGCCTGCTTGGATAGCGCCGCGGCCCATCTCCGCCAGCGGATCCTCGTTTTGCAGATCCAAACCGCTCGCTGCCTCCACCGTGATCGTCACCGTGGCCACCGGCGAAGCCGTGTACACCACGTCCGTGCCGTTGGTGCCGTTGCTGTAGCCGGCCGTCAGCGTGAAGTTGCTTTGACTGTAAGTGCCGGCGAGGTTCAGCGTGTCTAAGAGAGGCGCCGTCATAGATCTGCAGCGTGCCGGCGGCGTCGGGTCCGATTGTGGTCTGCGTCCAGATGGCTGTGTCCTGTGACGAGTAATCGATGCCTTGCAGGGCAATCGTATCATCGGAGCCGAAATTGCTTATCGTGGCTTGGAAATTCGTCGGCTGATCGAGCACCAGCGTGCCCGCGCCGCTCGCGAACGTGACCGATCCAGTATATGGGGTAGGACCCGTTGCCGCGGTATCGAATTCGGCGATCGCGCCGGACTCGATCGTGACCGCGGCGTTGCCGCCGAGAACGACGAATGTGCCGCTGGTTGCATCGATCGTGTTGTTTTGCGGCGTCGGGTCAGTGGTCGCCCCGAACACGAGCAGCTCGACATTCGACACGGAGAGCGAGCCGGTATGCTGCGAATCGTCGCCGTTGCTCGTGATGGTCGTGATATTCGGGCCGCCGTTCTCGACTTGCGTCGAAATCGAATAGTCCGATCGCTCGTCAGCGAAGATGGCGATGTTCCAACTCGTGCCGCCTCCGGTGGCGGTTCCTCCGGTGAAGTGATCCGTCGGGTCGGTCGTGTCCGAGCCGACGAAATAATAAGTGTTGTCGACGTTGTTTTCGCCGACAAAGGTGTCGTTGAACTGGGTGCCGGCGACGTACTTGTTGAGCCCGTCGTTCAGCGATGCGTCGTGGATGTTCACGCCCGACGTTCTGAAATCATAAATCTGCGTGACGTATTGGGTGGTGCCATCGGTGCCGACCGGCTCGTTGTAAACGATGCCGATGCGACCGTCACCGAAGTTTTCGACCTGGGCGTACGGCAAGTCGGTCGAGAAGGTGATTGGATCGGTAACCGACGCAATCTCGACGCCGCTTGAGTTGAACTCGACAATATGTGTGCCCGTGGTGTCGCCATAGACCAGGTATTCATAGGTCGAGCCGTTGAACGAGAACGATCCGACACGGATATTTTGCGCGTCGCCGTCGGCGATCTGGAAGGTGGATTGCGAAACGAGCGTTCCCGCGACAGCCGTGCCGCTGGAGTTAAGCTCGTTCGGATTGAAGATCGCAAATTCGACCTGGTCGTGAGTGCCGGTTCCGTCGGTGACGGTTTCATTCCAGGCGGCCAGGAACTGGTTGCCCGCCTGCGTGAATTGCATCGCCAAACCGGCCGTGCCGCCGGTCTCCGGGTTCAAGGCTTCAGTGACCTGGCTGGTTGCACCGGCTTCGTAGTTCGTGAGGTTCGGGGTAAACGTCCAATTTACGGCTGCGGCCTCGGTGCCATTGCTGTTGTAGCCCTGGAATTGCACCGTGCCGTTGGATTGCGCCGTCATCAGCGCGTAAGGAACAGCCGCTCCGTCGCTCGTCAGCGAGCCGGTGCTGCTGAAGTACCAAGTCGCCGCCGACGACAGGGCGACGCCGGTCAGATTGGATATCTGCACCGGCGATGTTTCCAACGGCGTCCCGGCCGCGTTGAATGTCTGGAAGTAAGCCTGATAGGTCTGGGAACTACTATCGTACTGATCCCAGGCGACAGCGTAGCTCGACACAGCGCCGTTCGTAATCACGGACGGTGTAGAGAGAGTCTCGACCACCCCGCTCAGATTGCTCTCGATCGCCGTTGGCGTTCCAACCGTGAGAGGATTGTCGGGCCCATTCGGGTCGGTGAGAACAGCTTGGTAGATCGTGCCGGCCTGGTTGCCCGTGCCGGGCTCGCTCTCGGTTTCGTAGAATGCGATCCCTTCGGTCTTGTTCACCAAAATGTCGCGTATATTTGAATGGCGCCGCAAGCGACAAAGACGATGCCGTCGGCGTCGGCGCGCCATCCTGGTACGGCAACAGGAAGGGATCGACCGTCAGGGCATACTCGTTGACCGTGCTTAGTCCGGTCGGGTTGTAATCTGCCGTTTCGCCGTAAAGCAGCAGGCCTGTTCCCAGGCTTCCGTTGAACGCCGCACTGAGACTGGTGAAACGCTCTCCGCTCGCCACCGGAGACGGATAGGAGACCGTGCCCCACAGGGAGGCAGTCCCCGGCGCAGGCAGCGGTACCGCGACATCGATCATCGTGGTGACGGGAGAACTCGAGTTATCGTTGCTGTCCGTCACCTCCCAGGTCACCGTCCGGGTGGGGTCGGCGACGCCGGCGGTGGGATTGCTGTTGCTCGAGGAATACTGGATATCCCGCTCCGCCCCCACGAAGTCGCCTATTGTGGGCGCGCCGGACGCAACCGATAGCGTCATTACATCATTGTGGAAATTGTAAGCGATGGTGCCGTCGCTATTCGTGAGAGTGCCGGACGTGGTCCCATTGATGGTGAGCGTGTCGCCGCTATGCGCGCCCGATGAAATGGTGGCGGTGAGGCCGGTGATCGTGGTCGGATCCGAGATCGTGAGGTTGTTGTCGAGGGTGACCGGCGTTCCGGTGTAGTCGACCGTATTGCCGGCGCCATTGATCGTCGGGCCGTTGTTGTTGCCATTGTTAATGACAATGATTTCCTGGGATTGGGCGTAAGTCATATTGTCCAAGGTCAGGACGTCGCCGCCGCCGAAATTGACAACGAGGTTATTGCCGACCTCGGTAAAGGTCGGATGGTCCGTGAGGCCACCGTTCAGGACGAGCTGGTCGCCTTCGCCTAAATTGAAAGTGCCGGGTGTGTCGCCCTGGTCGAAATCGGTAATCGTGACCGCGCCGTATCCCTGGCCGTAGACGAATGTGTCGCTGCCGGCGCCGCCGGTCAGCGTGACGGTGCCGCCGGAATTGGTGGCAAAATCGATCACGTCGTTGCCGCTGCCGCCAATAACATCAAAGGAATAGTTCGCGGTTAAGGCATTGAACGGACCGGTGGTGCCGGTGGCGAACTGTTGAACGTCGGCGATCCAGGTGCTGGCGTTGGCCGTGAAGCCGGTAAAGTTCGCAAGCGGGACGGGTGTGCCTTCGCCGTAAGTGAGTACTTGGAACGACGTGATGGTGCCGCCTGTAACGGTGGTATCGTCGTTGCCATAGGTCAAGTTGGTTCCGTCGAGGATGAACTCACGGTCGGCGGCGGCATCGACGATCGTGAAGCTCGCCGAGCTTTCGTCTCCGGTCTGGATGGTTCCCGAACCCATCTCCGCGATCGGATCTTCAGTGTCGAAATCGAAGCCGTTAGACGTCTGCACCGTAATCGTGATCGTCGGATAGGCCTGTGGCGACGTGAAAGTAAAATCGCCGGCCACCAGCTGTGAGGGCGTCACGTTGTCGAGCGTCAGGGTGTCGCCGTTGCCGAAATTAATCAGCGTGTCCGGGCCGTTCGGATCGGCATCGCCGTTGGCATCGACGCTGATGGCGTCGGACTGGATATCGGAGAAACTGTGGACGTTCGTCTCGCCGGCGAGATCGATCGTGTCGCCTTGGCCTGGATTGAAAGTGCCGCCATCGCCCTGATCGAAATTGGTGATCGTCACCGAGCCGTATCCCGTACCGAATACGAAGGTGTCCATGCCGGCGCCGCCGGTCAGCGTCGAGGGGCCGCTGGCGTCGCCCGGATCGAGCACATCGTTGCCGTCGTTGCCGATGATGGTGTCGCCCTCACCGTTGCCGGTGACGTCGACGTTAGCGCCCTCACCGGGCGCGTAGTCGGCCAGCGTAATCATGGTCACGCCGCTGCCGAGCAGCAGATTCAGGCCGTTCGAGCCGGCGAGCGCGTCGATGTTGAGATCGTTGGTGCCGATGGTTTGAAGCGAGGTATCGCCGTCGCTTTGCACAACGATCGTATCGCCGGGATTGGCGGCGCCGGAGGCGGACGCATCGCCGGCGTTCAGATAGATGTAATAGTAGCTCGAATTCGCATCCGTCGAGTAATCCAGGCTCCCCGCCTGAGGTGAGCGCGTAGGCGTAGGTGCCGAGATTGTTGTCAGCGACGTAATTCTCAACGTAGGTCGCGTCCGGCAAATTCGACGACGCCTCGTCCCAGGCCAGGAAGCGGGCGCCGCCGGGGTCCGCCGTATAATCGGCATCGAAAGTGTTACCGGTGACAGTGGGGTCGGCGACTGGAGCGTTCAGCCAGGCGATCGGCCCACCGCCGAGGGGTCGAGACCGTTAAGCTGGCCGTCGAGAATGACCCCGATATTGCCGCCGTCATCGGTACCGCGGTCGTCCCGGCATTCAGCGAAAATTCGTTGTCGGTGAGTTGTAGATTCGTGCTGGTATCGCCATAGCCGACGCCGTTAGCCTCGACGAAATCGCCGGTGAGAATGTTGTGGGCGATGTCGAAGCTTGAAATGTCGGCCTGGTAGCCGCTCAAGTTGCTCGGCACCGTCAATTCGTCGACGTAGACCGACGAACCCAGCGGCACGCCGCTCGCGGCGCTCGACCAGGCTATTTTCCAGCGTGAAGTTGTTCGCGACGACCTCGAACGCCTTGTTGACGTAGCCCTGGTGCACCGCCGTCTTCCAAGTCGGTACGCCTGGAAGGTCAGGCCGGTGATCGTGACGTTGGGGGCGGTGACGTAGAAATTCGTGCCCCAATCCGACTCGACCGAGGAAATTATGGTCGCCTGCGTCCCCGACGCGCTGGTGATCGGGTTGCCGTTGAGTCGACGCCTTCGATGGTGACGCTCTTGTCGACCAGGAGCCCCACCGGATTGGCGCCGTTGGTCAGATCGTTGAGGCCGGTGACCGGATCGTAATTGGCGCTTTCGGTGTAGGTGCCGGGTGCGACCAGGATAGTATCGCCGTTCTGCGACGCGTCGATCGCCGCCTGCAGCGACTGGAAGCCGCCGTTGGCGCCGAAGTTGTCGACCAGATCGTAGGTCGTTCCGTTGATCTCGACTTTGTCGATGCCGGTTAGCGTGTCGGTGCTGGTGCCGTTGGTGACGACCCACTGGCCGCTCTGGATCGCCATGTGGTAGCCGGCGCCGACTTCCACCGTGTCGATGCCACCGCCCCCGGTCACTGTATTGTTGCCGGTACCGAGAATGAAAGTGTCGTTGCCGGTGCCGCCGGTCAGCGTGTCGTTGCCGTCGTTGCCGGTGATGGTGTCGCCGGAATTGTTGCCAGTGACCGTGACATTGGCGCCGTGCCCCGCCGCGTAATCGGCAAGCGTGAGGGTCGTTACGCCGCTGCCGAGCTGCAGGTCGAGCGCCGTGGAACTGGCGACCGCATCGATGGTCAGACTGTCGGTGCCGACGGTTTGGACGGAACTGTCCGATCCGCTGTCCACGACGAGCGTATCGCCCGGACTGGCGACTGCAGGCACGGACGCATCGCCGACATCGGCGTAACCGCCGTCGCCGACCAGCAGGAATTTGCCGTCGGTGACCACCTGGACGTTGGTGAGCGTATCGGTGCCATGGCTGCCGTCACTGACCACCCAGTGGCCGCCGACGACCGAGAAGTCCGAAGCGTTGAGCGGCGCGTCATAGACCAGGGTGTTGGTGCCGCCGACGCCGCCCTCGATCGTGTCATTGCCGGAGCCGACGATGAAGGTCACATTGCCGGTGCCGCCGATCAGGGTGTCGTTGAAGGTGGCGGTGCCGGTGATGGTGTCGTTGCCGTCATTGGCGGTGATGATCAGGGCATTGGGCGCCGCCGAAGCGTTGACGTTCTCCGTGGTCGTGTCGGTTGCCAAGAAAGTGTTGGGATCGACGACGTCGACGTCCTGGATATTGGTGACATTGCTACCGATGGTGAGCGTGTCGCCAGAAGTGCCGCTGGCGAAGTAGAGCGTGTTGCCGGTGCCGCCGCCGCCGTCGATCGTGTCGGCGTTGCTCAGATCGCTGCCGTTGAGCACCACGAAGCTGTTGCCGCCGCCGACGCCGCCGGTCAGGGTATCGGTGTCCGGCGAGACGTAGAACACGTCGCCGATGTCGTTGGCGCCGCCGCTGACGGTGTACGTCCCCGACGTGGTCGGGTCCGGGTTCCAATAGATGGAATCGCCGCCGTCGGCTGCCGGCACCACGTTGGTCGTGGTGTTGCCCGTCACTGTCCAGGTGCCGGTGAGCTGGTCGGTGTCGCCCCCGCCAAATCCCTCGGACACCGCGACAACGCCGTCGTCGACGTTGGCGGCCGAGTTGCCGGTGATCTCGCCGTTGGTCGAATCCAGCACATAAACACCGACCGGCGACTCCAGCACGTTGCCGCCGCCGTCGAGCGCGCCGGTAAAGCTGTTGCCGGTAATGTCGAGGCCGTAATTGTCGAACGCCAACACGCCGGTCGCCGCGGCATTGTCGCCAGAATAGCCGATCGCGGTGATGATGTTGTCCGACACCGTGCCGGTCGAGCCATCGACCTGAATAGCGTTCTGCGCCTGATCGACCTCGCCGACGCCAGTCAGCGTGTTGCCGCTGATGTCGACATTGGCATATTCGGCGATGATGCCGGCCTTCTGGAAGTTCTCGATCGTCGAACCGCTGATCGTGATCGTATTGAGCGCCGCAGCCTCGGTCTGCGTTGGCACGTCGCCCGCCAGCGTGTCGTTGTTGGCGACATAGATGCCGAAATTGCGCTGGTCGCCGATGCCGGCATCACTCTCCCGCATCCCCGTGACCGTGACGTTCTCGATGTCGCCGCCGGAGCTGTTGAGGTAGGAGATGCCGATCAGCGACGGATTGGTCTGGCCACCGGCGAAATGGCTGTCGTCTCCGTATTGGAGCCCATCGAACGTGATGCCGGAGACGGTGACATCGTTGACGTCGTTGACCGTGAACAGGCCGTCGATGCTGTTGCCGCTCAATGGCGACGTGCCGGTCTGCACCAGCGTCGTCGGCGCATCCACCGTCACCGCGCCTGCGCCGCCCACGCCCTCAATGGTGAGGTTGCTTGAACCGTGCGTGCCGTCGACAATGTCCTGCTCGGTATAGGTGCCGGGTGCGACCAGGATGGTCTCGTTGGGCTGTGTCGCCGCATCAATCGCCGCCTGGATCGTCGCGTAATCCGCCGTCGCCGACCAGCAAGTATGTTGTGCCGCCGACGCCGCCGTTCTGACCACGCTCTCGACGTTGCCGAGCGTCGTGGTGTAGGCGCCGTCTTGCACCACCCAATGACCGTCTTCGTTGGTGATCGTGGCCGAAGCAGACCGTGGTCGCCGTTTCACCCGTTGCTTACTGTCAGCGGGCTGATCACCACATCCGTGCCCGCAGTCGGGCTGAGCTGTCGCCTGTCAGCGCAAAACTGTTCTGCGTATAAGTCGTGGTGCCGCTAAAGGTCAGCGTATCATCGAGAGTGCGGTAGCGCCGGCAGTGTAAATCTGCAGCGTGCCGCTGCCACTGCCCTGCGTCCACACGTCGTACTCAGTCGACGAATTATACGCGACGTCTTGCAGATCGATCACATCGCCGGTGCTGCCGGTCGTGCCATTGCCGAAGTTAGTAACCGTGCCCAAGCTGCCGGAATGGGCGAGTTCGAGAATATTGTTCCCGCCGCCCTGGAATGCCACGCCCTCATTGAGTGTGTCGGCAAAATCGGCGGTGCCGCCGTCGGTGATCAGGACCGACCCTCCGCTGCCGCTGAGGGTGACGGCGCCGGCGACGGACAGCGTGCCGCCGTCCGCCTCCAGCGTGCCGGTATTGGTTACATTATCGTCGATCGTCAGCGTGCCGCTAATGGCCTCGATGGTGCCCGCGTTGTCTATGACAAGCCCACTGCCATCACCGATCTCGCCCGAACCTTCGAGCGCGCTACCGACGTGAACGGTGAGCGTGCCGCTGCCGGTTACCGTCGTGCCGTCGTCCAGCGTAAGCACCGCACCGGTGGCCACATTGCCGATATCGAGCGCGCCGCTAACGGTTACATTGACGCCGTCGAACGTAGCGCCATAAGGCGCCGCGCTATTGCTCCCCTTCTCGACATCGAGCATCGCCGCCAACGCCGCGGGGCTGACAGTCGCCCCGTCAATGGTGACATTACCGCCCGTGATCGTGGTGCCGTCGTCGAGGGTCAGCGCGGCGCCGGCCGAAACCACGATGCTGCCCGCGTTGCCGATTATGACGCCGTCCAGATTTTCGCCGAGACCATTGAAATTAATGTGACCGGTATTGGTAAGGTTGCTGTTTTCAATTCCGCCGCTCAGGATATTGATGGTACCGGTATTCGAGAATGTCAGGGCGCCAGATGATGTGAAACTGGTTTCACCCTCGACATTGATCGTGCCGGCGTTGGTGACCGAGTTGGTTACGCCATCAAATGCGTTCGTTCCGGCGACATCCCAGATTCCGTCAGTCTTGTTGTCGAAGCTGGCGTCGGCGTTAATGACGCCGATGATCGTTCCGGTATTGGTAATGGCAAGGCTGCCGCCAGTTTCGGATATGGCGACTGCGGATGCAGTGGCGCCGGTGTGCTCGATGAGCCCGGTGTTGTCGAGGCTCGCACTGCCGCCGGATTGCGCGATCTCCACGACCGGGCTTGCCGACGTGCCGCTCGATTTGAGCGTACCGTCATTGGTGATCGTGGTGGTGTCGCTCGCCTCGGCCGTCAATGCGGAAAGGCCGATCAGCCCCGCTACGCTCCCGATTCCCTCATTGTGGATGGTGATGTTGCCGGTGCCGTAGTTCGCAGCCTCGATACCGTCTCCGCTGGAGTCGGTAACTGTTGCGAAATTGTCGACAACGACGCTACCAAGGACGCCGGCTTCAGCCGTCGGAGTGCCAGTCGTGCCGGCTCCCAGATAACCAGCCAGGATGCCGGCCGGCGACAGCGAAGCGAATTTGCCATCTGCGGTCCCACCCGCGGTGATCGTGCCGTATGCCGTTACTTCAATCGAACCGGCGATGGTGCCGGTTGTCGTGGCGAGATTTAAGGCACGGATCGCGGAGCTGCCGGAGCTGATGCTGTCGCCGGTCGGCGACATGCCGATTGTGATATTGCCGGATTGGAAATTTTCGGCGTCGATGCCGTACTCGGCACCCGCTGTGATCGTCGTCGAAGTTTCGTCGGTAACGGTGACATTGCCGACGCCGTAATCAGCCGCGCGGATGCCGTCGCCTCCGCCGGCGCCGCTCGCGGCCGTGATATTGGCGTAGTTGTCGACAATGACATCGCCATAAACACTTGGATTTACCGCGTTGCCCGTACCGCTCGTGCCGCCGTAGCTCGCAATGATGCCGGCAGGCAGGCTACCGTCCTTGTTCGCGATCGTGCCCGACTCGATTGTACCGTGAGCCGTTACGCTGACCTCGCTGCCTGATCCCTCGGGAATCGAGGTGGACTGGTTTTTGGCTAGTATCCCGTCGCTGCCGGCATTGATGTCGGTTCCCGCAGACGTATTGACCGTGATGCTTCCGGTGCCGTCACTCGTGGCCTTGATGCCGACCGGATTGCTGGCTCCCGATGCGCCGGTCGCCGAATGGAGCGCTGTGATATCGCCGGCGTAGTCATTCACCGTCACATCCCCGGCGGCGGTGCCGTTCATGAATGCGAAGATGCCAAACCCTTTGGCCGCGGTGATGGTCGAATAGTTATCGACGGTCACGTCGCCCACAGCGTTGCTGGCTTGATAACCGGCCTCGATTCCTGCGGGTGCGGACCCATTCCCGTTGTTGGTAGAGCCAGACGTGATGGTCCCGGAAGCCGTCACAGTGATGCTGCTGGAGATCGTGCTGGATGCACCAAAATTCACACTCGTGGGAGCCTGGTTGAGCGCGGCGATGCCCGTAGCGCCAGAGGTGATCGAGTCGCCCGACGCTTCGGTGACCGTTATGCTTCCCGTTCCATTGCTGAATGCACCGATCCCATATCGGCTGGATCCGGTGATTGACGCGTTGGTTCCGACAGTGACGGTGACGTTGCCGTCTCCCGTGGCCTGGGCGTTGCCGCTGACGATGGCCCCGTCCTGAGCAATGATACCGTCCTGACCGCCGCTGATCTGGGTTCCCGCTTCATCGGTGACGCCCAGAGTGCCAATGCCGGCGCCGCCGTATTCCGCGACGATGGCCTGCCCGCCTGTAGCGTTCGCGGTGATGTTACCCGAATTGTCGACAGTGACGGTGCCGGCCGAGCTGGCTCCGCTGAAGAAGGCAAAAATGCCGTCACCGCCTGTCGCGGTAATATTCGCGGAATTGTCGACTGTGACGGTGCCGACCGCGCTGACGCCGGTATAGCCGGCATCTATTCCCTCAGGCGGATTGCCATTTCCATTGTCCGCAGATCCCGAATTGATTGTCCCTGCGGCGGTAACCGAGATGGTGCTGCTGACGGTGCCGAAGCTGCTGCTGTCTTGATTGATGGCAAAAATCCCGGTGCCACCCTTCGAGGAATCGATCGTGTCGCTCCCGGTCTCGACCGTTATATCTCCGGTGCCGAAGCTGCTGGCAGATATGCCGTCGTAGTTGGTGCCGCTGGTATTTCCTCCGGTGGCCACGGTGACGTCACCGGCGGTGGTTACCGACACATCGCCACTGCCCCGCGTCAGCGCCAAAATTCCGTACTGTCCGCCGACGATATCGCCTGACTGATCGACTGTGACATCGCCGGAATTCGCGGCGTTCGTGATCTGGGCGTTGATGCCGACGCTCGTGCTGCCGGTACCGGTCACATTGCCGGTGCCGTCGATCAAAATATTGCCGGTGCCGGCAGCCGAATCGGTTGCAACAATTCCGCCGCCTGAACTGCCGGTCACATTGCCATTCGCGCCAATCGTGACATCGCCGGCGCCGCTCTGCGTCACCGCGATGCCACGTGCGGCGCCGGTAATCGCACCGCCGGTGTCGATGTCGATGATGGCAGGATAAGAGGGAGTTCCACCCGAGGCGGTGAAATCGATACCGTCGCCGGACGCAGAATCGACTACGCCGCTTCCCTGGATAGTGAACGTGCCCCTCGTCGTCGATATGGCACTGACGGTGTCGGTGTCTCCGCTACCGTCATTGAGCACCAGCGTCCCGCCGTTTGATGTGGCCATTCCGCCCAGGAATGTGACGGTCTCGCTGACCGAGCCATCGAGGGTCAAAGTGTCATTGTCGCCGACCTGTATCGATCCAGTTCCGGTGACGTTATCGACTGTGTTGGTGCCGTCGGCGTTGAGCGTGCCGGAATTGAACAGTGTGCCGTTGAACAGCCCGCTGCTGCCGTTCAACGTCAGGACGCCGGAGGCCGCGGCAACGGTAATGCTGCCGCCGCTGACCGAGGCGCTGTCGTCGAGGGTCAGCGTGCCAGTGCCGTCGACCGTGATTGCACCGGTGTGGGTGACGCTGCTCACGACGGTAGTGGCATTCGTGATGGCGGTGGTTCCCTCCAGAGTGAGCGAGCCGCCGGCGGACACCGTAATAGCGCCGGTATTAGTTACCGTCTCGTCGTCGAATGCGTTGGCGGCACCGCTGACATTGATCTGACCGGAATTGGTCAGAGAGCCGGGATCGATGAGGCTGTTGCCGGTGAGGTTGAGCGTACCGCCGCTGTCGACCGTGACCACGCCGCCGCTGACAGTGGCGTTATTGAGCGTCAGCGTCGTGCCAGAGTCGACGATGATCGAGTCGGCCGTCAGGCTGTTGGTGATCGTGGTGCCGGAGTTCAGCGTCAGCGAGCCGCCGGACACCACAATGCCTGCGGCTTGATCGTTGGTCACGGTGTCGTCGCTCAGCGTCAGGCTGCCGCTGACGTTGAGCAGGCCGCCGCTGTCGACGGTGATGGTGGTGCCCGAGATCGTGTCGGTGCCGTCGGCGTTGAGCGTGCCGTCAATGACGATGCTGCCGCCCAGGATCTGGTCGGTCCCGCTCATGGTCAGCGTACCGCTGACGTCGATGATGCTGCCCGAGATCGTGTCGCCGAGGCCGCTGCCGTCCATGACCAGCTTGCCGCCGCCGTCCACCGTGATGGTGCCGCCGGAGATCTCCGAGGTGTCGTCCAGCGTCAGCGTCGCGCCAGACTCGACGACGATAGAGTCGGCCGTCAGGCTGTTGGTAATCGTGGTGCCGGAGGCCAGCGTCAGCTCGCCGCCGGCCAGGACCTCGATGGTGGCACTGTTGTCGACCGCGGCGTCGCTGGTCAGCGTCAGCACTCCGCCATTGCTCACGTCGATGGTGCCGCTATTGGTCACCAGGCTCTCGGCGCTGATGCTGTTGCCGGTGCCGGTGACGATCAGCGTGCCGGTGTTGGTCAGCGCCCCGTTGTCGATGGTGTTGCCGCTAATGAGGTCGAGCGTGCCGGCGTTGGTGATCGTGCCCTTGTTGACCGTGGTCGAGGTCAGCGTCAGCTCGCCGGCGGCAACAGCGGTGGTCCCATGACCGGTGCCGGCGTCCACAATGATGCTGCCGCTGGTATTAGCGACCGTCTCGGTCGCAAAGGTCAGCACGCCACCGGCCTCAACCGTGATCGAACCGGCATTGCTGAAGCTCGTCTCGCTCTCGATAGCGTTGCCGGTGCCAGTGATCGTCACCGTGCCGTCATTGACAAAGGCGCCGCTGTCGAGCGTGGCGCCATCGAGCACCAGTATCCCCGCCGCCGTCGGCATACCGCCACCGACGCTCGCATCCACCGTGACGCTGTTATCCGAGATCGAGGTACCGCCGCTCAGAGTAAGCGACGTCCCGGCCAGCACATCGATCGTACCGGTGCCGCCGATCGTCTCATCGTTAAATACGTTGCCCGCGGTGCTGATTGTGATCGTTCCATCATTGGTCAAACCGCCATCCGCGAGCGCGCCGCCATCGAAATTGATATGACCGGTATTGGTCAGGTGTCCGGCGGTCAGCGTACCGCCACTCAAGAGATTGATCGTGCCGCTGTTGCTGAAGTTGAGCGTGCCGGCGGCGAAGCTTGCGTCACCCTGGACGTCGATCGTGCCGCCGCTCTGGTTATCGATGCTCAGCGCACCGGAGGATGTAAAGCTGGTGGCGACGCCCTCGATGCTGATGGTGCCGGCATTGCTGATCGAATTGGTCAATCCCGTAAACGCGTTCGTGCCGGACACCTCCCAGAGGCCGCCACTTTGGTTGTCGATCGCCGCATCCATCGTCACGTTGCCGATGATGGTGCCGGTGTTGCTCACGGTCAGCCCGCCGCCGGTCTCGTAGACGGCGAGCGCCGATGGCGAGAGCGATGTGGCTTCGATCGTGCCGCTGTTGGTCAGCGTCGCGCTGCCACCGCTCTGCACAATATCCACCACTGGATCTGACGCCGTGCCGTTGCCGATGACCGTGCCAGAATTGGTGATGCTGGTGTCGTCGCTGGCTTCCGCCGTCAGCGTATAAATGCCGACCGGACCGCTCACCGTCGCCCCGGCATTGCTCACCGTGACGTTGCCGACACCATAATTGTAGGCCTCAATGCCATAGCCAGCCGATGCGGTAATGTCGCCGTAGTTGTCGACAGTGACGGTGCCGTTGACGCCGGTGGTCGGGGTCCCGGCGCTCATCGTGCCGCCCTGATAACCGGCCATGATCCCGGCGGGCGATGTGCCGCCACTGAGCGTGATGCTGCCCGAAGTGATCGAGGCGTAGTTCGTGACCGTGATCGTGCTGTCTAAAGACGAAGCGATCGAGGTCGCTTGGTTCTTGGCGAATATGCCGACGCTGCCCGTATCGATGTCGTCACCGGACGAAGTGTTAATCGTGATGTCACCGGTGCCATAATTGGCGGCCCTGATGCCGAACGGCGCTTTATTGGACGTGGCAGTCGACGAGGTGAGCGCCGTAATCGTGGTGTTGGCTTCATCGACCACGGTGACGTTGCCGGCACTGGTCCCCTCATAAACTGCTTCGATGCCGTTGCCGGCAGCAGCCGTGATATTTGCATAGTTGTAGACATAGATATCGCCGACTGCGTTGCTGCCGGTATAGCCGGCATCAATCCCAGAGGGCGAGGTGCCGTTGCCGTTGAGCGTCCCGCCGGAAGTGATGGTGCCATAGGCCGTCACCGTTATGGTGGGACTGACTGTGCCAAAGCTACTGGTATCCTGATCGACGGCGAGGATCCCGGAGCCGCCCGAGTTTATCGTGGTGGTACTGCCCCCAGCTGTCACTGCGACATCGCCGGTGCCGTCGGTCGAAGCGAAGATGCCGTACTGGCTGCCGCTGACGTTGCCGGTGTCGCTGACCGTGACGCTGCCGCTGCTGTGATTGTCGATCTCGGCATCAATGCCGATTGATCCGGTCCCAGTTCCGGTCACATTGGCGGCATCAACGGAGATGCTTCCGCCGGCCACGCTGCCGCTGTGAATAATCGCGGCAATGCCGCTGCCGTGGTTACCGGTGACATCGCCCGACGTCGTAATGTTGATGTTGCCGACGCCCTCCTGGGTGACCACGATGCCCGCGCTGGCGCCGGTAATTGCCCCGCTCAAGCTGACGGTAAGCGCCGCGCCATTGCCCATTCCCGATGAGCCGCCCGTGCTGGTGAACTCGATCGCGTCGCCAGTCGACGTATCGATGTTGCCGGGCCCATCGATCAGGAATACGCCCCTTGTGCTCGACGACACATTTATTGTCGCGTCCGCCCCGCTCCCAACTGTGTCGTTAAGGATCAGAGTACCTGCGCTCGTACCGGTCGCCCCGGTATTGCCCAGGAACGTGATCTGCTCGGCAGCATCCGAGCCGTCGAGCTGCAACGTCGCCAGATTGCCAATCTCAAGCTCGCCGGTGCCGGTGAAACTGGGAACGATCTCGAGCGTGCCGCCGAGAGCCTCAATGATGCCGTCATTGATCAGCGTCAGCTGCGAGCCGCCGATCACGCCCGAGCCAATGACCATCGCGCCGGTGTCAATCGTCATCGAACCAGTGCCGCTGATCGTCGTTGCCGTCAGCGTCAGCGTCGCCTCACCCTGCACCGTGATGCTGCCGCTGTCGGTCACCTGATCGCCCGACAGCGTCAGCGCCGCCGCCGTGACACCATTGCCGACATCGATGATACCCGTGTTGGCGATCGTCGCACTGCCGATGCTGTTGCCACTGCCCAGCACATCCAGCTTGCCGCCGGTATCGATGGTGATGGTGCCGCCGGAGATCGCCGTGGTGTCGTCCAGCGTCAGCGTCGCCCCAGAGTTCGACGACAATAGAGTCGGCCGTCAGGGTGTTGGTGATCGTGGTGCCGGAGTTAAGCGTCAGCGAGCCGCCAGACACCACAATGCCTGCGGCTTGATCGTTGGTGACGGTGTCGTCGCCCAGCGTCACCGTGCCGTCGGTGTTGAGCAGGCCGCCGCTGTCGACGGTGATGGTGGTGCCCGAGATCGTGTCGGTGCCGTCGGCGTTGAGCTTGCCGTCAATGACGATGCTGCCGCCCAGGATCTGGTCGGTCCCGCTCATGGTCAGCGTGCCGCTGACGTCGATGATGCTGCCCGAGATGGTGTCGCCGAGGCCGGTGCCGTCCATGACCAGCTTGCCGCCGGTATCGATGGTGATGGTGCCGCCGGAGATCGCCGTGGTGTCGTCCAGCGTCAGCGTCGCCCCAGAGTTCGACGACAATAGAGTCGGCCGTCAGGGTGTTGGTGATCGTGGTGCCGGAGTTAAGCGTCAGCGAGCCGCCAGACACCACAATGCCTGCGGCTTGATCGTTGGTGACGGTGTCGTCGCCCAGCGTCACCGTGCCGTCGGTGTTGAGCAGGCCGCCGCTGTCGACGGTGATGGTGGTGCCCGAGATCGTGTCGGTGCCGTCGGCGTTGAGCTTGCCGTCAATGACGATGCTGCCGCCCAGGATCTGGTCGGTCCCGCTCATGGTCAGCGTGCCGCTGACGTCGATGATGCTGCCCGAGATGGTGTCGCCGAGGCCGGTGCCGTCCATGACCAGCTTGCCGCCGGTATCGATGGTGATGGTGCCGCCGGAGATCGCCGTGGTGTCGTCCAGCGTCAGCGTCGCCCCAGAGTTCGACGACAATAGAGTCGGCCGTCAGGGTGTTGGTGATCGTGGTGCCGGAGTTAAGCGTCAGCGAGCCGCCAGACACCACAATGCCTGCGGCTTGATCGTTGGTGACGGTGTCGTCGCCCAGCGTCACCGTGCCGTCGGTGTTGAGCAGGCCGCCGCTGTCGACGGTGATGGTGGTGCCCGAGATCGTGTCGGTGCCGTCGGCGTTGAGCTTGCCGTCAATGACGATGCTGCCGCCCAGGATCTGGTCGGTCCCGCTCATGGTCAGCGTGCCGCTGACGTCGATGATGCTGCCCGAGATGGTGTCGCCGAGGCCGGTGCCGTCCATGACCAGCTTGCCGCCGGTATCGATGGTGATGGTGCCGCCGGAGATCGCCGTGGTGTCGTCCAGCGTCAGCGTCGCCCCAAAGTTCGACGACAATAGAGTCGGCCGTCAGGGTGTTGGTGATCGTGGTGCCGGAGTTAAGCGTCAGCGAGCCGCCAGACACCACAATGCCTGCGGCTTGATCGTTGGTGACGGTGTCGTCGCCCAGCGTCACCGTGCCGTCGGTGTTGAGCAGGCCGCCGCTGTCGACGGTGATGGTGGTGCCCGAGATCGTGTCGGTGCCGTCGGCGTTGAGCTTGCCGTCAATGACGATGCTGCCGCCCAGGATCTGGTCGGTCCCGCTCATGGTCAGCGTGCCGCTGACGTCGATGATGCTGCCCGAGATGGTGTCGCCGAGGCCGGTGCCGTCCATGACCAGCTTGCCGCCGGTATCGATGGTGATGGTGCCGCCGGAGATCGCCGTGGTGTCGTCCAGCGTCAGCGTCGCCCCAGAGTCGACGACGATAAAGTCGGCCGTCAGGGTGTTGGTGATCGTGGTGCCGGAGTTAAGCGTCAGCGAGCCGCCAGACACCACAATGCCTGCGGCTTGATCGTTGGTGACGGTGTCGTCGCCCAGCGTCACCGTGCCGTCGGTGTTGAGCAGGCCGCCGCTGTCGACGGTGATGGTGGTGCCCGAGATCGTGTCGGTGCCGTCGGCGTTGAGCTTGCCGTCAATGACGATGCTGCCGCCCAGGATCTGGTCGGTCCCGCTCATGGTCAGCGTGCCGCTGACGTCGATGATGCTGCCCGAGATGGTGTCGCCGAGGCCGGTGCCGTCCATGACCAGCTTGCCGCCGGTATCGATGGTGATGGTGCCGCCGGAGATCGCCGTGGTGTCGTCCAGCGTCAGCGTCGCCCCAGAGTTCGACGACAATAAAGTCGGCCGTCAGGGTGTTGGTGATCGTGGTGCCGGAGTTAAGCGTCAGCGAGCCGCCAGACACCACAATGCCTGCGGCTTGATCGTTGGTGACGGTGTCGTCGCCCAGCGTCACCGTGCCGTCGGTGTTGAGCAGGCCGCCGCTGTCGACGGTGATGGTGGTGCCCGAGATCGTGTCGGTGCCGTCGGCGTTGAGCTTGCCGTCAATGACGATGCTGCCGCCCAGGATCTGGTCGGTCCCGCTCATGGTCAGCGTGCCGCTGACGTCGATGATGCTGCCCGAGATGGTGTCGCCGAGGCCGGTGCCGTCCATGACCAGCTTGCCGCCGGTATCGATGGTGATGGTGCCGCCGGAGATCGCCGTGGTGTCGTCCAGCGTCAGCGTCGCCCCAGAGTCGACGACAATAAAGTCGGCCGTCAGGGTGTTGGTGATCGTGGTGCCGGAGTTAAGCGTCAGCGAGCCGCCAGACACCACAATGCCTGCGGCTTGATCGTTGGTGACGGTGTCGTCGCCCAGCGTCACCGTGCCGTCGGTGTTGAGCAGGCCGCCGCTGTCGACGGTGATGGTGGTGCCCGAGATCGTGTCGGTGCCGTCGGCGTTGAGCTTGCCGTCAATGACGATGCTGCCGCCCAGGATCTGGTCGGTCCCGCTCATGGTCAGCGTGCCGCTGACGTCGATGATGCTGCCCGAGATGGTGTCGCCGAGGCCGGTGCCGTCCATGACCAGCTTGCCGCCGGTATCGATGGTGATGGTGCCGCCGGAGATCGCCGTGGTGTCGTCCAGCGTCAGCGTCGCCCCAGAGTTCGACGACAATAAAGTCGGCCGTCAGGGTGTTGGTGATCGTGGTGCCGGAGTTAAGCGTCAGCGAGCCGCCAGACACCACAATGCCTGCGGCTTGATCGTTGGTGACGGTGTCGTCGCCCAGCGTCGCGCCGCCGCTGGTGGCGCCGTCGGTGCCGCTGCCGGCCGTGACCACAAGCTCGCTGCCACCGGTGTTCTCCACCGTCAGTGTGCTGCCCGAGATCACCGTCTTATCATTGAGCGTCAGCGTCGCCCCAGACACCACAATCCCACTGCCGCCGTTGGTCAACGCCACGCCGTCAAGTGTCGCCCCGCCACTCGTTACTAGCAGCTCGCTGCCCGCCGTGTTCTCCACCGTCATCGTGCCAGACGTTAGATTGTCAGGAGGGCCGCCACCTTGAATCTGCGTCCCGCCCTCCAGCGTCAGCACCGCCCCAGACACAACAATCCCGGCCAAGCCGCCGGTCGCCGTGGTGTCATCATCAACGATGACGTTGTCGAAAATGACGCCGCCGCTGGGAGGAACGGATGGCGTGATGAGCACCGTGCCCTGGTCGTCGATGGTTCCAGTGACGTTTTCATCGGTCAGCGTGAAAGTGGAGCCCGCTGCAACGGTCGCAGCCAAACTGCTGCTGATCGTCTGGATCGAGCTATCGGCGGGGACATTTACGGTGCCGCTGACGGTAGCATCAAAGATGTGGGTATCGCTGAGAACGAGTGTGGCGCCGGAGTCGACAGTAATTTCAATCACGCCGTCACTAGGATCGCCAGTCGGGAAAGTGAAAGTGTCATTACTGAGCGTCAGCGTCCCGCTCACAACCGTGAGCTGGCTCGGGTCGCCGGAGGTGCCAATATCCGTAACGGTCAGGTTGCTGATTGTGTTGCTGTCACTGTCTGATTCTAACGTTCCAGCAAGCGTCATCGTGGCGCCGGAGACCCCAGTGATCGTTGTGCCGCCCTCCAGGTGCAGCACCGCGCCTGAGGCCACGTCGATGCCGGGGGTGACTGTGCTGGTGGAGTTATCGGCGACGCTCACCGCATCCAGCGTCGCGCCGCCCGGCGTGGCGCCGTCGGCCCCGGTGCCGGCGGTTATCTGGAGCTCGCTACCAGTGGTGCTCTCAACCGTCAGAGTGCCGCCGCTGATCGAGGTGCTGTCGTTCAGTGTCAGGATCGCGCCAGACACATCGATGCCGTCGCTGGTGTTGCTGTCGGTCACATTGACGCCGTCGAGCGCGGCGCCAGCGCCGATTATCTGAAGCTCGCCACTGCTTGTGATCGTCAGCGTGCCGCGGTCGGCGAAGGGGCCGCCACCTTGGATCTGGGTGCCGCCGTCCAGCGTCAGCACGCCGCTCGCTACATAAATGCCGGCGCCCCCGGCGCCCGTGCCACTGCCAGTGCCGTCATCGTCAACAATAATACCGTTGAGCGTCGCCCCGCTCGGCGTCGTAATCAAAAGCTGGGCGCCAACCTCCACCGCCAGCGTGCCCGTCCCGCTGCCAGAAATCGAAGTGCCGTCCTGCAACGTCAGCAGCCCCCCCGACGCCACGTCAATCCCCGGCGCCGTCAGGCTGGTCGTGTCATCGGTCACCACGACATTATCAAATGTGACGTTGGCCCCCGAGGTAATCGCGACCTCACCACCGCTCTCCACCGTCAGCGTGCCGCCCGAGATCGTGTCGGTGCCTGTCAGGTTGAGCGTCCCGCCGGCGTCGACGATGATGGTGCCGGCATTGCTGATCTGATCGGTCAAGAGCGTCAGCGTGGCACCGCTGGTCACCAGCAGCTCGCCGTCATTGGTGAAGCGGCCGGCCGTGCTGAAGTTCTCGATCAGGTTGGTGGTGCCAGACGTCGTCTCCAGCAGCCCGTCATTGTTCAGCGTGCCAAGGCTATTGCCGCCGTCGTCGATCGTGGTGCTCTCCAGCTGCAGCGTCGAGCTGGTGCTGGCGCTGGTGCTGGTGCCGGCCGCCAGGCCATAAACCTGGATATCGCCGCCCTTGGTGTCGCCGCCGTTGTAGTTCTCCAGCGTGTCGTTGCTCAGCGTCAGCACGGTGCCGCTGACCGCCACCAGCAGCTCGCCGTCATTGGTGAAGCGGCCGGCCGTGCTGAAGTTCTCGATCAGGTTGGTGGTGCCAGACGTCGTCTCCAGCAGCCCGTCATTGTTCAGCTTGCCACGGCCGCCGCCACGGTGCCGTCGTCGATCGTGGTGCTCTCCAGCTGCAGCGTCGAGCTGGTGCTGGCGCTGGTGCTGGTGCCGGCCGCCAGGCCATAAACCTGGATATCGCCGCCCTTGGTGTCGCCGCCGTTGTAGTTCTCCAGCGTGTCGTTGCTCAGCGTCAGCACGGTGCCGCTGACCGTCACCAGCAGCTCGCCGTCATTGGTGAAGCGGCCGGCCGTGCTGAAGTTCTCGATCAGGTTGGTGGTGCCAGACGTCGTCTCCAGCAGCCCGTCATTGTTCAGCGTGCCAAGGCTATTGCCGCCGTCGTCGATCGTGGTGCTCTCCAGCTGCAGCGTCGAGCTGGTGCTGGCGCTGGTGCTGGTGCCGGCCGCCAGGCCATAAACCTGGATATCGCCGCCCTTGGTGTCGCCGCCGTTGTAGTTCTCCAGCGTGTCGTTGCTCAGCGTCAGCACGGTGCCGCTGACCGTCACCAGCAGCTCGCCGTCATTGGTGAAGCGGCCGGCCGTGCTGAAGTTCTCGATCAGGTTGGTGGTGCCAGACGTCGTCTCCAGCAGCCCGTCATTGTTCAGCGTGCCAAGGCTATTGCCGCCGTCGTCGATCGTGGTGCTCTCCAGCTGCAGCGTCGAGCTGGTGCTGGCGCTGGTGCTGGTGCCGGCCGCCAGGCCATAAACCTGGATATCGCCGCCCTTGGTGTCGCCGCCGTTGTAGTTCTCCAGCGTGTCGTTGCTCAGCGTCAGCACGGTGCCGCTGACCGTCACCAGCAGCTCGCCGTCATTGGTGAAGCGGCCGGCCGTGCTGAAGTTCTCGATCAGGTTGGTGGTGCCAGACGTCGTCTCCAGCAGCCCGTCATTGTTCAGCGTGCCAAGGCTATTGCCGCCGTCGTCGATCGTGGTGCTCTCCAGCTGCAGCGTCGAGCTGGTGCTGGCGCTGGTGCTGGTGCCGGCCGCCAGGCCATAAACCTGGATATCGCCGCCCTTGGTGTCGCCGCCGTTGTAGTTCTCCAGCGTGTCGTTGCTCAGCGTCAGCACGGTGCCGCTGACCGTCACCAGCAGCTCGCCGTCATTGGTGAAGCGGCCGGCCGTGCTGAAGTTCTCGATCAGGTTGGTGGTGCCAGACGTCGTCTCCAGCAGCCCGTCATTGTTCAGCGTGCCAAGGCTATTGCCGCCGTCGTCGATCGTGGTGCTCTCCAGCTGCAGCGTCGAGCTGGTGCTGGCGCTGGTGCTGGTGCCGGCCGCCAGGCCATAAACCTGGATATCGCCGCCCTTGGTGTCGCCGCCGTTGTAGTTCTCCAGCGTGTCGTTGCTCAGCGTCAGCACGGTGCCGCTGACCGTCACCAGCAGCTCGCCGTCATTGGTGAAGCGGCCGGCCGTGCTGAAGTTCTCGATCAGGTTGGTGGTGCCAGACGTCGTCTCCAGCAGCCCGTCATTGTTCAGCGTGCCAAGGCTATTGCCGCCGTCGTCGATCGTGGTGCTCTCCAGCTGCAGCGTCGAGCTGGTGCTGGCGCTGGTGCTGGTGCCGGCCGCCAGGCCATAAACCTGGATATCGCCGCCCTTGGTGTCGCCGCCGTTGTAGTTCTCCAGCGTGTCGTTGCTCAGCGTCAGCACGGTGCCGCTGACCGTCACCAGCAGCTCGCCGTCATTGGTGAAGCGGCCGGCCGTGCTGAAGTTCTCGATCAGGTTGGTGGTGCCAGACGTCGTCTCCAGCAGCCCGTCATTGTTCAGCGTGCCAAGGCTATTGCCGCCGTCGTCGATCGTGGTGCTCTCCAGCTGCAGCGTCGAGCTGGTGCTGGCGCTGGTGCTGGTGCCGGCTGCCAGGCCATAAACCTGGATATCGCCGCCCTTGGTGTCGCCGCCGTTGTAGTTCTCCAGCGTGTCGTTGCTCAGCGTCAGCACGGTGCCGCTGACCGTCACCAGCAGCTCGCCGTCATTGGTGAAGCGGCCGGCCGTGCTGAAGTTCTCGATCAGGTTGGTGGTGCCAGACGTCGTCTCCAGCAGCCCGTCATTGTTCAGCTTGCCACGGCCGCCGCTCACGGTGCCGTCGTCGATCGTGGTGCTCTCCAGCTGCAGCGTCGAGCTGGTGCTGGCGCTGGTGCTGGTGCCGGCCGCCAGGCCATAAACCTGGATATCGCCGCCCTTGGTGTCGCCGCCGTTGTAGTTCTCCAGCGTGTCGTTGCTCAGCGTCAGCACGGTGCCGCTGACCGTCACCAGCAGCTCGCCGTCATTGGTGAAGCGGCCGGCCGTGCTGAAGTTCTCGATCAGGTTGGTGGTGCCAGACGTCGTCTCCAGCAGCCCGTCATTGTTCAGCGTGCCAAGGCTATTGCCGCCGTCGTCGATCGTGGTGCTCTCCAGCTGCAGCGTCGAGCTGGTGCTGGCGCTGGTGCTGGTGCCGGCCGCCAGGCCATAAACCTGGATATCGCCGCCCTTGGTGTCGCCGCCGTTGTAGTTCTCCAGCGTGTCGTTGCTCAGCGTCAGCACGGTGCCGCTGACCGTCACCAGCAGCTCGCCGTCATTGGTGAAGCGGCCGGCCGTGCTGAAGTTCTCGATCAGGTTGGTGGTGCCAGACGTCGTCTCCAGCAGCCCGTCATTGTTCAGCGTGCCAAGGCTATTGCCGCCGTCGTCGATCGTGGTGCTCTCCAGCTGCAGCGTCGAGCTGGTGCTGGCGCTGGTGCTGGTGCCGGCCGCCAGGCCATAAACCTGGATATCGCCGCCCTTGGTGTCGCCGCCGTTGTAGTTCTCCAGCGTGTCGTTGCTCAGCGTCAGCACGGTGCCGCTGACCGTCACCAGCAGCTCGCCGTCATTGGTGAAGCGGCCGGCCGTGCTGAAGTTCTCGATCAGGTTGGTGGTGCCAGACGTCGTCTCCAGCAGCCCGTCATTGTTCAGCGTGCCAAGGCTATTGCCGCCGTCGTCGATCGTGGTGCTCTCCAGCTGCAGCGTCGAGCTGGTGCTGGCGCTGGTGCTGGTGCCGGCCGCCAGGCCATAAACCTGGATATCGCCGCCCTTGGTGTCGCCGCCGTTGTAGTTCTCCAGCGTGTCGTTGCTCAGCGTCAGCACGGTGCCGCTGACCGTCACCAGCAGCTCGCCGTCATTGGTGAAGCGGCCGGCCGTGCTGAAGTTCTCGATCAGGTTGGTGGTGCCAGACGTCGTCTCCAGCAGCCCGTCATTGTTCAGCGTGCCAAGGCTATTGCCGCCGTCGTCGATCGTGGTGCTCTCCAGCTGCAGCGTCGAGCTGGTGCTGGCGCTGGTGCTGGTGCCGGCCGCCAGGCCATAAACCTGGATATCGCCGCCCTTGGTGTCGCCGCCGTTGTAGTTCTCCAGCGTGTCGTTGCTCAGCGTCAGCACGGTGCCGCTGACCGTCACCAGCAGCTCGCCGTCATTGGTGAAGCGGCCGGCCGTGCTGAAGTTCTCGATCAGGTTGGTGGTGCCAGACGTCGTCTCCAGCAGCCCGTCATTGTTCAGCGTGCCAAGGCTATTGCCGCCGTCGTCGATCGTGGTGCTCTCCAGCTGCAGCGTCGAGCTGGTGCTGGCGCTGGTGCTGGTGCCGGCCGCCAGGCCATAAACCTGGATATCGCCGCCCTTGGTGTCGCCGCCGTTGTAGTTCTCCAGCGTGTCGTTGCTCAGCGTCAGCACGGTGCCGCTGACCGTCACCAGCAGCTCGCCGTCATTGGTGAAGCGGCCGGCCGTGCTGAAGTTCTCGATCAGGTTGGTGGTGCCAGACGTCGTCTCCAGCAGCCCGTCATTGTTCAGCGTGCCAAGGCTATTGCCGCCGTCGTCGATCGTGGTGCTCTCCAGCTGCAGCGTCGAGCTGGTGCTGGCGCTGGTGCTGGTGCCGGCCGCCAGGCCATAAACCTGGATATCGCCGCCCTTGGTGTCGCCGCCGTTGTAGTTCTCCAGCGTGTCGTTGCTCAGCGTCAGCACGGTGCCGCTGACCGTCACCAGCAGCTCGCCGTCATTGGTGAAGCGGCCGGCCGTGCTGAAGTTCTCGATCAGGTTGGTGGTGCCAGACGTCGTCTCCAGCAGCCCGTCATTGTTCAGCGTGCCAAGGCTATTGCCGCCGTCGTCGATCGTGGTGCTCTCCAGCTGCAGCGTCGAGCTGGTGCTGGCGCTGGTGCTGGTGCCGGCCGCCAGGCCATAAACCTGGATATCGCCGCCCTTGGTGTCGCCGCCGTTGTAGTTCTCCAGCGTGTCGTTGCTCAGCGTCAGCACGGTGCCGCTGACCGTCACCAGCAGCTCGCCGTCATTGGTGAAGCGGCCGGCCGTGCTGAAGTTCTCGATCAGGTTGGTGGTGCCAGACGTCGTCTCCAGCAGCCCGTCATTGTTCAGCGTGCCAAGGCTATTGCCGCCGTCGTCGATCGTGGTGCTCTCCAGCTGCAGCGTCGAGCTGGTGCTGGCGCTGGTGCTGGTGCCGGCCGCCAGGCCATAAACCTGGATATCGCCGCCCTTGGTGTCGCCGCCGTTGTAGTTCTCCAGCGTGTCGTTGCTCAGCGTCAGCACGGTGCCGCTGACCGTCACCAGCAGCTCGCCGTCATTGGTGAAGCGGCCGGCCGTGCTGAAGTTCTCGATCAGGTTGGTGGTGCCAGACGTCGTCTCCAGCAGCCCGTCATTGTTCAGCGTGCCAAGGCTATTGCCGCCGTCGTCGATCGTGGTGCTCTCCAGCTGCAGCGTCGAGCTGGTGCTGGCGCTGGTGCTGGTGCCGGCCGCCAGGCCATAAACCTGGATATCGCCGCCCTTGGTGTCGCCGCCGTTGTAGTTCTCCAGCGTGTCGTTGCTCAGCGTCAGCACGGTGCCGCTGACCGTCACCAGCAGCTCGCCGTCATTGGTGAAGCGGCCGGCCGTGCTGAAGTTCTCGATCAGGTTGGTGGTGCCAGACGTCGTCTCCAGCAGCCCGTCATTGTTCAGCGTGCCAAGGCTATTGCCGCCGTCGTCGATCGTGGTGCTCTCCAGCTGCAGCGTCGAGCTGGTGCTGGCGCTGGTGCTGGTGCCGGCCGCCAGGCCATAAACCTGGATATCGCCGCCCTTGGTGTCGCCGCCGTTGTAGTTCTCCAGCGTGTCGTTGCTCAGCGTCAGCACGGTGCCGCTGACCGCCACCAGCAGCTCGCCGTCATTGGTGAAGCGGCCGGCCGTGCTGAAGTTCTCGATCAGGTTGGTGGTGCCAGACGTCGTCTCCAGCAGCCCGTCATTGTTCAGCGTGCCAAGGCTATTGCCGCCGTCGTCGATCGTGGTGCTCTCCAGCTGCAGCGTCGAGCTGGTGCTGGCGCTGGTGCTGGTGCCGGCCGCCAGGCCATAAACCTGGATATCGCCGCCCTTGGTGTCGCCGCCGTTGTAGTTCTCCAGCGTGTCGTTGCTCAGCGTCAGCACGGTGCCGCTGACCGTCACCAGCAGCTCGCCCGCATTCGTGATGATCATCCCGTCCAACGTCGCGCCGCCGCTGGTGGCGCCATCGGTGTCGCCGCCGGCCGTGACCACAAGCTCGCTGCCCGCCGTATCCGCCACCGTCAGTGTGCTGCCCGAGATCACCGTCTTATCATTGAGCGTCAGCGTCGCCCCAGACACCACAATCCCACTGCCGCCGTTGGTCACCGCCACGCCGTCAAGTGTCGCCCCGCCACTCGTTACTAGTAGCTCGCTGCCCGCCGTGTTCTCCACCGTCATCGTGCCAGACGTAAGATTGTCAGGAGGGCCGCCGCCTTGAATCTGCGTCCCGCCCTCCAGCGTCAGCACCGCGCCAGATACAACAATCCCGGCCATGCTGCCCGTCGCCGTGGTGTCATCGTCAACGATGACGCCGTCGAAGATGGCGCCGTGGGGGGACGCGCCGGCTGTTGCGATGAGTATTGTGCCCTGATCGTCGAACGTCGTTCCGGCGGTGACGTCTTCATCCGTCAGCGTCAGAGTGGCGCCCGACGCAATAGTCGCAGCCAAATTGCTGTTGATCGTCTCGATCGAGCTATCGGAGGGGACGTGTACAGTACCAACGACAATTGCATCGTTGATGTTGGTATTTTCGAGAACGAGTGTGGCGCCGGAGTCGACAGTAATTTCAATCACGCCGTCACTAGGATCGCCAGTCGGGAAAGTGAAAGTGTCATTACTGAGCGTCAGCGTCCCGCTCACAACCGTGAGCTGGCTCGGGTCGCCGGAGGTGCCAATATCCGTAACGGTCAGGTTGCTGATTGTGTTGCTGTCACTGTCTGATTCTAACGTTCCAGCAAGCGTCATCGTGGCGCCGGAGACCCCAGTGATCGTTGTGCCGCCCTCCAGGTGCAGCACCGCGCCTGAGGCCACGTCGATGCCGGGGGTGACTGTGCTGGTGGAGTTATCGGCGACGCTCACCGCATCCAGCGTCGCGCCGCCCGGCGTGGCGCCGTCGGCCCCGGTGCCGGCGGTTATCTGGAGCTCGCTACCAGTGGTGCTCTCAACCGTCAGAGTGCCGCCGCTGATCGAGGTGCTGTCGTTCAGTGTCAGGATCGCGCCAGACACATCGATGCCGTCGCTGGTGTTGCTGTCGGTCACATTGACGCCGTCGAGCGCGGCGCCAGCGCCGATTATCTGAAGCTCGCCACTGCTTGTGATCGTCAGCGTGCCGCGGTCGGCGAAGGGGCCGCCACCTTGGATCTGGGTGCCGCCGTCCAGCGTCAGTACCCCAGACGCCACGTAAATGCCGGCATTGGCACCGGTGCCGATGCCGTCATCGTCCACAATCACGTCGTCAAGCGTGGCGCCGGTGGCATCAGTTATTGCAAGCACGCCGCCAAACTCGATCGCCATCGTGCCGCCGCTGATCACCGTTCCGTCGTCCAGCGTCAGGATCGCTCCTGACGTCGCGTCGGAAATCTCAATGCCGTCGTAGCTGCCGTCGCCGGCGTTGTTGTCGGTGACGATGACGTCATCGAGCGTGACGTCGGGATCGCTGGTATCGTTGTGCTCGACGTCGAATTCGCCGGCCGTGCCGATCGTCATCGCGCCGCCGGTGATGGAAGTGCCGTCGTCGACCAGCAGCACCGCGGCGCTGGTCAGCCCGACCGCGATGCCCTCGGCGGTGTTGTCATTGGTCACCGTGACGCCGTTAAGCGTGGCGTCGGGATCGCTGGCATCGTTGTGCTCGACGTCGAGCTCACCGGCCGTGCCGATCGTCATCGCGCCGCCGGTGATCACGGTGCCGTCGTCAAGCAGCAGCGTCGCCGGCGTCGTGTCGACATTGATGACGTCATTATTGGTCACGATGACGCCGTCAAGGGTGAGCGTGCCGTTCTCCGCCGCGATGATGAAGTCGTTGGTCAGCTGCAGATTGCTGATCGTGCCGAAGCCGGAAATAGTGTTGTCGACGTTCACCAGCGTGTCGCCCGCACTGACGGCCTGACCCGTGATGGTGCCGCCGGTGAGTGTCAGCGCGCCGCCGCCATTGAGCGTGAGCACAGTAACGTCAACCAACAACTCGGAGCCGCTGCCGTCCACCAGAATGCCGGCGGGATCGGTACCGGCGAGCGGATCAGTGCCGCTGTTGTAGATCCCACTATCCTTGACATCGATCTCGCCGCCGCTGGTCGCCTCCAGCAGCCCAGAGTCAAGGCCGGTGATAGTATTGCCGGCGTCGAGGATCAGGATTCCGTCGTTTTCCGCAATGATCAGCCCGCCGACTTCATTCGTAACCGTAATGCCTTGTTCGAACGACACCGTGCCGTCGTTGGCGGCGACAGTGCCGGCATTATCGAGGCTGCCTCCGTCGAACGCGAGTGTGCCGCCGTTTTGCGCCATGATCCAGGCGGCGGCCTCGTTCGTCACCGTGCTCTGCTCGAACGACACTGCGCCGTAATCGTTGGCGGCGATGGTGCCGTAATTGTCGACGCTGCTTGGATCGAGCGTGCTTGGATTGAACGTAAACGTGAGAATGCCGTGGTTCTCCGCCACGATCTGGCCGCTGACCTCGTTCGTCACCGTAGCCTGTTCGAACAGCACGGTCGCGGCGTTCGTATATGGCGCAACATCGCCAGAATCGTCGGCGGCAATGATGCCTAAATTGTCAACAATGATATTGCTGACGATTTTGGTGTTGACGTTGATGTAGGGAAGAAAGTTTACCGCCGTGCCGGGTCCGAGCGCTTCGATCTCGCCCGGACTCACGTTCGATGGAACCGTGACGCTAGCGCTGGTGCCGCTGATCAGCGTGAAGATTGTCGTTTTCTGCCCGGCGAGGCTTACGAGGTTTTCCACCGTCACCGACGGCCCATCGAACGTGAGCGTCGGATCGCTGCCCGTGGAATTGGCCTTGATCAGCCCATAATCATCGACAATGCCATTAACCGTGAGCGCGCCGCCGCCGACAATATCGAGGACATTACTCGGTCCGATCTCCAGATAGCCGATGGTCCACGGAATGGTAGTGGTTGCGCCATCGTCGATCGTCACTGTGACCGCGCTCAACGTATTGATTATGACATCTTGCCCAGATGTTTCCTGATATCCCGGCACCAAACCGTCGTTCCAGTTGCCTATGGAGCCGTCCCACTTGCTGCCGGAAGTGAGATACCATGAGGCGGGATCTGTGTAGGTGGACGTTTGCCCCGGGCCAGTCCCCGTGCTGCCGGACGTGCCGGTGTTACCGGACCCGCCGTGACTGCCACCCGTATTTCCGCCGGTGTTGGTCTGCGGCTGTGGAGGGCTACTGATGCTACTGCTGGAGAGTAATGCGTACGATGTCGAGCTGCCGGTACCGCCGGGATTGGATCCAGGCTGCGTCGCATTGTAGGCATGTTTGTACTGCTCAATAAAAGTATCTCCCAGGCCCGCCTGATAGTTCGTGTAAGTGTGAGCATAGGCGCTTACATTCTGTTTCATCTCCTCTGGAGTGAGCGCGACCTCGTCAACGCTGAAGCCACCACCCGATCCTTTTTTGTGAATATGAACCTTCGTGTTTGTCTTATCGACGATGATGACCCGCGGGGGTCCTCCGTTTTCTCCGGTAAGAGTGACTTCGTAGACACCGTGCTTTAGGTCATTGTCGTTAACCGTTTCATCGTCGGTATAGGCGACGTCGGCGCTCTCTGCCTGCAACTCGCGAATGAGAGCAAACGTGAATACGCCAAGCGCCACGCTTCCGATGCCGACCGCCGGTTTCGTGCTTCGCAGTTGTGCAAAAGGAGTTTCGATGCGCAGGCTCCCATTGGCGGCAAGCTTGCCGGCAATGAGGCCGAACACGCCTTTTGCGATGCGAATGAGCGCTGAGCTTGAGGAGCTTTTGGTGGCGCGACTAAACTCGTCCAGCACCATGTGTCCGTTGTCGTAAAGATGAAGCGACGTCCCATCCACGAACGCAACGGCAACCAGGCCATCATCGCCGGTCTCGAGAATATCGCCTTCATAAACAGGATGGCCGACACATGGACCAGCGACAATCAGGTTGCCGCGGGTGACCGTGACCGAGCCAGTGACGGTTTGCAGCGTGCCGATGACAGGTGCGCTCGCCGGTTCCTCACCGGAGCTCACTGCACGGCCGTCCTGTACGCCGCCGTCACTGCCAGACATACCGCCTCACCCGTATCCGGAGCCGGCCCCACCTTGTCGGTCAGCAGGGGCGCAACGTCCGGATAAGCCATCCGTTTAGGAGTGTTCTTTGTGTCGGAGCGGCAGCCCCGATAATTCAAAACACATTAGCGAATTTTTTACTCGTTTTGCAAAGAATTGAGAGGTAACTGGCTAATTAAGTTACCGGCGCCCACAGTTCTTCGACGCGAATATTGACCCGGTCCACGCCATCGTCGCTAACTGCCACTATTTACTTGAGGTTTTGCACAATTCAACGGCCGCCGGGAACCGAGCCTAATTACCATAGAGGCGGCCGACCAATTGATTTACGGCGACAAACGAGCTATATGGGTTCACAGTTCCTTAAAGTTCCTTTGGCTGCGCGTCGAGAAAGCTAGAGAGCTATGACTGCCCGCGGGATTGGCCTAGTGGTAGGCCTGTACTTAGCTGCCAGTGGTCTGCTGCCAAGTTTAGCTTGGGGCCAGAGCGATTCGAAGGCGCCGCCGCAGCTTGACGTGAACCCGATCGGCAAGGTTCTGACCGTCTCCGGAACCGCCCATATCGAACATCCGGCGACCATCCTCGTTCAAGCCAATTTGCCCACCACCGGCAATGCGCCGACCAAGCTCGGTGACCTGGTTTATCGCGGCGATTTAATTCAGACCGGCGCCGATGGCGCGCTCAGTATCACCTTCGCTGACGGCACCACATTCAACGTTTCCAGCAATGCCAGAATGGAAGTGAATGACTTTGTGTATGATCCAAACGGCCATTCAAATTCGAGCTTGATGAGTTTGACCAAAGGCACGTTTACTTTCATCGCGGGCAATGTCGCGCATACCGGCGACATGAAGGTCAACACCCCGGTCGGAACGATGGGAATTCGGGGGACCGCACCGCGCGTCGAAATCCTGGATGACGGCTCGGTCGAGTTTTCGACACTGGTCGAACAAAAGTAGCGCGCCATCAAATAACATTGAGCCGCGCCGGCGCGTTTGCCGGTGACTACGATTATGTGCGCTTCAGGCGATGGGTATGTGAATGAGACCTGTTGTATCGCGGACGATAGGGTACGTCGTGGCGACGATATTCACGCTTACGCTTCTCATAGCATCGGCGGTGGCGGCGACGACCGACGACTCAGGCCTCACCGACGTCGACTCATGCAACGGCAAAAACGGCCCATCGCCTGATCTGCAGATCCAAGGCTGTACGGCGCTGCTAAAGTCGGCGGATAATCCAAAGGTCGTGGCGATAATTTATAACAACCGGGGCAACGGGTATATCGGCAAGGAGCAATACGACCTCGCCATCAAGGACTACGACGAAGCGATCAAGTCCGATCCCAGTGACGCCAGAGCGTTCAATAACAGGGGCGTCGCGTACCAAAAAAAGGCCGAGTACGATCGCGCGATCGAGGATTTTGACGCGGCAATAAAAATCAATCCAAATTATGCCGTCGCATTCGCCAATCGTGCGGAGACCTACCAGAAAAAGGGTGATTATCAGAGTGCCTCGAAAGATTTTGACGAGGCAATCCGCCTTAGGCCGACATTGAGTGCGCTGTGGAACGAGCGGTGTTGGACGCGCACTCTGGTCGGCGAAATGCCGGCGGCGTTGGACGATTGCAATACGGCAATTCGGTTGATGCCAAACGATGCCGCGCCATTTGATTCGCGCGGGCTGACCTACCTTAAAATGAACGAATGGGACTCGGCGATTGCCGACTATAACGCAGCGCTCAAGATCGATCCGAAGTTGGCACCTGCGCTTTACGGGCGCGGATTTGCCGAGATCAAAAAGGGCAATTCGGCGGGCGGCAATGCCGACATCGCGGCGGCTAAATCCGCCGATCCTAATATTGCAGAGGAATTTTCCCGTTACGGCCTTAAGTAGGGCATGCCAATTTAACACCGCGACTACTGAGCCGGCCTTGGACGTCGCTCGATCTCCGCGCGCTTTCCACATATATAATGTATGCGAGCATCCGCCGAGCGCCGCGGCGGGCGGATGTTTCCTGCGCCCCTCATGTGGTCCCCAAGCTTGCCAAGGTTCCCGCAATGGAAGACGCCAGTCCGCTGCTGACGGACCTTTATCAGATCAACATGATCCAGGCCTATCTGGACCATGGCGATACCGCCACGGCCGTATTCGAATTCTTTGCCCGCAGCTTGCCGCCACGGCGCGGATTTTTGCTGGCCGCCGGTCTTGCTCAGGCGCTCGATTTTCTGGAAACGCTCCGCTTTTCGGATGCGGACATTTCGTGGCTTAAGAGCACCGGCCGGTTCAGCCAAAAGCTTCTCGACTACCTCCGTGAGTTCCGTTTCAGCGGCGACGTTCACGCCATGGCCGAAGGCAGCGTGTTCTTCGCGGGCGAGCCGATCCTGCGCGTGACCGCGCCGCTGCCGCAGGCGCAATTCGTCGAATCACGCCTGATCAACCTTCTGCACTTCCAATCGCTGGTCGCCGCCAAGGCGGCGCGATGCGTCCTCGCCGCGCCGAACAAGTTGCTCGTCGACTTCGGCATGCGGCGTGCGCACGGCGCCGAAGCCGGCTTGATGGCGGCGCGGGCGAGCTACATCGCGGGTTTCGCCGGCACCGCCACGGTGCTGGCCGGAGAGAAATTCGGCATCCCGCTCTATGGCACCATGGCGCATTCATTCATCGAGGCGTTCGACGACGAGGCGGCGGCGTTCGAGAGCTTCGCGCGGGCGCGGCCCGACAACGTCGTTCTGCTGCTCGATACCTACGATACCGAAGCCGCCGCGCGGAAAGTCGTCGCGCTGGCGCCCCGGCTTAAAGCGGCAGGCATCGCGATCCGCGGCGTTCGCCTCGATTCCGGCGACCTCATCGCGCTTTCGAAAAGCGTGCGCAGCATTCTCGATGCCGGTGGGCTACGGGACACCACGATTTTTGCCAGTGGCGGGCTCGATGAGGACTCGCTTTTGGCATTCGCCAAGGCCAAGGCGCCGATCGACGGCATCGGCATCGGCACCAGCCTGACGACATCTTCGGACGCACCGTCCGCCGATTGCGTTTACAAAATGCAGGAATATGCCGGCCTGCCGCGGCGCAAGCGCTCGGCGCACAAGGCGACCTGGCCCGGCCGCAAGCAGGTGTGGCGGCGCTACGATGCGGGCGCTCGGATGTCCGGCGATCTCCTTTCGCTCGAGAGTCACGAGAAAGTCGGCGAGCCGCTCATCCATCTGGTCATGAAGAACGGCCGGCGCGTGGCGCCGTCGCCGTCGCTGGATGAGACCAGGCTTCACGCCAAGCGCGAGCTGCAGCGTTTGCCAGAAAATCTGTCTCGGCTCGTTCCCGGCGCCACTTATCCGGTCGAGGTCGCGGACGATCTGGTCAAGCTCGCCGCTGCGGTCGACAGCCGTTTGCACAAGCACGGCGCTGCGACATGACTACACCCGGGACGATCGGCGACAGCGACGTCCTCGTCGTGATCGACGTGCAGAACGATTTTTGTTCCGGCGGCGCGCTGGCAGTGCCGCGAGGCGATGAAGTGGTGCCGATCGTCAATCGCCTCGCCGAAAAGTTTCGCAACGTCGTGCTGACACAAGACTGGCACCCACGCGGACATCTGTCGTTCGGTTCGACCCATCCCGGCAAGCATCCGTTTGAGACCGTCGCGGCATCCTACGGCCCGCAAGTGCTGTGGCCCGACCATTGCGTGCAGGGGACGCCCGGCGCCGCATTTCATCACGGGCTGCAAATTCCCCACGCCGGCTTGGTGTTGCGCAAGGGCACCGACCACGCGATCGATTCCTACTCGGCGCTCTATGAGAACGACCGCGCGACGCCGACCGGTCTGGTCGGTTATCTGCGCGAACGCGGCCTTACGCGCATCTTCCTCGCCGGTCTGGCGTTTGATTTTTGCGTCCGCTATTCGGCCGAGGACGCGCGCCGCGAAAACTTTGCCGTGTTCGTTGTCGAGGATGCCTGCCGCGGCATCGACGTCGACGGCTCGGCCGCGGCAACGCGCGCGAGCCTCGCCGCGCGCCGCATTCCCTGCATTTCGGCGATAGAAATCGCCTCCTGACCGGCCGGCCGGGCGACGCCGTCGGCGGCGCGGGACGGCGACCGCGCTGGGCGTTCGCCGCGATTCGCAATCGGCCAGAATAGCTTATCCCCGCTGGATACATGCCGCACCGCAGCGCATCTGTGTGCAATGCACAATTTTCTTGACTTCGCCGCAAAAGGGGCACGTAATTCACAAAATGGTCATCCTTGGGAAGTCCGAACCTCGGGTAAGCTAATGCGCCATCAAGCGGCTGCTCCCGCGTCCAGTTTGCCCTCGCTGATGATGCCCTGCCCGGTCTGCGCAGGCCGCATGGTCTTCACCTCCCGCCACCCCATCTCCGCCGAAGTCGAAGACACCGTGTATGCTTGCCGCCGCTGCGGCGCCGAATTGATCCGCACGTCGATGCGCAAAACTTCGAAGCCGGACGAAAAGACTTCCGAAGCGGCCTGACACCTACCGCTAAATCAATCCCATCTGGCTCAGCGCCGCGCGGCCGAGAAGGCCGTAAGGGTTAGCCAGCGTCTCCAGCATTTCGAAATGGTTGTAGCCCTCGCCGAGCAAGAGCTCGACCGGCTTGCCAGCGGCCTTCACCGCGGCGGCGAAATCGCGGGTCTGGCGCTGGAATTCCGGGGTCTCGCCGGTGCCGTGAGCGACAATGAGCGGCGTATGCAGGCCGTCGAGATGGCGCTGCGAACTGAGCTTTTCCACTATCGCGTCGGTGAAGTTGACGTAGGACGAGCGTTTCGACAGCCGCACCGGCGCAAGGTCGTACATGCCGCTGGCGAGCAGCGCGCCTTTGCAAAAATTTTCCGGCAAGTTTTGTTCGCGCCAGCCGACGGTCAGCGCGCAACCGGCAAGATGCGAGCCCGACGAATGCGCCGAAAGGTAAAATCGTTCGCGATCGCCGCCGAACTGGTCCGCATTGCGCCAGGTCCAGGCGATGGCGCGGCACACTTGCTCATACATCGGCAAAAGATCGCCGCCGGCCTGCTCGACATTGATGAAGTCGACGATGACGGCATGCCCGCCGGCGCGAAGGAACGGCTCGGCCTGGAGCGCATAATCGGCCGCCTTGTTGCGACGCCAGGCGCCGCCATGGATGAAGATGTTGACCGGTGCGTTTGGCGCGGAACTGCGAAAAATATCGAGCTTTTCGTAGTCGCTGGTCCCATAAGCGATGCGCTGCGGCGGTCCGAGAATAGCCCGCGTCCGCTCGCTCGCCGCAACTCGGCGGGCAACGACCCGATCGCGATTGGGCGCGTAGACGGCCTGGTCATAGGCGTCGTCGAGTGCCTGCTGGTCCATGTCGAGCCAGACGAGCGGCCCTTTGGCTTTCCCAGGCGCGGCGGCCGCCGCAGTCAGCGCATTCATGCTCATCCCTCAATCATTCACCGGGTTCGACGCTACTGGCTCGGAGTTTGATTGAAAAGACCGGACTGGCTCTCCTGCGCTGGTGAGACCTGCGCGCAGTGACCTCAAAGGCTCATCCCGCGGCGTAGCCCCGCAGCCAAAAGGCGGGCGATGTCATATAAAATTCTACAGGTTTTTCCCGGGAAATTTCGAACGAGTTCCTTAAACGGTCGAAAACGGGCTCTGCGTAGAACTACCTAGTCGGCACATGGAGGAGCCAGTCATGACAGCCTTTATTCGGCGTTTTCTGCAGGACAACAGCGGCGCGACCGCCATCGAGTACGGCCTTATCGCGGCGGGAATTGCGGTTGCGATCATCGTCGCGGTGCAAACTCTCGGCACCAATCTGAATACGACGTTCTCGTCGGTTTCGACCGCGCTCAAATAAGCTCGTAGCGACGGTATCTACAAAGCCCTGGCCCACGCAGGCTGTGTGAGAACTGAGCGAGTCGAGATAAGAAGGGCCGCATCGACAACGATGCGGCCTTTTCCATGAGCTACGTTCGGGGCGAGGATCGCGGTCAGGCGGCGCTGCTGCCGGCGGCGATCGAGGATTATGTGGCGGCGGATGCGCCAGTTCGGGTGATCGACGCGTTTGTGGATGGGCTGGACGTAAGCGGGCTCGGATTTGGTCGATCGGTACCGGCAGCAACGGGACGTCCGCCTTACGATCCGCGAGATCTTCTGAAGCTCTACATTTGGGGCTATTTCAACGAGGTGCGCTCGTCGCGACGCCTGGAGCGGGAATGCCGTCGCAATGTCGAGGCGATGTGGCTTTTGCGACGGCTCAGCCCTGACTTCAAGACAATCGCCGACTTCCGGCGCGACAACGGCGTGGCGATAATCGGGGCGTGCCGGGCCTTCGTGATGCTGTGCCGGGACGCGGGCCTATTCACGGCGCGGCTGATCGCTCTGGACGGCTCGAAGTTCCGGGCGGTGGCGAGCGGCAAGAAGATCATGGGGCGCAGGGAGATCGCCGAAGAAGCCGTTCGCCTCGACCGCAAGATCGCCGGCTATCTCGCCGGGCTCGACGAAGCTGACGATGCGGAACCCGACGACCGGCCGGATGCGGTGCCTGCGGCTATGGTGGCTTTGCAGGCCCGACGTGGCGAACTCGACCGGCTTGCCGCCAAACTCGATGATGAGGGCCGCGCGACAATCGTCGAAGGCGAGGAGGACGCAAGACCGATGGGCAAGGGCAACGGCCCCAAGCCGCCCTCCTACAATGTCCAGACGGCGGTCGATGCCGATACCGGCCTGATCGTCCACCACGATGTGACGGATGAGGTGACCGACAACCGCCTGCTTCACCCGATGTCCATGGCCGCCAAGGAGATGTTGGGGCAAGAGAGCCTGACTGTGGTGGCCGATGCGGGTTATTCCAACGGCGCCCATGCCAGCGCCTGTGAACGCGACGGCATCCTGGCGTGCGCGCCGGCCAACCGGGCCGTCAACAACCAAGCCGACGGCAAGCTGTTCGATCGCAGCGCCTTTACCTACGAACCGGATACCGACAGCTACCGCTGTCCGGCTGGCCGCTCCCTGGTTCGCAAGCAATTGCACAGGCGCAAGCGCAACGTGACCTATGCGTCATCCGATTGCTCCGGCTGCGCCCTCAAGCCGCAATGCACCACTGCCAAGCGCCGTTTCATCAAACGCCATCTAGACGAGGATGCGCTCACTCGGATGAATGCGAGAGCCACTCCCGAACTCATGGCGAGACGACGATGCGCTGCCGAGCATCCTTTTGGCACCATCAAGCGGATGATGGCGGGCGCAAGATTCCTGACCAGGAACCTCAAAGGAACCAGGGCCGAGATGGCCCTCTCCGTCCTCGCTTACAACGTATTGCGCGCCATTAACATCAAGGCCGTAGCCGCTTGAAACAAAAAAGAGGCCCCGGATACCGGAGCCTCTCGTTCCCACACAGCCTGCCGCGGCCGGGGCTTTTTCTTATCGGCACAAGCCAAACTTAGAACGTCGTTACCCCAAGTTTAATTCCTTGAAGAAGTCGTTGCCCTTGTCGTCGATGACGATGAAGGCCGGGAAATCGACCACTTCGATGCGCCAGATCGCTTCCATGCCGAGCTCGGGATATTCCACCGTCTCGACCTTCTTGATGCAGTGCTCGGCGAGGTTAGCAGCGGCGCCGCCGATCGAAGCGAGATAGAACCCGCCGTGCTTCTTGCAGGCGTCGCGCACGCTCGCCGCGCGATTGCCTTTGGCCAGCATCACCATCGAACCGCCGGCTGATTGGAAATCCTCGACAAAGCTGTCCATGCGGCCGGCCGTGGTCGGGCCGAACGCGCCCGAGGCGTAGCCTTGCGGCGTTTTCGCCGGACCGGCGTAATAGACCGGATGGTTCTTGAAATAGTCGGGCAGCCCCTGCCCTTTTTCCAGCCTTTCACGCAACTTTGCATGCGCCAGATCGCGCGCCACGATCATCGGGCCAAAGAGCGACAGCCGCGTCTTGATCGGATGTCTCGATAGCTGCGCCAGGATTTCCTGCATCGGCCTGTTGAGGTCGATCTTCACCACCTCGCCGCCGAGTTTCGCGGCATCGACATCCGGCAGATATTTTGCCGGATTGTGCTCGAGCTCCTCCAGGAACACGCCGTCCTTGGTGATCTTGCCGAGCGCCTGGCGGTCAGCCGAGCACGACACGCCGAGCCCGATCGGCAATGAGGCGCCGTGGCGCGGCAGCCGGATCACGCGCACGTCGTGGCAGAAATATTTGCCGCCGAATTGCGCGCCGACGCCGAGCGCCTGCGTCATTTTCTGGATCTCGCGCTCCATGTCCTTATCGCGGAACGCGTGGCCGTCCTCGGAGCCGTGCTCGGGCAGCGTGTCGTAATATTTGCACGATGCGAGTTTCACCGTCTTCATCGTCAGCTCGGCCGAGGTGCCGCCGATGACGATGGCGAGATGATAAGGCGGGCAAGCCGCGGTGCCGAGCGTGAGGACTTTTTCCTTCAGGAAAGCTAGCATGCGCTCGCGGGTGAGGATCGACGGCGTCGCTTGGAACAAAAACGCCTTGTTGGCCGAGCCGCCGCCTTTGGCGATGAACAAAAACTTGTAGGCTTCGTCGGCGTCACCATTACCGGCAACATGGCTCTCGGCATAAAGCTCGATCTGCGCCGGCATGTTGCTGCGCGTGTTCTTTTCCTCGAACATCGACAGCGGCGCGAGCTGCGAATAGCGCAAATTGCGCTTGAGATACGCATCGCGCGCGCCCTCGGCGAGCGCCGCCTCGTCGTCGCCTTCGGTCCAAATGAGCCGGCCCTTCTTGCCCATGATGATCGCGGTGCCGGTGTCCTGGCACATCGGCAAGACGCCGCCGGCGGCAATATTGGCGTTCTTCAAGAAATCATAGGCGACGAATTTATCGTTATCCGACGCTTCGGGGTCCTCGACGATGGATTTGAGCGAGGCGAGATGCGCGGGCCGCAGAAGATGATTGATGTCGGCGAATGCAGCCTCCGCCAGCGCCCGTAGCGCTTCGCGCGGCACGACCAGCACCTCCTCGCCCATGACGCGCTCGACCCGCACGCCGTCGGCTGCGATTTTGCGGTAGGGCGTCGTGTCCTTGCCGAGCGGAAACAGCGGCGTGTGCTTGTAGGGGGGCGTCGGATGGGTGGAGAGGGGGGCGTTCATCGTTCTTACTCCCAAAG
The DNA here is from genome assembly GCA_963779855.1 of uncultured Alphaproteobacteria bacterium. GTDB lineage: Bacteria > Pseudomonadota > Alphaproteobacteria > Rhizobiales > Xanthobacteraceae > BOG-931. The sequence goes on along the minus strand of CAWAAE010000004.1, from coordinate 230,439 downwards.
TGCTACAATAGTCGCAGCTTTCCGCGATTCGTTGCAAATATGCCAATATTTCGCGAACTTAGTACGCCCATAATCGAGCTGCCAACTTACCTTTCCACGATTTCTATGGTCGTGAATGATCGGGCTGCCATTGTTCAAAAATTGATTTAAGCGGAACGCAAGTCACCCCCAGTCTATGAACGGAGTCGCGACCTGTTCTTGAGTATTCTGCAAGGAAAGCTGACCTTTGACAAAGCAGTCATCCAAGCGCGCCGTTTGAGGGATAATACTGAACGAAAATGCGCTGTGCAAATTATCGATGCGTCGGAGCAGTTTCTGAGAAACGAGCGGCCAACAATGGTTAGCGCACTTCCAAATTTGGAATATGCGATCCCGAATGGAATACGGTTGTCGATTACCCCAGTTTGGCTGCGGCATTTCGATCCGGAGCGCCTGATGGTGTTACACTTTTGGCAAACTCTGCTATCACAGAGACAATTAAGAGCGACGCCTTAAACGCCGCTGCGCCCAATAGCCGATCAGACAAAGCGCAATCGCCGTCGCGACCCAGAATTTGGAATAGAGCGCGATTTCCGCTCGGTCTGTCAGTATGCCGCCGAAAGTGGCTTGCCACTGCGCCCAGTGGTGGACGATGCGAAGAGCGTTCAAGCCTTGCAGCAAGCAGAAGACGGCCGCGAGATAAAACAACAACACGAGGACCCAGCCGAAAACGCGGAATTGTTTGGCCGATTTGGGCAGTCCGGCCCAAGGGTGAGATGGACCGGACAGGTCTTGGACCGCTTTCCCCGGCAGCACGCCGATCCGAGACCGCGCCGTGATCAATGCCGCCATGATGAAAGTCACCCCGCCGATACCAACGACGATCAAGCTTGCGGTCAGCGCATCCATGGTGCGGCGTCCCCCGTGGCCACGGCAGTCTAAGCGGTCGTGGAACTGGCAGCCATGCCAACTTCATCCTGCCCCGCGAAAGCGGGGAAGAGGAACCACCCTACGCAGCAGGGCGCTACTTGCCTCGCCCGCCCGCCTGCCGCTCCGCATAGCTATCCACCAGCGCGCGGATCATACGCTGATAGGGCACGCCGCGCTTTTTGGCCTCGCGCTTGAAGAAATCGAGGCTGCGGCGCGACAACGACAGCGTTACCTTCACATTCTCTTCGCGCGTCACCAGATCGGCGGGCGCGGGTAGGAAATCCTCGATCACACGCACGCGGCCGATTTCTCCCGCGGTGTATCTAACGGCTCTGTTGCTCATAAATTCGCTTTCCTTTCCGCCAATAGCCAGCGCCGAAAATGCGGATGCGGCCCGCGCGATAGGTAAAGCGCACCGTCATCACGCCGCCCGCGACCGTGCCGAAGCAGAAATAGCGCGGCTCCGCGCCGCTATGTTCCATGTCTTCGGCGATCACGCGGTGTGGGTCGAAGAAGGCCGCCTGCGCGTCCGCAAACGAGACGCCGTGCTTCAACCGGTTGGCGCGATCCTTGATGCCGTCCCATTCGAAACTCGGCTCACCGGTCATTCGTATGTACAATACGCCATATGAAAGTATGGCGCAATGGCATGGCGGCCGGATCGTCCACCTCGGACCGACAACTGAATTTTCCGCTTACGTGTCATGATTTTACGCTTGCGCGTCATAGCCGCCTCCGCCGGCTTCCAGCCAATTTTACGCAATCCCGCGTCGGGGCCTTAACCCGACATCGATAATGTCCGGTCAACCTTCAAAAATCCCGCAAAACCAAGGATGTTCCCGTGGATTTCGGCAAACGCTTTTCGATGCACAACAACCGCCCTGCCCCGGTCGTCCAGGAAACCTGCGTGCGCTGCTGCGGCACCGGCCGCATCCGCGAGCGCGGCGACCGGATCGTCTGCAAGGCCTGCGCGGGAACCGGACGGATCGCCGTCGTAACGGAACGCGCTTCGAGCGCGTAGTCCGGATAAGCGCGGTTCGCCAGCCTTAGCTTCGCAAAGCCAGAAAGACACCGTCAGTCGTTGCTGCAGCAGACGACCAAAATGCTGACGGTCGGAGCGTTAGGCATTGACATCGCGCCGCCCGGCATGGCGCTCGCCGCGGCTTCCAGCGCCGCATCGGAGACCTCGAAGGCAAGGACGTCGGTGTCGGTCTCTCTGAAATCTTCGGTATTGCCGTTCATGTCAGTGATCCATTCGCTCGCCGCGGAAATCTTACCGGGCCGCAGCAGTGTACCATTTCCATTGCAGGCTGCGTAGCTCCCCGCTCGATCGTCATGCCCGCCCTACAGCCCGAACAGCTTCTCGGCATTGCCGTGCGCGATGCGCTCGCGGTCCGCGGCGCTGACCGGAATTTGCTCCAGGAAGGCGCGCGCCGCCGCCATCGAGGCATAGGGATGGTCGGCCGAGAACATGATGCGCTCGACGCCGACTTCGAGCAGCATGTCGATAAAGGCGGCGGGGAAATTGAAGCCGGAAATGGTGTAGTGGACATTGTTGCGTAGATAGTGGCTGACCGGGCGCTGCAGCTTGGTCACCGCCGTGGTCATGCTATCGAGCCGCGGCAGCATGAACGGCAGCGCCTCGCCGAGGTGGCCGATGACGAACTGCAATTTCGGAAAAGCGTCGAACACGCCGCCCAGAATGATGCGCACGATGTGGACCGCGGTTTCGATGTGCCAGCCCCAGCCGGACGCGGCGAACATATCGGTCACCGCCGGCGCGAAACCGCCATACGAGACGTCGATCACCGCCTGCGGCGGCGGCGTCGGATGCAGATAAATCGGCGCATTGAGTTTCTCGGCGCATTCCAGGATCGGCCAGAACAACTTGTTGTCGAGATAGCGGCCGCGGTTATGGCCGTGAATGACCGCGCCGACGAATTTTTGTTCGCGAACCCGGTGTTCCAGTTCTTGCGCGGCCTGGTCCGGGGCCGCGGTCGGCAATACGGCGAGCCCGGCAAAGCGCTTGGGATGCTTTTTCACCACGTCGAGAAGGAAATCGTTGGCTTCGCGCGTGAGCGCGATCGCCTCGGCGGCTTCCAATTGCTCGGTTCCCGGAGAGGTCAGCGACAGCACCTGCATGTCGATGCCGGCAGCATCCATCTCCGCCAATCGTCCCGCGCCGACATCGGCGAGCTGGGCGAAGACTTTGGCAAGCCGGCCGCCGGCTTTCTCGGCTTGCTCTTTGCGCTTGCGGCCGGGGCCATCGAGAAATTTCGGCGTCGTAAAATGCTCTTCGAGCGTTATGGTTCGCATGTCTGTGCAGTCCTGTTAGTGGTTTTAGCTTCGTTCCATCGGGGTGGATTGTAGGATGGGTAGAGCGCAGCGAAACCCATCGTTCGGGGGTCTGGTGCCGGCGCTAAAAGCCGAACAGCTTCTCCGCGTTGCCGTGCGCGATGCGCTCCCGGTCGGCGGCGGACACCGGGATTTGCTCCAGAAACGCCTTGCCCAGCGCCATCGACTGATAGGGATGATCGACCGAGAACATGATGCGCTCCACGCCGACTTCCAGCAGCAGATCGAGGAAGGTCGCCGGAAAATTAAAGCCGCTGAAAGTGTAATGCACGTTCTCGCGCAGATAGGAAGTGATCGGTCGCTTCAGCTTTGTCATCGCCGGGGTCATGTTATCGAGCCGCTGAAACATCGACATCAGTCCTTCGCCCAAGTGACCGATCACGATCTGCAATTTCGGAAAGCGGTCGAAGCCGCCGCCGAGGATCAGGCGAACGAGGTGGATCGCGGTCTCGATATGCCAGCCCCAGCCGGGGCTGGCGAACATGTCGACAACAAGCGGCGAGAAGCCGCTGTAATACGCGTCGACGACCGGCTGCGGCGGCCGCGTCGGATGGATATGGATCGGCGCGTTGAGCCGTTCGGCGCATTCCAGGATCGGCCAGAAGAATTTGTCGTCGAGATAGCGCCCGCGATTGTGGCCGTTGATGACGGCGCCGACGAAGCCGCCCGCTTTCACGCGGCGCTCCAGCTCCGCCGCCGCCTGCTCCGGGGCCGCAGTCGGCAGCGTGGCAAAGCCGGCGAACCGCTTCGGATTGTTCTTCACGCCTTCGGCAAGAAAGTCGTTCACTTCACGCGACAGCGCGATCGCATCGGCTGCGTCCAATTGCTCGGTGCCGGGCGAGGTCAGCGACAGCACCTGCATGTCGATGCCGGCGGCATCCATCGCCGCCATTCTTTTGGCGCCGATATCGCACAGCTGCTCGATCAGCCGCGTCGCGCGGCCCTCGAATTTCAGCGCCGCGTTTTTCAGGTCTTGCCCGGGCCCGTCGAGAAATCCCGGCGTCGCAAAATGTTCTTCAAGAGTGATGGTTCGCATGATTGCGGTTTCCTCCGGTCGAGGTGGTATGTGTCCGTTTAGTCGCTCATGGATTTTCGGATTATTGGAATGACGTCGCGCGCCGTGAGCGCCGGCAGCCGCCCGTTCATGCCGCAAGCGTGACGGTGATTTCTCGGATGCGTGGCGGCTCGCCGTTAGGGATCGGTTCGCCGAGCGCGCTGCAATCGGCAATCACGAGCCGAATGGCATCCTCCGCCATCGCCAAGGCCTCGCGCTCGTCCTTGCCATAGCTGACTATCTCGGGGAATGCAGGAACACGAACAGTGAAGCCACCCTCTTCCTCAGGTTCAAGCACCACTGCAAAGGTTCGCTTTTGATCCACGACCGAGTCCCTTCAATTGCCGCGAGAATACACCATTCATACGCAGCGTGCGTAGCATGGTCTTAAGCGAGTTGCGTGCTTCCGGTTTGCCTGCGGCCCCAGACGAAATCCTTGGCGCGGCCTTCGGCGATGGCATAAGCGCGTTCCGTCGTGCCGTTCAATCGCGTTTCAACGAGGCGCCGCGCGTCTTCGAGCGTCGCATCGTCGGCGTCCGGCGCGACGCGGATCGGCTCGCCGGCGGCGATGGCGAAACGGCTGAACGGCAGATTGAACACGGAGCGGTCCCAGCTTCGCAGCTCGACAAACCGGCTGGTCGCCACCGCGACCGGATAGATCGGCCGCCCCGAAGCGCGCGCCAGCTGCACGATGCCGCGCCCGGCGATCCGCGAGACTTTGGGAATGTCGGCGGTCAGCGCGACGTTGTAGCCGCGGCCCAGCGCTTCGAGCATCTGCTTGAACCCGGCGACGCCGCCCTTCTTCAGAAAATCGCGGCCGCTCGTCCCCGAGCCGCGGATCGGCTCGACGCCGAGACGGCTGGCGGCCACCGCGTTGATCTCGCCGTCGCGGTGCCGCGAAATCAAGACCTTGACCAGATGCTCCTTGCGCTTGAAGAACGGCATCATGAAGTGCTGGCCGTGCCACATCGCGACAATCGCCGGCAGGTCCGGGCGAACGCGTACGTAAAAATCAGCGGGATCGATCCCGAACTCGCTCGTCTTCCGAACAAACCGCAAATATTCCGCGGCCGCCACGCCGATGGACCTCTGCACCCACGGAAATTCGACAAAATGCCTGAGCAACATCTATCGATATTGGCGTCTTTTCCGGCCTGCCGCAAGGCAATGCGCGAGCGGCGGCTTTATTCCATTTTAATCTGCGCTTGCGTGATCAGCTTGCGCCATTTCGGCTCTTCGGTGCGAAGCCGTTCGCTCAATTCTTCGGGCGAGCCGGCGAGAGACTCGAAATATTGCTTGTCGAGGAAGCTCTGCTGAACGTTCGGATCGGCGAAGGTTTTGCGCACCTCGCCGTTGATCTTGGCGACCACCTCGGGCGGCATGCCCGCCGGGCCGAATAGCGCGAACCACGACACCGCGGTATAGCCGGGCACCGTTTCGGCGATGGCCGGAATATCCGGCAACAGCGCCATGCGCTTGGGCGCGCCGATGCCGATCAATTTCACCGTGCCCGCCTTGGCCTGCGGCAGCGCGGTGCCGACGCTGACGAACATCAGCTGGATGTGACCGGCGATGACGTCCTGCATAGCCGGCGCCGCGCCTTTGTAGTGCACCGCGACGAAATTCGTACCCGTGTCGGCTTTGAACATTTCCATATTGAGATGACCGCTCGAGCCGACGCCGAAGGTGCCGTAATTGAGCTGGCCGGGCTTCGACTTGCCGAGCGCGATCAGCTCCTTGACGTTGTCGGCCGGCACCGCAGGATTGAGGATGACCGCGTGATTGATCTGCACCAGCCCGGTGATCGGCGTGAATCCCTTCACCGGATCGTAGGCCAGATGCGGATACAACGTCGGATTGACGATGAACGTGGTTTCCGGACCGATGAACAGCGTGTAGCCGTCGCCCGGCTGATGCGTCACATATTCCGCGGCGACCTGGTTGTTGGCGCCCGGCTTGTTCTCGACCACCGCTTCCGCGCCCCAGTCGGCGATGAAGTGCTGCGCCAGGATGCGGCCGAGCATATCGGTGACGCCGCCGGGCGAGGCCGGCACGATGATGGTGATCGGTCGCGACGGATAATTATCGGCTCGCGCCGCGCCGGTTGCAGTTGCCGCCGCGGCAAGGCACGCCAACGCGGCCGCCGCGCGAATCCGGATTTTCATTTTTCCCTCCCGATCATGCCGTCGCTATGCCGCTTTCCCCTTTGCGGGGCAGGAAAGCGTCAGTGGTGCATCTCGTCCGTCGGCATGATACCCCAGAGATTCGAGGCTGACGGGTCCTTGGCCCACACTTTCGGCCGCTGCGGATTGTCGCGGTGCCAGGGCCGCGGCTCGAAATAGCCGAGCTCCTCGTTCATGCGATCGAGCTCGGCGAAAGTCTCGGTGATCAAGCCGTTCGGCGCGCGGTGATAGGCGAACAGATTGTGGCCGATGCCGTGCCGGCCCGGACCCCACAGCAATTTGTAGCCTTTGACGGACAGGAAATCGCATGCCGTCTGCATGTGGCCCCAGTCGCGCAGCTCGAAAGCGGTGTGAAAGTGCCGGTTCGAGCCGGTCTGCATCAAGTTGATCGTGTGATGATCCGGGCCGCAGCGCAGAAACGAGAAAAAATCGGCCATCCAGTCGGATTCGCGAAAGCCCAGCACGTCGACATAGAACTTGGTGACGTGCTTGACGTCGGTGACGTGGAAGGCGACGTGGCCGAGCTTATGCGGCACGATGCCTTTCGACTGGAATTTCTGGTGCGAGAATGCGTCGCGCTTGAAGACTTCGATGACCGTCCCCTTGGGATCGGCGAACGCCAGCATGTCGGAAATCGACGGCTCGGGGTCCTTGCGGCGCTCGGTCTTGACGCCGTGGCTTGCGACTTGCTTTTCGAAATCGCCGAGATCGGCATCGGGCGGAATTTGAAATCCGACTCGCACGCATTGCGCCTGCGCACCTTCACGCAGCACGACCGAATGGTGATCGACGGTCGAGGCGAGAAAGACGGCATTCTTCTCCTTGGCGGCAAGTGTCAATCCCAAAATCTCGGTGTAATACTCGGCCTGCTTGTCGAGATCGGGCGTCTCGTAGCTGGCATGCGCGATCTTGCTGACGCGGATCATACGAACTGTCCTCCTGTTATGCTTTCTTGGCGCGCGGCAGCGAGCCGATGACGTCGACCATGGCGGCTACGTCATTGTCGCCGAGCCCCATGTCCATGAAGCGCTGGTAGAGCGGCACGACGCAATCGAGCAGCGGCGTCGCCACGCCGACGCTGCCGGCGAAGTCGGCAAGCATTTCGAAATAATGCTGCAAGCTCGGCACGCCGCCCTGCATCGGCTGAAAGCGGCGTTCCGCCATCCACGGCGCGCGGATACCGAACTGGGTCGAGCCGCCGCTGCCGGTGGAGATCGCCTTGATCATCAGCGGCACATCGACGCCCGCCTTCAGCCCGAGCGCCATCGCCTCCGCCGTCGCGGCAATGTTGATCGCGACCAAAAGATTATTGACGAGCTTGACGCGGCTCGCGGCGCCGAACTCGCCGAAATAGAGACAGGAATCGGCAAAGCCTGAGACCACGTTCTCGACTTTCTTGCAGGCCTCGGCGTCGCCGGCGAGATAGATGACGCCCTTGCGCGCCGACACCATGCCCGGCGTGCCGGAGACTTCACCGTCGATGAAAATGGCGCCCTTCTGCGCCAGCGGCGCGATCTGCCGCTTTTTGTCCGAAACCGGATGCGAGCCGAGTTCGACGACGATCTGCCCCGGCCGCGCCGATTGGACGAGGCCATGCGGGCCATGCATCACCTCGTCGAGCGCCTCCGTCGACGGCAGGCAAGACAGCACGATGTCGGCCTGGGCGCCGACCTCGGCCGCCGAGCGCGCCGGCACGCCGCCGATCTTTTCGAATTCGGCGAGCGACGAGCGGCGGAAGCCGACCACGCGGCGGCCGCTTTTAATCAGGTTCTGCGAGATCGGCATGCCGATCTTGCCGACGCCGACAAAGCCTATGGTCTCCATGAACGTCCCTCTATGCGTTTCTTGGCACTGCGGCCTTCATACCACTTCGATCGACTGATCGGAGAGATTGACGCGCAGGCCGAGCGTTCCTTCCATGACCGTCCATTCCTTCAACTCGAACGTGCGCAGGCCATTGACAAAGAACGGATCGGCTTCGGCGATGGCGCGGGCTTCCTCGGCGCTGCCCGACCGCAACACCGTCAGGCCATGCCCGCTCGGCGGTCCCTCGCCGTCGGCCAGCGGACCCGACGCGAATACGACACCGCGCTTCTCCAGCTCGATCATATATTCCAAATGCGCCATCAGGAACGGTTTCAGTCTATCCGGCGGCACAACCGGCTTCGAGATCAGCACATAGAGCTTCTTGCGCAGCATTTTGCGCATCAGCTCGGCAACACGCTCTTCAAAAAACATGGCTTAGGCCCGGTTGCGCTTCATGGTCGGAGTTCGCGTGGCGGCGTGTCAACGATACCGCCGGTTCAGATCAGGCGCGAGTTCGGCGGCAGGCCGAGGAAGTGCCGGCCGATCGCCTCGAAAATCGCGAATTGCGACTGCGCCTGCTGCGACACCGCGTGCATGTCGCGGAACCGGCGCTCGAACGGATTGCTTTCGAGAACCGCGACCGTCCCGGCGGCAAGGTAGGCAGTCTCGACCACTTGCCGTGCCTGTTGGCTCGCATGAATCGACGCCATGCGCAACCGCACCCGTTGGTCGACCGACAACGTTCCCGATTGCGCCGCCTGCCAGACCTCCTCCCAGGTCGCAAAGAAAAATACGCGCGCGGCCGCGAGCTGCGATTGCGCGACGCCGACCTGCGACTGGACCACCGCGTTATCGCGCAGCGGCGATGTCTGACCCATTGCCTTCTTGGTTTGCGCCAAGGCGCAGAAGTCGTCCAGGAGCGTGCGCGCGATGCCGAGCGCGACCGCCGGAAAGCTCGATCCGAACAACTGGTAAATCGTGAACGCGTAGAGCGGGCCGCGTTCGCGCCGTTCGGCGGGGTTCAAGGCATGGTAGCCGATCGCGTAATCCTCCGGCACGAAGACGTCGGTCAGAACATAGGTGTCGCTGCCGGTGCCCTTTAGCCCGATCACGTGCCATACATCTTTGATCGTCGCCCGCTCGCGCGGCACGACCAAGGTCTTCTGTACCGGATTGCCGTCCGCATCGCGGCGCTGTTGGCCGTCCGGCTCGTAGATGAGACAATGCGCGGCAAGCCAGGTGGCATGCCGGCTGCCGCTGGCGAACGGCCAGGTGCCGGTGACGCGAAAGCCGCCGGTTTCCGCAACCGCTTTGGCGTTGTTGGTAGGACCCCAGGCCAGCACACCGCGCGGATTTTTCTTGAAAATCTCTGCGGCAATTTCCGGCTTCATGGATTTAGCAATCGTCGAGCAGACCGACGTTTGCGCGATGCACCAGGCGGTCGATGCATCCGCCTTGGCGATTTCCTCGATTGTCCGCATGAAAACGACCGGCGAGACTTCCTCGCCGCCCAGCGAACGCGGCACCAGCATGCGGAACAAGCGCGCTTCATGCAACGCATCAACCAGGTCCGGCGGCAACTCGCGGCCGGCTTCGATGCGCGGCGCCGCGGCCGCGATGACCGGCGCTAAAGCGCGAGCATTGGCGATGCAATCCCCCGTTGTCCGCTCATCCATCTCGGCCGTTTCTCCCGTCAGGCGGCGTCCATTCTATCGTCGCCGCCGATGCGGTCCATCGGGGTCGTATCCGGCGGAGGGCGGGTTGAACGTCTGCGGCAGCGGAGCCGACTAAGTACATTACATAATGTAGAGCGACCGATGAGGATGAAATGGGATCATTCCGCGCAATATCGGCAGTTCCCGCCCTGGTGGCGGCGATAGCGGTCGCGAGGGTGGCCTTGACTGCGCCGCAGGCCATCGCCGACGACCGCCAGCTCGACGCCGATTTTGCCAAGCAGATGTTCGCCGGGAGCGTTCCCCAGCCGAAGGCCTATGCCTGCTTCGTGCGCCGCTACGATCCCGAGCACCTCGCGCGACATCCGTTACAGAAGGTCAGCGTGATGAGGCTCCTCATCAGCACCGAAAAAGATCCGGACTTCCCGAATTTCCAATATTCGTTCCGGCTCGGCGTCAATTTTCGCGATCGTCCGGGCGATTTCGATTCCAGCGGCAATTGCGGCCATGCGCCGACGATCAAAGACGCGGACAACCCCGATATACCGCTCGAGGACCGGGTGACGAAGCCCGCCGGCATCGATTTCGAATGCGACGTCGATTGCGACGGCGGCGGCGTCGATGTTACACTTACCAACAATGACAATTCGGTCATCGTCAAGCTCGACCACATCCGCATTTGGAAAGGCAACGCGCCCGACGCGACGGCGGCCGGCGCATTGCAAGCCGGCGCCGACGACAAAGTGTTCCGGCTCGACCGCACGGGCTTGAACGAGTGCACGTCGCTTGTCGCCGATCGCAAGGAATTGGCCGCTATGCGGCGCCAGCGATAAAACTGAAATGGAGTGCCGTGGTGGAGAATCCGATGCGCCGACGCAATTTGCTTCAGCTCGCTTGCGCCATCATGCCGATCCCGGCGTTCATTGCGCCCGCCCGCGCGGCGACGCCGGACGCTGCCAAAGTCGCCTATCATCTTGCCGATCTCGACAAAGTCGGTTTCGTTCTCGGCAATATCCGCAATCACTTCAACGGCATGGGCGGGCCCGAAAACGTGACGATCGCGCTCGTGGTGCACGGCCCGGCGCTCAAAGCATTCCATATCGCCGAGGCCACGCCCGATACGTCGCACGATCTCGACGATTTGAGAAAATCGGGTCTCGGGCTCAATGCATGCATCAACACGATGCGGGCGCAAAACGTCACGCTGACAGATCTGCTGCCGGGTTTTGCCGTCGCCGCAAAGGGCGGCGTGGTGCGGCTCGCCGAATTGCAGGCGCAGGGTTACGCTTACCTGCGCCCGTGACGTAAGGCGCTCCGCATCAGGTCAAGTCCGCAAGGCGCCTCACTGGCACACAAATTGTTCGCCGGAGCGGCCGAAGCAGAATTTCTTGCCGACATTGATGAGCTGAACGCGCCGGTTGACACCCGAGGTCGGGTGCGCCGGATCGCGCAACTGCTCTTCGCCCATGCCGACCGGCTGCAGTATTGCAGGATTAACGCCAAAGGGATTCACTAACGCAGCGACGATGGCTTCCGCGCGCCTTTGACTTAAGCCTACATTGTAGGCGCGGCCGCCGACCGAGTCGGTGTGGCCGATAACAAGGAATCCATAACCGAGCAGAATCGGATTATGCAGCGCATCGGCGATCGCGCCGACGTTCCGGTATGACTCCGGCCGGATCGCCGAGGAATTGAAGTCGAAATTGATCTCAACGGTGAACTGAGCGAGGTTTGCGAGCTGCGGAAACGTCAGCGGGCGGGGCGGAATTGACCCTGGATAATTGCGGATATTGTCCAACACCGCCTGCCGCATCTGCGCGGCTGTAAGGTCTAGCCCGGCGGTGTTGCTGACATTCGCCAAGCTGGTAGCGATTTGAGCCGAATCCAGGCGCGTATCTGCTACGGCGGCAGCCACCGCGACTGACAAAATCAGTGCGGAGACGGCATAGATTTGCTGCCTGATCATTGTTGAGCCCTTTCCGTGCGCCAGCCGGTGTCAGTGAATGCTTGGCTGCAGGCCGGGCTCATCGCGGCGGGCGATACACTAAGCAGGCACTCCACGAGGTGTGCATCGGCGTGCGAAGTGCCGCACAATCTTTCGATATCCGCGTCGCAGATGTCGCCAATATTTCGCTGGGCTGCGGCCCGTCGGGCAATCGACGCATAGACCGCCATGCGAGTCTGTTGGCATTGTGGCGATACCGGGTGCGCATCGAGGCAGGCCCGGAGACGTCCGTTACCGAGCTCAACGCCTCTGCAATATTTTGCCAGATCGGCGCGGCAGGCGACGGCGAGTTGGTCGACGGCGTCGGCGTAGCTCAACGTCTGCGCCGCCGCAGCGCAGATGCCGCCAATCAAAATCGATAACACTAAAAAAACAAACGCTTGTACCCTAGGCATTCTCGCCTCCCTCGCCGTCATTTTTGTGGCGCCGGCTACCCGAGCGGCTCGTATATTATCTCATCCCTCACCCGATTGCACAGTCGGGTAACGTAGTATTTGGGCCTATTCCTCGCCGACCAAGTCGCGGCGGCGACCTTCCAAGGCCGCCGAATAGCGGCGCAGCACATAGGCCTCGGTGAGGATGCCGATGACGCGCCGGTCGAGATAAGAATCGACGACAGCCAGCGCTTCGGATTCGGCGCGGTCGAAGGCCAGCACCGCTTCCTTCACCGCCATGCCGGGAAGCAGCATGTCGTCTTGGTGGCGCAGCAGGTTCTTGACCGACTTGTCCGCGGATTCGGCGGCATGGGCGTCCGCCACCAAAATCAGCCCGACATAGCGATCGGCTTCGTCGACCGCGATCACGTAGGCCGTGGAGCTGAGCGGGAAAGTCTCGCGGAACGCGGCAACGGTCGATGACGCGAGCACCGTCTGCACGTCTTGACGCATCATTTTCTCGACGGTGAGCTCGCGCATCCAGCCGATATCGGCGGCGCTGCGGATGGTTTCGCCGCGCAGATGGAAACGCCAGGTCGCGAAGGAATAGCCGAACACTTCGCGCGTCACTTGCGCCGCGATGATGACGGCGACCAGCACCGCGGTCGTCAGCCAAAGGTCGCCGGTGGTTTCCAGCGCGATGAAGGTCATGGTCAGCGGTCCGCCGACGACGGAGGCCGATAGAGCGCTCATGCCGATCACGGCATAGGCATTCGGATCGAAATAGACGGTCGGCCACAACATCGTCAGCGCCACCGCGAGAAGATGGCCGCCGAGCGCTCCGATCAGCAGTGAGGAAAAGAACATCCCGCCGCGAAATCCGGAACCCAGCGACGCAATCGAGGCCACGATCTTAAGGACGAACAACAGAGCGACGGTGCGAAACGACAAATCAAGCATGCCGGCGACGCGCAGCGCGCCATGGCCCGACGACATTATCTGCGGCGACACGATCGCCAATAATCCGACGACAAGTCCGCCGGCCATCGTGCGCAGCGCCGGCCGCAACCGCAACCGCGCGAACATGGTCTCGCTCAAGGCAACGCCGCGCATCAGAATGATGCCGAGCGCCGCCGCCAACAGGCCGAGCGTGGCGGCGAGCACGAGATCGTGCGCCACGATGGTCGTCTTCTCGGGAGCGACGATGCCCAGCTCGGCCGGTTCGAGCGATCGTGTGACCAGATAACCGATCAGCGCCGAAATCCCCACCGGAGCGAGGCTGTTCGGCGAATAGCTGCCGATGATCAGTTCGAAGGCGTAGAAAGCGCCGGCGAGCGGCGCACCGAACGCGCCGGCAATGCCGGCGGCGGCGCCGCAACCGACCAGGATACGCAGGTCGCCGCGACGCAGGCGAAACGCGTTGCCGATGCGCGAGGCGATGCCGCTGGCAAACTGCGTGTAGCCGGCTTCAAGGCCGACCGACGCGCCGACCCCGCTCGACCACACCGTCTGCGCCGCGACGATGATGCTGCCGAGGAGCGACATGCGGCCGCCATGCAGCGCATTGGCTTCGATCGGATCGATTTCCCGCTCCGGCCGCCAGCGCCGGATGATTTCGCTCGCCAGCCCCATAATCAAGCCGCCGATAAGCGGCACCGATAGCGCGAGATATGGATTGAGCGTGAGCCGCGCCGATAGCCGCTCGCCGTGCTGAAGATTGAAAAACAATTCGTGCAGAAGATCGACCGAGGCGCCCATGCCGGCGACGACGATTCCGGCGATCACGCCGACCAGCGCCGCCAGCGCGACCAGGCTCGATTCCCGCGCCCGTACGAGGGCGCGTAGCCGCCGGGGGATTTCGAGTTGTGTCGCGATTTTAGCGATCAAGGTGCGTCACCGGGCGAACGAACGGAATGTAGAACGGGCGGAATGCCGGGTGATAACACTTCAATCGCAGGGCTAATTCCGAAAGTGGGTTCGACTGGGACTTCCCGTCCCGCCGGCACGGCGTAAATTGAGTCATGGCGCCGCGCCCGCACACCTTGCCATCACGCCAAGCCAGAGCCACATCCATAGACCCTGGAACTCCACCAGCCTCGGCCTGTTCATTATTCGGGCTTTGCCAGGAGTACGCCATGCGCCGCCCGTTTCCTGCAATCATTGCAATTTCCGTCGCAACAATAGTTTCACTCACCGCCATCCCGCTGCTCGCGCAAACAGGCGCCGGTCTACTCGAAGGCTCGGCCGCATTTGGCGACTGGCACGCCGACCGCCCTGGCACGCGGCGGCTGATCAGGCCGCAAGATTTTCCGGCGCCTGACCTTGCCAAATCCGTGCGGAATGTCGTCAGAATAGTGCACCGGACCGACCAAAAGCCAATCGTCCCAAATGGCTTTGAAGTCAACCTATTTGCTTCTGGATTGTCGGGGCCACGCATTATCCGCACCGCGCCGAACGGCGACGTGTTCGTCGCCGAGAGCGAGGCAGGCCGCATCCGCGTGTTACGCGCCAATGGCGGCGAAGCGTCGCAACCCTCGGTGTTCGCTTCCGGACTGACTTATCCTTTCGGTATCGCGTTCTATCCGCCCGGACCCGATCCGCAATGGGTCTATGTCGGCGACACCGATGCTGTTGTTCGTTTCCCCTACCGCAATGGCGATCTCTCGGCGCGCGGCACCGCCGAAACCATCGTTCCGCATCTGCCGGTCGGCGGCCATCACACGCGCGATGTCGTGTTCTCACCGGATGGGAAGACAATGTATGTGTCGGTCGGCTCCGGCTCCAACGATGCCGAAGACATGGAGAAACTCTCCGGCGGCGAGCTGCAAAACTTCGTATCCAGTCGCCCGCTCGGCGCCACCTGGGGCCGCGAAGCCGGCCGCGCCGACGTCCTGGCCTTCGATCCGGAGGGCAAGAACGAGCGCATATTCGCGACCGGCATCCGCAATTGCGTCAGCATGGCGATCGCGGCCGCGACGGATGCTGTCTGGTGCTCGACCAATGAGCGCGACGGGCTCGGCGATAACGTGCCGCCGGATTACATTACGCGCGTCCGCGAGGGCGTCTTTTACGGCTGGCCTTGGTACTACATCGGCGCCAACGAGGACCCGCACCACCAAGGCGAGCGGCCGGACCTCAATGATAAAGTCACCATTCCCGACGTGCTGATTCAGCCGCATTCGGCCTCGCTCGGCATGACGTTTTATGATGGCGCGCAATTTCCGGCGGAGTATCGCGGCAACATTTTCGCCGCCGAACACGGTTCGTGGAACAGATCCAAGCGCACCGGCTACAAAATCATTCGCGTCATCGTGAAGGACGGCGCGCCGACCGGCGAGTACGACGATTTCGCCACTGGATTCGTGATTGACGATTCCGAAGTCTGGGGCCGGCCGGTCGGCGTGACCGTGGACAAGGACGGCGCGCTGCTCATCTCCGAGGATGCGAGCAGCACCATCTGGCGCATCACCTATACCGGCAAAGCGGCGCAAGCGCAGTAGTGCGGCGGTTCCAGCGGACTGCAGCCCGGAACGCCCGACCGGGCGAGGCGTTAGTTCCCTGGAGCCCGGGCTTGGTGTCATTTCGATATGGTTTCATACGCAGGCGGCGCATTTGCGCATCGCATTTTCAATCTTCGGATTGCCCAGCCGCAATTGCCGCGCACAAGGGCGCCGGAAGGTACTAACGTCGCTTCTGCCTCATCGGGCGCGATCATCGAAACCGATATCCCTGCCCGCCTCGATGCGCTGCCGTTCGGGCGATTTCATCTTCTGGTCATCGTGGCGCTCGGTATCACCTGGATTCTCGATGGCCTGGAAGTGACGCTCGCCGGAGCGCTTGCCGGCGAGCTCAAGCAAACCTCGGCTCTAGGGTTGAGCAACACGCAAGTCGGGCTTGCAGGCAGCTGCTACCTCTGCGGCGCGGTGCTGGGCGCGTTCTTTTTCGGCTGGCTGACGGACCGCCTGGGGCGCAAGAAATTGTTCACAATAACGCTTGCTGTGTATTTGCTGGCGACTGCCGCTACGGGCTTGTCCGGAGGCGCGTGGAGCTTCATCCTGTTCCGTTTTCTCACCGGGGCTGGCATCGGCGGCGAATACACCGCCATCAATTCGACAATCCAGGAGCTCATCCCGGCACGGTTCCGCGGCTGGACCGATCTCCTTATCAACGGCAGTTTCTGGGCCGGCGCGGCTGTGGGGGCGGGCGGTTCCCTCGTATTACTCGACCCAGCCATCATCGATCCGGCGATCGGCTGGCGGCTCGCTTTTCTTATTGGGGCTACACTGGGATTAGTGATTCTCGTGATGCGACTTTGGATCCCGGAGAGTCCGCGCTGGCTGGTAACGCATGGTATGCCGCAAGCGGCTGACGAGGTCATGCGGGGCATCGAAGCGCAATTCACCACCTGTCTTCTTTCCCCCGCTTGCGAGGGAGAAAAGGGAGGGGGAATGCCGGTGCACCAAAAAGTTCGGCTGCGAATGCGCAACCACACGCCGCTTGCCGAAGTCGCGCGCGCGCTATTCGAAACATATTGGCAACGCACGCTGGTGGGCTTGAGCCTGATGGCAGCGCAGGCGTTCTTCTACAATGCAATCTTCTTCACCTATGCGCTGATCCTGACCGACTTCTATCACACGCCGGCCGGTCGGGTCGGCTGGTACATCCTGCCGTTCGCGGCGGGCAATGTACTGGGACCAATTCTGCTTGGCCGTCTGTTCGACACGATCGGGCGCAAAGTGATGATTGCATCGACCTATGCAATCTCCGGCGTTTTGCTCGCCGTCACCGCCGATCTGTTCAGCCGCGATCTCCTTTCGGCGCAGACGCTGACGATTGCCTGGATGGCGGTGTTCTTCTTCGCCTCGGCGGCGGCGAGTTCCGCCTATCTGACAGTGAGCGAGATTTTTCCGCTCGAAATTCGCGCGCTGGCGATCGCGTTCTTCTACGCCATCGGCACCGGCGTCGGCGGCATCGCCGGGCCTCTTGTGTTCGGCATGCTGATCAATACCGGATCGCGGGGCAGCGTCGCCATCGGCTACGTCATCGGTGCCATCCTTATGATAGGCGCCGCCGCGGCGGAAGCGTTGTGGGGCGTTGCGGCCGAGCGTAAACCGCTCGAAACCGTGGCCCGGCCCCTCGCATTCGTCGATTAAATACGGACATCGGACTTGACAGCGCTGGGCTTGGAAAACGGCTTGGAGATTTTGCGCCTCGATGTGGAGATTGCGGAAATGACGCTCGCTCCGGATTTGCGCAAATGCGCGTTCCTGCTCGATATCGACGACACCATTCTCGATCGTGCGCCCTCACCGCAGCAGGTTTGGGTGCCGACGGGACCGTGGCAGACTCTGGCGCGGGCTCGACACATTGATCGGCGGCGCCTTGGCACTCGTCTCCGGCCGCTCGCTCCAGCAATGCGGCTGTCACGCAGCTGGGAAGATCGCTACTGGCGGGGTGAGTGGGCAGCGCCGAGAATGCGCTCTGCGATTTTCCGTTTGAACGCGGATTTATTCTAACACCCGGAAGGGTTGGGGTATCGCCGCCTCGTTACATCGTGATATATCATCACCCTCCCGCGTCTTTTTCGCCGATTTAGAAACTGATCTTCTGCTACGGGCGGAGAGGCAAGCAGTCCGGATCTGCTTTGCGTACCTTCAACGCGCTCGGCATGCTAGAAAGCTGAACGAATAGGCGCACAAAATATAAAGTCAGAGTCGAGCTCGCTCGAGAGGCCACGAATTTGAATTCTCAACGTCAGACTTCACGGCAAAAGCAGGCATCGTTGTCGGGCGAAGACCAGTGGTATGTCTTTAAGAATGAAAAGGAATATGGGCCGCTTCGCTTTAGCGAGCTGGCACGGTTCGCCAGCCAAAGACGTCTCCTGGACGACGATTTAGTGTGGACACCCGGGCTTGATTCCTGGATTACCGCGGGCGATGTATCCGGTCTTTTTGCTGAATCCTCCCAATTGCCTAATGCGCCGCGGCAACTCAATCGAAGCGCCGGCGAAGAAAGCGAAGGGCAGAAATCCAAACAAAATTTCAAAGAGAGAGCCAAACATCAAATTAAAGACTTCGCGCTGATGTTTTTATATCTTTGGGTGGTGTTCGGACTTTTGGCCATTCACGAATCTATAATTTTATCGCAGCATCAAATGAGTTATGTGCCGCACGGTCTTGCGTTCATTAATGCCCTGGTCTTCGCAAAAGTCATGCTGGTGGCCGAGGATCTGCATCTGGGCCATCGGCTCAATGACAAACCCCTCATTTATTCGATTCTATTCAAGTCTCTTCTGTTCGGCATTACGCTCATATGTTTCCACATTGTTGAGCATGTGCTTATCGGCATGTGGCATGGCGAGCCGATAGGCGAGGTCATTTCAAAGATCGGCGCCAACAACTTGTGGGGAATTGTGTCTCTCGGAATCATTGCGACCGTTGCGCTGACGCCGTTCTTTATATTGGGAGAGATCAGCCGAGTGATCGGTGAGGATAATTTTTGGGCTCTCTTTTTTCATCGCAGAAACTCCTAAGCGACGCATGAGCGCCCTGGCCATCGGGGGAGTGGTTTTTGCGGTCGTTTTTGGCGGCGCGTTGTTCGGCATGTATCTCCGCTCCATTCTGCCCGAGCATCACCTGAGCGCCGATTTAAAGGACGTTATCAGGATCGCTATGGCCATGATCGCCACGCTTGCGGCGCTGGTGGTTGGTTTGCTGATTGCCTCGGCCAAGAGTTCCTTCGATAGCAAAGATGGCGAGTTGACCCGCGCCGCTACCCGCTACATCTTGCTCGATCGCACATTGGCCCAATATGGGCCGGAGACGCGCGCCTCCCGCGATCTGCTTCGCCGGATCGTCGTGATGAGGTTCCACCAGATTTGGCCGGAGGAAGGCGCGGGGAAACTCGAACCTGAGGCGGTCAACCAAGGTCCTGGCGCCGAAGTCATTCAACGCAATATTCTGAATCTTGCTCCGCAAAACGATGCCCAACAGTGGCTCAAAGCGAGGGCATTGCAGCTTACCAGCGATATCGCGGAAATACGCTGGACGGCCGTGGAGGAGATGGGCAGTAGTATTCAATGGCCGTTGCTGACCGTGTTGATCTTTTGGTTCGGCGCTATTTTTGCGAGCTTCGGCCTGTTCGCGCCGCCAAATAGCAGCGTGATCGCTGCGCTGTTCGTATGCGCGCTGTCGGTGGCCGGTTCGGTCTATCTGATTGTCGAGATGGATCAGCCTTACAGTGGCCTGATAAAGCTCTCCAGCGCGCCGATTGTCACCGCCTTGGGCGAGCTTGGCCAGCCGTAACTGCGGCAGTCAAAGTTTCGATTTGATTCGTCGGGGCTTCAGGCCGAAGCTGGCAAGCCACTCCGGACATCGTCGCCGGCCTGCTCCGCAAACCCTATTCGAACGCGAAGATGCGCTTCCAATCGCTCTTCATGTCGGCCACGACCCATTTGTTCAGCGCCGCGGCATCCAGGGCTTTGTCGAGGCGGCCGAAGGGTGTGTTGCGGTCATAGGCGTATTCGCGCTCCGCGTCGGTGTGATGGACCAGGAGGCCAAGTCGCGCGCCGCCGGACATCGTCGTCCATTGCAGCATTTCAAGATCGCCGTCGGAATTGCCGAATGCCGCGATCGGACGGCGGCCGATGAACTCGTTGATGCCGACCGGTTTGCCGGCCCCGTCATCGATGAAATTTACCTCCGGCAAACGGAAAAGCTCCGGTTGGCCGTCCCGCATCTGAAACTTCGTCTTGATCGACGAGCCCACGACTTGCTCCGGCGGCACTCCAAAGACCCGCTCGGTCCACGGCCGCATGAACTCGATGCCGCCGCCTGAGACGATAAAGGTCTTGAACCCATTGGCGCGCAGAAAAGCGAGCAGCTCGATCATCGGCTGGTATGCGAGTTCGGTATAAGCGCGCTTAAATCTCGGGTGGCGTGCGGTGGCCAGCCAATCCGTCACGATCTTCTGGAATTCCTCCGTCGTCATGCCGGCGTGGGTCGCCATGACCAGCTCCGCCATGCCCTGTTCGCCGGCTTCGGCGAGGGTTTTCATATCCCCATCAAGCACCGCCTTGAATGGCTGCTTGTCCGCCCATTCCGGATGCATCGGCGCCATGGCCTTCACGCGATCGAGCGCGAAGGCCAGTTGGGTATACATCGGATGTTCCACCCACAACGTCCCGTCGTTGTCGAATGTCGCGATGCGCTCGGTGGGCGGCACGAAATCCGGCCCGCCTTGCTGCGTGACGCGGGCAACGAAATCGATGATGGCCTGTTTGTTCGCGCCGCCGTTCCACGAAGGGAGTGGGTCGGTCTGCGCCTGCGCCTGCTTCAAGATAGGAAGCGCGGGCCCGAACAAGATCGATGACGTCGCCGCCGTCGTGAGCAGGAGACGGCGGCTGATGGCGGAGGGAACGATCGGTTTCATGTTTGTCTTCTCCCGGTTAGGCCACAAAAATCATGCCTCGAAGTGGTTCCCCTTGATCGAAATCATTCGCGGTAGGGACCTGATAGCCGGCTTCGCAAAGCTCTTCGTCGGCAATCCCTTCACGGCTTGCAAAGCGGCGAACCCGCTCATCTCGAAATAACGCCTCGGTGCGTTTGTTTCCAAATCGGGGCTTGCTTTTCCGTACGGTTACCCATAAATATGGGTTTACCTTTTTATGAGGACGTATCATGAAGACCACGATCGAGGTCTCGGATGATCTCTACCGCAGGGCCAAGTCGGAGGCCGCGCTACGCGGCCGCAAGCTCAAGGACCTGGTCGAGGAAGGCTTGCGGCTCGCTCTCGAAACGCCACCCGCTGCCGCGGGGCGTCGCAGCCTCGCTGGGCTGATGAAGGATGCACGCGGCGTAGTGGACTCAGGGATTAACGACCTCGCATCCAATCCCGAGCAGCTCATAGGGTTTGGTGAGGATGCCGGTCGCCATCGTTGACACTGGGCCATTGATCGCCTTTTTTGACCGCGCGGAACAGCATCACCACTGGGTGGTCGCGCAGGTTGAGGAACTGGACCCGCCGCTTCTCGTCTGCGAGCCGGTATTGGCGGAGGCGATGTATTTACTCGCCCGCTTCTCCGGGGCGCAGGACGCATTGTTCGGACTTCTCGAAAATGGGGCGCTCAACATAGCGTTCCGGGTGGAGGAGCACGTTCCCGCCCTGCGCACGTTGCATCGGAAATATAAGGACAGACCGATGTCACTGGCCGATGCGTGCATCGTGCGGATGACCGAGATCTACGAGCGGCACGCCGTGCTGACGCTCGATTCCGATTTCACGGTCTATCGCAAAAATGGCCGTGACCCGCTCGCGCTCATTTACCCGTCCTAAAGCTAGCACTGTTGACCCAACTGCAGTGCCCACCACCGGAGTAAAGTCGAGGACGGGCGCGGTGGCTGTGCTCCGAGGCAGGCTCCGCTATTATCGGATATAAGGCGAACCACGGAGCGCTCAAATGATGATCCCCGTTATGACACTGGCGTTAGCCACGCAATTGACCGTCACGGTTGCGGACACTGTCCCCCAATTCAACCTTGATCCCATCTGCCGCGGCATCGCTCAACAGGGCGGGTTGGCTCTCGAACCCAATCAGAGCGCTCCACAGGATTTTAAGAGCTGCATAAAAAGTGAAATGGCCATTCGCAGTCAGCTCGTAAAACAGTGGTCGAGCTTCAAACCCGCGGACAAAGCGAATTGCATCGGCGAAGCCAGCGCCGGCGGTCTGCCGAGCTACACCGGGCTGCTGTCGTGCCTGCAGATGGCCAAGGCCGCGGGCCAGTTAGGCCAGTGACGCAATGACTATGCGGTGTGAAACCATGTTCCCGGCGCTGCGACGGTGATGAGCGCGGATCAGTAGGACCTGAAAAGGTAAAAAGCGAGACCTGGCCGGCAGCCGCAATGCCGGTAGCCGTATGGGTCGAACCAGCAGGCATAGTAATAGCGTTCAGGGCACGCTGGGCGATACGCGCCGGGATAATAGTCGCCGTAATCGTAGCCCTGCAGCCATTGGGTGACAGGCGTGGCGTTCTGTGCGACCGCCGCGGAAGCCGCCAACGCCATCCACCAGCCGACGACGACTGCCGCGAGCGATGCCATCAGAATTGCACGCATGCCTCTCTCCTCAAGCCGGCGACGCCAGAGGCTAGCAGTAAAGGCGACACGTTACTCACTCGTTGCCACGCTGCTACCGCGAACGCGCGACGACGCGGCTAATTGTCCGACGGCGGATTTCGGAGCATCTCCATGGCTTGTTCAACCGAGAAGGAGCCCGGCTTTTGCCGCGGCGGAAATTCCCGAAAAGTCGCCAAATGCTGCGCCACGATCGACTGCGCCGGTACGATTACAAAGGCGTGCTCGATGAACCACCTCACATAATCGCCGGCCTCATGCTGGGCCCGCTCGAATGGATCCGAGCGCAGGTTGAACAGCATCGGCAGGCGCAGCGGCACCATCGGCTGTGCCCAGACATCGAAGCCTTCCGCCTTCTGTTCCAAGAATACCGCCTTCCACTGGTCGTAACGCAGGCCGCATAGGTTGCCATCGTCGGTCCAGTAGAAAAATTCGCGGCGCTTGGTCGGGCCCTTGCCGGCGAGAAGATCGCGCTGGTCGTAGCCGTCGAGGTGAACCCGGAAAGTCTTGCCCGCCGCCTCGTAGCCCTGCAGAAGCTTGTTCTTGATATCGGGCTCGCCGGCCGCGGCAACCAGCGTTGCCGCCCAGTCCTCCGCCGAAAAAGCATCGTTGATCTCGGTGCGCGGCGGCACCACGCCGGGCCAGCGAATTATCGCCGGTACGCGATAGCCGCCTTCCCAGTTGGTGTTCTTTTCGCCGCGGAACGGCGTGGTGCCGCCATCGGGCCACGAGAACGTCTCGGCGCCGTTGTCGGTGGTGTAGATCACGATCGTATTGTCCGCGATCCCGAGGTCATCGAGTTTCTTAAGGAGCTGGCCGACTTGGCCGTCATGCTCCACCATGCCGTCCGGGTAAATGCCGAGGCCGGTTTTGCCCGCGGATTCTGGCTTGAGATGGGTCCAGATGTGCATGCGGCTCGGATTGAACCACACGAAAAACGGCTTTTTGTCCTTGTTGGCGCGATCGATGAAATCGATCGAGGCGTCGAGAAACTCCTGGTCGATTGTCTCCATGCGCTTTTTCGTGAGCGGCCCGGTGTCCTCGCATTTCTGTTTGCCCCATGGGCCAAACCGCGGATCGTCGCCCGGAGTATCGGTGGCGGTCGCGGTGCACTTCATGACGCCGCGTGGACCGAATTGCGCCCTAAACGCCGGATTTTTCGGATAGTCCGGATTTTCCGGCTCCTCCTCGGCGTTCAGATGGTAGAGGTTGCCGAAGAACTCGTCGAAGCCGTGCACCGTCGGCAGGAATTCGTTGCGGTCACCGAGATGGTTCTTGCCGAATTGTCCGGTGACGTAGCCCTGCGGCTTGAGCAGTTCGGCGATCGTTGGGTCCTTCTCCGACAGGCCCTCCTTCGCCGCCGGCAGTCCCACTTTCAGCAGTCCCGTCCGCATCGGGCTCTGGCCGGTGATGAACGCCGCGCGGCCGGCGGTGCACGATTGCTGTCCGTAATAGTCGGTGAATATCGCGCCCTCATTGGCGATGCGATCGATGTTGGGCGTGCGGTAGCCCATCATGCCGCGATTGTAGGCGCTGATGTTCCAGTAGCCGATGTCGTCGGCCATGATGACAAGGATGTTGGGCCGCCGGCCGGCCGGCGCCGCGGGCGCCGGCTGCTGGGCTTGCGCGGGATTTGCAACGCCGCTCGCCGACAACGCCGACGCGGCCAGCAATGTGCTGCTGCTGAGCAAGAGATCGCGCCGTTTCAGGCCGCCGCTGTTTTGCGACGTACTTTCTCGAGATTTGCTCTTGAATTGATCGTCACTCATGACGTCGTCCCCCTCTGCTTATGCCGCGAAAGCCGCTGTGGCTCGTTGAAGTGTCGATCCGCTGGGCATGGCCTGCGGGTCGGGTGGCTACGATCGCCCGGCCAGCGCTTCCTCCAATCCGGCAGGATCGCTGAAGGCTTCTTCGCCGATGTCGATACGCACCCACGAAATCTCGCCGTTAAAGCGGCCCAGCGGGCTTTCATAATCCTCGGTCACCGGCGCACCGTAATCGATGCCGATGTCGGTGAAATCGTCGGAGGAGAATATGAACGGCACCGTTCGCGTGAGCCGCGCCTCCCCGACCTTCCGACCATCGACGAACAGCGTGCCAATCCCGCCCTTACCAACTCCGCCACCGTCATACTTGAACTCGTAGCGGAGCAGGTGGTTACCGGGCGTGAGCGCTTCGGTGCCGCGCGCGTAGACATGCTCGAAGCCGAAGTAGTTGTAGCAATGGGCCGGCAACCCGTCCTTCAGGTACAGACCCCAGCCGCCGAACCGACCGCCCTGGACAATGATGGCGCCGCTGGCCTTGGCGTCGGGAACGGTGAATTGCGCAGTGATGACGTACGACTTGTTCTTGATGTTGAGTACGGTGTTCTCGTTCATGTGGCTCATGCCGGGATAGAGCGTTTGCGAGCTGCGCCCAGCCAGGAGATCGGGGCGTCCGGCAAGATCGGAGTTGGCGCGTTCAATTTTGCGATCGTCCAAAGGAAAGACGTGGTATTTGGCCCCTTCGAGCAGGAATATCTGCTGCAGCTCTTTGAGCTTTTCGGGATTGCTGGCCGCGATGTTGTTCGCTTGCGACCAATCGCCCGGCGCGTATAGCTCCCAGACGTCGTCGGCGAACTTGGGAAATCCGCTCATGACCCAGGGCACGCCGTGCTTGGTGCAGGCCGTCCAGCCCTGGTGATAGATGCCGCGATTGCCGAACATTTCGAAGTATTGCGTGGTGTGACGCTCCGGCGCGTTGGGGTCGTCGAACGAATAGGCAATGCTTGTGCCCTCGATCGGCTGTTGCTGGATGCCGTCGACAAATTCCGGTGCCGGCAGCTTGGCGGTCTCCAGCAGCGTGGGGACGATATCGATCACGTGGCACCATTGGTGGCGTAGTTCGCCCTTGGCTTTGATGCCTGCAGGCCAATGCACGATCATGCCGTTGCGCGTGCCACCCCAATGCGAGGCGATCTGCTTGGTCCATTGGTAGGGCGTATCCAGCGCATGCGCCCAGCCGACGGGGTAGTGGTTGTAGGCCATTGGTCCGCCGATTTCGTCGAGATGCGGCAGGATCGACGCGGTGTTCTCTGCCACGCCATTGAGCGCCGCCAATTCGTTAAACGCACCCTCCAGCCCGCCTTCTCCGCTGGCGCCATTGTCGCCAAGCACATAGAGGAACAGCGTGTTGTCCAGTGCACCCATATCCTGGAGTGCATCAGCCACACGCGCGACTTGCGCGTCCGTGTGCTCGGCAAAGCCCGCGTAGGTTTCCATCAGCCGCGCCGCGACACGCTTCTGGTCGGCAGGGAGCGAATCCCAGGCCGGGATTTCTTTCGGCCGTTTCGTAAGCTCGCAGTCCTGGGGAATAACGCCGAGCTGCTTCTGCCGCGCGAATGTCTGCTCACGCAGCTCATCCCAGCCTGCATCGAACTTGCCCCGATATTTCTCGATCCATGACGTCGGGACGTGATGCGGCGCATGGGTGGCGCCAAAAGCAAGATAGACGAAGAACGGCTTGTCCGGAGTCATTGCCTTCTGTTCGCGCACATAGGCAATGGTTTTGCTCGTGAGATCCTCACTGAAATGATAATTCGGATCATCCGGCGTCGGCACCGGCGTGGTTGCCTCGAACAGCGTCGGAGCCCATTGGTTGGTCTCGCCGCCGAGGAAGCCATAGAACCGCTCGAAGCCGTCGCCGGTCGGCCAGCGATCGAATGGGCCGGAGGCGCTCGTTTCCCAAACAGGGGTTTGGTGCATCTTGCCGAACGCCGCCGTGTTGTAGCCGTTGAGCTTCAAAATTTGGGCAATCGTTGCCGCGCTGTCCGGCCGCACCGACGTGTAGCCGGGAAATCCCGTGGCAAGCTCGGTGATGCTGCCCATGTTGACCGAATGGTGATTGCGCCCGGTGAGCAAGGCTGCGCGGGTCGGCGAGCACAGGGCCGTGGTGTGGAACCGGGTGTAGGTCAGCCCGTTCTTGGCCAACCGCTCCAGCGTCGGCATTGCGCAGGGACCGCCATAGGCGCTGGAAGCGCCGAAGCCCATGTCGTCGATCAGCACGATGACGATGTTGGGAGCGCCCTGCGGCGCGCGCAGAGGATGGATCGCCGGCGCCCGCGCATCGCGTGCGTCGAGCGCCGGGGGGGATTTCGCCTGCGCTTGCGGGATCGGCAGGACAGCACGACTATCGATCGGCGTCTGCGCCCGCGCTCCCGTGACCAAACCAAATGCCGTGAGCAGCGCTGACTTCGCAGTCGTTAGAAGAAGCTTGCGTCGATCCATGCTAGACTCCATGAGTGTCTCGTGACGAACTGCGCGACGGAGTTAGCTGCGTTTAGCTCTTGATCTTGAGCATTGCGTCCAACGCTTTCTCGCCAGGGTTATCAAGACAGTGCTCGATGAAGTCACTGGTCTGCTTGTGCAGGACGTCGAGATCGAAAGTTGAGCTTCCGGACTTGCCCAACAAAAAACCATGCAGGAACGCGATGGTGACGTCGCGATTTGCGCCGGACTCACGCATCACGTCCTTGCATGTGTATTGTTCGATTGATCGAGAATTGTCGGCCTGCGCAGAGCGCTGGCCCAAACCGAGCGCAATGAGAAGGGCTACAGCGGCGGTTGCAAACTTATGGCCAGTCTTCACGTCATATTCCTCCGCAGCTCATCCGCCGCAATAGACCGATGCAGGTTGAGCCATTTCCGCTGAATGTGACGGCACCCAAAGTCGCCGGGAGATCCCCGCCCATTGCCAGATCACTTGAAAGGCTCTGGATTGGAGTAACGCCGGCGGCTGATTGCAGACCATTCGCAGGGTTTTGCGCCGCCGACGCGCAATACGTGCCGTCGATCAGCGGATTGCATGGCGGCGGCGCATCGGGCAGCTGTAATGGCCCGGACGGCGGTTCAGCTGGCGGCGGCGGCACTGCCGAAAGGTTATACGCACCTTGATTTTGAAGCTCCGCAACCTGCGGACCGGACGGGTTAAGGATGCAAATGCCACCGACGCCGGTTACGGATTGCTCACACATTTCCAGGGTCGAAAATCCACAATCCGGCGAGGTGCCATCGGAGAACTGTGCGCAGTACCGATATTGCGCCGAACTCCCAAAGGTCTGTGCTTCAAGAGGTTCCGTCACCGGTAATTGAGCGAGAAAAATAATCGACCACGCTGTCATCCGGCGTAACCCAAGTCGCGCCAGCCCCGACCGACCTCTCGATCGAGGCGATTCAGCGAAACTCGAAATGCGGCCAGTTAACGCTGTAAATACGTGCGGCATGTGTTCCGTCCGGCAATTCGCATCAACCGCGGCTGAGACTCCACAGCGCCGGCAATCTCAAGCACGCGCATCGCATCATCTCCATGTGGCCGGGCGCAGCTTGAGCGACGATACTCCCAGCACGACGTCCACAGCGATTGAGCCTTGCAGGGACAACGGCTGCAGCGCAAAGGTCCGGGCGGAGCCACCTAGAAGGACGTTAGCGCCGCCGCCAACCCCCAGCCCCACATCGCCCGTGACGCCGACATATTCACCCGCGAGCGCGCCCAGTGCCACGCCGGTTGTTGGCGCAAAAACGCCCCAACCTAAAATACTGCCGGCACTGACCCCGACATCCAGGCCTACGGTGTTGATAGCGCCGTCGTAATATTGCGGCGGCGCCGATGCCAAGCTTGGTGTGAAGGTACACTCCATCGGCTGATGCCCAAAGATGAGAAACCCAACGTTTGGATTGACCGTGCACGTCAGCGAACCCACTTGCGTCCAATTTGGCGACTGGGCTGCCGCGGGCACTGAGAACATTGGCACAACGGCGAGCAGCGCAAAAATCAAACAATGACGGAACATATTCGTTACCTCCATTTTCTTAGCTACGGACGCATCAAGCGCCGCACGCGCGAGAGAGCCCGCTCGCAGGTTTTATATTTGCCGGCACTGCTGGCCGCGAGTGCTTGCGCCATGGCTGCTCTGATTGCGTCAACCTTGTTGCGCGATACCTCGCCCATCTTCTCCTCAACGACGGCCATTCCGAAGGGCGTCGGTTGAACGCCCATGCCAGCGCCGATGCCTACCGGGACGAACGGACCGGTTGCGGCAATGGCCTCAACTCTGGCGTCGATACGGGCTTGCATTCGGTCGATATCGTCCGAACAGGAGCCGGCACTGGCCACGGACAGCGACCCGCAAAGCGCCGCAGCACTCCATGTCACCGATCGCAGGATGCGCATGATGCCCCGCCAGATTAACCCTTGGAATTGGGCGGGCGCGTGTTTGACAGCGCGCCCGCCGGGTGGTGCGGCTATTGCCCTTCGTGAAACTTCATCATCGCCTCGATCTTCTCCTTGAGAGCGGCGAGGTTGAAGGACGCGGACTGCTGCATCGGCGGAAACTCGATCAGCGATTGTGCCGCCGCTGCCACGGTCTGCTGGACTTGAACGAAACGCCAGAACTCGCGCGCCATGAACTCATTCATGTAGCCACCGCCCTCTTCATTGAGCGTTTCGCCGCGGATCGACGGTGTCCGCTCGAACGGATCCTGGCGCAGGTTGATGATGGTCGGCATATCGGTCGTCACCTTCTCGCCCGGCCAACCGAACGGCTGCTGGTAGAATTGGAACTTGAAGTCGTCGATGCGGAGGGCGCCCAGCTGCGACTCGCCGAAGTAGAAGAGCTCATGGCGTGCCGACGGCCCTTTGCCCGTCAACAGATCCATCTGGTTATAGCCGTCCAGATGGTTCTTGTAGGTTTGGCCACCTATCTGCACGCCTTGCAGCAGCTGCTGGACGACGTTCGGATTTCCCGCCGCCGCGACCAGCGTCGGCAGCCAATCGAGGCCGGAGAAGATGCCGTTCTCCACGGAACCCGGTTTGACCTTGCCCGGCCAGCGGATGATGCACGGCACCCGAAAGCCACCCTCGTAAACGGTGCCCTTGGTAGCGCGGAACGGCGTCATGCCGCCATCGGGCCAGGTAAAGACCTCAGCGCCGTTGTCGGTGGTGAAGATCACGATGGTGTTGTCGGCGACGCCAATATCATCCAGGTGCTTCAGCATATCGCCGATGTCATCGTCCATCTGCGCCATGCCGGCTTCTTCCAGGCCATAGTTGCTCTGGTAGTTCATCTTGGCCTGATACTTCTGCGCAAGATAAGTGAAGACGTGCATGCGCGTCGTGTTGTGCCAGATAAAGAACGGCTTGCCCGCCTGCTTGGCCCTATCCATGAAGCCTTTGCTCTGCTCGACCAGAACTTCGTCGAAGGTCTCCATGTCGTACTTGGCGTCGCGGCCTTTCTGCCACATCATGTGATCTTCGGTCATGTTCTTGAACGGCTTAAGCGGGCCCTCGTCGACAATGCGCTGCTTTCCGACCTTGCCCCAGCGCGGCATCACGGTCGCATCGTCGGTATTGGTCGCATAGGAGTGCACCAGGTTGCGCGGACCGTATTTGTCGATCCAGTCCTGCGGATAGTCGAACCAGTACGGATCGGACATCGCATCGAGATGGTAGAGGTAACCGAAGAATTCGTCGAAGCCGTGCAGCGTCGGAAGATATTTGTTCAGATCGCCAAGATGATTCTTGCCGAACTGTCCGGTTGCATAGCCCATCGACTTCAGCAGAAGGGCGGTTGTCACCGACTGGTCCGGCATGCCGACGTCGGCGCCCGCCTGGCCGACTGTGGTCAGGCCGGTGCGCAGCGGGATTTGCCCGGTGATGAAGTTCGCGCGGCCGGCGGTGCAGCTCGCCTCCGCGTAGTAGTCGGTAAAGCGCATGCCGTCGGCGGCAAGCTTGTCGAGGTTCGGCGTTTTGCCGGACATGATGCCCTGGTGATAAGCGCCGATATTAAACCAGCCCACATCGTCGCCCATGATGACCAGGATGTTCGGCTGTTTTCCAGATGGTGCCGCCTGTTGCGCTTGCGCGACGGCTTTCTCAACACTTGCGGCCGTGCTCAACGCCGACGCGGCGGCAAGCGTCGTGCTGGCAAGCAGGATATTGCGGCGGCTCAACGCAGACTTACGGTCGTTTTCCTCGTTGTCGCTCATGACGCTGTTCTCCTGTCTCTGCGTGATGCACCGAAAGCCGACATGGCTTGTGGAAGTATCGACCGCCTCGGCATGACGCGCGGCCGGTCGATAGCGGCGGCAATAGTTCGGAGCGCACAGGTGCGAGCCGCCTTTAAGCACCTTGCGCGGAATCTTGATGTTCGGCAGACGCGGGTCGTGGCTCGCGGCCTCCGGTCCGCCGCGCGGATTTTCCGGAATGCAGCACGCCTTCGGCGCATCGGCTTCGTGCTTGGTCGAATACCAATCCGTCGTCCATTCCCAGACATTGCCGATCATGTCGTGCAGGCCGTAGCCGTTCGGCGGGAATGCGGTGACCGGCGAGGTGCGCTCGAAGCCGTCCTCGCAAAGATTCTGCCGCGGAAATTCGCCCTGCCAGGTGTTCGCCATATGCTTGCCGCCGGGCGTGAACTCGTCGCCCCAGGCAAACTCGGCGCCGTCGAGACCGCCGCGCGCGGCGAATTCCCATTCGGCCTCGGTCGGCAGATCCTTGCCGGCCCATTTGGCGTAGGCCAGCGCGTCGGCGAACGCCACGTGCACGACCGGATGATTGTCGAGATTATGGATATTACTCTTCGGGCCGTAGGGATGACGCCAGTCCGCGCCCTTGAGAAATGTCCACCATTGGCTCCAATCGCGCAGATCGACCGGGCGCGACGGCGGCGTGAACACGAGCGAGCCGGCATAGAGCATGTGCGGCAGCGCACCGGGATAGTCTTTTGGGTCGGGCGGAATTTCCGCGAAGGTGACGTGGCCGGTCGCCTTGACGAATTCCTTGAACTGCCGGTTCGTAACCGGTGCGCGATCCATCCAGAACTCGTCGACCGTGACGCGGTGGACCGGCGCCTCTTCCGGATAGTGCTGATCCGAGCCCATGCGGAAGGTGCCGCCGGGTATGTGCACCATGTCCGCGTCGGGCCGGCGCGCATAGGCCAAAGCTTCGCCGCCCTCAGCCATCTGAAGGTTACGCAACGACATCCCGGACTCCTGCGCCATTCAGCGGCGGCCTGTCTCTCTTGTGCTGCGAGATTGAGCTAACGATGGCTCTACGTGCTATGCAAATTCGGCAACAGCAGCATCACGGAATTTTGATCCCTTGGTCGCGGGAATTGAAGAAAGCGTTCGTTGATTTTGCACAGCGCACTCATTGAGTTCCACTGACGTGGATCGCGATACCAGAGGATTCTATTGCGGCTAATCCTGGCCGCAGCCCCGCGAGCTTCCGCGGTCCGATCGGCGCTCAAAAAACATCAAAAAACAGCGGCGCCGCTCATTCGATGTTCCGTCACATTCCGCCAAAACGATAGTTCAGGCCCGCCCGTATCTCGCCATGCTGTGAAACGTCGAGGGAAGCCGCGGTGATATAAAGATATTCAATTTTTGCGCTTAAATTTGGGGTGAATCCGTATTCGAGGCCGCCGCCGAGCACCAAGCCGACCTGACGATTGGTGCCGGTGCAGTTTACTAAAATCCCTCCGCAGGCTGCTACGCCGCCCGGGCTCGTGAGGGTTGTCTTGGCCCCAAGCAATGCCGCCCCGCCGGTCCCATAAAAGAGCCAATTGTCGTTCGCGTAGCCGACGCGTGCCCTTATGGTGCTCTCCCAATCGATATTAGTCTTCGCGTTGAATGGTCCTCCTAAAATTACACCTCCACTCGTCGGAACAACACCCGAAGTTCCAGTGAGATCCGCCCAATCGAGGTCCGCCTCGAGGCCCATCACGACGTGACCCGCTTGAATTTGGGCGCCAAGCGTTCCACCGAACGCTCCACCCGATATGCCATGGGAGAATTTGTCAAAACGGTCCGTGATGATGTTGAAGGGATCCTGACTACCCCACCCCCAACCGCCATTTACGCCAACATAGAATCCCGTCCAGTTGTAGACCTGTTGTACGACCACGGGCGCGGCAGCGGGCTGATACACTGGCGCCATTGGCAGATCGGCGGCTTGCGCGGCAGCCCAAGTCGTGAGCAGCGCCGTTGCGCTGGCGATCGATAGCGGAAATCTTTTCATGGCACGCAGTCCTTCAGCTTTCGATCAGGGCTCTGTCCGCTAAGCGGCGGAAGGCAGCGCCGTGTTGAACACGACGCCGAAGCCGCTGGCCGCGGTCAGAAGTTGAACTTGTAGTTGATGCCGGCGCGGAAGAGATTTTCCGTCAGGCCGACGCTGACAGGGATGGGGTTACCGAGATTAGCGGCCAAACAAGTTGCGTTCGAGCAGGTCACGCTTCCGTTGCCAAGATTAACGTACAGGTATTCGATCTTAGCCGTCCAATTCTCGGCAAAAGCGGCTTCGACGCCAAGTCCGGCGGTCCACCCGGCTTGCGTATGGCTGGTGTTGACGCCATTGCCATTGAATGTCGTTTGCACATTGGCAAAAGCGCCGCCAGCGGTGCCATAGAACAAGACGCGATCGACCGCCCAACCAAATCGCCCACGTAGCGTGCTCAGCCAATTGTTGCCGGTTTGGCAAGTACCGCTAAATGTGCAGACATTGCCGGTGGTGCCGGTGTTGATGCCGGAATAGTCCCAATCGCCCTCCACGCCGAACACAAACGCGTTCATTTGGTAATTGAATCCGAGCGTCGCGCCGACGATACCGCCGTTGTCGTTGGCATTGGCGGAAAAGGTGCCTGACGCGGTATTCGCCGTCCATTTACCGTTTCCCCAACCCCAGCCGCCATTGATGCCGACATAGATGCCGCCCCAATTATAAACCGGCGGCGCGGCCGGGATGTACGCAACTGGCGCCTGCGGGGCTGGCGGTGGAGCCTGCGGAAGGTCGGCAGCCTGCGCTGCCAAGGATGCCGACACGACGACGCTTGCAGCGAGGGCCGCACGCAAGATGCTTTTCACAATGTCCCCCAAGTTACAATTCTCACTGTGCTTTCCATACGCCGTACGGTTCGCGATCAGCAATGCAAAATCGGCAAAAAGAAGAGAAAAAACGATTTCGCAAAGTGAGACGGAGCCTTAGAGCTGCCATAATCGGCAAAGTGTTTCGACAGCCTCACGTAAAATGCGCAAAATAATAAGTTGGAAGGCGAACTTCCAAAAAACTTGACCCGATTCCACGAGATTTGTGGCCATTCGATATGGTTAACGACTTGCCCTGAAAGACTTGCCCTGAAAAGAGGCGGCGCCGACATGCGCATGTCGCAGAGTTAGTATACCGATCTTCGATACCGCAAACAGAACTGCCTTCTGCGCCATCAAACAAGAGGCTGACGATTCCCTTGGCTAAACCTCAAGCGAATTTGATCTCCGCTGAATGGGCTGCCACCCCCCGACGCTTTGGTGTCAAATTAATTTGCTTCGTGAAGCCTGTTCTAGGCTGATAAGGATTTCGTGTTCCTGGCTGGAAATAATCGATAACCGTTCGAAGGTTGGAAGGACGGCGTTGTGGTCCGGAGCGTACATTCCACGTTTACCGACCCAGATCAGTATCAAGCGGCAATACACCCCGCGCAGGTCGAGATTCTTGTCACCGCGAAGGGTGATTTCGACGCCGCGCTTACGCGAATCGAATTGTCCAGGCTCTGGGTGCAGCACGGCCGCGAGAATCTGCCGCGGATTGCCAATTCCATTGCGAAAGCGGAGCGCCCGCCGATTTTCTTCCTCACCCGGGCGGACCAAGCCTCAATAAGTCACGACGGCAGGGATTTGGCGTACGGGGAAATTGTTGTCGCCGGCTCAGGCTCGATACGTCACCATCGCACTGAAGGACCCTGCCACTGGGCGACGGTGTCTCTGACGCTAGACGATCTCGCTGCCGCCGGGCACGCCCTTGTCGGCCGCGATCTGATTGACCGATCGCACACACATTATTTGCGGCCGCCGCCGTCCGCGATGTCGCGGTTGCTCCACCTTCAACAAGCCGCGGAGCGGCTCGCCAAGAGCGCAGCCGGAATCCTCGCGCAACTCGAGCCGGCACGGGCGCTGGAGCAGGCACTCCTGCACGCAATTGTAATGTCGCTCAGCGAGAGTGTGCCCATTAAAGTAGCTCGGGGCGCTCGTCGCCACGCTGCAATCATCGCGCGATTTGAAGAACTGTTGGCGGCCAACTACGATCGGCCTCTGCACCTTGCGGAAATTTGCACGGCTATCGGCGTGTCCGAACGCACGCTTCGGGCCATCTGCATGGACCATTTGGGCATGGGCCCCGTCCGATATCTCTGGCTTCGCCGGATGCATCTGGCGCACCGCGCGCTCATCCGAGCCGCCCCGCAGTCAGCGACCGTGACCGAGATCGCCACCGCGAACGGTTTCTGGGAGCTGGGACGCTTCGCGGTCGAGTATCGGGCGTTGTTCGGCGAGGCGCCATCGGCGTCGCTGCATCGGCCCGCGGAGGAAATACGAACATCAAAAAATAACCCGCTCGCCTTTGCCGCTTCCGAATTTGCATAGCCGTCGACCGGCGCTCCTTCAATACTGCCGTCTATAAGCACTGCGGGATGCGGTCGGATTCGGCTTGATCGCAGATTGCCGAGTTTCGGCATTTTGGACGATGGCGAATGCCAGCGAGTGGCACGGCGACATTTTTCGATCCGGGTGATTACCAGGCAGGTTTTCGCGGCGCGACCATCAATCTGGTCTTCACCGGTCCTGGAATATTCACCGCGCGCCTGACTACGGTAAGCCTCGCCCACCTCAAGCTGTTTTCCGTGCAGGAAAGCCTGCCGCGCACCGCCTACGTCTCGCTGGCGCCTGAGGCGGTGAGTTTTTCATTTCCGACGCTTGCCAACTCAACGCTCATTTGGGGCGGGCTAGAGATGAAGGCGAGCGATTTGATGTTCCACAGCGTCGGCGAACGCATGCATCAACGCACGACCGGAGCCAGCCGGTGGGGCATGATATCGGTTGAGCTGGAGTTCTTTGCCGGCTTTAGCAAGGCACTCGCCGGATCGAAAATCGTCGCGCCGCGTATCGGCCAGGTCCTGCGACCGCCGCGGGCGGACATGGTCGAGCTGCAACGCCTCCACGCCAAGGCGTGCCGCCTCGCCGAAACGAACCCGCAAGGCGTCATGCACCGGGAAGTCGCCCGAGCTATCGAGCACGACATCATATACGCACTCGTCAATTGCCTGACGGCGAATGTCGTGCGCAAAGATACGGCTGCGCGACGTTCGGCAGGCGACCGGTATGACACGGTTCGAGAAGGTGTTGGTGGCGAAATTCGATCGGCAATCGCCTGTACCGGAATTGTGTAAAGCCATCGGCGTGTCGGAACGCACCTTGCGTAGCTGCTGCTTTGATTTTCTGGGCATGGGCCCGAGCCATTATATCCGACTGCGGCGCTTGAACCTGGTGCACATGGCTCTACTACGCGCGGATCCCGCGACGGCGAAAATTTCGGACATCGCCGAGCACTACGGATTTACCGAGCTTGGACGCCTCGCCGGATTCTATCGAACGATTTTCGGGGAGACGCCGTCTGCAACATTGCGCCGTCCGCGGCAAAGCAACCAGAACAGCGTGCAATTGGCCGGAAATGCGTAGGGTGCGGGATGTGTCGTGACCGCAGCCGCCACCGACGCATCAAGCAATCGGCACCGATGTGGCGCCCGCCCGCGGATAAGTCTCTCCGCTGGCGAAGGATTTTCGCGACTGCGTCTTTTGAGTTACAAACAACGACATTCTATCGGCGTGCTCAAAATTTTACACTCATACTGATTCATCCGCCTAAAATGAGTTTAGCATCAATGGCCGCTGCCTCCCGGGCGGTCATAACGGGGGCGGATGATGAAACGGATCGCAGCGCTTTTAGGATCGGGTCGAGAGCAAGCTGCTGCTCTCTTTCGCACAATCCAATCGGGTTTGGTTTGCGGCGCGCTCACGCTCGCGGCCGTTGCCTTGGTCCCCGGGATTTCGCTCGCCGACGAAGGCGGGGTGAGCTTCTGGCTGCCCGGCTTGTACGGGAGCCTGGCGGCGGCTCCCCAGGCGGCGCCGGGTTGGTGGCTCTACACCTTCAACTATTATACGAACGTGACTGCCGGTGGCAGCGTGGCGGCCGCGCGCGAAGTCGAGATTGGCCGCTTCACCCCGACGGTGACGGTCAATCTGTCCGCGAGCCTCAAGGCCCAGGCGGAACTCGAATGGGTCCAACCGAACTACACTTTCGCAACTCCGGTTTTCGGCGGCCAGTTGACCGTGAGCCTGGGGGAGTTCGTCGGCTGGCAGAGCGCCAACCTGACCGGGACGCTTACGGGCACAATACTAGGAGGGCCTACCGGTACCCGTTACGGCAGCATCAGCAGCTCCGTCACTGGTCTTAGCGACCTCTATCCGTCGGCGTCGCTGAAATGGAACGACGGCGTCAACAATTTCATGATCTATGGGACAGGCGACATTCCAGTCGGCGCGTATGACTCGACGCGCTTGGCCAATCTCGGCATCGGACACGGCGCGGTAGACGGCGGCGCAGGCTATACCTACTTCAATCCGGGAACCGGGCGCGAGTTCTCGGCGGTCGCCGGCCTCACATACAATATGGAAAATCCGAGCACGAATTATCAGAACGGCGTCGACTTTCATCTGGACTGGGGAGCTTCGCAGTTTTTGTCGAAGCAGGTCTTTGTTGGCCCGGTCGGCTATTTTTACGATCAGCTATCGTGCGACAGCGGCTCCGGCGATCGCGTCGGCTGCTTTGAGTCGCGCGTCGTCGGCGTCGGCCCGCAGATCGGATATCTGTTTCCGATCGCCAACATGCAGGGCTATCTCAATTTAAAGGCCTACGGGGAATTCGACGGGTTGGATCGGCCTTCCGGCTGGAATGCGTGGCTCACGTTCGCGATCTCGCCGGCCGCGCCTACACCGGCCGCGCCATCGCAGCCGATAATCACGAAGTAGCTTCGACGTTTAAAAAATATTGACCTTTGGTAATCGTCTCGTGTTACAATTTGCGCAATTAATGCTTTCAAAAATCTGACAAGCTGCGATCTTGTCGACGCAACAATCAAAGTTGGGAGGATGCGATGCCTCGGTTCACTCAAGTTGTGAAATTCTCTGTCGCAATCGTAGCGGCGGTGACAATGCTGTTCGCGGCAACGATGCCATCACGTGCGGCGTCGGGTAACGTACGTCTACATATTGTCAAAGCGGGATTCATTGTCGGTGTCGGAGGTGGCAGCGGCACGCTGTTCTTTCAAGGCAGGCGATATCATTTGAGCGTCGGAGGCATCGGCATCGGAAGTCTTGGTGTTGCGGCCGTCGACTTGGTCGGTACCGCCAGTAATTTGCGCACGGCAACAGATATCGTCGGAAGTTATGGCGCGGCTGGCGCTGGAGCCACTTTTGTCGGCGGCGGACAGGTCGCAACGCTTCAGAATGGCAACGGCGTCGTTCTTCAGTTGCAGGGAGTTCAGGTTGGTTTTCAGGTCTCCATCGGCCTCGGTGGAATGACCATAACGCTGCAATAGGAGTGAGCACCGCGGTCGTCGACGGTGCACTCCGTCACATAGCGTGGCTGGAGAAAATAATCGATCGCCGAAGAGCCGATATATCTTCTCAGCGATTACGTGCGAGGCGCCGCAAGTGGAGGAGGAAGCTCCGGAGCGCGCTGCCAGATCGTTCCGCGATCGAATTGAAGCGTAAATCCGTCGGGCGAAAACAGCGCGCCTTCGTCGGCTCTTTCGACCCAAATGTGGCCGGGATAGTCGATCCAGGCTCTCGACGGTCGGTTTCGGGCCGATTTTGTTGCAAAACTCAAAAATAACATGCGCGAAAAATTTCGTTACGCGCCCGTCCGACCGGGTTTCTGCCGATCGAATGCCTTGTAACCGCTCACGAAGGTCGCCGGTCGGAAATCGGATCAGTCATGTGACCCCTCACATAATTTTCGAGTGAACGCACCAGCGCCTCTCATAAATTTTGTCCGCACCCCCTAAAAGAGTTTTGCAACAAAATCGGCCAGGAGCGGACTCACCGATCAGCGTGCTTCCTGACTGAGCGCTGGCGGCAATTCCCAGGGAAGTCTCTCGATTTCGCTTAAGGGGGTTGTCTGATTTGACAAGAACAAGACGACACGCAATCCGTCAGTGTAATAGGGATCCCCTGTAAGATTCATTCGCGGGGCGGATGCGTGGGTAGCGCCGACGCCATCCACAAATCCGTATCGTTCTACCAAGCCGGACATCAAGAGGTCTTGCAGTAAATAGCCACGGTCAAAATCCACGTCCGGACCGATCTTATGTGTAGTCAAGTTCCACGTCTGAGCTGTCAAGCGAACGCCGATGTCCCGGCTTACTTGACCAATCCACACCCTGCGGGTCTCAAACGTGTATGGCGTAAGCCATAGCCTTGCATGAATTCGCTCGTTGATAGTTGATCGCGCTTTCTGCAATGCCACATCCTCACGGCGACCAAATACATAGAGTGGGCTGACGGGCGACGTGAGATACTCGTTTCGAAATACGAAAGCACGAGCGGTCTCAACCATACTTGCAACGTCAAGCTTTCGAGTGAGATGCCAGTCACGGGCGATAAACGGAACAATCGGGTCCGCTTTGCTTTCCACAACGACAAGATTGAGGGGGTCACCATCGCGCGTCGCATTAGAGTTTGTCGTACAGCATGGATACCTCCCGAGTGTCGTTCTCAAGCCTTCGAGGTCAAGGTCTTCAATTTTCTGCCCCGGATAGATGCTGTCGGCGCGAATATTTGTGCCGACAAATGCAGGTCCTGGAACTCGCAGCGCAAAATCAAACGTCTCCAGGCGGTCATGTCCGGCAATTAGGATATGCGCGTATTTCACACCGGCATCGAGGACGCCATACATAAAGCCAGTCGTATGCGAATGAGATGGCAGGATGCTTGATATCTGACGCTCCAGGAAGAATTTATCTCGCGCGCGGTTCGCGGCGAAAGAAAGAGCACCGTGGAATTTATAAGACACTTCGTAAGGCGAATAATAATCGGGGTCCATTGCAATTGGCAGATAGACAAGCTGATCATCCGTTTCGTTTTCAATCGAGAGCCAAACAGGTTGAACGTCATAATCCGCAAGATTTTCTCCAAAGCTTCGCTGACTTTCACGCGCTCCGAGCGCACTGGCACTTACTTTTATCCCGGGCGCAGATTTTTCCTGCGCACGCACCATAATATCCGCATCGCCAGTCGAGTCCGGATGGAACTCGAATGAGTTCAGCATTATTGTCGCTGTTACTGAGATGCAAACAGAATCGCGACAATCAAGATTTTGTGCAGGCGCGAGGTTTTCATATTGATTGCGAATAAATAAAGCGCTTATGGGATTGCCGTTTTTCCGGCACCGCTTAACGTACGCAATCTCTGTCTGCACATCCACCAGCCGCCACTGACTGCATAGGTCGCTCGTCGGTCTGGGCTTCCAGCCTTTACGTCACCATAGGACGAAATTTAGTGCAGCCGCCGATGTCCCCCAATGGAATGGTCCGGTCGTGCTCCTGCCCCGCCAGCGATAGAAGCTGGCAAGGGATGCCAAAGACGATGGGCACGCCATGTCGCACATGGGTCATCCGCTGCACTTTCGCGATGTCCGAGTTATGTCCGCATTCCACCCGATCGCGACCATCGCGCGGGCGTCTTGGCACTTCGATTTCGGGCCAATAGGCGACATCGCGTAGCCGCAATCTGTTTAGTCATCCGATCGGTCCCGATTAAGAAGGGCGCGCATGGTCCCGCCCAACCGAGCCCCCGAGCCTGCATGAACCAACCTATCCTTTATGCCATGGTGGCGATGGTCTGCTATGGTCTCTCCGACTTCATCTACAAGCAGGCCGCCGCTGCAACCATCCGTGCGACCATTTCCTGATGGCGCAGGGATGGTTTTTCTGTCCGTTCGTTATTCTCTATCGTTCGCGACCGGCACGCTCATTCCCGATCCAGCGGCGTTGTGGGTTCGCTCGCAGGCGTTTATCTTCATCGGCTTTTATTATTTCATCCGCAGCCTCGCCGCTGCTCGGTGAGTACCAACGCGTCCATCTTCCGCATGAATTTTATAGTCACTGTATTCCTCGTGATCGCTTTCTCTCGGCGAGCCGTTGACGCCCAGCAAGATCGCCGGACTTGCGCTCGCGCTGCTCGCAACCTGGCTCTTGATCGGTGCCGGAGCCATGCCGATCGCACGCCCAATGTCAGGGCGCACGGCGGCGCTCGCTCGTCCAAGTCGCTGTCGCGACGCGCTCGCCTTCGGTGCATCGAATTTCTTCCACCGTCGGGCTGCGGCATGGCGCCGTTCCGGAAATGCTTGCGGTCGCACAGGCGGCCCTGTTCATGCCGCTCGCGACCGCTGTGGTCTATTTCGCCGACCGCAATCTTCGGCCGCCGCCGGTGACATTTAAATACGGCGCCGCGGCCGCGGTTGTGTTGCTCGGCGCTACTATTTTCTTACTACGAGGTGTGGCGGGTGGCCAAGCGAGTGTGGTGGTGCCGATAGCGCAGATGGGGTTCATTGTCACCGCACTACTCGGCATTTTTATCCTTCGTGAGCCCGTCACGGTCCGCAAGGCGTTCGGTCTCGTTTCAGCGCTGGCCGCTCTGGCGGTATTGGTGTGGAGCTGAGGGTTGGCCCTAATAGCGCTCCGGATGCGATATGGGTCAACCGCTTCACTTCTGCGATGTCCGCGCGAGTCCGCTTTCCCCTGACTGCGTCCAGATCACGGACATCACACTACGACGACGACGGGCCAAACGTAGACATTCATTAGTCCCGTGTCGCGGAGCGGCGGCCTGCATCCGAACCAGCGACTTTGCGGGCGCACTCAATAAAACGTTCCGCCAGTGGCGTAAGTGTGCGATCCTTCACGGTGATGAAGCCGACCGGCGCGGGAGGCGACGACACTTTGATCGGCAACGCCTTGATCCCTGTTCGCTGGCCACCAAAGCGCGTGGGAGAGGCAGGGATGAGTCCAAGCCAGTTCCCAGTTTCTATCAAGCGCATGTGAAGGTGAAGCGAGACCGTCAATACCTTGGCGGAAGGGACTTCGAGGCCGTTTCGGCCAAAGACTTCATCGTGCAGCGAGCGGGCCAGGCTGCCCGGTTGCGCTAGTACCCATGGCTCGCCGAGCAAATCGCCGAGCGTCAGGTTTCGCCGCTTCGCCCAGCGGCTCTCGGCGCCGGCGGCGACCACAGGCGGGTCGTCGAACAGAGGCTCCGCGATCAGGTCGGGTTCTGTCATCGTGGCGGGAATCCGACCGAACACCACCTCCGCTTTTCGATCGCGCAGATTGTCGTATTGCTGAACCGCGATGTCTTCGTGCAGCACGTAAAGCACCGCGCGCGGGAAATCTTGCGAAAACCGTTCGATGACGGCCGGAAGCAAACCCGCATCCGTCACGATCGACGAGCCGATACGCAATTCGCCGGTATCCGGTTGTTTGATCGTCTCGATTTCCTGCAAGCCCTTGCGCATTTCGTCGAATACCGCGACGCCGGACTTCAAAAGCGCGCGGCCGTAATGCGTCGGTTCGACGCCTGAAATGCTTCGATCGAACAGCTTGACGCCGAGCGTGTGCTCTAATTCCGAAATTGTCTTCGACACAACGGGATAGGACACCGCCAATTCTTCCGCCGCTCGCGTCATGCTGCCCGCCTCGGCCACCGCGAGCGCGATGTGCAGATCGCGGAATTTGACGCGGCGCCCGATCCGGTCCGTCCATTTCATTCCGTCACCTATCTGAATGGTTAGGGGTATGCCCATAAAATAGAACTAATCAGCTATGCCAAAATCTGGCAAGTACCAAACCGCAAATTCCGAGTGCGGCATTGGTCGCACGCAGCAACCTGAAGGGAGAATTGTCATGGCTGGACTTTCAACTTCACCCGCATCCATCGTCCTCGTGCACGGCGGCTTCGTCGACGGCGCAGGCTGGGAAGGCGTCTACAACCTTCTAAAGAAGGACGGTTACGCCGTCAGTATCGTGCAAAATCCGACAACCTCGCTCGCGGACGATGTGGCCGTGACGCGGCTCGCGATTGCTCAGGCGCAAGGGCCGGTCGTGCTGGTCGGTCATTCCTACGGCGGCGCCGTCATTACTGAAGCCGGCACAGACCCCAAGGTCGCCGGGCTCGTCTATGTTACGGCCTTTGCACCAGATAAGGGCGAGTCGGTCGACACCCTCATCAAGAGCGCGCCCCCCGGCGCCCCGGTGCCGCCGATCTTGCCACCGCAGAACGGCTTTCTGTTCCTCGATCGAGCGAAATTCCGCGACTCGTTCGCCGCCGATGTCGGTGAAGCCAAGGCCGCGTTCCTCGCCGACTCGCAGGTGCCGTGGGGCGTTGCCGCGCTCGCCGGTGCGATCAGCGAGCCGGCCTGGAAGACCAAGCCGAGCTGGTATCTGATTGTGACCGAAGACAAGATGATCCCGCCGCCCGCTCAGCGCCAAATGGCGGCGCGCGCCGGCGCGACGGTCGCGGAAGTGGCTGGCAGCCATGCGATCTATGTTTCCAAGCCGGAAACCGTGGCCGCGCTGATTTCAAAAGCAGCGAAGAGTGTGAGCTCGGCAAAGGCAGCGTGAGCTGCGAGACGCCAGCCAAGTCACGCAGGTCAACTCGCGCAGCCAGGTCCGTCGGCCTCACTTTGGGCCGGCGGACTTTTTGCATTTGAAGGAGCAATAATGTCCGTGATGGGTCAATTTCAACCGATCCGCACCAATCCGCGGAATGTCCGCTTTTTACCTTCAAGAGTTCAGACATTAGCTGCGCATCTAATATCCCTGTTATCGGGTCTTGGTTTCCCTGTTCTGTCGAAATTCTCCCTATTTTAATCGAAAATTCTCCCCTGCAACACAAGTTTGAAAAACCGCCGATATTGATTATCTAATTGGGTTTTAACTGGCAAAGATACCGTTATGACGCCGGACCCCGACGCAATCACGCCCTGTGGCACGATTGGCGTTCAGCCCAGAGCTTGCGGACGAGGATATTTGAATTTCCGTGGCGCGCGAGTGGCAGCAAGTGCGCCTACGAGAGCGCATGTGCGCATCGATTTGGACTTCTCTCTGTGGCTCGGGGCAGCCGCAGCGGGAACGAGGCGGCGAATCCGCTGACCGTCACTTGGTCGCAAATGAAATCGTTATTGCAACCGCTTCGAAAGGTCGCCACAATAAAGAGTGTGTAAGTTTGTAAGTAGAGTGCCTGTACCT
Source organism: uncultured Alphaproteobacteria bacterium (assembly GCA_963779855.1). Classification (GTDB taxonomy): domain Bacteria; phylum Pseudomonadota; class Alphaproteobacteria; order Rhizobiales; family Xanthobacteraceae; genus BOG-931. The sequence goes on along the minus strand of CAWAAE010000004.1, from coordinate 186,789 downwards.
TGTAGCTCCGTGCGAGCGGACCATGACGCAGACCCGAGAAAAGATCCTATCGTTTGGCACGTTCCGCTTTGTGCCATTCGCGCCAACAATTGTTTGACGGCGATCGAGCCTCTGCACATCGGCAGCCGCGCGCTGGGGTTGCTTCAGGTCCTGGTTGAGAATCCCGGCGAAATCGTCACAAAGCACAAGCTCATCGAAGCCGTCTGGAGCGGTATTTGGGTCGACGAGGCCAACCTGCGCGCAAACATAGGCGCTCTCCGCAAGGTCCTCGGCGACGGTCGCGACGCCCGCCGCTATATTCAAAACGTCCCGGTCGAGGCTACCGCTTTGTCGAACCGGTTTACCGCGGCGAGAAGTCCTTTGCGCCGGCGTCATCAGACAAGAGCACTTCTCCACAGTGCACTGCGCGCGATTCCGAGGCGGCTGATCGGCCGCGTCAGAAGCGGTCGGAATACCTCTCGTCGCAACTCGCCGCTCATCGCGTAGTCAGCGTGGTGGGCTCGGGCGGAATTGGAAAGACGAGTCTTGCGGTGGCGGTGGCCGAGCTATGGCAGCGGGCCAACGGCGGCGCGGCAATATTCATCGATCTGACGACCGCCAAGGATGCGGACCAACTGTGGATCGCGGCGGCAACCGCTTTCGAGGTGGAAGCCAATCCGAGCGCTCGGGCGCAAGTTCTTCGAGCTGTGCGTTCGCGCGACTGCCTGGTCGTTCTCGATAATTGCGAGCATATCGTCGGTGCGGCGGCGACCTTGCCGAGGCGCTCCTAAGGTCGGCAGAGGGCGTGCAAATCCTTGCCACCAGCCGCGAACCCCTACGAGTTCAGGGTGAATGGGTGCATCGGCTGGCGCCGCTCGATTATCCAGAATCCGATGCGAATATCACCGCGCAGGAGGCGCTCGCCTTTTCCGCGGTTGAATTGCTTGTTGAACGCATTGCCGAGACTTCTGGCGGTTCTCGCTGACCGATCGTGAGGCGACGTTCGCGGCCGAAATCTGCCGGCGTCTCGATGGAGTGCCGCTTGCCCTGGAGTTGGCTGCGGCGCAAGTCGGAAGTCTTTAGCATGCGCCAGCTCGCAGAGGGCCTTCGCGATCGGTTCAAGTTGCTGTCACGGGGACTTCGCACCGCGCTGCCGCGCCACCAAAGCCTCCATGCCATGCTGGAGTGGAGCTGCCAGTTGCTCAGCGAGGCGGAGCGTATGGTCGCTTCGGCGGCTGTCCGTGTTTCCTGCTTGGTTTGACATGCCGGACGCCACGCAAGTTGGCGCGCGGCTCGGCATGCCCGCGTCCGCGGTCTCGGAAGCCGTCGCCAATCTCGTAACCAAGTCGATTGCTACCGCCGAGGTGACCGACGAGGGCGCGCGCTATCGGCTTCCCGAGACTGTACGCGCGTATGCCCGAGAGAAACTGGCTGAGGCCGGAGAATTTGACTTGGCGTTCGAGGCTCTGGCGGCATATGTCACCGAACAGTACGCAAATGCCTCAACCAGACAGGATGACGCGCGGCTCAGCTGGTTGGCCTGCATCATCCGCAATTTGGATAACACGCGAGCCTGTCTTGACTGGGCACTGACCGATGGAAGGGACCTGACCGCCGGCGTTGAGTTGATCTCCAAAGCGCTTCCGTTCTGGATGCTGGGATCGCACCTCCTCGAGCATCGACAATATCTCGAACCCGCCCTCCAGCACGTCCTGAAACTCCGGCCCCGTCGCATGAGAGACGAACTTGCGCTTGAAATCGGCATCGCGCTTGCGCAATACTATCGACAGCGGACCGACGAAAGACGTTATGGCCCGGTTGAAGCGCGCGCTCGCCTTGGCGCGCAAGCTTTCCTCCAAGCCGCAAGAACTTGCCATCCTGTGGATGCTCTATGGCGTGTCGGGAAATTGGGGAAATTACCGCGCCGAGATGGACTTCGCGCGACAGTTCGGAGAGGCCTGCACCGACGCCCCCGAGCGTCAGACACCGCACCCGGCGTCATCGCATGCTTGCGCGCGCCCTCCACGATAACGGGGAGCAGCGGGACGCCTTGAAGGAGATCGATCGAGCGCTCACGCCTCCGTTGAGCGTCCCAAAACAACTCGATGCCTATTCGATCGACGACGTCACGGCGGCGATGGCAATTCGCTCGCGCATCCTATGGATCATCGGGAGAGCCGAGGACGCTATGGCCGTGGCCGAAGAGTGCTTGGCGCGGGGTCTAGCGGTCGACCACGCGCAGTCGCTCTGCTGGGCGATCACTTTCAACCTTTGCCCGGTGGCCATCTGGATCGGCGATACGGAAAACGCGAACCGGTTCACCGCCATTGCGACGGCCCATTCGGAAAAGACCTTCGAGCATTGGAATGAATGGGCCAAGATGTATCGCACCGCGCTTGGATAATCCGGACGACACCGCTATCTCGGCGCAGTTGCTTGGCCGTATGATGCCGGCGCAGAAGGATATCTTCGCTACACTATGGCCAAGCTTCGCTGGTGAAGACATCAAGCCCCGCGCAGTGCATCACACCTCCTGGTGTTCCGCTGAACTCATCGGCTTGCCGCGGCCCGGCTGGATGATGCTGTTGGACTGCGCCTTCTTCAGCAGGCTGAGGTGCTGGCCGAAGAGCAAAACGCGTTGGCGTGGCGGCTGCGGATCGCAACCAGTCTTGCCGAGCGCTACCTGGCCCGTGACGAAAAGACGAAGGCGCGAAGCGTGTTGACGCCGGTTTACGAGACCTTCAAGCAAGGCTTCAATTCGAAGGATCTGCGTGCGCGCCGCGCAAATTCTTGGCTCAATCTGAGATCTGCGGTCTTCCGCTCTCGGCTGTGCGCTGGGCTGCCTAGAGCTAGTCTTCACAAGATTTCACATCGTTTTTTGTTGGTGTCTTGGAGGGCATTAGCTCGGCGTCGCTGTGTCGCTTTTTCGCTCTTTGCAAGGCACTTTCATCCCTTTGCAGGATCGCTTTCTCCAACGGACGCGCGACATGAATGTCGCCAGCGAAGCAACCAACAAGGCGTTGGTGCTCGTTGCCTTTGACACGCTGTTCAACGAGAGAGACTATTACGCTGCCGAGCAATACTGGTCGCCAGGCCTAATTCTCCATTGCGCGCATATTGCGCCTGGGCGCGAAGGGCTGTTCGAATTCGTCAAGGCCGCGCCTGCGACGCTCCGAGATACGAGCCTGGCGTGATTGTCGCGAATGATGATTACGTGATTGTCCATGGTCGGATATCGGGGAATGGCCGCCCATAGGAACTCGATCATCGCGACAATCTTGCGGATTGAAGACGGGTGTGTAGCCGAGCAGTGGGAGGTGGTTCAAGACGAAGCCTCGCAAGCGGAGACAAAGAGCGGGCATCCAATGTTTGGTGACAGGTTTGTCGATTGATCCATGAAGAACAGCGGCTTTGTACACGTCTTTCCGCCCTTCTTTCGCGGCGTCGACTTGGGGACGCCATTGACTAAATGCGGCACGAGCCTTGGGCTCTTTACAAGATTTCACAGCTTTTGCGTTTGTCAGGGTACCCCCGAGGCGTAATGGAATGGCAAGGCGCGTCGCGGCGCCCACTTGCTCGTGGAAATCGACATGCCTGTAACCTCACCACCGAGGCTCCGGTCTCGGATGCCGGAAAGATGATCTGCCATGGCAGTTCGGAATCACGTCACCGCCCCAACTCTTTACGTGGAAGCGGCCGGAATCCGTTTTGTTTATCGCCGATTTGGGGCCGATAAGGGCGTGCCGCTGTTGTTCATCCCGCATTATCGCGCCGGCATGGATCACTGGGACCCGGCTGTCACCGACGGCTTTGCCCGGCACCGGCCCGTTATCTTGTTTGATAATGCCGGGGTGTCAGGATCCAGCGGTGAGACGCCCGACACCATGGAAGCCATGGCGGATCGCGCGGCCGATTTTGTCGGCGCGCTTGGCCTTCCGACGGTGGACGTTCTTGGCCACTCGATCGGTGGTTACATCGCCCAAACGCTCGCTCTCCGCCATCCAAAAATCGCGAGACGCCTCATCCTTGCGGGCACCGGACCGCGCGGCGGCGAGCCGTCCAAAGACCCGAAGATCAGAGAATAGGGCGATTCCACGGACCCTGAGACTGGGGAAAGTTCACTCGAAGCCTTTCTCTATCTTTTCTTCCGTCCTTCGCCGACGAGCCAAGCCGCGGGCGAGGCGTTTTGGCAGCGGCGGCATCTCCGCAAGCATGACGCGGATCGGCCGAGCACGGCGCAGACCATGGCCGCCCAGCGAGCCGCGATCATCGCCTGGAGCAAAATCACCGGCGAAAGGTACGCCGAGCTCAGCGGCATCCGGCAGCCGACCCTGGTTGTGAATGGAAATGATGACATCATGATTCCGACGATCAACTCCTACAACCTCTCGCAAAAGATATCGGGAGCCCAATTGATCATCTATCCCGATTCCGGCCATGGCGCGCTTTTCCAGTTTTCGGAGCTGTTCGTTGCCCATGGAACGATGTTTTTAGAAACCTAAGCCGACCCACCCTTCGCGTTCGGTTCCCTGTCGCCGCGCGAACAGAATGTCCAAAAGCGCCACCGCGTGGCGCCGGTGATCGGATTAAAGATCATGAGCGACGAAACGGCCAGGCCTCCGAAGCAAGCTTCGTCGGGACTTCGCAAAATCCGCGCCTGGGTCGTGACGACGCGAAAGCTTTCCTCCCGATGGTCCGGATCAATAGTCCGAATTTTTATCGTGCTGCTGGCTATTCTCCTTCTGGCGGTCGTGGCCGTCGACTGGAATCTTTGGGTCGGTTCCGCGGTTCTGCAGACGACCGATGACGCTTATCTCCAAGCGGATATCACCCCGCTGGCCGCGAAGAGCCAGGGTTATGTTCGCAGCGTTCCCGTCCAGGATTTCCAGGAGGTCAAGGCGGGTGACCTGCTCGTCGAAATCGTGGACGACGACTATCGGGCGCAACTCGATCAGACCGAGGCGAACGTTGAAACGGCAGAATCCGCAATTGAAAATATCGAACAGCAAAAGGTTCTGCAGCAGGCCTTGGTGCGGCAAGCGGAAGCCACAATCCAGGCGACCCAGGCTGATTTGACGCGCTATCATCTTGAAACAGTGCGCCAGCAAAGCTTGCTTGTTAGCAAGTATCGCCAGCACAGAGCAGCTCGTCGAACAGGCTGTCGATAACGAAAAGCGCACGGAGGCCACGCTCGCTCTAAATCAGGCACAATTGGCGCAACAGCGTCAGCAGCTCAATGTGCTGGACAGTCAAGAAAAGCAGGCCAGAGCCACCCTAAAGGCGCAGCAGGCCGCACGCGATCTCGCCAAAATCGCTCTTGGCTATACCCGCATCGTCGCGCCGGTCGATGGAATGGTCAGCGAGAGGCAGGTTCGGCCCGGCCAATATGTCAGCGTCGGCACCCAGGTGATCTCGCTGGTACCGCTGCCCAACGTCTGGGTCGTCGCCAACTACAAGGAGACGCAAATGACGAGAATACGCTTGCGGCAACCCGCGCGCGTCACGGTGGACACCTTTCCGGGCGTCGTGCTGCGCGGCCACGTCGACAGCTGGTCTCCGGCCTCGGGCGCTCAATTCTCGCTTCTGCCCCCCGACAACGCGACGGGCAACTTCACCAAGGTCGTGCAGCGCATCCCGGTCAAGATCGTGCTCGATCGCGATCCTTCTTTGGGCAACCTGCTCAGGCCAGGAATGTCGGTGATTGCGACCATCGATACCGATTTCGCATCCGGCCATCTCGCGACGCTCAGCACAGTAATCTTGGTCAGGAGTGTCGTTATGGCATCGCTCGCCACCGGCGCTCTCGGCGATCTTCGCGCCCCGCGCCCAGATCGCGACCTGGCCACTAATCGGCGTCATCGCGGTTCTGCTCGGCGCCGTAATCTCGACGCTCGCCGGGCGTCTCACGACCTTTGGTCTCGCGGACGTGCGCGGCGCTGTCCACGCGGGATTCGATGAAGGCGCCTGGATACCAACGGCCTTTACGTCGGCCAAATGCTAAGCGGACCGGTGGCGGTTTGGCTCGGCATGGTGTTCGGCCCGCGCCGGGTTTTGATGATCTCCGGGATGATTTTTGCGCTTTCCAATCTGGCGTTGCCGTACTCACCTGATCTCGCAACGATCCTGGCGTTTCAGACCGTTAGCGGACTTGCCTCGGGCACGTTCATCCCGCTCACGATCGGTTTCGTCATTCAGAACCTGCCGACCCAAATGGTTATCTACGGGATTGCCGCCTATTCAATGAACATCGAACTGTCGCTCAATATTTCCGCCTCGGTGGAGGGGTGGTTCGTCGACCATTGGTCATGGCAATGGATTTTTTGGGACACGGCCCTGCTGATGCCGCTGATGCTGATCTGCATCCATTTTGGCATGCCGCGGCAAACGACAAATCGGGCGCTTCTAAAAGGCGCCGACTGGTGGGGCATGCTTTATGCAAGCGTTGGCCTCAGCGCAATTTACGCGGCCCTCGACCAGGGCAATCGTCTCGACTGGTTCAACTCCGGTCTCATCAATGGCCTTCTGCTCAGCGGTGTCGTGCTGCTCATGGCCTTTGTCGTGCGCGAATTGACCCATGATCGGCCCTGGATCAACTTGCGTTTCGCCGCTCGCGGCAACTTTCCTCTGCTCACGTTTTACCTCGTTTTTTTTCGCTTCATCATCCTTTCGACTTCCTACATCATCCCTCAATATCTCGCGACGGTGCAAAACTACCGCGCGTTGGAAACCGGCGGCGTGCTGCTGTGGATCGCGCTTCCGCAGTTTCTGATTGCGCCCGTCGTGGCGACCATTCTTCGTTTCGTCGATCCTCGCGTGCCCATGGCTCTTGGGTTCGCCATGGTGGGCTGCGCCTGCTTCATGGCCGGTCAGCTTACACACGATTGGGCGACCGATGATTTCCTGCCGTCGCAACTCCTGCAGGCCGTGGGGCAATCCTTCGCGCTGACCTCGGTGGTGTGGTTCTGCCTGAAGCACCTGGAATTCAAAGACATCCTGACATTCGGCGCCGTGCTGCAAACCGCGAGGCTGTTCGGCGGCGAGCTCGGCTTGGCTTTTATTCAGACCTTTCTGAGGGTTCGCGAGCAAATGTATTCGAATCTCGTTGGGCTGCACGTCGTCGTCGGCGCGCATGCCACGGAGGAGCGATTGCAACATTACGCGAACGCGGTTGGCGGTCGTTCGAACGGTCCGGTGCAAGCGAGCGCGCGGGCATCGGAGCTTCTTGCGCACGCGGTACAAAATCAAGCCAGCGTCCTGTCCTACATCGATGGTTTTATGCTTCTCGGCTTAGCAACGGTCGGCGCGCTGCTGTTAATGCTGGCGCTGAAGGATCCACCGGCACACCCGGTCACTCTTGGTACTGCCGCCGCTGTCGCGCAAGGTTAAGCGTTCTCTCGCATCTGCATCGTCGCTCCGATTGCGCGGGTAATAAGCTTACCTGGACGGTCTGTTTTTACAACTTTTCACAAAGTTTGCTTTGGCTGGATTTCCGGCGGAAGGCAGCATGATCGGGTGCTCAAAGCGTGTGTCTTCAATCGAGGGCTCGCTTCGAAGGTGCGCGATAGCGGCAAAGATGGAGGTAGACCATGGCAAGCGCTTCGACCTATCGGGCGGTGCAGGCGGTGAGCCCAGGCAAGCTGGAGCTCGCCAACCTGCCGGTCGTCGATCCGCCCGCGGGCCATGTCCGCGTTCGCGTTGAAGCCTGTGGCGTCTGCCATTCTGATTCAGCGACGGTTGAGGGTATCTTGCCGATCCAGTGGCCTAGGGTGCCTGGCCACGAAGCGGTCGGACGCATCGATGTCGTCGGCCAAGGGGTCGAAGGCTGGGCCGTCGGCCAACGGGTCGGCATCGGCTTCCTCGGCGGTGGCTGCGGCTACTGTGAATACTGCCGCGATGGCGACCTCGTGAACTGCGTGAACCAAGGCTACACCGGCGTGCAGCACGACGGCGGCTACGCCGAGATGATGATCGCCAAGGCCAGCGGGCTGATCGCTGTGCCAGAGGATCTCTTCGGCCGTTGCCGCTGCGCCCCTGTTGTGCGCCGGACTTCACCACGTTCAGCGCGCTGCGCAACTCTCCGGCGCGCGCTGGCGACCTCGTCGCGGTGTTCGGCGTCGGCGGACTGGGTCACCTCGGCGTGCAGTACGCGCGCCGCATGGGCTTTGAGGTCGTTGCGATCGACCGGGGCGACGACCGCGCCGAGCTGTCGAAGAAGCTCGGCGCGCATCACTATATCGACAGCTCAACCACCGACGTCGCCAAGGCGCTTCAGGAGCGTGGCGGGGCGCAGGTGGTGCTGGCCACCGCCTCGGGCGGCAAGGCGGTCGCCGCCGCTCTCGGAGGCCTGCGGCGCGGTGGCGTGGTGATCTCGCTCGGCGCAACCGATGAGCCCATCGAGCTGTCGGCGTTCGAGATGCTGTTCAAGCAACTTGGTGTGGACGGCGCCCTGACGGGTACGCCGAAGGCCGGTGACGCGACTCTCAGGTTCAGCGCCTTGAGCGATGTCGCCGCCATGGTCGAGACAATGCCGCTCGAGCGGGCCGCGGAGGCCTACGCCAAGATGATGTCCGGTGAGGCGCGCTTCCGGATGGTTCTCACCGTGGCGTAGGCCGCGCCGCCAGCCCCCCAATGGAGGTCTTATGAGCGACAACCCAGATCTGAACGCGATCACCAAAAGGTTTTTCGCCGCCTACGACGCTCATGATGTCGAGGGCATGCTGGCGCTTTGCGCTGACGGCGCACAGGGACGGTACCTTCCTTACGGCAAGAACAGCGCCATGCCGATCCGGGGCGGCCTTGAAAAAATCTGGCGCGGCTTCCCGCAGGCGGTGCCGGACTTCGGGGTCGAGATCGTCGAACTGATCGAGGCGAAGACAACGCCGTCACGGTGCAGGCCCTGCTTGGCGGGACGATGCCGGCCGACGTCCCTGGCGTCGTAAAGAAAGGCGAGGTCGATCGCATCGCCCATGCGTACATCATCCGCTACAACGCGGACGGTAAAATAACGCGCCTGGACTGTTACTGGGACAACACCGCCATCAACGCGATCAAAGCGAGCGCTCTTGTAAGCGTATTCTGGGGAGAGCTCCAATGAACAAGTTCCAGGATATCTTTGACGCGCAGAAGGCGCTGTTCGCCTCGGGCGCCACCCGCACCTACGAGTGGCGGGTCGACCAGCTCGATCGTATGGCCCGCATGATCCGTGAGAACGAGGCCCGCTTCCAGGAGGCGATGGCCAAGGACTTCAAGACCGCCTCCCAGGAATACATCTTCGAGACCCAGGCCTCGGCGGGCGAGTCCGAGGTGCAGAAGATGCAGCTCAAGGGATGGATGACGCCGGAGGAAGCGCCGGTGCCGAAGTTCCTGGCCAAGACCGGCCACAAGGGGATGGTCTATCGCGAGCCCTACGGCGTCGCGCTGATCATTGGTCCGTTCAATGGACCCCTGCTGCTGCTGATCCGTCCTGCGCTGGCGGCGCTGGCGGCGGGGAACACTTGCATCCTCACCCTTAGTGAGGCGCTGCCGGCGACGACCGCCGTGCTGCTCGACCTGGTGCCGAAGTATTTCGACCCCGCGGCCGTCACCGTGGTGCCCGGCGGCAAGGAGACGAACACCGAACTCCTGAAGCTGCCGAACGACTTCATCTTCTTCACCGGCAGCACTTTCGTCGGCAAGATCGTCGCCCGCGCGGCCGCCGAAACCCTGACGCCGGTGCTGCTGGAGCTCGGCGGCATGAATCCGGCCGTGGTCGACGAAACCGCCAACGTGCCCGATGCGGCCAAGAAGATCGTCTGGGGCGCGATGGCTTGGGGCGGCCAATGGTGCACCTCGCCCGGTTACGCCTATGTCCACGAGTTGGTGGCCGAGCAGTTCGTGGCCGAGGCCAAGAAGGCGCTCATCGAGCTCTTCGGCGACGATCCGAAATCCAACCCCGACTATTCGCGCATCATCAATGAGCGGGCGGTCGATCGTCTGGCCGGCCTCATCGACCCCAGCAAGGTGATCGCCGGCGGCAAGTCGGACCGTGACGCGCACTACCTCGATCCGACACTGCTCTATCCCATCACCTGGGACGACAAGATCATGGAGGACGAGATCTTCGGACCGATCCTGCCGATCCTAACCTATAAGTCCTTCGACGAGGCGATGGCGCGTATGGCGAAGCCCGGCCGCCCGCTGGCGGGGTTCATCTTCAGCAAGGACCAGAAGACGATCGACCGCTTCATCGGCCAGCTCTCGTTCGGCGGCGGCGGTGTGAATCTGGTCAATGTCCACCTGTTCGTGGAGACCATGCCGTTCGGCGGGACCGGGACCGCGGGCATGGGCCACTATTATGGAAAGTACGGCTTTGACGCGCTCTCCCACGCCAAGTCGATCCTGATCTCTCCGCCCGACGTCGCGATCGATCACCTCTACTCGCCCTTCACCGAGGCGAAGAATCGAGAGCTGGCGGGGTGGTTCGAGTATTGAGGCCAAACAAGCGCAGGCGGCCAACGACGACGATGTGCTGGCGATGAGCGATCACGTCGCGGCGCTCAGCGTCGGACTGCTGGTCCATCGTTCAGGTGCCGCCTCAATGCCAAACCGAGATTGGAGGGCCAACTCATGACAAAAGATGCCATCCGACGAGTTATCGACATCATCTACGGCCAAGTCTTCAATCAGGGCCGCGCCGATCTGTATCCCGATCTCGTATCCGGGCCCTACATCCAGCACAATCCCCTGGTTGCGGACGGGATTGACGGCGTCATGGCCTTTCTCAAACAGGCCGGGCGCGTTCCCTGCGAGGTGAAACGCATCGCCATCGACGGCGATCTGGCTTTTGTCCATGTGCGCTATTTGAGCTTGTTTGGTCAGGAAACCGCCGGTGTTGATATCTTCCGCTTCGATGCCGACGGCAAAATCGTCGAGCACTGGGATGTGCTGCAGCCCGTGCCGGCCACCGCTAAGAACACCAACACGATGTTCTGATAACACCGGAGGCTGGCATGCGCGAAATCGCGGGGATCAGGATTTCGGATAGCAAGCTCTCTGTGGCGGCCCTGGACTTGGTCAAGGCAGAAAGCCACGCGTCAATTTATAAGCATGTTCTCAGAACGTTTGTCTTTGGAGCTTTGGCCGCGCGAGCAGAAGGCATCAATTTCGATGAAGAACTCTTCTTCCTTGGCGCTGTCCTGCACGATCTTGGGCTGACCCAGCGGTTCGGTGTTCGCGTGGGTCGTTTCGAAGTCGTGGGAGCGGACGCGGCGCAATCGTACCTAGCAGGCGAAGGCGTTGCGGCGGATCGGGCCGCTGTCGTTTGGGAAGCGATCGCACTGCATACCTCAAACGGGATCGCCTTGCGCCGCGCGCCCGAAGTCGTGCTTGTCCATATCGGGGCCTCCATCGACGTGATGGGCCTCGGACTTGAGAAGCTCCCGCCGACAGTGGTTGCGCAAACGATCGAGGCGCTGCCCCGCGACAACTTCAAGAAGGCTTTCGTCGACGCGGTGTTCGCCCGCGTGCGGAAGGATCCGCAGTCGGTCGCGCTGACGTGGATGAGCGAGGCCGCTCGAAAGCATGTCCACGGGTTCGAGTGTCCAGACTTTATTGACCTCGTGTCAGCTTCCAATTTTTCAGAATGAAAAGCCCACGGGATGGACGGTTATCAAGTCTGACATCCATGTGAGGTCTCGATGGATCGATTTCAGAAAATCTTCAACACCAAGAAGGTGTCATTCGCCACGGAGGTTCTGCCATGAGCGCCAAAGGGCATACGATTCGCGTCGGGCGATTGGAGATTTACGCTGAGGTAGAGGGTGAAGGCAGCCTGGCTTTGGTGTTCATCCACTACTGGGGCGGCTCCCGGCGCACGTGGTCCGAGGTCATAGCGCGGCTCTCCGACCGTTACCGCTGCATCGCGGTGGATTTGCGCGGCTGGGGCAAGTCCGACCGCCATACTGACGACTACAGTCTCTTCGCTCAGGCCGACGACGTCGAAGGCGTGATCGGGGCTTTGAACCTGAAGGACTATGTTCTCGTCGGACATTCCATGGGCGGCAAAATCGCTCAGATACTGGCCGGCCGGCAACCGAATGGCCTGCGAGCGCTCGTTCTCGTCGCCCCCGCACCGCCGACGCCCCTTCACGCACCGGATGCGCAAAAGCAATCGATGCTCACCAGCTACACAACACCCGAGGGTATCGGGGAGGCCCTCAAAGTCATCAGTCATCGGCCTCTGACAATCGCCCAGCGACTCCAAGTAACCGAGGATTCGCTCGGAGGCGCGGAAGGCGCGAAGATCGGATGGCTTTCGCAGGGGATGGCGCTGGACATCTCCAAACAGACCGCCTCGATCACCGTCCCAGTATGTGTGATCGTCGGATCGGCGGACCAGGTGGAGAAAGAGCATGCCTTGCGTGAGGCGCTGCTTCCCCTGGTCCCACAAGCTAGGTTCGAGATCATCGAGGGAGTCGGACATCTTTCTTCCCTAGAGGGGCCGAGAGAGGTAGCCAAGGCGATCTCCCATTTCCTCGCGGACTAGTGGGAATACGAGTGGTTAGCGGGGCACCAAATTGGCTCAAGCAGGAGGCCGTCACCACACTGATAAGGAAATAGCAATTTCTTAGCGAGTTGACATACTCGCCGCCAAACTGACTCAAAATTGATGTTTCCTCAGAGAGGCAGAGGTTGTTTTTATCAGGGATAAACGCCGCCTCACTAAATCGGGAGAGCCAGTTCAGCGCCCTTGTTGCGGACGTTCCCGACCTTCTTATCGACCGGCCCAAATCTTCAACACCTGATCCGGGCTCGGCCTGAGCAGCGCCAGCAGCTCTTCGTCGGTCGCCGGTTCTTCGCCCAGCCATTTCGGCCAATCCGTTTTATCCAAAATGACCGGCATCCGGTCATGCAGCTCCGCCATTACTTCATTAGAGCTAGTGGTCAGTATCGTGCAGCTCTGAATCTCATCGCCAGACTTCGGGTCTTTCCACTTCGCCCAGAGCCCTGCCATGACCATCTGGCCATTGTCCGCCATGGCGATTGCGTAAGGCTGTTTCTCTTTCCCTTTGGGGTCGAGCTTCTTCCACTCGTAAAACCCATCGGTCACCACGAGACATCGTTGCCCGCGCTTCCACGCGTCGCGAAACGCGGGTTTCGTCGTGAACTCTTCGGCGCGGGCGTTGAAAGTCGAATAGGCGATCTTCTCATCCTTCGCCCAATGCGGCAGAAGTCCCCATCGCATCATCTTCGGCGTGCGCTTGCCATCGACCGAGCGGATGGCCACCAGCATCGGTGCCGTCGGCGGCTTATTCCAATCAGCCTCGAAGTTCGGCGCTGGAGCATCCAGGTCGAACTTCAGCTTGATTTTGATTTCTGAATAGTCCGACGACAGACGAACGCGACCACACATGGACTATATGTAGGAAGCTTAAGGCCTATTCCAACGCGCCCAATTGCTGCCCTTCCCTCGTTGTTTCGGGTCGAATTTTTCCCCACCAAACCTTTGCAGGAATTTATCGGCATCCGCTGGGTCGGAGAAGCAGTAAACGTGAAACCACTCGCGGTCGTAAAAGACGGCGTGCCCTCGGCTGCATATCGACAGATCCCTGCAGAACTCGTGAATCTCTTGGTACCCGCTGCCGCGTTGACTGAACCGCGCCGGCAGGACGACCTGATGGGGCCAGCCCCGGTCAATGCCCGCTGGCGACAGCTCGCCCTTGCGGCGCATCTCCGAACCTTCGCTTGAATGCCGAGGCGTCGTCCAAAGTTCGAAAGCAATACCTGACCGTGTTTTCCGGCAGATCGACGTACATGTCCCACTGGAATTCGCGGCCTTCGAGCCAGTCCAGTACGTCCATCGCGTCCTCATCGAAGGGCAGCGCGACCTGATACGGAAAGTCCCGGTTGATTTCGAGGATGACGCTCATAACCCCATTGAGAACGAATAGGGAACAAGAGTCAATGGGGCGAGCTTTAGAGGGGTTTTTCCGCCAGGGGCTACCAGATGTCGTGACAGCCCCTTGGCGAGCTTACGAACGACCTCTGCCGGGTCGAATCCCATCCCCCTGGGTCACGCTGCGGCCCTCGGCAGCAAGAATAGAGATCACTTTTCTGGCGGAAGTATCTCTTGAACACAGACCTGATCGATCAAATGCTCTCGCCGTAGATCGGTCAGATGTGCCCTTTTCTCGTCATTCGTCAGGTGCGCGCCAATGCCTTGGGTCATCACCATGACGAGAGTACGATCATTCATATCAAGCCAGTAGGAACGACGGACGAGCTTATTGCCGCCGTCCCGTACGAATGGACTGTCTAAGTTCTCGCTCAGATCCGGCTGGTAGAATTTAGTCATGACCACTTAGCCATACCCTTTCGGCGTAATTCGTGCAGCCGTACGCGGCACGGGTGCGAATTGATCGTCAACTTGCTAAGAAATAACGATTTTATAGCAAGTACAGAATACGGCGCGAGAGCGGTTATAAAACTGCAATTTTCTTATCATTCCGCATGGGCTGTTCAAATGGGTTACGGATAATGTCGTTGTCGAACATGGAGGCCGTCGTAGCGCCGCGTTGGTTGCCAGCGTGCCTTGGCGGCGTGGCTGGATTTATAAATTCTTGTACTTTTGCTGCGCTGTTTAGATTGTTTGTCGCTCAGGTGACCGGAAGCTACGTCGTTGTCGGCTCGCAGTTAGCTGAATTCGACAAAACGATGCTGGTGCCGGTTCTCGCTATTCCAACTTTCTTCCTAGTTGGCATGGGCACAACGTTAGTTGTCGTTTGGTTCGAGCTTGCGGGTTGGGCCGCGTTAACAATCGCGCTTGCGGTCGAGTTGGCTCTGGTAGGAGCATTCTTTGCGGTCTTGGTGATTGGAGCACCGTTCTCGTACGCTAATGCTCCGCTTGCGATTGTCGCAAGTCTCCTCGCTATATCATCTATGGGTGTGCAAAGCGTATTAGTACGGCTGTTGATGAGCGGAGTGGCCTCGACCAACGTGATGACGACAAACACAACTCAGCTCGCCATTGATGCTGCCGAGTGGCTGATCGCCTCGCGCGGCAAGGCTTTAAGGCCCGATGACGCCGCGACCCACGCCGATTGTGCGGTTATACGAAACCGCCTTGTCGAGCTAATTTCGATCATGGTCGGATTTCTTGCAGGCACAGCCTGTGGGGCGCTCGGATACCGATGGTTCGGTCCGTCGTGTCTTATTGTCATTATTATCATTCTGGCGAGCATCGTTAGCTACTGCGCTTGGCGCGCGAGATAGCGCTAATTGGGCTTCAGCCGAGCCTGCTCGCGGGTGTCTTGATTACCAGCGTTTGCTTAGGTTCCGATTTGCATAGATCATGACCAAAACGTAGTCGGGCATAGTTCCGACGGAGCACAAGCCATGCTGAGGTTGGGCCGCAGCTACCTGATCCGGTGGTTAGTCCCGGGTCTGTGCATTGCAGGCATCGGCTGGATTGCGTTGGAATATTTCGTTCCTTCACCACCCTCAAAAATCACGATCGCCACTGCTCTCAGAGGTACTACCTACGATTATTTTGGCCAGCGATATAAGGAGAGATTTGCGAGATCCGGCGTCGACTTAGAACTGCGCGAGACTGCTGGAGCGGTGCAAAACCTCAGGCTACTGCAGGATCCAAATTCCGGAGTGGACATAGCTTTTGTAACGGGAGGCATTTCGGACAGCAGTCACGCGCCAAACCTGTTGTCGATGGGCCTTATCTTTAACGATCCCATTTGGATCTTCTATTCGTCTACTGAATCACTTGACAGCCTGCCGCAACTTAAGGGCAAACGTATTGCCGTGGGACCGGAAGAAAGCGGCGCTCGTTACGTTGCCGAACGACTTCTTGGCAAAGCCAACGTCAATTCGAAGACAGCGACACTGTTGCCTTTTGGCGGAGACGCAGCGGTCGACGCATTAGATGACGGGAAAGTTGATGTCATTTTGATAGTCGGCGGATCGGATATCGCCGGCCGTCAGAGAGCTACTCACAAATCCCCGAGTTCGGCTTATGAACTTTTCAATAGCCGAAGCCTACACGCGCATTTTTCCAGATCTTGTTCGGCTGGTGCTACCCAAAGGGGTGATCGACATCGATCCGCCCAATCCGCCCAATGATGTGACGCTTCTGGGAACTACGAGCAAAGTATTGATTCGGCGTGGCCTTCATCCGGCAATTGTCCAGCTGCTCGCGACAACCCTAAAGGAGGAACATGATGGGCCTGGGCTTTTTCAGCGGGCCGGGGAATTTCCCACAAAGGTTGATCCGGAATTTCAGGTGTCCCAAGTTGCCATCAACTACTATGAAAACGGGCCGTCACTACTCCCTAGATATCTGCCCTTTTGGATGACTATCTATACGCAACGAACGATTGCGTTTCTGATCGCATCGATAGCAATTGTTTTGCCGGTCTTCGGTTTTGCACCCAGGCTGTATGCGTGGTTCGTCCAGCAACGCCTGCGCGGTCTATATCGGCGCCTTAGAGTTGTTGAAAACGCACTCCGGGAGGAACTTACTGTTCCACAGGTGGAGGCACTCAAAAATGAATTGGCGGAGCTTGATCGGGCGTCGAATGTGGTCCCAATGCTAAATTCTGATCTCTATTTTATGTTTAGATACCACCTAGATCGTACGCGTTCGCGTCTCGCGGAGGTGCGGAGCGCGTAATTCTCTGCCGCATGTTATGGCCGGGCAACAAATAGCAAAACGACTTGGCCTGTTCCATAATCAGTCATTACGCGAATCCAGGGCTGCGGCCGATATAATCGAAAGCGGCCAAGGCGCGGCCAACTTGCTAAGAAATACCTCGCTACCTGATCTGATGCCCGGGATAATCAAACAGTTCACCAGACTTGGACGAGACGCATTCGTCGCGAACGAAATAAGGCCGCCGATCGGGCGGCCTTATCGCTCAACGCCGGCCGTCGCTAGCGCCACTGACCGGAGACAATGCCGCCGTACCGATCATAGGCCGCCACGCCTGTCCCGCTACTGGCCCCCTGCTCTCTGAAAGCCCCAGCATTGCTTGCGGCCAGAGCCGAAAAGGCGGTGCTGAGGATGATTGCCGCAGAAAGCGCGATCTTTGTCATGTTAGACATTGTCCTATCTCCTTCGTTTGTTGGCCGCCGTCGCTGCAGCGGCACACCCGATAAGATCGACAAACGGTCACAATATTCCCGCCGCGACGAAAGTTGACGCGCCACTTCAGCTAACTTTTTCATCACCACTTAGTGATCGCCAACTGATGAGGAAACTGCAATTTCCTTTTCTTTATCAGTTACTCGGTGCTGTCATGTGGGAGGCCATCGTTCATCACGTTAAGTATTGAGCCTGTCACAGCGTAAGTCAGAGTGAAGATGCCTTTTCACCAGCCGTCCGGGTTCGCTTGCGGCGGCAGCGGTCCCGGATAGGAGGAGTTGAGACCACACCATCCGCCAGCTTCCTGAGCGTAAATCTCGCACTGGCCGCGGTCGTCGAACGTGCATTTCTTGCTGCTCTCCGCTTTATTCCAGCAGTAGAGATGGACATTGGCGGTCCGTGTTGCGCCGGACGCGATGTTAAGCGTAGCGCCTGTCGCGAGGATTGCGACACCAAACAGTCGAAATCCGCATTTTCCATCTCCGGATTACCTGACCGTGTTCTCCGGCAGATCGACCTACATGTCCCACTGGAATTCACGGCCTTCGAGCCAGTCTAGCACGTTCATACGCGACGAAGCTAAGCACGTTGCGCAGATGTACTTTCTCCAAAACCCGTAACAGTGATATTTCTCAGATCGAGGTTTTCGTAAGCTTTTATTTTGGAAGCTTGTCCGCCAGAACTCTAAGTTTTTGAATCTCCGGCACCTTAGCAAACAGATTACCAGCCTTGGCCTTTTCCATCAAAGCCGCCGCCACTTTGCCGTTTAGGTGTGCGTCCCGCCCGGCCTCGTCATCAAACGTATCGAAGATGGCGAAAGATGCCGGTCCATCTTGAATGGCAAACCAGGAGATCGTGCCTAACTCTGCGTTCACCAGGGGTACGGCGGAAAGTAGAAAATCCGCGACTTCCTTTTCCTTACCGGGTTTCGCCTGCAATGGAACGTAAAGAGCAAATTTTGTCATTTTCTCCTCCTGCCTTGCACAAAGGCCATCATGACTGTGTCACCTGCCCGGACATTCTGTGGCGTTGAAAATCTATTCAAAAGTGTGTCGTTAGATCCGTCAGCCACTGTGGTGACGCATTAACGAGCACGGTCTCCGCAGTCCGGTCGAACCCAGTGAGCACAAGCGCGCCCATCAGCATGAACAGCAATCCAAGCGCAATTTTCGCGCCGTGGCCTGCCGAGAGCATTTGATTGCGCCACTGCAACATAAACTCGCGTGAGACCATGCCGAGCGCCAGCAATGGCAGTACTGCTCCTATTGCGAATGCGGACATCGTGAGCGCGACTTGCGGCAGATCTCTGCCTTGCGCCGCTAGGAGAGCGGCCGCGCCAAGGGTTGGGCCGACGCACGGACTCCATACCCCGCCGAGCAACACACCGGTCCAGAACTGGCCGGAAACACCGTTCCGATGCAGCATTCCGGAGCGCTGATCGGCCCAATTTGCAATGGGACCGCTCGCCATGGCGAAACCGGACTGTAAACCGGGGACAGCCAGTACGGCGCCAAATACAATAATCAGCGCAGCTGCCCCATTGCGAAACAGGTCTGCATTGAGACCAATCGAATAGCCGACCGTCGCAACGAACAAGCCTATGAGGACGAATGAAAGCGCAAGGCCGGTCGCTAGCGCCACCGGCCCCAATTTGTGCTCAGAGACGGCTGCGCCGAGGATAAGGGGAAGAATCGGTAGCACGCAGGGCGATAGGATTGACAATACGCCAGCGAGGAAAGCCAAAAACATACTGCCGATCGCCACTGCGCAAGTACCTTCAAAGCGCTTTGTTCATTAAGGCCGCTATGGATTTGCGGTTCGTATCCCCGACCGATCGGGCTTCCTCGTGCGAGCCCTTGAACGCGATCAGGGTAGATTGCATTCGCACATCGAAGCGATTGACGAGGTCTTTCTGGCTGTCGAAATCGATGACGAAGTAGGTTAGATCGCGGTACTTGGGTTCAGCTAGGAGGTCGCCGAGGATGGGTTTTTGTGCCTTGCAAATGGGGCACCACGAGGCATGAACGGCGACCAAGATGGGCTTGCCGGCATTCTGCGCTTCGGCAAAGGCGTTGGCATCGAAGGGCTGCGGACCCATGGCGAATGCAGGCGCCACCGCAAATGCACTTACGGTGATGAGAATTGAGCGGCGTGACAGCATCTGAAACTCCTAAAGCTCTTGCTTAGAAGACACTTGGCGGTTCTTAGGTCGGTCGGGGTTCGAGCACACCTCAAAACTCGCTTGACCGCGTTCACGTCTGGTTTATCCGGAAGTTGATCGAGGCTCTGTAGCCGGCAGGACTATGCACCCAACTCACACCACCCGAAGATTTGTCGGAAAGGCGTTGCTGCGTAAGGTATGTTGCCTGAAACTAGGCATGTTCCCACGTTCGGCATCGAGCCTCATGCAAAGTAAGCTTTGCCCTGTGCTATTGCGCCGCAACCCGCGGCATCGCGGTGCCGAGCCTGGGATTGAGCTCGCAGGCCTCTTCCCAGCTCAACACGTTGAGTGACTTGACGAACTTGCCGACGCCGTCGGTCTCGGCGCAGAACAGGCCGAGTTCGATAATCTCCTCGTCAGAGAAATGTTTGGCGAGCTCGGTATAGACCTCGTCTTTGTCGATGGCGTGCTCGCCCTGCTTGAACAGCTCGGCATAATGGAGCGCCGCTTTCTCGCGCGCGGTGAAATGCGTGCTGCGGGCATAATCGAACAGATCATTGATTACAGTTTCGGTCAGACCCTCTGCCTTGGCAACGTTCGAACGCACTGTCGAGCAATAGCCGCACTGATGCGCAACGGAAATCTTGATGCGGCACATCTCTTTGAGCTTGTGCGGCAAGACTCCCTGGTAAAGCAGCTTATTCCAATATTCGACCCAAGCGACGCCGAGCCTGCCGCGCGTCATCAGGCTTACAACACGCGGATCTGGCGCGCCGGTGCGCTCGGCCGATTTGATCAGCTCGCGGGTGTGAGGGCTCTTTTCACCTTCTTCAATATAACGCAGCCGGGGCATTTGTTGCTCCTAATCTCTCATTTGCTCGTGGCATTGTACGGATCGCGTGTCGCCGCGGCGGCGAGCTCATGCCGCGACGGCCTTTCTCGTGAGGGCTGCCAGCACATCACGGGGATCGGCACGGTCGCGATAGTCGACGTCCGTATACGCATAGATAATCGAGCCATCGCGGTCGATGACGTAGGTCGCGGATACCGGCAGCGCCCATTCGCCTGGCGTCCCGTTGCGAGTGGGAATATCCAAATTGAAGCCGTGGTAGGCGCTCTTGAGCTCGTCAGTAAAATCGTAGACTAAACCAAATGCGCGTCCAACCTTTTGGCCGACGTCGCTGAGGACTTCGAAAGTGAGCGCATTCTTCTCCGCGGTCGATACTGTCTCGTCGGGCTTTTCGGGGCTAATGGCAACAAGCGAAGCCCCCGCAGCCGCGATCTGCGGAAGGATGTCCTGATATGCCTTCAGCTCGAGATTGCAATAAGGGCACCAGCCGCCGCGATAGAAAGTGACGATGACGGGACCTTTCTTGAGCAGCGTACTAACGTCTAAGGTCGCTCCCTTAGCGTTTTCCAGCACTATCGCCGGCGCCCGGTCGCCGACTTTCAACATGGTGCGGGCAATGACGCCATTGCGCAACTGGTCAATGTGGCGCTGCATGATAGCCTGGCGCTCGGCCGGAACGCGCTGGTACCAGCCAGTTCGATATTCGGCAAGTTGCTCTTTTAGGGACATCTCTAGACTCCTGGTTGTTGTATGTTGAAGTGAGGAAAAGATTCATCAAGCCGCTTGCAGCAACTCCTGCACCTTCGGCCAAAGATCAGGCTCAAGATTGTTGAAGGGCGCAGCGTCTGCTTCCGTCATACGATCGAAAATTGCGGCTTTGACTGATGGCCGCGTGCGCATTCGCGCCCACCATTCGCCGACAGCAGGGTAGCGATCCCACATGCCACTGAGCTTGAGGAGTTCGAGTCGCAGGATATAGGGAATAACGGCACAATCGGCATTGGAAAATCGCTCGCCGGCCAAGTATGACTCGCTTTTCAGCGAGTCAGCCATCCAAGATAGAAGTTTTTGGTGATACGCTAGCGCCTCGGCCACAAATTCTGAGTCGAGCCCACGTTCGATTACACTGCGCTTGTATTCCGCGCGGCGTTTGAGCGGCGCCTTGTTGATTTCGGCCTGCCAGGCCTCGGGCCCCATCTTCAAGAAGGCAGGGCGAAATGCAGTCGCGAATGTGAGAATAGTACAGGAGTTGTGGACATACTCATCAATCAATTTGTTGTACATGCGCACGCGGTGCCGCTGGTGCGGCTGCTTAGGCATTAGCGGTAGCTCGGGGAAAGCGTCGTCGATGTAATAGAGAATCAGCGACGACTCCGTGATTGGCTCGCCATCGTGGATCAGTGTCGGCACAACGCCATTCGGATTGAGCTTCA
Organism: uncultured Alphaproteobacteria bacterium; assembly: GCA_963779855.1. Lineage (GTDB taxonomy): Bacteria > Pseudomonadota > Alphaproteobacteria > Rhizobiales > Xanthobacteraceae > BOG-931. The sequence continues at coordinate 165,235 of CAWAAE010000004.1, read as the reverse complement.
GATAGGCTGACTCGTGTTGATCCCCGCGCAACGTCATGAGGTGTTCTTTGACCTTTAGCTCTTTCTCGCTTAATGCAACGCGCACCTTTTGGGCGCAGACCGAATTGATGTTGTGATAGAGCTCGAGCATGCATCCTCTGTTTTGAAGCTGCGTCATGCCGCCAGGCGCGCGCGGTCGTGCGATTGCGCAAAATCAACCGGCGTGCCCTTGGGAATGATACCCGTCGGGTTAACCCGCTTGATCGACCAATAATTGATCACGTAGTAGCGCGGTTTCACGGTGGCTGCGATGCCCGGGACCTGATAAAGCTCACGCATATAGTTCAAAAGATTTGGATAGTCGGCGATACGCCGCTTGTTGCACTTGAATAGCGAAAAATAGGCGACGTCGAACCTCACGAGCGTCGGAAATAGGCGCCAATCAGCCTCGGTAATTTGGCGGCCGACCAGATAGCGCTGCCTTCCAAGACGCGCCTCGAGTTCGTCGAGCGTCGCGAATAACGTATCGTAGGCTGCCTCATAAGCCTCCTGCGTGCGTGCGAACCCGCAGCGATAAACACCGTTGTTGACGTTGTCGTAGACGAACTCGTTGATGCGGTCGATCTCGCCGCGCTGGGCCGCCGGATAGAAATCAATGTCGTCGCCCGCAATGCCCTTGAACTCGCTGTTGAGCATGCAGATGATCTCGGAGGAACTCGTTATTGATTACCCGTTTGGAGTTGCGGTCCCACAAGGTCGGGACGGTCACCTTGCCGGTATAGCGCGGCTCGGTCGCCGTATACGCTTCGTGCAGATATTGGAATCCGTTGACTGTATCTGGCGTGCAATCCGGGAACGCCGGATTGCTGTCGAAAGTCCAGCCGTGCACTTTGGGACCGGGAATCGCATAGGCAACCGTGATTGCGTTTTCGAGCTTCTTCACTGCTCGGTAGATCAGCGTTCGATGGGCCCAGGGGCAGCCGTGCGCAACATAGAGGTGATAGCGCCCGGCCTCTGCCTTAAAACCCGATGAGCCGTCTACGGTGATGCGTTCGCGGAACCGGCTGTCAGCGCGACGGAATTCTCCACCGCGGCCGACCTCCTGGGGGAGTTCCTCGTCGCGCCAGACGCCTTCGATCAAAACTCCCACGTTTCCTCCTCTCTTGCCATCACCGCAAGCCGGGCGGACGCACTTGCAACAACCTCGCCGTAGTCTGGACATTTTGTATCATACGATACATAATGTCAATCGCGAGTGTACCTGACGCTCGAAAGCGAACAGTCCGGCAGCGAAAAAACGAAATGGCAAGACCGAGGGAATTTGACGAGGTGACCGCCTTAGAGGCGGCGATCGAGTGCTTCTGGCAGCACGGTTACGAAGCGACGTCAGTGCGTGATCTTGCCGACAAGATGAAGATCTCCGCGCCAAGCCTTTACAACACATACGGCGACAAGCACGCACTGCTGGTGCAGGCGCTCGAGCACTATCTCGATCGCTCGGCGCGGCCGCTGATCAATCGACTTGAAGCCTCGCTGCCGCCGAAACAGGCCGTCCGCCGTTTCATCGAGGAGATCATCGAAGATTCGCTGAGTGACCGAAAAAGGCGCGGCTGTTTTCTGATCAATTCGGCGCTCGAAGTGGCGCCGCACGATAAGGAACTGAGTGCCTTCGTCGCCGACCGCTTTGCCGAAATCGAAGCTTTTTTTTACCGGTCAATCAAGACGGCGCAAGCTGACGGTGCCATCCCTATGGATCGCGCTGCAAAGGATCTCGCGCGCTTGCTGCTTGGCGTACTGCTTGGCATTCGGGTTCTCGCCCGCTCAAGACCTGAACGGGCTTTGCTCGAAGGCGTGGCACGGCCAGCGCTTGCCCTGCTGGATTGAATTCGAAAAGAGGAGACGCGAGCGATGATTGACCTGTATTACTGGACCACACCCAATGGCCACAAGATCACGATGTATCTCGAAGAGGCCAGCCTCCCGTACAAGATCGTTCCGGTGAACATCAGCGCAGGCGATCAGTTCAAACTGGAGTTTCTTGCAATCTCTCCTAACAATCGCATTCCGGCGATCGTTGATCACGAGCCAAAGGACGGCGGCAAGCCGATCCCGGTGTTCGAATCCGGCGCTATCCTTCTTTATCTAGCCGAGAAAACCGGAAAGTTCTTGCCAGCTGACCTCCGCCGCAAGGCTGAGGTTATGCAGTGGCTGTTCTGGCAAATGGGCGGCCTTGGGCCGATGGCTGGTCAAAATCATCACTTCAACCAGTACGCGCCGGAAAAGATCCCTTATGCGATTGATAGATATGTGAACGAGACGAACCGCTTGTACGGCGTCCTCAATAAGCGCCTTGCCGATCGTGAGTTCATCGCGGGCGTGTATTCGATCGTCGACATGGCGACTTACCCCTGGATCGTCCCCCACGAGCGCCAAGGCCAGAGATTACAGGACTTTCCTTATCTGCAGCGCTGGTTTGAGAGCATCAAAGCGAGGCCGGCAGTGGTGCGCGCCTACGACAGGGCGAAAGAAATCAACACGCAGCCGACGGTCACGGAAGAATCCAAGCGAATTCTGTTCGGACAGACTGCGGCCGCAGCCGGGCGCTGAGGGGGACGCCGCTCCATGGCACGGCTGCTCTACGATCTCGCCGGCGCGGAGCCGGACCGCCGCTTCAGCCCTTACTGCTGGCGCAGCAAGATGGCGCTCATGCACAAGGGCCTGCCATTCGAGACCACCCCGTGGCGGTTCACCGACAAGGACGTGATTGCGTTTTCCGGGCAGAGCCGTGTGCCGGTGCTGTGCGACGGCGATCGCGTCATTTCCGATTCCTGGACCATCGCGACTTATCTCGATGACGCCTATCCGGATCGGCCGTCGCTGTTTGGCGGTGAGGGCGGCCGCGCGGTGACCCGATTTGTCAGCACTTGGGCCGACATCATTCTGGCCGGTGGCATTATGCGGCTGGTCGTGACCGACATTGTCGCCCACCTCGCCGACAAGGACCGCGCTTACTTTCGCGAGAGCAGGGAAAAACGCCTCGGCGCAAAGCTGGAGACCGTCAGCGCCGATCGCGACACGAATGTGCTCGAATTCCGCAAGATTTTGGAGCCCATCCGCGCCGTACTCGGCGCCCAGCCCTATTTAGGCGGCGCGGCGCCGGCCTACGCCGATTACGCCGTGTTCGGCTCCTTCCAATGGGCGCGATGCATAAGTTCTTTTCCGCTGCTGCTGAAGGACGACCCGGTCTGGGCTTGGCGGCAGCGCCTGCTGTCCGCATTCGACGGATTTGCCGGCAAGGCGCTTGGTTATCCGGTGTGACATACGGTGCGGCGGCCGAGATCGCGTTTGACATTATCTAGCGTCTGTTACAAAATTGCCTCAACGTGCCCGATCGCTTGGTGTCGCTCGATGCCGACGCAACAACGATAAACAACGGATTTCTGAGGGGGGAGCATGGGCGACGATGCCGTCAAATTAAGCGGCGCGGAGGTCGCGCCCGATGCCTGGATCAAGGGCGTCGAAAGTCCTGAATTCAAGACGCTCATCGATGCCAAACGGCGATCCATCGTGCCGATGATCGTTATCTACATCGTCGGCTATATGGGCTTGTCGGTCCTGGCGGGCTTTGGCCGCGGCATCCTTGGCGTCAAGGTGCTGGGAGCGCTCAATCTCGGCTTCGTGCTTATCGCCGGCAACTACCTCATGTCGTGGCTGCTTGCCATCGTTTACGCACGCATATCCGCCAATCGTCACGATCCACTGGTGAAAGTGGTCGTCGACAAAGCGCACGCGAGCAGGAGCGCCCGATGAATTTCGCTACCGTCGCCATGTTTGCGGCTATCATGGTCATCAGCCTTGGCATTACCGCGTGGGCGGCGCGGCGCACGCGCACCACCACGGACTTCTACGCTGCCGGAAAGGGTCTGACCGCGGCGCAAAACGGATTTGCGCTGGCGGGTGACTGGTGTTCGGCCGCGGCCTTTCTCGGCTTCACTGGGCTCACGGCGCTCTACGGCATGGATGGCGCGCTCTATGCGGTCGGCCCGCTGGTCGCCTTCTGCACCGTTCTGCTGCTGATCGCCGAGCCGCTGCGCAACACCGGTACCTACACGATCGGCGACGTCATCATGTATCGGATGCGCCAGCCGCCTGCGCTCGCGGCCGCGATCGTCGGCACCATTGTCATCAATCTTGCCTATCTCATTCCGCAAATGGCCGGCGGCGGTGTTTTGATCAAGCTGATGTTCGGATTGCGCTATGATGTGTCGGTGATATTGGTCGGCCTCGGCATGATCATCTACGTTGCCGCCGGGGGCATGTTGGCCACCAGCTGGGTACAGATCATCAAGGCCGTCCTCATGCTCGGCGCCGGAGCTGTCATTCTGCTGATGGTACTGGCGGGAGTGGGCTTCGATCCGCTGGTTCTGTTTGCCTCGGCCGAGGCCAAGGCGGGACCAAGCTTCCTGTTGCCGGGCAACCTGCTGAAGAATCCATTCGACGAGGTTTCGCTCGGACTTGGTTACATGCTGGGCCTCGCCGGCCTGCCGCACGTGATGACCCGCTTCTACACAGTGCCGGATGCTGCTACGGCGCGTCGCTCGGTGATCTGGGTAATGTTTCTCGCCGGCGCCTTCTTTGCCTGCACCACGATCTTCGGTCTCGCGGCGGTCCATTATATCGGTCCGCAGGCGTTGCGCGTCGGCAATCCCGGCGGCAACCTAACGCTGCCGCTATTGGCGCAATATCTCGGCGGCGGCAAAGACACGGTTGGCGGCCAGCTTATGCTCGGCTTCGTTTCGGCTGTGGCGGTTGCGACCATCCTTGCCGTTGTCGCCGGATTGACGCTGGCAACGTCGGGCGCGGTCGCCAACGACCTCTACGTCAATCTCATCAAGAAGGGCAAAGTCGCGGAGCATCAGCAGGTCCTGGTTGCCCGCATTACCGCTGTGCTGGTCGGCGTCGTTGCGACACTGCTCGGTATCCTGGCCGAGGGCGTCAATGTCGCGGTGCTAGTCATCTTGGCCATCTGCATCGCGGCGAGCGCGAACTTCCCGGTCTTGGCGCTGTCGTTGTTCTGGCGGCGCTTCAATACCGGCGGTGTGGTCGGCGGAATGGCGCTCGGTCTAATCTCATCAGTAGGCCTCGCGCTCATCGGACCTGCTTATCTAGGCGCCAATGCCATTTGGCCGTTGGTCAATCCGACAGTGGTCGCTTTGCCGCTCGGTATCCTGGGCGCGGTGGTCGGCAGCCTGCTCGCCGGACGCAATCGCGAGCACGAGAAGCGCTTTGATGAAGTGACGTTCCGAACCCAGACCGGCCTTCGGTCGAACCATCCGTAACGGCCCGCACCGTAAAGGACAGCGCGAGCATGGCGATCAAGGCTTTGGTTTTTGATGCCTACGGGACGCTCTATAATGTCCATTCGGTCTATGCGAAGACCGAGGAGCTTTGTCCCGGCAAGGGCGATCTCATAACTCAGATCTGGCGCCTCAAGCAGCTTGAATATACCTGGCTCCAGACATCATTGCAGGAATATCGTGACTTCACTTTTCTCACGCACGCATCGCTTGAGTTTGCGCTGCGTGCGGCGGGAATCGAGCCAAGCGAAAGTATCGTCAAACCTCTGTTCGAAAAATATCTCGATCTTGACCCCTACCCGGAGGCGAAGGATGCGCTCGGCAAATTAAAAAGCTGCGGCGGTGGTTACAAACTGGCCATCTTATCAAACGGCAGCAATACCATGCTTTCGGGACTGGTCAGAAATTCAGGCCTCCATACTTATCTCGACGCCACCATCAGCGTCGACGGAGCAAGAAAGTTCAAACCGCATCCGGATTGCTATGCTCTGGTGGAGAAAGTCCTCGGTTTCAAGAACGATGAGGTAATGTTTGTTTCCTCCAACAGCTTCGATGTCGCCGGTGCCAAGCATTTCGGTTTTAAGGTTGCTTGGATTCAACGCGGTGGCAGCACGGGCGTTCCCACAGACCCAGTCTTGCCCGCGCAAATGTATCGTCTGCTGCGAGCCAACGCCGAGACGCTGGGTTTCGTCCAGGACTTCAAGGTTTCCGCTTTGACCGACCTCATTGGCCTGCTGTGATATGAGGTAGCAATTGCAGGTCGCAACCTTGAGAGCGTTGCATGATTATGCTCTATGATTTCGGCAATTCGGTCTGTTGCCAAAAAGTTCGCGTTACGCTGTGCGAGAAAGGTCTCGATTGGGAATCGGTGAATATTGATCTGTTCCGCAGCGAGCAGTACGACCCGAGATATCTCAAGCTCAACCCCAAGGGGCTGGTGCCGACGCTCGTCCATAATGGCATGCCGGTAATCGAGTTGACTCTGATCTGTGAATATCTCGACGACGCCTTTCCACACCCGCTCCTCATTCCGACCGACCCATCCCGACGCGCTCGCATGCGGCTATGGAGCAAGGCAGTCGACGAAGGCCTCCACGAAGGCATCACCGAAATCAGTTTCTCCGCCATGTTTCGAGAGCGAATGAAAAGCATGCCCGCGGAGCTGCGCGAGGCGCGATTCCGTAATATCGGCGACCCGCGTCGCCGCGACCGTTTCAAATCGACCTATGAGCTTGGTGCACGATCGCCTTACGTGCTGTACGCCACTGCGGCCTACGAGCGGATGTTCAAGGCGCTCGAAGAGGACCTTGCGGAGGGCGGGCCATGGATTCTCGGCGCCAACCCAACCCTGGCCGATATCAACCTTATGCCTTATGTGGCGCGCCTCGATTATCTAGGACTGTTGGATGTCTGGACGGCGAGCCGGCCGCATGTGGTTGATTGGTGGTCGTTGGCGCAGGAGTGGCCGAGCTTTAAGCGCGGCATCTTCGACCGCATTACAGAGGCGGAGTTTTCGGAAATGCGAGCCCACGGACCCAAAATCCGGAATGAACTCGCCTCGCTGGTTGCCAGCTTGCGACAGCCAAGGATTGCGGCGACGATGTAAGCGATAAAACTCTCCTGCATGAAGGTTGTCGTTCGACCTGCACATCCACTTGGCCGAAATGTCATCCATGCGAGCCATAGCGAACACTAAATATCTTTTTTGTTCTGATGTCCTTTATCGGTTTGGTGTTGGTAGGAATCACGACGAGAGACTCGAAACAGCAACTACATTCCGGGCAGTGCCAAACGTAGCAAGCGCGCCCATCGCTTCGGAACTCAGAAATTTCTGGGGCAATCAGCTCATTACTACATTGAACGCACTTCATTCCGAAGTTGGCACGATGATTGGATCGTAAGGTTGTCACGGTAACTCCCTGTTTGCATCGAGTAATGAGATGACCGACGAAGCGGGGCGCAAGAGGCTGGGCAAGAACTGAGCGAGACGCGGTCCGAAGCGAGAGGCGAGCGACGACGATCTTGGTTTGATAGCACGTGCTATCCGGCTGCGCTCATAGAACAAGAAGGTCGGCAAGGTGCTTGAATCGGATCGAAACTGACAAAAGCGCTGGCCAGTACGAACAGCAGTGATACGGCTAATAAGGTGGCGACAACCCGTCCCCAGGCCACATTAGCTCTAGCTCTGCTCGCATCAATTCGCTTCATACCGCACCTGCTTTTGGCGACTATCGTCGCGAGTTCGGCCCCAAATGAACGGCTCTTTGCAACGCCACTCATCGGCATTCGGGCGAGAGTGTTGTTGCTATAAGCGCGCCACGACTTTGTAAGCGGCCTAAAATAACCTTGAACCGACTTGACGTGCGGTGAAAATGTCCGGAGCCGATCTGGATCAACTTGCGGATTTAACTTCGCGTCATTCGCGACTTATTGAGCGCACGCTAGACGCTCCCGCTTTTTATTCAACACCGAACATTTTCACTGCACCACGCGAGCCCACCCTACGCGCCTTTATCGTTCCGCCGCCGCCCCGAACCGGTCTGCTGGGCCAAGACTGGACGGCACTGTAGCACTGTAGTCGGGTGCCTGGACGGTTGCGGGAGCTAACGCGTAGGCGTTATAGCCGCTCGGATTAGTTGACGGCGCACGAGCGAATTTCTTAACGCTCGGAGCGTCCGCGAGCCATCCCGATATAAGCGCGCCACTGGCGCTATAATGCCATGGTAACTGGCTCCCGATGGCACTTGCGGCCTGGGCGAACGCCGGGGCCGTGCCGACAGAAGCGATCGCGGCCAGAGCAAGCGCCACGGGAAGATACGTTTTGGCGATAAGCAGCTTATTCATGTCACATCTCCTTGGACGAATAATCGCCCTGAATGTAGGGCCCAAGCGGGCTGCAGCTTTGTGCTACGTCCCTCATCAGCGTTTCGAGCGGGAGCGCGGGCTTATTACGAGAGGCCCGTCACGACTTCGTGAGTGATTGGGCGGAGTCAGCGACTACGCAGCGTGGCACGCGATGAAACATGGATCAGCCGGTATCGCGGTTTGCGGTCGTAGATCATCCGCCCGCGCGGGCCAAAATCCTTCGCTGTCTTTCCGAGCCGTCGTTGATTAATGGAGTAACTGCGTCGTCTGTTAAATCAACTCAACGCAGCAATTGCTGCCGGCGATTACGGCACGAGTTTGTAGCCACGGGATTCGGTGACAAGAATGACGGGCATGGCGGCATTTTTCTCGATCTTTCGTCGTAATCGATAGATATGCGTTTCAAGTGTATGGGTGATCACTCCCGCATTATAGCCCCAAACCTCCTGCAACAGCGTTTCGCGCGAAATCGGCTTCTCACTGGCGCGGTAGAGATAGCGCAAGATCGAGGCCTCCTTTTCGGTCAGGCGGACTTTGCTACCCTCGGTGCTGAGAAGGAGTTTTGAACCTAGCCGAACCGTGTACGATCCGATCGTGAAGACTGCCTCATCGCTCGCCTCGTGCTGGCGGAGCTGGGCGCGGATGCGCGCGAGCAGCACGCTAAACCGGATCGGCTTGATGACGTAGTCGTTGGCGCCCGATCCGAGGCCAAGGATGGCGTCGGAATCGATGTCGTTCCCCGTCATAATGATCGGCGCCTTGAAACCGTTTCTGCGCAAGATGCGCACAGCGTTGTGGCCGTCGATGTCGGGCAGTCTCACGTCCATGATCACAAGATCAATCTGTCCAACCTTAGCCGCTTGAATGGCTTCGTTGCCGTTTTCCGCCGCAACGGCATCAAACTCCTCGTACAGCGAGAGCTGCTCCGCTAGCGCCTTCCGCTGTTCGGAATCGTCTTCGACAATAAGAACTTTCCGTTTATTCGGCACCATTTCCGACCCCCGCACCGCCCAGCCATCTCACCGAATTCTTTCGGTCTGGCATTCTGGTCCCGCAGCAACGCGTACCCGGCGCCGGTAAAGCCGACTTTTTCGTTGACATTACATAACATACGTTACATAATACCGATCCGCGCGTCAAGGCATGAAATGGTCGAGGTTATCCAGCGTCTACGAAACGCATCAGGGATGACGTGTTCGCCGGGCGCCGAAAAAACGAAATTGCATCGCCCGAGCTACCAAGCATTCGCCTTGGCCCGTCTGCTCGTAAGGAAGTAGAGCGCTAATCGCCAATGCGCGCACCGACACAAAGGAGCGGCAGCCCATGTCCGGTGCCACCCAAAAAACGGCTTTTGTCTTCGCTGGCGGCGGCAGTTTGGGAGCGGTTCAAGTGGGTATGTTACGTGAACTGATGCGCCACGGGCTCGACGCCGATTTTGTTGTCGGCTCGTCAGTCGGGGCGCTCAACGCGGCTTACTTTGCGAGCGCCCCGAATGCAGCAGGGGTAGAAGAACTCGGACGGATCTGGCGCGGCCTCCGGCGGCATGACGTGTTTCCGGTAACGCTGCGAAGCTTGTTGAGATTCGTCGCCGGTGAGGGCCATCTGATCGATCCGTCCAATCTGAGATCGCTCGTCGAGCGTCACGTTCCGTTCTTGAATCTCGAGGATGCCGCCATTCCAGTGCATGTTATCGCCACAAATCTGGGCGGCGCTGCGGTATGTCTCTCGTCGGGTACGGCGATCGACCGAATACTCGCCAGCGCGGCTATTCCAGCCGCGTTCCCGTCGGTTCGCATCGGCGATCAATATCTCATTGATGGCGCGATCGGGAGCAACACAGCCATCCTTACCGCAGCCAAACTCGGCGCCACTCGGATCATCGTTCTACCCACGGGATTTGCCTGCGACCTTCACGAACCTCCGAAAGGCGCAATAGCACGAGCGTTGCATGCGATTACGTTACTCATCGCCAATCAAATCGTACGCGATCTTAAGGAGCTTGCAGGTACGGTCGAAGTCTTTGTAGTCCCCAGTTTGTGCCCTCTTGATATATCTCCCTATGATTTTTCCAGCGCCGGGCAGTTGATTGAAAGGGCTACAGATAACACTCGGAAATGGATCGAAGGGGGCGGCCTGTCGCACCCAGAAATCCCCAATTCATTGTTGCCACATTTGCATTGACAGGTTTCGGCGCGTTAGCACATCTAAACCACCGCGTTAATTCCCATAACATCAAACACTCGCACGCCTAAATCGTTCGGCATCGGCGCAAGCCACGGCGAGGTGTGCAAGGTGTTGCACGCATCGGAAAACCCCTGGTGCCAACGGGCATCCATTGTTGAACGGCTGAAATCATAGTCCTTGCATACGCCTTGGGGCTCAAGCGGGCGGTAGATAATCTGCGCTATATCCATCTCAGTGACACAGCCATGCTCGTACAGCCGCCGCGCTTGTTCGGTGTTTGCAAGCTCAGGTGGCAACAATTTGTGTAGCTCATTGATGGCATGCCGGACGTCGTGCTTGTCCCGAATGGCGTTCGTACTGATCCGCGTTCGGCTGGAATAACGAATATCCTTATCGCGTTCGTTCACCTCATCGAGGTCGCCGGGCAGTTGGCCAGAAGCATCGAACACATCGACCTGAAAGATCAGGCGACTGCGGCGTGGATAATAATCCACCACATATTGTAGCGGCGTATTGGAGACGAGCGCTCCGTCCCAATAGTATTCGCCATCTATCTCGACCGGTGGGAAACCCGGTGGTAGCGCAGCACTGGCCATAATATGCTCGGAACGGATCGTGTGAGTCTCACTGTCGAAATAAACAAAATGACCAGTTCGCACGTTGACCGCGCCCACGCTGAGACGCGTTTCCTTGCCATTGTTGATGCGATCGAAATCAACCAATCGCTGCAGTGTCCCCTTGAGGACAGATGTGTCGTAATAGCTGATAAAAGGCGAAAACCAGTTCTGCGCCACACGTGGAGTAAAAAACCCAGGTTGCCCGAACATCAGTGCGCTAAGGCTGCTCACCTTTTGTTGCCAAACCGCCATTGGCCCTTTTAGGTTAGGCAGCCACATTGTGGTGAGAGCGGTGACCTCTTTCCAGAAGTCAAGCAGGCGCGTCACGCGGTTTTCTGGCGGATTGCCAGCGATGATTGCGGCGTTGATCGCGCCGATCGAAATTCCAGCGATCCAGTCCGGTAAATATTCCGACGATGACAAGGCTTCATAAACGCCCGCCTGATAGCTGCCGAGCGCGCCACCTCCTTGCAGCACAAGTCCCACCATTTTGTCATAGGATTTAGGTCGCGGCGGCGCTTTTCCGTCGATCATTAGTACAGCTCCGATCCCGGATCGTAACCCTAGGTCAATGCTTATTGCTCATAAGGATGCGTCCTCCGAATATGGTGTTGGCCGAGATGACAATTGCGACCGCCAGTGCATGTACGGCTAAATCAGTTACCGCTACGTCATAGGGATGGAATAAGTTTAGCAACGTGGCCGCGGCGGAGGCGCAGGCGAGCCCGCCGGTGATTGCCGTAAGGTTTGGTCTCAATGAAAAACCGCGTCGCAGCATGAAGAACAGAAGTAGCGACAACGGTAGCGAAATGCCGAGAATAAAGAACAAGCAGTTCTGGGACTCCACGTCTGGAATCGCATAGGTTTCCGCACCAGTCCAAGATCTCAGGCAGCCCATTCCGCTAGCGCCTATCCAAAGCAAAACAGCCGGCAACGGCAGGAGCGCCCAGGCGGCTTTTCGATCGGGCAGACTGAGCTGGAACGCGGCCACGGCCGCGAGCACAGCGGTGAGTATAGAGCCTGCCACCGCGAACTGCATTTCGGGCACGACAGTGAGACGGTGGACCAGCGACCCGATGTCAGAAAACATTGCAAGCGCAAGAGCCACGACCCCGACGATCGCCAGCCAAATCAGCACGCGCAGACCGGGTGGCGCCAAGCGACGAACCGGCGTGAGATCGGCGGCGAGCGCTTGAGCTAATCGAGCATTTAAATCAGCGTGGGTCACGATCTCAGTCCTCTCGACTAAATTGAGTACGCAGGCTCTTAAGGGCGCGATGCCAGTCTACCCGGAGTGATCCGGCCGAGCGCCCCGTAGCAGTCGCCGCCTCCTCGGGCGATTGATACGCGAGCGCGAGATGCTCCACTGCCTCGCGTTGCCGGGTGGAGAGCCTGCCAATGGCCGATTTGAGAACTTTGGCATTATCGAGCCGGATTGCCGCTGCTTCGAGATCAGAATCTGGGTCGGAATGGTTTTCGTATGCTAACGGTGCATAAATTTCGCGGGTTCTCGCACGGCCGCCGCGGCGAAGACCGTCGATCGCACGCCGCTGCGCGATTGTTCTGAGCCAAGCCGTGAACGAGCGGTTCGGATCGTAAGTCTGACGAGCCTGGTGGACGGTGAACAGGGTTTCTTGCACAACGTCGTCTACCAGGTCGGCCGGCACTCCTTGACGACGCGCCACCCGCTTGATGAACGGGATACAGTCACGCAACAAAGTCTCATAGGCAGCGCGATCGCCGGCCTGGGCGGCCAACATCCACGCTGCCCTCTGACGATCCAATTCTCTTTGGCTGGATGTTTCTGCATCCACTGTCATCGTCTCGGGCATTGCCTGCGCTTTAAGCATGGGCCAAAGCGGACCAGCCTGATGGCCACACCCATATACCGAGTCAATTGTAACGTTCGATACAGAATAATGTGATACGTACGTCATCAGGGTCGCACCGATCGAGTTACGGTAAGCTGTCGCTTTCCTCAAATTCTGTGAACTGGCGTAGCGCAGTAAAAAGTGCCTAGAGCCGATCTAGACGCCTTTTTGAACTACTGATCAGCGTTCGGGCGAGCACGCGGGTTTGTTACGAGGGGAAGATCACGACTTCGTGAGCGGTCTGTTAGAAGCTGCGACAGTCTTGCCGCGCTGAATCTGAAAAATGAGTACAAAGAAGGCTCGCTAAATTACAATTGCGCTCGCGGACCCGTGGGAGGTATTTTTATGAAGGCGCGAGCGGTGTCAGTGGCAATACTGCTGATGATGGGTGTGTCCTCTGCATTCGCGACCGTAAGAATTTATGATGATCTCGGCGGACAAATCGGGGAATATCTGGCGAAGTACCAAGCGTTGCGGGTATCCGGCGAACAGATAGAAATCGACGGCACCTGCGCTTCAGCCTGCACAATGTTATTGGGAATTATTCCGCGGAACCGAATCTGCGTTACGCCACAGGCGGCCCTTGTGTTTCACGCTGCCTGGAACCCCACACCTGGAGGTCAGGCAGTTAGCAGTGCCGGCACGCGAATATTATGGTCGAGCTATCCTTCAGAAGTGCGCAAATGGATCAATCGGCACGGCGGATTGCGCTCGGAAATGATCTACCTGCGCGGGCCGGAATTATATGCGATGTATCCGATCTGTCGTTGATTGGATTGGTCGGTGGATGCGCAACCGTGTATCTCTCCTCCGGATTGCGGAAACGGCCTTCAACTATCCACCCTTCCGCCGGCGAACTTTCCCGGCTTCTCAGAAATAAAGCGCTCTAGCCCCCGCGGCGTCACTTCGCAGAGTGCCGCAACTTGAATTACAACGATCAACCCGGCCCTTTTGATACGCGTCGTGTCAAGCACTTGCCTTGTCACGCGAGCCGATCAATTCATCTACCATCACGCTGGACAGCCACTATTGCACGGATTGCTCACGAGGTCGTGACGTAGCTTTTGCAACAAATCCGCGCTCTCGGTCGAATCTCGATCAGTGACCCAACAATAAGGTTGCGGTCCGCATGAGCCCAAACTCTGTGGGCGATAGATACTAGAGGAGATTTGACATGAAGAAGCTTTCTACCACCCAGCAACGTCTTCTGACCGCGCTTGCTCTGGCTGCACTCGGTACTGCCATCACGGCGCCCGCGTTCGCCGGAAGTTGGGGTGCCGGCCCTTCGTCCAGGAATATTCGGCCGTACGTGCAGGGCTCAACCAATGACAGCGGCTTGAGAGCCTACGCGACGATCTCCGCTGATAGCGGCTACAGCGCCTATGCGATGGTCGCCAGTGACTACACTAACAATTACAACACGGTGCCGACCAGTCTCGGCCACGCGGACCGGTTCGGCGTGGGGTCGCAAAGCTAATCCTTCGCACGGTTAGCTCGTGACTTGAGTTGGATCAATAAAACGCGCCAAAGACGTTGACATCGAGTCGCCCGAGAATTCTCACTTCCGGGCAACTCGACTGCGCCCGAAATCAAAATCTAGGCAGAATCAAGATCATGCCAGAAATGGTTGGCTACCTTCGGGCCCTGGCACATCGATGCACAAACTTGGCGCGCCGATGCTCGGACATGGCAGTATCTCGCGAGCTTGAGGGCATTGGTGCGGAACTGATGGAAAAGGCCCTCGAGTTGGATAAATCAAAATACTCATCTCCGTAAGCGAGCAATGATGAATTGGCAGCCGCTCAGCTGACGATTTCATTTCAAAATTAGCATCGGAGCCGGTCGATCGGAACAGCGTCTACGATCCCTTAGTCCGCGAGTTCTTACTCGATAACGGGGCCCCTTCAGCGATAGCGATATTTCATCGGGCTCTTGAGGAGTCGTCGAGACACGGTATGGCGGCCATCGTCTGGGCAGCGGCACTGCAGTGGATGCCAGTCCAATTGCAGCATTGCCCCTATGGAGATTCTATACCAAAGTGCGGTGAGTGAACGCTGAGTACTGCGCTTCGGGATTAAAATGGCTAGACCGAGAGAATTCAGCGAAGTAGCTGCTTTGCAAGCGGCAATTGATTGTTTCTGGGAGTATGGCTACGAGGCAACATCGATGCGGGACCTCGCCGCATCTATGGGTTTGACTGCGCCGAGCCTCTATAACGCCTTCGGAGACAAGCAGACCCTTTATGCGCGTGCCCTGGATCGATATCTCGATTGCACGACGCGCGATCGGCTACGCAGGTACGAGGCATCGATGCCTCCCAAAGAGGCAATCCATAAATTCTTTGCTGAGATTATAGACCAATCAATTAAGGATCGGAAGCACAGGGGATGTTTCCTTGTTAATTCTGCGCTCGAAGTTGCCCCGCATCAAAGCGAGCTTGGCGCTGTAATTGCAAAGCAGTTCGCTGATATCGAGGCCTTCTTTAGAAGGTGCATTCTCGCCGCGCAAGCTAGCGGAACAGCGCCTCGCGGTGTCGACGCAAAAAATACAGCGCGCCTGCTGCTCGGTGCGCTGCTCGGCATCCGCGTTCTGGCGCGCTCTGCTTCCGACCGCTCGCTCCTTGAGGGCGTAGTGCGACCGGCGCTCGCACTGCTCGATTTTCCCGTGCGCAAAAGAAGCAAACCGCGATGATCTATTTCAATTATCTCTAATTTTTTTCAGCGCGTGAAGCGCGCGTCGATCATTCGTACCTTCGGCGCCTATTCGCGCGACAAGAACTGGCCTGTGCCTTCCGCGCCTCACTGCTCACACAAGAGGCGTCTTACGTGCAGACGTGGGGGCCATGCAGATCCCCACCCAGCCGATAGATCCCAGCTTAAAGTGCCGGCGATAAGCATTGAACAATTCCATATTCTGTCATTAGGCGAATCGGATTTCGCTGCACAGGCAACGCTTTGCTCCGTTAGGCCGTGTTCAGCAGAATTGTTTTAGAAAATCCATTTTAAATCGCGCGGAGCGGAGTAACGACAAATCCCGCGATGACAATTTGAACACACTACCGCAACATTGGCGAAATATCGCAGGTCACCGCGATGACCCTGTTGACTCGATATTGAGAATACCTAAGATTCAGCTTCGTGTCTTGGCCTCAGTCTGCCAGGTCAATGATCGGTCGTCATTGATACGCGCAGCCCGTTTCTGGGAGTTGGACCCGAAAGGGTGCGAAAAGAACTTCCTAAATAATACCCCTTTAGGCCTTGGTCACAGCGTCTGGCATTAAGCGAAAACGGCTCTCGCTTTGCACAAACGCATCATTCCACCCCCGGTCGGGTGGCTTGGTGCGATTGCGCCAGTCCAGCCCGACTCCGACAAGGAGTCGCGTATGTCAAAAGCCCTCAAGTCGCCGAATAAGCACGTAATAGAGTACGTCTCGCCCGACAGTTTGACGCCTTACCCCGGGAACGCGCGGACCCATAACAGAAAGCAACGGCGGGCTCTCGAGGCCTCAATCAGGCGCTTCGGCTATACACAGCCGGCACTCGTCACAAGTCGCGGTGAAATCATCGCGGGCCACGGGCGCGTCGAGGCCGCGAAAAGCCTTGGTCTACCCACTATTCCCATCATTCGAATCGATCATTTCACCGACGCCGAGCGCCGCGCCTACATCCTCGCGGACAATCAACTCGCGCTGAAAGCTGGATGGGACAGAGAAATACTGGCCACCGAACTGCAAAACCTGATCGAAGTCGGCTTTGATCTCGACATCACCGGTTTCGACGCCCCCGAGGTTGATTTTCTTCTCGAAATCGCGGACCAAACACGGCAAGATCTGGACACCGAAGACGCCCTACCAGATACCGCGTTGGATCGACCAGCTGTAACGCGGCCCGGCGACATTTGGCTTCTTGGATCTAAAACTCATCAACACAAGCTGGCATGTGGTGACTCGCAGGATTGCGCGACAATTTCCTCTCTTATGACGAGCGATCGCGCCACACTTCTGATGAGCGACCCGCCTTACAACCGTCGAGTCAAGGACATCTCGGGAAAGGGTCGCGTTCGTCACAGTGAATTCGTGATGGCCTCAGGGGAAAAGAACGAGACGCAGTTTATTGAATTCTTGCGGGCATTCCTGTCCGCTTCAGTTCCAGTGTTGAAGACGACGGCCCTCCTCTACCTCTTTATGGATTGGCGGCACTTGTTTGAACTGCAATCAGCTGCCCGGCTGTTGGATCTGAAGCTCATCAATCTCTGCGTTTGGAATAAAACCAATGGCGGCATGGGCTCGCTCTACAGATCGAAACATGAGCTTGTTCTTATCTACAGTCAGGGCACCCAGCACTGCAACAACGTTGAACTCGGCAGACACGGCAGAAACAGAACGAATGTCTGGGATTACGCCGGCGTCAATACGTTCCGATCGGAGCGCGACTCCGAGCTTGCCATGCACCCGACAGTAAAACCTGTCGCCATGATTGCAGACGCAATTCGCGATGTCACCAAACAGCGCGACATCCTCCTTGATCCCTTCAGTGGCTCGGGCACAACGATCATCGCCGCGGAGAAAACCGGGAGGATTGCTCGTGCCGTTGAAATAGACCCCCACTTTTGCGACGTCGCCATCCGAAGGTGGGAAGAATTCACCGGCAAGTCGGCAGTGTTGGCCGAAACCTCCGAAAGCTTTGAGGTGGTCAGCGAACGACGACAGAAACCTGCCTCTCAAAAGAGGCGCGCGAAATAATCATCGGCTTTGGGAATCGAACGGAGAGCAGTCATGAGACACACTAAGCGCTCAAATGGGCGTGCTGGCTACGAGGTGGGTTACGGACGGCCGCCTCGAAAGAATCAATTCAAGAAGGGCCAACCATCAGCAAATCCCAAGGGGCGACCACGGGGATCGCGAAGGCCCAATCTGGCTGAGGTTCTCTTAGAGCTGGTGCCGATCAAGATCCAAGGGCGAATGCGTAAGGTTCCGTATTTGGAAGCCTTTGCGCAAGTAATGAAAGACAAAGCAATCAAGGGAGAGCCGAAAGCCGGCCAGATGCTCCTGCTGCTGGCAAAGCAGCTCGGGTTGCTGGACGCCCGTGATAATATCGCCGGCCAGACATTTACCTTCCAACTCTCCCCTGACTCGGAAAAGTTAGAAGAGCAATGGCTAAAAAACTCAACGAGTTTGATCGATGATGAAGGCGAAGACTGAACCCGCTTGCGACGTTTTCCTCTTCCCCGGCGGCGTCGACCTCCGCAGCAGCCGTTAGTGTCGATAATTCGGAGTTATCTGCGATCAACGCAGAGGGCGACCAGGGTGGGCTATTGCATCGAGGCATCCTCCACGACAGATACTATTTTCGATATATCAAATGGTAACGCCTCGACTGCAGGTTCGAATAAGTGACGCTTAGTGCTATAAAGACACACATATAAAAACGAGGGAGGAGAGGGTAGTTCACTGAGCCCAATAAGGAGTTGAGCATTAGAAATTTTGCGATTTCGTTGCACGCCCGTGCTGCGGCGTTTGCGAAGATAAAATAAGACGGCGTATGGGCGAGCGCCGCAGGGCAGCACGGCAAGACCATTCGCCAGCCCCGAGACCGGTTAACAGGGCAGCCGCAGGAGCGTCAGCATAGCGCCGCCGAAGGCGGCACGCGGGATCGACAGCCCCCGGCGAGGGGTTCCAGCGGGGTTTTATCTGTCGAAGTCTTGATAAGGTGTGACCGTCATGGCACTTACCGCTCGCGCAAGGTCGGCTCGGCTGCGGCCAGCCTGAGTGAGGCGAAACAAAATCCGACCGTCAGAATCCTCGGGGCCATCCTGTTCGATGAACTTGTTGGACAGGCAGTGGTCAAAAATCGCACGGGGGATTTCGAACGGGCAGGCTGAAAACCCCTGCGGGGTAGTCAACTTGAGTGGTCGTCCGTCGTAAGTTGACAGAGAAATGAGTTCGCGCTTGAGCTTGCCGTCCGGAACGGACTTTTCAAATAAAATCGAGCATGCGTTCGTTGCTACAACGTCGAGATAGTCGTCAGCTTCGGAATACATCGTTGAACCTCGTGTGCAGGAATCACACGCACTCTCGACCTTCATCGGACAAAAAAAGTGCGGCGAAACCGGGGCAGCCTTGATCTGAAAAAGTCATACGCGAGGGATCGTCACCGGATGGCTGAGACGCCAATCCCGCTCGCGGGGTCCGAAAGGCGGCTCGGCGAGCGACAGTGATAGAGCCCGGCCCGAAGGGCGCGCCAAACATCAACGCGCCCCCATGTCGAAGCGATCGAACGTATCCTCCACATGCGGCTCAGCAAGGCCGACATGCTGAATGTCATTACTCAGATGAAGCAGTGTGTAATTCAAATCGTAGCGAGTGGAACGAATTGAGAGTTCTCGCACAGGTTCATCAAACCAAACACCCGCAGGATGATTGATTCCGGCGCGAGTGTCAT
The DNA here is from genome assembly GCA_963779855.1 of uncultured Alphaproteobacteria bacterium. Taxonomy (GTDB): domain Bacteria; phylum Pseudomonadota; class Alphaproteobacteria; order Rhizobiales; family Xanthobacteraceae; genus BOG-931. Next base: position 145,922 of record CAWAAE010000004.1, on the reverse strand, counting down.
CAGTAAATGCGCGGCGTCCCACAGCCGAAAGTGGTGGTAGCTCAGCTGGTGATCCGCTCGTCCTGAAATAACGTCCGGTTTTCAGGGCAGGCTCGCTCGACCATGCCCACTTCATGTAGCCGTCACGCGATACTACAATTATCGCGCGCCGTTCCGTGTAGCGGAGCCAACGCAATATCGCCGCGACCAACGAGACATCGTAGCGCGTCGCGGACGCGCTCAACTGATCGAAGTCGGCTTGATCCTTTGCGGGGATTTGCCGCCTGAAATCGTCGAGCGGCATCAACAGCGTCGCCGCGAATTCATTCGCTTCACGCTCGATGTCAATTCCATTACGGCCGTCAACGGCAGCTTCGTCGCAGCGGATGCCTTCGGGACATTTATTCCGATGTAAGAGGTAATGGCCGAATTCGTGGGCAGCGGTGAACCGCTGGCGCCGCGGCGAACCCTTCAGGCTAAAATAGACGCCCCATCTCTTTCCGGAGGACGAAGGCAGCAGCGCACCCTCACAGTCCTCTAAATCGGCGCCGATCACCTCGGTGATCGGATCGCCCGGAAAGAAATTCTTGGAAACGTCTTTGGCGAGCAAACCAACATCAAACCGGTAGCGATCGGGCGGATTGGCCGCGTTCAGCAGCTGGCTCAGATGAATGGCCCATCGTTGGACGCCCCACCCCTCACAATTCATATTTATTCGTCCAACAACTCGCGCATTTGCCGGAGCTTGTTCTTCAAGGCAGGGCTCATGCGCTGGTACTCACGAAAGAAGGCGCGATCCTCGGCGGTTTGAAGGTCTCCTGGGAGATCGGAGCCCATTAGGTAATCAACGGTCACGCCGAGGGTCTTAGCGATGGCCCCGAGCTTCTCGGCCGAGGGCCGTGGCGGGTTCTTATTCTCCAGTTCCCATATGTAGCTTTTGCTGGACTGCGTCAGTTCTGCAAGTTTTTCAAGGGTATAGCCCTTCTTCTGTCGGAGTTTGCGGATTTTGTCGCCAAAGGTGGTGGCCACGTCACAGTCTCCTCGATTTTGATTGTTCAGGATAGAGGTACTTCCTATCCTTGACAACAGGTATCGGCGTCCCTATGTTCCAAGTTCGGAGTAGCGATATTTGTCGAATTCGTTCTGCCGAACATAGTTGCATAAACCAAGGGGTGTGCTCGGTCCGTTGATGGACGGGTCGGGCGATGAGGCGCGGAGGCGCCAGAAGGGAATTGACATGAACTACTCAGACCGGTTTCTGCGCGAGACCGCGAGCTACAGCGCGTTGGACGTTATGCTCGCCGACATTGCAATCCGCATCCAACTGACGCCGACCGACTATCAGGCCGCGATCGACCATTACGAGGCAATCAACGAATGGATCGATCGGGAGGAGAGCCCGCTGCACGGCCGTGTGCAGCTTCTTTACCCGCAGGGCGGCTTCATGATCGGTGCGACAACGGCGCGGCACTCGACCGACGCCGACTTCGACATCGACGTGATGGCGCAGATCGGCTGGCCGGCGAATATCGATCCCGAAATCGCCTTGTCGACCTTGCACGGCGCAATCCGCGGCGAGCGCGGTTCGCGCTATCACGATAAGGCCGAGCGCAAGACCCGGTGCAGCACGGTACACTACGTCGGCATGCACTTGGACCTGACGCCGGCGGTCCGACTGGCGCAGCGCGAAGAGAAGACCAGCAACATTTTCCACTCGAAGCCGTCGGACGCGAGCGAGCCGAGGCTGACTTTAATGGCGAACCCCCACGGCTTCGGCCAGTGGTTTCTCAAGAATACGCCGCCCGAGGAGGTTTTCGGCCTCTACGTCGAGAAAGCGGCGCTCGACTACGACCGCGCTCGGCTGCAGGTTCTGGCCAAGGCCGACGCCGATCGGGTACCGGTGCAACTGCCGGCGTACCGGAAGTCGCGGGCCGTCATCTGCCTTCAGCTCATCAAGCGGTGGCGCAATCTCGCTTATGATCGGCGCCACGCCAAGCTGCGGCTGCCGCCGTCGGTGCTCGTCGCTTACTACGTCGCTTGCCACGCCAACCGGACCAGCACGTTGGCCGACGAGCTGATCCACCAGGTCGAGTGCATGATCGTTGCCCTCGAGGCGGCGGAGCGGTCGCACCGCACCGTGCATGAATTCAATCCCATGTGCCGCGAAGACGAGTTGACCGACCGCTGGCCCGCCGACCTCGCCGAGCAGCGCGTGTTCATCGACGAGCTGAAAGCGTTTGCGGCCCAGCTCTACCGGCTGCGCAAGGGCGTGCCGCTGGCGGAGATGCAGCGTATCCTTGAAGGGCTGTTCGGTGAACGCCCGGCGCGCGATGCGGTGAACAAATACACGGGCCAGCACGTCGATGACAACAAGGCGGGCAAGGGCTTCCACCTCTTGCGCGAGGGCAGCATCCCCGCGCTGGGCTCGGTCGCCGTGCCGGCGGCGGCGCGGCCGACGCCGCGGAGCAGGCCCTGGGGCGACTGAGCGATGCGCCCTCTCGCGGTCGCCGAGCAGGATGAGAAACTGCGGGCCGAATGCCCGCAGTTTCGTCTTGTTGCCCATGCCGGTTGGATCGGCGTGTGGGAAGGAACGTTGCGCCCGATATGTCAGACCTATCGGGTCCGGATCTTGTACTTCGCTAGGCGCTACTTCGACGATTGGGATCTCGACTGTCCATACGTCAGCGTCTTCGTGATCGACCCGCCGGTCGGGCCCGATCCGCGCGGCACCGGCGAACGGCCGCAGCACGTCTACCGTCTGGGGTACCCACCCAATCAACCGCGCCTGTGCATTCATGATCCGGTCGACGATGAATGGTGGCCCGATGAATACATTGTCGATCGCATTATCCCTTGGACCATCAAGTGGCTCTTCTTTCACGAGGAATGGGTCGCCAGTGGTGAGTGGAAAGGGGGAGGCCGTCACCCGGAGGTACCTCAACCATGCCCGAAGCCGGAAGACTTGGACCCGGAGAGCCACGCTCGGCGGGAGCGATATCGCAACGCCGAGTTCCACAGGCTTGGCCGAAGGATCGGCGTTTTCGCATCCTCTCTATTGATGGAGGCGGCATCCGCGGGGTCTTTCCCGCCGCCGTCGTGGCGGGACTTGAGCGGTGTTACACCGGCGGAAGCTCAATCGCGTCTTTCTTCGATCTTGCTGCAGGTACCTCGACGGGCGGCATCCTCGCCTTGGGTCTCGGCGCCGGATACACGGCCTGGGACCTTTTCGAGCTATACGCCGTGCGAGGAGGCGAAATCTTCCCTCCCCACGGCCGCGTAGGTACGTGGCTGCGCGACAAGCGACAATACGCGCGATACGCATACGATCGCTCAGCGCTGGAACGCCTGCTCATCGAGAAGTTTGGCGGCCGCCTGTTCGGCGAGTCGCGGCTGCGTCTCTGTATCCCGGCCTTTGAAGGACGGCACAGCGAAGTTTTTGTGTTCAAAACGCCTCATCACCCCGATTACAAAACAGATCGGTTCGAGCTCATGACGACCGTGGGTTTAGCAACGTCGGCAGCGCCGACGTATTTCCGACCGCTCGAGCACGGCGGCTACACGCTGGTTGACGGCGGCGTCTGGGCGAACAATCCAATAATGTTAGCCGTCATTGAAGCGTTGATCTGCTTCGATATAGGGACAGACCAGATTGACGTTTTGAGTATTGGGTGCGGTGACGAGCGGTACGTCGTGTCGAATGCGGAGATCAACAAAGGCGGACTCTGGCACTGGAGAAAAATCTTGAGCGCCGCGATGCGGCTGCAATCTCTCGCGGCCGTGAACCAAGCTCGTCTGCTTCTGGGACCGCAGCATGTGGTTCGGATCGAGCCGCCGACATTTCAAGCACCGATCAGGATGGATGATTGGAGGCGGTCAGTGGAAGAATTGGTGCCTGCTGCGGACCAGGCCCTACTGGCATGCGGTGATCGAGTTGCGGAGCTGTTCCTGGGCGGCATGGCGGCCCCCTTTGTGGCAACGGCTGCCTCCTCTTAGCGCGGCAAAGGCCGATGGCGCGCCGCGGTGGAATCGGCGTTCTGCACCGGAACGCCGCGAGAACGGACTCCCCGGATTTTCCCCGTATTGAGGCGGGGGCTTCGCGTTTCGTTCTTCCGATCGTTGCCGAACGGTCGTTCGGTGCTCGCGGTGAAGGCCTTTGTTCGATAGGGAAATTTTGGAGCGGGCGAAGGGATTCGAACCCTGGACCCCAACCTTGGCAAGGTTGTGCTCTGCCTCCAGGTGCGACTGTATCGACGTTCGGAGCCAAGTCAGCTCGGAAGAAGGTGGATGACGCGAATCGCCGGTCCCCCGAACGCAAACCGTAAGCATCCGCCCATAAGAGTAAGCATCCGCCCTCAACTATCGCTCGAAAGATTTTCGTAGAAAGGACTGGACTCCCGCTTCGAACGGAGCGTCAGTGTTACCGTGCTGATACGGGCCGCTTGGCCTAGTTGGATCCTGCCCCGCTGGCGATGCCGCCACTGTGGGGCTTCGATGGTGACGGCGCCTGATGCCGTCGAAACCGAAAGGGATCTCAAAATGTCGCACAGCAAAACGCCCACTAAGACTAAGCTTGCGCGCGCCAAGAACCGCACAAAACGGGCTGCAAAGCCTGGGAACACTCCCCCGTCTTCCCACCGCGGCGGTACCAAACAGGAGGCTGTCCTCACCCTACTCAAACAGCCTAAGGGGGCAACGATCGCCGCCATTATGAAGGCAACCGGCTGGCAACAGCATTCGGTGCGCGGCTTCTTTGCCGGCGTGGTGCGCAAGAAACTCGGCTTGACGCTGATTTCGGACAAGGCCGACGGCGAACGCATTTATCGTGTGACGCCGCTCGCAAGCCGTCAAAACCGAACATTCCCGCACCGCCGGCCGCCTAACCATGGCCAGCTTCGATTCGCGAGCGATCGAGCGCGAGCTCGATCGCCTTCGATCGCTCAGCCTCGACGAGCTGCGTCTCGAATGGCGGCGGCTGTACCGCGGCGAAACGCCGAAGATCAGCCGCGATCTGCTTGTCCTTGCACTCGGTTACAGACTTCAGGAAATCGAACATGGCGGGCTCGGCAAGTCGACCCGTCGCAAGCTGCAAACGATAGCGAAGGCGTTGCGGACAACGGGTCGGGTTGGCCCGACGCCGAACCTCAGCCCGAAGCCAGGCGCCCGTCTTATCCGTGAATGGCATGGCCGCACGCACAGCGTCACCGTCACTGAAGATGGGTTCGAATATGCCGGGGCGAGCTATCCGTCGCTGAGCAAGATCGCCAAAAAGATCACGGGAGCGCACTGGTCGGGGCCGCGCTTCTTTGGCCTGCCAGCGGTAGCTGCGGAGCGGCCGAACAATGGAGGACCGCGATGGCTGAATCCGAAAAGGCTCCGCGACGGTCCGCCAAAAAGAACCGTTGCGCGATTTACACACGAAAATCGTCCGACGAGGGTCTTGATCAGGCATTCAACTCGCTCGACGCCCAGCGTGAGGCCTGCGCGGCCTTCATCCTCTCGCAGAAACACGAAGGCTGGACGGTGTCGCCGACGCTCTATGACGACGGCGGGTTTTCCGGCGGCAGCTTGGAGCGGCCAGCCCTGAAACGGCTGATGGCCGATATCGAGGCAGGCCAGATCGACGTTATCGTCGTGTACAAGGTCGACCGGTTGACGCGAGCGCTGTCCGATTTTGCCAAGCTTGTGGAAGTCTTCGACCGCCGCGGAGTCTTCATTCGTGTCGATCACTCAGCAATTCAACACCACCACCAGCATGGGACGGCTGACCCTGAACGTGCTGTTGTCCTTTGCTCAGTTCGAGCGCGAGGTCATCGGCGAGCGGGTGCGCGACAAGATCGCCGCCTCCAAGAAGAAGGGCATGTGGATGGGCGGCATGCCGCCGCTCGGTTACGATGTAAAAGACCGCAAGCTAGTCATCAATGAAAACGAGGCCCGCATTGTTGTCGACATATTCCGGCGTTATCTCGCACTTAATTCAGTTCACGCGCTAATGGATGAACTCGCAGAGGCTGGAATAACAGAGCAAGCGCCGGGTCCGGCCCGACGGCACAGAGTATGGCGGCAAGAAACTCTCCCGCGGAGCGCTCTATCTGATGCTTCAAAATCGAATTTATCGAGGCGAGATCACTCATAAGGGCAATTCTTATCCCGGGAGAACATCCGGCGATTATCGATCAACCGCTGTGGGACGAAGTTCAAACGGTGCTTGCCAAGAACCGGATCGAGCGGGCAACCGGTGAGCGCGCAAAGCATCCGAGCCTGCTAGCCGGCCTTGTCTTTGACGAGAACGGCGAGCGGCTGACGCCAACATATTCGGTCAAGAAAGGAACGCGATATCGGTACTATGTTTCGACTGCGCCTGCTCACGGGGGGGGAAGGACCGTTCCAGCGGCAGACGTATACCAGCTGACGATTTGGAAGGTTTGGTGATCGATAGGCTTCGCGCATTTTTTACCGACCCTGCGGCGGTGCTCGATGCTATCGACGAGGAGTCGCAAAGCGGTTCGGGGCAGAGCCAACTGATCGAACGTGGCCTTCAATGTCGCGACGGACCTTGAAGCCCCGGCACCCGACAAGATCAAAGCGACGCTCATGACGCTGCTATGCCACGTGGCGGTCAAGCCCGAGCGAATTGAAATCACGATTTCCCGACGCCGTCTTGTCGCGTTGCTCGCCGGGCAATCGATCGATCTGACGATGCCGGATCAGAAGCCGGACCGCAATTCCGATGATATCGTGACGTTAGTGGCGCCTGCACGCCTTAAGCGCGCCGGACGCGAAATGCGAATGCTTGTCGATAACCCCGATGACCGAGCGGCAGCCGATCCAAGCCTACTGCGGATTATTGCTCGCGCTCACGACATCCAGGCACGCCTCATTCAGAACACCGAGCTGACCGTGCATGATATCGCTCGCGAAGAGCGCGTCTCGGCAGCCTACATCTATAATCTCCTGCGTCTTCCCTGGCTGGCACCTGACATTACGACGGCCATTGTCAATGGCCGGCAACCGCAGCAACTCAATGCCAAGACTCTAATGCGGCAGGCATCGCGGCTGCCGGCCGACTGGGCTGAGCAGCGGAGCAGCTCGGATTTCGCTGAATAATCGTCGGTTCCGCAAGCAGCCTCGTGCAGTCGTCGCTGGGCGCGCGGCATCCGCGTTCCAGCACGCAAAAAGTCAACCACGAAATGGCGCCCGAGAGATTTCCGTGACCGCCGCGGCCGAGATCACGCGGGCAATCGTCTCTGCGACAAATCGGATGCGTTCGGAGTCGTCAGAAAGCCCCGCAAATTGGCCACGAAATAGGACCGTCAAAATGACACTAATACTGCGTAATATCAACCACTTATATGTTGGCTGGGGCGCCTGGATTCGAACCAGGGAATGGCGGAATCAAAATCCGCTGCCTTACCACTTGGCTACGCCCCAATGCACGGCCGGATTGCCGCCGGCGCTTCGCCTTTGGCCGGGCGCAACATAACGGCGCGCACCCCTGCGGATCAATGACGGCGCAGGGCGCTGTTACCGGCTTGCGGCTATCAACGCCGGCACCGCACCCTATAATGTCGCCCGTCATATATATAATGTGGCGCCGATTGCCGCCCGGCGGGCCGAAAGAGGACCAATGGCCCGAATTCTGTCGATGTCATCGACGACGACAGCGTCCGCATCATCCGGATGAACCGCCCGGAAAAGAAGAACGCGCTGACCCAGCCGATGTATGCCACGATGACCGCGGCGCTCTGCCGAGGCCGGAACCAACGATGCGATCCGCTGCATCATGTTCGCCGGCGCCCCCGGCGCGTTCTCCGCCGGCGCCGATATCGGCGAATTTCTCGAATCGGCCGAAGACCGGCGCGCTGCGGCCGAAAACGCTCGAATTCCTCAACGCGCTGGCGCGCAATGAGCAAACCGCTGGTCGCCGCCGTCGGCGGGCTCGCCGTCGGCATCGGCACCACCATGCTGTTTCATTGCGATCATGTCGTCGCCTCGACCGACGCGAAATTCTCCACGCCGTTCACCAGACTCGGGCTCATTCCCGAAGCCGCATCGAGCCTGCTGGCGCCGATGCGCATGGGCTATGCGCGCGCCTTTGCGCTGCTGGTGATGGGACGCCCGATGACAGCCGCCGAGGCGAAAGAGGCCGGCCTCGTCAACACTCTGGTCGATCCCGCCGATCGTCGACATGACGGCGCTGCAGGCGGCGCGCGAAATCGCGAGCCTGCCGCCCGGCGCCGTCGCGGTCGCGCGCCGGCTGATGCGCAGCCAGACCGACAGCGTGATCGGCGCAGATCGAAACCGAAGTCGCCCATTTCAAGGAGCGGCTGCAATCCGACGAAGCGCGCGCCGCGTTCGAAGCCTTCCTCGCGCGCAAGAAGTAAGCAAGAAGTGAGAGAGACAATGTCGCTTGCCGGCAAGACATTATTCATCACCGGCGCATCGCGCGGCATCGGGCTTGCCATCGCGCTGCGCGCCGCGCGCGACGGCGCCAATATCGCGATTGCCGCAAAGACCGCGGAGCCGCATCCGAAACTGTCCGGCACGATCTACACCGCCGCCGAAGATATCGAGCGCGCCGGCGGCAAGGCGCTGCCGCTTGTGGTCGACGTGCGCGACGAAGCGGTGGTCAAGGACGCGCTCGACAAGACGGCGCAGAAATTCGGCGGCATCGACATCGTCGTCAACAATGCCAGCGCGATCTCGCTCACCAGCGTCGCCGAAACCGACATGAAGCGCTTCGATCTGATGCAGGCAGATCAATGCGCGCGGCACCTTCGTCGTGTCGAAATGGGCGATCCCCTATCTGGCGAAGGCCGCCAATCCGCACATCCTGATGCTCTCGCCGCCGCTCGACATGAAGGAGAAATGGTTCGCCCCGCACACCGCCTATTCGATGGCGAAATTCGGCATGAGCATGGTGGTGCTCGGGCTTGCCGGCGAATTGCGCGGCGAAAGGCATCGCCGTCAATGCGCTGTGGCCGCGCACCATGATCGCCACCGCCGCGGTGCAGAATCTGCTCGGCGGCGACGCGATGATGCACATGGCGCGCAAGCCCGACATCGTGGCGGATGCGGCCTATGCGGTCTTCGCCAAGCCCGCGCGAGCTTCACCGGCCATTTTCTCATCGACGATAACTTCCTCGCGGAAAACGGCGTGACCGATTTCGACCGCTATCGCTTCGATCCGGCGCAACCTCTGGCGCCGGACTTTTTCGTGCCCGCCGATATCCCGCCGCCGCGCGGCGTCGTTCTGGCGCCGCTTGAGCAACGCGAGCGCACGGCGCATGGGGGGCAGCCATGACCTATCAGGCTCCGCTTGCCGATATCGGCTTTGCGCTCAAATACGGCGCTTCGCTCAAGGCGGCGATCGAGGAAGGCCTGTTCGGCGATCTCACGCTCGACGATGTCGATGCCGTGCTGGCCGAAGCCGGCCGCTTCGCCGGCGAAGTGATCGCGCCGCTCAACCGCGTCGGCGACACAATACGGCACGCCGTTCAAGGACGGCGCCGTCACCACCGCGCCCGGCTGGAAAGAAGCCTACAAGGCGTGGCGCACCGGCGGCTGGAACGGGCTTGCCGCGCCGGCCGCATGGGGCGGCCAGGCGCTGCCGCAAACCGTCAACGCCGCCTGCACCGAAATGTGGAATTCGGCCGTCGATGGCGTTTGCCGTCGGCCCGATGCTGACCATGGCCGGCATCGACGCGCTCGACGCCCACGGCAGCGACGAGCTCAAGAAGGCCTATCTGCAAAACTCGTGTCCGGCGAATGGACCGGCACGATGCAGCTCACCGAGCCGCAGGCCGGCTCGGACGTCGGCGCGCTGCGCACGCGGGCCGAGCGCGCCGCCGACGGCACCTACCGCCTCAAGGGACAGAAGATCTTCATCACCTACGGCGAGCACGACCTCACCGACAACATCATTCATTTCGTGCTGGCGCGCCTGCCCGACGCGCCGCCCGGCACGCGCGGCATTTCGCTGTTCCTGGTGCCGAAATTCCTGCTCAACCCCGACGGTTCGCCCGGCGCGCGCAACGACGTTCGCGCGCATTCGGTCGAGCACAAGCTCGGCATCCACGGCTCGCCGACCTGCACCATGATCTTCGGCGACAATGGCGGCGCCGTCGGTTACCTGATCGGCGAGGAAAACGCGCGGCATGGCCGCATGTTCACCATGATGAACCGCGCCCGGCTGCATGTCGGTCTGCAAGGCGTCGGCGTCGCCGAGCGCGCCACGCAGCAGGCGTTCGCCTATGCGCGCGAGCGCAAGCAGGGCCGCGTCGCCGGCATGAAAGCCACGGAAAGCGCGCCGATCATCGCTGCATCCCGACGTGCGGCGCATGCTGCTGACCATGCGCGCGCTCACCCAGGCCGCGCGCGCCATCTGCTACTCGACCGCGATGGCGCTCGATCGCGCCGAACGCAGTGCAGACGAAAGAGGCCGCGCGAGAAGGCGCATCAGCAGGCTTCGCTGCTCACGCCGGTCGCCAAAGCGTTCTCCACCGACATCGCCAACGAAGTCGCCTCGCTCGGCGTCCAGGTGCATGGCGGCATGGGCTATATCGAGGAAACCGGCGCGGCGCAGCTCTTCCGCGACGCGCGGATCGCGGCGATCTATGAAGGCACCAACGGCATCCAGGCCATCGATCTCGTCACCCGCAAGCTTCCGCTCGCCGACGGCGCCGCAGTCGCCGCGCATTGCGAGGAACTTGCGCGACATCGTCGCAGGCGCTCGACGCCAGCAACGATCCGGCCTTCGGCTGGACGGCGGTGCGGCTCGCCGATGCGGTCGAGAGCCTGTCGCGGGCGACCAACTGGCTCCTTGCCCGGCTCGACAAGGAACCGGACGCGGCGCTCGCCGGCGCCACGCCCTATCTGCGGCTGTTCGGCTATGCGACCGGCGGCTGCCTCCTCGCCAAGGAGGCGCTGGCGGCGATGCGGCTCGGCGGCGACGCCGCGCCGCAACTGGCGGTGACGCGGTTCTTCGCCGAGAATTTCGCGGTGCAAGCCGGCGCGCTCGAACGCGCCGTGGTCGAGGGCGCGGCCGGCGTCCTCGGCGCCGATGTCGCTTTGGCCTGACTGCGGCTTTCGGTCTCGCAGACCCAACCCATCCTACATTGCATCAATGCCCACGCTTCTCATCAGCCATCCCGCTTGCCTGCAACACCTGACGCCGATGGGCCATCCGGAACGCCCAGACCGGCTGCGCGCGGTCGAACGCGCGCTTGAGGCGGAAAAATTCCAGATGCTCGACGCGCGTCGAGGCGCCGATGGCGCCGCTCGAAATCGTCGCGCTGTGCCATCCGATGGATTACATCACCGAGATCCGCGACGCTTCGCCGAAGGAAGGAATCATCCATCTCGACGGCGACACCTCGATGTCGCCGGGCACCTTCGAGGCGGCGTTGCGCGCGGTCGGCGGCGGTCTGCTCGCCGTCGATGAGGTCGTGGCGAAGAAAGCCGACAACGCCTTTGTCGCCACGCGGCCGCCCGGCCATCATGCCGAGACGGCGCGGCCGATGGGTTTTTGCCTGTTCGACAACGCCGCCATTGCCGCGCGCTATGCGCAGGACAAGCACGGCATCGCCCGCGTCGCCATCGTCGATTTTGACGTCCATCACGGCAACGGCTCGCAGGAGATTTTCTGGTCGGACAAGACGGTGATGTATTGCTCGACGCACCAGATGCCGCTGTTTCCCGGCACCGGCGCGGTCGGCGAAAGCGGCGAGTACAACACCGTCGTCAATGCGCCGCTACGTCCCGGCGACGGCGCGGCGAAATTTCACGATGCCTTCGAGAGCCGCATCCTGCCGCGGCTCGCCGAATTCAAACCGGAGCTGCTCATTATCTCCGCGGGCTTCGACGCCCACATGCGCGACCCGCTCGCCAATATCAATCTCGAAGAAGCCGATTTCGCCTGGGCGACGCAAAAGCTGATGGACATTGCCGACCGTTTCGCCGGCGGCCGCGTCGTGTCGCTGCTCGAAGGCGGCTATGACCTGCAAGCGCTCGGCAATTCGGTGGCCGCGCATGTCAGCGAGCTGATGCAGGGTTAATGTAGCCCGGATGGCGCTATGCGCCATCCGGGAGGATAATTCTCCCGGATTACGTTATGCGTAATCCGGGCTACGATTTGACGGGAGTAGCGATGGCGCAGAACAGCAACAGCGATATCGGCATATTGCCGTTCGAGCGGGCGATCGAGGAACTCGAATTGATCGTCAAACGGCTCGAAGAGGGCAAAGTGCCGCTCGAGGAATTGGTCACCATTTACGAGCGCGGCGAAGCACTCAAGCGCCGCTGCGAGGATTTGTTGCGCCAGGCCGAGGCGCGCGTCGAAAAAATCACGCTCGATGCCAGCGGCAAACCGACCGGCACCGAGCCGCTCGACGTCGAATGAGCGCGGCCCTCGCGGGGTCTTATCGCGACACCGGCTTGAAGGTTGCTGGATCGTCCTTCTGCGAAATCATCAAATCTTCGGCCTTAAAATATTTGCGGGCATAAGCGACGAGCTGACCGTCGCTCGGATGATCGACCGTTTCCACGGCCTTGATGATCGCCATCAGACCCGGGTGACGCTTCTGAATATGCTTGATCAGTTCGGTCTTCTCGTTGCTCGGCCCGGTGATAAGCACCGCGCCCGCATCCGCAATCGACTGCGCCACGGCCTCCAGAAAATTTTGATCCTCCGCGGCGTGCCCGCTGCCGATCGAATTGGCCTTGTGATGGATGTGCCGGGTCGGGTCGTCGGGACGGATCACGAGCCGCTCGGCCTCGGCCGGATTGAAATGAAACACGCGGGCTTCGCGGTGATCGATCCAGACCACGGCGTGGAAATGATGAGTTGTCATTGTTTCTGTCCTTTCGGCCGGCCGCCTCTGCCGCCATTATCGCAACGCTAACCGTGACTTGTACGACGCCCTTTGACTTGTGAGAACAAATAGGGAACAATCTCTGTTCCGGTCAAGGGGTAGGGAACGATCGGATTCGGAACAGAAAAGTACCTGGCTGCGCAAGCTCGACGAGGAATGCCCGTATCAGGTGGTGCTGCCGCGCCAGCAGCTCGCCGACGACAGCGAGATCATGGATTTCCTCATCAGCTATGTCGAGAAGTTCGACATGTATGTCGAGGACGACTACGCCGCCTTCGTGCGCTACTGCTTTGCCGATCCGCTCGACGCCGAGATTTTCCGCTCGCGCTTCGAGCCGAAAGCCGAGCGCTTCAAGCTGGCGGGTTAGCCGGCTCGGGCTCGGCGGCGCCGGAATCGGGATGGAGCGGCTTCGCGTCCGGTGCTTCGCCTCCGCGATCGCATAGCGATCCAGTATGGCGTACCCTTGGCCACGAGTTCATTCAGATCGGAAAGTGCAGCGGCTCGAACGCCGAGCAGCGCTTTATGCCTTCGAGCACGTCGCCAACCTGACGCAGTCCTTGGCCAGCGAGATAACTCATATAGCCGCGCATATGCGCGTCGTATTCGGCGAAAAGCTTCTGCAGCTTGCCGATATCCGCTTCTTCCAGCCGAGCCAGCACTTCCTGCCAGGGCATCTCGCCGTCGATAATTTCCGACTGCCGAATTCCGTGCATGGAGCGAGCCAATCGAACGGTACAACCGTATACACGTGAAAGATGTAACAAGACATGATACCACTTTTAGAGGTTTTTAGAAATAGACGCAGTTTCGCCGTCGCGCGGGATAATTAATTTATCGGGATGGCAATTTCTGGCGCAGCTTGTCCATGTCGGCCCAGGCGTCGTCGCGCAGGCGCTTTTTCAGATCGAGCACGGTGAACTCGTTGCCGCCGGTGGTACGCGGCAGCGCTCCCACGACAGCGGCGCAGAGACCGGCGCGCCCGGCCGCGCCCGCGTCGAATAGGCGGCGACCGATGTCGCCTCGCGCGTATTGCGGAAATAGTCGATGAAGATCCTGCCCTTGCGCAGCGCCTTGGTCATTTTGGCGAGATAAAGTTTGGGCGAGTCCGCGGCCATGGCATCGGCGATGCGGGCGGTGAAGGCCTTCGCCGTATCCCAATCGGCGCCGTCGATCGGCACCACGACATGGATGCCCTTGCCGCCGGAAAGCTTGGCGAAGCTTTTGAGCTTGAGCGCATTAAGCCGGTCGCGCATCTCCTGCGCCGCGGCAACGATCTGCTTCCACGAAACGCCCTCGCCCGGATCGAGATCGAACACGATGCGGTCGCAGAGTTCCAATTGTCCGAGCTTTGAGCCGCGGACGTGGATCTCCAAAGCGCCGGACTGCACGAGCGCCGATGACATCGTCGAGCTTCTCCACCGCGATGACGTCATGCTCCTTGGTAGCGACGGCGTGGCGCAGCGGAGAAGATTTAACGTTGGCGGCGATATGCTTCTGAAAGAACAGCTCGCCGGCAATCCCCTCCGGGCCGCGCACCAGCGCCAGCGGCCGATCGACGACATGCGGCGCCATCACGTCCCAGACGCTGGCGTAATATTCCGCGAGATCCTCCTTGGTGACGCCGGCATCGGGCCAATAGACCCGGTCGGGATGCGTCAGACGCACATTGGCGACCTCGGCGCTGCTTCTGTTGGCGGCCGCGGATTTCGCCGGCTTTCGCCGATGCGCGACTTCCGCACCGACTGGCGTTGCGCCGCCGTCGCCGGCGGCGCCGCGACCGGCGTCTCGCGCACCACTTCCCGCGCCGGCTTGTCCTCGCGCAGTCCCTTGAACGAGGCCTGGCGCAGCAGGCCGTCATGGGTAATGCCGCGATATTCCGCCTCGATGACGATTTTCGGCGTCACCCAGATGACATTCTTTCGCCGCTCGTCCGGCGGCAGCGCGACCGGCGCCCGATCGGTGCGCAGCGGGCTGAGCCGCTGCCACAATCTCGCGCCGTTTCGCGGGTGTAGCCGGTGCCGATGCGCCCGGCATAACGCAGCTTGCCGTTGTCGTGAAACGCCACCGTCAGCGCGCCGACGGCTTTGGGCAGCGCGCTCGAAGGGCGTAAAGCCCGGCAACGACGAATTCCTGGGCGTTATGGCACTTGCTCTTGACGAAATTCTCCGACCGGCCGGAGGAATAGGGCGCGTCGCGCAGTTTCGACACCACGCCCTCCAGATGCATGGCGCAGGCGTGCTTGAGAATCAGCGGACCGTCATCGTCGAGATCCTCGACATAGCGGATGCGCCCAGCATGGCGGGTTTTGCGCAACAGCCGCGCCAACGCCGCCTTGCGCACGACCAACGGCTCGCCGCGCAGATCGCGGCCGTCGAGATAAAGAAGATCGAAGGCGCAATAGACGAAGCGGTCGGTGCGGTCGTCCTTAAGTCGGTCTGCAACAGCGAGAAGCTCGAAATGCCCTTGTCGTCCTCGACGACGAGTTCGCCGTCGATCAGCGCGGTCGTGGCGGGAAGTGCTGCGACCGCATCGGCGATCGGTTGAAAGCGCGCCGTCCAATCCAGTCCCTTGCGCGTGAGCAGCCGCACTTTGCCGCGATCGAGCCGCGCTTCGATGCGGTAGCCGTCGAATTTGATTTCGTGCAGCCATTCCTTGCCGCGCGGCGCATCGGCGTGCAGCGTGGCGAGGCTCGGCGGAACGAAGTCCGGCAGTCGGGCGCTTTTGCGGCCGCGTGAGCCGCGGGCGGATCGGATTTTTTCGCGCACTTGGCGCGGCCGCAGCCTTGGCCCGGCGTTCGTGCCGCTTTCGCTTTGCCCTTGGTTTTTGCCCGCGCGGTCGTCGCGCCTGCAATTGCTCGCGGAACGCGCGCTGGGTTTGCGGTCCGCGCTTGGCCGAAGCTTTTTTGTCGTTCCGATTGCTCTGCCAGACGCGCTTTTTGCCTTTGCCGCCGGCGATCTCCTCCATGGAACGGCCGCTCGCCACCGACAGCGGCTCTTCTTGCCAAAATGTCGCTGCCTTTTCCGCTACGCGCGTCCTCGTCATTGCCCTTGATCAGGAGCCAGTTGTTGTGGCGGTCGCCTGCGCGCGTGCGCATGCGCACGAGATGCCAGCGGCCGTGCAATTTTTCGCCGTCGAGCACGAAATCGAGGTGGCCCTTGGCAAAACCCTTGTGCGGGTCGTTCTCCGGAATCCAGCGTCCGCGATCCCAGATCATCACCGTGCCGCCGCCATATTGGCCCTGCGGAATGGTGCCTTCGAAGGAATTGTATTCGATCGGATGGTCTTCGACCTGCACCGCGAGCCGCTTGTCGTTGGGATCGAGGCTCGGGCCGCGGGTCACGGCCCAGCTCTTCATGACGCCGTCGAGCTCGAGCCGAAGGTCGTAATGCAGCCGGCGTCGCGTCGTGCTTTCTGGATGACGTAACGGTTACCGCCGCGGGCCGCCTTGCCGCCGCGCGGCTCGGCCGTGACGTCGAATTTGCGTTTCTTGCGGTACTGTTCGAGCGCCACAGTGCACCAAGCTCGCGCAATCGCTGACTAATATAAGTGCCAAAATCCTGACAAATTAGCTTGCAGTACCCTGGCAAAAGCTTGGAACATTACATACGTTGAACATAACGCAGCTGACGGGGTTGTAGGGAATAGGTTCGGACTTCGGCTAAGGCCCTGGAAAGCCTAGAGGTTCCGTCTAGGCCGTGCCTTGGGCGCTAAGCCGTTTAAATTGCGTTTGCGGCGGAGAATGGTGTAAGCACCCCCGAATCCTGTGCATTGCGGGCTCACCAAGCCCCAATAATCGGCATTCTGCCGAAACAACGCATTGGTCTGAAAAGGAGCGTAGCGTGACGGTTTCGTCAAAGACCCCATTGCTCGACCAAATCAAGACCCCGGAAGACTTGAGGCGCCTCGAACCGGCTCAGTTGCGGCAGGTAGCCGAAGAATTGCGCCACGAGACCATCGACGCGGTCGCGGTAACCGGCGGCCATCTCGGCGCCGGCCTCGGCGTCATCGAGCTTACGGTCGCGCTGCACTACGTGTTCGACACGCCGAACGACCGGCTGGTCTGGGACGTCGGCCATCAGGCCTATCCGCACAAGATCCTCACCAACCGCCGCGACCGTATCCGCACCCTCCGCACGGGCGGCGGGCTGTCCGGCTTCACCAAGCGCGCCGAGAGCGAATACGATCCGTTCGGCGCCGCGCATTCCTCGACTTCGATCTCCGCCGCGCTCGGCATGGCGGTCGCCCGCGACCTGCAGAACAAGCAGAACAACGTCGTCGCCGTCATCGGCGACGGCGCGATGTCGGCCGGCATGGCCTATGAGGCCATGAATAATGCCGGCGCCATGAATTCGCGGCTGATCGTCGTACTCAACGACAACGACATGTCGATCGCGCCGCCGGTCGGCGCGCTCTCGGCCTATCTGGCGCGCCGCGTTTCCGGCCGCAGCTATCGCCGCTTGCGCAAAGTCTTCAAGAAGATCGCCGAGCACATGCCGAGCAAGATGCTCGAGCAGCGCGCGCTGGCGGTCGAGGAATACGCGCGCGGCCTTGTGACCGGCGGCACGCTGTTCGACGAGCTCGGCTTCTTCTATGTCGGCCCGATCGACGGCCACAATATCGATCACCTGTTGCCGGTGCTGGAGAACGTGCGCGACGCCAAGAACGGGCCGTTCCTGGTTCACGTCGTCACCCAGAAGGGCAAGGGCTATATGCCGGCGGAAAAATCCGCCGACAAATACCATGGCGTCGTCAAATTCGACGTCGCCACCGGCGCGCAGGTCAAATCGAAGCCGGCCGCGCCCGCCTATCAGAAGGTGTTACGGCGAAAGCCTGATCAAGGAAGCGCGCAAGGACGACAAGATCGTCGCCATCACCGCGGCGATGCCGTCGGGCACTGGCGTCGATCTGTTCCAGAAGGAATTTCCGAACCGCACCTTCGACGTCGGCATTGCCGAGCAGCACGGCGTCACCTTTGCCGCGGGCCTTGCCACCGAAGGCTTTAAGCCGTTCGCGACGATCTATTCGACCTTCCTGCAGCGCGCCTACGACCAGGTCGTGCATGACGTCGCCATCCAGCGCCTGCCGGTGCGTTTCGCCATGGACCGCGCCGGCTTGGTCGGCGCTGACGGCCCGACCCATGCCGGCGCCTTCGATATCGCCTATCTCGGCTGCCTGCCCGGCTTCGTGCTGATGGCGGCGGCCGACGAAGCCGACCTGGTGCATATGGTGGCCACCGCGGTCGCCATCGACGACCGGCCTTCGGCGCTGCGCTATCCGCGCGGCGAAGGACGCGGCGTGCCGATGCCGGAAGAGGGTAAACCCCTCGAGATCGGCAAAGGCCGCATTCTGCGCGAAGGCACCAAGGTCGCGCTGTTCTCCTACGGCGCCCGTCTCGGCGAATGCCTCAAGGCCGCCGACGAGCTTGCCGGCTATGGCCTGCCGACTACGGTCGCCGACGCGCGCTTCGCCAAGCCGCTCGACGTCGACCTCTTGCTGCGGCTTGCCCGCGAGCACGAAGTGCTGCTGACCATCGAGGAAGGCTCGATTGGCGGCTTTGGCTCCTTCGTCCTGCAGACGCTCGCCGAGCACGGCGTGCTCGATCGCGGCCTGAAGGTCCGCTCGCTGGTGCTGCCGGATATCTTCATCGATCAGGATTCGCCCAACGCCATGTACGCCAAGGCTGGCCTCGATGCCAAAGGCATCGTCACCAAGGCCTTCGAAGCGCTCGGCCAGAACATGCGCGGCGAAACGATGAAGCTGGCCTAGGGCTGGCCGTTCAAACCCGCTCATTCCCGCGCAAGCGGGAATCCAGGAAATGATATTCGGCCTGGGTCCCTGCTTTCGCGGGGACGAGCGGAGATATAATTCATTGCCATGACCCATCGCGAACGTGCCGATCGGCTGCTAGTCGCGCGCGGCCTGTTCGAGAGCCGCGCCCGCGCGCAGGCCGCGATTAGCGCCGGCCGGGTGACCGCCGACGGCGTCGTCGTGCGCAAGTCATCGGAAGAGATTTCGCCGGCCGCGGTCATCGCCGCTGAACCCGAACACCCCTACGTGTCGCGCGGTGGCGTCAAGCTTGCGGCGGCGCTCGATCACTTTCATCTCGACATCGCCGGGCGCATTTGCCTCGACGCCGGCGCCTCGACCGGCGGTTTTACTGAAGTGCTGCTCAAACGCGGCGCGCGGCTGGTCTACGCGGTCGATGTCGGCCACGGCCAATTGCATCCGCACCTGCACGGGCGCACGGAGATCGTTTCCATCGAGCAGACCGATATCCGCAAGTTCGATCCGGCGCGCCTTTCGCCAAAACCGGATTTTGCCGCGGTCGATGTGAGCTTTATCTCGCTCAAGCTCGTCCTGCCGGCGGTCGGCAAGCTGCTTACGCCCGGCGCACAACTCGTGGCGCTGATCAAGCCGCAATTCGAGGCGGCGCGGAGCGCCATTAAGAAAGGCATCGTGCGCGACGAGACCGTGCACAAAGTCGTTTGCGAAAACATCGGCGCGTTTCTCGCGTCGCTCGGCTGGCGCGTCCGCGGGCTTGTGCCGTCGCCGATCCTCGGCGGCGACGGCAACCGCGAATTCTTCATCGCCGCCGAACGGGATTGAGCGCCGTGGTCGAGCATCTTCGGATCGACCATATCGGCCATCGCGGCGACGGCGTGGCCGATGGCGCCGATGGCCTCCGATCTTACGTTCCGGGCACGCTGCCGGGCGAAACGGTCGAGGTCGACGGCTGGCCCGGCCATCCGGACCGGCGCGTTCTTCTCAATGTCGAAGAGCCCAGTCCTGACCGCATCGCTCCGATCTGCCCGCATTTCGGCCCCTGCGGCGGCTGCGCCTTGCAGCATTGGCGAACTGGCGCCTACCGCGCGTGGAAGCGCGATCTCGTCGTCACCGCGCTCGCTCAAGCCGGCATCGATGCGCCGGTCGCCGATCTCATCGATGCCCATGGCGACGGCCGCCGCCGCGCCGTGTTTCACGCGCGGCGCGGCACCCATGACGTGCTCGAAGTCGGGTTCTCGGCGGCGCGCGCGCATCATCTGGTCGCAATCGACCGCTGTCCGATCCTGGCCAAAAGCCTCGACGGCGCGCTCAAGGCCGCCTGGGCGATCGCGGAAGTGCTCGATACCGCCAGAAAGCCGCTCGACATCCAGGTCACGGCGACGGACGCCGGCCTCGATATCGATGTGCGCGGCTCGGGCCCGCTGACGGCGCGACTGATGTCGGCGCTGGCGCGCGTCGCCGCGGCGCAAAATCTGGCGCGGCTCACCCGCCACGGCGAACTCGTCGCGCAGGCGCGCGCGCCGAGCCTGCGCATAGGCAGCGCGACCGTCATCCTGCCGCCCGCCGCGTTCTTGCAGGCGACGGCGGAGGGCGAAGCGGTGCTGGCGCGGCTGGTGCGCGAGCTCCTGCGCCGGCGCCAAAAACATCGCCGACCTGTTCGCTGGCGTCGGCCCGTTCGCGCTGCGGCTCGCCGAACAGGCGCGGGTGTTTGCCGCCGACGAAGACGAAGCCGCCCTCGCCGCGCTCGACGCGCGCCGCCGCCGCCACCGCCGGGCTCAAAGCCGGTCGCGGCCGAGCGGCGCGATCTGTTCAAGAACCCGCTCGCCGCGGCGGAGCTCGACCACTTCGACGCCGTCGTGTTCGACCCGCCGCGCCAGGGTGCGCAGGCGCAGGCGCGCGAGCTTGCCGCAAGCAAAGTGCCTGTCGTCGCCGCGGTGTCCTGCAATCCCGGCACCTTCGCGCGCGACCTGCGGATTCTGCTCGACGGCGGTTACCGGCTCGGCACGGTCACGCCGGTCGACCAATTCCGCTATTCGGCGCATGTCGAGATTGTCGCGCGGCTGGAGAAGTAGACCCGCGGTTCGCTACGCTTTGCGTAAATTTCGATTCGCTTTCGGGTGACTCGATGGCGCGGCGAACGCACCTGACCTCATCGGAATAGCAGTCCTGACAGCGCTTCCGCTGGGACGCGCGGCGCAGGCGTCCGATTGGCGCTACTGCATCGCGCCCTCGCCCGCGCAGCACACGATTTACATGTCGGCGCCGTTTCCCACCGACGAAACGATGGAGACGATCGAAGCCGAGTTCGGCCAGGTACTGGATCATGCGCTGCTCGCAGCATGAATCCGTGCAATGTCCGCGCGGCGACGCCGATGCCATTGCCGGCATGAAGCGGCACGCCATTGAGTACAACGAGGCAAGCGGCAACAAGGTCGTTCAGCTCAACTGGCGACCCTAAAGCGGGCATGACGTGCGACGGCTCGTCTCCGCATTCCTGTTGGCAGCCACGCTCGCCGGCGCTGCTGGCGCGCTGGCGCAAACCTATCCATCGCGGCCGGTGCATGTCGCCGT
This sequence comes from uncultured Alphaproteobacteria bacterium, assembly GCA_963779855.1. Lineage (GTDB taxonomy): Bacteria > Pseudomonadota > Alphaproteobacteria > Rhizobiales > Xanthobacteraceae > BOG-931. The sequence goes on along the minus strand of CAWAAE010000004.1, from coordinate 124,719 downwards.
CGGCTATTCCGCGGGCCTGGCGCCCGACATTGTTGCCCGGCTGATCGCGCAATCGCTTTCGGACCGGCTCGGGCAGTCTTTCGTCGTCGACGACCGGCCCGGCGCCGGCAGCAATATCGCCACCGAATTTGTCGTCCGCGCCCCGGCCGACGGCTACACGCTGCTGGCGGCCACTTTCGCTAACGCCGTCAATGCGAGCCTCTATCAGAACCTGAACTTCGACTTCGTGCACGACATGGCGCCCGTCATCGGCACGTTCCGCGCGCCGACCGTCATGGTGGTCACGCCGTCGCTGCCGGCCCAGACCGTTCCCGAATTCATCGCTTATGCCAAGGCCAATCCCGGCAAGATCGATTACGTATCGAGCGGCTACGGCACCGTGCCGAATGTCGTCGGCGAGCTGTTCAACGTGATGGCCGGCGTGAAGCTTGTTCACGTGCCCTATCGCGGCAGCTACATGGCCGACCTTTTGAGCGGCCAGGTGCAGCTGACATTTGTGCCGCTGGCGACGACCATCGGTCAGGTCAAAGCCGGCAAATTGCGGGCGCTGGCGGTCACCAGCGCGACGCGCAGCGATGCGCTGCCCGGCGTGCCGGCGCTCGCGGAGTTTTTGCCGGGCTTCGAGGTCAATGTCTGGCAAGGTATCGCCGCACCCAAAGCGACGCCGCCGGATATCATCGACAAGCTCAATCGCGAGATCAACGCAGTGCTGGCCGATCCCGCGATCAAAAACCGCTTCACCGATCTCGGCGGCACGGTGATCGGCGGCTCGCCCGCCGACTTCGGCAAGCTCATCGCCGGCGAAATCGAAAAATGGGCCAAAGTGGTGCGGGCCGCCGATATCAAGCCGGAATAGCGGCTCAGATGCCGAGAAAGCGCGATTTTACTTCGTGGTCCGCCCACAGTTCCTCGGGCCGCGCCGAATAGACGAGCCGGCCCTTGCTCATCACATGGACGAAGTCGACGAGTTTGAGCGCCAGCGCCGCGTTCTGCTCGACCGAGCAGGATCGAAAGCCCCTCGCTTTTCAGTTTGGCGATCGCCTCCCACAGACCCTGAATGATGATCGGCGCCAGGCCCTTCCGATGGCTCGTCCATGATCAAGCAATCGGGATTGGTCATCAGCCCGCGGCCGATGGCGAGCATTTGCTGCTCGCCGCCCGACAACGTCTTGGCGCGCTGGCTGCTCCGCTCGGCGAGCCGCGGGAACAGCGCATAGACCCGATTGAGGCTCCAGCCGTGGCGTTCGCTGGAATGTTCGGCGACCAACAGATTGTCCTCGACGCGACAGCGTGGCAAAGACGCGGCGTCCCTGCGGCACGAGCCCGATGCCGCTGCGCACGATGGCGAAGGACGGATGGCCGGTGATCTCGGCGCCTTTGAAATAAATCTTGCCGCGGCGTGGCGGCGTAAAGCCGACGATGGAATTGACCAGCGTGGTCTTGCCGACACCATTGCGCCCGATCAGGCCGAGAATCTGTCCCTGCTCGAGTTGCAACGACAGGCCCTGGAGCACATAGGCGTCGCCGTAATAGGTATGAATATCCTGGACGTCGAGAATGGGCATCGCTCATCCCGCCCCGAGGTAGATTTCCTGGACCTTTGCGCTCGAACGGATGCGCTGGGCCGTCCCGCTTTCCAGCACCTCGCCGAAATGCAGCACCGATATGTCGTCGGCGACGTCGAACACGATATCCATGTCGTGCTCGATCAGAAGGATCGCTATTTTCGGATCGAGCCCGCAGAGGAATCGCGTCATCTCCGCCGACTCGCCGGACGACAGGCCGGCCGCCGGTTCGTCGAGCAGCAAAATATCCGGATCGCCGGCAAGCCCGAGCACGATTTCAAGCTGGCGCTGCTCGCCATGCGACAAATAGCGGACCTCGGTGTCCTTGCGGTCGAGGAAGGCGGCGCGCGCCAACAGGCCATGCGCCTTGTCGTAAATTTCGTGATAGGACGACAGGAACCGCCACATCACGAATTTCGACGCGCGACCGCCCTTGATCGCGAGCACCACATTGTCGAGTACGGTGAGCTTCGGAAACAGGCTTGTGACCTGAAACGTGCGCGCCATGCCGAGATTGGCGCGGCGATGGCAGGGCCACGATGTGACGTCCCGGCCGAACAGCAGCACCTGCCCGGACGTTGCCGGAAAAATCCCGCTGATCAGATTGAACAGCGTGGTCTTGCCGGCACCGTTCGGGCCGATGATCGCCTTGCGATCGCCCGGCATGATCTTCAGCGACACCCCGTTCACCGCGCGCAAACCGCCGAAGGCCTTGCACAGGTCCTTCAGCTCGAGCACCGGCGTCTGGCCGTTGGTCCGGGACTTCTCGCTCACGCATCCACCCGCATCTGGAACTCAAAACCGGGGCCGCTCGCACGCTGCGGCCCCGGCGGTTGCGCTCATTCGCAATTCGGGCAGGCCGGGAAGTCGCGGCTATAGACCGGCTGTTGCAGGAATTTAGCTTTGTCGTAGGTCCAGAACTGGCTGACGTTAGGATAAGTCTTGATCACCGTGTTCCAGAGCGCCGGCTTGTCGTCGCCGAACAGCGTGGTCTTCGCCACCTTGCGGATATAGATATTCTCGATCGGATTGCGCATGTCGTCGAAGGCGACCGGGCCGCGCGCCGCATCGATCTTTATGCCCAGCATGGTCTTGATGAAGGCTTCGGCGCCGGGAAACTTGCCGCCGTTCTTGGCCATGGCTTCGTCGATCATCTGCGCGGTGGTGAAGTTCGCTTCCGCGTAATAGCCGGGCACCTCGTTATATTTTGAGCGGAACTCCTTCACGAAGGCCTCGTTCTTCGGCGTCTGCAGCGCGGCGCTGTACATCAGCGCCGAGACGTCGCCGATCACCGCGTCGCTGTCGAACGGCAGGTTGTAATCGTCATAGCTGGTGCCGCCGGCGACGATCGGCAATTTCACGCCGGCGTCACGCAGCTGCTTGGGAAACTGCGGCGCCATCGGGCCGACCATCAGCGAATAGATGGCGTCGGCGTCACTTTTGATCGTCGGGATATAGGGCCCGAAATCCTTGTTACCGAGCGGCGGCCAGATTTTCTGGACGACTTTGCCGCCGCAGTCCTCAAAAGCCTGCTGGAAGCCGCCGACCAACTCATAACCGAAGGCGTAATCGGCGGCGATGGTCACGACTTTCTTGTAGCCTTGATCGCAAGCCCATTGGCCGAGCGGATGATTGGGCTGCGAGCTCGCCCAGGTAGTGCGGATGAAATAGGGATATTTGTCGAGCTGCCGCTGGGTCAGATCGTCGGCCGCGGCGATCGAGGAGATGTAAAGCGTCTTCAGCTCGGTCGATACCGGCGCCAGCGCATAGCCTTCCGAGGCGAGCACGCCGCCGATGAACATGTCGACGTGGTCGTCGAGGATCAGTTGCCGCGCCTTGGTCACGGCAAGGTCGGGTTTGGCCTGGCTGTCTTCGATGATCAGATTGACTTTGGCGCCGCCAAGCATGCCGTTGTGGTCGTTCAGATACATCTGAAAGCCGTGCACCATGTCCTGTCCGGTTTGTGACAGGAACCCGGTCGTCGGCGCGATGAAGCCGATATTGAGTTGCTGTTGCGCCAGCGCCGGCGCCAATCCCGCCGCCAAAGCAACAGCGGCCCCCATCGCGATGAAGCCCGCTTGCGTTGTGATTTTCCTTGTCATGACTTTCACTCCCTCTCGATTTGATTTGCTTTGATTTGCTTTGATTTTCACGACTGGACGGGCGCCAGTGTTTGCCCATCCTCCGATTTCGATCGCTCCGCACGCCACTGCCGCAGCCGCGCCGGCAGTCCCATCAAGCCCATCGGCAGATAGAGGATAGTCAGCACATAGACGGCGCCGAGCACATACTGCCACCACGGCACCAGCGTTGAGAGATATTCGCGCAGCCCGAACACGATCGCCGAACCGATGGCACCGCCGACCAGCGTCCCGGCGCCGCCGAGCACGACCATCAGCAGCGCGTCGACCGACGTGGTCAGAACCACCGTATCGGGAGTGACCAGGCCGTTGGTATGCGCCCACAGCACGCCGGACAGACCGCCGACGGCGCCGGCGACGACAAAGGCGATATATTTGTGCAGCCAGGTATTGTAGCCGAGGATGCGCATGCGCAGTTCGCGCTCACGGATACCTTCGAGGCTCCGCCCGAACGGCGAGCGCACCAACACGTAGAGCGACGCCAAAGTGGCGACGAAGAAGCCAAGGACCAAGAAGAAGAATGTCCGCTCATTGGTGAGATCGAGTCCGAAATTCGGCCGCGTGGTGACATTGATGCCGTTGTCGCCGCCGGTCAGCGAATTCCAGCGATAAGCAAGCCCCCAGACGCATTGGCTAAGCGCGAGCGTGATCATCAGGAAGTAGACGCCGTTGGCGCGAACCGCGAACAGCCCGAAGAACGCCGCGGTCGCCGCGCCAAGCAGCATGCCGAACAGCACCACCAGCCAGAAATCCCAGCCGAGGCCGAAATTGTAGCGCGTGGCGAGGATCGCGGCGAGATAGGCGCCGACTCCAAAATAGGCCGCCTGGCCCATGGAGGCGAGACCCGTGAAGCCGAGCAACAAATCGACGCTCATCGCCAGGATCGCAAAGACCAGCGCCCGCGTCGCCAGCAGCACCACGAACGAGGTGGAATGCGGAACGATCCAAGCGAGCACCAGCAGCACGGCGGCGACGGTGAGGATTTTGGCCTTTTCGCTCACGCCACCTGTCCTCACTCGCGTCCGAACAGGCCGGTCGGTTTGACCGCGAGGATCAGCACCATCGGCGCATAGAGCGTGAAATAGGCGAGCTCGGGAAACAGCGCCTTGCCGAAATTGTCGGCAAGCCCAACCAGCATGGCGCCGATGGCGGCGCCGCCGAGGCTGCCCATGCCACCGATGATGACGACGGCGAAAGCGAGCGGCAGCATTTCAAAATCGAGGCCGGGATAGACGCCGAGAAAAGTCCCGCCGACCACCCCGCCGAGCGCGGCAAGGAACGCACCGAGCGCGAAGATAAACATCGAGATGCGGTTGGTATCGATGCCGACGCCGCGCGCCATTTGCGCGTCGTCGACGGTGGCGCGCACCGCAGCGCCCATGCGCGTCTTCTCCATGGCGAGCCAGGTCGCGATGCCGATCACCAGCGCCATCGCGATCATGAAGACGCGGAACAGCGGCAGATAGAGACCGCCGACAACGATGCTGTGCGACAGCACGTCCGGCGGCTTCGATCTCCATATTGTTGCCGCCCCAGATGTCGAGCGAAGCCTGCTGGAACAGGAAAGCGAAGCCGACGGTGAGCAGCACCTGCCGCAGCGGATCGAAGCCGAGCGGCCGCAGGAACACCCGCTCCATAACCAGCCCGATCAGCGCGACAGCCAGCCCCGCGACCGGTATGGCAAGCAGCCACGATCCGGTGGTCCAGATCACCGATAGCGCCACATAAGCGCCGAGCAGGAAATATGAGCCATGCGACAGATTGACGATGCGCATGACGCCGAAAATCAGCGACAGGCCGCTGCCAACCAGAAATAACAGCGCGCCGTAGGAAATACCGTTGAAGATTTGGATCAGCCAGAACTGCGCATTCACGAGTCCTGTTCCCCCTATTTCCCCCGAACGCGAGCCTAGCTTACCGCAGGCTTGGCCGAAGCCTAGCAAATGTCCGCCTGCCGCGGATAGCCGAGGATGCAACAAGGGTGCGAACTCATTCGTCTTCCGGCCCCGGCACGGGCCGCATGCGTAGGCCGCGGCGGGCGTGTACGCATGTTCCAATTTCGTGATATGGCACTCCCGGCAACGCCTCAATCTCAGCACCAAAGGATCCGTAACAATGGCTAGCGTCCTGTTTTCTCCGATCACGCTGCGCGGTCTTACGCTACCCAATCGCGTCGTGGTTTCGCCGATGTGCCAATACAATTCCGACAACGGCTCGGCGAACGACTGGCACCTGATGCATCTGGGCAGTTTCTCGCTCGGCTGCGCCGGTCTGGTGATGACCGAGATGACCGACATCAATCCGCAGGGCCGCATTTCGCCGCGCTGCGCCGGCATGTGGTCCGACGACAACGAGAAAGCCCTCAAGCGCGTGCACGATTTCTGCCGGCAATACGGCGTCGCCAAGCTCGGCGTGCAGTTGCGCGCATGCCGGCCGCAAGGGGCCGACCACGCCGCCGGCGGCAGGCGGCAAGCCGATCCTGACCAAGGAGGAAGGCGGCTGGACGCCGGAAGCACCATCCGCCATCCCCTACGACACCGGCTGGCCGGTGCCGCATGCCATGACCAAGGAGGACATCAAGCGCTGCATCGGCGAATTTGCCTCCGCCGCCAGGCGCGTCGACCGCATCGGCTATGACGTGCTCGAACTCCACGGCGCGCACGGGTATCTCGGCCATCAGTTCCTGTCGCCGATCTCCAACAGACGCGACGACGAATACGGCGGTTCGCTGGAGAACCGCATGCGCTTTGTCATCGAAATGTACGAAGCGGTGCGCGCGGCGTGGCCGGAGCAGAAACCGCTCGGCATGCGCGTCTCCGCCACCGACTGGGTCGACGGCGGCTGGACGCCGGAAGAAACCGTCGTGCTGGCCAAGGAGCTCAAGAAGCGCGGCATGGACTATATGGACGTGTCCACGGGCGGCCTCGACCCGAAGCAGAAAATTCCGCTGGCGCCCGGATATCAGGCGCAGTTCGCCGAGAAAGGTGAAGAAGGAAACCGGCATGACGGTCATGAGCGTCGGCCTGATCGCCGGCTTTCACCAGGCCGAGGACATCGTGGCGTCGGGCAAGAGCGACTTCGTCTGCCTGGCGCGCGGCGCGATGTGGGACCGCAACTGGGCCTGGCACGCAGCCCAAGAGCTCGGCGCCGAAACGCCCTATGCGCCGAAGATGGCCGGCTGCAATCCCAAACTGCGGCCGCAGGTGTTTCCGAACGGGCATGCCGATCGCCTGAACCGGCGCGGTATAGATCGATCTCTTCAAGCACTTCTTCGTAACGGATTAGGCAAGGCATGGCGGAAAAATTCGGACGGCTGGCGCTGCATATGTGGACGATCGACACCACGCCACTGGCGACCGCGCTCGATGCGGCGCGCGTCGGCGGTTTCGATGCAGTGGAACTGCGGCGCACCGACTTCAAGCGCTGCTACGACGCCGGCATGTCGCAACGCACAGGTGCTCGATCTCATCCGCAAGGGCGGCATTCCGGTCGGCGTGCTGGGCGTCGAATATGGCTGGCTGTTCGCCACCGGCGATGAGAGCAAGCGGCTGTTCAAGGTGTTCCGCGAAAGTTGCGAGAACGCCGTCGCGCTCGGCTGTGATATGCTGATGAGCGCGCCGGGACCGGTCGGCGGCCCGATCAGCGAGGCGATCAAATATCTCAAGGACGCGGGCGACATCGCCGCCGAATACAAGCTGCGCCTGGCAATCGAATTCAATTCGCAGCATGAGGTGCTCAACAAGCTCTCGGTGCTGCGCGAACTGCTCGAAGGCGCCAACAAGCCGAATTGCGGCTATCTGATCGACGCCTATCACTTCACGCGCAGCGGCGCCGGCGGCCGCGGTTTCGCGGATGTGCCGGCGGAAAAGATCTTCTGCTTCCAGTACAGCGATCTGTCGCCCAATCCGGTCACCGGCGTGAAACGTCCGACCGACCGGCTGCCGCCCGGCAAAGGCGTCGTCAAATGGCGCGAGATGCTCGGCCTTTTGGCGGAGAAAAAATACACCGGCTATCTGAGCTACGAAGCGCCCAATCCCGAACTATGGGCGCGCTCGCCCTACGACGTCGCGCGCGAAGGCGTGGAGCTGACGCGCGAATTGTTACGCGACGCCGTCCCGGCCTATGCCAGTTGAGGTGCAGTCATGACTGAACCAGAGCTTCCGGTTTTTCTCGGCCTGAACGACACGATCCATCACCGCGATCCCTGCGACGGTCGAGAAGCAGCGCTATATGACCAGCGTCGCCCCCAAGGCGGCTAACCCCGGCAAGTGGATCGAGCAGCCGCGTATGCCGATTCCGACCGGCGAGCACGCCGTCATTGAGTGCAGCGGCAAAATCCACAGCGTCGCCGGTTACGCCAAGCACCGCGTCGATCAGAATTTTCATCAGGTCTATGACCCGGCGGCGAAATCATGGTCGCTGAAGGCGCCCTTCCCTCACCCCTGCAATCACGTGGCGGGCGTTGCCGTCGGTACCAAGATCTATACGTTCGGCGGCTTCGTCGAGCAGAACCGTTGCCCGCATTCCAAATCCTTCGTTTACGATTCCGCGACCGACCAGTGGGCGCCGATCGCCGCATTATCGCGGCCGCGCGGCGCGATTTCGGCGATCGTGCTCGACGGCAAAATTCATCTGCTCGGCGGGCGCGACGTGCGCTCGGTGGAGTGGCACGAGGTCTACGATCCGGCGACCGACAAATATTCGGATCGCGCCAGCATGCGCGGCTCGACCGGCACGCAGCCCTTTGTCGGCCAACGCGACCATATGGGCGTCGCGGTGGTGGATGGCAAAATCCACGCCATCGCCGGCCGCATGGATTCCTACGACTTCAACACCTCGCTCAACGCGGTCTACGATCCGAAGAGCCGACGGCTGGAGCTTCCGCGCGCCGCTGCCGACGGCGCGCAGCGGGCCGTCTTGCGTCTATATCAACGGCAAGATCGTGGTGTTCGGCGGCGAGGCCACCGGCCGGGTGTTCGGCACCAACGAGGCTTACGATCCGAAGACCGATAGCTGGGAAGCTCTCACCCCGATGGCGATCCCGCGGCATGGGCTGCACGGCGCGACCTGCGCGGTGATCGGCAACATGGTGCATGTGCCCGGCGGCGGCCCGGTGCCCGGCGGGCAGGTACAGGGCGCCTATCACGACGCCTTCACCTTCGGCTGAAGCCGAAAAGAAATCTCAGTTTTCCAGGTTGGCGCCTTTGGTCTCCGGCGTGCGGACGATCGCGACCATTGCCGCCACCGCGTAGCACATCACCATCAGCCCAATGTAGATATAAGACTGCTGCACGCCGTAAGCGCGCAGCAGTTGCCCGGAGACGATCGGGATCAAGCCGCCGCCGTAAACCTGCGCCACCTGATAGCCGGCGCTAGCGCCGGAGGCGCGATAGCGCGTCGGAAAGTTCTCGGTGTAGAACGTCGGTATCGCGCCGTAGCCGAAGCCGAACACGAAGCCGAAGCCGATGACCTCAGCGATGACCGCAAGAACGAAGCTGCCGGTATTGACGAGGTAAAAATACGGCAGCGCGAACACGAACAACACGCCGGCAGAAATCAGCAGAACGGTGCGGCGATTGATGTAGTCGGCCAAGAACGAGCCGATGATCATGAAAACGAGCATGAAGCCCGCGGCGATCAGGCCGATTTCTTCCGGCTGGTTGCCGGTAAAGCCGACCGCCTTCATGTAGCTCGTGCCGAACACGAAATAGAGGAAGAACGCGCCGCCAAACATGGCGTTGACCAGTGAGGTGCGCAAAATGGTCCACGGCATTTCGCGCCAGACCTGACTCGCCGGATATTTGAGGATGGCGATCTGCTGCTTGTGCTGTTCGAACACGAAGCTGTCCATGGTGCGGGTACGGATGATCAAACCGACGATCGCCACCAGAAAGCCGACGATGAAGAAAATACGCCAGCCCCAGGAGGTAAAGGCTTCCGGCGTCATCAGCGATTTGACGAAGATCACCGAGCCGAAGCCGAGCAGTAACCCGAGCGGAATCGCGAAGCCGACCCAGGCGCCCCAGAAGGCGCGGTATTTCGAGCGCGCCGCCTGTTCGACCACCCAGGTCGAGGCGGTGCCGAACTCGGCGCCGAAGCTGATGCCCTGACACATGCGGAAGATGATGAGCAGGATCGGCGCGGCGATACCGATTGTGTCGTAGTCGGGCGTAAGCCCGATGAGCAGCGTGCTCGCGCCCATCAGCACCAGCGCATAGACCATCGCATCCTTGCGCCCGTAGACGTCGGCGATATTGCCGAAAATGTAGGCGCCGACCGGACGGATGATGATGCCGAGGCCGTAAACGCTGATCGCGGCGGCGACGGCGGCGAGGCCCGGCAGCTTGAAGAACACGCCGCCCCACACGGTTGCCGCCATCACGCCGGTGATGAGAAAGTCGTATTGCTCGATCACCGAGCCGACGATGCTGGCGACCGCGACCTTATAAATCTGAGCCGTGGTCGGCGTGGCGGCGGTCGGCGTGGCGCCTGTCGTGGCCGGCGTTGACGCTGCAACACTCATTGGCATCCCCCCAATTCACGGATTTCCGATTTTACGTCGGAATTGTTCGCCCGCGCGCACGCTGCCGGGCGGTCGGACCATCGATTATAGGCCGATTAGCGGCAGGGCCAACCCGGCATTGCCTGGCAGATAGCCGCCTGCGACCGCCGATCATCCGGTTTTGAGCCCGGATTGGCTGACGACGCGGAATGCGGAGTCCGGCGTGTCCTGCTTGAGCAGCGCGAGCCGGTCGACGGCAACCGAGGCCTCGACGCGCATCGCACGAAAGCCGTTGAGCAATGTGGCGAGGATCGCCTTGCGCCGGCTCGCCGGGACCTTGCCGGTAAGCGTCATGTGGAAGCGAAATTCCGAAAGCGCGTAAGGATTGCCCCAGCGGTCGAGATTTTGGATCTGGCTTTGATTGAGCCCGAGCGCGACGCGCCGGCCGCGCTCCTGCGGCGACATCGGCGCGCGATAGGCGTCGAACAATGTCGTGCACGAGGCCGCGAGCGTGTCGAGCGCCGCCTCGGCCTCAAGCGGCACGGCGGCGAAGAAGCCGCCGAGCAGCCGCACCGTCGGCGCGAAGCTATGGATGGCGTGGCCGAGGCCGGCGAAATTTTGCAGCGCGTTGACGAGCTGCGCCTCGGTGCAGGATGGCGAAAGATGAAATGGCGCCTTCAGCGTGGCATGAAAACCGTAACGGCGCGGCGTGGCGGTGAGCTCGTTCCAGTTGACCGCGCCGTCGCCGAACGATCCCGGGAAAATCGACCGTCTTGCCGGAATAGCAGTCGTAGCCGAGGATCGAACTGCCATAGCGGTAGAATTTCGTGTCCGCTGCCGGCACAAAATAGATCGCGTAACGCGGTCCATTGTCGTCCGAACGACGTTCCACATCGTGCCCCGGCCGGCGAAGCAGCGCCGGCTGTCGTCATGCAAAACGCTTCGAGTTCCAATATGATGGATTGATGACAGTTGCGTGACGGGGGCTGTCGTGGGCCGTCACGCTGCCTGCAGGGCCGCGCTACATCAGGTAGAGCCGGTCCGGTAATTCGTTCGGCGAGCCGTCGGGCGGGGCATGCGCCGCAAGCACCGCGCCGCAGCGTTCGACGGCGGCGGTGAAGCCTTCGACGACGCGGCCGTCGCGCATATGCGCGGTCAGCGCGTCGATCGCAGCCTGCCATTCCGAGTCGTGAACCTTCTGCGGCGATGCCTTCGTCGGCGATGATCCGCGCGTAACGCTCGGCGAGCGAAACGAAGATCAGAACCCCGGTGCGGTTTTTGGTGCGGGTCATGCCGCGCACGACGAATTGCTCGAGCGCGGCGCGGTGCGCCCGCGCCCGCCGCACCGCGCGCGGCACCAGCGCAAAACGCAGCGGCGCCAAGGCGAGTACGACGCCGACGACAAGGAAGACCACGAGCTGAAGCAGAAAAATCCGCTGCACGCTCCATGGCGTGAAATAGATCAGCGGCCACGGCGTGACCAGCGCCAGCACGCTCGCCCACAGAATCGGAATGTAACCGTATTCGGAGGATGAACGCGCCAGCACGCAGACGATCTGACCGCTGGTTTGCGCTTCGGCCTTGCGAATGGCGGCTGAAACCGCGGCGTAGTCTTCAGGCGTGAAATGCATCACCAGCCCCCCGACGCGCCGCCGCCGCCCGACGAACCGCCGCCGCCGGAAAAGCCGCCACCGAAGCCGCCGCCAAATCCGCCGCCGCCACCGCCGCCCCAGCCCGAACCGCCATAAGGGATAAAGACCGGACCGACGCCGCGCCGCGTGCCGCCGCCGCCGCCGGGCCCGCCTCCTGCATTGTGGATCAGATACCAGCAGATAAAGAGCACCAGCAGGAAGAACAGATAACGGGAACAGCTTGTTGAAATCGCTTCGCGCATCGTCCTGGCGGACGTCGACCTTCGGCTGCCAGTCGGCGGTGTCGCCGGAGAGCACGCTGATGATGCCATCGACGCCGCGCCCGATGCCGCCGGAGAAATCGCCGGCTTTGAAGCGCGGGAGGATGGCGCTCGAAATGATGACCGATGAGAGCGCGTCGGTCAGCGTGCCTTCGAGCCCATAGCCGACCTCGATGCGGACCTTGTGCTCGTTCGGCGCCACCAGAAGCAGCACGCCGTTGTTCTTCTGCGCCTGCGCCGAGCTTCCAGAACCGGAACAGCTCATTGGCGTAAGTCTCGATGTCGCTGTCTTGCAGCGAAGTCACCGTGGCGACGACGAGCTGAATGCCCGACTTGTCTTCGAGATCCTTGGATTTGGCCTCGATGTCGCTCGCGAGCCTCCGCGCGTCATGACATTGGCCTGATCGACCACGCGGCCGGTCAGCGGCGGAAAATCGAACGCGCGAAGGCGAGCTGGCGAGCAGGCAAGAAGAGCGACGGCGAAAGCCGTCGTCATTCCGGGGCGCGCGAAGCGCGAGCCCGGAATCCATAACCACGAACGGTTTGATTTACGCTGTCTGCGCTCACGCTATGGGCCTGTGGTTATGGATTCCGGACAGCGCTGCGCGGCTCCGGAATGACAGCATTCAGAACTTCACCTGCGGCGGCGTTTCGGCGCCTTCGGTGGCGGTGAATTCCGCCATCGGCTTGCTCGCCGGAAAACGCCGTCTTCGCCCAGAGCACGGTCGGGAAGGTGCGCAGCGCCGTGTTATAGGCGCGCACGGCGTCGATATAATCGCGCCGCGCCACCGCGATGCGGTTCTCGGTGCCTTCGAGCTGCGATTGCAGCGCCAGGAAGTTGGCATTGGATTTGAGGTCCGGATAGTTCTCCGACACCGCCAGCAACCGGCCCAGCGCGCCGGTCAACTGCGTTCTGCGCGTCCTGGAACGCCTTGAGCTTGGCCGGATCGGTGAGATCGGAGGCGTTCGACCGTGATCTGCGTCGCCTTGGCGCGGGCCTCGACGACCGCGGTGAGCACGTTCTTTTCCTGCGCGGCGTAGCCCTGGACCGTCGCCACCAGATTGGGAATGAGGTCGGCGCGGCGCTGATACTGGTTCTGCACATCGGCCCAGCGCGCCTTGGCCTGCTCCTCAAGCGTCGGGATGGTGTTGTAGCCGCACGCCGACAACGTAAGGCCGAGACCGATAACGGCGAGACCAATCGCGAATTCGGGAAACAAATCCGGGCATGTCCGCCCCTTCCTGCTGTTGTGACGCAGCAATGTGCCGAACGGTTCAACCTTCGACCGGCTCGGTGCCGACAATCTCGATGCCGAAGCCGGACAGGCCGACATAGGTCGTCAGCCGTGACGACGGTGATGAGCCGGATCGAATTGACGCCAAGATCCTTGAGGATTTGCGCGCCGAGCCCGACTTCGCGCCATTGCCGGGTGCGCGCTTCGCCGGACGCAGTGTCGGTCGATTTGGGGATCGAAATCACCGGCACACCGGCGGTGCCGTCGCGCAGCACCACCAGCACGCCCCTGCCCTCGGCCTTGAACGCGTCCGAGCACGTGATGGATCAGCTTGGCGCCGCCGAACACGTCGGCGATGATGTCGGCGCGGTGCAGCCGCGTGAGCACATTATTGCCGTCGCCGATGCGGCCATAAACGAAAGCCATGTGATAGACCGGATCGAACGGCGTGAGATAAGGCATAGCCGGTCAGCGTGCCGATCTCGGATTCGCACCGGAAACTCGCCGGCGCGCTCGATCAGCTTGTCGCGCGCCTGCCGGTAGGCGATCAGCTCGGCGATGGTGATGCGTTGCAGCTTGTGCCGCTCGGCGAAGGCGGCAAGCTCGGGCCCGCGCATCACCGTGCCGTCGTCGTTCATCAGTTCCGCGAGCACGCCGACCGGCGGCAGACCGGCGAGCCGGCACAGATCGACGCAAGCCTCGGTATGGCCGGAGCGCATCAGCACGCCGCCTTCCTTCGCCACCAGCGGAAAGACGTGGCCGGGCCGCACGAAATCGGCCGCGCCGCTATTGCCGTTGGCGAGCGCGCGCACGGTATTGCTGCGCTCCTCGGCGGAAATGCCGGTGGTCAGGCCGTGGCGGACGTCGACGGAGACGGTGAAGGCGGTGCCGAGCGGCGCGTCGTTGAGCGCCACCATCGGATCGAGATGCAGCCGCCTCGCCTCCTCCGGCGCCAGCGGCGCGCAGACGATGCCGGAGGTGTTGCGGATGATGAACGCCATCTTCTCCGGCGTGCACAGGCTCGCCGCGACGAACAGATCGCCTTCGTTCTCGCGGTCGTCGTCATCGGCGACGATGACGATCTCGCCGCGCGCGAAGGCGGCAATGACGGACTGAATGCGTTGGTGCGCGCTGTTCATTTCGTAAACGGCCATGCCGGAGCCTCGCCGACCTGGCCGCGCTGACGTAAATAGTGATCGGCGATCACGCACGCCACCATGGCTTCGCCGATCGGCACTGCGCGGATGCCGACGCACGGGTCATGGCGGCCGGTGGTCGAGATTTCGGTCTCGTTGCCGTAGCGGTCGACGGTGCGGCGCGGAATGAGGATCGACGAAGTCGGCTTGACCGCAAAGCGCGCCACCACCGGCTGCCCGGTCGAAATGCCGCCGAGAATGCCGCCGGCATTGTTGGAGAGAAAGCGCGGCTTGCCGTCATTGCCCATGCGCATCTCGTCGCCGTTCTCCTCGCCGGTAAGTTCGGCTGAGCCGAAGCCGGCGCCGATCTCGACGCCCTTGACCGCATTGATGCTCATCAGGGCTGCTGCGAGATCGCCGTCGAGCTTGCCGTAGATCGGCGCGCCAAGACCCGCCGGCACGCCTTCGGCGACGATCTCGATGACCGCGCCGATGGACGAGCCCGCGCTTGCGCAGACCGTCGAGATAATCGCCGAGCATCGGCGGCGGTCTTGGCGTCGGGACAGAAGAACGGATTGTTGTCGACCTCGGCCCAATCCCAGCGCGCGCGATCGATGCGATGCGTGCCCATCTGCACCAGCGCGCCGCGCACGTTCAATCCCGGCACGATCTTGCGCGCGATGGCGCCGGCGGCGACCCGCATCGCGGTCTCGCGCGCCGACTGGCGGCCGCCGCCGCGATAATCGCGCAGGCCATATTTGACGTCGTAGGTGTAGTCGGCGTGGCCGGGACGATATTTGTCCTTGATGTCGGAATAGTCCTTCGAGCGCTGATCGACGTTCTCGATAATGAGTGCGATCGGCGTGCCGGTCGTCACCTGCGCGCCGGTTTTCTCGTCGGTGAAAACGCCGGACAGAATCTTGACCGTGTCGGGCTCCTGGCGCTGCGTGGTGTAGCGCGACTGGCCGGGCCGGCGCCGGTCGAGATAGGGCTGGATGTCGGTTTCAGTGAGCGCAATGCGCGGCGGACAGCCATCGACCACGCAGCCGATCGCCGGCCCGTGGCTTTCGCCGAAGGTCGTGACGCGAAACAAATGGCCGAAAGTATTGAACGACATGACACGCTGGCGGCGCTCGAAGCGGCAATGAAGGAAAATCTGGCTTAGGTGATCCGGCTTGGTCGGGGCTTGGTAGCCCGCGCATTCCACCGGGTCAAATACGCTCCATTCTCTGTTCGCGCCGTTCGCAGCTGCGGCAGAAACCGTGATGTCGCTTCGCGCCTGCAACACGCTGCTTGCGAATTCTGCCGACGAAACGCGCAGCCTTTTACACATTCTTACATCAAGCGTTCATGCCGCATTCATGTCGCTGAACGCCGCTTCATGACAACCTGAATATCCGTTAAGCTACGGAAAAATAAAGACTTTTGGCGATTTTTCGATTGCGCGCGCGGACCGGGCTGTGGCATTGTCGGTCTCGGTAAGGGGGCGATGGCCCAGGGACCGAGATCAATAAATCATAGCCTGCGACTGAACCAACCCTGCCGTAGGTTCATCCAAACACCAAGGAACACGATCATGGCGAAGAAGAAAAAGGCCAAGAAGAAATCCAAGTCCTAACTTGGGATTTTTTCCGAAGCGCCAAGAGGCGTTTCGTCAAAGCGGCTGGACGAAAGTTCGGCCGCTTTCGTTTTTGGCTTATGCGTAGCGCGCCATCTTGCCGTCGACGAAAACATAGACGACGCCTTGCGCGATCCGCGCATGCGTCGCTTCCTCTTTCGGCAATACATTAAACAACGCCATCAGCGCGCGCACGCCGCCGCCGTGTCCGGCGACCACGGTGTCCCGCTTCAGCTCCGCATACCATGCGCCGATGCGGCTCGTGAGCTGGCGATAGCTTTCGCCGCCAGGCGGCGCAAAATCCCATTTTTCCTGTTCGCGCCGCGCCAGCATACCCGGCATGCGGGCTTCGATTTCCGGCAGCGTCAATCCCTCCCATTCGCCGTAGGAAATTTCCATCAGCCGCTCATCGATGGCGTAAGCGTGCGGATCGAGCCCAAGCGTGCGCGCGCAATATTTCCATGGTTTCGCGCGCGCGTTTGAGCGGGCTCGACACATAGGCAAACTCGACGGCGGGTGAATGGCCGTCACGGGCGAACAGATCGCGCAGCAGTTCGCCGCATTCGGCAGCTTGCCGCCGGCCATTTGCATTGAGCGCGGTGTCGCGGCGGCCCTGCAGCCGCGCCTCGACGTTGAAATCGGTTTCGCCGTGACGAATGTAATAAAGAACCGGCATGCGCGCTCCGCCGGCTGGCGTCCTAGTCCTTGCCGACGGTAATGTCCGGCGCGTCCGGATGTTTCATGCCGACGATGTGATAACCGGCATCGACGTGATGCACCTCGCCGGTAACGCTGCGCGACATGTCGGAAAGCAGATAAACGCCGGCCTCGCCGACGTCTTCGATGGTTACGTTGCGCCGCAGCGGCGCGTTATACTCGTTCCATCTGAAAATATAGCGCAGGTCGCGGATGCCGGCGGCGGCCAACGTCTTGATCGGCCCCGACGAGATGGCGTTGACGCGGATGTTCTTCGTGCCGAGGTCGGCGGCGAGATACCACACCGAAGCTTCGAACGCGGCTTTGGCGACGCCCATGACGTTGTAATGCGGCATCCACTTCTCGGCGCCGTAATAGGTCAGCGTGAGCATGGCGCCGCCGTTCGGCATCAGCCTCTCGGCGCGCTGCGCAATCGCGGTGAGCGAATAACAGCTCACCAGCATCGTCTTGGTGAAATTGTCTTCGGTGGTGTCGACGTAGCGGCCGTCGAGCTGGTCCTTGTCGGAAAATGCCATGGCGTGAACCAGAAAGTCGATCGTGCCCCAGCGCGATTGCAGCTCGGCAAACACGGCGTCGATGGTCTTTGGCTCGGTAACGTCGCAATGGCCGACGACGATGCCGCCGACCTCCTCGGCCAGCGGCCCGACGCGCTTTTTGAGCGCCTCGCCCTGATAGGTGAAGGCAACTTCGGCGCCGTGCGCGCGGCAGGCTTTGGCGATGCCCCAGGCAAGCGAGCGATTGTTCGCGACCCCCATGACGAGACCGCGCTTGCCCCGCATGAGGCCCGAATTTTCGGCCATTTCTTTTGATACCGTACGGTGATTTCCCGCCCCCGGCCTCGTATGGCATAGGGTCCTCGAGCCATCAAGTTTTAGGCCGCACACGGCGCGGAATAGGCGGGCGCGGATGGTGTTGTTTGATAAGGATGCGTCGTTATTGCTGCTCGACGCGCCTTGGGTCTTAACGTTCCTTAACAGGTGAACTGCTTGAGTGAGTTCCGGGAGCGAATCGAAGCGGCCATTCCGGCATTGCGGCGCTACGCACGTGCGTTGACCCGCGACGCCGAAACGGCCGATGACATCGTGCAGGATACGCTGGTCCGGGCGTTGCGCTCCGAGCACTTATTTCACGGCGGGGATACGCGCGCATGGCTCTACACTATTCTGACCAACCTCAACCGCAACCGGTTGCGGACACTGTCGCGGCGCCCCGTGCTGACGCCGATCAAGGACAGCGACGCGTCAACCGGCGGTCCGGAAGCCGGTGGGCGCGATATCAGCCGCGCGCTCGACGAACTCGCCGAGGACCAGCGCTCGGCGTTGTTGCTGGTCGTGCTCGAGGGTCTCACTTATCGCGAGGTGGCCGAAATACAGCATGTGCCGATCGGAACGGTGATGTCGCGCCTTGCGCGCGCGCGCAGTCAAATAAAGGCCTATCTCGACGGTGAGCGTCCAACTTTGCGCCGGGTGAAGTGACTAAAGAAAGAAGAGCGAACGATGATTGATCGAGAGCAATTTGTAGGCGAAGACGAACTCAACGCCTATGTCGACGGCGAGCTGCCGGCTGCGCGCCGCAGTGCCGTCGAAACCTGGCTTGCCGCCGATCCGGACGATGCGGCCAAGATCGCCGCCTGGCGCAAGCAAGCCGAACTCATTCGTGAGCATTACGGCGCCGTTGCCGACGAAATCCCGCCGGATCGTTTCAACATCCGCCGGTTGACGCGCCGGCGTTACGGCGCGATGGCGGCGGTCGCCGCCGCGGTGGTTGCCGCCTTCCTCGCCGGCAACGTCACCGGCTGGGCTGTGCGCGGTGTCGAAGCGCCGGGCAACCGCCCGACCGACCTCGCGCGCTTCACCACGGATGCGCTCGATGCCTACAGACTCTATGTCGTCGAAGTCCGTCACCCGGTCGAGGTGACCGGCGACCAGCGGCCGCATCTGAACGAATGGCTGTCGAAACGCGTCGGCACCCCGCTGCACGCGCCCGAACTCGACAAGATCGGGCTAAAACTGATCGGCGGGCGGTTGTTGCCCGGGCCGACCGGCGCGACCGCGTTCTTCATGTATGAAGGTCCGTCAGGCGAGCGCTTCACGCTTTATTGCGGGCGCACTAAGGATCGCGACACGGCGCTGCGCTATACGACCGGCGAGCAGAATGCGGCTTATTACTGGGTCGACGACGATTTGGCTTATGTGCTTTCGGGTCCGGCGGAGCAGGACAAGCTCCGTGAGATCGCGCAAACCGCTTACGATCAGATCGATCGCGGCACCCCGGCGCAGGGCGGGTGAGGAGCTACATATCCTTACGCGGGTCGTAGGGCTTGTCGCTCTGCCACTTTCGCATCAGCGCATCGAGCTCCGGGTCGCTTTTGTCGGGCAGCACGATGCGGACGTTGGCGAGCAGGTCGCCGTGACCGCCGGCTTTGATCGGGAAACCCTTGCCCTTGAGCCGGAAGGTGCGGCCGCCCGATGTCCATGGCGGGATCGTGAGCTCAACCGGCTTGTCGAGCGTCGGCACGCGCACCTTGGCGCCAAGCGTGGCCTCGTAAAGCGTCACCGGCAAATCGAACCGCACGTCGCTGCCGTCGAGCGTGAAGACCGGATGCGGCGCGATCGTGACAGTGATGAGCAGATCGCCGGGACCGGCTTGGCCTGCCATGCCCTGACCCTTGAGCCGGATATGCTGACCGTCGGTGATGCCGGCGGGAATTTTCACGTCGACATTCTTGCCGTTGGGCAGATGCAGCCGCTGCGTCGAACCGTTGGCCGCGTCCGGCAGCGACACCGACATTTCCGCCTGCACGTCGGCGCCGACGCCAAAATCCTCCTGCTCGAAGGTTGAACTGTCGCGCGCGCCGCGGCCGAAGGCCTCCTTCAGGATGTCCTCAAAGCCGCCAAAGCCGCCGGTGCCCGGCACCGGCCCGCCCACGCCGGGTGGTCACGGGTAAAACCTTCCGGGCCGAAATTGAAGCTCTCGAAATTCGCGTCTGGGCCGAAGCCGCCGCGCCGGCGCCACCCGGCCGCGCGCCGCCGCCGCCGAAACCCTCAAAGCCCTGGAAGCGCGGCTTGCCCTCGGCGTCGATTTCGCCGCGATCGAACGCCTTGCGCTTCTCCTCGTCCTCGAGGAGCTCGTGCGCGGCATTTAATTCGGCAAAGCGCGACGCCGCCTTCGGATCGTTCTTGTTGGCGTCGGGATGCAGCTTTTTGGCGAGCTTGCGATAGGCGCTTTTAATGTCGCCCGCGCTTGCCTTGCGATCGAGGCCCAAAACCTCATAGGGGTCACGCATCCCCACCAAACTCCGCTCGATATTTCGGACCGGCCCCGCCTGCCCGCATGATTTCTACTGGCTTCAATGTGGGAGTTAAGCGCTTGTCACGCAATGCAACAAGCGAATCGGCCTCGCTTCCAAGCGATGATAGCCCGCTTTAGCTCGGCTTAAGCGGCTTGAGCCGCGTGACTTCCCAGGCGCCGCTCGCGGAGCGGCAGGCCGCGCCTTGCAGCCAGTCTTGCGTCGAGCCGTGGATGTAACTGGCCAGGAAATCGCGGCACGGCAGGCCGCCTTCGCTATAGGCGGTGGCAAATGGCGTGATGTTGCCGCTGGCGCCGGTTTGCGGATTTTGCCACGGCACGCTCGAATCCTTGGTGCCGCGGGCAAGCGCGTCGGAGGCCGCCGCGCGCGCATAGGCAAGATCGACCGCGGCCGGCCCGGAGCCGTCGGCAACGGTGCCGGACTGCCCGGCCGGCTGCGCGATCGAGCCGGTCGGCTCGGAGTCGCTGTCGTCGCTTGGAGACGAGCGAGGACAGCCGGAAGGAGCAGCCGGAAACGGCGAAAGCAATCAGCAATCGCCGCCATGGCGCCGACGCCATGCAACCGCCGACATAGGCTAAGGCCCGCCGTTCCATTATATAGAGACCGGCGGCACGCTTCCCGATCGCCCCGACACGACCACTTGGGTACTACTCCGAGAATGTCCGACGCGGCGCCCATAGAACACCCGGCATGGTTAACGGGCGGTGACTTCACCGAAGCCGATGAACCGTTGCGCCTGTTTGCCGCGTGGTTTGCCGACGCTAAGCGCGCCGAACCGGTCAATCCCGAGGCGATGACGCTCGCCACCGTCGATGCGCGCGGCCTTCCCAATGCGCGCATGGTGCTGCTCAAAGGCTTCGACGAACGCGGCTTCGTGTTCTATTCGAATGCCGACAGCATCAAGGGCCACGAGCTTGCCGGCGCGCCGAAAGCAGCGCTGACGTTTTACTGGAAGTCGTTGCAGCGCCAGGTGCGGCTGCGCGGCACGGTCGAGCCGGTTTCGAGCGAGGAAGCCGACGCCTATTTCGGAACGCGCTCGCGCATGGCACAGATCGGCGCCTGGGCGAGCAAACAATCGTCGGCGCTTGAGAGCAGGCTCGCTTTCGAGAAGGCGATCGCGCGATTCACCGCGAAATTCGCCATCGGCACGGTGCCGCGGCCGCCTTATTGGGTCGGCTACCGCGTCGTTCCGGAGGAGATCGAGTTCTGGCAGGAGCGGCCATTCCGGCTGCACGACCGCATTTCGTTCACGCGTCCGGCTTTGAACGCGCCGTGGACCAAGACGCGACTATATCCGTGAGCCGATGACCATGACGACCAGCAACCAACCGCGCCGCACGCTTCTCCTCACCGGAGCGAGCCGCGGCATTGGCCATGCCACCGTGAAGCGATTTTCCGCGGCCGGCTGGCGCGTCATCACCTGTTCGCGCCATCCGTTTCCGGAAAATTGTCCGTGGGAAGCCGGACCCGAGGATCACATTCAGGTCGATCTGTCCGATCCGGAGAACACCGAGCAGGCGATCGCCGAGACCAAGCAGCGGCTACATGGCGAACTGCATGCGCTGGTCAATAATGCGGCGATCTCGCCCAAGGCCCCAGGCGGCAAGCGGCTCGGCTCAATCGAAACTTCACGCGAGGACTGGCACCATATTTTCCAGGTGAATTTTTTCGCCCCGATCATGCTGGCGCGGGGTCTGCTCGATGAGCTGAGCACCGCCAAGGGCTCCGTCGTCAACGTCACCTCGATCGCCGGCTCGCGCGTGCATCCGTTTGCCGGCACGGCCTATTCGACGTCGAAGGCAGCGCTTGCCGCGCTCACGCGCGAGATGGCGGCCGACTTCGGCTCGCGCGGCGTGCGCGTCAACGCCATCGCGCCGGGTGAGATCGATACCGCGATGCTGTCTCCGGGAACCGAAAAGATCGTCGAAAATATCCCGATGCATCGGCTGGGCACGCCGGACGAAGTGGCGAAGATCATCTACGTGCTGTGCACCGACACGGCATCCTACGTGAACGGCGCCGAGATCCACATCAACGGCGGCCAGCACGTGTGACGGCGGGATCAGCGCACCTTGAACACGAGCTTGCCGTGGAAGTGACGGCCCTCGCTCAAGCGATGCGCCTCGACCGCTTGCGATAAGGAATAAGTCTTCACCTCCGGCGGGCGCACCGCGCCCGACGTGATCAGCCCGGCAATTCGCTCCATCGCCGCGCGCGAGCGTCCGACCGGCGGCCGCAGCGCCGTGACATCGCTGCGCGTCGGCTTCGGCGCCTGCGCGCCCGAAGCGATGAACGCGGCGCGGCCGCCGGGCTTGAGCACCGCGAAGGATTTTTCCGCCACGTCGCCGCCGACAGTTTCGAATACGGCATCGACGCCGCTTACCACTTTGGTGAAATCCTGCTTGTTGTAATCGATCACCTCGTCGGCACCGAGACCGCGCACATAGGCGATATTCGCCGTGCTCGTCGTCGTGATCACGCGGGCGCCGAGATGCTTGGCGAACTGAATGGCAAATCCGGCGACGCCGCCGGCGCCGCCCTGAATCAAGATCGTTTCGCCGCGTTTGAGCTTGAGCGTGTCTTCCACCGAACTGACGGCGGTGAGACCGGTGAGCGCCATGGCGGCGGCGTTGATGTGGGAAAGCTCATCGGGTTTCTTGGCGACGATCGCCGACGTGATCGCGATCTTTTCGCAATAGGTTCCTTCACGCCCGGCATCGAGCACGCCGAACACCGCGTCGCCGACTTTTGAGATCGGCGCCGCTGCCGACGCGCAGCGACCACGCCGGAAAAGTCGCGGCCCGGAACCGCCGGGAATTTGGTCTGGCCGCTGTTGGGATATTGTCCGGCGCGAAACTTCCAGTCGGCAGCGTTAACGCTCGCGGCATGGACATCGACGAGCACCTCGCCCGCCGCCGCCACCGGATCGGGCAAATCGCCGTATTTGAGAACATCAGGCCCGCCAAATCGTTCAAAATATGCAGCTTTCATTTGGTTTCTTGCCTCCCACTGTGCAGCAAATTTATGCGCCGGATATCTTGCGGCCAGTCCATACCATCTTGCGGCAAAGCCGCCCACTGGCTCAAAAAGCCCCAAGCGCCGGGCCGGCAAGGCTTATCGCAAAACAAGGCTTGTCGCCAAAGACCGTTCGGCTAGACTGAAGCCACGCCGTCGTCTGGAAAAAGACGATCGGATGATTTTCAGGGAGGTACACCTCATGATCAAGTCACAGCAGGCGCATATTCGCGCCCATCGCTCTGGCCGCGGGCGTAAGCCTGTCGGCGCTGGCGCTTGCAACGCCGGGCCACGCCGAAGACACCATCAAGATCGGCGTCATCGCCGAAGTCCAGGCCGTCGCCGGCTCGTCGATCCCGCAGGCCGCGCAGCTTGGCCGCCGACGAAATCAACGCCGCGGGCGGCGTCAACGGCAAGAAGATCGAGATCTTCACTTACGACGATCACTCGAAGGCTCCGGAAGCGGTCCTCGCCTTCCAGCGCGCCGTCAGCCAGGACCACGTCAATGCGGTGATCGCGAGCTATATCAGCGAGGTCGTGCTCGCGCTCGAGCCGTGGACCGGCCGCCTGAAAACCGTGATGGTCACGCCGGGCGCCGCCTCCGACGTCATCACCCAGAACATCGCCAAGGACTACGACAATCTCAAATACACGTTCCATGGCTATTCGACGTCGACCAGCATCGCCGACGCCGCCTGCGACGCGGCGAAGGACCTTCTGATCGGTCAGCTTCACATGAAGTCGGCCGTGGTCATGAGCGAGGACGCGGCCTGGACCACCCCGCTCGACGCCGAGTACCTGAACTGCCTGCCGAAGATCGGGCTCAACGTGCTTGATCACATCCGCGTCTCGCCGGATACGACAGACTTCACGCCGATCTTCAACAAGATCGAAGGTGAGAAGCCGGACGTGATCATCACCGGCATTTCCCACGTCGGCGTGCAGCCGACGGTGCAGTGGAAGCAGCAGGAAGTGCCGATCCCGATGTTCGGCGTGTCCTCGCAGGCGACGAATTCGAACTTCTGGAACGACACCAATGGCGCGGTCGAAGGCGTGCTGTACCAGGCATTTGCCGGACCCGGAGTTGCGGTATCGCCGAAGACGCTGCCGTTCGTCGCGGCGTTCAAGGCAAAGTACGGCAATAACCCGTCCTATTGCGGCTACACCGCCTATGACGAGGTCTATTACCTTGCCGACGCGATCAAGCGGGCTGGTTCCACCGATTCCGACAAGCTCGTCGCTGCTCTGGAAAAGACCGATTATGTCGGCACGATTGGCCGCGTCCAGTTCAAGGGCAAAGATTCGCCCAATCCGCACGCGCTCAAGATCGGTCCCGCCACCATCTCCGGGCTGATGCTGCAATGGCAGGACGGCAAGCAGGTCAATCTGTGGCCGGCCAATGTCGCCAACGGCAAGCTGAAGTTCCCGGCTTTCATCAAGCTCGGCTCAGCCAACTGACGAGCGACGAGTTCTGACGTTCGTAATCTCCCCGCCCGTATCCGCGAGCGGGGAGATTTTTTGATGGGTGTGTCTTGTTGGGGATTCGTGCGTGAGCGCGGTGTTTTGGCAAATCCTGATCGACGGTTTTGCGATCAGTTCGCTCTACGCGCTCGGCGCCACAGGCTTCGCACTGATCTTTGGTGTTTCCGGCGTGCTTAATCTGTCGCACGGCGCGCTGATGGTGGCGGCCGTCGTCGCCGCCTGGGCCGCCGGCGACCAATTGCATGTCGGGCCCTATACCGGGGCGGCGATCGGTATCGCGATCGGTTTTGGCGCTTCGCTGCTGACCTATTTCATGGTCGTGCGGCCGTTGCAGCAGACCCGCAAAATCCGGGAAGAGGAAAAAGAGATCTTCATCCTCACGGCGACATTGCTATGGGGCGTGATGATCCAGGAGCTGATCGCCTACCTCTACACCGACAATGCCAAGACCGTGGCGCCGATCGTCGAAGGCGTCGTGATGATCGCCGGCGTGCGCACGCCGACGAATGAAATTTTCACCGCCATCGTTTGCTGGCTCGTCATTGCCGTACTTTGGCTGCTGGTGAACCGGACTCGCGCCGGCAAAGCGGTACTGGCCGCCTCGATGAATCCGCGTGGCGTAACGCTGCTCGGCACCGAACTGTCGCAGATCTATATCGCCGTCTGGGCGATCTATGGCCTCCTGGTTGGCATTGCCGGCGTACTGCTCGGCATGTTTCTCGGCGTGTCGTCCTATAGCGTCGGGCCGCTCACCGCGAGCGCGTTTTCCATCGTCGTGCTCGGCGGGCTGGGCAGCGTCTCCGGCGCGCTGATCGCCGCTTATGTCGTCGGCTATCTCGAAACCATCACCGCCTATCTGATCTCGCCCGCCTATCGCACCATCCCGGCGCTGCTTTTGCTGGTCGCGGTGATGTATGTGCGTCCGCGCGGGCTGCTGGGACGGCGCTAGATGCAGTCGCTTTCCACCACGCGCATCCTGCTCATCGCGCTTTGTGCGGTCATCGCGGCTGCGTTTCTGCCGCTGTGGGTGACCGGCTATATCCTCGGATTACTGACGATTGCCTATTACACCGGCGTCTTCGCCATGTCCTGGGACCTCCTGTTCGGCTTTGCCGGCGAGGTCAATTTCGGCCCGACCTTCCTGATCGGCACCGGCGCCTATACGGCGGGCATTCTCGACAATCTCTACCAGCCGCCGATCTGGCTTTGTGTCGCCGCCGGCACGCTCGCCGCCGTGATCGGCGGCGTCGTGCTGGCGCTTCCGGCGCTGCGGGTGCGCGGGCCCTATTTCGGGCTGACCACGCTCGTTGCCGTGCTCATGCTGGAGAACTTCATCATCGTCGATGCCCATCTGACCGGCGGCGAAAACGGGCTGGCGATACCTGACGTCATCTCGATCAGCGACACCGTCAATTATGAGATCGCGCTATGGTTCATGGCGGTCAGCGGCGCGATCCTGTTTTGGCTGGCGCGCTCGCCGGTCGGGCTGATCCTGCAAGCGAGCGGACAGGACGCGGTGCAGGCCGGCGCGCTCGGTTTCAATGTGACCAAGCACAAGCTCGCCGCCTTCATCATCAGCGCCTTCTTCTCCGGGCTTGCCGGCGCGCTCTTGGTCTTCTACGTCGGCTCGGCCTCGGCGAGTTCGGTGGTCGACATCACCGTCGGCGTCCAGATTATCGTCGCCGCCGTGATCGGCGGGCGGCGCACCATACTCGGCGGCGTGCTCGGCGCGATCTTTCTTGTCGCCATGAGCGAGGCGCTCCGCCCGATCGGCGACTTGTCGAACTTCGTCGTCTTCGCCATGGCGTTCTTGTCGTGCTGTTTTTTCCAAGCGGTTTCTTCGGCCTGCTGACGCGCACCAAGGAACCGAACTGAGCATGGCGGCGGCGGCGCATCTCGAGGTCTCCGGCCTCACCAAGCGGTTCGGCGGCCTGGTCGCGGTCAAGGACATGGCGCTCGCCATCGAGGCCGGGAAAATTCTCGGCCTGATCGGTCCCAACGGCTCCGGCAAATCCACGGTGATGAAGCTGATCATGGGCATCGAGCGGCCCGATGCCGGCTCGGTGCGCATCAACGGCACCGAAGTCGCCGGCTGGCCGTCGCACCGCATCGCGCGGATGGGATGCGGCATCGTGTTCCAGCACTCGCGGCCGCTGCACCGGCAGACCGTGCACGAAAACATCAAGCTCGCACTTTTGCCCGACAAGCTCACCCGGCTGTTCGCCGATCCCACCATCGACGACCAAGCCCGCGCCATCGCCAAGCGAGTCGGGCTTGAAACCGTACTCGACCGCCGGCCGGCGACTTTGCCGTTCGCCGATCTGCGCAAGATCGAAATCGCCAAAGCGATCGCGCGCAATCCGCAGGTGCTCTTGATCGACGAGCCGTTTGCCGGGCTGACGCCGACCGAAACCGCGGCGTTCTCCGATCTCATTTGCGAGCTGCGCGACGACGGCCGCGCCGTACTGCTGGTCGATCACAACGTCAAAAGCGTCGCCAGGCTCGTCGACCGCGTGCTCGCCATGTATGTCGGCGAGCGGATCGCCGAGGGCACGGCCGACGAGGTCATGCGCAACGAAACCGTGCGGCGCGTCTATCTCGGCGGCAGCATCGAAACCGCGGCGCGGCCGGAATCCTCGTTCCGCGACGACGCCATCCCGTTCCTCAAGGTCGACAAGCTCAGCGTCCAATACGGCAAGGCGCAGGCGCTCGACAATGTGTCGATCCATATCCACGCCGGGGAATTCGTCTCGGTCGTCGGGCTCAATGGCGCCGGCAAGACCACCCTCTTCAATGCCATATCGGGACTGCTGCCCTATTCCGGCGACATTCGGCGCGAGGGCTCGTCGCTACGCGGCATGAGCGCGGCGAAGATAGCGCGCGGCGGCATCGTGCAATGCCCCGAAGGCCGCGAGCTCTTCACCGATATGACGGTGCGGGAAAATCTCGATATCGGCGGCCAGCATTTGCCGCCGGCCGAGAGCGCCCAGCAGATCGAATGGCTGTTCGAGCTGTTTCCGATTCTGCGCGCGCGCCAGAAACAGAATGCCGGCACGCTGTCGGGCGGCGAGCAGCAGATGCTGACGATTGCGCGCGCGCTGATGATGAAGCCGAAGCTTTTGATCCTCGACGAGCCGACGCTCGGGCTCGCACCCGTCATCCTCGAGCAGATTCTCCAAGACGCTGACCCGCTTGCGGCAGACAACGCCGATCACGGTGCTGCTTGGCGAGCAGAACGTCACCTTCGCGCTGCCGCATGCCGACCGCGTTTATGTGCTCGAACATGCCCGCATCGTCTGGGAGGGCGGTCCGGCCCGCTTCGCCGCGGAAATGGGAACCGGCTATCTGTAGGCTACCCGACTTTAAGCCGCTAGCCTCGCGGAACAGATTTTCGATTTTCACATCCAATTGCCTGGCGACGGCCAGCGGTTCCGCTGCGATCAATCCTTCGTGAGACGTAAGTTCAAAGCAGACCGGCTCCCATGTTAAAAAACGCTGCCAATCAATAATCGATTGGCATCCGGCACAAGAATGTACAAACTGATATGGAGCAATCCAATTCTCAGGCCTGCCGCTGTGGCATAACGGCGGTGGGTCACGGTGGTCACTAATTGCCGGTCCGATGGGACCGCGGCAAGGAGGAGATCGCGATGGCGACGCTCAAGATCAACGGTGAAGACAAGACTTTCGACGCTCCCGATGACATGCCGCTGCTGTGGGTGCTGCGCGACATCCTCGGGATGACGGGCACAAAATTCGGCTGCGGCATCGCCCAATGCGGCGCCTGCACCGTGCATATCGACGGCAATCCGGTGCGGTCCTGCCTGCTTGCGGTTGGCTCGGTCGGCAACCGCGCCGTCACCACGATCGAAGGCATCGGCGCGACGCCGGCCGGCGCCAAAGTGCAAAAGGCCTGGCTCGATCTTGAAGTGATCCAGTGCGGCTATTGCCAGTCGGGCCAGATCATGTCGGCGGCGGCGCTGTTGGCCAACAACCCGCAACCCGACGATTCCGATATCGACGCCGCGATGGCGGGAAATATCTGCCGTTGCGGCACCTATGTGCGCATCCGCGCGGCGATCAAGAACGCCGCGGGCGAAGTCATAGGAGGCGGCCATGAGCGCTCACAAGAAAATCCTCGCACGCCCTTTCGCGCCGCAGCGTTCTCAGAGCCGGCATGGCCGGCGGATTCGTGCTCGCCTTCCGGCTTCCGGTCCGGGCAGCGAACGAGCTCGAGCAAGCACCCGACAGCACGCGCGGGCCAGTTTGCGCCCAATGCCTTCATCCGCATCGATCATTCCGGCAAGACGACGCTGGTCATGCCGCAAGTCGAGATGGGCCAAGGCGTCTATACCGCGATAGCGATGATTCTCTGCGAAGAGCTCGACGGCGATTATTCGCAAGTCGTGCTTGAGCATGCGCCGCCCGATGACAAGCTCTACGGCAATCCGATCTTCGGAATTCAGGCTACCGGCAATTCCAATTCGATCCGCGCGTTCTGGAAGCCGCTGCGCGTTGCCGGCGCGGCGACGCGCGCGATGCTGGTGCAGGCCGCGGCGGCGCAATGGCAAGTCGATCCATCAAGCTGCGCCGCAGTCGAACGGCAAAGTCATGCACGCGGCGAGCGGGCGCTCGCTCGGTTACGGCGATCTGGCCGATGCGGCGGGCGCACTTCCGGTGCCGCAGAACCCGCCGCTCAAAGACCCGAAAGACTTCACCCTGATCGGCAAGCCGCTCAAGCGCTTCGACACGCCCGGCAAATCCGACGGCAAGGCTATCTACGGCATCGACATGATGCTGCCCGGGATGAAGTTCGCGACGCTGGCGCAATGCCCGGTCTTCGGCGGCAAGGTCGCGCATGTCGATGACAGCGCGGCCAAGACCATCCCCGGCGTCCGACAAATCGTCGTGCTCGACGATCTGGTCGCGGTCGTCGGCGATCATTTCTGGGCCGCCAAGAAAGGTCTCGACGCGCTTGTCGATCACCTGGGACGAAGGACCCAACGCGAAGATCAATTCAAGCGACATCTGGGACAATCTGCGCGCCGCGAGCAAGAAGGATGGCGCGGTCGCCAAATCGATCGGCGACGTCGAGAAAGGCCTGACGCAGGGCGACAGGCTCGACGCCGACTACGAGCTGCCGTTCCTGGCGCACGCGACCATGGAGCCGCAGAACTGCACGGTGTCGCTCACGCCCGGCGCCTGCGAAATATGGACCGGCACGCAGGTCATGACGCGCGTGCAGGCGGCCGCAGCGGCGGCCGCGGGTGTTCCGCTCGACAAAGTGACCGTGCACAACCATCTGATCGGTGGCGGCTTCGGCCGCAGGCTTGAATCCGACATGGTGACGAGCGCCGTGCGCATCGCGCAACATGTCGATGGGCCGGTGAAAGTGGTGTGGACGCGCGAAGAAGATGTCCAGCACGACGTCTATCGCCCGGCCTATCGCGACGTCATTTCCGCAAGCCTGAAAGACGGCAAAATCGTTGCCTGGAAATATCGTGTGGCCGGTTCGTCGGTTATGGCGCGCTGGTTTCCTGCCGGTTTTGCGAACGGCATCGATATCGACGCGTGTCGATAGCGCCGTCGACATGCCCTACGACATTCCCAACCGCCAAGTCCAATTTGTGCGCGCCGAACCGCCCGCCGTGCCGACCGGTTTCTGGCGCGGCGTCGGACCGAACAACAACGTCTTCGCCATCGAATGCTTCATGGACGAGTTGGCGCGCAAGGCCGGCAAAGACCCGATCGAATTCCGCCTCGGCATGCTCGAAAACAATCCGCGGTTCAAAGCGGCGCTCGCATCTCGTCGCGGAGAAATCCGATTGGGGCGCGCCGCTGCCGGCCCGCGCCGGGCGCGGCGTGTGCCTGCAGCCGTCGTTCGCCAGCTTCATCGCCACCGTCGTCGAAGCCGAAGTCGACGAGCACGGCGAAGTGCATCTGCGCCGCGTCACGTCGGCGGTCGATACCGGCATCGCGGTCAACCCCGATACCATCATGGCGCAGTTGCAAGGCGGGCTGATCTTTGGGCTGACCGCTGCGCTCTATGGCGAGATCAACATCGACAATGGGCGCGTGCGGCAATCGAACTTCAACGATTACCGCATGCTGCGCATCGACCAGGTGCCGAACATCGACGTGCACGTCATCAAGAGCGGCGAAGACCCTGGCGGCATCGGCGAGACGGGCTGCACGGCTGGCCCGCCGGCGCTGCGCAACGCGATTTATGCCGCAACCGGCGTCGCGTTGCGCCGCCTGCCGATCGACCGCGCCGCGATCGCGGTTGCAAGGCGTAAGTGTCATGCGCAGCCGCCGCGGATCTTGCCGTCCTTGTCATCGTCGTTCTGATTGCGCTTGCCGTATTCGGCTGGAAGATCTTCAACCCGGGACCGCTGGCTTTCGCCGGCGGCTCGACGGTTGCGCTCGCCGACTATCATGCCGCCGATCCGACCGGCGTTCCCGCCGATCTCGCCAATGCCGACCCGGTGAAACGCGGCGAATATCTCGCCCGCGCCGCCGATTGCATGGTCTGCCACACCGCGCCCGGCGGCAAAGCCATATGCCGGCGGCCTGGCGATTCCGCTGCCGTTCGGAACGCTTTATTCGACCAACATCACGCCCGACAAGGACACCGGCATCGGCGATTACAGCGATCAGGATTTTCTCAACGCGGTGCAGCGCGGCATTCGCAAGGACGGCGCGCGGCTTTATCCGGCCATGCCATATCCGTCGTACACCTACATGACCGATGCCGATGCGCTGGCGATCAAGGCCTATCTGTTCAGCCTGCCGGCCGTGCACGCCGAAACCGCGCCAACACGCTGACCTTTCCGTTCAATCAGCGCTGGTCGATGATGTTCTGGTCGCTCGCTGTTCAACGCCGATACCCGCTTTGCGCCCAATACGGCGCAAAGTCCGGAGTGGAACCGCGGCGCCTATATCGCCGAGGCGCTGGCGCATTGCGGCGAATGCCACACGCCGCGCAATCTCGCTTTCGCGCTCGACAACCGCAAAAAATTCGCCGGCGCGGTGACGGCTGGCTGGCACGCCTTCAATATCACTTCCGACAAGGACACCGGCATCGGCGCCTGGAGCGACGATGACGTGTTCGCTTATCTGTCGAACGGCCACGCGTTCGACCGCGGTACGGCGGCGGGACCGATGGGCGAAGCCGTCGACCAGAGCTTCAGCCAGATGGCGCCGGCCGGACATCCACGCGCTGGTCGCTTATGTGCGCAGCGTGCCGGCGGTCGATGTCGTCCGATATGCCGGCGACGATTGCGCCTCCGGCGCCACCGTCGCCGAAGGACGGCGGCGCGACCGCGAACGTTGCCGGCAGGACAGTGTTTGAGGAGGCGTGCGTCAGTTGCCACAGCTGGACCGGCGTCAGCGCCATCTCGCCCTACGCCACCATCTCCGGCGCGCGCGCGGTGAACGATCCGTCGGCCACCAATGTCGCGCAGATCGTGATTTCCGGTACGATGCGGCAGACGCCGCAAGGCATCATCTCGATGCCCGCCTTCGGCGACGACCTATTCGGACGTGGAGATCGCGGCTGTCGCCAATTATGTCACCGGGCGCTTCGGCAGCGAGCCATCCAGATTACCGAGAAGGACGTGGCCGCGCTGCGGACCCAAACGGCTCGCTGACGGCGGGCCGAAACAGGAGACTTTCATGATCCGCAAAGCGAAAGCGGTTTGGCGCGGCACCGGCCGCGCCGGCACCGGCAATTTGTCCACCGATTCCGGCGTGCTTGAGCAAACGCCCTATTCTTACAAAACCCGTTTCGAAAACGAGAAAGGCACCAACCCCGAAGAGCTGATCGCGGCGGCACATGCCGGGTGTTTCACCATGGCGCTGGCGTTTCAGTTGCAAGGTGCGGGCTTCACGCCGACGGAGCTCTCGACCGAAGCGGCTGTGAGCCTCGATCCGGAAGGCCAGGGCTTTCGCATCACCCGCTCGGCGCTGACGTTGCGCGCCAGCGTGCCGAACCTCGACGAAGCCATCTTCATGAAGCTCGCCGGCGATGCCGAGAAGAACTGTCCAGTGTCTCAAGGTACTCAACGCCCAGATTACGCTTGACGCCAAGCTGGTCTGATCCGCACATCTTGCCGTTATGAATATCCAATCCGATGAGCGGCACACGCCGTCGCCCAGGGTCACCGACATGCGCGTTGTGCCGGTCGCCGGCCACGATGACATGCTGCTTAATCTCTCCGGCGCGCACGGACCGTTCTTCACACGCAATGTGGTGATCTTAAGCGACAGCGCCGGCCACACCGGCGTCGGCGAAGTGCCCGGCGGCGAACGCATTCGCCAAACGCTTGAAGACGCGCGCGAGCTGGTGATCGGCAGGCCCATCGGATCATATAACGCCATCCTCAACGCCGCGCGCCGGAGTTTCGCCGACCGCGATTCGGGGGGACGCGGACCTGCAGACTTTCGACCAGCGCGTAACTATTCACGCCGTCACCGCAATCGAGGCGGCCCTGCTGGATTTGCTCGGCCAGTTTCTCGGCGTGCCTGTGGCGGCGCTGCTCGGCGAAGGCCAGCAGCGTGAGGCAGTGACCATGCTCGGCTACCTTTTCTACGTCGGCGATCGCAACAAAACCGACCTACCCTATCGCTCGGAACCGGACGCCAATATCGACTGGTTCCGGTTCCGCCACGAGGAGGCGCTGACGACCGGCTGCGGTCGTGCGTCTCGCCGAAGCGGCGCAGGCGCATTACGGCTTCAAGGACTTCAAGCTCAAGGGCGGCGTGCTCGCCGGCGAGCAGGAGATCGAAACGGTCACCGCACTCGCAAAGCGTTTCCCGGACGCGCGTATCACGCTCGACCCCAATGGGGCGTGGTCGCTCGACGAAGCGGTGCGCCTGTG
Organism: uncultured Alphaproteobacteria bacterium; assembly: GCA_963779855.1. Taxonomy (GTDB): domain Bacteria; phylum Pseudomonadota; class Alphaproteobacteria; order Rhizobiales; family Xanthobacteraceae; genus BOG-931. The sequence goes on along the minus strand of CAWAAE010000004.1, from coordinate 91,207 downwards.
CAGCGGCATGCACGGCGTGCTCGCTTATGCCGAAGATCCCTGCGGCGCCGAACACGGCTATTCGGGGCGCGAAATCATGGCCGAGTTCCGCCGCGCCACCGGGCTTCCCACCGCCACCAACATGATCGCCACGGACTGGCGGCAGATGGGACATGCGATCCAGTTGCAGTCGGTCGACATTCCGCTTGCCGATCCGCATTTCTGGACCATGCAAGGCGCCGTGCGCGTGGCGCAAATGTGCCGCGACTGGGGTCTGACGTGGGGATCCCATTCCAACAACCACTTCGACATTTCGCTCGCGATGTTCATGCACGCGGCCGCCGCGGCGCCGGGCAGAATCACGGCGATTGATACGCACTGGATCTGGCAGGACGGTCAGCGTCTGACCAAAGAGCCGCTGCAGATCAAGGGCGGAATGGTGCAGGTGCCGGAGCGGCCCGGTCTCGGCATCGAGATCGATCCCGATCAACTGCAAAAGGCCAATGCGCTTTATAAAAAGCATGGCCTTGGCGCGCGCGATGACGCGATCGCCATGCAATATCTCATCCCGGGCTGGGCCTTCGACAACAAGCGCCCGAGCCTAGTGCGCTGATCGCCCTCAAGCGCGGAGAAAATCCAGCACCGCGGTTTCGGCGAGCACCGCTTCGGGAATGCTGTGGCGCGCCGAGCGGGCGCGCTCTTCCGCGGTCTGCGTCGCCTGCAGGTAAGCGCCGAGATGGCGCGCGCGCTCGATGATCTTTCTGTTCTCCGGCAGCCGCGCCGCTTCGAAGCGGCGCAGCGCGGCGGCAACGTCGCCGGCATCGAGCGCGGCGGCGAGCGCGGCGGCGTCATCGGCCGCCTTGGAGACGCCCGCCGCCACATGCGGACGCGCCACAAAGGCCGCATCGCCGATGATCGCGACCCGGCCGAAGGCGAGTTGCGGACTTTCCAGATCGTAGATCGGCTGCAGGATCGGCTCGTCGATCAGGCGCAACGATCTTGCGGAATTGCGGCGCCAATAGCCGCTCGGCCGCCGCGCGCATGGCGGCGATCGGCTCGGCGCGGATCAGCGGCGGCGGAATCGAGATCGAATGGGTGACGCCGGTCTTGTCGGTGAGCAGCGCCGGCAGCTCGGTCGTTTCGTCCGCCGGCCGGTACCACACGACGTTATAGCGGCGCTGCTCCGGGCCGCAGATCGTTGTCAGGCCCGGCGACCGGATAGCCGAGGCACTGCTCGCCCGGCGGCAGGCAGAACGTCATATCCATGAACAGTTCGCGATGGATCTCCGGCGGGATGGCGCTCTCGGCGAGCAGCGCCCGCCAGGCCACGTAACCGGCGTAAAGCGGCGCGACGTCGGGCGCGCATTGCTGGCGCACCGTCGAGCGCAGGCCGTCGGCGCCGATCAGCACATCGGCCTCGACCGTGCTGCCGTCGCTGAAATGCGCGACGACGCCATCCCCGCTCTGCTCGAAGGCGCGCAATCCGGTACCTGCGGTGATAGCGCTCCGGCGCGAAGGCATCGCGCAGCACGCGGTAAACGCGCTCCCAGGCGGTGAGCACCTGGGGGCATTCGAGCGTTAGCGTGGTCCGGCCGGCTCGATCGAGGATTTTGCGCGTGGTCATGGCGACGCCGAGGTCGCGGGTGTCGAGGCCAAGCCCCTTCATCCGCGCGATCAGCTCGGCCTTGAGCGACGATGCCGGCGCCGCGGCCGGCAAGCTCATTGGCGACGCGCTCGAAAATATCGACGTCCCAGCCGCGCCGCGACAGCATGATGCCGGCCAAAAGCCCGCTCATCGAGCCGCCGATAATGAGCGCGCGGCGTTTCCCCGCCATGCGAAATTCCCGTTATTTCCCGCCTTTCCTAAGCCGGAAAGGTTTTCTATATTGTGCCTACATTCCTTGGAGGAACGCTATGGCATTGACCATGCTGGATAAGTCCACCGACCGCTCGGAAAAGACGGCGTGGCCGCCCGCGATCGCGGCCGAATTCGAGCGCGAGACGGCAGAATAACAACGGCTGCGTCGGCTCGACGCTGGTGTCCGAGAGCGAGCGCGTGCGGGTCTGGATCATCCGGCTGGCGCCCGGCGAGCGGATCGGCTTCCACCGCCATGTGCTCGATTATTTCTGGACCGCGGTGAGCGGCGGACGCGGCCGCCAGCATGTCCACGACGGCACCACCGTCGAATATACCTACCAGCCCGGCGAAACCCGCCACGAGACCTACGGCGCCGGCGAGTACAAGGTCCACGACCTCGAAAATCTCGGCGACAAGGAGATGGTCTTCATGACCATCGAATTCCTTAACAGCGCCAACAAGCCGCTCGCCATTCCGGACCGGGTGCGCGCCGCGGCCTAGCGCAACGAATTGCCGCAGTTCGAATGACCTCTCCCCGCGCGGCGGGGAGAGGTTTTGCTGTAGCCAACACGAAACGCTTCCTGCACACTCGCGCCGGCTGAGTGAGCGTGGGCTGAGTAGCTGAGTAATGATCTTTTCGTTCGATCTTCTGATCAACGCCATCGTCTCGGGCATCCTGATCGGCGGCTTCTATGCCGCGGTGACCTGCGGCGTATCGCTGTCGTTCGGCATCCTCGACATCGTCAATATCGCGCACCCCGCCTTCATCATCCTCGGCTCCTATGTCGCCTATATCGTCAACGCGACATTCGGCTTCGATCCGATCCTCACCGCGATCGTGGTGATGCCGGCGTTTTACGTGCTCGGCGCCGGCATCTACCAGGTCTATTACTCCTCGTTCGAAAAACACGGCCAGGAATCGCTGCGCGGGCTCGCCTTCTTCTTCGGCCTCCTGTTCATCACCGAAGTCGGCGCTGGTGCTCTATTTCGGCGTCGATTACCGCTACGTCGACGCGGCCTATATCGGTCCGACCTTGCACTTCGGCGATGTTGATCTGCCGCTGCGCATGCTGGTGCCGTGCCTGGTCTCGCTGGCTGATGATCGCGGTGCTGCAGCTTATGCTGACGCGCACCTTCATCGGCCGCGCCATCATGGCGGTGGCGCAGGACCAGCTGGCGCTGCGGCTGATGGCGATCGATCCGGTCCGCATCAAGCGCATCGCGTTCGGCATTTCGATCGCCACCGCGTCGGTCGCCGGCGCCTTTCTCATCATCATCCAGCCGGTCGAGCCGTCGGTCGGGCGCGAATATATCGGCCGCGTGTTCGCGATCTGCGTGCTTGGCGGCATGGGCAGCCTGCCGGGCACGGTGATCGCCGCGATGCTGATCGGCATTGTCGAAAGCCTCACCTCGACGTTCTACGGCCCGTCATGGGCGCCCGCGGTGTCGTTCGGCTTTCTGCTGTTGACGCTGGCGGTGCGGCCGGCCGGCCTTATGGGACGGTGAACCGTGCGCACGCCCGTCTTCCTCGTCATCTGGCTCGCCGTTGCCGCCGCGGTGTTCGGCATCGCGCTCGGGCTCGGCAATGACTACGTGTTCTTCGCCGGCTATGTCGTCCTGCAATATGTCGTGCTGGCGACGGCCTGGAACATTCTCGGCGGCTATTGCGGCTATGTGAATTTCGGCTCCGCCGCGTTCTTCGCGCTCGGCGCCTATTCGACGGTGGCGATCTACAAATTCATCGCCGACAACGACGTTCTATCCGATGCCGATTCCCGTTCTGATGCTGATCGGCGGCGTCGTGTCCGGCATCGTCGGCTTCGGCATGGGCTATCTGACGCTGCGGCTGCGCGGCGCGTTCTTCGCCATCGCGACGCTGGCGCTCGCCGTCGTGCTGCAGACGCTGGTCGTCAACTGGGACTATGTCGGCGGCTCGCGCGGCGCCTATGTCATCCGCCCCGAGGAGATCGCGCCGATCGGCAATTACATCAGATATCTGTTCCTGATCATGCTGCTGCTTGCCGTCGCGGCGATCACGATCGCGCGGCTGATCGAGCATTCGCGGCTCGGCTACGGCTTTGCCACCATCCGCGACGACGAACTCGCGGCCGAAGCCTCCGGCGTGCCGACGCTGCGATTGAAGCTCATCGCGACCACGATTTCCGGCGCACTGATGGGCATGGCCGGCGCGCCGTTTCCCTATTACATCGGCTATCTGCAGCCGGCATTCGACGTTCGGGCTCGATTATGCCGTCAACTCGATCGCCATGCCGCTGATCGGCGGCACGACGAGCTGGGTCGGCCCGCTGATCGGCGCGATCCTGCTCGGCTCGCTGCAGCAGATCGCCACCGTCACGATCTCGTCGGCGGTCAATCTGTTGATCGTCGGCTTGCTTCTGGTCGGCTTCGTCATCGTCGCGCCGAACGGCATCGTCGGGCTGGTCCACCACTATTGGCAGCGCAAGCCGGAGGATTTCGTCGGCCGCCGCCGTGTCGATACCGACGCGCCGGAGACCGTGCCATGAACAGCGCAGACCGGCGCCGCAGCTCCCGATCTCCTTCAGGTCGACAATCTCGGCAAGCGCTTCGGCGGCTTCGTCGCGCTGGAAAACATTTCGCTCTCCGTCGCGCCGGGCGAGCGGCTCGGCCTGATCGGGCCGAACGGCTCCGGCAAATCGACTCTGGTCAATTGCATCTGCGGCACGCTGCACAACGAGCAAGGCATCGGTCCACTTCGACGGCCGCAAGCTCGACGGGCTTGCTCGCGCATCAGCGCACCCATCTCGGCTTGGCGCGCAGCTTTCAGCTGCCGCGCCCGTTCGCCAGCTTGAATCTTGATCGACAATATCCGCATTCCGCTGCTCTATACCGTCGCGGCGCGCGGCCGCCATCATGCCGCGCACGAAGTCGAAGACCGCTGCACCGACCTGCTCCGCGAAGTCGGCCTCGAAGCCAAGGCCCGGCACATGCCGCGCGACCTCACCCAAGTCGAAATGCGCAAGCTCGAACTGGCGCGCGCCATGGCGGCGGAGCCGAAGCTCCTGATCGCCGACGAGGCGATGGCGGGGCTGACCCATTCGGAGATCGAGGACATCTTGACGCTTCTGGTTCGCTTGAACGAACACGGCGTCACCGTCATCCTCATCGAGCACATCATGCGCGCGGTGATGAGTTTTTCGCGCCGGCTGGTCGTGCTGGTTTCCGGCAAGAAAATCGCCGACGGCGCGCCGGACGAGGTCATGCGCGATCCCGAAGTCGAGAGGGCCTACCTTGGCCAGTAGCATCACCATCGCCGGCATCCACGCCGCCTATGGCGCGGTGCGCGTGATCGACGACGTCTCGCTCAAAGTCGGTGGCGGCGAGACCGTCGTGCTGCTCGGCACCAACGGCAACGGCAAATCGACGCTGATGAAATGCATCATGGGCATGGTGCGGCCGAGCGAAGGCTCGATCGTCGCCGAGATCGACGGCATCCACCACGATCTGGTCGGCCGCACCACCGAGGAGATCGTCGATCTCGGCATCGCGCTGGTGCCGGAAGGCCGCCGGCTGTTTCCCAAGCTGACGGTGGAGGAAAATCTCCTGCTCGGCGCCTACCGCGCCACCGCGCGCCGCGAACTCGCGCGCAATCTGGCGGTCTGCTTCGAGACCTTTCCGCGGCTTGCCGAGCGGCGCGAGCCAGCTTGCCGGCAGCATGTCCGGCGGCGAGCAGCAGATGCTGGCGCTCGGCCGCGCGCTGATGCTGGCGCCGAAAATCCTGCTGGTCGACGAACCCTCGGTCGGGCTCGCGCCGATCCTGGTCAGCCGCACCATCGACGCCATCAACGAAATGAAGCAGCGCTATCAGCTCACCGTGCTGATGGCCGAGCAGAACTTCACCCAGGCGATCCGCATCGCCGACCGCGGCTATGTCATCGTCCACGGCAAGATCGCCTTCGAGGGCCGCTCGACGGACGAGCTCAACAACAACGATCTGATCAAGAAATTTTATCTGGGGCTGTAATCGACCGCGCCGCGGCCGGCTACGGCTTGAAGACCGTGAACACCTCTTCGGCCACATCCTGATCCCCGTACCAGATTTGCATGATCCAGGTACCGGGAACGAGCTCCCAGTCTTTCTCGAACTTGTAGCCCGTCAAATAGAGCGGACCGATATTTTTGGCGATCACGTTCTCGCTGTGTGTCGTCGCTTGACCGGTGTCGGGATTGACCAGTCCGCTATTGGGAAAAGCGTGACGCTTCGCAATGATACTGTCGCGTTCTGCGGTGCGCCGACCAGACGATATTCAAAGCCGAACTGGATGTCTTTGCGCGCCGGCACCATCGGCGAATTCGATAGGAAATGATAATTGTAGCCGGTGAAGCTGCCGGGAACTCCCGGCGTGCCCGTCGGCTGCGCCTCAAAAATCCCGACCCGGGTGATATCGGCCAGCGAAACCATCGGCGTTTGTGCGGCTGCCAACGCGACGCCGAACAGCAACGCCAATGCTACAAATACGCCCCTCACCGGTATTCCCCCCGCTTTCCGGTCCTCCTCCCTTTACGCATCATAGCTACCGCACCGGAAAATCGAAATAGGTGTCCGGAAACGGCTCGCCGCGCAGCGTGAAGTGCCACCATTCCTTGTCGTAGCCGCGAAAGCCGTGCCGCCGCATCGCGGCGGCGAGCAGCATGCGGTTGGCGTGCTGCTGCGGGGTGATGGTCGGATCGGCGGTCCATGATTTCGGGCTGAAGAAATCGAAATGGCGTGCCCATGTCGAGTTCGGTGCCGTCGCTTTCGCGCCAGCGTCAGGTCGGTGGTCGAGCCGCGCGAATGGCCGGAATGCGAGGCGATATAGCCGTCGCGGAACAGCGTGCGCTTGTCGACATTCGGGATAGAACTCCGCCTTGCGCGGCCTGGTCGTTGAGGTCACGCGCCCAGCGCACGAAATTCACCACCGCGCGCACCGGCCGGTAGCAGTCGAACACCTTGATGACGAGACCCTGCGCGGCGACGATCGCGCGCGACCCCGGCGAGCGCCGCGGCGGCCTGCCGCGTCGAGCAGGCAATGCGGCGCCTCGTAGCCATCGATCGGCCGGCCGACGAAATTATGCGATCCGGCATAGCGCATCTCGGCGACGAGCCCCGGCACGACCGTCGCGGCATCGACGAAAGCTGCCGGGCGGTCCTCGTGGCCTGCGGCTGCTGCGCCAGCGCCGCTTGCGCGCCGAAGATGCGAGCAGCGCCGAGCGAAAATTTCAGTCTGTCAGCGCGGATAGGCATGCACTTCGACGGTGACGTGCGACAGGCCGGCGAGACCGGCGAGCCGCTCCTTGTAGACCGCCGGAGCCTGCGGCGCCGCGGAGACGACGGACGCCATCACGGCGATATGGCCCGGCCCGACCTGCCAGACATGCAAATCGCAGACGCGGTCGCCATCGCGCTCCATGCGCGCGCGGATGCGCTGCGTCAGACCCGGATCGGGAACGGTGTCGAGCAGCACGCCGCCGGCGGCGCGAAGCAGGCTGAACGACCAGCTCGCGATCACCACCGCGCCGACCAGGCCGACCAGCGGATCCATGAAATTCCAGCCGAACGCCCAGGCCGCGGACAAGCCGGCGATCGCCAGGATCGACATCAGCGCATCGGCCAGCACATGGACATAGGCCGCGCGCAGATTGATGTCGTGATGCCGCGCACGGCATGGACGCATGTTCGGCGTGATCGTGCGCGTGGTCATGATCGTGATGGCATGATCGCGTGCCATGTGCGTGCCGTGGTCATGCTCGTCGCGCAACAGCCACGCGCTCGCGAGATTGACGCAAAGGCCGAGCGCGGCGATCGGGATGGCTTCCCGAAAATGAATGGCGACGGGATGGCCGAGGCGCAGCACCGAATCGTAGGCGACGCCGAGCGCGATCATTCCGAGAATGATGGCGCTGGAGAACGCGGCGAGCTCGCCGAATTTGCCGGTGCCGAGCGAAAACCGCGCGTCTGCGGCATGGCGGCGGGCGAACAGATAGGCAAGCCCGGCGATCGCCAGCGCCGCGACATGGGTCGCCATGTGCCAGCCGTCGGCGACCAGCGCGATCGAGCCGAACAGCGTGCCGCCGACGATCTCGGCGACCATCATGAACGCGGTCAGCCCGACCACGCTCCAGGTGCGCCGCTCGTGCTTGCCGTGATGCGCGCCGAGAAAGGTGTGGTTATGGGTCCACGGATCGACGAATTGCGAATGCATCATGCACCTATTGGGGACACGCCGAGACCCACTGGCCTTCGACCGTATTTTGCGTATCGATCATCTGCATTCCCGCCATTTCCGCCTTGGTCCGCACCGTCCCGGTATAGTGATGCGGGCTGTCGAAATTGAACTCGCCGGCCAGGTCCATATCGATCTGGCCCTTGCAGACCAGATGCCAAGTCAGCCGCGGGCCGTCGAGCGTCCGCTCGATCGGCGCGCAGACCGAATTTATCGTACGCGGGATCGGCGAGAATGTGGCGCCAAGGTCCTTGGTTTGGTCGGCGGTCAGGCATTTCGACGATTCATGCGGCGGGCCGACCACGCCGCCGTCTCGCTGTGGCCGACGATCTTCCACAGGCCGGGCTCGATGCCATCGGCGTAAGCCGCCGACGCAGCGAGCACAATGGCGGCAACGCGATAACGCGGCGGACCATAGACATTCCCACCTCACGACACCTCCGAAGCCTGCTTCGCCCCGCGCTCCCATTGGCAGTTTTGCGCTTTTGGCACAAATCGCCGTTCGTTAACCACCCGGTAACCATATACCCGGCACATTTTGCCTGGGAGGCGTAACCCTTTCCACCGCACTTAACGTGCTTTGGGGGCAGCCTTGGACTCGAGCGCGGCTCCAATCCTCCGCGCCGGCGGCCCTCTCAGCCGCAGCGCACAGCTTTGAATCACGCGACCGCAGACGGGGCCGATCAACCGGCATGAGCGACGCAACCACGGCGGAGGGCGGCGATACGGCGCTATCGCGGCTCGTCGACCTCGGCACCATGCTCCGGCGCAGCGACATCGGGCTCGCGGTCGGCATGATGACGATCCTCGTCATCCTCATCCTGCCGCTGCCGCCGATCCTGCTCGATTTCGCGCTCGCGGTGTCGATCACCTTTTCCGTGCTGATCCTGATGACGTCGCTGTTCATCCAGACGCCGCTCGAATTCTCCGCGTTCCCGACCGTGCTGTTGATCGCCACCATGCTGCGGCTGGCGCTCAATCTCGCCTCGACGCGGCTCATTCTCGCGCACGGCCACGAAGGCACCGCCGCCGCCGGCCACGTCATCGAGGCGTTCGGCAATTTCGTGATGGGCGGCAATTTCGTCATCGGCATCATCGTGTTCACGATCCTGGTGATCGTGAATTTCGTGGTCATCACCAAAGGCTCGGGCCGCATCGCCGAAGTCGCGGCGCGTTTCCACCTGGACGCCATGCCCGGCAAGCAGATGGCGATCGACGCCGACCTCAATGCCGGCCTGATCGACGAGAAGGAGGCGCGGCGCGGCGCAAGAACCTGGAAGACGAATCCGGCTTTTTCGGCGCCATGGACGGCGCCTCGAAATTCGTCCGCGGCGACGCCATCGCCGGCCTGCTCGTCGTGATGATCAACGTCATCGGCGGCATGGTCATCGGCATCGTGCAGCAGAATTTGAGCTTCGCCGACGCCGCCCGCACCTATACGCTGCTCACCGTCGGCGACGGTCTCGTCACGCAGATTCCCGCGCTGATCGTTTCGACCGCCGCCGGGCCTGCTGGTGTCCAAAGCCGGCGTCGCCGGCGCCGCCGACAAGGCGCTGCTCGGCCAACTTTCCGGTTATCCCAAGGCGCTCGGCATGTCGGCCGCGGTGATGATCATCATGGCGCTGTTGCCCGGCATCCCGATGATTCCGTTCTTCGCGCTCGGCGGCGGCGCCGGGGCACTCGCCTATGTAATCGACCGCCGCGGCAAACAGGCGATCGCCGCCGAGACCAAGAAGTCCGACGCCGAAAAAGCCGCGCCCGCCGAGGAGCCGATCGCGGCATCGCTGAAGATGGACGATCTGAAGATCGAGCTCGGCTATGCGCTGTTGCCGCTGGTCAACGCACCCGACGGTTCCGACCGCCTCACCGAACAGATCAAGGCGCTGCGCCGATCGCTCGCGATCGAAATGGGCTTCGTCATGCCGGCTGTGCGCATCCTCGACAACATGCAGCTCGACGCCAACACCTATCTCATCAAGATCAAGGAGGTCGAGGCCGGCACCGGCAAGGTCTGGCACGGCCAGTACATGGTGATGGATCCGACCGGCAATCAGGTGACGCTGCCCGGCACCCACACGACCGAGCCGACCTTCGGGCTGCCGGCGACCTGGATCGACGCTTCGCTGAAGGAAGAGGCCTCGGTGAAGGGCCTCACCGTCGTCGACGCCGCAACCGTGCTCGCCACGCACCTCACCGAACTGATCAAGGCCAACATGGCCGAGCTTTTGTCCTACGGCGAGGTCCAGAAGCTGATCAAGGATTTGCCGAAAGAACAAAGCGAGCTGATCAAGGACATCGTGCCGGCGCAGATCACGATTTCCGGCATCCAGCGCGTGCTGCAAATCCTGCTGGCCGAGCGCGTCTCGATCCGCGACCTGTCGACCATCCTCGAAGGCATCGCCGACGGGCTGCCGTCCACGCGCAATGCCATGATGCTCGCCGAGCACGTCCGCGCCCGGCTCGCGCGCCAGCTCTGCGCCCAGCATGTGACCGTGACCGGCACGCTGCCGATCATCGCGCTCACTGCCAAATGGGAGCAGGCATTTGCCGAGTCGATCGTCGGCCAGGGCGACGACCGCAATCTCGCCATGCAGCCTTCGAAGCTCACCGAATTCATCAATCTGGTGCGGGACAAATTCGAGCAGGCGGCGAAGGACGGCGAGGCGCCGGTGCTGGTCACCTCACCGCAGATCAGACCGTTCGTGCGCGGCATCGTCGAGCGCTTCCGCGCGCAAACCGCCGTGCTGGCGCAATCGGAAATCCACCCGCGGGTGCGGCTGAAGACGGTCGGAAGTATTTAGGGCGCGACCGATAGGCCAGCGACGTGATGCTTCTCGATCAGGCTTGCCACCAAGCCTGATTTCTTGGCTTCGGCGACAAAATCGACCAGCAAGGCGGCACCGGCCGTGTTCGGCTTCGCGGTCCCGATCGCCTGCTGCACGGTCATGAAATTGCCGGACAGGATTTTGGACCCGGGAAGCTTTTTAACGTCGGTGAGCAATTGCGGCCGCAACGCCGCGTAAGCTTCGAGCTTTCCGCCGACGAATTCATTGAAGGGGCCGTCCGCCGTCTCGGATTGCAATAGCTTCGCCTGCTTGATGTTGCGTTCGAGCCAGAGGCAGTAGGCCGCGCCGCGCCGCACCGTGATCCGCACGCCGGGCCGATCGACGTCGGCGACGCTGGAAATGGACGAGCCGGGAGGCACCAGATAGGTCGCTTCGATCTCGCAATAGGCGGGCGTAAACGTGATCTTCTCGGCGCGCTGCGGCTCCGCACCGATAAGCCCGATGTCCCAGACCCCGGTGCCGCCGGCGTCGGCGAGTTGCGACGGCCGCTCGTATTTCACGTAAGTGACCGGAACGCTGAGCCGCTTGGCAATTTCGGCCGCCATGTCGGGCGCGACGCCTTGCGGATCGCCGGAGGCGGTCTTTCCCGTGACCAGAAGGAAATTGCCCATATTGATGCCCGCGCGCAAAACCCCGGTCGGGGCAAGTTGAGCGACGACTTCTTTGCTTACGCCTTGGCTCACGATCGCATCCTTTCAAATACCGCCATGACAGGAAGGGCTTACCGCTTCGTCGACGAGCGGCCGTCGCCGATTACCGGTCCCGGAACCAACCGCCCCCTTCAACCGTTATCACGCGTCTTCAAACTTCGGTGAAGACGTATTTTTGTGACCCTGATCACCGCCTAGCTGTCGGCATAGGACGAAACCTCCAACCCGGCTGCCGCGACTAATAGGCAGAAACGGGAGGATGTCATGAACCATTCGATGTATAGCGCCGATCGCGCGACCCATTTGAAGATTGTCGTCATCGGGTTGCTGTGCGCGACCGTGGTGGCGGTGATCGGCATTTTTGCCAATGTCGGCGGTAATATCGATCTCGGCACCGACGCGCTGGTCAAAGCCGGCCAGCCCACAACTTTCAGCGGGCATTTGCCCGGCGGCGGCTGATACGTCTGATGCGGCACCGTTTTACCCGCTATGCCCGGCTCCACGCCGGGCATGAGCGTTTTTGGCAGACAATTCAGCTCGACGAGCCGGGAATGGATTGCACCATTTTCCCGGTGAACAGGATTGGCCCAGTCGGCGCGCCGCTCGGCGAACCGCCGGCAGGCTCGAGCGAAACCGCATATCTTGCCGAGCGCATTGCATCGGCATCGAAATCCGCCGGCAACGGGCGCGTGGTGAATTCATCGGCGCCGACGAGGCCGAGCGAATGCGGGCTCGGATTATTGCCGGCGATCAGCCACAGTTCGTAACTGCGGCCGGAGTCCGCAGCGGCCGTCAACCTGCGCACCGTCATCGTGCGGCTTTGCGGATCGACCGTGAGCAAGAAAGCGGGCGCGGTCGGCTCCTGCTGCAACACTGCAACGAGCTGCGAGCCGGGCGGCAGCGGCGGCGCCGCCGCCACTTGCTGTTGCCGCAGCAGCGGCAATCAAGCCGGGCGCGAGCTGGCTCACGACGATGAACAGCGCAAGCACTGCGGCAAGCGCGCTCATGACCACGGTGACGCCGCGCCAGCGCCGCGCTTGGCGTCGCAAATAAATGACCTCTGCGCTGCGCTCTACCCCGCGTCCGGCACCGCGATCGACTCGTTGCGGCGGAGGCGGCGGGGGGAGCGCTGCTGAGGGCTTTGGCTTCTCGGCTGGTGCCGGTTCCGGCGGCAACAGGCTGGAGGCAAGCGCGGCGACTGCCGCGGCGTCATCCAGATCCTGCGGATACTCGGGTTCGGGTTCCGGTTCGGGCTCGGGTTCAGCCTCCGGCTCGGTATCCGGCAACAAGGCCGGCGACAGTTCTTCCACCGGGGTCGGCTCGCCCTCCGCTTCGGTGTCCGGAGCTGTTTGCGTGACGGCCTCTTCGAGCGCCGGCAGCACGGCCTCTACATTGGCGGCGTTACGGCTCTTCGTGCCGCTGATCTCAGCCTGGATCTTTTCCCAAACGTCCGGCGGCGGCTCGACTGCCTCGACCATGACGTTGAGCTCGCCGAGGCGGCGCTCCCAGAGCCGGACGATCTCGGCAAAGCCCGGATCGATCACGAGCAGCGCTTCGGCCTGCTCGCGCTCGTCGGCCGAGAGTGTTCCGAGTACGTATTCGGCGGCAAGCGCATCGCGGTCGTCGTCGTACATCTCAGCCCTCAACAGTTTTCTTGTTCGAGCCTGACCATCATCAGCCCCCCATACACCCGCGAATTTCGAGCAGACTGCGGCGAAGCCACGTTTTGATCGTGTTCACCGGGATATCGAGTTTTTGCGCCAGCTGATCGCGGCTCCAGCCGCTGTAATAGGCCAACAGCACGATACGCTGTTTTTCCGGATCGAGCTTGCCGAGGCAGGCAAGCAGCCGCTTGAGTTCCTCGGTCATCTCGCGGCGCGCCAGCGGCGGCGGCGCCTCGGAAGCGACTTCCAGCGCCTCGGGCTCGTCCTCGATCGATACGTCGCCGCGCTTGCGCACGATGTCGATGGCGCGGTTGCGCGCCATCGCCACCATCCAGGTGATGGGGCTTGCGATCGTCGGATCGAAATGTATGCGCCATCGTCCAAACCTTGAGATAGGTCTCCTGCATGACCTCTTCGGCCAATGCCGGCCTACCCAAGATACGGAGCAGTACCCCGTAGAGTTTCGCGCGGGTCTCGGCATAGAGGCGCTCGAATGCGGCCTCATCGCCCTTGGCGACCGCGCTGAGCAGCCAGACGAGTTCCGTCTGCATCAGCATCTCGGCCCCGGACCCGGACCCCATGAACCCACGGACATACCCGCCCACCTGAACCCGCCCCAATATCGATTATACCCCGGGGCGATTATCGCCGGGGAGCGTAGCATTCGTCGAGGGCTGAAAGGGGGGCTGACCATAAATGGCGCTCGTTGCGCAAAAGCGGGAACGGCGGCGCCCGGGGAAAGCTGATCCCCTTGGAGAGACAGGCGTTTGCCTTACGCGGGAGCAGCGCCGCGGGCGCGCATCAGCGCGATACCGTCGAGCTCGGCCTGCTCGGCGGCGTTCTCCACCTCGCGTTCGCGCATCTGGTCGCGTTCATCAAGCAGTTCGACCTTTTTCAGGTCGTCGAAAGCCTCGCCAAGCGCGCCCTTGGCGTCTTCAAGCTGGACCCGCAACTCGTCGGCCGAACGCTTGAGGTTTTCGCGCCGGGCAATGGCGGCCTTGGCATAGGTCGGATAGGCGAAATGGCCCGGATCGTGGATGCCAGCGCGGTCCTGCTCGGCGCGGATCTCGCGCTCCAGATCGCCCGCCATGCGCTCGAACTCAGCGATCATGGCTTCGATCTGCGCAACTTTGCGCCGCTTTTCGTCGACCTGAAACTTCTTCAGGCGAATGAGCGTCTCTCGGGACTTCATCGACTGCTACTCCCCCGAAGCCATTCCGGAACCTAAGGAACCCGGCGCCGCGCAAGCGCGCAGCACCCCCGTAGCGCGGACTGTGGCACGGATAACGTTAGCGTTCGGTTTCCGCCGCGGCCACAATTTGAGCCAACCGGCGATATCCTTCCGCCAAGCTGGTTGCTTCTTCCTTACTTTGGGCCAAAAACTCCTCGAGCGGCTTGTGCAGCCGGATGGCCTCGTCCACCTCCGGGCTGGTCCCCGCGCGGTAGGCGCCAAGCCGGATGAGCTCTTCCATATCGCTATAGGTCGCCATGATCTGCCGGGCCCGGTTTAACACCGGAAGGTAGTCGGGGTCGGCCGCCCGCGGCATGGTGCGTGAAATCGACTTGAGGATGTTGATGGCCGGATACCGGCCGCGCTCGGCGATGGCGCGTTCCATGACGATATGGCCGTCGAGAATGCCGCGCACGGCGTCTGCAATCGGCTCATTATAGTCATCGCCGTCGACCAGCACGGTGAAAACGCCGGTAATGGTGCCCTGTTCGGTGCCGGGCCCGGCGCGTTCGAGAAGCCGCGGCAGCTCGGTGAACACCGTCGGCGTATAGCCCTTTGCCGTCGGCGGCTCGCCGGCGGAAAGCCCGATCTCGCGCTGCGCCATGGCAAAGCGGGTCACCGAATCCATCAGCACCAACACGTCCTTGCCGTCGTCGCGGAAATATTCGGCAATAGCGAGCGTGACATGGGCGGCCTGGCGGCGCATGAGCGCCGGCTCGTCGGAGGTCGAAACCACCACTACCGAGCGGGCGAGGCCCGCGTCGCCAAGGTCGTCCTGCAAGAATTCCTGTACCTCGCGGCCGCGTTCGCCGATCAGCCCGATAACGGTAACGTCGGCCGAGACGTTGCGCGCCAGCATCGATAGCAGCACCGATTTGCCGACGCCGGATCCGGAGAAAATGCCCATTCGCTGACCGCGGCAGCAGGTCACGAAGGTATTGAGTGCGCGAACGCCGAGATCGAGCGGCGAGCCTACCCGGCGGCGCGCATGCGCAAGCGGCGGTGTATTGCGGAATGCATAGGGCGACGGTCCGAACATGCAGCGGGCCCTTACCGTCGATCGGTTCGCCGAGCGCGTTGACCACCCGGCCGAGCCAGCCCGCCGAGGGCCGCACCGCACCGGCAACCGACGTCACCAGCGCCCGGCAGCCACGCCGTACCCCCTCCAGAGGAGCGAACGGCATCAGCAGCGCGTTAACGCCGGAAAAGCCGACCACCTCGCAAGGGATGTTCTTGCCGGGTGTCTCGATAATCACCCGCGCCCCGACCGACATCGCATGCAGCGGCCCCGCGACCTCGACCATGAGCCCGCGCACGCCCACCACCCGGCCATAGATCTCGATGCCGTCGAGCTCATTGATCTGTTCGGCGAGCGCCTTCATGGCCGGCGCCTGCACCCGCGCGGCGGCCATGTCCCCGCCTTGGGGGCCGGCGCAAAAGAATGGTTACCCCGTAGGGCCCATTCTTAATCGCTTGTTTACCCGGGACGTTAATCATTGCGCATCGTCCTAAGGGCCAAGGCAGGCTCGCCCATCCAGGACGGAGGGGCGAGTTGTTTGAGTCGGTTAGCGCCGAAACTTAATCTGGGACATGAACGCAGACGTGGCTAAAAAACCGCTACCGAGCAATATCTTAAGGCGATTCGTCAGAATTTGCCTATTCGAATGCTTGCGCGGTGGAATCAGGTTTTGTTAACCATACCGCCTTTAGTGTCCCGAATCAGTTTGTGAAAGGCGTTTTCCGGGGGCCGCCGTTACGGCGTGCCGACCTTAAGCCCTCGTGGCGAGGAAGGGGCATGGCATGCGCGTATTGCTGATTGAAGACGATAGCGCGACCGCGCAATCGATTGAGCTGATGCTCAAATCCGAGAGCTTCAACGTCTATACGACCGATCTCGGCGAAGAAGGCATCGATCTCGGTAAGATCTACGACTACGACATCATCCTTCTCGACCTGAACCTGCCGGATATGTCGGGTTTCGAGGTGCTCCGCAGCCTTCGCGTGTCGAAGGTGAAGACGCCGATCCTGATCCTGTCCGGCCTGGCAGGCATCGAGGACAAGGTCAGGGGTCTCGGCTTCGGCGCCGACGACTACATGACCAAGCCCTTCCACAAGGACGAATTGGTGGCGCGCATCCACGCCATCGTGCGCCGTTCCAAGGGCCACGCCCAATCGGTCATCAATACCGGCGACCTTTGCGTCAACCTCGATACCAAGACCGTCGAGGTCAACGGCGCCCGCGTGCATCTGACCGGCAAAGAGTACCAGATGCTGGAGCTCTTGAGCCTGCGCAAAGGCACGACGCTGACCAAGGAAATGTTCCTCAATCACCTCTACGGCGGCATGGACGAGCCGGAGCTGAAGATCATCGACGTCTTCATCTGCAAGCTCCGCAAAAAGCTCGCCAATGCTTCGAGCGGCAAGAACTACATCGAGACGGTATGGGGCCGCGGCTATGTGCTGCGCGAGCCGGCCGAGGACGAGGTCAAGATACCAGCCTGATTCCGGCCTGACCAATACGGTAAGACGAGACTGCGAAAACCCCGGCCAGTGGCCGGGGTTTTTGTTTGCGCCCTTAGCTTAGGAACCCGGCGCGAAGCCGTCGTTTATCCAGGTCTTGTAGGTGTCGAGCGCCTGTTGCGACCATTTTTTGTCGGGCGGCATGACACCTTTTTCGAGCGCAGCATAAACGTGACGCGCGTTGCCATGATCGGCAAAGCCATTATTGCCGGCGGGATCGCACATCCACGCCGCATCGCCGAGCCGGACGCCCGCTTTGCTCATGCAGGTAATGTCTTGCGGCCGAAACAGCGGCCGGATGTCTTTTGCATAGGTTGTCGCCATGGCGCGCTCCCGCAGGCATCAGCAGACAAAAAATAGCACAGAATTGAAGTTGCCGGTGGCGGCTCGCTCTCACCGTCCGCCATTGATGGCGACGAGGCGCGGAGCAGGCTTGGCGGCGCCCAAAGCCGCAAGCCGTGAGGCCGGCGGGGCCGGAACGTAAAGCCCGCGCCTGTCGTGCACCATTTTAAAGCGATCAGTGAGCCCGACCACGGTTTCCGCGGCGCCAAGGACGAGAAAGCCGTCCTGCGCGGTGACCCGCGCCAGCCGGTTGAGCACGTCGATCTTGGCGTCCTGGTCGAAATAGATCAGCACGTTGCGGCAGAAAATGAGATCGAACACGCCGAGCTGGCTGAAATCGGCGAGCAGGTTGAGTTGCCGATAGCGCACCATGCCGCGAATTTCGAGGCGCGATCTGCCACAGTTCGCCGGTCTGCGTGAAATGCTTGATCAAAAGCTGGATCGGCAACCCGCGCTGCACTTCGAACTGGGTGTAGAGACCCGCCCTCGCCTTCTCCAGCACTTCGCCGGAGAGATCGGTCGCCAGCAATTCGATGCGCCAGCCGGCGATCTCGCTCTTCGATCTCCTTGAGCGACATGGCGAGCGAATAAGGCTCCTGGCCGCAAGCCGCCGCGGCGCACCAGATGCGGATGACGCGCGAATTCTTCCGCGCCGCGAGTAATGCCGGCAGGATGGTCAGGCGGAAATGCTCGAACGGCACCTTGTCGCGGAAGAAGAACGACTCGTTGGTCGTCATCGCCTCAACGACCGCGGTCATCAGCGACGGCTCGTGCGCGATCTTCAGCGCGGTGACGAGCTCGCCGAGATTGGCCAGGCCCGCCTTGCGCGCGACCGGCAGCAGCCGGCTCTCGACCAGATATTGCTTGTCGGCCGACAGCACCAGGCCGGAGCGGTCCTTAAGGCACTTGCGCAGGTAATCGTAATCGAGCGGCGTCACGAGCGCACCCCCGAAAACAGGCGCAAGATCTTCGACGCGATCTGATCGAGCGGCAGCACCGCGGAACACAAGCCCGCTTGCGCAACCGCGCGCGGCATACCCCACACCACGCTGGTCGCCTCGTCTTGGGCGATCACGCTGCCGCCGGCCGCGACGATATCGGTCGCGCCGCGCAACCCGTCCGAGCCCATGCCAGTGAGAACGGCGGCAAGCGTGGCCGGCCCCCAGACCGCGGCCGCCGAAGCGAACAGCGCATCCACCGCCGGCTTGCAGAAATTGATCGGCTCGTCGTCGCCGAGCGCGATCCGAATACCCTCGGCACTGCGCACCGCGCGCATATGGCGGCCGCCCGGAGCGACATAGATGCCGCCGGCCAGCACTGGTTCGCCGTCTTCGGCTTCGTGCGCGCCGCGGCCGCCGATGCGGGAGAGATGCTCGGCGAGCACGGTCGTGAACATTGGCGGCATGTGCTGGACGATCAGGACCGGCGCGCGGTCGATCGCGGCGGGCAGTTTTTCGATCACCTTGCTGAGCGCCTGCGGTCCGCCGGTCGAAGAACCGATCAAGAGCGCGCGCGGCGCGGTGGCGGCAAACGGCCGCAACCGGATCGGCGCGGCTTCGGTCTCGGACGGCGCCGGCTTCCCCACCCGCGGCGCCGGCGCGATTTCCGGCGCCGGCAAGCGGGCATAGACGCGCGGCGAAAAACGGTTGCGGCCGAGCGTGCGGATTTTCTCGATCAGCTCGCGGCGGAACGGAATCGAGGTCGTCGCTTCGCGGGCGGTCTCGGGCTTCGGGATATAGTCGGCGGCGCCGAGCGCCAGCGCGCGCAAGCTGATTTCGGCGCTGCGGCGCGTGAACGTCGAGACCATGATCACGGCGAGGTCGCGCTTTTTCTGCAACAGCAGTGGCAGGGCGGAAATGCCGTCGAGCTCCGGCATGTCGATGTCGAGCATGACGACGTCGGCGTTGCTGCGCTCGATCTGCGCCACCGCCTCACGGCCGTTGGCCAGCGTGGCGACCACCTGCATGTCGAGTTCGGCAGTCGATCCAGCGCGCCAACAGGCTGCGCACGACAACGGCGTCGTCGACGACCATCACGCGGATGGGCTTTTCGGTCCGGGGCGCCGGGCTTGCGGCTGCGAGGACGGTACTCATGCTACTTCGACTTTCGGTACGCGGAGTTTCGGAACTTCGGATGTTCAGTGACGCGGCGTACCGCGGGTCAGATCAGTCCGACTTCCTGGAATTTCGCTTCGACGATTTCCTTGTCGAACGGCTTCATGATGTATTCGTTGGCGCCGGCATGCAGTGCGCGGGCGATATGGGCGACGTCGTTCTCGGTGGTGCAGAACACCACTTTCGGCCGGTCGCCGCCGGGAAGCCGGCGCAGCATGCGCAGGAAATCATAGCCGTCCATTTTCGGCATGTTCCAATCGAGCAGGATCGCGTCCGGCAATTGATTCCGGCACGACTCGATCGCCTCTTCGCCGTTCTCGGCTTCCATGATCTGGAATTCGAGACCTTCAAGGATTCGCCGCGCCACCTTGCGGATGACGCTGGAATCGTCGACAACCAAACACGTTTTCATAGTTTCCTCACTCTACGCTCCGTGCGGATATTGCCGCCGTCTTGTGCCCTTGCAGCTTGGTCGTCGCCCTTTCGTTCACGCCGCAGCCGCCGCTGGCTCGGCGCCGAGATCGAGCACCCGGTCGACGTCGAGCACGACGAGAAGCTGACCATCGAGCCGGAACACGCCCGCGGCGACGCGCGCGAGCTTGCGCTCGAGATTGATCGGGGTCGGTTCGCGCTCGGCTTCCGAAAGCTTGAGCACTTCGCCGACCGCATCGACCAGACAGACCGAACGATTCCGATCCGGATTCGATGCCGATCGCCATCGCCGCCGTTGGCATCGACGTGCGACTGCAAGGTCGAGCCGCTTGCCGAGATTGATCGCGGTGACGATCCGGCCGCGCAGATTGAGCACGCCGGCGATCTCCGGGCCCGCCAGCGGCACGCGCGTCATACGCGCCGGCTTGAATACGTCCTGCACGCGCTCGATCGGCAGCCCGAACAGCTGCCCGGCCGTGGTGAAGGTGACGTATTCGGTCAATTTCGTTGCGTCGTTCATCGCTGTCACGCTGCCCGATTGACGTCGGCGCTCTGTTCCTTGATCGCCGCGATCAGTCCGGTCCGGTCGAATTTGGCGACGAAATCGTGGAAGCCGACGGCGCGGCCGCGCTCGATCGCTTCGTCGGAGACCATGGCGGCCAGCGCGATAATGGGCACGCCGGCGGTGCCCGGCGCGCCGTGCATCGCTTGCGCGAGCGCAAAGCCGTCCATTTCCGGCATTTCGATGTCGGTCACGACGAGATCGATGCGGGTGCCGGACTTGAGCGCCGCCAGCGCTTCGACCCCGGAGCCGGCGGTGATGACCTGATAGCCGGCGGCCTTGATCAGCGGCGCCAGCAGGTCGCGGAAGAACGCCGAATTGTCGACCAGCAGAATCGTGCGCGGCGAGCGCACCGCGTGGCTGTCGCGGCGGCGGAACCAGTCCTCGAAGGCCTGCGGCAGGAAATGCCCGACGTCGATGATTTCGGTGGTCGTGCCCTTGATCACGGCAAAGCCGAGGACGCCGGGACGGTTGCTCGCCACTTCGATGTCGAGCTTGTCCTCGACGATGTCGACGATCTCGTCGACCACGAGCCCCATCGAACGGCCGTGATCGGAGAACACCAGGATCGGCTGCGCGCCTTCTTTTTTCAGGCCGGTCTCGGTGTCGATGCGAAGCAGCGGCATCAATTGATCGCGGTATTGCACGAGGTGGCGGCCGTCGGAGATTTCGATGCGGCGGCAATCGATCTCCTCGAGCCGGGTGACGAGCGACAGCGGCACCGCCTTCGGCCGCTGCGAGCCGGCGCGGAATACCAGGAGCGAAACGATGTCTTCGCTGGCGATCTGCTCGCTCTGCTTCAACTCCGGCGCATCGGTTTGCGCCTGCGCGGCGCGGCCGAGCGCCTGCGCGATGCCGTTCGGATCGACGATCATGATCACCGAGCCGTCGCCGAGAATGGTCGTGCCGGAAAACGCCGCGATATGGCGCAGCTTCGACGACATCGGCTTGATGACGATTTCCTCGGTGTGCAGCACGCCATCGACGACGGCGCCGAACACCTGGTTGCCGACCTGAATGACCACGACAAAACCGCCGTCGTGATCGCTGTCGCCGAGGCGGAGAACTTCCTTCAGATGCAGAAGCGGCAGCAATTTGTTGCGCAGCCGCAATACCGGCGTGTCCTTGATCCGCTCGATGCGGTGATCGCCGGCGCCGCCGGCGCGCACCAGTTCGAGCACCGAGAGCTGCGGAATGGCGAAGCGCTCGCCGCCGGCTTCGACGATGAGCGCCGAGACGATGGCGAGCGTGAGCGGAATCTTGATGGTGAAGGTCGTGCCGCCGCCGGCGACAGATTTCAGATCGACGGTGCCGCCGATCTGCTCGATATTGCTGCGCACGACGTCCATGCCGACGCCGCGGCCGGAAATGCTGGTGATCTGCGCGGCAGTGGAAAAGCCCGGCGCGAAGATGAAATTGCAAACCTCGCCGTCGGATTTGGCCGCGATATCGGCTTCGCTGGCGAGCCCAAGCTCGACGGCCTTGGCCCTGATGCGGGCGATGTCGAGGCCGCGGCCGTCATCGGCGATTTCGATGATGATGTGGCCGCCCTGATGGCAGGCGGAGAGCCGGATCGTCCCGGCGCGCGGCTTGCCGGCGGCGAGCCGGACCGCCGGCGCTTCGATGCCGTGATCGGCGCAGTTGCGCACCAGATGGGTAAGCGGATCGCGCGACCAGTTCGAGAACCTGGCGGTCGAGCTCGGTTTCGGCGCCGTGCATTTCAAGCTCGATGTCCTTGCCGAGATCGGCGCAGAGGTCGCGCACGATGCGCGGCAGTTTCTGCCACGCATTGCCGATCGGCTGCATGCGCGTCTTCATCACGCCTTCCTGAAGCTCGGCGGTGACGTTGGACAGCCGCTGCAGCGGCACCTTGAAGTCGGAATCTTCGTGACGGCGCACGATTTCGAGAAGCTGGTTGCGGGTGAGCACCAGTTCCGAGACCGTGGTCATCAAGTAGTCGAGCGTATCGACGCTGACGCGGATCGAGTGGCTCGCGAGCTTTTCGTCTGGCTTCGGCCGCGGGTCTTTCGCTGGCTTCGGCCGGCGACTTTTCAGCGGCTTCGGCATTGCGGTCATCGTTGCTCCAGTTCGACGGCGGGTTCGGGCGCCGGTTCATCGGCTGGAGCGATTGGTGGCGACCCGTGGCCGTCCGCCGCCAGGCGGCCGAGCTCTTCGACAAGATCGCCGTCGTCGCCAGCCGGCTCCTGCGCGTCCGCTTCGAGCCGCTCGAGGATCGCCTTGATGCGATCGATGGTGGCAAGAATGAGCGTGACCGCTTCGGCGGTGACCGGCATGCCGTCACGGAACTTGCCCATCAGGTTCTCGGCGGCATGCGTCAGCGTTTCGAGCCGCGCCAGTCCGAGAAAGCCGCAGGTTCCTTTGATGGTATGAACGAGACGAAAAATGTTGCCGAGGATTTGGCCGTTGTTCGGCTCCTGCTCGAAACGCACCAGCTCGGCGTCGACCTTTTCGAGGTTCTCGCCGGTCTCGGTCAGAAAATCCCGCAACAACTCGTCCATACCCAACCGCCATTACCCACAGCCTTGCCGCCCCGGCGGCTATTACCCGCCGGTACACGCACCGCGTGTATCACCTGACCCGCGCCGACGGCGCGCGCCGCCCTCGCCAGGCGCGCGGGCGCCTGATCGGGCGCGTCCAGTCTGTTGCTAAAGGGTTTAATTTCTGTTGCGAAAAAGCTCCTGTCGGAGGCCAGTTTCCGGAACCCGCAAAAGCCGCTCAACCAGCCGTTACGACCACAGTCTCGCCTTCGGCGGCCGCAGCGACGGTCAGCCCGCAATCCCGGGCCAGGATGCCGGTATAAAGCGGCTGGATGGCGTGGGCATCGACGGCGTGCGCCGGGCTGCCGCTGAGCAGTTCCGCTGTGGCCGGGGTCACCCGGGCATTAAGGCCGGACGCCGTGACCCGGTAGCCGGCGCCCGCCGGATCGACCGTTAGCGTGCCGCCGCGCGGGATGGCGCCGCTTGCGACCAACAGCATATTGAGCAGGAGCTTTGCCCGGTTCTTGGCCACCAGTTCCCGCGGCAGGTTCCAGGCGATGGTCGTCTTGCCGTCTTCGATCAGCCCGCGCGCGGCCTTTTCGGCGTCGCCGAGCTCGATCTGCGCGCCGGCCGAACCGGCGGCGCCGAAGGCAAGCCGGCAGAATTGCAGCTTGGCGGAGGCCTGCCGCGCGCTTTTCTTGATCAGATCGAGCGCGAAGGTCTTGGTTTCCTCGTCCTTGTCCTCTTCCAGAACCTCGAGCCCGTTGACGATGGCGCCGACCGGGCTGATCAGGTCATGGCAGACGCGCGAGCACAGGAGCGCCGCGAGGTCGAGGGCGCCGATGGCAATGGGACCGGTAACAGGGGCGGACATGAGCGGCTCCACGGCACTGGATACGAGGACCGTGCGTGTCACAGCGCAGCCGATTCGGCAATCGTGCCCTGATGCCGGGCGCGTGCTAAACCGCGGCCGCTTCCCCGGCCCCGGAGTCCGGAAGTGCCAGTGCTCGATCCTGCCGCCTACGGTTTCGCTGATGGACGAGCTGACCGAGATCGTCGCGCGCGCCGCCGAAGCGATCCTGGATTTGGCCGCCAAGGCCGAACCGACGTGCGCACCAAGGCCGATGGCTCGCCGGTCACCGCCGGCGGACGAAGCCGCAGAAGCCGTTATCTGCGACGGTCTCTAAGCGCCTTGCGCCGGGGATCGCCATCATCTCGGAGGAACATGCGGCGCACGAAAGACCGAGCGTGCCGGCCGGCCAAGGCGCGAGCTACTTTCTCGTCGATCCGCTCGACGGCACGCGGGAATTCATCGCCGGCCGCGACGAATACACCGTCAATATCGCGCTCGTGACCGGACGGCGTGCCGGTCCTCGGCATCATCGCCGCGCCGGCGGCTCGGATTGTTTGGCGCGGCATCGTCGGCCAAGGCGCCGATCGGACTTCCGTCGCCGGAGATCAGGCCGGCCGGCAAAAATCCACACCCGGCCGCGACCGGCGCGCGAAGCCGTCATCATGGTGAGCCGCTCGCATCTTGAGGCGCGCACGCAACGCTTATGTCGACGGCTTTCCGCAGGCCAAGCAGGTGCAGTGCGGATCGTCGGTCAAATTCTGCCGCGTCGCCGAAGGCTCGGCCGATCTTTATCCGCGGCTCGCGCCGACGCACGACTGGGACATCGCGGCGGGTCACGCCATCGTCAAAGCGGCCGGCGGCGACGTCACCGCGCCCGACGGATCGCCGCTGCGCTATGGCACCGCGGAACTGCTGATTCCGGCTTTCGTCGCCTCCGGCGACGGCTCACGGCGTGAGCGTGCTCAGCACTTCCGGCCATTTGCGGTCGGCCGAGCCGATCACGCGCGCCGGATCGGCGACGAATTTCTGCGCGCCTGCCATTATCGAAAAACAGGAACAGCTTTTCGCCGGCGATCAGCCACACATTCGGATTGCCGGCGACCGCAACGCCGCGCGCGACGCCGACCGGATCGTAGCCGCCATATTGCGGCATGTAGACGTCGGGCTGCGCCGCGAACGCCGCGCGATTGCCGACATTGGCGAAGCGCCACACCGCGCCGCCATAGCGCAATTCGAAATCGGCGCTGCCGGCCATCGGCTTGCCGTCGGTGAAAAAGGCGACCGGGTCGTAGCCGGCGATCGCAAGCCCGGTATGCCAATCGACCACGATCCGTTCGGTTCGCGGCAGCGCCGGCGGTCGGCGGTCCGGCGGCGAGGACAAAAACCAGACCGGCATAGGCGACAAGCCCGGCAACGGCCGCGAGACTGGCGCAGAATTGCTTCCGTTTTCGCCGTGCTGTCGTCATAGTCTCGGCCAAAGCTCGGCTGATTATCGGTCCATCGGGCTGATTGCGTGGCGAGAAACGGGTGAGCTGACCAGTTAAACCTCTACGCGTGAGCAAGGGGTTAAGCGGGGAGCCCTGCGATGAATTTCAGCTGCCGGATCGCCGCTATCGCCCTGCTTCACGGCCGCGCTCGCGGCCGCCCGAAGCCGGCGCCGCAGACCATGCCGCCGCCAGCCGCAGCCGGCGCCGCCCAGCCACGCCGCCGCAGCCGCGCCGTCGAACCAGTTCTCGGCCGAACGAAGTGATCGATGCCGGGCATCGCTTCTTCGGCGGCGTATCGCGCGGGCTCGCCATGGTCGTGGAGAAAGCCGTCAGCCAATGGGGCCAGCCGAACGGCTATGTGCTCGGCGAAGAAGCCGGCGGCGCCTTTGTCGGCGGCCTGCGCTACGGCGACGGCACGCTCTACACCAAGAATGCCGGCGATTTGCGCGTGTTCTGGCAGGGCCCGAGCGTCGGCTTCGATGCCGGCGCCGACGGCGCCCGCACCATGATGCTGGTCTATAACCTGCCGCGGACCGATGCGATCTTCGACCGCTTCGGCGGCATCGACGGTTCGGCCTATTTCGTCGGCGGCTTCGGCATGACCGCGCTGACCGCCGACAATATCGTCTGGTGCCGATCCGCTCCGGCGTCGGGTTCCGGCTCGGCGCCAATCTCGGCTACCTCAAATTCACCGATCACCCGACCTGGAATCCGTTCTGACCGCGGCTTTCCGGCCTTAAGGCGCGACCGCGCATCGAGACGATGGCGCGGCGGCTCAAAGGCGGTTTAGGTTAACGCAGCGTGAAAGTGGTGCAGCCCGCACCCGCATGGCATGGTCATGGCCAGCGGCTGGCGGTAGCGGCTGGAGGGCGTAGCGTCATGATCGAATCGGTCATGTATTTCGGGATCGGGTTTCTGGTCGCGGCCCTGCTCTGCCTGCTGTTCGTCCCGCTCGTGCATAATCGCGCCGTGCGCCTGACCATGAAGCGCCTCGAAGCGGCGACGCCGCTGTCGATCGCCGAAATCCGCGCCGACAAGGATCAGCTTCGCGCCGAATTCGCGATGTCGACCCGACGCCTCGAAATGAGCGTCGAGAAAATGAAGACCAAGACGACGACGCAGCTCGCCGAACTCGGCAAGAAGACCGACGCCATCAACCAGCTCAAGAAAGAGCTCGGCGAGAAGACCGCGGCGATTTTCGCGCTGGAAGCGCCGCGACAAGACGCTGCGCGATCAGTTGCGCGCCACCGAGGAAGAATTCGAGATCAAGTCGGGTTCGCTGCGCGAAGCCGAGCGCCACCTCGCCGACAAGGAAGCCGAACTGACGAAACTGCTCGGCGAGCTCGGCGAGCGTTCGCTCGTCGCCGACAGCCAGCGCACCGAAATCGCGGCGTTCCGCACCCAGGTCGAAGCGATGAAGGTCAGCGTCGCCGACTACGAGCGCGCGGTCGCGGAAACCGAAGGCCGGCTGACGCGCGAACGCGCCGATGCCGAGGCTGTGTCGAACGACTCTGACCGCGGCGCGCGGCAAGCTCGGCGACCTCGGCACGCGCACGACCGAACTCGAGCGGCAACTCTTCGTGCAGACAGACCGAAGCGGAAATTCTCAGCCGCCGCGTCCAGGAGCTGGAAAGCCGGCTCGGCGATCAGGGCCGCGCGCTGGCCGAGCGCGACTATCAGCTCGAGCGCATGAAGAGCGAGCTCGAAGCCGCGCGCAAGACCGAAGCCGATCTGCGCAGCGAACTGGCGACGTCCGGCAACCGCGTCGAGCACCGCCGTCGACCGATTCCGCGCCGATATCGCCCAGCTCGAGGCCCAGCTTGCCGCCGCGATCGAGGACCGCACCAAGCTGCAGCGCGAAGTCGGCACCATGAAGCGCGACGCCGAATCGACCTGGGCGGCCGAACGCGTCGAGAATGCGCTGCTGCGCGAACGCATCAATGACGTCGCCGCCGAAGTCGCGCGGCTGACCGCGACGCTCGAAGGCCCGGGTTCGCCGATCGAATCCATGCTGGTCGAGGCGGCGAGCGCCGCGCGCGGCGCGCCGGCCGCCAGCGAGCGCGACGCGGCGCGCGGCCGAAAACGGCGACGGCGAGCCCGAAAACAAGAATACGCTCGCCGACCGCATCCGCGCGCTGCAATCGACCGCCTCCCGCGTCGCTTCGACGACTTAGAGCGCGATCCCGAAAGGTGGACACCGGTTTTCGGATAAGATCACGCTCCGAAAGCCTCTTCCTTGACACCCCCTCGGAGCGCACCTTAAATCCGGGCGTTTCCTCGGCACTTTCGGGCGCTTAGCTCAGCGGGAGAGCGTTCCCTTCACACGGGAGAGGTCGTAGGTTCAATCCCTACAGCGCCCACCAGCCTTCGCGCGTGGTGAGGGACTTCGCCTTCTATTACCGACGGTTAACTATCTTCTGGTCTTCTGGCGCATTGGAAGCTTGCAAATCCACTTTGTAGGCGCGCTTTATCAATCCAGTGCGCCGACCGTCTTGAAGTTCCGAACGGAGCTTGCCGTCCGCGCATGGCCGACCTCGCCGCCGCCCACCCCACGACGGGCGTGACTCCTTCGACGCTATCGAAGCGGTCGGGGCTTCGTAGCTTGATGCCGCACCTCGGCATTGTGCCGCGCCTTACGCTGATCGGCGTGCTGACAATTTTCGTCGCGGTCGCGGTGGCGATATGGACCTCGGTGAAGATCACCGAAGGTGAAATGTACCTGCGCGCGCAGTCCGATCTTGCGATCAATATCAAATTGCTTGACTCGATTCTTGCCGGATATGGCGCCCCGTCCCGCAAGGGCGATGAACTCTATTTCGGCACGACACTGATCAACGGCAATTTCGAGCCGGTGGACCGGGTCAAGTCGGTGGCAGGCGGCACGGCAACGATTTTCCTCGACGATCTGCGCGTCACGACGAATGTGAAGAAACCCGACGGGTCGCGCGCGGTCGGCACCAGGCTCGCCGCCGGGCCGGCGCATGACTCCGTGTTCGGCAAGCATGAGACATACCGGGGCGAGGCCGACATCCTCGGCGAGACCTATCTCACGATCTACGAACCGATTGTGAGCGACGGCGCCGTCGTCGGCATCGTCTATGTCGGCATGAAGAAGGCCGAATTCTTCAGCGTTCTGCAAAACCTGGTGACGACGAACCTCCTCGCCGGCGCCGCTGTTGTCGTCCTCGCCGGCCTCACGATGTTCTTCCTGATACGGCGCATCTTCGCCCCGATCGGGATAATCAGGCGTCAGCTCGTGGCGATGGCAAGCGCCACCGCACAACAGGAGCTCGACGCCCGGACGCTTGCGACCCTGGACGTCCGTCTCGACGAGTTGCGTCAGACGCTTTACGGCCGCGGCGAACCGAGGCGCGAAGGCGACACGCTGTTCTTCGGCGACAAACCCGTCAACGACGACCTTGCGCTCGTCGACGAGATCGGCGCGCATGACAACACGTTGATAACGGTCTTTATGGGAGACCGGCGCGTTACCACAAATATCCGCAAGGCGGACGGATCGCGCGTCATCGGTACGGCGCTGGCGCCCGGACCAGTCTATGACCGCGTGCTCAAAGAGGCCAAAACCTATCGCGGCGAAGCGAGCATCTTCGATATGCCGCATTTTGCGATTTACGAGCCTGCGCTGTCCAACGGCGAGGTTATCGGCATTTTGTTCGTCGGTATTCCGCGGCTGACGGCGGCCGGACAAGCCTCGCGGCTTTCCTCGCGATCGTTCGACGAAATCGGCGATATGCGCGAGGCTGCGTTCGAGTTGGGCAACGCTGCCAAAGCCAAGGAGATCGCCGACAAGGAAGCCGCGGAACAGCGCCAGGAAGCGCGTGACGCGCAGCGCCGCTTTCAGGCCGCGCAGCGAGACGCCCAGCACCGCATAGCGCAAGAGCGCGAGACGAACGCACAAGCGCAAGCAAGGGTCGCGCAGGAGCGGGCCGCCGAGCAGGCCAAGGCGGCCGCCGATCAGGCCAAGGCCGCCGGGGAGCAGACGCAGGTCTTCAACGCGCTTGCCGGCGGCCTCGCCAAACTTTCCGAAGGTGATTTGACGATCCGCCTGGATGACGGCTTCAAGGAATCGTCTCGGCAGGTACGTGACGACTTCAACTTTGCGGTCGAACGGCTGCGTGACACCATCGGCGCGATTGTCGGGGCGACACGCGAAGTCACCAACGCCTCGGCCGAGATTTCCGCAAGCGCCACCGACCTGTCGCAGCGCACGGAAGAACAGGCGGCGAGCCTGCAGCAAACCACCGCCGCGATGGAGGAGATTTCCGCCACCGCGAAAACCAACGCGGAAAATGCCCGGCACGCGAACGAATCCGCGGGCGGCGTATGCGAGGTTGCCGACCGCGGCGGCCAAGTGGTAGCCAGAACCGTCGAGGCCATGACCAGGATCGAGCAATCTTCAAGCAAGATTGCCGACATCATCGGGGTGATCGACGAAATCGCGCGACAGACCAACCTGCTGGCGCTTAACGCGGCGGTCGAGGCGGCGCGCGCGGGTGAAGCTGGCCGCGGTTTTGCCGTGGTGGCTTCGGAAGTGCGCAGCCTCGCGCAACGCTCGTCACAGGCGGCCAAAGACATCAAAGATCTGATTAAGAACAGCAATGGTCAGGTGCAGGAAGGCGTCGCGCTGGCCAATAAAGCCGGCAGTGCGCTTACCGAGATCGTTCAGTCGGTCAAGGGGCTGGCGGGAATCGTGAGCGAAATCGCTTCCAGCAGTATCGAACAGTCGGGCGGCATCGAACAGGTCAATAAGGCTCTCAATCAGATGGACGAAATCACGCAGCAGAACTCCGCGCTCGTCGAACAGACCACAGCCGCCGCCAAGATGCTGCAAAGCCAGGCCGCCGCCATGAGCGAACAGGCAGGCATGTTCCACATCGAAGCGAACGACGCGCCCGCGGCGGCACCGCGGAAGCGGGTGCGATTTACGACGGCGGCGTAATGATGGCGCGGCCGCTCCGTTGTCGTTATCGTTCTAGGCGGCCAACCACCGTCGACATCGTGCCTGACGGCCCTTCCGGCGGTCATTGATTTTAAATCAAACCGGAGCGGCGGCGGATCGTTCAGCCAACGCTGATCACGATTTTGGCGAAATGTGCGCCCGAAGCCATGTGCTGATAGGCGGCTTGCGCCTCAGCGAAGGGGAACACCTTATCGATCACCGGCTTGATCGCATTGACTTCGATGGCGCGGTTCATCGCCTGAAACATCTGCGTCGAGCCGACCGAAATGCCCTGCACATTGGCACGGCGGGAAAAGATCAGTCCGGGATTGAGCTCGGTCGCGCCGCCGCTCAAGCCGCCGATCAGCGTGATCTTGCCGCCGACACGGATGGCGCCAAACGAGCGCGTGAGCGTCGCCGCGCCGCCGACTTCAACGACGTGATCGACGCCGGCGCCGCCGGTAAATTCCATCACCGCCTTGTCCCATTCCGGCGTGGTCTTGTAATTGATGCCGAGTGCGGCGCCGAGCGCCTTGGCGCGCTTGAGCTTGTCATCGCTCGATGACGTGATAATCGCGCGGATGCCGAGCGCGTGGGCAAATTGCAGGCCGAAGACCGAAACACCGCCGGTGCCTTGCAATAGAATGGTGTCGCCGGCTTTGAGCCTGGCGTGCTCCATCATGGCGTTCCACACCGTAACCGCGGCGCAGGGCAGCGTCGCGCCTTCCTCCAGCGACAGATGCGCGGGGATTTTCACCACGCCGTCTTCCTCAAGTAGCGCATAGTCCGCGAGCATGCCGTCGATGCTGCCGCCGAGCGCGCTGGCATGCGCGTCCGCCGCCGGTTCGCCACCCGGCCAGCGCTGGAAGAAATTACCGGCAACGCGATCGCCGACCTTAAAGCGCACAACGTCGGAACCGGTCGCGGCCACTTCGCCGGCACCGTCCGACAGCGGAATAATGTTGTCGCGTACCGGCATGCGGTAGCTGCCGCGCACGATGCCGAGATCGCGGAAATTGAGCGAGCAGGCTTTGACCTTGACCAGGACCTGACGATGGCCGGGCTTGGGATCGGGACGCTCGACCTGGACAAGCGCGTCGATGCCGGCGCCGCTCTTCGGCAATTGATAGGCACGCATTCTTTCCTCGCTGCAATGGCGCCACGGCTAGCGCCTTTCTTTGTTCGAACCCCCGTTGCGCTCACGGCCCCGGAATTGGCCGGGGCCGCCGCCGCGCGGATTGCGGTTGAACGGCTGCGGGCCGCCGGGCCGGCCATTGTTCCGCCGGTTAAGCGAGCGCAATTGCCGCCGCTGGATCGCCATCCGCCGACCGATATTGTGCGTCACGTTGAGCCGCTGCAAGACGCCGCGGTCGCGCGCGACTTCCTGCGGCGGGATCTCGTAACGGACGGCGGCAAACCGGCCACCGGCGCCGAGCCGGATGGCAAACGCGCTCGCGCCTTGCGTCAGCGTGCCGAGCCGGGCGCCCTGGCGGTCGAACACTTCGATCTGGCCGACATGGCCGTCGGCATCGGGATAGAGTTTGATCGTCGGCGCCGCAGCGCCGCCTTGCGCCGGGACGTCGACCACGCCGGTGGTGCCACGGATGCCGAGCGTCGCGTCCGGCGTCGAAATCGTCATGTCGCCGGTCTTGGCGACAAGACTGGCGACAAAAGCGGCCGTACCGGCCGCGACATTGAACGAAGCGGCGTTGCCGCCGCCGCCTTCCTGATAGACGAAATTATTGATGACGATGCGCGTGTCGGCGGACAGGCTGAATGTCGTCTCGTCGTCGAAAGTGATGCCGAGCGTCGAGTTGACGCTGGTATCGAGCGTATCATTCTTAAAAATCGGATCGGCGACGCGCAGCGGCGCCGGAGCGGCATTGGCGCGTGTGACCGTCGCGGTGCCGGTCAGTGTCGCGACCTGGCCGATCGAGTTATCCGCTGCGGCGGCCGCAGGCTGCGCCTGTCCGGGCGGAGGCACTTGGGATTCCTGGGGCGGCAGGGGTGGCGGTTGCATGGTCTGATACTGGGCGTATGCCGCGTTCGGCCAAGCCGCGGCACTCGACAGGAGTGCGATGAATTCGCGCCGTTTCATGAGAGCCCCGGGAAATGCATCAGGAGTGCAATATGATCGGAGCGGTCATGGTAATGGCCGATAGTGGCATCGCAACGCCTTAATTCCGCGCCGTGAGGTAACAGGAAACCGCAAAAATCGACCAAAAGATCAATCGACCGGTCAATGCAATAAAGCCGCGAGCTCTTTCGCGCCCGATTTTTTGCTCTCTTGGTCCATTTGCGTGTCGGTCGCCGCGATCAATTTCGCAACGACATTATTGCGCTGCGCAACCGGATTGTCGGCATAGCCGCTCGGCTGGAAGAAATTCGACGTCGGCACCTTGTCGCGCCATTCGAGCGGCATCGTTACCATGTCGAAGCCGTTGCCGTCGCCGGTGAGATTCATCATTTCAAGCTCGGCAGCGGTCAACGTCGCGGTAAATCCCTTACGGCGCGCAAAGACGACCAAATCGAGAAGCTTCTGCGTCTGCAACAGCGGACCGACATCGACATCGAGATTGAGCGCGTGCACGCCGAGACCCTTCTCGGTGTTTGCCAGAATTTCGTGCTGGCTCCAGGAATCCGGCACGCTTCGTGCAAAGCCGATCATGCGGCGTACGACTTCGATTTTGTCCTGGAGCGCGGATTTCTGATCGTCGGGCAATTGAATTGTGCGGTCGTGCAGATATTTGATGAATTCGTTGCCGCTCTCGGCCACGATTTCGACTGAGTTTGTCGCCAGCAACTGGTTGTAGCCGAGCGCGGTGGTAATGGCGCGCGCGTGCTTATTGTACTCGAGCCCGGCCTCGACGTCGTAGCTGCCGTTTCCGGTCGCCTCGAAGCTATAGATGCGCACGATCTGATCCCTGGTCAACCCGGCGGCGAGCGCTACCCTCGCATAGGCGCGCTTGAATTCGTCGTCGGTCTGCGGCATTCGCGGCGTGAACTTGAATTCGTTTTTCGCCGCAGCGATAAAATCGGCGACGACCGGCACATAAGCGGGACGCGAAGGCGCCTCCGGATTGCGTGGCCGCGGCGGCCCGGTATAGACCGGCGGCTGTTCGAGGACATAATCGCTGATCGACAGCGCTTCGCCATGCGAACGCTTGGCATTGCGCAATTGACGCTTCTCGGAAATCGAGCCCCAATAGGTATTGGCCGTTGCGGCATAGAAGTCGTGTGCGCGATTATATTGTTCCAGCAATATCCGATATTGCTCCATCGCCGGCCGGTCGGCTTGAGCACGCAGTACTGGCGGCGCCACCGCAAGACACCCCACCAGCAAATAGAATGCGCAGCGACGCGCTAAATCGATCATCATGGCGCCTTCATAGCCAATTCTGTGACGGAACGAGGGCGCTCCTCCCAAAGGCGGGCGCGTCAGCGCCGGTTGAACAATCCGTCAACCATGCCCGGAAAAACAATGTTTGGTGGCCGCATCGACCTGGATGCGGGAGAAGACCTGGATGCGGGAGAAGACCTGGATGCGGGAGAAGACCTGGATGCGGGAGAAGACCTGGATGCGGGAGAAGACCTGGATGCGGGAGAAGACCTGGATGCGGGAGAAGACCTGGATGCGGGAGAAGACCTGGATGCGGGAGAAGACCTGGATGCGGGAGAAGACCTGGATGCGGGAGAAGAATGTCACAGAAAAGCGAACGGCCCCGGTCTCAAGGGAGGGGGACCAGGGCCGCTCTGATGCCGGTCGGTGCCCCATCGTACGCCCCACCCCGACACTGCCACGATCATGCCGAACCGAAGTTGACCGATCGTTGACGTGCTGGCGCGCGGCGCCGATCAGGGATTATGCTATTTGAGGCTCGTTGAGACAGTCGAAAAGGTCGTATTGAGGTTGGTGCCGAGCGCCGCGACGGTGGCAATGATCGCAACCGCAATGCCTGCCGCGATCAGGCCGTATTCGATCGCGGTCACGCCCGCTTCGTCGTTACGAAAGCTCCGTAGCAATTTGCCGAAATTGCTCATGACTTCGATCCTCTTACCGGTTGATGTCGCCCCTCGTGAGAAGGCCGTGTTTTTGCGCGCGAACGACGCGCGTGCGGAAATCTAGCGATGACGATGAAGCGAGCCGTTAAGTCGGCGGCGAAGATTCTCGGCAAAAGAATGCCTAAAAATCTGTGCGATTTCACCGCGACTGCGGTGCGCGCGAGAGCTTTTTCTCCGCTAATTCCGCAAGATAGGCGTGCCAATAGTCCTCGCGGTTGCGGCCAAGCTCGAACAGGTAATCCCAGCTGAAAATGCCGGTCGAGTGCGTGTCGTCGAAGACGAGCCGCACCGCGTAATTGCCGACCGGGTGCAGCTCGAGGATTTGCACATCCTGCTTGCCGGCCACCGTGCGCCGCTCGCTCGGCGAATGCCCCTGCACTTCGGCGCTCGGACTGCGCACCCGCAGATATTCGGCCGCAAGGTCGAAACGCTCGCCGTCGTCGAAAACGACGGTGAGCGTTTTACGATCCTTGTGCAGGCGCAATTCCGTCGGCCAAGAATTCATAATCCCGCACTCGTCATCCCAAACTCATCGTCTAGCCCCGCTCATCGCCACATCATTGCGCATCGAGCAAAATGTGGCCGTCGACAATGACCTTCTTCCATTTCTCATATTCCGACTTGGTGAAGGCGGCGCCGTCTTGCAGGCTGGTTGGCACCGGTGTCAAACCAAACTTGGCGAAGGCCGCGGCAAGCTCGGGATCTTGCAGCGCCCTGGTGACCGCGCTGTTGAGCTTCGCAAGCACGTCAGGCGGCATGCCCGCTCGGCCGTAGAGCGTCAGCCAGACGTCAACATTATATCCCGGCAAGCCGGACGCGGCGATCGTCGGCAGATTGGGATAGACCGGCGAACGGACAGCTCCCGTCGTCGCCAGCGCAATGACGCGGTTGTCGGTGGTGAACGGCAGCGCGCCGGGAATGCTGGAAAACGCCAGCTGCACCTTGTTGCTCATGAGATCCGGGAACGCCGCGCCGATACCTTTGTAAGGCACGTGCACGGCCTGGATGGCGGTGCCCAATGTCCACAATACGGCGGCAAGATGCGGCGCGGTGCCGACGCCGGCGGAGGCGTAATTGAGCTTGCCCGGATTGGCTTTGCCGTAAGCGACAAGTTCGGCATAGGTTTTGATATTCAGAAGCGGCGAAACCACCAGCACTTCCGGCGACGAGCTGACCCGCGACACCGTGACGAGATCGGTGAAAATGTCGTAGGGCAGCGATTTCTGCAGCGTCGGATTGATGACAATTGCCGGATCCATCAGCACGATGTCGTAGCCGTCGGGATCGGAATGGGCGACGTAACCGACGCCGACGATGCCGCCGGCGCCCGGACGATTGTCGGCGACGACCGGCTGGCCGACGATCGCGCTTAATTTCTGCGCCAGTTCGCGGCCGGCGAAATCGACGATGCCGCCGGGCCCATAAGGAATGATCAGATGGATCGGCCGCGACGGAAAATTGTCCGCACGCGCTGTTGGCGCAAGCGGCAACAGCAGCAACAACCAGAGCAGGATGCGCGCGGTGAATTTCAGACGGTTCATTCTATTCTCCTAACTTCCGGCTCCTCGGCTGCGACGATATCGCCGACAAGCCGCCGCTTGCCGGTCAGGAGCGCGCGGTCTTCAAGGCGCCGGACGCGCGCTCCGATCAATTCCCTCACTGATCGTTGCCCTTCCGGCGGTCGAACAGAGCTTTCGCCATGACGGAAAGACCGGAAATCGGTTTAGTCTCCTGCGGCACACCGTCTGCAAGTCGCGCACGCAAATTGCTCGCGAACTGGCCGATGATCTGTGCCGCAGTCGACTGGATCATGCCGACGCCGCGGCCATATTGCGCGACCGCGCCCGACAGCGTCAGGTCGGTGTAAATCAGCACCCGCGCGCCATCGCCGCTCGGTTCGATCCGGAACGTTGCCGCAGCATTGGCGCCGCCGCGGCCTTTGGCGTCGCTGCCCTGCGCCGTCACCCGCGCGGTGCGGCTTGCCTCGTCGATGCGGTCAAAGGCGACGCGGCCGGCGAAGGCGAGCGCTACCGGCCCGAGCCGCACGGAAATCTTGCCTTTGTAGTTTTGCGGATCAACGATTTCGGTCAATTCCGCGCCCGGCATACAGGGCGCGATGCGCGGAATGTCCATCAGCAGCGCCCACGCCTCTTCCGGAGGCAGCGGCACGTCGAACGCATTGTCGAATTCCATTTTTATGGACCCCGGCGCACGCCAACCATCTCCGGCGCGCCGATCTTGCCCCAGATCCACTGCGCGCAAGCGAGCAACCGGTCGTCATCATAACGCTGCGCCACCAGTTGAATGCCGACCGGCAGATTGTTGGGGCCGCGATGGGTCGGCAGCGTCATGCTTGGCGTGTGCAGCGCGGTCCAGATCGCCTGCATGTTGGGATCGCCCGTTGCGCCGAGCCCTTTGGGCGCTTCCCCCGGCACGCACGGCACCAGCAGCACATCAATCTCTTCGAACACCGCAGGTAACAGTTTGCGGCCCTCATCGAGGCGGCGCATGCCGGCGACATACTCGTCGCGCGAAATCTTCTGGCCGTTCTCGATATAGCCGCGCATCTGCGGCGACAGTCTCTCGCGCTCGTGATCCCACAAGAAGGCCATGCAGGCGGCGCGCTCATAATAATTGACGGTACCGCGCGCCACGGAGTGCAGGCCGGCGAAAGCTTGCGGCAACGCGACGTCGCGCAGCTTCGCGCCCGCTTTGGCGAGCGCGTCGGCCGCTCCTTCGACCGCGGCCTTGCTTTCCGGCTGCGCGGTATCCCAAATTTCGGTCCGACAGAGGCCGATGCGCGGCGGCGCGCTTAATTTCTGCGGACGCTTCGGCGTTTCCATGCGCAGCACGCCGGTGAGAAGCGCGATGTCATCGATCGAACGGGCGAGCCAGCCGATGGTGTCGATCGAAATCCGCCGCCGGCCAGACGCCTTGTTTGTTGAACGTGTTGTAAGTCGGCTTGTAACCGAACACGCCGCAAAACGACGCCGGGCGCAACACCGAGCCGCCGGTCTGGGTGCCGAGCGCCGCCGGCACCATGTCGTCAGCGACCGCCGCCGCCGAACCGCTCGACGAGCCGCCGGGTGTGTGCGCGGCATTGTGCGGGTTGGTCGTTTGCGGTGGCGCGCTGCCGGCGAATTCGCAGGTCGCGGTCTTGCCGAGGATCACCGCGCCGGCGCGGCACAGGAGCGCAATGCAAGCGGCGTCAGATGATCGGACAGTTGCCGCGATAAATCGGCGAGCCCATTTCGGTCGACATATCGGCCGTATCGATGATGTCCTTCACGCCGATTGGAACGCCGTGCAGCGGCCCCCGGCGTGGACCGCGATCGAGCGCCCGCGCCTGAGCCAGCGCCAATCCCGGATCGAAATTGACAAAAGCCTTGACGACGTTGTCGCGCGCTGCGACCCGCGCCAGACAATCGCGCACCACCGCTTCGCACGTCGTCTCGCCTGTGGCGATTTTGTCCGCGATCTGGGTCGCGGACAGTTCGTTGAGCGGACGTTTGACCTTGGCGTCCATTGCTCAGTTTTTTCCGGCCCGGCCCGCCGAGGCGCCGGCGATCTTGCCAAACACAGTACCCGCCATCAGGCCCGAGCCGCCCGGATAGTTGAAATAGAACAGGCCGCCGACCAGTTCGCCCGCCGCATAGAGGCCGCGGATCGGCCGGTAGTCGGTATTGAGTACCTCGCCGTCGGTATTGATGCGCACACCGCCGAAGGTGAAGGTGACGCCGCAGGTCACCGCGTAGCCCTCGAACGGCGGGGTGTCGATAGTGTTCGCCCAATTGCTCTTGTTGATGGGTAGCCCAACCGTGCAGCGCCCGTCCTTGATGTTCGGATTGAACGGCACGTCGGTCTTCACCGCGGCGTTATATTCCTTGATCGTTTTCAAAACCTCGGCGGCATTCACGCCTTCGAGCTTCTTGGCGAACTCTTCGAGAGTGTCCGCGGTGACCTTGGTGATCTGGCGGATGCGGTATTCGTCGCGCTGCAAGTGCTTCGTCTTCTGGTCGAAGATCTGCCAGGCGAATTGGCCGGGCTGCTCCAGCACCACGCGGCCGTATTTGGCGTAAGTGTAATTGCGGAAATCCGCGCCCTCATCGACGAAGCGCTTGCCGGTGGCATTGATGAGGACGCAGAACGGATACGAGTGTTTCTGGAACTGATCGCCGACCGCGAGGTCGCCGAATTCCGGCGCATTCATCTCCCACTGCACAGCATGGCAGCCGGACCAGTTGCCGCGCGGCGCGGCGCCGATGTCGATCGCCATGCGGATGCCGTCCCCGGTGTTGTAGCGGGAGCCGCGCACCTTCGCGAGATCCCAGCCGGGGCCGAGATAGCGCGTGCGCCACTCCGGATTGGCTTCGAAGCCGCCGCAGGCGAGCACCACAGATTTGGCGCGCAGTTCCTTGACGTCGCCATGCTCGCGCACGCGTATGCCCTCGACACGGTTGCCATCAAAGAGGAGATCGAGCCCGCGGGTGGAATAGCGGATGTCGATGCCGCGCTTTTTTGCCGACTCGGTGAGCATAGCGATGAGACCCGGCCCGCCGCCCACGGATTCCACCGTCAGCCCGCCCCAGAACTTGAACTTGCCGTCGATCTTGAACGCCTGGCGGCCGTAGATGGGAATGAGCCGGACGCCTTTCTGCCGCATCCAGTTGAGCGAGTCGAAACTCTTGGTGACAAGGAGTTCGACGAGATCGGGATCGGCGCGATTTTGCGTAATGCGCGCCATGTCGTCGTAGAACTGATCGGCAGTATAGGTGCCGAAATCGGTGGTCTCGACTTCGGCGGGCGTAAGGTCGGGCACCAGCGTCTTGATGTCGTCGACGCCGTCATAAACGACACGGATCGAGCCTGCGGTGAAGCGGCTGTTGCCGCCCGATTCATCCTCCGGCGCCGCTTCGCACATGATGACCTTGGCGCCCTGCTCCTGCGCCGCAAGTGCGGCGCAGAACGCCGCATTGCCGGCGCCAACAACGATCACATCAGCAGATTCCTTTGCCATTCCTGTCCTCTTGTTATTCCGCCGCCTCGGCGACGCCGCCGTGCGCCTTCGACCACGCCGCCGGATCGTTCATGAACTCTTCGACTTCCGCGAGTTTGGCTTTGTCGAATTTTCCGCTTTGCTTGGCGACCACCAGCACGTCCCACCAAGTGGCGAGAGCATGCAGCGTCACGCCGAGATCGCTGAAGATTTTCTTGCCCTCGGGAAAGATGTCGTAGAAGAAGAACACGAAGACGTGCTCGACCACGGCGCCGGCCTCACGCAGCGCTTTGCAGAAATTGACCTTGCTGCGACCGTCGGTGGTCATGTCCTCGACCAGGAGGACGCGCTCGCCCGGCTCGAGATGTCCCCTTCGATCTGCGCATTGCGGCCGAACCCTTTGGCTTTCTTGCGCACATATTGCATCGGCAGCATCAGCCGGTCAGCCATCCAGGCCGCGAATGGAATGCCCGCGGTTTCGCCGCCCGCGACGGAATCGAATTGCTCGAAACCGGCATCGCGCAACATCGTGGATGCGCCAAAATCGATCAGGGTGCGGCGCACGCGCGGAAACGAGATCAGCCTACGGCAATCGGTATAGACTGGGCTCGCCCAACCGGAGGTATAAATGAACGGCTTGTCGGTCATGAAGCGGACGGCATCCACCTCCAGCAGCATTTTTGCCGTCAGTTCCGCCATCACCTTTTTTTCGGGGAAGCCAATCATTATCGTCTCCGCAATCTAATTGACCACCTTCCAGGGGATGGTCTCGCCGCCGCGATAGATCAGGGCCCGTTCGTCGGGGCCTGCGACCTTGACCTCTTCCGGCGCGGTCCATAACGTCTTCTCGAGCGTAATCGTTTCCTCGTTCGGCAGCATGCGATAATGCTTCGGCCCGTTGAGCGAAGCAAACGCTTCGAGCTTGTCGAGCGCGCCTTCCTCCTCGAACACCTGCGCGTAGGTTTCGATCGCGACCGGCGCATTGAACATGCCGGGAATGCCGCTTTTGGAGACCTTTTTCGCATAAGGATGCGGCGCGGAATCGGTGCCGAGGAAATAGCAGGCCTCGCCGGAAGTCGCCGCCTTGCGCAGCGCCACCCGATCGCGCTCGGTTTTGATCACCGGCATCACGTACATGTAGGGCTTTAGCCCATGACCGAGCCAATCGTTGCGCGTGAGCATCATGTGATAGGGCGTGATCGTGCCGCCAACTTCCGGGGCGGCGCTTCTTACGAAATCGGCGCCCTCCTTCGACGACAGATGCTCAAGAGTGAAGCGAAGCCTGGGAAATTGCTTGATCCATTTCGACAAAAGCCTGTCGA
Organism: uncultured Alphaproteobacteria bacterium; assembly: GCA_963779855.1. GTDB lineage: Bacteria > Pseudomonadota > Alphaproteobacteria > Rhizobiales > Xanthobacteraceae > BOG-931. The sequence goes on along the minus strand of CAWAAE010000004.1, from coordinate 50,589 downwards.
TGAAGACTTTCTCGCGGTCGAAAATATCGACGTCGGGCGCGACATATTCGCCGTGCATGAGAAACGGCATGCCGATCTTTTCCATGCGTTCGAGCACGCGCGTGACCTTGGCGTAATCCGTGACGCCGTAGGCCGAATTGGTCGTGGCATGCGCCGGATAAAGCTTGACGCCGGTGAACAGACAGTCGCGGAAGCCGCGCTCGACGTCGTCGGGATCGGTGTCGTCGGTGAGATAACACGTCATTAGCGGCTTGAATTTCGAGCCCTGCGGCAGCGCCGCCATCACCCGCTGGCGATAGGCCGCGCCGTCGGCCGTGGTGCGCACCGGCGGCACCAGGTTCGGCATCAGGATGGCGCGGGCGAAATTCTTGGCCGTGAACGGCAGCACGGCTTTGAGCATTTCGCCGTCGCGAACGTGCAGGTGCCAATCGTCCGGCTTGCGGATGGTGATACGCGTAGTCATGACGCTAACTTACCCGATCGGCGCAGCTGCCGCCGCACTTTTGCCGACGACAAAAGGATCGGATGCGAACGGCTCGCTTGTCGTCATCGCGCAATCACCAAATTCGCCGGCATCCGTCACACCTGAAAGGAGCCATGCGCCGAAGCGGCACCAAAATCAAGATTTGTTCCAGATGTGGAAAAGCGACCTACGCCGCGACCGCCGCGGCTGCGGCTTCCGGATCGGGCTGCTTGTAGGCTTTCAGCCGCGGCAACACTTCGCGGGAGAACAGCGTGAGATTGTCGACGGTCTGCTCGTGGCTGAGGAAGCCGGCCTGCGCCCATCATCAGTAGATTGCCCATGCCGCCGCAGTGCTCGCAGAAGTCGATGATCTGCGCATAGACCTCATCGGGCGTGCCGCAGAACAGGATGCCGGCGTCGATCAGTTCATCGACGCTGGCGTGCTGCATCGTGATCACCCGGCCATCCTTGGTGTAGGTGCGCGGCGGAGTTTCGCCGCGCAGCATGCGCGCATTGTCCTCCGGCGGCAGATAGCCCGGCGGATTGCGGAACGGCAAATGCACGATCGGGCTGGTGCGCAGATAGCCGGCGATGAGTTCGCCGCGCCGGCGCGCCTCCTCGCGGTCATGGGAGACCGCGACCAGGCCGAGATAGGCGAAGCGGTCGGCGCCCGGCGCCTTGCCGAACTTGCCACAGATAGCCCTTGCGATAGGCGTCATAGATCTTGCGCGTGCCGTAGCCGGTGCCGAGCGTCGCCATCACATAGCCGCGTTCGCCGAGGACGCGCGCCTGCGTGGTTGAGCCGGTCGTCGACCAGACCGGTGGATGCGGCTCCTGCCACACCCGCGGCCAGACATTCACCTGGCGATAATGGAAGTACTCGCCTTCCCAATTGAAATTCTCGTCATGCGTCGTCATCGCCTTGATGATGAAATCATGCGCCTCCCAGAAGCGGTCCATCAGCTCAATCGGATTGCGGTTTGAGGCCGCGATTTCGTAGGGAATGCCTTTGATGAAGCCCATGTCGAGGCGGCCGCGCGAGATCACGTCGATGGTGGAAAGTTCCTCGGCGACGCGCAGCGGATCGGGCCGGTGGCCGATCGGATAGCCGAGCACCAGAAGCCGCGCTTTCTTGGTGGCCCGCGCCAGCACCGCAAGCCCGACCGCGACCGTCGACGACATGCAGGTCGCGCTCTGATGATGCTCGTTGAGCATGATGTCGAGGCCGAGCTCATCGCAAGCTGATACTCGTCGTAATAGCGATGAAACAGATCGGCGGCGACGCGCGGATCGCATTTGCGGTTCGGCAGGATGACGCGCAGCGAGCCGGAATGATCGTTCCATGCGTCGGGTAATAGGCCTGCTCGCTGAACTGATAGACGCGCATAGCGCTCTCCGTCACACCAATTTGTCATTAGTCGCCGGCGAAGGCGAGAACGCGCTCGGCAAAAACCTTCGGCTGCTCCTGATGCGGGAAATGCCCGGCGCGCTCGATCGGCTCGAACCGCGCGCCGGGGATCATCGCGCAATAGGCGCGGCCATAGGCTTCGCTGAGCATGCGGTCGTGCGTGCCCCACAAGAACAATGTCGGGATGCGGATGCGATGCAGCCGGCTTTTGAGCCGCGGATTGTGGAAATACGGACTCCAGGCAAACCGCGCGGTGGCCTCCCGCGCGCGCGCCGCGGCCAGCACCTCGGCATCCGGCAGCGCCTTGTAATCGCGCCGGCCGGCAGCCGGATCGCAATAGGCCATTTCGAGATATTCCGGATCGGTGACCGCGAAAATATCGGCGATGTCGCGCGTCTCGCGGTCGCCGACTTTGATGCCGACGGCGTTGGCCATGACGAGGCGCGACATCCGCGCCGTCGATTTCACCGCGATCTCGGCGGCGATCCAGGCGCCGAACGAGACGCCGACCACGATGAGATCGTCGAAGATCGAGCTGATCGAGCAGATCGAGATAGAAATAGGACAGATCGTCGACCGAGCGCATGCCCTTGGGCAGTTCCGAACGGCCGAAGCCCGGATGCGTTGGCGCGATGACATGCGCGGCCTTGGCGAGTTCCTCGATCGCGGCCGCGCCGGTTCGATGCCGTTCTCGGCGTGAAGGAAAAGCAGCGGACGCCCCGAGCCGCGTTCGATCAGATCGATCCGCGTACCGTCTACGACGAGCGAGTCTCCGCCGGCCGCGACTCTCCGCCCCATTCAGACATTCCGCCTGATCCTTCAATACGCTTTTCAATCGTTGGGCGCGTTGTTCTACCACGGCAGGCGCGTTTTGCCATTGCGACAGGAGCTGCAAGCGCTGGAGGCGGAGAGCAATGACGGACGGCGCTGTCACCATCCAAAACGGCATCGCTTATGCCAATCACGACGGCGTCGAGCTTGCGGGCGATCTTTACCTGCCGAAGGACGCGAAATCGGCGCCGGCGCTGGTCGCCGTGCATGGCGGCGGCTGGGTGCAAGGCGCGCGCGACGCCTTCCAATATTGGGGACCCTATCTCGCCGCGCGCGGCATCGCCATGTTCTCCATCTCCTATCGGCTCGCGGTCAAAACCAAGACCTTCCCGGAAGCGGTGCAGGACGTGCTCGCCGGCGTGCAATTCATCCGCGGCAAAGCCGGCGCATTCGGCATCGATCCGGCGCGCATCGGTCTTATCGGCGCTTCCGCCGGCGCACATCTTGCGGCGCTCGCCGCGCTCGGCGGCAAGAAATTCTCGGGCGCGCTATCCGCAGGATGCCTTCGCTTCGGCCGATGCTGGTGTGAAAGCGCTGGTCGGCGTCTACGGCATCTACGATGTCGCTGGCGATGTGGACGAATTATCAAGTCCAGGGCGGCCGCGAGAACAATTTCCAGAAATTCATGGGCGCGCCGCCGATGGAGAACCGGCAGCTTTATTTCGACGCCTCGCCGATCAGCTACGCGACCTTCGCCAACAACGCGATCGGCGTTCTGCTCGCCACCGGCACCGAGGACGATCTCGTCGATCGCAAAGCGCAGACCGATCCGTTCCAGCTTGCGCTCAAACAGGCCGGCTTCTTCGTGCGGCCGTGCATCGTGCACGGCGCGCCGCATTACTGGATGAACGATCCGATCGAGGAGCCGGACAGCTATTCGGGATTCCTCGCGCCGCGGCTGCTGCGCTTTCTCGCTGAAAAACTCTGATCGCGCCGCCGTTAATATTACCCCTTCACGGTTAATTTCGATCCCGATTCCTTTACCATGCTGTTTCTGTTACATCACTCGAACTGAGGCAAACTTTGGATAGAGGCACCCAATGTTGAAGCAGATGCGGCGTTTCCTGAAAGACGAGTCCGGCGCAGCGGCGATCGAATACGGTCTCGTTACTTCCGGTATCTCAGTGGCGATCATTCCTTCGGTCAACAATATCGGCAGCAAGCTGGTCGCTGTCTTCACCGCGCTCCAGAACGCGATCTAAGTCACAGAATTCACGGTTGGTAATGCCAAGGGCGCCTGGAAAGGCGCCCTTCGCGCTTTACGGACGTTAACGCACCGGGCGCCGCAAGGCGCCTTTCGTGTTTTAGGCTGCCGCCTTGGCAGCAACCGGCGGTGTCGCCACCAACTCGTTGAGCGGCCTGACGTGGAAAAACGCGATCATGGTTATCGCCGCGACCGCCATGATGCAGACGGCGAGGATAAGCGGCGCGACGAAGGCGCTGGTCGCCTGCGCTATCACGCCGGTCAGATATGGCGACAGCGTCGCCCCGATAATACCGCAGCCATTCATGACGCCGCCCAGCGTGCCGGTCTGGTTCGGTGCGACGTCGGTGCAGGTCGTCCAGTACGGCACGACGTAGAACGACAGGCCGGCATTGGCGATGATGATCATGATCACCGCTACCGTATTGGACTCCGTGGTCGCGGCGATGAGCGTGGTGGAAATGTACATCAGCGCACCAAGCCCGACGAAGAACTTGCGGTGAAAGCCGTCCTTCGTCCAGCCCGCCGCGGCAAACCAATCCATCGCCCAGCCGACGAAATTTGCCGCCACGAAGGCGACGACAAATGGCAGCGCCGATAGCGCACTCGCCTGGATGAGCGGAATGCCGCGATAATGGGTGAGATATTGCGGCAGCCAGGTCAGGAACAAGTACTGGCAATAGGGCAGCGCGAAGTAGCCGATATAAAACGGCCACAGCGCCGGACTGGTGAACAAAAGCCGCGTCGGCACCGGCGCCTGCGCGGCGCGCTGTTTGGCTTCCTCGGTTTGGGCTTGTCCGCCGTGAGGTAGAGGATCGTCGAAATTGCGGGCGTAGAACCACCACCCCGCCGCGCCGACAAGACCGATCAGGCCGAACACCACGAAGATGTAAACCGGGGCGCCGGTGGCGGCCAAGATCAGGCCGGCGAAATAGACGCCTGCCGCCGGGCCAAGCTGCGCGCCCGATTGCATGAAGGCGGCGAAGCGGCCGCGCCGCGCGCCGGACGGAATGGTGCGGGCCACAGCGGCTATGCTCGCCGGAATATATGGCCCCTCGAAAGCGCCCAGCAGCACGCGGAACATGGCGGTGAGCCACAGCACCGTCGGGGCGATGGGGGTGAGCAGCACCCACAGCGACCAGCCGGCCATCGCGCCCGCGAGCGTACGGCGCGGCCCAAAGCGGTCGGCAATCCAGCCGCCGATCGGCTGCATGATCAGATAGCCGAGCGAAAACGCGCTCAGCATCAGGCCGATCGTCGACGGGGTCCAACCGTATTCCTTCGCCCAAGCCGCGGCGGCAACGCTGAAATTGCTGCGGTCTGCCCAGAGCAGCACGCTGCCGGCGAAGAACACGACGACTGTAACCGGCCAACTGATCGGCGCCCCGCCGCCTCGAGCGGCAGGATTAGGGTCTGTCCTCCCCGGCATGACGTCCCTCCCCGAGATTTAATTCGATGCTCTGTGCATGCGTTTTCGCGCCGCCGGAGCTTAGCGGCATCATAGCGTCACAGGCCGAGATAAGCTCGTCTGATTTCCGGCTTGGCGGCCAGTTCCTTGGGCGCACCTTCCGTGAAGATGCGGCCTTCGGCGACGACATAGGCGTAATCGGAGAGCGCCAGCGCCAGGTGCACGTTCTGCTCGACGAGCAGAATGGTCAGCCCCTGCTCCTTGAGCTGCTTCAACGTCGACAGCAGCTGATAGACGACGACCGGGGCAAGGCCGAGCGAGAGTTCGTCGATGATGAGAATCTCGGGATCCGACATCAGCCCGCGGGCGATTGCCACCATCTGCTGCTCGCCGCCCGACAGCGTACCGGCGCGCTGGCGCTGCCGCTCCTCGAGCCGCGGGAACAGCGAAAAAACCTGATCGAGGCGGTCGGCATAGGAGCGCGACCCGCGTTTGGAGAAGGCGCCGAGTTCGAGATTTTCGGCGACGCTCATGGCGGAAAACAATTGCCTGCCCTCGGGCACCAGCGCGAGACCGCGCGCCGCCTTGACGTGACCCGGGACGCGGGTGACGTCCTCACCCTCGAACATGACCCGGCCGCGCCACGGCGTGATCGTGCCGGCCACCGCGCGCAGCGTCGTGGTCTTGCCGGCGCCGTTGGCGCCGACAATCGCGGTCAGCGCGCCACGCTGCGCCGTAAGCGACAGGCCCCACAGCACCTGCACCTCGCCATAACCCGCTTCAAGGTTTTCGATACTGAGCAGCGCGTCAGACATGCGACGCACTCTCTTGCACAGTGTCGCCTTGCAGTTGGGCGGCGAGTTTCGGATCGCCGAGATAGGCTTCGATAACTTGCGGATCGCGCGCCACCTCGGCCGGTAGCCCTTCAGCGAGCTTCTCGCCATAATTGAGCACAACGATGCGATCCGACAGGCTCATGATCGCCTGCATCAGATGTTCGATGATGAGAATGGTCACGCCGGAATCGCGGATGCGGCGAATGACGCCGATCATGTGCTCGACCTCGGTGGGGTTGAGCCCGGCGAGGACCTCATCGAGCAGGAGCAGCTTCGGCTGTGCGGCCAGCGCGCGGGCGAGTTCGAGACGCTTCTTGCCGGCGATGGTCAGGTGCAGCGCCAGCATGTCGATGCGATCGTCGAGGCCGGTGACGCGCACCGCCTCGCGCGCCACGTCGCGGGCGCGACTGAGCGGCAGATTCTCGCGGCCGAAGCAGGCGCCGACCGTACAGTTCTCTAGCACGGTCATGTTGGTCAGCGGCTGCACGATCTGATGGGTGCGCGCGAGACCGTGCCTGGCGACGAGGTAAGGTGCCTGGCCGGTGATGTCGATTCCGTTGAAAACGATCTTGCCGGTATCCGGCGCGAATACGCCGTTGATCAGGTTGAACAGCGTCGATTTGCCGGCGCCGTTCGGCCCGATCAGGCCAAGGATTTCGCCCGGCCGGATAACGAAGCTCAAATCCTGCACCGCCTGCAGGCCGCCGAAGCGTTTGCTGATGTGATCGAGTTTGAGAATCGGCGCCGCATTTGCCGTCATTCGAGCACCTCTTTGGTGCGCGGAAAGCGGCTGTAAATCCAGCCCATCAGGCCCGAAGGAAAGAACAAGACGATGAGGAGGAGGAGTACGCCGGCGATGGTAAGCTGAAAATTCGAGAAGGTCGACGACGTCAACAGATAGCCGCGCAGCTCTTCGTAAAGGTAGGCGCCGAGCGCCACGCCCGTCACCGTCCCCTGCCCGCCCAGCATGCAGATGACGATTGCTTCGGTCGACAGCGTCAGATCGAAGGCATCCGACGGCTGGATGAAGGCGCCTTTGAAAAAATAAAGCCCGCCGGCGATTGCGGGCAGGAATGCCGAGGCGCTGTAGGCCAATGCTTTATAGCGCGGTGTCGGCACGCCCAGGATTGCGGCGGCATCCTCATTCTGGCCGATGGCGAGAAGGCCCAGGCCGAATTTCGAAGTTTTGATCGCATAGCTCAGATAGAGCGAGGCGCCCATCACCGCGACAAAGCCGAAATAGATCACCCAGAGCGCGCGCGCCGAGCCGCCGAGCGGCAGGAAGACTTGCGGAGAGATATAGATGCCCGACGATCCGCCCCACGGCGTGAAATTCTCGGTGAAAGCCTGCACTCCCTCGACGATGCCGATGGTCGACAGCGCGAAAAACGGACCGCGCAGGCGCAAAATACCGATCCCGAAAATAAACGACAGCACGCTGACGCCGGCGCCCGCCGCGAGCAGGCTTAAAGCCAGCGGCCAGTCATGCGCGTAGATAAGCCAGACGCAGATATAGCCGCCCAGCCCGAAAAACACGATGCTGCCGAAATTGATGTAGCCCGTATAGCCGAGCATAATGTTGAGATTGCTGGCGAGCGTGATGTAAACGGCGGCAAGCGCCAGGCTCTCGCGCAGGCCGACATTGTTGCCGATGAGCGGCGCCACAACGAATGCGGCGATCGCCGCCGCGATGATCCAGAAGAACGGCCGCCGCAGCATCTACAGCGCTCCGCGCCGCGAGGCGAAAATCCCGCCGGGAAACGCGATCAGCACGAGCACGAACAGCCCGAACTCGATCACCAGCGTCCAGCTCACCGGCACGAACGGCGTGACCGCGCCTTCGAGCAGGCCGAGCGCCACGCCGCCAAGCAGCGCCCCGACCGGATTGCCGAAGCCGCCCAGCACCGTGACGATGAAGCCTTTGAGCTGGTAGCTGTCGCCCGAAAGATCGTGAAAGGAAACAGCGTGCCGATCAGCACGCCCGATACGCCGGCGAGCGCGACGCCCAGCCCGACGGAGATGGCGAGAAGCCGGGTCGTCGGAATGCCGACAAGCTCGGCCGCTTCACGATTATTGGCGACCGCGCGCAGCGCTTTGCCGATGCGCGTGTATTGCAAAAAAATATAAAGCGAACCGGCGATTACCGCCGCCAGCACGGCGGCGAGGATATGCGGCCCGGGAAAGGTGTAGCGGCCGATGGTGATGCCCGGCAGCGAGACTTCGACGTTGAACAGCGCGGTGCCCCACACCGCAGTGCCTACTCCGATCAGAATCAGATTGACGGAGAATGTCGACAGCAGGCTCATCAGCGGCGGCCGCCCGACCATGCGATGGATGGCGATCCAGTAGAGCGCGATGCCGACAAAAAAGCCGCCGACAAGGACCGGCGGCAAGGTGAGATAAGGCGAAATGCCAAGGGCGCTTACCAGAAGATAGAGCGCCATCATTCCGGCGACGACCATCGCGCCATGGGTCAGGTTGATGACATCCATGACGCCCCAGATCAGCGTGAGGCCCATGGCGGCCAGTCCATAGACCAGCCCCACCAACACGCCATCGATGATCGAAGCGAGGATGCCGAGCATACGCTTTCAGAGAATTGGGACCGGCGGCAAAACCGCCGGCCCCGCGCCGACTTATTGGCTGGCCGAGATGGGATAGATGAGATTAGCCGATTGCGCTTCGGTCGGCCAGACTACCTGGCGGCCGAGCTGACCGTTCACGCTCTGCCATTGCGCCAGCACCATCTGATGCGCGACCTGCAGGCCGTGCGATGCCGGATCGGTGGAGAATTTGACGTGGCCGAAGAACGTGGTGACATCCATCGCATTGAGCGCCGCCGTCACCTTTTCCGGATCGACGGAGTTGGCCTGTTCGATAGCGTGTTGCAGGATCGTGCCGTCGGTATAGCCGGCCGCCGCATGATAGTCCGCCTTGGCATTGAATTTTTCCTGGAATGCCTTGGCAAATTCCGCGCGTCGTCGGCCCGAAATCCGGCTTATAGGAAACCTGCGCTTCCCATTGCGATGGCACGGTCACGCCGAGTGCGGCCGGTCCCAGTTCGCCGAATTTGTCGTCGGCCGGCGCCACCAGGATCGAAACCCACTTCATATTGGCTTTCTGATCGTACATCTGGCGCGCCAGCGTGGCGCCGTCCGAATAGTGTCCGCCGCCGAGGAACGCATCGGCATTCGATGAGATGATCTTGTTGACGATCGGCCCGAAGTCGGTGGTGGACGGCGCGTAAAATTCATCCATTACGACTTGCAGTCCTGCCGCGATCGCCTGCTCCTTGGCGCTCGCCAGCACCCGCTTGGAGAACGGATCGTCGGAATAGACCATTGCGATCTTGGCGTTCGGATTTTTCGCCTTGAGCGCCGCGACCGCGCCGGAGAGATATTTGCCGGCCGGCGTGATCACCATGAACAGATATTTGTTGCCGAGCTGGAACGGCTTTTCCTCGGCGCCGCCGGAGTCGAGCATGATCTTGCCGTACTGCTCGGAGATCACCGCGGCCGGCGCGGTGAGGCCCGACGAGTAAGGACTGAACAGGAAGTCCGCTTTGTCCTCGTTGACGAGGCGCGTGTAGAGCTGCTGCACGCGGCCGCCGACGGACTGGTCGTCATAAGTGACGAATTTCACCTTGATAGCTCTTGCCGCCGGCTTTGATGCCGCCGGCGGCATTAACCTGGTCGCGCCAAAACTCGTAGCCGCGCTCCTGACCCAATGAATTGACGTTGAGCGGGCCGGTCAGCGAATCGGTAAACCCGATGGTGATGGTGTCGTCGGCGAAGGCCGGCACGGCAAAAAGCGTCGCCGCCGCGGCCAATAAGCAAAGCCGTTTCATTTGTTCCTCCCTGGCCGCCGGTCTTAAGGAAAGGCGGTTGCGGCATTCAATCGGATACCCCCCACACTCAGCAAAAAGCATCGCATATACGCGGCGAAAAACCATCCGCGACAAAATCGCGCGCGCTTTTGCGCGGCTATACGGCACCGCAACAGCGAGACGGCCTACGGGGAGGAATGGACGGGCGGGAAAATGAATGGTCGGAGTGGCAGGATTTGAACCTGCGACCCCCTCGTCCCGAACGAGGTGCTCTACCAGGCTGAGCCACACTCCGACTGATGCGGCGGCTTATACAATCGGCCTTTTCGGCCTGCAAGCCGAGGCCGGCATTGCGCTTGCGCGAAGCAGCCTTATTTAGGCACTGAGTTGCGCCATGACAGCCCCGCTGACGACACGCGTAGCCAAACCCGACGCCGCCGCGATCGCGGAAGCGGTGCGCTGTCTTGCGGCCGGCGGGCTCGTCGCGTTTCCGACCGAGACGGTTTATGGGCTCGGCGCCGACGCCACCAATGGCGCGGCCGTGGCGCGGCTCTACGAGGCCAAAGGCCGGCCGAGTTTCAACCCGCTGATCGCCCATGTCGCCGATCTCGCGGCGGCGCGGGCGCTGGCGCGTTTCGATGCCGACGCGGCGCGGCTTGCCGAAGCGTTCTGGCCCGGACCGCTGACGCTCGTCGTGCCGAAAGCGGCCGGATGCCCGGTATCCGACCTGGCGACGGCCGGCCTCGAAACGCATCGCGGTGCGCGTGCCCGATCACGCCGTGGCGCAAGACATTCTTGCCGGTTTGCGCCGGCCCGTGGTCGCGCCGTCCGCCAACCGCTCCGGCCATGTGTCGCCGACCACCGCGGCGCATGTGCTCGCCGATCTCGGCGGCCGCATCGACCTCATCATCGACGGCGGCGCAACGCCGGTCGGCGTCGAATTCACCATCGTCGCCTGTCTCGGCGAACCGATGCTGCTGCGGCCCGGCGGCGTGCCGCGCGAAGCGATCGAGCATGCGCTCGGACGGCGGCTCGCCGACGCCCCCGCCGCGGCCAGCGGCCGAAGACGACGCGCCGCTCGCGCCCGGCATGCTGGCGTCGCATTACGCGCCGCGCACGCCGCTGCGGCTCAATGCCGAGCGCGTCGAGCGCGGCGAAGCCTTGCTCGCGTTCGGACCGAACCTTGCCGCCGGCGCCGGAAGCGCCGACGCAGCGTGGTGAACCTGTCCGCAGCGCGGCGATCTGATCGAAGCGGCGGCCAATCTGTTTTCGCATCTGCGCGCGCTCGATGCCGCCGGCGCGAAGACGATCGCGGTCATGCCGGTGCCACACGCGGATCTCGGCGAAGCGATCAACGACAGGCTGGCGCGGGCGGCAAGCCCGCGCTGAACGCGGCTTGCGCCGCGATAGATCCGGCTGTCATTTATCTGGATTGAGGAACGCCACGGAACCGCCCGATGCTCGATAAGCCGCCCAATAAGCCGCAGGCCAAAGTGGACCCAGCTTTGCTGGCCCGCTTCGCCGCCATCGTCGGCGAAAAATACGCCATCACCGATCCGTCGCTGCAGGCGCCGTATCTCGTCGAGATGCGGCATTTGTTCGAGGGCCACACGCCGATGGTGTTGCGGCCGTCCTCTGTCGCGGAAGTATCGGCAATCCTCAAGCTCGCCAACGCGACGAAAACGCCGGTCGTGCCGCAGGGCGGCAATACCGGCCTGGTCGGCGGGCAAATCCCGCACCACAACGAGATCGTGCTGTCGCTCAACCGGCTCGACCGCATCCGCGAAATCGATGCGACCTCGAACACGATCACCTGCGAGGCCGGCGTCACCTTGCAGCGCGCGCGCGAAGCCGCCGCCGCGGCCGACCGGCTCTATCCGCAATTGCTGCCGTCCGAAGGCACCTGCACCATCGGCGGCAATCTCGCCACCAATGCCGGCGGCACCGCTGCGTTGGCGTATGGCATCGCCCGCTCGCACGCGCTCGGTCTCGAAGTGGTGCTGGCCGACGGCCGCGTGCTCAACAATCTCAACAAGCTGAAAAAGGACAATACCGGCTACGATCTGAAAAACCTGTTCATCGGCGCGGAAGGCACGCTCGGCATCATCACCGCGGCGGTGCTGCGCCTGGTGCCGCGGCCGCGCTCGGTCGAAACCGCGTTTGTCGGCATGACCTCGGCGGAAGCCGGCCTCGAACTCCTGGGTCTGGCGCAAGAGCGCGCCGGCAACGACGTCACGAGCTTCGAGATCATGACCCGGCAGGGCGTCGAGCTCGTCGTGCAACACGGCGCCGGCTGCCGCGATCCGCTCGCCGCGCCGCATCCCTGGTACGTGCTGATCGAACTCTCCTCGCAGCAGCGCGCAAGGCTTGCGCGAGGTGCTCGAAGACATTCTCGGGCAAGGCATGGAACGCGGTCTCGTCACCGACGCCACCATCGCCGACAGTCTCGAACAGGCCAAGGCGTTCTGGCGCATCCGCGAAATGTTCGGCGAGGTGCAGGGCCATGCCGGCGGCTCGATCAAGCACGACGTCTCGGTGCCGGTCGCCGCGGTGCCGGCTTTCATCAAGGAAGCCAACGCCGCCGTCACCGCGCTTATTCCGGGCGCGCGGCCGCTGCCGTTCGGCCATCTCGGCGACGGCAATATCCACTACAACGTCAGCCAGCCGGCCGGCGCCGACAAAGACGAATATCTGCGGCGCTGGGACGAGGTGAACGCCGTCGTCTTCGCGGTGGTGAAGAAATACGGCGGCTCGATTTCGGCCGAGCACGGCATCGGCGTGATGAAGCGCGATCTGTTGCCGTCGGTGAAGGATCCGGTCGCGCTCGACCTGATGCGCTCGCTCAAAGCCATGCTCGATCCCGAACGGCATCCTCAATCCCGGCAAGGTGCTGTAGCGGTGAGCATGATCCCGAAAAGTGGAAACCGGTTTTCGGATAAGATCATGCTCAAATCCACAATCTAGGGTTTTGGAAACGGAATCCAGTTGTAGAGCGCAAGTCCGCCGTCCACCGCTACGGTCGTGCCGGTGACATAGCGGGAAAAGCGGTCGCACAACAGCGCGACCGCCATGCCGGCGATGTCTTCCGGCGTGCCGGCGCGCCCGAGCGGGATCATCTTCTCGAGCGATGCGACGTCGGCGGCAAATCCGCCGCCCGGAATTGCGCCCGGCGCGATCGCGTTGACGCGAATGCCGGCGCTGCCGAGCGCCCGCGCCAGCTCCTTCATCACCATCGTTTGGCCGGCTTTGGTCGCGCTGTAATGCGGCAGGTTGCGCGGCGAGTAAGCATGCAGCGAGGTGACGAACAGCATTCGTCCTTTGATGTTGCGCGCTTTCATGTGCGCGCCTGCGGCCTGACCCAGACGAAACCTGAGCGCAATCCAACGCCCACCATCGCGTCCCATTCGCCCTCGGTCACGGCGAGCGCAGTCTCGCTCTCGCGCCGCTTCGGCGACGCGCTGTGCACAAGGATCGAAATGGAGCCGAGTTCTTTCTCGGCAGCGTCAAACAGCTTGCGCGCCGCCGGCGGATCGGTCAGGTCGGCTGGACGAAAACCGCGTTGAACTCGCGCGCCAGCGCTTGGCCAGCTCCTCGGCGACGTCGCTGAGAACAAGGCGAACGCCTTCGGCGGCGAGCGCTTTGGCAATTCCTCGTCCGATGCCGGATGCGGCTCCGGTGATCGAGCGCAGTATCGCCTTCGAGCAATCCCATGTTGACCACTCCTCAATCTGCCGCGATGATTTTGATCATCTATCGCACTACGCTCAATCCTAGCTACACTCGCCGCGTGCAAAAACCGAAAACGACCAGGGCAAAATGGAAAAGCTGATCATCACCGTCGCCTGCGACTCACGAACCTCCTATCCGATCAATCATTACTGCCCGCCGCAGGAGGACATTGCCGGCGTCGCGCCAGCAATATATCGACGGCATCAAGGCCGGCGCCGCGATCGCCCATATCCACGGCATCCGCACGCTGGAAGAATCGACGCAGGCGGACGGCAAGCAGGTGTCGCGCATCAATCATGACGGCTGGAAGCGGCTACAGGAAGCGATCCTCGCCAAGATCGACCCGGTGATGCAGTTCGGCGTTGCCAGCGCGCGGCTGGAGGAGAAGGTCAAGCTTATGACGCTTGGCCCCGACATGATGGCGGTCGCGTTCAACGCCCATGACGAATATTTCAATCCCGATCCGCAATTTCCGCCCAAGCGCATGATGGCAATCCATCCGGTCGAGGAACTGCTCGCCTACGCCAAAACCGCCGACGAGCACAAAGTGAAGCTCGAAGTCGAATGCTTCCACACCGGCGCGTTCTGGAATCTCGAATTCGTCCGCAAGCAGGGTTACCTGAAGGATAATGCCTACACGACGCTGTTTCTCGGCTGGCCCGGGGGCACCTGGACGCCGCCGACCGAGAAGGCGCTCATCTACATGGTCGATCACTTGCCGAGAAACTGCATCTGGAACGTCAGCGTGATGAACCCGCGGAAGCAGTGGGATTTGCTGTCGCTCGCGGTATCGCTCGGCGGCCATGTCCGCGTCGGCTATGAGGACAATCCTTATATCGCGCCGGGCGAGCTCGCCAAAAACAACGCTGTCCTGGTCGAACGGATGATGAAGATCGCACAAGGCCTCGGCCGCGATGTGGCGACGCCGAAGGAAGCGCGGCAGATTTTAGCTCTCGCCCGGGCTGCGTAACGATCCGGAAATAACGAATTATCCGCGTAATTTCGGGCCTACTGCGGCGATTGAATCAATTTGAATTGAATCATCCCGGCGCATTGCAATGTGATTTTACAAATTTTAGCGATACTGCACGCGCTATGCCAAAGGCATTCACCTCCTATCTCCAGCGTAAAAAGGCCGAACAGGAACTGTTCACGGCGCGCAAGACATTGACCCATCTCGTCGAGCTTTACGAGAATGGGCAATGGCAGAAGCTCTATAAGGAAGACGTGTTTGCCGGCACGGTCCGCAAGGCCCGCGAGGCTGTCGACCACTGGCAAGACGTGTTGAACAAGCTAGACCGCAGCCCGGCGGCGTGACGGCGGCGGGCGGCTTCGCCACCGAGTTCAGTAATCGGGTGGCGCCAAAGCGATATCAGGCAAAAGATCGGCCCAGATCGTTCTTCTGGAGCAGATCATGTCGAGCTACAGCACCACTGAATCGGTTGATGCATTTCCGAAAGCGCAGGCGCCGTCATGGCGCGCCGGCGCGGGCCTTATCGCTACGAGGATATGGACTTTCTGGACGCGCCAGCAGCAACGCCAGGAACTGCTCGACTATATTGCCAGCGATTACCGCGCCGCTGCTGATGTCGGCATTACGTCCGGCGAGGCGCGCAGCTGGCCGCAGCGGCCGTTCTGGCGCGCATAAAGCGGCGAGAATCGATGCCTATTGCGGGACACACATCGCGGTAACGGCCGGCGCATAATTCATCGCCAACAGCGAGCCAACCTGCTGGCCGCCCGTCGCCGCGTCGGCGCGCTGATAAACTTCCGCCGCCATCCGCCGCCCTTCGGCATGAATGGCGATGCGGGCGACTTCGCACGCGTGCGCGGATTCGAAAGCGGTTTGATAACTGCTCGGCGGCATTCCCGGGACGAACCACGTCACCAACAAAACAAACGCTTTCATGCCAAGCCTCCGCAGCGTCCGACGCCTCAGGATATCATCGGAAGCCGCGCGAGTCCGCGCTTAAAACAGCGACGCCTGATCGTCCGGCTCTTTGGTCTTTTTGTTTTTCGGCGGCGGCAGCGGACCGTACCGGCGCGGCAGCCGGCGCCGGTTCGGCGGCGGGAGCAATCAGCTCAGGTGAATCATTGACCACGCGATTGACCGCCAGCGAGACCGGATAAGCTTCGAGTAAATTATCGTCGGCGGGTCTGATCAGGGCCGCGGCGACATCGGCTTCGACATTGGCGCAATCGAGCCACAGATCGAAGGCTTCCTTGCGGAACGAAGACCGGCATGCGCTCGTGGATCGGTGCAAGCGTGCGGTTAGCTGCCGTAGTGACGATTGCCGCCGTATCGAGCTCTTCGCCGTTGGGTCCGGTCCAAGTCTCGTAGAGACCGGCGAAAGCGAGCGGTTGCGCATTGCCGCCAGCGTCCCTTTTTGCGCGGACGAAATACGGCTCCTTCGGACCGCTGGCGCCAAGCGGCCGCCACTCGTAGAAGCCGTCGGTCGGGATCAGGCAGCGCCGCCGGTGCATGGCGTTGCGGAACGCCGGTCTCTCAAGGACGGACTCGCCGCGCGCATTGATGAGAAGGGGAAATGTCTTGGGGTCCTTCACCCACGACGGCCAAAGTCCCCAGCGCATCAGCGTGAATGAGCGCTTGCCGTCGGCAAGCCGCACGATCGGGATCGGCTGCGTCGGCGCCACGTTGTAGCGCGGCGGAAAATTCGGCTGCTCGCCATAGCCGAACAGCGCCCGGATTGCCTCCGGCGTCGAGATGATGACATAGCGTCCGCACATCGGTACGCATATAGGCCGAGTTCAGATGGATGGTAATGACCGGGAACGAAAACGCGCGCACTTATCCAACGCGGCCATATTTGGCGGTGAGCGCCGCGATATTCCGCGACGGCAAAGTGCTGATCGTGCGCCGCGCGCGACCGCCTGCGCACGGCCTCTACACGCTCCCTGGCGGCGGGGTCGAGCTCGGCGAAACGCTCGAACAGGCGGTGATCCGCGAAATGCGCGAGGAAACCGCGCTCGACATCGAGCCGGCGGGCCTTGTCGGCTTCCGCCAGGCGATCGCGCGCGACGACGCCGGACGCGTCGAGCGGCATTTCGTCATTCTGCCGTTTGCCGCGCGCTTCGTCGGCGGCGCTGTTTCGCTGAACGAAGAATTGGCCGAGGCCAACTGGCTAGCGCCGGACGAAATCGCCGGGCTCAAGACGACCGAAGGACTTTCGCAGATCGTGGCCGCCGCAGCCGAGCGGATCGCGGCGCTGGTGCGAGATTGAGCGCCGCCAATCCGCCTCAACCATGCCGCGTTCGAGTGCTTGCGGTGGTATCCGCTCGACCCCTAATCTCCGCGGCCCTCACCTTTGCGGACATTTTGCGGACATGCCGATGTTGCGCTTTCTGCTAGCGGTTTTGCTCGGGCTTTGCCTGGCTGCGCCGGCGCAAGCCCAGTTCTGGGGTGCGCCGATGGCGCCGCCAGCGCCGGTAGGCCCTTCGCCTGCGCCCAAGCCTCCAGCCGCGACAAAACCGCTCGCGCCGGGGGCCCCGGGCCAGACCGCGCCTACGCCGCCTGCGGCGCAGGACGTGCCCGCGCCTTACGATCGCGATTTGCAGCGGCTGTCGGAAATTCTGGGCGCGTTGCATTTCCTGCGCGGCGTCTGCAAGTCCGACGAAGGCCAGAAATGGCGCGACGAGGCGCAGGCGCTGATCGATGCCGAGGCGCCGGCGGGGCAGCGCCACGATCAGATGGTCGCGAGCTTCAACCGCGGCTACCGCGGTTTCCAGCAAAGCTACCGGACCTGCACGCCGGCAGCGGATGCCGTGATCCGCCGTTATCTGGAAGAGGGGGCCAAGATCGCCCGCGACATCACCGCGCGCTACGCCAATTAGCGTCTTTTGGCGTGGGTAATTGCGACGCCGGAGCCATTAACCCTGCCTTAAATTTCGGCCTCAAAAGCCGAGAACCGCCGTGCTAACGTCGTTTCGGGCAGGGACGCCGCGGGGCTGCGGCAAAGGCAAAAAGCGACACAACAGCAATGACGATTGCAACACACGATCTTGCGCTCCGGCGAGGCTCTGGCCGAGCATGAGCAGAAGCGGCTCGCGCTTGCGTATCTTCAGGACGCGTGGGCCGAAGCCGCTCACGACGGCATCGACGGCGACTGCCTGGCGCAGACCGCGTTGTTTCTGGCGCTTGCCGAGCTGATCTCGACCTATGGCGAAGAGGCCGCGGCGCGTTACGCCGAAAATCTCAGTCCGCGCATCCGCAACGGCGAATTCTCGGTCAAGCTGTCTCGCCAGTAAAAAGACTTTCCGATTAGCTCTGCCGCGGATAAAGCGCGCGCAAGCCGTAAAAGCTGCACAACACGTTTTCGATATCGCTCGGGAAAAACGGCTTCTTGAGAAAGGCCGCGCCCATTTCCCGCGCCCGCTTGGCGAGCGTGTCGTCGGTGGTCGACGTTATCATGATCACACCGACGTCGGTGCGCCCACGTTTGATCTCGGCCAGCGTCTCCAAGGCCGGAAAATCCCGGCATATTGTAATCGAGAAAGACAAGATCGAACTCGCCGCCACGGACCATATTGAGCGCGGTGAACCCCTCGCCCGCCTCGCTAACCTGGAATGGGAAACGCGTCGCGGCAAGTGCCTTGCGCACGATCGAGCGCATGGTCGCCGAGTCGTCGACCACGAATACCCGGCTTGGCAGCCGTGCGCGAATTGAGCGCTCGAGCAGCCATTGTGCTTCCCCGATCCGCATCGGCCTTCCGGCCATCGCGTCGGTGGCGAAAGCGACCGCGGCGGCGCCGGTCGCCAGATGAACGGAGAATGCCGGCTTCTCCCCGGTGCGCAGCGAGTTGGTGATTTGCACGATCTCCTCCGAAGGAAGCGCCCCGTCGAGATAAACGAGATCGTTGCCGGCAAGAGAATTGCTGGCCGACGCGGCGTCGGCGGCTTCCAGCATTTCGATCGGAATCGTTGCCGCGGCCGTCGCCTGACGGAACAAATCTCGCAATCCGCCATCACGCGAGACCACGAGCGCGCGCAGGGTAAGCAGGTCTTCGGTCATGCGTTTTCCGTTAACGCGTGCTGCGAGTTTCGTGACCGACGGTCTGAACTCTGGATATGGCGATCGCACGGGCCGTCCCCGCCCGCGGCACAGGCTTGGTTTATAGCAAAAAGAACCCTTCGATACGAAGAGTAATCCCGCCAATTTTGAATGTTCTCCACCGGCACGTGCGGGCTGAAAACCGGCTTGCAGCCGTACCGCCGCCGGCTTAAGCCCTGCCACCATGAAGACTTCATAAAGACTGCACTGCATGAAAGCTGCCCTTCTGCCGGACCGCGGCGTCGTCAAAGTCGCCGGCGACGGCGCCCGAGATTTTCTTCACGGTCTCGTCACCGCGGATATTCTCAATCTCGCACCGGGCGCGGCGCGCTTCTGCGCCTTGTTGACGCCGCAAGGCAAAATCATCGCCGATTTCATCGCGGTCGAAGCCCCGGCGGGGGACGGCGGCGGCTTTTTCCTCGATGTCCCGCGCGCGCAGGCTGGGACGCTCGTCGAAAAGCTTAACCTCTACAAATTGCGCGCCAAGGTCATGATCGAGGATTTATCGCAAACGCTCGGAGTGCTGGCGGCCTGGAACGGCGGCGCCGGCAATGGCGGCCAAGCCAAAGTAGGCCTGACCTATGCCGATCCGCGTCTGGCGGCACTTGGCGTTCGCGTGATGCTGCAACCACACCGCGCCGCCGATGCGGCGGCCGGGCTTGGCGCCACGATCGTACCGGCGGATGAATACGAGGCGCACCGCATCGCGCTTGGCGTGCCGAGCGGCGGCGTGGATTTCGGCTACGGCGACGCCTTCCCGCATGAGGCCGACATGGACCAGCTCGGTGGCGTCGATTTCGAAAAGGGCTGCTATGTCGGCCAGGAAGTGGTGTCGCGCATGGAGCATCGCGGCATTGCGCGCACCCGCGCCGTGCCGGTCCGGTACGACGGACGGGCACCACAAGCCGGCGCGGTCGTACTCGCCGGCGAGCGCCAGGTCGGCACCATGGGTTCGGCCGCGCACGGCCGCGGTCTAGCGCTCCTTCGCCTCGATCGGGTCGCCGAAGCGATTTCCCAGGCCGAGCCGCTCACCGGCGGCGGCGTGCCGATCCATCTGGTCAAACCCGACTGGGCGCACTTTGCCTTCCCCGGCGAAAAGGCCGCTCAATGACCGATCTTGTCCGCTGTCCGTGGCCCAAGAACGACCTACTCTATATCGCCTATCACGATCAGGAATGGGGCGTGCCGGAATACGACGACCGCGCGCTTTATGAAAAGCTGGTACTCGACGGATTTCAGGCCGGCCTGTCCTGGATCACGATTTTGCGCAAGCGCGAGAATTTCCGCCGCGCCTTCGACGGCTTCGTGCCGGAGAAAATCGCCCGCTACCGCTCCAGCAAGATCGAGCGCCTGATGAATGACGCGGGCATCGTGCGCAATCGCGCCAAGATCGAAGGCGCCGTGCTCTCGGCGCGCGGTTGGCTCGAAGTCATGGAGAAAGGGCCGGGTTTCTCCAAGCTGTTATGGGACTTTGTAGACGGCCAGCCGAAGCTGAACCACTACCGCACAACGCGTCAGGTGCCGGCGGAAACCGCAATCTCGCGCGCGATGTCCAAGGAACTTGCCGCGCGCGGTTTCAAGTTCTGCGGGCCGACCATCGTTTACGCCTTCATGCAGGCCGTCGGCATGGTCAACGATCATCTCATTACCTGCTATCGCCATGAGGCCATCCAAAAAACCTACAGATAGGAAGAGCGCCGCGCACGGCGCGCGCGCCTGGCAGCGGATGCTGTCGGGCCGGCGGCTCGATCTGCTCGATCCCTCCCCGCTCGACATCGAGATCGAGGATATCGCGCACGGGCTGGCGCGCGTGGCGCGCTGGAACGGGCAGACCACCGGCGCGCATATTTTCTCGGTGGCGCAGCATTGCCTTTTGGTCGAGGCGCTGGCGCGTGCGCGCATGCCGCGGCTCGACCGCGGCCGCCGGCTCGCGGTGCTCCTGCACGATGCGCCGGAATATGTGATCGGCGACATGATCTCGCCGTTCAAGGCGGTGATCGGCGACGCCTACAAGGCGGTGGAGCGGCGGCTTCTCACCGCGATCCATCTGCGCTTCGGCCTGCCGCCGCAATCGCCGCCGGAGCTGGAAAATCTGATCAAGGCAGCGGACCGCCAGGCGGCCTATCTCGAAGCAACGCGGCTTGCCGGCTTTGAAGCGAGCGGAGGCGCGGCGTTTCTTCGGCCATCCGCCGGTATTTTCCGCGACGCTGGAACGCGATTACCTAAAACCCTGGCCGGCTGAAACCGCGGAGGCTCGTTATTTCGAGCGTTTCAAGAAGCTTGCCGACGGCTGAACGGCGGCGTCACACTTGCGCCGCGCGGCCGCGCTAAGGGAAAGCTCCATGATTCACGTTTGCTCGCTGTCACGCCTGCAGGAAACCGTCGAGGAGTGCCGGCGCGCGCCATGTCGTATCGCTGATCGGCGACGAAGCGCGGCTGGAACGGCCGACCAGCGTCGCGCCGGAAAACCATCTGTGGCTCAAGCTGCACGACATTTCGACGCCCGCTCGACGGTTACATCATGCCGGGCGAAGAGCATGTGGCCGAGCTCATCGACTTCGTGCGCGGCTGGGACCGGCGCGCGCCGCTCGTCGTGCATTGCTTTGCCGGGATCAGCCGCTCGACCGCGAGCGCTTATGCCGCCGTCTGCGCGCTTAATCCGCAACGCGACGAGGACGATCATCGCGCAGGCGCTGCGGCGCGCCTCACCGACCGCGACGCCGAACATCCGCATCGTCTCGCTTGCCGACCGGTTCCTCGGCCGCGAACGGCCGCATGGTCGCCGCGATCGAAACCATCGGCCGCGGCGAGATCGCCGCCGAGGCGACGCCGTTCCGGCTCGACCTGGAGTGAGAATCCGGTAGCCGGATTATTCTTGTTATTCCTGAAGCGAAGGCCGCAGTACCGGGCGCGTATTGGCAACCGGCGTCGCCGCACGGCCGCTCGCCGGGCGCGCCGGTCATCTGCGTGCGCGGATTGCGCTGATAGAAATCGCAATAGGCGAAGCCCAAGTCCGGACAGCGAGCCGCGGAAGCTCCGGTAATCGATCTTCTGCACCCGAAAGCACGGCGTGATCGGCATGCCGGCGAGATGCGCGCACATCGAGCCGCCGTCGACCCTGATGGTGCCGGCCGGCAGAGCGGCAAAGCGCGGCTGACCCTCGCCGCGCATGCGGATGGTGCCGACGACCGAGCCATCGGGGAAAATGCGGCCCACGCCGGAGGTGCCTTCGAAGCAGGTATAGGAGAACAGCTTGCCGACCACGAAGGCGCGGGCCTGTTCCGGTCCGAGATCCTCGGCGACGGCCAACCCGTTCCGGCGATTGCAGCCCCCAATACGCACGCACTGACAACAGCAACGCGCAGCAACATCGACAACTCCACTCTGGACACTTCCACGCTGGATACTAGGGCGATGTTAACAAGACTTCTTAACCGTCCCCTTACCATAGCGCCCTCGCACAGTCGGACCGGAAATTTGCGAGCCGAACATGCGGATCGGTTACCCGATCTTTACCACGATCCGCCCGCGGACCTGCCCTTCCGACGATCCGCTGGCCCGCCGCAATCACCTCGCCGAGGCCGATTTCGCTCGTCATCGCCGCGATCTTTGACCGGTCGAGATCGGTCTCCAGCCGCCGCCAGGCCTCTTGCCGCAGCGGCAGCGGGCACATCACGGAGTTGATGCCGAGCAGCGACATCGCCGCGAAGAATGAACGGGGCGACCGAAGTCGGCAAGTCCATTCCGCCCGCAAGTCCACAGGCAGCAACCGCACCGCCGTAGCGGGTCATCGACAGCACATTGGCGAGCGTCGTCGAGCCGACGGAATCGATGCCGCCGGCCCAGCGTTCCTTGGCGAGCGGACGCGCCGGACCGCTCAGTTCCTTGCGCTCGATGATTTCGCTGGCGCCGAGGCCCTTGAGATAGGCCGCCTCCTCCGGCCGGCCGGTCGAGGCGATGACCGCGTAGCCGAGCTTGGCAAGGAGCGCGACCGCGACCGAGCCGACGCCGCCCGCGGCGCCGGTCACGACCATCGGGCCGCGCGCCGGATTAAGGCCGGCGCGCTCCAGCGCCATGACCGCGAGCATCGCGGTATAGCCGGCGGTGCCGATCGCCATGGCGTCGCGCGCGCTCATGCTCGGCGGCAGCCGCACCAGCCAGTCGCCCTTTGACGCGGGCCTTTTCCGCATAGGCGCCGAGATGGGTCTCGCCGAGGCCCCAGCCGTTGAGGATGACTTTGTCGCCCGGCTTCCAGGCCGGATGCGAGGAGGCTTCCACCGTGCCGGCGAAATCGACGCCGGCGATCATCGGGAAGCGGCGCACCACCGGCGCCTTGCCGGTGACCGCGAGGCCGTCCTTGTAATTCACTGTCGAATATTCGACGCGGACGGTGACGTCGCCGTCCATCAGATCCTTGTCGTCGAAATCGGTGAGCCGAACCGTCTGGCCGGCATCCGTCTTGTCGATGACGATCGCCTTGAAACGCCGCCATGCCCCTCACCCGCATGTCACGGCCGGCAGGCATGACCGGCGTCAGGCCGGCGCAGCGGCCATGCGCGGCACCGGCTTTTCCACGATCGGCAGATTGATCAGCGCCGAAAGCACGCCGAACAGGATCGCCAGCCACCACACCGCGATCGTAGGAACCGGTGCGGTCGAACACGATGCCGCCGAGCCAGACGCCGAGGAAGCCGCCGACCTGGTGGCTGAAGAAGGCGAAGCCCGCCAGCGTCGCCAGCCAGCGCGTGCCGAACATCAGCGCGATGATGCCGTTGGTCGGCGGCACGGTCGAGAGCCACATCAGGCCCATGGCCGCGCCGAACGCGATGCAGGTCACCGGCGTGACCGGAAACGAAATGAAGGCGAAGATCGCGGCCGCGCGGACGAAATAGATGAACGACAGCAAGTAGCGCTTGGGCACGCGGTCGCCGAGCCAGCCGGCGGTGACCGAGCCGACGATGTTGAACAGCCCGATCGTCGCGATCGTCCAGCCGCCGACCTGCGCCGACAGGCCGCGGTCGATGAGATAAGCCGGCATGTGCACGGTGATGAACGGCAAGCTGGAAGCCGCAGGTGAAGAAGCCGAGCACCAGCAGCACGTAGGAGCGATGCGCGAACGCTTCGCGCAGCGCCTGGCGCAGCGATTGCGGCGCGACTTCCGCTGCTGCCTGCGTCGGCTTGGCGTCGCCAGCGCCATCGACAGCGGCAGCACCGCGAGCATGCTCACGGCGAAAATCGTCAGCGTCTGTTGCCAGCCGAACGTGTCCATCAGCGCGACCGCGACCGGCGAATACAGGAACTGCCCGAACGAGCCCGCCGCGGTGCCGAAGCCGAAGGCGAGTCGAGCGCCATTTCGGCGGCAACAGCTTGCCGAACGCCGCCAGCACCACCATGAACGAGCTGCCGGACAGGCCGAAGCCGATCAGCACGCCGGCAGAAGCATCGAGCATCGGCGCGCTTGTCGCATGCGCCATCAGCGCAAGGCCGGCGGCGTACAGCAGCGCGCCGGCGCACAGCACCCGCACGGTGCCGAAGCGGTCGGCGATGATGCCGCGCGAGCGGCTGGCCGATGCCCCACAGCAAATTCTGCAACGCCAGCGCAAAGGCGAATACGTCGCGGCCCCAATGATTGGCGCTCGACAGCGGCGTGAGGAAAAAGCCGAGCGTCGAGCGCGGCCCAAACGCCATCATCGCGATCAGGCAGCCGAAGCCGATGACCAGCGGCCGGCGTGCGCCAGAATCGGCGGTCTTGCCCGCGGCAATGCTGAAATTGGTGTTCATGTCGCCCCGGCCTCGAATTGGAATTCAGAAAGCCACGCAGCATAAAGCGTGGCCGTGAACCGCCCAAACGAAAACTGCGGCCGGCCACGACACGCCGACGCATGGCTGCTCGCGTCGCGGCCGCATGGGTTTGCCATCGTCGCCGACAGTGACTATGGATTTCGCGTCCATGCCGCTGCTCTTCAGCGCCGATTCGCAAACGTCCATGTCGCACAACGCCGATGCCGCAATATCGCTTCTGCGCTCCGACGCGTTTCTGTCCCCGCTCGAGATCGAAGCGGCGGTGAACCGCGCGCTCGAGGAAGATCTCGGCCGCGCCGGCGACATCACCTCGACCGCAACGGTGCCGGAGGATGCCAACGGCCGCGCCGTGCTCAACGCGCGCGAAGCCGGCGTGATCGCCGGCCTGCCGCTGGTCGTCGCGGCATTCCGCAGGCTGTCGCCCGACATCGAAATCGAGGCCGCATGCGCGCGACGGCGACGACGATCGCGGCCAAGAGCCAAACTGATGACGATTTCCGGCAATGCGCGCGCCATTCTCGGCGCCGAGCGCGTTGCGCTCAATTTCCTCGGCCATCTCTCCGGCATCGCCACCGCGACCGCGATCTTCGCGGAGCGCATCGCGCACACCAAGGCGCGCGTCGTCTGCACGCGCAAGACCACGCCGGGACTGCGGGCGCTGGAGAAATACGCGGTGCGCTGCGGCGGCGGCTTCAATCACCGCTTCGGCCTCGACGATGCGATGCTGATCAAGGACAACCACATCGCGGTCGCCGGCGGCATCGCCGCGGTGCTCGACGCGCGCCAGACAAGCCGCCGGTCATCTGGTCAAGATCGAGATCGAAGTCGATTCGCTCGATCAGTTGCGGGAAGTGCTCGATGTCGGATTGGCCGACGTGGTGCTGATCGACAATTTCGATCTCGACTCGATGCGCAAGGCCGTCGCCATGGTCGCCGGCCGCCTTGTCATCGAAGCCTCCGGCGGCATCACGCTCGACACCGCAGCGGCGATCGCCGAAACCGGCGTCGATTATTTGTCGTCAGGCGCGCTCACGCATTCGGTGCAGAATCTCGACGTCGGGCTGGATATCGAGATGTAGCATCTCGACGAGCGTAGAGCTTCGCCGTCGTCGCACGTCTTCGTCCGGCGCTCGGCGCGGGCGACGCCGCGGCTTCGGGCCCTTCACCGCACAGCGTCGTGTTCTTCGGCGGCGGCAGCAGGATTTTCCGAAAGCACTTCGGGATCGGGCCGCAACGGCTGGGCGGCGAGCTGCACGAACGCGGCCTTGCCCCATACCGGCTCGTCGTCGCCGTCGCCCCAATTGCGCGGCCGATAGAAAGTGTGGACGCCGAATTTGTAGAGCCGCGCCATCTCGTGCACCCAGCTCGGATGCACCCAATAGGCGTGATAGTGCGTGGCGTGGCCGACTTCGGCGAGCCAGATCTTGCCGTCGAGCATGTCGCTTGGCGATCTGCTTTGCCTGCTCCCACATATCGGGCTCGTCGATCTTGGTGAGGTCCTTGCCTTCGCAGGCGAAGGTGAACTGGCAGGCGAGATGATGCGTCGGCGTTCTGATAAACGACGCCGCAGACGTCGTGCGGATAGTAGCCCGAGAAGACGCGGTTCATCACCACCTGAGCGACCGCTTGCTGGCCCTTCATACGCTCGCCGCGCGCTTCGAAATAGATCGCGTCGGCGAGGCATTTCTCGGCGTGCGCGCGCGGCTTGCCGGTCGAGTGCCGAGGCGCTGCGCCGGAGCTTAGCACACGGCTCGTGGTCCTTGCCGGCGATCGTCTCGCCGCCCTCGTCGGCGCTGTAATCGGCGCCTTCGAGCGCCGCAAGCTTGATGCCCGGATCTCCGGGCGGCGCGACCAGGATCGGCTCCGCGCCGGGCGCCCAGCTTTGCAGGCCTTCGGGCGCGCCCATGACGCCGGTGCCGAAATAGATCGCCGCGCTGCGATCGCCGCGGCATCGTCGCAAGAAACGACATCTCGTCGAGCGGCGTGGCGGTCATTGATCGTCTCGCCGGGCGCGGGGATTTCCGGCGGCTTGTCGCGCGTCAGAGTCATCGTGCGTCAGCGCGCGATCTCGGCGCGGCGGCGCTATCGCCGACCGATGCGTCGCTGTGAACATCCATTTGCACGGCATGAGCTGGCGTCGGGCAACATCCTCAGCGTGCTGTTCCGCCGCGACGCGGCGCCGGCGCGGCACCGGATTGCGGCGGCCGGCGCAGCCGGCGCATTGATCGGCTGCAATTGCGGCAGGCTCGCCGGATCGGCCGGCGCCGGCGTCAGTATTGCTCGCCGGCAGCCGGTCGCCCTTATGCTCGCGATTGAC
This sequence comes from uncultured Alphaproteobacteria bacterium, assembly GCA_963779855.1. GTDB lineage: Bacteria > Pseudomonadota > Alphaproteobacteria > Rhizobiales > Xanthobacteraceae > BOG-931. Next base: position 23,696 of record CAWAAE010000004.1, on the reverse strand, counting down.
GCTCGGATATTCGATCTGCCGCGCGCGCTCCACGGTCGAGCGGCTCGTCGACCTTCCAGGCATAGGCATCGAGCGAGCGCGGATCGAAATTCACCGTTGTGAAGCCGAGCGGCTCCGGGATCGCGCTGCCGACCGGACGCGTGAAGTTGAACGTCGGCGCGTCGATGGTGCCGAACGGCGACGCGATCAGATGCCAGCCGCGTGGAAATGCCGTGCTGCTGCGCGACCAGCGCGGCAAGATCCTGATAGCCGATCGACGTCGGCATCAGCGCGATGCAGAACGCACTGAGCCAGAAGCGCGCCGACAACGGCGCGCCATTACGCGGATACGCGACGCAACCATTACCCCTCACGCCAACACGCGCGACGCAACACGTCTTCAAGCTTTAGGAAACGCCACCGCAGTGGCGCGAATGCGACAGTTCCATTTATTGTCGAGTTAACGTTGCGAAGGCGTTAATCGCGCGAATCAGCGCGCGCTCCGCGTCGGCGCACTGAAATTATGCTTGCGAAATTCTTTGCAAAGTTCCGCGCCAAGGCGCTGCGCGCGCGATTGTTGGAACTTTATTAACCACAAAACCAGCGCGACGATTGGAATTTCGCGGTTCCAATCATCCTTCGCCGCTCGCGCCCTTGCCGAGCGCGGCTTGCGCGGCGGCGAGCCGCGCGATCGGCACGCGGAACGGCGAGCACGACACGTAGTCGAGCTCGACCTCGTGGCAGAACGCGACCGAAGCCGGATCGCCGCCGTGCTCGCCGCAAATGCCGAGCTTCAGATTTTTGCGCACCTTGCGGCCGCGCTCGGCGGCGATGCGCACCAGTTCGCCGACGCCTTCGCGGTCGATCGACACGAACGGATCGGCGGGCAGAATGCCTTTCGCCGTATAGATGCCGAGGAAGCTCGCGGCATCGTCGCGGCTGATGCCGAATGCGGTCTGCGTCAGATCGTTGGTGCCGAACGAGAAGAACTCCGCGGTTTCGGCGATCTCGCCGGCCATGAGCGCGGCGCGCGGCAGCTCGATCATGGTGCCGACCTGATATTTGAGCTTGCTCTTGGTTTCGGCGGCGACCTTCTCCGCCATGGCGTCGATGCGCTCCTTGACGATGATCGAGTTCGATCTTGCTGGCGATCAGCGGCACCATGATTTCCGGCACGACCGGCTTGCCGGTTTCGCGGGTCGACCTCGACCGCGGCCTCGAAAATCGCGCGCGCCTGCATCTCGGCGATTTCGGGATAGGCGATGGCGAGCCGGCAGCCGCGGAAGCCGAGCATCGGATTGAACTCGTGCAGTTCGCGCGCGCGATCCGCGAGCTTCTGCGGATCGGCGCCCATGGCCTGCCGCCACTTCGGCGATCTCCTTCTCGGTGTGCGGCAGGAATTCGTGCAGCGGCGGATCGAGCAGCCGGATCGTCACCGGCAGCGCCGCCCATGATCTTGAACAGTTCGACGAAATCGGCGCGCTGCATCGGCAACAGCTTTGCCGAGCGCGGCGCGGCGCGCTTTCTCGTCGCCGGCCAGGATCATCTCGCGCACGGCGCGGATGCGGTCCTCGTCGAAGAACATATGCTCGGTGCGGCAGAGCCCGATGCCCTCGGCGCCGAATTTGATCGCGGCGCGGGCGTCGGCCGGCGTATCGGCATTGGCGCGCACTTTCAGTTTGCGCACCGCGTCGGCCCATTGCATCACGGTGGCGAATTCGCCGGCGAGCGCCGGCTCGAGCATCGGCACCTTGCCGGCCAGCACCTGGCCGGTGGAGCCGTCGATGGTGAGCGTGTCGCCCTTTTTCAGCGTAGTGCCGCCGGCGGTCATGGTCTGCGCGCGATAATCGACGCGCAGCGAGCCGGCGCCGGAGACGCAGGGCTTGCCCATGCCGCGCGCGACCACCGCGGCATGCGAAGTCATGCCGCCGCGCGTCGTCAAAATTCCTTCGGCGGCGTGCATGCCGTGGATGTCCTCCGGCGAGGTTTCGACGCGCACCAGGATGACTTTGCGGCCCTGGCTCTTGAGCAGCTCGGCCTCTTCGGACGAAAACACGATCTCGCCGCAGGCCGCGCCGGGCGAAGCCGGCAGGCCGGTGGCGATGCACCTTGCGCTCGGCCTTCGGATCGATGGTCGGATGCAGAAGCTGATCGAGCGACAGCGGGATCGACCCGCGCCACCGCTTCTTCCTTGGTGATCAGTTTTTCCTGCGCCAGTTCGACGGCGATGCGCAACGCCGCCTGCGCGGTGCGCTTGCCGCTGCGCGTCTGCAGCATCCACAGCTTGCCCTGCTCGACGGTGAATTCGAGGTCCTGCATGTCGCGGTAATGCCGCTCGAGCTTGTCGTGGATGCGCTTGAGCTCGGCAAAGGCGTCGGGCAGCGCCGCTTCCATCGACGGCTTGTCGGAGCCGGCTTCCTTGCGCGCGGCCTCGGTGATCTCCTGCGGCGTGCGGATGCCGGCGACGACGTCCTCGCCCTGCGCGTTGATCAGGAATTCGCCGTAGAGCTTTTTCTCGCCGGTCGACGGATTGCGCGTGAAGGCGACGCCGGTGGCGGAGGTCTCGCCCATATTGCCGAACACCATGGCCTGCACATTGACCGCGGTGCCCCAGCTTTCCGGAATGGCGTGCAGGCGGCGATAGGTGATGGCGCGCTGGTTCATCCACGAGCCGAACACCGCGCCGATCGCGCCCCACAATTGCGCGTGCGGATCCTGCGGAAACGGCTTGCCGCTTTCCTCCTCGACGCGCTCCTTGTAGCGCTCGACGATCTCTTCCCAGTCGTCGGCGTGCGAGATCGGTGTCGAGCGTATAGCCGTTGCGGTCCTTGTGGTCGTCGAGGATTTCCTCGAAATGATGGTGCGCGATGCCGAGCACCACGTCGGAATACATGGTGATGAAGCGCCGGTAGCTGTCCGAGCGCGAAACGCCGGTCGCCGGATTTTTCCGCAAGCGCCTCGACCGTCACGTCGTTGAGCCCGAGATTGAGCACGGTGTCCATCATGCCCGGCATCGAGGCGCGCGCGCCGGAGCGCACCGAAACCAGCAGCGGATTTTTGGCGTCGCCGAATTTCTTTCCGGTGATGCGGCCGACCTCGGCGAGCGCGGCTTCGACCTGCGGCTTTCAGATCCTTCGGATAGGTTTTGCCGTGCTCGTAGAAATAGGTGCAGACCTCGGTGGTGATGGTGAAGCCGGGCGGCACCGGCAGGCCGAGATGCGCCATTTCGGCGAGCCCCGCGCCCTTGCCGCCGAGCAGATTGCGCATCGACGCGCGCGCCTCCGCGCGTGCCGCCGCCGAAGGCATAGACCCATTTGCCTTTCGCCGGCGGTCTTTGCCGCCGGGGACTTCTTCGACCGGCTTGCCGGGAGATTTTCGCGCGCGGATTTAGCCATGAGATCGTGTTCGAGCCGCCTCGCCTCTGTCTAGGCTGATGCCGGCGTTCGATGCAACGCTTGGATAGCTTCAGTGCAGGTTGACGAAATGATGGATGTCATTGAGGCCCACCAGGCCGATAAAGATGAGATAGATCGCGACGATGAGGTTCAAGAGCCGCGGCACGATCAGAATCAGGATGCCGGCGATCAGGGCGACGATCGGCGACAGTTCGGTGGCGGTGATGACCATGGGATTTGCCTCTGGGTTGGAATGCAATTCGGAGGAGTGGGACGGGAAATATACAGAGCTCTAAACGCACGAAACCGCGTTCGGTTCTAGCACGTGCCGCGGACCGTCTCGCACGCCGGGCGCCCGCCAACGCGTGCGGCGAGGGCGGCCGAGAGAGTCTCCGCTGGGCGCGGAATTCACACTCGAACGCCGGGGCTTATGCGATTCCGGGCTCCTCGTTCGCACTCCGCGCCCCGGAATGACGAAGTCTACCCCTCGATCTTGGAAAAATCGGCCACGGCGCGGGTCGCGGCGCGGATTTCGTTGAGCAGTTTCAGCCGGTTCTCGCGCAGCGCCTTGTCCTCGACATTGACCGTCACCTTGTCGAAGAAGGCATCGACGCTCGGCCGCAGCTTCGCCATGGCGCGCATGGCGGCTGCGAAATCTTCCTTCTCGACGGCGCGCGTCGCCTCGGCCTTGGCGGTGTCGATCGCCTGCGCCAGCGCCTTCTCCTCGGCCTGCTTGTAGAGCTTCGGGTCGGGCGCGCCGGTATATTCGCGGCTGTCCTTCTTCTCCTCGATGCGGATGATGTTGGTCGCGCGCTTGTAGCCGGCGAGCAGGTTCTTGCCGTCCTCGGTGTCGAGGAATTTGCCCAAGCGCCTCGACGCGGCGGACGATGAGAAGCAGATCGTCCTGGCCTTCAAGCGCGAACACCGCATCAACCAGATCGTGCCGCGCGCCCTGCTCGCGGAGCTGGACCTTTAGGCGGTCGGCGAAGAATCAAGAAGATTCGTCAGCAAATCCATCGACCAAATCTTCGCGATCTCATGAAACTCGACCTGCTCTAATCGGAGTCCAAGAGTTTTATCCGGTCGCTCGTCTTCAGACGAGAACCTCTGCACAAGCGCATTGACAAAAGTCTTCGTCCCAATTCGCTCGTCTTGAAGGCGAGATCGCGTATCGATTTGCGAGAACCGATCTGAATATCCGAAATGTATGCTGATTGCCTCCAAGAGCCGTATGACTCCCAGCGCGGCTCGCCGCAGCGCATAAGGGTCCTTGCTCCCTGTCGGCTTCTCATCGACCGCCCAAAAACCGACTAGCGTGTCGATCTTGTCCGCCAGCGCGACCGCGATCGACACCGGATCGCTCGGCACCAGATCGTCCGGGCCCTTTCGGCTTGTAGTGATCCTCGCAAGCATGCGCGACGGCTTCGTCCTCGCCCTGCGCCTCGGCGTAATATTTCCCCATCGTGCCCTGCAGCTCGGGGAATTCGCCGACCATTTCAGTCAGCAAATCGGCCTTGCATAGTCGCGCCGCGCGCTTTGCCTTCTCCACGTCGGCGCCGACGAGCGGCGCAAGCTCGGCAGCGAGCCGCTCGATGCGCTCGATGCGCTCGGCCTGCGAGCCGAGCTTTTCGTGAAACACGATGTCCTTGAATTTCGGCAGCCGGTGTTCGAGCGGCACCTTCAGATCGGTCTCGTAGAAAAACTTCGCATCCGACAGCCGGGCGCGGATGACGCGCTCGTTGCCGGCGACGATGGCCTTGCCGCCGTCCTCGGTTTCGAGATTGGAGACGAGGATGAATTTATCGATGAGCTTGGCATGCGCCGTGTCGCGCAGCACAAAGCATTTCTGGTTGTTGCGGATGGTGGCGCGGATCACTTCTTCGGGGATTTGCAAAAACTTCTGGTCGAACGAGCCCATCAGCACCACCGGCCATTCGACCAGGCCGGCGACCTCGTCGAGCAAGCCGTCGTCCTCGACCAGTTCGAGGCCCTTGCGCGAAGGCAAGCTGCTTCGCCTCGGTGAGAATGATGCTGCCGCCGGCGCTCGGCATCGAGCACGACCTTGGCCTTGTCGAGCTTTTGCATGTAATCGGCGAGGCGGCGCACGGTGAACGGCGCCGGCGCGAGAAAGCGATGGCCGCGCGTCTCGTTGCCGGCGGCGATGCCGTCGACCGTAAACGGCACGATGTCCGGCTCCTCGGTCTCCGGCCCGAAGGTCGCGACGATGGAATGCAGCGGCCGCACCCAGGTCAGCGCGCCGGGCTTCGCCGACGGCGCGCCCCAGCGCATCGACTTCGGCCACGGAAAGCTCTTGATCACGGCGGGCAAAATTTCGGCGATCACGTCGAGCGCGGCGCGGCCCGGTTTCTCGATCACCGCGACATAGAAATCGCCCTTCTTGTCGGGCTGCACCTTGGCTTCGGCAAGTCGTTTTCAATCCGGCGGCCTTGAGAAAGCCGGCGATCGCGTTCTCCGGCGCGCCGACGCGCGGGCCTTTTTTCTCCTCGCGCAGATCGGGCTGGCGCGCCGGCACGCCGTGCACGGCGAGCGCCAGCCGCCGCGGCGTCACGAACGCCTTGGCGCCCTCGTAGACGAGGCCCGGCGTCGACCAGCCGGTCGGTGACGAGCTTGCGCAAATCCTCCGCCGCCCGCGCCTGCATGCGCGCGGGAATTTCTTCGGAGAAGAGTTCGAGGAGCAGATCAGGCATTCGGCAACTGTTTGTGACTGCCGTCGCACAGCGGCTCGTGCGAGGAGCGCTTGCAGGCGCAGAACCATACTTCTTCGCTCGCTTGCGCCTTCCATTCCTGCGGGCGGAATTCGGTGCCCTTGTGCGAGCCGTCGCAGAATGGCTGCGACTTCGAGCGTCCGCAGGCGCACCACCAATAGCTCTTGCCGGCCTCGACCTTGACCGGGATCGGCTGCCGTCCGCCGATTTCTGGCATTTCGCCATCTCGCGTCGCTCATGTAAGCTTTCTCGTCTCCTCCGCCTTCGGTTGCGAGCCACGCTGCGCCGCACGCTTTGGCAAGTTCGCGCACCCGCAAGATGTAGCTCTGCCGCTCGGTCACCGAGATCACGCCGCGCGCGTCGAGCAGATTGAACACATGGCTCGCCTTGATGCACTGGTCGTAGGCCGGCAGCGCCATCAGGTGCCGGCCGCGGCCGTCGGCATTGGCGCCGTCGGCTTCCCAGCCGGCTTCGAGATATTTGCGGCACGCCAGCTCCGCCATGCGGAACTGCTCGAACAGCATGTCGGTGTCGGCATATTCGAAATTGTGCCGCGAATATTCCTGCTCGGCCTGGAGGAAAATGTCGCCGTAGCTGACGCGCTCGGCGCCGTCGCGGCCGTTGAAATTAAGCTCGAACACATTCTCGACGCCCTGCACGTACATCGCCAGCCGCTCCAGGCCGTAAGTGAGCTCGCCGGACACCGGCGCGCATTCGAAGCCGGCGACCTGCTGGAAATAAGTGAACTGCGAAACCTCCATGCCGTCGCACCAGCATTCCCAGCCAAGCCCCCAGGCGCCGAGCGTCGGGCTTTCCCAATCGTCCTCGACGAAACGGATGTCGTGGATTTTCGCATCGATGCCGATTGCAGCGAGCGAGTTCAGATAAAGCTCCTGCAAATCGTCCGGCGACGGCTTGAGGATCACCTGCAACTGATAATAGTGCTGCAACCGGTTGGGGTTTTCGCCGTAGCGGCCGTCCTTGGGCCGGCGCGACGGCTGCACATAGGCGGCGCGCCACGGTTTTGGCCCGAGCGCGCGCAGCGTCGTCGCCGGATGAAACGTGCCGGCGCCGACCTCCATGTCGTAGGGCTGCAAAATGACGCAGCCCCGATCCGCCCAGTAGCGCTGCAAAGCGAGAATGAGCCCCTGGAACGAGCGCTCGGGGCGCATGTAAGGCGGCAAATCCTGGTCGGCTGCGTGCATTGCCGGTTTCATGGGCCGTTGTTGGTGGAACGCGCATGTCGAGGTCAAGATGGCGAGGTCAAGCCTCGATCCGGCTCTTGCCACCTGATACCTGATTCCTGCTATCTCATGGCCGCTTACAAGGGAGGAAATTGTGCGCAATATTCGAAGCCTGCTGATCGGCGCTGCGGCGTTACTGGCGTTCCTTGCGCCGCAATTCGCGCAGGCGCAGGACTTTCCCAGCCGGCCGGTCCGTATTGTCGTCGCATTTCCGGCCGGCGGTCCCACCGATTTCGTCGGCCGCCTGGTCGCCGACAAGATGACGGCGCTGCTCGGCCAGCGCGTCTATATCGACAACAAGCCGGGCGCCAACGGCACGCTCGGCGGCGACGACGTCGCCAAATCCGATCCCGACGGCTATTCGCTGTTTCTCACCACCTCGGGCGCGGTGACGGTGTCGCCGCATATCATGGCCAACATGCCGTTACGACCGTTGCGCGATTTCGCACCGGTCGCTCTCGTCACCAAAGTCACCGAGGTGCTGGTCGTTTCGCCGAAACTCGGCGATCAAGAACGCCAAGGAACTCGTCGCGATGGCCAAGGAAAAACCCGGCACCATTCCCTTCGCCTCGACCGGCATCGGCTCGCCGCCGCATCTGGCCCAGGAACTGCTCGATAAGTCGGCGGGCGTGCAATTCCTGCACGTGCCGTATCGCGGCGCGGCGCCGGCGCTGACCGATCTGCTCGGGGGACAGGTGCAAGTGCTCGCCGCCGACGTCCCGGTGCTGATCGCGCAAATCCAGGCCGGTAACCTGGTCCCGATCGGCGCGGCCGCCGACAAGCGCGACGCCATCCTTCCGGACGTGCCGACGCTTGCCGAGCAGGGCTATCCCAATACCGATGCCTCGAACTGGTATGCGCTGCTGGCGCCGGCGAAGACGCCGCCCGCCGTGATCGCCAAGCTCAATAAAGCCGTCAACGATGCGCTCAACGATCCCGCGGTGCACGACAAGCTGGTCAAGACCGGCGCAACGCCGGTCGGCGGCACGCCGGAATCGCTCGGCACCTTCATGAAAGCGAATACGACAAATGGGGCCGCGTCGTCGCAACGAAGAGCAGTCGTCATCCGGGACGAGCCGGGCAGTATAGCCCGTGATTGTGATTTATTCGGACTCGCCGCTTCGTGGCGATCCGGAATGACGAATTACCCCGGCCGGTATTCGCCGGTTTTCGGGTCGGGCTTTAATTTCGGCAGCGTCGAGCGGTCGAGCGGCTCGACATTGGCTTTGGCGCGCATTTCGTCGAGCTCGGAATTGACGCGATGGACCTCGCGCACGCACCAGCGCACCACCACGGCCGCTCCCATGACTCCAAGCGCGAAAACGATGAGCGGCGGCATCCGCAGTCTCCTATACTGAAGTTTGAGCACGATCCTATCCGAAAACCGGTATCCACTTTCCGGGATCATGCTCTCCTAAAGCCCATACCGCGCCCAGATGGCGCGCGCTTCAAGCGCCGAAATCAGGTCTTCGGCAAAACCCGCCGGACCGCCCATTTGCGTCACGTCGCCGCCGGCACTGAAGATACGGCGGCCCAGAAAGCCGCGTTCGGCCCTGCACCAAAGGTGTAACGACCTTATCTCCAAATCGTTCGCGCAGCACGCTGCGCAAATCGCCGACGGCGTCGATCAAGCCGAGTTCCAAGCGCCCGCCGCCCGGTCCAATATTCGCCGGAGAATAAGTCATTTTCCGGACCGGTCAGCTTGGCGCCGCGCCGCGATTTGACCAGCGCAATGAAGTCCTCGTGGATTTGCCCGCTGCAAGTTCTTCAGCCGTTCGACATCGTCGGGATTCTCCGGCAGGAACGGATCGAGCATCGCCTTGTGGGCGCCCGACGGTATAGAGCCGCCGCTCGACTGCCGATCTTTCTCGATCAGCTTGTCGAAGCCGAACGATCCGCCGACGACGCCGATCGAGCCGACGATAGAGCTCTGGATCGGCGACGATCTCGTCCGCCGCGCAGGCCATCATGTAGCCGCCGGAGGCGCCGGCATCTTCGACGAAAGCGATGACGTGACGCTCATGTTCCTCCGCCAATTCGCGGATGCGACGAAAGATGAGGTGCGATTGCACCGCCGATCCGCCCGGCGAATTGATCGACAGCGCGACGGCCACGGCGCGGCGCACGGCAAAAGCGCGCTCGAGCGTGCGGGCGACGCCGGCCAGCGAGAGTCCCGGCCGCAGCGGCGTCGAAAATCCGATGATGCCGGTCAAGCGCACCACCGGCACGACGGGAGCATCGCGGCGAAACGCTGCGGGATCAGCGGTCCCAACAGCCCGCCGACGCGGCCGAGAACGCTCTGGACCGCCTTGCCCGATCACCGGCTCGATCATGGAGGCTCAAATATGACGGGTTCGCGTAACCATCAAGTAACCGTTTGTTAAAGGCTGGAACGCTTCTTGCTTAGACAGCGGGTGCCGCAATCAACAGCGGAGGCAAAGGAAGCAATGAAGATCTACTTCCTCTTGATGCTAATCAGCGTGTTTGTCGCTGTTTCATATCTTCCAATTCGCACCGAGGCGAAGCAAAGCAGGTCGGTCCAGCCCGCTTAAGTGCCAGCATGGTGCCCAACGGCTGAGCAGGATTGCTTGATTAAGTATCAGTATTAACTCTTGTTTACGTTTGGATTTAGTTCCTCAGCCGCAGTCAGCACTCAGCTTCCAGTCAACGGCAAAGCCGCACCGTCGCGCAGTATCGGTTTCGGCTTGCGCGGTCGGCTTGCCGTTGGCGTCGGCCAGCACGAGACCCGGCAACAGCGACGATGGCCCGCTTCGCTCCTTTAGCGCGGATGCGATCACGCGGATCGCCGTGGCGCCAGGTTTGGGGTGCACCGGCAGGATGGTAATCACACCAAAGTCTTGCGCGAGCGCCGCAAGCACATCGCCGAGCCCGTCGGCGCGCCAGATCAGCGTGACCGTTCCCGAAGCACGGAGGAGCCGCGCCGCCGTTGTGAGCCACAGCATGAGCGTGCCGTCGGTGGCCGTGCGCGCCAGACGGCGGCCGCGCTCGGGTGAAGGATTTTGTGGCGCGTTGAACGGCGGATTCATCAGAACGCGATCCGCGGATGCGGGCAAAAGCCCAGCGGCGGCGAATGCACTCTCCGGCGCGGCGACGTCGAGACAAAGCGCGCGCACGCGATCGATGAGGCTGTTGCGCGCGGCATTGCCGCGCGCAAGTTCGGTGAGCGCGGGATCGATCTCGATCAGCGTTACATCAAGTCCCGCAATGCGGCGCGCCAGCGCGAGCCCGGCCGCGCCTACGCCGGCGCCAAGCTCGATCGCCCGCTCGCCGGCAGCGCCGCCGTCGCCGCGGCAAGCAGGATCGCATCGTGACCGAAGCGGTGACCGCGCACCGGCTGGCGCAGCACGAGCCTGCCGCCGAGGACGGCGTCCTCGCTCGTTTCGTTATTCGACATACGGCCGCAGCTCGTTGCCGAAGCCGGCATCCTGCAGAAGACGCCGCGCGGCGAGGACCTGGTCATCCCCGACCAGAATGCGGCGGGGGAAAATGCCGATCGAGCCTTCGAGCACGCTCATATTCTGATCGACCACCATATGCCCGATGTTCGCGCCATTGAGCAGCGCTTCGATCGCCGAAATCAGCACGGCATCGTTGGTACGGACGAGTTCGCGCAATCCTGGCTCCCGAAAGACCTCAGCTCCGCCGCCGCTCCTCGCCCGGCGCGCGCAAGGCGAGATAGGCGATGAGTTTCGCCTCGCGCCGGCCGCGGGTTACGGTATCGAGGATCAGGCCGCAGGCGACCGACAGGAAGGCGAGCAGCATCAGCCCGGTGGAGAGCACCGCGGTCGGCAGGCGCGGCACGACACCTTCCTGCAAGTAAGTAATGACGATCGGGATGGCGAGTCCGATCGAGATGATGATGAGCGCGACGCCGAAGGCGCCGAACAGCGACAGCGGCCGTTCCGCCCGATAAAGCTTCAACACGCGTCCAGACGATGCGCAATCCGTCCTGCCAGGTCGAGAGCTTCGACGCCGATCCGCTCGGGCCGCGCATAATAAGGCGTCGCCACCTCGCCGACCGGAAGTTCGAGCTCGAGCGCATGCACGGTCAGTTCGGTCTCGATCTCGAAGCCGCCCGACAAAATCGGAAACGATTTCACGAAGCGGCGCGAGAACACGCGGTAGCCGGACAGAATATCGGTGAAAGCGCGGCCGAAGATATGCGCGACAAAGCCGGTCAACAGCCGGTTGCCGGCACGGTGGCCGGGCCGATAGGCCGCGTCCTCGCGATCGACGCGGGCTGGCGACCACCATATCGAGCCGGTCGCTCAAGGAGCTTTTCGATCATGGCCTGGCGCGCTCGGCGCATCATAGGTCGCGTCGCCGTCGACCAGAACGTAGATGTCGGCCTCGATGTCGTTGAACATCCGCCGCACGACGTAGCCCTTGCCCTGATGGGTCTCGCGGCGCACGACGGCGCCGGCGGCCTTCGCCGCCGCGACCGTGCCGTCGGTGGAATTGTTGTCGTAGACATAGACCGTCGCCGCCGGCAGCGCCGCGCGGAAATCGGCAACCACCTTGGCGATCGCGCGCTCCTCGTTGTAGCACGGCACCAGGACCGCCACGTCGCAGCCGGCTCGACGTTGACGGCATCGATGGCACGTTCGTTGCTTTACATTGTCCCACCCTGCCGCCGCCACACCATGGAATAGCCTTGCCGCGTCACCATAGCGTTTCTATGCTGCCTCGTCCTTCCGGCATGTGGAGAACATAGAAGTGGCCGTTGTCGTCCCGTTCGAAAGTCCCGGATGAGCCGTCGATCGAGCCGCTGGTCGATCTGGTCGGCGCCGATATGGAGCGCGTCAACGCCACCATCATCGGCGCGCACCGGTTCCGAAGTGACGATGATCCCGGAGGTGGCCAACCATCTCATCACTTCCGGCGGCAAACGGCTGCGGCCGATGCTGACGCTCGCCATGGCGCGGCTTGTCGGGCTATTCCGGCGACGGCCATATCAAGCTCGCCGCGGCGGTCGAATTCATGCATACCGCGACGCTGCTCCACGACGATGTGGTCGACGAGAGCGAGCTGCGGCGCGGACGGCTTGCCGCGCGCATGCTGTGGGGCAACGAGGCGAGCGTGCTGGTCGGCGATTTCCTGCTCGGCCAGGCGTTCAAGATGATGGTCGAGGTCGGCAGCCTCAAGGCGCTGGAAATTCTCTCCGCCGCCGCCGCGGTGATCGCCGAAGGCGAAGTCATGCAGCTTGCCGCCGCCAAGAACACGGCGACGACCGAGGACGAATATCTTGCGGTGATCCGCGCCAAGACTGCCGAACTGTTCGCCGCGGCCTGCGAGGTCGGCCCCGCGCTTCGGCGCGGCAGAAGGCCGAAGCAGGCCGCAAGCCGCTCGTTCGGCATGAATCTCGGCATCACCTTCCAGCTCGTCGACGATGCGCTCGACTATGGCGGCGCCGCGGCGCGGCTCGGCAAGAACATCGGCGACGATTTCCGCGAGGGCAAGATTACGCTGCCGGTCGTGCTCGCGTTCCGCCGCGGCAGCGACGACGAACGCGAATTCTGGCGGCGCACGCTGGAGCGCGGCGAAACCGCCGACGCCGATCTCGATCATGCTATCGCGCTGATGTCGAAGCACCGCGCGATCGAGGACACGATCGGCCGCGCGCATCACTACGGCGCCATCGCCCGCGACGCGCTGGCGCTGTTTCCGGATTCGAAGATGAAAGCCGCGCTGACCGAGGCGGTCGATTTCTGCATCGCGCGGACGAACTAGAGCACTAGCCCAGCGGTCGTTGCGCAAACCCACCAGGCCGGATATTTGGCGCGCAGGATTCTCTCCGCAACGGTCGCTTCGGCTTTGGACGAGAACAAGCCAAAACACGTCGCGCCGGAGCCCGACATGCGGGCAAGACCGCAGCCGGGCAAGTGTGCGCACCGCCGCCAACACTTCGGCGATGACCGGCGCAAGCGCGATCGCCGGCCTGTTCGAGATCGTTCGGCTGCGCCAGCAGCAGCGGTAATAGCTGCGCGTAGCCTCGCCGCCTTGGAGACCGCGACAAGATCGAATGGTATCGGCGGGCTCGGTCCGCGACCGACCATCCGGCAAAAACATCTTTGGTCGCGAGCGCAACGCCGGGATTGACCAGCACGGCATGAAGCGGCGGCAAAGCGACCGGCTCGGAAAGTCTTTCGCCGATGCCGCGCATCAGCCGCGGCCGCGGATCGAGGCAAACCGGCACGTCGGCGCCGGTGGCGCGCGCCGCCTCGTAGAGGCGCGGATCGTCGGGCGCCGAGATCATTGGCCCGCGCGAGCAGCCGCAGCGCCGCGGCAGCGTCAGCCGAGCCGCCGCCAAGCCCCGCCGCGACCGGCAATTCCTTCTCCAGATGGAACGCACCCAGGCGCAGGCCCGGGAATGCGCGCCTGCAGCGCGCGCGCCGCCTTGAGCACGAGATTGTCGGCAACTGCGCCGGCCGCTGGCGCGCGCGGCCCGGCAACCGTCAGCGCAAGTTCGCCGCCCGGGCGCAAAGTTCAGCCGGTCGCCGCAATCGGCGAACACGACCAGGCTTGAAATCTCGTGATAGCCGTCGGCGCGGCGGCCGAGCACCCGCAGCGTCAGATTGACCTTGGCCGGCGCGTTCTCGACAAGCGGATCGGGCAAGGACGCCCCTCATCCGCCGTTGCCGGACTTCTTCGGCCTTGTCGGCGTCCGCCGCGGAATTGGCCTTGTCGCCGTCGGCCGCCGGAGCGGGCTTGCTGGCGTCGGCCGCGGCTGCATTGTCGGACGGCAGCCCGTCTTTGAGCTTGGCCTCGATCTTCGGCAGGTCTTCCGGCTCCGGCTTGAGATCCTTGGCGTGCGACCACTGGAAGTGCGCCTCCAGCGTCCGCCCGACACGCCAATAAGCGTCGCCGAGATGATCGTTGATCGTCGGATCTTCGGGCTTGAGTTCGACGGCGCGTTCGAGATTTTTCACCGCATCGTCGTAATTGCCGGTCTTGAAATAGGCCCAGCCCAATGAATCGACGATGTAGCCGTCGTCAGGCCGCTGCTCGACGGCCTTGCGGATCATGTCCATGCCTTCGTCGAGATGGATGCCCTGGTCGACCCAGGAATAGCCGAGATAATTGAGAACCAGCGGCTGGTCGGGATAAAGCTCCAGCGCCTTCTTCATGTCGGCCTCGGCGGCCGGCCATTGATGCGAGCGCTCGTAACAAATGCCGCGGAAGTAGAACATCACCCAGTTCGACTTCTCCGGATTCGGCACCGTGTCGATGGCCTTGCTGTAGGTGTCGGCGCAGCCGGCGAAATCCTTGCGCGCCGCGCTGGATGTTGCCAAGCTCGATGATCGCCTCGGTGTCCTTGGGATTGTCGGCGATGACTTGCTGGAGCTTCGCCTTGGCCTCGTCGGTACGGTCGAGCGCATCGAGATCGACCGCCATCTGGATTTGCGCATTGCGCGACAGCGGCGAATTCGCCGGAACGCGATCATAGGCCTTGATCGCGAGATCGGGCTTCTTGAGGTCCTCGTAGAGATCGCCGAGCGACAACAGCGCCATCGGCGTGCGTCGGCTCGAGATAGAGCGCAAGCTGCAGATAGATCAGCGCCAAATCCTCGCCGCCGCGGCGGCCGATCGAGGCGCCGAGCCCGTACAGCGCTTCGGCGGCGCCGGCCTGCGGCGAGTCGATGAACGACGGCAATTTGTCGCCGTCGGAGATCGACTTCATCTCCGCTGATGATCAGCGGATGGTCGGGCAGCTCCTTGCTGAAGTCTTGATAGATCTTCAGCGCGTCATCCTTGCTGCCGGTGCGCGACAGAAAGCGGCCATAGGCCTCCACCGTGCGCAAAGCCGTCGGGTCGGCCTTGTATGCGCTCTCGTAGCGGGCGCCGGCGTCCTTCTTGTTGCCGGCAAGGTCGAGGATGAGGCCGGCATGAAGGTCCTTGAAGATGCCGTACCAATCCGGGCCGGAAAGCTTGTCGATGGTGTCGACCGCTGCGTGCGCATCGCCTTCGCCGGAAAGCGCCCAGCCCGACAAGCAGCGTCGCTGTGAGGTCGGTTACCGGGCCGCGCACCGACTGCGAGAATTCCTCGCGGGCGAGCCCGTAATGTTTCTGCTTGAGATCGCGGACGCCGAGCACCAGGTGGGAAACGCGATCGGTGTGATCGACCGCGAGCAACCGCTCGCCAAGCTTGCTGGCATCGTCGATGTCGCCGTTGCTGAGCACCGACAGGAAAGTGCGGCTCAGCAGATCCGGATTGCGCGGATCGAGCTTGAGCACGTCCATGTAATAGGCGGCTTCCGCAGCGGTATCGCGCTCTTCTCCGGCGTGCCGGGCGGCGAGATAGCTGCCGAGCGGGTTGTCTGGCGTCAGGTCCGGCGGCATCTGAACAGTGGCCGCCTGCGCCAGCGCTGATGGAAGGCTCAAAGCGAGGGCAATGCCGGCAATGGCGGCATGCCGGGGCAGCAGCAAATGAATCACGATTTCTCCATTGGCAGCAACTGGATCGGCGCAGCGGGAATCGCGCGCCCGGTGGCCTTTGAGTCAACGCGAGAATGACCTTTTTGCCGCAACGCCGCAAGGACACAAAGCCGGTCCTCACTGTCACGTGTTCCCACGCCTCAAGGCCTGCTTAGGCGGTAACGGCGGCGAAATAGCGGCACGCCGAAGTCACATGCTCGGATAATTCGGGCCGCCGCCGCCCTCGGGCGGCACCCAGGTGATGTTCTGATTCGGATCCTTGATGTCGCAGGTTTTGCAGTGGACGCAGTTCTGCCCGTTGATCACGTAGCGTGGCTGGCCACCTTCCTCGACCCACTCATAAACGCCAGCCGGGCAATAACGCGCCGAGGGTCCGGCATAGACATCGTGCTCGGACGATCTTTGCAAAGCCGGGTCGCGCACCAGCAGATGAACCGGCTGATCTTCCTCGTGATTGGTGTTGGAGAGATATACCGAGGACAGCCGGTCGAAGGTGAGCTTGCCGTCGGGTTTGGCATAGGCGACGCGCCGGCTTTCCGCCGCAGGCTTGAGCGTTTCGTAATCGGGCTTGCCGTGTTTGAGCGTGCCGAACAGCGAGAAGCCGAACGTGTTGGTCCACATGTCGAGGCCGCCGAGCGCGATGCCGGCGAAGGTACCGAGCTTCGACCATAACGGCTTGGCATTACGCACGCGCCACAGATCGCGCCCGACCGGCGACGCGCGCCACGCCGCTTCGTAACTTGAAAGCTCGTCGTTGCTGCGGCCCGAGGCCAACGCGGCGGCGACATGCTCGGCCGCGAGCATGCCGGTCAGCATGGCGTTATGGCTGCCCTTGATGCGCGGAACGTTGACGAAGCCCGCGGCGCAACCGATCAGCGCGCCGCCGGGGAAAACAAGCTTTGGCACCGACTGCCAGCCGCCCTCGGTGATGGCGCGCGCGCCGTAACAGATGCGTTTGCCGCCGGCGAAAGTGCCGCGAACCAGCGGGTGCGTCTTGAAGCGCTGGAACTCTTCGAACGGCGAGAGATAAGGATTGCTGTAGTTGAGGTGGACGACGAAGCCGACCGAAACCAGATTGTCGTCGTAATGGTAGAGGAACGAGCCGCCGCCGGTGCCGTTGTCGAGCGGCCAGCCGAGCGTGTGCTGAACCAAACCCTTGCGGTGCTTATCTGGCGCAACCTGCCACAGCTCCTTGAGCCCGATGCCAAATTTCTGCGGCTCGTGATCGGTGCGCAGCCCGAAGCGCTCGATCAGGATCTTGGACAGGCTGCCGCGCGCGCCTTCGCCGAACAGCGTGTATTTGCCGCGTAGTTCCATGCCGCGGGCGAAACCCGGCTTGTGGTGTCCGTCTTTGCCGATCCCCATGTCACCGGTGGCGATGCCGGCGACGGCGTCGTTCTCGAACAAAACTTCAACCGCGGCAAAGCCGGGATAGATTTCGACGCCAAGCGCTTCCGCTTTCTTCGCCAGATAGCGGCAAACGTCACCAAGCGAGACGATGAAATTGCCGTGATTGCTCATCAGCGGCGGCATCAGCATGGTCGGCAGGCGCAACGCGCCGGATTCTCCGAAAAAATAAAAACGGTCTTCCGCGACGCCCGTCTTGATCGGGGTATCTTCGCCGCGCCATTCCGGAATCAGCCTGTCGAGGCCGATCGGATCGATCACGGCGCCGGACAGAATATGCGCGCCGACCTCGGAGCCCTTCTCGACCACAACGACGGATTTTTCCGGCGCGAGCTGTTTGAGCCGGATCGCGGCGGCAAGACCGGCCGGGCCCGCGCCAACGATGACGACATCGAATTCCATCGCATCCCGGGCCGGAAGCTCCGATGTGTTCATGACCTGCTCCGTGTCCCGGACGATACCCGATGATTTTTCACGAAATTAGTGCGATGACAATAACCGGATCGCCGATCATGAATCCCGACCAGCAACAAGCGCGCGAATTGCTCGCCTTCTATGTCGATGCCGGCGCCGACGCGCTCATCGGCGAGGAGCCGGTCGACCGCATGGCCGAAGAGGTCACCCCTCGGGCGGCCAATGCGGCCAATACTGTTGCTTCGTCTCCAACTCCACCGCCTTCTTCCAGTAAGAGAGCCCCCTCCCCGGCCCTTCCTTTGGTGGGGACCGCGAGCATACCCGCACCGGCTTCGCCGGAAGCTGCGGCGATGGCCGCGCGAGAAGCCACACGGAGCGCCCAAACGCTCGACGACTTGCGCGCGCTGCTCGCCGATTTCGAGGGCTGTGCTTTGCGCGCGACCGCGACGCAGCTCGTCTTCGCCGACGGCAATCCACACAGCCGGGTTATGTTCGTCGGCGAGGCGCCGGGTTACGACGAAGATATCGTCGGCCGCCCCTTTGTCGGCCGTTCCGGCAAATTGCTCGATCTGATGATGGCGGCGATCGGGCTCAATCGCGAAAGCGTCTACATCGCCAACGTCGTGCCATGGCGGCCGCCCGGCAACCGCACGCCGACGCCGCAGGAAACCGCGATCTGCCTGCCGTTCATCCGCCGCCAGATCGAGCTCGCCAATCCGGATATCGTGGTCTGCCTCGGCGGGCCGTCGATGCAGACGCTGCTCGGCATCAAGGAAGGCATTACGCGGGCGCGGGGCCGCTGGTTTCCTTACGACACCGGCACGCGCGAGATCCGGGCACTGGCGACGTTCCATCCGGCATTTCTGCTGCGCAGCCCGCTGCAAAAGCGGTTCGCCTGGCGCGATTTTCTGGCGTTGAAGAAGGCGCTCGCCTAGAGCGTCAATCGCTTCAGATCGAATCGAGCGCTCTAGGTTTTTGTTGGAGCATGATCTTTTCGGAAAACCGGTCTCCACTTTTCCGGATCATGCTCTAGCGGACTGCAACAAGGATCGCGCCGGCGGCGACCAGCATGACGCCGAGCCAATTGAGCGCCGAAAGCCGCTCGCCGAGAAAGATCACGCCGAATACGGCGACGAGAACGACGCTGAGCTTGTCGATCGGCGCGACCTGCGCCGCATTGCCGAGCTTGAGCGCGCGGAAATAGCACAGCCATGACGCGCCGGTGCCGAGCCCCGACAGCACCAGAAACAGATAGGTGCGGGCGGAAATCTCCGCCGGATTTTGAAATTGCCGCGTCGCGTAGACGATCAATCCCAAGACGCAGACGACAACGATGGTGCGGATAAACGTCGCCAGATCGGAATTGACGTTCGCGACGCCGACCTTGGCGAAAATCGCGGTGAGCGCCGCGAAGATCGCCGACAGCACGGCCCAAAACTGCCAAGACAGCGGCCAAGAGGACAGTGTTCCGGCGTTCATCGCTTTCTCCTATCCCATCGCGAACTTGAGCGCGAAGATCGCCGCCAGCACCAGCACCGCCGGTTTGGCGTCGGCGAATTTGCCGGCGACCAGTTTCGCCAGCGCATAGGTGATGAAGCCAAGCCCAATGCCGTTGGCGATCGAATAGGTCAGCGGCATGGTCACCGCGGCGACCACCGCCGGCGCCGCCTCGGTGATATCGTCCCAGTCGATCTCGGCAAGCCCGCGCGCCATGATGCAGGCGACATAAAGCAGCGCTGCCGCCGTGGCATAAGCGGGCACCATGCCGGCGAGCGGCGCGAAGAATAAAGCGGCGAGGAAGAAGATCGCGACGAAGAATGCCGTGAGCCCGGTGCGTCCGCCTGCCGCAATGCCCGACGCGCTCTCGATATAGCTTGTCGTCGTCGAGGTGCCGATCAGCGCGCCGAACATGGCGGCAAAGCTGTCGGCGATCAGCGCCTGTTTCATGCGCGGCAGATTGCCGTCTTTATCGGTCAGGCCGGCACGATGAGTGACGCCGATCAGCGTGCCGGCATTATCGAACACGTCGACGAACAGAAAACTGAAGATCACGATCAGGAACGAGGCTTCGCCAAGCGCGAAAAATCGAGCTGGAACAATGTCGGCTTGAGCGACGGCGGCGCGGAGACGACGCCGGTATAGGTCGCAAGCCCGAGCGGAATGCCGATCAGCGTGACAACGAGAATACCGATCAGCGTGCCGCCGACAATGCGGCGGTAATTGAGCGCGGTAATCAGGACAAGGCCGAACAGGCAAAGGACGGGCGCCGGATTGCGCAGATCGCCGAGCGTTACCAGCGTCGCCGGCGACGCCACCACGATCTTGGCTTGCTCAAGCGCGATGATGCCGAGAAACAATCCGATGCCGGCGGAAATGGCGAGCTTCAAGTTCCTCGGGATCGAATTGATGATGTATTCGCGAATACGGAAAATCGAGATCAGGAAAAATATGACGCCGAACAAAACACCGCGGCAAGCGCCTGCTGCCAGGTATATTTCATCGCCAGGACGACGGTGAACGCGAAAAACGCGTTGAGCCCCATGCCCGGCGCCAGCGCGATCGGATAATTGGCGTAGAGCGCCATCACCATTGTGGAGACGGCAGCGGCAATGCAGGTGGCGACGAAGACCGCGCCCTTGTCCATGCCGGCATTGCCGAGAATCTGCGGATTGACGAAGACGATGTAGACCATCGTCAGAAACGTGGTCAGGCCGGCGATGAATTCCGTGCGCGAGGTTCGAACCCGCCTTGCTTAGCCCGAACAGACGGTCGAGAATGGGCGGCTTACCCGGCTTGTCCGTGGCGACAGCTTCGTTCATGGTCTCCCCCGTGCCATGCATACTAAGTGTTTTTCCGTCGTTGTCGAAAATTCAAAATCGCAGACTAGCTTTGGAGAGTTCTATCGCTTCTGACGGAGTGGCCGATGCATCTTTGATCCGGTTCTGCTGGCGCGACTGCAATTCGCCTTCACCGTCTCGTTCCACATCATTTTTCCGACCTTTACGATCGGAATAGCGATCTACATCGCCACGCTCGAAGTGTTGTGGGGATGGACCGGCGCCGAACGCTACAAGCGGCTTGCGGCGTTCTGGACCAAAATCTTCGCCGTATCCTTCGGGATGGGTGTCGTTTCCGGCATCGTATTGTCCTATCGAGTTCGGCACCAATTGGAGCCGCTTTTCGGCGGTGGCCGGCAATGTCGTCGGTCCGCTGATCGGCTACGAAGTCTTGAGCGCGTTTTTTCTCGAAGCGACATTCCTCGGCATATTGCTGTTCGGCGGCGAGCGGGTGCCGCGCTGGCTGCACGTCTTTTCGGGCCTGATGGTCGCCTTCGGCACGACGCTGTCGGCGTTCTGGATTCTTTCCGCCAATAGCTGGATGCAGACGCCAACAGGCTACACGCTCAACGGCGGCATCGCCTATCCGGCGGACTGGGTGGCGATCATTTTCAATCCGAGCTTTCCCTATCGGCTTGCCCACATGCTCAATGCCTCGCTGCTCACCGGCGGCTTCGTCGGCATCGCGGTCGGCGCGCGCTATCTGCTGGCGGACCGCCATGGCGAGGAAGCGCGCACCATGCTGCGCATGGCGATCTCGCTCACTGCGGTACTGGCGCCGTTGCAGCTTTTGATCGGCGACATGCACGCCGAAAACACGCTCAAATACCAGCCGACCAAGATCGCCGCGATGGAGGCGCATTGGGATAGCAGCCAGCCCGGCGATTCGAGTTTTTCGCCTGGCCGGACGAGAACACGCAGAGCAATCTCTATTCGATCGCGCTGCCGCATGTCGGCTCGCTCCTTGTCACGCGGCAATGGAACGGCTTGTTTCCCGGGTTGAACGACGTAGCGGCGCAGGATCGGCCGCCGCTGCCGAACATTTTCTTCGGCTTCCGCATCATGGTGGCGATCGGCCTCTACATGATTGCCGCCGCCTGTTCGGCGCCTGGCTGTTGTGGCGCGGCAAACTGTTCGAGACGCGCTGGTATCTGAAAATCGTCGCAACACCTGGTGGGTCGGTTTCGTCGCCGTGCTTGCCGGCTGGGTGGTGACCGAAAGCGGCCGTCAGCCGTGGATCGTGCAGGGCATTTTGCGCACCGCCGATGCGGTTTCGCCGGTGCCGGGCAGCAGCGTCGCCGTGACGCTTGTTCTGTTCGTTCTGGTCTACGGCGTCGTGTTCTCTTTCGGCACCTATTTCATCAATCGTCTCATCGCCCGCGGTATCGATGTGACGGCGTTGCCGCAAGCCATGCCGCATCTCGCCGCCGGCCATCCAACGTTTGAGGGCGCGCCATGATCGCCAACCATGACTGCAAGCGCCGACATCGCCACCGTTCTGCCGCTGATCTGGGCCGCGCTGATCGGCGTCGCGGTCGCCCTCTACGTCCTCCTCGACGGCTTCGATCTCGGCATCGGCATCTTGTTTCCGTTCGCCAGAAACGACGCCGACCGCGACCGCATGCTGGCCTCGATCGCGCCGTTCTGGGACGGCAATGAGACCTGGCTGGTGCTCGGCGGCGGCGGCCTGCTGGTCGCCTTCCCGCGCGCCTATGCGATCATCATGCCGGCGTTCTATCTGCCGATCATCGTGATGCTGCTGGCGCTGGTGTTTCGCGGCGTGACGTTCGAGTTCCGCTGGCATGGCGCAGCGCAAGCCGTTCTGGAACGCGGCTTCGCCGCCGGCTCGACGATTGCGGCCTATGTCAGGGCCTCGTCCTCGGCGGCTCGTCCAGGGCGTCAAGATCGCAGAACGGCGCCTATGCCGGCGGACCGTTCGACTGGGCGACGCCGTTCTGCATGCTGTGCGGGCTCGGCGTGGTGGCCGGCTATGCGCTCCTTGGCGCGACCTGGCTGATGATGAAGACCGACGGCGAAATGGCGCGGCGCGCCGCCGTGCACGCCGAAGAGTTCCTTGCCGCTGTCCTGGTTTTCATGGTGGCGGTGAGCCTCTACACGCCGCTTGCCTTTCCGCGGATTGGCCAGCGCTGGCTGACGACGCCGAACATTTTTTATCTCGCGCCGATTCCGATCGTCACCGCGCTGATCGCATTCGGCGCATGGCGATGGTATCCGCGCGCGTCGTGAACTCGCGCCGTTTCTTGCGACCATCGCGCTCTTCTTGCTCGGCTATATCGGGCTCGTGATTTCGAGCTTCCCCTATCTCATACCGCCGTCGCTGACGATCTGGGATGCCGCCGCCGTGCCGTCGAGCCAGCTCTTCATGCTGGTCGGCACGCTGGTGCTGCTGCCGATGATCCTCGGCTACACCGCGCTCACCTATTGGCTGTTCCGCGGCAAAGTGGCCGAGGGCGCGACCTATCACTAGCGACTGCGGCGCGGCCTACGTCGCCGCCACGCTGCCTGGTCTGATCACGGCCCAGCCGATCCACAGCACCGGCATCCGGCCTTGCACCGGCCGGTCGAAAGCGCGCGGCACTTCGGGTACGAGATCCGGGAAATAGGCCTTGATCTCGGGCGGCGGCGTTGGCGTCGTGTCGGCCGACAGCCAAACCACGACCGCGCCTTTCTTGCGGATATCGTCGGCAGTGACCCAGGGCGAACGCGCCGGATCGGCGTCGAAGAAAACGCTCGGACGGCTGGCGCGGCGAGCGCGACCAGCGCCGCGAGACGGCGGTTGCCGGCGACCACCGCAAGCGGCTCTCCGGTCCGCCGCTCGAAACTATCCGCGAAAAAATGCCCGATCGCCCTCGCCGGCTGCGCCACGTTGAGTTCGATGCCCGCGGTCCACGGCAACAGCACGATCAGGACCGGCACGAAAATCGCCGGCACGAACAGAAGCCCGGTCCAGGCGAAGCCGAGAATGCGCTGATGATAAAGCGTGATGCTGTCGCCGGCGGCGATGACCAGAGCCAGCCCCGATAGTACGACCAGCGGCGCCGAGCCGCCGATCGGCTGCGAATTGCCGGCAACGACTGCAATGATCGTCGCGAGCAAGCCAGGCACAAGCGCGAACACTTTGACGAATTTCAGCGCAAATGAATTGACCGGCGTGCGCGCGAGCGGCTGCACCGGGGGGCACGCAGGCGCGGCCAGCCGCCCGCCAACACCAGAAGG
>CAWAAE010000003.1:0-733833 GCA_963779855.1 uncultured Alphaproteobacteria bacterium | reverse complement strand
TCCGCTTCTTGCTCTTGGGACCTGATTTCTTTTCAGCAGCGATGCTCCGCTTGAGAGCGTCCATGAGATTGACGACGTTGGGCGCCGCGGGCAGCAGGCTCTCCTTTTGGGACGACAATGCCCGCTTGCTTCTTCTCGAGCATCTCGACCACAGCTTCTTCGTAATGATCTACGAATTCAGTCGGGTCGAAATCCGCCTCTTTCGACGCGAGAATATGCTCCGCAAGTTTCATCATATCCGGGGCAATCTTCACATCTGGCAAGTCGTCAAAGAATTCCTTCTGGTCCCGAACTTCGTATCCGTAACGTAGCGTCGAACCCATTAGACCTTTGCCCCATGGCTGGAGCATGATGATCCGTTCGCGCTTGGTAATACCACGCGTCCCAGCGCGACCATCCTTTTACCGCGCATGGCTTCGCGGATTACCGCGAATGCTTCCTGTCCTACGTTGTCGTTCGGAATCAGATAATACGGACTGTCGAGATAGCGCTCATCAATCTGAGTGCGCGGCACGAACTTGTCGATTTCAATGGTGTGATTGCTCTCTAGGGCAACGGCGTCGAGTTCCTCATCCTCAACTGGGATGTAGGCGCTCTTGGAGTATTCGTAGCCGCGCCCTTTATCGTGGCTTTCGACCGGCTCGCGTGTAACTCATCCACCAACTGCTGGCGCAGTCGGTTGCCGGTCTTCTTGTTTATTTGACGGAAGGCTACCCGTTCACTGACGAGGCTGCCGAGTACAAAGCAATGGGACAGGAAACGAGGGCGAGCTTGAGATAGCCCTTCCAATACGGGCGAGCTGGGGGCACGTGACACTCCTACGCAACATAGACACGGGATTGATCGAATTCATGGACGGTTGCCGAGAGTCAAGCGTCAGAAAGATATTTCCGAGAACGGGCACAATATTTCCGTTCTTCTGATGTCCGCTCGCGTTGTCAGTGCTTTAATCAGCTGCGCTTGACTTCAGCGACTGGGCTGTTCTCTATACGTTCCTATGGGCGAGAATCGGCGAGGAGGATGGTCAGCTCTACACGCTTGGCCTGTTGGAGCAGCTTTGTGCCAGGGAAAGGGACTTTGGGGTGCTTCGTCTGAAGCATATTTTCGAATTGAAAAACTATTGCGTGAATTGGCCAATCCGAACCTTCACGACATCCCAACCAACCTCCCGTTTCGAGTTGAATTGTGGGAACCAACCAATCAACACGTTCGATGGGTTGTCGCGGCGTGCTCAAGCGTGGCTGTTGGACATGCGGCTCTGGACTCGGCAATTCAAAATTATCCAGGCCAGCGGTTTACTCTGCGCAATGGAATCAGGTGATCCGCGAGCACGTCCCTGTCCAGCCCGAAACCGTCTGAGCTCGGATTTAATATGGAAACGGGAAGGTCAGATACTGACTTTGCGTGCGCGCTTCGGAAAAGCGGTCGACAAACCGAGCAAGCACATTCACGCGCTCGACGTGCTTCTGTCCCGTCTGGGTCTTCCCTACGAGTGGTGGCTGTGAACATCGAAACCTCCCTCAATGTCAAGATCACATTACAAAGGGGCTTCGGCAGACACTGTGCTAGGGGTCACAGAATGTAGCTTTAGGCGCACAGCATTGAATTCTTTGCGTTTCGGGTATGAAGAGGCCGCACCTCGATGCCCGTTATTGGATTAAGCGGACGTTGAACGGACATCGTACTTCTTCCGATCTGACCCTAGCGGACTCACAGTTTCATTTATCCCGCAAGGTGGCCGCCACAGGAGGGCACCTATAGTTGCGATCGGTCCTTAATATAACTGACGTTGTTTGAGCCGATCGCCACGGCATCGAGAAGTTTCAATATGTCGAAAATGTCGATGAAGTAGATTGTTATTCCTCCATCAGGTTCAAGCGCGCCGCGCGCGATCATGCCGCACAATCGCCGCTGTTGAGGTTATAAACCGGCGATCCGCTCATGCCCGCAATACTATCGAGGTCGGGGTTTGCGTATGTTGCCAATCCTCGGCGGAGGGCATCGTCGAATTGCGCCGCGCCGGCGTCGCGAAATTCAAGAAAGCCCGATCCTGCAAAAATGTTTGGCGGATCAATGCGGCTGTTTTGCTTCAAAAACCCTGTGGCTATGACTTGATTGGCTGGCTCACTTGAGGCTGCCAGTTGGCGGTCGAGGTCATAAGCCCCGTCAAAAAACTGGCCCTCGAACTCATTGAAGGCGATGACGCAGATGTCGGCGAGGTCCGATCCCTCGTTTTCGTCGCGAAGATTTGTCGGGTGGTATGTTCCCTTGATGCCGGCCGCCTTTCGACCCGTTCTAGCGTCGGTTATTACAGATCGTCGATGCTGAACCCACGCAAGACGTGCCAACAGGTTATGGCGAATGGCGTCCCCTTACGTCGTACTATGAAGGCCGTCCCGCCATTTGTGGCATCCTGAATGTCCTCCAAATGCGTCTCGAACAGACGAACCGCACGGAATCGGCGATTCCCCGGAACGGGAGGTGGCCCGAACTCACGCCCGTGGCAATGTTTGAATTGCTTCCCGCTACCGCACGGGCAGCGCTCGTTGCGTCGTGGTGGCATTCCGCCGAGTTATCAGATTCCGCCGGCAAAAGCGCGACCTGCTGACCGGAGAAGTGCACCGTAACCGTAATTCCCAGTCATGTCCGCTGATGGCCCCTGAACCGACCTGACGCGATGTCTGCTAAACGGTCGCGATCGGGTGAATAGCGGACACAAGTCGGACATCCCAGAAGTGCAGCGGTTGGTTTCCGCAGCAGACATGGCCGTGATCCGCGGAATTTCCCGATATATGTCTCAGAGCGGTTGCAACTCTCGTAAAGAGTGTATATCATCATGGTTGTGTCCGGGGCGCTGGCTTCGCTCATTGAGGGCCGCTTTGTGGGGGGAGCACGAAAGCAAATAATCGTTGGGCCTAATCGGGGCGATTGTCGTGGCGTTGCTGCTGCTTGCGATGTGTCTCGCGCCGGTTTCCGCCGACGCCAGCACTTATGGTCTTTCAGTGGGTGGGACTTGCGAAGTAGGAAGCTGTCCGCCCACGGCCTTAGCGTTTGGTGGCTCGGCGACAACCTCATTTTCTTTTGATGACACGTTGGCTGGCGGCGATGTTTTCGCGATAGCTGGCACACTTACGATGAACATTAGCAGTGGCGGCCTTGCAGCGGACACTGGGGCTTTTACGGTTCAATTTCTGGGGGGACCTAGCGGAGCTCTCAAGCGGATAGCCTAAGCGTCACC
Organism: uncultured Alphaproteobacteria bacterium; assembly: GCA_963779855.1. Taxonomy (GTDB): domain Bacteria; phylum Pseudomonadota; class Alphaproteobacteria; order Rhizobiales; family Xanthobacteraceae; genus BOG-931. Next base: position 730,595 of record CAWAAE010000003.1, on the reverse strand, counting down.
ACTTTATGGGGTTTTGCGGCCCACCCTGGAACACAAACGTGGACAAATCCCCATTCGGCTATTTAGTTCCGGAGTAGCTTCGGGCAGTAGTGCAACTGTCAACGCGTATTTCAACGGTGCGCTTGAAAAGATACATTTGGACCGTTTTCAAATCCGGGCGACAATCCCTTTAATCAGCCCCTCACCGGGTACACGGTAACGGGCGGCTCAAGCGTTATCCTGAGCGAGGAATACATTCTAGCATTCGCCGCGGGTTCCGCTCCAGGGTCTTATATCGACATTAATGGTGCCCCGGCCCCCACCCCACTCCCCCCCGCCCTACAGCTTTTCGCCACCGGCCTCGGCGCTATAGGGCTGCTTGGCTGGCTCAGGAAGCGGAAGCCTGCGGCTATCGCTGCTTAATCAATCGGCCTTCTGATCCAAGCAAAAGCCCCGGCCCAAGTGCCAGGGTTTTTTCGTGCTGGCATGTCTGAGTTTGGCCCTGAACTGACCTGACGCGATGTCCGCTGAGCAGTCGCTGTTGGGGTGAAAGCGACATAACTCGGACATCGCAGAAGTGAAGCGATTGACCCATATACGACGTTGGCGGCTCAAAATTGCTGGCACGCAACTTTGGCCCGAGCCCCATTCCACATGTCGCAAAAGCCTGCTGTAATCGCCTTAATTGGAATGCATGCTCGGCATAGTTCTGAGCATCGGGGAAGGCAATGCGGCGACGCGATTTCATCACACTTCTCGGCGGTGCTGTTGTCGCGTCTCCATTAGTTGCCGTGGCACAGCAACCAATCGGGCTACCAACCATCGGCTTCCTCAGCAACGCATCTCCCGACGCATTCCCTGATAGACTAGACGCTTTCCGCAGTGGTCTTCGTGATATCGGCTATGTTGAGGATCGCAATGTCGCGATCAAATATCGCTGGGCGGAGGGGCACAATGATCGCTTGCCGGGTTTGGCAGTCGAACTGGTGGACAGCAAGATAACCGTAATTGCAGCGATTGGCGGCCCCAACATTGCATTAGCGGCAAAAGCGGCGACGACTACTATACCGATAGTCTTTCAAATCGGCGTTGATCCTGTCGAGGTTGGGCTTGTAGCGAGTCTTGCCCGGCCAGGGGGCAACGTCACGGGCGTCACGTCGTTGAACGTGGACGTAGGCTCAAAGCGGCTAGAACTCATGCACATGTTGGTCCCCCAGGTGACTGACATGGCGCTCCTCGTCAATCCGACGAATCCCACGAATGCTGCGAACGATGCAAAAGAGGCCCAGCTGGCAGCAGACAAGATCGGGGTGCAGCTTCATGTCATGCAGGTAAGTACTAAAGACGACTTCAATGAAGCATTTGCGAAATTGCTCCAACTAAGGGTAGGCGCGTTGTTGCTAGGGACCGATGCATTATTCACCACCCATAAGGAGCAGCTAAAAGATTTCGCGTTACGTAACTCGATCCCCACGGTTAGTCCGTATAGTGATTTTGCGAATGCCGGCGGACTGATGAGCTATGGAGGTGACATTATAAATTCGTGGCATTTGGCTGGCGTTTATACTGGACGTGTGCTTAAGGGCGAAAAGCCTGCCGACTTACCGGTGCAACGGGCTACCAAAGTCGAACTCGTGCTAAATTTGAAAACTGCCAAAGCGCTCGGACTGACCGTTCCTGAGACATTGCTTGCTACCGCGGACAAGGTGATCGAATAGATTGACGACTTCTGCTAATGGCCCCCTTCGCTAACACGCGAGCATGTCGCCGTTTGACCCTTCGCGGAATTCGTCGCCCCACTGATGCACAACACCGCTCGTGATGTGATAGGCTGTCCCTCGGCTGAGGGGCGACCCATGAGGCGGCGGGAATTTATTACGCTTATCGGCGGGACTGCGGCTTCGTGGCCGCTCGGCGCACGTGCGCAGCAGGGATCAATGCCCGTTGTGGGCTTTATGCAAATCCTCTCCGAAGCAGTCGCTAAACCGACTACTAACGGTTTTCTCAAGGGCTTGGCCAAGAGCGGGTTCGTCGAAGACAAAAACGTTCTGATCCAGTATCGCTATGCCGACGGTCAAATTAGTAAGCTCCCAGCACTTGCATCGGATTTGGTACAACGCAAAGTCAACGTAATCGCTGCCCTGGGAGGCAGCAATGCCGCGATTGCCGCGAAAGCGGCTACGGCAACCATCCCAATCGTCTTTGCGATGGGCGACGCCGATCCAGTACAGGCGGGCGTCGTATCGAGTTTAGCAAGGCCCGGCGCTAACCTCACGGGCATTAGCATTCTCGGGGGCGAGTTGGGTGCAAAACGTCTGGACCTACTTCGCGATCTGGTGCCTGCGGCCAGCACAATAGCCATTTTGGTAAACCCGCAGAACAAAGCTACGTTCGCCGAACTACAGCAAATGACAACCGCCATTTCGGCCCGTAATCAAAAAGCGGTTATCATCAACTCGGCGCCGGGTGATAACATTCAAGATGCCTTTTCGGCTTTAGTTCGAGCAGACGCGGACGCACTCATCGTCACGGCTGATCCTATTTTCACCGAGCGACGGAAAGATATTCTCGCATTTGCCGCTGCCCGTAAGCTACCCGCAATCTACCAATGGAATCTTTTTGTTTTGGATGGTGGACTGATTAGCTACGGCGCCGATTTGGCGGACATTTACCGGCAAGCAGGTGCCTATACCGCGCGTGTCCTCAAAGGCGAGAAGCCGGGTGACTTGCCAGTCATGCAACCAACGAAGTTTGACCTGTTCGTAAACCTCAAGACCGCGAAGACGCTCGGCATCGACGTACCACCGACACTGCTAGCGCTCGCCGACAAAGTGATCGAGTGACTGGGTCTGATGTCGCCTAGTGGCCCATCGCTGCACTTACCGCAGTGCGAATGAATGTCGGCTGCTGGGGGCAAGAGCAGACGTTAGGCGGAGACGGCGCGATTGAAGCCCTCTAGAGTTTCTTCGCTTCGCTGAAACCCATAATGCGAGAGATGGCCTTGAAATAGCTCTCGGCGCAGCCAAATCCGAAAAATGGTCACTACGTCACGTTCACAGGAATTCAGCAATTTCGCGAGCACGTTTCTGACGAAAATATTTTTCAACGTCGTCGTCATCTAAGCCGTCGTACCGCAATCCCAACGCAGCGCATAACTCGCGCAGTTTCATTTTCCGCTGTGAGAACGGCGAGAGAATGTCGCACAATGAGAGATCGTCGAGAGCATATGGATTATGCAGCTCCGGAAAATATTGCGGCATCGCCAATTTGTGTCGCATTGCGCGGTATTCTAACGATAGACGAGCCACTGAAGGTGACGAGCTGTGGTTTCAAATCTGCAATCGTTTCGAAAAACTGCTTTATCAATTCCTGTTCGGACTTCGATGCGACGTGGCCGGCGGAAACTGAGTCGACAGTCCATCGATCAGCTTCAAAACGGGCGATAAGCCAAGCGATACATACGATTGACCGATAAATCGGGTTGGAAGCGTCGGCTCCCATTGCGTCTCGAATTTCTTCGTCGCTCTTGGTCGTTAAACCGTTGGCGGCAGCATAGACCTGTAGGTCAGGCACGGTTTTGACGTCCCAGACTACTAGAGTGGGCATGTTGTGCATCCATCGATGAATGGAAAATGGGAGCAGCCTTTCGACTGCTCCCTGGCTCACTTAGGCTGCGTGCCTGCTCTTGGCCTTTGGCGGCTTGGCTTCTTTGCTGGCCTGGGCCAATTGCTCGTCCAGTTCGCCGGCCCGCACTGCCGCAATCAACGTATCGATAATCGATGGAAGCCTTTCCAGCGATGGCACCGCGATAGCGGCCTTACCCTTCTCGAATTCGATAGGCTTCCAACCTGACCGAATGAAGAAGACGTATGAGCCATTGGGTTGTGCCGTCCACCATGGCAAAACACGCTGCTTTGTTTCGACGAGCGCCTTTTCGCCGGCTTCGTTTTTCGCCCATGAGCGCACCGAACGCTTGTAGCCGGGGTCGTTGAGCAGAAGTTTTTGCTCTTCAAGACGCGCAATAACCCTGGCTCGGCGATCGAGCTTCGGATTGGTGCTTGGCTTTTGAAGGGCGGTGAAGTTGAGTGATTTTAGAGCAGTCATTGTGTCCTCCTTTGGGGTTGCGGAGGACGAGAGATTATAAACCCAGAGCCTGATTTCTCAAACCGAAGAATTTTGCTCTCTTGATTTGATAAAGGGCGTCATCTCCCTGTTGACGAAGATTTGCTCTCGTGGTCACAAGAAACGTTCAAGCGTCGGCCGTGATTTATCTTTTCTCTTCCTATCCTCGATCTGTTTGCGGATCTCGTTGTAGCTCTGTGAGAGATCAACATCCGGATGGGAAGGAGCCTCCGGCTCCGGAAATGGCACGGCTTTGTGTGCTCTTTTTACAGGATCCTCGAAATCATCATCGGCCTCGACTAATTCCAACACCCGCTTAATCCCTTCGAGGTCACCATCCGCCGGGATATTCAGATCCTCAGCTTTGTACGGCCAATACTTAGACCAATGCATTTTCGCAACATTATGTAACGTGGCTTTCCTCCGCCTTTGAACGATCTTAAGGGCGGCTTTTTTGATATGATTAAAAATGCGCTGATTGTATGAAGTACGGGCCGTCCAATAAGAGTCGCGTGGCCGGATGACCTCAGCACCAAACCTCGCCTGTATCTGATCGAGCAGGGCTTCCAGGTCCTTAGTTTCATCTTCAGTCAAGTCTTTCAAAATATGGATACCCGCGAAGAAAAACTTTGGAAGGTTTACTGACGGGAGGCCAATTTTCGGCTCTCGAAATGCCTTATCGTAAAGCCATTGATCGAGGTCTGCGCGTTTAAGAGTGGGAGTAATGATTTTTTGTTTTACAGCCGAATCAAGTTCGTTGTCCTTAAGTTGGGAGACAGAGTAGATGATGGAATAGCTTGGTGGCAGCAACTTTTGGATCGGTCCCTTAAGCCTCTTATCGGCACCGATCTGTGCAAGCTTGCTAAAGGTAGGACTCGCGAAAGGGAGTAGTGCGATCAGCTCTTTCTTTTCGTGGGGCCACAACTGCTTATTCGCGTCTGCACAAAGCTTGGCAACGGCCATGATGCTTTTGGTCGCCCTTTGCCAGTGCGCTTCTATGCGATTCGCGTAGTCTTGAACCGAAGGTGGCTTTTTACGAGCGGACAGCTTCCTACCAGCCATTTGTCAATTTTCACCGGTGAAAAATAAATCTCCCTTTTACCATAGATTGTAAAAATTAAACGAGTCAATCCACCTTCGCCAAGGGTGGGGACAAAGTTCCGCAATCGATCGGATATGGTTGGTTTAGTCGCCGACTTATTTCAGTTCGAGCAGTGGAAGGGTTTGCTAGACCGAGAAGGATCGAGACTAGAGGCCGGAAAGGCGAAGATACCTGACCAAATAGATGATGATGAAGAAGTGGCTTACTAGCGGATATAAAGATTCTTTACATTGGGTGAGATTTGATGTCGTCCCGATATCATTGGTGTCTAAGTTATCAAATCCCACTTCGTGTGATTGCTCGCGAGCAAGCTCGCTCACGCATCTAGTTTTCAAGAAGTGGGATCATCATCAGATTAGGTGTAGTTGGATTTTTTATGATGTTGTTGTTGCTAGAGCTTTGGAGACACACTTTTGGCGACTCGGCACCAAAAGTACGTGATTAGGTTTTGCTATTAGCCCCATCGATCACACAGTGATTCGAGAAACCCCGTTAAGGGAAAGCGCGGTTGGGCAATCTACTTTTTCTCTCGGTTTTATCCAACGCCAACACCCCAAGGCTAATCAATCAACTTTGGAATGTTCCCAGGTCGCAAGGTAACGTTGCCTGGATCGTGCCATCGATGATGTGACATCGATAGCTTATGCGGCCCGGTCGACCTTTACTGAAATGCTGACGGCGCTGATTTTCACGGCAGACGCAATCTCGACAGAGGCTTCTATTTCGGGGCCCACACATTATAATTTATCTTGGAAAAGTAGCAGAATTGGTGGCACCGCAAAAATATTTTTGTGGTCACAGGGTGACCACTATTGCTATTGCTCCTGCCGGAAGCGCGCGCTGCCACAATAAGGCTTAGCACTATGCCGCGTAAGATTGATATTACGCGCCTTAAGGAGCGCTCAATCCTTACGGTCGATGGCGTTATAAACCGAGTAAGACAAGCCGCCTAGCGGCGCTGATTATCTTTTCGTGAGGTGGATGTGTTCAATGTCAGTTGTCGAGTTGCACGGAATTTGGGAGCGATATGCAGAAGCTAGGCTGGTCGCATTGCTAAATCACGATTCTACACATTTCGTGAGCGAACAGAACCTTACCGGCATCGAACACGTATCGATGGGTTTGGCGTCCTACATCGTACGTGGCGGCAACAGATATTTCGATTTCAGATCTATGGGAGAGTTGATTAAACGGGCGGACCGATGTGCGGGCCAAGGCCTGAACCCTTCGCAAGATCGCTGCGAATAGGCGCCACTATTTGGATGCACTCGCCGCAATTCGCAATTGCGTGGTTCACCGCAGCGACGCTGCGATTAACGCGTACAAAAGGGTGCTCACGGGCGTTTATGGAATTCAATCCGCGCCCGAGCCTGATGAGTTTTTGAACGCGCTGGACAGCAGAGCAACAAGTCCGCTGCGCTATCATCGCCGACTAGATGGGTTGGCGGCCGTACTGCGGGAATCGATTACGACCGCTTAATACGAGATTTTATTATCTGAAGAAATATATGATTCCTCATCTTATCGCGGCAACTGCTTGATCTCACTCGTGTGCGTCAACCGAAAAATCGGTAGGTAGATCAGCATTCCTGACTTTATATTGTCTTGGCCAATATTTCTTCAGGAAAGATCATGCAATGGCCCAGGCATCCGTGCTCACGGAAAGCGACATCAAGCGCGTCTTTCGTATCATTGAAACGACACGACATGCGGATCGAAACCGATTGGCATTTGTGCTTTCGGTCTTTGGAGGCATGAGAGTTGGCGAAATCGCTGCCCTCAGAATCGGAGACGTAGCTAACCAATACGCGGAAGCTAGGCGCGAGATAAAGCTAGCCTCCGACCAAACCAAAGGGAGCCATAGCCGAACTGTTGTTTTATCGAGTCGGGTTCGGAAAGAGATCGAAGCTTACCTGAAGCTAATCCCCTTTGCGCAGCCCGAATGGCCACTAATTCGCTCGCAGCGGGGCCAGGCCTTTTCAAGTCTCACTCTGTCAATGCTGTTTAGGGAAATCTATGAGTTGGCGGGAATTAGGACCTCATCGCATTCAGGACGGCGTACCTTTGCGACCCGCCTCAATGCAAAAGGCGTCGGAATGCGTACGATTCAGAAGCTAATGGGACACAGGCATATTGGGACTACGGCCTTATATTGTGACGTGGCCGAGGACGTTATGAGAAACGCCGTAGAGTTGGTGTGATGGGCTTGGGGCTGCTGTCGGGTCGATGTCGGCTTTACCCCCAACACCGGAAGTATCGCTGCGGCGCATCAACTGACGTTGTGGGCCACAAACGGACTCATGCAGCGCAAGATAAGCGCAAACAGAAAGACCGCCTCGCGCGGCAGGCGTCACCAGCGCAGGCCATATCGGCGTTGGCGCCGGAAGCGCAAATGGTCAAGCTTAGCGCCACGCTGAGCAGCGCTGCAGTCAATAAGCGCGAGCGCCGCTTGATCCTCACGTTCTCAAATCTTCCGCCTCGGCGTGAGGCGCCGTTCGACAGGCGCCATGCCGGAGACCGAAATACCCCAATTAGCCGACATTTATAGCACGGCTGAAAAACGGCGCGAAGGGCCAATAGCGAACATGCCGACATAACAGTCGAGTTCGTAAGAGCGCAAAGAAAAGCAGGATTGTAAGACAGACTTAACGCTGCCTGAGTGCGCAGATTTACCTTTGATTCAAAACGCGCGCGTTTCTTCGTGAGTATTTGGGCATTTACAAAATGCTCATGGTGAACGGCACTTGGTGGTTGCAAGAAAGGAAGATGCAAACAATTTGAACAAAACTCTCCGCATAAAACAAAGAGAACTCCAGCAGGCGGGGGTCGTGTGGTGCCAATACAAAAATATTTACCGTGTGCGATCGCGATCGCATGGATGGTTGTAACGCCAGCGTTCGCATCTGATCGAACATGGACGACATGGGCGCCACAGGCACTTCCCGACAACACCGCAGCGCTGCTCGGCTATCATGGAGCCGGCGCTTATGAAGCAACCGGCTCCACAGCTCCCCTTGCTCCGTCACCCTACTTCGCTAACTGGAGCGGCTTCTATATCGGTGGTCAGTTTGGCTACAGCGATGCAAATGCTGATTTCAGCAAATCGAACTCAAGCGCTGATCGCTTACAGTCTGCGTGAATTGACGTTAGAAAGTGAGTTTAGTCCCTCCAATTGGCCTGTTCTCGGCACCGCAAACCATGGTGCGGCGGGCTTTGGAGGCTTTGTCGGCTACAATTTCCAATACGAGCGGGGCATCCTAGGGATCGAGGCCAACTACGAACAAGCCAATCTCTCGCTCACAGCACCCAACTCGCCAATCTCACGCGTTACGCCTGCGGATAGCTCAGCAAATGGGAACGTCTATACCGTCAACATTACTGGCAGCGGCACGGTGACTGATCTCGATTATGGCACGCTACGAGCGAGGGGCGGTTGGGCCGTCAACAATTTCTTGCCGTACGCATTTGTCGGCGTTGCGATTGGAAATGCCAACGTCAACGTTACGGAAACCACTTCGGGGGTGCAAACCCCGACGCTTTGTGGCGGTGCAGCGTGTGTCCCTCCTGCAACTCCTCCTGCGCCTACCCCCTTCTCGTTTGCCGGTACGGCGGGACATAACTCGGAATGGCTGTACGGCGTTACGGCCGGTGTTGGCTTGGACGTTGCTCTGACGCGGAACATTTTTGTGCGCGCCGAATACGAGTATGTCCAGTTTGCGCCGGTGGCGAGCACGATAGTGAGTATCAACACTGCCCGCGTTGGTGCCGGCATAAAGTTCTAAGGCCAATCTCAATTAGCGTTGACGCCAGTTGTGCAAGACCGATATCCACTAATGGGATGTTCCGGCCGTGCTCCTGCCCCGCCAGCGATAGAAGCATAGAAGCTGGCAAGGGACGCCGAAGACAATGGGTGCGTCATGTCGCACATGGGTCACGGACGACCGATTTGCGATGTCCGCGCAACGTCGGCTTGTTCCTCAACTTCAGACGTATTGCTGTCTCGCAGCAAACGACGTTCCGGGCCACTTTCGGACTCATGCAATGCAGCAAATAGCATTCTATTCGATTACTTCGTCGGCGCTGATGAGAACGCTTTGCGGGACGGCGAGACCGAGCGCCTTGGCGGTCTTGAGATTGATCGCCAGCTCGAATTTGGTCGGCTGCTCGACCGGGATATCGCCGGGTTTCGCCCCGTGCAGAATTTTGTCGACCAACTCGGCAGAGCGTCGGAATAGATCCGAAAAGTCGGGTCCATAGGACATGAGACCCCCGCCTTGGACATAAGCGCGGGCGTTGAAGGTTGTCGGCAGCCGCGCGCCGAGCGCAAGCGTGATGATTTGATTGCGATTGACGGTAAAGATTGGATCGGCCAGGACGTAAAGTGCGTCGGCTTGGGCCTTGAGCCCCTCGAAGGCGGGCCCAATATCCTCCGCCCGCCGGATTTCGAGTGGCACGATTTCGAGGCCGAGCTTGCGGGCCGCGGCGTGAACCTCACCCGTCTCCGGCGCTGCTTGGGGACTGCCAATATTAGTCAGCATTGCCAATCGCCGCAGGCTCGGGACGATCTCGCGCAACAGTTCGAGACGCTTGCCGGCGAGATCAGTGTCCTGCAACGATAATCCAGTAACGTTGCCGCCGGGTCGCGCCAGACTTGAGACGAGGCCGCCGCCGACCGGGTCTTGCGCAATCGCAAAGACGATGGGGATGACCGCTGTCGCCTGCTTTAATGCGGGGACGGCGATTCCGTACGTGACAATGAGGTCGACTTTGCGCCGGACGAACTCGGCCGCGATTTCGGCGACGCGCTCGGGATGTCCCTCCGTCCAGCGATAGTCGATTGCGATTGTTTGACCGTCGATCCAGCCCAGTTCGCGCAGTCGCGCCACAAAGGCGTCCGTCCAAGGACGCCAGCCCGCGGCGTCTGCGCCAAGGAACCCGATGGTCGGTGGCTTGCCCGGCTGTTGCGCGCGCACAGCGAGCGGCCACGCCGCTGCAGCGCCTCCAACAAGCACGATGAACTCCCGCCGCCTCACTCGATCACCTCGTCGGCGATAGCGAGCATTGACGGCGGCACGTCGATGCCGAGCGAGCGCGCCGTTTTGAGATTGATAGCAAACTCGAATTTGGTCGATTGCAGCACCGGCAGGTCGGCGGGCTTGGCGCCCTTGAGGATGGTGCCGGTATAGACGCCGACTTGACGAAAACTGTCCGCGATGTCGGTGCCGTAGCTCATCAGCCCGCCCACTGCGACGATATCACGGGTCGAAAAAGACGCCGGCATCTTGCCGCCCTCCGTCAAGGTAACAAGTTGCGCGCCGCGGCCGGCGAAGAATCCGTCGGGAGCGACGAAGAGGGCATCGGGGCGCGCACGCGCAAAACTGGCAAAGGCCGCATCGATCTCGCCATTCGTACTGGCGTTGTAGATCTGGGTTTGCAGCCCGATGGTGGGGGCGGCCTCCTGCACGTCCTGTATCGTGTAGTCGGCGATTGAAGCATCGGTCGGATTGACGAGTACGGCAATACGAACGGCCTTTGGCACCAGGTCATGCAGCAGCCGTAGCCGCTTGGCCGTCACCTCCTGACTGAAAATATTCACCCCGGTCGCGTTGCCGCCGGGCCGGGCGAGGCTGGCGACAAGACCAAGCCGGACCGGGTCTTCGCCGACACCGAAGACGATTGGGATCGTCGCTGTCGCAGCTTTTGCTGCGAGCGCAGCCGGCGTGTTGCCGGGCGTGGCGATCACGGCCACTTGCCGACGGACCAGATCGGTCATTAGCGCAGGCAGGCGATTGTATTGGCCTTCAAGGTAGTGGTATTCGATCGTCACGTTTTGGCCTTGGACGTAGCCGGTTTCATTGAGGCCTTTGCTGAATGCAGCCACATTACGCGCGGAGGCTTCGAGCGACCTGGGATTAAGAAACCCGACGACTGGAAGCGCCGGCTGCTGCGCGCGCACGGCGAACGGCCGGAAAAACGAACATGCGGCGGCCGCGCCGCCGGTTAGCGTGATGAACTCGCGCCGCTGCATGCCTGCTCCCAAGCCCAGGAGACGGTATCTTAGCCACTCAAATGAGCATTTCGATAGGGGTAAAAACCGGCATCAAAACTATTGCCGCAGTGCACAGCCATTGTCGCAGATGGGTCTTGGTCGTGCAAAAACGTTTTGACTGAGGGTGTTAGAAGAGGGTTGGGCGGTGAAGCGCGCCGTTACTGGACCCTGATTATGCCCTCATCGCCGCCATGAGCGGCTGAATGCCGATGATGTTCATGACGCGGGTGAGATTGTAGGCCAATACGTGGAGCGCCATCTCGGAGGCGACCCGCGGCAGCGTCTTCATCAGGAAATGCGTCGCCCCCATCCTCATCTTCAGCGTGCCGAAGGGATGTTCGACGGTCTCGCGCCGCTGGCGCATCTTCTCTGGATGCTCGTCGAGTTGGCGTTGCACGGCTTCGAGTAAGCGCTCGTGCTCCCACCGCGTGATCCGTCGCTCCTTGCCGGTGGTGCAGCGATGCTTGATGGCGCAGTGCTGGCATACGTTGGTCAAATAGCGATGCAGGACCAATCCGTGTTCTTGGGTAGTGAATGAGTGGCCGAGCCGTTCGCCGGCGGGACAAATGTAAACGTTGTCCTCAGCCACATAGCGGAAGTCCTGCTTGCCGAAGCGCTTCGAGTTCGAGGTCATCGGCTTTGGCAGCGTCACCGTGATGCCGGCTTTGTCACAATCAAGGATCTCCTCACTGCTGAAGTAGCCGCGGTCGGCGACGACATCGAGACTCGCCGCTTCCAGGGTTGTCTTGGTTTGCTTGGCCATATGGGCGAGCTGTGCCCGGTCGCTGCCGACGTTGGTCACTTCATGGGTGATGATCAGATGATGTTCGGTGTCGACTGCGACTTGAACGTTGTAGCCCACTACACCTGAGCCTCGGCCGCTCGTCGCCATCGAGCGGGAATCAGGATCGGTCAGGGATATCTGCTGATCCGGCGTCGCCAGCATCCGCGTCTTGAGGCCATGCAGACGCTTCACTTCCTCCTTCAGCTTGGTGATCTTCTCCTTGAGCCGGGTTGTTTTGATGGTCACGCGCCTCCGACGGCTCCTGCCGATCGGCGCTGTCGAGCTGGCGCAGATAACGGGCTACGCTCTCCTCGATCTGCGCCAGACGCCGCTCCATCTTCGCCCGGGTAAAGTTCTTGTCCCGATTGTTCACCGCCTTGAACTTGCTGCCATCAATGGCGACGCTCGCTTCGGCGAACAGGTCCAGACGCCGACACAGCATGATAAACCGGGCGCACACCTTGCGAATGGCTCCGCCATTGTCCTTGCGGAAGTCGGCAATCGTCTTGTGATCGGGCATAAGCCGGCCGGTTAGCCACATCACCTCGACATTGCGCAAAGCCTCGCGCTCAAGCCGCCGGCTCGACTGAACCCGGTTGAGATAGCCGTAAATGTAGAGCTTCAGCAGGACGGAGGGATGATACGAAGGCCGCCCCGTTACCTCGGGAGCGACCCCGTCAAATCCCAGCGCCGCCAGATCGAGTTCATCGACAAAGACGTCGATCACTTGAACCGGATTGTTCTCGTCGATCCAGTCTGCCAGGCATTCCGGAAACAGCGTCGCCTGCCCGCGATCAATCCCCTCAACGAAGCGCTTCATGCGATCCTCCGCAGCAGCAGAATCACACTGCGGAGTGAATCACAGGTACCGCGTTTTTACACAGCCAGGGTCATTTTCGACGTTTCGAGCGAGCGCCGCCCACTTCCGCTGTACCCCTCGACAGCCGACATGCGCTTGCGCCGCCTTATCTCACGCTCCAGGCCACAACCGGACATCCGATCGACTATTCAATCACCTCGTCGGCGGTCATTTGCATGATCTGCGGCACAGTGAGGTTCAGCGCCTTGGCGGTCCTGAGGTTGATCACGAACTCGAATTTGGTGGACTGCATAACCGGCAGGTCGGCGGGTTTCTCACCCTTTAGAATCCGGCTGGTGTAGAGGCCGACCTGACGATAGGCATCGGTGATGCTGGTCCCGTAACTCATCAGGCCACCAGCCACGACAAATTCGCGCAAGTCATAGGCCGCTGGCAACCCATCGCGAGCTGCGAGCGCGACGAGTTGCGCTCGGTGGGAGGTCAGGAACGGGCCGGAACCGACGAGCAGCGCACCGGCCCCGCGTTGCACGAACGTTGCAAAGGCTGTCTCGATGTCGCGGTCGTTGCTGACATCAAGAATGATGAGTTGCTGCCCGATAGCCTGCGCCGCAACCTGCAAATCTTTCCGCTCTACCTCGGTTTCTGGACTGCCCGGGTTGACCAGCACGCCAATTGTTGTCGCCTTGGGCACGAGTTGGCGCAGCAACTCCAATCGCTTCGCCCCTAACTGGCCGACCAGAAAGGTCACTCCCGTGACGTTGCCACTGGGTCGGTTCAGGCTGGCGACAAGGCCATCCTTAACGGGGTCAGCCCCGGTCACGAAGACGATCGGCACCGTCGTGGTTGCGTTCTTGGCCACCCGCGCCGCAGGGGCATTGACGACAATCACTGCCGCGGGCAGTCGAACCAGATCGGCCATCAGAACCGAAAGCCGATCCAATTGATTGTCCGCATAGCGGTATTCGATTGCGACGTTCTTGCCCTCGACGAAGCCTGTTTCCTTCAGGCCTTGGCGGAACGAGGTCACGAAATTCCTCGAGTTGGCTGCCGATGTGCTGCGCAGAAACCCGATCACCGGCATCGCCGTTTGCTGCGCTTGCGCGCCGAACGGCCACGCGGTCGCCACTCCGCCGAGTAACGTGATGAACTCCCGTCGCCTCATGGGTTGCCCTCAGGCCGAGGATCGCAGCCAACCGCATTCTAGCGTGATCGGTCTATTTGTGCATCACAGCAAATTTAGCCGCCAATGTCGCATAATGGAATGGTCCGGCCGTGCTCCTGCCCCGCCAGCGATGGAAGCTGGGAGGGGGCACTAAAGACAAGGAGCACGCCATGTCTCAGAACCCAAACACTTCGATCGCCGTAGTCGGCATCGATATCGGCAAGAACTCATTCCACGTTGTTGGCCTTGATCAACGCGGCGCGATCGTGTTGCGTCAGAAGTGGTCGCGTGGCCAGGTCGAAGCACGTTTGGCCAATATGCCGCCGTGCCTGATCGGCATGGAGGCTTGTGTCGGCGCGCACCATCTCAGCCGTAAGCTGAACGAGCTCGGCCACAGTGCGCGGCTGATGCCGGCAAAATACGTGCGGCCCTACTCGAAGGGACAGAAGAACGACTTCCGTGATGCCGAGGCAATCGCCGAGGCGGTGCAGCGGCCGACGATGAAGTTCGTGGCGACGAAGACCGCCGATCAGCTCGACCTGCAGGCACTGCATCGAGTGCGAGAGCGGTTAGTCAGCCAGCGCACCGGCATAATCAATCAGATCCGTGCCTTCCTGTTGGAGCGCGGCGTTGCGGTGCGCCAGGGGTTGCGGTTTTTACGCGCCGAGCTGCCACGCATATTAGCTACGCCGCCCGATGTCCTGTCGCCCCGCATGGTGCGGGTCATCGAGGACCTAGCTGGCGACTGGCGCCGGCTCGACGAGCGGGTCGAGAGTTCTATCAGGCGAGATCGAGGCTGTTGCGCGCCTGGATGCCGGCTGCGAGCGGCTGATGAGCGTGCCTGGCATTGGCCCGATCATCTCCAGCGCAATGGTAGCCGCGATCGGCACTGGAGATGTGTTCTCCAAAGGCCGCGACTTTGCCGCCTGGCTGGGGCTCGTTCCAAAGCAGATCTCGACCGGAGACCGCACTATCCTCGGTAAGATATCCAAACGTGGCAATCGCTACCTGCGGGTTCTGTTCGTTCAGGCCGCATGGGTCGTGTTGATCAAACCCAAGAGCTGGGAGCGCCACGGGCTTAAGCCCTGGATCGAAGCCGCCAGGAAACGGCTGCACCGCAACGTGCTGGCTATCGCACTTGCCAACAAGCTCGCCCGTATCGCCTGGAGCGTTCTGGCCCATGGCCGGAACTTCGAGGCGAGGAAGATCGATGAGGCTGCCGTCCAATCTGTTTGATCGTCATTCTACGCCGCCGATCACAGGCGCCGCACAAAATGAGGAGCCCGCGATGACGTAGTCAGATCGATACGACTTAATTACCTGCCGAGGTCTGCGAGAGGATGAGACGAGATGGAGGTTCGGTTTTCCCGGCGCATGCGAACACTGGTGACCCAACTGGCCCGGTCGAGGCCTGTCGCATAATGAGATCGCACGCGCGCTGATATCCATGGTGGCCAGGAGTAACCGCTCCAACCAAAGGCCGGATACATTGATGCAAGACCGCTCACCGCTAGCTCGACGAAAACTCTTGCAACGCACGGCCGGACCATACAGTTGGGTCACGAACGACCGATTTGTGATGTCCGCTTCATGTCGGCTTTCCACCCGATCGCGACCTTATCGCGGACGTCGCGGCACTTCGATTTGGGGTCCACGAACCGACATGAGCGCGGCAATTCACATGCCCATGTCAATCGGTTTTTCGATTGCGCCGCCGTTGTCAGCCCAATCCTTGAAGGCACCCATGTTGTAGACTTGGCTATAGCCCATATCTTTGAGCGCCTTGCCGGCAAGCGCAGAGCGGCCGCCAGATGCACAATAGACGATGATGATCTTATCCTTGGCAAAATTCTTGTCGTAGTACGGTGAATTGGGGTCCGCGCGGAATTCCAGCATGCCACGCGAGTGATGCACAGCGCCGGCGACCTTTCCGCTCTTCTCCAGTTCCGGTGCATCGCGCACGTCGACCACCAGCGTCTTTCCCTTCGCGATCATCTCGCGCGCCTGAGCCGGTGTGATCCTTGGCACTGCGGCGTTGGCTGCTTCCATCAACCGTTTGAGGCTCGTTGCCATCGGGTACTCCCTTGGTCGGTCACTATTTTCACACCTGGACCGCATCCAGGCGTGCGGCTGCGGTGGGATTGACCTCAACGTCGTCGACGGTGGCAAGTGGGACGCGATCCTTGAGTAGTCCTCGATAGAACTCGCCCTTAGAGACTGGCGCCACGTCGGCAATGATACCCCAGGTGTTGCCGCCATCTAGGCTCTCGAAAATCTGCCCGTCGGTATCCGCCGCATAGAGCCCGTAGCCTCCATCCCAAGTTTCGATCGTAAGCGCACTGAACGTCGCCCGCTGCCCGTTCGGCAGCCCGCCCAATAATCTCTCCCAAGTTTGGCCCGCATCGCGGCTCCGGAACAATTTCCCGCGTGCACGACCAAGTTTGTACCAATGGGGCGGCCAGCCAACGCTGGCGCTAAGAAATACGAGATCAGGCTCATCAGGGTGGATTACGATCGGATCGGGGTAGTTGGCATCAGGCGGCATCGGATTTTTGTGCCATGTCCTGCCGTTGTCCTCGCTTGTCATGACTCCGACGAGCCCATTCGCAATCAGGATGCGGTTCGGGCGAGCCTGATTGACGAGGATGCGGTGGATGTCGTTTTCGCCTACCTGCGGGTCGACGTGGAGATCCTCGAAGGTCTCGCCGAAATCGTTGGACGTAAGAAGCGCTCCAATCTCGATGCCAACCATTAGCCGGTCGCCGTCGATTACGATGTCTTTGACATGGCCAACCCGCGGCGGAGGCGGAAAACACCAGCCATTGACGCTCGCAGTGTTACGAGCTGCCCCCAGCTCGCGCCAGGAGTTGCCTGCCGATCTCGACCTGACGCCAATGTGGGCCGGCAGTGAGCCGACAAGGACCACGTCTTTGCCTTTGAGCATCCCCGCTCGCGCCGACCAAAGATCGTGTCGGTCAATGCCGTCGTCGACCCACGTCCACGTCTTGCCGGCGTCCCGGCTGCGTGCGACACCGACTCCGTGCGTGGCCGCGAACAACGTCCCGTCCTGCGAGGCGGTAACAGCGCTGACAAAGCAACCGACCAATGCCCGGTGTGCGATCCCCCATCCGCCTTTTGTTCGAGCAAGGACCGCGATGCCGTCCGACCGTACCTACGACAATGGTTTCCGACCTTCGCGTTGCGCGGTGTATGTTGTCACCACCGTTCGATAATAGGATCACTGGCTAATCCTCCCTGGCACGCATAGTTGCATACTCTCGAATTCCAGAGTCGTACCACGCTGCCTCAAGAATGCTTTTAGTCCCTCCAGAAATCTTTAATCGATCAGGCGCCATTTCGGTATATCTCACCGTGTGCATGATCCTTTGTGGCCCATGTCGTGCTGGAGGGCGCGGGTGTCATGCCCATCGTTGGCGAGCTTATAGCCAGTGGAGTGCCGCAGCATGTGGGGGTGGACCGGGAATGGTAATTTGGCGGCCTCTCCGGTCCTGGCGACCATTTTTAGGAATCCTGCGGTCGTGGCGGGACCGCCGCGCTCCGTGACAAAGACATATCGAGATGCCGTGTTCTCCCGGCGGAGCTGACGCAGCGCGCGGATCTCCTTGCCGGCCAGGGGATGGACGTTATCGATCCCGCCCTTGGCTCGCCGTACATGCAGTCGGCCGCTGTCGAGCTCGACCTGATCCCAGCGCAAGCCGCACACTTCCGAGGCGCGGAGGCCGTGGCGGTATGCGACCAGGATCATGGTGGCATCGCGGTGCCCATAGGCAATGCAACCCTCATGGAAGGATTGAGAATTGCCATCTGGGCAGTCGGGTTCGTCATCGATGCTGTGTTTCTCTGCCCAGTTGTATCCGGCTGCATGACCGGAGCAATCGTCGGTGCAGTCAAAGTCGCCGAATGTTCGATTTTGGGCATTCGCCGTGGGGACGAAGGCAAGCGTCGCAACCACTGCCAAAGCCCCGATATAGGCGCGCATAGTCCCCTCCATTCCGAGCCGGCACATACTATAGCCCTTGCCCTCCCGCCAGGGTTGTTGGATGATGTCTTAGGGCGTCTGGGGGGATTGCCGTGCGTAGTGGAGTTGTCGCTGTCACTGCGTCGTTGATGTTGGCTGGCTGCGCCTCAAAAGCCGCCGACATAACGCCGTCCTACGTCTCGCCCATGCAGTATCAATCTTACACCTGCCCGCAACTCGCGGCAGAGGCTTCGCGCGTTTCGGCGGCGGCTGCCGCAGCCTCCGGCGCCCAAGACAGTCAGGCGACCAAGGACGCCGTGGCGACTACTGTCGGCGTTGTTATTTTCTGGCCGTCGCTATTCTTCATTGGCGGCGACAAGCAAACCGCCGCGCAGTTGGCAGAACTGAAAGGCGAGATGGACGCAATACAGCAAACCTCAATTCAAAAGCAGTGCGGGTTTCAATTCAGAGCGGGACCAGGACCGACTGCAGGACCGGCACCGGGATCGCCGCCGCCTTATCCCTATGTACCTCCAAGAGTGCGCCGCCGCCTAAGAGCTGATGACCGACTACGAGCAAAGCCCCGACTACGGCGGCCCTGATCCAACTTGGAAGGGCGCGCTATTTTTGATCATGCTGATCGCCGCTTTCGTCGGTACCGACAGTCAATCATTGGCTACAGCGCAGCCAATAACTCCGGGGCAGTACCATGCTCAGGTTGGTCCATGCGCGTGCCCTTACGATCAGATGGTCAACGGTCGCGGATGCGGGCGCGTGAGCGCCTACTGCCGCTGTGGCGGCTGGGAGCCGCTTTGCTACCCTGGTGATGACGGTGGGCAACGGGAGTCAAATCGGCAGCGCATGTGCGGGCATGTTTGTTAAGCGCGCTTGGTCTTCCTTGTCGCAGCGGGGCGCTGTGGCCGTGCTGCCTCTCGTCCTAACTTGGCATTGCGCGCAAGCTACCGAGACGACGGTCATCACACTATCCTGCGATGGGACAATAAGGGAAACGTCGGCCAACGCGACGCAAGAACCCATCAACAAGATGGGCCTGGTTGTGAACCTTGCTGAGCATACTGTGTCGTTTGCCGGCTATGTCGCTCAGATCGACAAAGTTGATGCCGCTAATATTTCCTTCACTGAAGAAGAGAACAACAAACTTCAACTTGCCGGACGCGGCTCGGGAACAGGCGTCGCCGTCACGGGCGATATTGATCGTGTTACTGGCGCCGTATTGATAACGCAATTTTCGACTGTGTCGACGTTCACATATGACCTGCTTTGCAAACCCGCGACCCGCTTGTTCTGATGGCCGCGCCTAGTCTCTCAGGCGTCGCCATTTTGAATGCGTCCTTGATGACGAAGCTATCCGTCAGTTCCTCGACAGACCAAGGCGGCGGAAAGCGGCGGGGCGAAGGCATCGGGCGTGAAGATAACACGGCATCCGCGCGCATTGCCTGAAATCGCGATAGGCGGAACCTCGCGGCTCCTCCCCCCGCACCACCGTGCGTACGGGTCCGTACGCCGATTTGCTGGATTAGAGCATTTTCAGGGTTGATGGAATCGGCGGGATTCTCGCGGGGCGGGATTTATGATTCAACCTTCGTGTCGATTCGACACGGAGACTGCGATGGGCAAGCCATATTCTCAGGACTTGCGTGAGCGTGTGATTGCAGCAGTTGATACGGGGACTGGCGCTTACGTGGCCGCGCCGCTGTTTCGGGTCAGCGTCTCCTAGATCTACAAAGCGTTGATCCGGCGGCGCACGACCGGCGAAGTGACTGCACGGCGTTCCGGCGGCGGTCCCAAACCGAAGTTGGCGCCGCATGATGATGCCCTTCGTGCACGTGTTGCGGCCGAACCCGACATCACGCTGGCCGAACTACAGGCTTGGCTGCTCGCCGAGCGCAAGGTTAAGGTCAGCATCGGATGCCTGTGGAGCAGGCTCAAGTTTCTCGAACTCCCGCTCAAAAAAAGTTGCAGCGCGCTGCCGAGCAGGACCGGCCGGATGTCGCCCAAGCGCGTGATCAGTGGCGTGCAAGCCAGGGCGAGCTGAACCCGGAACGCCTGGTTTTCATCGACGAGACCGGCGCCGCAACCGACATGGCGCGCCGCTATGGCCGCTGCCCGCGCGGCCAACGCCTGGTGTCCAGCGTGCCGTGGGGGCACTGGAAGACCACGACATTCGTCGCCGCATTGCGTATCGGGCAGATCGCCGCGCCCTGTGTGTTCGACGGGCCAATGGATGGGGCAAGCTTTCGCGCCTATGTCGAGCAGTTCGTCGTCCCGATCCTGCGCCAGGGCGATATCGTCGTCATGGACAATCTCCCCAGCCACAAGGTCGCCGGCATCCGCGAAGCCATCGAGGCCGCCGGCGCTGAACTGCGCTACCTGCCGCCCTACAGCCCGGACTTCAACCCCATCGAACAGTTCTTCGCCAAACTCAAAGCCCTGTTACGAAAGGCCGCCGCCAGAACCATCGATGCCCTCATCGCAGCAATCGCCGAAGCTCTCACCAAAGTCAGCGTGCACGAGTGCGCAAACTACCTCGCAAACCAAGGCTATCGCCGCCAATTATGAAAGTGCTCTAAGTCGGCTGAGCATCCGCGAGAGAAACTAGGCCAAGCTTTACCGAGACCGCCGACGCGGCGGCTTTTCTTCCTCGAAAAATGACCTGATCTGTACCCCGAGAGATCTAGCAATGTGCCAAAGCGTTACGACAGTGGGATTCCGCTGGCCTAATTCGAGGCCGCTAACGTAAGCGCGGTCTACTCCCATCCGCTCGGCAAGCTTTGCTTGTGAGAGGCCAGCCGCTATCCGCAGCCGCTTCACATTCTGCCCAACCATCCGCCGCACGTCTTCGGACATGAGCGTAATCGGGCAGGATGTGCAATAAATTGCGACGTACTATAATGCACGTCACCCGACCCTTCGGGGGAAGAAGATGGCGCGGCGTTTTCTGATTGCGGTTACTGCGACCACTATGATGGCGTGGTTGTGCCTTGCGCTCTCAGGGTGCGCCTCAGTGCATCAGGAGGACCTTGATGCCTGGGCTGGGCATCCCGTTTCCGACTTGGACAAGCATCCGATTTTTTTGACCTTTCCAGTAGTGCGGACGACCGCAGCTGACGGTACCGAAATTCGAGACTACGTGAATGGCAAGAACGTCTCTCAATGCTCAAGCGGAGGATCTGTCTTCGCTGGCTACGTGAGCATGGCGACCTATAGTGGCTTTACGAATTGCATGCAGAATTTTGCCGCTTGCCACGGCATTTTCTACATCAAGAATGGCGTCATCGATCACGTCTCCGCCATCGGCACCGGCGGGATGCGTTGCTATACGGACGCGAGTTCGAGACCGGGTTTCTCTGGCTCTGCGAACATCCGATGATACCAGGACGCAGAGCTGTGCGATTTTGGCAGAAAAAATTATGACCGTCGAGCGAAGACCATTCCGAAATGGCCCTACAATCCGAGTTAAAGCGTTGACCCTAGTCGTCTGGATCAGCGCATTTCACAGTCTGCTATTGGTCGCTGCGCGCGCCGATTTTAAAATTGTTAAACACACTGACACGGAGCTGACCCTGCTTATATCGGGCACAATCACCCAAACCGATGCGAAGGCGCTGCAAGAACTTTCAGCAGACATGGAGCATGATTACCTTACCGTCTATCTTGACAGCAAAGGAGGTGATGTCATTGCCGCCATGCAGATCGGGAGATTGATTAGGAAATATGAAGCTACGACATTAATTGGGCTTGACGACGAGGACGCGCTGCGCGACCCGCTCCGAGATGCAAATTGCTATAGTAGCTGTGCGCTAATTTTCATAGCGGGCGTTCTGCGACTTAGTTTGGGCCAGCTTGGTTTGCATCGACCCTATCTTGCGTCTGTTCCGCAGAGTCGCCAAGCGGTAGAAAAACAAGTTCCGCTCATGCTGTCGGGTATCAAGCAATACATTACCGAGATGGGCATAACGGACAATTTCTACGAACAGATGGTAAATACCGAGCCATCACAAATGGTAATCTATAATTCTGATAATTATGTAAAATTAGTTCCTGAGAATGATCCAGTACATCAAGAAATTGAGATCGCGTATGAGGCCCGTCACTATGGCGCGAGCACATCTGAAATGCGAGAGCGAGAGATTGACTCGGAAAAATGTCGCGAAAATTTTGATTGCCAACTCGCCTCACTATGGGGGCTGAGTGAGCGGGCCTACCGTGAACGATACCAAAATGCGAAAGCGTGCAGACGCGCAGATGATTTCAAATTGTTGCTAGCGATGCCCAAGACGAAACGGAGAGATAATCCTCTTTGGATACAGTGGGAAACATGCGAGCGAAATATCATGTTACGTCCCTGACAATGCTATCCTTATTCTTCATCGCACCTACGATGGCAGAACGATCGTTCCTGGAATGATTGTTCCTGGCGTGTTTGCCATTTAGGCCATGGACTTAAAGAGGGCCATGGCGATCAATGTGCGGCGCGAGCGCCACGCAAAAAACTTTACCCAAGAGGATTTGGCGGGTCGGGCCGGCTGAGGCGCCCGCTATCTGGGCTCGATTAAACGAGCGACCGTTTCGGCGAGCGTCACGGACCTGGGCGCGATGGTAGCCTCGCCGCGTTCCTCAAACCGAACCTGACGCCGCCCGGAACGCGCCGTAGCGCAGGTCGAGGGATGGATACTGGGCGTGGTGTAACGCAGCGAACGAAAGGGATGCGCTAATCACTGCAGGCGTCGCGACACGGAGTTTCGTTCCCCATATCAGGCCCCGTAGTAACCGCAATTTTGAGAAAGCTGGTCGGAGTGGCAGGATTTGTCGACCTCGGCGTTCACCATTGAAACCACTACATTTTTGGCGTTACAGCCTCACACTTGTGTACTACGATTATGTACTCATGTTGAAGCGGAATTGCTACCGGGGCATGCGAGGAACGGGATCAGCGAGCGCGCTTCGCAGTTCGTTTAATATCCGAAGTTGCTCGCTACCCTTGCATCTAGCATTGGCCGTTATGTCGGCATGGAAAGGCGTCGCTTCTTCTGCGCTGTCCATTACACAAAACCGGATCAGCTCGGCCGGACGATGCCTTCGGACACGCCCTGCTTCAAAGAAGACAACGCCTCCGAATTTCCGCGTTTCCGGTTGACGCCCCTTCTCACGAGCGGCCGCCTCTTCCCTCTCACGCGCTAGTTTCGCGACGTTCTCTCCGAAAGCAGTTAAGCCGGTATCATCAACATATGAGCGCCGCTGTAGCGAGAGCCCGTTCTGGCACGCGTCTCGCAAACTCGCGGTCTCAATCGTACCATCAGCATTGATGTGTTTCGGCTCAATGACGACCCTTGCAAGTTGCTCGTCATCTTCTACTCGTCCCGGAGAGTGCTCGCTTATGGACACAGCGTCACAAACACATCCAGGATGCTCCGCGCCAAACTTCTCCGCGCGCCTGTTATCGTCTTTAAGCCGAGCCTGACAATCCCGGCAACGCTGCGTCAGCTCCCCTTGCGCGCTCATTGCACTCAAGCTGCTTCAAGAAGGATACGGCCATATTGAGGAAAGGGGGGAATTGAGGTCTTGGTTAGCCCGATGCCCAGAATTTCTTGGAGACGTGCGGGAAAACCATGCGTAACAGGAACATCGTCTTCAAACCCGTGGTTTTGTGCATCGGTGGCGTACCAATAGAAGGTGCCGTTCCCAGGGAAGCTGATTTCAGCGAACCGATTTCCATCGCGCCATACGAGGCTTATCTCGCCGTCGCTGCAAGGCATGTCGCGTGGCGGCTCAGTATCATCGGGAAGTAGATGGACGAACTCTTGCGCGTCCACGATGGCTTGCTCTCTGATTGGCTGAGCGTTGTAGCCGTCCCATCCGGACGGACGACTGCCGTATTGTCCAATTTCCTGTACAAGCTTGTCCTTCCAGGACAGCATCCTTTCCGCGTAAGTTGGTTGGGCCGAGCTAATGACAGACGAGAATGCGGCTCCAGTGAACTGATTGTATATGGCACTGTTAAGCGTATTAGCGGCGTGATTGCTCCACTGAAAAACCGAAGGCGACGCCGAAGTCGTGCTCCCCGAAAAACTCGAGGACATTTGCTCAACTCCGCCCGTCGAAACGAGTGTGTAGAACACTGAGTTTGCAGCTGTACTGCCAGTTACAATCAGCTCCCCCGAGCCGTACTGCATGGTCCCGGCAATCAACGAGCCAGCGTTTAAGGGGAGAGTAGCGGAGCCCGAGTTTGCCATGATGCTCCTTCCCCAGTACGTCAAAGGCAAGTAGTTTCCTGGCGACGCACTGAGGGCATTCATGGTGCCGAAGAGTGACGCCATCTCGGCGGGGTGCATTCTCATTGAGCGTTCTTCCCTAGACCGATACGTGTAGCCATGTCCGACGTCAGCAGCGCTATCATTGCTGCCTTGTCACACGCGTGCATGTCATCAAAAAAAGAACCCATCGCTTTTACTGCCTCAGCTGCGCGCATAGGTGCACTTAGTGCTCGACGATGCTGGAGAGTTATCTCGATTGCGAGCTGCGGAATAGCTGCTTCGCGTCGTCGCACTAGCCCAACGTTTACATTCTCATTGCACGTACAAGCCAGAGGAGCCGCACAGCTCGACACAGAGCCCTCATGCAGATGCCAAATGTCATCAAACTCAAACACACGTGGGGCCAGATACTTGCTCTCGCGAGCCAAGACTGCGGAAACATCAATGGGTTCGCTAAGATCACCTTCAGCAAGAAAGCGGTCCTGATATTCCAAACCAAATGCAGTCAACGTAGCGTTGCCTGCCATATCGAGTGCCGCTTCGAGAACACTTTTCGCTTCTGGCCAAACCTTCTCCCACCCAGAATACTTCAACTCGGCAAACGTAAACAGGACAGGCGTGGCATTGAATTGCCTTGCCATGCTTCCGTCGCGTTCATAGCTGCTGAATGCGATTGCGCCAATCGTTTGCCCCGTCTGAGGAACCTTCGCTCCCGGCACGAGACGGAACGTGAGAGCGGGTTGTTCTATTTTCTGAGGCAACAGCGTCGCAAACTTGGCATGGAGTTCGCCAATAGACTTCAGGGTCGCATGGTCAAGTGGCGGGCTGAACTCGCAAGCAAAGCTCGCGAGCACTATCGCATTCTGATCTTGATGAGGCCGGAAGCGCACAGGGTTTAAGTAGGGTGTGCTGCGTGAAGCGCTAGATGATATGGGAGCCTAGCCTTGCCGTCCATCCCCTATGCCCCCAATCACATTCATACACAACCAAGCTGCCCGACCGGGGTAAATGCCTTGCTAAGTTTACTTTGCCCTTAGTCAATCATCGGTTCAGACCCACCAGAAGCCTCTGAACCGCGCCGGGGACAACTCCGTAAACGCACCGTGTGCTGGATACTGCGGTGTCCGAGGTACGCTTGAAGAGCGCGCGGATCGCGTCCCTTATCCCCACGCGCCATGTCAAGCTAACAGACCAGAAAAATGCTACGCCGTTGTTTCGAGCCGTGACGCCCCTACGCGATAAAGGACGCGATTTTATCCACCTGAGCCGAGAACATCGGCGCCTCGCTAAGAAGCGCTGCTGTAGTGCGAGCGCCTCCGGACGGGGTGCCGGATCGCGCGTGACGAAGGATGGTTGATTGTTCGGTAGGAGACAAACCGCTCCACCAACTTGGTTTCATAAACGTGTTCTCTAACTGTTCGAATACTAACTTAATCACAGCATTAGCGCCGCTAGCTCGAACGGCCTTCATATATGACCCGGCAAAAAGAGATGCCGGTCCGTCCTGCTTGCCGATCCAACCAAGCACCGCGACGCTGCGCCCGTCGAAGACTGTGAGATTAAAGGTGACTGCCTCGTGTCCCGCTGGTCCCACGCCAAGCTTCTGAAGTTGCCTACCGTTGAAATCGACCTCCGGTGTAAATGCACCGCAAGCGACCACTGGCAGAACCCTATCGAACGAAACACCGTACGCATTAAATCGACCGAATGCCTGCCCCACATAGACAGCATCATAATCCAATTTCCATCGCTCAAGATCATTCAGACCAAGTTGATGACCGACCGCCAGCGCACTCAGATATTCTTGTGCAAGGATTTGTTCATCGTATGGGCGACCGCGGTCGGTTTCCCGCATCAATGGAAGAGCGGCAATGGCGGCTTCCTTTGTAATAAGCTCGTACGCCAATGCTCGAAAAGACAACAAAAAGCAGTTTTCGACGGAAAGCTCCTTTGTTCCGACCTCGACGCGTCGGAACATGGACGTATCATGGTAATTGCAGAACCCAGTGAAAGTAGAAGCAGAACCTACCCCTACTGACCGGGGAGTGAGCACGCCGGAATTTTTGTGTAGGTCCTGAAACGCGGCCAGCACAGAAATTACGTGCCCGGCTTCGGCTATGGCCGATAGCCCTCCATTCCGCTGAACTGTATGTGCTCTAATCGGTTCACCGCTGCAGGTATCAGAACCGGCTAGGGGATGCACGCAACGGCCCTGCATTAGTCGTTCACGCATTTTGTGAACGTGCTTGAATACTGGCACCGGCGCCTGCTTATCGCGGTCCTTGTGACAGTGTTTCCATTTCTTGTTGGAACCGCACCAACATGGCTCGTTTCGACCCATCACCGGCTGTGGTTTGAGCACACGCACTTCGATAGTTGGCATAATCAACGACGCGTGCGTCATTGGCGATTTGCTAATGGTAGCCATTAGGTGCGCCAGAAATCCTTGAACCGCGTAGGCGAGAGTTCAGTATAGCGTACTGTGTGCTGGATGTTCCGATGCCCCAGATAGGCTTGCAGGGCGCGCGTGTCGTGCCCCTTGTTCGCCAGGGCGTAGCCGCAAGCGTGCCTGAGCATGCCTTCACCGGCAAGTGCCATGCAGCGCCGACGAACGCGATTTATCTTTTCAATGAGATGAAAGCTGCCTGTGCGACGCTGGCCGAGCGGTGGCCTGCCATCAAGCCGCCCAAGAACGCAGTTTTGTGATGGCCGGCTCAAATTAGGACACTACCCGTGGTGCAGTGGCGGTGAAATGCAAGCGAGATTCTGCTAATTTGCACTAGGCGCGGCTCGGTTTGGCCGCCGAAGACCCGGACCGCACCGGGCCGCCGCGCCCTTCCGTGCAGCTGCGAACCGCTCGCAACGAAAGGAAAACCCATGGGAATGACGGTTCGCCGGCCCGCAACCGCAATATCTGACGCTCCTGCGGGCGAAGGCGCAGGGGAGCTGGCCTCGGTCGTCAGTTGGTACACGTTTATGGTCGAGAAATTGGGCGCCACGTCGGAGGAAGCGCGCGTTCTGATGGAGAATGTCATCTCCGCCATTGAGCTGAACCCGCCACGGGCCGCAAAATTTCCTGAACTATTTGTGTGCCTTGATGCTCAGTGGCGCCACTTCGGGCAAAAGAGAAAATTGCTCGATGAGTGGCTCACGAAGATGGCGCGGGATCCATTGTATTGGCCGCGGCGTCTGCCGCTGCGCGGCAGTCGCGTCGGCGACCAAATCCTCAAGGCTCTACGGACTGGACGCAAAACGGACGTTCAAATCGTCCGCGCATTCCCCAAGAGCGCCAAGATGACGCGAACGAAACTCAATCCAACGCTCGGATTGGCGATCAAGGCCGGGAAAATCATGCGGGTGGGTTGGGGCGAGTATGCGCTGCCGGAGTCGGGCCTGGCAGCGTACATTTCGCCAAACCGGCTGCTCGTAGAATTGGTGATCGGCGCTCCAGATTATCCGCCAGCGGAAGATGCGCTGGTGGCCGCGATGCGCGTGAGAGGCCATACCGACGATGGGACGTATCATTCCCTTACGTGGTTGCGAGAGAATGGCGTCTTTGCGCCACGGCGTGATGGCCGTGTCCCGCTGTCGGCGGAGAGCTTGGCCAAGAGAGAGCGGGGCGAAGAGCTTCGTGACGGCCGCGGCGCCGTGTTATGGGCGCCGCCCCTCGTTGTGCCGACAGAAGTGGCGACATGGGAGAGTCGTCTCATTGACGTATCCCGCGGCGGCGCGCCTTGGGAACAGGGCAATGCCGTCCCGCCGCAGGCGGTGACCTCGGCCGCTCAGCGCAGGACCATAAAGCTGGCGGCGCGTGAAAAATGTCTGCAGTCGCTGATTGAATTAATCCAGGCCAATCCGGATCGGCCGTCGTCGCCGCTGCGCGAGCTCGCCAACGAGGCGAAGTTGAAATTTGGAACGGTGAGAAGGGACTTCGAGAGCTGCTTGGGCGAGGCCCAAAGGGTGACGAAGAATTGGAACTGGAGCAAGGCTGGTCGGTGGCCCGGATAATCCCCCCGACAATCCCCCCAACAATCCCCCAACATAATAGCTTTGGCCTAGTTTAATGGAGTCGTTTCGTGTGCTCTTAAGCTGACCCATCTGACCGAGCGAGTATGCACGTTGTCGGTCGTGGTGGGTCCATGTCCGAGCTTTTTCCCAACGAACCCTCTATTGCGACCGCCGAAGCGGCGCGCACCGTCGGACTGGCCAGAGTTGGCGCTGATCCGGTCGCCGAGCGTCGACGCACCTTCGATTGTGAGCACAAGTGGGCCTCGGCAACCTCGGCTGCCATGCCGCAGCACACACCGACAGTTTTGCCAACCGAGCCCGTGGAAACAGGTAAAGGCGGCGAAGGCGGTAATTTTCAGATAACGAATGCGGGATTTATCGCCGCGGTTTTCACGGATCTGCCCCAAGGTGCTTTTGCGGCAGTGTGCTCGAAGAGCGGTGACCCCAGTCTGGGCGGATGGTTAGCCAGTCGCGCCGATCAGGCGGCCAATAGTCTTGCTGCTGAGAATAACAACTACCTCGGCTGTTCGAGCTTCTATCCAGGCGATGACGGTTCGTTCAAGGCACGTAAAGCCCAATTTTCCGCCTGCCATTTCTTAATGCTCGATGACCTGGGCACCAAGGTGCCGCTGGATCGTCTAGGTGGTTTTGAGTTGTCATGGCTGATCGAGACGAGCCCCGGAAATCATCAAGGCGGCATCATCCTCGCTCAGCCGATCACCGCCGGCGCGGTGGCCGTGCATTTGCTTAATGCAGTGATCGACGCGGGTCTGTGCGATGCAGGAGCGACGGGGCCACTGAGCCGATGGGCGCGGCTGCCGGTAGCGATCAACGGCAAACCGAAATACGCCGACAATGTCGGCGCGCCGTTTCAGTGTCGCCTCACCGAATGGCGGCCTGACAAACGCTACTCGCCACAAGAGATTGTGGATCGGCTGCAATTGGAACTCGCCCCGGCCGGGAGGCCGAAGAAATCTGCGAAGCCCTCTGCGACGTCTGCTGGTACCTTCCACACCATTGGTAATGATGCAGACGATGTTCTGACTCCTAGGGCGGCGGAGAACCCGGTCGTCGCGGCGCTCAAAGCGCGGGGGCTTTACAAGACACCACTCGGTTCCGGTAAGCACGACATGACCTGTCCGTGGGTACATGAGCACACCGACGAACTGGACACGGGCGCAGCGTATTTTGAGCCCGACGAGCTATATCCTGTGGGAGGCTTTTGCTGCCAGCACTCCCACCGCGACAAGTACCACATTCGGGCGCTGCTTGAATTCCTTGGTGTTCGCAACGCAGAAGCACGGCACAAGCCGCTAATTCGGGTGGTAGCCGGTGACCTGGACCGCGTCGTGGATGCGGCGGAAAAGGAGCTGGCAAACCGCGGGCGGCATTATCAGGCAGGCGGTTTGATTGTTTCAGTCTCGACCGACCCTGCCAACGGTGATCCGTCGATTGTGCCGACCAGCGCGCCGGCACTGACGCGCGAGCTCTCAGTCGCGGCGACATGGGAGAAATACGACGGGCGAGCAAAAGACTGGGTGCGTTGCGATCCGCCGGCGCGGCACTCGGGCATTCTCTTCGATGCGCAGAACTTTCGCTACTTGCCACCACTGGCTGGCGTGGCGCGGCAACCGTATTTCCGGGAGTCGGACGGAGAACTCGTCACGCAGCCCGGTTATGACAAAACCGCACAGCGTTTCGGTGTATTCGATGCGCGGCATTTTGTAATCCGCTGATCCGTCACCTGATGCGGCTCGCGCTGCACTGGCCTTGCTGGAAGAGTTACTCACTGAATTCCACTTCGTGGCCGTCACCGATAAGGCGGCTGCACTGGCGGCCATCTTCACTGCTGTGGTGCGGCCGACGCTGCGCCATGCGCCGGCGTTTCACGTCCGAGCACCGGTATTCGGAAGCGGTAAGACCTATCTTTGCGAACTTATTGGTGCGTTCGCCGGGCCGGGCGGGAACGCCAAAGTGAGTTATCCGACGACCTCGGAGGAAGCCACCAAGGTCATTCTGTCCCTGTTGCTGACCAGCCCTGCATGCGTCGAGTTCGACGACATGGACACCGACTGGATCCCGCACGGCACCATCAAAAGGATGCTCACAGCGGAGGCGATCACAGACCGGATTTTAGGCGTGAGCAAGACGGCGACGGTTAGCACGCGCACCTTATTTCTGGGGTCAGGGAATAACGTCGGCCCGATACGCGATCTGCTGCGGCGCGTACTTACGATCCATCTCGACCCGCGCTGCGCGACACCGGCGACGATGACGTACAAAGGCTTTCCGGTCGATAAGGTGCGCCAGCGCCGCGGCGTTTATGTGGCAGCGGTACTGACGATCATTCAAGCATGGCGCAGGGCAGGTTCGCCTCGCGCTCAGGCGGACAGCATTGTCACTTTCAGTGGCGCGTGGTCGGACTATTGCAGGTATCCGTTGATGTGGCTCGGGCATCCCGATCCGGCCACGGCACTGCTGGAACAGATCCGCCACGATCCTGATGGTGATGCCCTCAGCGGTTTGATGACCGAATGGCATGCCGTTTTTGGTTCGACCCCGAAGACGGTGCGCAAGGCGGTCGAGGCGGCGATCGGTAACCAACCCAATCTGCTCGATGCGATGCGCGAATTCCCGGTGGAGGAACGAGGCGAGATCAACCGTTCAAAGCTTGGCTGGCTGTTGAAGAAGAATGCTAACCGGATCGTCGGAGGCTTTGAGTTTCAGCAAGCGGAGGCGGACGGGCGCACCGCATGGCGTGTGGTGGCCGTCAAATCACCGCCTTTAACGCCTTCGCCGCCTTCGCCCCGTCGGTTGAAGAAACTGTCGCGGGCTGGAGTGGCCGGATATGAGCGCGGCCGAAGCCATCAAAGCGGCCCGGGCTGCCGGTATCGAACTCGTTATAGATGGCGACGACCTGGTGCTGGAGGCGGCCGTGCCACCGCCTCCTGCCGTGATCGATCTCCTGTCGAGTCACAAGGCCAGCATCGTGGTGCTGCTGCGCCGAGCCGAAGATGGCTGGTCGGCCGAGGGCGGGCAGGTCCTCTTCGACGAGCGTGCAGCCATCATCGAATACGATGGCGGGATTACGCGGACCTGGGCGGAAGCGCTGGCCCTGCTCGATCCGGCGAACCCGCCCTGCGACACCCCGCCTAAGCGATGGCTGCAATTCATTGACGATTGTGGTCGATTTCTTGACAACGGTTGGGGGCCCCGTGCCGAGTCTTCTCGGTTGGGGGCCGCTCGATTTGTTCGGCTGCGATCGAGAACGGCCATTCGCCCGCATCGATCACTGCAGGTCTGCTTTGGCTTATCAACGGCAGCACCGTGCTCGAGTTGCACCGCGATCGGGCGATCATTGAAAACGAACATGACGTCCGCCAATGCTACCGGCGCCGGTCTGTCGAAGTCGGCCGCGTTGTGCTGGCGTGGGAGTTGCGCCATGCGTGATTCGCGCGTTTTGCTATCGCGGCAAGAGGTTGGTGACGACGAACCTTTACGGCTCGAAGTGGCCGCGGCACTCGCCTTTCCTGATGGCAGTATGACGGCCTCAGGCCTCCGGCGCGAGGCATCTAAAGGGCATCTAACGCTCGAACGCATCGCCCATAAGGATTACACGACACTCCGTGCCATCGCTGAAATGAGGGAAAAATGCCGCGTCAAAGCAAAGGCCCAAGACTCTGGCTGCAACCTGCCCGAAAAGACCGGAAGAAAAACGTCATCGAGCAGGCCGTCTGGGTCATCCGAGAAGGCTCAACAAAGCGCAGCACTGGATGCGGCCCGCGCGAAATTGAGCAAGCTACAGGAGCGCTCCGTGATTACCTCAACGCCAAGCCCACAGAGCGACGCCGCGACCGTGACCCGAATTCCGTTGCCATCGCGGACGTAGTCGCAATCTACACCGAGGATGTGGTGAGCAAACACGCGCGCCCGAAGGAAACTGCGGGGAGACTAAATCGCATCCTCGATTTTTTCGGCGATAAGACGCTGGCGTTTCTGAATAAAAAGACATGTGCCGACTACGCAAGAAAACGTGGGTCAGAAGCGGCGGCACGTCGTGAACTGGAAGGTCTCCGCGCGGCAGTCCGACACCATTGGGAGGCGGGGCTCTGTGTTGCGCTCACTCCTGTCGTGTTGCCGGATCGCGGCGAGGGCAGGGAGCGTTGGCTCACGCGGAAAGAGGCCGCGCACCTGCTGCGGACGGCTCGGCGGATGCGTCAAAAGCAATTTGGGAAAATGACCGACCGCGCGACCGCCCAACACGTCGCGCAATTTATCCTGGCCGGCCTGTATACGGGGACGCGTGCCGGGGCAATTTGCGGCGCGGCACTCGACCAGCCGACCATTGGCCGAAGCTGGATCGATCTCGAAAACGGGGTTTTCTATCGTCAAGCCGTTGGCCGACGCAGGAAAAAGAACAAGCAGCAAACGCCCGTACGCCTGCCGCCGCGCCTGCTCGCCCATATTCGGCGCTGGAAGCGGAAGCGGATTTCGACGCGTGCCCTCATCGAGTGGAACGGCAAGCCCGTTAAGCGCATCAATAAGGCGTTTCGGTCAGTACGCCAGGCCGCAGGCTTTGGCGACGATGTCATCCCTCACACGCTACGGCATACGTGCGCGACGTGGCTTGCGCAGCGCGGCGTTCCTACGTGGGAGGCGGCCGGGTACCTGGGGATGACCGAAAAGACCTTTATTGACGTATACGGCCACCATCACCCGGACCATCAGAAGAACGCGGTCAATGCCTTTGGTTCACCCCGACAGTTTCCCGACAGATATAGCGAAACCAAACGTGAACCAACGGGGGCCAACGTTGTCAAACTTGCCAATAAACATTGAACTTTCTGAAAGGCTAACTCGTTCGGGACGAGGGGGTCGCAGGTTCAAATCCTGCCACTCCGACCATTATTTGTTTCCAGACATCTCCCGATCGCCGACGCGCTGCTATCCCGCAAACACATAAGCCGCGAGAATGACGAAGCCGCTCACGGCGAGCGTCGCGTGAATGCCGATCAGTCCGCCGCCGATCCGTTTCTTGAAGACACGCGCGGCAAGGAATCTCGCTCCGAGCAAGGCTGCCAGCGCGAATAGCGCGGCCGAAATTATGCCGAAAGAAGCAGTGCCCTGATCGAGCCCGCGCGGCGGACCGCGCAGCGCGACAGCGAGGCAGGCAACGCCGCCGATGGCGACAAGCCCGTGCAGCGCCGCGAGCGGCCATGGTGGGGGTTGTGGCGGGGGCTGTGGCGGGCGCCGTGACGGTGTCCCGGCTCGCCCCATCCGCAGATGCAGAACCGCGAGCGCGGCGCCCAGCAAAACTGCGAGTCCGAGGATGATGAAAGCGGCGATCAACATGCCGAATCCTGTTGTTTGCGGGTTTACTGACGGAGCTTCCCCCGCCGGATATGGTCGCGACAATCCTGCGCGCTATGCGTGGTTGACGCCGGCGCGGCGAACGTCGAACCTGATCTCATGACAGCGTATATTCAAGGTCGCAACGTCAACCTGACCTTCCGGCCGCCGAACCGCGGGCCGGTGCGCGCGCTGTCGAATTTCGATATCGACGTCGAAGAAGGCGAGTTCTTGTCGATCGTCGGGCCGTCCGGCTGCGGCAAAAGCACATTCCTCAATATTCTGCTCGGGCTGATCAAGCCGGATTCCGGCGAGCTGTCGCTGCACGGCAAAAAAATCACCGGGCCGGGCAGCGACCGCGCCATGGTTTTCCAGGAATTCGGGTTGTTGCCGTGGCGTACCGTGCAGAACAATATCGAGCTCGGGCTCGAGCTGAAGAAGGTGCCCGGTGCGAAGCGCCGCGCCATTGCCGCACGGCTGGTGGAACTGGTCGGGCTTGCCGGCTTCGAAGCTCACTATCCGCACGAATTGTCGGGCGGCATGAAGCAGCGCGTCGGTCTGGCGCGGGCGCTGGCGATGGATCCCGACGTGCTGTTGATGGACGAGCCGTTCGCGGCGCTTGACGCGCAGACGCGCGATCTGATGCAAGTCGAGCTGTTGCGCATCTGGCGCGAGGCGAAGAAGACCGTGTTGTTCGTCACCCATCAAATCGACGAGGCGATCTACCTGTCCGACCGTGTCATGGTCATGAGCAAGCGGCCGGGACGGGCGAAAAAGATTTTTGCGATCAAGCTGCCGCGTCCGCGCGATTATGAGATGCGGGTCACGCCGGAATTCAATAGTCTCAAGCTCGAAATCTGGAATACGCTGAAGGACGAGATCGCGATCTAAGCCATGACAGTGGAAACATCGACACTGGAAAAATCGACGGTGGAAACTTCGACAGTGGCAATATCGGCAGTGGACGCCTCATCTCGGCGCAGCTTCGCCGAACGCTATCGCGGCTTCCTCTTGGGCACGCTTGCCGTGGTGGTGTTTTTCGCCGCCTGGCAGGCGATCTTTCTGATCGTGCCGTTCAATCCGCTGTTTATGAGCAAACCGAGCCTGATCGCGGCGGGATTCGTGGATTTGATCGGGAGCGGGGATCTCGTTCACGATCTCGCCGTCAGCGCGGTGCCGTTCTTCCTCGGCCTGTTCGCGGCGGCCATCGTCGGCGTGCCGCTGGGCATCGTCATGGGCTGGCGGGTGCGCGTCGGCTATGCGCTCGATCCGCTGATGACCGTTTTTTATGCAAGCCCACTGGTGGCGCTGGCGCCGCTATTCGTGATTTTCTTCGGCGTCGGGGTGGCGGGCAAGGCGATCATCGTCTTTACGCTTTCAGTGTTCCCCTTCATCTTCAATGCCTGCGCCGGCGTGCGCGCCGCCGATCACCTCTTGATCAACGTCGTGCGCTCGCTCGGCGGCGGCGAGCGCGACCTTTATGTGAAGGTGCTGTTCCCGAGCGTGCTGCCTTATATCGTCGCCGGCGCCCGCATCGCCGTTGGCCGGGCACTGATCGGGGTGCTGGTCGGCGAATTCTTCGCCGCCTCCGAAGGGATCGGCTACGCTATTTCACGCTTCGGCGATTTGTTCGCCATCGATCGCATGTTCGGCTGCATCCTCACCGTCATGGCCATCGCCGTCGTCTTGACCGAAGGCATACGGTGGGCGGAGCGCGCCGCGTTCCCCTGGCGCATCGGGCAATAGGCCATGGCCGAGATCCAAGCCGTCGATATTCATGTCGCCGCGTTCGATCCGGCCGACGCCGCAGCTCCGGCGCGCAGCCTGTGGCAGCGCATCCAGCCCGCCGCGCTCGGGACCGCGAGCATCGTTCTCCTGCTTCTGGTGTGGCAGTTCCTGCCGTACTTCGTCCCGATGAAGGAGGGAACGAAACTTTTCTTCACTGTCCCCAGCCAGATCGTCGGCACCTTGTGGAGCATGTTCGCCACCGGTTCGATCTGGGCGCCGCTCGGGGTCAGTGCCGGCGCATTCGCAGTCGGACTTGGTCTGGCGATCATCGCCGGTCTGCCGCTCGGCATCCTGCTCGGCCGATCGCGCACATTGAACGCGATGTTCGATCCGTTCATCACCGCGTTCAACGCCACGCCGCGGCTTGTTTTCCTGCCGCTCTTGATGCTGTGGTTCGGCATCGGATTGTGGTCGAAAGTCGCCATCGTCTTTCTCGGCGCGGTATTCCCGCTCTTGATCAATACCTACGAGGGCGTGCGCAATGCCGACAAGGTTCTGATCAACGTGGTGCGTTCGTTCGGCGCCGGGGAATGGGACATCGCGCGTCTCGTGGTGATCCCAAATTCGCTGCCCTTTATCGTGGTGGGATTACGGCTCGCCATCGGCCGCGCCGTACTCGGCGTCGTGGTGGCCGAATTTTTCGGCGCGCAGGACGGGCTCGGCGTGGTCATGGTCCGCGCCGCGAGCGCTTTTCAGGTTGACGTCGTATTTGCCGGCCTGATCGTTTTCGCGGGGCTGTCGCTGATCATGACCGGCCTGGTGAAGCTTCTGGAAGAGCGCATGAGCCGCTGGCGCCCGCAGCACGTCAACGCCGATTGAATTTCATCCTCCCCCACCAAAGTGGGGGAGGGGGACGTCATCAATTCGATTTCGCCGGCGCCGCCAGATTGGCCGGCACGTAATTCATGTCCTTGAGCGTCGAATCGAGCAGGTTGCGGGCCAGAAACTCTTCCGGATCGGGCAGCGGCTTGTCCGCCGGCCATTGCCGCGCGGTAATCATGGTCTGGCGGCGCGACTCGAGGATATCCGCGAACAAATCCTTCGGCACTTCGGCGCCGTAGGAATCGTGCAGCTGATCCCAGATGGCGCCGGCCTCGGCGTCGGTCTTGATGCTGCCGATGTGGTGCTCCATCACTTTGATCGAGCCGTCCTTGTCGGTGCGGTAATACATCACCGCCTTGGCGATGGCGCGGATGATTTTCTTCACCGTGTCGGGATGCTGCTCGACGAAGCTTTGCATGCACCAGATCGTGCCGCCGGCCCGCGGAATGTAATCGCCGGTGCGCAACAAAACCTTCAGCCCGGCTTGGACCGCCACGACGGCGTGCGGGACGGAGAGCGAGGCGCCCTGGATGTCGTTATTGACCATGGCGGCGATGCGCTCGGGCTCGCCCTGAAACGAGATGACCTTGTAATCCCTGCCGGCATCCATCTGATAGAAGCGGTGCAGCACCGCCTGCGCTTCGTCGTAGTCGGCGCCGCCGGGACGGCCCAAGCCAAGCGTCTTGCCTTTGAGGTCGGCCGGCGTGCTCACGTCCTGGCGCGTCGTGATCGTCCATTGCGATTTGAGCGACTCGCCGACGATATACATGATCTTGGCGCCGCTCAGCGCCGCCTGCGCTCCGCCCGACGGGATCGGCGCGCAATCGAGATTACCGGAAAGAACCGCGGCAACCTGGGCGCTGGGCTGCAATTCGACGAGCGTCACGTCGAGGCCTTCGGCTTTGTAGAAACCCTCGTCGAGCGCGACATAAGTCGGGATATGGAAGCCGTCGCCGCCGATGATCTTGCCGATCGTCACCTTGGTCTGCGCCTCGGCGTCGAGGGCCGCCGCCAAGGTTAGTGTCAGGGTTAGCGTGATGGCAAATGCGAGAGTTGCAGCGGACGCAAGCACGAAGCGGAGAATGCGCATGAAAGCCTCCTAATCACTGGCAGAAAATCGGCAGGACGGCGACGCCCTGAAAGGAAGGCCGGGGCGGTTGACGCGGTACTCAAGAGCGCGCCACCAGGCAAGCTTAGCACAGGACAAGCTTCGATTAGCGCAACGCGCGAGATTTTGTCGCGGATGGCCTTTAGCCCCGAATTGTGCGATGGTTCTTGCTAAGCTGGGGGTATCGGGCGGCTTAACCAAACAAATTTGGGCCTGATCGCCCCAGGCAGTCGCTACCGTTTTTTGGGAACGCACAGGGAGGAACATATGAAACGGCTTTGCTTATTGGCCGCTGCCGCGACGCTGTTTGCCGCGCCGGCTTTTGCCGAAGACACCATCACCATCGGCTTCACGGACTCGCAGACCGGCCCGCTCAACGTCGATTCATTGGGTCAGCAGCGCGGCTATGAGTTCTGGCGCGACGAGGTTAATGCCGCCGGCGGCATCAAGGCCGGCGGCAAAAGCTACCAGGTCAAATTCATCAGCTATGACGATCAGTCCGTCGGCGGGCGCGTGCAGCAGCTCTACACCCGCCTGATCAACGAGGATAAAGCGGACTTCCTGTTCAGCCCCTACTCGTCGGGCCTGACCGCGCCGGCAGCCGTGATCTCCGAGCAATACGGAAAGATCATGATCGATAGCGGCGGCGCCGAGGAAAAGCCTTTCGAGCTCGGCAACAAATATCTGTTCATGGTGATCACTTCGGCCGGCCATTATCTCTCCGGCGCGGTCGCGGCGCTCAAGGCGAAGAATCCGAACGCCAAGATCGCGATGGTCTATTCCGACGATCCGTTCTCGAAGACGGTGATGAAGGCGGCCAAGGAGCAAGCTGAGGCGGCCGGCCTCCAGGTCGTGATGGATGAATCCTACGCGCCGTCCACCACCGACTTCGGCCCAATCGTCAACAAGATCATCTCGTCGAACGCCGACGCGTTCATGGGCGGCGGCCACTATTCGGATGGCGCCACGCTGGCCCGCCAGATGTACGACCAGAAGGCGAATATGAAGTGGATGTCGATCCTGGTGGCGCCGGCCGACGATAAATTCGGCGAATTGGGACCTTCGGCGATGGGCGTAACCGTGCCGTCGCAATGGGAGGTCCAGGTCTCCTACAAGCCGCAATTCGGGCCGACGACGCCGGAATTTGCCAAGGCGTTCCAAGAGAAATTCAATGCCCGGGCGGATTATCACGCGGCTTCGGGCTATACCAGCGGCGCCATCTTGCAGCACGCCATCGAGCAGGCCAACTCGATCGATCCGGAAAAAGTGGCGGCTGCGCTCAACGCAACCGACGTCACCACCTTCTTCGGGCACATCAAATTCGCCACCGACCCGGGACATCACGGATTGCAGGCGGCGCACGAGATGGTGCTGGCGCAGTGGCAGAAGGTGGACGGCAAGCCGGGCCGCCAGGTGGTGTGGCCCACGGCGGCGCAGTCCGCCGATCTCATCTATCCGATCTCGGCCAGCCAGTAATCGGCCACAGCACCAGGATACGGGCCGGCGGCATTTCGCCGGCCCCGACTTCTTAAATCACTATGCTCGGCATCCTCGCTTCGCTCATCGACGGCGTGCTGGTGGGGCTGGTCTACGGACTGGCCGCCATGGGCCTGACGCTGATTTGGGGCGTCATGGACGTCATCAACTTGACCCATGGCACGATGGTCGTCGCCGGCATGATGGGGCTCTATCTATTGGTAAGCGCGCTCGGCATATCGCCCTATTTCACTTTGCCGCCGGTGTTGATCGGCGGCTTTTTCGTCGGCGTGGCGCTGTACTGGATCGCCATTCATCGCATGGTCGGGCGGCCGCCTCTGATGAGCCTGCTATCGACCTTCGCCGTGAATCTCATCTTGATCGGCGTCGGCACCGCCGTCTGGGGCACCGCGTTGTTCAACGTCGAGCTGTCGCTGCCCGGCGTCAGCATCGGCCGCTACACGTTTCCCGGCGCGCATATTCTCGCCGCCGCGATGGCGGCCGTGATCGCCGGCTCGCTATACATCTTTCTGCACAAAACGCGGATCGGCAAAGCGGTGCGCGCGGTCGCCAATAATCGCGAGGCCGCCGAGTTGGTCGGCATCCCGACGACGCGGCTCCTGGCGATTTCCGTCGGCGTCGGCGTGTCGCTCGCCGGCGTGTCGGGCATGCTGATCGGCACGCTGTTTCCTTTCACCATACTTTCGGGCGACGGTTATCAGCTCAAGAGCTTCATCGTCACCGTGCTCGGCGGCTTCGGCAATCCGGTCGGCGCGCTTTTGGGTGGCGTAGCGCTGGGGCTGCTCGAGGGCGCGGTCACGCCCTTTGTGCCGGTGAGCTGGACGCTGGTGATCGAATTCGCGCTGTTCGTCCTGGTGCTGATCGCGTTTCCCGGCGGGATTTTCGCATCATCGCGGCGCGGAGCGCTTTAGATGCTGCGGCGGCCGTTCTTCTGGGTCATCGCGCTCGTGATCGCTGTTTTTGCGGTGGCGCCCGCGATCGGCAACAACGTGCAGCTGCGCGAGAGCCTGGTGCTCGCCGCCGTCTACATCACGCTCGCCAGCAATCTCAATCTGATGCTGGGCTATGCCGGCTACATCAATTTCGGCAGCATCGTCTTCTTCGGCCTTGGCGGCTACATCTGCGTCTGGCTGGTCTACGCGCATGGCTGGTCGCTGGCGCTGAGCCTGCTCGCGGCAGGGGCCGGGGTGAGCGTGCTGTCGTTCATCTTCGGCATCGGCATATTGCGCCTGCGCGGCCCGTTCTTCGCGCTGTCGACCATCGGCATCGTCGAGGGCGTGCAGGCCTTCGCCGAGAATTTCGGGCCGTGGGGCGGATCGTCGGGCATCTACATCTCGCCCGAAGTGTTCCAGCCGCTGGGCGGGTCAGCGCGCGCTCTCTGGGTGATCTATTTCCTGTTCGTCGCGGTGATGGGCGCCTCGCTCTATCTGAGCTACGCGATCAAGATTTCGAAATTCGGCTTGGGGCTGCTCGCCATCGGCCAGAACGAGGATGCCGCGGCGATCCTCGGCGTGCCGACGCCGCGCTATAAAGCGCTGGCTTACAGCGCATCCGCGTTCCTGCCCGCGATCGCCGGCGGGCTTTATTTTTTCAAGGGCGCCTTCATCCAGCCCTCGGACGCCTTCGATCTGACGCTGTCGACCGAAGCGATCGTCATCTGCATGCTGGGCGGGCAGGGCACGGTGACCGGCGTGGCGCTCGGCGCCTATCTCTACGAGGAACTGCGCGGCTATCTCCTCACCTCGTCGACTTTCTCGAATTTCCAACTGGTGATTGCCGGCGTGCTGTTGCTCATCATCGTGCTGTTCTTCCCGTCGGGGCTCATGGGCTGGATCTATAGCCGCTTCCCCCGCACCAAGCGGGTGCTGGAATGACGGCGAACATCACGGCCAATATGGCGCCCATTTTGGAACTCGACCGCGTCAGCAGGCGCTTCGGCGGGTTGCAAGCCGTGAACAATTTGAGCTTCGCCATCGAACAGGGCGAAATTCTCGGCCTTATCGGACCGAACGGCGCCGGCAAGTCGACGCTGTTCAATCTGATCAACGGCGTGTTCGAGCCGGATTCCGGGAAGATCGTATTTTGCGGCATCGACATCACCGGCCAGGCGCCTTACCGCGTCGCCCGCCACGGTCTCGCCCGCACCCATCAGATCGTGCAGCCGCTCACCAATATGACGGTGCTGGAAAACTGCACGGTCGGCGCCTGTTTCGGCCGCGAAAATCTGCCGCTTAACCGCGCCCGCGACGTGGCGCGCGAGGCGGTGCACTTGACCGGTCTCGACGATCGCATCGATGTGCTGGCTTTGAACCTGACCATCGCCGGCAAGAAGCGGCTCGAACTCGCCCGCGCGCTCGCCGCGCAGCCAAAACTCCTGCTGCTCGACGAGGTGCTGGCCGGTCTCAACCCCACCGAAGTCGAGCACATGATCGGCGTCATTCGCACGATCCGCGACTCAGGCGTGACCATCCTCATCATCGAGCATCTGATGCAGGCGATCATGAGCCTGTCGGACCGCATCGTCGTGCTCAATTACGGCGAGAAGCTCGCCGAGGGCCTGCCGGCGGAAGTCGCGCGCAATCCGCAAGTCATCGAGGCCTATCTCGGCGATCCGAAACTGGCCGAGCAATTGCAGGGGAGCGCGGCGCATGCCTGATGCCTCTGTATCCAAGGCTCAAAGATCCGACGCTTCGCCGTCCGATGCGCTGCTGACGGTGGAAAACCTCGAAGCCGGTTACGGCGAGGTGCAGGTGCTGTGGGGCCTGTCGCTAAAAGCCCGGCGCGGCGCGCTCACCGCGATCGTCGGCGCCAACGGCGCCGGCAAGACCACGACGCTGCGCGCGGTCGCGGGCTCCATCGCGCCATGGCGCGGCAAGGTCACGTTCGAAGGCGAGGACGTGACCCACCTGCCGACCCACGCCAAGGCGGCGCGCGGTTTCGCGCTGGTGCCGGAGGGCCGGCAATTGTTCTCGTCCATGAGCGTCGCCGAAAATCTCGAAATGGGCGCGTTTTCCAAACGTGCGGCGGGCAAATATGCCGATCGCCTCGATCAGGTCTTCACGCTGTTCCCGCGGCTTGCCGAGCGCAAGCGCCAGCAGGCCGGCACGCTGTCGGGCGGCGAGCAGCAGATGGTGGCGATCGCCCGCGGCCTGATGTCCGATCCCGAGATTCTCATCATCGACGAATTGTCGCTCGGCCTGGCGCCTGTCGTCGTCTATCAGCTATTGGCGACGCTCAAGCAATTGAAGGAAGCCGGGCCTCACCATTCTCCTCGTCGAGCAGAACGTGCATCTCGCGCTGGCGCTTTCCGATTACGCCTACGTCATCGCCGAGGGCCGCATCTTCATGGAAGGCCTGCCGGCGGAGCTTGCGGCGAAGCCGGAAATCAGGCGAGCGTATTTGGGGCTGTAGTTTTTCACCCTCCCCTGCAGGGGAGGGTCGCGCACCGAAGGTGCGCGGGGTGGGGTAAGCGGCGATGCAGGGGTGTGCTGCGCGTCCGTCAGCCAAGAAACCCGCGCAATTTTTGACCGACAGATCGCGCCGCCGCTTTG
Organism: uncultured Alphaproteobacteria bacterium; assembly: GCA_963779855.1. Taxonomy (GTDB): domain Bacteria; phylum Pseudomonadota; class Alphaproteobacteria; order Rhizobiales; family Xanthobacteraceae; genus BOG-931. Next base: position 688,200 of record CAWAAE010000003.1, on the reverse strand, counting down.
TCGAGCCGTCCGGCGCGCCGATCGATCCGGCCCGGCTCGATGCAAGCGATTTTCGCAGGTCGCACCACCGACGCAGCCGGCAATCCCGCGCGCTTGAGATCGGTGATCTCGACATCGCTCGACCACGCCTCGTTGCCTGCGCTCGTGATCATTGCGAGCCAAACAAGACCGTGAGCGGCCAGCTTGCGGTTCGAAATCACGAGCGCTGGGCGGCGCTTTTCGGCGAGGCGATCGGCATAGGGAAACGGCACGACAACAACATCGAACGCGTCGAAGCGGGTATCGTCAGAGGCTGCCATAAGCCTTCTCGTCGGCCTCGCTCGACCATTCGGAAAACGCGGCGAACGGATCGTCGGCCTCGTTCGCTGCCGCCTTGTCGAGCAGGACGCCGTCCTCGGTCACCCGATAACGCAGCGTGTCGCCGGGCTTCAGCCCGAGCCGTTCGCGGACCTCGCGCGGAATTACCGTCTGACTCTTGACCGAGACTTTCGAGAAGGCAGCAGGCGCGCGCGTTTGACGGTTCATAGGAAGTAATATGGCTTACCGTCTTACGACTTACAAGAGAAGTTTGTCTCTGATAACGTAACCATGCTTGACATTGGTCCTTATTTCAGTTACATTCGACGAATCAAAGCTCGCTCATCGAAGGGCACATTCCGGGTGCGACCTAGAAGGTGGAGCGAGTGCGGTTCCCGCGTGCGGTCTCGCAAGCCGCGCCCGGGCGGCTCTGGGTCCCCGACCGACCGGCACTACGACCGGTCTCCGCGGAGCGCGGTTGACTCGAGACAGGCGACAAAGGGTAACGCCCGTTGCAAGCCGTGGTCTCAGGAAGCGCGGTACTGGAGCTGAGCCAATGGTGGATGCGTCCGCCCTGGCGAGCGCCGCGGTGGAGCGCCGAAAGGCGAGCGGTCTCCGCTGAGACCGCGCGCGCCCAAGCGCATTCGGTGGCGACAAATGACCGTAGCGCGGCTCCAATGACGATGCGCCTATCGGCGCTCCGCCTCCCTTCTTTGTTGCGGGAGGCCGTTGGAAAGGGCTTTCTTAAAGCGTGAAGCAAAACTCGGATGCGAAGCAGCATCGCGAGAACGAGATTGCTTTGTCCGCCCCCGCGACCCGCCTTCGCTCGCTGTGCGAGCTACGGCGGGTCGCGGGGCGGGAAGGTTGGCGCGCGTTGCTCGCTCGGCGCGTTTTTCCTATGGTTCAATTTTAGCCGGGGGAAATCGATGACGAGTGCAGAACTGCCAAAGCCGCGCGAAGTCAAAATCCGCGTGCATGACGGCGTCGAGATCGCGGTGGCGCTCTATATGCCGGAGGGCGACGGGCCGTTTCCCGTTTTGCTGGCGCCGTCGCCGTACCGCTACGACAACAATTCGCTGCCCGCGAGCCCGCAATTTCTCTGGCGCGAGACCGGACCGATCGAGCTTTATGTCGAGCGCGGCTACGTCTATGCCCATATGGACATCCGCGGCTGCGGCAAATCGGGCGGCGAATTCCGCCTGCTCGATCGCAACGAGCAGAAGGACCTTTACGACGTCATCGAATGGCTCGGCCGCCAGACCTGGTCGAACGGCAAGGTCGGCGGCATCGGCCAATCCTATTTCTGCATGTCGCAATGGTGGATGGCGATCCAGAAACCGCCGTCGCTCGCCTGCATCTGCGCCTTCGACGGGCTGAACGATCCGTATCGCGCCTCGGTCTATCAGGGCGGCATGCTCGGCGATTTCTTCGGCAGCTATTGGTGGAACCAGAACCGCATCATCAATCGCCATCCGGCCAACGGCGAATATCCGCGCGAGCAGAATTGCGACCTCAATCTGTTGATCCAGCAGCACCCGACCTACGACGAGTTCTGGCGCGAGCGCGCCGCCGCCGAGCATCTGCACCAGATCGAGGTGCCGCTTTATTCGGTCGGCGTCTGGGGCAAGGTCGATTTGCACACCCGCGGCAATATCGACGGCTTCCGCCGCGCGCGCGGCCCGAAGAAACTGAAGATGATCGGGCCGGTGAATGCCTTCGTCGCCAACCGCGAGTTCAACAGCCGCGAGCTGCACGAAAAGATGCTGCTGCCGTTCTACGATCATTATCTCAAAGGCGAGCAGACCGAATATCTGCAGCGGCCGGAAATCGAATATTTCGTGCGCGGCGCCGACGCCGTGCGCAGCGCCGAGACCTGGCCGCCGGCCGGCGTGCGCTATGTCACTTGGCATTTGAGCGGCGCGAAATCCGGCAGCGTCACCTCGCTCAACGACGGCGCGCTCACGCGCGACAAAGCCGCGGGCGAGGACAAGACGTCTTACAGCTATCCCAATCCGGGCTGGATGATGGGCGTGGTCGGCTTCGGCCCGAACAACGCGCCCGATCCGGCGCGCCGCGTGCTGACTTTCACCACGGCGCCGCTGGAAGCCGATCTCGAAATCGCCGGCCCGATCAAGCTCACGCTCTACGCCTCATCGACGCGGACCGACATGGATTTTTTTGTAAAACTCTCCGAGCAGATGCCGCAATCGGCCGAGGATCGCGGCAAGACGCTCAATCCGGCGTCGTACTGGATCACCAAAGGCTGGCTGCGCGCCTCGCATCGCGCGCTCGATCCGAACAAATCGACCGAGATGGAGCCGTATCACAGCTATGCCGATCCGCAGCCGATCGAGCCGGGTAAAATCTATCGTTTCGATATCAGCGTCGAGCCGATGGCGCACCGGTTCAAAAAGGGCAATCGCGTGCGTCTCGAAATCGTCAACGGCGATTTTGTCGTCACCGACGTGCTGTGGACGCATTACTATGTGCCGAGCAAGATCGGCGCCGACACGATCCACCACTCGGCGGAGCATCCTTCGGCGCTCATCTTGCCGGTGATGGAGGGTGCGTGAGAACGGCGGCCATGCTATGCTGCCGGCGCTCTACTGCGGTTTGACGAAGCGTCGAAGACGACCCTCATGATGTCCGGCAAACGGATGCGAGGGACAACGGAAACAAAAACTAGGGGAGAAACGCCATGTCGGGGAGCACGGATCCCGGTCCTGCCGCCAACGGCTCGAGGCCGATCGGCTGGGGGCTAACCGCCACCGTCTTTTTCGTCGGCAGCGTGCTGTTGTGGGCGGACCGCACCAATTTCAGCGTCGCCGCCGCGGCCTGGGCGAAAGAATATGATTGGACGCCTTCGACCATCGGCATGATGCTCAGCGCCTTCTCGCTCGGCTATCTCGTCATGCAGCCGGTGGGCGGCTGGATCGCCGACAAGGTCGGTGCGCGACGCACGTTGGCGGCTTCGATGGCCGGCTGGTCGCTCTGGGTCCTGATGACGCCGATCGCGCCTACGGTGCTGTGGCTCACCGCCACGTTCCGCGTGCTGCTCGGCGCGTTCGAGGGGCCCTACATTCCGGCGAGCGTCGCCGCCGTCGCGCGCGCGATCCCCTCGGTCGCGAGACGCGGCAGATTCGCGGCCTTCGTGCAGTCAGGCGCGCAGCTTGGGCCGGCAGCCGGCGTCTTCTTCGCCGGCGTCATTCTGAGCACCACCGGCTCGCCGACCTATATTTTCGTGATTTTCGGTCTGGTCGGGCTGGTCGGCGCTGCCGCCTGGTGGAGCTATGCCCGCAATTTCTCCGATCCGGTGCCGACCGGAGCGCATGCGGAAACGGACGAAGCCAAGAAGCGGGCCGCGGAACCGCGGGTGCCGAATCGGCTCCTGATCACCAGTCCGGCGCTGTGGCCGTTCTACATCGGCTATTTCGCGCTGCCGTACTGCCAATACATCTTTCTCGGTTGGCTGCCGCAGTACCTCAGCCATTACCGCCACATCCCGCTGGTCACCGCGAGCGCGCTCAGCGCGCTGCCGTTCCTGGTCGCCTTCATCGCGTCGAATTTCACCGGCTGGGCGATGGATTGGCTCGCGGCGGCGGGCTGGACCCAGGGCGGCTTCCACCGCAAATTGTTCGTCGGGCTCGGCGCCGTGACCTATGCCGCGTGCACGCTGGTCGCCGCGACGACGGACTCCAACACGCTCGCGGTGGCGATGATCATGATCGCCAATATGGGCCTGTCGTTCTATGTGGTGCCGTACTGGACGACCTGTACCGATGTCGCGCCGAACCAGACCGGCACGCTGGGCGGCGTGATGAATTTCTTCGGCATCATTGGCGCGACCATCTCGCCGTATTTGAGCGGCGTCATCGCGCAAGCGACCGGAGCCTTCGTGGCGCCGCTCGTGCTTGCCGTCTGCATCATGCTGACGGCCGCCGCGACGATGATCCTGTTCTTCCGCTACCGGCCGCTGAGCGAGCTGGTTGCCGAGGCGCCGAAACAGGCAAAGTTGGCCACCTAGCGCATGGCGGCGAAAAAATCTGCCCCGGCTTCGAGCCGGGGCGGCAGGCGGTTTTTCGTTAGATCGCGTTTTGCAGAGTGGTGAAGATCGCCGCCAGCTTGGCGCCGACGTCTTTGACGCCGGGAATGATGGCCACGGAAATGCCGGAGGTGATGAGCCCGTATTCGATCGCCGCCGCGCCGGACTCGTCTTTCAGGAAACGCTGTAATTGCTTCAACATTGGGTGCCTCTTCCCTTGTTCGAGGCGCGATCATGTAACAGAAGAGGGATGGTAAATGAATTGAGATCGCAATTAACTGTGAACCGGTAAACGCGCGGCAGCGGCATTTGAAGCGATTGCGGGGCGGTGATGGAATTGACCGCGCCGCCAGATCGCATAAGCCTTAATCCCCAAACCTGGAAACCTTGATGTCCATGCCGCGAGAACAGCCGCCCGTTGGGAGAAGTCCATGAAGCTCGGCTTTTTCATCATGCCGGTCCATCCGCCGGCGCGAAATTACGCCGAGACGCTCAAGGAAGACCGCGAGGCGTTCATCCTCGCCGACCGGCTCGGCTACAGCGAAGGCTATTGCGGCGAGCACCTGACCGACCTCGCCGAGAACATCCCGTCGAGCATGATGTTCTGTGCCTCGCTCGCCGGTTATACGTCGAAAATCAAGCTCGGCACGGCGGTTGCCAATCTGCCGTTTAACCATCCCGTGCTTGTCGCGACCCAGGCGGCGCTGGTCGATAACCTGCTCGAAGGCCGTTTCCTCTTCGGCATCGGCGCCGGCATTTTGCCCTCGGATGCCGAAGCGCTCGAACTCCTTAGCGCCGACCGCGGCGCCATGTTCGCTGAAGCGATCGATCATATCCTGGCGCTGTGGGCGAACGCGGCGCCCTACAATCTCACCGGCAAGTACTGGAACATTTCCACGATGAAAACGGTGTGGCCCGAGATCGGCGTCGGCGGTATCGTCAAGCCGTTTCAGAAACCGCACCCGCCGATCCTCGGCACCGCGACAGATCCGAATTCGAAGGGCTTGATCGCGCTCGGCCGCCGCGGCTGGTGGCCGATTTCGTCGCATTTCCTGCACGCCAATCACCTGCCCAGCCAGTGGAGCAATTACGCCAAGGGCTGCGCCGACGGCGGCCACAAAGCCGACCGCGCCAATTGGCGCGTCGCGCGCTCGATCTTTGTCGCCGATGACGACAGCGTCGCGCGCGCCTACGGCGGGGGCGATGCAAAAAGCCCGTACCGCTTCTATATGAGCCAGCTCACGGCCAAGCTAAGGAAGGGCAATCGCCTCGGCGGCTTCAAGGCGCGGCCGGACATGACGGATGAAGAAGTCACGTTCGATTACATTTTCGACAACCTGGTCATTCGCGGCAGCGTCAACCGCGTCATCGACGGCATTCTGGCGTTGCACGAGAAGATCGGCGACTTCGGCACGCTGCTTTATTGCGGCAAGGACTGGGCCGATCCGGCGCTGTCGAAGAAATCCATGGAACTGATGGCCGAGAAAGTGATGCCCGCGGTCAACGCCGCGATCGGCAATCGTGCGGCCGCGGAATAGCGTCGCGCGGACGTTCCCACATGTCGCTGCGCTCACGCGGGCTAAAGGGGCGCTAAAGTTTCTCGGCGAGAAAGCGCAGAAGGCGCGGTGCGACAAAGCCGGTCAGGCTGCCCGGCTCGTCGATCGGATCGTTCATCCAATAATGCGGCGCGCCCGGCACGATGCACGGCCGCACGAAGAAGCCCGCCTGTTTGAGCGCAAGCTGGAACGGATCGGTGTGCGCCCTGCGATCGACCAGATCGTCTTCCGTGCCGGTGACGAGGAGAACGCCGATCGCATTGTTGGCAAAGGTGGCATAGCTGATCGGCGAGGCGTCAAAATACACTTGCCGGTTCTCCATCGGCGGCACGCCTATGAATTTCTGAAAATTATTGTCGCGTCCGCCTTGGACCTGATAGTTGGTCCACATCGCCAGGGCGTCGTAGATGCCGTAGACGCCGACGAGGGCTTTCACGCCGGTATCCACCGCGGCAAACGGATCCTGCGGATAGGCACCCGCGAATTTCCTGCCGCCGAGCGCCGCCAGCGCCGCGAGATGGGCGCCGGCCGAGGCGCCGAGCAGCCCGATGCGCGCCGGGTCGATGCCGAACGCGCCGGCTTTGCCGCGCAAGAATTGCACACCGGCGAGCACGTCCTGCACCGCTTCCGGGAACGTTTTGGTCTTGGCCGCCAGCCGATAGCTGATGGCAAACACCGCGATGCCGCGCGCGGCCAGATACGGCCCCCAATATTGGAAGGCGCTGCGCACGCCGGCCACCCAGCCGCCGCCATGCACGGCGACCAGCGCGGGTGTCGACTTCGCTCCCGACTGCGCATTTTTGGGCAGATAGAGATCGCCGGCAAGCTCGATGCCGTCATGGTTGGCATAGGCGACGCCATTGTGGATGGTGACGTTGTCGTCCGTCATTTTCTCGCCTCCTGCCTTGACCCGCACGCAATGGCAAACGCCATTGGCCGTGGTAGAACAATAGACAGAGGATGAAAAGTCTAGGAGAGGGAATGTTGCAAGCGGCAGAAAACTCGGCGGGGTCGCTTGTCGTCGACGGCACGCGTATCGAGATGATTGAACGCGGGTCGGGACCACCGCTGCTTTTTCTCCACCCCGAGAACGGCATCGAGCCGGCCATCGCGGCGATCGACGAGCTTGCCAAGGGCGCGCATGTCTTTGCGCCGACGCATCCCGGGTTCGGCCGCTCGGAGCTTCCCACCGGTATGCGCAGCGTCGACGATCTGTCTTATTTCTACCTCGACCTGCTCGATCAGTTCGATCTTCGCGACGTCACCGTGGTCGGCGTATCGCTCGGCGCCTGGATCGCCGCCGAGATCGCGGTGAAATCGTCCGCGCGGATGTCGCGACTGGTCATGGCCAACGCCGTCGGCGTTAAAGTCGGCGACCGCGAGACGCGCGACATCGCCGATATTTTTGCCATCACCGACAAGGAATATCTCGATCTGACGTATTGCGATCCGAGCGTCGGGAAACGCGACTACAAGGCGCTGCCGGACGGCGAAGTGCTCGCCGCCGCGCGCGCGCGCGAAGCGACGGCGCGGTTCGCCTGGAACCCGTATTTCCACAATCCGCGGCTCAAGAGCCGGCTGCACCGCATCCGCATCCCGACAGTATTCTTGTGGGGCAGCCATGACCGCATGCTCAGCGAAGCTTACGGTCGCGCCTTTTGCGCGATGATTCCGAACGCGCGCTTCGAACTGATCGAGCGCGCCGGGCATTTCCCGCATCAGGAGCAGCCGCAGCTTTTCGCCGAGCGCGTTCTGGCTTTCGCGGGTGGCAAATGACAATATCTGGGTGACGAGAGAGCATCACATGCGAGTCTATCAGTTCAGCGAGCAAGCCTATTTCCCGGCCTGGAATGAGCATTCCGGCACGCTCCGCGTTACGTTTCCGAACCGCAAGTGCGATCCACGCATCGCCGCCGATCTGTTCCATCGCTATTACGACGAATATCAACTGTGCGACGAGCTCGGTCTCGACATCATGCTCAACGAGCATCATCAAACCGCGACCTGCATGTCGTCGACGGTGGTGGTGGGACTTGCGGTGCTGGCGCGCGCCACTAAGAAAGCGCGGCTTCTGGTGCTCGGTTATCCGATCGGCCATCGGCCCGATCCGCTGCGCGCCGCTGAGGAATTGTCCACCATCGACGTCATCTCGCGCGGCCGTCTCGATATGGGTTTCATCAAGGGCATTCCGTACGAAATCGCTGCATCGAACAGGAATCCGACCGAACTGATGGACCGCTTTTGGGAGGCGCACGATTTCATCATCAAGGCGATGACCACCCATGATGGGACGTTCAACTGGGAAGGCGAGTTTTTTCATTATCGGCAAGTGAATATCTGGCCGCGGGTGTGGCAGGAGCCGCATCCGCCGGTTTGGTCGACCACCGGCTCTACGACCCAGGCGCGCGTCCTCGGCGAGCGCGGCTACGTCATGGCGACGCTCGGCACCGGCTACGGCACGCGCAAGATCTATGACGCTTACCGCAAGGCCTATGTAGCGAAGTTCGGTCATGCCCCGGGGGCCGACCGTTTCGCCTATCTCGGCCTGGTCGCCGTCGCCAACGACGAGGCCGAAGCGCGCCGGCGCGGCGAATTCATCGCCGGCTATGTACGCACCAGCCCGATCGTGCATCTGCCGTTCCGCAATCCGCCCGGCTACCTGCCGCCCGAGGACAATGCGCGGATGTTGCGCGGCGAGACGCCGCCCCGCACCTTCACCAAGGACGGCCGCGTGGTGAGCATGCAAACCGGCAGCCTCGATGACTTGATCGACGGCGGCGTCATGTTTTGCGGTACGCCGGATCGGGTCTACGAGCAGCTCGTCGCGTTCTGCGACACCTGCGGCGGCATGGGCAATCTTTTGATGATGGGCCAGGCCGGCTTCCTCAGCCACGAGCAGACCATCGATAACCTCACGCTATTCTCCCGCGAGGTTCTTCCGCGGCTGAAAGCCTACAAGCAGCCGGACGCCGAAGCCGCCGCCGCGGCGGTGGCGGCGTAACCCGGCCCAAGCGGTCGCGGTCTGGCTATCTAGGTCATTGATTTGATGTATTTTTTAGACACGACTGCCCGCGGCGAGCGCGGGCGTTACGGCGCGCGGTCTGTTCAAAAATTGGAACAAATCTTGATTTTGGGACGAGGCCGGTTCATTTATCCGTGGGGGACGACGGATGCCGGCAGAACAGTGGAATGAATCGATGATAGGTGAGCCGTTTGCATCCGATCCCTATGTTGTCGGCAAAAGCGTGCCGGCGGCCGCACCGCCTCACATTTCGGCCGAAGAGTCGCTGTGCCCGGTGGTGTTCCACGACTGGGTAAATTCCGAATACAAGCACCTCATCGTCGAGGCTTCGCCCAAGGCGCTGACTGTCACGCCGGGCCAGTTCTTCAATCTGCTCTGCCCGTCGCCAGACGTCGGCGAATTGTTTTTCCGCCGCCCGCAGAGCGTCTATCGCATCAACCGCAAGCGCGAGCGCATCGAGTTTTTGTACAAATGCGTCGGCCGCGGCACGCGCGGGCTGGCGACGCTGGAGAAGGGCGACAATCTCAACATGGTCGGGCCGCTCGGTGTCGGCTTCCGCCTCGATCCGGCCTGGCGCAACATTGTCGTGCTCGGCCGTGGCGTCGGCATCGCCACGCTCGGCCCGATCTCGCAGCTCGCGCGTGAAAACGACGTCGGAGTCACCGCGATCCTCTCCGCGCGCGACCGAGACTTCGTGATGGCGGATACGTTCTTTCGCGAGGCCGGCGACGTCGTCAGCGTGCTCGATACCGATGGCACCAGCGCGGTGGAAAATGTCGAGAAAATCCTTGAAGACTTGATCTCGCAAAACCGGGCCGATGCGTTTTTCACCTGCGGCTCGAACCGGCTCTTTCAGCTCATGAAGCGCCTCGGCAAAGCGCACAACATTCCGGGCCAGGTGGCGATGGAGCAGGTGATGGCGTGCGGGCTTGGCCCCTGCTACGTCTGTGTGCGCACTTTCGAAGTTAACGGCGCCAATGAGCTGCGCCGGGTTTGCATCGAAGGGCCAGTGTTCGACATGCAGGAGGCGGTCGGATGGTAGATATGCGGGTCAAGATCGGCGCGGTGACGCTGCAAAATCCCGTCATGCCGGCGTCCGGCTGTTTTTCGACCGACCTTGCCCAGGTGATGGACTTGAATCGCCTCGGCGCGCTGGTCGCGAAAACCGTCTCCCGCGAATACCGCGCCGGCAATCCGCCGCCGCGCGCCGCCGAGGTCGAGGGCGGCATGATCAATTCGATCGGCCTGCCGACCAGAGGCATCGATTATTTTCTCGAGCACCAGGTGCCGGACTATAAGCGCTTCACGCCGCCGCTGGTCGGCTCGATCTCGGCGACCACGATCGAAGATTTCGAAGCGATGGCGCGCGACGTGGCGAAATCGGCGATCGACGTGCTCGAGGTCAATATTTCCTGTCCGACGCGCGATCCAAAAGGCGGCAATTTCGCGCTCCATGAGGAGCACACCTATGAGGTTGTCCGGCTGATCCGCGCCACCACCGACAAGCCGGTCTGGGTGAAGCTGTCGCCCAATGCCGGCGATGTGGTCGCGGTCGCCAAGGCAGCCGAGCGCGGTGGCGCCAACGCGCTCGTGGTGGCGAACACCATTTTGGGGCTGAAGATCAATACCGATACGTTCCGACCGGCGATCGGCAACAAATTCGGCGGCTTGTCGGGACCGGGTATCAAACCGATCATCATGCGCATGGTGTATCAGTGCTCGAAGGCGGTAAAAATTCCGATCATCGGCTGCGGCGGCATCGTCAAGGTGGAGGACGCGGTGGAATACATGCTGGCCGGCGCCACCGCGGTGATGATCGGCTATCTCACCTTCCGCAATCCCACCGGCATGATCGCGATCATCGACGGGCTTGAAGAGTGGTGCGCCAAGCGCGGCTTTGCGCGCGTCGCCGATCTCACCGGCGCGATGATCGACGAGCCGCCGATGGAGACTTTTGCAGCGGCCGCCGCGCCGATCGGGTAAGTTACCGTCATGACCACGCGTATCACTATCCGCAAGCCGGACGACTGGCACCTGCACGTTCGCGACGGCGAAATGCTCAAAGCGGTGCTGCCATTCACGGCGAAGAATTTTTCCCGCGCCATCCTGATGCCGAACCTCATTCCGCCGGTGCGCACGACGGCCGACTGCATCGCCTATCGCGGGCGGGTTATGGCGGCGCTGCCGCCGGGCTCGAAGTTCAAGCCGCTGATGACCTGCTATCTCACCGACGACACCGATCCCGACGACGTCGAGCGTGGCTTTCGCGACGGCGTATTCACCGGCGTGAAGCTTTATCCGGCCAACGCCACGACCAATTCAGCGGCGGGCGTCACCGACTACAAGAAAGTGATGCGCGTTCTTGAGCGCATGGAAAAAATCGACATGCCGTTTTTGATGCACGGCGAGGAGACCGATCCTGACGTCGATATTTTCGACCGCGAAAAGGCGTTCATCGATCGGCACCTGTCGAAATGGGTGAAGCAATTCCCAAAACTGCGTTTCATCCTGGAGCATCTTTCGTCGAAGGATGGCGCAGATTACGTCAAGAGCGCCGCGCCGCAAGTTGGCGGCACGATTACGGCCTATCACATGATGCTGACGCGCAACGACTGGTTCGGCCATGGGCTCAAGCCGTACATGTATGTGATGCCGGTCATCAAAACGGCGCGCGACCGCGCCGCGTTGCGCAAGGCCGCGACCTCGGGCGAGGCCTGCTACTTCCTCGGCACCGATTCCGCGCCGCATCCCTACGCGCGAAAGGTCTCGACCAACGGCGTTCCCGGCATGTTCAATGCGCCGGTCGCGCTCGAAACCTATGCTCAGGTGTTCGAGGAAGAAGGCGCGCTCGACAAGCTCGAAGCCTTTGCTTCGCTCAACGGACCCAAGCATTATCGCATGCCGCCGAACGAGGAGACGATTACGTTGGAGAAGACGCCGTGGACCGCGCCGGAGGAGGTCAAGGTCGAAGGCCCCGACGAGCGCGCCTTGATCTATCGCGGCGGCGAAACCATCGCCTGGAAGGTTGTCGGTTGAGGTTATATTGTGATTGTCATTCTGGGGCGCCACGAAGTGACGAGCCCGGAATCCATATATCACGGATGGAGATTATCGGATTCCGGGGCTCCTCGCGGAGCCTGTCATCGGGCCGGCCATAAGGCCGGACCCGTTGGCTCGGTCCCGGATGACCAGACGATGGATCAATAAATATGACAGGCTTCCCCGACAAAGAGGTGATCGCCGAGCTGACGGCGAAGATGCTGATGGAGGTGGATGCGGTCCGCTTCATGACCGACAAGCCTTTCATCTTCACCTCGGGTTGGGCGAGCCCGGTCTATACCGATTGCCGGCGGCTGATCTCGTTTCCGCGCGTGCGCCAGACGCTGATGGATTTCGGCGTGGCGACGGTGATGCGCGACGTCGGCTTCGAGCAGTTCGACGCGGTGGCCGGCGGCGAGACCGCCGGCATTCCGTTCGCGGCCTGGATGGCGGACCGCCTGATGCTGCCGATGCAATATGTGCGCAAGAAGCCGAAAGGCTTCGGCCGCAATGCCCAGATCGAGGGCCACATCGAAGAGGGCGATCGCGTGCTCCTGGTCGAGGACATGACCACCGACGGGCGCAGCAAGGTCAATTTCTGCAAGGCGCTGCGCGAGGCCGGCGCCGTCGTCGAGCATGTCTTCGTGTTCTTTTTCTACGACATCTTTCCCGAGGGCAAAAAAATCTTGGGCGATCTCGGCGTTACGCTGCACGCGCTCGCCACCTGGTGGGACGTGCTCGACGTGGCCAAGAAGAGCGGCAAGTTCGACAAAGGCAAGCTCAAGGAAGTGGAAAAGTTCATGAAGGATCCCGCCGCCTGGTCGAAAGCGCATGGTGGCGTCGCGCAAGCGGCGGAGTAATAGCGGTGCCGCGCAGGCGGCGGAGTGACGGTAAGGGACGAGAAATGCCAAATCAAGTTGCGGATGTGATCGTTGTCGGCGCCGGCAATGCGGCGTTCTGCGCGGCGCTGGCGGCGGAGGAGCAGGGCGCCAAGGTCGTCATGGTGGAAGCCGCGCCCGAGGAAGAATCCGGCGGCAACAGCCGCTTCACCGCGGGCTCGATCCGCGTCGTCTATAACGGCATCGACGACATCAAGACGCTGGTGCCGGACCTGACGCCTGCGGAAATCGAGACCACCGATTTCGGCACCTACACCGCCGACCAGTTCTATGACGACATGGCGCGGGTCACGCAGAACCGCGCCGATCCCGGATCTGGTCGAACTCCTGGTCACCAAGAGTTTCGAATCGCTCAACTGGATGCGCAACAAGGGCGTTCGGCTCATTCCGATCTACGGCCGGCAGGCGTTCAAGATCGATGGCAAGTTCAAGTTCTGGGGCGGCCTCACCGTGGAATCCGTCGGCGGCGGCCCGGGACTGATCAATATGCTCACCGCGTCGGCGAAGAAACGCGGCATCGATGTCCGCTACTCGACGCGCGGGATGGATCTGCTGTTCGACGGCAGCCGCATCGAGGGCATTCGCGTGCGCGAACATTGCGACGTGCGCGAGCTGCGGGCGAAATCGGTCGTGCTTGCCTGCGGCGGCTTCGAAGCCAATCCGGAATGGCGCACGCGCTATCTCGGACCCGGCTGGGACCTCGCGAAAGTGCGCGGCAGCCGCTACAACATCGGCGACGGTATTCGCATGGCGCTCGACATCGGCGCCGTGCCGCGCGGCAATTGGTCGGGCTGCCATGCCGTGCAATGGGAGATGAACGCGCCGGAATTCGGCGATCTCGCCGTCGGCGATCAGTTCCAGAAGCACTCCTATCCGTTTTCGATCCTGATCAACGCCACCGGCAAGCGCTTCGTCGACGAAGGCGCCGATTTCCGCAATTACACTTATGCCAAGTACGGCCGCGTGGTGCTGGAACAGCCCGGCCAGTTCGCCTGGCAGATTTTCGACCAAAAGACCAAGCATCTGCAGCGCGACGAATATCGCATCCGCCAGATCACCAAGGTGACCGCGAACACCATCGAGGAATTTGCGCAAAAGCTCGAAGGCGTCAACGCCGCCGAGTTCGTCAAGACGATCAAGGAATATAACGCCGCGGTGAAGACCGACGTGCCGTTCAATCCGAACGTCAAGGACGGGCGCGGCACGCACGGGCCTCGCCATCAACAAAAGCAATTGGGCGAACACCATCGACGCGCCGCCGTTCGAGGGCTACGCGGTCACCTGCGGCGTCACCTTCACCTTCGGCGGATTGCGCATCAATACCGACGGCGAAGTGCTCAACACCGACTACCAGCCTATCCGCGGCCTTTATGCGGCGGGCGAACTGGTCGGCGGCCTGTTCTACTTCAACTATCCGGGCGGTTCGGGCCTGATGTCCGGCACCGTATTCGGCAAGATCGCCGGTACTTCCGCCGGCCGCGCCGGCAAGAATTGATCGAGAGCCGATGATGGACGCGAAGGTCGGCCGCTCGCTCAACCAACTTTCCGCGACCGAGATCGCGGACGAAATCGCGGCGGGCAAGACGACCTGCGAAGCGGTGGTGCGCGATTGCATGGCGCGAATTGCCGAACGCGACGCTGTGGTGAAGGCCTTCGTGAATTTCGACGCCAATCTCGCGCTTGCGCAAGCGCGCGCGCTCGATCGCGGGGAGCGCCGTGGGCCGCTGCACGGCATTCCGGTCGGACTTAAGGACACAATCGAAACGTTCGATATGCCGACCGAGATGGGTTCGCCGATTTACCGCGGCAACCGGCCGCGCGCGGACGCCGCCTGCGTCGCGCTCCTGCGCCGGGCCGGCGCCGTGATCCTCGGCAAGACCGCGACTTGCGAATTCGCCGGCAGTGCGCCGCCGGAAACCACCAATCCGCATAATCCCGCGCATACGCCCGGTGGCTCTTCGAGCGGATCGGCGGCGGCGGTCGCCGATTACATGGTGCCGGCGGCGCTCGGCACCCAGACCGGCGGTTCGGTGCTGCGGCCCTCGTCGTTCTGCGGAATTTTCGGCTACAAGCCGACCTACAACACGTTCAACAAAGCCGGCGTCTGGCCGGCAGCCGAACTCGATCGACACCATCGGCTGGCTGGCGCGCTCAATCGACGACATCGAGCTTCTGACGTCGGTGCTGCGCATGCAGGTGCCGCAGCCGCCGCGCAAGTTGAATGGCGCGCCGCGGATCGGAGTCTGGCGCACGGATTTGTGGGATACCGCGCAGGACGAGACTAAAGCCGCGATCGCGGAAGCCGCCGCCAAGCTCGGCAAAGCCGGCGCCATGGTGCGCGACGTCGACATGCCGGCCGCCTTCACCGGCTTGCACGTCATCGCCCGCTCCACGATCGGTTTTTACGAACGCGCCGCATGCATGGCCTTTGCCTGGGACCACGAGCGCGAAAGGCTGTCGCCGCAAATGCGCCGCTACATCGAAAACGGTCACGAGATTTCGCGCGACGAATATGTCGCCGGCATGCGGCGTCTCGACGAATGCCGCGCGCTGTTGCCGGCGGTATTCGCCAACTTCGACGTGCTCCTGGTGCCGTGCGTGCCCGGCGAGGCGCCGAAAGGTCTCGGCGCGACCGGCGATCCCTCGATGCAGGCGATATGGACCGCGTTGCACACGCCGAGCATGACGCTGCCGACCCATCGCGGTCCCAACGATCTGCCGGTCGGCATCCAGCTGGTGGCGCAGCGCTACGATGACGATCGTTTGTTCGCTTGCGCGCGCTGGATTTGGGAGAAGATCGGCGCGCCGGATATGGTGGGCGTGCGCCGGAGTAAATAATGGAGTTCGACAATTGGTTCGACGTGCCGCTGCCTCCGGCGCAAACCTGGGCGCTGCTGATGGACATTCCGCGCATCGCGCCCTGCATGCCGGGCGCCGAATTGACCGAAATCGTCGATCCGCAGAACTACAAGGGCAAGATTGCCGTCCGCCTCGGCCCGGTGGCGCTCACTTTTGCCGGCCGCGTCGAATTCGATCGGCTTGACCCAGCCAACCGCACTGCGCGCGTCAAGGCGCAAGGCAGCGATGCCAAAGGCCGCGGCGGCGCCAATGCCACCGCGACGTTCCGGATCGAGCCGGCCGGCGCCGGCGCGACGGTGCGCATCCATACCGAGCTGATGCTCTCCGGCGCCGTCGCGCAATATGGCCGCGGCGTCGGCATGATCGAGGCGACCGCCGCGCAAATCGTCGGGCAGTTTGCGAATAATCTACGTTCGCAACTTGCGAGTGCGCCGCCGTCGTCGCCGGCGCTCGCGTCAGCTTCGCCGCCGCCGGCTGCCAAGCCAATTTCCGGCCTGTCGCTCATGCTGCGCGTTATCTGGTCGAGGTTCATCGCTCTGTTCAGCGGACGCGGCGATCAGTTATGATCGAAACCACTTTGAGCGAGTGATACGTGAGTGAATTGATCGGAACGCGCGTCCTGCGCCTGGAAGATCGGGCGCTTTTGACCGGCAAGGGCCGTTTCGTCGATGACATCGCCGCGGCGGGCGCGCTCGTTGCGGCTTTCGCGCGCAGCCCGCACCCGCATGCGCTGATCCGTAGCGTCGATGCGAGCGCCGCCCGCACGCTGCCGGGCGTCGTCGCGGTGCTCACGCTTGACGATCTCTCCCCGGTGATGAAACGCCGGCGCATGGTCCGGACTTCGAACTCCGGCACCAAGCTCGACCAGAGTTGGCCGTTCGCGCTGGCCGACGGCGAGGTCTCCTTTGTCGGCGAGCCGGTCGCGATCGTCGTCGCCGAGGATCGCTATATCGCGGAGGATGCCGCGGCGCTCGTCGCGGTCGACTACGAGCTGTTGCCGGCGGCGACCGATTGCCGGATCGAGCGCGCGCCGGCGGTGCGCCGCGAGCTCGCTTCGAACCGGGTCATTTCCTACAAGGTCGCCTATGGCGATATCGACGCGGTTTTTGCCAAGGCCGCGCATGTCGTGCGCGACGAGCTGTGGATGCATCGCGGCGCCGGACACTCGATGGAGGGGCGCGGCCTTCTCGCGCAAATTTCCGATCGCGAGACCGTGGTCTGGGCTTCGACGCAGAAAGCGCACGATCTGCGCACCGCCTTCGCCGACTATATCGATCTCGACGAAAGCCGGCTTCGCGTCGCGACGCCCGACGTCGGCGGCGGTTTCGGGCCGAAGCTTTGCGTTTATCCCGAGGACGTGGCGGTGGTCGCCGCCGCAACGCTGCTCCGCCGCTCGGTCAAATGGATCGAGGACCGCCGCGAGCATTTCACCAATGCGGCGCAGGAGCGCGACCAATATTGGTCGATCGAGCTTGCCGCGGATGCCGAGGGCCGCGTGCGCGGCCTGCGCGGCCGGCTCATCCACGACATCGGCGCCTATGCGCTGCAGGACGTCAACATCCCGTACAATTCCGCGACTACGCTCACCGGACCTTATGTAGTGCCGGCGCTGGCGATCGACGTGGTCGCGGCCCATACCAACAAGGCGCCGGTCTCGTCGGTGCGCGGCGCGGGCTATCCGCAGGCGGCGTTCGCGATGGAACGCATGATGGATCGCTTGGCGCGGCTGCTGAAACTCGACCGCGCCGAATTGCGCCGCCGCAATCTGATCGCGGCGGAGAAAATGCCGTACCTCAAGCCGCTCAAATCGCGCTCGGGCGAGCAGGTGCAATATGACAGCGGCGATTATCCCGGCTGCCAGGCGGAAATCTTAAGCGCCGCGGGCTGGGACGACTTTCCGCGCCGCCAGGCCGAGGCACGTACGCGTGGCCGTTACATCGGCATCGGGCTCGCCCACGGCATCAAGGGTACCGGCCGCGGCCCATTCGAATTCGGCAACGTTCGCGTGTCGCCGACGGGGCACATCACGGTTTCGACCGGCGCCGCGCCTATGGGGCAAGGGCTTGCCACGGCGCTGGCGCAAATCTGCGCCGAGGCGTTCGGCGTGCGTGCGCAGGATGTCACCGTCATTGCCGGCGATACGGCGGCGGCGCCGCTCGGGCTGGGCGGTTTTGCCAGCCGCCAGACGGTTACAGCCGGTTCGTCGGTGCAGATCGCCGCGCTTGCGGTCGCGGCGAAAGCGCGCAAGCTCGCCAGCCACATGCTTGAAGCGGCGGAAGAGGATCTCGAAATCGTCGACGGCGAGGTGCGCGTGGTCGGCGCGCCGCAGCTTGCAGTCAAGCTCGGCGAGCTCGCGCGCGTGCTCAAGGGCGCTCCGGGATACGGCTTTCCGCCAGGCATCGAGCCCGGGCTCGAATCGAGCGCGACATTTCGTGTCGACCAGCTCGCCTATACGAACGCCTGTCACGTCGTCGAGGTCGAGGTCGATATCGAGACCGGCGGCGTTAGCATTTTGCGCTATATCGCGCTCCAGGACGCGGGCCGCCGGGTCAATCCGCTGATCGTCGAAGGCCAGGTCCACGGCGGCATCGCCCACGGCGTCGGCAACGCACTGCTGGAGTGGATGGGCTACGACGCCGCGGGCCAGCCGGTTACCACGACATTCGCGGATTATCTTCTTCCCACTGCGACCGATCTGCCGAATTTCGAGACGTTATATAAGGAGTCGCCGTCGCCGCATAATCCGCTCGGCGTCAAGGGCGTCGGCGAGGTTGGCGTCATTCCCGCCGCCGCGGCGGTGATCGCCGCGATCGAGGATGCGCTGTCGCCGTTCGACGTGCGCATCGCGCAAATGCCTGTCATGCCTCACGAGATTGTCGGGCTGATCGGTCAAGGTGTTGCTCGCGGTGCGAAAGGATGATTTTGTCAAACCGCAACACGCAATGACGAACGAGTAACACGGAGAATGAGATGAAGCGCTTCAGTTCCGCCGCGCGCATGCTGCTTTGGTCGGCATTGCTGCTCCCGTTCATTGCGCCGGCGCGCGCCGAGACGTTTCCGTCGCGGCCCATTCATCTCATCCTGCCATACTCGCCCGGCGGCATTGTCGATTTTGCCGGACGCGTGTTGGCGCAAAAGCTTGGCGACGCGCTGGGACAGACGGTCGTGCCGGAGAACCGGCCCGGCGCCGGCGGCATTGTCGGCGTCGACTACGTCGCGCACTCGGCGCCGGACGGCTACAACATCGTGATCATGGATCCCGCGATCGTCATCAATCCGACGCTGCAACAATCGTTGCCCTACGACATTTTCAAGGATTTGGTGACAGTCTCGATCATCAATTCGTCGCCGGAAGTTCTGGTCGTGGCGCCGCAGCTTGGCATCAAGACCTATCCCGAGCTGGTCGCCTACGGCAAAGCCAATCCGGGCAAGCTCAATTATGCCTCCGCGGGCGTCGGCACCACGCCGCATCTCGCCGCCGCGATGTGGGCGCTGCGCACCGGCATCGACGCGGTGCATGTCCCGTATAAAGGCGTTGGGCCGTCCTTCATCGACCTGATCAGCGGCAAGGTGCAGATGCTGTTCTCAAGCATCGCCGGTGCGCTGCCGTTCACCAGCAAGGGCAGCGTCATTCCGCTCGCCACCACCGGGCTGAAGCGCTCGCCGGTGTATCCCGATCTGCCGACGGTGTCGGAATTCCTGCCGGGCTATAACGTCGATCTCTGGCTCGGCGTCTACGGGCCGGCCGGGATGCCGCCCGACGTGTTGGCCGCTCTCAACAGCGGCATCGCCAAGGCGTTGCAGGACGAGCAGCTCAAGGCCGACTTCGCCAAGTTCGGTCTGACGCCGCGTGGCACGAGCCTCCCCGAAGGCGCCGCTTTCACCAAATCGGAGTACGAGAAATGGAAGAAGGTCATCGACGACGGCCACATCACGCTCGATTGAGTGGAGCATGAGCACGGTTGGCACGACAAAGCCCTGGCCGACGGAATTGCGCTTGCACAAGGATCGTAAAGTCCTCACCGTCGCCTTCGAGGACGGCGAGCGCTTCGATCTCGCCGCCGAATATTTACGCGTGCGCTCACCGAGTGCCGAAGTGCAGGGTCATTCGCCGAGCGAGCGGCGCACCGTCGCCGGCAAGCAGGATGTGCAGATCCTGGAGCTGCATCCGGTCGGCAATTACGCGGTGCGGATCGTGTTCGACGATATGCACTCCACCGGCATCTTCAGCTGGGAGTATTTCTTCGAGCTCGGCAGCAATCGTGAAGACTATTGGCGCGCCTATCTTGCCGAGATCGCGGAGAAGAAGCTGTCGCGGGTGCCGGCGGGACGGTGAATTGAAAACACGCGCATTTTTACATTTGTTTTGCCGAGAATCGTCGGGCCGGATTTAACGGCGCGCTTCACCCCTATCCGTAGATTTCCCTATGCGGGTTCGCCAGCGCGCGCCCGGGCACGGCCTGCACGAGGGGCGTCTCCAACGGGTGAGAGGATCAAAGTCATGAGCAATTTCGGCAATTTGCTTTGGAGCTTTGTGACGAAGGAACGCGGCGTAACCGCGATCGAATACGGCCTGATCGCTGCAGGAATAGCGGTTGCGATCATCGCCACGATCGCGGCGCTCGGCACCAACCTCAATACGACGTTCTCGACCGTCTCCAGCGGTCTGTAAGCGGGTGAACAAAGGTGGCGCCTGGGCAGCCGCATCCGGCGCGTCAACGATCGGTCAACTTACGCTTGGCATGATCGAAGGCAGTGTCGGGGAGGGGCGTACGATGGGGCGCCTGCCGACATCAGGACGGCCTCGGTCCCTCTCCCTCGGGACCGGGGCCGTTCGTTTTCTGCGCCGGTTGCGGCTGACCGCTGGGCTTTAGCAGCGCCACCGTGATTGGGCTTGGGGCGAAGCTCATGGCGCGGACGGGCGGGCCAACCCGGGCCAAACCGCGATCCGGTGCGCCGGCTCCGCAAGCCGAAACGATGCCAACCACCGCGCGCGATTTTTTGCGGCCATGGTTGATAGAACGTTTTTTTCGCAACCGACCGGTGCCGGCGATAACGCAGAGGAATCCGTCGGGATGGAAATCCCGGCGGACTGTCGCTCGGATGCCGGTCTTATTTCAGGGCGTCGGCGCCGGCTTGCGCTGGCGCAAGGTCGGTCGGCCCAGTTGGCGAGCCACTGACGCCAATGCCGCCAATGATCTTACCGTCGACGATAAGCGGCAGCCCGCCGATCGAAGCGGTCAGATCGGGCGACAGCGTTGCTATGTAGGGATGGCCATTCTCCATCTGATCGAAAAATGCCTTCGTTGGACGCTTGAACATCGCCGCAGTGCGCGCTTTGCGGACCGCAATTTCGGTTGCCGCGTAAATCGCGCCGTCCATTTTTTCGAAATAGACCAGGCTTCCACTCGGATCGACGATGGCAAAGGCGTAAAGATACGGCGTCTTTTGCGCCTCGGCGAGAGCCGCGGCGATCGCCTTCTTTGCCTGATCGGTTGTGATCGCCGGGCCATAAGCAGGCGGCGGTGGCGGCGGCGAAGCCGGCTGCTGCGCAAAGGCTGTTGTCGCCAAAACGATTGCAGCGCAGACTGCGCTCGCGATGAGAGTCAGATGACGCATCGATGTCCTCCCTGATTATCAGCGATTGTTGTTATGTCCTCGCCCAATTGGGCGGAGGCTCTCGTTTAGCGCGCCCAGTGTATCGAATCGTCCAACTAAAGGCCAATCCGGCGCGATCGAGCGACGGCTGGCGCGCTATTGCGCTTGACGGTGGAAGCGCTTGCTGGTCCTCGGGGCGACGGCATTGCCGCCTTCGTTGTGTCACAGAATCGGCTATTAAGAATGTGGGTTGAGCCGAATCTGGGATTAAACTGAATCTGATTTGGACAAGGCGGCGAAGGGATGAGGATCGCTCCGACAAAGCACTGCGCGCTGTATTCGCTCGCAGTCGTCGTCGTTGCGGCGGCGGCGCTTCGAGCGCAGCCTGCCGCCGCTCAAACCAATCAGCCGCTGCCCGGACCGGCGAATCCCGCGGCGGCGATGGCGGAGTATCTCCACGCGCTGGACCTCTACGACAAAGCCCACGCGAGCTATGCCGCAGCCGCGAGCGCCTATTGGCATGAGATCGCGGCAAAGCGGCAATTGCGCAATGCCAAACGCGCACGCGGCGAAGCGCTTTCGATCGACGATTATGTGCTCGATCAGCCGCCGCTCTATACCGGGCCGCCGAAGCCGCCCAATCCGGTCAGGCCGGAAGCGCCGCCGCGGCCGGTCTATGTGCCGGTCGTCGCCGATTTTCTTTCCGCGGCGCAACAGGAATTCAAATTCGCTCCGCAACTGCCGCAAAGCGACGACCAATTCAAGCGCGCCTACGCCAGAGTGGCGCTGGCGGCCGGGCTGACCCGAGACCAGGTCGTGCGCATTTACAGCTTCGAAGCGACTGGAAACGGCAGTTACGACGTCGAGGCCGGCCGCGAATACAACAAGCGCGCCCGCGCCATCACCACCGCACTCGGCTACAACCAGTTATTGGCGACCAATACGGTCGAGATCGTCGCCGAGGACGGCAATCGCTTCCTCGCGGATTTGCAGGCAAGCGCCATGCAGATGCCGGGCGACCAAAAATGGGCGCTGGAGGACAAAATCGATGCTTTGCGCAGGATGATTGCCTTCGCTAGAAGCGTGCCGGATGCCTGGGGCCAGCATGAAATCCTGGCCAACACCGAAAAAGGGCTCGCCGTGCACGCGCTCAATCTCGATCTCGACGTCGGTCCCTTGCTGCAGACGCAAAAGCTTGTGGATTCGGTCGTGTTTGCGCGCCGCAAGGGATTTGTTCGCACCCTGAGCGCGGCCGAGCTTGAAATGATGAACCTCACCGGCGACGGCAACGGCTTCGATATGGTGACGATGCCGTCGCCATGGCGCGACAAGGTGCCGACCGCGAATTTTTTCCAGCCGAGCGGCTATGCCGACAATCCGGTGGCGCAGCGAAATAACGTCGTCGCGAAGCTGATCGCGGCAACTAATGCGCGCATGGACGAAGAGAGTAAAAAGCCGGGGGCCGAGGAATTGGCGGCCGTATTGCATTGATCGCATGCGCTTATTGCGGCGGCTGTTCCGGTACGCCGAATTAGGCCATTGCGATGCCATCGTTGGTCGGTACGATAGCCGCTCCAATGGCTTTCATATGCCATCCCCTGTCAGGTGTGTCGGGTCGGTCATGCAGCGGCGCGAGTTCATAACATTGCTGTCCGGCGCGGCGGCGTTCTGGCGGGCCATGTGGCCGTTGGCGGCGCGCGCTCAATATCAAGCGCCGCCCTATCAGGCTCCGCCCCATCAGCCGCCGCAGCTGCAGGCGCCGCCGCAAGCGCCCGCCGCCAATTCGGTAGGGCAGGTCGCGACCCTGCAAGGCAGTGCAACCGTCACGCGGGGAAATGCCGCCGCAACGGCGTTGCAAGTCGCCGATCCGATATTCAAGAAGCGACACGCTCGCGACCGGCGCGGACTCTTCGCTCGGCGTCACCTTCGACGATGAGACGACGTTCAGCCTGTCCGCCGATACGCGCATCGTCGTCAACGAATTCGTCTATCAGCAAGGCGGCGCCGGCAACGCCGCCTCGTTCAATGTCGCGATCGGCACCGCCGCTTTCGTCGCGAGCCTCGTCGCCAAGACCGGCGACATGACCGTCACGACGCCGGATGCGGCAATCGGCATTCGCGGCACGACCGGCGTGGTCGAGGTGCCGGCGGCAGGCGGGACCGTGGCGCCGACCGTAAAACTCTACCCCGATGCGGACGGCCATGTCGGGCAGATCGAGGTGTTCGACCGCCAGGGCAACCGGCTCGGTGCGCTGACCCAGGGCGCGAGCGCATTTGCGATCCGCCCCGGCGCTGGCGGCCGCATGACTGCGGTGCCTTACCTAATTCCGCCGCAGGAGGCGGCGCGCGACCGCGGCATGTTGCAGCGGCTTAACGTCACGCACAATATCGGCCGGCAGCTGCTGAACCAGCGGCGGCAATTGCGTTCGCCAAATCGGCAGCGGCCGAACAATCAGCGCCCGCCGGGCGGCCAACGGAACTTCCGTGGACCGCCGAACGGCAGGCCGCGCGTGCCGAGGAACGACAACAGAAACCGATAACTGCGCCCGTCCAATCCGGCGCGAACAGAAACGAGGAAACCTATGCGAGCCTATCAATTGCCCAAGGGCGGCGCCGGCATCGAGTCAGTGGCCGAGGTCGAGCGCCCCGATCCCAAGCCGGGCCATCGCCAGGTGCTGGTGAAGGTCAAAGCGTGCTCGCTCAATTTCCGCGATCTCGGCATTGTGCGCGGCAGCTATCGCATGCCGGTGCGCGAGAATGTCATCCCGCTGTCGGACGGCGCCGGCGAAGTGGTCGAAGTCGGGCCGGGCGTCACGCGGGTGAAAGCGGGCGATCGCGTTGCCGGCAATTTCTTTCAACGCTGGCCTGGCGGCGAGTCCTCGGCCGACGTGCACTCAAGCGCGCTCGGCGGCAGCATCGACGGCATGCTTGCGGACTATGCAGTGCTGGAAGAAGACGGCGCGGTGAAAATTCCGCGGCATCTATCGCTGGAGGAGGGCGCGACGCTGCCCTGCGCCGGCGTCACTGCCTGGCATGCCATGATGGAGCACGCCAAGCTCAAGGCCGGCGACACGATCCTGCTGCAAGGCACCGGCGGCGTCTCGATCTTCGGGCTGCAATTCGCGCACGCGATGGGCATCCGCGCCATTATCACCTCGTCAAGCGACGAGAAGCTGGCGCACGCCAAAAAGCTCGGCGCCGCGTTCGGCATCAATTACAAGACGACGCCCGAATGGGACAAAGCGGCGATGGAATTCACCGGCGGCGCCGGCGTCGATCACGTGGTCGAAGTCGGCGGCGCGGCGACGCTGGCGCGCTCGTTTGGCGCCATCCGCGTCGGCGGCAAAGTCTCGATGATCGGCGGCTTGAGCGGCGGCGCCACCGAGCTCAATCCCGGCCTGATCTTCTCGCGCCGCGCCAATGTGCAGGGCATTTCGGTCGGCTCGACGCAAATGTTCCTGGCAATGAACCGCGCGATCGAAGTCAACGCGATCAAGCCGGTGATCGATAAGGTGTTCGCCTTTGCCGATGCGCAGGCGGCCTACAAGCACATGGCCTCGGGCGCGCATTTCGGCAAGATCGTCATTCGAGTGGGGTGACGGCGATGTCTGGCTGGCTCGCAACCTTTGCTGCTTCGCGTGTTCGAAGCTGGCTTGCCTAGCCGAAGCTCACGGCAACGTGCGCCCGCCTTCGCCATTCGGCTTCCGCCTACGCGCGATAGCGCTTCGGCGGACTGAAACCCGCCATAGCTCGCGCAGCGAGCGACGGCGGGTCGGCCGCGGCAGCCTTCACTCGCTTCGCGAGCGAAGGCTGGTGGGCGCTGTAGGGATTGAACCTACGACCTCTCCCGTGTGAAGGGAACGCTCTCCCGCTGAGCTAAGCGCCCGGTCCAGACGCCGGGATTTAGTAGGCGGCTCTTCGGGGTGTCAAGCGAGCGGGCCGATCACGACACTTAATTCGTCGAGGCGACCCGCGAGGCGGTCGATTGCAGCGCGCGGATGCGATCGGCGAGCGTATTTTTGTTCTCCGGCGTGCTGTCGCCGTTTTCGGCCGCGACTTCGTTGCGGTTGGCCGCCGCCGCGGCTCGCCCGGCGCTCGATGCTTCCACGAGCATGGATTCGATCGGCGAGCCGGGGCCTTCCAGCGCCGCGGTGAGGCGGGCGACTTCGGCGGCGACGTCGTTGATGCGTTCGCGCAACAGCGCATTCTCGACGCGCTCGGCCGCCCAGGTCGATTCGGCGTCACGCTTCATCGAGCCGATCTCGCGCTGCAGCTTGGTGCGTTCCTCGATCGCGGCGGCGAGCTGCGCTTCGAGCTGCGCGATATCGGAACGGAACCGCTCCACCGCGGTGCTCGATCGGCTGCCGGAGGTCGCCAATTCGCCGCGCAGATCGGTCTCGATCTTGCGGGCGCCTTCGAGTTCGTTGCGCATGCGCTCGAGCTGATAATCGCGCTCGGCCAGGACGCGGCCCTGATCGCCGAGCCGCACTTCAAGGTCCTGGACGCGGCGATTGAGCACTTCCGCCTCGGTCTGATGTACGAAGAGCTGCCGTTCGAGCTCGGATGTGCGCGTGCCGAGGTCGCCGAGCTTGCCGCGAGCCGCGGTCAATTCATTCGTCGCCGTCTCGGCCTCGGTGCGTTCGCGCTGGAGCCGGTGCTCGGTCTCCTCGACCGCGCGTTCGTAATCGGCGACGCTGACCTTCATCGCTTCGACCTGGGTGCGGAAGGTCGCGATTTCGGTGCGCTGGCTGTCGGCGATCAGCGATCGTTCGCCGAGTTCGCCGAGCAATTTCGTCAGCTCGGCCTCTTTGTCGGCCAGCTGCCGCTCGGCTTCGCGCAGCGAGCCCGACTTGATCTGGAATTCCTCTTCGGTCGAGCGCAATTGATCGCGTAAACTCTTGTCGCGCGCTTCCAACGCGAAGATCGTCGCGGTCTTCTCGCCGAGCTCCTTCTTGAGATGATTGATGGCGTCGCTCTTCTTGCCGAGCTCGGCGAGCTGCGTTGTCGTCTTGGTTTTCATCTTCTCGACGCTCATTTCGAGGCGTCGGGTCGACATCGCGAATTCGGCGCGAAGCTGGTCTTTGTCGGCGCGGATTTCGGCGATCGACAGCGGCGTCGCCGCTTCGAGGCGCTTCATCGTCAGGCGGACGGCGCGATTGTGAACGAGGGGAACGAATAGCAGGCAAAGCAACGCCGCAATGAGAAACCCAATACCGAAATACATGACCGATTCGATCATGACGCTACGCCTCCAGCCACACCGCTGCCATGGCACGACCATGGCATGGGGGTGCGTACCGCACCATACTCACGAGCCGTTAACCTAAACTGACTTTGTCCGTCGCGCCATCGTTTCGATGGTTGTCGCGCCCTTGGCTCCCTTGGCCGGAAAGCGGGGGATTAGAATGGATTCCACGTCGGGCGTTGGGTGAATTTCAGGTAGCCAAGATTGGCGCCGAGGCGCAATCCGACGCCCGAGCGGATCGGCACCAGCACGATATTATTGGCGGTGAGCGCCGTCATGCCGAAGCCGCCGATGAAATAGGCAGAACCATTGATGCCGCCGAAACGGTCGAAGATCGCTTGGGTCGCCGGAAGATTATAGACCAGCATCATGGTCCGCGCGCCGTCGGCGCCGGCGTCGAAACCGATACTGGGCCCCTCCCAGAACACGCGTAAATCGCCGGCGTTTTTCGTATAGAGCGTGCCGTCGCCATAGCGCAGGCCGCCGACGAAGGCGCCGCTGCCTTCTTCGCCGAGGACATAGCCGTTCGGCTCGCCCCATTGGCTGAATGCTTTCTGCATCACCATGGCGAGCCCGCGCGACACCCCGCCGAAGAAGTGGTGTCCGGCGTCGATCACTTCGTCTGCCGAGAAATGGTTCGAATCACGAGGTGGCGGGGGCGGCGGGCCGGGGGCAGCGGCCGGAGGCGGCTGCTGCGGCGGCATGGTCTGGGCGGTGGCGGGCGCTGCCGCAAAAAGAGCTAGGACGATGGCGATTTCGGCCGTCCGCACGGTGAGATTCATAGTCAGCTCCCCGCTTAACCCCTTGCTCACGCGATCAGTCTAACTGGGATGCTAAACGATCCGAATCAACCCAGCTTTTGCCGAGACTATGACGACAGCACGGCGAAAACGGAAGCAATACTGCGCCGCTGTTGCGGCCTGCGCCGGGCTCGCCGCCTATGCCGGCCTCATTTTCATACTGACCGCCGGTCCGCCGACCTCGCGCGCGGCCGCCACCGAGCGCATCGTGGTGGACTGGCATACCGGTCTTGCGATCGACGGTTATGACCCGGTCGCTTTTTTCACCGACGGCAAGCCCGTGGCGGGGAACGACGATTTCGAGTTGCGCTATGGCGGCGCGGTCTGGCGCTTCGCCAATGTCGGCAATCGCGCGGCATTTGTGGCGAGCCCGGACGTCTACATGCCGCAATATGGCGGCTACGATCCGCTCGGCGTTGCGCACGGTACCGCGGTCGCGGGCAATCCGAACGTGTGGCTGATTACCGGCGAAAAGCTGTTCCTGTTCTACGATGGCGACCGGCGCGACAAGTTCGCCGCCGATCCGGACCGCTTCATCGGTTCGGCCGGCCGCAAATGGCCGAGCGTGCTGCGCACTCTCATGCCGTAAACGCTTGGCCCGCTGCGACGAAAGCCGGAATCAAGAGGTCGCTCGTTCCGTAGCGCAGCGGCGATCCGTCGGGCGCCGCTACCTCTCCGCCTGCCGCTTTGAGGATGGCGTGACCCGCAGCGACGTCCCAGTCCCGCGTCGGAGCCAGTCGCGGGTAAAGATCGGCCGAGCCTTCGGCCACGCGGCAGAATTTTACCGACGAACCGCATTGCACGAGCTTTGCCTGCGGAAAGCGGTCGACATAGGCGCTCGTTCGTGCATCGAGATGCGAGCGGCTCAGCATGATGACGGCTTCGCTGTCAGAGCGCGGCCGGGTGTGGATCGGGGTTGGTCCGCCGGTCCAGCGCGTCACCGGGAACCAGTCGGCGCCGCTGCCGACGATCCCGCGCCAAAAGCCGCCGAGTGTCGGCGCCGGCGCGCAGATAATACCGAGCATCGGCGCCCCATCGGTCATGAGCGCGATATTGATGGTATATTCATCGCGGCCGGCGATGAATTCCCGCGTGCCGTCGAGAGGATCGACGAGAAAGTAGCTGCCGCGTCCGGTCGCTTTCGGTTTTTCACGCCCCGCCTGTTCCTCCGATATGATCGGCACCGCTGGAGCAAGGCGCTGCAAGCCCGCGCAGATGATGGCTTCCGCGGCTTCGTCAGCCGCGGTCACCGGCGAGCCGTCGGCCTTGGTGTGCACGTCGGTCTTGATGGCCAAATTCAGGATCGTTTCCGCCGCGTGCGCGGCGATCTTGGTCAGGTCGTCCATGAGCGCTGCGCACGCGGCGGCGTCTAAGGTTGGCACTGAAGGTTCCCAAGGTTCCCAGCCGGTGGAGGGCTTGCGATCTAGCACGGCTCGCGCCGGAGGGCACGATTGCCGAATCGCCTGCGCTGTGACACGGACGAGCCCTATCCCGTGCCGCGGAGCCGCTCATGTCCGCCCCCGTTACCGGTCCCATTGCCATTGGAGCCCTCGACCTCGCGGCGCTCCTGTGTTCGCGCGTGTGTCATGACCTGATCAGTCCCGTCGGCGCCATCGTCAACGGGCTGGAAGTCCTGGAAGAGGACAAAGACGAAGAGACCAGGACATTCGCCCTCGACTTGATCAAGAAAAGCGCGCAGCAGGCCTCCGCCAAGCTACAGTTCTGCCGGCTTGCCTTCGGGGCGGCCGGATCGGCCGGTGCGCAGATCGAGCTGGGCGATGCCGAAAAAGCGGCGCGTGGCCTTATCGAGGACGGCAAGACGGCGATAGTCTGGAACTTGCCCCGGGAATTGGTGCCTAAGAACCGGGCAAAGCTCCTGCTCAACATGCTGATGGTTGGCGGCGGAGCCATCCCGCGCGGCGGGACGCTGACGGTCGATCCGCTGGGTACGGGGTACCGGGTCACCGCGTCCGGCCTCAATGCCCGCTTGACTCAGACCACCGCCGAGCTCCTTAGCGGCAGCCCGGCACACACTGTCGATGCCCACGCGATCCAGCCGCTCTATACCGGAATTCTGGCCCGGGATTGCGGGCTGACCGTATCGGCTGCCGCCGAGGGTGAGGCGGTGATTGTAACGGCCGGTTGAGCGGCCTTTGCGGGTCCTGCGGGCCCCTTATTCGGCTCTGCCGCAACCGAAATTAAACCCTTTGGCAACACACTGAAGCCGCCCGATCAGGCGTACCGCGCCTGGCGAAGGCGGCGCGCGTCATGCGCGCCCGGCGATGAAACGCACGCTCTGCGTGTTCCGGCGGGTCCGCCGGCGGCCACGAGGCGCCTTGAATGGACGAGTTGCTGCGGGACTTTTTGACCGAAACCGGCGAGAGCCTCGATCTCGTCGACGCCGAGCTTGTGCGCTTCGAGCAGGAGCCGAACAACGGCGACATACTCGGCAACATTTTTCGCCTCGTCCACACCATTAAAGGCACTTGCGGTTTCCTCGGCCTGTCCCGGCTCGAAACCCTCACCCACGCCGCCGAGACCCTGATGGGCAAATTCCGCGACGGCATGCCTGTCACCGCCGAGGCCGTGACCCTCATTCTTTCCACCATCGACCGCATCAAGACGATCCTCGACGAGCTCGAGGCGAAACAGCAGGAACCGGCAGGCAATGACGCCGAGCTGATCGAGCAGCTTGCCCGCATGGCGCGCCAGGACACGGCAGCGTCGCAACCCCCGGTCCCCGAAGCACCGGCGGTCGAGTGCGCCGGCGAACGGCGCAGCGCGATGCCATCCGCCGAAGCCGAAAAGACGCGAACCGGTTCGAGCGAAAAGCCCGTGGCCGACACCAACGAAAAGCTCGCCAGCCATTCGATCCGCGTCAGCGTCGACACGCTCGATCGCCTCATGACCACGGTTTCGGAGCTGGTGCTGACCCGCAACCAGTTGCTCGAGATCGTGCGCCGGAATGAAGATTCCGACTTCAAGGTGCCGCTGCAGCGCTTGTCCAATGTCACCGCCGAGCTTCAGGAAGGCGTGATGAAGACGCGCATGCAGCCGATCGGCAATGCATGGCAGAAACTGCCGCGCATCGTGCGCGACCTCTGCGCCGAACTCGGCAAGGAAATCGAACTTGAAATGCACGGCGCCGAGACCGAGCTCGACCGCCAGGTGCTCGAACTGGTGCGCGATCCGCTGACGCATCTCGTCCGCAACTGCGCCGATCACGGCATCGAAAGCCCGACGGCGCGCATTGCCGCCGGCAAATCGCGTAGCGGCACCATCCGGCTCACGGCCTACCATCAGGGCGGTCACATCATCATCGAAATCGCCGACGACGGCCGCGGTCTCGATACGGCGCGCATCAAGGCCAAGGCCGTCGAGGTCGGGCTGGCAAGCGAAGCCGATCTGGTCGGCAAATCCGATGCCGAGATCTGCAATTTCATCTTCTCGCCCGGTTTTTCCACCGCCGCAGAGGTCACGAGCATTTCCGGCCGCGGCGTCGGCATGGATGTCGTGCGCAGCAATATCGAGCAGATCGGCGGCACGGTGGACCTGAAGTCCGTCGCCGGCGCCGGGACGATCTTCACCATCAAAATTCCGCTGACGCTCGCCATCGTTTCGGCGCTGATCGTCGAGGCGGCGGGCGAACGCTTCGCCATCCCGCAGCTCTCCGTGCTCGAACTCGTTCGCGCTGGCGGCGCCGGCGGGCACCGCATCGAGCGGATCAAGGACACGCCGGTTTTAAGGCTGCGCAACAAGCTGCTGCCGCTCCTGTATCTGACGGAAGTCTTCCGGCTTGGCGACAGCGACCGCGAGAGCGGTTTCGTCGTCGTCATCCAGGTCGGCAATCAGGTATTCGGCGCCGTCGTCGATGGCGTGTTGCACACCGAGGAGATCGTGATCAAGCCGATGTCGTCGAAGCTGCGGCACCTTGCGGTGTTCTCCGGGACCACCATCCTCGGCGACGGCTCGGTCATCATGATCGTCGATCCGAACGGCGTCTCGCAGGCACTCGGCCGCGCCGCCCAGGCCGCGCAAGCGGAGGCGCCCGAACTTACGCAGAGCGAGGAAGCCGCGGCGGAAGACACCGTCTCGCTACTGGTGTTCCGCGCCGGCTCGCAGCGGCCGAAGGCCGTGCCGCTTTCCTTGGTCACCCGCCTCGAGGAAATCGATTGCCGTCGCATTGAAATCTCCGATGGCCGCCACCTCGTGCAATATCGCGGTCAGCTCATGCCGCTGCTTCGCATCGACAGCGAGACCGGACTTAAAAACGAAGGCGCCCAGCCGATCCTGGTATTCTCCGATCACGGACGCTCGATGGGTCTTGTGGTCGACGAAATCGTCGACATCGTCGAGGACAAGCTCGACATCGAAGTGACCAGCAATCGTCCCGGCGTCCTCGGCTACGCCGTGGTCAAGGGCAACACCACCGAGATCGTCGACGTCGGGCATTTCCTGCCGCAAGCGTTCGAGGACTGGTTCCGCCGCCCCGACGTGGCGAAGGCAGGACCGGCACGCACCGTCCTGCTCGTCGATGACTTGCCGTTCTTCCGCGACATGCTGGCGCCGTTGATCAAGGCCGCCGGCTACCAGGTGGTCGCGGTCGGCTCGGCAGCGGATGCGCTGGCGGCGCTCAAGTCCGGCAGCCGGATCGACCTCGTCGTGACCGACGTCGAAATGCCCGATATGGACGGGTTTGCGCTGGCGCAAGCGATGCGCGGCGTGTCGGGCACCGCCGCCATACCGATTATCGCGCTTGCCGCGATGGTTTCAGACGAGACGATCGAGCGCGGGCGCGCCGTCGGGTTCCACGATTTTGTCGCCAAGTTCGACCGGCCCGGATTGATAGCAGCGATCAAGGAACAGAGCGCCGACCTCGATCGGGCAGCGTGACAGCGATGAACGACGACGCGAACGTAACCGAATACGTCACCTTCGCCGCCGCCGGGCAGATGTTCGCTCTGCCGATCGAGCGCGTGCAGGACGTGTTCAAGCCGGCCCGCATGACGCGGGTGCCGCTTGCCGGACCGGAGATTGCGGGCGTGCTCAATCTGCGCGGACGCATTGTCACGGCGATCCATCTCAGCAATCGGCTCGACCTTCAGTCGAGCGCGGCCGCGTCGCCCATGGCGATCGGTATCGAATTCGGCGCCGAATTGTTCGGCCTTCTGGTCGATGCGGTCGGCGAAGTGCTCAAGCTTGCGGACGGCGAACGCGAGGCAAATCCCATCAATCTCGACCGCAAGCTCGCGCGCGTATCCGCCGGGGTATTCCGGCTCGACGGTCAGCTCCTCGTGGTGCTCGACGTCGACCGGGTACTGGATTTGGGCGCCGAGGCGGCGGCGGCGTGAACGCGAATGGCAATGATAGGAACTGCAACGAGACGGACAGCGGCATCGCCCGCTCAAGCCTAGAGTGAGGAGACTATGAAAACGTGTTTGGTTGTTGACGACTCCAGCGTCATCCGCAAGGTGGCGCGGCGAATCCTCGAAGGGCTCGACTTCCAGATCGTGGAAGCCGAGAACGGCGAAGAGGCGATTGAATCGTGCCGGAATCAAATGCCGGACGCGATCCTGCTCGATTGGAACATGCCGAAAATGGACGGCTATGATTTCCTTCGGGCGCTGCGGCGGCTGCCGGGCGGCGATCGGCCGAAAGTGGTGTTCTGCACCACCGAGAACGATGTCGCCCACATCGCACGCGCACTGCATGCCGGAGCCAACGAATACATCATGAAGCCGTTCGACAAAGATATCGTCGAGGCCAAATTCCAGGAAGTCGGGCTGATCTAAAGCCCGCAGCGCTTCACGTTGCCAAGACCTGCAAGAATCAAGACCTGCAAGTATCGAGTCCGCGTACCGAAAGTTGAAGTTGTATGAGTAGCGTCCTCGCGGCCGTAAGCCCGGCACCCCGGACTGCAAAGCCCATCCGCGTAATGGTCGTCGATGACGCCATCGTCGTGCGCAGCCTGTTGGCGCGCTGGGTCGATGCCGAACCCGACATGCAAGTCATCGCCTCGTTGCGCAACGGGCGCGAAGCGGTGGCGCGGATTGAACAAAGCGACGCCGACGTCGTCGTGCTCGACATCGACATGCCGGAGCTCGACGGCATTTCCGCCTTGCCGCTCTTGTTGCAAAAAAAGCGCGATCTCGTCGTGATCATGGTTTCGACGTTCACGCGCCGCAGCGCCGAAATAAGCTTGCGCGCACTGGCGCTCGGCGCCGCCGACTACATCCCGAAACCCGAAACGACGCGCGAAGCCACGACGTCGGTCTCATTCCGCCGCGAATTGATCGAGAAAATCCGCACGCTCGGCAGCAGCCGATTTTTGCCGCGCGCCTACGCACGCGCCGCGGCCCCGGAGATAGCGCCATCGCCGCATGGCAAGCCGGTCGCGGCGCCGCGAGTCCGAAAAACCCGGTCGTTTGAGACCGAGCCTTTGCGCTTGCGGCTGTTCGCCGCCGTTCGGCCACGCGTCCTCTTGATCGGCTCCTCGACCGGCGGACCGCAGGCACTCACGGCGCTGATCGAGAAACTGCCCGCCGCGGTCGACCGGGCGCCGGTTTTGATCACCCAGCACATGCCGCCGATGTTCACGACCGTGCTCGCCGAGCATCTGTCGCGCGTCGGCGGCCGGGGCGCGCACGAAGCCGAGGACGGCGAGCCGGTGCTGGCCGGCGGCATCTATGTGGCGCCGGGCGGCCGTCATATGCGCGTCGTGCGGAGCGATGACGGCATCAGGATCGCGCTTGGCGACGATGCGCCGATCAACTTCTGTAAGCCCGCGGTGGATGCGCTGTTCACGTCGGCGGTTCCGGTGTGGGGCGCGGCCACGCTGGCGCTCGTTCTCACCGGTATGGGCGCCGACGGCACGCGAGGCGCCGCCGATATCGTGGCGGGTGGCGGCAGCATCATTGCCCAGGATGAAGCGACCAGCGTGGTGTGGGGTATGCCGCGCTCCGTCGCGCAAGCCGGTTTGTGCTCGGCCGTGCTGCCGCTCGATCAGATCGCGCCAAAAATCATTCGCCTGTTCTCGGGAGCGCGGCCGTGACGCCGGTCGATTACGATTTCCTGCGCCAGTGCCTTAAGGCGCGCTCGGGCCTCGTACTCTCGGCCGACAAGCAGTATTTGGTCGAGAGTCGGCTCCTGCCGGTGGCGCGCCAGGCGGGCCTTGGCAATCTCGGTGAGCTGGTGGCGGCGCTCAAGCTAGCTCAAGAGCCCGCACTCATGACGGCCGTCGTCGAAGCCATGACGACGAACGAATCGTTCTTCTTCCGCGACAAAACGCCGTTCGAGCATTTCCGGCTGACGATCATGCCGGCGCTTCTGGCCGCCCGCAGGACAACGCGCAGCATCCGCATCTGGTGCGCCGCGGCGGCGACCGGCCAGGAACCGTATTCGCTCGCAATGTGCCTGAAAGAGATCGAGGCCGAGATTGCCGGCTGGCGCATCGAGTTGCTCGCCACCGACCTTTCCGGCGAGGTGCTGGAGAAGGCGCGGTCCGGTCTCTACACCCAATTCGAAGTGCAGCGCGGGCTGCCGATCCAGCTTCTGATCAAGCACTTTTCGCAAACCGGCGAGCTGTGGCAGATTGCGCCGGATATCCGCGCCATGGTCAGATACCGGCAGCTCAATTTGCTTGCCGATTTCAGCCAGCTCGGCACATTCGACATCATCTTCTGCCGCAACGTGCTGATCTATTTCGATCAGGAGACCAAGACCGATGTCCTCAACCGGCTGGCGCGCGTCACCGCTGGCGACGGTTATCTCGTTCTTGGCGCCGCGGAAACGGTGGTGGGGTTGACCGACCGCTTCAAAATGATCGCCGACAAACGCGGCCTTTACGCCCCGAACGCCAACCCCTCGCGGCTGTCACCCTCGAACGGCGCCAAGCCCGGTCCGCGCCTCGTCGCCGTCAATGGTGGACGGTGATCTTCGCAAACAAAAACCCCGGCCAGTGCAGGCTGTGTGGGAACGAGAGGCTCCGGTATCCGGGGCCTCTTTTTTGTTTCAAGCGGCTACGGCCTTGATGTTGATGGCGCGCAATATGTTGTAAGCGAGGACGGAGAGGGCCATCTCGGCCCGGGTTCCTTTGAGGTTCCTGGTCAGGAATCTTGCGCCCGCCATCATCCGCTTGATGGTGCCAAAAGGATGCTCGGCAGCGCATCGTCGTCTCGCCATGTGTTCGGGAGTGGCTCTCGCATTCATCCGAGTGAGCGCATCCTCGTCTAGATGGCGTTTGATGAAACGGCGCTTGGCAGTGGTGCATTGCGGCTTGAGGGCGCAGCCGGAGCAATCGGATGACGCATAGGTCACGTTGCGCTTGCGCCTGTGCAATTGCTTGCGAAGGAGCGAGCGGCCAGCTGGACAGCGGTAGCTGTCGGTATCCGGTTCGTAGGTAAAGGCGCTGCGATCGAACAGCTTGCCGTCGGCTTGGTTGTTGACGGCCCGGTTGGCCGGCGCGCACGCCAGGATGCCGTCGCGTTCACAGGCGCTGGCATGGGCGCCGTTGGAATAACCCGCATCGGCCACCACAGTCAGGCTCTCTTGCCCCAACATCTTCTTGGCGGCCATGGACATCGGGTGAAGCAGGCGGTTGTCGGTCACCTCATCCGTCACATCGTGGTGGACGATCAGGCCGGTATCGGCATCGACCGCCGTCTGGACATTGTAGGAGGGCGGCTTGGGACCGTTGCCCTTGCCCATCGGTCTTGCGTCCTCCTCGCCTTCGACGATTGTCGCGCGGCCCTCATCATCGAGTTTGGCGGCAAGCCGGTCGAGTTCGCCGCGTCGGGCCTGCAAAGCCACCATAGCCGCAGGCACCGCATCCGGCCGGTCGTCGGGTTCCGCATCGTCAGCTTCGTCGAGCCCGGCGAGATAGCCGGCGATCTTGCGGTCGAGGCGAACGGCTTCTTCGGCGATCTCCCTGCGCCCCATGATCTTCTTGCCGCTCGCCACCGCCCGGAACTTCGAGCCGTCCAGAGCGATCAGCCGCGCCGTGAATAGGCCCGCGTCCCGGCACAGCATCACGAAGGCCCGGCACGCCCCGATTATCGCCACGCCGTTGTCGCGCCGGAAGTCGGCGATTGTCTTGAAGTCAGGGCTGAGCCGTCGCAAAAGCCACATCGCCTCGACATTGCGACGGCATTCCCGCTCCAGGCGTCGCGACGAGCGCACCTCGTTGAAATAGCCCCAAATGTAGAGCTTCAGAAGATCTCGCGGATCGTAAGGCGGACGTCCCGTTGCTGCCGGTACCGATCGACCAAATCCGAGCCGGCTTACGTCCAGCCCATCCACAAACGCGTCGATCACCCGAACTGGCGCATCCGCCGCCACATAATCCTCGATCGCCGCCGGCAGCAGCGCCGCCTGACCGCGATCCTCGCCCCGAACGTAGCTCATGGAAAAGGCCGCATCGTTGTCGATGCGGCCCTTCTTATCTCGACTCGCTCAGTTCTCACACAGCCTGCAGTGGCCGGGGTTTTAAATTCCTAAGCTCGGGCGAACTAGGCCGGAATCTTCACCTCGTCCTCGGCCGGCTCGCGCAGCACGTAGCCGCGTCCCCACACCGTTTCGATGTAGTTCTTGCCGTTACTGGCATTGGCGAGCTTCTTGCGCAGCTTGCAGATGAAGACGTCGATGATCTTCAGCTCCGGCTCGTCCATGCCGCCATAGAGGTGATTGAGGAACATCTCTTTGGTCAGCGTCGTGCCTTTGCGCAGGCTGAGGAGCTCCAGCATCTGGTACTCCTTGCCGGTCAGGTGCACCCGGGCGCCGTTGACCTCGACGGTCTTGGTGTCGAGGTTGACGCAAAGGTCGCCGGTATTGATGACCGACTGGGCGTGACCCTTGGAGCGGCGCACGATGGCGTGGATGCGCGCCACCAGCTCATCCTTGTGGAAGGGCTTGGTCATGTAGTCGTCGGCGCCGAAGCCGAGACCCCTGACCTTATCCTCGATCCCCGCAAGCCCGGAGAGGATCAGGATCGGCGTCTTCACCTTCGACACGCGAAGGCTGCGGAGCACCTCAAAACCCGACATGTCCGGCAAATTCAGGTCGAGAAGGATGATGTCGTAGTCGTAGATCTTGCCGAGATCGATGCCTTCTTCGCCGAGATCGGTCGTGTAAACGTTGAAACTCTCGGATTTGAGCATCAGCTCAATCGATTGCGCGGTCGCGCTATCGTCTTCAATCAGCAATACGCGCATGCCATGCCCCTTCTTCGCCGCACGGGCTCAAGGTCGGCACGCCGCAGTGGCGGCCCCCGGAAAACGCCTGCACAAACTGATTCGGGACACTAACGGCGCTATGGTTAACAAAACCTGATTCTGTTCCGCAAGCATCGAATAGGCAAATTCCGGCGAATCGCCTTAAGATGTTGGGTAGTAGTGGTTTTTTAGCCACGTTCGCGTTCATGTCCCAGATTAAGTTTCGGCGCTAACCGACTCAAACGACTCATCCCTCCGTCCTGGAGGGTGAGCGTGCCTTAGCCCTAAGGACGACCCCGCAATGATTAACGGCCCGGGTAAACAAGCGATTAAGAAGGCAGCCTGTCAGGTAACCATTCTTTCGCGGACAGGTCTTTTGCGGTCATGTCCGGCGTGTGTTTGGCCGGGATGTGTTCGGTGGCGGAGTGACCGCGTGGCCGATGGGGACCGGCGATGAAGGCGCTTGCCGAACAGATCAATGAACTCGATGGGGTCGAGATCTACGGCCGGGTGGTCGGGGTGCGCGGTTTGATGGTCGAGGTCGCGGGCCCGTTGCATGCGATGTCGGTCGGCGCCCGGGTGATCATCGAAACCGCCGCCAAGGCTATTCCCTGCGAGGTTGTCGGCTTTTCCGGCGTTAACGCGCTCCTCATGCCCTTTGCGCCGCTCGAAGGCGTGCGGCGGGGATGCCGGGCGCTGGTGACCTCAGTTGCCGGGGCGGTGCGGCCGTCGGCCGGCTGGCTCGGCCGGGTGGTCAACGCGCTTGGCGAGCCGATCGACGGCAAGGGCTCGCTGTTGTTCGGGCCCTCGCCCTATCCGTTCCGCAATACGCCGCCGCTCGCGCATGCGCGGCGCCGGGTCGGCTTGCCGCTCGACCTCGGGGTGCGGGCGCTCAATACCTTCGTGACCTGCTGCCGCGGCCAGCGCATGGGCATTTTCTCCGGCTCAGGCGTCGGCAAATCCGTGCTGCTGTCGATGCTGGCGCGCAATGTGTCGGCCGACGTCACGGTGATCGGGCTGATCGGCGAACGCGGCCGCGAAGTGCAGGAATTCTTGCAGGACGACCTCGGCGACGCCGGTCTCGCCCGCTCGGTGGTGGTGGTCTCGACCTCCGATGAGCCGGCGCTGATGCGCCGCCAAGCCGCCCACGTCACGCTCGCCATCGCCGAATATTTTCGCGATGAGGGCAAGGATGTCTTGGTGCTGATGGATTCAGTCACCCGCTTTGCTATGGCGCAGCGCGAGATCGGGTTATCCGCCGGCGAGCCGCCGACCGCCAAGGGCTATACGCCGACCGTGTTCACCGAGCTGCCGCGGCTCCTCGAACGGGCAGGGCCGGGCACTGAGCAGGGCACCATTACAGGCATTTTCACGGTGCTGGTGGACGGCGATGACTATAACGAGCCGATTGCCGATGCCGTGCGCGGCATCCTCGACGGCCATATCGTCATGGAGCGCGCCATTGCCGAACGGGGGCGCTATCCGGCCATCAATGTCCTCAAATCGGTCTCGCGCACCATGCCGCGGGCGGCCGACCCGGCCTATCTGCCGACTTTAACCCGGGCCCGGCAAGTCATGGCGACCTATGCGGATATGGAGGAACTGATCCGGCTCGGGGCCTATCGGGCCGGATCCAGCCCTGAAGTGGACGAAGCTATCCGCCTGCACCAGCCGATCGAGGACTTTTTGGCCCAAGGTAAGGAAGAAGCAACCAGCTTGGCGGAAGGATATAGCCGTTTGGCGCAGATCGTGGCGGGCGTGGAAACCGAACGCTAACGTTATCCGTGCCACAATCCGTCGATCGGGACGCCGTGCGATGGGGTTCGCCCGGCAATAGGGTCCCAATGATTTCCGGAATGGCTTCGGGGGAGTAGGTAGTCGATGAAGTCTCGAGAGACGCTTATTCGCCTGAAGAAATTTCAGGTCGACGAGAAACGGCGCAAGGTCGCGCAGATCGAAGCCATGATCGCCGAATTCGAGCGCATGGCGGGCGATCTGGAGCGCGAAATTCGGGCCGAGCAGGATCGCGCCGGGATCCATGATCCCGGCCATTTTGCTTATCCGACCTATG
Organism: uncultured Alphaproteobacteria bacterium; assembly: GCA_963779855.1. GTDB lineage: Bacteria > Pseudomonadota > Alphaproteobacteria > Rhizobiales > Xanthobacteraceae > BOG-931. The sequence goes on along the minus strand of CAWAAE010000003.1, from coordinate 648,564 downwards.
CCAAAGCCGCCATCGCGCGGCGCGAAAATCTCAAGCGCTCGGCCGACGAGTTGCGCGTTCAGCTCGAAGACGCCAAAGGGGCGCTCGGCGAGGCCTTCGACGACCTCAAAAAGGTCGAACTGCTCGACGAACGCGACCAGATGCGCGAACGCGAGGCGGAGAGCGCCGCCGAGCAGGCCGAGCTTGACGGCATCGCGCTGATGCGCGCCCGCGGCGTCGCCCCGGCCTGAATTCCTCATCCTGACTCGTCATTCAGGGCTCCTCGCGGAGTTTGTCATCGGCCGGCCTAAGGCCGGAGCCGTTGGCTCGACCCGGGAATGACGAAAAGCCGCCCCGTTTCGCTCTCGACGAAGGCCACGCTCCGCGGCGATAATCGCCCCGGGTGGGAATTCATGTGGGCGCTCTTGAGGCCTTCTCCGGGCCAGAGGCTGTCATGTTGATGCAGACGGAACTGGTCTCGCTGCTCGGCGCCGTCGCCAGAGGCGATGAGGCGGCGTTCGAACGCCTCTATATCGAAACGCGCGCGAAACTGTTTGGGGTATTGCTCCGTATCTTGGGCAGGCCGGCATTGGCCGAAGAGGTCATGCAGGAAACTTATCTCAAGGTCTGGAAAATGGCCGATCGGTTCGACCCCAATGTCGCGAGCCCCATCACCTGGATGGTGGCGATTGCGCGCAATCGCGCCATCGACATTGTGCGCAAGCGCGTCGATGTCTCGATCGAGGACGAGCCCGAAGCGATGGAAGTCGCGTCCGAGACGCCGCCGCCACTGGCGCGGCGCGAGATGACGGAGGAGCTTAAACGGCTGTTGTCCTGCCTCGGCAAGCTCGACCCGGAAAAACAGCGCATCGTGCTCCTTGCCTATTATAGCGGCTGGAGCCGCGATCAGCTGGCGCAAAAGCTCGATATTCCGGTGAACACGATCAAAACGTGGCTTCGCCGTAGTCTGCTCGAAATTCGCGAATGTATGGGCGCATGAGGTAGCGATGTACGACGACGACCGAGATGCTCTTGCCGCCGAATACGTCTTGGGAACGCTCTCCGCCGACGAGCGCGACCAGGCCGAGGCGCTGCTCGTGATCGATCCAGGCTTTGCCGAGATCGTGCGCGTCTGGGAGCGCAGGCTCGGCGAGCTCAATGTCATGGTCGAGGCGGTCGAGCCGCCGCCGGACGTCTGGGACAGGATCCAAACCGAGATCGACGGCGCCGAGCGGCGCATGACGGCTGAAGCGGAAGCCGCGACGGCGCCAATCGAGCAAAGCGTACTGCCCGCAATCGAAGAAACTTCGCCGCAAACCGTGCCGGAAACCACGGAGGAGGTGACGCCGGAAATTCCGGAGCCGCTATCGGAGGCGATGCCCGATTTGCTGTCGGAGCTCGAAAAAAGTTTGGACGCTCCGCCGCCGCAAGATTTGGACGAGGCGTCGGCGGTCGCCGCTCTTGCTTCGAGCCTGCTGCCGCCGCAGCCGCAGGAAGCCGAAAAGCCGCCGTCAACGCAACCGGCGCCCGCGCCGGCATCGCCGGGAATCGAACGCAGCGCCGACGTCATCTATCTTGCGCGCCAAGCACAGCGTTGGCGCGGCTTCACGGTGGCGATGAGCGCGATCGCGGCGCTGCTTGCGGTCTTTATCGCGATTGGCCAGTTTGCGCCCGGCTTGCTGCCGATGGGCCGGCTACCGCAATCGGCGGCAACGGCGCCGCCGTCCGGTTCCCGGCTCGTGGCGGTGTTGCAGCAGGAGCCGACCGCGCCGGCATTTTTGCTCACGGTCGATCCGCAGAATCGCACCATGACCGTGCGCAGAATGACCGCAAGCGCCGACGCCGGCCGCAGCTACGAACTTTGGCTGATCTCGAGCAATGATCCGAAGCCGCATTCGCTCGGTCTCGTCGGCGTCGAGGAATTCACCACACGGCCGTTGCCTCCGGACTTCGATGTCGCCGCGATGCGCGCTGCGAACTACGCAATATCGCTCGAGCCCGCCGGCGGCTCGCCGAGCGGCGTGCCGACCGGACCGGTCCTATTCACCGGCAAGATGGTGGAATCCGTGCCGGCTTCGCCGGCGCCGAAGACCTGACGTTATCGAATGGTCGGGAAATGCCCGCTCAGTGTCGTCGGTTGGCCAGCCTTGACCAGGACATCGGTGCCGAGGTCGACTCCGCTGCTCACATTCGCGAATATGCCGACCACCGCGACCACGGTTGCGCATAAAAGGCCAATGACGACGATCTTCAAATGGGTGGCGCGGTCGGCGCTGTACATCGAATGGTTCATGACATCCTCCCGTTTCTGCGCATTAGTCGCGGCAGCCGGGCCAAAGGGTTCATTCGATAGGGGAGCTAGGTACTCGTATTCGGTCGCGAAACGCGTCTTCACCGAAGCTTGAAGACACGTGATAACGGTTGAAGGAACGATCGGTTCCCGCCGGCCGGTCGCGACCGGGCCGCAGACTTCAGCTAAACCCATGCCGCAACAGCGGTTTTCTCAGAAGGTCACATCGTGAGCCAGATCACATCCGAACTTGCCCCGACGGGCGTCCTTCGTGCCGGAATCAATATGGGCAATTTCCTGCTGGTCACGGGAAAAACAGCCTCTGGCGATCCTCAAGGGGTCGCGCCCGATATGGCCGCCGAGATCGCAAGGCGGCTTAATGTGCCGGTGGCCTACGTAAAATTTGATCGGCCCTCGCACTTAGCCGATGCCGCCGGCACCAATATTTGGGACATCGGACTTATCGGCGCGGAGCCGCAACGGGCGGAGAAGATTGCGTTCACACCGGCCTATTGCGAAATCGAAGCCACTTATCTCGTGCCGCACGGCTCGCCGATTTCCAGCCTTGCCGACGTCGATCGGCCCGGGGTGCGGATCACGGTGCGGCGTGGCGCGGCTTATGACCTCTGGCTCGAACGCAACATCAAGCACGCGACCGTACTGCGGTCAGATTCGGCGGACGCGCCGTTCAATCAGTTCGTCAACGAAAGGCTCGAGGCTTATGCTTCACTGCGGCCGCAACTATTGACGGACGCCGAGAAACTGCCTGGCAGCAAAATCCTTCCGGGTAACTTCATGACGGTGCAGCAGGCGATCGGCACGGCAAAGCCAAATACCGCCGGCGCCGCTTTCCTCAGCGAATTCGTTGCCGAAGCAAAAAAGTCAGGACTTGTGGCGCGTCTGATCGAGAAGCATCACGTCAAAGGCCTATCGGTCGCGCCGTAACGGCCTTGCGCGTTAAATACTCCCCACCGTCTTCAGCCGCGCCCGCGGGTGGATTTCCGATTGCGCCAGCACGGCGGTTTGCGCGCGGAAGCGCTCGACGATGCCGCGCACGAACGGCCGGATGCCGGGCGAGGTGACCAGCACCGGCGCTTCGCCGTCGCGCGCCGCCTGCTCGAATTTTTCCCGCACCAGGTTGATGAACTCCGTGAGCTTCGATGGCTGCATGGCGAGATTGCGGTCGTCGCCCTGGCCGACGATCGATTCGGCGAAGGCCTGCTCCCATTTGGCGGTGAGCGCAATGATCGGCAGCGTGCCGGCCGCGGTGACATGCTGGGCGCAGAGCTGGCGCGCGAGGCGAGCGCGCACGTGTTCGGCAAGCATCGTGGCGTTGCGCGTCGACGGCACCCCGTCGGCGATGCCTTCGAGGATGGTCGACAGATCGCGGATCGAGACCCGCTCGGCGAGCAAAATCTGCAGCACGCGCTGGATGCCGGAAATCGTGATCTGCGCCGGGACTATGTCCTTGATCAGCTCGCTCTGCTCCTTGGGCAGCTCTTTGATCAATTTCTGCACTTCGCCGTAGGACAGAAGCTCCGCCATATTGGCCTTGATGAGTTCGGTGAGGTGCGTGGCGAGCACGGTCGCGGCGTCGACAACGGTCAGACCCTTGACCGAAGCCTCCTCCTTGAGTGCCGCGTCGATCCAGGTGGCGGGCAATCCGAATGTCGGCTCGGTGATATGCGTGCCGGGTAGCGTGACCTGATTGCCGGCCGGATCCATGACCATGTATTGGCCGTGCCACACTTTGCCGGTGCCGGCCTCGACTTCCTTGATCTTGATGAGGTAGGTGTTGGCGTCGAGCTGCACATTGTCGAGGATGCGAACGGCGGGCATGACGAAGCCCATTTCGGTCGCGAGCGACCGGCGCAAAGCCTTGATCTGCTCGGTCAGCCGGTCGGAGCCGTCGGGTGCGTTGACCATCGGCAACAGCGCGTAGCCGAGTTCGATCTTGAGATCGTCCATCTTGAGCGAGGCGGTGATCGGCTCCTCGGCCGGTGCGGCCTTGGCGGTTTCCACCTTTTTTGCCTCGTCCGCGACCGCCTGCTTGGCGCGGCGGTCGATCACATAGGCCAGCGCCGCCGTGCCGCCGCCAAGCGTAAGGAACGGAATCATCGGTATGCCGGGGAGTAATGACATGATCAGCATGACGGCGGCCGACATACCGAGCGCCTTGGGATAGCTGGAGAACTGGCCGAGCAGCGCCTTGTCGGCGGCGCCGGCGACGCCGGCCTTGGACACCAGGAGGCCGGCGGCTGTCGAAACTATCAGCGCAGGGATTTGAGTGACTAACCCGTCACCCACGGTCAGAAGCGTGTAGTCCTGGGCGGCGTCGGCGAAGCTGAGGCCTTGCTGCACGATGCCGATGATCATGCCGCCGATGATGTTGATCATGACGACAAGGAGTCCGGCGATGGCGTCGCCGCGGACGAATTTCGAGGCGCCGTCCATGGCGCCGTAGAAACCGGATTCGTCCTCCAGGTTCTTACGCCGCTTTCGCGCGTCCTTCTCGTCGATGAGGCCGGCGTTCAAATCGGCGTCGATGGCCATCTGCTTGCCCGGCATGGCGTCGAGGTGGAAGCGCGCCGCCACTTCGGCGATGCGTCCGGAGCCCTTGGTGATGACCACGAAATTCACGATCACCAGGATCGTGAACACGATGATGCCGATCACGAAATTGCCGCTCATGACGAAATTGCCGAACGCCTGGATGACATGGCCGGCGGCGGCCGGGCCTTCGTGACCATGGGCGAGGATCAGCCGCGTCGAGGCGAGATTCAGCGCCAGCCGCAGCATGGTGGAAATCAACAACACGGTCGGAAAAGCGGAGAATTCGAGCGGCGCCTGGATGAACAGCGACGTCATCAGGATCAGCACGGAAAAGGTGATGGAAATCGCCAGCGAAAAATCGAGCAAAACCGGCGGCAGCGGCAGGATCAGGATGACGAGGATCGTCATCATGCCGACCGCCAGCGAAATATCGCTGCGCCGGAGCATGGTGCCGAGATCGGCGAGCCGCGACATCGCCGTGTCCCCGCCGTTCGCCGTGGTTGCGTCGGTCATGCCGTTCGATCGGCCCCGTCTGCGGTCGCGTGATTCGAAGCTATGCGCGGCGGCCGGTGGGCCGCCGACGTGAAGAAGCGGAGCCGCGCTCGAGTCCAAGGCTGCCCCCGAAGAGCGTTAGAAGAGTGCAGTGGTAACGGTTACGCCTCCCAGGCAAAATGTGCCGGGTATATGGTTAGCGGCTGGTTAACGGCGGGGCCATTTGCGCCAAATCGCCGTCCGGGAAGTGAAAAGGGGAGACTATTTGTGGCTTACCGCGTTTCCGTGATTGCCGCTTTTGCGGTTACGTTCTTCGCGCTTGCGGCTTCTATGGCTTTCGCCGATGGCATCGAACCTGGACTTTGGAAAATCACCGGCCACGCCGAGACCGGCGGCGTCCTCGGGCCGCCTCACGAATCGTCCAAATGCCTGACCGCCGAACAGACCGACGATCTCGGCTCGACGTTCTCGCCGGTGTCGAGCACCATAAATTCGGTCTGCGCGCCGATCGAGCGCAGCTTAAAGGGTCCGCTGCTCACCTGGCACCTGGTCTGCAAGGGTCAGATCAACATGGATCTGAGCGGCGAGTTCAACTTCGACAGCGCGCATCATTACACCGGCACGGTGCGCACCAAGGCGGAAATGGTAGGGATGCCGACGGTGGATTCGCAAAATACGATCGAAGGCCAATGGGTGTCCGCGTGCCCGCAATAGGCATCTATCCTCACATGCGAATGCGGAAACTCTTTCTCGCACTCATCGCAAGCTTCATTGCGCACGCTGCGTTCGCCCAGCAGCCGCGGGCCGATCAGCAGCGCTCCGCCGACTTCGTCGACGCCGCAACAGTGGTGCCGGGGCTGATCGTCGAGATGCGTTACGCCGGATCGCATAATTTCACTGGCCGCCCGGTCGACGGTTACGAAGCGCCGCATTGTCTGCTCACCCGCGAGGCCGCCAGCGCGCTCGCCGAGGTCGCGCGCGACCTCGCGCCGCGTTTCGTCATCAAAGTGTTCGACTGCTACCGGCCGGTGCGCGCGGTGATGAATTTCGTCCGTTGGGCGCACGACCTCAACGATCAGGCAGCGAAGGCGGAGTTTTATCCCGAAGTGGATAAGCGCACGCTGTTCCGCGACGGCTATATCGCCTCGCATTCCGGCCATTCGCGCGGCTCGACCATGGATCTGACGCTGGCGCGCGCGGACGGCGCCGAACTCGATATGGGGACCCATTTCGATTTTTTCAGTCCGAAGTCATGGACCGCCGACCCAACGATCAGCCCCGAGCAGCACGCCAACCGCATGGTGCTCGCCGCGGCGATGCGGCGGCGCGGCTTTCGCGGTTACGACAAGGAATGGTGGCATTTTACGCTGCGCGGCGAGCCGTTTCCGGCGACGTATTTCGATTTTCCGGTAAGGTGAATTTTTCCTCCCCACAAGGGGCAGGGGAATCACAACCCGTTTGATCTCGTTTATTTAGTTTGTATTCCGCCATTTGCGTGTTTACGAAATCGGCGAGGCAATGTGCCTCTTTTGCCGAGGACGCAGTTGCATACCGCGCATCTATCGCCAGTGATGTTCCCTCTGTCTTTGACCGTTGTTAAGACTTCGCGTCGCCTTCGCGGACATCCTGTGCGCCGTCTCGTCGACCGATAGTTGTTCGGCGCGTTCGTTGTGCTTTGTTCAGCCTCGGCAGTGTTCATCCTCGCCTGCCCTCGCTTCTGCTGCTTGTTGTCGCCTCGCCGTCTCGTTTTCTGTGTCTGCCTTCGCCTGTCGTTTGTTTTGCGTGTTGTCCTGCTCTTCCATTTAGTGTTTCAGCTGCTTCTTGCCGCACCATTGGTTGGTCTACGAGGAGGCTCGCTAAGCGACCGATCATCGGAAACGTAAGATAGCTTCGCCTGTTATCGTGAAGCCATGACTGCCAGAAATTGTCCGCCGCCCATTGCCCAGGCGACAGTCGCGCTGGCGCTAACTCAGACAGTGGCGAACCTAGCAACCACGTCCGCTCAAAAGCCTTTACTGTGATGCTATGATGTCTACCGGCCACCTACTGTTGCTGGTGGAGTAAGTGGCTGCAAGAACTCGCGATAAGTCCGGTCGTTAGCCTGCGAAATCTCATAGTCCGGCGTTGGACGCCATCGATCCGGAAGCGCTTGGCCGAAGTGGTCGACGAGACCCTTCGCAAACGCATCGAAGGTCAAGGAGTTAAAACGATACGCTTGAACAGGATGGCACCGGCTACGCACGCGCGCAGCCAAATTTCTCGCGGCGTCGCGCTTGAAGCTGATTGCTAGTATACGGCGCGGTGGTCTCGACACACCACATTGCAGGAGATAGGAGGCGCGTTGAGCAAGGAGTTCGGTTTTTCCCGAACCTGGTCCGGCAATCACGGACCGATTATTGGTTGAGCGCACGACAGCGAGCGCGTTCTTTTCGAGCGCTTCGATTCCAATGGGCTGCCAGTCGTTCGGAGCGACACGGCGTTGGATCAACGTCACGGTCAAACCCGCGTTAGATTTACTCTGACGTGTTCTACTAATTCACGGTAGACTTCTGGCATCCCCTTTTTGATGACTGTGTTGTCGAGTTGCGCAAACGCCTGAAGGTGGGTGGCGGGTTTGCTGCGCGTAAGAAAATGATATCGATATGATGGCATAAAATTTCCGATCTCCGCTAAAGTGCCTTTATATGCATCGAGACCGGGCCCACCTTCGCCCAGCACTGCCTTTGCAGCTGCATCGGCAGCCATCTTTGGTCCACCGCCCGCGGGGACGCCTTTCTCGTATGCGGCCGGAAAGGCGACGAGCATCGACATATCAAGGTCAAGTGGTTCGGAAAAATAGACAGCGTACTCCCGCAACTTGGCGACCCAACCTGCCATGATTTCTGCGTCGGACGAATCCCATTCGTGCATAGCCTCGAATTCCTTCGGTGAAAGCACCTTGCCGCTCTTGACGGCCAGCAGTTCGTCGCGCGGGATGCCCGCGTCAATAAGATGGCCAATGATTGTTTTCACTCTGCCAAACCCGCCACCGCTTCGGCCAAGGTCGAGATCTAGCAAAGTGGCATGCGGAATCGCGAGGCCCTTCAGTAGTCGCCAAAAATGCTGAACATGGCGACCACCGAGGGGCACGACAGCGACAAACGATGGATCGAGAACAATGCCCTCGGCGTCGGCAAGGCGTGGCAGAACCACCCGTTCTGAATCACCCTCGACGAGAATGACGAAGCGCGCGAAGTAGAGTTCAGGAAATGCGAGCATTGCGCCGCGCACGAATTTGGCAGCTTCGGAGGCTTCGGGCGGCATTTCGACAGGTTTTACCGTTGAAATCCGCGCCTTCGGGTCGCAGCGGCAATAGCGAACCTCGGCGGGTTCAACGCGGCTCAGCACCGCCGGTGAGTGGCTCGTCACCAGAGCCAGCGCGGCATCTTTTTTAATGATTGAACGCACCTGCGTGACGATGCGCGAAAGGTAGTAGGGCGCCAGATGATTTTCTGGCTCCTCAATCGCAAAGATGCTTAAGGCAGGGATGCGCAATTCATCTGCTCGAAATCCCTTAATCTTCCCTGCTACGGCATCCCTCTCAAGGTCGAATACAGCGGCTGCCAGTGCGAAGTAGAACAATGACTGTTGGCCATCGCTCAGGACTTCAAGACCACGCTCAATCTTGGCGGAGCCTTGTGCGAATAGAACTTGGATTTTCGCCACCACCTCTTCGAAGCGTTGGCTGATGAGCGTGAGGCTCGGGTCTGTATCGGTTTCTGATTCTTCCAGTTCGTCCCAACGGTTTGACAGTCAGACGCTGATTGCTTCGATGGCGGCCTCGGCGTTGAACGCCTCTGACAACTTTTTGGTCGCTGCGTCTACAGTTTCGCGCGTGCCTTTTGACCATTCGATCGCGCGCAATAAGCGAGCGGCAAGGGCGCCGGTGGTAGCGCGGATTTGTACGCCAGCATCACGGCTGGCGGGGGTGTAGTAAAGCTGAATGAGACCACGATCGACCGGCGACACAGCGTGTTTGTGTTCGTCGTCAATTTTTTCGTCTAGGCGGTCGATCCAGAATAGCTCCTGAGTTATTTCTCCATCCGCCGTCCCATCATCCTGCCAACGTGCTTCGAGCCGCATTCGACACACAGGTGACACCTTGGGCGCAGCGATATGCATGTGCCGGAAGGCTGGTGCCACCGTATCCGCAGTCGCTGAACCTTTCGAAAGTTCCGGCAATGAAATAACCACATCAATGAGCAATTCTCTCGTCGTTCGATCATCGGGAGGGACGCCGACCGGAAGATGGAAATCGGAACGATGAATTGTCCGCTGCGTCCTTGTTACTCCAAACAATTTTGCCAAAGCTTGGAGTAGCGCGGTTTTGCCGGACCCATTCGGACCTACAATGGCAGTTAGGTCGCCTGCTAAGCCGATGCGATGGGGTGAGGGGCCAAACGAGCGAAAGCCAGCGATGGTTATGGATTCAACACGCACCGTTCACCCGTTCACGTTGAGATGAATTCTAGATACTCGTTTTCGGCCTCAATGGGCTCCCCGGTCAAGTGGTATCCGCTAGCTCCTAAGTTGAACTGGCAAATTGGCAGCAATTCTCCGACGGTCTCGTCGCTCCTTCATCGCATGAAAGCGAATGCGGAGGCCAAGGGGACGGGAGGCCAGCTACGGCTGCCAGGGCATCGAACTGCCTCCAGACCCTCATAAATTCTGTTGGGGGAGGGAAGCGCGCCGCTACAGTCCCAAATAAAATTTCTTGATCAAATCGTTGTTGTTGAGCTCGTCCGTCGAGCGGCCCTCGAAGGCGATCTTGCCGTGGACGATGACGTAGCCGCGGTCGGCGATGCGGATCGCCTGAGTGAAATTCTGCTCCGCCATCAAGACGGTCAAGGAATATCGCCGCTTCATTTCGCTGATCGCGTCGATGGTGCGGCCCACCAGGATCGGCGCCAGACCGACCGAGGGCTCGTCGACCAGAAGAATCTTCGGCGCCAGCATCAGCGCGCGGCCGAGCGCGAGCATCTGCTGCTCGCCGCCCGAGAGGCTGCCGGCAAGCTGGTGGCGGCGCTCCGCGAGGCGCGGAAAAGTCTCGAAGCAAACCGCGAGGTTGCCCGTTAATTTCGCCCGCGCCGCGCGGCGGAACGCGCCGAGCAGCAGATTTTCCTCGACCGTCAGCTTAGGGAACAGCCGGCGTCCCTCCGGGACCAGCGCGATGCCGAGATCGACGATATCCTCCGTGGCGCGGCCGATGAGGTCGTGGTGGATGCCGTCGATCTCGGCGACGATGCTGCCTTGGCTCGGCTGCACCAGGCCCATGATGCACTTCATGAGCGTCGATTTGCCGTTGCCGTTGGTGCCAAGGAGCACGACGGTCTCGCCGCTCCCGACCTTGATCGAGACGTCATCGATCACGCGCACTGCGCCGTAGGCGGCGTGGATGCCGGCAATGGTGAGGCTGCTAGCCAAGGTAAGCCCTCTCCACTTCCGGATCGCGCATGACGTCGTCGGGCTGGCCATCGGCAATCTTGCGCCCGGAGACCAGCACGACGAGCCGGCGCGAAAAACTCATCACGGCGCGCATGATATGCTCGATAAGGACGATGGTGACGCCCTGCTCGTTCAGCCGCACCAGCAGCGTTAAAATCTCTTCGATCTCCGAGTGGGTGAGCCCTGCCATCGCCTCATCGGCAATCAGGAGTTTTGGTTCGGATGCCATGGCGCGCGCCAATTCGAGCTTGCGCATCTCGACTTGAGTAAGATCGCGCGGCAGGTGCCGCGCCTTCTCCTCGAGGCCCACTTCGTGCAACAGGTCGGCGCAGCGCGTGTCGATGTCCTGCGCGGAGCGGCCGGCGCCTCGCGCGGCCACCGTGTAGAGCAGCGGGATTCGTATGTTGTCGATGAGGCTCATGCTGACGAACGGCCGCGGTAATTGAAAACTGCGCGCGAGACCAAGCCGGGTGCGTTGATGCGAGGCAAGCCCGTCAAGCTGTCGGCCGTTAAAGCGGACGGCGCCTTGCTCGTTGCGCAGCGTGCCGCAGATGCAATTGACCAGTGTGCTTTTGCCCGAGCCGTTGGGCCCAATCAGTCCGAGGCGCTCGCCAGCGGCGACCGAAAGCGAAATATTTTCCAGCGCGACGAAGCCGCCGAAGCGCTTGCCGAGGTTGTCGACCTCGAGAAGGTTGGTGTTCGCCATCGCGCTATTCATGGCACCGCCTCCGGCGCATCGGCGTCGATGCGGCGGCGGCCGACGAATTCTTCCGGCTTACGCTGCCAATAGGTATGGACCAGCCCGATGATGCCGTTCGGCGCCACGATGACGAATGCGACCAGCAGGCAACCGACCAGCAACAGATTGACCGCCGATGAGATCGTCACGGTGGCGATCTGCTGCAAGCTGCCGAGGAGAAGCGTGCCGATCAGCGGGCCGACCCAGCTTGTCGTGCCGCCGATCAGCGGCATGGCGATCGAATTGACGGCGTAATCCAGGGCGAACGTCGAATCCGGTTGCAGATAGCTTATGTAATAGGGAAACGGCGCACCCGCCATTCCCATCAGCGCGCCGGAGATGGTGGTGGCGATGAGCTTCAATCGCAGCGTCGGCACGCCGCAAGCCTCGGCCGCCAGTTCGTCGTCGCGGATTGTGGCGAAGCCGTAGCCGAGCCGAGAATGCTCGATCAGTCGGGCGACTGTGATCGCCGCCACGGCAAGCAGCATCATGATCAAAAACAGATACCGGATGTAATTGCCAATCAGTGCGATCTCTTCGGGACGGATGACATAGGCGCCGCGCGAGCCGCCGACATAGTCCCAGTTGACGACCAGCGTCTCCAAGACGACCGCGAGCGCCAGCGTCGCGATCGAGAAGAACGCGCCGCGCAGCCGCAATGTCAAATAGCCCATCCCGAAGCCGACGACGCCCGATACCGCGCCGCCGACCAGCATCAGAACTGGAATCGGAATCGGAATCGGAATCGAATAGGAGTTGTCGCCGGTCGTGAGCTTGTAGATCGCGACGGTCGAATAGGCGCCGAGCGCGAAGAAAGCGGCGGTGCCGAAATTCACATAGCCGCAATAGCCGCCGAGGATGTTCCAGGCGGTCGAGAGCACGACATATTGCAATACGACATAGCCGGCGAAAAACACATAGTCGTTGCCGACCGCGATCGAGCCCGCAAACACGGCGGCGGCGATGACGAGACAGACGAGAAGGAAAGTGGGTGTGCGCACGGTCACCGTCCCAACAGGCCGGCCGGCCGAACCGCCAGCGTCAAGAGCAGGAAGCCGAACGACACCGCAGGAGCCCATGACGGGCCGTAAAACGTCGAGGTAAGGCTTTCGACGATGCCGATCAGCATCGCGGCAATCACGGTGCCGGGCAGGCTACCCATGCCGCCAAGCACGCAGATCGCGAATACGCGGCCGATATATTCACGCCCGACCGATGGCTCGACCGGCTGGATGATGATGAGAAACGCGCCGGCAAGGGACGCAGTCGCGATCGAAATGCCGAACGCGATGCGCTTGATGCGGACCGGGTCGACCGCCATCAGCCGCAACGCCAGCTGATCCTGCGCCACCGCCATGATTGCGCGGCCGATGAAGGTGCGTGTCAGAATGAGCTGCAGCACCGCGATCATGAGCAGCGACACTATGCAGGGAACCAGGATGCGCAGTGGCACGTCGACGTCGGCGAGGTGCCAGGTCGGACCGATATAGGCCGCATTGACGTAGCGATAATCGACGCCGAAATACAAAACCAGCGACACTTCGGTGATGAACAGCAAACCGAAGAAGAACGCCAAGCCGCGCAACGATTCCTGGCCGCGCTTCTCGAACGAGACGTAATAAACCTGATAGATGCCGGCGCCGAGCACATAGAACAGCGGTATCGCGACAATCGCGGTCAGGATCGGGTCGAGCCCGAAAGTCGCGTTGACGATATAGGCGACGTAAGAGCCGAGAATGATGAAGGCGGGATGCGCGATATTGACGATGTCGAGAATGCCGAACGCCAGCGACACGCCTGATGTCACCGCCGCATAGAATCCGCCGATCAGGATGCCCGAGATGACGGCGTTGATAAGGAGATCGAACGAAAAGATCATTACTCAGCCACTCAGCCCCCGCGGGAGTGTGCAGGAAGTATCCGGTATTGGCTATCAAAAACCTCTCCCTGGCGCGCGGGGAGAGGGTATGCCGTAGGCCGAATCCGCGCGCGCTACGCTGCGGCGCGTACTTTGTCCGGAATGGCGATCGGCTTGTTGGCGCTGTCGAGGAATTCGATGGTCATGAAGACCATGTCCTTATCGCCGAGATTTTCGAGATCGTGGACCTTGTACTCGCCCGGGCCATAGGTCTCGTGGCGGGTCTCGCCCGGCTGGTAAGTGTATTCGACGGTGGTGCCGTCGTGCACGTGCTGGCGGCCGCGTCCGCCCGTTACCGAGGTCCAGAAATAATCGAGCACATGGCGGTGAAATCCGATCCGTTCGCCGGGGGCGAGCCGAATGATCCAGACCCGCACGCGCGCGCTCTCGGACACCAGCGTCGATCCGACGCAGCCGTTATTGTTGTGCTTCTCGCGCTCGAATTCGGCGGCAATGGCAGGGGGCCATGCCGACTTGTCGGCGCGGTCGGTCGTCTTATCCAGCATGGTCAGGGCCATGGTGTTCCTCCAAGGATTATAGGCACAATATAGAAAACCTTTGCCGCTTGGGAAAGCTCGGGAAATAGCAGGATTTTGGGGATGTCCAGGCAGCGCCGCGCGCTGGTGATCGGCGGCTCGATGAGCGGGCTGTTGGCCGGCATCATGCTGCGGCGGCACGGCTGGGACGTGGATATTTTCGAACGCGTCGAAAAGGAGCTTGCCGGCCGCGGCGCCGGCATCGTCGCCCAGGCCGAGCTGATTGCCCGCATGAACGGGCTCGGTCTCGACACGCGCGACCTCGGCGTCGCGATGACGACGCGCAGGATCCTGGACAAAGCCGGCCGGACGACGCTCACGCTCGAATGCCCCCAAGTGCTCACCGCCTGGGAGCGCGTCTACCGGCTGCTGCGCGATGCGTTTGCGTCGGAGCGCTATCATCGCGGGCTCGGCCTGCGCGGGTTTGAGCAAAGCGGGGACGGCGTTGTCGCGCATTTCACCGATGGCGGCGCGATGGCAGTCGATGTCCTCGTCGGCGCCGATGGCCTACGCTCGACCGTGCGCCAGCAATGCGCGCCCGACGTCGTGCCGCTCTATGCCGGTTACGTCGCTTGGCGCGCGCTGCTAGCCGAAAGCGCCATCCCGCCGGCGATCCACCGCGAGCTCTTTATGGATATGACCTTCTGCCTGCCGCCCGGCGAACAATGTCTCGGCTATCCGGTCGCCGGCCCGGACAACGAGCTGCGGGCGGGCCAGCGCCGCTACAACGTCGTATGGTACCGGCCGGCCGATGAGGCGACCGAGTTGCCGACCCTTCTCACCGACAAGACCGGCGTCGGCCACTCGATCTCGATCCCGCCGCCGCTCATCCGCGCCGAGCCGATCGCCGCCATGCGCGCCGCGGCGGAGCGGCTCTTGGCGCCGCAATTCCGCGACATCGTCCGCCTGATCGACGAACCGATTCTGCAGCCGATTTACGATCTCGAAAGCCCGCGGCTCGCCTTCGGGCGGGTCGCGATTATCGGCGACGCGGCCTTCGTGGCGCGGCCGCATGTTGCAGCCGGCGTTTCCAAGGCAGCCGACGATGCGGCAGCCCTCGCGCAGGCGCTCGATGCCGACGACGTCGGGGCCGCGTTGCGCCGCTTCGAAGCGCAGCGGTTGCCGGACAATAAAAAGATCATCGAACGCGCGCGCCACCTCGGCGCTTATCTGCAGGCGACGCAAACCGCCGAGGAGCGCGCCCGTTCCGCGCGCCACAGCATTCCGCAGGCCGTGCTCGCCGAGACGGCGGTGCTGGATTTTCTGTACGCGTGAGGGAAGCTAAAGCACCCGTCGCGATGCCGAGTGGATGTAGCGCATCAGGCCGTCGATCGTCGGCAACGCCGATGTTTTTCTAAAAATCATCACGGGCGGAACGATGAACAGGCCGAGCGTAACCGCCATGACGGCAAGCAATATGGGATAACCGATGACGCCCTCATACAGCCACACGATACAGCGAATGTAAGTTACGCCGGTGAACGCCAACCCCGCCACGATATAGGCTGTGGCAAACAGCATTGTAACCAGCGAACCAGGCGCGCCGCCGAGTTCTGCCGTCGCTTTCGTCGTCGCATCGACGCCGGTTGCAATGGCTTTGGATTGTTTACTCGGCGCCAGGGCTTGTGTCCCGTTCGTGGACTTCCGATACGACCGTTGTGGATCCGTTTCGCGCGTCTCGTTCGGATGCACCGCCTGAAGAATTTTCGAAAGCGATTTCGCGGTTTTTTCGGCTCGGTCTTGCGCATCCGCGACGGCGGCACGCTGCGCCGGCGGCCGCGGCGCTCCCGGCTTCCCGTTCATCCGCGTCCGGACCGGTCGCGATTCCGCCTCGACTTTGCGGATGGCCGTTTCCAGCTCGGCCTGCTCGCGTATCGCCTCTCCCGCCGCAGCTTGCAGACCGCGACCGCGCAATTGCTCGGTGACGATCGTTCGCGCGCGCGCGTACAAATCCCGCCGCGCCTCGGCGTCATTGTGCGGCAAGCTCGAAACGGCTCGCGCGAGAATAGGATAGTAATCAGCCATTGTAGGCCGCCCCACACATCCAACGTTAGGATACTATGCCCCTTGGGCGCCGAAATCCACGCCTTACAGATACCCCGCGCCGGCGCCGGCCGCGAATTTCGCGGGCTCGCCTTCCCACACGACGCGGGCGTGTTCGAGCACGTAGACGCGATCGGCATGCGGCAGCGCGAAGGTGACGTTCTGTTCGCCAAGGAGCACGGTGATCGAGGTGGATTGCCGCAAGCGTTCCAATGCCTTGGAAATCTGTTCGAGGATAACTGGCGCCAATCCGAGCGTCGGCTCGTCCAGGATGAGGAGCTTCGGCTTCATCATCAGCGCGCGCGCAATGGTCAGCATCTGCTGCTCGCCGCCCGAAAGCGTGCCGGCCGCCTGCTTTTGACGTTCGCGCAGAATGGGAAAGAGATCGAACAGCCAGCCGATTTGATCGGCGCTGTCGGCCGCCGTCAGATGCTGGCCGCCGAGATCGAGATTTTCGCGTACCGTCATGTCGGTGAAGAGGTTGCGGCCCTCCGAGCATTGCACGATGCCGTTGCGCGCGATCGTCGCCGCGGTGTTGCCGCGTAGCGAAACGCCTCCGCGGCGAATGTCGCCCGAATAGGGCAATATCCCGGATATGGCGTTAAACAGCGTGGTTTTGCCGGCGCCGTTGAGCCCGACGACGGAGACAAACTCGCCGGCATGCACGTGGATCGACACGTTCTGCAAAGCTTGCGCCTTGCCGTACTGGACGCTGACATCGTCGACTTCGAGGAACGGGGTCGCGCGGTCGCGGAAGGAAGATTTGGGGCGCGCCGCCGTCTCGATGCTGCCGCCGAGATAGACCCGCCGCACGGTCTCATTGCGCATCACCTCGTCGGCCGTGCCCTCCGCTATGCGCTCGCCGACATACATAGCGAGCAC
Source organism: uncultured Alphaproteobacteria bacterium (assembly GCA_963779855.1). Taxonomy (GTDB): domain Bacteria; phylum Pseudomonadota; class Alphaproteobacteria; order Rhizobiales; family Xanthobacteraceae; genus BOG-931. The sequence goes on along the minus strand of CAWAAE010000003.1, from coordinate 631,648 downwards.
CCGGTCGACCAGGCGCGCGACGCTTTTGACGTTGTGATCGACCAGAAGCACGGCGCGTCCATCGTCGCGCAGCTCGCAAATCAGGTCGGAGAAGGCCGCTGTCTCGGTCGAGGTGAGGCCGGCGAAAGGCTCATCGATCAACAGGACCTGAGGGTCTCGCGCGATCGCCTTGGCGATTTCGATCTTGCGCAGATCGGCGAATGGCAAGGTGGCCGGACGGCGGTCGAGGACGCCGCTCAAGCCGACGCGCGCCGCGATGGCGCGTGCACGCTCGTCGGTCTGTGGATCGGCGAACAGCCGCGTGAGCTTGTCCGGAAGCAGTGCGAGCTTGATGTTTTCCAGCACCGTCTGGCGGTGTAGCGGCCGCGAATGCTGGAACACGATGCCCGCACCCATTCGGGCGATCTTGTGCGACGGCCAGCCGGCGACATCGACGCCGTTGATGCGCACCGAACCGGAATCCGGGCGTTCGATACCCATGATCAGCTTCATCACCGTCGATTTGCCGGAGCCGTTGGGTCCGATCAGGCCCAGGATTTTGCCGGCCTCCACGTCGAGCGCCATGTCCTTGACGGCGACGAGGCCGCCGAAGCGCTTGGTGAGGCCGGAAACCTCGAGATGCGCGCCTACGCCCATGCTCAACCGGATTCTTTGGTGCGTGTGAGCAGGCCGAAGAAGCCGCCCGGAAAAAACAGTACGACGACGAGCGCCATGGCGAACACGACGAAATTCGACAGGTCGCCGATCGGGCGCAGCGCTTCGCTCATGGCAACGAGAAAGATGGCGCCCAGCGCGCCGCCCAAAATGGTGCGCCGGCCGCCGAGCACCGCGGCGATAATGATCTGCACGCCGACGGTGATATCGACCAGTGAGCTGGCCGAGGCCGAGCCCACGTAGAAAACCAACAAGGCGCCGGCGAGGCCGGAGAAGAAGGCGCTGATGATGAAAGCCATGAGCTTGTGCTTGGTCACGTTGAAGCCAAGCGCACCGGCCTGCACCGCGTCCTGACCGCTCGCCTGCAGGATCAGCCCGACTGGCGAGCGCGCCAGCGAAAACAGAATCGCACCGCTGACCGCCATGAACCACAGCGCAATTTCGTAATTCGTAGTGTCGCTGATCGAGATGACGTCGGGTACCGTCAGCCCATTTTCGCCACCGGTCAGATGGGCATCGACCACGATGAAATTCTGTAGAATGAGCACGGCGACGAGCGTGGTCAGCCCGAAATACGGCCCGCGCACCCGCAGCGCCGGCAGCGCCAGCACGACGCCGCCGGCGACGGCTGCGAGCGTGCCGGCGGCGACGCAGAGCCAGATCGGCGGCTGGTAGAGATTGTCGAGAATGCCCGCGGTATAGGCGCCGGTGCCAATCAGAAACGTCGGGCCGAAATTGACTTCGCCGGCAAAGCCGAACAGCAGGTCCCAGGCCATGGCGAAAACGCCGGAATAATAGGCCATCGTCAACAGCCCGAGGATGTAGCCGGTGACCCACAGCGGCAAAAACGACGCGACCACGACGGCGCCTAAAGCGACAAGCAGGACGCGCGTGGTGGAAAACGAGCGCATCTAACGGCGCCCCAACAGACCGCGCGGGCGCACATACATGACCGCGACGAGAAGAAGGAGCGCCGGGATGGTGCGATAGGCCGGCGATATCAGATAGGCCGTGATCGTCTCGAGATAGCCGACCACGTAGGCGGCGATCAGCGCGCCGGAGACGCTGCCGAGCCCACCAAGCACGACGATCGAGAATGCGCTCGCGGTCAACGGCCCGACGCTATAGGACGAAACGCCCAGAAACATGCCAAGCAGCACACCGGCAATACCGACCAGGAGCCCGTAGATCGCCCACACGGCGATGTAGATTTGCGACAGTTCGATGCCGAGCAGCGTCACGCCGCGCGGATTTATCGAAGCAGCGAGAACCGCTTTGCCGGCGCGCGTGCGGTTTACCAGAAGCCACAGCAGCGCGATGACAAGCCAACAGACGATGGCGGTGAAAATCTCGTTCGCCGGCGTGCGCACGCCGGCAATGGAAATCACGCCCTCGACGATCGGCGCCACGGTCTTTGCGTTGTCGGTATAGAGGTAGGCGATCAGCTGCTGGATCATGATGCCCCAGAGCAGCGTCGCGGTGAGGATGAAAATTTCCTTTTCTTCCTCGCGGATTTTGCTCGATTGCTGCAGCGGCCGGACGATCAGGAAATAGGTGAGAAGCGAGGCGGCAAGGCCGATACCGACGCCGAGCACCGCCCCGGCATAGGGTCCGGCATGCAGATCGTTGCCGGCAGCCCAGGCCGCGACAACGGCCGCCACCATCAGCGCGCCGTGCGACAGGTTGAGTACGCCGGAGACGCCGAAAATCAAGGCAAATCCCGTGGCGCCCAGCGCGTAGAGGGAACTGATCGCGAAGCCGTCGATCAGAATTTGCCAGAACACCACGCTCAAGCACCCAACCCCGTCAAGAAATCTCCCCGCTCGCGGCTGCGGGCGGGGAGAATTACGAACGTCCGATCAGCTCCCGTCAGTTGGCTGAGCCGAGCTTGATGAAGGCTGGGAACTTCAGCTTGCCATTGGCGACGTTGGCCGGCCACAGATTGACCTGCTTGCCGTTCTGCCATTGCAGCATTAAGCCGCTGATCGTGGCCGGGCCGATCTTGAGCGCGTGCGGGTTCGGCGAGTCCTTGCCCTTGAACTGGATGCGGCCGATTGTGCCGACGTAATCGGTCTTTTCCAGCGCGGCGACGAGCTTGTCGGAATTGGTCGAGCCGGCCCGCTTGATCGCATCGGCGATGTAATAGACCTCGTCGTAAGAGGTGTAGCCGCAATAAGACGGGTTGTTGCCGTACTTCGCCTTGAACGCCGCCACGAACGGCAGCGTTTTCGGCGTCACCGCAACCCCGGGTCCGGCAAACGCCTGGTACAGCACGCCTTCGACCGCGCCATTGGTGTCATTCCAGAAACTCGAATTGGTCGCTTGCGAGGAGACCCCGAACATCGGGATCGGCACTTCCTGCTGCTTCCATTGCACCGTCGGTTGCACGCCGACATGCGAAATGCCGGTGATGATCACGTCCGGCTTCTCACCCTCGATCTTGTTGTAGATTGGCGTGAAGTCGGTGGTGTCCGGCGAGACGCGGATATGATCGAGCACGTTGAGCCCGATCTTTGGCAGGCAATTCAGGTACTCGGCGTCGAGCGGGGTGGTCCATGCCGCATCCTCGCTCATGACGACAGCCGACTTCATGTGAAGCTGGCCAACCAGAAGATCCTTCGCGGCGTCGCAAGTGGCGTCGGCGATGCTGGTCGACGTCGAATAGCCGTGGAACGTATATTTGAGATTGTCGTAGTCCTTGGCGATGTTCTGGGTGATGACGTCGGAGGCAGCGCCCGGCGTTACCATCACGGTTTTCAGCCTGCCGGTCCATGGTTCGAGCGCCAGCACGACCTCGCTGATATAGCTCGCGATCACCGCGTTGACGTGATCCTCACTGACCGCGCGCTGAAAGGCGCGCACCGCTTCCGGAGCCGTCGAATGATCGTCGTAAGAGATAATTTGGATCTTTTTGCCATTGACGCCGCCCGCGGCGTTGATCTCGTCGGCCGCAAGTTGCGCGGCCTGCGGGATCGACGAGCCGGCGACGGCCTGTGCCTCGGCGATGACGCCGATCTTGATGGTATCGTTGGATTGCGCGTAGCCGGGCGTTGCCAGTACGAGCGCGACAACTGCCGCGCTTGCCGAAAGCATCGCCGACGCACCGCGGCTAACAGATTTGCTCATTGTTACTACCTCCCTGAAACTGCAGTCATCTTTTCGAGATGACGGCCTGCCGGTAGTCTATCCTATCGCCCTTGCGCGGCAAGCCTCGGCGCGGCGGCGGACATGGCTTTTGTCTGGGGTGGGCCGGTTCGCCGCAGGGTGGTATGAAAAGGCAGACGCATAAATAATGCGCGACTGATTGCAAGGCGGGAAATCAAATGAAAGCTGCATTTATTGAACAATTCGGCGGCCCGGAAGTCTTGAAGTACGGCGACTTGCCGGACCCCGTGGCGGCGCCCGGCGAGGTGGTGGTCGATGTCGTCGCCGCCAGCGTTAACGCTGCCGACTGGAAGTTCCGCGCCGGCCAATATGGCCGACACTCCCAAGTAAAATTTCCGCAAATTCCAGGCCGGGATTTTTCCGGCGTGGTCAGCGCATTGGGCGGCGGCGTCGGCGATCTCAAACTCGGCGACGCCGTTTTCGGCGTCCTCGATGCCGGCCGGGAAGGGACCTATTGCGAGAAGATCGCGATCAAGGCCGCGATCGTCGCGAACAAGCCTGACGGTCTTTCGCACGTGAACGCCGCCGCCTTGGCGCTGACCGGCCTGACGGCGGTGAATGCGCTTGAAGATACGTTGAAGCTCAAGCGCGGCGAGACGATTTTAATTCAAGGCGGTGCCGGCGGCGTCGCGAGCTTCGCTATTCAGTTGGCCAAGCACCTCGGCGCGCGCGTGATTACGACGACGAGCGCGGCGAACCGCGACTACGTGCGTGGACTCGGAGCCGATGAAGTCATCGACTACAACACCCAGGACTTCACCAAGGTCGTGAGCGGCTGCGACGCCGTGTTCGAGACAGTCGGCGGCGACGTCGCGGAGAAATCATTTGTGGCGCTCAAGCCGGGCGGCCGCGCCGCTTTCATTGCCTCCGGTGCCGAAGCGCCGAAGCCCAATCGGACCGATGTGACCGCGCTACGACCTCCGGTGCCGCGCTCGCGTGCGGCGATGGAGCGCGTGGCGCAGCTGGTCGCTTCCGGCGCGGTGCGTCCACCAGAAGTCAAGCTTTATCGCTTATCGCAAGCCGCCGAGGCGCATCGGCTCAGCGAGTCGCGCCATTTCCGGGGCAAGCTCGTCTTCCAGGTGCGGTAATCGGGAAGTTACACGTGCTGGCCGCCGTTGATGTGAATCTCGGCGCCGTTCACGTAGGATGCGGTATCGGTGCACAGCACATAGATGATCTTCGCGACTTCATCCGGCGTGCCGAGCCGGTGCATCGGGATATTCTCGACGATCTTCTCGGTTCCCGGTGACAGCATCGCAGTGTCGATTTCGCCCGGTGCGATGGCGTTGACCCGAACGCCGCGCGAGCCGAAATCGGCCGCCATTTCGCGCGTGAGTGCGGCGAGTGCTGCCTTCGACGTCGAGTACGCCGTGCCCGCGAACGGGTGCACGCGTGAGCCGGCGATCGAGGTGACGTTGACGACGGAGCCCTTGGCGGCGCTGAGCTCGTCGAGTAGGCCGCGCGCCAACATGATCGGCGCAAAAAAATTGACCTGGAAAATATGATGCCAGTCCTCGCGCGAGGTCTCGATCGAGCCGAGCCGCTTGCCGCCCGCAGCCTTGGGTGAGATTGCGGCGTTGTTAACGAGCGCATGCAGTTCGCCGTTGAGGCGGCGCTTGGTCTCGGCGATCGCTGCCTCGGTGTTTTCGGGGCTCGCCAGATCGACCTGGATGTGATCCTCGGGTCCGGCCTCCCACGGACAATTTTCCGGAAACGGATGGCGCGAGCAGGTGATGACGCGCCAGCCGGCGGCGGAAAAGCGCTTCACGGTGGCGTGGCCGATGCCGCGGCTTGCCCCGGTGAGGAGGAGCGTGCGGCGCGGCTGGTTGCTTGTTGGCATCAACTTTTCCGATCGAAATGATTTAAGGGTAAAGCCGCGCCTTGGTCCACGGCGTGCTGACGCTGCCGCGCGTAAAGGCGATGCGGTCGTGCAGGCGGAAAGGCCGCTCCTGCCAAAACTCGATCTCGGACGGCACGACGCGATAGCCTATCCAATACGGCGGCCGCGGCACCGCGCCGATGGCAAATTTCGCGGTAAAGCGCGCGATCGCCTTCTCGAAGGCGAGGCGGCTTTCCAGCGCCGCCGATTGCTTTGAGGCCCAGGCGCCGATCTGCGCCATGCGCGAACGCGTGGCGAAATAAGCGTCGGCTTCCGCGTCCGACACGACCGCGACGCTGCCGCGCAGGCGCACCTGACGCTGCAGCGATTTCCAATAGAATGTCAGCGCCGCTTTCGGCGCGGCGGCAAGCTCGTGGCCCTTGATGCTTTCGGCGTTCGAGTAAAACACGAAGCCGCGCTCATCAAAACCTTTCAGCAGCACCATGCGCGCATTGGGCCGGCCGTCGGTGTCGACGGTGGCGAGCGTCATCGCCTCGGGGTTACCCGGCTCGGAGCGCTTGGCCTCGGCAAACCAAGCCGCAAACAGGCGCAGCGGCTCGTCGGCCGCCGTGAAGTCACCGCCCGTTAACCATGTCGGGTGTTCTATGGACGCCGCGTCTGACATTCTCGGAGTACCCAGTGTTCGCGTGCGGCGATTGGGAAACGTGCCGCCGGTCTCAATATAATGGAACGGCGGGCTTGCGCCTATGTCGGCAGTTGCATGGAGTTGCGGTCATTGCGGCCATATTGACCGCGCTTGCCGTTTCCGGCTGCTCCTACCAGCTCGCCTCACTTGGCTCGAAGGACGACCCCGACTCGATGCCGACCGGCTCGATCGCGCAGCCAGCCGGCTACGCCGTTGGTGACGCCAACCCCCGCGGCGCCGCGGAAGTGGACCTCGCCTATGCGCGCGCGGCCGCTTCCAACGTGCTCGCCGGCGGGGCCAAGGATTCGAGCGTGCCCTGGCAAAATCCGCAAACCGGCGCCAGCGGCAACATCACGCCGCTTGATACGTCGTATCGGGAAGACGGTCTGCCGTGCCGCGACTTTCTCGCGAGCTACGTGCACGGTGCGGCACAAGACTGGTTGCAGGGTGCCGCCTGCCGCACTTCAAGCGGCGCCTGGGAAGTGATCCGGCTAACGCCCCTCAAACCCAGTTAAACCCGGCTATCATCCCTCAAACTTGAGCCAATTCGCTTGTTGCATTGCGTGATGAGCGCTCTATTCCCACATTGAAGCCAACTGGGAACCTAGTGGGCAGGCGGGGCCAGCCCGAAGATTTAACCGGAGTTCGGCGGGGATGCGTGATCCCTATGAGGTCTTGGGCGTCGATCGCAAGGTAAGCGCGGGCGATATCAAGAGCGCCTACCGCAAGCTTGCAAAAAAGCTGCATCCCGACGCCAACAAGAACGACCCAAAGGCGGCGACGCGCTTTGCCGAGTTGAATGCCGCGAATGAGCTTCTCAGCGACGAGGACAAGCGCAAGGCGTTCGATCGCGGCGAGATCGACGCCGAAGGCAAGCCGCGATTCCAGGGATTCGGCGGCGGCGCCAGGCCAGGTGGCGGCCCAGGTGGCGGGCCGGGTGGCGGCTTCGGCCCAGATGTGAATTTCGAGAACTTCAATTTCGGTCCGGAGGGTTTTACCCGCTCGAACTCGGCGCGGGCGGGGCGGCGGCTTCGGCGGTTTTGAGGATATCCTCAAGGAAGCCTTCGGACGCGGGGCCCGCGGCGGCGCCGGATCGACTTTCGAGCCCGAAGATTTCGGCGTGGGTGCCGACGTGCAGGCCGAAATGTCTGTGTCGCTGCCGGACGCGGCCAATGGATCGACGCAGCGCCTGCATCTGCCGAACGGCAAAGATGTCGACGTCAAGGTTCCTGCGGGAATCCTCAATGGCCAGAACATCCGGCTTAAGGGTCAAGGTATGCCCGGGCAGCACGGCGCCGGCGATTTGCTCATCACCGTTTCGATTGCACCGCATCCGGTGTTTACGCTGGAAGGTCTCGACGTGCGGCTCGATCTGCCGGTCACGCTTTACGAGGCCGCGCTCGGCGCCAAAGTGCGCGTGCCGACGCTGGACAAGCCGGTCGAGATCGCGATCCCGCCGTGGACGTCGAGCGGACGCACCTTCCGTCTCAAAGGCAAGGGCTTTCCGGCCAAGGCGGGCCGTGGCGATCTGCTCGCCACAGTGTGCATTGTGCTGCCCGATCGCGGCGATCCCGATCTAGAAGCGCTGATGAAGAAGTGGCAGGCTGAGAAGCCTTACGATCCGCGCAAGGATATGTGACCTCGTCATTCCGGGCTCGCCGTCTACGCCAGCGCCCCGGAATGACGGCTATTACCCGCCTTGCGGCGGCGCGCGCCGATCGATCTGCTCGTAGGCCGCCTGCGCGATCTCGTGCAATTTATCGCGTTCCGGCGGTCCAGAAAGCACGTAGGCAACGTCGCCATCGACCCAGTAATAGGCCGCGTTTTGCGGGCCGGTCGTGTAGCGCAACGCCGTGTCGCGGTCGGCGGTGCGCCCGCAATACAGGGTAAAGCGTTCGCCCGACGGGGTTTCGTACATGAAGAACGCGGTCGCTCCAGTCGGCCCTGGTAACAGCCGGCCGCCGACGAGCTTCAATCCGATCTTGTCGAGTTCGGGCGCGCGCAGCGGCGAACCGACCCGCTTCGACAGCCATTCGTCGAGATGCGGTCGCTGGTCGCCCGGTACCTCGACCGGGTGACGGACTTCGACCACGTAGAGCCGGTAGGCATCGAGCGCGTCGGCGGTGAAGCGCGTGAGGTCGGATGGGCGCGCTCCTTCGACGCCGCGAGCGGTCCAGCCGAGGGCGCCGCCGCTGACGAAGGCAGCGACGATCGCGGCGACGGCGGCAGCCATTGCACCGTAGCGACGGCGCGTCAGGCGGTTAACATCGAACCTTCGCGGCGGAGTTTCGTCGGCAACGGCGCCATAACGCGCCCGGATGAGCTCGGCCTGCTTGCGCCAGGCAGCCACTTTGGCCGCATCGTCGGGATGCGCTGCGAGCCATGCTTCGACGACCATGCGGCGGTCGGCGGGCAATTCGCCGTCGACATAGGCGTTAAGTTCGTCTTCGCTGACACTTTGGTCTCGATCAATCATAGTTCGCTCTCTCTCGTCATTTCACGCGGCGCAACGCCGGACGTTCGCCGGCGAGATACGCCTTTATTTGACTGCGCGCCCGCGCCAGGCGCGACATTACCGTCCCAATGGGCACACCCTGTACTTCCGCGACTTCGCGATATGTCAGGCCCTCGAGTACGACGAGCAGCAGCGCCGAGCGCTGGTCCTCGGCGAGTTCGTCGAGCGCTCGCGCAATATCGCGACCGCCCGATTCCGGTCCGCCGGTCGCCGCATCGCTGTCCTTGATCGGCGTCAGGACCGGCCGCCGCGATAAGGTGCGAAGCCGGTTGCGGTTGAGGTTGGTCAGAATGGTATAGAGCCATGCGCGCGTATCTCCGCCGTGAAACAAGTGCTCGGAACGCAGCGCCCGAACCAGCGTGTCCTGAACGATTTCGTCGGCCGTCTCGGCGTCCCGGGTAAGTGCACGCGCATACCGCCGCAGCGCCGGGATCGCCACCTTGATCTGCTCGTGGAACTCGCTCAAGCATTTCACCTGTCGAACATCGTTAAGATATGCGGCATGTCGAGCGGATGAGCGACGCGCCCACATTCAACAACACCGGTGGCGCCTTCCTATTCCGGTTTAGCCCGTTGATGGCCGTAACGCTCGATGGCCCCTAATCTTGATGGCCAAAGCTTGATGGTCCAATGACCCTATGCCATAGGAGGCCGGGGCTGAAAATCGCCGTATGGGGTCAGGAGAATGGCCGAAGTCTCGGGCCTCATGCGCGGCAAACGCGGCCTGATCATGGGGGTCGCGAACAATCGCTCGCTCGCCTGGGGCATCGCCAAAGCGTGCCGCGCGCACGGTGCCGAGCTTGCTTTCACCTATCAGGGCGAGTCACTCAAGAAGCGGGTCGAGCCTCTCGCCCAGGAAGCCGGCGGGATCGTAGTCGGCCATTGCGATGTGACCGAACCGAAGACCATCGATACGATATTCGCCGCCGTGCAATCGGCCTGGGGCGCGATCGACTTTTTGGTTCACGCCATGGCCTATTCCGACAAGGACCAGCTCGACGGACGCTACGTCGACACCACCGAGGACAATTTCATCAAGACCATGCTGGTGAGCTGCTATTCGCTCACGGCCATCGCGCAGCGCGCCGAGAAAATGATGCCGAACGGCGGCGCCATGCTGACGCTCACTTATTATGGAGCGGAGAAGTGGATGCCGCATTACAACGTGATGGGCGTCGCCAAGGCGGCGCTCGAAGCCTCGGTGTGGTATCTCGCCGCCGATCTCGGCGTGAAGAACATTCGCGTCAACGCCATTTCGTCGGGACCGATCAAGACGCTTGCCGCGGCCGGCATCCGGGATCTGCGCTACATCTTCAGATGGAACGAATACAACTCGCCGCTGCGGCGCAACGTGACGATTGAAGACGTGGGCGAAGCCGGCGCTTATCTGCTTTCCGACATGTCGCGCGGCGTCACCGGCGAAGTGCATCATGTCGATGCCGGCTATCATATTGTCGGCATGAAGCATCCAGACGCGCCGGACATCGCCGTCGGTGCAGCAGAGAACAGAGGACCGACAACAGACGACAGATAAGGGACGATGCATCGTCCGTCCTCCGTCGCTGTCGTCCGTCGCCCGGTTTGGAACCATGCCGGTCCTTTATTACCTCCGTCACGGCGAAACCGACTTCAACGTCGAGGCGCGCCTCCAGGGCCGGCGCGACACCGCGCTCAATGCCCGAGGCCGCCAGCAGGCTGCCGATTGCGGCGAATTGCTGCGCGATCTGTTCGCGCGCGATGCCCGCGGGGCTGCGGATTTCGACTATGTGGCGAGCCCGCTGCGGCGTGCGCGCGAAACGATGGAGGTGTTGCGTGCTACGCTCGGGCTCGATCTGCAGTCGTACACTATCGACGACCGCGTGATGGAGATTTCCTACGGCGAATGGGAAGGATTGACGCTGCCGGAAATCGACGCTCGCATGCCGGGCGTGCTCGCAGAGCGCGAGCAAGACAAGTGGGATTTTGCGCCGCCCGGCGGCGAAAGCTATCGTGCTCTTACGATCCGCGTCAGCGAATGGTACGCAGAGCTGACGCACGATACCGTGGTTGCGGCGCATGGCGGCGTCGCGCGCGCGCTCATTGCACTGTTCGGTTTACTGCCGCGGGATGAGGCGACGCATGCACAAATCGGGCAGGGCGTGGTCTATGTGTTTTCCGACGCCAAGATGGCGCGCTACGCGTAATCCACATTGAGTTCTTGGCGCCGAAAACAATAGCGGGCGAACCTTGGTTCGGTCGGAAAATCGTTCACTGAAAACAAAAGCGACCGAACCTTGGTTCGGTCGGAAAATCGTTCACTGAAAACAAAAGCGACCGAACCTTGGTTCGGTCGCTTGACGAGATCAGGGATCTCGCGAAATCCGAAGTTGACGGCGCAGCCCCAATATGAGGCTTGCGCTTTACGTCATTTACTTCGATTTCTTCTTTTTCTTCTTCTTCTTCGTGGCCATGATTGTGTTCCTTGGTGTTTGTGATGAACCTACGGCAGGGTTGGTTCAGTCGCAGGCTTGATCTCGGTCCCTGGGCCCTGGCCCCCTTACCGAGGAAAACAATGCCATAGAGCGGTTCTGCCTGCAATCGAAAAAATACAAATAATCCTGATTTTTCCGTAGCTTAACGGACGTTCAGGTTTTCATGAAGCGCCGTTCAGCGACATGAATGCCGCATGAACGCTTGCCGCATTGCGAGCTGTTGGCTGTGGCTTTCTCCGGCAGAATTCCCCCGAAAATTTTGCAAGCGCGAAAGCAAAGCATGGTTTTTGCCGCAGTTGCGAACGTCGCGAGCACGAACAGCGTGCATTTGACCCGCTGGAGTGTGCGGGCTACCAAGCCCCGAATAAACCATATCCTTGTACGTTCAAGCCATTCGGCGTCATCGGCGCGTCATGTCGTTCAATACGTTCGGTCATTTATTCCGGGTCACGACCTTCGGCGAAAGCCACGGGCCGGCGATCGGCTGCGTGGTCGACGGCTGCCCGCCGCGAATTCCGCTGACCGAAGCCGATATTCAGCCCTATCTCGATCGACGGCGTCCCGGCCAGTCGCGCTACACCACGCAGCGCCAGGAGCCCGATGCGGTAAAAATCCTGTCCGGCGTTTTCATCGACGAGGCAAGCGGCGCGCAAGTGACGACCGGCACGCCGATTGCGCTCGTCATAGATAATGTCGATCCGCGCTCGAAGGATTATTCCGACATCAAAGACAAATATCGCCCGGGCCACGCCGACTACACCTACGACGTCAAATATGGGCTGCGCGATTATCGCGGCGGCGGCCGCCAGTCCGCGCGCGAGACGGCGATGCGGGTCGCCGCCGGCGCGATTGCGCGCAAAATCGTCCCCGGTCTCACGGTGCGCGGCGCGCTCGTTGCGATGGGACCGCATCGCATCGATCGCGCGCGCTGGGATTGGGCCGAAGTCGAACGTAACCCGTTTTTCTGTCCCGACGCCAAGACCGCCGCGATGCTCGGCGACTATCTCGATGGCTTGCGCAAGCGCGGCTCGTCCATCGGCGCGGTGATCGAGGTTGTCGCCGAGGGCGTAGCGGCGGGGTTGGGCGCACCGATCTACGGCAAGCTCGACGGCGATCTCGCCGCGGCGCTGATGAGCATCAATGCCGTCAAGGGCGTGGAGATCGGCGCCGGTTTTGCCGCGGCCGAACTGACCGGCGAGCAAAACGGCGACGAGATGCGCATGGGTAATGACGGCAAGCCGCTATTTCTTTCCAACAATGCCGGCGGTATCCTCGGCGGCATTTCAACCGGGCAGCCGGTGGTGGCGCGCTTCGCGGTCAAGCCGACCTCGTCGATCCTCATTCCGCGCCGCACCGTCGACCGCTACGGCCACGAGACCGAAATCTCGACCACCGGCCGCCACGATCCGTGCGTCGGCATCCGCGCGGTGCCGATCGGGGAAGCCATGGTGGCGTGCGTGATCGCGGACCATTATCTACGCCAGCGCGGCCAAGTCGGCGACACGCCGGCATGGCCGTTTCCGCCGCCGGCCCGCTGACAAAGCGGTGCGGGGCTAACAGCAAGATGAACGACGCGCACCACCGCATCCAAACCGTCGTCGCCGCATTCGCACGAGGCGAGATCGTCATCGTCGCCGATGACGACGACCGCGAGAACGAAGGCGACCTGTTCGTCGCGGCAAGCCTGTGCACGCCGGAGAAGATGGCGTTTATCATCCGAAACACGTCGGGCATCGTCTGCGTGCCGCTCGCTCCGGAGGAGGCGCGGCGGCTGCATCTCGACCCGATGGTGGCGCTCAACGATGCGCCGCTCGGCACCGCGTTCACCGTTTCCGTGGATGTCCGCCACGGCCTCACCACCGGAATTTCCGCGGAAGAGCGCACCAACACCGTGCGTGCGCTCGCCAATGGCAATAGCGGGGCGTCCGATTTCGTGCGCCCCGGCCACGTTTTTCCGCTGGTAGCGAAGGAGGGCGGCGTGCTGATGCGTTCGGGCCATACCGAGGCCTGCGTCGACCTCTGCCGGCTCGCCGGATTGCCGCCGGTCGGCGTCCTTGCCGAACTCATGAATGACGACGGCACGGTGATGCGCGGGCCCGAGCTTGCCGCCTTGGCCGAACGGCATAAGCTACAGCGCATCACGATTGCGGAGCTGATTGCCTATCGCCAGGCGCGCGACAAGCTGATCGAGCGGGTCGGCGAATTTCCGGTCCAATCCGAGATCGGCACGCTGACCGGCTACGCCTTTATCACGCCGTTCGATGCGGTCCATCACATGGCCTTCGTCTATGGCCGCATCGGCGACGGCGACAACGTGCTCACCCGGCTGCACCGCGCCGACATCATCTCCGACGTGTTCGGCGGCGCCAAGACGATCCACCATGCGCTTCGGCGTTTTGCGGCCGAGGGCAGGGGCGTCCTTATATTGTTGCGCGACGGCACCGCGGGCGTGCCGGTGATTAACATTCCCAAGTCGTCCGACACCGCGTCCGGCGAAGCGCGCACGCGGCAATGGCGCGAGATCGGTCTCGGCGCGCAAATCCTCAAAGATCTCGGCGTCAACTCCATCAGACTCATCACGTCGTCGCGTCCGACGACCTATGTGGGCCTGTCCGGCTTCGGCATTGAAATCGCCGGGACCGAGCCGATCGACGGGTGACACGGCCTGTTTGACGCGAGCTATTTGGCCTATAGTCCTTTGCGGACGGCTTGGTTGATACGGTTTGCTTGATCATGGCCGGCCGATCGAGCAGCAATTGAAATTGCGAATTGGGGGGAAGAAGAATGAGCGACGCCGCCGCAACTTCTGCCGCAACTCCGACCACCGCTCAGATTTATAAAGTCGCACTGGCGGCCATCATCGGCTCTGTGATCGAACAATACGACTTCCTGATCACCGGCGTGATCGCGGCGACAGTCTGGGGCGGCGTGTTCTTCAAGCTGCCGGGTCTTGCCGCGGTCGCCGCCGCGATCAGCGTTTATGGTCTCGGCATCATCATCCGTCCGGTCGGCGCCTACATTTTCGGCAATATCGCCGACGTCCATGGCCGCAAGGACGCGATGGTTTATGCGCTGGTTCTGATGGGCATCAGCACGCTGTTGATCGGCTTTACCCCGGACTATGACACGATCGGCGTCCTTGCGCCGGTCCTGCTCATTGTGTTCCGGCTGCTGCAAGGGATCAGTTTCGGCGCCGAATTCGGTACCGCCTCGACCTGGGTTGTCGAACAGGCGGCGCGCTCGAAGTACCGCGCCTTTTGGGGCGCCTGGGTCGGCTTCGCGATCCCGATCGGGCTTCTTCTCGGCTTCGGCTCGGTCATCTTCGTCAAATCACTGATGACGCCGGAACACTTCACGTCCTGGGGCTGGCGCATCTTCTTCGTCGTCGGCTTCCTGGTGGCGATCGTCGGCTTGATCATCCGCACCCGCACCATGGACAGCTTCGTGTTCGAACAGCACAAGGCGCAGGTCACCATCCTGAAATATCCGGCGAACCAGGTCTGGCGCGAAATGCCGCTGACCATTTTGCGCACCTCGCTGGTCAACGCCATGTTCGGCGGCGCGTTCTTCCTCTACTTCGTGTTCGGCACCGGCTATATGAAAGCGGTCGGCTTCACCGGCAACCAGCCGGAGGCGATCGGGCTCATCGCCGCGGGATTCATGCTGGTGTTCATGATCATCGGCTCGCTGCTTGCCGACTACCTCAATCGCCGTACCATTCTCCTGATCGCCGCCAGCGTGCTGTTCGTTTTCGCGCTGCCGTATTTTTATCTCGTCAATACCGGCAGCTTCCTGTTGGCGACGATCGCCGAGGTGATCGGCTTCGGCTTCGTATTCGGTTTCGGCTACGGTGCGATACCGACCTTCTTTACGGAGAATTTTCCGACCCGCTATCGCGCCTCGGGCGCAAGTGCCGCCTATCAGGTGGCGCAGGTCTATGGCGGCGGACTGATCCCTATCGTCTCCGGGCAGATCCTGCGAGTCTATGGCGTACACGAGGCCTATTTCTATATTGGCCTTATCGTTATGTTCTACGCCGTGATGGCGATCGTCGCCATTCTGCGCACGCCGGAAACCAAGGGCGCCAATCTCGAAAACTGACGTCGGCTCAGGCGATCGGCACCGCCCGATTGGGAAATAGTTGCGGCCGCAGTTTTGGGTGGCAGCCCATCATCTTCGGGGCGTATGGCGTTTCAGCGCCGAGCTCTTCGGCGGCATGCCAAGCCCAGCGCGGATCCCACATTGCGCCGCGCGCCAGACAGATCAGGTCTGCTTTGCCGGACGCCACGATGTCCTCCGCCTGCCGGTAACCGGCAATCAGGCCGACGGTCATGGTGGTCATGCCGCTTTCCTTCTTCACCTTCTCGGCGAACGGCACCTGATAGCCCGGCGACAGCGGGATTTTCTGCTTTGGATCGAGGCCGCCGCTCGACACGTCCATATAGTCCATGCCGCGCTTCTTGAGCTCCTTCGCCAAAATAACGGTCTCCTCCGGCGTCCAGCCGCCATCGACCCAGTCGGTTGCGGAGACGCGCATGCCGAGCGGCTTTTGTTCGGGCCACACCGCGCGCACCGCCTCGTACATCTCGATGGCAAAGCGCATGCGGTTCTCGCTCGATCCGCCATATTCGTCGGTGCGCTTATTGGAAATCGGCGACAGGAATTGATGGGCGAGATAGCCGTGCGCGCCGTGCAGCTCGATCACGTCGTAGCCGATGCGATCGACGCGTTTGGCGGCGGCGGCGAATTCGCCGATGCAGCGCTTGATATCGTCTTTAGTCATGGCGTGCGGCACCGGCCAGCCGACGTCGTAGGGGATCGCCGACGGCGCCTCCGGCGTCCAGCCGCCTTCGGCTTCGGTCAGGATCGGCTTGCCGCCCGCCGCCGGCGGCGTGGTCGGGCCCTTGCGGCCCGCATGCGCCAACTGAACGCCGAGCTTGGCCACGCCATAGGTGCGGCAGAAATCGTGCACCCGCTTGAGCGCCGCCTCATTTTCGTCCGACCACATGCCGGCGCATTTCGGCGAAATCCGCCCTTGCGGATTGACGTCGGTCATCTCGCACATCACCAGCCCGGCGCAGCCGAGCGACATGTTGCCGATATGCATCAGATGCCAATCGTTCGCCGAGCCATTGTTGGAGTTGTATTGGCACATCGGCGAAACCACGACACGGTTGGGCAGCGTAAGCCCGCGCAGCGTGATGGGAGAAAACAGGACGCTAGCCATATCTGCGGATCCTTTGGTGCTGAGATGAGCGACGGGGACCTGCATTATCACGAATTTGGATCATGCGTACATGTCCCGTAACACGCTTGTTCGGCGGGCACCGAGCACGACCGGAACAATGAGTCGCAACCCTCGGCTATCCGCTCGGCGCGGACATGGGCGCGGACATGGGTTAAGCTTCGGCTAAGCTAGCGTTCGGGGAGCCAGGGGGCAGGACTCGTGAATGCGCAGTTCTGGCTGATTCAGACCTTTAACGGTATTTCCTACGGCGCGTTGCTGTTCCTGGTCGGCAGTGGATTGTCGTTGATTTTCGGCGTCATGCGCATCGTCAACCTGTCGCATGGCGCTTATTTTCTTTGGGGCGGCTATATCGCGCTGTCGGTGATCTGGGCGACCGGCTCATGGGCGCTGTCGCTGCCGCTCGCTGCGCTTGCGGTCGCGGTGATCGGTCTGTTGATGGAGCGCGTGTTTCTGCGTCCGCTCGGTTTCGACCCGCTGCGCCAGGTGCTGCTGACGGTGGGCTTTGCCTATCTGTTCCAGCAGGGCGCGCTCGACATCTGGGGCGGCAACAACATGGAAATCAATCCGCCGGCCGCGCTGACCCACAGCGTTGTGATCGGCGGCATCTATTTGCCGCTCTACCGCATGTTCATGATCGCGATGGCGCTCCTGATCGGCATCACGATATGGCTGGCGATGGAGAAGACGCGCATGGGCGCCGCGGTCCGCGCCACCGTCGACGACGCGCAAATGGCGCGCGGCGTCGGCATCGACACCAATCGCATTTCCATGCTGGTTTTCGCGCTCGGCGCGTTTCTGGCCGCGCTCGGGGGCGTCATCGGCGGCGCGTTTCTCGGCATCTATCCCGGGCTCGATTTTGAAATACTGCCGCTGGCCTTCGCAGTCGTCATCATCGGCGGCATGGGCAGCTTGGGCGGCGCCGCCATCGGCGCGATGCTGGTCGGGCTTGCCGACAATTTCGGCAAAGCGCTGTTTCCGGAGCTCTCCTATTTCACGCTCTATGCGCCGATGGTCCTGATCCTGGCGATCAAGCCGACCGGCCTGTTCGGACGCGAGTGAAAGCGGGCGACGATGGGCCAGAAAGCCAAAATTCTCACCGTCGCCGCGATTCTCCTGGCGCTCGCCTATATCGTTCCGCACTCTAGTTCGTTCGTGGTGCTGCTGGCCACGCGCGCGGTGGTATTCGCGATCCTGGCGATGAGCGTCGACATTCTGCTCGGCTTCACCGGCCTCGCCTCGCTCGGCCAGGCGGCTTATTTCAGCGTCGGCGCCTACCTGACGGCGATCCTCGCCACCAAATACCATGTCGGCCTGGGCTGGGATTTCTGGCTGGTGGTGCTGTTGGGTATGCTGATCGGCGCGGCGACGGCGGCTTTTTTCGGGTTGTTCGCCGTCCGCGCCAGCGGCGTCTATTTCCTGATGATCACGCTCGCGCTCGGCCAATGCGTCTGGGGGCTCGCTTACCGCTGGAACTCGCTTACCGGCGGCGACAACGGCATCAATGTCACCAGCCGGCCGAGTTTCGGGCTCGACCTGACCAACGAGCGGACGTTCTTCTTTTTGGTTTTCGCCTTTTTCACCGTTACTTTGCTGATGCTCTACATTCTGGTGCGATCGCCATTCGGCCGCAGCCTGGAAGGCATCCGCGAACGCGAGCTGCGCATGCAGATTCTCGGCTACAATACCTGGCTGCACAAATATATCGCCTTTATCATCGCCGGAGCCCTCGGCGGCTTGTCCGGAGTGCTGTGGGCGCACACCAACGGCCTGGTCAGCCCCGACACTGCGGTACTGACCACCTCGGTGGACGCGCTGCTGATGGTCGTACTCGGCGGCGCCGGCACGCTGGTTGGCGGCGCTGTCGGCTCGGCGATCGTGTTCGGTCTGCGCGAGTATCTCTCAACGCTGGTGCCGTGGTGGCAGTACGTGCTAGGCGGCGTCTACGTGCTGACGATCTTGTATCTACCGATGGGGTTGATGGGAATTCCGGCGCGCATTCGACAAGTCCGCGCTTTGTCCGACACGGCGGACAATCGAGCGGCGTCGGACAAACTGGCACCTAAGCTTTCCTGACGCCTGAGGGAAGGCGCCATAACAAGGGAGGAAGACATGACGGACACGTTGCGACAACGAGTGTCTCCGGCATTAGTGGGCGGGTGTCTTGCGCTCGGCTTGAGCATGAGCGCACCGGCCCGCGCCGACGATCTACGCATCGGCTTTCTGTCGCCGACGACAGGATTTCTGTCGCAAACCGGCCAAGACATGGTGCACGGCTTCCAACTGTATCTCGACGATCACAACGGCATGCTCGGCGGCGCCAAAGTGGACTTGATCGTCGAGGACACTCAAGGCAAGCCCGACGTGGCGGTCACCAAGGCGAAGAAGCTGGTGCTGCAGGATCACGTGGACATGTTCATCGGCGGCGTGCTGGCCTCGACCGGCTATGCGCTGGCGCCGGTGTCGACCGAAGAAAAGACGGTCTATATTTCTTCGATCGCGGCGGCCGACGATCTGAGCCAGCGTCAGCTCAGCAAATATCCCTACTTCATCCGCACCACCTGGGCGAGCTCGCAGCCAAATCATCCGCTTGGCCAATGGGCCTGCGACCAGGGCTACAAGAAAGTCGTGACCATCGCCGCCGACTATGCCTTCGGCTATGAGTCGGTCGGCGGCTTTCAAAAGGCCTTTGAGGACTGCGGCGGCAAGGTTATCCAGAAAATCTGGCCACCGCTCGGCAACAAGGACTTCGGGCCCTATATCCCGACGATCAAGAGCGACGCCGACGCCATCTACTCGCTGATGGTGGGGCCGATGTCGCCGCAATTCCCGAAGCAGTTGCGCGATGCCGGCGTCAAGTTGCCGATCATCGCCGGCGGCACCAGCTATGACGACTACAACCTGGCCTTTGATAGCGATGACGTGATCGGCGACGTTTCGGCATTGATGTACAGCGCCGCGTTGCAAACGCCGAAGAACGAGGCCTTCGTGAAGGAATTCCGCTCAAAATACAACGAGGTCCCCGGCTACTATGCGGAAGCGAACTACACCACCGCGCAGATGATCGACGAGGCCATTAAGGAGAACGGCGGCAAATTCCCCGGCGCGGAGAAATTCATCCAAACGATGCTGGGCCTGAAGATCGACGCGGCGCGCGGGCCGGTTTCCTTTGACGATATGCGCAACCCGATCGAGAACATCTACATCCGCAAGGTCGAGAAGACGACGCTGTTCGGCGATGCCAAGCCGGCACTGTGGAACGTCGTGATCAAGACCTATCCGAACGTCGGCCAGTTCTGGACTTATGGGAAGGATAAGTTCCTGCAACAGCCGGTTTATAGCCGCGACTTCCCATCTTGTCAGTACTGCGAATAACAGGCGAGTGTCGACGCCGGGTCCGTCCCGATCGGACCCCGGCGCCGGCAAACGAGAGGATGACGAGCGTGAGCGGCGGCGGCGGAAACGGCGACGTGCCGGTTCTCGAGCTGAGAGGCCTCTGCAAAAGCTTCGGCGGCCTGCGCGCGGTGCGGGACGTGAGCTTGCGGATTATGGCTGGCGAACGCCAGGCTATCATCGGTCCGAACGGCGCCGGCAAGACCACGCTGTTCAACGTCATCACCGGCATCCATCCCGCCACGTCGGGCAGGGTCATGTTGTTCGGCCGCGAGGTGACGCGCTGGCCGAGCCACCGGCGCACCGCGCTCGGCATGGCGCGCACGTTCCAGGTCACCAGCCTGTTTCCGAGGTTGACCGTGCTCGACAATGTGCTGCTGGCGATAGAAGGACTGCGGCGTTCGAAATTCGTGATGTGGCGTTTTCTTTCGTCCTATGCTGAAGTCTACGACAAGGCGCATGAGCTCTTACAGCGCGCCGCGTTCTTCGATCGCAAAGACGTCGAGGTACGCTATCTTTCTCACGGCGAGCAGCGCCAGCTCGAAATCGTCGTCGGGCTGGCCAGCGATCCAAAAATTCTGCTGCTGGACGAGCCGGCCGCCGGATTGTCGTCGGGCGAATCCGCCGAGATGACCACGTTCCTGCGCAAGCTTGATCCCAATCTCGCGATCTTGCTGATCGAGCATGACATGGATGTTGTGTTCGACGTCGCCTCGCAGATTTCCGTGCTGCACTTCGGCGAGGTGCTGGAAACGGGCACGCCGCAACAGATTCACTCCAGCGTGCGCGTGCAGGAAGTCTATCTGGGCGGCTAGCACATGATCCCGAAAAGTGGAACCGGTTTTGGAAAAGATCATGCGCAAAAAAAATGCGAGCGGTGATTTAACTTGAACGGTCCAGCGCTAGTCCATGAACATCCTCGAAGTCAAGGACATCCACACTTATTACGGCAACGCCTACGTGTTGCAGGGCCTCTCGCTGCAGCTCGAGCAGGGCCAGATTCTCGGGCTGCTTGGCCGCAACGGGGTCGGCAAAAGCACGCTGGTCAATTCGATCGTCGGCTTCACGCCGCCGCGCCGCGGCAAGATCTATTTCAAGGGCGCCGATATCACCGGCAATTCATCCTTCGCCATCGTGCGCGGCGGCGTGGGGCTGGTGCCGCAGGGCCGCCGCGTCTTTCCCACTCTCAGCGTGGAGGACAATCTGCTGGTGGCCGAGCACAATGCGGAGCGTCACGGCTGGAATTTGGCGCGGGTCTATGCGCTTTTTCCGCGATTGCGCGAACGGCACGGCCAACGCGCCAGGACTCTGTCCGGCGGCGAGCAGCAAATGCTAGCCATCGGCCGCGGGCTCATGACCAATCCAGACTGCCTGATCATGGACGAGCCCTCGGAAGGCTTGGCTCCGATCATCATCCAAGGTCTTTGGGAAGCAATCGCCAAGCTAAAACAGGAAGGGCTTTCCATACTGCTCGTCGAGCAGAACGCGGCGCTGGCGCTCAAGCTCGTCGACTTCGTTCACGTGATGAGCAAAGGCCGCCTGGTCTATTCGGCGCGGCCGGATGAGCTGTGGGCGAACCAAGAAGTAAAGTCGCGCTTCCTCGGAATTTGACGTCTGACCGCGATCATTACGGCCGCCAATTGAGTTGCACGACTTTGTTGCCGCTCGCCTGACTGTATTGGATCGCTTGCACCTTCATGGTTGCAATCGACTGTGCGTTGCCCTGCGGACATTGCACGGAATTGTGTTGCACAAGCGCCTGGTCGAGCGCGCGGCCGAACTCGGCCTCGGTCGTCTCCATCGATTCATCGTCCGAAAACGGCGTCGACATATAGACAGTATGTTGGGCGGGTGAGAGCGCGAGGCAGTATCGCCATTCCGCGGCCTGCGCCGCGCGGCCGTCGAAGCCTCCGGTCAGGAGAGCAATCCCAAACAGCGCCCGTTGCGCCCGCCATTGCATCGCATCGCCCCGCGGCGAATCGAATCGCAATAATCGTAGCGGACAACAAAGTATTTGACACTGTGATTTGTACAATGAACCACGGCGCTTGAATAAGATCGGGACGATGGTGTTATTGAAGGACGACTGGCATTCCGGAGGCGGCTATGAAGTCAATCTTGTTCTTGCTCGGGGTTATTGTCGTCATTTCTGCGATCGGGACCCCTGCGCAAGCGCAAAATTACCCTTGGTGCGCGCTTTACGACACCGGCGACCAGGCGACAAATTGCGGCTTTGTCAGCCGTGAACAGTGCATGGCGACGGTGACTGGCATTGGCGGGTTCTGCGTGGTGAACACTCAATACCAGCCGGTGAAACCGCCCAAGAGCCATTAGCTGATCAAGGTGGCCTAAACGCTCAAATCGCGGTTTCGCCAAATTCGACCGAGGGCGCTGCTGGGCATCCCGCTTCATGATGTTCTTGACTCCGCCGTAAAGACGCTTCGGAATACGGCGGGGTAGGAACACATGATCAAGAATTTTCACGTCCTCTATGTCGGGCAGATCGAGCTCGACAATGTCGGTCTCGACGGCACGCCGGCCAATGATCGGCGCTATTCCGATGAGCGACTGCGCGAGGCTTTCTTCACCGCGCGTGACGTCGCTCGGCTCATGGACGAGCTCGGCTTCGACGTGCTGTGGACGGCCGAGCATCATTTCCAGCGCGAGGGCTACGAAGTCTTCCCCAACCTGATCCAGCTGGGGCTCTGGCTCGCCACCCAAACCAAGCGCCTGAAGTTCGGCTGTGCGTTCAACGTTCTGCCGATGTGGCACCCGATCCGCATGGCCGAGGACTACGCCATGGCCGACATTGTCACCGACGGCCGCATCGTCATGGGCGTGGGTCGCGGCTATCACACCCGCGAGGTGGAGACGTTCGGCGCGCCGCTGCTTGACGCGGAGAAGAACCGAGAACTATTCGAGGAGCAGCTCCGGCTGCTCCTGACCTGCTTCAACGAGCCGTCCTTCCATTTCAAAGGTAAGTACTACGAGGCGCCGCCGCCGGTGGACTACCGCGGCTACAAGCTCAAAGACATCACGATGGTGCCGCGGCCAAAACATCTGCCGGTGGAAATCTGGATGCCGATCGCGAGCGGCAAGACCATCGAGATGATGGCGCAATATGGCCTCAAAGCGATGGTGACGCTTAACGGCGAGAAAATTCTCGACGACGTCATTCGTGCCTACCATGCAGCCTGCCTTAAGCACGGCCGCAACAAGCAATTGGGAGAAGATGTGATTTGGGGTGCCGGCGTTTATCTTGCCGGCAGCCGCGAAGAGGCGATCCGCCGCCTGGAACCTGCCCATGACGAGCGCTTCAAGTGGTTCGCGCCGTTCGGCTTCGTGCGCTACGCCGACGAAGAGGGCCGCACCTGGGGCACGCCGGGCGCGCCATCGCGCACGCCCTTGCTAAAGGATGGCGTTGCGCAGAAGGCTTGGTTTTGCGGCACCCCGGCCGAGGTGATCGAGGGCATCAAATCGATCGAGGCGAAATATCCGGGGCTGGAGAATTTCATGATCCACTGGGCCGAAGGTCTTTCGCCGCAGGAGTTCAAGGAGCAGCTGCGCGCCTTCGCCAAGGACGTGATGCCGGCGTTTAAGCGCGCGTAAGTTATCTCTCCAGCCGCGCGACGATCTCGACATGCGCCGAGTAGCGGAATTGGTCGACCGGCGTGACGCCAACCAGCCGATAGCCGCCGTCGATCAGATGACGCATATCGCGCGCAAAAGTGCCCGGATTGCATGACACCGCGACGACGACCTGAACGCGGTTTGCCGCGAGTTCGAGCGACTGCGCATCCGCGCCCTGGCGCGGCGGATCGAAGACGACGGCGTCGAAGCGATTGAGCTCGGCGGCGACGAGCGGATTCTTGAACAAGTCGCGGCGCTCGGCGGCGACCGGCTTCAGACCCGGGGTGGTCGCGGCGGCGCGCTTGAGCGCCGCGATGGCGGCTTCGTCGTCGTCGACCGCGAAGACGCGA
Source organism: uncultured Alphaproteobacteria bacterium (assembly GCA_963779855.1). Lineage (GTDB taxonomy): Bacteria > Pseudomonadota > Alphaproteobacteria > Rhizobiales > Xanthobacteraceae > BOG-931. The sequence continues at coordinate 607,700 of CAWAAE010000003.1, read as the reverse complement.
GCATGTGCGGCGAGACGTAAGGCAAACGGCCCGACGCCCGCGAATAGGTCGGCGATGTTTTTCGCGCCAGTAGAATATTCCGCCACCAGCCGCGACAGCGCCGCCTCGCCTTCAGCCGTCGCCTGCAAGAATGCGGCAGGCGGCAGGACCACGTTCGCGGCGCCCATCTGCAGGGTCGGCGCGCGCGCTTGCGCGATCAATTCGCCGTGGCGCGTCAGGCGCGCAAGATTTTGCTCCCCGGCGAGACGCGCCAGCGCGCCCATCACGGCGGCCGTCAGCGGACCCGAGCCGCGCACGTCGATATCGAGGCCGGCATCACTCGCCGTCACCTGGACGTCGAGCGGCTTTTGCGCGGGACCGAGCAGCTCCGCGATAGCCCAGGCCGCTTTGAGCGCGCCGTCGAGGCTTTTGGCCAAAACCGGACAGCGGTCGATTGCAATGACGTGATGCGCGCGCGCCGCCGAGAAGCCGACTTCCAGCACCTCATGCGTGCCGCGCCGGGCGTGGAAGACGACGCGGCGGCGGCCATCGCCGTGCGCGTCGACGAGATCGCCGACCGGCGCTTCGATCCCGGCCTGGCGGAGCGCCTCGACGACAAGGCCGCGCTTCCACTTACGGTATGGGCCGGTCTGCCAATGCTGCAACGCGCAGCCGCCGCAGACGCCGAAGTGCGGACATATCGGCGCGATGCGTTCGGCACTGGATTTTTCGACGTTGAGAAGATGCCGCCGGTCGGGCTGGCCGGGCACGCTTTCGACTTCGACGATCTCGCCCGGCAGCGTGCCGGGAACGAAAATCGGCCCACTAGCCCCTTGGGCGCCATCGGCCACGCCATCGCCGCGATGGCCGACCCGGTCGATGACAAGAAACTCAACCATGGCGCTCAACCACGTTCAGCCGCGACGAAGAATTCGCGGTTGCCGTCGCCGCCGCGGATCGCGGATGCAACGACGCCGCCGACGCGCCATCCCAGCGAAGTCAGGAACGCGACGATATCGTCGCAGATGGCGCCGTGAACCGCTTCGTCGCGCACGATGCCTTTCTTGTTATGGCGGCCGTGCGCCTCGAATTGCGGCTTGATCAACGCCAGAATTTGCGCTCGAGGCGTTAGCAAGCCGCCGACCGCCGGGACGACGAGCTTGAGCGAAATAAAACTTACATCGACGGTGGCGAAGTCGGGCTGTTCCGCCAAACGCGATGGAGCGAGCTTGCGGATATCGGTTTGCTCGAAAGCAACGATTTCGTCACAGCCGCGCAAGCGCGGATGCAATTGTCCGCGGCCGACATCGACGGCGTAAACGCGCCGCGCGCCGCGGCTGAGCAGCACTTCGGTGAAGCCGCCGGTCGATGCTCCTGCGTCGAGGCAGCTGCGTCCGGCAACGGCCAGCGAAAAATGGTCGAGCGCCGCCGCAAGCTTGACCCCGCCGCGCGACACATAGGGATGCTCGGGTTCGGCGGCGATGGCGGCCGCGGACGAGATCTCATCCGACGGCTTGCGCACGATCATGCCATCGGCGGTCACCCGGCCGGCGGCGATGGCGGCCTGCGCCCGCGCCCGGCTTTCGAACAGGCCGCGCGCGACTAACAGGCGATCGGCACGCTCTTTGGTGGTCATGATAATTGTAGGTTGGGCATTGCGCCCGCTCGGCTTGACCGCGCGGGCAAAATAGTTGCGCGCCATAGCCCGTCGCAGACGGGCGTGAGCGCCCTTATGGCCCACGCGGCGATTCAATAGAAAGCGGTTTTTGCCCGCCCTACAAGTAGCTCAGGCGAGCTTCACCGCTTCGCCGCGCATGTTTTGGCCGAGCGCCTCGAACGCCTTGGCGACGATGCCTTTGGCGTCGAGACCCGCCTTCGCGTACATGGCGTTGGGCGAGTCCTGATCGATGAAAATGTCCGGCAGCACCATCGAACGGACTTTCAGGCCGCGATCGAGCGCGCCATGCTCGGCGAGCGCTTGCAGCACAAAGGCGCCGAAACCGCCGATCGCGCCTTCCTCGATGGTGAGCAGCACCTCGTGCTCGCGGGCGAGCCGCAGCAGCAGGTCGACATCGAGCGGTTTCGCAAACCGCGCATCGGCGACCGTCGTCGACAGCCCGTAGGCCGCAAGCTCGTCGGCGGCCTTGAGGCATTCGCCGAGCCGCGCGCCATAGGAGAACAGCGCAACCTTGGTGCCTTCACGCAAGATTCGACCCTTGCCGATCTCGAGCGGCTTGCCTTCTTCCGGTATCGGTACGCCGCGGCCCTCGCCGCGCGGATAGCGCAGCGCCGAGGGACGATCGTCGATCGCAACGGCGGTCGCCACCATGTGAACGAGGTCGGCCTCATCGGCCGCAGCCATCAAAATGAAACCGGGCAGGCAGCCGAGATAGGCGATGTCGAAGGCGCCGGCATGCGTCGGCCCATCGGCGCCGACAAGACCGGCGCGGTCCATGGCGAAACGCACCGGCAGACGCTGGATGGCGACGTCGTGAACGACCTGATCGTAGGCGCGCTGCAGAAACGTCGAATAAATCGTCGCGAACGGCTTGAAGCCTTCGGTCGCAAGCCCGGCACAAAAGGTCACGCCGTGCTGCTCGGCAATGCCGACGTCGAAAGTGCGGTTCGGAAATTCCTTCTGGAACAGGTCGATGCCGGTTCCGGAGGGCATCGCCGCCGTGATGGCGACGATTTTGGGGTCCTTGCGAGCTTCCTTGATCAGGCTCTCGCCATAGACCTTCTGGTAGGCGGGCGCCGCCGGCTTCGATTTGACCTGTGCACCGGTAGCGACGTCGAATTTGACGACGCCGTGGTATTTGTCCGCGGATTTTTCGGCCGGCTCATAGCCCTTGCCCTTTTGCGTCACGACGTGGACGAGGATCGGCCCGTTCTTGGCGTCGCGGACGTTCTTCAGGACCGGCAACAGGTGATCGATGTTGTGGCCGTCGATCGGGCCGACATAGAAAAAGCCGAGCTCGTCGAATAGCGTCCCGCCGGTGACGAGACCGCGCGCATATTCCTCCATCGCCAGCGCGCGCTGCTCGAGCATTTTGCTCGGCATGCGTTTGGCGATCTGGCGGAACAGCTTGCGCAAGCGATGGTAGCCGCGCCCGGAAACGCGGCGGGCAAGATACGCCGACAATGCGCCGACCGGCGGCGCGATCGACATGTCGTTGTCGTTGAGCACCACGATCAGGCGCGAATTCATGGCGCCGGCATTGTTCATGGCCTCATAGGCCATGCCGGCCGACATCGCGCCGTCGCCGATGACGGCGATGACGTTATTCTGTTTGTTCTGGAGATCGCGGGCGACGGCCATGCCGAGCCCGGCGGAGATCGACGTCGAGGAATGCGCGGCGCCAAACGGATCGTATTCGCTCTCGGCGCGCTTGGTGAAGCCGGAAAGTCCGCCGCCCTGGCGCAGCGTACGGATACGGTCGCGGCGATTGGTGAGGATTTTGTGCGGATAGGCCTGGTGGCCGACGTCCCAAACGAGCCGGTCGGCCGGCGTGTCGAACACGTAATGCAGCGCGACCGTCAATTCGATCACGCCGAGGCCGGCGCCGAGATGGCCGCCGGTGACCGCGACCGCGTCGATAGTTTCGCGGCGCAGTTCGTCGGCGACCTGCCGCAACTGATTGGGTTCGAGGCGCCTGAGGTCTTGCGGAGTCTTGATTTGGTCAAGCAATGGGGTCTTAGACGAAACCGTCAAGCTACGCTCCTTTTTCAGACCAATCTATTGTTTCGGCCTAACGCCGATTATTGGGGCTTGGTGAGGCCCGGCGAGGATTCACGCAGATAGTTATGGCTCATGTAGATTCTAAGGTCTTTACACCATTCTGTGCCGGGAACGCAATTTGATCGGTACTGCCGGTAACGAACGGCTTGGCAGGAAGCGCAAGCCTTTCCATGGGCTTGTATCTAGAATCCCGAATCCCGCGTCCACACTCCCGTTCCACGCCTTCAACGCCGTTATGTAAGTAAAGTTCAGTACTTTACCAGGGTGTGGTAGTCCCGTTCGGCGGGATTATGGCCGCTGTTATTGGTCTTCAGGACACGCGAGCTGGTTCACGTGGCGCTCGAGATATACCGCAGGAAACGAAAATTTGATGTCACCGCGGAGCCGCGCGGCCGCAAGGCGCCCCGCGGCGGCGACCGATATGTCATTCAGAAACATGCCGCGCGCCGGCTGCATTATGACCTCCGCCTCGAACTCGACGGCGTCATGAAAAGCTGGGCGGTCACGCGCGGCCCGAGTCTCGACCCCGCCGAAAAGCGCCTTGCGGTCCATGTCGAAGACCATCCGATCGAATACAACTCGTTCGAAGGCACCATTGCGCAAGGCGAATATGGCGGCGGCACGGTGATGATCTGGGATCGTGGGCGTTGGTTTCCCGAAGGCGATCCGCACCGGGGTTATGCCAAAGGTCACCTCGATTTCGTGCTCGATGGCGAAAAATTGCGCGGCCGCTGGCACCTCGTGCGCATGCGGTCGCGCGCCGGCGACCGTCACGAGAACTGGCTGCTCATCAAAGGCAAGGATGAAGAGGCGCGTAGCGGACGCAGCAGGGACATATTGGAGGAGGAGCCTCTCTCGGCGGCGACCGGCCGCTCGATGGACGAAATCGCCGCGGGCAAGGGCAAGAAGCGGGTCTGGCACAGTCGTCGCGCCGCCGACAAAGCGTCGACAGATTCTCGCCCGCAAACGCAGCGTGAATTCAAAGCTCAATTGCGGGCGTTAGCCAATTCGCAAGGCAAGAAAAATTCCAAGTCGCAAGCCAACAAGCCGCAAGCCAAGGTGACGAGCAGGGCAAAGAGCGAGCCGAAGCCGCCGCCTCGGCCTGCTGCGCGACGTAAGTTAAGAGCGAAGCCCGCGGCGACGGCGGCCGCGCGCAAGCGTTCCGCCGCGGCGCCGCGAGCCGGCGGAAGCGGCCGGCTGCCCGATTTCATTCCGCCGAGCCTGGCCATGCTGCACGACGCCGCGCCGAGCGGCGCAAACTGGATTCACGAGATCAAATTCGACGGCTACCGCATCGAAGCGCGGCTCGACCATGGCAAGGTCAAGCTCTTCACGCGCAAAGCGCTGGATTGGACGCATCGTTTTAAGCGGATCGCTGACGCCATCGCAGCGCTGCCTGCGGAAACCGCGTTGCTCGATGGCGAACTGGTCGTCGAAAACGAAAAAGGCGTTTCGAGTTTCTCGATGTTGCAGACCGATTTAAAGGACGGCCGCGGCGATCGCTTCGTCTATTGGGTCTTCGATTTGTTGCATTTGGATGGCCGCGATCTGACCGATAAGCCGTTGATCGAGCGCAAAGCGGCGCTGCAACTCCTCCTCAGGGGCAAAAGCCGAACGGGACCTATTCGCTATGCCGAACATTTCGACGGAGACGGTCCGCTGATTTTCAAGCATGCCTGCGAATTGAATCTCGAAGGTATCGTGTCAAAACTGCGCGACGCGCCGTATCGTTCCGGACGATCGGAGAATTTCGTCAAAACCAAATGCCACAACGCGCAGGAATTCGTCGTCGCCGGCTTCAGCCCTTCGACCGCGACGGCAAAAGCCGTCGGCGCGTTGACGGTGGCGTTCCATGACGGCGGCAAGCTGCGCTATGCCGGGCGCGTCGGAACCGGCTATAGCCGCGAAACGGCCCGCGATCTGTGGAAGCGGCTGCAACCGCTGCGGATCGATCGTCCTCCGGTCATTTTGCCCAAAGCCGAGCGGCGCAAGGATGTCATCTGGGTGAAGCCGCAATTGGTCGTCGAGACCGAATTCCGCGGCTTCACCCATGACGGCTTGCTGCGGCAGGCGTCGTACAAGGGGTTGCGCGAAGACAAGCCGGCGCGCGAAGTGGTCCGTGAAGTCGCCGGGCCCGCGCTCGCCAATTCCGCGCAGATGGCGCAGCGGCAGGCGGTGCGCAAGTCCGCAGCGCCGAAGCGAAAGCCGCCGCGCGCCGACAAGAATTCGGAAATCGCCAATGTGCATTTGACGCATCCGGACCGCGTCTACTGGGCCGATGTCGGGGTCACCAAGGAGGACTTGGCCGAATATTACGTCAGCGTGTGGGATTACATGGCGCCGCATGTCGTCGACCGCCCGCTGGCGGTCGTGCGCGGCCCGGAGGGGACGAGCGGCGAACTCTTCTTTCAGAAGCACATCGCCGCCAATATCAAGGAGTCTCCGCTGCGCCACGCCGTCAACGCCAAGGAGCACGACGTCATCGCAGTGGAAAAACTCGGCGATCTGATCGCATTGGTGCAGTCCGGCGCCTTGGAGATCCATACCCGCGGCTCGCGGCTCGGCCGCTTGGAAATCTGCGACCGCATCGTGTTCGATCTCGATCCGGGCGACGGCGTCTCGTGGCATGAAATCGTCGCCGCGGCGCAGGAGACGCGCGATCGGCTCAAGGCGGAGAAGCTCAAAAGCTTCGTCAAACTGTCCGGCGGCAAGGGCATTCACGTCGTCGTGCCGATCGACGGCGCCGGTTGGGATGCGACCAAGGCGTTCGCGGCGCGCATCGCCAACGCCATGGCCGCCGACGCGCCGCGGCGTTACCTCGCCAAGATGACCAAGGCGCTGCGCCCGGGCAAAATCTTCATCGATTATCTTCGCAACACGCGCGAGGCGACCTCGGTCGCCGCCTATTCGACGCGCGCGCGCCCCGGCGCGCCGGTCTCGATGCCGCTGTCATGGGAGGCGCTCACCCGCACCACCGGCGCCAATCAGTTCACCGTGCTCAATCTGAAAAAGCATTTGAGGAGCGATGTCTGGGCCGAGATCGGTAAGGTGAGGCAGAGGTTGCCGCGAAAATAAATCTCCCTCCCCCCTTGTGGGGGAGGGTGGGGAGGGGGGTCGGGAGGTGACGCGCTCATGTCGACGGGTGCAAAACCGTTCGTTGACTTTTGTGCACCACCTCCCGACCCCCACCCCTAGCCCCTCCCCACAAGGGGGAGGGGAACGCGATTACCCCTCCATCCGCCCTACGCTCGTTTCGGCAGGCGCTCGAAGCTCGGCAAGCCTTCGGGGATTTGATGGAAAGACTGCTTGTCGATGGTGTAGATCGCCATCTGCGGGCCGCCGAACAGGCTTGGATCGTCGAGCGTGCCGACTTTCAAAATCACGGCGGGCAAGCCCGGCCGCCGCGTTAAAAGATGCGTGCCGCATTCGGCACAGAATTCTCGCGTCACCGGGCGTTCCAGATCGCGGCGCGCAAATTGCTTGGGCGTCCCCTTGGTGTAACGAAACCCATCGGGAGGCATGAGCATGAACATGTTCGGCGAGCCGCCGCTGATATATTGGCATTCGCGGCAGTGGCACTGCGCTTTCAGCGTCGGCTCACCCTCGGCCACGTAGCGCACACTGCCGCAATAGCATCCGCCTTCCAATTTCATGGCATGCCCCGATATCGTTGCTGCGTCATTCCGGATCGACGCGAAGCGTCGAGTCCGGAATCCATAATCACAGATCAGCGAATATGGATTCCGGGTTCGCGAGCAAAGGCCCGCGCCCCGGAATGACAGACCTCACCCCGCGAGCCTGAAACGCTCCGCCTTCGGCTCGAAGCGCGAGCGGAAAATCTCGGCGTCGAGCGGGTCGGCGAAGCAATAACGCACGAAGGCGGCGTAATCGTCTTCGACATACATGTCGAATTTCTCGACATATTTGATGAGGAAATCCAAAATCTCGCTGTCGTCGGCAAGCTGTTGCCGCGGCAGCACGACCTGGTAAGGGCATTCCTCATCGAGCTTGCGCAGCCAGGCGCTTTTCGTGTCCGAATCCATTGTTTCTGCCCCAAATCTCGTACGCGTCAGTCTTGATCCGAACCGGTGAATGTTCACTATTTGTTCTAACTTGTCAAGTAGAAATTCTGGAATTTACACACAGCAATCGTCGGCGGTGCTCCGGTGTTAGTTCCTTGAATGAGCGGTGGGCGACGCAATGGAGTGATTCTCGTGGTGAAAGTCATCTTGGGGCTGACGATCGCGGCTGCCGCCGTCGCGGTGGCCGTGTGTTTTGCCGTTCCGGTGAGCCGGGCGTCTTCCGGGGACGCCCCTTGGTGCGTCATGAGATTTGGCGACGACGTCTATTGGGACTGCCACTACCGCACGGCCCAGGAGTGCCTGGCGAGCATAGCGAGCGGCAATCGCGGCTCCTGCAACATGAACCCGTCACCCGGTCCGTCTACGCCTGCCGCAGCGGTACCGCCGCGGCAGCAAAGACAACACGCGCAATAGCACTAACGGTTTGACCGAAGATCACTCGCCGTCGAGCGGCTCGGTGCCGATGGGCTTGCCGGCGGCGTCGAGCGTGATTTTTTCCACGCGCGCCTCGGCCTGGCGCAACAGATCCTCGCAGCGGCGCTTGAGCGCTTCGCCGCGCTCGTAGATGGTGACCGACTCTTCCAGCGGCACCTTGCCCTCTTCGAGCCGTTTGACGATCGATTCAAGCTCTTCGATCGCCCGCTCGAACGGCATTTTTTCGATATCGCTGCTGCTGCTGCTCTGCGCCATCGCCCGGCTCTCCGACTCAACGATTATACGACATCTATCCGCGCATCAGCGCGTTGACATGGGCGGCGGCCGAGTTGCCCAAAGCCTGCAGATCGTAGCCGCCTTCGAGCAGTGAAACGATGCGGCCGCCGGCGCAAGCGTCGGCAATGTCCATGATCTTTTGCGTCGCCCAGGCGAAATCCTCCTCTTCGAGATTGATATTGGCGAGCGGGTCGCGCATGTGGGCGTCGAAGCCGGCCGAGATGACGATCAGCTCCGGCTTGAATTCGGCGAGCCGCGGCAAGATCCGGCTTTCGAAGGCATCGCGAAATTTCGCAGGCCCGTCGCCGGGACGCAGCGGCGCATTGACGACGGTGTTGTAGTCGCCGCTTTCGCCGATGGCGCCGGTGCCGGGAAACAGCGGCATCTGATGCGTCGAGCAATACATCACCGTCTTGTCGGACCAGAAAATCTCCTGCGAGCCATTGCCGTGATGCACGTCGAAGTCGACGATCGCGGCGCGCGCAATGCCGTGTTTATTCTGCGCATAGCGTGCGGCAATGGCGGCGTTGTCGAAAAAGCAAAAACCCATGGGCCGCGCGGTCTCGGCATGATGGCCGGGCGGGCGCGTCGCGACGAAAGCGTTAGCGGCTCTTTTCGACAAAACCTCGTCGACGGCATGGATCGCGCCGCCGGCGGCGCGCAATCCCGCTTCGAAGCTGCCGGGCGACATCGAGGTATCGGCGTCAAGCTGGATGATTCCTTCTTGAGGAGTCGCGTCGCGCAAGGCCTCGATGTAGTCCATCGGGTGACACAGCGCGATGACCTCGAACGGCGCGCGCGGCGCCTCGACGCGCGCCAGCATTTGGAATTTTTCCGCTTCAAGCGCGCTTTCGATCGCGCGCAGCCGATCTGGGCGCTCGGGATGGCCGAGCGGCGTCAAATGTTCGAGGCAGGCCGGATGGGTGATGAGAAGCGTGGACATTCGGGGAATGTAGGATGGCTCGAGCGTTAGCGAAACCCACCCTACGGCGACGACAGCGCCGCGTCCGCGCCGAGAACGCCCTGCGCACATTCGACCACGGTGCGTTCGAGCCCGCCGGCCTGGACGGCAAAATTTTCGGCAAAGAACCGCGTCACCGCGAGCCGCGCCGCGGCGTCGCCGCCGAGCCGCATCGCCGCCAGTGCCTCTTTCGCCAACAGGCAGCCGCCCGTCGCCAGGCCGAACAGCCGCAGGTAAGGGGTCGCTCCGGCAAGCGCCGCATCCGGCTCTTGATCGAGCCGCGCGAGCAGCCAACTCGTCGCCCGCGACAAGCTCTCGACCGCATCGGCGAGCCGCACCGAGGTCCAGCCGAAGGCCGGGTCGTTGCTGGCGTCCAACTCCCGAACGATGCCGCGCAATTGGTCGCAATGCGCCGCGACGGCGGCGCCGTCCGCAAGCGGCAGTTTGCGAGTGACGAGATCGACCGCCTGGATGCCGTTCGTTCCCTCATAGATCGCCGCGATCCGAGCGTCGCGAAAGAGCTGCGCCGCACCGGTTTCTTCGATATAGCCCATGCCGCCGTGAACCTGGATGCCAAGCGAAGCGACCTCGTTGGCGATGTCGGTCGAAAACGCTTTGGCGACCGGGGTCAGGAGCGAAGCCTGGTGATACGCCGCCTGCCGCGCGCCATTTTCCGCGCCACGCTCGGCGCGATCGAGCGCCATCGCAGTCGTGTAGCAGATCGCGCGCGCGGCCTGGGTGAGCGCGCGCATCGTCAGCAGCATGCGCCGCACATCGGGATGCGCAATGATGGGCGCCGGCTCTCCAGGCTTCATGCCGGCGGCGCGGCCCTGCCGTCGCTCGCGCGCGTAGGCGAGCGCCTGTTGCGTTGCGCACTCGGCGACGCCGACGCCCTGCAAGCCGACGGCGAGTCGCGCGCGGTTCATCATGGTGAACATGGCGGCCATGCCGCCATTTTCCTCGCCGATCAAAAAGCCGGTGGCGCCGCCATTGTCGCCGAAGATCATGGTGCAGGTCGGCGAGCCATGGATGCCGAGCTTGTGCTCGACCGAATGCGCGCGCACGTCATTGCGCGCGCCAAGCGAGCCGTCGGCATTGAGCAAAAATTTCGGCACCAGGAACAGCGAAATGCCGCGCGTGCCGGGCGGCGCGTCGGGCAAGCGTGCAAGCACGAAATGGATGATGTTGTCGGTCAGGTCGTGCTCGCCATAGGTGATGAAGATTTTTTGCCCGGTGATGCGATAGGCGCCGTCCGCCGCGCGCTCGGCGCGGGTGCGAAGTGCGCCGACGTCGGAGCCGGCCTGCGGCTCGGTGAGCTGCATCGTGCCCATCCATTCGCCGGACACGAGCTTCTCGAGATAGCTGCGCTTGAGCGCGTCGCTGCCGTGGGCGTCGAGCGCGTCGATCGCCGCCATGGTCAGCATCGGCCCGTCGGCGAAGGCCACCGATGCCGAATGCCACATTTCGGTACAGGCGGCGTTGATGGTTTGCGGTAGGGCCTGGCCGCCCCAAGCGCTCGGCGCGGCAAGGCCGTTCCAGCCGCCCGACCGCCATGCTCGGTAGGCTTCCTTCCAACCCGGCGGCGTGGTGACGGCGCCGTCCTTGAACGGCGTGCCGTATTTGTCGCCGACGCGATTAAGCGGCGCGATGATTTCGCCGGCAAAGCGGCCGGCCTCCGCCAGAACCGCGTCGACGTCGTCGAGGGTGAGTTCGCCGAATAGGCTCTGTTCGATCGCGGGCTTTAAGCCGGCGCCGTATTTGAGCGCGAATCCGATATCGGCGAGGGGAGCGCGATAGGTCACGAAGGAGCTCCGAAATAATCGATTGTCTGGACATTGGGCGGCGGCGCAATGTCATCCGGCACGAAAAAGTCCCGCCTGAGCGGTTGCGTTGGATCGACGCGATAGCGATCGAAGTTGCTGACGCCGTTTTCCGCTAGAAAAGTGTCATCGATGAGAAAACGTCCGGTGAACTCGCGTGACGATTTCGCGAAGATCGCGTAGGCGGCGTCGGCCACAATGTCGGGCTTGCGCGCCTGGCGCATCATGGCGTCGCCGCCAAGCAGGTTTTGCACCGCGGCAGTGGCGATGACGGTACGCGGCCACAACGCGTTGACGGCGATCCCTCGCGGCCGCAATTCGCCGGCGAGCCCGAGCACCACGAGAACTCATGCCGAATTTCGCCATGCTGTAGGCGGTATGCGGCGCGAACCATTTTTCCTTCATGTCGAGCGGCGGCGAGATCATCAGAATGTGCGGGTTGGCCGCCTTCGCCAGATAGGGGATTGCCCATTTCGAGACGACGAAACTGCCGCGCGCGTTGACCTGATGCATGAGATCGAACCGCTTCATGTCGGTGTCACGCGCGCCCGTGAGCTGGATCGCGCTCGCATTATTGACCACGATGTCGATGCCGCCGAATTTTTGCGCCGTCCGGTCGAGCGCATCGCGCACTGTCGCTTCGTCGCGGACGTCGACCACGAGCGGCAGCGCCTTGCCGCCCGAGCGCTCGATTTCTTCGGCGGCGGTATAGATGGTGCCGGAAAGTTTTGGATGCGGCTCCGCCGTTTTTGCCGCGATGGCGATATTGGCGCCGTCGCGCCCGGCGCGCAGCGCGATCGCAAGCCCGATGCCGCGCGAAGCGCCGGTGATGAACAGTGTTTTTCCGGAGAGCGCCATCGCCGGGTTTATTTCTTGCGCGACAGGAAGGCGGAAAATGCCGCGCGCGCTTCATCGGATTGCAAACGTTCCCGAAAATGCATGATCTCGGTATCGATCTGCCGATCAATCGCGTCAAGCCCGCCGCGCATCAGCGCCCGCGACACCGCCACCGCGCCGGCGGGAAGCGCCGCGATCTCGCGCGCAGCCTGCAACGCGACGTCATCGACCGCGGCGGCATCGACGACGCTGTTGACGATGCCCGCTTGTTTCGCCTCGGTGGCCGAAAGCGGACGGCCCATGACAAGCATCGAGAACGCGCGGGCGTGTCCCATGCGCATTGGCGCGAGCAGGCTGGATGCCGCTTCGGGAATAAGGGCGAGTTTGAGGAATGGCGTTGAGAAGGTCGCATCGGCGGATGCAACGACGTGGTCGCAGTGAAACAGCATGGTCACGCCGATGCCGACGGCGAGGCCTCCCACAGCCGCGACCAGGGGCTTTCGATTGCGCGCGATCGTTTTGAGAAATTCGACGGTACTCGGCCGCAGCGCGCCGCTTTGCGCCGATTCGAGAAACTCGGCAATGTCGGCGCCGGCGCAGAACGCTCCGGCGCCGCCGGCGATGACGACACAGCGGATCGCTCCGTTGTCTTGCGCCTCGCTTAGCGCGCGGGTCATCGCGGCGTACATTGGCTGCGTCAGCGCATTCTTCTTCTCCGGACGATTCATCCGGATGATTCGAACACCGCCATCATCGGTTACCTCGACGGAATCGGGCATTGTTCCTCTTGCGGCGGGCCTTGGAGACGGCGGCGGCCGGCGCGATCACATTATTACAGGGCGCATTATAAGCCGTATGGCCCACGTCGATAGTCGCGTCATCATTGATCCGCGGGGGTGGCGCCGTTATGTTCCGCCCGGCCGCCCGCGATCGGCCGGCGGCAATCCAGTTTGGGGCGTAGCCAAGTGGTAAGGCAGCGGATTTTGATTCCGCCATTCGGAGGTTCGAATCCTCCCGCCCCAGCCAGCCAGTCCAGTCTCTATATGGCTGTCCCGATTTCAAAGAATAGGCACGATAGTTCAATGTATTAGTGCTCCGATGCCGTCTCAATCGCACGACGAACGCGCGGCATCGCGTTGCAAAGCACAATTTCGGGGATGGCAATGTCGGGGCTAGCGATGTTCTTTGCCGCCATCGGCGTTTTACCTCCGGTTGCCGGAGCTTTGACTCAGGAGGCAATCGACGTTGCCGTCATCCTCAACGCATTGCGCGCTTTGACTTCGGGCCATGTGTTTGGCCGGCGGAATATGCCTGCTGGTGTCGCCGCTACGCTGCGCCTGGCGCACGAGCGGATGGAATCGACGCTCGATCGGCTAAGAGAAATCGCGGACGCGTTGGATCAGGCGCACGGAGCCGGCGCGGTCACTTTGATTTCGGAGGCCGATAACATCGTTGCACAAGAGATAGTGGAGCACGAGCGTGACGATGAAACCGCGGTTTATCCCCGCGTAGCTAAATTCTTGGCCGACCGGCACGGCTTGGGAGCTATGAGCCGAGCGCACCTGGAAATAATCCATCTCGCGCGACTTCTGCACCGCCTCACCACCGGACTTACTCCTGAGAATACCGATTATTACTTGAGTTGGATAGCTGCGCGGTAAAATTGAAGGACAATACTTGATTTCGATCAATCGGCGTCGAGCGACCGTCCCGTAATTGTCTTGGTAACGGCTGGTATTCGAATTTTGTGCAATAGAAGGTTCGGCAGAGGGCCTAATGGTTGAGGCGCGGATCGGTCCACAAGCGCAGTTGCCGGCCGGCGGTGGAGCCCGTTGGAGTGGCGTAAAATCTCGGTTTTGGAATGATCGAAAGGATCGCGCGACCGCCAAAAAAATAGCCGATGTCGATGAGCTCTTCGACCTGAGCAAGCTTTCGGTCGAAGCGGCGTGTCAAAAAGGCGGCTCGAGCACCATTGGCCTCACATCCGATGAAGTCGCGCAACGCCTGAAGACGTACGGACTTAATCTCGTCACACGCGAAAAGCAGCCGACGATTGTTGAGGAAATCTGGAACCGGTCGAAGAATCCGCTCAATGCTCTGCTCGTGACGCTGGCCGTCGTCTCGTATTTCCTGGGAGATGTCCGCGCCGCCGTCGTGATTGTCGTAATGGTTTTTCTGTCGGTCATAACGGCGTTCATACAAGAACACCGATCAAACGAAGCGGCAGCGCGGCTGCGGGCAATGGTAAGAACGACCGCCAGCGTGCGGCGAGCAACCGAGGGCGGGCATGCCGATTTTGAGGAAATCCCGATCGAAACGCTGGTCCCCGGCGATATCGTGCGGTTGTCCGCCGGCGACATGATCCCGGCCGATTTGCGGCTGCTTGAGACCAAGGATTTCTTTGTCAACCAATCCGCCCTGACCGGCGAAGCCATGCCAGCCGAGAAGTATGCCCACGCCAATGACGGCCACTGCGACACCCCATTCGACCTGCCCAATGTTTGCTTCATGGGAGCAAACGTCGTCAGCGGTTATGCCACCGGTCTGATCGTCCGCACCGGTGGACGAACATTTTTCGGGCAACTCGCCGACCAAATAGCAGGCCAGTACCTTCCAACCGCGTTCGATCGAGGTATCGCGCGGTTCACCTGGTTGATGATTTGTTTCATCATCGTGATGGGACCGCTGGTCTTTCTCATCAACGGATTGACGAAGCACGACTGGCTTGAGGCGCTGTTGTTTGCCGTATCGGTCGCGGTGGGGCTCACGCCGGAAATGCTGCCGATGATCGTAACGGTCAATCTGGCAAAGGGCGCCACCGCCATGGCGCGCGCCAAGGTCATCGTCAAACGCCTCAATGCCATTCAAAACCTCGGCGCCATGGATGTGTTGTGTACCGACAAGACCGGCACGCTGACGCAGGATCGGATCATCCTCAAGCGATACTTGAACATCCGCGGCGAAGAGTTCAGAACGGGTTCTCCAATACGCCTATTTGAATAGTCATTTTCAATCCGGATTAAAAAATCTTCTCGACGTCGCGGTGCTCGAACACGTCGACTTACATAAGATCCTGGGGATCGACGCCGGCTTCGCCAAGATCGACGAAATACCCTTCGACTTCTCGCGAAGGCGCCTGTCGGTCGTGGTCGCGCACGGCCAGGACAAGCACGTTCTTATTTGCAAGGGCGCGGTCGAGGAGATCTTGGCGGTCTGCACTGACTACGAAATCGACGGCGCCAAGGGCAAACTCGATGCCAGCCACTTCGCAACCGCGAAAGATGAAACGGTTGCGCTCAATGAAGATGGATTTCGTGTCGTAGCCGTTGCGTACAAGGAAATTGTCGATAGCCTCAAGACTTCCTACTCCGTTGCCGACGAGTGCGATCTCACGCTGTTGGGCTATATTGCCTTTCTCGACCCGCCCAAGGACAGTGCCCGTGAAGCGATCGCCGCGCTCGCGGCCAAGGGCGTACAGATCAAGATCCTGACGGGAGACAACGAGGTCATCACCCGCAAGATTTGTCGGGAAGTGAAGGTCGAAATCGGCGATATCCTTCTCGGCAGGCAGATCGAGCAAATGACCGACCAAGAGCTCGCCGGCGTAGCGGATCGAACAACGGTCTTCGCCAAACTAACGCCAGCACAAAAGGATCGAATTGTCGGAGCCTTGCACCTCAACGGGCACGTGGTTGGGTTTCTCGGCGACGGAATCAATGACAGTGCGGCGCTGAAGGCCGCCGATGTCGGCGTATCGGTCGACACGGCTGCCGATATTGCCAAGGAATCCGCGGATATCATTTTGCTGGAGAAAAGCTTGCTGGTGCTTCAACAGGGCGTAATAGAAGGACGGAAAGTATTCGGCAACATCACGAAATACATCAAGATGGGCGCAAGCTCGAACTTCGGCAACATGTTCAGCGTGCTTGGCGCCAGCGTGTTCCTGCCGTTTCTGCCGATGGCGCCGATCCAGGTGCTGACCAACAATCTGCTCTACGATTTTTCGCAAACGGCAATACCGACCGACAATGTCGATGAAGACTATATCGCCTTGCCGCGGCGGTGGGATATCAGCAACATTTTCAAATTCATGATATTTATCGGGCCTGTCAGCTCGATTTTCGATTACACCACCTTCGCGATGATGCTCTATGTATTCGATGCCTGGAGCAATCCGTCGTTGTTTCAGACCGGATGGTTTGTCGAATCGCTGCTGACGCAGACGCTCATTATTCATATCATCCGCACCGCCAAGATACCGTTCATCGAGAGCCGAGCCAGTCCGGCGCTGATCGCAACCTCGATTATCATCAGCTTGGTAGGAATCACCCTGCCGTTCACCTGGGCTGGCGCCGCGCTCGGAATGACGCCGCTACCGCGGCTCTATTGGCCGCTAGTTGCGGCGACGCTGCTCAGTTATGCGGTTCTCACGCATGTTATTAAGCAGTGGTTCGTTCGACGGTGGGGCATGTGAGGTATGGACCGGCGCTCGGCCGCAGTTCTCGATCCAAAACAATTAGAATTGGACGTGCGCGCGATGCTGCCGAATGCCGATGACGCCCGGATTGATATTAATCTGGCGTGAATGCGCGAATACGAGGGCGACGCAATACTTGATCTGGCTTCGCTCCCGGCGCAGTCTTTCCCGAAACTGGAGGAAACGCCGTGAGCATCGCCGAACTGCGGCCGGCTTCCGCGCCGGGCAATATTCCCAGCGCCGATGAACTCGTTGCGCGGGCTCGTGCGCTGGCGCCGCGCTTACGCGAACGCGCGGTGCGCGCCGAGCGCGACCGCAATATTCCGCAGGAATCGGTCGACGAATTCATCGCCGCGGGACTCATTCACACGCTGCAGCCGAGGCGCTGGGGCGGCTACGAGCACGACCACGAAGTCGCGTTCGATATCGCCGTCGAACTCGGCAAATCGACGTGCGGCTCGTCCGCCTGGTGCCTGAATTATCTCGCCGACCACGCCTGCATGCTGGCGTTGTTCCCGGAAGAAGCGCAGCACGACGTATGGAGTCAAAACAAAGCCGCCTGCATCGCCACCTCGGCGGCGCCGACCGGAAAAGTGGCGCCGGCGTCCGGCGGCTATCGTCTCGACGGCCGCTGGTCGTGGTGTTCCGGCTTGCGGCACTCGCACTGGATCATGATCGGCGGACTGGTGCAGCGCGACGGCGAAGCGCACCCCGACATGCGCCTCTATCTCGTGCCGGTATCGCAACTGAAGCAGGACGACACCTGGTACTGCGCGGGGCTTCGCGGCAGCGGTTCGAACACGGCCGTGCTCGACAACGTGTTCGTGCCCGAGCACCGCAGCGTCTCGTTCGCGGCGCTGCGCGAGGGCTGCTCGCCCGGATCGAAAGTCAACACCAATGCGATGTACCGCGCGCCGTTCATCGCGCTACATAGTTATGCGCTGCTCGGTCCCGTGCTCGGCGTGGCGCGCGGCGGCTATGCGGAATTCGTGCAGTGGACGCGGCAGCGCTACCTGACCTACACCCAGCTCGCCATCGCCCAGCACGTGCCGGTGCAGATACGCGTCGCGGAAATTGCGGCACAGATCGACGCGGCCGAGCTTTTGGCGCGGCGCGCATTCGCGACCGCGCGGGCGGATTATGCCGGCATGTCGCTGCCAACCCGGACACTGTTGCGGCGCGACTTTACTTACGCGCTGCGCATGCTGCGTGAGGCGATGGACGATCTGGTCAAGATCAGCGGTTCGAGCGGACTGATGGACGACAATCCGGTGCAACGCTGCTGGCGCGACGCCCACGCCATTTCCTCGCATGTGGTCATGAACTGGGACGTGCCGGCGGAGAATTTCGGCCGAGTAGAATTCGGGCTGCCGCTCAACCCGGCATATCCGATGTTTTGACCGGCGAATGTTGACTGCCCAAGCAATGTTGCTAGGCTCTCGCAGTTTCGGCGCAATTTCCGCGCGAACACGTTGTCGCGCGGTCGGCCGGCAAGATTTAAGAACAAAAAATAAGAACCAAAATTGCGCTCTTACGGGGAAGGAAAGCTCCAATGCAAACGGCGAACGCTGCGAATCCCGACATTGAATCCGTGGTCATCGGCAAGGTGACGCGGCGTTTGTTCCCTTTCATGATCGTGCTGACGATGGTCAACTTCATCGACCGCGTGAATATCGGCTTCGCGGCTTTGACGATGAACAAGGACCTCGGCATCGATCCGGCGGTCTTCGGCCTGGCGGCCGGCATCTTTTTTCTTGGCTATGTCCTGTTCGAAGTGCCGAGCAACGTATTCTTGCATCGGATCGGCGCCAATATCTGGCTCGCGCGCATCATGTTCACGTGGGGCGTAGTCGTGATCGGAATGGCCTTCGTCAGCGGGGCGACCGGCCTTTACGTGATGCGATTCCTCCTCGGCGTGGCCGAAGCCGGATTCATTCCCGGCATGACGCTCTATATCCTGCTGTGGGTTCCGCTGCGGCAGCGGGCGCGCTTGACCGCAATTTGGATCCTGGCGACGCCGTTCGCCGGCATCGTCGGCGGACCGCTCGCGGGCCTCTTGCTGCAGCTCGACGGCGTTCTCGGATTCAAAGGCTGGCAGTGGCTATTCATCGCCGAGGGAATCCCGGCGGTGCTGCTTGCGATCGCCACCTATTTCTACCTCACGCCTACTCCAGCGAAGGCGCAATGGCTTTCCGCAAACGAGCGGCAATGGCTGCAGCGAACCCTTGCGGAGGAGGACGAGAAAATTCACGCCGAGACGCGGCAGAAACTCTCGCTTGGCGCGGCGCTGCTCAATTGGCGCGTCCTGGTTTTGGGCCTGCTCTATATCGGCATGAATATGGGATTGTCCGGCATCAATAACTGGATGCCGACCATCATCAAATCGCTCGGCACGATGAGCAACTTCGAGGTGACTTGCGTGTCGGCTATTCCATGGATTTGCGCCGCGTTCGCGGCCATCCTGTGGGGCCGTCATTCGGATCGCCGCAATGAACGCTATGTCAATCTGACCATCCCGCTCATCGTCGGCGCGATCGGGTTTGCCGCCAGCGCCTATGTCGGCTCGCCGTTCCTCGGCATCGTCTGCCTTTCGATCGCCGTGATGGGAATCATCGCCGGCTATACGGTGTTTTGGGTCGTGCCGGGCACGTTCCTTACCGGCGTCGCCGTGGCGGGCGGCATCGCGCTGGTGAACAGCATGGGCAATCTCGGCGGGTTCATCGCGCCATTTGCCATCGGCTGGATCAGGCAGGCGACCGGCTCTTTCACCGACGCTCTGCTGGTCCTCGCCGGCGCGATGGCGGCCTCGGGCGTGATTGCGTTCCTCATCCGTCCCGCCCGTGACGAGGTGGTCGTCGCCGGCGAAACCAGTCAGCCGATTTGAGCGTGCACCGATGAGCGAAGCGTCAGGGGGCTACGTCATATTGGTGCGGTTTCGCGCGAAAGCCGGTCAAGAACGGCAGTTCGCAAAACAGATGCTATCCGCGGTTGCGGCGACGAGGTCCGAGCCCGGCAATCGACAGTTTGAGTTCTACGTCGACCAGGACGATCCGTTGAATTTCATGCTCTATGAGGAGTTCGCCGACGAGGCGGCGCTGCAAACGCATCGCGAGCGGCCGGAAATGGCGGCGAACCTTGCGGCCATCAAACCCATGCTCGACGGCTCGCCGGATGCGACCTTCTGGACTCAGGCGCTGACCAATGCCGGCACCAACGGCGGCGGCCGCGGCGAAGTCGGCCACGTCACCCTGGTTCGTTTCCGCATGAAGCCCGATACGGTCGACGCGACGCTCAACACAATCGGCGGCGATCTCGACGATATGCAGGGCAATATCCGCTTCGACCTCAATCGCAGCCGTAGCGATCCGCTCGACTGCATGATCTGCGCCCGCTGGCTCAGTCGCGCCGTCTGGGAGGCGCACAATGCGCGGCCCGAATTCAAGGAATTCGCGGCGCGGGTCGGGCCGTTGCTCGATCAGCCGATGCGCCGGATGCTGTGGAAGCCGGCAGCGCCTTGAGCGGCGGTGGAGCAGGGCCGTGAAGATCGGCGACGCATTGAGCATCGGCGATATCGAGCGTTTGGCCAAGCGGCGACTGCCGCGCGTCGTCTATGAGGGCATCACGAGCGGCGTCGAAGACGAGCGCGGTGTCGTCCGCAACGAGGAAGAATTTCATCGTTACCGGCTTTTGCCGCGCCATTTGGTCGACGTGGCGCAACGCGATCAGTCGACGACGCTGTTCGGCCGGACCTACGCCAGTCCGTTCGGCATTTCGCCAACCGGCGTTGCCGGGATTTTTCGCCGCGACGCCGAACTCATGCTTGCCCAGGCTGCGTCTGCCGCAAACGTGCCGTTTGTCATGTCCGGCGCCAGCATGGTTTCGATCGAGCGGGTGGCACGGATAAATCCGGCCAATACGTGGTTCCAGCTCTATGCCGCGCGCGATGCAAAGATCTCCGAGGATTTCTTGCGGCGTGCGCGCGATGCCGGTTTCGGCACGCTGATGCTGACCGTCGACAATCCGGTTTTGCCGAAGCGCGAGCGCGATATGCGAAACGGCTTCCGCTTGCCGCCAAAGCTTGCCGCGTTGGATTTACTCGAGGCGTTGCGGCATCTGCCCTGGGTGATCGACTATTTGCGGCAAGGCGGCATGCCGGTCATGGAAACCTGGGCGCCTTACGCCGCGCCGGGAGCCAACGCGGCCGAGGTCGCGCGATTTTTCCGGACGCAGAGTCCGTCGGTCCAGACTTGGCGCGATCTCGACGGCTTCCGCCGTGTCTGGCCGGGCAAGCTTGTCGTTAAGGGCATCATGCGGCCGTCCGATGCCGTGCGCTGCGCCGAGTACGGCGTCGACGGCATCGTCATCTCCAACCACGGCGGCAAGGCACTCGATCGCGCTCCGGCGTCGATTGAAATTCTGCCGCGCATCAAAGCGGCCGTCGGCGACCGTCTCGCCGTCATGCTCGACAGCGGCGTGCGGCGCGGTTCCGACATCATCGTTGCGCGTTGCCTCGGCGCAGATTTCGTCTTCGTCGGCCGCGCGACGCTTTACGGCGTCGCCGCCGCCGGCTTAGTCGGCGCGACCCGGGCGCTCGATATCTTGCGCGAGGAAATCGACATTAACCTGGGCTTGATCGGCTGTCCGCGCTTTGACGAGCTCGGCACGGACTTTCTCCTGAGCGATGCCGACGAGGCCGCAGCGCCAGACAGCGTGCCGGCAATAGCCGAAACTGTTTAATTCCAGCGCCACACGCCGTAAGCGTGACCGTTCTGCATCTGCGGTGCGACATAGGTCGGCTTACGGTCGCCGATGGCGCCGAGCATGGCAATCCAGTTCAACAATTCGCCGCCGACATTGCCGGCCTTGAGCAGTTGATGCTGCGTCGACTCGGCGATCAGCCGATCGATCTTCTGCTCCTCGAGCGATTTGATCACGTGCATGGCCCAGTCCGGATCGGGCACGCCGTCGGAGCGGCCGGGCGCCATGCGGGGGCCGCCCACTTCGAGCGAGAAGCTGCCCGAGCCCATGATGACGACGCGCAACGCCTGCGGCCAGGATTCGATCGCGCGCGCCACCGCTTTGCCGAGTTCGTGGCAGCGCTCTGCCTTCGGCAGCGGCGGCAGATGGCCGCTGACGAAAAACGGAATGACCGGGATGTGCATGTCGGGCGTGAGAAAATGCAGCGGCACGGTGATCGAATGATCGACCGAGAAATTCTGCGTCATGCCGACGTCGTAGCCGGCGCCGATTGCGGCGGCGCGAATATGCGCCGCGAGGCCGGGCAGGGACTTTACGATGTAATTCGGCACGTCGCGCGGTTCGTCATTCGGCGCCTTGAAGCTTTTGTCGATGCCGACGGCGAAGATCGGCAAATCGTTGAGGAAGAACGTGTTGAGATGATCGGTGTCGAACATCACGATCAGATCGGGCCGCGTGGCGGCGAGTTGCTCTTTCTGGGCGCCGAACAGCTTTGCGATCTCGCAATCGGGCCCATCGCGTTTGACGAAATGCGGGAATATCGGCGTGTGCGGCACTCCGAACCCGGCAACGATCTGCGCCATGTCTCGACCTCCCGTTAGCTGCCGCGCCGTTTCACGCCACCGGCTGGCCGATCTCGTCGACCTTCACCGCGCGCATGCGCTGATTGTAAATCTCGACGTTGAGCCCGCAGACCTCGAAGCGCGCCAGATAACCCATGAGAAAACCGTTGACGCCCATGCGATAGAGCGTGCCGACGTCGCCGGCAATGAGCGCGCGCCGCTCGTCGTCGGCGAGATCGAGCGGCGCCAGCGCCTTCCCCGGATCGGCCTTCATAGCGGCACGAAAGGCGTGGTCGCGTAAAACCTCGCGGCACAGATAGTTTACGGCGAAGATCGACATGTTCACTCCAACTTGGCCGGCTCCCGCTTACCTCGCGCATTATCTTGCACGACCGCGCGACGATTGCCACAGCGGCATTGCGTTGATTAAGCTTTCAGCCCTGTTCGGGAGGAATGCCGGAGGAACGCCATGGATGCAGTTGTGAGCGCGCGGCAAGACCGCCGCAAGACCAACCCGGTTTTCAATGACCGCAAGCTCAAGCTCGGCACTTTCGGCACCAATCTCGACCGCGGCTGCGCGATTTCGTCCATCGACGGCGTGCTTGAGATCAACTGGCCGAACACGCTGGAATTAGCCAAGACGTCCGAAGAGATGGAATTCGAGGCGTTGGTTCCGATCGGACGCTGGCACGGCTTCGGCGGCGTCACCAATTTCAACGGCCCCGGCTTCGAGTGCTTTTCCTGGGCCTCGGCGATCGGCGCCTCGACGCATTATTCCGGCATCTTCGCCACCTCGCATGTGCCGACCATTCATCCGGTGATGGCGGCGAAGCAGGCGGCAACCATCGATCATGTCACCGGCGGCCGTTTTGCGCTCAACATCGTGACCGGCTGGAACCGGCCCGAGATCGAAATGTTCGGCTCGCCGCTCTTGGAGCACAACGACCGCTACGACTGCGCCGCCGAATGGCTGCATATCTTGAAGGAACTGTGGACGCGCGACGAGCCGTTCGATTTCGAAGGCCGCTTCTACAAGATCAAGAAGGGCTACCTCGAGCCCAAGCCGATCCAGCGGCCGTTTCCGGCGGTGATGAACGCCGGCGGATCGGAAAAGGGCCAGCACTTCGCCGCCAAGCATTGCGATATGGTCTATGTGGTGTTTGGCTCGCACGACTTCGACGATTGCAAGGCCAAGGTCGATTCGTATCGCGAACTCGCGCGCAATGAGTACGGCCGCGAAATTCAGGTCTGGAGTTACGCCTATGTCGTGCAGGGCGAGACGGAGAAGGAAGCGAAGGACTATTTCGAGAGATATGTGCAAGAGAAGGGCGACTGGGATGCGGTCACCAACCTGGTCGACACCATGATCGCCAATGCCAAGACATTGCCGCCAGCGGTGCTCGCCGAAATGAAAAAGCACTTCATCGCCGGATGGGGCGGCTATCCGCTGATCGGCACGCCGGAGCAGATCGTGGACGGGCTTATCCGGATGTCGAAAATGGGCCTCGACGGCACGCTGTTGAACTGGCCGCGCTATATCGAAGACCAGCGCTGGTTCAAGAATAACGTCTATCCGCTGGTGGTGCAGGCGGGCTTGCGGTGATTTTTTCTTCTTTTTCTTCCAATCGGGAGACGGAACCGCATCGGCGCGTGCGAACGTTGCGCCCCATTCATAATTACGAGCGGCTCGCGTCGCCCATCGCGGCAGATGCCAATACTCCGATTTTGCTTCCGCTTTTGGGGCATAGCAGACATGGCTGGACGCGCTGCCGGCCTGACCCGGACACGAATGACCCATCACGTCATTTCGCGACTGCCAATTACCGCATTGCGAAAGTTTATTCGCCCTTGCCGATGGTTGCCTCTCGCAAGCGACGTTCGCCTAACGAGGCGTTATGGAATTTTGGGCTGCGGACGCGTGAACCTAATCAGCCTTGATGTTGGCTGCGCGAACCACTTTGCTCCACTTCTCTGTCTCGTCGGCGATGAGTTTGCCAAATTCGACGGGTGTCATCGGCATTGGAACGCCGCCCAGGTCGGCGAGCCGCTCCTTGATTTTCGGATCGGCGAGGCCGGCGTTTACCTCTGTGTTAAGCCCGCCGATAATTTCGGTAGGCGTATCTTTTGGTGCGCCGATCCCGAACCATGCGGTCGCCTCATAGCCTGGTATGAATTCACTCATGGTTGGGACGTCCGGCAGCGCCGGTGAGCGCGTCGCAGAGGTGACCGCCAGCGCGCGCAGCCTGCCAGCCCTGATGTAAGCGATCGTCGAGAGAGTGGGCTCAAACATAACCTGCACCTGGCCGCCGAGGAGATCGATGAGCGCCGGGCCTCCGCCACGATAACCCACCCGAACCAGATCGACGCCGGCCATGAACTTGAATAGCTCGCCGGCGACATGGGGCACGCTGCCGTTGCCAGCCGATGCCATATTTATCTTGCCCGGATTGGCTTTGGCATAGGCGATGAACTCAGGAACAGTGTTGGCCGGAACCGATGGATTGACCACCATGACTTCGGGCACGCGCAAAATGCCTGCGACCGGCGCGATGTCGCGGATGAAATTGAAGCTGAGGTTGTCGTAAAGTGTCGCGTTGATCGCGGCGGGTGCGGGGACCAGTAGAAGCGTATAGCCGTCTGCCGGCGCTCGTACGACGAGCTCAGTGGCGACATTGCCACCGGCGCCCGGCCGGTTTTCGACGACGAATTGCTGCCCGAGGCGCTCCGACAGCCATTGGCCCATGAGGCGCGCAGAGATGTCGTTCGGGCCGCCAGCGGCAAAGCCGACGATCAAGTGTACCGGCCGCGTCGGATAGGTTTGCGCCCATGCAACCCGCGACATGGTCGGCAGCGCGGCTGCGCCCGCTGCCAGATGCAGAAATTTTCGGCGGGGAAGTTTCATGGCGTTCTTTTCTCCGAAATGCTCTGAGCATTATCGGCATGCCTCCGCCTTTCACTCGCGAAAGGAGGTGGAACTGTTCGTCGTATTGTCTGCAATTGCGCCTGCCGGAGGCAAGAGTGCCGCCAATTGCTAGGAACGAGGAGTTCGGCACATTCTCGTTTTAAGGGCAGCTCTCGGGCAAGCTACAGTGTTTGCGTGGGACATACCAGCCGCCTAACTGCGTCAGATTTCTTTTTCTTCGATTGCATCGCGACGCCCTTCGCGTCAGTTGCCGCAATGCAGTAATTTTCCGGCCTGCCGCCAAGCCGCTCACGCGCGACGAAACACGGCGCATCGCCGCGAACATCGCCTAGCTGCCCGAATTATTGGGCCGAAAATAGTGCCGGCCAGCCATCAGTTTGATTGCGGCGAACGATTGCGGCAAATCCACCCCACGAGCCAAATAGCTCCGGCAAGCATTAAAGCGGTGGTCGAGATAAAAGGTACGCCTTCGCCAGAATTGGATACGTAGCCCGCTACAACCGCCGCCACGATCAGGCTGGCGATAATGGTCGCAGTCCAATAAAGAACCCTTCCCAAGCTCGCTCCCCTCTGATTATAGCCGCACGATATCGCCGACCGTATAAATACAGCCGCAGACCATGAGTGAGAGCGTGAAGGCGCCGATGACAAACAGCGCAAAATCAACCAGCACGGCTTGATACCTCCTGGCCAGCCCACCTAGCTAATCGCGGGGCTGGCCAGATGGTTCCGGCGGCGGAGCGTCGCATCGGGAGCGCCGGGAAGCGGCTACACAGTGCCGTCACACAGTATAGGGCTTTGTCGAGGCTTGCTGAATTTCGCGCATGTCTCCATGGTGTACTCTGGCGACCTGCCCGTTGTTCCAGGCAATCGTAACCGCATCCCAACTCGTTTCGGTGATCATGCCGCTGTCAGCAGCATCGCCTCGCCAATACACACGGGTGCCCTTCTTGAGGGCTTTAGATTCCTCTATGGTCATTGGCGGCGCTCCCGTTGTCACGGACTTTGGAAGATCGAGCGATGTGTTCACGTGACACGGCATTGGTTGCCCCAGCCGTGGTCGGGGGCGACGCGGGCTGGGGCTTCCATCTTCAGGAGGGCACGCAACAATACACTCACGTTGTGCACTGCCCCGGTTACGATCTGTTAGAAGCTCGGAGTTAGGCTGCGGCGCGGATGCTGGGCGAGCCGACTACACCGCTCTTTTCCAACACCGCCTTCATTTCGCCTGAGCCGTACCAGGCGCGAGCCTTCGATACGTCGGCGACATCCTGAAGGAGCAACACGTCATTGGGGTCCTCCGCGCTGCGGAACACTTTGCTTTTCGTGATGCCGGCAGACGCGCGGTTCTTCTCGTTCCCATTGTAACTCGTCCACCATGCGTTGTAGTCCTTGACCTTGAAGTGAATAGTCAGGTTTTCGTTATTCATCGGTACTCTCCTTTTTGAAAATCGCTTCAGTACGCGCGCGCCGTAAGGCGCGTGCGGTTGAACAGCGGGTGCAGACGGCACCCGCAATGCGGGCCGTTATGAATTGTTAGATTAGAATTGTGCCAGCCGATGGCACGAACGCTGCCAGTGGGTGAACGGAGACTTCGACAGGTTTCCGTTTCGTGGGCAGCTCACAGGGGGCCGTTGCCTGCCTATGCTTAATTTATCTGTGGTACCGAGAGCAAAGCACAAGGTCGCACGAAAACTTAATTCGCTGTGGAGATGGACGTTCTTCAGATTTGGATGATTGCCGGGCCATCGCGGTCAAGGGTGATGGTCGGCGAGGTCGTCGAGGCCGAATTCCGCGTCACAGATATCGGAAAGCTGAGCGGTTCGGAGCACTTGAGCCGGTATCACGCCGCGTGCTTTTGAGTTCCCTTGTATCGACCTCTTTGCAGGAAGGGCAGATGAAGATCAGCTTTTCCTGACGCACTCCAAGTTTTGGGACCGTGCGAAGGTGCTTCATAGTGTCGCCACAAGAGGGGCACACGAGCGTGCGAGTGCTGTCGGGTAATGGGTGCGAGCCTTCGTTGGCGATGATTGATGGCGTATGATACGGCATGCGCGACTTCTCCTCAAGCAGGCGGGAGTGCTACCGAGACTCTCAGCCACCGACGCCTGGCTCCTGGCCGCTGTCGGTGATGAACATACGTAAGTCTGAATGGGATAGTTGCGAGGTCAAATTGTAGGCAGAAGGCCCGGAACTAAGGAAGTTCCAAAACGGGTCATGCCCTATTTCAGAATGCAATTAAGGTCGGCACCACGACCTTGGTACGTTTTGATTTAGCGCAATGCGTCGCCGTCACCGCACCGTCATGGTGACGACATGGACACCGAACCCGTTATCCCACCGCTCTGCCCGAACTGCGCCAAGCCGATGCGTTTCACGCGCCTCATCCCGGCCCTCGGCACAATACCGGAACTCTATTCCTACTACTGCGATGGCTGCGGCGAAGCCGTAACGGAGGTAGGTGAGTTGGGAGAGCGGCGCGATCTATCGCGTTACTTCGAGCGAGAGACCGCTTTGCCCCGAAAGCGACGGTCGGCCGTCAAAATGCGATCCGTCGTAAGTCGTCCGTCCCCATTCCCCGCCGCCGGCATCCGGGAATCCGCCGTTCTCGAATCAGCAGGCCGCCGCTTCGCGCTGCACGCATCCGGTAAATGGTGATGGAATCAAAAATACGGCCGGCTGGCATCGCGTCCGAGGCCGAGCTCCATGCGGCCGTAATGCGTGAAATTGGTCTCGACGTTCAGGCTGATATGCATGGACATGAAGTGGATATCCCGCCAGGCCCGCTGAATTGGATGCGAGGTGGCAAAGCCCGCGGTGCCGCTTAGGGCAACGAGCGCGTCGATCGCCGCGACCGTCAATTCGGATACGCGCGCAAAGTCGCGCACCGAGCGCGCCAGCAGCTCCGGGGAATAGGCCTCCGGCGCGTCGGTCACATGCACCGCGCGCCGCAATAAAAGGTCGGCGGCGTCGATGTCGGCGGCGGCGCGCGCCATCCGCACCTGTACCGAGCTCTTTTCCGCGAGCGAGGTGCCGTCCTGCGCCTTTCGCGCCTTGGTCCATTCCCGGAAAACTTCATAGGCGCCCTGGGCCGCACCCAGCATCGGCGTCGCGAACGAGATCGGCGCATAGTAGAAGAACGGTGTGTGAAAGATGACGCCGCTATGGACGGCGCCGCCCGGGCCGTTGCCGTCGCGCAGGTCCGTCAGGCGCAACACGAGGCCGTGCGGGACGAAGACATTGTCGGTGACGATGGTCTTGCTGCCGGTCGCCCGCATGCCGGCGGTAAACCAGGTGTCGCGGATTTTGTATTCGCCGGGCGGGACCAGAAAGAACGTCCATTCCGGCGCCGGTCCGTCCTGCACCATTCCGCCGAGCATCACCCAGGAACAATGGTCGACCCCGCTGGCGAACGGCGATCCCGCGCCCGAGATTTGATAGCCGCCGTCCACCGGGGTGGCCTTCACACTTGGCGCAAAGGAAGCCGCGATCGGCACATCGAGGCCGTCCGCCCAAACCGCCTGCTGGCCGGGCTTGCGGATACTGCGCGATCAGATGGGCGTGATGGATGAGAAGCCCCGCGCACCAGCCGTGCGACGCGTCGGCTTTGCTGAGCTCGCGGGTGACCTCGAACCAAGTGTCGAAGCCGAGACCGTAGCCGCCGATCCGCTGCGGCAGCAGGACGCGGGCGAGGCCGGCATCAAGCATGTCCTTCACCGACTCGGGCGTAATTCGCCGCGCCTCTTCTGCTGCCCCGGCGCGCTCGGCGAACCGCGGCGCGAGCTCCCGGGCCCGCTCGACCATCTCCTGGCCGGTCACGCTCCGCGTCGGCGATGTGGAGGGCTGCATGTGGTGCTCCTATCGCTTGGACAAATCCTCCAGCGGCGCCAGCGTCAGTCGCCGGCCGACCGGGAAAAGCTGCAAGCCGTAGCGTTGCACGACCCAGCCCCAAATGCCGAACGGCGCCTTCAACATGACGGCGATGGCGATCGCTCCCATCAGCATAAGATAAATCGTGCCGTAATCGGCCAGGAGTTCGCGCATCACGATGAAGATCAGCATGCCGATGAAGGGTCCTTCCAGCGTGCCGATGCCGCCGATCACGACCATGAAGATCACGACGACCGTCCAGTCGTTGATACTGAAGCCTGCTTCAGGCGAGATGCGTAGCTTTTGCAGGAAGATCAATCCGCCGATCAGGCCGGTGCAGGCGGCGGTCGCGAGGTAAATGATGAACTTGGTGCGGAAGGTGTTGACGCCGAGGCTTGCGGAAGCCGGCTCGGAATCGCGGATAGCGGTCAGCGCCAGTCCGTGGCGTGAGCGCAACAGCAGATAGACAATGGCAAACACGAAAAGCGACGCCGCGAGCGTCATCAGATACAAGATCGAATCGCGCACATCCCGGACGGGCGAGATTTCGCGCAAGATCGGCACCGTCAGCGACAGGCCTGAACCTGCGCCGAGCACGGCAATCAGGCTGGCCGATAGCGCAAACACTTCGGACACGACCCAGGTGCCAACCGCAAAATAGGCGCCGCGAAGTCGAAACACCGCGAAGGAAACCGGAATCGCCATCAGCCCCGCGAACGGTCCGGCGATGAGCAGTGCCAAATAGACGTTCAAGTTCATCGGGCCGGTCAGGTAGAAAAGCGCGTAGCCGCCGAGGCCCACAAAAGCCTGTTGGCCGACCGACACGAGACCGGCATAGCCGGCGAGCAGGTTCCAAAGCTGCGCCAATGCGAGGTAGTAGGCCATTTCGCCGACCAACCGCATGTCGCCAGCACCGCCCCACCACGGCATGCTGACGAGCGCGACAAGGAGCGCCACCGCGAAGAAAGCGAAGACGCGACTGGCCTTCGTTGCGCGCTCGACGTGAACGGACTGCGAACCAGTCGCCATGTCAGTCCCTCGTCCGGGGGAACAGCCCGCTTGGGCGGACGATCAGGATGGCGAGAAAGGCGAGATGTCCGGCCAGAATTTGCCAGGTCGGATCGAGCGCCGCGCCGACGGCCTGCGCAACGCCCAGCACCATGCCGCCGATGAGCGTGCCCCACATATTGCCGAGGCCGCCGATGATGACGGCTTCGAATGCGAGGATCAGCCGGATCGGTCCCGCCAAAGGCGCGAAGATCGTGCGGATGCCGAACAGAACGCCGGCGATCGCGGTGAAAATCATCGCAATGCCCAAGGCCACCGCGTAGAGCTTGCGATTGTCGATGCCCATCAGTTCGGCCGTATCGGCATCGTCGGAGACGGCGCGAAAAGCCCGCCCAAGCCGCGTGCGGTAGAACAGGAGCTGCAGCCCGGCGATCGCGAACACCGCGACTGCGAAAACCACAAGCGGATAGACCCCGACCGACAGGCCGCCCGGAAACCGCAGACTTGCGGTCTCGATAAAGCCTTCCTTGAGCCGATGGTCGTAGGCGCCGAAACCCTGCAACAGCCCATTCTGGATGATGATCGAAATGCCGAAGGTAACGAGGAGCGGCGGTAACAGCCCGCCGCTGAGTGTCTGATTCAACAGCCCGCGTTGCAGCGCGTAGCCCAGCGCGAACATCACCGGTACGACGATGATCAGGCTGGAAAACGGATCGAGCCCGGTGTCCTCGGTGACGACCAGCGCGACATAGGCGGAGAGAACGATAAGGTCGCCGTGAGCGATGTTGACAAGCCGCATGATGCCGAATGACATCGACAGACCGATGGCGAACAGGGCATAGAACCCGCCAAGCAGGCCGCCCTGAATGAGGATGTTGAGCCAATCCATCCGGCGCGCCCTACAATCCGAAATAGGCCGCGGTAATCGCGGCGCGGTCGAAATTTTTGGTCGGTGCGGTCAGCGCGAGCCGGCCTTCCTGAAAACAATAGAACCGCGACGAGGCATCGAGCGCCCGATTGATGTCCTGCTCCACCAGCATGACGGTGGTGCCCTCGGCGGCGATCGCGCCCAGGCATTGATAGATGTCGCGGATGACGACCGGGGCTAAGCCCAACGATAGCTCATCGCACAACAAGAGCCGCGGATTGGACATTAGACCCCGGCCGACGGCCGTCATCTGCTGCTGGCCGCCGGACAGCGCCGGTGCGGGAAATTGGCGCAGATCGTAAAGCTGTGGAAACAGCTCGTAGACGCGCTTGAGATTCCACGGTCCACTGCGCTCGCTATGACTGCCGAGCTGGAGGTTTTCCTCCACCGAAAGGCTCGGAAACAGCCGGCGCCCCTCCGGCACCATGGCGATGCCGAGCCGCACGATCTCGTGCGGCGTTTTGTGGCCGATCGGCTGGCCATCGAACAACACCATCTCGGCCGCAGTTTCGATGGCGCCGGCGACCGCACGCAGAAATGTGGTCTTGCCGGCGCCGTTGGCGCCGATGACGGCGACCGTTTCGCCTTCCTCGACGCTGACATCAATGTCGAACAGCGCCTGGAAGTCGCCGTAGAAGGCTGACAGGTTTTGCGTGCGCAACAGCGTCATGATGCCGGTATGCCCATATACACCTCGCGCACGCGAGGATCCGTCATGACTTCGCGTGGATCGCCCTGCGCGAGGATCTGGCCGAAATTCATTACGATCAGGCGGCTCGCGACCGAGACCAGCGCGTGCACGATGTGCTCGATCCACACGATCGTGGTGCCGCGCGCGTGAATTTCCTTGATGGTATTGACCAGTTCGCCGCACTCGTACTCGGTCAGTCCACCGGCGATCTCATCGAGAAGCAAGAGCTTGGGCGCAATGGCCAAGGCGCGCGCCAGCTCCAGGCGTTTGCGCTGGAGCAAAGTCAATGTGTGCGCCGGCACATTGGCTTTGTCGTAAAGTCCGGTAACCCTGAGCACGTCGCTGCAACGCTTGTAGCTCTCCCGCTCCGCCATGCCGCCGCCGTAGATCGCCCCGACCAGGACGTTCTCGAACACGCTCATATTCGCGAACGGATGCGGGATTTGATACGAGCGGCCGATGCCCAAGCGCGAACGCGCGTGCGGCGCCATGGTCGTCATGTCCGCGCCGTCGAATTCGATGCGGCCCTTGCTCGCCGCGGCGTCTCCGGTGATCAAATTGAACAAGGTCGTTTTGCCGGCGCCGTTAGGCCCGATCACGGCCAGTGCTTCGCCGCCTTCGACGGCAACGCTGAGGTCGTCTACGGCTCTGAGCGCGCCATAGAGCTTGGACACACCGTTCAGTTGCAGGAGGACCGTCATGAACAACTTTTACCGACGACCGCCGCGCGTTGTGCGCGGCGGTCGTTCTTCGTTTCACCCGCGACTTATACTTCGCTCGGAACCGTATCAGGAATAGGAAATCGCGGAGAACGGTCTATCGAGCGGGATTTGCGGCGCAGTCTTGTTGAAGACGATGTTCAAGTCGTACTTCCACTTGCCGGTGCCCTTTTCCCACTGCCCGCCGACGATCGGCGTCGTGCACACGTTCGGCACCGGATTGAGCGGACTGGGACCGGCCTTCCATGTAATGGGACCGACGATCGACTGATAGTTGGTATCTGCGATCGCGTCGCGGATCGAGGCAGCGTCGAGTTTCTTGGCGCGCTTGAGCGCGTCGATCGCGACTTCGAGATTGGCGTGCTTGAAGCCGAGCGGCTGGGTCCACTGCTTGCCGCTCGCCTTCTCGTAGGCATCGCAATATTGCTGCGCCGTCTCACCGGTCAGGCCCGACTTGAAGGGATGGTGATGCGACCACCACACTTCGGTCGAGGTGCCGGCGCCGCGGTCGCCGAGCGCCTCGACGGCGGTGGGGAACAACAGCGCCTTGGGGGGCGTCATGATTTTGGGCCGGTAACCCTGCTGCGCGCACTGCGTCCAGAAAATCGCGAATTGCGGGGGATTGAAAATGCCGCAGGCGATGTCGGCGTTCATGTTCTTCAGTTGCGTGATCTGCGCCGTGAAGTCGTCCGACAGCGGCGGATAAAGCCCGAGATAATGCACGTCGAAGCCGTGGCTCTTGATCGTGGCCGGCAGCCCATGCACCGGGTCGCTCGCCGCGACGCCATCGGGATCGTTGGTGAGCATTACGCCCACGGTCTTGTTGGTCGGCAGCGTCAGCCACATCTCGGCGAACATGTTGGCGACCATGTCGAAGCCCCAGAAGAAGTGGTAGGTCCAGTCGAACCCTTTCTTCGGATCGCCCTTGCGGCCGAAGAACCATGCCTGCCACGGATCGTCCGAGGTAATGCATGGCACGCCGTTGAGCTCGCACTGGTCGGCCACCGGATTGACCGTGTCGGAGGTCGACGAGGCGATCATGATGTCGACTTTACTGTTATTGATGAGATCGGCCGCCACGTCCGACGCGCGGTTCGGGTTCGATTGGCTGTCCCTGTTGAGGATCTCAACGGGGTGCTTCTCGCCCGCGACGACGATGCCGTCGCCCAGAAACTTGCTGACCTCCTCGGCGACCCATTTCGAGGGCTCGCCAAATGCGGCGATTGGACCTGTTTCCGGCGTGATCATGCCGATTTTGATGGTGCGCGCCGCCGCGCGCGACGATTGAAACATCCAAGGCGATGCGATGGCGCCGGCGCCGCCAGCCGCGGCGAGCTTCAGAAGCTTGCGGCGTTCTTTGTCGACTTTGACGTCGCGCTTAGCTCTCAGTCCCCATTTGACCGTCATGATTGCTTCCTCCCTGCTCATTGGGTCCCCCATTATAGCCCGGTGGGCGTGGCCCCACAGTAGTCCCATCATCGCAGACCAGCTTCCGTTAGGCTACTGAGATGTCGCGCTAAATCCGGCTCGTGCCGCTTCCGCACTTGGCGAATTGTCTGCTGGCCAAGCCGGCCATGGCGAGCCGCGGAGGTCATGGCAGCTCCATCCTTGTCCGTGAGAAGGCCGCTCGCGGCGGCTTAAGAAAAATTCTGCAGCATCGCTTCGCGCACGAATTTCGGCAGTTCGGCGAGATCGCCGCTGCCATAGCCGTCGGCGACCGCCGCCGAGAGCGAGACGAGCGTCGCCGCCGACAACGGCATCGGTACCCCGGTGAGCGCGCCGGTCGCCACGGCGGACATGAGATCCTTGCGCAAGGTGCGGATGTCGAGCGTCATCTCCGCCGGCGCGCCCTTGAGCACGTCGATCTTGCTCTTGAGCCAGCCGCTCGCGTAGGGCGCCTCCTGCAATACGTCGAGCATCTGGTCGAGCGTGAGACCCTGCTTCAAGCCGAGCGCAAGCGATTCCGACACCGCCTGGATATAGGCCCCGAGCCCGAGATTGACGGCTAGCTTCATCGCATAGCCGGCCCCATTCGGCCCCATATGCGCGATGCGGCGCGTCATCTTTTCCAGTACCGGGCGCGCGCGATCGAGGTCTTCGGCGCGGCCGCCCACCAAGGCGAACAGCTTGCCGTCGCGCACTTGCGGGATGGTGCCGAGCACGGGCGATTCGATCAGCCGCGCGCCCTTGGCATCGACCAGCGGCGCAAGCTCGCGGCCGGTCATCGGTTGCAGCGTGCTCATCTCGATGAACAGCTTGCCCTTCACGTCGCCGCTAAGAAAACCGTCCGGCCCGTTGAAAATGCGCCGTACGCCGTGATCCTCGGTGATAATTGAGATCACAATCTCCGATTGGGCCGCAACGTCGCGGGCATTGGCGCCGATCCGCAACCCTCCTGCCGCCAGCGTGCGATTGACATCGGCATCGTGATCCCAGCCCGCCAATTCAAATCCTTGCTGGCGCAGGCGCTGCGAGATCGCCGCGCCCATCCGACCCAGTCCCACAATTCCGAGTTTCATGACTTGCTCCCTCATCCTCACAGCGCGCGGTTACGATGCAGCCTTTGTCGCACCATCGTCGCACTATAATTGACAGCGTTTTGTGCTGGGATACTGTGTCGCCGTCAACGCCACCATCGATCTGCGCGGCGGCGAGCATAGAAGAAGTAGGCGCGGAAGATCACCGCGGTTGTGGGAGGGTATTATGCGACATCGCGTTCTGCTTGCTCTGATGCCGTTTGCGCTGGGGGTGCCGCTCGCTTTCGCGGTCGTGCCCAAGGCCGTTTCGGCGGCTCAATACGTGCTGAAATGGGCCGTTGTCACGCGTGGCGACATGCAGGAGAAATTCGGCCGCAAGCTGGCTGAGATATTGCCGCAAGCGACCAATGGCCGCGTCGAAGTGCAGGTCTTCCCAGGCGGCCAGCTCGGCAGCCCGGCGGCGATGATCGAGGGGTTGCAGCTCGGCACCGTCGAGGGTTACGAAAATCCGGCCGACTTCTTCACCGGCGTCGATCCGCGGTTCGGCGTATTCAGCATTCCGTTTCTGTTCAAGAGCACCGAGCAGGCCAACAAGGTTCTCGCCGATCCGGACTACAACGCCGACGTGCTGAAAATGGCTGAGGCTAAGGGCCTCATCGGCGTCAACTTAGCGGTGGCGGCGGAGTTGCTTTATTTCGGCGTTAAGAAGCCGCTGCGGACGCTCGATGACTTCAAGGGTATGAAACTGCGCGTCAACGCGACGCCGGCCGAGCGGGCGCGTATGGCCGCGCTCGGCGCGACCGCGGTGCCGATGGGCCTGCCGGAAATGATCACATCGCTGCAGAACGGCGTGATCGACGGCACGATGAGCGGCATGTCCATTTACACGAATTTCAACCTGCAGAACGTCGGCAAGGTTTTGCTCGAAACCCACGACACGCTCTTGGTCTCCTTCGGCGCCCTAAGCAAGCCTTGGCTCGACAAGTTGCCGCCCGACTTGAGCAAGATCATCGTCGATGAAGCGCGCAAGTTGCAGCCCTGGTCGCGGCAGACGGCGGTCGACGAGGTCGCGCAATTGCGCCAGGTGTGGCTCAGCCGCGGCGGCGAGATTGTGCAGCTGCCGCCCGACCAGCAGGCGGAGCTGGAGAAGCGGCTTAAGCCGATCGGGGCCGAGGTCACCAAGGACGATCCGGTACTCAAGGCGTTCTATGACAGGACCGAGGCGCTGGCGGCGAAATATCAATAAGCCAGTGATGCAAACCAGGCCGCAGCGTCGCCGTCACGGCGCTACGCTTCGGCCCATATCAGCCGGGGCGAGTAATGGCGGCGCCGCCGCGCGTCACGCGGGGACGGTTTGCGCGCGCCAGGCGCGAGGGTAGCGAAAATGTCGGATGCAAAGCCGCCTTCGCGGCGACGGCAGATCGAAGAGTTCATTTTCATCAAGGTTCCGCATGTGTTGTCCGGCGCGCTGTTTCTGGTGGCCGTCGTGCTCAACTTCGTCAATGTGATCGGGCGCTATGTGTTCGGCATGCCGGTGTTCTGGGCGGAAGAAGCGCTGACATTTACGGTGATCTGGATCGTGTTCCTGGTCGTCGGCACGATCACCTATCGCGGCGCCCATCTGAACATGGACCTCGTGTATTCGCGGATGCCGGCCGGTCTGCAGCGCGTGGTCAGGATTGCCATCGCGCTCGCACTCATCGTCTGCACGATCTACACCGCGATACAGTCGTGGACGGTGGTTAAGCTTCACTACATGACCAGCGGCGTCACGGCCGGCACCAATATCCCGCTGGTCATCCCGCACTCCGCTTTGCTGTTCGGGTTCAGTTTCATGGCGCTGGCGGCGATCGTGCGCTTGCCGTCGTATATTTCCGGCAAGTTCGATTGAGCGGGGCGAAGCCATGTACTGGGTGATGGGAATCCTGCCTTTTGCGCTGCTCTTGCTCGGCTTCCCGATCTTTCTTCTGCTGCTGATCACGTCGCTCGTGATCTTGTTCGGATTCTTCGATATCCCGATGACCGTGGTCGCCCAGGATATCTTCAACAGCCTCAACAAATATGCGCTTCTGGCCGTGCCGTTCTTCGTATTTGCCGGCAATGTGATGTCGCGCGGCGGCATTTCGGTGCGTTTGCTGCGCTGGGTCGGATCGCTGATCGGCGGTTTCCGCGCCCACATTCCGTTCACCTCGCTCGGCTTCGCGGCGCTGTTCGGAGCGACCTCGGGCGTGACCACCGCCGCGACCGCCGCG
This sequence comes from uncultured Alphaproteobacteria bacterium, assembly GCA_963779855.1. Classification (GTDB taxonomy): domain Bacteria; phylum Pseudomonadota; class Alphaproteobacteria; order Rhizobiales; family Xanthobacteraceae; genus BOG-931. Next base: position 570,686 of record CAWAAE010000003.1, on the reverse strand, counting down.
ATCGGCACGCTGACTTATCCACGCATGCGGGAGGCGGGCTACAGCGAAGGCTTCGCCGCGGCTCTGATCACGTCCGAAGGCGCGCTCGATAACCTGATCCCGCCGTCGATCGCGATGATCATCTATGGCATTGCAGCCGATACTTCGATCATTCAGCTGTGGACCGCCGGCATCGGTCCGTGCCTGTTGTTGGCGAGTTTCTTCGGTTGTTACATCTATTATCATTCTGTCAAAGTCGGCATCACCGACACCGGCCGATTTTCGCTGAAGGAATTACTCCAGTCGACGCGCGACGGCATCTGGTCGCTGGGCGCGATCGTCGTGATCATCGGCGGAATTTATTCCGGCGTCTTCTCTCCACCGAGGCCGCCGGCGTCGCCAGCGTCTACGCCATCGTCATCAGCTATTTTGTCTATCGCGAAGTGACGGCCGCCGAGTTGTTCGACATCGCGGCCCGTTCGATGTACCTGACCGGGCTCATCTTCATCATCGTGGCGATTGCCGGCCTGTATTCGTGGCTCCTCACCATCAGCGGCATCGCGCAGGCCATCGTGACGGTGATCACCACTCTGCATTCCGAGCGCTGGGTGGTGCTGCTGGTCATCAATCTGTTCCTGCTGTTCATCGGCTGTTTCCTCGATCCGGCCTCGGGCCTGATCATGCTGGCGCCGCTGTTGGCGCCCGTTGCCGCCTCGCTCGGCGTCGACCCGATCCATTTCGGCGTTATCGTCGTCATGAATTTGACCATCGGCACGTTCCATCCGCCGTTCGGATTGAACATTTTCGTCTGTCAGGCGCTGTTCAAGACGCCGTCGGAGACGCTGTATAGGGGTCTTATACCGTTTGTAGTCTTGGCGGTGATCGCGCTGCAGATCGTCACTTATGTCCCGGCGGTCTCGCTGACGATCGAGCACATGCTGTTTCGCTAGGACTAACGAACTACCGCGTCTCGCTCTCGATCATTCCGGCGACGTTCTTGAGCGCCGCGCGCAGATTGTCGAACATGGCGATGCCCGCGGCCGCGGCTTTGCGCTTGACGGCGTGGCCGCGCGCGCCGGGCAGGCGTGGCGGTTCCGCGCCCGCCATCGGCTTTGCTTTGCCGACCATGTCCGCAATATGCGACATGCGCGCGTCGTAGGCTTTGGTGCCGGCAAAACCTTGCGGATTAAGCGCCAGGAAGAAATGACAGATATTGCTCGGCCGCTTGACCACGTTTTCGTAGGTCACCTGGAAGCCGGGTTCGCCGTCCGACAGCGCGCTGCACAGGATTTCGACCATTAACGACAGCGCGTAACCCTTCGGACCGCCGATCGGCAATACCGAGCCTTTGACCGCTTCGGCGGGATCGGTCGTCGGCCGGCCGCTCGGATCGAGCGCCCAGCCTTCCGGGATGGTCTTTTGCCCGGCGGCGAGCGCGTGCCGGATGCGCGAGCGCGCCACCATGGCGGTCGCCATGTCGGCTATGATCGGGTCGGCATTGCGCATCGGGAATGAGACGCCGATTGGATTGGTGCCGAACAGCCCTTCGGTGCCGCCGGTCGGCGCAATCGCCGGGCTGGCATTGGTGAAGGCCAAGCCGATCAGACCCTGCGCCGCGGCGTGGTCGGCATAATAGCCGGCGGCGCCGAAGTGACTTGAGTTGCGCACCGCGACCGCGCCGACGCCGTGCGTCGTGGCGATCTCGATCGCCAGATCGATCGCGCGACGGCTGGCCACCAGGCCCAACGCGTGATCGGCGTCCATCACGACAGAGCAGGGCAGCGCGCGCGTGGTCGAGATTGCCGGATTGCTCTTGATGGTGCGGTCGAGCAGGCCTCGCGTATAGAGCGGCAAATGCACGACGCCGTGCGAATCCGAGCCATGCGTCTGTGCCCATAACGCGACCTCGGCGCCGATCTCGGCGTCCGCCCGCGGTACGCCGCAATGGGAGAAAACGTCGGCGACCAGCGCCGCGAGACCCTCGGGCGTCACGTTGTCGGATGCGGCGACCTGCCGAAGTCTTGCCGCGAGTGCGCTTGCGTCCTGCATAGTATCGCTCATCGGACTGGCGCCGCGCCGGGGAAGAAGGCCTCGGCGTTGCGGTGGAAAATTTTCTCATAGACGTCCTCGGCATAGCCGAGCGCGCGCCAGTCGTCGACCAGCCGCTCATGCGTGAGCGTCGGCCAATCCCAGCCGAACAAAATGCGGTCTTGCAAACGGCCGCCGATCTCCTTCTTCAATGCCGGCGTGAAGTATTTCGGCGACCAGCCGTGCAGTTCGTAGCGGACGTTGGATTTGTGCAGCAGGATGGCGATCATGTCGTCCTGCCACGGCCAGGCCGGCCGGCCGGCGAGGATTTTGAGTTCGGGAAACCGCGCCGCGACAAGATCGACATGGCGTGGATGGCCGTCGTCGAGAACGACGCCCATGCCGCCGGGCATGCCTTGTCCGATGCCGGTGAGACCGGTCATCAGCAGCACCGGCACGCCGGCGTCTATAGACAGCTTGTAGAACGGATCCCAGATCGGATCGCTGGGCGGAAACCGCAAACTGTTCTGGCTCTGGCAGAAGCCGAGGAACCCGCAATCGGTCGCCTTGAGCCTGGCATATTCCGTCAGCCAAAAATTCTTCAACGTTGGATTGGCGGCGAGCCAGTTGCCATAGACGACGTCGCGATTAGCGCGGGCGAATCCGGTTGCATAGTCGTTGGAGGCGCGGATTTCGTCTTCGTCCGTCATCCGCCAGGTACGATAGATGTCGAGGATGCTGCGCACGTTGCGCTGCCGGAAACCGGCGGCCATTTCCGCCTCGGTCTGAAACGTGCGCTTGCGCTTGAAAATGCGCTCGGCATTGGCAAGCTCCTCGGCGGTGCGATGATGCAGCCCGGCGCGGGTCGAGAAATGCGAATGGCAATCGAAATAGCGCACGGAGCTCACTTCTTGTCGTAGCGTTGATCGAGAATCCGCTTCGGCTTGCCTTCGCGGCCGCGATTCGACCATTCCATCAGTGCGTCCTCGGCCACGAGCTCGACGTTAAGCTTCAGCCCGAGATCGGAATGCAGCCGCTTCTCGATATGCTCCTTTAAGCCGTCCCAGCCCGCTGCGTCGTCGCGCACCTCGACCTTCACCGTCATCTCGTCGCGGATCACGCCATCGCGGACATTGCGCTCGGCGATGCATAGCCACTCGCCGGTGGTGCGGTTGTCGCTCTTGATCGCCGGCAGACAGGCCTGCGGCCAGATGCTCACGCCGCGGATGCGCACCATGGTGTCGCTGCGGCCGAGCATCTTCTGCATGCGGCGGAAAGAGCTGCCGCATTCGCAGCGGTCGGTGGCGACGATACGGGTGAGGTCGCGCAGATTGAAGCGGATCATCGGCTGCTGGCGGCGGTGCAGGATCGTGCACACCATATTGCCGATCTCGCCGTTCGCGACCGGCTTATTGTCCTCGATGCCGACGATCTCGAAGAAGGTCGAGTCCTCGTGGAAGTGTAGGCCGGTCTGGTGCTGACATTCGAATGCGCCCATGCCCATCTCGTGGGTACCGTACATGTCGTAGACCTTGCAGCCCCACAGCGTTTCAAGCTGATTGCGGAAGGTGTTTTCGGTGTCGGGTCCGAGACCGCAGCCGAGAAATTTCGTCTTCAGATCGCGGACGTCGAAATTGAGTTCCTCGCGCGCGACTTTGGCGAGTTGCGTGGCGTATTCTGGGCGCACATACCAGACATTGGTGCCCCATTCCCGCGCGATCTCGATTTGCCGCCGCGACGAGGTTACGGCGCCGGTTCCGGTGGTGATCGGCAGCGCGCCGAGATAATCGTGCGCGCCCTTATAGGCGCACCAGCCGGCATTGCCGAGCGAGCAGGTGTGCGGGATTTGCAGCCGGTCGCCGGGACGTACGCCGCAAATGTAAAACACCCGCGCGATGGTCAGCCCATTCAACTCCCATTCCAGCGGCGCATAAAGCGTCGGTCGCGGCTTGCCGGTGGTGCCGCCCGAGGTTTGCAGCTTCAACGGCTGCGTCCGCAGAATCTCGTCGACATTGCCGTTGATCAGGCCGAACGGCGGATTTTCCTCCTGGTCCTTCTTGATGTCGGCGGAATTGAACATCGGCAGCTTGACGATATCGTCGATGCTTTTGACATCGCCCGGTTCGAGCCCTGCCGCTTTCCAGCGCCGCTTATAGAAGCCGTTCTGCCATCCGGTTTTCATCAGATCGAGGAATTGCTCGTTCTGAAATTTTCGGATTTCGTCCGCCGACCACTTCCAGCGGGTTTTCGCGAACACGTCCGGGACCGGATAGCGCTTGTACAGCGCGTCCCAATCGATCGAGCGGTGATAGATCGGCAGCGACGTCTCGGTGACGCTGCGCTCCATGACGGACATCTTTGTCTCCATATTCATTCCGTGCAGCGGCGCGGCAGGCCGCCGCGCGGCGCGAGGCACCGGCCGGACGCGGGCGTTCAGCTCTTGTAGTCGGGCGCGACGCGGTCGAGCTTGCGAAGGAGCGCGCGCCAGGTCATCTGGTTGAACGGCTCCTTGCCGTCGGTAATGATTTTCGCTTGTCCGACTGTGGCGTCGAGAACGGCTTGCGGCGGCACGTAGGGCTTGACCGCGCCGGCCGACGAGCGGACTTGCGTTTCGCAGGCGCGGATGACGAGAAACGCCAGCATATAGGCCTCGTGCACCGTATGGCCCCACAGCACGAAGCCATGGCCGCGTTGCAGGACGATCTGCTTGTTGCCGAAATTCTTTGCCAGCCGCTGGCCTTCTTCCGCCGTCGAGAGCAGGCCTTCGTAGTCATGGTAGCCGACCGGTCCGAGCCACATCGCGTACTGGTTGCCGGGGATGAGTCCATGCTCCTGCATCGCCACGGCGGTCGCATATTTGGTGTGCAGGTGCATGACGCATTGCGCCTGAGGAAAGGCGTCATAGATGCCCTTGTGAAACGGAAAGGCGAATTTGTGCGGCAGCTCGTCGCTCGGCTCGACATGATGGCAGTTTTCGTCGAGCTTATGCAGGTTCGAGGCGGTAACTTCTTCGAAGAGGATGGCCGCCGGGTGCATCAGAAACTGGTTCGGGTGGTTGGGGACCCGGGCCGACAGATGCGCGAACAGCAATTCGTCCCAGTCCTGCATCGCGGCAAGGCGGAAGGCGGCCGCGAGATCGACGCGGACCTTCCATTCGGCGGCATCCATGCCCGGCTTCAATGCCCGGGCGGCGCTGGTTGCGGCGTTCACGGCGTATCTCCCTTTATCGGCGCCGTTCTGCGGCGCAAAGGTTTGCCGCAAATTATGTGCGCGTGAAGCTGCATTGTCCATCGCCGCCACAGGCGGGCTGCGCTCGGCGCAATGCAGCGCCTCCCATAGAGCAATGGGCAATTGCCCCGCAGAGTAGGAATTATCTTCTGACCCTTTTTGCGCCGTGATAAAAGGCTCTCGATGACAGACGCTACCGTGCTCAATCGGCGAACGCGCCGCGCTCCGCCGCGGGTTGATGAAAGCAAGCTTTCGCAACCGCTGCAGGATTTGTTCGCAACCTGGCGGCAATCCTTGCAGCAGGACTTCAAAGGCCTCACCGCGACTGGCGCGGTCGGCCAAGATCTGTTCCCGCCGCGCGCAACGGGCGTCTCGACACGACCGATCATCGCCGCCGTGAACGAATTTTTGGCGGCGCTCGACACGGAGCAACGAGTGGCGGTGAGCTTTCCAGTACGGAGCGAAGCGTGGCGGCACTGGAGCAACATCCACCGCAACGTGATGCGGCACGGGCTGTGCTTTGCCGAGTTGAGCGAGCGGCAACTGAAACTCGTCTACGACATTATGCGTGTCGGGCTCGGCGCGCGGGCCTATGAAACCGCCCGCAACGCCATGCGGCTCAACGAACACTTGGCCGAGCTCACCGGGCTGCCCGACGAGTTCGGCGAATTTTTCTACTGGATCAGCATTTTCGGCACGCCGTCGGCCGACGCCCCTTGGGGATTCCAGATCGACGGTCACCACTGCAACATCAATTGCTTCGTGCTCGGCGACCAAATAGTGCTGACGCCAATGCTGCTCGGCTCCGAGCCGGTGCTCGCGGAATCCGGAAAATATAAGGGCACCACGGTGCTGCGCGAGGAGGAAGCGCAGGGTTTCGCCTTCATGAGCGCATTGGCGCCCGAACAGCGCGCCAAGGCGACAATCGGCTATGACCTGCCGTTCGACGGCTACGCTTCGGGGTTCAAGGACAACGTCGCCATTCCTTATGACGGCCTGCATGCGCCCGATATGACGCCGGCGCAGCAATCTTCGCTGGTCGATCTGATCAGGCTCTACACCGAGCGGCTGCCGCCGGCGCACGCCCAACTGCGCCTGGATGAGGTCAGAGAGCGTCTGCATGAGACCGTCTTCGCCTGGATCGGGCAGTTCGATCCGGTCGCGCCGTTCTATTATCGGATTTACAGCCCGGTGATTTTTATCGAGTTCTATCACCAGCCCGGCGTGGCGCTGCCGAACACCGGCTTTAACCGCCGCCATGCCCACGCACTGGTGCGCACGCCGAACGGCAACGATTACGGCCGCGCCTTGCTGCGGCAGTTCGAGGCGAATGAGGGCGCGGACTGATTAACGCGCAGCCGCAGCCTGACGGATGCAAGCTGGATGAAAGCGAGGTAATTCGCCGCGAGCTTGTCGCAACGCATTTTCGGTCGCTATCGGGGCAACAACGGACACGCGGCCGCCCAGACGCTCGATAGATGCGCAGCGATTGACCCAAAGCGGCGCTTCGCAACCACTAATTACCGTATTGCCAAAAACTTATTCAATCGCTTCGTCGACGATCGAGAGGACCGCTGGTGGCACCTCGATGCCAAGCGCTTTGGCAGTCTTAAGATTGAGAACAATTTCGAATTTTGTCGACTGCAGTACCGGCAGGTCGGCGGGCTTGGCGCCCTTGAGTATTTTGCCGGCATATTCGCCGACTTCGTGAAACATATTCACAACGTCGGTTCCGTAACTCATCAGACCGCCTGCAGCCACAGCGACGCGGTTTCCGAAAGCAGTCGGAATCCCATAACGGGCCGTCAAATTGGCAAGCTGCACGGCGCGGCTGAATAAAAATCCGTCGCCGCCGACTAAGAGGGCATCGGGGCGTTCACGCGCAAGAGTGGCAAAGGCCGCATCGATCTGATCGATCGTGCTGGCATTGACGATACGGATTTGCAGCCCGATGGCGGGGGCGCTTTCCTCCACCTCCCGTAACGTGGGCTCGGCGGTTGAAGGATTAGCCGGATTGACGAGTACGGCAATATGAACCGCTTTGGGTAGAAGGTCATGCAGCAGCCGCAGCCGCTTGGCCGTCACCTCCTGCGTGAAAAAATTTATGCCGGTCACGTTGCCGCCGGGTCTGGCGAGGCTGGCTACAAGACCAAGCTGGACCGGGTCGATAGGAACACCGAAAACGATCGGAATTGTCGACGTTGCGGCTTTGGCCGCAGCCGCAGCCTTTGGGCTGGCAGGCGTGACGATGACGGCCACCCGACGGTTGACCAAGTCCGCCACCAGTGTCGGCACACGATCGTAATGGCCTTCCAGCCAACGGTACTCGACTGTCAGATTTTGGCCATCGAGGTAGCCGTTTTCGCCGAGGCCTTTGCGGAAGGCCGTAACATAACTCGCGGCGCCGTCGTCTGCTCCGTCGCTGATAAAGCCGACCACCGGCAGCGCCCGATCTTCCGCGCGCGCGGCGAACGGCCAGCTGAACGCCGTCCCGCCGAGCACTGAAATGAATTGCCGCCTTCCAACGCCGACTGCCATTTAGCCCGTCCTGATGGGGTCAAGCCCGCCTCAATATTAGGGAAGAATATCATGCCCCAAGTTGCCGGTCTTCGGCTCTCGAATCGGTCTTAGAGATTCGGCGATCCGGCTGCTAACGTAGAAGCGGAAGTCAGGACCCACGCTCGCAATGCTTGATTGGCCCAAACAGCGACATAAGCGGTTCAGGGCTAATGCTTTGCAACAGACCTCTAAACCCCATTCCGCCGATCGGAAAACCCTGCTGTAATCCCGCATTCCAAGTCAGCGCAGTCCGCAGCCCGGGGAAAGCGATGCGACGACGCGATTTCATCAAGATAATTGCCGGATCAACCGCCGCTTGGCCGCTGGCCTCACTTGGGCAGCAACAGAGGTTGCCGGTGGTCGGATTTCTCGGTGGCGGCACGATGGCGTACGCGCAGTCATATCTGGTGGCGTTTCGACAGGGGTTAAGCGAGACCGGCTACTCCGATGGTCGCAACGTCGTAATCGAATATCGTTGGGCCAACGGGCAATATGATCGTCTGCCACAGCTCGCCGCCGAATTGGTCCAACGTCAGGTCGCGGTACTTGCTACCTGGACTCCGGTTGCGGCATTAGCGGGTAAGCATGCAACCACATCTATCCCAGTGGTATTTTCGCTCGGCAGCGATCCGGTTAAGGATGGACTCGTTGCCAGCCTTAACCGGCCCGGCGCAAACATCACTGGCGCGACTTTCTTTGGCAATTTACTGGATGCCAAACGCTTGGACTTGTTTCACCAGCTCGTTCCTAACGCCAAAATTATCGCAGTCTTATTGAACCCTAAGAACCCCGAGGTCGAAGCGCAGAAAGAGCGGGCGGAAGAAGCGGCGCGCAGCCTTGGACTGCAACTGGCCTTTGCCGAAGCGAGCACCGAACCAGAGATCGAGCCGGCGATCGCCAGCCTGGATGGACAGCACGCCACTGCGCTTTTGATCTCCGGTGACGCGTTTCTCGGTGTTCAAAGCGACGCAATCCTGAAAGCTGCAACTGCTCGTGCCCTGCCGACATGCTGGCCCGTTCGCAGCCCGGTCGAGGCAGGCGGTCTCATGAGCTACAGCGCGAGCTTTCCAGACACGTTCCGTCAGGCCGGTAATTACGTCGGGCTAATTCTCAAAGGCAAGAAGCCCGGCGACTTACCTGTGCAACAGCCGAGCAAGTTTGAGTTTGTGATCAACTTGAAGACGGCGAAGGCGCTCGGACTCAATGTGCCACCAAACCTGCTTGCTACCGCCGACGAGGTGATAGAATAGGCGCGATTTTTGCTGCGCTGCACTTAGTCTGAAAGTGGCCCATCGCTGCATTCGCTGTGCCGCAAAAAATTTGGTCACTATTGGGTGTACAGGAGACTTTGCCGTCGAGCTCGCGTACATTTATGAGTTCACGTATGAGTTCACGCCCTAGTTTTTGCCGGCCGGATTGCCGCCCAAAACTTCCGCCACCCAATCGCAGATCAATTCGCGCGTCGGCGCGACATTATCGACGCCGCAATGCTCGGCGCCGCCGTCCGCCAGCGTCTGGACGTGGAGCTCCGCCCTCGGACTGGACGTGCAATCGGCGATCAATTGCTTTGCCTGGCTCAGCGGAATTTGCCGATCGTTTTCGCCGTGAACGCACAGGATCGGGCATTTGATTTGATGCAGGATGCCTTTGAGCGATAGCTTTTCGGAAACTGCGATCACTTCCTCGACCGAGGATTTGCCGAACACCCAGGCGACATGGTCCCAGTAATGCGGCACCGGCAGTCTTTGCTCCTTGGCTTCATAGCGCCGCCGTTGCGTCTCGCCCCAATCGTAATTGGCGCCCCAGGCGACGGCGCATTTGAAGCGCGGCTCGAACGCGGCGGCGCGCGGCGCATGATAGCCGCCGAGCGACAGCGCCATGATGCCGATCCGGTCGCGGTCGATGCCGGACGTCGATTGCAAGAAATCGACCGCGGCCTTGGCCGGCAGTTCGGCTTCGGGACCGTTGTGCAGCCCACGCAGGCGCAGCGACTCGCCGACGCCGGGATTGTCCACGACAAGCGTCGCAATGCCGCGCTCCGCGAGCGCGCCGGGAACGCCGACCAGATAGATAATCTCCTTAGTGACGTCGAGGCCGTCGAAATGAACCATGCATGGCGCGTCGCCGCCGGCGTTCCGCGCGCCGACGAGAAGTGCCGGCAGCGTTGTATTCAGATATGGCACGTCGACGCGCCGGCAATTCTGCCGCGTCAGCGTCAGGAAACGGGAGAAGCAATCGAGCGCCTCGCGGTACGCCTGTTTGCGCGGCGCGAAATCCGGCCGCTGCATCCGCTCCGCCTGAATGAAGACGATGAAGGCGCGGCGATATTTGGCGCCGGCGCTGAGCAGGTGTCCGCGCGCCTCGTCGGCGGCCGCGAGGCGCCTGAGCTTTGCGCCAAGCGCGGTCCAGTTCTCGAAGAACTTTTCCGCTGCCGCGTCATCGCGATTTTTCGCCAATGGCCGCAACGACCGCGACGCATCGTCGATATCGCCGATGCTCGCACCCATGCCGAGCGCGAGATTAACCGCCATATTCCATGTGTAGTTGTCTTCGAAATATTCAAACATCATTGCCTATGGCTTGGCCGAGCAGTGCGCGGACGCCATTCCCCGTTGTAGATTAACTCGCCATAACACGACTCAGGTCCTGCATCATCGACAAAAGCGCGCCGCGCGAGTGCAGGACCGTTAAGCTGGATTGCCATAAGCGCTCGGCGGCGCTCTCGCCGAGGCAGTGCGCGACGCAGCGCTGGAATTTGTTTCGCAGGTCGGCTTCGGTAAACGGCCGCGCCGGATCGCCCGGAATATCGTGCACGCGGCGCTCCTGCCGGCCCGTAGGCGTGGTGACGACGATGCGCGCCGGCCAAGCGCTCGGGTAATCGGCCAGCAGAGTTTCGTCGGCCGTCACCGTGACGCGCGCCATAAAGGACTGCAGCGCCGGCAATGATGGCCCCGCGGGTTCATCGAGATCGAGCATCTGTCCCCGACGCAAGGCCGCCATGGCCAGTTGATAGGGCAGGCTGGTGAGAAAGGACGCTCGATTGCCGGATTTGATCCCGTGGTCGATCATTTTCAGATGCGGCGGCAGCACATAGGCCGTGATTTCGGAAATATCGGCAATTGCAACGCCGCCGTCGAGAAGTTCGCGCAGCGCCTGCGTTGCCGCCATGGTCTGGCGCGCCGCGCACCATGGCTTGAACGAGACGCGCGCCAGCGCCAAAGCGCCGTCCGCCGCCCCGCTCATCGCGCCGAGGTCGGGCTCGATGGCGTAAACGTCCGGGAACAGGCGCGACTTCAGAATGTCGGTATCGGCGGTAAAACCCGCCTGCGCCGCGTATGCCGCGGTCAATCCGCTGCGCGCGGCGTTTCCGGCGAGGAACCAGCGCGCCGTGGTCGCCGCATGATGCTGGCCGACCGAGGGCGAGGCCAGGTTCAGCGCCAATGCAAGCGCATGCGCGGTTTGCCGTTGATCGAGCCGCATGAGCCGCGCCGCCACCGCCGCAGTGGCAAAGCCGGCGGCAAAATAGGTCGGCCAAATGCCGCGGTAGAGGACGTTCGGCCCTTTGATAGCCAAACCCAAGCGGATCATCGCCTCATAGCCGGCGAGCATGGCGGGCGCGACGTCGCCGATTTCCGCGTCGGGCAACGCTGCCGCCAATGTCAATGCGGCGGGGATCGCAATCGAACCGGGCGTCGTCATGGACGCCAAGTGAATGTCGTCGATCTCGCTCAGGCGGGTCAGCGCGCAGTGAGTGGCGAGATCGTCAGACAAGGCGTCGCTGGACGGGCCGATTGGACGCTGGCGGTTGCGATAGGAAATAAGCAATTTGCCTTCGGCAGTCCGCGTCGCCGCGATCCAGGCGCAAATCGTATCGGCGACATGCAGCCGAAGCGTGTCCAGTGTTGCCGCGGCAATGTCGTCCATTCGCAACCGGGCGATCAGAGCAGCAAGCTCGTCGATTCCGTTCATGACGGCTTGCCATCCCGCCATAAGCATTCGCGGATGTCGGCGCGGCGTTGCTCGAACGTCATGGCCACTCAAAACTCTTCGAAGCCGGCGGCGTCGCCGAGACCGGTGTCGGCAAACAACTCGTCGAGCGGCGCGATCGCGCGGATCAAACCCTGCTGTTGGCAGTAGCGCTGCACCGTCTGCAGGTTCTTGCGGTTGGCAGGCGTAAGCCCGTAGCACCACGGGTCCTTGCCGAGCGTCGCTTCCTGCTCCTCGACCGCGGTACGCACGAAGGCGAGCGGCACCATGCGCGGGTTGGCAAGCCGCCGATAGGCGAGTTGCTTCGCCGTTTCGAAAGCCTTGACCAGATTCGTTGCCACCCACGGATATTTTTCGGCGATCTCCTCTTTGATCGTGGTGACATGCATGATCGGGAAGATGCCGGTGTCCTCGAAATAAGCGAGCTCGACCGCTTTGTGGTTGGGAAATAGCCGCGCGATGCGCTTGTCGCCCTCGACGAAAGGCCGCGGCAGCGTCGGCGAGATCATTGCCGGAATGTCGCCGTCCGCCAGCATGTCGCTTAACGGCTTGTCGGATGTTTTCATTTCGATGCGCAAGCCGGGCGGCGGCTTGAACGCAATGTCTTCGGAGCGGTCGACGAGCCAGGTGATCGAGCGATGGTCGAGGCCGTAATGTTCGTCGAGGATGCCGCGGATCCAGATGCTGGCGGCGGGCTGGAAATTCGTGCCGCCGACCACCTTGCCGTTAAGATCCTTCGGCGTCTTGATTCCGGCCGCCGTGTTGACGAAGACAAAGCCGTGACGAAATCGGCGATGCAGGAAGACCGGAATGGCGGTGAGCGGCTCGCCTTGATCGCGGATCATGAAATAGGCGCCGACATTCTCCTCGCAGACGTCGAACTCGTGCTTGCGGCCCATGCGCCAGTGGCGTTCGCGCGGTCCCATCTCGGAGAGAAAAATGAGGTCGAGGCCGTCGGCCTCAACCAGTCCCTCTTTGAGCGGGCGCACGATGTCGTAATCGCCGCACGCCACCGTCAATGTGAGCTTGCTCATCTGAGTTTCCCGGGCGCGCAACTCAATCGCGCCAACGCGCGTAATGCAGCTCGGCGCGGCGCACGATCTCGTTGAGCGCGATTGCAATCACCGCCAGCATCGAAACCAGGCCGATAAGCTTAGTCGGGTCGAAATTCTCGGTGAAGATACTGGTGAAATAGCCGATGCCCCCGGTCGAGACGTAGAGCTCGGCCAGCAGCACGCCGAGCAATACCCCGCTCATGCCGAGCCGCATGCCGGTAAAGAAGCTTGGGATCGCGTGCGGGAAGATCACATAGCGCAGCAATTGCCAACGGCCGGCGCCCATGGAACGGGCGCTGACCAAGAGCACCTGCTCGATCTTCTGCACGCCGGCGGCCACCGCGATCATGATCGGAAACATGCCATGGCTGACGCCAAAAGCAATCTTGGAGGCGGCGCCGATGCCGAAGACGAGCACGAAAATCGGCAGGATGGTAATCTGCGGAATGCCGTAGAGCAAAAGAACGATCGGCATGAAACTTTGATGGGCGAACCGATTGAGCCCGACGGCGAGGCCGACGGCGGCGCCGATGATGACCGAGAGCACGAAGGCGATGGCGATTTCGTATAACGTCAGCCATAGCGCCGATGGCACGCCGGGAGTGCCGAACAGATCGCCGAGCGACATCAGCACGATCGAAGGCGGGCTGATGAAATCGCGGTCGAGGAAAAAACGCGCCGCAATTTCCCAGGCGATGAAAAGCAGGATCACGACGCCGAGCCGGGCGATGCCGGGGTGGCGTAGCAGCCGGTCCCGCGGGCCGGGCGCAGCGGGCACAGCCAGGCGCGGTGCATCGGTCCGGGCTACCGCCATCGCGCGCGGCCTTCGAGCGTCGACACCACCGCATTGAGAAAGGCCACGATCGCGATGACGAAGACGATGTAGGCGAACATCCGCGCCGTATCCATGTTTTCGGCGAGGTCGACAATGTGATGCCCGAGACCGGCGAACGAGGCGATGGTCTCGCTGGCGATCACCGACAGGAGCGCGACGGTGAAGCCCATGCGCAGTCCGGCAAGCACGACCGGCAGCGCGGCCGGCACCAGCACGTGCCGGAACATCTGGAGATCGCTCGCGCCCATGGAGCGGGCCGCGGTTACCAGCGTGCGATCGACATAACCGAATCCCGCGATGGTGCTGAGCACGATCGGAAAGAAGCTGATCGTGGCGCCCAGCGCGATCTTGGAGTTGGGGCCGAGCCCGAGCAGCAATACGTAAAGCGGCAAGAACAGGATGATCGGTATGGAATAGATCGCGGCAAGCAGCGGCTCGAATACCCTGATCAGATATCGCGAGCGACTGATCAGGTAGCCGAGTGAGACGCCAAGCGACATCGAGATGGCGAAAGCGGCGGCGAGTTCGCCGAGCGTCACCCGCAGGTCCGGGATGAACGCACCCGAGGCAACGACGTCGATAAGCTGATGCCAGACGTTGACTGGGTTGGGCAGCAAGATACGGCTGACGCCCCACACCGTCGTGGCCAACGACCAAAGCACCAGCACCGCCGCCAGGAATGCGATCTGTACCAGCCGGCTCCAAATCCGGCCTGCCGCGATCCCGCGCCCGTTCGGATTCATGCGCGATCTCCGTCGGCCTCGACGGCGCCGGCTTGGTCGTAGCGCCGTCGCGGCTGCGCGGTCTCCGATATCGCTTTGCGGATTTCGTCGTGCAGCAAGCCGTAAAGCTGGTCGCGCAGCGCGTGAAACTTTGGCGCGGTCATAAATGACGGCTTGCGCGGGTGGGGCTCGTCGACCGTGATGATCTGCTTGACGGTTCCGGGCCGCGCCGAGAACACGGCCACCCGATCGGCCAGAAACACCGCTTCGCCGAGACTGTGCGTCACGAACACGATGGTCTTCTTCGAGCGCGACAGCAGCACGGAGAGATCCTCGCCCAATACCATGCGGGTCTGCTCGTCGAGCGCGCCGAACGGCTCGTCCATCAATAGGATGTCGGTCTGCAGGCTGAGCGCGCGGGCAAGCGCGGCGCGCTGGCGCATTCCGCCGGACAATTGGCCGGGATAGTGCTCGGCGAAATCGAGCAGGCCAACTGCCTCCAGAGCACGGCGGGCGCGGTCCCGGCGTTCGGCTTTGGCGACGCCCTGGAACGTCATCCCGATCACGATATTTTCAAACACCGTATTCCAGGGAAACAACGCGCTTTCCTGGAACACGAAAGCGAGGTCGCGCGGCATCGGGCCGCGCACCGGCTTGCCGGATACCGTGACGGTGCCGGTCGTGGGCGCGACCAATCCGCCCATGATGCCGAGCAAGGTCGACTTGCCGCATCCCGAAGGCCCGATCAGGCACTGTAATTCGCCGCGGGCAACCTCGAGCGAAGTATCGAGGAGCGCCTGCACGTGACGCGCCTCACCGGCTTGCCCGAATTGATGCGAGACGCCATGGACGCGAATAGCGGGTTGCGCAGATGTCATGCGGCCTCGGCGCGGTTACACGGCCGGATTCGCCGGACAGCAAAACCGGCCGCGGCAAGCTACTTCGGAAGGAACTGCTCGGTGTAGAGCGTCTTCAGATCGGGCGGCTCCTTCAGCATTCCCAATTGGATCCACGACCGGGAGATCACGTCCAATGCCTTCGCCGAGAACTTGCCGTCGGCGGAGAACATCGGCATGACCTCGTCATAGGTCCGGTTCGTGACGTCCGCATCCTTGCCCATGACCGGGCCCGCGATCTTCACCGTTTCGTCCTTGTGCGCGCGCATATAGGCGATGGTCTCGAACCAGCCCTTGAGGAATTTGCTTAAATCGTCGGGCTTACTGGCGATGTCCTTATCGGTCGCGTAGATGACGTGAATGAGGAAATCCTTCATCTGCGTGAAGCGCACCAGAATGCGGCCCTCGCCTTTATTCTCCAGATTGAACGCGTTGCCGACGTCCATGATGATGCCGTCGATATCGCCGCGCTTGAGCGCCGCGATCTGGCCCGGCATGGCGCCCATCGGCTCGATATCGATGCCGTTGGGGCCCCAGCCCTGATCGCGCGAGGTTTCGCTCACCAGGAAGTACGTCAGCGAACCGGGGGTGGAGACGCTGACCTTCTTGCCCTTGAGATCGGCAACGGTCTTCGCACCGTCGGGCCGCACGACGATCGCCAACAACAGCGGCGGCCCGGCCATGGCGGCGATCGCCTTCACCGGCGCGCCCTTGACGATGAAGGCCATCGCCGGCCCGGATCCGAGCCCGATATCGATGCTGTCGGAGGCCATCGCCTGCTGCAGCTTGGCGTCGCCGGCGAACGCGGTCTCCTGGATGTCGAGGCCGTACTTCTTAAAGATGCCGGTCTGGATCCCGATATCGAGCGGCGTAAACGAGAACGCTTCCGGCACCGCCTTGCCGACCCGCAACGTGTCGTCGGCACTGGCCTTGGCGGAAAGTCCAATCAAGCTGGCGGCGGCAATGATGACAGCCGCCGCGATAAGGTGCAGCGGCTTGAATGTCGTGAGCAATTTGCGCATGGATCTGGGCTCCCCTCCAGTCACATTATCTTCTTTCGCTCGGGCAGCCGCCTAAATTACAGCCGTGCTGCACTCCGCGTATATTCTAGCCGCCCGCGCCGCCGTTGCGACCGGCTTTTCGCCGCATTTGGGCGCGTATCGCGTCGGTCGCGGCGGCATCGAGCTTGAAATCGTCGCTCATCACGACGCCGTAGAGTTCGCCTGCGGCTTTGCGCGAGATAAATTCCTCGCGCACATCGTCGATCACCTTGGCTGGATCGCGGTCGCAAGGGTCGCCCCAGCCGCCGCCGCCGCCGGTGCGCACGATCGCAGCAGCGTCAACCGACACCGGTATTCGGGCGCCCGCCAGCAGGCGGAAATCGGTCTCATCCGATCGCCGCAACAGATAGCCGCCGCTCTCGCCCGGCGTGCCGCCGCGCAGTCCCCATGGCGGACATTGCGTGCGCCGGGTTTGCTCGAAATTCCACAGGCCCTCGACCAGGTTGCGCACGCGCATGTCGATGCCGAGACCGCCGCGGAATTCGCCGGCGCCGCATGAATCGGGGCGTAGCGCACGGCTTTCCACCAGTACCGGACATTTCAGCTCGATACCCTCGATGGAGCCGTTGCGGACATCGCCTTGGCAAACCGAGACGGTGCCGGATTCGCCGTCTTCGTAAGGCCGTCCGCCCCAGCCGCCGCCTTCGATGCTTTGCACCACGAAACGCCGCCCGGTCTTCGGATGCAGTCCGAAGAACACCACCGCGCCGCCGAGGAGGCCATGATGGCCGGCCGGCACCCGGTTGGGCATCGCCGGCGCCAGCGCCGCGACGATGCAGTCGACCACCGTCGGCACGATCGCGCTCCAGCCCGCCATGGGTGCGGGAAAACGCGCCATCATGATGTTGCCTTCCGGAATGATCACGTCGAGCGCGCGAAACGATCCCTCGTTGACCGGGTCGACCGGTCCGGTCAGCGCTTTATAGGCGACGCGGGCGCCGGCGAGCGTGCGGGAATTGATGCCGGCCTTGCGCTCTGCAGAGCATCCGGACAGGTCGATGGTCATGGACGAGCCTTTGACCGTGACCTTGGCGTGGATCGGCACCGGCTCGCCTTTGCGCACGCCGTCGTCGTCGATCGAGGCCGAGGCTTCGTAGACGCCGTCCGGGAGCTGCGCCACGACATTGCGGCACTTGCGCTCGGTCTCATCGAAGATGCGCACGATCGCCGCCAATATCGTGGCGCGGCCGTATCTGTCGAACAGCTCATCCATCCGGCGCGCCGCGAGGCGGCAGGCCGCCATCTGCGATTTCATGTCGCCGAGCGAGGATTCCGGAAAGCGAATGTTGTCCTTGATGACGCGATAGAGCGTCTCGTCGAGCACGCCCTTGCGATAGATTTTGAGCTGGTCGAATTGCATCCCCTCGAGCCACGGATCGGCGACCTGGGGACCGGCGCCGAAGCCGGTCGACGTGCCGCCGACGTCGATCCAATGCGCGCGCACCATGGCGAACATCAAAAGCTCGCCGCGGTAAAAGTACGGCATGTAAATGACGATATTGTTGAGGTGCTGGCCGGCGACGCCCTGATGATTGGTGATGATGACGTCGCCCGGCTCGAATCCTTCCGTGCCATAGCGCTTCATGCCGTCGGTGATGATGACGCCAAGGTCCGCGACGAAGTGCGAAACGCCGCCGACGTTCTGCGAGATGAGCTGGCCCTTGGGATCGACCAGCGCGGTGCAGAAGTCGCGCACCTCGTAGATCATCATGTTGTAGGAGGTGCGCTGCAGATCGGCGGCCATCTCGTTGGCGACCGCCGGCAGCGCGTTGCGGATCACTTCCAGCGTCACCGGGTCGAGCGAAACGCCGAGCGCGGCGCGGGAGCGCCGGCGCGGCTTGCCCGCCTTAGTCTTGTTGACGTGCGGTTTTCGGCTCATCGTCCGCGTCCTACGGCAACGATCAGCTCGCCTGACGGCGCCACCCGGCAACTGTCGCCCGGATAGAGCAGCGTCGTGGTGCCGAGTTCCTCGATCAGCGCCGGACCCTTGACGCGGGCGCCGGCTGCGAGCGCGTCGCGCGCATAAACCGGACAGGCGACGGGCTTGCCGGCATTGCCGAGATAAACCGGGCGGCGACGCGCCGGTCCGCTTTTGCCGGCGCGCTTGCGCGGGAATGTCAGCTTCGGCCGCTTGCCGATGACCGCGAGACGGATATTGACCATCTCGACCGGCTCGTCCGGGGAATGATGGGCGTAGCGCTGCTCGTAAAGACGATCGAACGCGGCGCGGATGCCGCGGCGATCGGCCTTCTTCAATTGCGCGAGCGTGACCGGCACCGGCAAGGTGAATTCCTGCCCCGTGTAGCGAAGGTCGAGATGGATTTGCCGCACCGCGCCCCGGGCATGGCGCAGTCCGGTCTGTGCCTCCGCGACCATCTCGTCGTGCACCTTCATCAGATCGCCGAACTCGATAGCGGCGAGATCGGCGTAATAGGTGCGGATGAAATCATGGCGCTCGTCGGCGAGCAGCATGCCCAGCGCCGAGAAGTGCGACGGGAACAGCGGCACGATCACCGTCGGGATGTGCAATTCGCGCGCGATATCGAGAACGTGCAGGGGACCCGCGCCGCCGGATGCGACCAACACGAAATCGCGCGGATCGTAGCCTTTCTCCACCGACACTTCGCGCACGGCGAGCGACATCTTATTGACCGCGATTTCGAGAATTGCCCGCGCCGCTTGCGTCACCGTCATGCCGAGCGGTTGGCGATCTTGGCGTCGATACCGGCATTGGCGCCGTCGGCGTCAAGCACCATCGTGCCGCCGAGAAAATTGTGCGGGTCGAGCCGGCCGAGCACGACATTGGCGTCGGTGATGGTCGGTTCGGCGCCGCCGCCGCGATAGCAGATCGGCCCCGGATCGGCGCCGGCGCTTTGCGGGCCGACCTTCAACGCGCCGATCTCGTCGCGCCAGGCGATCGAGCCGCCGCCGGCGCCGATCTCGACGACGTCGATCATCGGCACCATGACCGGGTGGCCGCTGGCATAGCCGCCGACGTAATAGCCCGGCGCCATGGTCGGTTCGCCGTTGCGGATCAGACTGGTCTTGGCGGTGGTGCCGCCCATGTCGAAGGAGATGACGTTGCCGTAGCCGAGCTTTTCACCGACCCGCGCCGACGCAATGATGCCGCCGACGGGGCCGGATTCCATCATCGCCACCGGGCGTTGCTGCGCCAATTCCGGCGTCATCACCCCGCCGTTGGAGCGCATGATGGAGAGATTGCCTCGAAAGCCGGTCGCCGCAAGCTTGCCTGCCAAGGCGCGCACATAGCCGCCGACCTTGCGGCCGACATAGGCGTTCACCACCGTGGTCGAGGTGCGTTCGAACTCGCGATATTCGCGGAGAATCTCGTGCGACAGCGAAAGATAAGCATTCGGCAACGCGGCGCGGATGATCGCGCCGGCCGCGCGCTCGTGATCCGGATTGACGTAGGAATGCAGGAAGCACACGGCGACGGCCTCGACGCCCTCGGCGGCCAGCGCCCGGGCCGCCGCTTCGACACCGGCGCGGTCGAGCGTCTCGTGCACCGCGCCCGACGCCAGCACGCGTTCGGCGACCTCCCGGGTGAGATGCCGCGGCACCAGCGGACGATGCCGATGAAACAAAAGATTGTAGGCCTCCGGGCGGTTGCCGCGGCCGATAATGTAGACGTCGCGGGTGCCGTTGGTGACGACGAGGCCGGTCTTGGCGCCGGTGCGCTCGATCAGAGTATTGATGGCGATGGTGGAGCCATGGATCAGTTCATCGATGGCGCCTGCGGTCAGTCCGCTCTTTTGCAGACAATCGATGATGCCCTGGACTAGATTGGCCGGCGTCGTGAGGCTTTTTGCGTCGACGAAACGCCCGGCGCGGTCGTCAAAACCAATCAGATCGGTAAATGTGCCGCCGATATCGATGGCAACGGCAATCACGCCTTGATCTCCCTGCCGCGCGGTCTGCCGATGAATGACGGCGATGCGCGGTAGGCCATTTGACTATAGCCTCCTCATGCCTTTGACCAGCTACCGCGCGGCCCCGGCAAAGCGGCGGCGAATGGTCCGCGACGGAATCTGCAGGCCGATCGAGTTTTGCTAGGGTCGCTATCGAAAGTTAATCGCGAGGATCGTTGCGATGCAGGCGATGGTGCTGGAACGGCCGGGCGAACCGCTCAAGCTTGTGGAGCGGCCCGATCCGCTGCCGGGCGACGGCGAGGTGAGGGTGCGGGTCGCCGCCTGCGGGGTTTGCCGCACCGATCTTCATGTCGTCGACGGCGAATTGCCAAAGCCGAAGCTGCCGATCGTGCCGGGCCACGAAATCGTCGGCCGGATCGATGTCGCTCGGCGCGGTGTCGATACGCTCAAAACCGGCATGCGTGTCGGCATTCCCTGGCTCGGCCGGACTTGCGGACATTGTCCGTACTGCCGCGAAGGCCGGGAAAATCTATGCGATCATCCGCTGTTCACCGGCTATACGCGCGACGGCGGCTTTGCCACGCATGTGGTGGCCGACGCGCGTTACGTGTTCCAGCTTCCCGAGGGCGGCGACGATGTGGCGACGGCGCCGTTATTGTGCGCCGGATTGATCGGCTGGCGCTCGCTGAAGATAGCCGGCGACGGAAAGAAAATCGGCTTTTACGGTTTTGGCGCGGCCGCCCACATCATCGCTCAAGTGGCGCGCTGGCAGGGCCGTGACGTCTATGCTTTCACGCGAGCGGGCGACGTCGCCGCGCAAGCCTTTGCGCAAAAACTCGGCGCTGTCTGGGCCGGCAGCTCCGACGACGCGCCGCCCGAAGAGCTCGACTGCGCCATCATCTATGCGCCGGTCGGACCGCTGGTTCCGGCGGCGCTGCGGGCGGTGCGCAAAGGCGGCCGCGTCGTCTGCGCCGGAATTCACATGAGCGATATTCCGAGCTTCCCGTACAGTATTCTCTGGGAGGAGCGGGAGCTTAAGTCGGTCGCCAATCTCACGCGCAAAGACGGCGAGGAATTCTTCGCCATCGTGCCGAGGGCCGGCATTAAGACGCAGACCGTGCCTTATCCGCTAATCCGCGCCAATGACGCTTTGTCGGATTTGCGGTCGGGGCGGCTGCAGGGCGCCGCGGTGCTGGTGCCGTGACATTACTTCATTGCGGCGCGGGCTCTGGCGAGTGTCTCCTCGGGCGAACCTGACGCATCGAGGATCGTCCAAGTGACCGCGCCGATGTCGAATTCCTCCTGCTGGCGCGCTATCGCCGCGTCGGCATCCGACGCATCGGGACCGCGTTCGCCAACCCGATTTAGGCGCGTCGGCAAATCGGCAACCAAAAACAGCCCGCGAAAATCGGCCTGGGCCGACGCTGCTGCCGTTTCGACCGCGGCGCGCTCCTGCGGTCTGGCGAAGACCGCATCGACGATGACCGAATGACCGGCGCGCGCGACGCGCGCGGCCTTGTCGGTCAGGCTGCGATAGATCGTTTCGGATATTTCGGGGCGATAGGCCGCGGCCGGCAATCGATCGTGCTCGGCCATGCCGTAGCGCGCTTTGCGTTCGACGTCCGAGCGGAATATCAGCGCACCGGGAACCGGCGCGAGGTGCGGTGCGAGCGCGCGCGCCAACAGCGATTTGCCGGCGCCCGATAATCCGCCGGTACACACGATCACCGGCTTCGCGGGCGAAAGCAGTTCGAGCGCGAGATCGAAATAGCGCTGTGCCGACCGCGCGAGATCGCCTTTCTCCGCGGCCGCCGGCGAGATCGCGGCGCGCGGCGGTGACCTTGGCGCGGATCGCTGAGCGCAGCGACATGAAGAACGGCAACGCGGCGATGCCGTCGCAATCTTCGCTGCGCCGCGACGGCGGAAAAATATCCGTTGAGCACTGCGTTCGCCGCGCGCGGCAGCCCGCGTTCGACCAAATCCATCAGCAGAAACGCCAGATCGTAAAGCACGTCGCCCTCGGCGATGATGGGATCGAATTCCAGCGCGTCGAACGCGATCGGCTCACCGTCGAGCACCGCGATATTGCCGAGGTGAAGGTCGCCGTGCCCGCGCCGGATCAGGCCCGCTGCGCCGCGCGCGCTCAGAAGAGGGAGCAATTTTGCCAAGGCGGCCTGCGACTTCCGCTCGAGTTCGTCGACCGCTTGCGCCGGGAACAGTTCGCCGTGCTCGCGGAACGCCGCCGTGTTGTCCGGGATAAATCCCGCGATGGCCGCGAGCCATGGCGCGGCTTCGACCGGCGCGGCGCGGGCATGCATGGCGGCGACGGCGACGGCGAGCTTGCCGGTGAGCGCATCGCCAAGCTCGCCACGCTCGGCGAGATGATCGAGCGTGTTATCTTCGTCGAAGCGCGTCATCTCGACCGCCCATTCGACTGCTTCGCCCGCGCCATCCAAGGCGAGCGAACCGTCGGCTTGGCGCACGATCGGCACGATGCGGCGGTAGAGTTGCGGCGCGAATTTGCGGTTGACCTCGAGTTCGGCGCGGCAGGCGGCTTCGCGCTTTGCCAAAGTCGAATAATCGAGAAATGGATAGCGCACCGCGCGCTTGACCTTGATGGCGCGGTCGCCGGCCAGAAAGACGACGGCGGCATGGGTCTCGCAGCGCCGCACCGCGGCGCCGCCATAAGTCGCCGGATCGCCGAGCAGCTTGAAAACGGCGGCTTGGACGCTTTCCTGGCTGTCGGCGGATTTCGGTGCTGCTGCCATCGCAAACGGATAGCCGCAGCCGCGACGATCTAAAAGCGATCTGCAGCACCCTGCGAGCGCCCGCGTTGGTCAGGGCGAGCTCATTTCTTACATCGGCGCTTCTGGGCCGCCGTTTCGCCATTGTCCGATAACGGACGAAAGTCCGTCTAACGCATTGTCTTTGCGAGTAAATTCGTGAGCATGGCGAACAATCCATGGGGAATGCCGACATTAGTGATTGATCCACAAGCTTGTGAAATCCCCCGGCCTCGGCCGGGGATTTTTTTGCCGCCGCCTCTTACGCTTGCCCAAGGGGAGGAACGATTCGGGTGCCGCGGCGCATTTCATGGCAACGCGAATTCGTCGAAAACACGAATGAAACTCTTCAGATGCCAACATTGCGAGCAATTGCTCTACTTTGAAAACACCGTGTGCAAAAAATGCTCGCGCCGGCTCGGCTTCATTCCCGAGATCATGAACGTTTCGGCGATGGAGCCCGAGGGCGATGCCTGGCGGGCGCTCGCGGTGGACAAGAAGCTCTATCGTTTCTGCGCCAATGCCGAATTCGGCGTTTGCAACTGGACGATCGAGGCCGATACGCCTGACAATTATTGCGCGGCTTGCCGGCATAACCGCACCATCCCCGACACCGGCAGTCAAAGCAATGTCATTGCCTGGCAAAGGATCGAGGTGGCCAAGCACCGGCTGTTCTACACGCTGATGAAACTCAATCTGCCGCTGGATAAACGCAACAACAAAGGTGGAGTACGCTTGGCATTTGATTTTCTGGCAAGTCCGCCGCATGTCGATGGGCCGCGAGTGATGACGGGTCACGACAACGGGCTGATCACGCTCGCGCTCGAAGAGGCCGACGATGCCGAACGCGAAAAGCGGCGTGCGACCATGCACGAGCCCTATCGCACGCTGCTCGGCCACTTCCGCCACGAGGTCGGCCATTATTTTTGGGACGCGCTGGTGCGCGACGGCGGCCTCGTCGAACCCTGCCGCACGATATTCGGCGACGAGACGGTGGATTACGGCGCGGCGCTGCAAGCCTATTACGCCAACGGCGCCGCGCCGAACTGGCAGGAGAATTTCATCAGCGCCTATGCCACGTCGCATCCGTGGGAAGACTTCGCCGAGACCTGGGCGCATTACCTGCACATCGTCGATACGCTGGAAATGGCGCGCGCCTTCGGCATGTATGTGCATCCACGGCTGGCGCGGCCCGGCGAGTTCGACGCCCAGGTCGATTTCGATCCGTACGGCGTGCGCGATCCGTCGCCATTGATCGAGACCTGGCTGCCGTTGAGCAACGCGCTCAACAGTCTCAACCGGACCATGGGCCTGTCGGATATCTACCCGTTCATCCTGTCGCCGCCGGTGGTCGAGAAGCTCTCCGCGATCCACGATCTCATTCACGGCAATAAGCTGCCGGTGAAGGAAGAGAAGGCGGCGTAGTGCGCCAGATCTCGCTCAAACTTCCCTCTTGAGGCTTGCGCCATTCCCTGTTCTGTTGCACCGGTAAATTTCGCAATGGGTGAGGGAAATGCTCAAGTCGACCCGTGAAAAAGCGTCGCACAAGGCCATCAAGCAGCAGTTGATCGTCGCCGGCAAAGTGCTGGTGGCGCAAGGCCAGGACGATTTCACCCGCGGCCACATCTCGTTTCGCCTGCCCGACGATCCTGGCCGGTTCTTCATGAAGGCGCACAGCCTCGGCCTCGACGAGATCACGCCGCAGAACATTCTCATCATCGATCTCGACGGCAAGGTCGTCGCCGGCGCCGCGCGCCGGCACAGCGAGGTCTATATCCATTCCGAGATTTTGAAAGCGCGCCCCGACATTAATTGTGTGATCCACACCCATCCGACCTATTCGATCGCGCTGTCGTCGACCGGCCGGCCGCTCAAATGCTACAGCCAGCCCGGTGCGTTATTCTATGAGGCGCTCGGCAGCTACACCGACACCATCAATCTGATCCGCAGTCCCGCGATGGGCGCGGGGGTCGCCCGCGCGTTGGGGCGGGGCAGGGCGGTGCTGTTGAAGAACCACGGCGTCGTCGTTACCGGCGCGAGTATCGCGGAGGCGGTGATCGGCACCATCATGCTGGAGAATGGCGCCATGGTGCAGCTCCTCGCCGAAGCGGCCGGCGAAGTGGCCCCGGAATTTCCGCGCGCCGACATCGTGAAGCTTAAAGCCGATATCAGCCAGCCCGAGCAGTTTCAGATCAATTTCGATTATCTGGCGCGGCGGGTAAAACGCGGCGGCAAATAATCACAAGTAGCCGGCAAAGAGTATGAGTTTAAGATCGCATCAGAAAGATCGCCGCGAGGTCAATCCGGCGCTGGGGTCGCGCAAGCTCAGGCTTGGCACGTTCCAGACCAATCTCGATTCCGGCTGCGTGATGTCGGATCTCGACGGCCGGCTGGAGCTGACCTGGCCGAATACCGTGACATTGGCGCAGCTCGCCGACGCGATGGAGTTCGAGGCGCTGGTGCCGGTCGCGCGCTGGCGCGGCTTCGGCGGCGCAACCGATCCGCAGGGCCCGGGCTTCGAGACTTTCACCTGGGCCGCCGGCATTGCCGGGGCGACAAAACATTCCGGCGTGATCTCGACCTCGCATGTCGCGCTCAATCATCCGATCGTGGCTGCCAAGCAATCGACCGTCATCGATCACATTTCCAATGGCCGCTACACGCTCAACATCGTCAACGGCTGGAATTTTCCGGAAATGGAAATGTTCGGCGTCTCACTCCTCGAACACGAAGACCGCTACGCCTGCGCCGAGGAATGGCTCGCCATCGTCAAGCGGCTATGGAGCGAGGACGACAAGTTCGATTTCGACGGCAAGTTCTTCCACATCAAGGGCGGCTATCTGCAGCCGAAGCCGATCCAGGCGCCTTATCCGGCGATCATGAACGCCGGCTCATCCGAGCGCGGCCGGCACTTTGCCTGCCGGCATTGCGATCTCGTCTTCACCAATATCCGCAGCCACGACATCGCCACCAATACCGCCCATGTCGCGGCCTACCATAAGCTGGCGCGCGAGACTTACGGCCGCGAGGTGAAAGTGTGGAGCAATGCCACGGTGATCCAGGCCGAGACCGAAAAGGAAGCGCGCGACTTCTATCATTATTATGTGCACGAAAAGGGCGACTGGGTCGCCGCCCGCAACGTCATCGACACCATGGCGGCCGAGATCAACAAGCGCGATTACCCCGAGGAACGGAGGAACGCCATGGCCGAGATGATGATCTCGGGCTGGGGCGGCTTTCCGCTCATCGGCACCAAAGAGCAGATCGTGGATGGGCTCGCCACGCTGTCGAAGATCGGCCTGGACGGCGTGCTGTTGTCGTGGCCGCGCTATATCGAAGGCATGCGCGAATTCCGCGACGTGACTTATCCGCTGGTCAAGCAGGCGGGGTTGAGGGACAAAGTCTGAATCGTCATTACGAGCCAACGGACCCGCGCGAAGTCGCGCGGTCCGATGACAGGCTCCGCGAAGCAATCTAGGACTCCGGGTTGGATTGCTTCGTCGCTCCGCTCCCCGCAATGACGGTTTGGGCCATGTCTTCATAAATCCGGCTCGTCACGGTTTGGTGGGCACGGTGCTGACGCGCCTTGCCTACCGTACGCTTGCTCGGACGGATCAGGATTTATTCGGAAATAGCGGAGTTTCCATCAGTCCCACGGTAAGCGGCGGTTGGAACGAGCCTGCCTGTTGCCGACCCAACGCCCGCAATCGCTGGCTCGGGCTTATCGGCTGGTCGTGTGAGGGAGGCTGCGACGATTCGGCAATATATCGGTCGATGTCTCCGCACGCGTTTTCAACCGTGGTCATATTCGCTACGCTCTGGGTCATGGCGCTGATCCCTTGTAGATCGAACGCTTGTCGGGATCAGTATGCCACGATGCAAAGTGGCCGCGGGAAAACTTTTTTGGTCTGTGGATAGATGATCGTTACGGCGACGCTCTGGAAAACGGAGCTGACGCGCCTTTGCCCGCCCTCCAAGCT
The DNA here is from genome assembly GCA_963779855.1 of uncultured Alphaproteobacteria bacterium. Taxonomy (GTDB): domain Bacteria; phylum Pseudomonadota; class Alphaproteobacteria; order Rhizobiales; family Xanthobacteraceae; genus BOG-931. The sequence continues at coordinate 543,683 of CAWAAE010000003.1, read as the reverse complement.
GCATATTCAAACCCGCCAGGCTTTGACCTGTCGCACCATGGCCCAAATGAGCCGGTCGAGGTCGCCGCCCATATTGGCTGTCCTGGTGTTGGTGAATGCCGCCCAGCAGAAGCCGCTATGCGTGCGCACCGCAAGCGTCTCGGTGCCCGGCAAGTTGCCGTTGTGCCACCAATTATTGGCGGCATTGACTTCCCAGCCCTTGGCATAATGGGGATTGGCCGCGGAAGCCGTGGTCATGATCTCAATTGTCTGCGGTTGAAGAATATTGGGCGGCGCGGCAAAGCCGTCGACATGCATGAAAAATTGCACGAGATCGGCCGGCCGCGCGATCCACCCGCCGTGCGAGTCCATCCTGGTCACGTTCATGTCGTACGGATTGTCGCGGCCTTGGCCGTAATATTTCACTTCGCGCGGCTGCCGTTGCGAAAGCGTATTGCCGGCGATCGTCATGTCGGTGATGCCGCAGCGTTCGAACACCGCGGCCCGCACATAGTCGGCATAGCGCTGGCGCGTGATTTTTTCGATCACGCGCCCGAGCACGCAATAGCCGAAGTTGGAGTAGGCGTAATTCTCCCCCGGCGGATGATCGAGCGGCCGGGTGGCAAGCGTAAACGCGATCAGCTCCGCCTGGCTCATTTGCGGATTGTGAAACATCGGATCGCGGCCATCGTCGTTGGGCCAGCCGCCGGCGGTGTGCGTCAGGAGATGTTCAATCGTGATGTCTTCGACCCCGGCATTGAACGGCGGCTTGCCGTAATCGAGCCCGGTGATGGCGCCCTGGCCGAACACTTTGTCGGAGAGCTTGATGCGTCCGGCTTCGATCAGCGAGAAGATTGCGACCGAGGTCAGCGTCTTGGTCACGCTGGCGATACGGAACAAATTCTCCGGCGTGGCCGCCGCACGATTGTCCCGGTCGGCGACGCCGAACGCGCCCTGATAAACAATCGTGCCGCCGTAGCCCACGGCGACCGAAAGCGCCGGTACCGCATATTGCTGCATGAAGGCGTCGGCGAGCACCGCCATCGCAGCGGCTTCGGCCGCCGCCGGTTGCGGCACGCCGCTGGCCGGCTGTGCGCGGCGCCCAACGGCCAAGCTGCCGCGGAAGCGCCAATAAATGCGAGCAATTCCCGACGCCTCATGGGATATCCCGGTTCGAGGATCGAAGCCTGCCAAAGTGTAGCGTGACGGTCGTATTGTGCATGACTTTAGATTTTGGTCGCCCATATCGCAGATAGGTTCATTTTCGACCGTCCCGGCCGATTTTGCCAGCCGGATCGTGTCCGCGTCACAACGCGACCGACGCATCCACCCTACCGTTGCCGAATTCATTCCGGCTATGCTCAGTCAGCTCAAACCCGTCTGACAGCTGCACATGCGATCCAAGTGATTGCGATCCAGGTGATTTCGATGACAAATCCAGATATCCGTGCTGCGCTTGAACGTCACTGGGCGGCATCCGATGCGAGCGACTTCGAAACCGAACATGAGATTTATAGCGATGACGCAATTCTCGATTATCCGCAGTCGAGAGAACGAATCCGCGGCAGGCGGCATATCCAGTTTTCGCGGGCCGCTCAGCCGAACAAAAAGCGGTTCACCGTCAAACGCATCCTGGGCACAGACGATCTTTGGATCACGGAACTTGTGCTGACATATGACGGCCAGCCGTCGTATGTCGTCAGCATTATGGAATTTCATGACGGACAAGTGGCCCATGAAACCCAATATTTCGGCGATGCATTCGCGCCGGGGCCATCGCGTGCCCAGTGGGTGGAGCCGATGCGCTAGTGGTCCGATTCCAACATTCGCATCCCGGTTCGGCAGGCTGTCATGCGAATGTTAGAATCATCAGGGCCACTGGCAAATATCAGCGCGTAGCAACCATTAAGTTGCTGCGAGCTTCGCTGACGGCTTTCCAGACCGGCAGCGTCATCAATTTCAGGCCGAGGCGGCCATAATCTACTCGGAGATAATCATCCAGGATACTCCGAACGACGGCCTTGGGATGGATCAAGGCAACCTCTTGCGCCATCACGCCGACATAGACCGTATCGCTCCATAGATATCGATACCGGTAAAGCCCAAGCCCGTCATCGAGGCGGCCAACCAGAATGATGTCACGCTTTAGCCGAACATCCGAAATGGCGACGATTGACGAATAAGTGGCGTTCGTGTCGTTCCCCCACGCGCCGCCAGCGTGACCGCCGACATACGCTCCCTCCCACGGCTTCGACGCTAATCCCTGCGGTGTCGTACCGGCCAGAGAGAACCGCCAATCCAAACCGACGGTGGCCACTTGAAATGCCGAATGCACGCTGGCGGTCTGCCCAATTGTTATGCCGGCAGGCGTTGACGAGGAAGCCAAGCTGGCTGTTCCGAGATCGACATACTGGTACCCAAGAGTCAGAATCAGATTTGGCTGGACCATATATTCAATACCGCCGCCAGCGACCCAACCAGTTCTGATCGACGATGTCTGCGAATTCACTGACAAGCCTGCCGTACTGAAATTACTGTTCAAATCAACACTGCCGTAAGCCAACCCGCCAGTGCCGTAAAAGAGTACCTTATCGGTAGTCCAACCGGCACGGCCACGGACAGTGCCGTACCAATCAACGTCAGCGCTTGTGTTGGCAGTATCAGTCGTACAGCTACCGCCGCTTAGGCCGCCGCTCATCGAACTTTTGAGACCTGTCCCGGACAGATCCGTTTCAACTCCGTAGACGAATGAACCCTGCTGCCAGTCGTAGCCTGCTTGACCACCGGCAACCCAGCTACTTGCCGTTGCAGAATTCGATCCTTGGCTTGGGAGACACTGGGCATGCGCGGCAGATACGGAGAACAGAAAAGCTGCAGCAACGGCGGCAAACGATGCGGCGGATAGCGCTGGAAAACGGACGCGACGCATATCGAGTCCCCAAGGGTAAGCAATATCTGCGATCCGATTTAGCGTAGCAAATAATCTCAGACGGTTGAGGACAGGCTTGGTATATCCGGACAGATGATTTCCCAGCGTGACGTTTATGCAACAGCAGCCCACCGTTTGTTTAATTGGCCTAAAACTCGCATGAGGCGGCGCCCGCATCGGCGCTGCACAGGGGCCTGACAAACTCTGTGATGTCCTCTGTGATGTCGTTTCGGTCAATTCGTACCGATCTGCTGCGATGCACACTCCATGTCCGCATCGGGTCACTTTCGACCGAACCAGTCGCTTTCGCCTGTCGGTTCATGTCCGCTTCGCCCCGAAAACGACCGAACTGCTGCGGTGCTGCGACATGACGCGATGGGCCACGAGGAGCCTCTTGCACTGCAAAAAGGAGTCGCGGAGACCTTCCCCTTTGGAGGCCATATCAGCGCACCCACATTCTGAATAATAAACCCGCTTGCTGCTCTAGAAAATATCTCTGCGCTGCACCTCAGAAGACGGTTCCCATGCCCCTCATTGTCTTGTTAGCAAGCAAGTTTGGTAGGTGTAACAAGGGGTACAGCGGCTTGTGCGTGATTCTCCGCGTCCTCCTCAACCGCATGGCATGAAGTCACGTACTCGTACGCAAAATGATCAATGCCCCAGTTGCTGTATTGCACGGTGTGTTGCAACTCGTGCGCCCACCAATGATAGTTGTTGGCTGGATTGCGGGAAAATACCATGATGTTGCCGACCGTCACCGCAAAATACGGATTGTCACCAAAGGTTTTCTCAGCGCCCGTAATTAAATCTGGCACTGATATTGAAATTGTACTCAACGCGTATCTCGCATTGGCAAGCTGGGCTGGCGCGTAAAATTGGCTGAGTGCCTGTTTGACGGCGTCCGGGAGCGGTAGTGCACTCGCGCTAAACTGTGCTTGTGCTTCTCGCAAGGCGGCTGCAAGCGGGGCCGCGACAAGATCGCTTGCGCGGGCACCCTGAAGAACCTCGGTACCTTCAATCACTGCCGTTGCGGCGAATGCTTGCTCGTAGCGCTCTGGCCCGATGGCTATCCGCATTACTGTTTGCCCAACGTTACCTGCAATCTTGCCTGCAACTGTGACCTTTACATTTTCTATCTGTTGCGTAATTGCGCTGGAGTCTGTTGCGGCTTGTCCCAACGCGTTCGCTTGTGCCGCCACCGCGCTCTTCAGTGCTGGTACGACCGGCTTGCCAGTAGCAATTTTAACAACTGCTACAGCTGGTGCCGTCGCCGCCCTTACAATAACTGGAACGGGATTTGGAACATGTACTGGAATATGTACATGTGGATGCCACCCTGCAGTAGCGTTGTAAGAGACAAGAAGCAGAGCTGTTCCAACAACTGCTACCGCCGTTTTAATGTGTTGCATCTTCTATCTCCGTTTCAACGTGCCTTTTCACAAAAAAATAGGCCGGTCTTTGTTACGGCAAAGCAATGAAGCTGAACGCGCAGGTGATTTTGGCCCACCCACTCTTCGCCACCTATTGGTTGAGTTGGCGCACAAGCCTATTTCGCGAGCGATGAATATTAAGCGATAAACCTGGAAATACAACCCGGAAGTGTGCCAAAGAAGCGCGCTTCAATGGCTGCGCGGGCGCCCAACGGCCAAGCTGCGTGGAAGCGCCAATCAATGCGAGAAACTGCCGACGCCTCATGGGATGCCCCCGTTCAAGGATCAAAGCCCGCCATGGTGTATCGTGTTAGTCGTATTGGGCGTGACAAAGGTTTCGGCCGCCCTATCGCAAATCGAGGGCATGGGCGAATTCCGCGACGTGACCTATCCGCTGCTCAAGCAGGCGGGGTTGAGGGATGAGAGTGAAAATCACTCGAAAAATCAGGAGTGATCAAGAGCACGGAAGATATTCGGGTCAAGTTTCGGAGGATTGTTCCTCCGAAACATCAACTGGTTCACTGAGACGTCGGGAGAATTCTTCGTCGCTGATCGTAATTAGTTCGGCCGCTCTGGCAAGATGCTCGTCTTTGCCGGCCTCAAGTGCAACCATGTTTTCGATAGCCGATCTAGTTGCAAAGCCTAAATCCATTCGTTTCCCCTGCCAAAGCCGTCGCATTTGGTTTCGTCCAGCATGGGGCAGTCCACCATTTCTCAAACTTTCGAGCGAATATTGATACATTTCCCATGCGACAAGATCGGCGGCTTGTAGAGGCCGGATATTAGTCGAGTCAGAAAAGTCAACCGAGATCGGTTTTACCGCGTCAGGCTCGATCTTTGCGAAATGTTCGAAAAGCTGAAAGATCCTCTTGCCTTCGGCCTCTTTCTCCGTTCGCCGGTCGAATACGAATGCAATTTTATCTCCTCCGTGTCTTCGTGCCCATTTGGAAGCTCTGACAAATGCGATCCGCAGGGAATATCCCTCCGCATCGCCCAGCGCAGTACGCAGGTCACCAGTAACTAGCTGATCCCAGTCCTTGCGGGGGATGACCGCACCATCGGACCAAAGCCCACATCTGAGAATGATATCGCCCAGCTCATGAGCGAGGAAATCAGTCGCGGTCCTACTCCAACCAACAAACTCGCCGTCTGCGGCCTGGCACTGAGCCATGTGGAACCGGCTAATAGCGGACTTACCTGGGCTCGGTTCCTTCAGCTTCGCCGCCCATAAATCATCGAAATGCGCCCACTGAAAATTATTACCGAATACCCCGTACCAGAGGACCAAATCGGAATTGGGGTGAGTTCCGCTATCGTCAAAATATGCCGTAAGCATAAATCCACATCCCTACCGCCTGAACCGGGCTACGCAGAATCGTATGCTGCCCCGGGTTTTGCTCCGTTTCACCCGGGCTGTTTGCTTCTATCCATGCCTTTGCTTTCCGCTGCGCCATTCTTCCTCGGTATACATGATGCTAGACAGGGCAACTTCGACATCGCCTTGGTAGCGACCGAATACGTGATGGTTGCGGATATAAGCTTCATATTCTGTCTCGTCCTCGCGCTGGGGCGATGGCGTGTATTTCAGGTCGATGAAGGCTGCGAGCGCGAGGCGGTAAAGTAGCGGCGCATAGAAGTGGAGCGGTCGCTTGGCCGGCGGCACGATGAGCCTGTCGCGATCAATAGGATTGCCGTGCAGATAGTCGTTGCGCGCGTGATTTATTGCTCCAAAAATCCAGCAAGGCAGATTGTACAAAGTCTGGTCCTTCGCAAAGCCGTAGGCTTCATACTTTGCGTCTTTGCATGGGGTGTAATGGAACACGTTGCGATTAAGCAACGTGTAGACTTCGAGATAAGCCTCTCGTTTTGCGGGAGCTAATATTTCAAAGGCGCTGGACCACAGGGCAACGGAACGACCGATATCCAACATGGTGGCGTCTGCGCCAGCCGGAAGCAGCGCGGCAGCATTGGCCATGTTCAGTGATCGAAAGAGCTTGATGTCGTCAGCAATTGGGCTTGGAGTTCCGAAGGCACGCTCCCAGCGCTCCAAGAGGCCTCGAAGCAGAGGCACGTCAAGTGGCCCGGATTCGAAGAACACATGTGAAAGTGCTGGTGTGGACTGAGGGTGTAACTCCGATACCTGGTGAACCCCGAGCATTTCGAGCGTTCTGGTAATGAGGTCATCGAAGTTCTTGTCCAACATCCAAGGATAGACTGAGAAATAATCCGAATATCGAATGCCCATTGTGCTGCCGAAGCGTAGAAGTTTGGCCCAGCTTTGCGGAATGACGCACATTGCGACTGTGTCGCGGAAGGCCGCGATTGCGTCCACCCCTCGGTATGTTATCGGGGCATTGTCCCGGCAGATAAAGACGCTCGGGACGATGGGCTGGCCAAATTCCGTCGTAAACTTGCTCATGAATTCCCGAAAATTTCGATGACTCTCCGCCAGCTCGCACACGCGGCCATCATGGATGGAGGCCAAAGCAAACCCGTCCACCTCGATAGGTTGCCGCACCTCGATGTTTGGTAAAGCGAATAGAGGAAGCCAAGCCATAAAACGTCTCGCTGAAAATAGGGGAGCGCCGTGCGATCCGGCTTGCCGCGGCGAGTCAGCGCAACCGCTAGTTATACAGGATTCACTTCAGGGCTGTGGGCGTAAGATCCGCGCACGCTACATCCGGGCCCTAGCTTTTGCTGCGCTCAATCCAGGTGATGCGGTCACCGTATGTGAGACATACCCTTGACATTTGTCTCCTATATAGATACACTTTCTCCCATCTCGTTCACGGAGGGACCTTTCGCGAGGGTACTTTCGAAAGTGGAACGGGAGCGGTTCCCGCGCGCGGCGTTACGACCCGCGCCCGGGCGGCTCTGGGCATCATTCACGCCGGTACTACGGCCGGCGCGGGAGGTGCAGTCCCTGGACTGGGACAGGTGAAGGCGGGTAACGCCCGTTAGCTTGTTTAAGCTGCGTGTGATCTTTTCGGAAAACCGGTTTCCACTTTTCCGGATCACACGCTTCGCCACGTCCCAGGAAGCATGGCCTGGAGTTGAGCCAGTAAGGCGGAAAGCCTCTGGCGAGAGCCGCGGTGGAGCGCCGAAAGGCGAGCGCGTCCCGCCGGACGCGCGCCGCGGGACGGGTGGACAGGCGGCAACGCTTGTTCCCCTGACGCGGCCAGTGGTCGGATGCGCCTTTTGGCGCTCCGCCTCCCTCCTTTTTGGGAAGGAGGTTTTGGGAAGGGCTTTCTTGCAGCGTGAAGGCAAAACTCGGATGCAAAGAAGCATCGCGAGAACGGGATCGCTTTATCCGCCCTCGCGATAGCGGGGCAGGGGGACCACGCGAAGCGTGGTGGAGGGGGCGTCTAACTCGACGCTTCGTTGTCGTTGCAAGAGGATCGTCGCGGACCGCGCCCCTTCCACCGCGCAAGAGCGCGGTCCCCCTCCCCCGTTTGCACGGGGGAGGATGCAAGGATAAAAATGGGCTTCAGCCCGCAGCATCACTTAAGCCAGCAGGAAACACCGAATGCCACGCATGAAGGGCGCCGAGCTGATCACCGAATATCTGATCGCCAACGACATTCCCTACGTCTTCGGCATTTGCGGGCATGGCAATGTCGGCATGCTCGATCCGCTGTACCAGGCGCGCGACCGCATCAAACTCGTATCGCCGCGCCACGAGCAGGTCGCAGCCCACATGGCGGACGCCTATTTCCGCGTGCGCCACAAGCCGGTGGCGACGCTGACCTCGTGCGGGCCGGGCTCCGCCAATATCGTCATGCCGCTCGCTTGCGCGCTCACGGATTCTTCCGCGCTGCTTGCCATCACCGCGAACGTGCCGACCTCGCAGTTCAACCGGAGCCCGTTCCAGGAAATCAACCGGCATTTTCAGGCCGATTTCGTCAACGTGCTTCGCCCGGTGGTGAAACGCAGTTTCCAGCCGACCCGCGTCGACATGCTGCCGCTCGCCTTGCGGCAGGCGATGACGACGATGCTGTCCGGCCGGCCGGGGCCGGTGAATATCGACGTGCCGTTCAACGTGTTCCAGGAGGAGGACGAGGTCGAACTGCCGCCGCCGGCGCCGCCGCTGAACACGCAGCGCAGCGGCGCGTCGCCCGAGGAAATTTCACGCGCGGCAGATATGATTGTTGCCGCGCAGCGGCCGGTGATCTTCATCGGCCACGGTGTGACGCTGTCGGAGGCAAGCCGCGAACTGACCGAGTTCGCGAAAAAATTCGGCATCCCGGTGATCTCGTCGCCGAATGGCATGGGCTGCCTCGACATGACCGATCCGCTGTCGCTCGGCTTCATCGGCAGGAACGGCGCGTTTCCGGCGAACGAAGCCGGCCGCCGCTCCGACGTCGTCATCGCCATCGGCGCGCGCTTCGACGACCGCTCGGCCTCGTCCTGGATGCCGGGCTATTCGTGGAATTTTCCGAACACCAAGCTCATCCATGTCGACGTCGATCCGGCCGAGCTCGGCCGCAATTATCCGCCCGATCTCGGCCTCCTCGCCGACGCGCGCACGTTCTTGCGTCAGCTCCTCGCCGAACTCGATCGGCGCGGCGCAAAACCCGGCGCGACCAAAACTGATGGCACAAAGGCTTGGCTTGCAGATATCGCCAAATGGCGCGCCGAATGGGAAGAATTCGTGCGGCCGAATTTCGACATCCACGCGTCGCCGCTGCGGCCCGAGCGGGTGGTCGCCGATTGCCAAGCGGTGCTGCCGGCCGACGGCATCATCTGCTGCGACGTTGGCGTCAGCCACAATTGGTACATGCAGTTCTGGAATGCGCGCAAGCCGCAATGCATGCTCAACTCCTGGGGCTTTTCCGGCATGGGCTTTGGCGCCTCAGGCGCGCTCGGCGCCAAGCTCGCCGCGCCGGATCGCCCGGTGGTCGCGGTCACCGGCGACGGCTGCTTCACCATGGTGCCGCACGTGCTGTGCACCGCGGTCGAGTACGACATCCCGGTGGTGTGGGTGATCTGGAACAATTTCGGCTGGGTCTCGATCCGCGACATCCAGCTCGGCATGTTCGGCGGCCGCGAATACGGCACCATGTTCCACCAGGGCGCCAACAGAAAGCCGTTCAATCCGGATTTCGCGGCCTGGGCCAGGGCCGCCGGCGTCGATGCGCTCACCGTGACCAAGTCGCAGGATTTCCGCGGCGCGCTCGACCATGCGGTAAAGGCGAACAAGCCCTATCTGCTCGACGTCCATGTCGACGCCGAGGTGCGCCCGCCCTCGACCGGCGCCTGGGAATTGCCGCCGACGCCCCACAAGGAGCCGGTCTTCGGCCAGCGTTTTATCCCGGACGCCGCGCCGGTGAAGTGACAAGCCGCCAAGAAAGAATCAAAATTGAACCGGCAGCGTCGCCGCATACCGAGTGTAGGGCGACGCCATCGCACTAAATCGTGATTGGTCCGGCTCGGCGATTAACAAATCTGTCCTCGAATTAATCTGCTCGTCAGGTCGCGGTAACGCGCGATCTCCCATGTATGCGTTGTATTGGCAGAGGGCCCAATTTTCAGAAACCCTGGTCCGTCCAAATGGAGCTATGTGATGATTAAAACCAATCCCCCGCAATCCGGAACACCCAGGGTCCTTACGGGCCGCCGCATCGTGCTTATGGCATCCGTCGCCGCAATTGGCGCGGCGCTCTTTGTTGCCGGTCCGTTTAATTCAGGATTTGGCGGCTCTGGGGGGAACGCCTTCGGCACACGGACCGCGAGCGCGGCCAATTCGACGCTGCAACACCCGGCAGGCTTCTCCGACATCGTGGCTAAAGTGAAACCTGCGGTGATTTCGGTGCGCGTCAAGATCCCCGCTGCCGCCGATCCGGCGCTGGCGCAGCAAATGGGTGACGACGACGAGCAACAAATTCCGGCGCAACCCGGCTCGCCGCTGGATAAGTTTTTTCAGCAATTCGGCGATCAATTCGGCCGGCAATTCGGCGACAACGCGCCGCGGCCTCATGATACGCCCCATGGCACCATCGTCGGCGAAGGCTCCGGCTTCTTCATCTCGCCGGACGGCTATGCGGTGACCAACAATCACGTCGTCGATCACGCCAAGTCGGTCCAGGTCACGACCGATGACGGCACGATCTATACGGCAAAGGTGATCGGCACCGATCCGAAAACCGATCTCGCCGTGATCAAGGTCGACGGCAAGAATGACTTTCCCTACGTGAAATTCGCCGACCAGGCGCCGAAAGTCGGCGACTGGGTGGTCGCCGTCGGCAATCCGTTCGGCCTCGGCGGCACCGTGACGGCGGGCATCGTTTCCGCGCGCGGCCGCGACATCGGCGCCGGACCTTACGACGATTACATCCAGATCGACGCGCCGATCAACAAGGGTAATTCCGGCGGACCGGCGTTCGACGTCGACGGCAACGTCATCGGCGTCAACACCGCGATCTACTCGCCGTCCGGCGGTTCGGTCGGCATCGGCTTCGACATTCCGGCGGGCACCGTGAAGACGGTCGTGGCCCAGCTCGAGAAAACCGGTCACGTCACGCGCGGCTGGCTCGGCGTGCAGATCCAGCCGGTGACCGCCGGCATCGCCGACAGCCTCGGCCTGAAGAAGGTCGAAGGCGCGATGGTCGACGAGCCGCAAAGCGGCAGCCCCGCGGCCAAGGCCGGCATCAAATCCGGCGACGTCATCACCGCGGTCAACGGCGCGCCGGTCAAGGACGCCCGCGACCTTGCCCGCACCATCGGCACGATGGCGCCGGACACTTCGGTCAAGCTCGACCTCATCCGTCAGGGCGAACCGAAGACCTTGTCGTTGACGCTGGCGCAGATGCCGAATGACCAGCAAGCGGCGGACGCCGATACGCAAAACGCAGCGCCCGATCGCGGCGTGCCGCATCTCGGCCTGCAAGTGTCGCCGGCAAAGGACGTTTCCGGCGCCGGCAACGAGGGCGTCGTGGTCACGGGCGTCGATCCCGACGGGCCCGCGGCCGAGCAGGGCTTTGCGACCGGCACCGTCATTCTCGACGTCGGCGGCAAGGCGGTCGCCAATGCCGGCGACGTGCGCCAAGCGCTGGTCGAGGCCAAGGCGCAAGGCAAGCACGACGTGCTGATGCGGGTAAAAACGGGCGACAACACGCGGTTCGTGGCAATGCCGCTCGGCAAGGCTTGATTTTAGCTTGCTAGTGCCGCGCCCGTCGTACTGCCGTCGTCTCCAGGCACGTTCGATGAGCCCGGTCGTGTGGGGACGGGTTCTGACCCGTCCCCATTCGTATTTGAGACGACGGTGAAACTGCGTCCGATGTCAGTGCGCGGTGCCGATGAGCCGGCCGCTATTGGCGTGCACGCAACGCTGCAGCGGCGAATAGGCGCGCTCCGCCGCGGCGTAAATGCCGAGCCCGTTCGCCAGCGCGCGCTCTGCGGCGATCCCGGCGTCAGTGAAGGCGACGATCTTCTCCGCAATCATGCGGGTGGCTTCGTCGGCCGCGTTCGGCGCGCCGGACGCGAACAGCATGAGCCGCGCCGAGATGACGCCCTGCGCCTCGCAGGTGAAACGGACGGCTTCGAGCCAATTGCTCCAGAAATCGTTCATGCGGAGCAATGTCGCGTAAATTATCTAAAATTCACGCGCGCGCTTCGCTAAAATTGAATCGATGGCGGTAAGCGTTCCATGAGGGCAGACCTGCGCCACCGGAAAGTCGACTTTTCCCCCGGCACGCCAATCTTTCGCAATTCTAGGTTCCCGGGCATCGCTTGAAAAAGTGATAGATCTCTGGGGCTTGTAACCAGAGCAAGGAATAGGTCAGGCCGCCTTTCTGGGTAATCCAGGCCTGAATGTCTGGCGGATAGTCTCGCCATAGACTTGGCGTGACGAAATAGGGAAACGCCAGATGAAATCCGAGCGATCCTTTGGGGGTAGCGCAAATATTTTCGCGCGGGATGTAACCGGCCAGTACGGTGCAGGCGGAGACACAGGGCCCCGAAATGCGCACATTGGCATGTTCGTCGGCGAGCTTCTTCCACTTGGCTTCATAGGCGACAAGAAAGCCGCCATAGTCGCCGGAGATTTCCACTGTTTCCGCGCGTGCAATTGACGTCGCGAAACACAAAAAAAAGACTGCGAGGGCTTGCCAAGCTCTCATTGCCAACTCCGTTGCGCGCAATGATGGAAACGTCGAGTCACTGAAACCAAGAAGCCGGCGGAACTGCCGCCGCCGGCCGCGTCACGTTAGCACAAAATCCGGCGCGACGAGGTGCCGTCGCCCTCAATTCCAGCCAGCGGCCGTCTCGCCGCCGTAAGCAAGCTATCCGCCAGGCAGCGTCATCGAGGTTGCCGGCACGTAACGGCAATTGAAAGCGTCAAGAAATCGTCACTTATGTTGCGGCGCACGGCTGCAGCCTTGCGCAGCCGATCCAATGGGTAAAGGCTGACGCTGGCGAGTCACGCGTCGGCTGCCGTACCGTCTGAGCCATGTGCCGTCTATTCGCTTGAGTTACACATTACCGCGATGCGCATCGCGCAATCAAGAAAATGGAAATTTTCGGAGAAAACGTCGTCATCGAGGGAGAAATATAATGGTCGCAATCATGGCAATCGGCGCTCTGGCCGTGATGTGGGCTCTGGTGATTTTGGGCTCGATCTATTTCAATCGAAACGTCGTTTAAACCGCACGCCGCATACTTCGTGGCCAAGGGCGTGGACTTTCGGCCGTGAGATAGGTGCGGGCTGAAGCAGATCGGCTATTTGATTTGATCGCGCCTGTGCTAACGTCCGAAGCGTCGCCCAGTATATCCGCCATCACTCTGTAAGCGCCGGTCTACAGATTGACCGCCCTGATGATGCCGAAGTGCAGCGCGTTGATGTATTTGTAGCCCGGATGTCGCTCCGCTCATCCGGGCTACGGGCCGTTTGACATCGCTGTTTGACATTACTCGCGCGCGATCGCGCCGCGACAAGGGATTTGTTTTAGCCCCGCCGTGTTGACGGGGGGATGCTTTGCTCAGCGATCGCGCATGCGATCCATCAGCACCTTGTCCTGGCCGCCGTCGATTTCGATCATGGTGCCGTTGACGAAGAACGCGAGGTCGGAAGCGAGATAGGCGACGAGATTGGCGACTTCCTCGCACTCGGCGATGCGGCCGAGCGGGATGCTTGCCGGCGCGAGCTTGTCGGCTTCTTCGAATGACAGCTTCATGTCGCGCGCCATGGCCTGGACGAGGCCGGTCCAGCGCTCGGTGCGCACCGGTCCGGGATTGACGGCGACGAAACTGATATTGTGCTTGCCGTATTGGCTAGCGAGCGATTTCGTCAAATTCTGCCCGGCGGCGTTGGCGGCGCCTGGCGCGATCTCCCAATAGGAGACTTTTACGCCGTCATTGCCGATCAAGTTCACCACGCGGCCCTTCTTTTGTTTCTGCATGATCGGCAACACGTGTTTCATGCAGCGCACGTAGCCCATGAATTTGAGTTGCAGCGCCCGCGCCCAATCCTCTTCGCTCAAATGTTCGAGGATACCGCCGGGCGCCGAGCCGGCATTATTGACCAGGATGTCGATGCGGCCCAACGCGGCATGCGCTTTGTTGACGAAGTTTTCGGCATCCGCCGGCTTGGTGAGATCGGCCGGGATGGCAACGATCTTGCGTCCGGTTTCCTTGGCGATTTCGGCGGCGGCCTGTTCCAGAACGTCCTTGCGCCGGGCGCAGATCGCGACGTCGACGCCTTCGCGCGCCAGCGTCCGCGCAATCGCCTTGCCGATGCCTTCGCTCCCTCCGGTGACGAGAGCTTTCTTGCCGGTCATCGCCAGGTCCATCGCAGCGTCTCCCCTTTATGAAAATTCATTACCACGCGGACGATAAAGGATTATGCGTCTTCCTCCAGAGGTTCGAAGTGCGGCCTGAACCAAATTTGCGCGATCAAAGTCGGCACCACCGCGCTTCCGATTACGGCCGTCAGCAGGACCGTATATTGAGCCTGGTCGATAATGTGATTGGTGAGGCCAAACAGCGCCGAGATCGATCCGAAGGTCAAACCCGTCGACATCATCAGTGTCGTGTACATGCCTTCGCGCGGTTCGAATTTGAAATAACGCGTCAATGGCAGGATGCCGCAGAATTTGGTCACCATTTTCACGGCGAGGAAAATGCCGATAAGACCGGCGCCGGTGATCAATGCATCAGCCTCGATCAACGAGCCGGCTTTAAGGAAGTAGAACGGCGTCAAGAATGCGAAACATATGGCCCGCATGCGCAGCTGCAGCTCACGGTTCGCCAGAAAAAATGGCGCCAGCGTCATCCCCACAAGATAAGCGGGTAGTACGGCCTCGCTCTTACCCAGGTTGGCAAGGCCGCCAAGCGCAAAAAGCACCAGGAACAGAAATTTTATTTCCGGCTCGCTGGTTCGTCCGCCGAGCCATTTGAACAAGGGGCGGATGATGAATGGCAATGCCGCGACCACCACAACAGTCACCACCGCGAACAACACCAGATACAAATTGTAATTCGCGAATACCAGACCCAACGCCAGCACGGTGCCGATATCGTTGATGAAGCACGCGGCGAGAATGATCTTGCCCAGCTCGGTGCGGTTGTAGCCGGTCTCCACCATCACGGCATAAACGACCGCGACCGAAGTCGTGGACAATGCAATGCCGCCAATCTGCGCCTGCGGCCACGGCCAGCCCAGCCCGTAACGCGCCAGCAGAAGGCAACCGACATAGGGCGCAACGAAGCCCATGAGGCCGATCGTCATGCTTGACGCAAAATTTTTCTTCACCACGTGAGGATCGATGTCGGTCCCGGCGAGGAACGTCAGCACCACTGCGCCGACGCCGGCGATGTAATTGATCCAGGGGGTGAGCGGCAGCCCGATCGTATTGCCGGCGATCGCGCCGACGACGATCTCGAACAGCGCCGCCGAGATCGTTATGTAAAGCGACCCCGTCGCGGCGGCGAGAGCAAGCGCCATCCACAGAGCCGATTGGAACCAGACATTATCCATCGACAATTCTCCCTCTGCCGCCCTGGTTTGACAAAACCCGCTAATCGCGTGCACTGGCCCGCTTCACGAACGATCACACAAACAGCGCTGGAAGCAGTGGGAGCAAAAGAAAAACTCCTACCGACGCCAAAGCGCCCGGCAGGAGTCATCAGCCTTAACGGCGGTTACAGGGGGACTCCATCCCACAAGCAATTCGATATTAGCCGAGAATGCCGCCTTGGCAAGATGGCATTGAGCTAGCCGGCGCGGCGCTCGAGCGGGCGGTCGGCATCGTCGGGGAACAGTCGATCCGACAGGTCGTGACCGTAGCGGAATTCGTTTTGCACGATCTTCGCGTTGTTGGTCTCGCGCAGCGCCGCGTCGGCCTCGCCATAGAGAAACGCGAGAAAGGCGTAGCGCTTGCCGCGCGTCACCGGCGTCACCTGATGCAGCGCGCCGCAGGAGAACACGATGGCGCCGCCGTGCGGCGCGCGATAGCTGCGGCGGCCGAACTCCGGAAAGATGAGATCGCAGCCGTCGTAGTCCTTGTTGAGGTTGATGGTGACGGCGAAGCGGCGGTGTTGCGCGCCGACATTGACGTTATCGCGGTGCCGATAAAAATGTCCGCCGATGGCGCTGTCGTAGCAGGCGACGATGTAGCGATCCATCCGCGTCGCCGAGAACTGAAAAAAACGCTCGATTGCCGGGACAAGGCGGCGCACGATCTGGCCGCGGATCGTCTCACGCAGGTCCGGCACAAGAATGTTGAGATCGTTGCGGCGCTTGAGCCTGTAGTCGACGACGGTCGAGGTGTTGCCGTCGCTGTCGAAAAGGAAGCCCGAAATCCTTACCGCCGAGTTTGTCATAGACCTCGACGAGAAAGTCGCAGAACTCGAAATCGAATATCCGCGGCACGATCAGCGCCGGCGCCGTCAGCGGCACGCCGGCCGAGTCGTCGACCGCCGGCAGGCTTTGCAGAACATTGCGCACCGTCTCGACATGTCCGGCGCAATGATCCCAGGGAATATCGGCAACCGCGCGCAACATCGGATCGAGCACGATGGTGCGCGGCATTTCGGCGGCGCCGAACGAGCGGCTGATCGCTCCGTCATAGTCGGAGAGAAACGAAATCGCCGGCGTCGTCATCGCGATGTACGGCGTCGGATCCGCGGGCGGTGCGGTGAAGATGCCGCAGAATAACATCTTATCCCCGTCGAACGGCTCCACGTCGCGCAGAAGCTCCGTCAATTCCCGGTCCACTTTGGGATTGGCCGGCGACCCCAAGAAGCTCAACACGATCCAACCGCCGGCGGCGACCTGAAGGTTGAAGGCGCCCGCGCCGATGAGCGGCGCGCCGAACCACGGCGCCGGATCGCCCAAAATGACGCCTTTGCCGGCCGCGATTGTCGCCATGACGGAGCCTTTGCTTTGAATTTCGGTTGCCGCCGGATCGTCCTCCGTCATGGTAAATTTTGTTCTAATCGCGCGGCCAGGACGCCGGCTCCATCTTATTATCTTCGTTTAACGGCATTGATTCGCCGCGTCGAGAAGACTGCACCGATCATGATCGACCGCCCGCCACGTGCTGCATGGAGCGTTCGCATCGGCGAGCTCGATCGCGCGCTCCACCGCGATCCGAATGCCACTGCGGCGCGCTTCGAACGCGCCGGTCTGTTGCGCGAGCAGGGCCGGTTCGAGGAGGCAAAGCGCGACTATCTCGAGCTCATCCGGCAAAGGCCGACCGATTTCGGCGCGCTCAATGATTTCGGCGCGCTCGTTCTCGATGCCGGCTATCGCGAGGCGGCGCGCTCGCTGTTCGAGGAGGCGGTGCGGCATCATCCATATAATCCGAATGGGCACGTCAATCTCGCCAACTTGCTGCTTCTGATCGGGGAGCGCAGCGAGGCCCGGCGCCATTTCGAAGCCGCATTGCGGCTCGATCGCGATCATATCCACGCGCATCGCGGCATGGGCAACCTGCTGGCCGAGATCGGCGATGACGCGGGCGCGCGCCGGCATCGCGACAAGGGCTTTAAAGATCACTTTTTGACGGTGCTGCCGTATCGCGGCGAAGGGCAGCCCGTTTCGGTCTTGCTCTTGGTCTCCGCGGTAGGCGGCAATATTCCAACGCGTTCGATTCTCGACGATCGCGATTTCCAAACCACCGTGCTGGTGACGGAATATTACGACAACAAAATGCCGCTGCCGCCGCACGATGTCGCCTTCAACGGCATCGGCGATGCCGATCTATGCGGCGACGGCCTGGAAGCCGCGCGCACGGTGCTCGCGCGAACCGGCAGGCCGGTGATCAATCATCCCGCTCGGGTGCTCGAAACCGGGCGGGTTGCCAATGTCGAGCGGCTGCGCGGCCTGCCGAACGTCATCGTGCCGCGGATGACCCGGCTGCCGCGCCGCGTGCTTGCCGGCCCTGAAGGCGCCGAAGCCGTCACCGGCAACGGGTTTTGCTTCCCCGTGCTGGTACGCGCGCCGGGGTTTCATACCGGGCATCATTTTGTTCGTGTCGAAAAGCCGGATGAGCTTGCTGCCGCGGTGGCGGATTTCCCCGGCGAGGATGTGTGGCTCATCGAGAAACTCGATGCGCGAGACGGCGAGGGGATGTTTCGCAAGTTTCGCGTCATGTTCGTCGATGGGAAATTGTATCCGTTGCACCTCGCGATTTCGCCGGACTGGAAGGTCCATTATTTCACCGCCGACATGGCGCTATCCGCGGCGAACCGGCGTAGCGACGCCGCCTTCCTCGACGATATGGCGAACGTCATCGGCCGACGCGGCATGGCGGCGCTCGAGCGCATCAACGCGACCCTTAAGCTCGACTATGGCGGCATCGACTTCGCGGCGAACGGCGAGGGCGACATTTTATTTTTCGAAGCCAACGCGACCATGGTCGTGCTGCCGCTCACGGCCGACGACAAATGGGCATATCGGCGACCGGCCTTCGAGAACGTGTTTGCGGCCGTGCGCGCCATGCTGACGAAACGGTCAGTCGCCAACAGCGCGGCTTAGGGCGCCTGCGAGTTTACCGCGGGAAAATCCCGCATCGACGCCGTGATTTGCAGCAGTTATTAAGGCTTCGTTAACCATAAATTGCCCAAACTATGTGCGCTGCCTCCGTCTGAAAATGAAAATTGCAGGTGCGGCGGGTGCGGCGAACTCATCAAGGGAACGCCGATGAACAGCAATCAGCTTGGAATTGCATTCGCACTTGTTGCCGGCCTGCTCGGCACTGCGGCTATTGCCGAGGACGGCGTTTCAGGCAACACAATCCTGTTCGGGCAAGTTGCCGCGCTCACGGGGCCGGCGCAGGATTTGGGACAGGGCATGCGGCAAGGCATCTTGGCCGCGTTCGACGACGCCAACCGCCACGGCGGAATTTCCGCCCGCACGCTCGAGCTCAAATCGCTCGATGACGGCTACGAACCGGAAAAAACAGTCGCCGCGACCAAAGAGATCGTCGACGACGATAAGGTCTTCGCCATGATCGGCGCGGTGGGAACGCCGACGTCGAAAGCCAGCCAGCCGATCGCCACCGATGCGAAAGTCCCGTTCATCGGCCCGTTCACCGGCGCCGAATTCCTGCGCAATCCCTACAATCGCTACGTCGTCAATGTGCGCGCCTCCTATTTCGAGGAAACCGAGGCGTGGATCGAGCATCTGACCAAGGATCTCGGCATCACCAAGATCGCGATTCTCTATCAGGACGATGCCTTCGGTCTTGCCGGTCTTGAGGGCGTGCAGCGGGCGCTGGCGAAACGCAATATGCCGCTCGTCGCTTCCGGCAGCTTCAAGCGCAACACCACGGCGGTGAAATCGGCGCTGCTCGACATCATGAAGGGCAATCCGGAGGCCGTGGTCACGGTCGGGCCCTACAAGCCGGTCGCCGAGTTCATCAAGCTCGCGCACCAGGTCAAAATGAACCCGGTATTCGTAGCGATCTCCTTCGTCGGATCGGATTCATTGGCGAAGGAGCTCGGCAACGACGGCGCTGGCGTTATCATCAGCCAAGTGGTGCCGTTTCCCTGGGACACGTCGCTGCCCGTTGTTGCGTCCTATCAAAAGGCGCTGACCGCGGACGATGCGAACGCCAAGCCCGGCTTTGTCTCGCTGGAAGGTTATCTGGTCGGGCGCCTTGCGGTCGAGGCGCTCAAACGCGTGGATGGCGAGCCGACACGCGAAAAGCTGCTCGACGCCATTTATGGCGCGCCATTCGATCTTGGCGGCGTCACGCTGCGCTACGGGGCGACGAAGAACCAGGGCTCGGATCAGGTCTTCTTCACGATTTTGCAAGCCGATGGATCGTTCAAACCGGTCGTTCGCCTGATCAAGATGGCGGGGCAGTGACGAAGCGCATTTTCGCGCTTTAACGGGTACGAGGTCGAAGCGGTGCCTGTCGGCAAATATCCATTGAGCTTCGAGCGCATTCGCGGCCGGTTCGGCTCGTTCACTTGGCTGCGCACGATACGGTCACGATTGTATCTGGCGTTCGGTCTGGCGGCGGCCTTGACCGTGGTAGGCTCGTCGTTTGCGTTATTTGCCGCCGCCGATATCAGTGCCACCCTGCGCGAAATCGTTTCCCGGAGCATGCCGGCGACCATCGCGTCATTTCGGCTTTCCGAGGACACCAATAGCTTGATCGGATCGGCGCCGCGTCTGATCGCGGTCCAGGACGAAAGCCAGCGGGCGGAAATCGCCGGTCAGATTGCAACGCAATCCCACAATTTGCAGGCCAGAATCGACAGCCTGCGCACGCTCGATGCGAGCGAAAGCGACGAGATCGCGGTAGCGCAGGCCGCCATGGACGAGCGGCTGAACGCGCTCAATCAAGCGGTTTCCGAACGCATCCGGATTTCCGCGCAACGGCGCGCGCTCGCGCTTGCCGTCCGCAAGGCGCACGAAAATCTCCTCGAGACCATTACGCCGGCGATCGACGACGCCAATTTCGATCTCATGACGAAGAGCCAGGCCGAGGATCGAACGACCCTGAATGAATCGATCGATGCACTGCGACGCCTCCTCGAAGTGCAAGCCGACGCCAATCTTCTCGCCGGACTGTTGATCGAAGTCCTCGATGGTGACGGATATTGCGAACCTGCCGCCGCTGCGGGATTCAATCGCCGGAGCGGAGCGCGACATCGACAGCAATCTGAAAGAGCTGCCGCCGTCCGACCAGCGCAACAACATGACAAGCCTCTACGGAAAGCTCGCCGCGGTGTCGGGCGACGATGGAATTATCGTGCAACGCGCCAACGAATTGAAGGGTGAAAAAGAGGCGCAGCAAGTGTATGCGGCCGCGCTTGCCGAGGCGACGCGGCTTCGTACCGCCGTGGAAAATCTGATCGAGCGGCAGCGAACGTCGGCGCAGGCGCTTTCGGCGCGCGCCATTTCGCAGATCACGTTCGGCCGGATCGTTCTGATCGTGCTCAGCATCGCGGCGCTCGCCGCCGCGGGCCTGATTGCATGGCTGTATGTCGGACGCAGCATTATCGGCCGCTTGACGCTGTTAAGCAGCGCCATGCGGCGGATTGCCGAAGGCGAAACCAATGTCGCGGTAACGGTCGCCGGGCAGGACGAGATCGCCGGCATGGCCCAGGCGCTTCTTGTATTCCGCCAGGCGATCGAGGATGTCACGGCGGCGCGCCGCACCGACGCCGACCGCGCGAGCGAAGCGGAATCGCGCCGTCAGACGATCGAGCTGGCCACGCAGAATTTCGAACGCGAGGTTAACGATATCGTTCAGGCGCTCGACGCGGCCTCGAAGACGATGGATCGCTGCGCGCGGATCATGGCGGAAGCGGCCGAGCATAATAAGACGCAAGCCAATGCCACCGCGATGGCGTCCGAAGAGGCGACCACGAACGTCAGCAATGTCGCCATGGCGGCGGAGGAAATCGCGCAATCGGTAGAGCAGATCTCGAGCCAGGCGCGCACTTCGGCGGACATCGCCCGCCACGCCAGCGGCGAAGCAAAGTCGATCATCGGCACGG
Source organism: uncultured Alphaproteobacteria bacterium (assembly GCA_963779855.1). Classification (GTDB taxonomy): domain Bacteria; phylum Pseudomonadota; class Alphaproteobacteria; order Rhizobiales; family Xanthobacteraceae; genus BOG-931. The sequence goes on along the minus strand of CAWAAE010000003.1, from coordinate 522,392 downwards.
TGGAACGGCTCGCCGCGACGGTCGGACAGATCAACAACGTCAGCAATCTCATTCGTGACGTCGCGGCGCAGACCAATCTATTGGCGCTCAACGCGACCATCGAGGCGGCGCGCGCCGGCGCCGCTGGACGCGGTTTTGCCGTCGTCGCCCAGGAAGTCAAAACGCTTGCGGCACAAACCGAGAAGTCGACCGGCGATATCACGCAGCAGATTTCCTCGATCGAGATGACGACTTCGAGCGTGGTGCAGGCCATGAAGGCGATCGCCGGCACGATCGGGCAGCTCGACGAGAACGCCAATGAGATTTCGGTGGCGGTGCAGCAGCAGGATGCGGTCAGCAAGGAGATCGCCCGCAGCGCCATTGCGGCGGCCGAACGCACGCGCGAAGTCTCGGCAAGCGTGGTGCAAGTTTCGGATGCCGCCGCCAAGACCGGCGAGGTTGCGAACGCGGTGCTCAACGCCGGCGGCGAGCTGGCGGCAAAATCCGGCAGATTGCGCGCCGAAGTCGAGCGCTTCCTGGCGCAGGTCCGCGTCGCCTAGCTCGTCAGAGCTTTTGCGATAGCCCCAGATAAAAGCCGCGGCGCGCGCCATATTGCGGCGCAAAGACGCCGATGCCGGAACCGTCGCGCAGCTCGTAAATCTGGTCGAACAGGTTGACGACGTCGAAACGCACGGTGAGCGGCTTGTAGTCTGACGACCATTGGAAGTCGTGCGCCACGCCGGTATTCACCACGGCGTAAGGCGTCGTATGCAGGGAATTAGGCACAAAATCCGGCAGATCGCCTGCACGCAGGCCGCTCCCGTAGATCAGGTCCGCGGTCAAAGTCGTATCGTAGATATCGATACGATACGCCGGCCGAGCCGGTCATGCGCTGCATGTCGTCGGTGTAATGGTAATTATTGAGGAGATAAGCGTATGTCGCGGCGTCGAAAAGATACTGATTGGACTCAACGTCAATGGCTCTTGTTATGTTATAGGCAAAATTCGCATAGGCATTGAAGTTACCGTTGGTATATTTAAGCTTGAATTCCCCGCCTTCGCTGTATCCTCGGGCATAATTGAACTGCGTCAAGACCACGGCCGCACCGAACTGGCCGTCATCGATCATGTCCCGCGCCATCTTGTAATAGAGGTCGATCCCCATCGTGAGCCCGGGGAGCACTGTCTGATCGATACCGGCATCGAAATAGTGCGAACGCTCAGGTTTGACCGGATCGGCCAACGGAATGTCCGGCTGATTTGTGGTGTTGGCGAACAGCGCGATGTTGGATTGGGTAGCCTGCGCCTGGTAAGGCGGCGTGAAATAGCGCGCATAGCCGGCGTGGATGCTGGTGCCGGCAAAGGGCTTGTAAACGAGGGCAAGTCGCGGGCTGAACTGGTTGGCGTCGACAAACTGATACAATTGGTCGAAGCGCAGGCCCACGTTCAACGTCAATTCGTTTGTCAGCTTCCACTCGTCCTGAATATAGGTGCCGATATTCCAGCCGAGCAGCGACCTCGAATCGGTTACGGAGAACGCCGGTCCCATAACCGCGCCGACGTCGCCGGGCATGACGGTTGAAACATTCGTGACATTGGTTTGTTCGCCAGTTACCGCGAAACCCGCGCGCAAGGTGTGCTGGCTGTTGACGATGTAGGATGCGTCACCCTGCATGCCGGTCAGCGTGCTTTGCCGGATCACATCGGACGCCACGTCATTGAAGACCATGTCGCCGAAGATATCGGGGACGAAGTGAACTTCGGCGTAACGGGAGAATACAGCGAGTTGAGCGTCGCCGTCGGTACCGTGCTTTTGTAACGCCGCTATGGTGACGGCGTAAGTGTCGTATTCGTTTTCGTTGAGCGTCGATGAGTCATAACTTGTTACGGGCATTCCAAAAGGGAAATCGCCGAGCGGCGTTTGACCGGGATTGTTCGGTATCTGGAATGCGCTGTAGGACGCGGCCGAGATCACGCTGAAGCGGGTCGAACTCGTCGAGCAGCGTCGAGGCGTAGCCGAAGAACTTACCTTGTTGCGTTTGGTCATGTATGGCGTTGAGGCTCGGCGTCGGATTTTCAATCCCGAGACCATTCCAATCGCCGCGCGCGGAGACAAAATATTCCGAATTGCCGATGCTGCCGCCGTAATCGAAGCTCGGCGTAAAGGTTTGCCGGCTGCCGCCATAAAGACTGACTTCCCCGCTCGGCGCCGCAAAGGCTCTGCTCGTAATGTCGAGCACCCCGGCGGTGCGCAGGCCGTATTCCGCCGGCAGCGCGCCGGTGAGGAGCGACATGCTGCCGATGAAATTGGTGTCGAGGAACGGGCCGAGACCTGAAACACCCTCGGGCACGACGATGCCGTTGATCCTGGTTTGGACGTTGGCGTATTCGCTCCGCACATGGAAACTCGGGTTAGAAACCGCCGAATCGTATGACACCCCCGGCATCTGCAGGATGACTTTGTCGATCGGCGTATTGTCGGCCTGCGGCAATCTCTCGATCGTGTCGCGGCTCATGGTGTAAGTCGAAGCGCCGATATTCGGCAGCAGATTATCGCGCGCCTGATCCATGCTTTGCATCTTGTTGTCCAAGGCGGCCTGTGCGACCGCGGTCGGATTTGCCGGCGGCGATGGCTGCGGCCGAACCGCGGCGGCCTTGGGTCTTGGTTTTGTCTTTGGCGCCGTTACGACGATCTGCGGCAGGTGCGGTTGGCCCACGCCTGGAGCGGCGGGAGCTTGCGGCGTGGATGGCGTGGCCGGCTGTGGCGTTTGCTGTTGCTGCGGCGCGGCCTGCTGGTCTTGTTGCTGCTGCGTCGTCGGCGATTGTTGCGCCTGCGCGAAAGTTTTCACAACGCCGGCGAGACCGACCGCGACTGCGAGCGCGGAAACTGTGGCGTCGTAGCGAAATGTTTGGTACCGAAATTTTTGCCGGCTACCGGCCAATGGCGACACTGACGCCCCCAAAACGCAGTTTAGAACTATGAAAAACTATAGATATTTCAATATCTTGTTAGCAGCCGGAATATTGCTCGGCAACGCCGAAATGCATTTCGGCTTTCGAAAATAATTATAATAATTCGAAACTGGGCGGCGTTTGTTTGTTACACGGGTTCTAAACGGTGAGCGCGCGCGCCAAATTGTTCTTGTTCTTCAAGCCGGGGTAGGCCGCCGATAGCTTGCATAAAGCGGCTCCCACATCTTCGCGCGCACGGCTGCGGCCAGCGCCTCGTCCGAAAGTGGAGCGGCAAGTCCTTCGGCCTGCGCCTGTTTGGCGACGGCCAGCGCGACGTGGAACGAAAGACTGCGAATTTCGACGAGCGGGGCGAGCAGATTGGCATCCGGGTCGCGCTTGGCCGGCGATAGTTCGGCGATCGTCCGTGCCGCTGCGAGGAACATTCGATCGGAAATGCGGCGGGCATCGGCCACGATCGCGCCGAGCCCGATGCCCGGATAGACGTAGGCATTGTTGGTTTGATCGACGCGGAAGCTTTTGCCAGCGCGTTTAAGCGGTGGGAACGGGCTGCCGGTACCGATCACGGCGCGGCCTTCCGTCCAGACATCAAGATCATGCGGGGTTGCCTCGGCGCGCTCGGTTGGGTTGGACAATAGAAAAATCACGGGCCGCCGCACGTGTTCGGCCATGCCGCGCACGACCGCTCGCGAGAACGCGCCGGCTTGGCCGGAAGTGCCGATCAGCACCGTTGGGTGCGCGTTGGCGACGACATCGGCAAGCCCGATCCGGCTGGGCGCTTCGAGCACCCATTCGGAGATGCGATCCGGACTTTGCGCGAATGGCGCTTGAAACGATCGCAGGTCGCCCATGCCTTCGACCAACAAGCCTTGCCGGTCGACCAGATAAAAGCGCTCGCGCGCCTCAATTTCGCTCAAGCCCGCATCGCGCATGGCGCGAAGCAGCAAGGCGCAAATGCCGGTGCCGGCCGAACCGGCGCCGAGCACCGCGACGCGTTGCGCGTTCAATGTTACGCCCGTCACATTGATGGCGCTAAGCAGCGTGCCGACCGCGATGGCGGCGGTGCCCTGAATGTCGTCATTGAACGTGCACAATTGATCGCGGTAGCGCGCCAGGAGCCGGTTGGCGTTGCCAAGCGCAAAATCTTCCCAATGCAGCAGGACGTGCGGCCAGCGCTCGCGAACGGCCGCGACAAATGTCTCGACCAGCTCGTCGTATTCGGCGCCACGCACGCGCTCGTGCTGCCAGCCTATATAGAGGGGATCGGCCAAATGTTCCTTGTTATCGGTGCCGACATCGAGAATTATCGGCAGCGTGGTCGATGGATGCAGCCCCGCGCATGCGGTGTAGAGCGATAGCTTCCCGATCGGAATGCCCATGCCGCCGGCGCCTTGGTCGCCGAGGCCGAGAATGCGTTCGCCATCGCTGACGACAATGGCCTCGACATTGTCATAACGGGGATGGCCGAGGATGCGCGCAATGGCGTCCTTGTGGGGAATGCTGAGAAACAGGCCGCGCGGCTTGCGAAAGATATGGCTGAACAGTTCGCAGCCGAGCCCGACGGTCGGCGTATAGACGATCGGCATCATCTCTTCGATGTTTCGGGTCAACAGCGCGTAGAACAGGGTTTCGTTGGAATCCTGCAGGCCGCGCAGGAATACGTAACGCTGAATGTCGCTGCCGAGCCCGCGAAAGGCGTCGAGCCGGCGCTTGACCTGGTAGTCGAGCTCCGCGACGTGAGGGGGCAAGAGCCCGTGCAGGTCGAACGCGTCGCGTTCGGCCTCGGTGAATGCCGTGCCCTTGTTGAGCAGCGGATCGTTGAGGAGTTCGTAGCCGCTGAGCGCAGTCTCGACGTATCGCGGATTTTTCCTGCTCATCGTTCCCGGCACCCAATCGAGCAACACGATACAAGCGAACCGGACCGTTCAACAGGACTTTTGCGACAGCAATATCGCGGTGCGGGATCTGCCGCCGTGCCGCTTCCGGCCGTGTCGCTTCCGGCCGTGGGTTTCAGCCCTCGACGTCGGTCTCGGGCCGATCGTCGCCGCGAGCGAGTTCCTCGTGCCACTTTCCGTTCTTGTCTTCCCACGAGATCGCGCGGGTTTCGCCCGGCACATGTTGCTCCTGGGCAACGCGCTGCGCCGCCGCCCGGGCGAGGTCGTGGGATGGGAATGCTTCGGAAAACACGCCGTTGACTTGATACGCCCAGCCGTCGTCGTGCTTGACAATATGATAGGTAATTTTGGTCATTTAGCTCCCTCCTTATGCATAATAATAATTTCTGGTCGTGAAAGTTCCCGCTACGCCGATGGCGGTGTGGGGTTTTCGCGCTTTCGCCGCGCTTCGTAAGCTTTGAGATGGGCGTAGGCGATCCGCAGCAGCGGATAGTCGCGACTCTTGCCCGCGCCGCGTTGCAACAAATCGCCGACGATGTGGTCGGCCTCGATCGGTGCGCCGCGCTCGATGTCGCGCAGCATCGATGCGGCAAAAGTGGAGCCTGGTGTAGTCAGCATGGTCCGGTTGCGGACCATGGTGGGTTCACGGGGCGCAAAGCCCTGCGCTGCGGCAATCGCCGCGCATTCAGTCAGAAGTGCGATCGCAAGATCTCCGGCGTTCGCCGCGACGATATCGCCGACGGGAGCTCGCATCAGGCAGGTGATGCCGGCCATGGTACAAATGAGGGCCCACTTCTCCCACATTTCTTGCAGGATGGCCTCGCTGAGGCGAAACTCGAAGCGAGCGCCAGTCATCGCGGCGGCGATAGCTTCGGCGCGCGCCGATTTCGAGCCGTTCTGTTCGCCGAATGATAGAAAGTGCGTGTCATTGAGATGCAGGATGTGGCCTTCGCCGTCGAGCGTCGCCGAAATTACGCATTGGCCGCCAAGCACGACGGTCGCGCCGAAACGGCGGCTGAGGAAATCCATATGCGCCATGCCGTTGAGCAAGGGCAATATCGCGGTATTCGGTCCGACAGCCGGTGCGAAAGAGCCGGCGGCAGACTCAAGATCGTAGGCCTTGCAGCTGAGCAGGATGACATCGAATGGTTCGCGCAGCGCCTCGGCCGCGACGACGGGTGGCGCCGGCAAATTCAGGTTGCCGAACGGACTGTGAATGACGAGCCCCGTCTTCGCCAGCTGCGCGGCGCGCCGCGGCCGCACCAGGAAGGTCACGTCGCGGCCGGCTTCCTTGAGCCTGCCGCCGAAATAGCCGCCGATTGCGCCGGCGCCGACGACGAGGATACGCATTAAAGCTCCTATACAGAGGCGGCGCGCTTCGGCACTAAAAGATTGCCGGTGAAGACCAAAACGGGCTCGTCGTTCTGATTGAGTGTCGTCGTGCGCACCCTGATCATGCCGCGATCGGGCTTCGATTTGGAAGGCCGGACCTCAAGTATCTCGCTCCTGGCGCGCAATTCGTCGCCGGGCCGCACCGCGCGCGGCCAGCTCAGCTCGTCGAAGCCGACGCCGAGGATGCCGCCGGCCGGTTTCAATTCACCGTCGACCATCAGCCGCATGGTCAGCGCGGCGGTGTGCCAACCGCTTGCCGCCAAACCTTGAAACGGCGATTGCCGCGCCGCCTCTTCGTCGACATGGAAAGGCTGCGGATCGAATTGCCGCGCAAAAGCGAAAATCTGCTCCTTGTCGATGCGCAACCGGCCGGTGTTGAAAACCTGGCCGACGGCGAAATCTTCCAGATATCGCACGGTCATTGTTTCAATGGCTCCTGTGGCCGCAGATTGCCTGGATGTCCGCCGTTTCCCTTAAACCAGGCGCCGCGCGCAACCGCGGCTGCATTGATCAGACCGAAAGCGGCGAGCGCAACAGCCAAGGCGATGAAAACATCGGTCATATTGCCGGTTATGCGCAAAGCCAGCCAGCCGCCGCCGGCCGCGATCAGCAATCGCGCCAAGTTGGCCAGCAACGGCCATAACAGGCGGCCCGCGCCTTGCGAGGCGAAATAGAGCGCCATGCCGAGGCCGAACAAGCCGTAAACCGGCCCAACCGCGTGCAGATAGCGTGAGCCGGCGTCGAGCATCGCGGGCGCGGTATCGAACAGCGACAACCATGCGCGCGGAGCGACCGCGGCGGCAAAGCCGATCATCTCGCAGAGACCAGTGGCGATCGCGGCGCCGATCCATGCGACGCGCAAGGCGCGGTCGGGACGGCCGGCGCCGATATTGGTGCCGACCATCGCAACGAGCGGGCCGCCGAGACCGAAGACGAGCGGAATGAGCAAATATTCGAGGCGCGAGCCTGTGCCATAGCCGGCGATGGCTGCCGGCCCGAATGCGCCGACAAGGCCCGTGGCGATGGCGATGGTGAGATTGGTCTGGATGGTGATCAGCGCGGCGACCAGTCCGACGCGGAGAATGTCGGCAAATAAACGCCAGCGCAGGCGGATGCCGCGAAAGGCGAGGCGAACCACGCTGCGTCCCGAGCGCAGATAGGCTGCGAGCACCACGCTTCCCACCGCGTAATAGAGCACGACCGCAACGGCGCCGCCGGCCACGCCGAGGCTTGGAAAAGGCCCCAAGCCGAAGATCAGGCATGGCGACAGCGGAATGAGCACGACGACGCCGGCGCAGGTGACCAGCGCCGGCACCATCATATTGCCGGTGCCGCGGATCACATTGGCGAGCGAGTTGAACAGCCAGACCAGAATCGCGCCGGCGAAGACGACCTGCGAGTAAATCAGTGCCGCTTGCAGCGAAGCGCCATTGCCGCCCATCGCCGCGTAGAGCCATCGGCCGCCGGCGAGCAATGCCACCGTGAAAGTGAAACCGAAGACCAGCGCGATGACCAGGGCATGAAGCGCGAGTGCATCGGCGTCGGCACGGCGTCCGGCGCCGAGCGCCCGCGCAATCGCCGACGATATGCCGCCGCCCATCGCGCCCGCCGACATCATCTGCATCAGCATCAGAAGCGGAAAGACCAGCGCTACGCCGGCCAACGGGTCGGTGCCGAGCTTGCCGATGAAATAGGTCTCGACCAGTCCGACCGAAGTCTGCGCCAACATGACCAGCATATTCGGCGCGGCGAGGCGGATGAGCGTCGTCGCGATCGGCCCGTCGATCAGCGCGCGGGTGCGTGGATCGTAGCCGGACTTCTGCGCTGCGGCGGTGACGGCCACCGCCGGCAGCGGTTCTGTGGCGGCAATGCTTTGTGCGGACACTCGGTCGCTCCGGTCAGCTACGCCGTATATTGAACACGGCAGCATATAGGAGTATATACGCCTATATGAAAGACAAGGGGACCGCAACAAACCCAATGCCCCCCACGGTCGCCAACCCCGCGGGCTGCAATTGCCTGGCGCTGCGCCAAGCGGCCCGGCATCTGACGCAATTTTACGATCAGTTCCTGGCGTCGAGCGGCTTGCGCGCGACGCAATATTCGATTCTTGCAAGGCTGCAGCGCAAAGGGCCAATGACGATCAACGCGCTCGCCGCCGAACTGGTGATGGACCGCACCACGCTCGGCCGCAACATTTTGCCGCTGGAGCGTGACGGTCTTATTGCCGTCGATCCTGGAAAATCCGATAAGCGCAGCAAGCAGTTGCACCTGACCGCCGCGGGGAGGTCGCGCTTTAACGCCGCGCGCAACGGCTGGCGCAAGGCACAAGCGCGGTTCGAAATCACGTTCGGCGCCAGGCGGGCCAAGGAGTTGCGCGCGCTATTGCAGGACGTGGTGACCCACGAAACCCAGGCAAGCGGCAAAGATTTTCATGCGTAGCGCGAGAAGTCGCGGCCCTCTTTGACTACGAATTCGAGCAGGAACGGCGCGCCCTTTTCCGTGACGCCGACCGCCTCCTTGATCGCGCCGACGATGTCGGCGGGTTTTTCCACACGGATCGCCGCGACGTTGAGGCCCTCGGCCACTTTCGTGTAGTTGCCGCCGACCGTCATGGCGCCGTATTTTGCATCGGAAATCCTCAACACGTCGCGCTCGGCGCCCATGACGCCGTTGTTGAAGACCACCGTGAGGATCGCAATGTGATTGCGTGCGGCGGTCTCGATATCCATGCCGGTCATGCCGATCGCGGCGTCGCCCATCACGTTCATGCAAAGTTTTTTCGGCGCCGCGAGCTTCGCGCCCATGGTGATGCCGAGTCCGTAGCCGAGCTGGGTCGACTTGCCCCAGCCCATATAGGAGCCGGCGGCAGTCGTCTCCCAGAACGGAATCATCTGCTCGCGCGGGCTGCCCGAATCGTGGGTGATGATGACGTTGTCGCGGTCGAGCGTGCGCATCAGGTCGCGGATGATGCGATATTGATTGAGCGGCGTTTCGTTGGAATCGAGAAACTTCGCCCACTCGTCGAGCCACGCCGTCTTGCCGGCTGCGACCTCTTCCTTGAGCGAGGCGAGCGCATTGCCGCCGCCCGGACCCTTCTGCTTGGAGATCTCGGTCATGAGTGCATCGATGACAAGGCCGGCATCGCCGACCACGGCATGATCGGCGCGATATTCCTTGTTGATGTCGCCGGCGTCATTGGTGGAGTGGATGATCGTCTTGCCCGGCGGCACGGACGGTCCGAAGTTGGTGACGGTGAGGCTTGAGCCGATAGCCATGACGATGTCGGCCTTCTTCATGAAGTCGGCAAATACTTTCGAGCGCGAGCGCGTCGCGCCGCCGAGCGCGAGCGGATGAGTATCGGGGATCGCGCTTTTGCCCGGATTGGTGGCGACGACCGGCGCCGGCAGCATTTCCGCCAGCGCGGCAAGCCGGTCGCCGGCTTCGGCGTAATGCACGCCTTGCCCGGCCCACAACAGCGGATGCTTGGCGGCAAGCAGCATTTCGACGGCTTTCTTGATGGCGGCCGGATCGGGCGCGGCGCGTTGCACTGGCACAGGGCGATAATCGAGGTTGCCCTTGAATTCCGCCTCAAAGACCTCGTCCGGCACCTCGATCAGCACCGGCCCGGGTTTGCCCGAGCGCATGGCGTGGTAGGCGCGCCGCATCAGGTCTGGCAACTCCGCTACGTTATGCGCGAGCGCCGACCACTTGGTGACCGCGCGGTAAACGTCGGCGGCGCGGAATACCGGGCGTACATATTGCCGCGCCAGCGGCAGGCCGCCGGAAATAATGAGAAGGGGAACGTTCTCGGAATAGGCCTGAGCGATGCCGGGGAAGGCGTTCTCGATGCCCGGCCCGGCCTGGGCGGCGAACACGCCATTGCGCTTGCCGCGCTTGATGCGGGAATAACCGTCGGCAATGCCGACGCCGACGCGCTCCTGACGGCACAAGATCGGGCGAATGTCGATCGCCGCGCAGGGTTCGATCACGGGATTGCGTGGATAACAGGAAAGGAACTCCGTACTCTCGCGCTTGAGAATTTCGGCAATAACTTCGGCGCCATTCATGGCTTTTGGCTCCCCGGCTCGACAAAATCCAAGACCCGATAATAGGCTCGATCCCGTTTGCTGTACCACTGCACAGGCTGCTATGGCTTGTCGCGCAATGACGTTTCTTCCGCGCCGTCTTTTGGCTATGATCCGAGCGTGGCTCGGGAGCGTGCAATGAACCGGCTACTTGCCGTGGGCGGCCTTCTCGCTTTTGCCTGCATCGCCGCGCCGGTGGCGGCCGGCAGAGTATGGGCAGATCGACGAATCCTGTTATCAGTGCATTCGCGACGCCATCTATGCGGACTATCAAAGTCATCGATCGTCTGGAAGCCAATCCCGATATCGACGAAGGCATAAAGGGTCCGCAAATCATCGCGGCGCGGGCCGATATTCATCGCTTGCGCGCAATACTCGGACCGGTCGAGGATGTCGGACCGCAACCGTGCTGCTATACCCGCAAGCCGCTTTATATCCGCTGATCGAAGGATAAACTCCGGCAGGACGATTCCGGCCAGACCGAAAATTGGGTTTTCGTTGAATCTGGTCGCTGTGCAGCTCGCTGAAGGCCCGCTTCGCTCCGAAACCGACCGAATCGTTGCGTTGCCGCGAAATGACGCAACGGGCCAATTGCAGACGTCCCAGCCAATTGAATTCCTGACTTGTAGCGGTCGCCACCGCTGTTTCGGAGTGAGCAATCTTGCTCAGATAGCTGATGAGCGGGGTGGGGCTGCTCGTCCATCGGAACCAGTCCACTATCCTGCGATCGCCTCATTACGGGGTCGTTACTACATCCAGTGCGACCGGCACCAGGACCGAAAAGCCGAGTTGATGCGCGGCGGCTGGTGCAAGATCAATAATTCGACCTTTGCCGAATGGCCCACGATCGTTGATGCGTACTCTGACTGTTTGTCGGTTTTTCAAATTGGTGACGCGCACAAGCGTTCCGAAAGGTAGCGAGCGATGTGCCGCTGTGAGCTTTGTTGGCGAAAACGATTCGCCACTAGCTGTCTTTCCTTTCGAGTACGAGTAAACAGAAGCGAAGGATTGTCCTACTTTGGCGATTGCGGGTTGACTGAAAAGGAATAAACAGCCGAGCGCCAGCCAAAGATTTCTTTTGATCATGAACTGACCCCGCTATCTTGGTTAGTGAATGTGAAAGGCGGCACCGGCAAGATGTTCCGCCTTTTGCCAATGCGGGCCCGGTACCGCTACGACACCATGGCCTACTCCGGCCATTCCTCATCCACCGGCTGTCGGCACGACCCAGGTGTGAGTATGACAAATTGCAGTGAGCAATTTTGCTCAGATACCGCCGAGCGTGCGCGATCATTGCGATCGAACGATTTTAGTTTGTTCTGATCGGCGCCAAACGCAAATGGTGAGGGTAGATGTCGTTTACCTGAGTTAAATTGGAACTTGCGTTCAACCAAGGCGTTTCCCATCGGAGTGCGGTTTCTTCAAGTTGAAGGCGCATGCCCTTGTTGGAGCGCACAATGAATATTTTCTACGTCATCGGCGTCGTGGTTGTAATAGTTGTAGTTGCGGGCTTCTTGGGAGTGCACCTTTGAGCAAACAATTCGACACGAGCGACTTGTTCAACGTCGTGAACACGTGGTTTGAAGCGGCGCGTTTCAGTGCGGACGTTCAGCGTGTCATGGCGTTGCGAATGATGAAACTCGCATCGGGTGGGCCACTCGCGGTAACTGAAGCTCGGCAGATGATTTCGGAAAAGGTTTCGGCCTTTGAAGAGGCGCAAGTGGCTATTGTGACTGCCTTGGCGACTGGAAGGGGCCTTTATGTCGCGACCGTCGAAGCCTACGCGCCGTACCAGCGCTGCGTGCGCGTCAACTGCGTCAGGTTGGGCTCTTAAGCGGCAGCGGCCTCGTTTTTGGGTGCTACGCGCGAACAGGAGATACCAGAGAGGTCGCCAATTGGGGCACGAAAATAAAAGCCACGGCACGACACTTGGGGCCGGAATTTCAAACTTCGAGATTAAAACTCATCTCGTGACCGTCGACAACCGTTAGGAGAAATGCCTATGCGCTATTCTCAGCTTTCGGGCCAGCAAATTTTGTTGGAACTTTCCGACAGTCACAACGTAATTGCTGCCATTACAAAATATCAGGCCTCTCTTGCCTGCGGCACTGGCCTTGCAATAGATGATCCGGCGCGAATTGAGCTAATGGCGGCAAACATAGATGTGGTCAAAAAAATTCGGACCGAGATCAGAGCGCTTGAACATGAGCTCGATAATCAAGAACAGGCAGAAAAGATGCGCTATTAAAACCTCTTGAAAACAGGAACTAAACCATCGCCCAGATCGCGTACGCACTGGCGGCTTGAGGGACTGTCTGTCACGATGTCGATGCCAATCGAAAACATGACGAACTAAAGGCACGTCGCCCGGCAGTCTGGCCGCGAATGTCCGTTTTGCGTCATCCGCGTCGATTCTTTGATGTCCGCGTGATGTCGGCTTATCCCTCAGCTCCAGACATATCGCTGCGTTGCGGCGAACGTCGATAGGGGCCACTTGCGGACATTGCGCTGCTCCCGGTCTACGATAATGGTCGACGACTCGACCCCGCCCTTGCGACGATGAAGCGTCGTCGGCGATGACCTGGATCCCAAGGTCATCGGAGTTAGTTCCTATGCGACGGATTGGTTTCAGGCATCAGCAAGGACAGGAGAAGCACAGCGGCCAGGGCCACTCCTGCGATGCTCAGAAATCCTGCCGCGCGGCCGAGGCTCCCGGCCACGATCCCCGAAAGTGTCGTGCTGAGCGAAGCGCCGATGCCGGACATCGTCCCGACGAACCCCTGCGCTAGGTTGAACCGGCCGGTACCCATTGTGAGGTCGGCTATGATCAGCGCGGTGAGCACACCCAGCATCGTTCCGCTGACGCCGTCGAGCACCTGAGCGGCGATGAGAATCATAGGATTGGCGGTCCAGGCGAACACCAGCGCACGGATCGGCAATGCCGCAAATCCGACGAGCAGCAGCGGGCGACGGCCCCAAATGTTCGCCCGGCGTCCCGCCCACGGCGCCATGATCGCGACGATCACCTGCGGGACCATGATCAACGCTGAGACGATGAGCGAGGAAAGAGCTTCCTTACTGTAGGCGAACGCCTCGCTGGCGAGTGGCAGCATCGACGCGTTGGCCAACTGAAACAAGAACACGCAGCCGGCGAATATGAGCAAGCCGCGGTTTTTCGCAAGGCTCCGAAGCCGTGCTCTCGGCGGTGCGCTCGGCCCTTGATGATCCGGGACGCCCGAAGCGCGGCTGAAGTGGATGTCTGCAGGCCGGATGCGGCCGAGAGCAGCGAGCAGCGGGAGCACCAGCGCGGCTGCGACGAAGAATATCGCGCGATACGACAGGAAATAGGCGATGAGGCCCATCAGCCCGGCCGCGACAACGCCCCCCATCGAGGCGAAGCGCTGATTGCGTCCGAGTCGTTCGGCGAGCGCGGCGTGGCCGACTAGGCCAAGGCTGATGGCAGCAATGGCCAGCCCCAGGAAGCCGCCAGTGATCCCTTGCAGCACCAGAGCGGTCAGCACCAGCGGGAAACTAGGCCAAACTGCAATGATCAGCGCGCCCGCCGCAACCATAGCGGCGCCCAGCGCGAGCGCGATTCGCTTCGATCGGATAGCGTCGAGCAATGCACCGCCGGGCAGTTGACTCAGCAATCCGGCGAATCCGGCGATCGTCAGCACGTAGCCGATGTCCTGTTGGGTCCAATTTTGCTCGGCTAGAAATGCTGCGACGTAGGGGCCGAAGCCCGACAACGCTCCAGCGAGAAACAGGTTGACGGCGTCGAGGCCGCGCAAGCTGCTACCGGATGGCGATGGTTCAATCGCATCCGCTATTCCTGCGAAATCCGCAGGGATGACCATTTCGTTCGACTCCGCCTATTGTCCCCGCAGGATCGCGTTCTTTTGGTGCCAGTACATCGAAATCTCACTTCGCAAGCTGCTCGCGGATCGATTGCAATTCGCGGCGGCGCTTTGCGCTCGTTTTCGGCTAAGACATTTTGAGTTCTTCGAACGTATCGGCCTGAGGCTTAGGCTCGGCCTTGGCTTTCGGCTGAGGCGTGGCTTTGGCCGACCCTACGTTCATGCGGCCGCCGCTGGCAATTGTCGTAGTCGCTTCGAACTTCGGTGAGGCCGCGACTTGGCCCACTTACAGTGTCGAATGTCCGTTGTGGGTCATTTTCGACCGTGACGAGGCCAGCAGTAGGTCCCGCCATGTCGGCTGTACCCCCGAAAGCGGAAGTAAAATCGGGTTATCGGCACGTCATCCAACCGAGCCGACTGCGCCGAACAGACCCGGCAGCAGACGCTGGCGCGTCCGCAGCGACCATTGGCCGAGCCGATCCATATACAGATAGACGACCGGCGTCGTGTAAAGCGTGAGCAGCTGGCTGATGAGGAGCCCGCCCACGATCGAAATGCCGAGCGGCCGGCGGATTTCGCCGCCATTGCCGAAGCTCACCGCTAGCGGAATTGCGCCGAGGATCGCGGCCGTGGTGGTCATCATGATCGGCCGGAAGCGCAGCAGGCAGGCCTGGAATATCGCATCGTAGGAGCTCAAATTCTGCGACCGTCTTGCCTCGATGGCGAAATCGATCATCAGGATCGCGTTCTTTTTGACGATGCCGATGAGCAGGATCACGCCGATCAGGCTGATAATGCTGAATTCGGTATGGAACAGCATCAACGCCAAGATTGCGCCGACGCCCGCCGACGGCAGCGTCGAGAGAATCGTGATCGGATGGATGTAACTCTCGTATAGCACGCCGAGGAGAATGTAGACGGTGGCAATTGCGGCCGCGATCAGGACCGGCTCATTGGCGAGCGATTCGACAAATACCTGCGCGGTGCCGGCGAGACTGCCGTGAATTGACGCCGGCATGCGGATTTGCCTTATGGCGTCGTCGATTTCGCTCGCCGCGTCGCCGAGCGCCGCGCCGGGCAGCAAATTGAATGAAATGGTGGAGGCGACAAACAATCCCTGGTGATTGACGGATAGCGGCGCATTCCCGGCATTGTAATGGCTCAGTGCGGCCAGCGGCACCATCGTCTCCACCGCGGTTGAGACCGCGGCGCCCGATGAGGTAGAGCTCCTGCCCGAATTGGCCAGTGCGTTTATAGCGGCGTTGCGCGCCGAATTGTTGTTGGCGGTGGCCGCCGCGGTGGCGCTCGCCGACGCGGCCGAGAAGGCCGAAGTAGTGTTGACCGCAGTCACCGTACCCGCCGGAGCGTTCGATTGCTGGGTCCCTGAAGCGCCGCCGCCGGACGTCGCCACGTAAATATTGCGCAACGACTCCGGATATTGAGTATAGCGCGGATCGATCTCCATGACGACGTGATACTGATTGATCGCGCTATAGATGACGGAGACTTGGCGCTGGCCGAATGCATCGTAGAGCGTATTGTCGATTTGTGCCGGAGTGATGCCGAGCCGCGAGGCGGTCGGGCGGTCGATGATAAGATCGGACTCCAGGCCGCGCTGCTGCTGATCGGAATTCACATCCGCCATGACCTTCGAGTGCTCGAGCGCCTGGACCAGTAGGGGCGTCCATTTGTACAGCAGGTCCGGATCGTCGGCCTGCAATGTGTATTGATATTCCGCGTTGCTTTGGCGGCCGCCGGCGCGGATATCCTGGACCCCGAAGAGAGTGAGCCGGCCGCCCGGCACTTGGGCAAGTTTCGGCCGCAGCCGTGCGATGACCTGATCGATCGGCGGGCGGGATTCGATCGATTTCAGGGACACGAATACCGAGCCGGTGTTGATCTGACCAAAGCCGCCGCCGCTGCCAACGCCGGTATAACCGACGACGTGTTCCACCGCCGGATCCTGCTGCACGATGGCGATCATCTGCCGCAGTTTTTGCGTCATCAGCTGGAACGAAACGCTTTGGTCGGCGACCAGCGAGCCGATCAGGCGTCCGGTGTCCTCCTCGGGGAAAAACCCCTTCGGCACAATGTAGAACAGCACGATGTTCAGCCCGATGGCGCCAAAGAAGATCAAAATAACCACTCGGCTATGCCGCAACGCCCAGCCGAGCGAGTGCTCGTAGCCGGCGAGCAAGCGATCGAACAGGTTGCGCCGCCGCGGCGTTTCGCGTGGTGGCGGCGTTCGCAAGAGCAGCGCGCACATCATCGGCGTCGTGGTGAGCGATATCACCAGCGAAATCATGATGGCCAAGGACAGCGTCACCGTAAATTCGCGGAACAGCCGGCCGAGGATGCCGCCCATCAATAAGATCGGAAGAAACACCGCGATCAGCGACAGGCTGATCGACAGCACGGTGAATCCGACCTCGCGCGCGCCGAGAAACGCCGCCTGCACGCGCGGCATTCCCGCCTCGAGGTGACGCGAGATGTTTTCCAGAACGACGATCGCGTCGTCGACCACGAAACCGGTGGAGATGGTGAGCGCCATCAATGACAGGATGTCCAGGCTGTAGCCCAGAAGATACATCGCGCCGAACGTGCCCAATATCGATACCGGCACGGCAACTGACGGAATCGTGGTGGCGCGAACGTTGCGCAGGAACAGATAAACGACGACCGTCACCAATGTGATGGCGAGCATAAGCGTCAGTTCGGTGTCGTGCAGCGATTGCCGGATCGTCGTAGAGCGATCGATGGCGATGGTCACGTTGACGTCGGCCGGCATTGCCGCTTCGAGATGCGGCAGCTCGGCCTTCACGCTGTCGATGGTGTCGATGATGTTGGCGCCCGGCTGGCGAAACAGGATGATCAGCACCGACGGCTGACCATTGGACAGTCCGAGATTGCGGACGTCTTCGACGGAGTCCGTTACCTGGGCGACATCGGACAATTTGACCGCCGCGCCATTGCGATAGGCGATGATGAGCGGCGCGTAATCCGCCGCTCTCGTCGACTGGTCGTTGGTGTAGATCTGAAAGCGCTGGCCGCTGTCGTCGATAGTGCCCTTCGGGCTATTGGCGTTGGCGGCGGCCAAGGCGGCGCGCACGTCCTCAAGCCCGATGCCGTATTTGAACAGCGCTTGCGGATTGAGTTCGACGCGCACCGCGGGCAATGCCGAACCGCCGATGATGACCTGCCCGATGCCGCCGATCTGCGACAACTGTTGCTGGAAGACATTGCTGGCGGCGTCGTAGATCTGGCCTTGCGTCAGCGTCTTCGACGTCATCGCCAAAATGAGGATCGGCGCATCGGCCGGATTGACTTTGCGATAGGTCGGATTTGCTTTCAGGCTTGCCGGCAGGTCGGCGCGGGCGGCGTTGATGGCGGCTTGCACGTCGCGCGCGGCGCCGTCGATGTCGCGGCTGAGATCGAATTGCAGCGTGATGCGGGTCTGTCCGATGCCGCTGTTCGACGTCATCTCGGTAACATCGGCAATCTGGCCGAGATGGCGCTCGAGCGGCTCGGCGACGCTGGTCGCGACCGTTTCCGGACTGGCGCCGGGAAGCTGCGCGTTGACCGAGATCGTCGGAAAATCGACCTGCGGCAGCGGCGCTACCGGCAATTTCGAGAAGGCGAGAATGCCGGCAAGCGCGATGCCGAGCGTCAGCAGCGTCGTCGCCACCGGCCGGCTGATGGATGGCGCGGAGATGTTCATTCGGCCGGCGCTTCGGGAACGATCGGATTCGCCGGCCGGCGGCCGGTCACGCGGGCGGCCAAGCGATCGAAGTAAAGATAGATGACCGGCGTCGTGAACAGCGTAAGCATCTGGCTGACGATCAGGCCGCCGATGATGGCGATGCCGAGCGGCTGGCGCAGTTCGGAGCCGGTGCCGGTGCCCAGCATCAGCGGCATTGCGCCGAGGATGGCGGCCATCGTGGTCATCATGATCGGCCGGAAGCGCAGCAGGCAGGCCTGGTAAATCGCCTCGCGCGGCGGCAGGCCCTCGACACGCTCGGCATCCAGCGCAAAGTCGATCATCATGATGGCGTTTTTCTTGACGATGCCGATCAAGAGAATGATGCCGATGATGGCGATGACGTCGAGGTCGTAGCGCAGCGCCATCAACGACAACAGCGCGCCGACGCCCGCCGACGGCAAGGTCGACAGGATGGTGATCGGATGGATGAAGCTTTCGTAGAGGACGCCGAGCACGATATACATCGCGACCACCGCTGCAATAATCAGAAACACCTCGTTGTTCAGTGACGACTGAAATGCCGCCGCAGTGCCCTGAAACGCGGTGATGAAGCTGAGGGGAAGTCCCACCCCAGACTCCGCCTGTTGGATTGCCGTCATGGCGGCATCGAGCGAATAGCCCGGCGCGGTATTGAACGAGATCGTCGTTGCCGGAAATTGACCGAAATGCGTAATCAGCAACGGTGCGGCGCGCTGCTCGATATGCGCGATGGCCGAAAGCGGCACTTGCCCGTTGGTCGTCGACGACGACGACGGCAAATAGAGCGAGGACAGTCCGGTCAACGATTGTTGCAATGTCGGATCGACCCCCAGGATGACGCGGTACTGGTTCGACTGGGTGTAGATCGTCGAAACGATGCGCTGTCCGAAGGCATCGTAGAGGATATTGTCAATGGTCGCCGGCGTGATGCCGAAACGGCTGGCGGTGGCGCGGTCGATGACGATGTCGACTGCCAACCCCTGTTGCTGCA
Organism: uncultured Alphaproteobacteria bacterium; assembly: GCA_963779855.1. Taxonomy (GTDB): domain Bacteria; phylum Pseudomonadota; class Alphaproteobacteria; order Rhizobiales; family Xanthobacteraceae; genus BOG-931. The sequence goes on along the minus strand of CAWAAE010000003.1, from coordinate 503,481 downwards.
AATCGCTCGCCACATCGGTGACCTGCGGCAATTGACTGAGCCTTTGCACCAGTTTCGGCACCCAGGTGTTGAATTCAGCGGAATTCGCGTCTTCCAGCACAAAATGATATTGCGCGCGGTTGATGGTCGAATCGATGGTCAGATCCTGCACCGGCTGCATGTAAAGTGTGACGCCGACAACGCCCGCGACCTCGTTCTGCAACCGGCTGATAATTTCGCTGGCGGTAAGGTTACGTTCGTCGTGCGGCTTGAGCGAGATCAGGAAGCGGCCGGTATTGAGTGTCTGGTTGGTGCCGTCCACGCCGACAAATGAGCTAAGATTTACGACGTCCGGATCTTTCAGGACCGCTTCGGCGAGCTTGTTCTGCAGGTTCGCCATTTCGTCATAGGACACGCTCTGCGAAGCTTCGGAGATTGCCTGGATCATTCCGGTGTCCTGCACGGGAAAGAATCCCTTCGGGATCAGCACATAGAGCAGAACGGTCAAGGCGAGCGTCAGGATGGCGACCAGTAACGTCGCCGGCTGCCGGTCCAACACCCAATTCAGCGCCCGGCCGTAACGCGCGATGATGGCGTTGAACGCCCGTTCGGCCTTGAGATCGAAATTGGTCCGTTCGCCCTCCGGGCGATGACGGATGAGCTTGGCGCACATCATCGGCACCAGCGTCAGCGACACGACGGCTGATATGATGATGGTGACCGCAAGCGTGATCGAAAATTCATGGAACAGTCGGCCGACCACGTCGCCCATGAACAACAGCGGTATCAACACCGCGATCAGCGAGATGGTCAGCGAAATGATGGTGAAGCCGATCTGCTCCGAGCCGCGCAGCGCCGCTTCGAGCGGATCCATGCCGCCTTCGACGAAGCGAGCAATATTCTCGATCATGACGATGGCGTCGTCGACGACGAAGCCGGTGGCGATGGTGAGCGCCATCAGCGACAGATTGTCGAGGGAAAAGCCGAGGAGATACATCGCTCCGAATGTGCCGACCAGCGACAGCGGCACCGACAGGCTGGGGATAATCGTGCCCGGCAGCGTGCGCAGGAACACGAAGATCACCAGCACGACGAGGACGACCGCAAGACCGAGCTCGAATTCCACGTCGGCGACCGAAGCGCGGATCGTCACGGTGCGGTCGCTCAGAACGCGGACGTCCATGGCCGACGGCAGCGTGCTCATGATCTGCGGCAGCAGCGCCTGGATTCGATCGACGACCTGAATGATGTTGGCGCCGGGCTGACGTTGCACGTTGACGATGATTGCCGGCGTCGTATTCGCCCAGGCGCCGAGCTTGGTGTTCTCCGGGCCGCTGACGATGGCGGCCACGTCCAGGAGCTTGACCGGCGCGCCGTTGCGATAGGCGACGATCAGATTACGATATTGATCGGCGCTGGTGAGCTGATCGTTGGCATTGATAGTCAAAGCCTGGGTCGGTCCGTCGAAACTGCCTTTCGGCGTATTGACGTTCAGATTGCCGATCGTGGTGCGGACATCGTCGACGTTAAGACCGTAGGCGGCAAGCGAATCCGGATTGAGTTGGATGCGCACCGCCGGCCGCTGCCCGCCGCTGACACTGACGAGTCCGACGCCGGTCAGTTGCGACATTTTTTGCGCGAGCCGGGTCTCGCTGTAATCCTCGAGGTCGGTCAGCGCCAGCGTCTTCGAAGTTACCGCCAGCGTCAGGATCGGTGCATCGGCGGGGTTGACTTTCGAGTAAATCGGCGGCGCTGGCAGGTCGGCGGGAAGAAGATTACCCGCAGCATTGATCGAGGCCTGGACTTCCTGCTCGGCGATATCGAGAGAAAGATCGAGGCTGAATTGGAGCGTGATCACCGACGCTCCGGCGGAGCTCGCCGAGGTCATCTGGTTGAGCCCCGGCATCTGCCCGAATTGCCGCTCCAGCGGCGCGGTGACGGAAGACGTCATCACCTCCGGACTGGCGCCGGGATAAAGCGTCTGCACTTGAATCGTCGGATAATCGACCTCGGGCAAGGTCGACAGCGGCAAGAACGTATAGGCGACCATGCCCGACAACATGATCGCCGCCATCAAGAGCGTCGTGCCGACCGGGCGCAGAATGAAGGGTTCGGAGACGTTCATCGCACCGCTTTATCGCCGCGCTTGATCGTGACCATTGCGCACGGCGACAGTTTTACTGCCCGCCACTGGCAGGCTGATTCTGCGAGCGGCCGGAATTATGGCCTTGCCCGCCGCCCCGCGCCGGCGCCGCACCAGGCGTGACCGGTTGGCCGTTGTCGGCGACAACGGAAACGCGCAACCCGTCGCGCAGCCGGTCGGTGCCGTCGATGACGACACGGTCACCGGCGGAAAGCCCGGAATCTACCGCGGTCAAGTTGCCATCGACCGGGCCGGTTTTGATCTGCCGCACTGAAACCGTGCTGTCGGAATTGATGACATAGACATAGGCGCCGGGCGAGCCGCGCTGGATGGCCGATGTCGGCACGGTGACGACGTTTTGCAGAGTCTTCACGAGAAGCCGCGCATTCACGAACTGGCTTGGGAACAGCGCATTATCGGTGTTGTCGAATTGCGCGCGCACTTTCACGGTTCCCGTCGTAACGTCGATCTGATTATCGACCGCGGATACTTGGCCGGTGGCCAGTTGATGGATGTTGGCGCGATCATAGGCGGTCGCGGCGAGAGCGGTTCCGGCATTCAATTGCGGCATGATCTCCGGCAGATCGTCTTCTGGAATCGAGAAGATCACCGTGATCGGCTGTAGCTGGGTTATGACGGCAATGCCGGTCGAGCTCGTGGTCTGCACGTAATTCCCGGGATCGACCAAGCGCAGGCCGACGCGGCCGGTGACTGGCGAAACGATGTGGCAATACGAGATGTTCAGCGCTTCGGCATCGACCAGGCCTTGATCTTGCTGGACCGAGCCCTTGTATTGCTGGACGATGAAGACCTGATCCTCAGCCTGTTGTTTTGCGATCGAGTTCTGCTGGGCAAGCGTCTGATAGCGCGTGAGGTCCATTTGCGCCTGGGCAAGCAAACCTTCGTCGTGCGCGAGCTGGCCTTCGTATTGCTCCTTCAAGATTTGGTACGGCCGCGCATCGATCTGCGCCAGGAAGTCGCCCTTCTTGACCAACTGACCTTCGGTGAAGCCCACATCGGTGAGTTGGCCGTTGATCTGGGTTTGCACGGTTACCGTCGCGATCGGCGTCACGGTGCCGAGCGCGTTGACGATTTCGCGGATATTGCCGGTTGCGACAGTCGCGGCGCCGACCGATTGCAGCGCGCCTTGCGGGAAACGTCCGCCTGATGGAGTTGATTTTATCCAGCGTACGGTCTCATAGGCGGCGAACGCGAGCAAGATCGCAATCAATCCGACGCCAATCCGGAATCGCGAACGCGATAGCGTTCTTACCTCCGGTGTCGACACCGGCGGGCGCGTATCCGGCGCCAGAGCCTCATCAGTTCTGCGCGTTCGCTCGTCCATGATGGGCGTTTATCGATCCCGACATTTCAACTTGTTCCGACTTATAAAGTGCGCCGGCATCGCCCGCCTAATGAATATTCGCTAATGACCACGCTCAGAGGCTGCCGCATTGCGGCAGGGCGGCGGGCAGGCGTAAGCGCTCTTGCTCCGGCGCCCAGTGTCCTCGGAATCGGATATTGAATCAAGAGCTTGGACATTACACTTGCAGAACCGCGCTTGCCATCGGCATGCCGCAACATGACCACGACTTGGGCGGAACCGGGCTGGCCCAAACGATGTCGGTCGAAGGCAACGTCGATTCGCAGACATCGTTCGCAATTTCCGCCGCTATTGTCCCGGTTGCGACGCGGCCGGCGCGGCCGGCGTCGGCCGAGTTGGCGGGCGGCGATTCGAGAACCGGCGGGGTCGGTTCGAGCTTCTGGAAAAACGAGAAGCCCTTCTGCAACTGTACCTGGGTCGGCAGCTGGATCGTGTCCCAGCCGCCGCCGAGCGCCTCGATCAGGCTGACGCTGGCGAGGAAAAGGTTTTGGCGAGCCGTCAATTCGGCTTCCTCGTCCGCCAGCAAGGCGACTTCCGCGACCACAACGGTCGTGAAGGCTATCGTGCCGGCTTGGAATTGATTCAAGAATACGTCCACCGCCTTGCGTTCATCCGCGACCGCGCGGCGCTCCGCAGCCAACTGCTGTGATAGGAAATGGATCGCCGCGAGCTCGTCCTCGACCTGCTGAAACGCCGTAAGAACGGTCTGCCGATAGTTGGCTACACTTTGCCAATAGACTGCGCGCGCCGCATCGACCTGCGCCGCGGTCAAGCCGCCATTGAACAAAGTTTGCGTGCCGCTTGCAGCGATCGATCCAATCGAACGCGCGGCCGAAAACGGCAGCGGGATGGGGCCAAGGTATTCGATCATGCTCGAGAGTGAAATGTCGGGGAAATAGGCCGCCTCGGCGACGCCGATCAGCGCATTCTCCTCCTGCATGGTTCGCTCCGACGCGGCAATGTCGGGCCGTCTTTCGAGCAAACTCGAAGGTATCATAATCGGAGTCTTCGGAATGCCGCCGCCGAGGTCGCGCGGCGCGATGCCGAGTTCGGCGGGAGGCCTGCCGATCAACACGGCGATTGCGTGCTCGTATTGCGCGCGCTGAGACCGCGCAGCGGCGAGCTGCGCCTGCGTCGTCCGAACGCTGGCGTCGGCTAACGCCACATCGCCTGCCGTGACGGAGTAACCCGCTTTGAATTGGTTGTTCACGATGTCGTAGGTCTTCTTGTATTCAACGATCGTGTGTTGCAGCAGATCGATCAGCGAATCCGACGCGCGAAGATTGAAATAGGCGGTGGCAAGCATTGCCTGCGCCGACAGCTTGGCATTGTCGAGATCGGCGGCGCTCGTTTGCGCGGCGGCGGTATTGCTTTCGACTTGGCGGCGCAGCTTGCCCCAAACGTCGATGTCCCAGGCGCCGCTGATGGGCGCGGTGTAGAGCGTCATGTATCTGGTCGTGAGACCCACTCCCACTGCGCTGCCGCCGGTAGTGCCGGCGAGCGCTCCGGTTCGGGTCCGGGTGACGTCATAAGCGGCGGTCGCTGTCGGGAACAGCGCCGCTTGCGCCTCTCTGAGGAGGGCGCGCGCCTGCTCGTAGGCTGCGGCACTAGCGGCGACGGTCTGATTGGAAATTTCGACTTGTGGAAGGAGTGCGTCGAGGCCGCGATCCCGGTATACCGTCCACCAATCGCCGCGATCGAGATTGTCGCTCGGGTTGGCGAGTTTCCAGCCTTTGAGCTCTTTGAATTGCGTCGGTACCGGCGCCGGTTCGCGGGAATAATCGGGCCCTATGGTGCAGCCGGCGAGCGCGATTCCAAGGCTCAATGATCCGATGGCGAAGGCCAACGCTCGGCCGCAGGCTCGCGGCGGTAAGTAAGCTCTGCGTCGCACCCAACTACCCCGATGCACAACAGCATGGGCCAACGCCAGCACTGCCAGAAACCCGTTGCTGTAAGCCCCAAAGACGCAACCCGATGCTTAGCCGCGTTCAATGCAACGCAATCACCGCAGCGGCGACGAAGCCAAGCGGTGGACGGAACGCATTGTGCTCGCCTCCGCCTCGACCCCCAGCGACGGCATTCGCCGTAACCATGCCTAAATTACGGTTGAATATCAACCGCGCCCGGCCCTCGTCTGGCCGGTGCACGTCGTTCGCCTCGGCATTGTGATATTCAGGCGACAGTGCATTGCAGCATCACAGTCGCGGAGGCGACGGAACGAAGTGGGCGGTATGGCGTTGACGGTGCGCGAGGGAGGCAATCGCGATGGACTACTTATCCAAAAAAATTGCGCCAGCGAAAATTGCGACGCGCCTTGGCGCAGTCGGTCTGGTGCTATGCGCGACGAGTGGGATGGCGCTTGCGAAGTTCGCTGGTGGACATCCCGGCGGCGGCGGGCATCCAGGCGGCGGCGTACATTTCAGCGCGCCGCATTTCAGTGCCGCGCCGCATTTCGGCGCCGCTTCGCATTTCCATGCCGCGCCGCATTTCTCCGGATATCACGGAAGACATTTTGCCAGTCCCTCGTTTCACTCCCACACCGGCTCGCGCTTCACGCACCGCGGCACGCCGTCAGTCCATCCATTGGCGACAACGGTTCATCCGCTGACCGGCAGCCACTTCACTTCCTTCGCACACCACGCGGTCGGCGGCGCCGATCCGGCGTCGTTTATGGCGCATCGCCATTTCGCCGGCAGTCCCGCGTTCCGGCCGTTCTTCGGCCACGGCTGGCACCCCTACTATCACCTCGGGTGGATCGGGCCGCTGTTCTGGCCCTACGCCTATGGCGACTTCTTCTATTACGCGCTGTGGCCCTACGATTACGCTTACATCGATCCGTTCTGGGCCTACGGCTACGGCGACATCTACGAGTTCATCTTCTCGCCTTATGACTACGGCGAATACGTCCAGGGACCGGGCGCGCCGAAGCGGATGACGAGTCTGACGGAAGGCATGGGGCAAAGCTGCACCGACGAAGCCGCCGAGGTTACCGGCTGGCCGATCAATCAAATCCAGGACGCCGTCCAGCCCAAACAGCAGCAAAGCGCCTTGCTCGACGATCTCGGCAACGCCATCGTCAAAGCGAGCGACGAGATCAAATCGCATTGTCCGACCACCGTCGCGTTCACGCCGCCGGATCGCCTCGCCCAGATGCAGCAACGCCTGCAAACACTGGTCGACGCGGTGAACCTCATCAGCCCGCCGCTGACGAACTTCTACGATTCGCTTTCCGACGAGCAGAAGGCGCGCTTCAACAACATCGCGCCGCCCGCGCCGCCGCAACACGCGCAAAGCTCGTCAGATCAGTCCCAAGCTCAGCAGGGCGAGCCGAGCGTGCAGGCGCAGTGCAACGCCAATGTCATGGCCTGGCCGACCGATCAGATCAATAACACCGTCCATCCAAGCGATGCGCAGCGGGCCAAGCTCGATGCGTTGCAGGCCGCGCTGTCGCAGGCGGCGGACACCATCAAGGCTGCGTGCCCGAGCGAAGTGCCGGCAACGCCGCCAAGCCGACTCGACGCGATCGGCAACCGGCTGCAGGCCATGTTGAAAGCCGTGGAGACAGTACAGCCGGCGCTCGCCGATTTCTACAATTCGCTCAGCGACGACCAGAAAGCGCGCTTCAACACCATGGGCAAGCAACTGTTCGCGCAAAATCAAGAATAAATCTGTGTAGTCCGGATTGCGCCTCGCGCAATCCGGGAATCTTTCTTCCGGATTTCGCTACGCTCAGCCCACCCTTGTTATAGCGCGATCGATTATGGTCGGCGTGTTCCGAAAGGAATGCTCTGCCGCGGACGGCCATCCGCGGCAGAGCGGCTGGCGATCGGATCGAGCCCACCCTGAGCCATTTTGGCTGTAGCGTAGCGTGATCGCGTCAGCGCCTTCATCGGACCCGGATGGTTGCCGGAACACATGGTTCGTTCAACAAGGCGGGGGCGACGAAGATGACGGAGATTAGCACAACAGCAGGTATCGATACATCGAAAGCTAAGCTCGATGTCGCGGTTCACGGTAGGATCGAGCACTGGCAGGTCGACAACACATCAGTTGGTTGGCGGCGCCTTGCTGCTGATCTCTCCGAAGCCGAAGTCACGCGGGTCGGCATCGAAGCAAGCGGCGGCTACGAATGCGGGGTGGTTGGCTATTTGCGGGACAAGGGTTTCGTGGTTTTGGTCCTGCAGCCGATCCAGGTCAAAGCCTATGCGCGCGTGCATTTGCGCCGGGCCAAGAACGACAAACTCGATGCGGTCCTCATCGCCGCCTGTGCGTCGACGATTGATCGGCCGCGTATCGAGCCGGACGACCGGCTGGCGAATCTGGCGCAACATCTGACCTTCGTCGAGCAGATCGAGGAGGACATTGCCCGCTTCAAGGTCAGGCTCGAACATGTCGGGGATCCGCGGCTGCGACGCATGGTTATCGCTGACATCGCGCGACTGAAGGTGCGACGCGCCACCGAGCTGTTGCGGATCGTCACGGCATTGCGTGTCCATGACGATCTTGCCCGCCGCTTCGATCTGGTGCTGAGCGTTCCCGGCCTGGGCGAGCGTACGGCACTTGCACTCATCATCCGCATGCCGGAACTCGGCCGCGTCAGCCGCGAGGAAGCCGCTGCGCTGGCCGGTCTCGCGCCCTACGATGACGACAGCGGAAAGCACAAAGGCCAGCGACACATCGCCGGCGGACGTGCTCGTCTGCGTCGCTCATTATTTGCCGCTGCGTTGCCAGCCGCGTTCCGCTGGAACAAAGCTCTAATCGAGCTCTACACCCGCCTCACCGCTCGCGGAAAAGCTCATAACGCCGCCCTGATCGCCTGCGCCAGGAAGCTCTTGATCTACGCCAATACCGTCGTCTACCGAGGAACGCCGTGGGCTGAACGACCCGCAGCAACTTAATGGTTGCTACAGTTTAATGAAATAATTTCGGGAACTTGGCCCGAAGCTTTGCCCGCAGGTCGGCGCTGACGTCGACGGTTTGCGGAAATGTACCCTTGAGCTTCATGTCGTAGGGGATGCAGGCGTCGATCAGAATCCGGTTGTTGAAATTGCCGGGCAGAAAAAGCGGGTCGCGTTTCGACGCCCACGCCTTTTGCACGAGGTCGATATCCACTTTGGGATCGAACCGCGTGCACATCGCCCACAGCACCTGGTCGAGATCGCCGGCATCGATGTCGTCGTCGACAACGACCGTCCATTTGCCGGCATAAGCGCCGCCTTGGCAGGCGCAAGCGACGTGCAGAGCCTGGCGCGCATGGCCGGGATAGCGCTGGCGCAGTTGGATCGCGGTGAAGCGCGTTGCCGGACCGGCCTCGTGGTTCCACACGCCAAGCACGTCGGGAATGCCGCAGGCCTCGAGCGCGCGCCAGATTTGCGCCGCGCCGGCAATGCCCTTGAGCAGTCCGGTCTCGTCGACCGGCTTGTGTTGCGGCGCGCAGGTGAGGATCGGATCGTTGCGGTGCAGGATGGTCTTGACGTCGACGTAGGGCCGCTCCTGCGTGTCGTCGGAGTAATAGCCCATCCATTCGCCGAACGGGCCTTCGGGCTTGGTCTTGCCGGGCACGGTCTCGCCCTCGATGGCGATCTCGCAATCGGCCGGGATCGGGAAACCGGTAAAGGGCCCGCGCACCACATCGATCGGCTCGTCGCGCAAGCCGCCGGCGATATCGTATTCGCTGACTTCCGGTAGCGGGCTCGACGACAGCATGAACAACAGCGGGTCCTGCCCGCACAGGATCACCACTTTCATCGGCTCGCCGCGGGCAAAATATTTGTCGCGGTGGATGCGGCCGTGCTTGCCCTCGGTGATCTGGCAGCCGACGGTCTTGCCGTCATAGACCTGACTGCGATAGGCGCCGAGATTGTACCAGCCGTCGTCGGGGTCCTGGGTCACCACGCAGCAGGCGGTGCCGATGAAGCGCGCCTTGTCCTCTTCGTGATGGCGCGGCGCCGGAAATTTCAAAACGTCGATCGGCGTCGCCTTCGATCACGTTCTCGAAAATCGGGCCGTCGTTGACGAACCGCGGCGGCAGCGGTTTTAAATCCTGCATGCGCGCGTGGTAACGCTGCACGATACCGACCTTGCGCTCATGCTCGAGCGGCAATCCGAGCGTGAGCGCGATGCGCCTGATCGAGGACAGTTGCCCGTAAAGCGTGCGGTAGCCTTTTGCGTAGCCGGGCACGTCGTCGAACAGGATCGCCGGCGCGAGCCCGCGGCTTTTTTCAGTGAGCATGTGGGTGACGGCGCCCATCTCGACGTCCCAATGGGCGCCGCTGACGCGTTCAAGTTCGCCGAGGCGATCGACGGTCTCCAGCCAGCCGCGCAATCCGCGATAGCGTTGTGCCGCCGCAGCGTCCGCCATGCATGTCTCCATGTCGCCGAGTTCGAACAAAAACGGATATGAATTGGGGTACCGAACGTGTCAAGCTCGTGTCTCCCTCTCCCCGCGTGCGGGGAGAGGGTTGGGGTGAGGGGGCGCTTCCGCTTGGCTCAGAATCGCGGCTACGCCCCCTCACCCTCGCTCCCCCCGATCAAGTCGGGGGTCACTCGACCTCTCTCCGCACGCGGGGAGAGGTGAAGAGGTTGCCGTGCCCATCCCCAAGCCCAACTACAATCCGCCGTTTAACGTCACCCGCGCCAGCCACGCCGTGTTGAACGTGAAAGATCTGGCGAAAAGCCGCGCCTTCTACGTCGATCTGATCGGCTTTATCGTGAGCGACGAGGACAAGGATACGATCTATCTGCGCGGCGTCGCCGAGGCGTGCCATCACTCGCTGGTGCTCAGGCGCGCCGGCGCGGCCGAAGCCGAGCGCGTCGGCATGCGCTGCTTCACCGAGGAGGACCTGGAAAAAGCGAAAGCCTATTTCGAGAAAGCCGGACTGCCGGCGCAATGGGTCGAGCGGCCGTATCAGGGCCGGACGCTCCATGTCAGCGATCCGCTCGGCGCGCCACTCGAATTCTGCGCCACCATGACGACCAAGCCGCGGCTGGTCGTCTCCTTCGAGCATCATCACGGCGCCGTGCCGCAGCGCATCGATCATTTCCAATTGCTGGTGCCTGACGTGCAGCGCGAACTCGAATTCTATATGGGTCTGGGCTTCCGCCTGTCCGAATACATCGCGCCGGACGGCAGCGACGATCCGATGTTCGTGTTCCTGCAGCGCAAGGGCAATCCGCACGATATCGTGTTTGCGGCCGGCGCCGGGCCGCGGCTGCATCACGCCGCGTTCAGTATTCCGGAATCCTATTTGTTCTTTTACGTCTGCGATCTCGCTTTCAATCTGGGCTTTGCCGAGAACATCGAGTTCGGCCCCGGCCGGCACGGGCCGGGCCATGCGCTGTTCGTCTATATGCGCGATCCCGACGGCCACCGCATCGAACTGTTCAACACGCATTATCAATGCATCGACATCGAGGACGAACCGGTGCGCTGGGATGCGTCCTTCGCCGGTCAGCGGCGCTGGCAATTGCCGGCGCGGGCGCAGTGGTTCACCGAGGCGAGCCGTTTCGCCGGCGTCGAGCCGCGCGAGCCGGCGAAGAAGGGCAATCCAATGACGCTGGAAAGATATGTTGGAGCGAAGTAACCGCTCACACCTTCCGATGCAGCCGGTGCTCGATCCATAACAGGATCGCATTGGCGATCGCAGCGAAGGCGAACAGCACGATCGCGACCGCCACCATCTCCTGACTTTGCGCGAGCGACATCGCGTTCATGATCATCGAACCGAGACCCGCCTTGGAGGCGAACATCTCGCCCAACAAGACGCCGAGCAGCGTCACGGTGAAACCGATGCGCAATCCGGTAAACACTTCCGGCAGCGCCGCGGGCAGGAGCACCGTCGCAATCGTCTGCCACGGCGACAGCTGCAATGTGCGCGCCGCGCGCAGGTAAACCGGCGGGATGGCGCGGATCGCGCCCATGGTGAGCAGTGCCACCGGCAAAATGCCGTGCATGGCGCCGAACGCCACCTTGCCCGAAATACCGAGGCCGAAAATGAGCAGCACGACCGGATAGAGCGTGATCTTGGGCAGTGAATAGACCACGACCAGGATCGGCTCGCCGACGGCGCCCGATAGCCGATGCGCGCCCATCCATATGCCGGTGGCAAGTCCGATACCGTAGGCAAGGATAAGCGCAAGTGCGAAGGCCTCGGCCGTCGCCGCGGCGTTTTCGGCAAAGCGCGCGCTCGCCATCATGTGCGCGAGATAGAACACCGTCTCGATCGGGGCGGGGAGCGCGGTCTCGCCGGCGATGCGGTGCAAGAGTTCCCAGATCGCGACGATGACGAGCACGATCGCCAAAGTATCGACGGCGCGTCGCGCTGCGGTAACGGTCGCTGTCGCGCTCTCTGTCGTGGTCTCTATCGCAGTTTCTGTCACGGCCGGCCTCCGCTGCGGCGTTCCGCGAAGCGCACGTCGAGCGCGTGCAGGCCTGTATTGACGACGGTGGCGATGATGAGCAGGAACAGGATCAGCGCGTACATGCGGCGATTGTCGAAGTCGGCATAGGCGTCGGAAATGTCGCGGCCGAGCCCGGCGGGCGAGAGAATGAATTCGGCGGCGATGACCGCGATGAAGCCGTACGAGACCGAAAGCTTTATGCCGGTGAAAAGATACGGCGCGGCGGCCGGCAGCTGCAATGTCAGCGCGGTGGCGAGGCGGCCGAGCCGGTGCACGCGTGCCACTTTGATGAGCACGCGCGGCACGCGATCGAGCCCGTTGAGCGTGGCGATGATCATGGCGACGATGGCGGTCGCCACGCCGATCAGCACGATCGGCATGGGAGACAGGCCGAAGATCGCGATCAGCACCGGATAGAAGATGAAGATCGGCACGGCATAGTAGGTGGCGAAGAACGGGTCCAGCGCTTCGCGCACGCGCGGCAGCGCGTGGATGAGAACCCCGGCGGCGAAACCCAGTACGATGGATATTGCGATCACCAGCGTAATGACGCCGAGCGTGCGCTCGATGTCGGCGTTGATCGATCCGGATGCAAGCAGCGTCGCCAGCGCGCTCGCCATCTCGGAGGGCGGAATGACGATGCGATGGTCGATAAGGCCGGTCCGGCAGGCGAGCTCCAGCGCCCCGATCATCGCTACGATCACCGCAAGCCTGATCAGGCCGACGCGCGTCATTCGGCGGCCAGTGCGGCGCGCGGCGCCGATTGCGCCGATTGCGCCATGTCCGCGTGACCGAGCGCTTTGAGGGATTCGCCGCGCAAGCGCTCCCAGAGCCGTCCGGTAATTTCGCCGAATGCCGGACCGGCGACGATGGTCGAGTCGCGCTCGCGCGGCCAGCCGGTTTCGATGATTTCGATGAAGCGCCCCGGCCGCGCCGACATGGCGCCGATGCGGTCGGCCAGCATCGCGGCTTCGTCAAGCGCGTGGGTAATCAACAGCACCGTGGCGCCGGTCTGCCGCCACAGCCGCAAGACTTCATCGCCCATGAGGAGGCGCGTCTGCGCGTCGAGCGCGCCGAACGGCTCGTCGAGCAGAATGAGGCGCGGCTGCAACACCAGCGTGCGCGCGATACAGACCCGTTGCCGCATCCCGCCCGACAATTGCGACGGATAGGCACGGGCAAAATCCTTCAGGCCCATGAAGGCGATCGCGTCGTCGACGCGCCGGCGCAGCTCGGCCTCGGCGACGCCGCGCCGGCGCAGGCCGAAAGCGGCATTGTCCCAAACCGTCAGCCAGGGAAAACTGGCGTCCTCCTGAAAGACGACGCCGATGCCCTCGGCCACCGCGCCGCTCACGGCGCTGCCCTCGAACGTCACGGTGCCGGCGGTCGGGCGTTGCAGTCCGGCGAGCACTTCGAGCAAAGTCGACTTGCCGCAGCCGGACGGGCCGACGACCGCGAAGAACTCGCCTTTGCGCAGGTCGAGATCGATCGGGCCGAGCGCGTGCACCGGCGGGTGCTCGCCGGCGCCGGGATAGACCCGCGTCACGCCGTTAAGTTGCGCATGGATGTCGCGGTGCACGGCCGCCGACATTACTTCTGCAGATCGCTCGGCAGGAAGGATGCGTCGATCATTTTCGCAAGGTCGGGATCCTTATCGATCATGCCGACATATTTCATCGCTTTCACGGTATTCTGCAGGAGCACCATGTCGATCTTGCCCTCGCTGTAAAACTTGGCGTCGACCAGCTGCTGCATCAGGGTATCGACGTCGTTTGGCGGCAGCGGAGCGTAGATCGGCTCGAGGATTTTGCTGGCCTCCGCGGTATTCTCATAAATGAATTTCACCGCTTCACGGCGGCCCGCGAGGATGGCGCGCAGCTTATCGGGGTGATTTTTGATGAGATCGCCGGTCGCGATGCCGACCGCGGGCGGCAGCAGCGGCAAATCCTTCGGCCCGACGATGACGCGATATTTGCTGGCGCCGCCGCGCATCATGAACAGGATGCCGGGAATGGTGGTGGCGTCGACGACATTGTTTTCGAGCGCGGTGAGCGCGCCGGAGAGGTTGCCGAGCGCGACGCGCTGGATATCGTTGGGATCGATGCCGGCATCCTCGGCCGCCAGCACCGCGGTCATTTCGCCGAGCGATTTCGGATTGGAAATGCCGAACTTCTTTCCCTTCAAGTCCTTCATCGACTTGATCGGCGAGTTTGGCATGACAATGATGACGTTGCTGGCCATCGAGCGCGATCCGATATCGACGATCTTGATGTCCTGGCCTTCAGTGATGGCGGCGATGATGCCGGCCGGCGAGGTCTCGCCATAGCCGAGCTCGCTTGCAATGGTGGCGCGCACCGAAGAGCCGCCGCCTTCGCCGGAAATGACGCCGGTAATGTCGACGCCGGCCTTTTTGAAGAAGCCCTTTTCAATCGCCACGCCGTATGGCGCGCCCGACGGATCGGCCTTGTACTGGGTGACGAGGACGTCTTCGGCCAGCGCCGGCAGCGGCGCGGCAATGCACAAGGCGAAGACAATGACCGATAGCCTGGATTGGAACATAGCAGCCTCCCTGAGGCTTTCCGGCGACGATTGCGTCGTCTTCGGCGCGGAAAGCGCAGCGATATTATCGCCTGTTCGGCACGCAATGGGAATGCGATCTCGCTTTTGCCGCATGCGTTCGATGATAGAATCACCGATGATGGCGTGAAACGGCCCTGCCGACGGCCTCGGGCCATGCCGAGGATCGTGATCCATGACGCTGACGCAAAGCGAGGCGGCCCCTGCGAAGGGCGAAACGGCTGCGGTGCCGGTGCCCAACTGGTTTGCTTCCTATCCGGCCGGCGTGCCCAAGAGCATCGATCCGGACGCCTATCCGTCGTTGTCGGCGATGTTGATCGCGGCCTGCCGGAAACATGCCGAACGCCCGGCTTTCGAATGCCTAAGCGCCCGGATGAGCTACGCGGAGTGGGAGCGCAACAGCCGCGACTTTGCGGCGTTCCTGGTCGAGGAGGCGAACTGCCGGCCGGGCGACCGCGTCGCGATCATGCTGCCGAACATGCTGGCCTATCCGGTGACGTTTCTCGGCACGCTGCGCGCCGGGCTGATTGTCGTCAATGTCAATCCGCTCTACACGCCGCGCGAATTGCAACAACAACTCGCCGATTCCGGCGCCGAAATCATCGTGATCATGGAGAACTTCGCCCGCAAGCTCCAGGACGTCATCGCCGCTACGAAAATCCGCCATGTCGTGGTGGCGCGGCTCGGCGATTTCGTTCCCATGCTCAAGCGCTGGGCGTTTAATTTCGCCAACTCCTATCTCGGGCGCGGCGTACCGGCCTGGCAGTTTGAAAAATTCACGATGCTGCAGGATGCGTGCAATCGGCCGCCGAGCGAGCGCTATCAGGATGCGCCGCTCAAGGGCGGCGACGTCGCGCTCTTGCAATATACCGGAGGAACGACCGGCGTGGCGAAAGGCGCGATGCTGACGCACCGCAATCTGATCGCCAATACGTTGCAGTGCCTCGCCTGGACCGGACCCGACGTCGATGTTGAGAACGAGCGGGTGCTCACCCCGCTGCCGCTCTATCACATCTTTTCGCTGACCGCGAACCTGTTGGGTTTTGCGGTGCTCGGTGGACTGAACTTTCTCATCACCGATCCGCGCGATCTGCATCGGCTCATTCGCACCATGCGCGCCGCAAAAATCACCTGGATGTCCGGCGTCAATACGCTGTTCAATGCACTGATCAACACGCCCGAATTCGCCGAACTGGACTTCAGCGCCTTGCGCGTCGCGGTCGGCGGCGGCGCGGCCGTGCAAACCGAGGTGGCGAGCCGCTGGCGTGAGATCACGGGAAGCCCGTTGGTCGAAGGCTATGGCTTGACCGAAGCATCGCCCGTCGTCTGCATCAATCCGTTTCACGATCCGAAGATCGGCACGGTCGGTCTGCCGCTGCCGTCGACCGAAGTGACCGTCCGCGACGATGCCGGCAAAGTGCTTGCCGTCGGCGAGGAAGGCGAAGTGTGGGTGCGCGGCCCGCAGGTGATGAAGGGCTATTGGCAACAGCCCGACGAAACGGCGCAGGTCCTTACCGCCGACGGCTGGCTGAAGACCGGCGATATCGGCGCGTTCGACGCGGGCGGATACCTACGGCTGCTCGATCGAAAAAAGGACATGATCAACGTCTCCGGCTTCAAGGTGTTCCCCAACGAGGTCGAAGATGTCGCCATGCTGGATCCCGGGGTGCTGGAAGCCGCGGTGATCGGCGTGCCGGACCTGCGCACCGGGCAGGCGGTAAAGCTCTTCGTCGTCAAGCGCGATCCCGCGCTGACCAAGGTCGAGCTCGGCAAATTCCTGCACGATCGTCTCGCCGGCTATAAACGCCCCACAACAATCGAATTTCGCGACGACTTGCCGAAGAGCAATATCGGCAAGATTTTGCGCAAGGAGCTGCATTGAGGGCGAGCATTTCGACGCTGCGCGCCGGCCTTCCTGCTGCGATGCGAGCATGCTAACCGTAACGCCGCGAAAAATTCCGGGAGGACATGGCGCTCATGCCCAAGTTGCAGTTGTCGTTTGCGTGCGCGCTCTATGACCGGATGCAGGCGCTCTATACCGGGGAGGTGAGGCCGGACGGCATCGATCTTAATTTCATCGCCATCGATCAGCCGCGGCCGATTTTCGACCGCATGTCCGGCGGCCAGGAATTCGACGTCGCGGAATATTCCTCTTCCGAATTCATCCAGCGCTTCGCCAACAAGCAATGCCCGTTCGTCGCCATCCCGGTGTTTCCTTCGATTGCGTTCCGGCTCGGCTTTATCGCCATCAACCGCAAATCGGGCATCAAGACGCCGAAGGACCTCGAAGGTAAACGCATCGGCGTGCCGCTTTATACGATGACGGCCGCCATTTTCATCAACGGCATGCTGAAGAACGAATTCGGCGTCGACCTGTCGAAGATTCATTGGGTGCAGAGCGCGATGAACGCCGCCGGCTCGCACGGCAGCCCGACGGTGCTGCCGCTGCTCAAGAAAATCTCGATCGAGAACAACAAGACCAAGAAAACGCTCGGCCAGCTTCTCGCCGACGGCGCGGTCGACGCCACGCTCGGCACCAGCCTGCCCGATGAGATCCGCGGCAATCCCGACATCGTGCGGCTGTTTCCGGACTACGTCGCGCGCGACATCGATCTTTACAAACGCAAGAAAATCTATCCGATCATGCATCTTATCGCGATCAAGAAGAGCGTTTACGAGCGCTATCCGTTCGTCGCCACCAGTCTCTACGACGCCTTCGTCAAATCGAAGAAGATCGCGCTGGAGAAGCTCTTCAACCTGCGCGCGGTGCGCTACATGACGCCGTTCCTGATGCGCGAGATCGACGATATCTGGGAGGTTTTCAATGGCGATCCCTGGCCCTACGGCGTCGAGCCGAACCGGCAGACGCTGGAAGCGCTGGTGCAGTACCAGCAGGATTTGGGCTTGATCGCCGCGCCGGTAAAGGTCGACGATCTGTTCGTGCCGACCTACGGCTAGAGATTATGTAGGGTGGGCAAAATCGTTGGCCGCAGGACAGCGTGGGCACGGCGCGCGAGCGATTTTGCCCACGCGGCTTAGCCGAGATGCGCGCCTTTGCCCGCCCTACGGCTGACCGCCAGGAGGAACAACCGACATGAGCCAACTCGACGATCTGCTGCGCGACCTCGTGGTCGCCAACCGCATTCTCTCCAATGAAGACGTGGTCGATGCCTATGGTCACATCAGCGTGCGGCATCCCGACAATCCGAAGCGCTTCTTCATGTCGCGTTCGCGCGCGCCGGAATTGGTCGAGCGCCACGATTTGATCGAATTCGACCAGGAGGGCGAGCCGGTCAGCGACCAGCGCCAGCCCTATCTCGAGCGTTTCATCCATGCGGCGATTTTCGAGGCGCGGCCGGAGGTGACGGCGGTGGTTCACGCCCATGCCGAAGACACGCTGCCGTTCGGTCTCATCGCAAAGCCGCTCGAGCCGGTGATCCATTCCGGCAGCTTCATCGGCGGCAAGGTGCCGGTGTGGGACATTCGCAAGAAATTCGGCGAGACCGATATGCTGGTGCGAAATATGGCGCAGGGGCGCGATCTCGCAAAGTGCCTCGGCAAGGGCAATGTCGCGCTGATGCGCGGCCATGGCTTTGCCTCGGCGGCGCGCTCGATCATCGAGGTGGTGCGGCTGTCGGTCTATCTGCCGCGCAATGCGCGCGTGCAGATGAACGCAATCCGCATGGGCGGCAAGCCCAAGCCATTGTCCAAGGGCGAGATCGCGGCGCGTGCCGCGGGCTACAAGCCGGCTTCGACCGAAACCTGGCGCGCTTGGGAATACTGGGCAAACCGCGCCGGCTGCGGCGACATGATCGGCGAGCCCCATGCGCACGCGCCAAAGAAATAAAGGGCTTTGTCATGCTGCACTGCGCAGCCACCGGCTTTCCTTCGGCCCACGCCCATGGCAGACTTTGCACTACTTTAGGATATCGCGGCCGATCCATCGCGGCTGCCCAGCCTTGAAAAGCGAAAGTCACTCACACACCACGAGGATATCAACCATGACTACGCGTTACGTCGGTTTATGCGCCGCCGCAGTGCTGACGGCGCTTGCCCTGCAAGCAACCTCCGCCAATGCGCTTTCAATGACGGAATGCAGCGCCAAGTACAAAGCGGCCAAAGCCGCCGGCACGCTCAACGGCATGAAATGGAATGACTTCCGCAAGGCGCAATGCGGCACCGAAGCGACTGCCGCGCCGGCCGCAGCAGCGCCGGCGCCGGCTACCGCGTCTGCACCGGCCGCCGCGCCGGCTCCGGCCGCTGCGCCCGCGGCTGCGCCGGTCGCGGTCGGCAACGCCGTGTTCCCGAGCGCAGTCGGTTCGAAATATTCGACGGATTCCGCCGGCAAGGCCCGGATGCTGACCTGCCTCGATCAGTACAAGGCCAATAAGGCGAATAACGGCAATGGCGGCCTGAAGTGGATTCAGAAGGGCGGCGGCTATTACAGCGAATGCAACAAGCGTCTGAAGGGCGCCTGATATTGCGGGTCAGACACTGAGCATCACATAAAGGATCATAAGATGAAAACTGCGATCGGCGCGGTATTGCTGTCGCTTGCCTTCGGGGCAGGGGCCGTTTTCGCGCAGACTGCAACGCCGGCGCCCGCGCCGGCCGTTCAATCGGCAGCGCCCCCTGCGGCGGCTTCGGCCGACAAGAAGGCGATCTCGAAATCTTGCACCGATCAGGCCAATGCCAAAGGTCTGCACGGCAAGGCGCGCAAGAAATTCAGATCGGACTGCAAGAAAAACGGCGGCAAGCCCTCGTAGCCTGCCGGCCAGCAACTAGCGTCGACAAAAAATCGGAGCGCGGCATGCCGCGCTCCAATGTCATTTTGGCGCCAAGGCGGCCCGTTTCGCTGTGGGCAATTCGGTAGAGATCGGAGGCAAAGCGGACACGCCGCCGATGCCCCCGATCGGTAGAAAATGACCCGCAGCAGACATCAGGACCACAAGAGCAGTGGCCAGCGACCCGACTACTGAGCATGACACAGCTTTTGCCGTATTTGCATAGCGGACGAAAGCTGCTCCGCTAAGATCGGACTCGATCGGCTAAACGCGGGAATGGCGCGGATGACAGACGATCGATTAAATGATGGGCTTGACGTTTTGACGCGACTTAATTTGAGATCAAGTCGGCCGGGCCTCCTTCGGGATGGCCAACATTCCGGGGAGTAACGATCGATGACTCCAGTTAGAACAGTTTCGCGCGGTTTGTTCGCGGCTGCCGCTTATCTATCAGTGGCGAGCGCGCCTGCGTTGGCACAGATTCCATCGCAGCCAGCCACGCCCCCGGCGCAGTCATCTGGTAATGGCGTCATCTACCTCAACCAAGCTTGGTCGCAAGAAGATCGGGAATGGTACTACCATTTCTCGCAAGGTTCGGCGGTCCTTTCATATGACATTTTTTTGAATCTGGAAGCCGCCGACAGCCAAGACCTCTTCCGGTCCAGGTTGAACAGCCCGCGCTACGGCTTTGTCCTCGAGGCGGCGAGCCCGGATAATCCGGACGGATTGCCGATCGGCATCAGCAAGACAACGGTTGCGACGCCGATCAAAGGGTGGCCAGCCGGGGACTATGCTGGTCTGACTTGCGCGGCGTGCCACGAAGGGCAGCTGAACTACAAAGGCAAGCATATTCGTATTGAAGGCGGAATTTCCAATACTTTCGACTTCCAAGGCATGGCGGGAGATATCGACGGCGCGCTTCGGGCGACCCTGACCGACAAGGCAAAATTCGACCGTTTGGCGGCACGGCTCGGAGCATCGACCGCGGATGCAAAGATCAAGCTTCGCGAGCGAGCCGAGAGCGAGGACGCTCGGGTACACGATTATGCCACCCGAACTTCGATTACTCCGCACCCGTGGGGGCCCGGACGCGTGGATGCCCTCACCATGATTGTCGATCGCACGACGGCCACCTTGACGGGAATTCGTGAGAATTGGTCCACGGGAAATGCGCCGGTCAAGCCTCCGTTCCTGTGGAATGCGCCCCAGGGACTATGGACGCAGTGGGGCGCCTTTGCACAGAGTCCAATTAACCGCAATTTTGGAGAGACGATGGGCGTATTCCTGCCCGCTGATCTGACCTCCAAATCTCCCGCCGAAGGGCTATTCCAATCGAACGGCGCGATATGGGACCTTCAACGAGTTGAGAGCCAATTAGAACGCTTGGCTCCTCCGAGCTGGCCGGAGGACGTGTTCGGCAAAATTGACCGGGAGAAAGCAAAGGTGGGTAAGGCATTGTTCATGGAACATTGCGCAAGCTGCCACAACGCCTGGCCCTACCGTTGGACCGAACCGAACAAATACGGGAAACGCTTCGTGTTGGTAGGGTTGGTACCGCAAACTTATGTGGGTACCGAGCCGCAGCTCTTTACCCTTAGGCCGCTGGCCATTACCGGAGAACTCAGCAAGTTCTTGCCCCCAGAGTTTCGCGACAAGCCATTGCTGGAGCCCTTCATATTCAGCACGGTGCTTGGTGCTGAGACTCGGGAAGTGGCTATTCGCAAGCTCAAGCTGACGGAAGCCCAAGAGTTAGTCCTGAACGGCTATCGAGAGATGCCTACGCCGCCGCCGCCGGACCACGTCTACAAGGCGGCCCCGCGTGACGGGGTCTGGGCTACGTCTCCTTTCCTGCACAATGGGTCGGTGCCTAATCTCTATGAGATGCTGATACCGGCAGGTGAACGCACAAAGAAGTTTTACCTCGGTGGCGACTTTGATCCGGTCAAGGTGGGGCTCGACACCACGGCAACGTCGGGAACCTTCCTTATGGATACAACGCTGGTGGGCAACTCGAACGCCGGTCACTCTTTCCAGGATGGTCCGCGCGGCGACGGCATTGTTGGCCCCTTGCTGACCGACGACCAGCGCTGGGCCCTCGTCGAATATCTGAAATCCATTCCCGAGGAACCCGGCCGAGTGACGCCGTTCGGAGGTCCGCCAGCAACACTCCTTCCTCAGCAGCCGTAATGCTTGCTGCTGCTCGGGGCGTAACCACTTCGCACGGCCACGCCCTGGCCCAGTCGCAAGGTGTAAGTTCAGCGATCGCGGAGCGAGGCTATGTCGGATCATATCGATGGGCCTAGACAGATCGGCGATCCGTCGTCCGATCTCACCGACCTGTTCGCGTTCACAAGTCCGGAGAATCCCGCCAGAACGGTATTGGCAGCGAATGTCTTTCCGACCTGTGGGGCGGACGCGATCTTCTCTAATGCGATCGATCACTCGATCGTCGTTCGCCGTGCCAAAGTTACAGGTATCGGTGACGCTACCAAATTCGAGACCAGCGACCCGGAAATACGCTTTACCTGCAGGTTTGACACGCTTGAGCGCGGGGCGGCGGACCAAAAGCCGATCCAGCGCGGTACCTGTACATTGCCCGATGGGCAGACGCTTAAATTCATCACCAATGACGAAAAAGGCGCATCGACGCCGGACGGCGCCTTCCGCATTTTCGCGGGCATGCGCTCCGATCCATTTATCCTCGCCTGGTTGTTCGGAGGAGGAGGTATGAGGAAATTCCAAAATATATTGTTCAACGATAACGTTCTTTGCATCACCATCGAATTCGATACGCGGCGTGTGCTCGATCCGGACAAAGGCTCGCTGTTTGCAGCAATCGCCGAAACGGTACCAAGGCCGCGAGCGGCTGCATTCGTTGGACACGAACCTCCGCGCCTTGATTGGGTTGGTCGGCCTGAGCAAACGAATATGCGTCTTAACAACGAAGCTGCGGGTGTCGACGACCTTCGTGATCTTTGAAATCAGCAGACACCGTTCGCGGTCGATGAAAAGGTGCGCCCGCTGTTCCTTCAGCGTTTGAAGGACAGCTTGGCCAATTGGGACATGCGCGACGGCAAGCAGGACTGGACGCCGTCCGCACTGGCTGCCAACGCCAACATGTTTCTCGATGATTTTATGCTGTTTGATGTCGCAAAGCCGATAACGGATACTAGTCATCTCGAAATCGAGAAGAGCACGCTCAACGGCCAGCCCTATCAGACTGGTGGTGGGCGCACAGTCGATGCCGATGTCATCGATGTTCTGCTGACGTGGATGGTGAACCGCGACCGTGAATTCCTGGAAGGCGGGACAACCAAGGCTACGAAGCCCGGCACGAAAAGCTTCCCGTATTTCGCTGAGCCAAACACCGATTTGCAAAGCGTGGCGGAAAGCGTCGAGCTTGGTGCTGCACCTGAAAGAGTCTGGGAACTGGTTGGGCAATTTGGCGGAAGCTGGCACCCGTTGATTGCCAACATCAAGTTGATCGGAACGGGAATTGGTCAGCTGCGCGTCATAGAGACCATTGACGGCAAGCAGATCATCGAGCGCCTTGATGCAATCGACAACTCCGCCCGGTCTTATCGCTACACCAATATCGGTGGAATCCCGGCTTCGGATTACACGGGCTTACTGGAGGTCAAGCCGAAAGGTGCCGGAAGTTCTGTCGAGTGGCGGTCGCAGTTTCTGCCAAACGGTCCGGGTACACTTATCACGAAGACCATTGTTGCGACTCTGTTCAAGACCGGTCTCGAAAGCCTCAAGTCGCGGTTTTGAGGTCTCGCCATGTCCGAGGCGGCCGAATTTGACGACACATACTTTCAGACGACTGACGGCGACATCGCGGTCATCAATTTGGAGAGCGCCCGCCGCCGGTCCTGGAGCCGGTTCTACCAGGACCTGATGCGGGAGGGCGTAGCTGAGACCGTTGTGGAACATGAGCAGCTCTCGGCACAATTTGCCGGCGATTTGACTGCGCTCGACCGCCTTGAATTTCTGGCCAAACAACTTTCACGAACCGACGCCGCCTCGGCACGCACGGCGCTGATCCAAGCGCAAGTCGCGTCCATGATGCATCGTTTCGCCGAGGCGAGACACCATCTCGAACAAGCGGAAATCCGTGGGGCACCAGAGGCGGACGTCAGCCGTCTTCGGCTGAGTATCGATCAAGCCTGCGGGACTGATCTCGACAGAGTGTTGGCCGAGCGGCGCCATGCCGTCAGGTCATCAGGCGGGATCGAGGACCAAGTGGCGTTGGGCGGACTACTGGCGGATCTGCGGGAATTCGATGACGCCGACCGCATCTACAAGCAAGCGCTCCGGAACTACTCCGATGTTTCGCCGTTCCCGGTCGCCTGGGTGTGCTTTCAACTCGGCGTGCTGTGGGGCGAATTGGTGTCGGAGCCCCAAGTGACCTACGCCGCCGAATGGTACGAAAAAGCGCTGCAGCGATTGCCGAGCTATACGAAGGCGCGCGTCCATTTGGCGGAAATCTATCTATTTTGCGGTCGGGTGGACGACGCGGAGTCTGTGCTCATGCCGGCGCTTTCGAGCGGCGATCCGGAAGTGCACTGGCGGCTTGCCGACATCATGGCCGTTCAAGGCAAAGACACCGAGGCTCAGATGCAAGCCGCCCGATCCGGATTCAAATCCGTTCTTGAGCGGCACCCGCTAGCATTCGCCGACCACGGTGCGGAATTCTATGCCGGAAGCGGCAATGATTGTCGCCGTGCCCTTGAGCTTGCGCTCGTCAACGTTGCCAATCGTCCGACACTGCGGGCCTTCGAGCAGGCACACGAAATGGCGGTTGCCGCCGGTGACGCCAAGGCCGCCGCCTCGCTTGTCGGAAAAGCTACCAAGCGTTGGGGAGATACTGCCGGATTCAAATCGTCGCCGCTGGCAGCATGCCGCCTCGCAACCCGGAAAGGAGCAGCTGCATGACTATCGACCGCCGAGCTTTCGTTGCGGGTACGACGCTAGTTGCTTTTGCGCCAGCCGTTGGATTTTTGCCGACGGTACTTTCAATGCCTACAGCAAACGCAAATGACCTCGTCTTCAAGATCTCAGGATGGAGTGTCCCAAGCGACAGCGCTGACGAGGTATGGATCAGGGTGGATCGCTCGTGGCGAACCTCTTGGCGTTAATTCGAGGGCGGCATGATTGCCAACCATATCCAGCTAATCCTGATCGTTACGGGTGCCATCACGGCGCTTGCATTCGGCCAATTCTTCGCGCCGTCGAAGCTTCTCCGGCTGATCTACGGACAGACCCAGGCCGATGCCGCGAGCGTGATGCTCGCGCGTCATTGGGGACTGCTCGTCGGTTGCGTCGGGCTCTTGCTTGTCTATGCGGCGTTTGACCTGACTGTTCGCGTCCACTTTATGATCTTCGCGGTAGCCGAGAAGGCCGCTCTCGGGGCGCTGATACTAGGAAGCGAGTTGCGGCGGCAATCTCCCGCTGCCGCTATAGCCGTCGGCGATCTGCTTATCTCGCTCATCTATATCGCTTACTTGGTGGAGTTATGGAGCTAGGCGGTCGAGATACGACCTCTTTATGCACAGTCGCCGAGCGAGATCGCTCGGACGTACCGCGAGGTAGGCGAAACGTCATCGGGAGTCCGGGTCAGGGTTGGTACTGGAGATGATGTCGTAACGGAAATTTGCATGGACCAGAAATTTATTCAGGGGACGACATTGATAAAGCATTTGCTCCTGAGCATCGCTGCTATCGGAACATTCGGAGTGTCTGCTTTTGCGGCTGACTTACCCACGAAGGCGCCACCTCTAAAAGCTCAGACTGTAGCCGCGCCTTACAATGGTCTGGATTTTATGTGGGCGGCAATTTCGGCGGGGGATGGAACAGCGGCAACCTGAACATTCCGGGCAACAATTTTTACGGAGGCATCACCGATCTCATCGGCGGCTTCCAGGCTGGCTACAATTTTCAGGCTGGGCCGATTTTATTGGGCGTCGAAGGTGACTTCGATTGGGCAAGTTTTGATCATCCGACCCTTCCAGTTCCGACGCTAGGCTCTGTGAGCCAGCATTGGATCAGTACAGTGGCGGGCCGCATTGGCGTCGTGAATGACCGATGGCTTGTCTACGGCAAGCTGGGTGGCGGATGGGTGCAAAGCACCGCGGTGCTAATCGTTCCCGGCGCCGGCTGGAACGGGTCCAACACTAACGCCGGTTGGCTGGTTGGTGGCGGCATCGAGTACGGCTTCAAGGCGCATTGGACGGTGAAGCTCGAGTATGACTACCTCACGCAGTCAAATTGGGTTTCAGGCACGATCCCGGCGGTAGGGCTGAACCGCGACGTTCAGATGATCAAGGCCGGGATCAACTTTAAGTTCGAGAGCGGCGTTTCGTCCGACCCCTCAGGGGCCGGCGGTGGCGCTGCTGAGCCTTCGGACGACTTGCAGAAGCAATCACAGAACCCGATTGCGGACCTCGTCAGCGTTCCATTCCAGAGCAACACGAACTTTAATGCCGGTCCGTTCAACCGCACCCAGGAAATACTCAACATTCAGCCAGTCGTCCCTATGCACTTGAACAACGACTGGAACGTGATCTCTCGAACGATCATCCCGGTGGTGAGTCAACCGGATCCGGTCATCAACAGCAGCACTAATGGCATTGGCGACATTACCCAATCGCTGTTCGTTTCGCCCACGCATCCGGGCGATCTAATCTGGGGTGTCGGCCCGGTCTTCACCATCCCGAGCGCCAGCGATCCCATTCTCGGCACCGGCAGGGTACTGTTCGGCCCCACGGCCGTCTTTCTGACCACGCCGGGACAGTGGGTGCTTGGCGTGCTGCTCAACAATCAGTGGTCGGTCGGCGGCGATCCGTTGCGGCCGGCGGTTAATACTTTCCTCGCCCAGCCCTTCGCCAACTACAACATGGCGCATGGCTGGTACCTCACCACGTCGCCGATCCTGACTTCGAACTGGCTCGCGGTGTCGGGACAGCAATGGACCGTCCCGATCGGTGGTGGCTTCGGTCGTGTGTTCAAAGTGGGCGATCAACCTGTGAATGCCCAGATTGCGGCTTATTATAATGCATTGCATCCGACCGGTACGTCAGACTGGCAATTGCGAGCCACGTTAGCGTTCCTGTTTCCAGTGAAATAGCGCACGGATTCGACGAACCACGTTGCTCCCAACGATGCGTTGCCCCGTAAAGTGCCAATGTCTGCTGATGGCCCCTTTCGACGTTCGCTGTGGCGCAGCAATTCGGTAGCGATCAGAAGCAAAGCGGACGCGCCGCCGATGCCCTCGATCGGTAGAAAATGACCCCTTAGGGACATGGGCTGCCCGTCCTGAATCGCGCATCATCGCCGCCAAAATATTTGTCACCGTATCGGCGATCAAGGCTTGACACTGGTCACCGTTACGATTACATAGCGGATCGAAGCTCGCTCATCGAAGGGCACATTCCGGGTGCGACCTAGAAGGTGGGGCGAGTGCGGTGCCCGCGCGCGGTCTCGCAAACCGCGCCCGGGCGGCTCTGGGTCCCCGACCGACCGGCACTACGACCGGTCTCCGCGGAGCGCGGTTGACTGGAGACAGGCGACAACGGGTAACGCCCATTGAAGCCGGGTCTCAGGAAGCGCGGTACTGGAGCTGAGCCAATGGTGGATGCGTCCGCCCTGGCGAGCGCCGCGGTGGAGCGCCGAAAGGCGAGCGGTCTCCGCTGAGACCGCGCCGTGCTCCGCTGAGCACGGCCAATGAATGGATGCGCCTATCGGCGCTCCGCCTCCCTTCTTTTGTGGGGAGGCATGGAAGGGCTTTCTTACAGTGGCGTGGCAAAGCTCGGATGCGAAGCAGCATCGCGAGAACGATGGTGTCTATCCGCCTCGCGGAGCGGGGCGGGAAGAATTGCGGGAAATTAATGGACCGAAAGCTCCGTCACATGGCCGTTCTTGGCGCGGCCTTGCGCGTAATACTGGCCGATATTGCGCATCAGCGCGGCGTCGGAGACCGAATAGATCACGGCGTCGGTCTTGCCGGTATTGATGTGACGCCGCCACAGGAAGTTCGGCACCACGAACAGATCGTTGTGGCCCCATTCGAAGCGCTTGCCGCCGACTTCGGTGACGCCCGAACCTTCGATGCAGACGTAGTATGTCCCGGCGGTCTCGCGCTTGAATTCGGTTTCTTCACCCGGCCTGAGCAGTTGCGCCGAATAATTCAGCGTCTTGAATACCGGCTCGCCGGTCACCGGATTGACGAAGTCGACCTTGATGCCTTCGTACGGGTCGCCCTTTTCCTTGCGCAGCGAGTGCAGCATTTCCAGCACGTCGGCGCCGCGATAATGGAACAGCGGCGCGGGCGCATGGCCGACGCCGCGCTGATGGTCGACGAAAGTCGGCTTGATGCCGCCATGACTGTAGAGGCTGCGCGAATAGCCTTCGGCGACGGTGACCGCTTGCACGTTGGTATTGCCTTGCGCGCCGGGCATGTTGTGGTCGACCCAGGCGGCATCGAGGAATTCCATCAGCGGCCAGTCCAGCGTATCGATCCAGATCACCGGCTCTTCGGAATTATTGCCGTGGTCGTGCCAGGTGCCATTCGGAGTGAGAATGAGATCGCCGTAGTCTGCCGTGACGCGCTCGCCCTCGACGACGGTATAGCCGCCCTTTTTGGAAAGGATGGTCCGGCTCGCATTCGGCGAATGCAGATGCACCGGCGCGACGTCGCCGGGGTTGTAGATCGAGATGGCGCAGCGGATGGTGTTGGTGACCTGCAAGCGGCCGTTCAGTCCGGGATTGAGCAGAAGAATGCTCTGGCGGTCGGCGAACTCAATGGGGGACACGTCGGCTTTGCTGGCGATCTCCGAGATCTGCTTGAGGTAGCCGTTATATTCGTTCCACTTCCACATATACGGAATGGTTTTCATCTGATTGACGGCGACGCGGCCGCTGCCGAGCTGACCGGAACCTTCGCCGCTCGTCTCGCTGAACCACGGCTTTTGCGCCGGCGCGTTGGCCTGCGTGCGCACCCAGACGTTATGCTTGCCGGCGTCGGTATTGATGGCTTCCATCAATTCGCGCGCTTTGTTCGAAAGCCCGCCCGGGGCAGGGGCCTTCATTGTCACAGTTGCCATGACGTTTTCTCCTTGAAGGGGCCGGTCGCGTCCCTATGCCTGAAATGGCGTTGCGGATTGGCTAAAGCGGCACCAATCCACGCCTTTGCCTGACGTATAGTGACTCCGTGTGGTGTTTGCAAAGCGGTCTGGATTGCGCGCCGCGATGCGTGTCCCGCCGAAAAGGCATGGCGCATATTTGTCAGGCGGCCAGGAAATCGCGGATGGCGCGGGTGAATTCGGCCGGGCGGTCCATATTGGAAATATGTCCGGCGCCGGCAAGCTCGACGAAGCGCGAGCCGGGGAGCTTTTCGTGCAGCTTCCGCATGGGCGTTGTGGCAGCGTCCTTCTCGCCGCCGAGAAACAACACCCGGTGCTTTACGGTGGGTGCCGCAGAGGCGTAATCGTGCGCGGCAAGCGCCGCCGCGCAACCGATAAATCCGTTGACCGGCGTATTGCGGATCATGGCGCGCACCTTCTCGATGTGCGGCGGATTTTTCGCCACGATTTCAGCCGGGAACCAGCGTGCGATGGTCGGTTCGACCAAAGCCTCGATGCCCTGCTTTTGCGCCACCGCGATGCGCTCCTCCCATTGCTGGCTCGATTGCGGCGTCGACTGGCACGGCGAGTCGCAAACGATAATGCGGTCGAAGCGATTGGGATGGCGCTCGGCAAGCCCCAGCGCGGTGGCGCCACCCATCGACAGACCGGCAAAGTGCGCCTTCTTGATCGACAAGGCGTCGAGTAGGCCCATCGCATCGGCAAGCAGCGTGTCGTAGGCATAGCGGCCTGCCGGCGCGTCGGTGCCGCCATGGCCGCGCTGGTCGTAGCGCAGCACGCGGTACGAATCTTTCAACGCCGCCGCTTGCTCGTCCCACATCGCCAACGAGGTCGCGAGCGAATTCGAGAAAACAAGGCATGGTACGTTTTCTGGCGCGGCGTCCGGGCCGTCGATTTGATAATTGATAGTGATGCCGTTTGCTTTGATTTTCATGTTGGTTACCCGGTCTGTGCTGTCATTGCGGCAAAAAATCCTCGAGGAGCGCGGCGAGCGCTTGCGGTGCTTGCGTCGGCATGAAGTGGCCGGCGTTTTCGATCAACTCAAAACGCGCGCCGGGAATCTTCTTGGCGAGCTCGGCCGAGCCGGCATGCGGCCGCACCGTGTCGTGCCGGCCGGCGGCCACCATGTCGGGCAGCGGATCTTCGGCAGCATGTGCAGCATGTTGGTGCGCGCCAAGGCCCGGAAGGCAAAACCGAAATCAGACCGGATCGTTCGCCAGATAGCGTCCGAGATAGGCCTCGTAGGCGGCGCGGTCGCCGAGATCGGGCGGGTAGGACAGCGCCAGCGTCGTCGCCAGCGAGGCGCGCATGCCTTCGCGCGCGGCAAAAGCGGCCCGCTCGTCAAGCGCCGCGGCGCGGCTCGCATCGACGCCGGGCGCCGGATTGCACAAAACCAGCGCGCCGACCCGATCGGGGTGCTTTTCGAAGAAGCGCAGCGCCTGGGTTGCCGCCGCGGCGACGGTGACGAAATAATAGGGCGGATCGAGACCGACGCCTTTGGCGATCGCCTCGAAGTCCTCGACCAATATGTCGTTGGAAAATTCGTGCCGCACTTTTTCCGACAGGCCCGACCCGCGCTGGTCGTAGCGCAACACGCGAAAGCGCTGCGCAAGGCGCGGCGCAACCGCATCCCAGGAATGCAGCGTGCCGCCAAGCTCATGAAGCAGGACGACGGAGCGTCCGTCCTGCGCCCGGCAAGCTCGTAGTTGAGGCTCACGCCATTGGCATCGATGAATGGCATGGCCAACTCCTCAAAATTCCCAGCCGATGAGACGGTCGAGCGAGTAGTAGCCGCCGCCATGAATCAGGAAATAGAACGTCGCGACGAGCCACATCATCGTATATTCGAGGCCCAGCTTGTTCCAAAAATATCGGCCGACACGCCAACGCTCGAAATTCGTCACGATCAAAAACAGTACGAGCGGCAAAGCGGCAGCGCGCGTGAACAAACCAAGCGCCAGCATGGGGCCGGCGATGAGCTCGGTCGCCGCGATCAGCGGCGCCCACAGCCAGCCGGGGCGATAACCCCAAGCGTCGAGGTCGACAGCCAGCATGCGCACGTCGCCCTGGCGGATGCCGGTCCCCGGGAAGAAGCCGAATGCCATGCGCAAGCCGTGCGGCACCATCCACAGCCCGACGACGACGCGCAATAACGCCTCGCTCAATGGCGCCAGCGCCCGATAAGCGGACTCCAATTGCGGAAACACCAACTGCGTTTCTGTCATGTTTCGGTTTTGCCGCGACGGCTGTGCCCGTTCGCTCAATGCGCCATCAGCACGGGCAGCTTCGCGTTGGCGAGGATGTGCCGCGTGGTGCCGCCGAAGATCATCTGGCGCAGCCGACTTTGGGTATAGGCGCCCTTGACGATGAGATCGCAGCCGAGTTCGTCGGCTTTGGTGAGGATAGTTTCGCCGGCGCTGCGCTTGCCGATTGGCTTTAGCGTGATTGTGTCGGCGGCAATGCCGTTCATCTTCAGGGAATGCGCCATCTGCTCGCCGCTCGGTCCGGCGACGGTCGCGCCTTCAACCGTCAAAATGGTGATGCGCTCGGCGAGGCGAAGCAGCGGCATGGCATCCGCCATGGTGCGCGCCTGTTCGGTACTGTTATTCCAGGCGACCAATATGTTGGTGCCAAGCGAGCGCGGCGAATTCGGCGGCGCGATCAACACCGGCCGTCCGCTCTCGAACAGCGCGGATTCCAGCGTGATCATGGACGGGCTTTGCCATTCGTCGCCCGGCCGCGCCAGCACGATCACGTCGAAGACGCGGCCGTAGCCGCCGACGAAATCGTGCCCGCTCGGCGCGTCCGTGAGCCACGTCCATGACAGCGAGGCCTGCGCCTCGCCGACGCGGGCCGCGATGCGATGGTTATCCATGAAAGAGCGGAACAGCATTTCGGCCTGCCGCACCATCTCGGCGTCATTTTCCTTGACCGCCACCATGGTGAGGCCGCTGTCGGGGTCCATGGCGACGAGGTCGGCGACCGCCGGACGCAGCGGGAAGCCCTCGATGCAGCTGTCGAATTTCTGCGCCAGTAACAGCGCGGTGTCCAACGCCGATACCATGGTGGAACCTTGCTCGGTCGGAACGAGAATGGTTTTCATGCGCGCGCCCCAGATGCTGTCGGCACAGCCGTAGAAGTTTCGCCTTTTGGAAGGCGCCCCTTACCGGGGTCTTGGGCTTGCGGTCATACTGCCGCGCCGATCCGTGCCGGACAAGCTCCCGCCGCCCTTCGAGTTCCTGTCAATGTGGACCGTTGGCGGCCTGAAAGTCGGCAAGTACATCGATAAGCGGTGTCGGCTCAACCTTCACTGGCCCGGTGAACGGCCGGTCGATGGCAATAATGGCCAACAGCTCTCCGAAAATGACCATCGCGAGCAGGCCGGTCATCATGATTTGCACACGCAGATTGCTCGTCCCGAAGAAGAAGGTGAACACGATCGTTATGATGGCCCCGCCGAAGAGCACGAACCATATGACGCCGGGAACGGCGCCTTCTGCGGCTATAAGCCTCGCGCGGCGCGCCTGCGTCATCTGGTCGAGCTGATACAGGATTTCGGACATGACCGGGTTGCCGGCGTTCTGGGCGATGCCGGATTGCAATATCGTTACGTAGATTGCATCGAGAGCCTTGCGGGCAGATGCGTTCGCACTCGGCACGCCACGATCCATAGCCGGCCAGTCGTCGGCGATGGCTGCCTCGAGATAGGTGGTGACCGCGGCGCGGATGTCGGCCGCGGGCTTTTCGCCCATGCCCTGCGACAGCCGGTAGATTGTCGTTGCCGCTCCGGCTTCCTGCACGACGCTGGCCTCGGCTTCGCTGAACTTCTGCCACACCACGATGATGGCGAAGGCAAGCAACACCGCATAAAGGACGCCCAAGACCGCATACTTGAATCCGGCGATCTCGTTATTTGCTGTCAATCGCTCAAGAGTGACGTAGCGGCGGACGACTGCAGGGCCTAGCATTGCGAGCAGGCTTCCTAAGCCGATCAGGATCGTGCCCGAAAGCCACAGCGAGTGACTGGTGAGAAAGAAGATCATTCTTGATCCGCTCGATCTGCTGCAGCCTAGGTGAACTAAAACCGCATATTGCGGCGCGGATCGCCGCCGAACAAGCTGATCGGTTGAGAAATATTACCGGGATAAGCGCCGCGTGCCGCCGTGTACCCGTCACCTTTGATAGAATGCTCCCGATTCGCGCTGCGGTTCTTCGCGGTTGCACGACGGGGGCGATTGCCATGCGAAACTACGGCATCCGGCAAGTTCAATCGACCGCCCGTATTCTTCTGATTTGTCCGGATTGCGGGCAGGAAAACTCGGAATTTGCCGAGACGCTACGCGGCATGAGCACCTTTTACTGTAACGGCGACGATTGCGAATACATCTTCAACCTCGCGCCGGGCCACCGCACGGATTTCGGCAAGGGATTTGTCGACGCCTGCAAGCGGCTTTACGCCGCGTTCTATGCGGTGCGCGGCCAGAAGGTTCGCTAGCGATTATTTTACCGCCTGCGCGGCCGCCTTCACGAGCCCGACCGGATCTGTAAAGGCGGCGACGCCAAGCCCCCGCAGCTTCTCGACAGCCGCATCGACGCTCATCTGGCGCGTCGCGGCATGGCCGGCGGCAAGCCCGACGAACAACGGCTTTGGCAGCGGCTCGGCCGCGATCCAGGCAATGAGCGCGTCGATGCGTTCGGCGAGCGAGCGCGAGGCGATCACGGTCTGGAACACGATCGCCTTGATATTCGGCCGCGCGGCGAGCGCGCGGGCGATCTTTAATCGCTCGGTCATGGTTTCGTCGGGAGCGCCGCGCAGATTGTCCATAAAGCTTGCGGCGCGTAGACCGTGGTCGGCCAAAAGATCCATCATCATCATGGCAAGTCCCGCGCCCGAAGTAACAAGGACGACATCGCCGTCGGTCTCGACGAGCTGAAAGCCGAGGTCGCGCGCCGAACGCTCAAGCGCTGTCATCGCGCGCTCGGCGAGCCTGCGGCTTGTTGGAAACTCGTCCGGGTCGTGGCGGAAGTTGGCGGCCTCGTCACGGATGATCTTGGCGTCGCAGGCGACGAGGTTGCCGCCCTCCGTCAGCGCCAGCGGATTGATCTCCAAAAGCTCCAGATCCTCTTGGCGAGCGACTTCCGGAAGCCGCGCCGCGTAGCGCGAAAGCCGCGCCGCGAGCTCGCGCGGAAAAAGTTTGGCGATTGCCGGGTATATCGCTTCGGGCGTTGTCGGCTCCGCAATCGGGATGCGCGCGAGCTTCGCCGATTGCTCGACATTCTCACCACCCTGCGCCGCGATGAGGAGCTCGAGCCTCTGCTGGGTGCCGTCGATGCGCACCGCGATGAAAATCTCGCGCATGATCGGCACCGCCTCTTCGAGAAGTAGCGGCGTATCGGCATCGTCGAGATTGGCAAGGACCAGCCGCCGCACGTCACGGAAATCGACGGCGTCGCCGAAACGGCGTACCAAGCCGTGCTTGCCGCGGCCGCCCTCGAGGAGCTGCGCCTTCAACAGAAATCCCGGCCACGAGGCGGCCTCATTGGGCGGGCCTTCGCCGGCGCCGAGCAGTACGCTGCGCGGCACGGCAATACCGTGGCGGCGCAGCAAGGCTTTTCCGTCGACCTCGGCCAGACGCATAATGGCTGACTTCCTTGGGCGCCGTCCGGCGCAGATTTCCCGGAGACTATCGCATGTCGGGCCAATTGCGCCTGCCGTTCCTCGATCCTGAGCCGTGGCGGGTAGTCGTAATCAGCCCGACCGGACGCTATGCGCGCAACCAGGTTGCCGGCATGATCGCGGCCGGCACGCCGCTCGTTGGCGGGATCGCACTCGGCCGCGGCGGGACCGATATGGACGGCCTGCCGCTCTACGACCGGATCGGCGATCTGCCGCAAGAGCCGAATATCGCGGTGATCTATACGCCGGCCGAGGGCGCGCGCGATGCCGTCGCCGAATGCGCTCGCGCGCGCATTCCGACCGTCATCGCGGCGGCCGAATACGTGCCGGTGCACGACACGCTCGCCGCGGTGACGGCCGCGCGCGCGGCAGGCAGCTGGCTCATCGGCCCGAACACGCTCGGGATCTTCGTGCCGGGCCGGGGGCTACTCGGCTCCATCGCCCCGAGTTTTTGCCGAGCCGGGCGGCTCGCGCTCATCGTGCGTAGCGGCACGGTGGCGCTCGCTTTGGCGCGGCAGCTGACGCTAGCAGGTATCGGCCAGCGTCTCGTCGCCCATATCGGCGGCGACAGCGTGATCGGGCGCAATCCGCATGAATATCTGCAAGCGCTCGCCGGCGACGAGGCAACCGCAGCGGTGCTGTATTGCGGCGAGATCGGCGGCGACAAGGAATATGCCTTCGCCGAGGCCGCGCGCGGCTTTCGAAAGCCCGTCATCGCCATGGTGGTCGGCCGCCATGCGCCGCTGCAAAAACAAATGGGCCACTCCGGTGCGCTGATCGGCAGCGCGCACGAGAGCGCGCGACGAAACTCAGAAGCGCTTGCCGCCGCCGGCTGCCGGATCGCCACAGGGTTTGGAGGACGCCTCGCGATGGCTGCAAGGCTTGCGGTGAGGGTGGCTAAAGTCGTCGTGCGTCATGTTAAATCCCTATCAACATCGCGCCCGCACGATTTGCCCACGCGGGCATGCGCGAGAGAGCGATGCCCACCTTTCGCGATGCCACAATCCCAGGGACTATCCATGAAATTGCACTGGTCGCCGCGCTCGCCATTCGTACGCAAAGTCATGATCGTCGCGCATGAGCGCGGCCTGACCGGGCGCATTACCTGCGTTCGCACCGTGGCGGCAATGACCCAGCCGCACGCCGAACTGATGAAAGATAATCCGTTATCGAAAATACCGACGCTGGTGCTCGATGACGGAACGGTGCTCTACGATTCGCCCGTCATCTGCGAATATCTCGACGCGCTCGACGGTACGCCGAAACTGTTCCCGCGCGAGCCCAAGACGCGCATGACGGCGCTGCGCCGTCAGGCGCTCGGCGACGGGTTTCTGGACATGATGGTGACACTGCGTAACGAACGCGAGCGTGCGCAGCCTTCCGAGGTCCATATGGCGAGCACGGCGGTACGGAAAGCCGCCGTGCTGGCGAGCTTGGAGCGCGAAGCGGAAGCGCTCACCACCACGCCATTCGGCATTGGCCATATCGCGATCGGTTGCGCGCTGTCTTATCTCGATTTCCGTTTTGCCGGCGAGAATTGGCGCAAGGGCCATCTGCGGCTCGCCAATTGGCACGCCTCGTTCGCCGCGCGGCCGTCGGTGCGCGCGACCCAGCCGGTCGACGATTTGTAAGCTTCACCCCAGCGTCGGGTCGAGCACGATCTTGCCCTGGCCTTCGTGCGCCTCGACCAGGCGGTGCGCCTCGGCGGTCCGCGACAGCGGCAAGACGCGCTCGATCTGCGGGATGATCTTGCCTTGCGCCGCGGCGGCAAGGCAGTGCGGCAGATCGGCCGGCGTGTAGCCCGGCATGCCTTTGATCGTGATGCGCTTGTGGTAGAGGTGCGAGAAGTTAATCGCGACATTCGGCCCGGCATGCGCGCCGGCGGTGACGAGCCGGCCGTTCATGCCGATGGCGCGGAAGGCAAGCGGCAGCACGGCTGGATTGGCGATGTTGTCGTACAAGACATCCACGCCCTCGCCGTCGGTGATTTTCATGATTTCATCGAAGATGTTCGCGGTCGCGTAATTGATGCCGTGATCGGCGCCGAGCTTCTTGCCGAGCGCGACGCGCGCATCGGAACCGGCCGCCGCGATCACGCGCGCGCCGATCACGTTCTTGGCGATCTGGATGCCGATCGTTCCCAGATTGCCGCCGGCGCCCATGATAAGTACGGTCTCGTCGAATTTGAGATCGGCGACGTGGACCAGGAGATTCCATGCCGTCGGCACGTGGCGCAAAACGACGGCGGCGCGATGAAAATCGAGATGTTCGGGAAGCGCGACCGCGGCGCAGGCCGGCACGGCGACCATCTCGGCAAATCCGCCCGGCCGCTTGATGCCCATCATGCCGTGCGGCCCGTCGTAACCGCCGCCATCTTCGGCGCATATATTAAGCGGCATGAAACCTGCGGCGGCGACATTATCGCCGACGCGCCAGCGGCTGACCTGCGGCCCGATCGCATCGACGATGCCGGCGCAATCGACGCCGGGAATGAGCGGCAGCACTGCGCCTCGCGCGGCTTCCTTGCCGGCGCGCAGGCTCACGTCGAGGACGCGATTGACGGTCGCCGCGTGCACCTTGATGCGGATTTCGCCGGCGCGCGGGACAGGATCGGGAACCTCTTCGTAGCGCAAAACGTCGGGCGGACCGTATTCGTGGATAACGACGGCTTTCATGCTAAGTCTACTTGTAAATCTACTTGGCTTTCACCGCGAGCGCGGTGATAGGTTGTTGCCGGACATGACGCTTCCGAGGTCGATCGTCAATGGAGTGCGAAGACAAATTCACCATCGCCGAGTTGATCCAGGCTTGGGGCGTCTATCGCGACCAAGGCAAGTGGCAGGAACTGCGCGGCACGTTCACGCCGGACGGCCACATTTCCATCTCCTGGTTCCGCGGCCCGTTCGAGCAATTCGTCGAGCGTTGCAAGGCGAACTCCGCCGCCGGCCACACTTGGTCGCGCCATCATCTGTTCGCGCCGACCATCAAGCTCGCCGGCGATCGCGCGGTCGCCGAGACGAGCGTCGTTATCCGCGTCCGCCAGCAGTTCAAAGGCGTGCCGGTCGATCTGACCTCTTGCTCGCGCTTCCTCGATCGGGTGGAGCGCCAGTCCGGCGCCTGGCTGATCGCCGAACGCGCGGCGATCTATGAGCGCGACCGGCTCGATCCGGTTGAGCCGTCGGCGGAATACGACAAATTGTTTCTGGCCGGCGGCGCCGCGCGCTTTCCGGAGCAATATCGCTACATGGCGTTTCGGCTGGCGCATTCCGAAGGCCGCACGCTGGCGCCCATTATCTATCGCGATGGCGGATCGGAAACGGCGGACCTTTACGCGCGGTTTTCCGCTTGGCTGGACGGCGGAACGGCTTGACGCGGACAGGAGGGCCGGGACACTAGCCGTCGAGATTTTTGGAGACCTTCATGGCCGTCTATACCGATGTCGCGGCGGAAGATCTCGGCCGCTTCCTTGCCGGTTA
Source organism: uncultured Alphaproteobacteria bacterium (assembly GCA_963779855.1). Taxonomy (GTDB): domain Bacteria; phylum Pseudomonadota; class Alphaproteobacteria; order Rhizobiales; family Xanthobacteraceae; genus BOG-931. The sequence goes on along the minus strand of CAWAAE010000003.1, from coordinate 465,918 downwards.
CGACGTCGGCGAGTTGCTTGCCTACAAGGGCATCGCCGAGGGCGTCGAAAACTCGAATTTCCTCGTTCACACCGGCGGCGGCAATTATATCCTTACGCTCTACGAGCGGCGCGTCGCCGAGCGCGATTTGCCGTTTTTCTTGGGCCTGATGGAGCATCTGGCGAGCCGCGGCATCACCTGCCCGCAACCGGTGAAAAATCGCGCGGGCAAGATGCTGGGAAAGCTTGCCGGGAGACCAGCCGCCATCGTTACCTTTCTGGATGGCCTCTGGATCCGCCGGCCGAGCGCGGCGCATTGCGCGGCGCTCGGCGATGAATTGGCGCGCTTACATCTCGCCGGCGCGGATTTTCCCATGCGCCGCGACAACGCGCTGTCGGTCGCCGGCTGGCGGGCGCTCTACGAAGGCTGCCGCGAGCGCGCGCACAAGGTGGAACGCAATATCGAATCATTGGTCGCCGCCGAACTCGACGTGCTGGAACGCGACTGGCCGAGCGGCTTGCCGCAGGGCGTCATCCATGCCGACCTGTTCCCGGACAATGTGTTTTTCCTCGGCGAGAAACTGTCCGGGCTGATCGATTTTTATTTCGCCTGCACCGATACGCTCATGTACGACGTCGCCATCTGCCTCAACGCTTGGTGCTTTGAGTCCGATCATTCCTACAACGTCACCAAGGGCCGCGCGCTCCTTGCCAGTTACGCCAAGACGCGTGCGCTGTCGCACGAGGAGTGGGACAAGCTGCCGCTTCTTGCGCGCGGCGCTGCCTTGCGTTTCCTGCTGACGCGGCTCGTGGATTGGCTCGACGTTCCGCCAGGCGCTCTGGTTCGGCCGAAAGATCCGCGCGAATACGCGCGCAAATTGCGCTTCCATCAGAAGGTCAAGAGTGCGCGCGATTACGGAGTGAGTACGCCGTGAATGCCGCACTGCCGCAGGGACCGCCACATGTGGTCATTCACACCGACGGCGCCTGCTCCGGTAATCCGGGGCCTGGCGGCTGGGGCGCGATCCTCACTTTCGGCGATCGCGAAAAGGAGCTCAAAGGCGGCGAGGCGAACACCACCAATAACCGCATGGAACTGATGGCGGCGATCTCCGCGCTCGAAGCGCTCAAGCGGCCATGCCGCGTCGATTTGCACACCGACAGCCAATATTTGCGCAATGGCATCATGAGTTACATTGCGAAGTGGAAGCAAAATGGCTGGCGCACGGCGGACAAGAAGCCGGTCAAGAACGTCGATTTGTGGAAGCGGCTTGATGCCGCGCTCGGCTCGCACCAGCTGCGCTGGCACTGGGTAAAAGGCCATTCCGGTCACGACATGAACGAACGCGCCGACGTTCTCGCCCGCGAAGCGATTGCGGAAATCCGGGGAGGCGTTTCGTAGGGGCGGGTTTTAAGCCCGCCCCTACGCCGACGCCTTACATCGACTTCAGCAAATTCTCGGCGCCCGACACCTCGGCCTTGCCGGGGGCATCCTCGACGTTGAGCGTCTTGACCACGCCGTTATCGACCACCATGGCGTAGCGTTGCGAGCGCACACCGAGGCCGCGTTCGGTCAAGTCCGCCGTCAGGCCCATGGCCTTGGCCCAGTTGCCGCTGCCATCGGCCAGAAATTCGATCGCATCGCCGCCGGAAGCCTTCTTCCAGGCGTCCATTACGAAGACGTCGTTGACGCCCGTTACCGCGATGGTGTCGATGCCTTTGCCCTTAATCGCGGCCGCGTTCTTCACGAAGCCCGGTAGGTGGTTCTTGTGGCAAGTCGGCGTGAAGGCGCCCGGCACCGCGAACAGCACCACCTTCTTGCCCTTGAACAATTCATCTGAAGTCTTCGGCTTTGGTCCATCGGCCGTCATCACCATGAAGGTGCCGCTCGGTGCGCGGTCGCCTACCTTAATCGCCATGATCGTTTTCCTCTCGTGTTTACAATAAAAACTCGTCCGCAGCGGTAGATCGCTATTGCGGCGGTCCATAAACTAACGTCCCGCGCGAATTAGTCGAGATGGGCCGGAACCTCGATGGCGTCGTCCTGGGAAACCGCCGTGAAAGTGAGTATCGCGCGGATGGCATGCGCGTCGGGCGGCAGCCCATCGAGATCGAATGTAAATTGCCGTGTCTCACCGTCGCCGCCCGTCGATTTCGGCTGCGGCAGCGCCCAATCGGGCGTGGGCCCTTCGACGAACAGATCGACCGGCGCTCCCGCAGGCCCGGCAACGTCCACGACAACGTGGTCGTGTGCGCCTCCCGCGATGCGATGCACGGCAAGAATGGCAAGGCCCTTACTTGGTCCGGTATTTGGTCCGAGCGGGACGCGCCGCGGCACGCGAATTTCCGCCTTCTCAATCGCTGCGTCTTCGGCGCCGTCGCCGTTGAGCGCGAGCTGCAAATTGGCCTCGACCGGGACGCAAAGATTTCCACAGATGGCATAGCCGAGCTTGAGATGCAGCGACGATTGTTTCGCCATGTCTTCAGCAGTGACCTGGAGCGGCAGGATGACATGATCGACATAGCCGATCGAATTGCCGCCGGCGCCGTCGGAGAAACGCGCCGGCGCCGGCCACAACACGGCGGCGGATTTCACATTATCGGACCCGGAAAAATCGAAAGTCGGCGGAACGCCGGTATCGCCGGGATCGCGCCAATAGGTCTTCCAGCCCGGATCAAGCTTGATCTCTATTCCCGCGCGCACCAATTGCGCGCCGGGTGTTTTGGTCATCGTCCCAGCGATCAGTCGCACCGAGGTATGCGGCTGCTCATTCCAGGTGGAAACGTCCTGCGCCCAAGCGACCGAAGACCAAACCGAAGACCCAACCGGTAGCTCTGACAGACCAATCAGCGTGACGGCCACAAGCGTTAATCGAAGTACTGTCGTCATCGCTGCTGTCTAGGGCGAACTGCCGGCGAGCGCCACTGACATGATCGTGACCACATGATCGTGACCATTTGGCGCGTAAAGCAGTTGGGCGAAACTGACTTCGCGCCACCGGACCGCCGCAATTTGGACCGCGCCGTGATGGCTATAGGGCATATCGTGAACTTTTAGCTGATCGCTCGTTTGCAAATACGGATCGATCGGCTAACCTTTCCATATGAAATTGCCGCGCGGCACATCGGGAAAATCAAGGCGCCGAGGCTATCTCGACGGCCAGATGCTAATCGCCATGCCGGCGATGGGGGATGAACGCTTTTCGCGCTCGCTGATCTATATCTGCGCGCATTCGTCCGAAGGCGCCATGGGCATCGTGGTCAACCACCCGGCGCCGAACATCAACTTCTCCGATCTCCTGGTGAAGCTCAACGTAATCCCGGCCGCCGACGTCATTCAGCTGCCGACGCGGGCCGACGTGGTGAAGGTCATGCGTGGCGGTCCGGTCGAAACCGAGCGCGGCTTCGTCCTGCATAGCGCCGATTTCTACATCGAGAATTCGACGCTGCCGATCGACGACGGCATCTGTCTCACTGCCACTATCGATATTCTGAAAGCGATAGCGCGCGGCGACGGGCCGGTTAGCGCCATCCTCGCGCTCGGCTATGCCGGTTGGGCGCCCGGTCAGCTCGAGACCGAGATTCAAAGCAATGGCTGGCTGCATTGTGCGGCGGATGCCGAACTTATCTTCGGTCCCGATATTGGCGCCAAATACGAAAAAGCTCTCAAAAAGATCGGGATCGATCTCGGCATGCTGTCAAGCGAAGCCGGCCACGCTTAACAGGTATCAGTAATCGGTAATCAGGATCCGAAAACCTTTGTCCTGACGCCCGACTCCTGTTGCCTGACGCCCGACCCCTCCGGCTCGAGCAGCGCGCGCGCCCGCTCGGCGCTCATCGGTTCGCCGAACACAAAGCCTTGCGCGAATTCGCAGCCGAGCTGAAACAATTCGACCGCGTCCGAATCGGTTTCGGCGCCTTCCGCCACCACGTCCATGCCGAGATCGTGGGCGAGCGTGATGATCGAGCGCAGGATGACCGGGCGTGTGCCTTTGGCCGTCGTGCGCACGAAGGACTGGTCGATCTTGATCGTGTCGAACGGAAAGCGTTGCAAATAGGACAGTGAGGAATAGCCGGTGCCGAAATCGTCGAGCGCGAGGCCGGCGCCGAGTTCGCGAATCCGAAGCAGCATTTGCGCGGCGTGTTCCGGATTTTCCATCACGACGGATTCAGTGAGTTCGAGCTTGAGCGATCCGCGCGCCAGCGGCGCGCGGGCCAGCACGGTACGCAGGTCTTGGATCAAATCGTGGCGCAGCAATTGGCGCGACGAAACGTTGACGCTGGCGAATATGGGCTCGCGATGACGCAGCGTGCGCTGCCAGGTGGAAAGCTGCCGTGCGGTGCGATCGAGAACGAACAGGCCGAGTTCGACGATCAATCCGGTCTCTTCGGCAATGCTGATGAATTCAGCCGGCGATAGCCGGCCGAGTTTCGGATGATTTCCAGCGCGCCAGCGCTTCGAAGCCGGCGATAGAGCGATCTTCAAGCCGCACGATCGGTTGATAGAGGATGGCGATTTCGTCGCGCTCGAGCGCGCGGCGCAGGTCGGACTCAATCGACAGCCGATCGGTCTTGCGCGCGCGCATGGCTGGCTTAAACACGTCGATGCGATCGCCGCCGGCGCGCTTGGCGTGATACATGGCGAGCTCGGCGTCCTTGAGCACTTCTTCGGCGTGCTGCGATTTAGTGTCGGCGAGCGCCAATCCGATCGAAGCTGTGAGGAATATTTCGCGATCCCGGAACGTGATGGGGGCGCGCAACGTCTTGCGGATCGTCTCGGCCAGCGCGGTGATGCGCGCCAATTCGCGTTCCGACAGCACGATCAGGCCGAACTGATCGCCCGACAGGCGCGCCAGCGTGTCCTGGGGCTTGATCAACCGCCCGAGGCGGCGCGCCAAGGTGAGCAGGATCGAGTCTCCGACCGCCATGCCGACCGAGTCATTGACCTGTTTGAAGCGGTCGAGATCGATCACTAGGACGGTCGGCCGTATTGCGGCGTCGGCCTTGGCGAGGCCGAGCACGGCTTGGAGCCGGTCGAGAAACAGTTCGCGGTTGGGCAGACCGGTGAGGTTGTCGTGCACGGCGTCGTGTAACAGCCGCTCCGCGGCGGTCTTGAATTCGGTGACGTCGGTGAGCGTTCCGACCAGGCGAACCACTTCGCCGTCGGAACCGACAACGGGCCGGGCGCGCAGCGCGAACCACAGATAGTGTCCATCGGCGGTGCGCATGCGGAAATCCTGCGTCACGCGCCCGCGCCGCTGTTCGAGCACGCTATCGAGCGTGGCGCGGAAACGATCCCGGTCGAGCTGATGCAGCACGTCGAGCCATTTGGCCGCGGGACCGTCCAGCGAGCCGTGTTTGAGGCCGAGCGAGGTTTCGGTCTCCGGGCTGGTAAAGACCTTGTCGGACGCGACGTCCCAGTCCCAGATCATGTCGCCGGCGCCGGTGAGGGCGAGCGCGCGCCGTTCGACATCCGAAACGATGCCGCTGGCCGTGCCGCCGGCAAAAGCGTGCTGCATCACCGTAAAGCCGATCAGCATGACGATGAGGACGAGGCCGCCCAGCAGAGCCGGTCCGACAATATCGTTAGTCACGAAGCCGAGCACCGTCAGCGCGGCGGCGATCACCCATACGACCAGGAGCAGCCAGGTCGGGATCAGCATCACCGCACGGTCGTAGTCGTGCGTTGCCAGATAGATGACGAGCGCAAAGCCGAGCACGGCGACGAGGAACAGCGAGATGCGCGCGATGCCGGAGGCGATTGCCGGCGAGAATAGAGCGACCGCGACCAGCGCGCCCAAGAACGCGAGCCAGCCGACGGTGATGTGGGCGTAACGTACGTGCCAGCGGTTGAGATTGAGATAGGCGAACAGGAACACCAACAGTGTCGCCGCAAGGATCGCTTCGCCCGACGCCCGCCAGATGCGCTCGGCGGCGGACGACATATCGAAAACTTTAGGCCAAAAACCGAAGTCGATGCCGATATAGATGAGCACGGCCCAGCCAAGCGCCGCGGCGGCCGGGAACATGACGCTGCCCTTGACCACAAACAGGATGGTCAAGAACAACGCCAGCAAGCCGGCAATGCCGATGACGATGCCTTGATAGAGCGTCAGCGAATTGAGCTTGTCCTTGTAGGCGTCGGGTTCCCACAGATAGAGCTGCGGCAGATTATCGGTGCGTAGTTCGGCGACGAAAGTGATGACCGTGCCGGGGTCGAGCGTGATGCGGTAAACATCGGCGTCGGCGCTGTCCTCCCGCTCGGGCGGGTCACCCGAGGACGGTGTGATGTAGACGATGCGCGACTGTCCGAGATCGGGCCAAATGAGGCCGGAGCCGACCATCCGGTAATGCGGCGCAACGATCAGCCGGTCGATCTGTTCATCGCCATTATTGGCGAGCGCGAACACCGCCCAATTTTTTCCGGCTTCGCGCGCGCGGACCTCGATGCGCCGGATGATGCCGTCGTCGCCCGGGGCGGCGGAAACTTGAATGCGGTCGCTATCGGTGTGCTGGAGCTGGACCGCATCGGTCAAATCGATCGCGGCAGCGTCGGTGCGGACGTTGACGGCGTCGGTGGCTCGCGCCGCCGACGCGCCAAGGAGCGTCACGAAGGCCACCGCCAAAATCGCAGGCAATGTCACGCAAAGCGCTTTGGCGCTCAAATTGGCGGCGCGCAAAAATGCCAAGAAACCCCTCCGCGGCCGGCAGCCGGCGCCGTTTGCGCCACGATCACAGAATCCCCGGAATGACTACCTACCGGGCTTTGCGCCGAATTCGCGACCGCCTATTCCACTTGCGCCTCATCCAGCCACGGCCGCTTACGCCATAAGCTGTTTTAGTAGCCCCTGACGGGGTATAGGGCAAGGACATTTCCTGTTTACTTTCAAAGGGTCAGGACAATTTTGCCGATTTGGTTGCTGCGTTTTACGGACCGCCACGGCTGCTGCTGGGGCAGCTGCGTCACCGTGTGACAAGCGCAGCCGCTGTCGTTAAAATTTCGAAGCAGGAGCCCGCAAATGCCCGCCGTCGACGATGACGATCAGCCGAAGAAAAAGATCACCCATGAGATCGGCCAGGAATTGACGTTGCTCTCGGCGGGCGAACTCACCGAGCGCATTGGGCTCCTGAAGGACGAGATCGCACGGCTCGAGGCCGATATGGCACGAAAGCGCGCCGTAAAATCGGCGGCCGACAGCATCTTCAAGAAGTGAGATTTTTCAATAATTTACCAGCAGTGGTCAGGCGGCGGCCTCGTGCTGAATCTGAAAAAGATTTGATAAGTTTCTGTGATTCCTTAACCTTTCGTTAAGCTTTCTCGTTCATTACAAGCATTGTCCATCTTCTGGACATTGAGTGGCTCCTGTCCACTCTGTTTGACGCCTCCCTGTTATCACCTTGAGCCGCCGGCAACGGCGGCTCTTTTTTATTAATTATTGTGGCAGCCTGAGCCGCTTTCGTCTGCTGGCAACTACGTCGGAAGGTTCACGCTTGTCGACGCTGGACAGCGCGCGCTCGCCGCGCGATGCTGATCCAGTGGTGTGAGGCGTAGATGTCCGACAAGCGTGCGATGGAAGCCGGCGCGGTCTCCTTCAGCGAGCGGCTGGCGAGTTCCCAGGTTTTCGCGAGCCTATTTCGCGATGGCATGGCGCTGGTCGAGGAAACGGCGAGCTATCTCGACGGCTCGGGCCGCCAGGAATCCAAGAAACTCGAACGTAGCGCCGGTCTCGTTTATGCGACTGAGAGCATGCGGCTGACAACGCGGCTGATGCAGCTTGCGTCGTGGCTGTTGCTGCACCGGGCGGTCAAGGAAGGCGAGATGACGCTCGCCCAGGCCAATAAGGAAAAAAGCAAGGTGAGGCTCGCCGCCTGCGAACCGGGCGATGCGAAGTCGCTTGAGCTGTTGCCGGCAAAGCTCCAGGAACTGATCGGGCGGTCCACCAAGTTACAGGCCGAGGTGCGCCGGCTCGATACCACCATGCACGCTTCGGCGCCGGCCAAGATCGCGGCCGATAATCCCGTCGAGCGACAAATGGGACTGTTGAAGGCGGCGTTCGAGCAAGACGCCTGACGCGTCGGCGCGTCGGCTATTTCTTCAAAAAGCCCGAGAACTTTTTCTGGAACCGCGACAATCGGCCGCCGCGGTCGATCAAATGCTGCTGGCCTCCGGTCCAGGCCGGATGCGACTTCGGATCGATATCGAGATGCAGCGTATCGCCGGACTTTCCCCACGTCGTGCGGGTGGTGAATTCGGTGCCGTCGGTCATGATCACCTTGACGGTGTGGTAATCGGGGTGGGTGTCGGGTTTCATGGCTCTAATCTTTGGCTTTGATCTGTCGACGAATTTGGCGGCTCTATAACGCGGCCGGCCCGGCGAGACAAGCCGCCGCAATTGACCCGCAGCAAGGCCGCGGGGCATTAGCATCGCTAGCATCTCGCGGCGTCGCCATGCGGGCGGCAGCCATCGGCCAGGACTAGATACGATGGAAAGACAGGAATTGCGGGCTGCCGGGTCTCTGGCTGCGGTCTTTTCCGTCAGGCTGCTCGGCCTGTTCATGATCTATCCGGTGTTTGCGGCCTATGCGCAAAACCTGTCGGGCGCGAATCCCTACCTGATCGGGGAGGCGCTCGGCATCTACGGACTAACGCAGGGCCTCTTGCAGATTCCCTTCGGCCTGTTGTCCGACCGGGTCGGCCGCAAGGTCATGATCGTCGTCGGGCTCGTCCTGTTCGCGCTCGGCAGCGCGGTCGCGGCGGTCTCCACCTCGATTGACGGCGTGATCATCGGCCGCGCGCTTCAGGGCGCCGGCGCCGTCGGCTCCGTGATCCTGGCGCTGGTCGCCGATCTGACGGCGGAGGAAAACCGGACGAAGGCAATGGCGGTAGTCGGGATCACCATCGGCGCCTCCTTCATGATCGCGCTCGTGGCCGGCCCGATCATTGCGAATTTCGCCGGCGTCGGCGGCATTTTCTGGCTGATGGTGGGATTGGCGCTGCTTGGTATTGCGATAACCCAATTCGTCGTGCCGAACCCGCGCCAGGTGCGCGTGCATCGCGATGCCGAGGCCGTGCCGGCCATGATCGGCTCGGTGTTGCGCAACAAGGAGCTGTTGCGACTCGATTTCGGCATATTCGCGCTGCACGCCATGCTGACGGCGAGCTTCCTGGTGGTGCCGGGCCTGTTGCGCGGCACGCTCGACGTGCCGGTCCATGATCAGTGGATCGTCTATCTGCCGGTGCTTCTCGTTTCGGTTGCCGTGATGGTGCCGGCAATCATCGTGGCCGAGAAGTATCGGCGCATGAAGGGCGTCTTCGTGAGCGCGGTTGCAGCGCTGGTCGTCAGCCAGTTGATGCTCCATTTCGGCGCCGGCAATTTATTTGTCTTGCTGGCCGCGCTGATCGTCTTCTTCTCGGCCTTCAACGTGATGGAGGCGAGCCTGCCGTCGCTCATCACCAAGACGGCGCCGCCCGACGCTAAAGGCACGGCCATGGGCCTTTATTCGAGTTTGCAATTCCTCGGCATTTTCGTCGGCGGCGTGGTTGGCGGCTTCGCGCACCAGTTCGGCGGCAGCGGCGCGGTGTTTGCGCTCACCGCCGTGATCGCGCTCGTCTGGCTCTTCGTCGCCGCCACCATGGCGCAACCGAGCTATCTGACGACGCGGCTTCTTGCCATTGCCGACGGCCGGGCCGGCGATGCCCAAAGCCTCGCTGCAAAACTGCGGCAGGTGCCGGGCGTGGCCGAAGCCGTGGTGATCGCCGAGGAAAAGCTCGCCTATTTGAAAGTGGATGCCAAATCCTTCGACGCGGCCATGGCGGAGTCGTTGGCCGGCGCGCCTTGAGGCGCGTGCCTTGGCACCAAATCGTTTCCCCGATCGGCACATTTCTGACGGTTGCATTTGTTCGCATTTATAATGACCGCCAGCTCATGCGATGAATTGGCCGGCCGGTGATCGGATTTTTGCCCGCGCCGAGAACGACAAACCCTGCTTTCGCGTAAAAGCGGATGGCGCGCGCGTTATCGGTGTTGACGTCGAGATCGAGCCCGTTCGGCGAAATGCGCTTGGCTTCGGCGATGAGGGCCGAGCCGACGCCAAAACCCCAATGTTCCGGCTCAACCACGATCTGATCGAGATAGAGCGTCGCCGGATCGACGGTGACAAAGCCGATCACGACGGCAGTGTCGGCTTTTTGGCTTTCGGCGATCACGACTTGCGCGGCCGGCAGAAGCTCGTCGCGCCAGCGCTCGCGCCACCATGACAGCCGCTCGGCGAAATCCAGCTCCGGATAAGTCGCCTGCCAAGTCTTGAGCCACAGCGCGATCGCGGCGTCTTCGTCGTCGGCACTGTAGGGCCGCAGCAAAAATTCAACGCTCACGGCGCCGCAGCTTCCCTGATGGCGTCCTTGCCGGCGTCCGTGGCGGCTTCTTTCAGGAGCCGCAGCAGTTCGCGGTGCATGGTGTCGTTGCCGGCGACGACTTGGCGCGCGGTGAAGATGTCGCCCTTGCCGTCGCAATCGCTGACGAAGCCGCCCGCTTCGCGCACCAACAGCGAACCCGCGGCGAGATCCCAAGGCGCGAGGTCGCGCTCCCAATAGGCGTCGAGCCGGCCGCAGGCGACCCAGGCGAGATCAAGCGTCGCTGCGCCATAGCGGCGCAAGCCGGCGAAGTTTTGCTGGGCGGCGGCGATTTCATGCCGCGCCAGCACAAGATCGCCGCGGCCGTAATGCGGCAACCCGCAGGCGACCACGGCCTCGGCGAGCCGCGCCCGCGCCGCGACGCGGATGCGCTTGTCGTTGAGATACGCGCCCTTGCCGCGCTCGGCGACGAACAATTCGTCGTTCGCCGGATTGTAGACGATGCCGGCGACCACCGCGCCGTCGCGCTCCAGCCCGATCGACACCGCGAAATGCGGAATGCCGTGCAGGAAGTTGGTGGTGCCGTCGAGCGGATCGACGATCCAGCGGTGGCTCTTGTCGGAGCCGGCATGCGCGCCGCCTTCTTCGCCGAGGAAGCCGTAATCCGGCCGCGCCTTGGCGAGCTCTTCGCGCACCGTCTCCTCGGCGCGGCGGTCGGCGGCGGTGACGAAATTGCGCGGCCCCTTCAGCGACACCTGCAAATGCTCGACCTCGCCGAGATCGCGCTTGAGCCCGCGCCCGGCGCGATGCGCCGCCTTGATCATGACGTTGATGACAGCGGAGTGGATCATGGTCACCTTTGCCTTGGCGTGTCTCGTAACCCTAAAAGCGATGGCGTCAAGTTGTGCGGTTTCCGCCACCGCGCGGGGCACCCGCCGCGCCGGCGCGGCGGGGACCCCGTTGCAGGGGAGGGCGCGCGCTCCCTCTCCCCGCACGCGGGGAGAGGGTGGGGTGAGGGGGCCTCTCCGCTGGGCGCAGAATTGCGGCGGCGTCTGCAACGCTGTCGCATGGCCCGGGGCGCTCAGAATCGCGGAGAGGCCCCCTCATCCTCGTCGCTTCGCTCCTCGACTTCTCCCCGCGCGCGGGGAGAAGTGCACAAGCATCACCCGCTCCCACGCTCCGCCTTCGCATCTTCGCTCTCAACCTTTCTCCGCTCATAAAAATCTTCCGGCAGGTTTCCCCGCGCCTTGCGCTCGGCGGCGCTGATGTTGCGCGGCACGCCTTGGAGGAGCTCGCGCCGCACTTGCGTGTGCAGGTACGGCGGCACCGTGCGGAACGCGCGCTTGAGGCAATCGGTCACGTAACCCAGGCAGCTTCGCGCCCGGCGGCAGCGGTTTTTCGGGCAAGTCCGCCACAGCGCGAACGCGTTGCAATAGCGCCGCTGCTGCACTGCCGCCTCGCGCCCGTAACGCCGCGCGAAGTCCGCGGCCGAAAGCTTCGGCTTCTTCCTGGTAAATCCCGCCTGCAGCATGGCGCCATATACGGCGGCGCTGTCGTTGATACGGTCGGCGTCCGTTCGTTTCATGAGTTTTCTCCTTTCATCCCGCCCCGCGCGCGGGGAGAGGTGAGGACACGCCCTCTCATTCCCGCACGCCCCTTTGCGTGCGGGTGGCCCGATCTCAGTCACGTGAAGCGCGAAGCGGGAGCAGAAGAACGGCGAGGGGTGGTTGGCCTCGTTGTCTCTGTTCGCTTTTCCCGTTTCGCCAAAAATAAAAGGATATGGAACGCCGGAAGACGCAGGGCCGACCTCCGCGCTTTGGGCGCGGCGCTGTCCCTAGGGGGACAGCTCGCCTTCCGGCGTTCCACCACGGCTCTTCCCAAGGGGTGTGTTGTCCCTTGGTGCGATCCGGGCCAGGTTTCGTGGGCAAACCGTCCAAGGGGCGGGGGTCACTCCGCCGACGATCTACCCACTTCCAGCGACGCACCTCGCATGCCGGTCGTAATGCCGGCAGACATGATGCCCGGACCGCCCGGGAGCGGGTTGCAAGCCCGCCCGCGGGCTCCGCCTCTCGCCCCGCCGCCGCGATCTGCCTCCGCGGCGGCGTCCTTTACGGGCGAGATGATTTGTGCGCTTATGTAACTGGAAGGGAGACGGATGTCAAGGGCTGTCGCATAAAAAAGGACGACATCTTGGATCGTCACCGCCGGGCTTGACCCGGCGGTCTATGCGACGTGGCCAAAAGCCACAACCAGATGGCGAATTTGCCATGGCTGGGCCAGTATGGCCTCTGAAGCGTGCTGGCCTTTACGCCAGTCGAATGACAGAAGCTCAATATGAATGCCGTCGAAATCGAAGAAGCAGTATCGGCGCTGGCAGGGGCGCCGTTCAATGCTGCCGAGTTTCCATTCCAGTTTCTAAGAGCGTTCGGCAACAAGGAAACCACAATCAAGCGGCTGCGCAGCGCATCGACGTCCGACGTCGAGGGTGGGGTCCTTCAGCGCAATGCCATCCATATCGCCGTCTGCTCGGAAGGCGAGGTTGGGGAGACGCTGGCGAAGGTGCGCGCGAGCCCGAAGGCGGCGGCGAACAAAGTCAAGTTCATCCTGGCGACCGACGGCGTGATGCTGGAGGCCGAGGACCTCAATTCCGGCGAGACGCTAGCTTGCGCCTATCCCGACCTTGCCAATCGCTTCGCCTTTTTCCTGATCCTCGCCGGCATTACGACGACCAAGCCGATCCGCGACAACGCGTTCGACATCAGAGCGACCGCGCGCCTGAATAAGCTCTATGTCGAGCTTCTGAAAGAGAATCCCGATTGGGGCAATGGCGGCACGGCGCCACGACATGAACCATTTCATGGCGCGGCTGATCTTCTGTTTTTTTGCCGAGAACACCGACATCTTTATCGGTGACAATCTTTTCACGGCGACGATCGAGCGGATGAGCGAGCGAAATTCATCAAACACCCATGAGGTGATTGGCGAAGTGTTCCGCGCCATGAATACGAAGATGGCGGATCGCGCTGACGCCAGAATAAAGAATTGGGCCGATTCCTTCCCCTACGTGAACGGGGGATTGTTCTCGGGCAGCATGGACGTACCATGCTTCAGTCGCATCGCACGTTCTTACCTCATCCACATCGGTAACTTAGATTGGAAGAGGATCAATCCGGACATTTTCGGCTCGATGGTTCAGGCGGTCGCCCAGGACGAAGAACGCGGAGCGCTGGGCCTCCACTACACCAGCCGGCCGAATATCCTGAAGGCGCTCAATCCGCTGTTCCTCGACGACTTGCGCGCGCGGCTTGAGGAAGCGGGCGACAATTCCCGTATGCTCCTTAACCTGCGTCGACGGTTAGCGAGGATTAGAGTTTTTGACCCTGCCTGCGGTTCCGGCAATTTCCTGGTGATCGCCTATAAGGAAATGCGAGAGATCGAGGCCGAGATAAACAAGCGACGCGACGAGGTCGATCGACACAGCGATATTCCGCTCACTAATTTTCGTGGCATCGAGCTCCGCGACTTCCCGGCTGAGATCGCGCGGCTCGCGCTCATCATCGCGGAATTCCAGTGCGACGTGCTCTATCGCGGGCCGAAACTGGCGCTGGCGGAGTTTCTGCCGCTCGATGGCGAGAACTGGATCACCTGCGGTAATGCCTTGCGGCTCGATTGGCCCAGCATCTGTCCGCCTGCGGGCACAGGCGTAAAACACAACGCCGATGACCTGTTTCACACACCGCTCGATCAGACGCAGATCGATTTTGAGAACGAAGGGGGTGAGACGTATATCTGCGGAAATCCGCCGTATCTTGGGTCCACTTGGCAATCTGACGAACAGAAGGCAGAGCTACAAGAAATTTTCGAAGGACGAACAAGAAGCTGGAAATCACTCGATTATGTCGCGGGTTGGTTCCTAAAAGCCGCCGACTATGGCACGCGAGCGAATGCAGCAGCCGCCTTTGTGGCAACTAACTCCATCTGTCAGGGGCAGCAGGTGCCGATCTTGGCCGTTGATTCTTCAGACAGGACACGAGATCGCGTTCGCACACACATCATTTAAATGGGCAAATCTGGCAAGCTACAACGCCGGTGTGACGGTTGCTATTATTGGCATTTCAAACCATGCCGGTAAGTCGAGGCGGCTGTTTTCAATCGCTGAGAGCGGCGCGACAATTGAAAAGCAAACGGACAACATCAACGTCTATCTGGCGGCAGGTCGTAATATTATAGTGAACAAAGAAAGCGCTCCCATTTCTACATTACCGAAAATGATTTTTGGAAACAAAGTTGTAGATGGCGGACATCTTAGGATGGGCCGAGAGGGAGTTGACCAACTCTGTCTCTCTGACACACTCCGATCAAAAATTGTTAGGCGAATTTACGGTTCGTCTGATTTTATTCGAGGAGAGATAGTTTATTGCCTTTGGATTGAGGACAAAGAATCTAGCAGAAGCTATGAGTTATCCGGCAGTTGCGGAGCGAATAGAGGCGGTAAGAGCTCTCAGAGTTGCGAGCCCAGATAAAAGTGCCAATCAGATGGCCAACTGCGCGCATCAATTTCGTGAAATGAGATGCGCGCAAAAGCACACTATCGTCTTGCCCAGAATTACATCTGAAAATCGCGAGTTTCTTCCTGTCGGCATTATAGATGAAGCTGGGGTAATAAGCAGTCAAGATTTCGGTCTCTACGATGAGCCTCTTTGGTTGCTTTCGATAATTGCATCACGGCTACACATTGCATGGATCGGTTCGGTTTGCGGGCGTTTAGAAATGCGATTCATGTATTCTAACACCCTTTGCTGGAACACTTTCCCGGTTCCAGCGCTCACCGACAAGAATAAAGCGGACCTGACCAGGTGCGCCGAAGATATCCTTCTCGCTCGCGAGGCGCATTTTCCTGCGACGATCGCCGATCTCTACGAGCCCGACGAAATGCCGGGCGATCTGCGCGCAGCCCATGAGCGCAACGACGAGACGCTGGAGCGCATCTATATCGGCCGGCGTTTTCGCAACGATACGGAACGGCTGGAGAAGCTGTTCGAGTTGTATACCAAGATGGTCGGGTCCAAGGATGGCAAGGCCAAAGGGCGCATCAGGAAACAGTCTGTTGAAGCGGGCTCCTGAATGCCCAAATTCGAATGGGACCCCGACAAGAATGCCAGCAATCTCGCCAAGCACGAGATTTCGTTCGAGGAAGCCTCAACCATTTTCGAAGGTTCGGTTTTTACGCTCGCCGACGAAGACCCGGTAGAAGAGCTGCGCGAGCGGAGTTATGGGCTAATCAATGGGATTACGGTAGTATGCGTCATCCATACCGATCGAGACGAGGTGACACGGATCATCAGCGCGCGAAAAGCAACCAAGAGCGAACGAGACCTGTTCAATGCCTATCTCAAAGCAGCGGGCCACTGAAATCGAGGCGATAGCCGAGAAGGATATCGACACCTCGGAGATTCCCGAGGCGGGCGAGGAATTCTTCAAGAAGGCCAAACTCCGGTTGCCAACTGCGGCCGCTACCGCCGGCGCAAGGGGCAAGTTTGTCGTGCCGTCCGTGTCGGTTTCCTATGCGCGAACCGGCGCGTCGACCAAGACCAACGCGCTGGGTATGCGCCCGATGCAGGAGGGCGCTTACGATCGGCGCGGCGAGCAGTACCTTCTCGATTAAGTCACCGCCGGCCTCCGGCAAAAGCCGGGCGCTGATGTACATCGCGCTGGACAAGCTCCACAATCAGGGCCTGAAACAGGCCATCATCGTGGTGCCGGAGAAGGCGATCGGGGCTAGTTTTTACGACGAGCCGCTCACTCAATTTGGCTTCTGGGCCGACTGGCGGGTCGAGCCGAAATGGAACCTCTGTAACGCGCCGGGTGCGGACAACGGCGGCAAGGTCAAGGCGGTCGGCGCGTTCCTGCAAAGCGACGCCAAGGTGCTGGTCTGCACCCACGCCACGTTCCGCTTCGCCGTCGACGAGTTCGGGGTGGAGGCTTTCGACAACCGTCTGATCGCGGTCGACGAATTTCACCACGTTTCGGCCAATCCCGACAACAAGCTTGGCGCGCATCTCGGCCAGTTCATCGCCCGCGACAAAGTTCATATCGTCGCGATGACCGGCTCCTATTTCCGCGGCGACGCCGAACCTGTGCTGGCGCCGCAGGACGAAGCCAAATTTGATACGTTCACCTATACCTATTATCAGCAGCTCAACGGCTACGACTATCTCAAGCAGCTCGATATCGGCTATTTCTTCTACACAGATGCTTACGTAGATGAGCGTCGCGAAGGTGCTCGATTCCGATCAAAAAACCATTGTTCATATTCCGAGCGTCAATTCGCGGGAAAGCACGCAGCGCGGCAAAACGACCGAAGTCAGCGAGATCATGCACTCGCTCGGGACATGGGAGGGCAAGGACCCGATCACGGGGTTTGACCTGGTCAAGCGCACAGACGGGCACATGCTAAAGATCGCCGATCTGGTTGACGACGGGCCGGAGCGGCACGCCAAAGTTCTCGCCGCGCTGAAGGACCCGGCGCAAAAGTACAACCGTGACAATGTCGATATCATCATCGCGCTCGGCATGGCGAAGGAAGGGTTTGACTGGATTTGGTGCGAACACGCGTTGACGGTCGGCTATCGATCGAGCCTTACCGAGATCGTGCAGATCATCGGGCGGGCGACCCGGGACGCACCGGGCAAGACCCGCGCGCGCTTCACCAATCTGATCGCCGAGCCGGATGCCTCGGAACTGGCTGTCAGCGAGGCGGTGAACGATACGCTCAAGGCCATCGCCGCGAGCCTGCTTATGGAGCAGGTGCTGGCGCCGCGCTTCACCTTTGCGCCGAAGAATCCGAATAATGGTCCGATCGAGGGCTACGATTACGGCAACGGTGGCTATGATTCCGCGAAATGCAATGTCGGCTTCAATCAAACGACAGGTCAGTTCCAGATCGAGCTCAAGGGTCTCGCTGAACCCAGGAGCAAGGAAGCGGCGCGTATCTGCCAGGAAGATCTCAACGAGGTCATTGCCGCTTTCGTGCAGGATAAAATCACCATCGAGCGCGGCATTTTTGACAAGGAAGTGGTGCCCGAAGAGCTGACCCAAGTCCGCATGGGCAAGATCGTCAGAGACAAGTATCCCGAGCTGACCGAAGAGGATCAGGAGGCG
This sequence comes from uncultured Alphaproteobacteria bacterium, assembly GCA_963779855.1. GTDB lineage: Bacteria > Pseudomonadota > Alphaproteobacteria > Rhizobiales > Xanthobacteraceae > BOG-931. The sequence goes on along the minus strand of CAWAAE010000003.1, from coordinate 448,425 downwards.
GTGCGGCAGCATGCCATCGCGGCGCTCAATCTGACACAAGGGGCTCAGCAGGCCGCGTTGCAGGGGGGCGACGGCGAACGGCAGGCCAATACCGCGTTGATTGATGGTGTGCGCAAATTCGTGCTGAGCGTCACTGAGCTCGACATCGATCTTATCGACCGGATCAATCCGTTCGGCGAGGCCTACGCGATCCTGGCCAAAGGAATGAACGCGGACAGATTGAAACAGGTGGAGGCGGCGATTGCGGCCAAGCGCACGAGCTTGACGCCAGAGGAAGCCAGGCAACTCGCCGCCCGCGCCGTCAGGTTCAAGAAGGAGAGGGGGCGGCTCCCCTCGATCAGTTCGCCCGACGCCTGGGAGAAACGCATGGCCGAAGGCGCGGCCGCGTTCGTCCGATTCAAGGATGAGGGGCGCTATGAGCGAACCTGATCTGGACGAATTACGGGCCGAACTCGAGGCCTTCGCGCAGCCGGAAAAGAAGACCGGCCGCTCGGCGCGCGACGAACGCATCATCGCCGGTTTTGAGGAAATCCAGCGCTTTGTCGAAACGCACGGTCATCCGCCGCTGCATGGGGAAGATCGCGACATCTTCGAGCGGATTTATGCGGTGCGCCTTGATCGGCTTTGTGCGTTGGAGGAATGTCGGACGCTTCTTCAGCCGCTGGATTATCAGGGTCTTTTGACCGAGGGGACCGCGCCGGGCGGTTTCGAAGACACACCGGACGTGGATGAATTGGCCGCCGAATTGGAAGAGGCGGCAGGCGCGTCGGACATTACCGAGCTTCGCCATGTACGCACCAGCGCCGACAAGCGGGCTGCCGAAGAAATCGCCAATCGGCAGAGATGCGAGGACTTCGACCGCTTCAAACCTCTCTTTGCAGCGGTCCAGCAGGAGATCGAAGACGGCATAAGACAGACTCGGCCGTTCGAACTGAAAGCCGAAATCAGGCCGGGGAGTTGGTTCATCGTCGGCGGCCAGAAGGCCTATGTCGCCGAAATGGACGAAATATACACAAATCCCCAAGGGCGCACGGATGCGCGGCTTCGCGTGATTTTCGACAATGGCACCGAGAGCAACATGCTCATGCGGTCGTTGCAGCGCGCGCTCCACAAGGATGAAGCGGGGCGGCGGATCACCGATCCTGTTGCTGGGCCCTTGTTTGCCGAAAAGGCTGCGGACGATGACATTGAAAGCGGTACAATCTACGTGCTGCGGAGCAAGTCCGATAACCCGGAAATTGCCGCGCGGCGTGATTTGATTCACAAAATCGGAGTGACTGGCGGCAAAGTCGAAACTCGGATCGCCAATGCGGCGTTAGATGCAACTTATTTACTTGCCGATGTAGAAGTGGTTGCGACGTACAAGCTTTTTAATATCAACCGGGTTCGATTGGAGAACATCATCCATCGGGTATTCGTCCCGGCGCAGCTTGATTTGACGATCCAGGATCGTTTTGGAAATCCTGTAAAGCCGCGAGAGTGGTTCTTGGTGCCGCTTTCTGTCATCGACCAGGTCGTTGACAAGATAAAGGACGGATCGATTACGAAATTTAAGTACGATCCTCAAACTGCATCGCTGAGGAGCATAGAGGCGGCCGCCTGATTTTTCTCCCGGATTTCGCGGTTGCTCAATCCAGGCTACGCGGGTTCACCCCACCCCGTCGCGCCTTCGCTCGCGTTGCGAGCTTCGGCGGACGACCCTCCCCCTGCAGGGGAGGGTGAAGAATGGCGACGCCGTCACCGCTTCGCCGGCGCGGCTTGCGATTGCTGCGCCGCCTGCGATCGCTGCTGCCGCGCCACACCGGACTCTCTCATCTGCGGATACGGCCTCAATCCTTCGATCATGCCGCGGCTCCTGCGGCCTCGGCGGCTGGCTCGTCGAACAGGTGCACATAGGCGTCGTAACGGAAGCGGCGGTTGCGCGCCTGGCCGGTGACTTCGTTCAAAATGCCGATCTTGACCAGGCGTTCGACCAGCGCGTTGGCGGCGGGAAAAGTCGTGCCGGTCAATTCGCGCACTTCGTTCACCGACAGGATGGGCCGCTCGTAGAGCCGTTCCAGCACGCGATGGCCGTTGCCGGCGGAATAGCCGAGATTGTCGGCGATCGCGGTGCGGTGGTTTTCGCGCAGCGCGAGGATGCGGCGCGAGGTTTCGGTGGCCTGGACGCTGACTTCGGCAACGCCACGCAGAAAGAATTGCAGCCAGTCTTCCCAGGCGCCGTGGTCGCGGATCGCTTGCAACAGGTCGTAATAGCGTTGCCGGTGCCGCTTGAAATAATGCGACAGATAAAGCACCGGCTTGTGCAGCACGCCGCGCTCGCACAACAAGAAGGTGATCAACAACCGGCCGATGCGGCCGTTGCCGTCGAGGAAGGGATGAACGGTCTCGAACTGGGCGTGGGCGAGACCGATCTTGATCAGCAGCGGCAGGTCGCTTGCGGCGTGCAGGAATTTTTCGAGATCGCCAAGCGCCTGCGGCACGATGTCGGGCGGCGGCGGAATGAAGCTCGCGTCGTTGAGCGTCGAGCCGGCGGGACCGATCCAGTTCTGGGTGCGGCGCAGTTCGCCGGGCGCAAGCCGCGCGCCGCGCACGCCGGCGAGAAGTTTTTCGTGAATCTCGCGGATGAGCCGCACCGACACCGGGAGTTCGGGCAGGCGCGCCAAGCCGTGATTCATGGCGGCGACGTAATTGACGACCTCGTCGACGTCTTTCGGCGCCTCGGGCGTGAAGAGCTGGGCCTCGGCCGCCAGCAGGTCTTGCAGCGAGCTTTGCGTGCCCTCGATCTGGCTCGACAGTACCGCCTCCTTACGCACATACATGAAGACGAAAAGATCGGGGTTCGGCAGCGTCTGGATCGAGCCGTCGAGCCGGCCCAAGGCCATGTCGGCTTCGGACAGCAGACGCTGTAATTCGCCGGCGAGGATGATCGGCGGCTGCGGCGGCAACGGCGCCGGCACGAAGGCGCGGTAGCCCGTGCTCTGGCGCTGGTAGGTTCCGGCGCGGTTTGGCTGATCCGGCACGACCATCCTTCTCCCAGCCTTTAATAAGGGCCAGGATCCGAGTTATAATAAAGGCTGACTTAAATAAGGACACAGGCCGGCGCCATATGCAAGCCACCGTTGCATAGGCTCACCCTGCCACTGGGCCGACGATGCGCGCCAGAAGACCCTCGGTCTCCTTCTCCAAGGCGAGAATGTCGGCGCGGATGGCGTCCAGCGGCCGCAGCGGCTGCGGTTTATAGAAGTAACGATTGAAGCTAATCTCGTAGCCGACCTCGGTCTTGCTGTCGTCGACCCAGGCGTCGGCTGCGTGCGGCAGCACTTCGCGGCGGATGAAGGCCTCGATGCCGCCGGGCTCCTGCAACGGAATCTGCTCGGTGTCGCGCAGCTCACTGTCGGGCTCGTATTCGACGATGTGGTCCTTGCCACCGATCTTCGTCGGGAAGAGGCCGCTGAGCGGTTCTGCTTCCACCTTATTAGGCGGGTGGATACTCTGAATCACCGGCGCCGCCGTACCGTCTCTTTCAGCGAGAGCGTTCTGAAGCAGCTTGCAGCGCTTTGCCGTCATCTTGAGGTTCTCTTTTTCGGCGTAGACGCGAAGCAGTTCCATGAACGCGTTGAAGTCGTCGTAGACGGCCGACACTTTGCAACTCGGCAAGATCGTCGATGAAGTTAGCCAAAGGAAGCTCTTTTGCTTCCTCACAAGCCAATCGGAATCGCTTTCGTGCCTCGGTCGACATCTCGACCCGCAGACGCAACGGCCGCTCGACGGTGACTTTCCAATAGCCGAACGCCGCATTGTCGAAAATCTTTGACTGCTCGGATTCCTTGAATGCAAGAAACGTGTCGCAGATGCGCTTGATATCGTCCTCGGTCAATTCGCAGTTTTTCTTGCCGAGATTCTTGCGCAGCGGCTTGAACCATTGTGTCGCGTCGATGAGCTGCACCTTGCCGCGCCGGCTCTCGGCCTTGCGGTTGCTCAGCACCCAGATGTAGGTGGCAATGCCAGTGTTGTAGAACATGTTGAGCGGCAGCGCGACGATCGCTTCAAGCCAGTCGTTCTCGATGATCCAGCGTCGGATGTTGCTCTCGCCCTGTCCGGCGTCGCCGGTGAACAGCGATGAGCCGTTGTGAACTTCGGCGATGCGGCTGCCGAGCTTGGTGCCGTGTTTCATCTTCGACAGCATATTGGCGAGGAACAGCATCTGGCCGTCGCTCGATCGAGTGATCAGGCTGTAGTCGGCATCGGCGCCGTGGGTAATGACGAAGCGCGGGTCCTTGATGCCGTCCTTGCCGCCCATGCGTTCCAGGTCGCTCTTCCAGCTTTTGCCGTAGGGTGGATTCGACAGCATGAAGTCGAATTCGCGCGATGGAAACGCATCGTTGGAGAGCGTGGAATATTCCGGGCCGCCTTTAATATTGTCTGCGGCCTCGCCTTCGCCGTGCAGCAGCAGGTCGGCTTTGCAGATCGCGTAGGTTTCGGCGTTGATGTCTTGACCGTAGAGATGCGTCGAAATTTGTCTGTCGCGTTCCGCGCCAAGCTGCTTGAGCGTTTCTTCGCCGACCGTGAGCATGCCGCCCGTCCCGCAAGCGCCATCATAGAGAAGGTATGTCCCCGATTCGATCTGGTCGGCGATCGGTGAGAAGATCAACCGCGCCATCAGCTTGACGACATCGCGCGGTGTCCAGTGTTCGCCGGCCTCCTCGTTGTTTTCTTCGTTGAAGCGCCGTACAAGCTCCTCGAAAATCGTACCCATCGCGTGGTTATCGATGCCGGGGTGCTTGATGGACCCGTGGCCATTCTTGACGGGCAAAGGACCGAGGTTGATTGACGGGTCGAGAAATTTTTCGATCAACGTGCCGAGAGCATCCGCTTTTGTAAGACGGGGAATTTGATTGCGAAACTCGAAATTATCGAGGATGTCCTGGACGTTTTGCGAGAACCCATCGAGATAGGCTTCAAAATCAGCCTTGAGTTGCTGCTGGCTGGCGCGGGCGCGCAGATCACGCAGTGTAAATTTTGAGGTGTTGTAGAAATGCTGTTTGGCGGCTTGGCGAAGCGCAGCGTCTTGATGCACGACCTCCGCTTTGTCGAGATTGGCCTTCATTGCAATAACTGCCGGTTTAGTCGGCTCCAGCACGGCGTCCAAGCGGCGCAACACAGTCATCGGCAAAATAACGTCGCGATATTTGCCGCGCACATAGAGGTCGCGCAGGACGTCGTCGGCAATGCCCCAGATAAAGTTTGTGATCCAACCTAGATCGCCGTAACTCATGTGCATTTCCACCCATTCGCGATTGTGAATACCACGCAATCTGCAGCCGAGGGAGTGGCAATTACAACGTCAAGTCGCCGCACCGAGCGGATAGACGTTCCGTGAGAGCAAGAGTTTTTCTCTCGGATTTCGCTTCGCTCAATCCAGGCTACGCGGGTTCACCCCACCCCGTCGCGCCTTCGCTCGCGTTGCGAGCTTCGGCGGACGACCCTCCCCCTGCAGGGGAGGGTCAAGAATGGCGACGCCGTCACCGCTTCGCCGGCGCGGCTTGCGATTGCTGCGCCGCCTGCGACTGCGCCTGCCGCGCAGCTTGCGCGTTCTGCAGCGCCTCGAGCCAGGGCTGGGCTTGCTTCGTTCCCTCGGCCAGCGTCGCCGGATCGAGCTTCGCCATGAAATCGTCGAGCGTGATGTCGGTTTCGCCGGCGGCGCGCGAGATCAGATGCCATTTCACGGCCTTGACCGGATCGCGCGTGGCCCCGAGGCCGCTTGCGAGAATGCGCGCGTAGCGGTCCTGCGCGATGGCGCTGCCGTGCTGCGCGGCTTTGTGGAAGATCGCGGCCGCCGCGTCCTCGTCGCGCTCGACGCCGTCGCCGTTGTAGAGCGCGATGCCGTATTCGACTTCCGCGTCGGTATTGTCGGCAAGCGACGCCGCCGCCCACAGTTTCACCGCTTCCGCCATGTCTTTCGGCACGCCGCGGCCCTCCTTGTAGAAGGTGCCGAGCGCGTATTGCGCATCGGGGCTGCCGGCATCGGCGGCGGCGCGCAAGAGTTCGGCGGCGCGCTTGAAGTCCTGCGGGAATAATTGGCCCTCGATATAGAGGAGCGCGAGATCGTAGGCGGCCTCGGGATGGCCGAGTTTGGCGGCAGCAGCGAGCCACTTGGCGCTTAACTCGCGGTCGCGCGGGCCGGCGCGGCCGTTGACCGCGAACATGCCGAGCGCGAACATGGCGTTTGCGTCGCCGCGCGCGGCGGCAAGCTTGTACCAGTCGGCGGCTTTCTTATCGTCGCGCGGCACGCCGAGACCGTTGGCGTAGAGTTCGCCCAAGAGCGTCATCGATTTGGCGTCGCCTTGCTGCTCGACGCGATCCGTCGCGTATTGGAATGCGGTGAGGAAATAGCCGCGCTGAAACGCGCCGAAGGCGAGATCGAGTTGGGCGGCGCCGGCGGGCGGGGGCAGCGCGGTTTCCGGCGCAAATTGGATCGGCGGGGCCGCTCTCGCGGGCGGCGGCTTGGGCTGGGCTGCTGCGGGGTGGGCGAGGGCGAGCGCCAGGGCGAGCGTTAGCGTGTGCGTCAGAGTGGCATTCGCACTCGTCATCGGAGCGGCACGCAATACTCCCGCCCCGCGACAGAGCGTGTGAATAAATTGGCGCGCGCGGACCACGACGATTTCTCTTGCGACGCCAACGAAGCTCCGAGTCAGACGCCCCCTCCACCACGCTTCGCGTGGTCCCCCTCCCCCACTTGCGTGGGGGCGGATCATCGCGCGGCGAGATTTGCGGCGGCCGCTTCGATCGCCGCGGCCGCGCCTTGTGGCTCCGTCCATATCCACTCACCGAGTGCGATGAAATCGGCGCCGGTTTGCGCCAAAGGTGCGACCTCGTCCAGGCTTGCCGCATAACCGACGCAAGGGCCTTCGAACAGCTCCGCCCACCAGGTCAGACGCTCCTGCAATTGCGGCCATGGCAGGCGATGACTCCCAGGAGGGGGCGGCTCGCCGAACATGACGTAATCGGCCCCAGTCTCGGCCGCGAGCATGGCATCATGACGGCTGTGCAAGCCGCCACAGCCGGCGATACGGTCGGGCTTGAGCAGCACAAGCGCCGCGGCAAACGCCTCGACCCCGGTCAGATGCGCGCCATCGGCGCCGGCGCGCGCGACCAGTTCCGGCTTGTCTTCAAGCAGCAGTGCGACATCGCGCCGTTGCACGATCTCGGCCACCGCCTTGGCGCGGTTGACGAGCGTGCGCTCGTCGGCAGGCGCGAAGCGCAGCAGGACGGCGGCGATATCGGCGGCGGCAAGCGCCGCTTCGAGCTGCGGCGCGAACGATGCCGGGTCGTCGAGGGGCGGGGTGATGAGATAAAGCCGCTGGGGCGGCGGATGCAGGGTCACGCCGCTTTGCGCTCGAGATCGGCTTTCCATTGGCCCATGTTGGCCAGCCCGTTCATCATGGCGCGATGGGCGAAGGCGCGTTGCGCCGCGGCGACGTTTTCCGACTTGCCCGACCACACCGTCTGCGGCGCGTGTTGCAGCGCGCGGCCGTAAGAGAATGTGACCCGCCACGGCAGCGCGCCCATCTTGTTCATGGCGTCGAGACGCGCGGTCGCGTCCTCGTCGGATTGGCCGCCGGAGAGAAACGCAATGCCGGGCACGGCAGCCGGCACGCATTCCTTGAGCACGCGCAGCGTCTTGTCGGCGACTTCCTCGACCGAGGCCCGCTTGCCCGATTTCTTTCCCGGCACCGCCATGTTCGGCTTGAGCACCATGCCTTCGAGCGCGACGCGGTTGACGAACAATTCGGCAAAAGTCTCCTTGAGCACCCAGGTGGTGACCTCGACGCAGCGGTCGATATCGTGGTCGCCGTCCATCAGCACTTCCGGCTCGACGATCGGCACGATGCCTTCGTCCTGGCACAGCGCCGCATAGCGCGCCAGCGCGTGCGCATTGGCCTTCACGCAGGTGAAGCTCGGCAGGCCATGTGTCTCGCCGAGGTCGATCACCGCGCGCCACTTGGCGAATTTGGCGCCGAGCGCGCGGTATTCGGCAAGCCGCTCGCGCAAGCCGTCGAGACCCTCGGTGACGACTTCGCCCGGACAGGAGGGCAGCGGCTTTGTGCCCTTGTCGACTTTGATGCCGGGTAGCGTGCCGGCTTTTTCGATCAGCTTGACCAGCGGCGTGCCGTCTTTGGCGTTCTGGCGGATGGTCTCGTCATAGAGAATGACGCCGGAAATATATCGCGACAACGCGTCCGTGCTGCGGAACAGCATTTCGCGGTAGTCGCGCCGGCTGTCGGGTGTGCATTCCACCCCGAGCGCATCGAAGCGTTTCTTGATCGTGCCGGTCGACTCGTCCGCGGCCAAAATGCCTCGGCCGGGCGCGACCATCGCGGAAGCGACCTTGTTCAATTCGGCAAGATTCATCGCGCCCTCCAGTCCTTCGACAAATCCTTCGACAAGTTCTTCGACAAGTCCTCGATATGTCTCGCGCTATGTCCGGCGATTCCAGATGCTATTTTAGCATGCTACGCGCGTACCGTGTTGGAAGTTTGCGCCGCTTGCAACACTTCGACCCCCGGCAGTGTCTTGCCCTCGAGCCATTCCAGGAAGGCGCCGCCGGCCGTCGATACATAGGTGAATTGGCCGGTGACGCCGGCGACATTGAGCGCCGCCATGGTGTCGCCGCCACCGGCAATACTGACAAGCCTGCCGTCGGCCGTAAGTTCCGCCGCAGCTTCCGCGACTTCGATCGTGCCGTTGTCGAACGGTTCGTGCTCGAAGGCGCCGAACGGGCCGTTCCAGACCAAAGTTTTCGAGCGGGCCAAGACGGAAATCGCCTGCTCGATGCTGCGCGGCCCGATGTCGAGGATCATGTCGGTCGGACCGACCGCCTCCACCGCAACGACGCGGGTTGGAACATGCGCCGCGAATTTTTGCGCGACCACCGCATCGACCGGCAGAACAATATGACGGCCGAGCGACTTCGCCTTGGCCATGATATCGCGCGCCGTCGGCACGAGGTCGCTTTCATAGAGCGACTTGCCCACCGCTTTGCCTTCGGCGGCGAGAAACGTATTCGCCATGGCGCCGCCGATGATGAGCGTTTCCACTTTGGTCATCAGGTTGCCGAGGAGATCGAGCTTGGTCGAGATTTTGGCGCCGCCGACGATGGCCGCGACTGGGCGCGCCGGCGCGTGCAGCGCTTTTTCCAGCGCTTCGAGTTCCTGCTGCATGGCGCGGCCGGCATAGGTCGGCAACAGGTGCCCGATCGCCTCGACCGAGGCATGCGCGCGATGGGCGACGGAGAAGGCATCGTCGACGAATATGTCGCCGAGCCGGCCGAGCCGTTTGGCGAATTCGCGATCGTTGCTTTCCTCGCCCTTATGAAAGCGGGTGTTCTCCAGACATAAAATAGTGCCGGGCTTCATGGCGGCGACGGCTTTTTCCGCGACCTCGCCGACGCAGTCCGCGGCGAAGCCAATGGGACGGCCGAGGATTTGCGCGACCGCGGCGACGACCGGCCGCAGCGATTCCTTCGGGTCGCGACCTTTCGGCCGGCCGTAATGCGACAACAGGATAACCTTGCCGCCACGATCGGCGATTTCGGTAATCGTCGGCATATTGCGCTCGATGCGCGACACGTCCGCCACGGCGCCGTCCTGCATCGGCACGTTGAAGTCGACGCGCACCAGTACGCGCTTACCTTTGACGTCGGCATCGTCGAGGGTGAGAAAGGATTTCATGGTCGCGCGATGACAAAAGCCGATCGATGCCGGGTCAGGCGAGCTTGCCCATCGCCACCGCGGTGTCGATCATGCGATTGGAGAAGCCCCACTCATTGTCATACCACGACATCACGCGAACGAATGTGCCGTCGATCACCTTGGTCTGGTCCATGTGGAAAACCGATGAATGCGGGTCGTGGTTGAAGTCGCTCGACACGTTGGGCTGATCGGTATATCCGAGGATGCCCTTGAGCTGTTGTTCGGCGGCGCGCTTGACCGCATTGTTGATCTCGTCCTTCGAGGTCGCGCGCTTGGCGACGAACTTGAAATCCACCACCGAGACATTGGCCGTCGGCACGCGGATGGCGACGCCGTCGAGCCGCCCGGCGAGTTCCGGCAGCACCAAGCCGACCGCTTTCGCGGCTCCGGTCGAGGTCGGGATGATGTTGAGCGCCGCCGCGCGCGCCCGGTAAAGGTCCTTGTGCACCTGATCGAGCGAGGGCTGATCGTTGGTGTAGGAGTGCACCGTAGTCATAAAGCCTTTGTCGATGCCGACGGCGTCGTTGAGCACTTTGGCAATGGGGGCCAGGCAATTGGTCGTGCATGAGGCGTTGGAGACGATCATGTGCGCTTTGACGAGCTTGTCGTGGTTGACGCCGTAGACGACGGTGAAATCGGCGCCGTCGGCCGGCGCCGAGACCAGGACGCGCTTGGCGCCGGCTTTCAGATGCGCCGAGGCCTTGTCCTTTGAGGTGAAAATGCCGGTGCATTCCAGCGCCACGTCGATGCCGAGTTCCCGCCACGGCAATTGGTTCGGGTCCTTGACGGCCGTCACTTTGATTGCGCCGTTGCCGCAACTGATCGTATCGCCCTTGACCGTCACCTCGCCGGGGAAGCGGCCATGCACCGAATCGAAGCGCAACAGATGCGCATTGGTCTCGACCGGCGCGAGATCGTTCACCGCGATGACTTCAATGTCGCCGCGACGGGCTTCGACCACGGCGCGTAAAATATTGCGGCCGATGCGGCCGAAACCGTTGATGGCAACACGAACCGACATGAGTCGCTCCCAGTCTAAATCTCATGCCCCGGTTTGCGCCGGGCATAAAGCCTTTTCATTGAAACTATTTAACGCGATCGGTCGCCGGCACAAGCCCCGCTGCCAACCCGAATGGACTTCCGCCGCTGCGGCGCCCCATCGCGGCGGGCCATCAACCGGCCTTTGGCTCATCCCGCCTTGATAAGCGGCGCTCCCGCACGCGGCAGAACGATCCGAAATTCGGTGAACACGCCCGGCTGCGTATCGACCTCAATGGATCCGCCATGCTGCTTGACGACGATGTCGTGACTGATGGACAGGCCGAGCCCAGTCCCTTCCCCGGCAGGCTTGGTCGTGAAGAACGGGTTGAACAGCTTCTCCTTCACCTCGGGCGGTATGCCGGTGCCGTTGTCGCGGATTCGGATTTCGACGCTGCTGCCGAGGCTCTTGGTCGCGGCCGCAAGCGTAGGTTCGTAATTGCCGCCATCGGCGTCGGCTTTGCGCTTGGTTGCCGCGTAGAAGCCGTTTGCGATCAGGTTGAGCAGCACCCGTGTGATCTCCTGCGGGAAAAGGTCCACTTCGCCGGCAGATGGATCGAAGGATCTCTCTAGGGTGATATTGAAACCCTGCTTCTCGGCCCGTGCTCCGTGATAGGCGAGGTTCAAGCTCTCCTCCACAAGAGCATTGATATCCACCTGCCGGTGCTCTCCCGAGCCTTCGCGGGAATGCAGCAGCATATTCTTAACAATCGCGTCGGCGCGTTTGCCGTGCTGCACGATTTTGTCGAGATTGCTCCGTAACGTCTCTGAAAGATCAGCGATATCCGCCCGCGCCTTGTCATCGAAATTTCCGGATTCTAGGACGTCCTGAAGTTCATCGATCAATTCAACCGAGACGGCCGAAAAATTATTGACGAAATTGAGCGGGTTCTTGATCTCGTGGGCGATGCCGGCTGTGAGTTGACCGAGCGAGGCAAGCTTCTGCGTCTGGACCAGGCGGTCCTGCGCGGTCCGTAAATCATCGAGCGATTGCGCCAGTTCACGTGTGCGCTGCTGCTCCGCTTCGAACAATCGCACATTCTCGACGGCGATCGCCGCCTGATCGGCGAAAGTCTCGACCAGGGCGATCTGCTTATCGGTGAACGGCCGGACCTCCAGGTGATAGGTCAAAATGACGCCGAGCAGATCATCGCCCTTCAGCATCGGAACCGTGAGCACGGTCCGGAACGCCTCAACGTCTTTTGCCCCATAGGAATATTCCGGATCGGACTGTGCATCGGGGATGTGGACCGTTCGGCGTTCGAGCGCCGCTCGGGCGACGGCGCTGTGCCGGCCGGGCCGGATCGGATGTTGTGCCACCCACTCCGCGAACCCCGGACGTGCGTTATAGGATGTGACCATACGCAACAGCTCGCCGTCATAGCGGAAGATGAACGACCGGTCGGCACCGCACAGTCGGACCGAGCTTTCGGCGACAGTTTCGAACACTGCGTTGAGATCGAAAGCGGAGCGGCTGATGACTTCGAGGACGTTGGCCGTCGCCGTCTGCTGCTCAAGCGATTCAGTGAGATCGTCGGTGCGCTGGCGCAATTCGTTGAGCAGCCGCGTGTTCTCTATGGCGATGACGGCCTGGGCGGCAAAATTTTGAACCAATTCGATTTGCTTGTCGGTGAATGGCCGGACCGTCATGCGCCGTAGAACGATGGCGCCGAGTGCGGTCGCCCCCCGCATCAGGGGCACGCCGAGCACGGTCCGCACGCCCTGCTGCGCGGCGGTTATTCTGACGTCGGGAAGCTCGGTCTCATCGAGCGCGAGCAAATCGTCGACATGAATGATCTCGCCGCTTAAAATCGCGCGTCCGCTCACCGAACCGGGAGACAGCGGCCGCGTCTCCGCGAGCCTGTTTGTCATGACCTGCCCGTGGTTCGCTTCGTGGCGTACGACGCCACCTTCGACCCGATAGATCGAGGCGTTGTCCGCCTCGCACAGCCGCGCCGCACTCTGCACGATGGCTTCGAACACCGGTTGGATATCCGACGGCGAACCGCTGATCACGCCGAGGACTTCGGACATCGCCATCTGACGATCGAGCGATTCAGTCAAATCGTCCGTGCGCTGCCGCAGCTCATTGAGCAGCCGCGTGTTCTCGATGGCGATCACGGCCTGGGCGGCGAAGTTCGTTACCAAGGCAATTTGCTTGTCGGTGAAAGGACGGACCTCTTGGCGGTAAATGCCCAGGGCGCCAATGAGCTTGTCGTCCTTGAGCAGCGGCACAATCAAAAAGGTGCGGGCCTTCCCGAGCCGAATAATCGGCTCGTCTGGAAATTCCTCAGCAACATCAGGGATGTGAATGAGTTGCTTTGTGAGCAAAAGTCGCCTAAGCGCCGGCGCAGTATCCGGGTGAATAAGGCCATCAAGAGCTTGATGTTCGACCATGGCCTCCGGCGCGTTGTGCATTGCAGTCCGCCGGAACACGTCGCCATCCCACAGCAGCAAGTTTCCGAACTTAGCGTCGCAGATGCGAACCGAATTTTCCAACATAGACTGAAATACCGGCCGCAGTTCGCCGGGTGACGAACTGATGACGCGCAGTACATCGGCCGTCGCCGTCTGCTGCTCCAGTGATTGCTGTAATTCGTTAAGCAACCGCGTGTTCTCGATGGCGATGACGGCCTGCGCCGCAAAGTTCTGTACCAATTTGATCTGCTTGTCAGTGAAGGGGCGGACTTCCTGGCGCCAGTTGCCGATCGCGCCGATGCATTCGTCATCTTTCATCATCGGCACCAAAAGGCCGCTGTGAGCACCCCAGGTTTCGACGAAGGCGACAACGCGCGAATTGCCGGCCGTATAGGACAGATCGACACGCAAATCGGCTACGTGAAAGACGTCCTTTGTGTCCAACATGCGGACCAACGGGTGGATCGCATTGTCGGCTATGACCAGCTCCGAACCCCGCTCGAATATCGCGCTGCTGTTCCGCGGAACGTGGCTGGCGACGATGCGCAGCACCCCGCCATCGCGAAGCAGTAGCACACCGAAGGGCGCCTCGCAGAGCCGCGTCACATTCTCCAGCATGGTATCAAACACCGGCTGCAGCTCGCTCGGCGACGAACTGATGACTTTGAGCACCTCTGACGTTGCCGTCTGCTGCTCCAGCGATTCAGTGAGATCGTCGGTGCGCTGGCGCAATTCGTTGAGCAGGCGGGCGTTTTCCATAGCAATGACTGCTTGCGCGGCGAAATTTTGCAAAAGCGCGATTTGGCGGTCGGAGAACGGCCGCACCTCTTGGCGAAAGATGACTATCGCGCCTCGTACGACTTCCTCTTGGAGAAGCGGCACGACGAGAATGGTGCGGGCACCCGCAAGGTTGACAATTGCGCGCCGATTGGGTTCGCCAGCGCGGTAGATGTCGGTGTCCATCGCATCCAGCAGATGCACCACGCGCTCGCCTGCGAGTACCCGTCCCGGCGAACTTTGCGGTCCATAATCCGGTGGGTTTTGCTTCATGTACTCGGCATAAGCCCGCGGTACGCTTTGTAGCGCCGCATGGTGAAAGCGTGTGCCATCGTATGTCAGCAGGATACCAAAGGCCGCCTCGCACAGGCTCGTCGCCTTTTCGAGCATCGCGTCGAATACCGGCGCGAGGTCGCTAGGCGAGGAGTTGATGACCTCGAGTAGCTCTGAGGTGGCGGTCTGCTGCTCCAGCGACTCAGTCAAATCGTCGGTGCGCTGGCGCAGTTCATTGAGCAGCCGCGTGTTCTCGATGGCGATGACGGCCTGGGCGGCGAAGTTCTGCACCAGCGCGATCTGCTTGTCAGTGAAGGGCCGTACTTCCTGGCGGAAGATGACGATTGTACCGATCAGCACATCATCCTTGAGCATTGGCACGGCCACTGCGGAACGTGCGCCGCCGTATTTGACTGCTGGACTTGGAACCGGTTCGGCGGCGTAGTCGGCGGTGTAGCTGACTCGCTTTGTCAGCATCATCCGCTCGATGTGAGTGCCCGCCGGTGGTCGAAACGGCCCGCGCTGCCTTTGAAATTCGGCAAATGCTGCCGGCGTGTCGACTTCGGCTGCGAACTCGAACACGTTGCCATCAAAGCGGAACAGGGCGCCGAATTTCGCCTCGCAGATGCGAGTTGCGTTCGCCAGGATCGCCTCGAAAACCGCCTTCAAGTCTCCCGGCGACGCGCTGATGACTTTGAGAACCTCGGAAGCGGCGGCGAGCTGTTCCAACGCTTCGTCACGCTCGCGGGCGATGAGCGCAAGCTTCGTTTCTTGGCCCACAGCAGAGGAACCGCGACGGACCACGGCCTTCGCCGCGTTTCGGCGTTTTACCGTCTTGCGGCGCCGCGTTTTGGCTGGTTCGCCGCCGGTTCTGGTGCGCAGGCTCATTGCCTTCCCCAAGGCTCAGAACAGGCATCGTAACTGGTTAAACCAGCGCACTGGAAGTGGCTGGTCGCAGGCCCGGCACTGGCGGCGCGCGCAGTGCGCAGCCTACAGCAAACTCAATTTGCCCAACGCCGCCTGTGCCACCGCCTCGGCCGTAATGCCGAAATGACGGTAAAGCTCCTTATACGGCGCGCTGGCGCCGAAAGAGGTCATGCCGACGAAGCCGCCGCCGGAGCCGATAATGGCGTCCCATCCTTGGCGGATGCCGGCTTCGACGGCGACGTTAACTTTCGCATTGCCGACGATCGCCGCGCGCCGGCTTTCCGGCAAAGCGAGCAATAGCTCAAAGCACGGTACGGAGACGACCCGCGCCGAAATTTTGCGCGCGGCGAGGAGTTTTTTGGCTTCGACTGCGATGGCGACTTCCGAGCCGGTGGCGAACAACGACACCACGGCCGCGTCGTCATCCGCAGCACGCAGTTCGTAGGCGCCCGTCGCGCAAGCGTTGCGTTCGTCAAAGCCTTCACGCAATTGCGGCACGCTCTGCCGCGTCAAAGCGAGCACGCTCGGGCCGGTCTTCGACTCCAATGCAAGCTGCCAGCATTCGATCGTCTCGACCGCGTCGGCCGGGCGAAAAACTTTCAGGTTCGGGATGGCGCGCAACGCCGCGAGATGCTCGACCGGCTGGTGCGTCGGGCCGTCCTCGCCGAGGCCGATCGAATCGTGCGTCATCACATGGATGACGCGCTGGCCCATCAGGGCTGCGAGTTGGATCGCCGGGCGGCAGTAATCCGAGAACACCAGGAACGTGCCGGAATAAGGAATGATGCCGCCGTGCAGCGCCATGCCGTTCATGGCGGCCGCCATGCCGTGCTCGCGCACGCCGTAATGAATGAACGTGCCGGCATAGTCGGCGGCGCTCAGCACTTTCATCGCTTTGGTGCGCGTATTGTTCGAGCCGGTGAGGTCGGCTGAGCCGCCGATCATTTCCGGCAGCGCCGCGGTGAGCGCTTCGAGCGCGAATTCGGACGCCGCGCGGGTGGCAATTTCCTTCGGCGCGGCGGCAAGCTTCTGTTTCACATCCTTGACCGCCGCCGCGAGCTTGCCGGAAAATTCGCCGCGGATGCGGCGCTCGAACTCCACGCGCTTTTCGGCATCGAGTGCGGCGAGGCGCTTTTCCCAAGCGAGCCGCGCCGGGCGGCCGCGCTCGCCGGCGGCGCGCCATTGCGCAAGGAGGCCCGATGGAATTTCGAATGCAGGCGACGTCCAACCAAGTCTTTGCCGGGCGGCGGCGATCTCATCGGCGCCGAGCGGCGAGCCGTGACTCTTTTCGGTGCCGCCCTTGTTCGGCGCGCCGAAGCCGATCGTAGTGCGGCAGGCGACGAGCGACGGCCGGTCGGATTTCTTCGCCGCTTCGAGCGCGGCTGAGATCGCCGCGGGATCGCGGCCGTCGATGCGCGTCGCCGTCCATCCGGCCGAGCGGAAGCGTGCTACCTGATCGACGGAATCGGACAGCGACGTCGGCCCGTCGATCGAAATGCCGTTGTCGTCGTAAAGCACGATGAGCTTATTGAGCCGCAGATGCCCGGCCAGCGCGATCGCTTCCTGGCTGATGCCTTCCATGAGGTCGCCGTCGGAGGCGAGCACATAGGTGGTGTGATCGACGATATCGCCGCCGTAGATCGCCGCGAGGTGGCGCTCCGCGATCGCCATGCCGACGGAGTTGGCGAGCCCCTGGCCGAGCGGGCCGGTGGTGGTTTCGACGCCGGGCGTGTGGCCGTGCTCGGGATGGCCGGGAGTGAGCGAGCCGAGTTGGCGGAAGCGCTTGATCTCGTCGATCGTCATCTTCTCGTAGCCGACGAGATACAACAGCGCGTAGAGCAGCATCGAGCCGTGGCCGGCCGAGAGCACGAAGCGGTCGCGGTCGGGCCACGCCGGATCGGCCGGATCGAATTTGAGAAACTGCGTGAACAGCACGGTCGCGATATCGGCCGCGCCCATCGGCAGGCCGGGATGCCCCGACTTCGCCTGCTCGACCGCATCCATCGCCAGCGCACGGATGGCATTCGCCATGCGGTCGTGATCGGCGCGGGAACTCGGACTGGCGGTCGGATTCATGATCGGATCCGTGCTCGGATTGATTGGACTAATGGCGGCGGCGGGAAAGCGGGGAGGCTGGACGAGAGTTGCGCTCGCCGCGGCAAGACGGTCCGGCTTGGTCATCGGATTGGCCAATCGCGGCGCAAAAGCGAACTGCCGCGGTCACGAGAATAGGCGGCGCACAGATAACATGGAGGGTACTCAAGTCAATTCCGCGGCGGCCGGCGGCGAACGTCATGCACAGGCCGGAACTCTCGCCGTTGACGCTTTCCCGCGATACGACGTAAGCTTCCTTCGATAAATAGTTGCCGGCACACAATTTTCGCACAAGGTGCGGACGCCATGGCCGCAGCCGAAGGCCAGTTGAGCGAGACCGAATTGATCGAGGCCGCGACGGCGCGGCTTGCGCAGGCGCTCGAGGCCTTGGACGCGGCCGCCGAGCGGCGGCGCGAGGCCGATCGCAAGGGGCAATCGCTCGCCAACCAGCTCCACGCGCTCGGCAGCGATCGCGCCCGGCTGGCGAGCGAGCTTGACGAGGCGACGGGGCGCGCCAACAGCCTTGAAACCGCCAATCGCGAGGTGGCCGGGCGGATCGATCGGGCGATCGAAACCATCCGCACCGTGCTGAATTCCGATGAGTGAGTCCTAAAGCAAATGGCGCAAAACTAATGGCTCAGGTGAGCGTCACCATCAACGGCCGGCAATTCCGGATGTCTTGCGAGGACGGTCAGGAAGATCATCTCATGAATCTCGCGCGCGAGCTCGATAGCCGCATCGGCGGGTTGCGCGCCAAATTCGGCGAGATCGGCGATACGCGTTTGACGGTGATGGCGGCGATCACGGTCGCCGACGAACTCGCGGAGGCGGCGATGCGCGTCAAGCGGCTGGAGGAGGAACTCGCCGCATTGCAGGACGCCCGGGTCTCGGCCTCCGACCGCAACAAAGCCGCGCAAGCATCGATCGCGGCGGCGCTGTCCGCCGCGGCCGAGCGCATCGAGGGCATCACCAAGAAGCTCAATGCGAGCATCACCAGCGGCGGCGTGGCGCTGGGGTGACTTTTCCTCGCCCGTTCCGGGAGACGGCGCGAGCGAAGCGAGCGGGTGAGGGCCTGTCCGCAACACCGAGCCCGGCGGCACCGCCCCCTCACCCCTCCCTCTCCCGCAAGGGGAGAGGGAGCAGCAAGCGGCGAGGCGGAGATCAAGTGGCGTCGACCGCCGCTACGCATTACATTACCGAAGCGGGGCTGCCTGGTGCGTAGGAGACAATTCTCCGGGGCCTTACGATCCTGAAGGGAGCTGTCCCTGGCCGAGCTCGTGGGTTCGGTCACATGGCGCCCACCTACTTATGTAGGTTCCCGGGATCAGCGCTCTTACGGCCGGCGCGGCTCCGCACTCACGTTATCATGACTTCATCAGCCCGCGTCGAGGATTCCAAGGCAACGCTGCGCCGCGAAGCCGCCGCGCGGCGCGATGCGTTGCCGGCCGCCGTGCGCAAGGCTGCGGCCGAGGCGATTGCTTCGCGCGCATTTCCGTTTGCGATCGCGCCCGGCACGATCGTCTCCGGCTTCATGCCGCTCAAGAGCGAGGTCAATCCGCTGCCGCTGATGAAGAAGCTCGCGGAGGCGGGCGCGAGCCTGGCGCTGCCCAAGATCGCCGGACGCGGCAAGCCGCTCATCATGCGCGCCTGGCACGGCGAACCGCTCGAGGCCGGTCAATGGGGCATTCGCGAACCGAAGCCGGAAGCCGCAGAAGTGGAGCCCGACATTCTATTGGTGCCGCTTCTCGCCTTCGACCGCGCCGGCCATCGCATCGGCTACGGCGCCGGCTATTACGACATGACCATTGCCCGATTGCGTTCGCTTAAGGCCGTAACCGCCGTCGGCATCGCCTTTGCCGCGCAGGAAATTTCCGCCGTCCCGACGACGGAGCGCGACGCGCGCCTCGATCTCGTGCTAACCGAGCACGAAGCGATCGATCTGCGAGGCGTGTGAGCATGCGCATCCTCTTTGTCGGCGACATTGTCGGCCGCAGCGGGCGAAATATCGTCGCCGAGCGCTTGCCGAAGCTGGTGCGCGACTGGAAGCTCGATCTCGTCGTGGCGAATGGCGAAAACGCGGCCGGCGGCTTCGGCATCACCGAGGCGATCTATCGCGAGCTGATCGAGGTCGGCGTCGACGCCGTCACGCTCGGCAACCATGCCTGGGATCAGAAAGAGGCGCTGGTCTTTATCGAGCGCGCGCCTCAGCTTATCCGGCCGATCAATTATCCTGCCGGCACGCCGGGCCGCGGCGCGGCCATGATCGAGGCCAAAAACGGAGCGCGCGTCCTTGTCGTCAACGCCATGGGCCGCATTTTCATGGACCCGCTCGACGATCCATTCGTGGCGATCGATCGTGAGCTTAACGCCTGCCCGCTGCCGAACGGGGCGGATGCGATCATCGTCGATTTCCACGGCGAGGCGACCAGCGAAAAGCAGGCGATGGGGTTTTTCTGCGATGGCCGGGCGAGCCTCGTCGTCGGCACGCACACTCACGCGCCGACCGCCGACCTGCGCGTGCTGCCAGGCGGAACCGCCTTCATGAGCGACGTCGGCATGACCGGCGACTTCGATTCGGTGATCGGCATGGCCAAGGATGAGCCGCTGCAACGCTTCCTGCGGCGCGTTTCGACGGCGCGTTTCGAGCCGGCGTCGGGCCCGGCGACGCTTTGCGCCGTCGCCGTGGAGACCGATCAAACGACCGGACTTGCAGTCCGCGTCGGCGCGGTGCGCCTCGGCGGCTGCCTGGAACAGGCAGTGCCGGCGTTCTGGGCTTGATCTTTATTTCCGAAGGTAGCCGCCCTATAAATTTGCCGACATCAATTCACCCCCATATTGCGGGCGCGAGCGGGCGCAAATACCAGCATTGAGAGCAGAGCTTATGGCCGGACATTCACAGTTCAAGAACATCATGCACCGCAAGGGCAGGAAGGATGCGGTGAAATCCAAATTGTTCGGCAAGCTCGCCCGCGAAATCACCGTCGCCGCCAAGCTCGGACTGCCCGATCCGACGATGAACCCGCGGTTGCGCGCGGCGATCATCGCGGCGCGCGCCGAGAATATGCCGAAGGACAATATCGAGCGCGCGGTGAAGAAAGCGTCCGGTAGCGACGCCGAGAGTTACGAGGAAATACGCTACGAGGGCTACGGGCCGGGCGGCGTCGCGGTCATCGTCGAGGTCTTGACCGACAACCGCAATCGCACCGCCGGCGAAGTGCGCGCCACCTTCACAAGTCGGGCGGCAATCTGGCCGAGACCGGCGCGGTGTCGTTCATGTTCGATCATGTCGGCGTCATCGAATACGAGGCCGGTGTCGCCGGCGCCGAGGCGATGTTCGAAGCGGCGCTGGACGCCGGCGCCGACGATGTCGTCTCCAACGAGACCACGCACGAAGTCTACGCCGCGCAGGACCATTTCGGCTCGATCGCCAAGGCGCTCGAAGCCAAATTCGGCGAGCCGCGCAAGGCGTCGCTGACGTGGCGGCCGCAAAACACCGTGGCGGTCGACGACGTGCAGGGCGAAAAGCTCTTGAAGTTAATTGAGAACTTGAACGACCACGACGACGTGCAGAACGTCTATGCCAATTTCGAGGTTTCGGATGCGCTGGTGACCAGGATGAGCGCGTGAGCTAGGGCATCATCTAAATCTCAACTCTACAAGATCGCCCGGACGTAGCCTATCGATCGCCGCTAAAATTTGGGATTGATGAACTTGGATTTGCTTCCAGCTGGTCGTCGGCAACACTAGTATCGCTAAGCGGCGACCGGCAAGGTTTTGCTGATAGCGGATGCTTTGATCTGTTGTAATGATCGCATCGAATTCGGTTTCGGCTGCAGACAACAGCTTGCCATTGTCGATTTCACTCCATCCCATTTCGTTGGCAGTGGAGACCGAATGGCCCGACAATGCGCGACGAAGCGGCGCAGGAGTGCCGTGATCAAACAGTATCTTCACGTAAAGGGCTTGATGCTCACGCTACTAGACTTTGCTCGGCGTGGCGCAACACAAGCTCAACTTGTTCGCGCGTCACCCCGGGGAACCACTCCAGGAATTCGTCGATCCGGGCGCCATCTTCGAGATTCTCGAACAACGCCTTCACGGGAACGCGGCTGTGTTTAAATAGCCACTCGCCGCCGCCCTTGCCGGGGATGCGCTCGACTGCCGGGCATTTGCTCCAGTCCAACATGATAGGGATTCTAAGTGTAGGAGCATGCTTTCGCAAGCTAAGCGCTTTCCGACGGACCACGGCGGGTCTATCACCAAAGCGCTATGAATCGCCCGATTCGCATCCTCGGCATCGATCCCGGGCTCCGCCGCACCGGCTGGGGCATGGTCGAGATCGCCGGCAACGCTTTAAGCTTTCTCGGCTGCGGTTCGGTGACGAGCAACGACCGGGACGATCTCGCGACGCGGCTACTCGCCATCCATGACGGGCTTATGCGCATTCTCGACGAATTCCGGCCCGATGAGGCGGCGGTCGAGCAAACCTTCGTCAACAAAGACGCCAAGGCGACGCTCAAGCTCGGCCAGGCGCGCGGCATCGCCATGGTGGTGCCGGCCAAAGCGGGCGTGCCGGTTTCCGAATACGCGCCGAATGTGGTGAAGAAAAGCATCGTCGGCGCCGGCCATAGCGACAAGGCGCAAGTACGAATGATGATCGGCGTGCTGTTGCCCAAGGCCGACCCGTCGTCGGACGACGCCGCCGACGCGCTTGCCATCGCCGTGACGCACGCGCATCACCGGCGGAGCGTGATGCTTCACGCGGCGCTGAAGCTGGCGGCGCCAAAGGTGGCGGCGCGATGATCGGCAAGCTCAAGGGGGTGATCAACTCCTACGGCGAAGATTCCGTTATCCTCGACGTCAACGGCGTCGGCTATCTGGTGCATTGCTCGGCGCGCACCTTGCAGGAATTGCCGCGCGCCGGCGAGCCGGCAACGCTGTCGATCGAAACGCATGTGCGCGAGGATCAGATTCGGCTGTTCGGCTTTCTCACCGACATCGAGCGCGAATGGTTCCGGCTCCTGCAAACAGTGCAGGGCGTCGGCACCAAGGTCGCGCTGGCGGTGCTCGGCACGCTAAAACCCGCCGATCTCGCCACGGCAATCGCGATGCGCGACAAGGCCATGGTGGCGCGCACGCCGGGCGTCGGGCCGAAGGTCGCCGAGCGCATCGTCACCGAACTGAAGGACAAGGCGCCGGCCTATACCGATATCGACCCGGCGCTGGTGCGGCTGTCCGGCGCGCTCGACGAGAAACGCGCGCCGCAGCCGGTCACCGACGCGGTCTCGGCGCTGGTCAATCTCGGCTATGCGCAGGTGCAGGCGGCCACCGCCATCGCCGCCGCGGCGCGCAGCGCCGGCGAAGGGGCGGAAGCGACGACGCTGATCCGGCTGGGTTTGAGGGAACTGGCGAAGTGAAACGGCCGGCCAAGCTAGGCAAAGCGGACAAGGACCTGATCGCGGCGGCAAGTGCGGCGATCAAGCGCCGCTACCGCGACGACTGGCAGGAGGTCGGCGCGGCGCTGCGCACCCGCTCGGGAAGAATCTTCACCGGCGTCAATCTCGACGCCTATCTCGGCCGCATGGCGGTCTGCGCCGAGGCGGTTGCGCTCGGCCGTGCGGTCGTCGATGTGGGCGACGATGGGATTGATCTCATCGTCGCGGTGCGTCACCCGCCGCCCGACGCCAAGGACCGGGCCATCGCGGTAGTATCGCCGTGCGGCGCGTGCCGTGAACTCATTTTCGACTATGATCCGAAGGCGCGCGTGATCGTGCCGAATGGGAAATCGGCATCGGCGGTGCCGATCGCCGAATTGCTGCCGAACAAATATACCCGAGGACCGGAACGGTGAGCGCAACTACTGGACGCAAGCTGGTGACGCCCGAACGCCGCGACGAAGACGCGGCGGAAGCGAGTTTGCGTCCGCAGCGGCTCTCCGAATTCGTCGGCCAGCGGCAGGCCTGCGCCAATCTCGCGGTATTCATCGAAGCGGCGCGGGCGCGGCGTGAGCCGCTCGATCACGTGCTATTCGTCGGCCCGCCCGGTCTCGGCAAGACGACGCTGGCGCAGATCGTGGCGCGCGAGCTCGGCGTGAATTTCCGCGCCACGTCGGGTCCGGTGATCGCCAAGGCCGGCGATCTCGCCGCGCTTCTCACCAATCTCGAAGAACGCGACGTGCTCTTCATCGACGAAATCCATCGCCTCAATCCGGCGGTCGAGGAAATCCTTTATCCGGCCATGGAGGACTTTCAGCTCGATCTTATCATCGGCGAAGGCCCGGCGGCGCGCTCGGTGAAGATCGACCTCGCCAAATTCACGCTGATCGGCGCGACTACGCGCGCCGGGCTTCTGACCAATCCG
The DNA here is from genome assembly GCA_963779855.1 of uncultured Alphaproteobacteria bacterium. Lineage (GTDB taxonomy): Bacteria > Pseudomonadota > Alphaproteobacteria > Rhizobiales > Xanthobacteraceae > BOG-931. Next base: position 424,786 of record CAWAAE010000003.1, on the reverse strand, counting down.
CTGCGCGATCGCTTCGGCATTCCGGTGCGGCTCAATTTTTACACTGAGGCCGAGCTCGAACAGATCGTCAATCGCGGCGCGCGCGTCCTTGGCATCGCCATCACCGCGGATGGCGCCAACGAGATCGCGCGCCGCGCCCGCGGTACGCCGCGCATCGCCGGGCGGCTGTTGCGCCGCCTGCGCGACTTTGCCGACGTCGCCCATGCCGCCGCGATCGATCGCGCGGTCGCCGACAAGGCGCTGGCGGCGCTCGAGGTCGATAGCGCCGGCCTCGACGCAATGGACCGGCGCTATCTGACGACGATCGCGGTGAATTACTCGGGCGGGCCGGTCGGCGTCGAAACGCTCGCCGCGGCTTTGTCGGAGCCGCGCGATGCGATCGAGGACATCATCGAGCCTTATCTGATCCAGTACGGGCTCCTGCAGCGCACGCCGCGCGGCCGGCTCGTCACCGTCCACGGCTTTCGCCACCTCGGCCTGCCCGAGCCGGCGCGCGATCCGGCACAGTTCGGTTTGTTCGGCGCGGAAGAGAATGACTGATGCCTTCCGATCTTCTGGAAAGCATGCGCCGCAATCCGGCTGGCGATTGGCGCATTCGTGACGTGGAGTCATTATGCCGGGAATACGGGCTAAGTTTTCGTTTTGGCAGAGGATCACATGTTCAACTCCGCCATCCCGCGGCTCGCGAAATTTTGACCATTCCAGCACATCGGCCAATCAAGCCGGTCTACATTCGCAAATTGGTACGTTATATTGATACGTACGGAGGCGATCGATGAAACTCGAATATACAGTGCGTATCGAGCGTTTGGCGGACAGCGATGGCGGGGGTTATCTCGCGACCGTGCCCGACCTGCCGGGTTGCATGTCCGACGGCGAAACTCCTGAAGAAGCGCTGAAAAACGTGCAGGAGGCCATCGGCTCCTGGATCGAAGCCGCAAGGGAATGGAAAATGGACGTTCCGCAGCCCTCGCCGCCATTGGCGCGAGTTGGCTGAGACTGTGCCGGAGACTTACGAAGGCGGCTGCCATTGCGGTCGTGTGCGCTTCCGTGTCACGGCGGATCTATTGCGCATTACCGAATGCAATTGCTCGATTTGCGCCAAAAAGGGCTTTTTGCATCTGATCGTGGCGCCCGAGGCGTTCGAACTCCTCAGCGGCAAGGATGCCTTGACGACCTACCGCTTCAATACCGGGGTCGTGCGCCACACTTTCTGCGCCACCTGCGGCATTCACCCGTTCTACGTCCCGCGCTCGGACCCGGATAAGGTCGACGTCAATGTGCGCTGCCTCGACGGCGTCGATCTTGCCGCCATCAAGACCCATCCATTCGATGGCAAGAACTGGGAACACGCGATGACGGAGCCGGTGCCGTGGCGATAGATAAGGTGACGACCGTTTTGCTCGACGGCGAAATCCGCGACGGCCGCCACGTGCTGACCGTGCGCGTCTATTACGAGGACACGGATTTCACCGGCATCGTCTATCACGCCAATTACCTGCGCTACATGGAGCGCGGTCGCACAAATTATCTGCGGCTGATCGGCGCCGATCATCGCGCGCTGTTCGAGGCGGCCGAAAAAGAGGCGCCGGGATTTGCCTTTGTCGTGCGCTCGATGACGATCGATTTTCTAAAGCCGGCGCGCATGGACGATGTGCTCGACATCGTTACCGAGCCGGAGGAAGTGAAGGGCGCGTCGACGACGGTCCGCCAGCGCGTCATGCGCGGCGATGAGCTTCTGGTCGAGGCGCGGGTGCGCGTTGCCTTTATCAGCGGCGGCCGGGCGCGGCCGATCCCGAAGCCGCTGCGCATCGCCATGAAGGCGGACCAGGATGCACTGCAAGGAATTGGTTAGCGCGAGGGGCCGGTTGAGAGCGGGCTTTGGCCGCAGCGGCTGACCGCGGCGCCTCCCGGTTTATGCCCCATGTTGTGCCCCATGTTATGCCCCATGCGGAACCGGTCCATTAAGCCCCGATCCGCGCTGTGGCGTTCCCCGCGCCCGGGCCTTAACGTCGCATTAAGCACAGTCGGGCTTCGTTAGAGCGAACGATCGGTGTTGCGCCCTAGTTTGGACAAGTTTCGCGATTGATTTCGGCCCGCCGGTGGCGGGTCCGGCTCGGGTCCTCGCGAAATTTCGGGTCTTGGTCGGCGCGCGAAGCGGCGGCCGGTCATGGCCCTTTGGTCCCGACGCAATGCGCCGCGCCGGTCATGGCCAGTACCTGCTGGTTCAAGTACCTGCTGGTTCAAGTACCTGCTGGTTCAAGTACCTGCTGGTTCAAGTACCTGCTGGTGTTCGTCCTGGTTCAAGTACCTGCTGGTTCAAGTACCTGCTGGTTCAAGTACCTGCCGGTTCAAGTACCTGGCGGCCTCGAATTTGGCCGTTACTGTCGGACCGCCGAAAGGGACGCCCCATGAATCCAGCCGACATCGCGCAGTCGGTCGCACCGTTGACTTCCGCCAATCTCTCCCTCTTCCATCTGTTCTGGCACGCCCACTGGATCGTCGAGTCGGTGATTGTGGGCCTCTTGATATGCTCGATCTGGGTCTGGGCGATCGCCATCGACAAAACGCTATTATTTTCGCGGCTTCGCCGCGCCGGAGACCACTTTGAGGAGGCGTTCTGGTCCGGCCAGTCGCTCGAAGATCTGTACAAATCGCTGGCGACGCAGCCGGGGCATTCGACCGGTGTCTTGTTCGTCTCCGCAATGCGCGAATGGAAGCGCAGTCTCGAAGGTCACGCCCGCTCCTTTGCCGGGCTGCAAATGCGTATCGAGAAGGTCATGAATGTCGCCATCGCGCGCGAAGTCGAGCACATGGAACGGCGGCTCCTGGTGCTCGCCACGGTCGGCTCGGCGGGGCCATTTATCGGCCTGTTCGGCACGGTGGCGGGCATCATGACCAGCTTCCAGTCGATCGCGGCTTCGCAAAACACCTCGCTAGCGGTAGTCGCCCCCGGCATCGCGGAATCGCTGTTCGCGACCGCAATCGGCCTCGTTGCCGCCATCCCAGCGACGATTTTCTATAATAAGTTCGTTACCGAGGTGAACCGGCAGGCGCAGCGGCTTGAAGGCTTCGCCGACGAGTTTACCGCGATCCTGTCGCGGCAGATCGACGAACGCGGCTGAGGGCCGGGGGTATGGCGGCAAACACCCTAAGCGCGGTCTCGGCTAGCGGCCACAAGCGCCGCCGGCGGCGACCGGTCATGAGCGAAATCAACGTGACGCCGTTTGTCGACGTCATGCTGGTGCTGTTGATCGTGTTCATGGTCTCGGCGCCGCTGCTTACGGTCGGCGTGCCGATCGATTTGCCGCAAAGCCAAGCCAAGTCGCTGCCGCAGGATAACGAGCCGCTGACCGTCTCGGTCAACGTCGACGGTCAGATTTTCCTGCAGAACAATCCGATCAAGCTTGACGATCTCGTTGCGAAGCTCAAGGCGGTCATCGACGCGCGCCACGGCGACCCCAACGAACTTATTTACGTGCGCGGCGACAAGAAGGTCGACTATGGCGCGATGATGCGGGTGATGGGCAGAATTTCGGGAGCCGGCTATCATCGCGTCGCGCTTGTCACCGACGTCGAGCAGGGCGAGCAATGAGGACCGGCCTGACCATCTCGTGCATCGGTCACGCCGTCGCGCTCGGCTGTGCGCTGGTGGCGATTTCGGCGCAGCCGATGGAGGTGCCGCCGGTGAACTCGCTGCCGGTGCAGTTCATTTCCGAGAAGGACTTCACTCAGCTCGCGCAAGGCGTCAAAAACGCACCGAAGCTGAAAATCGAAATGCCGAAGCCGCTCGCCGATAAAATCGACGCACCGAAGTCGGTCGATCAGCTCGCGCCCAAGGTCGCCGACAAGCCGGAAATCACCACCGACTCCAGCAAGTCCAAGCCGCAACCCAAACCCGACGCCAAGCCGGATCCGAAGCAGGCCCAGAAGGCCGATAAGCCGAAGCCGCCCGACTACAAGCCCGATCAGATCGCCGATTTGTTGAAGAAAGATGCCGCGAAGAATCCGTCAAAGCCGGACGACCAATCGAACCCGCAGAGTGCCAATTCTCCAAAGTTCGACGCCAATCAGGTCGCCGAGTTGCTCGACCAGCGCGATCCGCGGCGCCAGGTGGCCGCCAACGAAGCGATCAATGGCGAGGCGAGCCTCGGCGCCGCGAGCGGCGCGCAATCCGTTCAGATGTCGCAGAGCGAGATCGATGCGTTGCGCGCCCGCATTTCGAGCTGCTGGAGTCCGCCGCCGGGAATTGATGCCAATTCCAAGGTCTATGTCGTGCTTCGTGTTCTGTTCAAGACCGACGGTTCATTGGTTCGGGATCCGGTCCTGGTCGAGGCTACCGCATCGTCGCTCGGTCCGGCGTTGGCGGACAGCGCCAAGCGCGCGCTGCTCTTGTGTCAGCCTTTCACGATGCTGCGGGCCGATCATTACGACCAGTGGAAAGATCTCGAGCTGAAATTCGATCCGCATGAGCTGCTCGGCGGCTGACCAGGCGAACTCAAACATCATGACACTTCGGTATCGACCAAATCTCGCTATTACGCGGCGCCGCGCGCTCGCGCTCGGCGCCGCCGCCGGCGCTTTGACAGTGGCGCCCCGCTACGCCGCCGCGGTGGTCCGCCTCGACATCACGCAGGGTAACTTTCAGCCGATGCCGATCGCGATCACCAAATTCATCGGCGGCGGCGAGGGCGACCAAGACACGGCGACCGGCGTCACCCAAATCATCACTGCGAACCTGCAACGCAGCGGCCTGTTCGCCCCGATCGATCCTACCGCGTTTATCGAAACCATCGCCAGCGTCGACACCGTGCCGCGTTTTCCCGATTGGCGCAGCGTCAACGCGCAGGCGCTCGTCACCGGGGCGGTCACTCGGCAGACCGACGGGCGGCTGAAAGCCGAATTCCGGCTGTGGGACGTGCTCGCCGGCCAGCAACTCGCCGGTCAGCAGTATTTCACCACGCCGGACAATTGGCGCCGGATCGGTCATATCATCTCGGATGCGATCTATCAGCAGCTCACCGGTAACACCGGCTATTTCGACAGCCGTGTCGTGTTCGTCGACGAAACCGGGCCCGGTGAGCGGCGCATCAAGCGGCTCACGATTATGGATCAGGACGGCGCCAACGTCCGCTATCTCACGCGCGGCGACGAACTCGTGCTCACGCCGCGGTTTTCGCCCTCGACCCAGGAAGTCACCTACATGGCTTACGGCCAGGGCGATCCGCGCGTCTATCTCTACAATATCGAGACCGGCCAGCGTGAGGTTGTCGGCAATTTTCCCGGGATGAGCTTCTCGCCGCGGTTTTCGCCGGATGGCCAGAGCGTCATCATGAGTCTGCAAGAGGGCGCCAACGCCAATATTTTCGTCATGGATTTGCGCTCGAAGGCGACGACCCGGCTGACGAACACTCAAGCGATCGATACCGGGCCATCCTATTCGCCCGACGGTTCGCACATTTGCTTTGAATCCGATCGCGGCGGTCAGCCGCAGATTTACGTCATGGCCGCGACCGGCGGTGCGGCGCAGCGCATCAGCTTCGGCGACGGCACCTATTCGACGCCGGTATGGTCGCCGCGCGGCGACTACATTGCCTTCACCAAAATCGCACAAAACATGTTCGCAATCGGCGTGATGAAACCGGATGGCAGCGGCGAACGTATCCTCACCGCAGGGTTCCACAACGAAGGCCCGACTTTCGCGCCCAATGGGCAGGTGATCATGTTCTTCCGCGATCCGGGCGGCGAATCGGGGCCTTCGCTGTTCACCATCGACATTTCCGGCCGCAACGAGCAACGGGTTCCAACGCCGAACTATGCGTCCGATCCGGCATGGTCCCCGCTGCTATCGTGAACCGCCGCGATACCGGCGGCGGTTCCATAGAGTCGCCGTATTGACGCCTCATTAACTATTGCAAAAGCTTTCCGGCGAATCCGCGGGGTCGAGCTATCTTTGCAAGGCCGCATCAAGGTTGACGGAACCTTCGCTTAACGAAGGCGCTGCTAGACCCGCTACGATCAAGCATGTCCGGTCACAATGTAAGTATGGAGGCACCGGAATGAAAATGACGAATGCGATCCGCGGCGCCAAGTTCGTCGCCGTCATCATGGCAACGCTCGCGATCGCGGCGTGCGCCAAGAAAGATGATCAAACCGCCATGGCTTCGGCCGCGACGCCGGGCAGCCAGCAGGACTTCGTCGTCAATGTCGGCGACCGTGTCTTCTTCGATACCGATTCCTCCGAGCTTTCGGATCAGGCGCGCGCGACGCTCGACAAGCAGTCGCAGTGGCTCAATAACTACAACAGATACGCCTTCACCATCGAAGGCCACGCCGACGAACGCGGCACACGTGAATACAATATCGCGCTCGGCGCCCGCCGTGCGGAGACCGTGCGCGAATACCTGATCTCGCGCGGGATCTCGGCGCAGCGCATGCGCACTATCTCCTACGGCAAGGAGCGGCCGGTCGCGCTGTGCAACGATATTTCCTGCTGGTCGCAGAACCGGCGCGCTGTGACCGTGCTCGATCAGAGTTCCTAAAGCACACTCCGGATTTTTCGTTTGAGCATGACTTTTTCCGACCTTGCTTCGCCCGCCGAAGCGGGCTTCGCGAAGGCGGGAAAGCGGTAACCGCTTTTCGGGATCATGCTTTAGCTCGTAAGCGATCGGCGCCGTCACGGCGCCGATTGCATTTTGCCGCCGATTTATCCCCTCGTATGTTTGTCCTTGCCAAGGCGGGGCCGAAGTCGGATCGTACTGTTGCTGCCGCACGGCAGCGATTGTGTCACCATCGGCTTTCGCAAGCGTATTTGAAAAAGGGTTCGGCAATGAGCCTCGATTGGATTGTTCGCGTAACGCTCGTGCTGGGCGTTGCAGCCGGCGCCGCCGCTTGCGGCCAAAACAACCAATACGCTGCGCCGCCGCCGCCGAAGGTCACGGTCGCCGCGCCAGTCGAGCAGGACGTCACCCGCTATTTCGAAGCGACCGGCAACACCGCGGCGGTCAACTCGGTCGATCTCGTCGCGCGGGTGCAGGGCTTCGTGCAGGCGATCAGTTACAAGGACGGCGACTACGTCAAAAAGGGCACGTCGCTGTTCACGATCGAGCCGCAGCCCTACAAGCTCAAAGTCGATGCGGCCAAGGCGGCCGTGGTCAGCGCGCAGGCGACCCTTACTCAAGCGCAAGCGGATTTTCAACGCCAGGCTGACCTGCTCACCAGACAGGTCTCTGCCCAGACCACATACGATAAGGCGCTCGCGACGCGCGATTCCGCGCAGGCCGACCTGCAATCGGCGCAAGCCAACGAGCAGCAGGCCGAGATCAATCTCGGCTATACCAATGTAACCGCGCCATTCGACGGTGTAGTCTCCGCACGGGTGGTTTCGATCGGACAACTCGTCGGCGCGAGCTCGCCGCCCACGGTGCTCGCCACCATCGTTCAGCTCGATCCGATCTGGGTGAATTTCACCGCCAGCGAGCGCGACGTGCTGCAGGTGCGCGCCACTCTCGCCAGCCGCGGTGAGACCACCGCCGCTTTGCTAGGACTTCCGGTCGAAGTCGGATTGCAGAACGAAAGCGGTTATCCGCACAAAGGCAAGCTCGACTACGTGGCGCCGACCGTCGATCCGTCGACCGGGACGCTGGCGGGGCGCGCCAGTCTGGAGAACGGCGATCATCTGCTCTTGCCCGGCTACTTCGTGCGTGTGCGTATTCCCTCGAAGCCGCAGCCGGCATTGCTCGTGCCCGACGTCGCGCTCGGCAGCGATCAGGGCGGCCGCTATGTGCTCGTGGTCAACAAGGACAGTGTCGTCGAGCAGCGCAAGGTCGAGCCAGGGCAGCTCGTCGGCGATCTGCGCGTCATCGAAAAAGGCCTCGCCAAGGACGATCGAGTCGTCGTCGGCGGCATCATGCGCGCGATCCCCGGCGAGAAAGTGGACGCCGAACAGCGCTCCGCCTCGGCGGCAAACTAGCGCGTGACGATCCGGCGATGATCTCGAAATTCTTCATCGAGCGTCCGGTTCTTGCGAACGTTCTCGCCATCCTGATGATTTTGATCGGCGCGGTCGCGCTCTACGCCCTGCCGATCGCGCAATATCCCGACGTCGTGCCGCCGACGGTGCAGGTGACCACGCGCTATCCCGGCGCCAGCGCGCGCACGGTGATGGACACGGTGGCGCTGCCGATCGAGCAGCAGGTCAACGGCGTCGAGAACATGATCTACATGCAATCGACCAACGCGAGCGATGGTTCTTACACGCTCACAGTGACCTTCAAGATCGGGACCGACCTCGATGCGGCGCAGGTCCTGGTGCAAAACCGCGTGGCGAGCGCGCTGTCGTCCTTGCCGCAGGCGGTGCAGGCGCAAGGCGTCACCGTGCAGAAGCGTTCGACCGCCATCCTTCTCTTCGTCACTTTGACGTCGCCGGATGATCGCTACGACAGCCTCTACCTCGCCAATTACGCGACCATCAATCTCAAGGACGAGTTGGCGCGACTGCCGGGGGTCGGCAACGTCAATGTGTTCGGCGCCGGCCAATATTCGATGCGGGTCTGGCTCGATCCGGAAAAGCTGAAGGCGCGCAGTCTGAACGCGCAAGACGTCGTGGCGGCCCTGCAACAGCAGAGCCAAGAGGTGACGGCGGGCCAGGTCGGCATGCCGCCGACGCCGCCCGGCGTCGACTTCCAATACACGATCGAGCTGCCCGGCCGGCTCGCCGACGTCGCCGAATTCGAAAACGTCATCGTCAAGACCGGAAATAACGGCGAGGTTACGCGTGTACGCGATGTCGGCCGGGTCGAGCTTGGGGCGCAGACCTACGGCCAGTATTTCACGCTCGACGGCAAACAAGCGGCCGGCATCGGCATCTATCAATCGCCCGGCGCGAACGCGCTCGACGTCGAGCACCGGGTCAAAGCCAAAATGGCGGAGCTGGCGCGGCAATTTCCGCAGGGGCTCGTCTACTCGGTGCCGTTCGACACCACGGTGTTCGTCAATGCTTCGATCCACGAGGTCTACAAGACGCTCATCGAGGCGGCGGTGCTGGTGCTGATCGTCATTCTCGTCTTTCTCCAGGACTGGCGCGCCATGCTGGTGCCGGCGACGACAGTGCCGGTGACGATCGTCGGCGCTTTCGCGATGATGTGGGCGCTCGGCTTCACCGTGAATTTTTCCACGCTGTTTGCGATCGTGCTCTCCATCGGCATCGTGGTCGACGACGCCATCGTCGTGGTCGAGGGCGCCGCGCACAATGTCGAGAAGGGCATGAGCGGGCATGACGCGGCGATCCGCGCCATGGACGAATTGTTGGGGCCGATTATCGGCATCACGCTGGTCCTGATGTCGGTGTTCCTGCCGGCGGCGTTCCTGCCCGGCCTGACCGGGCGCATGTATGCGCAGTTCGCGTTGGTGATCGCGGCAACCGCGCTCCTTTCCGCGATCAACGCGGTCACGCTCAAACCGACGCAATCGGCGATGTGGCTGCGTCCGCCGGTCCCGCCCGAACGGCGCAACGTGTTCTACCGCGGCTTCAACGCGATCTATGGCCGTCTCGAGCGCGGCTATGCCGGTCTGATCCATCACATGGTCGAATATGCCGGGACGATGACGATCGTCGCGTTCGCGATCATCGCGCTTGCCGGCTGGGGACTGTCGCGCGTGCCGACCGGCTTTCTGCCGATCGAGGATCAGGGCTATGTGCTGGTGAGCGTCCAGCTGCCGGACGGCGCCTCGCTCGCCCGCACCCGCGACGCGCTGCAACAGGTTTCCGCGATCGCGCATAAAGACCCAAGCGTCGATCAGGTGATCGCAATCTCGGGCATTTCGGTTCTCGACAACAGCGCCACGCTTGCCAATGCCGGCGTCGCCTATGTGATCCTCAAGGATTGGAGCGTTCGCGACGACCTGCGTACGATCTTCGCGCGGCTGACGCCGGCGCTCAATGCCGTCGATGGGCGTGTCGTCGTGCTGCCGCCGCCGCCGATCCAGGGCATCGGCAATGCCGGCGGCTTTACCATGCAGGTCGAGCTGCGGGACGGCTCTACCGATTTTGCCAAGCTGCAAAGCATCACCAATACGATCGTCGCCAATGCGCAGTCGCAGAGCGCGCTGCAGCGCGTCTCGACGCCGTTCCGCGCCGTCGCGCCGCAAATTCGCGTCGAGGTCGATCGCGTGAAGGCGCAGACCTTGCACGTTTCGGTCGATCAGGTGTTTTCGACGCTCGCGATTTACTTCGGCTCGACCTATGTGTCGCAGTTCAACAAGTTCGGCCGTGTGTTTCAGGTTTACGCGCAGGCCGATTCGAAGTTCCGGTTGCGGCCGCGGGATATCGAGAATCTTTCGGTGCGCAACCAGCAGGGCGACATGATCCCGCTCGGAACGATGGTCAAGATCGAGCCCATCATCGGCCCGCCCTTGATCAGCCTGTACAATCTCTATCCGTCGTCGAGCGTCATCGGGCTACCGGCGGCCGGCTTCAGTTCGGGCGAGGCGATCCGTCTAATGGAGCAGAACGCGGCGGCGACGCTGCCGTCCGGCACCGGCACCGATTGGACGGCAATGTCCTATCAGGAGAAGATCGTCGGCAATCAGATGTATTTCGTGTTCGCGATGGCGATGCTGCTGGTTTATCTGGTGCTCGCGGCCCAATACGAAAGCTGGTACGCGCCGCTGGCAGTCATCCTGTCGGTTCCGCTGGCGCTGACCGGGCCGGTGCTGGTGCTCGAAATGCTGCGCATCGACAACAATCTCTACACCCAGATCGGCATCATTCTGCTCATTGCGCTCTCGGCGAAGAACGCCATTCTGATCGTCGAGGTCGCCCGCGAACACCGGGTCAACGACGGCAAGCCGATTTTCGAAGCGGCGGTGGACGCCGCCCGCGCCCGCTTCCGGCCGATCCTGATGACGTCGTTTGCGTTCATACTCGGTGTCGCGCCGCTCGTGATCGCCAGCGGCGCCGGCGCCAGCGCCCGCAAATCGATCGGCATCACCGTCTTCAGCGGCATGATTGCTTCGACGTGTCTCGCCGTTCTATTCGTGCCGTCGCTGTTCGTGGTAATTCAGCGGTTCGAGGAATGGCGCGCATCGCATAAGACGCCGCGTATACAGCCCGCGGAATAGTCCGGCGGCCTACGGTCACGATGCGGCCGCCATGGAGTCACAGCTGGCGCCATAGTCACAATTTGGACGCAGGACGCGCTATGGTAAGGACGGGGAAACCACTGAAGAAAATGTCGACAGCGAAGCGCCGCTCCACAGCCTTGTTTGTGATCGCGCTCGCGTGCCTATTGTGGACGGAGTACGCCCGCGCGCAGGACACCCCGAGCGATCTCGTGACCCGCATCGACCGCCTGGAAGAGACGGTCCGCGATCTCACCGGGTCGGTGCAGGAATTGCAGTACCGCAATCAGCAACTTGAACAGCAAGTGCAGCAGCTGCGGGGCGGCGCGGCGCCGGTCGCCGGCACGGTGCCGGCAGGACCACAGCGAGCGACGGTTTCCACTGCGCTGCCGCCGCCGACGGCAACACCGTATTCGCAGCCGGGCACGCAATATTCTCCACCGGCCGCGCAATATTTGCCGCCGGCTGCGACCGCCCAATACGCGCCCCCGCCACCTTATGGGACGCCGCCGGCGCCAGTGGTTGCGGCCGCACCGCCGTTAGCGTCCGGCCATGACGCCTTTAACCCGGCGCTCAATCCGAGTGCGCCGGGAGCCCCACATCCGCTCGGCACCAGCACGACCGAAACGGAACCGCCGCCTGCGGCCCCGGATATGGGTGGGCCGGCTCAACCCGGTGCGCCGCTCAATCTGTCGAATCCTTCCGGGCCGCAGGCTGGCGCCGCGCCGGATGGCGCCCTGCCGCCGCCGCCAATGTCCAATCCGAATGCGACCGGCGCCATGCAACAGGCGTCGCTACCGCCGAACGCGACGCCCAAGGACGAATACGATCTTGCCTACGGCTACGTTGTGCAGAAGAACTATGGGCCCGCGGCGCAGACGTTCCGCGATTTCCTGCACAAATATCCCAGCGACCGGCTGACGCCGGAAGCGCAATACTGGCTCGGCGAAAGCCTGTTCGAGGATCAGAAATACCACGATGCCGCCGAAGCGTTTCTCGCGGTCTCGACCAAATACGAGACCAGCGCACGCGCACCGGACGCACTGATGCGGCTCGGCGAATCGCTCGCCGCTTTGGGCGAGAAGGAAGCGGCCTGCGCTTCGCTCGGCGAGGTCTTGCGCAAATATCCGCACGCGTCGATCAGCGTAAAGCAGGGTGTTGACCGGGATCAGAAGCGTGTCCACTGCTGAGCGAGCCGTCGGCGACGACGAAGCGAACGCGCTGTTCTCCGGTCTTGAAAATCTGCGTGGACTCATTCTTGCCGTTTCCGGTGGTCCGGATTCGACGGCGCTTTTGCTGCTCGTGGCGCGTTGGGCGAAAGGGCGCAACCGCACGCCAAAACTTCTCGCCGTCACCGTCGATCACGGACTGCGCGCAACGGCCGCCGCCGAGGCGGCTGCGGTCAAGCGCCTCGCGCGCCGCCTGGGCGTCGCGCATCGTACGCTGCATTGGCGCGGCAAGAAGCCCAAATCGGGCTTGCAGGAGGCCGCGCGCGACGCGCGCTACCGGCTCCTCGCGCAAGCGGCCGAGCGCGTCGGCTACCGACATATCCTGACCGCGCATACGCTCGACGATCAGGCCGAAACGGTGCTGTTCCGGCTCGCCCGCGGCAGCGGACTTGGCGGACTTGCCGGGATCAGCCATGCCTCGCCGCTGCCCAAGAGTTCTGCAATAAGCGCCAGCCCTTCAATGGACGCGGCGGGCACGTTTTTTCTCGTTCGCCCGCTTCTTCGCATTCCCAAGACGCGGCTTATCGCAACGCTCGAAGCAGCCGGCGTCGCCTATAGCGAAGATCCAACCAATCGCGATCCGCGCTTCACGCGCGCCCGGCTGCGGACTTTCATGCCGGCTTTGGCGAAGGAGGGACTCGATGCACGCGGCTTGGCGCGGTTGGCGGCACGGATGCGGCGCGCCGAAAGGACAATCGAATTCGTCGTCGACGCCGCGCGCCAGGCGCTGGCTCCTGGGCCGTGGCCGGAACGCGATCCGGTCGTGTTCGAAACCGCGCAATTCGCCAGCCTGCCGGACGAAGTGGCGTTACGGCTTCTCGGCCGCGCCATCGCCCATGTCGGCGACGAGGGCCCGGTCGAGCTAGCCAAGCTCGAGACGCTTTATGACAGCCTGCGTCAGGCCGATTCCCGGCTGCGCCGCACCCTTGCCGGTGCGTTGATTACCCTTGGCGGCGACCGGCTTACGGTCGAGCGCGCGCCCGCCCGGCGCGCCGCGGGCAAGCGGCGCGCTACCGCGCACCGCAATCCAGCTATTCGCAAGGACCGCAACGGGCGCTTTACGAAATAGCCGTATAATGGCGCGGTTGCCGACCGGGTTCCCTTGGCAGGGGGCGGGCAGGCCCCTACATTGCCTGGTATTGGGGACGTGAAGCCGCCACGATTTGACGGCACGCATAATCCCCGTACTCCGCTCGGTCGGGGGGCCAAGGACAAGTGATGAACGCCAATCTGCGCAATTTTGCCCTGTGGGTCATCATTGTCCTGCTGCTGCTCGCGCTATTCACGCTGTTTCAGAATCCGGGCCAGCATACGACGGCGCAGGACGTCTCGTTCTCGCAACTGCTCAACGAGGTCGATCAGGGTCGCGTCCGCGAGGTCCTGATCCAGGGACCTGAAATCCACGGCACCTTCACCGACGGCCGCGCCTTCGAAACCTATGCGCCGAGCGACCCGACCCTGGTGCAGCGCCTCTACAATAAGGGTGTCTCGATCACGGCGCGTCCGCTGAGCGACAACGTGCCCTGGTTCGTGTCGCTGTTGATCTCGTGGCTGCCGTTCGTGGCGTTGATCGGCGTGTGGATTTTCCTGTCGCGCCAAATGCAAGGCGCCGGCGGCAAGGCGCTCGGCTTCGGCAAGAGCCGCGCCAAACTGCTGACCGAAGCGCATGGCCGCGTCACCTTCGAGGACGTGGCCGGCATCGACGAGGCCAAGCTCGATCTGCAGGAGATCGTCGAATTTTTGCGCGATCCGGCCAAATTCCAGCGGCTCGGCGGGCGTATTCCGCGCGGCGTGCTGTTGATCGGGCCGCCCGGCACCGGCAAGACGCTGTTGGCGCGCGCCATCGCCGGCGAGGCGAACGTGCCGTTCTTCACCATTTCCGGCTCCGACTTCGTCGAAATGTTCGTCGGCGTCGGCGCCAGCCGCGTGCGCGACATGTTCGAGCAGGCCAAGAAGAACGCGCCCTGCATCATCTTCATCGACGAGATCGACGCCGTCGGCCGCCACCGCGGCGCCGGTCTCGGCGGCGGCAACGACGAGCGCGAGCAGACGCTGAACCAATTGCTTGTTGAGATGGACGGCTTCGAGGCCAATGAAGGCATCATCTTGATCGCGGCCACCAACCGCCCCGACGTGCTCGATCCGGCTTTGCTGCGACCGGGCCGCTTCGACCGCCAGGTCGTCGTGCCGAATCCCGACGTGGTCGGCCGCGAACAGATTTTGAAAGTGCACGTGCGCAAGGTGCCGCTGGCGCCGGATGTCGTGCTCAAGACGATCGCGCGCGGCACGCCCGGCTTCTCCGGCGCCGATCTCATGAATCTCGTCAACGAGGCGGCCTTGATGGCGGCACGGCGCAACAAGCGCATGGTGACGCAGGTCGAGTTCGAGGACGCCAAAGACAAAGTGATGATGGGCGCCGAGCGCAAGTCGCTGGTGATGACGGAGGAGGAGAAGCTCCTCACCGCCTATCACGAAGGCGGCCACGCCATCGTCGCGCTCAACGTCAAAGCGACCGATCCGGTGCACAAGGCGACCATCATCCCGCGCGGCCGCGCGCTCGGCATGGTCATGCAATTGCCGGAGCGCGATAAGTTGTCGATGAGCCTCGAGCAGATGACCTCGCGGCTTGCCATCATGATGGGCGGCCGCGTCGCCGAGGAATTGGTGTTCGGCCGCGAGCGGGTGACCTCGGGTGCGGCTTCCGATATCGAGCAGGCCACCAAGCTGGCGCGGCTCATGGTCACGCGCTGGGGCCTCTCCGAGTCGCTCGGCACTGTTGCCTACGGCGAAAACCAGGAAGAAGTGTTCCTCGGCTATTCGGTATCGCGCCAGCAAAACATCTCCGAAGAGACCGTGCAGAAGATCGACGCCGAGATCAGGCGCCTGGTCGAGGCCGGCTATACCGAGGCGCAGACTATCCTCACCGAGAAGCGCGGCGACCTCGAGACGCTCGCCAAAGGGCTTCTCGAATTCGAAACGCTGACAGGCGACGAGATCAAGGACCTGCTCCTCGGCAAGCGGCCGGTTCGCGAATCGGTGATCGAGCCCACGACGCCGCGTAACTCGACCGTGCCGACCGCCGGCGCCGGCCGTAACCGTCCGCGTCCAGAGCCCGGTTCGATGGAGCCGCAGCCGCAGTCTTGAGCGAGGTTTTAAATCGCCGGTATGAACCCTAAGCTTGGACCGTACGACGGACGAGGGAAGCGGGGCTCCATGCGGACCATTTCCATTGCCGGAATAGCTTTGATGCTCGCGGCTGCCCCTGCGCTGGCGCAGGTCGCCGGCCCGCCGGCCGCTGCGAAGCACAGCGCGCCCGTAAAACCTCCCCAGGCCGCCAACCCGGTCTCGACGCCCGAAATGCGCTCGGCCGCGGAACTGGCCCTGTCGTCGGACCCGGTATTCGACGAAGGCACCTATCTGCGCATCAAGGAAACGCTGCTCAGCTATTCGGATATCCAGGTGCGCGGCGGCTGGCCGGCGTTGCCCGCCAACGCCAATCTTGCGCCGGGAGCAAGCGGTCCCGACGTCGCGGTCTTGCGCCGGCATCTCGTCATCGGCGGCGACATGGCGGCCGGGGAGGAGAGCGGCGACGTCTATGACGCCGCCGTTGTCGAGGGCGTCAAGCGCTTCCAATTGCGCCACGGCCTCGATGCGACCGGCAGCGTCGGCGCGGCGACCTTGAAAGCGCTCAATGTCCCGGTCGGCGATCGCATCAAGCAGCTCGAAGCATCGCTGGAGCGGCTGCTCGGCATGGATTTTATCTTTGCCGAGCGCTACGTCGTGGTCAACATTCCGGCGGCCTTCGTCGAGGCTGTTGCCAACGGCAAGGTCGAGCGGCGTTATCGCGTCATCGTCGGCAAAATCGACAAGCCGTCGCCGACGCTCTCGGTCTATATCACCGCGATCGATCTCAATCCGACCTGGACGGTGCCGCTCTCGATCACCAAGACCGAGATCGCAAGCCGCATGCGCCGCGACCCGTCCTATCTCGCCCGCATGCATATGCGGCTGATCGGCGCGCAGAACGAGGACATCGATCCGGCGAGCGTCGACTGGTCGTCCGACCGCTCGCCGAACTTCGTCGTCCGCCAGGATGCCGGCAACTGGAACGCGCTCGGCAATCTCAAGATCGACATGCCGAATCCCTATTCGGTTTACATGCACGACACCGATACGCGAAAGTTGTTCGCCGCCGACTACCGTTTCGATTCGCACGGCTGCACGCGGGTCGACAATGTGCGCGATCTCGCCGCCTGGATCCTGCAAGACGGACCGCCGGGCTGGGACCGCGCCGCGATCGATGCCGGCATCGCCGCCGGCCAGACCAAGGTGATCAATCTGCCGCGCAAGATGCCGGTCGCCTGGGTTTATCTCACCGGCTGGGTGACGCGCGACGGCACGGTCGAGTTTCGCGACGACGTTTATAAGCACGATGAGGCGCTCGACCGTAACGGTCTCGCCGATGCCGCGGCCGGCGGTTTCGTCGCGCCGGTGCCGACCACCGATCTGAAGCGGGTTTCGATCGACAGCCAGTGATTGCCCGTGGCTCCGCAGGGGCGGTCACGTCATAATGCGTCGGTGGCTAGCGACGGACACCGCCGATGCGCCAGATGGTTTTGGTCGGCTTCCTGCAGGCGCAGAACTGCAGCAACCTCGCGAGTTCCTGGCGCCATCCGGCCTCGCGTACCGATAGCTGGTCGCCGGGTTTCTATCGCCACATCGGCCGCGTTTTGGAGGAGGGCAAGTTTCACCTCGGCTTTTTCGATGACCGCCTGTCGATGCCGGACATGTACGGGCGCAATCACGCCCACACCGTTGCCCACGGCATTCGTTGCGTGAAGCTCGACGCCGTCACCGTGCTCACCGTCATGGGCATGGCGACCGAGCGGCTTGGCCTCGGGGCGACCTATTCGACCAGCTACTACGAGCCGTTCCATGTGGCGCGCGTCTTCGCCACGCTCGATCTGATGACGCACGGGCGCGCCGCCTGGAACGTCGTCACCTCGCTCAACGACGGCGAAGCCCAGAACATGGGCCGCGACGAGGTGATCGGTCACGATCTGCGTTACGACCGTGCCGACGAGTTCATGGAGATCGTGCTCGGTCATTGGGACGCCTGGGAGGACGACGCCATTGTCCAGGACAAGGCGACCGGCCTGTTTGCTAGGTCCGAAAAAGTTCATCGCCTCGATTACCAGGGCCGTTACTTCCGCTCCCGCGGGCCGTTCACGGTGCCGCGCTCGGCGCAGGGCCATCCCGTCCTCATTCAGGCCGGATCGAGCGGCCGCGGCAAGGCGTTCGGCGCGCGCTGGGGCGAGGTGATCTTCGTCGTCTATCCGAACATCGAGGCCGGCAAGCGCGACTATGCGGAGTTCAAGGCGGAGGTCGCGCGTTTCGGCCGTGAACCGGAAGAGGTCAAGATCACTCACCTCGTCAACACGGTGGCGGCCGCGACCAAAGCCGAGGCCGAGGACAAGTGGGCGGAGATCGAAAAACTGCCGCTCGAAATCGACGCGCTATCGCTGTTGTCGGAGGCGCTCAACTTCGATTTTGCCAAGAAGGGCATGGACGAGCCATTCACGGCAGCGGAGTTGGACGAGATGTCCGGCCTGCAAGGCATCCGTGACCGCGTGGTGAGCGCGAAGAAAAATCCCACTGTGCGCGACTTCATCGCGATCAGCGGACGCGGGCGCGTGCACAATGCGATCGTCGGCGGTCCGAAGGAGGTGGCCGACCGGCTCGAACAATGGTTCGTTGCGCCCGCCTGCGATGGTTTTGTCCTCTCCGCCACCCATGTGCCCGGCGCTTACGAGGATTTTGTCCGCTTCGTCGTCCCCGAGCTGCAGCGCCGCGGTCTGTTCCGCAAAGAATTCGCCGGCACGACGTTGCGGGAGAATCTGGGACTGCCGGTACCGGCGATTGGCGCGTGGCGCGCTACGCGGGGGCCGACATGGCCAGTCATTGCCTGATCAGAAATCGGGTGGGCGCGCCGCTCCACGGCGGCCTAGATGGAGACACCGCGGAGGAAGCCAATGTTGGGCCGCATCGCCAGCAAGACCTATGGGACCGTCAGCGCCGACCGGCGGATGGAGATGAGCGGCTTGGAGTTCGTTCAAGGCCTCGTCGATGGCACGCTGCCGCTTAATACGATAGCCCAGACTTTGGGCTACGACGTGACTGAAGCGGCGAGCGGGCGCGTCGTCGTCACCGCGGAGCCAAGTAGCGCTCACCTCAATCCGGCCGGCACGGTTCACGGCGGTCTCGCGGCCACGTTGCTCGACAGCTGCATGGGACTTGCCGTCCAGACGACATTGGAGAAGGGCGTCGGTCAGACGACGCTGGAGTTCAAGATTTCACTCCTGCGGCCCATCACGCCGGAAACAGGTTTGATCAAGGCAGAGGGCGTCGTGTTGAGCTGCGGCCGCCGTGTCGGGACCGCCGAAGGACGGATTACCGATCAAAACGGGCGGTTGCTCGCCCACGGCACGACGACCTGTCTGATCTTCCAGAGCTGAATTGCCGTTCTCCTTTCGCTAACCGCGAAACGCCGCCTTGATCGCTTCGACCCCTTTGCCGGATTTCGCCGCGGCGATGATGCGCGCCTCTTGTTTCATCAGCCCATCGAGCGCCGCCTGTAGCGCATCGACTTTATCGGCCGGCACGACGACCGCGCCGTGGCGGTCGGCATGGATGAGGTCGCCGCTTTTAACGTCCATGCCGTGAATGCGAACGGGAATGCCGAACTCCTCGACATGCACATAGGCATGCGACGGCCCGATCGAGCCGGCGAGCATTTGAAAGCCTTCGGCCACCTGCGCGATGTCGCGGATCGAGCCGTTGGTCACGGTGCCGAGGCAGCCGAGCGCTTTATGCACGTTGGTCTGCACCTCGCCCCAGAACGCGCCGTAGCCCGCGGGCTCGTCCTTGTCCTCGATGACCGCGACGCTCGGCCGCGGCTCAGCCGCGATGTAGTCGAGATAATCCATGCGTTTTGCCATGTAGCTCGGCCCGCTCACCGCATCGCGGGCGCGCATCGTAACGGTCTTGGCGAAGCCGACCATCGGCGGCAGATCGGGAAACGGGCAGTGCAGGTGGCTAACGGTATAACCGGCGCCGCGCCGTTCCGGCGCCGCGATTTCGATCAGGTTGCAGACGGTCGGCGTATCGATCGAGCGCAAGAATGCGAATTGGCTTTCTGACAACACGGTTTCCCCCTTAGCCGATTGTTCTCGGCTTCTAAAATTAATCCCACGCCGCCGCGACGATGACCGCCATGACGAGCTGCATGGCGACGATTACCGCGACGCAGCCGGTCCAGCCCGCCGAGGCCCAGGCGAGGCCGGTGAAAAACGCGCCCGCGCTGCCGCCGATATAATAGATCGAAGCGTAGAGGCCGACCGCGGATGAGCGGCCCTCCTTGGCCGTCATCGTGACATAGCCGGTTGCCACGGTCTGGCACAACATGCCGCAGACCGCGCACAGCGTCAGCCCGGCAAGAATGAGCGCAACCGGCGGCGCCAGCATCAAGAGTGCGCCGACGACCCACACGGCGACGATACCGAGGACGAAGCGGCGGCGTCCGAACAACGCGATGCCGCGCCCGACCCAGGGCACGACGACGCTGCTGGCGAGATAGGTGACGAACAAGGCGCCGAGCAAGGTCGGAGAAAACAGGTAGGGCGGCGCCGCGAGATGGAAGCTCACATAGGTAAAGGTGGCGATGAAGTTGAACAGCACGCCGAAGCCGATGGCATAGGTTGCGATCAGCCGCGGATCGCGCAGATGCCGGACCATGTGCCGTGCCGAGCCGATTAGGCCACCCGAGGGCACGAAGTGCCGCTCGCGGGTCAGTGTCAGCGCGACGATGACCGCCGCGGCAAGGGTCAAGAGCGCGACCACGTCGAAGGCGGCGCGCCAACCGATTACGTCGGTCAAGACGCCGGGGATGAATCGGCCGCTAAATCCGCCAAGGCTCGCTCCCACCATATAGAGGCCGGCGACGCGCGCGACGTCGGCGGCCGGCCATTCATCGCCGATATAGGCAACCGCGACGGTAAAGATCGGCGGCACCAGCAGTCCTTGGACGAAACGCCAAAAGACCAGCTCCGGTACCGTTGCCGCGAAGGTCATGATGACCGTCGGCACCGTGATGGCGAACATGGCGGAGGTGATCAGCCGCTTGCGGCCGATAACGTCGGCGATCGCTCCGGTAAAGGGCGCAGTCAGCGCGATAGCGGCGGTGCTGGCGGTCATCAGCGAGGAGATTTCGCCGGCGCCGACGTGAAATTCGCGCCCCAGTTCGGGCAACAGCGCTTGCGGCGAGTACAGATTGACGAAGGCGGCAAAGCCGGCCGTGGCGATCGCGAGCGCGCGAAGATCGAGGGGCTTTTGCCGCACAGACATGCGGCATTATCGGCGAGCCGCGGCGAGAAAGCACGCCCGCGGGCGCACCGAAGCCGCGCGCTCAGAGCTGGCGGATCGAATCGAAATTCCAGGCTTGCGCGCTGGAATCGTTCTCGCCCACGCGCAGCGTCGTTGAGTTGACGAACCGATAGGGCGGCACCGGCAGATTGTACGGCGCCGGCACGCCGGAGAATACGCGTCCGGCCGGATCGTATTTCGAACCGTGACAGGGGCAGAAATAGCCGCCCGGCCAACTCGATACCGGCGTCGTCGCGCTCGGCGTCGGATAGAACAGTGGAATGCAGCCGAGATGCGTGCAAATGCCGACCAGCACGCCGAATTCGGGCTTGAGCGAGCGATGCCAGTTGTCGGCATAGGGCGGCTGCTGGGTCTGCTCGGAATTCGGATCGGACAGAAGCGAAATCATTTGCGCGCTCTGCATCGAGTTCGAGCGTCTGCTTCGAACGATGGAAGACGAAGATCGGCCGCTGCCGCCAGCGGATGACGACCTGCGCGCCTTCCTCGATCTTGCTGATGTCGAGATCGACCGGCCCGCCGGCCGCGAGCGTCGAGGCGTCGGGATTCATCTGGTCGATGAGCGGCACCAAGGTCGCCGCGGCGCCGACCGCGCCGACGGTGGCGGTTGCGATGAACAGGAAATCGCGCCGGGTTGCTTCTGGCTCGTGGCCGCCGGTCGGCGCGGTAGTGGCAGTGCTCGCCATGGTCGGTCCTTCGTGGTCGATGTTCGGTACGGTGCAGCTTATGTCGCCATCCACCGGGCTTAGTCAATCAGGGGAGGCGCAAGTCCCCGCAAGTTTCTCCCCGCACGTTTCGGTCATGCGAAATTTGCGCTATTGAACGCGATGATATGCATGTCCCGTACCAATTCCGATCCGGAATAGGGCAGGGCGATTAGGGCTTGGAAAGGCTTGGAAGGGGACACCGATGCGCGGCAAGGACAATTTGCGCAGCGCCGCCGAGGTTCTGGTCGATCAGCTGCGCATCCACGGCGTGCAGCACGTCTTCTGCGTGCCGGGCGAAAGCTATCTCGCGGTGCTCGACGCGTTCCATGACAGCGATATTACCGTCACCGTGTGCCGGCAGGAGGCGGGTGCCAGCATGATGGCGGAGGCCATCGGCAAAGTGACGGGCCGCCCCGGCGTGTGCTTCGTCACCCGCGGCCCCGGCGCCACCAACGCCTCCCACGGCATCCACATTGCGCAGCAGGATTCGAGCCCGCTCGTCATGTTCGTCGGCCAGGTCGCCCGCGATGCCCGCGAGCGCGAGGCCTTCCAGGAGGTCGACTATCGCGCCGTCTTCGGCTCGATGACGAAATGGACAACCGAGATCGACGATCCGGCGCGCGTGCCGGAGATCGTTTCGCGTGCCTTTTACACCGCGGCGAACGGCCGGCCGGGGCCCGTCGTCATCGCCATCCCCGAGGACATGCTGGTCGAGCGCGTTGCCGTCGACGATGCGCCGCCATTCGCCTCGATCGAAACCTCGCCGGGACCGGCCGCGATGGAAAAGTTCGCGGAGATGCTCGGCGCGGCGCGCGCGCCGATCGTGCTTCTTGGCGGCAGCCGCTGGTCGCAGGACGCCAGCGACCGCGTCGGCCACTTCGCCCAAAAATACTCGCTGCCGGTGTGCACGACATTCCGCCGCGGCTCGGTATTCGATCAGACGCATCCGTGTTACGCTGGCGACCTCGGCATCGGGCCCAATCCAAAACTCCTCGAACGCATCAAATCCTCCGACCTTGTCATCATGATCGGCGGGCGGCTCGGCGAACTGCCGTCGCAGGGCTACACGCTGTTCGACATTCCGCGGCCGCAAGTTCCTTTCGTGCACGTGCATCCGGGCGCCGAGGAACTCGGCCGCGTCTATAGCCCGCATCTGGCGATCCATGCCACGGCGACGGCGTTTGCCGCGGCGCTCGAGCAATTGAAATTCGCGCGGCCGCCCGCAGGTGACGCCAAGGGTGCGCATGCCGACTATCTGCAATGGACGGACAAGGCCACCGAGCAGCCGGGCGGGGTTAATTTCGGCGCGGTGATGGTGTGGTTGCGCGAAAACCTGCCCGCCGACGCCATCCTGTGCAATGGCGCCGGCAACTATGCGGCCTGGATTCACCGCTTCTTCCGCTTCCGCCGTTTCGCGTCCCATGTCGCGCCGGCTTCGGGTTCGATGGGCTACGGCGTGCCGGCCGCGGTGGCGATGAAGCGGCTTTATCCCGACCGGCCCGTTGTCTGCCTCGCCGGAGACGGCGATTTTCTCATGAACGGCCAGGAATTCGCGACCGCCGTTCAATACGGTCTGCCGCTCATCATCATTATCGTTGACAATGGCATGTACGGCACCATCCGCATGCACCAGGAGCGCGAATATCCCGGCCGCATCTCGGCGACCGAATTGCGCAATCCGGATTTTCCGGCTTACGCCCGCGCCTTTGGCGGCTTCGGCGTCTCGGTCGAACGCACCGAAGACTTTCCCGCGGCGTTCAAGGCGGCGCAGGCATCTGGCAAGCCCGCCATCGTGCGCCTGGCCATCGATCCCGAAGCGATCACCCCAGGGATGACGCTCGCCAAAATCCGCGCCAAGGCGATGGCGGAGGGGAAGGGATGAGCGTCGTCCGCGTCGCCGGAACGAAACCGAATTCCGCGGATTGAGACAGCAACAAGCAGAGTTCAGATGCGCATGAAAAACTTACTCCGTATGTCGCTGGGGGCTGCGGCGTCGGCACTGGCAATTACGGCCGCGACCACTGCGGCCGATGCAAAAGGCTGCATCAAGGGAGCCGTCGTCGGCGGTGTCGCCGGTCATGCCGCCCACCACACGCTCCTTGGCGCGGCAGCGGGCTGCGTGATCGGTCACCATGAAGCGGTCAAACGCGAGAAGGCGCAGGAGAACCAGTCAGCGGCGCCTGCACCGGCTCCAGCGCCAGCGCCAAACTCAGCGCCAGCTCCAACTACGGCGCCAAGCAAACAGCAATGATCGACCTCACTGCGCCTTGATGCCGGCCGCTTTGATGATCGGATACCACTTGTCGATTTCCGCCTTCTGAAACGTGTGCAGCGCCTCCGGCGTCTCTTGATCCGGCGGATAAATGATCTGCGCCAGATCGGTGAGCCGTTTGCGGACGGCAGGATCGGCGAGCGAGGCCATCACGGCCGCGCTGACCTTCTTGATGATCGCGGGCGGCGTGCCCTTCGGCGCCCACATCGCGTGCCAGAACGAAAAATAGAAACCGGGCAATCCCGCTTCGTCGGTGGTCGGAATATCCGGCGCCACGGCAATGCGCTCCTTCGCGGTGACGGCGTAGGCCTTCAACGCGCCGCTCTGCACATGCGGCAAGGAGACGGCGGGCGTGTCGAGCTGGAGATCGGTGATGCCGGCGAGGAGATCGTTGGTGGCAAGCCCGGCACTGCGATAGGGGATCATCTGCCACTTCACGCCGACCAATTGCTCCATCAAGACGCCGGCGACGTGGCTCGGTGAGCCGACGCCGGACGTGCCCATCGAGGCCTTGTCCGAATTCGCCTTCAGCCATGCGACCAGTTCTTTCAGATTATTTGCGGGCATGGTCTTGCGAGCGTCGATCAGGAACGGCTGCGTGGCGACCAGCGCGATCGGCTCGAAATCGTTGAGGAGGTCGAAACCGAGATCATAAATGGCGCCGTTCGCCATGTTCGTCCCCCACATGCCCCATAAGAGCGTGTAGCCGTCCGGCGTGGAGCGCTCAGCTTTGGTGACGCCGATGGTGCCGGCGGCGCCGGCGACATTCTCGACGACCACGGGCTGGCCGAGCCGGGCGCTGATGGCCTGCGCGATGATGCGGCCGAGCACGTCGGTCGATCCGCCCGGCGCCAGCGGCACGATGAAGTCGATCGGCCGCGATGGATAATCGTCGGCGGCCGCGGCCGTGGTGGCGCCAAGAATGGTGCCAAGAACGGCGACAAGTGCGAGGCCGGCGGCAACGGCCGCAATGCAGTTTTTGATCATGATCGTTTCCCCGGGCAGACGTTCAGACTCCTATGCCAGACGAAGCGATGCCGCCAAAGGGTAAAACCGCCGCTGCGACGGAATAACCGCGCGTTGCCGGCATCGTTGAATCGTGGTTCAGTTATTCCGCAACGCGATTCCAATCCCCGGCCCGATGCCCTATCGCCGCACCGAAAACGTCGTGCGCCGGCTTGCCGCCCGGCATGCCGCCATTATCGCCGCGGCGCGCGAAGCGGCAAGCGAAGGCGGCATGGCGGCAGTGCAGATCGCGGCGGTCGCGCAGCGCGCCGGCATCGCGGCGGGAACGGTCTATCGTTATTTTCCAGGCAAGGCCGATCTGGTCGCGGCCTTGCTCACGGAAATCTCCGACCGTGAAATCGGTGCGCTACGTCGTGCAGCCGATGTCGCGCCGGGCCCGCTCTCGGCGCTCTCGGCCGCGATCATGACTTTCGGTACGCGCGCACTGCGCAACCGGCGGCTGGCTTTTGCGGCCACCGCAGAGCCGGTCGATGCCGAGCTTGATGCGACGCGGCTTTCCTTCCGCAAAGCGCTCGCCGCCGAATTTTCGGCGCGCATCGCGGCGGCGGTCGCGGGCGGGCATCTGCCGGAACAGGATGCGACGCTGGCGGGCGCAGCATTGGTCGGTCTTTTGATCGAAGCGCTGATCGGACCGCTCGCGCAACACGCCGCCGGCCGCGAGCGCGTGTTGGTGCAATCGCTGACGCTCATAGCGTTGCGTGGACTCGGCGTCGCCGATCCGCGGGCGCGCGGCTTGGTGGTGCAGACAGTCGTCGGGGATCAGTAGTCCCTGATTTCCCGCTAATGCGATAGCAGCGCCGGTACCGTCATCGAACGAAAGATCGAGTGTGTCACCCCGCCGAGCACGAATTCACGCAACCGCGAGTGGCCGTAGCCGCCCATCACCATGAAATCGGCGCCAGAGTCGGCGACGTGCGAGAGCAGCGCATCGGCGACGTCGATACTGCCGCCAGTCATGCGGTGAACGTCGACTTTGAGACCATGGCGGGCGAGATGCTGGCCCATATCGGCGCCCTCGATCTCGTCCCGCTTGCCGCGTTCATTAGTGATGATGACGATTTCGACGCTCCCGGCTTTCGCCAAGAGCGGCATCGCATCGGCGATGGCGCGCGCCGCCGGCCGGCTGCCGTCCCAGCACACCATGACATTGTCGAGCTTGAGCGGCGCCTTTTGGATATAGGGCACCATGATCATCGGCCGGCCGGATTCGAACAGCGTGGTTTCGGCGATGATGTCTTCCACACTGCTTGCTTCAGGTTCGGACTGCCCGACAATGGCAAGATCGAAGCGTCGCGCGATGCGGCCGAACTGGTCGCCGGCGCCGGCGAAACTGGCGGTGAGCGAGAGCGGCTCGGCGGAGAGTCCGGCGCGCTGGGTCGCCGCGGCAAAGCGGTCGATGGCGGCCTTCGCGGCGGATTCGTTGTCCGCTTGTTGAGTCTCGATCACTTCGGCGGGGATGTAACCCGTACCCGAGACGGGAACGATCGGATCGAATACGAAGGCAATACCGGTCAGGTGCGCCTCGAATGCGCTGGCAACGGACACCGCATAATCGCCGGCGAAACCGCCGTCTTTGTTGACGCTGAGATTGACGACAATATCTTTTATCATGGCGGCGTTTTCCCCTGGATGATGGATGTTATCTCATTTTCGGCGCCGGCGCTCCTTGAGCCAGATCAATCCGCGCTGCGGCATGCGGTCAGTCTATTTCCTGATATTGCCGTTGGCATCGAACTGGCCGATGTAAGCCCACAGGTCATTGATCTCTTCCTGGTTCTTGATGCCGGCAAAGGGCATCTTGGTTCCAGGCACCATGCCGCTCGGACTCTTGATGTACTGCTTGAACGTCAACTCATTCCAGACAATCCCCGAATTCTTGTTGGCGTCCGAATAGTCGAAATTCGGCGCCG
This sequence comes from uncultured Alphaproteobacteria bacterium, assembly GCA_963779855.1. Classification (GTDB taxonomy): domain Bacteria; phylum Pseudomonadota; class Alphaproteobacteria; order Rhizobiales; family Xanthobacteraceae; genus BOG-931. The sequence goes on along the minus strand of CAWAAE010000003.1, from coordinate 398,082 downwards.
TGCCGGAATGCCGCCCGTCGAGGCCGTTAAGCTCGGGGCCGACCTTGTTCGTCGCGTCGGGTCCGATGGAATGGCACGGATAGCACATATTGAACACCTGCTTGCCTTTGTCGGCGTCCTGGGCCCGGGCGGGCCCCGCCAAAGCCGCCTGCATCATGACTGCGCCGGCCAATGCGGCGATCATTGCCGTCGCCGTCCTTGTTCTTGCCATCGCGTATCCTTATCCGGCATCGACGCCGGTTGAACCCCGAGCGCCGTTCAAGCGAGCCCGCCGCAGCGTGTCAACCGCCCTCAATGCCGCGCCTTTCGGCGCACGCGCATGCCAATTTGATATGCGCATGACCGGCGCATTCTCCGCTATAATGAGCCTGGAAACGCCTTAAAGAGGTTTCGATGCCGCTATTGATGCCGCTGTTCGACGACGCGGTTCTGGCGCGCCGCGCCGAGATCGTGGCGGCGCTCAAGCGCATCGTGCCGGGCGAGGGCGTCATCGCTTCCGAGCAAGAAATGCGCGCTTACGAGAGCGACGGGCTTACGGCCTACCGCCAACTGCCGATGGTCGTGGTGTTGCCGGAAACCACCGCGCAGGTCGCGGCGGTACTCGGGTTTTGCCACCGCGAGGGCATCAAGGTCGTGCCGCGCGGCGCCGGAACCTCGCTGTCCGGCGGCGCACTGCCGCTCGGCGACGGCGTGCTGCTCGGTCTCGCCAAATTCAACCGCATCCGTGAGATCGACTACGACAACCGCGTCGCCGTGGTCGAACCCGGCGTCACCAATCTCGCGGTATCGCAGGCGGTCGAAGCGGCCGGCTTCTATTACGCGCCCGATCCGTCGTCGCAGCTCGCCTGCACCATCGGCGGCAACGTGGCGGAGAATTCCGGCGGCGTGCATTGCCTCAAATACGGCATGACCACCAACAATGTGCTCGGCTGCGAACTGGTGCTCATGACCGGGGAAATTGTGCGGCTCGGCGGCAAGCATCTCGATTCCGGGGGTTACGATCTGCTCGGCATCGTCACCGGCTCGGAAGGGCTATTGGGAGTGGTCACCGAAGTGACGGTCCGCCTGCTGAAAAAGCCGCAGACCGCGCGCGCGGTGCTGGTCGGCTTTACCTCGTCCGAGGATGCCGGCGCATGTGTCTCGCAGATCATCGGCGCCGGCATCCTTCCTGCCGGCATGGAGATGATGGACCGACCGGCAGTTCATTTCTGCGAAGCATTCGTTCACGCCGGTTATCCGCTCGACGTCGAGGCGCTCTTGATCGTCGAGCTCGACGGCCCACGCGCCGAGGTTGATCATCTGATCGAACGGGTGTGTGAAATAGCGACGGGCTGCCGTTCAACGACGCTCAAAAAGTCGAACTCGGACGCCGAACGCGAATTGTTCTGGGCCGGCCGCAAGGCCGCGTTCGGTGCGGTGGGTCGCGTTTCGCCCGATTATTATTGCATGGATGGCACCATCCCGCGCGCCAAGCTGCCTGTGGTGCTCGGTCGCATCCGCGAATTGTCGGCGAAATACGGCCTGCGCGTCGCCAACGTGTTTCATGCCGGCGACGGTAATCTGCATCCGTTGATCCTCTACGACGCCAACAAACCGGGCGAGCTTGAGCGCGCCGAACAATTCGGCGCCGATATTTTGCGGCTGTGCGTCGAGGTCGGCGGCGTGCTCACCGGCGAGCACGGCGTCGGCGTGGAAAAACGCGACCTGATGCCGGTGATGTTCTCGGAAATCGATCTCAACCAGCAGCAGCGGCTCAAATGCGCCTTCGACGATAAGAGCCTGCTTAATCCCGGAAAAGTGTTTCCGACGCTGCACCGCTGCGCCGAACTTGGCCGCATGCACGTGCATGCCGGCCGCGTGCCGTTTCCCGACATTCCGCGATTTTAAGAAAAAGTTCGCGTCAAAGCAGCCTCATGAAATTCGGCATCTTCAGTTCCGCGCAAGCCAACAGCCACGATCTCGGGCCGGAAACCGGCCAGGGCTTTCGCGACTATCTCGACTTCAACGTCGAGGCGGAGGCGCTCGGCTTTAAATCGAGTTTTCTGGTCGAGCATCACTTCACCGGCTGGAACCAGGTTTCTGCGACGCTGATGCTGCTCATGGCGCTCGCCATGCGCACGAAGACGCTGCGGCTCGGTTCGGCGGTGATGGTGCTGCCCTGGCATAATCCGGTGCTGCTCGCCGAACAGGCGGCCACCCTCGATCTGGTCTCGGGCGGCCGCTTCGATTTCGGCATCGGCAAGGGTTACCGGCACAGCGAATTCAAGGGATTTCAGATCGCGCCGGAGGAGGCCGAAGCGCGCTTCGAGGAGGCGGTCGAGGTGATGAAGCGCGCTTTTGTCGAGCGCACGCGCTTTTCGCACCGCGGCCGCTTCTGGCGTTTCGAGGACATCGTCGTCGAGCCGCCGCCGGCGCAACAGCCGCATCCGCCGTTCTGGGTGGCGGCCGGCAGCGAGCAGTCGATCCGCCGCGCCGCGACGCGCGGGTTCAATCTGATCCTCGATCAATACGCCAGCGCCCAGCAAATCGCCGCGCGCATCGGCATCTACAAAGCCGAATGGCAGGCGCGAGGTCTGCGCTTCGATCCACAACAGGTCGCGGTGGCGCGCCAGCTTTACGTCGCCAAGGATGCGGCCGACAAACAGGCAGCCCTCATTCGCCAGGCCGCCTATACCAAGCGCACCGTCGAGGTTTCGCGCAAGCCGGACGGCAAAAGCGGCTCGCACGTGCTCGCCTATGCCGACAAGACCGGCGGCACGGAGGAGAACGCGCTGTTCGGCACGCCCGATGAGATATGCGCCATGCTCGAGGCCTTGCAGGACGCCGGCGTCGGCTATGTCTTGCTCACCATCGCCGGCGGCAGCGCGCAGCTGCGCCGGTTCGCGCGCGAGATCATGCCGGGTTTTGCAGGTTCCAGGCCTGCGGCCGACGCAGCGGAATGATGGCGCGCGCGATGGCCGACAGCCTGAAGCCGCGCGACGCCGCCGAAGTCGAGCAGGCGATCCAATGGGCGCTCGGCAACGGCAAAACCTTTGAAGTCGTCGGCCGCGGCAGCAAGCGCGCGATCGGCCGCGCCGCGCAATGGGATGCAACGCTCGATCTTTCAGGACTATCCGGTGTTACGCTTTACGAGCCGGAGGAGCTCGTGCTCTCGGCGAAGGCTGGAACGCCGATGGCCGAGATCGAAGCGCTGGTGGCGGCAAGTCAGCAACAGCTCGCCTTCGAGCCGATGGATTACGCGGTGGCGCTGGGCGGCGAGACCGGCGCCGGCACGATCGGCGGCGCGATCGCGGCTAATCTCTCCGGGCCGCGCCGGATCAAAGCAGGCGCCGCACGCGATCATTTCCTCGGCTTCAGCGCGGTGTCAGGCCGCGGCGAAACGTTCAAGTCCGGCGGCCGCGTGGTCAAAAACGTCACCGGCTACGACCTGTGCAAGCTCCTTGCCGGCTCGTGGGGCACGCTTGCGGCCATGACCGACGTGACGATCAAAACGCTGCCAAGGGCCGAAACCGAGGAGACGATCCTGGTCCTCAACCTCCGCGATCGGACCGCAAGCAAAGTCATGACGGCGGCGATGGCTTCGTTCGCCGACGTGTCGGGCGCGGCGCATCTGCCGGCTTCTGTTGCTGCGCGGGTCGCCGAGACGGCGTCCGCGCAAACTTCAGTCACGGCGTTCCGCCTTGAAGGCGTGGCGCCGTCGGTGGCGCAGCGCAAAAGCGTGCTGGAGAGCCTGCTGGCATCCTTCGGGTCGCTCGGTTCGCTCGGCGAAGCATCGTCGCGCGCACTGTGGCATGCGATACGCGATGTGAGGCCGTTTGCGGCGGACGGTCCCTGCGGCAGGCACGATCTTTGGCGCATCTCGACAGCGCCGACGCATGGGACCAAGGTGGGTGACATAGTCGCGGGGGCGACGGATGCGGAGCTGCTCTACGATTGGGCTGGTGGCCTGATTTGGGCGGCAGTACCGGCTACGGATGACGCTCACGCGCCGCTCGTGCACTCGACCGTCGCCAACAATGGCGGTCATGCCACGCTCATCCGCGCACCGGTCGCGGTGCGCGCCACGGTCGACGTCTTTACGGCAGAGGACGCGGCGCTCGCCGCATTGACCAAGCGCGTGCGAACAGGGTTTGACCCGCAAGGCGTGCTCAATGCCGGGCGCATTTGGGCGGGGGTGTGAGCCATGCAAACGTCCTTCACGCTGACGCAGCTTGCCGATCCGGATGTCGCGGAGGCGGAAAAGATTTTGCGCGCCTGCGTGCATTGCGGCTTCTGCACCGCGACCTGTCCGACCTATGTGCTCGACGGTAACGAGCTCGATTCGCCGCGCGGGCGCATCTATCTCATCAAGGACATGCTGGAGCACGACCGGCCGGCGACGGCGGATGTGACCAAGCATATCGACCGTTGCCTGTCGTGCCTCGCCTGCATGACGACGTGCCCGTCCGGCGTCCACTACATGCACCTCGTCGATCACGCCCGCGCCCATATCGAGGAAACCTATCGCCGCCCGCTTGGCGAGCGCTTGCTGCGCGCGATGCTCGCCGCGCTGATGCCTTATCCGCGGCGCTTCCGGCTCGCGCTGCACACGGCGCGCATCGCAAAACCGTTCGCGCCGATTGCCGCGGCGATCGGGCAGACGCGGCTTGCCGCGATGCTCCGCTTGTCGCCGTGGCGGGCGCCGCATCGGCCGCTCGCGCCGCAGACATTCCCGGCCAAAGGGACCGCGATGGCTGCGCGCAAGGGGCGCGTCGCGCTCCTTGCCGGCTGCGTCAATGATCTGCTGGCGCCCGAGATCAACGCGGCGACAATCGGCGTTTTGACACGGCATGGCATCGAGGTCGTGCTGCCCGACGGCGCCGGCTGCTGCGGCTCGCTCGTCCACCACATGGGCCGAGCGGACGAGGCGCTCGCCCAGGCGCGGGCCAATATCGACGTCTGGACCGCGATCGATGGTCTCGACGCCATCCTGATCACGGCTTCGGGCTGCGGCACGACCGTCAAGGATTACGGTTTCATGCTGCGAGGCGATCCCGTTTACGCCGCCCGCGCCGCCCGCGTGTCGAGCCTGGCCAAGGATATTTCCGAATATCTTGCCGGTGTGCCGCTGAACCCGGACCGCAAAGCGCCGCCGCTTGTTGTCGCCTATCATTCCGCCTGCTCGCTGCAGCATGGCCAGCGCGTTAATCGGCAGCCGAAAGAACTGCTCACCAAGCTCGGCTTTAAGGTGAAGGATGTGCCGGACGGCCATCTGTGCTGCGGCTCGGCCGGGACCTACAATATTATGCAGTCCGACATCGCAAGGAGGTTGCGCGAGCGTAAAGTCGGGACTATCGAGAGATTGCGACCTGACGTGATCGCAGCGGGCAATATCGGCTGCATCACGCAAATCGCAGCGGGCACGGATCTTCCAGCCGTCCATACGGTCGAGTTGATCGATTGGGCAACCGGGGGGCCCTGTCCACCCAGACTGCGGGAGTATCGGCCGCGTGCGGCGATGCCCCCTGTCACGGCGGCGGGCTGAGCGGGGTTCGGCCGGCATCGTGTCACACTGACGGTCTCTCCTGATCGCATTCTTGGGGGGGCCGCACGGATTGAATATCGAGAGCGAGATCGGGAGGTCGATCATGGCGAAGAAGGCAAAAGCGAAGAAGAAGTCCGCGAAGAAGAAAAAGGCCGCCGCGGCGGGCAAGAAGAAGAAAACGCTTAAGTCGAAAGCGAAGAAAGTCACGAAGAAGAAAACGGCGAAGAAAGCTGCTCCGAAGCGGAAGGCGGCGGCGCCGAAGCCTGCTCCCAAGCCCGCTCCGAAGCCCAGCCGCCCGATGGCCGCACCGGCGCCTGCGCCGGAACCCGCGCCCACGCCGGCGCCGTCATGGACCCCGCCGATGGGTTCCGGGTTCGGTGGCGGCGGCAGCAGCGGCAGCTGAAGCTTTTCGCACCATCGGACGATTGTCCGTGAGGCGCTTCCGGCCCCGCATTGCATAGGCATTGCGGGGCCAATAGCATTACATGATTTCACTGGTCGGCTGCACTTGGCCGCCGATCCGAGGCCGACCAAATCGGCCGTTTCGCTCTGTCGAGGAGGTGCGTTATGCCGGCGACTTATAACATCCTGCTGATGGGCGCGTCCTATGGATCGCTGCTCGCGTCGAAGCTTCTGTTCGGCGGTCATTCGATTCATCTGGTCTGTCTGCCCGCGGAAGCGGACCTGATCAATGCCGAAGGCTTTAAGGTTCGTTTGCCGGTGCGCGGCCGCAAGGATCCGGTCTTGCTTGAATCCCGCAAGCTTCCCGGCAAGGTGACGGCGGGTCCCGCCACCGGCGTCGACCCGAAGAAATACGATCTTATCGGCCTGTGCATGCAGGAGCCGCAGTATCGCTCGCCCGGCGTGCGCGAATTGCTCGATGCGGTGGCGAAATCGCGCGTGCCGTGCATGTCCATCATGAACATGCCGCCGTTGCCTTACGTGAAGCGCATTCCCGGCCTGAACTACGACGCGCTCAAGCCCGCTTATACCGATCCGAGCGTCTGGGATTCGTTCGATCCGGCGACGATCACTTTGAACAGCCCCGATCCGCAGGCCATCCGGCCGCCGGACGAGAAAGCCAATTTTCTCCTGGTGACGCTGCCGACCAACTTCAAATGCGCAAAGTTCGACGACGCGAAGAGCACGGCGATCCTGCGCCAGCTCGAGAAAGACGTCGACGCCGCCCGCTTCGATACGCCCGAGGGCAAGATCGAGCTGCCGGTGAAGTTCAAAGTCTACGACTCGATCTTCGTGCCGCTGGCCAAATGGGCGATGCTGCTCGCCGGCAATTATCGCTGCGTGACCAAGGACGGCATGCGCACGGCGCAGGAAGCGGTGCACAGCGACCTCGAGACCGCGCGCTCGGTCTACAATTTCGTCAACGACCTGTGCGTCAAGCTTGGCGCCAAACCCGATGACCTGGTGCCGTTCGAGAAATACGCCGCCGCGGCGCAGTCGCTTACCCGGCCGGCTTCGGCGGCGCGGGCGCTGCAAAACGGCGCGCCCAATATCGAACGCGCCGACAAGCTCGTTCAGCTCATCGCCAGGCAGAAGGGCTTGAGCAATCCAGCGATCGACGCCCAGGTGGCGCTGGTCGACGCGCGGCTCGAAGCCAATCGCAAGAAGCAGGCGGCTTAGGCGGAGCCTCAGCTCACCTCGACGTCCTGCCAGAAGCCGAATCGGCCGCCGACCTGTCGCATCTCCGGCCGAGGCGCTTCGTAGCACCACGCGGCGCGCGGGTGGCGCGTGCCTTCGACGACGACGTCGTAGAACTGCACGCCGTGCGGACAGGCCCGGTCATCGGCGGTTTTTTCCGCCTTTTCGAGCCAAGTCAGGCGCACCGCCGTGCGCGGGAAGTACTGATATCCCTTGCATTCCACGACATCGTTGCTTTGCGCAACGACCTGGCCGTCGACCATCGCCTTCATGATTCTACGCTCCGTTCGGCCCGCTATCATTGTCCACGAATGATAGGTGAAATCGCCTTTGCGCGACCAGGAAATCAATCGGTCAAGTCCGAAATCTCGATCCGGCGAGCGGTCTGAGACTGAATAAACGGGCCAAAAGTGTATCCTGCCTGCCACACTTCGTAAGAAACGGTGAAGTTATCCCGTGAAAGCATAAAAAGTCAGCATTTGCCGTCGTTTTAAGCTTGGCTCTTTACTAACAAAATTGAAGAATTCGTGAAGGTTCACGCTGCGCAAGGGGCGCTGCAGGGATTGGTTCCGTACCGGTTGCCGACAAGGGGTGTCGCCCGAGTACAGGACAGGGACAAGAGATCAAGAGAAGGGGCAAGTTATGAAGAGAGTCGCTTTATCGTTAGTTCTGGTGGCCGGTCTGGCCAGTTCCTCCGCGATGGCTGCCGACATGGCAACCAAAGCCCCGCCGGCAGCGCGCGCCGCCGCCGTCGCCTTGGGACGTCGCGATCAGCGCCGCGTTGATGAACGACTATAATTTCCGCGGCATCACGCAGTCGGCGCACAATCCGTCGACCCAGGCCGGCTTCGAGCTGCGCTACAATCAAAGCCGAGTTTGCAATACTACGCCGGCATCTCGGGTGAGAGCATCGACTTCCCGAATAACGCCGCGGCGGAAATCGACTTCTACGGCGGCATCCGCCCGACCTTCGACAAGCTCGCCCTCGATTTCGGCTTTTGGTACTACTGGTACCCGGGCGGCAACTGCTACGGCATTCCCAGCTTCGCAGACGGCTTCTGGATCCCGACCAATGCCCAGTGCGGCGCCAACTCGGCTGGCCTCGCTGTGCCGAGCAAGAATACTAATCCCGCCTATCTTCATCGGCAACGTCGCGAAGGCGAACGCAGAGCTTCTACGAGTTGTATGCCAAGGCCACCTACACAATTAACGATCAGTGGGCGGCCGGCATCCAGGAATGGTACTCGCCGTCGGTTGTCCAATACCGGCGCTACCGGCTGGTACACGGTCGGCAACGTCACCTACACCGCGCCGAGCACTTGGTTTCCTGCCAATAGCGGCCTCGGCGGCTATATTTCCGGCTGACCTCGGCTACTGGGCTCTCGGCACCAGCGACGCTTTCTACGGCACCGGCGTTTTCGGAGCCGCTCGACGCAGTCTCGGACGGCGTGATACACCAGCTACTGGAATTGGGACGCCGGCTTCGGCTTCACCTACAAGGCGTTCACGCTCGATCTGCGCTACTACGACACCAACCTGAACAAGGCCGAGTGTAACGTCTTCACCAGCGCGTCAAACTCGTCACTCGGTCAGGGCATCGTGACGTCGCAGAATCCCGACGGCCTGGGCTCCAACTGGTGCAGCGCCGCCTATATCGCGAAACTCTCGTTCGCGGCCAACCTCAGCGGCCTGAAGTAAACTCGGCTGAGCATCTTCGAAGAATTGCGGCCGGTGGCGGAAACGCTGCCGGCCGTTTCGTATTTGCTTCGTCATTGTGAGGACGATAGTGACGAAGCAATCCAGTGTAACGCGGGGCGATTGCTCGTCGCTGGATCCTGCTTCGGCCGGATCCGTGGCTCCCGCAATGACGTGGCTCACTCCGCCGCCGACACCAGCGGAACATCGCGCACCTGCGCGGCGGCTTCACCCGGCACGACCTCGATGCGGCGGCGATGGAAGGCGCCGAGTGTCGAGCGGTGGCCGATCGATATGATCGTCGTGCCTTTGAGCCGTTCCTGCATCAGCCGGTACAGCATCGCCTCGGCGGCTTCGTCGAGCGAAGCGGTTGCTTCGTCGAGGAAGAGATAATCGGGCTCCTGCAAGAGTGCGCGAGCAACGCCGAGGCGCTGCTGCTCTCCTTGAGAAAGCATCCGATTCCAGTGCGCTTCTTCGTTGATCCGTCCGCTCCATTCGGGAAGGCCGACCGCGGCGACCACCTCGGCGATACGGGCATCGTCGAACGTGCCGGCCCTGGCCGGATAACTGACCGCGGTGGAAAGCGTGGCCACCGGAAAATAAGGCCGCTGCGGCAGCAACATGACCTTGGCGTCTCGCGGCACCATCACGCGGCCAGATCCGAACGGCCAGATGCCGGTGATGGCGCGGAACAGCGTCGACTTGCCCGCGCCCGACGGCCCGGTTACCAGCACGCGCTCGCCGGGCGCGAGCGCGATGTGCTCGGCATCGACCAGCGGCTCGCCGTTCGGCAGGCGAACGTTCAAGTGATCGATTGAAATCGCGCTTGAAGTTTCGCGCGGCAGCACCTCGATCACCGGCGGCGTCAGCGCGACTGCGCGGCCGGCCACGATGGCATTCTCGAAATCCGGACAAGCGCGTGACCACCGCGCGGTATTGCGCGATCGATTGGTAAGCCGAGACGAAATAGGACAAAGCCGTCTGCACGCTGTTGAATGCGGATGCCGTCTGCATCAAGCCGCCGAGTTGCATGGCGCCGGAAAAATAGGCCGGGCTGACCATCAAATAGGGAAAGATCACCGCGGCCTGCGAATAGCTCTGCGTGAAGAACGAGAGCTGCTTCTGCCGCTGCATGATCGCGATCCAATTGCCAACGATGAGCCCGAAGCGGCTGAAGTGCCGCTCGCGCTCGGCGGCTTCGCCATGCAGCGCCGCGATCTGCTCGGAATTCTCGCGCGTGCGCACCAGATTGAAGCGGAAATCGGCCTCGTAGCGTTGTTGCTGAAAGTTGAGCGGAATAAGCGGCCAGCCGATCAGATGCGTGATTACGGTGCCGGCCACCGCGTAGAACAGCGCCGCCCAAACCAAATAGCCGGGAATCGCAAACGACGCGCCGAACAGATGGAGCGGCGCCTGTTCCGAAAGCGACCAGAGAATGATGACGAAAGAGCCTAGCGTTACGCACGAGTTCAGCAGCCCGAGTCCGATCGAGAGCGTACTCTGCACGAACATTTGCAGGTCGTCCGCAATGCGCTGATCCGGATTGTCGGCGGCGTCGCCGAGAAGCTGCATGCGGTAATGGTTGGCGGTATTCAGCCACTGCCGCAGATAAGTTTGCGTCATCCAGCGGCGCCAGCGAATCTGGAGCCAGAGATTGAGGTAATTCTGATAGACGGCCAGCACCGTGTAGATCGCGGCGAGCGCGCAGAAGAACAGGATGGCGCTGACGAAGGCAGCCCAGTTGTGATCCTGCAGCGTATTGTAAAATCGGTTGTACCACTGGTTCAAAATTACGGTGATGGCGACGATCGACAACTCGATGGCGACCACCGCGCCAGCAGGATGCGCCCGGGCCAGCGATCCTCCGAGCGGAAGTAGGGAATGGCCAATCGCCACACCGTGGCAAGCGTCGCAGCGAGACCTTTCACGAAAAACCTCCGACGTTTACGAATTCGAGCGCAACACGCAGCGGCGCATCAGAAAACCAACCCAACGGGGCGACTAAACGACGTAACCCGAAGGAATAGAACCGAAAAGCCTTGATGGTGCACCGCACTAGCACGAAGCTTTCCACGGTGCATTGCGTCTTATGTCGCGGTCCGGCCCTATTCGGTAGCCGTAAATAACGGATTTGCCTAAATTTACGGCAGGCCGGCAAAAAACCGCATTCGTCGTGACGCAATGCGCGGCATTGCCGCACGCAGCCGCGTCCTCGAATAATAAGCGACGGCCCTTGGCTGTTGCGCGTTACTGGCGCGCAACTCGCCCAGATCTGGAGCAAGACCTGGTCGCAAATGTGGGGCGCTTGCCCGGTCGGCGTCTTCATCTTCGGCCTCGCTTATGTCTTCAACTTATCGGGCAATGGCGGGCTCGCTCGCCAAAGCCTTCGCCGAGCTCGGGCCATATTTCATCGTCGTTGCCCCCATCCTGGGCTTCATCGGCGTGGCGCCGTCCGGCAGCAACACTTCGACCAACGCCATGTTCGGCAAATTTCAGGCGCTGGTCGGGCAATTGCTCGGCTTCCCGCTGATGCTGTTGCCGACGCTCAATTCGGCCGGCGCTGAGATCGGCAAACCGATCGCGCCGCAGACCGCGAGCGTCGGTGTCTCGACCAGCGAATTCGCGCGCAACGAGGGCGAGGTCATTCGCCACAATTTCGGCTGGACGCTCGTGCTGCTCGCCTATCTCATCTTGATCGGAGTGGCTTGCTATCTGTTCTTCCCCGATATCGCGGCGTTGCCGAAAGCCTAGCGAACCGCGAATAGCGAATATGAGTTGCGCGTAGGGGATTCGTCCCCTATTCGCAATTCGCTATGCGGCTGGCCTTTCCATCCACAATTCGCCATTCGCGATCTTTCTCGCGCATGATCCCGAATAAGCCCATCCTCGGATCTCGATCCGGGGATGGATGTCGGTTTCCTGCCTTCGCGAACCCTGCTTCCGCCTTCGCGCTACGCGCTTCGGCGGACTCAAACCCTCCGAAGGTCGCGCAGCGAGCGTAGGAGGGTCGGCGGGCGAAGCAAGGTCGGATAAGATCATGCAGAAAAATACTACCCGGAGACGACGATGCCGCGCCGGCGCTTCGCCTGCTGTTTCGCAGTGCTCATTTTCGCAGGCTCGCTGTTGCCGGTAACGGCAAGCGAGCCGTTCCCGTTCGGCAGCGAGCTCATGCTCGACGTTGCGCCGATGGCCGGTTCCAAGCGCATTCCGATGCTTGAGGTCGAGGACGACGGCACTGCCTCGATCGATCTGTGGTGCACGAACCTGCGCGGCCAAGCCACGGTCGCCGACGATTCGATCACCATCGTGCCGGCGCAGACGGAAAGCGACGGGCAGGCGGCGCAATGCGATCCGCAGCAGCAATCGAGCGACGCCGCGCTTCTGGCGGCGTTGGCTTCGGTGAGCAAATGGCGGCGCGACGGCGATGTCGTTGAATTGTCGGGCGACACGACGCTGTACTATCGGCTGATGACGAATTGATGCCGCTTTTCTTCGCCCGTGAAGCGGGGGAGGAAAAGAGAGCAGTTAGATTCGCCACCGCAATCGCGAAATAAAGCCTCGGCGCGCTATTGTGCTTTGATCTCGGAGTTGACACATATTTAATATAGTTAAGTACGGCTTCGAAGGCTGCCCACGAAACGGCGACATGCCGCAGTCGCCGTTGACTTAACCGGCAGCGCTGATGCCATCGGCTGGCATAATTCTAATCGAACGCTGATCTTGGCTCGAATTGCGGGCGCCGTAGGCGCCCGCAGATTGGCCACGCGCGCGACCACGGTTGCGCGCGTACTGAAAATATTCACAAACAACCTCAAAGGAAAAACACGATGAATCCCCCAAGCGAACACGATCAGAGTAGAAAATTTATCGACAAGAGCGCGACGCTTGCCAACGAGACCCTTGAGAAAGGCAAAGCAGCGGTCGAACAAAGTTATTCGGTGGCGGTCGAAAACATTCGCGACTTCAACGTCAAAATGATCGACGCGGCGCGGGCCAATGCCGAGGCAATTTTCGACTTTGCTCACCAGATGGCGACCGCCAAGTCGCCGTCCGATTTTGCCGAATTGTGGACGGCGCACGCGCGCAAGCAGTACGAGATGCTGAGCGAACAGACCAAGGAGCTGACAGCGCTCGGACAAAAGATGGCCGGCGAAAGCGCCGAGCCGTTCGCGCGTGGTGTCAACCAGGTCTTCAGGAAGGCCTCTTAATCGCTCCGTCAGTCCCAGGCGACCGCGTTTTCTCGGCCTGACCGCATTAGCCGGGCCGCTCAGCGGCGATCGGTACCGGCGTATTTGATGTTTGGTTCCGGTCGCTGCATGTTGCGGCGCGCGAGTACCGCATTGCCAAAGCGGACGAATAGGTCATAGCTGGCGCAGTGCATTGTTCGGTCTGCTTGGGTGATAACGATACAGCCGAGATACAGCCTTGGGGATGCCCCATGGCTCGTTGAGAACCGCTCATCAAAAGCGGCTCATGAAAAACATGTGGGAGAACATCCATGGAAATGCGGCACGAACAACAAAAGCCTCCTGACAGATTGGCAGAGCAGGGAGCGTCGAACGAACTCGTCAAAATGATTCGCAAACTACGCTGGATGGGGATGGAGGAGGAAGCGGAAAGGCTGCAGAAACAGCTGACCTTGCGCAACGTTCCGGCCGCGGACAGTGTCATCGCGGCATCGCGTGAAACGGATTAGCGCCGCACGGCACCGAATCGACGAGTGACACGCGGCTCATAAAAAGGGCGCGGCCTTGGCCGCGCCCTTTGTCGTTCGATTTGCGAGCGGGAACTAAAAGCCCATGCCGCCCATCCCGCCCATCCCGCCGCCGCCCGGCATGGCCGGCATCGCGGGTGCGTCCTTCGGCGTTTCGGCGACCATGGCTTCCGTCGTGACGAGTAAGCCGGCGACGGAGGCGGCGTCTTGCAGCGCCGCGCGCACTACCTTGGCCGGATCGACGATGCCCTTGTCGAGCATGTCGACATATTCCTCGGTTTGCGCGTCGAAGCCGTAGGTCTCCGACTTGTTCTCGAGGATCTTGTTGACCACAATGGAACCCTCGACGCCGGAATTTTCGGCGATCTGGCGCAGCGGCATCTCGATCGCTTTGAGCACGATGTTGATGCCGGCTTGCACGTCGGCATTGTCGTTGGTCAACTTGCCGATCGCCTTCTTGGCGCGCAACAGAGCGACGCCGCCGCCCGGCACGATGCCTTCTTCGACCGCGGCGCGAGTGGCGTTGAGCGCGTCCTCGACGCGGTCCTTCTTCTCCTTGACCTCGATCTCGGTGGCGCCGCCGACACGGATCACCGCGACGCCGCCGGCGAGTTTGGCAAGCCGCTCCTGCAGCTTCTCGCGGTCGTAGTCGGAGGTGGTCTCTTCGATCTGCGCCTTGATCTGGTTGACGCGGGCCTCGATGTCCTTCTTCTTGCCGGCGCCGTCGACGATCGTGGTCTTCTCCTTCTCGATCACGATCTTCTTGGCGCGGCCGAGCATCGCCGGCGTCACGCTTTCGAGCTTGATACCGAGGTCTTCGGCAATGAGCTGGCCGCCGGTGAGGATGGCGATGTCTTCAAGCATCGACTTGCGTCGATCGCCGAAGCCGGGCGCTTTCACGGCGGCCACTTTCAATCCGCCGCGCAGTTTGTTGACGACGAGCGTCGCCAGCGCCTCGCCCTCGATGTCCTCGGCGATGATGAGGAGCGGTTTGCCCGACTGCACCACGGCTTCGAGCAACGGCAGCATGGCCTGGAGCTGGGCGAGCTTCTTCTCGTGCAGCAGCACGTAAGCGTCCTCGAGCTCGGCGACCATCTTCTCGGCATTGGTGATGAAATACGGCGAGACATAGCCGCGGTCGAACTGCATGCCCTCGACGATCTCGACGTCGGTCTCAAGGGATTTCGCCTCCTCGACCGTGATGACGCCTTCGTTGCCGACCTTCTGCATCGCGTCGGCAATCATCTTGCCGATGGTCGCGTCGCCGTTCGACGAAATGGTGCCGACCTGCGCCACTTCAGCGGAGGACCCGACTTTCTTCGACCGCTTCTTGATGTCGGCGACGACGGCGGCGACGGCGAGGTCGATGCCGCGCTTAAGATCCATCGGGTTCATGCCGGCGGCCACCGATTTGACGCCTTCCTTGACGATGGCGGCGGCGAGCACGGTCGCGGTCGTGGTGCCGTCGCCGGCCTGGTCATTGGTCTTCTGCGCCACTTCGCGCACCATCTGCGCGCCCATGTTCTCGAACTTGTCTTCGAGCTCGATCTCCTTGGCGACGGTGACGCCGTCCTTGGTGATGCGGGGAGCGCCGTACGATTTATCGAGGATGACGTTGCGGCCCTTGGGGCCGAGCGTCACCTTCACCGCATTGGCGAGAATATCGACGCCGCGCAACATCTTGTCGCGCGCATCGGTGGAAAATCTTACGTCTTTCGCGGACATTGTTTGGTTCCTTCAGGTGTCGGAGTTCAGATGACGGACGACAGACGACGGACGACAGATGAAAAACGGACAAGCTTGCGTTGCCGTCGTCCGTCTTCTGCCCTCCGTCCTCCGTTCAGGCGATCACGCCCATGATGTCGGACTCCTTCATGATCAGGAGCTCCTCGCCGTCGAGCTTGACCTCGGTGCCCGACCACTTGCCGAACAGCACGCGGTCGCCGGACTTGACGCCGATCGGAATGAGCTTGCCGTTCTCGTCACGGCCGCCCGGGCCGACGGCGACGATCTCGCCTTCCGACGGCTTCTCCTTGACGGTGTCGGGAATGATGATGCCGCCCTTGGACTTCGCCTCGGCGTCGATACGCTTGACGACCACTCGGTCATGAAGCGGCCGGAACTTCGTTTTTGCCATGTTTACCCTCGTCGCCGCGCGACCTGTATAGCAACTTGGTAGGATTTTGCGGCTTTGGCGTTAGAGAAAAGTTGTTGCTTTGCAGTATCTTAGCACTCCTAATGGCTGAGTGCCAAAAGGCAAGTGGGAGATAAGGTTTAGGCTTCGCGCTGTCAAGCCGCACGGCGCGCGAATGGCGAATAGCGAATGGCAAACGCATCGGTTCCCTATTCGCCACTCGCTATTCGCTGCTAATCTCGGCTGCGGCGGCCGTGGAAGGGAACCGAAAATGCGCGCGCTGACGCTGGACGAGGCCAACACCATCATTGCGGCGACTTTCGCCGCCGCGAAAAGGCATAAGTGCCGGCCGATGAGCGCGATCATCCTCGATGCCGGCGGCCGGGTGAAGGCGTTCCAGAAACAGGACAATGCCTCGATGCTGCGCTTCGAGGTTTGCTACGGCAAAGCCTACGGCTCGCTGGCGCTCGGACGGCCATCGAAACTCGTGTTGCAGAAGGCGAACGAGAAGCCGCTGTTCATGCAGGGAATCGAGAATCTCGCCGACTATCCGCTGTTCCTCGAAGGCGGCGGGCAGCTCGTGCGCGACAATTCCGGCGAAGTGGTTGCCGCGATCGGCGTTACCGGCGACGCCAACGAGATGGACGATATTTGCGCCGTTGCCGGCATCCACGCCGCCGGCTATCGCGCCGATAGCGATTTCTTCGGCGATCCCGAACTGATGCGGATTTTAAGCATTCACAAGTCGGCGCCGCTCGTTGACCCGCGTCCGAAAGCCGTGCCGCGCGGTAAGCGTGCTGGCGCCGGGCAGCGGGAAAACGGCGGCCGCACCGCCCGCAATGGTTCCGGCCGCGAAGGGTCTGGCCGCCAAGGTTCGGGCCGCCAAGGTTCGGGCCGCCAAGGTTCCGGCCGTCGCGGCAGCGCGCCAAGCGTCAAATCCGTGCCGTAATCGCCAACGGTTAATGCCGAGGATTCAATTGAAACAAAGTCGAAAGATCGAGGCGGTAGAACGGGCGCAGGTTCGGTTTCGCGCCCATCTTCGGGAGGAGTTCTGCATGAGCGCGTCGTATCGGCGATTGGCTTTCGGCATCGCGGCGGCCGGCGCGTTGGCGCTCTCGGCCTGCACCTCAAATACGCCGGCGCCCCAAGAGGCGGCAGCGCCGCCGCCCATGACGCAACCGGCGATCCCATCCAAGTACCGGCCGGAGGATATCGTCGGCCGCTGGGGCTATGGCGCCTATCACCGCGACGAGGATCTGGCGCGCACGGCGGCTGCGGCCCGCCAGCAATGCGGCCAGCCGGTCGAGATCACGCGCGGGCCGAACGGCGGCATCATGATGTATCTCGCCGACAGTGCGCAATTGCAGGAGTTGCAGCTCAAGGGCTCGCAAAGCGGCGCGAACTATATCGGCCCGCCCGGCGATGCCGGCGGACCGCAGGACCGCGAGATCGTGTCGTTCGACGGCCGCACCATGGTGCTGAAGTGGATGGATCCGGAAGTCGCCGGCCGCTACGGCACCGGCGTCTATGTGCGCTGCGCGCCCGAGGGCACGGCGCGCGCCGCCGGCCGCCCGCCGATGAAGCCGCCGCCGGGACAATAACTGCTTCCTCCCCCACAAGGGGGAGGAGAATAGAAATGCCCAGCCCCCGCGAATTTATTTTCGGACCCTGGCGCGCGGTGAGCGTGCTCGGTGTCACCGAGATTTTGTCCTGGGGCGCGTTGTTCTATCCGCCGGTGCTCACGGTGCCGCTGATCGCGGCCGATCACGGCTGGTCGCGCTCGTTCGCGATGGGCGGATTTTCTTTAGGTCTGTTCGTCGGCGGGCTGTGCTCGCGTTACGTCGGCGCGACCATCGACCGCGTCGGCGGCCATGTCGTGATGCCGATCGGCTCGCTTCTCGGCGCCGCGGGCCTTACCGCGCTTGTCGAGGCGCACGGCGCGGCCGCTTATTTTTCGGTGTGGGCGGTGCTCGGCATCGCCATGGCGGCCTCGCTCTACGATCCGGCTTTCGCCACGCTGGGTCGCATTTTCGGCCCGGGCGCGCGAGCGCCGATCACGACGCTGACGCTTGCCGGCGGCTTTGCGTCGACCGTGAGCTGGCCGGCGACGCAATATCTGATCGACGCGGTCGGCTGGCGCGGCACCTATCTCGTCTATGCCGCATTGCTCGCTTTTGTCGCCGCGCCGCTGCACGCTTTCGCGCTGCCGCGCCGGCCTGCCGACAGCGTGAGGCGACCCGCGCCGGTGCTAGCGTCGGAGCTAAAGCCCGCAACATTCCTGCCGGCGCACGGCCTCGCATTCATCCTGGTTGCCGCGGGTTTCGCGTCCTATGCCTTTGTCCCGTCGGCACTGTCGGCGCAGCTTCTTGCCATTTTCAAACGGTTCGGGCTGGCGCCGGATATTGTAGTGGCGATCGGAATGTTGTTCGGCCCGGCGCAGGTTTTGGCGCGCATCTGCGAGCTTGGCTTCGGCCGACGGATGCATCCGTTGTGGATCGCGCGCTTTGCCGTCGGCCTTCTGGTCGCGGCTTTCGCGCTACTGGCGCTGCTTCCATTCTCCGTGGCGGTGGCCGCGCTGTTTGCGGTGATGTACGGCATGGCGAACGGCCTTTTGACCATCGCGCGCGGCACCGTGCCGCTCGCGCTGTTCGGCGCGGGCGGCTATGGACGGCTGGTCGGGCGGATCGGCGGACCGTTTTTGGTGGTGCAAGCGATCGCGCCGGTGGTCGTGACCTATGTCGCCGATCGCGCTTCCGACGCAACGGGCTTGGCGCTGGTCGCGGCATTCGCCGTCGCCGCCTTTGTTTGTTTCCTGTTGATCCGCCGACCTAAATAGAGCCGGACTGCAAAATCAGCGGCCAAACAGGGCGTCGATTTGGCTTTGCGACAGGTGGCCTTTGTCGCGGTCGAGCCGCGGGCCGTGCAGGTGTGGCGCGGCATCCTCTGCCGGCACCGGCGGAATTTCGTTTGCTTTGAGCGTTTTCATCACCTTGGCCACGCGCTGGCCGATCAGATCCTGGAAATTGCAGGCCTCGAAAATCCGAAGAATGCTATCCGAAATGTCCTGCGCCAAATCCTGTTCGATCCTGCCCTTGAGCGCGGCCGACAAGCTATTCGCGAGCTGATCGATCTCCTCGGCGGCGGTGAGAATCTTTTGCGTCGCCTGCGCGGTGCCGGCGGTCACCGCATCGAGTTCGTGCGCGATACGCGCCATATTCTCCGCCTGCAGTGCCGCGTCACTGCCGGCGCCGTTGTTTTCGCGCGGGGCCCGTGCGTCGGTTGGCGGTGAGGGCGGAGCCGCAGCCATCAACGCTTGCAGCGCGCCGAGCGCCTGCATGATGTCGCCATAATACGGCGATTTGGGCGTGCCATCGACGCGGCGTGCAAGCCGAGCGGCGACGGTTTGCTCGATCTTGAAAACCTTGCGCGGCTCGGCCATTCGCATTCCGAAGTCAATTATTGCGCATAATCTATTTCCGAAAACCGGCAGTCATCCCCGGATCGAGGTCCGAGGACAGGCTTTTTCGGGATCATGCGCGCGCTTAAGCGTACTTGTGCGCCGATTAATACTGCGTTGACGGCCTGTCGCCGTCACGTTCATGGAGCATGATCTTTTCCGACCTTCCTTTGCCCGCCGCAGCGGGCTTCGCGAAGGCGGGAAACCGGCATCCGCTTCTTCGGATCAAGCTATGGGCAGTCGGCTGCGCGAGGCAAACCTTTGATTAACCAATGCCTCCAACCATTGACGCAAAATCAACTCTAATTTGATGAACAATGTACGAATAATGCGCCGCCGCAATTTGTTTACCAAACAGTCGAGGTTTACGGGCGTACTCGTCGCGTGAGCGCGCGCGCCGCTTAAGTCGTCGGGTCGGCGCGCTGCGCGCTCAGCGTGCAACTTGCGTAACGAGTATAGCAATGCGGCGGTTCTGCTCCACGGCGCTCCTTCTGAGCGCGCTTTCCGGTTCGGCCTTCGCCGATCCGCTCCAAGTCACCGTCTATCCTTACGGCAACCAGCCGGGCTATGCGGCGCAGCAGCCGGCGACGCAGCAGTATTACGCCTATGCGCCGCAGCCGCGCTATGTCACCTCGCCGGCAAGCTACGCAGCTCCCACGCCGCAAACCTACTCGGCCGCCGCGCCGCAGGCATATGCTGCGCCGGCTCCGCAAACCTATGCGCAGCCGGCACCGCAATCATATGCGGCCGCCGCTCCGGCGCCGGTACCGTCAAGTCCAGGCGGCGGCGGCTTCCTTGAGGCGATTTTTGGCGGACCGACAATCAACGTGCCGGTGTCGCACGTCTATCCCGGATACCAGGCGCAGCAGCCGCTGCCGCAACCCCAAGCTCAGCCGGACGCCGTCGCGCCGGCGCAACAACAGGCCTACGCGCCGACCAACCCGGCGGACGAGCCGAATTATCCGATCGATCCGAAATTCCTGCGCCAAGTCGTCGGCTATAACGGCGACGAACAGCCGGGCACGATCGTCGTCGATACGCCGAACAAATTTCTGTTTTTGGTCGAGGATGGCGGCAAAGCGCTGCGCTACGGCATCGGCGTCGGCCGTCCGGGCTTCACCTGGTCGGGCGAGAAGACGATCACCGCCATGAAAAAATGGCCGGATTGGACTCCGCCGCCGGAAATGATCGCACGGCAGCCCGGCATTCCGCATTTTATGCCCGGTGGCGTCGGCAATCCGCTTGGCGCGCGCGCTCTCTATCTCGGCTCGACGCTCTATCGTATCCATGGCTCGAACGAGCCTTGGACAATCGGCACCAACGTGTCGTCGGGCTGCATCCGCATGCGTAACGAGGATGTCGAGGACCTCTATAACCGCGTAAAAGTGGGCACCAAGGTCGTCATTATCTAGGCGAGCGCGACGCCCCGCGCGGCAAGGAGCCGCGGAAACGCATCGCCGAGAAAATAAGCGTATTCGCGCTCGCGCAGATCGGTGACCGGATCGAGGCGGAGCAATTCAGCGTCGACTTTTCCCGGATGGCACATGACGACGCCGCCGTCCGGCATTCCGTCAAGGAAATCCGGGAACAGTTTGGCGAAGTCGGCGCCGGGGGCAAAAGAATAAGTGCCGGCAAATGCCGGATTGGTGCGCACGCTTTGCTGTGCGGCGAGGTGGGCCAAGCGCGCGCTCAGCAGATCGAGCACAAATCCCTTCGGATCGGCGAGGCTATTTCGCGCGGCGGCGGGTCTTGCGCATTGGCGCAGCCAAGCGCGCGGCGCGGCATCCTTGATCACCCGCAACAACGTCTTGCGGATTTGCGGAAACACGTGGATATGTTGATGCCCATCGACAAAATCCGGCGCACGGCCGAATGCGGCGCCAAACGCCGCGAACTGGCGTGAAATTTCGAGTTCCAAATCTTCAGGCTTGAGCCAATGCGCGAGCGCGCGGCCCGCCATCGCCGCCAGCGGCAGGAAGGCGCCGTCGCGGGCCGGTGCAAAACCGGCGCTCAACGGGCGAAACGGCGCCGTCAACGTCAGGTGCAATCCGATTGCCGCATGCGACGCGGCGGCTGCGTCAAGGGCGCTCGCCTCGGCTGGCGAAAAGCTCGGCGCCACGACCATGACGGATGCGGCATTGATGCGGCGGCGCGCGATGAGGTCGCAAATTGCGGCGCTGACCGCGGGCGACATGCCGTAATCGTCGGCGACGAGCCAGATGTGGCGGAGCTTTGTTTCGTTCATTCGGCCGCGGTGCGGGCGCCGCGCTCGGTCTGTTGTGCGTCGTCTGCGAGTTTCATGTCATGCTCGGCGACGAAATAGACCGGCCGGCCTTTGGTCTCTTCCAAAATCTTGCCGATATATTCGCCGACCACGCCGATCATGATGAGCTGGACGCCGCCGAGCACCATGACGCCGACGAACAATGACGGGTAACCGGGAACCTTGGCGCCGTAGACCAGGGTCTCGTAGACGATCTGCAAGCCGTACATGAATGCGATCACCGCGAGCACCATGCCCAGGACGGTGGCGAGCCGCAGCGGGGCGACGGAGAACGAGGTGACGCCGTCGATCGACAATCCGATCAGGCGGTGCAGGTTCCAGGTGCTGCGGCCGTCGACGCGCGGCGCCGGCTCGTAATCGATGCGCATCTGGCGAAAGCCGATCCAGCTCGACAGGCCCTTGAAGAAACGATTGCGCTCCGGGAGCTGCCGCAAGGCATTGGCCGCGCGCGGCGATAGCAGCCGGAAGTCGCCGGCGTCCTCCGGAATTTTCGGACGCGCGCCCCAGTTCAGAAGGACGTAGAACACCTTGACGGACAGGCGGCGCAGGATCGACTCGCTGGTGCGGTGCGCCTTCGCGGTATAGACGACGTCACAGTCGTCATCGAGCCAATGTCCGACCATGCGCTCGATCAGATCCGGCGGATGCTGGCCGTCGCCGTCGATGAACAGCGCGGCGCCGCGCCGCGCGTGATCGAGGCCGGCAAGCAACGCCGCCTCCTTGCCGAAATTGCGCGACAGCGAAATCACCTGGACGTCGACGCCGTTCGCCGGCAGTTCGCGGGCGATGGCGAGCGTGCCGTCGCGGCTGCCGTCGTCGACATAGACGATTTCGCAGGCCAGCGAGCGGGTCGCGGCGAGGTGCTGCGCGATCTCGACGAGCCGGCCGTGCATGCGCGCGAGCGCTGCCGCCTCGTTGTAGAGCGGCACGACGATAGACACTCCCTGCGCACGGGAATCCGATAGTGTTCGGTCGCGTGACAGCGGCCTAATTCTGGGGTCGGCGGCACTCGCCATTCAACGTCCCTTTCCCGGCAGTTCTATAGCGCAATTGGTCAAGGCTGTCGCGACCGCGACCGCGCCGTGGCAGGGTTAACGCCAGGCGGCGCCGGGGTGGATTTGAGACCTGCTGCCGGCCGCCGCCGGACGTGATATGCGGGGCGGCAATGGCTCCGCTTTTGCCCTCCGATTCGGCCCGCGCCAAACCCGACCGCGCCGGCTCCGTCCGCGCCAGGCTTGCCGAGGCCTGGCGCGCGCGGGCGTTCAGCCTCAAGGCGGCGTCGTTCGCGCTTATCGGCGTGGTCAATACGGCGATTGATTACAGCGTTTTTCTGCTGGCGCGGGCGGCGTTCGAACGATCGCCCGCGGTGCTTTCGGCATTCGATGCGCTGGCGGCGTTCTGTCACTGCGGCGCGGCGCAGACTGTTTTGTTGATCGCCGCAAACGTGACGTCATGGATCGTTGCGGTGAGCGGTTCCTACATCATGAACTCCTCGATCACGTTTGCCGCGGAGTCCGGACGTAGATTGCGCTGGCGCCATTATCTGACATTTATCGTCGCCGGCGTTGTTGGGCTGGTCGCCAACACCGCGACGCTCGTTTTTGCCGCGCAAATTTTGCTGCTGCCGGTCTATGTGGCGAAGGCCTTGGCCATCCTGGCGAGCTTTGTCGTCAATTTCTCGCTGTCGCACTTTGTCGTGTTTCGCGTGCGCGACAATTCGTAGGCTCAGGCAAGCCGCGCATGAGGCGCATAGCAGAGCTTGTTAGGCTTCATGCCTGATGCCGTGGCACTTTGATCTACATCAACGCCTGCATTCTCGATCGGCGTAACTCTCGGCCATCAAAGGGGAAACTGCCCAGGAGGATGGCTATGTCGATCGTCGGGATCGTTTGCTTAAGCGCAATTATTGGCGCCTTCGTGCTGTTTGCCGCGGTTTTGGCGTGGGGCGACTATCAAACGCGCCATATCGCCGGCCCGATCCGAAAGGAGCAGCGGCAGGCCACGGACGCCGGTTTTGCGACGCTCAAGGACGCCGCTGCAAAGGCGAAAAAGCCCATTCATGCGGCATAGACGGCGGAGACGGTCGGGACATCGGCGCACAGCACGCCGACCCCGGCCCACCCCGGTCGGGCCTTTATTTGACAGTGGCGAGCGAGTGCTTCTTAGGGCGTACGGCGATCAGCCCGTGTGCTGTTTCAGCTTCTGTTCCAGATTGCCGGCCTTCACGCGAACAGCGGTCTGGAGATTCTGCCAATCGTCGCCGACGACGCCCCAATTGACCATCGGCGCCTGGCCGCTGGCCGCGCTCGCCGACAGGCCGTTAGCGGCGCGGCCGGTCGACGAATCGTAGGCGTAAGCACCAGCGATCGTCAGCGCCACTCCGAGAATAATACCAAGCAAGACTGGCACGGCTGCCTCCCGTTAATGTTACTTTTCGTACGATGGAACGCGCTCGCGCTCCGATAAGTTCCGCGCGCCTTGCGCTAGGCGGAGAAATCAAGCCAATGCACGGCGGAACGTGGGTTTGTGAACTTTTGCGGGCGGTTGTGCGTTAACAGCCGAGGAGTCCTTCGAGGACGCCGAGGATCGGCTGTTCATCGCCGACTGTGAGTACGCAAAATGGCCAATAAGTTGCGTGAAGCGACCCGCGAAGAAGAGCGCGAGACCGAAGACCAGATGGCGCGGCGCAAGCTCGGCCCGCGCGGCGAGCCGGACGTCGCCGACACCGCGAAAATGACGCGACAGCAGGAGACGGAACTTCCGAAGACCGGAGAATTCGACGGCCATACGGCGTAATCCGCCTCCGAGTCGCGGGGAGGGACTTTTATTTGATCGAAAGCCCAAGCGCCCGAACCATGTCGCCCCATTTCTTGATCTCGGCTGAGAACATGGCGTCGGCCTGCGGCTCGGAACCGGTAATCGGATCGAAGCCCATATCGGTCAGCTTCTTCGCCACCGCCGGACTCTCGACGATGTCGTTGATCGCGGCGTTGAGCGTTTGCAGGATTTGCGGATCGGTCTTGGCCGGCGCGAAGAACCCGACCCAGGATGCGGCGGTGAAGGCGGGATAGCCCTGTTCCGCATAAGTCGGCACGTTCGGCGCCACGGCCGCGCGTTTGTCGGCGGCGATGCCGAGGCCTTTGAGCTTGCCGCCGGCGATCTGCGCCGCCGCGCCGCCGCCGAGCGTGGTCGCCATGAGATCAACCTGGCCGCCGATCGTCGCATTAATCGCCGGCGCGCCGCCCTGGTAGGGGATCGGCTGCACCGGCACTTTGGCGAGTTCCTTGAAGAAATATTCGGCCTCGATATGCGAGCCGGTGCCGACGCCCGGTATGGCAAGATTGATGGTGCGGCCGTTCATCGTCTTGATGAAGTCGGACAGATTATTGGCGGGATTATTCGGACTCGTAACCAGCGCCTCGGGACTCGACGCGGCGATGGCGATGGTCTTGAAGTCGCTCGTCGAGAATTGCTTGTCGGCGAACAGCGTTTCGTTGATGGCGAGCGCGGTCGTAGTGGCAAGCAGCGTGTAGCCGTCGGGGTTGGCGCGCGCGACGTAAGCGGCGGCGATGTTGCCGCCGGCGCCGCCGCGGTTTTCCACCACCACGCTTTGATGCAGGCGCTCGCTCAAGCCCTGACCGATCAGGCGTGCCAGCGTGTCGGCAATGCCGCCCGGCGCGAAAGCGACGATCAGCGTGATTTTATCGGCCGGATATGTTGCCGCTTTGGCGCCGCCCGAGGCGAATGCGAGCGTGACCAGCGCAAGCGCGGTGAGCGTGTTTCGGACGATACGGGAAGCTGTCATGAGATTTTCCGGCTGCGATATGCGAATTGCATGCTAGCATTTTGTTTGAGCATGATCTTTTCCGAAAACCGGTATCCATCCCCGGATCGAGGTCCGAGGACAGGCTTTTTCGGGATCATGCTCTATTGGCGCGTGGACGAGCGCCGTCTGAACTCACTCGGAGTGCACCATGAAGTTTTTACGCCGTCAATTCCTGCAACTGGCGATGGGCGCTGCGGTCATGGCCGTGCCCGCGTCAGGTGCGATGGCGCAAGACGCGTATCCGTCGCGGCCGGTGCACCTTATCGTCGGCTACGCTGCCGGCGGCGTCAGCGACATTCTGGCGCGGCTGATCGGCAAGCCGCTGTCGGAACGGCTCGGACAGGCGGTGGTCATCGACAATCGCCCGGGCGCAGGCGGCAATTTGGCGGCCGATGAAGTGGTGCATGCCACGCCCGACGGCTACACGCTGTTACTCGCCGGCATGGCCAACGCCATTAACGTGTCGCTTTACCCCGACCTCGATTTCAATTTCGCCCGCGACATGGCGCCGGTTGCGATCTTTGCACGCAGTCCGATGGTCATGGAGGTGAGCCCGTCGTTTCCGGCGACATCCGTTCCCGAGTTCATCGCCTATGCCAAGGCCCACCCGGGAGAGATCAATATGGGTTCGGCGGGCACAGGCGGCTCGACCCATGTCGCCGGCGAACTTTTCCAGATGCTGACCGGGACCAAATTCACGCACGTGCCATATCATGGCTCGCCGCCGGCGGTGGACGATCTGCTCGGCGGCCGGCTTCAAGTCATGTTCGACAATTTGACGTCGTCACTTGCGCTTATTCGCGCCGGCAAGCTGCGGCCGCTCGCCGTAAGCTCGCGCAGCGATGCGTTGCCCAATGTTCCGCTGATCAGCGATTTCGTCCCGGGTTTCGAAGCCTATTCCTGGAACGGCATCACCGCACCCAAGGATTGCCCCGCGGCAATCGTCGACAAACTGAATGCGGCGGTCAATGCGATCGTGGCCGATCCCGCGTTCAAGAGGCAGCTCGCCGAGGTCGGCAACACGCCCATTTCAGATTCACCGGCAGGATTTGGGAAATTGATCACCGAGGACAGCGCCAGATGGGCCAAGGTCGTCAGTTTCGCGGCCATCCAGTCGCACTGAGCGAGAGAGCCCGATTGCGCCGCCTCATTCGATCACTTCGTCGGCGAGCGCGAGCAGGTTCGGCGGCACGGTCGGGCCGAGCGCCTTAGCGGTCGTGAGGCTGCCGCCGAGATCGAATTTGATCGGGCTACGGCGCGCGCTTGTCCAATTCCGCGGCGAGCTTGGCGTAGAGCGGATTATCGCGGGTATAGACATAGTCCAGCACCGCGACCGAAACCGCTTCGGCGCCGTGCTCGCGCAGGAAACTGGCGAGCGCGTGGACGTTCTGCGGCGGGCAGTGCAGCGTGAGCATGCCCGACGAGGTCGGGCCGCCGAACGGTGAGACGACGCCGAATTTTTCCCGCGCGGCGTCGAGAAGTTTTTCGTTCATACCGGCAAAGCGGGTGCGCACTTCGGCAAACGCCTCGGCGCGCCTTTGCGCGGCGATACGGTCGAGCAAGAGCCGCGCGATTTCGCGCTGTTCGCTGGTCCAGGCCGCAGCGCGCGCGGCGACGAGGTTCGCCTGCGAGCGCAGGATGACGCCATCCTCGATCACTTTGAGTCCGTTCGCAGCAAGCGTCGCGCCGGTCGTGGTGATGTCGACGATCATTTCGGCGGTGCCGGCCGCCGGCGCGCCCTCGGTCGCGCCGGAACTTTCGACGATGCGATAATCGACGACGCCGTGCGCGGCAAAAAAGTCGCGCGTGAGATTGGCGTATTTGGTGGCGAGCCGCATCTTGCGCTCGTGCTTGAGCCGGAATGCGGTCGCGACGTCGTCGAGATCGGCCATGTTGCGCACGTCGATCCAGGCCTGCGGCACCGCGACGACGACATTGGCAAAACCGAAGCCCAGCTCGCTGATAAGCACGACCCGCTCGTTCGATTGTGGGATCATCTCGCGAACGAGATCCTCGCCGGTGACGCCGAGATGCGCCGCGCCTTGACTCAATTGCGCGGTGATTTCGGCGGCGGCGAGGTAGGCGATTTCGATGCCGTCGAGGCCGGCGATGGCGCCGCGATAGTCGCGTGCGCCGCGCGGCTTGACGAGTTCGAGCCCGGCGCGCGCGAAGAAGCTTTCCGCATTCTGTTGCAGCCGGCCTTTCGACGGTACGGCAAGAATGAGGGGCGCGCTCATGATGCGGCTCCGTCCATATTTGTTCCAATGCCGCCGAGTTCGTCGATCGAGGCAGCAAAGCCGACCGCCGGAATTGCTTCCTTGGCGCCGAGCCGCGTCAGCAACCCGTCATAACGTCCGCCGGCGACAAGCGCGCTCTTGCCGCGCACCGCATTATGCAGTTCGAAGACGAAGCCGGTGTAATAGTCGAAGCCGCGGCCGAAATCGGTTGAGAATTTGATCGCGCGCACATCGACGCCGCGGGCGGCAAGGAAGCCGGTGCGGGTCTCGAACAGATCGAGCGCCGGGCCAAGCGAGATTTTCGCGTCGGCGGCAACCGTGCGCAGTTCGCCCGCCGCGTCGTCCGGATCGCCGGCAACCGACAGGAAGCGTTCGATCAACGCGCGGGTTTCGCGCGGCAGCCGCGTCGGCGCATTGAGCGCCGATTGCTCGAGGAAGCGGTCGGCGATTTCGGCGACCGAGCGGCCGCCGACCGTGGCGATGCCGGCGATCGAAAGCAGATCGGTGACCAGATGATGCGCGGCCTTCGGATCGGAGCCGTTAAGCGCCGCGAGCACGCCTTGGTATTCTTTCGATCCGTTGGCGGCGGCGAGCGTGAGCTGATCGAGATCGTGCTTGAGCGAGGATTTGCGGTTGAAATCCTTGATCAGGCGCCGCTTCCACGCCGGCGCCAAATCGAGCGCGGCGACAAAAGCAGAAAACAGCCCGACGTCGCCGATGCGGATTTCGGGCGCGTTCACGCCGTATTGCGTGGTCGCTTCGAGGCCGAGCGCGAGCATTTCGGCGTCCGCCGCCGCCTTATCCGCCCGGCCGAAAGATTCGATGCCGGCTTGCAGGAATTCGGATGTCCCGCCTTCGCGATGACGGAACACCGCGCCCAGATAGCAGAAGCCCGCAGGTTTTCCCGCCGCGGGCGATTGCAGATAGTCGCGCGACACCGGAATGGTCAGGTCGGGCCGCAGGCACAATTCGCGGCCGTCCGGGTCGGTGGTGAGGAACATGCGCCGGCGGATGTCCTCGCCGGAAAGATCGAGGAACGGCTCGGCGGGTTGCAGCAGCGGCGGATCGAGCCGCGCATAGCCGGCGCGCACGTAGGATCCGACGAGCGCTTGCGCCCGCGGGTCCGGATCGTTCCGTGTGTCGCTCGACATATCTCTAACCCTTGGCCGGCGGTCGGCCGGCCATTCACAAGCCTGCAATTGCGAGGACGCCGCGGCCCTTTAGCACGGCAAGCGTCGCTATTCGATGAAGATCGGCGGCCGGCGTTAATGTCCGGCATTGCGGCGCTTCGGGCGCCTCAGCGAGACCGATATTATCGTAAACAATCGATAATCTTACGAGCCGCAGCCGGCTCACCCGGCGCGCCGGCGCTGACTGTGCCGGCGACTATGACTATGCGTCCCGGCATGTCCGCCTGTTTGGCCATGGCTGTGCGCGGCATCGGCCGGCAAATAAACCACGTGGCCGTGGCGCACGCCGCGCTCGGCGATGATGTGATCGGCAAACTCCTGCACGTCGGAGCCGCGCCCTTTGAGCACGGTTACTTCCATGCAGCTGTCGTGGTCGAGGTGCATGTGCAGCGTCGCCTGCGCGAGATCGTGGCGGTCGTGGAAGTCGCGGGTGAGCCGCTTCGGCAGATCGCGCGCCTCGTGGTCGTAGATGTAGATCAGCGCGGCGATGCACGGCCGCGGCCCGCCGATCTCGGCGGCGGCCTGCTGCAAGCCGGAGCGGGCGAGATCGCGGATCGCCTCGGAGCGGTTGGCGTAGCCACGCGCGCGCATGAAGCGGTCAAGCTCGGCATCGAGCTCGTCGTCGATGGTGATGGTCACGCGCTGCATCGCTGTTTCCCCAATGGCGGCGACGCGATCCTAGCACCGCCGGCGGCTATTTCGGCGGCGATTGCGCGGCCGGCAACGGCTCGACACTAAACAAATCCGCAGCCGTCATGACCGCATTGTAGCGGCCCATCGGATCGTACTGCTTGTTCATGTCATCGAGTTTGGCAATCCACGACGCGGGGATGGTGTATTTGAAGCCGGCGCCGGTCGCCTTGCTGCGGATCACCGCAACGCCCATCGCGTCGTCGGGCGCCTTTTCCGGCGCGACCTGCAACGTGCCCTGGCCGACGCTCGCCTGTGTGGCGATGGCAATGCCGTCGGCCGGGCAGGGGCAGGGCGATTTGGGGCCGCTGTAATAGACGACTGTGACGCCGCGCGGCTTTGCATCGAGCCGCTTGAGCGCATCGAGCCCGATGCGAATACCGACCGGAATGAACGAGCCGAACGCGCCGTGCACGCGGGCGCCGAGCGTGATCCATTGCTCCGGGGTTTCGGCGCGGACGCTCACGGTCGCGCAAAGCGCGATGACGGCGCCGGCGAGTAGACGTGTCGCAGTCCTGGTCATGACGTACCTCCTTTCCGCGCGCGCACGGCCGGTTGCGGCCGCGCTGGCGGTAGTATGCACTTTTATTAATAATATCATACTGGCTGTGGATAACCCACCAGGTTCAAAGCTCATTCGGGTCGCGGCAATAAAAAGCGGTTTGACGATTATGTCTCTCAGCTTCTATGCTTCAGGTGACGGTTCCCCGTTAGGGATCAAAAGGGAACGCGGTGCGGGCGGAATTTCCGCTCAATGCCGCGGCTGCCCCCGCAACTGTGAGCGGCGAATTTTCCGTCATCATGTCCACTGGGATGGTTTCCCGGGAAGGCGACGGCAGGTGGTGACCCGCGAGTCAGGAGACCTGCCGTCAGCCGTGGTCACACGCGAGCACGTCGGTCGGGGTGTACTGGCGGTAGGCGATCCAATCGTCCTTCTCAGGATGTGCGGGGAGACTTCGTTCGCGGTGACGTGCCACAGGCGTGCCGACCGCGATGCCTTCCAGCCGTGCATTCAGCGCCACAACGCGGCGCGGCCTTTATCGCGCCGGTACTGCCATTGCGCTTACGGTCTCTTGCCTGACCGCTGCGGCCCAGTCGCCGCCGGCGACACAGCTCCGCACCGGCTGCGCCGCAGCCATCGCAAGGCGCGATGCTGCCGACCATCAAGGTCACGGCGCCGCACATCAAGCCGCGCGCGACGAAACCAAAGCCGGCGGCGGCCGCGACGATCAGGCGCGCCGCCGCCGTCCTCGTCGTCTTACACCACGGGCGCTCGCAATGCCGCCGGTGGCTCACCGATCCAATCGACGATGGCCAGCCAGATGACGGTCTCCGGGCAGGATCTCAATCAGCGCCCAGTGACGCGTCCCGGCGAAATCCTCGAAGCGGCGCCCGGCCTGGCCGTGGTCGACCATGCCGACGGCGGCAAGGCCAATCAATATTACCTGCGCGGCTACAATCTCGATCACGGCACCGATCTGGCGATCTTCGTCGACGACATGCCGATCAATCTGCCGACCCATGCGCACGGCCAGGGTTATGCCGATCTCAACTGGCTGATGCCGGAAACCGTCAACAGCCTCGATATCCGCAAAGGACCGTACTTCGCCGACGTCGGCGACTTCGCCAATGCCGGCACGCTGTCCATTAATCTGCAGAGACAGCGTCGACAAAAAATCGTCGAGGCGACGACCGGCAGTTTCGATTACGAGCGACTTTTCACCATGGGCTCGACCAAGCTCGGCGGCGGCTCGCTGCTCTATGCCGGCGAGGTCAATACCTATAACGGCCCGTGGGCCACGCCGGACGACATGCACAAATTCAGCGGTCTCGTTGCGCTACAGCCAGGGCACGGCGACTGACGGCTTTTCCGCCTCGGCGATGGCCTATTCGAACACCTGGAATTCCACCGATCAGGTGCCGCTGCGCGCGATCAAGTCGGGACTGATCGGCCTTTATGGCGAACTCGACCCGACCGATGGCGGCGATACCAGCCGTTTCTCGCTGTCGGCCCGGATTGGCGCAATCCGATGACGACGGATCGTGGAAGGCCAACGCTTATCTCGTCAAATACGAGTTAGACCTGTTCAACGATTACACCTGGTATCTCACCGATCCGGTCAACGGCGATCAGTTTCACCAGCACGACGATCGCGTTTACGGCGGCGCCGGCGCCTCGCGCACGATCGACGGTACGCTGTTCAATCTGCCGACCGAAACGGTATTCGGCATTCCAATCGCGCTACGACGACATCAATGTCGCACTGAGCAATACGGTCCAGCGCCAGTTCCTGTCGGCCATTCTCGCCGATCATGTCAACGAGGCTAACGCCGGAATCTATGCCGAGAACACGGTGCATTGGACCGATTGGCTGCAGCACCACGCTCGGCTGGCGCGGCGATTATTTTGCGGCATCGGTGAATTCGATCCTGCAGCCGGCGAATTCGGGAAATACCCAAGCGGCGATCGGCAGCCCGAAATTCCGGATGGTGATCGGCCCGTTCTACAAGACGGAATTGTTCGTCGGCGCCGGCATGGGCTATCACAGCAATGACGCGCGCAGCACGACTGTCGACCGAAGTTCCCGGCGATCCGACGACGCCGGAGGGCGCGTCGCCGCTCCTGGTCCGCTCGCGCGGCGCCGAAATCGGCATTCGCACCAAAACCGTGCCCGGCCTCGACAGCTCGGTCAGCCTGTTCTACCTGCACCAGGACTCGGAGCTGTTCTTCGACGGCGACACCGGCGACACCACGCCGGGCCTGCCGAGCCAGCGCACCGGCATCGAATTCACCAACGATTACCGCCCGGCGTCGTGGATCCATTTCGATGCCGATCTCGCGCTCACCCGCGCGCGCTTTCTCGGTTTCGACGAGGCGCAGGAGCAAATCTACCAATCGCTTGCCGGCTTTCCGCAGGCGCAGATCGGCAATGCGCCGGGCAATTACGTGTACAACGCGCCGTGGATGGTGGCGTCGGCCGGCATCACGCTCGGCGAACCGACCGGCTGGTTCGGCGATTTGCGCTGGCGCTATATCAGTTCGCGGCCGCTCACCGAGGATGGCGTCTTCCAGTCGCCGCCGCTGAGCATCTTCAACGGCCAGATCGGCTATCGTTTCGACAACGGCTGGCGCATTCAGCTCGACGGCCTCAATCTCTTGAATGCGCGAACCGACCAGGCGACCTATGCCTACGGCTCGCTGCTCAAGACCGACAGTCTGTTCGCCATGTGCTTTCCGGCGCACGGGCCGCCGACCGTACCGGCGGCGGTCTGTCAGAACGGCGTGATGGATTATGTTCTGCACCCGATCGAGCCGCTCGCGGTGCGGCTGACGCTCGCCGCCACATTCTAGATGCGTGCGTGCCGATGCTGCCCCTCTTGCCTAATGTAATAATATAACGCTAGCATCCCGTTCATGGGGTGGGTTCATTGCCATAGACGGCATGGCGCATACTTCGCGCTTGTGGCGCTGGCGCTGCAGATCGTGGTGTCGTTCGGGCACGTGGATCTCGGCGGTATCGTCGGCTCCGCCCACCTCACTTTAGCCGGACCGCATAAAACCGCGCTCGTGAATCCGTCGCAGCCCGGTCCGGCGCAGACCCCCGGCGACGACGACGGTTATTGCCCGATCTGCGCCTCGATCTTTCTCGTCTCCACCTCGTTCGTGTCCGAGCCGCCGCAATTGCCGGTGCCGGATGGTTTCGAACGGATAAGACATTCCGCCAGCGTCGCTCGCGGCGTCGTTGCGCCGCTACGCGTCGCCTTCCGCTCGCGCGCTCCGCCGGCCGCCTGATCAGCGGTCGGTGCCGATCTTGGGCATTGCTGCGCCGTTTTCCGTTCGTGTGCGCCGGCAATATCCGCAAGATCGAGCGCGGCATTTCACTTCCTTTCGACGTCAACGCAACTCGCCGCGACCGCACGACCGCCAGCAGGCCTGGATCGTTTCCTGCTACATATACTTGGCGGAGTATCATGTCATTTCATGCTCATCGCGCCCGTCGCGTAACTGTCCTTGGTGGTTCGGCGCTGGCCGCACTGTTTGCTGTCGGCTCGATGGCGAGCGCACAAAACCAGCCGGCGCAAGATCAACCGGCTCAAGGTCAATCTGCGCAGGCACCGTCGACCCAAGAGTCGTCGCCTTCAGCGCCATCGCCTGCAACACCAACGCCCTCAGCAGCTACGCCTGTAACAGCGGCGCCTTCAACGCCGCCTCCGCAAGGAGGCGGTCGCAGCGGCCAGCTTCCCCAAATCACCGTGACGGCTCCGATAAGAAAGCCGGCGTCACGTCAGGTCGTCCGACGCCCGCCGCCGCCGACGGTGCCGCCGGTTTCCGCCGCCGAACAACTTACCGAAAAGCAAAATGGCTTCGACGCGGCGCGCAGCAGTCTCTACACCACCATAGGCACGACCTCCGACACGATCAGCCACGACACCATCGAGGCATTGCCGCAAGGCACCAATGCGACGGTCGAGAAAGTGCTGCTGCAGGCGCCGGGCGTGTCGCAGGATTCCGCGGCGAGCGGCTTGCTCCATGTCCGCAACGACCACGCCAATGTGCAATTTCGCATCAACGGCGTGATGCTGCCCGACGGCGTCACCGGCTTCGGCAGCGTTTTGGATACCGACCTGATCGGCAGCATTTCGCTGATCACCGGCGCCCTGCCCGCCGAATACGGAATGCGCACGGTGGGGCTCATCGATATCACGACCCGCAACGACATTTTTAACAATTCGGGCAGCATCAGCTATTACGGCGGCAGCCGCGGCACGATCGAGCCGAGCTTCGACTATGGCGGCACTTTCGGCGCGAATTGCCCATCGAGCGCGGCTGCGCCCGGAACGGCGAAGCCGTCATCCGCGGCCTCGGCGTGTTTCGGCGGCGTCCAATACTTTTTCACCGGCAGCTATCTGCAGACCACGGAGGGCATCGAAAATCCGCTGCCGACGCTCAACGCGATTCACGACTTTTCTCAGCAGGAAAAAGGCTTCGCCTATCTGTCGACTTTCGTCGACCCCTATACGCGCCTAAGCCTGATCGCGGGAACCGCCACTGCAAGCTTCCAGATTCCCGACGTTCCCGGCGCGCCGATTTCTTCGGCAATCACTCCGCCGGTGTTCGGACTTGGCACTTTCAATTCAGCACAGCTCAACGAAAACCAATTCGAGCAAACCCAATACGGCGTGCTGGCGCTGCAGCGATCGATCAACGGCTTCGACGGGCAGATTTCCTACTTCACCCGCTACAACGATCTGCACTTCACGCCGGATCCGGCTGGCGACCTCCTCTTGAACGGCATCGCTTCGGACATCAGCCGGCAATCCTACGCCAACGGCGTCCAGGGCGACGCGTCCTACCTGATAAATCCGGCGCATACGGTTCGCGTGGGCTTCACCGTCAGCGCCGAACAAAGCTGGGTCGACAATACATCGCTCGTGCAATCCACCACGGCGCCGTTTCCGCTGGAATCCATCACCGACGACGTCGACAAGCTCGGCTGGCTCGCCGGCGTCTATGCCCAGGACGAGTGGAAAATCACCGACAAGCTGACGATGAATTACGGCGCGCGCTTCGACCAGATGTGGCAATACGTCAACGCCAATCAATTAAGCCCGCGGGTGAGCTTCACCTACAAGCCGTGGCAATACACGACCTTCCATGCCGGCTATGCGCGCTACTTCACGCCGCCGGTTCTGGTCGAGGCGGCGCCGGCCAATATCGCGCTGTTCAACGGCACTTCGGGAGCGACGAGCACTCCTGGAGGAACCGACCCGGTGCTGCCGGAGCGCTCGCATTATTTCGACGCCGGCGTCGACCAAGAGATACCGTTCAAATGCTATACCTCCTTGGCAAAAGACTGCCCCACGCTCGATCTCGGCCTCGATGCTTACTACAAGATCGCCACAGACCTGATCGACAACGGCAATTTCGGCCAGGCTTTGGTGCTGAGCGCGTTCAATTACGCCAAGGGCGTCGTCCAAGGCATCGAGTTCAGCGCCAAATTCCACAGCGGCAATTTCCAGGCTTACGGCAATCTCGCCGTCGGCCAGGAGAAAGCCACCGACGTCGTATCGAACGAATATTTGTTCGACAACCTCATGCCGCTTCCCGATCTCGGCGGATTCGACTCTTCGACAATACGTCGACAGCCACTGGATCTACACCGATCACACCCAGATTGTGACCGGGTCGGCCGGCGCCGCTTATCAATTTTGCGGCCGGGCTTCGACCCCCGGCGAACAGTGGTGGGACTCGTGGTGCGGAACAAAACTTTCCACCGACATGATTTATGGCTCGGGGCTGCGCACCGGCGACGCCAATATCGGTACTGAGCCGCCATACGCGCAGTTCAACGCCAGCATTTCGCATGAATTCGCCCAGCCCGACGGCTTGCCAGTGACCGTGCGCTTCGATGTCGTCAATTTGTTTGACACGATCTACCAGATTCGCAGCGGCACCGGCATTGGCGTGTTCGCGCCGCAATACGGACCGCGCCGCGGTTACTTCATCGGCATTTCGAAGAAGATATGAGGTTAGTCATGTCGTTGCGCATAAAGGGTGTCGCCGCAGTCGTCGGTGTTTTGGCGGCCACCGAGCTCGCGTGGGGGGCCGACCTGGCGCCTCCTCCGGCGCCGGCATACTACAATTGGACCGGCCTCTATATTGGTCTGAATGCCGGCTATGCATCCGCCACGGTCAGTGAGTCGCTCTCCGGCGCGACTGGGTCGGGCAGCGCGACCATGCCGGGCGGCATTGGCGGCGCGCAGATCGGCTACAACTACCAGATCGGCGGCGTGGTGCTGGGGTTTGAGGCCGATTTCGATGGCTCGATGGCGACCAAATCGATCACCGCCGGCAGTGTGTCCGGCACAAATCAAATTCCATGGATCGGAACGTTGCGCGGCCGGGTCGGCTACGCGTTCGACCGCCTCCTCGTTTACGCAACGGCGGGCGGCGCGGCTACCCAACTTCTTTCCACCGTCAATGTGGGTGGCATAGGCTCCGCCAGTACGTCGAATACGACCGGCGCGTGGACGGCCGGCGGCGGCCTTGAAGTCGCCATCACGGACAATCTCAGCGCGCGTGTCGAATACCTATACCTCGACACCGGCAATATCCCCGTGGCGCAAGTCGGGGCAACTCCGCCGCCCCCCTTCGTTACGGTGACTGGCCACTTGCAAGATAATTTGTTGCGGGCCGGGTTTAACTACCGATTGCCGGTCGCCTGGTAAGACGTCACTGATGCAGCACTTCGACGGTGACGTGCGACAGAGCGCGAAACCGGCGAAGCTGCGACTGATAATAATCGGGCCCGCGCTGCTGTTGCGTCTCGACCGAGAGGATCGCGGCCAAGTGGCCGGGACCGACGCGCCACACATGGAAGTCGGTCAAGCGATCGCCGTCGGTCTCGATGATCGCGCGGATGCGCTCGGTCATTTTCCGGTCTGGATTCATGTCGAGCAAAATGGCGCCGGTGTC
Organism: uncultured Alphaproteobacteria bacterium; assembly: GCA_963779855.1. Taxonomy (GTDB): domain Bacteria; phylum Pseudomonadota; class Alphaproteobacteria; order Rhizobiales; family Xanthobacteraceae; genus BOG-931. Next base: position 361,195 of record CAWAAE010000003.1, on the reverse strand, counting down.
GCGTATCAGCGTGTAGGCCCACGCGGCGATGACGACGGCCCCGATCAGGCCGACGACAGGGTCCATCCAGTTCCAGCCGAAAATGAACGCAAGCGAAAGGCCGACGATCACCAGCACCGAGACCGCGGCATCGGCCAAAACGTGGACGATGGCGGCTCGCATATTGTTGTCGCGATGCGCGGTGTGATGCGCGTGCTCGTGTTCATGCGCGTGCCCGGCATGATCGTGACGGTCGTGATTGCGATCGTGCGATTGGCCGTGATCCTGATTGCCGCCGCTTAGGAGCAACGCGCTCGCGACATTGACGATCAAGCCGAGTGCGGCGATCGGAATAGCCTCTTTGAAATCGATCGCGACCGGCCAGAACAAGCGGGTGATGCCTTCGTACCCGATCAGGAGCGCGATCATGGCCAGCACGATGGCGCTGGAGAAACCGGCGAGATCGCCGAGCTTGCCGGTGCCGAAACTGAAGCGTTCGTCGCCGGCGTATTGGCGGGCGTAGCGATAGGCGAGCGCGGCGAGCAACAGCGCGCTGGCGTGCGTCGACATGTGCAGGCCGTCGGCGACCAGCGCGATCGAGCCGAACAACAGCCCGCCGGCGATCTCCGCGACCATCATGAAGCTGCACAGCGCGATCACCGTCCAGGTGCGGCGTTCGTTCTTCTCGTGGCCCTCACCGAGAAAAATGTGGTTGCGGGCGCCCGCCGATGTCTCCGCCATGGTCGATTCCTCTATTCGTGCTGCTTGGATCTACTTGAGGTAAGCCTGCACCGCCTCGATCAGTTCGTCGGCGCCACGGCTGCGCTCGGCGTCCTTGGTCGGATCGACGACATGGAGGCGAATGTGGTCTTCGATCACCTCGGTCATCAGACCGCTCATGGCGCCGCGCGCCCCGACGATAAGGTGCAAGACGGTGGCGCAGCCCCGTTCGTCCTCGAGTGCGCGCTCGACCGCTTCGATCTGGCCGCGTATGCGCCGGATTCGATTGAGAAGCTTCATTTTTTCGCGTTTGGTGTGGGACACGGTTGACGGCCTTCCACGTATAGGGTAGGGGGGTATGCTATATAGGATAGGGGGTATGGTATAAGATGGTCCGCAAAATGTCGAGCGTACCGCTTGAACCCTTAAGTCCTGAGCGAAAAGCAAATGGGTAGTATCATTTTTGGCGGCGGCATTGCGCCTTCGGGCGAAGTGCCGTTGCCGCAACATGACAACATCGATCGCGGCGTCGCCGACCGCGAGGGGAATTGCGGCCGGGCCTAGCCGGCCGTTCGCCGCTCGCCGACCGACCGCGCCCGCGGGGATGGAGGTGAGCGATGTTCGCAAAACTCGCACGATTCCGTACGTTCAACCGCACCGTCGGGCGCCGCTTCGGAGCAGCCGCCACGCCTTGCAACGACAATCAGCCGGTCCGCCGCTTCATCGCCTCGTCGCGGCAACTGCGCCGGCCGGTGCTGCTTTGCCGCTGGCACAAGGCGCCGACGGGCGCGCTCGAATGCAGCTGGCATCTGGGTGCGATTGCGGCGTCGAACGCCGAAGAGCCGGGGATAAGTCGGCCGATCGGCCACGGCGCCGTCGCGAATTGCAACCTCCGCCGTGGCGGTGATTTTGTTACTGTAGAACATATTGTAAAGTGTAGCATAGGCTATAGACTATAGTCTGTGCTGTAAACGCGGGATGCGATCTCCGGGAGTGACTTTGGACGTCAGCCGGGTGGGCGTTCGAAGATAGCCGCTGTCACGCTATTGTCGTGAGCGCGATGGCAGCAGAGTCGGCTCGATTGCTAAGCGCGTTGGGGTTCGGGGGAGTGATGCGCGGACTGCGCCTGGCTGGCATGGGGCTGATCGTGCTTGCGGGAGGCGCGCACGCCGCCGACCTGTCGGCGGCCCTGCCGACCAAGGCGCCGCCGCCACCGGCGCCGGTCGCCTATGATTGGAGCGGGTTCTATCTCGGCGCCCATGTCGGCTACGCCCTCGGCGGCTCGGACTGGTCCGTGACGCAAGCGGGTGGCCCGAACCTGAGCGGAACGCTCAGTTTTTCCAACGCCTATAACTTCTTTACCGGCACCGGCAGCTATCTGCTCGGATTTCAGGCTGGTTACGACTATATGGCCGCCTCGCGTTGGCTCGTCGGGGTCACTGCTGACGTTTCGTTTCCGAGTTTCCTCGGCGGCAACACGACCATCTCGTCACCGCTGATCGGTACGGCGAATTATCTGAATGCGGTCGAGTTCGACGGCAGCGTGCGCGCCCGCTTCGGTTATGCGCCAAATCTTGGCGCCGGCCGCGACTGGCTGTTCTACGCGACCGGCGGCTTCGCGTTTAGCTACGACCAATTCACCCGCACGCAGCTTGCCGGCTTTCCGGCCGGCGGCACCGCGGTGCCCGGAAAGGTGGAGAACCTGTTTCTGGTGCCGCGCGTCGGCGGTGTGGTCGGCGCCGGCGTCGAGTTAGCCTTGGCGGCGCATTGGACGGCGCAGTTCGAATATCTGTTCACCGATTATGGCACCCGCAGCGTCACATTCCCGGCCGGCGCGCAACGCTTCGATTCCGATCTTACGCTCAGCGAATTGCGCCTGGGCCTCAACTACCGCTTCAACGGCGATACCTCGACGTTAGCGAATCAAGCGGCGACGCCGCCGGCGCTGCAAACCGATAATTTCGCCGTTCACGGCCAGACGACTTTCCTGGAGCAATACGATCCGCCGTTCCACTCGCCCTATACCGGGCCCAACAGCCTCATTCCGAACGAGGGGCGTGAGACCTTCGATGCCACGGCTTATCTCGGCTGGCGGTTGTGGAACGGCGCCGAGCTTTGGGTCGATCCGGAAATCGATCAGGGTTTTGGGCTGAGCACGACGCTCGGCGTCGCCGGATTTACCAGCGGCGAGGCCTATAAGGTCGGCGCTTCGGTTCCCTACGTCCGCGTGCAGCGCGCGTTCATCAGGCAGACAATCAATCTTGGCGGCGAAACCGAAAAGGTAGAGGCCGCAGCGAATCAGTTCAGCGATACGCAGACGTCGAATCGGCTGGTGCTCACGATCGGCAAATTCGCCGTCACCGACGTTTTCGACACCAATAAATACGCCCACGACCCGCGCGGCGACTTCATGAATTGGTCGATCATCGACACCGGCACGTTCGACTACGCCGCCGACCCCTGGGGCTACACCTATGGCGCGTCCGCCGAATGGTACCAGGGCGACTGGACCGTGCGCGGCGGTATGTTCGATCTTTCGATCATCCCCAACAATATCGAACTTGACCCGCAATTCGCGCAATTCCAATGGGTCGGCGAGATCGAGCGGCGCTACGAGCTTTGGGGTCAGCCCGGCAAGATCGCGGTCACCGGATTCCTCACCCGCGGCCGCATGGGCAGCTTCGAAGACGCCATCCAATTGGCCGCGTTGACCGACGCCCCGGCCAACATCGCCGCCGTGCGTCAATATCAGAGCCGCGGCGGCGTGAGCGTCAATCTCGAGCAACAGGTCACCCAAGAGCTTGGCCTATTCGCGCGCGCGGGCTGGGCGGACGGCAACATCGAGCCCTATGAGTTCACAGATGTCGATCGGACGGTCGCGGCCGGACTTTCGCTCAACGGCAAGCAATGGGGCCGCCCGGACGATACCGTCGGCCTAGCCGGAGTCGTCAACGGCATCACGAGGGTTCACCAGGAATTTCTTAATGACGGCGGGCTCGGCATCTTGGTCGGCGACGGCATGTTGCCGCATCACGGGCCCGAACAGATTGTCGAAACCTATTACGAACTGCCGGTTTCGTTTTTCAAGCTGACGCTCGATTATCAGTTCATCGTCAATCCGGGCTACAACGAGGATCGCGGTCCGGTCTCGGTCGTCTCGGCGCGAATGCACACGGATTTCTGACGGATGAAACCGAGCTCGGACGTTGCCCAGTTCGGTTTATAAACCCCATCGCGAGGCAAAATATTCCGATGCCGGTCGGGGAAAGAGTTGGGAATATTTTCGTCACATTGCGGGTCCATGCCATGGTGGAATGCGATCGATCAAACCGGGCGGTATCGCGACCATGGAGACGAAGCAATGCGCGCGCGTCATTGGATATTGACGGCAATCGCCGGGGTGGCGGGCTTTGCGGTCGTCGGGCTGTGTGTCGCCGTCGTTACTTTGACCGGCGGGCCGGACCGCAGCGCGGGCGTTGGCGCCATCGGAGGGCCGTTCACGCTGGTCGACGACACCGGCGCGACGGTCACCGAGCAAAACCTCGCCGGCAAGCCGTACGCGATGTATTTCGGCTACACCTTCTGTCCGGACGTCTGTCCGACAACGCTGTTCGACTTGTCGCGGTGGATTCAAAAGCTCGGCCCGGATGCCGATAAGCTCAACTACGTGTTTGTGACAGTCGATCCGGAGCGGGACACGCCGAAGCTGATGCATACATACCTGTCGTCGTTCGACAAGCACATCCGCGGCTTCACCGGGACGCCGGAACAGATCGCTAAGATCGCCAAGGAATATCGCGTCTACTACAAAAAGATTCCGACAGATGGCGGCGGCTACGTCATGGATCATTCCGCCATCATTTATTTGATGGGACCGGACGGTAAATTCGACGCGGTTATCGCCTATCAGGAAAACGATGCCGCAGCGCTCGCCAAGCTCAAAAATCTGGTGGCGATGACGCCGTCGTCCTGACGCTGCGCCGGGCGGTGCGCGTGCCGATCCGCAAATAAGAGTTGCTTCAAATCGGGCGCGCGCCTAGATTCGCCACAAACGGGAAGGGGCGTGCGCCGCATTATGGCGAGGACTGCGCATACGGGCTGGCGACGCGTCTTCGCCGGCGTCCTCATTTATGCGCTCGTCCTGCAAAGCTTCATCTTTGCGCTCGATATAACCCGGCCGGACTTCGCCGCCGCGGCTGGCGCGAACGGTGCGACGTGGGCCGGGCTCGAACTGTGCAGCCACGGCGGCGCCGGTGCGACAGTGCCCGGCGTGCCGGCCCAAGGTCCGATCGGCAGAATTCATTGCCTGTTCTGCATCGCCGGCGCGGTCTATGTGAATAGCGCGCCGCCGTGCTCGGCCCAGTACAGCAATATCGTAGTCACCAACGTGGCGTGGCCGCTGGCGGCGCCGCGATTGGTCGCGCTCCGCGTCAAAGAGAGCGCCTGGCCGCGCGGCCCTCCCGGCGCGGCCTGACCAGCCGGCGGCGTTGCGCCGCCGCATCGTGCGGGTCTTTGGCCAAGGCCCTTTCATTTCACTGAGCAGCCGAACTCGGAAGCGCCATCGCGCGCCAGGCAACGGCGGCGCGCCAAGGCGCAAATCCACTCTCGCTCTGGGGGATAATCATGATCAATCGGTTTACGACCGCGCGGCCACGGGCCCATCCGTTTGTCCGCGCCGCCGCAGTTTTCACGGCAATAATGCCGCTCGCTTGCGGCTCGACCGCGGCCGTCGCCGCCGACATGGCGATGAAGTCGGCGCCGGCGGCCATCTATCAATGGTCGGGGTGCTATGTTGGGCTCAATGGCGGCGGCGGCGCCAGCTCATCGAACAACACCGCGACGGTCGATCCCGGAGCTTATCTGGATGCTGCCGATGCCGCGACGGTGGGCTCTGACGGAACCGGATCGGCCAACATTTCGAGCTTCTTTGGCGGCGGTCAGGCCGGCTGCAACTGGCAGAGCGGGACTGTCGTCGTCGGCCTCGAAGGCGATTTCGACTACTTCCACAGCAATTCGAATTTCTACAACAACACCGATACGCTGGCGCCACCGGCGTCTACTCCCTTCGTCATCGGGCAGTCGCTCACCTCCGATTACTTGGCGACCGTGCGTCCGCGTATCGGCATCGCCGCGGACCGCAATTTCGCTTACCTCACCGGTGGCGTCGCCTTCACCGACGCGAATTACACGGAGAGCTACTCCGACGGCGCCGGCGGCAGCGGCGTTGCAACCGCCTCGAAATTCCTCACGGGTTGGACCGCGGGGGCCGGCTGGGAATATGCCTTATCCGACCATTGGCTGATCCGTTTCGAATATTTGTTGGCGGCCTTCCCGACGATCAGCGCGACCGGCGTGATCATCGGGCCCGGGGCAACAAGCAATCCGCTGCACGGCTCGGCCGGCCTCGTACTTCAGGTCGCCCGTGCCGGCATGAACTTCAAGTTCTGAGCGCCGGGAGCCCGCCATGTTCGAACCCGGCTTCAGCTTCTTCACCTGCATCGCCCGCCTGCCTGCGCGCCGTCATCCGGCTGCGTCGCGGCGCGCTAACTCAATCGGAGACACCATGTCCAGTCACATCGCGACCACGCCTTTGCGGGCGTGCCGTCGTCCGCGCGGCCGAATCGCCGCCGCGCTGACCGCGTTTCTACTTCCGGCCATTCTGGCCATGGTGCCGTTGATCGGCGTCACGACCACAGCCGCGCTCGCCTGCGCTTGCGGCTGCAGCGTGTTCGACGTCGGCGGCCTCGATACCCCGCAGGAGCAGGATCACGGCGGCCGCATCTTCTTCGAATTCTGGAGCGGCGATCAGAATGAGAATTATGTCGGCAGTTCGAAAGCTCCGGCGGCGCTCAATACGGACAAGGAAATCAATACCCAGTGGTACAATATCGGCTTCGAATACATGTTCAACCGCGATTGGGGCATGATGGTGCGGATGCCGACGACTAGCCGCGCTTTGACCACCGAGACGGACTTTACATTCCCCGGCGAGATCCAAACATTCAAGGCCACGGCTATCGGCGATATCGAGGTCATGGGCATGTACACCGGATTTTTCCCGGACATGTCGACCGGCGTCATTTTCGGGCTGAAGTTTCCGACCGGGCCCTACACCTCACCGGGGATCGATCGCGATACCCAGATCGGCTCGGGCAGCACCGATCTTCTGCTCGGCGGCTTCCATCGCGGCATGCTCAGCGGCGACAACGCTTGGCAGTATTTCTCGCAGGTGATGTGGCGCCAGCCCGTCCTCTACAGCGACGCCGTGGACCCGCAGGGCTTCTTCGACGGCAATGCCGGCGTCGTGCAAAGCTACCATCCGGGGCTGCAAGTCGATGGCGCCGTCGGCATCCTCTACAACAACTGGTACAACGTGCTCGGTTTCGACAAGATCACGCCGCTCGGCCAGGTCATCGTATCGCATCGCAACGCCGATACCGGCACCGGCGCCGATCCGTTTAACAGCGGCTTCGACCGGGTGATGCTATCGCCCGGCATCGAGTTCACCAAAGTTCTCGATGAGGCCAACAACAGGGTGCTCAAAACCTATTTCGACATCGAGGTTCCGGTCTATTACCGGGCCAACGCCGCCGAAAATGCCGGCACCGAAGGCCAGCTTGTCGCGCCGTATTTGATCAGGGTCGTGACGAGCTATAATTTCTGAACGATCGGACGCCGACGCACCGGTCGCGGCGCGTCGGCTCACAGCAGGCTCAACGATGCAAATCCTCGCAACAAAATCTGTCGCGACAAAATCCATCGTAGCAAAGTCCACTGCGCCCGCGTGGCTCGTGCGCGTCGCCGCGGCCGCTGCCGTTTTGTGGCTGGCGCCAGCGTCGGACCCGGCGCGCGCCGCACCGGAGATCGGCAAGGCCGCGCCGGCTCTCGTCGCCACCGAGCTTGACGGCCAGACTTTCGATCTCGCCAAGCTCAAGGGCAAGGTCGTGCTGGTGAGCTACTGGGCGACTTGGTGCGCACCATGCCGGAAAGACATGCCGAAGCTCGATGCGTTTTATCGCAGCCATCACCAGCAGAATTTCGAGATGATCGGCATCAGTGTCGATCGCCAGAGCGATCTGCCGAAAGTCCGCAAAGTCATGGCGTCGCTCGCTTATCCCGTCGCGATGCTGAAAGACGTGACCGTCAACGGTTTCGGCGAGCCGGAAGGCGTGCCGATCACCTGGATCATCGATGCCGACGGCAAAGTTCGCGACCGCATGATCGACGTGCGCGATGAATTGCTCAACGGGCTTGTCGTTCCGCTGTTGCCGCACTGAACGAAGATCGGAGCCCAGATTGGCGCAAAGGCCGGGAGCGATGCCGATCGGACAAAAATTCTGGTGCGGCGCCGGCGCCGGCGCGGTCGCGCTGTCGGCCGCTGTGACGGTCGCGGCTCCCGGCGCTCATGCCGGCGAATGGCTTGCCGACAAATCCGGGTGCCAGGTTTGGGACCCCAATCCGCAATTGGATGAAACGGTCAGCTGGTCGGGCGCGTGCACGAATGGGCACGCCGACGGATTCGGCACCGTGCAATGGCTCAAAGGCAATGTTTCAATCGAGACCGATAAGGGCGAGTGGCGCGACGGCCGGCAGGCCGGCAAAGGCATTCAAAATTGGCCGATCGGCCGCTACGAAGGGGAACTCGCCGACGGCCTGCCGAACGGTGAGGGCGTGTTGACGTTTCAAAAATACCGCTATGAAGGTCAGTTCCGCGACGGCAAACCGAACGGCATCGGCACGCTGACGGTGGGAAACCAAGCCGTGCAAGGCACTTGGCAGGACGGTTGCTTGCAGGGCCAACGGAAAGCCTCAATCGGCATTCCATTATCGGACTGCCGCTGACATCGTCGCGCCGGGCGGCCGCGATGCCCGGGAGAGCAAGCTCGTCTCTATGCGAAGGAGAAGGCAATGCGTGGACTTTATTTGATCCTGTCCTGTTTGGTTCTTTGCTGCGGACTTCTTGCCCTGGTCGCGATCACCGCTCCCCAGACCGCCAGCGCCCAGGACACCAAGGGCAAAGATTGCCGGATGGAGCAGCAATGCCACTGGAAGGATTTCAAGAAAATCTGCGTCTGGGTGAAAGTTTGCCGATAATTGTCGTTCCGCTCCTGCCTCTCGCCATGGCATGCTGTGCGGACCGCGGCCTTCACCGGTGAGGCTCAAGAGCACGAGGTCGACCACATGCGCACATTTGGAAAATGGCTGTTGATCGCCGCCTTTGTGACAGGAATCGCCGGCGCCGCGCATGCCGCGGACGTTATGCACACCAAAACACTGGGAACCTATCGCGTCGAGCTCTACGTTCTGCCGGCCGAGCCGTTTTTCAGCAAGGCGGACGTGGCGGCCAAGAACGTCAAGGAAGGCATGGAGATAGAGGGCGGCGCCGCTCCGGTCGCGCCGGACGCGGATTCGCACCCCAATCATCATCTCATCGTGCACGTCTTCGATAAGAAGTCCGGCAAACCGATTGCCGACGCGACGGTGAAGATGAGTTTCGTCCCGCTCGATGCCAACGGCAAACCGGGCGGTGCGCCGGTCGAGGTTCCCGTGGTCGTCATGCAGGCGGTTGGAAAAGGGCCGGCGTCCACGCATTACGGCAATAACGTCACGATGCCGGCCGGGCGCTATGACGTCACCGTTACGGTCAATAACAAGAAAGCAGTGTTGGACGTCACGGCTGCCGATATGCCAGCCATGCCGATGGGCCACATGAAAATGTAGCCGGCTACTTAGCGAGGCGCGAGCCCGTGCCGCGCCAGCACTTCGCGCACCGCTTCGACGAGCTTTGCTTCCGGCACGGCGCGCTGCGCCTGCGCTTGCTTCTGCAAATGTTCCTCGCGGCCCTTTTCGAGCTTGGCGAGTTCGGCGCCGACGATCAGGTCCTTGATCGTGACTTCGCCTTTGGCTTTTTCGTCGGAGCCCTGGATGACGACGCAAGGCGAATTGCGGCGGTCGGCATATTTCATCTGCGGGCCGAATTTGCCCGAGCCGAGATAAAGCTCGGCGCGGATGCCCGCATTGCGCAGCGCCGCCACCATGTTCTGATAATCGGCGATGCGATCCTTGTCGAACACGGTGACGACGACCGGGCCTGCTTCCGTTTTCAGGTCGACCTTGCCGAGATGCTCCAGCGCGGCGAGCAGCCGCGACACACCGATGGAAAAACCCGTCGCCGGCACCGGCTCGCCGCGAAAGCGCGACACCAGCCCATCATAACGCCCGCCGCCGCCGACCGAGCCGAACCGGATTGTACCGTCTTTGCCGTCGGTCGGGAAGGTCAAATCGACCTCGAAGACTGGGCCAGTGTAATATTCGAGGCCACGCACGACGGAGACATCTACCTTAATTCGGCGCGTTCCATAACCAGCACTACGAACAATGTCAGAAATCGTCCGAAGTTCGTCGATGCCCTCAAGCACCAATGAGCTACTTGCAAATATTTTTGCATACGTGTCGAGAAACCGAGGGTCGGCCACGACATAGTTGTGTCCACCTTCACCGACGAGTGTCATATCGTCGGTCGACGCAGCATCGATGGTTGTGCGCGGAAGAAAGAAGTCTTGTGATCGCGTTGCTTGGTGGGCATAAAGCTTTTCGAGCGTCTCGATCTGTTGGCCGTTAAGCCCTGCTCCTTTTGTGAAATCTCCACTTTCGTCTTTGCGTCCGCCACTGAGCAATTCGCGAACGCCCTTCACACCTAGCCGATCAAGCTTGTCGATTGCTCTTAATACCGTCAGACGCCTCCCTGCGCTGTCCTCGCCAGCCAGACCAATCAAATTTAATACTCCATCTAGCAGCTTTCGGTTGTTGACCTTGACAACATAGTGACCATCAAGACCAAGTTCCTTCATCGTATCCGCGGCCATCATGCACATTTCGGCATCAGCGGCCGGCGACGACGAACCCACCGTATCGGCGTCGAACTGCATGAACTGGCGGAAGCGGCCGGGGCCGGGCTTTTCGTTGCGGAACACATTGCCCACGCGGTAGCTGCGATAAGGCTTCGGCAGCGTGTCGAAATTTTCCGCGACATAACGGGCGAGCGGCGCGGTGAGATCGTAGCGCAGCGATAACCACTGTTCATCGTCGTCCTGGAACGAGAATACGCCCTCGTTCGGCCGGTCCTGGTCGGGCAGGAATTTGCCGAGCGCGTCGGTATATTCGATGGCCGGAGTTCTCCACCGGCTCGAAGCCGTAAAGCTCATAGACGGCGCGGATTTTCTCGATCATCGCCCGCGTCGCGGCGATTTCTCCGGGCGTGCGGTCGGCAAGCCCGCGCGGCAGGCGCGGCTTAAGCTTGTTCGATTTTTCGGATTTGTCGGCCATCTGCGGTCCATGCGTCGCGATGGCGCGGTGGTAGCAGCCGCGCCCAAAACCGGCAAGGAGCGAGCGCCTAGCCGCCAGGATCACGTCCGGGCGGCGGCCAAACCAAAGGGCAGCTAATCGTGCAGAACCATGTTCAGCAATGAAGCGTGGACTTCAAGGCCGCCGCCATTGTAATCGATGAAGCCGAGGCGGCGGAATTTGTTCATGAAAAAATTGACGCGCGAGCGGGTGGTGCCGACCATCTCGGCGAGCGTTTCCTGGCTGATCGGAGCAACGACGAGGTCGGGTTTGCTTTCCTTGCCGAAATTCGCCAGCAGCAGAAGAATCCGCGCCAGGCGTTTTTCGCTGGAATTAAACAGTTGATCGACCAAATCCTCCTCGACGCGGAAATTTCGGTGCAGCAGATACGTAATGAACAGCTCGGATAATTTCGGTTCGTCGTGGAGCGAGCGAATCATTGTTGCTTTGTCGACCCGCATGATCGAGCAATCCGTCATTGTCGCGGCGGTGGCCATGCGCCTGGTATGACCGTTCAAGCATCCCTCGCCGAAGAAATCGCCGGGCTCGAGGATCGCGAGCACCGCTTCCTTGCCGGACTTGGACAGAACGGTGATCTTCACCTTGCCGTCCAGGATGTAATACACGGCATCTGCAGGATCGCCCTGCGCGAAGATGATGTGATTTTGGCGATATTTCGCTATCGTTCTCCCCTCGCCGAGATGGGCGAGAAATTCCTGGGGATCGAACGAGGTCTTCTTCTTTTTACTTGCTATCGTCGCAGCGGAAACCATCGAACCGCCTCCCGTCGGTGCATCATATTGTTTGCCCGGACGCAATCCGCAGACGCGGTCGACCAAGCCCGCAGCCGGTCAGAAACCGGCGTAGCTCAGACGCGACCTCTGGTCGTTTCTTTGTTGCCACGCGTTGTACCCCTTGGGCCAACGTCGCCTGGCATGCGCACTCCAAAAGTCCGGCATCAATCGGGTGCGGCAACGCGCCAAATACCATTCATAACATTTCCTCGAATCAGTCTAACCTTATGCTGCGATTTGATATGTCTCTTTTCGGACAGAGCGGCCCCAGCCTGCAGGATGACCCGGAGCATGACAAAGACTTCCGCCTACACATTGGCTGCCGTTTGGGATGTTCAAAATTGAACACTTCGAAAAAGCATTCGGGTGGATGTGAATAACCCGAGATGACTTAGTCGCGGCTGAAGACGGCGGACAGCGACCGACGCACGACGAATTTGCCGCCGAATTTGCCGGAATATTCAATCATGCCGTGCCGCCGGAATTTGTTCATGAAAAAGTTGACGCGCGTACGCGTGGTGCCGACCATGTCTGCCAGCGTCTCCTGACTGAGGCGGGGCAGTGTCACCGTCAACTCGCCGTTCAGGTCGGCCTTCGCCAAACGAAATAGTGTGCGCGCCAGACGCTGTTCGGTGGAATGAAAATGATAATCGCTGACAGCCGCTAGATATCGGCGATTTCGCGTCACCAGAAAATCCATGAACGCTTTCGCGAATGCCGGTCCGTTACGAAGCCTCCGCCACGTCTCCGAAACGTCAATGCGCTCGACCGTGCATTCGGTCATCGTGGTCACGGTCGCCGCGCGTCGGGCATTCTCCAACATAGCTCCATCGCCGAAGAAATCACCCGGACCGAGTATCAGGAGGACTGCTTCCTGTCCTGATTTCGACAGGACGTGAATTTTGGCAGTTCCGGCGTGGAGATAGTAAAGGGCGTCGCAAGGCTCGCCTTGCACGAAAATGTTTTGACCAGGAGGAATAGTCGCAGTCGCAACGCCCACCCCGACGATGCTAGGAAAAAGTATTGCGTCCCTGGCCAGGGCTACGTGCTTTCGCTTCAGGTTCCTTTTCGCTAGCGCCCTCGCCATCGAGCAGAATTCCCCATCCAAATTCCCCATCGACTCGAGCTGCAAATACAGGCCCAGCTGGAAAGTTTCGTGTGACCTATCTAATTGATAGTAGGTCACTGATTGCAAAGTTGCAATTTCTCCCACAAACTGAATCTCTGCCTCAAGCCCGGTTGCACGCCGGGCTCGAGCGATAATCACCCGGAAGGCGATCGCCCATGACAACCTCCGGACCGAGAAAAAACGCTGCAGGTTCTGTCCAGGTTCCCAACGATCTCGAATTGTTTTGGCTGCCGTTCACGCCCAACCGCGCGTTCAAGCGCGCACCGCGGTTAATCGCGCGCGCCAAGGACATGCACTACTTCACGCCCGAGGGCCGCGCCGTGCTCGACGGCAGCGCCGGGCTGTGGTGCAGCAATGCCGGGCACAATCGCGATCCGATCGTCGCGGCGATCAAGCGCCAGGCCGAGGAACTCGACTACGCGCCGGCGTTCCAGTTCGCCCATCCGAAGGCGTTTGAGCTGGCGAGCCGGATCGCGGCTTTGGCGCCGGGCGATCTCGACCGCGTGTTCTTCTGCAACTCCGGCTCGGAGGCGGTCGACACCGCGCTCAAGATCGCGCTCGCCTTTCATAATGTGCGTGGCGAGGGCAGCCGAACCCGTCTGATCGGCCGCGAGCGTGGCTATCACGGTGTCGGCTTCGGCGGCATTTCGGTCGGCGGCATTGTGACCAACCGCAAATTCTTCGGCTCGCTCCTTGCCGGCGTCGACCATTTGCCGTCGACCTATAGCCGCGAGCATCAGGCCTTCACCAAGGGCGAGCCGGACTGGGGCGGCCATCTCGCCGACGAACTCGAACGCATCGTCGCGCTGCACGACGCTTCGACCATCGCTGCCGTCATCGTCGAGCCGATGGCGGGCTCGACCGGCGTGCTGCCGCCGCCCAAGGGTTATCTGCAAAAGCTGCGCGCGAGCTGCGACCGCCACGGCATTCTCTTGATCTTCGACGAAGTCATTACCGGCTTCGGCCGTCTCGGCTACGCTTTTGCCGCCGAGCGCTATGGCGTGACGCCCGATATGATCACCTTCGCCAAGGGCGTCACCTCGGGCGCGGTGCCGATGGCCGGCGTGATCGCGCGTGACGGCATCTACCAAGCGTTCATGCGCGGGCCGGAGCACGTCACCGAACTGTTCCACGGCTACACCTATTCGGCGCATCCGCTCGCCTGCGCCGCGGGCCTCGCGACGCTCGATCTTTATCGCGATGAAAAGCTGTTCGAACGCGCCAAGGCGCTGGAGCCGCGTTTCGCCGACGCCGCGATGGCGCTCAAAGGCCTGCCGGGCGTACTCGATATCCGCACGGTGGGTTTGACCGCCGGCATCGACCTCGCCGCGCGCGCGGGCTCGCCGGGTTTGCGCGCTTATGAAGCGATGCAGCACGCCTTTGCAGAGGAAGGTCTCATGATCCGCGTCACCGGCGAGACCATCGCGCTGTCGCCGCCGCTGATCGTCAGCGAGGCGCAGATTGCCGAGATTTTCGACAAGGCGGCGCGGGTGATCAAGGCGGTGGGGGAATAGCTCCCCCTGCCCGCGTGCGGGGAGAGGGTTGGGGTGAGGGGCCTGGCCGCCGGGCTCAGACGATCCAGCCGATCAATCCGGGCTTTAGCGCGGCGGCGGGCGCCGAAAGCGGCGCCGCAGCACGGGCAGAATCCAGCATGCCACCGACTGTGCGTCAGTTTTGCGATATAAAGTCGGCGCATATGGTTAGGCATGGATAGCAGCGCTCTTGCAGCGGTTCGTCGCTTGTGGACACTGCTAGGCTTCGGGCGCGAATCGGGAGTGGAGCGGCATGGTGCGGATCAGCGCCATCTTCATTGCGGCCTGCATGGTGCTCATCGCCGGCTCGATCGGCGTCGTGGTCTATTTGCGTTTCGGCTTTACCGGCGCCGAGTTGGCACTGGTGGCGCTCGGCGTGCTCACCGCGCTTGCGGTCTATAACGCCATCGCCGCGCGCAAGCACGATCGCGCGGAGGCGAGTACCCAGCTCGCCAACCTGGCGCGCGGCTCCGGCGATCTCGCCCGCCAACTGGCCGAATTCGGCCGCCGTCTGAGCGCGATGGAGGGCAAGGTCGACACCGTGATCGATCGCGCTTTGGCCACCGCCCAGCCGCTCGCCGCTGAAATCGAGGAACTCTCGACGCTGGTCAAGGAGCTGGCCGATTCAGTCGCGGCACACGACGCGGCGCTTAGCGCCGAGCGCCAGCCTCCTGCCGCCGCCGAGACGCCGGCCGGAGCGAACGGCGCGGTCATCGCCGCGGCTCCGGATTCCGCCATTGCCGCGCCGGCCGCGCTTGCGGGGGCCGTGGCGCCGGCTGTCCCTGCCGCGCCCGCCGAACGTAACATTGCAGCCTTCGCCGGTCTCGACCGCGACGGCATCATCGCGGCAATCGCAAGGGCCATCGACGCGAGCAAAATCGAACTCTATCTGCAGCCCGTCGTGACGCTGCCGCAGCGCAAGGTGCGCTATTACGAGGCCTTGTCGCGGCTCAAGGCCGACAACGGCGATCTCGTCGCCGCCGGCGATTTTCTGCCCTATGCCGAAGCCGGCTCGCTGATGCCCAAGCTCGATCAACTTTCGGCATTGCGCTGCGTACAGGTGGTGCGGCGGCTTCTCCTGAAAAACCGCGAGATCGGCCTGTTCTGCAATCTGTCGGGCGCCACGCTCACCGATTCCGGTTTTCCGAAATTTCTCGAATTCATGGAGGCCAACCGCGCCATCGCGCCGTCGCTGGTGTTTGAATTCACCCAAAGCGCGGTGCGCGCCATGGGGCCGATCGAGCACGAGAGCCTCGCTGCGCTTGCCGAGCGCGGCTTCCGCTTTTCCATCGACAACCTCAGCGATCTTCGCGTCGAGGCGCGCGAGCTGAACCAGCGCGGCTTCCGCTTCGTCAAAGCGCCGGCGACGCTATTGTTCAACCGGGTCGGAGTTGCCTCGACCGATATCCATCCGGCCGATTTTTCCGACCTGCTCGGTCGCTTCGGCATCGATCTCATCGCCGAGCGCATCGAGAACGAGACCACGGTGGTCGATCTGCTCGACTACGACGTCCGCTTCGGCCAGGGCTTCTTGTTCTCGCCGCCGCGTCCGGTGCGCGCCGAAGCGCTGCAAGGGGTCGCCGGCGACGCCGGCAGGGATAGCGGGCCGCCGCCGCAGGCGACGAGCGACGCCGCCGGGCCCGGCGGCAATCTCGCCCAGCTCGCGCGGGCCGGCCTGCGGCGGAGCTGAGCGTTCCAGCATCTGAGCGTCAATTTGGTCTCTTTCATCGAAAGATTTGAGCCGCTGGCGCGCGACTATGACGTGCTGCTCTGCGACGTCTGGGGCGTCGTCCATAACGGCCTTGCCGCCTTTCCGGCGGCCTGCGACGCGCTCGTGCGCTTTCGTAATCGCGGCGGGACGGCGATTCTTATCACCAATGCACCGCGCTCCGGCGATGCGGTGGCGCGCATTCTCGATCGGTTCGGTGTGCCGCGCGACGCCTATGACGCGATCACGAGCTCGGGCGACGTTACCCGCGGCATCGTCGCGTCGCGGCTTGCGCAAGCCGTGTTTCACCTCGGTCCCGAGCGCGACCTTTCGATTTTCACCGGCCTTGAGGTGAAGTTTGCGCCACTCGAGACCGCCGACTACGTGGTGTGCTCCGGTCTATTCGACGACACGACGGAGACGCCGGACAGCTATCGCGACATGCTCGCGGCGATGCGTTCGCGCGCGCTGTTCATGGTCTGCGCCAATCCCGACGTCGTCGTCGAGCGCGGCGACACGCTGGTTTATTGCGCCGGCGCCTTGGCCGACGCCTACGCGGCACTGGGCGGTGAAGTGCTTTACTGCGGCAAGCCGCACGCGCCGATCTACGACGCGGCTTTGGCCGGGGCTGCGGCGTTGCGCGGCGCAACCGTGCCGGCGCGCAAGCGCGTCCTCGCCATCGGCGATTTGGTGCGCACCGATCTCAAGGGCGCCGCAGCCTTCGGGCTCGATTATATGTTCGTGACGTCGGGCATTCATGCCGGGGAATACGGCACGCGCGCCGCGCCCGATCCGGCCGCGCTCCGCGCGATCTTTGACGCCGCCGGGGTCGCGCCGAAGGCGGTGATGCGCGAACTTGTCTGGTGAAGTTTAAGGGCCCGTCGTTGAGCGCATCACAGGATGTTGCGCTGCACCCGGGCCCCGGCGAATGTGGCAGCGTTGGCCTGCGCGACCGACGAGGGGGATTCGCTCTTCTCGGCGAACACCGCTTCGATCTTGGCTTTGAGCGTTTGCGCGTTGAACGGCTTGACGATGTAATTATTCACGCCGGCCTTCTTCGCCGCGATCACGTTCTCGGTCTTGGATTCCGCCGTCACCATGATGAACGGGGTCGTCTCGATCTGCGGATCGGCGCGCACGCGCCGCAACAGGTCGTAGCCGGTCATCGGCTCCATGTTCCAATCCGAGATGACGAGGCCGTAGCGTTTGGCCCCCATCTTCTCGAGGGCGGAGCTGCCGTCGGAGGCATCGTCAATGTCCTCGAAGCCGAGCTGGCGTAACAGATTGCGGATGATGCGCACCATCGTGCTGTAGTCGTCGACCACAAGCACCGGCATTTTCGGATCGAGCGCCATGGCTCTGCTCCCAAGCCTGCGACCGGCGACCGACCGTGTCCGCTAATCTTGCGTCGAGGGCAGAATTCCACCCCGACCGTCCCCTACACCGGCAGCGAAATTACATCGTGTGTTTGAACGTGGAGTTAACCGCTGTGGCCGACCGCAACGGCCGGAACCCGCTTCGCGCCGGCGGCGGTCCCTTGACTTTGCGGCTCATGCGACGGCACCACTTCGGGATCGTCCCGTAAACCGGTTGTTAACCATCGTAGCCCCGATGCCGACGAAGAATTTCCGCGTCGTGCGCGATTTTGCGCCCGGCGCCGCGTCACATGAGGCGCTCGTTGGCGCGGTCGTCGCCATCGGCAATTTCGATGGCGTGCACCGCGGTCATAAGGCGGTGATTGCGGCGGCGGAGAAGCGGGCCGAAATGCTGGGCCGGCCGGCCGCCGCGCTGACGTTCGAGCCGCACCCGCGCATTTTCTTCAACCCCGGCGAGCCGCTGTTCCGGCTCACCGACGCGGCCACCAAATTGCGGCTCCTCGCCGCCACCGGGCTCGACGGCGCGATCGTGCTCACCTTCGACGACGCGCTCGCAAACCTTACCGCGGAGGATTTCGTCGCCCGCATCCTGGTGGAGCGGTTCGCGGTGAGCGGAGCGGCGATCGGCTTTAACTTCCAATTCGGCGCCAACCGCTCAGGCTCGCCCGATCTTCTCGCGGCGGAGGGGAGAAAACGTGGCTTTGCCGTCGATGTGGTGCCGCCGTTGCAGGATCGCGGCCGGCCGGTCTCCTCCCAGCCGATCCGGGAGGCGCTTGCCGCCGGCCGGCTCGACGCGGCCGCAGAATTATTGGGCTATCCCTGGTTCATCTCCGGCACGGTGATTCATGGCGACAAGCGCGGCCGCGAACTCGGTTTTCCGACGGCGAATTTGAAGCCTGACGCATCTTGCGGGCTGCGCCACGGCATCTATGCGGTCCGCGTCGCGGTCGGCGGCCGCCGCTATGACGGCGTGGCGAGCTTCGGACGGCGGCCGATGTTCGATGCGGGCGCCGTACTCCTCGAAATCTTCCTGTTCGATTTTTCCGGCGACCTTTATGGCGCGACCATCGACGTCGCCTTCATCGCCTTCATTCGCGACGAAGCGAAATTTGCGTCCGCCAAAGAGCTCATCCGGCAAATGGGCGAAGACAGCCGCCTGGCGCGCGAAGCGCTCGCCTGTGCCCCCGGCGCGTTCCCGCCGATTTAGAAATTCTTCTCGTCCTTGCTGCGCCGCTGGCGCGCCCATTGCGCCGCCAAAAAGCCGACCAGCGCGATAGGCACGATGCGTTCCCAGCCGAATTCGCGGCCGACTTGCAGGGCGGTGGCGAGAACTCTCGGATCGAGCAGCCATGGCGGCGCGCGCGCCTTGGCGGCGCGGGCAAGAATGGCGCGCTCGCGGTTGCGGCGGCGGATCAATGCGCTGACGATCGCGGCAATGATCGCGACCGCGACGAAGATGCCCGCCATGATCAGCCCGGCATGGACGCTGCCATAGGCGAGGGCCAGCCACTCGTAGCCGGCGACACAGAGAAACACGAAGGCTGCCACCAGCGCGAAGGCCACGACAGCGAGCCAGACCAGCACGGCGGCGCTTATGCCGTTTTTGGCCTGGATCGCCAGCGCGATTTCGCGCATCAAGCTTTTCAACATGGCGCTCCGTCCGGCGGGCAAGCTCATTCGACGATCAGCGCCGCCACCTCAGCCCGAACAGAAATCCAAGGCCGGCGACAATCGCGAGCGTCGTGTAAGGCCGCTGCTTGAGCGATTTGTCGATGGTGCCGATAACGCTGTCGGAGACTTCGCGCACGGCATCCATGGCTTCTTGGCCGGTATCCTGCGCGCCGGACATGGCATCGTCGACGCTCGACTTGACACCCGACTTGGCGCGGGCCCAGGCGGCGTTGCCTTTATTGGCGAGAATGTCGGTAACCTGTTCGGCAAGCCTGGCGAAATCGTCGCGCAAGGCCTGCAGATCCGTCTCGACGCTGCTCGATGCGTCGGCGGCGGCTTTGCCGATTTCACGGATGCCTTCGCGCGCGTCTCTTGCCGTTTCCTTGGCGGCGTCGCGAATGCCGTGCGAAGCCGATGAGGCAGTGCTCATGGTCTAACTCCGTCATGACAGAAAAATGCTTGCGTTTAGAGATAATAGTCCGCCCACCGCAAAAGTTCCATTGATATAGATCAACCCCGAAAATCCAGTTCAATCGGGACGTTTTGCGTCGACGGACGCCCACACTTTGAGGAGCCCGCGCGTTAAATATCCCCTTGGATTAATGAGGGGCCGGAGCGACCGGTTCGTTAAGCCCCCTACAATGGGCCGGCGAATTGCAGACCCTTTCCGCACCGCACCCGGCTTGTTAGAAGCGCACGCATGACCGACACCAAAGCGCGCGACTACTCGGAGACGCTGTTTCTGCCCAAGACCGATTTCCCGATGCGCGCCGGTCTGCCGCAGAAGGAGCCGGAGATTCTGGCGCGCTGGCAGAAGCTCGGTCTTTACGGACGGCTGCGCGCCGCGGCCAAGGGACGGCCGCGATTTGTCCTGCATGACGGGCCGCCTTACGCCAACGGCAATATCCATATCGGCCACGCGCTCAATAAGATCCTCAAGGACGTGGTGACGCGCAGCCAGCAGATGCTTGGCTCCGATTCGAATTACGTGCCGGGCTGGGACTGCCACGGCCTGCCGATCGAATGGAAGATCGAAGAGGAGAACTACCGCGCCAAGGGCAAGCCGAAGCCGGATCTGTCGAATCCGGCCGCCTTGGTCGAATTCCGCCGCGAGTGCCGGGCCTTCGCCGAGCACTGGATCGAGGTGCAGCGCGCGGAATTCGAGCGCCTCGGCGTCACCGGCGACTGGGCGCATCCCTACACCACGATGGACAATTTCGCCGAAGCCCAGATCGCGCGCGAGCTCCTGAAGTTCGCCGCCAACGGCACGCTCTATCGCGGCAGTAAGCCGGTGATGTGGTCGGTGGTGGAGAAGACCGCGCTCGCCGAGGCCGAGGTCGAGTACGAGGATTACGTCAGCGACACGGCGTGGGTGAAGTTTCCGATCACGCGGACTTGGAGAACATCCCGAAATATCCTGGACGTGAAAGCCAGCGCGGGCTCTGCTGCCATGCGGCAGTTGAGCGATGACGAGTTGACTAGGATCGGTCTTGCGGGCGCGTCCATTGTTATCTGGACCACGACACCTTGGACGCTGCCGGGCAATCGCGCCATTAGCTATTCGCCGAAGATCGAATACGGGCTCTATGAAGTCACGGATGCGCCTACGGACAATTGGGCAAAGCCGCGCGATCGGTTGGTCATAGCGGACAAGCTCGCTCTCGATGTCCTGAGGCAGGCGCGGGTGACCGCGTACAAGAGAATTAAGGGTGTCCCTGCCGCTGATTTAGCCGGGTTGCTCTGCGATCATCCGCTCAAGCGGTATCACGAAGGATACAAATTTCCCGTCCCGTTGCTGCCGGGCGATCACGTAACGGAAGACGCTGGAACTGGCTTTGTGCATACGGCTCCCGGGCATGGACGTGAAGATTTTGATGTGTGGATTGCGAGTTCACAAGAGCTCGAGGGGTGTGGGCTCAATACACTTATTCCCTATACCGTCGACGCCGACGGCCGGTTTACCGATCAAGCGCCCGGCTTCACTGGGGGGCGTGTGCTGACTGAAAAAGGCGAAAAGGGCGATGCCAACGATGCGGTGATCAAGGCCTTGATCGATGCCGGCATGCTGCTCGCGCGCGGCCGGCTCAAGCATCAGTACCCGCACTCGTGGCGCTCCAAGAAGCCGGTAATCTTCCGCAATACACCGCAATGGTTCATTGCGATGGATAAGGAAATTGACAAGCCGCACGATACGCTCCGGCATCGCGCGCTCGCCGCGATCAAGGCGACGCGCTGGGTGCCGGCGCAAGGCGAAAACCGCATCAACGGCATGATCGAAAGCCGCCCCGATTGGGTGATCTCGCGCCAGCGCGCCTGGGGCGTGCCGATCGCGTTGTTCATCAAGGAAAAGCCGGACGGTTCGGTCGATATTCTCGGCGATCCCGGGGTGAATGTCCGCATCATCGAAGCGTTCGAAGAGGAGGGCGCCGACGCCTGGTACGCATCGGGCGCGCGCGAACGTTTCCTCGGCAAGCTCGCCAAGGACGGCTGGCAGAAAGTCGACGATATTGTCGACGTCTGGTTCGATTCCGGCTCGACGCATGCTTTCGTGCTCGAAGACCCGCAGCATTTTTCAAGCCTGGCCCATATCCGGCGCAAGGCCGCAGGCGGCGACGAGACAGTGATGTATCTCGAAGGCTCCGACCAGCATCGCGGCTGGTTCCAGTCGTCGCTTCTGGAAAGTTGCGGCACCCGCGGCCACGCGCCGTTCGACGTCGTGCTCACGCACGGCTTCGTGCTCGACGAGGGCGGGCGCAAAATGTCAAAATCGCTCGGTAATGTCACCGCGCCGCAGGACGTGATCAAGCAATCCGGCGCCGACATTTTGCGCATGTGGGTGTGTGCGGCGGATTATGCGGACGATCTGCGCATCGGGCCGGAAATCCTCAAAACCACCGTCGACACCTACCGTAAGCTGCGCAACACGCTGCGCTGGATGCTCGGCAACCTGGCGCATTACGAATTAGCCGACCGCGTCGCCGCCGAAAAAATGCCAGAGCTCGAGCGGCTGATGCTGCATCGTCTCGGCGAACTCGATCCGCTCATCCGCCAGGCTTACGCGGATTTCGACTACAAACGCATTTTTGCCGCGCTGAACGCATTCATGACGATCGACCTGTCGGCGTTTTACTTCGACATCCGCAAGGACGCGCTTTACTGCGATCCCTATTCGTCGGCCACGCGTAAGGCCTGCCTCACCGTGCTCGACCAATTGTTCCGCGCCACGGTGTGCTGGCTCGCGCCGATGCTGTGCTTTACCGCCGAGGAAGCGTGGCTGGCGCGCGAGCCGAAGGCGCAGTCGGTTCATCTCGAACCTTTCCACGCCGTGCCGGCGGAGTGGCGCGACGAGGCGCTCGCGGAGAAATGGCGCAAATTGCGCAATGTGCGCCGCGTCGTTACCGGCGCGCTGGAACTGGAGCGTGCCGCCAAGCGCATCGGCTCTTCGCTCGAGGCGCATCCGATCGTGCACATCGCCGATCCCGACCTGTTCGCCGCGGTCGTCGACGCCGATCTCGCCGAAATCTGCATCACTTCAGGCGCCGCGCTGGTCGAAGGCGAAGGCCCGGCCGACGCCTTCCGCTTGCCGGATGTGCCGGGCGTTGCCGTCGTTCCGCAAATCGCGGAAGGGCGCAAATGCGCGCGCTCGTGGAAAATTTCTCCGGCCGTCGGTCTCGATCCGCAATTTCCGGACGTGACCCCGCGTGACGCGCAGGCGCTGCGCGAATGGGAATCCATGCACAAGCAAGACTCGCGCAAAGCGGCCGAGTAGGGGGCGACCTTGGCGGATGCGGCGCAAGACCAGCCGGCCGGTTCCTATCTGTGGGGGCGCCTGAGCGCGTTCGGGCTGACGATCGCCCTCATCACTTGCCTCATCGATCAGGCCTCGAAGTTTTGGCTTCTCAACGATTTCGATCTCGCCAGCCGCGGTTCGGTTGCGGTCGCGCCCTTTTTCGACCTCGTGCTGACCTGGAATACCGGCATCAGTTACGGCCTGTTCCCGCAACAGGGGACGATAGGCGCCTGGGTGCTGCTCGCATTCAAGGCGGCGGCGGTGATCTTCCTATGGGTCTGGTTGACTCGGGCGCCGTCGCGGCTGACGGCCGTGGCGCTTGCGCTGATCATCGGCGGCGCCTTCGGCAACGCCATCGACCGGCTCCACTGGCCGGGGGTCATGGATTTTGTGCTGTTTCACATCGCGACAGCCGGTTTCAGCTTCCGCTGGTACGTGTTTAACCTCGCCGACGT
Source organism: uncultured Alphaproteobacteria bacterium (assembly GCA_963779855.1). Taxonomy (GTDB): domain Bacteria; phylum Pseudomonadota; class Alphaproteobacteria; order Rhizobiales; family Xanthobacteraceae; genus BOG-931. The sequence goes on along the minus strand of CAWAAE010000003.1, from coordinate 337,697 downwards.
GGCCATCGTTGCGGGGGTGGTGGGACTATTGTATGAATCGCTCGTGGGTGGGGGTGCCGCAAAAGCGCCCTGATCTGGACTATAAACCTACCGCTGGGTGTGGATTTACGCTTCCCTTGAAGCGGTGCATCGGCAAAGCTTGATGCAGGCAAAGCTTGATGCAGGCAGGGTTTGATGCAGGCAAGTCGGGGTGAGGGCATGCCGCAAGATCGAACAGCCGGCCGCGCGATTGGCGGCCGCGATATTCGCCGGACGAAATTGCTTCACGTTGCGCTCGCCGGCGCAGTGGCTGCGCTTGCCGTGTGCGGCACCTATTCGGCGGCACGCGCCGGCGACGACAGCGTGTCTAATGAATCCTTCACCGACAAATTCATGAACACGCTTGGCCTCCACGATCCGTTCGCGCCGCAATACGGCATCAATTACAGTGAGCGCTCACCTTTGGTCGTGCCGCCGAATCGCGATTTGCCGCCGCCGATAACGTCGATTGCGCCGCCGGCGCCGAATTGGCCGGTAGATCCCGAGATCAAAGCGCGCGCGGCGGCGAAAGCGGATGACAGGGTTAGCCCACATGGCGACTACGTCACCGACCTCTCGCGGCCGCTGCGCCCGGATGAGCTCAATGTCAGGTCCGTCAACGCTCCCGGCACCAACGATCAGAGCTCGCCTTCCGAGCTTGGCGCGAAGAAGCCCGGCATATTCAGCTTCGACTGGCTCAAGCAGGAAGACTACGGCACGTTTACCGGCGAGCCGCCGCGCGTGAGCCTGACCGATCCGCCGCGCGGCTATCAAACGCCGTCGCCGGATCAACCCTATGGCATTGTGCCGGAGAAAAAGATTTACAAGCCGGCGACGCTCGGGGAGCGTATGGAGCCGGTGCGATAGGCTTGGGGAGCGAGCTCGGATCATTCCGTCCGACGCGTTCATAAATCCGATCTGGACCCAACCGGGCGACGACGGGTTCCGATTCGCAGCGAAATGTTGGTTCTTGTTCGGGACGCGCGCATAGCTCGCGGAGATGATGTGTTGTCGAAAATATTAATGCTCGCCCTCGCGCTTGCCGGCGCCGCCGCCGGCACCGCGCGTGCCGCTCCCGGCCCCGACGTTGCGGACTTCACCTTAACGAACGGGCTTGAGGTCGTCGTCATTCCCGATCATCGCGCGCCGGTCGTCACGCATATGATCTGGTACAAAGTCGGCGCCGCCGACGAGACGCCGGGCAAATCCGGCCTCGCGCATTTCCTCGAACATCTGATGTTCAAAGGCACGGCAAAAAATCCCGGCGCCACGTTCTCCCAGGACGTCGCCGAGATCGGCGGTCAGGAGAATGCTTTCACAGGCAGCGACTACACGGGTTTCTACCAGCGCGTTCCGCGCCAGCATCTCAAAGAGATGATGGCGTTCGAAGCCGACCGTATGACCGGCCTCGTGCTCACCGACAATGTGGTGGAGCCCGAGCTTAAGGTCGTGCTCGAAGAACAGTACATGCGCGTCGCCAACAATCCAGGCGCGCGGCTCGGTGAGCAGATGGACGCAGCGCTTTACCTCAACCACCCCTACGGCCGGCCGGTGATCGGCTGGCGGCATGAAATTGAAAAGCTCGGCCGGGACGACGCGTTGGCGTTTTACCGGCGCTTCTATTCCCCGAATAACGCCGTCGTGGTCGTCGCCGGCGATGTCACGCCCAATGAGGTCAAGGCCGACGCCGAGGAGACCTATGGCAAGGTCGCCGATCGTGCCCCGACAAATCCGCGGCAGCGGCCGATGGAGCCGGTGCCGGAGGCGCCGCGCACCGTCACGCTCGCCGACGCCCGAGTCGAGCAGCCGAGCGTCAGCCGCGAATATCTCGTACCCTCGGAAACCGCCGCCAAGTCCGGCGAGAGCGAGGCGCTCGACGTGCTCGCCCATGTGCTCGGCAGCGGCGAGGATTGCCGGCTGTACCGGACTTTGGTCGTCGATAAGGGGATCGCGCTCGATGCCGGCGCCTACTATTCCGGCACTGCGCTCGATTATGCCGAATTCGGCGTCTATGGCTCGCCGAAGCCCGGCATATCGCTGCACGACGTCGAGGCCGGCATCGATGGTATCCTCAACGACGTGATCGATCACGGCATCAGCGCGGACGAACTCGACCGCGCTAAGACGCGGCTGATCGCAGATGCCGTCTATGCGCAGGATAATCAGGTGACTCTGGCGCGCCTGTACGGTTCGGCGCTGGCGACCGGGCAGACCGTCGACATGGTCCGCACCTGGCCCGACGGAATCCGCGCCGTGACCGCGGATGAAGTGCAACAGGCCGCCCGCGCCTGGCTCGATCGCCGCCGTTCGGTGACCGGTTATCTCGTCCAGAGCCTGCAGCCGCAGGAGAGCCACTCGTGAATGCGTTTGCGCGCACATTATCTTGTCCCGTTCTTCGGCGCGTCTTACCGATGCGGGTCTCGGTGGCGACGGTGCTTGCATTTGCGCTCGCAGCGACTGCGCTTCCGGCGGAGGCGACCACGATCCAGCGCGTAGTGAGTCCCGGCGGCATCGAGGCATGGTTGGTGCAAGAGCCGGCGGTGCCGTTGATTGCGGTCGACTTCGCTTTCGTCGGCGGGTCGGTTCAGGATCCGCCGGACAAGGGCGGCACCGCCAATCTTGTCGCATCATTGCTCGACGAGGGCGCGGGAGAGCTCGATTCGAAGGCCTTTGCGGATCGGCTCGAGCGCAAGGCCATCGAGATGAACTTTTCTGCCGGGCGCGACAATCTCGGCGGGTCGCTCCGCACGCTTACGGGAAACCGCGACGAGGCCTTCGACATGTTGCGCCTGGCGCTGACCGCGCCGCGCTTCAATGCTTCCGACGTCGAGCTCGATCGGGCGCAGATTCTGTCGATGTTGCGCCGGCAGACGACGAACCCCGGCGATATCGCAAGCCGGCGCTGGTGGGAGACCGCCTTCCCGGGCCATCCCTATGGCCGGCCGGTCAGCGGCGCACAAGAAACGCTGCCGAACATCACCATCGACGATTTGAGATCCTACACGCATCGCGTGCTGGCGCGGGAAAATCTCAAGATTGCCGTGGTCGGCGACATCGACGCTGAAACCTTAAAGCCGCTGCTCGACCGGGTATTCGGCGCACTACCGGCAAAACCCGACCTTGCGCCGGTCGCAAACGTCATGCCGCAAGGCCTCGGCCGCCAAATCGACGTCAGCCTCGACGTTCCGCAGGCTGTGGTCGATTTCGGCGGTCCCGGCATCGCGCGCAAAGACCCCGACTTCATGGCCGCCTATGTCATCAATCACATTCTCGGCGGCGGCTCGTCGGACTCCCGGCTCTATCAGGAAGTGCGCGAGAAGCGCGGCCTGGCCTATTCGGTCTCCAACAACCTGCTCTGGCTCGATCATTCGGCCCTGTTCCTCGGCGGCACCGCCACCCGCGCCGACCGCGCCGGCGAAACGCTCGATGTCGTGCAAAAGGAAATCCACCGCTTCGCGGAACAGGGGCCGACCGCTGAGGAACTCGCCGAAGCCAAAAGCTACGTCCTCAGCTCGTTCGCACTCAATCTCGACACCTCGACCAAGATCGCGTCGTTTCTCGTGCAGTTGCAGCTCGACGGTCTCGGCATCGATTATTTTCAGCAGCGAACTGCGTTGATCGAGGCGGTCACACTCGACGACGCCAAGCGCGTCGCCAAACGCCTTCTCGACAACGGGATGCTGGTGACCGTCGTCGGCAAATCGGAGGGCATCGCGTCGGCCAACGCGGCAAGCGGTCGGCCGGGCTCGAACCAACGGGTCGCGCCCCTCGTCGGCCCGCCGACGGGCGCCGCGAATTCCGAATTACGCTGAACGGAAATTAAGGCTACGGTGACGCGCCATGATCCGCGTCACCGCCCAGATCGACATCGCCGAGCGCGAGATCGAAGAGCAGTTCGTGCGCGCTTCCGGGCCGGGCGGGCAGAACGTCAATAAGCTTTCGACCGCGGTGCAGCTTCGCTTCGACGTGCGACGATCGCCTTCGCTCGCGCCCGACGTGCGCGAGCGGCTGGAACGGCTCGCCGGCTCGCGGCTCACCCGCGACGGCGTTCTGGTCATCATCGCGCAGCGTCACCGGACCCAGGCGCGCAACCGGCAGGACGCGCTCGATCGCCTCATCGATCTGATCCGCCGCGCCGCAATCCCGCCGATCAAACGCCGGCCGACCCGGCCGACGCGGGCCTCGCGCGAGCGCCGCATCGAAGGCAAGAAGCGCCGCGCCGGCATCAAGCAGCTGCGCCGCGCGAGGCCGCATTTCGATTGATGAAAGCGATCAGAGCATGATCCCGAAAAGTGGATACCGATTTTCGGAAAAGTTCATGCTCAAAAAAGTCAGTGGAGTAGCGCGTAGACGCCGCCGGTGAAAGCGAACAGGCCGAGCGTGATCATCGCCAAGGCATAGAGAACGATTTGCCTCGATCCGGTGTTCTGGATCGGGTCGAGTACAGCCTCGGCGGGATTCTTCGGATCGTAAAAGACCCGGACTTTACCGCCGGCGGGGTAGGTTTCGACGACGGACGCCATGTGCTTCTCGCGGCCCTCATTGCCGCCCCAAAATACGCGGGTTGATTGGTACTCCGTCCCACCGACGCGATAGCTGTACTGCAGCGCCGCGCGGTAGCGCCGCCTGTGCTCCGGCGACTTTTCCAGCGCGGACGCAGTGACGGTTCCGGAAGCCCGCGGCCATTTTTTGCTGGCGTCGGCGCGCAGCCCCTGCCGGAATTGAACGACGTAGACCACCACGCCGATGATAATGGCGATCACGCCGAAACCGATAAGCACCGCATCGACCATTTCTTACTCCACCTCGTCCGCCGCGGACGGGTTTTGCCCTGGATTTCGTCCAGACTCAATCCGGGGTACGGTGGCCGCCGAGTTGTCATCCAAAACGCACCTCATGCCCATCCGCCAGCTTTCGCAAAGCCTCGTCAACCGCATCGCCGCGGGCGAGGTCGTCGAGCGCCCGGCGAGCGTGGTCAAGGAGCTGGTGGAAAACGCGCTCGATGCAGGCGCAAGCCGTATCGACGTTTTCACCGACGGCGAGGGGCGGCGGCTTATTCGCGTCAGCGACGATGGCGAGGGCATGACGCGCGCCGATCTTGCGCTTGCCGTCGAACGCCACGCCACGTCGAAGCTCGCCGACGACGATCTTGTCTCGATCCGCACGCTGGGCTTCCGCGGCGAGGCTTTGCCCTCGATCGGCGCGGTCGCGCGGCTTGCGATTACAAGCCGCCACGCCGGCGAGCCGCACGCCTGGGCCATCGAGGTCGATGCCGGCGCCAAGTCCGAAGTCAAACCCGCGGCGCTGGGGCAGGGCACCCGCGTCGAAGTACGCGATCTGTTCTACGCCACGCCGGCGCGGCTGAAATTCCTCAAACTCGACCGTACCGAAGCCGAAGCGGTGCGCGAAGTGGTGCGCCGGCTCGCCATGAGCCGGCCGGATGTCGCCTTCACGCTGGCCGGCGAGGAACGCGCGCCATCGAGCTTCACTGCGACGCTGCCCGGCGCGACCGGCAGGCTGGCCCGGCTCGGCGACGTGCTCGGCGCGGATTTCCGCGCCAATGCCGTCGAGATCGCCGCCGAACGCGACGGCGTCACGATTGAAGGCTTTGCCGCGCTGCCGACCCTGACGCGCGCCAATGCGCTCGGCCAATATCTGTTCGTCAACGGCCGGCCGGTGCGCGACAAGCTCCTTATCGGCGCCGTGCGCGCGGCGTATGCCGATTATTTGCCGCGCGACCGCCATCCGCTGGTCGGGCTGTTCGTCACGCTCGATGCGCGCGAAGTCGATGTCAACGTCCATCCGGCCAAGGCCGAAGTGCGCTTTCGCAACGCCGGCCTCGTTCGCGCGCTGATCGTGCACGCGCTTAAAGCCGCGCTGCTTCGCGAGGGCACGCGCGCGTCGACGACGGGCGGCTCGGCGACTATTACGGCTTTCACAAGCGGGAGAGGATTGGGCGCGACCCGGCACTGGTCGCGGCCCAGCGATACACGGCGCTTTTTTGCGCCGTTGCGCGGCGGCGGCTTCGCCGAAGCGGCGCAGGCGGCCTTCGATGTCGGCGGACCTGCCGCCGATTTGCGCGGAGGATTCGCGGAAGAAGCCAATCCCGAGGCGCCCGCCGCCGATTTTCTCGATCATCCGCTTGGCGCCGCCCGCGCGCAGATCCACGAGACCTACATTGTAGCGCAGACGCGCGATGGGCTGGTCATCGTCGATCAGCACGCCGCGCACGAGCGCATCGTCTATGAGCGGCTCAAGGCTGCAATCGACCAGACTGGCGTGGCGCGGCAGATCCTGCTGATCCCGGAAATCGTCGAGCTCGACGAGGCCGACGTCGAACGGCTTGTGGCGCGCACCAATGAGCTTGCCCGCTACGGCCTGGTGCTCGAATCGTTCGGGCCTGGCGCAGTGGCGCTCCGCGAAACGCCGGGGTTGCTCGGCGAGATCGACGGCGGCGGGCTGGTTCGCGATCTTGCCGAGCATCTGAGCGAATGGGACGAGACCTTGCCGCTCGAACGCCGGCTCATGCAGGTCGCCTCGTCGATGGCCTGTCACGGTTCGGTGCGTGCCGGGCGGCGGCTCAAACCGGAAGAGATGAACGCGCTCTTGCGTGAAATGGAGGCGACGCCGAATTCCGGCCAGTGCAATCACGGCCGGCCGACTTATGTGGAATTAAAGCTCACCGACATCGAGCGGCTATTCGGGCGTCGGTAACGAGATATCGGGAGTGTGAGATGAATTGGACGCGGTTGTTATTAGTTGCCGCGCTCGCAACGGCAGCAGCCCTGCCGGCCCGCGCACAGAACTGGCCGACCCGGCCGATCACGCTCGTCGTGCCGTTCGCCGCCGGCGGCGGCGTCGATGTCAGCGCGCGGATCCAGGCCCAAGGCATGAGCGAACGCCTCGGCCAGCCGATCGTCGTCGACAATATGGGCGGGGCGGCCGGCATGACCGGCGCGCTTCACGTCGTCAAGTCGAACCCCGACGGCTACACCATACTCATCGGCAACAGCGGCACCCAGGCGTTCAGCCAATCGCTGGACAAGAATCCGCTGTACAATTCCGTCACAGATTTCACGCCGGTGGGACTGGCGACGGAATCGCCGCGCATCCTGATCGCACGCAAGGAATTGCCGGTGTCCAATCTTCAAGAGTTCATCGCCTACGTGAAAGCAAACCAGAGCAAGATGCAATTCGGCTCGGCCGGGGTCGGCTCCGGTACGCATCTGCCTTGCGTGCTGCTCAACACGGCGATGGGCGTGACCGTCACGCACGTGCCCTATCGTGGCGAGGGGCCGGCGCAGCAGGATTTGATCGGCGGGCGGCTCGATTACATGTGCTCCACCATTCAGACCGGCGCGGCGCTGGCCAAGCAGGGCGAAGTCAAAGGCATCGCCGTGATGTCGCCGCAGCGGGTGAAGATCATTCCCGATCTGCCAACCACCGGCGAGCAAGGCTTGCCCGGCGTAGAAGCAAGCGTGTGGAACGCCTTCTTCCTGCCGCCGGGTGCGCCAGGCGCAATCGTGGCGAAACTCAACAAGGCGATGAGCGATACGCTCGACGACCCGGTCGTGAGCAAGCGGCTCGAAGACCTCGGCCTCGAAATCGTCGCCCCGGCGCGCCGCACGCCGGATTATCTCGCCAAATTCGAGGCCGACGAAGTGGCGCGCTGGGCCAAGGTCGTCCACGACGCCGGTATTACGCCGAATTGAATCTGAGAAATATGAACTCGGTGTCGTCGTAGCCGCGTCGTTCGATCTCGGAAAAGTCCTCTGGCGCGACGAAACGCGCCTTCGTTGCTTCTTCGACGACGATCAATGCATTCGGCGCAAACCAGCCCCCCGCGCGGGCCGAGGCGAGCGCCTTTTCGGCGAGATTTTGGCCATAGGGCGGATCGAGGAAGGCGAGCACGAACGCCTCGATCGGGTGGACGAGGCCTAGCTTGGTGGCGTCGCGGCGGAAGATGCGCGACACGCCGCCAAGCCCAAGCGCGGCGACGTTTTCGCGGATGAGCGCGCGCGCCTCCGCGCCGTCGTCGACAAATAGCGTGAAGGCCGCGCCATGCGAGGCCGCTTCGATGCCGAGCGCGCCGGTGCCGGCGAAGAGATCGAGCACGCGCGCCCCGGAAATGGGATCGCCGTAGGCATGGATGAGGATATTGAAAACCGACTCGCGCAGCCGGTCGGCGGTGGGACGGATCGTTTTCGACTTCGGCGCGGCAAGCGGGCGCCCGCGCAGCCGTCCGCCGACAACGCGCATTACCTTCCGCCTCGCGGGTTGCGCGGACGCGGGCCGGATGCGCGATCCGGAGAACGCCGGCGACCGTGCCCTCGTGAATTTTTGCTGGGACGCTCTTGGTGCCGTTCTTGGTGCCGCTCTTCGCGCCGCACCTCGCGCTGTTCCTGCGCCTTAGGTTGGCCGTAACGCTCGACGGCGACGCGGCGGCCCTTGCGATCCTGCAGCAGCCCGGCGCGCCGTTCGCCGGCCGGCGCTTGCTGCGTTGCGGCGTCGCGGCGCGCGCCGCGAAATTTGCGCCGCAGTTTTTTGGTTGGGCGATCTTGCTCATGCGCGCGCCAGGCGTGATCCGAAGATTTTCGGTCTTTAGGTTTTTCGCTGACGCTCTTTGGCGGTGCGTCGACGCGTCTATCCTCGCGCCGCGGCGCTGCGGGCGGTGCGATGGGCGCGGAAAAATCCGCACTCGAGAGCGCCACGAGCTTGTCGCCAAGCTGGTCGCGCAAGGTCCGGGTAGGCACTTCCTCGACCGCGCCTAAAGCGAGTTCGCTGAGCTGGAACGGCCCGAATGAGACGCGAATGAGCCGCGTCACCGTCAGCCCCAGATGGCCGAGCACGTTGCGCACTTCGCGGTTTTTGCCTTCGCGGATGGCGAAGGTGAGCCACAGGTTCGAGCCTTGCACGCGGTCGAGAGCGGCCTCGATCGCTCCATAATGGATGCCGCTGATCGTGACGCCGCGGCGCAAGCCATCGAGTTGCGCTTGCGTGACCGAGCCGTGCGCGCGCACGCGGTAGCGCCGCAGCCAGCCGGTTGCGGGAAGCTCCAGCGCGCGCGCCAGCGCGCCGTCGTTGGTGAGGAGAAGAAGCCCTTCGGTATTGAAGTCGAGCCGCCCGACGCTGATCAGCCGCGGCAGGCCCGGCGGCAGCTTCTCGAATATGGTCGGCCGGCCGCGCGGATCGGCATGGGTGGTCAGGAGCCCGCGCGGCTTGTGATAGAGGAAAAGCCGCGTCCGCTCGCGGCCGGGCAGCGGTTCGCCATCGACGCTGATACGGTCGCGGGCGGTGACGTTGAGCGCGGGCGAGGCGATCACCGCGCCGTTGACGGCGACGCGGCCGGCAACGATCCAGTCCTCGGCCTCGCGGCGCGAGGCGAGCCCGGCGCGGGCAATCACCTTGGCGACACGCTCGCCGGATTTGTGCTGTTCGCCATTGCCGTCCATATTTCCACCTGCCGATACGGGCTGATAGCAGAGCGGGTCGCAAGGAACCAAGACATCTTTCATGCCCTCGTTCATGGATATGGCGTTGCAGGAGGCTCGCGCCGCCGGCATCCGCGGCGAGGTGCCGGTAGGTTGCGTCATCGCACGTAACGGCGAAGCCATCGCGCGCGCCGGTAATCGTACGCTTGCAGACCATGACCCGACCGCACACGCAGAAATCATCGCCATCCGCCAGGCGGCGCACTCAATTAGATCCGAGCGCCTCGAGGATTGCGACCTCTATGTCACGCTGGAGCCTTGCGCCATGTGCGCGGGCGCGGTTGCCTTCGCCCGCATCCGCCGGCTCTATTACGGGGCTGCCGATGCCAAGGGCGGCGCGGTCGACAACGGCGTGAAGTTTTTTGCGTCCCCGACCTGCCATCACCGGCCGGAAGTCTATGGCGGACTGGCGGAAGCGGAGGCCGGAAGTCTACTCAAGGAATTTTTCCGCGAGCGCAGATAATTACGCCGCCAGCAGCGCGCCGAGTTTCTCCTTGACCTCTGCTTTCGCCGCTTCGGCGGAACGAATGATCGAACTCGCCTGGTAGAAATCGAGCGTGCGGAAGATCGAGACATTGGGCCGGATCACGAGATCGGGCGGCGCGTGCCTGTGCTTGGCGGCGACGATGGTCGAACCCATGATGAGGAGCGTCGTGAACATGCTCTCCCAGGCGCCCGGCATGTCGCTTCGTTCCACCGCCGGAACGCCGAATACGTCGACGGCGATGACGAGATCGGCGCGTCCGAACAGCCGATCGAACGGCAGCGGATTGGTGGCGCCGCCATCGACCAGGATGCGGCCGTCCATCAACACGGGCCGGAACAGGCCGGGAAATGCAATCGAGGCGGCAAGCGCCGGCCGCAGCGGTCCGGATGAAGATGCCGCTTCCTCCCTGCGGTGCAGATCGGTCGCCATCGTATTGAGCGGAATTGCGAGCGCGGCAAATTCGTCGGGAATCGCGTCCGGCAAAAACTGTGCGCAGAATTTCTCGGCGTCCATCTGCGTCGCCTGGCTGAATGCGCCGGATAGCAGGTCCGAAAGCTTCCCCGCGCGCGCCTGGACCAGGCGACTCATGGTTTCGCGCCGATCGTGCGCGAATCTGATGACGTGATGGCGGATGTCTTTGCCACGCATCCCGGCCGCGTAAGCGGCGCCGATCAGCGCTCCGATCGAGGTGCCGGCAACGGCAACAGGCTTCACGCCCATCTCATCGAGCGCCTCGATTACCGCGATATGCGCTAAGCCGCGCGCGCCGCCAGAGCCGAGGGCGAGTGCGAAGGTCTTCATGCGTCCGCCTGCCTGGCGAACTCCCAGCCTTTGGCGGCGAGCGGCCGCACCAGCTCGGCCTTGGCCGCCGCGTATGCGCTGGTGGCGGTGCCGTCTCGCACGCGCCCGGCGATGCCTTGCATGATCGCGGCGAGGCGAAAAAAATTGTAGGCGAAATAAACCGGCAGATGCGGTCGCGGATCGAGCCCGGTGCGCACCACGTAGGTCTCGACGTAGCTGGTAAGCGAGGGAATGCCGAGCGCGGCGAGGTCGAACCCGACCAGCGAGCCGGTGCCGGCCTGCGAATGCGGCATGTGCCAGGCCATCAGGTGATAGGAGAAATCGGCAAGCGGATCGCCGAGCGTGGAGAGTTCCCAATCCAGCACGGCCGAGATTTTTGGCGCGTCGGGCGCGACAATGATGTTGTCGAGCCGGTAGTCGCCATGCACCACACGCGACGGCAGGCCCGGCGGCAAATGCGCCGGCAGCCAGGCGATCAAGCGCTCCATCTCCTCGATCCGCGCGGTCTCGGAAGCGCGGTACTGCTTCGACCAGCGCTCCACCTGGCGCGCCACATAGTTCTCGCCGCGCCCATAGTCGCCAAGTCCGATTTTCGCCGGATCGAAGTTATGCAGCCGCGCCAGCGTCGCGTTCATGGCGTCATAGACTTTCACGCGCTCGTTTGTATTGGAGGCCGGCATCTGCGGTTCCCAGAAGACTCGGCCCTCGACATAGGCCATGACAAAAAACGCCGTGCCGATGATGGCCTCCTCGGCGCAATAAAGCACCGGCTCGGCGACCGGAAATCCTTGCGCATAGAGCGCGCTGATCACGCGGTATTCGCGATCGACGGCATGGGCGGAGGGCAGAAGCTTTCCCGGCGGCTTTCGGCGCAGAGCATAGCGTCGCAGCGGCGTTTGGAGCAGATAGGTCGGGTTCGATTGGCCGCCCTTGAACTGACTGACCAGGATCGGCCCGGCAAAGCCCGCGACATGCCCAGCCAAATAGGCTTCGAGCCGACCGGCATCGAACCGCAGCCGCTCGGCGACGTCTCGAGTGCCGGAAAAGGTGTCCTGGCGGTCGGTTGCCATGGCTGGGAGTCTATCCCGCGCCGAAGAACTCCAGCAACGCCTGCGCCGTCGCGGCCGAATTCTCCTCCGGCAGAAAATGGCCGCTCTCGATGGCGAAACCGCGCAAGTCCGGCGCCCAGTCGCGCCAGCAGGCCAGCGTGTCGACACCGGCATTGGCGGGAAGCCCGGCTGTGCCCCACAGGGCCAGCACCGGGCAAGCGATCTTTTTGCCCGCGGCGCGGTCGGCGTCATCGTCTTCGAGGTCGGTGGTGCGGCCGGCGCGATAATCCTCGCACATCGCGTGGATGCGGAGCGAGTCCTGATAGGCGGCATGATAGTGCGCCAGCGCGCGGGGATCGAAGATCGAAGCCTCTTTGGCTTTGGCGCCGGCAGCCGCGCGGTAATCGAAGAAAAACTGCGGGGCGTGGCCGATCATCGTCTCGGGAAACGGCGCGGCGAGCGCGAGAAACATCCAGTGCCAGGCGCGCGAGGCAAGCCGCGCGTCCATGCGGTGCCACATGTCCCAGGTGGTAACGATGTCGAGCACCGCGAGTTGCTCAAGCCGGCCGAGATGATCAAGCGCAAGGCGGTAGCCGACGCGCCCGCCGCGATCATGACCGGCGAGACGGAAGCGGGCAAAGCCGAGCGTCTCCATCACCTGCACCATGGCGATCGCCATGGCGCGCTTGGTGTAGGGCGCGTGGTCGGGCTGTGCATGCGGCACCGCGGACCAGCCATAGCCAGGCAGGTCGGCAATCACCAGCGTGAAATATGGCGCGAGCAAAGGTGCCACGCGGTGCCACATCACATTACTCTGCGGATGGCCGTGGAGGAGGAGAAGCGGTGGCTTGCCGCTATCGCCGACGCGGGCAAAGATTTCTCCGATCGACGTGTCGATCCGGCGCGAGGCGTAGCCAGGGTAAAGATCGACGAGATCGGGCATTATTTTGCCTCGCGCTCCACCGCGCGCCAGCCAATATCGTGGCGGCAGAAGCCTTCGGGCCAGCGGATCAGGCCGACGGCCTCATAGGCCCGTTTCTGCGCATCGCCCACCGTTTTGCCGGTCGCCGAGACATCGAGCACCCGACCGCCATTGGCGAGGATTTTTCCGCCCTCGGCCTTGGTGCCGGCATGGAAGATTTCCACGCCCTCGACGGCGGCCGCTTCGTCGAGGCCTTCGATTACCGTGCCGCGGGCATAAGCCCCGGGGTAGCCCCTGGCGGCCATCACCACGGTGAGCGCGGGATCGGCGTACCAGCGTAGGTCGAAGTTTTTGAGCATGCCGTCGCGGCTTGCCAGCAGCGCCGGAACCAGATCCGACATCAGGCGTAGCATCAGCACCTGCGTCTCCGGATCGCCGAAGCGGGCATTATATTCGATGAGCTTCGGGCCTTCACCCGTAATCATCAGCCCGGCATAAAGCACGCCCTTATAGGGCGCGCTTATCGCCTGCATCGCCTGCATCGTCGGAACAATGATTTTCGTCATGATTTGCGCGCTCATGGCGGCATCGATATTCGGCGCCGGCGAATAGGCGCCCATGCCGCCGGTATTCGGTCCCTTATCGCCGTCATAAGCGCGCTTGTGATCCTGCGCCGTCGTGAGCGGAATCGCGGTCTCGCCGTCGCACAGCGCGAAAAAGGAAGCTTCCTCGCCGTCGAGGAATTCTTCCACCACGACCTCTCCGCCCGCTTCGCCTAAGCCGCCGCCGAACATCATGTCGATTGCCGTTTCGGCTTCGGCAACGGTCTGCGCCACGACCACGCCCTTACCGGCGGCAAGGCCATCGGCTTTGACGACGATCGGCGCGCCGCGCGAACGCAGATAGGTTTTGGCCCGACCGGCGGCGCGGAAGCGCTCATAGGCCGCGGTCGGAATGCCGTTGGCGCGGCACAAATCCTTGGTGAACCCTTTGGAGCCTTCGAGCCGCGCCGCGGCTTTGGTCGGCCCGAAGGCTTTGATGCCTGCTGCCTCGAGATCGTCGACGATGCCGGCGCAGAGCGGGGCTTCCGGCCCCACCACGACGAAATCGATGCCGATCGTGCGGCAGAATGCGATGATGGCGGCGTGATCGGCGAGTTCGAGCGCAACGCATTCGGCGTCGCGCGCGATGCCGGCATTGCCCGGCGCGCAGTACAGCCGGTCGGTGAGCGGACTTGCCGCCATCTTCCAGGCCAGCGCATGTTCGCGCCCACCGGAGCCCAACAGCAGAATGTTCATAGATCAGAATGCCTTGGCGGACTTGCCAGCGGGACTTGACCCGCCCACGCAATGGATCGCACTAATCGCCATGGAGTTCGCCAACTCGTCAACCTGCCGCCTGTGCAGAACCGAATGAACGAACCGCGTCTCAATCTGCCGGAACTGACCGTCTCCGAACTATCAACGGCGCTCAAGCGCACCGTCGAAGATACCTACGGCTACGTGCGCGTGCGCGGCGAAGTGTCGGGCTATAAGGGCCCGCATTCTTCGGGACATGTATATTTCACGCTCAAGGACGAGAACGCCAAGATCGACGCGGTGATCTGGAAAGGCGCATTCGGCCGGATGCGGCTCAAGCCCGAGGAAGGCCTTGAGGTCATCGTCACCGGCAAGCTCACGACCTATCCCAGCCGCTCAAGCTATCAGATCATCGTCGAGACGCTGGAGCCGGCCGGGCTCGGCGCGCTGATGGCGCTCCTTGAAGAGCGCAAGCAAAAACTCGCCGCCGAGGGACTGTTCGACGAGGCGCGAAAGCAGCTCTTGCCGTTTCTGCCCACGGTGATCGGCGTCGTCACGTCGCCGACCGGGGCGGTGATCCGCGACATCTTGCATCGGCTCGCCGACCGCTTCCCGCGCCACGTCCTCGTCTGGCCGGTCAAAGTGCAGGGCGAGAGCTCGGCCGCCGAGGTCGCCGCTGCGATCGAGGGTTTCAACGCGCTGGAGGTGCACGCCACTTCGCCTTTGCCGCCCCGGCCGGATTTGATCATTGTCGCGCGCGGCGGCGGCTCGCTCGAGGACTTGTGGTCGTTCAACGAGGAAGTCGTCGTGCGTGCGGCGGCGGCAAGCTTGATCCCGCTGATTTCCGCGGTCGGCCACGAAACCGACGTGACGCTGATCGATTTCGCCGCCGACCGGCGCGCTCCGACGCCAACTGCCGCCGCCGAAATGGCGGTGCCGGTACGCGCCGACCTTCTTGTCGACGTCGATTCGCTGGCGCGACGCGCGCTCGCCGCGTGGCTGCGCAATCAGGAGGCGCGGCGGAGCGAGCTGCGCTCGGCGGTCCGCGCGCTGCCGGATGCCGACGAGGTGCTGGCACTACCGCGGCAGAGGCTCGATCACGCCGCGGCAAGATTGCCCCGGGCGCTGCGCGCCAACGCCCACAGCCATCATGTCGCATTCTCGCAGATCGGCGGCCGGCTGAATAAGCAATTGATGCTCGGCCAAGTCGAACGCCGGCGCGAGCGCTATGGCGCTATGGCGCTGCGGCTGCGCGCGGGCGTCGCCGCGAACATTGCGGTTCATCGCACGCGTCTTACCCGCGACGGCGAAAGGGTGAGTGCGTTCGTCGATCGCGCACGCCGCGCGGTTCGCCAGTCTATCGCCGTACGGCGGGCACGCGCCGAGCGCGGCGGCCAACTTCTTGCGGCATTTTCCTATCGCGGCGTATTGGCGCGCGGCTTTGCGCTCGTCCGCGACGCGGCGGGCCGGCCGCTGCGCACGGCAGCCGCGGTCGGTGCCGGCATGCCGATCGAAATCGAATTCGCCGACGGCCGCGTCGGCGCCCGCGCCGATGATTCACCGTCTACGGCTAAGTCTGGCGGCGAGGCGGCCAAGCCGCGCCCGCGGCGCGGCGGCGGTGCCGGGCAGGGCGATTTGTTCTAGAACCGGAAGGACGTTGTCATGCAGGGCAAGATCGCAGTCGAGGAACACTTCGCCATTGGCGCGACGGCGTCAAAGTCGGTGCGCTTTCCGAATGATCCTTATTGGTCGGGGATCGAGGGCAAGCTCATCGATCTATTCGACCGACGCCTCGCGGAAATGGATGCGTCCGGCATCGGCTGCGAGGTGCTGTCGCTCAATGCCAACGGCATCCAGGAAATTCCCGAGGCCGCCAAGGCGGTCGCACTGGCCCGCGAGGCCAACGATGCCTTGGCGGCGGCCGTCGTCAAGCGGCCCGACCGCTTCGCCGCGCTCGCGGCGCTGCCGATGCAGGATCCACAAGCCGCCGCCGCCGAGCTGCAACGCTGCGTGCGCGATCTCAAATTCAAAGGCGCGTTGGTCAACGGCTTTTCCCAAGTCGGCGCCGCCAACTCCGCGGTCTATTACGACCTGCCGCAATACCGGCCGTTCTGGGCCGAGGTCGAGCGTCTCGGCGCGCCGTTCTACCTGCATCCGCGCTATTCGCTACCGAGCCGCCGGCAACGCTATGAAGGCCATCCCTGGCTGATCGGTTCGCCGTGGGATTTTGCCGAGGAGACCGCGATCCATTCGTTGCGGCTGATGGGCTGCGGGCTGTTCGATGAATATCCAAAACTGCAAATCGTGATCGGTCATCTCGGCGAGCGCATCCCGTTCGATCTATGGCGGCTCGATCACCGGCTGAGTAAGCTGCCGGGCCGGCCGGCCAAGCGGACCATGGCCGAATATTTCCGGCAAAATTTTCACATCACGACGAGCGGCAATTTCTGCACGCAATCGCTGATCCACGCCATCCTCACTGTCGGCGCCGACCGCGTGCTGTTCGCCGTCGATTATCCGTTCGAGGATCATGCACAGGCGTCGTCGTGGTTCGATGCCGTCGAGATCGCCGAGCAGGATCGGATCAAGATCGGCCGCGACAATGCCAAAGCGCTGTTCGCGCTTCGCTGAGTCGGACATTCTGACTGTCTGTTCATTTCGCGGCTCATTCATGGTCGTGGAACTGCCATCATGCTGGCGTGTTATGGCATGGCACTGGTTCGCGCCTAGGGAGAATGACAATGATTAGGACTGTTTTTGCGATGGCGGTCGCTGCCTTGGTTTTCGCGGCCGTTGCCGGGACTTCGCAAGCTGCGCCGATCGCGCCGCTTTCGGGTGCTACGTCGACCGATGCCGGCAACGTCACCCCGGTCTATTACTATCACCCCTACTACCATCGGCACTGGCGTCGCTGCTGGTGGCGCCACGGCTATCGAGTTTGCGGCTAGGAGCCGTTCCGCGCTTCTGACTTAGGAGCAACGTAGAACGTCGGCGATGCGGCTTGCCGACGACAACGCGTCGATCCGGCGCCGCGCCGATTAGCCTCGGCGCGGCGCTTTTGCTTTTAACCGGCAATGGCGTGGGCGGTGGCTTTCGTCGCGGCGGCTGAGTGATTATGTTTGCGTTTCGCGCGCGGGGCCCTTGCCGTGCGGTGAGGCCCGGAGTTGGCGAGCAGTCGGAGGTGACTTTGCTCAATCGTACCGATCGTTCGACGCCGATGCCCGGCGAGGCCGACGTCAAATATCTCGACGGCGATTTTCGTGTCGTGCGGCCGGGCGCCTTCGTGCGTTGCGCAGTGACCGCGGTGCCGATCCCGCTCGAGGAACTGCGCTACTGGAGCGTCGATCTGCAGGAAGCCTATGCCACGCCTGAAGCCGTATTGCAGCGGCAGGGTTCGAGCTACGCGCGAAAGGCGTGACGCTACCGCCGCTTCACCGCTTTCAGCACCATCTGCCGAAATAAATCCGCTTCCTCGATGACGAGCCGGACCGGTAACGCGCTGGTCCGCTCGAACAGCGCCGCAAGTTGCGGCTCGCCCGCAATCCGCATGAGATCTTTTTCGGTGGTAACGAGCATCAGGCTATTGGCTTGCGCGCGCGCGATCAGTTCTTGCGCTTGCGGCGCCGTGTAGCGGTGGTGGTCGGCAAAGCTTGCGCGCTCGGCGACCTCAACGCTGGCCGCAGTCAGGGTGGCAAAAAATCTCTCGGGATCGCCGATGCCGGCGAATGCAAGAACTTTGCGGCGGCCGATCGCCGCGATGACGCTGCGATCGGGCTCGAGGCGAGCGTGGAAGACGGCCATGCCGCGCCGCTGCGCGCGATCGAGGACGAAAGCCGCGCCATCCGGCGCACCGACGACGATCAGCGCCTGTGCGCGGTCGAACTGCAAGTCGAGCGGCGCCCGCATCGGCCCCGCCGGGATGATGTGGCCGTTGCCGATGCCGCGGCGGCCATCGACGACGATTATGGTCAGATCCTTGGCAAGCGACGAGTTTTGCAACCCGTCATCCATTACGACGACGCTGGCGCCGGTGAACTGCGCGAATTTTGCGCCGGCGACACGGTCGCGCGCGACGATGGTGGGCGCAAGCCGGGTGAGGAGGAGCGGCTCGTCGCCGACGTCACGGGCCCGATGGATCGCCGGATTGACGCGCACGGGCCCGGTAAGCTGGCCGCCATAGCCGCGGCTTAGAAAGAACGGGCGCTCGCTTGCGGCGTGCAGAAGCTGCACAACCGCGATCGCGGCCGGCGTCTTGCCGGCGCCGCCGACGGTGAGATTGCCGAGACAAACGACCGGTAGGCGGGCTTTTTGCCCGGAAGACTGCATCCGCAACGCCGCCACCGCGCCATAGATTGCGGCAAGCGGGATAAGCAGCCCTCCTGTGCCTGGCCGCCACCAGAAGTCTGGCTCGCGAGTCACAGCATGATCCCGAAAAAGCCTGTCCCGGACTTGATCCGGGGTGGATAACGGTTTTCGGAAAAGACCATGCCCATCTAAGACGCCCGCTGCTCGAGGCGAAGCTGCATCAGATAAGGATCGAGCGCCGCGAGCGTGCGTTTGAGCGCGCCGCCAAGCTGTCCAACCGTTTCGGTCGCGGCATCGGCCACGGTCTGGCGCGCCGCCGCATCGGCAAGCCAGTCGCCAAGGCGAGCCATGAGCGCCGCTTCGTCGTCGACGCATTCGGCGCCATGCCCTGCGTCGAGCGTTGCGTAGATCTCGGCGAAATTCCACACATGTGGGCCGTGCAGCACCGCGGCGCCTAACCTGACGGCCTCGATCGGGTTTTGACCGCCATGGCTTGCCAGCGAGCCGCCCATAAACACGATCGGCGCGATCCGGTAGATCAAGCCGAGCTCGCCTAAAGTGTCGGCGACATAAATGCCGATATCCGGCATCGGTTGGGCGCGGCGCGAGCGCAGCGCCACGGCTAGCCCCGCGGCTTTGGCGATTTCCGCGATGCCTTCGCCGCGCGCCGGATGGCGCGGCACGATCACCGTTAGGAGCTCGGGGAATTTAACGCGTAAGCGCCGATGCGCGGCGATGACGGCCGCTTCCTCGCCGGGATGCGTCGAGGCCGCGGCGACGACCGGCCGCGTGCCGATGATTTCTTCAATTCGTTTCAGCGCGGCCTGGTCGACCGGCGGCGGCGGCACGTCGATCTTGAGATTGCCGGTCATCATCACCCGCGGCGCGCCAAGCTGCGCGTAGCGTTCGGCGTCGGCGGCGGATTGCGCGAGACACAGATCGAAACGGCCGAGCAAGGCCGCGATCACGCCCGGCACCAGCCGCCAGCGGCTGAACGAACGTTCCGATAGCCGGCCGTTGATCAGGATCATCGGAATTTCTCGCTCGGCGCACGACAAAATGAGATTGGGCCACAAATCGGATTCGACGAACACAGCGAGGCCCGGCTGCCAATGGTCGAGGAATCGCCGTACGAAACGCGGCGCATCGAGCGGAATGAATTGGTGCAAAGTGCCGTCCGGCAGGCGCTGCTCGGCCAGCGCCGCGGACGTCACCGTGCCCGAGGTGACGAGCACGGCGAAATCCTGCGCGCGCAGCCGTTCGATGAGCGGTACCGCCGCCAGCATTTCGCCGACGCTGGCGCCATGCACCCAAATGAGCGGGCCATGGGGACGCTGCAGGGTCGCTTCGCCGCGGCGCTCGGACAGACGCTCGGGATGCTCCTTGCCGCGATTAAGCCGTCGCGCCAGAACCTGCGGCGCCATCGGCGATCCGACCGCGGATGCCAATTGATAAAGCCGCAACGCCAACGGCACACGACTGGCCACGTTCAAACTCCGCGTTTATCGACGAGTTCATAGGCCCGCCGCGTCGCCGCATTGAGCCGCTCCTCGAGCAGCCGCCGCGCCGCTTCGAGCTCTGCGTCGTCGGCGTCGCGCGGCACGCTCAACGGCTCGGCGGCGACGCCGGCGCCGCGGCCAAACGGCAGATTGATCGTGGTGCGGTCCCAATTGTCGAGCACGACGCGGCGGCTCGTGGCGATGGCGCTCGGATAGATCGGCCGGCCCGAGGCCTGTGCGAGCTTGATGATGCCCAAGCCCGCGACGCGCGCAACTTTCGGCACGTCGGCCGACAGCGCGATCGAGCTTCCTTCGGCGAGCGAATCGAGCATCGCCTGGAAAGCGGCGACGCCGGCTTTATGCACGAAGCCGGCGCCGTGATTGCCCGAGCCGCGGATGGCGCCGACGCCGAGCCTTAGCGCGGCGACCGCGTTGATCTCGCCGTCGCGATGCCGCGACACCAGCATATTCACGCGGTGCTCCATCTTGCGCGCGACCGGCGCCAGCAAATGTTGCCCGTGCCAGAACGCCAATATGATCGGCATATCCGCTTCGCCGCGCTCATAGATATTGGCGGGCTCCAGCGTAAAGCGGGTCGTCCTGGCGACGAAGCGCAGATATTCGGCGGCGGCGACCCCGATCGTCACCTTGGCCCAGCGCTGCTGTCCGATCTGACGCCATAGCCGCATGCGTCGCCTTTAACGTTGCGGCGCCTGGTTGTCCGGGTCGAGCAGGCGGTGCAAGTGAACGATGAAGTAGCGCATCTCTGCGTTGTCGACGGATCCTTGCGCTTTCGCCTTCCACGCCGCGTAGGCGCTGGCATAGTTAGGATAGACGCCGACGATGTCGAGCCGCTCGAGATCCTTGAATTCGATGTTCGACACGCTGCCGAGCTCGCCGCCGAAGACGAGATGCAGTAACTGCTTTGGCTTGGGGGTGTCAGACATGGTGTTCAATCCACGCGTTCAATGCGCGATTTATGAAAACGCCAGGCGTCCATCCCCAAGAAGTTCAATAAGCGCCGCGTGCCTGTCCCGGCCGGCCGCGGCGAGCATCCCGTGCCGCGGCACGGGACGATTATAGGTCACAGCTCCGCCCGTAATGGACGTCAGTGCGCCGCCCGCTTCGTGCACCAAAAGATCAGCCGCTGCAAGGTCCCAATCGTGGCTGTTGCCGCCGGCAAAGGCCACGTCGCACGCGCCATTCGCGACCTGGGCGAGGCGAAGCGCCAGCGAGCGCACCCGCGGCATGACCGTAAATGGCGGCGCCACGGCGGCGAGCTGTTCGAGCAGGTTTCGCGGCCCCGCGATCCGCGCGCCTTCAAGTTGCGCCCCTTTGGTCGCCGCGATGGCTGCGCCGTTGCAGGTGGCGCCGGCATCGGCGCGAGCCCTGAAGAACTGCTCGGTGACCGGCGCATAAAGGCAGGCCACGATCGGCCGGCCGTTATCGACCAAAGCCGCCGACACCGCCCAATCCGGGAAGCCCGCGATATAGGCGCGCGTGCCGTCGATCGGATCGACGATCCAGACATAGCGTGCAGAAAGCCGCTTGCGATCGTCGGCGCTTTCTTCCGATAGCCAGGCAATTCCGCCATCGCCCGCAGTGAGGCGCGCGCGCAATAAATCGTCGACGGCGACGTCGGCCTCGCTGACCGGCGACAATGTCGGGCCCTTGGTCCAGGTCTTCAGCGGCGCGCCGAACATCGAGCGCGCCAGCGCGCCTGCGTCCCGGACGGCCGCCTCAAGCCGCGCCGAAATTTGCGTCAAGTCGTCGACCTCAATGACCGGCAACAGTCAAGCCCTCCACGCGCACGGTCGGCGCATTGGTGCCGTAGCGGAAGCTGAGATCGTTCGCCGGCGTGAGGCTCGCGAACATTTCAGTGAGATGCCCGGCGATCGTGACCTCGCTGACCGGATAAGTGCGCTCGCCTTTTTCGATCCAGATACCGGCGGCGCCGCGGCTATAGTCGCCCGTCACCATGTTGGCGCCCGAGCCGATGAGATCGGTGACGTAAAAGCCGTCTTCGATCTCGGCGATGAGTTCGTCGGGGCTTTTTGCGCCGGGTGCGAGATAAAGATTGCTGGGGCCGGGCGAGGGGACCGACGAAACGCCGCGCTGCGCATGTGCGGTGGTTTGCATGTCGAGTTCCCGCGCGGTGGCGCAGTCGAGCAGCCAAGTCTTGAGCACGCCGTCCTCGACCAGTTTGAGCACGTGCGTGGCGACGCCCTCGGCGTCGAAGCTCCGCGAGCGCTGGCCGCGGTGCCGCAGCGGATCGTCGACGATGTCGATGCCGGGCGCGAAAATCCGCTGCCCTAGCCTTTCGCGTAAGAAGCTCGTCTTGCGCGCCACCGAAGCGCCGTTGGCGGCGCCCGCGACGTGATTGACCAGCGAGCTGGAAATCCGCCAATCGAACACCACCGGCACGCGACGCGTCGCCACCTTGCGCGGATTGAGCCGCTCGACCGCGCGCTTGCCGGCGGTGCGCCCGACTTTATCCGCCGCTTCGAGGTCGGCGGCATGTAGTGTCGAGGAGAAATCGTAATCCTGCTCCATGCCGGTGCCGTTGCCGGCGATCGCCGACATCGACACCGAGTGCCGCGAGCCGAGGGTGGCGCCATGGAAGCCGTGGCTCGTCACCAGCACCATGCCGCCGATGCCGGCCGAGGCCGACGCGCCGCCGGATTTGCTCACCCCGACGACGCCGAGGCCGGCTTCCTCGGCTTGGCGCGCGCGCCGTTCCAGCACCTCGACGCCCGGCATGTCGGGATCGAGGAGGTCGAGATCGGGAAAGGCGCGGGCGAGCAAGGCCGGATCGGCGAGGCCCGCGAACTTATCTTCGGGCGCCGCGCGCGCCATGGCGACGGCGCGCTCGGCGAGCGCATCGAGCCCGTTAGCCTTGACATCGTTGGTCGAGATTGCCGCCTGCCGGTGTCCGACCAGCACGCGCAGGCCGATATCGTCGCCTTCGGAGCGCTGCGATTCCTCGACCGCGCCGTCGCGCACCTCGACCGACAGCGCGACCGAGCGCACCGCGACCGCGTCGGCTTGGTCGGCGCCGGCGCGCCGCGCCGCGGCAACGAGGCGGGAGGCGAGATCGGTCAGGGCGGATTGATCGAGCAGCGATGACATTTTGCGGTTGGCAATTGGTTTATGTGGATGCGGGCGACCAGACAAGGCGAAGATGTGCCCGCCAAGAGCGCGATTCAACCGGCAAGCTTTCGAATTTGCCGGCCGCCGGCAACCACTCGTCAATCATGCAGCGCGGTGGCGGGCGCGCTACGTCCCTTTAACCAGGAACCTTAAGCCGATTACGACCGCGCTGTGGCATGGTCGGGACAACCGGGCGGCAACAGCCCGGCGGGAGCCGAAATTTTCGGGGCGTCAAATGGAAGCCGGCAGGATCGCTGCCGGGTCGGGCCGCGTGGGGGCGTCCCATCGCGTAACTGCGATGGCGACCCCATTGCGGCTCGACCCTTTCTCTCTGCCCGTGCGTTTCGAAGCCGCCGACGCGGCGGCCGACGAGCGCCTGCGCATCGTCGACCTGCACCGCGAGCGCGTGGTGCTGCGGCGCTCGGTTCGCGGCATGCGCATGGCGTTGAACATGCCGGTCACAGCTTTCCGCGGCGTGGCGATCCGGCTTTACGGCGAAGCCGGCACTTCTGCCGGAGATTCTGCGCCGAGTTCGATCGCGGTCGTGCTCGAACACCAAGATCCCGCTTTGTCGCTGCCGCTGTTCTGGTCGCCGGAAACCGACGACATCGTCGCCGAATGGCAGTCCTGGGGCCGCGTGCTCGGGCTGCCGCTTTTGGTGGCCGAAGGCGACGGCAGTCTGCGCGAGCCGTTCGCGCGCATCGGCAGCCTCCGCATCGAAGCCCCGACCTGGCGCCGGCGCCGGTGGAGCGTGATCGCGCGGCGCCGGCCTTCCCGCTTGCTGCGCCGCCGTCCGGGCAAGCTGCCGGAAACGCCGCTCGTGCATCGCGGCGAGCGCGAGATTATCGCGCGGAATTAATATCCTCCCCCGCTTCGCGGGGGCGGATAAAGGTGTTCACTCCAGCGGCTCGACCTTCACCAGCGCGTGGTCGTGGTTCGAGCCGACCCAGAACGTCACCGGCGTCGTTTCGTTGTCGACGGCCACCGTGCGCATATTGGTGTCCGACGGCATCAGATATTGCACGGTCGTGCCGGTCTTCGGGTCGAGCCGCACGACGCGGTCGCTCGACATGGTGGAGGCCCACAGCTCGCCGTTCCTGTCGAACACGGCGCGGTAGGGGAACGTGTCCGGCGGCAAATTGTATTCGGTGAACTGTTCGGTCTTGGGATCGAACACCGCGACTTTGTTGCCGCGATATTCGGCGATCGTGATGCGGTCCTGGTCATCGATCTCCATCCGGCGCATCCGGGCGTGCGGCGTCGGCGGCGTGTACCACGTCACCTTGAGCGTCTTGGCGTCGATCTCGCCCAAGTGGCCGTCGTCGAATTCGGCGAGCCATAGATTGTTCTTCGAATCCGAGATCACCTGATAGATGCCGTAGCGATGACCCGGCGGCAGCGCGTCGGTGGGATGGAGTTTGTCCCATTTGCCGGTTGCGAGATCGAGGCGGAAAATGTCCTGCGTGCCGACGCTCTTGGTCCAGACTTTGCCGTCGACGTCGTGGCGCAGGCCGACGAAATTGAGCTGCACGCGGTTATCGTTCCACTCCGGCGGCAGCGGATAGTATTTGATCGCGCCGGTGTTCGGATCGATGGCGCCGAGCGCGCCCTGGTACATCATGTCGAACCACAGCATGCCTGCCGTGTCGAAGGCGAGGCTGAGCTGGCCGACCGGAGCGCCGGGCTTGAACTCGTGAAGCGGATATTCGGTCAGCTTGAGCGTCTTCGGATCGAACTTGGAAATGAAGAGCCCGCCGAAATCCGAGTACCAGACGTAGCCGTCCTTATCGAGGACGATGTCGTGGGGCTCGATGGTCGCACGCGGCAGCTGGTATTCGGTCACGATGGCGCGCGTCGAGCCTCCCGTCGGCCGCGGCAGGACTTTAAGCGGATAGGCCCAGTGATCGGCCGCGCTGAGATTGATAGAGGCGAGATACTCGGCCGCCTCGCGGAATTGCTCCGGCGTGCCCGCGCGCGATCTATCCAACATCGGCTGCGGCTTGATCGGCTGGCTCACCGCGCCATAGCCCTTCATGCGCGAGATCACCGCCATCCACTCGTCGGTGTCGTGCGTCGAACGCACGATGCGTTCCATGGTGTGGCAGCTCGTGCAGTCGAGCAGGAACGCTTTTTGCTGTTCGGTGCCGGGGATGCTCATCATCCATTCGGCATTGGTGAGCTGTCCGGCAAGATTCTTGGTCGGGACGAGCTTTAAGTTCGCGACGACCGGATCCTCGGCGACGATGTCGGTCGCGGCAGGCGCGGATAGATCGTAGCCGACGGCGCGGATCGCGAGCGTGTAGTGGCCCGGCTCCAGGCGATTTTCCGGGAAGGCGTAGCGGCCCGTGGCGTCGGTGGTGACGCTCACCGCGACGATCGAGCCGTCCTTGTGCGCGGTGACGACGACGCCTTCCATGGGGCTGGCTGTGGTCCCATCGGCGCCGGAACTGACCTGGCCGCTAAGTGCGGCGGGCGTCTGATCGTTGGCGCTCGCGGTGGACAGGCCTGCCTGGAACAGCACGGCCGCCAGCGCGGCCATGCCGAGCATGGAAATTGATTTCATCGCTCGCTCCCTGGGAACCGCCTCTATTCTTACGATTTGCGCTATTTTGCGCCTTGGGACCCTCGCCAACAAGCAAAATCCGGTCGACGCAATGCTGCGGGAAGCAAGGCTTCGGGAAGCAGGGCTGCGGGAACGGGCGATCAGGCGAGGTGAGGCAGCGCCGCATCGAGCAGGAGGCCGGCGAACAGGATCAGCCCGGCGTCGCGATCGGTCTTGAACACCGCGAGGCAATTTTCCGGATCGGCAATGTCGAGGCGTACGATCTGCCAGACGAGATGGGCGGCAAAAGCGATCAGCCCGAGCGCGAAGACGAGGCCGGCGCCCGCTGTAAAGCCGGCCGCGCCGAGTAGAATGACGGCAACGCTGTAGAATACCGCAAGCATCGGCTTGGTGCGGGGGCCGAACAACAGCGCGGTCGATTTGATGCCGATGAGCGCGTCGTCTTCGCGATCCTGGTGGGCGTAGATCGTGTCGTAGCCGATCACCCAGGAAATCGATCCGGCATAGAGCAGGAGCGCCGGCGGATCGAGCCTGCCGAAGGCGCCCGCCCAGCCCATCAGCGCGCCCCAGGAAAAGGCCAAGCCGAGCACGATTTGCGGCCAATAGGTGATCCGTTTCATGAACGGATAGACGGCGACGATGGCAAGCGAGGCGATGCCGAGCCCGATGGTGAAGCTGTTGAAGCTCAGCAGCACCGCGAGCCCGACGATCGCTTGCAGGACGAGAAACAATGCGGCTTGCGCGACGCTGACCTGGCCCGATGGGATCGGGCGCGAGGCGGTCCGCTCGACGGCGCCGTCAAGATCGTGGTCGACGATGTCGTTCCAGGTGCAGCCGGCGCCGCGCATGGCGAAGGCGCCGACGAAGAACAGCGCGATGTGCAAAAGGCTCGGCGCCTTGGCATGCGCGGCGACCGCGGCGAGCGCCGACGACCACCAGCACGGCAACAGCAAGAGCCAGGAGCCGATCGGGCGGTCGAGCCGGGACAGCCGCAGATAAGGTCGCGTCCAGGCGGGGGCGACGGTGTCGACCCAATTGCCGGTCGCGTCGGCGACTGAACCGGCCGCAGGCGTCATCTGGCCGGCCTCATCTTGCCGGGCTCATTTGCCCAGCGGGTTGCCGGTCAGCGTTTCGAAGGTGCCGCCGCGGTCGGCCTTGGTATTGGTCGCCGAATCGACGTCCGGCGTTTTGATGGCGTCGCTGAGCGTCGGCGCTTTCGGACTGGGGCCTTCGGTGCAGGCCGCGTCGCGGAATTTTAGCGACCGTTCATGACTGGTCTTGGCGGCGGCGAGTGCCTGATCGGGCACGCCGCACCACGTCTTGTTTTCGATCAGGAATTTGACCACCGAGTCTTCGGAGGCCACGAAGGCGGTCATCAGGCGGCAAATCTCTTTGCGATCGGCCTTGGCCTTCATGGCGGCCGACACGGCGTTCGCCTTTTCCTGCGTCGCCTGGCTCATCGCCGGGAACTTCATGCATTGCGACGGCCCCCCGACCTGGGCCCGCGCGGTTCCCGTGCCGAGCGCAAGTGTTCCCGTGGCGAGCGCAAGTACCGCCAAACAGAGCGTAATGGCGAGGCCGCGGTTCATCGATCAAGCCCCTATCCCAGTTCCCATTTAAGTCTGCCCGAAATCTCGCGCCAACTAAAGACAAGCTGAATTCGGCGACAACGGGGCAAAGCCCCCTCCCAGCCCTCTTTTCCGCATCATGCTTTAGGGGCTAAACGAGGCCAAGTCAGCCCTCAAGTCAGCCCTTATGAGGCTTTCCCGCCAAACTCGGTACCCAAACCCGGTACGCAAATCCGTCCCGCCATGCCCGGCTACGACTTCCACAGTCCCAGGCTTTTCGTCGACGCGCCGCTGCAAGCGGGCAGGGCGGTCGCGCTCGACCGCGCCCAGGCGCACTATCTGAGCCACGTGCTGCGCCTGACGGCCGGCGACCGGGTCCTGGTTTTTAACGGCCGGGATGGCGAGTGGAGCGCTACGCTCGAAGCGGCAAAGCGCACCGCGGGACTCGCCGTCGGCGCCCAAACGCGGCAACAGACCGCGGCGGCGGACCTGCACTATCTGTTCGCTCCGCTGAAGGCGGCGCGGCTCGATTACATGGTGCAGAAGGCTGTGGAGATGGGCGTGTCGCGGCTGGAGCCCGTCCTCACCCGCCACGGTCAGGTGACGCGGGTCAAGCTCGAGCGGATGCGCGCGAATGCCATCGAAGCGGCCGAGCAATGCGGCATTCTTGCCGTGCCGGAGATCGCGCCGGCGGTGGCGCTTGACCGCTATATTGCGCAACGCGACCCGGCGCGGTGCCTGATATTCTGCGATGAAGATGCCGACGCCATCAATCCGGCCGCGGCGCTTGGCCGCGTGCAGCCGCAGTCGCCGCTTGCGGTCCTGGTCGGGCCGGAGGGCGGATTTGCCGAAGACGAGCGCGCGGCGCTTCTTAGGCAGCCGAATGTAGTGCGGCTTTCGCTCGGCCCGCGCATTCTGCGTGCCGACACCGCGGCGGTGGCGGTGCTCGCTTTGGTGCAGACCGTGCTTGGCGACTGGCGGTAACGCGGTCTATCACTGGATCATGCCACGGCGATCGTAGCAGACGAAGCTGACGTAATCGCCATAGATGCGATGCACGCTGGTGACCTTCGCCAGGCGGCCGTAGCGCGCGCAATGGCCGTCGGCGATTTGCTGATAGATGCCCTCGACGCCCGGCGAGTAGGGGAAAATGCCGCCGGTATTGTTGCCGGTGACGCGGGGACCCGGTCCGGTGAACTCTGCTCCGCTCGCCATGGCGGTCGTATCGGCGCCGGGCATGACGGCGGCGGCGCCGGCCACGGCGACAGCGAGTGCCATCAAAAGCTTCCGAACCATTGCCGCGCCTCCCGCCCCACACAGACGAGCAAGTTTAGTGGCTCAGACGGCGGATTGAAAGCGGCTAGACGGGCGCTGGCGCGCAGCCGGGGGAAAATTCACATCATCGAATAGGCGCTCGCCACCATGCCGACCGGGCGCCGGTCGGCGGCATTGAGCAGCATGACGCGGCCGAAACTGGTATTGCGGCCGATACGCACGACGCGGGCGTCGGCGACGATATCGAAATTCACCGGCCGCAGAAAATGGGTGGTCTGGTCGATCGTGCTCATCGGCCGGTAACCGTTCCAGGCCGCCGAACAGGCGATGACCATGGCGGTGTCGGCGAGCGCCATCAGCGCCTGGCTGCACACCACCGCGCCGTCCGAACAGATCTTCTTGGCGAACGGCAACCGCACCGTGGCGCCCGGCTGCCAATCCGGCAGCGCGCCCGGCGGACGAACCGCCTCGACGCTTTCGACGAGCAGCGCCAGATCCTGCACCCAGGACGGAAATACCTCGGTCATCAGGCGACCGGCCGCCTGCAAACCGAATGAAGCCTGCGACTTCAAAAGCCGGTGCACTTCGCCCATGTCAAAGCCCCCCGAATCCGTTCCCGCTGGTCCGCCTTATTCCGGCGGAACATGCCAAGCCTTTACGCACTCAGATTGAATAAGGCGCCGCAGATGCGCGGCTATGCTCCTACGAGCACGCTGACAAACGAATCAAATGCAACGACTGAGAACTGGTAGCACAACCCAAGTGGAACCCAAGTAGGATAGGAGCGAAGTAGCGTGCCAGCGCCTTGGTGCGTTCGTGCAGCCCTTGGTCGGCGCGCTTGGCCGGCACTCTGGTCGGCGACTCCTTGACCGGCGCACTCCGACCAGCGGCCCCTGACCAGAGACCCTTGACCAGAGACCCTTGGCGCGGCACGCTGATCCGGTTCAGCGGGGAAACGGGGAAGGGGAATGTTGCGATCAAAGTTGCGGGTCGGTCCCGGGCTAATTGCGTGCGCCGCACTTTCTGTCGCGCTCGCCATTGCGCTCACCGTCATTTCCTTTGCGCAAGCTCGCGCCGCGACTTGGCTCGAGAAGAATTTCTGGATGTCCGGTCCGGACTATAGTCGCGACCTGCCGAGCTGCGACTACCACCCGGCGCTTGATCGCATCATCGACAATTTCCGCACCAAGGAATTCCGCTTTTGGAATTCGGAATTGCGCATCGTCGGCTTCGAGAATATCCACGAGATCGCGACCATGCCCTGGGCGGCACAGTCCATTCCGCACCGGTATTGCGGCGGCACCGCCGTCATCAATAATTCCACCAAACACGAGATCTATTATTCGATCGCCGAAGATACCGGCTTGATGGGCATGGATTGGGGCGTCAATTTCTGCGTCGCCGGGATCGACCGCAACTGGGCTTACCAGCCGGAGTGCCGGGGGGCGGGGCCCTGAGCGGGTGCTCAAGCGCCTTCGGAGCCGATTTGCCGTTAATGGCGTAGCGCCTGCAAGGCGCCGTCGCGCAGCCGGACCCGCACGAAAACGATCCCCGTTGTTCGCGACATCGCCCTAAAGCTGCGTCAGTCCCGCCATTGCCCAAACGCCGTTCTTGCTTTGTTCGTATCGCCGCGCTAGTGTCAGTTGTCCGGTCGGAGGGGCGAGCATGGTGCAGTTTGTGATCCGTGTGGCGTTGGTTGCGTTGTTTCTCGCCCCCCTGCCGGCGGCGGCGCAAAATGCGCCTCAGGATTCTGGCCACAATTCGCCGGGCCAGTTCGACTTCTATGTGCTTTCGCTGTCGTGGTCGCCGTCGTTTTGTGCGCAGGCGGCCGCTCGGCGCGAGGGCCGCTCGGCGTCGCTGCAATGCGGCGCGCGGCCCTATTCCTTCGTCGTGCATGGACTGTGGCCGCAATACGACAAGGGTTTTCCGCAATACTGCCAAGACCCGGCGCCGCGGCTCTACCGCGGCATCGTTTCCGCAATGCTCGATCTGATGCCGGCGCCGCATCTCATCTATAACGAATGGGACAGGCACGGCACCTGCTCCGGTCTTTCGCCCGGCGCTTATTTCGACACCGTGCGCAAGGCGCGCGCGGCGGTGAAAATCCCACCCGAATATAGCGATCTGAAAGAGCCGCTTGCGGTCACGCCGGGCGCGGTGGAAGACGCCTTCATCAAGGCCAATCCCGGCCTGTCGCCAAACGCCATCGCGGTCGGCTGCGACAACAAGCGGTTGACCGAGGTTCGGCTCTGCCTGGCCAAGGATTTGTCCAAGGACGTGCAGTTTCACGATTGCGCCGAGGTCACCAAGCGGAGCTGCCGGCGCGATCAATTGGTCATGCCGCCGCTCCGCGGCGGCTAAAGTAGCCGCGCCGCGGCCACGACCCTGCGCTACAAATGAATAGATGAACTATCAGCACGCTTTTCATGCCGGCAACTTCGCCGACGTGCACAAGCATGTCGTGCTGACGCGAATCCTCGAATATTTGCGGGCAAAGCCCGCGGCGTTCCGCGTTATCGACAGCCATGCCGGTGCGGGCCGCTACGATCTTTTGGGACCGGAGGCGACGCGCTCGGGGGAGTGGCACGCAGGTATCGAGCGTATCTTGCGTGCGTCGCAAGCTCTGCGGGAGAGCGATGCCTTCGCGCTCCTCAAACCCTACCTCGATGTCGTCGCGGCGCTCAATGCGGGCGGCGAGCTGCGGCTCTATCCGGGTTCGCCGCTCATTGCCAAAGCCCTGTTGCGGCGCCAGGACCGTCTGCTCGCTTGCGAGATCGAGCCGCGCGCGGCGGCTTTGCTCAAAATTGCCTTGCGTGGCGATCCGCGCGCCAAGGTGCTGGCGATCGACGGCTGGATGGCGGTCAACGCCAATGTCCCGCCCAAGGAACGTCGCGGCCTCGTCCTCATCGACCCGCCATACGAGGACGCTGACGATTTCATCCGGTTGTCCGGCGCGCTTGGCGAGGCCCATCGCAAGTGGCCGACCGGCATTTACATGCTGTGGTATCCGATCAAGGAACGCGATGCTCCGGACGCGCTGGCGCGGCGGCTGCGCCGGCTTGGTGTGCCCAAAGTCCTGCGTTGCGAAATCACGCTCGGGCCGGCGCGTCCGGATGCCGGCCTGATCGGTTCCGGTCTGGTCGTGGTCAATTCGCCATACCCGCTGGAGCGGGAGCTGCGCATCGTGATACCCGCACTTATACGGGTGCTTTCGCCGAATGCCGCCCACCGGCTCGATTGGCTTGCCGGGGAAGGGCAGCGGCGCCCTCGCCGAGGGGTAGCGAAAACATAATCGCAGCCCGGCCGAACGTAGCGAAAATGCCGGCTTGCCACTTTTCCACACGTGGAAATTGGTCTAATTGAATTGGTACTGGCTTAGACGTTCCGCCTCCTGTGGGGGGCCGGCGGAGTGACTGAGACCGTCTGGGGCTCAAGCTCTTTGCTCGTGTGGATGTCCGGCTAGCCGTCGCACCGTGGGGGTGGCGGCGAAGGAACTACGGGGAAGGAGCTGCTCGATGGCAATGACCGGTACGGTCAAATTTTTCAACGGTGAACGCGGCTACGGCTTCATCAAGCCCGACGACGGTGCCCGCGATGTGTTCGTGCACATTACCGCCGTTGAACGCGCGGGGTTGAAATCGCTGGTGGAGGGACAGCGGATCAGCTTCGACGTCGAACCCGACAAGAAGGGTAAAGGCCCAAAGGCCGTCAATCTCGTCATCACCGGCTAAGACGGCGTCGCCGCGACTTTTTATTGAGCATGATCATGCTCTAGCGGCGCAGATTTAGTGCGCGGACGGTTTCGCCGCCGGCCGCTGTGCAGGCTTTAGTGTTACAACGCGGTTTAGCGTTGCAACGATCTTTCGATCACGGTGCCGCGATGATGATACTGCGTTCGTCGCCGTCCTCGCCATTCGGGCGCAAGGTGCGGATTGCGCTGTCGGTGCTTGGGCTCGACGACGATGTGAAGATCGAACCGGCCGATACCACCGACCTTAACGACAGCGTGCGGCGGCAAAATCCGCTGGGCAAAATTCCCGTGCTGATCGCCGAGGACGGCGCCGCCTATTTCGACTCCCGCGTGATCCTCGATTATCTCGATCATCGCGCCGGCGGCGGCAAGATCGTGCCGCGCGAAGCCAAGGAGCGCCTCGCCGCGCTGCGCCTGCAGGCACTGTGCGATGGCATCCTCGATGCGTCGATCTTGACCATCTACGAAACGCGCTGGCGAAAGGCTGAGAACCGTGAACCGAAATGGCTCGAGCACCAGGCCGGCAAGGTGACGCGCGCGCTCGCTGCGCTCGAAGCCGCGCCGCCGGCGCTCGAACCGCAGCTGCTGCCGCATGTCGGTCAGATCACGCTCGCCTGCGTGCTCGGCTATCGCGATTTTCGTTTCGGCGGCGGCTGGCGCGACGATCATCCTCGACTCGTTGCCTGGCTCGACAATTTCGCGGCGCGCGTGCCGGCATACGCGGCGACCAAGCCGGCGGGGTGATCTGCGCGGCGCGGCGTCTGCCGACTTCGAATTTCTAAGGCGCATTCAGTGCTACATTCACCGGCTTATTCCCGCCGTCACATAGCGACGACGAAAGCGCCGAACATGCCGCTCTTCACCTTGGACGAGCTTGCGGCCGCCACGACGATCGTTCGCAGCTTCGTGCCGCCAACGCCCGCTTATGCGTGGCCGCTCTTGGCCAAAACGGCCGGAGCGAAGGTCATCGTCAAGCACGAGAACCACACGCCGACCGGATCGTTCAAGGCTCGCGGCGGGCTTGTCTACGTCGATGCGCTCCTTCGCGCCGGCCCGAGGCCCGAGGGACTCGTCACCGCCACCCGCGGCAATCATGGCCAGTCGGTCGCCGTCGCCGCCGCGCGCAACGGCATTGCCGCGGCGATCGTCGTTCCCGAGGGCAATTCGAGCGAGAAGAACGCCTCGATGGCGGCCTTCGGAGGCGAACTCGTGACCGGGGGCAAGGACTTCGATGAGAGCCGTGGCGTTGCCGCGGAGATTCAGCGCCAGCGCGGTTATCATTTCGTCCCGTCGTTCCACCGCGAACTGGTGAAGGGCGTTGCGACCTACGCCCACGAATTGTTCGCAAGCCATGACGATCTCGATGTGGTTTACGTTCCGATCGGTATGGGTTCGGGAATTTGCGGACTGATCACGGTGCGCGATCTGCTCGGGCTGAAAACGGAGATCGTCGGAGTAGTCGCGGAGAACGCGCCGGCATTCGCCTTGTCGTTCGCGGCAGGGCACCCGGTGCAGACCAACTCGGCGCAAACATTTGCCGATGGCGTAGCGTGCCGCGATCCGCCGGCCGAAGCCCTTAAGATCGTCATGACGGGGGCGTCACGCGTCGTTCGCGTCAGCGAGGACGAGATCGCGGAGGCGATCCGCATCTACTACACGACAACGCATAATCTCGCCGAAGGCGCTGGCGCCGCGCCGCTTGCCGCTCTGATGAAGGAAAAAATCCGCTATGCCGGCAAGCGCGTGGGACTGATCCTCTCCGGCGGCAATATCGACCTGCCGGCGTTGGCGCAAATATTGCGCGGCGGGACGCCTTCCGTTTAACAGGAATCGAGATGCCCGTGGCGGGTGGCAATAACAAATGGTCTTGGGAAGCAGGCTTGCGGTGCAGGTTTTGGGGAGAAAGCCATGGCGACGTTCGTTCTTGTTCATGGCGCATGGCACGGCGCCTGGTGCTGGCGCCGCGTGGCGCGGCTTATCGCCCATAGTGGACATGAAGTGTTTACGCCGACGCTGACGGGACTTGCCGAGCGGTCGCACTTGCGCACGCCCGACATCGATCTCGACACTCACATTCTCGACGTCGTCAACGAAATGACGTGGCAGGAGCTGAACGACGTCGTGCTGGTCGGCCATTCCTACGCCGGCATGGTGATTTCCGGCGTCGCCGAGAAAATGGAAAAATCTATCTCGTCGTTTGTGCTGCTCGACACGTTCTTCCCCGAATCCGGGCAAGCCCTCATCGATATCGCGCCGCCGCCGGTCCGTGATACTTTTTTGGCCGCGGAGCGCGATGGCGCGGCGAGCATACCGCCACGCTCCGCCGCGATGTTCAATGTCAACGAACGGGATCGCGCATGGGTCGATGCGCAATGCACGCCGCAGCCGCTCAAATGCGGCTTACAGAAATTGACCCTCACGGGAGCGCGCGAGCGCATCGCGAAAAAGGCCTATATCAGAGCGACAGGCTACCCGAGCCGGCCGTTCGATCTTGCGCTCGACAAAGCCCGCGCCAGGGGCTGGCGCAGCCATGAGGTGGCGTGCGGACACGACGTCATGCTGGACGCACCGGAACGACTAGCGGAGATATTGCAAGGCGAGTTGGCGCTTTCGGGACGATAGCCCTTGGTTTAGGAAACGGCATGAGCCGGTTGCCCATTACAATTGCAACTTGGGACTACGATCGGGTGCGCGCACTCGTGGATGGACGCGTGCGCGTTGAAGGCTGTGACGTCAACTACCTGACAATGCCGGTCGAAGAGTGTTTCGAACGCGCATATTTTCACGGTGAGTTCGACGTTGCCGAGATCGGCTTCAGTCCATACCTGATCGCGCTGTCGCGAGGGATCTGCCCGTATGTGGCGATTCCCGCTTTTCTGTCGCGGATGTTCCGACACTCGGTGGTTTATATCCGCACCGATCGCGGCATCGAGGGGCCCGCCGATCTGCGCGGCAAGCGGATCGGTGTGCCTGAATATCAGATGTCCGCCGTGCTGTGGTTTCGAGGGCATCTGCAGGACGAATACGGTATCGCGGCAAAGGACATCAATTGGGTCCAGGCCGGACTCGAAAATCCGGGCCGCCGCGACAAGTTTCCGCTCAACCTGCCTGATAACTTTCCGCTGGTTTCGCGCAACGACGCAACGCTGACCGGGCTGCTCGCCGACGGCGAGCTCGACGCCGTCATGTCGGCCCGCCGCCCGCCGTGTTTCATCGACGGCCATCCCAAGGTGCGGCGGCTGTTCCCCGATTATCGGGCGGCCGAGCGAGAATACTACCGAAATTCGGGACTTTTCCCAATCATGCACGCAGTCGGAGTAAAGCGTGAGCTTCTGGACAAGCATCGCTGGCTCGCGGCGAGCCTCTACAAGGCGTTTCTTCAGGCCAAGCGGCTCGCCGATGCCGAATTTGCCGAGACAACCGCACTTAAAATCGGGCTACCCTGGCTGAACGCCGAGTACGAGGCGACCCAACAGGTCATGGGGGAGGATTTTTGGCCCTATGGCGTGGCGGAAAACCGCAAGGTGCTTTCCACCATGGCCCGTTATTCTTATGAGCAAGGGCTTGCGGTGCGAATGGTCGAAGTCGAGGAGATGTTCGCCGCGGGTAATACGAGCGAGACGCGGGTCTAGGGGGAGCGAAACATGGCCGTCCAACTGATCTGCTGCTCGCACCGCCCGTTGATGGCGTCACTGGTATCGAAGAGTCCGAGCAAAGCGTTCAGGCGCAATTTTTCAACGAGCTGAACGAAGCGTCGTCCGCCTTGCACGCTTTCCATCCCGATCTCGCCGTCGTGTTCGGGCCGGATCATTTCAACGGTTTCTTCTACGAGCTCATGCCGGCATTTCTGCATCGGCACCGCCGCCGAACGATCGAAGGATTGGCATTTGGAGGGCGGGCCGCTGTGCGTGCCGCTCGAACTCGCAACCTCATGCGTGCGGTTTCTCCAATCTCGCGATTTCGACGTCGCGATCTCGCACCAAATGAAAGTCGATCACGGCGTCACCATTCCGCTGTTCAAGCTGACCGGCGCGCTCGCCCGCTACGACGTCCAAATTCAAACCCCGGGGCGGACCGGCCCCGGGGTCTTTGGCACAAATAAAATCTCCGAAGATCAAAACTTGTAATTCACGCCGGCGCGCAGCAGGTTGGCATGGAACGAGACGTTGTCGGTGGTCAGGCCCGCGCCGCAATTGAGCCCGCAATTGAAGCTGCCGAGATCGACATAGAGATATTCGACCTTGGCCGTCCAATTTCCGGCGAGCGCGGCTTCCAGGCCGCCGCCCGCCGTCCAACCGGTTTTGTCGGCGCCGCCTTGCGGGAAGCCGGGCGTCGAAGCGCGGACATCGCCGAATGCGGCGCCGCCGGTGACGAAGGGCATAAATCGGCCCGCCGCGTAGCCGAGCCGGCCGCGCACCGTCGCCAGCCAAGTGTCGCTGGTCTTGCAGCCGGCCGGGCAGGCGTTGGTGGTGCTGCCGTCGATGTCGGCCCAATCGATGTCGCCTTCGACGCCGAGGACGGCTTGGCCGGCCTGGTAATTGTAACCGAACGTCGAACCGATCATCCCGCCGCTGATATTGCGGCTACCTGTACTATCCCAGGACGAGCTGCCGAAACCGCCGCCGCCGTTGATGCCGAAATAGAACCCAGTCCAGCTGTAGGGTGGCGGCACAAAGACTGGAGCCTTCGGGTAATAGGGCTCAGGTGCGGGCCGCGCCAAGTCGGCCGCTGCGGCCGCCCCGGCGAGCGCCACCAGACCGATCAAAGCCAGGCACAGACGCTTCATCTTAGATCTCCACTAGGTCGTCTTACAGGTCGTAGTATAGTATTCGAAATGACATTTTCAGATAGTGCAGCAAAGACACAATGGTTCTATATTTTATGTCTGTATTGCGGCAAAAATATACGGACTATCGCCAAGGTTATAGTTAGATAAGTATTGATTGAGAGAATATATAGTAAATGCATTATTAACAGTACTTTTGAGTTACTTTTCAATTCGGGCGTCGCGGCCGATCAGAAACGATAATTGACGCCCAGCCGCAACAGATTGGCGGCAAGACCGTTATTGGCTCCGGTCACCGAATAGGAGTGGTTGGCGAAGTCGAGGTAGAGCCACTCGGCTTTTGCCGACCACTGCGGCGTCAGCCCGACTTCGGCGCCACCGCCGGCGACCCAGCCGAGGCTGGTATGGCTCTCCGACAAATTTCCCGCCGTGTCGGCGACGAGGCTGCCATAGGCGAGACCGGCCGTGCCATAGACGAGCACGTTGCCGAGGGCGACGCCGGCGCGGCCGCGCAGCGTGCCGAACCATGGATTGGAGAACTGCCAAGGCGCGAACGTGTCCTCGGCTCCGGACAAGTTGAAATCGGTCTCGGCGCCATAAACAAAATTGCCGTGCTGCCAGTTGAAACCGGCTTCGATGCCGCCGGCCACGCCGGTCGGGTGGGTCGGATTGTTGCTGACTTGGCCCCATTCATAGCCGAGCGTGCCGCCGATATAAGGGCCGACCCAGCTATAGGCCGAATATGAGGCAGGCGCTGTGTAGTAATTCGGGTAATTCGAGGCAGGCAAATCCGCGGCGTTCGCCGCGCCTGCTATCGCGGTCAAGAAAGCCGCGCCAAAAGCGATCGCGCCAAGTTTTGTTCTCATATTAGGCTCCCAATTGGATCCGGGCGGAGAGTCATGACGCCGCGTTGGCACGCGTTGCTTCTGCAGCGTCAAAACAAGCTTGCAGGCCGTCGTCCGATCGAGAGAATTTATCGCGATGTTTAAGTTAAACAGTGCTGAATCGCTAAGTAATCCAAGTTGATATCGTTAAGAGAACCTATATCTCACGCAAGCGTAGCCCGGATGAGCGACCCGCCTTCGCTCGCTCGGCGAGCTACGGTGGGTTATGAGTTTGCCGAAGCGCGGAGCACGCAGGCGCAAGCGACATCCGGGGAGCTGCGTTTTATTCAATCGCTCGCTACCGGGATTTCGCTGGCACATTTCCAGCATGAGCACCCCGAAACCAGAGATCGCGCCCGAGACCGAGATCGTCGAGGAAGACGACGAGCAGTCGCTGCCGCAGGCCGATGCGACCGAAGCCAAGCCGTCCTTCGATGAGGAGCCGGGTTCGCTCGCCGCCGGCCGGGCCGCCATCGTTCACTGTGCCAAGCTCGCGCCGTCGCGGCCCGGCGTTTACCGCATGATCGATGGCCGCGGCGACGTGCTCTATGTCGGCAAGGCCAAAAACGTCAAAAAGCGCATCCAGGCCTACGCGCGTCCGACCGGGCTCGATAGCCGCATCGAGCGCATGATCGCCGCCACCCGCACGCTCGAATTCGTCGTCACCCGCACCGAGACCGAGGCGCTGCTTCTTGAAGCCAATCTCATCAAACGGTTGCGGCCGCGCTTCAATGTGGTGCTGCGCGACGATAAATCGTTTCCCTACATTCTGATCACATCCGATCATTGGGCGCCGCAAATCCTCAAGCATCGCGGCGCGCGCACGCGGCCGGGCCTTTATTACGGCCCGTTCGCGTCGGTGTGGGCGGTCAATCGCACCGTCAATGCGCTGCAGCGCGCCTTCCTGTTGCGCTCGTGCAGCGACCCATTCTTCGAGAGCCGGACGCGGCCGTGCCTGCTCTATCAGATCAAACGCTGTTCGGCGCCGTGCACCAAGGAGATCGATTTTCGCGATTACTCGGTGCTGGTGCGCGAAGCGAACGAGTTTCTGTCCGGCCGCAGCAAGACGGTCAAGGACGAGCTTGCCGAAGAAATGGAAAAGGCCTCCGCCGCGCTCGACTTCGAGCGTGCCGCCATCTACCGCGACCGTTTGGCCGCGCTATCGGCGATCCAATCGTACCAGGGCGTCAATCCGCGCGGGGTCGAGGAGGCGGACGTGTTCGCGGTGCATCAGCAGGGCGGCTATTCCTGCGTCGAGGTGTTCTTCTTCCGCACCGGGCAAAATTGGGGCAATCGCGCTTACTTTCCCAAGGCCGACCGTTCGCTTTCGTCCGGCGAAGTGCTTACCGCGTTTCTGGCGCAATTTTACGACGACAAGCCGCCGCCGCGCCTCGTTCTGATCTCGCACGCGATCGCCGACCATGCCCTGCTCGCGCAAGCGCTGTCGACAAAGAGCGGCCGCAAGGTCGAGGTCGTCCTGCCGCAGCGCGGCGAGAAGAAGGATTTGATCGAACACGCGCTCGCCAATGCCCGTGAGGCGCTCGGCCGCAAGCTTGCCGAGACCTCGTCGCAGCAGAAGCTCCTGCGCCAGCTCGCCGAAACCTTCGGGTTGTCGCGCGTGCCGCGCCGGATCGAAGTTTACGACAACAGCCATATCCAGGGCTCCAACGCGGTCGGCGCCATGATCGTTGCCGGGGCCGAGGGCTTTCGCAAAAGCCAATACCGCAAATTCAATATCCGCTCGGCCGATCTTACGCCCGGCGACGATTTCGCCATGATGCGCGAAGTGTTGGAGCGTCGCTTCAAGCGGCTTCTTGCCGACGCGCCGCGCATTGCTTTGCCCGCCCCTGACGGGGGAGGAAATGGTGCGGAGCTGACAGAGCAAGATGAATCGCCCTGGCCGGATCTCGTTCTGATCGATGGCGGGCAGGGCCAGCTGACGGCGGCGCGCGAGGCGCTAAGCGCCCTCGGCCTCGACGTGCCGCTGATTGCCATCGCCAAGGGGCCGGAGCGCGATGCCGGGCGCGAAACCTTCTTTCTTCCCGGCCGCGACTCGTTCAAGCTGCCG
Organism: uncultured Alphaproteobacteria bacterium; assembly: GCA_963779855.1. Classification (GTDB taxonomy): domain Bacteria; phylum Pseudomonadota; class Alphaproteobacteria; order Rhizobiales; family Xanthobacteraceae; genus BOG-931. The sequence goes on along the minus strand of CAWAAE010000003.1, from coordinate 297,782 downwards.
CCGCGCGACCCGGTTCTCTATTTCGTCGAGCGGCTGCGCGACGAGGCGCATCGTTTCGCCGTCGGTTCGCACCGGGCGCGCCGCAAGCGCGATCTACGGGAGGCCGGCCTGCAGGAGATCGCCGGCATCGGGCCGACCCGCAAGCGCGCATTGCTGCACTATTTCGGTACGCTGAAATCGATCGAGCGCGCCTCGGTCACCGACCTGATGCAGGTCGACGGTATCAGTGCGGAGACCGCGCGGCGGATTTACGAGTTCTTCCATGATGGATCGGCATGAGCATGATCCGGAAAAGTGGCGCCCGGCTTCCCGTCTTCGCGAAGCCCGCTTCAGCGGGCGAAGGAAGGTCCGATAACATCATGCTGCAGCAAAAAATAAGCATTATCCGGAAAAGTTATGCGGTCCGGGTCTGTCGGTTGTCGCACGACAACGCTATGTTGACGCCATGAACTCCACGACCACGAGCACGCCAGGACGGCTTGGCACTCATCCGCTGGCGCTGCCCAATATCCTGACCTATGGCCGTATTGCCGCGGTGCCGCTCGTAGTCAGCTGCATGTTCTGGCAGAACATCTTGCACGGCGGTCTCTGGCTGCGCTGGGTCGCGCTCGCCATTTTCATCGCCGCCGGCGTCTCCGACTTCCTCGACGGCTATTTCGCCCGTATCTGGGCGCAGCAATCCTCGCTTGGCCGCATGCTCGACCCGATAGCCGACAAGCTTTTGGTGGCGTCGTGCCTGTTGATGCTGGCCGCCGAGAACACCATTCACGGCTGGGCGTTGTGTGCAGCCGTCGTCATTCTCTGCCGCGAAATCCTGGTTTCGGGCTTGCGCGAATATCTCGCGGAATTGCGCGTCAGCGTGCCGGTGACGCGGCTCGCCAAATGGAAGACGACGCTGCAACTCGTCGCCGTCGGTTTCTTGATCTGCGGCGAGGCCGGCGATGCGATTGTGCCGGTGGTCACGCGGATCGGGATCACGCTGTTGTGGCTGTCCGCGCTGCTGACGCTTTACACTGGCTGGGATTACTTGCAGGCCGGGCTGCATCATCTCACTCAGGAGGATGCGTGAAGCTTCGCTACTTCGCCTGGGTGCGTGAGCGTATAGGCTTGGCGGAAGAAGACATCGAGCCACCCGCCGGGATTGCGACGGTCGGCGAATTGGTGGCCTGGCTCGCGCAACGGGGCGACGGCTACGCCTACGCTTTCGAAAATCCCAAAGTGGTCCGGGCCGCGATCGACAAAAGCCACGTGAAGCCCGATGCGCGGATCGCAGGAGCCGGCGAGATCGCATTCTTTCCGCCGATGACGGGCGGGTGAAATGACCACGACCATCCGCCTGCAACGGGAAATATTCGACGCCGCCGCCGAAGCGGCGCTGGTCACGCGCTCCCGCACCGATATCGGCGCCGTGGTCACTTTCATGGGCGTCTGCCGCGCCGACGAAAATGGCGAGGCGATTGCGGCGCTCAATCTCGAACACTATCCGGGCATGGCGGAAGCCGAGATCGCGCGTCATGTCGATGCTGCATACACCCGCTGGCCGCTTCTTGGCGTGACGGTGATCCACCGCTACGGCCGGATCGTGCCGGGCGAGCCCATCGTGCTCGTCGTTGCTGCCTCGAGCCACCGCCAAGCCGCGTTTGCCGCGGCCGAATTTCTCATGGATTATTTGAAAACGCGCGCGCCGTTCTGGAAGCAGGTCGAAAAGCCGACCGGCGCGGCGTGGGTCGAGACCAAGGCGGCCGACGATTCCGCCGCCGAGCGCTGGACCACGCCGCCCCCAAGCCGCGAGGCGGCAAAGTAAGCCAAGCCGTGAAGCGGCAAAGTAAGCCAAGCCGCGAAGCGGCAAAGTGAACCAAGCCGCGAAGCGGCAAAGCAAACCAAGCCGCGAAGCGGCAAAATAGTGCGCGGCAGCTAGGGGTTGGACTTATAAACGCTCGGGGGGAAAGGCAGCCATCGCCCGCCATGCCCGCCAGTGCCCCGGCCGACGCCAATTGCCAATAAGGGCAACAATCCATCTATTCATTCTCAGCGTGCGGAAGTATTATTGACGCCGACCGGCAGGCGTCTCGGTGTCTGGCAATGGCGCCAATTTACTGGGAGTAGATAATGGCCGTAGGTACCGTGAAGTGGTTCAATTCGCAAAAAGGCTATGGGTTTATCCAGCCGCAGGCTGGCGGCAAGGATGTTTTCGTCCACATCTCGGCGGTCGAGAGGGCCGGCCTCAGCGGTCTCAATGAGGGCCAGGTGGTCGAATACGAAGAAGTCGCGAACAAGGGCAAAACGTCAGCGGAAAACCTCAAGGTTCAGCGCTAGTTTTCGCTGGGCGCCCGCCAACCAACGACCGTGGCTTCGATGCGGTCGTTAGTATCCAAGCTTTGCCAAGCGCCATTGTGCCATCGACACAGGAACGGAATGACATAGGTACCGACGTGATCCTCGCAAAGGAGCTCAAGCGGCTGGTCCGCCGGTGGCGTTCCGTGATGAGTATAAGCATCGATACGCTGTTGTCGTGTCGCCACAGGTTGCCTCTCGCGAGCCGCGGCCGCTGCAATAGTCTTTGCCGGATCACGGCTCGTTAACTGCTGGCCTCCATCCTGCCAGCGGAGTGATTCGGGAGTAACGAGTGAGCGCCGAAATACTGAGTTTCAGAGACTATCGGATGGACGATGGCGCCGATGGTGAGATCGATCTGGCTACCGCGGTAGATGTCGCCATCCGGGACTTACGTGAAATTCTGTTGTGCTGGGGCTCTGAGGTAGCACGGCAACGCGCGGAAGAGTGCGAATTGATGCTGCGCCGTGCATTTTCCGGATTTGTCGTTGAGCAGCCAAAATCTCGATAACGCGAATGGAAAAGGCCCCATCTTTCAACCCCTTTGACTACACTCTCGCCATCAGGAACAAAGGGCGTCCGCCCAAATCCTGGCGCTGGGAGATTTACGCGGCGGGCAAGAGCAAGCCGGTGCGGCAATCCGATTTCTTTGAAACGATGTCCGAAGCCACCCGAGCGGGCAAGACGGCGTTGGCGGAAATCCGGGCCAATCGAGCGGCTTGACGCTCATCGCCCGAAGCGGACATGCCGCTCGTTCTGGCGAACGTCCGTTTTCGAACGGATTATGTTGCAAAACGCAAAAATGACATGCTGGCAAATTTTCTGCTGGTCGGACTCACGGGCCGTCACGCCGCCGCTGCCGCACTTTCTTGAAAGCCTGTCACCGGCGGGCCTCGATTTTGCAGTGCCGATCGGCTTTTTCGGTAGGGTTCAGTTGCCGTTTAGCGGCCGGAAATAGGGGTCCGGAGGCGACGCATTGTTATCGTTGCCCTGAAAGCCAGTGAAGGGGGTCAACGGGCCCTGGTGAACGCCGAACTGTACCACCGGACCATTCGGGCCGAATGGTTGCGCGCCCTGGCCGGAGTTCGTGAACTGACTGTCCGGATCGGTAAACGTCGAGTGGCCGTCCCCGCCGGGCTGAACGGTTTCCTGAGTGAACGCCCATGCGGAGGCAGCGGTCAACGAAACTACGGCCGCTGCAAGCAAGGCAACCGCCACAAACCGAAGCTGCATCAATCGAAGCATCACGATCCCCATCTCGGCACCCCCGAAGCACCAAGACAAGTTAGGGGCGCAACCCACACGGCGTCAAGCCAATCCCCGCGGTTTGAAAAATGCGCTGCCCGGCGGGCGGGGCAGCTAAAAGCCGCGCACTGTTTGACGAAAACCCAAACGAATTGCTTAAACGCCAAAAAATATCCGTCACGCAGAATCACGCAGTCAGCACGGAGCGGCTACTGACATAACCTTGGTCCGCACAGCGTACTCAAAGCCCTGGACTTCGGCCGGGGCGCTCTTTTTGCGATACCGGTCATGAGGCTGCATCAGGCGAAAAAAGACCCCGACTTATGCCGGGGCCAAGCTGTTGCCTCAAAATCCGTCTGACTGGAGCGCGTGTAGCAGGACAAGACCCTGGGGGACCGCGTCAGTCCGAGGGATGAACAACCTTATCAGAGTCGCGGCTTGCTTGGTGTGACGTTATCGTGAAGTTTTGGAATGGCGCCGGCGTGGGGATCGGATACGACGGGAAAACCGGTTAATCTGGGGAGCCGCCATCTCAATGCAATTGCAACGGAGGAGATCGTCATGGCGTTCTACCTGATTCAAGTCGTCTATAAGGACACGGCCGCTAAGTCACTGATCAGCCATCCGCAAACGCGGGAAGACGCCATCGGCAAGACCTGTAAGTCGCTCGGGGGAAAGCTACATTCATTCTTCTTCGCGTTCGGCGAATATGACGTCGTGGCCATCGCGGAACTGCCCGACAACGCTGCCGCTGCCGCGTTCGCGCTTGGGATCGCGTCGAAGGGCGCTGCCGCAAAATTCCATACCACGGTGCTGCTGACCGCTGCCGAGGGCATGGCGGCGATGCGGAAGGCGCAGCAGATCGATTACGCGCCGCCGGTACTGGGCTGAACCGTAAGATGGAATGGCGCATCACTCGACGAAACGTAATGATATGTCCGGTTTGGGTGACGAGCGCAGGTCGCCGGAGCACGCTCGAAACGATGCGTTTGGCCCAAAGCCGACGTGCCAAAGCTGCGACTGCGCTTCAGAGGCCGCTCTTGGCGGCACAGCGGACATAAAGCGGACGCAGCGGGCAACTTGTTTTATGCGTACGACCTAGCCCGATCCCGCTCTGGTAGTCGCGGCATCCGCGCACTATGCTTGGCGATCTCGGCTTAGACCGAAACGAGAATGACAAGGAGGTCGTCATGTCCGCACCAGCCCGCAAACTCTTGCATTCCGACATCAAGCCGGAGAATCCGGCGGAGCGCGCCGCGCATTATCTCGACGTTCCCAACATGCCCTGGGAAGCGACCAAGTTTCCGGGGATCAAGATCAAGGTGCTCTATACCGACGGCAACGGCATCACCACGGCTCTGTTCAAGCTCGATCCGGGCGCCGTCGTGCCGCTGCATGAGCACACCGCGCTCGAGCAGACTTACGTGATCGAGGGCTCGCTCGAAGACCACGAAGGCAAATGCGGGCCGGGCCAGTTCGTGTGGCGGCCGGCCGGCAATCAGCACGAGGCGGTCGCGCCCAATGGCGCAGTCCTGCTCGGCTTCTTTCTCAAGCCAAATCGTTTTGCCTACGGCGAGAAGTTTTTCACCGAGCAGGGCGAGCGATAGATCGGGCCGGATCCATGAATCCGCGCCGCCGCCGCGGCGCGAAGCGTTGCAGCGATGCGCGCGCGATTACTCCGCCGCAACCCGCGGCGTCGTCGCGTTGAGCCGGGGATCGAGTTCGCAGGCTTCTTCCCAGCTCACCACGTTGAGCGATTTGACGAACTTGCCGACGCCGTCAGTCTCGGCGCAGAACAGGCCAAGCTCGATGATTTCTTCGTCGGTGAAGTGCTTGGCGAGATCGGCATAAACCTCGTCTTTGTCAATGGCGTGTTCGCCCTGTTTGAACAGGTCGGCGTAATGCAGCGCCGCCTTTTCACGCGCGGTGAACTGCTTGCTGCCGGCATAATCGAACAGATCGTCGATCATGGTCTCGGTCAGTCCTTCGGCCTTGGCAACGTTCGAGCGCACGGTCGAGCAATAGCCGCATTGGTGCGCGACTGAAATCTTGATGCGGCACATCTCCTTGAGCTTGTGCGGCAATACGCCCTGGTAGAGCAATTTGTTCCAATACTCGACCCAGGCGATGCCGAGCTTACTGCGCGTCATCAGGCTGACGACGCGCGGATCGGGCGCGCCGGTGCGCTTGGCCGACTCGATCAATTCACGCGTATACGGAGTCTTTTCGCTTTCCTCGATGTAACGTAACCTGGGCATTGTTTCCTCCCATGCATGATCTGCACTCCACCAGGAAAGGCCGGGCGTCACCCTGGAATTGCGGCAGAAGACGTTTCGTTAGAACCTTTGGGCCGCAAGTCAATCGCGCTCATGCCGCGACGGCTGTTCTGGTGAGGACCCTCAGGATATCACGAGGATCGGCGCGGTCGCGATAGTCGACATCCGTGTACGCATAGATGATCGAACCATTGCGATCGATGACATAGGTCGCCGATATCGGCAGTGCCCATTCGCCCGGTGTGCCATTGCGCGCGGGGATATCCAAATTGAAGCCGCGATAGGCGCTCCTGAGCTCTTCGGTGAATTCGTAGACCAAACCGAATGCGCGTCCCACCTTCTGCCCGACGTCGCTGAGGACTTCGAAGGTGAGCGCGTTCTTCTCTGCGGTCGACACCGTGTCGTCGGGTTTCTCGGGGCTGATGGCGACAAGCGACGCCCCCGCCGCTACGATCTCCGGCAGGATATCCTGATATGCCTTCAGTTCGAGGTTGCAGTACGGGCACCAGCCGCCGCGATAAAAGGTGACGATGACGGGGCCTTTCGCAAGCAGCGCGCCGACATCTACGGTCGCGCCTTTGGCGTTCTCCAGCACGATTGCCGGCGCGCGGTCACCGACTTTCAACATGGTGCGGGCGATGGCGCCGTTGCGTAGCTGATCGATATGACGCTGCATGATTGCTTGGCGCTCGGCCGGAACGCGCTGGTACCAGCCGGCTCGGTATTCGGCGAGTTGCTCTTTCAACGACATCGCGGGGCTCCTGTTCGGTCTGTGTCTAACTGACGATGCAGGTCGGTCAAGCCGCCAAGCGCGTGCGGTCGTGCGATTGTGCGTAATCGACCGGCGTACCTTTGGGGATGATTCCGGTCGGGTTGACCCTCTTGATCGACCAGTAATTGATCACGTAGTAGCGCGGCGTGACGGTGGCGGCGATGCCCGGCACCTGATAAAGCTCGCGCATGTAGTTCAAAAGATTTGGATAGTCGGCGACGCGCCGCTTGTTGCACTTGAACAGCGAAAAATAGGCGACGTCGAACCGCACGAGCGTCGGAAACAGCCGCCAATCGGCCTCGGTAATCTGCCGGCCGACGAGATAGCGCTGCCGTTCGAGCCGGACTTCAAGCTCGTCGAGCGTCGCGAACAATGCATCATAGGCAGCCTCATAGGCCTCCTGCGTGCGCGCAAATCCGCAGCGATAGACGCCGTTGTTGACATTGCCGTAGACGAGCTCGTTGACACGGTCGATTTCGGCGCGGAGACCCGGCGGATAGAAATCGGTGTTGTCTCCGGCAATGCCTTTGAACTCGCTGTTGAGCATGCGGATGATCTCGGAAGATTCGTTGTTGATCACCCGCTTGGACTTGCGATCCCACAAGGTGGGGACCGTCACTTTGCCGGTATAGCGCGGCTCGCTCGCCGTATACGCTTGGTGCAGGTAATGAAATCCATTGACCGTATCCGGCGTGCAATCCGGGAACGCGGGATCGCTGTCGAACGTCCAGCCCTGCTCCTTGAGTCCAGGAATGGCATAGGCGACCGTGATCGCATTTTCGAGCTTCTTCAGCGCCCGGTAGATCAGCGTGCGGTGCGCCCAGGGACAGCCGTGGGCAGCATAAAGGTGATAGCGGCCGGCCTCTGCCTTGAAACCCGACGAGCCGTCCGCCGTGATGCGCTCGCGAAACCGGCTATCGGCGCGACGGAATTCGCCGGCGCGGCCGACCTCCTGGGGAAGCTCTTCATCGCGCCATACGCCTTCGATCAAAACTCCCATATCGGTTTCCTCCGCCATCGCCGCCAGGCGGCGATCGGGCGACATCGTTATGCCGCTTAACCTGGACATTTTGTATCATACGGTACATAATGTCAAATCGAGAATCCAAGCGAACGATCGCCTGCGAAGACACTGCAGCGAGAAGGTAAAATGGCAAGACCGCGGGAATTCGACGAAGCGACGGCCCTGGAATTGGCGATCGAATGCTTCTGGCACCGCGGTTACGAGGCAACCTCGGTGCGTGATCTTGCCGAGAAAATGGGAATCTCGGCGCCGAGCCTCTACAACGCTTACGGCGACAAGCATGCGTTGTTCGTGCAGGCGCTTGAGCGCTATCTCGATCAGTCGACGCGGGCGCGGATCAAGCGGCTGGAAGACTTGCTGCCGCCGAAACAGGCCATCCGTCATTTCATCGAGGAGATCATCGAGCGTTCGGTGAACGACCGTGAGCGGCGCGGTTGTTTTCTGATTAATTCGGCGCTCGAAGTGGCGGCGCACGACAAGGAGCTTGGCGCGCTCATCGCCAACCGCCTTGCCGAAATCGAGGCGTTTTTCTATCGATCGATCAAAGCGGCGCAAGCCAGAGGAACCGTTCCTCGGAACCGCGTCGCCAAAGATCTGGCGCGTTTGCTGCTCGGCGTCCTGCTCGGCATTCGCGTGCTCGCCCGCTCAAGGCCCGAACGGGCCTTACTCGAAGGCGTCGCGCGGCCCGCGCTTAGCCTTCTGGATTGAAGCTCCACGATCTCGGTAATTCGGTCGGCTCGGTCAAGCCGGCTTGGTTATGCGGCGAATCCACGCCGTTACGCCGCCGCGGCTTTGCCCTTCGGCTGCACCGCGTGGGTGTAATCGCGCATCAATTGCGCGGTGATGCGCGCCGGCGTGAAGGTCCAGTGGCCGATCTCGGACACCGCCGTCACCTCGGCGGCGGTGCCGGTGATGAAGCACTCGGAGAAGCCGGCAAGCTCCTCCGGCATGATGCGGCGTTCGATCACCTCGATATTGTTGCGGTGCGCCAGCTCGATCGCGGTCGCGCGCGTGATGCCGGCGAGGAAGCAATCGGCGATCGGCGTGTGAATCTTGCCGTCACGCACAAAAAAGATATTGGCGCCGGTGCATTCGGCGACGCGGCCCTGCCAGTCGAGCATCATGGCGTCGGCATAGCCGCGCTGCTCGGCGCGATGTTTTGAGATCGTACAGATCATATAAAGACCGGCCGCCTTGGCGAGGCACGGCGCCGTCTTCGGATCGGGCCTGCGGTAATCGGCGACATCGAGCCGAATGCCCTTCAAGCGCTGCGCCGGATCGAAATAGCTTGGCCATTCCCAGGTGGCGATGGCGAAGTGAATTTTGTTCGCCTGCGCCGAAACGCCAAGTGCCTCGGAGCCGCGCCAGGCGATCGGGCGGACATAGGCATCTTTCTGATTGTTCTTCTCCAGAACCAGCCGTTTCGCGGCATCGATTTCCGCCGCGCTGTAGGGGATTTCGAAGTCGAGAATTTTCGCCGAATTTTTCAGCCGCTCGGAATGCTCGGTGCTGCGGAAGATCACGCCGCCATAGGCGCGCTCGCCCTCGAACACGCAGCTCGCGTAATGCAGGCCATGGGTGAGCACGCTGATCTTGCAGTCGGCGGTGGCGATGAGCTTGCCGTCGAACCAGATCAGGTCGGAACGTTGGTCGAAGGGCACTGCCATGGCGCTTACCTCCGTTGGCCTCCCTCGCATTATTCGCCCAAGTCGCGCCGTAACCCCGGCCGCGCTTGGATTTTGCACCAGGGCTGGAGACCCGCTATGGTCTCCGCCGCTCCAAGAGACGCGTCATGAGAGCGCGCTACGGCGCCCTGCGCAATGTCCTGAGCGGCCAGATACAGTCTTAATGTCACCAAACGTTATTGGGCGCGCAGCTTAACAACCAAGCCAGAATATGTCAACATACCTGACCTAAATGGCCGACATCAGCATTACCACAGCGACCAAGCCCCGCGCCGCACCCTCGATCGAGGTGGCGCCGGCCTCCGGCGAGTCCTATTTCGATCTCATCGAACTTTTGTTTTTCGCCTATCGCGACTTCGTCGGCGATCCCGACGAGGTGTTGGCGAAGCTCGGCTTCGGCCGCGCGCACCATCGCGTATTGCATTTCGTCAACCGCAATCCCGGCATGAAGGTGGCCGACCTGCTCGACGTTTTGAAGATCACCAAGCAGTCGCTCGGACGTGTTCTTAAGCAACTGATCGACGACGGCTATGTCGTGCAGAAAGCGGGCGCCAATGATCGCCGCCAGCGGCTGCTCTATGTGAGTTCGGCGGGCGAGGCGCTGGCGATGAAGCTCGCCGGGTTGCAGACCGCGCGCATCTCCCGCGTGCTTTCCGAACTCGGCCCCGGCGCGCGCGAAGCGGCACGGCGCTTTCTCGCCGGCATGATCGACGCCAAGGACCGCGATCACGTGCTGCGCCTGATCGCAAAATCCGACTCCCTTGCCGATTCTCTTACCAATTCCCTTGCCGAGCGGACCCGCGCGCAGGCGCGAGACGACACTGCATGACAGCAAGCAGCGAGAATCAGGCGGCAAATCCGGTCCAGAGTCCGGTGCAGAATCCGGCTGACGACGCGCCGCACCTCCTCGTCGTCGACGACGATCGCCGCATTCGCGCGCTATTGTCGCGTTTTTTGCTCGGCGAAGGTTACCGCGTGTCGACCGCGGATACGGCGCTTGACGCGCGCGCCAAGCTTGCCGGCCTGAAGTTCGACCTTCTCATCCTCGACGTCATGATGCCGGGCGAAAACGGCTTCGATTTCGCACGCAGCATTCGCGCCGGATCGGCCCTGCCGATCCTGATGCTCACCGCGCGCGACGAGAAGGAAAGCCGGATCATGGGGCTGGAGATCGGCGCCGACGATTATCTGGCAAAACCATTCGAGCCGCGCGAACTTTCCCTGCGCGTCGCCAATATTCTCAAACGCGCGCGGCCGCCGCGCGCACAGCCCGCGGAATTGGTGCGCTTCGGACAGTTCGTATTCCATCTCGCGCGCGGCGAACTCCGCCGCGGCGAAGCGGTGATCCGGCTCACCGATCGCGAGCGCGAAATGCTGCGCGTGCTCACGACGAGCGCCGGCGAGACGGTGCCGCGCCAGGCGCTCGCCGGCAACGGCGAGGCCGTCGGCGAACGCACCGTGGACGTGCAAGTCAATCGGCTGCGCCGCAAGATCGAGCGCGATCCGAGTAATCCGCTGATTGTGCAAACCGTGCGCGGCGTGGGCTATCGGTTGGTGGCGGCGAACTGAGCGGCACCATGACCAGTCTCGACCATGACTAGTTTAGACGCGGGCATCGGGCGCTTGCGCAACGCCGCCGGCCAAGTAGTCGCGGCGGCGAATGCCGTGGCGAGTGTCGGCGCCACCGTGATGCGGCCGATCACGCAACCTTGGGACCGCTTCGGGCGTTGGCTGAAATCGGTGATGCCGAAAGGGCTGTATGCCCGCTCGCTGCTGATCATCATCGTGCCGATGGTGGTGCTGCAATCGGTGGTCGCTTTGTTGTTCCTGGAGCGGCACTGGAATCTGGTGACGAATTATCTTTCGTCGGCGGTGACGCAGGAAATCGCAACGCTGATCGACGTTTATAAGACGTTTCCGCAGGACGCCGACCACGCGCAGCTCCGTCGCATCGCGCAGGACCGGCTTGGCCTCGTGGTCGATTTCATCCCGGGCGGCCAATTGCCGCCGCCCGGGCCGAAGCCGTTCTTCAACCAGCTCGACGAGGCGCTGTCCGACGATATCCGCAAGCAGATCGGCCTGCCGTTCTGGATCGACACGGTCGGCCGCTCGTCGATCGTCGAAATCCGCATCCAGCTTCCCGACTCTAACATCATGCGCGTATTCGCGCGGCGCGCCGACGTTTACGATCCGAATTCGTGGATCTTCCTGGTTTGGATGGTCGCGACTTCGCTCGTAGTGCTCGCGATCGCGATCGCGTTCCTGCGCAATCAGATCAGGCCGATCGTGCGGCTGGCGGATGCCGCCGAAGCGTTCGGCAAGGGTCGCGAGGCGCAGAATTTCCGCCCGCGCGGCGCGCGCGAGGTGCGCCGCGCGGCGGCCGCGTTCCTGGAAATGAAGGGGCGCGTCGAACGCGCCATCGAGCAGCGCACCACGATGCTCGCCGGCGTATCGCACGATCTGCGCACCATCCTGACCCGCTTCAAGCTCGAACTGGCATTGCTCGGCGACGGGCCGGAAATCGAGGCCATCAAGAAGGACATCGACGAGATGGCGGCGATGCTCGAGGCGTACCTTGCGTTTGCGCGCGGCGACACCGGCGAACAGTCGGCGCCGACCGACATCGCCGCCTTGCTCGACGAACTCAAGCTCGATACCGAGCGCCACGGCCATCGCACCAGCGTAACCTTCTACGGCCAGCCGGAAGTCACGGTGCGGCCGGCGGCGTTCAAGCGCTGCCTCGCCAATCTCGTCACCAATGCCTCGCGTTTTGCCTCGACCGTCGCGATCACCGGCCACCGCGACCACCGCTGGCTCACTGTCACGGTGGACGACGACGGGCCGGGCATTCCCGTGCCAATGCGCGAGGACGTGTTCAAGCCGTTCCTGCGGCTCGACGACGCCCGAAACCAGGACGAGGGCGGCACGGGCTTAGGCTTGGCGATAGCGCGCGACATCGCGCGCTCGCATGGCGGCGACATCACGCTCGGCGACAGCCCGCTCGGGGGCTTGCGGGCGACCGTCAGAGTGCCGGTGTAGGGCGTTGGGCATACTGCCACGCCTGCTTTGAAGATCAGAGAACCATTGGGAGACGGTGGCCCCGACTCGCCTTCTCATTTCCGTGTCGCGCGACAGCCGAAAGGCTGGAACTGACGGCCCAGCGGGTCTATTTACCGAAACGTTTGGAATTGCAGAATACTGGTAGGCATTGCCGGGCCGCGTTCGGTACCGGTATCGACAAGAGGCACGCAACACGATGGGAAGCGTTGTACTCCTTGACCTGATGGGGGGCGTGGCGCTGCTGCTGTGGGGCCTGCACATGGTGCTCAGCGGCGTGCTGCGCGCGTTCGGTCCCGACCTGCGGCGCATTCTTGGCAAGGCGCTGCGCAATCGCTTCACCGCTTTCGGCGCCGGACTTGGCTTGACTGCGTTGTTGCAAAGCAGCACCGCGACCGGGCTGATGACCGCCTCGTTGACGGCCGACGGCGTTGTGAGTTCTCGTTCCCGCGCTCGCGATCATGCTCGGCGCCAACGTCGGTACCACGCTGATCGTGCAGCTTCTGTCCTTCGACATTTCGGCGGTCGCGCCGATACTATTGGTGATCGGTGTCGTTACCTTCCGCATCGGCGACAGCAGTCTTACCCGAGCGCTGGGTCGGATCGGCATCGGAGTTCGGACTTATATTGCTGGCACTGCACGTTTTGCTCGACACGCTGGCGCCGGCCGAGCAAGCGCCGGCGGTGCGTGCGCTTCTTGCCTCAATCACCAACGATCCCGTCCTCTGCATCGCCATTGCCGCGGCGCTGACTTGGGCGGCGCACTCGAGCGTGGCCGTGGTCCTCCTGGTGATGTCGCTTGCCTATTCGCAATTCGTGACGCCGGAGGCGGCGCTGGCGCTGGTGCTTGGCGCCAATCTCGGCAGCGCCGTCAATCCGCTGATCGAGGCCGGAACCCGTGGCGATCCGGCGAGCCGCCGCCTGCCCGTGGGGAATTTGATCAACCGCCTTTTCGGCATCCTGATCGTGCTGCCCTTGTTAGGTCCGGTCGCGCGGGAAATGACGGCCTGGCAGCCTGATGCGGCCAAAATGACGGCCGAGTTCCATATGCTGTTTAACATCGTGCTGGCCGCGATTTTCATCGGGCCGCTCGACGGCATGGCGTGGCTTTTGGAGCGTATCCTGCCGGAGAAGAAGCAGCCGGCCGACCCCTCGGCGCCGCGCTATCTTGACGAGTTCCGCGCTGCAAACGCCGCCGCTGGCGCTGGCCAATGCGGCGCGTGAGACGTTGCGCATGGGCGACACCGTCGAAACCATGCTGCGCGACGTGATGTCCGCGCTTCTCAACAACGATCGCAAGCTCGCCACCGACGTGTCACGCCTGGACAATATCGTCGATCGGCTGAACGAAGCGATCAAGCTGTACATCACCAAGCTCACGCGTGACAGTCTCGACGAACGCGACGGCCGTCGCGCCATGGAAATCATATCGTTCACAATCAACCTGGAGCATATCGGCGATATCATCGATAAGAACCTGTGCGAGCTGGCGGCCAAAAAGATCAAGCGGCGATATCAGTTCTCCGCCGAAGGCGCGGCCGAATTGACAAGCTTCCACAAGCAGGTCGTCGATTGCCTGCAGGCCGCGTTTGGAATTTTCATGAGCGGCGACGTCGAAGCCGCGCGCAAGCTCCTTCGCGAAAAGTCCGAGCTGCGCCAAGCCGAACTGGCAGCCGCCGACCGGCATTTTGAGCGTTTGCGCGAAGGCCGACCGGAAAGCCTGGAGACGACGTCACTACACCTCGATGTCCTGAGCGACCTCAAACGCATCCACTCGCACATCTGCTCCGTCGCCTATCCGGTGCTTGAAGCCGCAGGCGAACTAAAGTCGAACCGGTTCGAAGGCAGCGGCAATGAGACCGCCGCCGACACGATTTCGGGCTTGTTACCGGTGCCACCGCGATCGCGCTGATCGTCTCGGCATGAGCAGCGACTGCGGGGATGTCCGTGCCACGGGCTTGAATCAGCGCCGACTTCACTCCATCTCCGGATCAATAAATCATCGCCCCGGGGGATGCCGCCATGGCTGAGGCCGAAGCGAATAAAGCGGAAAGCAAATCCGAGAGCCGTCCGTTCGAGGCGGATGTCGCAAAACTCCTGCACCTGATGGTGCACTCGGTCTATTCCGACAAATCGGTCTTTTTACGCGAACTTATCGCCAATGCCGCGGACGCCTGCGAGCGGCTGCGCTATGAGGCCATTGCCGAACCGGCGCTGCTTGGCGATTGCCTTGGCGACGACGCCAAGCCGCGCATCACCGTCGCGCTCGATGCCGCAGCCAAGCAGCTTACCGTCGAAGACAATGGCATCGGCATGAGCCCCGACGAGATGATCGAGGCGCTCGGTACCATCGCGCGCTCGGGCACCAAGGCATTTCTGGAGCGAATTGAAGCGGCACAATCGGGCGAAGCGGGCGGCGAGGGCAGTACGCTCATCGGCCGGTTCGGCGTCGGTTTTTATTCGGCCTTCATGGTGGCGGAGCGGGTCGATGTTATTTCCCGCCGCGCCGGGACGGAGGCGGTCTGGCAGTGGTCGTCCGACGGCAAAGGCGCATTCGATATAGCGCCGGCGGGGCCTCTCCCTGACGCTGCCGCGCAAGCGGGGGAGGGATGGGTGGGGGCGCCGCGCCGCGGCACCCGCGTCGTCCTTCATCTCATGGACGGGGCCAAGAATTACGCCGAACGCGCGACCGTCGAGCCATTGATCAAAGCGCAATCGGGCCACGTTCCAGTGCCGATCGCGATCGTGGAGAAGCCCGGCGCGGCCCCGGCTGAGATCACCGACGGCGCGGCGCTGTGGGCCAAGCCGAAGTCCGAAATCGGCCCGGCGGATTACACCGATTTTTACCGCAGCATCGCGGTTGCGTTCGACGAACCGGCGCTGACCGTGCATTTCCGCGCCGAAGGACGGCAGGACTATACGGCGCTCCTGTTCGTTCCCGGTTCGCGGCCGTTCGATCTGTTCGACCCCGACCGCTCCGGGCGCATAAAACTTTATGTCAAGCGCGTCTTCATCGCCGACGACGTGGAAATCCTGCCGCGCTATTTGCGTTTCGTGCGAGGCTTGGTCGACTCCGCCGATCTGCCGCTCAACGTGTCGCGCGAGAAGATCCAGGAGAGCCCGCTCCTGGCCGCGATCAGGAAGGGCGTGACCAGCCGCGTGCTCGCCGAGTTCGAGCGGCTGGCCGACAAGGAGCCCCAGACTTTCACAAAGATCTGGGATACGTTCGGCGCGGTCTTGAAGGAAGGCATCTACGAGGATTTCGAACGCCGCGACGCGCTCCTGAAACTCGCGCGCTTCAAGTCCACCGCATCGCCCGACGCGTGGCGTAGCCTCAGGGATTATGTAGCGGCGCTGAAACCCAATCAGACCGCGATCTACTACCTCGCCGGCGACGACATCACGCGGCTGAAGTCGTCGCCGCATCTCGAAGGCTTCCGCGCCCGCGGTGTCGAGGTGCTGCTGCTGCCCGATCCGGTCGACACGTTCTGGGTCATGCCGGGCGTTGGCTTCGATGGCAAACCGTTCAAGTCGGTCACGCAAGGCGCCGCGGATCTGGCGCTCATTCCGCTTCTTGATGCGGCCCAACAGCAAAGCGCGGATATCGCGGAGTCCGTGAAGCAATTCCTCGTCTTCGTACAGGGGACGTTGGGGGAGGCGGTTGCCCAGGTGCGCGCCTCCGACCGGCTCACCGACAGCGCAGTCTGTTTGGTCGCGCCCGATTCCGGGCCGGATCGTGCGCTGGAGCGTATCCTTGCCGGCGCCGGGCGGTTGACTTCGGCGTCGAAGCCGATTCTGGAAGTCAATCCGCGACACGAGCTCATCGTCGCCCTCTCCACGCTCGGCGACAGCGATCGCGGATTTAAGGAAGATGCGGCGCATTTGTTGTTCGATGAGGCGCGGCTGCTCGACGGCGATCGTCCGGCCGACGCGCGATTGTTTTCCGATCGGCTCGCGCGAGTGCTGGCGCGCGGCCTGCGCGAGAAACAACCGTCATCCTGATGGAAAGTCGGATTACTCCGCCGGCGTGCGCATCTCTGCGGTTATAGGCGTAATGCTGCCGTCAAGCGGCTGCAGCGACGGTTCGATCGGCGGTTTTGAGCCTTTCAGCCGGAAATAAATCTGCGAGCCGATCAGGATCGCGCACATCGCGACAAAGACCGCGCTGATCGGCCGCTCGACGAAGACGCCGAGATCGCCGCGCGAAATCAGGAGCGCACGGCGGAAATTTTCCTCAAAGCGCGGTCCGAGCACGAAGCCGAGCAGGATCGGCGCCGGATGGAAACCGAGGCGGAGTAGGAGGTAGCCGAACATGCCGATCACCACGACTTCTCCGACTTGGAAGAAGTCGTTGTTGGCGGCGTAAACGCCGATGCACACGAAGAACATTGCGCTCGGGTAGAGGTAGCGATACGGGATCGCCAGCATCTTCACCCAGATGCCGATCAGCGGCACGTTCAACAGCACGAGCAGAATGTTGCCGATCCAGAAACTGGCGACCAGCCCCCAGAAGATATCGGCGTGCTGCGAGATGAGCTGCGGGCCGGGCACGATACCCTGGATCATCAGCGCGCCGAGCAAGAGCGCCATGACGGCGTCGCCGGGAATGCCGAGGCTCATGGTCGGAATGAAATCGCCCTGCACCGAGGAATGCGTCGCCGCTTCCGGGCAAACCACGCCTTCGATCATGCCGGTGCCGAATTTTTCCGGAGTTTTCGAAATCTTCTTTTCCGTCGCATAGGCGACGAAAGACGCGATGGTCGGCCCGGTACCGGGAATGAGCGCGCACAGGCTGCCGATGATGGTGCCGCGGAACATCGGGAAAATTGCCCGCTTAAACTCGGCCTTGGTCGGCCGCATGTCTCTGAGGCGGACATTGGTGTATTTGCCGGTCATCGGCGCGACCTGGTTGATGCTGCTCATGAACTCGGCGATGCCGAACAGGCCGAGCGCCAGCGCGATCAGCTCGATGCCGTCGTCGAGCTCGGTCATGCCGAACGTATAGCGCTCCGAGCCGGTCTCAAGATCGGTGCCGACCGAGCCGAGAAACAGACCCAAGGCGGTCATCGCCACGCCTTTGATTGGCGAGCCGCGCGCCAATGTCGATCCCGCAAGGAGGCCGAGCAACATCAGCGAGCAGACCTCCGCTGGACCGAATTGCAAGGCCGCTCTTACCAGCAGCGGCGACAGGAAGATCATCTCGGTGATACCCCACGACGCGCCGACGAAGGAGGCGAACACCGTCAGCCCGAGCGCAACGCCGCCGCGGCCTTGCTTGGTCATCGGGTAGCCGTCGAGGCAGGTGACGGCATGCGGCGGGTGACACGGCAGATTGAGCAGGATCGAGCAGATCGCGCCGCCGTACTGCGCGCCATACATGACACCGCCCAGCATCAGGATGGCGGCGACCGGTTTCATGCCGAAGGTGAGCGGCAGCAGAATCGAAATGGTGGCGAGCGGACCCATGCCCGGCAGTACGCCGACCATGTTGCCGACCAGCACGCCGAGGAAGCAGAACATCAGATTGTGCGGCTCAAGCGCGACGCCGAAGCCGTACATCAGATCGGTGATCGATTGTCCTATCACTGGCTACCCCACCAGCTGAAAATCGGCATCGGCACCTGCAGGAAGTAAGAGAACAAGCTCACGCCGAATATGGTCACGACAGTGGCCAAGATGATCGTCGACTTCACGGTCGCCTTTTTGTCGCCCATCGCGGCGATGCAGACGCAGGCGAAAGTGCCGGGCGCCATGCCGAAGTAGCGGCCGAAGAAGATAAACAGCACCGGGCTCATCAGGATGCAGAACCAGCCCCACCATTGCGGATGTTCGGGCAGGATGCTCTCGCCGTGTTCGCGGCCCTCCGCCGGCTGCAGGTACGACGCGGCGGCGATGGCGATGCCGAGGATAACCAGGATCACCCCGAGTGCCGTCGGGAAGAAGCCCGGCCCCATATGCATGAGCGTCCCGGGCCGGTACGTCGCGCCTTTCAGCGCGATGCCCAGTCCAAGCAAAAGCATGAGTCCGCCAGCGTAGAAGTCACGCTTGCCCATCAGTTCGCGGAGAGGGCTCGTGGAAGGCCGCAATATTTCCTCCCGGCCGTCTGTGGGGCCGTTACGCGTCTCGCCCCGATCATCTTCGAAACGAGAAACTACTATCCATACCGCTATGTTCCGCCATGTCGCGGAGTTGCGGAGTTCCCCTCACTTCCCGTTACGAAGCAAAACCGCCCCGGGAAGATCTGCCTCTGGTAGGCATATACGATATAGCCCGCCGCTTTGGCGTGCAACTGCCGTCTATAACCGCATCAACGGGATAATATTCCTCGATTTGACCGGATGGTCCGGCCGGTCGACCGGTGCGAACAGGTCGGGGCTGTCGTTACGCACGTTGCCGACCCGCCGGTCGACCGGCCAGAACGTCATGCTGCCGCCGGGGTAAGGTCTGAGCATGGCCTTGAGCTCGGCGTCGTTGACCGCGATTTCGCCGAGCCATGGCGGCCATCGGTCCGGCGCCAGGACAACGGGCATACGTCCATGTAAAGGCTGAAGAAGTTCGTTGGCCGTGGTGGTGATAATGGTGAAGGATTTGAGCGTGGTGCCGTCGGGCGCCCGCCAGGCATCCCACAAGCCGGCAAAGGTCATCGGCCCGCGATTGCCAAGCGCTACAGCGAAGGGTTGTTTGTCGGCTTCGCGCCACTCGTAATAGCCGTCGGCAATGACAAGGCAGCGGCGCCCCGCCCGCCAGGCGGCGCGGAAGGTGGGGCGGTTATCCACACCCTCGGCGCGGGCGTTGAAGGTCGAATAGCCGACCCTGTGGTCTTTTGCCCATGACGGGATGAGTCCCCAGCGCATCAAAGTGAGTGTCCGTTCGCCTTTGTTCGAGACGACGACAGGAAGTTTCGACGTCGGCGCTGCGTTCCAGCGCGGTCGGTAATCGCCGATCTCGTCGAAGTCGATTTTCAGGTCGAGTTTTATTTCGGAAACATCGTCGGGCAGTTTGGCGCGGCCACACATGGCGGACTCCATTCGGTTAGCTTGGTCGATCAATGAAAGTCGCGGCTCTTGAGCGGCAGCGCGTTCGCGTCCGGCAGCGCGCCGCCGGAAAACTTCGGTGAAAAGAGATTGCCCTCGCGCAGCCGCGGTAATTCGCCGGAAAGATCGACGAAACTTTCCGCGACCACATGGATGACCAGGCCGGCGCGTTGCAGCCGCCCGCGCACGGCGAGGAAACGCGTCGTCATCACCGTGCGGCGGTTTTTTTCGAAAACTTTCGGCCAGACGATGATATTGGCGATGTCGGTCTCGTCTTCGAGCGTCATGAACACGACGCCCTTCGAAGTGCCCGGCCGCTGCCGCACCAGGACGAGGCCGGCAACAGTGACCGGCGAGTCCTGCGCGACGGCATTGCCGCGCATGTCGGCGTTACGTAGGGCGCCGAGCGCGGTCAGCCGGTCGCGGAAAAACCGCACCGGATGCGCTTTCAGCGACAGCCCGGTCGCGACGTAATCTTCCACGACATGCTCGCAGAGCGGCATGGCGGGGAGCGCGACGGCTTCCTCCGGGAAAAGTTCGTCGCTCAAATGCGGCGTGAGCAGCGGCAGCGCCGAGTCTTGTACGAAGTCTTGTGCTTTGGCGTTGCCGCGCGGCGGGCGAATGCCGATCATGTCGAGCCGGCGCGCCGCCCATAAAGCGGCGCGCCGGTCGAGACCCAGCGAGCCGAACGCATCCGCTTCCGCCAGCCGTTCGATGGTGAAGCGCGAAATTCCGGCAATCGCCGCGAGTTGCTCAATCGAGGAAAAGCCGTTGCCGCGCGCGGCCATGAGTTTTTTCAGTTCCTGTTCGCAAAGCCCGGCAATCAGGCGGAAGCCGAGCCGCACCGCATGCTTGCCGTCCACCCCTGGTTCGAGCGTGCAATCCCAGGCGCTGAAATTGACGTCGGTGGGACGAATTTCGATGCCGTGCGCCCGTGCGTCGCGCACGAGCTGCGCCGGCTGATAAAAACCCATCGGCTGGCTGTTGAGGATGGCGGCGCAGAAAACGTCCGGATAACGGCATTTGATCCATGCCGAGGCGTAAACCAGGAGCGCAAAGCTCGCCGCGTGGCTTTCGGGAAAACCGTATTCGCCAAAGCCCTCGATCTGGCCGAAGCAATGTTCGGCGAAGGTGCGGTCATAGCCGCGCCCAGCCATGCCGTTGATGAACTTGTCGCGGAACAGATGGACATTGCCGGTGTGACGGAACGTGGCCATGGCGCGGCGCAGCCCGTCGGCCTCGTCGGGCGTGAATTTCGCAGCCGTGATGGCGATCTGCATCGCCTGTTCCTGGAACAGCGGCACGCCGAGCGTTCGTTTGAGGACTTCTTCCAATTCGTTCTTCGGCCCATGCGCCGGGGTAGGGGAGGGGTAATTCTCCTTTTCGATGCCGTCGCGCCGACGCAAGTAAGGATGCACCATATCGCCCTGGATCGGCCCCGGCCGCACGATCGCGACTTCGATGACGAGATCGTAGAAGCATTGCGGCTTCAATCGCGGCAGCATCGACATCTGCGCGCGACTCTCGACCTGGAACACGCCGACGCTATCGGCGCGCGACAGCATGTCGTAGACCGCCGCGTCGTCCTGCGGCAGCGTGGCGAGCGAAAAGTCCGCGCCGTAATGCTGCTGCAACAGATCGAGCCCACGGCGCAGGCAGCTCAACATGCCGAGCGCGAGTACATCGACCTTCATCAGGCCGAGCGTGTCGATGTCGTCCTTGTCCCACTCGATGAAGGTGCGATCTTCCATCGCCGCATTGCCGATTGGGACCGTCTCGTCGAGGCGGCTGCGGGTCAGCACGAAACCGCCGACATGCTGCGAAAGGTGGCGCGGAAAACCGATCAGTTCGTCGGCCAGTTCGACGGCTTGGCGGATCGCCGGATTTGCCGGATCGAGGCCGGCCTGGCGGATGTGATCGTCCGGCAGGCCGTCGCCATAGCCCCACACGGTCTTGGCCAGCGCCGCGGTGACGTCCTCGGTCAACCCCAAAACCTTGCCGACTTCGCGGATGGCGCGGCGCGAACGGTAATGCACGACGGTTGAGCAAATCGCCGCGCGATGGCGGCCGTAGCGCCGGTAAATGTATTGGATCACTTCTTCGCGCCGCTCATGCTCGAAATCGACGTCGATATCGGGCGGCTCGCCGCGGTTCTCGGAAATGAAACGGGCGAACAGAAGATTGCTTTTGTCCGGATTCACCGAAGTGATTCCGAGGCAAAAGCACACCGCGCTGTTGGCCGCCGAGCCGCGGCCCTGGCAGAGGATTTCTTGCTCTTGCCGGCGGGCGAAAGCGACGACGTCGTGGACGGTGAGGAAATAGCGCGCATAGTCGAGCTTGGCGATGAGTTTCAGCTCGTCATCGAGCCGCTTCTTCACATCGGCAGGGATTCCCTGCGGATATTTGGTTTTCGGATAACGCTCCTGGGCGCCCGCCCAGGTGAGATCTTCGAGATGGCCTTGCGCGGTCTTGCCTTCCGGCACCGGCTCTTCGGGATATTCGTATTTCAATTCGCCGAGGCAGAAGCGGCAGGCTTGCGCAATCTTGACGGTGCGGGCGACGGCATCGGGAAAGTTTTGCAACAGCCGCGCCATTTCCGCAGGCGATTTGAGATGCCGTTCGGCATTGACGGCAAGCCGTAAGCCCGCTTCGGCAAGCGTGCACTTTTCCCGCACGCAGGTGAGTACGTCGGCGAGCGGCCGGCGTTCCGGCGCGTGATAGAAAACATCGTTGACGGCGACGAGCGGAGCGCCGAGGCGTTCACCGAGTTCGGTCAAAAGCCCGAGCCGACGCGGCTCATCGCCGCGATGATAATGCACGCCGGCGAGGAAGGTGCGGTGCGGTGCGGCGCGGACTAAAGCGGACAGGCGGTCGGTGAATTCAGAATCGTTTCCCGGACGCGGTGCAGCGTGGGACGCTGCATCGCTGATCCGGGATCGTCCCAAACTCGGCGTTCGTGACGATCCCGGGTCTGCAGCGCACCACTCCACTCCGTTCCGTGCTGCGCTGCGCTCGGGAAACTGTTTCGGCGGTATAGCGATAAAAATCTGGCCTTCGCTGGCGTTGAGAATTTGCTCGAAGGTCAGATCGCATTCGCCTTTCTTGGCTTTGAGATTGCCCGTGGTGATGAGGCGGCAGAGCCGGCCATAGGCCGCCCGATCGGTTGGATAGGCGAGCATTTCGAACCCGTCGGTCGTGACAAGGCGCGTGCCGACGAGAAGCTTGATGTTTCGCTTTCGGGCTTCGTCGTAAGCGCGCACCACGCCGGCAAAAGAGTTGCGGTCGGCGATGCCGATGGCGGTCAGGCCAAGTTCGTCGGCGCGCGCCACCATTTCCTGCGGATGCGAGGTGCCGCGCAGGAAGGAAAAATTAGTTGTTACGGCGAGTTCGGCGTAGGCGATCATCTGCTTTTTCACCCGAAGAAACTCACGCAAATAAACCTTGCACGAACCAGCGCGCCGCCGCCGTTTCTCGCCCATAGAGTCCTTCGCGGTAGAGCCAGAAGCGGCGGCCGCCGCCGTCCTCGACGAGGTAATAATCGCGGGTCGGCTCAGTTGTGCGATGGCGCCACCATTCGGCGCCGATGCGTTCCGGACCCTGCGAACCGGCGACGTCGTAGGTCACGCCGCGCCAGCAAAAGTGCCGCGGCGGACCGTCGGGAACAAGCGCGGTCACTTCGGTCGGCTCGGCGCGGGGCAAGAGTAGGAGCGGGCGCTCTTGCTGCGGCGGGGGCCAAGCAGAAACTTCGCCGTTAACGGGCGGCAGGACTTCGGCGCGCTCGGGAAGATGACTGGCGACGGGTGCGAAGCGCCGCACGCTATGCGGGCCGAGACGTTGGCGCAGCGCATCGATCAAGGCAGCGCAACGCTCGGCGCGATCGCCATCCCGCCACCCCATCCCTCCCCCGCTTGCGGGGGAAGGATGGGAGGGGGTGAGTTCAATTTGCCGCGCCGGCATCGGTTCGGCGCGCGTGACGGCAAGCCCGATGGCCTCGAAGCCGAAGCCGGCATCCTCCATCGCCGCAAGCGCTTCGAGCTTAAGATCGATGAGGCGCGCCACATGGGCTACGCTGCGCGTCGGCGCCGTCAATCCGATATCGATGGTCTCGACCGCGCCGTCGACGCGATAGAGGCAAAGCCGCACCGCGCGCGCGCCGACATCGTCGCGCGTCAATACGTGCACGAGCGTCTGCATGAGGCGGCTTGCCCGCCCGACGATCGCCGCCGCCGTGACGATCGGCTCAAGCAAATAATGCAGGCTGTGATAGACCGGCGGCGCGACGATAGGGATGAGCGGCTCGTCGACGCGGCCGAGCGCTTGATCGAGACGGCGCAGGAGTTCGGCGGCAAAACGCGCGGCGAATGGCGCGCGCGGCTTGTCGATCAGCGCGCCGACAGTTTTGAAACCGAGCCGGCGCAGCGCGTTGCGCGTTTCGCCCGACAACCGCAAGGCTGCGATGGGGAAATCCGCGAGCGCCGCGGCTTCCCGGCCTGAGGGCAAAACAAACAAAGGCGCTCTATGAAAGCGCGAGGCCGCCCAGGCGGCGCCCGGCGTGTCGGCCACCGCAAGCCGCGCCGGCAGACCGAAACGGTCAAGCCTTTCGGCAAGATCGGCGATGAGGCTTTCCTCGCCGCCGAACAGATGCGCGGCGCCTTCGATGTCGAGGAAAAAACCGTCGGCGCCGTTCTCTTCGCTCCAAAGATCCCTGCACAATGGCGAGGCGGTCGGTGTGTAACGCGTCGCCCACAAAGCGAGCCGCCGCAACGCGGCATCGTCGGCAGCGGCATCCACCGCGCGCACTTGCAAAAAACCCGCTTTCGCCCGCGCATCGGCCATGGGCTCGCCGATCGCAAGTCCCGCCGCCTCCGCCGCCTCGTTCAAGGCGGCGATGCGCGGGCCTCCGGCGCCGGCAATGGCAAGGACGAACGGCCGCTCAGGCTCGACCGGCTTGTCTGCAAGCCTGTTTGGAAGACCGATCGCTTGCGCCGCGAGAAACCGATAGATCGGCCAGCGCGGCAGCCAGACTGAAACGATGCGCGACATGATCGTACTCCACTACCCATTCGCCCGGCCGTCCGTTGCGACAGCGCTCAAGTTGCAGATGCCATCGTGGGCGCGTGTGCATGCCGAAGCGGTCGCGTGCGGCTTCCGCCGTGCCGACGCGCCAGCGCGTTGCCGCAGCGCTTGCTTCCAGCGTTTGCGCCGGCCGTAACAGCAACAGCGGCAGGCCCGCATCGCTGGCGGCGAGATGCAGTTTTTGGCTGGTCTTCAGATCGAGCTTGTCGATCATCCCGGCGACCGCTTGCGGCGCTGCCGAACGCAACGCCTCGGCAACCGCCCACAGTGTTTCTTTGCGGTGCGCCGTCTCGACCAGGATCAGGCGCGCCGGATCGAGGCCGAGAGCGTTGAGGCCGTGCCCGGAAAGACAGCCATGCTTGCGCCGCCCATAGGCCGGCACGACGAAGACAATCTTGTCCTTCCCCCCACCCGGGCCGCGCCGGCGCGCGCCCGAGTGCATGGTTGTTGGGGGAGGGGAAAAAAGGTGGGCAAGGAACGCCACGACAAAGCCGAATGCCGCCGGTAGCGCGCTTTCCGTCTCGGGTACGACCTCATGCAGCGCGCCGCAGGCCAAGCCGCCTTCCGGCAGATAGCCATCAAGCACGGCAAGGCCGAAGGGCAGGATTTTGTACAAACCTTCTTGGCGCGAACTTTCGCTTGCGGGAAGCAGGCGCCGCAATTCATGCATCACGGCGGCGCGGCTTCGCGCTCGGGACGGAGTGCTTGCAAGAGCACCGAAAAGAGCAGCGGGCTCTGTCATTTAGCCGGTCTTTCGATACCCTTTTCTTGGCGGCTTTAACCGGGGATAAGGGTGTAGATATTCGATGTATGTTCTAGGGTCGCATCCTAGAACAAAAAGAGAACATTGCCAAGAGGGCAGGCAAGGGGCAAACGGACAGCAGACGATAGGCCAGGATAGAAAACCCCCAGTTTGAAAGTCCGCTGGGAGCCATCCGGCTTCAATTGCGGCGCCAGCCATTCACGTTGCTTTTCGGGCTCGGTCGCCTAAACTGTCGTGGTGCAAATCACCCTTCGCAGAGTGCTATTTGTCGCGACTATAGCGGCGGCGGCGCTATTTCTCGGCGCGCCAGCGAGCCATGCCTACACTACTGGCGACGAAAAGTGGTGCGCCGTCACGAATGACGGCGGCGACGCCGTGAACTGGGAGTGCGAATACGAATTGGCCATCGATTGCGAGCCGGCCGTCGTCCAAGGCAACCGCGGCTTTTGCGCGATAAACCCGTATTATCGGCCGCCGGAGTCGTCTTCGCTTCCGCAACGTTGACGCCGAAAAACATCGGGCAGGGACCGACGACATCATGCCGGAAGCCGACAGAGAAGGGGAACGCTATTCCCTCGACCAGCCGCAGCGGACGCCGGGCTTCTATCTGAAAGGCTCGCATCAGCTCGATTGGGGCATGAAGAACCGCATGGCGCGCGTGTTCGATCCCGGTTCGGGCCGCACCGTGATGCTCGCCATCGACCACGGCTATTTCCAAGGCCCGACTACCGGGCTCGAACGCATCGATCTCTCGATAGTACCGCTGTTGCCGTCCTGCGATGCGCTGTTCTGCACGCGCGGTATCTTGCGCACGGTCATTCCGGCCGAATGCGGCAAGCCGATGGTGCTGCGCGCAAGCGGCGGTCCGAGCATTTTGCGCGAGGAACTATCCGACGAGCAGATCGCCATGGACATGGACGATGCGGTGCGATTGAACGCCGCCGGCGTCGGTATCCAGGTCTTCATCGGCGGCGAGCACGAAACACGCTCGGTGCATAATATGACCAAGCTCGTAGATGCCGGGCTGCGCGCCGGAATACCGGTCATGGGCATTACGGCAGTCGGCAAAGCCATGGTGCGCGACGCAAAATACTTCCGGCTCGCCTGCCGCATCATCGCCGAGCTCGGCGCGCAATATGTGAAGACCTATTACGTCGACGACGGCTTCGAGACCGTGACCGCATCGTGCCCGGTGCCGATCGTGATGGCCGGCGGCAAGAAGCTCCCCGAGCTCGATGCGCTCACCATGGCCTATAACGCCGTGCAGCAGGGCGCCTGCGGCGTCGACATGGGCCGCAATATTTTCCAATCCGACGCGCCAAAGGCGATGATCGCCGCGGTCGCGGCCGTCGTGCACAAGAACATGAAGCCGAAAGAAGCGTTCGATCTGTTCAATACGCTAAAGGCGAAAGGCGCGATACGCGCCGCGTGATCGAAAAGCCTAGCTGTAAGTCCGCACCGGACCGGACCCGATCAGAAACCAGGCAACCGCGCCCGCGGCGATTGCGCCGCCAAGCGCCGCCAGCACCTGTGCGATCCACGAGGCGCTGCCGACTGCACTTTCATCCCGCTGCACCGGTGCGGCGAGAGCGGTTTGCTGCGGCGGAGCGACGGCAGGGTGATCGCTCGGCGTTGCCGCCGCGGGCACGGCACGATCGAGGATCGGATTGAGCGTGTTGACTTGGTCCGGTGCAGTGATTTTGACCGTTTGAACCTTGACCGCGATTGGGTTCGATCCGACGTCGACATTGGCCGCCGTGTTTAACGGCGCAACGGTCGTGCCGGCCGCCAATGCAGCGGCGCTGTTGGCGGCTGGGGCCGAATTCACCGCGGGCCAGTCGCGCGTAAGCGTCACGTCCGGGGCGGCTTGCGCCGGCGGTTCTTCGGCGAAGGCCGACGCGGCGAGGGCATGTTCGCGGTGTTCGCTCTTCGCTATTTTTTCGCTCGAGATGTGGCGGGCGTGCGCCGCGGCCATTCGGGCGTGGCGTGTCTTTTTTGCGGCTGTTTTCTTGCGCGTTGCCTGCGCGGTTTTGGCGTGGAGCGGGCGCTTGCTCTCATGCGGCGGCCGCAGGCCTGCGAGCAGCGCCAGGGGCTTGCCGACTTGTTCGCTGGTCGTGGTCTGCGCCTGCGCGCTGCCTAATGCCAGCGCCACGGCGATTGCCGTAACAAATCCCGCACCGACAATGCGAATCCTCAGCATCACCCACTCCATTACGCACGATTTGACGCGCATAGGGCACAGCCGGCGTGACCGCAGGGTGACGCAATTGCGGATTTTTTCGACCAAATAACGGTCAAAAAAGCGGGGCGATTAACCCTACTGCGGCGTCAGCCCAATTCGGTGATCGCTTCGGGGAAATGGTGCAGCCGTTCGCCGGGCCCATTCGGTCCGATCAGATAGTTGTCGCAGAACCACGACAGCATGCCGCCTCGCATATAAGTCGGGTGCACGACGATGTTCATGTCTCTTTCGATTTTCATCGGCTCGTCCGAGCGAATGAGCGGCCGTTCGACGAGATCGTAGCCCTGGCCGTGGCAATGCAGGCGCTTCTCTTCGGGGCGGCCGTTCTTGCGCATGAAGTCGTTGTAAGCCTCGAACACGTCCTTGCACGGCGCGCCGGGCTTGAGCAGTCCGAGATTGAATTTGCGCGCTTGCAACGCGAAAGCGTATTCGTCCTTCATCTCTTGCGACGCCTTGCCGACAACGCAGGTGCGGCCGAGCTCGGTATACATGCCGCCGGGGCCGGCATCCTCGACCAAGAGCGCCACGGCGTCGCCTTCCTCGATGACGCGGTTCTGATAATGACGCGCGGCGAATTGCGCGGGCTTGCCGGGGGGCATCGAGGCGCACAGATAAATGCCGTGCTCGCTGCCGTGGCGCTGGCTGTAGCATTGCGCAATTGCGGCTATGTCGCGGTCGCGCATGCCGGGCTCGACGGCGGCAAAGGCCGCGCGCATGGCGCCGTCCTGCATCGCCGCCGCGCGCCGCACCAATTCCTGTTCCTCGGCGCTCTTGATGACCTTGATGCGATCGACCAAATCCGAGGCATCGACAAATTTGGTGTTTGAGAACCTGCCCTTCTGCATGTAATCGACCATCGCAAACGACATCTGATAAGTGCCGACCAGACCGATGGTGCCGCCGGCATAAGGCGCGAGCGCCTTTGCCGCGAGCTCCGGATCGTAGGGGGCCGTGTAATAGCAGGACGAGTAACTCGGCGTGGTGAACCATTGCTTGACGCCGCGGCGGGTGCCGTCGCTCGTGCCGTTGAGATTATGGACGCCGCCAAACGGACCCTGGCTCACCAGCGTCATCAGATCGTCGCGCGGAAAGACGACCGTGAGCGGGTAGCCGTTGGTGGCGGGGAGGTCGGTGAAATATTTGACGTAGCCGCCCATCTGGTCGCTGTTGTTCTGCATCAACAGCACGTCGACCCTGTCGCGCTCCCCGTTACGTTCCATGGCGGCGCGTACCGCGGCCCAGCGCCGTTCCAGTTCGGCGGTCGAGATCGGCGTCTGCAGGCGTTCGGACAGCGGTTCCATTTTTAGTCCTTTTCGTTCTGCCGATTTTTTATTGGCGCATGATCTTATCCGAAAACCGGCAACCACTTTTCGGGATCATGCACTAATGCGGCACCACGTTGATCATGCCGCCGAGGTCGCCGGAGAGAAAGCATTGCATATTGGCTTCGACGGTCGGCATGGCGTAGTCGATATAGACGTCGCAGAAGCCGCCCTGATGCGTGGTGACGAGCACGTTCTGCATCGACCAGAACGGATGATCGGACGGCAGGGGCTCCTGGTTGAACACATCAAGCGCGGCTCCGGCAAGGCGGCGCGACTTGAGCGCTTCCACCAAAGCCGTCTCGTCGACCACGCCGCCGCGCGCAAGATTGACCAAAAAACTCGAAGGCTTCATCGCCGCGAACACTTTGGCATTGATGCTGTTGCGCGTCGCTTCCCTCAACGGCGTCAACAGCACCAAGAAGTCGAACTCGCCGACGACCTGCAAAAGCTCGTCGCGCCCATGCATGCGATCGAATCCGGCCACCGGCCGCGGCGCCGAACTCACGCCGACGACGCGCATGCCGAACGCCTTGCATTTCGGCGCCAGCGCTTCGGCAATGAGACCGATGCCGAAAATACCGACGGTCTTGTGGTGCAAAAGCTGCGCCGGCCAGCGCCGCCATTGCCGCGCGTCCTGGGCGCGCACCGCGCCGGGCAGATCGCGCGCCAGCGCCAGCATGGTCGCGAGCGCGGCTTCCGAGACCGGCGCGCCGTGGATGCCGCGGACATTGGTGACGATCACGTCCTTGCGCAGCGTCGGCTGGTCGATGAGGTTGTCGACGCCGGTGCCCAGCGTCTGAATCCATTTCAGGCTATCCGCCTGCTCCAAGACCTTCGCGGTGAGCATCGGCGTGAACGTGAGGAGCGCATCGGCGGCGGCAATGTGGGGGCCGACCTTGGAGGGATGATCGACCAATGTCACCGCGACCTCGGGAAAGCGCGCTTGCAACCGGTCGCGATACTGATTGCGGACCGCCTCCGTCAGGCCGAGCAGAATAAGGAGATTGGTCATGCGGGAGGACACCGGCGAAACGCCGGGTGGCGTCACCGGCGGGTTGCGCAAGCCTTATATCTTCTTGTGCGAACCGTCGCCAAGGTGTCGCGCGCGAGGATGACCTCAGCTACATTGCATCGAGCTGGATCGCGCGCCAATCGGGGGAGAAAACTATGCCTATCGACCTGTCCACCGTGAACTGGACTTATGTTGCGTTGATGGCGGCCTTTGTATTCGTCGCGGCGTTCGTGGGAGGCGTCATATCGTTTCGCAACCGCATCGGCGCCGCACTGGTCGCCGCGATCCTGTTTGCCGCCATGTATGTGGGGTGGAACTATTATCCGCACCCGCAAATCCAGCTTCCCATCGTGGGTACATACACTACGCCGGGCGGCGGTTGACCTTTCCGCCGGTCCCGGTATGCGTATGTGAGTTTTGCCCGGGGGAAATGGAGCGGTCATGAACAAGGTCTATGCGGATGCGCAGTCCGCGTTGGCCGGGCTGCTTAAGGATGGCATGACCATCATGGCCGGCGGGTTCGGCCTGTGCGGCATCCCGGAAACATTGATCCTCGCGATCCGCGATTCCGGCGTCAAGAACCTCACCGTCGTCTCCAACAATTGCGGGACCGACGGCAAGGGGCTCGGCATCCTGCTCGACACTCGACAGATCAAGAAGATGATCTCCTCCTATGTCGGGGAGAACAAAACCTTCATGCAGCAGTTTCTGGCCAATGAGCTCGAGATCGAGTTCAATCCGCAAGGCACTTTGGCCGAGCGCATCCGCGCCGGCGGCGCCGGCATCCCCGCCTTCTTCACCAAGACCGGTTACGGCACCAAGATCGCCGAAGGCAAGGACACGCGCGAATTCGACGGCGAGCGCTATGTAATGGAGCGGGGGCTGCTTGCCGATCTCTCGATCGTCCACGCCTATCGCGGCGACACCGAGGGCAACCTCGTTTACCGCAAGACCGCGCGCAATTTTAATCCGCCGATGGCGAGCGCAGGGAAGGTGACCGTGGCCGAGGTCGAGCATCTCGTGAAGCCCGGCGATATCAATCCCGACCACATCGTCACGCCCGGCATTTACGTCAAACGCATGATCCACGTGCCGGCTGCGACCAAACACATCGAGCAACGTACGGTCCGCAAGCGTCAGAAGGCTGACGCGCCGGCCGGGACTGGGGAGGAAGTGTGATGGGAGGCGAAAACTAATGCCTTGGACCCGCGATCAGATGGCCGAACGCGCCGCAAAAGAGCTGCGCGACGGCTTTTACGTCAATCTCGGCATCGGCATTCCGACGCTGGTGTCGAACTACATTCCGGACGGCATGAGCGTGCAGCTGCAATCGGAAAACGGCATGCTCGGCACTGGCCCGTTCCCGTTCGAGGGCGAGGAAGATCCCGATCTGATCAATGCCGGCAAGCAGACCGTCACCGAGCTGCCGACCACGAGCTATTTCAATTCGGCGAATTCTTTCGCCATGATCCGCGGCGGTCACATCGATATCGCCATCCTCGGCGCCATGCAGGTCGCGGAGAACGGCGACCTCGCCAATTGGATGATCCCCGGCAAAATGGTGAAGGGCATGG
Organism: uncultured Alphaproteobacteria bacterium; assembly: GCA_963779855.1. Taxonomy (GTDB): domain Bacteria; phylum Pseudomonadota; class Alphaproteobacteria; order Rhizobiales; family Xanthobacteraceae; genus BOG-931. The sequence continues at coordinate 266,363 of CAWAAE010000003.1, read as the reverse complement.
GCGGCGCCATGGATCTTGTCGGCGGCGTCAAGAAGGTCGTCGTCGTCATGGAGCACTCGGCCAAGGACGAATCCAAGCTCAAGAAGCGCTGCAATCTGCCGCTCACCGGCGCCGGTGTCGTCGATATGGTGATCACCGACCTCGGCGTGTTCGCGCTCGACCGCCACGGCGGCGGGCTGACGCTGATCGAGCTTGCGCCCGACGTAACCCTCGACGATCTCAAGAAGAGGACCGAGGCGAGCTTCAAGGTCGCCAATACGTTGAAGCAATAGCGGCGTGGCTGTGCCTTACGGCCCCAGCGGATCGATTACTTCGAGAAACGAAAGCGCCGCAAGCTCGCGCGGGGAGGCGATCGCTGCCGATGGCCTCGCTTCGCATGGTGCCGCGCCGGTTGCGCCGGCCGCGGCGCCCAGCCCTGCCGTTCCGAAGCCGCTGACGCACGGCGAAAAGCGGCTGATCGTCATGAGCATGATGCTGCCGGTATTCCTCGGCTCGGTCGATCAGTCGATCCTCGCCACCGCGCTGCCGACGATCGGCCGCGTCTTCGGCGACGTCGACGAGCTGCCTTGGGTGATCACGTCGTACTTGATCGCCGCGACCGCGCTCACTCCGCTCTACGGCAAGTTCGCCGATATCCACGGCCGGCGCGCCTCGCTGTTGATCGCGCTCGCAATCTACATGACGGGCGCGATCATCTCGGCATCGGCGACGAGCATGCTGATGTTGATCTGCGGCCGCGTGGTGCAGGGCATGGGCGGCGGCGGCATGATTTCGAGCGCCCAGATGGTGCTGGGCGACATGGCCCCGCCCAAGGAACGCGCCAAGTATTACACCTATTTCTCGATCTCATTCACGACCGCGGGCGGCTGCGGACCGGCGCTCGGCGGTTGGATCTGCGACCATCTGTATTGGTGGATGATCTTTATAGGGGAGATTCCGTTCTGCATCCTTTCCATTGGGCTGGCGCTGCGGGCGCTGCGCCGGCTGCCGCGGCACGGCAGGCCGCACCGGCTCGACTTTCTCGGCGCCTTCCTGGTGATGGCGGCAAGTTCATCCTTCATGCTGGCGCTCAATCTCGGCGGTGTGCGCTATGCGTGGCTGTCTTGGCCGGTTGTCGCGCTGCTCGGCTGTGCGGTGGTATTGGGCGCGGCTTTCGTCCTGCGGCTTCTCACAGCGATTGAGCCGCTCATCCCAATCGCCGTCCTGGCCGATCCGGCCGCACGGCTCACCATGGTGGCGCATTCGTTCGGCTGGGGTTCGATCGTCTGCCTCAACATTTTCCTGCCGATATATTTGCAAAGCGCGCTCGGCTGGTCGGCGACGTCGTCGGGGTTGAGCCTGGTGATTCTGATGGTCACGCTCAATATCAGTGCCGGCCTTTCCAGCCAGCTGATTGGCCGTGTCCGGCATTACAAATTTCTGCCGCTCTGCTTTCTCTGCGTTGGCCTTGGCGCCGTCGTCGCGCTGGCGTTATCGGCCAATGACATGAGTTCGTTGAAATTTCAGATTATTCTGTTTCTGATCGGCATCGGTTTCGGCCCGACGGCGCCGCTGACGCAAGTGGCGTTGCAGAACACCGTCTCAATTCACGATCTCGGCGCCGCGATCGGCACCATGAACTTTACCCGTACGCTGATGGGCACGATGCTGATCGCGGTATTCGGCGCGATCGTGCTTGCAAATGCGCCGGTCGGCGCGGCGCCCGGCACGCTCGGCCACGCTTTTTTGGGCAGCGGGTCAGTGGCGACCTTCCAAACGGTTTTCCTCGCCATTGCCGGCACGCTTACGATTTCGTTCCTGGCAGTGCTCCTGCTGGAGGAAAAGCCGCTCGGGGAATCGCTTCCGGGCTCACGCCACTAGAAAAACGGTGGCCTATTAACGAAGAAGCGGTCAGGCCCCGGGGATTTGCCCGAATGGACTTGCACCCCGACACCGTTCGGGGGCAATTTGGCGTCCGCTGCCGGGGGCGTCCGTCTCCTGGGGCTAAGACTCTGAGGAAATGCGAGAATTCTCTGTGGGCCGGGTGCCTCGCAGCATCAAGAATTAGTCACAAGTATTTGAACCGTCTGGTCGCGAGCCGCGACCAATTCTTGGGCCGACTCCATGGCGATGCAAGCACCGGCCGATGAAGCGCTGATCGGTCGCATTGCCCGGGGTGACCGGCTGGCGATGCAGGTGCTGTTCGCTCGGCACCATGTGCGGATTTATCGCTTTGTGCTGCGTCTGTTGCGCGACGAGATGGCGGCGGAAGACGTCATCGGCGAGGTCTTTCTAGACGTGTGGCGGCAAGCCAGCCGGTTTGAGGGCAGAAGCGCCGTTTCGACCTGGCTCATCGCCATTGCACGCTTCAAGGCGCTGTCGCAGTTGCGTAAGCGGCGCGAGGACGGGTTGGACGACGAAACAGCGGAATCGATCGAGGAGCCTTCGGATGATCCAGAGCTTGCTTTGGCGAAGCGCGACAAAGGCGAAAAACTGCGCAAGTGCCTCGCCAGGCTGTCCCGCGAGCACCGGGAAGTCATCGATCTCGTCTATTACCATGAGAAATCGGTGGAGGAGGTCGCTCAGATCGTCGGAATTCCAGAGAACACTGTAAAGACGCGAATGTTCTACGCGCGCAAGAAACTGGGAGAGTTGTGCAGAATGGCGGGAATAGATCGAGGTTGGCCATGACGCTAAACGATGCGGCGCGCGATCCGGCGCAAAATAAAGAACCCGGCGAGATCGAGGCCCTGCTGCCGTGGTATGCGGCCGGCACGCTGCGCCGCCGCGACCGTCAGCGCGTCGAGGAGGCGCTGCGGCAGGATCCCGACCTCGCGCGCCATATCGACCTCGTCCGCGAAGAGCTCGCCGAGACCATTCACCTCAACGAAACGCTTGGCGCGCCGCCGCCGCATATCGCGGACCGCCTCATGGCGGCGATCGACGCCGAGACCGACGCTGCGCGCAAGCGCGCACCGGGCGCCGCTCTCGGATGGCTGACCGGCTTTTTCGCCAACGTGCCGCCGCGCACCTTGGCGGTGGCCGCGTCTTTTGCCGTGCTCGCGATCGCGTTGCAGGCTTTTATGATCCTCGATATTTTCACCAAGCCGCAAAGTCCGTTGCAGCAAGCCGCGCTCGAAGGCGCGCATCGTCATGGCTCATTTGCGATGGTGCGCTTCGCGCAGGCTGCGAGCGCCGCCGAGATCACGAATTTCCTGCATAATTATCAGGCCGCGCTAGTCGACGGTCCGACCGATGGCGGGCTCTATCGCGTGCGCATCGCAATGAAGACGCTCGCCAAAGAAGAACTGGGCAAGATCATCGCGCGCATGCGGCATGAGCCGATCGTCGAATCCGCTGAACCCGCCGAGCCGGTCGCAGGAGTTGAGCCCACCGAGCCCGCCGAGCCGACGGCACCAAGCAAATAGCCGCCGAAGCGATTCTGGGATTTTCTATCACCTTGTAAACATAGGCATTTCTCGGGTTGAACCTGCCCGGCAGCTGGCGCGACGAACATTTGGCGGCGCAGCTAAGCCCCATCGGCGCGTTTCGCCCCCGACGCAAGCGCCGATCTTCAAGACCCGCCCGGATTCGTCCCCTCCGGGCGGGTCATCATTTTAAGCGGCCGGCTTAAGCATGCGTCGCAACCGCCGCTGCGGCATGTATAAATCGCGTGCAATGTCCCTTTACGCCTGCGCCGAACACGCGGAGAATAGTGATTGGTGGGGGAGCAGTTGTGGGTGGCGATACCGTCCTCGAGACGGAGGATCTGACCAAGGATTTTGCCGGTTTTGTCGCGGTGCGTGCGGTCAATCTGCGCGTCGCGCGCGGCAGCATTCACGCCATGATCGGACCGAACGGCGCCGGCAAAACCACTTGCTTCAATCTATTGAGCAAATTCCTAAATCCCACACGCGGTCGCATTGTATTCGACGGGCGCGACATCACCGCGCTCAAGCCGGCGGACGTGGCGCGACTGGGTCTCGTGCGCTCGTTTCAGATTTCCGCGGTGTTCCCGCATCTGACGGTGCTGGAAAACGTGCGCATCGCGTTGCAGCGGCGGCGCGGCGGCTCGTTCGACTTCTGGCGGAGCAAGCGCGTGCTGCATGCGCTCGACGAGCGCGCTTTGGCGCTGATCGCCGACGTCGGGCTTTCGTTCTACGCCAATACGCTCGCGGTCGAATTGCCCTATGGTCACAAGCGGGCGCTCGAAATCGCAACCACGTTGGCGCTCGATCCGGAAATGCTGCTGCTTGACGAGCCGACGGCCGGCATGGGCCACGACGACATCGCCCGCATCAGCGCGCTGATCAAATCGGCGGCGGCGACGCGCACCGTGCTGATGGTCGAGCATAATCTCAGCGTGGTCGCCGATCTCTGCGACCGCATCACCGTGCTCACCCGCGGCCAGGTGCTCGCCGAAGGCGATTACCAGACCGTATCGGCAGATCCGGCCGTGCGCGAAGCCTATCTCGGAACCGGCCATGCTTGAGAGACCTGAGACGCGCGCCATGCTCGCGGTAAAGGGGCTGGAGGCCTGGTATGGCGAATCGCACATTCTGCATGGCGTGAGTTTCGACGTGCAGCCCGGCGAGGTGGTGACGTTGCTCGGCCGCAATGGCGTCGGCAAGACCACGACGCTGAAATCGATCATAGGCATTGTCGAACAGCGCAGCGGCTCGGTGCGCTTCGAAGGACGCGAACTCATCGGCATGTCCTCGGACGCGATCGCGCGCACCGGCATCGCCTTCTGCCCGGAGGAGCGCGGCATCTTTGCCAGTCTCGACGTGCGGGAAAATCTGCTGCTGCCGCCGCAGGTGCGGCCGGGCGGACTCGATCTCGATCGCATCTTCGCGTTGTTTCCCAACCTGCGCGAGCGGCTCACCAGTCAGGGCACGAAACTTTCCGGCGGAGAACAGCAGATGCTGGCGATCGGGCGCATCCTCCGCACCGGCGCGCGCTTGTTGCTGCTCGACGAGCCGACCGAAGGATTGGCGCCGATCATCATCCAGCAGATCCGGCAGACCATCGCCATGCTCAAGGCCCAGGGCTTCACCATTCTGCTCGTCGAGCAGAATTTCCACTTCGCCGCCGCAGTCGCCGATCGGCACTACATCATGGAACATGGCCGCGTCGTTGACGAATTCTCGACCCCGCAACTGAAGGCGAATACGGGAAAGCTGCAAGAGTATCTCGGAGTTTGATATACGTTTAATATAGACGGACCGGGCCAAAAAGCCTGCACATAGGGAGGTGTGTCATGAAACTTGCCGCGAGTCTGGCATTTGCCGCCGCCGCGCTGATGACGACGGCGGCGCAGGCGCAAGCAGTCAACGTCAAGATCGGCGTGCTCACCGATATGTCGAGCCTTTACGCCGACGCCACCGGCCCCGGCTCGGTCGCCGCCGCCAAGATGGCGGTGGCGGATTTCAACCCCGCCGCTCACAACATGAAGGTCGACATCGTAACCGCCGACCACCAGAACAAGCCGGACGTCGGTTCGAACATCGCCCGGCAATGGTTCGACGTCGACGACGTCGACGTGATCGTCGACGTGCCGAATTCCGGTGTGGCGCTTGCCGTGAGCGACGTCACGCGGGAGAAGAATAAAGTCTTCCTGGTCTCCGGCGCGGCGATCTCCGATTTGACCGGGTCGAAATGCTCGCCCAATACCATCCATTGGACCTATGACACCTGGATGCTCGCCAACTCCACCGGCAAGTCGGTGGTGAAAACCGGCGGCGACACCTGGTTCTTCCTCACTTCCGACTACGCCTTCGGCCACGCGCTCGAGCGCGACACCACGGCGGTCATCCTCGCCAACGGCGGCAAGGTGCTCGGCAGCGTGAGCCATCCGCTCAATAGCCAGGATTTTTCGTCGTACCTCCTGCAAGCGCAAGCCTCGAAGGCAAAGATCATCGGGCTTGCCAATGCCGGCGGCGATACCATCAACGCGATCAAACAAGGCGCCGAGTTCGGCATCACGGCGGGTGGGCAACACTTCGCCGGGCTTCTCGTCTTCATCAGCGACGTCCAGGCGCTCGGGCTGAAGACGGCCCAAGGTCTGGTTCTGACCGAGACGTTCTATTGGGATATGAACGATGCGACGCGCGCTTGGACCAAGCGCTGGCAGGTCGACCGGCCGGGTAAATTCCCGACGATGAATCAGGCTGGCGTCTATTCGGCGGTCTTGCATTACCTCAAATCGGTCGCCGCGCTTAAAAGCGCAGCCGACGGCAAGGCCGTGGTCGCCGAGATGAAGAAATCGCCGACCGACGATCCGCTATTCGGCAAGGGCATGGTCCGCGCCGACGGCCGCAAGATCCACCCGGCCTATCTGTTCGAGGTGAAGTCGCCCACGGAATCGAAATATCCGGGCGACGATTACAAGCTGCGCGCCACCGTCCCGGCGGATCAAGCGTTCCGTCCGATGAAGGACGACAACTGCCCGATGGTTAGCGGGTAGACTCATGCCATTCCTCCTCCGGGAAACGGGAGGATGGCGGGCAAAGCGAGCCGGGTGGGGGTCTCACCTCAGTGCTTGACCCCCACTCTGCCGCGCGCCGATGCGAGCGGCCGTCCTCCCCCTTTCAGGGGGAGGAAAGTTCTTCGAGGCGCGCATGTTCGAAGTTTTCGGCATTCCGTCGCAGGCGCTGTTTGCGCAGCTTTTACTCGGGCTCATCAACGGTTCGTTCTACGCGCTGTTGAGCCTCGGGCTTGCCGTCATCTTCGGCATGCTCAACATCATCAATTTCACCCACGGCGCGCAGTACATGATGGGCGCATTCACGGCCTACATGCTCCTGCAATATCTCGGCGTCGGCTATTGGGCGGCGCTTGTCATCGTGCCGATCATGGTCGGCGCGACCGGCATCGTCATCGAGTTACTCTTTTTGAAACCATTGCAGAAGCTCGATCACCTGTACGGATTGCTGCTGACATTCGGCTTGGCGCTGATCATCGAGGGTCTGTTCCGCAACTATTACGGCTCCTCCGGACAGCCCTATGACGTTCCGGAGACGCTGCAAGGCGGGCACAATCTCGGCTTCATGTTTCTGCCGAATTATCGCGCCTGGGTAATCGCCTTTTCGCTCGTCGTCTGCCTTGGCACCTGGTTCGCCATCGAGCGCACGCGGCTCGGCTCTTATCTGCGCGCCGCCACCGAAAATCCGACGCTGGTCCGCGCCTTCGGCATCAATGTGCCGCGCATGGTGACGCTGACCTACGGTTTTGGCGTCGGGCTGGCGGGCCTCGCCGGGGTGATGGCGGCGCCGATCTACAATGTCTCGCCGCAGATGGGCTCCGACATCATCATCGTGGTGTTCGCAGTCGTCGTGATCGGCGGCATGGGCTCGATCATGGGGGCGATTCTGACCGGCTTCACGCTCGGCATTGTCGAGGGACTGACCAAGGTGTTTTTCCCGGAAGCTTCCAACACGGTGATCTTCGTCATCATGATCATCGTGCTGCTTATCCGGCCGGCTGGCATGTTCGGACGGAGCGTCTGATGTCGAGCGTCATCGATACAACGGCGATGCAGCTTCCTCGTGCGACCGACCGCAGCCTGGGCGTGGCCGCCGCGGCGATGCTTGCCTTTCTCGTCATGGCGCCGTTCGTGCTTTATCCGGTCTTCCTTGAGAAGGCCTTGTGTTTTGCGCTGTTTGCCTGCGCTTTTAATCTTCTGATCGGCTATGTCGGACTGGTCTCCTTCGGCCATGCGCTGTATTTCGGCTGGGCGAGCTATCTTGCCGCCTATGCCGCCAAGTCCTGGGGCCTGCAGCCGGAGTTTGCCGTCGTCATCGGCACGGCGACGGCCGCCGGGCTCGGCCTTCTCGGCGGCGTCATCGCCATTCGCCGCCAGGGCATCTACTTCGCCATGATCACGCTGGCGCTTGCGCAGATGATGTATCTGGTGGCGCTGCGCGTAAAACTCACCGGCGGCGAGGACGGCATTCAAGATGTGCCGCGCGGGCGCCTGTTCGGGGCGTTCGATCTTAACAACGAAATGACGATGTACGCGTTCGTTCTCGTCGTCGTTGCCGCGGCGTTTTTTCTGATCTATCGGATCATCAATTCGCCGTTCGGCGAGGTGCTCAAGGCGATCCGCGAAAACGAGCAGCGCAGCATTTCGCTCGGCTATCGCACCGACCGCTACAAGCTCATCGCCTTCGTGCTGTCCGCGACCTTGGCGGGGCTCGCCGGATCGATGAAAGCGATCGTTTTTCAGCTCGCCTCGCTCACCGATGTGCATTGGACCATGTCGGGGGAAGTCATATTGATGACGCTGGTGGGGGGTCTCGGCACCATCTTCGGCCCGGTGGTCGGGGCCTTCATTATTGTCGCGATGGAGAACTATCTGGCGCCGTTCGGCCAATGGGTGCTGGTGATCCAGGGCGTGATCTTCGTCGTCTGCGTGCTGGTGTTCCGGCACGGCATCATCGGCGAGCTGGCAAATCGGTTGCGCGTGAGGCTCTAGGGCCAGCGTCATTGCGAGCGAAGCGAAGCAACCCAGTACTGCGGTACCGGTCTGGATTGCTTCGTCGCGGAGCCTGTCATCGGGCCGGCCACTTCGGGCCGGACCCGTTGGTTCCTCGCAATGACGAACCGCGCCGAATCAATTTCGCACGTTGTTATCCACAAACTGAAAGTCAACAAATAGTCCGCGTTGCCGCCACATTCATTTTCATTGCCGAATCAACAAACACACGTTGTTTATCAGGAAGCGCCTATTTCAAAGGCGTTTTCTGATTTCGCGCTTCTGGTTGCTCCGCCATGTCGGAACCGCAATCCGGTCGGTACGACAGTATCGCGCGCCGATGGCTCGCACTGATCGAGCGTCGGCAGGAGCATTTCCTCGATTTGTGCGACACCGGGCGCTGGCGGCACTATTACACCGAAGCCGAGTTCCTCGACGAAATGCGCAAAGTATTGCGCGTGCGCGACCAATGGGCGGCGATCGCCGGCATTCCGCTGGAGAGCGACGAACCGTCGGCGGACGCTGGCAATGCGCCGCCGCCCCCGCGGGTACTCTCGGCCGGCATGCCGGCCCCGCTTTGGGCTGACTAGATTCCGGGCGCGGGACGCGTTATCCACAGACCTGAACCGCACGCAAAAAGCGCGCTGAACGGACCGTTTCGCGCGCTTTGATTTGCATCCCCAAATCCAACCAGATGTGAGCATCGATGCCGAGCGCTTTGTTCTCACCGATAAAACTTGCCGATCTGACGCTTGCGAACCGCATCGTCGTCGCGCCGATGTGCCAGTACAGTGCCGACGACGGCGTCGGCAACGACTGGCACATGACGCATCTCGGCATGCTGGCGAATTCAGGCGCCGCAATGCTGGTCGTCGAGGCGACCCATGTCGAGCGGCGCGGCCGCATCACCCATGGCTGTCTCGGCCTCTATTCCGATGCCTGCGAGGCGGCGCTCGAGCGGATCGTTTATCACTGCCGCCACATCGGCAGCGCCAAGCTCGCCATTCAGCTGGCGCATGCCGGGCGCAAAGCGTCGGTGCAACGGCCCTGGGAGGGCGCCAAGGCGCTCTCAGACGCCGAAGACGCCTGGCCGACGATTGGGCCCTCGGCGCTGCCATTCGGTCCGGGCTGGCATACGCCGCGCGCCATGACCGAGGAGGACATGGCGCATGTCACCAAATGTTTCACCGACGCGGCCAAGCGCGCATTGCGGGTCGGTTTCGACGCGATCGAATTGCACTTTGCCCACGGCTATCTGCTGCACAGCTTCGTCTCGCCGCTGTCGAACAAGCGCAATGACGAATATGGCGGTTCGTTCGACGGCCGCATGCGGTTTCCGCTCGAGGTGGTGCGCTCGGTGCGCGCCGCGGTGCCGCGCACTATCCCGCTCGGCGCGCGCATTACCGGTACCGATTGGGTCGAGGGCGGGCTGACCACCGACGATGCGGTCGCGATGGGCAAAGCGCTCAAGATGGCGGGGCTCGATTACATCGACGTGTCGTCCGCCAACATCACGCCGGACAGCCGATGGCCGACCGAGCCCGGCTTTAACGTGCCGGCCGCGGACCGGGTACGCCGCGAATGCGGCATCCCGGTGCGCGCCGTCGGCATGATCACGAACGCCAAGCAGGCCGAAGAGATTGTCGCCGACGGCAAGGCCGATATGGTCGCGATGGCACGCGCCTTCCTCGACGACCCGCATTGGGCCTGGCATGCCGCGCAGACGCTCGGCGCCGAGGTGGTCCGACCAGTTCAATACGCACGCACGGCGCCGAAGCTATGGCCCGGCGCGGCCTTGCGCGGGTGAGGACGGAACGGGCTCGTAGCGCCGCGCCAGGCGGGCAGGGGCGACGCCAAAGTAATAGGCAAGCCGCAGTCGCCACATCAGCAAGATCGTGCGGATGACGCCGTGATGCTCCCAGCGCCGGCCGGACGTGATGACGGGCGTTGCAATGCAGAACGGCCGGCACACATGCTTGAGCCGCCGTGAGATCGCGATGTCTTCCATCAGCGGCAGGTCGGGAAAGCCGCCGACGGCCAAGAACGCCTCGCGGCTGACGAAGATCGCCTGATCGCCGGTGGCAATGCCGGTTAATCGCGAGCGCCAATTGATCATGCGCGCGACGACCGCCAAAAGCGGATGGCGTCCGGCAATGCGCAGATCGAAGCGGCCCCACGCCCGGCGCGTCAACGCCGCAGCGATCAGCCGATCGGCATTGTCCGGCAGCGCCGTATCGGCGTGCAGGAAGACGAGCGCATCGCCGGTACCGAGCGCGGCGCCCGCATTCAGCGGCGCGCCGCGGCCGCGCGGGGCGGCGATGACCCGGTCGGCGAGCGGTCGCGCCAGATCGAGCGTGCCGTCGCTGGAGCCGCCGTCGACGACGATGATCTCGGCGCCGCGCGCGCGCAAGGGCGTAAGCGCTTGCAACGCGGCACCTATAATCGCCGCCTCATCGAGCACTGGAACGACGATGGTGAGCCGACGCATGGCCTGGGCCCGAAAGAGCGAATAACTTCGCATGCAAGCGTACACTCGTGAACCGGATATGACCAACCCCGTTCTCGTCGAAGTCATGCGCGGCGCTTTGGTGGAGAGCCGACACCGCGGCGCCGTCGCGGTGACCGATGAGCAAGGACGCAGCGTGTTTGCCGTGGGCGAGGTGACTGCGCCGGTATTTCCGCGCTCGGCTATAAAGGCATTGCAGGCCTTGCCCCTGGTAGAGCAGGGCGCGGCCGAGCGCTACGATTTTGGCGACGAGGAGCTGGCGCTGGCCTGCGCCTCGCATAGCGGCGAGCCGGCGCACGTCGCCGGCGTCGAGCGCATGTTGGCGAGTGCAGGTCTCGATGCCACGGCTTTGCGCTGTGGCGCGCATTACCCGATCTCGCAAAGTGCGGCAGCCGCCGTGGCGCGAGACGGCGCGCCCTCGGCGCTGCACAACAACTGCTCCGGCAAGCACGCGGGGTTTCTCTGCCTTGCGTGCGCGCTGGGCGCCGACACGGCCGAATATTTTCGTCCCGAACATCCGGTGCAGCGGCAAGTGCGCGCCGTGCTCGAAGATTTCACCGGCGCCGTGCTGGGAGAAGAGTGTTGCGCCATCGACGGCTGCTCGGTTCCGACTTGGGCGGTGCCGCTCGAAAACCTCGCTTATGGCTTCGCCAAATTCGGCACCGGCCACGGTCTCGCGCCCGAGCGCGCGCGTGCCGCGGCGCGGTTGCGCCAAGCTTGCGCCCGGCAGCCGTGGTACGTCGCCGGCACCGGCCGGTTCTGCACTGATATTATGCAGATTTTTGGCGCGCGCGTTTTCGTTAAAACCGGCGCCGAAGGCGTCTATTGCGGCGCGTTACCCGACCAAGGGCTCGGCATTGCCATCAAATGCGACGACGGCGCCGGCCGCGCGGCGCAGACGATCATCGCGGCGGTCATCGCGCGCTTTGTGCCGCTCGCCGCCGCCGAGCGCGCGGCGCTTGCACCGTTTCTGCAGCCGGTGCTGCGCAATTGGAACGGTATCGAGGTCGGCACGATCAGGGTGACGAAGGCGCTGATGTAGCCAGGATTGAGCGCGACGAAAGCCGGGCGACAGGATTGCTCACCTTACGCGATTGCCGTCGATCGACAATTGCGCGTAACGGTCGGCGCCGTTTTTGCTGAGGTCACCGGTGACCGGCTTACCCCATTCCATGCCGACGATGGCGCCGAGGCGGGCGCCGGAGACGAGATTATTGGCGATGACGGCCGTGCCGGCCCCAGACGCGACGGAAATCGCAATGCCGTAGTCGGCGCCGCGCACCACATTCGCGGTGACAGTGACGTCGCGCAGATAGGGGCCCCAGCCAGCCTGGATGCCGATGCCTTTGACGTTCTCGATGACATTGCCGATGACGACCGTATCGGCTTCGACGCCGATGCCGATCGTGTCATTGGGATCGCTTCCGGGCGGTTGTTCGCGCAAGAGATTGCGGATCAGGTTGCCTTGCACAATGCCGAGCCTGCCGCCTTTGTCGAAATTTGTCACCGAGACGCCGACCGCCGCGCCGTCGACAATATTATTGGCGATCACCGCGCCTTCGAAACCGAATTCGGCGTATAGCGCGCCCTCGCCGAGCCCGGTGCAGGTATTGCCGACGATCTGAAGATTGGACGCGGAGTTACCCCGAACCGCCGAGAACGCGGCGTTACGAATGCGGTTGCCGCGCACGATGACATTGTCGGCGCGGAAAATGTTGATGCCGTTGCCGTACTGCCCGGAGCCGCCGGATTTGTTCGCGATGTCTTCGATGCGGTTGTCGATGACGAGCGTGCCGTCGTCGCCGGGATTATTGCGCCAGACCAGGATGCCGCCGTTGCCGGCGCCGAGCACGGTATTGCCGGCGATTTTGAGCCCGGCGGCGTCATTCGAGAAAACGGCGTATTCTGCGGCGTTGATTGTATTTCCCGTCACTTCGCCGGCGATCGCCTGAAGCGTGATGCCGTTGCCGCCGGCAGCGACGATCTCGCAATCGGCAATGCGCGCGGCGCGGCCTTGCGTCAAATGCACGAGCCCACGGCCGTCGGGCAGCGGAATGTTGGCGCCGTCAAGGACGAGACCGCTGAGGCTGACATAGTTGCTGCCGGTCGCAGTGAACATGGACGGCCCGCCGGCCATGACCAGGCGCGTTGTGCCCGCCACGCCGGCAAGTGCGGCGTAGGGCGGCAATTGCAGTGCGCCGGCGCGATATGTTCCGGGCGGCAGACGCAGCACCGCGCCAGCCGCCGCCGCGCGCTCGATGGCGCGCTGTAAAACTGTCGACTGATCCTGTTGGGCGTTCGGACGCACGCCGAGCGTGGCGGCGTCGATCTCGGCGCGCGGGATTGCTTCGCTGTCTCGCGGCTCACGGGCAAGCGCGGGCGTCGCGGCGCCGGCAGAGGCGGCGCCGGCTACGGCGGCAAACAGGCGGCGGCGATCAATGGTCATCGGCGGATTCCTGCGAAGCGCGACTCCATACGCATCAAATGATGTGCCAATCCGCTGTTTCGCTCCGATACAGGCGGGCGTTTTCGCTGCGACGGTTAACGGCGGCTTGCGGTAATGAGCGCGACCAGCAGTGCTTCGGCCGCGTTGACGAGCTGCGGCGCATGACTGCGGCCATGACTGCGGCCATGACTGCGATCGCCGTTTGCCGGGCTGCCGCCGCGACGCGAGTCTGACCGGCGGAATATGAACGAAGGCAACCAGCGGCGCGCCGTCACGCGAGCGCTGCAACGCCCGCCAATAGGCATAGTTGCAGAGATAGCGGCCGGCATCGCGCGACAACCGTGCGGGAAACGCGCTTGGCCGCGCCGCGCTCAGAAGGCGCATGAATGGAGCATTGCCGCGGCGCGATTGCGCCTGGCCCGCCGCGATGACGCCTGACTTCGGCCGATGTCCGCTCGCATCGGGAAACAAAACCGAGACGGCGTTGCGAGCGCGGGTTTCGACGCAAAGCTGACGGCGGCGCCCGGCAAGGCCGAATATCAGCACGATGTCGGGCTTGGCCGCGAACAGTTTCGGCAGATCGCGATCGACCGCCGCATAGACGGTCGCAAAAACGTGCGTGGCGCGTTCGATGCCGGCCAAGGCTGGGCGCCGCCTGCGGGCGAGAGCCTTGACCAGAAGCGCGCTCGGATTGATCGGCGCGCCGGGAAATGGACCGAAGCCGGCGATAAGCACGCGCATGGGTTCACAGATCGAGTATCTCAGCAATCTCCTCAACAGCCGTTGCCGGCGCCAGGCGGCCCGCGGCGACATCGGTCTCGATCCGCGGCAAGGCGGCTTTGAGCGCGCGATCGCTCCGCAACGGCGCGAACAGACGCTCTTCAAGCATGGTCCACATCCATTTTACCTGCTGCTCGCCGCGGCGCGCCGCAAGCTCGCCGGACGCGGTCAACCGCTGACGATGGTCGAGAACATGCTGCCACAGCGCCTCGATGCCGTCGCCCTTGAGCGCTGAGCAGGTGATAACCGGCGGCGACCAGTTCGGCGAACGCGGCAAGAGGATGTGCAGCGCTGCGCCATATTGGGACGCGGCAAGTTTTGCGCGGGGAAGGTTGTCGCCATCGGCCTTGTTGACCGCGATCATGTCGGCGAGTTCGACGACGCCCTTCTTGAGCGCCTGCAATTCGTCGCCGGCGCCCGGCAGCGCCAGCACCAGGAAAAAGTCGGTCATGTCGGACACCGCGATTTCCGACTGGCCGACGCCGACGGTCTCGACCAGCACCACGTCGTAGCCCGCCGCCTCGCACAACAACATGGTCTCGCGCGTCTTGGCCGCTACGCCGCCAAGCGTGCCAGAGGACGGCGAGGGGCGGATAAAGGCGTTGGCGTCATTGGCGAGATGCGCCATGCGCGTCTTGTCGGCAAGGATCGAGCCGCCGGTGCGCCGCGACGACGGATCGACCGCCAGCACCGCGACCTTGCGGCCCCGGCCGGTGAGCATGCTGCCCAGCGCATCGATCATGGTCGATTTGCCCACGCCCGGCGCGCCGGTAATGCCGACGCGCACCGCCTTGCCGGTCTCCCGCAACAGCGCCTGGGTCAGCGCCGCGGCGGTGTGGCGATGGTCGGCGCGCTTGCTCTCCACCAGCGTGATGGCGCGCGACAGCACGGTGCGGTCGCCGCCGCGGATTTCGCGCGCGAGCCGTTCAATATCTGAAGGCGGAGAAGGTGAGGGCATGCCGTGTCATCGGGGAGAAGGTGCGGTCCGTCAAGCTAATCGCCGGCCATAAGCACGGCGAGGCCGCCCGTCGAGCGCGGCTTGGCGGCGCTTGCGCGTGCAAGCGCGAGTAGCGCTTCGCGCGTTGCGACGCGGCAGGCGGCGTCGGGCTCCTTACCGCAATATTTTTCGCGCGTCGCCGCGTCGGCGTCGCTTTCGTCGACGGCAAAGAGCAGATAGATGCCATCGGCGAGTTTCCGCGCAATGGCATATTCGGCCGGATGGCCGGCGCGCATGCTCTGTACGATCAGGTCGGCGCCCTCGAACGCGTGCAGCGTGAAATCGTGAATATCGCTCGCCGCTCCGCGGATCGGAACGTAACGGCCGTTTCGCCAGGCGAAAGTTTCGCTGCGGGGCTCGCGCGCAGTGCCGTCGCGCAACACGTAAAATTCAATGTGCGGCCGTGCGCCGAGAAGCGGCTGCGCATCGGGCAGTATGGGCTTTGCCGAATCGATGCAGCCGCCGAGCGCAAGAACGCCGGCCAAAGCCAAAATTTTGGGCGCATAGTCGCGCAAGCGCAGTTGTTCGGTCATGGCACCTTTCGTCACCCGCATGTTTTGCAGTCGTAATTTAGCGAATTGCAACCACGCTGGCGGGAAGAATTTTGCTGACGCGGGAATATCGGTAATTGCGATTGACAATCGAGTTTCGCCAGACCTGCGCCAAGATTGATCCCGGAAAGACCCCGCTATCGTCGTATTCGGGCCGCATCGCGCCGCTGTCATCCGCGCGTGCCAGAACGACGCGGCAATGGCCGGGCTGCGGCGTCGGTTGTCCATCCTCCAGCAGGGAGACATTCGATGAACTGGGATCAGATTCAGGTCAATTGGACGCTGTTCAAGGGCAAGGTCCGCAATAACTGGGCCAAGCTCACCGACGAAGACGTCACCCGCATCGGCGGCCGGCGCAAGGAATTGGCTTGCCGTTTGCAGGCGCGCTACGGATTTGCCAAGGCCGAAGCCGAACGCGAGATCGAGGCTTGGATGAAGGCGCAGCGCAACGCCGCCTGATCGTCGGTCGTCGACAACTCCCTCCGGAGGGGGAGGGAGTTGTCACCATTTATCTTCGTCGCTCTTGGGCCGCGTGCCGCCGAAGATCGCCGCGCCTTCGGGCGACAAATGTTGCCGGAACGCCGTCCATGAAACGAAGACGGTGTAAGGACCTTCCGCATAGGGGCCCACCCCATATGGCGAGTAGTGGAACGTCAATCCGGCGCTCTTGCCGCTTTCGGCCGATGGGGCGAGCGTAACAGGGCCGAGTTCGAGCAGGGCCGGCTTGATACCGTCGCTAATAAAATTGTCTTGCCGCAGCTCCTGCTCCGGCGTCAGCTTCGACGCGGGCGTATCGTCGTCGCCATAACCGTTGATTCCATTTGCGAGTTTCTTGGCGGCGACGGCAAGTTTAGCCAGCTGCGCAAGCGCGATCATGGTCGGACCATTGTCGCTCGTCTCGGTGAAGAACGGACGAACACTGAGGCGTTTTTGCGCGATGGCATCCCACAAGATAGTGTCGATTTCCTGATTCGGATGCGCGCCGCCTTCGAATGTGCCGTCGCTTCGCACGATGCTGACATAACGTCCGACCACCGAGCGCAGGGCGTAGTCACGATCGTAAGACCACCCCAGGCCGTCCCGGAACGACCCACGGTTATCGTGCCATTCGGCGGTGGCGGCGTTGTTCATCTTATCGGCCCACGCCCGGCCTTCGGCCACGCAGTTGGCAAACAGTCCGGCAAAAGGCTTGAGCGCCGGGTCGATTACGACGGAAATCTCGACATATTTTTTCTCAATGGAGATTTGCGGCGCCGTTGCAACGGCTGTTGCCGCGAAGGCTTGCGACGCAAAGCATTGCCACGCAATAACGGATGCCGCCAACGCGAAAACGGTACCGCTTTTTCTCGCGATTGAATCGATCATTCCGCGTCCCTGAATATTTTCGCCTGGGCCTGAATAAGTCGCGGCCGATGCGAATTGCGTTCACGGCAAAATCGCGAAAGCTCGCGCCGGAAAGCCGAGGCCGTTTTTCACTTTCGGCCATGTCACCACGACGAGCGCGCCGGTCGGCGGCACCTGATCGAGATTGGCCATGACCTCGATCTGATAATGGCCGTGCTGCAGGATCCAGGTCTCGGAATCCATCTTGTCGGTCGTGTCGGTGTCCATCGATTCGTGCCCGGTGGCCGTCACGCCGCGTTTTTCGTACAGATATTTGATCGTATCGAACGACCAGGCGGGAAACGGCTGGCGCTTGAAACGTTCGGGATTGGTGTCCCAGTCCTTGTACATGTCGGTGCGCAGCGCGGCGAAGGCGCCGTTCGGCACGCGGCCATGCCGGCGCTCCCAGGCTTTTAGATCGGCGATCGAAAATGCGTGGTTCGGATCCTTGGCGAGGTAGGGCGTATCGTCGAGCACCACCAGCCGCAAAATCATCTCTTTGAGCGGAATCTGATCCATGGTGATGCCGTCTTGCGCAAAATGCGCCGGCGGATCGACATGCGTGCCGTATTGCCCGACCATCTGGTAATAGGTGGCGCGGAACTCGTCCTTAGGGATCGTATAAGGCTCGCCGGTCTTGGGATCGCCGGCGGGTGAGAATTTCGCCTGGCCGAAGCCGGCCCACACCGGCGTGTCGGGGCCGAACGAGTGCGTGAGATCGACGAATTTCTTGGCGGCGATAATACGATAGGCGCGCTCGAGATCCGATTCGGCCTGCGCCGGTGCGGCCGTGGTCACGAATGCGCACAGCACTCCGATCAAGAGATAGGCTGCATGAAAATGGATGGGGCGGGTCATCGTCTCCTCCGGCAGCGAGCGTCAGTCCGGCGGCAGCGGGATGAATTCGCTCGTGTCGCCGGGAACGAGTTCAAAGCGGCCGGCTTTCCAATCGGCCTTGGCTGCTTCGATGCGGTCCTTGCGCGAGGAGACGAAATTCCACCAGATGTGGCGCGGCCCATCCATGGCGGCGCCGCCTACCACGACGATATGCGCGTCACTCGCCGCCGTCACGTCGATGCGGTCGCCGGGTTTGAGCACCAGGAGCCGTTCCGGGCCGTGACGGTCTCCGGCAATCTCGATCTCGCCGGCGATGACATAAACGGCGCGCTCCTCATGATCGGCGGCGAGCGGCAGGATCGTGCCGGCTTTGAGATGAACGTCGGCGAACATGGTGTCCCAGCTTGTCGCGACGGGCGAGCGCAGCCCGTGCATCGTTCCGGCGACGACGCGCAGCACGAGGCCGTCCTCGCGCAGTTCGGGAATGTCGGCTGCCGCGGTATGGGCGAAAGCGGGCGCGGTCTCTTCGTCCTTCACCGACAGCGCGACCCATAATTGCAGGCCGTGCAGCGGCTCGCCGCCGTCGCGATGGTCGGGCGCGGTGCGCTCGGAATGCACGATGCCGCGTCCGGCCGTCATCCAGTTGACCGCGCCCGGCCTGATCGGCAGCGCGGTACCCAGGCTGTCGCGATGGACGATTTCGCCGTCGAACAGATAGGTGACGGTGGCGAGCCCAATATGCGGGTGCGGCCGCACGTCGACGCCATCACCCGCCTTGAACACCGCCGGGCCGAAGTGGTCGAAAAAGATAAAGGGTCCGACCATGCGCGAGCGCGCCGACGGCAGCGCGCGATGGACTTGGAAGCCGCCAAGATCGACCGAGCGCGGCACGATCAGTTGCTCAATGGCATCGCTTGCACGCGCATCGCCGGGGGCGGGATCTTTGCCGGGGAAAAAGCTCATGGGTGTATCAGACAACGGAAAACGAACGACAGACGACAGACGACGTATAAAGTTCCATCTGGTGTCTAAATCTGAAATCCGCCTTCCGTCATCTGTCCTCTGTCCTCAGATTGCTTGGAACGGCTGCGCCTTCACCGACTCGACCAGGCCGTAGAACACCTCATTGACCTTGGGCCAGCTCGGCAGCTTTTTCACGTTGTTGAGCCATCGCTCGACATTGGGATAGGCCGAGAAGTCGCAGCGGATGACCTCGCCAAGCGTCACCAAGGCGGCGCCGAAATAGTCGGCAATCGTGATCTGGCTGCCGCACAGATATGGCTTACTCGGTCCGATCCAATAGTCGTTGAGGATTTGCAACCAGCGCTTGGCGTTCTGCTGGCCGAACTCGATGGTGGCCGCCTGCGCCTCGTCGCTACGCCGCTTGAGATGCGGGAAGAGCTGCGGATAGCACAGATTGTAGGCCCATTCGCGATAGAAATTGGTGTTGAGCCAGTCCATCACCTCATTGACCTTGGCGCGCTGTTTCAAATCCTTCGGGTAGGCCGGGGAGCCGATTTTGTCGGCCAGATATTTTAGGATCGCCGAGCTTTCGGTCAAACGCAAATCGCCATCCTCGATCATCGGCACGAGGCTGTTTGGGTTCAATTCCGAATAAGGCGGTTTGTATTGCTCGCCGGTAAACAGGTCGACCGTGACTTCCTCGACCGGAATCTTGTTCTCGGCGATGAACAGCCGCACCGGCCGGCTCGTCATCGACACCGGATGCATGTAAAGCTTCATGGCAATATCCTCCCCGCTCATGCGTCATTATTGGCCTAGCTTAAGAACCGGCCGCGGCTTGCGCCATTCACGATTGTCTGAGCGCGCGTATTTTAGCGCAAGGACTGTGGAATTGGGCAGTCTTGTGGGCAGTCTGGTGGGCAGTCTAGCGGCGCGGCTTTTCGGCCCGCGCCACCAAATCGGCGATGAAACGCGGTTGCGCGAAGGCGGCGACGTGGACATCGGGCGTCCAGTACATCGTCTTGAAGCTGCCGGCCTTGCGGTAACGCTGGGCGATCGTCTTCAGCGCATGCCGCCGCAGTTGCTTGTCGTCGGTGGCAAATCCCAAGGCCATATGGCCGCCGACATAGACCGGGATCGCTGCGACATAGCAGGTGGCGTCCGCGAATAAGCGCATGAACTTCGACATGGTCGAGGTCAGCTCGTTCTTCTGGAAGAACGGTACGCCGTTCTGCGTCACCAGCACGCCGTCCTTGTTCAAACAACGCCTGCAGCCTGAATAGAATTTCTCGCCGAACAGGATTTTTCCAGGTCCCAGCGGATCGGTGGAATCGACGATGATGATGTCGAAGCGGCGGTCGGTCTTGGCGACATATTTCGCGCCGTCGTCGATCACGGATTCGAAGCGCTTGTCGGCGAAGACCGGCCCGGTGAATTCGGGGAAATGCTCCTTGGCGAATTCGACCACTTTGGCGTCGATCTCGACTTGAGTGAGGCGCTTGACCGTCTTGTGCTTGAGCACTTCCTCGGCGATGCCGCAATCGCCGCCGCCGACGATAAGGACGTCGCGCGCATGGCCGTGGGCGAACAGCGGCACGTGCGACATCATCTCCTGGTAGATGAATTCGTCCTTCTTGGAAATTTGGGTGGCGCCGTCGAGCATCAGCATTTTGCCGAAGAACGGCTGCTCGAACAGCACCAGGTGCTGGTGCTCGGTCTGCAGTTCGTAGAGTACCTTGTCGACCTGGTAGCTCATGCGGAAACCGAGGTCGTCGAACAGCGTCTCGGCAATCCAGCGCTTCTCCACCATCAGAACCTCCCATATGAAAACGGCCGGGACTTGGGCCCGGCCGCTCAATATTCGTTGCCAAGCCGCCGGTTCAGGCGTTTTGACCGCGCAGCAGCTCGTTGACACCGACGCGCTTGGCTGAAAAGGCCTCGCGGAGCACCGGTATGCACTTGTCGGGATCGGCCGCGCCGCACATGAACACGTCGAGTGCGGCATAACCGATCTCCGGCCAGGTGTGGATGGAGATGTGGCTCTCCGCCAACACCGCCACGCCGGAAACTCCGCTCGGCTGGAAGTGATGCAGGTGAATGTGCAGCAGCGTCGCGCTGGCGGCTTCGACGCAGCGTCGCAACGTCGCCTCGATGTGATCGATATCGTTGAGACGCTTGGCGCCGTGCAGATCGACGATCAGATGCACGCCGGCGCAGCGAACGCCGTTGCGGATGGCGAAATGACCTTTGGAGTCGAACTGCTGGCGGTCTTCCTCCGGCGCCGGAGTCGCCACTTTCAGTTTGGTCTTGCTGTCTTCCTTTCGGGCGGTACCTGGGATCCCCAAGCCCTTCACCGATCGCAAGAGGGCGTGTTGGCTCATGCCGTCCTCCCCAACCTAGATCAGAACCCGAGATGCCGGCAAGCCGGCGCCACGGAAAGCGAAAGCCGCTCGATCAGTCCACTCGAACCGACCAACAGCGGCTAATTCCCCACATAAATGCAATCGGCAGGGAGTCAAGAAGATTCTGCAAGAAAACCTTTAACGCTTCGTCACGATCGTCGCTTGGCGACGCGCCAAAGCGACGCGCGTGACGCGGTTCGCACCGATCGCGCTCGCTCGCGGTGCGGCGCGCAACGCGCGCTCGCCGCCGAGCTCGCACCGAAACAGCCGCCGCGACTACGTGCCAAACGGCGCGCATGACCCACGCGCGCGGGTGTGGGCTGTGGCGGAAACCGGCATGGGATGGCGCTTTTTCGCCGCTGCGCCGTCGCGAGGCGCACGCGCCGATGCTCGTCGGCGGCATACCTGCTCGAACTTTCGGCCGCGATGTTCTATGATGCGACAAGATTCAAGTTGCCGCCGACGAAACATATTGCGGGAGCCGGCCGGCGAACCGGAAGGGAGAACAAACATGCGGTGCATGATTGGGGCTGGATTATTTTTGGTGCTCGCGTCCGTCGTGCCGGTGCAGCAGGCGGCGGCACAGGATCCAGTCGCCGGCGCGATCGTCGGCGGTGCGCTCGGCGGCATCATCGGTGGTGCGGTCGGCCACGGCACGGGTGGCGTCGTGGCCGGCGCGGTGATCGGCGCCACGACCGGCGCGGTGATCGCGTCGGAGGCCCAGCGCCGGAACAACGGCTATTATTGGTGGCGAGGCGGCTGCTATTACCGCTATCCGAACGGCTCGTGGCTGCAGGTGCAGCCGGGCTATTGCTAGTGATTTGATCGCGCCATCGTAGGGGCGGGTTTGAAACCCGCCCCTACGAGGACGAAGCTGCGTAGATCAGCCATTGACGGCGACCGCCGGCGGGACCGTCGGTTCCATCGGCTTTTTGGCGCGGGTGCGAAAGAAACTGAGTACGCGCCGGGCGGTATCCGGCTGCAACCGGTTGAAACTCAACAATGCCTGTTCGAGGTCCTTCGCCGACATGCCGCGGTCGGCCGCGCGCAACAGCAGGATCGCTTTGGTCGTCGTCGAGGACAGGCCGGCCACCTTGGCGAGAATGAGTATGATCTCGGCGCCGGGATCGAGCAACGCGCGCTCGACGACGTCGATCGGGGTGTCGCACATGATCGACAGCGCGATCGCTGTCTCTTCGAACTTGCGGTCGCGCGCGTATTGGTAGATTTCGGATTCGCCGATCCGTCGGACGCGGTTCTGCCGCTCGACGGCCTCCTGCGCGGCGGCGAAGTCCGGCGAGGCATTGCGCGCCTCGGCGCGGATGCCGCCGACTACCTCCGCCACGACCCCCTCGATGACGGTTCCGGCTTGAGGGTTTTCGGCGACCAGTCGCTCGCGCACCGCGCTCGAAGCCTTGTCCAACAGCACGAGAAAATGCTGCCTCGGGATGTCCGACCGCAGCCCCACTTCGGTCGCCAGCGCGTCGTCGCCGGTCGATCGCTTGACCAGTATACGGAAGCCGGCGTCGGAAAACCGCGCGCCGACGTTCCTCACCACCGAATGGACGACGTCGCGGTCGCCGCGTTCGACCAGAACGTCGGTCACCGTTTCGCTCAGCGACTGACGTCGCGAGATGGCGAAGCGATGCTGCTGGCTCTTGGCGGCGGCACTGACCAAGTCGCGGTCGTCAAGCCGTGGGGAATACGCGAGCACCGGACTTGCGACCTCGATGTCGTCATCGAAGGCGAGCATGTGGATCACGGTCGAGGGCGCGTTGGCGATCGGCGCCAGCCGCTGCGCCAACTTGGCGCGTACCTTAGCCTCGATAGTGTTGACGAGGCGGCCCATGACGTCGTCGAAAACCCCGACCTGATCCTCGGAATAGCGGTCGGCGCCGTTGATGAAGAGGTCGGTTATGCGGGTAAGAATGTCGATCCGGCGGTTGATATTGCCGGAGGCGAGGGCGCCCTCGAGCTCGTCAAGGAGGGGAAGGGTACGCATCACAACTCCAGGCGCCGCCACGCCGTTGAATCGTCGATAACAATGCATTGAGAACGGTGAATAAAGCCTTTCACGCGATTCCGCCGGCGGCCAGACCCGGTTAAGAGAGTGCTAACGGCAGTGGCTACGCCGTTATTCGCGCAAGCTCGCAACGGGTTGACGTCGAAAGCTCAAGGTGATGATGCGTGGCGCCTGCTGGCGAATATCCCCATGCGGTTCTGCACTTCGGCGGGGACGCGGTATTCGTGGAACACCGGCCGCGGGTCGCGCAGTCCGCACGCCTCGCGCTGGACGATGAAGCACCACAGCGCATCGCTGGCGTCCTGCACCAGCCACGCGCGCTTCGCGGTGCGCTCACGATGGACACGGTCGTATTCCAGGAGCGCGGCGAGCGCCGCTTCGAGCGCACGGCCGAGCCGTCCGAGCGCGGACGCCTGCTCCTGCGCGATCTCGTAATCGAGCGCGGCGACGCGACCAGGACCGGCCGGGGTCGGGCGTAAGCTCACTGCACGATCATAACAGAGGCGGTTCGCAGCCGTCATCGCTCACGTTGCCACGTCACCACCGAGACGTTCGCGTCCTTATCGAGGTCGCGTCGCGCGTCGGGCCGAAAGCCGCGCTTCGTGAGGACATCTTCGGGCGTCGCATTCGGTCCGACTTCGGTAAAGACCGCAAGCCCGCCGGGGACTTTTGCGTTGGCGGCACGGGACAAATGGAAGGCATCGTAGAGCGGCAGAAACAGGCTGAACACTTCGGGGCCGCCGATGACGGCGATGGTGCCCTCGGTCACGCCGAGGCGTTCGAGCGCCTGTTCCAGGTTCGCGCCGAGCGGATTCCAGAGGAGCGCATTGGCGTGCGTCGGATCGGGCGCAATGGCGGCGATCTGGCGCGTCAGGATAAGCCGCTGTCGCCGTGCGGCGCGCGGTCCGCCTTCGTGGGAATGCCGTCCGTGCACGATGGCGGCGGCACGGTCGAGCGCTTCCTGGAAGAAACGCTGATCGGCGTCGTTGCGGATCGAAGCCGGCATCTCGCCTTTGGCGTCGGCGAGCATGCCGTCGGCGGAGACGATGACGTAGCCTTCTATGCGGCGCACAGCCCGATCTTAGAAGACCGCCAGGTATCGCAGCAACGAGATTATGCCGATAATAATCACGACGACGCGGACGATCTGTTTGGCGCGGCCGTCGATCGGCAGCATGTTGACGAGATAAAGGATGAGAATGATGACGACAAAGGTGATCAGGATGCTGATGAGTATCGACATGCAATTCCTCGCGATGAAATGCGGCGAATAACGCGCGTTTGGTTCCCGGTCGGATTACCAGGCTGCATCCTAACGCGTTTTGTCTTATACTGAAACGGCTATGGAGCCCGCGATGTCCGAGTCGCCGAGCCTGATCATGATTCAATTCCTCGCCTGGGTGGCGGATCGTCCGCGCACGCGTGACCAGGCGATCGAGGCCTGGCACAGTTGCCCGCACATTTCGGCCTGGGAGGATGCGATCGTTGATGGCTTCGTCCGCATCGAGAACGACGGCGGTCGCACAGTCGCTCTAACGGCGAGAGGGCGTGCCGTATTGGAAGAAACGAAAGCCCAAGCGGTCTGAGCTAAGCCAGTACGTCGCCGCCCGGCTGTGGCGGCACTTCGAAGGCGTTGAGCACAAATCCGACCATGCCATAGAAGCCGGCGCAGCTCACCGCTTCGATGACGCCTTCGCGGCCGAAGGCGGCCTGCGCGCGCTCGAAGGTGGCGTCGCTCAGCGACTTGGTCGTGAGCAGTTCGGTGACCAGCTCGTAAATCAGCCGTTCGTCGTCGTGTGAAAAATCCGGTCGCTTGCGCGCGCGTATGGCGTCGACGAT
The DNA here is from genome assembly GCA_963779855.1 of uncultured Alphaproteobacteria bacterium. Lineage (GTDB taxonomy): Bacteria > Pseudomonadota > Alphaproteobacteria > Rhizobiales > Xanthobacteraceae > BOG-931. The sequence continues at coordinate 241,181 of CAWAAE010000003.1, read as the reverse complement.
TTGCGGCGTCAATCCCGCTTGGCGCGCCAGCGGTTCGTGCACCGACCACGCATATTTCACCGTGGCGCTGCGGCACATCAACAATGTGATCAATTCAATGAGCCGCTTGTCGAGCCTGGGATTGACGCGAAAGCAATTGGCCAGTCCGTTGGCGGGCTCGGCGATGTCGGGGGTATGCATCCAAACCGAAAACGGGCCGCTCAGCTTGCCGCGCGGCCGCGTGCGCATGATGTCGTCATAGAGCTGTTGCTGGCGCGCGTTGAGAGTATCTCGTTTGAGTTCGTCGATCCGAGCCATCGCGGCCCTCCCATTTCTACTGTAATTCGGCGCCGCCGCCGCCGCGGACCGCTGCGATATAACGCGCGACCGACCGCCTGACGACGTCCTTGCCGCCGCGCGGGATGGTGCGGTCGAACCAGGCGCCGTGGATGACGTCGAACGCGTAGGGTTCGAGCCGAGCACCGATGCGCTCGACGGCCGGCGCCGACAGCGGAATGAGGTTGGGATAGCTCCGCATGAAGCTGACGAACTTGCGATCGGGGATCACCTGCACGATGTCGCCGGAAAGGAGTGCGCCGCGGCCGTCGCCGCCTTGCGCCCAATGCAGCACCGTGCCGCCGGCGAAATGGCCGCCGCAGCGGATCAATGTCACGCCGCGCGCGAGTGGGAACGTATCGCCGTCCCAGAATTTTATCGCCGGATCGGGACGCATGACCCATTGGCGATCGCCGACATGCAGATGGATCGGCGCCGCGAAGGCATGGGCCCATTCCACCATGGACGCGTAATAGTGCGGATGGGAGATGGCGATGCCGGTGAGGCCGCCGAGGCCTCTGACGAGCGCCACGGTGGCGTCGTCGACGAGCGAGATACAATCCCACAGCACGTTGCCCTTGTCGGTTCGCAACAGCAGCGCCCGCTGTCCGATGGCGAATGCCGGCTCCGTGCCGATGCCAATCAATCCCGCCTCGTGCTGCCGGAAACAATTGCGATGCCGCCGTGCCAGCGCCTCGTGCGTGGTCCAGCTCTGGCCCGACGGCGGCACGAATTGGCGTTCGTCATCGCAGATCGGGCAGCACTCGGGCGCCTTTTCCGAGGGTGCGAACTGGGTGCCGCAGGTGATGCAGATGAAGGCCGGCATCGACTTAATACACATGAAATGCGCGACGCGGCAAAGCGCTCGCGTCATTGGGATTAAAGCCGGTCAGCTCAATATTTTGTACTTCTTGAACCACTCGAACATCCGCGCCCAAGCATCCTCGGCCGCCTCTTTGCGATAGCTCGCGCGGTAATCGGCGGCGAAGCCGTGCGGCGCGCCGGGATAGACAAAAAACTCCGCGGTCTTGCCGGCAGCCTGCAAAGCGGCCGCCATCTGCTGCACCTGCTCGACCTTAATGCCGGCATCTTGCGCGCCGTAGACGCCGAGCACCGGCTCCTTGACCTCGGGCGCGAGGTCAATCGAGCTTTTCGGCGCGGCTTCGCTCCTGTCGGCGAGCGGGCCGTAAAACGCGACACCGGCCTTCAGCTCGGGATTGTGCGACGAGTAATGCCAGACGTTACGGCCACCGCGGCACATGCCCAAGATGCCGATCCGGTTGGGGTCGCCGCCTTGCGATTTCGCCCAGGACGCGGTGGCGTCGAGGTCGGCGAAAAGTTCGGTGTCCGTCTTGCTGTTGACTTTCGGATACAACTCCTTGGGGTCGGTGACTTTGGTGAGATCGCCCATACGGAAATAATAGTCGGGCGCGACCGCAAAAGCGCCGAGGTGACCCAAGCGCCGCGTTACGTCCTTGAAGAATTCGTGCAGACCGAAAATCTCCATGCAGACGAGAATGATCGCCGGCTTCGCCACGTCGGGCGGACGCGCGTAATAGGCCGGCATCTGGCCGTCCGACACGTTGATCTTGGTGTCGCCGGCATCGAGCCCGTTGGCGTCGGTGTGGATGGCGTCGGCGCGCACCGGACCGGCGGCGAGCGTATAACCCGCGGCTGCCGCAGCCGAACTCGACATGAAGCCGCGCCGCGACAGCGGCGGCATGACTTTGGCAAGTCCGATCAAGTCGGACGGCACACGTGGCCGATTCATGAATGTCCTTCCGGAATATTCGCGCCGATTGGGTTCGCCGCTGCATGCGCAGAATAATACGAAGGGGAAACGCTGGATAGGCGGCGGCCCATCGCGGATTTGCCTCGGAACCGGCTGCGGCAAAGGAGCGATTGCATTACGCCGGCCAAGCGATTATCTGGAATTCAAACGCAGGTTTGAAAAACAGGAAGGCTAGACCGGCTATGACGCGACCATCCGAGGTGACGCGCGAGCGGATCATGAAAGCCGCCGAGCGGCTGTTTGCCGAGCGTGGCTACGACGGCACCAGCATTCGCGCCATCGTCGCCAAGGCGCGCGTGAACCAGGCCGCCATCAACTATCATTTCGACGGTAAGGACGGGCTTTACCGCGAAGTGCTGCGGGCCGCCTTTCGCGCCATGACCGAGGATCAGCTCGCCCACGCCGAGGAGGTGCGGGCGATGTCGCGCGAGGAAGCGCTTCACGCATTCATCCGCCGGCAGCTGCATCCGCTCATGGCGCGCGACGAATTCAGCCGCTACATGCGGATTTTCAACTGGGAGACGGTGCGGCCGACGGCGGTGTTTCGTGCTCTCGTCAGCGAGGAGGCCGCGCCGTTCATGGGACTGGCGGCCGATCTCGTGCGCCGGTTCCTGCCCGAGGCGGACCACCGCACGCTGACGGTGGCGTCGATCTGGCTGATCGGCCAATGCGGCATATTTCTGCGCAATCGCGAGACTTCTCGCGCAGCCTCCGGTTGGGCTCGTACTCGACGATTCCTCGGTCAAATGGCTGGCGCAATTGATCGGCAGCTGGGTCGTCACCGGGCTCGGCCGGCGCGCCTGACCGCTCGCAAGCCCACAAAACCGGGGGATTGCCGCAAAAATTCCTTTTTCCCGGCCCGCCATCGCCTAAAACGGATGTTTGAAATTCAATCGACCGTTTGAAATATTGGAGGTCGGCCATGCAGGCGAGTGGGATCAGAATGTTGCAGCAAAATTGGGCGGCGGGGCCGGAAGTGCCGTGGCTGGCGCGCATCCTCGGCAAATTCGTGCTCGACATCCTTCCCGCCGCGCTGGCGAGCGTGATCGGCGGGTTCCTGTTCACCCAGTACCACCTCGGCCAGATGAGGATGCCGCAGCCGGCCGCCGACCAGGGCGCGCCGGCATCGGTCGAGATGGTGGCCATGGTCCGCGACGAGCACGCCCTGATCATGAACTATCTCAAAGCCCAGATGGCGGCCGAGAAGAGCCGGGATGTCGCCGATGACGCGGCCGCGGCCCGCGCCGCAGCGGACGCCCAGACGGCCGCTGCCGCCAAATTGGCGGAAGCCTTGCGTGCCTCCCAAGCTGCGGCCCAGCCTAGCGCCGCGCCGATGGCTAAACCGCATGCGCATCCCAAGCCGCCCGTTGCGATTGCCGCCGCGCCGCATGCGCCGCTGGTCATAGCTCAATCGGATCAGAATCCGAATGACGCGCTCGCGCCGGATGTCGCGCCTGGCGAGGCAATCGCGCGCGATCCGAATTCGCTTCTCGCCAAGACCCTCGACGTCAAAGACCATGTCGTCGCCGCCACGCGCCGCGTGGTCTCGGTCATTGGCGATATGTTCGCCTCGGTCGGCGACAGCATTGGCGGTGCGGTGTCAGGCAGCCGGCAATTTAATTCAGCGTCTTGACGGCTTACCGGCGATGACACGGCATAGGATGAAACCGCCTTTACCGCCTACGCACAGGGCTGTGCACAACAATCGGCCGGTGTGCCAATTTGCTACCGAATTACCGTCGATTTGCACTGAAAATGATGCCTTTTGGCAACAGGCCGCCGTTTTCGCATGTGCCGCGTCTTGCGGGGTTCCGTCACCCTCGGTAAGCCATAACGTATCGGCGGAGGGAACCGCCTCCGCCGCAGTGGGTTTTGCACATCGAGGCCAAGATCCGGGGAGCCCAGGTCCGGGCATCAAGTTGGCGCTTATGGCTTTAGGCATTCAATTGCGGGCAGAAATCGTACTGCGAGGCGGCGATGCGTTCGGCCGGTAATTTCAACCCGGAATGGGGCTATCTCGCCCCCGCGCCGAGCTTCATGCGCACGGCGCGCGTCGTGCTGGTTGCGACCGCGATCGGCGCCACAGCTGGCGCTGCTGTTGTGCTCTCGCTGATCGACCGCCCGGCCGAAGGCGACAAAACCGCATCGATTGCGGCGCATGCAATCGTCACCAGCGTTGAGGCCGCCACCGCCACGACAACTCCGCCGGCGAGTACGGCATCCGCCTCGGTAGCTGCACCCGTCAAGGTCACAACCGCTGTACCGACGAGCGTAGCGCCTGTAGCGCGACCGCAAATCGTGCCGGAAGTTGTGCAGCAAATCGCGACGCAGCCGCCGCCCGCTGCGGCGACGCGGTCGACTGCGATCGAGCCGCAGCAACAGCCGACCTTCAATGCGCCGGTGGTAGATGCGAACGTGGCTCCTGCACCCAAGCCGGCGCCGGGGATGGCGGCGCTGTCGGAGACCGCTCCGACGAGCGCAGCTGCACCTGCCGACGCGTCGGATCAGGCGCTGATACCTCCGGAGACGGTGCCGCCGGAGAAGAAGGCAACAAAGCACCAAGTCGCGGGCTCATATGCGTCGAATGCCAGGGACAAGCCGGCGCCCGGCCTTAGCACGGTGTTGCGGCGGCTGTTCAGCCCACAGAGTGGCAACTCGTACTATCCGAACCGCTGAATTTTGCCGCGGGCTCATCGCGGGATCATGAGCGCCGTTGACGTGCGCGGCGGCTCGTCGTAACCCACTCACGCGCGAAAAAAACGCCGTGCACGGCGCGCCCGCGATGGGGCGGCCGCTGCGGCGTGCTTGTAAGTCAATGCAGAAAATCAGCGGAGCCGCCGCGATGCAGCGGCGCGGCGTCCATCTCGTTACGAGAACAAACAACGACTACGCTTCATTGTCAGCTCCCTGTTGTGCCTGCCCGGGAACTTTCCGATAGTAGGGAACTTAAGGCAAGCCCACACCGGGTCCGGAGTGCGGCTTACGATCGAGTGAGGCGGGCGAGCAACAAGGGAGGACAATCTATGCCGGAAGTCGTCGTCTATATTTTGGAGGGCCGCACGCTCGAGCAGAAGCGCGGTCTCGTCAAAGACATTACCGACGCCGTGGTGAAAAATGCCGGCACGACGGCCGACCACGTCACCGTCTCGCTGGTGGAAACGGCGAAGACGTCGAAAGCCAAAGGCGGCGTGCTGTTCAGCGAGATGGCCCCGCGCTAGCGCGGCCCCAAAGCGGAATTCTCCGACGCGCCCGTGGCCGCAATGCTGCGGGCGCGTACGCTTTTGGCGGCGCTAAAATGCCTGTGGGTGCATTGCACAATAGACTTGCTGCAATGCGGTAAATAGCTGATAATAGACAGTCAAAAGTGGAAAGCCCGCAAAACGGCGGTCGAGGTGCGACATGAGCGAAGTGTGGGACACGAAGGACGGCCGGCGCCGGGTGCGCCGCGATCCGCCGACCCTTGAAGATGCCGTGCTGGCGGCGCAGGGGCTCAGCGACGAGGTCGACGCCCAGATCGAAATCGTCATGTCGCTGATGGAGGCTTCCGCCGAAGAGGCGAGGGCCGCCATCCTGAGAATGGGTCAGCGCAAGGAGACGACCCGCTTCACCATTGCCGGCCGGAGCGGCGCGCCGCGTGCCGTCCTGGTCGAACGCCGCCCATCGCGCGCCGCCGCGCTGCGGCCTAGAGCCAGCGCCGGCTACCGGGGTCGGATATAACGCGCGCCGACACCAGACGGTGCCAGACGAACAGGACGACCAGGGCGCCGACGACGGCGCCGATGAGTTCGGCACCCTGATCGGGCCGATACCAGCCGACCGCCTGACCGACCCACGTCGCGACGAATGCGCCGGCGATGCCAAGCAGCGTGGTCAGGATGAAGCCCGCCGGATTGTTCGAACCGGGGGCCAACAGGCGCGCAATGATTCCGGCGACGAAGCCGATAAGAATGATCTCGATTATGTGCATGGTGACCCTCGCATTGATTTTGGCGCGACGCCGTTTGCAATTATCATCTTAACAGCCGGGCGGTAGTCAACGCCACATCGTCGGGGCGGCTCCCCCGGCGCAAGCTCCCGGCGCCGCTGGGACCAGGCACACGACCGATTATATTGTCACTGCGCTTGGAGGCCGTTCGGGTGTTATTCTTCGATCTGTGTCAGGTCCGCCATGAGCAAAACCCTCGTCCAGCCGCGCACCAAGGTCAAAACCAAGACGCAGCGGCCACCGCTTTATAAGGTGATCCTGCTCAACGACGATTACACGCCGCGCGAATTCGTCGTGCTGGTGCTCAAGGCGGTGTTCCGCATGAACGCCGACCAGGCCTATCGGGTGATGATGACGGCGCACCGGCGCGGCGCCTGCGTGATCGCGGTCTATGCGCGCGACGTCGCCGAGACCAAGGCCAAGGAAGCCACCGAGCTCGGCAAGAGCAAAGGCTATCCGCTGTTCTTCACCACGGAGCCGGAAGAGTAAAACCCTACTTGCCTTGGATCGACAGCCCGCCCGGGCCGACATTGATGTGCAGCCCCTCGGGCTGGTGGCGATCCTGATAGAGCTGATAGCCCATGACGGCGACGGCGATCACTAAAGCGCCAATGATCAGAAAAAAGATATTGTTGCGGTCCACGGCGGCCTCCTGCGAAGGACGAATCGTGCGCGCACAATATCATGGCAGCCAAGCATCGCGATCATGGCAGCCGCGCAGTGCGTGGATTTGGGGCGGCGGCGCTTATTCCCCACCGCTGCATCAGAATATTGTGAGGTGCGCGCGAGGGGCAATTCGCCTACACCGCGCAGGGGGCGACGATAGGCACGAGTCCGGAAATGAATTGTCCCCATGCGCCGGCCGCTTTCGCGGCATCCGCGAGTGCTTCCGCCACAACTCCTGTTCCCGCCACAGCGTTCGAGCGGTACCGGCCCTATGTGCTGAGCATTCTGCGCATCGTGGCCGGGCTGTTGTTTCTCGAACACGGCATGGCGAAGGTGTTCGGCTTCCCGCCGCACGGACACATGCCGGCGTTCCCGGAGATCGAGTGGTTCGCCGGCAGGATCGAGCTCGTCGGCGGCGCGCTCGTCACACTCGGGCTGTTCACACGCCTAGCGGTCTTCATCATGTCGGGCGAGATGGCGATCGCCTATTTCATGAGCCACGCACCGAGGAGTTTCTTTCCACTGCTCAATGGCGGCGAAGACGCGATCCTGTTTTGTTTCGTATTTCTTTATTTTGTTTTCGCCGGCGCCGGGCCGTGGAGTCTCGATGCGTTGCTGCGGCGGAATAACCGCTAATTTTTGACCCCAAGCAATTCGACGTCGAAGATCAATGTGCGTTTGGCGAAATGACGCCGCCGGCGCCGCATTGCTCTCACGTCAAAGTTGTGCAATTCTACGTATAACGGCGTGAGGCAGAGGGGGGACACCATGCGCAATTGGGCAGCGCTCGCCGTTTCCTTGCTGATGAGTTGTGCCGGCGCGCTACCGGTGTACGCGGCGGGTCAAACGGTCCACGTCCTCGGCTGTGTGAAGCCCGGCGTGGAGTTTGGCTGCCTCATCATCACGGATCGCAAAACCGGCAAAAGCTATCAGATCAATTCCGCAGCGCCGCGGCCCGATCCGGCGCAAAATCTCGTTGTCGACCTGAAAGGTCAGATCTTCGCGGGGGTGGATTTCTGCATGCAAGGGCAGATCCTGAAAGAGATAACCTGGAATTACACGAAAATGTTGTGCACGGCCGGTAAGTGAGACATGCGGAGCGCGCTATCGGCGTTCGGCGCAGCATCCGGACGGACTGAAATTGCCGCAGAGAATTGGCACATGAGGGAGGAAGACATGATGTTGAAATCGGTTGGAATTGGCGTGGCGTTGACGCTTGCTCTCTTGGTCGGGCGCGTCGACACGGCGGGCGCGGTCGGCGTCGGCAAAACCTGCGGCGGAATTGCCGGCATTGCCTGCGATGCCGGCCTGTTTTGCGACCACAAACCTCATGAATGCCGCATTATAGATGCGGCAGGGAAATGCGTCCAAATCCCCTTTGTCTGCCCGCTGACCCAGTCCAGCGTCGGATTGCAAGTCTGCGGCTGCAACGGAACGACCTATTGGGACGATTGCGAGCGCGTTAAGGCCATGGCGCAGAAGAACCACAACGGCCCTTGCAAGTAACAGTTTCGGCGCGTAGCGCGTAGGATTGTCTTGCCGGATTGCGCGTGGCGCAGCTCGGGCGGCGCGCTATTTGATCCGCAGCAGTTCGACGTCGAAGATCAGCGTGGCGTTCGGCGGGATGACGCCGCCGGCGCCGCTTGAGCCGTAGCCGAGATCGGGCGGGACGATCAGCGTGCGCTTGCCGCCGACTTTCATGGTGGCGACGCCTTCGTCCCAGCCGGGGATGACCTGGCCCTTGCCGAGCGGAAACTCGAACGGCTGGCCGCGATCGAGCGAAGAATCGAATTTCTTGCCCTTCTTGCCGTTCTCATCGAGCCAGCCGGTGTAATGCACGACGACGGTCTGACCGGGCTTGGGCGAGGCGCCGGTGCCGACCTTGATGTCGATGATGCCCAATCCCGACGACGTAGTGGTGACCGGTTGCGCGTAAGCAGGCGCGGCGCCGGCTGTCATGCCGGCGATGGCGACGATGAGGACGAGCGCGGCGACAACGCCGGCGCGCGGGAACGTTCGCATTGTTCTTCTCCTTGGGAAAACCGGGGCCGCCGTTAAGCCACGCCTGAACGGGCGATGCAAGGCGAGGCGCGGCCCTCAAATTCGTCATTGCCGGACTTGGTCGGTTTGCGCAAAATCCCGCGTTCGCATCTCAGCGCGGCGTAAAAGCGTTGCGGATATACCAAGTAGCATCGGAGAAAGTGACATGCCTGAAATAGCGGAGATGAGCGTCGAAGAGCTGCATGCCCGCATGCTGAAGAAGCCGCTTTGGCTGGTGATGTCGAAACCCGCCGCGCCGCCGGCGGAGATGGCGCGCCAGCTCAAGGCGCATCTCGAGCACCAGATCCGGCTGGAGAAAGCCGGCATCATGTATGGCGCCGGGCCTGCGACCAAGCCCGGCGCGGCGGCGCCGTCGTTCGGGCTGATCATCATCCGCGCCAAGGACGAAGCCGAGGCGCGCCGCATCGCCGACGCCGACCCGATGCATTCCTCGGGCGCGCGGCAATACGAGCTTTACGCCTGGTCGCTCAACGAAGGCTGCATCAATGTGAAGCTGAACTTTTCCGATCAGAGTTTCGCGTTCGAGTAGCAGCGTGGCCGCGATGGCGTCGCCGTAGCCCGCATGAGCGAAGCGAGATGCGGGATGAGGGCCGGAGAGGCAGAACCCCGGATATCGCTGCGCTCATCCGGGCTACGCTTGCTCTCCATCGCGCGCTATCCGACCACGCCATGAAGGTGGCCGAACAGGCAAACCAAATTGACCATGCAAGCGGCCATGAGGGCGACGACCAGCATCCGGTTCATCGCGGGCTCCAAGAAGCGCGACAAGAATCGCCGAAAGAATCGCCCGCAAAGCATGAGCGAGACTCAGGCGCGGAGTCCCAAAGTTTGTTTTTTGCCGGATTCACCTCTCGTTTACGGAAAGCGGCGCGATTCTCGCCTGGTTTTTATCATCCACGCGCCGCCGCGGATGCAGGGACCCCCAGATGCTGGATGTCTTCGCGCCAATGAGCGGATTGTCTGGATTGCTCGACTGCCATATTGCTACTGGTGGGGCAGGGCGTTCGGGCGGCCAACGCAACTCAAGGAGATCGGCATGGCGGCGACAGGATTTGAGCGGCCGGCGAGGGCGCTTTTCGCGGCTGTTTCACTGGCCGCGATGATCGCGGCTTTCGCCATCGGCCAAGCCCGCGCGCAGACGGTCAATCCCGTCCCGCCGCCGCCGCCGCCGGCTTTCAATCCGTCAACGCCAAACACGGTGCCGCAAGCGCCATATGTGCCGGTTTCGCCGACGGCGCCCTCTGGCCTGTCGGGCGCCGCGCCGGCGCCGGTTTCGCCTGCCATCGCGCCGCCGCCGGCTCCGCCTGCAATCGCGCCGCCGCCGGCTCCGCCCGCAATCGCGCCGCCGCCTGCCGTCACTCCTCAAACGGCCAATGCGCCCGCGGCGGCAAAGCCCGCTCTATCGCGAAAGCATGGCGGCCATCACGGCGGGGTTCGCCACCGCTCCCGCAAGCGCCACGCCCGATTCCATGCCGTGCGCGTGCTAGGCCCTTCCTATTATCCGGGCCTGGGCGAATTCTATCCGCCCTACGCCAATCCCTGCCATTTCAGCCGCGTGTGGTCCGGCTATTACGCGGGATATTGGGCGTACGGTTGTACTTGGTGAGTGCCGGAGGCGGATAGGCGAGGGAAGCCGTCTCGTCATTGCGAGGAGCAATGCGACGGAAGCAATCCAGCCCTCGCGCGCCTGCTTCGCTTCGCTCGCTGGGGCACACACCCTCAGATGAGCGCCTTAAATTTTAAGCGGGCCTTTGTTTGTGAATGTCAAACTCAAAAAGTGGAAAGCTTTCTTGGCGAACTGAGTCTCTCAGACAAAGATTCCAAACACCAAAAGTCCATATGTTGTAATTTGGAATCTGTGTTTTAAAAATTGACCCGGTTCTGATGTTAACGTGTCTAAGACTTCCAAAATGCGAACTAAAAATTACAGTTTGGAGATACAGATCGTCTTCGAAAGAAACGATTGTGCCGGGCGCATCTGACCACATCCGCCCGTACACATCAATATCAGCTTCAGCCATGCTTAGCTCATAGCGAAGCGGTTCATCATAGGCTAATAAGCCACCTCGATTCCCCCAGTTGTTAACAAATTCTGCCCTTGGTCTGTTCTGATCTGTAGCGTTCAGAATAACGAACGAACGGCTATCTTCGACGGCAGGTTCGTCCGTGACGAGTGCCAACAAGGAACCGCCTGATCTGGGGATCCTTAAAATTGCCCCGGCCTTGGCGGTTGCCAACGATACGGTCCTTATCCGAGGAAAGATTTCGTTCATTTAAAACACCACCGTTGCCATCTATCCGCGTTCAAGATTCGTGCTACCGCATTTCGGACAACGGGTAGGGCCAAAGGGTCGACGATCTCTTGCGTGTTCGAGCTGCTCTTCCTTGCTTAACACATCTGCATAGAAACTCTCGCCGCAACTGAGGCAACGAAAGTGGACGCGCCTACTCATGTTCGATCCCCGCATGTGAAATAAACTCGTGCCAGAGTGCGTCCGCACTTTGTTCGGCAGACATAGGCCCGTCGTTTCGCGGTCGATGGAAAGAAAGCTCGTCGCCTTTCAAATAGAGTTCGTATTCATTCGCCTCCACTCTGACGAAGCCATTTGCACTATTGCTGTTTCTCCGCGAAAATGAGGTGATAGCGTCACCAAAGAGCCCGTCATCGCCGTTTCGGATGGTGATGTGGGCTTCCTTGTTCCTTGTTGCCTTATTTAGGACGGTGCAGGAAAATGCGTCGCCGCCCATTTCCTCAAAGTGGGCTCGAATTGGATCGCCAATCTCTTTCAGTTCATCGATCGACCGACGAAAATAATCTTCGATAATTGCGAATGCCCGACGTCGAAATTCATCCCTATCAATAGAATCGAACTCCTTTTTGATACGATAGCGCCGTGACCGATGACCGGCATGATTACTTTCCGGCTCGTGAGACGTTGCAGTACCCTCGTGCGGATTTCGTCCCAGGGCTCCAGTCAGGTGTCGAAGTTCGGTTACAACATCAAAATAGGCGACGTTCTCGTTCGTCCAGATTGATATAGGTTTGCCGTCCTTCGGAAGAGCCTTCAATTTTCCCAACGGTGACGACTTCCAATCGCACGGTTCCAGAATTATCGGGATGACGCGGAGTGTGCCTTGCTCGTGGCGCTTAAGCGCATTTTCCATCTCGCGTTCATAGCAATAGTTGGAGGCCAAAAAGTCTGGGCTCACCACCGCAAGAAAGAGGTCACTATCGTTCAAGTTCGACAAGACTTCGCGATCGATTTCGCCGCCGGCTAAAATCGCGCGGTCATACCAAGCTGTGATCAGGTTCTCGCGACGCAGCACCGCTAGATGCGTGTGCAGTCGGTCCAATGCCTTCTCGTCACGATGAGAGTAGGAAATGAATGCCTTAGCCACGGAAATAGCCCCGTTAGTAGAACATATAGAGAATATTGTACTGATTTTGTTCTAATAATGGCAAGGGGATTATAACCTTGACAAAGCAGACGCAAAAGATAGATAAGGCCGCCCCGCAAGGGGCTGGCGCGCCCGTTTTAAGTGAAAAACCGCTTTTCGAACGTCAGCAGGAGGCCCTCAACGAGATCGCGGAATTGCTCGACCGTTGTCGTAACCGGATGACCTTCGATGGCCTGAATCTCTATGAACGCTATGTCGGTTCTAACTTGAAGGTCGTACTTCACATCCGCCCCCTTTGGGACGGTCATCCAATGTATGCCTTTTTCGAGGTTTCCAAAAACACTGCGAGACATTTTGGCGGGATGGCTAATCGAAAGAAAGCCATGACCGCCAGCGAGATAACCGGCCACTGGCACAATGGTCTGGTGTTTGTCGGACGAGTTGAGTGCGTGGAGGGCGAAAAGAAAATCATTCCCTCCGCCGTAAGGCTGCAAAGCGTAGATCATTTCGCGGGCATCGGGCGAGAGACGCTTTATTTTTTCTTTCGCGGAGGCTTCAAACGCCTTTCGATCCCGGCCAAAGGGAAAGTAAACATCGCCGATTTTTGTAGCCCCATTGGCGCGGGCGAGGGCCACCGCGAGGTAGTCCAAACTCGCACGCAAATTGTGGATCGCGTCGCCAACGATCCCAAAGACTTTATTGGGGATGGGCTTGGTAGAATGGATAATCAGATGCTCCTCTTTCCCGTTGGCGTCGAGATCGCGCCGAACGGCATAGGGACCTGTCCCGAAATATGCCGTCAACTCGGATTGGAGATCGTCGATATGGCTTTTGGCCCGTTCAATCTTTAGTTTAGGGCCGATAAGGCGGTCTGTGCTCATGGCGAAGCTTTCCAAAGGTGATACTTCCACTTCGGAATCCGAAGCGTGGTCACGCTTTGAGCGGGCCGTTGACGTGGTGGCTAAGTCCCCGCCGCAGCATAAAACAAAGGAAAAAGCACAGGCGAGTCCAAAATCACAGAAGGGCAAACGCCATGGGCGTTCGACAAATCGACAAAAGCCATCCGGCGCATGACGAAGATCAGTGGGGCAACAATGCCGCCGTTACCTGCCCATCGTGCGGGAAGGTCTTTTTGGTGAGCGCCCTATTGAAGGAAAAAGGCGAGAAGAAAGGACGCCGCAGATGCCCGAAATGCAAAAATTCTGTGGCAATCTTCGATAACGACGGCGCTCGCGTAGAATGGCCGGTAAAATAGAAACGGCCCGCTGACTGGCATCAGGGGCCGTCTGTAGCCAAGTGCGAATCACCTTCGCGCGTAACTCTTTTACGCGCAAGGAGGCGCTTTGTCATTATGGAAGCTACCGATCACACCATGTCGGACTTAGCCGACCTCATTGAGATTTCATCGCCGCAATTTGCTCGCCTAGTAAAGCGTGCACACGACGAAGGGCTGCTAGTTCCAATCCTTGCGGGCGCTTGTCAGCAGGTTCGAGAGCTTGCGTGTAAATCAATACTGTCTCGCGTTGGCTCTTTTGATTATCTGTGTCTTTCAAATGCAGAAATAACTGCCACGTTGTATCCGTCGCAGTCCGATAAGCCGTTTCCTTCCGCAACTGCATTATCGGATAAGGCAGCGTAGCCATTTTACTTTCTCCTACGCTTGCGCCAACGCATGAAACGTTTTGCTTCGCGCTTAATGCGCACTCGATTGAGTGACTTTGTGAGGCCGTCGATAAGTCAAGCGCTTGCCCTTGATGCCAGCCGCTGCGATCTCAGCGCGCATTAGGTCGTTCACGCCAAGGCCCGCACGGTTCGAATAACGGAAGTCAAATTCGGCGAGATAGCGATGCAGATGTTTTTCGCTGCAATGCTGGTACACGCCTTTCATGCCGCGCTTGAACACGGAGAAATAGCCCTCAATCGTGTTGGTATGAATGTCGCCGCGAACGTACTCTTTGGCTCCATGCTCGACTGTGCCGTGAGAGGCAAATTCATCGCCAAGTTGCTGGTATGAACGCCACTCGTCCGTCATCAGCGTGCTTTCGCGTGCGACGTTTTTGCGGACGATCGGCGCAATGTCGGCAATAGACGTTCCGGCGATATGGAAGCTACGGGCCGAACCGCCGCGCTCGACAAGGGTAAGCACAACGTTCTTGTGGCCGTAGCCAGTGCGGCGCTTGGGTTGCCCTTCAAGGCGTCCAATAAAGGTTTCGTCGGCTTCTACGATCTTGCCAGAACCGCCCATAGGGGCAAAGCCGCCAGTACGCATTGCTTCACGCAAGCGATGGCAAAGAAACCACGCCGTCTTGTAGCTGATACCGAGCGAGCGGTGGATTTGGTGAGCCGAGACGCCTTTCTTGGAGGCCGTCATCATGAACAAAGCGGCAAGCCACTTCGACAACGGAACCTTGCTGCGCTCGAAAACGGTTTTGACTGTAACCGTAAATTGCTCGCGACAGCCCGCGCACTGGTAAAGGCCCGGACGGTGCGCCTTCCCATTGAGGGCGGTCACATCATCGCTCGTAGAGCCACAATGAGGGCAAACCGGCCCATTCGGCCAAACCCGAGCCTCTAGCCACTCCCTAGCCTTGGTTTCGTCCGTGAAAATGGGGTTTTGGAGGTTCGCGGTCATGGGGATCGTCCTTTTCTGACCGCATACTACCTATGGAAACTGCTTTGTCAAGGTTATAATCCCCAATGGCAAAGGCGGCGAGCATTGCTCGCCGCCCACAACTTATTCCCCCGGTCTATAGATTTACGAACACCCCGTCGTGCCCCCGCACGTATCGCACTTAAGACACGTGCCGTTCCGAACCAGCGTAAAATTCCCGCACTCGCCGCAAGCTTCGCCCTCGTAGCCCTTGGCTCTCGCCTCGGCGCGTTTTTCCGCCGCGGCCTGCTTGGCGTGGCTGCGGGCGTCGACGCGGTTGACCTGTTCGAGCGCCTGCGCGGGGGAGAGTTTTTGCTCGGGCTCGGTCTTGAGCGCGGTCGAGCCGGCAAATTCCGCGCGCGGGCCGGCGGTGGTGATCGCGGTGACGTTCGAAGCCGCCCCACCCCGTCCGCCTTCGCTCGCTCCGCGAGCTTCGGTGGACGTCCCTCCCCCTGCAGGGGAGGGTGAAGAGATATCGCCTCCCCCTTGCATCACTTTGAGCCGGTCGGTGCGCGAGCGGGTGAGGCCCTTCGACACGTAACGCGCGTCGGGGGCGGGTTTGCCTTCTTCGACGCCTTTGCCGAGCGCGTCAAAGCCTTCGCCGCTCGGGTCGACATGGGCGAGGTCGAACCGCGACAGGTAGCTGACCGCCAGCTCGCGGAACACGTAGTCCAGGATCGAGGTGGCGTATTTGATCGAGTTGTTGCCCTGGACGGGGCCTGACGGCTCGAAGCGGGTGAAGGTGAAGGCGTCGACATATTCGTCAAGCGGCACGCCGTATTGCAGGCCGAGCGACACCGCGATGGCGAAATTGTTGAGGAGCGAGCGCAGCGCCGCGCCTTCCTTGTGCATGTCGATAAAAATCTCGCCGAGCTTGCCGTCGTCGTATTCGCCGGTGCGCAGATAAATCTTGTGGCCGCCGACCACGGCTTTCTGCGTATAGCCCTTGCGCCGGTCGGGCATGCGCTCGCGCTCGCGCATGACGACGATGCGCTCGACGACTTTCTCGACGATCTTCTCGGCGAGGCCGGCCGCGCGCGCCGCAGCGGGCTTGTCGAGAAACGCCTCGATGACGTCGTCGTCCTCTTCGTCGTCGGCGATGAGCTGGCTTTGCAGCGGCTGCGACAGTTTTGAGCCGTCGCGGTAGAGCGCGTTGGCTTTGAGCCCGAGCTTCCACGACAGGATATAGGCCGCCTTGCAGTCCGCGACGGTCGCCTCGTTCGGCATATTGATGGTCTTGGAAATGGCGCCGGAAATGAACGGCTGCGCCGCCGCCAGCATGCGGATATGGCTGTCGACCGACAGGAAGCGCTTGCCGGTGCGGCCGCACGGATTGGCGCAGTCGAACACGGCATAATGCTCAGGTCTCAAATGCGGCGCGCCCTCGACCGTCATGGCGCCGCAGACGTGGATATTGGCCGCCTCGATCTCGCGCTTGGTGAAGCCGAGATGGGCGAGGAGGTCGAAGCTGGGAGCCGCCAAATGCTCGGCGTCAACGCCGAGCTCGTTACGAAGAAAATCGGCGCCCAGCGTCCATTTGTTGAAGGCGAATTTGATGTCGAAAGCGGTCGGCAGCGCCTTTTCCACTTTCTCGATCGCGTCCGGCGTAAAGCCCTTTGCCTTCAGCGTGGTGTGATTGATCGCCGGAGCCTGGCCGAGCGTACCGTGACCCACCGCATAGACGATGATCTCGGCAATCTCGCTGTCGCGATAGCCGAGCACGCGCAGGGCCTCCGGCACGGCGCGATTGATGATCTTAAAATAGCCGCCGCCGGCGAGTTTTTTGAATTTCACCAGGGCGAAATCCGGCTCGATGCCGGTGGTGTCGCAATCCATCACGAGGCCGATGGTGCCGGTCGGCGCCACCACGGTCGCCTGCGCATTGCGGTAGCCGTGCGCCTGCCCGAGCTCGAGCGCGCGATCCCAGGCGCGCTTGGCGTGTTCGGCAAGTTTTTGGTCGGGATTGGCCTTGTGATCGAGCGGCACCGGCGGCGTCGTCATCGCTTCATAGCCGGTGCGCTCGCCGTAAGCGGCGCGGCGATGATTGCGCATCACCCGCAGCATCGCCTCGCGATTTTCGGCAAAGCGCGGGAAGGCGCCGAGCTCGGCCGCCATTTCGGCGGAGGTGGCGTAGCAGACCCCGGTCATGATCGCGGTGAGCGCCCCGCAGATGGCGCGGCCGGCCTCCGAGTCGTAGGGAATGCCCGACGACATCAACAGCCCGCCGACATTGGCGTAACCGAGGCCGAGCGTGCGGAAATCGTAGACTGCGCTGCGCGATTTCCTTCGACGGGAATTGCGCCATCAGCACCGAGATTTCGAGCACGATGGTCCACAGCCGCACCGCGTGCTCATAGCCTTCGACGTCGTAGAGCTCGCTTTTGAGGGTTTGCCCGGTCGCGGCGGAGGGCAGCGCGCGGGTGTGGAACGCGAGCAGGTTCAGCGAGGCGAGATTGCACGCGGTGTCGTCGAGGAACATGTATTCCGAGCACGGATTGGACGCGATGATCGGCCCCGACGCCGCGCAGGTGTGCCAGTCGTTGATGCTGGTGTGGAATTGCAGGCCGGGATCGGCGCTGGCCCAGGCGGCGTAACCGATCTTCTCCCACAAATCGCGCGCCTTCACGGTCTTGGCGATTTTGCCTTTCTTGGTGCGCCAGAACAGATCCCAATCGCGATCGGCGTCGACCGCTTTGAGGAATTCGTCGGTGACGCGCACGGTGTTGTTGGAATTCTGCCCGGACACCGTGAGATAGGCTTCCGAATCCCAATCGGTGTCGTAGGTCGGGAAATTGAGGTCGGTATAGCCCTGCTTGGCGAACTGGATGATGCGGCGGATGTAATTGTCCGGCACCTGGTTCTTGCGCGCCGCCTTGATCTCGCGGCGCAGCACGGGATTTTTTTCCGGATCGAAGCAGTCGTCGCCCGAGCCTTCGCAATTCACGCAAGCCTTGAGGATCGAGCGCAGGTGCTTCTGGTTGATTTTCGAGCCGGTGACGAGGTTCGCGACCTTCTGCTCCTCGATCACCTTCCAGTCGATGAACTGCTCGATGTCGGGATGATCGACGTCGAGGATCACCATCTTGGCCGCGCGGCGCGTCGTGCCGCCGGATTTGATGGCGCCCGCGGCGCGGTCGCCGATCTTGAGAAAACTCATCAGGCCGGACGATTTGCCGCCGCCGGACAGTTTTTCGCCTTCACCGCGCAGTTTTGAGAAATTCGAGCCGGTGCCGGAGCCGTATTTGAACAGGCGCGCTTCCCGCACCCATAAATCCATGATGCCGCCCTCGTTGACGAGGTCGTCGCTGATCGACTGGATGAAGCAGGCATGCGGCTGCGGATGCTCGTAAGCGGTGGCGGATTGCACCAGCTGGCCGGTTTTGTAATCGACGTAAAAATGCCCCTGGCTCGGGCCGTCGATGCCATAGGCCCAGTGCAGGCCGGTGTTGAACCATTGCGGCGAGTTCGGCGCTACCATTTGCATCGCCAGCATGTAGCGGTGTTCGTCGAAGAATGCCTGCGCGTCGCTCTCGGAGGTGAAATAACCGCCCTTCCAGCCCCAATAGGTCCAGGTTCCGGCCAGCCGGTCGAACACCTGCTTGCAGGAGACTTCGCCGATAAGGCGCTCGGCTTCCGGCAATTCCTTGAGCGCGTCTTCATCGGCGATCGAGCGCCACAGCCAGGAGGGAACAGTCTCCTCCTCGACCTTCTTCAGCCGGGACGGCACGCCGGCTTTGCGGAAATATTTTTGCGCCAGCACGTCGGCGGCGACTTGCGACCATTGCTCCGGAACTTCGACGTCCTCGGCATGGAAGACGACGGAGCCGTCCGGATTGCGGATCTCGCTCGTGGTCAGACGGAAGACGATGTCCGCGTAGGGCGATTGTCCCGCTTTGGTGTAGCGCCGCTCGATCCGCATTTCTCTGCCCCTTAATTCCTGGTGTTTCGCCTCGGTGGCCCAGCGGGATTACGCCCGCTGAATATAGGCCACCGACAGTTTCCCCGCGACGCGAAGAAGCGTGCTTCGCCGCGTCGATCCTCACCCCTCTGTTTCTGTCTGCCACCCACGCAGTCCGGCTTTGCTGGCCGGGTCTTATTTTGGCACGCCACTCGAAGTCCTTGATCGTCTCCTTCAGGGCGCAAAAATCCACGCTCGCGCCACGGCGGCACGGAGCACTCCCGTAAACCCTTTTTGGAGAGCCCGGCGGACTTCGCTACCCGCGCGCCGAACTTGATGAGGCTAGGCCAAGCCGGTCGCGTACGTCAAGCTTTAGTATGAAAATCTGAATCAACCACTAAATGTGGGGATAGCGGGGACGAATTTGGAGGGGATGCGCAAGTATCGGAGATTCGTGATGAATCCGAAAGAGCCATGCTGCTGTGAGCCGAATTTTGTTGTTCGCAACCCAACTCAGGCGTGCCGGCCGCGCGCTCGCGAGCCTTGGGACTTGCCGACCGTGAGACGCTCCGGGGTTACCCTTCGCCCCCGACCGTCATGCTGCGGTCACGCAATGACGGGGGTTTCCCGCTGATTCTGAGTGAAATAGTCCGAAAAATCAGCGCTTTCCGCGCTTTCCTATCGGGTGTGACGACGTAAGTTCTTGGAATCGCTGAAGGGACTCAGTCAGTCGCTATTTTGTGCTGCGGCCGCGGGCCGGTTCGCTCCGCGTTTTGCTCGATCCTGCGAGCCGCGACTGGCGCCGGCAGGGGTTTTTTAATTAACCTTAAAGAAGTCTTACTTTTCGCGTCGGCTTGGGTTTGCTTGACGGGGCAGGAAGGGCCGCCAATAACCATTTGGTAATGTGTAAGGTTTTGTTCCAGCGTGCTATCCGCGCGGGGCGCGTCATTGCCTGTGCCGCCCTGATTGCGGGCTGCACCCAGATCATCCACAACGATCCGATCAATCAACAGCTCACCGCGAATGCCACGCGGGTCGAAGCCGCGCTCGCTCCGGACGTCCCGGACAATTACGACGACATGGTCGTGGCGCTGTCATTTTCCGGCGGCGGCATGCGCGCGGCGGCCTTCTCCTACGGCGTTATGACCGGTTTCGAGCAAACGCGGGTCCCGACCCGCTCTGGCTCGGTGTCGCTGCTCGACCGGCTCGACTTTCTCTCCGGAGTTTCCGGCGGCTCGGTGCTCGCGGCCTATTACGGGCTGCGCGGCCGCCCGGCACTTGCCGATTTCAAGCAGCGTTTCCTCGACGTCAATGCCGAGGAATCGCTGCAGACCAATCTCAGCCTCGGCAACATCGCGCGCGGTCTGGAAGGCGGCGTCAACGACGCCACGGCGTTCCCGGTCTGGCTCGACGCGCATCTGTACAACCACGCGACCTTCAAGGACCTGCTCGGCCGGTCGCAGCCGCGCGTCTGGATCAACGCCTCCGACATCTATAACCGCACGGCGTTCATCTTCGCGCCGGTGACGTTCAGCGCGCTATGCAGCGATCTTGCGAGTTATCCGGTCTCGCTGGCGGTTGCTGCTTCCGCGGCGGTGCCGGTCGTGTTCGCGCCGATCGTCATTCAGAATTATCCCGGCGGTTGCCCGGTCGCGCTGCCGAGCTGGGTCGCGCGGGTGCACGATAACCCGGCCGCCCAGCCGCTGATAAGAGCCTATGCCGATGCGCTGGAGCGTTATCGCTCCGGCGCGATCAAATACGTCAAACTTCTCGACGGCGGCCTGGTCGACAATTACGGGCTCGCCGGATTCACCATCGCGCGGCTGGCCTCGAATACGCCGGACGGTCCGCTGGCGCCGCAGGAAGCGGTCAAGCTGCGGCGCTTCCTATTCCTGGTGGTCGATTCCGGCCGCGCCCCCTCGGGCAAATGGGCGCAGACGATCCCCGGCCCCTCCGGCGTCGATTTGATCATGGCGTCGTCCGATACCGCGACCGAATCCGGCGCCATCGGCAGCTATTCGGCGTTCGACGCCACGATGAACGACTGGAGGAACGAGCTGATCCGCTGGCGTTGCGGCCTATCCGAAGCCGATCGCCACCGCTTAGGCGCGCCGCCGGGCTGGAATTGCCGGGACGTACAATTCTTCATCAGCCGCATCACGTTCAATGACTTGGGGCCGGAGCGCGCGGCGGCGCTCAATGCCGTCGAAACGCGGTTCAAACTGCCGCCGGATCAGGTCGATATGCTGATTTCCGCCGGCCGCGATGCGCTCAACGCCAATCCGGGGTTTCGTCTCGTTCATGAAATCGCTGCGGCGGCCGCCGCTGCGCGAGCCGCCCGGTGAGCCGCCAAGCCTACCACCGCGGCCGTCGGGAGCGCCGGTGTCCATGGCGCCGGAAGTCAACGCTCCGCACGAGGCGCAGGCCAATTGATCGAGTGCGGCCTATTCTGCCGCGGCCTTCGAGTGGCCGAGCCGGCGGTTAAGCGTCACGAGCAGCGCCTCGGCGGCTTCGGCGATCACCGTGCCCGGCGGAAAGATCGCTTCGGCGCCGGCTGTTCTTAGCGCGTCATAGTCCTGCGGCGGCACCACGCCGCCGACCACGATCATGATATCGCCGCGGCCGAGCTTCTCGAGCTCCGCCTTCATCTCCGGCACCAGCGTCAGATGCGCGGCCGCGAGCGAGGAGACGCCGATGATGTGCACGTCGTTCTCGACCGCCTGGCGCGCGGCTTCCGCGGGCGTTGCGAACAACGCGCCGATATCGACGTCGAAGCCGAGATCGGCAAACGCGCTCGCGATCACCTTCTGACCGCGGTCGTGGCCGTCTTGGCCGATTTTGGCGACCAGGATGCGCGGGCGGCGCCCCTCATTGTCCTCGAATTCGGCGACGAGCTTCGCCACCCGTTCGACGGCTTCCGTCATGCCGACCTCCCGCCTGTAGACGCCGGATATCGCCTTGATCTCCGCCTGGTGGCGACCGAAGACTTTTTCCAGCGCCAGTGAAATCTCGCCGACGGTCGCCTTGGCGCGCGCCGCGTCGATAGCGAGCGCCAGGAGATTGCCGTTACCGCCCGCGGCGCTGCGCGTCAGCGTTTCCAGCGCCTCGGCAAGCAGTTTCGGATCGCGCTCGCGCTTCAATCGCGTCAGCTTGTCGATCTGCAACTGCCGCACCGCCGCATTGTCGACTTTGAGGACATCGATCGGCGCCTCGTCGCGCGGCCGGAATTTATTCACGCCGATCACCGCCTGCGCGCCGGAATCGATGCGCGCTTGCGTCCGGGCCGCGGCCTCCTCGATGCGCAGCTTCGGCAGGCCGGCCTCGATGGCGCGTGTCATGCCGCCAAGTTCCTCGACCTCGGTAATATGGCCCCAGGTCTTCGCGGCGAGATCGTGGGTGAGCCGTTCGACATAGAACGAGCCGCCCCATGGATCGATGATGCGAGTCGTTCCGCTCTCCTGCGCCAGCACGATCTGGGTATTGCGCGCAATGCGCGCGGAGAAATCGGTGGGCAAAGCGAGCGCCTCGTCGAGCGCGTTGGTGTGCAGCGATTGGGTAGCGCCTTGCGTGGCGGCCATGGCCTCGATGGCCGTGCGCGCGACGTTGTTGAACACGTCTTGCGCGGCAAGCGACCAGCCGGAGGTCTGGCAGTGGGTGCGCAGCGACAGCGAGCGCTCGTCCTGCGGGTTGAATTGCCGCATCAGCTTTGCCCACAGCGCCCGCGCGGCGCGCAGCTTCGCCACTTCCATGAAAAAGTTCATGCCGATGCCGAAGAAAAACGACAGCCGCGGCGCGAAACGGTCGACCGGAAGGTTCGCCGCGAGGCCGGCGCGCACATATTCGACGCCGTCGGCAAGCGTGTAGGCGAGCTCGAGATCGGCCGTCGCTCCGGCCTCCTGCATGTGATAGCCGGAGATCGAGATCGAATTGAACTTGGGCATGTGTGCCGAAGTGTAGGAAAAAATATCCGAGATGATGCGCAACGACGGCTTCGGCGGATAAATATAAGTGTTGCGCACCATGAATTCTTTGAGGATGTCGTTCTGGATGGTGCCGGCGAGCTTTTCCGGCGGCACGCCTTGCTCTTCGGCGGCGACGATATAGAGCGCCAGCACCGGCAGCACGGCGCCGTTCATGGTCATCGACACCGACATCTGATCGAGCGGAATGCCGTTAAACAGCGTGCGCATGTCGTAGATCGAGTCGATCGCCACGCCGGCCATGCCGACGTCGCCCGAGACGCGCGGATGATCGCTGTCGTAGCCGCGATGGGTGGCGAGATCGAAGGCGATCGAGAGGCCTTTCTGGCCGGCGGCGAGATTGCGCCGGTAGAAGGCGTTGGAATCCTCCGCCGTCGAGAAGCCGGCATATTGCCGGATCGTCCACGGCTGGGTGACGTACATGGTCGGGTAGGGGCCGCGCAGATAGGGCGCGATGCCCGGATAGGAATCGAGGCCATCGAGGCCATCGAGATCGGCCGAGCCATAGGCGCTTTTAATGGCGATGCCTTCGGGCGTCAGCCAGGGCGCGGCTTGCGCCGGCGCCGCAGACGCCGCGTCGGCAAATTCGGATTGCGAAAAATTCGGGATGCGGCTCATGGATTCGTTCATGGGTCCGTTTTTGCGATTGCCCGCTCTCGGCTATCCAAGAATATCGTAAGCGGCGGTCAGTGTCGCCAGTGCGTCGCAACCCTCGTAAACAAATGATTGCACGCCCGCGCCCCGCAGCGCGGTCTCCCGCTCGCCCGGACGGCCGGCGAGATAAATGTGACGCGCGCCGGCGGATTTGAGTGCCTGTGCCGCCGCCGCGGCTTCTTTCTCATAAACTCTGTCCGACGAGCAAAGACAGACCAAAGCCGTGCCGATGGTTTTATAGACGGCCGCCAAGTCGGGGCCAGGGCTGCTCACCGCCTCGATGCCACCGATCTCGAAGAAAGTCTTGGCATAGGTCAAACGCGCGGTGAATTCCGCTGGTGTGCCGAGCGTGGCGAGAAAAATCTTCGGCCGCGCACCGCTCTTGGCAAGAATCTGGTCGGACCGCTCACGCAGCGCCTCGAACGGCTCGGCAAGCCTGATCCGTGGCAGTGGCGCAGCGATGACGGTGGCCGGTTCATCGCTCGGCGCTGCCGGGCGCGCCACATCGAGGACCGTGGGCGTCGTTTCATGGTTGTCGGGAAATGCATTGGTGCCGGTCAAAACGTCCTTACCGCAGGCCACGGCTTTTTGCCGCTCCGCGCGCACCGCGGCGACATGGCGCTGGATCAATCCGCTTTCCAGCGCCGTCCACACTCCGCCGGCTTTTTCGATGTCCTTAAATTCCGACCACGCCGCGGCGCAAAGTTGTTGCGTGAGCGCTTCGATCGCGCCCGAGCCGGCGGCCGGATCGCCGACCCGCGCCAGGTTCAATTCTTCCAGAAGCAAAAGCTGCGTGTTGCGCGCGATGCGGCGGGCTAACGCGTCCGGCAGGCCGAGCGGCGCGGTGTGCGGCAGAACGGTGATGGCATCGGCGCCGCCAAGGCCGGCGGCGGCCACCGCGATCGTCGTGCGCAGCATGTTCACGTATGGATCGCGCCCGGTCATCATCCGCCACGCGGTTTCCGCCGCGAGCAGGACGGGTTTTGGCGCGAGCCCGCAGGCCGCCTCGATGCGCGCCCACAATTTTCGCGCCGCCCGGAATTTCGCCATGGACAGAAACTGATCGGCGTCCGCGGACAGCCGCCAGTAAATAGCGTCACGCGCCGCGTCGAGCGCCATGCCGCCGTCCTTGCCGCCTGCTTCGAGCGCGCGCAGATAGGCGACGGCGCTGGCCAGCGTGAAGGCAAGCTCCTGCGCCTCGGAGCCGCCGGCGTTATGGATGATGCGCCCATCGGCTACCGCAAACGGTCCGCGAAATCCGCCGCCGGCAAGCTTGCCGACCATCGCGGCAAAATTGAGAGCGAGATCGCTCCAGCCGCGCGGGCTGCGGCCGCTCGCGGCAAATCCGCCGATCGGATTGAGGCTGAAACGCACGTCGACCGCAGCCGGCGCGATACCGCGGTCTTTGACAAGCGCAGCGACGTCGCAGACGACATGCCGCGTCGGCGGACTAAGGTTGAGGTCGATTGCGACGCCGGCATTAAGCTCGATGCCATCGAGGACGCGCGCGAGTGACGTCGACGCTTCGAGACCGTAACCATTGGCGCTCACCGAGCCTGCGAAAACCAGCACCAACCCCGTCGCACCGTTCTCCAGATCGTCGCGCGCTTGTGCATTGGCCGACGCCGGATCGGGATGATCGATACGCTGCATCAGCGTCCAGGCGGCGCCCGGGGCGCGGCCGGCTAGGGGGCGTATGCCGGGCGCGCGTTGATAGAGCGGCTCGATGGTCAGCCCGTCATAGGTGCGGCTTTCGAGCCGCGAGAATGGCGCGCCCTTGAGCACGGCATCGACCAGCTTGCGCCAATCGTCATGCGTCGCTTTTGGAAAATCGCCTGCAAGCGACAGGGGGTCGGAAGCCGTCATAGGCGCAAAATGCCACGCTTCGGGCCGATGGGCCAACGTGTTGACCGTGCAATTGGCGTGCCGTGGTCAGCTTTCCCCAGCTCGCCGGGAGAGGGGGGTCAATTTCTCGATGCCGCTCCGGTCCAGGCGCGCCAGCGCGTCCCCCACGCTAATGCCGGCGATCGCGCGGTTGGGTGCGATTTCGGCAAGCGGCACCAAGACGAAGGCGCGCTCGAACAGACGCGGGTGGGGCAGCACCAGGTCGATGTCGTTTTGGACGAGATCGTCATAGGCAAGCAGGTCGATATCGACGCTGCGCGGCCCCCAGCGGCGCTCGTTGTTGCGGTCGCGTCCGAGCGCGCGTTCGACCTTGAGTGCGCGGGCGAACAGATCGCGGGGCGGCAGCGAGGTGGCAACGGCAATCACGGCGTTGATGAAGGCCGGCTGGTCGGTGACGCCCCACGGCGGCGTGCGGTAATCCGACGAGCGTGCCTTAAGCCGCACAATGGCGCCGTCGCACAACATTGCCACCGCGCGGTCGAAGCTCGATCGCACGTCGCCGACATTGCCGCCCAATGCGATCAAGGCTTCGGCAAAAACCTCGGCCGAAGCTTCAACCATGTTTGCGGCTGCGCGCGCGCTCGATGGTGACGCCGACGTCGTCGAAAGTTGCCGCGATCGGCGCGTGCGGCTTGTGCACGGTGACGCACACAGCGCGAACTTCCGGGCAGCGTTCGAGCACCGCGTCCGCTACCGCGCCTGCGGCGGCCTCGACCAGCCGGTAACGGCGCGCGCAGAACGCCTCGCTCGCCGTGCTCACCACCGTGTCGTAGGACACCGTGTCCTTGAGCTTGTCGCTGCGCGACGCCGCGGTGAGATCGATATCGAGGATGAGATCGAGCCGGAACGTCTGTCCGACCTTGGCTTCGTGTTGCATCACGCCATGATAGGCGTGGAGCGCGAGCCCATTGACGAAGATTGCGTCGCTCATCGCGCGCGCCTGATCGCAGCGGCGACCGCCAGCGCCTGCGCCGTCGCAGCGACGTCGTGGGTGCGGATGATGCTGGCGCCGTTTTCGGCCGCGATGAGATGCGCCGCCAGCGATCCGCCGAGACGCTCCGTCGGCTCGGACGGAGTGATCGAATTGATGAAGCGTTTGCGTGAAGCACCGACCAGAAGCGGCAGGCCGAAGCTGCGAAACTTTCCAAGCTTGGCGATGCAGGCCATGCTCTGCTCCGGCGTCTTGCCGAAGCCTATGCCGGGATCGAGCACGATCTGGTCGCGTGCGATCCCCGCCTTCCAGGCGATTTCGAGCGAACGCGAAAAGAACTCATCCACGTCGGCGATAATGTCGATGTTCGGATCGGCGGTCTCACGATTGTGCATGATGACAATAGGTGCGCGATGCTCGGCGACGACGCGTGCCATATCGGGCGTCGCGCTGCAGGCCCCAGACGTCATTGACGATGGCCGCGCCGGCCTCGAGCGCCCACGCCGCTATTTTGGCTTTGCGAGTATCGATGGAGACTGGAATGCCGATCGTGGCGACCGCCGGCAGGATCGGTCCAAGCCGTTCACGCTCTTCCTCAAGCGACACCGGCCGCACACCGCCGTAGGGCCGCGTCGATTCGGCGCCGATATCGATGATGTCCGCGCCCTCGGCGGCAAGCCGCCGGGCTTGCTCGATCGCTGCCGGCGGCTGCAGAAACTGGCCGCCATCCGAAAATGAATCCGGCGTTACGTTGAGGACGCCCATAATCAACGGACGTGCCAGCGGCCGCGCTTTGGTCAAAAGCTGCGTCAACACGTTGTCCGGGGCGGCGCGCGGCGCGGAGACAGCGTGCTGGCTCTCGCTTGTGGCCGCTGCTTTGGCCATGATCCAACTCATCCCAAGCGGTGTTTGAGCGTCGCTTTGCGCGGTCACTGAGATTGAGTTAAGCGGTGGAGACTGGCCCCCGTGCCGCACCCGCCAGATGCGAAAACCTGGCGACTTTCAATAGCGAATGACGGGCTGCAGCCCCTTGGCGGCCTCAATCCAGCGCATCACCATGTTCACCGACGGCAGCACGCGCACCAATTTGCGCTTAGTGTTGGCTTCCTTCATGGCGAGCGCGAGCCGCTGCGGATTGCGGAAGCGAAGTTCGTTGGCGGTGCGCACGCCCGCGACGCGTAGCAGTTCGGAATATTCCCAGCCGACGCCTTTGATGCGCATGCGATCGGCGGCGGTCACCCAGTCGAGGACATTCTTCTCATCGGCGCCGGTCTTTTCGGCAAGCTTAAGCCGCTGCTTCGGGGTTTTAGCCGACCGCAACAGGCCGACAGTGGTGCGAATCCCGTCCGACTTGAGGATCTCGGCAACGTCCGTTCCGATCCCCTGAATTTCGGTAATGGGATACGCCATCGATGTCTCCTCTTAACGCAATATCGTCGCGGCAACTACATTCGTACTCAAACAAACTGCGCCAGGCCGGGGATAGCGGCGACAATCTCGCCGACTGCATCCTCGCCCGCCTTCTCACGCGTGTAGGCGATGACCGCCCGCGTGACGCTCTGCACCTGCCCCATGCTCAGCCCTGCCGACATCATGCGCATACCCGCGCCCATGACTCCACCCATCGCGCCGCCCAACAGCCCGCCGCCGTTTTCGCTCGCGGCC
This sequence comes from uncultured Alphaproteobacteria bacterium, assembly GCA_963779855.1. Lineage (GTDB taxonomy): Bacteria > Pseudomonadota > Alphaproteobacteria > Rhizobiales > Xanthobacteraceae > BOG-931. The sequence goes on along the minus strand of CAWAAE010000003.1, from coordinate 213,280 downwards.
TTCTGGATCAAGCCCTCGGCACCGGGAAGCTTGGCCAATAACGGTTGCACTTTGTCGGCCGGTCCTTCTTTGACCAGGAAATCGAGGATTATGCCGACGGCCTTTTCAGCGGCCGCACGGTCTATCCCGATATCGGCGACAAGCCGTCCGATCAGTTCGTCCATTGCCCCACGCCATCCCCGCACTTTTGGCAGGTTTTGGCCATATTGTACGCTTGGCAGGGCCGTGACAAGCAGATGAGGTCGATTTGCCGCGCGAACGCCGTCGAAGCGTGCCAGAGCGTTGCAAACATGCAACGTTTTCGTAGCGCGGTACGGTGGAATTGACGGCAAGCGCGGATTATAAAACCAAGGCTGTCGTTCGCGAACTCGGCGGCGCGAATTAGGAAGGTGACGCCATGACGCCATCCGAGGCTCTGCCGCAGGTCCTCGACCGCGTCGACCGCGATCTTCAATCAAGTCTCGATCGCCTATTTGCGCTTTTGCGCATCCAGTCGGTGTCGACCGATCCGGCCTATGCACCGCAATGCCGCACGGCGGCAGAGCATGTCGCCGCCGACCTCCGCAGCCTCGGCTTCGAAGTGAGCGTGCGCCCGACGGCGGGCCATCCGGTCGTGGTCGGCAAAAGCGGCGACGGCAAAACCACCCGAAATTCCGGCGGCGGCGCCCCGCGCGTCCTGTTCTATGGCCATTATGATGTGCAGCCGGTCGATCCGCTCGATCTTTGGCAAACGCCGCCGTTCGAGCCGCGTATCGAGACGCTCGACGGTGGGCGCAAGATCATCGTCGCCCGCGGCGCTTGCGACGACAAAGGCCAGGCGATGACCTTCGTCGAGGCCTGCCGCGCCTTCAAGGCGGTCACCGGCAAGCTGCCGCTCGATATCACGATGATGATCGAAGGCGAGGAGGAATGCGGCTCAAAGCATCTGTTCGGTTTCGTGCGCGACAATGCCGGCGAGCTCAAACGCGATCTCGCGCTAGTCTGCGACACCGGCATGTGGGACAGCGAGACGCCATCGATCACGACGTCGCTGCGCGGGCTGGTTTACGAAGAGGTCAGAGCTGACCTGCGCCGACCGCGATCTGCATTCCGGCCTGTTCGGCGGCGCGGCGCGCAATCCCATCCATGTGCTCGCCGATATTCTTTCGGCGCTGCACAAGCCGGACGGCTCGGTCGCCATTCCCGGCTTCTACGACGGCGTCCATGAATTGCCGGACGACATCAAGGCCGATCTTGCGGGCTTGGGCCTCACGGCGGAGAAGTTCTTGGGCCAAGTCGGCCTGAAAATTCCGGCCGGCGAGAAAGGCCGCATGCTGATCGAGCAAATTTCGACGCGGCCGACCGCGGAGGTCAACGGCATCATCGGCGGCTATACCGGGGAGGGGGCGAAGACCGTCATTCCCGGCAAGGCGATGGCGAAGGTCTCGTTCCGTCTCGTCGGCGCGCAGGATCCGGAAAAAATCCGCGCCGCCTTTCGCGACTTCGTGCGCACGCGCGTTCCGGCCGACTGCTCCGTGGAGTTCGGCAACTTCACCAGCGCGCCGGCCTTCGAAGTGGCGTTCGACAGTCCGGCACTGGCCAAAGCGCGCGCCGCGCTCGGCGAGGAGTGGGGCAAGAAGGCGGTCACCGTCGGCGGCGGCGGCTCGATCCCGATCGTCGGCGATTTCAAGGCCGTGCTCGGCATGGATACGCTGATGGTCGGCTTCGCGCTCGACGACGATCGCGTGCATTCGCCGAACGAAAAGTACGATCTCAAGTGCTTCCACAAAGGCATCCGCAGCTGGGCGCGGATTTTGGCGGCGCTGGCGGGATAAGCGCGGGCGAAGAACGATCCTAGCCGGATCGCTACACGTAGGCGACGTCGCCGGCGTTTTTGCGTTGCTGCTCGGCGCGCCGTTTCTGATTTTGCACGAACGAAAGCGGCCGGTTTTCGGCGTGGCTGCGCAGCACGATGCGCACGATGTGCTCATAGAGCGACTTTGGCGAGACTGGTTTGACCAGTAATTCATCCGCGCCCGAGCTTTTTATCGTCAGCGCCGCCGATTTGGTCAGATATCCGGACAATACGATGATGGGAGTTTGGTGGCAGGGCGACTGGGGCTCTTTTACCATTTTGATGAAGCCAAGCCCGTTGAAACTGGGCATGACGAGATCGGTGATGATAATGTTCGGCGCCGCGTTGCGCGCCAGTTCATAAGCCTCGACGCTGTTCGCCGACTCGTAAACCTCGCGGCTGCCAAACCCGAGCAGCATCGAGTGGATCAGTCGCCGAGAAAACGGCTGGTCGTCCACGATCAGAAAGCTGATCAAGGAGAAATCCAGCGCAAACGATGAACGGCTGACCGGCAAAGGCATGACTTGAGCACCGCTGGCGGGTTGGCGTTGTCTTACGTGGCCTTGGCGGCGCGAGAGTCAGACGGCATTTGCGCCGCAGCGCCGAGATCCTCGACAATTTGCGAAACGGCGTTTCGCGCTTTCGCCAGCGCCGCGCAGATTCGCTCTTTGCTCGGGGAATCCGGCCAATCTGACAGCGTGTTTTCCTGCCGCTCGAGCGCAATGTGCAGATTTCGCAGCTTTTCCAGCACGTCTTGCGGTTCGGCATCGAGGAAATTGGCCCGCAAGGTGCGCGAGAGAAAATGCGAAACATCGCTGTCGGCGGCTCGCAATAATTGCGCGCCGCGACCCTCGGCAGCTTTCACCGCTTGCGACATCGACCGTCCCCTCGATGACCACAAGAGCGCCATCGCACAGTGTCGGAAACCCGACGGATTCATCGGCCCCACGCAGCGTCTTCATACAGCAATTCCGGTACGGCCGAGTTGAGAATACGCCGCATTGCCGTCAGAAATTGCCTGACGTCTTAACCGAACCTTCACCATAAAATCGATGCCGATATTTGACGCTGGGCCATGCGCTAGCCCGGCCGCGCCGCGCTAAAGGTCGAGCCAGCCTTGCGTGGAGGCGTAGCGCACCAATTCAGCGCGGGTCTTAAGCCCGAGCTTCTCGAGGCCGCGCGCCTTGTAGGTCTCGACCGACTTCACGCCGACGTCGAGCCGCGACGCGATTTCCTTGTTGGTGAAACCCAAGCCCGCCAATTTCAGAACCGTGGCCTCGCGTTCGGTCAATGCCGGTGGGGCGCTGCCGTGCGTCGACGGTTTGCTGCGGCCACGCTTGCCGTCGAGAACGCGGCGGGAGATTGCCGGGTCGACATAAATGCCGCCGACCAAGACGGCGCGAATGGCGTGCACAAGATTTTCCACGGCCGATCGTTTCAAGACATAGCCGCGCACGCCGGCATCCAGCGCTTGATTGAGGTAAGCCCGATCTTCGTGAAGCGTCAGCACCAGGACGCTCAACTCCGGCATTTCTCCCGTCAGTCTTCGACTCAAGGCGATGCCGTTGAGTTCCGGCATCGAAATATCGAGCACGGCAACGTCCGGACGTTTCTCGCGAATAACTTTCAGCGCGGCCAATCCGCTCGCCGCTTCGCCGACCAGTTCGAAGTCGGCCTCCGCCCGAATGAGATTGCGCAGCCCGTCGAGAACGATGGGATGATCGTCGGCCAGCACGATACGGCGCTTGCTCATGCCGCCGACCTCTGGCCATCCAGTGCTATGCGCGCAAAGATCGTGGTGCCGACGCCGATCGCGGATTCCACGTCAAGCGTGCCGCCGACAAGCGAAAGCCGCTCGCGCATGCCGTCGAGACCGAGCCCGTGGTGATTGCCGGCTTTCGCGCCCAGCGCCCCGACATCAAAGCCGCAGCCGTTGTCCTCGACGATCACCTGCAACGTCGCGTCTGGCCGCCGTATGACGACGCTCACGTCGGACGGCCGTTGAGCATGCTTGACGATATTGGTAAGCCCTTCCTGCACGACGCGAAAGACCGTCGTCGCGATTTCGTTCGGTACGTCGTCGAGGCTCGTATCGTCGCAGTGAAAATCGACTTCCGTGCCGCACTGTTCGCTCCAGTCGGCGATGTAGCTCGCCAGCGCTTTGCGCAAGCCCAACTCATCGATCGAGGGTGGCCGCAATTCCCATGCGATCCGGTGCAGGGTCTTGCCCATCTCTTCCATTTTTTTACGCATCAGCTGGAGGCGCTCGTGCGTCGGCCCGGAGGTCAGCGCATCGATCTCGTTGAGTTCGAGAATGGCGGCGATCAGGCTTTGTCCGGCTTGATCGTGCAGTTCGTGCGATAGGCGCAGACGCTCGTTTTCTTCGGCCATCGACAAATGCCGGCGCAGCCCGGTCACCAAGTGCGATTTTCTTTCGCTATCCGCCGCCAATTGCGCGTTGGCGCGCGACAGATTCGCCAGCAGGCGATCTCGCTCCGTCAGCAATGCGGCCGTCGGCAGCGACCAGAAGGAGGTGATGGCGAGGAATGCCTGTAGGGCGAAGATCCGCTGCGATAATTCGGGTTGCGACAGAAACAGCGGTTGTCCGATATCCATGACCACGAAGATGCTGGCTATGACCGCAACCAAGAAGGTCGCCGCCGTGGCGCCGATGACGCCGAACCGCACCGTGGCAAGCAAGATTGCGGGCGCGATCACGAAAATAACGGGCCGAAAATAGTCCGCACAGATACTGACGGCGATGAAAAACGCGAAAATGGCCGCCGCCTCAGAGCGGCGTTCCTTTATCCGTAACGCGCGCCGCTCCTTGGACATAACGCTGACCAGGAGCGGCACGAGAATGATTATTCCCAGGGCATGGCCGGGATACCAATTCCGCCAAACCGCCGTCCAGGGAATATTATGGGCCAATCCGTATGCACTGGCGCTGAGGAGCGTGCTTCCGATCGGCGCCACGCCTCCGGCGACGAAGATGAAAGTGAGCACGCCGTTAAATGACGTCAGATTGGACGAGCCGATTTGAAATGCCGACAGCAACGCCACCGCGCTGACGACCTCGACGCAGTTCGCGGCCATCAGCGTCGCGCAAACCGCGGGGCTGTTGCCTGACAACCAGCTCGCGAGCGCGGTTGCCGCAGTACCGCCGACGATGATCGAGACGTAATTGGCGAAGCTGCGCACATGGCACAGCAAAAATGCCAAGATGATCGCGTTTGCCGGCCACAGCGTCGCAATAAGATTGGAGTGTTGCGAAATAGCGATCGTGAGAGCCGCGACGACAAAAATCGCGACCGGCAACAGTAAATGTCCGGCGGGCGAGAGATCGGGGAGCGGTTCGCGGCTAGCGTCCGCCTCGACCACGGTCGCATTCGCCTGCAACTGCACGGCAGGGGTTCCGGCCAATGACTGACCGCGCACGAGGGCGACGAATAAATGCGGAGGAAATATCGGCATTGTCACCGTGCCATGGGCCGCTGATGGCCTGCTGGATGTCCCGATGGACGAACGGCGGAATACGCCACAGAATCGGTCCACTCTCGCGTATCGCGATAATCTCACGTCGGGCAGCCGCCGCAATGGCGGAACGCGCCCGCCTCTTATGCCTCACTCGGTCGCGGCGGCGATCAAGCGTGGACTGACAAAGCGTTCCAATCGGCCAGCGTGTGGACGCAAAAGCGACCAATCGTCGACCGGCAGATCGATGACGACAAGCCCTGACGTCGGCAGCTTTTCATTGAGCTGTTCGCGCATTTCCACGTCGCCCGAGGCGATCAATTGCATGGCGAGATCGTGCAGGCCCGGATTGTGCCCGACGACAACAAGCGTTTGCGCCTTGCGCTTCTCGCCGATGACGCCGATCAGCTCGTTGGGATTGGCGTTGTAAATGCGCTCGTCACTGACCATTCGCGGCGCTTTGGCAAAAGCGCCGGCGACCAGCGCCCAGGTTTCTTGCGCCCGTTTTGCGGGCGAGACGACGGCAAGATCGGGAATAAGGCCGTGACGCGCCATATATGCGCCGATCGTCGGTGCGTCGGCGCGGCCGCGTTTCATGAGCTTGCGGTCGCGGTCGCGTTCGCCGGGCGCAGCGCGCTCGGTTTTGGCATGGCGAAGCAGCATCAGACGGCGCATCGCGGTAATGTCGCTTTCCCGACGCTGGGAGTCTAGTGCAGGGCATGCCAACGACCTACATTGCAGCGGCATGCCGCGGCAACAGGATCGTAAAGCGTCGTTATGAGCGACCCCGTTATCAAAGCCTATGGCAACAGCTGGTTCGCCGCGACGATGGTGGATGCGCCGTCGCGGCCGGCATTATCGCTGGACCTCGATGTTGACGTCTGCGTCATCGGCGGCGGACTCGCCGGGCTGACGACGGCGCGTGAAGTCGCACGCAGTGGTTGGTCGGTCGTGCTGTTGGAGGCGGGCCGCCTGGCCCAGAGCGCCTCCGGCCGCAATACCGGCTTCGTGCTGCCCGGTTTTGGCGCCGACGCCGATAAGCTGATCGCCCGGGTTGGTTTCGAACGTGCCAAGAATCTGTGGTCACTGGCGCAGGCCGGCCTCGATTATGTCCGCACCACGATCGGCGCCGAAAACGCGGCCGGCATAGATCCGCAGAATGGCTGGCTCTACGTCTCTAAAAAGGACAATAGCGATGAATTCCTCAGCTACGTCGGACTGCTCGGCGAGTTAGGTTGCGAGATCGAGGGCTGGCCGACGGAGCGGGTGCGCGCGGTGCTGCGCAGCGAACGCTACTTTTACGCCATCAACTATCTGCGCGCGATCGCCATTCATCCGCTCAACTATGCGCTCGCGCTCGCCGCCGCCGCCGAGCGCGATGGCGCGCGCATTTTTGAACATACGCCGGCCTTGTCGATCGATCCGACGGGCGTGCGCAAGCGCATCGTCACCCCGGGCGCGCGGTTGCGCGCCAACCATGTCGTGCTGTGCGGGAATTTGGAGCTTGGCAGGTTGATGCCGCGGCTCGCCGCAACGCTTCTGCCGGTGACGACTTATCTGATCACCACTGCGCCGCTTGGCGAACGTCTTGCCGAAGCGGTCGGTTATCCCGGCGGCGTGAGCGACACCGACCTCGCGGACAATCACTACCGCATCGTCGGCGGCGATCGCCTGATGCTGTCGGGCCGTTCGACGGCGTGGGTCAGAGATTCGCGTCGCTATGTCGGCGCACTGACTGGAGATATCAAAAAGACCTATCCGCAGCTCGGCGACGTCACGGCCGATTATTGCTGGGCCGGTACGTTGGGAATAACCATGCACCGGATGCCGCAGATCGGTGAACTCGGGCCCGGTGTGTGGCTCGCGAGCGGCTTCGGCGGCCATGGCCTTAACACCACTGCGATGGCCGGCAATATCATCGCACGCGCTATCGTCGAAGGCGACCAGACCTGGCGGCAGTTCACGCCGTTCGAATTGGTTTGGGCGGGCGGCGCGTTCGGACGGATTGCCGCGCAGACGCGCGTTTGGATCAAACGGCTGCGCGCGCGCATCGAGGAGCGCCGAGCCAAAGCACGCGAACTTGCGCACCGCCAGGCGCGTGAAGCCGAAATGGCCCTGGCGGCGCGGCAGGTCGCGGCGCAGGATATGAACGTGTCGGAAGCCGCTGCGCCTTCGGCAACGGATTTGGTCGCACGCGGCGAGCCGGTTACTTCAGCCAACTCTATCATTCCGCCACCTGATGGCATGGACGATGCGAGACAGCCGGAACTGCGGGCGCAAGGCGCTCCTGCCGGCCGGTTGAAGCGCGGAAGGCGCCGTCAGGCTGCCAGGAGTGCCGACAGGGAAGCCAAGCAAGATGCCGATCAGGACGCCAAGCCTTAAACCGCGGGCGCCGCCGAACAAATCGGCAACACGTCCACGCTAAATTCACCATGCGGTATATCCTGCCTTCGCTCCGCGACTGTCCTTGCGATATGATCTGAGCCGGTCGCGGGAAGGCTAAGCGGGGGTGGGGTATCGTGTCGTCTGGTTGGCGCTTTGCGCTTGCACTATTCGCTGTCGTCGCGCCGGGCATCGCCGCGGCCGCGGATTTGCCGGCTGAGCCGGCGCCGGCACCCGCGCCGACCGCACCGGCGGCCTACGTGCCCGCCGTTCCGGACTGGATCGTCACCATAGGGGCCGAGGGCCGGATTGTCCCGGCGTGGCCAGGCGCTTCCGACAAAAAACTCGGCGGATCCGCGCTGCCGCTCTTCAGCATTCGCAAAGAAGGTACACCACCCGACTTCTTCGGTCCGCGCGACAGTTTTGGCTTTAATGTCATCAACCTTGGAGTGTTCCAGGTCGGTCCGGCGCTACAGTTCATCAACCAACGCAAAGCGTCATCTTACGCTGAGTTGAATGGTTTGGCGGACGTCAACTATGCCGCTCAATTGGGTCTGTTTGCCAATTTTTGGCCGCTGCCGTGGCTGCGACTGCGTACCGAAGTGCGCCAAGGCATCGGCGGCGAGACCGGTGTGACCGGCGACGTATTCCTGGATGCCGTCGTGCCGGTCGGGCAATGGACGCTCTCCGCAGGACCGCGGATGACGCTGCAAACGGCTGCGGCGGTATCGCCTTATTTCAGCATCACCGCAGCGCAGGCCCTGGCGGCGAATATTTTGCAACCGAGCCTGCCGGCGTTGACGCCCTACAATGCTGGCGGCGGCCTCTATTCCTGGGGCGCCGGCACGCAGGTGCAATACACGTTTAACCCGACATGGACCGCCCATGTCTTCGTCGAATATCAACGGCTAACCGACTCCGCCGCCGATTCACCGCTGGTAACGCAGCGCGGTTCGCCAAATCAACTCACCTACGGCCTCGGCGTCACCTATTCCTTCAATATGCACCCGTTGTGGTGATTGCGTAGAGTCAGCGTCCCTCGCGCCGCGTCATAAAAGCGAGCCGCTCGAACAGATGCACGTCCTGCTCGTTCTTGATCAGCGCGCCGTGCAGCGGCGGAATGAGCCGCTTCGGATCGCGCTCGCGCAGCGTCTCCACTGAAATGTCCTCGACCATCAGAAGTTTCAGCCAGTCGAGCAGTTCCGACGTCGACGGTTTCTTTTTCATGCCGGGCACGTCGCGGATTTCGTAGAACAGTTTCAGCGCTTCGGCGACCAGGCGATGCTTGATGCCGGGGAAGTGCACTTCGACGATCGCGCGCATGGTGTCGGGATCGGGAAAGCGGATGTAGTGGAAGAAACAGCGCCGTAAGAACGCGTCCGGCAGTTCCTTCTCGTTGTTTGAAGTGATAACGACGATCGGACGGCGGCGCGCGTGGATAGTTTCGCCGGTTTCGTACACGAAAAACTCCATGCGATCGAGTTCTTGCAGCAGATCGTTGGGGAATTCGATGTCGGCTTTGTCGACCTCGTCGATCAGGAGCACGGGACGCTCGTCGGAGATGAAGGCGTCCCATAGCTTGCCGCGCTTGATGTAGTTGCGGATGTCCTTCACCCGCGCATCGCCCAATTGACTGTCACGCAGCCGCGTGACGGCATCGTATTCGTAAAGCCCCTGCAACGCCTTGGTGGTCGATTTGATGTGCCACTCGATCAACGGCGCCGCGAGCGCCTTGGCGATCTCGATCGCGAGCACGGTCTTGCCGGTGCCGGGTTCGCCTTTGACCAGCAATGGACGCTCCAAGGCAATCGCGGCATTGACCGCGACTTTGAGATCGTCGGTGGCGACATAGGCGCTGGTGCCTTCGAAGCGCATAAGATTCCGCTCGCTCGATGTTTCACGAAATTAGAACATATCGAAGTTGGCGCTTACAAGACGTCGCAGTGCGGTCGCACGTGTCGTCACATGGCGCAAAATGTTCGTCGCCTCGGCAAATTTTGCCGGAAGGGCGGCATATCCGCACCAGATAGCGCCCAGGCAAATTTCGTACGTATCTGATAAATAACGATAATTTAATGGCACGCTGCTTGCTGCCTTGGCGCGGAGTGCGGCTGTCCGCCGCTGTCGCGTTGAGATCGAGTTGGAGACAAGTCATGGGTATCTTCGATGCATTGACCACCGCAGTGGCTGGTCTGCAGTCGCAGTCATTTGCGCTGCAAAACATTTCCGGCAATATCGCTAACTCCCAGACCGTAGGCTACAAGGAAACGGACACAGCCTTCCAGGATCTCGTTTCGCAGGCCGCCCTGGGAGAGCAGACAGCAGGCGGGGTGTTCGCCAGCTCGGTAGCTAGCAACACGGTGCAAGGCACGATCCAAAGCAAATCGGTTCCGACCGACATGGCGATCGACGGCAACGGCTGGTTCGTGGTGGCGCAGCCAGCGAGTTCTACAGGCCAATTCGAGAACACTAATTATTATACACGCCGCGGCGATTTCCAGTTGAACCAGAACGGTTATCTGGAAAACGGCGCCGGCTACTATCTCATGGGCACTCCGCTCAACCCGGCCACCGGAGCTGCCGAAAGCAGCACTCCCGAGGTACTGCAGTTCAGCAACAATTTTCTCCCGGCGTCGGCGACGACGGATATCGACTATGCGGCAAACCTGCCAAGCGAGCCCTCGACTGGGCTACTCGATCCAACCGACTTCTCGGTGAATCCACTCGACGCCGCGAGCGGCGGGACTGGCACCGTGGTCGGCAATGATGCCTCAACCTTTGCCAGCCAATCGCTTAATGGTGGTTCCATCACCGCCTACGATGCCGACGGCAATCCGGTCAACGTCCAGTTCGCTTGGGCCGAAACCAGCAGTTCAGGCGGCAACAATACATGGCAATTGTTCTATCAGGCCAACTCGAGCGCCACCGGGACCCAAGTCGCCTGGCAGAACACCGGCGCCTCGTTCACGTTCAATTCAAGCGGCCAACTGACTTCACCGACTTCGCCCACCCTGACCTTGTCAAATCTGGCGGTGAACGGCGACACGATCGGCAATGTTACGCTGAACTTTGGCACGAGCGGTCTGACGCAATTCGCATCTTCGACCGGCAACGTGGAGGTCACTAACCTGACACAGAACGGCTTCACCGCCGGCGAGATGCAGTCACTCTCGGTCGATAATGATCAGATCGTCGGTTCGTTTTCGAACGGTCAAACTATCCCCTTGGCCGACATTACGCTGGCGACGTTCAACGGTCAGGATTCGCTCCAGCCGCTCTCCGGCGAGGCTTACGCAGCCACGCCGGAATTGGGCGACCCGATCTATTCGGCGACCGGCACCATCGTCGGCAGCTCGCTCGAAGCCTCGAATGTCGACATCGCGACCCAGTTCAGCCAGTTGATAGTGGCGCAGCAGGCATATTCGGCGAATGCCCGTGTCATGACGACTGCCAACCAGATGATCCAGAGCCTGCTCACGGTCATCCAGTGAGCGGCGGCGCATGCTCGCGGACAAAAGCCCGTGAGCTGCCTGGACGGCGAGAGCCATGAGCCTTTCCCAGGCATTGTCCGTCGCCTTGGCGGGCGTCAACGTCACCCAGCAGGGCCTTTCGGTCATTGCCGGAAACGTGGCGAATGCCAATACGGCGGGTTATGTCGATGAGGCCGTCAATCCGATCTCAACCGCGTTCGCCGGGGAGACTGGGGCAGGCGTCGACAGCGACGGCGTCAATCGCCAGCTCAATGCGCTGTTGCAGAGCCAGTTGTGGACGGAAACGTCCGGAGATTCATACGCGGATACGACCTCACAGCTCTACCAGCAGCTTCAGCAAATCTACGGCACGCCCGGATCGTCCAGTTCGTTTGACGCGGTCTACGATAATTTCACTAGCGCATTGCAAGCACTGTCGACCAGCCCAAGCTCGTATTCGGCGCAGAGCGCCGTGATCAGCGCGGCGCAAGCCGTGGCGCAAAATCTCAATTCGATGACCGGCAGCATCCAACAGCTGCGTAGCCAGGCCGAACAGGGCATCGCCACCGACGTTCAAACGGCCAACACCGCCCTGCAACAGATCGCCCAAATCAATCAGCAGCTCGAAACGGCAGCGCCGGACAGCTCCACGGCCACGCTGGAGGATCAGCGGGACCAGGACATCACGCAGCTCACGCAACTCATGAACGTCAACGTGGTGCAGGGTTCGGGCAACCAGGTTTCGGTATTCACCGGCACCGGTCAGCAACTCGTAGCCGGCACGCAGGCCTCGCAACTCTCCTTCAACAATGTGGGGGCGCTGTCGGCGACCGCACTATGGAGCGCCAATCCAAGCCAGGACGGAGTCGGCACCATAACGCTGACCTCGCCCGGCGGCACTACGACCGATTTGGTCGCCACCAACGCCATTCAATCGGGCGAGATCGGCGCCTATCTGCAGATGCGCGACAGAATCCTGCCGCAGGCGCAGGCGCAGCTCGACGAGATGGCGAACCAGATGTCGCAGGCGCTGTCGAACCAGACGACGTCGGGTACGGCCGTGACTTCCGGTTCACAAGCTGGCTTTAGCGTCGACGTCGGCGCGCTCTCCGCGGGCAACACGATCCAGCTCACCTACACCGATCCCCAGAATACGCAGCATACCGTCACCATTGTCGCGCTGGGCGCCGGAGGTGCACTGCCCGTGCAATCGGGAAATTCAAGCAATCCGGTGATCGGAGTTAATTTTGCCGGCGGCATGAGCTCGGTGGTCTCGCAACTGAATGCCGCGCTCGGCACGAACCTGCAATTCTCCAATCCGTCTGGCACGGTTCTGCAGGTTGTCAACGCCGGCAGCGGCAACGTCGTCAATTCACTCTCGGCGACCTCAACGGTGACCTCGCTTACGAGCGGTACCCCGCAGCTCCAATTGTTTACCGACGGAACCCAGCCGATCACCGGGGCACTTACCGCGAGCGGTTCGCAGACCACGGGCTTGGCCGGAAGCATCGAAGTCAATCCCGCGATCGTTGCTTCGCCGTCGAGTTTGGTCGCTTACGCCGCGAATACCGCCGCTGGCGATGCGACGCGGCCGAACTTCATGCTCAATCAGATGACGGATGCCACGCTGACCTATTCGCCGGCAACCGGCTTCGGCAGCGCCTCGGCGCCGTACAGCGGCACGCTCACGCAATACATGAGCGCGGTCGTCAGCCAGCAATCGCAAGCCGCGAACGCTGCGACCAATTTGCAGCAGGGTCAGGACACTGTCCTCACGGCTCTACAGCAACGATTCACCGATCAGTCCGGCGTCAATATCGACACCGAAATGTCGAACCTGATCGCGTTGCAAAACACCTATGGCGCTAACGCCCGGGTGATGACGACAATAGAACAGATGATGCAGACACTATTGCAAGTAGGTTCGTAATGAGCATCACCGGACCCGGATCGATTACTGCGGCCAACGTGACGGCGCAGACGAATATGATGAACCAGCTCAATATGCTGGGTCAGGAACTGGGTAGCGGACAGGCGGCGCAGACTTATTCGGGTCTCGGATCGCAGGCGGGCGTGGCGCTGGCGCTCAGCGCCCAGCTTTCCGATATCAACGGCTATAGCAGCACCGCGACCACCGTCGGCACCACGCTGAGCATCGCTCAGTTGGTCCTGACACAGCTCGGCAATGCCAGCAGCTCGGTCCAGCAAGCGCTCAGTCAACAGGGCTCCTTTTCGCTCGACAATACCGGCCAAACTTCGGTGCAGGAGTCCGCCGCCAGTTACCTCGATCAAATACTTTCCTTGCTCAACACCCAGGTCGGCGGCAATTACCTTTTCTCCGGCAGTGCATTGAATCAGCCATCCGTCGCCAGTGCTAACGAGATACTGAACGGCAACGGCCCGCAGGCCGGGCTCACACAGTTGATTTCCGAGCGGCAGCAGGCCGATCTCGGCGCCAACGGCCTGGGCCGCCTGACCGTGGGTGGAACGGGTTCAGACGTGACACTTACTCAGGATGGCTCGCCGTTCGGCTTCCAGCTCGCGAGCGTGAATTCGAGCCTGACCGGCGCGACCGTTAATGGGCCGGCCGGCTCGCCGCCGTCGATTTCAGTCAATCTCGGATCTACCAATTCGAATCCCAGCGATTCGATCGCGTTCAACCTCACCCTTCCGGACGGATCGAGCCAGACAATCACGCTGCAAGCGACCACGGATTCGCCTCCGGGCGCGAACCAGTTCACCATCGGCGCGACGCCGGCGGCGACTGCGACCAATCTGCAGACGGCGCTCACTAGCGCTATTGGTAACCTGGCGCAGACCGCGCTGCCGGCCGCCTCCGCCATCGCCGCCGCCGATGATTTCTTCAATTCGGATCCGCCGCAAATTGTCGACGGGCCGCCCTACGACACTGCGACGTCCCTGGTGAGCGGCACGGCGGCGAATACCGTGTTCTGGTACACGGGCGAAAACGGCAGCACGCCGGCGCTACAGACCGCGACTGCCCAGGTTGGCCCCTCGATGTCGATCGCCTACGGCATGCGCGCCACCGAGCCGGCCATCACCTCGCTGGTCGCCAACGTGGCCGTGCTTGCCGCCACCACTTTTTCGGCAAGCAATCCGAATGCGCAGGCGAGCTACCAGGCACTGTCCCAGAGCGTCACCGCCAATCTCAGCGGCCAGCCGGGCACGCAGTCCATCAGCGACATCGAAGCCAATCTCGCCAACGCGCAGACCACCTTAAGCAATGCGACCGCAATGAACACGCAGACGCAGACCACGTTGCAGGACATGCTGCAAGGGATCGAGGGCGTCAATCAGAACCAGATCGGTGAAGATATATTGACGCTGCAGAATAACCTGTCGGCATCAATGTCGGTCACGGCGCGGCTTGCGCAGTTGAGTTTGGTCAATTATCTCGCGCCGGTCAGCGGGTGACGCGTTCGCTCGGGGAAGGGATGCCCGACGCCGCGGCGGGGCTCGTCGGTGGGGAGTTCCTAACGACGGCGGCGTCTTTCGAGGCGGTCTGCCGCACCTGCCAAAATCGGAGAACCCTTGCCGCCGCCGCCTCGGACAGTTTCTGGTAATCGGTGCGCAGGGAATCGTGCTCCTGACCTGAAAGGATGCCGCCGCTGGCCCGATAATTCATCATTATGCAGACCGTCGCCCATCGCACGCCGGCAACTTTGCAAGGTACGAGAAATCCCTCGCGACGCTTGTTCTGCAAAAGATTTTCGATCAATTGCATGGACGCTCCGCTCAGCAGCGAAAGCGCCGCTATCGTGTCAGCGTAGCGGTCGTTTCTCGCACATTCGAGAATTGTCGATTCGCAAAGTTGGCCATTGTTGTGCAGTGCGAGCATCCGAGTGTGCGCTTCGGCGAAATCGCGTTCTCTTTTCGAGCTTGCCTCAGCCTGTTCATCGTCGGAAATGGACGCAAGAGCGCCTTGAATACGATCGCGCATTTCAGGATTGGCCGCCTTAATCAGGCGCAGCCGGACCACCTCGGTAGCGCGCTTCAAAAGTTCCTGAAACATAGGTAACGGAATATCGTGACGAAGCCCGACTTTTTCGGCGAGTTGCTCGTCGCGTTCCGAGTGCTTCACGAGTGTTGCAAAACCATTTTCGGAAAAATCAGCGCCCTGGTTCTCGGCAAGCTTGTGGAAAACGTGACTGTTGCCGCGTTCCAGGAGAACGTCGGTAACGGATTTGTCGATTTCGGAACGCGTCGAAATAGCCAGCAGATGCGCTTGCGTTTTACTTTGGGCAATCTCGACCAGGTCCTTATCGCTCAGGCGTGCGGATTGCGTGAGGACCGGTCCAGCGATCGCGATGTCTTCGTTATTCGCCAGATGCCGCACTACGCTAGATGGAGCATTTTTGATCGGTCCAAGACGTTGGCTGAGTTCCGCGAGCGCCTTTCCCTCGATTCGCTTGACGAGATGGTTCAGGACGCCGTCGAAGACATCGACCTCGCGATCATCGAGGCGATCCGCATCGAGAACAAAAAGATCGGTAACGCGCCGCAGTGTCTGGATGCGTTTGTCTTGAGAGCCGCTTTTTATCGCGGTCTCCAACTCGACAATGATGGAGTGCTCTGTACTCATTGCGGTTGCGCGATGAAGTGTTTCACGTCGGCAATCCCAATTCTCTACTAGCGGCCGCAGGCTACTTGCCGTTTATTGCGCCTTGGCGCCGAGGCCGGCGGCGATGCCACGGTTGATCTTGATGATCGATTTCAGGTGGCTCGGCTTCGGTTTGGTCATGAGCGCGAAGGTCTCGCCCATGACGAACGCGCCGAGCTTGATGAGGTTGCCGCGGATTTGAGCCGGCAGCTTGTTGTCCGTGCTCGAGAGGGCGTCGATGAAGACGGTCCAAAGACGGCGGTTGTACATCAACGCCTCATTGAGGCCGGTCGGCCTGTCGCGCCAGGAATCATGGACCGCTTGCAGTTTCGCGGCTGCGTTTAGAAGCAGGCGCGCTTCGAGTTCGCGTGGTGCTGCGGTTTCTTTGGCAACCTTGGCGTACGCTTTACTGGCATAGTTCATTTTCGGGCGTTCCCCTTCATAGGCAATCAGCTTGCGCGCTTCCCTTAAGGCTTTGTACAATTCGCCTGTTAAGATTTGATTATTGATACTGTCGATGAACGGCCGTGCGTTTGGCGCGGCATTCAGTATTTCGCGCACCAGGCGAAAGTAGGAAGCGTAATGATGCTCCGGGCGCTTGGCCGTGTACATGTGCTGGATCGCGAGGTAGATCCGCTTCGCCGGACTGTCGGCTCGGTCGGAGGACATGATGTCTTTCTCGCGCAGGATAGGAACGACTCCTTCGATTGAGATGCGTGTGCGGGAACCGCAATTGGTGACGGCGCAATCGCCGAGAATGATGCGCTCGTTGGGCTTAAGCTCGATCTTCAGTGGCACGTCGGGTCCTCGCCGAAGGCAAATCATCGTTGCGGATGCTGGTTAAGGTCCGGCTAACCGTGCCGGGAACGGCCAATAGCGGAGGCAAGCGGCGTTTTCGGCATTCGGGCGTGCCCTTTGGCGATGCCGAAAAGAAAACGGCGGGGCTTTCGCCCCGCCGCCTTCACTGTAGGCCTGTACCAGAAGAGTTTTAGCCGAACAGCTTGAGCACTGACTGGTTCGCCTGGTTGGCGATCGACAGAGCGGAGATTTCCAGCTGCTGCTGGGTCTGTTCGGTCAAGAGGTTGGCACTCTCTTGGTTCTGGTCCGCCGCGACGAGATTGCTGGCGCCCGTCTGCAGCGTATTGATCATGTTCGTTTCGAACGTCTGCCGGGTTCCGATGACGCCCGAATTGGTGCCGAACGTCTCGGTCTGGGTTTGCACGTTCGAGATCGCGGCATTGATGTCGGAAACCGCTGTGTTGAGCGCGCTGTTGTCCTGGAAGGACCCGGCAACTGAGCCGCTGATCGTCGCCAGTCCGAGACCCGATGCGTTGAAATTCACGCCGGTGATGGTCAGCGAGCTCGTCCCGGTCGGGTTGAAGTCGATCGTCAGATTGTTGCCGTTGAGGAGGTTGACGCCGTTGTAGGACGCGTCGCCGGCGAGCTGGTTGATCTGCGTCAACAGCCCGTTGTAGTTCGATTGCAGGGTAGTGCGCGTCGAACTCGAGCCGTAGATCGCGGTATTGGTGCTGGAACCGGTAAGACCGAGGGTTTCGGACGTTGCGTTGTCGAGGACCGTGAAGCTCGTGTCGCCCGAATTGGCAGTCAGAATGATTTTGCCGCTGCCGTTGTCGGTTGCGGTCACGGCGCCGGAGCTGCCGAGGCCGGTGGTAGCATTGATCGCCGCTTCGATGGCGCTTGCCGTTTCGCTCGTCGCGATGGCGATCGCGTAAGTGGTCGAGCCCACCAGGATGTTGAGAGTGCCGGCGGTAGCGACTGTGGAGCCGCTGACGGCGACAGTTCCGGTCGTCCCACCTGCGGTCTGGCTCGCTTGCTGCGCCTGCTGCACCGTCGACAAGGCCTGTTGGAGCAGGCTGGTAATGCCGGTGAGGCCGTTGGTGGCCGCGTCGATCGTCTGCTGGCCCTGGCCGATCTGGTCGAGCAAGGCGCTCAGCGAGTTGGCGGTGTTGGTCAAATTCTGCGAAGTGAAATAGGCGCTGGGGTTATCGGCGGCCGAATTCACCGCTTTGCCGGTAGCGAGCGCTTCCTGCGTGGTGGTCAAGTCGGCGGACGTTTGCTGCAACGACAGCAAGTTCTGCCGAATGCCGGAGGTTAAGGTAATGTCAGACATCGTGGTACCCTTCTGGTTACAGGCCGTACTGGTTTGCACTTGCTGTACGTGCCGTACCGGCAGTGCATAGTTCCGATCGACACGATCGGCTGCCGGAGGATTGCCTCAATTCGCTTAAAGACGTGTAAATCTGCGTCTTTCTTGAACTGGCCCATATTTCCGCGGCAGTTCTTTAGGGGGCGTCCGGCGCATTGCGCCGCGCTTGCGCCATAAGGGTTTTCCCCCATTTATTGGATTTCGCGCTGGCGCTTAAAGCGCCGTTAACCATCTGCGTTTTCTATCTATTAACCATGATTTGAGAGTTGCGCCGAGCGGGGGGTGGAAGCGGGAACTGACCGCTTTAGCCGTGGCCGCGAAGCTGAATCTGCGGGGACGCCGCCATGCCTGCCGTCGAATTCAAATCCTTGAAGTGCAAGGACCTGGCGACCAATAGTGGAGGTCCCAAAAGGTCCAAGGCGCGAGCGATAAAGCCGGAGACGGCGGCGTCGACCGCCACCACGCCGGCGCTGCCGATCGCGCCGGCATCTCCCACCATCAATCTTGTGGTGGCGACGCCATGCTTTGGCGGCCAAATTTCCGTTCTCTATGCGGCGTCGCTGTTCAAGCTGCAAAAGCTTGTCCGCTCCTACAGCCAACTTAACTTCAAGGTCTTGTTCAAGGATGGCGACGCGCTGATCACCCGTGCGCGGGCGAGCCTGATTTCGCAATTCCTCGACGATCCGAGTGCAACCCACCTGTTGTTTGTCGATGCCGATATCGGATTCGAGCCGGAGCAGGTTCTGCGCCTGATCGAATGCGGAGCCGATATGTGCGCCGCGATCTATCCGATCAAGCGGATCGATTGGGACAAGGTCAAAACGACAATCGAAGCCAATCGTCCCAATCCGGCCGCGGCGGCGCTAAAATACGTGTTTGAAGTCGACGATCCGAACGCGGTCACTGAAATAGCTGGATTTGTGAAAGTGCGCTACGCCGGCACGGGCTTTCTCATGATCCGCCGTCGGGCACTGGAAAGAATGTGCACGCACTATCCGCAGCTGAAATTCAAGCGCGATCACTCCATCGATGCCGCGACCGCAAGCGACAATCGTTTCGCTTTTTTCGAATGCATGATCGCCGAGGATGGAACCTATCTCAGCGAGGATTTCGCCTTCTGCAAGCGCTGGACCGAAATGGGCGGCGAGATCTGGGCCGATCTCAAGAGCAAGCTTAGCCACGTCGGCCCAATGACGTTTTGCGGCGATCTGTCGTCGCAATTCGCCGCTGCCTAGCGCCCGATCACGCCAACATATCCACCAGGTTGCCGCTCACGCCATCCGCGGAAAGTATGGATGCGGCGGTACTGATGCTTTGCAAGGCGAGCGACGAATTCGTCGGTGTGCTCTTAGAGCTGCCGCTCGAGGCGCTCTGGGAAGAGGGTGTCGAACCGCTCGTCCCGCTCGCAGATGATGTCGAAGTAACTGAAGAAGTTGGGGGGGTAGGAGCGGCTTTAGGCAAAAATGTGTCATTTCCGACCGCGTAGCCGATAGCGGCGGCATCGTTGCCGCTGCCTCCGATGAAAATCGCACTGGTATCGTCTCTGCTGGTAATAACGAGTTGGCTCCGGGCGTTGAGCGACGCCGTTACATTCGCGTTGGTCGGCAGGTCCACGTTGATGGCATTGATGAGATCGGCGATGGTGTCTGTTCCCGTCGAGGTGTAGGTCGTCGTGTTAGCACCGGTGCCGACGGTGATCGTGCCATTCGGAAGAATGCCGAGCGTCGACAGCGAGGTGCTCGTCGTAACTGGCGTCGTGCCGATCGCGGTCGCTGGAGAGGGGGAACTGGAACTGGAAGGTGTGGAGAATCCGCTCGAGCCGCTCGATGACGATGAGGTGGAACTGCCCGACGGGTTCAATGCTTGCTCAACCAGCGACGTAATCTCGCTGTTGACGCGGTTCAAGGCGGTCTGATTGGCGATGCTCGCTAGGCCTTTGGCCAAATTCGTTTCGGCCTGGCCCATTACATCGATCAGCGCATCGTCCGCCGAGGATGCCTGACTTTGGGCGTGCGCGTCGCTCCAGTAATTTTGGTCCTGTTGCCAGAACGAGGGGGTGCTGCCGATGCTTCCGATGCTCACGGTCTCACCCACTGATCGGCCTGATAGTCGTAGGCTTCGTTGATGCCCGAACGGGGTTAATTTGGCGTTCTTATAGGCGCCGATTTACGCGCGGTTAACCATCTTGGCCGACTTTGCCTCATCGACCTCGGTCGCAGGCTCAGGGTGGCGCAGGCATGGCGAAGCACGCAAGCGCGCGGCGCGCGACAGCGGCGTATTCGATTCAGCAGGCGCTGGCGCTGCACCAAAATGGCCTTCTCAAAGAAGCGGAACAAATCTACGACTCCGTTCTAGCGAGCGAACCGCGCAATTTCGACGCCTTGCACTTAAATGGCGTGCTCAAGCACCAGCAAGGCCGATCGGTCGAAGCTCTGCGCCTCGTCGCGGCCGCGCTCAAGGCGCAACCCGGATCGGCGGACGCGCTTTCCAACTACGGAGTCATTCTCGATGCCCTCAAACGTCATCAAGAGGCGTTGCTAAACTTCGACAAGGTGCTCGCGGCGCGAAGCAACGACGCCACGTCGCATTACAATCGCGGCAATGCGCTTAAGGGACTGAAACGATACGCTGAAGCTTTGGCGAGCTACCAGCGCGCCCTGGCACTGGCGCCCGGTCATCTCGATGCGCTCTACAATCACGGTAATACACTGTGCGCACTCGCTCAGCACGAAGAGGCGATTGCCGATTACGACAGAGTGCTGGCGCGATCGCCGCGGCACATCGGCGCGCTCAACCGGCGCGGAATTGCGCTCGGAGCGTTAAAGAGGCTTGAAGAAGCGCTTTCCGCTTATGACTCGGCGCTCGCGATCGAATCAAGCCATGCCGAGGTGCTCAACAATCGCGGCGTCGTGCTGGCGGAGCTCCGCCGATACGGGGAAGCGCTGCAAAGCTGCGAACTCGCACTGGCTGGAAAACAAGACTACGCCGATGCGCTTTACAATCGCGGCAACGCGTTGCTGGGGCTTGGGCGACCGGAGGAGGCGCGCGAAAGCTATACGGCGGCTCTTGCGCTGGAGCCGCAACGGCCCGACGTTCTCAACAATCTCGGCCTGGCACTGATCGGGTTGGATCGGCCCCACGAAGCGCTGGGAAACCTCGATCGTGCTCTGGCAATCGATCCCGATCATCTCGGCGCGCTCCATAATCGCGCTAATGCGCTGACGGTCCTGGACCGTCTCGAGGAAGCGCTCGCATCGTGCGACAAGGCGATGGCAATAGATCCGGCGAATACCGACGCGCTAAATACCCGCGGCGTCGTCCTCAGCAAGCTCCGGCGTCCTGGCGAGGCCTTGGTAAGTTACGATGCGGCGCTGGCAGCGGCGCCCGATCGCGTCGAAATCCAAATCAATCGCGGTACAGTTCTGCTGGACCTCGATCGGATCGACGAAGCCCTCTCGGTCTTCGATAAGGTAGTTGCCCGCGAGCCCGACAACGTCGCGGCTTTGGCCAATCGTGGAAAGGCTTTCATCAAAGGCAGACATTACGCGCGGGCATTAGATGATTACGACAGTGCGCTCGCGCTCAAGCCCGACCAATCAGGCGTACTTTCCGACCGCGGCGCAGCGCTCGCCGAAATGAATCGATTCGATGAAGCGCTCGCCTGTTACGAGCATGCGCTGCGCGTTGAGCCGAACACGGTCGCCGCCCGCGTCAATCGCGGCAATGCCTTTCTCAAACAGGTGCGCATGGACCAGGCGCTTGCCAGCTATGCCGAGGCCCTCGCGATCGAGCCGGAAAATGTCGATGCCAATTTCAACGCGGCGGTCACTCGCCTGTGCATGGGCGATTACCGCGACGGCTGGAAACAGTACGAGTACCGTTGGAAAAGAAACGATCTGGCGGGGCAACGCGGCCACTATTCTCAGCCCATCTGGGACGGCGAGCAGGATTTGCATGGGAAGACGGTGCTGCTCCACGCCGAGCAAGGGCTCGGCGACACGATTCAGTTCGTGCGCTACGCACCGCTCGCTGCGGCGCGCGGCGCCAAAGTCTTCCTTGCGGTGCAGCCTCCGCTCAAAATGCTGATTTGCTCCGTTCCGGATATTTCCGGAGTTTTCACCGACGGCGAGATGCTGCCCGATTTCGATCTGCGTTGTCCGTTGTTGAGCTTGCCGCTGGCGTTCGGAACCGAGCTCGCGACGGTGCCCGCCAATATTCCCTATCTCCGGCCGCTTGAAGAGCGCCTGGCCAAGTGGCGGCAACGGCTGCCGGCGAACGGCCGGCTGCGCATCGGAATTTGCTGGGCGGGCAGCAGCGTGCACTTAAACGACCGCAATCGCTCCGTACCGCTCGATCGCCTTGCAACGCTCCTATCCGCGCCAAACCTCGATTTTATCAGCGTGCAAAAAGAAATCAGCGAAGCGCAGGCGGCGATTTTGAGCGAGCATGGTGTTATTCAGCTTGGTCAGGATTTTACTGATTTCGCCGACACCGCGGCAGTCATCGCGATGCTCGATCTTCTCATCGCTGTCGATACGTCGGTTGCGCATCTTGCCGGCGCGATGGGCAAGGCGGTTGCGCTGCTGCTACCATTCTCGCCGGATTTCAGATGGCTGCTCGATCGCACCGATAGTCCGTGGTACCCGAGCATGCGGCTGTTCCGGCAGACGTCGATTGGCGACTGGAACGGACCGATCGAGCGGATCCGCCACGAGCTTGTCGATGTCGCGCGCCGCCGGGCGAAGTCGGGCTAGGCCGAAACGCACTACGCGATTTTGCTAGAGCGTGCGGCTGACGGCGAGCGGCCGGCCGTGCTTGGGACTGGGCGCCGCGGCCTGTCCGGTCGCGCCATAGATCTGCGGCGACGCCTTGCGGGCGAGATCGCCGGACAGCCGGCGCATGATCCCTTCCGAGACCGCATGCGCGGTCGCCAGTACGATCATATTCTTCTGCAGGATGCCGCGGAACGTGTCTTGTAGGCGCAGCAGCGCCGCGCAACGCGCCGGCACCGACTGCCGCAGAAATTTCGCGCTTGCCTTCAATCGCTCGCCGGCTGCGAACAGTCGGCCGGCGAGCTCCGCTTTGGTCGGCTCGATGGCGGCGGCGTTGCGGATCCGGCCGGCGTGCACCAACAGCGTCTCCTGTTGTAGGAGGCCCGCGAGTTTTTCCATCAATGCCGTGAGATCGTCGATTGCCTGTTCCGCTTCCGCGGCCGTGATGATGGGATTCATGATGTCGTCAGGCCCTGTTCCTTGAGCAAGGCGCTGTACACCATGGGCGCTATGCCAATGCCGCCGGCATTGGCGAACGATTTTGCAATCTGGTCGGTCATGAACGAGCGCCAGATCTTCAAGGCGCCGCTGCCGCCGAACGGACCATCGCCGTCGATGCCGGTGAACATCTCTTGGAACATGTTGCCGAGGAAATTCGCCTCGAAATTCTGCGCGGCTTCCTTCGCTTTGCCTTTGAGCTTGAGCGTGGCTTGAGCCTGTAGGTTCGCCGCGTTTCCAATCGAGGACAGCGACGCGCTAAGATCGACGGGGCTCAAGTTCGACATCACATCACCTCGATATCGGCCTGGATGGCGCCGGCGGCCTTGATCGCCTGCAAGATCGTGATCAGGTCGCGCGGCCCGATGCCGAGCGCATTAAGCCCGTCGACGATTTGCTGCAGCGATACGCCTTCGTGGACCATCGCGAGCTTTTTGCCTTCTTCTTGCACGCCAACCTGCGTGCGCGGCACCGTGACGGTGCGGCCTCTCGACAGCGGCGCCGGCTGACTCACTTGCGGCGCTTCCGAGATCGTGACTGTGAGGTTGCCCTGAGCGACCGCCACCGTCGACACGCGCACGTCGCGGCCGATGACGATGACACCCGAGCGCTCGTCGATGACGATCTTGGCTTCTTCGTCCGGTTCGACCTGTAATTGCTCGATCTCGGTCAGAAGCTGGACGATGTTCTGCGGAAACTTCTTCGGCAGCGTGAGCTGCACGGCCGACGGATCGAGCGGCTCGGCGATCGGCGCGCCAATATAGTCATTGATCGCCTCGGCGATGCGCTTTGCCGTCGTGAAATCGGCATTACGCAAGGCGAGCCGTAATTGGCCGATGCTATTGAGCGCGAATTCGATCTCCCGCTCGATGATGGCGCCGTTGGGGAGTCGCCCGACGGTCGGTACGCCGCGGGTGATGCTGGCCGCTTGGCCCTGGGCCTGGAAGCCGCCGATGGACAGCGAGCCTTGTGCGACCGCATAGACGTTGCCGTCGGCGCCAAGGAGCGGGGTGACCAACAGCGTGCCGCCCTCCAGACTTTTGGCATCACCCATCGCCGATGCGGTCACGTCGATGCGAGTGCCTTGCGTGGCAAACGGCGGCAGGTCGGCGGTGACCATGACGGCGGCGACGTTGCCGGTGCGGATTTGTTGACCGCGGATGTTGACGCCGAGCCGTTCCAGCATCGCTTGCAGCGATTGCTTGGTGAAGGGGGCGTTATTGAGCGTATCGCCGGTGCCGTTGAGACCGACGACGAGGCCGTAACCGATAAGCTGGTTCTGCCGGACCCCCTCGATACTGGCGAGGTCCTTGATGCGCGACATCGCTGCCGCCGGCGAGGCGGCACAGGCAATAACCACCAGCGCGGCAAGCGCTGTTCGACACGTCCCTCTCATCCCTTGCTCCCCAAGAGGCCGGACGACAGTAACAATGCCAATTGCGTGCCACGCGGACAGTACAGCTAAGACTATGAAATAAAATGGTTATCTACAGCGAGCGCGGTTGCGCGGCGGGGCGGTGGCGAGCATCCCTTGCCGGTTTCCGGCAATTCTTGCCGCCAGATTTTACTGGCCATTAACCATAAAAGGACACCATCTTATTATGCGTGTTGATGGACCGAACAGGACGGCACTCGCAGCCTCGCCGAATATGGCGCGGCGGGCGCCGGGCGGCACTTTCTCACTCGCCCAAGCGGGCGCTCCGCAAGCGCCGAGCGCTGCCGTTGCGCTGCGTACCTTGGGCGGCATTGACGCGTTGATCGCGCTCCAAGGCATCGAAGACCCGGTGGAACGCCGGCGTCGTGCGGTCAAACACGGTCGCCGCGCACTCGATGCGCTCGACGAGCTCAAGATCGGGCTGCTCGTGGGCACGCTGGATCAGGCCACAATGCTACGGCTCAAATCCGTGGCGGCCGACCTCCACGACGCCTCCGGCGACGACCGGCTCGATCAGGTCCTGGCCGAGATCAACCTGCGGGTGTCGGTCGAACTCGCCAAAGCGGGCATGTCTTAAGGCTTCCCGCACGTCCCGAAACTTCGAAAGTCCGCGATTTTTGCTTGGTTTTGTTAGGGCTGCCACCGGGGTAGGGGCTGGAGCACGACATTATGGTTGCTCCATAACGGAACCGGTTTTTACGCTCTGCCGCGCCACGATCCTTGTTGTCTCTGTCATGGACGTTGGATATAAGCCGCGGCGCGAGGGGGGCCTCGCGGCAGTCGGGTGCGGGAGTAAACGCAAAATGCAGTTGTTAAAGGGCAAAAACGGTCGAGCCGCCGACAAGCCCGATAAGAACGGTAGGGGCGAGGGAAGCGTTCGGCTAGAAGAGAAACTGTACCGGCCCACCGACAAAGAGCCGTTCATGAGCGAGCGCCAGCGGGAGTATTTCCGGCTGAAATTGCTCAACTGGCGGGAGGATATCCTCAAGGAGGCCAAGGAGACGCTGCAGCATCTCCAGGACGAGAGCCAAAATCACCCCGACCTCGCCGATCGCGCGTCGTCGGAAACCGATCGGGCGATCGAGCTGCGCGCGCGGGACCGCCAGCGCAAGCTGATCGCCAAGATCGATTCCGCGCTGCAGCGCATCGAAGACGGCACCTATGGCTATTGCGAGGAAACCGGCGAGCCGATCACGCTCAAACGGCTCGAGGCGCGTCCGATTGCGACATTATCGATCGAAGCCCAGGAACGTCACGAGCGGCGCGAGCGCGTCTATCGCGACGATTGAGCCGCCGCATCTCTCCGCTTATAGCCGCGATCCGCGTTCGCTTGCGCGGCGGGTTAGGTCAGGTTTCAGTCCGCGCAAGCGTATCGCGCGAAGGCGAAAAGCGGAGACCCAGGCTATATGTCGCTAGCGCTGGAATGAGCGGAACGCGGCGCGCTGCCTGCAACGATTTCCAGTGTTCATAAACCGCCGCCGCGGTCTTTAAGCCTTCATTTACCGTCCTCCTTTACCAGCCGTTAAGCATCATTGCGCGGGTCACGCGGCGCCCCAGCGGGAAGCTCACACGTCGCGCGGTATCGCGAGAGCCGATTGCTGAAAGCTATGCAGAACGGGCCATCGCAGTTCATGCAGCCGAATTGCTCGCGCGTGTTACGCCGCGCCCTGCGGGCGCACGAGGCGGGCGAGAATGCCAAGGCGGAACGTCTGTACAATGCGGTGCTGCAGCATCATCCCGAAAATTTCGATGCGTTGCACGGGCTCGGCCGGCTGCATTGTCAATGTGGGCGCGTCGACACGGCGCTGGTTCTGATTCAGGCCGCGTTGAATATCGACGGCAGCCGCGCCGAAGGATTTGCGAGCCTCGGGCTCGCTTTCCATTATCTGCGCCGATACCAGGAGGCGCTTCGCAGCTACGACGCGGGACTGTCGCTCGATCCGGGCAATGTGGAGCTGCTCAACCGCCGCGGCGTAGCGCTTCTTGAGCTGCGCCGGCCGCTTGACGCAGCGGAAAACTTCGAGCGCCTACTCGCCGTCAATCCCGATCACCTCGATGCGCTGGGCAATTACGGCAATGCGCTGATCAAGCTCAATCGGCCCGAACACGCGATTGCCATCTACGACCGGGCGCTGACCATCGTGCCCGAAAATGCCGAGCTCCTGACCAACCGCGCCGTCGCGCTGCGCAGGCTCGATCGGCCGCGCGAAGCCTTGATGAGCGTAGGCCGAGCACTCGTCAGCAACCCGAACTTTGCCCAGGCCCGATTTGTTGACAGCGTCTCCCGGTTGACGCTCGGCGATTTTGCCGCGGGTTGGCGCGGCTATGAAGCGCGCTGGGCGGTCGGACTTTTGGCATCGCAGCGCCGCAGCTATACAGCGCCGCTGTGGCTGGGCAAGGAATCTCTCGACGGCAAAACCATTCTGCTGCACGCCGAGCAGGGTTTTGGCGACACCATCCAGTTCGTGCGCTATGCGCCGCTTGTGACCGGGCTCGGCGCCAGCAAAATCATTCTCGAGGTTCAGCGCGAGCTCGTTCCGCTGCTTTCGGGCATGGCGGGTGTGGCGACCGTGATTGCGCGCGGCGAACCGCTGCCAGCCTTCGATGTGCACTGTCCGCTGCTCAGCTTGCCGCTCGCTTTCGCCACGGAGCTAGCGACAATCCCGGGCGACGCTCCCTATATCGCGCCGCCCGATGAAAGGGTTGCCGCCTGGCGAGATCGTCTGCCGCAGCGCGGGCCGCGCATCGGCCTGGCGTGGTCCGGGGACCCGATCCACGACAACGATCTTAATCGGTCGATCGGCCTCGAGACGCTTGCGCCGTTGCTCGATGTGCCGGACGTCGCCTTCGTCAGCCTGCAGCACGAAATCCGCGAACGCGACCTGCCGGTACTGCAGAAATTTCCAAACCTGTTTCGGATCGAATGCAAATTCCGCGATTTTGCCGATACGGCCGCGGCTATCTCGCTCATGGATGCGGTCATTTCGGTGGACACCGCGATCGCGCATTTGGCCGGAGCGATAGGTAAGCCGCTGCTACTGCTGCTGCCGTTCGCCGCGGATTTTCGCTGGTTGCGCGAGCGGCAAGACAGTCCATGGTACCCGACGGCGCAGCTTTACCGGCAGCCAAAATTCGGCGACTGGAAGAGCGCGTTCGGCGCCCTGCGGCAAGATTTAATGCGAACGGAGTTTGTCCCGTCGCAGCGCAAGCTATCGGCTTGACCCGAAAGGTTGCGGCCTCCGGCGGGGAGCTGCCGGAGGCCGCGGCGTGTCGGGATCGACGTTAGACATACGCGACGCGGATCCCGGGGAGCGAAGTCGGATGACGGAGGACTGACGACAGACAACGGTTCACTTGGTCTCCGACATTCGATCTCTGATCTGCGAATCTGTCATCCGTCGTCTGTCCTCCGTCGTCCGATCAGAAAGGCAACAGCACGTTTAGCGCCTGTTGGCCCCACGGCGGCTGCTGGATGTCGGAGAGGGTGCCTTTGCCGCCATAGGCGACGCGCGCCTCGGCGATCTTGGCCAAGTCGATCGTGTTCTCGCTCTCGATGTCTTCCGGACGCACCACGCCGGCGACCACAAGCACGCGCATTTCCGCATTAAGCCGCACTTCCTGCTTGCCTTCGATCACCATATTTCCGTTCGGCAGCACCTGTGTCACTACCGCCGCCACATTCGTCAGCAATTGATCCTGGCGGTTGATGGTGCCGTTGGCGTTGCTCTGCGAGTCGAGTATTGGCGGTGATGATGCTGCCCGGCAAGACGGCCTTGGCCGGATTGACGATGGTGTTGGCGCCGATGAAATTGGTTATCCCGGAATCCTCGGTCGAGGTGCGCTGAACCTGCGTCTGATCCTGGAATTGCGCGGTGTCGTTGATGTTGACCTTCACCGTCAAGATGTCGCCGACTTGATGGGCGCGCTGGTCCTTGAAGAACGCGCGTGAGCCGTTGCGCCACAGCGAATTGGGATTGAACGAGGCCGGTTGCGGTGTGGGCATCGGCATTTGCACGGGCGTATATCCGGGCGACGTCGTTGGATTGGACACTGCCGAAAGCGGCGGCGGATTGCCTATATCTTTCAACCTGTCGAGTGATGCGCAGCCAGAACCGCTAAAGGCCACCGACGACAACAATGCACAACGCAGCAGCAAAACGCGCTTTGACATTGAACTACCTCTTACTCGCGACACACGCGCAACTTACTCCGACAGCTCCGCCGAATTATCGACGACTTGCGCGGCAATGGACCCGACCGTCACGCGGTCCGGCCCCGAAACCACGGCTTGCATCACTCGCTTGGATTCCACGTTGACCACGCTGATCGTATCGCCTATCGCGCCGGCATCCTTCGCCTGTCCGCGCAGCGTGAGCGTTACTCCCGGCACCTGATAAACGATGGTGACGGTATCGTTGCGCGCAACGATTTCCGGCTTCATCAGATCGGCGGCGGCGAGCGGCTGATCCGGACGCAGCGCATGCCGCGCCGCGAGCCCGAGCGCTGCGTTGGTGTCGGTCAGGACGACGCTTCCCTCGGCCTTGGGCCGCCGCACCATGGTGAGATCGGAGGTTTTGAGCACCTCGCCGCGCTCGACCGGACGATCGACCGCAATGGCATCGATCGTCTCGGTCGCCGTGCCGGTGTAGCGCGCCGGGTGCCGGTGCAGCTCGATGCTTTCCGGCAGATCGAATGTGACGTCGAAACGCGTCGTGTGCGGATCGTACGCGAGCGCGAGCACTTGCAGTTCGCCGGTCACATTGGACTCGACTTGCAGCGTGCGGACGTCGCCGTCGAAGTTGATCAAGATGTTGCGGGCGTCGCCGAAACCGTATTGCCCGGACAGCGCCAGGGCAATGCGGGCGGAGATTTCCCGGGCGGCGATCGCGCGGCTGGCGCGCGTCACGATGACCTCCGCAACGCCGTGCGTGTCGATGCCGATGAGCTGGTGCGACCGGATGGCGTCGAGAATGCGGTCGGTCGCCACCGCGCCCGTGGTGCCGAGATCGGGCGCGCGGAAAATCGGCACGTCGGCGACCGGTCCGGCATTTTCGACGAGATCGCCGATGGTCACGATGTCGCGGGTGACAGTGACGTTTGCCTTGAGCGCCGGAGCCTGCGCCGCCGGGCTTTGCGCGGCCACCACGCTGCCCAGAGCGAGCAGCACAGCCAAACTTGCGATCAGCATCCGGATCATGGACGAGACCCTTCTCATTTCATCAGTTGCGAGGTCGTCTGCAACATTTCGTCGGCTGCGGTGATGACCTTGGAATTCATCTCGTAGGCGCGCTGCGCCGCGATCAGATTGGAGATTTCCGTTACCGCTTCGACGTTGGATTGTTCGAGGTAGCCCTGTTGCAGCGTGCCGGCGCCGTCGGTTCCCGCCAGCGTGTCTTGCGGCGTGCCGGAGGCCGGTGTCGCCGTGAACAGGTTGTCGCCGTTCGCCTGCAGACCGGCATTGTTGGAAAAGCGCGTAATGGTGAATTGGCCGAGGATGGAGGACGTGGTGGTGCCGGGCAGCTGCACGGAAACCTGACCCTGCTGGTTGATGGTGAGCCCGCTCGCGTTCTGCGGGATGGTGATGCTCGGCTGAACGATGTCGCCCTCGGCGTTGACAATGCGGCCTTGCGAGTCCTGTTGGAACGAGCCGTCGCGGGTGTAACTGAAGGTTCCGTCGGGCATTTGGATCTTGAACCAGCCGTCACCCTGGATGGCGACGTCGAGCGTGTTGCCGGTCTGCTCCAGCGAGCCCTGGGTCATCAGTCGCGGCGTGCCGACGGTCTTCACGCCGGAGCCGAGCTCGATGCCTACGGGGACGATGTTGCCTTGCTCGGAGGCCTGCGCGCCGATGCGTTGTACGTGTTCGTAGAGCAGGTCCTGAAATTCCGCGCGTTGGCTCTTGAAGCCGGTGGTCGTCATGTTCGCGATGTTGCCGGCGATGACCTGGACCTGAAGGTCCATGGCCGCCATTCCGGTTGCCGCAGTATCTAGCGCACGCATCTTGCCGTCTCCCGAACCTTACGACTTACGAACTCGGCGTCTGCGACAGCTGCGACAGCGCGTTGCGGCGCTGGTCGTTCTGTTCCTGCAGGATGTTGGCGATATCGGTGTAACTGCGCGTGATCTCGATCAGGCGCGCCATCTCGGCGACGCCGTTCACGTTCGATTTCTCGATCGCGCCTTGAACCAGATACGTGTTTGCCGGCGCCGGCTCGGACGTGACGCCGGCCGGCGCCATGAACTTCGAGCCGCCGTCCTTTTGCAGAAGCTGTGGCCGAGCGAAGTTGACGAGTTGAAGATTGCCGCGAGCCGAATTGCCGGTCGCATTGCCCTCGCGCACCGTGATGATGCCGGTCGGGCTGATGACGACGTCGTGATCGGTGGACTGGAAGGTGATCGGGCCGGAATCGCCGACCACCTGGTCGCCATCGCTGGTAACGAGCTGGCCGGCGCCATTGATCGAAAGCGCGCCATTGCGCGTATAGCGTTGCTGTCCGTTCGCGGTCTGCACCGCGAGATAGCCTTTGCCGTCGATGGCGACATCGAGCGGGTTGCCGGTGTGCTGGATCGCGCCCTCGCTCATGTCGATCCAGCTCGCGCGGTCTTCCACGAAGCTGACGCGGCGATTCGGGCCGCTGAAACTTTGATCGCTGGCCCGCGGACTGAGGAATTGCTCAAACATCGCGTTGTCGGACTTGTAGCCGGTGGTGTCGATATTCGCGATGTTGTTGGCAACCACGTCGAGCTCATGTGTGAGCGCCATCTGCCGCGACAGGCCGACGAGAAGGGCGTTCTCCATCGGTACTCTCCCCTTGTGCGACGAAGATGCCGGCCGCCGGCATTTTCATCTGAGCGTTTAAGCGACTCTCCCAAGCCGCTTGAGGCGCGTGTGCGGACAAGTGATTTGCAGAAGCCGTGCCAAGGGAAAAAGTGACGATAAAGCAATGATATAAGGCTTTGTCGCCGGACCGAAGAGCGGGCAGAAAAGGCCGCTCTTAGCGTCCTACCCGGCAAATAATTCCCGCCGCCACGGCGCCGGCAAGTATCCGTTAACCATTCCTGCCTAGCTTCGAAAAGTACGGCGCTACATCCAGCGCCGAGTAGCGCTCGCAACATTGGTATTGCGTTCAATCCGGCCGGCTGCGTGCGCTCCACGCAAGCGGGAGCGGTGATGGCAACGACGACTGAAACAAAGACCGAAGATGAAAACGCCGAAGCCGAAGGCGAGGAAGGCAAAGCAGCGCCCGCCAAACGTAAGCTATCGCTCAAGCTGATCTTGATAGCCGTGGGCGGGCTCGTCGCGCTTGGCGGCATCGGCGGCGGCGCCTATTACTTCCTCTTTGCCCATAAGGCCGAGGCGGAGACCGCCGCCAATCAGGTCAAGCCGCCGGTCTTCCTCGATCTGCCCGATGTCCTGGTCAATCTGTCGAGCACCGGAGGTAACGACCGCACGCAATATCTGAAAGTGAAGGTGGTGCTCGAACTGCCGGACCAGGCGCTGTCGGCGCAAATCCAACCGGTGATGCCGCGCATTATGGACACCTTTCAGACTTACTTGCGCGAATTGCGTCCGACCGATCTCGACGGCTCCGCCGGACTCTACCGCTTGAAGGAAGAGCTGACACGCCGCGTCGACGCAGCAATCGCTCCGAGCCACATCAATGCCGTTCTGTTCAAGGAAATCGTCATCCAGTGACGGTCTCGGCCTGAGATTTATCGAACATGCCCGCAAAGGATCAGATCGATAACGACGCGCTCGCCGCCGAGTGGGGCGTTGCGCTCGACGCAACGAAAAATCCGGCCGCGGCGGCCGCCGCCGAAGCTCAACCGGCGGAAGACCATGCGCCCGGCGATGCCGTGGCGTCACAATGGGCGACCATGGTTGACGACGGCCATTTCGTTCAGGCCGCCAAGGGCGGCGCCGAGCGCGTTCTCACGCAGGATGAAATCGACTCGCTCCTAGGCTTCAGCCTCACCGATATTTCGCTCAACGATAATTCCGGCATCCGCGCGATCATCGATTCGGCGATGGTCTCCTATGAGCGGTTGCCGATGCTGGAGATCATCTTCGACCGGCTGGTCCGGCTGATGACGACCAGTCTGCGCAATTTCACCTCGGACAATGTCGAGGTGTCGCTCGACCGCATTACCTCGGTCCGTTTCGGCGACTACCTTAATTCGATCCCGCTGCCGGCGATCCTCGGTGTCTTCAAGGCCGAGGAGTGGGACAATTTCGGCCTCGTCACCGTCAATTCGAGCCTGATCTATTCAATTATCGACGTTCTGCTCGGTGGCCGGCGCGGCCAGACCGCGATCCGCATCGAAGGCCGGCCCTACACCACGATCGAGACCAACCTGGTCAAGCGAATGATCGAGGTCGTGCTTGCGGATGCCGAGCTCGCGTTCAAGCCGCTGTCGCCGGTGAAGTTCAACATCGACCGGCTGGAGACCAATCCGCGCTTCGCCGCCATTTCCCGGCCGGCAAACGCCGCGATCCTGGTGCGCCTGCGCATCGACATGGAAGATCGCGGCGGCACAATCGAATTGCTGCTCCCTTACGCCACGATCGAGCCGATCCGCGACGTGCTGTTGCAGATGTTCATGGGCGAGAAATTCGGCCGCGATCCGAACTGGGAAGGGCATCTGGCGACGGAATTGGGCCAAGCGGAAATCGCGGTCCATGCCGTGCTCTACGAGGCGCGGCTGCCGTTAAAGCAGATTATGAAACTCGATGTTGGCGACACGCTGATGCTCGAGCTTAAATCGGACGCGCCGGTGATCGTGCGCTGCGGCGACGTCACGCTGACCGAGGGCCGCATGGGGCGCGTCGGCGACCGCGTTGCGGTGCGTGTCGGCAAGCCGCTGCGCAAGCCGAATATGACATTCACGATGTTCGAATCGGCGGGCGGCTCCGGCACTCGAATGGAGGCACCATGACAAACGGCATTGGAATAATCATCGACGGGCTGGTGGCGATCCTGCTGATGTTCACGATCGGCTACTGCATCATGCTCAACCGTCGACTGAAGCTCCTGAAAGCCGACGAGCAGTCGTTGCGGGCGACGATTTCTGAGCTGGTGACGGCGACGGAAATCGCCGAGCGCGCCATCGGCGGATTGAAGCTCACTGTGCACGAATGCGACACCGGTTTGGGCGAGCGGCTGCGCAAAGCCGAGCGCGTCACCATCGAAATCGATCGCACCGTTACCGCCGGCAAGGAATTGCTGGGCCGGCTGTCGCAGATCGTGACCGCAGGGCGCGGCAATGACCATCAGGTCGCGCCGCTAAGCGAAGCGCGGCGCAGTGACACCAAGGTCGACACCAGGACCGACGCGAAAGCCGTCGCGGCCGCGGCGGAAGCTTTCGCCGAGAGGCTGCGCACCAAGGTGCATGGTCTCGCGGCATGATCCGTTACATCCGCGATCTGCGGCTCATTCCGATTGCGCTGATCGCGAGCGCGTGCCTGTTGACGCTCAAGATTGCGGATATCGCGTTGCATGGCTCGTACCTTTTCGCAGCCAATAATGCAGTGCCGGCCGATGGCGACGTATCGGTCACTCGCCCGATGCCGGACGCGACGGAGCCGGCCGGATCGGCATTGTCGTGGGCGCGGCAGATGTTCAGTTTTCCGGACGGCAGCGGATCGGCGCCAGTGCCGGCTGAGGCTCCCATCGTGCCGCCGCAAATTGCTGAAAGCGACAATCCGGACATCACCGGCTCCGTCGCCACCGAACCCGCGGGCGGCAACGGGCAGCCGAACGCAAGAGCCGCTGCGGACCTGGGCGCCGGACCGCCGGCTCCGCCCGGCAAAGATGCCAAGCTGACGCTGCCCCCAACCGGCACAGTGATCCCGACCAACGGCGCCGCGCTGCCGACCGGCGCCGAACGCGCCATTCTCGAGCGGCTGCAACAACGTCGCGAGGAGCTCGATAACCGCGCCCACGAACTCGATATCCGCGAGAGCCTCATCCAGGGCGCGGAAAAGCGCATGGATGCCAAGCTCGCCGAGCTCAAGCAGGTCGAGGCGCAGATCAAGGTGGCGACGCTACAGAAGAATGACGCCGAAAAAGCGCGCCTCAAGGGCCTCGTCACCATGTACGAGAACATGAAGCCGCGCGACGCCGCTAAAATCTTCGACGGCCTGGACACCAACGTCCTGATAGAAGTCGCTTCGGCAATCAATCCACGGACGATGGCGGACATCGTCGCGCAAATGTCGCCCGAGATTGCCGAGCGCCTGACGGTCGAGCTTGCCGACAAGGCACAGCAGCAGGCCAAAGACGGCGACGCGACCGCCGCCAGCCTGCCGAAGATCGAGGGCCAGCCTACGACGCAGTAGAGTACGAGGCCATGATCTCCGTTTGGCTGTCTGGCGTCGGTCGGTCGCAGGACGCAATAGAGGTCCCTATCTAAGCTACTGTAATTATTGAATTAAGCCGACATTAAGCACGACAACTTACCTTGCAGGCTTGGCCGGCGTCGGGGAACGGCGCAGCGCCCGCGAAGGCGTGTCCGCCTGGCTGTCGGTCGAGTTCGGTTGAGTAATCCTTCATGGCGTGCGGTCGCACCGTCCGAAACTTTGGTCTTCGCCGCCGCCTTTGGCGTTGCAGCAAAGCCGCCGCCGCTCTCGGCCTTGTCGCCTTTGCGCTTGCCGCACCATCCGCCGCCGCGCCGCTCAAGACAACGCTCGCCGTCACGACCAGCGACGGCTATGCGAGATTGGTGTTCATAGCGAGCGGATATATCGAGGGCTCGGCGCGGCAGACCGGCAATGTGCTGATTATCAGCTTCAAGCAGCCGCTCGACGTCTCGGTCGATCGCGTGGCGGAACAGGCGCCCGATTATATCGGCGCGGCACGGCGAGATCCGGACGGCATGGCCGTTCGCGTGGCGTTGGAGCAGAACGTCACCGTCCACGCCATGGCTGCGGGCGAAAAGCTTTTCGTCGATTTGCTGCCGACGTCATGGAGCGGCGTGCCGCCGGGCCTGCCACAGGACGTCGTTGACGAGCTGGCGCGACGCGCGCGCGAGGCCGAGAAATTGCTGCAGCGTCAGCGTGACGCGACGCAGGATAAAAAACTGGCGCCTATCCGTGTCCATGTCGCGAGTCAGCCGACCTTTACGCGCTACGTCTTCAATGTGCCGAACCAGACTGCGGTGTCGGCCGATCGCACCAAGGATCGGCTTATTCTGAATTTTGATAAGCCGGTCACCTTCGACCTTGCCGATGCTGAGGCGGCGCTGCCGAGCACGGTGCGGGAAATTTCGAGCGAATTGGACAACGATTCCTCGCTGGTCCGATTCATCTTCGCCGCAAAGGTGGACGTGCGTACCTTCCGTGATGAGGCGGGCTACGTCGTCGATGTGGCCAAGCCCGTTGCCGATCCGAATGCGATCGCACCGGAGCCCGCCGGCATGCAGCAAGACTCGACGCAGCAAAACTCGCCGCCTGCAACGGCGCCAGCGACAAAGCCGGCGACACAAGGTGCAGCCGGGGAGGGCGCGGCGCCTAGTCTTACGACGGATACGGCGGCGCAACTTTCAGCCGCAGCAGCCGCGCCGGCGACGATCGCCGCGCCGGTCGCAACACCTCCCGTACCAGCGGCAACGGCCCCAGCGCCTGCGCCTGCCGCGGCGAGTGCCGCACCTGCAATGCCGTCGGCGCCTGCCGTCGCGCCCGCCCCCGCAGCCGCGATCACTCCACCAGCCGGACCAGCCGCCGCGGCGAACGCGAGACCGGCCGCGCCAACCGGCGCTCCGTCCGACGCTTCTTCCCCGCAATCAGCGCCGGCGGCGGCAACAAACAAACCGAGGGACGCCGCTGCAACCGCCCCATCGCATCCGGCCGCGCCGCGTGACGGCAATACGGGCGGCAAAATCACAGCCGAGCTCAGCCAGCAAGGCGCGGACCTGAAATTGTCGTTTGCGTTCGAAACGCCCGTGGGAGCGGCGGTGTTTCATCGTGCCGACACGCTTTGGATCGTGTTCGATGCCAAGTCCGAGATCGATTTGAGCGCGCTCGACGGCGAACCGAGCCGCACCGTTCGCGGCTACGAATTTACCCGCACCGCCGACACCGACATCGTGCGGCTGAAGCTCGACCGTCCGCATCTGACCAGCGTCGCAGCCGACGGCCCGGTGTGGACGGTGGAGATTGGCGATACGGCTCTCGATCCGACTCGCGCGCTCGATATCACCCGCAATTTGATCGGGCCCAATCGGTCGAGCGTCACGATTCCGTTCGAGGCGGCGCAGCAGGTGCACGAGATAGCCGATCCCGAAGTCGGCGATAGGCTTTTCGTCGTCACCGCTCTGGCACCGGCGCGCGGCTTCATCGACGAGCAGGATTTTATCGAATTCCATGCGCTCGCCTCGACCCAGGGCGTGGTGATCGAACCGCTTGCCGACGACGTCGATGTAAGGCTCGCTCCAGATAAAATCGTCGTCAGCCGCCCCTTCGGATTGACCTTGTCGACGTCGCTGCAAACCTTGCTGCATGGCTCCGGGCTGCGCCCGGCGATGTTCGATTCGCAGATCTGGGGTTTTGATCGCCACGGCTCGTACTTCGAGCGCCAATCGAATTTGCTCGCCGCCGCCGCCGAGGCGCCGCAAAACAAGCGCTTGGCGCCGCGGCTCGATCTTGCGCGGTTCTATATCGCGCGAGGCATGTACCCGGAGGCCAAGGGCGTGCTCGATGTCGCGCTGGCGGACGGGCGCAACTCAGCCGAAAGCATCTCGGCGCTGGTACTGCGCGCCGTTGCCGAAGTCATGATGGACAGGCCCGATGACGCGCTCAAAGATCTTGCCGAGCCCGGGGTCGGCGACCAGCATGACGCACCGCTGTGGCGCGCACTCGCTTATGCGAGGCAGGGCAGGTGGGCGAAAGCGCGCGAGGCCTTTAAGACCATGGAGGCGGCGGTTGCGACGCTGCCGGTTGAATTGCAGCGCGTCGCGCTTAAGGACGAGATGCGATCCGCGATCGAGGTCCGCGATTTCGACGGCGCCTCGACCGACCTGAACGATTTCGAGACGATCGGTGTACCGCACGCGATGGAGCCCACCATCGCCGTTCTGATGGGTCGCCTCGCCGAGGGCATGGGCCGCCCCGAAGACGCGCTCGCGGCCTATCGAACGGCGGCAGATTCGTGGGATCGGCCGGCGGCCGCGCAAGGCTTGCTGCGCGAGACCGTGCTGAGCTATCAGCTCGGCGACCTCAAGCGCGACGACGTCATTACGCAACTCGAATCGCTCACCACGATCTGGCGCGGCGACGAGACTGAAATAGAAGCGCTGAAAGTACTGGCCCACCTCTACACCGAGGAGGGCCGGTATCGCGACGCGTTCTATGTCATGCGCAGCGCCATGGCGGCGCGCCCGGATTCCGCGCTGACGCGCCAAATCCAGGACGAGGCGGCGGCGACGTTCGACTCGCTGTTCCTCACCAACAAGGGCGATACCATGCCGGCCATCGATGCGCTGGCACTGTTCTATGACTTCCGCGAACTGACCCCGATCGGCGCCCGCGGCGATGAGATGATCCGGCGGCTCGCCGACCGTCTGGTAGCGGTCGACCTGCTCGATCAGGCCGCGGACCTATTGCAATACCAAGTCGATCACCGCTTGGAGGGCGCCGCCCGCGCCCAAGTGGCGACGCGGCTTGCGGTCATTTATCTGATGGACCGCAAGCCCGACCGGGCCTTGGCGACGCTGCGGGCAAGCCGCGCCGCGGACCTGTCGAACGATTTGCGCGACCAGCGTCTGTTGCTCGAAGCGCGGGCGCTGTCGGATCTCGGCCGGCACGAACTGGCGCTTGAAGTGATCGCGGATGTGACCAGCCGCCCGGCCATTCGGCTTCGCGCCGATATTCTGTGGGCGGCGCAGCGCTGGGATGAATTGGCGGAACAGATCGAACTGATGTGCGGCGACCGCTACAAGGATTTTCAGCCGCTGAACGAGGACGAGCGGCAGGACATCATGCGCGCCGAGATCGGCTATGCTTTGGCGGCGGACTCGCTCGGGCTCGGCCGTTTCCGCGACAAATACGCGGCCAAGATGGCGGAGACGCCGGATGCGCGCGCCTTCGAGATCGTGTCCGCGCCGCTTGGCACCAGCGGCGACGAATTCGCAACCGTCGCCCATGCTGCCGCCTCCGTCGATACGCTGGAAACGTTTTTGCGCGACATGAAGGCAAGCTATCCGGATTCGAGCGCGATCTCGCCGGCAACCCAACCGGCGCCGCCGGCGTCGCCAAGCGGGCCCAGTGCCCCAAGCGCGTCAGCGTCGCCGCCGCCGGTAACGCCGCCCGCTGAGCCGGTCTTGCCGCCCGTGCCGCCCGCGCGCGCCTCGGGTCGCACGGCGGAGCGGTAGAGAAACGTTCTCGCGGCGCGTTGCTTTCACCTCCCGTGGAGGAGAAGCATAGGCGGCGGTATGGAACGCAGCGAGCGGGTGGGTGTAAATCCGGGCGTCTTACGTCCCGTAGCTCTGGATCAGCGAGCCGGCGACCAGCGTCCAGCCGTCGACCAGGACGAAAAAGATCAGCTTGAACGGCAGCGACACTACGACCGGCGGCAGCATCATCATGCCCATCGACATCAGCACCGAGGCGACTACGAGGTCGATGATCAGGAACGGCAGGAACAACAGGAACCCGATTTCGAAAGCGCGCTTGAGCTCGGAGATCATGAAGGCGGGAACCAGAATCCGCATCGACATGTCTTCCGGCTTGTCCGGCGGTTTATCGCCGGACAAATCCTGGAACAGCTGCAAGTCCTTTTCACGGACATTTTTCTCCATGAATCCGCGCAGCGGCACCGAGGCTTGCTCGAAGGCCTGATCGACGGTGATCTGGTTGGCGACCAGCGGCTTTACGCCGGTGTCATAGACGCGCGTAAAAACCGGTCCCATCACGAAGGCGGTGAGGAACAGCGCAAGCGAGATGACGACCGAATTGGGCGGCGCCGTCGCGGTGCCGAGCGCGGTGCGCAATAGCGACAGCACCACGACGATGCGCGTGAACGACGTCATCATGACCAAGATAGAAGGCGCAAGCGACAGCACCGTCATCAGCGCGATCAATTGGATGATGCGCTCGTTGAGCCCACTGCCGCCGGCGGCGGCGGCGTTCTGGCCGAAATTAATGCTGATATCCTGCGCGGCGAGCGGCGTCGCCGAGAACAGAAGTGCCGCTACTGAGGCCGCTACCGTTGTGTACCGGACGCGGCGGCCCCATGTTGCGAGCGTCAGGGTTTGGTCGGACGGCCCAACAAACTCGCCATCTCCTGTTCAAGATTGTCATAGAGCGTGGTCTTGTTCTGGTTCGGCTTGGCGTCGCTACGCACCGGTTTTGCTTCGGCGGGGCGGGCCATGCGCGGCGGCGCAGGCTCTGTCGGCGCCTGCTCGGCCGCTGGCGCCGGACGGGACGGTGGCGCGTGCGGTCGGCCTTCCGCGTTCGGCTTGCGCAAGGCGGCCTCGAGGCGTTGCGCCATGTCGGCCAGGGTTTGATCCGGCGTTGCTGCGGCTTCCGTGGCGGGAGCAGGAGCGGGTGCAATCGGCACGGGCGGCGCCGCGGCGGGAATCGGGACGGCGGCCGGAGCCTCTATCGGCTTGCGCGGCTCAGGACGAGAATCGCTGCGCTGTTCCGGTTGCGACTCGTCCAGCATCGGGCGGCCGCCGACGGGCCGGCGCGGCGGAGTAGGGCGAGCGGAGAGTTCGTCGGCCAACGCCGCGAGCGTATCGCGTTGCGGTCGCGGCGGCGGTGCGGCAAGCGACAACGGCCGCGGCAATTCTTCCGGCAATGGCTCGATCCGCGGCGACGGGCGCGGTGTGCCGACCGGTTCGGGCTGCAACGGCCAAGTTCCGTTGCCGTTATCCGGCAAGGGAATCGCGCGCGGCAACGCGTCGATCCCGGCTGACGGCCGCGGCGCCGCCAAGTCGCGTGCTACGTCGCGTGCTACGTCGCGCGGCGCGGCGACCGCGCGCACGATATTCGGTTCCACGACGACGTCGGTCGGTCCGCCGATCATCAACAGATGCTCGACATTGTCGCGCCGGACCAGGATGAGCCGGCGGCGGCCGTCAACGCTGGCATAATCGATGACGGCTAGGCGCGGCTGCCGGCCGCGCGCACTGGCGCCGCCGAGCCGGCCCGCGCCAAACCGGCGCACCGCCCATGCGGTGACGCCGATCAGACCGAGCACAATGAGGAAGGCGAGGAAGAAGCGTACGGCGAGCGGCATCTCCGCCCCGAACAAATTATCAAACATCCGCACAACTCCCGTTTCGCTCCGGCGCGCCGATCAACCTTCAAAGGTTAACAGCGCGGGTAACATTTGCCGCCGTGATTACTAACAAAACATTAAAGATACTAGCCGATTTTAGCGTCAACGCAGACGCCTGAAGCATTGCCATGGTAAACGGCGGTTTAATGGCAAAATCGGCGTCAGCGGCGTTTTAACCGGCCATTAACCATGGGCCCGGCAAAGTCTGCCCAGTGTTCCGAACCAGCGCAATGGGGACGCCGCCGATGCCGATCACCGATATTCCGATTCTCGCCATGCTCCGCGAGCGCATGCAGTGGCAGCAGGCGCGCCAGCAGGTGCTCGCCCAGAACGTCGCCAATGCCGATACGCCCAATTACCAGGCGAAGGATCTCGCGCCGCTCGATTTCTCGCACGAATTGTCGGCCGCTTCGCTCGGGCTCGATCGCACCAATCCGAACCATATCGCCGCCGTGTCCGGCGGCTCGCAATTCGCCACCAATGACCATGCCGGTTACGACGTTCGGCCGCGCGGCAATTCGGTAAGTCATGAAGACGAGATGATGAACGTGGCGTCGAACCAGATGGACTATGAGGCGGCGACGGAGCTCTACACGCACAGCCTCGATCTGATCAAGCTTGCGATCAAAGACTAAAGCGGACGGCGAGCTTTTGCCGATAGCGGCAAGCCCGCGCGGGACTTCACATGAACATGGACTTCATGAAATCGCTCACCATCGCCGCCTCTGGCTTACGGGCGCAGATGGGCCGTATGCGCATCATCACCGAGAACATCGCCAACGCCGATTCGGTTGCGGCGACGCCCGGCGGCGATCCGTATCGGCGAAGGATCGTGACCTTCGCCGCCGAACTTGACCGGTCGATCGGCGCGGACGTGGTCAAGCTTGGTTCGGTGCAAACCGACAATTCCGATTTCCTGGTCAAACACGAGCCCGGCAATCCGGCCGCGAATGCCCAAGGCGACGTCAAATATCCAAACGTGAACACACTCGTGGAAATGACGGATCTGCGCGATGCGCAGCGGTCGTATGAATCCAATCTTAACGTCATCACCGCTACGCGCAAGATGCTCCAACTCACCATCGATATGCTCAAGGCCTGATCATGGCGACACCGACCATTGCCGCAAATACCTATGCCGCGCTCGCGCGGATGCGCGACGATACCGCAAACGTCGCCGGCGGCCTCGGCAAATCACAAGATTCAGGCCCGAACTTCGGCTCGATCCTCAAAGACGTGATCGACGCCGTCTCCCAAGCTGCGCAAAATTCGGACGCCCAGGCGCAGGCCGTCGCCGCCGGCAAAGCTAATATGGTCGACGTCGTCACCGCGGTCGCCGAGACCGAAACCGCATTCCAGACGCTCGTCTCGGTGCGCGACAAGGTGATCGCGGCCTATGAGGACGTTTTGAAGATGCCGATCTAAGACCTTTTTTCCGCGTGCGGGGAGAGAAGAAGAATGGAGTTACGATGACAGGCCCGGAAGTCTTGGATGTATCGCGCGACGCGATTGTGACGCTCCTGATTGTTGCATCGCCCTTGATGTTGGTTGGACTGATTGTCGGCGTCGCCATCTCGCTGCTTCAGGCGCTCACGCAGATCCAGAGAATCAACGCTCGTCTTCGTACCGAAAATTCTCGCAATTTTTCTCGCCCTTCTGGTCGCGCTGCCGTTCATGGCCGATGCGTTGCACTCAAACTTTCTACGAATCGCCGCGCACATCACCAGCGGCTGAGCGGGCTTGGCCGTGACTATCGACATTTCCAACCTGCCGGCGCTCGGCGCGGCCTTTCTTCTGGTATTTGCGCGCACCGGCACGATGGTCATGCTGCTGCCGGGACTTGGCGAGCAGAACATCTCGGCGCGGCTTCGTCTCACCATCGCAATGATGCTCGCCGCTGTGCTATTGCCGCTGCATCGCAACGATTATCACATCGATCCCGGCGCGCTTGCGCCCGCCATCGTGATGCTGATCGAAGAGATTATCATCGGCGCCGTGCTCGGGCTGACCGCTCGCCTGACCATCTCGGCGCTCGAAGTCGCGGGCTCGGTCATTGCTCAGCAGCTCGGC
Organism: uncultured Alphaproteobacteria bacterium; assembly: GCA_963779855.1. GTDB lineage: Bacteria > Pseudomonadota > Alphaproteobacteria > Rhizobiales > Xanthobacteraceae > BOG-931. The sequence goes on along the minus strand of CAWAAE010000003.1, from coordinate 170,280 downwards.
TTGGGTTTCGTCACCACGGTCGATCCGAGCCAGGGCGAGCAGGGCGTCATCCTCGGCACGTTCCTGACCATGCTCGGCATTACGCTGTTCTTCGCCACCGATATGCATTTTCTCGTCATCGCCGCGCTCAACGACAGCTACAGTTTGTTTGCACCCGGCGAGGTGCCCGCCGCCGGCGACGTCGCGGCGTTGATGACCAAAACCGTATCCGGCGCGTTTCGCATTGGCATCCAGCTTTCCGCGCCGTTTCTGGCGTTCGGACTATTGTTCAATCTCGGACTCGGCGTGCTGTCGCGGCTGATGCCGCAGATGCAGGTTTTCTTCGTCGCGCTGCCGCTGTCGATCCTGATCGGCTTCCTATTCCTGATCTTGGTGCTCGGCTCGATGATGGGATTGTTCCTCGATTACGCCGGCGGCGTGCTGCACCAGCTCGCTCCACACGCCTAAGCGGGCGCCAAATAAAAGAGCGCGATGGCCGAAGAACGCGACGATACCGAACATACAGAAGATCCGACGCCGCGCCGGCTCGAGGAAGCCATCAAGCGCGGCGACGTCGTCAAGAGCATCGAAGTCTCAACCTGGTTCACAATCGGCGGCGGAACGCTGGTGCTGATGGTGTTCGCGGTGCCGATGGGCGCGAGCCTCGAAGCCATATTCCGCGGCTTGCTCGCCCATTCCAATGAAATTCCCGTCGATGGCCCCGCGCTCGACAATCTCATCAAAGTGCTGCTTACGCGTGTCCTCGCGGCGCTCGGTATCCCCGTCCTGCTTCTCGCGCTTGCCGCACTGACCGGCAACGTGATCCAGCATCGCATCTTGTTCTCGTTCGAACCGGTCATGCCGCGCCTGGCGAGAATTTCGCCGGCGGCTGGTCTGCGCCGCATGTTCTCCAAACAGGCGCTCGCCAACTTCGCCAAGGGTCTGGCTAAGCTCACCGTGTTCGGCGCGGTCATCGGCGCGCTGTTGTGGCCGCAGCGCCTGCGAATTGTCGGTCTCGTTGCCGTCGATCCGGCGATGATCCTGCCGTTTACCCGGGCGCTCGCGATGAAAATGCTGGGCACTGTCGTGGCGATCCTCGCGATTGTCGCGGCGGCCGATTACTTGTTCCAGTACCGGCAATGGTACGACCGGCAGAAAATGTCGGTGCGAGAGATGAAGGAGGAGTTCCGCCAGACCGAGGGCGATCCCGCGATCAAGGGCAAGATCCGGCAATTGCGCGTCGCGCGGGCGCGCAAGCGCATGATGGCCGCGGTGCCGAAGGCCTCGGTCGTCATCACCAATCCGACGCACTTTGCCGTTGCTCTGCAATACGAGCGCGGCATGAATGCGCCGGTCTGCGTCGCCAAGGGCACCGATCTCATCGCCCGCAAGATCCGCGAAGTCGCGGAAGCCCACGGAGTGCCGGTGATCGAAAACCCGCCCTTGGCCCGCGCGCTGCATGGCACGGTCGAGATCGACCAGGAAATTCCGCAAGAGCACTACCGCGCGGTGGCCGAAATCATCGGCTTTGTGATGCGGCTGCGCCGTACAGCACTCAGACCGGGCTAGTTGTGTACGTTTTGCCAAATCCCCTTGCGCGATTCGGTGGCGCAAGGCACTGAAAGTGGGGCATGACAAAGCAGGCCAAGATCGAACGGGCCGCGACTGAGCACTCTATGACCGCGCCGACCATCGGCAAAACGTCGAATGGCGCAACGTCCTTCGCCGAAACATCGGGCGGCGCCGGCACGCCTGCCTCGATCGACCGCAGCGCCGGCACCGGCCGTGGCGGCAGCGTCATTCTCGTGCTTCTGGTCGCCGCCATGCTGGTCGCTGCCGCAACCGCTATTGTACTGGTCGGCGGTAACAATGCCGAACCTTATATCCTGGCGTTCCTGGCGGCGCTGGCCACCGTCGGCGTGTTTTCGCTGTTCGCTTTTGCCTGCGGCATTTTGCGGGTCTCCGCGGCGGCGACCCCTCATCCCCTGATCAAAGCGATCGTTGATGGCGCTTCCGAAGGCATCGTGGTCACCGATCACGACGGCCACCTCATCTACGCCAACGCCGCCTATCTCGATCTCATCGATGCGTCCGACGCCAACGACATGCGCCCGGTCGAGCGCGCCTTTATCGGCGACGCCGATGCGTCCGAGGCGATTTACCGATTGCTGAAGGCAGCAAGAGAAGGCAAGCGCCTTGAGGAAGAGGTGCGCATCGCCGGGCTGAAGGGGCGGGCGGCGCGTTGGCTGCGGTTCAAGATCCGGCCGCTCGGCAACGGCAGGCGGGACGCGCGGCTTACGATCTGGTCGCTCGCCGACGTGACGGCCGAACGCGAGCGACAAGAGAATGTGTTTCAGGTGCTGCAGCATTCGATCGATTATCTCGATCATGCGCCGGCCGGGTTCTTCTCGGTCGATGACAAGGGCGACATCGTCTATCTTAATGCCACGCTCGCCAATTGGCTCGATCAGGATCTTGCGCAGGTCGGTTCGGGGGGCCTGAAGCTGGCCGATCTGGTCGCGGGCGACGGTGCTGCGCTGTTGACGACGCTGCGCGGCGCGCCGGGCGACGTCAAAACCGAAGTGCTCGATCTGGATCTGCGCACGCGCAGCGGTCGCACGCTTCCGGTCAGGGTGTTTCACAAGCTCGCTTACGGCTCCGACGGCACGCCCGGCGCGTCGCGCTCGCTGGTGCTCAATCGCGCTCGCGACGACGGCACTGATCCGCAGCGCGCTGCGGAAATCCGCTTCATGCGGTTTTTCCACCGCACGCCCATGGCGATTGCGACCATCGACAAGCATGGCGGCGTGGTGCGCACCAACCCGCTATTCGCAAAGCTGTTCCATGGCGTCCGCGGCGGCGAGGGCCAAAACGAGTTTACAGAGCGTTCCATCCTCGCCATCGTCGCCGAGCGCGACCGCGAGGCTTTGGCCACCGCGATCCAGCAGGCGGCGCTGGGCAAGGGCGACATCGCGCCGGTCGATGCCATGCTCGCCGTCGATGGCGAGCGGTTCGGACGCTTTTATGTAACCGCGGTCGAGGAGGAGGAGCGCGACCAGGAGGCAGCCATCGTCTACGCGCTCGAGACCACGGCGCAGCGCGAACTGGAAAATAAGGTCACGCAGCAGCAGAAGATGGAGCTCGTCGGCCAGCTTGCCGGCGGCATCGCGCACGATTTCAACAACGTGCTCTCCGCCATCATGATGGCGACCGACTTTCTGCTCAACGCGCACAAGCCGACCGATCCGTCGTTCGCCGACATCATGCAGATCAAACAGAACGCCAACCGGGCGGCGAGCCTGGTGCGGCATCTCCTTGCCTTCTCGCGCAAGCAGACGCTGCGTCCGCAGGTGCTCGATCTCGGCGAGGCGCTCAACGACCTGACGATGCTGTTGCGGCGGCTGATCGGCGAAAAAGTGACGCTCGACGTGGTGCACGGGCGCGACCTGTGGCCGGTCAAGGTCGATATTTCGCAATTCGAGCAGGTGATCGTGAACCTCGCGGTCAATGCCCGCGACGCCATGCCGAACGGCGGTAAGCTTCAGCTGCGCACGTCGAATATCGCCGCGCAAGAAAGTCGGCGCTTTCACGCCAAGGGCATGCCGGCCGCGGATTATGTGCTGGTCGAGGTCGCCGATACCGGCATGGGCATTCCAGCCAAGATCGTCGACAAAATTTTCGAGCCGTTTTTCTCGACCAAGGAGGTGGGCAAAGGTACCGGCCTCGGTCTCTCGACGGTCTACGGCATCATCAAGCAGACCGGCGGCTTCGTGTACGTCGACTCGGCGGAGAACACAGGCACTATCTTCCGCATTTTTCTGCCGCGTCACGTCGCGACCGCGCAAGAGATTGCGGCCGAGCGCGCGGCCGAGGCTGAATCTCCGGCGCTCGCGCACGCCAAGCACCCCGGCAGCGCCGATCTTACCGGCGAGGGTACGATCTTGCTCGTCGAAGACGAGGAGGGGCTCCGCCAGCTCAATGCTCGCGGGCTTGCTTCGCGCGGCTATACCGTCCTTGAGGCAGCAAACGGCGTCGAAGCCATTGCGGTCCTGGAACGACACGACGGCAAGGTCGACTTGGTGGTATCCGACGTGGTCATGCCGGAAATGGATGGGCCGACTCTGCTTCAGGAACTGCGCCGCCGCGATCCCACCCTGAAGATCATCTTTGTCTCCGGCTATGCCGAGGACGCTTTCCAAAAACACCTGCCGGCGGACGGCCAATTTGCCTTCTTGGCAAAACCCTTCACGCTCAAACAGCTCGTCAATGAGGTGAAAGAGACGCTGGCGGCGTGATTGCGCGCGTATTTTCCGAATTGACGTCGCTCTAGCGGCCCATTCTATGACGCGGGGGTGACGGAGCGGTCTGCCGGCGCCTCGCCCCAGCCGACGCATGCTCAATGGAACCAGCTGCGGTGCGACATGTGCGCGTGCGACGCTTTGCGCAGGTCGAACCGACCCGGCTTGGCCGTAGATAGGCGCGAGCGCAAAGCGGGGCCCGCTGGTTTTGCCAAGCGCCTGCTAAGGGGCCGTCCGGTGTACCAATCGATCGAAAGTCAGGCGCTTATGCCGGGACGGTGGCTGCCATCGCTTGCCACGCTTGCCGCGTTGTTGCTGAGTTTATTGATCTGGACCGACGATGCGGACGCACGGCTCGGTGCACGCCTTGGCGACGGGAGAAGCCTTGCCGGCGCGAGCGCCACCGCCGCCTACGCCATCGACTACGTCATCGCGTTCGACAGTCAGCTGTTGCCAGCCGTGGCGCAACCGACCTATCCGGGAGGTTCGCTCGGAGGGCTGTTCAGCCGCCCCGGCCTCCTTGGCGGCTTTGCCGCGGGCTTCCTCGGTTCGGGCGTGATCGGTCTTCTGTTCGGCCACGGCGTGGTCGGCGAATTGAGCGGCGTCGCTTCCGTGCTCGGCCTTATGTTTCAGCTTGCGCTGATCGCAATGCTGGTGCGGTTGATCTGGACTTGGTGGCACGACGATAAGGTGGACGCTCTCGCCGATCTGTCGCCGCGGCAGTTGGCCGACGCTTATGGGCGCCCGCGTAACGAAGGGCTGCTGAATGTGGGTCCAAGCGCACACGCCGACGATACGCTTGACCGGACCGAGAGCGAGACTTCTCACCAAGACCGAGCAGCCGCACTCCTGAAGCGGCTACGCTTGCTACTGCGGCGACGGCCCGTCGTGGCACGACTGCGGTCCGGCTTGATGGGGTAGCAAGTTCGGCACGTCGCATTTCGAGCAGGCGCCGAGTAAAAGGCTCAAAACAAGTGCGGACGCAACGGCTGTGAGCGGACGCAGGAGGCGCCCGCCGGCACGCGGTGCGGCGGTTGCTACTCTAAATGTGTCACGTCCCGGCATGATCCCGCTCCCCATGCTCTGACATGCTAGCGCGTCCAATGTCAGCCGCGAAGCCGGTAGGCGGCACCGGCCGCCGATTACCACAGTATCGCGCCGGAATTTCTACTATCTTACTCAAGGCCAGCCGTTTCACCGATCGCACCGGCTGTAATCGATAGGGAGAGAAGCATTATGGATATTCAAGTTTGTGGGTCTGTACCGTCGCGCCGCGGTCCGGCCGATAGTTTCACCGGCGTCGTCTGGCAGGAACCGATCATCGAGGCGCCGGCGCCGGCGCGCGTGCGCTCGGGCTTGGTGCGGTTCGAGCCGGGCGCGCGCACCCATTGGCATACCCATCCGCTCGGCCAGACACTCTTCGTCATTTCCGGCGCCGGCCGGGTGCAGACCTGGGGCGGCAAGGTGCGCGAAATCAGAGGCGGCGACGTCGTCTGGATTCCGCCGAACGAAAAGCACTGGCATGGCGCTTCGCCGACGACGAACATGGTTCACGTTGCCATGCAGGAAGCGCTCGACGGCAAGCACGTGACCTGGATGGAGCCGGTGACCGACGAGCAATATAAAGCGCGCGCCGTAGTCCCATGCGCTACGAACTCTACTACTGGCCCTCGATCCAGGGCCGCGGCGAATTCGTCCGGCTCGCGCTCGAAGAAGCCGGCGCCGATTACGTCGATGTGGCGCGCCGCCCAGGCAAGCGCGGCGTGCCGGCGATGATGAAGATCATGGAAGGCAAAGGCGTCGCGCATCCGCCCTACGCGCCGCCCTTCCTCAAAGCCGGCAAACTCGTCATCGCGCAGACCGCGGAAATCCTGTTCTTTCTCGGTCCGCGCCTGAAACTTGCGCCGCGCGATGAGGCGGGCCGGCTGTGGGCGCATCAATTGCAGCTCACCATCGCCGATCTCGTCGTCCGCATCCACGACACCCATCATCCGGTGTCGGGCTGGCTCTATTTCGAAGAGCAGCGGCCGGCGGCGCAGCGGCGCACCAAGGATTTCTGGCGCTATCAGGTGCCGAAAATGCTCGGCTATTTCGAGCGGGTGCTGCAAAAGAACGGCGGCAAATTCATCGGTCGGCCGCAGTCTGACCTATGTCGACCTGTCGCTGTTCCAGATCGTCGAGGGCCTGCGCTACGCCTTCCCGAAACGCATGAAGCGATTCGAGAAGAAAATACCGGGCCTCGTCGCGCTGCACGACCGCGTGGCGAAACGGCCGCGGATCAAGGCCTATCTCGCCTCGAAGCGGCGCATCCCGTTCAGCCAGTGGGGCATCTATCGCTACTTCAAGGAGCTGGATGCTTGAAATTGCCGGGACGGGCTAGGCCGATGGCAATCCCGCCCCGGTCAGGCTAGTAGAGCACGATCCCGAAAAAACTGCCCTCGGACTTGGTCCGAGGGTGGATACCGGTTTTTCGGAAAAGATTATGCTCAAGTAAAATGCTATGAGAAAAGCCGGGGAGGACCATGTCGGGCTATCTGCAAAACTTCGATCTCACCCAGGGAATCAACATCCTGCGCCTGATTTGCGGGCTGTTTTTCATCCCGCATATCTACGCGAAATTCTTCGTTCCGGAGGCGCTCGGCTTCTTCAAGGCCGCAAAGTTCAATCCGCCGGCAGCGCTGGATGTATACCGCTTGCGTGATCGAAATTTTCATTGCGATCGGACTGATTTTCGCGATCTAGCCGGTTTATGCCGGCGGCGCTGCGGCTTCGTCCATCTTCTGGTCGCGGCGCGCCGCCGTGTGGAAGGTGACCAAGGGCAAGTGGCTGTGGAATATCGGCGGCTACGAATATTGCCTGTTCTGGGCGATCTGCTGCCTGGTCGTGGCGATGCACTATCGCTAATGACGGTCCGAGTAAGCCGAACTGTCGTAAGGAGTATTGCAAATGATCAATGCCGCCATCGTCGGGCTTGGCTGGTGGGGTAAGACGCTTGTTGAATCGGCCGAGCATAGCGACGCGATCCGCTTCGTCGCCGGCGCGACGCGCACCGTGACGCCGGAAACCGAAGCCTTCGCCAAGAAGAACGGCTTTCGGCTCGCGCGCGAATTACGAGGCGGTGCTCGCCGATCCGAGTGTCGATGCGGTGGTGCTGGCGACGCCGCATTCCATGCATGGCGCGCAGGTCGTGGCCGCCGCCGCCGCCGGCAAGCACGTGTTTTGCGAGAAGCCGTTCACGCTGACCAAGCGCGAAGCAGAAGACGCCGTCGCCGCCGTGCGCAAGGCCGGCGTCACGCTGGCGCTTGGCTATAACCGCACGGCTTCATCCCGAAATGATCAAGCTGCGCGACATGATCCGTTCGGGCGAACTCGGCATCATCCTGCACGTCGAAGCGACGATGACGTTTCCCAATGTGCTGTTCATCAATCCGAGCCACTGGCGCGCCGACAAGGCGGAAACGCCGTGCGGCGGCTTGATGCCGATGGGCGTGCATGCGGTCGACGGCATGATCGATCTGTGCGGGCCGATCGATCATGTCTTTGCCCAGAGCTTTCGCCGCGCCGCGGCGATCGACGCCGACGACACGACCTCGATCCTGTTCCGCATGAAAGAGGGCATGTCGGGCTATCTCGGCACCATGACGACGACCGGTCCCGGGTTCAGCTTCCAGGTATTCGGCTCCAAGGGCTGGTTGCGGCTCGAAGGCGTCACCCACGTCGCCGGCGCCTCGTCGGAAGAACGCCGCACACGGCTGTTCGGCACCTGCAAGTTCCAGCCGGTGAAGGGCGAGGCCAAGACCTGGCAGGCGGCGACGCATGGATATTTCGCGCGCCGCGCTCGAAGCCTTCGCCAAAGCGGCCGAGGGCGGCCCGGCCTATCCGATCCCCTACGACCAGATGATCCACGGCGTCGCCGTGACCGAGGCCATCGTGCGCGCGGCGGCTTCGGAAAAGGTCGAGCGCGTCAATTAGCAGTACTCGCAAGTCAAAATTGGAAAACCAGATATGGATCTCGGCAACGGCCTCGGCCATCTGACCTATTCGACGCTCGTGCATCCCGGCCGACAACTGGGAGCAATTGTACAATTCGCTCGTCACCTATTTGCCGAAGGTGAAGGCGCGGATCGCCGGCAACCAGCCTTTCGGAGTGTGCATGCGGCTGTCGGCGAGTTCGGCGCAGACGCTCGCCAACAGCGCGGCCGAACGCGACAAGCTGAAAAAATTTCTCGACGACAACGACATGTATATCTACACCGTCAACGCCTTTCCCTACGGCGCGTTCAAGGGCAACGGCGGTCAAGGAGCAGGTCTACGAGCCGGACTGGCGCTCCGAAGAGCGCACCCGCTACACCATGAACGTCGCCGACGTCCTGGCCGATGTCTGCCCGCCCGGCATCGCGCCGTCGATCCAGAGCGCGCCGCTCGGCTTCAAGCCGCGGGTGACCGGCAACGATGTGGTCGCGAGCTACACCGATCATGTGCTGCGGCGTCGTCGCGCATCTCATCGCGCTCGAAGATCGCACCGGGCGCACCGTGCAGCTCGCGCTCGAGCCCGAGCCGTATTGTTTTCTGGAGACCACCGACGAGACGATCGATTATTTCACGCGATCATCTGTATTCCGGCGCCGCGGTCGAAAAACTCGCCAAGCTCGCGCATGTTCCGATCTCGGAAGCAAATGCGGCGCTGCGCCGCCATCTCGGCATCGTGTACGACATCTGCCATCAGGCGGTCGAATACGAGAATATCCCGCAATCGCTGCAGAAGCTCGTCGATGCCGGCATTCCGATCTTCAAGTTCCAGGAAGCCGCCGCGCTGCATATTCCGGAAGTGACGCAGCCTGTCGTCGATACGCTCAAGCGCTACGCCAAGACGATCTATCTGACGCAGACGATCGAGAAGAAGGACGGCAAGCTCACCAAGTTTCTCAATGTCGACGATGCCATCGCTGCCTTCGAGAAGGATCCGGGGCCGCGGGAATGGCGCACCCACATCCACGTGCCGATGTTCCTCGACGATCTTGGGCAATTCCGCACCACGCGCTTTGCCATCGAGGACGGCGTTGCGTGTTCACAAGCAAAAGCCGCTGTCGCGCCATCTCGAAGTCGAGACCTATACCTGGGACGTGCTGCCGGACAGCCTCAAGAGCGGCGACATCGTCGATTATGTCTGCCGCGAGCTCGAATGGGTGCGCGGGCAATTGCGTCTGACGGAGAGTACGTCATGAAGGTCGGATTTATTGGGCTCGGCCGCATGGGCTCGGCCATGGCGCGCCGGCTTGTCGACGGCAAGCACGATGTCGGCGTCTACAATCGCACCGCCGAGAAGCTAAGGCCGCTGACCGATGCGCGGCGCCAAGCCGCTGGACTCGATCAAGGCGGCGGCGAATTACGGCGAGGCGGTTTTCACCATGCTCGCCGACGATGCGGCGGTCTTGGAAGTCGTCAGCAAGCCGGGCGGCCTGCTGGAGTCGCTGCCGAAAGGCGGTATCCATGTCTGCGCCGGCACGCATAGCGTCGTGTGCGTTCAAGCACTGAAAAAAATCCACGGCGAAGCGGGCCAAGTTTTGATCGCGACCCCGATGCTCGGCCGGCCGGAAGTCGTTGCCTCGGGGCAAGCCGGCATGGTGCTCGGCGGAGCGAAGGATATCGTCGAGCACTGCCGGCCGCTGTTTGCAGCGATCGCCAGGCGAACGTTCGAAGCCGGCAACGATCCCATCGCGGCCGCCGCGATCAAAATCGCCAATAATTTCGTGCTCGGCTGCGCCATCGAGGCGATGGGCGAAGGTTTTGCGCTCGTCCGCAAATACGACGTCGTGCCCAACGTTTTTCTTGATGTGATGACCGACGGCCTGTTCGCCTGCTCGGCCTACAAAATCTACGGCAAGATCATCGCCGACGAGCGCTACCTGCCAGCCGGCCAGCGCGCGATTTTGGGATTGAAAGACGCCAATTTTGCGCTCGAAGCCGGCGGCGCGGTCGGCGTGCCGCTGCCGAGCGGCAATGTCTGGCGTGATCGCCTGGTCGGCGCCGTCGCCCATGGCGAAGGCGAGCATGACTGGGCGATCATGGCGAAAGATCAGGCCCGCGCCAGCGGGTTGGCCTGAAGCGCGACGATGCGGTATTTCGGCTTGATGTGCCGTCGGCCGATTTAAATCCCAGCCGAATAAAGGCATAACGGCGGCAATTCAAAATGTCGCTTTATCAACGTGCAATTTGCCTACTAATCGATAATTGAATCTTCAGCCATGTGAGGATGACTCATTTTTCGTCATTGTGCCCGTTTCGACGACAGCGCGTAATCGATTGACGTTCATCGCAGATTTTCGCGTAAGACATTTGCGATGACGATTCGTTGCAATTTTCGTTCAATGGCACGCGATTTGCTGATCGCGGGACTGTTTTGTGTATGCGCGTTGCAATTTGTGATCGCCGGCGCGGTGCAGCGTGCATCGATGCGTCAAATCTTCGACGCAAATGCTGGATAGAAGTCGCGTAATACGTCAAGCCTGTTACCGACTCGTCATCGGCATTTCACAGCCGACGGTGAGTATCGGGAAAAGCGAGGGATGGATTTGCCCGTATACGTCGAACTCTTGCGGGAGATCACCGTGACCACGCAGTCGATTTCAAGCTCCGAAAATGTCCTTGTCGGGCCGCACCACGTCGGCTCGCAGCGCAATCGCCTCATCGAGACGCTTTGGGAGTGGCGCCGACGCATCAAATCGCGCCACGAACTCGCGATCCTGACCGATCTCGAGCTGAAGGACATCGGCTATCCGGCGCGCGCCGAGGCCGAAAAGGCCAAGCCGTTTTGGCGCGCATAGTCTCACGCAACCAATAAAAGAGAATACAAAATGATCCTTGCGGTCGTGGCAGCGATTTGGCGCGCAAAGAGCGATCAGTCGTTCGAAGCCGTGTGCCTGTTTTCCTTGCTCGGTCTCATACTCACTCTGGCATTTCCCGGACTGTCGCTGCCAGGCTGATCTATCCCAGCGCACTCGCACCGGCTTGCGCGATCTGCTCGTCCTCGTGCGATTGCACGCCCGACACGCCGATGGCGCCGACGCATTCGTTCTGGTGGATGAGCGGTACGGCGCCCTGAATGAGAATGCCGGGAAAGTCGACAAAGGCCGGGCGAGCCTTGACCATGTCCTCGAAAAACTTGCTCGGCCGCCTGGTCATGGCCGAGGTGCGGGCTTTGCCCATCGACACTTCGGCGGAAATCATCGGCGCGCCGTCCATGCGCATAAAACCGAGCAGGAAGCCGCCGTCGTCGACGACCGAGATCGCCACCGCCCACTTGTTCTTGGCGGCTTCGGCCTCGCAGGCGGCGAGCAATTTCTTTACGTCGGCCGACGTCAGAGACTGCTTGGTGCGCATGAGTGCTCCTGATGTGGCGAGAATTTTAATCCGCCCCTGCTTCGCGGGGCGTGGGCTCACTTCAGCGAAAAGCGGATCGGCACGGTCAGATCGAGCTTGGCTTCCGTCATGGTCGGCGGAAAGGGCGGCAGCGGCTGGGCGCGCTCGATCATCGCCATGACCTCGGCATCGAGTGCGGGATAGCCGGAACTTTGCACGACATGGCGCTCCAGCACGTGGCCGGTGCGGTCGACACTGAAGCTTAACAGCACCACGCCTTCCTCGCCGCGCGACTGCGCTTCGCTCGGGTAGCGCTTGTATTGTTCGAGATGCCGCACCAAGCTCGTCTGCCACGCTGGTGCTACCTGCGGCGCGCCGCCTTTGGTGCGCGCCGCCATGGCGGGCGTGGGCGGCTTCTGTTCTTCGACCTTTTGCGGCGGTGGCGGTTCCGGCGAAGCGATCACGGCCTGATCGGGCGGTGGCGGCGGTGGTGGTTTCTCGATCTCTTGCGGCGGTTGCTCCGGGACCGGCGCGACTTCGGGCTGGTCGACGGTGTCGGTAGTCGGCGCAAAATCCACCGCGATTGGCGTTGCGTCGTCGCCGATTTCGTCCGGCCGGTGGACGTAGACATAAGCGGCGATGGCCGCGAGATGAACGCCGAGCACGATGGCGGCAGCCATGGCCCAGCGCCGTAGATCGCGCGGGTCGTCGTCGAACCAGGTGAGCGTAGAGGCGGTCATTTCGCCTCGCGCGTTTCCATTCCGACCAAGGCGATTTTGAGGTAACCTGCGTCGCGCAAAGCGTTCATTAATTCCATGACGTTGCCGTAGGGCACGGCGCGGTCGCCGCGCAGGAAGATTCGTTCCTCCTTGTTGCCCCCCGTTGCGGTCGCGAGCACATCGGGCAGCGCATCGCGAGGCACCGGATTGTCGCCCACCGCAAGCGTACCGTCGGCTTTGAGCGTGATGTAAACCGGCTTCGGCGGTCGCTGCTGGGGTTGCGCGGTGGAGGCGGGCAGGTCGACCGGCACGTCGACCGTCGCCAGCGGCGCCGCCACCATGAAGATGATGAGCAGCACCAGCATCACGTCGATGAACGGCACGACGTTGATGTCGTGCACTTCATTGAGCTCGTCGGTGCCGTGATCGAGACGAATGGCCATTGGGCTTAAGTCTTGCGCCTAGTATTGGGCTTAGTCTTGGGCTTATTCGGCGGCTTGCGTCATCGGCATCCTGGCGCGATCGAGATCGCGGCTGACCAGCCGCATCACCTGCGCCGAGGCATCGCCGAGGAGTGCGCGGTAATGCGTCGTCTGGCGCGCCAGCACGTTGTAGATCATGACCGCCGGGATCGCGGCGACGAGGCCGAGCGCGGTGGCGAGCAATGCTTGCGCGATACCGGGCGCCACCACCGCGAGATTGGTGGTGTGAGCGTTCGAAATTCCGATGAAGCTGTTCATGATGCCCCAGACCGTGCCGAACAGGCCGACGAACGGTGCGGTCGAGCCGATAGTGGCAAGCACGCCGGTGCCGCGGGAGATTTTTCGGCTCACCGCCATTTCGATGCGCTCGAGCTGCCAGGCGATACGCTCCTTGAGTCCGTCGGCGCGCAGATTGGCGGAGAGTCGGATTTCCTGACCGGCTGCCTGCATGAGGAGGGACACCGGACTGGTGCCGTCGCGCAGCTGCTCGTGCGCTTGGGCGAGCGTCGCTGACGAGTTGAGGACGCGCAGGTTTTGACGCACTTCTTTTCGGGCGGAGCGCAATTCGAGCGTCTTGGCGATCCAGACCGTCCATGTCACCAGCGAAGCAAAGGCGAGCCCAATCAGGACTATCTTCACGAGAAGATCGGCGTCCTCGAACATGCCCCAAGGCGAGAGATCTTGCGGCAGCTGCGCGCTACTGATCGAAGGCTCGCCCGGCGCCGGTTCACGGACGGCCGGCGCCATCGGATACGGCGGCGCGGGCGTCGCTGCCGGTGGAGCCGTTGCGCTCGGCGCACTCATCGTCGGTGCGGCAGGAGCCGCGGCGGTGGGCGCCATTGGCGTTGCCGGCGATGCAGGTGCGGCGGGCGCAGCGGGGGCGGCAACTGGAGCGGCAGCAGGGACGGCCGAAGCCGGTGTGGCTGGAGAAGCTGGCGCGGCGGCGGCGGGGGCGGAATTCCCTTGCGCGAGAGCCGAAGGCGCCAGTGGGATCGCGATCAGGAGCGCAGTGGCAATGACCGCGGCTGCGCAGATCGCGAAGGCACGGATCGGACTTAATCGCTGTGAACGAAGCTTTTGCTGCATCTCGTGTTTCACAATTTGCGTCCCATTTTCGCTTGATCCGCCGGCGCCTAAACGGCGCTTCACCGTGTCCGGGAAATATGACGTTATGACGTTATAATGTAACATTATGCCAATGGGGTCCAGCCGGCGGCGCGTTGTTTTAGTTTGGAATAAAGAAAAATTGCTGTCTTTTCAGTATCTTCCGCCACCGCACCAGGCGCGGTCAAGCGATTACCGCAAAGCGCGTCGGAAGGCACTGGATTTTAGTCCCCGAGACAGAATGCCGCCCCCAGTTCAGCCGCCGCTAGCGCCGTCGTGTAACACCCGGCGCCGGCCGCCGTCGACGGCCAGGGAGTCGCACATTATTATGTCACCAAGCGGGCGGGATTCCGGCCGCGATTACACCGGCTCGGCGTCGATCAGCACAAACGCGAGCAGTGCCGGCTCTGCGGTGCGATTGCTCCAGGCATGGTTGGTGCCGCGCTGGATGAGGACGTCGCCCGCTTTCAACAAAACTTCGCCCTCGTCCATCATCGCGTAAATCTCGCCCGCGAGCACGATGGCGTAATCGATCGTTGCGGTCCGGTGAAAGCCGGGATGGCGCGGATTGTCGCGATCGGTTGCCGCCGCGCGTCCGGAATCGTCGGGGAGCGTGTGCTCGCGCGCGATCGCGGCGAGGCGCTCGGAGTCCGGCGGATATTCGATAACGCGGAACACGGAGCCGTTCTGCGGCGGCGGCAGGCGGTGACCATGCGTTATGGCGTCGGCGCTGCCGCGATTGTCGGCGGGCGTGCCCGTCGTTTCCCAAAGCTCATGCACGATGGCGCTGCCTTTGGTGCGGTTGAACACATGCGGGGTCGGGCCGTCGCTGACGAAGGTCGATCGCCCGGCCGCGTCGTGGCCGGTCACTACACGGCGAATTTGTTTGGTCATCTTTTTCCTAACGCCCGGCACGCATGCGGGCGAGCAGTTCGGCCGTCGGATAGGAATCCGCCGGCAGGCCGTATTTCTGCTGCATCGCCTTGACCGCCTGGCGGGTCTTCAGGCCGAGAAAGCCGTCGATGGCGCCGACATCGTACCCCGCGCCCGCAAGCATGGTCTGCATCGCTTTGACGTCGGCAAAGGGCAGCGCCGGCGGCGGATTGCCGCGGTGAAGCGGGGCTGCGCCGGCAATGCGGGTCGCGAGATAGGCCGCCGTCGTCGAATAAACCAGCGAGTTGTTCCACTGCAGATAGACCTGGAAATTCTGATAGACGAGGAAAGCGGGACCGAACCGTCCCATCGGCAAGAGGAGCGATGCCGGCAGATTATCGGACGGCAGCGGCCGGCCGTCGGCGAGCGTCACGCCATAGGCCGCCCATTTGGCGCGGGGCAATTGAATATCGAGGTCGGCCTGATCCCACGGCAAGCTTGGCGGCACGCGCACCTCGGTGAGCCACGGCTCGCCGCGCTTCCAGCCGAGCCCGACTAGATAATTCGCCGTCGAAGCGAGCACGTCGGGTACGCTGCGCAACAGATTGCGTTTGCCGTCGCCGTCGTAGTCGACGCCGTATTGGTAATATTCCGACGGCATCATCTGGGTCTGGCCGAGCTCGCCGGCCCATGAGCCGATCATCTCGTCGGGCCGCAAATCGCCGCGCTGGATCAGCCGAAGCGCATCGAGCAGCTGCGCGCGAAATCGATCCGCGCGGCGGCAATCGTAGGCCAGCGAAACGAGCGAGGCGAGCGATCGGTAATTGCCCATATTGGCGCCGAAATCGCTTTCCAGCGCCCAGAAGGCGACAATTACCGGCGCCGGCACGCCATATTGTTGCTCGATGCGCGCGAAGACCGGCGCGTTGCTTTTGATCAGCGCCTGACCGCGCTGGATGCGGTAGGCGGCAGCCATGCGGTCGGAAAACTCTAAAAAAGTTTGCGTGAAGACGCGCTGACCATGGTCGATATTGACGATGCGCTGGTCGTAAGTGAGGTACGGCGCGGCCGCGGCGATCGTGCTTTGTGAGATGCCCTGCGCCACGGCCTCGCGCTCTAAATCGGCGAGCCACTGATTGAAGGGCCCGCCGGTGCGGCATGGCGCGGCGGCGTTCGCGGCGCCGTTCAGAAGCGCCGCCACCAGCGACAATGTCACCAAAGCTAGCGCGCGACTGCGCATTTCAGATACCAATCCAAAATCTCTTCGCCGGTCCAATACACGACGCCGTCGAAGCGGCGCGTGTAGTCGTAAATCGCTTCGAGATATTTGATCCGGTGCGGTTGGCCGCTGAGATAGGGATGGATGGCAAGCGCAAGAATTTTCGCGCGCTTTTCGCCTTCCGCATAAAGCCGGTCGAACTGGTCGACGGTGCGTTTGAACAGATAATCGGCCTCGTGGTGGGCCACCGCCATCATCGGAATATCGTTGAGCTCCATCGTATAAGGCAGCGTCACGAGCGGACCGTGCACAGTGCGAATGGTAGTCGGTTCGTCGTCGTAGACCCAGTCGCCGATATATTTGATCCCAGCTGCCGCGAGCAGGTCCGGCGTTTCCAGCGTCTGCGTCAGGCCCGGGCCGAGCCAACCGACCGGGCGCTTGCCGCAGAAGCGTTCGATCACGTCAAGCGAGCGCGCGATCATCGCTTTCTGATTAGGCTCCTTGTGAATGGGTCCTTGTTCGTAGGAATGGCCCATGAATTCCCAAGCGTCGTGCTTCGCTTCTTGGGCGACGCGCGTGTAGTCCTCGCAAACCCGCGCGTTGATCGCGAGCGTCGGCCGGATTTTCAGGCGCTTGTAGAGATCGAAGAAACGCCACACGCCGACCCGCATGCCGTATTCGTGCCAGCTCCAGTTGGGTACGTCGGGAAGCTGCGTCGCTCCGGTCGGTGGCGCCAACACCTGGCGCGCCATCGGCTTGCCGATGTCCCAGACTTCGAGATTGACGATGGTCCAGAATACGACGCGCGCGCCGTGCGGAAGCTTGAGCGGCGGCCGGTCGACGATTGCCGAAAAATCGCAACGCTCGCGCGGCAACATCGGTTTCGCGCTCGCTTTTTTCTTTCTGCGCTTTGCCACGGCCCTTCGTCCTTAGCCGCCGAATCACGCCACTCCCGCCGCGCGACGCAATATGTTAAGGTGCATAGCCGAGTTGGGGACAAACCATACGACGGCGAATGGACTTAAGCCAACTTTGCGGTAGTTATCGTCGGGCGCCGGTTGCGCGATCACATCCGCGTTAGCAGGCGCCGATTGGCATTGCAGTCTGCGGCGGATGGATCATCTATGGAACCAACCTGCCAGGGACTGATTATCTCCTCAGCCTTTGAAATTCTCCAGTAAATCCCGCCCTTTGCGGATATTTATGATGCCAGGCTCCGCTGCTTCCAAGCGCGATCGACACACCGATCCGGAACATTTCGCTGCGCCAAGCGAAATCCCCGTAACCGAACGGCCTCCCGCCGAACCGCGGCAATATTGGCTGAAAAGTTTTCGCGCCGTGCGCGCCGAGACCGAACGCCGTGCCGCGATGCTTTCACCGGAGGATCAGGTCGTCCAGTCGATGCCCGATGCCAGCCCGACAAAGTGGCATCGCGCGCATGTCACGTGGTTCTTCGAGCAGTTTCTGCTGCGGCCTCATGCCGGAGATTACCGGCCGTTCGACGAGCGTTTCGCCTATCTGTATAACTCCTATTATGTTTCCGCCGGACCGCGCCAAAAACGGCCGCAGCGCGGTCTCATCACGCGGCCGAGCGTGGCCGAGGTTGCCGCTTATCGCGCGCATGTCGATGCCGCCGTGGCGGAGCTGATCGAAAGCGCAAGCGATTTCGCTCGGCTCGTTCCGATCATCGAGATCGGGCTACATCACGAGCAACAGCACCAGGAATTATTGCTCACTGACATTTTGCATGCGTTCTCGCTTAACGAGACGCATCCAGCCTACGATCCGGATTGGCAATGGCCGCGGACGGATGAAGCTGGCGGCGTCGCCGCAACGCTCTCGGGTCTCGATACAATCGGGCACGACGGCGGCAACTTTTGCTTCGACAACGAGCAACCGGCGCATCAAATCGTGCTGCGTCCGGTGCGGCTTGAGCCGCAGCTCGTCGCCAACCGCGACTGGCTCGATTTCATGGCCGACGGCGGCTATACGACGCCGACTTTGTGGTTGTCGGACGGCTGGGCGACCGTCGAGGCACAGAGTTGGAGCGCGCCGGGCTACTGGCGCAAGGTCGACGGCGCATGGTTTTCGATGACGCTCGGCGGGCTCCGCCGCATCGATCCGGCCCGGCCGGTTTGTCATATCAGCTATTACGAAGCCGATGCATTTGCACGCTGGTCGGGTAAGCACTTGCCGAGCGAAGGCGAATGGGAAGTCGCGGCCAAGTGCGGCGCCATCGCCGATGCGTTTGGTGTCGTCTGGCAATGGACGCGCAGCGCCTATTCGCCCTATCCCGGCTACAACGCCGCGCCCGGTGCGATCGGCGAATACAACGGCAAGTTCATGGTCAATCAAATCGTATTGCGCGGCTCGTCGCTCGCTACGCCGGCCGGCCATTCGCGCGTGACTTATCGCAATTTCTTTTACCCGCCGGCCCGTTGGCAATTCACCGGATTGCGGCTCGCGGAATACCAACACTGAGCGGAACCCATGGCAAGCGCCACCCAAGCCGCGTTGCGCGCGGCGCCGTCCATCGGCACGGCCGATCCATTCGCCGCCGATGTTGTTGCCGGGCTTTCGGCGAAGCCGAAACGGCTGCCGCCGAAATATTTTTACGATTCGGCCGGCTCCGCTCTGTTCGAACGCATCACGCAATTGCCGGAATATTATCCGACGCGCTGCGAGCTTGCGCTATTGCGTGACAATGCGCCGGCGATTGCGTCTTTGTTTCCGGCGAACTGCGCGTTGATCGAATTTGGCGCGGGTTCGAGCAGGAAAGCGCGCATCCTGCTCGGCGCCGCAGCGACGGTGGAAGCCTATGTCCCCGTCGACATTTCCGGCGATTTTCTGCAGCGGGATGCGGCGCAGCTGCGGCGCGATTTCCCGCGGCTTGCCGTGCATCCGGTGGTCGCCGATTTCACGCAAAGCTTCGCTATTCCACGGGCGATTACCATGTTGCCGCGGGCGGGATTTTTCCCGGGATCGACCATTGGAAATTTCGAGCCGCATGAGGCGGCAAGATTTCTACGCCATGCCGGCGCCATCCTCGGGCCCGGCGCGGTGCTGGCGATCGGCGTCGATCTGGTCAAGGAATCGAAGATTCTATGCCCGGCCTATAACGACGCCGAGGGCGTGACGGCGAAATTCAATCTCAATCTGTTGGCGCGGATCAATCGCGAGCTCGGCGCCGATTTCGATCTGACCGCGTTTGAGCACCATGCCCTCTACAATCGCGAGCAAAACCGCATCGAAATGCATCTCGCCAGCACCAAGCGGCAGAAGGTGAAGGTCAACGGCGCGACGTACAATTTTCGCGCCGGCGAGACGATCCACACCGAAAACAGCTACAAATACACGCTTGCCGCGTTCGCGGCGCTGGCGCGCGGCAGCGGTTGGTCGCCGCTTAATGTCTGGAGCGACGGCCAGTTCAGCGTGCACGCGATTCGGAGGACAGAGGACAGATGACGGATTTCGGACGACGGACGACAGACGACGGACGACGGATAAGCGGCCGTCGTTTCCACTTTGTATCTTCCGTCTTCTGTCGTCTGTCTTCTGTCGTCTGATTCATGCCGATCTGCGAAGCCGATCCTTGGCGCCTGCAGTATTTCGCGCACGTCGATACCGCCGCAAATATCCCGACCGAGGACAGCGATGCCTGGCAATGGTACCCGGCGCACCGCTTCGTCTACGACAAGCTCAAGTTGGCGCTCAGCCAAAATCTCGATGCCGGTCCGCACGGTGTGCCGCCGCCGCGCTATCCGGTATTTTCCAAACCCATCGTCAATCTCAAGGGCATGGGTGTCGGCAGCCGCGTGCTCAAATCGGAAGCCGATTACGTCAAGCACTATGCGCCGGGCCATTTCTGGGTGACGCTGCTGCACGGCCGGCATGTCTCCTCCGATATTGCGGTGGTCGACGGCGAGCCGCGCTGGTGGCGGCACGTCACCGGCAAGCCGGCGGGCGAGGGCACCTTCGACTACTGGATTATTCATGCGGAGCCGGATGCTGGCATAGAAGCCCATTGCGGCGAATGGGTGCAAAAAAATCTCAGTCGTTATACCGGCATGCTCAATCTCGAAACCATCGGCGAAACCATCATCGAGGCGCACTTACGCTTTGCCGACCAATGGCCCGATCTCTATGGCCCCGGCTGGGTCGATGCTCTGGTCCGGCTTTACGAGCGCCATGAATGGGATTTTTCCGACGACGATCGCAGCGAAGGCTATAGCGTCGTCTTGTTCGGCCCGAACGGCCACCACTACCGGCATCCGCCACCGGCTGTCGTCGACGAGGTGAAAGGCATGCCGGGCGTTACCAGCACGCAAATCACCTTCCACGATAACCGTGCGCCGGAACACCACGCCATGCCGCCCGGCGGCTTTCGCCTCGCGATCGTCAACGGCTTCGACCTGCGCGCCGCGCTGGCGGCGAGGCAGAGGCTGAGGGAATTCTTCCTGCCACACTCCCCTCAAGCGTGAGGGTGAACTATAGTCGTGGCCCGGCTATTGCAGGTCGTGTGAATGTTGTTGCGCTGCTGCACTGCCCTTGTGGTTATGGTCGCGACGCTGGTGCCCGCGCTGGCGCAGGACCAGGTCAAGATTGGCGTCGGCTACGGGCTGGCGTTTCTGCCGGTCTATATCTGCGAGGATTTGAAGCTGATCGAGAAGCACGCGAAGGAGGCCCACCTCGACGTCAAGGTGAGCTTCCCGCGGCTGTTGGGCGCCGTGCAGGTGCAGTCGGCGATTGCATCCGGCGCGATCGACATGGGCCCGTTCGGCACGGCGCCGCTGCTATCGGCATGGGAAACGACAAAGGATACGCCGCAGCAGATTTTGGCTATTTCCGGTATGACGTCGCTGCCGCTCGTGCTCGTCAGCAATCAGCCGGACGAGCAGTCGCTCGCCGATCTCAAGCCGAGCGACCGTATCGCAGTGCCGACGCTCACCTCCCCGCAGATGGAATTACTGGAGCTGCAATCGGAGAAAGTTTTCGGTCAATACGACCGGCTGCGCGGCCAAGTCGTCGTGCTGTCGCATGCGGATGCCGTCGACGCGCTGGGCGAGAGCGCAGGCCGGGAAGCCGGTCAGGTGACGGCATATTTCTCTTCCCCACCGTTCACGCAGCTCGCGCTGCGCGATCCGAATGTGCACCCGATCCTCAGGTCGTCCGACGTGATCGACGGCAAATTCTCCTTTCTCATCCTGGGCGCGACCAAGGCCTATATCGAGTCGCAACCGCAAATGCCCGAAATCATCGACAAGGCCATGGATGAGGCCGCGCGCATCATCCACGACGAGCCGCGTCGCGCTGCGCAAATCTATCTGACGCATGAGCCGTCCGGCACGCTCAACGGCGCCGCGATGAACGCAGTGCTCGGCGATATCAGGGATGAGTTCGGTAGTGCGGTCTACGGCGTGCAAGCGATGGCCGATTTCATGGGCCGGCACGGCGAACTTAAAGTCCCGCCGCAAAGCTGGAAGCAGATCGTCGCGCCCGCGCTGTTGAATTCGCCGAGCACGTAAAGGCACGCGCTGACAAAATGTGTTATTCGCCTCATAGAGACATATGACGAAAGGGATATGAGATGGCCGACCCGACGCACGACGTTGTCGTCATCTGCGGCAGCCTGCGCAAGGGCTCCTACAATGCCGCGCTGGCGCGCACGCTGCCGTCGCTGGCCCCCGCGGGAATGTCGCTCAAGCCGGCGCCGCCATGGGACAAGATGCCGATCTATAATTTCGACGTTCAGAACAGTTCCGGCATTCCCGCCGAAGTCACCGTTTGGGCCGATGCCATCCGCTCCGCCGACGGCGTGATCATCGTCTCGCCCGAATACAATTGGAGTATTCCGGGAGGCCTCAAAAACGCGATCGACTGGGTGTCGCGCTTGAAAGAGGTGCCGTTCACGAACAAGCCGGTTGCGCTGCAATCGTGCTCGGGCGGCCTGCTGGGCGGGGCGCGCATGCAATATCATCTGCGCATGACGCTCACCACGCTCGATGCGTTTTTGTTCGGCAAGCCGGAAGTCTTCGTCAACTTTTCGGCAAAAAAATTCGACGAGAAAACGCTCGCGCTTATCGATCAGCCGACCATCGACATGGTCAAGCAGCAACTCGCCGGCTTTGAGAAATTCATCCGCCGGCTGAGCGGGAAGCAGTGAACATGGCGCGGCTTAACGATCGC
Organism: uncultured Alphaproteobacteria bacterium; assembly: GCA_963779855.1. Lineage (GTDB taxonomy): Bacteria > Pseudomonadota > Alphaproteobacteria > Rhizobiales > Xanthobacteraceae > BOG-931. The sequence continues at coordinate 148,061 of CAWAAE010000003.1, read as the reverse complement.
GTTGCGATCCTGACCGGCGGCGCCAAGGGCATCGGCCGCCACTATGCGCGAGCGCTCGCGGCCGAAGGCGCGCGCCTGATGATCGCGGACATCGCCGACGGCAAGGAACTCGCCGAGGCGCTCGCTCGCGAGCATGGCGCGAACTCGGTCGCCAGTTCCGTCACCGATATCAGCGACGAGGCTGCGGTCACGGCGCTGGTCGCCAAAACCATGGACCGCTTCGGCAAGATCGACATTCTCGTCAACAACGCCGCGCTGTTCGCCCCGCTTGTCGAGCAGAAAGTCACCGATATCGACGCTGCGCTATGGGACCGCGTGATGGCGATCAACGTGCGCGGCGTATTTTTGATGACGAAACACGTCGCGCCGCACATGATCGCGCAAAAATACGGCAAGATCATCAATATCAGCTCCGGTACCGTCGCCCGCGGCATACCGCTGTTCGCGCATTATGTGACCTCGAAGGGCGCCGTCACGGCGTTCACGCGGGCGTCCTCACGCGAGCTCGGCGAGCACAATATCTGCGTCAATAACCTGGCCCCGGGCTTTACGCTGAGCGACAGCGTGATCAAGGAAAACCCCGGCCATCTCGAACATTCGCGCCAGCCCTCGATCATGCGCCGGGCGCTCAAGCGCGACGAATATCCGGACGATCTCCTCGGGGCCTTGGTCTTCCTGGCGTCCGCCGATAGCGACTTTATCACCGGTCAGACCATCGCGGTTGACGGCGGCGCCACCAATAATTGACCGACCGGGTGACGCCATTAGCACTCATTTCGCGTCTAAGATGGCCGGGAAGAGGCGATCAAGGGCGCGGGCTGACGATGATGGGGCGGCACAGCCGAGACCGAGAGCGGCTTTTCGGATAATTAGTGCAACCCGACGAGGGCCGGCCGTCCATAATTCAGAGTAGGGGATGCTACGCGATTGTTCTCCAAACCTACGAGCTTCGAGCATGTTGCAGAGTAACCGGCATAATCCCGATCCCGCGGTATCTGTGGTCGTGCCGGTGAAGAACGAGGCCGGTAACATCGCGCCGCTCGTCGTCGAGATCGCTGCCGCTTTGCAGGGCCGCGATTTTGAGATCGTCTATGTCAATGACGGCTCAACTGATGCAACCGAGCAAGAATTGCTGGGCTTGATGGCGCAGTGGCCCTGCTTGCGGCAAATCCGGCATGACAAATCCTGCGGTCAGGCGGCGGCTCTGCGCACCGGCGTTGCAATGGCGCGCGCCCCCATTATCGTGACGCTCGATGGCGACTGCCAGAACGATCCGGCCGTGATTCCGGTTCTTATCGCCAAGCTTGAAGCGGGCGCGCCGCGCCTCGGCCTCGTCGCCGGTCAGCGCGTCGGCCGCAAGGCCTCACTTTACAAGAAGTTGCAATCGCGCATCGCCAATTATGTACGCCGCGCCGTGCTCAAGGATGGGACGCGCGATGCGGGATGTGCCATCAAAGCCTTCCGCCGCGATCTGTTCCTGTCGCTACCGTTTTTCGACGGGCTTCACTGTTTTCTGCCGGCGCTGATGCGGCGTGAAGGCTTCGATGTCGACTACGTCGACGTTGTCGACCGGCCACGCCCTCATGGGACCTCGAACTACGGCATGTGGGACCGGCTGTGGGTTGGCATCCTCGACACCGCCGGAGTGTGGTGGCTGATCCGGCGCACGAAGCGCATTCCGCAACCTGAAGAGGTCACGATTGATCGTTGAGCTGTTGCGCGCGTGGGCGACGCCTGACATGCAAGGCGCGTGTTAGTCTCGCTTGAGGGTGCGGATTTTCATGTCCTCGATGTCCCAGATACCAACGTCGATGCCGGGATCGGCAGCCAATGCGGGGGCGCCCGCAGGCGCGCCGACCTCCGGGTTTATCGGCTGGATCGAGAGCCGGCCGCGGGCCGCTTTCGGCGGCTTCCTGGCCTTGCATTTCATCGTCTGGACCGCGCTGCCGACACTGCTCTACGCCAACCTGCCGCTCGATCTCATCGAGGCCCTCACCTACGGTCGGGAATGGCAGGTCGGCTACGACAAGCTACCGCCATTGCCGTGGTGGCTGGTCGAGATCATGTACCGGCTGATCGGGACGGATGCCGTCTATTACGCACTGGCGCAGGCTGCGGTGATCGTAACCTTCGCGGCGGTCTGGGCGACCGCGCGGCCGCTCGTTGGCTCGACCGGCGCGCTCGTTGCCGTACTGATCATCGATGGCATGCATTATTTCCAGTACACGGCGGTGAAATTCAACCACGATGTCATTCAGTTGCCGTTCTGGGCGATCGCCGGCTACGCCTTTCACGCCGCGCTTAAGCGCGGACGCTTCGGGCACTGGCTGCTGATTGGTTTGGCCATCGGCGGCGCGCTTTGGGCAAAATATTTCGTTCTCGTGCTGGTGTTGTCGTATGTATTCTTCCTGCTGTTCGATCGCAACGCGCGCCGAGCGCTGGCGACGGCAGGCCCCTATTCCGCGCTTGCCATTGCGCTCATCGTCATCTCGCCGAATTTGGTGTGGCTGTTTCAAACCGATTTCTTGCCATTGGCCTATGGCGAGGCGCGCGCCTCCCCGGCACGGGGCTGGTTCGACCATATTGTGCATCCTGCAATGCTCGCCGCGGGCCAGATTTTCTTCGCCCTGCCGTCGTTCTTTATCGCGGCAGGGCTGCTGTGGCCGAAGCCCTTGCCCAGCCAACAGATTGCCGCCGACTCCTTCGACCGCCGCATCGTGACGCTCCTCGCGTTCGGGCCGGGTGCCGTTATGATCGCGCTGACGGCATTGAGCGGACGCGGCACCGTTGCCATGTGGGGTTATCCGCTTTGGCTGTTCCTCGGCCTTTGGATCGTGATGGTCGTGCGTGCTGCGCTCGACGCCGATCGCATAAAGCGGGTCGTCGCGGCATGGGGCGCCGTCTTCGCCATCTTCGCCCTCGTCTTCATCGTCAATTATTCCGTGCTGCCTTCGATCGACCACCGCTATCGCGCCGTGTTGTATCCGGGCGACAAGCTTGGCGCCGCGCTGACCCAGCGCTTTCACGCCGCGACCGGCCAGAAGCTGCGCTACGTGATCGGCTCAATGTGGGACGGCGGCAACCTCGCGCATTATTCGCCGGACCAGCCGCGGGTATTGATCGACGGCCTGCCGCGCCGGGCGCCGTGGATCGACCTGAACGACCTGCGCGCCAAGGGCGCCGTGGTGGTGTGGACCAGCGGCGACACCGAACACCTGCCGCCGCAATTCGCCGCGATTGCCCCCAACGCCGAGGTCGGCGCGCCGATCGATCTGCCAATGCGCCGCGGTTATGGAACGGTCCACGTTGGCTGGGCGATCTTGAAGCCGCAAGCAAGCTAGCAACAGATCGCAGACGCCTGGTACGCTCGCATGGCTGCCCCGCCGTTTGTTCGTTCGGCCGCTATTTCCGCGGGCGCGTGCTTTGACTATATTGTGTGAAAGCATCCGGATTTAGAGGCGGGTTTTACGGACCGGATTTACACATTCCTGGAGGACGCCATGTCGGCGAAAAATTTGGCGGTTGCCGCCGCGAAAAAAACCAACGGCAAGCCCGGCCCGAAACACAATATCGAGGCGGTCCGGCAAGCCTATTACGAGCGCATCGCCAAGCACGACATGACGCCGTTGTGGAAGGTGATGAATTCGATCGTCACCAAGGAGCCGGTATCGCGTTGCGCGCCGGTCGTTTGGCACTTCGACGACGTTAAATCGCTGGTCATGGAATCGGGCAGTCTGATCAGCGCCGAAGAGGCCAAGCGCCGTGTCTTGATCCTGGAAAACCCGGCGCTACGCGGCGAGTTGCGCGCCACCAATACGCTGTTCGCCGGCATCCAGATGATCCTGCCGGGAGAGGTCGCCCCCGCACACCGTCACGCCGCGGCGGCGATCCGCTTCGTGCTTGACGGGGAGGGCGCCTATACGGCGGTCGAGGGCGAAAAGGCCTTCATGTCGCCCGGCGATTTTGTCATCACCGCGAATTGGGCGCCGCACGATCACGGCAATCCGTCGAAGAAGCCGATGCTGTGGCTCGACGTGCTCGACGTGCCGGCGGTCAACTTCTTCGAAACGTCCTTTGCGGAGAATTTTGACGAGCCGATGCAAGAGACTTCGCGGCAAGACGGCGACTTGCTGTCGTTCTACGGGTCCGGCGTGTTGCCCGATGGCACTCCGGCGATGAACCGCACGCCGGTCATCAATTACACCTATGCGCGCACGCGCCCGATCGTCGAGCGCATGATGGCGGCAGGCGACATCGACAAGCGGCACGGCGCGCGGGTGCGCTACGCCAATCCCGTCACCGGCGGTCCGGTGCTGCCGACCATGGGCGCGTGGCTCGCCATGCTGCCGAGAGGCTTCAAAGGCGAAACCTACCGCTCAACCGACGGCGCCATCTTTGTTTGCGCCGAAGGCCAAGGCTCGACCAATGTCGATGGCAAGGTGCTGCAATGGGGCCCGAACGACGTTTTTGTCGTGCCGCCGTGGAAGCGCTACTCGCATACCGCGCCGAAAGAGTTGGTGCTGTTCTCGATTTCCGACCGCCCGGCGCAGCAAGCGCTCGGCATCTGGCGCGAGGGAAAGTGACTCCCGCTGGGGCGTGGACTTAGAGACTCATGCAGCCGTCGCTCGACGCCAACGCGCTCCGGCGTAGATTTTAGATCGAGCGGTTGACGCCGCCGTCGACGACGATCGTTTGGCCGGTGAGGTAGCCGGCTTGCGGCGAACAGAGATAGGCGCAGAGATCGCCGATTTCGTTCGGCCGTCCCATTCGGCGCACCGGAATGATTTCGGAAAAGCGCTTGAATTGCTCGTCGGGCGTTATGCCCAAACTCTTCGCCCGAGCGGAAAGTATCTCGGTGAGGCGATCGGTCATGATGGGACCGGGCGCGATATTGTTGACGGTAATGCCGTACGGCGCGAGATCAGACGCAATGGTTTTAGCCATGACCGTCACGCCGGCGCGAACCGAATCCGACACGACAAGATCGGTCATCGGCTCTTTCACGCCGTAGCCGGTCAGGTTGACGATGCGGCCGCGCCCCGAATGCTTCAGAGCCGGCAATGCCTCGCGTATGAGGCGAACGGCGCTCATCAAATTGAGCTGATAGGCGATATCCCAATCGGCGTCGCCGGCCTTTTCAAAGGGAGCGGTCGGCGGACCGCCGGCATTGGTGACGAGGCAATCGAGGCCACCCAATGCGGCAATGGCCTCGGCCATAACGCGCTTCACCTCCGCTGGCCGCGAAACGTCGGCTGCGCAATAACCGGCGGCTCTGACTTCTGCCGCCGTTCGCTTGAGCTCCTCCGCGTTGCGGGAACAGACGAAGACGCGGGCGCCTTCGCCGGCCAGTGCTTTGGCGCAGGCCTTGCCAAGTCCCTTACTGGCGCCGGCAATGAAGGCCTTGCAGTCTTTCAAACCGAGATCCATTGGGAAGCCTTTCGACGGCCGATTGCACGAGGCGAGTTGTAAAATCAGCCGGACCGGGAAGTAAGCCTAGCGGAGTTTGTAGAGCGCATGCCGCCGGTTGCGGGTGAACGGCCTCACCTCGCTGGGCCAGCGTCCGGCTTCGCCAGCCTTCGCCCATTCGTCGCTCACCAAGACGTGAGGGCCGTCGATCTCATAAAAAGCGCTATAGCGCGGGCTGGCCTGCTCGATCCGCTTTTCCTCGCCGCCGATGCTGATGACGAATGCCTCGCTTTCGATGCGGGCGACGGCGTGCACGCCCGGCACTTTGAAGAGATTGGGTACATGCTCAGCGTCGTACACCGCGTTAAAAAGCGCCTCCTTGTCGGGGTCCACATCCATGCTGGCGACGAACAGGTATTTGGAGTTGATCGGCATCGAACCCTTCCCTTGCTACGGTTCCCGCACGTTAGGATTGGCCGGGCATGCATCCTTTGCCGGCCGTGTCACGTGTGACGACTGGCGGTTGCCAAATAGGCATGCTCAAGCCGGTGCGGCAGATCGGCCTCGCCGGTTCTGGCTTCCAGTACGATCGATCCGCGCGCGAGCGCGTAGACGCGATCGGCGATCGCCAGCGCTTTCTCGATCAACTGCTCGACCAGCAACACCGCGGTCCCGGCCTGGCGCAGCCGCTGCACCACCACGAGCACGCGATCCACCAATACCGGCGACAGGCCGGCGGATGGCTCGTCCAGCATGAGCAATCGCGGCCGTCGAACCAAACCCTGGGCCACTGCCAGGATCTGCTGCTGGCCACCGGAGAGCGCAGCCGCGCGTTCGTGGCGCTTGGCGGCGATTTCGGGGAACAGCCCGAGCACCTCCTCGACGCGCGCGGCGCGCTCGCCGCGTGGCAGGTCGTAGGCCGCCAGCAACAGGTTGTCGAACACCGCAAGCTGGGTAAACACGCGGTGTCCCTCGATGACATGCGCGAGCCCGGCTTTCACGGTATCGCGCGGACTTGAGCCGGCGAGATCGCGCCCGCCGAAACGCACGCTTCCCGACCAGGGCAGCAGTCCCGACACCGCACGCAACAGCGTGGTTTTGCCGGCGCCGTTTGGGCCAAGCAGCGCCACCACCTCGCCCGCGCCTACCGTCAGGTCGACGCCGTGCAGCACGCCGATTTTGCCGTAACCGGTTGAGAAGCCGGCCACGTCCAGCAGCGGTTCAGCCGCCGAGATAGGCATTGACCACCTCCCGATGCGAGCGGATTTCGGCCGGAGTCCCGGCCGCCAGCATCCTGCCGAGATTGAGCACGGTGACGTGATGGCAGATGTCGAAGATCAGATCGGCATGATGCTCCACTAACAGCACGCCGGTGCCGGCCCTGGCGATCGCCAGGAGCAGCGCGCCGAGCCGTCCGATCTCCTCGGCTGAGAGTCCGGCCGCCGGCTCGTCGAGCAGCAGGAAAGCCGGGCGCAACATCAACGCGCGAGCGATCTCCGTGAAGCGCAACTCGCTGTGTTGCAACCGGTCGGCTCGCACCGGGGCGAGCCGCTCCAGCCCGACCGCCGCCAAAGCCAGCATGGCGGTGTCGCGCAGCATGACTTCGTCGCGTCGATGGCGCGGCAGCGACAGCAATGATTCGACGAATGTGCCCTCGCCGTCGATGGTGCCGCCGATCATGACGTTCTGCAGCACCGACGCGGAGCCGACAATGCGGGGGGTCTGGAAGGTTCGCGCAATCCGCATCTGCGCGCGCCGGTGGCGCGCAAACACCGGCAGCGCGGCGCCGTTCAGCCTAACCGCGCCGCGCTGCTGCGCGTAGTAACCGGAGATGACGTTGAGCGTGGTCGTCTTGCCGCTGCCGTTGGGGCCGATAAGTCCATGCACTTGACCCTGCCGGATCTCAAGGTCGAGACCGTCGATCGCCTGCACGCCGCCGAAGCTCAGCGCCACCTGTTCAAGCGTCAAGGCGCCGGCATCGCTCGGTGCGCCGAGCAGCCGCTCGAGCAGACCGGGCCGCGGGATGATCGCGCGGTCGCTCTCGATCGGGCGACGGTTCTTGAAATCTAGGATCTCGGCAATTCCGCCCGGGATCGCAAGCACGATGACGAGCAGCAACGCCGCATAGAGAAACGTCGACCAGGCGACCAATGGCGCAGCGAATTCCGGCAACACCGTCAAAAGAATTGTGCCGAGGAGCGGCCCGAGAATGGAGCCACGCCCGCCGATCAGGATGGCGATGAAGAACAGGATCGACAGGTCGAGCGTGAACGCGTCCGGCGTGATGTAGGATTGCAAGGAGGCAAATAGGCCGCCGGCAACGGCGGCGACGGCGCCACTGAACACGAACACCGCCCCCAACAAAGCAGGTTTTGAGATGCCGCATGCTTCTGCCGCGACCTCGGCATCGCGGATCGCGGTGAGCGCGCGGCCAAAGCGGCTGGCCGCGATATTCGCCGTCATCCAGGTGCAGATCGCCGCCAGCCCGAAGCAGAAATAATAAAAGCCCCAACGGGACGAGAACGGCGGCGGGAAAATCGGTCCGGCAACGCCCACGCCGCCGCCAGTCACGCTCTGCCACGCCAATGCCACCTGGGTGACGATGGTGGCGAAGCCCAGCGTGGTGATGGCGAAATAGAAAGTGCGCAGCCGCAGCGCCGGCAGCCCGACGATCAGGCCGAAGACGGCGCCGACCGCGGCCGCAATCGCCAGCGCCAAATAGGGCGGCAATGCCGGCGTCACGTTGCCGGCCACGAGCACGCTGGTCGTGTAAGCGCCGAGCGTGAGCAGTGCCACCCAGCCGATGGCGATCTGGCCGGCGAACCCAACGACTAGGTTAAGGCCGGATACCAGCACCCAATAGACGCAGGCCCGGGTCGCGATCACGCCCCAATAGCCGCCGGCGAACAGTGGGAACGCGACACCGACAACAAGCAGCGCCAGGAAAGGCAGCGCCGCGCCGATCATGCTTGCCGCGCCGAGCGCGTTGGCGCGGCTCGGCAGCAATTGTGCAGCGGGTGTATCGATCATACGCGGCGCTGGAGGGCCGCGCCGGCAAGCCCCTCGGGGCGCGCCAAGAGCACGAGGATGAACACGGTGAAGACCGCCACCGAGGCGAAGATGCCGCCGACGAGGAAGTTCGCGGCTTGCTGAAACAGGCCGAGCAGGAGGCCTGCGACCACGGCGCCGCGATTGTTGCCCATGCCGCCGAGCGCCACCGGCACGAAACCGTAGAAGGTCAGCATCGGCGCATTGCCGAAGAAGGCAAGCAGCATCTCGCCGCCGGCAAAGCCCGCGAGCGCGCCGATGACGCCGGCGAGCGCGTAGCTTGCCATGCGCAAGCCGCGTTCCGGCAGGCCGAGCGCACGCGCGGCGAAATTGTCCTCGGCGATCGCCAGGAAGGCATGGCCGACCAGCGTATGGCGATAGAGCAGTTCGAGGCCGACGATCACGACCACGCAGGCGAGCATCGGTAGCCAGAACTCCTGATCGAAAGCGCCGCGGGCGAGATCGAACAGCCGCGGAAACGGCCGTGCGTCCGTGCCCCATTCGATCGCGGTGAACTGCTGGACCATCAGCGCCAGCGCCAGCGTGGAGAGCACGTAGAGATGCTGGTCCAGGCTTTTGAGCACCGGCCGCACGGCGACGATCTCGGTGACGATGCCGAGTATCGCGCCGCCGGCCAGTGCAAGGAGAAATCCGACAGCGACCGGCAGCCCCATGCGCGCGATGAACAGCGAGCCCAGCACACCGCCGAGCATCCCGAGCGTGCCAGCGGTGAAGCTGAACACGCGCGAGGCCGAGAACATCACGTTATAGGTGATGCCGATCAGTGCGTAGATGCAGCCGATCGCCACCCCGGACAAGACGATCGATTCGACCATCCGCTCAAGCGCCGTAGCCCGGAGCCAGGTTGAACGCGCCGTCCTTGAGCGAATTGGCTTCCACCATCACCACTTCATCGTCCGGATAGCCGTTGTGCTGCTCGGGCGTGAAAGAGATGTCGCCGTAGACCCCGGGGAAGCCCTTGAGCTGGTTGAGATAGCCGAGGACCTTGTCCGGCTCGGGGCCGACCGCCTTCATCGCTTCGGCGATCAGCCGCGGGCTGTCATAGCCGAGCGCAATCCACCACAACAGCGTATCGCCCATGTCGACTTTGGCGCTCTTGAGACGGTCGAGGAAGGCGCCGGTGCGATCCGGCAGCTTGCCGCCCGGCGTGTAGCAAACGTTGCGGAAATTGTTGGGATAGACCTTCGCCCAATATTCGGGTTTTTCCAGCAAGGCTTTGGTCTGGCCGGAGCCGAGCGTGGTCTGGCCAACGATCGGCACGTCCCAGCCCATGTCGCCGCGCGTATTGATGATGCGGGAGAGGAAGCCGGCATTCACGCTCCAGGGCATGATCGCTTCCGCGCCTGCGGATTGCATGCGCAACAGCTCGGGCTTGAGGTCCGGATTGGCGGCGTCGACGTTGCCCTGATAGACCACATCGGCGCCTTTGGCCTTGAGCATCGGTCCATAGGCGTTGACGGAAGCGGTGCCATAGCCGGTGGTATCGCTGATCAGCGCGACCTTCTTGTGATTGAGCACATCGACCACATAACGGTTCGCGGCGCCGCCAATCTGCTGATTGGTGGGCGCGTTGCGGAAACACATCGGATATTTCTGCGTGTCAACCAGGCTGTCGACCCAGCAGGGATGGACCTGCAGCGTGTTCGAGCGCGCGAGCAGCGGCACGACCGCGAGCGACTCGCCAGAATTGAGCGGCCCGAATACGACCTTGACCTGCTCCTGGTTCGTCAGCTCGGCGGAAGCGTTGACCGCCTTGGTCGGGTCGCTTTGGGTGTCGCGGACGACCAATTCCAGCTGCCGGCCGTTGATGCCGCCGGCGGCGTTAATCTCCTGCACCGCCAATTGGGTGCCGCGGCTGATGCCGACGCCGGTGGACGATGACGGACCGGTGAGCGCCGGCAGATAGCCGACGCGGATCGGCTCGCTTGCGGCGATCGCTGGCTTGGCTAAACCGGCCGCGACAGCGGCCGCGCCGGCGGACGCCAGCGCTTGACGACGAGTGATCGACATTTTGATTTTCTCCCTGATCTGGTCTTGAATTCACGTCCAAAGTTCGTCCGAGTTTCTTGGACTCTTAAGAGACACTATAGCCCCCGCTTGATGGCCCGAAAAGCGCCCTGTCCGCGTGCGATTTCGAGATCTCGAACGAGGAATTTTTTGAAAGGAGCCAGACCGATGGAACTCGGGCTTGCAGGCAAGACAGCGCTCGTCACTGGCGGGAGCAAGGGAATAGGCCTTGAGACGGCACGCGCGCTGGCGCGCGAAGGCGTGAAGGTTCTTATCTGCGCGCGCCGGGAGCAGGCGCTTGCGGAAGCGGCGCGCGACATCATGCAGACCACCCAGGCGAAGATCGAGACGCACCCTCTCGATGTGACCAAAGTCGAGCAGATCGAAACGATCCCGCGCATCGTGCGCGAAAAACTCGGCCGCATCGACATCCTCGTCAACAATGCCGGCACCGGCACCTACAAGCCATTTCTCGAAGTCACCGATTCGGAACTCGTCGACGGCATGGCGATCAATTTCTTCGCGCAATTCCGCATCTGCCAGCGGATTGTGCCGATGATGATCGCGCAAGGCGGTGGCCGCATCCTCAATGTGAGCGGCGAGACCGGGATCATGACGCTGAACCCGCCGTTCCTGTCTTCCTGCACGGGGCCCGCGAAGGCGGCCGAGATCCGGTTCTCCAAGGTGCTTGCCAACGAGCTTGCACCGCATAACATCCGCGTCAACTGCGTGATACCGGGCTTCATCAACACGCCCGAGCGCTTTGCCAAATGGGAACGAGAACTTTCAAAGCGCCAGCTCAGTTCCGAGGACGCCGCGCGCGAGCGCGCGCTGTGGTCGGGCAATCAGGGCATGCGCGATACGCGCTGGGGCACGCCCGAAGAGATCGCCAATCTCATCGTCTTTGCTGTCTCGGACGCGGCGAGTTATATCAACGGCGCGGAGCTCGTCGCCGACAATGCCATGGATAAATCGTAGCGCATCACTTCGGGTGCCTGTCCGCGCATGAACTGGAAGCTTTCGGCAGCATCATTCGGCTTGTTTCTCGCTTGCGCCATCGGCCCGACGATGGCGCAGCCCGCGGGACCGACTGCCGATTACAAAATCAACACCGACTACACAGCCACTTCGCCGGACGGCACGACCACGATTGAGCAATATGCCAAGACCGACGCCGACGGCGACTATTCCTGGCAGTTTTGGGCGCGGCACGAGGACACGCTGACCATGCTCGAACCGGAGCAGCCCGACTATGCGGCGGGCTTTCGGTTCACCAACGACTCGCAATGGGTCGTGCGCATGCAAAAGACCGGCTCTGGAGAAGCGAGCCTGTACTTATACAAATTGGGGTCGCAGGGTTTCGTTGCCGCGACTGCAAAGCCGCTCAGTGACCGGGCATGGGCGTATTTCAAGAGCCGACCCGATTACCGAAAGGTCCGCAAGCCGGACTTCCACTTTGACGCAGGTCTCTTGAAGGGCGTCGACGACAACTATCATTGGATGGGTGAGAATTGGCCCGACAGTCGCTACCTGGTCATTTCCCTGTCCGGTGATGTGCTGCCCACCAATCGGCACGGTCAGCTGCGGTCGGTCCGTGGCTGGCACTGCCGGTATGACTTGCAAACGGCTAAGTTCGATGTACCGGCGGATTTTGCCGAGAGCAACGCCGAGGCTATTGCTCCTGAAAAGGAATAAAGGCGTCTGCCATCCTACCGACCGTTGCCGGCCGGCGCATTTCACCTATCAAGCCGCGCGAACAACATTGATGCGCGACGGTCCGGCCTTCGCATCCTCAAGGATCATGTCCGCGCCCTTCTCGCCGATCATGATCGTGGCCGCGTTGGTATTGCCGGAAACGACCGCCGGCATGATCGAGGCATCGACCACGCGCAGCCCGGTAAATCCGCGCACGCGCAGCCGCTCGTCGACCACCGCTTTCGAATCCGGGCCCATGCGGCAGGTGCCCACCGGATGATAAGTGGTGGAACCGCGCTCGCGGATGAAATCCAGCAAATCGGCGTCATTGTCGCATTGCGCGCCCGGCTCGATCTCCTCGGCGATATATTTCGCCATCGCGGGCGCCCGAAAGATGCGGCGCATGACATTGACGCCCGCGGTGATCGTTTCGCAGTCTTTTTGTGTCGCCAGATAATTCGGATTGATGGCCGGCGCCTGCCGTGGATCGGCGGATTTGATTCTCACATAGCCGCGGCTCTCCGGCCGCAGCAACACGCAATTGCCGGTCACGCCCGGGAACGGGTGCAGATCGCCGCCGATGGCCCCGGCCGAGAACAGCGAAATTGAGCATTGCGAATCCGGCGTTGCCGAGGTCGGAAGCGCACGCACAAAAACCGCGGACGAGACCGCGGGCACGGCGAGATAGCCGCGGCGCGTAAGAATGTAGTGCGCGCCGTAAGCAAGCTTGGTGGCCCAGTTGCGCGTCACATTGTTGACGGTGGTCGTCTCCTTGCAACGAAAAATAATGCGGCCTGAAATATGGTCGTTGAGATCGTCGCCGACGCCCGGAGCGTCGGCAATCACGGATATCCCGTGCGACTTAAGGAGCGACGCCGGCCCGACACCCGAAATTTGCAAGAGTTGCGGCGAATTGAAGGCGCCCGAAGCGACGATCACTTCGACATTGGCCTGCGCGCTATGTTTGGCGTTGCCGACAACATATTCGACGCCGGTCGCGCGCCGGCCATCGAAAAGAATGCGCGTGGCGAGCGCCTGCGAAACTATCTTGAGATTGGTGCGCCGCCGCGCCGTCTTGAGATAGCCGGCCGCGGTCGAGGAGCGCACGCCGTTGCGCATCGTGGTCTGGTAATAGCCGGCGCCTTCCTGCGCCGCTCCATTGAAATCGTCATTGCGCGGATAGCCGCACTGCACCGCCGCTTCGACATAGGCGACGGCCAGCGGATGCCGGTCGCGCAAGTCCGAGACCGCGAGCGGCCCGCCGGTTCCATGGAATTCATCCGTGCCGCGTTCGTTGTCCTCCGCCTTGCGGAAATAGGGCAGGACGTCGTCGAAGCTCCAGCCGGCATTGCCGAGTTGCCGCCAAAAGTTGAAGTCCTCCGCTTGTCCGCGGATATAGATCAGACCGTTGATCGAACTCGAGCCGCCGAGAACCTTGCCGCGCGGCGCGATGACCTCGCGGTTGTGGCAACCGGGTTGCGGCTCGGTCGCGTAGCACCAGTTATAACGGCGATCGGTGAAAAGCCTGCCGAAGCCAAGAGGAATATGAAGCCAGGGATGCCAGTTGTTGGGGCCCGCCTCCAGCAGCAGCACGCGGTGCCGGCCCGACGCAGTCAGCCGGTCGGCCAGAACGCACCCGGCGCTGCCGGCCCCCACGATAATGAAGTCGAACGCCTCTGAATTCGGCGCGTGTTCTCCGATGTCGAGTGCCATTTGCCCCGCCTCCGATGGGATCACGCTGGCTGCAATATGGAAACGATATCATGGTTCAAAATGCAGGTCTGTGAGGTATTCACCGACCGCCGGGACGCCGATGGATGTCTGCTTTGGCCCAAAGCGGACTGTCATCGTGGTAGCGAGTGTCCGCTTGGGCGGATGAGCCGATACAATACAGACGCAACGGACAGCTTGCTTTTTGAGTATACGGGCTAGAAGCGCTGCCGGTATTCCACCGGCGTCGTGCCGACTTGGCGCGCAAAGGCGCGGCGCAGCCGCTCCTCCTGGCCGAAGCCGCAGCTGGCGGCGATCTGTTTGATCGGCAGCTTGGTTTCTTCGAGGCTGCGACGAACGGCTTCGACACGGATCCTTTCGACCATGCGCGCGGGGGTGACCCCCATTTTCGCGGCATAAATCCGCGCGAAAGTGCGCGGGCTCATGCCCGCTTGTTCGGCAAGCCGCTCGACGCGCAAATCGCCCGCAACGTTTTCGGCGATCCAGTCGTGCAGCGGCGCAAAGGCATTTGGCGCGTTGCCGTCGGCGGCCGCCGCCTGGGCTTCGAGCGCCGCGCTGAACTGCGACTGGCCGCCGGGCCGATTGAGAAAGACGACGAGATGGCGCGCGACCTGCATGGCGAGTTTCCGTCCGAAATCTTCCTGCACCAGCGCGAGGCTGAGATCGATTCCGGCCGTGATTCCGGCCGATGTCCAAATCCGGTCATTATGCAAATAGATCGGATCTGGATCGACTTGGAGGTCCGGGTACTGCTGCTGCAGACGGGCACAGAATTTCCAGTGCGTCGTAGCGCGACGCCCCGAAAGCACGCCGGCTTCCGCCAAAAGGAACGCGCCGGTGCAAACCGATGCGATCCGGCGAGAGGTCGAGACTTGGCGGCGGATCCAATCGACGATCTTCTTGTTTGCGGCTGCGTCGTGAACTCCGGCGCCGCCCGGAAGAATGAGTGTGTCGATGCGTCTATTGCCAACTGCCTTGGCGATCGGCTGCGTGACAACAGGCAATCCTGACGAGGAGCGGACCGCACCGCCGCGGCGCGAAACCACGACGATGTGGTAAGGGGCGCCGTGCGACGGGGCGCCACGCGTTCCACAGACCATTTCATTGGCGCTGGCGAAGGTTTGCACCGGCCCGGCCACATCGAGGAGCTGCACGCCCTCGAAGGCCAGCACCACGACCAGACGCGGCGTCTCTTTCGACTTGTCTTTTGACTTGGCCACGGCACAGCCTCGCGCGCGATTGGCAGAAAATAATAGGTATGATGACATTGCTGCCAAGCGCTGTCACGGCAAAACTGCGAATATCGATTGCGGTTCAGCAAGAGGAGGCAGTTCATGTCGGTCAATTCGACGCCGTGCCATATCGGGTTGTTGCTGTTTCCGGGGATGACGCAGATTGATTTTGCGGAGCCCTTCGAGGTTTTTGCCCGGCTGCCGGACACGATCGTCCATGTCGTCGCCAAGACGCTCGATCCGGTGCGGACCGACCGAGGACTTGTCCTGGTCCCGACTGTGACCTGCGAGGACTGTCCGCCACTCGATGTCGTGGTCGTTCCCGGCGGACCCGGCACGCAGCACCTGCTCCAAGACGAAGCAATGCTCGAGTTTTTGCGCGCGCGGGCGCAGCAGGTGAAATATGTAACCTCCGTCTGCACCGGGGCGCTTGTGCTCGGCGCCGCCGGCTTGCTCAGCGGCTATCGGGCGACGACGCACTGGCTCAGTATGCCGTTGCTCGAGCTGTATGGCGCCGTCCCCGTGCAGCAGCGCGTCGTGGTTGACCGCAATAGAGTGACGGCTGGTGGCTGCACCGCCGGCATGGACTTCGGCTTGCAGCTTGCAGCCATGCTTCGTGGTGCGACAATCGCCCAGCAAATTCAGCTGCATCTCGAATATAGTCCGGCTCCGCCGTTTCAGAGCGGTTCGCCAGCCACCGCGCCCAAGGAAGTGGTCGAAGCCGTTCGGCGCGCCGCGCAGCCGCGCCAGCAGGAGCGGTGGAAAGCCGCAAGCGAATGGCGAAACAGCCGGCTGTCGCGGCATGATCCGGTGCCGAGTGGTGCGTCTGGCTAGAGGAGTGATGCGATGCTCGAACTGCGCCCGAGTTGCGAATGCTGCGACAAGGATTTGCCGCCCGCGGCGGCCGATGCGATGATCTGCACCTTCGAGTGCACGTTCTGCCGCGACTGCGTCGAAACCAGGCTCAAGGGCGTCTGCCCGAATTGCGGCGGCAATTTTGCGCCGCGGCCGATCCGGCCCGCCGCGGAATTGATACGCAATCCGCCGTCGGCGCAACGCACATTCAATCCGGCCGGCTGCGGCGGTGCGGTTCGACTATAGGCGCGCGCTTTCGCCGGATGTCACCCGTCAAGATCATCCATGAGCCGCCCGAGATTTTGCGGCATAGTTCCGTCGTCGCCGAGCTTGTCCTTGAGCCGTTTCAGGCAGCCCCACAGCACCGCCTGATTGCTGTTGACCACCGGCTTGCCGAGTGCCGCTTCGATCGCGGCTACTGCCTCGATCTGGGTCGTATTGGTGCAGCTCAGGAAAATACCATCCGCCTCCGGCGTGTCGTTTTCCTGCGCCAGCTCCAGCCAGCGCTGCGGCGTCACCGTCTCGAAATCGGCGGGGGTTTTGCATTTCAGCGCGACGTCCTTGACGACGGTGAAGCCCGCCGCGGTGAGATAATCGATGATATTTGCGTTCGACATATAGGGGCTCAATACCACGAGCTTCTTGAGGCCGAGCGCGCGCAACGCGTCGTTGACGAGGCTTGAAGTCGACAGCGCCTCGATGCCGGTGGTGCGCCGGATGAGATCGATGATGCGCGCTTCGCCGTCGGCGCCTTCTTTCATCGAGGTGTGGGTGCAGTGGAAAACGATGAGGTCCGGTCCGGCGTCGGCGAGCGTGCCGGCGGCGTGAGCGATCTCGTCGGTTAGCTCGGCGACCGTTTTGCCAGGCTGCCCGGCGACCCGGCCGCGGGCGACAAAAACGCCGAGACCGTTCGGCGCGTAGTGGTTGAACTGCGGCTCGGTCATTCGGTTGACCGACGGGATGATCAGGCCGATGCGGGCGCGGGGCTCGCGCAATTGCGGGACCAGGCGGTCCTGCTCGGTAATGGCGTCCATTTTTCACTCCACGGCGGCTCGCAATTTTGCGAGCCATCCTAGCAAGTCCACTGCGTCAACGCGATGGCTTGCCGACGATTCACGGCGATGTACAATGATACCTTGCAAGGATGGGGGACAAAGATGCGCGTGACGTCATTCGTGAAGATTGCATTGCTGACGGGCGCGGTGGCGCTGCTGTCGGTAGTCTCGGCTGAGGCGATGAAACTGCCGCCCGGTGCCTGCGCCTTCGGCAAGAAGGGCGTCGTCGCCGCAAATACCATCTGCTCATACCAGTGCGATCCAAAGACGCAGTGGTGCAGCCAGCAGCTCTGTGTGAACGGAACCTTCACGCAGGTTTTGCCCTGCTACACCGGTTTCTGCACCGCCAAGTGCGGCGGCTGATCGTCTTCTCATCAAGTTGACGCGATTTCGGCCCGCTCACGCGCCGGCAGGGGCGGGCCTTGCCGCGCTTTGTCGAAGCGGGTAACCGGATTGGCAGCGAAAAAAACGGATACGGCGCAACCGCGCGATGGACGCTCCGGCACGGAAATCGAAGCTGATCAAAGGCGCAACCGGCGACTGGGAAGTCGTGATCGGCATGGAGGTCCATGCCCAGGTCAGTTCCCAGTCAAAGCTGTTCTCGGGCGCCTCGAACGAATTCGGCGGCGAGGCCAACTCCCATGTCTCGCTGGTCGATGCCGCCATGCCCGGCATGTTGCCAGTGATCAATGCCGAATGCGTGCGTCAGGCGGTGCGCACCGGGCTCGGGCTGAAGGCTAGCGCATCAACCTCAAATCCGTATTCGACCGGAAGAACTATTTTTATCCCGACCTGCCGCAGGGCTACCAGATCAGCCAGTACAAATCGCCGATCGTCGGCGAGGGCGAGGTCACGGTCGATATGGCGGACGGCGAGACGGTGCGGATCGGCATCGAGCGGCTGCATCTCGAGCAGGATGCCGGCAAATTGCTGCACGAGCAAAGCCCAAATATGTCGCTGGTCGACCTCAACCGCTCCGGCGTGGCGCTGATGGAGATCGTGTCGAAACCCGATCTGCGCTCGGCCGATGAGGCCAAGGCCTTCATCGCCAAGCTGCGCAGCGTGCTGCGCTATCTCGGCACCTGCGACGGCGACATGGAAAAGGGCAATCTGCGCGCCGACGTCAATGTTTCGGTGCGCAAACCCGGCGCGCCGTTGGGCACGCGCTGCGAGATCAAGAACGTCAATTCGATCCGTTTCATCGGCCAGGCGGTCGAGCACGAGGCGCGACGCCAGATCGAGGTCATCGAGGACGGCGGCAAGATCGAGCAGGAAACCCGGCTGTTCGATCCGGACAAAAGCGAGACGCGGTCGATGCGCACCAAAGAGGAGGCGCACGACTACCGCTATTTTCCCGATCCCGACCTGTTGCCACTGGAGCTTGCGCCGTCGCTGGTTGCCGATCTGCAGAAGGGCTTGCCGGAATTACCGGACGAGAAGAAGTCCCGGTTCATGCGCGAGTACGCGCTGTCGGGCTACGACGCGGACGTGCTTGTCGCCGAACGCGAAATGGCGGAATATTTCGAGACCGTCGTGAGCAGCGCCGGGCAAGCGTCGCGCCGCGATCCGAAACTTGCCGCCAATTGGGTGATCAACGAATTGTTTGGTAGGCTCAATAAGGAAGGCACGGACGTTATGGCCTCGCCGGTTGCGGCTGCGCAGCTCGGCGCCATTCTCGACCTGATCGCTGACGGCACGATCTCCGGCAAGATCGCTAAAGATCTGTTCGAGATCGTCTGGAGCGAGGGCGGCGATCCGAAAGCGATCGTCGAACAGCGCGGCTTGAAACAACTGACCGACCTTTCCGCAATCGAGAAAATCGTCGACGACATCGTCGGCAAAAATCCGGACAAGGTCGCCGACGCCAAAGCGAACCCCAAGGCGATCGGCTGGTTCGTCGGCCAGGTGATGAAGGCGTCGGGCGGCAAGGCCAATCCGCAGACCGTCAACGATCTGCTCAAGACGAAGATCGGTATCTGAGCGCCCGGTTCCGCGCCGCGTATTCGCAGCGACGAAAGCCGCGTTGCAGCTCTGCGCAAAGCCGAGAATGGAATCGCAAATCGCTCGCGCCGCGACGCCGCCGAGCGCGAACCCGCTCGCCGGAGACCGCGCGCGGGCGAATCGGTTGGCACTGATTCGCGCGTTTTGCGCCTCTGCGGGGTCCGCAACACGCCTGTAAAGCCGTCCGGTGCATAATTTTTTTCGCGGCGCGAACGCCGCCGCATAAAGCGCAATCGTGCGTGCGATGACGCGTGCCGAACGCGCAGGCGCAGGCGTGACGATGGTGCAATCGAAAAATTAGAACGCTACGAAAACCCATATTTCATCGGTATTTCCGCGTGGTGGCGAAATCCATGTGCAAAATTGCACAGGTGAAAAATTTTTCGCCGCGGCATCGCGCCGGTGAAGATCGCACGCATCGCGCGGGCCCGCGGCCGGCGCCGCTTACACACAAAATTAAGTTGAGTCACTGTTATTTTTTTCCTGCTGTAGTAATCCGAATGTAGTGCGGATCGATTCGCGACCTGCACTGTACTGATATCGCCATCCACTCAAGCTAGGAGGGCAGCAATGGCGAAGAAGAGAAAAGCGAAAGCTAAGGCAAAGAAACCGGCAAAGCGGCGGAAGAAGAAGTAGCCGACGCTGCAATCGGTCTTCGGCATCGCATGTGTCGAAGATCGCGTCACACGGGCCGGCCGGCGTCAAGGATGGATCGACGATCTTCCGAGGCGGGCCGGTTCCGGTGGCACAGGGGGCGTCGGCGGGACGGAGGTGCAAGCTTCGTGATCGCGTTCAATCGACGCGAGGGCGAAGATGAGAGACGGGAAGCCGAACCTCACGCCGGCACATGAAGCTGGCGCACTTGCCCTTCAGCCATCTCGCCGACGCCCTCGGTGTTTTGGCAATATCCTCCCGAAACTTTCATCGGCGTCGTGGACAAGTTCCGCGGCGCCGTTTTCGTTCGCCATGATTTTGTTTGCAGTGACATGAAACGCGCGCGGAAAATCTCGAGACAGAATCGCACGGCGGCACGGCCGATCGAACTTCATTACTGGCCGACGCCGAACGGCTGGAAAGTATCGATCATGCTCGAAGAGTGCGGGCTGCCCTATGTCGTGCGCCCGGTCGATATTTCCAAAGGCGAACAATTTGCGCCGCGTTTCTTGGCGATCTCGCCGAACAACCGCATGCCGGCGATCGTCGATCCCGCCGGCCCGGGCGGGCGGCCGATCTCGGTGTTTGAATCCGGCGCCATCCTGCAATATCTCGGCCGCAAGACCGGAAAATTCTATCCGCGCGAGGAGCGCGCTCGCGTCGCGGTCGAGGAGTGGCTGTATTGGCAGGTCGGCGGGCTTGGCCCCATGGCGGGGCAGGCGGTCCATTTCCGCCGTTACGCCCCGCAGGAAATCTTTTATGCGATCGCGCGCTACAGCGATGAGGTCAATCGCCTTTACGGCGTCATGAACACGCGGCTCGCGAAGCGCGAGTTTTTGGCCGGCCGCTATTCGATCGCCGATATGGCCTGCGTCGGCTGGGTGCGTCTTGCCGAGCGGCAGGGTCAGGATCTTGGCGAGTTCCCGCACCTCAAGCGCTGGTTTGAAACCATCCGCGCGCGGCCGGCGGTCAAGCGCGCCTTCGCCATCCGCATCGAGGCCGCTTCCGCAGTCGACATGCGCAACCCGAAAGTGCGTGCGGTGCTGTTCGGCCAGCGCGCGCGCTAAGCCCGGATTACTTCGCCCGCGTCCAGGTCTGCGTTTTGCAAAGGAAGCTCATGACGCAGCCTTTGAGATCGGCGGTGTTGTCGCCGGTCATGGTGAAAGAGCCGGTATAAGTCTTACCGTCCGAGGCGTTGTAGACGTTGCCGCTCCAGACATTGGGCCCGCTCGGTGTCATGCCGAGCACGATCGCCACGCCGAGAAGCGGCCGGCTCTGCTTGCTCGCATCGCCATTGTGCTGGTCGAGCTTCGGCCGCCCGGTCGCCGGGTCGTTGGGCTCTTTCAGCCATACCAGCGTACCGCAGATCGCGCTGCCGCAATTGACGATGCGAACTTGGCTGTCCTTGTCGGCGGTGTACCAGGTGCCAAGCGGACTGGCGGCGAGCGCGGACGTAACAATGTATGGCCCGCCAAATAGTCCGATCGTCGCCAGCCAAAACGCAACCGCCGCCCTGCGATAGGTTCTCATTGCAACCTCAATGCTCGTTGTTCGGAAGGTGCCGGATCATAGTCAAGGGCGCCAGGATTGCCTAGGGGCCATCCACGGTGAGGCGGCCTTGCTCAAGACGAGGCCCGTTCATCTCTTGAAACCGTGAACAGGTACATGTGCCAAAACGTGTCCGGGTTGGCCATCTCGAAATCATGCCAGTTTTCGAGATTGGTGAGCGCATCGGCGCCTGCATATTGGCGCTGAAATCTCGCTATGATTTTGGGCTCGAGTTCGAAGCCGTGAAACAAAAGCCCATGCTCGTTCAGGAACGCCGCTATCTCGGGAATCGTAAATCTGTTTTCCATGACGTTGAACAACAAATCGCGGCAGCCGCTCATGCTGTAGAAGTCACCGGTCTTGAGCAGCATGTTCCAGCGTTGGTTGCGAATGATCGTTTGGCGTAGCGCCCGAATATCTTCGGCCGTGGCGCGGTAGCCGCGCTCGGCGATCAGCGCACGCGCCTCAACGACCGCGCGCCGCGCGGCTTCGCTGTAAAGACCAATGCGCATGGTGCCGTTCGGCGCCAGGAGCGAGAGTAATACGCGCCACCCGGCTTTTGGGTCCGCGAGATGGTGCAGCACCCCGACGGACTCGATGCGGTCGAAGGCGCGGCCGATGGCCGCCAATTTCAGGATGTCCGCCTGGGCATATTCGATGTTTCGCAAATCCGCTTCGCGCGTCTTCCTGCGTGCGTAAGCGAGGCTTGTCCGGCTGATGTCGACCGCGAGAATTCGCGCTTCGGGCGAGTATTGGGCATTGGAAAACGGATGCTGCCCGGTCCCGCACCCGGCAATGAGGACGTCTTGGCCGCGAAGCGGCGCGCTCCGGTCGACCGGCTGAGCCTGCCTCCTCCTATCGGCGGCGAGGACCGTGAACGGATTGATCGTCCAACGCGGATACGGATTTTCGTCGTATTGCTGCATGACCGCTATCGATACGTCGTCATCGATCGCGGTCAGCGCCGGTATTGTCGGGCGATCTTCGGCCTCTTGCAAGGGTTCGCGCACCTGCAGTCGCAACAAATCAGCGGCGCAGTCCGGCCACTGCAAAGCCAAAAGGGATTTTGCGGCGGGCAGGGCATGAAGCGGAAAATACGCTGCAACCGCGGCAAGCAATAGCGGGGAGACGACGCTCTCGCCGGCTAATTGCTCCAGCAACAAGTCCCGAATTCGACTGGCTTTCCTTGTTTCCTCATCGGTTTGCGCGAAAACGTATTCGTTGATGAAACATTGTTGGGCGAGAGCACAGAATAGCTCGACCACGTGCTCGCTGATTTGGGCCGCGTCACTAGCATGTGGGCTCGCAAGGCGAAGCAGTACGGAGCGCAGATGTGTCAGGAATAATTCAAGCATTTCACCATGAATGGTCGTCAATTCCAGCGCGCATCGCAAAAAAATGTCGTTTGCGATCGCCGCAATGTCGGCGGCGCTAAAAAGCACTTCATTTTTTTCAATGGGCAGATTTCCGTCGACGATCCGCCCGATGCATTGTCGGACCACCGCATTTTCCATCACGAATTCTTCGACACTTTTTTTGCCGCTCATGCCGAGCAAAATGGCGTTCTTGAAATGCACGGCGGCCGGCGTGCGTTCACCCAAGGCCTGATACGAACACGCGATGTTGTAATGGAAGCCTGCATCCAGGTCGTCGACTGCGATGGCCTTTGCAAACAGCTTAACCGCCTGCCTGTGTCGCCCGGACGTCTGGTGGACGATTCCGAGTAGATTGAGGCACGTCGCATGCGAGGCTGCGCGCGCCAGTATTTGCTTGCAAATAATCTCCGCCTGCGCGAGCCGCCGTTGCCGGTAGGCCTCGTTTGCTTCCGCCATCAGCGCGGCAATGTCGGCTGGCGTGGAGCTTGGTGCGGCCTTGCCGCGCACGGCAGCAGCCCGACGCTCTCTTCGGTTCATATCGGTTTACGATCGATGAATTCGTGGCAGGCTTTATTTTATGTCAGCGCTTTCGGTTCCGACAGCCTTTTTCGCCGCGACCGCCGGCGTGCGCAATGAATGGGGTTGCCTGGCTGCGCCACTCGCCGGACCCACGCCACGGTCGTTAACGGCGCGTTGCCGAACTTATCCAAAGCGCGTCTGAACGCTTCAGATTCTGTTCATCGCATTACTTAAACCACCGTTCAAATCTTCCGATGATTATCGCGCATCGGCTAGGGCAAAACAGCCGGCGAAAACGGAATGGTCCAAGAGGCGTGGGGCAGGGGAGTGCATTATGGCGCGTTATGAAATTCTCGACAGCAATGCGGCGCCGCTCGGCGAAGGGCGGGCCTCAAGCGACATGCTGTTCGAGCTCGGAATGATGTATTCGGTCGGCCGCGACGCGCCGGTCGATCTGGTTTCCGCGCACAAGTGGTTCAATCTCGCGGCGATGAAGGGGAATATCGACGCGGTCCGGCTGCGGCGCGAAATCGCCAACCAGATGTCGGACGTCGAGATTGCGACCGCGCAACGCGCCGCACGCGACTGGCTGCGCGGCCACGACGTGACGCTGGCGCCTGCCATCGCCGCCTGACGCCCGGCGCGGGGCGACGTCCTAAGCGGTCCTGTTCGCCGCGTCCGCTTGCGGGGCGGGCTTGCGGACCCAAAATTGATACATGCCGGCGAACAGACCGGGGACCTCGGTTTCAAGGCTATGCCAGCAATCGAGGTCGAGCAGCGCCGCGGGTTCCGGAAAGCGCGCCACGAAGCGGCGCAATAGCGACGGCTCCGGAATAAAGCCGGAAAATTGCACGTCGTTTGCCGCCAGGAACGACTTGATTTGCGGCAAGGCGATGCGATGCTCCTGAACGTGAAAAAGCAGATCGCGACATTCACCCATGGTGAAAAAATCCCCCCACTGCACCACCGATTTCAGCAATGGGTCGTCGGCGGCCATGATGTGTTCGCGGCAGGCCCGGATGCCCTCAGGGTCCGGCCGGTAGCCATGCTCGGCGATCAGCGCCCGCGCCGCGACGACATTCTGGCGCGCCAGCTCGCTGTAAAGACCCACCTGCATGACGCCGCCCGGACGCAACAGGGATAGCAACACTTTCCAGCCGGCCCACGGATCGGCGAGATGATGCAATACACCCGACGCATCGATGAAATCGAACTGTCGCCCGAGCGAAGCCGACATCGTGATGTCGGCCTGCGCGAACTCGACGTTGCTGAGGCCGAAATTCTCCGCCATCCGTTTGGCGTAGCTCAGGCTTGCGAGGCTCAGATCGATCGCGAGAATACGCGCGCTGCGCATCTGCCGCGCAAACTCGATGGTGGAAAGCCCCGTGCCGCAGCCGGCGACAAGGACATCGGGAACGTGCGCCGGCGGAACATCCTTAAGCACGGCCGGCTGTACCGGCGGGCCGGCTTTGATCCAGCGCGGATAGGGATTTTCTTCGTATTGCAGGCGCACCGCGCGCGAGACTTCGTCCTCGATGCTGGTGAGGGCGGGTATGCTCGCCGCGATCTCGCGCTCCCGCGCCGGTTCCTTGATTTGCTGGACGAGCAGCCCGCCTACATAGTCTGGCCAGGACCGCTCCAGTAGGGCGTCCGCCCCCGGCACGGTATGAAGCGGAAAATAGGCGGCGACGGTGATCGGCCAGAGCGCCGGAACGGTCTCGCCGCGGTTGAGCGTCTGTGCCAGGCTAGATTGCAAATCGCGCGCCTGATCGGCTTCACTCTGCGGCAATGCGTATACGTACTCGTTGACGAAACATTGCCGCGCCACGGCGGCAAAGAATTTTAGGCTTTGCTCGTCGACGACACGGTCGCTGCCAGCCGTCATCATCAGCATCGTGCGGCGCACATTCGTCAACAGGCATTCGAGGCCGATATCGGTGACCGGATCGCATTGCAGCAAATAGGCAAGAAGATCGTCCTGCGCCAACACTGCCAATCCCGATGGACCGAACAGCTCCGCGCTGCCAAGGCGCGCCGGCCACGCCGAAGTGGCGCGCGCGATGCAGTCGTTCACGATGGGGCTGAGCCTTATGAGACTAATGCAAACGTTGGCGAGCTCGCGCGGACGATTCCAGCCCCCGACGAGGGCGCGCAGCACCAGCTTACGAAAGCGGCCGGTATTGTCCGCCGTGAAGCGCGTGAATTTGACGCATTGAGCGAAAAATTCCCTGGACTGCGCCGTTTCCCTGAATTCAAGCGCGCGGGCAATCGCCTGAACCGCCAGCTCGAGCTTGCCCTCCGACGCGTAGGCGCTGCTGAGCTGTTCGTAACCGCCAGAAAGATCCGGCTGTAGTGCGACCGCGGCCTCGAAATGCGGAACGGCTTCGCCGGTTTTGCGCTGTGCCGTCAGTGCCGCGCCAAGACGGAAGTGCGCTTCGGCATGGTTCGGGTCAAGCGCCAACGCCTGCTTATAGGACGCGATTGCCGCGTCCCAGCGGCCTTGTTCCGACAGGACGTTGGCGAGATTGAAACGTGCTGCGGCGGAGTTGGGACTGAGTGTGAGTGCGCGTTCGTAGCATGCGGCTGCGTCAGCCAACCGGCCCTGCTCGCGACGGACGTTGCCGAGGTTGAGATGCGCCAGGGCATGGTCGGGGCGAAGTTCGATCGCACGCTCTAGATGCGTCGCGACCTGGTTCATGCGATTGAGAGCGCGCCACGCAAGCGCGATATTGTAGTGATATTCCCCGACCCGGTTGTTGAGGTTGATCGCTTTCCCGATCAACTCCGCCGCGGATGACGCATTGCCGCTGTGCAAGGCAAGCAGACCCAAATTGTGCAGGCTGTCGGCGTGATCGGGAAACAGCGTGAGGATATAGCGATAACGCCGCTCGGCCTCGGTGAACGCACCGGCTTGATGTTGCGCCACGGCTGCGGCGAACAGGTTGGCAAGCGTTCCGCCAGCCGCCGCGTTGGCGGCAGGGCTACGCGCTGGTGCTGCGCCAAACGGTCCGGCACCCCGCCGTTCTTTGCGACTCATGGCACTTATCGATGGGTCAATGGGGCCTGTTCATCTTGCCAGCGACATAGCAACGACGCTTGACTATAACCATCATTCCGAGCGCTTCGTCACGAAGCAGGTTGACAGGACGAGCGGTCTATTCGGTCTTGCCTATTCTCTGTCTTGGCAGAAAGCGGGCCTGCCACCCGAAGCCCATCAGGGCGAAGGGTGGCGGAGAGGAAGTCCGACTGCGGTGATTCCAGTAAGTTCCAAGGCACCCCAAAAACCTCTGACTTTTCTGCGCATTTAGCGATGATCAGTCTAGCCCATTCTGAGGCCGTCCGGCAAAATCTATCTGCGATTCGTAGGCAGGTTTGGGGGCTGGGAGACGGCTTCGATGCGAAATTTGAATCGACTGTCGCCCGTGACGGTCACTCAATCGACCAAGCCCGACCGCTACGCTGATGGGAACGGGCTCTATTTGCAGGTCTCACAATCGGGCACGCGGGCGTGGCTATTCCGCTTCATGCGCAACGGCGCCGCTCGTCACATGGGCCTTGGGCCCGTACGTGACGTCAGCTTGGCCGAAGCGCGCACCATGCGCTCCGACCGAAGGCCGTAGCAGTACCCGACAATCAGCATCCGGATCATCAGTTCAGGATCGACCGATGGCCGGCCTATCTCACTGTAATAGGGATTGAGTTGCTCATGCACATCGGCGAGTACCGCCGTCACGAATACATTGATGCGCCTGAGCAGGTGGTTTTTCGGGACACGATCGTCGAGTTCGAAACTCATAGAATAGGCTCGCTTGATCGCCGCTCCCTCGACCCATCATGACCTGCCTCCGACCTCATCGCGTCGGAAAAGCGGAATCACTGTTCGTCGCCAATCTCAAGCCTTTTTCGACAGCATCGACCCACAGCGGAAGTCGCGCCCGCCAGAGCTCTAATAGTTTTAGGCGGGCTTGAATGTCTGAGCGAAAAACCTCATTGGGAGGCGCAGAAGCAGACCACGAGTCGGAGAAAGGCATGACCAAGTATCGAGACGATTGGATCGCTAAAAAGCGCGTTGATCCGCTGATCATGTCGCAGATTTCTCAAACGGCCCGGCTGGCGACAGAGCGGCTTCGGGCAATGGCCTCCCAAATGGTCGAAATTACACAGAAAATCGCTCGAACGCCTTCTTTCAGAGATTTCTATGACGCGGTGGAAAGATCTGCCGAGGTGAGCCGCGCCATCTCCTATCTCTGCCACAACTTGAGAAGTCATCTGCGATTCACAAGTGCCGCCAGCGCCGGACTTCACGGACCATTTCAACAATCAGTTCTTCCTCATGTCGGCGTTTAAGTTTACTTGGTGGGTCGAAGGACCGGCCTTCTGCGGTCTCGCTATCGAGCCGGGTTCACGCGTCCTGGAGATAGGCTGCGGGACTGGTTATTATACGGAGATTTTCTTCTCGCCGTTTGCTTCCGAAATCGTCGCGGTCGATATTGATCCGCGCGCCATTGAAACAGCGCGCCGCTACCATCAAGCAAAAAACATCCGATACGAGGTGCTTGATATTCGGCAAGCACTTCCGACAGGAGGCCCGTTTAATGCTATCTTGTGGACACCCTCCATCTTTGCCTACGACACCACTGACATTGATCTGCTAATGAAAAAGCTAAGAGGCGTCATGACGAATAACGGGTGCCTGTTGGGGTGGACAGCTGTTGAAGTAGAAGGACCAAGCGACAGTGTCTTATGGTGCGATGTGGCCAGCTTGGGAGCAAGACTGAAAAAGTATTTCACGAATGTGAGGGTCTTTGAAAGAAGGCACATCACAATACAACCGCCTCGCCATCAGTTGTATTTCTATGCTTCGGATGGACCACTTCCCTTCGATCAAGATTGGCAGCATGGCATTAGGCTTTAGGCTACTGCGTACTCGATCATGAATGTCCGCTTCTGATGTGGTGGACGGCGCCCGCTCTCGGCATCGAAGCGCCATAGGGTGGTTCGTCGGAGACGAATCACATAAGGGGAGAGTACCCCAGGGAGATACATGCCGCCTCGGCGATGCAATCGCGAGCCGCCCCGCACCGCGCACCAGCGTGCTCAAAGTTGTAGGCATGTTTGTAGGTAGACGCCGGCTGCAAGGAATAATTCGAGCTATCTAGCGCTCTTTTTGATAAAAAATTGGCGGAGAGGAAGGGATTCGAACCCTTGATACGGCTTTGGACCGTATAACGGTTTAGCAAACCGCCGCCTTCAGCCACTCGGCCACCTCTCCGATTGCGAAAACCCCAATTTTGCGGGGTTTTCTTTGATCGCGGCTCGCACGCGCCGCGCGCGGTTGGAATCAAACTACCACATAACGGAGCGAAAAGTTGAGGCCGCCAAGCCGCCAATGCAGGAACGGCACGCTGCATTTACCGCTCCGGCGCACCCCTTTGCTCGCGAAGTTCGCATATAGTGTGCCGGGTGTGTTTTTCGTACTTCGGATGTCCAGATACGGCGCCTGTGCAAGGACTTCGGCTCATGGATCAGCACAACCAAATGACGCTGACGTTTCGATGCCCGCCGGCGCTGGAGAAGATATTGCCGCGGCCAATCCCCGCGGTGCTCGGCCTTCCCGAATGGTTCAAGACCATGCCGGCCAAGGCCTTCGACCTGACGATGGGCAGCGAGACCGAGACCGTGAAGAGATGCCCGCCCGTCATCGACGCCATGACTTACGGCTTTCTCATTCCGCTGGCGACCGATGTCGAAGTGCGGGATGGCGAGTTCACCTGGGATTTCGTTGCCGAGGGGTTTGCAAGCGAATTCTCGCATTCGCCCATCGCTTTTCACGATCCCGGTCAGATCGTCGGCGCACCGTTTTTGGACGAAGACCGCTTCATCATCAAATTCAACTGTTTCTGGAACATCGAGGCGCCCGCGGGTTACTCGCTGCTCTTCACACATCCGGTCAATCGTACCGACCTGCCGTTCACGACGCTCACCGGTCTCGTCGATTGCGACACGTTCTATCACAGTCCCTTGAGTTTTCCGGCGCGCTGGCATGACGTGGAATTCAACGGCGTGCTGCCGAAGGGCACCCCGGTCGCCCAATGCCTGCCGGTGAAACGCGAAAGCTGGACCGGCCGCTTTGTGGCGCTCTCCAGCGAGGCGACCGAGCGCATGACCCAGATACGTACCGCCATCGCGCGCGAGACCGGCGTCTATCGCCGGCAATTCCGGATGCCGAAACGCTAGAGCGAGATGACTTTTCTTCGAATCGTCATCTCGCTCCAGCTTTTTGTTGAAGCATGTCCTGTTCGCAAAATCGGTGTCTACTTTTGCGGGACATGCTCTAGATTTTTTCTCCGCGCAGAAATCGCGCCGCTGCGCTCGGTTTTAGCCAAGCGCGCCCGCGGCCCGATGCCGCCAGCGACGAAAGCGCTCTGCCGTAACGCCTTGGATCGCCGCGCGCCGCCGCGCGGAAGCACTCGTAGCCGGCGTCGCGCTGGCCGAGCACGAGAAGACAATGTCCCAGATGGAGCCAGGCGGCGTCATCGTCTGGCCTGCTCCGGAGGCAACGCCGAAAATAATCGGCCGCAACCGAACTCTCGCCGGTTGCGTAATGCGCCTTTCCCATGCCGAACAGCGCGTCGGGAGAATCCGGGGCAATGGCGAGTGCGCGCCCGAAGGCGGTTTTTGCCTCGCCGTAGTGATTGCGCTGGAGCAATGCGTAGCCGAGCTGAATGGAGATTTCCGGCATCATCGGTGCGATCTGGAGTCCGCGACGGAGCACCTCGATCGCGTCGTCGTAACGGTCCATCGCAGAGAACAGATGGCCGAGGGCGTGGAAGGCCGCGGCATAGGGCGGCTGCCGTTTGACGGCGCGCGTAAGCCGAAGCAGCGCATCCTCCCGTCGCCCGACCTGGAGCAGGGCGATCCCAAGCTGCGTCTCGATCTCCGGATCGTGGCGGCCGCGGGCGGCGGCCTCGAGCGGCGCGATGGCGTCTTGGGCGCGGCCCTGCATCAGCAAGGCGCGTCCGAGAACGTGCAGGGCGCGGACGTGCCGCGGATCGGTCTTTAGAAGCTCCCTGGCGATCCGCTCCGCTTCTTGCGGATGGTTGGAATTCATTGCCGTCGCCGCCCGCTGCAGAACGGCGTCGCGTTCCAAGCTGTCGGCAGGTGTCCTCGGATATCCAGCCCCGGCGGCCATCGCCGATCTCCACCGCGCATCCTACGCCGCGAAAGATTACCACAAGTGCCCAGAACAATTGCGTGCGGGATCGTGTAAACTGCAATGGCAAAGGCAATCGCGCGAGGGCATAAACGTGAGACGATACTGGCTCGCCGCAATTTTATCCTTCCTTGCTTCGGCACAGCTTGTTTACGCGCAATCGAATTTGCTTGAACGCGCGATTAAAGCGGCGCCGGACCGCGACGTGCGCGTCGGCGTCTACACCAGCATCCGACCGGATTGCAGCTCCGGCCCGCTGCCGGCGATCCGGCTCGCCACGGCGCCGGCGCATGGAACCGTCAGCGTCAAGCGCGCCACTCTTAAGGCGACCAATTTCAAACAATGCTTGGCGATCGACGCGCCGGCCTTCGTCGCATTTTATCGGGCCGCGCCGAATTTCGCCGGCGCCGATCAATTCGAGCTAGAGATCACCTTCGCGAGCGGCCGCAAGGAAATCCAGCACTTCCAGGTGAGCGTCAGCAGCGCGGCAAACGGCGGCCAAGGCATCTGACAAAAGCCATCCAGCCGATTTTTTAAAACTGACTCGGCAAATTCTTGCGAGCAAAGCGCCTAAAGCACGTTCGCATTGGAATGAATTGCCGGTTGCGATTCGGTCCCCGAATGTCTTGTTCGTCGGC
Organism: uncultured Alphaproteobacteria bacterium; assembly: GCA_963779855.1. Classification (GTDB taxonomy): domain Bacteria; phylum Pseudomonadota; class Alphaproteobacteria; order Rhizobiales; family Xanthobacteraceae; genus BOG-931. The sequence goes on along the minus strand of CAWAAE010000003.1, from coordinate 117,062 downwards.
GTGCAGATCGCAAATGCAAGCGCGATTGCGGGTTGAAACTGGCGACGGCGTCGATCGGGACGCAGAATCGAAGCCGTCAAGCCCGCTGCGAAGCCCGCATCGAAGTGGCTGAGCGATTATGGCGGTTAAGATGTCTGGGCCGTTACGCCGGCGGGCCTGGCTGAATTGGGCGCCTGCTTGCCGCCTCAACCTATTGATTTTATGTCGGAAACACTCCCGCCGCAGAGTCCGGCGCGATTTCCCCGCGCTTAGCAAGGCGGCATCGACTGCGTGTTTTTTGCGCAACACCTCGCCGAAATCGCTCAAACCCGCCTGTGACTTGGCCAGTTCTCCGTTGCACCCGGGAACCTGTTGGTTAATGTGGGCGTGCGACGGAGGGGGGAACCCTAAGTCAACTCGTCCGGTGTTTTCGGGAAGTGGAAAGACCGGGTGGTTTGGGGACTAAGGGGACCTTCGAAGGGGTGCACGTTCACCCGGCAGAGACGGAACCCTCCCACGGCAACATTTGGAGGTTCAAAATGAAGATGGTGAAAAGCCTCCTCCTCGGCTCCGCGGCCGGTTTGGTTGCGGTTACTGCGGGGCAGGCAGCTGATCTTCCCGTTAAGGCCAAGCCGGTCGAATACGTGAAGATTTGCAGCCTCTACGGGGCGGGATTCTATTACATGCCGGGCACCGATATGTGTATCAAGATCGGTGGCTGGACGCGCGCTGAGTTTGTTTATGGCCCGGTCAACGGCAGTTTGACGTGGGGTCCCTTCGCCGGCAACGCCAATAACCTCGATAGCACCAGTTCGGCCTTCCGGGCCCGCGGTTACATCACGGCAGACGCTCGTGAGCAGACCGCTTACGGTACGGCGCGCGCCTATATCGACGTTGGCATCAACACCAACGATGCCGGCCTCCAGGTGGGGAACCTGGCGCTCAGCTCGAACCGCGCCTTCCTGCAATGGGCGGGGATCACCGCCGGCCTGACGCAGTCGTTCTACGACTTCTATAGCGTCCCGGCCGCGCAGTACCGCGGCGGTTATCTCCCGGCGTCCGACACCGGCGACCCCGGCTGGTTCGTCTGGGGCTATACCGCGCAGCTTGGCAACGGTCTGTCGGCGACGGTCTCTATGGAAGCGCGCCGCACGACGCAGATCATCAACGAAGCTACTGTCTCTGGTGGTTTTGGCGTCACTACTCAGGCTGGCGTTGCTGGTCTCGGCACGGTTACGCCGGGAACTTACACCAGCGCGATTGCCGGTGGCGGCGCGGAATTCCCGGGCGCCGGCGCTTACGGCGGCCAGCAAATCGGCGACATCGTTGGCAATATCCGAATCGACCAGACTTGGGGCAGTGCTCAGGTCATGGCGGCCGCGCATCAGCTCAATGCCGGCTTCTACTCACAGACTGCCACTGGTGGCGCGGACGCGTTTCCCGCCGCGGGTCATCCCGGTACCGAATGGGGCTATGCCGTCGGCGCCGGCCTGCGCTTGAACTTCCCGATGTTTGCCCAGGGCGACTACTTCCAGTCGCAGGTCAACTATACCCAGGGCGCGCTACGCTACCTGTTCTTCACGCCCAATACGAACTGGGGCAAGGTGGACGGCGCTAAAGAAACCTTCGGCGTTATGAGCGACTGCGTGTATGGTGGATTTGGCGCCACCGTCCCGGCGTCCTTCACGACGAATTGCCAGCGGACCACCGCCTGGGGCGTCAACGCCTCCTTCGAACACTACTGGACGCCTGCAGTCCATGAATCGCTGTACGGCGCCTATTACGCCGTGAGCTACGCCGAGGGTACCGGCAGTGCCAACTCCATGCTCTGCATAATGGAAGGCAACGGGGCCGCCGTCGGTTCGGTTGCTATCTCAGGCCCCAACTGCAACAACAACTGGTCGATGTGGGGTGTCGGTAGCCGCCTGCAGTGGGACATCACCAAGTCGTTCTACATCGGCGTGGAAGGGCTCTATGAGAACATGAAGAGTGCCACGCTGAATCCGACTGAAACCGTGCAGGGTGGCGGTATCACTTCTCCGCTCTCCTTCGGCTGCGCGGTGTTCGTCGAACCGAACGCCAATATCTGGATGATCAGCGCCCGCATGCACAAGGACTTCCTGCCCTGATCGTCTGATCGAGGCGTGAAATCGGAAATCCCCGGCGGTCCTCCGCCGGGGATTTTTCTTTAGGAAGATTGACGCGATTTCAGACTGGATCGGCTTGCGACGGCGTCACAGCGTCCGACAAACTCGACAATCCGATGGTTGAGATCTGGGCTATCGAGGATCGGAACGTGGCCCTGGTCCGCGACTTCGATCGAACCCATGTTGGGGTGCCGGGCGTGCATCGCGGTCACCGTGGCGGCCGAAAGGATATCGGAATTGGCGCCGCGGATGACCAGAATCGGCACGCGGACAAGCGCATCGAATTCGTTCCACATCGACGGCAGCGGACGTTCGATGTCGAATTCGGCAAGCGTGCGCGCCAATCGCACGTCATAGGTCGGCAGGAGCTCGCCGTCGTCCAGTTTCCAGGTTCGCTGCGCGGCGGCGAGCCACTGCTCGGCCGTGAGCTTTGGAAACTGGGCATCAAATAACCGGCGAAGGATCTCGGAGCCTTCGGCGAAGTTGCGGGGCTGCGGCAACTTGCCGACATAGCTTTTGATGCGCGCGAGGCCCTTCGGCTCGATCACCGACCCGATGTCGTGCAGCACGACGCCAGCAATCGCGGTCGGATGCGCCACGCCGAGCAACATGGTGAGGATGCCGCCGCGCGAACTGCCCACGAATGCGGCTTGCCCGATTTCGAGCGCAGTCAGTACGGTCACCACATCGCCGAGCTCGACCGCCAAATTGTAGTTTTCCGGATTGCTGTCGTAGTCGGATTGCCCGCGGCCGCGTGAGTCGATCGCAATCACCCGTCGTGGCTGCGGTCCGTTGGCGAGCGTCGTCGCCAGGGCGTCGAAATCGCCGACGGTCCGCGCCAGGCCCGGCAGACAGACGACCGGCACAGCCGGCGCGGTGCGGAGGCCGTATTCGCGCACATGCAGCCGCAGCCCGTCTTGCGCGGTGACGAAAATGCTCTTGCCGGCGTCGCGTGCGCCGGCCGGGCTTGTCGCTTCGAGCTGGGCAGAGGGCTTACTCACTGCATTTTCCCGATGTTTGGCCGGCTAATGTAAATACCTGCACCGGACGGCGCAATTAGCGAGGCGACCAGCGCTACGAGAAAATATTTAGGATACTCAATGGCTTGTCGGCGGAACCGAATCCTGTTTGACGGCGAGGTCCGCATCGGTTGCGTTGGTCAATAAATCTGCTTAGCAGCTTATAATTCATTGCACCAAGACAAGCCGGGACGGAAGCGACCGAAGCGCCGATACGATGAGAAGATCGTTGGCAACAACCGTGACGAACGATGATGATTTTCAGCGTGCGCTGGCAGCGCTCCAGGCTGGGAACGTCAATGATGCGGAGAATCTGTTCAAAACAACTCTGCGCAAGCAGCCGAGACATGTGGGGGCGCTCAATCTGCTTGGCATCGTGCTGACCAAGCTCGGCAGATTCGCTGAAGCGGAGAAATATCTATGTCTGGCGTTGGCAGAACCTGCAAACTCCGACGCCACACTTTACAACTACGGCATTGTCCTCAAGGCATTGAACCGGCCTGATGAAGCGTTGGCACGCTTCAGCGAAGCCATAAAGATCAACGCGTCGATTGCGGAAACGTGGAACAACCGCGGCACTATTTTCAATGACTTGATGCGGTTTGAAGAAGCGATCGGAGATTTCGAAAAAGCTATCCAGCTCAACCCGCGATATGCGGAGGCTTTCTGCAACAAGGGCCGGTCGTTGACCATGCTCAAGCGCTTCGACGCGGCGCTGGCTGCCTACGATGGGGCGTTCGCGGTTCAACCGGATTTCCCTGAAGCATGGCTGGGCCGCGGCAATATTTTCTGCGAACTCAAACGATTTAAGGAGGCCGTTACCGCCCATGAGCGAGCGCTCGCTCTGAAGCCTTCGCTGAGCGAGGCTTGGATTCGCGGCGGTGATGCGCTCTGCGAACTGAAACGCTTTGGTGAAGCGCTTTCGGCTTTTGACAGGGCGCTGGCGCTAAAACCCGATGTCGCTGAAGTAAGCGTCCGGCGCGGCAACGTCTTGTTCGACCTAAATCGGCACGATGACGCTTTGGCGGCCTACGAAAAGGCGCTGGCGCTTGGGCCAGGCCTCGCCGCAGCATGGCTCGGCCGCGGCAATGTCTTTGGCAAACTCGCCCGATGCGACGATGCGATCGCCGCTTACGACAAGGCATTGGCACTTGACCCCGAGCTTGCTGGCGCCTGGCTTGGGCGCGGCAACGTGCTTCGTGAGCTCAAGCGTTACGATGACGCTTTTGCTGCATATGATAAAGCGCTGGCGCTCCGGGCCGAACTGGCGGAAGCGTGGCTCGGCCGCGGCAACCTCCGCGGCGACATCGAGGACTACGAGGATGCGCTGGCCGCTTATGACAAGGCGCTAGCTCTGAAGCCCGATTTTGCCGGAGCATGGCTCGGCCGTGGCAATGTCAGCGCCAAGCTTATGCAATATGAGGATGCTACCGCCGCTTTGGACAAGGCGCTGGCACTCGCGCCTGATTTGGCTGAGGCTTGGCTCGGTCGCGGCAATGTTGCCTGTGCGCTCAAGCGTTACGACGAAGCTCTCATCGCTTATGACAGGGCGCTTGCACTCAAACCTGACCTTGCCGAAGTGTGGCTTGGTCGTGGTAAGGTCTTGTACAGTCTATGGTATTACGACGAAGCGCTTGACGCTTATGACAACGCGCTTTCGCTCAAACCTGATCTTACTGAAGCGTGGGTTGGTCGGGGCGACATTCATTCCGAATGCAAGCGGCTTGACGACGCGTTCGCCGCCTACGACAGAGCGGTGGAACTAAAGCCGGACTTGGACTATGCGCCGGGCGCTCGCCTCTTTGCCAAGCTGTCGTTGTGCGACTGGACAAATCTGCCGGCGGAGACTGCGCAACTCTTGTCGATGATAAGAGAAGGGATACCGGCGAGCGCGCCGTTCCCTTTGCTCGCATTAGGCTCGTCGGCCGAGGATCAACTGCAATTCGTCAGGCGGCAAGCGCACGATCAGCCGACTTTTCCGCTGCTTTGGCACGGTGAAGTTTATGCGCACGATCGCATTCGGGTGGCCTATCTGTCGGCCGACTTCCATGAGCACCCCGTCGCCTATCTGACTGCCGGGCTGTTCGAACATCATGATAAGTCGCGTTTTGAAACGACGGCTCTATCTTTCGGGCCGGGTCGGGCTTCGCCGATTCGGGATCGGATCAAGGGCGCGTTCGAGCATTTCATCGACGTTGGCTCCCAAAGCGACCAGGATATTTCCGAGCTTATTCGCCGTCTCGAGATCGACATCGTGATCGATCTCATGGGCTTTACGGCGCATAACCGGCTCGGTGTTCTGGCACGGCGCCCGGCGCCCATCCAAGTCAATTATCTGGGCTATTCCGGGACCATGGGCTTCGATTTTATCGATTACATTGTTGCCGATGCGACCGTTATTCCCGAGGATCACTGCGCATTTTATTCCGAACAGGTGGTCTGGCTGCCGGACTGTTATCTCGTCAATGACGACCGGCGGGCGATCTGCGAGCGCACGCCGAGCCGGGGCGAATGTGGGCTGCCCGAGGACGGGTTCGTATTTTGCTGCTTCAATAATACGTACAAGCTCGCGCCGGCGACGTTCCAGGTTTGGATGCGGCTATTAAACACGACGCCCGATAGCGTGCTCTGGCTGAGCGAGGCCAATCCCACCGCGCAGGCTAATCTGCGCCGCGAGGCGGAGCAGTGCGGGGTGCCGGCACAACGGTTGATCTTCGCGCCACGAATGCCGGACGTGGCCGATCATCTGGCGCGGCAGCGGCAGGCGGACTTGTTCCTCGACACCTTGCCGTATAACGCCCACACGACGGCATGCGATGCGCTATGGGCCGGTGTGCCGGTCGTGACCTGTTTGGGCACGACCTTTGTCGGACGCGTGGCGGCGAGCCTGCTCAAAGCCGTCGGCCTTGACGAGTTGATCACGCATTCACTGCAAGACTACGAAGTGCTTGCGCTGAAGCTGGCGCGGGACCCGGCCTATCGGGCATCTCTGCGGGACAAGCTCGCGCGCAATAGAAATACCTTCCCGCTGTTCAATACCGAGCGCACGACGCGGCAAATCGAAGCCGCGTACACGACGATGTGGGAATGCTATCAAAGGGGCGAAGTGCCCGGATCGCGCGCCGGACAATCAAAGCCGATCCGTATCGCATAAGGACCTGATATCGCTATGGCCGTTACGTCGACGACCGATTTGTTGGCTGAGGCGTTGGCGCTGCATCGGCGCGGCGATGGTACGGGAGCCGCCGCGCGTTACGCAGAAGTGTTGCGCGTCGCCCCCGACAATGCCGACGCCAATTATTATCTCGGATTGATTTCCTGCCAGCACGGCCGTTTTGCGGAAGGAGCGGAGCTGGCGCGCAAGTCGCTGGCCAAAGATCCGCGCCACGCGCGCGCGCACGTTCTCTTCGGTCGTGCATTGTGTGCCCTCGGACGGCCCGGCGAAGCGCTGGCGTATTTCGACCAGGCTATCGCACTTGCACCGGATTTTGCTCAGGCGCACGGACACCGCGGCGATGTATTAAGCGAACTTGGCCGCAACGCCGAGGCGATCGAGAGCTACGATCGAGCCTTGGCATTGGCGCCCGACCTCATCGAAGACCGGTTCAATCGCGGAGCGGCGCTTTTTGCCGTCGGCCGATACGACGATGCAATTGCAAGCTTCGATCGCGTCCTTGCCGGCAAGCCGGAGTTTGCCGACGCTTCGTTGTGGCGCGCGAAAGTGCTTTTGGAACTCCATCGTCACGACGAGGCCCTCGAAAGTGTTGACAAACTCATTGCGAAAGACCCGGAACTTGCCGAAGCATGGGTTGGTCGCGGCAATGTCCTGACCGAACAAAAGCGGACCCAAGATGCATTTGCCGCATTTGATAAGGCGCTGACGTTAAGGCCGGATACCGCCGAGGCGTGGCTCGGTCGCGGCAATCTTCTGAGCGATCTGAAGCGTAATGACGATGCGCTTACCGCTTATGACCGAGCGCTGACGTTAAAGCCCGATCTTGCCGAGGCGTGGCTCGGCCGCGGCAACCTGTTCACCAGACTCATGCGGTACCAAGAGGCATTTGGCGCTTTGGACAGAGCATTTCAGCTTAACCCTGACTTCAGGTACCTCGCGGGTCAGCGAATTCATGTCAAGCAGCACTTATGCGATTGGACGGATCTGGATGCCGAGATCGCAAAGCTTCTGGCGGCGATAAGGGCGGGAAAATCGGCAAGCATTCCCTTCTCACTCCTTGCATTGCCGTCATCGGCCGCCGATCAGCTGCAATGCGCCGAGCGTTATATTCAGGATCAGGAGAGCTTCCCGGCAATTTGGCGCGGCGAAGTCTATCCTCATGATCGCATTCGGGTGGCCTATCTGTCGGCCGACTTCCGCGAACACGCCACCGCTTATCTGACAGCGGGTCTATTCGAGCATCATGACAAATCGCGCTTCGAAACAACGGCGCTATCGTTCGGGTCGGATCCGGAGTCACCGACGCGGCATAGAATAGAAGGCGCATTCGAGCATTTCCTCGATGTCCAGCAGCAAACAGATGTGAGCATTGCCGATCTTATTCGGCGGCATGAGATCGACATAGCGATCGATCTCATGGGCATTACAGCGAATAGCCGGCCGGGCATTCTGGCGCGGCGGCCCGCGCCTATCCAAGTCAACTATCTCGCCTTTCCAGGCACCATGGGCGCGAAATACATCGATTACATCATTGCCGATCCGACGATCATTCCCGAAGACCAGTGCGCATTTTACACCGAGCAGGTGGTCTGGCTGCCTGATAGCTACCAAATCAACGACAACCGGCGCCGTGTCTCGGTCACGCCGACTCGCGGTGAGTGCGGCTTGCCTGACGGGGCCTTTGTATTTTGTAGTTTCAACAACGCTTACAAGACGACGCCGCAAGTGTTTGATATATGGATGAGACTGCTCAAGAACACTAAGAACAGCGTTCTCTGGCTGCTAGATGCCAATACGGCGGTTTCGGCGAATCTACGCCGGGAAGCCGAGAAACGTGGCGTTGCGCCGGAACGGTTGATATTTGCCGGCATAACGGCCGCGGCGGACCACTTGGCGCGCCATAGGCTCGCGGATCTGTTCCTGGACACGTTACCGTACAATGCTCACACGACGGCAAGCGATTCGCTGTGGGCTGGCGTTCCGGTGCTGACCTGTTCCGGAGCAACGTTCGCGGCGCGCGTTGCAGGAAGCTTGCTCAAAGCGGTCGGCCTCGATGAATTGATCACGCAGTCGCTGGAGGACTACGAGGCGCTGGCGCTGAAACTGGCGCATGACCCCGCCTATCTTTCGTCACTCAAAGAACGGTTGGTGCGCAACCGGAATAGCTTTCCTCTGTTCAATACGGAGCGCACGACGCGGCAAATCGAAGCGGCGTACACCATGATGTGGCAGCGCTATCAAGGAGGTAAAAGAGCAAAAGCCGGATCCGCGGATCGTGAGAATTGTTAATTTATTTCAATGCCTTTGCTGGCCGATCCGAATTCTGTTTGACTCGAATGTCGGCATCGGTTGATTTGGCGAATATGCCCCTTCAGCATCTTGCAATGCGTCGTTGGCCGCCCCTAAGGCGGCAAATGAAATACCTTGAATTTGTGCAAACGACCTCAAGCATTCGCCCAGCTCGGCATGTCTAAATCCGACGATCAACAGAAATTTCAGGCTGCAATTTCTTTGCATCAAGCGGGTCGGCTTGATAAAGCTGCCGAATTGTATCGCCAGATAATAAGCAGCGATCAGAAAAATTTCTACGCGCTGCATTACCTCGGCGTAATTGAATCAACTCTGGGAAATTACGAGCAGGCCAAAGCGCTTTTGCGCCGCTCGCTCGCGATAGAGCCGCCGAATATCCAGTTCGTGGAGAATTATGCGACGATTATGTTTCAGATGGGAGACTACAAATCCGCTCTTGAAATATCGAAGCGCGGGCTTGATCTGAGCCAATCCAATGCTCCGCTTTTATACATCACCGCGCTCTCGCTATATAAACTGCAGCGACTGCAAGAATCTATAATTCAATTCGATAAGCTTCTTGTGCTTGCGCCAAATCATGTTGTTGCAATTAACGAGCGAGGATCCGTCCTTGCCGAGATGAGGAATTATGATACGGCGCTCGCCAGTTTTGAGAGGGCGCTAACTCTTCAGCCGCAATACGCCGAGGCGCATCTCAATGCAGGCAACGCATTTGGCGCCCTGGAAAGATACGATGATGCCTTAGCTGCTTACGATAAAGCCCTTGCGCTTAAACCGGAGCTTGCTGACGCGTGGCTCGGCCGCGGCAATGTGCTCGTTGAGCTCAAGCAATATGACATTGCTGTCACAGCATATGACAAAGCTCTGAGCTTAAATCCCAATCTTGCCGCCGCGTGGGTTGGTCGCGCCAGTCTCTTTGTGCGGATCAAGCAGCACGACAAAGCATTGGCCGCCTATGATCGGGCGCTCGCATTAAATTCCAATTCAGCGGAAGCATGGCTTGGCCGCGGCAATGTGAATGTCGAGCTCAAAGAATACGACAGTGCTGCCGCCGCCTTTGATAAAGCGCTGCTGATAGAGCCCGATTTGGCAAAAGCATGGCTCGGTCGTGGCAATGTTTTTGCCGGACTCTTGCAGTACGACAGTTCTCTCGCTGCTTACGATAAGGCGTTGACTCTAAAACCAGATTTTGCCGAAGCGTGGCTTGGTCGCGGTGTCGCGTTGGCTGCGTTTAGCCGGCACGACGATGCGTTCGCCGCTTACGACAGGGCGGTGGAACTAAAGCCCGACTTGGACTATGCGCCGGGCGCTCGCCTCTTTGCCAAGCTGTCGTTGTGCGACTGGACAAATCTGCCGGCGGAGACTGCGCAACTTTTGTCGATGATAAGAGAAGGGATGCCGGCGAGCACGCCGTTCTCTTTGCTCGCGGTCAGTTCATCGGCCGGGGATCAACTGCGATGCACCAGGCGGCGAGCGCAAGATCAGCCGACTTTTCCGCTGCTTTGGCACGGTGAAGTTTATGCGCACGATCGCATTCGGGTGGCCTATCTGTCGGCCGACTTCCATGAGCACCCCGTCGCCTATCTGACTGCCGGGCTGTTCGAACATCATGATAAGTCGCGTTTTGAAACGACGGCTCTATCTTTCGGGCCGGATCGGGCTTCGCCGATTCGGGATCGGATCAAGGGCGCGTTCGAGCATTTCATCGACGTTGGCTCCCAAAGCGACCAGGATATTGCCGAGCTTATTCGCCGTCTCGAGATCGACATCGTGATCGATCTCATGGGGCTGACAAGGCATAGTCGGGTTGATGTCCTGGCGCGGCGTTCCGCACCCATTCAGGTCAATTATCTGGGCTATTCCGGGACCACGGGCGCAGACTATATCGATTACATTGTTGCCGATGCGACCGTTATTCCCGAGGATCACTGCGCATTTTATTCCGAACAGGTGGTCTGGCTGCCGGACTGTTATCTCGTCAATGACGACCGGCGGGCGATCTGCGAGCGCACGCCGAGCCGGGGCGAATGTGGGCTGCCCGAGGACGGGTTCGTATTTTGCTGCTTCAATAATACGTACAAGCTCGCGCCGGCGACGTTCCAGGTTTGGATGCGGCTATTAAACACGACGCCCGATAGCGTGCTCTGGCTGAGCGAGGCCAATCCCACCGCGCAGGCTAATCTGCGCCGCGAGGCGGAGCAGTGCGGGGTGCCGGCACAACGGTTGATCTTCGCGCCACGAATGCCGGACGTGGCCGATCATCTGGCGCGGCAGCGGCAGGCGGACTTGTTCCTCGACACCTTGCCGTATAACGCCCACACGACGGCATGCGATGCGCTATGGGCCGGTGTGCCGGTCGTGACCTGTTTGGGCACGACCTTTGTCGGACGCGTGGCGGCGAGCCTGCTCAAAGCCGTCGGCCTTGACGAGTTGATCACGCATTCACTGCAAGACTACGAAGTGCTTGCGCTGAAGCTGGCGCGGGACCCGGCCTATCGGGCATCTCTGCGGGACAAGCTCGCGCGCAATAGAAATACCTTCCCGCTGTTCAATACCGAGCGCACGACGCGGCAAATCGAAGCCGCGTACACGACGATGTGGGAATGCTATCAAAGGGGCGAAGTGCCCGGATCGCGCGCCGGACAATCAAAGCCGATCCGTATCGCATAAGGTCAACCGGGCGAACCGATCAGCCCCATGTGTGACAATTTTCCGAAGCACTACCCGCCGCGGCGCAGGTCGGCCTCGATCAAAAGTTTGGGATTGTTTTCGATCAGCGCGCGATAGACCTGAATGTTCTCAAGCACGCGTTGAATGTAATTGCGCGTTTCCGAGATCGGAATGCGCTCGATCCAGTCGATCGGATCTACTTTGGGATCGCGTGGATCGCCGTATTGTTCGACCCACTCCCGCGCCCGGCGTGGGCCGGCATTGTATGCGACAAAGGCAAGGATGTAGGAGCCGCGGAAGGTGGCGATATCGTTGCCGAGCTCCGCCGTACCAAGTTGGGCGTTATAGACGACGTCATCGCTCAGGCGGCGCTGACTGAAGGCGACATTAAATTTCTTGGCGATATCGCGGCCGGACTCCGGTGTGACTTGCATGAGGCCGATCGCATTGGCGCTGGAGATGACCCGCGGATTGAACGCGCTTTCTTGGCGAACGATCGAATAGACGACACAGGGCTCAACCTGGGGTCCGATCTGCTGGTAGTCGGGTACGCCGAAACCGGGAAACGCGTAGCGTTCGAAGGGATAGCCGCGGCCGAGCATGGCCTTGCCGATCAGCAGCGTCGCGCGCGCGTCATTGTGGCGCGTGGCGATGTCGGCAAACGTCGCCAACGCTGCAGTGTCGGTTGCCGTGTTGCCGAGGTCGGCCGCCATCGTGGCGACGAGGTCGCGCTCATCGACGGCGTAGAGAATCTCGAACGCGCGGGCGATCTCAAGCGGCCGGTGGTCGGCGGGCGCGTTCGGCAGCGTGCTCAGCATGACTTCGTCGAGGCCGAGCCGGGCTCGCGAGAGCTGGCCGTAATAGGCGGTCGGATAGTGCGCCGCCTGCTCGTAAAGCATGCGCGCGTCTTGCTGGCGTCCCAGCGCTTCCGCGGCGCGGCCTTGCCAATAGAACGAGCGCGCCAGCGTGATCGGATTGGAAACGCCGTCGGCAATCCGGGCGAAATGCGCAAGCGCTACGGCCGGCTCGTGGAGGAAGCGCAACGCGATCCAGCCGGCGGTAAAATGCTGCTCGGCGCGGTAGTTTTCGGTATCCGGCGGCGCCGCATCATCGGCGACCTCGTAGGCCATCCTGGCATCGCCAAGATCCAGCAGTTTTCGCGTAACCAGCCGCCGTTCCACCCACCACTGATCGACGTCGACGAGCTTCGCTGGATCGCGCGGCGCGGCGTTGAGCCATTGCGCGGCCTCGGCGATTTTATCGGTCTGCCGCAGCCATTGGATACGGCTGAACATGTAGCCGGGGTCGCGGCGCGCGGCCTGCGGCACCGCGTCAAGGAGCGTCTTGGCGTCGCGGGCCTCATTGATGACGGCAGCGCGCGCCTTGGCGATAGCGAGCGCCACCGCGTCAAGATGATGCGCCGCCCGCAATCCGGCATCGTCGTCCTCGGCGTAGAGCCGCGCCTCCATGCGCGCTTCGTCGTCGGCCGGCGTGATCAGCCCGGCGAATGTCTCACGCGCCTGGGCTTCGAGATCACCGGAAAAGCTGTCACTGCGCCAGGCTTGGCGCACCGCCGCCGCGGCGCCGGCAACATCGCCCCGCGTGAGCAGCGCCTGCGCCAGTACAAAACGCCCCTTGGTGGTGTGCGGCGGCGCGGTCCGGAAAAAATCGATGATCGCCTGCGGGTCGACGTGTCCTTGCCACATCACCGCTTCGGCCCGCCGCCGCAATGTCTCGATGCTCGGCCAACTCGGATTGGCGGCGATGAACGCGGCGTAACGCGAGAAATCGCTCGAGCCGTCTTCGCTGTGGAGGATCACCCATTCGACGAGTTTGCGCGCGAGTGGATCGGAAATCGTGCCCTCGACGTCGGTCGCTTCGCCCTGACGCCTCTTGCCGACAAGATCGATGGCCTGCTTCACCGCGGACAGATCCAGTGGCGAGGTTGTCGTACTCGTCGCGGTGGCGAAGGGCGGGGCAGGCTGCGGCGCCGATATCGGCGCCTGCGCGATCGGCTGCTGCAGTGGAATATTCGCCGGAGCCGCCGCGACGGGGCCCTGATGCGGCGCCGAAGCGACCGCAGGCGCGATCGAGCAACGGTGCCGGCCGATGTGGCCCAGGCTTCTGCGCGCCGGGTGTCGATGCCGCGGCCTTGCCGACTTTTTCCCCTTTCACCGCCGGCCGTTGCCGCGGCAACGGAACCGGCCCCGACAGCGGTGCGGCATGCGCACTAGCCGTCAGGGCGCAAATGCTGGCAAGGAGCACAATAGTGCGGAAACCCGGCACGTTCCCTCCCGGTGGGCCTATCGCTAAATTGCAGAGAATCTCTTCGGCCGTTTAGATTGAAGAAAGCCTAACCCGGCTATGGCGTCGCGACAATTTACAGTTTTGCGGCGAAAGCGGGGCCGATAATGCACAAACGACCATGTCATTGAGCGCTGATCGCCAGCTGTGTTTTAGTTCGAGCGGCACTGCTCTGGACGAAAGTGCCTCGGCGCCGCACGTCTTAATTCAGCCGCAGCCGTCTGGGCGCGATCGGAAATTGCGCGTTGCGGCGGATACTAGAACGCGTCGGAACCCGACGTTTCACGCGCAGTGCCGGTCGTTCGATGAGTTTCCAGGACACCCACGCCATGACCAGAGTTAACGCAATAGCAATTATCATTGTCGGCCAAAATCCAACAACGGGGTAAAGCGAGAGCAGCGCAGAAGATTGCTGACCGGCCAGCCATAGAGATAGGTGCCGTAGGAGAGATCGCCGACCTTCCGGCGATAGACGCCATTGAAATACAGCAGCGACGAGCAGCCGACGCAGACTCCGCCGAGCGCAATAGTGGCATAAACTGCCAGCAGTGCGACCTGGGTTCCGTAGAAAACAGCATACACGCATCCCAAGAACAGAAATACTCCAAACCAACGGTAGGGTGAGTTTCCTACGACGATCCGGGCCACCGACGCCAAAAGGAAAATGGCCGCGTAGTACCGGAAAAATCCCATATTGAAATATTCGAATTTGAGAACTCGATCGTCGACTGTCGCGGCCGACGGTATCTGCCAAGACTCCACCGGCGCCAGCCAAATGCACACGGCAAGTACGCAGAGCGCCGCGAAAGCGTATCGGCGCCATGATTGGGGAAATAAAAAGACCGCCAGCGCCATGATATAGCACGCCAACTCGTATTTGATCGTCCATAGGGGCCCGTTCACTGCATCCCATGGCGGTACAAATACGCCCGGCAAAAAGCGCTGCTCCTGCCAGAAGAACGGGAACACATTGCCGAAGAAAAATTGCGAGGTCTGCGCCGAAAAATACTTATCGAGGCTCACGCGCGTTAAAATGAAGCCGGCAAAAATGCAAACGCCGAGGCAGATGAGCAACGCGGGATAGATTCGAAGCAACCTCGAAGTCACATAAAATCTGAACGATGCTCCCTTCAATATGCTTTCCGTTATGAGATAGCCGCTAATTCCAAAGAAGATGAGGACTGCAAAGCCGCCGAGATCCTCATCGGTTCCCCAAAATCCGTCTAACGGGTCCCCGCGGCCAGCCATTCCGTAAAAATGGCAGATCAGGACCGAAAGCGCGGCAATTAGGCGAACCACGTCAAATGAGTTGTTGCGTCCATCCCTGGTAGGCTTTTGGGCCGGCACGTTCTGTACCCCACTAAAGCCCCAGGCTGTCTGGGACCGGCGTTTCCTCGGGATGGCGAACATAGCGATTTTCTGGATTGCGTGAAAGCCCGATCGTTTACGAATGCCGCGACGGCTACAGTCTCACTCCATGCGGCCATTCCGCATCGAACGGCAATGGTCCTTCGGATGCGAAAAAGTATAATTCATGTCGTGGCGGCTGGACGGTCGGATGTACGCGTTCGAATGCGCGCACGTTTTTAAAATAGCGCTTCAGACGTTCAGCGAGACTCTTCATATCGTGCCACAGAACGTCAGGCCCGCCATGAACGGCCTCGATGCAGGTAAATCCGCAAAGCCGGGCGTCCTTTGCCATGACTTCGCGGAGCCTTTGCATAAGTGTATGAACTTCGTCCGGAGTGTAGGCGAATATAGTTGGCGTCCATACGACCACGTCGAAAGGTCCATCGGGCATCGTTTTTCGGAAATCCATGACCTCATATCGAATATTTTTCGCCTGGTGCATGCGGCGCGCCGTTTCGATGGCGCGCGGATCGATGTCGATTGCGACGATCTCGGTCGCGAACGGCGAGAAAAAAACATCCGTGTAATAACCGGTGCCACAGCCGAGCTCCAAGATCCGACAACCCGGTTCGATGGCAAGACCGCAGAAGGCGGGTCCTTCGACCCACCAGGTGCGCTTCAGCGCGGACATAAGGAAAAACTGATTGACGTAGTGATCCGTATACAGCGTCGCCGGCGGAATCTGAAAATCGCACAGCAATATCAGATTATGTGCGTTGTAAGCGAGGACACGGCTGACTTGGGCAATTCTCTCAACTCCAGAATAGAAGTCGCGGAAGCTTGTCGATTGGGTTAACTGTCGAACTAGCTTATCAAGCGTCGCTCCGTCGCGGCTCACCTCTTGGATTACGGCTGCGGCGGCCTGAAAAACCTGCGGAAGAATCGCCCGCTTGGCATTCGCCCAAGCATCACGATATTGCGTCTCTTCATCCATCATCATTCTCCGATTCGCGTTTAGGGAAGTGGCTCCCTTATCTCTGACCGCACATGTTCATTTTCAACTTCCCTGGCGAGCTTGACGCCTTCCGGCGATGGCCGAAACACGTGCATGCTGACAATTTTCTGAACGACATTCGGCTTCCAGGCGTGAAACCACGGCGGAGCATTGTAAGGAGTAAGAGTGTCGAATGATCTATGCGTCGCCCTTCGCTTGAGCAGATTCTCAATGATGAGATGGCCGGGCGACGCGCGGTAATGCGCTTCATCATATCCGATGCGGAAAATATACCAGATATTATCTGTAACGATCCCGAAGAGCGCAGCTATGGGTTGGTTTGAAAGTCGCATAAGGTGAATTTCACACCTGCCGCTGGGACCGAATTGGGATATCAGTTGGGAAAGAAAAGTATTCATCGCCGGTTGTTTTAGCGCGCTTGTTCCGAGATCTCCTTTCCAGCCGGATGATTCGACTTTCAGGAATTCCGGCAAGAGGCGTGTAAGATCGCTCTCGGTGCTGGCGCATTCGAATGTAACGTCCGTTGAATCGACCTTATGATGTGAAGTACGGAGATTTTGCCTGAATCCCTTGGACAAGCGTGAAAATTGGTTGGCCCCGTCGCCGCATGTAATGAATTCGACCCGGCCCCATGCGCCGCCCGGTGTTTCTAGGATCGGTAGCTGCGGCGAGCTCTTAAGAGCGGTCGCTGCAATCGAATCCTCGAGAATTCCTTGCAGCGATATAACGTCCCAGTTTGGCTCGTTCTGCGCCATGAAATGAACGAAGCCGTCAAAGAAGCCTTCTCTGGCAGTGACGGGATCGAGGATAAAATCTCGTGCCGTTTCCGTTTCCAGCGGATCCGAAACGAGCCGCAGGGTGCGCAATGGGATTGGCCCGACTTGCAACTGCACGGGCCGAAAGGGGAAGATGGCCACAAGTGCATCGCCTCTGAAGACCGCGACACATTGCACGGACTTTTGGTTGTGCGTTTCGAATGTATGAGCCAGCGCCAGATACCATTCGACGTGGTGGAAGTGACGCCTCAGTTGAAGCTGCGCCGTCAGCACCCGCCAAGCCGGCGCCAATGCGCGTATTCCCGCTTCCCCGTTGAACAATTGAATTCTGAACATATTGCTTTTGCCGATGTAGCCGGGTTTCGCTCATCCGTGGGCGAGGAAAGCTGATAGTCGGAAGCCGCCGACAATACCAGCCGCTCAACCGCCTCGCTATATTCGAGCTAATTTGCACCCGCGCAAAAATGTGGATTTTGGGGCCGTCGCGGGGACTTTTAAGGTCCGATGCACGCTGTTATACACGCGGCTCCTTATCTCCGTCGCAGGTGCTTTGCCCGCGAGAAGATGCGAGTCGATGACTATGAAAGATATCTCCTATATCGCCGCATTCCCGAAATCGGGCATCACCTACCTGAATTTCATGCTGTTCCACATCTTGTTTGACCGTCCGCAAGACGTTCGGTTGATCGACAGCGACTACATCTTCGATGTGCATGAAAGCCTAGCGCGGGTCCCGCCGTCCGGCGCCGCGCCCCGCTACGCCAAGATTCATTTTTCTTACAGTCCCCGCATTCCGCTTTGTGAGCGAGCGAGCCGGGCGGTCTATCTGTTGCGCGATCCGATCGACGTCATGATGTCGGTATGGGACTTCAAGCATCTGACCGGCGAAGATGGGCTGTTGGAGGCATCGCCGGCGGACCGCGCGGCATTGTTTCAACGGTTTTGTCAGCACTGGGTGACCACGGGCGGCTTGATTTACCCCTGGGCGGGAAGCTGGAAAGACAATGTCGCCTCTTGGCTCGATCAAGGCGAGCTGCCGGTTCTCGTTGTCCGCTACGAGCGGCTCAAGGCGCAGCCGTTCGAGGAATTGCGGCGGATTCTGAGCTTCCTCGGCCGCGAGGCAACCGATCAACGTGTCGCGGCGGCCATCGAAGCGGGCAAGCCCGACAATATGCGCAAGCTCGAATCCGAAGAGATCGACAAGGGTGTTTCCGGCGTTTTCTATCGGCCGGGATTGGCGAAAGGCTATGCCCAGGGCTACCGCTTCGTGGGGCGGATGCATGGCGGATCGTCGGAAAAATTCCTCAGTCCGGAGGGACGGCAATATGCCAAGCAGGTTTTCGGCCCGGTGATTGAGCGCGCCCGCGCCCGTGCCGGATAGTTTCCGCGCGTGGCAAGCGACATCCGATAACGGGCGATACTATGAGCGATATCTATTGCACCTATTTCGACCACAACTATTTGAGCCGCGCGCGGCTCACGATCGAATCGCTGCGACGCTTCGAGCCGAAGCGCGCCGATCTATGTTCTGGCGCTCTCGGAACTGTGCGAAACCATATTGCGGGATCTTGCTTTGCCAGATGTCGAGATCATCCCGCTTGCGGCGCTGGAAGAAGCCTATCCCGAGCTCGCGGCAATAAAGCCGACGCGAAAACTCATCGAATATTACTTTACGCTTTCGCCGTTCCTGCCGCATTACCTGTTTTCGAAAACGGCAGCCGATCGGATCACCTATATCGACGGCGACCTTTATTTCTTCACGTCGCCGCGGCCGCTGCTCGATTCGCTCGGCGAGGCATCGGTCGCGATTACGCCGCATCGATTTTCATTCGAATATCGAAACCACGTGCAGTATGGCCTATTCAATGTCGCCTGGATCACTTATCGGCGCTGCGCCGAAGGATTAGAATGCCTTAATGCGTATAAGGCGGATTGCACGGCGTGGTGCTACGACAGGGTCGAAGACGGGCGTTTCGGCGATCAGAAATATCTCGATGCGTGGCCCGGCCGCTATCCGAACCTGAAGATCATCGAGCACAAAGGCTTCAATCTCGCGATCTGGAACGCTCACAACTATATGATACGAGTGAAGAACAATATCGTGACGATCGACGACGATCCGCTGGTATTTTATCATTTCGCCTCGACACAGCTGTTGCCGGACGGAACCGTCGAGGTTCCCGTCCTATCTCGCGGCGGCCGCAGCAAGACGGTTCTGATTGAACATGTCCTCAATCCGTATGCACGAAAACTGGAGGAGGAGCGCCGTTTGTTGCAGCAGCGCTTTCCCGCGCTCGCTTCGGCGAAGAGCGACATCAGGTACCCGCCTGCGATTCAACTGGCAAATTCCTGACGGCTTCGCCGCGAGCGGAACATCAGCCGGCCGGCGCATCGTCCTTTGCACGAAAGATTACGCTTAGACCCTGAACGCTCTGACCGCGAATCTCATAAGTCGCACTGGGGGAGGCGATCGACATCGCAATCTCGTATCCAGCGAGAACTTGCATCACGTCATCGAAGTTCGTGAAGGTGATGGGATAGGTAACCAGTCGGTCGGCAATATTCGGCGGCATCGGACCGATTCCGTTTCTCGACAGCGCCGATGATTGCAGGCCGACGAGCTGGGGCCTGCCCCAAGCGGGAAAACGGAGAAGCCCGAAATATCGCGGCCGCAGCGCCGCGAGCGTTTTTAGGGTTTCGAGAGGTTCCGGCACATACTGGATTGAGCTGGAGGCATGAACAAGATCGATCCGGCCCAGCGCGTCTGCAGCGGTGGCGATGTCGGTGAAGACTTCGAAACGACCCTCCGAAAGTTTAGCCGCACGCTCCGCCATCGCTGGCGTCTCAACGATAGCCCAGCGCAACGATCTGTGGATTGTCGGAACGACCCTAAAATAATGAAAGCCGCAACCGCCGCCGAAATCGAGCACGGTAAGCGGCCGATCGGTAACCTCGGCGGCGGCGATACCAACCGCCAATATTGAATTGATCGCCTGTTCCGGCGCGTACATGCGATGGTCTACCGGGGGCGCGGTCTTGTGAGCCACCACGTCCGCGATATCGGCATCGTTGTAACCCGGCCCGCAAGCGGCTAGCGCCGCGGCAAAATCGGGGAAAATCTCTCTGACGACGGACAATCGACGCCCCTTATAGTCAGCTTGCGCCGTTTAACGCGGCCGTGCGCGCAAATTCATCGTAAAATAGCGTGCTGTCCACTCCGCCGACGACCGTGTGATATTCCGGCCGACACGCTTGCTGGGGGCTTTCAAGCCCGGCCGCGACCCGATATCTATGCGGGATGGCGGGTCCGTTGCCGGACACGCACCGCTTTTGCGAGGCGCGGGCCAGTAGCCGCGTCATCGACTGCTTCATGGATCGTGTCATGTCCGCCAAGACAAAGTTCCGAGGCTCCTTTACCGCGCTCGTCACCCCGTTCAAGAACGGTTCGGTCGACGAGAAAGCGTTCCGTGACCTGGTCGATTGGCAGATCGCCGAGGGCACCAATGGGCTCGTTCCGGTCGGCACGACGGGCGAAAGCCCGACGCTGTCCCATGACGAGCACAAGGACGTCGTGGAATGGTGCATCGATCAGGCGCGCGGCCGGGTGCCGGTTGTGGCCGGCGCGGGCTCCAATTCGACCAGGGAGGCGATCGATCTCGCCCGGCACGCCGAGAAGGCCGGCGCCGATGCCGTGCTCGTCGTCACGCCCTATTACAACAAGCCGACCCAGGAAGGCCTCTATCAGCATTTTAAGGCGATCAACGACGCCATCGGCATCCCGATCCTGATCTACAACATCCCGGCGCGCTCGATAGTCGACATGTCGGTCGAGACCATGCAGCGGCTGTACGAGCTCAAAAACATCGCCGGCGTCAAGGACGCCACCGCGAACATGGCGCGGGTGTCGCAACAGCGCGCGGCGATCGGCGAGGATTTCAATCAAATGTCCGGCGAGGATATCACCGCGCTGGGATTTATGGCCCATGGCGGCCATGGCTGCATCTCGGTGACCTCGAACGTCGCGCCGCGGCTGTGCGCCGAATTCCAGGCGGCGTGCCTGCGAGGCGATTTTAACGTGGCGCTCAAACTGCAAGACAAGCTCGCGCCGCTGCACATCAATCTATTTGTCGAAACCAGTCCGGCCCCGATCAAATATGCGCTGTCGCTCATCGGCAAATGCGCCAACGTGTTGCGCCTGCCGATGGTGCCGGCGACCGACAAGGCGCAGACGGCAGTTCGCCAGGCCATGGTGCATGCCGGGCTGATCAACTGATATTTTTATCGTCCCCCGCTTGCGCGGGTGAGGACAGTTAAGGCCGGAGCTTTCGATGCTCGAAGAGTTCAAGAAATTCGCGCTGCGCGGCAATGTCGTCGATCTCGCAGTGGGCGTGATCATCGGCGTAGCCTTCAACAATATCGTGCAGTCGCTGGTCGGCGACATCGTCATGCCCCTCATCGGCGCAGTCACTGGCGGTCTCGATTTTTCCAACTATTTCATTCCGCTGTCGGCAAAAGTTACGGCGACGGCTTTGGTCGACGCAAAAAAGCAGGGCGCCGTGTTGGCGTGGGGCAACTTCCTTACCCTCGTCATCAACTTTCTGATCATCGCCTGGGTGCTGTTTCTGTGCATCAAGAGCATCAATCGGCTGAAGTCGCCGGAAGCGCCGGCTGCGGCGCCGCCGTCCAAGGAAGTGCAGGTGCTGACCGAAATCCGCGACCTGCTAAAGAGCCGCTGAGCGCGAGACCCGCGTCGTGGCCGCGAAAACGGAAAGGAAGCTTCGTGTCGTTGCCGACAACCGCAAGGCGCGGTTTCATTATTTCATCGACGAGACTTTCGAAGCCGGCGTTGCGCTCACCGGCACGGAAGTCAAATCGCTGCGCCAGGGCAAGGCGACAATCGCGGAATCCTATGCCGACGCCCGCGGCGGCGAGATCTGGCTGATCAACTCGAACATTCCCGAATATCGACAGGCGAATCGCTTCAATCACGCGCCGAAACGGCCGCGCAAGCTGTTGCTGCATAAGCGGCAGATCAACAAGCTCGTCGGCGCGGTCGAGCGCGAGGGCATGACGCTGGTGCCGCTAAAACTCTATTTCAACGAGAAGGGCCGCGCCAAGGTCGAGCTGGCTTTGGCGCGCGGCAAAAAACTCTACGACAAGCGCGAAACCGAAAAGAAGCGCTCGTGGGAGCGCGAACGCGGCCGCCTGCTGCGGCAAAAGGGGTGAGCGGAAGAGGTATCGATATGTCCGTCCCGACCAAGCTCGATCATTGCGTGATCCACGTCACCGATTGGAAGCGCTCGAATGCGTTTTATGCGACCGTGCTGGGCGCCGAGCTTGTCGAACGGCCGACCGGCTATGCCTACCGGTTCGGCGATAAGCAACTGAACGTGCACGGCCCGGGCGTAAGGCCCGCGGAGGTGGCGCGCCTTCCCGTCGCGCCCGGCAACAGCGATCTGTGCTTCGAATGGATAGGGCCGATTGCCGACGCGGTCGCCCATCTCGAACGCTGCGGCATTCGCATCGAAAGCGGCCCGATGCAGCGCTTCGGCGCCAAAGGGGCGGGCACCAGCGTTTACTTTCGCGACCCCGACGGCTCGCTGATGGAATTCATGTCTTATTCAGGAGACTCGAAATGAGGGAAGCGCCGGGCCTGCACGATCCAACCTTTCTGCCGCCCGATATCCCGGTCCCGCAGGACGACGGCGCCGCGCGTCACCTCATCGGCATGAAACTGCCGGATATCGCATTGGCGGCAACGAGCGGACCGGCGGTGAATCTCTCGAAGCTTAAAGGCCGCACCGTGCTTTACGTCTATCCGCGCACCGGCGTGCCCGGCGTCGATGCCCCGCCGGG
Source organism: uncultured Alphaproteobacteria bacterium (assembly GCA_963779855.1). Lineage (GTDB taxonomy): Bacteria > Pseudomonadota > Alphaproteobacteria > Rhizobiales > Xanthobacteraceae > BOG-931. The sequence goes on along the minus strand of CAWAAE010000003.1, from coordinate 94,461 downwards.
GTGGGACGATATACCGGGCGCGCGCGGCTGCACGCCGCAGTCATGCGGCTTTCGCGATCATTTCGCCGAGTTGAAAGCGCTTGGCGTCGCCGGCGTCTATGGCCTTTCGACGCAAGATACCGGTTATCAGCGCGAGGCCGCGGAACGCTTGCATCTGCCGTTTCCAATTCTTTCCGACGCCGATCTCAAGCTCGCGCGCGCCCTCGACCTGCCGACCTTTTCGACCTCCGGCATGACGCTGTTCAAGCGCATGGCGCTCGTCATCGACGACGGGACGATCGTCAAAGCGTTCTATCCAGTGTTTCCGCCCGATAAAAACGCCCAGGAGGTTGTCGCTTGGCTGCGCGGCAGTTGAGCGACGCGGTACGTTTTTTGCGCATGCGACGTGACTACGTTTTTTGCGCATCGAGCGCTTGGCGCGCTTGCGCGATCACATTGCGGAACATTTGCGGGGTGAGCACGCCGGTATTCGTGTTGTACCGCGAGCAGTGATAACTGTCGAACAAAGTCAGCGCGCCGAGCGCGTGCGTCCGACCATGACCAAAGGCAAACTCCGATCGGCGCGCGCCGCTCGTAATGACGCATGTCTCGTGCGCAATGCGGCCGAGCGCCAGAACTGCGACGAGCAGCGGCATTTCCTTGACGGTCGCGGCGAGGAAGTCGCGGCAGGTCGCGATCTCGTCCGGCGTGGGCTTATTTTCAGGCGGCACGCAGCGCACGGCATTGGTGATGCGGCAGTCGACGAGTTCGAAGCCGTCATCGGCGCTTGCCTGATAGTCTCCGCGGGCGAACCCGAAGTCCTTTAGCGTCGTGTAGAGAAGATCGCCGGCAAAATCGCCGGTGAACGGCCGGCCGGTGCGGTTGGCGCCGCGCAATCCGGGGGCGAGGCCGACAATGAGTAACCGCGCTTCAAGCGGCCCGAACGAGTCCACCGGGGCGTTGAACCATCCCGGTTCGCGCTGGCGCCAGGTCGTGCGAAAGGAAACCAGCCGCGGGCAGCGCGGGCAATCGCGGCCGGGCATTCCGCTCGGGCGCGTCATGACTTGTTCCTTGGATCGTTCCTTGGCAATGAATTCGGCGACTAACTTGGCGACTAACGATTAACTTGGCGATTATTCGTCTTCGAACTCGTCTTCTTCGACTTCGACACGCGGCGATGCCGCGCTACGCTGGAGAAATTGCGGGGTGTGGCGCGGTTCGCCGCGCGGCTCGCGCGGTTCCCTCGGTTCGCGCACCGGCCGTTCTCCCGGATCGCGGCCGATCTTTGCTTGCAGCTCGACGATGTCGACGAACTGGTCGGCCTGGCGGCGCAATTCGTCGGCGACCATCGGCGGCTGAGTGGAGATGGTCGAGACCACGACGACGCGCACGCCGCGGCGCTGCACCGCCTCGACCAGCGAGCGGAAATCGCCGTCGCCGGAGAACAGAACCATCTGATCGATATGCGGCGCGAGCTCCATGGCGTCGACCGCAAGCTCGATGTCCATATTGCCCTTGACCTTGCGCCGGCCGGTCTGATCGACGAATTCCTTGGTCGCCTTGGTGACGACGGTGTAGCCGTTGTAGTCGAGCCAATCGATCAGCGGGCGGATCGAGGAATACTCCTGATCCTCGATCACCGCCGTGTAGTAGAACGCGCGCACCAGATAACCGCGCGACTGAAACTCGCGCAGAAGGCGCTTGTAATCGATATCGAAGCCAAGCGATTTCGCCGTGGCGTAAAGATTGGCGCCGTCAATGAATAACGCGATTTTCTCGATCTGTGCCGACATGATGCTCTCGCTACTGTCTCTCGTGATGAAACCGGATCGGCTGCAATGGACTAGACGATACCGGCGGTTTTAAATTTAGGTTTGTCGCCGTCGGAAACGTTCGACGGTCGAAGTTAGTCTCGCCCCAAAGTACTACCGCCACATTGAGCCGTGGCAAGCTTCAGTGCGGCCAAAGTGCTTGCGGCACGCCGTCGCGGCATTTCCGAAAGTATGATTCGGAACTCCGCGAGCCAGTTGCCGAAATTTTGGGTAACAGAGCGGAGTGCCTGCGCCAAGTTAAATATTGAGCGCCGGAAATCACAAGCAAAATCGGACTTGCGCTTGGCGGCACGGGACGATACGTAAGCGCCTTAATGCGGACAACGTCCCGTTGCGGGACCCCGGACAGCCACAGGAACCTCGCTAAATGGCCCGTGTCACCATTGAAGACTGCATCGACAAGGTTGAGAACCGGTTCGATCTGGTCCTGTTGGCCAGCCACCGCGCGCGCATGATCTCGTCCGGCACGCAGATCGCCGTCGAGCGCGACAACGACAAGAACCCCGTCGTGGCGCTGCGGGAGATCGCGGAAAAGGCGATTTCGCCGGAGGACCTCAAGGAGGAGCTCGTTCACTCCTTGCAGAAATACGTCGAGGTCGACGAGCCCGAACCCGAAACAGTCCCGCTGATCGGGGCGCCCGGAACCGGGGTCGATGCCGACGATACCGACGTCACCACCGAACGCATGTCCGAGGAAGAGCTGCTCAAGGGCCTGGAAGGCCTCACGCCTCCGGAAAGTCAGCCGGAACCCGATGCCGGGGACGAGGAAGAGTAAGCTGCGCCTTGCGCGCGTCTTCGGCGGTCCGTCTCTGAGGGTATTTTAACCAATATTGGCTTTTGCCGGCTGGCATTGCCGCCGAAGGCAGCCGCATTCCCCGTTTGGGGTTTGGCGTGCCTTGTGGCGCGGGCGTAGCTCCATGATATCTTTGTAGCCGCTTTTGGCCGAATCTCCGGGCGGGGCTCGTTGCCAAAGCATCGCCAAAGGGCCGTCATGGCGCGCTCGCCGATCGATCTGCCGCGGATGCAGAACCAGCCGAGACCTCGGGTGCCGGCGGCGCGTGGCCCCTCGCTGGTGCCGCTCGATGGCCAAGCGCCGCCGCGGAAAACCCGCAAGCCGCGTCTGATGCGGCAGTACGATCTGATTGAGCGGGTCAAACAGTACAATCCGAGGACCAACGAGGAGCTGCTCAACCGGGCCTATGTCTACGCTATGCGCGCGCATGGCGAGCAGAAGCGGGCGTCGGGCGACCCCTATATCTCGCATCCTCTCGAAGTCGCCGCGATTCTCACCGATCTCAAGCTCGACGACGCCACCATTGCCGCGGCGCTGCTGCACGACACCATCGAGGATACCGACGCCACCCGCGCCGAGATCGACCGCCTGTTCGGTCACGAAATCGGGCTCCTGGTCGAGGGGCTGACCAAATTGAAGCGGCTCGAACTCGTCTCCAGAGAGGCAAAGCAGGCCGAAAACCTGCGCAAGCTCCTGCTCGCCATTGCCGACGACGTGCGGGTGCTGCTGATCAAGTTCGCCGACCGGCTGCATAATATGCGCACGCTCGCCTATCAGCCGCCGGACGCGCGCCGCCGCACCGCCGATGAGACGCTCGAAATCTATGCCCCGCTCGCCGGCCGCATGGGCATGCAGGAGATGCGCGAGGAGCTGGAAGATTTGGCGTTCCGCGAACTCAATCCCGACGCCTATAAGGTTCTCACCGAGCGGCTGGAAACGCTGGCCGCACGTTCGAGCAGCTGGATTACCGAGATCGAGCAGCAGCTCACCAAGAAACTTGCCGACCGCGGCATTGCCGCCGAGGTGTCCGGCCGGCGCAAACGCGCCTATTCGATATGGCGCAAGATGGAGAGGAAGGCGGTCGGCTTCGAGCAACTTTCCGATATTTTCGGCTTCCGCGTCGTCGTCGGCAGCGTCACCGAGTGCTACCAGGCGCTCGGCATCGTGCACACGACCTGGCCGGTCGTTCCCGGGCGGTTCAAGGATTACATCTCCACGCCGAAGCAGAACGACTACCGCTCGATCCACTCGACCGTGATCGGGCCGGGCAAACAACGGGTCGAGCTGCAAATCCGCACCCGCGATATGCAGCAAATCGCCGAATACGGCATCGCCGCGCATGCGCTGTACAAGGACGAACAGGGCTCGCCGACGGAAATGCTGGCCCGCGAATCGAGCGCCTATGGGTGGCTGCGCCGCACCATCGAGCTTCTGGCCGAAGGCTCCGACCCGGAAGAGTTTCTGGAGCACACCAAGCTGGAATTGTTCCATGACCAGGTGTTTTGCTTCACCCCAAAGGGCAAACTGATTGCACTGCCGCGCGGCGCGACGCCGATCGACTTCGCCTATGCGGTCCATACCGATGTCGGCAACATGGCGATCGGCGCCAAGATCAACGGCAAGATCGGGCCGCTCAGTTCACCGCTGCAGAACGGCGACGAGGTGCAGATTCTGACCTCGAAGGCGCAGACCGCCCCGCCTAGTGCCTGGGAGTCGATCGTGGTGACGGGAAAGGCGCGCGACGCCATCAGGCGGGCGACGCGCGATGCGGTGCGCAATCAGTATTCCGGGCTCGGCCGACGGATGGTGGAACGGCTGTGCGAGCGCGCCAAGATCGAATATTCGGACGAGAAGCTGCAAGGCGCTCTGCCGCGGCTGGCGCGCGCCTCGATCGAGGATGTGATGTCGGCGGTCGGCCGCGGCGAGATGAAGGCGTCCGATGTCGCGCGCGCGATGTATCCCGACTACAAGGACGAGCGCGTCACGCCGGTCGCGCCGAAGTTGGAAAGCGGATGGTTCGGACTGAAGTTCGCCCGAGCCTTGAAGTTCAAGGTGCCGGCCGTCGACGAACATGGCGCCGCGATTCCGATCCGCGGCATCAATAGTGATTTGCCGGTGCACTTCGCGCCCAAAGGCGGCGCGGTTCCGGGCGACCGCATCGTCGGCATCATGACCGCGGGCGAGGGGATCACAATCTATCCGATCCAATCGGAAGCGCTAAAGCAGTTCGAAGACGAACCGGAACGCTGGCTCGACGTGCGCTGGGATGTCGACGATAAGGCGCCGCAGCGGTTCCCGGCGCAGCTCGCGGTGCAATCGGTCAACTCGCCCGGGACGCTGGCGCAGATCGCGCAGGTGATTGCCGAGCACGACGGCAATATCGACAATATCCGCATGACGCGCCAATCGCCGGATTTCACCGAACTGACGATCGACCTTGAGGTCTATAATCTCAAGCACCTCACCTCGATCATTTCGCAATTGCGGGCGAAGAAAGTGGTCGCTAATGCCGAACGCGTGAACGGATAAGAGTTAGCGCGACACAAAGGCGATCGTCCGATATGCCCGCTCCTCCCATCCGCCTCGGCGTCAACGTCGACCACGTCGCCACCTTGCGCAATGCGCGCGGCGGCCGACAACCCGATCCGGTCAAGGCGGCGGAGATCGCGATCGCGGCCGGCGCCGACGGCATCACCGCGCATTTGCGCGAGGACCGCCGCCACATCCTCGACGACGATATCGTGCGACTTAAGGAACGCCTTAAAAAGCCTCTCAATCTTGAAATGGCGGCGACGGCGGAAATGGTCGGCATCGCCTGCAAACTGCGTCCGCATGCAGCCTGCATCGTTCCCGAACGGCGGGCCGAACGCACCACCGAAGGCGGCCTCGATGCTTCGGGCCAACGCGACGCATTGCGCACGGCGGTCGGTCAATTGGCGGCGGCCGGCATCCGGGTGTCGCTCTTCATCGCCGCCGAGCCGGCGCAGATCGAAGCCGCGAGCGCGATCGGCGCGCCGGTCGTCGAGATCCACACCGGCGCGTGGTGCGAGGCGCTGGCTGTGGGCGATGCCGCTGCCGCGGCCGCCGAGTTCGATCGTATCGCGCGCGGCGCCGCACAGGCGAAGAACGCGGGCCTCGAAGTCCATGCCGGCCACGGACTCGATTTTGTCACCGCCGAGCGGATCGCGGAGCTCGATGAAATCGTCGAGCTCAATATCGGCCACTTTCTCATCGGCGAGGCGATCTTCGCCGGTCTCGGCGCGGCGGTGCATTTGATGCGATCCGCTATAGACCGCGGCAGGGCCCGCAGCGGGACCGCGTCATGATTCTCGGCATCGGATCCGACATCACCGACGCCCGCCGCATCGCCAAGGTGATCGAGCGTCACGGCGAGCGTTTCCTCGATCGCATCTTCACGCCAACCGAGCGCGCGCGCGCCGAGAAGCGGCGCAATCGAATCGAAACCTATGCCAAGCGCTTTGCCGCCAAGGAGGCCTGCGCCAAGGCATTGGGAACGGGTCTGCGTGCCGGCGTTTGGTGGCGCGACATGGGCGTCGTCAACTTGCCGGGCGGGCGGCCGACGATGGAGCTGACCGGCGGCGCCAAGCGGCGGCTCCAGGCCATTACGCCTCAAGGATACGAGGCGCGCATCGACGTTAGCATCACCGACGAGGGACCTATGGCGCATGCCTTCGTGGTCATCTCGGCCGTGGCCATCGGCGCTCGCTGATCGCGTCCACTTCGCAACAGCGTTAGGCTGCGCCGCGCCAGCAGTCGCCATGAAAGATTGGTCACGGCCGGCGGTTGCCGGTAAGCACATGGATTTCCTAGCTAAATCGCGGTCGCCGCAAGCCGCGGCGAATTTCCGCGCATCATTGCCGCACAATTGCTTGTGCCTGCCCCAGAGGCTACAAAGTCGCGGGCGGGCGCGTGGAATGCGAGACGACAGGCCGATGAGCGTGCAGACAGGAACCAAGCGGAAAGAGGGTGGTTTTGCCGAGACAGTGCGCGTGGTGTTCCATGCCCTGATCATCGCAGTCGTGATCAGGACTTTTCTTTTTCAGCCCTTCAATATTCCTTCCGGCTCGATGATCCCGACGCTTCTGGTCGGCGATTATCTCTTCGTTTCCAAATATTCCTACGGCTATACGCACTACTCGTTCCCATTCTCGCCGGATATTTTCTCCGGGCGATTTTTCGCCTCGCAGCCGCAGCGCGGCGACGTGGTGGTGTTCCGGCTGCCCAAGGATGACTCGATCGATTATATCAAACGCCTCGTCGGGCTGCCCGGCGACAGCATCCAGATGATCGACGGCGTGCTCAACATCAACGGCACGCCGGTTAAGCGCGAGAGCGTCGACGACTACGTTACCGACGATGACGGCGTCGTCCAGCGCGTCAAGCGCTTTCGCGAGACGCTGCCGAATGGCGTCAGCTATACGACCATCGATCTCACCGATAACGGCTTCTACGACAATACGCCGGTCTACACCGTGCCGCCCGGACACTATTTCATGATGGGCGATAACCGCGACAACTCGACCGACAGCCGGGTGCTCAGCCAGGTCGGTTACGTGCCCTACGAGAACCTCATCGGCAGGGCCCAAATCATTTTCTTCTCGATCCGCGACGATACCCACGCCTGGGAGGTGTGGCGCTGGCCCTGGGCGGTGCGCTGGAACCGCTTGTTCACGCTGGTACGATGAGTGGCCGCAAAAAAGCCAAGCCCGCCATAGTTCGCGAACCGCCGGCCGGAGCGCCCGCTTTGGCTGCCGCCGAGCGCAAGAGTCAAGAAGGCAAGAGTCAAGAAGCCAAGAGTCAAGACGGCAAGGGTCCAGAAGCCAAGCCGCAAAAAGAGCCCCGCCGCCGCAAGCGCGGCGCATCCGTTTTCGAAGCCCGCATCGGCTATCGGTTCACCGATGCGGCCATGCTCGAGAGCGCGCTCACGCACATTTCGGCGCTCAAAGGCGCGCGCAACCGCGCCGGCAGCTATCAGCGGCTTGAATTTCTCGGCGACCACGTGCTCGGTCTTGTTATTTCCGACATGCTGTACCGCGCCTTTCCGAAGGCCGACGAAGGCGAGCTGTCGCGCCGGCTCGCCGATCTGGTGCGCAAGGAGACCTGCGCCGAAATCGCGCGCATGATCGATCTCGGCGCCGCCATTCGGGTCGGCTCGTCGGAAGCCAATGCCGGCGCTCGCAGCCGCCCGGCGATCCTCGCCGATGTCTGCGAGGCGGTGATCGGCGCCGTTTATCTCGACGGCGGCTACAAAGCCGCTGAAGGATTGGTCGAACGGCTGTGGGAGGTGCGCTTGCGGGCTACCGCGCAGCCGCTGCGCGATCCGAAAACCGTCCTGCAGGAATGGGCGCAAGGCCGCGGGCTGCCAACGCCCGTCTATCGCGAAATCGCGCGCTCCGGTCCCGATCACAATCCGGAATTCCGTGTCGCTGTGCAGCTTCCCGCCTTTGCGCCGGCCGAAGGCGTTGCCCGATCCAAGCGCGCTGCGGAACAGGCCGCGGCGGCCGCCATGCTGGCGCGCGAGCGTGTCAAGCCCGCACGACGCGATGGCTGAGCCAGCCGAACTCGATAGACGTGCCGGCTTCGTGGCGCTGATCGGAGCGCCCAACGTCGGAAAATCGACGCTGCTTAATGCACTGGTCGGCGCCAAAGTCTCGATTGTGACGCCCAAGGTGCAGACCACGCGCAGACTGGTGCGCGGCATCGCGATCGAAGGTACCGCGCAGCTGATCTTCGTCGATACGCCAGGAATTTTTTCGCCGCGGCGGCGACTCGACCGCGCCATGGTCGGTAGCGCCTGGGCCTCAACGCAGGACGCCGATCTGGTCGCGCTGTTGATCGATGCCAGGAAGGGTATCAAGGACGACGACGAAGCGATCCTTGGCGGGCTCGGCAATGTCCGCCCGGCCAAGGCGCTCGTTCTCAACAAGGTCGATCTGGTCGATAAATCGGCGCTGCTGACGCTGACGCAGAAGCTTAACGAGTGCGCGGCCTTCGCCGCGACGTTCATGATTTCGGCGCTCACCGGCGACGGCGTCGCCGATCTCAAAAGCTGGTTTGCCGCGCATGTCCCGGCGGGGCCGTGGCTATACCCTGAGGACCAGATTTCAGATGCGCCGCTGCGGCAGCTAGCCGCCGAGATCACGCGGGAAAAGCTTTATCTGCGGCTGCATCAGGAATTGCCCTATCAGTCGACTGTGGAGACCGAGGCCTGGAAGGAATTAAAGGACGGTTCGGTGCGCATCGAGCAGACGATCTATGTCGAGCGCGAAAGCCAGCGCAAAATCGTGCTCGGCAAGGGCGGCCAAGCCATCAAGGCGATCGGGGCGGCGGCGCGCGCCGATATTGCCGCCGCCATCGAGCAGCCGGTGCACCTTTTCCTGCACGTCAAAGTCCGCGAAGGGTGGGGCGACGATCCGGAGCGTTACCGCGAAATGGGTCTGGAATTCCCGAAGGAGTGATCGTCATTCCGGATTGCCGCAAAGCGGCAGGTCCGGGATCCATAGCCGCGGTCGCCGAAAGCAGCGCTCAGTGCTAGTTCATAGACGTTACCGATTATGGATTTCCGGCTCGCCGCTTCGCGGCGTCCGGGAATGACAAATATGCAATGGACCGATGAAGGCATCGTGCTCGGCGTCAAGCGTCATGGCGAGACGAGCGTCATCCTCGAACTGATGACGCGCGAACACGGCAGGCATCTCGGCCTGGTTCGCGGCGGCGCCGGCACGCGGCTACGCGGGGTACTGCAACCGGGCAACGTGCTGCGCGCGACCTGGCGGGCGCGGCTCGACGAGCATCTCGGCCATTACACAGTCGAAGGGCTGAATTTGCGCGCGGCGGGATTCCTGCCTGCGGCGCATGCCGTGCACGGCGTGACCCATCTTGCGGCTTTGTGCCGTTTGCTCGCCGAGCGCGAACCGCATGCGGCGATCTATGCGGCGCTCGACGCGATTCTGGAGCGCCTCGACGATCCGCGCCGCGCCGCGCCGATGATCGCGCGCTTCGAGCTCAATTTTTTGGCCGAGCTGGGCTTCGGCCTCGATCTTTCATCCTGCGCCGCAACCGGTGCGACCGACGATCTCATCTACGTCTCGCCGCGATCGGGCCGCGCGGTGTCGCGCGCTGCCGGAGAGGCCTATCGCGACAAGCTGATGCGGCTGCCGGCCTTCCTCCAATCGGAAAGCGGCCCGGAATCGGCCGCCGATCTCGCCGATGCCTTTGTGCTCACCGGTTTTTTTCTTGACCGCCATGCCTTTGCCCCGCGCGGCCTCCCGGTGCCGGAAGCACGCGCCCATTTTGTCACCGCGCTGACGCGCGTCATTCAGTAGAAGCCGCGATACAACCCGAAATCCGGCCGGCAACCGCGAACATGCGCAGAACCGGTCGCGGCGGCCGCGGCCGCCGCGAGTCTCATTCGGCAAATTTGGCTGCGATCATCACCAGCGGTACCAGCCCCGCCACGGGCGGTGCCAGCCCCACCGGCAGCACGGTCCCCATGCCGGCCCCCAATAAGCGCCAATCCAAGGCCGCGAGTAGTAGTATGGCCCGGCCCAATAATAATGGCGCCAGCCCCAATGGTGATAACGGTGCCAAGCCCAGTAGCGATGATGGTGCCAAGCCCAGTAGCGATGATGGCGCCAGCCCCAGCGTACCTGCTGGACTGGAGCGAGGTCCGTGACGCCCAGCGCCGACGGCGAGGCGACCGTCATGGCCGTAGCGTTGTTCGCCGGTGCTCCGATTGATAGAAATGCCGCGATCGCGGCGGCCGCAAGCACGGTCTTACGCATGCATATCCTCCCGGATGATAAGAAAGCGTCGGGTGAAGGTGCTCGCCCCTCATGCATATCTTACCGTTACTGTGGCTCGCGTTCACGCTCGTTGTGTCGCATCGGGCGCGGAAAAAGTTCCGCGCGAATTGCGAGCGTTCATCCCTTGTTCAGGCCGCATAACCGCGCTAGCGCTCTCAAGCCATGAATAAGAAGGTGATTCCCCCGATCCGGGCGGCGTGCAGGAAATCGCGCTGCGCGAGGCGCTGGAGGAGCGTTACCTCGCCTACGCGTTGTCCACTATCATGCATCGCGCGCTGCCGGACGCGCGCGACGGGCTCAAACCGGTGCACCGGCGCATCCTCTACGGCATGCGGCTACTGCGCCTCGATCCCGGGGCGGCATTCAAGAAGTCGGCAAAAATCGTCGGCGACGTGATGGGTAATTTCCATCCGCATGGCGATCAAGCGATCTACGACGCGCTGGTGCGCCTGGCGCAGGATTTTTCTTCGCGCTATCCGCTGGTCGACGGGCAGGGCAATTTCGGCAATATCGACGGCGATAATGCCGCGGCCTACCGCTATACCGAAGCGCGCTTGACGGAAGTCGCGCGGCTGTTGCTCGACGGCATCGACGAAGACGCGGTCGATTTTCGTCCGAGCTACGACGGCGTCATGCAGGAACCGGTGGTCCTGCCCGCGGCATTTCCGAATTTACTCGCCAACGGTTCGCAAGGCATCGCCGTCGGTATGGCGACGTCTATCCCGCCGCACAATGCCGCCGAGCTGTGCGACGCCGCGCTCTACCTCATCGAGCAGCCGAACGCGCGAACGAAAACGCTGCTCAAATATGTGCCGGGTCCGGATTTCCCGACCGGCGGGCTTGTCGTCGATCCGCCTGCGACCATCGCGGAGGCTTACGCGACCGGCCGCGGCTCGTTCCGCTTGCGCGCGCGCTGGAAGACCGAAGACACCGGGCGCGGCACCTATCAGGTGATCGTCACCGAAATTCCCTGGCAGGTGCAAAAGATGCGGCTGATCGAACGGATCGCCGAATTGATCAACGAGAAGAAACTGCCGCTGCTTGCCGACATGCGCGACGAGTCGGCGGAGGACGTACGGATCGTCTTCGAGCCGCGCTCGCGATCGGTCGACCCGGCGCTGTTGATGGAAAGCCTGTTCAAGCTCACCGAGCTTGAAAGTCGCGTGCCGCTCAACATGAACGTGCTGGTGCGCGGCCGCATTCCGAAAGTACTCGGTCTTGCCGAAGCGCTGTCCGAGTGGCTTGCCCACCGCCGCGAAGTCCTGCTGCGCCGCTCGCGCCACCGGCTCAGCCAGATCGAGCATCGGCTCGAAGTTTTGGGCGGCTATCTGGTCGCTTATCTCAATATCGATAAGGTCATCAAGATCATCCGCAAGGAGGACGAGCCGAAGCCGGTGCTGATGAAGGCGTTCAAATTGTCCGAGGTCCAGGCCGATGCCATCCTCAACATGCGGCTGCGCAATTTACGTCGCCTCGAAGAAATGGAGATCCGCCAGGAGGACAGGGATTTACGCGCCGAGAAGAAGTCGATCGAGGAGCTGATCCGCTCCGAGAAGCAGCAATGGAAAAAAATTGCGGAACAAATCAAGGAAGTTCGCGACACCTTCGGGCCGAAAACGCCGCTCGGCAAGCGCCGCACCGGCTTTGCCGAGGCGCCGGAGCACGACGAGGCCGCAATCGAGGAGGCCTTGGTCGAGCGCGAGCCGATCACCGTCGTCGTTTCGCAGAAGGGCTGGATCCGCGCGTTGCGCGGCCAAGCCGCGGATCTGGCTTCCCTCGCGTTCAAGGCCGATGACGGCTTGAAACTCGCTTTTTTCGCCGAGACCACGTCGAAGCTTTTGGTCTTTGCCAGCAACGGCCGTTTTTACACGATCGAAGCCTCGAAGCTGCCCGGCGGGCGCGGCCACGGCGAGCCGATCCGGCTCTTCGTCGAGATTGAACAGGACGCCGACGTCGTTACGGTGTTCCGTTATCAGGGCGGCCGCAAGCTGCTCGTGGCAAGCCACCAAAGCAGGGGATTTATCGTGCCCGAGGATGAGTGTCTCGCCAACACGCGTAAGGGCAAGCAAGTGCTTAACGTTAAACTGCCCGACGCAGCCTGCGCCGTCGCGCCGGTCGATGGGGAACTGGTCGCGGCGATCGGCGAAAACCGCAAAATGCTGATCTTTCCGATCGAGCAGATGCCGGATATGGCGCGCGGCCGCGGGGTGCGCCTGCAGCGCCACCGGGACGGCGGGCTCTGCGACATCAAAACCTTTGAGGTGGAAAAGGGCCTGAGCTGGACCGACTCCGCCGGGCGCGCCTTCAATCTTTCGCTTAAAGAGCTTGCCGACTGGCGCGGCAATCGCGCCGACGCCGGCCGTCTCGCGCCGAAGGGTTTTCCGAAGACTAACAAATTTGACAATACCGGCGGCCTGCCGGCGAATGGATCTGGCCCGGACGCGGCGTAAAGCCGCCTGTACTCACATTGTGTTGGGAATAATCGCTGTTCAAAGCAGTCTTATTGATTGGCCTTGGTCGACCAAGGCCCAGCCGAGTGTGGGGATGAATCCGGATTTTCGACAATGGCGAGCATGGCTGCGGCTCACGAGCGGGCTCGTGATGCTCAGCTTCGTCATTTGTCACCTGACCGCGCATTGCCTCCTGCTTGTGTCGTTCGAGGATGCCGAGGCGACGCGCAACGTCCTCATGTATCCATGGCGAACCTGGATCGGCACCGGCATCCTGATCGCGGCGCTTCTGACCCACTACGGCAACGCGTTGTGGTCGATCTACATTCGACGCTCGCTGCGCTTGAACCGCTGGGAATGGACGCAACTCTCGCTCGGCCTGTGCATCCCGGCGCTGTTGATGACCCATGTGGTCGCGACGCGCATCGCCGAGGAGATGCTCGACGTCACCACCTACTACAACACGGTCTTTATCGTTCAATGGGTGATGTTCCCGTGGCTCGGGGCCGTGCAGATGCTCGCCGTGGTCACGGTGTGGATCCACGCCTGCATCGGCGTCCATTACTGGCTGCGCACCAAGCGCTGGTATCCGAACTGGCGGCCGTTGTTCTTCGGCTTCGGTCTGCTGCTGCCGACCTTGGCGCTGGCCGGCTATGTCACCGGCGGCAACGAAGTCCTGCGCGAAGCCAAGAGCGATCCCGATTTTGTAAGTTCGTCGCTGGGTGATTCCAATCTTACGCAGCAGACGGCCGCCGAAGTCGACCGGATGGTGCATATCGGCTGGGGTATTTGCCTCGGCCTGGTGCTGCTGCCGTTTGCCGGGCGCGGCATCCGCAGCTGGCAATATCGTCGCCGCATGCCACCGATGCTGACGCATGCGAATGGCCGCAGCATGCCGATCTTGCCCGGCGCCACAGTGCTTGAGACGCTTCGCGGGCATGGCATCGCGCACGCCTCGGTGTGTGGCGGGCGGGCGCGCTGCACCACCTGCCGGGTTTTGGTGACCAAGGGTCTTGAGCGGCTTCCCGAACCGTCCGGTTTGGAGGCTAAGGCGCTTTCCCGCATCGGCGCCACGCCCGGCATGCGGCTCGCCTGCCAGATCCGTCCAATCGCGGATCTCGCAGTGATGCCGCTCCTTGCCGCCGACGCCAGTGCCGCCGATGGCGCGGTGCGCGGCGGGCTCGAAGGGAGCGAGCGGCTGATCACCGTCGTCTTCGTCGATATGCGCGGCTCGACCACGCTGGGCGAGGCCAAGCTGCCTTACGACGTTCTGTTCATTCTCAATCAGTTCTTCCATGAAATGACCAAGGCGCTCGTCGACACGCGCGGGCATTATTCGCAATTCACCGGCGATGGATTGATGGCGCTCTACGGCCTTTATGCCGACCCCGCGACCGGGGCGGCCGACGCCGTGCGCGGCGCGCGCGAAATGCTCCAGCGTCTCGACCAGTTGAACCACCAGCTGCGCGGCGATTTAAAGGAACCGCTGCAGATCGGCATCGGCATTCACCACAGCGAGGCCATCGTCGGCGCGATGGGACCGCCGCGCTCCCAAATCATCACCGCCATCGGCGACACGGTCAATACTTGCGCGCGGCTTGAGAGCCTCACCAAGGAGTACGGCTGCCTCGTCATCATCTCGCGCCAGGCCGCCGAAGCCGCCGGCTTGCGGTTTGTCGGTCACCAATTGCATGAAGCGCCGGTCAAGGGACGGCACGAGCCGGTGCAGTTCTACGCCTTGAAGACGCTCGCCGATTTGGCGATCTAACAAACGGAATAGTTTTTTACGGCGCGGCGATGTGCCAGACATTGTTGACGCCGTCGCCGGTGACATCGCCGGCCTTGGTATCCTTGTGGAAAGCATAGACCGGCAGGCCTTTGTAGGCCCATTGTTTGCCGCCATCCTTTCGCGTGACCACGGTCCACTGGCCGGATGGCTTGGCGTCGGCGGCCGCCATCAGCGGCGGCCAATTGATGGCGCATTGGTCGTTGCAGTTCGATGTGCCGGCGGTGTCCTTATCGAAAATGTAGAGCGTCATGCCCTTGCCATCGACGAGCGCTTTGCCCTTGGACGTATCGGCAGTGGTGGCCGGCGCGCTCTGGGCGAGCGCGGCCGTTATGCCGAGCGCGAGAACGCCGGCGGTTAAAAAGACTGACATGGGCTGACGCATGAAAACTCTCCCTGAATGATCGAACTAACTGCACTGATTTCAACAACCCCATGAACCCAATTTTATTCCGCTCGTGGTTATTCCACCCTTGCTTATTCGACCCGCGCCCAGCCCTCCGGCATCAGCCGCTCCTGCGGCAGGAAGCGGCTCTTGTAGTCCATTTTGCGCGAGCCGCGCACCCAATAGCCGAGATAGACGTAAGCCAAGCCCATGCGTTGCGCGCGCGCGATGTGGTCGAGCACCATGAACGTGCCGAGCGACCGCGCCGCTTCGTCGGGTTCGAAGAACGAATAAACCATCGAGAGGCCGTCGCCGAGCACGTCGGTCAAGCCGATGGCGACGAGATCGCCGCCGCCGCGCTTGCCTGTTGCAGCGCCCGGCTCACGGCGCCGATATTCGATAATGCGCGTCTCGATGTGGCTGTCCTCAACCATCATGGCGTAGTCGAGCACCGTCATGTCGGCCATGCCGCCGTCGCGATGCCGGGAATCGAGATAGGCGCGAAAGATCGCATATTGCTCGGAGGTGGGCACCGCGATCCGCAGCTCGCTGCCGACGTCGGCGTTGCGACGCATGATGCGGCGCATGCTCTGCGTCGGGCGAAAGTCCTTGGCGACGACGCGCACCGAGACGCAGGCGCGACAACCCTCGCAGGCCGGCCGGTAGGCGATGGATTGGCTGCGGCGAAAGCCGCCCTGGGTGAGGATGTTATTGAGCTCCCCGGCGCGCTCGCCGACGAGATGGGTAAAGACCTTGCGCTCCTCCTTGCCGGCTAGGTACGGGCAGGGCGAGGGGGCGGTCAGGTAGAATTGCGGTGTGTCGCGCGAGTGCTGGGTCACGGGAAATTATAGCATGGCATTGCGAGCATGGCATCGCGAGCATGGCATCGCGGCCGGCAGCCGAATCCGGCCGCCACATAGCATCGCCCGTGGGGGGCCGGGCGTCAAAGGCCGTTTTCCGCGTCAGCGCGTCGCGCGCGCCCGCAGCGAAGCCGCCCGGCTCGGATTGTTAATCAGCACGGTGCCGACCAGCATGTCATGCAGAAGCCGCCGCCGGGCGTTGAAGAAACCCACCACCAGGATGAAGGGAGTGAGCACGCTGACGGTGATCCAGTAAACGATGGCTTGGACCGCGCCGAGCACGAAATAAGCGGGCGCGCCGTACCAGGTGCGCATTTCGATTTCCATGGCGCGCATGCCGATTGTGGCCGACGCCGGGCCGCCGAGCGTGACCCCGTAATACACCAGCGCCCAGATCACCGAGCCCGGCGACATCAGCCAGAACAAAGCCCAGCCCAAGCCGAAAGTGACCAGCCCGAACACGAATATGAACATCCATCCCACGATCAGCGGGATGGCGATAATCACGACATCGATGACGAAGGCGACAACCCGGCGCGCCAGCACGCCCTCGAACAGCTCCGGGTTTGTCGCCGGATCGTAGGCATGCGGCTTGACGTCGAGCGAGACGCCGATCCGTCCGGGACCTGAGTTTCCAAGTCCTGCGCTTCCAAGTCCTGCGCTTGTTCCAGGTGGGGGGCCGGAATCTGTCATGACCAAGTTCGTATTATAATGCCGCAACCATGACCCAACAACGACCGCCAATCCAGCCGGCCCCGTCGGGAACAAGCCCGATGCAAGTGACGCTTGCCGATATCGAGGCGGCCCGGCGCGCGATGGCCGGCCATGTGCTGCGCACGCCGGTTTTGGCGGCACCGCCGCTCTCGGCGCTGACGGGGGCCGAGATTTACGTGAAATATGAGAATTTGCAGGTCACCAATTCCTTCAAGGAACGCGGCGCCTGCGTGAAGCTCGCAGCGCTGACGGCCGCGGAGCGCCGCCGCGGCGTGATCGCCATGTCGGCCGGCAATCACGCCCAGGCGGTGGCCTATCATGCCCGGCGCCTCGCGATTCCGGTAACCATCGTCATGCCGGTGACGACGCCGTTCGTGAAGGTCAAGGCGACTGAAGCGCTCGGCGCCGCGGTCGTGCTCCACGGCGAGACGCTAGCGGAAGCCCAGGCGCGCGCCGAGGCAATCGCGGCCGAACGCAATCTGGTGTGGGTCCACCCTTATGACGATCCGCACATCATCGCCGGCCAAGGCACCATTGCGCTCGAAATGTTGGAGGAGGCGCCGGATCTCGAAGTTATGGTGATCCCGATCGGCGGCGGCGGTCTCATCGCCGGCAATGCCATAGCGGCGCGCGCGGTAAGACCATCGATCGAGATCGTCGGCGTCGAGTGCGCGCTTTATCCGTCGATGTGGAATGCGATCCATCGCGCCGAGCGGCCCTGCGGCGGCGCCACGCTTGCCGAAGGCATCGCGGTCGGCAAGGCCGGCGCGCTGACCTTGCCGGTGGTTCGCGCACTGGTGCGCGACATTATTCTCGTCGACGAGCCGCAGATCGAGCGCGCCGTCAACGCCTTTCTCACTTTGCAGAAGACAATGGCCGAAGGGGCCGGCGCCGCGGGCCTTGCCGCCATGCTGGCCGAGCCGGCGCGCTTTGCCGGACGCAAGGTCGGCCTGATCCTATGCGGCGGCAACATCGATCCGCGCATACTCGCTTCCATCATGGTGCGCGAGTTGGAGCGCGATGACCGCATCACGTCGTTCCGGCTCACGATTCCCGATCGGCCTGGAATTTTGGGTCACATCGCCAGCCGGCTTGGCGAACTCGGCGCCAATATTCTCGGCGTCGATCATCACCGCCTGTTCCTCGACGTGCCGGCCAAGGGCGCCAAGCTCGACATAACGATGGAGACGCGAGACGGCGCCCACGCCGAGGAAATTTTCCGCGCGCTTAAGGACGACGGTTATCTGCCGGTGCGGATGGAAGGCGGCGCGGCGCTGGAGTGAATGCGCGCCACTGAGCGAAATCCGCGGCTAATAATGCCCCGGCTCGAGGCCCGGATCGTAGCTCGAGGACGGCGCGTCGGCCGGCGTGTTTGGCGTTGCGGCGGGGGCATCCGCCGGGCGCGGCCTTGGCAGCGGTATGGCGGTCTGGACCATGGCAAAGAGCATCGGCCGGCGCGGAGGCAGCGGAACCCGGCCGGCAATGGGATCTCCGGGTGGCAACTCCTCGGTCGCCGTATTGCTCGAAACCGCCGGTTGCTCCGAAGTCGTTGGACCGCTAGCCGCGACGGTATCCTTTGCGCTGTCGTTCGTTCCGACCTGAGGCGGCGACTTGCTGTTTGGATTGGGCCAAGCAAGATTTCCGGCCGGTGCCGCCGGTGCCGCCGGCGCCGCAGCACCGCCCGGGTTGGCGGCGGAGGCCTGCATCGCGGCTATAGGCGGCGATGGCGCCGCCGGAGCGGGCGGTGCCGCAACGGTGATCGGCGGGGCAGAGGCGGCAGTCATCGGCTGGACGGCGGGCGCCTGGCCAGCCGGGAAGTGGGCCGTAGGCGGGTTGGCGACAGGCGGCTGCGTCGCAGTCGCGATTTGGGGCGCGGCTGCCGGCGTGTTGGCGGCCGCGGCCTGGGCATCGGCGGGCTTCCTGATATCGAGAAGCGGCGGATGCGCATCAGGCGCCGTAGTCCGCGTATCAGCCATCTGAGCTGACGCTGCGGGAGAGTGGGGTTGGCCGGCTGCGGGAGCGGGCGCCGGTGCCGCCTGCGTGGCATCGGACGCGGTGTCCGCCGGCTGGTTCTCCGTCATTCGCTGGAAGGTCGGCACCTTGGGCGGCGCGACATAAGTGCGCACGACCGTCGTAATGGTCCACATCACCACCGGAACGGCGATGATCACCGCCAGTAGTATGATGACCCGCTGCAAAACCGGCGTGTAGAGCCGGATATTTTCGTCGTCGTACTCACTCATGACATCCGCCTCGATATCGCATCCCGGGCGGGGGCGATCCAGCTATCTTTTGCGCATGATCCTTTCCGAAAACCGGGTTCCATCCTCGGATCAAGTCCGAGGACAGGCATTTTCGGGATCATACCCCGATGCCGCCCTGCTTCAGTTTCTGCGCAACTCGAGCCGCAAAATAAGTCAGTACCCCATCGGCGCCGGCGCGCTTGAACGCGATCAGGCTCTCCATCATGGCCTTGTCGCCGTCGAGCCAGCCATTCCCGGCGGCAGCCATGATCATCGCATATTCCCCGGAGACTTGGTAGGCGAAGGTGGGCATCCCGAAGGCGTCTTTTACCCGCTGCAAAATGTCGAGATAGGGCAGGCCCGGCTTGACCATGACCATGTCGGCGCCCTCGGCGATGTCGAGCTCGACTTCGCGGAGCGCCTCGTCGGTGTTCGCCGGGTCCATCTGGTAGGTGCGCTTGTCGCCAATCAGCGTGGCGCTGGAGCCGACCGCGTCGCGGAATGGGCCGTAGAAGGCGGAAGCGTATTTGGCCGCATAGGCCATGATCTGGACCTCGCCAAAGCCGGCTGCATCGAGGCCGGAGCGGATCGCGCCGACGCGGCCGTCCATCATGTCGGAGGGCGCGATGACATCGCAGCCCGCCTCGGCTTCGACCAAGGCCTGGCGGACCAAGACCGCTACCGTTTCGTCATTGAGGATCACGCCGTCGCGAATGAGCCCGTCATGGCCGTGGCTGGTATAGGGGTCGAGCGCGACGTCGCACAGCACGCCGATTTCCGGCACCTCTTTCTTGATCGCGCGGATGGCGCGGCAGACGAGGTTGTCCGGGTTAAGCGCTTCCGAGCCGGCGTCGTCGCGCCGGCCTGGCTCGGTATAGGGAAATAAAGCCAGGCAGGGGATCGTGAGCTTGGCGGCCCGTTCGGCAGCGCGCACGGCTTCGTCGACCGACAGCCGTTCGACGTCGGGCATCGAATCGACGCCGGCGCGAATTTTGCTGCCGTCGACCAGGAACAGCGGCCAGATCAGATCGTCGGTGGTAAGCACGTTTTCGCGCACCATGCGCCGGGCCCATTCGGCGCGGCGGTTACGCCGCGGCCGGATTGCCAGATCGAGGCGCTCGGACGGCGCGGTCTCAACCGGGGCGAGCCGGCTGCGTTCCAGCGGCCGGCCGAATTTGATCGCCATACCACACTCCATTCTCCTGCCTCTTCTACCCCTTCCATTCCTAAGGTGCCACTAAGCGGCAGCAGGACATTTTGGCCCTCGTAAATACCTTTCCGCAGCATTGACGGGCGTTTGGCGGCCCTCTACCGCTCGGGGACTGGGCTCGCCCGCCACGAAACTGCCGCCTGCGTCTGCCTCTTTGTGTTTCGGGGACATCATGAGCGATCAATCGCAGCGGCAACCGACCCGGCCCAGCGACCTTCTTGAACCGGTCCGAGTCACCGAGGGCGGCAGCCGCGGCACCTGGACCGAGTACCTCGTCCTATTCCTGCGCATCATGGCCACGGTGTCGCTGATCAAGGGTCTCTATCACTGGGGCCAAGTCTGCGGCATCGGTGCGCCGCCCGATGGCGGATTTCAAAGCCATACGATCGCCTGGCAGACCTCGACGGTGTTCTTTGCCGTGCTCGATCTCGTGGCCGCCGTCGGGCTCTGGCTCGCGGCGGCGTGGGGCGCGGTGGTGTGGCTCACCTCGGTCGTATCGATGGCGGCGGTCGAGGTGTTTTTTCCGCAAGTCTATGGCGGCAGCATATTCGTCGTGTTCGTCGAGATGACGCTGCTTGGCGTGTATCTTTATCTGGCGATCGTCTCGGCGCGCGAGCATGACAGGCATTAGGCCGTGTACTCATAAATTCGCCAGGTCCGCTATTCTCCCGTCAACGACCGGACAGCAGACATTCAAAAACCGACGTTAAGGGCCATAACCAGACCTAATGCATAGCAAGTCCTCGGCCCCCGAAAACTGACACCTCGCAGTGGTCCCTCCAGAAATCCCGATGTTCAGTTGCCGAACTTGTAGTTGAGGCCCCCGCGCACGATGTTGTCGGTGAACTTGGCGTTCCAGCTCGCGACCCCACCGAAATTATCCGCTACGCTCCCACTTTCCGATCCCAAATTAGCTACGCGTGTTCAAAGGAGAAAAAAAGTTCTGCCGCCATTTGCAGACATATCGCTGTGTCGCGCTAAGCGCCGCTTCGGGTCACGAGCGATTGATTTGCGATGCGCGCGGGATGTCGGCTTGTCCCTCAAGTCCAGACATATCGCTGCGTCGCGGCGAACGGTAGAAACGGGCCAAAAAGAGACTCATGCACTGCAACAAATGTGGGGAGGTTCAGCGGCCCAACACCGCCGCTCCCGTGCGACGGCCTTGTCCGCTTTGGGCGGCGGTAGGATCGTCCAATGGATCGCCTTACGAATGCCTGCGAAATGAACGTTTTTGTTCAGCGAGGGTTCATATAATTCATTCGATAGTACGATGACGTGGGTTTCAAGTTTCCGAAAGAATCCATCGCCCTTCGGGGAGCGAACAAAATGCTGAAAAAAGTTTCCATCATGGTGACCGTCATTGCCGCGCTTGGCCTCGCGGTCGTGGTGGCGGCGGACGCGAGAGGTGGTCGTGGGGGTGGGCATGGAGGTGGGCATGGAGGTGGACACGTCAGTAGGGGTGCCCACGTCAGCCGGAACGTCCATGTCAACCGGAACGTCCATGTCAACCGGAACGTCCACGTCAACCGGAACGTTCGCGTCAGCCGGAACGTCCGCGTCAGCCGGAACGTCCACGTCAACCGAAACGTCCACGTCAACCGGAACGTTCGCGTCAATAGGGCCGGACACGGACGCTACGTTGTCGGCAGAGTATACAATGGCCACATTTGGTACGGGCGCAGGCGGCATTTTTGGCATGGCCGTTGGTATGCGTACGGCGTTGGTCCATGCTGGATTTATATTGACGGCTTGTGGTTCTGGAATCTTGCGGCCTGTCCACTTTGAGGCAACTCAACTTACTCGGCGTGACACCGCGCGGCCTTTCAGCCGATCCGAGTTTCATATCCTGGCGCGGTGATCTATCCGCTAATGGAATGGTCCGGCCGTGCTCCTGCCCCGCCAGCGATGGAAGCTGGCCAGGGGCGCCGTAGACAAGGAGCACGCCATGTCTCAGAATCCAATCACCGCAATCGCTACAGTCGGCATCGATATCGGCAAGAACTCATTCCACGTTATTGGCCTTGATCAGCGCGGCGCGATCGTGCTGTGGCAGAAGTGGTCGCGTGGCCAGGTCGAGGCACGTCTGGCCAACATGCCGCGGTGCCTGATCGGCATGGAGGCTTGTGTCGGTGCGCATCATCTCAGTCGCAAGCTGAAGGAGCTCGGCCACGATGCCCGTTTGATGCCGGCGAAGTACGTGCGACCCTACTCGAAGGGACAGAAGAACGACTTCCGTGACGCAGAAGCGATTGCCGAGGCGGTGCAGCGGCCGACGATGAAGTTCGTGGCGACGAAGACCGCCGATCAGCTCGACCTGCAGGCGCTGCACCGTGTGCGCGAACGACTGGTCAGCCAGCGCACCGGCATCATCAATCAGATTCGCGCCTTCCTGTTGGAACGTGGCATTGCGGTACGACAGGGACAGCGCTTCTTGCGTGCCGAGTTGCCGCGCATCCTCGCCACTCCTCCCGACGTCCTATCGGCACGCATGGTGCGTGTCATCGAGGATCTGGCGAGCGACTGGCGCCAGCTCGACGAGCGGGTCGAGGGGCTGTCGAGCGAGATCGAGGCTGTCGCGCGTCAGGATGCCGGTTGCGAGCGGCTGATGAGCGTTCCCGGCATCGGCCCGATCATCTCAAGCGCAATGGTGGCCGCGATCGGCAGTGGCGAAGTGTTCTCGAAGGGGCGGGACTTTGGCGCCTGGCTGGGGCTCGTTCCCAAGCAGACATCGACTGGAGACCGCACCATCCTCGGCAAGATATCGAAGCGCGGCAACCGCTACCTGCGCGTCCTGTTCGTCCAGGCGGCATGGGTTGTATTGATCCGGCCGAACAGCTGGGAGCGCTACGGGCTCAAGCCCTGGATCGAGGCCGCCAAGAAGCGGCTGCACCGCAACGTGCTGGCGATCGCGCTCGCCAACAAGCTCGCCCGTATCGCCTGGAGCGTTCTGGCCCATAGCCGGAATTTCGAGGCGAGGAAGATCGATGAGGCTGCCGTCCAATCTGTTTGATCGTAATTCTACGCCGCCGATCACAGGGGCCGCACAAAATGAGGAGCCCACGATGACGTAGTCAGATCGATACCACTTGCCCGCCGAGGTCTGCGAGAGGATGAGACGAGATGGAGGTTCGGTCTTCCCGGCGCATGCGAACACTGGTGACCCAAATGGCCCAGTCGAGGCCTGTCCGCTAATGAGATCGCACGCGCGCTGATATCCATGATGGCCAGGAGCACGACACGCTCCAATCAGAGGCCGGATACATTGATGCAAGACCGCTTACCGCCAGATCGACGAAAACTCTTGCAACGCACGGCCGGACCATACATCTGGGTCACTTTCGACCGATTGACGATGCCCGAGGCATGTCCGCTGTCCACCCGATCGCGACTAGATCGCGGAGGCCTCGACAGTTCGGCTTCGGGCCATTACCGAACTCATGCACAGCAACATAATCTGTCAGACGCTTAACCCATTGCACCGAGCCATTCATGGTAACGGCTCGGTTTTCTCGCACTCAGCCGATGGGATACACGGGTCGCGGTCGGTAGCCGTCTCCATAAACGCGAGAAAGGCAAACTCATGCCCAAACCAATCTACGTCCTCAACGGTCCAAACCTCAATCGACTCGGCACGCGTGAGCCGCACATCTACGGCACGACGACGCTCGCGGATGTTGAGGCTATGTGCCGCGCCGAAGCCAAGGGGCAGGCCATCGAGTTTCGACAAACAAACAGCGAGACACAACTGATCGATTGGGTCCACGAGGCGATCGACAAGGGTAGCGGGATAATTATCAACTCGGCCGCCTACACCTTCACCTCGCTCGCATTGTTCGATGCCCTAAAGATGTTTCCGGGGCCGATTATCGAGCTACACATTTCGAACGTTCATAAGCGCGAGGCGTTTTATCACAATTCCTATGTGTCAAAGGTCGCCACGGCAATCATCGTAGGTCTCGGCGCGAAAGGATACCCTGTGGCCATTCGCGCGATGTATGACCTCCTTCGATAATGGTTTTCCGCCCACTGCGGTCTCTCCGAAATATGATCAGGTGTCTTTGGTCAGCCGGCAGCAAGCCTTCCAAATGACTTGCGTTTCTTATGCCGAGTGAGAAGACCGATGGAGCGCAGCAGAACCAATCGCCACGTGTCTCAAAACCGCGGCGAACTGAGACGGCCACTGCAGAGCAGGCGTCATCCCGTGCCGAAGTACCGCATTATGAAGATCACCAGAATAATTATCGAAATTGCGAGCGAGCCGGTCGAGGCCGCGTGCCGCCACAGCCGCATCGCGCGCTCCCGTGGCAGCGCGGGCGCCGCCCAGTCCGGGGCGTGAGTTCCCCACACGCCGAGCAAGCCGCCTTTGCCCTCTACTGTGCCGAGCTCGTCCAACGGCACGGCAGCCCGCGCCGCAAGGTCCGCCACGATATCCGCAAACATCGAACTTTGCATTTTCGTGGCCAGCGCGCGTTCCTCGAATAGAAAGATCAGTTCGCCGCTCTTGCGGCGCAAGACGTAAGCGCGCTGCATCATTTCCATGCCCAGGGTGCCATAGGCTTCGAAGCGCGCCTCGATCGCTTCGATATCGACATAGGGAATGGTCAGATGCTGTGCTGGTGGACGGTGAATGAGCGAGCGACCCGCCGGCAGGTCGAGCGTGACGGCGTCAGTGCCGAGAACGATGCGCAAGCCCCATTTGCCTCTGAGGTCGCGCCACACATAGCCGGTCAGAGCGCCTATGAAACCGGCGCACGCCATCATGAACAGACCCAGCGCCCATTGCATGGTGAAGGCGAGGACGGCAAACACAATAATGATTCCGGTGACGACGGCGAGGAAGATCACGCCGAAGAGCGCGAGCAATCGCTGAGCGAGCGGCAGACGAAAGACCCGCCCTGCGGGGGCCGCGACGTGCGTCGCACCTCCGGTGGTGGTATCGGAGATTGCATTCATGATTGGATGCCCCACGACCCTAGCGCCGGCTGCGCGTGATGCAGCCTAGCATGAAGGTTCGCCTTCATCAGGACGAGGATACCGGTCAGACAATCCATGCCGAACGTGCCGACGATGTTGTTCAATGTGGGGCCCAGAACGAACTGCAGCACATGTCTGGATAGGGTCGATGCTGTCGGTATTGGGTGAATGACGGGGGCGTCCTCGACGACATCTTCTGGGTCTTACGCTTCGGGCCGCCATGGCGCGAACTGCCCAGCAGCTTCGGACCGCCCTAGTCATCCGATTGCCGGCTGGCGATCTCGGATTCCCGTTCTCTGCGCTCTGCGGCGCGAAGCGCCGCGCGGATCCGCTGCGGGGTCGCCGGAATTTCGTCGATCGAAACGTCGAACGGCGAAAGCGCGTCGTTGACGGCGTTGAGAATGGCCGCCGGCGCGCCGATCGCGCCGCCTTCGCCCAAGCCCTTGGCGCCGGTGACGGAAGACGCGGCCGGCGTTTCGACGTGCTGCAACTCGAGCGGCGGAATTTCGCAAGCCGTCGGCGGCAGGTAATCGGCAAGCGTGGCGGTTTGAATGTTGCCCGCCCGGTCGTAGACGATTTCTTCGAATAGCGCGTTGCCGATGCCCTGCGCGACGCCGCCATGCACCTGGCCCTCCGCGATCAGCGGATTGACGATGCGGCCGGCATCCTCCACGGCGAGAAATTTCTCCAGCACCACGCGCCCGGTCTCCACATCGACGTCCACGATCGCGACGTGACAGGCATTCGAGAAGGTGCCGGGCGGATCGTAATGCGCGCTCTCGCTTAGTCCCGGCGCGATGTCCTTGAAGAGATGGGTCTGGTGATAGGCTGAGCGCGCCAGTGCCGCGATCGCGACCGTGCGGTCGGTACCCGATACTATGGCGTTGCCGTTCTCCAGTACGATGTCGCCGGGCGCTGCTTCGAGAACATGGCTGGCGATGACGACAAGCTTTTCCCGGATTTTTTGTGCCGCGAGCATGGCGGCGCCGCCGGAAATCACCAGCGACCGGCTGGCGAATGTTCCCCAGCCATAAGGCGTGCGATCGGTGTCGCCGTGCACGACGCGCACGTCGTGCGGCGCGACGCCGAGCTGGTCGGCGACGAGCTGCGCCAGCGTGGTTCGCAAGCCTTGGCCGTGCGGGCTGGCGCCGATGCGCGCTTCGACGCGGCCGGATGGATCCATGACGACCTCGACTGTTTCCCATCCCGGCGTGATGTCCATGCCGCGCGCGGCGAAAGCCGGGCTGCCATAGCCGGTGCGCTCGGAAAATGTCGCAAAGCCGATGCCGAGGTAGCGGCCGGCCGCGCGCGCTTTTTGCTGGCGGACGCGGAATGCCGCCAGATCGACATGCGCCACAGCTTTGTCGAGCGTCTCGATATAGCTGCCTTCGTCGAACACGAGTCCGGTCGCCGAGGTATAGGGAAAGCGGTCGATCAGGTTGCGGCGGCGGATTTCGACGGGGCTCAAGCCGAAGGCGGCGGCCGCCTTGTCCATCAGCCGCTCGACGGCAAAGGTGATGACCGGCCGCGACACGCCGCGATAGGGCGCCATGGTGCAAGTGTGGGTCGCGACGCCGCGGGCGCGGCAGGAATAAGCGCGCACATCGTACGGCCCCGGCATTTCGGCCAGCGCCATCAGCGGCTCGACGCCGCAGGTCGTCGGAAAGCACGAATAGGCGCCGATATTGGCGATCACGTTCGCCGACAGCGCAATCAGTTTGCCGTGCGCGTCGAAGCCGCCTTCGAGTTCGACATGCTGGTCGCGGCTATGGAAAGCGGCGATCAGATTCTCGCGGCGGTCCTCGCTCCAGGCGACGCTGCTGCGCAACCGCCGCGCCAGCCACACCAGGACGACATATTCGGCGGGCAGCGACATTTTCTGCCCAAAACCGCCACCGACGTCGGGCGCGATCACGCGCAGGTCGGATTCGGCAAAACCTAGAATATCGGCGATGGCGGTGCGCGTCAGATGCGGCATCTGAGTGGCGCAGGTCAGCGTCGTGCGGCCCGATACCGGATCGAATGCCGCATGCGCGGCGCGCGCTTCGAGCGGCGTCGCGTTCTGGCGGCGCGAGCGCACGCTGAGGCGAATGCGGCGGTGCGCTTTGGCAAACGTCGCGTCGAAGTCCGCGGTCTTGATCCGGCCGTCGACCACGACATTGCCGCTGTCATGGACACGCGGCGCATCCGCCGTCAGCGCGTCGCGCGCGTCGGCCACCGCCGGCAATTCGTCGATTTCGATCTCGACGCGATCGGCGATGTCCTCGGCTTCGGCGCCGGTCGGCGCATAAACCACGGCGACCGGCTCGCCGACAAAACGCACGACGCCCTTCGCCAAGAGTGGCTGCTCGATCGGCCGATAGTCGAATTTGTGCAGCATCGGGCAGATCGGCCGCGCGCCGGCAAGCTCCGCGGCGGTCACGATCGTCGCGCCGCTCGGCGCCGTAATGCGGACGATACGCCCGGAGGCGACCGGGCTGCGCACGAAGCGAATGTAATGCGCGGCGGCAAGATCGGCGGTGAAGCACCCACGACCGGTGACCAGCGCCGGATTTTCCAGCCGCCGGATGGCGCGGCCGACCCATTTCATTCCGGAGCCGGCGGTTGCGGCGGTCATGGTGGGTGCTTTCAAGGGTGGCCTTCAAAATCGCGGCGGCTCGCCGGCGTAAGCCTGCGAGATGATGTTGAACAGGTCGGCCTTCGACACCGGCTTCGGATGGGCGATCTTGACGGCGGCGACCACATCGACGGCCTTGCCGATATCCTCCTCGCGCATGCCGAGGCCTTTCAGTCCGGTCGGCAGGCCGAGGCGGGCGTTAAGATCGTAAAGGCCGCGCGCCGCATCGCCGACGCCGAGCGCGCGCGTGATGCGCCGCATTGCATCGGGCGCGGCGTTGGCATTGAAACCGATTGCATAGGGGGTCGCGATCGCGTGGGTGTGAGCGTGGTCGAGATCGAACCATTGCCGCACGCGTTGCGCGATGGCGTGTTCGAGCCCGACCTCGGCGCGGAAATTCGCGGCGAGCCACGCGCCGTAGAGCACATCCGTCCGCGCCGCAAGGTCGCGCGGATTTTGCACGAGGCGGGGCAGGCTTGAGCCGAGCAGGCGAATGGCTTCCTCGGCCATGGTCTGCACCACCGGATTGGTGTCGATGCCGTAGAGGCTCTCGACCGCATGCGCCATGGCGTTCATGCCGCTTGCCGCGGACACGCGCGGCGGCAAGTCGAGCGTGAGTTCGGGATCGTAGATGGCGGTCGCCGGCAGCGCCGCCGGTCCTTCGCCGGTGATGCGGTGGTCGGCAACGCCGATGCGCCAGCGCGCCGCCATTTCCGAGCCGGAATAGGTGGTGACGACGGCGATGTAAGGAAGTTTGGTGGTTGCGGCCGCCGCTTTGGCAAGCCCGATCGGCGAGCCACCGCCGACCACGATAAAGCCGTCGGCATCGAGCCGCTTGAGATCGGCGAGCACGCGCTCGAACGCCTCGCGCGGCATATTCGGCTCAGACGCATTGCAAATGCCGACGCAGCGGTCGGCGATGCCTTCGGTGGCGCGGCGCGCCAAATCGTTGCGCGATTTCGAGCACAGAACCAGAAGCCGCGACATTTTATGAAAATCGGCTTCCGCGGCGAGCGCGCCGATCGCGCCGGCGCCGAAGACGATGCGCACCGGGTCGGAGTGATAGGTGAAGAGCTTCGCGGGCGTCATTGCGGCGTCATCTCCCGCACTTCCTTGGCTTTCGCCGAGCACGCCGCGAGCAAAAAGCCGAGATCGGTGCCGGTCGAGACATAGCGCGCGCCCATGCGCACGAATTCGGCGGCAAGCTCGGGCCGCGACGCCAGCCCGCCGACGCCGACATGCTTGCCGTGCTTACGGCAGGCGGCGATGGTTTTGGCATAGGCCGCGCGCAGCCGCGCATGCTCGTATTGGCCGGGAATGCCCCAGTCGGCCAAAAGATCGTTCGAGCCGATCATCACCATGTCGACGCCCTCGACGGCGACGATCTCGTCGGCCTTCGCCAGGGCTTCCTCGCTCTCGAACTGCACCATCAAAGTGGTCGCGGCATTAAGCGCGGCATCGGCCGCGGCGGCCGGGAACGAGCGGTAATGCAGGTGGGGCAGGGGACCGGCGGCGGAGCGCTCGCCGAGCGGCGGGAATTTCGCCGCCCGCACATAGTCGCGGGCCTCGGCAGCCGAGCGGACATGCGGCGCGATCACGCCGAGCGCGCCGCCGTCGAGCACGCGCTGCACCTCGGCGACGCCGGGCACGCGCACGAATGGCGTGATGCCGGCTTCGAGCGCGGCCATGCAGATCTGGCCGGTGGTCTCGAACGAAAAGCTCGAATGTTCCATATCGACATAAAGACTGTCGAAGCCCGCCGTCTTGGCGATGCGGGCGATCTCGATGCCGCGGACGAGCCGCACCGTCATCGAGGCGACCACTTCGCCGCGAGCGAGCTTGTCCTTGACGTGATTGCGGAGAATGTCCTCGATTTTGACCGGCATCTGACCAACTCAGTTAAACTGGTTTCTTAAGTGGCTCCTCAAGTAATCTCTCAAGTTGCTTCCCGCCCGACTTCCTGACTGACATCGCGCCTTGGGGAAGCTATGCTCGAAGGATGGAGGAACGCCCGTGAATTACTCGACAGACTTCAAGTCAATCCGCAACGAGGTGTCGGCGCAAGAGTGGCAGACCAGGCTCGATCTCGCCGCCTGTTACCGGCTGGTCGATGCCTACGACATGACCGACCTCATCTATAACCATATTACGGCGCGCATTCCGGGCACCGAGCATCTGCTCATCAATCTCTATGGCCTGCTCTACAAGGAGATCACGGCGTCGAGCCTGGTCAAGATCGACGTCGAGGGCAATGTCATCGCCAAGCCCGACACCGATTACAGCCTCAACGTCTCCGGCTACGTGATCCACGGCGCCATCCACAAAGCGCGGCCGGATGTCGCCTGCGTGCTGCACACCCATACCCGCGCCGGCATGGCGGTGGCGGCGATGAAATGCGGGCTGTTGCCGTTGTCGCAGACCTCGATCCGCTTTGTCGGCCATATCGGCTACCACGACTATGAGGGGCCGGCGATCGACACCGACGAACGCGTGCGGATCGTGGCCGACCTTGGGCCGCACGACGCGCTGGTCATGCGCAATCACGGGCTGCTGACCTGCGGCCCCACCATCCAGCAGGCGTTCAACACGATGTATCAGCTCGAAATGTCGTGCCGCTCGCAGGTCGACGCCATGGCGGCGCGCGCCGAGCTCACCATGCCGGGCGAGAACGTGCTCGCCCACACCGCGCATCTTTATCAGCCGGGCACGCGGCGGCCCTATGGCGTCCTGGAATGGCCGGCGATGCTGCGGCTCCTCGCGGCGGACGAGAAAACTTCCGGCTATCCGCCGTACTGGAACTAACGCGTATACGCATAAGCCGAGGTCGCTCGGCAAAGATCGTGCACTGCCGCTTTGCCTCCAAAGGCGGGCTCTAGACCGCAGCCGCTGCATGTCGGCTTCGGGCCCAGGAGCGGCACCGATCTCAGCCGCGTCGTAGCGTATTGCCAGAACTGATTTGTTTTCGACGTCGGCACTCAACCGTGCGCGACTATTGCGCATGCGCTCCTAACAGGAGCCGTCTCTGTTCAAAATTGCTCAAGGCCGCTCAGCTCAAGGTTCTCGGCGCCTGGAAAATAGGGTTTGATTCTCAAGCGCTGCCATCGCGCGTCGTTTAACGAAGTGCTGATTGACAACTTCAGCCTCGATTTCCGGCAGGGGACCGCACCCGATGAGTGGATAAAATTTTTGGCCGGTGATCAGTTTTATACAGAAAGAAACTTTAGACGACTTGGAACTTAAAGATGATCGGTGTCGTTATAACAGATCAACAATCAGATTTCATTGGAGATTATAATGAAAAACACTACACGGAACACTTTGCTAATCAGTGTTGCCACTGCCGCACTCATGGCGGGCCTCGGATTGGCGTCCGCGCAAGATACAAATCGCTCAGCACCGGCCTCTGCCGCGGTCGACCAGAAAGCTCCGGCAGGAAAGCTGGACCAGCACCAGGGCAGTCTGCCGCAGAAGTCGCCGGCGCCTACAGCGCAAGCGCCTGCAAAGGAGAAGTCGGCCGTGACCGCACAGGCGCCAACAGCGCAAGCGCCTGCGAAGGAGAAGTCGGCCTTAACCGCACAGGCGCCAGCGGTTTCCAAGCCCGAGACCAAGGGACAGGGAAGCGTGGCGCAAAGTTCAGAGTCGCCGAACTCTCACGCGAGTCCGAGTGTGGCGAAAAACGAGACGAAGTCGGGCGCGCCGGCTGCGCTGTCGACCGAACAGCACGCGAAAATTCGGGACACGCTGCGGGGCGGCAAGGCCGAGCGTCTGACCAATGTGCGGTTCTCAACCTCGGTCGGCGAGGTCATTCCCGGAACGGTTCATCTCTATAGTTTGCCTGTTTCGGTCGTGGAATACGCCCCGCAATATCGCGACTATGAATATATCCTGGTCGGCGATGAAATTCTTATCGTGAATCCCCGCACGTTGAGAATCGTAGCGGTGATTGCTGCCTAAGCCGGAGCGGAAATCGTCTTTGCCAAACAGTGGGGGCGGCTGGCTCCGCCCTCATTGTACTTCAACCGCGGGCGCGACTGCGATTCGTGGCAGGCGATCTACGTCGAACGCATCGCGCTACGATACGAGAATACCGCGCGCGATTGCGCCGATAGCTGTTTGACGACTTTTGGAGGATACGAAGATGCACATGTCGAGTGAAAGTCTCCTGATCATATTGTTAGTCGGTCTCGTTGCCGGATGGCTGGCCGGGCAAATCGTGCAGGGCACCGGGTTCGGAATGATCGGCGACCTTCTGATAGGGATTATAGGCGCCTTCATCGGCAGTTGGCTGCTGCCTCAACTCGGCCTCCACCTTGGCTCGGGCATTATCTCGGCGATCATCAACGCCACCATCGGCGCGCTGTTGCTGTTGCTGATACTCAGGCTCGTTCGCGGCGGAGGCGGATGGCGCAGAAGCAGAAGTTGGAGCGGAAATTGGGGAAGACGCTGGTAAGCCGCGATGGCAAGCGTGCCCGCAGCGTTATTGGCCCCAGCCTCCAAGCAGCCGAAAAGCGCTTTTCTTGATCGTCTCGGCAGACGGGCTTGTATGTCTCATTCACTTGCACGCGTGACGCCTTGCACGCGTGACACATTGAGAGCGACTTGGATGAAAGCTGCACTTCTCATGACGATCTTAGTCGCTACCGCGAGCCCCGTGTCGGCAAATCCATATCGCGCTTATCAAGATTCGGATCAAACACGCTGGATTGAGGCTTCGCGAATCAACTGCGAAACGGTTCGTGCCTATGTGAGTCAGGTCGGGTTGGTGCAGGCTAGGGCGCTGGCTCGAGCCGCCGGGATGACGGCATGGCAAGAATGGAGAGCAAGCCGGTGTCTGCGAAGAGGGACTGACCGATAGAATTTCACCTCTGGCACAGGCAGTTCCGCGTACCGCCGGGATTGTCCATTTGTGGATTGGTCAGAGCTCACCGTGAGCGATCAAAGAGTGGGCGCGAGCCTGGCGATTAAATAATGATGCCAAACTCAAACTTTCTTGTGGCTGCGTTCCTGCAGGTTGCTTTGTTGGGCTCGACCAGCGCAGCCGATAGCAAATCCGGCGAGTGCGGGCTTGCATCGGTCTATTCAACCGAAAGCGAAGACACGGCGAGCGGCGAAGACACTCAGCCGAAGGATTTCACCGCTGCGCATCGGTCACTGCCATTCGGGACGCTGGTCCATGTCGACAATAAAGAAAATGGGCGCTCGGCGATCGTTCGGATCACCGACCGTGGTCCTTTCACCAGCGGAAGAATAATTGATTTATCCCAGGCTGCCGCGCGCGAGCTCCGCATTTCCGGTTTAACGCGGGTTTGTCTCGACATCCTATCGGCCGCAGCAAGTCGATAGGGCAGACTATGTCGAGATGGATGCACTGCAAGCCGATAACGAGCCGGAGGCCGCCGGGTAACCCGATTTGGTTCGATTATGACGGCTAAATTCCAATTCCCACCAACGGCAGCACCCGCTGAAGGATCGCCGCCAGGCAAATCAGCACCACGAGCAGTTTGAGAAGATTTGCCAAACGACGGTCATTGACGAACTTCTCGATGACCCAAAAACAAATCGCACCGACGACGCAAATAATCAAAACGCCAATTAAGACCGAAATCATGGCTGCCTCCTCCGCGCCGGTATCGCGCCGACGCGCAAAACTATGCCATGGCGGGAACGGGCGCGCCAGGATTTCGTCTGGGCGATCGTCGCAATCCGGGAGGCGGCGTAACGGCCATTGCTCATCACCTTTGCGCGATCTGGAGCAGGGTCGGAAGATGGAAACCGGAGCGGCGCTTCGAGGGTGTAACGTTGCAAATGGACCAATCGCGGAAATCCCGGCCAATTCAATTCTCGCCGCTTGCTGCTGCAAAGATTGCGCTGCGGAGTGAGCAATTTTGCTCAGACTTGCGTGCCGGCTAAGCCATAGTTGCGACTTGGTCCGCGGCGCCACCCGCGGGCAATCGAGGTGGTCTCACCCGATGGAGTTCTCCGTTAAGTCATCGTGGAGGTTTTATGCAAAAGACCAATTTCAGAGAACAATTTACTAATGTCGCAGACGCCTGCGCACTGGCTCAGAGCATCGTCGATACGGTCCGGGAACCTGTCATTGTGCTCGACAAAGGGTTGCGCGTCATCGCTGCGAGCCGCTCCTTCTATTCGGCATTCGAGGTCAGCCCCGAGGAGACACAGGGCAAACTTCTTTACGCACTAGGCGATGGACAATGGGATATTCCAAAGCTTCGCCTGCTGCTGGAGAAAATTATCCCAGAACATGGCGTGATGGAGGATTATGAAGTCGAGCACGAATTTCCGCATCTCGGCACCCGCATCATGCGCTTGAACGCCCGTCAAGTGTTCTACAAGGAAGGCGCCGAGACGACCATTCTGCTCGGAATTGAGGATGTCACCGTGCGGCGCGCTTTGGAGCACGAAAAAGACAATCTGTTGCGACAGAAGGACATATTGCTGGAAGAAATTCAGCACCGGATTGCCAATAGTCTGCAAATCATTGCAGGCATTATTTTGATGAAAGCAAACACGGTCAGTTCCGAGGAGACGCGCACTCTTTTGCAGGACACTCATGATCGCGTCATTTCGATCGCGGCCGTACAACAACAGCTCAACGCGTCTGGGACAATAGGGCCTATTGAAATGGTTTCTTATCTCACGAGGCTGAGTGACGCCCTCGCAATCTCGATGATTGGGGAGCGCCCGGTAACTATGAAGGTGGTCGGCGAAGGAGGCATTTTGAATTCACGTCAGGCTGAAAGTATTGGCTTGATCACAACTGAACTCGTCATGAATTCCTTGAAGCACGCATTTCCCAGAGCGGACACGAAGGGGCAAATTGTCATCAAGTATGAAATCGATGGCACCGATTGGGAGCTTTCGGTCGCTGACGATGGGGTTGGCAAGCAAGACGGCGTCTTTGCCCAACCCAAAACCGGGCTTGGTACCGGCATCGTCAAGGCACTTGCGCAAGCTCTCAACGCCAAAGTTGAAACTTTGTCGGGACCTGGGGGTACGACTGTATCGGTCACTCACGCGACGTTCTCAAAGGCCGATATCCGAGCCGCCTAATTCGCGCCGCGCGGAAAAGTGATCGGCGCGCGCGTCGATGATTTCAGTTGCGGTGACGATCGCTTCGGCAAGCGCTGCTTCCTGCGGGGCTGCACGTTGCAATGCATTCGGTCGAGGGCGAGACTGTTACGCCGATGCTTTTGGCCAAACGGTTCACGCTTAATCCTGTCCTCGTCATCATCTCGCTCGTCTTCCGGTTCTGCATGTGGGGCATCGCGGGTGCAATCCTATCCGTGCCGATGCTGGCGATTACTAACATCATCTGCGACCGCGTTCAGCCGCTGGCTGCATTCGGTCACTTTCTTGAGGGGTGAAACCCAGCCCTGAATTGACTAGCTGCTTTTGGATCGGGAGAATTGAGGAATTGACCTGGACGAAAGCGAAAGCGCGAGGAGACCAAGATCGATGCCGGCCGACATCGTTCGAGAAGACGATCCGGCGCTGGAGCGGGTTGCTCGCAAGACCACACCGGCGGCCGCGCTCGCTGCGCTCGGGATCGTCTATGGCGATCTCGGAACCAGCCCGCTCTACACGCTGCAGGCGGTCGTTCGGACGACCGGCGGACATCTTTCCCCAGCAGCGGCGCTCGGCAGTCTCTCGCTGATCTTCTGGGCGTTGATCATCACCATTTCCGTCAAATATTGCCTGTTCGTCATGCGCGCCGACAATCACGGCGAAGGCGGCATCTTGGCGCTGATGTCAATGACGAGCGGGAACTGGGCCGAAGGCCGGAGGATCCTCATCGTCCTGGGGCTGCTCGGGGCGGCGCTGCTCTACGGCGATGGCATCATCACGCCGGCGATTTCGGTGTTGAGCGCCCTCGAAGGGCTCAATGTCGCGACCGATGTGTTCAAGCCGCATGTCGTCTTGATTGCGGTCGCGATCTTGTTCGCCCTGTTCGCCATCCAGAGGCGCGGCACTGCGCAGATCGCGAAGGCGTCCGGGCCGGTGATGCTGTTGTGGTTCGCGGTCATCGCCGCGCTAGGCGTTGCCGGTATTGCTCGCTATCCCGCGGTCATCGCCGCCGTCGATCCGCGGTACGGCATCGCGCTGCTGACGGGACATGGCTGGAGCGGGATCGCCGTGCTCGGGGGTGTCTTTCTGGCGATGACCGGCGCCGAAGCCATGTATGCCGACATGGGCCACATCGGCCGCAATCCGATCCGCGCCTCCTGGTACGGGATCGTGCT
Source organism: uncultured Alphaproteobacteria bacterium (assembly GCA_963779855.1). Lineage (GTDB taxonomy): Bacteria > Pseudomonadota > Alphaproteobacteria > Rhizobiales > Xanthobacteraceae > BOG-931. Next base: position 58,531 of record CAWAAE010000003.1, on the reverse strand, counting down.
GCCGGCGCTGCTGCTCAACTACGCCGGACAGGTCGCACTTTTCCTCGACGACCCGACGATGGACGGGAATCCGTTCTTTCGGTTGGCGCCGTCATGGTCGATCTATCCGCTTGTGGGACTTGCCACCGTTGCCACGATCATTGCCAGCCAGGCGATCATCACTGGGTCGTTTTCGCTCACTCGCCAGGCGATGCTGCTCGGTTGGTTCCCGGGCGTTCGCATCCGCCAGACTTCCTCGGATGAGTACGGGCAGATCTACGTACCGTTCGTGAACTGGACGATGATGGTGCTGACGGTCGCGCTCACTATCAGCTTCGGCAGTTCGGATCGTCTTGCGGGCGCCTATGGCACCGCCGTTTCGACCACCATGCTCCTGACGACCGCACTACTTTACAATGTCATGCGAAAGCGCTGGCGATGGCCGGCAGGATCGGCGTTGACCGCGAGCGGCCTGTTTCTGGTCGTCGATTTCACATTCTTCGCAGCCAACCTGTTCAAGATTCGGGAGGGCGGTTGGATCCCGCTGGTGTTCGGCGCGCTGGTGTTCATCGTCATGGTCACATGGCACTTCGGCTTCGAGGCCATGCGCCAACGCCATACGATTTTGACGGAGACGCCGGAGGAGTTCTTCCGCCTCCTCAAGAAGAACGGTGTCCCGCGCGTGCCTGGCACGGCGATCTTTCTGACGCGGCTCGCCACCACGACGCCGTTCTTGATCGTCGAACACGTCGCGCAGATGAGAGCGATGTACGAGACTGCGGTCGCCCTGACGGTGCAGTTCGAGAATATCCCGCGCGTTGCGCCTCGCGACCGTCTCGAGTTGGTGAAGGTCGCTGAGGGATTTTGGCACATCATCGTGCACTTCGGCTTCGTCCAGATACCTAACATTCCCGCCGCCTTACGGCAGGCGAAAGATCGCGGGTGTCCGATCGATCTCGACGACGCAATCTATTTCGGCTCCCGGGACGCCGTGGTCTGCTCAAAACGGCGCGGCTGGCTGGTGCGCGCCAGCCTGCGTCTGTTCGCGCTGATGTTCCGCAATTCGGTGCGCACAGTGGACCTGTTCAACATTCCTCAGGAGAATTTCGTGGAAGTCGGCCGGCAGATCGAGATTTAGGCGGCAGATGGATTTGTCATTGCTACAATGGAACAAGCACTGTTCAATGACGGGTCGCAGCACCTCCGCTGATGGAATGGTCCGGCCGCGCCGTCGACCCCGGGCCTCACGTGCCGCTGACGCTGCTCGCACCTGCCGACGAGATGATCGAATAAGGAAGCGCGACTTCCGCTTCGGGTGCCCTAGCTCATGCCGAGGAACAGCTATGAGGATCATGTTACCTTTCCTGGGATTTCTCTTCGCCGCAGCTGCAACCAGCTCGCGCGCGCAAGCCCAATATTATCCGTGGTGCGCCATATACAGCGGCCTCGGCGCCGGCGCGAGTTGCGGGTATACCACCTTCGAACAATGCACGGCTTCAGTGAGCGGCCTTGGCGGGTTCTGCGAGCAAAATCCGCAACCTGCGCAGTCTGCCTCGGCGACCTATCCATCTCCGAGAAGGTACAGGAACTACACCTACCCTTATTGAAATACCTTGCGCACACTCCGTACCCCCCAATTATTTATCGCGGGCCGGTGTGTGGCGCGGTTGGCTTGGTCCTGCTTGGCAGCTTGGCGACAATGACATCGAGCCGCTCGATCACCGCGCTCGCGGAAATATTCGCCATGCAAGCGTGGCCGAAATTGCAGCGGCGCAGTTCGCGCAGGTAACAGGGCGAGCAATCGAGCTCGGTGCGCAGCACCGCGCCGCCGCGGCGATATGGCCCGGCCCAGACCGGATCGGTCGGCCCGAAAATACTGACGACCGGCCGGTCGAGCGCGACCGCAAGATGCATGGGGCCGGAATCGTTGGTAACGCAGATCGTGGCGCGGCGAATGAGCGCTGCAAGCTCCGACAGCGTCGTTTCGCCGGCGAGGTCGACGGCGCCCGGCGCAAGCCGCGCGATCTCCTGGCACAGCGCGCGCTCGCCGTCCGATCCGATCAAGGTGACGGCAAAGCCTTTTTGCAGAAAATGGCGCGCCATCTCGGCAAAACCTTCGCGTCGCCATTGCTTGGTTTCCCAATTCGTTCCCGGCGCCACGACGACGAGCCTTGCTTTGCCGATATCGTAATAGTCCAACAAAGCGTCGATCCGGGTGGTTGCCTCCGGCGGAACCGGAAAAGAAAAGTCGGGCGCGCCGTCATCGAGCCCGAGCATTGGCGCGACGCCGAGATAGCGCTCGACCGGATGGACGTCGAGGCTCGGCAGCGGGATGTGGTGGGTGTAGGCGAGGAAGCTTCCCTCGCGCGCGCCCTGCCAGGCATGCTTCTTCGCTTCATCCGGAATTTTTCGCGACAGCGTTTTCCAGACGTCAGCGCGCGGTCGGTCGAAGCCGATCCGCACCGGCGCGCCGGAGGCGAAGGCGAATATGGCGCTGCGCAATTGGCCTTGCAGATCGAGCACCAGGTCATATTCGGCGGCGCGCAACATTGCGACCAGCCGCGCCGAACTGACGTAAGGCGCCGCTCGCCACGGCGTCGACCATTCAGCGCGGGAAAATTCGATGACATTGCTGATCGCGGGATTTTGCCGCAACAGTTCGGCGATCTCGGGCGTCACCAGCCAATCGATGCGCGCCTTCGGATAGCGCCGCCGCAATTTGTTGAGCACCGGAAACGTGTGCACCACGTCGCCGATCGCCGACAGCTTGATCAGCAGGATCTTCTTAAAATCGCGGCTGCGAAGCTCGTCAGCTGGCACGGTTGCGTCCGTTCGCGGAAATATCATGGCGACTGCGCGCGTCTTGCATCGCCCGCCACACCCGTCCCGGCGTCGCCGGCATTTCGACGTGGCGCACGCCCAAGTCCCACAGCGCATCGACGATGGCATTGACGATGACGGCGAGCGCCGGCACCGTGCCGCCTTCGCCGGCGGGGCGCATGCCGAGCGGATGGGTCGACGACGGCACCTCGCTGATCTCGGTCACGTAGAACGGCAGGTCGGACGCGCGCGGCATGGCGTAGTCCATGAACGATCCGGTGAGCAGTTGGCCGCTCTCCGGGTCGTAGTGGGCATGTTCGAGCAGCGCCTGGCCGACGCCCTGCGCGATGCCGCCATGGACCTGGCCGTGGATGATCAGCGGATTGACCGCGCGGCCGACGTCGTCGACCGCGACATAGCCGATCACGCGCACCAGGCCGGTGCCGGGATCGACTTCGACCTCGCAGACATGCGCGCCATAGGGAAAACTCGCGTCGAGCATGGTCTCGTCGCAGGCGGCGTAGAGCGGCCCTTGTAAATCCTGCGGCAAATCCTTGCGCTCGGTTGCGGCGCGGGCGACTTCGAACAGGCCGACGGCGTGGTTCGTGCCTTTCACGGCGAAATTGCCATTCTTAAATTCGACATCGGCGGCGGCGGTTTCCAGAACATGCTCGGCGATGCGCATGCCTTTTTCGATAATGCCGTCGGTGGATTTTTTGATGACGATCGAGCCGAGCCGCATGCCGCGGCCGGAATGCGCGCCGCCGCCGACGCTGACGCGATCGGTATCGCCTGAGACAAAACGCACGCATTCGATCGGCACGCCAAGCCATTCGGTGACGAGCTGCGCAAAGCTCGTCTCGTGGCCCTGGCCCTGCGACACGATGCCGATGACAAGCTCGACGAAGCCGTCGGGCGAGACCGTGATTTCCGCTTTCTCGCGCGGCACGCCGGTCGAGATGTCGACGTAATTGCCGACCCCGATGCCGCGATATTTGCCGCGCTTTCTTGCTTCGGCGCGGCGGCGCTTGAAGCCCGCCCAATCGCCGAGTTTTAGCGCCGTCTCCATGCCGCCGATATAGTCGCCGTTGTCGTATTCGACGCCGAATGGGTTTTTGTACGGCATTTCCTTTTCGGTCACGAGATTCTTGCGGCGCAGCGCGACGCGATCGAAGCCGCACTCGCGCGCGGCGAGATCGATCAGCCGCTCCATGACGAAAATCACCTCGGGCCGGCCGGCGCTGCGATAGGGCCGCGTCGGCGAGGTGTTCGACAGCGTGGCGCGGGCGCGAAAATGCGCCGCCGGCATGCGATAGATGCTCGACATCATCTGCACGCCCTTCTGCACCATGGCGAAATTCGTGGTGTGGGCGCCGAGATTGCCGAGGTTCGAGCCGCGCATGGCGAGGAATTTGCCTTTGCCGTCGAGCGCGAGTTCCGCCTCGACGGCGAGATCGCGCGCCTGATAGTCGCTCAAAAACGATTCGTGGCGCTCGCTGATCCATTTCACCGGACGGCCGAGCTTGCGCGCCGCCCAGGCAACGGCTGCGAATTCCGGATAGATCATGCCGCGGGTGCCGAAATTGCCGCCGACGTCCTGCATCAATACTCGGACGGTCTCCGCCGGCACACAAAGCATGGTGGCGAGATCGTTCTTCAGCCGCACCGCGCCGCCATTGCCGGCATAGACCGTAAACCGTCCCGTCGCGGCGTCGAATTCGGCGAGCACAGCGCGCGGCTCCATCGGCACGCCGGTGACGCGCTGCACCCAGGTCTCGAAGCGGGTCACGTGCGTCGCGCGGGCGAACGCGGCATCGGTCGCCGCGGCATCGCCGAGTTCGGCGTCGAAGCAGACATTGGAGGCGCTGTCGTGAACGTGCGGCGCATCCTGCCGCGCCGCGGCGACGGTTTCGACGACCGCGGGCAGCACTTCGTAATCGATCTCGACCCGCTCGGCGCCGTCCTTGGCCGCGTGCACCGTCTCGGCGACCACCATTGCCACCGCCTCGCCGACGAAACGCGCCTTGTCGGCCGGCAGCGGAAAATGCGGCGCCTCGAACGGCGGCTCGCCGCCTTTGTTGCGAAGCTGGGTCTCCGCCGGATGCGGCGACCATGGCTTGTGCGGAATGGGCTTTAGGCCGTCGGCGAGATACTCGGCGCCGGTGAGCACCGCGAGCACGCCCGGCATGGCTTTGGCCTTGTCGATTGCGATGGCGCGCAGCCGCGCATGCGCATGCGGCGAACGCACCATGACGGCGTGGACCTGGCCCGGCAGATTTTCGTCCGCCGTATAGCGGCCGGCGCCGCGCACCAGCCGCAAATCCTCGCGGCGGCGCACCGGCGCCCCGATGCCGGAACAATTCGCAGATTGATCCATCGCTTGCTCCGGGTGGGATGTTAGTGGAGGCGTCCCGGCTGCGCCAGCGCCGCCCGTCGCGGCGTGTGTACTGACAATATCGGGTGGCCGATGTAGACAATGCGGCGGGAGGAACGCGAAAGCATGTCCGGGCAACTCGGCAAATCTATGCTGCGCAAGGAGGACCCGGCGCTGCTGTCGGGCCGCGGCCGCTATGCCGACGATCTGCCGGTTGCGGTCGACACCTTGCACGCCCATGTCATCCGCTCGCCGCACGCGCACGCCGAAATCCTTCGCATCGATGCGGCGCGTGCGCTGGCGCATGACGGCGTCTGGGCCGTCATCACCGGCGAAGATGTCCGCAAACTCTCCGACCCGTTCCTCGCCGCGGTGAAAACGCCGGTCTATCAATGGGCGCTGGCCGTGGAACGGGTGCGCTATGTCGGCGAGCCGGTGGCGCTTGTGGTGGCGGAAAGCCGCTATATCGCCGAAGACGCGGCCGAGCTGGTGCAAATCGACTATGAGCCGCTCGAAGCGGTGATCGATCCGCAGCTTGCATGCACCGGCTCGGCGCCGATCATTCATCCGGAAGCCAACACCAACGAAATCTCGGTGCGCGAGTTCCGCTATGGCGATCCGGAGGCGGCCTTCGCCCGCGCCGATCGCCGCATCGCCATGACGGTGCCGTTTCACCGGCTTTCGTTCACGCCGATCGAATGCTACGTCGTCGTCGCGCGGTACAACGCGGCCGAACGCAGCTACGACGTGCTGGCGAATTTTCAGGGCCCGTTTTCCATGCATCCGGTCATGGCGCGGGCGCTGCGCGTTCCAGGCCCGAAGCTGCGGCTGCGCATCCCGCCGGATTCCGGCGGCAGTTTTGGCATAAAACTCTCGGTGTTCCCCTATGTGGTGTTGATGGCACTCGCCGCGAAAATCACCGGCCGCCCGGTGAAATGGGTCGAGGATCGCATCGAGCATCTGGTCGCCGCCAGTTCCGGGCCGAACCGCGTCACCGAAATCGAGGCGGCGGTCGCCAGCGACGGCCGCATTCTTGCGTTAAAACTCGATCAGCTGGAAGACTACGGGGCGTTCTTGCGCGCGCCGATGCCGGGCCCGCTCTATCGCATGCATGGCGCGGTCACCGGCGCCTACGACATCGAACACGTCGCGGTGAAAAACCGCGTCGTCCTGACCAACAAAATGCCGGCAAGCCTCATTCGCGGTTTCGGCGGGCCGCAGCTTTATCTGGCTTTGGAGCGGCTGATGGCGCGCGTCGCGGTCGAGCTGAAACTCGATCCGCTTGACGTCATCCGCCGCAATCTCATCGCCACGCAAAAGTTTCCGTACCGGACGGCGGCGGGCGCGCTCTACGATTCCGGCGACTATGCGCGCGCCGTCGAGCTGACGGTCGGGGAAGGGCGGCTTGCCGATCTCAAGCGCCGGCGCGAGGCGGCGCGCGCCAAAGGCCGCAAATACGGCATCGGCTTCGCCGCGGTGGTGGAGCCCGCGATGTCGAACATGGGCTACCTGTCGACGCTGATGACGGCGGCGGCCCGCGAAAAAGCCGGACCGAAGAGCGGCGCGGTGTCGATGGCGACGGTGAATATCGACCCGCTCGGCGCCGTCACCGTCACCGCCGACGTCACGGTGCAGGGCCAGAGCCACGAGACGGTGCTGGCGCAGATCGTCGCGCAACAGCTCGGTCTGAACACTGACGACGTCGAAGTCGTTCTGGAAATGGACACGGCCAAGGACCAGTGGTCGATCGCGGCGGGCACCTATTCGAGCCGTTTTGCCTCGGGCACCGCCGTCGCCGCGCACATGGCCGCGGTGCAGATGCGCGACAAGCTAAAAGCCATCGCGGCAAAGCAGCTCAACGTGCTGCCCGACGACGTCGAATTGGCCAGCGGCAAAATCCGCAGCCGCTCCAATCCCGACAATGCGCTGCCGTTCGGCCGCGTCGCCGCAACGTCGCATTGGTCGCCGGTACTGCTGCCGGAGGGCATGGCGCCCGCGCTGAGCGAGACCGGCATATGGGCGCCGGGCGAACTCGAACCGCCGTCGAGCGACGACCGCATCAACACCTCGCTCACCTACGGATTCATCTTCGACATGTGCGGCATCGAGATCGATCCCGTCACCTATCAGGTCCGCGTCGACCGCTATGTGTCGATGCACGACGCCGGCCGCATCATGAATCCGATGATCGCGGAGGGCCAGATCCGTGGCGCTTTCGCGCAAGGCATCGCCGCGGCGCTCTACGAGGAATTCACCTATAACGAGGAGGGCGCGTTTCTCTCCGGCACCTTCGCGGACTATCTTGTGCCCACGGTGAGCGAAATCCCGGAACTGGAAATCCTGCACTTTGAATCGCCTTCGCCGTTCACCCCGCTCGGCGCCAAGGGCTTGGCCGAAGGCAATTGCATGTCGACGCCCGCTTGTATCGCCAATGCCATTGCGGACGCGCTTTCGGTGCGCGACGTCGTCCTGCCGGCGACGCCGCGGCGCATTCACGCGCTGATGGAAGGCGCGCGAAAATGAACGTCCATCGTCATTGCGAGCGCAGCGAAGCAATCCAGCGCTCAGTGCAAACCGCTCCTGGATTGCTTCGTCGCTCCGCTCCTCGCAATGACGGATCGACGACATGAAACCGCGTCCCTTCGATTACGTGCGGCCCGATACGGTCGAGGAGGTTTTGGCGCTGCTCGCCGAGCACGGCGAGGACGCGCGCATTCTCGCCGGCGGCCAGTCGCTCGTTCCGATGCTCAATCTGCGGCTGATCGATCCGGCGGTGCTGATCGATATTTCGCGCCTCGTCGAACTCGACGCCATCCGCGACCGCGGCGATCAGATCGAGATCGGCGCCGCGGTCACGCAGAACACACTGATGGCGTGGCCGCAGCTTGCGCAAAAGCTGCCGCTTCTGGCCGCGGCGCTGCCGTTTGTCGGCCATTTCCAGACCCGCAACAAAGGCACCGTCTGCGGCTCGATCGCGCATGCCGATCCGAGCTCGGAAATCCCGCTGGCGCTCGCGGTCGCCGGCGGCACGGTGGTGTTGCGTTCAAAAAAACGCGGCGAACGCGTGCTCGCCGCGGAGGCCTTTCAGCAGGACATGCTGACCACCGCGCGTGCGCCCGATGAGCTGATCGCCGCGGTGCGTTTCCCGGTCATCGAAGGCAAGGGCGTCGGCTTTCGACGAAGTGGCGCGCCGCCACGGCGACTTTGCCATCGTCGCCATTGCCGCCATCGCCGACCGGCGCGGCTCGGCGCTGCTCGGCGTCGGCGGCATGGCCGGGCGGCCGATGGTCCGTTCAATCGACGGCGACGCCGCAGCTGCTATCGCCGAATGGGTGGAGGAGCTCGAAGGCTACGAGGATTTGCACGCTACCGCTGAGCTGCGGCGCGACCTGTTCCGCAATCTTGCGCCGCTGGTGATCGAGGAGGCAATCCGATGCGCCGCTTAAAGCGCGACGAGCGCGTGCGGATAAAACTTACGCTCAATGGCCGCAAGCTGGCGGCGGAGGCCGAGCCGCGCACGCTGTTATCCGACTTCCTCCGCCACGGGCTCGGCGCGACCGGCACCCATGTCGGCTGCGAGCACGGCATTTGCGGCGCCTGCACCGTGCTCATCGACGGCGTCGCCGCGCGCTCCTGCCTGATGCTCGCGATCCAGGCCGAGGGGCGCGAGGTGACGACGGTGGAAGGGCTCGCCGCGCCGGACGGCACGCTCAACCCGCTGCAAGCGGCGTTCCGCAATAATCACGCTCTGCAATGCGGCTTCTGCACGCCGGGCATCCTGATGTCGTTCACCGATTTCCTCGCCCGCAATCCGAAACCGTCCTCCGCCGAAATCCGCGAAGTCCTAAGCGGCCACCTCTGCCGCTGCACCGGTTACGCCGGCATCGTCAAAGCTGTGGAGGAGGTGGCTTCATCCGCCCCCGCGAAAGCGGGGGAGGGGGACCATGCGAAGCATGGTGGAGGGGGCGCGGGCGGGGAGATAAGTCTCAAGCGGTAACGCAAGCCTCACTGCCGAGGCCCCTTCCACCACCCTTCGGGTGGTCCCCCTTCCCCGCTTCGCGGGGCAGGATTAAGAAGGAAATTCCGGCCGGTCGGGGGCCGCCACAAGCGGGATCGGTAGCGAAATATGAAAGACATTCTCGACAGGCTTGAGGATCGCCGCGTCAGCGCCCGCAAGGGCGGCGGCGATGCGCGCATCGAGGCGCAGCACAAGCGCGGCAAGCTCACCGCGCGCGAACGCATCGAGTTGCTGATGGACCGCGGCTCGTTCGAGGAGCTCGACATGTTCGTCGAGCACCGCTCGACCGATTTCGGCATGGAGAAAAGCCACATCGCCGGCGACGGCGTGGTCACCGGCTTCGGCACCGTGAACGGCCGCACCGTGTTCGCCTTCGCCAAGGATTTTACCGTGTTCGGCGGCTCATTATCCGAAACACATGCGCAGAAGATCATAAAGATTCAGGACATGGCGATGCGCTCGCGCGCGCCGATTATCGGCCTGTTCGACGCCGGCGGCGCCCGCATCCAGGAAGGCGTCGCGGCGCTCGGCGGCTACGGCGAAGTGTTCAAGAGGAACGTCCTCGCCTCGGGCGTCATCCCGCAGATTTCGGTGATCATGGGGCCGTGCGCCGGCGGCGACGTCTATTCGCCGGCCATGACCGATTTCATCTTCATGGTGCGCGACACGAGCTACATGTTCGTCACCGGGCCCGACGTGGTGAAAACCGTGACCAACGAAATCGTCACCGCGGAAGAGCTCGGCGGCGCCTCGGTGCACGCGACCAAAAGTTCGATCGCCGACGGCGCTTACGACAACGACGTCGAGACGCTGCTGCAGATGCGGCGCCTCCTCGACTTCCTGCCGGCGAATGCGTCCGCGGGCGTGCCGGAATGGCCGTCGTTCGACGACGTCGAGCGCACCGAAAAATCGCTCGATACTTTGGTGCCCGATAACCCAAACAAACCATATGACATCAAGGAGCTGATCCTAAAAGTCGTCGACGAGGGCGACTTCTTCGAGCTCTCCGAAGCCTTTGCCCGCAACATCGTCATCGGCTTCGGCCGCATCGGCGGCCGCACCGTCGGCTTTGTCGCCAATCAGCCGATGGTTTTGGCCGGCGTGCTCGATAGCGACGCCAGCCGCAAGGCGGCGCGCTTCGTGCGCTTTTGCGACGCGTTCAACATTCCGATCGTCACCTTCGTCGACGTGCCGGGATTTCTGCCCGGCACCGCGCAGGAATATGGCGGGTCTGATCAAGCACGGCGCCAAATTGCTGTTCGCCTATTCGCAGTGCACGGTGCCGCTCGTCACCGTGATTACGAGGAAGGCGTTCGGCGGCGCCTACGACGTGATGGCGTCAAAGCACATCGGCGGCGACGTCAATTACGCCTGGCCGACGGCGCAGATCGCGGTGATGGGCGCCAAGGGCGCGGTCGAGATCATCTTCCGCGCCGACATCGGCGACGCGGAAAAGATCGCCAAGCGCACCAAGGAATACGAGGAGCGCTTCCTCTCCCCCTTCATCGCCGCCGAGCGCGGCTATATCGACGACGTCATCATGCCGCACGCCACGCGGCCGCGGATTGCGCGGGCGCTGGCGATGCTGCGGGGGAAGACGGTGGAGATGCCCGGCAGCAAGCACGATAATTTGCCGGTGTGAGGGGCTTGCATCACCGCATCTGATGCATTAGCATCTGATCCATGAGGACGACGCTCGATATTGATGACGACGTGCTTACGGCGGCCAAACAGCTTGCCAAGAAGCGCAAGTCCACCGCGGGCGAGGTGATCTCCGACCTGGCGCGGCAAGCCCTGACCACATCTTCGATCCCCGACGAGGAACCGCGTTATCGCAACGGCTTTCGGCTTCTGCCGCGGACCGGAAAGATCATCACGTCAGAGATGGTCAAGAAGTGGCTGGAGGAAGATGCCTGAAGATGCGTTCGCTGTTCGACGTGAATGTGCTTCTGGCGTTGCTGCAGCCCGACCATGTGCATTTCGATCGCGCCCAGGACTGGTGGAAGGCCAATCAGCAGTACGGCTGGGCATCCTGCCCGCTGACGCAGAATGGCTTCGCGCGCATCACTTCCCAGCAAACCTATCCGAAGCCCTTGTCGACTGCCGAGGCCATAATCCGTCTCGCCGAGCAAATCGACGGAACCGACCATGTTTTTTGGCCGGACGACCTTTCGATCGCGGACCGGACGGTGTTCGATGCCAGCGGCATTCTCGGACCTAATCAGATCACCGACGCGTACCTGCTCGCGCTCGCCGTGAAAAACGGCGGGCGCTTGGCCACCCTTGACGGCAGCATCTCGCTGCGCGCCGTCCGCGCTGCAAAGCCGCAACATCTGGCGGTGATATGATGGAAAGCGCCGGGCGCGGCACTCTCGACGACGGGATCATGCCGCACGCCTTGCGGCCGCGTATCGCCCGCGCGCTGGCCATGCTGCGGGGGAAGACGGTCGAGATGCCGGGGCGGAAGCACGATAATTTGCCGGTGTGAGGAGCTGATGTTAGAAAAATCGATTAGCTGGCTCATCTATTTTGGAACGAGCCAACGATATCTTCAGGACGCTACAAGTCGCTACAAGATAAAGGGTGACGGGCTGGTGCTGGACAATATCGATCGGTTCGTCGGCCAAATCGATGAGCTGGGTTTCACGGTAACGCGGCGTGCCGCTCGTCCCCTTGCTGAGTTACGGGAGGAACTGGAAAAGTCAACAGAGCAAAGGCTGACAGAAAAGCAAGCTGAACGGCTGAAAAAGGTTATGCAAGAGTTGCGGCCTACACTGGTGGCGGAGGGTGGTGGCACGATAGCGTATATTATCTCCGAACGGCGATACCCAATTGAGAAGCTGCTGGACGACCCAGGCTCACTATTTGCTGAAGAAGTATTCACGAAGTTACCGCAGCTTGCCCAATACGATTTTGGAGAGGCGGCAAAATGCTTAGCATTTGAGCGTCCTACCGCTGCTGCATTTCATATGCTGAGGGGCACCGAATCGACCTTGCGTGATTTCTATTGTCAGAAGATAAAAAAAAATCGCAGCGAATTAATGTGGGGGCCAATGATACAATCAATGAGAGTGAAGGCGGAGCGCTTTCCTCAGGTTCTGCTTAATCACCTGGATAACATCCGCGCTTCGTTTCGCAATCCGACTGCGCATCCGGAGAAGACGTATGATCTCGATGAAGTCAGGACCTCTCTCGATCTTATAGATGTCGCAAATCGAATGGTCCACGGCCTCACCTGAGAGCCAGAAGCGAAAGGCGTATAACGCGTAGCATGCGTAAAGTGGCCAAAACGCGCGGCGCGCCGCGCCCGCGTTCAGTTTCGCCGACATCTGCACATTGACCTGTATGAGGTCGCCCGCCCGCGTGGGCATTGGCAAATGCCAATGCCCACCCTACAGAGATTACTCGACGTGTCGTGGCCGGGCTTTGGCCCGGCCATCCACGTCTTTGAGAACAGTGGAAAACTAAGACGTGGATGCCCTGGCAAGCAGCCTTGTGCCGGCGATATGCAGCAGGGCGGCTTCCTCGCAATCGGGAAGTCCCCCATGAGCAAGTCTCCGTTGACACTGCAAATGCCGCCACCGCCGGAGCCGGTTGCGGTGGCGCTCAACCCCGCGACAACGGCATTGCTTATCTTCGACATCGTCGATCCGATTTGCACGCGTCAACCAAACTGCACAGGGAAAATGGTGCCGGCTATCGCTGCACTGCTGGCGCGGGCAAGGAAGGCCGGTGTTACCATTGCGTATGGGACGCGAGCGCCAACCATGTCGAAGTGGTTGCCGGAAGTTCTTCCCGCGCCCGGTGACATCAAGATTGAAAGTCAAGCTCAAGACAGGTTCTACAAGACCGATCTCGACAACGCGCTGAAGGCCAAAGGGATTACGACGCTTATTCTCGCCGGCTGGAAGGTGAGCGGATCGGTGACCTATACGTCGGTCGGAGCAACGCTGCGGGGTTACACGGTCGTCGTGCCCGTCGATGCGAGTTTGGACGCGACGGATTACGAAATTGCCATTGGGCTGTACCAAATCTTGCATCAGAACAGTTCGAATGCCGAAAACGAGCCTTTGAAGGCTCAAGCCTCGACGCTGAGCCGCACCGATATGATCGCTTTCAAATAGCGGAGCAAGCGTAGGGCGGGCAAAGGCGCCAACGGGTCCGCGCAAAACGCGGCCCGATGGCAAGCTCCGCGCCGTGCCCGGAAAAGAAATCATCGCTGTTTGACAAAGCTCGCGCGCTGATGCGCCGCGGGAACGAAGGCGCTCATCCGCCCCCGCGAAGCGGGGGAGGGGGACCATCCGTAGCTCGCGCAGCGAGCGAAGGATGGTGGAGGGGGCCTCTGACTCGGCACTTCATTGTCGTCGCCGAAAGATTGCCGAGTCCGACGCCCCTCCCACCGCGCTACGCGCGGTCCCCCCTCCCCGCTATCGCGGGGCGGGATGCCCCTTACCGGCCCTGCCTCCGTCGACTACCATCGTCGCGATCGAAACGATAATTTTGGGGACGCAAACATGCGAAGCTTCACCACCGCGTTGGCGTTATCGCTCTTCGCCTTGCTCGCCCCCGCGCACGCCGACACTTTCCCGTCGCGCCCGGTCACGCTGATCGTGCCGTTCCCGCCCGGCGGCTCGACCGACCTCGCGGCGCGGCTGATGGCCGACAAGATGGGCGCAGCGCTCGGCCAGCCGGTCATCGTCGAGAACATGGGCGGCGCCGGCGGCTCGATCGCGGTCGGAAAACTCGCGCGCGCGACGCCCGACGGCTACACCATCGACATCGGCCAATGGGACACCCACGTCGGGGCCATCATCTACAAGATCGATTACGATTTGCAGACCGATTTCGCGCCGATCGGGCTGATTTCGATCAACCCGCAGCTTCTGCTGGCGCCGAAAGCGTTTCCGGCGGACGATATGAAAACGCTGGTGTCGTGGATGAAGGCGCATCCGGGCGACGCGAAATTCGTCAATCAGAACGCGACCGCGCAAGTCGGCGGACTGTTGCTGCAAAAACTGACCGACACGAAAATGCTGTTTGTTCCCTATCGCGGCGCCGGGCCGGCGATGACCGACCTGATCTCCGGGCAGGTCGATCTGCTGTTGGTGCAAGGCGCCGTCGCGCTGCCGCAGGTGCGCGGCGGCACCATCAAGGCGCTGGTCAATCTGGCGCCGCAGCGCTCGCCCTCGATGCCGGATATCCCGAGCGCCGACGAAGCCGGCGTGCCCGGCTTCTATATGCTGGGCTGGTTCGGCTTCTTCGCCCCCAAGGGCACGCCGCCCGAGGCGATCGCCAAGCTCAACGCCGCCATGATGGCGGCGCTGGCCGATCCGGCGCTGCGCGCAAAATTCGCCAATTTCGGCCTCGATGTCGCTTCCCGCGAGCAGCAGACGCCGGAAGGGTTTGCTGCGTTCCACAAGGCCGAGATCGAGAAGTGGTGGCCGATCATCAAAGCGGCGGGGATCCGGGGCGAGTGATAACCTCCTTCTCCCGCGCGCGGGGACAGGTGAATGGAGAAAAACCATGCCCAAGGCTTTTTTTGTCGTCCGCGCCGTGGTCGAACAACGCTTAAGGCAAAAATTCGATCACTGGTATTCGACCGACCACCTGCCGTGGGCGCTGAAAGATTTCAAGGCCGAGAAGGCCTGGCGGTTCTGGAGTACGATGGATGCCGGCGTGCACTACGCCGTCTATCAGTTCGCCGATCAGGCCAAGCTCGACGCGGCGATGCAGGACGAAGTTTTGCGGCCGCTGATCGCCGACTTCGACAAGAACTGGCCGGCCGGCGTCACCCGCACGCGCGATCTTTTGACGATGGCCGAGGAGCGGGCGGGGTCGTAACTCGCCCCGCCGATCATTTCCGCCGACACCCACTGGCGGTTGTGGGCGCTCCCTCTATAATCTCTGCGGATCGGCTCAACCTTCAGGGAGGATGCCATGGCTGGCAGCGCACCGAGTACCCGCAACTGGAAAGCGACGGAAATGACGGACCTCGTCGGCCGCAACGGCCGGCTCACCGTGACTGGGGAAGTCTCAATTCACGGCGTTCTCACGACGGCGAAGCTCGCCCCGCACACGCCGCAGGGCATCAATCCGGCGATTTTTCTACTCGATCTGACACTTACCCGGAAAAGCGGCATCGACAGCCACATCGTCAGGTGGGTGGATTTGAGCTACCAGCGCAAATCGTCGGGCAGCAGCTACAAAGAGGTCGATATTCTGTTCGACGGCACGATCATCAAACGTATCAAGGTCTCGCATCCGAGGACGCTCGCGGCGCGGTCTAAAGGCAAGCCGGCGAAGAAAAAGTCGCGCAAAAAGGCGGCGTGACGCCGGGCTGGGCTGTCTACGCCTTCACCGCCAGCCGCCGCCGCCGTTCACATAGACCGTGTCCGCGGTCATGAACGGGCAGGCGTCCGAGCACATGAAGAGCACCAGCTCGCCGATTTCCTCCGGCTCGCCGAAGCGCTTCATCGGGATGTCGTCGAGAAAGCGCTGCACCAGTTCCGGCGAAGACCCCGCCGCATCCTGGAACGGCGTTTTGATCGGCCCGGGCGAGATCGATAAAGCGCGGATGCCTTGGCCGGCGAATTCGCGCGCCACGCCCATGGTCATCGACACCACCGCGCCCTTCGCCGCGGCGTAGTGGACCGACGAGCCGGGGCCGCCGCGCCGATGCGCCATGCTCGCCACATTGACGATGACGCCGAGCTTGTTTTTCAGCATCTGCGGCAGCACCGCCTGCATCGCGTAAAACGTGCCGTCGAGGTTGAGCGCGAAGGTTTTCTCCATCAGCGCATCGTCGATTTCGAGGAATTTGGCGCGGCGGAATGCGGCGCCCGCCGAGTTGAACAGGAACTGCACGCTGCCGAAGGCGGCGATGGCGCGCGCCACCATGTCGTTGACCTGTGCGCGCGAGGTGACGTCGGTTTTCACGGCGAGCGCCTGGCTGCCCTTGCCGTTGACTTGGGCCGCAGTCTCGCGCGCGCCCGCTTCGTTGATGTCGGCGCAGACCACATTCGCCCCTTCGCGCGCGAAAATCAGCGCGGTGGCGCGGCCGATGCCGCTTGCGGCGCCGGTGATGAGGATGGTTTTTCCGGCGAAATAATCCGGTGTCTTCGGCATGGCGCGTTTCCTCCGTTTGTTGGGGACAGTGTGCCCTGCTACACCGTCAGCCACAATCGGGGTCACGATAGCTGGTCCGCCGCGAGGAGACGCTTATGAGCACCATAAAGCCGATCGAGTATCGCGATGCTTCGGCGGAGGTCCGCGCCGTTTTCGACGATATCAAGCGCACGCGGCAGGTCGAGGATGTCAACAATTTCTGGAAATATCTGGCGCACGATCCGGCGACGCTCAAACGCACCTGGTCAAGCGTCAAAGAGATCATGACGCCTGGCGCGCTCGATGCGCTCACCAAGGAGATGATCTATGTCGCGGTGAGCGTCACGAACGGCTGCGGCTATTGCATCGCCAGTCACACCGCGGCGGCGCGCAAGGCGGGCATGAGCGAGGCGATGTTTGGCGAACTGATGGCGGTCGTCGGCATGGCCAACGAGACCAATCGCCTCGCCAACGGCTATCGCGTGCCGATCGACCCGGCGTTCGAATAATGCGCGTAGCCCCGCCGCGGTTCAGCCTGTCATGCTCTAATGCGTGGCGCCCTGCGCGGGTGTGTTCGGCGCCACAGTCAGCGGCGGCGTCGGCGTCCCAGGCCCGGCAATGGTGCTCGGCGACAGGACGGTTGCCCGCGGGGCCATAAAGGTCGCCGCCGGCGGGGCTACGTCATTCGACGCCGTATTGGTTCCAAACTGCCCCGGTCTGTGTCCAACGCCAAATGCGACCGCCAAAATCACCGCCAGAAACACCGCCGCGGCGATCCAGCCCCACGCGGCGTTCGCAGCGCGCACGTTTGGAGCCGGCTTGGCATCGCTTCTGAATGGATCCTCCGGGTTCCGATAATCGTAATTCCAGTTGCGATAGTCGAACATGATGGGGTCTCCGTCCATCGTTGGGCTTGGCGGATAACCGGATATGGCGCCGCCGCGTTCCCTCGCATCGGCGAAATATCGCCTCAGCGGTCCGGGCATGGCTGGGGCAGTCGGAGAAAGTTCCGAGAAAGTTCCGAGAAAATTCCCTGACGCAAAATTGCTTTTTGCCTCGTGCCGAATTGCGCATCGCTATTGCGCGGCGTAGCGCGGCGAACCGATAGATCGCTTCAATAGGCCGGCATGCGAAGTGCCACGGGCGCAGTGACTTTTGCGGCGAACCGACTATTCTGCACGTGCCGCGCTCGTAGCTCAGCTGGATAGAGCATCAGACTTCGAATCTGAGGGTCGGGAGTTCGAATCTCTCCGAGCGCGCCAGCCTTTTCGATCGCGTCGTCGCGCGATCTATTCCACGCTCACGCCGGCGCGTTTGACCACCTCGGACCATTTCGCGATCTCGGCTTTGACGAACGGCGTGATGTCGGCAAGCGGCATGTGCGAGGGCGCGCCCGCCGAAGCGGCGATCCTGCCTATCACGCCGGGATCGGCGAGTGCCTTTTGGATTTCGGCGTAGAGCTTTTCGACAATCGGCTGCGGCGTGGCTTGCGGCGCCCATAGTCCGAACCACACGTAATATTGGTAGCCGGGAACGCCGGATTCGGCGACCGTCGGCAGGTCGGGAAGAAGCGGCGAGCGCTCGGTGCCGGTAACCGCGAGCGCCCGCACCGTGCCGGCCTTCGCCGCGCCCAATCCGCTGGCAAAATTGTCGAAGAACACCGGCACCCGGCCCGATATGACATCGGGATAGGCCGGCTGCGCGCCGCGATAGGCCACCATCGTGAAATTTGTGTCGGTCATCATCTTGAACAATTCCATCGACAGCTCTTGCCCGGTGCCGTTTCCCGCCGACGCATAGTTGATTTCGCCGGGTTTCGCTTTGCCGAGCGCGATGAGCTCCTTGATCGAATGGACTGGAAGATTATTGCTCACCAGCACCAGGAACGGAAAGTTCGCCATCATCCCGACGGGTTCGAAATCTTTGACCGGATCGTAAGCGAGACTCTTAAACAGGCTCGGGTTGACCGCCATATTGGCATTGAGGCCAGCGAGCAGCGTGTAACCATCCGGCGTCGCGTGCGCGGCCATGAGAGTGCCGGTTACGGGGCCGGCAACGTTCTCGATGACAAAGGGCTGTCCGAGCTGCTTGGCAAGCTCAGCGCCGACGATGCGGGAGATGATGTCGGTGCCGCCGCCGGCCGTCGACGGCACGATGATGGTGACCGGCCGCGTCGGAAAATCCTGTGCCCAGGCGGAACCGGCCAAGCCGATCGTTAGGAGCGCGACGGTGAGCGTGAGAGTACGAAATCGGTCAAGCACGGCGGTCCTACCTTGTATTAAATGTTTTTCGTCAGCGGCCCGGGTTCGGTGCCGCGGATGTTTTATTTAGCACAATTTGACGGCTAGGGTTCGGGCGCAGATGGCGCCATTGCCGCAGGGTGCGCCCTCCGAAACGCTCGATTGCAAATCGATCGGCGGCGTCATAGACCGCTCCTGCCGGGCGATGGGGCCTCGCGAGGGTGATGGCGCGGTCGGCAGATGGACGATCTAACCGGCAAGAAGCACGCGGACGCTTCCAGCGTATCGGTTGCCGGGCGCGCCAATCTCAGAGAAATAAGCGGCCGGACCGAGAACGTACCTCGCGGCATCGGCATGATGGTCATCGCGACCGTGTTGTTCGCGGGCGCGTCGGGGGCCAGCAAATGGCTGGTTGCGATTTATCCGGTCGGCGAGGTGCTGTTCCTGCGCTCGCTGTCCTCGTTCATTGCTTGCGCCGTCGTGATGCTGCCGGTCACCGGATTGTCGGTGTTCGCAACGCACCGTCCGCGCGATCATTTGGCGCGCGGTCTATCGCAATCGATTTCGCAGGCGGCATTGCTTCTTGCCTTCAGTCTGATGCCGCTGGCAGGCGCCGTCGCCATCAATTTCTCCGCTCCGCTGTTCGCGGCCGTAGTCTCGATCGTCTGGCTCAAGGAGCGCGCCGGTTATGTGCGCGGCAGCGCGCTCGTGATCGGCTTCCTGGGCGTGCTGATCGTGACCAATCCCGGCGCGAATTCGCTGACGCTCGGCGCGCTGTTCGCGCTCATCAACGCCATCATGTACGGCACCGTCACCGTCGCCGTGCGCGGCATGACCAGGACTGAGTTCGGCCAATACGCTGGTCATCTGGCAGTTGGCCGTGCTTACGTTCTTTCACAGCTTTCTCCTGGTGTTCGGCTGGCGCTGGCCGTCGGCGCTCGACGCCGCGATGCTGTTCGGTACCGGCCTCGTCAACGCGATCGGACAATGGTTCTGGACCAGGGCGCTGCACCTGGCGCCTGCCGCGGCGGTGACGCCGTTCTACTATCTCATGCTGGTCTGGGCGCTGGTGATCGGATTCGCCGTGTGGGGCGAAGTCCCTTCGGTGAGCCTGCTGGTCGGCTCCGCCATCGTCGTCGCGACCGGGCTGTTCCTGTTTTTGCGCGAGGCTCGGCTGCAGCGGCGCTTGGCGTAGGCCGGTCCGCTCCTGCGACGGTTCGGCATCTACTGACAATGAGCGGAATGCGGATATAGTAAGCGCCCGATACGGATAAACGGCGCAAGGTGGTGCAATTTGCGCATCTAAAGCCGGAATGAACGAAATCGTCACCGGCATAATAACGGGGAAGAAAACCATGACGCTGTCACGCCGAAATCTTCTTCATCTCGCCGCCGGCGCTACCGCCGCCGGCGCCTATCCGAATTACGCGTTCGCGGTCGACTATCCGACGCGGCCGATCACGATTGTCGTGCCGTTCGCCGCAGGCGGCGCAACGGACGTGCTGGCGCGGATGCTCGCCAATCCCATGGGGTCGTCACTCGGCCAAACGGTCATTGTCGAAGATCTCGCCGGCGCCGCCGGCGGCATCGGCGTCGCCAAGGTCGTGCACGCAGCGGCCGACGGTTACACGCTGTGCGTCGGGACCTTGACGACGAATGTCCTGATCGGCGGCCTCTACAAATTGGATTTCAATCTGCTCACGGATCTAGTGCCGATCGCCGAATTGGCCTACGAGCCGCTGTTGATCTGCGTCAAGAACAGTTTGCCGGTGAAAAACCTGACAGAGCTCATTGCGTGGCTCAAGGCCAATCCCGGCAAGGCAAGCGTGGGCATTCCCGGCGTCGGGTCGACCGGGAACCTCGCCGGCATTTCATTCCAGAACGCCACCGGGACCACGTTCCAGTTCGTGCCGTATCGCGGCGATGGGCCGGCGGTGCAAGACATGATGGCCGGGCAGATCGACATGATGATCGAGCCGTCGTCGAATTTCACGGCTCAGGTGAAGGCCGGCACCATCCGGGCCATCGCCGCCCCGTCGAAGACCCGCCTTGCCAGCTTGCCTGAGGTCCCGACCACCGACGAGGCCGGCTTGCCGGGCTTTTATGCGTCGATCTGGTTCGGGATGTGGGCGCCGAAGGGCACGCCGCAGGACGTCCTCGCCAAGCTCAATGCCGCGACCGTCGCGGCATTGGCGGACGCGAATGTGAAAGACAAGCTCAACGCGCTGGGGCAGCAGATCGCCTCGCGCGATCTCCAATCGCCGGAAGCATTCGGCGCCTTTCAAAAGGCCGAAGCCGACAAATGGTGGCCGATCATCAAGGCGGCAAATATCAAAGTTGACTGATCCGGCGCGGCGCGGAGGTTAATACACCACGACGCTGCGGATCGACTTGCCGTCACGCATCAAGGCGAAGGCCTTGTTGATCTCGGCGAGCGGCATGGTGTGGGTGATCATCGGATCGATCTCGATCTTACGCTCCATGTACCAATCGACGATTTTGGGTACGTCGGTGCGGCCGCGGGCGCCGCCGAAGGCGGTGCCGCGCCACACCCGGCCGGTCACCAGCTGAAACGGCCGCGTCGCGATCTCCTGACCTGAGCCGGCAACGCCGATGATGATGCTCTGGCCCCAGCCGCGATGGCAGCTTTCCAGCGCCGCGCGCATCAGACCGACATTGCCGACGCATTCGAACGTGTAATCGGCGCCGCCGATCTGATCGGCGCCGCCCTTAGTCAGGTTGACGAGATGGGCGACGAGATCGGCGCCGATTTCCTTCGGGTTGACGAAATGCGTCATGCCGAAGCGTTCGCCCCAGGCCTTCTTCTCGGGGTTAAGGTCGACACCGATGATCATGTCGGCGCCGACGAGGCGCAGCCCCTGAATGACATTAAGCCCGATGCCGCCGAGACCGAATACGACGCACTTCGCGCCCGGTTCGACTTTCGCGGTGTTGATCACCGCGCCGACGCCGGTGGTGACGCCGCAGCCGACGTAGCAGACTTTGTCGAATGGCGCGTCGTCGCGAATTCTTGCCACCGCAATCTCCGGCAGCACGGTGAAATTGGCGAAGGTCGAGCAGCCCATATAGTGGTGAATCTTCTTGCCCTCGATCGAGAAGCGCGATGTGCCGTCGGGCATGACGCCCTGGCCCTGCGTGGCGCGAATAGCGGTGCATAGATTGGTCTTGCGCGACAAGCACGACGGGCAGGTGCGACATTCCGGTGTGTAGAGCGGAATGACGTGGTCGCCCTTTTTGACGGATGTCACGCCGGGACCGACATCGACGACGATGCCGGCGCCCTCGTGACCGAGGATCGTGGGAAACAAACCTTCCGGATCGGCGCCGGAGAGCGTGAATTCGTCGGTATGGCAGATTCCCGTCGCCTTGATCTCGACCAGAACTTCGCCGGCGCGCGGACCATCGAGCTGGACCGTCGTCACTTCCAGAGGTCTTCCGGGCGCATAGGCCACTGCGGCGCGAACATCCATGCTATCCTCGCTCAGCTTTGCAAACGATGACATTGTGAGGATCGGATGGCAAACCCCGAACTGGCCGTCCCACGACTGGAGTTCATCTTCGACGCGTGTGTCAGCGTCGGTCCGCCGCAAGACCTCGGCGTTTTTAACAAGGGCCGCCGTCGCGTGGTGCCGATCACCGGCGGCGATTTTTCCGGACCGGACCTGCGCGGCACCGTACTGCCGGGCGCCGACTGGCAGCTTGTTCGCAGCGACGGCGTTGCGGAGCTTGAGGCGCGCTACACGCTGCGCACCGACGACGGCGCATCGATCTTTGTGCACAATCACGCGCTGCGCCACGGTCCGGCCGACGTGATGGAGGCGTTGGCGGCGGGCAAGCCGGTCGCGCCGCAGGACTACTACTTCCGCGGCGCAACCTTCTTCGAATCGAGCGCGTCGCGATATGCATGGCTCACGAAGCACGTTGTCGTTTGCACCGGCGCGCGTGAGCAAGCGAAGGTGACGCTGCAATTTTACAAATTGACGTGAAAGGGAGAGCGTCATGTACCGGCCCGATCACTTTCGTGTTGAGGATGTGCGGCAAATGCATGCGCTGATGCGTGCCCGGCCATTCGCGGCGCTCGTCTCGGCGGGCGCATCAGGCCTCTATGCCAGCCACCTGCCGACAGTACTGAAAGATGGCGGCGCCTACGGCGTCATCGAGTGCCATCTGGCGCGCGCCAATCCGCATTGCAAGGAACTCGGCGAGGTCAGTGAAGCGTTGATGATCTTCCAAGGGGCCGAAGGCTACATCACCCCGAACTGGTATGCTTCCAAGGCGCAAAGCGGCAAGGTCGTCCCGACCTGGAATTATGCGGTCGTGCACGCCTATGGTCGCCCTGAAGTGATGAACGATGCCGATTGGCTGCGCCGTCATGTCGGCGAACTCACCGCACAGCAGGAGAGTAGTGAAAGCAAGCCTTGGGCCGTCTCCGACGCGCCCGCGACTTACGTCAATGCCATGCTGCGCGGTATTGTCGGTTTCCGCTTCGCCATCACCCGGATCGAGGGCAAATGGAAAATGAGTTAGAACCGCGAAATGCAGGATCGTGAGGGCGTTGTAAGAGGTCTCCGCCAGCGCAGCCAGGGCGACGATCTGGAGATTGCCGACTATGTCGCAGGGCAGATCAAGCCGCGGCCTTGAGCAAGAACTGCCGCGCCGCCGTCTTATTCCTTCTCCGGCAGCATGACGATCTGGGTCTGGATCACCAGCGCGCAAAGCCGGCCGTCGTTGCGCGTGATGCGAGTCTGCCAGACCATGGTGGTGCGGCCGCGATGGAGCGGCGTGCATTCCGCGTGCGCCGTGTCGCCGACGGGGATCGCGGCGAAAAAGTTTGTCTTGCTTTCAATCGTCGCCGTTCTGCCGCCCGCAGGCAGATTTGCCACCGTTGCCGTACCCCCAAGATTGTCGGCGAGCGCCATGACGGCGCCGCCATGGAGCGTGCCAAAGCGGTTGTTGAATTCTTCTCGCACGGGCATCTCGGCGACGACCTTGTCCGCCGCAACGTGCGTGACCTTGATACCCATGAACTCGGCGAAAGGCGGCTGAAGTTTTGCGTCGGGATTCATTGTGTCCCCTAAAAGAAGAGGCGCGGCTGGCGCCGCGCCCTCGCAATCAAAGCAGAGACTTGGATGACTTGCTACCGCGGTTGCGGCACGACGCGCATGTAGGGTTTCGGCGTCTTCCAGCCACCGGGGTAGAGCTTCTTGGCTTCTTCGTCGCTCACCGCGCCAGTGAGGATGACGTCTTCGCCTTGCTTCCAATTGGCCGGTGTCGCCACGCGGTGCTTGGCGTTGAGCTGCAATGAATCGACCACGCGCAGCACTTCATCGAAATTACGCCCCGTCGTCATCGGGTAAACCAGCACGAGCTTGATCTTCTTGTCGGGCCCGATGATGAAGACGTTGCGCACCGTTTGGTTGTCGGCGGGCGTGCGGCCCTCCGACGTGCCGGTCGTGCTCGCCGGCAACATGCCGTAGGCTTTTGAAATCTTCAGGTCGGTGTCGCCGATCATCGGATAGTTCGGGGCGAAGCCGACGACGTCCTTGATATCGCTCGCCCACTTCTTGTGGTTGTCGACCGGATCGACCGACAGCCCGATGATTTTGACGCCGCGCTTGTCGAATTCCGGCTTCAGCCGCGCCATCGTGCCGAGCTCGGTGGTGCACACCGGCGTAAAATCCTTGGGATGCGAGAACAGCACCACCCAGTTGTTGCCGATCCAGTCATGGAAGCGGATTTTGCCTTCCGTGGTTTCGGCTTCGAAATCCGGGGCGGTATCGCCAATTTGAAGAGCCATGCAAATCCTCCATCGCTTAGGCTGATCGTTATTTGGGCTGATCTGAAGTTTGAAACAGTATTTCGCAGCCTTATGTACCGTTGGGACGGCACTAACGCCAGCCTTCCGAAGGGTAATATTCCCTTGAGCCAAAAGTATTATTTGTTCGGCGTCCCGGTCAAATCGCAAAAAATCGTCTGGGCGGCGCATTAATCCGGAAAGTTCCTTTTTGGGGACGCGGCGCGGCATTTAGAGCGAGTGGCAACCGGCTGACCGGCCGTACTTAGGCGAATATTGCCGAAAGTTTGCGCGGGAGTGCCGTGAGTTTGCCGCACTGCTGCCCTTCGCGGGACATCCTGGCATTGAAATTTGAACCTGCGGCGCGAGCCGCGCGACTCATTGGAACAACCACGGATCGCGCGAGTTTGCATCCGGAGGCGGCAGTGGCAATTCCGAAAAACGAGCAATATTGGGATCTGAAGACGCTCGCCGCTGTGATCGCGCGCTCGCAAATCGTTGTGGCGGAACGAATGCCGCGCCGGCGCCTGCCCGCCGGCTTCGACGAAGTAGATGTCGCCATCCTCGACTGGATTGCCGCCGAGGGCCGGCGCGCGGCACGCAGCTTGGTCCGGCTGTAGCCTCACCGATCGGCTCCGCTGGCGCGGGATACGAACGCACTATTTTTCCCTGTAGCCGTCCACCAGCGTGCTGAGGAACGCGATGATGTCGTTCTCGTCCACCTCGGTCATTGCCGGGGTATCGCCTGACTTGCGGTTGAACGGCGGATCGGTGACGTCGACGTTGGCCCGATAGACCGGCGGCACATCGTTGAATTTTTGCACGGCCCCATCGGCGCCCCGCGGATAGATTTTCTGCGCTTGGGTGTCGCGGAAGTCGTAGAAATCCAGAACTTGCTTGAGGCTTGAATACACGCCGTTGTGAAAGAATGCGTGTCGCGTCGCCGCATTGCGCAACGTCGGCGTTATGAACAGTCCGCAATATTGCGTGTCGCCGGACATGTCCCGGCGATAGGGCCCGCAAATGCCGAGATCGAAGAAGGCGGGATCGCCGTTGACGGCAAGCGCCGCATTGCGCGGCGCGCCCAAGGCCTCGAACTGGTGATCGGTGAACAGCGGCGGCAGGCCGTCGCGGCTTGGCTGGTCGACGTGGCAGCCGGCGCAATTGGCTTTGGCCGGATCGTTGAACAGCGCATAGCCGCGCTGCTCGCTGGCGGCAAGGCGCGCTTTTCCTTCCAGCCAGAAATCAAACTTGCTCGAATAGGAGTGAAAGCTCGGGTCTTCGATTTGATAGCGCGCGACGGCGAATAGCGCCTCGCCGACCGCAAGGCGCCGGTCGGACCAGACCGATCTTCCGAACAGTTCCACAAAACGCGCCGCGTAAGGAGCGCGCTGCAATTTGCCCGCAACGATGTCGATACTGCCGCCGGCCATTTCGCGCGGGTCGAGCAAGGGCGAAAGCGCCTGGTCTTGCAGCGTGTCGGCGCGGCCATCCCAGAACAGACCGCCTTGCGGCACCATATTGGTCGCCGCCTGGCTCGCCTGCGGAGCCGTTTTCTGCACGCGTACCGCGTCCTGGCTTAACGCGACAAGTTGCGCCAGGCTGACGTTTTCATTTTCCTCGTTATCGGGGCCGATCGCGAAACTTGGCTGACGTTCCAGATAGGTGAGCGACGGGACAGCGCGAACGCCTGGGCGCGACAATTGCGGACCGCCGCGCATTACCGGCAGATCGCCCGGCGGCCCATAGGCGTGCTGCGGACTATGGCATGCTGCGCAGGACAGCCGGCCGGACGATGACAGGCTCGCATCGAAAAAAATCAGCCGGCCAAGCTCTGCCATCGCCGACAACGGTTCGGCGGGCGGGCGCACGAGCGCAATAGAATGCGGATTTCCGCCGGCGGACGGTGCCAAACTCGACGACGATTCCGGATGGGAAGCGGGAAGCGATT
The DNA here is from genome assembly GCA_963779855.1 of uncultured Alphaproteobacteria bacterium. Taxonomy (GTDB): domain Bacteria; phylum Pseudomonadota; class Alphaproteobacteria; order Rhizobiales; family Xanthobacteraceae; genus BOG-931. The sequence continues at coordinate 32,230 of CAWAAE010000003.1, read as the reverse complement.
GCAAAGTTGCCGCCACGCTCAAGGGCATGGCGGCGCAAAGCAGGCTCGCGCCGATAAGCCAGCGGAGCGGCGAGATTGGCTTCAGTGAGCGCCTCCGGAGGCCGGCGGGGCATCGAGCGGCATGCCTTTCGCCGGATCGAGATAAAGCGCCGCAGTTTTGCCGGAGCCGGCGAAGTCGAACAGACCATTGATCGATCCCGCCGTCGCGTCAAACGAGCCGTCGCCGAGCCGCTGCCCGTGCAACCAGTTATCCTCGATGAAGCGCACCACGGAGGAAAACGAAATCTGCGCGTGGCCGACATAATTGGACTTCGACCACGGCGAAATCACAAGGAAAGGGATCCGCGTGCCGGGACCGCAGCGGCCGTTCACCGGCTTGCCGCCGGCGCCAGGCAGCGCCGCACCCGCGCCGCACTTGCCCGGGCCATCGAGTTGGTCCGCTTCGGCGTCGAAGGACGGACTCGTCACTTTCGCGAAGACGTGATCGTACCAGCCGTCGGAATCGTCCCAGGTCATGATCACGGCAGTGCTTTTCCAATCCGGCTGCTGTTCGAGAAAATTCATAAGCGTCACCGTGCCGTCCTGCTCGTCGAGCGGATCCGAATAAGCCGCATGACCGTCCTGGTAGGCCGGCATCTTGATATAGGACACCGAGGGAAAATTTCCGGCCTTCACCGCGTCGTAGAAATCCGTCAGATCGTAGTTATGATTGGCGGGATCGCGCGTCGTGCCGTCGTGCTCGAGACTGTAGCCGATCGCCGCGAGCGAGCTCGGCCGTTCGTGTTTCGGATTGGCGGTCGAAGCGTAATACTGAAACCAGGCGTGATGCGGGATGTAGTCCACGACATCGGAGCCGACCACGGTCGAATGCGTTGAGCGTTTGCAGCCGGTCGAGCCGTTGGCGTTGGCGGTGTCGAGGCGGAAGCCGCCCATGAACGAGCCCCAGGTGATGCCGGCGCCGTTGAGGAGATCGCCGATGGTTTTGCCTGACATCATCGCCTGGTCGTTCGGATTCGAGCAAATGTCGTAGCCGGGATCGACGTCGTTGATCATGGTGAGGCCGCCCGCACCGTCATTGATGTAATAGGAAACGGCGGCGACGGTGGAGGGCTTTTTGGTCGTGGCCACGATCGTCATGCCGTTGGTCTGGCCGGAAGTGATGTTGAGCATCCCCGGCGTCGACGGGCCGTAGGTGTCGCCGAAGGCGTTATCGCTCATCGCGAAATGCTGCGCGTAGTTCCACATCGCGGCGACCGTGTTGCCGTCGTAATAGCCCATGACTTGGCCCTTGGTGCCGAAGGCGCCGGCGCCGCCATTGGTCGCCTTGCCGGTAAATTTGGGAAACAAGTCGGCCTTGCCGCCGTTATAGGCCTGTTGTTCGGCGGTGTAGGCGTGATTTTGGTCGGCGGTGAAGGCCTGGCTGCGATCGAGCCGGAACGGCTCGGCAGCATCGCTGCCATTCGCCGTGTTGGTGAAATTCGGATTGTTGGTCAAAAGATGCGCGTTGGCGAGGTTGTCGACTTTCGGCGTGCCGGGTTTGGCCGTGAACGCCGGCTCGCCCGGCGGATTGGTGGCTTTAGGGTAGGTCGCGAAGTAATGGTCGAATGAGACGTTTTCGTTGAAGATAACGACGAGGTGCTTGATCGGCGTCGCGGTGGGCGCGGCGTCTTGCGGGCCGGGGCCGGATGCGCCGTCTGGCGCGGTCGATTCCGCGGCGGCGGCGACGGTGCCGGTAGTCAAGACCGGGACTAGGACTGCGATCACGGCATACGCAACGGTCGACAGCAGCTTGTTGCTCATAGCATCCCTCAAAATGGCGCTGGCATTCGAGCGAAGCTAGTCCGCGATACATGACCTGCACGTGACAGGGCCCGGTTCTGCCGGGGATACCCGGGTCGCAGCTTGACAAAAAGAGCGGCCTCATTTGGGGCCGCCAGCTCGCAAAAAAAGGCGGCCCCTTTTAGGGCCGCCATGGGTCCGCGCGACTAGAAGAGAAGCGCGGACCCTGACTTGCGAGCGGCCATCATGCTCGCAAGGGAAGTGACGCGGGGACTATTACTCGCCCTCGGCGCCGATCGCGTAGGCGGTCTCGCCGTGCACCGCATCGTCGCCCACTTTCAGGGTGGCCTCGTCCATACGCAGGCTGACGAAGATCGAGATCACCTTGAGAATGATCAAGGTGGCGATGGCGTTGTACACGATGATGAACGCGGCAGCTTCCGCCTGAAGCAGGAGCTGACCGGGATTGCCGTAAAGCCAGCCGGTGATGTTGACGCCGGGCGCGTCCTTGTCGGTGCCGATGTATTCGAGCATCGCAGGATTCGCCAAGATGCCGGTCAGCAAGCCGCCCATAAGACCGGCCACGCCGTGGGTGGAGAACACGCTAAGCGTATCGTCCACTTTCTGCATGAAGCCGAGCTTCTGGAACTTGTTCATGCTCAGCCACGGAATGATGCCGGCGCACACGCCGATGGTGATCGCGCCCCAGCCGTCCACATAACCGGCGGCGGGGGTGATGCCGACCAGACCGGCGATCATGCCGTTGACGGCGCCGAGCACCGACGGCTTGCCATAGGCCATCTTGTCCATCAGCGTCCAGACTAGGAGAGCGACTGCGGTCGCGGTGTTGGTGTTGAGCACCGCGGCGCCGGCGTCGGCGTTGGCAAAGTACGGGTCGCCGCCGTTGAAGCCGTTCCAACCCAGCCACAGGATTCCGGCGCCCACCAGCGTGATCAGCAAGCTATTCGGCGGGAAGTGGTCGCGGTCAGCCTGAAGACGCGGGCCGATAACCCAAGCCGCAACAAAGCCCGACGTACCGGCGGCGAGATGGATGACGTAACCACCCGAGAAGTCCGCCGCGCCCAAGGTTGCCAGCCAGCCGCCACCCCAGAGGCTGAACGCCCCTACGGTGTAAACCAGCGTCATCCAGACCGGGCAGAAGATCATCCAGGCCGTGAAGTTCATACGGCCGAGAACGGAACCGCCAAGGATAATCACGGTGATCGCAGCGAACACGAACTGGAAGAACATCAGCGTCGCCATTGGAAAGGCGAGGGGCGGCATGCCCGCTGCTGCGGCCGGAACTGTCGCTTGACCTAACGTAAAGGCGGCCGAAACCGCCAATCCGGGTTTACCGAGGAATGGAAACCATTGCGGCCCGAACGCCATATTGTAGTCGAAGAGAACCCAGACGACCAAAACCGATGCAAACGCGTACATCGACATGAAAGCGGAGTTGATCGCCCACTTCTTCTTGACGATGCCGCCATAGAGGACGGTCAGCCCTGGAATGCTTTGAAGGCCGACGAATGTTGCCGCCGCCAACTGCCAGGCATTATCGCCTTCATTGAGCCAAGCCGGTGATGGAACGATTGCCATGTCCTGTCCTTTCCCCCAATAATCGCCGCCCTGAGCGCCAATGTTGACTAGGCGAGCGAAGGGGAAGTCGCAAAATTTATGCCAGTTAAACGAACGTTGACTGGGTACATTTTCCATGAAGGATTTGGCTGTAGCTGGGGCGCGGTGATTAAAAAATCTGCATTATGAATAGAAAATAGGCAGGGGGAATGATGGGACTCTTGGGCTTGGCTCGGCCACTGGCCGTGAGATTTGGGCTATTGGCCTTCATCTTTGCCGTTTCCGCCATCGCCGCCGAGGCACAGGGCGGCGAAAAAGCAATCACTTGCACCAATCCGGCCAGCGGCGCGAATTGGCAGATTAAGGTCGACTTCGACGCGAGCACAGTGGATTCCCATCCGGCCAGTATCAGCGTTGCTGAGATTTCGTGGCATACGGCGGACGGCGAAAACTACGAGCTTGATCGCAAGTCCGGAAATCTTACGGTCACTGTCGCCTCGAGCACCGGCGGCTATTTCCTCCATGATCATTGCAATCTGGACAATTGAAACGGCAAGCGCGGGGTTGGCGACTGCGCTGCCGGCGTGTCGCTACTCGGGCTGCCTGCTGCCGCCGAAGCCGGAGCAGCGGTGATGGTCGAGCGGGTGTCCGGCGTTAAGGCAAGTGCGGGCTTCGATTCGGAAACCGGACCGCGCGAACGCAACGAAGATTTCGCTGGCGTGGTTTTCGGTTTGGAGCTGCCGCAGCCGCGCCGGGACGTTGTTGCGGCGATTGCTGATGGAATCGGCGGCGCCAAAGGCGGCCGTATCGCTGCCGAGACGGCAGTGCGTGGTTTCCTCGACGGATTTTGCGACCTGCCCGAGACCATGGAAGTGCGCCGCGCGTCAGCGACGGTCCTCAATTCGCTCAATCGCTGGATCTATTCGGAGGGTCATCGCAACGCCGAGTCGGCCGGCATGGGATGCACCTTCACGGCGCTGGTGCTGCGCGGCCGGATAGCGCATGTGCTGCACGTCGGCGACACGCGCGCCTATCGGCTGCGCGGTGACCGTCTCGCCTGTCTCACGACCGACCATGTCCGCGAAGTGAGCGGCGCCGGTCGATCGAACATCCTTTCCCGCGCGCTCGGCGTCGAGACCGAAGTGCGGCTCGATTACGCCGCGCAGCCGGTGGCGCTGCACGACCGTTTTCTCCTGTGCAGCGACGGAGTCCATGGTTCCCTGTCGCCTGAGGCCATCGCCGACATCCTGCGCGAACGCTCCGGTTCCGAGGATTCCGCTGGTGCGCTGGTGAAGGCCGCGCTCGACGCCGGAAGCACCGATAATTGCACGGCCCTGGTGCTCGACGTCGTCGATTTGCCAACCGCGGGATCCGCCGATATCGGCGCCGAGGTCATGGAGTTGCCGCTGATCCCGGTGCCGATCGACGGCGAGACGGTCGATGGTTTCGTGCTCAAAGTGCTGATGTCGGACGGTCGCTACACCCGCCTGTTCGGCGCGGCCGACGAGGTCGAGGGCGGTGAGGTGGCATTGAAATTCCCAAAGCCTCAGGTCGCGGCGGTCGCCACCTACCGCGCGGCATTCGTTCGCGAGGCATGGGTCGGCGCGCGCGTGCATAGTCCGTGGGTCGGTCGCACGATCGTGCTGCCGCCGGGACGGCAGACTTGCCTGTATACGGTGATGCCGTTGTATCAGGGCGAGCTCCTGGAAACGCGGCTCGCCCGCCGGCCGCTGGTGGGTTTGGAGGAAGGACGAAATATCGCGATCAAATTGGCCCGCGGCGTGGCGGCGCTCCACCGCGCCGGCATCATCCACCGCGACATCAAACCGGACAATGTGATCCTCGAAGCCGAAGCATCACTCAAACTGATCGATCTCGGAGTGGTGCGCGTGCCCGGGCTCGAGGATTTTCCGCCGGACGATATTCCGGGGACGCCGGCTTACATGGCGCCCGAAATGTTCGCCGGCGAACCCGGCAATGAGGCGACCGACGTTTACGCCCTGGGCGTCACCATGTTTCGCGCCTTTACCGGCGAGTACCCGTACGGCAACGTCGACGCCACCAGCCGCTCGCGCCGCGACCGGCCGAAGGCGCTCGCCGATCTGCGCCCGGACCTTCCGGCGTGGCTGCAAGCCGCACTCACGCGTGCGCTCGCCGCCGATCCGTCCAACCGCTTTCGTGACATGATGGAATTTGCGGTCGAGATGGAGGAGGGGCCGGCGCGCGCGCCGCACGGGACTGGCGGCTCGCAGACGCTCTATCAACGATACCCCGTTCGCGTCTGGCAGGGGCTGGCGGCGCTCCTTGCGTTCGCGCTCGCGCTTTCGCTACTGCTGCGGCACTGATGTCAAATGTCGCAGCGTGATTGACATTTTCACGCCGCCGCCGCAAAGCCAAAAGGCCGGTTCGCGGGATCGTGAGCTTATATGTTCAAGCGTATCCTGATTGCCAATCGCGGCGAGATCGCCTGCCGGATCATCAAGACAGCGCGTCGGATGGGAATCGAGACCGTCGCGGTCTATTCCGAGGCCGACCGCGACGCGCTCCATGTCGAAATGGCCGACGCGGCCGTCGCGATCGGCCCGCCGCCGGCCGCGCAAAGCTATCTGGTAATCGACAACATTATCGCCGCCTGCAAGTCGAGCGGCGCCGAGGCTGTGCACCCGGGCTACGGCTTCCTCTCCGAGCGCGCGGCTTTTGCCAGCGCGCTTGCCGAGGCCGGCATCGTCTTTATTGGGCCGAATCCAAAAGCTATCGCGGCGATGGGCGACAAGATCGAATCAAAGAAGGCCGCCGCCCGCGCCAAGGTCTCGACCGTCCCAGGCCATCTCGGCGTCATCGAGGACGACATTCAGGCGGTCGCCATCGCCGAACAGATCGGTTACCCGGTCATGATCAAGGCGTCCGCCGGCGGTGGCGGCAAGGGCATGCGCATCGCGTTTTCCAAAGCGGAGGTCGCGGAGAACTTCGCCCGCGCCCGCTCCGAAGCGAAATCGAGTTTCGGCGACGATCGCGTATTCATCGAGAAATTCATCACCGATCCGCGCCACATCGAGATCCAGGTTCTGGGCGATAAGCACGGACACGTCATCTATCTCGGCGAGCGCGAGTGCTCGATCCAACGCCGCAATCAAAAAGTCATCGAGGAATTGCCGAGCCCGCTGCTTGACGAGAACACGCGCAAACGGATGGGCGAGCAGGCGGTCGCGCTCGCCACGGCGGTCGGCTACGACAGCGCCGGCACCGTCGAATTCGTCGCCGGCCAGGACCGGAGCTTTTATTTCCTTGAAATGAACACGCGGCTCCAGGTCGAGCATCCGGTGACCGAACTCGTCACCGGCATCGACCTTGTCGAGCAGATGATCCGGGTCGCGGCCGGCGAGCCGCTTAGACTTAAGCAGACCGACGTAAAACTTTCCGGCTGGGCGGTGGAAAGCCGCATCTACGCCGAGGATCCATACCGCAATTTTTCACCCTCGATCGGGCGACTGGTGCGCTATCGCCCGCCCGCCGAAGGCGTGCGCGACGGCGTTGTCGTACGCAACGATACCGGCGTTACCGAAGGCGGCGAGATCTCGCTCTACTACGATCCGATGATCGCCAAGCTCGTCACCCACGCCAATACCCGCCTCGGCGCGATCGAGGCGCAGTCCGAGGCGCTTGATGCCTTCACCATCGAGGGCATTCGCCACAATATTCCGTTCCTCGCCGCGATCATGCAGAATCCGCGCTGGCGTGCCGGCAAGCTCTCCACGGCATTTATCGCCGAAGAATTTCACGGCGGCTTCGAGCGCGTCGCGCCCAAGGGCGCCATCGCGCACGCCATCGCCGGCGTTGCCGCGGCAATCGACCACGTGCTCGGCGAGCGCAAACGCAAAATCTCCGGGCAATTGAATACGACGCTCACGCGCGAACGGCGGCGCGCGATCTGGCTCGGCCCGGAGGAGTTTCAAGCCGACGTCGAACACGACGGCAAAACGACCGTCGTTACCTTCGAAGACGGCGCCAAGCACGTGCTGTCCTCGAACTGGATTCCCGGCATGCCGGTCTGGGCCGGCACTATCGACGGCAGGCCTGTCGCCATGCATGTGCGCACGCTTCCGAACGGCTTCGAGCTCGCCTATCACGGCGTCGAGGTGAAAGCCTTCGTCTATACCGAGCGCGAGGCCCGTTACGCGCGTCTGATGCCGGTGAAAAAGCTGTCCGACAGCGGCAAGGCGGTGCGGTGCCCGATGCCGGGGCTCGTCGTGTCGCTCGCCGTGAGTGAAGGCCAGGAGGTCAAGGCCGGCGAGACACTGGCCGTGGTCGAGGCCATGAAGATGGAAAATATTTTGCGCGCCGAGCGCGACGGCACGATCAAAAAAGTCCGCGTCAGGCCGGGCGACAGCGTCGCGGTCGATGCGGTGATCATGGAATTTGCCTGAAGGCGGGCGACGCCGAATCGTGCATGATGCCGCCTTTGCCGGGGCAGGCAGGATGCAGGCGGTACAGGTTCTTTTCTCGCCGAACGGGCGGCTTAAGCCGCAGCCGTTTATCTATGGCGCTGCCGCGGTTTATTTATTTGGCGCGGCATCGCATTTGCTCACGACACCCGAGGTGATTGCTCGGGGCGGACTATGGCCCTTCGTCGGCGCGCAAACTCTGCTGGTCTGGATTTGGTTCGTCGTGCACGCCAAGCGCCTGCACGATGCCGGACGAAGCAGCGGCTTGGCCGTGGGCGTGGGCCTGCTTTACGTCCTGTCGATCGTGCTGTTGTTGATCGTGGCCGATAGCTTCTTCAACACCTCCGGCGGATTGATGGACAACGCCAGCGCGACGAGCGCGCTTGAGCTCATCCTGCTGCTCTACGTCATTGTGACTTTGATCGGATCGCCGCATTACGACCTTGCTTGGCTGATGGTGGTGATGCTCATGGTGTTCGGTTTTGCGCCAATCTTCGTGGCGCTTTTTTTCTCCGTCTGGACGGCGAAACGGCCGAGCCTGGAAAAGGCTTGATGCTGCATTTCGCCTATGGCTCGAACATGCACCGCGCCGTCATGCGCAAGCATGCGCGGTCCGCCGTGCCGATCGGCTTGGCGCGGCTTGCGAACTATCGTTTTGTCATCACGGGCGACGGCTATGCCTCGGTCGAGCCGGCGCGCGCGCACAGTGTGTACGGCGTGATGTGGCGGCTCACTCCACGCGACCGGGTGACGCTCGACGCTTGGGAGAATATCGCCGGCGGGCTCTATCGCGCCGTAACTTTGCCGGTGGTCGAAGCGGGTTGCCGCCGCCCGGCGCTCGTCTATGTCGCGCGGCGGCGTCCGCTTGGTCGGCCAAAGCCCGGCTATATGGAGATCGTCGCCAAGGCGGCCCGCGAGTGGGAAATGCCGCTCGCCTACATTGCTTCATTGGAGGCGTGGCTGCCCACCCGCCCGCTTGGTGCCGGCCACCGCAAGCTTGGAGAATTCGGTTGAACGTGCACCGTTACGTGCTGATCCGAGGCCGGGTACAGGGCGTCGGCTTCCGCGCCTGGACTGAAGTGACGGCGCTTGAGCGCCGCCTGCAAGGCTGGGTTCGCAATCGCCGCGACGGATCGGTCGAGGCCTTATTCACGGGGCTGGAAACCGATGTGTTGGCGATGATCGAGGAGTGCCGTGACGGCCCGCCGGGCGCGCGCGTCGATTTCGTCGATCAGCGCGAGGCCGAGCTGGACGAAGTGGCACTGCGCCGGCGCGACGAATTATTCTCAGTGCTCGGCAACGTTTGAGCGTCGGCAGTTTCGCCGAACAGCGGCTTGAACGCCCCGCGCAATGCCATGTCCAGTTCAGCCATCGAGACGGTCAGGCCGAGATCGGCCAGCGAGGTGACGCCGTAGCGGGCGTCGGTCACGCCGCACGGCACGATGCCGGAAAAGTGCGATAGGTCCGGTTCGATATTGAGCGCAAAACCGTGCAGCGTCACCCACTGCCGCACGCGGATGCCGATGGCGGCGATCTTATCTTCAAAACCGTCGCCTTTATCCGGCCTTCGCACCCAAACGCCGATGCGATCGTCGCGACGCTCGCCGCGCACGTCGAATGCGGCAAGCGCGTCGATGATCCATTGTTCGATGGTGGCGACGAAGCGGCGCACGTCAGGCGCGCGGCGCTTGAGATCGAGCATCACATAGCCGACCCGCTGGCCGGGCCCGTGATAGGTGAATTGGCCGCCACGCCCGGTCATATGCACCGGAAAGCGCGCCTCGATCAGCTCGGCCGGCCGCGCCGAAGTGCCGGCGGTATAAAGGGCGGGGTGTTCGAGGAGCCACACCAATTCGTCCGCTTCGCCGCGCGCGATCGCCTCGGCGCGCGCCGACATGGCCGCGAGCGCGGCGTCATAGGTCACCGGCCGATCGCTCACGCGCCATTCGACCGGCGGCGCGCCGGCTGCGGGCAAGAGGCCGATGGTCGTGTCGCCGCGCGTGTTAACCACCTCGTAACCATGGCGTGGTCAACACTATGAGCCTTTAACGCCAAAACCGAAACAGGGGGCTTCTTGCCGACACTGGAAAACGTCTCGATCGATATTGCGGTGGTCTTGGGGACGAGCTCCATGCCGATCCACCAGGTGCTCCGCCTCGGCCGCGGCGCCATCATCGAGCTCGACGCCTCGGAAGAGGATGAAGTGAGCATTCTCGCCAACAACCTGCCGGTGGCGAAGGGCACCGTCATCGTCAGCGGCAACAAGATCGCGGTCGAGGTCAAGCACGTTCTGCCGCGGACGCCTGTCGGCTGCCTGAGCCGCCTTTGGCCGGGGCCTCCGCTCTTGTCGGCAAATAGCCTAGCTGTTACATCCGCGCCGCGCGTGCCTTTGCGCGCGCGCCTACCCCACATGCGGCCGTGGCGGAATTGGTAGACGCACTAGCTTGAGGTGCTAGCGGGGCAACCCGTGGAGGTTCGAGTCCTCTCGGCCGCACCATTAGCCTACTCGGCCCTTTTTCCTTCAATAACTTACGGCCGCCATTGGACTTCCTACAGAGGCTCAAGTACAGAAACGACTACAGAACGCCTCTGTAGGAGCCGGGCATTGCCCAAAGTCGCGATTCAACTCAAGCCCGCGCCTCGCGGCGGCTACGTCGCGCGCAAGTCCATCCCCCGTGACGTAGCGGCGGACTATGGGCGGCTGTTCGGCAAGGGGCCTGCACAGTGGGAAGCGTGGTTCAATAGCGGTCCTGTGAGCCTCCTACAGGCGCGGGCGAGACACCGTGACTGGTCGAGCCTGATCGAAGCACGGATCGCCAACATCCGGGCCGAGCGCAGCGGTGAGGGCCAGATATTCACGCCGCAAGAGGCGAGGGCGCTGGCTGGCGAATGGTACGCGTGGTTCGTGGCGCAGATGGCGCAGAACAAATGGTCAAAGGATGTGTGGCGCGACTATCGGAACCGCCTGTGGGAGGGACTTTACAGCCTAGCGGAGGCCGGCCCCGGCGATCCATTCGACAATAGCGACATGCACCATGTGCGGCCGGTCATCGCCGACGAAGGCAAGACGGCGCAATTCCTTGCCGCCAAGCGCGCCCAACTCGACCCGCCGTCGCGCGACCTGTTCCTTGACTATGTGGCCCGTGATTTCTTCGCGGCATTGGACCTGCTGGTCCGCCGCGCGTCAGGCGACTTCGGAAAGGATGAATACGCCGAGCGATTTCCGCAGCAAGGGTCAGGCGTCGTCGATCCCGGCCTGACGCCCTGGTCGCTATTTGAAAGGTGGATTGCGGAAGCCAAGCCCGCCACGGCTACGGTCGATAGATGGCGCGGGGTGTTTCTGAAACTGCAAACCGACTTCCCGAATACGAGCGCCGCCGCCTTGCTGCCCGAACAGGCGCATGAATGGGCCAAGGGGCTGATAAACACCGAACGCACCGCCGTCACAGTGCGCGACGTTTGGGTGAATGCCTCCCGCGTCGTGTTCGCATGGGCCATCGGGGCGAAGCTGGTCACGCGCAATCCCTTCACCGGCTGGCGCATCACTGTGCCGAAGAAAAACAGCACGCGCGAGACTAAGGCGTTCACTGAGAGCGAAATTAGCACTATCCTGAAAGCGGCGATGAAGATCGAAGTTCGCGGCAAGATGGACGCCGCAAAGCGATGGTGCCCATGGCTCGCCGCTTACACGGGTGCGCGCATGGGCGAACTGACGCAATTGCGCGGCTCTGATATTTTCGAGCAAGATGGCATTTGGGCCATCAAGATTTCGCCGGAAGCCGGCTCCGTGAAGAACAGGAAGCCGCGCACCGTGCCGCTCCATGAGCACCTAATCAAGCAACGCTTTGTCGAGTTTGTGAAGGCGAGCGGCAAGGGGCCGCTGTTCTACAACGAGGCCAAGGCCAAGGTAGCCGCCGACATAGACCCGACCAATCCGAAGCGGCCCCGCGCCGTGAAAGCACGCGAGCGTATGGCGGCATGGGTTCGTGAGATTGGCGTAAGCGATCCCGAGTTACAGCCAAACCACGCTTGGCGGCATACATTCAAGAAGCTTGGCGACCGCGCCGGGCTATCGGAGAAGATGCTTGACGTGCTTTGCGGTCACGCCCCGGCCAATGTCGGACGTAGCTACGGTCAGCCGGAGCTTGCCGACAAGGCAGAGGCGTTGAGGCGATTCCCGCGTTTCAAGGTTTGATAAGGTGCAATGCGCACATGTCAAAAAACGTAACAATCGAGTGCTTTCGCTCTGAAAACGTTGTTGTCCGAACCAAGAAGGGATCAGACGTAAGAAAAATATTTTTGGTCAGCTTTTCTAAGGCTGATGGCTCCCTCTTTGTGAGCCTTCCGTATTTTGCAATATCCAAAGGTCTTCTGAGCATTGCAACGATTTCCTGCTGGTCAAGCGGGAGGACCTGTTGATCTAAAGCCGCAAGGCAAGTGTTCATCGCATAGCGTAAAGTATGCACACCACATCGGCGGCGAAGCTCATTTCTCGCAGGACGGCAAGATACTGACGAAAGTCAGGAGGCAATCGGTCCCGCTCCGAAGCAACAAAGGGCACATCTTTACTCTGCTTGTACAAGGGCTAGAGCACTTCAAGGCTGGAACTAAAGCTAAAGACTATGCGACGCTAACGACAAAGCGCGCAAACCTAACGGTCGATTTAGGGAACGAATTGCCCGAGGCGATGAAATTTGTTGGTCGCGTTTACGATGCTAGATTGATTGGCCCTATGCTCAAAGGCGAGTACCCGGATCGTATTGGTCCATTTCTTTCGTATCGGATAGGAGACGGGAATTTGACGCAAGGCTTTTGCATTGGCAATCCACACGACCTATCCGACCAAACACTGCTCCTTGTTACATTTCACGCAATCCCTCGTCTTGATGCCAAGCGCGAGGCGGCGATGATATTCGTTGGCGGATTTGATCCGCCGGAACAAGTTACCGATCCGATGCGGACCACAAGCATGCTCGCGCTGAATTATCCAGGCGAAAATTTCGAGGAGCTTCGCAGTCAGCTTGGAAGTGTTGACTACGTTTAGATTGTCCAACGGGAGGATTGATCGCTCTACAAGTTCCGCAGGATTGTCCTTGTGGTAATTGCTAAGCAGGTCTTCTAGGTTCGCGACCATTTTAGGGAACACGATCAAGGTCTTCTTCGTTGCAGCGGAAAAGCTGTCTTTAACATCATTATCAAAGTTGAAATCGTGAATCATAGTGGTGCTTCCGAATCGTACTGGCCGCCCCGTCGGATCATTACGCGGGGAAAAAGCGGAGGGATCGTAGCATGACCGAAATCCGGGGTAACACGGTCGATTTATCGGCGCACAATGATGCGGGCGTGCTCAAGGAATTAGTGCACCAAGGCGAAGTGTGCCTCTCCGATACGGTACGGCTGGCAATTGCCGCCGACGCTCGCGCTAACACCCTTTGCGGAATCTTCGGCGCGGCCGGCGTGGCGCTCCTAGCGGCGGCGGCGGCAAATTTTGCGAGTCAACATGGCGAACGCGCCTTCGTCGTAGCGACCACGGTCGCCGGTTCACTGTTCATCTTTGCAAGTGCGGTTGCCGCATTCGCCGCGCGTCCGATTGACTTTTTTGCTGGCGGCGATCAGCCGCGACGGCTCGCAAATGTGATGGAGACGCTACCGCAGTTGCAGCACATCGCCGCCGATTTTCAAATGCGGATCGACAAAAACCGCGCCGCGATGGAACGATCAGCGGCGCGAACGATGTGGGCTTTGTACCTCGCCGGAACGGCTGTACTCGGCGGCGTGGTAGCCTTCATCGTGTCATTGGTGGGTCAATGCCCTTCTTGAATGGCTCGCTCGGCGGCGGCGGCGGCGGGGGCGGTTGCAGCGTCGGCGGCGGCGGCTCGGAAGGTGACTTATCGGACGACATTTTCAGCCTCACTCTGGCGCGAATCGATGCGATTATAGCACTTCCGCCATGCACGGGGTCGAGACGATGAATCAGCTATTCTATGGTGACAATCTGGCAGTCTTGCGCAGCGGGAGCATCGCGACCGAATTGGTTGACTTGATCTACCTCGACCCGCCGTTCAATTCGAGCGCGTCATACAACGTGCTTTTCAAGGCACCGTCCGGTGAAGGATCGCAGGCACAAATTGAAGCGTTCGAGGACACTTGGCATTGGAACGAGTCAGCAGAACGCGCCTTCGACGAAGTGGTGACCGGCCCACATTCTGACGCAACGATCATGCTCAAGGCAATGCGTTCGGCGCTCGGCGAAAATGACATGATGGCCTATCTCGCGATGATGGCCGTCCGCTTGATCGAATTGCATCGCGTATTGAAACCAACGGGCTCGCTCTATTTGCACTGCGACCCAACTGCCAGTCACTACCTAAAGATTATTCTTGATTCCGTGTTCACGCCCATCTGCTTTCGCACTGAAATAAGCTGGAAAAGGCAATCGGCTCACAGCGACGCAAAGCAAGGGCGCGTCCAATATGGAAATATTCGAGATGTGATTTTGTTCTACACAAAGGGTGATGAATGGACTTGGAATTGGCAGTACACACCTTACGACGAAAAATACGTCGCGGATTTCTACAAACATATTGAACCGGAAACCGGACGGCGCTACCGGCTAAGCGACACTACAGGGCCGGGCGGTGCTGCGAAGGGAAATCCTTCATATGAAGTCATGGGAGTTACACGCTATTGGCGCTACTCCAAATCGCGAATGGACGAACTAATTGCGAAAGGTCGAATCATACAAACCAGACCCGGAGCCGTTCCCGCAGAGAAACGCTATCTCGACGAAATGCCGGGCGTTCCTCTCCAAAATGATTGGAGCGATATTCGACCGGCCACAGGAAAGGAATCGCTTGGCTATCCAACACAAAAGCCGCTTTCGCTGTTAGAACGCATTGTCTCCACATCGTCCAATGAAGGTAACGTCGTGCTCGATCCGTTCTGCGGATGCGGAACAACAATTCACGCCGCGCAAAAGCTCAACCGGCCATGGATCGGGATCGACGTAACTCATTTGGCAATCGCCTTAGTCGAAAGACGCTTGACGGAAGCCTTTCCCGGAATCGTCTATGAAGTTCACGGCGTTCCAAAGGACATTGCCGGTGCACGCGATCTTGCGGAGCGTGACAAGCACCAATTCCAAATGTGGATCACAGCGGCCATCGGGGCGCAGCCGTACAAGGGCGGCAAGAAGGGAATGGATCGCGGCATTGATGGCTATCTGCATTTCCGCGACGCGGAGAAAAAGGCGCAATTCGCAATCGTGTCCGTAAAGGGCGGGGGCATCAAGTCGGGCGACATACGCGATCTAAAAGGCACGATGGAGCGCGAGAAAGCGGCGCTCGGATTGTTCCTCACTCTGAATGATCCGTCACGTGAGATGCAGCGCGAGGCGGCTGCGACTGGCTTCTATGAGACAGGCGGCAATAAGTTCCCTCGACTGCAAATTCTCACGGCCGCGCAAATTTTGGACGGTCGCCGCCCGCAAGTCCCATTCGGCTTCACTGAGGGATTTCAGGAAGGCGGAGCGTGAGGAATCGGAGCAGCGACGTTTGATCTAGCCGAAAATCGCCGTTAGGCCGCTGATACGATGGTGCCAACGGCGACCAGAACGCCGGACTTCTCAGCGATGTGCTTGGCGACCTTGCTCAGCATGTCGCGCGTCATCGACGGACCACAGTCGAGCTTGATTTCGCATCGCTCGCCCGGTGCCGCCTTGTACGGCTGCTGGAATTTGAAGTACGCCTTCGCGGCGTTGTAGCCTTCGCTGTTGCCCTGCAATTGTAGGTGACCGTTGGGCAGGATGGCGAGCGCCAGGTCAGGTGTTTTCGTTTCCATGGCTGTGATCCTTTCGGTGTGTTCGTGTCAGATGTAGGTTCGGAATTTTGAATTTCAAATTTTCTTGCTCTGTCCGGGCAGTGAGCATTCTGGCTTTGTAGAAGTCGCCGTGAGAGAACCCCGCAACTTGCGCTAGGGCCGCCATGGTTAATGAGGTACCCGGTAGCTCCGCTCAATGGCTTGGATAGTTAACGTGCTGTCTGTGAGCCTCGCGCTCTACGGTTGACGACGCCGACGATCCAAACAATTTTAGATGAGACGGTGCGGTAACTACGTCCGCAAATTATGCAAATGTGTTCACTTGTGCATGGGGGAAAACACCGCATTTCTGGCCTACATCTGTAATGCAAAATCCTGATGCAAAATGGAGGATCAGAAATGCCAATGACAGTGGGCTATGCCCGCGTATCGACCGATGGTCAAAGCGTCGCCGATCAGGTCGCCGCGCTCAAAGCCGCCGGGGCCGTCAAGGTCTATGCCGAAAAGCAGTCCGGCGCGAAGTCCGACCGGCCCCAACTCACCAAGGCGATTGCCGCCCTAAAAGCTGGCGACGTGCTGATGGTGACGCGGCTAGATCGCCTTGCCCGATCAACCCGCGACCTACTCAACGTGCTGCATCAGGTCGGCGAGCGTGGAGCGGCGTTCAGGTCGCTGGCGGACCTATGGGCCGACACGACCACGGCGCATGGCCGGTTGATGGTGACGATCTTGGGCGGCCTTGCCGAGTTTGAGCGGTCGCTTATCAAGGCACGATGCGACGTTGGCATTGCACGGGCGCGAGCGGCGGGCGTCCGGTTCGGCCGCAAGCCCAAGCTCAATAACTACCAGCGCACTGAGGCCATCAAGCGCCGTGAGGCCGGTGAGCCGCAGAGCGTGATCGCCCGGAGCTACAACGTCGATCAGAGCACCATTAGCCGCCTTGAGGCTTAGTCGACCAATCTAAGGCTCAAGCCCTAGTTCAGGCTTTTTTGAAGCCGACGCTGCCGCCGATGTTCTTTGGATCAGGACCGCGCCCGATGCCAGCTTGATCTAGCGGCGCGGCTGGTCGTCGAGCGTAGTCTTGTGTTGCTGCTGGCGCTGTGCGTTCGTTCGCGCTGAGCGTTGTCGTGCTGCCATCTGCGCGGACGAATTTGACCGGGCGTGGCTTGAAGTCGCCTTGCTTCGCCCAAGCATCCATTTCCTCTGACGACTTCGCCGGACGTGCGAGCGCCAGTACGCCGCCTTGCTTCTCAGCATCGTTGCTATCATCGAAGATCGGTTTCGCCTCGATGGTCTTGGTCGTCTGTTCGTTCGGTCGCTCGATGCGCAGCACGCCGCCATATTGCACGTCGATTGTTTGGTGCGGAGCGTAGCGGCGATCCCAAAGACTCCATCATCTTGATCGTCAGCGCATCCGATGGCTTGAGCCATTGCTTCACCGGCCGCATTTCGTAGCAGTCATCGACGTTGTGTCCGAATTCATCAAGCTCCGCGTTAGTGAAGCCCTCGTACTCGCGTTTCAGCACGCGCTCATATTGTCGCTGACCTTGGTAGAACACATCGACCCAAACTCCATTGAGCGCACGATCCATCGCGCTCGATTGGATCGCCTGTGCCGTCAGCGCGCGAGCGTTTTGGGTGACGTGAATGTGGAACGGCGCAGCGACGCCCATCCACTCGATTTCCTGCAATGCCGGATCGCCCATGCGCGAGCGGACCAAATAGCGGAACACCGTCGCGACCCCAAGGCCGACGCGCCGGGCGGCGACTGAGATTTCAGGCGTCGTCACCATCGCATCGAGCAACGGTACGATCCGGTCGAGCTTTTCAGGGCGGGCCATTGGCGGCGCTCCGTTCCTTTTAGCCTAAAGTTTTCGATTTGCAGTCGTTAAGGCACATGGTTAAAAGGCACCTTTTGTGCCCTAGTTACTCTTTGTTACCATCCAAAGCAAGGGTTTTGATAGGTTGACGGTTCTCGTAACTCTCAAAACCGTCCAAGCTCTGCGGCATTTGCGGCATTTACCCCCCTCCGCCTATAGGAAAATTTCGACATTTCAAAAAGACGAATTCTATAGAGGCGATATTTATAGGGGGTGAGAGGCCCCGAAATGCCGCAAATGCCGCAACGCCGATCCGTCGCTCGGTCGGCCGGGATCGTCAGCCTTGATCGGCGATCAGGCGGAACATCGACGCCCGCTTGGCATCGCCGCGTCGTTCCTCAAGCCGGTATCCATCAATGGTCTTGTCGATCATCGTGCGGAGATATTCCGTCGCGTTGCGCACGGTGAGTGCATCGACCTTGATGCCGCGAGCTTCGGCAACCGCTTCGGCGATGCCGTCGCTAAAGTCCAAAAGGTTCTTGGTCGGTCGCCAGTCGGTCGGCTTATCAGATGCAAGCCAAGCTCTCAGCACGCCGCCGAACCGCTCACGCTCCGGGTCAGCCTTGAGGGCGCGATCAAATGACATGCACGGGTCAGGCAGTCCAAGCCATACCAGCGGGTCAGCACCCCACGCCTGCCACACCGGGAATCGACTCCGTTTCGTTGTCTTTGGACTGTCGGCATTGATGTACGCCCGAATGATCGTCAGCGCCGCCGCGACCAGCACCGGGCGCACTCGTTTCAGATGATCGTCGAGCGGCTGATACTTCCGTTTCGGATCGCTGAGCACCTTGCCGATGAACAATTGACAGATAAGCACGCGGGTCGTCATGTCGCTGGTCGCTGTCAGACGATTGCCGGTGAACATCATCAAGGCGCGGGTCGATGCCGAGATTTGATCTTCGGCGGAATTGCCGCCGAGCTTGCGCGTTTTCATTTCCTCGCCAGTGATGACGCTGCACAATGGTCCGCCCTCAAGATCAACGTCTACATTGTCGAATAGCAGCACGTTGTCGCCAGCGGCGAAGGCGGCCGATAGCATTTTGCGCTGTTCGTCGGCGTCAGTCGTGAAAGGTCGCTCACCGGATCGTTGCCCCGTGGCGATGATGGAGTTGACCTGAGCGAGTTGCGTCTTGCCCGCGCCCATATCGTTCGCGCTGAAACCGTATGACGGCGCGAAGGGGAGCGCCCGGCGCACGCACGCGGTCACCATCGCGGACACCTGCACAGATTCGGACAGTCCCTTTTGTCCATCCTTGTCGATGAAGTTGAAATCCTGCAACGGGTCGCGGAGGATCGCCAGCGCGGCCAAGGCTTGATCGCGCGTCGGGTATAGCTCGACCGGCGGGAAGGTCACGCCGCCGTTGTCAAAGAACAGTCCGCTCGCTTTGTCATAGCCGTACTCTTGGAGGATCGAACCATCGGGGCGAAGCGTCGGCGTCTCGACCGTCGCCAGCAACGGCGGAAATTTCCATCCGGTGTTTATGTCGCTCAGTAGCTTGATGACGCGAGCGGGTGCATCACAGACCATCGGCTTACCGTCAGTCCTTTCGCCGGTATCCTTGCCGTCAGCATCGAGCACCTTGGCCTTGGTGGGTTTATAGAAGCCCATGGCGCGCATTGCTCGATCCGTCATCCATCCCTCAGTCACCGCTTTAATCAGCAACTCGTTGTGCACGTGGTATTGATTATCGACCACGGCACCGGGCTTGCGCGGCTTGAGACGGTTGCGGCTCAGATGCACAAGCTCGCCGCTGCGCTGAAATATCAGGTCGCTACTCTTGGTCGTCGGCTTCGCCGCTGAGCGCATAAGATTATCTTGAACGCGGCGCACGATCTTATCGAGCTTGCCCGGCACTAGCAGCACACCGGGACGGCGGGTCAGTCTGTCGCGTTCTTGATCGGCCTGCACTACCTCCGGTGCGATAGGCTCGACCGGATCGCCTGCGAAATCTTCGGGTGCATCTGGAATGCGCTCGACGCCGCGCTTGTTCATATCGAGGATGGTGCGGAACGCCTGACGCTCAGGCGTGCGCTTGCTGACCTTGATCGCATCGAAGATAGTTGCCGACACGTCGAGCTTGTCGTAAGTGAGAATGCGGACAATCTCGCCATCGGTTGCGCCAAGCTCTCGCAACTGGCACGCCATGGAATAAGCAAAGTCCGAACGGGAGGCGTCGCCATACTTCTTGTCGCCGGGTCCTTTGGTCAGTAGCTCGACAAGCTCGGCATCGAAGCGGCTCAGGTCAACCGCGTCGGGAATATCCATGTCATCAAAGCTCGCATCGGGCGGCGGGGCTTCGGTGACGGTTGCCGGTTGAAAATCGGCGAGGGGGTAGCAGGTCCCGAACGTTTCATATTCGTCGCACACAAGCCCGGTCGGCACAGTGACACGACCGCGCTTGAGCTTTGCAGCGTTCGGATAGTTGATCGTGAACGGGACACGCATCACGCGGTCGAGGTTTTGGCAGGCATCGGCGTCGCCGCCGAGCGCGATCACTTCCTCACGCAACGCGACGTTGACGCCCTTCAATAGCTCCCGATTTATCGGGCCGACCTTGGCAGGCTTGTCGAGCATCCAAAACAAACCGAAGCCGTTGCCGCTGTCGATGATGGTCGTCGGCGGCCGGTTCATCGTCCGCACTTTGCGCAATAGCTCAGCCTTGGCGACGGCGAAGGCGTCCGGGTCCGTCACGCTCTTGTCAACGTCGGCATCGACATGGAAGGCATAGAGCGTCGTCACTTCCTTCTCGTTCGCCTTCGGGTGTTCCTTGCTGAGCGCGGGCGACACGTCGTTATAGTTGGCATAGATGCCCTTCCCGGTGGCCGTGGCGCGGCTGATCGCGTCGGCGCACGATGCCAATCCCTTCACGTCTTTGGCGAAGGTTCGGGCAGCAATGCCGCCCTCCGGGTGAATAGCGGTCAGATGAATTTGCTCCCCCGGCCATGAGGCGAGGAAGTCAACGGCCAACTTGACATTTTCTGCGGGGGTACTCATATCATGCACTCCTACTTCACTTTCCGGCCGCGCCCTCACAGCGCGGCCATTCTTTTACGCCAGCTTCGCGCACGCCTCGTTGAACATCGCCACGGCTACCGCGAAGGCTTCTCTCGCGGCTTCAAGATTGTGTTTAGTGCTCAGGTCCCAATCTCCGTTTTGACGATAGCGGTATCGCTCACAGGTCCCGGCAGCTTTCACTAGGTCAGTGGCGATCCTGAATTGCGCTTCGGCAATTCGTAGGCGCTCGCGGGCGATACGCTCTTTTCCAGCGCCTACATTTTGGGCGGCTTTATATTTGCTCATGCGATCCACCTTCGGCGTGTAGACACGGGCGGCACGCGGTCGCGGCGTAGGTAGTACCGGAGCGCGTCGGCCGCGTGGTCCTCAGTCTCGGTGTCTATATTCTCCGGGTCGGATTCATCGCGCTGTAGGTTCGGCAGCGTCCGCAATAGATTGGTGCACGTCTCACAGATAAAGAGAGCGCGCTGTTCACGTGGCGCATCGTCCGGCGGTTTCGTCGCCGTCAAGAGCTTGAGCATTTCCGACCAGCCCAACACCCGCGCCTTGTCGGCAGGCTCGAAATGGATTCCGGCCTTTTGGAAGTCTTGATCGACGGAGGCGCGGTTGTCGTTGACGCCCGGTGAGAAAATGGACGTGTCGGCGATGTTGCCCGGCGCAGCTAGGAGCCGCTTGTTCCAGTCGTGGCGCTGGATGACGGCAAGCATCCGATCGGCAATCTGAAACGGCGAGAACTTCAAGCCGACGTTGGGCTTCGATGCGGTGTACACTTCATCGAGTACGAACAGGTCGCCCTTCACGGTCGGCTTGCGGGTGCCATCGGGGAATTCAATATCCTCGCCCCGGCTCTCCCAAATGAACAACGCGCACGACGGAGCGGTGAATCCATGATCGAAGCCGACGCGGATGCGGCCAGCATTGGGCGGCTCGAATGCGGGGACGCGCACGTAATCGAAATCAACGTCGCCGAAGTAGCTGGTCGGCGGTGCAGCCCATATCGCGTGAAGCCATGCCAGTTGCTTAGCCGGATTCTCGTTGGTCGCCGCGCGGATGTTGTCGGCGTAATTGGGCGAGGCGTACAACAGCGGCAGATTTTCATCGAGCGTGCCGGTGATGACGCGGCGCGGCGGACCCAAGTCATCGACGATCAATGGACCAAGCGTCGGCGACGGAGCCGGGATCAGATGGAAGTATTCCATAATCTTGTCGCGCCCGATGCCGTACGTGTTGGTCGTCATCCGCATGTGGTTCGGCGAGAGCGGGTGCGTTGACCGGCTCAAGCACGACAACATGAGCTTCATCGGCTCAAGGTTCGGCCAGTTTGCCAATTCTTCAAGCGCGCACCACGATAGCGACTGCCCCTGAAATTGCTCAAAATCGTTTTCGTCGAATAGTTGACGGAAGCGCAGCGTCGCGCCGTCCGGGAATGTCCAAACATAATGCGTGGCGTTGTACGATGCGCCGGGGAACAGTTTTGGAATCCAGATTTTCGCCAGCGCGATCACTTCATCGAGTTGGGGAAACGTGCGGCGGAAAATGACGCCCTTGTGCTCAGCACCAAGTCCGATGCCGACGAATTGCGCGAAGTCCATTAAGAGGGGGAGCGTCTTACCGGAGCCGCGCGGCCCCTGATACAGCACGATCAATTCAGGTGAGGCGAGGAAGGCGGCTTGCGATCCGGGCAGCGGTGCCCATACGGCTTCCTTCAAAATCCCATCCAAATAGACATAGGGGACCAAGATACCGGCCGCGTTCGGCCGGTACTCGGCGACGGCGTTGTTAAACATGGCCGCCTCCCTTATTTCTCAGCGGCACGACGTTGCCATCCACATCGAACTTGCTGCCGTCATTTAACGACGTGTCGCCCGCTGCGCTCAGCCGCGCGCAAACTGGTCCGGCCACTTCTTTGAAGTAGGCTTCCGCCGCGTCGATCCCGGCGAGGTTCATTTCGCAGATGTACATATTGCAGGCGAGCTTGAAGTGATCGAGCGCCATATCAGAGTTGGTCGTGAGCCGTGGCCGCTTGCGGCCCTTCTCGATGACCGTGGCGTCGGCGATCTTCTTTTCGGCTCTGGCGATAAGATCGTCGATAGCGTCGTCTTGGTGCTCGCAAGCTTGGATCACAGAGTTGAATTGTTCAGGCTTTAAGTCGCGGACTGTCTTGACGCCGTGATCCGCGAGTATCTTGCGAGCGGCGTCCCGGCCGACTTCGCGCTGTTGCGTTTGCGTCGCGTTGTCGGCCTTCGGATCAATGCAAGCATTGAGAACACGGTGTAGCGCCTTGCTCACGTCCTCAAGGCGCGTGCCCTTGGCACTAACCTTCGGGGAATTATCAGTCGCGGGCAGTTGACTAATAATTTTGTGGCTCTCGACGCCCTCAGCCAAGCTCTCTCGTTGTTGCCGCTCGCGCGCCGCCTGTGAGGCTTCCGCAAACGGCCCGTTGTTCGTCTCGGCTGCCCACGGCACGGACGTTTGATTGTCATGACTACGGCGGCCCCATTTCAGCATCGAGCTAACCCAAGGCTGAGATTTATTCACGGCCCGCGCAATCTCGACCTGAGTCGCCCCGGCGTCGCGGGCTTGCAACATCGCCGCTGCGGCCTCACGCGCACGTTCAAGCCGCCGCACACGGGCATCCCTCTCGCTCTTATCAGCGGCGTCGAATGCCTCGACGGCTTTGCGGGCCACGACGATCAGATCATCGAGTGAAGGCTTCGTCATGACTGCGCCCCTGTCAGGAAGCTGAGACAGTGGCGGTATCGCTGGTCGGCATCGCGCACGACTTCATCCGGCGAGCCGTTCGGCAGATGCGCAGCCGCGAGCCGCAAGCATGTCGTGCGGAGCTTCGTTAGATATTCGGGGGAGAGTGACGACAAACCGGCGGCCTTGATGGCTTGGCCGGTGTCTTTGAGCGCCCGCGATACAATGTGCCGGGCGGTATTCTCTTTGAAGGGTCGGCCCATGGCTGACACTCCCATCTTGGGTGTGTCGGCCATCTTGGCGACGGGTCACGCATCAGGTCAGGCGATTTGGCGAGTAGGGGTGCGATCCGGTGCTCGCCTCAGTAGCCCCCGGAGGGGCACCCCGATCCTCAAGGGATCGGACTGAGCTTGAAAGTGATTTAGGCGCTTTGCTGGCCGGATGCAAGCGGTAGGGGGTTAGACGAACCGATTAGAGCGGTGCAGGCGGCCCGGCGCGATGCGTCGCCGAGCGACGCCGCACGTAAGAGTGATCGCTCGTAGAAGTCTGTGCCTCAGCTTACGGCAGGATTTCTTTATATAGCTGCAATATTGCGGAGTGGTCAGTTCCGCGTTCAGCAAATGCAAGCAGTAGGTCTTCATTGTCTTTCTGCAACATACGCTGGCGCACATCGAGGACAGCTTCGGCAGCCGTAATTCCCGCATCATTGGCTGGAAAACGAACCATATGGCTGACGATTTGGAGCGGAGGCCGCCCCGCGACCGTGATGTTGTCGATTGACGGGAATTGAAGGCAGATCACGTCGCCATCAAGCCAAATCTTGCCTTTATGTGCAGGACCATCTAGCCCCAACGTAGATGAATTCGTCTCACACACTGTGGCCTTACCATCATGACCCACGCGCAAAAAGAAGGGCATGTTCCTCGCTCCGCGCTCAGCCTCGCAACTTTTCAGCATGTGCAATTAAACGCGCCTTCGCGGTCGCTTCATCGCCCGCTGCCCAAAGGTCTCGTTCCTTGCGAAGCACGTTCAATAGCGCCTCGCGTGCAGCTTTTTCCCTTGCAAAGCAAACCATGCTGCCCGGAATGTGATAGGAACGCCCATCAAAGGAGAAATCTTTTGTTGCTTGACCGAGCCAGATTTCGTCGCCGTCCAGCCAAATGGTGCCATGCGACGGTGGAAATTTTTGATTGTCCATCTCGGCGACGCTGTACGTCAGTTCATTTGGCGCAGAAGTGTTTGGGTCCTGCGTTGAAGTGGGCACTACGTCCATTAGCTTGATTTGGAAATCTCTGGCGATTTCTAAAGCGAAGGTCCCCTGTTCACTACGGGTCGAGAATGTCCCAAGTCCCCACGCCTCATCCATATTGCCTTCGCTGTCCAGCTTGACCAACAGCACATCAAACTCGCCGGGGTTTGTTTCACACATCCACACCGCATGATCCTTGGGGCTTTTGCGAACTTGATCGGAATATTTCGCTATGAGGCTCGATTTTTGGGTGATCCGACCGGAGCGCAATAGTTCAGAGCCGGTTTCAAATTCCGCAAGTCGGGTGCACGTTTCATCGTAAAGCCCCTTGAATGCTTGATCGCTCGGCAAGAGAAAATCGACAAGCGTTTCTTTCTGATCCGCGAGCATGAACGTCATTTCTTTGCCCGACATCATTGCGTCTAGGCATTTTGTCACGTCATCCTTACCGCAATACTTGGCAATCAACGCGGTATCGGCGTCCCCTTCAACGGGGGCAGCAAGAACATCAAAGGTTCCCCCGCGAGACCGATCTGTAGTGTGTAGTCGCATAACAAATGAAGCCTCTCGCGGCAGGAAGAACGGCCACAAATAAAATCGAAGGCGGCGGTGGATATTTACTTGATCGTCCCTTCTGCTTTCTAATGTGCATCCAACAGTGCAAACCACTCTGAGAGTGGCGGTCTTATTCTGCCCTCGCATTCCAGAGATATGATAGATTTGGCTGATTTCTTCGCTTCGCTGCGACCCATCAATGCCAGTGTCCTTCCGCTGCACTTGCCACTCGCTCACGTCTACTGACACTCGCATCGGCTCTCTCTTAGGAGGCGGAGGCGTAGCGGACGGGCTTTTCTTCACATCGGGTTGCGGCGATACTTTGGGTTTCTCCGCTGCGGCGGGCGGAACCCAATTGGGGTCCCGGAGACTTTCGGTCGAAACCTTCGACGCAAAGTGTCCCCGCGTGGGACGTGTATTTGCTGAAAGTCGTTGTCCGGTTTCAATGAGATAGGTAATCGCAATCGACCACGGGCCGCGCTCTGAGAGCGTTCTGAATTCGGGGTCTACGCTGAGACGCTTCCAGTGCGTGCGCAGGTATTCCAATTCAGATTTTAAGCGTCGGTAGTTGACGATGAATTCTTCGTCGTTGCCTTCTTTATTCCGAAACCTGAAATAGTGTTTCACGTAGTCCGTGTTGTCGTCCGCAATAACAAACTCTTTCAGCTTCATTGCGAGCAGAGGGTTCATCAACTCCGCAATTTCGCGGTCCCGCCGACCAAAGAGATTGTCAAAAAGACCCACGCTAGCCTCCCCAAGAAATCCAGCGGTCAGGTGGATTGTATCATGCTGTTGCCGCAGCGGCTGCAACCGATTTGGCTTTTTCGGGAGCGGCCTAACTCAACTTTTGATCTTGGAGTAGCCAGTCCCTCGCCCAATTTTGGAAACTTACCATTTGAGGGGACAGGTCGTTGTACGTCACGTTGTATTTCGTGATCGCTCGCCAAATCATCGCAACACTTTCTTCTGCGGGGATTGTCGCCTTTTCGGCTCCGCCATGCTTGAGCCAATTGCTGTAATCGTTTGGACCGGTGGCCCCTCCCTCCGCTTGGATTTCCGGAGACTTCGAGAGGGCTTTGACCTTCTGACGAAATGTTGGCTCATTAGTATCGGGCAACATTCGTTCCGCCGCGCCCGCCAAGGTGATTGCGCACTCGAAGTCGCCGCGATTTAGATGCTCTATCGCGCAGTGAACCTGACGCATTGATGCTAGGGCGCGTACTCATAAATCCGGCGTAGTCAGCGCGGCTCGCTGAATGTCCGCTTCTCCCCGTTTGCGACCGAAATTGTGCGGCGATGCAACACGACGCGATGGGCCATCATCGGACATCGCACCCGCTAACGGTCCGCAATCTGCCAGGCCTTAGAAGCTGTCCAAGCCGCGTCGATGCGCGCCTGCATGCGATCGATGTCGTTCGAGCAGGAGGCGGCGTATACCTCCGACATCGATGCGGTGAGCATGGCGATACTGAGCGGTATCAAACGCCTAATGGGCACGCCTTCTTCCCAAAACTAACATTCGCGCAGATGAGCGCATTCTCTGCAGGGGCCATTCCCGTGCCCCCTAGAGGCTCAGACATAGCATCCTATCGGCTGAGACCACTGCATTGAAAGAGCCTCGGGACCGCCTTCGGGCCACGCGTTATTGCTGTATAGCAAGCTGTCGCGAATGTGATGCAGTCGATCAGTCCCTGATTCAACTTTGAAGTCTTCGAAACGGCGTAATAACAGTTGTTCTTTTTGACGGAAAATCCTAACTGTGTAACTATCGGCGCAAGGATGGAGCCCCCTTCGTATGGGAGAATCTTCATGGCCCGATACAACCGCGTCACATCAACCGTCAGCTCGCTCTCGTTGTTACTCCTCTGCGCAGCTAGCTTTTTCCTTTCAGTACCCGCGATCGCGCAGTCGCCAGGCGACAATGTGATCCATCTAAATCAGGCTTGGTCGCAGGACGATCGGGAATGGTATTATCATTTTTCGCAGGGCTCGGCGGTTCTTTCATATGACATCTTTTTGAATCTCGAAGCCGCCGACAGCCAAGACCTTTTCCGGTCCGGGCTAAGCAGCCCGCGCTACGGCCTGGTCCCCGAGGCCGCGAGCCCGGATAATCCGGACGGATTGCCGATCGGCATCAGCAAGACAACTGTTGCGACGCCAATCAAAGGCTGGCCGGCCGGCGACTATGCTGGCTTAACCTGCGCGGCGTGCCACGAAGGACAACTGACGTACAAGGGTAAGGTCATTCGTATTGACGGCGGAATTTCGCACACTTTCGACTTCCAGGGGATGGCTCGAGGTCTCGACGACGCGCTTCGAGCGACCCTGACCGACGCGGCAAAATTCGACCGTTTCGCGGCACGGCTCAGAGCATCGACCGCGGATGCGAAGGACAAGCTTCGCCAGCGAACTGAGAGCGAGGACGCTCGGGTGCACGATTATGCCGCCCGAACATCGCTCACTCCATACCCGTGGGGCCCCGGACGTGTCGATGCCCTCACAATGATTGTTGATCGCTCGACGGGCACGTTGACGGGAATTCGCGAGAACTGGTCCCCGGGTCTCGCGCCAGTGAAGCCGCCCTTCCTGTGGAATGCGCCGCAGGGATTGTGGGCGCAGTGGAGTGCCTTTGCGCAGGACCCGATTGGTCGAAATTTTGGAGAGACAATGGGTGTATTCCTGCCCGTCGATCTGACCTCCAAATCTCCCGCCGAAGGGCTATTCCAGTCGAACGGCGCGATATGGGAGCTTCAACGGGTCGAGAACCAATTGGAACGCTTGGCGCCACCAAGCTGGCCGGAAGACGTGTTTGGCAAGATCGACCGCGAGAAGGCCAAGGCAGGTAAAGCCTTGTTTGTTACCCTTTGCTCGGGCTGCCACAACGCGTGGCCTTACACGTGGAGCGAACCCAATAAGTATGGCAAGCGTTTCATCCTGGTGGGGCTGGTGCCACAAACATACGTAGGCACCGATAAAACACAGTTCGAAGTTCTCGGACCACTCGCAATTACCGGTGACCTGAGCAAATTCTTGCCACCAGAGTTCCGGGGCAAGTCTATGCTGCCGCCGTTCGTGTTTAGCACTCTGCTTGGGGCGGAGGCTCGGGCAATAGCGATTAAGAAACTCAACCTGAGTGAAGCCCAAGAATTGGATCTAAACGGCTATCGCGAACTGCCCAGTCCGCGGCTCCCGGAGCACGTCTACAAGGCGGCCCCGCGTGACGGGGTCTGGGCTACGGCGCCCTTCCTGCACAACGCCTCGGTGCCAAATCTCTATGAGATGCTAGTCCCGGCTGCCGAGCGCACGAAAAAGTTCTACCTCGGAGGCGACTTCGATCCGGTCAGGGTCGGGCTCGACACCACGGCGACCTCGGGGACATTCCTGATGGATACGACGCTGCAGGGAAACTCGAACGCCGGTCACTCTTTCCAGGATGGTCCGCGCGGCGACGGCGTCGTAGGTCCGTTACTGACCGACGATCAACGCTGGGCGCTCGTCGAATACCTGAAATCCATCCCGGAGCAGCCCGGCCGCGTGACACCATTCGGAGGTCCGCCAGAAAGCAGCTCTCGCTAGGGATACGCAGTCCGTGCCCGAGGCCTTGACTGGTTTCCCGCGGTCACGCTGCGCCAATTATGAAGTATTGACTGTAACTGCGGAGCGGGGCGATGTCCGATCATATCGATGGGCCAAGACAGATCGGCGACCCGTCGTCCGACCTGACCGACCTGTTCGCGTTCATAAGTCCTGAAAATCCCGCCAGCACGGTGTTGGCAGCGAACGTCTTTCCAACCTGTGGGGCGGATGCGGTCTTCTCTAATGCGGTCGATCACTCGATCGTCGTTCGCCGCGCCAAAGTTACAGGTATCGGTGACGCTACCAAATTCGAGACGAGCGACCCGGAAATACGCTTTACCTGTAGGTTTGACACGCTTGAGCGTGGGGCGGCGGACCAAAAGCCAATCCAGCGCGGTACCTGTACGTTACCCGATGGACAGACGCTTCGATTCGTCACCAATGACGAGAAAGGCGCATCGACGCCGGACGGCACCTTCCGCATTTTCGCGGGCATGCGCTCCGATCCATTTATCCTCGCCTGGTTATTCGGTGGAGGCATGAGGAAATTCCAAAATCTATTGTTCAACGATAACGTGCTCTGCATCGCCATCGAATTCGAAACGCGGCGTGTGCTTAATCCGGACAACGGCTCGCTATTCGCGGTAATCGCCGAAACGGTACCAAGGCCGCGCCCGGCTGCATTCGTTGGACACGAACCTCCGCGCCTTGATTGGGTTGGTCGGCCTGAGCAAACAAATATGCGTCTTAACAACGAAGGTGTCGCGGGCGCCGACGACCTTCGTGATCTTTGGAATCAGCAGACACCGTTCGGGATCGACGAAAAGGTGCGCCCGCTGTTCCTCCAGCGTTTGAAGGACAGCTTGGCCAATTGGGACATGCGCGACGGCAAGCAGGACTGGACGCCGTCTGCACTGGCCGCCAACGCCAATATGTTTCTCGATGATTTCATGCTGTTTGATGTCGCAAAGCCAATAACGGATACAAGTCATCTAGAAATCGAGAAGAGCACGCTCAACGGTCAGCCCTATCAGACCGGTGGCGGGCGCACAGTCGATGCTGATGTCATCGATGTTCTCCTGACGTGGATGGTGAACCGCGACCGTGAATTCCTCGAAGGCGGGACAACCAAGGCGACTAAGCCCGGCACCAAGAATTTTCCCTATTTCGCCGCACCGAATACCGATTTACAAAGCGTGGTGGAAAGCGTCGAGCTCGGTGCTGCACCCGAAAGAGTTCTGGCAACTGATCGGACAATTTGGCGGAACCTGGCATCCTTTGATTGCTAACATCAAGTTGATCGGAACGGGAATTGGTCAGCTACGCGTCATAGAGACTATTGACGGCAAGCAAATCATCGAGCGTCTGGATGCGCTCGACAACTCCGCCCGATCTTATCGCTACACCAACATCGGAGGCATCCCGGCTTCGGATTACACGGGCGTGCTGGAGGTCAAGCCGAAAGGTGTCGGAAGTTCCGTCGAATGGCGGTCGCAGTTTCTGCCAAACGGTCCGGGCACACTTATCACGAAGACCATTGTTGCGACTCTGTTCAAAACCGGGCTCGAAAGCCTCAAGTCGCGGTTTTGAGGTATCGCCATGTCCGAGGCTGCCGAATTTCACGACACATGCTTCCAGACGACTGACGGTGACATCGCCGTTATCAACTTGGAGAGCGCCCGCCTACGGTCCTGGAGCCGGTTCTACCAGGATCCGATG
Source organism: uncultured Alphaproteobacteria bacterium (assembly GCA_963779855.1). GTDB lineage: Bacteria > Pseudomonadota > Alphaproteobacteria > Rhizobiales > Xanthobacteraceae > BOG-931. The sequence goes on along the minus strand of CAWAAE010000003.1, from coordinate 1,915 downwards.
CGGGAGGGCATAGCTGAGACCGTTGTGGAACATGAGCAGCTCTCAGCACAGTTTGCCGGCGATTTGACGGCGCTCGACCGCCTTGAGTTTCTGGCCAAACAATTGTCACAAACGGACGCGGCGTCAGCACGCACAGGGCTGATTCAAGCGCAGGTCGCGTCGATGAAGCATAGCTTCGCCGAGGCGAGACACCATCTCGAACAAGCTGAAATCCGCGGAGCACAAGAGGCAGAAGTCAACCGCCTTCGGCTGAGTCTCGACCAAGCCTGCGGTACCAACCTCGACAGGGTGTTGGATGAGCGGCGCGAGACAGTCAGGCGATCTGGCGGAATAGAGGACCAGGTAGCGTTGGCGGGACTCTTAGCGGATTTGCGCGAATTCAGTGATGCCGACCGCACTTACGGGCAAGCTTTACGGAACTACCGGGATGTTTCCCCATTTCCCGTCGCATGGGTGTGCTTTCAGCTCGGTGTGCTCTGGGGAGAATTAGTACCGGAACCACAAACGAACCGTGCTTCGCAGTGGTACGAAAGAGCGCTGGAGCGATTGCCAGGCTACACGAAAGCGCGAGTACATTTGGCGGAAATCTATTCGTCTTCCGGTCGAGCGGCCGACGCCGAGTTTGTGCTTATACCGGCGCTTTCGAGCGGCGATCCGGAAGTGCTCTGGCGGCTCGCCGACGCTATGGCTATTCAAGGCAAAACCGCCGACGCTGAAGCCCAGATGCAAGCCGCGCGCTCCGAATTCAATTCACTTCTTGAACGGCACCCGCTCGCATTCGCCGACCACGGCGCGGAATTCTACGCCGGGAGCGGCAATGATTTTCGAAGAGCTCTTGAACTGGCGCTCGTCAACGTTACCAACCGTCCGACACTGCGGGCCTTGGAACAGGCACATGAGATCGCCGTTTCGGCCGGTGACTCCAATGCCGCAGTCTCGCTTCTCGGCAAAGCCATCGAACGGTGGGGCGATACCGCCGGATTCAAATCATCGCCGCTGGCAGCGCGCCGCCTCGCAAGTCAGGAAGGAGCAGCCGCATGATAATAGACCGCCGGGCTTTCGTCGCTGGCGCGGCATTCGTTGCTTTCGCGCCGATGCCTGAGTTCTTGCCAGCGCCACTTTCTGCACCCGCAACAAACGTGGGCCGCTTCGTTCTGATGGTAGACGGATGGAATGTCCCAGGCGACGGCGGTACCGCTGAGGAGGTATGGATCAGAGTGGGTCGCTCCTGGCGAACTACTTGGCGGTGATTGCCCGGAGCCGCCGGGCCATTCTGCCGACTCGCGCGCTATTTAACAGGGAATAAAAACGCTAACGTGGCCCGCAATTGCCAGTCTGATGTGCCGGTCGGGCGTACGGCGTTGTAATAGCCTGCTATCTGAGCATTCACCGGTTGATTGCCCACTTTGAACACTCGACCAAGACCACCACCGACCGGAACGGTCCATTGCTGGCCCGGTGCCGCGAGCCAGTTCGAAGTGAGGATCGGTGATGTGGTCAAGTACCAGCCGTGCGCCATGTTGTAGTTGGCGAACGGTTGGGCGAGGAAGGTGTTTACGGCCGGTCGCAACGGATTGCCGCCGACCGACCATTGATTGTTGAGTAACACGCCGAGGACCCAATGTCCCGGCGTGGTCAGGAAGACGGCCGTGGGGCCGAACAACACTTCGCCGGTGCCGAGGATAGGATCGCTCGCGCTCGGAATGGTGAAGACCGGGCCGACACCCCAGATCAGATCACCCGGATGAGCGGGTGACAAAAACAGCGATTGGGTAATGTCGCCTATACCGTTGGTGTTGCCGTTTGACAGCGGATCAGGCTGGCTCACCACCGGTATGATGGTTCGCGAGATCACGTTCCAATCGTTGTTCAGGTGCATCGGTACGACTGGCTGAATGTTGAGTATCTCCTGGGT
>CAWAAE010000002.1:0-381994 GCA_963779855.1 uncultured Alphaproteobacteria bacterium | reverse complement strand
CCGCAATTAGCGGCGATGTGCCGCTAGGCGTGCGTGCCACTACGGCCTGCTTGCGTCGCGACCATCGCTGCAGAAAGTTCTTCGCTGAATTTTCCGGGTCGCTCATTTGCGATCCCTCGCTAGTACGTGCCTCGCCATCACCTCGGGATCGGCGCGGTCGCGCTCTCGTTTGACGAACGGACGTTCCGCGTAGTGCTCGGCGACAAATTCGGCAATGACCGCGCGCACCGGCTCGGGCATCGGAACGGTCTCTACAATATCGGTCGCGTTCTCGGTGAAGGCTTCGCCTTCGCTCGGCTCTGCCGTCACCGCCGCGATCTCATAGGGCGGCTCGTGACCCGTCGGCCGCAGCGCCACCCATAACAGAGCTGTTGCCGTCGCCAGATTCTGGCAATAACCAGCAGTGTCAGAATGGTGCAACTCGATCTCGGCCGCCCCGCCGTAGAAATTCACGCGGTCGGCACTCCCATTCAGTGCTGTCCACGGAGCGGCCTCTGGGACCGCGGGCAACACGGCAACCGGCCGCCAGACAAAATCCGCCCACGCGCTCTTTGCCTTGCGTCGCTCAACCACGATGCCGATGGGAATGCGAACAAGCGGCTGGGCATGACTCACGTCACGATCTCCAGATTCCGGATGGGCAACCCCGTCAGCAAATTCTGCGGCTTGATGCGAAGGATTTTATCAGGCGTCATGGCCAGGATGAGATAAACCGCCTCGCCAGCTAAGCTGTCGATGACGATACTGGCGTCGCGGAACGTCAGTCGGAATAGGCCGACGATTCTCTCGCGCGTCGCATCGTCAATCTCTAAGTCATTCCAGAGCGCGTCACCGATCTTTGTGCCATTGGGATCAAGGCCAACGTACCAGGCCAGCGTGATATTTTTCATCTCCTTGAGCGGCTCGACGATGACATCTATGTCGAGCAGATGCTTGATCCAATATACGATCACGGTTCCAAGCGCGGCAATGCCGCGGCTGCCCGACGTCAGATCAATTGCAAAGTCGAAGCGGTCGCTGCGATGCCAGTAGTGCGACGCGTTGTCGTCTGAGAGCACTTCAATATCTGGACCGGGCGGTAATCCAAACATCGAAACGAGCGGCGAAGTATTGGGCGCTTCTTTATCAATCAGTTCCTCGTCGGCCGCGAGTAGCGAGCCTTCGTGGACCGTCATGCGCTGCGGGCGGAAAAGCAATTCCGCGGCGCGCAACACGTAGGCATCATCGCATTGATCGAGAGTGTTGCGCAGAATGAGATGCACCAGTTGATCGAGAAAGATCGGCGGAACCCAGACATTCTCGCGGACCAACGCCACATAGGTTGCTTCGAGAGTACGATGGGTGGCAAGGCGATCGCGCAGCGCAACCATGAGTTGCCAGTTTTCACGCGCATCCGGCTCCGCGATAGCGTCGATCTCGGCCGCCGTGACCGGGCGCCAAGGATCGGCTAGCAGCGCGGAATGCAGTGTTCGTTCGACAACGCAGGCCTCCGGTGGCGGCGCGAGTTCCGACCGTGCAAGATACACCTTAATGAAATCGCCGGTCGTGCGCAGCGAGCCGCGCTCATCGCGATCGAGCAGTTGATGACCGGAGGACAGCCAGAAATCTTTCATGACCAACTCACAATCGCGGACCTCCGGTCGACAGATCGAGCCATGACGGCATCGCCAACACTGTGAGGAGCGGCCGGCGTTCGATTGCGGTCCCATCAGTATCGCATATCAGGAGATCGCCATTGTCGCCGATATCTGGCCGTACGCCCTTTTTCGGTGCGAGGCGCGACAAATAACTCCTGGCTACTTCGCCGAAGCCTATCTGCTGCCAGGCGTCGATGGCTACCATGAGATGGCGCGCGAAGCTTTCGAGCAGGCGATGCGATCCGAGATCAAAGCCTTCGGCATCAAGCGCTGCTGCGAGCGGGTGCAGCCCGGGCTCCTGTTCGTCAATGGCAGCGGTGCGGATCATAGCACCGAAAACGAGCCACGCTGGTGGCGCGTCCTCATCGCTGCTTGCGGGCCACGCAAGACGCGCGCCGCCAACCAGTCCGCCATCGATCAGAATCGCATCCGGCCAAGCGAAATTGATCGGCTTTTTCGGTGGCGCATGCACCGCAAGTGCTTCTGCAAGTGCGGTCAGCCCGGCATAAAGGGCGCGCCGCGCGGTGCGGAGGGGCTCTTCGGGCTCCAGCACTACGGCAAATTCGGCGAGATCGTAGCGGCCGACATGGACCAGCGTGCCGGCACCGGAATCGGGGGCAAGCATTGTTGCATGCGCAAAGGCGTCGCCGACTTCACGCAGCGCGACGGCGCGGAACGGCGGCGGCAAATCGAGTGGCCGCCCAAATGGCGTATGCGCTTGACCCTTTGCAATGCCAGCCATAGCGGTCCCGGGCTCGTACTTCCGATCACTTATCACTATAATCTGATAATGCCTCGCGGCCAGTCCCCCTAACCAGAAGATGGCGCGACAGCTCGGAACAAAATGGCAGACCGCTCGCACACCATTGTTCTTTGCTCATGCGAAGGCACGATGCCGCTCGATGTTGGGGCGGTGCGGCGCAGCTGCCGCGGCGCGACAGTCGAGAATGCGGGTCAATTGTGCCGCGCCGAACTTGAACGCTTTCGCACCGCCGTCGCCTCCGGCACGCCGTTGACCATTGGCTGTACGCAAGAGGCGCCGCTATTCACCGAAATAGCGCGGGAGCGCAAGAACGAAAGCGACCTCATTTTCGTCAACCTGCGCGAAACTGCCGGCTGGTCGTCACAAGCCGCTGATGCCGGTCCGAAGATGGCTGCATTGCTTGCAGCAGCGGCCGAACCGACGCCTGAGGTCCCCTTGGTTACGCTCAGCAGCGCAGGCGTCGTCATGATTTACGGTCGCGATGAGCGGGCGATCGAAGCCGCGACCCTAATCAAGGACCATCTCGACGTTACAGTGATGATCAGTAGGCCCGGTGCGCTTGCACCAGCTCGAATCAATGCATTTCCGGTCGTGAAGGGCACGGTTCGCTCGGCCAAGGGTCACCTCGGCGCCTTTGAGATTGTAGTCGACGATTACGCCGCCGCTACGCCGTCCTCCCGCGACGCACTGGCGTTCGGGCTGGGTCGCGACGGCGCGGTATCGAGTTGTGACGTTATTCTCGACTTCTCCGGCAGCGCGCCTCTCTTCTCGGCGCACGATTTGCGCGACGGCTATTTGCGTGCCGATCCGGACAATCCGACGGCCGTGTTACGCGCGGTTATCAAGGCGCGCGATCTGGTGGGCACTTTCGACAAGCCGCGCTACATCGCATTCACGGAAGAACTTTGCGCCCATTCCCGTTCGCGCATCGTCGGCTGCAGCCGCTGCCTCGATCTCTGTCCGACCGGTGCGATCGAGCCTGCCGGCGATTATGTCGCAATCGATGCCAACATTTGCGCTGGCTGCGGTCAATGCGCTGCCGTGTGCCCGACGGGCGCCGCCGCCTACACGTTTCATCCCGCCGATACGCTGATGCGAAAGCTGCGGACGATGTTGACGGTCTATCGCGTTGCCGGCGGATTACATCCCATCCTGCTGCTGCACGACGACGAGCACGGCGGTGCGCTGATCGATGCTCTCGCTCGCCACGGCGATGGTCTACCGGCGAACGTGCTGCCGCTGGCTGTCAATGAGGTCACCCAAGTCGGCCTCGAAGCCATCGCTGCCGCGTTCGCCTACGGCGCGAGCGCCGTTCGCTTCCTGCTGCGCGCCAAGCCTCGCCACGATATTACTGGACTGACCAAAACCATCGCGCTCGCCGAGCCAATTCTCACCGCGCTCGGCTTCGGCTCGGTTGCGACCATCGAGACCGACGATCCGGACGCATTTGGTGTGGCGCTGGCTGCAATCGAAGTGCATGTGCCCTCGCCGCGCCCGGCGAGCTTCTTGCCCGTGGGCCAGAAGCGCGAGGTGATGCGGCTCGCATTGCGCGAATTGCACAGCGCGGCGCCGACTCCGATCGATGTCGTCACGCTACCGGAAGGTGCGCCATTCGGTGCGGTCGAGATCGACGTTGTCGGCTGCACCCTTTGCTTGTCCTGCGTCGCGGCGTGTCCGACCGGCGCGCTCGGCGACGATCCAGAGCGCCCGCTGCTGCGCTTCGCCGAGGATGCCTGTGTGCAGTGCGGGCTGTGCAAGGCAACCTGCCCGGAGAAGGTGATCTATCTAAAGCCGCAGCTCGATTTCCGCGCCGCCACCACCATAGCTCGCGTGCTGAAGGAGGAAGAGCCGTTCCACTGCATTCGCTGCGGCAAGCCTTTCGGCGTCAACAGCACAATCGAACGCGTTATCGGCAAGCTCGCAGGCCAGCACTGGATGTATAAACAAGGTTCAAAACGACTTGATGCGCTTAAGATGTGCGAGGACTGCCGCGTTACAGTAGTGACTGAGGACGAGTTTGATCCACACGGCGTACCGCTACGGCCTAACGTACGCACGACGGACGATTACTTACGCGAACGGGAACGGAGCGGGGAGAAGGGTGAGGGGTGATGCCTGTGTGTGGAGTGGTTACTTCGTAGCCCTCAATAGAAACGTCCAGTGCGCCTACTAAGGCCACTTCCGGAATGTGCTAATCGCGTCATTTTGCGTTGCGGCGAACAAAGCCATCACCCGATCAACCTTCCCCCCAAGCAAAGAACCGGGCATGCCAAAGCTTCACAACTCAAAAGTCTATTCTACAAGGCAGGGTAGCAAAAAGGGCTCCTGAAGTCGCATAATGGAATGGTCCGGCCGTGCTCCTGCCCCGCCAGCGATGGAAGCTGGGAGGGGGCACTAAAGACAAGGAGCGCGCCATGTCTCAGAACCCAAACACTTCGATCGCCGTAGTCGGCATCGATATCGGTAAGAACTCATTCCACGTTGTTGGTCTCGATCAACGCGGCGCGATCGTGTTGCGTCAGAAGTGGTCGCGTGGCCAGGTCGAAGCACGTCTGGCCAACATGCCGCGGTGCCTGATCGGCATGGAGGCTTGTGTCGGCGCGCACCATCTCAGCCGTAAGCTGAACGAGCTCGGCCACAGTGCGCGGCTGATGCCGGCAAAATACGTGCGGCCCTACTCGAAGGGACAGAAGAACGACTTCCGTGATGCCGAGGCAATCGCCGAGGCGGTGCAGCGGCCGACGATGAAGTTCGTGGCGACGAAGACCGTCGATCAGCTCGACCTGCAGGCACTGCATCGAGTGCGAGAGCGGTTGGTCAGCCAGCGCACCGGCATAATCAATCAGATCCGTGCCTTCCTGTTGGAGCGCGGCGTTGCGGTGCGCCAGGGGTTGCGGTTTTTACGCGCCGAGCTGCCACGCATATTAGCTACGCCGCCCGATGTCCTGTCGCCCCGCATGGTGCGGGTCATCGAGGACCTAGCTGGCGACTGGCGCCGGCTCGACGAGCGGGTCGAGAGTCTATCAGGCGAGATCGAGGCTGTTGCGCGCCTGGATGCCGGCTGCGAGCGGCTGATGAGCGTGCCTGGCATTGGCCCGATCATCTCCAGCGCAATGGTAGCCGCGATCGGCACTGGAGATGTGTTCTCCAAAGGCCGCGACTTTGCCGCCTGGCTGGGGCTCGTTCCAAAGCAGATCTCGACCGGAGACCGCACTATCCTCGGTAAGATATCCAAACGTGGCAATCGCTACCTGCGGGTTCTGTTCGTTCAGGCCGCATGGGTCGTGTTGATCAAACCCAAGAGCTGGGAGCGCCACGGGCTTAAGCCCTGGATCGAAGCCGCCAGGAAACGGCTGCACCGCAACGTGCTGGCTATCGCACTTGCCAACAAGCTCGCCCGTATCGCCTGGAGCGTTCTGGCCCATGGCCGGAACTTCGAGGCGAGGAAGATCGATGAGGCTGCCGTCCAATCTGTTTGATCGTCATTCTACGCCGCCGATCACAGGCGCCGCACAAAATGAGGAGCCCGCGATGACGTAGTCAGATCGATACGACTTAATTACCTGCCGAGGTCTGCGAGAGGATGAGACGAGATGGAGGTTCGGTTTTCCCGGCGCATGCGAACACTGGTGACCCAACTGGCCCGGTCGAGGCCTGTCGCATAATGAGATCGCACGCGCGCTGATATCCATGGTGGCCAGGAGTAACCGCTCCAACCAAAGGCCGGATACATTGATGCAAGACCGCTCACCGCTAGCTCGACGAAAACTCTTGCAACGCACGGCCGGACCATACAGTTGGGTCACGAACGACCGATTTCCGATGTCCGCGTCATGTCCGTTTGACTCCCAATAACGACCGAATAGCGGACGTCACGCGAGGTCGGTTCAGGGCCAGCAGCCGACATTCGCTTGCGCTGCAATATCTGTCGCGCAGGGCCATAACGACAGATCGAGACTCGAACTTAGAAGCGTTATTGGCCCTTTCCTACGCAACGCTTGCTTTTGTGCTCGCAGTTCATTTGGCAACTCGTGAATTTCCCCGAACATTGTTGAACGCACCAATCCACACATGCCTGCGATATCGCAAAAGCTGGAGCTGATACGGTTACGAAACAGACAAAGGCCGCTATCGAAACTAGCTTTTTCATCGTCGCCTCCCAAAAGTTGTAAACTGCATCGTTTCATAATTAAGCGCGCTTGTCCCCGCCAATCTCGTCTGCACCCTAGGGAACTCGCATAGCGATCGACTGCTGCGCCGCAGACTCCATGTCCGAGATGGGTCAATATGCAACTCAACGGCCTTTCGGTGGCAAGTCCGTTTATCCCCCAATTGCAGACATGCTGCTAAGACGGTTCGGAGGGGTGGGCAGAGCGTGTCCGCTCTGCCCAGGTAATTCAGACGTCTACTTGTTCAGCAATTGCAAGAGCGTCGTCCACCTCGATGCCGAGATATCGAACGGTGCTTTCGATTTTGGTATGACCAAGCGGTCGTGAGTCATAATGCACCTCGGCTTAACTCATTGAAAATCAAAGACCTGCTGATTGGCATTTTGTGTTAGCGGAGGCTTCGGACGCTTTCCCTTGGCCAAGCCAGCCAGATCCTCAGCCTTGATCACCCAAGGCGCGCCTGCGCAAGCTTGTCGGCCTTTGATCTCGCCGCGGCGGAGCATACGCAGCGCCGTCATGTTGCAGACGCCGATGAGTTTTGCTGCCGCTTCGAGCGTGATCTCGGCGCGCTCCGCCCACTCGCCGTCGCGGAAGACGGCGATCTCGTGGTGATTGCGGAAGCCGCGCACGCGCTCTTGCGTCCAGGCATTGCCATGCCCGGTCTCGACGCCGGTGCGATTAAGCAGGCGCGCGATCTGCCGATCGGGCATCAGACGCGCCAACTCACGGACCAGCGCGATCGTATCGTCGGGGATGCGTGGATTGTGCCGGCCGGCCGCATTCAGTCGCTGCTTCACATGCAGCTCGGTATGGTCGCCGCCTTGCCAGTGCAGGACCGCGTGGATAATTGCACCGTCCCGGCGCACGACGATCTCCGTGAGTGCCGCGCGAAGGATACGCTTGCGCGTTCCGGCGGTTGCAGCGGGATGCGACCAGGCGCGCTCCAGATCAGCACCTAGCGCCATCAACTGCTGGCGCTCCGGCTCGCCGAGCGGCGGCGAACGACGCGCAATCAGGGCGGCGATCTCTCCTTCGACCCTTGCGACAGCCTGCAATGCCTCGTTCCAGCGGCGCTCCAACTCGCCGGCGACCAGCCGGTTTGCCGGGTCGACGGCGTCGTACTGTCGGCGCGCGTGCGCGGCTTCGTAACGCGCCTGCTGCAGCGACAGCGCCAGCTGGCGCTCGGCCGCGGTCGTCGTGCTTGATTGCGCCTCGATTGCTTTGAGCGCTGCCTCGATGCCGAGCGGCTTGAGGACGCGCAGGACCTCATTGCTGATCGCCGCATCGATGCTCAAGCCACTGATCGAAATGCAGCGCGCGGCGCCGTGGTTCGTACGCGCACCGTAGCAATTGTAGCGGCCGATCTTGCCCCCGTAGTGCACATGCAGCTTGCGGCCGCAGTGGCCACAACGCAATAATCCCGGCAACAGCAGTTCGCCTGCACGGGCTGCACCGCGCGCAAGCTCGCTGCTCATGCCAGTCGCATTGTTGGCGATCACCGCGAGGTTCCGCTCGAACTCGTCCCAGGTGATGTAGGCGGCATGGTGGTCCTTGATCAAGACATCCCATTCGGCCATGGGCTTGTGCACACCACGTCGGATGCGCTTGCGTCCGCCTTCGACACTCACGCGGCTCTTCGTGCGCCCGAACGCGTAGGCGCCGGCATAGATCGGATTGGTCAGGATGTTGTGCACGATGTTGTAGGCCGGCAGTCGCCACACAACGCCATGCGCCTCGCCGTGGCGAGACTTGACGGGCAGCTCGATAGCCTCCTCTCTCAGCCAGATGTGGACCTGTCGTGCACTTTGCAGCTCGACGAACTTGGTGAAGACCAGCTGCAGGGCCTCCTGCACGCGTTTGTCCGGGTTCTTCTCGACGCCATCGCGGCCGACCTTCACGTAGCCGGCGGCGACGCCGAGAACGAGCGCGCCGCGGCGCGCCTTCTGCATCAACGCCTCTTGCGAGCGCTGGCGGAACATCGACAGCTCAAGCTCGCTCATCGTTCCCTTCATGCCGAGCAGCAGCCGATCGTTGGGATGGCGAGGATCGTAGATTCCGTCCTCGTCGGCGATAAGCGTGCCGACCAATCCACAGAACTCGATCAGCGTGTGCCAGTCGCGGCCATTACGGGCAAGACGCGACACCTCGATCGCGAGCACGGCGCCGACACGACCGTCGCAGATCGTTGCGAGCAGCCGCTCGAAGCCGGGACGCGCAATTCCGCCGCCCGAGCGGCCGAGGTCATCATCGATGACGTCGACATTGCTCCAGCCAAGCTGCTTGGCCCGATCGACGAGGCCGTATTGGCGCCGCCGGCTCTCATGATTATGCGCGAGCTGGTCTGCTGTCGATTGCCGGATGTAGACGCAGGCACTGCGGGCAAGATGCTCAGCCGTGATCTTCGTCATTCCCGCTCTCCCGGTTTGCCGCCTTTGCCAGACACGCCGCGATCTCGCGCAGCAGAGCCTCCACGGTTGCTACAAGCTCGGTCTTTTGCTTGGGCCACAACTCGACGTGCGGCGGCCCGGCCTCGAAGAGGCTTGGCTGGAGATTTTTGGATCGGTGCGTCATGCTCTGCTCGCTCCGTTACCGATTCGGACGCGAGCAAGCCTACGAGTGCATTGACCTCGTTGCGCAGGGAGCGAAGAACATCGAGGGGAAAACGCGGCTCAACGCCGATCTCGAATCGGGACGCAGCCTCGTCAGTCATCCACGCTGGAAGGCAGGCAAAGGTGCCGTCAAGTTGGCGCACCACGAGAAACGCGATGCCGCCTCGCTCAAGCCGCCGCCTGACGCCTACCGTCTCGCCGAAGCGAGGATGAAATCGGTAGGTGATGCGTGCTCCAGCCTGTTGTTCGTGGGCAGTATGTCGCCGTTCCGAGAAGGAGTTGAACGGCTCGCAGATTGCCGGTGCGCCGGTAGATCAGCGTCGCCTTGGTTCGACGAAGCGAATGCGTACCGAAGATATGCGAGTCTAAGCCTATGCTGGCAACCCACTCGGAAACGAGCCGGGCGTATTGTCTTGTCGTCATGCCTCGTTCTGAGCTACGCCGACCAGTGAACATAAATTCACCGGGTTTCTTGCCGGCTGCCCTTAGGTAGTCATCGACAGCTTGGCGGGTCTGTTCGGTCAGTTCAAACCTGACAGGTTGTCTGGTTTTCTTCTGGCGGATGGTCGCCCGATCGACAGCGTGTCCGTTCGGTGCGACGTCTTCGACCTTCAGCGCGACAACATCGCAGCCACGGAGTTTGCTGTCTATTGCCAGATTGAACATTGCCAGATCGCGCGTTCGTCCTTCCAATTGCAGTTTGCTCCGGATTGACCAAACGTGCTTTGGCCGGAGCGGAGGTTTTGCCCCGGTCAGCTTCCCCTTATTCCAAGGCGCACGTTTTAGCGGTGATGGGATAAGCGTCTCTTGCTGTTGCATGGTCATGCTCCTCTGAGACTGAAGTTGACCATCATGCGTCACTCCAGCGGGGTCTGCCCGGGAAGCCGTGTATCTCAAGGAAGCAAGTCGGTAAGGTCACTCGCCAAGCTATTACCGAAGGGTTTGATCGTGGCTAACGACAAAGGCGCTTCGCCAACCTGGATCGACGTCAAGGCAATACTTCTCACCTTCGATCGGACAGGTCTTCAGGGGCTTGTGCAGGACCTGTACGCTGCGAGCAAGGACAATCAAGCATTCTTGCATGCACGGCTTGGCTTGGGTCCCGATCAGCTCGGGCCCTACAAGGCAACTATCTCGCGATGGATAAACCCCGACCTGATGAAGAACCAAAATGTATCGGTTTCAAAGGCCAAGAAGGCGATCGCGGGCTATAACAAAGCGATTGGGCGCCTGGAGGGTTTGGCGGAGCTATCGATATTCTTTTGCGAGGAGGCGTTCAGCTTCGTCGAAGGGTGCAGCTTCAGTGATGAGCGGTACTTCGTTGCGCTGATCCGCATGTATGACCAGTCCGTGAACCGCGTATTGAGCCTGCCGCTCGCCGTGCGACGCCCCTACGTTGAACGGCTCGGCAAATTGAGAACACGAGCAAAGCGCGTCGGTTGGGGCATGGAGGACGAACTCAATGACCTTTGGCATGCTGCCGATTTCGATGAGCAGCTGGAATGAATATCGACACCTCGCGCCTTCGGAGACCTGCTTCGAACAGAAAGCGTCGCAACCAACCCCGCGCTCCTTCGCCCTCAGTCGCCGAGCCGCGCCGCCCGCTGCTGCTCGCCGTACTTGCCTTCGTGCTGGCTGCCCGGGCTTGTCCAGGTGTGCAGCGGATCTCACTCCTCGGTTCCATTCTAGCAGCCAAGGCGATCCCTAAAGACGTCGATGTCCTCGTTACGATCGATGCTGCGATGAATTTGACCAGGCTGGCGCGCTCCGGTCGGCGTCTTATGGGGCAAGTCCAAACTATCAATCTTGGCGCTGACATCTTCCTCGCCGATACGACGGTGCGTTACCTTGGTCGCATCTGCCATTATCGCGAATGCCATCCACGTGTTCTCTGCCACGCCCAGCATTGCGGGCAGCGGGACCATCTCAACGACGATCTTCATATCGTCACGCTATCGCAGGAGCTGATTGCATCGCCTCCTGTCGAGCTTTGGCCGAAAGTCATTCGGCGGCTCTTGGTGCCGGCCGATGTTGAAGAGGCACTGCTGAATAAACTTGATCAAAATCAGTAGGCGTCCGTTCGCCGCAAGCCTATTGTAGGGTAGGGCCGCTGGCTGCTGCTGCAATGAATGTCTGGCATTAGGGGAACAGCGGACTTGGCGCGGGAAACCCGTCACTTCGCCTTTTGACCCACACCAGACCTCGGCGGCCACATTCTGCTGTGATGCACAACGTCGGTTAGCTGCTAAGATTTACGCCTCGACCTGAGGGCTAAGGCATGAGGCGGCGGGAGTTCATATCGCTTATCGGTGGCGCGGCAGCAACGTGGCCGCTCGCTGCGCGTGCGCAGCAACCGGCGGTGATCGGATTCCTCAGGAGCACATCAGCCAATGCTTCGGCCAACCTCGTGGCGGCATTGCGACGCGGCCTCGCTGAAACCGGCTATACCGAGGGACAAAACCTCGTGATCGAATTCCGCTGGGCGGAGAATCAAGGGGAGCGACTGCCGGAATTGGTGGCCGATCTCATTCGCGATCGGTGCGCCGTAATCATAGCCGCTGGCGACGTTGAGGCGCACGCCGCCAAGGCGGCGACCAGCTCGATACCCATCGTGTTTGCTACCGGCGCAGACCCGGTCAAAGCCGGCCTCGTGCCAAGCCTCAACCGGCCGGGAGGTAATCTTACCGGCATTTCCTTCTACAACAGCGCCGACCTGCTTTCCAAGCAACTGCAGTTCCTACGCGAGGTCGTGCCGAACGCAGCTATGATCGGCCTGCTCGTGAACCCGAACACTGATCTTGTCGAATCGCAGCAAAGAGACGCGCAAGCGGCAGCACATGCCCTTGGGCAGCAGATTCTCACCGTGAACGCCGGCAGCGAACGCGATTTCGAGGCGGCTTTCGCGACCCTCGCCCAACGGCGGGTCGGCGCGCTGCTCATCGCTGGCAACGCGCTCTTCACCGGTCAACGCGATCGACTGGTCGCGCTGGCGGCGCGCTATGCATTGCCGACCATTTGCCCTCTGCGCGAGTTCGTCGCCGCCGGCTGTATGATGAGTTATAGTGGGAGCCTCACGGACGCGTATCGACAGGTCGGCATCTACGCCGGCCGCATCCTCAAAGGCGAGAAGCCTGCCGACCTGCCGGTCACGCTGCCGACCAAATTCGAGCTCGTCATCAATCTCAAGACCGCGAAGGCGCTCGGGCTAACAATTCCAGAATCATTTTTATCGCTCGCCGACGAGGTGATCGAATAGTCGCGCCTTTCGCTGCGATGCACTTTGTCTGTGATTGGGATAAGCGGACTTGGAGCGGACATCGCCAATCGGTACAAAATGACCCATCTCGTCATTTCTGGCGGGTCATTTGTCGTGGTGCACAACATAACCGCCGATGGTAGGTTTCCCTACCTAAAGGGGCAGTCCGTGAGGCGACGGGATTTCATCCAAGGAATTGCAGGGTCGGCTGTCGCATGGCCGCTCGCGGCGCGAGCGCAGCAGCCTCATATGCCATTGATCGGTTTCCTTATCAACGGATCGGCCGATAGCTTCGCGCGTGAGGTGATCGGATTCCGCAAAGGTCTCAACGAATTTGGGTACGTCGAAGGCCAGAACGTGACGGTTGAGTACCATTGGCTGGAGGGCCACTTCGATGGCCTGCCGGCGCTGCTGGCCGATCTGATCCACCGCCAAGTGGCCGTAATTGCTACGATCGGCATGCCCGCTGTGCGCGCGGCCAAAGCTGCAACGGCGACGATCCCGATCGTCTTCGCTGTTCCGGGAGACCCGATCCAACTTGGTGTTGTTGCCAGCCTCGCTCGGCCCAGCGGCAACGCGACAGGCATCAATTTTTTCTCCGCCGAGGATTCAACCAAGCGGTTGCGGCTCCTGCATGATTTGATACCCAAGGCCGTTCGCGTCGCCGTGCTCCTCAATCCAAGCAATCCTTCAACCGTTGAATCGACGTTGCGGGAGGTGCAGGCAGCGGCGTCCGTCATCGGACTGCAAATCCAAAGCCTCAACGCTAGTACGATTGAAGAGATCGACGCGGCGTTTGCAGTCTTTAAAAGCGACGGCGCAGACGCGCTGTTTGTGGCTCCCGATGGATTTTTCATTAGTCGGGCGGTGCAATTCGCCACTTTGACAGCACGCGACAGGATTCCTGCGTCCTATGGGCAGCGTGATTTTGTGTCAGTCGGTGGATTGATGAGTTACGGAACCGACCTCACAGAAACGTTTCGTCAAGTCGGCGTCTATGCCAGCAGTATCCTCAAGGGCGCCAAGCCCGCCGACTTGCCGGTGTTACAATCGACCAAATTCGAGTTCGTCCTCAACCTCAAGACCGCCAAGGCGCTCGGCATCGAGGTGCCGCCAGCGGTGCTCTCGATTGCCGACGAGGTAATCGAATGAGACGGCGAGAGTTCATCACGCTCGTTGGGGCGAGTTGATGTCGCTTTTACCCGTCTGGGACTTCATGGCGGTGTAGAAGACTAAGTCGGGAGACGGATAAATACCCATCGAGCAGGCACGTCTGATATA
This sequence comes from uncultured Alphaproteobacteria bacterium, assembly GCA_963779855.1. Taxonomy (GTDB): domain Bacteria; phylum Pseudomonadota; class Alphaproteobacteria; order Rhizobiales; family Xanthobacteraceae; genus BOG-931. The sequence goes on along the minus strand of CAWAAE010000002.1, from coordinate 368,279 downwards.
ACTTCAGTACTATGCCCCTTGCCCGAGGTATCTTCGTGCAGCAAGCAATCGCCCGCGACGAATATTTGCGATTCACCTGAGCTCGCAGTCACGCGAGTGCGACCTGATAAACTGAACGCCATCATTCGGGCTGGTGACGGGTGTGGTGTTGCCCCTGCCCATTTGGCGCCGACTTCTAAGATGACGTAATTCTGAGCCGGTTGGGGCTCGCTAACACGGAGTGGAGCGGCAGGAGGCGCGAACTCTTTGAGCGCCATCGGCACGGTCGTAATCTCGAACCGACTTTCTCCTAAGGCGTCTGCATAAAGTCTGACGACCTTCATGCCGTCCTGTTCCGGGTGTTCGTCCGTCATCCTGTTGCTCCGTATCGCCCGCCCCGACGCAACATGCGCGACCATTGGCATCGCTACGCCCCCAAGACTGGCATTCGGATACTGCCTTATTAGGTTGCGGCAGTCTTCAATCCAAGCGCAACGGGCTTCATGTCGCGTAATGGCCCCGAACGTCGTCTGATAGGAGACAGCAATTCGGTAGCTGTTCAGAGAAGCGGACTTGGAGCGGACATCGCCAATCGGTACAAAATGACCCGACGCGGAACTCGACCGCGCCAGATCGCTGCTGCGCAAAATAACCCTTGAGCCCCATTCCGCGCCACCCAGAAGCCTGCTGTAATCGGCTGCGTTGGAAGCATCGTCGGCAGGTTCCTGAGCATGGGGGAGGCAATGCGACGACGCGATTTCATCTCCTTGCTTGGCGGCACGGCCGCCGCATGTTCGGGAGCTTGGCCGCTTGCGGCACAGGCCCAGCAAAGCGCTGCCCCTGTAGTTGGCGTGCTCGCGGCCGGGTCGCCCAGCGGGTTTTGGGCGGAGAATTTCACCGCCTTTCGTCAAGGCCTCGGCGATGCCGGCTACAGCGAAGGACGCAACATGACGATTGAGGCGCGCTGGGCCGAGGACCACTACGAGCGGCTTCCGGCCCTCGCGGCCGACCTGATCGGGCGTCGACCAGCCGTAATTGGTGCTTTCGCCACGCCTGCGGCAAAAGCAGCAAAGGCGGCAACAACGACCATCCCGGTTGTTTTCGTAACCATTGCCGATCCGGTGCAGATTGGGCTGGTCGCCAGCCTCGACCGCCCCGGTGGCAATATGACCGGCGTAACTCTATTAAGCGTCGAGGTTGGGCCAAAACTTTTGCAGTTGCTGCATGAGGTGGTACCTGCAGCCACCGTCATGGCACTGTTGGTCAATCCGACCAATCCTAATGCGTCAACTCAAGCCAAAACGGTGCAGGCGGCGGCGCAGGTCCTTGGTTTGCAACTACATGTGCTGAATGCCGCCAGTCCAAGCGATTTCGATCTGGCATTTGCCAAATTGCACGAATTGCAAGTCGCCGCACTGATGATTGGACAGGATGTACTCTTTGGTGCTGAACAAGAGCAACTTGCCAAACTTTCGATGCGTTACAAAATTCCGGCGATCATGGCGCAACACGAATTTGTCGCTGCCGGAGGTCTGATGTTTTACGGCGCCAATCAGCGCGATGAGTACCGCCAAGTGGGCATATATGCTGGACGGATTCTCAAGGGCGAGAGACCGAGCGACTTGCCAGTGATGCAGGCAACAATGTTCCAGCTGGCGATCAATCTAAAAACTGCCAAGGCTTTCGACCTTAGCATGCCGCTGCCGTTGCTCGGCCGCGCTGATGAGGTGATCGAATAAGACGCATTTTGTTGCGGTGCCGTTCGGCGGCTAATGACCCATTTGAGACATGCGCCCATAGATCAGCAAAGAAACCTAAGGGCGCGGGCAGCCCTCTAGTCGAACAGCTAACGCATTTTCAAGATGATGACCTGATCGCTGGTCGGGTCGGTCGTCTTGCGTAGTTTGGCGACCTCGGCGGCCGTGACCGGCGCCGCTTGGTTGCCCCAACCATTGCGGATGAAACTGACGACGTCGGCGATCTCCTGGTCGGTGTACTGTAGCCGGAATTGCGGCATGCGATAGGGGTCCGGAGTCCCTTTGACGACCAGCGGATTCGAGCCGTTCAGCACCAAGTTGACGAGCGACGACGGGTCGTTGTCGAGCACGATGGGATTACCGGCGAGCGCCGGCGTGTACGGACCATAGCCCTTGGCATCGAACCCATGACAGTTCGCGCAGGTGCCGGTGTAGATGGTCGCGCCGGGTTGCGATGCGTGGCCGGAACGCAGCGCCGCCGTTGTCGCGTCGTCATAGGCAACGGGCTGCTGCGCGGACGCCGCTGGCAGCGATTTCAGATAGACTGCGATCGCGTCGATGTCGGTGTCCGACAGGTAAGGCGTGCTATTGTTGACCACGTCGATCATCGAGCCGAACGCCGTCTCACCTCGGTTGTGGCCGTGCTTGAGAAAATCGGCGAGGTCGTCCTTCGACCAAGTGCCGAGACCGGTGCGAACGTCGCCGCGCAGGTCGGGCGCATACCAGGCGTCCAGCAACGCTCCGGAGAGGTAGTCCGGTCTGCTGTCGTCGAGCGTCTTTTCCTGCCAGGCGAAGCCGCGCGGGGTGTGGCAGGCGCCGCAATGGCCGAGGCCCTGCACCAGATATGCGCCGCGATTCCAGTCGACGTCGTGGTCACTCTTGGCGACGTAGCTGCCGCTCGTGGTGAACACGAAATTCCAGATCGCAAGCGGCCAACGGAAACTCAGCAGCGGCGGAATCTCGTTCTTCAAATTCTCCTGGTGAACCGGCGGCACCTGCTTCACGAAGAAATCGTACAGCGCCGCCACGTCGGCGTCGGTCAGCTTGGCGTAAGACGGATAAGGCATCGCCGGATAGAGCCGGTGGCCGTCCTTGGCGACGCCCAGCCGTACGGCGCGATCGAAATCCTCAAGACTGTAGTTGCCGATGCCGGTCTCGGGATCGGGCGTGATGTTGGTCGAGTAAATGGCGCCGAGCGGCGAACCCATTTTTAGACCGCCGGCGAACGCCTTGCCGCCGGGAGCGGAATGACACGATACGCAATCGCCGGCCCGCGCCAGATATTCACCGCGACTGCCCGGAGGGCTGACGTTTTCGTCCGCTCGTGATGCCGGAATTGCGAGGAGCAAAAACAGACCGCAAGAAATTCCCTTTGAAATTATCGTCACGTCGTCTGCCTCCTCAAGCAGGCCTCGCCCCCTTAGTTTTATCCATTGGCGCGAGGTGCGGTCGCGCCGCACTGCGCGCCACTTGTGAAAATGGCGCGGGCTATGCCGACCCGGACAGATCGTGATCGCTGATCGGCAACGAACGAAGACGCTTGCCCGTGGCAGCGAAGATTGCATTCGCTACCGCGGCGGCGATCGGTGGCGCCGCGGCCTCGCCCGCGCCGCCCCAGACCTTGCCGCCGCTCGGTACGAGATGGACGTCGATCTTCGGCGCCTCCGCGAGGCGCACCATGCGGTAGGTGTCGAAATTGCCTTGCACCGCCGCGCCGTCCTTGATCGTGATCTTGCCGAAGAGCGCCGCGGTCAAATTGTAGATCACACTGCCCTCGGCCTGTTCAGCGATTGTCAGCGGATTGACCATGTAGCGCGTGTCGAGCGCGACAGTGACGCGATTGACCTTAACTTGGCCATCCGGCTTGACGGTGACCTCGGCGACTTGCGCGCACAGACTGTCGTCGTCCTGGCAGATGGCGATGCCGCGGCCGCTACCTTGCGGCAACGGCTTGCCCCAATCGCCTTTCTCCGCGGCGGTATCGAGCACCTTGAGCCAGTCGGGCTTGCCTTCAAGAAGCTTGCGCCGCATCTGATAGGGATCCACGCCGCTTGCCGCCGCCATCTCGTCGAGGAAGCTCTCGATCGCGAAAATGTGCTGATTTACGCCGGGCGCGCGCCAGAACCACACCGGCAAGTGCGTGTTCTTGACCAGCGACTCCACGCGCATATTCGGTACGTTGTAGCCATTGGTGGCCAATCCGGCGACGGTTTGCGGCTCGACTTTGCCGGCCGGGAGCGGTATGCCGACCGACGCCAAGATCGATGAGGTGACGACCCGCATCGACCATGCAGTCGGGAGTCCGTCGGGGCCAGCCGCGGCCCTGAAGCCGACCACCGCATGCGGACGGAATTTGTCCTGGCGGGTATCCTCCTCGCGCGTCCAGATCAGCTTGACCGGACGGTTGACCGCCTTGGCGATGGCGATCGCTTGCTTGACCTCATCATTCGCATCGCGGCGTCCGAAGCCGCCGCCGACGAATGCGTTATGAACGTAGACTTGCTCCGGCTTCAGACCGGATGCCTCCGCTGCCGCCTCAAGCGCTTCGTCCGCCGCCTGCGTTCCGACCCAGACATCCAGCCGGTCCGGCTGCAAATTCACGGTCGCATTCATCGGCTCCATCGGCGAATGCGACAGATACGGCGTCTCATAGATCGCCTCGAACGTCTTCGTTGCGCCTGAAAAAGCCTGATCGACGTTGCCGTCGTTACGCGCGGTCAGCATGGGCTCGTTGAGCGCCGCGCGATATGCCTGCGAAAGCTGATTGCTGTCGACGTTACCTGCCTCGCCGGTGTCCCAGTCCGGCTGCAAGCGCGAGAGCGCCCGCTTGGCGCGCCAGTAAGTATCGGTGGCGACCACGGCCACGGCGTTATCAAGTTTCACCACCTGAACAATGCCCGGCGCGCCGGCGAGCACCGAGTTCATCGACGCTCTTAAGCTTGCCGCCGGGGACGGGGCACGCCGTGATCGCGGCAAAAACCATGCCCGGAACTTGCGCATCGATGCCGAACTTGGCCGACCCATCGGTCTTGTGGACCACGTCGACGCGCGGCAACGGCCGAGGGATGAAGGTGAACTGCGCCGGCGTTTTGATCACCGGCTCGGTGGCGAGCTTAATCTTCGCCGCGTCGGGAGCGAGCTGACCGTAGCGCAGCGTGCGGCCTGAAGGATTATGAGTCACCACGCTCTGCGCTGTCGAGCACTCCGATGCTGAAACGCTCCAACGTGCCGCGGCGGCGGCAATGAGGCGCTCACGGGCGCTGGCTCCGACCTGCTGCACCATCTTCTGCGAGCCCCGCACTGTCTGGCTGCCGGCAGAACGCATGGACCGACCATAAACCCTGTTCTCGCGCAGGTTACGGTTGGGCGAGGCGTATTCGATCCGCACTTTCGACCAATCGCACTGCAGTTCCTCGGTGATCATCATCGGCAGTGCGGTCATGCTGCCTTGGCCCATCTCCGAGCGCTGATAGCGAATCAGGATGGAATTGTCCGGATCGATGGCGATCCAGGCGTCGATTTCATTCGCCGCATAAGCGTTGTCGTCGTTCCAGGGTTGGGCCGAGACCGTCGCGGCGCGTGCGCGGCCCGGGGCAGCGCCGATGCCGATCATGAAGCCGCCGGCGGCGGTGGCGGCGGTGAGAATGAAGTGACGGCGGCTGAGAGTTGAAGCGACGCGGCTTCCGTGCATCGCGGCCTCCCTTAGGCTTTCATCACGTCGGCGGCGCGATAAATGGCGCGGCGCAGACGCTCATAAGTTCCACAACGACAGATATTAGTGATATTTGCGTCGATATCGGCATCGGTCGGATTCGGGAACTCTTTCAGGAACGCGACCGCGGCCATAATCTGCCCCGACTGGCAGTAGCCGCATTGCGGAACGTCTTCCGCAATCCACGCGCGCTGCACCGGATGGTTGTTGTCAGGCGAGAGACCTTCGATCGTCGTGATCTTCGCGCCATCGAGGGCGCCGATCGGCACCGAGCAGGAGCGCATCGGCTTGCCGTCGATATGCACCGTGCAGGCGCCGCACTGCGCGATGCCGCAGCCGAATTTCGTGCCAGTCAAGCCAATCACGTCGCGCAGCGCCCAAAGCAGGGGCGTATCGGGCTCGATGTCGATGTGTTGGGTGGTTCCGTTGACTTCGATCGTGATCACCGTGGCTCTCCTCAGAGTGGGTGATACTGAAAACGACGCAAGCTCACGTTACGTCGAGGCATAAAATTAGCAGGGCCTTCGACATAGTCCAAGGCACCATGGAACTCGCCGCATCACAAGGTTGAGATCGAATAGTCGCGGTTAAACAACTGAGTATGGCCTCAGCAATTGAGGTCGTTTCTTGCGATGCCGATGGTCTCTTGTCGGCCCTTCTCGACGCTTCCAGCGGCTCATCAATTTGGCAGCGATGAGGGGTAGACCGGACATATGTCAGACTTGGCCAACCAGTCGAAATTGACCGAGAGGCTGTGTGAAAACTCCGAAATTGAATTTGCGAATGGAAAGTTCGCCTCAATTTTGTCAATTGGAAAAATAAACACGCTGGTGAACACCGTCGGGCGGATTAGGCTAGATATAGCCCGAGCACGTCGGCGCAACCAATGCGAGGATTTACAAATGAAGTGGCTTTTTATGGCGGCCGTACTGGCCGTGATATCTGTTCATCCTGCACACGCCACGGACTTGGGCTGCGTTAGCACCACGTTCAATGCATTTTCTCCTAACGACAAGGTATGCGTTAGCGTCTTTGAAGATCGATGACCCAGCCTGTGTGAAAACGCACTGCATTATTTGATTCTCGCGGTATGTAACCGGCGAGTTGGTATCGAAAAATTTCATCGTCGCGTTTTCGGAGGCAATCTTAAGTCCGCGCAAGGTTTCGGTCAGCCACTCAACCGATGTTTCAAGTCTCGTAAAGCGGCCGTTGGCGTAATAGGCGATGCCCAGGAGCGTGCCGAAAAGGCCCAAGAAGTATTCCCAATTGATAGAGATAACGAGGGTGTTCATGACCTCCGAATGGTACGCGAGCGCGTGATGGGAATTCCAGGAGCGAGTATCTGACGGGTTGGCATGTTTCGGCACATTTCCAGACATACGAATTCACATCACGATGCGTGCATGGCCCCGCCGACCAATAAAGAGATAAAGCAGCGAAAGGACCTACCGACAGTTTCGACGTGCCTGCCTGACGGGACGATCGCGGAGCTAGTGTACGATGCCGAGCAGCGCAGAACGGCGTTTGCTGTCTGGCGCGCCGGCTCATGGACGATCGAGCACACTGTTGAGAGTAACGCTGGCGAACGCCTCGTTCCTTTCTCGCCGAACAACAATCTCATCAAGAACGAAGTCGTTCTGCTGCCGGAGGAGCCCCAAGACTTCGGAAGCGAACAGGAGTTGTTGTCGGACATTCAGAGCTTCATTCATCGGTACGTGGACCTGCGGCCGGCTTTCGAGCAGATCGCGAGCCATTACATTCTGCTCAGCTGGCTTTATGACGCATTCAACGAGATGCCGTACCTGCGCCTACGCGGCGACTGGGGCAGCGGCAAGACTTGGGCGCTCATGACCTTGGGCTCGCTCTGCTACAAGGGCTTTTTCGCCAGCGGTGCTTCCACGGTCTCTCCAATTTTCCACATTCTGGACGCTTTTGGCGGTACCCTGATTTTGGATGAGGCGGACTTCCGTTTCAGCGACGAAAAAGCCGAGATCGTCAAAATCCTGAACAACGGCAATGTGCGAGGCATTCCGGTCCTTCGGACCATGATGAACCGGCAACGCGAGTTCAATCCGCAGGCATTCCAGGTGTTTGGACCGAAGATTGTCGCCTCGCGTGGCACCTACCAGGATCAAGGGCTGGAGAGCCGGTTCATTACGGAAGAGATGGGCACGCGGAAGCTGCGGCCTGAAGTACCCATCAATTTGCCGCGGACATTCAAAGAGGAGGCGAGGACGCTGCGCAGCAAGCTTCTCCTGTACCGCTTCCATCGGCGGTGGGAGGTCATGCTCGATGAGAGCCTTGCCGATCTGGCTTTGGAGCCCAGGCTCAATCAAATCCTGCTGCCGCTCCTGAGCGTCGTAAGCGACCCCGATCTGCGCGCCACCTTGAAGGAGGCGGCACTGGAGGCCCAATCGGCCCTTATCGCCGAGAGGGGATCGTCTATTGAGGGACAGGTGCTCGAACTACTGGCTGACCTGATGCGGACCGCGGAAGGAATAGGCGTGCCCGTGGGTGCCGTCTCTGCGGCCCTGGCAAAGCGTTACGGGCAGGAATACGAGCGGCCGGTGACCGATCGATGGGTCGGCGCGATCGTGCGTAAGCGGCTCAACTTAAGGACCTATAAGAGCCACGGCGTGTACGTCATTCCCGTTGCCCAGCGGCTCGATATAGAGGAGTTGGTTCCGCTATTAAAATCGGTTTGATGCCGGCATCTTCGGAACGGCGATCAGCAGATGCTAATGATCTCTCATCTAAAAATGCATTGGCGGTCATGGCTGGGTACCGGCACCCTGCACGTTGGTGCTCCGCCAAAGACAATTGTCGACGACGGCGAACAACACCTCATCATACTTACGATCTGGCGGTCCGATGCAGAGACCAAGGTCTATTGGAGATCGCCAGATGGGAACGCTGCCCGAACAACGATCATACCCGGCAAAGGTGTCCAGACTTTCCAGACCGTCGGAGACTTCAGGCTCGAGGCTGTCGGCGAGCCCGATCACCGCGTCGAATATGGATACGTGTCGCTTGGTCTTAGGACACAAAAATAGGCGACGGGCCCGGCGGCCGTTTACGGCTTGACCGCGATGATGCCCTCGATCTCAACCGAGATTTGGTTGGGCAACATGACGTTGCCGACAGCCGAGCGCGCATGGCGGCCAGCGTCGCCAAACACTTCGACGAACACCCTGTATTGGGCAAGGTGCCTCTTCTCTGACTCTGCTCAAATCGATCATTGGCGGCCGGCCGGTTACGACCGTCGTGGCACCGACAACCGGCGCATCGCATGAGACGAAGGAAAAAGCCACGGATACCACGCCGGCGGTCGCGCCGGCCGTCCCAACTTTGCCTGCGCCGGCCCCGGCGACTGCACCTGGACCAAGCCCCGATGAGATCGCCTGGTCACTTCTGAAGGATACGACCGACGACGCCGCGTTGAAGCAATTTATCGTGCAATATCCCGACAGTCCGCTGCGCAAACCGCAATTCGCGCGTGTCTTGGGCCAATATGCCGCCGGTTGCGGCGGTTTTCAGGTAATCTGCGAAGACGCGGCCGATCAGCACGATCAGCGGTCCCGACGGCGGCGCGGCAGCGAGCCGGGCTGGTAGTTCGGCGATCGTCGCCGCAACCACGCGTTCGTCGGCGCGAGTGGCGCGTTCGACCGCGACCGCCGGCGTTGCCGGATCGAGTTCCGGCTGAAATCGCGGTGGCAACCAGTTCGGACAAGGTCCGCACCGGCATGTAGACGACGGTCGTCACCGCCGGATCGGCGACGCTGTTCCAGTCGATGTCGACCGGCAGTTTGCCGTCGTGACCGTGGCCGGTGATGTATTGCACGCGGCGTGCCTCGCCGCGTCGCGTCAGCGACACCAGCAGGCGGCTCGCGGCGCCCTGCGCTGTCGTGATGCCGGGCACCACCTCGACCGCGATCCCGGCGGCGCGGCAAGCGGCGATCTCCTCGTCGGCGCGGCCGAACAACATCGGATCGCCGCCCTTGAGCCGCACCACGCGGCGGTCGGCTTTGGCGAGCGAAATCATCAGTGCGTTGATGTCATCCTGCCGGCACGAGGATTTGTGGCCAGTCTTGCCGACCAGCATTTTCTTCGCTTCGCGGCGGGCGAAATCGAGAATATCGGGTGCGACATGAGCATCGAACAGGATCACGTCGGCAGATTGTAGCGCGCGTACCGCGCGCAGCGTCAGCAATTCCGGATTGCCGGGTCCGGCGCCGACGAGGACGACGGAACCTGCCTCGCCTGCCGCTGCCGGCGCCAGCAGTGCATCAAGATCGGCATCGGCCGGCGCGCGATCGGGCGCCGCAATCGCGCGCGCGGTGAATTTTTCCCAAAAGCTGCGGCGGGCGCGGAACGGCAAAGCCAGCGCTTGCACCCGCGGCCGCAAGGCGCGCGCCGCTTCGGCCCAACGGGCAAAACCTTTCGGGATCAGCGCTTCGATCTTGGCGCGGATTGCCTGACCGAAAACTGGCGCGGCGCCGTCGGTCGAAATGCCGATGACGAGCGGCGAGCGATTGACGATGGCGCCGAAGGCGAGATCGGAAAATGCCGGCCGGTCGATCACATTAACGGGCACGCCGGCGGCGCGCGCCGCCGCAGCAAATTCCGCGGCCGCGCCGTCGTCGGCGCAATCGGCGACCGCAATGGCTGATCCGGCGAAATCATTCGCGCTCCATTCGCGCTGATGCAGCACGATGGCGCCGCGCGGCGGTGCATCGGCCAGCGCGCGCAAGTCGTCGCCCTGCGCGGAGGCAAAGACGTCCACACGCGCGCCTGCGGCGGAAAGCAGCTCCACTTTCCACGCCGCAGCCTGGCTACCGCCGGCGACGAGCGCGCGTTTGTTCTCGAGCGCAAAAAACGCCGGCAGCCGCGCCAGCGGGCCGATGCGGGCCTTTGCAATTTCGGCGGGTGCCCGGTCAGCACTCACGGACGAACAATCTCCTAGTAAACGTCGGCTTGATAGCGGCCATTGGCCTTAAGTCCACCGAGAACTTTCATCGCTTCGGCCGGCTTATGGCCGCCATGCTCGGCGATGATATCGACGAGCGCCGTCTCGACATCCTTGGCCATGCGCTGGGCATCACCGCAAACATATATATGCGCGCCCTCTTCGATCCACGACCATATATCACGGCCGGCCTCGCGCATGCGATGCTGCACATAGATCTTTTGGTCGCTGTCGCGAGACCAGGCAAGGCTAAGTCTGGTCAGGAACCCGGCCGAATGCATGGCCGACAGTTCGTCTTCATAGAAGAAATCGCGAGCGCTGCGCTGATGACCGAAGAACAGCCAGTTGCGGCCCGTCGCCCCGGTCGCTTGGCGCTCATGGAGAAAGGCGCGAAACGGCGCGATGCCGGTGCCGGGGCCGATCATGATGATCGGTTTCGACGGGTCGGTCGGCAGGGCGAAATGCTGCGCCTTCTGCACGTAAACCCTGATTTTGTCGCCGGGCGCGATCTGACCGCCCAGAAAGCCCGAGCAAGCGCCGAGGCGCTCGCGCTTGTCGATCTGATAGCGCACCGTGTCCACGGTCAGCGAAACGCGTCCCGGATTGGTCTTCAGTGACGACGAGATCGAATAAAGCCGAGGCTGCAACGGGTCGAGCGCCTCGATAAACGCTTCGGGGTCGGGCCTCACTTTCTGGAATTTATGCAAAGCTGCAAGCACGTCGAGCGTTGCGGCATCGCCGTCCGGATCCTCGCCCTTGGCGAGTTGCTTCGCTTTTTGCCTGCGCTCACCGCCGGTGAGATACGAAATCAGCTCAAACAGCACATCGGGTGCGGGAGACAGGGCGGCGCCATAGGTAAGTTCTTCGCGCAGCGTACGGCCGCCGATCGGGAAATCCGGCGGCGCATCGATCGCGGCCAGCACCGCGTCGACCAGATCGGGATTGTTGACGGGAAAAATTCCGAAAGAATCGCCGACGACGTAATCGAGATCGCTGCCGGCAAGATCGATTTCGATATGCCAGGTCTCCTTCTGCGAGCCGGGCTTGTTCAGCCGCTGGCGTGAGAGAAAAGTCGCCTGCACCGGATTATCGCGTGAGCGCCCGGGCAGTGCCTTAGCAACGGGCGTGGCCCGGGCGGCGGGTGCCTGCGCCGCCGGCGCACTCCCCAGCTCCTGATAGAGCTGCTTGACCATACGGGCGGTTTCCTTGCCGCCCGGCACACAGAGATTCAGCCGCTTCTCCGACTTCACGAACAGCGCATTCGCATAGTCGTTGCAATTGTAACCGCACTGTCCGCAGTCCTGCTGCGCCATCGCCGCCATCAGCCGCCGCGGCAGCGCCTTGCCTTCGGCAAGCTTCATACGGTCGGGCAATGGCATGGCTGGATCGTGCCAGGACGCGCCGTCGTCCGCCTCGGCCGGTGGCGCCGCCGCCGGCACGGCACCGCCTAAAAGCAGCGCCGGCAAAAGGTTCCCGACCTCTTCGGCGGAGAGCGGCGTAGCGCCCTCTTCGAGCCCGAACAGCCCGGCGAACAGTCCATCAAGCCAAGTGCGCTGCTCAGGTGTGAACGGCGCCGACTCGGGGATAAAGGAAGGAATTGGCGGCCGCGGCGTCATGCTCATTCGGCGACCTCCGCTTCGGTCATCGCTTTGAGCGCGTCGATGTCATGGCGGTGTGTGAAGGCAAGAAAAGTCTCATCACGCGACGTACGATGCGCGAGATAGGCTTTGAGGATGCGTTCGATGGTTCGCGGTGCGGCTTCCGCCGTAACGTCGCGAAACAATTCGCGGCCGAGCGCAGCATTCGGCCCAAAACCGCCGCCGACCAGAATGTGATAGCCTTCGATCGGATCGTCGTCTTCGTTCTTTTGCACCTTGCAGGCGAGCAGGCCGATCTCCGATACGAAATGCTGCGCGCAAGAGTGATGGCACCCGGTCAGGTGAATATTGACTGGCGTGTCGAGCGCGACGCGCGTTTCGCACCAGCGCGCGATCTCCTCGGCGTGACGCTTGGTGTCCGAAGCGGCGAATTTGCAGCCGGTATTGCCGGTGCAAGCAACCAGCCCGGCACGGATGGCATTGGTGTCGATGGCAAGACCAAGCGCCTCGATCCGCGCGGTCGTGGCCGCTAGCTTTTCGGTGGCTACGCCTGAGATCAACAGGTTCTGCCACACGGTGAGCCGCAAATCGCCATCGCCAAACTCGCTGGCGACGCTTGCCAGTCCGCGCATCTGCGCGGCCGACATCCGCCCTACCGGAACGACGACACCGATCCAGTGCAATCCTTCCTGCCGTTGCGCGTGAACGCCAATATGCGCGGTTCGCTGGAACGGCGGCCGCGGGGCGACGGCGCCCGGTACGGCGCGGTCGAGCCTCCGGCCGAGCTTTTCTTCGAGCAAAGCGAGAAATTTCTCGACGCCCATTGCATCGAGTACGTATTTCAGGCGGGCCTTGGTGCGGTCGGTCCGGTCGCCGTGATCGACGTAGACGCGTACCACGGCGTCGGCGACCATGCAGGCGTCGTTCGGCTGTACCAGCACGCCGGTGTCACGAGCGAAATCGCGATGGCCGGTGATGCCGCCAAGGCAGAGCTTGAACCAAATGCCGGGCGTCAGGCCAAAGCCGTCTTTCACCTCAACGGCCTGGAAGCCGATATCGTTGGTATCCTCCAGTACGGGAATAACGCCGGCGCCGTCGAAGCCGACGTTGAACTTGCGCGGCAGGCCATAGAGCGAACGATCGTTGAGAATATGGAAGTGCCACTCGCGCGCATAGGGGCGCGTGTCGATAAGCTCTTGCGGGTCGATGCCGGCGGTCGGCGTACCGGTGACGTTGCGGATATTGTCGGCGCCCGAGCCGCGCGAGCAAAGCCCCAAATCCTGGATGGCTTCGACCATGGCGACTGCGTTGTGCGCCCCGACCTCGCGGATCTGGATGTTGGCGCGCGTCGTGACATGCGCGTAACCGCCGCCATAGCGTTCGGCGAGATCGGCGAGACCGGCAAATTGCGGCGCCCTGACGATGCCATTAGGAATCCGCAGGCGGCACATATAAGCGTTCTGATTGGGCGCGGCGTAGAACAGGCCGAAAAAGCGCCAGCGGAAATTGTCCGGCGGCTTGGGATATTCGCCCTTGGCCGCATGCGCTTTGAGGCGCTCATAGGTGTCGAATGGGTGCTCCTCGCGCTTGAATTTCTCCTGATCGGAGAGTTTACCGCCTGCAGCCAATACGCGGTTTTGCGCTTTCAGTGCGGCGGCGTCCGGCCCGGTCGGTTCGGGTATCGCCGGCGCGGCGGCGCCCCCGGCAAGGCTTTTGGCCGCCTTGGCGATTTGTACGCCGGCAACGAAGCCTTCCAGGTAGCGCTTTTGCTCGGGGTCGAAATCGCCGGATGACCCCGCGCCGACGAGTTTGACGCCGGCCTCGCTCATTCAGCCGGCACTTGCACCGGCGAAGTTAGAGGCGCGGGAGCCGCCGTCCGGGGCTTGTGGGTGATGTAGATCGCCAACCCGGTGAAGATGCCGCCTCCGATGAGATTGCCGATGGTGACCGGAATTTGATTCCACATCCACCATTCGGCGATGGTGACCTTGGCGCCCATCATCATTCCGGTCGGAATGACGAACATATTGACGACCGAGTGCTCGAAGCCCTGGGCGAAGAAAATGAAGACCGGCATGTAAGCGCAGGCGATTTTGCCGATCGTCGAGGTGGTCGACATCGCCGCGACGATGGCCAGGCAGACCATCCAGTTGCAGAGAATGGCCTTGACGAAGACGGTGACGAGACCGGCAAAGCCGATTGCCTCGTAGCCGATGGTCTTGGCTTCGGCGATCGAGACGATCTTGGCGGCGACGCCGGCGGGGGCCGCCGTCCAGAAATTGGTGAGCACGATCGCCAGCAAGGCGCCGTATAGGACGCTGCCGATGAGATTACCGAGGAACACCCACGACCAGTTGACGATCATTGTCTTGGCATCGGTGTCGCTCTCGATCCAGGGCAGGGGCAGCAGGCCAAAGCTGCCGGTCACCAGATCGAACCCAAGCAGCACGATGAGGATGAGGCCGACCGGAAAAATCAACGCCCCGACCAGCGGCTGACCGGTCTGAACCGCGCCGGTAATGGCGAGACTTGTGGCTGCAGCCAAAATCGCGCCCGCCAGACCGCCACGGATGACCAGATCGATCGGCGATAAAGCGAGTTTGTTGCGGCCGGTATTGACCATGGCGGCGGCAACATCCACCGGTTTCACGTAATCCATGTTTGCGCTCCCTTTGGTTAGGGCCGGCTGGAATGCCGTCGCCGAACGCGCCAGCGGGCAAAGGCCAACTCAGTTGGAACGCAGCAAAGCCCGTGCCAACAGAAGGTCGTTGATTTAATTGGTGATTTTCGGCGGCAGGGCGCCCAACGCCATGCCTTGCGGCGGCGGCCGCAAAAATGTTGAGCAGGGGAAAATTCACGGAACCGGGACGTTGCCCCTTGCCCGTAAAAACTTGGCGGCGCCCGACCCGTAATCGTCGACCGCGAACCTGCGGACATCGGCGCCCATGGCCTCCACCACGCCCGCGCCTTCGTGGCCCAGCACCATCGGGCTCATAGCGACCCGCCTCTCGCCCCGCATGACGTGGTAGTCGGTACGGCAGAGCCCGACCGCCGCAAGCCGCACCAGGACTTCGGTCGGGCGAGGCGCGTCGAGCGTGATGGGCTCAATTGAGAGCGGAAGCCCAGATCCTCGAAACAGCGCTGCCGTCGTGTAACGAGCAGCGCCGCTGTGCACCTCAGCATGACGTGACTCGTCACGTGCCATCGCTCAAGTCGCCATAAAATCGGGATGCCCGTGGGGACACCTATGGCTGACAAAAGGTGTCACGCAAAAACTGGAGGCGTTTGGCAGCGTGCCGGCTTCCTTCTCGGCTTCGACCGCCAGCGTGACGCTGTCTGCCTTGAGCAGGATTTTGGGCTCGATTTTGGGGCTTTTCTTGCTCACTTTGGTGCGAACCCTCGTTTTACGGGCGACGGATTTACCGATTTCGCGCACGCCTTCGTGGGTGTCCTCGGCCGCTTCGCGAATGTTTTGCGAAACCGTTGACGCGGACGTCATGCCTTTAACTCCATTGCATAGATTCGTCTAATCCGGATAACCGGTTTGAACCGAAGACAGTTCCATTTACCTGGGCAGCCGGACGTCGTCGGCCGGCAAAACATGGTTCACGATGACAAGCCCAATGATCGACAACGGCACGGCGAGAAACGCGCCGATCGGACCCCACATCCAGGTCCAAAACGCAAGCGCGAGGAATACCAACAGCGGACTGAGTGTCAACCGACGTCCCATTATGGTCGGCGTGATGAAATGTCCCTCCATGGTCGCGAGCGCAACGAGGCCAATCGGCGCAATAAAGGCCTGACTTAGTAAGGGAAACGTAACCAGGCCGACGCCAAACAGCACGATCACCATGATCGCCGGCCCGACATAGGGCACATAGTTCAACAACCCCGCCAGCAGCCCGAAGATTGCGGGATTGGGTAAGCCGATGAGCCAGGCGCCGCTAGCCACGATGGCACCGAGCGCGGCATTGATGATGGTCACGACAGCGAGATAGCCGGCGAGGTTTCGCTCGATGTCGCGCATGATTTTCAGGAATCGCAGCTTGGCGTCACGGTTGCCGAACATCGCAACGGCGTGGTTGCGCAGATTGGTCTGCCCGACCAGAAAGAAAAACAGCGCGGCGAAGAAGAGCAGGAGCTCGCTAGCGGCCGGCGTAAGAAAGGCAACCACCGGCAGCACAATATTGGGCGGTTCGTCGGCGTTGAATGCACCGTTGCTGCCAAACAGCGTATTCTCCAGCTCGCGCAGCGCCGCAAGCGGTTGTTCGAGCACCGAGAGCTTCTGCTTGATCAAGGCGCCGATCTCGGGGGCGCGCCCGATCCACTCGCTCACCGGCCCGGCAAGTGCAGATGCCGCCAAGCCCACTGCAGCGAGCGCCAAAAACAGGAGGAGGACGCCGGTGATCCAGGACGGAACGCCGAAGCGCCTGGCCGCCTTGATCAAGGGCGCCAGTGTCAGCGCGACCACGGCGGCGGTCGAGATCGGCAGCAGGATGGCCCGGCCGATATAGAGGAATGCACCGAACAGGAGGAGAAATATGCCGATGATCGCGGCTTGACCGGCCGACGGCCAAATATTGTTGACGCTGTCGACCGGCAGCGGATCACCGATCAGTAACGGTTGGCGGACTTCGCCGCGCGCGCGAATATAGTCCACAAAATCTCCACCGTCCCATCTACCCTCGTCAAGTTAACTCCAAATTTGAGCGGCTGGTTCCCCTGCCTGTCGCTAATACGTTGCGAGGCCGGGACACACGTGCAATCGATTGCAGTTGTCGGCAACTAGAGCATTTTCAGGGTTGATGGAATCGGCGGGATTCTCGCGGGGCGGGATTTATGATTCAACCTTCGTGTCGATTCGACACGGAGACTGCGATGGGCAAGCCATATTCTCAGGACTTGCGTGAGCGTGTGATTGCAGCAGTTGATACGGGGACTGGCGCTTACGTGGCCGCGCCGCTGTTCAAGTTGATCCGCCAGGTTCTCAACAGTGAGGTGTGGGCGAGGGTCATCAATTGCCCGGACGAGCTGACGCGCCGGGCCCGTTCCTTGAAAGACCAGGCGCCGGTAAAGGCGGCGATAATCGCTCAGATCGCAGTCGCCGTTGCCATCCTCACGGTGGCGCCAGTGCGAGCTTCGAATCTCGCCGCCATCCGGCTCGGCGAAAATCTGGTCAAGCCGGGCGGGCCTGACACGCCTTACCTGCTGGTGTTCCCGGACTACGATGTAAAAAACCAGGTCGACTTGACGTTTGAACTGGACGAGTACGTTACCGCTGTTATCGACGAATACGTCCACGACTTTCGTCCGGCCGTTATGCGCGGCTCCAACCAGGACTGGCTATTCCCGGGGACGGATGGTGGATCAAAGGATGCGCATCTGTTCGGCATCCAGATCACCGACCGCATTCAAAAGGTGACCGGGTTGCGCATTACGTTACATCAATATCGCCATGCCGCAGCCGCGGTCTACCTGAAGCACCATCCAGGCGACTACGAGACACCTCGGCGCTTCCTCGGCCATCGCAATATCAGGACCACGGTGAAGTTCTATTGCGGCCTGGAGACCATTCAAGCGACCCGGATGTTAGGCGATGTGGTGCGGCAGCATCGTACGATCGAACCCGACCCCGACCAGACCGGTGATAGGCCGTGAAGGAGAAGCGTAAAACGTCGATCCACGAGCAGGGCGTACGCTCACTACCCATCGGGCTCTGGCCAGCGGCCGTCAGGACGGCTTGGCAAGAGGCGTGTCGCCCCAGCGTGCGCCTCAAACGTGGTGGAGCCGCCAGTCATTTGAAGCCAGTGGTGCAACACGATCTCGCAAAGCGCTGCGGTCTCTTCTTCGACTCGTTATTGAGGTCAGGCCGGCTCGACATGAATGCAGCTGCAGGGATGCAGGTCACGCCGGGCAATGTGGAAGCCTATGTGGCCGAACTGAAAAGCCGCGTCAGCACGGTCACAGTCTATGGCTCAATCCAAAAACTAAGAAGATTTGTCCAGCTAATTACGCCCGATCGGGAAGTCGGTTGGCTCATTGCGATCGAGCGTGAACTCTTCTCCGACATGCGGCCGCGCTCTAAATGGGACCGGGTCGTGTACACCGAAGTTCTGGAGGAAGCAGGCATAACTCTTATGGCCGAGGCCGAAATGTCAAATCGGCCGAAGCTCACCCGCGCCAGAATTTTCCGTAATGGCCTAATGATTGCACTTATGGCTCACTGTCCTATTCGCCGGAAGAACTTCGCTGCCCTCGAAATCGGGCGAAGCTTTGTGAATGTCGATGGCACATGGTGGATTGTGCTTACCGCTGCCGAAACGAAAGAAAAAAGGGAGGACGAGCGACCAGTGCCGGCGGAGCTCACAAAGGCAATCGAACGCTATCTAAAGGTCTACCGGCCCATCCTGGCGAGAGGCGAAGTCCGAAGTGATGCGCTCTGGATGGCCTGGGATGGTAAACCGATGAGTTGCGCGTCCGTAGCGGAAACGATTACGGAGACGACAAGAATGACTATAGGCGTCAGCGTCAGTCCGCATCTATTCCGAACTGCTGCAGCAACTACGTTAGCGACTCGTGCCGGCGATAAACCTCACGTCGGAGGCGCCATCTTGCATCATCGCCCGGGCCCAGTAACCCAGCAACACTATAATCGGTCGTCGTGCATGACCGCTGGAAATTCTCTTGCAGCCGTCAACCAAGGTTATCGGCGAGCCAACAAAAGGTAGCCACCAGGTAGGGCAGCACCAGGACTGTCGCCTTGATTGAAAGATGCTCAATGTCCAGGACTACTTTCTGAGTGCTAAATGGTCATTGTGTTCTCAACTACCGTTCTTGCCGCAACTTACCGACTTTGTGTACGTGCACGAGCGATATCGTTGAGCTTGTCGCAGTACTGTGAGATTGAATGGTCCTCAATGCCCAAGATCGATCCGGCTTTTAGAAATTGAACGAGACCTCGACAGCTCTGCCAAGTTCGCTGGAGTATGTTCGGTTGAAATCGAAAAGGCGAATTCTCGACCACGTCGGGCATATAGCGTGGATCTCCGGAGTGCCGATAGCCGAAAGGTAACGGTACGGTAGGCACGATGTCAGCGTAATTCATCACCCGATAGCTCGGCGGCTTTACCCATAAATCAAAATAAGCATTACCCACCCGGGGCGAACCAAAAGTGTAGCATGCCGCCACTTGATCATCGCCAAATACGGCTGATGCAATTTGCGCCAACGCGCCCCCCAGCGAATGGCCGGTGATGTAGATCGGTGTCTTTCCGTTCGATGTTTGCTTTACCTCCTGCATTTTTCTCTGCAGGCCAAACAACCCATCTTTCCTCTCAAGGCGCAGACTGGGGTCCTCGAGGGCCACGAAAGCATCGTAGAAGCCTTTATGCACGAGCAATTTCGGATCCGTCTCCACAGGGTGCACAAGCCGCACCTGAAAATTCGTGTGCCAATTCTGGATCGATTGTGTGCCGCGAAAGGCCAGCACGATGAGCTCGTTGCCTCGAGCGATATAGGCCCAGCCATCGTCCATGCCGTTATGAAAAACGGTCAATTCGTGAAAACCCAATTCAAATAATTCGTTTGGGACCTGGACCGGCGGGCTGGCTTCGAGACGGGGGTCATAAGCAAACCCAGATAAATATGCCATCAACGCCGCCGTACGATCGGAATACGCCGCTCGAAGCGATGGCAGATCCGAGAGCCGCCAAGGTGGTACTGGGTTGCCGACAACATCCGCTGTCAATGGACGCCTCCCATACGGCAGCCAATGATAACGCTCCAAGAGATGCCAACGACTACTCCGGCATGCCGATCTTCGGTGTCGACATCCGCCGGCATCCGTGGCACGGCCACGACGAAATTACTATTGCGGCGCCTGCATAGCGATAAAGGCGATGACGATGAGAGCGGCCATGCCGAATTGAGTAACCCCGAGAATATCCCAGGAGTTCATGGCTATCCCACGCTAACCAACTTGACGCCAATTTCCAGTAGATTGGTTAGAGCCCTTCGTGATTGTGACGAAAAGCCCCTCACTCCCCCGCGCGTGCGGGGGAGGGAACGTGCCACTATTCTGGCGCCGAAGTCGACATTCCACAATATTCGGTCCAGGTGTCCATAAGGCGACGCCGTTTGTCGAATAAGTCACCGCGCCTATAGGCGGCCTCGGTTTTATTTTCGAGCACATGCGCTAGTGCCATTTCGACCACCTCGCGCGTAAAATTGGTGGCCTCGGCTGCCCAATCCCGAAATGTCGACCGGAATCCATGCGCGGTGATGTCGCCGCGGTTCATGCGGCCCAATGTCATCAGTAGCGACATGTTGGACAGCGGCGTGCCGGGCGAACGTCCGGGAAACACATAGCCATCTTCTGACTTTGACATCCGCTTCAGGACCGCGAGTGCGGGTCCCGACAAAGGCACCCGATGCTCACGCCCACTTTTCATACGCGCAGCAGGGACGATCCAGACTGCGTCTTTCAAATTGATTTCTGACCAGCGCGCGTAGATCACCTCGCCAGTCCGTGCGACAGTAAGGATCAAAAATTCGAGTGCAGTGGCGCTGATGCCTTCCATTTTTCGGAGGTCCTGCATGAACGCACCAATCTCAGAGTAGGGAAGGGCGGCATAGTGCTTGACCGCCCGCACTTTGGTACGCGCCGGCAAAAGATGATCGAGAGTCCCGCGCCATCGGGCTGGATTTTCGCCGGTGCGATACCCCCGTACTCTGGCCCAATCGAGGATGACTTCAATTCGGCCACGCACGCGGCGCGCGGTTTCCGTCTTTGTGCGCCAAAGCGGTTCGATGACTTTCATAACGAGATCAATGTCGACGTTTTGGATGGGCATGGAGCCAAACACGGGCGACACATAGGTGGTGAGGGTATTTCGCCATTGCTGGCGATGCTTTTCGTTTCGCCAGCCTATTTCATGCGCCGTGATGTAAGCCTCGGCGCACGTGTCGAATGTCACGGACTGTGCGGCGGCTAATTTATCGGCGGCAGCGCGTTGCGCCTCCTCTTCCTGACGGAGTTTAAGCGGATCATGGCCATCACTGAGCATACGGCGCGCATTAGCTGCCTTCTTGCGTGCATCGGCGAGGCTTACCTTCGTCAGGCCACCCAATCCCATTTCGCGTGGTCTGCCGTTGAGAGTGAAACGAAACGCCCAGCTCTTTGACCCGTTGCGAGCGACGCGGAGATAAAGACCGGCGCCATCGGGATAGAGACCCGGTTTGCTCGCGCGCGTGACCGTCATCGCCGTCAGCCGTTGGATGTTCTTCGCCATAGCCGTCCCCGATTCCCATGAGTTAGGCGGACGAAATTTCGCGTGAGTGAGACGGAAGAGACCCAGATCTGTTCGTGTGTCCGCCTAACTCATTCGCCGGGTTGTTCAGTAGTGTGAGTACGACGGACGACTATCCTTCATACTGGTCGCCGGTCAGAGAGTGTCCGCCTATACCCACAATTTCCCCCACAAGACTCGGCCGGCTCCTGGCGACCGCAGGCGGAGCGAGACGAACGACTGTACGATGAATTTCTGCGCTTTACCAGTGTGTTATCGGACGCTGGCGAATGGAGGCGGATGGTAACGGAGTAGAGCTATGGCGGAAGGGGTGAGATTCGAACTCACGAGGGCCCTTGCGAGCCCTGCCGGTTTTCAAGACCGGTGCCTTAAACCACTCGGCCACCCTTCCGCAGCAGCCTGGAATTAGAACGAGCCCGCCAAGAAAGCTACGTGCAATGCTACCTGCAAAGGTACCTGCAATGCTTGAAAGATTTACTCGCTCCGCCGCAGCGGGCGGCTAGCCTCCGCTCATTCTACCGTTGGCAGCGGCGAGCGGAATAAGGGCGCCGCAATGATCCATTCACTATCGCGCTCGGCTTGTCCATTTCCGCCACAATCTGACCACGCTAGAATTCGATATATTTTGGCTCGGGTGGGGGACGATGCGGGGTCGGGTCGGTTCGACATTGCGACGGCTTGCGCCGCTTAGCGCCGCCGCCGCGCTTTGCCTCCTTGTCGCCAATTGCGCCAATAATGGCGGGGTCGACGCGCGATACGGGGTCTCACCGAGCGCGCGCTTGATCGAACCCGGCGAGCAGGTCCCCAAAGGCGGCGGCGTCTATCGGGTCGGGTCGCCCTATGTGGTTGGCGGCCGTGTCTATGTTCCGCAGGAAGACCCGAATTATAACGCCGTGGGTCTCGCCTCATGGTATGGCGAGGATTTCCACGGCCGCTCCACCGCAAACGGCGAGATCTTCGACGACGACGCCCTCACCGCCGCACACCCGACCCTGCCGCTGCCCAGCTATGTGCGGGTGACGAACCTGAGCAACGGCCACTCGCTCATCGTCCGCGTCAACGACCGCGGGCCTTATCACGGCAACCGCATCATCGACGTCTCGATGCGGGCGGCGCATCTTCTTGGCTTTACCAATCGCGGCCTCGCCTGGGTGCGCGTTCAATATGTCGGGCGCGCCCCGATCGAAGGCTCGGACGACCGCGTGCTGGCGTCGACGCTGCGGGAGAATGCCCCGGCGCCCGCGCCATGGGACGTGCGGCTTGCCGCGACGCCGCTGGTGCCGGCCTTCCCCAGTCAGCCTCCGCCGGTCCGCAATGAACGGCTTGCCAGCGCCATGCCGAGCGCCATGCCGAGCGCCACCACCAGCGACGCATCGCCCTATCCCGGTCCGGCGCAGGCGATGTCGTTCGCCGACCCGCCCACCGGCGCCACCGGCACCACCGGCACCGACCAATTCCTCAATGGCCGCGGGCTTTATTGATCTGACTTTCCGATTCAGCTGAACTTTTGCGCGGCATTTTCACAGCCTCCGGTCGCGGGCTTGCGCGCGCCCTATTAGGCGCGGGATACAGTGGTGGCCGATGATGCTGGAGACGGGTTTGCGGAACGTGAAGCAGAAACAGCGGCGGAGGAGGGGGCTCTACGATCTCGCGGCGGCCTTGCTGCTCGCCGCGGGCATTGGCTTTGTTATGGCACCCGCGCGTGCCGCCCCCGCCGGCGCCGCGAAGCCTGAGGGCGGCTTTCAAACCAGCGTCCCCGCCGCCATCCTGCTCGACCCCGACAGCGACAGCATATTGTACGAGAAGAATTCCGAGCAACTCGTCGAGCCGGCGAGCCTCGCCAAGTTGATGACGCTGGAATACCTGTTCAACGAGATCAAGCAAGGCCGCGTCAAGCCCGACGACACCTACACCATCAGCGAGAACGCCTGGCGCAGGGGTGGAGCGCCGTCGCACGGCTCGACGATGTTTGCGGCCATTCACAGCAAGATCAAAGTCTCGGACCTGATCCAGGGCATCATCGTCGATTCCGCCAACGACGCCTGTATCGCGGTGGCCGAAGCGCTGGCCGGCAACGAGACCGCTTTCGGCCAGCTGCTGACCAAGCGAGCGCGCGAAATCGGGCTGCAAAATTCGACCTTCACCAACGCCACCGGCTTTTCCGATCCCAATCTGCGCGTCACCGCGCGCGAAATGGCGGAGCTGGCGCGTCACATCATCAAAACCTATCCGGACCTCTATCCACTGTTCGCTCTGCGCGACTTTGCTTGGGACAACATCCACCAGCAGAACCGCAATCCGCTATTGGGCATGGGCATCGGCGCCGACGGATTGAAGACCGGCGAGACGAAAGAGGCGGGATTTAATCTCGTCGGCTCGGCGGTTTCGGACAATTTTCGGCTGATCGTCGTGGTCACCGGGGCAAAGTCGGATAAGGAGCGCGCCGATGAGGCGCGAAAATTGCTCGATTTAGGTTTTCACGGCTTCAAGTCCCGGGTCTTGTTCGCGGAAGGGCAGACCGTCGGCGAGGCCAAAGTGTTCGGTGGCGACAGCAGCTATGTGCCGCTGGTCGGTCCCGGCCTCATCAAAGTCATGCTGCCGCGCGACAGCGAAGAGCGACTCAATGCCCGCATCGTCTATACCGGTCCGGTGCCGGCCCCGGTCGCCAAAGGTCAAACCATTGGCGAGCTGAAAGTGTGGCGCGGCGACGATCTGGCGCTCGACGTGCCGCTGCAGGCCGCCGACGATGTCGGGAAGGGAAGTATGACGCAGCGCGCGATGGATGGCGCGACCGAACTCATCATCGGCCTGCTGCGCGCCGGCGTCGCCAAGCTGTGACGGCTTGGCCCCTGCATGACCCGCGGGTGCGCGGGCGGCCGAACCGACTTATATTGCTGTCACTTGGCGCGAGTTGTGTTCGCGCACGAGATACGGAAATCGGCCTATACCATTGATAATCATGTTTTATCACCGGATCTGGATTTGACCGCGACATAGCGCGCCGCGGCGACAAGGGCTTTTGGCAATGCGAGGCAAGTTCATTACTTTCGAGGGTGGCGAGGGCACCGGCAAATCGACGCAAGCCGCGATGCTGGCGCTACGCCTGGAAGCGCTTGGGCTTGCCGTCCACTTGACCCGCGAGCCGGGCGGCTCGCCGGGCGCAGAGATCATCCGCCACGTGCTGTTGTCAGGCGCGGCAAAGCCGTTCGGGCCGGACGTCGAAGCGATGCTGTTCGCGGCAGCGCGCGACGATCACGTGCAATGCACGATCCTGCCGGCGCTTAATTCCGGCAAGTGGGTGATCTGCGACCGCTTCGCCAATTCCACGCGCGTCTATCAGGGCATCCTCGGCCGGGTCGATCAACGGCTGATCAAGGGCCTCGAGCGCGTTTCGATCGGCGATCTTGCGCCGGACCTCACGCTTATTCTCGACGTGCCGGTTGAAGTGGGTCTGGAGCGCGTAAAGCTGCGCCGCGGCGAAGCCGAGCCGGACCGGTTCGAGGCCGAGAATGTGGAATTTCATCAAAAGCTGCGCGAGGCCTATCTCGCGATCGCGGCCGAGGACCCGGACCGCTGCGCCGTGATCGATGCCGGCGCGGCCAAGGAGGCGGTCGCAAGGAATATCTGGAACGCGGTCGGCGCCAGGCTCGATCCGACGACCTTCCGGGCTCATAGCGAACGCCCGCGCAGTGAAGTCGGCGCGTCATGAGTCCGCGCGCAACCGACGCGGACGAGGACATCGACGAAGCGCCGCATCCGCGCGCCACGACCGTGCTCTTTGGCCACACGCTCGCCGAGACGACGCTCTTGGCGGGTTATCGCTCCGGCCGCGTGCCGCACGCGTTTTTGATCGCGGGTCCGCAGGGCATCGGCAAGGCGACGCTGGCCTACCGCATGGCGCGCTTCGTGCTCGCGCATCCCGATCCGGCGGCGCGCGAGGTGCAGGCGGCGAGCTCGCTCCTTGTCGATGCCGAACACCCGGTGGCGCGGCGGATGGCCGCCCAGGCGCAGCCCGATCTCCTCGTCATCGAGCGAACGCTCAACGACAAAGGCGTGTTGCACAAGCAGATCGCTGTCGATGACATCCGCAAGACGGTCGCGTTTTTCGGCTCGACCGCAGGCGAGGGCGGTTGGCGTATCGCCATTGTCGACGCGGTCGATGAGCTCAACAAATCGGGCGCCAATGCGCTGCTCAAGGTTTTGGAGGAACCGCCAGAGCGCGCGCTGCTGCTCCTGGTCAGTCATTCCGCGGCGCGCGTGCCGGCGACGCTGCGCTCGCGCTGCCGCATCCTGACGCTACGGCCGCTTGCCGAAGCCGAGGTCGCGGCGGCGGTTGCTGCCGCGACGGGATCGGCGGCGGACGATGCCGAGCTTGCCGCGGCTGCGGCCGCCGCGGACGGCTCGGTGGCGCGCGCTTTGGCCTTGCTCGACGCGGGTGCATTGGCTCTGCGCCAGCAGGCGCTCGATCTCCTCGACCGGCTGCCGGCGCTCGATGGAAAAGCGCTGCACGCGCTCGGCGAAGCGCTGGCCGGAACCGATCCGCAGCCGCTCGCCGCCTTCGTCGACACCATCAATGCCTGGCTGTCGCAGCGGCTGATCCGCGAGCAGAATGCGCTTTCCCGGATGGCGCGGCTTGCCGACGCCTCCGAGACGCATCAATCGCGCGGCGCGCGACGCCGAAACCTACAATCTCGAGCGAAAGCCGTTGGTTTTCAGCGTTTTCGGCTTGCTTGCCGAGGCCACGCGCGGTTGATACCAACCCCCATGTCCGTAACGCAAAATTTGGCCGGCAAGCCCTATTACATCACCACCGCGATTGCCTATCCGAATGGCGCGCCGCATATCGGCCACGCCTATGAGGCGATCGCGACCGACGCCATCGCGCGCTTTCAGCGGCTCGACGGCCGTGACGTGTTTTTCCTGACCGGCACCGACGAGCACGGCATCAAAATGCTGCAGACGGCGGCCAAGGAAAACCTGACGCCGAAACAGCTTGTCGAGCGCAACGTGCCGCGCTTCCAGGCCATGGTGAAAAAGTTCGAGTGCTCGAACGACGATTTCATCCGCACCACCGAGCCGCGCCATTTCCGTTCCTCCGAGGCGATCTGGCAGCGCATGGAGGCTAACGGCGACATCTATCTCGACAAATATTCCGGCTGGTATTCGGTGCGCGACGAGGCCTATTACGACGAGAGCGAGACCCGGCTCGACGACAAGGGTACGCGGCTGGGTCCAAACAGCACGCCGGTCGAATGGGTCGAGGAGGAAAGCTATTTCTTTCGGCTGTCCAAATACGCGCCGATACTGCTCAAGCTTTACCAGGACGTGCCGGATTTCGTGCTGCCGAAAGAGCGCATGAACGAGGTCGCGAGTTTTGTGCGCGGCGGCCTGCAGGATCTGTCGCTGTCGCGCACGACGTTCGATTGGGGCATCAAGGTGCCCGGCAACGACAAGCACATCATGTACGTGTGGGTCGACGCGTTGACCAATTACATCACCGCGGTCGGCTTTCCCGACACCGACAGTGAAAAATTCAAGAAATACTGGCCGTGCGATTTGCATGTGATCGGCAAGGACATCGTGCGCTTTCACGCCGTGTACTGGCCGGCATTTTTGATGTCGGCCGGGATCGCGGTGCCGCGGCGGATTTTCTCGCACGGCTTTCTGTTCAACCGCGGCGAGAAAATGTCGAAGTCGGTCGGCAACGTGATCGATCCGTTCGCGCTGGCCGACGCCTATGGCGTCGATCCGCTGCGCTATTTCCTGCTGCGCGAAGTGCCGTTCGGCCAGGACGGCAATTACAGCCACGAAGCGATCGTCAATCGCATCAATGCCGACCTCGCCAACGACCTCGGCAATCTGGCGCAGCGCTCGCTATCGATGGTGGCGCGCAATCTCGGCGGCGTCCTGCCGAAGCCGGGCGCGTTCGGCGCAACCGATCAGGCGATTTTGAGCGCCGCCGACGCCCTGATCGGCAAAGCGCGCGAGGCGATGGCGACGCAGCAACTGCATCAGGTGCTCAACGCGGTGTGGGCCGTGGTCGCCGACGCCAATCGCTATTTCGCCGGCGAAGCGCCGTGGGCGCTGGCCAAGACCGATCCGCCGCGGCAGGGCACCGTGCTCTACGTAACCGCTGAAGTGTTGCGGCAAATCGCGATCCTGGCGTTGCCGTTCATGCCGAGTTCGGCAGCAAAACTGCTCGATCTTTTGGCTGTTCCGGAGAGCGAGCGGACGTTTGCGTTTCTCGGCGGCAAGCACCGGATTGCCTCGGGAGCGAAGCTTCCGGCGCCGGCGGCGGTCTTTCCGCGTTATGTCGAGCCTGAGAAGCAGGCGGCGCAATAGCAAAAAGAAAACAGGTTGCAAATAACATGCTGATCGACAGCCATTGCCACCTCGATTTTCCAGATTTTGCCGCGGAACTCGATGCCGTGGTCGGCCGCGCGCGCTCAGCCGGGATCGATCGCATGGTGACGATTTCGACGCGCGTCGCCCGGCAAGCCGAGGTGCTTGCGATCGCCGAGCGCTTTCCTGACGTCTTCTGCTCGGTCGGCACGCATCCGCACTATGCGCATGAAGAGCTGGACGTGAGTGCGGCCGATCTTGTCGCCCGCACGCGGGCGGTGAAGGTCGTTGCGCTCGGCGAAGCCGGCCTCGATTACCACTACGACAATTCGCCGCGCGAGGCGCAGGAGCGGGGCTTTCGCACCCATATCGCGGCGGCGAGCGCAGACCGGCCTGCCGCTCGTCATCCATTCGCGCGAGGCCGACGACGACACCGCGCGCATTCTCGAAGAGGAGAGCGGGAAGGGCGCCTTCCCGGCGGTGCTGCATTGTTTCACCGGCGGCGCCGATCTCGCCCGCCGCGCGATCGCGCTCGGGCTTTTCATCTCGTTCACCGGCATCCTGACGTTTAAGAATTCCGACGCGCTGCGGGCGATCGCGGCGGAATTGCCGGCGGACCGCATCCTGGTCGAGACCGATGCGCCCTATCTCGCGCCCGGAAAATTTCGCGGCAAGCGCAACGAGCCGGCTTTTGTGGTCGAAACCGCAAAAGTCCTGGCCGAAGACGCGCGGCGTTTCGTTCGACGAGATCGCCAAGCAAACAAGCGCGAATTTCTTTCGCCTGTTCGCAAAAGTCCCGCGCCCGGCCGCGGCCGCCGCGTGACGCCGAAGAATCCCAACATGACGCTGAAATTCACCATGCGCTTCACGATTCTTGGCTGCGGCTCTTCCGGCGGCGTGCCGCGGCCGGCGCTGGGCTGGGGCGATTGCGATCCGAATAATCCGAAGAACCGGCGCCGGCGCACCTCACTCCTGGTCGAACGATCGGGTGCGGACGGCGGCGGTGCGACGCGTGTCCTGGTCGACACTTCGCCGGATTTGCGCGAGCAGCTTCTCGATGCCGGAGTCGAATGGCTCGACGGCGTGCTCTACACCCACGAGCACGCCGACCATACCCACGGGATCGACGACCTGCGCGCGCTGTTCCTCAAGCGCCGGCAGCGGGTCGACGTCTATCTCGACCAGCCCACCTCGGCATCGCTGCACGCCAAATTCGGCTATTGCTTCGCATCGCCGCCCGGCAGCGAGTATCCGCCGATCCTGACCGAACACCGGCTGACCGCCGGCACGGCCGTGACCATCCAAGGGGAGGGCGGACCGATCACCGCGCTGCCCTTTCGCCAGGAGCACGGCGACATTGCCTCGCTCGGCTTCCGCTTCGGCAAGCTTGCCTATTCGTGCGACCTCAGCGCCCTGCCGCCGGAGAGCGTCGCGGCCTTGGCGAGCCTCGATGTCTGGATTGTCGATGCGCTGCGCTACCGGCCGCATCCGAGTCATTTTTCGCTCGATGACGCGCTCGGCTGGATCGAGCGGCTAAAGCCGCGCCGCGCCATCCTGACCAACCTCCACGCCGACCTCGATTACGAAGTGCTGCGCGGCAAGCTGCCGGTCCATGTGGTGCCGGCGTTCGACGGCATGACGTTCGCCGCTTCTGAAGCCCAATAAATCCAGGGATATCTAGGGATAGGGCGATGTTTCACTTGACTGACCCACGGACTAGGTATAGGGTTGCGGTCATTGGAGACAGCCATGGACAATTCCGTCCTTTCCGATCTGCCGTTTCATAACGAGGAAGCCGCTTTCGAGTACGTCGAAAGCCAGCTTGTGGCCGGATGGTCCGATCTGTCCGCATTGCGGCAGCACGGCGACCATATCGGCAAGCTTGAAGGCGTGCGCTCGAAGCCGAGCAAGAAGCACCCGGAAGGCGTCGAGCAACCGGGGCTGCGCAAGTGCTACGCCTGCCGCAGCCAGTTTACGGTTCGCAAGGGCACGATTTTCGAGGATAGCCACCTTCCCTTGCGGCTGTGGCTGCAAGCCATCCACTGCTTTGCGCGTGCAAGAAAGGCATCTCTACGCGCCAGCTTCAACGGCTGCTCGGCTGCGGCATGAAAACCGCGTGGCATCTTGGCCATCGTATCCGACTGGCGATGGACCCCGGTTACACTGGCCCGATGGGCGGCGAAGGCAAAACCATTGAAGCCGACGACACGGAATTTGGTCGCTCGCAAAAGACGCGCAAACGTCCTGACGGGCGCAAATCCAATGTGAAGGTTCTGAGCCTCATCGAGCGCGGCGGCCCGATCCGTTCGGTTGTGCTTGACCATCGCGGCATCGGGCCGCGCCTCTATAAGCATCTGGATCGCAATAGCCGCTTGGTTAGCGATAGCGCGCCCGTTTTCAAGTACGCGGTATGGGGATTTCACGAAGCGGTTGACCATTCCAAGTACGAATGGGCGCGCGGCGACGTGCATACCAATACGCTCGAAGGATTCTTTTCGATCTTCAAGCGCGGCATGATCGGCGTTTACCAACATATCGACGCCAAGCACTTTGAGCGGTACGCGGCCGAATTTGATTTCCGCATGAACACCCGCGCCAAGCTTGGCATCAACGACGTGCAGCGCACGGCGATTGCGGTCAAAGGCGCGAAGGGCAAGCGTCTGACCTATCAAACAACTGGTCGCGCCTAAGCCTAAGCCTAAGCCGGAAACCTTTGAGCAGTTCGTTTTGCGCTGGTTGGCGCGGTACGGGAAGGGGCCATGACGCCCCTTCCCGCCGTCGCTATCCTGATAGGTGCTAACCGAATCAGGAGCGATTCTATGACTGTACCCACTTGTCCTCATTGCCAAGCCACAAGGTTCGAGGTCACTTTGGACGAACCGATTGGGTCCGATTACAAGCTATTTTTGGTTCACTGCCACGCTTGCGGTGCGCCGGTCGGGGCGATGGAATACGTCGTGACGAGCGTTGTTTTGAAGAAGCAGGAAGAAACTCTTGCTCAGATTCAGTCGGCGCTTTCTGATCTTGCTGGGCGCGTTTATAAGATTCAGCAGGCTGTCGGCCGATAAAACCGAGCACCTCGCTTGGATTACTACCTATGCCGCGCGCCCGATACGCTGCGGTAAAGGGTAGATCGCGCGCCCATTTCGGGATAATCATGTGAAGTTCTCCTGCTTCTAAAGGCCAGCACCTATGCCAACTAAATCGGCGCGTAAACTCGACGATCCCGCACAATCCAAACGCTTCATCGAGGCCGCGAAGAAAGCTGAAGCCGATGAAACGCGAGAAGGGGCGGACAAGGCTTTCAAGCGGATTGCCCTCCCGAAGAAGAAGGCGAAGACTTCGAGATAGCTTTCCGCGCCTTGCGCGCTCGTTTATGGGCTTTCCGGCGCTCTTTCGGATCAGGATGCGGCGGGATTAGCTGAACGCCGGGATTTGCTTTAGCGAATAACTTGCCTTGCTGCACGAGTACGTCGCGCAACCGAACAACCTCATCCGTTGAATATTCGCGATTGATAACGCCGATGCGATCCAGAAATCCCAAGAATGCGGCTTGGGGGAACCCAAAGTGTTTGTTTCGGAACCTGATGGCCCTGAATATAACGATTACGAATCTGCCATGCGTATAAATCGGCAGCCTGTAGCGGCAAAAAATATTTGTCATCGCGAAAAATCGGACGTTCACCGAAGAACCTTGCAAGATCACTCTTAGTCGAATTTTCCACGAGCCATTTCATAGTTGGCCAATTTGCGAAAATCTCCTCATCAAAGGATTTTTCGGTATCAAAGATATAATCTGGCGGGGTGACAATGCCATGTCGGTCTCCAAAGACGGCAATGGCGAGAATGAGTTGATGTACCAGCAGAACGTATGGGCTATCCACGCCAAGATGGCGAACGACAGCGGGCAAAGGCAAAATGTATTTGTTGTAATCATCGTGGCGTATCCAGGCGGATACGCGAACGCTTGCGTGGTCTTTGATAATGCGGGCAAGCGTAATCAGCCGGTCGTCGCGTTTGGCTTCGGTCCAACCGCGCCGCTTGTGAAATTGGCCGCTCATGTTGGCGGCTTCATTCATTTTGAAATAATCGAGCTTAGGCGGTTCATCCAAGGCTATCTGCCATGCAGCGGAAAAATCCGCCCACTTGGCGGCCGGTGCGACAAACCCCGCGATGACAAAAATAGGGCTTTGAGGTTCATTGCCGCTGGCGTCGGCGGCTAATTGCGGATCAGTCAAAACGACCATGACACGGCTCTCGCGTTTGCCGGGCGGATAGCCCGACACCAGCCGCCAAACTTGGGCGGCTGCACGGTTTTCATGGTGCGGTCGGGCCAGCACTTAAACCATACCCCTAGTATGGGGTTGGTCAAGTGTAACATCGCCTAAAGATATTCCATAATATGTCTTATGCGAATCAGCTTTTGTGGCCCAACATTTAAAGTTTGAAACAAGTCCCTGCTCCGTCTCACCAAATGCCCGGTGAGAGCCGCCAGCGCACCCGCTTGGCGTAGTCGCGATAACCTGGCAGCTCGGCTTGAAGAATCCGGTCTTCGGTGACCGCCCGGTAGAGCAAGAATGGCAGCGTGGCGATCGCCAGCATCGCCGCGGCGAGCCACGAGCCAAGCCCGACGCCGCTCGCCAGGATGATGAGGATGCCGGCGGTATATCCGGGGTGCCGGATGAAGGCATACGGGCCCGTCGTGACCACGTACTGGCCGCGGTCGGACTGGATACGGATGACCGAGGAAAAAAAGCGGTTCACCAGCATCGCCCAGAAGCACAAGGCGTAGCCGGCCGCGACCGTGATCAGGCCCAGCGCATGCAGCCACGGCGGCACGGTATCGCTCCAATGAAAACGGCCGCGGTCGAGCCCGGCAATGATCCAATGCACGAGCAGGACGGCGGAAAACAGCCGCAGCGCCAGCGGCGGCTTGTTTGCCGCCGGGCCGCATGCGCTCGCGCAGCAGACCGGGGTCGAGCAACAGGAACGAGACCACGAATACGGCGCCGAAAATCGCGAGATAGACCCAAAAGCTCCAGATCGCCGTCGTGCCCGCGGAAGCGAACAGGGCGATCGCCGCCACAAAGAAAAAAGCCAGGGCTTGAAAATGGGCCGAAATCGGCATCGACAAGCTTCGTTCAGTGTCTAGCATGGAGCCAAGGTCGGCAGGCTGGCGTTGAATTGCAACCCCACTCCGGCTCTGCGGCAGACGCGAGCTCGGGCGGCCGGATGCTCGACGAGCAGTGCGAGCAGATTTTCGCGGCCGCCGGCGAGCGATCCAGACTGGATTGCTTCGCTTCGCTGGCAATGACGCAGGTGTTATAGGGTCCGCAATAAACAGCGGAACCCTTCTCATGACCCCTTCGCGCGAAATCGGCCGGCTTCTCGATATCATGGCCGCGTTGCGCACGCCGAAAACCGGTTGTCCGTGGGATCTGGCGCAAAATTTTTCGACGATCGCTCCCTATACGCTGGAAGAGGCCTATGAGGTCGCCGACGCCATTGCGCGCGGCGATATGGCGGACCTGCGCGAGGAGCTGGGCGATCTCCTGCTGCAAGTCGTGTTCCATGCCCGCATGGCGCAGGAACAGGGCGCCTTCGATTTCGGCGATGTCGTGCACAGCATCACCGAAAAACTCATCCGCCGGCATCCGCATGTGTTCGGTGACATGTCCGACGATGTGCGCAATCACACGCCGCAAGCCGTCGAGGGGCTGTGGGATCGCATCAAGGCGGAGGAGAAAGCCGCCCGGAAAAGCGACAGTGCCGGAGAAGGCGCGTTGAGCGGAGTGCCGGTTGCCCTCCCCGCTCTTACCCGCGCGCTGAAATTGCAGGCCAAGGCCAGCAAGGTTGGCTTCGACTGGAACGATCCGCGCGCGGTGCTGCGCAAAATCCGCGAGGAAGCCGACGAGATCGAAGCCGAGCTTGACCGTGCCGAGCTTGACGCCGCGGCGACCGCGGCCGAAATCGGCGATCTTCTCTTCGCCGCCGTCAATCTGGCGCGGCACCTGCGCGCCGACCCGGAAACGGTATTGCGGCAGACCAACCGAAAATTCGAGCGCCGCTTCGCGGCCATCGAGCGCGCGCTCGCCGCGCGAGGCAAAGCGCCGCGGGACGCCACGCTCGCCGAAATGGATGCGCTGTGGGACGAGGCGAAGCAGGCGGAGTAGCGACTCCCTCCCCCCGTCTACGGGGAGAGGGTCGGGGTGAGGGGGCCTCGCCGCTAGGCTCAGAATCGCGGAGCGGCCCCCTCACCCGTCGCGCTTACGCGCGCCGACCTCTCCCCGCGCGGCGGGGAGAGGTGAAGAAGAACCAAACCGCGCCCTCACCGCTGCCGCTTTGTCCGGCGCGACACGCACGGTCATGGCGGCGCGGCCCTTAGCGTCGAAAGTTTTGGCGATCACCTCGGTATGGCGGTGCAGCCAGCTCACGCCGGCGCCGTCGGCGGTATCGAGCTCGAGTTCGATCACGACGCGGCCTTCGGCAAGCCGCGCTTCGATTGCGGGCGCGAGCGCATCGATCCCCTCCCCGGTTATCGCTGAAACCAAAACCGGCCGCTCGGCTAACGGCCGCCGCTCGGCGATGTTTTGTAAGCCGCAAGCGCTCGGCTGCGTCGAGGCGGTCGATCTTGTTCCACACTTCGATCAGCGTCCGCTTGTGCGCGCTATGCGGATCGATGCCAAGCTCGTGCAGGATTTTCTCGACGTCGTGCAATTGCGCCTCGGCGTCCTCGTGCGACACATCGCGCACGTGCAGGATCACGTCGGCCTCGATGACTTCTTCGAGCGTGGCGCGGAACGCCGCGATCAGCATGGTCGGCAGGTCGGAGATAAAGCCGACCGTGTCGGACAAGATGATGCGCGCGCCATGCGCAAGCGCGACGGCGCGCAGCGTCGGATCGAGCGTCGCGAACAGCATGTCGGCGGACAACACGCTGGCTTGCGTCATGCGGTTGAACAGCGTCGATTTGCCGGCATTGGTGTAGCCGACCAAAGCGACGATCGGATATGGCACGCGGCGCCGGCTCTCGCGATGCAGCGCGCGGGTACGCTTGACCTTGGCGAGTTCGCCTTCGATCTTGGCGAGCCGCTCTTCGATGATGCGGCGGTCGGCTTCGAGCTGCGTTTCGCCCGGCCCGCCGAGAAAGCCGAAGCCGCCGCGCTGCCGCTCGAGATGGGTCCAGGTTCGCACCAGCCGGCCCTTCTGATAGGTCAGATGCGCGTGCTCGACCTGCAATGCGCCTTCGCGGGTGCGCGCGCGCCGCCCGAAAATTTCCAGAATAAGACTGGTGCGGTCGAGAACTTTGGCATCCCAGGCCTTTTCGAGATTGCGCTGCTGCACCGGCGTCAGCGCGCAGTCCATCACCACGATGCCGGCTGCGAAACTTTTGACGAGACCGGCGATCTCCTCGACCTTGCCCTTGCTGAGATAGTTCGCGGGATGCAGCGCGCGAAGCATCACGATGCCGGATTGCTCGACGTCGAGATCGATGGCGCGCGCCAGCCCGATCGCTTCGTCAAGCTTGGCCGCGGCCGAGCGATCGGCCGCAACGGCGCGAGCCTCGGCGCGCCGCAGCACCGGCTCAATGACGAGCGCCCGGCCGGTCGTGGAGCGGCCGTTCGGTGAGCCCTTGGGGCTCAGCCGGTCAGCGTGGGTGTCGCGGCGGCGAGGCTCCAATAAACTCTATTCCCCAGCCGGCGGTTCTTCAGCGCCTTCGAACAGCTGGACCGGATGCCCCGGCATGATGGTCGAAATGGCGTGCTTGTAGACGAGCTGCGAATGCCCATCGCGGCGCAGCAGCACGCAGAAATTATCGAACCAGGTGACCACGCCCTGCAGCTTGACGCCGTTCACCAGGAAGATGGTGAGCGGAATTTTGTTTTTGCGGACGTGATTGAGGAAGGTGTCTTGCAGATTTTGTGCGCGGTCGGCTGCCATGGCCGTTGTTCCGTTCTTTGTACCGCGGGCCCCTGCCCCGCGGGTCGTTTCTTGGTGCCTTCTCTTATCGTCGCTTTTGCCCCTCAGCCGCCTCCGGCATACTCGGCCGGACCGGCCCGAAGCATCGACCATTAGAGGGCGCGGCGGAGAAGGTTGCAAGCCCAAGTTGGGAGCAAGCCGTGGGATGCGACGGGAGGTGCGCATGGCGAGTTTTCACGACATTCTCTCCATTTTCACCGCTGCTCTTGGGAGATGGTCGTAAGCGGCAACATCCGGCGCCAGCGCTTCAACTGCGGCGCCATGCCACTCCCATAACCAGCGCGCCGACCACAGTCATCGGAATGCTCAATAACATTCCCATCGTGAGGCCGAACGAAAAGTTGAATACGTCGGGATCTGGCTCGCGGAAAAACTCACATAGAATTCGAGCTAAGCCATATCCGAGACCAAATAGTCCGGCAACAAAGCCTGGCCGCTTCAGGGCGCCGGCGCGAATTGCAAAGATGAGTATGACGAATACTACGAGCCCTTCGAGAACGGCCTCGTAGAGTTGACTCGGATGCCGCGGCAGTGGCCCGGCGCCGGGAAATATCATCGCCCACGAAACGCCGGTCGGGCGCCCCCAAAGTTCGGGTTTAATAAAGTTTGCGATATGGCCGAACAACACGCCTATAGCACCCCCCGGCGCGCAAATGTCGAGTGCGGTCTGGAGCGAACAGTGATTACGACGGGCGAAAATCCACACCGCGACGC
Source organism: uncultured Alphaproteobacteria bacterium (assembly GCA_963779855.1). Taxonomy (GTDB): domain Bacteria; phylum Pseudomonadota; class Alphaproteobacteria; order Rhizobiales; family Xanthobacteraceae; genus BOG-931. The sequence goes on along the minus strand of CAWAAE010000002.1, from coordinate 331,920 downwards.
AGGCGCCGACCATAGCGCCATGAAATGATCCGCCGCCGTGCCAGACCGCGAGAATCTCGAATGGATCGGTCAAATAAATTGCGGGCTTGAGAAGCACCTCGCCCAGACGTCCGCCAATCATCGTGCCGAGAAAAATATACAGGATGAGATAATCGATGCTCGCCGGATTTGGCCGAGCAGTGCCGTTCCAATAAGCATCATGCTTGATGAGCGCGTTTGCAAGAATCCACATGCACACCACGCCGCCACTATAAGCAAGCGCATACCAGTGAATGGAGACCGGCCCGATATGGAACGCTACGGGATCGATAACCGGATATGAGATTACCAATGAATGCATGAGGCCCGGGCTCGAAGTGATGCGCGCGTGGCGGCAGCTCGCCGTCTCAATATCTCACAGGATCATATGGGCCGGCGCGCACGAACGGCTGATTATTCTGCCTAACGGCAGCACGTCCTCGGCTGGATCTAGGGATTGCAAATTTGGTTCTTCACTCAACTTTTGGTTCTTCAGTCGACTATGTTGCTGGAATGCCACAGTTGATTAAATTCGCTGAATTCTCAACCTAATCTTAATCTCCGCACCTTGTGCCGTGAGAAAATTGCCGGGAAAGTAAATTTGGTGGGTTGCTGCGTACGTCACGTAGTTTGGGGGCTAGGATGTTTCTTGATTTAGCGCGAATTGCCCGCGATCCAGATGTACAGCGCAGAATAATCCTCGCGGCGGTTCTGTTGTCGGGAGGGGCACCCTTTACCGGTTGTTTTATCACACAGTGGAGCGCGGGCGATTGCAAGTTTCTTGGATTGGGTAGTACTGTCAATAGTAGTGGCGGGTGTAAAGATCCTCCATTAAGTCTCAACGATCCGAATTTCGAAGCTGGAGCAACCATTTCGCTGCGAACGCCGGCCGCTGGCGACAATGGCGCAACCATATTCGCGCGCACCGGCGTTCTTGTTCCCATCGATGACAAATCGAGCGCTCCGATGCCAGCTATGGGCGGCCCGGTGGCGACGACCGGCCAGGGTAGCCTGCAATCAAACGTGACGGTGCCCCTGCTGGTCGGCGTCACGGTTCCAGCTAAGAACGTCGGCGTTCCTATCCAAAATCTCTCGTTCGAAGCATTTGCCGGCGCTCAGGTCCAAAACAAGACCCTCGGTTTTAACCTCACCGAAATCGGCCTCCCGGGAGTAGCGTCAGCATCGTCGAATTACACGACCCTTGATCCGGCTTTGGGCGCCGGCATTCAATATTATCTCGGCACGTTCTATGGCTTTCCGACAAGTCTCGGGGCGAGCTACACGCTCGATTTTTCACTCTCTAGCCATAGCGTGACCGCGCAGTCTCCGAATATTCCTGGACTCAGCTATTCGCTCACGAATAGTGAGCATCCGAGTGGAACAGCCGCTGTCACTCTAAATTTTGACCTGCCAACAAAATAGCTCTCCGCCATCGGAGTTCCGTACGAGGGCGGCCAGGTTTTTAGTTGGAGGTCAAATATTTCGAGGCGTCGTGAAAAGCTCCTCGCTCATGAATTTCCCCACCGTTGGCCACAGCTTTCTCGCCGTCGCATAAGAGCGCCATATTAAGGCGTGATCGGCAAATGATTTTGCGCTAGACCAAATCCGAGCAGAATTAGCTCACACCGAGCCGTTTAAGGGGCTCTGGGTAAATCGGCAATTATCCGCGAGTGCGCCGGTGTTGAATGAGTATCGGGTAGTCGTTGTCGGTGCCGGTTTGTTCGGCGCTACGGTGGCGGAGCGCGTCGCCAACGGTGCCGGCGTTCCCGTTCTTCTCATCGACCGGCGTGGCCACATCGGCGGCAACTGCTATTCGAAAACCGACGCCGCGACCGGAATAGAATATCACGCCTATGGATCTCATATCTTTCACACATCGAGCGATGAGGTTTGGCACTACCTCAACGGTTTCGGTGAGTTTACCGATTATCGGCATCGCGTTTTCACGGTACATCGCGGCCACGTCTATAGTATGCCGATCAATCTGGGCACCATCTGCGCGTTTTTTGGACGTCATCTGACGCCGGCCGCTGCCCGCGAGCTGATCGAATCGGAAATAAAATCCGAAAACATCGTCCATCCCGCCAATTTGGAAGAGAAAGCGATTTCGTTGGCCGGTCGTTCGCTCTATGAGGCCTTTGTCAAGGGTTACACCGCCAAGCAATGGCAGATCGATCCGCGGCTCTTGCCGGCATCGATTATCGCTCGCCTTCCGGTCCGTCTGGATTTCAACGATTTCTATTTCAGCGACAAATACCAGGGATTGCCGCGCGAAGGGTATACGGCCCTGATCTGCAAAATGCTATCCAGCAGAAAAATTAAGATAGAGCTGAATTCGGATTTTCGCGATGTCGCCAAATTTCTGTCTCCCGACCAACTGATTGTCTATACCGGCCCGATCGATCGCTTCTTCGAATACCGTCAAGGCGCTCTCGGCTGGCGCACCCTCGATTTTGAACGAGAGACGGTTCGAACCGACGATTTTCAGGGAACGGCCGTCATGAACTACGCCGACGCCGAGGTGCCGTTCACGCGCATTCACGAGTTCAAGCATCTTCATCCGGAACGGCGGTACGAGCCGGGTAAAAGTCTCATTGCGAGGGAATACTCGCGCTTCGCGAAGCCTGCGGATGAACCCTATTACCCGATTGCGACGCCGCAGGACAGGCGTGTCTTCGCCGAATACAAAAATGCGGCCCAAGCGGTTCCGAATGTCATCTTTGCGGGGCGGCTTGGCACTTACAGATATATCGACATGCACCAGGCAATCGGGGCGGCGCTTAAGACGTATCAAAATCGGATCCTTCCCTTTCTTTCCGGCGCGGACCGTTCAATGCAGGTGCCTCCCGAGATAGAAGGCGTCATTTAATGGGCGCTGGTCAATGACAAGAAAAACAAAAACAACGCACCGAAGCGTGCCCCCTTCGGCCGCGGCAGCGTTCCAGGATGGATTCGCTGCACATCAGGCCGGCAATCTCGCCAGGGCCGAATTCGTCTATCAGCTTGTGTTGGCGGGCGATAAAAAAAATTATGCCGCTCTGCATTTTCTTGGTCTTATCGATTTGCAACGTGGAAATACCGGAGCGGCAGAGCGATTAATTCGCAAAGCTCTGACCATCAACCCGCGCTATGCTGATGCTCACTGCAATCTTGGTATCGCACTGCAGAAGCTCGGACGATTTGATGAATCGCTGGCGAGTTACGACAAAGCTTTGGCGTTAGAGCCACGCTATGCCGAGGCGCATTATAATCGCGGCATCGTCCTCAAGGAACTCAAACGGTTCGAGGAAGCGATTGAGAGCTACGACAAGGCCTTGGCGATCAAACCCGGCTATGCGGAAGCTTACTCCAATCGCGGCAATGCGCTTCAGGATCTGCGACGGCTCGACGATGCGCTCGCAAGCTTCGAAAAGGCATTGACGATCAGACCGAGCTATGCCGAAGCGTATTATAATCGGGGCAATGTACTTCGAGACCTCGGGCGGTTCGAAAGCGCCCTCGCGAGCTACGACAAGGCTTTGGCGTTGAAGCCGGACTATGCCGAGGTCTACTCCAATCGCGGCAACGCTCTTCAAAAGCTCGGGCAATATGATGACGCGCTTGCGAGCTACGACAAGGCGTTGACGATCAGGCCACATTACGCCGAGGCTCACTGCAACCGTGGCAATGCGCTAAAAGAGCTTAAACAGTACCAGGAAGCGCTGGCGAGCTATGACAAAGCTTTGGCGCTAAAACCCGATTATGCCGAGGTCCACTTTAATCGCGGTCTCGCTCTCAACGAGATCAAACGATACGAGGACGCGCTCGCAAGTTATGACAAGGCTTTGACGCTAAGGTCCAACTATGCCGAGGCGTACTCCAGTCGAGGTAATGCACTTCAAGAGCTGAAACGGTTCGAAGACGCACTCGAAAGTTACGATAAAGCCTTGTCGATGAAACCGAACAATGTAGAGCCTGGACATACCATACACAGAACGCCAGACGGAGACTCACTTGGCATTGCAGGAACACCGGTCAGCAAGGAACCGCTGAGACATGTGGAAGCCGCTCGCCTCTACACAAAAATGCGGATTTGCGATTGGAGGAACCTGGACGCTGAACGTTCTCAGCTCCTGGCTGCCGTAAGGACAGGGGCGGCCGCCGTTTCGCCATTTGCGTTGCTCGCTATGTCAGCATCCCCCTCCGATCAGCTCAACTGTGCGCAATCTTGCACCGCGGACACATGTCCTCCATCCGCCACGCCGCTGTGGAGCGGCGAGCGATATGTCCATGACAAGATTCGAATCGCTTACCTGTCGGCAGATTTCCGCAATCATCCGGTATCATATGCGATTGCAGGCATGTTTGAGCACCATGATCGAACGCAATTCGAGCCAATTGCCGTCTCCCTCATGTACCATCGAAAGAGCGATATGACAGAGCGGATCAAGAACGCATTTGAATTATTCATCGACGTTCAGGACAGGAGCGATCGTGACACTGCGGAACTCCTCCGCCAGCTCGAGGTCGACATTGCGATCGATCTCACGGGCTTTACAGGCGATAACCGACTCGGCGTCCTTGCGAATCGTCCGGCGCCCATCCAGGTGAACTATCTCGGTTATCCCGGCACCATGGGCGCCGGCTATATCGACTATATACTTGCCGATCCGACGATCATTCCCGAAGAGCAGCGCGAATTTTATACCGAACAAGTCGTCTGGCTACCGGGGAGCTACCATGTCAATGACAACCAGCGGCCTATCTCCCAGAACACGCCAACGCGCCACCAATGCGGTTTACCGGACGCGGCCTTCGTGTATTGCTGCTTCAACAGTCCCTACAAGATAACTCCCGAGATTTTTGATGTCTGGATGAGACTTCTGAACAGGACCGAAAACAGCGTGCTGTGGCTGTACGGGGAGAATCCATCAGTTTCGACGAATTTACGGCGGGAGGCCGAAAAACGCGGCATTTCAGCAGAACGGCTGATATTGGCTCCGGGTATGCCTTTTGCGGACCACCTTGCTCGTCACCGGCAGGCGGATTTGTTCCTCGACACATTGCCGTACAATGCGCATACCACGGCGAATGACGCGCTTTGGGCTGGACTTCCGGTGCTGACCTGCCTCGGTGAGAGCTTTTCCGGACGTGTTGCGGCAAGCTTGCTGAAGGCGGCTGGAGTTCCCGAACTCATAACGCATTCGCTCGAAGACTATGAAGCGCTTGCATTGAGACTTGCCCAAGATCCGCTCCTGCTTGCGTCGGTCAAGGCGAAGGTTGTGCGCAACCGCGACGCCTTTCCCCTATTCGACACCGAACGATCTACGCGCCACGTTGAAGCTGCTTACAAAATAATGTGGCAGAAACTTCAGCGTGGCGAACCGGCGGCCAGTTTCGTTGTTAAGCCGATCGACTGAGACGATCGAACGCCAGTGGCACATGCTTCTCGGGCATGGAGAAGACAACGCTTGAACTGGGCCGACGATAGGACTGGTGCGGGCATGCATAGGGTTCTGAGAATCAGAGTGGTTCTGTTCGGAGTATCGGGAGCTTTCACCTACGAGGACCTACGGTGAAAGCGGCTGGCCACATCGAGCGAGCTGCGATTGTCGGATTGTTTGTCCTAATATCAATTGGATATATTTACGCGGCGACATCACGATCGATCGCGAACCACTTTTCGATGGACGAAGTCCTTGCGGTTTCTGCCGCTAGGCAGCCGTCACTGTCACAGGTCTGGGGAGCGATCTGGAGCGGGACCGATTTCTCACCCCCAACATATCACTTCTTCCTTCGCGGCTTTGTACAAGCTGTCGGAGTTGCTGACGGCCGCTTCGTTTGGCGTCTTCCATCGATACTTGCAGTCTATGGCGCAGCTCTCTGCACTTACTTTCTACTCGTGAAGTCTCAATTGAGCCGATCCGCTGCCGTGCTCGCTTTCGGAATTGTGCTCGCTTTCAGCCTGTTCGATTTTGCGATCCAAGCCCGTCAGTATGGGCTGCTCGCCCTCGGTCTCGCGCTAGCGTTGCTGCTTTGGTCCGGGATAGAGGAGGGACGCGCCAGCAAAGTCCGGGCCTGCTGCCTGTGGCTGGTGCTCGCGGCCTGTCTGAGCCTTCATTTCTACGGGATCGTTGAGGTTGCCGTGATCGGTACCGCGGAGCTGGTTTACTGGATCAGCCGAAGACGCTTCAGGATCAGCGTGTGGATAGCGCTGCTGCTAACGGCGCCTGTGGAGGCTGCACTTTACCCGCTCGCGTCGCACCTTGCGGCATTCAATGCCGCTGACAACGTCTCACCCGGATATTATGCCACACCCAGCCGAGGCGCATTCCTGAATGCGGTGTTCGAGGTAATTGGCGGTGGCGCACCTGGGACATTGACACTCCTTTCGGCTTTCTTGGTCATGGGGATTGCATATCTCCTGGAACGATCCGAACCGCGATTGCCAGTAGCGGCTAATCCGGTGCAGACAAGACAAGCCGCTGGGTTGCCTGAAATTGAGGTCGTAATTATCTCCCTGTGTGCGCTCCCGTGGTTCGCCTTCGCGTTTTCCGTATACGTCACCGGGTCATTCAGTGCCCGTTACATGGTGGCCGGGGCCCTGCTCCCTGCCATCGCCTTTCCTTACGTGTTGGACAAGTTGCCATCGCGACGGCTTGTTGTATTGATCCTCGTGCCATTAATGGCTGGCGTTCTTCTCATACGCTCGTATGCACCGGACCCCATTGCAGATGTGTTGACGGTCTTGCAAAGGCCCAGGCCATCTTTTCCCATCGTTGTAGGAGAGGGGCAGCTCTTCATCGAACTCATGGAGGCGGCCGACCCGAGTACTAGGTCCAAGCTTGTCTACCTCAAGAGACCAGTAGGTTCCATCAGTCCCGATCCTACGAATGAGAACCAAGTCATACGCCTTGCTACATTCCATCCGGACTATTGGCTCAGCGAGCGCAATGCTTTCGCCGAGTGCACCTTCGAGTTTTACGAGCTGTATAGGCCATACATGTCCACTGATACGACCACGCCGGCTCTCATTAAAGAAGGAATCCTGGGATCTCCTCTGGATGCAGAACGCGGCATCCTGCTTTTCCGAGCTGTGACGCCAACAGGGATACAACGCAGCGAAGCCCGCAGATAAAAGCACTGAGATGGGCAATCCAGCTAAATTGCGAGCTACTGTAACGGACTATTTGGCTATCGCGCGCCTCGACCACAGCACCAAACAGATCCTCATCGTTCCAGGCATCATTCTCGCCTACGTGCTTCGAGGCGTTCGTACCAACTCCCCAGTAGCTTCCATTGGGCTTGGTCTGGTCACAGCCATCTGCGTGGCATCCGCGAATTACGTCATCAACGAATGGTTCGACCGAGATTTCGACAAGTTCCACCCAAGGAAATCGCATCGATCCGCCGTGCAACGCGGACTGCGTGGCGACATCGTAGCATTCGAATGGGCAGCCCTCCTTGTTGTGGCACTGAGTTGCGCCTTCCTGGACAGCAAGACAATGTTATTCATCGCGATCGGCTTTGCACTGCAGGGCATAATCTACAACGTCGCGCCGCCTCGGACAAAAGATAGACCCTACCTCGATGTCATTTCGGAATTGATTAACAACCCGCTGCGGTTGATTATTGGTTGGGTAATGGTCGACCCGACGACACTGCCACCAGTGTCATTGATTCTTATGTATTGGTCCGGCGGCGCATTTCTCATGGCGGCAAAACGGCTTTCAGAATATCGGGAAATCGTTGAGTTGCACGGCAAGGAATTGCTGGTGCATTATCGGTCCAGCTTCGCAGGCTATTCAGAGATATCGCTGACGATCTCTTGTTTTGTCTATGCTCTGTTTGCAATCCTTTTTCTTGCTGTGTTCCTGACAAAATACCGAATTGAGTACATAGTCACCGTGCCGGTGATAATAGCGCTCTTCGCGTATTACATGGTCATCGCCATTAAGCCGAATTCTTCTGCCCAGACGCCGGAAAAGCTGTTCCGCGAACGCGGTCTCATCTTGTTGGTTGTGCTGCTGACAGCAACATTCTTACTTACGACGTTTATCGACATCCCGATGCTCGATGCCTTGGCGGTTCAACACTATATCCGCATCGAATGACTGGGGCACGTGCTTGACCTTCCGGCCGGGCCGGAGTTTGTCTCTGCATTAGTCCTGCGGCGTCGGATTGCGCTTGAGCGGCTGTGCCGCGGCGCTTGCCGCGCAAGCAAAGGCAGCCCAACGGCCAAAATAGATGGACAACGTCTCATCGTCACCCCGCCTCCGCGTAGCGGTGAAACTCCCGCCGCAGCGCCGTGGCGACCGGGCCCGGTTTGCCGTCGCCGATTGAGTGGCCGTCGATGCTGACCACCGGCATCACGATCTGGGTTGCCGAGGTTTCGAAGGCCTCGCGCGCGGCATAGGCTTCCGCAAGCGTAAAACCGCGCTCCTCCACGGTCAGGCCTTGCGCCTTGACGACGTCGAGGGTGACGCCGCGGGTGATGCCGCGCAGGATGGCGTGGTCGGCATGCCGGGTGACCAGCGCGCCGCCGGCCGTGACGATCCAGGCATTGGCGGAGGCGGCTTCGGTGATTTTGCCGTCTCGATCGACGAACCAGGCGTCGCGCGCGCCGCGGTCGATCGCGGCCTGCCGCGCCAGCACGTTCGGCAGCAGCCCGATTGTCTTGATGTCGACGCGGCCCCAGCGGTTGTCCGGCACGCTGACGACCGCGATGCCCTTTTCCGCGAGCGCCTCGTTTCGCGCTCTATTGAGCGAGCGGGCCGTTGCGACAACGGTCGGCGGCACCTCCGGCGGCGGAAAGGCGGGGTCGCGCCGCGCCACGCCGCGGGTAATTTGCAGATAGACGATGCCGTAGCCGATCCGGTTCTTCGCCACCACTTCGCGCAGGACGATGCCGAGCGCGGCGGGCGACATCGGCATGCGGATGCGAATTTCGCTGAGCGAGCGCTTGAGGCGCTCGAGGTGTCGCCTCTCGTCGATGAGGCGGCCTCCCCTCACCTCGCAGACTTCATAGACGCCATCGGCGAACTGATAACCGCGATCCTCGATATGAACCTTGGCATCTCGAAACTTGAGATAGCGGCCGTTGACGTAGGCTATGCGGCTCATCGGAGGACGGACGACGGATGACAGAGGACGGAGGACAAAAAGCGTTCAACAGATTTCTTCATCCGTGCTCCGTCGTCCGTCCTCTGTCGTCCATTCTCAATCGATTCCGAGCGCTTTGAGTTTCCGATGCAATGCCGAGCGCTCCATGCCGACAAATTCGGCGGTGCGCGAAATGTTGTTGCCGAAACGATTGATCTGGGCCAACAGATATTCGCGCTCGAAAACTTCGCGCGCCTCGCGCAGCGCGAGACTTATCAGATGCTCGCCGCCGTTGCCGTTCGGCATGTTCGGAATCATCGAGCCGACGTCCTGCGGCAGCATCGAGGCGGTAATCACCGCCCCCGGATCGCCGCCGGCGAGAATCATCAGCCGCTCCACGTTGTTGCGCAGCTGCCGCACATTGCCGGGCCAGTCGTGCGATTGCAGCACGGCGAGCGCATCGGCCCCGACATTGCGCTTGGGCAGTCCGGTATTCTGCGAAATCTGCGCCATGAAATATTCGACCAGTTCCGGAATGTCCTCACGCCGTTCGGCGAGACCGGGCACGCGGATCGGCACAACGGACAGCCGGTGATAAAGGTCCTCGCGGAATTTTCCCGCCGCGATGTCGGCCTCGATATTGCGGCTGGTCGAGGAGACGATGCGAACGTCGACCGTGACCTTGGTATTGCCGCCGACGCGCTGGAACGTCTGATCGACCAAAACGCGCAAAATCTTGTTTTGCGTCTCGCGCGGCATGTCGGCGATCTCATCGATAAACAACGTGCCGCCGTGCGCCTCTTCGAGCGCGCCGACTTTACGGCTCATCGTGCCGTTGCCGCCCTCGACCCCGAACATCTCGATTTCCATGTATTCCGGCGTGATGGCGGCGGCGTTGATCACCACGAATGGATTGTTCGCCCGCGCCGAATGGCCGTGAATGGTGCGGGCGGCGAGTTCCTTGCCGCTGCCGGAAGGTCCGACGATAAGGATGCGGCTGTTGGTCGGCGCCACCTTCTCGATGGTCTGGCGCAATTGATTGACGGAGGGCGAGCGGCCGACCAAAGTCGCGGCGAGCGGGGCGATCTGCTTGAGCTCGCGCACTTCGCGCCTTAGCCGCGAATTCTCCAGCGCCCGCTCCGCGACCAGCAGCAGCCGGTCGGCCTTGAAGGGCTTTTCGATGAAATCGTAGGCGCCGCGCTTGATCGCCGAAACCGCGGTCTCGATATTGCCGTGCCCGGAGATCATCACGATCGGCATTTCGGGATGCTCCTGCTTGAGGCTATCGAGCAATTGCAGGCCGTCGAGCCGGCTGCCTTGCAGCCAGATGTCGAGAAACACCAGATTCGGCCGGCGCGCGACGACCGCGCCGAGCGCCTCATCGCTGTCGCGCGCGGTGCGGGTGCCATGGCCTTCGTCTTGAAGGATGCCCGCGACCAGTTCGCGGATGTCGGTTTCATCGTCGACAATGAGGATATCTGACGCCATGGTCACACCGCCGTCTCACGGATTGCGGCCGATCCGGCAGACGCCGCCAGCGGTTCCGCAATGAAACGCAATTGCATCCAGGCGCCACGGGCACCCGGGATTTTCTCCGACGCATCGCGCAGTTCGAGGCGCCCGCCATGCTCTTCCAGAATGCGGCCGACAATGGCGAGGCCGAGACCGGTGCCCTTGTCGCGGGTCGTCACATAGGGTTCGAGGAGCCGCGCGCGGTTCTCCTTGGGCAGCCCGATGCCGTTATCGATCACGTCGATGACGATCTCTTTGCCGTCGCGTTGCGCGCTGACGATGATACGGCCGCGTTGCAGTTCGGCTGCCGGCACCGCGCCGATCGCCTCGGCGGCGTTCTTGATGATATTCGTGAGGCCTTGCGAAATCAGCCGCCGATCGAAACGCGCCGGCATGGCTTCGGCGGGCAATTCGACCTCGAAATCGATATCTGGATGAGCGACGCGCAGCAAAAATACCACCTGGCGCACGGTATCGGCGACGTCCTCGTCGCCGACGACCGCCTTGGGCATACGAGCGAAGCGTGAAAACTCGTCGACCATCCGTTTGATATCGTCGACTTGGCGCACAATGGTTTCAGTGCACTGCTCGAAGACGGCGGGATCATCGGTGATCGACTTGCCGTATTTGCGGCGCAACCGTTCGGCCGAAAGCTGGATCGGCGTGAGCGGATTTTTGATCTCGTGGGCGATGCGCCGTGCGATGTCGGCCCAGGCCGAAGAACGCTGCGCCAGCACGAGCTCGGTGATGTCGTCGATGGTGATGACGTAGCCGTGCTCGGCTTCGCTCGCCTGTTCGCTGGTCACCCGCACCGAATAGTTTCGCTCCTGGCCGTCACGGGTCAGCGTGATCTGACGCTGAACCAGCCGCTGATTGCCGCCCCGCGCGCTCTGAAAAATCTCGGCGAGCTCGGGCGCGATTTCCGCGAGCGGACGGCCGAGGACGTCGCTCTCAATGCGCCCGATCAGCCGTTCCGCCGAGCGGTTGAGAATGGATATGCGGCCGTCGGCGTTGACGCCGATGACGCCGGCGCTGGCGCCGGCCAGCACGGCTTCGGTGAACCGCCGACGGCTGTCGATGAGGTCGCGCGCGCGCACGATGTCATCATGCTGCGTGCGCAGCTCATGCGTCATTTTATTGAAGGTTTCGCCCAGTTGTGCGAGGTCGCCCTCCGATCGCAGGACCGGCACCTGAATGTGGAGATTTCCGGTCGACACCACGTTGGCGGCCCCGATCAAGCGGCGGATCGGCGCGACCAGCCGATTGGCAAAATCCAGTCCGATCCATGCCGAAGACAACAGAACGATCAGCGCAATGACCGCGAACATCAGCGCAAATGCGATTTGGATGCCGAGCCGACGCTCTTCGAGATTGGCGTATTCGCCGACGCTCTCCTGGGTGTTGCGCAATTGCTGCACAACCCGCGGATCGAGAAGCCGGGCGACGTAGAGATACATGCCGTCGTAACCGTTCAACTTGACGACAGATGCGACGTTATCGCCTTCCGGAATGAACGCGACTTGCGGCTCGGTGTCGCTGGTCTCGTTGAGCAGCTGCGATGATGGCAGAACGAACTTTTTATCCATCGTGGTGCCGGCCGGCTCCACGATGGAGCCGTCGGATTTGAGCATGAGCGCCACGGAGAGATTTCGCCCGTTGGTTTGCGCGCCGAGGAATTTCCGGAATTGATCGCGGTCCTGATCGAAAACCGGCTTGGCCCGTCCGAGGTCGTAAGCCATCGCCAAATCCTCGCCGCGGACGTCGGCTGCGTGCTCGGTCACATAGGCGTTGGCCACGATCAGCGACTGTTCGATCATGGCGCGCGTGCGCGTCGAGAAGAACCGGTCGAGCCCGCGGTCGAGAGTTGTTGAGGCAACGACGGAGACCAGAACGGTCGGCACCGCGGCGATAACCGCAAACAGACTGACGATCTGAATGTGCAGCCGCGACCCGGCGCGGCCGCGGCGGCGCGCCTGGACGACAACCCAGACTTCGCGCCCGATAATGACAAGCAGCAAAAGCCCGGTGACCGCGTTGCCGAGGAGGAGCTTAACCACCACCTCGTGGACCGGCGCGATGGGGGTCAAGCCGGCGAGCACAAGGAATGTGGCGGTGGCCGAAAGAAGCGCGATGCCCACCGCAATCGCCCCAATGAGCCGTGAGGCGACCGGCACCGGCGCTGTGGCCGCCGGATCGATCGGGGCGACCTGATCGACAGTCGTCATATAGGCTTCCCGGAAGCTTCCAACCACTAGAGTTTAAAGGGAAAATCTGCCGACGGATGGAATCCGGCCACTCGCCCCAAGTGATGCTTTTATACAACAATGTTGCCCGATTGCGACAATTACTAGGCATCCCCTCGGGATCGCCCAGCCAGCGCGGCCGGTACAGTTTAGCTGCCGCTGGTGCGATAGACCTGGATGTCCAGGTCGCGGATTTTCTTGCGTAAGGTGTTGCGGTTCACCCCAAGCAAGTCGGCGGCGCGGATCTGATTGCCGTGGGTCGCCGTAAGCGCCGCGGAAAGCAGTGGGCCTTCAATCTCGCGCAAAATCCGGTGGTAAAGGCCGGGCGGCGGCAGACCGTCGTCGAATCCGGAAAAGTAGCGCGTCAGGTACCGCTCGACCGCGCTGGAAAGATTCTCGTCGCTGCTTCTGGTCTCGCCAGGCGCGGCCAGCACCGGCTGTGATAATTCGGCATCGACCACGGCGGCGGTGATCGTCTCCTGCGGATAAAGCGCGGCGAGCCGGCGCGCCAGATTTTCCAGTTCGCGCACGTTGCCCGGCCAGCGATGACGCTTGAGCCGGTCGAGCGCGGCTTGATCGATTTGTTTCGGCGGCAATCCTTCGCGCTCCACCAGCGCGAAGAAGTGCCGGATGAGATCGGAAATGTCTTCGGTGCGTTCGCGCAGCGGCGGCAGCCGCAGCGGAACGACATTGAGCCGAAAGAACAAGTCCTCGCGGAACAAGCCTTGCTGGATCAGTTGGCGTAAATCCTTGTTGGTTGCCGCGATGATGCGCACGTCGGCCTTGATCGGTGTGCGGCCGCCGACCGTGGTGTACTCGCCTTGCTGCAGCACGCGCAAAAGCCGGGTCTGCGCCTCCATCGGCATGTCGCCGATTTCGTCGAGGAACAGCGTGCCGCCTTCGGCTTGTTCGAAGCGGCCGGAGCTGCGCGTATTGGCGCCGGTGAACGCGCCCTTCTCGTGGCCGAACAGTTCGGACTCGATCAGATCGCGCGGGATTGCCGCCATATTGATCGCGACGAACGGTCCGTTGCGGCGTTTGCCGTAGTCGTGCAGCGCCCGCGCCACCAGTTCTTTGCCGGTGCCGGATTCGCCCGAGATCATGACCGTCAGATCGGTCTGCATCAGCCGGGCCAGCACGCGATAGATTTCCTGCATCGCCGGCGAACGGCCGACCAGCGGGATGGATTCAAAATCCTCGACTTTGGCCGGCGCCCGCACTTTCTCCTTCGGCTCCGACAGTGCACGGCCGACAATCGCGATCAGTTCTTTGAGATCGAAGGGTTTCGGCAGATATTCGTAGGCGCCGCGCTCGGAGGCGCGAATGGCCGTCATGAACGTGTTCTGCGCGCTCATGACGATGATCGGCAGATCCGGCCGCGCTTTCTTGATACGCGGCAACAGGTCGAAGGCGCTCTCGTCGGGCAACAGCACGTCGGTAATGATGAGATCGCCATCGCCCTGGCTGATCCAGCGCCACAGCGTGGCCGCGTTACCGGTTGAACGCACCTCGTAACCTGCTCGCGACAGCGCCTGATTGAGCACCGTCCGGATCGCCGCATCGTCGTCGGCGACGAGAATGCTTCCCGCGGGCATCAATGATTTCCTTGTGGCTGAAGGGCGCCGTCCGGCTCGGCGGCCTCACCGCTATTCGCGGTGTATTTCGGCATGAGGATGCGGAAGGTGGTGCGTCGCGGCTGCGACTCGCATTCGATGATGCCGCCGTGGTCGCCGACGATCTTGGCGACCAACGCCAGCCCCAGACCCGATCCGCTCGGCTTTGTCGTGACGAACGGATCGAACAAATGAGGCATCAATTCGTCGGGCACGCCAGGTCCGTTGTCCCTGACGCAGAATTCGAGCGGCAAGGAAATGCGTGTATTGGCTCCCGGCAGCGACAGCCGCACGCCGGGCCGGAACGCCGTGGTCAACGCGATTTCGCCGCCGCTGGTATTTTCCCCGATCGCCTCGGCGGCGTTCTTGATCAGGTTCAAAAACACCTGAATGAGCTGATCGCGGTTCGCGAGCACCGACGGCAGCGACGGATCGTATTCCTCGATGAATTTGATATGCCGGGCGAAGCCGGATTGCGCCAACCGTTTCACATGTTCGAGCACGACATGGATATTGATCGGTTCGCGCTCGATCGGGCGCTCGTCGGTGAAGACCTCCATGCGGTCGACCAGCTTCACGATCCGGTCCGCTTCGTCGCAAATGAGCCGCGTCAGCGTGCGGTCCTCGTCATTTGCCGATTGCTCCAACAATTGCGCCGCGCCCCGGATGCCGGATAACGGATTCTTGATTTCGTGGGCGAGCATGGCGGCGAGCGCGATCACCGAACGCGCCGCACTGCGATGGGTGAGCTGGCGATCCATCTTTTCGGCAATGGTGCGCTCCTGCAGCATCACCACCACGTAGTCGGTCTGCTCCGGCAGCGGCGCAACGTGCAGGTCGACCAGCCGGTCGCCGGGATTGCGCGGCGTGCCGAGATCGACCTTGTATTCGTTGACCGCGGCGCCGCGTTTGCGCACCTGCTCGATCAGCGCCAGCAACGGACTGCCGAATGGCACCAGGTCGCGCAGCAGGTGGCGGCGTAACATCGCCGCCGACGCCTCGAAAAAGGATTCCGCGGCGACGTTGGCGTCGACCACTTTGCCGTCCGACGACACAACGATGACGGGATGCGGCAGCGCGTTAAGTACCGCGTCGGCGGCCGATGCCGCCGGCAATGGCTCGACGGCGCTCATGCCGCATGCCTCCACGCCGCATTCGATCCGCCGAACGCGTCGAACGCCTCGGCGAGGCGGCGTTGTACGATTGCAGGATCGGTGGCGGTAAGCACGCGGCTGCGATGCGCCTTGAGAAGATGGATTGGCGCGCCCGCGGTCGCGGCGGCGGTGTCGAGCGCCCAGCCAAGATGCTTGCGCGCATGGCGCAGACCGATATCGACGCCGTGATGCGCCAGCATTTCGCTGTACAACACGCTGATCAGCGCGAGTTGATCGCTCAGCGCGGGCAGCGTCCCGCGTTCGCCGGTTGTGAGATGACGCGCGATCTGGCCGGGAAACCAAGGCCGGCCCTGCGCGCCGCGGCCGAGCATCACTGCGTCGGCGCCGGATGCGGCAAGAGCAGCGTCGGCATCTTCGCAGCTTTTGATGTCGCCGTTGACGACGACCGGTATCGACACGCTCTCTTTGACGGCGCGCACGGCCGCCCAATCGGCGCGCCCATTGTAAAATTGGCAACGGGTGCGGCCATGCACCGTCACGAGCGCTACGCCGGCCTGTTCGGCACGCCGCGCCAATTCCGGCGCGTTGCGCCTATGGTCATCCCAGCCCAGCCGCATTTTCAGCGTCACCGGAACTTTGACCGCTTGCACGACCGCGTCGATCAGAGTGAGGGCGTGATCGAGATCGCGCATGAGAGCCGATCCTGACTCGCCGTTGGTGACGTGTTTTGCGGGGCAGCCCATGTTGATGTCGATGATCGCGGCGCCGATGCCCTCGGCGATCCGTGCGCCTTCGGCCATCCAATGCGCCTCGCAGCCGGCAAGCTGGACGACATGCAGTCTCGCGCCCTGACCCGCAGCGCGCCGCTTCGCACCCCGCTTGCCCGCGGCCAGCGCAGCACAGGCAGTCATTTCCGAGATCACAAGTCCCGCGCCCAGCGCTTCAACCTGGCGCCGAAATGGCGCGTCAGTGACGCCGGACATCGGAGCCAAAATCACCGGATTCGGCAGCCGCACGCGACCGACGGTCAATAATCGTGCCATAATCGGCACTTTAGAAGGGTACGTTGCCATATGCACACTAAATAGGCGTCATAAGATTGTTGCATAGAGTTTAGCCAAAATGCCATCCCGCGCAAGTGCTGCACTGCAATATAACTGACCTGTGCAAATCCACGGCCCGAGGCGTCGAGCGGAGCCGAATCTGAGCGTTTTTTGCTCGACATAGCGGCGAGTTCGCAGATTGCATAGACATGCGCTAAAGCCATCCCAGCGCGGGAGCAAAGAGTTTCATGACGGGCACGGTGGCCGCTGTCGTCGTTGCAGCCGGACGCGGTGAGCGCGCCGGCGGCGACGTCCCAAAACAGTATCGCGACATTGCCGGCGAGCCGATGATCCGCCCGACGCTTCGCGCGTTCCTCGACCACGCGCAGATCGATCTGGTTCAGCCGGTTATCCATTCCGGCGACGAAGGCATCTATCGGGCGGCAACCGCGGGCCTGCAAAAATTGTCGGCGCCAGTTGCCGGCGGCGCGACGCGACAGGGGTCCGTGCGCGCGGGCCTCGAAGCGCTCGCGTCAAGCGCACCCGATCTCGTCCTCATCCACGATGCGGCGCGCCCGTTTGTGACGGGCGCCCTGATCGATCGTGCGATCGCTGCCGGCAAGGCTGCGGGCGCCGCGGTGCCGGGCATCGTCATTGCCGACACCGTGAAAGCGATCGATGCCGCGGCGATGGTAGCCGAAACGCTCGACCGAGGCCGGTTGCGCGTCGTGCAAACGCCGCAGGCTTTTGCTTTCGATCTCATCTTCGATGCGCATCGCCGCGCCGCGGCCGCTGGGCTCGAAAGCTTTACCGACGATGCGGCGCTCGCCGAATGGGCCGGCCACCGCGTCAGCGTCTTCGATGGCGAACCGGACAATGTGAAAGTGACGACCAACGAGGATTTTGCGCGCGCCGAAATTCTACAGCTCGCAAGCCTCTCCGATGTGCGCACCGGCAACGGCTTCGACGTGCACGCCTTCGCCGACGGCGATCATGTAATGCTCGGCGGCATCCGGATCCCGCATTCGCGCGGAGTGACCGGACATTCGGACGCCGACGTGGCGCTGCATGCGCTGGTCGACGCCATCCTCGGCGCGCTTGCCGATGGCGACATCGGCGCACACTTTCCGCCGACCGATCCGCAATGGAAAGGCGTCGCGTCGGAACGCTTTCTCGCTTTCGCCTGCGAACGGGTGCGCGCGCGCCGCGGCATCGTGGCGCATCTCGACGTGACCATCGTGTGTGAAGCGCCGCGCGTCTCGCCGCATCGCGACGCCATGCGCGCGAGGATCGCTGCGATCGCCGGCATTCCGGTTGGGCGTGTCGGCGTCAAAGCGACGACCAGCGAGAAGCTCGGATTTACCGGCCGCGGCGAAGGTATCGTCGCGATGGCGACGGCGACGATCCGGTTGCCGTGGAGCCCCGCATGACCGAGGAGACACTGCGCCGTACCGCAAGGCGCCTGCTTGATCTGTGCCGCGCGCGCGGGCTCCATATCGCCACTGCGGAATCCTGCACCGGCGGGCTCGTCGCCGCGGCTTTGACTGAAATTGCCGGCTCCTCCGACGTTGTCGATTGCGGCTTCGTCACTTACTCGAATGGCGCAAAGCAAAAGCTGCTTGGCGTGCCGGCGGCAACGCTGACGCGCTACGGCGCGGTCAGTCGCGAAACAGCCGTGGCGATGGCCAAAGGCGCGCTGAAAAATTCGCCAGCGGATCTTGCCGTGGCGATCACCGGGATCGCCGGTCCGGGCGGCGGCTCGACACGAAAGCCGGTCGGGCTCGTCTATTTCGCCGCCGCAAAGCCGCGACGGGCGGCGCATCGCGCGCCGCCGGCGATTTGGCAAGATCGGCCGCGCTCGGGTGCGGCTACGCTCCGTCATCGAAGCGCTGGCGCTTCTCGAAATGCTTGCCGAAGACGCGTCCGACTGAAGCGAAACGCTTTCCGATCAGCGGTGCCAAACGCCTTCTTCGTGCCAGTGTCCGCTGCCACCGAAGCTGGATGCGGCATGCCAACGGCCTGGCTGCCAATGGCCGAAATGGTCGCCCATGCCCTGGCCGTCCCAATGACCGGAATCATGCACGGCGAAATGATGCCCAAAGCTGTCGTGGTGCGAATCGTGATGAGAGCCGTGATTAAATCCGTGCCCGTCTAGGTCGTGAAAGTGCCCGCCATAAAATCCGTGACCGAATGCCCCTCCGACACTGCCATGAGCGCCGCCAGCGCCGTGGGCCATAGCGTCCACCTGCGCGAGAGCAACCGCAAGGCAACACGCCGTAGCGATGGCGAAGGACTTTCGCAAAGACATCGGTGTCATAGCCAGGCACCTCAAACTCGTGCCGGACATTATGGGCGTTCCGGACCGCGAATTCGACCGCCTTGCCGACCAAACGATCAGGATAGTTAAGCCGTAACGAACGACTAACTTGGTTGCTTCCCATAGACCTGATCGGCGCGGCGTTCGAAGGCTGCCGAAAAGCGGCGGAACGCGGTTTCGAACATCGCCCCCATGAGAAGTCCGAGGGTGCGGCTGCGAAACTCGTAAGCGATGAAAAATTCGACGTCGCAGGCGTCCTGCCCTACTGGCCGAAAACTCCACCGGTTATTCATTTTGCGAAACGGGCCTTCGAGATATTCGACCAGAATTTCAAGCTTCGCGCGATCGAGCGTCACGCGGCTGGTGAAGGTCTCGTGGATGAGCTTGTAGGCGATCGTCATGTCGGCGACGATCACGTCCCTGCCCTCGCCGGCATCGGTGCGCTGGCGCACCTGCAGCGATCGGCATAGCGGCACGAATTCGGGGTAGTGTTCAACGTCGGCGACGAGATTGAACATGTCGGCCGCGGAGTGCGCCACCCGCCGCTTGGTCGAAAATTGCGGCATTAAATCATCGCGCCGGCCGCAGCGCCTTCAGTCGCGCAAAAGCCTCGCCGGCATGGTGCGACGAGCGTGTCAGCGGGCTTGCCGAAACCATCGAGAAGCCCTTGGCATAGGCGATCGTTTGCAGCGCCTCGAATTCGTCAGGCGGCACGAAGCGCACGACCGGATGATGTTTGCGCGACGGCTGCAGATATTGCCCGATGGTGAGGAAATCGACGCCGGCCGCGCGCAGGTCGTCCATGACCTGTAAAATCTCGTTCCGCTCTTCGCCGAGCCCGACCATGATGCCCGATTTGGTGAACATGGCCGGATCGATCTCCTTGACGTGCTGCAACAGCCGGATCGAGACGAAGTAACGCGCGCCCGGACGCACCGTGAGATATTTCGACGGCACCGTTTCCAGATTGTGGTTGAAGACATCGGGCCGCGCCGCGACCACGGTCTCCGCCGCGCCATCCTTGCGCAAAAAATCCGGCGTCAGCACTTCGATCGTGGTATTCGGACAACGGGCGCGGATCGCGCGATCACGGCGGCAAAATGCCCCGCGCCGCCATCGTCGAGATCGTCACGATCGACCGAGGTGACGACGACATGCGCAAGCCCGAGCTTAGCCGTCGCTTGCGCGACATGCTCCGGCTCGGCGGCATCGAGCGCGCCCGGCAGCCCGGTCTTGACGTTGCAGAAGGCGCAGGCCCGCGTGCAGGTATCGCCCATGATCATGAAGGTGGCGTGCTTGTTTTCCCAGCACTCGCCGATATTTGGGCAGCCGGCCTCCTCGCAGACGGTGTGCAGGCCGTTCTCCCGCACGATTCGCTGCGTCTCGAGATAGCCCGGCGACACCGGCGCCTTGACGCGAATCCAGTCGGGCTTGCGCAAGGCGGGCTGGTCCGGCCGATGCGCCTTTTCCGGATGGCGCGGACGCTCGGGCCTCGCCAGGCAATGTGTCGATGACAACGGCCATAAAGGCTCCGAGGCAGTGCTTGGCCTCACCTGAATACTTACGAAGCGGTAGGCGTTAGCGCAAGGCAGCAAACGTCCGGCCCGGCGGATAAACGATCAGATATTCAGCACGCGCCCGTAAGCATCGAGCACCGCTTCCTTCATCATTTCCGACAGTGTCGGATGCGGGAACACGGTGTGCATCAGCTCTTCTTCCGTGGTTTCGAGATTCATCGCCATGACGTAGCCCTGAATGAGCTCGGTCACTTCGGCGCCGACCATGTGCGCGCCGAGCAGCTGGCCGGTCTTCTTGTCGAAGATCACTTTGACCAGGCCCTGGTCTTCGCCGAGCGCAATCGCCTTGCCGTTGCCGACGAACGGAAACCGGCCGACGCGGATGTCGAGCTTCTTTTCCTTGCAGGCCTGTTCGGTGAGGCCGACCGAGGCGATTTGCGGCGTGCAATAAGTGCAGCCCGGGAATCAGCAGCTTGTCCATCGGATGCGGATGCAGCCCCTTGATCGCCTCGACGCAGATGACGCCTTCGTGCTCGGCCTTGTGCGCAAGCAGCGGCGGCCCGGCGACGTCGCCGATGGCATAAATGCCCGGCACGTTGGTCTTGCAGGCGCCGTCGATGACGATCGTGCCGCGCTCGGTCTTCACGCCGAGCTTTTCCAGGCCGAGATTCTCGATATTGCCGACGACGCCGACCGCGGAGATGACGCGGTCGACGGTGAGCGTCTGCGTGCCGCCCTTGCCGTCATCGATGGTCGCGGTGACGCTGTCGGCCTTCTTGTCGAGCTTGGTCACTTTGGCGCCGGTGAAGATTTTGATGCCCTGCTTCTCGAAGCTTTTGCGCGCGAAGGCGGCGATCTCGGCATCCTCGACGGGCAGGATTTGCGGCAGCACCTCGACCACGGTCACCTCGGCGCCGAGCGTGCGATAGAACGAGGCGAACTCGATGCCGATGGCGCCCGAGCCGATGACCAGCAGCGATCTTCGGCATGCGCTCCGGCACCATGGCCTCGAAATAGGTCCAGACCAGTTTCTTGTCCGGCTCGAGGCCGGGCAGCACGCGCGGCCGCGCGCCGGTGGCGATGATGATGTGCTTGGCCTGATAGGCGCCGGCGCCGAGCGCGCCCTTCGGCGCTTCGCTCTTGCCGGCCTTCACGGTGATCTTGCCGGGCGCGTCGATGGCCGCCTCGCCCCAGATCACGGCGACCTTGTTCTTCTTCATCAGGAAGCCGACGCCGTCATTGAGGCGCTTGGACACGGCGCGCGAGCGCTTGCACCACGGCAGCCGGATCGTAGGTCACCTCGCCGGCCGAGAGCCCGTAATCCTTGGCGTGCTGCAGGTAATGGAAAATCTCCGCCGAGCGCAGCAGCGCCTTGGTCGGGATGCAGCCCCAGTTGAGGCAGATGCCGCCGAGATATTCGCGCTCGACGATGGCGGTCTTGAAACCGAGCTGCGCGGCGCGGATGGCGCAGACATAGCCGCCCGGACCCGAGCCGATGATGATGATGTCGAAATTCGTGTCAGGCATTCAATCCGCGTCCGCAGATACCTTAGCCGTTATGCCCGCGCATAGCCGTTCGAAGAACGGCGTCGCCTGGTTCGCCTATGTCGCGGGCATCCACGACTTTGAGCCCATGTGATGTAAAAACGTGGATAGCCGGAACAAGTCCGGGCATGACGAATGTCGGGCTAGTCGGGAATGGGCCGAAAAACTCCGTCCTCGCCGAGGCGTTCGAGGACGCCGGAGCGGATGTCGAAAAAGCAGCCGTAAAGCTTCAACTCGCCGGCTGTCGACCGCCGCCTCGATCCACGGAAACGTCATGAGATTGTCGAGCGAAAGGCGGACCGCCTCATGTTCGCAAATCTCCTGCCGCCGCTCTGGCGGCGCCTTCATCGCGCGCTTCGCGCCGGTTCGGCGATGCGCACCCATTGGCCGACGAAATCCGATACTTCGGCCGGCGCGCCGTTCAAGCAGCGCCCGGATGCCGCCGCACATGGCGTGACCCATGACCACGATCTCGCGCACCCGCAGCCCCCGCACCGCGAATTCGATCGCGGCGCTGATGCCGTGCGGCTTATCGTCGGGGCCGTAGGGCGGCGCCAAATTCGCGACATTGCGGATGACGAAGAGTTCGCCCGGCGCGGCATTGAAAACCATTTGCGGATCGGTGCGGCTGTCCGAGCAGGCGATGACCAGCGCGCGGGGCCTTTGCCCGAGCCGGCTTAATTCCTCGAACCGGCTGCGTTCGCTACGCCACGTGCCGGCGCGGAAACGGCGATAGCCCCGATGAGATCGTCCATTGCGATGCCGCGACATATAGTTCGCGCAGGCTCATTCGCACGCGATATAACGGCAAGCAAGAAGGATGCCTATCACTCATGGCCGAACTCACAGTCTACAGCAGCATCGGCGTGCGCAGCGCCGCCGAAGCGCTGTTCCGACAATTCGAGAAGACAAGCGGCCATAAGCTTGCCGTCACTTGGGGCACCGCGCCGATGCTGGTCAAGCGCATCGAGGGCGGCGAAACCGCCGATGTGCTGATCCTCAGCCGCGCCGGGATCGATGCGCTGAGCAAGCAGGGCAAGATCGCGCCGGGCTCCGATGTTACGCTGGCGGGTTCCGGCGTCGCGATCGCGGTCAAAGCCGGCGCGCCGAAACCGGACATTTCGACGCCGGAAGCGCTCAAGCAGACACTGCTCAAGGCAAAATCCATCGCCTACAGCGAACCGTCCGCCGGCGGCGCCAGCGGCGTTTATTTCGCCAAACTACTCGAGCGCATGGGCATCGCCGATGCAGATGCAGGCCGAAGACCAAATATCCGCCGGCAGGCGGATTTTCCGCGGAGCTGCTTCTGACCGGCGAGGCCGAGCTCGCCGTGCAGCAGAAGCCGGAATTGCTGCACGTCGCCGGCACCGAGATCGTCGGCTTTCTGCCCGGCGATCTGAACATGGTGACAGAATTCGCCGCGGGCATCATGCCGGGCAGCAAGAATGCCGATGCGGCGAAGGCGCTGATCACGATGCTGCGCTCGCCGCGACGCGAAGGCGGCGTTCCGCGCCAAGGGTCTCGATCCGAGCTGAATGGCGTGTTGCGGTTCAAGCGTGCTGCGCGTCGACGAGCTGCCTGATTTTCTCGAACATCTGGTCGGGATCGGGATATCGCGCACGCTGACGCCGCTGGCGGAAACATTGCCGAAGCCGAGCGCGACGAACGGGTTGAAATTTCCGCTAGATCCGGTCGCCAACGTGGCGAGATAAATCGTGCCGAGACCGTAGAGGCGTTGAAAAACGCCCTTGTGCAAAGTCACTTCGCTGATGTCGCGGAACCTCATGACTTTCTCGTTGATCGAGAAAAAGCCTTCCTCGAACTCGAGCCGGTCGGCAAAAAACCGATATTCGGTCCGGCTGTAGTTAAGCTTCTTGCCGAAATACGCGACGACGGGAACGGCGAAAAAACCGACGGCGCCGAAAATGAAGAAGGGCAGATTCGAACCGCGCGCAAACAAGCCCGTTGCCTCGATCATGCCGCCAAAGAACCCGCCCGACCACAGCGTGAAGAATAATTGCAGCGGCAACTGTATCACGAATGTGATCCAACCGATGAAAACCGGGCGGGCGGAAAATGTTGCCTGTTCGATTGCCAGCACGATGTCGCCCCGGTAGCGGGATGTGGGATGAGACTTGCCGCCTGCATCCTCGCTCCGCATTCACTCCGGAGAGTTAAAAAGTCGCGCGGCCTCGTAATTTTAAACCAACATCATTACCGGATTCTCGATCAGCGCCTTGAAAGCGCCGATCAGCACCGCGCCGAGCGCGCCGTCGACGGCGCGGTGATCGCAACGCCATGGTCACGCTCATGATGTGCGCGGCTACGATTTTACCGTCGCGCACCACGGCACGCTCCTCGCCGGTGCCGACGGCAAGGATGGTGGCGTGCGGCGGATTGATCACCGCGGTGAAATCCTTAATCCCGTACATGCCGAGGTTCGATACCGCCGTCGTGCCGCCCTGATATTCATGCGGCTTGAGTTTGCGGTCGCGAGCGCGCACGGCAAGGTCGCGCATTTCGTTCGCGATCGCGGACAGCGATTTGGTCTCGGCATTGCGCACGATCGGCGTGATCAGCCCGTTCGGCATCGCCACCGCGACGCCGATATCGGAATGCTTGTGCTTGAGCATGCCGCCTTCGGTCCAGCTCACGTTGGCATCCGGCACGCGCTGCAAGGCGAGCGCCAACGCCTTGATGACGAAGTCGTTGACCGAAAGCTTGTAGACGGGCTTGCCGTCTTTGTCTTTCGGCGCGGTGGCGTTGATCTCCTCGCGCGCGTCGAGAAGCTTGCCGATGTCGCAATCGACGGTCAGATAAAAATGCGGAATGGTCTGCACCGAGGCGGTGAGCCGCTGCGCAATGGTGCGGCGCATGCCGTCGTGCGGCACGACCTCGTAGCTGCCGTCTTCATAGAGCGCACGGATCTGCTGATCCGACATCGACGGCGCGATCGCGGGAGCGACGCCGGGCGCCGTCGGTGCGCGCGGCGGGTGCGCGCAGTCCGCCGCCCTCCTTGGCCTTCGCCACGTCGCGGGCGATGACGCGGCCATGCGGGCCGGAGCCTTGGATGCGGCCGAGATCTATGCCGGCTTCCTTGGCTAATCTGCGGGCGAGTGGCGAGGAGAAGACACGGTTCGCGCCATGACCGTTGGTCCGAACCCCCTCACCCGCGCGTTCGGCGGCGACCTCTCCGCACTGGGGAGAGGTGGAGGCGGTGGCGTGGCGAGCTTTCGTTTGAGACGCGGATGTCGGCGCAGCGGCTTGCTGAGCGGCTCCTTCTCCCCGAGGGGGAGAAGGTGGGGATGAGGGGGCTCCGGCGCCGGGTGTTTTCGCCGCGGGCACGCCCTTCCCTGCCCCGGCCGCGGCGGCTTTCACATCCTCGCCTTCCTGCGCCAGCACGGCGATGAGCTGATTGACCGGCACGTCATGGGTGCCTTCCGGCACCACGATCTTCGCCAGCGTGCCGTCGTCGACGGACTTCGTATTCCATCGTCGCCTTGTCGGTCTCGATCTCGGCGATGACGTCGCCGGTCTTGACCGCGTCGCCCTCTTTCTTGAGCCACTTGGCAAGGTTGCCCTTCTCCATCGTGGGCGACAGTGCCGGCATGAGAATGTTGATGGGCATTACCTTTTCTCGGGCGCCACGATTTCACCAAAACGGAGTCAGCGGTAACAGACGGCCTTCGCCGCCTCGACGACTTCGGCGACAGACGGCAGCGCGAGCTTTTCCAAATTCGCGGCGTAAGGCATCGGCACGTCCTTGCCGGCAACGCGCGCGACCGGCGCATCGAGATAATCGAACGCCTGTTCCATCACCCGGGCGGCGATCTCGGCGCCGACGCCGGATTGCTTCCAGCCTTCTTCGACGGTGACGAGGCGGCCGGTCTTCTTCACCAACTCGATGATGGTGTCGCTATCCATCGGCTTGAGCGTGCGCAGATCGATCACCTCGGCGTCGATATTGTCCTTGGCCAGCTCTTCCGCGGCCTTGAGCGCGTAAGTCATGCCCATCGACCAGGCGACGATCGTTACGTCGTTGCCGGCGCGCACGATGCGCGGCGCGGCCGATCGGCAGCACATAATCGTCAAGCTTCGGCACCGGCGAGGAATGGCCGTAGAGAATTTCGTTTTCAAGAAACATGACCGGATTGGGATCGCGGATCGCGGCTTTGAGCAGGCCTTTGGCGTCGGCCGCGGTCGACGGCGCGACGACTTTCAGGCCGGGAATATGCGAGTACCACGAGGAATAATCCTGGCTGTGTTGCGCGGCGACGCGCGAGGCCGGCCCGTTCGGCCCGCGGAACACGATCGAAAGTTTCACCTGCCCGCCCGACATGTACTGCGTCTTCGCCGCCGAATTGATGAGCTGATCCATCGCCTGCATGGCGAAATTGAACGTCATGAATTCGACGATGGGCTTTAATCCGGAAAGCGCGGCGCCGATGCCGACGCCGGCAAAGCCGTGTTCGGTGATCGGCGTGTCGATGACGCGTCGCGCGCCGAATTCTTCCAGCAGCCCTTGCGTGACTTTGTAGGCGCCCTGATATTCGGCGACCTCCTCGCCCATGACGAAGACGTCCGGGTCGCGGCGCATTTCTTCGGCCATGGCGTCGCGCAACGCTTCGCGCATGGTCATGGAGACAAGCTCGGTGCCCTCGGGCACTTCCGGCTCTCGCATGATTTCTGCCGATGGCGGCTTGACGGCGTCTGTTTTTGCCGGCGCGGCCGTTTCGGCAGGCGGCGCTATTTCTGCGCTCTTCTGCTGGCTGGCCGGCTGTTCGATCTTTGGCGCTTGTTTCTTCGGCGCGCCGCCATTGCCCTTGAGGCTTGCGGCATCCTCGCCTTCGGCGAGGATCATGGCGATCGGCGTATTGACCGCGACGTCGTTGGTGCCTTCCGGCACCAGAATTTTGCCGAGCGTGCCCTCGTCGACCGCTTCCACTTCCATGGTGGCCTTATCGGTCTCGATTTCAGCGATGACATCGCCGGATTTGATGCTGTCGCCTTCCTTCTTGAGCCACTTGGCGAGATTGCCCTTCTCCATCGTCGGCGAGAGGGCGGGCATCAATACCTCAGTCGGCATGGCGGCTCACTTGGCGGCTCACTGGCAACTCACTTGGCGTCTTGCATTACGTCGCGTTGGTCGCGCTTCATCGATAGACGTCGGTATAAAGTTCGGACGGGTCGGGCTCGGGATCGTGGGTGGCGAATTCCGATGCCTCGTTGATGACGGCGCGCACCGAGGCGTCGATCTTCTTCAGTTCGTCTTCGCTGGCCCACTTCTTGTCGAGAAGCCGCTTGCGCACCTGCTCGATCGGATCGTGCTCGGTGCGCACTTTGTCGACTTCCTCCTTGGTCCGGTATTTGGCCGGATCCGACATCGAGTGGCCGCGATAGCGGTAGGTCAGCATTTCCAAAATGATCGGACCCTTGCCGGCGCGGCACCAGGCGATCGCCGCTTCGGCTGCTGCCTGCACCGCGCGTACGTCCATGCCGTCGACCTGTGAGCCGGGGATGTTGAACGAAAGGCCGCGCCTGGAAAAATCGGTCTGCGCCGAGGAGCGCGACACCGACGTGCCCATGGCATAGCGATTGTTCTCGATGACATAGACAACGGGTAGTTTCCACAGCTCGGCCATGTTGAAGCTTTCATAGACCTGACCCTGGTTCGCCGCGCCGTCGCCGAAATAGGTCAGGCAGACGTCGTCGCCGCCGCGATATTTATTGGCGAATGCCAAACCGGTGCCGAGCGGAACCTGCGCGCCGACGATGCCGTGCCCGCCGTAGAATTTCTTCTCCAGCGAGAACATGTGCATCGAGCCGCCCTTGCCCTTGGAATAGCCACCGCGCCGGCCGGTGAGCTCCGCCATCACGCCCTTCGGGTCCATGCCGCAGGCCAGCATGTGGCCGTGGTCGCGATAGCCGGTGATCATCTGGTCGCCGTCGCGCTTGGCGATCTTCATGCCGACCACCACGGCTTCCTGGCCGATATAGAGATGGCAAAATCCCCCGATGAGGCCCATGCCGTACATCTGGCCGGCTTTCTCCTCGAAACGGCGGATCAAGAGCATCTGCCGTAGCGCGGCGAACTCCTGTTCCTTGCTGAATTCCGGGAAGC
Source organism: uncultured Alphaproteobacteria bacterium (assembly GCA_963779855.1). Taxonomy (GTDB): domain Bacteria; phylum Pseudomonadota; class Alphaproteobacteria; order Rhizobiales; family Xanthobacteraceae; genus BOG-931. Next base: position 303,795 of record CAWAAE010000002.1, on the reverse strand, counting down.
TCGTGTCGTTCGCCGCGAGATCGGCGGCCGGAAGCAATCCTTGGGTGCTTTGAGCCGTGGGCTTGGTTTGGGCGACGGCCATTATTGTCCTCGAAACACCATTGTCACCGAAACAATCGGGGCGGGCTTCAACCCTTAGCCGAAAACGCCCAATTGCGAAAGTCGGAGGAATTCCCGCCGTGGATGACTGCCGGCGGCCAACCCTTTGTCGGAAAAATTAATTTCGGGGCCGGCGGCGTGGAGTTCAAGTGCTGTATTTAAGGCAGTGGCGCAGCCGCATGATGGGGCTGCGTATCGTACATCAACGTCAAATCGTTGGGGTCGACATAATCGAGCAGCGCGCGGGCGCGTTCGTCGAGCATGTCGGGGTCGATATCGTCGGACTTAAGCAGCGCAATGCGCCGGTCCCACTGCGCATGTTCGACCTTGAGACTGTCGAGTTCGGCGGTGAGCGCCGCCGATTGCCGGTCGATCACTTCTTTGGCCTTGAGCCCACGGTTGCCGCTATAGGCGTTGACCCCGAAATAGCCGATGAGCAATGCCGCCAGGGCGTAGAGCGCGAGCGCATTGAGTATGGTGCGCAGCCGTTTGCGGGTGACCATGGCGCCACCATGCGAGAACGTGGCTTAAAGCGGAATTAATGGCCGGCGTTACGGCAGCCGGTTGCGGACTTCGCTGAGCAGGAAATTGCCGAATTGTTTGCCGCGGTTACGCAGGAAGCGCAGCGAGCCGGCGTCGACGAAATAGGTCAGCAGGATACTGTCGCGCGTCTTCACTTCGGGACCGACGGCATCGGCCGAATGCCAGGTGTCGGTGCCGACGGCAAAGGCGTAGCCGCTATTCGGCGCAAACGACATTTGCGCACGCTTCGGCAGCGAGCCGTCGGCGAGCTTTTCGTGAAAAATGGTGCCGATATGCGTGTTCGAGCGGTCGCGCGGCAAATAAAGCTGCACGGTGATGCCCTTCCAGCGCGTGTCGGTATGCGGCGTGATCAGATAGCCGGGAATGTCGCGCGTCAAAATCGGGATCGGATACATGCCGGTTTTGCGCTTGCCGAACCGGCGTGCGAGCGGCGCGGCAAGCCGGCGCACGAACGCCTCCTTCACCGGGCGGGAACACAGCGCCCGGCCGACAACGTCCCACACCGCACGCTGTTGCGGCGGCAGGTGGCGAATATATTCCGGAAACAGATCGATCTTGACCCGGGTATGGGTGCCGTCGGTGAGATCGTGTCCCTTGCTGCGGCCGTGCATCGGGCGGTAGTCGGTCGCCTCCGGCATATTGGCGAGCATCAGCGCATAGATATCGTCGGGAAAGACGCGCTCGAATACGAGGTGCGTGAACGGCGCGTCGGATAAAACCGCGGCATCGACCGAGGTGGCGATGAAATCGCTCAAGCCTTCGACCGCGAGCCGGCGGTTTCCCGGCTTCAATTCAAGCGTTTGGTCCATCGCACGCCAATCCCCACGAGAACTGTGAAGGTATAGCTCCGATTGGCGGCGCCCGCCAACAGGCCATCAGCCCAGCGCCTTGAACGCCGCCCGCCCCGCATAAGCCGCCTGCGCGCCGAGTTCCTCCTCGATGCGCAGGAGCTGATTGTATTTGGCGGTACGGTCGGAGCGGGCGAGCGAGCCGGTCTTGATCTGACCGCAATTGGTGGCGACCGCGAGATCGGCGATGGTCGAATCCTCGGTCTCGCCGGAGCGGTGCGACATCACCGCGGTATAGCCCGCTTTGTGTGCGCATTCGACCGCGGCCAATGTTTCCGACAGCGTGCCGATCTGGTTGACCTTGATCAGGATCGAATTGGCAATGCCGTTTTTAATCCCGTCGGTCAGCCGCGCCACATTGGTCACGAAAATATCGTCGCCGACGAGCTGGCATTTCCCGCCGATTTTCTGCGTGAGCATTTTCCAGCCCGTGGCATCGTCCTCGGCCATGCCGTCCTCGACCGACACGATCGGATAGCGCTTGACGAGGTCGGCGAGATAATCGACCTGCTGCTCGATCGAGCGCGTCTTGCCCTCGCCTTTGTACTGATAAGCGCCGTCACCGAAAAATTCGCTCGCCGCCGGATCGAGCGCCAGCGCGACTTGTTCGCCGGCGCGATAGCCCGCCTTCTCGATCGCCGAGAGGACGAAATCGAGCGCTGCCTCGGCCGACGGCAGGTTTGGCGCAAAGCCGCCCTCGTCGCCGACATTGGTATTGTGGCCGGCTGATTTGAGCGCCGCACGCAGGGTGTGAAAAATCTCCGCGCCGGCGCGCAAGGCTTCGGCGAAAGACGGCGCACCGAGCGGCACGATCATGAATTCCTGAAAATCGATCGGGTTGTCGGCATGCACGCCGCCGTTGACGATATTCATCATCGGCACCGGCAGAAGCCGCGCCGCTGCCCCGCCGACATAACGGTAAAGCGGCAGATTATTTGCCAGCGCGGCGGCTTTGGCGGTCGCGAGCGAGACGCCGAGGATGGCATTGGCGCCGAGCCGGCCTTTATTCGGCGTGCCGTCGAGCGCGATCAAGGTTTCGTCGATCTTGACCTGCGCCTCGGCATCCATGCCCGAAAGCGCATCGAAAATCTCGCCGTTGACCGCCTCGACGGCGTTCTTCACGCCCTTGCCGAGATAGCGCTTTTTGTCGCCGTCGCGCAGCTCGATGGCTTCATGCGCCCCGGTCGAGGCGCCCGACGGCACTGCGGCGCGGCCGCGGGAACCGTCCTCAAGGACGACGTCGACCTCAACGGTAGGATTGCCGCGACTGTCCAGGATTTCCCGGCCGATAATGTCAATAATTGCAGTCATGTTTGGGCGGTCATGCCCGCTCCCGACTTGTGGGTGCTGAGGGCTTCTACAGGATGGGGGAGCCCCTTGTCATGCCCTGCCAAAGCAAGGCATGCAGGGATCGATGGCAAAGAAGCAGCAACTCGGCCGTCCGGTGTCCATCCCCGCCTCGCCCAACAAGGCGGTGCTCGACCGCGTGCGCAATCCGCATCCGGACACAGACTATGTCGCGCGGTTCACCTTTCCCGAATTCACCGTGATGTGCCCGGTCACCGGCCAGCCGGATTTTGCCACGCTGGTCATCGATTACGTGCCGAAGGACTGGCTCGTCGAATCCAAATCGCTGAAGCTTTATCTCAACAGCTTTCGCAATCACGGCGCGTTCCACGAGGACTGCACGGTGGGAATCGGGAAAAAACTCGTCACGGTTTTGAAGCCGAAATGGCTGCGCATCGGCGGCTATTTTCATCCGCGCGGCGGCATGCCGATCGACGTATTCTGGCAGGCCGGAAAGTTGCCTTCCGGCGTCTGGGTGCCCGATCAGGGCGTCAGAACCTATTCGGCGCGCGGATAGCGGCAGCGCCATTGAGCGTCGCGACGAGGGCGCCGACCTCAAGCGCCGGATCGGCCGCGCGCATCACGCCGCCCATCACCGCGACGCCGGCGCAACCCGCGGCGATGATTTCGGCAATGCGCGCGGTATTGATGCCGCCGATGGCGAGCACCGGCACGCGGGCGCCGCGCGCGATCTCCGAAAGCCCCTTTTTGCCGATCTCCGGGCCGTAACCCGGTTTGCTCGGCGTCTCGAAGGCCGGACCGGCGAGCGCATAATCGGCGGCGTGCGGATCGATCGCCTCGGCTTCGGTCACGGTGTGGATCGACACGCCGATAATTTTGCCTGGCCCCAGCAGCGCGCGTGCCGCCGCGGCATCGCTGCCCGACGGCAGATGCACCCCGTCGACGCCGGCGAGCTTCGCCAGCGCAGCTTCGCCATGCAGCACGAGGCACGCGCCGTATTTGCGCGCCGTCGGCATCAGCATGCGCGCCAAAACCACCTGTTCGTCCTCCGGCAGATTCTTTTCGCGCAGGCTGACCCAGCGGCAGCCGCTTGCCAGCGCCGCGGCGACGATCTCGGCGAGCGGCCGCCTTGCTTGAGTGCGGTCGGTCACCAATAGCAGCGGTGGATTGGGCAGCCGCATCGCGTCGCTCCTTGCCTCGCTCCTTGTCCGCAAACCACGACTATGGGAAATTTGTTTGGTGGAATGAACCGTTTGTGGAAGAATTTTGGGAGGCTATTCCATGCTGACGAGATCGATTGCGGCAATCGCGCTGGTCGGCGCGCTCGTACTCGCGCTGGGTTTGGTATCGCTAACTCCGGCACTCGCAGCAAAGCACAAAAAGATGACCGGCGCCTGCGCGCAGTCGTCCGGCCGCTGCATCGCCGATTGCGATCAGTTCCACTGGTGTCAGGTCTATACGTGCGTCGGTGGCGCGTCGACGCCGGTCCCGTTCTGGCGCTGCTTCGAGCCCAGCGGGCTCTGCCTCGTGCCGCATTGTTAAATGAATTGCCTACTGAACGCGCGCCGAATTCAGCGACCGACGGGCGCGTAACTCGTAATGGTGCTGGGCATCGGCATCGGCACGAGGTAGCGCGGGATGACGATGCGCTGGCCTTCCGTGAGCGGCTCACTCTGCGACACCGAATTGATCTGGGCGAGCGCCCACAGCGGCACGTGATAAGTTGCGGCCAGCGTTTTCAAAGTATCGCCGGCATGGGCCGCGACCGGCAAGCCCGAATCCCACAATTCGATCGCGGCTTCGGCCGGAACTTCCAGATGAATCGGCACAGTCTTGCCTTCGGCATCCGCCGGGGTTTCGGCGAGCTGCGCGAGCTTGGTCACCAGTTGTTCCTGGATGCGGTCGCCCTTCTCGATATTGATATGAATGATCTCGGTGTGATTCTTCAGATTGTAGCTCGCATAATGGCCGTGAAAGCGCGAGCCTTGGACGACGTTGCCGCCGCCCATGAAGTTGGACGATTGGTAGATGTTGATGTAGCGCTCCACATTGGGCGGAACGTCGTCGGCAATGCGGCTGGGATCGTAGGTGACGAGCAGGCTGACCGGGATGCCGGCTTGATTGAGCATTTCGGCAAAATCCAACGCGGAATCCCCGCCCATCGAATGGCCGATGAGCGCGATCGGCTGCGGGTCGCGGCGATAGTCGCTGATCGCTTGCTCGGCGACCGGGCGCCACATGAGGTAGGTCTGTACGCTGGCGGGAATGCCGGCGCGATTAATGCGCGCAGCCAGCGTGTCGATGCCGCGCGAATAAATCAGGCCGGCGACGCCGCGGAATAAATAGGCGCGGCCGCGCGGCTCCGAGATTTTCTCGGCGGCTTGCGGCACCGGTGCGACTGGAATGGCGGTGTTGCCGGCATCGGCGACCGCGATGGGCTTTTCGAGCGGCGTCTCCGCTGTCTTTTCAGCCGGCTTGGCGGCTAGCGCTGGCGGACCGTTGAGCGTGTCCGCGGAAGCGCGCGCAAAGAGCGAACTGAGCGCAGCGGTCCCGGTCTTATCCGGTGCCGCGGGTGTCGATCCGGTCGTTTGGGGATCCGATGCGCCGGATACCGAGGTCCGCGCGCCGCCGTTCATCCAATCAGCTTGCTTGCCCGGCGAAGTGAAAGCGGCGGTCGTATCCGGATCGAACATGGCATAGCCGCCGCAGCCGGTAAGGCATGCGGCGAGCAGCAAAACGACAATATGCCTTGGTTGCACCATGAGCTTCCGGCGTCGATGTTCGAGCGCCCAAACCGGAACGACCGGCCGATCAGCCTACGCTACGCCGGTTTGCTGGCAAAGACTTCCGAAAGGACGGCATCCCAAGAATCAGTACCCACCACCCGTCGGGCCCGAGGAGAGCGCGAAATCCTTAATTTCCCCCGAATGGAGGCGCAGCAATGCCCATGGCAGCGGGTGAAATCAGGGTGCGGGCCCGGCTTTTTCGTGGCGGCATGGCGCTCCGAAGCATATTTGCGGGATGACCGAATTCCGGGGGTTGCGCGCAGCCGCCATGCTATGAACCGCCGCAGATGAACCGCCAAATCAAAGCTCCTTGCCGCATTTCCTTCGTCTCGCTCGGCTGCCCGAAGGCGCTCGTCGATTCCGAGCGCATCATTACGCGGCTGCGCGCGGAGGGTTACGAGCTCACCCGTGAGCACTCCGGCGCCGACCTCGCCATCGTCAATACCTGCGGTTTCCTCGCTAGCGCGCAGGCGGAGTCGCTCGAGGCTATCGGCGCCGCCATGGCCGAAAACGGCAAGGTCATCGTCACCGGCTGCATGGGGGCGGAGCCGGAAAAGATCACTGCCGCGCATCCTGGCGTACTCGCGGTCACCGGCCCGCAGCAATACGAGAGCGTGCTCGATGCCGTGCATCGCGCCGCGCCGCCGGCGCACGATCCCTATACCGATCTAATCCCGCCGGAGGGTATCAAACTCACGCCGCGGCACTACGCTTACCTAAAAATATCAGAGGGTTGTAACAATCGCTGCACGTTCTGCATCATTCCGAAATTGCGCGGCGATCTGGTTTCGCGGCCGGCTGCCGACGTGCTGCGCGAGGCCGAGCGGTTGGTCGCCGCCGGGGTCAAGGAACTGCTGGTTATTTCACAGGACACCTCGGCTTACGGCGTCGATATTAGATACGCAGCGAGCCCCTGGCAGGGCCGCGAGGTGCGGGCGAAATTTCTCGACCTCGCGCGCGAGCTCGGCGAGTTCGGCGTCTGGGTGCGGCTGCATTACGTCTACCCCTACCCGCACGTCGACGAGGTGATCCCGCTGATGGCGGACGGCAAAGTCCTGCCGTACCTCGACGTGCCGTTCCAGCATGCGAGCCCCGCCGTGCTCAAACGCATGCGCCGGCCGGCGGCGCAGGAAAAAACGCTCGATCGCATCCGCGCCTGGCGGGACATTTGCCCGAGCCTCACCATCCGCTCGACCTTCATCGTCGGCTTTCCTGGCGAAACCGACGAGGATTTTTCGCTGCTGCTCGGCTGGCTCGATGAGGCGCAACTCGATCGCGTCGGCTGTTTCCGCTACGAGCCGGTCGACGGCGCCGCGGCGAACGCTCTCGGCGCGCCTGTCCCGGACGGAGTAAAGGAAGAGCGCTGGCACCGCTTCATGGCGCGCCAGCAGGAAATCTCGCAAAAGCGCCTCAGGCGCAAAATCGGCGCCCGCGAGCGCATCATCATCGATGAGGTCGATGCCAAGTCAGGGATCGCCAAAGGCCGCAGCAAAGGCGACGCGCCGCAGATCGACGGCGCCGTTCATCTCGCGAGCCGCCGGCCGCTTCGCGTCGGCGAGATCGCCACCGTGAAGATCGAGCGCGCCGACGCTTATGACCTGCATGGCACGGTGGTCGGCTACTAGAGCGTGGACTTCGCTCGCGCGCCGATCGCCGTGATAGGATGGCCGCTTCCACAAATCACAGGACATCCCATGCCGCTCTCCGACACCATCAAGACGCTCATTCGCAATGCCTGGGACGATGGCTCTCCGTGCCTCGTCGCCACTAACGGGCCGGCGGGGCCAAACATCTCCGTCAAGGGCAGCATGATCGTGTTCGACGACGCCCATCTGGCCTATTGGGAGCGCTCCAAGCGCACGGCGCTGGAAAACCTGTCGCACGACAAGCGCGTGTGCGTGATGTACTCGAACTTCAAGGCGCAGCGCGACGGCGTGTTGGAGAGCGGCTTTTTGCGCTTCTATGGCAGCGTAGAGCTGCACGAGAACGGGCCTGTGCATGATGCGATTTTCGCAAAACTATTGCCACGCGAGCAGACCCATGTCGGCGCCGATACCGGCATCGGCGCGCTGATCAAGATCGACAGGGCGATCGATATCCGCGGCAAGCCGTTTATGTGACGCTTCAGCGGCGTTCGGCGAGCACGCGCCTGACAGTATCCATGAGCCTCGCCAGCTCGTCCTCGGCCACGGTGAAAGCCGGCGTCAGATAGACGATCGAGCCGAACGGCCGGATAAAAACGCCTTCCGCGATAAACCGTGCCCGCAAGGCGTCGAGATTTTCGATGCGGTCGAGTTCGACGACGCCGATGGCGCCTTTGACCCGCACGTGCTTGGCGCCGGGAAGCTTTCGGCACGGTTCGAGACCTTGCCGGAGCGCACTTGCGATTTTCGCCACCTGGTCGAGCCGCGGTTCGCGCTCAAAAAGATCCAGCGAGGCATTGGCCGCGGCGCAGGCGAGCGGGTTCGCCATAAAGGTCGGGCCGTGCATCAGCGCCTTGGCCGGATCGTCGGACCAGAACGCGTCGAAGACCTTTTGCCGGGCGATCGTGGCGGCTAGCGGCAGCGTTCCGCCAGTCAGCGCTTTGGACAGCGTAACGATATCCGGCACGACGCCGGCCTCCTGGAAGGCGAACATCGCGCCCGTTCTGCCGAAGCCGGTGAAGATTTCGTCAAAGATCAACAAAAGCTCGTAACGGTCTGCCAGCGCGCGCAAAGTCTTAAGTACGCGCGCCCCGTGAAAGCGCATGCCGCCGGCGCCTTGAACCAGCGGCTCGACGATGATCGCCGCGACCTCTTCGGCTCGCTCGGCCAGCGTTGCCTCGAGCGTCGCCGCGCTCGCGTCATCGGCCGGAAGATCGACCATGATCTGCTGCGGAAGCAAACCGCGGAATGCCGCGTGGAAGCTGCCTTCCGGGTCCGAAACCGCCATGGCGCCGGTCGTGTCGCCGTGATAGCCGCCCTTGAACGAAACAATACGGCTGCGGCCGCGGACACCGCGATTGCGCCAGTATTGCACCGCCATTTTCAAGGCGACTTCAACGGCGACCGAGCCGGAATCGCTGAAGAACACCCGGTCAAGATCCGCCGGCGCCAGCATCGCCGTAAGCCGGCGCGCCAGCGTCACGGCCTGCTCGTGCACCAGTCCGCCGAACATCACATGCGGCATTTGAGCGAGCTGAGTTTCAACCGCGGCGCGGATGTGGGGATGGTTGTAGCCGTGACAGGCCGTCCACCACGAGGCAATGCCGTCAATGAGTTCGCGCCCGTCGGCCAGGACGATGCGGCAGCCGTGCGTTGCCGTGACCGCAAGCGGCGGTGGCGCGGTCTTCATTTGCGCATAAGGCAGCCAGATGTGGTCGAGGCCGGCCGCATACCAATCCGGTTGCGCGGTCCCGGCGATCCCTTTGTTTTCGCTGGTATTGCCCGACATTCGGCGCTTTCATGGAACTTAAGGAGCGCCATTGTGCCTCCCCGCTTGGCCGAGGTCACGTTCGTTCAAATTGCCACGCGTTCAAATTGGCACGTCTGTTCGAGGAAAGTAGCCAATGCGCTCGCTCGATGAATTTGCCGGCGAGAAACTGAAGGCGCTGGAACGGGCAAACCTGCGCCGCAGCCCGGTGGTCACGGCGCGCGCCGGGATTTGGGCCGAGCGCGACGGTCGGCGTCTGCTGTCGTTTTCCTGCAACGACTACCTCAACCTCAGCCAGCACCCCGATGCGATCGCCGCCGCGATTGAGGCGACCGCACGCTACGGCGTCGGCGCGGGAGCGTCGCGGCTCGTGACCGGCAATCATCCGCTCTACGCGGAGCTTGAAAGCCGGCTGGCTCGGCTCAAGGGCACCGAGGCAGCTTGCGTGTTCGGTTCGGGCTATCTCGCCAATACCGGCATCATCCCGGCTTTGGTTGGGCCGGACGATCTGGTCCTTATCGATGAGCTCTCGCATGCCTGCATCCATGCGGGCGCGACGCTTTCCGGCGCGGCCGTGCACCTTTATCGGCACGCCGACGCCGATCACGCCGAAGCGCTGTTGGTTGCGCATCGCGGCGGGAAGCAGCGCGCGCTGATAGCAACCGACGGTGTTTTCTCCATGGACGGCGACCTGGCGCCGCTTGCCGCGCTGGCAGAGCTGGCGCGGCGCTTCGATGCCTGGCTCTTGTCCGACGATGCGCATGGCCTCGGCGTCGTCGGCGGCGGCCGCGGTTCGAGTTTTGCCAATGGCGGCGCCCAAGTGCCAATCGAAGTGCCGCTGCAAATGGGCACGCTGTCCAAGGCAGTCGGCGCCTATGGCGGTTATCTGTGCGCCTCGCGCGCCGTGATCGATTTCATGCAAACGCGCGCGCGCACCTTCATCTATTCGACCGGCTTGCCCCCGCCGGCGATTGCCGCGGCGATAGCCGCACTTAAGGTGATCGAGCGCGAGCCGGCTTATGCCGCAGAGCCGTTGCGCAAAGCCAAGGAGTTTGCCCGCGCGCTCAACCTGCCCGAGGCGCAGAGCGCCATTGTCCCGGTCATTGTCGGCGAGACCGACGCGGCGCTTGCCGCGTCGGAGCTGTTGCGCGACGAGGGTTTCTTAGTCGTGGCGATCCGGCCGCCGACGGTGCCGATAGGCACGGCGCGGCTGCGCTTCGCTTTTACCGCGCAGCATCCCGATGCGGAGATCGCGCGGCTCGCGGACGTGGTGCGAAGCCGCGTCCTGAGGCACTAACGCGTGAGCGCGATCTTTATTACCGCGACCGGGACCGACGTCGGCAAGACCTACGTCGCCGCGTCGCTGATCCGGCACCTGCGCCAGATGGGCCGCTTGGTGGATGCCATCAAGCCGGTGGTGAGCGGTTTCGATCCGGCGCAAGCCGCCGCCAGCGATCCGGGCGTGCTGTTGCACGCGCTCGGCCTGCCGGTGACGGAGCAGGAGATCGACCGGATTTCGCCGTGGCGGTTTCGCGCCGCGCTGTCTCCCGATCTCGCGGCGGCGCGCGAAGGGCGCGTCGTCGACGTGGATACCGTCATCACATTCTGTCAGACCGCAATCGACCGGCGGCGGGACATCCTGCTGATCGAAGGCGTCGGCGGCATCATGGTGCCGCTCGACGGCGAGCGCACCGTTCTCGATGTGATGATGGCGCTGCAATTGCCGCTCATTCTGGTCGCCGGCAGCTATCTCGGCACCATCAGCCACACACTCACCGCGCTCGATGCGCTGTTCCGGCGCGGCATGAGGGTTTTGGCGATCGTCGTCAGCGAGACCGCCGGTTCGACCGTGCCGCTCGACGATACGGTCGCGGCGATCGCGCGTTTTGTCGAGCCGGTGATCGGGTTGCCGCGCCGAGAGCCGCAACCGGGCGGCAAACCAAACAATACGACCGACGCATTGAGCCGCATCTTTGGCCAGTAGCGAAAGCTGCGCGGTCGTAAGCTATTTCGTAAAAAAATGCACCTGCACCACGGTTTCCATGGTGCCTTCGAGATTGAACAGCGCGTGCAAAAGAAACGTCAGCAGCGTCGAGCCGCTGCGTAAGCGCATCCATCCCAAAAACAAGCCGATGACGAAAATCTGCAACACGCCGGTCCAGTCATATTGCACGTGCAGCCCCGCCCAAGCCACTGAGATCGCGACGATCGCCGGCCAGGCCGAGCGTTCGGAGCGCGCCCAGCCGCGGAACAGAAATCCACGGAACATGATCTCTTCGCCGGCTGGCGCGATAATGATGGCGCCGACCACCATGGCCGGTAGCCAGCCTTCCGCGGCGGCCGTCGTATAGGATTCCAACTGAAACGTCGTAACGAGATCGCGCCCGCTCAGGTAAAGCGCAGCGTCGCTGACTGCGATGAGGCCGATGAGGCAAACGATCCCGAGCGTCACATCGCGCCCTTGCGGCCAGTGCAGCGCGAAATACTCCGCTTGAGGCGCTCGCCGCAGCCACACGGCGAGCACAAGCATGCCGACCGTGACCGGGTTGGAAATGAAAATAAACAAGGTAACGAGGATGCCGTCGAACGGCGATTGCAGGATCGTGTCCCAAGTCCCCGCGCGCAGCCACAGCAGCAGGGCAAAGCCGATGAATTGCCCCGCCAGAAAGGCGAGGACGGCCCAGGCCAGCGTCGCCCAATAACCCCAGATTTTCATTTCAGCCTCGTCATTCCGGGGCGCGGGCGGGGCCCCGGCGACGCTCGCGTCGCGAGAGCCCCGTTTAGTTCGCGAGCCCGAAATCCATAAACACGATGATTCGACACAAACACGCCAGCGCTAAAGCTGCGTGTCTGTGCCTATGGATTCCGGCTCCCGGAATGACGCTGCGTCACGGCAGCAAAATCGACGAGCCCGTTGTGTTGCGGCCTTCCAGATCCTTGTGTGCTTTGACGGCATCCTTGAGCGCGTATTTCTGGTTGATCGGGATTTTGACCCCGCCTTTGCCGACGACGTCGAACAGATCGTTGGCGATGGCCAGCAAATCCTCGCGCTTGGCGGCATAGGTATTGAGCGTCGGGCGGGTGGCGAACAGCGAGCCTTTGGTCTGCAGGAGGTTGATATTGAACGCCTCGACCTGCCCCGAAGCACTGCCATAGCTGACGAAATAACCGAGCGGTTTTAAGCAATCGAGCGAGGCCGGGAATGTGGTCTTGCCGATGCCGTCATAAATCACCTCGCACAGCTTGCCGCCGGTGATCTCTTTGGTTCGCGCGGCGAAATCCTCGTCGCGATACAGGATGGTATGATGGCAGCCATTGGCCTTGGCGAGCGCGGCCTTGTCCTTCGAGCCGACCGTGCCGATGACATTGGCGCCGAGATGGTTGGCCCATTGGCACAGGATCAAGCCGACGCCGCCGGCCGCGGCGTGAACGAAGACGTTCATGCCCTTCTCGACCTTAAACGTGCGGCGCAGCAGATATTCCGCCGTCATGCCCTTGAGCATCATGGCGGCGGCCTGCTCGTAGCTGATGTTCGACGGCAGCTTCACGGCGCGGTCCGCCGGGACGTTGCGCTCGGTGGCGTAGCAGCCCAGCGCGACGACGTAACCGACGCGATCGCCGAGCTTGATGTCGGTGACGCCGGGGCCGACCGCGATGACCTCGCCCGCGCCCTCGTTGCCGGAGACGAAGGGCAGGCCGACCGGCGACGGATACATGCCCATGCGGAAATAGGTGTCGATGAAATTGACGCCGCAGGCATGTTGCTTGACCCGGATTTGGCCCTGCCCCGGCGCCGGCAGCTCGATCTCCTCGTAAGTCAAAACCTCAGGCCCGCCGACCTTATGTACGCGTACAGCAGCGACCATTTTTCTCTCCCTCGGATATGTTCGAATTGTCTGTGGGCTAAGCTCGGCCGGATCATAGGCAGCCGAGCGTCGAACACAAGGCGTTCAAGGCCATGGACTCATAAACTATACGCCATTCAACGATTGCAGGTGATTTAGCCGACATTAGCGCTACGCCAGCACGAACAATGCTGCCGTGGACCGGTAGAACGGCGATTAGAGGTTCTCGCGTGAAACGCGGTCGGAGTTCATCTTTACCTAATCCATTTACCGAGCGGCTCGATTTCTCTCCTCGCATGAACATTGAGGCCATACTCAGGTATGATGCCGCCAGTCGAATGCATTGAGTAAATGAGAATGAGGTGATGCTATGAAGAAGATTCTGACTGCACTCATCGCAGCAACGATCATCAGCGCAACGGCGTTGGCGATGTCCGATACGGCGGACGCGCGTTGGGGTTACGGTGGTTATCGCGGCGTGGGCTACCGCGGTTTCGCCTACCGTGGTTACGGCTATCGCGGCGTGGGTTATCGCGGTTTCGCCTACCGTGGTTACGGCTATCGCGGCGTGGGCTACGGTGGTTATGGCTACCGTGGACTTGGTTACGGCGCTACGGCGGCTACGGGCTACGGCGGCTACGGCTGGCTACGGCGCTACGCCCGGCTACGGCTACCCCGGTTACGGCGTCGGCGCCGCGTTTGTTGTTGCTCCCACCGTCTATTATCCCGTCTACTATTACGGATATTCCGGTTGCGGATGCTGATGAGAGCGCAGCAAAAAAGGGGCCTTTCCGAGCGAGCATTTTTTGCGGCACTGCATGAGTCCGCTTTCGCAGATGCTGCAGGCATCATGAATTGACTGCGTTTTACAGCGGAAATGAGCCCCTCGTTCCGTTCTTGTGAATGCTGTTCGCGCTTCGTGTCCGCCCGAACTGCGGCGGTGCGACCATCGTTTGGACAAGCGGCCTTCTCAATTTGGTCACGACAGCGAGGTTCCATGACTCGACAAGTCGGGAGAGGTGAATCCGGCGGCCACCCCACATAGGGCGGCGCAATTTAGTGGATGCAAAATGAGCGATCGTGCGCGCGATTTTTTGGATCACTGGTTGTCGGGACATGTTGAGGCCGTTCCCGACGCAAAGAGAATGCAAGAGACTGTGCGGCTTGTCGCAATGTGCCGGAAGGATGCAATCTGTGCTGGCATTCCCCCAGACGAACTTCGAGCCGCGGCAGAGGGCGATTTAATTCGCAACGTGTTGGCAGCCGTAGCCGCAGCCAATGAGAACGAACCGCCCGACCGCCCAGGCGATGGCGCAGACAAATTTGCGCCCGTCGTCATTCCGCTATTTGGCTCACTCGGATCTGCGCGACGATTTTCACCGCGAAGGTTCGCGCGCGCGATTTTCAGGGCGTCGAAAGCTTGATGGTACGTGCGAAACCGTCTCTTGTCGATGAAGGCCCTTCGCGGTCGCTTTACCGGTAAACCGTTGTCGGGAAATCATTCCATCCCCGCTATATTACGCCGCTTCCTCCGACCACTGTTGGTACCCAACGCGGTATTTGCGCTGAGATTGCTGTTCGATGCGCGCATCGCGACTTTGCCACGCGGCTGTCTCAAAGGCGCCGAGATGGCGGTGCGATAATCGTCAAGTCGCGTGGCTACTTGCATGTACGCATGTTGAGTTGGGGTAACAGCGATGACGATTGACGAGTTGTTGAGTGCCATCACTGCCGAGCTTTCTGCGATCGGGGCGGTAACCGATTTGGGCCTGATAAGCCAGGACGGCGAACGAGTATCGACGGTCCTCATGATCGAGGATCGCCGCTTTTGCCTTAGCCTCGAGCCGGCGCAGGCCGATCTGGACGAGCCCGGCTGACTATCAGAATTGGCCGTTTTAGCGGTTCGCAGCGCGGGCTGGCGTGGAATTCATCGCGGTCGTCGGTGATTTTTGGGTGAGGGTTGCGACTTTCGCCGTCGGCCCAAAGCCGACGTGACTTTCTGTACCGGCGGGATTTTCCACGAACCGTCGATGATCGAGGAATCGCGGTCGTTCGATCGCACGCCGCACAAGCGGCTCGATGCCGCCATAACTACTCCATACTAAGACGCGCAAAATTCGATCGGCCGGATTTGTTGAGTACCGGCCATACTGGGGAAGGGGAGGCTCCAGTCGTGCACGGCTGGGGCCTCTATAAAATGCAGACGACGTTATTAATTGGCTCGCGTTCATTTGCCGTTGCTATGACCGTGGCCAAGAATGCCACGGCCTCTGGCGTCAGCATGGCCGGGGACCGTGTGCGCAAGGCGGCGAAGCACTGATACACGACGCGGCGGGTTGCGGCGAATATCGCCAAGCTGCCGGACCCGCTAAGGCGCGCTAATTTGGAACCGGCGCTGGAAATTCAACGGGCAAACGCTGGTCAGAACAGATATGCGACGACGACGGTTACGAGCGCGCAAGCTGCTGCGATCATCAGAATTTCAGGGCCGTCAAAAGTTTTCAAAATTCGCACTAAAAAATTCGCACTAACATGGCACCCTCGCCGGCACCCGACATCCCGCAACAATATCCTAGTCAAACAGAGACGGAGTTATGTTTCGGCACGGCCCTTCGCTCGGGCCATTCGGATCATTACGACCGCATCTTAAACCCTAGGCGTTGGTTAAAATCGTGTCCGAGAGCGCGGGGCTGCCGGAGCTATTGCGCCTGCCAACGACGCTCGACGTGTTTTACACGGGCGGCGGGAATAGGATCAGCCAGCGATACCGCGGCAGGTCACCGTGGCCACGGAATAGGGAGCGGGACGATGGAACAGACGGTTAGTGCGACCTGGACCGAGTTGCTGGCCGGTGCTGCCGCTATCGCCGTTATCATCGTCGGCGGGATGTGGGCGGTAATCGGCGTTTTTCTTAGCGATCTGAAGCGCGACTACAGGATCATGCGGACGCAAATGGACGGAGTGCACATTGCAATCAACAGTTTAGCCGTCGCTCTGGGCGAGATGAAAGCTTCGATAGCCCCTCTCGTGAACGGCTTAAATGAAATGCACGATGACATTGATAAATTGCGCGGCGAGGTCGATGCAGTGAATAGTAACGTCGCACGCATTACAAAGTTTTTAGCTCACCTGGCCGGAACGCCGCCCTCCTTTCCCGCAGATCTACTGCCGGAGTAGCCGCATCAACGCCGCTCGGAGCCGTCGGCCACTGTCGCTCCAATCTGAAACGGCGCGATTGGCCCCTAACGGACATGCGGCGACCGATTTTTAGTTATCGACTTGATTTTATGCGTAGACGGCCCCGTCAGCGCGCGCCCGAGACATTGAGCACGGCGCCGCTGACGTAGGACGCGGCATCGGACAGCAGAAACAGCACCGCTTCGGCGATCTCGTCGGGCTGGCCGGGCCGGCCCATCGGCAATAGCGGCGTGATCCGCGCCAGCCGCCCCGGCTCGTGGATCTCGGTATCGGTGGGACCCGGCCGTATGGCATTGACCCGGACGCCTTCCTTCGCCACTTCGCGCGCCAGGCCGTTGGTGAGCGCGTCGACCCCGCCTTTGGCGGCGGCGTAAAACACATATTCGCCGGCGCCGCCGGTCACCGAAGCGATCGAGGACAACAGCACGATCGAGCCGCCTTTGCCGCCCTGCGCCGTCGACATCCGGCGCACCGCTTCGCGCGCGCAGATCAAAGCGCCGAATAAATTGATGTCGATCACCTCGCGAATGGTGTCTGCGGTGGCGACGTCGAGCCGCGAATTCTTGCCGCCGACGCCGGCGCTGTAGACAAAATGCGTAATCGGTCCCAACGCGCGCGTCGTTTCGCCGAAGACACCTATGATGTCGTCTTCTTTCGACATGTCGCCGTGCAGCGTAACGGCTTTGCCGCCGGATTTCTTCACTGCCTCGGCGACGTTGGCCGCGGCTTTGGCATTGCGGACGTAATTGATGGCGACGTCGTAGCCGCGTTCTCCGGCAAGCCGCGCCGTCGAGGCGCCGATGCCGCGGCTGCCGCCGGCGATGAGAAGGACGGGTCGTGGCACGGGGTTACTCCGTTGTCAGGGATGATGGCGGCGCAGAAAGCCGACGCCGACGAAATAGATCGCAACTAGGCACAAGCCCGCAAGAGCCCAAAAGCCGGGCTGGAGATTTTTCGTCACGGCAAAGATGGCGAGTAGCGTCCACAGGATAAGGGCGCCTGTCGTCAACGCACGCAAATGCGCGATGCGCAGCGGGTGCACGACGTGAAACGGGACGAATGTCAGCGCCGCAAGCGCCGCGATCAGCACGGCGCCGAGCCACGGCGCGGGCCTGAGCAGGAACAAATAAAATGCCGCCACGTTCCACAGCGCCGGAAACCCGCGAAAATAATAGTCGGAAGTCTTCATCAGCCGGTCGGCGAAATAGAGCGACCCGGTGACGACGATGAGGATGCCGAGCGGTATCGCGATCGGTCGCGGCAACAGCCCGCTCGCGGCCAGCGCATAGGCCGGCACGAACACGTAATTGAGGATATCGACCACGAGGTCGAGCACCTCGCCCGACCAGCGCGGCAGCACGTCGGCGACGCGGAGCCGCCGGGCAAATGTGCCGTCGACGCCGTCGATGAACAGCGCAATGCCCAGCCATACGAACATTTGCGGCCAGTCGGCGCGGACCGCGCCGATCAGGGCAATGAGCGCGCAAGCCGCGCCGCAAGCGGTGAAGACATGAACCGCGAAAGCCGCCGTCGTAAGCGGCCGCCCAAATTTTGCCGGCGGGTCATGTGGCGCCATTATCGAAGCTTACACGCCTAATCGAAGATCGTGCGCAATCTCTCTGTCATTGCTAGACTTTCGACCATAAATCACAGGGCACGCGTGTAGGCTCTTCAAGCGGCAGGAATGATGAACGGCGTGAGTGCTCAATTCACAGCGGAAGTGGCCGTCATTGGCGGCGGTCCGGCCGGTCTGGTCAGCGCCATTGCGCTTAAGACGGCCGGCGTGGACACGATCTTGATCGCGCCACGCGCCGAGCCGGATCACCGCACGACTGCGCTTCTTTCAAATTCCGTCACCGCCCTGCAAACGCTGGGCGCCTGGCAAGCCTGCCTGCCGCATGCCGCTCCGCTTAAAAGGCTTCGCATCGTCGACGATACGAAGCGGCTATTTCGCGCGCCCGAGGTTTCTTTTGACGCCGCGGAAATCGGGCTCGAAGCCTTCGGTTACAACATCGAGAACCGGTATCTATTGGCGGCGCTCGAAGCCCGGGCTGCTGAGCTAAAGCTGCCCCGCATCGCCGCTGCGGCGCTCGCGATAAAACCCGATGCGGCTGGCGTCACGGTCGAATATGCCGGCGGCGAGGCGCGCGTACGGCTCGTAGTCGGTGCCGACGGAGCGCGGTCGCTGGCCCGCGTCGCCGCCGGGATTTCCACACACCGGCGGACCTATCCGCAGACGGCGCTGACGCTCAATCTCGCCCACGACCGGCCGCACGACGACACATCGACCGAATTCCACACCGAGAGCGGCCCGTTCACGCTCGTTCCCCTGCCCGGCCGGCGTTCGAGCCTGGTCTGCGTGCTCGACCGAGTAAACGCTGCAAAATTATTGGCATGAACCCGACGCCGCGCTCTCGGCCGAGATCGAGCGCCGCGCCCACTCGCTCCTCGGCACGATGCGCGTGGAAGGCGGCCGCGGCGTCTTCCCGCTCGCGATCGAGACCGCGGACGCCTTTGCGCGCCGGCGGATCGCACTGGTTGGCGAAGCCGCTCATGTGGTGCCGCCGATCGGTGCGCAGGGTCTCAATCTCGGGCTCCGCGACGGCGCCACCATTGCCGAAATCGTCGCCGACGCGCGGCGTGAAGACCTCGATGTCGGCGCGCCCGATGTGCTGGCGCGCTATGACAGACAGCGGCGCGCCGATGTGACGAGCCGCACCATCGCCGTCGACCTGTTGAACCGGAGCCTGCTGACCGATTTTTTCCCGGCGCACGGCGCGCGCGGGCTGTCACTCTATCTCGTCGACCGCATCGGCCCGTTGCGCCGCGCCTTGATGCGCGAAGGCGTAGCGCCGGCCGCCTCGCAGCCGCGCCTGATGCGCGGCGAGATGGTGTGAAGGACGCTATTTCCTAGGCAGGACTGGCGAGAATAACGGCTTGGCGAGACCGGCCAGTTCATCCTACGGTTAGCTCTCAGGAACTCCGGGTACCCGCATGAAACTACCGCGCAATTTTTTCAAACCGCTGGCGATCGGGGCGCCGGCGCCGCTACGCGATTTGCCGCTGCGGCTCGAGCGCATGATCCATTTCGTGCCGCCGCATATCGAGAAAGTGCGCGCCAAAGTGCCGGAGCTCGTCGCGCAGGTCGACGTCGTGCTCGGCAATCTCGAAGACGCCATTCCGGCCGATGCCAAAGAGGCGGCGCGCGCGGGCTTCATCGAAATGGCGAAAGGTTGCGAGTTCGGCGAGACCGGATTGTGGACGCGCATCAATGCGCTCAATTCGCCGTGGGTGCTCGACGACATTTGCCAAATCGTCGCCGCGATCGGGCAAAAACTCGACGTCATCATGCTGCCGAAGGTCGAGGGCGCCTGGGACATCCATTATCTCGATCAGCTTCTCGCCCAGCTTGAAGCAAAGCATGGCGTGAAAAAGCCGATCCTCATCCATGCCATTCTTGAAACGGCCGAAGGCGTCAACAACGTCGCCGCGATCGCGGTCGCCTCGCCGCGCATGCATGGCATCAGTCTTGGCCCCGCGGACCTTGCCGCTTCGCGCGCGATGAAGACGACGCGCGTCGGCGGCGGCCATCCCGATTACAAAGTGCTGGCGGATGCCGGCGCGCCCGATGCGCCGCGCGCCGCTTATCAGCAGGACCTCTGGCACTACACGATCGCGAAAATGGTCGACGCCTGCGCCTCGGCCGGCATAAAACCGTTCTACGGCCCGTTCGGCGATTTCGCCGACAGCGCCGCCTGCGAGGCGCAGTTCCGCAACGCCTTTCTGATGGGCTGCGTCGGCGCCTGGACGCTGCACCCGAACCAGGTGCCGATCGCCAAGCGGGTGTTCTCGCCGGACCCGGCGGAAGTCGCCTTTGCCAAAAAGATCATCGCCGCCATGCCGGACGGCAGCGGCGCGGTGATGATCGACGGCAAGATGCAGGACGATGCGACCTGGAAACAGGCCAAGGTGCTGGTCGATTTGGCCGGGCTGGTCGCCGAGAAGGATCCCGCAATGGGACAACGCTACGGGCTATGAGCAGCCGTTTGGCGCGGGCTGCGGGCGGCGGCATAATCGTTGCATTTTCACCCCAGTAAGGCTGTAAAATGCGTCCTGCGATGAACAAGATTCGGAACGCCAAATATCAGATCGGCCAAGTCGTGCGGCACCGCCTTTATCCGTTCCGCGGCGTTGTGTTCGACATCGACCCGGTCTTCGATAATACCGAGGATTGGTATCAGGCGATCCCCGCCGAGGTGCGGCCGCGCAAGGATCAGCCGTTCTATCATCTGTTCGCCGAGAACGAGGAGACCGAATACGTCGCCTATGTCTCGGAGCAAAATCTGCTGCCGGACAACAGCGGCGAGCCGGTGCGCCACGCACAGGTCGCCGAGGTTTTCGTCAACGACGGCAAAGGCGGCTACCGTCCGCGCTCGGCGATGATGCACTGAGGACACCGTTCGCTCATTTCCGCGCCAGCGCGAGCCGTCATTGCAAGCCGTCGGGACCGCGCGCTTCGCGCGGACCCGTGTTGGCTCCTCGCAATGACGCGAACGTCGCCTACTGCTTTGCCGGCGCACCTGCGGGCGGCGCTGCCGCGGCTCCGGGGGCGCCCTGCTGTTGCTCGAGCTTCTGGCGTGCTTCATCGGCTCGCCGCTGTAGCTCGTCCTGCAACTTCTTCTGCTGCTCCTCGAACACCTTTGGATCGGTCGGCGGGCCGTCATAGGCCTTGGCGAAATCGGCGAGCGGCAGCACCAGGCTGATCGGTTGGCCGGTCGAATTGATCGCCTGGACGACGAGGCCCTGTCCCTTCTTCATCTTTCCGATCATGTCGGGGGAGGCTTCGTAATCCGCCATGCAGCCGTTGGTGAAGCAGATCACGTAAGGCGCGGTCAGCGGCTGGTTCTGGTCGATGATCACGCGGGTGCCGTGGATGAGCTGCATGCCGAGCGGCAACGTGACGCGCAGGATTTTCTTCGGCTCGCCCTCCGGTTCGATCAGCACGGCGGCGACCACCGGCATGCCGGATTCGATGCGGGCGTCCTTACCGGTGAAGCAGACCTGCTTTGAGCTGGGATCGTTCTGGTTCTTGAGGCAGAACTTGGTCCACGGCGAATAGATCAATTGCACCGGCTGCTGCTGCTCGCCTTGCGCCGGCGCTTGCGCTGCGGGAGCTGCCGGAGCTGCCGGAGCGGCTTGCGCGGCTGGAGCGGCGGCGGCCGGTTTTTTTGCCGGCGGTTTCGGCGCTTGCGCGAAAGCGAGCGAGCCGGTTGCCATTTGCAGCCCCAGAGCAAGCGCGACGGTCAGGGCTGCGGTCGCACCGAAGGTCTTACGCAACTTCTTGTCCAATTTTTTACCCAATTTTTTACCCAATTTTATGCCAATGACAGCAGGCGTCCGCTTCACCGGCCAAGCCGGCGCCGACGCGTTCCAATAGTTCATGAGATGCGGTCCCTCTTTAGTGCTGCCACCCGCAATTCGACCCAGATCCAAGTGACCTGGTCGATTTGCCCGGTCAGACTGTCGTGTCAATGATCCGATAGCGCCACAGCCGGCATTTGCTGCCGCGCCGCGCTGTGCCCCGCGGGACGGTCAATCGACGCAGAATACGGCAACAACGTCGACTCCTTAGCGCCCCTTGGCCGGCCCAATA
This sequence comes from uncultured Alphaproteobacteria bacterium, assembly GCA_963779855.1. Taxonomy (GTDB): domain Bacteria; phylum Pseudomonadota; class Alphaproteobacteria; order Rhizobiales; family Xanthobacteraceae; genus BOG-931. The sequence goes on along the minus strand of CAWAAE010000002.1, from coordinate 282,104 downwards.
GCGCAATTGCGGGGCCAGATAAAGCCCGCGGCCGCAACTTTCGCTAAGGCACCCGCGCGCGTCGGGTCGGGGTCAACGACGGTTCCCCAGAACGCAGCGTGGGCGCAGCGTGGTACATTCGCGCCTCGTCGACCGAATCGCGTGCAACGCTTCCCCGCCGAGGCAACCCTGCGAACCGACGGATTTCGAATGCGGGGCGCATTTTGCGGCGCCCAAATGCTTGGCATGCTGCTCGGCCTCGCGCCGCCGGCACTGGCGGAGCCGACCCAAATTGCCCCATCCGATGACATCGCCAAGGCTGCCATCGCCAAGCCTGCCATCGCCAAGCCTGCCATCGCCAAGCCTGCCATCGCCAGGCCTGCGATTGCGATGCACGGCGCGCCGGCCCTGCCGGATGACTTTACGGCGCTGCCCTATGTCAACCCCGACGCGCCAAAGGGCGGCCGGCTGATCGAGGGGGTGCTCGGCACGTTCGACAGCCTCAATCCGCTCATCGTCCAAGGTCTCGCCGTGCAACCGATCCGCGGCTATGTGATCGAGAGCTTGATGGCGCGCAGCTACGACGAACCGTTCACGCTCTACGGATTGTTGGCGCGGACCGTCGAGACCGACGAGGCGAGGAGTTACGTCACCTTCACGCTCGATCCGGCGGCGCATTTTTCCGACGGCGCGCCGGTCACCGCCGCGGACGTGGTGTTCTCGTGGCAGCTTCTGCGCGACCACGGCCGGCCCAATCATCGCACCTACTATTCCCGCGTGACCAAGGCCGAAATCCTTAATCCAAGCACCGTGCGCTTCGATTTCGCCGATACCGGCGACCGCGAATTGCCGCTGATCCTCGGGCTGATGCCGGTGCTGCCGAAGCATGCGATTGATGTCGCCAGTTTCGAGAACTCGACACTGGTCAAACCGATCGGCAGCGGTCCCTATATTGTCGCCGCCGTCGATCCCGGAAAAAGCGTCACCTTGCGGCGCGATCCCAATTATTGGGGCCGCGCACTTCCCATCAATCGCGGCTTGTGGAATTTCGACGAACTGCGCTTCGATTTTTATCGCGACGGCAACGCCTATTTCGAAGCGTTTAAAGCCGGCCTCTACGATGTTCGCAGCGAGACCGATCCAACCCGTTGGCAGACCGGTTATGATTTTCCGGCCGCGCGCGCCGGCCGCGTCATCAAGGAAGCGTTCCATAGCGGATTGCCGAAATTCGCTTCCGATTTCGTCTTCAACACGCGCCGGCCGATCTTCGCCGACATCCGCGTGCGCCAGGCGATTGCCTTGTTGTTCGATTTCCAATGGGTGAATCCGCAACTTTTTCTACAATCTGTATCAACGCAGTGCGAGCTTCTTCGACGACAGCGCGCTTTCCGCTTACCACGTTCCGGCGGATCAAAATGAGCGCGCGCTGCTTGCGCCTTATGCGGATGCAGTGCGCCCCGACGTGCTCGACGGCACCTGGTCGCCGCCCGCCACCGACGGCTCGGGCCGCGACCGCGCCACGCTGCGTCAGGCGCTGGCCTTGCTCCAAGCTGCCGGCTACGAGCTCGCCGGCACCACGCTGCGCAACCGCGCGACCGGGCGGCCGCTAAGCTTCGAAATCATGGTGACGAACCGCGACGACGAGCGTTTGGCGCTCGCCTTTGCCACCATGCTGGCGCGCGCCGGCATCAATGCGCAGGTGCGGCTCGTCGACGCCGTGCAGTACGAGGAGCGCCTGGTATCGTTCGATTTCGACATGACCGAAAGCCGCTGGGACGAATCCCTCTCGCCCGGCAACGAGCAAGACTTTTATTGGAGCTCGGCGGCGGCGGACGAACAAGGCTCGCGCAATTACATGGGCGCCAAGAGCGCCGCGGTCGACGCTATGATCGCGGCTTTGTTGCGCGCCCGCACGCGTGGCGATCTGGTCGACGCCGTGCGCGCGCTTGATCGCGTGCTGATCTCCGGCTGTTACGTCGTGCCGCTGTTTTATCTTCCCGAGCAATGGGTGGCGCGCTGGAATTACGTCCAACATCCGGCGCGGACATCGCTGTTCGGTTACCTGCCGGAAACGTGGTGGCGGCAACCCGCCGGCGCGCTGCAAGGATCCGTCGTGCAATGATACTCCCATGATAATCAAATGATTCTTCCATGATGCTCGCATGATGCTTCCATGATGCTTCCATGATTTTCTGACGACCCCGCACGCGCAGCCGCCGCGACGCCGCACGGCCAAAACCGCATCACGCTCGACGAATTGTTTCGCCGTGCGGCGGCGCGACGGCCGGGCGCGATCGCGCTTGCCGATGCGCCGAACCGGCAAGCGTTTACCGACGGCCCGCCGCTGCGGCTGTCCTATGCCGAGGCCGACCGCATGATCTCGGCGATCGCCGGCCGGCTGCGCCGCATGGGGCTGCCCACCGACGCGATCGTCGCCATCCAAATGCCGAACGTCGTCGAGCACGTCTTGACCATCCTCGGCGTGCTGCGCGCCGGTTTGATCGCGGCGCCGCTGCCGCTGTTGTGGCGGCGCGCCGACGCCGTCACGGCGCTGGCGCGCGTTGGCGCCAAAGCTTTGATCGCCTGCCGCCGCGTCGGCGGTTTCGAACATTGCCGGTTCGCCACGCGCGTCGCCGCGGAAGTGTTTTCGATCCGCTACGTCTGCGGCTTCGGCGGCGACCTGCCCGACGGCGTGGTGGCGCTCGACGATCTGTTTACGGCGGCGAAGCTCGATGCCGTCCCGCCGCTCGATCGCGGCGGCAATGCCGCCGCGCATGTCGCGGTGACGACGTTTGAAGTCGGCGAGGATGGCCCGGTCCCGGTGGCGCGCCGCCATCTTGAACTCCTCGCCGGCGGATTGGGCGCGCTTTTGGAAAGCCGGCTCGAACAGGACGCGATCGTGCTTTCGGCCATGGCTCCCGCTTCGTTTGCCGGCATCTGCCTCACGCTCGTGCCCTGGCTCCTGACCGGCGGTACGCTGGTGCTGCACCATCCCTTCGATGCGGAGATTTTCGCGCGGCAGCGGCGCGACGATCGCGCCGCCACGTTGATCCTGCCTGCCGCGGTGGCGTTTCGCCTCGCCGAGACTGGATTGTTCGCGCGCGAAGGGCCGACGACGGTGCTCGCAGCCTGGCATGTCGCCGAACGGCTTAACGACGGTGCGGAGTGGCGCGAACGCGACGCCGTGCTCGTCGACGTTCCGATCTTTGGCGAAGCGGGCCTCATCGCCAAGCGGCGCGGCCCGGGCGGCCGTCCGGCGTCCATTCCCCTTGGTCCGGTCGTTGCGCTGCGCGATGCCGAGGGCGCCGTGGCGGTCGTCGAAACCGCCGTCACCGCGACCGGCACCTTGGCGTTGCGCGGCCCGATGGTGCCGCGCCATGCTGTTTCCGCCGGGTATCGAGCGCTCCGACCAGCCGCATTTCGAGATCGCCCGCGACGGCTTCGTCGATAGCGGCTGCCCTTGCCGGGTCGATCCGGTGAGCAACGCCCTTGTCATCACCGGACCGCCTTCCGGCATCGTCAATGTCGGCGGTTATCGTTTCCCGCTCTGCGCGCTTCTGGAAACGATCGGCCGCATCGATGCCGGCGCGGCGCTGGCGGCGCTGCCCGATCCGCTGACCGGCCAGCGCCTGGTCGGCACCGCGGCCGATCTCGACGCCATGGCGGCAGCGCTTGGTGCGCTCGGCGTCAATCCGCTGGTCACGGCAGCCTTCGGCGAGCACGGCGAAGAGATTTTGCGCGAGGCGATTGCCGCCGGGTGACGCAGCCCGCGACTTCTCCTTGTCCACGTTGACGGGGCATTAACAGCGCTTTGGCATGCTTGGGGCCCGTATCTGTAAAAATCCGCACCCCTATCATGGCGCTGCAAGGTCCGTTCGCCGTCATTGCCGACAGCCCGGCGCCGGATGTCGTCGATGCGCTGCGCGCCGCGGGCGCCTTCCCGATCATCGAAGCGACCTGGACCGACGCGCCGACCGTGCTCGCTTCCGTCGAGCCGGAAGCGGTCATTCTGGCCGATGCCTGCCCGGATCGTACGCGCGCGGCGGCGCTCGCTGATCTGTTGGGCGAGCAACGGCGGAAGGGCTCCGGCCTGTTCATGCCGGTCATCGCCCGCACCCGCGATGACGGCGCGCCATCGATCCCGGACGCGTTCGCCATTCCCGCGCATGCCTCGCCGCAGCGCCTGGTGCGGCGGCTTGCCACGGCGCTGCGCATCCGCGCGCTGCACGGCACGGTGTTGCGCCGCATGCGTACGCTCACTTCGCGCGGCGAACAGCTTCCGGAATTGTCGATGAGCGATCCGCTCGACGAAGCAAGCGTGCTCGTCGCCGGGCGCGGCCGTTCCTATCCGGGCCTGTCGGTCGCGGTCGGCGAGCGGGTCGGCGTGGTCGGCGCGCTCTCCGTCGAGAGCGCGGCGCGCGCGCTCAACGTGCGCGACATCGACGGCATGGTGATCGGCGACGGTTTTGGCCCAAAGATCGTCGAGGCGCTGTTGACCGTGCTCGCCGAAGACGTGCGCTTCCGCGATCTGCCTGTCGCGGTCCTCGGCGGTCATCCCGCCGTGGTCGAGCCGTTTGCCATCGAGCTCGCCAATCTCGAACGCATCTCGGAGGGCCCGCAGCGGCTGGTCGAGCGCTTTCTGCCTTATGTGCGGGCGCATGCCTTCGGCCAACGGCTCAAGCGCATGCTCAAATCGCTCGACGCCAAAGGCATGATCGATCCCGACACCGGGCTGCTCGGCCACGAGGCGTTCTGGCGCGATCTCAACCGCGCCGTCGACGACGCCGAAAAACGCGGCGTCGGTCTGTCGATCGCGCGCTTCTCTTTCGATCGCCACGACCGCCGCTTGGGCCTCGACGCCGCGCGCCTCGTCGGTCGCTTAATGCGCCAGGTCGATTTCGCCTGCCGGGAAGCCGACAATTCCATTTTCGCGGTTTTCACCGAAACCGATTTGCGCGCCGCGCATGTCGTGGCGCGCCGTATCGCCAGCGTGCTCAAGAACACGATGCTGGCGCCGGACCGCAAGACTGGCGGCATCGATGCGGCGGTGACGCTCGCCACTTTGAAGTCGACCGACAGCGTCGATTTGCTGATCGCACGGGTGGTCGGCGAGGTTGCCGCCGGATAACGCGCACGACATTTTAGGTCCCTCTGGACCAGTTCCCAGTGCGTCGCCATATGCGTTAGGCTGAGTGCAGTCGAATCGAAGGCTTTTGCGATGGCAGATTCTCCCGAGGCGCGCGGCTCCGTGCATGTCGACGTGGTCTCCGACGTCGTCTGCCCGTGGTGCTATATCGGCAAGCGCCGGCTCGAAGGCGCCATCGCGCTCACGCCCGACGTCGACGTCGCCATCAATTGGCGGCCGTATTTTCTCAATCCGTGGATCCCGCGCGAAGGCATCGACCGGCAGACTTATCTGGAAACGAAATTCGGCTCGGCCGAGCGTTACGCCGTGATCGCCGAGCGTATTTCCGCCGCCGCCGCGATGGAGGGGCTGGTTTACAACCCCGGCAAGATCGGCCGGCAGCCCAACACGCTCGACTGTCACCGTCTCATCCTGTGGTCGCGCAGCGCCACCGATCCGGCGCGCATGAAGCAGCGGCTGATGGAGCTCTACTTCGCCGAAGGCGCCGATCTCACCGATCCCAGGGTGCTGATCGGGGCCGCGATCGATTGCGGCATGGACGGCGATCTCGTCCGGCGGCTGCTGGCCAGCGACGCCGATATCGATCGCATCGAGGGCGAAGCCACCAACGCCAAGGAAGCCGGCATCGACGGCGTGCCGTGCTTTGTATTCGGCTCGAGCGTCATCGTCACCGGCGCGCAATCGCCGGAATATCTGGCGAGCGCCATCGAGCGCACTTCCGGCCGGCATACGCGGATGCGGGCTTAGCATCCTGCCCCGCGGAAGCGGGGAAGGGGGACCGCGCGTATGCGCGGTGGAAGGGGCCTCGGCCGAGCCGCTAGCATTAAGACTTGCGGTGACGAATGCCATTCGTGCTTGTTTGTTCCTGCAACGACAACGAAGCTCAAGCTCAGAAGCCCCCTCCACCATGCTCCGCATGGTCCCCCTCCCCCGCTTCGCGGGGGCGGATGCACGCGATCGTTCTCGCGGCGCATCTGCGCGCGAGTGTTGTCAAACAGCGATGTCGAACATCCGTAGCCCGCATGAGCGGAGCGATATGCGGGTACGGTCGAGAAGCTTCAATGTCCATCCCGGATGTCGCTTTGCTCATCCGGGCTACGAAGAAATAAGGAAGCGGAACGCCGGCAAACGCGGGTAACACCTCCCGCACGCAAACGGCGCGCGGGTCGCGCCACGGAGTAAGCGGCTTGCGCCGCCCTTTCCGCTCCCGGGCGCGCTCGCCTGCCGGCGTTCCACCACGGCTCTCGCCGAGGGGACTTACGTCACCCAAGGCGCAACCCAGGCCATGCTTCCTGGGACGCGGTCTGGCGGGCGTTACCCGCCTTCGCCTATCCCAGTCCAGTGAGCACCTCACGCGCCGATCGTAGTATCGGCAGGCCTGATGCCCGAGCCGCCCGGGAGCGAGGCTGATGAGGCCGCACCCGCGGGCACCGCACTCGCCCCTGCCGCCTGGCATCACCCGGACGGCGTCCCTTAGGGCGAGGTTTGATTCGTCACCGAATGTAACTGAACGAGGGACTCTTGTCAAGAGACAGTCTCCGAGCAAGTGACATTTTGTGGCGCTGGACCCAGGAAGTGCGCGCCGGAATCAACCAAACCTCAATCATATGAGGCCAAAATGACCGAAATGCTCAGGCGACATCGTCTATGACCGAAGACTTGGTGCAGAAGCTCTCCCCGCAGATTGCTGCGAAGGGAGCCAAAGACCTCACGGCGCCATGCCCGAAATGCCGCGTCGCCATGGTCTATGTGACGGCGCTGCCGCATCCCCAGGCCCCGGAGATGCGGCGAACCGTGTTCCTGTGCGCCGCCTGCAATCAGACCCGAAATTATTCGCTGTCGGCGGCCATGGCCGAGGCTTATGCCGCGCTGTTCGGGCTCGAGCGGTCGGAATTGGCCTGAATAGGGCCGGTTGAACCCGGCCTGCCCCCGACTGTGTCGTCGGCCGCTTCGCTCAGCGACACGCCGCATTCGCCGCAGCGATAGATGCGCACATCCGAAAGGCCCTCGGTTCGCGGCGCGATGCGCGCCAGATGCATCGATCGCCCGCAGTTCGGGCAGGCCGGCCCGGCCGTGATCGGGTTGCCGGCCGGCCGCAACGAATTCTGTATCGCCAACATGGTGTACCTCTTGATCCGCCGCTTGGCGCGCTTTGCCGCGCATTTTCAAACAGATGATTGAAATTCAAACGACTGTTTGAGACGCGGGCGCGCCGAAAATAAGGAAATTTTGGGGTTTTGCACGGGGCGGAAGGTCGCAGGAGCTTTTCGCCCAGGCCGATTGCCGGACGACGCTTCTCCTCAATCGCCTTCGCCCCACAGCTTCAAAGCACTATGGCCGGCGATGCGCCTGAAGTCATCGTCCGTCGACAGCATCGTCAGGTCGTGACGGATGCAGAGCTGCGCCAAGAGCGCATCGATCGTTCCGATCTGAACGCCCGCACGACGGCAACCGTTGCGCAACCCCGCCGCGGCGATGTGATCCTCGCGGTCCGGGACGAGCAGCGGCACCGCGGCAAAGCGATCCAAGATCTGCGCGCGGGCTTTCGGTCCTGAAAAACCCTGAAGCAGCTCTTGCAGCACAAGCCCCGTCGTCAACAGCGTCTCGCCGGACTCGATCGCGCGCAGCAACGCACGCACCGGCGCGGCTTCGGGCGGACTGTCGCGCCGCAGCGCCAGCGACCACACGCTGGTATCGACGAACAGGCTCAATCGCGCGCCCGCTCTGCCTTATGGTCGTAAGAGGCGTCCCATTCGAGCTTGCCCATCAGATCGAGCAGCCGCTTCTGGCGCCGGCGCGCGATAAATTCCTGCAGCGCCTTGGTGACAGCGGCCTTTTTGGTGCGCTCGCCGCTCACCTCCAGGGCGCGGTCGATGAGGTCCGGATCGATCGAGAGATTTGTCGCCATGTGTGTGTCGCTATGTGTGTGTCGCCATGTGTGTGCCTCCACACATACTTTGACACAAAGAATGCGACCGCGCAACGTAGGGGCGCCCCTTGTGGGCGCCCTCGCCGAGGACAGGGCGGCCACAAGGGCCGCCCCTACGATTGGCCGCATCGTTGGCGGTTTCAAATCGTCCTTCACCGTCGCATACATTCAGGGCGTGAGAGGGAGCAGATGGCCGGCGTTTCATCGTCGCGTGTGGCAGCGCAATTACTATGAACACATCATTCGGGACGAGCCGGACTTAGCCCGCATTCGCCGTTACATCGGGGAAAACCCGTTGCGTTGGGAATTCGATCGGGAAAACCCGCTGCACGTCGAGACGTACACGGAGGAGCGATCGTAGGGGCGCCCCTTGTGGGCGCCCTCGCCAAGGCCAAGTAGACGTAGCCCGCATGAGCGAAGCGATATGCGGGACGGCGGCGGAGACGTAGACTCCGGATGTCGCGGAGCCTGTCATCGGGCCGGCCCAAGGCCGGACCCCGTTGGCTCATCCGGGCTACGCTGACGTGCCGTCACTCCGTACGCCACCGCGAGCGCTGCGACGACGCAGCCCCAGAGCGCGGTATAGCCGCCGCTCACGTCGTGAACGAGGCCGAGTAGCGGCGGCGCGCCGATGATGCCGAGCTGATTGATCGCCATGGCGGTGCCGAGCGTGAGCCCGACTTTGTCCGCCGGCGCCGTTTCGGCGAGATAGGCGACCCATGGCCCGTACCAGCCGAGCCCGAAGAAACCGAGCCAGGCGGCGAGCACGGCCAGCGCCGGCTCCGGCGTTTGCGGCGGAACGAATGCAAGAAGCAAAACGCCGCCGGCGACCGCGATCATGCTTGAAGTCAGCAGGCGAAAGCGCGCACCGGGCGTGCGGTCGCTCCACGCTGCGAGACCGATGCGGCCGGCGACGCCCGCCGCTTGCGCCAGCGCCAGAAAGAAAGCGCCGTGGGTGAGCGGAATATGTGCGTGGTCGCGCAGATAAAGCATCAGCCAGGTGAGGATGCCGTATTGCGCGCTCACCAGCGCGAGGCCTGACACCATCGCGTTGCGCATCCAGGACTGCCGCAGCAATCCGGCAACCGCCGCGAAGGTCAAGGCCGCGCGTTTGGCGCCGGCATCGGCGGCTTCGGGCGGCGGACGATAGATCAGCGCAAAGGCAAGCCCGCCGCCGAGTGCGGCCGCGGCGCCGGCGACAAACGCGGCGCGCCAGCTCCATGTCGCCGCGACCGCCGGCAAGATCGCCGCCGCGACCGCGCCGCCGAACGGCAGTCCGGCCTGGCGAATGCCCATGGCGAGGCCGAGCCGGCCGCCGCGAAACCACGCCGAGACCGATTTGCTGCCGCCGGGTTGCGTCGTTGAGTAACCGAGCCCGACGACCAACAGCCAGAAGAGCAGCATGATGAAACTGCCGCTGGTCGCCGCGAGCAGGAGGGCTGTGCCGCCGATCGCCGCACCGACGCCGATGATCGCCCGTTCGCTCTTGCGGTCGAGGAGATCGCCGACGAACAGCAGCGAAAACGTCGGCGCGGCATAGCTCGCTGTGATCAGCAAGCCGGTCTCGGCGGCGGAAAGTTTGAAATCCTGTTGCAGGAAGCCGGCGAGCGCGGCAACGCCCAGCATGGCGAACGAAGCGGAAGCCTGCGCAAACGTGGCCGCCGCCAGCACGAGCCAGCGATAGGTGGATTTTGGCGGTGAGGCGGCGGTCGCCATATTTTTCGTAGCCCGGATGAGCGAAGCGATATCCGGGGTATCATGCCGCCATGGTGAGATACCGGCGCAATCGCATCGAAGGCGGAAAATTCTTCTTTACGTTGACGCTGGCGGATCGGCGCTCAACGGCTCTTGTCGATCACGTCGCCGCGCTTCGCGCGGCCTTTCGCGTGACCCGGCAGGAGCGGCCATTTGCGATCGATGCCATTGTAGTCTTACCGGACCACCTGCACGCGATCCTGACATTGCCTACGGACGACGCCGACTTTCCCGCCCGGTGGCGACGCATCAAAGGACACTTCAGTACTCGTTTGCTCGATTCTGGCACGAACCTCAAGCGCCACGCCAATGGCGAACTTGCGCTTTGGCAACGGCGCTATTGGGAACATACAATCCGCGACGATGACGATTTCGCTCGGCATGTGGACTACATTCACTACAATCCCGTGAAGCATCGCCTGGTGCGGCGGGTTCGTGACTGGCCGCACTCGTCGTTTCACCTTTATGTGCGACGGAGAGTGTTGCCGGAAGATTGGGCGGGTGACGTTGTCGGTGGCACGTTAGGATTTGGCGAGCGGTAGTGCGCGGATGCCGGTAAACGCCGTCCAATGTAACCCGCATGAGCGAAGCGATATGCGGGATAGCGCCCCGAGAAGCAGCCCCCGGATGTCGCTTCGCTCATCCGGGCTACGCTTGCTTTATGTGCGACGGGGAGTGTTGCCGGAAGATTGAGCGGGTGACGTTGTCGGTGCCACGTTAGGATTTGGCGAGCGGTAGTGCGCGGATGCCGGTAAACGCCGTCCAATGTAGCCCGCATGAGCGAAGCGACATGCGGGATAGCGTACACGGAGAGTCAGACCCCGGATATCGCTTCGCTCATCCGGGCTATGCTTGCTGACGGCGGACGATTAACAAATAGAAAGTAGACCCGACGCATCCACGGATTGAACGCTATGCAGGCCCCAAAGCGATATTGGGTTATCGAAATTACAGACCGTTTCGAGACAATCTTTCGAAAGCGACTCCCTGGTCATCTCAGTGCACAAGAGATAACGACAATCTTGCAGCGGCTTGCATCGCGCGGTCTCACTCCGCGTGAGATTATTGCGGCGTCCATTCGCAAACCTCGAAGAACTCACCTCCTCGAAGCCCGCGTTGACGGGCCACCGCATGGCAAGCGTGTCATGGTTTGGCTGCCGGAGTGCCCGGATTATAAAGCTGGATATTGGCGCGAGGAGGAGTTAGCCGACTATCCTGAGATATTTGGCGACGATTAATACGCCTCGCCGCTAAAATCGCCACGGCGAGGGAGCCTGCCGTCGCCTAAGTATATGAGCTACAATGGTTGGTTGACCGGAAGCATTTATGGCTTCACTTCGAGATCTCTGGGGCGCGGGATTCGAAGAGGGCCGATATCCCCCTTGGCCTTGCCCCACGTGCACACGTGGGAACTTGCGGATTATCGAAGGCTCCTTGCGGACACTGGAGCCTCAATACTCAAAGATTTTGCATAACAGTGACGAATGGTCGCCGCTCGATGACACCGTGCGGTTCGATTGCATGTTCCAATGTGATGTCCAATGGTGTGGCGAAGTCGTCACGATGTACGGAAATGTTGAGCTTGAACCTGATTATGATTTGGATGGAAGTTCAAATTATCAACGGGTCTTTTATCCAAAAGGGGTCTACCCGGCCCCTCCCCTTGCAGCTATTCCGAAGGCGACGCCGGAAGAAGTCTCGAAGCAGCTAAGAGTTGCATCCCAACTTTATTGGGTCGACCTAGGCTCGTGCGCGACGCGCTTGCGGATTTCTGTCGAAAGAATACTCGACGCTTTTGAAATCCCGCCGGGTAAGCTCGCGAAACGAATTGAGGCGTTCAAGGCAAAGGACCCCGAACATGCGGAAACTTTCGACGCGTTGCGTTACGTTGGCAATGTCGGAAGCCATGACGGCAAGAACGAGCGCGATACCATTCTAAGCGCCTTCGAGATTCTACAGGACGCGCTAGCTCAGCTTTTTGGAAAGCACAAAGCTCACATTCAGGCATTGAAGAAAAAAATCATTGCCGCGAAAGGTAAATGAAACAGACCTCAACTTAGCCTCACGCCGCCTTCTTCCCCTTCTCCGCGATCCCCACCAGCGTGCGCAAAATATCCGTCGCGCCCTTCAGCCGCGCTTCGGCCGTGTCCCATTCGTCGAAGAACACGACTTTCATGATCCGGCCGCACCCGCGCGCCGACGGGGTGTTTGGCGATAAAAGCGATCAGCCCGTCGGGATTGGCGAAGATGTTGTCGCGGAACGACAACACGGCGCCCTTCGGCCCGACTTCGATGCGCTCGACATTGGCGCGCCGGCACAACGATTTGATGGCGACGATTTGCAACAGATGCTCGACCTCCTGCGGCAATTTGCCGAAGCGGTCGACCAGTTCGGCGCCGAACGCTTCGATGTCGCGCTCGTCCTCGATTTCGGCGAGGCGGCGGTAGAGCGCGAGCCGCACCGGCAGGTCGGTGACGTAATCTTCCGGGATCAGCACCGGCGTGCCGATGGTGATTTGCGGCGACCAGCGGTCGGCCGCGGGCGCCGTGATGCCGGCCTTCATCGACAGCACCGCCTCTTCCAGCATCTGCTGATAAAGCTCGAAGCCGACTTCCTTGATGTGGCCGGACTGCTCGTCGCCGAGGAGATTGCCGGCGCCGCGGATGTCGAGATCGTGGGAAGCGAGCTGGAAGCCGGCGCCGAGCGTGTCGAGCGATTGCAGCACCTTTAGCCGGCGCTCGGCCTGCGCCGTGATTTTGCGCCCGGCGGGCAGCGTCAACAGCGCATAGGCGCGCAGCTTGGCGCGGCCGACGCGGCCGCGCAGCTGATAGATTTGCGCGAGGCCGAACATGTCGGCGCGGTGCACGATCAGCGTATTCGCGGTCGGAATGTCGAGGCCGGATTCGATGATGGTGGTGGAGAGCAGCACGTCGAACTTGCCGTCGTAAAAAGCCGACATGATGTCTTCGAGGACGGTAGCCGCCATCTGGCCGTGCGCCACAGCGACCCGCACTTCCGGCACGGTCTTGTCGAGGAAGGTTTTGGCGTCGGCCAAATCCTCGATGCGCGGGCAGACATAGAACGCCTGGCCGCCGCGATAGCGCTCGCGCAACAGCGCCTCGCGCACCATGACCGGATCGAACGGCGAGACGAAAGTGCGCACCGCCAGCCGGTCGACCGGCGGCGTGGCGATGATCGACATTTCGCGCACGCCGGACAAAGCAAGCTGCAAGGTGCGCGGGATCGGCGTCGCGGTCAGCGTCAGCACGTGCACCTCGGCGCGCAGCTGCTTGAGCTTCTCCTTGTGCGCGACGCCGAAATGCTGCTCCTCGTCGACGACGATCAGGCCGAGATCCTTGAACTTGATCGCCTTGCCGAGGAGCGCATGGGTGCCGATGACGATGTCGACCGCGCCCTCGGCGATGCCTTTCTTGACGCTGGCCAGGTCTTTTGCGGAAACGAGCCGCGATGCTTGCGCGACGTGGACGGGGTAGCCCTTGAGGCGGTCGGAAAAGGTTTTGAAATGCTGGCGCGAGAGCAGCGTCGTCGGCACCACGACCGCGACCTGCTTGCCGTTCATGGCGGCGATGAAAGCGGCGCGTAATGCCACCTCCGTCTTGCCGAAACCGACGTCGCCGCAAATCAGCCGATCCATCGGCCGGCCGGAAGCAAGATCGTTGAGCACGGCGGCGATGGCGGCTTCCTGGTCGTCGGTCTCCTCGTAGGGAAATCCGGCGCAGAACTCGTCATAGAGCCCGGCGCCGACCGCAAGCCGCGGCGCCTCGCGTAGCTGGCGCTCGGCGGCGACTTTGATCAATTCGCCGGCGATTTCGCGGATGCGGTTTTTCATCCGCGCCTTGCGTGTCTGCCACGCCGCCCCGCCGAGCCGATCGAGCTCGGCGCCGGCTTCCTCCGAGCCGTAGCGCGACAAAAGCTCGATGTTCTCGACCGGCAGGAATAATTTGTCGCCGCCGGCATAATGGATTTCGAGGCAGTCGTGCGGTGCGCCCGCCGCCTCGATGGCGCGCAAGCCCACGAAGCGGCCGATGCCGTGATCGACATGGACGACGAGATCGCCGGCGGCAAGGCTCGTTACCTCGGCGATGAAATTGTCGGCGCGCTTCGATTGCCGCCGCGTGCGAATGAGCCGCTCGCCCAAAATGTCCTGCTCGGTGATGAGCGCGACATCGGCGGTTTCGAAACCGGATTCGATGCCGAGCACCACGAGCGCGATCTCGTGGCGCGGCAAAGCGAGCGCCTGCGGCCACGACGCCACCGGCGTCAGATTGGCAAGGCCGTGCTCGGCAAGCACATGCGACATGCGTTCGCGCGAGCCTTCGCTCCACAGCGCGATGAGCGCGCGCTTGCCGGCGGCTTGCAGCGCATTGACGTGTTTGGTCACCGCTTCGAACACATTGGCGCCGGGCATCGACCGCTCGGCGGCGAAGTTATGGCCGGCATGGGCGCCGACCTCGATGACGTTTGCCTGTTCCGGCGCGGCGAACGGCGAGAGACGCGCCAGCGCGGATTTATCGAGCCGCTCGCGCCATTCGGCTTCGGCGAGATAAAGCCGGTCCGGCGGCAAGGGCTTATAGGGCGCGCCGGCACCCGATTGGTCGAGCGCCTCCTTGCGCGCCTCGTAATAGTCGGCGATCTGCGCCAGCCGTTCGTGGGCGGCTTCCTGCGCCAGCGGCTCGATGGCGATGGGGCTTGCCTCGATATAATCGAACAGCGTCGCCATGCGCTGGTGGAACAGCGGCAGCCAATGCTCCATGCCGGCATGGCGGCGGCCTTCGCTCACCGCTTCATAGAGAACGTCGTCGGGCGCCGCCGCGCCGAACGCCGCGACATAACCGGTGCGGAAGAGACGAATGGTGTCGGACGTGAGCTGAAACTCCGCCATGGGGACGAGATCGAGCGCGCGAAGCTCGACGGTGGTGCGCTGGGTTTCCGGATCGAAGCTCCTGATCAATTCCAGCGTGTCGCCGAAAAAATCGAGCCGCACCGGCTCAGCCATGCCGGGCGCGAACAGATCGACGATGCCGCCGCGTACCGCGTAATCACCTGACTCTCTAACGGTCGCCGCGCGGTTAAAGCCGTTGAGATCGAGCCATTGGGTGATGCCGGCCATCGGCAGCATGTTGCCCGGCGCGGCAGAGAGCGATTGCTTGGCGATCAGCTCGCGCGCCGGCACCCGCTGCAGCGCGGCATTGATGGTGGTCAGCAGCACGGCCGGATGCTCGCGGCCGCGCACTCGGGCTAACCGCGCCAGCGTCATCATGCGCGCCGCCACGACGGCGGCGTGCGGCGAGACCCGGTCGTAGGGCAGGCAATCCCAGGCCGGGAATTCCAAAACCTCGATGTCGGGGGCGAAGAAGGAAAGCGCGCGCGACAGCATCGCCATGCGCGGGCCGTCGCGGCAGACCACCGCAAGCGAAATCGCCGGCGGTTTGGCGCCGGACGCGATCGCGCGGGCAAGGTCGGCGACGACCAATCCTTCGGCGCCGTCGGCAATTCCGGCAAGCGTCAGCGGCCGCCCCGGCAAGAGCCGCTCGCCCGGGGATTTAATCAACCAAGGATGGGGAAACGGCGCCGTCATTGGCTCTTTGGCTCCTCCCCGGCCGCCCGATCCAAGCTGTTATGAAAACCGATCAGCTGCCGCAGCACGGCGGTGTCGTGGTTTGCCGGCGCCGTTTCATCGCCGGCCACCCAGGCATAAAGCTCGGCATTGGGCACTTCGATCAGCCGCTCGAAATCGTCGAGCGAAGTCGCGTCGAATTTGTCGATAAAAGCATCGGCGAAACGGCCGACGATCAAATCCATCTCGCGCACGCCGCGCCGCCACGCCCGAAACAACAGCTTGCGCCGGCGCACATCCAGTCCATGGCTCGATCGTTGCGTCATCGGTTCGCCAAACGCCGAAAGCCCGGACGCGGCCGGGCGTGCGGTATATAGAGGGCGACGCGCCGATTGTCAGCGGGATTTCGATGCGGCCGAACATACTCAATCCGCTTTTCGCTTCGCTGTCGGCGCTGCCCGGCATCGGCCCGAACCTCGAAAAGCTGTTCGGCCGCCTGATCGGCCGCGACGGCGAGCGGCCGCGCGTCATCGATCTGTTGTTTCACCTGCCGACCGGTTTCGTCGACCGGCGTAACCAGCCAAAACTCTCCGAGGTGAAGCCCGACACCATCGTGACGGTCGCGGTCACCGTCGACCGGCATCGGCCGCCGCCGCCGAACCGGCCGCGCGCGCCCTACAATATCGACGCCTTTGACGACACCAACACGCTGATGATCACCTATTTCAACGCGCGCAAGGACTATCTGGAAAAGCAATTTCCCAAGGGCGAGCTGCGCTACGTGTCGGGCACCGCGACGTTCTACGACGGCCATTTGCAAATGGTGCATCCCGACCGCGTGGTCGACGCGGCGGGATTTGCGCGGCTGCCGTTGCTCGATCCGGTCTATCCGCTGACCGAAGGGCTGCACCCGAACCAAATACGTAAAGCCATGGACCTCGCGCTGGAGCGCCTGCCGGCCCTGCCGGAATGGCAGGATGCGGAGTGGCGCAAGCGCAACGCCTATCCGAGCTTCGCCGACGCATTGCGCAGCGTGCATCGTCCGGCGACGCCCGAGGACATCAAGCCGGAAAGCGCCGCCTGGTCGCGGCTCGCCTATGACGAGTTGCTGGCGAGCCAGCTCGCGCTCGCGCTGTTGCGCGCGCATATGCGCACCCGCGCCGGCCGCGGCAGCTCGGCCGAGGGCCGGCTGCGCGCCCGCATCGTCGCGGCGCTGCCCTATTCGCTGACGCCGTCGCAAGCGCGCGCGGTCGCCGACATCGTCGCCGATCTGGCGCAGCCGCAACGCATGCTGCGATTGCTCCATGGCGACGTCGGCTCGGGCAAGACCGTGGTCGCGCTGCTTGCCGCGGCCCATGTGATCGAGGCCGGCCGTCAGGCGGCGTTCATGGCGCCGACCGAAATCCTGGCGCGTCAGCATTTCGCCACCATCGCGCCCTTGGCGCGGTCAGCCGGCATCCGCCTTGCGATCCTCACCGGCCGCGAGCGCGGCCGCGAGCGCGAGGACATTCTCGCCGCGCTTTCAGCCGGCGATATCGATCTCATCGTCGGCACGCACGCGCTGTTCCAGGAAAACGTGGCGTTTGCCGATCTGGCTTTGGCGGTGGTCGACGAGCAGCATCGCTTCGGCGTGCACCAGCGGCTCGCGCTGGCGCACAAGGGCGAGGCGGTCGATCTTCTGGTGCTCACGGCGACGCCGATCCCGCGCACGCTGGTGCTGACTTATTTCGGCGACATGGACATTTCGGAATTGCGCGAAAAGCCCGCCGGCCGGCAGAAGGTGGATACGCGCGCGGTGCCGCTGGATCGTCTTGGCGAAGTGATCGATGCGGTGGCGCGCGCGCTCGATGCCGGCCGCCGCGTCTATTGGGTATGCCCGCTGGTCGAAGAATCCGAAAGCATCGATCTCGCCGCCGCCGAGGAACGCTACGCGGCTTTGCAGAAGCGCTTCGGCGACACCGTCGACCTCGTCCATGGCCGCATGCGGGGCGCCGAGAAAGACGGCGCCATGGAGCGCTTCGCCAACGGCGAAACGCGGCTGCTCGTCGCCACGACTGTGATCGAAGTCGGCGTCGACGTGCCGGAAGCGAGCGTCATGGTGATCGAGCACGCCGAACGTTTCGGCCTTGCACAACTGCATCAGTTGCGCGGCCGCATCGGCCGCGGCGCCGAGCACTCGACCTGTATCCTGCTTTACAAAGCGCCGCTCGGCCCGGCCGCGAAAGCGCGCCTGGCGATCTTGCGCGAGACCGAAGACGGCTTCCGCATCGCCGAGCAAGATCTACGGCTGCGCGGCGAAGGCGATCTGCTCGGCACGCGCCAAAGCGGCGAACCCGGCTTTCGCATTGCCCGGCTCGAGTTTCACGCCAAGCTTCTCGCCGCGGCGCGCGACGACGCGACGCTTGTGCTCACACGCGATCCAAAACTGAAATCGCCGCGCGGCGAAGGCTTGCGCGACCTGCTCTATCTGTTCGCGCGCGACGACGCGATCAGGCTGCTGGACGCGGGCTGACCAAGCCGCCGGCGCCGGAGGGATCGGCGCCGAACCGGTTTTGCCCCGGCGTGCCCTTGAAGCAAAACAAGACGATCAATACGGCCCAGCCGATGAACGGCAGAAAGCACAGCAAAATCCACCAGCCGCTGCGGTCGGTGTCATGAAGCCTGCGCGCGGCAACCGCGAGGTCGGGGAGAATTGTGGCGAGACTCCAGACTCCCGAGAAGAACTCGCTATTAGGGTCAATGACGTAATCCAACAACAGCGCGGCCATGCTGGCGAGCAACGTGAACAGCTGCCAGTACCAGAATTCGGAACGGCAGGCGCGACTCCTGAAGTTCGCGTAGTTGGAAAATCCCGATCGGATCGCTTGCTGGAAATCCATCGTTGTCCCCGACTGCGGCGTTACTGACGAATGCTCACACTTTACGGGCCACGGGAAAAAGAGGTTTCATGTCACCGCGGTCGGCTCCGCCTTGCGCGCGGCCTGTGCGGCACGGGCGGTTTCGGCAAGCGCCGCAAGCTTGGTTTGCGTCTGCGGCTCGCCGCCGGGCTGAACCATGCCGGCGGACATGATCAATGTCATCGCTTGTTCGACGCTGATATCGAGATCGATCACGTCGCGGCGCGGCACGTAAAAGAAAAATCCCGTCGTCGGATTTGGCGTACACGGCATGAACGCCGAGACATGCTCGGTCGCCGGCAGGCGGTCGGAAATTTCCGCGCTCGGCGATTGCGTCATGAACACCAGCGACCACATGCCGGGCGAGGGAAATTCGACCAGGCCGACGCGGCGGAAACTGGAATCCGATTTCGAGAACAAGGTCTCGAAAATCTGCTTGGCGGTGCGGTAGATCGGCCGCACGATCGGCATGCGGCTCAACAGGCTCTCGCCGAAGTCGACGAGCTTGCGGCCGATCAAATTGGCGGTGAGGAAACCGAGCAAGGTCAACGCGATGAAGACGATAATCAGGCCGAGGCCCGGGATGTTCACCGGCAGGTAGGTTTCGGGCCGGTACACGACCGGAATGAACGGCCGCACCAGATTGTCGACCCAAGTCACGAACCACCAGATCAGCCACAACGTCACCGCCACCGGCCCGGCGACGATCAGCCCGGTCAGGAAATACGTGCGGATGCGGCTCGCGAGGCCGGGCGCGGGTTTAACCGGCGCTCCCAGTCCCGTGTTTTGAATGTTGTCGTTTGTCATCGGTTCCGTCGCGGTTGCCGGCTGCCGAAATATATAGGGCGACGGAACGATTTGCACGGCCGCTGGCGCGACCGTCGGGAGCGCGAAGCGCGCCGCCCTATTCCACCGTCACCGATTTTGCCAGGTTGCGCGGCTGATCGACATCGGTGCCCATGATGACGGCCGTGTGATAGGCCAAAAGCTGCACCGGCACGGCATAAACGAGCGGCGCCACCGCCGGATGCACGGCGGGCAAAGTCAGCGTCACAACGGATTGGCCGTCATTGGCCGCGGCTGCGCCCTTGGCGTCGGTCATCAGGATGAGCCGGCCGCCGCGCGCGGCGACTTCCTGCATGTTCGAAACGGTCTTTTCGAACACTTTGTCATGCGGCGCGATCACGATCACCGGCATGTTCTCGTCAATGAGCGCGATCGGGCCGTGCTTGAGTTCGCCGGCGGCAAAGCCTTCGGCATGAATGTAGGAAATCTCCTTGAGCTTGAGCGCGCCTTCGAGCGCGATCGGAAAGCTGGTGCCGCGGCCGAGATAAAGCACGTCGCGGCATTTCGCGAGATCCCGCGCCAGCTGCTCGATCTGCGGCTCCAGCGCCAAAGCGTCGTTCAAATGGCGCGGTATTTCGATCAGCGCGCGAACCAGCGCCTTCTCGTCGATCTCGGTGATGACGCCGCGGGCGCGGCCCGCGGCGATCGCCAACGCGGCGAGAGCCGCCAGCTGACAGGTGAACGCCTTGGTGGAGGCCACGCCGATTTCCGGCCCGGCCAGCGTCGGCATGACGATGTCGCTCTCGCGCGCAATGCTCGACGTCGGCACGTTGACGATCGAGAGAACGTGTTGATGGTGCGCGCGCGCATAGCGCAGCGAAGCGAGCGTGTCCGCCGTCTCGCCCGATTGCGAGACAAAGATCGCCAGGTTGCCGCCTTCGAGCGGCACGTCGCGGTAGCGGAACTCGGACGCGATATCGACCTCGGCCGGCAAATGCGCGAAATGCTCGAACCAATAGCGCGCCACCATGCCGGCGTAATAAGCGGTGCCGCAGGCGGCGATGGAAATCCGGTTGAGCGCGCGGAAATCGAACGGCAATTCAAAAGGCAGCGCCACGAGCTCGGCCGCCATGTCGAGGTAGTTCGCCAGCGTGTGGCCGACGACCTCGGGCTGCTCGTGAATCTCCTTCGCCATGAAATGGCGATGGTTGCCCTTATCGATGAGCAAGACCGAGGCTTGCGATTTCAACACCGCGCGATGCACCACGTCGCCGGCACGATCGTGAATCTCCGCGCCGTCGCGCGTGACAATCACCCAGTCGCCGTCCTCCAGATAACTGACCGTGTCGGTGAACGGCGCGAGCGCAATCGCATCGGAGCCGACATACATCGCGCCGTCGCCGAAGCCGATGGCGAGCGGCGAGCCTTGCCGGGCGCCGATCAAGAGATTGTCCTCGCCGGCGAACAGAAAGGCGAGTGCGAAGGCGCCGCGCAATCGCGGCAATGCCGCCTTGACCGCGGCGACGGGAGAGGCGCCGCGCTTCATCTCCTCGGTGACAAGATGCGCGATGACTTCGGTATCGGTATCGGTGGCGAATTTAACGCCTTTGTTTTCGAGTTCGCGCCGCAGTTCGCTGAAATTTTCGATGATGCCGTTGTGCACGACCGCGAGCTTCTCGGTGGCGTGCGGATGCGCGTTATTCTCGGTCGGCCGGCCATGCGTCGCCCAGCGCGTGTGGCCGATACCGATCGTTCCGTTGAGCGGCTCGCGCGCCAGCCTTAGTTCGAGGTTCTTGAGCTTGCCTTGCGCGCGCCGACGCGTGAGCTTACCGCCTTCGAGCGTGGCAACGCCCGCGGAATTGTAGCCGCGATATTCGAGACGCTTGAGCGCATCGATGAGCTGCGGCGCCGCCGGCTCCCGCCCGATGATTCCGATAATGCCGCACATCCCGTCAGGTCCCAGTAGTCAGTGATCAGTCATCAGATATCGGCAATCAGAATCCGGCATTTTCGACTGATTACCGACTACTGATTACTGCTCCCTGACCGGCGCCTTCTTTCTGCCGAGCGATTTCAATCCGCGCAAGCGCGATGCCCAGCCTTCCTTAATGGTTTGGCGGCCGCGCGCCAGCGCCAAGGCGTCCGGCGGCACGTTTTCGGTAATGACCGATCCGGTACCGACATAGGCGCCCTCCCCGATCTCGACCGGCGCCACCAGCGCCGAGTTCGAGCCGATGAACGCATCCTTGCCGATCGTGGTGCGATGCTTGTCGGCCCCGTCATAGTTGCAGGTGATGGTGCCGGCGCCGATATTGGCGTTGGCGCCGACGAAAGCATCGCCGATATAGCTCAAGTGATTGGCCTTGGCGCCGGCCTCGAGCACCGCCTCCTTGACCTCGACGAAATTGCCGATGCGCGAACCCTCTCCGAGCCGCGTGCCCGGCCGCAGCCGGGCGAACGGCCCGACCGAGACGCCTTTGCCGACATGCGCGCCGACCAGATGCGAAAACGAGTGAATCACCGCGTTGTCCTCCACCGTCACTTTCTCGCCGAAGATCACATAGGGCTCGACCACCACGTCGCGGCCGAATTTGGTGTCGGAGGAGAGAAACACCGTCTCCGGCGCAATCAGTGTGACGCCGAGATCGAGCGCGGCCCGGCGCAGGCGCTGCTGCGCCAAGGTTTCCGCCTCGGCGAGCTGGCTTTTGGTGTTGATGCCGCGCACGTCGTCCTCCTCGACTTCGACCGCGACCGCGCGAAGCTTCATGCCGCGCGCGATCTCGACCGCATCGGTCAGATAGAATTCGCGTTTACGATTGTGGTCGCCGATCCGCTCCAGGATGGCAAGCGCGCTGTTGCCGGCAAGCGCCATGAGCCCGCCGTTGCACAGCGCGATCGCGCGTTCGCTTGCGCTCGCATCGGCCTCCTCGCGGATGGCGATAAGCTCCTCGCCCTGCAGAATCAAACGGCCATAGCCCGACGGATCGGCGGGCCGAAAGCCTAAGACCGCAAGCGCGGCGCCCGCGGCGAGCGGCGCCCGCAAGCGTGACAGCGTCGCCGGCCGAATGAGCGGCGTGTCGCCATAAACGATCAGGATATCGTCCGCCCCGCGTTCGATGGCCGACTTGGCGGCGAGCGCCGCATGCGCCGTTCCGCGTCGCTCGCGCTGTGTGAAAATTGCAGCGCCCGGCAGCACGCGTTCCGCTTCGGCGGCAACCTCGTCCTGCCCGGGGCCGATGACGACGGCGGTCGCCGTGACGCTCGATTTGGCGACCGCATCGAGCACGTGGGCAAGAAGCGACCTACCGGCAACCGCGTGCAGCACTTTGGGCCGCGCCGAATGCATGCGCGTGCCCTCGCCGGCCGCCAGCACGATGACAAGGCAAGTCCGAGAATGCGTCCGGGCCTCCATCGCAACCTCCGCGGCGTTCTCTTAGCCGACCCTCCGGATCGCCGAAAGCCGCGAATTCGGCGATGGCAAACGCCGCATTTTGCGGCCAGAGCGCTCAAAACGGCGCTCCAAATGACAGAATCTGCTAATTTTTAGCACTGATTCGACTTCTCACTGGTTCGTTTTGGAACCTGCCGGAGCGCAGCATGACTGATCTTGCGGAAGCTCTGAAAGCGGAACCCCTCGTTAGGAAACCGCTCGTTGGGACCCCCCTTGTTGCGAAACGGCCCGTTGCGAAGAAGACTTTCACAATGCGGGGGCTGCGCCGGGTCATGGTCTGGGGCGCGACGGCCGCCGGCGCATTGCTGATTGCAGTCATCACAGGCCGCAGCGACGGCGCCGCGGAGCGGATAGCGCTCGTTCTCCATCCCGCAAAGCAGGTTGCGACGCAGCAGTTCGACGCCCAGGCCGAGACGCAGCGTCTTGCTGAGACGCTGCGCGGGCTCGCGGCCAACGACGAACAGATCAAATCGCGGCTGGCCGCCGTCGAGCACGATATGAACGACGTCACGGGCTCGATAACGCAACAGCTCAAAGCAGCCGACCCGACCCGCCGCGCCGACGATGGACCATCGGTGGCGGCCACCGCGGCGATGACGGCTGCCATGGTAACTCCTGCGGCAATGCCCGACGCGGCTGTCGCCTCGCCGCCGGGCGCGATCAAAACATCGGTGGAGTTGGCGTTACCGGCGCCTTCGCAGACCGAGTTCGGCGTCGATATCGGCAGCGGCCTGACCATCCAAGCGTTACGCACGCGTTGGGCGGCGATACGCACGGCTCACCCGCAGCTTTTCGAGGGTTTGGAGCCGATCGTCAGCGTCAAGGAAGTGCCGCGCACCAACCGGATCGAGCTGCGCCTGGTGGCCGGGCCGATCGCACAGGCCGGAACGGCGGCGCAGCTTTGTGCCCAGCTCTCCCTCTTGGGCCTGTTCTGCCAGCCGACGATGTTTGACGGTCAACGCCTCGCGCTGCGGTGAAAGACGTCATTTCCGGGTGACAATTCTGCCGGTTCTGTGATTAGGATTCCGGGCCTGCCGTAGCTCGCCGCAGCGAGCAAAGGCGGGGTACCGCGTACCGGAATGACGAACACATGCGCCGCCCGCTTTTTTTGCCGACCGCACGCCAGACCAATTGGCTCTTGATCGTCGCCTTTTTATCGGTCGGCGAGGCCCTCTACATCCGCTACATGGCGATTGAAAATTTGAACGTCGAGCTTGCCTGTCAGGGAGGCTTGCAAACCTGGTTGTGCGGCACGTTCCGGCTTTCCATCGTTCTTTTCAATCACGATGTGTTCGGCGGCGTCGCCTTGGTCGCCGCCTTACTCAACCTGATACGGCCGTCGATCGTGCTGATGTCGCTTGCGCTCGCGGCGGCGGGCTTCGGCATCGTGCTGCACAATGCCGACCTCTCGGCGCTGGCCACAGGCTTATTGATCCTCAGCCTGGCGCGTCCCGCGCCCGCGAAAGAATGACCGCAAGGCCGAGAAGTCCGGCGCACAGCCAGATCGCATGCCAGTTTGCGAATGTTTCGTTGATCGCGATGTAACCGGCCGACACCGCGAGTATACCCGCGGCGACGGTCTCCGCCATTGCGCGCGCTCCGGCAGTGCTCGTTTCAGATTTGCGCGGCGGCGAAATCATCAGCACCAAGAAAGCTATGACCGCGGCGCTCTGCGGCGCAAAAGGCAGATCGCGGTAGCGCGGGTCGAACACCAGACCGAGTGCGGTTTGCACCGACAGCACGGTGAGCGCGATCAGGCTTAAGCCCAGCGCAAGGCCTAACGCATCGCGCGCCGCGGCCGAGCGGGAGAACACTGCGCTAAATGTCGGCGATCCGCGGCCCGCCGCGCAGGCGGCCGCGCAGGCGATCGGCGCAGCGGCAGCCGTGAGCGCGAAGACCAGCGCGCGCAGCCAGCCGCCCGCGGTGAAACTATCGATCGGCAACCGTTCGATCGTCCAGCCGAACAAGACTGCGGGCGGGAACGCCAAAGCTACGATCCGTAGCCACAGCAAGGGCGGCGCATTTTTGCCGCGGCCGGCGATCCCGGCGCCGGCGAAGATAAAAGCGGCAAGCAGGATTCCGGCGAACGCTTGCCGGAGCCAATGCGGATGATCGGACACGTTGCCGTCGAAACTGAATTTCGGCGCCCGCGTGTCGCGATCGAAAATCCCCCAGTAACCGCCGGTCGCCCCCTCAAGCTGGCGTTTCCACGATTGGTCAAAGGCCTCGATGACGTTGAGGCGAAAATTCTCGCGCTGCGCAAGGGCCACGGTTTCCTCGATAACGCGCGCCTGGTTCGATCGCGAAGGCCGCGCGCCCTCACGCATGCGGCCCTCGCTCGGCCAGCCGACTTCGCCGACGACGATTTCCTTGTTGGGGATGGCGGCGGCGACCTTTTTGCGGATCTCATCGACATGGGCGGCGGCAAGCGCGGCCGGCAGCGGAAAATCCTCCCAATACGGCAGGATGTGGATGGTGACGAAGTCGACCGCGTTCGCCAGATCGCTGTAGCGCAGCCAGTATTCCCAGACGTCGGCATAAGTGACCGGCTGCGATACCTGCGCCTTCACCTCGCGGATGGTGGCCTCAAGGTCGCTCGCCGACATATCGCCGCGCAACAGCACTTCGTTGCCGACGACGATGGCGGAAATGACGTCGGGATATTTTTTGGCAAGCGCAATGACGGTGGAAATTTGCCGGCGGTTTACGTCCGGCTTGGGCGATAGCAAGATTCCTTGCAGGACCTTCATGCCATGGCGCTGGGAGATCGCGGCGACTTGATCCTGACCATTGTCGATCGAATAGGTGCGGACGCAATCGGTGTAGCGGGACAACAAGGTCAGATCGTCGTCGATCTGTTGCGGATCGACATGAGTACCCTCGACGAGCGGATCCTGACCGTCGCGAAACGGCCCATACGAAACGCAATAAAGCTTGCCGCCATTGGCGAGCGGGGACGGCGGCAGATGAACCGGCGCGCCGAGCCACCACCACGCGGCGCCGATCGCCAGCGCGGTGATGGCAAAATGCGCAAGCGCTGCTCCGATAAAATTTCCGTCGCGCGGGCGAAACATCGTTTCGCATTAGCCTTGCCAGACCGCGATGCCAAGCGCGTCGGCGCATCGGCAAGCGTGTCGCCGTGCGCGCTGGACAAACGAACCCAGTTGGGGTGTTCTCTTGCAGGCTGGTTCGGAGCGGCCGCCGCAATAGCGGCTCAATCCGATGGCCAAGAAGGCGTCAGACAAGCGTTGAAGAAGTGCCGCCCAAAACGGCCGGAATGGTTCAAGGAAACGTCCGTCTACCGGCTCAAATTGCCCAGCAAATCAAGGGAACCATGTCGTATCGAGTGCTCAGCGTTGTCGGCGGATTGTGTGTTGCCGCCTGGCTCGTCGTTCCCGCAAGCCCAGTCATCGCTCCGGCTTTGGCCCAAAGCAGCAATCCGAACCCCGCGGAGCAGCAAGCTCCGGCGGGCCAGGACACGGCCAAGGAAACCCAGAAGATCGACGAATACGCCGAGACGCAGCGCGCGCTCAATGGACCGGCCGGCAATCCGGAATGCGTCTGGCTTGGCCGCCGGGTGGTCAGCCTATTGTGGCGCGACGATCTCGATACCGCTTTTCGCCATCTCGATCTTTACGACCGTTTCGGCTGCCCGAGCGGCCATATTCAGGCGGCCTTCCGCTGCCTCGTTTTGCATTCCAACACCATCGATCCGAAGACCCCCGACAGCTTGAACGGGCGGGTGCTGGCCTGCTGGATCAACCCGTCCCTCGAAGCGGCGCCGGCGCCCGCGGCGGCTGCGCCAAGCCCGACGACGACGCGTTAGCGTCGCTGCGCCAGCTAAACAATTGTTCACGTGCCGAATTGCAGTCGCTCGCACTTTGTTGTCTTGAATTTGCCATTGCCGAACGCTAGTTTAAATATTGCCGCTCGCAAGGTCGCCTCATCCTTACGACCATCGTCGAACCTGGGGGCAGGTTCGGGCCCGTGTCGTCCGCCCCGTTTGGTAAGAGTCAATGCGCACCGTCGCTGCCGTGCTCGCGCTTGTAGCGTGCGTGCATGCCGGCATATGGGCCTTGCTGAGACCTGTAGGAACTGCTCCGGATTTCACCGGTCAGCTCGCCAGTATCTCTTACTCGCCGTTCAAAGACTCCTCGCATCCCGACTCCGGTCCGCGTCCAACGGCTGAGCAAATTCGCGCCGATCTCGCGGCCATTGCGCCCTACACCCGCGCGATCCGCACCTATTCGGCGACCGGCGGCGCCGAGTTAATTCCTCCGATTGCGGCTGAGTTCGGCCTCAAAGTCACCGTCGGCGCCTGGATCGATAAGGATCAAGCGCGCAACGAGCGGGAAATCAACTCGGCGCTGAGCCTCGCCCGGCATTACAGCAATGTCGACGCCATCGTCGTCGGTAACGAGACGACGCTGCGTGCGGAAATGAGCGTCGACGACCTTATCAAGCTCATCCAAAAGGTGAAGCGATCGAGCCCAGTCCCTGTAACGACAGGCGAAATTTGGACGGTCTGGATCGATCATCCGGAGCTCGCCTCGGCCGTCGACTTCATTGCCGCGCACATCCTGCCCTATTGGGAAGGCTTTAACGCCAAGACCGCCGTCGATCACACCATCGAGTTCTACGACAAGCTGCGCCAGGTGCATCCCGGCAAGCGGATCGTGATCGCCGAGTTCGGCTGGCCGAGCGCCGGCTACAATTTTCACCAGGCCATTCCCGGCCGCATGGAACAGGCTGAGGTTTTGCGGGATTTCGTCACCCGGGCCGAGGCTTACGGCATCGACTACAACATTGTCGAAACCATCGACCAGCCCTGGAAGACGATGGAAGGCGGCGTCGGCCCCTATTGGGGCGTTTTTGACGCCGCCCGGCAGCCGAAATTCGCCTGGACCGGCCCGATCACCGATCCCGATTACGCCAAGCGCGCCGGACTTGCGGTGCTGTTCGGGCTGTTATTGTCGTTGCCGCTCCTCGCCATGGCGGGGGTGAGCTTTACCCAGGCGCTCATGCTGGCCGTATCCGCCAATGCGGTCGGCGCCTGGGTCTCAGCCATCGTCGCGTTCTGGAAGGGCCATTACTTCGTTCCCGGCGCGGCCTTCGCGCTCGGTTTTGGCATTGTGCTTCTGGTGCCGCTGGTCGCCATCGCTCTATCGCGCCTGGAGGAGATCGCGACAATCGCCTTTGGCCGGCCGCCGCGCCGGCTCGCCAATGCGCCAACCTTGGCGCCGGCGCCCGTCGCCGCAAAAGTGTCGATCCACGTGCCGGCATGTTGCGAGCCGCCGGAAATGCTGACCGCGACGCTCGATGCCGTGGCGCGGCTCGATTATCCGAACCTCGAATGCGTGGTCGTGATCAACAACACGCCCGATCCGGCGCTGTGGCGGCCCGTCGAAGACCACTGCCGCGCGCTCGGCGAACGTTTCAAATTTGTCAGCGTCGAGAACCTGGAAGGCTACAAAGCCGGCGCGCTCCGCGTAGCGCTCGCGCATACCGCGGCGGACGCCGAAATCATCGGCACCATCGACGCCGATTACGTCGTCGATCCCGACTGGCTGAAGGATCTGGCGCCGCTGTTCGCGGATCCGCGCGTCGGCTTCGTCCAATCGCCGCAGGACCACCGCGACGGCGCCCGCTCCCCGATGCACGCCGCCATGAACGCCGAATATGCCGGTTTCTTCGACATCGGCATGGTGCAGCGCAACGAGTTCAACGGCGTCATCATGCACGGCACGATGTGCCTCATTCGCCGTGCCGCGATTGAAAATGCCGGCGGCTGGTCGTCCGAAACTATCGTGGAGGACACCGACCTAGGCCTCAGCGTTCTCGAACATGGCTGGGTCGCGCACTACACCAACCGCCGCTACGGCCACGGACTGCTTCCCGATACGTTCGAAGCCTATAAGCGGCAGCGCCATCGCTGGGCTTTTGGCGGATTCCAGCTCGTGCGTAAGCATTGGCGAAACCTGCTGCCGTGGGCGGATGGACTGACGCGTGAGCAGAAACGCGAATATGGCATCGGCTGGCTCAATTGGCTGGGGTCAGACGCGATCGGCGTCGTGGTTGCGCTATTGAACATTATCTGGGTCCCGTTCGTCGCCTTCGCCGATATCGCGGTCCCGGATCGCATTCTCACCATCCCGATCATTGCCGCGTTCACGGTCTCGGTCGCCCATTTCGTCGCGCTCTATCGCCTGCGCGTGCGGGCATCGGCTGGACAGATGCTGGGCGCGGTCTGCGCCGCCATGGCGCTGCAATGGACCGTGGCGCGCTCGGTCGGCCTCGGCGTGATCAACGAACGCGTGCCGTTCCTGCGCACCGCCAAGGGCGGCGTCTCGCGCAAAGGTCCCGATTTCCCGGCGTTTTGGGAGGCGGTGATCGCCGCGCTCCTCCTCGTCGGCGCAACCACGCTCGTCGTCACCAATTACAAGCAGGTCCACGAGATCGATATTTTCGCCTTCGTGCTGGTGGTGCAGAGCCTGCCCTTCCTGGCCGCGGTCATCCTCGCCACGATCGAAGGCACCCGCTTCAATAGCTTTGCCTATTGGCGCGGGATCGAGGCCAAGATCGCAATCACCATCGGCGCCAAGGCGGCCGACCTCTTGCCGCAGTCGCCGGGCGTCGTCACCAACGTCATGGCCGAGCCGCCGAAGGTTTCGACCGACAATGTCGAAACGGCGCAGTGAGCGGCGTCACCCCTTAAGCGCGGTCTCCGCGAGCCGCACCCAGTAGGACGTGCCGACCGGGATCGTCTCGTCGTTGAAATCGTAAGCCGGGTGATGCAGTCCCGCGCTGTCGCCGTTGCCGACGAAGATGAAGGCGCCAGGCCGCTCTTGCAGCATGAAGGCGAAATCCTCGGCCCCCATCACCGGCGCCACGTCGGTATCGACTTTGTCCGAGCCTGCGATTTCGCGCGCGACGTCGGCGGCAAATGCAGTCTGCCGCTCGTGGTTCACCACCACCGGATAGCCGCTGGTGTAGGTGATTTTCGCGCTCGCGCCATACAGCCGCGCGGTGCCGTCGATCACCTCGGCGATGCGTTGGTGCAGAATTTCGCGCACTTGCGGCGTCAAACTGCGCGCCGTGCCGCGCAGCGTGGCGTGCTGCGGGATGACGTTGTCGGTATGGCCGGCCTGGAACATGCAGATCGACACCACGGCCGATTCCAATGGATCGACGTTGCGCGCCACGATCGACTGCAGCTGATTGATGATTTGGGCGCCGACCAGGATCGTGTCGATCGCCAGATGCGGCCGCGCCGCGTGGCCGCCTTTGCCTTCCAGCGCGATCTCGATGTGGTCGGCGGCGGCCATCATCGGGCCCGCGCGGATGGCGAATTCGCCGACCGCAAGGCCCGGATAATTGTGCATGCCGTAGACTTCATCGATGCCGAAGCGGCTGATGAGGCCGTCTTTGATCATCGCCGCAGCGCCGGCGCCGCCCTCCTCCGCCGGCTGGAAGACGACGACGGCGGTGCCGGCGAAGTTGCGGGTTTCCGCCAAATATTTGGCCGCGCCGAGCAGCATCGCGGTATGCCCATCATGGCCGCAGGCGTGCATCTTGCCGGGCACCGTCGATTGGTACGGCAGGCCGGTCTCTTCCTCGATCGGTAGCGCATCCATGTCGGCGCGCATGCCGACGACTTTCTTGCCGGGTTTGCGGCCGCGGATGACGCCGACCACGCCGGTCCGGCCGATGCCGGGCACGACCTCATCGCAGCCGAAGCTTTTGAGCCTGTCGGCGACCGACGCCGCCGTGCGGTGCACGTCGTAGCGCAGCTCCGGATGGGCGTGCAGATCCCGCCGCCAGGCGGTGATCTCTTGGTGCAGGTCGGCGACGCGGTTGACGATCGGCATGGCAACTTCCTCGTTTTGCGGCTCACCCGGCAGACCAGCACATTCTAGCAAGAAGCGAAGCGGCCGCGATCCCGAATTGCGCCGCGACCAGACCGGTGACGCTGTGTCCCGTGCTCGCTCATCCCGCGAGAGCACGCAATACTGCCTCCGGCTCCTTGGCAATGACGGCGAGCAATACGCGCGCCGCCCGATCGGGTCGGCGGCGGCCTTGCTCCCAAGCGTGAAGCGCCGTCACTTCAAGCCCGAAGGCCCGCGCAAACGCAGTTTGCGAAAGGCCGAGCCGTCGCCGCAACTTGGCCACGTCCACCCGCTCGGGCACTGTCACCGCATAGCTCGGCAATTCAATCTCGCCGCGCGCATGAGCGAGCGCTTCGTTAAGACTAGCGATAAGGCGGCGTCCCAAAGCGCTACCCTTCCGCTTCGAGCGCCGCGACGAGATTGCGGATTTCCCGCTTCTCCGCATCGGTCAAATCCTCCTTCGCACTCTTGGCATAAACGTCCAGCAGATAGAGTGCGCCTCTGCGCGTGACGACTAGTAGATGATACGCGCACCGCCGCTCTTGCCGCGCCCGCCGCGGGCAGCTCGGGCCTTGCGGGCGCCGCTGGTGCCCGCAATCACTGGCCATGCCATCGGCGCCAGCGCGATTTCGAGTTCCGCCGTCGCCCGCTCGGCCTCCGAGAGCACTTTCCGCGCTCGGCGTTCATAGCCGCGCGTCGGGATAACTCTGATGGGAGCACTGTAAGGCATTGTCTTATACCGCGCAAGGTTGTTAAAATCTGCGGACCTGCCGGTTCGTTGATCCGTGATAGGGCGCAATATGACCTAAGCGTCGGACTTTGTGCTTCTCAGATAAAATCGAAGACTATTTCGCCTTTGATGGCAATGACTTATGCGGAGAGACCTTGCGCGGCTTTAATGCCTTGTAGATCGGCAAATGCGAATAAATGCTGTCTCCTTCGGGCAGCACAGATCCCCCGTGACCCCGAGCAGACGAAAAATGAAGGCGAACCCGGACTGTCTGGCCGTCGCGCTTTATTACAATCGGAAAGCGTTTGTTCGGCCGCAGTCGTGCAAGCACTCGATGTTTGATGGACTTCGGGCACGACCCGAGCACTTTTTGCAGCTTGCCCTGTTGTGGTGCACGTAGGACTACGTTGCCCACCCCGATTTCTTGCACGTGCCGACCGCTGCGCGTTGCGTCATCCAATGCTGCCCACGCTCCTTCGACAACACGCGTGATTGCTGCCCAGGCGGAAGATACCTGGCCGCTCCGAAAAAGCTCGTCAGCCCACTCTATCAGCCATGCATCAATTTCCGCGTATTTGTCGTGCCGGGGACGTCCGCGCCCGCGCTGCGACAGATAGTCGTTCAGAGCGCTCACTACGTGCGGGAGACCACGTCGCTCTGCCTCGATTACGATTCTCCTGATCTGAGTGGAGGAGAGCATGCCGAGCACTAATCGGGGATCGAAGAGCTTCTCCCCTTGGGTTCGGGGGTCCTCATCGTCGGCAGTTATCGGGGGAGTCGCGCTCATCGCTGATAATATGGGCCTGCCTGGGTGCCTTATTGATTATGACTCTCAAGCCGATGCCCAAGAGATGCGCGCTTTCGGGCATCCGGTGACGCGCATGCGCAAAGTCAATATGAGGCATAAGACGGCGCGCGAGGCTGGTAAAGCGGGGCGGTATTGCGTAATTGATCCGGTAGCGAGCCCGTAGCTCAGTCGGTAGAGCACGTGACTTTTAATCACGGGGTCCGGGGTTCAAATCCCCGCGGGCTCGCCAATAAAACCGGGGAATTCTTGAGTGTCGTGTTTCCCCAAAGCCCTTCAGGCAAACGCCGGGGAAACATCGGCGAGGCGGCCCCGGCCGCATGGAATTGCGCGGCTCGCGGCGCCGACCAAACGCTCCAATGAGGAAAGATTTTCAATATGACCGGCGGTGATGACGACTATGGTAACGCCTTCAAAGAAGCAAAACTTGAACACGACCAACAACGGCAAGGTTCCGCAGAGGCCCAGCGTCTGCAGGCGGAAGCCGAGGCGGACACCGCGGTATTGAGCAATGTCGTGCTGCCCGAGCTACAGGCCGCTGCTCAGAAGTTGGAGCCGCACGGCGGCAAAGTAGATATTCGGCAGTACGGCCGCACTGGAAAAACGCTTCGGCCCGCCTCGGTTGGCTTCCGCATAACGGATCAGCAGGGCCATACAAGCCGCGTCTATTTGATTGTCCCGCATGGGGGAATGGTCACCGTCACGAGCGGTGATGGTTTCGACATTACAGGCCAGCCTCAACATCCTGAGAACGTGAGCGAGAAGGTCGGTATCCAGCGACGCGATAACCTCACAATCGAGAATGTCAAAAAGCTGATCTTGAGCGCGATCGCGGAATACCGCAACGATCGCAAACGCACCCAGCGCGCGGATAACGACGACGGCCCGAAATAACGAGAGGGCCGGCGCGGCAAAATTGGTTGGCGCTCGCCGACGCTCGCGATCGCCCATGGTGCCGTCATCGCCGATGCCCTCCGCGCGCCGCTTCCCTCCGCCCTCGTCTATCGATCAGCAAACGGAAAGCTTCATCGTAAAGGACGCTACTGGGCAACCGCTTGCATATGTCTATTTCGAGGATGAGCCGCAGCGGCAAATGTCAATGAAGCGGCTCTCTCGCGATGAGGCGTTTCTTGTCGCGGTCAACATTGCAAAGCTGCCGAGGGTGCCGCGGCAAATTTTGAAAGACATTCCGAGGCCGCCGAATTCAGCCAGCCAGGATGATTGAGTGGCGAAGCTGCCGGACCTGCTAGGCAAGGCTGATTAGTTAGCAGGATTGCGGCCTTGCTTATGAGCTTAGGGTTGGTGATGCATCGGCGACTCTTTAAACCAATACAGTACGCCGCACGTCCATGCTTCCCAATAAGTCAGTTGTCGGTGATCCTTAAAATTGGCGACCATGCCAGAGAGTATGATCGATGCCGGGCAAGCAAATGCGAGCCACAACCATGCGGGAGCATGCATCGCGACGGGCGGACAAGGCACCACTAAAGGAACTAGGGTGCCGCCAGCAAACGCGGTATCAACGGTTATCATTCCTGAAGGGGCAAGGCCGCATCCAATAATGGACTGCGCCCTAGCCGGAATGAATGACGGTGCCCAGAACAACAAAGCCGCGACTAAAATCGTGCTGATGATTTTGCGAAAACTCATCGTCGCCCCCGTTAATGTTCCCGGCATCGCCAAGCTGCCGGAGCTGCTACGCCAGCCTAACTAGTTAGCAAGCTTGCGGCCCTGCAATGAGCTTAGTGATGCGGTTGCATCGGCGGCTTTCCAAACCAATATAGCAGGCCGCACGTCCATGCTTCCCAATAAGTGAGTTGTCGGTGATCCTTAAAATTAGCGACCGCACCGGAGAGGATAATCGAAGCTGGGCAAGCAAATGCGATCCACAACCATGCGGGAGCATGCATCGCGACGGGCGGACAAGGTATTATTATCGGCGCCGGGGCGGCAAACGCGGTATCAAGGGGTAGCATTCCTGTGACCGAAATCCCGCATGTGACGAATGCTCTAGCTGGGATCATTGAAGGACCAAAGAAAAGCATTGCCGCAATCAATATGGTGCTGACAATCTTACGAAGGCTCATTTGCTTACGAAGGTTCATTGTCGCCCCCAGTGTTATTCCCGGCGCGCAACCGGGCATTCGCCGGAATCGCACGCGCTCTTGCTGCTATGCTGACTCCGCCAAGCAACCCCGACAATGCGGTGTACTGGAAAAGTCGCGCAATAGAGCGATTATTCCCGTGACTGTTGCGGATTTATCACGATCAACCCCATTCGTGGCCAGTAACAAAGTCGGGCCGCGTTGGCCTATTACGTGTCACTTTTAATCGCGGGGTCCGGGGTTCAAATTCCCGCGGGTTCGCCAATAAAACCGGAGGTTTTTTCGGATATTTCCGCCCCGGACGCTGCTTATGGAAAAGCGAATATTTGTGACAGCGGTCACTTCGCGCCAGCATGGTCGAGACTAGGGTCACCATAGCAAATACGCTTCTTAGGAGGTCACCATGAAAGCCATGAAAAAGACCGGCACGCGGCTCGCTCGATGGTTTAAGACATTCCGAGAGAAAAACCGGCCGCCCCATCGCTATTACGAGCATAGCTTGTACGACGCCTGAAATTACGACGCCTGAAATTACGACGCGTGACTGGCGCGGGACTTCCCGCTCATTGTGCCGCCCGCCCGAGCGCCCCTCTCGGGCGGGTTTGCTTTTGCAGCTCACCGGCGGACGTTTTGCGCTCTTTAGGGTTCAAATCGCCCAGGGCGCGACATACATTTTCATACATAAGGCTGAATGACCTGATTGAAGATTGAAGAATGACATGCCGGATCGTGACAGCCAAAACAGCAGCCAGCGCCGCTCGCTGATCGCGCTGGGCGTCGTCGTGGTCCTGTTCGTGGTCGGCTGGATTTTGGCGCACGAACTCTACGCCAACGGCAAAATCGAGGACTGCGTCATGTCCGGCCGCACCAACTGCGTGCCGATCGACACCCGGTCGCGATGACACGGCCGCTGGCCCGGAGCCTAGCGGCTTTGATGGAACAAAAACCGGTCTCTAGCGTTTTGATTGCGCATGATCTTTTCCGAAAACCGATATCCACTTTTCGGCATCATGGTCTGGTGCGAGCGGCTATAGCAGGCAATAATACGGCCCGACCCGGTGTTTGTGCCGGTGTCGCGGAATCCATTCAGAAGGAGGATCACATGCGTCAAACATTCGATCGTCGGTCGGTATTGGGGATTTGCGTCGGCGGCGCCGCCGGCGCCGCGCTATTGGCGTCCGTCTCGCCGGGCTTTGCCGCCGCCACGACATTCAAAGCCGATCTCAAAGGCGCGAGTGAAGTTCCGCCGAACCAGACCGCCGGAACCGGGTCGGTAACCGCGACTTTCGATGATGCGACCAAGGAATTGACCTATAGCGGGACTTTCTCCGGACTCACCGGGCCTGCCATGGCGGCTCACTTCCATGGCCCGGCCGAAGCCGGCAAGAACGCCGGCGTCCAGATCTGGATTTCGGAAAAAGGCAAGCCGATCGACAGCCCGTTCAAGGGGTCGGTGAAGCTGACCGACGCGCAGGCGGCGGACCTGATGGCGGGTCAGTGGTACGTCAACGTCCACACCAAGGCGAACCCTGGCGGCGAATTGCGCGGCCAGCTCGTGAAGTCGTAAATTCGCGCGCCGGATCGTTTGAAGTCATAGCCGCACTGGATATTTGCGTCATTACCGGTGCGCCGTGTGACCCGCCGGTCCCGCCTATCGCGGACCGGCGGGTTCGCTTTACCGGCAAGTTCTGCAATGCGAACGGCGGCCGCTCAGGCCGCCGGAATATCGCGCTTCGCCGACCATTGTTGCGTCGCCTGCGCGACGTAATCGGCGAACCGCCCCGCCGCTATGGCAGCACGCGCACCCGCCATCAGGTCCTGGTAGTAGAATAGATTGACCACCGACAGCAGCGTACCGCCGAGCGCTTCACCAGCCTTAAACAGGTGATGCAAGTATGCGCGCGAAAAATCGCGCGCGGCCGGGCAGCGGCTCTGCCGCATCGAGCGGCCGCGGATCGTCGGCGTGGTGCGCGTTCTTGATGTTGATCGGACCGAAACGCGTGAACGCAAGACCGTGGCGGCCGTTGCGCGTCGGCAACACGCAATCGAACATGTCGATGCCGCGCGCGACGGCGGCAAGAAGGTCGGCGGGCGTGCCGACGCCCATGAGATAGCGCGGCCGATCAGCCGGCAGCGCCGGGGCGGTCTCGGCGACCATTTTGCGCATGACCTCGGCGTGTCTCGCCGACGGCAAGGCCGCCGATGGCGTAGCCGTCGAAGCCGATGCCGGTGAGCGCGCGCAGGCTTGCCTCGCGCAGGCTTTGATCGTCGCCGCCCTGCACGATGCCGAACAGCGCGCGGCCGGCCGCCGCCCGCTCGAATGCGCGCTTGCAGCGCTCCGCCCAGCGCAGCGACAGCGTCATCGCGCGCTCGATGTCGCGCTTGTCCGCGGGAAGTTGGATGCATTCGTCGAGCTGCATGGCGATATCGGAGCCGAGCAGGATTTGCACTTCGATGGCGCGCTCCGGCGAAAGCTCGACCATGGCGCCGTCGATATGCGAACGGAAAGTCACGCCCGCTTCCGCGACTTTGCGCAGCGCGGCAAGCGACATCACCTGAAAGCCGCCGGAATCGGTGAGGATCGGATAGGGCCAGCGCATGAATTCATGCAAGCCGCCGAGCGCCGCGACGCGTTCGGCGCCCGGCCGCAGCATCAGGTGATAGGTGTTGGCGAGCATGATATCGGCGCCCGAGGCGCGCACATCGTCGTGATGCACGCCTTTGATTGCCGCTTGCGTGCCGACCGGCATGAACGCGGGCGTGCGCACCACGCCATGCGCGGTCGCGATTTCGCCGGTTCGCGCGGCGCCCTCGGTCGCGATCAGGCGGAAGGAGAATTGATTTGGCATCACGGATTCATTCATCGGAACAGCAAACACGCATCGCCATAGGAATAGAAGCGATAGCCGCTTGCGATGGCGTGCGCATAGGCGCCTCGCATCAAATCGAGGCCGCTGAAGGCAGAGACCAGCATGAACAATGTCGAGCGCGGCAAATGGAAATTGGTCAGCATCGCATCCACCGCGCGGAAGCGATAGCCGGGCGTGATGAATAACGCCGTCTCGCCGGAGAACGGCGCAACCGTGCCGTCTTCGGCGGCTGCGCTTTCCAACAAACGCAGCGATGTCGAGCCGACGGCGACGATGCGGCCGCCGTTGCGCCGCGTCGCATTCAACGCCGCGGCGGTCGCGGCGGACACGCTGCCCCATTCGGGGTGCATTTTGATGAGCGGACGTGTCTTCGGCTTTGACCGGAAGGAACGTGCCGGGCCCGACATGCAGCGTCACGCGATGCAGGTCGATACCGCGATCGCGCAAAGCCGCGGTCAGTGCGTCGGTGAAATGCAGCCCCGCGGTCGGCGCCGCGACAGAACCTTCCTCGCGCGCGAACATGGTCTGGTAGTCGGTGCGGTCCTGCTCGTCGACGTCGCGACGGCTTGAGATATAGGGCGGCAACGGCATGTCGCCGCGCTCCGCCAGCGCCTGGTCGAGCACCGCCCCGGTAAAGGCAAAAGCGAGCGTCACCTCGCCGCCTGTGTCGCCCTGCCCTTTTTGCTCGACCGTGGCGTCGAGCTGTTCGAGAAAGCAAACCCGCCCTTCGCCGCCGAAGCGCACGACGTCGCCGACCGCGAGCCGCTTCGCCGGTTTGACCAGGGCGCGCCAGCGCGAACCGTCGAGCCGCCCGATCAAAGTCGCCGCGATGGCCGGCTCGTGCTCGCCGCGGCCGAGCCGCCGGCCGCGCAAGTTGGCGGGAAAGACCTTGGTGTCGTTGACGACAACGGCGTCGCCCCGGCGTAGCAGCGCCGGCAGATCGCGCATGATGCGGTCCTCGAACTCTGTAGGGGTGCCGGGCCGCACCACCAAAAGCTTGGCGGCGTCGCGCGGCGCCGCCGGCCGCAGCGCGATGCGGTCCTCCGGCAGCGTGAAATCGAACAAGTCGGTGCGCATTCCCGGCAAATTTCCATCACGCGTCAAGCTGCATTACAACGCGCATAGAGCAACCTTTCGGGCGGCAATCAACGTGACTGCGAACGCCGTGATCCAGGTGAAGCCCGGCATTGGCGACGTCATCTGGCATCTTCCCTTCATCCGCGCCATCGCGGCAGCCGCCCCGGGCGGCCGCGTGACGTTCCTCGCGCCGCCATCGAGCGGCGCCAAGGAACTGCTGGCGGGCGAACCGGGTGTTGCCGAGACGGTTTATTT
Organism: uncultured Alphaproteobacteria bacterium; assembly: GCA_963779855.1. Taxonomy (GTDB): domain Bacteria; phylum Pseudomonadota; class Alphaproteobacteria; order Rhizobiales; family Xanthobacteraceae; genus BOG-931. The sequence goes on along the minus strand of CAWAAE010000002.1, from coordinate 243,854 downwards.
CGAACATGCCGGATCGGAACTGCAGCGCGGCCTCAATCTGATCCGGCTGGTGGCGCTGCTGCGGCGGCGCCGTTGCCGCTCGATCTGGATTCTCGACCGCACCATCCGCCCGGCGCTTGCCGCCATGCTCGCCGGCATACCCGAGCGCATCGGGCTTGGCCTCGGGCCGCAACGCTTCTTCATCACCAATTCCGGCATCGATCAAAGCCATTTTCACGATCTGCCGATCGATTGGCTGCGCGCGCTGATGGCGGACATGAAAGTCCCGCTGCCGTCGACCGAGCCGGATCTGCATCTGCCGCCAGCAACGCTCGCGGCCGTCGGCGAGAAGTTTAAGTCCTGCGCCCGGCCTTGGATCGTGCTCGGCATCGGCGCGTCGCATCCCGACAAGGATTGGCCTGACGAACACTGGGCGGAATTTGTCTCCATTCTACGCCGCCGCGCCGCCGGCACCGTATTTTTGATCGGCGGCAATGCGAATTTCACGCGGGCGCAGAATTTTATCGCGGGCGCGGCCGGCGCGGCCGCCGTCAATGCCTGCGATCTTGGCTTGAGCGAAGCCGCCGCGCTGTTGCGACTTGGCGATCTCTTCGTCGGTCCGAGTTCAGGCCCGATGAATCTCGCGGCTGCCGGCGCGACCGATGCATTCGGGCTATTCGGCTCGACGCCGGTTCTGACCTATTCGAAATTCATCCACCCGATCGAGCCGCCGGGGGGACAATCGCCCGACGGCATGCGGCGGATTTTGCCCGCGCAAGTGTTCGAGCGCGTCGCGCCGTATTTCTCACAACGGAAACCGCAGCAATAGCCGCCGGCAAACTACTTCACGTCGGCGGCCACCTGCATTTTGACGATGCGATCGGGATTGGCCGGCGGTTCGCCGCGTTTGAGCTTGTCCACCACGTCCATGCCGGCGACCACTTCGCCGATCACGGTGTACTGGCCGTTGAGAAAATCGCCGTCGTCGAACATGATGAAGAACTGGCTGTTGGCGGAGTTGTTGCTGCCGCCCTTGCGCGCCATGCCGACGGTGCCGCGGGTAAACGGCTTGGCGGAGAATTCCGCCTTGAGGTCCGGGTAAGAGGAACCGCCGGTGCCGTTGCCGTGCTGACCGTCGCCGGTTTGCGCCATGAACCCATCGATCACGCGGTGGAACGGCACGTCGTCGTAGAATTGTTCGCGCGCGAGCAGCTTTAAGCGCTCCGCGTGTCCCGGCGCGATGTCGTGGTGCAGCTTGATGACGATCGTGCCGGGCGCGGTTTCGATGATCAGCGCGTTTTGCGGATCGACACCCGCGGGCAATCCTTTTGTTTCGGCCATGTTCTGCTTTCCTCTACTTCGTTAGCGCGACTTCGTCAGCGTGAGCTACGGGACGATCGTCGCAGTCTTGATGTAATCGAGCTTGGGAAACTCCTTGTTGAGATAGGCGTTCCCCTCGCTTTGCAGGCGGCTTTGCTCCGGCCCTGATCCTCGCGGCGCGCCCTCGCCGTAGCCGCTGTACAAGGCGTCGAGCACGTCCATGCCGGACACGACCTGACCGAACGGCGCAAAACCTCCGGTATCGAGTCGCGCATTGTTGCCGTAATTGATAAAGACCTGGGTCGTGCGCGTGTTTGGGCCACGCGTCGCGAATGTGATCATTCCGCGCGCATTGCTCTTGCTGACCGGATCGTCGTTGATCGCAGCATCACGCCAGACCGCCGCAAGGCGCGGGTCGGCGTTGATGCCGAATTGCACCATGAAACCTGTGATCACCCGGAAGAAACGGGCATCGTTGTAGAAGCCGTTCTTGACCAGGTTATAAAACCGGTCCGCGCCAAGCGGCGCCCAATCGCGATGGACTTCGATGACGAACGGACCTTTGCTGGTATCGAATTTGACCTTGTAGGCCGCCGGCGCCTGCGCATTGAGCGCGGCGGGATTGGCGAGCCCAGGAGTGGCAAGCCCCTGACTCCACGCCGGCGCGGCGATCGTCAGGGCAAGCAGAACGGCAGCAAGGCGGATCATGTCGTCTCCCGGATGAGGATTTAGCTTTTCGCGAATTTCTTTTTCAGCCGTGCCGCGACCTCCGCCGGCACGAAAGCCGAGACGTCGCCGCCCATGCCGGCAATTTGCCGGACCAAGGTGGCGGTGATCGGGCGAACCGCGGGCGCGGCCGGCAGAAATATCGTCTGCACTTCAGGCGCCATCGCGGCATTCATCCCGGCCATCTGCATTTCATAATCGAAATCGGTGGCGTCGCGCACACCGCGCACCAGGATGGCCGCGCCGGCGCGCCGCGCCGCGGTCACGACGAGATCGGCGAAAGTCGTGCAGGCGATCTCGCATCCGGCCGCGCGACCCAGCGGCGCGCAGATCTCGTTCGCCATGGCGAGCCGTTCGTCGGCCGAGAACAGCGGCGTCTTGCCGGGATGAATGCCGATGGCGAGCACCAGCCGATCGGCAAGATGCACCGCCTTGGCGATAACGTCGAGATGGCCGTTGGTGATGGGATCGAACGATCCGGCAAACAGCGCAACGCGTGGCGAGGTTCCTGACAGGGTGGTTCCTGACTTGGTGGTTCGTGACTTGGCGCTTCCTGACATGGCGGCGGTCTAGCCCGCGCCCAGAGCGACCGCAAGATGGAGTCGCGCCGTCGTGCAAGGAGCGGGGGGCGCGCCCGTCGCCCACCGCCGGATACCCAAAATCGCCTGAAACGGACCCCCAATAGGGCAAATCTACACGCCATTTCAGTTGCTTATGCAAACTCGCCAAATTGTGACGGCGATCAATGCGGCTGTTGGCGCCCGCGGTAAAAATCCACCTCAGATGAAAGGCAACCATGACGCATTGAACGCGTTGCAGTTCTAGAGCGTCAAAGGTTGCAGACAGGGATGGGTGTCATGATCAAGACCGTTTACGCCATCGCCGTCGCTGCGATCGTGGCGGCTTGTTTCGTCGCGTTTCCGAGTTTGTCGTTTCAAGTTCAAGCGAGTTCGCCGATCCCGGGCGCCAAAGGTGACCGGGCCGACATACGGCCGCTCGGCACGGACTGCTCGCAAAACGCCTGGCCTTACTACGAAGCTGCGTGCCTGCGCGACGCCAGCCATCCGCTGGCCCAACCGCGGCAAGCACGGATCGTTTTCGCGCACCGCTTGGTGGATGCAAATCCGCTCCGCTAAAGCGGCGCGATCCATCGACTAAATCCAACGATTGTTGCCTGTGCCACTTTTGGCGGAAGGTGCTTCCCCACCTTCCGCCAGAATTTTTGTAGGTCAGGCGTTCGGACACAAGTCATTGCGCCGGGCGATTGAGCCCGAGCGCCGCGATGATCGGCGACCATTTGGCGGTGTCCGATTTGATCTGCGCGGTGAAGTCGGCTGGCGTGCCGCCGAGCGGATCGATGGTGAGCTTGGCCAAGGCGTCTAACAGTTGCGGCTTCGTAAGACCGTCGTTGATCGTTGCGTTGAGCTTGGCGATGATCGGCGGCGGCGTATGCGCCGGCGCCAACAGCCCGGTCCAAGCGGTGGTGACGAAATTCGGATAGCCGCTTTCGATCATCGTCGGCACGTCCGGCAATTGCGCGATGCGTTTTCGCGTCGTGACGGCAAGCGCGCGCAATTTGCCGGCCTTGATCAGCGGCAATAAAACAGTCGTGCTTTCAAACGTCATTTGCACGTTGCCGGCGACCAGGTCGTTGATCGAGGGACCGCCGCCCTTATAGGGCACATGCACGATGTTGATGCCGGCCTGGGCCTTGAACATTTCGCCGATCAGGTGCGGCAACACGCCGATGCCGCCGGAGGAGAAGTTCACCTTGCCGGGATTGGCCTTGGCGTAAGCGACGAGCTCGGCCACGGTATTGGCCGGCACCGCTGGATTGACCACCAGGACGTTGGAGGTCGCCGCAACGAGCGCGATCGGATCGTAGTCGGTGAGCGGATTATAGCCTGCGTCCGGATGCAACAGCGGCGCCATGACGAGCCCGCTCGCGCTCGAATAAAGCAGCGTATAGCCGTCGGGCGCCGCCTCCGCCGCGTCCTTTGAGCCGATCGTGTTGCCGGCGCCGCCGCGGTTTTCGATGACGAAAGCCTGGCCCAGCGCCGTCTGCAGATAATTTGCGGTGATCCGCGCCATGACATCGACCGGGCCGCCCGGCGGCGTCGGCACGATGATTTTGACCGGCCGGCTGGGATAGGCTTGCGCCGGTGTTTGCGCCCGCGCCGGGCCCGCGTGAATGCCCATCGCCAGCAGGGCGGCAAGCAGGGCGACTGGCATCGCCCGCGATTTGATCGGCAAAACCTGCATTGCACGCCCTCGGATCATCCGCTTCACCCTTTTGCCTCGTTCTGCCGCGGGAAGTGGACTAATCTAGCTGGATGCTAGGCAATTTGACCACTGCACACCGCCTTGACCCTCCCCTTGCGCGTGTCTTAAGAGCCGCACGGGCCGCATCATGATTGTGCTGATCGACAACTATGACAGCTTCACTTTCAACCTGGTGCACTATCTCGGTGAACTGGGGGCGGAAGTTGAAGTGCATCGCAATGACAAGGTGACGAGCGCCGCGGTGCTTGCCGCCGACCCCGATGCCATCGTGCTGTCGCCCGGCCCGTGCACGCCGAAAGAGGCCGGCATCTGCCTCGATCTCATCGCCCAAGCCGCCGCGACCATCCCGATCCTCGGCGTCTGCCTCGGTCACCAGGCGATCGGCGACGCGTTTGGCGCCAAAGTGGTGCGCGCGCCGGTGCCGGTGCACGGCAAGCTGTCGGAAATCAGGCATCAGGGCGCCGGAATTTTTCGCGGCATCAACGGCCCGTTCCAGGCGACGCGCTACCATTCGCTCGTGGTCGAGCGCGCCAGCATGCCGCGCGAATTGACCGTGACCGCGGAGACCGACGGCGGCCTCGTCATGGGGCTTGCGCATAGGCGACTGCCGACGCACGGCGTGCAATTCCATCCCGAAAGCATCGCGTCCGATCACGGCCACCTGATGCTGAAGAATTTTCTCGACATCGCGGCAGCCTGGAATGCATCGACCGGACGGCGCAACGCCCCGCCACCCGCGGCGGCGCGGAAGACGCCAGCGCGCGTCAATTGAGGGCGGTACCGTGACCGTGGAGTTCAGGGCGCTCATCGGCAAGGTCGCGACCGGCGCCGCGCTTGGCCGCGAGGAAGCCGCCACCGCGTTCGAACAGATGATGGCGGGCGAAGCGACGCCGTCGCAAATGGGCGCGCTCCTTATGGCGTTGCGCGTGCGCGGCGAGACCGTCGACGAGATCACCGGCGCCGTCACCACGATGCGCTCGAAGATGCTGCGCGTCGAGGCGCCGCCCGACGCCATCGACGTGGTCGGCACCGGCGGCGATGCCTCCGGCTCGTTCAACATTTCGACCTGCGCCGCGCTTATCGTCGCCGGCGCCGGCGTGCCGGTCGCCAAGCACGGCAACCGCGCGCTGTCGTCGCGCTCGGGCGCTGCCGACGTGCTGGCGGCTTTGGGCGTCAATATCGATCTCAACCCCGAGCAGATCGGCCATTGCATCCGCGAGGCCGGAATTGGCTTCATGTTCGCGCCGGCGCATCATCCGGCGATGAAGAATGTCGGGCCGACCCGCGTCGAGCTTGGCACGCGCACCATTTTCAACCTGCTCGGTCCCCTGTCGAACCCAGCCGGCGTGCGCCGCCTGATGGTTGGCGTCTTTTCGCGGCAATGGACCGAGCCGCTGGCGCAGGTGCTCAAAAACCTTGGCGCCGAGCGCGCCTGGGTGGTGCACGGCTCCGACGGGCTCGACGAGGTGACGACGTCCGGTACGACCAGCGTCACGGCGCTCGACGACGGCGTCATCCGTAGTTTCGAGATTTCCCCGGAAGAAGTCGGCTTGCGCAAGGTCAAGCCGGAGGAACTGCGCGGCGGCGATGCGCCGAGCAATGCCAGGGCGGTGCAGGAGGTCTTGGAAGGCAAAGCGACGGCGTTCCGCGACGTCGCCTTGCTCAATGCCGCCGCCGCCCTTGTCGTCGCCGGCAAAGCGAAAAATCTCAAAGCCGGTTTCGATCTCGCCACCCATTCGGTGGATTCCGGCGAGGCCGAAGGCCGGCTCGATCGGCTGATCGTGGTTTCCAACGATGGCTGACATCCTGGCAAAGATCGCGGCCTATAAGCGCGAGGAGATCGCGGCGGCCAAGCGCGGCCGCTCACTGTCCGCGCTCGAGCAAGACGCCAAGGCCGCTAGCGCGCCGCGCGGCTTTTTGCGCGCCATCGAACGGCGGCGCGCCGCGGGCGATTATGCGCTCATCGCCGAGATCAAGAAGGCGAGCCCGTCGAAAGGCCTGATCCGCGAAGACTTCGATCCGGCTGTGCTTGCGGCGGCCTACCAGGCCGGCGGCGCGACCTGCCTTTCGGTCTTGACCGACACGCCCTCGTTCCAGGGCTCGCTGGCGCAGCTTCGCCTCGCTCGCGAGACATGTGCGCTGCCGGTGTTGCGCAAGGATTTCATGTACGACACCTACCAGGTGACGGAGGCGCGCGCTTATGGCGCCGATTGCATCCTCATCATCATGGCCGCGGTCGATGACGCCTGCGCCGCGGAGCTCGAAAACGCGGCCTTCGCGCTCGGCATGGACGCCCTGGTGGAAGTCCATAATGACAATGACTTAGAGCGGGCGCTTCGCCTGAAATCGAAGCTTATCGGCATCAACAATCGGGACCTCAGGACGTTCAAGACCACGCTCGCCACTTGCGAGCGGCTGGCGCGCCTCATTCCGGCTGGGCGCATCATTGTCGGCGAGAGCGGCATCGTCGCGCCGGACGATCTGGCGCGGCTCGCCAAGGCCGGCATTTCGACGTTTCTTGTCGGCGAAAGCCTGATGCGCCAGAAGGACGTCACCGCCGCAACGCGCGCGCTGCTGGCGCGCCAAGCCGCGCTCGCGCCGGCCCGATAAAAGCCGTGGCGAGGCGCGCAAAGAAACTCACGCATCTGAGCGCTAGTGGCGAAGCCCGCATGGTGGACGTTTCGGCAAAACCGGCAACCGAGCGCTTCGCCGTGGCCGAGGGCCGTGTGGTCATGCAGCCGAAGACGCTCGCACTGGTGCGCAAGGGTAACGCCAAGAAGGGCGACGTCCTCGGCGCCGCGCGCATCGCCGGCATTCAGGCCGCAAAACGCACGCACGAATTGATTCCGCTGTGTCATCCGCTTCCCATTTCCCAGATCGAGATCGATATCGCGACCGATGCCAAACTGCCGGGCGTTGTCGTGAGGGCGCGGGTGAAGGTCGCAGGCAAGACCGGGGTCGAAATGGAGGCGCTGACCGCGGTATCGGTCGCCTGCCTGACCATCTATGACATGGTGAAAGCGGTCGAACGCGGCATGCGCATCGAAGGCATCCGGGTCATCGAAAAGCGCGGCGGCCGCTCCGGCCACTATCGCGCAAAAGAATAAAACGGGAGAAATGCCGTGGCGTTGATTTCGGTCGCGCAGGCGCTTGAACAGGTGCTCGCGCATGCAAGCCCACTCCCGCCGGTAGAAACCCCGCTGACCGAGGCCGACGATCGCGTGCTGGCGTTCGATCTCAAGGCGCTGCGCACCCAGCCGCCGGCGGACGTTTCCGCCATGGACGGCTATGCCGTGCGCGCGGCCGACGTGGCCAATGCGCCGGTGCGGCTGATGGTCATCGGCGAGGTCGCCGCCGGCCGGCCCTTCGCCGCCACAGTCGGTGCAGGACAAGCGGCGCGCATTTTCACCGGCGGTTTCATGCCTGCCGGCGCTGACACCGTCGTGATCCAGGAGGTGACGACGCGCGACGGCGATAGCGTCGAGGTGCGGAAATCCACGACCAAAGGCCGCAATGTCCGCCCGAAGGGTTTGGACTTTCGCTCAGGCGAAGTGCTGTTCGCCAAGGGTCACCGGTTTACCGCGCGCGATCTCGCGCTTGCCGCCGGCATGAACCACCCGCTGGTGCCGGTCTATCGCCGGCCGAAAATTGCCCTGTTCGGGACCGGCGACGAGCTGGTGCCGCCGGGCCGCGAACCGGGACCGGGACAGATCGTCTATTCGAACGGCTACTCGCTCGCCGCGCTGGCGCGCGCGGAGGGCGCCGAGGTGACAGATCTCGGCGTCGTCCATGATACGCTGCAGGCGACCGTCACCGCCATCCGCGACGCCCGCGAGCTGCCTGCGGATATTCTGGTGACCACCGGCGGGGCCTCGGTCGGCGAATACGATTTCGTGCAACAGGGCTTTGCCAAGGAGGGCATGGATCTCTCCTTCTGGAAAGTCGCGATGCGGCCCGGCCGGCCGCTGATGCATGGCCGGCTCGGCGCAATGCACGTGCTCGGCCTGCCCGGCAATCCGGTCTCATCCTATGTCTGCGCGTTCCTGTTCCTGGTGCCGCTCATCCGCCGTATGAGCGGACGAACCGATCTCGCTCTACCGACCGAATTGGCGGTGCTCGGAATCGACATCGCCGCAAACGACGAGCGCGCCGATTACCTGCGCGCGACGCTCAAGGCCGGTCCCGAGGGTCCGGTGGCGATCCCATTCCCGGTGCAGGACAGTTCGATGATGGCGCCGCTGGCGAAGGCAAATTGTCTCGTTATTCGCGATCCTTACGCTCCCGCGGCGAAAGCCGGCAGCCGCTGCACGATCGTTAAATTCGAGCGTTAAGCGGCGGTTTGGCCGGCCGCTCGTTTTCTTCACTTCAAATTAAATGGTTGCAGAACACATATGGAACGGATAGTGTCCGTTCATGATTTGTTTCGACCGGAAGCCGCCCCACCTCGGGAACTTCCGGATCAGGGAGGAACCGCCGAATGTTGACGCGCAAGCAGGCCGAGCTGTTGCGGTTTATCCATGAGCGCCTCAAGGAAGCCGGCGTTCCGCCTTCCTTCGACGAGATGAAGGATGCGCTCGACTTGCGCTCGAAGTCCGGCATCCATCGGCTCATTACCGCGCTCGAGGAGCGCGGCTTCATCCGCCGCCTGCCGAACCGGGCGCGCGCCATCGAAGTGATCAAGCTGCCGGAATTGATGGCCCAGGGCGTCGTCTCGGGCCGTTCGCGCGGTTTCACCCCGAGCGTGATCGAAGGCAATCTCGGCCGTGTGCGCACGGCTTCCGAGGATGACGGCGGCCGCCCGGTCGCCGTTCCGGTGATGGGCCGCATCGCCGCCGGCACCCCGATCGAAGCCATCCAAACCCGCAGCCATACCATCAACATGCCGCCCGATCTTCTCACCACGGGCGAACACTTTGCATTGGAAGTGCGCGGCGACTCGATGATCGAAGCCGGTATCCTCGACGGCGACATGGCGCTGCTTAAACGCACCGACGCGGCCGACACCGGCGACATCGTGGTCGCGCTGATCGACGACGAGGAAGCCACCCTCAAACGGTTCCGCCGGCGCGGCGCGTCGATCGCGCTCGAACCCGCCAATACCGCCTACGAAGTGCGCATCCTGCCGCCCAACCGCGTGCGCATCCAGGGCAAGCTCGTCGGGCTGTTCCGACGCTACTGATCCGCCTCGATATCGTCCTGTGGCGGCGTCGCATCGCGCGGCGGTGAGTGGTACGGCGCCGCAACGCTCGCATCCGTGACGTCGGTTTCTTGTCGCTGCGGCGGCGCCGGCGCCCATGGCCGGTCGAAATTCTTCGGCCGCGTCGAATCCATGACAAAGCCCGAGCCGCTCCAACGCAGCGCCAGCGCGCCGCGGTCGTTCCACATATTACGCTCGATCACCTTTGCCGCGCAGCCGGGCGGCGCGTCGTTGTGCACCGCCAGGATCAGGGTCGCCCGTCGGCAATCGTCCTCGAAGGCATCGGGCTCGACCGCATAGGCGACGAGGCCGCCGTCGGCGAGCTTGCCGATGCAGCCGGACGGGTCGCAGGAAATTCCCCGCCCGAGACTGCGATCGTGGGCATCGCGGCCGTCGGCATCGGCGGCGAGCCAGTCCTCGACCGCGAAGTCGTCGCGGCCCACATGCAGCACGGCGAGCCGCCCGTCGCCGCCGCGTAGCGCCGCGGTCTGGCCGTCGGCCGACACCAATAGATCGGGCCGCGGCGTCGTCACCGCCCACAGGATTGCGGCAACCGCGACGAGCGCGCCACTCAAGCGCAGGGGTGTGCGCAACAGGCACAGCAGCAGCAGGCCTGCGCTGCCCAACAACAGCGGGCCGGCACCGAAGCTGTGGATGCGGCCGACGGCGCCGGGCAGCTGCGCCACCCACAGCACGACGGCGATGATCCAGTCGATGCCCTCCCCCATCAGCCGCCAGAACACCGCATCCAATCCGAGCGGCAAGGTCAGCACGCCGAGCACGCCCATCGGCATGATCCAGGCGGAGACCACCGGCATGGCCAGAAGATTGGCGAGCACGCCATACGGCGCCAGGCGATAGAAATTGTAGGCGGCGTAGGGCGTGGTGGCGAGACCGGCGACCAGCGAGGTAAAGGCGATCGCCGCGAACTCGCGTCCGCCCCATAGCGCCATGCGCGCGCCGAACGCGGTGTCGGCCTTGGCGTGCCACGGCAGCCCGTATTGATAGGCGGCGATCAGAGCAAGCGTCGCCGCAAACGACAGCTGGAAGCTCGGCGTCAAGAGCGCCTGCGGCGCCAAAGTCAGGATTGCCAGCGCGGCGAAGCTCAGCGTGCGGAACGTCAGCGCGGGCCGGTCGAGCAACACGCCGACCAGCACGACCGCGACCATGACGAAGGCGCGCTGGGTGGCGACGCCGGTGCCGGAAAGCACCAGATAGAAGGTCGCGGCGGCCAGTGCGCCGGCGGCGGCCCATTTTTTGATCGGCCGCCGGCTCGCCAGCGACGGAATCAAGGCGAGGCCGCCGCGCACGAAGAAGAACACCAGCCCGGTCACCACCGCCATGTGAAAGCCGGCGATCGCCAGCACGTGAGCGAGGCTGGAGACGTAGAACGCGTCCTTGACCGCCGGCGTAACGGTGCCGCGCTTGCCGGTGATCAGCGCCGAGGCGATGGCGCCCTCGTCGCCGGGAATGACGGCGCGGATGCGCTTGTCGATGCCATCGCGCATGCCCTCGACGGCCGCGGCGTAACGCAGCCAGGCGCCGGGTTCGACCGGCGGCGCCGCGCTGTTGATCCGGCCGAGCACGTAGCCGGAGGCGCCGATGCGCGAAAAATACATGTCGCGGGCGAAATCGTAGCCGCCCGGCCGCAGCGGCGCGAGCGGCGGCAACAGATCGGCCTTAAACGCGACGAACGACCCGACCGCCGGCGCCGTGCCGGTGCGCACGGTGACGCGCACGCGCTGCGGCGCCGGATCGAGGCGGCCGCCTTCGATCGTGTGCGCGTGCACGACGATGCGGTCGTTGCGCTCGCGCTCTTCGCGGGACTCGACGAAGCCGCTCACGGCGACGTTCCAGGTCGCGCGGCGGAGCACCGGATGGGCGATCCACGCGGTGTGCAGCGTCGCTGCGGCAAAGCCGGTCGCTGCCGCGGCAAAGGTCAGCGCCGAAGGAAAGCCGAACCTGCTGCGCCGCGCCGCAAACGCGATTGCCGCAGCAAATGCGGCGAGCGCAAGCGCCGCCCAGGAGGCCGGTTCGCGCTCGGCGGTGAAGTAAAGAACGACGCCCGTGCCATAGGCGACCGCGAACCATGGCAACAGGCGCCCGGCGCCGGCCTCAAGCGCGGCCCAATCGCGGATGCGCGCGGGAAGGACGAATCCGGAGCCCGGCCACGGGATGCCGGACAGGCGACGAATGCGGCCGCCCGGCCAGAAATCCGGCCACGTGGAAGCGCCAGTGCGCGCGCGGTTCTCGAACTTGTCGTCTTGTGCCACTGCGCGCCCCCAGCGCGCTAAATCGCCGCCCTGACTTCTCCCCAAGCGAGGGAGGGTTAGGACGGGGAAATGCTACCGTCGCGTGCGTTTTGTGGCGAGGGGCGGCTGTGCAAAAGTGCAGGAAATCAACCGCCGCTTGAGACTTTCGCCCAGGTGTCGCGCAATCCGACGGTGCGATTGAACACCAGCCGATCGGGGGTCGAGTTCGGGTCGATGCAGAAATAGCCCTGGCGCTCGAACTGCACCGCCGCGTGGGAATTTGTTCCGGCCAATGCCGGTTCGACACGCGCGTCGGCGATCACTTCTAGCGAATTCGGACTGATCTCGGCGGCGAAGTTGCCGACGTCGGGATCGGGTTTTGTGAACAGCGGATTGTACAGGCGCACCTCGGCGGGCCGTGAATCCGGCGCGGACACCCAATGCATCGTCGCCTTGACCTTGCGGCCGTCAGGCGCGTTGCCGCCTTTGGTCGCCGGATCGTAGCTGCAGCGCAATTCGATTATTTCGCCAGAGGGGTCCTTCCGCACTTCGCGACACGTGATGAAATAGGCATAGCGCAAGCGCACCTCGGCGCCGGGCGACAGCCGGAAGAATTTCTTCGGCGGATTCTCCATAAAGTCGTCGCGCTCGATGAAGAGTTCGCGGGAAAACCGCAGCCGCCGCGTTCCTGCGGCGGGATTGTCCGGGTGATTGAGCGCCTCGATCTCTTCGCTTTCGCTTTCCGGATAATTCTCGATCACGACTTTGAGCGGACGCAACACCGCCATGCGGCGCTCGGCGGTTTTGTTGAGCTGCTCGCGGATCGAAAATTCCAGCATCCCCATGTCGACGACGCTGTTGGCCTTGGCGACGCCGATGCGCTTGACGAAATCGCGGATCGCCTCGGGCGGCACGCCGCGCCGCCGCAACCCCGCGAGCGTCGGCATGCGCGGATCGTCCCAGCCGCTGACATGGCCGCCGCGCACCAGCTCGGTGAGCACGCGCTTCGACAGCACCGTATGCGTGAGGTTGAGGCGGGCGAATTCGTACTGGTGCGGCTGCGAGGGGACCGGCAGGTTTTGCAGGAACCAGTCGTAGAGCGGCCGGTGATCCTCGAATTCGAGCGTGCAGATGGAATGCGTGATGCCTTCGATCGCGTCGGATTGGCCGTGGGCGAAATCGTAACTCGGGTAAATGCACCACGCCGTGCCGGTGCGCGGATGCGCGGCATGCAGGATGCGGTAGAGCACGGGATCGCGCAGATTGATGTTGCCTGCAGCCATGTCGATCTTGGCGCGCAGCACGCGCGCGCCGTTCGGAAACTCGCCTTCTCGCATGCGGCGGAACAGATCGAGGTTCTCCTCAACGCTGCGGTCGCGGAACGGACTGTTTTTGCCCGGCTCGGTCAGCGTGCCGCGCGCGGCGCGCATCCCGTCTTGGCTTTGATCGTCGACATAGGCCTTGCCGGCGCGGATCAGATGCTCCGCCCAGGCGTAGAGCCGTTCGAAATAATCCGACGCGTAATAAAGATGCTGGCCCCAATCGAAGCCGAGCCAGCGCACGTCGGCCTGGATGCCATCGATATATTCCTGCTCTTCCTTGGTCGGATTGGTATCGTCGAAGCGCAGATTGCAGTGGCCGCCGAATTCCTCGGCGATGCCGAAATTGAGGCAGATCGATTTGGCGTGGCCGATGTGCAGATAGCCGTTCGGCTCGGGCGGAAAGCGCGTGACGACGCTTTTATGCCGCCCCGACGCCAGATCCGCGCGGACGATGTCGCGGATAAAATCCTCGCCCGCTTGCCGGGTAATCGTCTCCGCAACCGACATCGATCGTTCCCTTCGGCGGCGTGCCGCTTAGCCTACCGCGCGCGCGAATCTAAGGCATAGGTCGTGACGGCCCCCCGATTGGACAAGTTGGCCCGCCCGGTCAAGTCCGGCGGTGATCGCTTGCTCCCACGGTAGACCAAGGCGCGGAGCGACTTGCCCGCGGGGCGGTGCCAAGCAACGCTATTGCTTAAAATGCATAAGCGCGACTGCGATATTCTGGATCGCGGCGACGCCGATCGCGAGGTAATACGCTACACGGTAAAATAGGCGAGAGAATCCTGCGTCAGAACGCTCGCTCTCGATCCTCAAGTAATCAAATTGGAAGGCAGGCATCGGCGCGAAGATGCCGTGCCACGTCTGTGTGTCCATGTTTCCGCGTTCAGCCTGACGCTGGGCGATCGTCCGGAAAGTAAAGGCCGTCCCTGCAATGCCGGCAAGCAATAAGACGGTTGCGAGCGCGAGAGCGAGGTAGGAGAAAATCATGATTTTAGCGCCAAAATCGCCGATATTGTCCAGGCGAGGCCAGCGAACGTGCCTCCTACACCGACAATAGCAGTTATCATGTCCAACAAAGTGGTACCTAGATAGAAGAATGCAACGGCAATTGCCAATGAACACAGTGCCGTCAATATGGCGGCAATTAGAGCACTTTCATAATTGGCGGCGATAGCCTTGGTTTGCGAGGTAGTTTGCGCACTCGTGCACGCTGACTTTGGTGAGAGCTTCGGCGATTGCTGCGATGAGGGCATCGATGGTTCTGGCGGCGGCCTTTCGTAACAGGGCTTTGAGTTTGGCGAAGAACTGTTCGATGGGGTTGAAGTCCGGGCTGTAGGGCGGCAGGTAGCGCAGTTCAGCGCCGGCGGCCTCGATGGCTTCGCGGATGCCGGCGACCTTGTGGCTGGGGAGATTGTCCATGACGACGATATCGCCCTGGCGCAGGATCGGGACGACGAACTGCTCGACATAGGCGCGAAAGCTTGCCCCATCCATTGGCCCGTCGAACACACAGGGCGCGGCGATCTGCCCGATACGCAATGCGGCGACGAATGTCGTGGTCTTCCAGTGCCCCCACGGCACGCTGGACACCAGGCGTTGGCCGCGCGGGCAGCGGCCATAGCGGCGCGCCATGTCGGTTGCGGCGCCGGTCTCGTCGATGAAAACCAGGCGTTCCGGGTTCAGCTCGCCCTGGCTTGCACGCCACTGATCACGCGCTTGGGCGACATCCGGCCGGTCCTGCTCGGCAGCGCGCTGCAACTTTTTTTGAGCGGGAGTTCGAGAAACTTGAGCCTGCTCCACAGGCATCCGATGCTGACCTTAACCTTGCGCTCGGCGAGCAGCCAAGCCTGTAGTTCGGCCAGCGTGATGTCGGGTTCGGCCGCAACACGTGCACGAAGGGCATCATCATGCGGCGCCAACTTCGGTTTGGGACCGCCGCCGGAACGCCGTGCAGTCACTTCGCCGGTCGTGCGCCGCCGGATCAACGCTTTGTAGATATAGGAGACGCTGACCCGAAACAGCGGCGCGGCCACGTAAGCGCCAGTCCCCGTATCAACTGCTGCAATCACACGCTCACGCAAGTCCTGAGAATATGGCTTGCCCATCGCAGTCTCCGTGTCGAATCGACACGAAGGTTGAATTATAAATCCCGCCCCGCGAGAATCCCGCCGATTCCATCAACCCTGAAAATGCTCTAGGTTCCAAACCTCCTTGTTACCCACGCCGGCCCCCTCAGGGTAAGCCTCGGTTGTATATAGTGCATTTTTCAACGTAGTCTTCAACGCGCCACAGCCCAGCTGCAGAGCAAAATTGGGGCGATTGGTGGGTTGTACCGGCAGCCTGTCATCGGTCGCGCTCCGCGCCTAATCCGGGCTACGCACGCCGGATCAAGCCCTGCGGTGAGGAGGCATCCGCTTTAATCCACCTTGATGTTGGCGAAGCTGATCACCTTCGCCCATTTGGTGGCGGCGCTGGCAATCAGTTCGCCGAATTGCGCCGACGACATCGGCTCCGGCACGGCGCCGAGCCCGATGCAGCGCTGCTGCAGCGCCGGATCGGCCATCACGGCATTGATGGCTTTGTTGAGCGTCTCGATAATGTCGGCCGGCGTGCCGCGCGGCGCGCCGACGCCGGCCCAGCCGCTGCCCTCGTAGCCCGGCAGCGAAGCGCCGATCGGCGGCACATCCGGCAACGCCGCCATCGGCTTCACGCTGGTCACGCCGAGCGCGCCGAGCTTGCCGTTTTGGATATAGCCGAGCACCGGCGGCACAGTGGCAAAGGCGACCTGCACCTGACCGGCAAGGAGATCGGGCAGATACGAGGCGCGATAGGGCACGTGAACGATGTCCACGCCGGTCATCATCCGGAACAGTTCGAAGGCAAGATGCGGCGCCGTGCCGGCGCCCTGCGAGGCAAAGTTGAGCTTGCCCGGATTGGCTTTGGCATAGGCGACGAGCTCGGGGATCGTCTTCACCGGGATCGACGGATGGACCACGACGACGAACGGCGTGTAGCCGAGGAACGCGACCGGCACGATGTCGCGGATGAAATTGAAATCGAGGTTGGGATAGAGCGCGGCGTTGGCGGCGTTGCCTGAAATCATCACCAACAGCGTGTAGCCGTCAGGCGCGGCGTGGATGACGTATTCGGCGCCGATATTGCCGCCCGCGCCCGGCTTGTCTTCGACGACGAAATCCTGGCCCAAGCGCTGCGCAAGCTGCGGTGCGACAAGCCGCGCCAGCACGTCGGGCGCGAGACCGGCCGGAATGTCGGCGATCAAATGCACCGGCCGCGACGGATAGGTCTCCGCACTGGCGAGGCCGGGCCACGACGGCAGCCCGGCGCCCGCGGCTGCGAGCTGAAAGAATTTGCGGCGGGACAATCTCATCTGTTTCCTCCCATTTATCGCCTGTAATGCATCGCCTGTCGCTGCCGGGTCCCCAACCCGGCCGCCGGCGCGTTCGGCATCATTTTATCACGGCAGTGGTGTCGTTGCGCATGCCGGCAATACGGTCGCCGATGTCGCAGGTTCGGCACGGCGGTCGCACCGGTTCCCTCGGCCGGGCGGCTCCCCGGTTTTCCTCCACTGTGGCCCAGCGGTGACAGCGGCCGCGAAGGTCGCTTGTTATGATCCGGCCCGCTAAGCCATTGCCCTGCATGCGCGGAGTTGAAACCTCGTGAGAACGATTGGCCTCATCTTCCTGATTATCGCCGGCACATTGGTTGGCATCTGTGGCGCCAACAGTGCGCCAGCCGATTCCGGCCAAGTATGGTCGCTTACGACACCCTTTGGCATCATCTACGGCATCATCGGGCGCGAAACCGTGGATTATCCCACCGCGCGCGCCGCGGGAACGATCGTCGTCAGCACCGGTCAACGGCGCCTCTACTACGTGCTCGGCGGCGGCAAGGCCGTTCGCTACGCCATTGCCGTTGGCATGGAGGGTTATGCCTGGTCGGGCGTCAGCACGGTGACTGCCAAACGCGAATGGCCGGACTGGACGCCGACGCCGGGTGAACGGCAG
This sequence comes from uncultured Alphaproteobacteria bacterium, assembly GCA_963779855.1. Classification (GTDB taxonomy): domain Bacteria; phylum Pseudomonadota; class Alphaproteobacteria; order Rhizobiales; family Xanthobacteraceae; genus BOG-931. Next base: position 226,747 of record CAWAAE010000002.1, on the reverse strand, counting down.
CGGTTTCCGACCCTGCCCCCTCACATGGCGGGCGGTCCGGATAATCCGCTCGGCGCGCGCGCGCTCTATCTCGGCGATACGCTCTACCGCATCCACGGCACCAACGAGCCATGGAAGCTCGGCGGCGGCGTGTCGTCAGGCTGCATTCGCATGTCCAACGATGACATCGTCGACCTGTACAATCGCGCCAAGATCGGCGCGACGGTCATCGTCCAGCGGTGATGGCTGCGGATTTACGCATTCCATAATAGTGAGCGTAGCCCGGATGAGCGAAGCGACATCCGGGGTCTCCGTGTTTTCAGTCTTTATCGGAGCTCGCCAAAGTTCAAAGCGCCGTCACCGGCATTGCCCGCCCAATCCAGCGTCAGTATTCCTCGGCGCTCATAGAGCTGAAACGACGAATGCGGCCAATCGCAGACCCGCTTCACCAAGCCATGTTTCACGGGGTTATAGTGAATGTAATCGACATGCCGCGCGAAGTCGCTGTATCGACAAGAGCGGCTGATCGCAGATCGGCCAGCGCCAGCGTGAAAAAGAATTTTCCGCCGGCGATGCGATTGCGTCGGTATCTGACCATTCCGGCATGATACCCCGGATTTCGCTTCGCCCATCCGGGCTACGCTTGCTGTTCGACGAATTTCTCGATCGTCGCTTGCGCGGTTTTGAGCCGTAGCCCGCATGAGCGCAGCGATATGCGGGTTGAGCGCCCGGAGAGGCAAAGACCCGGATGTCGCTTCGCTCATCCGGGCTACGCTTGCTGCGATGCGATTGCGTCGATATCTGACCATTCCGGCATGATACCCCGGATTTCGCTTCGCTCATCCGGGCTACGCTTGCTGTTCGACGAATTTCTCGATCGTCGCTTGCGCGGTTTTGAGCCGTAGCCCGCATGAGCGCAGCGATATGCGGGTTGAGCGCCCGGAGAGGCAAAGACCCGGATGTCGCTTCGCCCATCCGGGCTACGCTTGCTGCGATGCGATTGCGTCGATATCTGACCATTCCGGCATGATACCCCGGATTTCGCTTCGCTCATCCGGGCTATGCTTGCTGTTCGACGAATTTCTCGATCGTCGCTTGCGCGGTTTTGAGCCGTAGCCCGCATGAGCGCAGCGATATGCGGGTTGAGCGCCCGGAGAGGCAAAGACCCGGATGTCGCTTCGCCCATCGGGCTACGCTTGCTCCCGCAATATCCCGATGATCTGCTCTTCCGTGAACCGGCTCGGCTTCATGTCCATCCCCTTCCAGGTGACGGACTCTACCCATCTTTGGAGGAGATGCCGGGGCTCAGGTCAGGATTAGACCCCGGTTACGAATTTTAAATCGCCCTGACCGCTCGCTCATACCGGCCCCATGGCTTAGAGGAAATGGCGTCCGTCTCACGTTCAGAGACAGCCCCTTGACATCTGTCCCCATATCGATTACATCGTCAGTCATCTCGTTCGCGGAGGGACCTTTCGCGAGGGTACTTTCGAAAGTGGAACGAGGGCGGTTCCCGCGCGCGGCGTTACGACCCGCGCCCGGGCGGCTTTGGGCATCAGTCACGCCGGTACTACGGCCGGCGCGGGAGGTGCAGTCCCTGGACTGGGACAGGTGAAGGCGGGTAACGCCCGCTGGCAGCCGAGTCCCAGGAAGCATGGCCTGGAGCTGAGCCGGTTGGCCTTCGGGCCGCTGGCGAGAGCCGCGGTGGAGCGCCGAAAGGCGAGCGCGCCCGATAGCGCTAGCGAGTGGCAACATTCGCCGGCGTGGCGCGCGCCGCATCGCAGATGGTTTGCGCAGATTGCGTAAACTTGTCCGCGGCGTTGCGGCCTGTGGAGTAGGCGCCTTTCGGCGCTTCGCCTCCCTCCTTTTTGGAGAGAGGTCTTGGGAAGGGCTTTCTTACAGCGTGACGGCAAAACTCGGATGCGAAGGCGCATCGCGAGAACGGGAGTGCGCGACTTCACTTCTTCCCGCGCAGCGGGGAGAGGGAGCCCCAGCACCCAACAAGGAGGATCATGCATGGGCGGCCCCATCGAAGCGTCGGCGAAAGCGAAGGAGTGGCAGCGGCGCTTTGACGCCGCCTGCGCGATCGTGGCCCGCAAATATTGCGACATGTTCGAATTCTGGCGCGACTGCCGATTTAAGCCGTGCCGTAGCGCCCGGCGTTGCGTCGGCGACCAGGGCTTTTGTCTGCAAAGCCGCTGCTGGGATATTCCCTACGACGCCGGCCTTGCCGCGCACAATCGGATGATCGCGGATCTTCCGCCCGACGCCGATAGCTTCCTCCTCACGGCACATTATCGTCCACCCAGCTCGCTGTGCCTGCACGATCCGAAGAATCAGAAAACCCGCGCCAAAGCCCAGGTGAAGACGCGATCATGAGAGCTCGTTTCCCGGGCGCAGCGCAGCGAAAGCGCGTTCACGCGCGTCTTCGACGCGCTTTGGCGAAGCGCAATGGTGCGCTGCAGACCCGGGATCGCCCCAAATCGGGAGTTTGTAACGATCCCGGATCTGCGTGCACCGCTGGCGCGCTGCACCGCGTCCGGGAAACGCTTCGATCCTCGCTTCCATTCGCTGCCGGCTATGCTACAGGGCGCGGACAATGACCGTCGTTACCCGTTTTGCCCCCTCGCCGACCGGCTTCCTGCATATCGGCGGGGGCCGCACCGCCTTGTTCAACTGGCTCTACGCCCGCGGACGCGGCGGCAAGATGCTCTTGCGGATCGAAGATACCGACCGCGAACGCTCAACGCAGGCCGCGATCGACGCCATCCTCGACGGCCTCAAATGGCTCGGCATCGAATGGGACGGGGACACCATCTATCAATTTGCGCGTTCGGCGCGGCACCGTGACGTCGTCGAGGCGCTGCTGGCGGGCGGCCATGCCTATCGCTGCTACACGAGCCCCGAAGAATTGGCGCAGCTGCGTGAAGCGGCGCGGCGCGAAGGGCGGGCAAAACTTTATGACGGCCGCTGGCGCGATCGCGATCCGAGCGAGGCCCCGCCGGGCGTGAAGCCGACCATCCGACTGAAGGCGCCGCTGACCGGCGAGACCGTGATCGAGGATCAGGTCCAGGGTCGGGTCGTGTGGCAGAACGAGAATCTCGACGACCTCGTGTTGCTGCGCTCCGACGGAACGCCGACCTATATGCTCGCCGTCGTGGTCGACGACCATGACATGGCGGTGACCCACGTCATCCGCGGCGACGATCATCTCACCAATGCCGCGCGGCAGAAGCAAATCTACGACGCGCTCGGCTGGCCGGTGCCGGTGATGGCGCATATTCCGCTGATCCACGGCCCGGACGGATCGAAACTCTCCAAGCGCCACGGCGCGCTTGGCGTCGAGGCCTATCGCGCCATGGGTTATCTGCCGGCGGCGCTGCGCAATTACCTGGTGCGGCTCGGCTGGAGCCATGGCGATCAGGAGATTTTTTCGACCGAGGAAATGATCGCGGCTTTCGACCTGCCGCAGATCGGCCGCTCGCCGGCGCGGTTCGATCTCGCCAAGCTCGAAAATCTCAACGGGCATTACATCCGCCAGAGCGACGACGCCGAACTCCTCGCCGCAATCGAGCGGCTGTTGCCGCATATCGCGGACGGCGCGGCGCTTGCCGGCAAGATGACGCCCGCTTTGCGGCAACAGCTTTTGGCGGCAATGCCAAGCTTAAAGGAACGCGCCAAGACGCTTCTCGATATTATTGACGGAGCGCGCTTTCTTCTCGCCGACCGGCCGATCCGCCTCGACGATAAAGCGGCAGCTCTCCTGACCTCGGATGCGAGGTCGTTATTGGCCGACATCGCGGCGAAACTCGCCGAGGTGGAGCCGTGGACGGCCGAGGCGACCGAACAGGCCGTACGCATGTTCGTCGAGCATAAGGGCGCCAAGCTCGGCACTGTGGCGCAGCCGTTGCGCGCCGCGCTCACTGGCCGCACCACGTCGCCGGGAATTTTCGAAGTGCTGACGGTTTTGGGCAAGCCGGAAAGCCTTGGGCGGATCGCCGACCAGGCGAGCCAGCAAAGCGCGCCGCCGGGCGCCGGGTGAGCCCGGATGTCAATTGCACAAATTGTGCCCGCACGGCCCCTTCCGCCCATATCACAGGCTATTATCTTGCAGTGCACACGCTGTTGCGCTACGCCAATAAGCCGGGTCGAACGCGGACTTTAAGCCACATTGAGCATTGCGGCCGCCCACGGCCCCCCGTCCCGGCTGTCAGACATCGAGGCTACGATCATGGACGCAAAAACCGGCGCCAACATCAAGACCGGCAAGTTGCAACTCGGCGACAAGAGCTACTCGTTTCCCATTTACGACGGGACGATCGGCCCCGAGGTCATCGATATCAGCAAGCTCTACGCCGAGGCCGGCATCTTCACCTACGACCCCGGCTTCACGTCGACCGGGAGCTGCGAGTCCAAGATCACCTATATCGACGGCGACGAGGGCGTGCTGCTCTATCGCGGCTATCCGATTGCCGATCTCGCCGAGCACGGCGACTTCCTCGAGACCTGCTACCTGCTGCTTTATGGCGAGCTGCCGACCGCTGCGCAAAAGGCTGATTTCGTCGATCGCGTGATCCATCACACGATGGTGCACGAGCAGATGAGCCGATTCTTCCAGGGCTTCCGGCGCGACGCCCACCCGATGGCGGTGATGGTCGGTTCGGTCGGCGCGTTGTCGGCGTTCTATCATGACTCCACCGATATCACCGATCCGGCGCAGCGGATGATCGCCTCGATCCGCATGATCGCGAAAATGCCGACGCTGGCCGCGATGGCCTACAAATATTCGATCGGCCAGCCGTTCATATATCCGGACAACAAGCTCGATTACGCCTCGAATTTTTTGCGGATGTGCTTTGCGGTGCCGTGCGAGGAGTACAAGGCCAATCCGGTGCTCGCCCGCGCCATGGACCGTATCTTCACCCTGCACGCCGACCACGAGCAGAACGCCTCGACCTCGACCGTGCGGCTCGCCGGCTCGACCGGCGCCAATCCATTCGCCTGCATCGCGGCCGGCATCGCCTGCCTGTGGGGCCCCGCCCATGGCGGCGCCAACGAGGCGGCGTTGAAAATGCTCGCCGAAATCGGCAGCGTCGACCGCATTCCGGAATACATCAAGCGCTCGAAGGACCCGAAAGATTTCATTCCGCCTGATGGGTTTCGGCCATCGCGTCTACAAGAACTACGATCCGCGCGCGAAAATCATGCAGAAGACCTGTTACGAGGTCTTGAACGAGCTTGGCATCAAGGATCCGCTGCTCGACGTCGCCATGGAGCTGGAAAAATTCGCGCTGCATGACGACTACTTCATCCAGAAAAAACTCTATCCCAACGTCGATTTCTATTCCGGCATCACGCTGCGCGCCATGGGCTTCCCCAACACCATGTTCACGGTGCTGTTCGCGCTCGCCCGCACTGTCGGCTGGATCGCGCAGTGGAAAGAGATGATCGAGGACCCGCACCAAAAGCTCGGCCGGCCGCGGCAGCTCTATACCGGCGCGAAGCCGCGCGACTATCAGCCGATGTCGAAGCGCAAGTAGTCCGGGCGGCTGCGCTCATCAGCGCGGATCGTAGGCCCAGGTCAGGTACACGCCGCCCCAGGTGAAGCCGCCGCCGAACGCCGCCAGGATCAGCCGGTCGCCGGCCTTGAGCTTGTCTTCATAGTCCCACAGACAAAGCGGAATGGTCGCCGCGGTGGTGTTGCCGTATTTGTGGATGGTGATCATCACCTGTTTCGGGTCGAGCTTCATGCGCTCGGCGGTGGCCTCGATGATGCGCCGATTGGCCTGATGCGGCACCAGCCAATCGACTTGGTCGCTGGTCAGATGATTGCGTTTCATCAGCTCCGTTGCGACTTCCGCCATGCGGGCGACCGCGAATTTGTAAACCGCGGCGCCTTCCTGATGGACATAGTGCAGGCGCTTGGCCACCGTCTCCGCGGTTGGCGGCATCCGGCTGCCGCCGGCTTTCTGATGCAGGTGCGGCATGCCGGAACCGTCGGAGCGGATCAGCATGTCGACGATGCCGAATTTTCTGCTCGGCTCCAGCAATACCGCGCCGGCGCCGTCGCCGAACAGCACGCAGGTGGCGCGGTCGGTGTAATCGATGATCGCCGACATTTTGTCGGCGCCGACGACGACGATCTTGCGGAATTTTCCGGTTTCGATGAATTGCGAGGCGACGGTGAGCGCATAGACGAAGCCGGAACAGGCGGCCTGCACGTCGAAGCTGCCGATGGTGTGGATGCCGCACATATCGCAGATCAGATTGGCGGTCGAAGGAAACACGAAATCCGGCGTCGTGGTCGCGCAGATCAGGAGCTCGACGTCGGCCGGCGCGGTTTTAGTCTTGCTCAATAGCCCGCGCACCGCTTCCGCGCCCATGTGCGACGTGCCGAGACCCCTGCCCTTGAGAATCCGCCGTTCCTTGATGCCGGTCCGCTCGGTGATCCACTCGTCGCTGGTATCGACCATTTCCGCGAGCTCGGCATTGCCGAGCACGTCGGGTGGTAGGTAACCGCAAACCCCGGTGATCGCGGCCCGGATCGGGGACTTTCGGACCGCTCTTTTGGCCTTAGTCACGCGGGATGCTTCACGGTTACGCTTCGAATGGACACGATGTCTGCGGCTTAGCAGGATGCTTGCGGCAATGGTAGGGCTGCGGCGGATCGGCGGTTAACGCGGGAGTGTTGCCATTCCGGTTGCGCCAGCGGGAGAGCGGCCGCGCCGGGCGACCTCGAGGACGATCGCCGCGGCCTTGGCGCTCGGCGCGGTGGCGCCGATCGCCATGATGTCATCGAGGCGGCGGTAAGCCTCGGTCTGCCGCCGCCGCTCCGGAGTGTCGGAGACAAGCGGCAGCAGCGCCGCAGCCAGTTTGTCCGGCGTACAGTCCTCTTGCAGCAGTTCCGGCACGACGTTTTCGCCGACGACCAGATTGGCCAGGATGACGCTCGGCAGCCTGGCCTGCAGCCGGATCAGCCGGGCGATGATCGCCTCGACGGCGTGGAGGCGGTAGGCGGCGACCATCGGCACGCCGGCGAGCGCAAGTTCGAGCGTCACCGTGCCCGATGCCGCGAGCGCCGCGCGGGCGTTGCGAAAGGCAGACCACTTCTCGGCCGGCTCGACCACGATACGCGGCTGCACAGCCCAGCCGGCGACGGCTTCGCGCAGTTGCGAGACGACATTGGGAACCGTCGGGATGACGAGATCGATCGGTCCGACGCGCGCGGCAACACGCTCGATCGTGGCGCCGAAAATGCCGGCGAGACGCCGAATTTCGCTCGACCGGCTCCCCGGCAATGCCAGAATAAGCGGCGGATCGGCCAAGCGGCGGCGCGCCTCATCGGCATTGGGGCGCAGTTTGCCGATCCGCTCGATGAGCGGGTGACCGACATAGCTGCAGAGCGGGCCGCCCAGCTCGATATGAATTGCCGGCTCGAACGGCAGGATGGCCAGAACCTGATCGACATAAGCGCGCATGGCACGCGCGCGTCCGGGCCGCCACGCCCAAACCGAAGGCGAGACGTAATCGAGAATCGGGATCGCGGGAGCGAGGCGGCGCACCCGGCGGGCAACCCGATGCGTGAATTCCGGGCTGTCGACGATGACGAGAGCATCCGGACGCGCGGCTACGACCGCCAGCGCGGTTTCGCGGATGCGCCGAAGAATATTCGGCAACCGCTGCGGGATCGCGGTAAGCCCAATGATCGAAAGCCCATCGATCGCAAATGGGCTGACAATGCCGGCCGCCGCCATGGCGTGACCGCCGATTCCAGAAAGTTTCACTGCGCCGGCTTCGCGGCTGATCAGCGCGCGCGCCAATGCCGCGCCTAGCGCGTCGCCGGATTCTTCAGCCGCAACGATATAGATCGACAGTGGCCGCGACGGCGAGGGCTGCGGCTTCATCGCGCGGTGTCCTCGTGAATTCCCACCAAAAAAATCTTTTCGCGATCGGCGGCCGCGGTCACCGCTTGGGCTTCCGCGATCATCGTCGAGCCGGCAGTCACGGCAAGACCGGCGAGACCGGCGCGCGCGACATTCTCAACCGTTCGCGGACCGATCGAGGGCAAATCGAACCGCCGATCCTGACCGGGCTTGGGCGCCTTCACCAGGACGCCAATGCCCGGCGGCGAGGTCACGCGACCGAGCCGGCGCAATTCGGCGATGCGGTTGAGGAGATTATCGGTGCCTTCCGCGGCTTCGACGGCGAGCACGTTGTTGTCGGCGACGACCGCGGCCTGCCCGACGTCAAACGGCCCGAGCGCGGCGATCACATCGAGTGCGCGCGCGATATCGGTCCTGTCACGCTGCGATGGCCGATAACTGCCGATGACGCCTTCTGGGACTAAAACTTCGGGCGCTACGTCTTTGACGCCGACGACCCGCAGGCCGCCGCTCTCGGCAATGCTTGCGACACCGGAAATGAGCTTGTCATCGCCGCCGCGATAGGCGCGAATGAGACCCGGCATCGCCCTGATCGTCTGCCAATCGAGACGCAGTTGCGTGATGGGCGGCCGCAACAGGGTGCCGATGAATAGGACCTCGCGGCAATTCTCCGCTCGAGCCAGACGAAAGAATCGCCCGGCCTGCCCGATCGCGATCCAGTGATGCACATAGCGATCGATCGCCGCGGTGTCCGCCCAGCCCCTGATGCCGAACATCACCGGCCGCCGGCCTCGCCGCGCCACGGCATCCGCGACCGCCGCTGGAAGACTGCCGCCTCCGCAAATAATCGCAAGCGAGCCCGCCTCCGGCTTCTTGTCGGCTATGGTCGGCGCATCAGGCAGCATCGTCGGCAGACGCATCGACATCGCGTCTCGCGCGCGGGCGCATCAGCGGGCGCTTGCCGCCCGCGCGGATGAAGGCGACGATCTTACCGACCATCGGATCCCCGGAAAATTCCCGTTCGACCGCCGCCATCCGGTCGGCAATGCGTCCTTCGACAAAGAACAAAGACCGATATGCACGGCGCAACCGGTGCATCTCGGCCCGGGTCGCACCGCGCCGCCGCAGCCCGACGATATTCAGTCCGACCAGCGCACCGGTCTGGCCGAGCGCAAAGCCGAACGGGATGATGTCGTCGCGGGCAGCCGACATTCCCGCCATCATGACGCCTTCGCCGATGCGCACGAATTGATGAATCGCGACATGGCCGCCAAGAAACGTGTAATTGCCGACGACCACATGGCCGCCGAGCACCACATTATTCGCAAAAGTTACGTCGTTGCCGACCTCGCAATCGTGTCCGACATGGCAGCCAACCATGAACGAGCAGCGGTCGCCGACGCGAGTAATTCCACCGCCCGCCTCGGTTCCGGTATTCATGGTGACGCTCTCGCGCAATTCACAACGGGCGCCGATGACCAGGCGAGTCTCGCCGCCGCGATAATGGACGGATTGCGGCGGCGTGCCGAGCGACGAAAACGGATAGACGACGCTACCCTCGCCGATCGTCGTTACGCCGGTGACATAGACATGGGCGAGCAGACGCACGCCGCGCTGAAGCTCGACCCGCGGGCCGACGATGCAATACGGACCGATCTCAACGGACTCGCCAATGCGCGCGCCGTCGGCGACGCGCGCGGTCGGATCGATCGCCATCTAGCCCTCGGTGATGATCGCGCCGACTTCAGCCTCGGCGATAAGAACCTCGCCGACCTTGGCCTCGCCTCGGTACCACCACATGTTGCGGCGGTGCGCGATTTTGTTGACGTGATATTCAATGGTGTCGCCCGGTACGGCGGGCTTGCGAAATTTAGCTTTGTCGATGGTGAGAAAGTACACGGAGCGGTGATGCTCGCTCGTGCTCATTTGCCGCAGACACAGTACGCCCGCGGTCTGCGCCATGCCCTCGATCAGCAGCACGCCCGGCATGACCGGATTCTCGGGAAAGTGACCGAGGAATTGAGGTTCATTGAATGTGACGTTCTTGATGCCGACGCCGTGCTCGTCGCCTTGAATATCGACGATGCGATCGATCATGAGGAAGGGGTAGCGGTGCGGCAATAGCCGCAGGATTTCCTGGATGTCGGCGGCTTCCGCGGCTGCGGCGATCATTCGCCCTCTCCCTCGGGCTCTCTCTCGGATTTGCGGCTGCGCCGGACGAGGCGGCGGACGGTGGCGACACCGCGTTTCCAATCGCCGCCCGGCTCGGCCGGAAAGCCGCCCCAACGGGCGCCCGCGGGCACGTCCGACATGACCCCGGCGCGAGCGCCGAGCATTGCCCCGGCGCCAATTGTGGCATGATCGGCAATACCCGCCTGACCGCCTATCATAACGAAATCTCCGACCGTCACGCTGCCCGATATGCCGACTTGCGAAACGATCAGGCAATGCCGTCCGATCGAGCAGTTGTGTCCGATTTGGACGAGATTGTCGATTTTAGTCCCTTCGCCGATGATCGTATCGCGCGTCGCGCCCCGGTCGATCGTGGTATTTGCGCCGATTTCGACGTCGTCTTGAACGATCACGCGTCGGGTCTGCGGGATTTTTTGATGACCTCGCGGCGACGGCAGGTAGCCGAAGCCGTCCTGACCGATGCGAACGCCGGGATGGATGATGACGCGGTCGCCGATCAGCGCGTGGATGATCGTGGCGCCGGCGCCAATCGCGCATTCGCGCCCGATGCAGACATTGGGGCCAATCACGGCACCGGCCGCGATGACCGTGCCGGCCCCGACTTGAGCATACGGGCCGATTACCGCGAGCGGATCTATCGTGATGTTCGCCTCGAGCCGCGCGGTGTGGTGTACATGCGACGAAGTTGCGCGTCCGCTCACGCCGTAGAGCGAAGATGGACGCAGCGTAGCGGGGAACAGCGCCCGCGTGACCGCGACGAAGGCCGCGTAGGGATGCGGCGTCTCGATCACGGCAAGACCGCGCGGGGCCGAAGCCGCAAAACGCTGTGTGATCAAGCATGCGCCGGCGCGCGTGCCGGCCAATTCACCGAGATATTTCGAACTATCGAGGAAGCTGATGTCACAGGCTGCGGCGGTATCCAACGGTGCAATATTGCAGATGCGCCGGTCCGCCGGATCGCCTTCGCGCAAGTTGGCGCGCGTCAGCGCGGCGATCTCGCCGGTCGTCAACTCGCAGTCCGGTTTGACAAAATCGGGCATAGCTGTCCGGCGTGGAGCTTAAGCCGCGATCAGAATTGCGCTCCGCCGCCGAAGGCGAAGATCTGGGTTCGGTCGTAATACTTCTTGAGAAACGGATAAGCGAGGTCGAAGCGTAACGGACCGAACGGCGAATCCCAGATGACGCTGGCGCCGACCGACGCCCGCACGGATGCATCGTCGGCGTATTGCATCCCGCATTGGCAAACGAAGGGTGGGTTCGGCGCCGGCGCCAAGGTCTGTATTAAGCCGTTGATTTCTCCGGTTGCTGGATATTGCGTCTCGCCCTTGTAGCCCCACACCGAGCCGGAATCGAGGAAAACGGCGCCGCGGAACCCGGTGTCCTTGGGCAGGAAGTAGAACGGATACTGGAATTCGAGACTGGCGCCCCAATACATCGTACCGCCGATATTGTCGTTCGTCGTCCCGGGCGTGACGTCGCGCGGACCTATGCCGGCCGGCTGAAATCCGCGAACGAGATTTGGTCCCATCTTGAAATCATCAAGCATGCGCACATAACCGTTGCCCGACGCACATTCACCTTGCGGGCAAGTGCTGAGGCCGATCATGTCACCGGCCTGCAGATGCACAATGCTTATAAGGTCGGTGACGACCTCGTAATATGTGCGCAGGTCCGCGGTCGTGCGCAGGTAGGACACATCCCCCCCGACACCCGCGAAGTCTTGACCGAAACTGAAATACACACCGCTGGTCGGGTTTTTATTGTTGTCTAACGTGTTGTAGCTCAGTCCATAACCGAACATCGAGGTCAGGTAGGCGCCATTGGCAAGCTCCACCCGCACCGGGAGCGACGCCTGACCGTATAGGTAACAATTGAGCGGCAGTGCCGGGTTGTAACCAGGATAGGCCTCGGCAAGCGTACCGTTTGCCGTTGCCGCGGCAATGGCAGCCGGCGTGGGGAAAGTGCTCACGAAATCCGGATTGATGTTATTGCAATCGTTCAAATAGGACGGCAGCGAGAGTTGCTGGACAAACGCGGAATATCGCAATTGGAAGGCGAGATCTTCGCGAATTGGAATTCCCCATTTGAGCGTGCCGCCGTAGGATTCGGTGCCATACGACAGGTAACTGTTGGCAATAGTTTCCTTGGCGAACAGATCGACGCCCATGCTGGTCCGGGTATCGGCAAAATACGGCTCGGCATAACTGAGCTCGATGCTACGGACATACTCGCCATAGGTCGCCGCCGCTTTGGCAAAGCGCCCGGTACCGAGCAGATTTCGCTCCTGGACCGAAACCTCCGCCAGCCATCCTTGCGCGGTTGAGTAGCCTCCCATTATCGAAAAATCACCGGTTGGTTGCTCTTCAACGTCAATGTTGACGACCACGCGGTCGGGCGCCGAGCCGGGCTCATCGGTGATTTTCACCGACTTGAAGTAATTCAGGTTCTTGATCCTGCGCTCGGCGCGATCGATGAGGGCGCGATTGTATGGATCGCCCTCGTTGATATCCAATTCACGCCGGATCACATAATCTCGGGTGCGATAATTACCGCGAATGTTGATGCGCTCGACATAGGCGCGCTGCCCCTCGTCGACCACGAAGGTGACGCCGATCAGCTTGGTGACGGCATTGCGGTCGCCGCGCGGCCGAACGGTGCCGAACGGATAGCCGCGCCTTGCGAGTGAGATGGTCATGTTCTCGACCGTCTTCTCAATCGCCTCGCCGTTATAGACCTGACCCGCGGACATCTGCAGATCGTCGTGCAGCGACTGCGCGGCGACGTCGCGAACGTTGGATTGGACGTCGATCTTGCCGAAGCGGTAGAGCGGTCCTTCTTCGATCGTGAAGGTGACGATGAAGCCCTTCTTGGCGGGGTCGTATTCACCGGTCGCCGAAACGACCTGCACATCGGCATAGCCGTGCTTCAGATAAAATCGCCGGATTAGATCGCGGTCGGCCTCGATACGATCAGGATCGTAAACATCGGTCGTCTGCAGAAAGCTGAGCCAATTTGATTCCGTCGTCTTGATCACCTGATTCAACCGGAACGCCGCATAAGCTCGGTTGCCGATGAAAACGATGGACTTGATGCCGGTCTTTTCGCCCTCGCTGATTTGGAAAACCAAATCGACCCGATCGTTCGGCCGGTCGATAATCTCCGGCACGACCTTAACGTCAAAACGCCCGTTGCGCTGATAGATCTCGATAATGCGCTGGGTGTCCGCCTGCACCTTTGCGCGCGAGAGCGAGCCACGTTCCTTCGACTGGATCTCCTCCAGCAGCTGCTCGTCCTTAACGCGATAATTGCCTTCGAAGGCGATCTTGTTGATGACCGGCGCCTCCACCACCGTCACGATCAGCTTGCCGCCAGACTGCGAAATGCGGACGTCTTGGAACAGCCCGGTGGCATAAAGGGCTTTGAGCCCGGCATCGATCTTGGCGGCATCGAGATGCTCGCCGGGAGCCACTTTGAAATAAGAGCGCACCGTATCGGCATCGATGCGGCGGTTACCTTGGACAACGATAGAACTCGCGGTAAGGCCGTTATCGGCCGGCGCCGCGACAGCCGCGCCAGCGCAAAGGCCACAAACAACCAGCCCGAGGAGCAAGCCGGCCACGACAAGCCCTCGTTTTACCCGCACACACATGCCCATGCGCAAAGCGCCCTTTACCCTCGTGGCCGCCCCCAGTGGCGGGTGACTTAAGATCTCCTCGCTAGGATCGAATTTATCTTGATATTTCTGTCACTTCTACCATCCCCGCAATGCCAATGCTACGCCCCTAAGCCCCTGCGCCGCTTTGCCGACTTTCACCCTAAGACGTCCTGAGGTGAACGATGTCATTGAAAGTTGCAAATATCATCAACATGACGACAATCGCGAGACCAATGCGGAAACCGACCTCTTGTGCCCGTTCGGACAACGGACGGCCTCGCATTGCCTCGATCGAATAGAACAAAAGGTGACCGCCATCGAGCAGGGGAATTGGAAACAGGTTCAGAAGGCCGATGGATACCGAGATTATGGCGGCGATGTGAATGACGAAGGCGGTGCTGATAGTCGCGGCCTGGCCAATGACACGCGCGATGCCGATCGGACCGCTCAGCTGATCTGGAGACTTCTGGCCCGCCACGACGCCGCCGATGTAATTCAGAGTCTCGATCGACGACATCCCATGTTTCCTGAACAGCCATCCAAACGGCGCGCGGCGGAGAAACGGGCTGCGACTTCAGCTCTTCCGGCGAAGGCGACCGCTGGATGCCGAGGAGACCGATACGGTGGACAGCCCCGAAAACGTCCTTCTGTTCCCTGAGCTTCGGCGTGGCGGTCAGTAGCAGCTTCGTGCCGTCGCGGTCGACGGTGAATTTAAGCGCTTCGCCGGCGCTCTCGCCGACGATGCGCTGCATGTCCTCAAAGTTGTCGATCGTGTGTTCATCAATCGCGAGGACCAGATCCCCGGGCTGAAAACCGGCCGCTGCAGCGGCGCTATCCGGCTGAACGGCGTCGACCCGCGCGCTCATGGTCTGCTTGCCGTATATCATGAACATCACGGCGAAAATCGCTATCGCCAAGACGAAATTCGCCAAAGGTCCGGCGACGACGATGGCCGCGCGCTTGTAAACTGGCTGGAAGAAGAAACTCTGGGCGCGGTCGCCGGCATTCATGGCCTCTAAGCGAGGTCCGTCCGGGACGCTGCCGGCATTCTCGTCGCCGAAGAATTTGACGTAGCCGCCGAGAGGAATGGTCGCGATTTTCCAGCGAGTCCCGTGGCGATCGTTAAAGCCTATGATTTCCGGGCCAAAACCGATGGAAAATACGAGAATTCTTACGCCGCACAGGCGCGCGATCAGAAAATGACCGAGTTCGTGAAAGAACACGACCAGGCTGAGAACGAATAAGAAAGGGACCAGATAGCCGACAACGCCGCCCCCCAGCGCATGTATATGCGACAGCAAATACGACCCCATGACGCGCCTGACGCCCCCCGGTGTGTCCCGTCCCCAGTTCCTTAACCCTAGGATGCCATTGCGGCAATTTCGGGCAGCAGGTCGGAGGCTAACCTTCTCGCGTTATGGTCAATGGTGAGCGCCTCGTCGACCGATTGGGGCTCTGCCATTTCGCCCCGGCGCTCGCTCAAGTCCAGGGTCGCCTCGGCTAGGGCGGCAATTCCGCAAAATCCGAGCTGTCGGTCGACAAACTCACGCACCGCGACCTCGTTTGCCGCGTTGAGGATGGTCGGCGCGGCGCCGCCCGCGGCCAGCGCCCGGCGCGCGATCGTCAGCGCCGGGAACCGCGCCAGATCGGGCTCCTCGAAGCTCAGCGTCGCCACCCGGGCAAGATCGAGGCGCGGCGCCGGCGTGCCCATGCGCGCCGGCCATGCCAAGCAGTGAGCGATCGGAATACGCATGTCAGGCGAGCCGAGCTGCGCTATCACCGAGCCGTCACGAAACTCCACCAAACCGTGAACGATCGACTGCGGATGCACGACGACATCGATCTGGTCCGGTGCGAGCGCAAACAGATGATGAGCCTCGATCAGTTCAAGGCCCTTGTTCATCAGCGTCGCGGAGTTGATCGTGACCTTCGGCCCCATTGACCAGGTCGGATGTTTGAGCGCCTGTTCCACCGTGACTTTGCGGATCGCTTCGAGCGGCCAAGTGCGAAACGGCCCACCCGATGCGGTCAGCACGATGCGGCGAAGATCTTCACGCCTGCCTGCGCTCAACGCCTGGAAGATCGCATTGTGCTCGGAATCGACCGGCAACACCGTGGCGCCGGTGGCCGCTGCGCGGCGCATGAATAGCGCTCCGGCGCAAACGAGACATTCCTTGTTGGCGAGCGCGACCGTTGCACCGCGTTCGGCCGCGGCAAGTGTTGGCGCCAGGCTGGCGGCTCCGGTGATTGCCGCCATGACCCACTCGGCGGGTCGTTGCGCGGCTTCAACTATGGCGGCTACGCCCGCCGCCGCTTCGATGCCGGAGCCGGACAATTCGGTCTTCAGTTCGCCATAGGCTGCAGGGTCGGCGACCGCGGCAAAACGCGCGTTCAGCTCGCGCGCGAGACGCGCCAGCGCTGCCGCCTCACGATGCGCGGTAACGGCTTCGACCCGGTAGCGAACAGTGTCCCGACGCAACAAATCGGCCGTGCTTGAGCCAATCGAGCCGGTGGCGCCAAGGATCGTGACCGAACGCGGCAAAAGCGACGGTTCGAATTGCGCACGTTCAATTTCCGCCGCCACGGCCGGCTGCTTCTGCTTCATCGTGCTACCCGTCACGGAGCTACCATACCAATAAGCCCTGGGCCGGCGCAGCCACGCTTTGGTGCACCGATCCGATCAAGGCACCGACCAAGGTGGCGACCAAAAAGCCGTCGAGACGGTCCATGACGCCGCCGTGGCCGGGAATAAGGCTGCTCGCGTCCTTCGCGCCAAATCGCCGCTTGACCGCGGATTCGAATAAGTCACCGCCTTGCGCAACAATTGAAAGTACCAGTGCCAGAACGCCCGCTACCACGGGTCTGGTTCCAACGCTCGCATAGGCGACCACGGTGCCGGCGGCAACCCCCCCGACGAGGCCCCCAATCGCGCCCGCCCACGTCTTCTTCGGGCTCAAATAGGGACAGAGCAAAGGACCGCCGACAGCGCGGCCGACCAAATAGGCAAAAATGTCAGTTGCCCAAACGATTGCGAATAGGAAAAGCAGCGCCGCAAACCCCAGTTCCGGGTCGCTGCGCAAGATAGCGGGACCCAGCAGCGCCGCGCCGGCATAGACCACGCCGCCCGCGCCCCAAACGGCGGGATTGGAAGCCGGGTAGGGCCGCGGCCAGGCCGCTACAATGCCGCCCGCCAGGAGCGCCCCTATTGCTATCATCCCGACTGCGGCGCCGATCTGTCTTTCCTTGGTCAGAGCCAACGCCACCAGCAACGCGGCCACTCCCGGCGCGAAGATGCGCGGATCGGTGCCGCGGACCACGAGCGAGGTCCACTCCCAAAAGATGACACCCGCCGCCAGCGCACAAACGCATAGAAACAGCCAGCCCCCCAGATATGCGACCATGATCGCAATCGGCGCGAGCACCGAAGCCGAGGCGAGGCGCCGTGTAAGATTGCGCGCATCGCGCGCTTCGGCTGCGACAGTTGCGTCTGCGCCAGGGTTGGGCCGGTCCAGTTTGATTACGATCCTGTGTGAGCGATCAAGCCGCCAAAGCGGCGCTCGCGCCGCCGGTATTCGGCAATTGCGCCTTCGAGCGCCGTGCGGTCAAAGTCGGGCCAGTTGAGCGGAACAAATACGAGTTCGCTATAGGCGGCCTGCCAGAGCAGGAAATTGGACAGCCGCTGTTCTCCGCTGGTGCGGATGATGACGTCGGGATCGGGGATGTCGGGCGCATCGAGATGCCGCGCGAGCAATTCCGGCGTGATGGCGTCCGCGGATAATCGCCCCTGCGCCACTTCGACGGCAAGCCGGCGCGCCGCGCGCGCAATCTCCTGGCGCGCGCCGTAATTAAAAGCCACCACGAGGGTGAGGCCGTCATTGTGGCGCGTCAGGTCTTCGGCCTCGTCAAGTAGGCTGCGAATGTCGTGCGAAAGATCTTCGCGCTCGCCGATAACGCGGACCCGAACGTTGCTTTTATGCAGATCGGCAAGGTCGTTGCGGATGAAGCGGCGCAACAGCGAAAGCAGATCGCGAATTTCCGACTGCGGCCGCGACCAGTTCTCCGAGCTGAACGAGAAAATGGTCAAGACCGCGATGCCGAGATCGCTCGCCGCGCGCACGGTCTTGCGCAAAGCCTCGACCCCGCGGCGGTGGCCTTCCACTCGCGGCAGGCTGCGGGCGGCCGCCCAGCGTCCATTGCCGTCCATGATGATGGCGACGTGGCGCGGCATATCGAAGCCGTCGCGCGTCGCGCTCAATGGCCGCGTTATTTCGGGCTGCGTCGCCTTGCTTCTTGAGCTGGCCGCGTCACTCACACCGTCATGATCTCCTTTTCCTTGCCGGCGAGCAGTCTTTCCACTTCGGCAATCGTCGAATCCGTCACTTTCTGCACTTCTGCGGCTTGGCGGTTATGTTCGTCCTCGCTGATCTTGTGATCCTTCTCGAGCTTCTTGAGAAGGTCCAAGCCGTCGCGGCGGACGTGGCGGACTGCCACGCGCGCACCTTCCGCATATTTATGCGCAACTTTTGCGATTTCCCGCCGCCGCTCTTCGTTGAGCTCCGGAATGCGCAGCCGCAGCACTTGCCCTTCGGTCGACGGGGTCAATCCCAAATTCGCGGCCGAGATCGCCTTCTCGACCGCGTGAACCATCGAGCGGTCCCAAACCTGGACGTTGAGCAGCCGCGGCTCCGGGACGCTGATCGTGGCGAGCTGATTGAGCGGCATGTGGCTGCCATAGGCCTCGACCTGGACGTGGTCGAGCAAAGCGGTCGAAGCCCGCCCAGTGCGCAAACCGGAAAGCTCTTGCTTGAGCGACGCGATCGCGCCCTGCATGCGGCGCTTGAGATCGTTCATGTCGAACGTCGTCGTTGCCATAACCCGCTCCAATGACACGCCCTAATGATACGCTCCAATGACATGCCCCTGGCAGCTTCCGGCGCACCGGCTACGCGATCGCTAACCGACGGTGGTGAAGTGCCCTTTTCCGCACAAAACGCTTTCGATCGCGCCGTGCCCGCGTATCGAGAACACGATGATAGGCATACGGTTTTCCTGGGCAAGCGCGAACGCCGTTGCATCCATGATCTTTAAACGTCGATCCAGCGCCTCCTGATGGTCGAGATGCTGGTACCGGGTGGCGCTCGGATCCTGCTTGGGATCGGCAGTATAGACCCCGTCAACGTCGGTTGCCTTGAGAACCGCGTCGCACTCCATTTCGGCCGCGCGCAGGATCGCCGTGGTGTCGGTCGTAAAATACGGATTTCCGGTACCGCCGGCGAAAACGATGATGCGGTTGTCCTCCAAATGCCGCAGCGCGCTCTGCCGCTCATAAGTCTCGCAGACTTGCGGCATGATGAGCGCCGACATGGCGCGGGCGCTGGTGCCGGCGCGCTCGATCGCCGCCACAAGAACCAATGCATTCATGACGGTTGCCAGCATGCCCATGGCGTCCGCCGTCGGACGCGACAGGCCATCCTCGGAAACCTTGGCGCCGCGAAGCACATTGCCGCCGCCGACCACGACGCCGAGATCGACACCAAGGTCATGAGCGGCGACGAGATCTGCGGCAAAACGATCGATCGTCGGCTGATGAATCCCGAACTTTTCGGGGCCGCTCAGCGCTTCACCGGAGAGTTTTACGATCACCCGCCGGTAGTTCGGTTTTGCCATCGGGATGTCCCGCACCTCGCAGCCGATTCCCGAGTGATAGGGCTATCGCATTTGCGAACGAAACCCAACAGGGCGAGGTGACTTTTGTTGGCGCATGATCTTATCCGAAAGCCGGGCGCTACTTTTCGGGATCATGCGCTAATGTGCACCGGCAAGAGCGGCGACTTCGCCGCTAAAATCGCCTCCGGGGCGCTCAATGCCTTCGCCGAGGGCAAAGCGCTTAAAGCCGATAATCTTGATCGGGGCGCCGGCTTTAGCCTCGGCCTCATTGACGGCCGCCGCCACGCTTTGCTTGTTTTTCTCGTCGAAAATGAAGGCTTGATCGAGCAAGCACACTTCCTTGTAGAAACTCTTCAGACCGGATTCGACGATCTTTTCGACCACGTTTGCCGGTTTGCCCTCGGCCTTGGCGGCCAGCACGCCCTTCTCGCGATCGATGGCCGCCGCATCGAGGCCGGACGGATCGATCGCCTGCGGATTGGCGAACGAGACGTGCATCGCCACCAGACGCCCGAAGGCTTTGAGTTCCTCGACATTGCCGGTCAATTCGAGCGTGACAATCACACCGATCCGGCCGAGCCCGTCGCCGACGGAATTGTGCACGTAGCTCGCCACCGCACCCTTACCGACGGAGAGTTCGGCGGCGCGGCGCAGCGTCATGTTCTCGCCGACCTTGGCGATGGTGTCCGCGATAGCATCCGCGATCGTGATGCTGCCGGCGCGCGCGGCGAGAATTTTGTCGACGTCGGAGCCGGCATCGAGCGCCGCATCGGCGATCATCTTGACCAGACCTTGGAACAAATCGTTGCGGGCGACAAAGTCGGTTTCGGAATTCACCTCCACCACGATGCCCTTGGTCGGGGTGAGCGCGACACCGACGAGGCCCTCGGCGGCGACCCGGCCCGCCTTCTTCGCCGCCTTGGACAGTCCTTTCTTGCGCAGCCAGTCCACCGCGGACTCGAGATTGCCGCCGGTTTCGTTGAGGGCTGCCTTGCAATCCATCATGCCCGCTCCGGTCTGTTCACGGAGCTCCTTCACCATGGCTGCGCTGATGTTCGTCATTGCGGTCGGTCCGGGCTCACACTTCCTCTGCGGTCAGTTCCTTCGCCTTGGTAATCCAGCTGTCGACACGGCCGGGAAGTCCCACCTCCTCGCCGACATTGTGAGCGGCGGTGGAAGAGAGTTCGGCGATCTGCTGATAGTGAAAGATGCCAAGGTCGTTGAGTTGCTTTTCGATCGCCGGCGATATGCTGGGAAGCTTCTTAAGATCGTCGGCGACGCCGCGCGGACCGGACAGCGGTTCGAAGCCGAGCTTGTTGGTCTCCGGCGGCAATTCTTCGACGATCGGTTCGGCCTGCGCGCCGGCGTCGACGCCATGCGAACCTTGGGCGCGTGAAATGCCGTCGAGCGCGGCCTTGGCGACCAGATCGCAGTACAGCGTAATGGCGCGGCTCGCATCGTCGTTGCCGGGCACGACGAAAGTGATGCCGTCCGGATCGCAATTGGTGTCGACGATCGCCGCGACCGGAACGTTGAGACGGCGCGCTTCCTTGATCGCGATATCTTCCTTGTTGGTGTCGATCACGAAAACCAGGTCGGGAAGCCCGCCCATGTCCTTGATGCCGCCGAGCGCGCGGTCGAGCTTGTCGCGTTCGCGCTGCAGTGTCAGCCGCTCTTTCTTGGTGTAGCCCTGCGCCTCATTGGAGGAGAGCATTTCCTCAAGCGTGCGCAGCCGCTTGATCGAATTGGACACCGTTTTCCAGTTGGTCATCGTGCCGCCGAGCCAGCGCGAATTGACGTAGTACTGCGCCGATCTTTTCGCCGCTTCGGCGATGGCGTCCTGGGCCTGGCGCTTGGTGCCGACGAACAGGATGCGTCCGCCCTGCGCGACGGTATCGCTGACGGCCTGCAATGCGCGATGCAGCATCGGCACGGAGAGCGTCAGATCGATGATGTGGATGTTGTTGCGGGTGCCGAAGATGTACTCGGACATCTTCGGGTTCCAGCGGTGAGACTGATGGCCGAAATGAACGCCAGCTTCCAAAAGCTGGCGCATGCTGAAGTCTGGCAGCGCCATAAAAGTTCTCCGGTTGATCCGCCGCGGACCGATGAGCCCGGCCATTTGGCCGGACACCGGACGGCTTCTAAGCCAAGGTCCGCGTGTGAGATTGCCGGGCTTATATAGGGCGCCCTGCCCTAGTGCAACAACTGGCCGCAGCTAAGGCGGCGGCGCCTAAAGCGCCTCGACCGTGACGACGCCGGTCACCGCCTTGATGGCGCCGGCAATTTGCGGCGAGACCTTAAAGCGCCCGGGCAGTTTGACCTCGACCTCGCTGCCGTTCTTCAGCATCAAGACCATGCTGACTTCGCCCTCCCCGGACTGCTGCGCCGTGTCCGCGCCAGTGCGGGCGGCGGCGCTCGGCATTGATTGAAGCCGCTTTACCACGCCGGCGAGCGGCGTCTCGTCGCGCAGGAAGACCCGCAAGCCGCGCTGCATTTTGGCTGCCGCCTCGTCGAGCGGCTCGACCGATTGAATGCGGGCGCGCACCTCGTCGGCCTGGACCTCGGCGGTGAGGAAGAGGAGCACCGCGGTGCCCGGCTCCAACAGGTCGCGATATTGCGCCAAGCCTTCGGCGAACAGCACGGCCTCGTAATGGCCGCTCGGATCGGACAGGCCGATGATGCCCATTTTGGTGCCGTTCTTGGTGCGGCGCTCGGCGCGCGCGACGACGGTTCCGGCGACGCGGCCGGCGCCGGCGCCGCTTTTGACCGCACGCGCGAATTCGGACCACGACTGCACGCGAAGCCGCTTGAGCGCCGCGGCATAATCGTCGAGCGGATGGCCAGAGAGGAAAAAGCCGACCGCTTCATATTCGCGCTGCAGCCGTTCCGCGGGGAGCCACGGTTCGATTGCCGGCAGCGCGATCGGCGCCGGCAACGACGCGCCGGTGAACAGCTCGGATTGCCCGCGCGCCGCGTCGTCCTGGGTGCGCTGCGCGGTCGCCAGCAGCGCGTCGACGGCGGCGTCGGCGCGCGCGCGGTTTGGTTCGATGGCGTCGAAGGCGCCGGCGGCGACGAAGCTTTCCAGCACGCGCTTGTTGATCGCGCGCGGATTGATGCGGTGGCTGAAATCGGCCAAATCGGCGAAGGGTCTTTCGCCGCGCGCGGCGATGATGCTGTCGACGGCCTGGCGGCCGACGCCGCGCAACGCGGCAAGCGCGTAGTAGATGGTGTTGCCGTCGACGTCGAACTCCACGCCGGAGCGATTGATCGAAGGCGGCTCGACCTTGATGCCGAGCCGCACCGCCTCGGCGCGGAATTCGGCGAGCTTGTCGGTGTTGCCCATGTCGAGGGTCATCGACGCCGCCAGGAACTCGACCGGATAATTGGCCTTCATATAGGCGGTCTGGTAGGTGAGCAGCGCATAGGGCGCCGAGTGCGATTTGTTGAATCCGTATTCGGCGAACTTGGCGCAGGTGTCGAAGATCACCTCGGCGTCGGCGCGTCCGATACCGCGCTCGATGGCGCCGGAGATGAAGCTGTCGCGTTGCGAGGCCATCTCCCTGCGATCTTTCTTACCCATGGCGCGGCGCAGGATATCGGCCTTGCCGAGGCTGTAGCCGGCGAGATCGCGGGCGATCTGCTGGACCTGCTCCTGGTAAGTGATGATGCCGTAGGTCGCCTGCAGGATCGGCTCCAGCTTGGGATGCAGATAGTCAGTGCTCTCGTGGCCCAGTTTGCGCGCACAATAAGTCGGGATGTTCGCCATCGGTCCGGGACGATAGAGCGCCACTAGCACGATCAGATCCTCAAACCGGTCCGGGCGCATATCGACCAACGCGCGGCGCATACCCTGACTTTCCACCTGGAACACGCCGACCGTTTCGCCGCGGGCCAACATCTCGTAGGTCTTGGCGTCGTCGAGCGGCAGATTGGTCAGGTCGATGTCGACGCCGCGACGGCGCACCAGTTTCACTGCGTGATCGAGCACGGTCAGCGTCTTGAGACCGAGGAAGTCGAACTTCACCAGTCCCGCCGGCTCGACCCATTTCATGTTGAACTGCGTCACCGGCATCAACGACTTCGGATCGCGATAGAGCGGCACCAGTTCGGTCAATGAGCGCTCGCCGATGACGATGCCGGCGGCGTGCGTCGAGGCATGGCGGTGCAAGCCTTCGAGTTTCTGCGCGATGTCGAAGGCGCGCCGGGTCACCGGATCGCGGTCGCGCTCGGCCTGCAGGCGCGGCTCGTCCTCGATGGCGCGCTTGAGCGTGACCGGGTTCGCCGGGTTTTGCGGCACGAGCTTGCACAGCTTGTCGACCTGCCCGTACGGCATCTGCAGCACGCGGCCGACGTCCCGCAGTACGCCGCGCGCCTGCAAGGTGCCGAAGGTGATGATTTGAGCGACGCGGTCGTGGCCGTATTTGTCCTGGACGTAGTGAATGACCTCGTCACGCCGCTCCTGGCAGAAGTCGACGTCGAAGTCCGGCATCGAAATGCGCTCCGGATTGAGAAAGCGCTCGAACAACAGCCCGAAGCGGATCGGATCGAGGTCGGTAATAGTGAGCGCGTAGGCAACGAGCGAGCCGGCGCCGGAGCCGCGGCCCGGGCCGACCGGGATGCCTTGCGCCTTCGCCCACTGGATGAAATCGGCAACGATGAGGAAGTAGCCGGCGTATTTCATGCGCTCGATTACGCCCAGCTCGAAGTCGAGCCGCTCGTGATATTCGTCCAGCGTATGGCTTTGCGCGACGCCATACCGCGCCACACGCGCCTGCAGTCCGGCTCGCGCGGCTTTGCGCAGCGCCTGCGCCTCATCGGCGCCGCTTGAGTCGAAGCGCGGCAGAATCGGCGCCTGGGTGCACGGGCGGAACGTGCAACGCTCCGCGATCTCGACCGTTGCCGCCAGCGCCTCCGGCAGATCGGCGAACAAAGCCGCCATTTCGGCGCGGCTCTTGAAGCGGTGCTCCACCGTCACTTGCCGCCGGTCGGCGTCGGCGATCAGCTTGCCGTCGGCAATGCAGAGGAGCGCATCGTGCGCTTCGTGATCCTCCCGCGTCGCAAAGAACGGTTCGTTGGTCGCGACCAGCGGCAGGCCGCGCGCATAAGCAAGATCGATCAAGCCCGCTTCCGCCGACCGCTCGGCCGGCAGGCCGTGGCGCTGCAATTCGATATAGAAACGGTCGCCGAACAGGCGCTGCAACTCTTCGCAGCGCGCGAGCGCGAGCGCGTTCTGTCCGCCGAGGAGCGCCACGTCGAGCGGCCCATTCGGACCGCCGGAGAGCGCGATCAAGCCATCGGTCTCGGCATCGAGCCAAGCGAGCTTGATATGCGGCCGTTCCTGCGGCGGCGTCTCGAGAAAAGCGCGCGAAGAAAGCCGCATCAGGCTGCGATAGCCGCCCTCGGTCGCAGCGAGAAGAACGAGCCGCGGCCAGTTTTGCACGAGCTGCGCATTGCGGTTTTCGACGTCGCCAAAGTCGATGCCGAGCGCGCAGCCGACGATCGGCTGAATGCCGGCGTCGGCCAGTTTTTCGGAAAATTCGAGCGCACCGAACATGTTGTCGGTGTCGGTGAGCGCGAGCGCCGGCTGCCGGTCTTTCTTGGCAAGCTCGGCAAGCCGCGCCACCGTCAGCGCGCCTTCCAGCAGCGAATAGGACGAATGGACGTGCAGATGCACGAAGGGAAGATCGGCGGCCATCTGTTGGGCACTCGTGGGTTAGGCACTCGTGGGCTCGGCGCCCGCTGACTTGCGGTCAGATCATGGTCTCGCACGATTCTCGCCCCGGCGAGGAATGCCGGCGCGGTTGTCCCCGCAGTTCAACGCGTCCGACCGATCCCGCCTAAAGAACTCCGAGCACCTGCGCCCAAACGGCCACGGTGGCCAGAAACAAGCTCAACGACGCCAAAGCCAGCGCCTCTTCGAAGACTGTGCGAACCACGATACGACCCCCATCGGCCTATTGCGTAATAGGAACGAAAGAGGAACTTAGTTCACTTTATGTTCTTAGTCAAGGCGGGGTAGTGGGCTACTTTCAATTGTGGCGGAGACCCCCCTCAATTCTCAGGACGGCAAGCCCGGCCTCCCGATACTATTGATGGTGATGGCGGGACTGGCGACTATGACCGCAGCCGAAGAATATTGGTGGATCGTGGCCGACTGTCTTCAATTTGTGGCCTCATCATAACCCTGACAGTCATCGTCTGGTTCAGCTGGGGGCAGCATAAAGTCAGGTCGTGGAGATTGAGACTGCCCTTTAAGCGCCGGTCTGCAACTCTTAATGTGGAGGAAGCGACAGAATACTACGATTTGCATGTGCCTTGTCGTTCCAAAACGGACATCCAAATCCGAATGCGGCCCAGAATGCCGTATCGTCAAATCCATTTGGTTTTCGGATTTCATGGTGATCGTGCGCGGCGCCCAATTCCACTAAGCGTTCGCAACCATTTTATCAAAGTAGGTATAAATCGCGAGTAATCACCAGAGAACAATCCAAGTCATTTCATCGATCAAGATAATCACTATCACATTAGTGATCCGGCAGAACGAACACCAGGAAATGTTTATATGATTGGTTTTGTCGTGGAAACAAAAGAACCTGGGCAGTATCCCGTTATTTTAGAGCTCATTACGGAAGGTGGAGAATCAAAGCCCAATCACAATCTATTTGTTATTGTCGAGTAATTGCTCACTTTGTGCCGTTGCATGAAGCCACGTCACGAGACTCATTCTTAATCCAGCGTCCCGCGTCGCCTTCCGTCGCAAAGCCATCAATCCGATCAACCGTGCTATCCGCAAACGTCACGCGGACATAAAAGCCGCCGCCGATTTTCCATTCCTCCACTTCAAATATCACTTTCGGCTGGCGCTTGCGCTTCGCTTCAAACGCATCGAGGACATCGATAACATCGACCATTTCCCAAAGGCGATCTGTCACGCCAGCGGCCATTGCCGGACTGACTTTCAGTGTTTGGTGCAGCCGGACGAAATTGTAATACATTGAATGCAGCGCAACGGCGCAGGCGTGGTTTTCTATCTTCTTGCTAAATGCGTTGGTTAACCTTGTGAAGCGGCGCATGTGCATTCGCATCGTGAGATTGGCGCGCTCAGCATATGACGTGCTGATATGCTTCGGGTCCGGATCGCCAGTGACTTGCCGCTTCTGCGCGCCGATGCACTTCGCGGGGCTGTATCGCTTCTCGCCGCCCGGCTCTGCGCCGTAAATCTTTTGCAGCATCGCGTAGTCAACTTCGCCTGCGAAGGCATCATCGACCGCGATCAAATAGGCCCGATGGCCATCGCTGGTTAGCTGAATGCGATTTGCGAGCCGGTCTTTCAGGTCGTTCATGAAGATGACGCCAGAGTTGCTAGACCGATCCGCGACCAGCCAACTCACAAGCAATTTCGTGTCCGCGTCGATTGCGGTCCAAGTCCAAACGTCGCCCGCGTCCTTCGGCGGCGACTTGGCGTTTTTCACGTTGTCGTTTTTCGCGTAGATGAAATTCCAGATTTCATCGACCTGAATGCGCTTGCTGGTCAGGTTCCGCAGTACGCGATCCTGATATTCGGTGCAGGCCTGCCCGGCATCGACCACAAGCTTCATGATCGCTTTCTTGCTTACGCCGGTTAGTCGGGTCGCGGCGCGGATCGATTGCCCCTCACAAAGCAGATGGAGCACACGGGCGCGGGTTTCACGGTCGAGCTTGTTCATGCCCAACATAATAGTACCCTTTATGCTTAACGTCACGTATAATGGGTCACACACTTAATTTTATTATGCTTGCAAAGCGACACCACAGGGGGCATTTATATGGACAAGTTGTTGGACAAAAACAAGCCTTAAATCATAAATGCTAGATAATACAAAGAGATATAAGGCAATGGGACGGACAACTATGTTGGCTCCGGTGAGGACTCATCCCTGGATAACTTTCTCGCTCAACACCGAACGGCTGCCGGCGGCCACTTGGCTCGCATTGGGAGAGGCGCGGTCGAAATGTGAGCATCTAGCCGGAGTTCCGCTCAGACCAGCTATTGCCCAGCGCCTGCACGAAATCTATCTCGCAAAAGGTATCCATGCGACCGCCGCTATTGAGGGAAACACGCTCAGTGAGGGACAAGTTTTTCAACGCATCAAAGGAAAGGAGGGCTTGCCGCAATCACAGGAATATCTCGGAAAAGAGATCGACAACATCCTTGATGCGGCAAATCGCATTATTGACCGGATTTCTAAGAAAGGGTTCTCGCCAATATCCGTTGCGGACATTAAAGACTACAATCGTCGAATCCTCAAAAATCTAGAATTAGAAGATCACGTAAAGCCCGGGGACTACCGGGACATTGATGTTGGGGTGATGGATTACAAGGCTCCCCATCCAGGCCAGTGTGATGCACTTGTCGAGCGATTTTGCGAGTGGCTAAACAGTGCGGATTTCAAACCACCACATCGTGATGACACAATCGTGTTTGGGATCATCAAGGCCATCGTCGCCCATGTTTATTTTGCGTGGATTCATCCCTTCAGTGATGGAAACGGCAGAACGGCAAGATTGCTGGAGGTGAGATTTTTAATGGAGGCCGGCATTCCGACGGCGGCCTCTCATCTGTTGAGCAATCACTACAACATTACACGGGCGGACTACTACAGGCGGCTGTCAGAAACATCAAAAAGCGGCGGCGATCTAAATGGTTTCATTTTTTATGCAGTTAGGGGCCTCGTAGATCAACTTCGTAAGCAGTTACGCTTTGTAAAATTTCAGCAGTGGGGACTGGCATGGGAAAGCTACATTCATGAAGCGCTTGGCGCAAAACGCACTGCTACTGCGCGCCGACAACAAGTGCTTCTTCTTGCGCTAAGCGAAAAGGTGGAACCGGTACCTAAAGGCGAAATCAAGCGTCTCAATCCACAACTAGCGGAACTGTACGCGACAAAAACGCCTAAGACGTTATCCCGAGATTTGAATGAATTGGTGAAAAGACAACTTATCACTGTCGATGGGGATACTGTACGCGCCAACAAGGAGATCATTTTGGCATTTTTGCCGGGCTCCCGTGCCGAAGATCACGAATCGCAATTGGAGGAATCAGCACGCCTCACCCATGAGGGGGATGGCCTCCAACTTGGTTTCGATTTCTAATCGGTCTTCCAGCGCGACTTGGCAGCCTTACGAGCAATTTCAGCGCGGCGCTCTGGCGTCATAGCCTTAGCCCTTGCGGCACCCCCTTTGCGGCCCATTGCCGCCGCCGCCGGGTCCTTGCCCAATTCCTCGGGCGTAGGCGCGCGATCTTCGGCCTGCCCTGTCGCGACATCGACCACGAATTTAGCCGCTTGGCTGAAGTCCCTAGGGCGTTTGGGGGACTTGTTCATGTCATTGGCCTCCGGTGCGGTCTTGGGTTTCCATCAAAGCAATCTCCCAAGTGACAGCCAGGATGGCGTTCAAAATGTTCAAAGTGGGCGACCATACCGTCCCTACCGGCACGATGCGCCCGCACTTGGCCGTGGCATGCAGGACAACGCTTTGTCCGGCTGGCGTCTAATCCAAGCGCGTCGTCTAGCGTGATACGTTGCCATTGGCCCCGGATTTTGACCTCGCACGCTTCACCGATCTCTGCGCCGATTTCCGCCATGAGGCCGAATATGACTGGGCCCGGCTACGTCGCAAGCTCTATTTCCGGCTGCCTTATTCAAAGGAGCCCACTACCCAAGGCGGGGGTAGTGGGTCAGTTTCAATTGTGGCGGCGGTAGCCGACAAGATGGTTTCGGTTACAGGTACGTTCCATCTCTTATCCCCTGTCTGATGCCATCGATCCGTTGCTTGCGCGCCGGAGATGACCACCATGCGAGGATGGCATCCGCCTCGGGCTGCGTCAGCCAAGACCGCGGATGACTGTCGATCATCGCGGCAGCTTCCAACACGCTGATCAACTCGATTTTATCGAGCGTCTCTTGCGTGCTTGCGACGTCGATGTAGGACCCGAAAGTGGCCGTGAGCCAACGCACAGCCTTTACCGTGCCGCACGTCGCGAACGGCAAAGCAGCGGGCGGAAAGCCGCGGTAGCACCAAGCGCGCGCATAGTCGGGCGCAAGCAATGCATATCCGTTTCGCTGCTGTCTGATGATGTAGTTGCCGCAATGCCGATCAGTGTTGTGAATGAAATTGTCGAACGCAAAAATATTGGCCAAGACCGGCTTTACGTCGTCAAATTTCAAAGTGCCGTTTTTTATCATCCGATGCCACCGCTCGTTCGGTATTCCGCCCTCCCAGCGGGAGCCAAAAACCAGACTGCCGTCCGGCCGTTCGATAATCTGAAATGGCGGAACGGCGATGCCTACGGCGAGCGCCAGACTCGAACAAAACCATTCGTCATGCCGCGTCCTCGG
Organism: uncultured Alphaproteobacteria bacterium; assembly: GCA_963779855.1. Lineage (GTDB taxonomy): Bacteria > Pseudomonadota > Alphaproteobacteria > Rhizobiales > Xanthobacteraceae > BOG-931. Next base: position 196,991 of record CAWAAE010000002.1, on the reverse strand, counting down.
AAGTTTCGCGTCATCTTTAACTGCGTACTCGCAACCGTCATCGCAACGCACTACGCCGACGGCATCCGCCGTTGGATCGGTCCAGCGAATGCGGAGCGGAGTTAGGCTCACGGCTGCGGCGTCCTGCGCGCCGCCGCAGCCTTACCGGCATTAGCTCCGCCCAATCGCCCAAGTTCGACGGCCGCCGAATTCCCGATGGGAGGCGGAGCGTGCGGGCAATTTCTGGAGCAGTCAGGCATGGGCCGAAAATGGCAGGAGTCCCCTCCAACCCTGCTAGGGGGTGGGCGGCAGGGTCAAGATCTGAAATCAATGAGGCTTATTCATCGTGCTTCTCGTAAGCCCCGATTAGTTGCTTGTCTGGCGAGATCATGCGCTCATAGGCGGCCATCAACTCGCTAGTGACGTTCTTATCGTTGATTGCGATCTTGTGGCCACTCTTGAGGTCCGCAAGTGCTTCGGCCGCATTGGCCGTCTGCTTGCGGAGCCATTCAATCGACGCATCGAATTTGCCCATGGGACCGAATATGATCCGTCCGGCTAAGGCCGCAAGCCTTATTCCGGCCTGCCTTATTCAAGCTGACCCACTACCCAAGCGCCGGTAGTGGCGGCGCTGTCCGGGATGATGGGGAAAATTCGGCGAGTGTCCTAAGTGGACAAACCGAGTGCCTGAATTCGCTTTGGGTTGATCTCGATCAATTCCTGCAGCGGAAGTGGTGTCATTGGTTACAAATAAAACCAATGGCACGAAGCGGTCAAAATCCACCATCCGCTCTTACCCCACGCGAGATTGAGGTTGTGTCCTTGTTGGCGCAGGGAAAGACGGCCCGACAAATTGGTGCCATCTTGGGGATAACCCAACGAACGGTCGGCGCGCACACAGCGTCGATTGTTGCAAAGCTAGGGGCTGCGAATACCACGAACGCGGTAGCCATTGCCATCCGCAACGGCCTAATTCAGTCATGACAGGCCGCCTCAATTGGCGGCCTTTTTTATTCATCGGCCACGTCGTCTCGATCAAGATGCGACCGCGCCCTAGGGCTTTTGCGAAGCTTGATCATTTCGCGTAGCCCTGCGATCGCAACCAGTCGATGCGACGGGTTCCCTGCAGCCATTCGTCGACTTCGGCTTTGGTTTTGAAGCCTTTGATGTAACGAATCTCGACACCGGGACAGTGGGCCTCGATTTGCCAGTCGTCCTGGGTGATGCGCTTGAGTTTGAAGACGACCCTGACCCGAGGAGCTTTACCCATACGGCCGAATATGACCGCTTCGGCTGGGCTGGCAAGCCTCTGCGGCGGCCTTATTCAAACTGATCCACTACCCAAGCACCTTCGGCGCAGTTTTCGCGGCACCTTGGGCGCAGACCTGCCCCCTACCGAAGGCCAATCCACCCGGCGCGGCGGAGCGTATAGTATGATCATCGCTCCGGCCGGGCCGGCCGACGATTCGGAACTGGCCCCAAGCCGGTGCGTTGTCGCTAAGCTGTAGCTCCTGCTCTATCCGGCAATCACTACACAACGTGGAGGAGGGTTTTATGCGAAAACTCACGATGACCTTGACGGCAGCGGCGCTCATGCTGGGCACCATGGCCATTGCGGCCAATGCGCAAACCCAGGCGCCGGGCGCGGCCAGTCTTCACGCTCAAATCCAGAACGCGACGCCGATCCACAAAGCGGCGTGCGGCGGCTGGGGTCCCTATTGTCCCCCAGGGACTATCCGGCGCTGCGGACCATATCGCTGCTGGTGCGCGCCTTGCTACTAGGGGCTTACCGGTTTTGACGGAATCAAAACCGGGCTCTAGCATTTTGTTTGAGCATCACCGTTTGCGACCTTACTTCGCCCGCGGAAGCGGGCTTCGCGAAGGCGGAAAACCGGTTCACTGTTCGGGATCATGCTCTAACGCGTCCATATCTATAACTACAATCATCGCACGGGGCCGCCCAAGGGCGGCCCCGTTTTTTGCGCGGCGTCCGGCCGGGGCGACGATAGCGAACTAAGACGGCAAGCGCGGTGTTTATCAGTGCAGATCACCGCAACGCCAGGAGGCGGCCATGAAATTTTGGCTGATGATGCTGACGCTTGTTGTCGGCATAGTGGCGCTCGGCAGCAGCGCCGAGGCGCAAAATTATCCGTGGTGCGCGCAATATAGCGGTGACATGGGCGGCGCCATGAATTGCGGCTTCAGCACTTACGCGCAATGCATGGAAGACGTAAGCGGCGTCGGCGGGTTTTGCATGCTCAACAACCGCTATGTGCCGCCTGTCTCGGCGGCGCCTTCGCGCCAGCAAGCGCGCAAGCCTCACGCCCGTGAACCGTCCTGACCCGATTGTTCTGGACAGGTCTCCGCTGCCGCGGCGTTTGTCGATGCTGGCGATTGCCGTCACTTCGGCGACGATCGCGACCGCAGCCGCGGCGCAAAATTATCCGTGGTGCTCGAATTTCGCCGACGGCGCCGGCACCAATTGCGGCTTCTCGACCGAACAGCAATGCAAGGTCACGGTCCAAGGCAGCGGCGGCTATTGTGACCACAACAATCTCTACAAGCCGCCGGTCGCCGCGGCGCCGGCGCGGCATGAGGCGCTCAAACACCGTCCCGGCAAGCATTCCTGACGGTGCGGCGCGTGAACGCAAATGCGACACTGAGCGTTGCCGATGCGGAAAGGAGAGCAGTCATGAAGGCTGTAGTTTTTCTATTCGGACTTCTGCTCGCCACGACTGCGATCGGCGCCAGCGCGCAAGCGCAAAATTATCCGTGGTGCGCCTATTACGGCAACGGCAACGAGGGCACCAATTGCGGATTTGTGAGCTTCGCCCAGTGCATGGCCGACGTGAGCGGAATCGGCGGCTATTGCGAGCCAAACAACATGTATCATCGGCCGGCCGGACCGCATAAGCACCGCGTCCGATCCTGAGCTTTGAAGTTCAGGTCAATTCGACGATCAAGCCGTCGCGGATGGTCACGCGGCGATCCATTTGCGCGGCAATATCCATGTTGTGGGTCGCGATGATGGTCGCGAGCCCGGAGGCGCGCACCAACTGATTGAGCGTGCCGAAAACGTGGTCGGCGGTATGGACGTCGAGGTTGCCGGTCGGCTCGTCGGCGAGCAGGATGCGCGGCGCATTGGCGACCGCGCGCGCGATAGCGACGCGCTGCTGTTCGCCGCCCGAGAGTTCCGCCGGCCGATGCGTCAGCCGATCCTTGAGACCCAGATAGCTCAACAGCTCGGTGCCGCGCGCGTTCGCCTCCCGCCGCGACAGGCCGTGGATCATTTGCGGCAGAACGACATTTTCGAGCGCGGAGAATTCCGGCAGCAAATGATGGAACTGATAGACGAAGCCGATTTCGGTGCGCCGGATCCGCGTGCGCGCAATGTCGGACAGATTCGAAGTAGCAACCGCGTCGATATAGACCTCGCCGGCGTCGGGATGTTCGAGCAGGCCCGCGATGTGGAGCAGCGTCGATTTGCCGGCGCCGGAAGGACCGACCAACGCCACCGACTGGCCGGCCCATACCGCGAGCTCGGCGCCGCGGAGGATATCGAGCGTCGAATCCCCCTGGCGAAATTGCCGGCAGATACCACGCAGAAAGACGAGCGGCTGCGCGTCCTTGGCGCTCGACGTGGTGACTTCGGCTATCGTGGTGGTGTCGTCCATTGCGCCCGATCATTCATAGCGCAGCGCTTCGACCGGATCGAGCCGGGCCGCGCGCCATGATGGATAGAGCGTCGCGAGCAGCGACAGAGCAAGCGCCATGACGACGACTGCCGAGGTTTCCTTGACGTTCATATCGGCCGGCAGCTGCGACAGGAAATAGAGTTCCGGCGAGAATAACTCGGTGTTGGTCAGCCACGACAAAAAGCGGCGGATGTCCTCGATATAGGCGCAGACGATCACGCCGATGACGAAGCCCACCCCGGTACCCACCACTCCGATCGAAGCGCCGGTTATGAGAAAGACGCGCATGATAGCGCCTTGCGTCGCGCCCATGGTGCGCAGGATGGCGATGTCGCTGCCTTTGTCTTTCACCAGCATGATTAATCCGGAGACGATATTGAGCGCCGCCACCAGCACGATCAGGGTGAGGATCAAAAACATCACGTTGCGCTCGACCTGAAGCGCATTGAAGAACGTGGCGTTACGCTGGCGCCAGTCGACCATGTAGATCGGCCGCCCGGCCGCATCGGTCACCAGTTTGCGGAAGCGATCGATATGGTCCGGATCGTCGGTATAGACCTCGATCGCGGTAACGTCGCCGGCGCGGTTGAAATAGGCCTGCGCTTCGGTCAGCGGCATGAAGACGAAGGCGGAATCGTATTCGGACATGCCGATCTCGAATACGGCCGCGATCTTGTAAGCCTTGATCCGCGGCGTCGTGCCCATCGGCGTCACCGCGCCGCGTGGCGCCACCAGCGTGAGATTATCGCCGGCCCGCACCGAAAGTTGCTCGGCGAGCCGCGCGCCGATCGCAATGCCCTGGCCGTCGTCGAAGCCGTCGAGCGTGCCCTGTTTGACGTTCTTGGAAATCTGAGTGAGCTTCATCAGGTCGGCGCCGCGCATGCCGCGCACGACAACGCCTGACGCATTGAACGGCGAGGAAGCCAGCGCCTGGCCCTCGACCAGCGGCGCGGCGAGATAGATGCCGGGGACCTTGGCGATCCGGTCGGCGACGGCGGCGTAGTCGGTCAGCGGAGATTCCAGCGGCTGGATCAAAAGATGACCGTTCAGCCCTAAAATCTTCGACAGGAGTTCCTGGCGAAACCCATTCATCACCGCCATGACGATGATCAGCGTGGCGACGCCGAGCATGATGCCGAGAAACGAAAAACCGGCGATGACGGATATGAATCCCTCTTTGCGCCGGGCGCGTAGATAGCGCAGCGATAACATCCATTCATAGGCTGAAAAGGGATGGGTGCCGGTCGGATCGGCCATCTATGTCAGGTCCCCGTGAACATCCCGAGTTTCACACGATTCTGGCGGTTTCAAGCCGCGCCATATCGCGTCATACCGTCGCCGCGCACAATTTTATGCCGTCAGTCGAACTACGGCGTCGGCCGCCGACATGAGTTCCCGCTGCCCGTCGGCGCGCCGCTTCACCTCGACCTTGCCTTCGGCAAGGCTGCGCGGTCCGACCAGGATCTGCCAAGGAATGCCAATAAGATCGGCCGTGGCGAATTTTGAGCCGGGCCGCTCGTCGAGGTCGTCATAAAGGGTATCGACGCCTTTGCCGTTGAACGCGGAATAGAGCTGCTCGCAGGCTTGGTCGGTGTCGCTGCCGCCCTGTTTCAGGTTGAGGATCATGACCTTGAACGGCGCGACCGGCTCCGGCCATTTGATCCCGGCCTCGTCGTGGGAGGCCTCGATGATGGCGGCGACGAGCCGAACTCGGTCCGATGCCGTAGGACCCCATCTGCACCGGCCGGTCCACGCCGTCGGGACCGGTCACAAAAGCCTTCATCGGCTCGGAATACTTGGTGCCGAAATGGAATATATGGCCGACTTCGATGCCGCGCGCCGAAACGCGCTTGTCGGCCGGAAGCGCGTCGAAGGCGGCCGCGTCATGTTTCTCCGACGTCGCCGCATAGAGTGACGTCCACTTGTCCACAATCGCCTGCAAGCGGCCGACATGGGTGAAATCCACGTCCGGCCCGGGAACTTCGAAGCCGAGATAGTCGCTGTGGCAGAATACTTCGCTCTCGCCGGTCTCGGCGAGGATGATGAATTCGTGGGAAAGATTGCCGCCGATCGGTCCGCTTTCCGCCACCATCGGGATCGAGCGCAGCCCCATGCGGGCGAAGGTGCGCAAATAGGCGACGAACATGCGGTTATAGGCTTGCTTCGAACCGGCGAAATCGAGATCGAACGAATAGGCGTCCTTCATGAGGAACTCGCGTCCGCGCATCAGCCCGAAGCGCGGCCGCACTTCGTCGCGGAACTTCCATTGGATGTGGTAGAGGTTGAGCGGCAGATCCTTGTATGAGCGCACATAGGATCGGAAGATCGCCGTGATCATCTCCTCGTTGGTCGGGCCGTAGAGCATGTCGCGCTCGTGGCGGTCCTTGATCCGCAGCATCTCCTTGCCATAGGCCTCGTAGCGGCCGCTCTCACGCCACAGATCGGCGGACTGGATGGTCGGCATCAGCAGCTCGATCGCGCCGGAGCGGTCCTGTTCCTCCCGCACGATGGCGCAGACCTTTTGCAGCACGCGAAAGCCCAACGGCAGAAACGCATAAATTCCGGCCGCCTCCTGCCGGATCATGCCGGCGCGCAGCATGAGGCGGTGAGATACGATCTCCGCCTCTTTCGGCGTCTCACGTAAATTCGGCAGGAAGTATCGGGAAAGGCGCATGAATTCTCATCGAGGCCGGGATTGACGTCGTCGCCGCAGTGAAGCCGCAACAAGATTGGAAATACAAGAGGCCGACAGATTTTGCTCTACAACGAAAGTTCCATGGAAATATTTCATGTCACGCACTGGTATCATGATGACAACTGATCGGAGATCGACTACCAATGCTGCGCGAACTCGGCGTCGCGAACGCAATGCGGCGATCAGGGTAGAGCGGTCCAAGTCTCGGGAGGACGACCCGCGAGCGCAAAGCATCGCCAGCCACGCCAGTAATGCGTACTCAAAAGTAAGCGTGGGTTATGGGTTAGATGAGGATTTTACGGCAGGGCTCTTGCCCTGCTTTTTCTTTTCCCGCGAACCCAGAGTTAGACGCATAGTTCAGGTCAGCAGTTTTGTATAAGATATTAATAACACATCAATATTTGGCGTAATCGAACCGTCCCATCAGGCCGGTCAGCGTCACCAGATGCTCGGCAAAGACCAGGTAAAATCCGGCATAGACCACAACGGCCAGCGCCGTCGTCCACAACAGTTTCCGGCCGAGCCTGACGTTGGTCGGCGCGCCGGGATCGGTGCCGGGGACCATGTCTCCGCCCTCATGCTGGCTGTGCACGCCCCACGGCAGCACGGCGAACAGGCTGACCCACCAGATCAGGAAAAACGCCGCCAGCGCGGTCGTGAGGGTCATTTCAGGCCTGTTCCAACTCGACCAAGGTGCCGGAAAAATCCTTCGGGTGCAGGAACAGCACCGGCTTGCCGTGGGCTCCGGGCTTCGGCTCGCCGTCGCCGAGCACCCGCGCGCCGGCCGCTTTGAGCGCATCGCGAGCGGCGCGGATATCGTCCACCTCATAGCAGATGTGGTGCATGCCGCCGTCCGGATTGCGCTCGAGGAATTTTGCGATCGGCGAATTCTCGCCGAGCGGCTCGAGCAGCTCGATCTTGGTATTCGGCAGTGTGATGAATACTGTGGTCACACCATGGTCGGGCTGCGGCACCGCGGCCGATACCTGCGCGCCCAAAGTGTCGCGGTAGACGGCGGACGCTTTGCCGAGGTCTCGAACGGCGATCGCGACGTGATTGAGCCTGCCGATCATGTGTAAGTCTCCCGCAATCCCGGCAGGAATACACCCTCGTCGGGCGCGCGGAGGATGAGCGCCGAAGGCCAGTGGAATTCCGACTTTGCCGACAAGTGAGTAGGCCGGTCAACCGCCGTGTTCTATTCGTCCTCACGCCAACCTAGAGCTTCAGCTCGCGCAAAGGCGGATAGATTTTGCTGTTGCAACATTTGAAAGCGCGGTAGGAGGGCCGGCGGTATATCAAATGGTCTCGGGTATTTGTCGGCAAATTCCGTCTGCATCTGAAGCGCGTATCCTGTTCCTTGCTCTACCATGGCATAAGCAAAATTTTTATAGTATTGAAGAATGACATCAGCCACATCGACGGCCTCATAGCCGCGACGCTGTTCAATGTCAGATTCTAGAACTATTGTGGCCATAGTTGCGAGAGTTTCCCGCTTTGTAAGCGCCCGTAAATAAACGCCATTGGCGATGGCTTGATCGGTCATCGGGGCCTGTTTTCGAATCCATTCGTCCCTTGCCGGATATGCGCCGCTCGTGGTTTCGAGGTTAATCGTCTGCCCTGTCACGTCATCTGCATATTTGATAAAGAAATGGAGCGGTGCCGTAGAGAGGGCTACTGGAAGTCCCAGGCGACTCGCCAAGATAAGAAACAGGATCGGCATTGTGACGCAGTTGCCGCGCCTAGTTTCGATGTAGTTCGGAAGCAGTTTGTTGGCAAGTTTCTTCCCCAGCGGATCGGTCATATCGTATTGAAACGGCTTATGGTCATTCCAGTCGCCGCTCACGTATAGGTAATTTCGCACAGCGGTCAGTTTGGCACGGTTGGATAGATTAGGTCCGGCCATTGACGTTATCACTCGTACCATTTGATCGATCTGCATCAGCGTCGTGGCGATGTCGATGTTGGGATCGACAATTTTGTCGAAAGTCAGTTTCGCTTTGGCAAAGTCCATGTCGCTCTCTGGCGACGACAAAACAGCACGGATGGTTGTCACCGCGGACGGACGCGTTTCGTCCGCCAATAATGCGGCCGGGCAGGCGACCTGCATCGCCGCTGCTATCAGGATCGAGGCACCTGAGGCCACTCGTGTCATCAAGATTTGCTCCGACAGCAACAAGCCAAGCTAAATCGGCTGTTTGTCTGGTCGCGCAATCAGGCAAAGTAGTGTGTCAACTACCACGTCGGGCGCTTCAATGTCTTTCAGGATGTTCGCGGCGTTCGCTTCGCCTTGCCCTCCACTCAAAATCACGCGAGGCCGACTAAATTTGCTATTTTCTGTCTGACGATTTTGATGAGGTCTTCAGGCTGATCCGGCGTGATCACCACAGATTTAAAGACACCCCTGCGCAACCGCACCAGAACGCATCGCGCAAAAAAAGGTCTATTCACTAAGCTAAGCGCAAAGACGCTGAACAATCGAACGAAGGAGACTTGTCTAATATCCGCTATGTCTTTGAAAGAAGAACTCCAAACAGAGAATTTTCCGAACATCACGAACTCGATAAATTCGTTCGTGAGCCTATATTTCCAGAGGTGCGGTCCCAGAAACTGGCCCGCCCCCAAAACGCCAACTGCGAGCGCAAGCCACAGAAAGATGCTGCCCGTCGAAGTCATTTTGAAGGTGAAGTTGAGCCGCTTGAAAGCGAGCTTGAGCCGACCGATTCCAGTCCCCCGGACAACGCGCTCGGTGTGAAGCTATTGTCAGGCGGTGAAGGTTCCATCGCCGCGGCTGAGGATGTGAAGCTCGGGATCGTGACAGACGGAGTGGCCACCGTATTAGTGGGGTAGGTAGATGTCGTGTAGGTGGGAGTTCCTATTCCGCAGGGCGGAACGCTGCAAGTCGCAGAAAGAATCCAAGTGCTTCCGCTTACACCAAGTTGTACCGAGCCTATCGGCGTATTAATCGAATAAGTATTGAACGGACCCTGTAGCTCTGCGGCGCTTGTGGCATTTGTAAAGAACCCGCCCGCGCCAACGCCAGCATAGGCTCCGGCCGCCGCTGTCGTTCCGCCTGGAAGGGGGGTGGGATAGCTCACGCCAAAGCCCGGACCGCCAACGAACGCACCTGCACCCGCGAACCCACCGACGTTCACCCCCTGTGGTCCACCCCAGAAGACACCACCACCGACGGAGCCGGAAACACCTGCGCCGGCGAGCAGTCCAGCTTCGGCCGAACCGGACCCAATGAGACCGACGCCCCAGAGCCCGTTTGGATCAACGTTGTTGAGCGGATCATTTCCGACGTACGCGTACAAGTTCGGATCGGTCACGTAACCAAATGGGTCAGGCTGGAGAAATCTCGCCTGCGTGGCAGTTGCGCAGAGAAAAACGGCTAACGCCGCTGGCACGGCACGAGTCAGTAGCGGTTTGACCCCCACATTCGCCTCCCTCTGCAATCGGCCACGATATGGGGTGCTCATACCACAGGTTGCATGTCGCTGTCATGTCACCGTCAACACATGCACATGGCAGATCGGCTTTTTGTTCCAGCGCTCGGCGATCCGCCCGCGCACGCCGCGCCGCACCGCTTCGGCCACCGCATCGGGATCGCGGCGGCGCGGTTTTGGCATTGACTCAAACGCTTCCTCGACGGCGTCACGCGCGATCTCGATCATCGAAGCGCCGGTGGCGTCGACCTCTGGCAGTCCGATCAGTTCGACTTCAGGATCGGCCATGAGCATGCCCTTGTCGCTTAAGGCCAAAGCGACCGACACGATGCCGGCAAAGCTTAAGCGCCGCCGCGCCGCCACGGTGCGCGCTTCGGCGCTGATGAGGAGCGAACCGTCCTTGTAGAGCCGGCCCGACGGCACCTCGTCGATGATTTCCGCACCCTCCGGGCCGAGGCGAACCAGATCGCCGTTGCGGCAAATCAGGACGTTCGGCACTCCGGCGCGGCGGGCGAGTTCGGCATGCTCGGCGAGATGCAAGGCTTCGCCATGCGCGGGGATGAGGATCTTCGGCCGCACCCACCCGATCATGTCGCGCAATTCGTCGCGGCGCGGGTGACCGGAGACGTGAACGAGATGGGTGCGGTCGGTAATGACCTCGACGCCTTGCGCTACCAAGCCGTTGATCACCCGCGCGATGGCCTTTTCGTTGCCCGGGATCGGACGGGCCGAGAAAATGACGCGATCGCCCCGCGCGAGCGTGACTTGCGGATGCTCGTCCTCGGCGATACGCGCGAGCGCGGCGCGCGGCTCGCCCTGGCTGCCGGTGCAGAGCGCCAAAACTTTGTCGGGCGGCAGATAGCCGTAGCTCTCAGCGCTGCGAAAATCCTGCACGCCGTCGAGATAACCGGTCTCACGCGCGACCTGGACCACGCGCTCCATCGCCCGGCCGACGAGGACAACCTCTCGTTCGGCGGCGCGGGCGGCGTCCGCAACCGCGCGCAGGCGCCCGACATGGGAGGCAAAGGTCGTCACGGCGACGCGGCGCGGCGCAGTGCGGATGAGTTCGGCGAGCGTTCTGGCGACGTCGGCTTCCGACGGCGAGCGCCCTTCCCGGACCGCATTCGTCGAATCGCCAATGAGCGCGAGCACGCCTTCGTCGCCGAGCGCCGTGAGCTTCGCCGCGTCGGTCGGCGCACCGATGAGCGGTGTGGGATCGATCTTCCAGTCACCGGTATGCAGCACGGTACCGGCCGGAGTGCGGATGGCGAGCGCATTCGATTCCGGGATCGAGTGGGCGACATTGATGAAGTCGATTGTGAACGGGCCGAGCGTCAGATGCCCGCCCATCGGCACGACCTTGACCGGAATCTGCGGCGCACCGGGTTCCGACAGGCGCTTCGCCTCGAACAGAGCCGCCGTGAACGGCGTAGCGTAGAGCGGCACTTTAAGGCGCGGCCATAGATCGATCAGCGCGCCCATATGGTCTTCGTGACCGTGGGTCAGCACGAGACCTAAGATGTTTTTGCGTTCCTCTATCAGATAGCTGATGTCCGGCAGGATCAGATCGATGCCGGGCAACTGCTCCTCGGACGCAAACGACACGCCGCAATCGACGATGAGCCATTGCCGGCGGCGCGCATCGCCAAAGCCGTAGATCGAGAGGTTCATCCCGATCTCGCCGATACCGCCGAGCGGCGCGAAGACGAGTTCGTTGTGCGGCATTTGTTTGGCTGTCCTGGCTCAACCCAGCCGGCTTGGAACGGGCCGGCTGCCGCGAAGTTCGAATGGAAAAATGTCGCCCGCCGAGACTTTTTCGGTGCCGCCGCCGTGGAGTTCCAGAATGAGCCGGCCGGATTGATCGAGACCGGCGAAGCGGCCGTGCTTTTCGCCGGCGCCGTTACGTATTGTAACCTCCTCGCCGATGCCGCGCGCGGCGGCGAGCCAGCCGGCGAGAATGGCCGGGAAATTTCGGCCGCGATCCCATTCCACAATGCGCCGGCACATCATGGCGGAGAGCTGCCGGAACAGTTCCTGCGGCGTGACATTGGCGCCATGGGCGCGCAGATCGATCGCAGGGTATGCCGCGGCCGGCGGATGGCTCGCGCAATTGACGCCGATGCCGATGACCACGCTCAGGCCCCCGCCCGGCTCGACTTCCCCCTCGATCAGAATTCCCGCACACTTCCCGCCTGCGAGCAAAACATCGTTCGGCCATTTGAAGGCAAGCTGCGGCGCGAGCGCCGGCGCCACGGCAATGATGGCATCGCGCAACGCCAAAGCCGCGACGAAGGCGAGTTCCGGCGCGCGCTCGGACGGCGCCGGCTCCCGAAGAAGGAGGCTCGCATAGAGATTGCCCGGAGGCGAAACCCAGGAGCGATCCATCCGGCCGCGGCCCGCGGTTTGCGCCTCAGCGGTGATCCAGAGTGGTCCACGTGCGCCGTGATGCGCCCGAATGCGGGCTTCCCTATTGGTCGAGCCGACGGTGGCGAGGGTTTCAAGCCGCACGCCCGCCTCGACCGCTATTGTGTCCAGTTGCATCAGAACAGGGAGTGCGCGGCCGCGCTCGCTACGCCGACGAGCGGCCCCGGATAGAGGAAGAACAGGATGTTGAACAGGCCGCAGATCGCCAGCACGGCCCGCAGTTCATACGGCATGTTGTAGAACGCTTCGACCGGCTCGTCGAAATACATGATCTTGATAATCACCAGATAGTAATACGCCCCCACCACGCTCGCGAGCACGCCGATGACGGCAAGAACATAAAGTCCGGCCTTGATCGCGGCGAGGAACACGTAGAATTTCGCGAAGAAGCCGGCGAGCGGCGGCACGCCGGCCATCGAGAACAACAGCATCGCCAAAAAGAACGCAGTCGCCGGATGGGTGCGCGCCATGCCGGCAAGCTGGTCGATCGATTCCACCATGCCCGCACTGCGCCGCATCGACAGAATCACGGCGAAAACGCCGAGCGTCATGGTGACGTAGATCGCGACATAGATGAGAACGCCCTGGACGCCCTCGGCGGTCCCGGCGGCCAGCCCGATCAGCGCAAAGCCCATATGGCCGATCGACGAATAGGCCATCAGGCGCTTGATGTTGCGCTGGCCGATCGCGGCGAAAGCGCCAAGCGCCATCGAGGCGATGGACACGAAGACCAGGATCTGCTGCCACTGCGTCGTGATGCCGGGAAAGGCCACGACCGCGGTGCGCACGAACATTGCGATGCCCGCCACTTTCGGCGCGGCGGCAAAAAACGCCGTCACCGGCGTCGGCGCGCCTTCATAGACGTCCGGCGTCCACATGTGAAACGGCACGGCGGAGACTTTGAAACAGAAGCCGGCGAACAAAAAAACGATGCCGAAAATCAATCCGATGCCGGCCGGTCCGCCTTGTCCCGCCGCGCGCGCGATGCCGGCAAAGCTCACGGTGCCGGTGAAGCCGTAGGTCAATGACGCGCCGTAAAGCAGCATCCCGGACGACAGCGCGCCGAGCACGAAATATTTCAGGCCGGCTTCGGTCGAACGCAGCGAATTGCGATGGCTTGCGGCCACGACATAAAGCGGCAGGCTCATCAATTCGAGACCGAGATAAAGCGCGATCAGGTCCGCCGCCGATATCAGCATCAGCATGCCGAGCGTCGAGAGCACTATGAGCACTGAATACTCGAACCGCTCCTGGCGTTCACGCTTGGCGTAATCGAGCGACATGGCGATAGCGGCGGCCGAGCCGAGCAGCGCCAGGATTTTAAGAAACCGGGCAAAGTCGTCGACAATGAAGCTGCCGCCGAAAGTTGTCAGTTTGCCGGCCGGCAACAGCAACAGAATGAGGCCTGCGATCAGCAAGAGGCCGATCGCGGCGACATCGACGATGCGCCCGGAGCGCTCGCCGCGAAAAACGCCCAGCATCAAGAGCGCCATGGCGCCGAAGCCGAGAACGATCTCCGGCAGCAGCGGAACAAGCCTGGCAAGGTGCGCGGTATCCATTGTTTCCTTTGGCGTTACCTCGTCAGCGCGGCCGTCTGCACGGCACTGAGCGCATGGTGATAATTGTCGATCAAGGCCGTCACCGATGCCGAGGAAATATCGAGCACGGGCTTCGGATAGACGCCGAACACGATGGTCAGGATGACGAGCGGCGCCAGGATCGTGATCTCGCGCCACCCGATGTCGGGGATATTGAACAGGCTCGGCTTTTCCAGCTTGCCGAAAATGACCTTGCGGTACAGCCACAGCGCATAGGCGGCCGACAGGATGGTGCCGAAGGTCGCCAATGTCGCCACCCAGTTATTCACCCGGAAGGTGCCGATCAGCGTCAAGAACTCGCCGACGAATCCCGACGTGCCCGGCAAGCCGACATTGGCCAGAGTGAACACCATGAAGACGAAGGCGTAGAGCGGCATGCGGTTGACGAGTCCGCCGTAGGCGGCGATTTCGCGCGTGTGCATGCGGTCATAGATGACGCCGACGCAAAGGAACAAGGCGGCCGAGACGATACCGTGCGAGAGCATCTGGAAAATTCCGCCGGCGACGCCTTGCGCCGTGACCGCGAAGATTCCCATGGTGACGAAGCCCATATGCGCGACCGAGGAATAGGCGATGAGCTTCTTCACGTCGTCCTGCATCAGTGCGACGAGCGACGTGTAGATGATGGCGACGATCGACAGCGCGTAAATGAGCGGCGCCAGATGTTGCGACGCCTCCGGAAACATCGGCAGCGAGAAGCGCAGAAAGCCGTAGCCGCCCATCTTCAGCAAGATCGCGGCAAGGATCACCGAGCCGGCGGTGGGCGCTTCGACATGCGCGTCCGGCAGCCAGGTATGGACCGGCCACATCGGCAGCTTCACGGCGAACGAGGCAAGGAAAGCGAAAAAGGCCCAGGTCTGCAAAGCGAGCGGGAACGGATGATGCAGAAGCGTCGGAATGTCGGTCGTGCCGGCTTCCCAGTACATCGCCATGATGGCGAGCAGCATCAGCACCGAGCCGAGCAGCGTGTAGAGAAAAAACTTGAAGCTGGCATAGACCCGGCGCGGGCCGCCCCAAACGCCGATGATCAGGAACATCGGAATGAGGCCGCCCTCGAAGAACAGATAGAATAGAACCAGGTCGAGCGCACAGAAGGTGCCCACCATCAGCGTTTCAAGCACCAGGAAGGCGATCATGTATTCGCGCACCCGGCGCTGGATCGAAGTCCAGCTTGCCAGGATCGAAATCGGCATCAGCGCCGTGGTCAGCACCACGAACGGCAGCGAGATGCCGTCGACGCCCATCGAATAGGTGATCGTGCCGCCGAGCCACGGCCGCTTTTCCACGAATTGGAAATCCGCGGTCGACGGATCGAACCGCCAGACCAGGATCAGCGAAATGGCGAAGGTGATGAGCGTCGTCCACAACGCCACCCAACGCGTATTGCGCACACTGGCTTCGTCGTCGCCCAAGAATGCGATGAACAGCGCGCCCACGATCGGCAGGAACGTGACGACGGAGAGGATCGGCCAGCTCGCCATCAGTGCGGCCCCGCGAACATGAACCAGGTGATGAACGCGGCGACGCCGATCAGCATGGCGAAGGCATAGTGATAGAGATACCCGGTCTGCAAGCGAACGACGTTCTTCGTCACGTCGAGCACGCGGGCGGACACCCCGTCAGGACCGAAGCCATCGATGATAAAGCCGTCGCCGCCCTTCCAGAACAGCCGGCCCAGCCACATCGCGGGGTGCACGAAGAGGAAGTCGTAGATCTCGTCGAAGTACCATTTATTGAGCAGGAATTTGTAGAGCACGTTTTGGTCGCGCGCCAAAGCCACAGGCAGATCCGGCCGGCGGATATAGAATTGGTAGGCGACCAAGAATCCGCCGATCATCATCACGGTCGGCGACAGCGACACAAGGAGCGGCAGTTTCTCGGTATTCTCGAACAGCGTGTTGGCGATTCCGAGGTTTAGTGCCTCACGGAAAAAGCCGTCCGCGCCATGGCCGGTGAAAACCGACAAGAACGGCCAGCCCGCGGCGATCGAGCCGAATGCCAGGATGGCCAGCGGAATGAGCATCACTCTCGGGCTTTCATGCGCAGCGTCGTAATGATGATGATCGTGCGGTTCGCCGTGGAAGGTCTTGAAGATCAGGCGCCAGGAATAAAACGAGGTGAGCGCAGCCGCTCCGACCGTCATGATGAAGCCATAAGCGGCCATCGGGTTGGTGCCGACGGCGGCGGCCTCGATGATGGCATCCTTGGAGAAATACCCGGCCGTCAACGGAAAACCCGTTAGCGCCAAAGTACCGATGAGCATGACGCCGTAGGTGAACGGGATTTTGCGCCACAAACCGCCCATGTGGCGGATGTCCTGCTCGTGATGCATCGCTAGGATCACCGAGCCCGAACCGAGGAACAGGAGCGCCTTGAAGAAGGCGTGCGTGAACAAATGAAACATCCCGACCGAGTAGGCGCCCACCCCCATGGCCACGAACATGTAACCGAGCTGCGAACAGGTCGAGTATGCGATGATGCGCTTGATGTCGTTCTGCACCAAAGCGATCGTTGCGGCGAACATTGCCGTTGTCGCCCCGATGAAGATCACGAAGGCCGAGGCGTCCTGGGACAGCGCGAACAGTGGCGACAAACGCGCCACCATGAATACGCCGGCGGTCACCATGGTCGCGGCGTGGATCAGCGCCGAGACCGGCGTCGGACCCTCCATCGCATCGGGCAGCCAGGTGTGCAGCAGAAACTGCGCCGATTTGCCCATCGCGCCCATGAACAGCAAAAGGCAGACAACCGTCAGCGCGTTCACGTCCCAACTTAGAAAATGAAAGGTCTTGCCGGCCAGTGCGGGGGCCTGGGCGAAGATCGTGTCGAAGTCGATCGCGCCGGTGAGATAGAAAACGGCAAAAATTCCCAGCGAGAAGCCGAAGTCGCCGACGCGGTTGACGATGAAGGCCTTGATTGCCGCGGCATTGGCTGCCGGCTTGTGGAACCAAAAACCGATGAGCAAATAGCTCGCGAGACCGACGCCTTCCCAGCCGAAGAACAACTGCACGAGATTATCGGCCGTCACCAGCATCAGCATGGCGAAGGTGAAGAACGACAAATAGGAGAAAAAGCGCGGCTTGTAGGGATCGTCGTCCATGTAGCCGATGGAATAGACGTGGACCACCGACGAGATGGTCGTCACCACGACCAGCATCACGGCGGTCAATGAATCGATGCGCAGCGCCCATTCGGAGTGCAGGTCGCCGAAAGTGATGAACGAGAAGAGCGTAACGCGCGCGTCGTGGCCCTCGATGCCAACATCGAAGAATGCGATCCAGGACAATACGCAGGAGATCACCAGAAACGTCGAGGTGATGAGCATGGCGGCGAGCGAGCCCGCGGCAGACGGCGCAGGCGCTGCATGCTCCTCGACGTGCGTGTCGGAGAATGCTGCGTGCGGAGCATCCGACGACGGCGTCGCGCGTGGATGGTGCTGGGGGACGAGTGACGCGGCATGGTCGTCATCCTGCGGTGGCGGGTCCTCGCCTGGATTGCGGTTGGCCGCGCCAACAAGCGCAATGGCGCCGGCGATGATGGCACCAAGGAGCGGCAAGATAACGATGGCTTCGTACATTGGCCGTTCAGCCCTTCATCAGATTGATGTCTTCGACCGCGATCGAGCCGCGGTTGCGGTAATAAGCGACCAGGATGGCCAGCCCGATTGCGGCCTCCGCCGCCGCGACCGTGAGCACGATCAGCGCATAGACCTGGCCGACGATGTCGCCCAAGAAACTCGAGAACGCGACCAGGTTGATGTTGACGGCGAGCAAAATGAGCTCGATCGACATCAGGATGACGATCACGTTCTTGCGGTTGAGAAAAATGCCGAAAATCCCGAGCGTGAACAGGATTGCCGCCACCGAGAGATAATGGCCGAGACCGATCGTCATGATAGGACTCGCGTCATGACAGCAGCCCCTGCCCCGATTTCACCTTGACCACTTCGATCGCGGTTGCCGGACCGCGCGCAACCTGATTGGCGATGTTTTGCCGTCGGACGTTCGGTTTATGCTGCAACGTCATCACGATCGCGCCGATCATGGCGACCAGAAGAATGACGCCCGCCGCCTGGAAGTAATAGACGTAGCGGGTGTAGAGCACGAGGCCGAGCGCTTGCGTATTACTGATCGCGCTCGAGGGCGGGATCGGCGCGGTGACGGCTTTGGCCACGTCCGGTCCGATGGCCCAGGCGCCGACCACGACAAGGAGTTCGGCCAACAGCACGACGCCGACCAGCGCACCGACCGGCAAATAATTGAGGAAGCCCTGGCGCAATTCGGCGAAATCGACGTCGAGCATCATCACGACGAACAGGAACAGCACGGCGACGGCCCCGACATAGACGACGATGAGGATCATCGCCAGGAACTCGGCGCCCAACAGCATGAACAAGCCCGCCGCGTTGACGAAAGCGAGAATGAGGAACAGCACCGAATGCACGGGATTCCGCGCAGTGACGACCATCACCGCCGAAGCCACGGTTATTCCGCCAAAGAGATAAAAGAAAATGGCGTTGATGATCATTGGCGGCGCATCTCACCGATAGGGCGCGTCGAGCTCGAGATTTTTTGCGATCTCGCGCTCCCAGCGATCGCCGTTGGCGAGAAGGCGCTCTTTGTCGTAGTAAAGCTCCTCGCGCGTTTCGGTGGCGAATTCGAAATTGGGTCCCTCGACGATGGCGTCGACCGGACAGGATTCCTGGCACAGTCCGCAATAGATGCATTTGACCATGTCGATGTCATAGCGCGTGGTGCGCCGCGTGCCGTCGTTGCGCCGCGGTCCGGCTTCGATGGTGATCGCCTGCGCCGGGCAGATCGCCTCGCACAATTTGCAGGCGATGCAGCGCTCCTCGCCGTTCGGGTAGCGCCGCAGCGCGTGCTCGCCGCGGAAGCGCGGCGACAGCACACCCTTCTCGAAGGGATAATTGAGCGTCGCCTTTGGCCTGAAGAAGTAGCGCATCGACAGGACGAATGCCTGCGCGAATTCCTTGAGAAAAATCGAACGCGCGGCCTGATCGAGTTCTCATATCAACCTCTCATCCCGCCCATTTGCCGCCGATGGCGTTGCCGATCCAATAACCCAACGTGGCGAGGATTGCGATGTCGACGCCTAAAATCATCCGCCTCATGACCGAGAGCTTGCCCTCGAATGCGGCGCGGTTCTTGAGCGTCTTCGGACCGCTCTGCGCGCGCAGCCGCCGCTCCACGATGCGGATCGCCGGCACGTAAATGGCGACCGCAACGATCGTCCCGGCAAGACTGCCGAGCCAGGCCGGCAGCGAAAATTCCATGCCGCCCTCCGTTCATTTCGGCGCCCACCCGGCGAATTGCAGGACGCCGGCCACGATTGCGACCATGGCCAGCGAGACCGGCAAAAACACCTTCCAACCGAGCCGCATCAGCTGATCGTAGCGATAGCGCGGCACGAACGCCTTCACCATCGCGAACATGAAAAATACAAAGGATGCCTTGAGCACGAACCAGATCACGCCCGGCACCCAGGTGAACGGCGCCACCGGGAACGGCGGCAGCCAGCCGCCGAGAAACAGGATCGTGGCCATGGCGCACATAGTGCAAACCGCCACGTACTCGCCAAGCATGAACATCATGTAGGGCGTCGAGCCGTATTCCACCATGAAACCGGCGACGAGTTCCGATTCCGCCTCAACGAGGTCGAACGGCGGCCGGTTGGTCTCCGCCAGCGCGGAAATGCAGAAGATGACGAACATCGGGAACAACGGCAGCCAGTACCAGCGCAGCAGGCCCCACGGCGTGTTCTGCGCTTCGACAATAGCGGAGAGATTGAGCGAGCCGACGCAAAGCAAAACGGTGATGATGACGAAGCCGATGGAAACTTCGTACGAGACCATCTGCGCCGCCGAGCGTAGCGCGGCGAGAAACGGATATTTGGAGTTCGATGCCCAGCCCGCCATGATGACGCCGTACACGCCAAGCGACGAGATGGCGAAGATATAGAGTATGCCGACATTGATGTTGGAAATGACCCAGCCGGCATTGACCGGGATCACCGCCCATGCCGCTAGCGCCAACACACAAGTGACCAGCGGAGCGAGTAAAAACACACCCTTGTTGGCGCCGGCGGGAATGACCGGCTCTTTGAGGACGAATTTGAGCAGATCGGCGAATGATTGAAAAAGTCCCCACGGCCCGACCACGTTCGGTCCGCGCCTGATCTGCACTGCTGCCCAGATCTTGCGGTCAGCCAACAGTACGTAGGCAACGGCAATGAGCAGGATGACGACGAGAAGCAAACTCTCCGCCACCATGATCACGAGCGGCCAGATGTAATCGGACCATAACGCGGCCATCGTCATGTTCTACTCCGCCGCCGTCATGGTCGAGCGCCCTTGCGCGATCGCCGAGCATTCCGCCATCACTGCGGACGCGCGCGCGATCGGGTTAGTGAAATAATAGTCGTCCACGCTTGCAGCAAACGGCGCCTTGTCCGCCGTGCCGCCGAGCGCGGCGAGCTTTTGGATGTCGGCGGCATCGGCGGGAGTGACCTGACCGATCCGCATGAGATGCGGATGCGCCTTGAACGCCGCCTGGCGCAACGCCGCCAGCGAGTCATAGGGTAGCCGGTTTTTCAGAACATCCGACAGCGCGCGCAAGATCGCCCAATCCTCGCGCGCGTCGCCCGGCGGGAAGGAGGCACGCGTCGTCATCTGCACCCGGCCCTCGGTGTTGAGATAGATCACCGATTTTTCCGGATAGGCGGCGCCGGGCAGCACCACATCGGCCCGCGATGCGCCGCGGTCGCCGTGGGTGCCGATATAGATGACGAAGGCGCCTGGCGCGACGTCAATCTCGTCAACGCCGAGGAGGAGGAGAACGTCGAGCGTGCCGAACGCCGCCATTTGCCGCGCGGTCAAGCCGCCCTGCCCCGGCACAAAGCCGAGATCGAGCGCGCCCACGCGCGAGGCGGCGCTGTGCAGCACGCAATAGCCGTTCCAGCCTTGCTTCACCGCGCCAAGGTCGAGCGCGGCTTTCGCCGCGAGCGACGCAACCGCCGCGCCATCGCCGCGCGTCAACGCACCACCGCCAAGCAGCACCATGGGTCGCTCGGCCTTGCGCAGCATGTCGGCGAAGGAGTGCCGGGTAATGGCGGCAAGCGTCTCGGGGCCGGCGCCGAGATAATCATACGTGTAAGTGAGATCCGCCTTTGGCCCGATGACGCCGATCGGAAAATTTTCGGCGCGCCAGCGCTTGTGGATGCGGGCATTGAGGATCGTGGCCTCCTTGCGCGGATTGGAGCCGACGATGAGTAGCGCATCGGCCGCATCGATCCCGGCGATGGTCGCGTTGAACAAATAGCTGGCGCGGCCCCATGCCGGATCGAGCGCCGAGCCGTCTTGCCGGCAATCGAGATTGCCGACTTGGAGCCGTGTCATCAGATCCTTCAGCGCGAAAATCTCCTCGACGCCGGCGAGATCGCCGACCATCGCTCCCATGCGCTTCGGATTGGCTTTCGCAACCTTCGCGGCAATGGCGTTGAACGCTTCATGCCAGCTCGCCGGCCGAAGCTTTCCGTTCTCGCGCACATAAGGCTGATCGAGCCGTTGGGTGCGCAGTCCGTCGACGACGTGGCGCGTCTTGTCGGAAATCCACTCTTCATTGATATCTTCATTGGTGCGCGGCAGGATGCGCATGACTTCGCTACCGCGGGTGTCGATGCGGATGGCACAGCCGAGCGCATCCATGACGTCGATCGACTTGGTCTTGGTGAGCTCCCATGGCCGCGCCGCAAACGCATAAGGCTTTGAGGTCAGCGCGCCGACCGGACAGAGGTCGACGACGTTGCCTTGCAGCTCGGAACGCATCGCCTGTTCCAGATAGCTCGTGATCTCCATGTCCTCGCCGCGGCCGATGGCGCCGAGCTCGGGAACGCCCGCGACCTCGGCGCTAAAGCGCACACAGCGCGTGCACTGGATGCAGCGATTCATCGAGGTCTTGACCAGCGCGCCGAGATATTTGTCCTCGACCGCGCGCTTGTTCTCGCGATAGCGGCTGGCGTCGACGCCATAGGCCATGGATTGATCCTGCAGGTCGCACTCGCCGCCCTGATCGCAGATCGGGCAATCGAGCGGATGATTGATCAGCAGAAACTCCATCACGCCTTCGCGCGCCTTGCGCACCATCGGCGAGCGGGTGCTCAACACTTTGGGCGAGCCGTCTTTGTTCGGGCTCAAATCCTTCACGCCCATGGCGCAGGAGGCCTGCGGCTTCGGGATGCCGACGACCTCGATCAGGCACATGCGGCAATTGCCGGCGATCGACAGCCGTTCGTGAAAGCAGAAACGCGGAATTTCCGCGCCCGCGGCCTCGCAGGCCTGGAGCAGCGTGTATTCCGGCGGAACGTCGATCTCTTTGCCGTCGACGATGAGTTTGGTCATCTTTTTCTCATATCGCTTCTCATGCCGCCTGTCCGTCCGGTGTGGCGCACCGGGCCGTCTTCCACAATTGCGCGGCCGGAACGCTCTCCCAGCCAAAGGCATGGTCGCTCGGACCGTGCGCCGCGAGATATTCAAGCCGCTCTTTCGCCTCGCTCACCGTCGGCAGATGGCCGGCGGAAATCCACCACATAACAAAATGCGGTCCTTCCATTTTGTCGAACCAGTCCGGACGCCGGCCGTAAAAACGCTTATGAACGGTCTGCCACACAAAACGCTCGAGCGTTTCGACGCTTTCCCATACCGACAAATTGACCGCCATTTGCGGATCGGGGAACGGCCGGAAACCGGTCGCGTTGCCGCTGTCGTCCTGCAGACGCCAGACAAAACCTTGGCTGCGGTCGGCCAGGCCGTTGACGAGCGCGAGGTTGTTCATGAAGTCGGCCATGCGCGGATCGTCGGTTGGATAGCGGAACCGGCCGATATTGAGCTGGGCGAGATGGCGGCTCACGTTCATCTGACTCACTCCGCCGCGACCGAGACCGGTTCGGGATGCGGGTTCGCGGTATATTCGTCGATCCGCCGTTCGATCTCCGGCCGGAAATGCCGAAGCAGCCCCTGCACCGGCCAGGCCGCGCCGTCACCGAAGGCGCAGATGGTGTGCCCTTCGATCTGGGTGGTGACTTCCATCAGCATGTCGATCTCGCGTTTCTGCGCGCGGCCTTCCGCCATGCGTTCGAGCACGCGCCACATCCAGCCCATCCCCTCGCGGCACGGCGTGCACTGGCCGCAGCTCTCGTGCTTGTAGAAATACGAAATCCGCGCCATCGCCTTCACGATATCGGTCGATTTGTCCATGACGATCACCGCGGCGGTGCCAAGCGATGTTTTCTTGTCGCGGCAGCCGTCGAAATCCATCAGCAGCGTGTCGGCCTGATCGGCGCCCGCCGGCACGAGCGGCATCGATGAGCCGCCGGGGATCACCGCAAGCAGATTTTCCCACCCTCCCCGCACGCCACCGGCCTGCTTCTCGATCAGCTCGCGTAGCGGAATCCCCATCTCCTCCTCGACCGTGCATGGCCGCTCGACATGACCGGAAATGCAATAGAGTTTTGTGCCGGTGTTGTTCGGCCGGCCGATGCCGGCGAACCAGGCGGCGCCGCGGCGCATGATGTCCGGCACCTGTGCAATCGTCTCGACATTGTTGACGGTGGTCGGGCAGCCGTAGAGGCCCATGTTCGCCGGGAACGGCGGCTTGAGCCGCGGCTGGCCCTTCTTGCCTTCAAGACTTTCGAGCAGCGCCGTCTCCTCGCCGCAAATGTAAGCGCCGGCGCCGTGGTGCACGATGATATCGAAGTCCCAGCCGTGGATGTTGTTCTTGCCGATGAGTTTTGCGTCGTAAGCTTGCTGCACGGCGGCTTCGAGGCATTCGCGTTCGCGAATGAACTCGCCGCGAATGTAGATGTAGCAGGTGTCCGCGCCGATGGCGCAGCCGGCGATCAGGGAGCCTTCGATCAGAAGATGCGGGTCGTACCGCATGATCTCGCGGTCCTTGCAGGTGCCCGGCTCCGACTCGTCGGCGTTGACGACGAGATAGGTCGGCTTGCCATGCGACTGCTTGGGCATGAACGACCATTTCAACCCGGTCGGGAAACCCGCGCCGCCGCGTCCGCGCTGCCCGGACGCTTTCACCTCGTTGATGATGGCCTCGCGCCCCTTTTCCAAAATCGCCTTGCTGCCGTCCCAGGCACCGCGGGCGCGCGCGCCGTCGAGGCCCCAATCATGCCGGCCATAGAGATTCGTGAAAATGCGGTCCTTATC
This sequence comes from uncultured Alphaproteobacteria bacterium, assembly GCA_963779855.1. GTDB lineage: Bacteria > Pseudomonadota > Alphaproteobacteria > Rhizobiales > Xanthobacteraceae > BOG-931. The sequence continues at coordinate 172,920 of CAWAAE010000002.1, read as the reverse complement.
GGCAAGCATCAGCCACGCCTCCCCTCGGATGAATTGGTGGTCGGAGGATTTGGCGCCGCGGGCGCCGGTCGCCCCTTGCCTTCGTAGAGCGCGGGGTCGGTGAGCGTGGTCGGTCCGCCGACCGGCGCCGAATTGATGCGATCGATCTGCGGACCCGGCTTGGGCCTTCTTCCAGCGGAAAGATCGTTGATGATCCGGGTGAACGTCTCCGGCGTGAGGTCCTCATAGTAATCGGCATTGATCTGGACCATCGGCGCATTGACGCAGGCGCCCAGGCATTCGACTTCGATCCAGGAAAACGCGCCGTCGGCGGTCACTTCGCTCTCCTCGCCGATCATGCGGTGGCAAACTTTCTTCAGCTCTTCCGAGCCGCGCAGCATGCACGGCGTCGTGCCGCAGAGCTGCACGTAAAAACGGCCGACCGGAGCGAGATTGAACATGGTGTAGAACGTCGCCACTTCGAGCACGCGGATTTTCGCCATGCCGAGCAGTTCGGCGGTCGCCTCGATGGCCTTTTGCGGCAGCCAGCCGCCGCACTGCGCCTGCGCGCGCCACAGAACCGGGATCACCGCGGAGTGCTGGCGGCCTTCCGGATATTTTGCGATCTGCGCTTTTGCCCAGGCGAGATTCTCCGCCGTGAAGGCGAAATTCGGCGGCTGCTTTTCGGCGAGACGGCGCACGCTCATCGATCGACCTCGCCGAACACGATGTCGATCGAGCCGAGTATTGCCGAGATGTCGGCCAACATGTGACCGCGGCAGAGGAAGTCCATGGCCGCCAAATGCGCAAAGCCCGGCGCGCGGATTTTGCACTTGTATGGCTTGTTGCTGCCGTCGGCGACGAGATAGACGCCGAATTCGCCCTTCGGCGCTTCGACGGCGGCATAGACTTCGCCGGCCGGCACCTTGAAGCCTTCGGTGTAGAGCTTGAAGTGATGGATCAACGATTCCATCGAGCGCTTCATTTCCTCGCGCCGCGGCGGCACGATCTTGTGATCGTCCACGGTCACGCGCCCCTGCCCGTCCGGCGCATGCAGTTTCGCGATGCATTGCTTCATGATGCGGATGGATTGGCGCATCTCTTCCATGCGGATGCAGTAGCGATCGTAATTGTCGCCGTTCTTGCCGATCGGAATGTCGAAATCCAATTCGGCATAGCACTCATACGGCTGCGCCTTGCGCAAATCCCACGCCGCGCCCGAACCGCGCACCATCACCCCGGAAAAGCCCCGCGCCCAGGCGTCCTCGAGCTTGACCACGCCGATGTCGACGTTGCGCTGCTTGAAAATGCGGTTATCAGTGAGCAGCACCTCGAGATCGTCGCACACCTTTAGGAAGGGATCGCAGAATCCGGCAATGTCGTCGATCAATTTCGGCGGCAGATCCTGATGCACGCCGCCGACGCGGAAATAAGCCGCGTGCATGCGCGATCCCGAGGCCCGCTCATAGAAGCCCATCAGCTTCTCGCGCTCCTCGAAACCCCACAGCGGCGGGGTGAGCGCGCCGATATCCATCGCCTGCGTCGTGACATTGAGCAGATGCGACAGCAGCCGGCCGATCTCGCAATAGAGCACTCGGATGATTTGGGCGCGGCGCGGCACATCTATACCGAGGAGTTTCTCCGCCGCCAGGCAGAAGGCATGTTCCTGATTGATCGGCGCGACATAATCGAGCCGGTCGAAATAGGGAATTGCCTGCAGATACGTCTTGTGCTCGATCAGCTTTTCGGTGCCGCGATGCAGTAGCCCAATGTGCGGATCGACGCGCTCGACAACTTCGCCGTCAAGTTCGAGCACCAGACGCAGCACGCCATGCGCCGCCGGATGCTGCGGTCCGAAATTGATCGTGAAGTTGCGCTGCGCGGCCTCAGCCATCACGCCAGTTCCCTTACCTTCGCAGCCTTTGCCGCCAGCCGCGAGTTGAACTTGTCCCACATGACGATGAAACGCTCGTGCCGGCCTTCGCCGATGAGATCGAGGCCGTCATGCGCCTTGACCTTAAAGGTGACACGCGGCCCGGCGACTTCGACGCATTCGACGTCGACCGTCACCGTCATTCCCGCCGGCGTCGCCGCAAGGTGACTGACATCCACGTGGACGCCGAGACTGCCCTCGCCGGGATCGAGATGCGGCGCTAGAAGCTGCGTGCACACCCATTCCATCAGCACGATCATGAAGCCGGTCGCAAACACCTTGGGCATCGACAAGATTTCGGGCGATTCCGGATAGGTGTAAGGAACGGTCTTATTCTCCGGCACTTTGTAGGCGAAGCGGTGGGTGAGCCCGGGCTTGAGGGTGGCTTTCACGTCACGACCCCTTCCCGCTCGATTTCTCGTCGCCCGGCAGGACGTAATCGGTGCCTTCCCACGGCGACAGAAAATCGAAATTGCGGAACTCCTGCGTCAGCCGCACCGGCTCGTAAACGACGCGCTTGAGCTCGTCGTCGTAGCGCACTTCGACAAAACCGGTCAGCGGAAAATCCTTGCGCAGCGGATGACCCTCGAAACCGTAATCGGTGAGGATGCGCCGCATGTCGGGATGGCCGGTAAAGACCACGCCGTAAAGATCGTAGGTCTCGCGCTCGAACCAGTCGGCTCCGGGAAAGACGTCGATGATCGAAGGCACCGGCGTGGTTTCGTCGGTCTCGGCCTTGATGCGCACGCGCGCATTGTGCTTGGGAGAAAGCAGATGATAGACGACGTCGAAGCGGAGCTCGCGGCTCGGCCAGTCGACGGCGGTCACGTCGATCAGATTCCAGAACAGGCAGCGCGGGTCATCGCGCAGAAACCGCATCACGGAAACGATGGCGGCGGCCCTCACCTTCACGGTCAATTCGTGATAGGCGATCGCGTAGCCCGTCACCGATGAGGCAAGCGCACCAGCGATTGTTTTGCCGAGTGTGTCGAGCGTCTCATCCATTTTCTGCGTCGACGATCTAACGTTCGATGGTTGAGGTGCGGCGGATTTTCTTCTGCAGCAACAAGACGCCGTACAGCAAGGCTTCGGCGGTCGGCGGACAGCCCGGCACATAAATGTCGACCGGCACGATACGGTCGCAGCCGCGCACCACCGAATAGGAATAATGGTAGTAGCCGCCGCCATTGGCGCATGAGCCCATGGAGATCACGTAGCGCGGCTCCGGCATCTGATCGTAGACTTTGCGCAGCGCCGGGGCCATCTTGTTAGTCAGGGTGCCGGCCACGATCATCACGTCGGATTGGCGCGGCGAGGCGCGTGGCGCAAAGCCGAACCGCTCCGCGTCATAGCGCGGCATCGACATTTGCATCATCTCGACGGCGCAGCAGGCGAGCCCGAACGTCATCCACATCAACGAGCCGGTGCGAGCCCAGGCGATGAGATCGTCGGCCGCCGCGACAAGAAATCCCTTGTCGGCGAGTTCGCTATTGAGGCCGTCGAAGAACGGATCGTCCGCGGCGGCGGGATTGCCGCTGCGCGGGTCGATTATCTCCCGTCGCGGTGTGGCGATTGCGGGTTCGCTCAATCCCATTCGAGCGCTCCCTTCTTCCACTCATAGATAAACCCGACGGTCAGAACCGCAAGGAACAGCATCATCGACCAGAAGCCGTACACGCCAAGGTGACCGAACGCCGCCGCCCAGGGAAACAGAAAGCTGACTTCGAGGTCGAAAATGATGAAGAGGATCGCCACCAGATAAAAGCGGATGTCGAACTTCATCCGTGCGTCGTCGAAGGCATTAAAGCCGCACTCGTAGGCGGAAAGCTTTTCCGGGTTCGGCGCCTTGTAAGCGACGAGGAACGCCACAACCAGAAGCGCGAGCCCGATCACGCCCGCGACGCCGATAAAGACGATGAGCGGCAGATATGCGAGCAGCAATAGAGTCAGCGATTGACTCATCTAATCCCTTCTGACCGGCAAGCGAAGGACATCCTTCCCATTCGGGAACATGTCCGATGCAGCGCTGTTCCCTGGACAAACGCCCATGCGCCGATTTGCCTCAAAATCAAGCGGATTCGCGCTGCCGACGGAACTTTGCGACCCTTAGCGCAGTGCACAAAAAGGTGCAAGGCAGGCCTGTGCGTGACACCCGCGTTGACGCCTTCGGCGCGCCCGATGCTACGATCCGGCGACACTTTTACGGAGAACGGGTGACGCTGCCGATGCCGGAATCGATCCCAGACTTGCGAGTCCGATTTTGCACACGCGTTGCCTTGACCTTGGCATTTGCGGTTCTCCCTGTTCTGCCGGCCAGTGCCGCAAGTTTTCCCGAGCGGCCGATCAAGCTCATTGTGCCGTTCGCGCCGGGCGGGCCGCCGGACGTGGCCGCGCGGATTATCGGCGATTGGCTCTCCGCGCATCTCGGCCCGATCGTGGTTGAAAACTATGTCGGCGCCGGCGGCACCCTCGCGGCGAGGATGGTGGCGGGCGCGCCCCCCGACGGCTACACGCTCATGGCCGCGACATCGGGATCGCTTGCCATCAGTCCGCAGCTCTATAAAAACGCCGGCATCGATCCGGTCAGAGATTTCACCGCGATGGCGCTGTTGTCCTCAACGCCACAGGTGCTCGCCATCAACGCATCGATGCCCGTGCACAGCGTCAAGGAGCTGGTCGCCTATGCCAAGGCCAATCCCGGCAAATTGAATTACGGCGCGGTTATCGGCACGCCGCCGCATCTTAGCGGTGAAATGTTCAAACACCTGACCGGCGCCGATATCGTATTCGTGCCTTACAAGGGCGCCTCGCAGGCCACCATCGATGTGCTGTCGGGACAAATGAACATGACCTTCGAAGGCGCGACGGGCATCATGCCGTTTCTGAAAAGCGGCAAGCTGCGCGCGCTCGCCGTGACAAGCCCACACCGCCTGCCTGAAATTCCCGACGTGCCGACGATGATCGAAGCCGGCTACCCCGGCATGCCGCCCGATGCCTGGCAAGCGATCGTCGCGCCGGCCGGAACGCCGCCTGCTCTCGTCGATCAAATCAATGCTATCGTAAACCAGGGCTTGGCGGATCCGCAGGTGAGGAATCGCATTGTCGGACTCGGCGGCGTACCGCAACCGATGTCGCCTAAGGATTTCGCCGCCTTCATCGCCGAGCAAACGCAACGCTGGGGCGAGATCATCCGCATCACCGGCGTGAAGTTGGAGTGAGGAAAACATGTTGATTGGATATTCGCGCCGCGCCGTGCTGCTCGTGCTAGCAAGCTCGGCCGCGGTTACAACGGTTCGTGCCGACAATTATCCGTCGCGGCCGGTCAAGATCATCGTTCCTTTCGGCGCCGGCGGGCCGACCGACGTCTTTGTCCGCGCCATCGCTGTCGAGCTGCAAAAATCCCTGCAGCAGCCCTTTGTCATCGAGAACCGCCCTGGCGCCGGCACCACCATCGGCACCGATTTTGTCGCGAAGGCCACGCCCGACGGCTATACGCTCCTGATGGCCAGCAGTACGCAGACGGTCAACAAAACGCTTTACAAGAATAAGCCGTATCAGCTCCTGCGCGATCTCATCCCGATCGCGCCACTGGAGGAGAACGGTCTGGTGCTGGTCGTCCCTCCTTCGCTGCCGGCCGAAAATCTGGCCGAGCTCTTGGCGCTCGCCCGGGCAAAGCCGGGCACGCTCAATTTCGGTTCGTCAGGACCGGGCTCGAACTATCATATGGCCGCTGAACTATTGAAGAACCTCACCGGGATCAACATCGTGCACGTGCCCTACAAAGGCTCGACCGGCATGCGCACCGATATCCTGAGCGGTCAAATCCAGATGCTGTTCGATTCGATTCCGACCATGGCGCCGATGGTCAAAGCCGGTTTGGTGCGCGCGCTCGGCACCAGCGGCACGGTCCGCTCGCCCATTTTGCCGGACGTGCCGACGATCGCCGAAGCCGGCGTGCCGGGCTTTAAATTCAGCCAGTGGGTTGGCTTCATGGCGCCCAAGGGCACGCCGCAGCCCATCATCGACCTGCTCCACAACACCATCACCGGAATCTTGAGCCGTCCCGACATCAGGCAAGCTTGGGAGAAGCTGGGCGCGACGCCGATGGTGATGACGCAACCCGAATTTGCGGCTTTCATGGCGGCCGAGGTCGCAAAATGGGCTAAGATCATCAACGACAACCACATTACGCTGATCAATTAGGTGCAACGATGGACGAGATCACCAACCGCCCGGCCGCAGCGATCAAGGGCGAGGACCATTGGACGGCCAAGCACGGCAACGTAAAACTTTTTCTGTTCGAGAAATGCGCCGGCGATCCGAAGAATACGACGGGCACGATCCTGTTCGTCCACGGCTCGTCGATGGCGGCGCAACCTACATTTGACCTTCACGTCGACGGCCGGCCGGATTCCTCGGCGATGGATTGGTTCGCGCGGCGCGGCTTCGATTGCTGGTCCGTCGACATGGAAGGCTACGGCCGTTCGACCAAGGATCGCGACAACAACGCTCCGATCGCGCAAGGCGCCGACGATTGCTTTGCCGCGGCGAGCTATATCCAGAAGCTTCGCGGCAAGCGGTCGTTCCTGGTTTACGGTATTTCGTCCGGCGCGCTGCGCGCCGCCTTATTCGCGCAACGCCATCCCGATCTTGTGGGACGGCTCGCGCTCGATGCGATGGTGTGGACCGGCGCGGGCTCGCCGACGCTCGCCGAGCGCAAGAAAAAGCTTCCCGAATTCCGCGCCAAGAACCGCCGGCCGATCGATAAGGCATTTATCCATTCGATCTTCGACCGCGATCATCCCGGCACGGCGGAAGACAAGGTCATTGACGCCTTTGCCGACGCGGTCGTCGCACTCGACACCTCGGTGCCGACCGGCACTTATGTCGATATGTGCGCCAATCTGCCGGTGGTCGATCCCGAGAAAATCAGCGTGCCGACGCTGATCATGCGCGGCCAATGGGACGGCATCGCCGGCTTCGACGACCTCGCCGGCTTCTTCGCCCGGCTGCCAAACCCGGACAAGCATTTTGCCGTCATGCCCGGCATTTCACACGCGAGCTTCCAGCAGAAGAATTACGCGCTCGTCTATCACATCCTGTGGAGCTTCTTCACCCAGCCGGCGCCGATCTACCGGGGCTGAGACTGGCTAAGCGCGCCCGTCGAAACACCGTTCGGGGCACTCGGGAAAGGGCGCTAAGTCATTGAAATGGCGGGAGCGACGGGACTCGAACCCGCGACCTTCGGCGTGACAGGCCGACGCTCTAACCAACTGAGCTACGCCCCCGCGGGCGCGGTCGGCAGTTAAGGCCGGGCCAGCGCCAAGTCAAGGATTTGAAGCCTAAATCGGCCTTTTCCGGCCGCCTTACGCTCGCCACAGAGCCACCTCAGACAGCGCGGCGATGCCGAAAACATCGGTGGAATCGGCAAAACAAGCGTGGTCAGCCGGAGCCGAATCGTTTAACTGCTTCGCCGTGAGCGGCGCTTTTTCCACGCCACCGCTTCATTGAGGAGGGACTAATGACAACGCCTGGTAAAACAACTGCAACGACCGTGACACTGAAGCATCTCGCCGCAAGCCTTGCGGAGGATAACGAGCTTTCGAAAAAGCAGGCGGAAGCTATCCTCGGCGGCTTCGTGAGCAACATCGTCAAGCACCTCAAAAAGGGCGAGCGCATCCGCATCGGCGGGCTCGGCATCCTGCAGGTCCGAAAGCGCGCCGCGCGCATGGGACGTAATCCCGCCACCGGCGAACCGATCCAGATCAAGGCCAGCAAGAAAGTCGCCTTCCGCGCCTCAAAGGAGCTGAAAGAGGCGGTCTGATCGCCTCCTCTGGCTGACCCGCTAAGCGGGTTTCGCGCCACTCACCGCCCGCTCGTCATCGCAATCGCAGAGTTGCGAGGCGGCGGGCGATATTTTTTCAGCCTGCGCGGCGCTACGCTTGCGAAGGCTGGTGGGCGGTGACGGACTCGAACCGCCGACATTCTGCGTGTAAAGCAGACGCTCTACCAACTGAGCTAACCGCCCTGCGCAGATGTATCGCCGCGCACCCGCGGCACGCAAGCGCGCCGGCGAGGTTCGCTATTGTGCCGTGAATCTCTCGGCAAAAATTTAATGTGTGCCGGGCAGCGAAAAAATGTGGGATAAGAACGAAGAGCACAGGGCGGGCCGGATGCCCGGAGAGGGGGGTCATGCTTCGCGTATCGATCTTGACGTTCGCTTTGGCGCTTGCCGCCGGCACGACCACGCACGCCCAACAATTGCCGCCGCAGCCGCCGCCGGTAAGCGGACCGATGGGAGGTCAAGGAGATCCCCAGGAACGCGCCGCCTGCCACCCCGACGTAACCAAGTTTTGCCAGACCCAGCTTGAGGTCAATCCGCAGGATGTACTTGGAATTTTGGGCTGTCTGCAGGCCAACCGGCCGAAGATCAGCCACGCTTGCCAAGAGGTGCTGGCAAGCCATGGCCAGTGACGCCTAACTGACAAGCCGGCAACTGGGCAAGCGTGAGAGCTGAACTGCGGCCGGTTCTATTCGGGCTCGACCGGCGCCCGGTTCAGGAGGCCTGCTTTTCGTCCGGAACGAGCATCGGGCTCGTTTCAATCCGCGCCACGTACTCGGCCAGCCGTACCCATGACTGCGCCAGAATAAGCCAAAGCGCTTTGTCTTTATTGTCCTCGGACAATCGCGCCATTGCGACGCATTCTTCCGCACACCGGCGGTGGTCCAGCATGGTGCCCATGGTACTCCCCGACGCAACACAACACTGAGGGCAATTCCACCCCGCGAGTGCGGCAGAGGCGGGATCGCGAGAGGGCGGTATGACGGCAAACGACGCATCGAAGGCGGCAGCAGGAACAAGTGGCCTACGCTCCCTCCTCCAGTCGAATCTCCCTACTTAGAGGCCCGCGCGCGGTAGCCACTTTGAGGGCTCGCCTCTATTCTGCATGCCAATTTCTCTATTTTACAACTTTCTAGGTAGTTATTCAATAGAGTACTAACAATGCCAATTGATAATTACTATTGTCATGCATATTCTACTTAGCTGCGCTGCAACAAGGTTCTTTTGCAGCGCACCATCAGACCCTATATTTGACTTTGATTCCCGGCTGTACGCCGGAGGAAAGGAACAAAAGTCATGATCACATCGATTTTCCGGCTTTTCCAGGATTGGAAGCGGTACGGGGTGGCGATGCAGGAGCTTTCGCACCTGAGCGACCGCGAGCTTGCCGACATTGGGATTACCCGCGCAGACATCCCGCGCATTGCCCGGACGCAAGCGCGTAGCTGTCCCTGAGTCGGTTGGAGCACTCCCATCGACAAGACAGCGCCCGGCTTCGGCCGGGCGCTTTGTTTTTGCAGCGGCGTATCAGGACGACACCGGCTGCATGCCCTTGGCTTTGATGATCGGCAGGGCATGCGGCCCTGCCAGAAACTCGACCAGTGCGCGCGCCGCCGCGCCGTCCTTGGCCGAAGCGCCGACGCCCGCCGCATAGACCGTGAAATTCTGGATTTCGGCCGGCAGCGGGCCGACCAGCGTGACGCTCGCGATGGCCAAGATTTCGCTGATCTGGTGAATGCCGATCTCGGCTTCGCCATCGGCGATGTGATCGGCGACCGCGCCGCCGTGGACCAATACTGCCTTGGCGTTGATCTGGTCGGCGATGCCGAGCCGCTGCAACAGTGCGCCTACGTAAATCCCGCTCGATCCGCCAGCCTTGGGATCGATATAGGCGATCGACTTCGCGGCAAGGAGCGTGCGCTTAAAGGCATCGACGGTCGAAATGTCCGGCAACGGCGCGCCGGCTTTGACAACGACGCCGACGCCGGTTTTTGCCAGATCGGCGCGCGTCCCGGACACGACCTTGCCTTCCCTGGCAAGATTGTCGATCGCCTCCGGCGTCAAAATAGCGACGTCAAATTTTTCCCTGTCATCGCGGATCAGCGCGACATGCTGTCCGACGGTCTTATAAGTGATGTCGAGCTTGTTGCCCGTTTCCTTCTGGTACTGCGCGGCGAGCGCGTTGAGCACTTGTTTAAACGCGCCGCCGCTGATGACCCGGATCTCGGCGGCTCGAGCGGACTGCGACATGTTGAGCTGAGAAACGGCGAGCGTCAGCGCGGTGACGAAGCTGGCGGGCAGAAGTTTCATCCAAACGCCCTCACCTCTTAAACAAGCCCATGATCTCCGCCTTCGCCAGCGTATTGAAATGCAGATTAAAGCCGACGACCGCCGCAGATGTGTCGGCCTTCACGTCGAGCTTAGCGGTCTTCACGGCGAACACAGTAAACAGATAGCGGTGCGGATGGTCGCCCTCGGGCGGGCAAGGACCGCCATAGCCAGGCGCGCCGAAATCGGTGCGTGTCTGCACCGCGCCCGCCGGCAGCCTGCCGCTCGCGCTGCCCGCACCTTCGGCAAGCTCGCCCACATTCGCCGGGATGTTGACCACCAGCCAGTGCCAGAAGCCCGAACCGGTCGGCGCATCGGGATCGTAGCAGGTGACCGGAAAGCTCTTCGCACCCGCCGGGGCGCCCGACCACGTAAGATGCGGCGACCTATTGCCGCCGGCGCAGCCAAAGCCGAAATTGGCTGACAGGATGAAATCGTTCGGCAGGTAGTCGCCATCCTTAAAGCTGTTGCTGATGACTGTGAACGCCATGTGCCGTCTCCTTTCGCAGTAATAATCCGCGCCATCGGCTAGGCCGTGGCGACCATAACCGCGAGCCGCGGCAGAGAAAAGTGACGTTGGCGGCATCCGCAAGCGCGTGATAACGGGGCACGATGCCGGTTGTAATGCTCAACGACGCCGCCCCGCTGCCGGAGCGCGGCGCGCTGATCGGTCTCGATCTCGGCAGCAAAACCATCGGCGTCGCCGCCAGCGATCCGGATCGGCGCGTCGCGGCGCCGGTCGAAACCATCGCCCGCAAGCGCTTCAGCTCCGATGCGAAGCGCATCTTGGAGGTAGCCGCCGAACGGCGCGCTATCGGCATCGTGCTCGGGCTGCCGATCAACATGGACGGCTCGGAAGGACCGCGCGCTCAGTCGACGCGGGCCTTCGCCCGCAATCTCGCGCGACTGACCGAACTTCCCATCGCGCTATGGGACGAACGGCTGTCGACCGCGGCCGTCGAGCGCGCGCTGATTGCCGCCGACGCCAGCCGGGCGAAGCGCAAGGCGGTGATCGACCAGCACGCCGCGGCCTACATTCTTCAAGGCGCGCTCGACCGGCTGGCGCCCAAATCCCCGACGTGAGCGTCCTCACGCTTCCGGCAATACGCGCTGTAGCAGCAGTTCGGTTGTCGCGGCATCGATCGTTGTTGCGCCGTAAAGCGCGCCGTGCGTCGTTGCCAGACGCGTTCGGATGAATGCTTGCGCCACCGCCGCAGGCGCACTCGCTTGCAATGCCACCGCGCAAGCCAGCAAAGCGAGCTTCCCGACCTTAGCGCGCGCATCGGCCTCGCTGGTGGATTCCATAGTCGCCGCATCGATACCGGCGTCGCGCGCCAGCGCCGCCACCAACTCGGCCCCCTCTTCCCGCTCGAGCGCGCGCAACACGTCGAGGCACATCACATTTCCCGAACCTTCCCAGATGGCGTTGACCGGCGCCTCGCGATAGAGCCGCGGCAGGATGCTCTCTTCGACGTAACCGTTGCCGCCAAGACATTCCATCGCCTCGAAGATGAAACCTGGCGCGAGCTTACAGATCCAATATTTCGCCGCAGGCGTCATGATGCGCGCGTAAGCAACCTCGCCTTGATCGTCCGCAGCGCGATCGAACGCGCGCGCGAGGCGAAACACGAAAGCGACTGCGGCTTCGACGTCGAGCGCCATGTCGGCGAGAACCGCGCGCGTCATCGGCTGGTCGTAAAGCCGCTTCGCGAAGACGCCGCGATGGCGGCAATGATGCACGGCCTGCACCAGCGCCATGCGCATCAAACCGGCCGAAGCGACGGCGCAATCGAGCCGCGTTAACTGCACCATCTGCAAAATGGTTCGGATCCCGGCGCCTTCCTCGCCGACGCGCCAGGCGAAAGCATCCGTGAACTCGACTTCGCTCGATGCATTCGAGCGATTGCCGAGCTTGCCCTTGAGCCGTTGAAAGCGCAAACCGTTGACTGAACCGTCATCGCGAAAGCGCGGCATGAGAAAACAGGTCAGTCCGCCCGGCGCCTGCGCCAGCACTAAAAATGCATCGCACATCGGCGCGGACAAAAACCACTTGTGGCCGACAATCGAATAAGCATCGCCTTCGGGCGTCGCCGTAGTGGTGTTGGCGCGCACATCGGTGCCGCCCTGCTTCTCCGTCATGCCCATGCCGAGCGTCATGCCCGATTTGTCCCGCCAGGGCCGGAACAGCGGGTCATAGTTGCGCGTGACGGCCTTGGCGACCACTTTTGCCGCAAGCGAGGGTTCTGCGGCGAGGACGGCAAGCGCCGCGCGCGTCATCGTGATCGGACACAAGTGTCCGGTTTCGACTTGCGCCGCCATGTAGAAGCGCGCCGTGCGCGTCACCTCCGCCGGCGCAGCCGCGCGCTGGCCCCGCACCGTCCATGTCGAGGCGTGAAGCCCGGCCGCGATGCTCTCGCGCATGAACTGGTGATAGGCCGGGTGGAACTCGACAGTGTCGCGGCGATACCCCCTGGCATCGAAGGCGTGAAGCTGCGGCGGGTTGTCGTTGGCGCGCCGGCCGAGCGCGAACATCTCCGCCGTGCCCCAATGTCTGCCGAAGGCCGACAGCACCGGTACGTCGCCGTCAGCCCCATTCGCTCCGACGGCTTTCTGCAGCGGGACGTCGCTTAAGAATAAATCGACGCCTTGGTAAGGCGGTACTTGGTTGAAAACATCGTGCGTATCAAAGCGCGAGCGGACGGCCATGGCGACTCGCCTCGTTTGGGCGCCAATCGTAGCATGGCCGCCGGCCGCGGTTTCCGGTGCATCAGCTTCGGCTGCGGCCAAAGCGGGCTTGCCCGCATGCGGCAATTGGGCCTATAGCACCGCTTTGATGACAAAAACCCAGCCGCCGACGCGCCACATCGTTTCGATCAATGACCTCACCAATAAGGAGATCGAGACGATCTTTGAGGTTGCCCAAGGGTTTTTAAAGGAACTCGCAGACGACAACGTTTCCTACCGTATCGGCCGCAGCACCGATCTCGCCTCTAAATTCATCCTGGCTAGCCTGTTCTACGAGCCGTCGACGCGCACGCGCTTGTCATTCGAGAGCGCGATGCTGCGGCTGGGCGGCGCCAATATCACCAGCGCCGATCCGGCGGTAAGTTCCGCGGCCAAAGGCGAGAGCCTCGCCGACACGATCAGGGTCATCGCGAATTACGCCGATATCGTTATCATCCGCCATCCGCGCGACGGCGCGGCGCGGTTGGCGGCCGAATATTCGCAGATTCCCGTGATCAACGGCGGCGACGGCAGCCACGAGCACCCGACGCAAACGCTGTGCGATCTATTCACGCTGAAATCGAAGAAAAAGAGCCTTAAGAATATGAAGGTCGCGATTTCCGGCGATCTCAAAGGCAGCCGCACTATCCATTCGTTTGTCTACGCGCTCGCCCGCTTCGGCGCGACCATCGATCCCCTGCCCGCGCCCGGAATGGAATTGCCGGCCTATGTCGATCGCCGGCTGCGCGAAGAATTCCACTGCCGCATGGTGTCGAAGGAATCCGGACAACCACCCGGCGGCTCGATCGACGCGCTCTACGTCACCGCGGATCAACCGCATCAATTATCGCTAATCCCCGATCCAGAAATCGATTTGGGGCTTCTGGTGCAAAAGAAAATCGATGCCGTTTATGTCACGCGCTTTCAGAAAGAGCGCTGGACCGAGAAGGAGCGGGCCTATCCAAAAATCGACGCAAAGTTTTTGGGCGAGGCGAAATTTTCCGATGCCAGCGTCATGCATCCCTTACCGCGGGTCAACGAACTGGATGCGTCGTTCGATACGGACAGGCGGGCGGTTTACTTCCAGCAGGCGGCATACGGCGTGCCGATCCGCATGGCGCTGATTTCGCTTCTTCTGCATCTGCAGAAAAACAAATCCCTGAACCTTTTTAGCGGCGGCTTCGCCAAGCCGGTTCATCCGATCTATGTCCAGCCGATCGGCAACGGTTTGCAATGCGACAATCCCAATTGCATCACCGGCGATCCCGCCGAACGGCAATATGCCGCAAATAAATTCTACGTCATCGAAGACGACCCACCGCAGCGCTGCATGCTGCGCTGCGTTTATTGCGAGAAGGACGTCGGCGAAGGTGCGGACGCGCAATTCGTCGTGGCTGATGCGGCGCGAAAAACATTTTTGCCCGGACTGGCGGCAATCGCCGGCGCGTCGGCCGATAAACTCAAGCACCTCGTGATCTATCCCAATGCCACCGACGCGCTCGCGGCAGGATTTCGGCCACGAGAGGGCGGTAAAAAGGCCCGCGCGGGTTAAGGCGATTGCTCGTACATTGAGATCGATGAGCAAAAGTTGCTCGACGGCCGCGTGATTGGCACCGATCCCGATCAGCGTGTTCGCAGTGAATTGTTGCGTGATTACGGTTCACTCGAAGGCGAATGAACAGTTCCACCGTTTTGACCAATGTGCTCACGAGCCCCAGACATGGTCCGGGGCTCCTCACTTTTGGTGGACGGTGCGGCCAAGAAGAGTCAACAGGGGACCTGCTATCGGCAGGTAGAGGGCTACTTTGAATGTGGCATTTAGTGAAACTATTTTTGACGCCATTCGGCTGGAAGCCACTCAAAGGGATGCAGCAATTCGATCCCGAATGCATAACGCAAAACGAGAACTGCGATTCCGCACAAAACGAGCAAGTTTAGCGCGATGACGAGTATGATACTCACATAACCGATTAGACCGATGACGCTCGTAAAACACCGCGCCACTAAATCATTCGCGCCCATTAATCCCTTCCCGCTCCTTCGGCACGTTCACAATACCACCGATTACCGCAAAGACGCGAGGTGATGCCGCAAGCCCTTGCTGGCGTGCGGCGCTGCCGAAAGCCGAGATTTACCTGCGGGTTTATGATTCCACGCCATAGCCCAACACAGCGCTATTTTCGCGTTCCGGCTTCAGGCAATATTGAATAGCCATGCTGCCGCCGATCGAATGGTCGCTTGTGCCGGAATATGCCGCAGCGCTCGCCTTCGGCTATCTGTGCGGCTCGATTCCGTTTGGCGTGCTCATAACGCGGCTCGCCGGCGCGCCCGATGTCCGCAGCATCGGCTCCGGCAATATCGGCGCCACCAATGTGCTGCGTACCGGCCGAAAAGGCCTCGCTGCGGCCACGCTTCTTGGCGACATGCTCAAAGGCACCGCGGCGGTCGCAATCACAAGCGCCGTGTTTGGGCGCGACGCAGCGATCGTGGCCGCGCTCAGCGCGTTTCTCGGCCATTTGTACCCGGTGTGGCTCGGCTTTAAAGGCGGCAAGGGCGTAGCGACCTTCATCGGGCTCCTGCTCGGCTTCGGATTATGGATCGCGCTCTCGGCGTTCGCCGTTTTATGGCTCGCGATCGCTGCCGTGACCCGTTATTCCTCGCTTGCGGCGCTGATCGCCAGCGCGGCGACGCCCATCATACTGTGGTGGAACGGCAATTTGCCGGAGGCCATATTGTTTCTGCTGCTGGCAGTGCTGCTGTGGATCATGCATCGCGCCAACATCGCGCGGCTCGCCGCCGGCACGGAAAGCAGGATCGGCGGCAAATCGGAGCGCTGAGCGGCTATTCGGCGGCGGCGCCAACCGCCGCGGCGACGCGCACTGGCGCGCCATGGGTGTGCGGAATCTTGTCGGCAAAGACTTCGACGAAATGGTCGGTCTCGCCGGCGCCGGTATGCGGCCGCAACGCTTCGTCGACATAGCTGCCCGCGGCCGGGTCCTTCGTCACGCGCGCCATGATGCGACGATAGCGCCAGATCAGCCGCAGCCATTGCGACGTCACTTTGAGAAAATCGAGCGCGCGCCAGGGATAGAACGCCAGCGGATTGCGGATCGGCATGCCGGAGCGGCGCTGCTTGCGCAGCTTGCGGCGGAAAAATCCGAACTGCAGCGGATGCACGCCGTCGATGCGGGCGGCGCCGGAAAAGATGGTCAGCGAATCCAAAACCTTGGTGCGGTTGATGCCGGAGACGATGGCGCGGCGCATGATCGTCTCGACATGCTCGTCGGTGTAATAGCGCTTCCACGCATCGGCATAGACCTGCGTCCAAGTCGCCTTCGACATCAGCGGATGCGCGGTGCAGGCATGCTCGAGATCGTATTTGTTCATGTCGGGATCCATCGGCACCCCGCGCATGTACAGATTCTTGTGGTCCTCCGAGCCGGGCAGCGGCGTCAGGTAGAAGAACTCGAGAATATCGACCGGCAATTCCTTCTTGATAATCTCGATATCGCGCGCGATCGTTGCCGGCGTGTCGGTCGGGAAGCCTAAAATGTAGCCGGCATAGGTCATCACCTTTTGCGCGCGCCACGCCAGCAGCATATCGCGATATTCCCAAATCTTGTTCTGACGTTTCTTCGCGCCCATCAGGGATTCGGGATTGATGTTTTCGAGACCGAGGAAAATGGCGGTGCAGCCGGCGCGCGCGGACTTCTCGATGAAATTCGGAATGCGGTGGCACAGCGTGTCGACCTGAAGCAAAAGCTTGATGTTGAACTTCTCGCGCTCGCGCAGCTCGATCAGCCGGTCGAGAATGGGTTCCCAGTTGCGGTTGCGGGCGAAATTGTCGTCGGTGACGAAAAACCGGGTAATGCCCTGCGCCGCATTGGCACGCACGATCGCCTCGACGTCGTCGGGCGTGCGGTAGCGCGACTTGCGGCCCTGGACATTGATGATGGTGCAGAAGCTGCATTGGAACGGACAGCCGCGGCCGGCATCGAAACTCGAATAGTGCCCGGCGACCCGCGTCACCAAGGCGCGCGGCAGGATCGGATAAACCGCGGCGGCCATTTCGGGCATATCGTTGAGATAGTTGTAGATCGGCTTGGCGCGGCCGGCGGCGACATCGCGTAAAACCTCGGCCATGCGGCCCTCGGCCTCGCCGGCGAACAGATGAATGCCGAGGTCGAGCGCTTCCTGCAAATCCGCGGGCAACCCCGGCAACATCGAGATGCAGCCGCTGACGTGAAAGCCGCCCATGACGACGGTGAGACCCTGCGCGCGGAACTGCCGGGCGAGATCGAGCGCGCGGGGATATTGGTTCGACTGCACGCCGATCAAGCCGACCATGCCGGCGCCCGCGGCGCGGATACGCTTGGCCGCGCCGGTGACATCGACAACGGTATTGCATTCGTCGCAGGCCTCGACCTCGATATCGATTTCTGGCCCGAGCACGCGATCGCGCGCGCATTCCTCGATCAGGCCGTAGACGCTCGCCAGGCTGTTTGACGGCAGTGTCGAGCGCAGCCACTGAATGACATAGCCATCCTGGTCGTAATGCGATGGTTTGATGAGCACGACGCGAAACGCGCGCTTGGGCAAGTTACCGTGCAACGGATACCCTCCAAAGGGAACCAAAGTCCCTTACGGCCTCGCGGCAGCCTGGACTCTGCGGGTTTGCCTGTCGTTTTGCAACAAATACCTGCGGTTTTACCTCTGCGGTCGCGAGTGTAAGCTATGGCTTCAGGCTAAGCGGCGCGCAGGCTTGGGATTTTCTTTGGGGGCGCGGTGATCGAGGGCACGGAACCCATCCGATTGACGGATGAGCAGCGGCTCGATTGGCTGCGGCTGATCCGCAGCCAAAATGTCGGGCCGCGCACCTTTCGGGCGCTGATCAACCATTTCGGCGGCGCGCGCGCCGCGCTTGAGGCCCTGCCCGGCTTGGCGCGCCGCGGCGGCGGCAACGCCTCCCCGCAAATCTATTCGCGTGAAGAAGCCCAGCGTGAAATCGACGTGGCGCGCAAAATCAGCGTCAGCTTTGTCGCGATCGGCGAGGCCGATTATCCGCAGCGCTTACAAATGATCGACGACGCGCCGCCGCTGATCGCAATCCGCGGCCATGCCGCCGTGCTGGCAATGCCGCAGGTCGCAATCGTCGGCTCGCGCAATGCTTCGGCCGCCGGCGTCAAGATCACCCAGCGCCTCGTGCACGGGCTATGCGAAGCCGGCTTTGCGATCGTTTCCGGGTTGGCGCGCGGCATCGACGCGGCGGCGCATCGCGCCAGTCTTGCCAGCGGAACGGTCGCTGTTCTGGCCGGCGGCCAGGATCGCGTCTATCCGCCCGAGCACGTCGATCTCCTCGATGCTATTTTGCCGGCAGGCCTCGCACTCACCGAAATGCCGCTCGGCTGGGAGCCGCGGGCGCGCGATTTCCCGCGCCGCAATCGGCTCATTTCCGGACTGTCGCTCGGCGTCGTGATTGTCGAAGCCGCCAAGCGCTCCGGCTCGCTGATCACGGCGCGGCTGGCGCTGGAACAGGGCCGCGAAGTGTTCGCGGTGCCGGGCTCGCCGCTCGATCCGCGCGCGGAAGGCACCAATGGCCTGATCAAACAGGGCGCCACGCCGGTCACCGAAGCCGCCGATATTATCACCGTGCTGCAGCCGATCATGGGACTGGAGCTTCCGGCTCGCGAACCGGAGGAAGAAGAGATGGAGCCGGTGACGCAAGACATCGAGCCCGCGCCGGACGAGCGAACGCGGATCGTGGCGCTAATGAGCCCCGCCCCGGTCTCGATCGACGATTTGATCAGGCTGTCGCAGAGTTCGCCGCGCGTGGTGCGAATGGTGCTCTTGGAATTGGAAATCGCCGGGCGGCTGGAGCGTCATGGCGGCGGCTTGGTATCACTGATGTGAGACGGCGGATTGGGCCACCCTATTTCTTATCAGTCCTTGGCGACTTGGTCGGCTTCAAGCCGCGCCATTTCCAGGATGTAGCTGAGCGTATCGAGGCCGTTGCGCAGGGCGATCCGAGCGAGCTCTTCCGTGAGCGTTGCTATGTAGTGCGCCGCGCTGTCGGGGGTTTCGTGTCCATTCGGCCCGTTGATATCGTCGCGGTTTGGCATTGGTTTTAGGACGCTACGTGATCGGAATTGGCCGAAACAGGCCGCGCATGGAACTTTGCGGGTTCCACGTACGATATATACCTTAACGATATTAACATTACAAATACAACCTATACGAGCGATTGGAAGCTGCCGGGTTTTTGCCCCGATTGGTAGGCATTCGAACGTTATCGCCACGCCGCATTCCGCCGGTAACGATTTGACAGGTGGGTATGCATTACCCATGTTCCGGTCGGCCTGAGTGCCGCGAGTTGCGCGTTAAAAGGCAAAAAGGCCGTAAAATCATCGGGTTATTATGAATCTGGTACTGGTGGAATTGCCCGCCAAGGCGAAGACAATCAATAAATATCTGGGCAAGGACTATGAAGTCCTGGCCTCATTCGGCCATGTGCGCGACCTGCCGGCCAAGAGCGGGTCGGTCGATCCCGACGCCAATTTCCGCATGCTCTGGGAGATCGATCCCAAGGCGCAGAAACGGCTCAATGATATCGCGCGGGCAGTCAAAGACGCCGACAAGCTCATTCTTGCAACCGACCCCGATCGCGAGGGCGAGGCGATCTCCTGGCACGTCCTCCAGTTTCTTAAAGAGAAGAAGGCGCTCAAGGGCCAGCCGGTCGAGCGGGTGGTGTTCAACGCCATCACCAAGCAGGCGGTGACCGAGGCGATGGCGCATCCGCGCGCCATCGACCAGGCCTTGGTCGACGCTTATCTGGCGCGCCGGGCGCTCGATTATCTCGTCGGTTTCACGCTGTCGCCGGTGCTATGGCGCAAATTGCCCGGCGCCCGTTCGGCGGGCCGCGTACAGTCGGTCGCGTTGCGGCTCGTCTGCGACCGCGAGCTCGAAATCGAGAAATTCGTCAGGCAGGAATATTGGTCGCTCATCGCCACGCTGGCGACGCCGCGCCAGGAAACCTTCGAGGCGCGGCTTGTCGGCGCCGACGGCAAGAAGCTGCAGCGGCTCGACATCGGCTCGGGCGCGGAAGCCGAGGCGTTCAGGCAGGCACTGGAAACCGCCGCCTTCACCGTCGCATCCGTCGAAGCCAAGCCGGTCAAGCGCCACCCCTATGCGCCATTCACCACCTCGACCTTGCAGCAGGAAGCAAGCCGCAAGCTCGGTTTCGCGCCCGCGCACACCATGCGCGTGGCGCAGCGGCTCTACGAAGGCGTCGATATCGGCGGCGAGGCCGTCGGCCTCATCACCTATATGCGCACCGACGGCGTGCAGATTGCCGAGGAAGCGATCCCGGCAGTGCGCCGCGTCATCGAAGCGGATTACGGCAGAGAGTACGTGCCGCCGGCGCCGCGGCGTTACGAGACCAAGGCGAAGAACGCGCAAGAAGCCCATGAAGCCATTCGCCCGACCGAGCTTTCGCGTCGACCGCGCGAAACCAAAAGCTTCCTCGATGCGGATCAGGCCAAGCTCTACGAGCTGATTTGGCTACGCACGGTCGCAAGCCAGATGGAATCGGCCGAATTAGAGCGCACCACGGTCGAGATCAACGCCAACGTGGCGGGCCGCCTCCTTGAGCTTCGCGCCACCGGAACTGTCGTAAAATTCGACGGCTTCCTCGCGCTCTACCAGGAAGGCCGCGACGAAGATCCGGAGGACGAGGAATCCCGCCGGCTGCCGCAAATGAGTGGCGGCGAGAGGCTCGAAAAACGCTCGATCGCCGCCGACCAGCATTCTACCGAGCCGCCGCCGCGGTACTCGGAAGCTTCGCTGGTCAAGCGCCTGGAAGAGCTCGGCATCGGCCGCCCGTCGACCTATGCATCGATCCTGCAAGTGCTCAAAGACCGCAAATATGTGCGGCTCGACAAGCGGCGGCTCCTTCCGGAGGACCGCGGACGCATTGTCGTCGCCTTTCTGGAAAGCTTCTTCGCCAAATATGTCGAATACGATTTTACCGCCGGCCTCGAGGAACAGCTCGACCAGATCTCGAATAGCGAGGTGGCTTGGCGCGACGTGCTGCGCGATTTCTGGCGCGATTTTATCGGCGCCATTGACGAGACCAAGGATTTGAAGATTTCGGCGGTGATCGATGCGCTCGATGCGCTGCTCGCGCCGCATCTGTTTCCACCGCGCGAGGATGGCAGCGATCCTCGCGCATGTCCGACTTGCGGCAAAGGCCGGCTGTCGCTCAAACTGAGCAAGTTCGGCGCCTTCATCGGCTGCACGAATTATCCGGAATGCCGTTATACGCGCGCTTTGTCATCCCAAGCCGACGGGTCGCCCGATATCGGCACGAAAAAGCTCGGCGTGGACCCGGTAACCGGGCTCGATGTCACGGTGCGCAGCGGCCGCTTCGGCCCCTACTTGCAGCTCGGCGAAACCGTGAAGGGCGGCGAGAAACCCAAGCGCGCCAGTCTGCCGAAGGGAGTGGCGCCTGACGAGATTGATCTCGACCGCGCGCTCGCTTTGCTCTCGCTGCCGCGCGAAGTCGGCCGCAGCCCTGAGGACGGCGAGCCGATCGTTGCCGGCATCGGCCGATTTGGGCCCTATGTGCGGCACGGCAAAATCTACGCCAATCTCGACTCTCCCGAAGAGGTCTTTTCGGTCGGGCTCAATCGCGCGGTGACGCTGATCGCCGAGAAGCACGCCAAGGGTCCGCGTGGGCGGCGCTTCGGCGCCGATCCGGGCCGGCCGCTCGGCGACCATCCGACCAAGCGCGGCGCCATCGTGGCGAAGAAGGGCCGCTACGGCCCGTATGTCAGCCATGACGGCGTCAACGCGACGCTCCCGGCCGACAAGACGCCGGAGACGATCACGCTTGAAGAGGCCGTCGCGCTCATCGACGCCAGGGCGGAACGCAATGGCCCAGCCCCGCATGCGCGGCCGCGCAAGCGCCCTTCGCCTGGAACGGCGCGACACGTCAAAGCGGCGGGCAAGCGGCCGACTGCGCGGCCTGCCAAACCGCCGAGAGCCGCCGCCAAAACCCGCAAGACGACGCAAGCTGCCGAATAATCATTATCTCATGTGCCACCGGCCGCGCACGCGGCCCAGATCTGGGCCAATGAGTGGCTTATGAGCCGCCTCCCCTCACGCGAGGAGCTTGTCGCCTTCATCCGCGAACGTAGCGGCAAGGTCGGCACGCGCGAGATCGCGCGCGCGTTCGGCGCCAAGAACGCGGACCGCGCGGCGCTCAATCGCATGCTGCGAGAGCTTGGCGACGAAGGTTTGATCGACCGGCACCGCAAACGTCTTCACCATGCCGGCACGTTGCCGCCCGTGGTGCTGGCCGACGTCACCGGCCGCGACAGCGACGGCGAACTTCTGGCGCGGCCGACCGAATGGGACGAGGAAGCGCACGGCGCGGCGCCCGTCATCCGCATCGCCACGCCGCGGCGCGCGCCGCCGGGCGAAGTCGCCGGCGTCGGCGACCGCGCGCTCATTCGCATCGAACAGACGAACGAAGAAGAGAAAAGCGGGCGGGTCATAAAACTCATCGATCGCGCCAAGCACCGCACGCTCGGTATTTTCCGCGGTCTTGCCGGTGGTGGCGGGCGGCTCGTGCCGATCGACAAGAAGCAACTCGGCCGCGAAGTGAGCATTGCAGCCGACGCCGCGGCGGGCGCGATCGACGGCGACCTCGTCGCGGTCGAAGTGGCGCGGCACGGCCGCCTCGGTCTTGCGGCCGGCACCGTGGTCGAGCGGTTGGGCTCGCTCAAGAACGAACGCGCCGTCAGTCTGATCGCCCTCCATGCCCACGATATTCCGCATGTGTTTCCGCGCGCCGTGCTCGACGAAGCGGATGCCGCGCGGGCGGCCTCGACGGCGGGCCGCGAGGATTGGCGTCAGGTGCCCTTCGTCACCATCGATCCGCCCGACGCCAAAGACCACGACGACGCGGTGCATGCCGTGCCCGATCCCGATCCGAAGAATTCCGGCGGCCATCTCGTCACCGTCGCCATCGCCGACGTCGCGCATTATGTCCGGCCCGGCTCGGCGCTTGATCGCGAGGCGGCTAAACGCGGTAACTCTGTCTATTTTCCCGACCGCGTCGTGCCGATGCTCCCGGAGCGCATTTCCAACGATTTGTGCTCGCTGCGGCCGCACGAAGATCGGCCGGCGCTCGCCGTGCGCATGGTGATCGGCACCGACGGCCGCAAACGCTCGCATACATTTCACCGCGTGCTGATCCGTTCCGCGGCGCGCCTGCACTACGAACGGGCGCAATTCGCCGTCACCGGCCGCCCCGACGAGGTTACCGAATCGATCGCCGAAACAATCCTCGAACCGCTCTACGCCGCCTATCGCACCGTCCTGCATGCGCGCGACGGGCGCGGGCCGCTCGATCTCGACATTCCGGAACGCAAGATCGTGCTGAAATCCGACGGCACCGTCGATCGCGTGATCATGCCGCAACGGCTCGAGGCGCACCGGCTGATCGAGGAATTCATGATCCTCGCCAATGTCGCGGCCGCCGAAACCTGCGAGCGGGGCAATATCGCGCTGATCTATCGCGTGCACGACGAGCCGTCGCCGGAAAAGCTCAATGCCTTGCGCGAATTCTTGGGCACCCTCGATATTTCGCTGCCGAAGGGCGGCGCGTTGCGGCCGGACGGGTTCAACAGCATCTTGGCGCGGGTCAAAGGCCGCGACATCGAACGGTTGGTCAATGAAGTAGTCTTACGCACCCAAGCGCAGGCTGAATATTCATCGGAGAATTACGGCCATTTCGGCCTTAATCTGCGCCGCTATGCTCACTTCACCTCGCCGATCCGCCGCTATGCCGATCTTGTGGTGCACCGCGCCCTGATCCGCGCCGGAAAGCTGGGCGCCGACGGCCTGCCGGACGGTACCGACGCGCAATCGCTTGCCGAGATCGCCGCCAACATTTCCGCAACCGAACGCCGCGCCATGAAGGCCGAACGCGAGACGGCCGACCGGCTGATTGCGCATTTTTTGGCCGATCGCGTCGGCGCGACTTTCGACGGGCATATTTCCGGCGTCACCCGCGCCGGATTGTTCGTGGAACTCGACGAAACCGGCGCCGACGGTTTTATCCCGGCCCGCACCATCGGCGATGAGTATTTCCGTTTCCATGAAGCCGGCCGCGCTTTCGTCGGCCGTTCGGCGACCCACCGCCTTGGCGATCCGGTGACGGTACAGCTTGTCGAGGCGGCGCCGGTCGCCGGCGCCCTGCGTTTCAAGCTCGCCGGCCGCGATTTGGAACATGATCGCGCTGCGGCGCAAAAGGCTCTACATACGCCGCGTCAGCGTCCGAAATTTGCGCAAAAGTCGAAGTCACACAAACGGCGGCGTTAGCAGCGCAATGGATTGGCGAGACTTGTATTGATGGCTTGCATTGATGGATGACGATATTTCGAGCGTAAGAGCAGGCGGCACGGCGGCCGACCGCGCCGACCGGCTCACCCGCACCATTCGCGATCAAACCTTTCCGAATCTCAAGCCGCGGGATTCGGCGACGCTGATCCTGATTGACCGCGCGGAAACGGTGCCGAAGGTTTTGCTCGGCCGTCGGCATCTACGCCATAGGTTCATGCCCGGCAAATTCGTTTTTCCCGGCGGCCGCATCGAGCCTACCGACCGGCAAATGGCGGTATCCGCCGCGCTGCACGAGCGGCATATTGCCAGATTGATGCAACGCGTGCGGCGGCCGAGCGCCGTCAAGGCGGCGGCTTTTGCACTCGCCGCGGTGCGCGAAACCTATGAAGAGACCGGGCTGATGCTCGGCGTGCCGCGCGCCGGCGCAATTGCGGCGCCGCCCGGCGCCTGGCAGGCCTTTGCCAAGGCCGGCATCTTGCCCGATCTGAGCACTATCCATTTCATCGCCCGCGCCATCACGCCGCCCAAGCGGCCGTTGCGCTTCGACAGCCGCTTCTTCGCCGCCGATGTCGGAGCGATTGCGCGCCGCGACGACGGCTTCGTCGGACCGGACAAGGAACTGGTCGAACTGGTCTGGCTGCCGATCACCGAGGCGCGGCAGCTCGATATGCCGGGCATCACCGCGGTCGTCCTCGAAGAATTGAACGATCGCATCGCCACCGGCATGAGTTTTGATCATCCGGTGCCGTTCTACCGCATGCTGCACAAGCGCTTCGTGCGGGAAATCCTGTGAAGTCTAAATATTGGCACGCAAGGGTGCTTCCTTGACATTCAAGGCTTGCCGACTAGGTTGCACAGCCAACCGCTCAATCCGAGGTCCCGTGAGGTGCCGTTATGGCCAAGAACACCACGATCAAAGTCAAGCTCGTCTCCAGCGCCGATACCGGCTTTTACTATGTGACGCGCAAGAATTCGCGCACGATGACCGATAAACTTGTCATGAAGAAGTATGATCCGGTCGCCAAGAAACACGTCGAATTTCGCGAATCCAAGATCAAGTAAGCCGCACCTACGCGCGTAATCGAAATGGGCGCCTAGCGGGCGCCCATTTTATGCCGTCAAATATTCATCGAGGCGGTGTCAGGTAAGGTGGCCGGCCGGAAACGGTGTTATGAGGAGGCCACTCGCACCGCTCCCGTGCCGGCCGAACCCCACGGACCCAGGAGATGCGGCGGACCTGAGCATTCCGTAGGGTTATCAATATATTCGCAAGATCAATTCGTGCGATTTCTTGGCAGCGCTTGGCTCGCTGCCGGGCCCCTTTTAGGTCAGCGAGGAATGCCGTTGCTGGAAGGCTAACGGAACCGCGGGCGAAATCAACCGGCAAAGTCTCGCCGAATTGGCGCGATTAGCGTCAACCACAAAAATTGTTGTTACCGGGCTTGCCGTCTGGCCGAGGGCAATCAGGCGGCGTCCGGGACAACGCGGTTACGGCCGTCACGTTTGGCGCGGTAAAGCGCCTGATCGGCGCGTTTGAGGAGGCTCGCGGCGGTGTCGTCCTTGCCGCGGAAGCCGGCAATACCGATCGAAATCGTCACCGCAACGTGGCGGGCGCCCTGCGCGATGCCGAACGGTTCCGCGGCGATGCGCCGGCGCAGCCGCTCCGCGACCATCGCCGCCACCGCCATGTCGGTCTCCGGCATGACGATGACGAATTCCTCGCCGCCGTAGCGGCAGGCGAGATCGATGCCGCGGATCGATCGCTTTATGCGCAGCGCGAAATCGCGCAACACGTCGTCGCCGGCGTCGTGGCCGTGGCTGTCGTTGATTGCCTTAAAGTAATCGATGTCGATGACCAGCGCCGAGAGCGGCTTGCCGCGCGCGGCAGCCTGCTCGATCAGTGTGCCGAGATGGCTCTCCATGTAACGGCGGTTGAACAGGCCGGTCAGTGCGTCGGTGATCGCCATTTCGATCGACATCTGCACATTATCGCGCAGCCGTTCGGTATAGCGGCGCTTGCGCACCTGACTGCGTGCCCGCGCCAGAAGCTCGTTCTTATCGATCGGACGGATCAGAAAATCGTTCACGCCGATCTCAAGCCCGCGCAACATGCGCGCATTATTGTCCGGCTCTGTAATCGCGAGAATGGGAAGATTGCGCGTGCGATCCAGCGAACGGGCCTGGCTGCACAGCCGCAGCGCATCGAAACTTTCCAGCCCAAGCGAAACGATGAGTAGGTCGTAATTGCCCTCGGCCGCATGGAACAGAGCCTGGTTCGGGTCGGCCTCGACCTCGACCGCATGCTCCTTGGCCAGCATCGCGGCGATACGTTCGTAAGACGCCGGGCGATCGTCGACGATCAGGATACGGCCGTCCCGTCCCGTGTCGGCGACCGCCTCACGCTCCGGCGATTCGATGCCGATTTCGTGCGAGGTCAAAACCCGCAGGCGCAGTTCATCGGTCACCATCTTGAGCCGCGCCAGCGAGCGCACACGCGCGATCAGCACCAGTTCCGGAATGGGCTTCGTCAGAAAATCGTCGGCGCCCGCCTCCAGGCCCCGAACCTTGTCGGAAGGCTGGTCGAGCGCGGTTACCATCACCACCGGAATGTGGTGCGTCGCCGGATTGCTCTTGAGCCGGCGGCAGACTTCGAACCCATCCATATCGGGCATCATCACGTCGAGCAGAACGAGATCGCATTCGGCGCGCTCGCAGATCGCCAGCGCCTCCCGCCCGCTCATGGCGGTGACGACGTCGAAATACTCCGCCGACAGTCGCGCCTCGAGCAATTTGACGTTGGCGGGAACATCGTCAACGACCAGTACGCGGGCAGTCATTGCGGGTCCTTAAGGATTGCCGAGGAAATGGCGGATGGTCTCGATGAACTTGCCCACCGAGATCGGCTTGGAAAGATAAGCTTCGCAACCGCCCTCGCGGATGCGTTCTTCGTCGCCCTTCATGGCGAAGGCGGTGACTGCGACCACCGGGATTTGCTTGAGCTCCTGATCGTCCTTCAGCCACTTGGTGACTTCGAGCCCGGAAACCTCAGGCAACTGGATGTCCATCAGGATCAGGTCGGGCCGATGCTTGCGCGCAAGGTCGAGCGCTTCGATGCCGTTGCGCGTCCCGACAGTCGAGTAGCCGTGGGCCTCCAACAGATCGTGAAAGAGCTTCATATTGAGCTCGTTGTCTTCCACAATCAGGACGGTTTTCGCCATCCCCCATTCCCTTCGCCTGTCCCGCGCCCGATGCTGGCGGCAAGTGGTAAAATCGCCTGCAGCCGCGCAACGAGCGGCGGCAGGAAAGCTAGTCCCGATTTGTTACGGAAAGGCAAATGGATGCCGATGAAGAAGTCCGCCGGGCAAACGCGGGAAACAGCCGAAATGCTGGCGATTCAGGCGCTTGCCTTCATCGCCGAAGAACCCGAGCGAATGGCGGCCTTTGTTTCCGTCACCGGCATGGAGGCTGACGCGATCCGCGACGCCGCGCGCTCGCCTGACTTTCTCGTCGGCGTGCTGGAGCATATGCTTGGCGACGAGAGTCTCTTGATCGCTTTCGCCGACAGTGCCGGCATCGATCCGGCCGGCCTCGCGCGGGCGCACAAGGCGCTGGGCCGATGCTGGGAACGCGATTTGCCCTAAAGGCTTGCCGTGAGCACAAGCTTCTGCCGTGATTGCCTTGCCGATGCGCCGCCGCAGAGCACCCGCTGCGCGGCCTGCGGCTCGCCGCGAGTGCTGCGCCATGACGAGCTTGCGGCGCTCGCCATCGCGCACGTCGATTGCGACGCGTTTTATGCCACGATCGAGAAGCGCGATGATCCAACGCTAGCCGCCGAGCCGGTGATTGTCGGCGGCGGCAAGCGCGGCGTCGTGGCCACGTGTTGCTACATCGCCCGGACTTACGGGGTGAAATCGGCGATGCCCATGTTCGAGGCGTTGCGGCTGTGTCCACAAGCCAAAGTGGTACGGCCCAATTTCGAAAAATACGCCAAAGCGGGCCGCGAGGTCCGCCGGATGATGCTGGCTTTGACGCCGCTCGTCGAACCGCTGTCGATCGACGAGGCATTTCTCGACCTGTCCGGCACGGCGCGACTGCACGGCATGTCGCCGGCCAAGGCGCTGGCGCGCTTTGCGGCCGACGTGGAGATGAATCTCAAGATCACCCTTTCGATTGGGCTTTCCTGCAATAAATTCCTCGCCAAAGTCGCTTCCGACCTCGACAAGCCGCGAGGCTTCGCCGTGCTCAGCGCCAGCGAAGCGCCGGCGTTTCTTGCGCCAAAACCCGTCAGCTTCATCTTCGGCGTCGGCAAAGTCAGCGCCGCGCGGTTCGCGCGCGATGGATTTAACCGCATCGCCGACCTGCAGCGCGTAAGCGAGATCGAGTTGATGCGCCGCTATGGCGAGGAGGGCCGCCGCCTCGCCCGGTTGGCGCGCGGGATCAACTCGCGCGAAGTGAGCGCCGAACGCGAAACCAAAAGCGTATCCGCGGAAACGACGTTCGAGCACGACATTGCCGATTTCCGTTCGCTTGAGCGGATGCTATGGAACTTGGCGGAAGACGTTTCGGCCCGCCTCAAGACCAAGGACTTAGCCGGCGCCACCGTGACGTTGAAGCTCAAAACAGCAGATTTCAAAATCCGCACCCGAGCGCGGTCGCTGGGGGCGCCGACCCAGCTCGCGCGGCGCATTTTCGCGGCAGCCCGCGGCCTCCTTGAACATGAGACCGACGGCACCCGCTTTCGCCTGCTGGGCGTCGGCGTCAGCGCGCTGGCCACGGCGGACGAGGCTGACCCCGCCGACCTTATCGACGGCCGCACGGCGCAAACCGAACACGCAGTCGATAGCGTGCGCGCCCGCTTCGGCGAGGGCGCCGTGATTAGAGGACTGGCATTCGACGGACCGGAAAAACCTTAGGTCTTTTTTGGTTGCGCCGGACCTTGTCCCGACCTTCCGTCGCCCGCCGGAGCGGATTTCGCGAAGGCGGAAACCCGGTACCCACTTTCCGGCATCATGCGTTACTGACACGGCTTTTGGTCCTTAATCTCCAGCGATGTCAGCTTGCCGTCGACGACGAAATCGTTGTAGTCGAGCGTCAAGGCGCGCGAAATGCCGTTCTCATAAAGCTCGAAGCCGATCGAATAAGCCGGTGTCTGTTCGCCGGAATTTGCCGATTTGCCTTTATCGAAATAGCTGATCGTGACCGGCCAGCGCGGCACTGAAGCAAGTTTTGGTTGGTCGGCCGCCGCGTCATCGTGATGGCGCTCGTCCGGCGCGATTTTACGGCCGATCACGGTGAGCGTGTTGAAGACTTTATCGCCGGTATCGGACCCGTCATAGACCGGAAAATCGAGAATGGCTTTGCCGGCGCGCGCAGCCTGGATGGCGCGCATCATGTGCTCGGTCGGGAAAACCACTCCGGCATCGAGGTCGAGGCTTTTCTTCTGCGGCTCGTCGAGATCGACAGCCGTCTTGGTAGCGTCATGTTCGGCGTGGCCGTTGACTGAATCGACGAGATTCTCATCGACGAAATTCTGCGATGTGAATTTGAAGCTCTTGGCGTCGGCGCCTTCCCATGTCGTCGAGCGCAAGTCGCTGGTCGATACCTTGCCTTCGCCGGTATCGAGTTCGGAGACCTGGCGGAAATCGAGCGTATAGCCGTCGCAGGCATTGCCACCGAAGTCGTAGACGATGCGGCCACTGACGCCGGCGATTTGTGAATCACCGCGACTTTCGCCGAGCGACAAATCATAGATCGCGCGATGCGGCACCAGGACGACAGGGGCGTCTTGTGCGGCCCCTTGCGCCCGCGCCGCCGAGAACGGCACCAAGAGAAATAAGCCAAGCGCAACGACAGCGGCGCGCGGTGCCAAGGTGTCATCCACGACCATGAACCAATCTCGCTCAACTTCCTTCGGAGATGGGCCCCCGCCTGCCGTTCCCCCCTGATCCGTGGTGTTTCCTTTTCGCCGGAATTGCGGCGAAGATAGGCCACCTTATCCGCCGCCGGCAACAGCCCCCACCCTTCCCTCCCCGCTCGCGGGGGAGGCCTAAGGAGGGGGCGCGGCGCTTGCATGACGCCAACCGATCGGCGAAGAAGGCGCACTCGCATATTGAACCCGCAAATTTCAGCCGGAGGAGCCCATGGCCGGGACGGTGGAAAAGAAGTTGCAGGAGCTTGGCATCACGCTGCAAGAACCGCGAGCGCCCATGGCCAACTACGTTCCGTTCGTGCGCACCGGCAATCTGCTCCATGTCTCCGGTCAGGTTTGCCTCGATGGCGAGGGCAAGCTCGTTGCCAAGGGACGGCTTGGCGACGGCGTTGCCATCGAAGATGGACAGAAAGCCGCGCGCGCTTGCGCGATCAATCTGTTGGCGCAAGTTAAGGCCGCGCTCGGCGATCTCGACAAAGTGGCGCGCGTCGTGCGGCTCGGCGGCTTCATCAATTCGGCGCCGGGATTTACCGAAGGGCCCAAGGTGATGAACGGCGCCTCCGACCTTATGGTCGCGGTGTTCGGCGACAAGGGCAAGCATGCGCGCTCGACGGTCGGCGTCGCCGCGCTGCCGGCCGATGCCGCGGTCGAAGTCGAGGGCCTGTTCGAAGTGTCCTGACGGATCTGCACAACCAGTGGCAACGTCACTCGACTGGCTCACCGCACGACCCCTCGCTCACCGTGGGCTGCATGACGCGGCGCAAGGCTTGATCGAAAACACCGCCGGCGCGGTGCGCGCCGCCATCGATGCGGATTACGGCATTGAAGTCGACGTCCAAATCAGCGCTGACGGCGAGGCCATGGTGCACCACGATGATATGCTCGGCCGCCTGACCGAGGGCGCGGGGCGGCTCGACCGCCTAAGCGCCGCCGAGCTCAAGCGCGTGCCGTTCCGCCGCAGCGCCGAGCGCATGTTGACGCTTGGCGAGCTTTGCGACCTCGTCGGCGGCCGGGTCACCGTGCTGGTCGAGCTCAAAAGCCGGTTCGACGGCGACACTCGCCTTCCCGCGCGCGTCGCCGAGGTGCTCGCCGGCTACCGCGGGCCCGCGGCGCCGATGTCCTTCGATCCGGGACAGATGACGCTCCTGCGGCATAAAGCGCCGCGGATTTCTTGCGGAATCATTGCCGCCAAATACCGGCCGCACCCATATTGGGATTTGATGCCCTTTTGGATGCGTCACGGAATGGGCTACCTGCTCACCGGCGTAGTGGCCCGATCGCAATTCGTGGCTTATGCGGTGGCCGATTTGCCGGCGCTTGCCCCGATTATCGCGCGGCGCGTCCTGGGCCTGCCGCTTCTGACTTGGGCGGTGCGAACCGAGGCGGAGCGGGGAATTGCCGCGCGCTGGGCCGACCAGATGATTTTCGAGGGATTTCGGCCATGAAGCCGGTGCAGAATGACCTTGTGGAGCGGCCCGAGCGAACGGCGATGATGACAGAGCTGCGCATCAGCGTGGTCGGCGCGATCGACGAGATCAGCGCCTCCGATTGGGACGCCTGCGCCAATGCCACTCCCGATGTTAACACATCACATTCGGATGTCGCTTATAACCCTTTCGTCTCGCATGATTTTCTGTCTGCATTGGAAGAGTCGAAATCGGTCGGCGGGCGTACCGGCTGGGAGCCCCAGCATGTGCTGGCAAGAACGGCGGACGGGGATCTCGTCGCTGCCGCGCCCTGCTATCTCAAAAGTCATTCGCGCGGCGAATACGTCTTCGACCGCGGCTGGGCCGAGGCCTATGAACGCGCCGGCGGCAGCTATTACCCGAAGCTGCAAATCGCCGTGCCGTTCACACCGGCAACGGGTCGGCGGCTATTGCTGCGCCAAGGCCCCGACTCCGACGCGGTCGGCCGGGCGGTTGCGAGCGGCCTAATGGAATTGTGCAAGCTTTCCGGGGCATCCGGCGTGCACGTGACTTTTGCCACCGAGCCGGAATTTCGCCTGCTCGGTGAACTCGGCTATCTGCAACGCACTGACCAGCAATTCCACTGGGAAAATCCGGGTTTCGCCAGTTTTGACGATTTTCTTGCCGCGCTTACGGCGCGTAAGCGAAAGACCATCCGGCGCGAGCGGCACGACGCCTTGGCGAACGGCATTACCGTGCACTGGCTAACCGGCAGCGATCTTACCGAAGACGTGTGGGACGCCTTTTTCGAGTTTTATTTGGAAACCGGGTCGCGCAAGTGGGGCCGGCCCTATCTCACCCGCTCTTTTTACTCGCTCGTCGGCGGGAAAATGCGCGACCGCGTCGTGCTGGTGATGGCCAAACGCGCCGGGCGCTGGATCGCCGGCGCCATCAATTTTATCGGCTCGCACACTCTATTCGGCCGCCACTGGGGGGCCGTCGAGCATCATCCGTTCCTGCATTTTGAGCTGTGTTATTATCAGGCGATCGATTACGCGATCGCGCACAAGCTTTCGCGCGTCGAAGCCGGCGCCCAGGGCGAGCACAAAATATCACGCGGCTACATGCCGACGACCACCTATTCGGCGCACTACATCGCCGACGCCGGCCTGCGGCGCGCCATCGCCGACTACTTGGTGCGCGAACGCGCTTATATCGCGGCTGCCGGCAAAGAACTTGCGACGCTGGCGCCGTTCCGCAAGGATTTCGTCATCGAACCGGAATGACTAAGCTCCCGGGGCGAGACGCGGAGACGGTGATGCCGAGCTACGACCCGAACAACATCTTTGCCAAAATTTTGCGCGGCGAACTGCCGGCACATAAAGTCCTCGAGGACGACAAGATATTTGCCTTTCTCGACATCATGCCGCGGGCGCCCGGCCACACCCTGGTCATCCCAAAATCCCCTGCCCGCACCATTCTCGATATCGCACCGGGCGACCTGGTGCACGTCATCAAGGCGACCCAGACGATTGCCCGCGCGGCGATGACAGTCTTTGCCGCAGACGGACTCACCATCCAGCAATTCAATGAGCCGGCCGGCGGCCAGGTTGTCTTTCACCTGCATGTGCATGTCATTCCGCGCAAGACCGGCGTGGCGTTAAAACCGCCAGCAAGCTTCAAGGAGGATCCAGCGGTACTGTCAGATCAGGCGCTCAGGCTCGCCGCCGCGCTGAATGGCTAAAACCTTCAGGTCGCGCGCCCGCGCGAGACGCGCTCAATCTCGGCGCGTACCAGGCGCTCGACCATGCCGGGCAGATTGTCATCGAGCCAGGATTTCAGCATCGGCCGGAGCATTTCGCGCACCAAATCCTCCAGCGTGCGGGCGTTCTGCACCAGCACGGTTTGCGCGAGCGCATTGAAGGCCGAAATCGACCGCCGCACTGGTTTCGCTGGAGATAAGCCGTCCGCGCTCCTCGGCAGCGGGCGCGGCGGGTCTTTCGCTCGCCTCGTCGAATCCTACGTCTGAATTGCCGTCTATCGTACGAAATTGCGCTGCGGGATTGGGCATGGCACCGGCCGGGGGATTTGCGGGCGACGATTGGGGCATCGGCGCCGCCATTGACTCGGTAAGGTCGAAAATGTCGGAGGCTGGATCCGCCACGGCCGCGCTGCCGAGCGGACTGGATGGCTCTTTAGCCGGGCGCGCTTCGTCGTCAACGCGAGGTCGCGGTGGCGCCTCCGGCTGCGATTCCTTTGGCGGCTCCGGCGCCCGGGTCGCGGATTTGTTCGAGTCATCGTCGGCAATAATGCGACGAATGGAGGCGAGAATCTCCTCCATCGACGGTTCCTGCGATTTCGCCGGCTGCGTCATGCGCACATCCTCGCCTGACTCGCTTGTCTTACTTGCGCGCTTACCTGCGCGCTCACTTGCGTGCGTTTTCATACGCCCCCGCGAGGCTCAAAACCCGCGACGACGCCAAATCACATAACCTCAACTATGCAATGTAACCGGTGAGAATGTCATGACGAAAGTCGAAGGCAACGCGCGATCTGTGGACACGCTTTGCGCCGGAACCGGCCGTACCGCTGCAACCGGTCTATCTGCCGTCGGGCGTGCGCACGCCGATCCACGCATCGCGCACCTGCTGATAGTGCACCTGCGGATCGTAGATCAGCACGTCCAATCCGAGATGCTGCATCGACAGGCCGCCGACTGCCGCCAACAGCGTGTAGGACGCCACCACACGGTCGTGCTGAGCGGTGACGAGCGCGACGCGCGCATTGACCAATTCCTGCTGCGCGTTGAGCACGTCGAGCGTCGTACGCTGGCCAACGCGTGCTTCTTCGCGCACGCCATTGAGCGCGATCTCGGCCGCATTCACCTGCGCCGTCGTCGCCTCGATCTGCGCCTTCGCCGCGTCCAACTGACCCCAACTTGCCACCACCGTCTCTCGCGCTTCATCGCGATTGACGTCGAGATTGAGGCGCTGCTGTCCGACCGTCTCCTTGGATTGGCGGATCGCGGAATATTCGGCGCCGCCCTGGTAGATCGGGATGGTCAACGTGCCGAGCACCGAGGCGAGTGTCTGGCTATTGATGTTATAGACCGGTTGATAATTCCTCGAGGCGCTCGCCGTCAGCGCAAGGTTCGGATAGAGCGCGCCCTCGCTGATCTTCACCGCGAGTTCGGCGATGTCGACGCCGTACATGGCGGCGAGGACCGAAGGACTCTGCGTCTCGCCTGCAGTGATGGCGCCGGGCAGCGTCGGCGGCGAAAGCCGGTCGACCGGCGTGCCTGGATCGAGTCGGCCGGGATCGACGCCGATCACCCGTCGATAGTTGGCTTGTGAGGTGACGTAATTCGACTGTGCGCCAAGCAATGCCGAGCGGCCGGCCGCCAACCGGGATTCGGCTTGCGCGACGTCAGTCCGCGTCACCTCGCCGACATTGAAGCGGTCGCGCGTTTGTTTGAGCTGTTCGGTGAGGACTTCGACGTTGCGGCGATTGAGATCGAGGATCGCCTGATCGCGCAGCAAATTCATGTAGGAGGTGGAGGCATCGAGCAGCACTTGCTGCTCGGTGACACGCAATGTCTGGCGCGCGCCCATCACCTGGCTTTCAGCCTGACGCGTCTTATTCGCGGTTTGGAAGCCGTTAAACAGCGTCTCCGTCGCCGTCGCGCCGATGCCGCGCTGCCCGGTGTCTTTGGCGAGGTTTGTATAGCTGACGCTGTTGGGAAACACCGACTGATTGACGCTATTTGAGAGCGTGCTCGAATAACCAAAGCCGTCGGTGCTGGTGATGCTGAGCTTCGGCCGGTAGCCCGACAAAGCCTGCGGCACGTTCTCATCGGTGGCGCGCAAAGCGGCGCGCTGCGCATTGAGCGATGGATTGTTCTGATACGCCTGGACGAGCGCCCATTCGAGGGTGTCGGCCGCGGCCACGGTGCAGCCCGCGGCAAACGCAATGCCGCCCAACGCGAGGCCTGCGATGGCCCGAATATGCGCCCGCAGTCCCCGTCCACTCATGACGTAGACACCGCTCCCACCACCCTCACCTCCACCGCCCCCTTGCGGTGGATCCTCATCACGTACGCGATTTCACCCCCCGGCCACGCACCATGGCCGAAGACGCGAAACAAGCTACCTTAAGCGTCTGGCGAGGAAGGCGAAACCCCGCATCTGGGGATCAAATGCAAAAATCTGGGCATAGGCGCTTCTGCGCCACAGGGGGTGTGAGGGCTAAATTGCTCGCAAAAACCGATATCCCATCGAAATCAAGCTGGGCGGGCCACCCGGCGCGAGCCGCTAGAATACGAAAGCCGGAAGCGCGGCAAAGCCCGGCAAAAGCTGTGCTCCGGCATCAAAAATCGGGCGGCCGACAAGGTGGCCCTCGATCATCCGATAGATCATAGCTTTGCCGGTCGGAGTGCGGCCGAGAATGCAGGCGAGCCGGCCATCTGGCTTCAACTGGCGGCCTAAGGCATCGGGCGCAATTTCGGTGGCGCCGTTGAGCAAAATGAGGTCGTAGGGAGCGGCCGACGGCCAGCCTGCGGTCAGCGGCCCGGTAACAACCGTAACGTGAGTGGCGTCGACGGCTACCAGCGCTTCCCGAGCTCGCTGCGCTAGGGCCGCATCTTCCTCGAGCGCCACCACGGAGCCCGCGAGCCGCGACAGTACCGCCGAGGAATAGCCGGTCGCGCAGCCGACATCGAGAACGCGATCGCCGGCGCCCACATGCGCTCCCTGGATGAGCTTGGCGAGAACCATCGGTTTGAGCAGCGCCCGGCCGCCCCCGAGCGCGATGTCACTATCGAGATAGGCCTGATCGGCCAGCGCCGGCGGCACGAACAGTTCGCGCGGCACTGCCAGCATCGCCCCGATCAAGTCGAGATTAGTGACGTCGGCCGTGCGAACCTGCCCATCCACCATCATACGGCGCGCCGTGGCGGTGTCGAACATGTCTTCGGTTCCCGAGTGAGCGATGCTGCCTTGTGCGATACGGTCGGCCAAAACGCAAGCCGCCGCCGTTCGGGGTGAGCCCTCGCTTAGAGCCGCAGGCATTGCTTAATCGATTAGGTGCAGTTACCCATGCCAACGTTACCTGTGCCAATATTACCCCTGCCGATGTTATTCTTGCTATGGATGGCCACGTGGCGGAGTGGTTACGCAGCGGTCTGCAAAACCGTTTAC
The DNA here is from genome assembly GCA_963779855.1 of uncultured Alphaproteobacteria bacterium. Lineage (GTDB taxonomy): Bacteria > Pseudomonadota > Alphaproteobacteria > Rhizobiales > Xanthobacteraceae > BOG-931. Next base: position 136,178 of record CAWAAE010000002.1, on the reverse strand, counting down.
CCCGGTTCAATTCCGGGCGTGGCCTCCAGCCTTCGCAAGCGCAGCGAAGTGAAGGCTGTCGCGCCGAAGCCCTCTTGGCGAAGGCGGACGTTTCGCGCTTGCCACGGCTCGGCTAGCGCACCTTACGCTCGCGCGGCGGAGGCTGTCCCGCCAAACGTGCTTCTGCGCTTTCAATAGCGGACCGGCTTTGTTATATGCCGCTTCGACGCGAGCCGGCTTTTCCCCGGTAGCTCAGCGGTAGAGCAACCGGCTGTTAACCGGTTGGTCGCTGGTTCGAATCCGGCCCGGGGAGCCAACTCAAGCACTTCGCGAATTTTCCAATCATCCGACCTCAAGTGTGCTCGATGGCTGAAGCGAGTGCTTATTAATTATTAACCACGCAGCAGCAGCATTGTCCCTCCCTGTGCGGAGGCACGAATCATGGCCCGAAATCTAACCCACGTTGTTTCGCGTGCCGTTCTGGTGCTGCTCGGATGGGGCGCGACCTACTGGATACTCACCGCGCTTTCGCCGCATCTCCCCCCGGCGGTAATCTACTTCACCGGCATAGCCTGGGTGTTAGCTGGAGTCGTCTGCTTCGGTTATATTTACAGTCTGCGCCGCGAAGGGGGCTTTTTGCGTGATCGCCCGGCCAACACGCGACAAAAGGCGACCTGACACGCAAGTGCGCGACGTCACTCGCCCGTTCGTTCAGCTAACTAGGCTGATCCGCCGGCGCGGTTCCAGCCGCGAATGCGGTCGCCGTAGACTTCGAAGCCGGCCGGCGTCACCACGACCGTATCCTCAAGCTTGATAAAGCCGCGGCGCGGATGCTGCAGCGTGGTTTCCACCGAGACGACCATGCCGGTTTCCAGCGGCCGGTCGGCATCATAGGCATCGTAGGGAACCGGGCCCGAATTGGTGAGCCGCGGCGCCTCGTGGCTGACAAGCCCCATGCCGTGGGCGAGGAATTCGGCGTGATTGTGCATCTTGGATTTGTGCAGCACGGCGTTCGCCGCGGCGTAAATCTCCTTGCCCAGCGCGCCGGGCCGGATCGGCTTCATCGATGCCTGCTCGACGGCTTCGATTTCCGCCAAAAGGTCGACGAGTTCGGCGTCCGGTTCGCCGATGACGCCCATGCGCGCGACGTCGCCGATATAGCCGTGGTAATTGCCGCCGGAATCGAGCGACAGCACGTCGCCCTTTTCCCAGCGCTGATCGGACGGCGCGCGGTTGTGACTTGAACCCGCCGCGACCAGGCAATAGTCGAAGGTCAACCCACGCGATGTTTCTTCGCGGCGCAACGCCTCGGCCAACTCCGCTTTGGTCGCGCCGGCGCCAAAGTTTGCAAACACCGCGGCCATGGAATCGATCACCTTATCCGAGGCGATGCGCAGCATTTCCAATTCCTCGCGGGATTTGATTGCGCGCAAGCGCTCGAGCACGAACAGCGCATCGACACACTCGCTGTTCGGGAACGCCTTGCGCAGCACGGCCATGGCATCGACCGGCAGGAATGCCGTCTCGATACCGATCCGCTTCGGTTTGGAATTAAGCCGGCGCGCGTAATCGGCAGCTTTTTCCATCGCGTCGATCGAACCGGAGCTTTTGGTGTTGGCCTCGGATACCCAGAACGGCGTTACATCGTTCTGGAATCTGTCCATGCGATGGCCGAAGAACCCGGCCTTGAGCGGCTCGCCTTTGGCATAGACGAAAACCGGCAGGTAGCGGCTCAGTCCCATCGCATCCATGGATTCGAAAAAGAACGAGCGATGGCCGCCGAGCAGGTATTGAATGTTGTGCTTCGACGTCACAACGAGCAAATCGATTGCCGCCTCGTCCATCAGACGGTCGAGTCGTGCGGTGTCGAACGGGGCCGTTCCCTGTCGCTTGGTGACGTCGAGCATGATCGATCTCCCTAGAAGGCTCGCTGAGCCTCAAACTTAACAAATTCCGCAAGGCCCATGAAGCGTGCCATTGCGGCCCTGCCCCGCCGGCGCGGCAAGCCTCGCCGCGCAGTCCCTTCTACGCCCACAATTCGGCGCTGGCGAGCCTTGCGCCTTTGACCAGGGCGTCGAGCTTTGCCCACATGATACTAGGGTGCACGCGCCGGTGGAACGGTCCCTGGGCGAAGCCGCAGTCGGTGCCCGCCAACAGGTTCTCGCGTCCAACCAGACGTGCCAGCCGCACAATGCGCTCGGCGACCAATTCCGGATGTTCCACGACATTGGTGGCGTGACTGATTACGCCGGGGATGAGGACCCGATCCGGCGGCAGCTTGGCGCTTTCCCACACGCGCCATTCATGCTCATGGCGTGGATTGGCGCCTTCGATGACATAGGCGCCGACTTTCATGCCGAGAACGAGGTCGACGATGTCCTTGAGCGGCACATCGGTGGTGTGCGGGCCCGGCCAGCTGCCCCAACAGACGTGATAGCGGATGCGGTCAGCCGGCAGGCCGGCGATCGCCTCATTGAGCACATCGACCTGCAAAGCGAGCCATTTGCGATAATCCGCAAAAGTTCCCGGCGGCACCATGCGGTCGTAGGTGACGGCGGCGCGCGCGTCGTCGAGCTGCAGCACGAAGCCGGCATCGATGATCATGCGATATTCGGTGCGCATCGCCGCCCCGATGGCGCGGATCAATTCCTCCTCGCTCTTGTAATATTCGTTCTTGCGATCCGGAATGACGCTCGCCGGCGCGGCGACCGGAAGGAAGGCCTCCGTTACATCGACGTCTTTTAGCGCGGCCTTGAAGTTGGCGATGTCGCGAGCGAGCTCGGCCTGCCCCGTATAGCTGATCGGTCCGACGCAGACCGCCTCGACCGTGGTCGCAACACCCTCGCGCGCGTCAAGCTCGGCATAGAACTCGGCAAAACGCTCGCGGTCGACACCGCGCGTAAATGGATTTCCTCCCGGCTTGATCGGCCGCCGCTCGAAACCGCTGAGCCGCTCCAGGACGTATTGCGACCAGCTGATGGATTTTCCGAACTCGCCGTCGCTGACGACGTCGATCCCCACCCCAGCCTGGTTGTGCACCACTTCGGCGACGGAGTCCTTCAAGCAGGCATCATAGGCGGACTTGTCGTACGGCTTACCGGCCTGTTTGGCGCGCAGAAAGTCCTGCAACGCCGGCGGCCGTATCAGGCTGCCGACATGCGTCGTTAGGATGCGATTGCTGCTGCGCTTCATTCACCTGGACTCCCGCGGCGTCATTGCGAGCGCAGCGAAGCAATCCGGCGGGGCTACGTCAAATCTGGATCGCTTCGTCGCGCGCGATGGGCGAGCGCCCATTCGCTGTTTGGAGCGGGATGGTCAGGAAAAACGGTCTAGGCGGCGGACCGGGCCGCCGATTTGGCGCTCGAAACGGCAACGGCCTCAGCGGCATTGCGCTTGACGCGATCAAGGATGAGTTCGATCGACGCGATCTCGATGCGATTGCGGCCGTTGTCCTTGGCGCGATAGAGCGCGTGATCGGCTTGCGCCAGCAGCGCCGAAATATCGAGAACCGCGTCGTAGCTGACGACGATACCGATACTCACCGTGGCGACGACGGGCCGGCCGTCGACCTCGCAGGTCGCCTCGGCGAAAGAATGACGGATATCATCGGCTACCGCCATCGCCCGCTCGCGCGTTGCATCGATCAGCAGTGCCGCGAATTCCTCGCCGCCAAGCCGGCCGAACAAATCCGCGCGGCGCATGCAATTGCCGGCCACATTTGCAAACAATTGCAGCACGCGATCGCCGATGGCATGGCCAAAGCGGTCGTTGATGGATTTGAAATTGTCGAGGTCGAGCAGCATGACCGCGATCGGCCGCGGATCGGCCGCTTGCCGGTGCAGTTGCGCTTCGCCGTCCTGCAGGAACGCGCGGCGATTGGAGATGCCGGTGAGCGGATCGATTAGCGCCGCGGTTTTGTGACGGTACTCGGTGCGTTCTTTCGCCATCGCGAGCAGGATGAAGGCGATCGATATCGTAAACAACAACGCCTCGAAGCTGAGCACGGTGAGCCAGACGCTCTGGAACACCACGTTACCGTTCGGTGACCACGGCAGCATGGCGCCGAACGGCGTGCGCAACAGATAGAGCGCGCCATGAGCGAACAGCATGAAGATCGCCGGCCAGCGCGAAACCAGAGGCTCGCTGCGCCCGCGCCAGAATTCGTACGCCGTCGCCCAGGTATAGGCGGTGATGATGCCGGAGCTCAGCAGCACGCGTACATCCCAGGAGGCCGCGATGCTCGGGACACGGCACAGCACGAGCCACAATGCGGCGCCGCCGAACAACAGGATCGGCAGCGGCCGGCGGTGATCGAATACGCGCGCACCGGTCCAGGTCAGCGCGAAGGCGATGAACAACAGCGCATTGGCAAGATCGATCGAGATCAGATCGGAGACCGACCCGTACAAGCCGAACAGCGTGACGGAGGCCGCCCGCAGCAGATCGGCAAAGCCCCACCAGGCCACGGCATAAATCGACGTGTTCTGCACCCACGCGAACAACAGCAGCAATCCGAGGATTGCTTCGACGTAGATGGTAACCAGGAACAAGGTGTTGACGTCGAGGTTCATCGCGCTCAACCAGATTGACGGGATGCGGGCAACGCGTGCTGAAAAACCCGTCGTACCGGCTTAGCGCGACTGCGGAAAAAAATCGGTGAATTGCCGTAGCTGTCGAGACGACATGCATTGATATGGTTTCGACGGCGTTTCGCAAATCGACGGCTTTTTAGCTAGCCTTGTTTCTACGCTGCCGGTCGCCTATTTTCTGCCGGCCGGGAAGCTTACAACCATGCAATTTTCCAACGGAATCATCGAGGCGATCGGCAATACCCCGCTGATCAAACTCAAGCGCGTTTCGGAAGCGACCGGCTGCACTATCCTCGGCAAGGCCGAATTCATGAATCCCGGCCAGTCGGTCAAGGACCGCGCCGCGCTATTCATCATCGAGGACGCGGTGAAAAAGGGCGAGCTGCGGCCCGGCGGCGTCATTGTCGAAGGAACGGCCGGCAATACCGGCATCGGCCTTGCTCTGGTCGGCAATGCCATGGGGTTCCGCAGCGTCATCGTCATTCCGGAAACGCAGAGTCAGGAGAAGAAGGACACCTTGCGGCTATGCGGCGCGGAATTGATCGAGGTGCCCGCGGTGCCCTATTCCAATCCCAACAATTACGTAAAAGTCTCCGGCCGGCTTGCCGCGCGCTTGGCCAAAACCGAGAACAACGGCGCGATCTGGGCGAACCAGTTCGACAATGTGGCCAATCGCCAGGGCCACATCGACACGACGGGACCCGAAATCTGGCGGCAGACCGACGGCAAGGTGGACGGTTTTTCTTGCTCGGTCGGCACCGGCGGCACGCTCGCCGGCGTCGCCATGGCGCTCAAAGCGCGCAACAAGAACATTCGCATCGCGCTTGCCGATCCGATGGGCGCCGCACTCTACAGCTACTACACGACCGGCACGCTGAAGTCGCACGGCTCCTCGATCACCGAAGGTATCGGCCAAGGCCGCATCACCAAGAATCTCGAAGGCGCGCCGATCGACGTCGCCTATCAAATTCCCGACGCCGAGGCGGTGCCGATCATCTTCGATCTACTTGAACATGAGGGCCTCTGCCTCGGCGGCTCGTCAGGCGTCAACGTCGCCGGCGCCGTTCGCCTCGCCAAGGAACTCGGCCCCGGTCATATCGTCGTGACCGTGCTCGCCGATTACGGCACGCGCTATCAGTCAAAGCTGTTTAATCCGCAGTTTCTGCGCGAGAAGAACCTGCCGGTGCCGGCTTGGCTCGAGCGCAAGTCGAGCATCACAGTTCCCTATGAGTAATCCTTGCGAATGAACTTCACCCCTGCACCCGCGTTAACCAATCGAGAAAAATCATGTTGCGAACCGAGACCCCTGCCCCGTCGCCCGCAAGCCGCTTTTTGGTATCGACCGATTGGCTCGCCGAACGTCTGAGCGACCCTCATGTCGTTACCGTTGACGGTTCTTATTTTCTGCCAACGCAGAAACGCGACGCCCAGGCCGAATATCGCACCGCCCACATCCCGGGCGCCGTGTTCTTCGATCTCGAAGCGGTGAGCGATCATTCCACGGAGCTGCCGCACATGCTGCCCGGCCCCACGCAATTCGGCGAGGTGGTCGGCAGCCTTGGCATCGGCGACGGCGATACGGTTGTGGTCTATGACAGCACAGGATTGTTTTCGGCGGCGCGCGTGTGGTGGACCTTCCGCGTGTTCGGCGCGAGATCCGTCTTTATTCTCGATGGCGGACTGCCGAAGTGGAAAGCCGAAGGCCGCCCGCTCGACACCGGCGATGCCAAGCGCGCACCAAGGCAGTTCACGGCGAAGATGAATGTCGGCGCCGTCGCGCTCCTTGACGACGTGCGCATGGCGCAGATCGATGACAGCGTGCAAATCGTCGACGCGCGCTCGGCGGAGCGCTTCGCCGGCAAGGCGCCGGAACCGCGGCCGGGCCTGCGCTCGGGCCACATGCCGCGTTCGTTCAACCTGCCCTTCGACCGGCTCCTGGAGAACGGCCGTCTCGCTTCGCGCGAGCGCGTCGCCGCGGCGTTCACCTCCGCCGGCGTCGATCTCGACAAGCCGATCATAACGAGCTGCGGCTCCGGCGTTACCGCCGCAATTCTCAGCTTCGCTCTCGAATCGCTCGGCAAGGAGCCGAAAGGCCTCTACGACGGCTCGTGGGCGGAATGGGGCTCGCGTCCCGATCTGCCGATCGAGCGCGATAAATAATAAGCGCATGGTCCCGAAAAGTGGACACCGGTTTTCGGATAAGATCATGCGCAGGAAAAACTGATGCCGACCGCAAAACCCGTCGCCCTGGTGACCGGAGGGGCGAAGGGTATCGGACTCGCCATTGCTCGGCATCTGCTCGGCTGCGGTTGGAATCTCGGAGTCATCGATTTACCGGACAGCGGATTGCGTCGCGCGTACCCGCCGCGCAGCCGGAACGTCCTCGCCATTGAAGGCGATGTGCGCGACGAAAAAACCGTGTCCGATGCGGTGGACGCGATCGTCCAGCGCTTCGGCCGGCTCGATGCCGTCGTCTCCAATGCGGGCATCATGATCCGCAAGCCGCTGCGCCGCCTGACGCTCGCCGAATGGCATCGCGTCATCGACACCAATCTGACCGCTGCGTTTCTGCTCGCCCGCGCTGCCGAAAAGCCGCTGCGCAAGGCGCGCGGCGCCATGGTCACCATCGCCTCGACGCGCGCGCTGATGTCGGAGCCCAACACAGAATCCTATTCCGCGACCAAAGGCGGTCTGGTTGCGCTCACCCATGCGCTCGCCGTCAGCCTCGGCCCGGACGTGCGGGTCAATTGCGTCAGCCCCGGCTGGATCGCGACCAAGGACTACGGCGCGCTCCGCCGCAAAGACCATATGCAGCATCCCGTCGGCCGCGCCGGCAAGCCGCGAGACATCGCCGAAATCGTCGCCTTCCTTCTCGACGGCAAACGCTCCGGCTTCGTCACCGGCGCCAATTTCGTCGTCGACGGCGGTATGACGCGGAAGATGATTTACGCGGAATAATTCCGCCCGAATCTGGGTTATGATGCGCTCATGCTCTTCCGCCAGCTCTTCGACTCGACGTCCGGCACCTACACCTATCATCCTGGCCAGTCGGCAGGGTGGCGAAGCGCTGATCATCGATCCGGTTCTGGAGAAGGTCGACCGCTATTTGCAGCTGGTGCGCGAGCTCGATCTAAAACTGGTCAAGGCGGTCGACACCCATTTGCACGCCGATCACATTACCGGACTCGGCGCGCTGCGCGACCGCACCCATTGCATCACGGTGATGGGCGAAAATACCAAAGCCGACGTCGTCTCGATGCGCGTTGCCGAGGGCGACCGCCTCGAAATCGAGGGGCTGCGCCTCGACGTGCTCTACACGCCCGGCCACACCGACGATTCCTATTCGTTCCTGTTCGACGACCGGGTCTTCACCGGCGACACGCTGCTCATTCGCGGCACCGGCCGCACCGACTTTCAGAACGGCGATCCGCGCGCGCAATACGATTCGATTTTCAACAAGCTTTTGAAACTTCCCGACGCCACCCTCGTCTATCCGGCGCACGATTATAAGGGCGACACGGTCTCGACCATCGGCGAGGAGAAACTGTTCAATCCGCGGCTCAAAGTGAAGTCGATGGACGAATATGCCGAGCTGATGAACAACTTGAAGCTGCCCAACCCGAAAATGATGGACGTCGCGGTGCCTGCCAATATGCGCGTCGGCCTGCATCAGGAGGACGTGGCGCGCAAAGGCTGGGCGTTGACCGCGGCCGAAGCCATCTCGCTACGCGGTCGTCCCGAAGTCGCCATCGTCGATTTGCGCGAAAAGAGCGAGCGCGAAAAGCACGGCGTCATTCCAGGCGCGCTGCACGCGCCCTATCCGAGCCTGCAGGAAGAGATCGGCGCAGGCGGCATGCTGCACGAGCTGGCGACCGCCGCCGGCAAACGCATCGTGTTCCTGTGCGCCTTCGGCGAGCGTTCAGCGATGGCGGTGCAGGCGGCGCAAGACGCCGGGCTGAAAACCGCCTGTCACATCGCAGGCGGCATCGATGCCTGGAAGAAGGCGAACGGACCGCTGGCGCGGCAATAGCCGAGGCACAGTGCTGTCATGCGGCGCTTTCAACCCGCGTGTCGATTTCGCTGCGCAGCGTGCCAAAGTCGATCGGCTTGGTCAGCAGCGCCTCGGCGCCGCTTTCCAGCGCCTTGCGCTTGGTTTCCGCATCGCCATAGGCTGTGATCATGATGATCGGAACGTCCGGTCGTAAAGCCTTGGCCTTCGGCAAAAGTTCAAGGCCGCTCATTCCCGGCATGTTGATGTCGGACAGGATGAGGATGAGCGAACGATCGCCTGCGTCGGCGATGCACGAAAGCGCCATGGGGGCGGATTGCGCAAACTCCATCGTAAAGCGGCCGGCGCGAAGATCGCGCCGGAACTGCTGCCGGAATAGCACCTCGACATCGGGCTCATCGTCGACCACGAGAATGAGCATGTTCACGCGATTTCTCCCGACTTGTTAAGCGACGTCCCCGCGCGCGGCAGAACGATCCGAAATTCGGTGAATGCGCCGGGCTGCGTATCGACCTCAATAGACCCGGAATGTTGCTTGACGATGATGTCGTGACTGATGGAAAGGCCGAGACCAGTCCCTTCACCGGCAGGCTTTGTCGTAAAGAACGGGTCGAACATCTTGTCCTTCACCTCGGCGGGTATGCCGGTACCGTTGTCGCGTATCCTGATTTCGACGCTGTCGCCGAGGTTCTTGGTCGCGGCAGCAAGCGTAGGCTCGAAATCGCCGCCATTCGCCTCGGCTTTGCGCTTGGTGGCTGCGTAGAACCCGTTTGAAATCAGGTTGAGCAGCACCCGCGTGATCTCCTGCGGAAACAGATCGGCCTCTCCGGCGGCCGGGTCAAAGGATTTCTCCAGCGTGATATTGAAGCCCTGCTTCTCTGCCCGCGCCCCGTGATAGGCGAGATTGAGGCTTTCCTCGACGAGAGCGTTGATATCCACCGGCCGATGCTCTCCCGAACCCTGGCGCGAATGCAGCAGCATGTTCTTGACGATCGAGTCGGCGCGCTTGCCGTGCTGCACGACCTTGTCGAGATTGCCCTGCAGCATATCCGCGATCTCGTTGATCTCCCCACGCAACTTGCCGTCGAGACGCGCGCCGCCTAGCGCCTCCCGCAATTCGTCGATGAGCTCGACCGACACGGCCGAAAAATTGTTGACGAAATTGAGCGGGTTCTTGATCTCGTGCGCGATGCCGGCAGTCAACTGGCCGAGCGAGGCGAGTTTTTCCGTCTGGACCAGGCGGTCCTGTGCGGTCTGCAGGTTCTCCAGTGACTTCGCCAATTCCCGTGTGCGCTGCTGCTCCGCCTCGAACAGCCGCACGTTCTCGATGGCGATCGCCGCCTGGTCGGCGAAGGTCTCGACCAGAGCGATCTGCTTATCCGTAAACGGCCTGACCTCAAGGTGATAGATCAACACGACGCCCAGCAACTCATCGCCCTTGAGAATCGGCACCCCGAGATTGGTCCGGATCGGCGCGACATCTTTCGATCCATAGGTATATTCCGGATCGGCCAAGCAATCGGGAATGTGGATAGTTCGGCGTTCGAGCGCGGCGCGGGCAGACGCGCTGTGCCGGCCGGGTCGAATTGGATTTTGCTCGACAAACTCCTTCAACTCCTGAGGAGCGTTGTAGGCCACCGCCAACCGCAGCAGTTCGCCGTCGAAACGCAGGATGAGCGCCCGGTCGGCCCCGCACAGCCTCACCGAACTTTCGGCCACGGTCTCGAACACCGCTTGGAGATCAAACGCCGAGCGGCTGATGACCTCAAGCACGTCTGCGGTAGCCGTTTGCTGCTGAAGCGACTCGCGCAATTCGCTCAGCAGCCGCGTGTTCTCGATGGCGATGACCGCCTGGGCGGCGAAATTCGTCAATAGCTCGATCTGCTTGTCGCTGAAGGGCCGAACCTCCGTACGGTAGATGGCGATAGCGCCGATCAGCCCGTCATCCTTCAGCATCGGCACGATAAGCAAGGTTCGGATGCCGCCGAGTTCGACCGCGGAAACCGCCAGAGGATCGCGATCCAGATAGGCCTCATGGGCGCTGTAATCGGCGATGTGCACTGTCCGTTTGCTGTCGATGAGAAGGGTGAAGGGGTGGAGCGGTCCGGGACGATGCGCCGAGCGCTGCAGGTGCGTGGAAAATGCCGGAGGCACGCCCAGCATTGAGACAAAGTGCGCCACACCACTCTCAAGCCGGATCATGCCTCCAAAATTCGCGTCGCAGATGCACAGGGCGTTCTCCAGCATGGTGTTGAAAACCGGCTCCAACTCACCCGGCGAACTGCTGATCACCTTGAGAACGTCGGCGGTGGCGGTCTGCTGCTGCAGCGATTTACGTAGCTCGTTGAATAGTCGCGTATTCTCGATCGCGATCAGTGCCTGATCGCGGAAGGATTCGGCCTGGGCGATTTCAGCGGGCCCGAAAATATTCGGTCGTTTTCCCATCAGCGTGAGTAGCCCGATGCATTCTCCCTCGCGCAGGAGCGGTAAGAAAAGCGCCGAGTTTGCGCCGAACATTTTGCGGATTTTCAGCTCGTGTTCGGGCAGCTCGATCAGCGACCAATCCGGCAGGTGCAGCATTTTCTTGTCGAGGATCGCACGCGAGGGAAAGTTGGCGCTGGGATCGATCGGCATGTTCGCGGGTAGAGAGCCCGCGAGCGGGCCCTCTGGCGTGGCCCCGGCCACGCCAGAGAACGTGGCGCCGTCGCGACGAAGCACAATCACCAAGTCGGAGCGGAGCAGCCGCGCGGCGGTAAGCACGATGCTGTCGAATACGGGCTGCACGTCGGTCGGCGATTGACTGATAATGCGCAGGATATCGGACGTCGCGGTTTGCTGCTGCAGCAATTCGCGCAATTCGCTCAGCAGCCGCGTATTCTCGATGGCGATGACGGCCTGCGCGGCGAAATTCTGCAGTAGCGCGATCTGCTTGTCGGTGAACGGTTGGACTTCCTGGCGGTAGATGCCTAGGACGCCGACGAGCTCGCCGTCCTGGAGCATCGGCACGTCGATTATGGTACGTGCTCCCCCGCCGTCGACAATGGCGATCGTTGCCGGGTCGGCGGAAAGATAGGACTCATCCTCCCGAAGATCGCGAACCTGCACGATTTGCTTTGTCTTTACGACGCGAGACAGCGGGTGGTGCACGGAGGGTTGAAACAGCGGATCGCGGCCGCGCCAGAACTCCGGCGGGACGTTGTGCACCGCCACCAGGCGGAATAGGCCACCCTCATACAATGGCAGGACGCCGAAATTGGCGCCACAGATGCGCGTGGCGTTGGCAAGGATTGCGTCGAATACCGGCTCAAGCTCGCCCGGCGACGCGCTTATGACCTTCAGCACTTCGGACGTCGCCGCCTGCTGCTCCTGCGCCTCGCGCAGCTCTCGGGTGAGACGCGCGACCTCCGTTTCCGGGCCGGCAACGGAGGAACTGCGACGGCGCGCGGCCTTCGGCGCAGTGCGGCGCTTCGGCGGAATTGTCTTGCGGGGTCGCGCTTTAGCCGGTTCGCGACCCGCATTGGAGCGCCGCCTCATTGCCTCTCCCTAGGCTCAAGACGTGGTATCAGACGTGGTATCACCTCATCGTAGCTGTTCAAACTAGCACACCGACGGGCCACGCATAAGTTCGGGCACGGGTCGGCAAGCAGCCCACCAGGAGCCGCATCAAATGCGAAAGCCGCAGGAGCAACGTCCTGCGGCTTCCGTTTTGCGCCGCTGCAGGGAGGGAACGCAGCGAGCGCCGGTAATGTCTGACTGACCTTAGAGTTGCGAGCCCCGATCGGCATCGCCGCCGCCATTGTCTTGGCCGAAGCGGCGACCGTGCTGCCAACCCTGACCGGAATCCTCGCCGCCACGTCCGTAGCCTTCGCCAAATCGCGTACCTTGGCGCCAGCCGTGCTCCATAAAGGCGTGCATGCGGGAATGCGGCCGCAAGATGCGCGCAAGCTTCATGAAGCGGCCTTTCTGATCGTCATTGAGGCTCTGATACAGCGGCGCGCCGGCATCGGCGATCTTCTTGAGCGCCGCGCTCCGCTTGGCCATGTTGTCGGCACGCCGTTCCAGCCGATCGAACGGCGAGGTCGGCGCTGGCTCCTGGCCGGACAAGCGGTCCTGCATGCGCTGAATTCGCAACTGCACCATATCGCGCACAGCTTGCTCGAACGGCGGCCAGTTCTTGGCTTGGTCGGGAGTGAGTTCGAGACCGGCTTTCAGCGCAGCGATTCGCGCGTCGGTGAACGCGCTGATATCGGCCGGGCTCGGCCGATGACGATGCTCGAAACGCGGACCGTCGCCGCCGGAATTACCGTGTCCGCCAAAACCCTGTTGTGCGTAAACCAACGACGAGCCGGCGAGAGCAAATAATGCCGTCGCGGCGATGACTGGCTTGAGCATGTGATCCTCCTAGATCTCAAATGTGATGCAACTAAAAGACCGCGGAGGCTATGAGACAAGTTAAAGTTTCGCCATGTAGGCATTTTCAGGATTACATCTCCGTAATGCTTTCGATACGGCAATGTTCATGAACAAATATACAGTATAGCTCACGTGATTGTTGCTGCGCGTCTTTGCCGCGCGCGGTCAACGCAACACTTGTTGCAGAAACAGCCGCGTGCGCTCGTGCTGCGGATGTGCGAAGAAGGCCTTCGGCTCGTTGCTCTCGATGATCTGCCCCTCGTCCATGAAGATCACGCGGTCGGCGACCTGCCGCGCAAATCCCATTTCGTGGGAGACGACAAGCATGGTGATGCCGTCGTTTGCCAGCTCCACCATCGTGTCGAGCACTTCCTTCACCATTTCCGGATCGAGCGCCGACGTCGGCTCGTCGAACAGCATGATGTTCGGGCTCATACATAGCGCGCGTGCGATGGCGACACGCTGCTGTTGACCGCCGGAAAGCCGCGCCGGATATTTTTGCGCCTGCTCCGGTATCTTTACGCGTGTCAGATAACTCATTGCCAGTTCTTCGGCGTCTTTTTTCGGCATACGGCGCACCCGGATCGGCGCCAGCGTGCAATTTTCCAGCACGGTCAGATGCGGAAACAGATTGAAATGCTGAAACACCATGCCGACGTCGCGGCGCACCGCGACGATGTGCTTGGGATCGTCGGTCAATTCGATGCCGTCGACGACGATGCGGCCGCGCTGCCAATCCTCCAACCGGTTGATGCAGCGAAGCAGCGTCGATTTACCGCCGCCCGACGGGCCGCAGATGACGATGCGCTCGCCGCGCGCAACGGCAAGATCGATGTCGCGCAGCACATGGAAATCGCCATACCATTTATGCAGGCCGATGATCTCGACAGCCAGTTCGGCTGTCGGCTCGGCGGTTCGGGGCGCGTCGGGACGATTTTCCATCGCAATTTTCTTCAACGCCGCATGAACCGAGTTTCAACGTTGCGCGCGTAGCGCGACATGCCATAACAGCAGACGAAGTAGAATAGCGCGGCAAATGCATAACCGCTGACGCTGGTGACCGGCGTCGTCCAATGCGGATCGGCGCGTGCCGCTTCGATGGTCCGCAAAAAATCGAAAATGCCGACGACGAAGACGAGCGTCGTGTCCTTGAACAGGCCGATGAAGGTGTTGACGATATTCGGGAGCGTAACCCGGAGCGCCTGCGGCAGGACGACAAGCGCCATCATGCGCCAATGCGGCAGGCCGAGCGCTTGCGCCGCCTCGTATTGGCCGCGGGGGATTGCCGCAAGCCCGCCGCGCACGACCTCCGCCATATAGGCCGAAGCGAATAGCGCAACGCCGACAAGCGCGCGAACGAGCTTGTCCGGCGACAAACGTTCGGGAACGAACAGCGGCAGCATGACGCTCGCCATGAACAATATGGTGATCAGCGGCACGCCGCGGACAAATTCGATAAAGGTCACCGTGAAAAGTCTGACGACGGGAATATCGGATCGGCGGCCTAGCGCCAGTAATATTCCGAGCGGCAAGGAGACGACGATGCCGACCGTCGCCACGACGATGGTGACCAGGATGCCGCCCCATAGCGCGGTTGTAACGCCGGCAAGTCCAAGAAGCGGCGTGCCGCTCAGAAAGACATAGGACAAAATCGGCAGTACGATGAAGAAATAGACGGCGCCGACGTCCCGGCGCGGCGCCGACAGCCAGGCAAGCCAACCGATGCCGAATGCGAGCGCCACGAAAAAGACATCCACCCGCCAGCGCTCGACGATCGGATAAAAGCCATAGACGAAATAGGAGAACCAGACGCGGACAAAGGCCCAGCAAGCACCGGGATCGGGATTTGTCGGCGAAGCCAGGCAAGCCTCGCGGTCGTTTCCCGACCACACCGCGTCGAGCAAAAAGAACCGCACTAATGGCGGCGCCGCCCAACAGATGAAAAGAATGCAAATCAGCGTCAGCACGATATTGCCGGGCGACGAAAACAAGTTTTCTCGCGCCCAGCCGAGCATGCCGGCTCGCTTCGCTGGCCGCGGCAGGCGCTCGGACGGCGCGGTGCGCAAATAATTTTTATCGGCCATTGCCGCCATCGCCGTCAGCGCTCCTCGACGGCGAGCGCATACCCATAAAGGTTCATGAGTAGCGACGTGACAAGACTGATGCAAAGATAGACCGCCATGGTGATTGCAACCACTTCGACGGCTTGGCCGGTGAGGTTGAGCACACTGCCGGTGAACACCTGCACGAGATCGGGATAGCCGATGGCGACCGCGAGCGAGGAATTTTTGATCAGGTTGAGATATTGGCTCGTCAGCGGCGGAATGATGACCCGCATCGCTTGCGGCACGACGACGAAACGAAGCGTCGTGCCCGACCGCAAGCCAAGCGCCTGGGCGGCCTCAGTCTGGCCGTGCGGCACCGCGAGAACGCCGGCGCGCACCGCTTCGGCAATGAAGGCTGCGGTATAGATTGTCAGAGCGAGCAAGAGCGCGGCGAATTCCGGCAGGATCTCGATCCCGCCCATCACATTAAACCGGCGGACTTGCGGATAGTCGAAGCGGATCGGGATATCCGTCAGCAACACGAAGACGAGCGGGATGCCCAGCACCAGGCCAAGTGCAGGCCAAAAAATCGGCGTCGGCTCGCCAGTTTGGTCTCGACGGCGGCGCGACCACACGCGCAGAACGACTGCGGCCGCGACTCCGACCACGAGTGCGATCAGGCCATAGCGAAAGCTTGCGGCGAATTCCGGCCGCGGCAGAAACAGTCCGCGATTGTTGAGAAGGCCGCCGCCGGGAAGCGCAACGCTGCCGTCCAATTGCGGTAGCGATTTGAGCACGGCGTTATACCAGAACAGCAGTTGCAACAAGAGCGGCACGTTGCGGATGAGTTCGACATAGCCGCCCGCGAGATGCGCGACCAGCCAATTGCGCGACAGCCGCGCGATACCGATGGTAAAGCCGAGCACGGTCGCAAGCACGATGCCGAGCGCTCCGACGAGAAGCGTGTTGAGTAGTCCGACCCAGAAGGCGCGGCCGAAGGTCGATGTGCTTGGGGAATAATCGATGAGCGTCTGGCTGATATCGAAGCCAGCCGTATTGTTCCAAAAGCCGAAGCCGGAAGTGATGTGGGCATTCGCGAGATTCTGCGCCGCGTTATGAATGGCGGCATAGGCAAGGCCGCCGACGATGACGACAACCGCAATTTGGAGCGCGATGTTGCCCGTCCGGCGCGCGGTGCGCGACGAAGACGGCGACGATTGCACCAACTGCGGCATCGGCAGGTCCGCGGCAGCAGCGGCCGAGCGCAAGCGGCTCAGCGGATCGGCAGACCGTACTGCAGGCCGCCCTTGGTCCACAGCGCATTGAGCCCGCGCGCAATCTTCAACGGCGAGCCCTGGCCGACATTACGCTCGAAACTCTCGCCGTAATTGCCGACCGCCTTGATGATGCGATAGCCCCAATCGTTGGAGAGCCCGAGCCCTGTACCGAACTGGCCCTCGACGCCAAGCAGGCGGCGGATATCCGGCGCGTCGGACTTCAACATATCGTCGACGTTGTGTTGGTTGACGCCGAGCTCCTCGGCATCGACCATCACGAAATGCGTCCAGCGCACGATATCTTCCCAGGTATCGTCGCCCTGACGGACGGCCGGACTGAGCGGCTCCTTGGAGATGATTTCCGGCAGCACGATATTCGCGTTAGGATCGGCAAGCTGCAGCCGTTCAGCGTAAAGCCCAGACGAATCGGTGGTGTAAGAATCGCAACGGCTGGCGTCGTAGGCCTTGACCGCTTCATCGCCCGTGGCAAAGGTCACGGTCTTGAGCGACATGTGGTTTTGCCGGAAATAGTCGGCGAGATTGAGCTCGGTGGTCGTGCCCTGCTGCACGCATACGGAGGCGTCGTTGAGTTCCAGCGCCGAATTCACTTTCAGCGATTTGCGGACCATAAAACCTTGGCCGTCGTAAAAATTGACGGCGGCAAAGTCGATGCCAAGAGTGGTGTCGCGTTCCATCGTCCATGTCGTATTGCGTGACAGCACGTCGACGTCGCCGGTTTGCAGCGCGGTAAAGCGGTTGGCGGCTATCAACGGCACGAACTTGATCTTGGTCGGATCGTTAAAAATCGCCGCCGCAAGGGCGCGGCAGAATTCGACGTCGAATCCCGTCCAATTGCCTTGCGGATCTGGCATGCCGAAGCCGGCCAATTGGCCGTTCGACCCGCAATTGAGCGCGCCGCGGTCCTGGATGGCCTTGAGCGTCGCTGACTGCGCCCGTGCCGCTTGCGTGCCGAATGCAAGCGCCATTGTAATGGCGAAAGCCGTGGCTACACGTTTCATGACCAAACCTTTCAGCATGAGGTGCGCGCAAAAACTCCGAGCGCGCCTAGGGACAGTGACCTATCCACCGTCATCTGAGAACGATCGCGCTTTAAGGTCAAGGGGTTGACGAGAGCGGCCAATCCCGAGGTAATGACGAGCGACGCCAGGTGCGCGAGATAAAGCCGAGATAGAGCTAAAATAGGGCCGAGATAGAGCCAAGACAGAGCCAAGACAGAGCCAAGTTAGAGCCATGAATGATAAAGGAAACGACGGCCAGCCGCGATCACGGCGCACCGCGACAAAAATAGTAACGGCCGGGCGTGATCCCAAATCCTACCACGGCTTTGTCAACCCGCCAGTTTACCACGCGTCGACCGTGCTTTATCCGAATGCCGAAGATTTCCTCGCGCATCGCGCGCGTTACCAATATGGCCGCCGCGGCACCCCGACCACCGAGGCGCTTGAACTCGCTTTGCAGGAGCTTGAGGGGCCGCAATGCGCGGGTGTCTCGCTGTTGCCGTCTGGGCTCGCGGCAATTTCGGCCGCTTTGTTGGCGGTCGTGCGTGCCGGCGATCATGTGCTCGTCACCGACAGCGCTTATGGGCCGACACGCAATTTTTGTGGGCAGATTCTGTCACGGCTCGGCGTCACCACCACCTATTACGATCCCGGCATCGGCGGCGCGATCGCAGAGCTGATCCTGCCGAACACGCGCGCCGTCTACCTGGAATCGCCGGGTTCGCTGAGTTTCGAAATGCAGGATGTCCCGGCAATCGCCAAAGCCGCGCATGCCAAAGGCGCGCTCGTGCTGATGGACAATACCTGGGCGACGCCGCTCTATTTCCGACCGCTCGATTATGGCGTCGATCTCGTCATCCAGGCCGGCACCAAATATATCGGCGGCCATTCCGACGTGATGCTGGGCACCGTCTCGGCCAATGCGGCAACAGTGGCGGCGCTGAAAAACACCGTGCGGCTCACCGGCCTGTGCGAAGGACCGGACGACGTCTATCTGGGCCTGCGCGGCCTGCGCACGCTTGGCGTCCGGCTCGACCGCCATTACGAATCCGAACTCGCGGTGGCGCGCTGGCTCGAAGGCCGGTCCGAGGTTTTGCGCATGCTGCATCCGGCGCTGCCGAGCCATCCGGGCCATGCCATCTGGAAGCGGGATTTCACCGGTGCATCGGGACTGTTCAGCATGGTGCTCAAGCCGGTGCCGAAGAAAGCGTATCACGCTTTCATCGACACGCTGGAACTGTTCGGCATCGGCGCCTCGTGGGGCGGCTACGAGAGCCTCGCTATTCCATTCGATTGTGCACCGCTGCGCACGGCGACGCGCTGGGAGCCCGGTGGGCCGACGGTGCGCTTCCATATCGGGCTCGAGGCGGTCGAGGATCTTCTTGCCGATCTCGAGCGCGGCTTCGCCGCGCTCGCCGCGGCGACGTAATGTATGCTCAGGCGACGGTCGTTGCCCGGCGGTCGCGCAGCACGAAATAGAGATTGCGCAAATAGACGAACACACCGAACGCCTGGCCGGCGATGAACACCGCGTCCTTGCGATAAAGCGCGTAGACCAGAAGCAGTACGCCGCCGAAGATCGAGAATATCCAAAATGCCAGCGGAATGACGCTGTGCCCGGCGCGTTCGCTGGCGATCCATTGCAGCAGGAAGCGCATGGTGAAGAACCCCTGGGCGACAAAGCCCAGCAACACCCACCAATCCAGCCTGGTGAAGAAGACATCCACCAGATAAGCGTCGGCCGCGCGCGACATATCAATGAGCAAGGGTTATCTCCTGCGATTGGAGAACGCGTCTTTTGCGCCGAATGAGCCCGACACGCGGCGCGCCAGCTTCCGGTACGGCGACCAGCGCCGGAATGAATGCCGGATCGTTCTGGCCGTCGCCGTCGAGCGTCACCACCACCGATGCATGCGCCATCGCCAGACCGGCGCGCACGGCGGCCGACCGGCCGCAGGACTTTTCGTGCCGGATTTGCCGCAAGTATGGGCGCTCAGCCGTCAAGCTACGCAATTCCTGCGCGGTCGCATCGCTCGATCCGTCATTGACATAGACAATCTCGAAGCCGCACCCTCGCAACGCCGCGGCGATCTCGGCGACGAGCGGCGCGACATTGCCGGCTTCGTTGCGCACCGCCACGACTACGGATATTGCGGAACTGGCCTGGTGCCCGTTGCTCTGCAAATTGTCCTGCGACATGGCGCAAGTTCTTAAGGCGCATCCGGCTCGCGTTCAATCGGACGGCGTATTGCCGTGTTGCGTGGCATCCGCTACCCCGCCGACGACCTCACCAAGCGCGGCTTTGATCCGTTTCCACGATGGTCCCGGATAGGAACGCAGATCGCGGGCGCAAAACACGAGATGCCGTGCCGCAAACCAGCGGCGGACAAGGTATGCGCCTGCGGCGCCGGTCAGCGCGCCGGCAATGACGTCGCTCGGATGATGCGCCAGCACGAAGACACGGCTGAACATGATGATGATCGCATAGAGCCACATCACGAAGCGCGTGCGCGGCCAGATGGCGCCGATGGCAATCGCGGCCGATACTACTGTCGTGGCATGGCCCGACGGCATGCTGGCATATTCGGGCCGCCAGACGAACGGCATGTAGGCAAACGGATCGTCGTGGCCGCCGCCGCCGACATAAGGGCGCGCCCGTCCGATCAGGCGCTTGACGATGGCGACGAAAAGGCCCGGCACGCCGATCGCCAGGAATAAGAACCCGAAGCGGGCGGCGAGCGCCGTCAGCACGCCCTGCGAACGCCGCGACAGAGCCGGCGATATGACCGCCGCCAACCAGAGCAGAATGGCGGCGAACGGAATCAGAAACCAGCCGGACAGTCCGAAATCGGTGATTTTCTCAAACCCGCCGCGAAACCAATCCGGCTCATGGCGCGCCCAATCACTTGCGGCTGCATCGAGGACAAACATCGAAACGACGACCGCATAAAGCGTCGCGATCGTCGCGGCAATGGCAGGCAGCGCCGGCCGCAGCATCTTTGCCGACGGCGCCGGCGCGACAGCGCGGCTCCATCGCTCGAGATTTTTCAGCACATTGCGTCCGCACCGCTCCAGACTGCGTCGGCCGCGGGCAGGATCGGTGGCGCTGAGCGCTGTCATTTCGTCGGACGGCACCTTCGGCCCATTCACGGCGCGCCTGCGGATTCGAATACCGCGATGGTAATCGGCCTGCCGACGCTGATGTTGTAGCCGTCGATGCGCGGGCCGCGCTCATAGCGCAATCCGATCGCCTCGGCGCGCAGCGCGAACTCGCGTTCCTGCGGCGCGTCGACGAAGGCGAAGCGACAGTTGCCGCCGCGCAGGAAATCTGCGGCGCCATCCGCGTCGGTGAAGCGGGTGTTGGTCCCGGCAAGGAACACCAGACTCGGCTCTTCGTACCCAGCGCTGGCCGCGACCGGATGCCGACAACCGGCATCATGCAACGCTTGCGCGAGCGCCACGCTTGGAAACGCCGGCGTAAGCGACGGCACGATCACCGCAAACATGCCGAACGCCAGCAGCACCGACGCCTCCACAGCGCGCATGAAAGCGCGCTCGGCGCCGTCGTCATCGTACAACCGCCAGGCAAAAAGTCCGCACACGATCGCAGCAGCGAAAAACGGCCAGGCGAGCAGCGCCAGGTCGCGATCAATCACCACCGCAGCGATCACCGCAACGATGCTCACGAACACCGGGACCAGGAACCACCATATCATGCCACGCACCAGCCACAGCCGGCGCGACAGCACTTTCGTTTCGACGGCGCCGGCGATCAGAACGGCGATCGCCGGATAGAGCGGCAGCACGTAATGCGGCAGCTTGGTCACGACGAGCTCGAAGACAATCCAGGACGGCACCAGCCATGCCAGCAGAAAGCGCGCAGCCGGCTCGCGGCGCACGGCCCACACCGCCGGCACCGCCAGTCCCGCCAACATCGAAGCCGGGAAGAAGGTGGCGAAGAACAAAAGCACGTAGAGGCCGGGCGGCGCGCCATGGGTTTCTTGCGAGCTTGTGACCTTGGCGAGCATATCCTCGCCGACCGACGCGACCAGAAATTGACTGCCGACGCGTGCATAGATGGCGATGAACCAAGGCAGGACGAGTAGAAACATCCACGCAATACCGGGCAGCGGGCGCAGCGCCGTAAGCCAACGCGCGGAGCGGTCGATGATCGATAGCGTCACCGCGGCGAGCCCGACGACCATCAGAATGAGCGGTCCTTTGATCAAAATGCCGGCGGCGATCGCCGTCCAAAATATCGCAATCGGCGCCAAACTCGGTCGCGCCTCGCCGCGCCGCGGCGCAAGATAAACGCGCGCCAACACGCCCATGGCAATGACTATGGTGAAAAGGAGCACGGCGTCGGTTTTGGCTAATCTCGCTTCAACGCCAAGAATTGTCGATGCCGTCATCATCAAAGCCGACAGCAGTGCGCCCCGCCGGCTGACAAAGGCGAGCGCGCACCAATAGGTCGCCAGCACGGCGCCGATGGCGCCGAGCAACGACGGCACGCGGTAGAGCCAGATGGCCGATAGCGCATTGGGCAGTCCGAGCGCGCTCGCCGTATTCACGACGGCGGCTTGCAGCCAATAGATGCCGACCGGCTTTCGATAGCGCACGTCGTCCTGGTAGCGGATGTCGACATAATCGCCGGTTTCGATCATTTGCTTGGTGGCTTGTGCGAAATAAGCCTCGTCGCGATCGACGGGCGGAATCCGGAAAAATCCCGGCAGGAAGGCGAGAAGCGAGACGAGCACCAGCACCGCCGCCGCCCGCCCGTGCGATCCCGCGGCATAATCGAACAGTGCGGTCAGGCCCTTTGCCGGCCAATAGGACCGCGATCCCCAGCTGCTGGTCGTGCTCATGTCTCGGCGACTTATCGTTGGCGCATGATCGGTCCGAAACCCGCCCCGCGGCCCGGAACAAGTCCGGGCCACGCAGGTCCGGCATGTGGTCCTAAATGCCAGCCGACAATAGTGAAATCCACCCCACCGGAAAAGGATAGCAAACGCCTTGCGCGGCCTGGGCCGCTCTCCCCGTTTTCTCGCCCGCGGTGGCGTCGGCAAAGATCGTGTCGAGGTCATGGCCGAGTGATTGGCGGCGAAATTCAGCTCATCGGTGCGATCCGCCGCTGCCGGCGGCGCGATTTACCCGGCGTTTGGGCGCTGATTTTACTATATGATCCGCTTCGCGCGGCCCCGTAGCTCAGGGGATAGAGCAACAGCCTTCTAAGCTGAAGGTCGCAGGTTCGAATCCTGCCGGGGTCGCCAATCCATTCAACGGGTTGATCGCCCCGCGGGCCGATGGGCCGGCATCTGTCCACCCCGCACTTCGCCCAATGCGCCCGTTGGCATGGGGACACTAGCCGCCTTCCTGCGATGAGAGTATGTATTCCGCCGCGCCAGCCAAAACCAACAATCACCATGGCGCCGATAAGGAGGACACGATGACGGACTCACGCCTGCATTCACACCCACGCGAAGTTTCCCAATCGAAGGTTTCGCGCCGCAACCTTCTCAAATCCGCCGCGCTCGGTTCCGCCGCCGTCATTGCCGCGCCTTACGTCAAGGGTGCCTATGCCGCCGGTTCGCTGTCGCTCGGCGTGTGGGACCATTGGGTTCCCGGCGCGAACAATACGCTGACCAAGCTCTGCAACGAGTGGGGCGCCAAGAACAATTGCCAGGTGACGATCGACTACATCACCTCGCAAGGCGAGAAGGACAAGCTGACCGCAGCGGCCGAAGCCCAAGCCGGCACCGGCCACGACATCATGTCCCACCGTGACTGGAACATCCGCATCCATCAGGAGGTGCTCGAGCCGCTCGACGACGTCGTCGGCAAGCTCATCGCGCAATACGGGCCGATCAGCCCGGTCGCCGAATATCTCGCCAAGATCAAAGGCACCTGGAAGGGCCTACCGACGACGACCGGCAGCCAGGTCAAGCCGTGCTGCTCGCGCTTCGATCTCTACCAGCAGCATGCCGGCATCGATGTGCGCGATATCTTCCCCGCCGACGAGTCGAAATGGGACAAGGCGAAAGTCGACAACTGGAACTGGGATACCTATCTCACGTCTGCCCAAAAACTCCAGCAGGCCGGCTTCCCCGTCGGCTTGGCGATGGGACAAACGAGTGACGCGGTCGACTGGACCGGCGCGCTGTTCAACTCCTTCGGCGTGGTCATGGTCGACGGCAAGGACAACATCAAGATCGACTCCGACGAGACCCGTACGGCCTTGGAATACATGAAGAAGCTGATGGCGGCGAACCCGCCGGAGGTCTATGCCTGGGATGACGCCGGCAACAACCGCTGGCTCATTTCCGGCAAGGGCTCGGGCATCATGAATCCGCCGAGCGCCTGGGCGGTCGCCAAACGCGACCATCCGGAAGTGGCCGCGCAGTGCTGGACCCATCCGATGCCGCGTGGACCGAAGGGCCGCTTCGTCGGGCAATTGCCGCAATTTTACGGCGTGTGGTCGTTCTCGAAGAACAAGGTGGCCGCGAAAGACCTGCTGCTCTATATCTCGCAGAAGGATTCGGTCGCGCAGCTGGTCCAGGCGTCGTCGGGTTACGATCTTCCCTCGTTCAAGACGATGTACGATCTTCCCACCTGGCAGACGGTCGAACCGCCGCTCGGCACCGTTTACGGCTACCCGCCGCGCGGCGACGAGCAGACTTCGATCGCCGGCGCGCCGGCGCGTTCCGAGGTCGGCGCCCAGATCTACAACCAGGCGATCAACACCGTCATGGTGGCCAAGTTCACGCAGGGCAACGAGAAGCTCGACGACGTGATCAAGTGGGCCGAGAACGAGCTCGAAGGGACGCTGCGCGTTTAAGCGCCGGGTCCGTCAGAAAATCGCATGCCGGCCTGGTTGGCCGGCATGCCGCATGACACAGCGCGACGAGGCAGGCGATGGCCGATACCGTACAGACATGGTCGCCGGGAATGCGGAGCGTCGGCTTGCCGGTTTCGGGGAGCCAGAATTTGCGGCTGTTCCTACGCCGGCGCTCGACCATCGCCTTCCTGATGTGTCTGCCCTTGATCGTGATCATCGTCGGGCTCGTCATCTATCCGGCGTTCTATTCGATCTATCTCTCGATGTTGAACAAGACGCAGACGCGCTTCATCGGGCTCGACAATTTCAACTTCCTGCTGTCGCGCGACGTGTTCCGGATGGTGGTGGAACAGACCGCCATCTTCGCGATCAGCGCGGTGTTCTTCAAAGCCCTCATCGGGCTCATTACCGCGCATCTGATCAACAACCTGCCGGCAAAAGGCCAGCGCAAGTGGCGCGGCATGCTGCTCGTGCCGTGGGTCATCCCGCTCGCTTTGTCTTCGCTCGGCTGGTGGTGGCTATTCGATCCCACCCATTCCGCCTTCAACTACATTCTCGAGAGCCTCGGATACGATGACGTCCAGTGGCTGGGCAATCCCTATTGGGCGCGCTTTTCCGTCATCCTGGTCAATGTCTGGTATGGCGCGCCGTTCTTCCTGATCATGTATCTGGCGGCGCTCAAATCGGTGCCGGAGCAGCTTTACGAGGCCGCCGCGATCGACGGCGCCAATGCCTGGCAAAAATTCCGCCACATCACGCTACCGATGATGCGCAACATCATCGCCATCACCGTGCTGTTCTCGCTGATCGTGACGTTCGCCAACTTCGACATCGTGCAGATCATGACCGGAGGCGGCCCGCGCAACATGACGCACGTGTTCGCGACCTACTCCTTCATGCTCGGCATCCGCTCCGGCGATCTGCCGCTCGGCGCCGCAACCTCGCTGTTCATGTTCCCGATCCTCGCCATCGCGGCGGTTCTCATCCTGCGCGGGGTGCGCAAACGCGGCCGGGAGATCGGATGAGCACGGCCGCCGTCGCCGCCCGCCCAAATCAGGGACTTGGTTTTCGCGCCAGCCTGAGCCGCAATCGGCGCTGGGCGCTGATCACGTCCTATGTGTTCCTGGTCATGTTCGCGATCTTCTTTCTGATCCCGCCCTATTACATGGTCGTCACCGCGCTCAAGAGCGACGGTGAGATGGCGCGGATGGCGACCAATCCGTGGATCATCGCCGACGGGGTCACGCTCGATCAATTCAGAATTCTGCTCACGCAGACCGATTTCCTGATCTTTTTCAGGAACACCATCATCGTGACGGTGTGCACGGTCGCCATCACCATGGTGGTCAGCGTGTTCGCCGCGTTCGCGCTCGGCCGGATGAAATTCTGGGGCTCGGGCATCCTGGCGACCGGAATCTTCCTGACCTATCTCGTTCCCGACACGCTGTTGTTCATCCCGCTGTTCCAGATCGTCAGAACGCTCGGGCTGCTTAACTCCTACTGGGGCATGGTGCTCGTCTATCCGACGCTCACCGTGCCGTTCTGCACCTGGATCATGATCGGCTACTTCCAGTCGATCCCGAAGGAGCTCGACGAGGCGGCGCTGATCGACGGCGCCGGCCACATGCAGATGCTGACCAAAATCTTCATCCCGGTGGCGCTGCCCGGCATCATCGCCGCGATGATTTTCGCCTTCACCGTATCCTGGGCGGCCTTCGTCTATCCGATGGCGTTCCTTTACTCGGCCGACCAGCAGGTACTCACCGTCGGCACCGTGACAAGCCTCATCCGCGGCGACGTCTATAAGTGGGGCATGCTGATGGCCGGAGCGCTGTTGGCCGCGGCGCCGCCGCTGGTGATCTACGCGTTCCTGATGGACTACTACATCGCCGGGCTCACCGCGGGCGCCACCAAGGGCTGACGAAGGGATTATCAACAATGGCCGAAGTCGCGTTGCGTAACGTGGTCAAGCGTTTCGACAAGGTCGAAGCGGTGCGCAGCATCAATCTCGATATTCCCGACAACGAATTCGTCGTGCTGGTCGGCCCCTCCGGCTGCGGCAAGTCGACGACGCTACGCATGATCGCCGGCCTCGAGGAAGTCACATCCGGCGACATCTACATCGGCGGCGATATCGTCAACGACCTGCCGCCGAAAGACCGCGACATCGCCATGGTGTTTCAGAATTACGCGCTCTACCCGCATATGTCGGTCTTCGAGAACATGTCGTTCGGGTTGAAGCTGCGTAAATTCCCCAAGGAGGAGATCAAGAAACGCGTCGACCACGCCGCGCGCATTCTCGACATCACCGAATTGCTCGATCGCAAGCCGAAGGCGCTGTCGGGCGGCCAGCGCCAGCGCGTGGCGATGGGCCGCGCCATCGTGCGCAATCCGAAAGTGTTTCTGTTCGACGAGCCGTTGTCGAACCTCGACGCCAAGCTGCGCGTGCAGATGCGCACCGAGATCAAGCGCGTGCATCAGCTGGTGAAGACCACGACCGTTTACGTCACCCACGACCAGGTCGAGGCGATGACGCTGGCCGATCGCGTCGTGGTCATGAACGGCGGCTTGATCGAGCAGATCGCGACGCCGCAGGACCTTTATCATCATCCCAGGACGCTTTTCGTCGCCGGCTTCATCGGCTCGCCGGCGATGAATTTCATGCGCTGCCGGCTGGAGCAGAATGGCGTGGGCTTGCGCGTGCGCATTTCCGACAAGATCAGTCTGCCGGTGCCGGCATCGCGTTCGGGACGCTTTCAGTCGCTGACCGGCAAGGAACTGATATTCGGATTGCGCCCCGAGCACATCACCGAGCCGCGGCGCAACGACCGCGATCAGCAATGCGAATTCGCGGCAACGCTTGACGTGGTTGAGCCGATGGGCATGGAGACGATGGTGTATTTCACCGTCGACGGCCAGGAAATCTGCGGCCGGGTCGATCCCGGCAGCGCCACGGGACCTGGCGAATCCATGCGGCTGTACGCCGACATGGACCGTATGCACCTGATCGATCCGCAGAGCGGATTGGTGCTTTAGCTTCCAACTGAAGAAAAGGCCCGCTTCCGGAATCGCCGGGAGCGGGCTCTCTTTTTGTCGTTGCGGGCCGCAAGCGTCTGCCCGCGGCCACAGCAGGATCAGCTAATCCTCGGAGTAGGCGTCGTCGGAAATATCCTTGCCGGTATAGTCCGGCATCATCGCCGCCGCAATAAAGCTGATGACGGCGAGGACGAGGATATAGCAGGAGATCGCATAGCCTGATCCGTACGCGGCAAACAGAGCGGTGGCGATGATCGGCGCCGGGCCGCCGGCGATGATCGACGCCAGCTGATAGCCGAGCGACGCGCCGCTATAGCGCAAGCGCGGCGTGAACGACTCGGCAATGAGCGCCGCCTGCGGTCCGTATTGCAGGTCATGGGGAATGAGCGACAGCACGATGGCGATGAACACCAGCGCTGGAGCCCCCGTGTCGACCATGCCGAAATACAGGAACCCGAACAGGCCCATGACGACGACGCCGATCAGGTACATTCTCTTGCGGCCGATGAGATCGGAGAAATGGCCGGCGAGCGGGATGGTGACGAACGACACGCATGCCGCCACTGTCACCGCACCCAGAATCAGGTTCCGCGACAGATGCAGACTGCCAACCGCGTAGGCATAGACGAAGGCGGTAAACACGTAGAAGGGCGCCTGCTCGGACAGCCGCAGAAGCGCCGAAAGGATAATCTCCCTCGGCTGCTTCTTGATCACTTCGAGGATCGGGGCCTTCTCGATCTTATCGGTGTCCAGCAGCTTCTGGAACACCGGCGTCTCGAGGATGCCAAGCCTGATCCACAGGCCAATTCCGACCAGGATGATCGACAGCGCGAATGGTACGCGCCAACCCCAAACCAGGAAGTCGTCACCCGACCATGCGCTGAAGACTGCGACCGCCAAGGTCGACAAAAGAAGCCCGCAGGGGACGCCGAACTGCGGCCATGAGGCCACCAGTCCGCGCTGGCCGTGCGTGCGCGACCACTCCATCGCCAGCAACACCGAGCCGCCCCATTCCCCGCCGACCCCGATGCCCTGGATCGCCCGCAGCACGGTCAGCAGCACCGCGCCCCAGATGCCGATGGACGCGTAGGTTGGCACAAAGGCAATGGCGAAAGTCGCAAGCCCCATGCACAGAAGTGTGGCGATCAGCGTTGCCTTGCGCCCGACGCGATCGCCGTAATGGCCAAAAATCGCGGCGCCGACCGGACGCGCTGCGAAGCCGATGAAATAGGTCCCGAAGGCGGCAAGCGTCCCCGCGAGCGGTTCCTCGTGCGGGAAGTAGAGCTTGCCAAAGACGAGGCCGGCCATCGTGCCGTAGAGGAAAAAGTCGTACCACTCGATTGCCGTGCCGACCGTTGACGCGATCACTGCCTTGCGCAGCTGAGCGCTATGTTCGGCTTCGGGCATTGCCCCATACGTCGTTGCCATAGCCATGGCATACCTCCCCCGGTTTCCTCATTTTTGCGGAGTGGGTTTGTTATCCCCCTCTCCAACGCCAACGATACTTCGGGGCGTGGCCAATGGCTATAGAGAAGAGATTGCCGGCCAAACCGAACGCGAATTCTTGATGCAGCGCAACGCGAAGCTGGCGCAGGAGATGGGGATAACCGCCCCTCCCCTGCGACACCGGGCTTGGATTATTGACTCGGCTTGCTCGACGCCATCACGGTGACCGGTGTGTCGCGAAAGTCGTCCGCGAACAGCCGCTTCAGGTTTGCCACCTTCGGCAGGTCGTTGAAAACGATATACGGATAGGTCGGGTGCAGAACCAGAAAGTCCTGATGATAGTCCTCGGCCGGATAAAACCCGGATAACGGCTCGAGCTTGGTCACGATCGGCGCATCGAAGGCGTGCGCCTGCGCAAGCTGCGCGATATAGGCGGCCGCGATCCGCTTCTGCTCGTCATTGGCATAGAAGATGGCGGAGCGATATTGCGTGCCCTCGTCGGGGCCCTGGTAATTGAGCTCGGTCGGATTGTGCGCGACCGAAAAATAGATTTGCAGAATTTTTCCGTAGGAAATTTCGCGCGGATCGAACGTCACCGAAACCGATTCGGCGTGCCCGGTTCGGCCGGTACTGACCATCTCGTAATGTGCCGTGTCCTTCTGGCCGCCGGCAAAGCCGGATACCGCCTGGGTGACCCCTTTGGTATGCTCATAAACCGCTTGCACGCCCCAGAAGCAGCCGCCGGCCAAGACGACGTTCTGCAGGCCGCCGCCGGCCGGCGCGGTCGCGTCAAGCGTCGGAGGCGGAATTACAACGGCTGGCTCGGCAGCCTTCGCGAGGCCGGTCGCCAGCGCGAACAGCGGAACACACAGCAACGCTCCCGCAATCAACGTTTTTACGATCTTAATGGGTGCCATCTGTTTTCTCCGACAGCGCCCGGCGGTTGGGCGGCAGGTTGGGCGGCAGGTTGGGCGGCAGGTTGGGGGGCATGGGTAACATTTAGGTCAACGGGAGGGACACGCGCCAATCACAATTGTCGCCACAGCGCCACGCGGCACGTTCACGACGTCGTGTTCGAGCACGCGTCCTTAAACAGATCCGCTATTCGACCGTTTGATAGCCGCGGATGACCGCCTCCGAGCCAAAACCCCAATAATTGCGCAGCGTCTCAGGGCCCCACACTTTCGGCCGCTGCGGCCGGTCCTGGTGCCATGGCCGCGGGTCGAAATAGCCAAGCGTCTCGTCTTTCATCTGGTCCATCTCGCAGAAAAACTCGACACGCACTTTGTCGGCGTTGCGGTGATAGATCGCAACATTGTGCCCGATGATGTGGCGGCCGGGGCCCCAAACCAAACGGATATCGTTGCGCGCCAGCATTTCCGCCGCGCGCTGGATTTCCGCCCAGTCCTTCACTTCGAAGGCAATGTGGTGGAGCTGCGGCTCGGCGTCATAGACAAAATTCACCGTGTGATGGTCGGTATTGCAGCGCAGGAACGCGAAGTGATCGGCGTGCCAGTCGGAGACGCGAAAGCCGAGCACGTCGCAATAGAATTTTACCGTCTTCTGCACGTCGTCGACGCGATAGGCGACGTGGCCGAGTTTCAGCGGCATGATTCCAGCCTGCCGCCCGTCGTCCTTGGCGAAGACGTAATCGGCGAAAATTTCAACCTGCGTGCCCTTGGGATCGGTGAAGACGACCGCCTCGGCCACGCCGGGGGATATTCCGCTGCGCCGCTCGCATGTCACCCCGTCTGTGCTCAGCGCACGCTCGACTTCGGCGAGATCGGAATCGGGCGCAACCTGAAGCGCCAGACGTGACAGCGCGTTACCCCTGCCCGGCTCGAGCGCGATTGCTTCGAGCCCGAGCTTGCAGGCAAGGAAGGCGCGGTCCTTACCGCGTTCGATGAGAGTGAGACCGATGACGTCGGTGTAATATGCAATCTGGCGCTCGATATCGGGCGAGGTCAGCGTCGCATGCCCGAGGCGTCTGATCTGAATCATATGGACTGGCTCCCGCCACGATCCGCGCGTCCCGCCAAAATGCGGGAGCCCAATCTAGCCCATTTGAACCGCCGATGCGCGGACAACGATGCTGTTGCGAGCGAACAGCGACAGGCTTGATCGCCGCACGGTTTCTCAGTGCGTCCAGGCACCGCGCCGCGTGTAAGCGAAATTGTCGGAATAGGAGATGCGCGCCCGCTTCGGCGGCTTGCTCTCGAACACTTCGTAGGCGATGCCGTTGCGTTCGCAATAGGCAATGGCCTCTTCCTTGCTGTCGAAGCACAGCCGCAATTGCTGCTTCATGTCGCCCGAGCTCGTCCAGCCCATCAGCGGCTCGACCGCGCGCGGCTGCTCGGGTTCGTAATCCAGCACCCATTCCTTGGTCTTAGCGTTGCCGGACTGCATTGCGGTGCGAGCTGGTTTGTAGATCCGGGCGGTCATATTGGCTTCATCACTAAAAATGGTCGGGGCAGCAGGATTTGAACCTGCGACCTGGAGTACCCAAAACTCCCGCGCTACCAGGCTGCGCTATACCCCGCCGGTCGCGGCACTGGATACCTGTTTCGCTTGCGCCCAGCAAGCCGAGCATCCTTGTCGTCCGATCAGTGGTTACCGAAAATTGAGCCCGTCACACGGTCGCCCGGCGCGATGTGGAATTTGCGCGCGGTGCCGGCGATGACTTCCAGCACGCCGCGCACCGGACCGCCCGATGCAATGAGAGCATCCGACATCGGCTGGGCATTTTCCGCAATGCGCAAGATGCGTCCGTCGCCCTGGATGAAGATCATATCGAGCGAGATATATGTGTTGTGCATCCAGAACTGCACCGGCTGATCGGTCTTGAAATCGAAGAGCATGCCGTGACCCTCTGGCAGCGACTTACGGAACATCAGTCCAAGAGCTCGTTCCGCATCGTTGCTCGCAAGCTCGACGGAAAATGCGTGCACGCCCGAGCTCGTAACGATCTCTATCGTATCCTGCCCGGCCGCGCTCGCTGTCGTTTGAGCAACCGGTAGGGCGCAGCCGGCGACAAAGAGGATTGCCGCGAGGCCGATAGCCTGCATGAACCGCGTTGAACGAAGGGCGGCGCGCGCCGCTAATGCGAGGCTGGACCCAGCGAACCGCTCTCGGGGCGAACTTCGGCCGCCATCAGCCCTTTGGGTCCTGGCCCAAAGCGTACCAGGACGAACTGACCGGGCCGCAGCTCGGTCAGGCCGTAGCGGCGCAACGTTTCCATGTGAACGAAAATGTCCGGCGTCCCCTCCCCCCGCGTCAGGAAGCCGAAGCCGCGCAGCCGATTGAACCATTTGACCTGTGCCCGTTCGAGACCGCTTGTCGGCGCTACAGTAACATGGGTTCGCGGCGGCGGCATCTGGGCCGGATGGATCGCCGTCGTTTCGTCCATCGAAAGAACCCGGAAGGCCTGCAGGCCCTTCGGCCCGGCCAAAACCTCACAGACCACCCGCGACCCCTCATAGGCGGTCTGAAATCCATCGCGGCGCAGACAGGTAACGTGCAGGAGCACGTCGGCCATCCCGCTGTCCGGGATGATGAAGCCATAGCCCTTGGCGACGTCGAACCACTTTATGACGCCGGCTACTTCAATGACGCGCGACGACGCCTCGTCAGGAAGAGCGACGTCGGGTCCGAGGCCCGGCTTGGTTGATTTTGGTTCGATCCCGTCCGACGCCATGACGCCGTGGCCGCCGCCGCTGTTGTGCTGGCGCCCCGCGGGCGCATCACGAATCTCTTGAATCGAAGATAACACCGGCAATCCGACGCGAAAGGGCAAAAATGCAACACTGCGCCAAAAGCGTCATGGCCTGTGCACAAAGTGGATTTTATTCATTGCAGGATGAGGGGCTCGAGAACGGTCCCGATGTCCTGGTGCACGACCAGGTCGGCGATTTCGTCGAACTCGGTCGGTTCGCGATTGACGATAATGAGGCGCGCGCCGTTTCGTTTCGCCATCAAGGGAAAGCCGGCGGCCGGCCAGACCACGAGCGAAGAGCCGATCGCCAGGAACAGATCGCAGGATTGTGCAAGATCCTGGGCCCGCCGCATTGCGGCATCGGGCATCGCCTGGCCGAACGACACGGTCGCGGTCTTGACGAAGCCGCCGCAAGCCGGACAGTCCGGCGCGCAGCCATTCGCGGCGTCCATGCGCCGGCGCACCCACGATAGTTCGTACCGCTCACTACAATCCAGGCACAAAGCGAAAGTCGTATTGCCATGCAATTCGACGACATGTTCCGGCGCAATTCCCGAGGCTTGATGCAAATTGTCGATGTTTTGCGTGATCACGGCCGGGACCTTGCCGGCGCGGTAGAGGCTGGCGACCGCACGATGGCCCCGTGCAGGCTCCGCACCGCCGAATTGCTCGTCCATGGCAAAGCGCCGACGCCAGGACTTGTTGCGCGCCTCCTGGCTGGCGAGGAATTCGTCGAACGGGATCGGCCGGTACCTGGTCCACAGCCCGCCCGGCGAGCGGAAGTCTGGAATACCAGATTCGGTCGATATCCCGGCCCCGGTGAACGGGATTACGGTGCCAGCCTCGTGGACCATCTCCCCCAGCCGCGCTATGGCACTATCGAGATCGGGCGCGATCATTCGTCATAGCCACGCTTCATACCCGCCGGCCGCCGTCGTACATTTACCCACTGACCCTTACGGCCGTTTCCGACCAGCGGAGGTTCCATCATGCGGTATCTGCACACAATGCTGCGCGTGCGCAATCTCGACAATGCGCTCGACTTCTATTGCAACAAGCTCGGCCTCAAGGAAGTGCGCCGCCGGGTCGACGACAAGAACAAATTCACCCTGGTGTTCCTAGCCGCACCCGCCGACGCCGACCTCGTCGCCAACGGACCGGCCACCCGCCAGGCGCCGCTGGTCGAGCTGACCTATAACTGGGACAGCGAGGACTACGGCGAGGCGCGCTATTTCGGCCATCTCGCCTATGAAGTCGACGACATCTACGCGCTTTGCGAGAAATTGATGAAGGCGGGCGTCACCATCAACCGGCCGCCGCGCGACGGCCAAATGGCGTTCGTGCGCTCGCCCGATAAGCAGTCGATCGAACTGTTGCAGAAGGGCTCCCCACTACCGCCAAAGGAACCCTGGGTCTCGATGCCCAATACCGGAAAATGGTAGCCCGGCAGGCGCTTGCTTGCTGCTTCCGGCAAACCTCCTTATATGTCGCGCGCTTTTATGAATAAGCGCTCCGCGCTTGTTGCGCGCCCTTCGTCTAGCGGTCTAGGACACCGCCCTTTCACGGCGGTAACACGGGTTCGAGTCCCGTAGGGCGCGCCAATCCCCAATCTCGATTGCAAAAAAGAGCGCCGGCCTTAAGGCCGGCGCCCTCGTAGCTCGATGACACGCCGGCGAATTACATTCCGGCATTGATATCCGTCTGCACCGCTGCCGCATTCGCCGCATCGTTTTGTTGTTCGGCCGCGGCAACGCTGGCGTCCAAGTCTTGGAGGGACTGGTCCTCCTGCTGCATGGCTTGGTCCGACGCGTCGATGGCCGCCTGTGACTGACTGTTATCGACGTCGACCGCGGGGGTCGGTGAATCAAAGGTCGGGTCGTAGCCGCCGGTATCGCGCGCGGAGCCAACGGTGACCGGAATCGGCAGACCGAACAGGCCCTGGAACAGTTGCCCGATACCAGCGGGCCGGACAAAGGCGGGCCTCCGATTGCGCGCGACAACACTGTGGGTCACATGCGCGGCCGCTGCAGGATGCGGAATGGGAATATCGGCGGCGAACGCGGTTGTGGCGAGCGCGAGCGAAGTGACGATCACGCCGCAACGCAGGAGCGATTTGGTAGTGTGGGATCTGATGAGCGAGATCATGGCGAACTCCTATGTTTGTCGGCTTTCGCCGAAGAGAGTCCCCAAACGCTACGCAACTAAGGTAGGTTACGCCGGATGAAGACCGCGTGGCCGGCCGATGAATTCGCGTCCATATTTTCGGTAACGGGATAGGCCCCGCGGGTGTGCGGTTTTTGCCGCAATGCAGCGCGCACAATTCATCGATCTGTTGCAGCGCAACCGGAATTTTTCCCCGTCTCGCCCACGTCGGTGACTTCAGATCGGTCACGCCGACGCCACAGAGTGCTCTTAGCGTTGGCGACGGGCGAAGAGGGGTCGTTTTCAGGGAGGAAGATTATGACTCTGCAAGCCGAGACGGCGACGCGGGCGCGTTTGGTCACCTACAGCAAGAACAATTGCCCGCAATGCGGCGAATGGCTGCTCGCTCCCGACTGGTCCGAATATCTCAACGACCGCTGCGTGCGGCACACCTGGTCGTGCGAAGCCTGCGGCTACCAATTCGAAACCGCGGTGTTCTTCGCCAGAGCGGCATAATCAATCGGCGGGTCGCGGCGGATAGGCATGTCGCCGTCCATTGAAATCCTCGACCGTCGAACAATCCGCGCTCAAATAGTTGGGCCCGATCGGCGATTTGCCGTAGCCGCCGGGAATGTCGAGTACATAGGCCGGCTGGCACAGGCCCGAATAGCGACCGCGCAGTGCGCGCATCAATTCCTGGCCCCCGGCGATCGACGTGCGAAAGTGCGCCGTACCGGGCGCGAGATCGGCATGGTGCAGGTAATACGGCTTGATCCGGCTTTCGACCAGCGTCCGCATCAGCGCGCCGAGCGTCTCGACGTCGTCGTTTACGCCGCGCAACAGCACGGATTGGCTCAACATTGGAATGCCGGCATCGATAAGACGCGCGATAGCCGCGCGCGCATCGCCCGTCAGTTCGCGCGGATGATTGGCATGCAGCACGACGAACGCCGCCTTGTCGCTCTTTAGCGCGCGCACCAAGGCCGGCGAGACCAAACTGGGCGCAGCGATGGGAATGCGCGTGTGCACGCGCATCACCTTGACGTGGTCGATCGCGGCAAGCCGCATCGTCACATCCCTCAGCCGGCGCGGCGACAGCACGAGCGGATCGCCGCCGGTCAGGATCACTTCCCAGATTTGCGGCGTGTTCCGGATGTAATCGAGCGCGGCCGCGAGCGTGACGCGCGACAGCCCTCCCCGTCCCGGCCCGACCATTTCGCGCCGGAAACAGAAACGGCAATACACCGCGCAGGCACCGACGAGCTTAAGCAACACGCGGTCGGGATAGCGATGCACAATACCTTCGACGGGGCTGTGCGCCTCATCGCCGATCGGATCGCCGCTTTCCTCCGGCTGCGATTGCAGCTCGCGCATATCGGGAACGAATTGCCGCGCGATCGGATCGTGTGGATCGGATGGGTCGATCAAGCGGGCAACCGCCGGCGTGATCGCAACCGCATAGCGCGCGGCGACTGCTTCGAGGGCCGCGAGCCGATCGCGATTTACGAATTTGCCCTCGATCAATTCGGATATTGCGCGCAGAGGTTTAGTGGCTACCGTCATGGCCGGCCTCGCTTGATGGGATTAACTCTCTTATGCTTGAAGCGGCGTCATCCAAGCAAGTGGACTGGCAAGTTGACTGGCATTGACTGGCAAGTCATCTAGCAAGTCATCGAGCGGATCATTTACGAGTAATGCCTATGAGAGCGATCGAATGAAAAACTATATGGACGGCGGGGAAGCAATTCTCGAAGCGTTTCGCAAATTGAAAATCGACTACATCATGTCTTCGCCGGGTTCGGAATGGTCGCCGGTCTGGGAGGCATTGGTCCGGCAAAAGCTCGGCAATCGCCAAGGCCCGGTCTATATCGATGTCTGGCACGAGACGCTCGCCGCCAATATGGCGACCGGCTATACGCT
Organism: uncultured Alphaproteobacteria bacterium; assembly: GCA_963779855.1. Classification (GTDB taxonomy): domain Bacteria; phylum Pseudomonadota; class Alphaproteobacteria; order Rhizobiales; family Xanthobacteraceae; genus BOG-931. The sequence continues at coordinate 99,756 of CAWAAE010000002.1, read as the reverse complement.
GATCACCGGCCGTCCGCAGGCCGTCCTGGTGCATGCCGGCGTCGGGCTGTTGCAAGCCGGCATGGGCATCCATGGCGCCCTGCAAGCCGAAGTCCCGATGATCGTGATGTCGGGCGAATCGCAAACGCTCGGCGAGAATCCGGATCTCGACATCGAGCCGCAATGGTACGGCGGGCTCTCCGTCGGCGGCAACGAGCGCTTCGTCGAGCACATCACCAAATGGTCGCGGCAGGTGACGAGCCCCTATACGCTCTACGAGACCGTGATCCGCGCCGGCGAGATGGCCCAGCGCACGCCGATGGGACCGATCTATCTCAACGTCGCGCTCGAGCACATGCTGCACGATTGGACGCCGCCGGCCGATGACCGCGAGGTGCCGTTTGCGCCCCGCGTCGTGCCGCATCCGAGCGAAGTGGAGAAAGTCGCCGAGCTTTTGCTCGGTGCGAAAAATCCGATCGTTGTCGCCGAGCAGTCGGGCCGCGATCCCGCGGCTTTCAAGGCGCTGGTCGAGCTTGCCGATCTGCTTTCGCTTCCGGTGACGTGGGGCCGCGCCGCGAATTACACGAATTTCCCGACCGATCATCCGCTCTATCTCGGCGTCGCCAGCTACGAGCACGTCAAAGATGCCGATCTCATCCTGCTCATCGGCGGCCGCGCACCTTGGTATCCGCCGCACATCCGCCCCGGCAAAGGCAAGATTGTCGCCATCAACGACAATCAGTTCAAAGGCCACATGATCTATCAGAACCTGCACGCCGACGTTTATCTCGAAGGCGGCATTGCGGCCTCACTGCAAGCGCTGGCGCAAATAGCCCGGACCGCCAAAGCCGACGGCGACGCCGTCAAGAAACGGCGCGAAAGGTGGACGCGCGAGCACGACACGTTCGTCGCCGGCCTCAAAGCGGAAAAAGCCAAGGCGCGCGGCAACGGCACAGCGATCGATCCCGTCACTTTGCTCGAAGCCCTCGGCGAGATCATGCCGGCCGATACCATCTATGTGGATGAGACCATCACCCACGGGCCCACGCTGCGCCAGCACCTGCCCTTCACCACGCCGCAGAGCTTCTTCCGCGGCTTCGGCGGCCTCGGCCAAGGCATCGGCACCGCGCTTGGCGTAAAGCTCGCGGCGAGCAAGCGGCCGGTCGCGTTGCTCGTCGGCGACGGCGGCTTTCTCTACAATCCGGCGATCCAGGCGCTGGGCGCCTCAAAACAGCACGGACTGCCGATCCTCATCGTGATCTTCAACAATAAGAAGTACCTCGCGATGGAGAAGGGGCACGTGCACCATTATCCCGACGGCGCCGCCGAAGCAGCGAAAATGCATCTTGGCTCGCGGCTCGCCGGGCCCGACTACGAAGCCTTGGGTTCGCATTTCGGCTTCCACGGCGAGCGCGTGGAGCAGCCGGAAAAGCTCAAGGCGGCCCTGCAAACGGCCATGACGAAGGTGCAGGACGGCATGACCGCCATCCTCAACGTCATTCTCAGCAAGTGAGCTGTCATGCTGCCCCGCGGCGCTCCGCTCCGCGGGGGCGGTCGCTTAATCGATCGGCGTCCATAATACCTGGTCGATGCGCGAGGCTCCGGTCGCCAGCATGACCAGACGGTCGAGGCCGAGCGCAATGCCGCAAGCCTGCGGCATCTGCGCAAGCGCGGCGATAAAATCTTCGTCGATCGGATAACGCTCGCCGTAGATGCGCTCCTTCTCCGCCATTTCGCGTTCGAGGCGGCGGCGCTGCTCGGCAGCGTCGTTGAGCTCGCCAAAGCCGTTCGCCAGCTCCACGCCGCAAACGTAAAGCTCGAACCGCTCGGCGACGCGCGGATCTTGTGTTGGACCTTGCGCCGGCTGTGCCAGCGCCGACAGCGCCGCCGGATATTCGTCGAGAATAGTAGCGCGGCCGATGCCGAGATTGCCTTCGATGCGCTCGACCAGCACCCGGCTGAAAATATCGCCCCAGGTGTCATCGTCGCCGATGCGGACGCCCGCCGCCCGCGCCGCGCTGGCCAAACGCTCGCGGTCCGGTTTGCCGTCCGGCAGCGTTGCCAACAGGTCGATGCCGGCGAAGCGCGCGAATGCCCCGGCAACGCTGAGCCGCTCGGGCTCCGCGAAGGCATCGGCCGAGCGGCCGCGAAAGGTCAGTTGCCGCGTCCCCGCCGCCTGTGCCGCCGTTTTGAGGATCGCGGCGCAGTCGGCCATCAGCGTGCGATAGGACTCCTTCGCGCGATACCATTCGACGAGGGTGAACTCGGGATGATGCAGTGCGCCGCGTTCGCGGTTGCGAAACACTTTGGCGAATTCGACGACGCGCCGCTCGCCCGCCGCCAGAAGCTTTTTGCAGGCAAATTCGGGCGAGGTGCGCAGATAAAGCCGTGACGGCGCGCCGTCCGGAGCCGCCAGCGTAGTGGCGAAGGCGTGGAGATGAATTTCATTGCCGGGGGACACTTGCAGCGCTGCGGTGTCGACCTCGACAAAATCGTGAGCGGCAAACCACGCCCGCAGCGCCGCCACGATCCGGCCCCGCGCCAACAGGATCGGCCGGCGGTCGGCGTGCACGTGCGGGGCCCAGAAGGGCGAGGAAGCGGGCGGAAGGTGTGGCATGTCCTTTTGTTTAAGTGCGGTTGAGAAATAACTAGCGGTTGGGCGCAGGATCGGTATGTTGCGCCTCCAATCGAGGCCTAAACACCCGAGGATTTTATCCCGTGAAAGTCATCGCTAGCTCGTTGCGAAAAGGCAATATCGTCGAAATCGACGGCAAACTCGGGGTCATCATGGCCGTCGAGAATATCCATCCCGGCAAGGGTACGCCGGTCACCCAGATGGACGTGCGCCGGATCGCCGACGGCGTGAAGGTTTCGCTGCGCTTTAAGACCACCGACCAGGTCGAGCGCGCCTTCGTCGAGGACCGCAAGCACCAATATATGTACCAGGATGGCGACGGCTTCCATTTCATGAACATGGAAAGCTACGACCAGGTCGCCCTGCCGGCCGACATCATCGGCGATCAGGCGGCCTATTTGCAGCCCGAGATGGAGGTGACGATCAGCATGCACGACGCCGTCCCGGTCGCCATCGAGCTGCCGCCCAAGGCCACGCTCGAAGTGGTCGAGACCGAGCCGACCATCAAGAGCCAGACTGCGGCCTCCTCCTACAAGCCCGCCGTGCTGTCGAACGGGGTGCGCACCATGGTCCCGCCTTTTGTTACGACCGGCACCAAGATCGTGGTGATGACCGCCGACGGCAGCTACGTCGAGCGGGCAAAGGGCTAACATCCAGCGACGGTGGCGCCTCTTTTATTCTGAATATTTGTTCATTGCCGAAGCGAACCGTGCAATGACCATGCGCGGCGCGGCTTGGCACCGCGTGCATTCCTAGCGATAGTAGGGCATCTCGAATTCGGGATTTGACGCGTGCGCGCCGTCGTAAAGATTTATCGCAGCCTCATCGCGACGGGATTTTCCGCCGCGATGCTGATCGGCTCCGTCCATGCCGGCTTGAGCACGCAATGTGAGCCCAGCCATTTCAGGGCGCCGTATTTTATCAAAAGCATGGGCGCCTGCGCATTCGATCCTGAAACGTTGAGCTATGCCGGCACGCCGGTCCAGCAGGCCATGTGCCTGATGCGCGGCATGGACGCGACCAGAAATCTCGGGCCGCCACTTCAGTCTCTCCCCCCAGGGCTCGCCAGCCGTATCGGCGAAACCACCGGCCTGCCCTCGCGCGAGGTGCTGTCGAGCTATCTCTCGAAGCAAAACCTTGAAACCGATTTTGCCGCTCATCTGTGGGAGCCGGTATCGCGCGCGCATGACAACGATCCCGATGCACCGATGGCGCGTTATTTTGTGATCCACGATACCAGCGGACCGGTTTTCGGCCGCCATGGGTTCCCCGACGACATCAACGACGAAACTGCGCATCTCAACAATCTGAAAAATTTCGTCTGCTCCGACGGCTGGGGCAAAGCCCATGTCGTCGTCAATCGTGTCGGCGACATGCTTGTCGATCACGATTTCGCAATTCCATGGCGCGAGACCAAATTCGAACAAGCCGCGGAATTCGGCGGCGCCCTGCAAGGCCTATTCCTGCACGTCGAGCTTATTCAGCCGCGCCGGCGCGGCCGTGGCGGCGACGGACATTCTCCCGATCCCGCCTTCACCGCCGCGCAATACGACCGGCTGGCCCTGCTCTACACGATCGCCAGCGTGCGCCGCGGCCAATGGCTTATTCCTGCATTCCATGCCGCGATCGATGCGGAAATTCCCAACGGTCACGACGACCCGCTGAATTTCGATATCGACAGTTTTGCCGGTAGCATCGACCGGCTGGCCGAGAAATTGGGGCAGCCCGTGGTGGTTCAGGCTGCCCACCAGTGACTCTCGTTACGACAAGGCGTGCATCGCTCAAGGCAATCGCCGGCGCAACCGCTACACTTATCGTGCAGAAAGATGCACGCGCGGCAGCGGTGCCGTTCGATCAATGGATTGCCGCGTTCCGCGCCAAGGCGCTAGCGCACGGCATCACGGAGGAGACTTACGCGCGCGTCATGCGCGGATTTGAACCCGACACCACCGGGCTTGAGGCGATCCGCAATCAGCCCGAATTCAGCTTGCAGCTTTGGCAATATCTCAACCGCGTCACCTCCGACTGGAAAATCGCTGCCGGCAAGGAGAAGGCGAAGGAATGCGCGCGGCTGCTCGCGCGCATCGAACGGGATTTTGGCGTTGAGCCGGCGTTCATGCTCGGTGTCTGGGGCATCGAGTCGGCATTCGGCGACCCGGTCGTGGTAAAGAACTATATGCGGCCGGTCATTCCGTCGTTGGCGACGCTGGCTTGGGCCGAACCGCGCCGGCGCGCCTATTGGCAGCAGGAACTCATCAACGCGCTGACCATCGTTCAGAACGGCTGGAGCACGCCGGAAGAAATGGTCGGTTCCTGGGCTGGCGCCATGGGTCACACCCAATGGATGCCGGAAGTCTGGCTGCATATGGGCATCGACTACGACCACGACGGAAAGATTTCGCCATACGGCCCGCCGGACGACGCGCTCGCAACGACAGCGCGCTATTTCGTCGAGCGCGGCAATTACCGGCGCGGCGAGCATTGGGGCTATGAAGTGCGCATGCCGGCGCGCGTGCACGGCAATGCCTCGCGCACTTATGCCGCCTGGCAGGCGCTCGGCGTCACGCGCGCCGACGCCGAGGCTTTCCCGCAGCCCGTTGCGACGGCACGGCTGTGGATTCCGGTGCCTGGCGGCCCGGCCTTCCTGATCGGTGCCAATTTCTTCGCCGCGAAGAGCTACAATCCGACCATGAGCTATGCGCTGGGTCTCGTCTATCTCGGCGATCTTTGCGTTGGCGGCGCGCCTTTCATTCAGAAATTTCCGGGCGGCGAACCGCCTCCCACGCTTGCCGAAATTGAGGAAATCCAGCGCCGGCTCACCGCTCTCGGCTTCGATATCGGGGCCGCCGACGGCCGCATCGGCATGAGCACGACTCTTGCCGTACGAAACTACCAGCGCAAAATTGGCATCAAGCCGGCCGACGGCTATGCCGGCGTGGGGCTTCTCGCCCGGTTGCGCCAAGGCTCGTGAACTGGCTCGTGAACTGGCTTGTGAACTGGCTTGTGAACTGGCTCGTGATCCGGTTGGATAAGGGCGAGCCGCCCATTCAGCCTTGAACATGAGGAAATGCCCGCCATGACGCCGCCCCCTGCCGCGAGCGCTCGCGCCGCCACGAATGCCGAATCCGCCGTTTCCGGGCTCGAACGCCCGACGCCAGCCGGCGCCAATGCGCCGGGCTTCGGCTCGGACGTGATCGCGGAGGCGCTACGCTCGCTCGATATTCCCTATATCGCGCTGACCCCCGGGGCGAGCTATCGCGGGCTGCATGACAGCATCGTCAACTATCTCGGCAATTCCAAGCCGCAGATGCTGCTCTGCCTGCACGAGGAAGCCGCCGTCGCTATCGCCCACGGCTACGCCAAGGTGACCGGCAAGGCGATGGCCACCGCCGTGCACTCGAATGTCGGGCTCATGCACGCGACGATGGCGATGTTCAACGCCTGGTGCGACCGCATGCCGGTCGTGGTGCTCGGCGCCACCGGCCCGGTCGATGCCGTCAAGCGCCGGCCATGGATCGACTGGATCCATACCGCGCGCGATCAAGGCGCGCTCATTCGCGAATACACCAAGTGGGACGACCAGCCGTCGTCGCCCGGCGCCGCGCGCGAAGCCATCCTGCGCGGCACCTGGATCGCCAACACCGTTCCGCACGGCCCGGTCTATATCAATTTCGACGCCGAGCTGCAGGAAGCGAAAATTTCCGAGCAATTGCCGCCGATCGAGGTGGCGCGCTACATGCCGACTATTTCGACTGCGGCGCCTGCCGAAATGGTTCGCCAGGCGGCGGCCATGCTCAAAGGCGCCAAGCAGGTCTTGATTTTGGCCGGGCGCTCGTCGCGCGATCTTGCGGCTTGGAACGCGCGCGTCGCGCTCGCCGAGGCGCTCAATGCGCGCGTCGTCACCGATCTGAAAATCGGCGCGACTTTCCCGACCGATCATCCGCTCTATGTCGGCTCGCCGCGCGCGATCAATCCCGAGAGCGTCGAGGGATTGAAGAACGTCGATGTCATTCTCAGCCTCGACTGGGTCGATCTCGCCGGCGCACTGCGTTACTTCGGCCCAATGCCGTCGGCCAAAGTGATCCAGGTTTCGCTCGATCACCGCATCCACAACGGCTGGAGCATGGACCATCAGGGTCTGCCGCCGGTCGATCTTTTGCTTTCGGCCGATCCAGATCTCGTCGTGCCGGAACTGGTCAAGGAAATCGGCAAAAGCGGCAAGCCACATGCGATGCCGAGCCCGCGCAAAATCTCGGACAAGGAGCCGACCGGCTTCACCAACGAACACATCGCGCGCAATTTGCGCAAAGTGCTCGGCGATCGGCCGGTGACCTATACCCATCTGCCGCTCTCGTGGGACGATAGCTGGGTCACGTTCCGTCATCCGCTCGATTATGTCGGGTCCGACGGCGGCGGCGGCGTCGGCGGCGGCCCCGGCATTTCGGTGGGCGCGGCGCTGGCGCTGAAGGGATCGGGGCGGCTGCCGATCGCGATCTGCGGCGACGGCGATTTTCTGATGGGCGTCACCGCGGTTTGGACGGCGGTGCATTACAAAATCCCGCTCCTCTTCGTGCTCGCCAACAATCGCTCGTTCTATAATGACGAACTGCACCAGGAGCGGATGGCCCGCGCGCGCAATCGGCCGGTCGAGAACAAGTGGATCGGCCAACGCATGTCCGATCCGGAAGTCGATCTCGCCGCCATGGGCCGCGCCCAAGGCGCCGTGGGCTTCGGTCCGGTGACAAAGGCCGGCGATCTCGCAGGCGTTCTGGAAAAGGCCATTGCCGCGGTCGATGCCGGCCAGGTCGCCGTCGTCGATGTTCGCGTCGAGCCCGGCTACACCGCAGTCATGACCGCAGCGATGACGCGCGCCGGAAGTTGAAATTGCGGCCGACGTTCCCGGGAGGACACCATGAACGAAGCAGTTCCGCTCAAGACACTGAAAGCGCCGGTGCTGCAACTGCCGCAGCATCGCGATGCCTTCTATGGCGGCAAATGGCACAAGGCGAAATCCGGCCGTTCCGCCGACGCCATCAATCCCGGCACCGGTGAATTGCTCGGACCGGTCGCGGATTGCGGCGCCGCCGATATCGACGCCGCGGTGAAAGCGGCGAAGACAGCGTTCGAGACGTGGCGCAACACGCCGCCGCTCGAACGCGCGCGGCTTTTGAAGCGCATCGCCAATGTGCTGCGCGAACATGCCGAGGAATTGGCGATGATCGACGCTGCCGACTGCGGTAATCCCTATACGGAAATGGTCCGCGATGCGACCATCGCCGCGGCGCAAATCGAATTCTATGCCGGTCTGGTCACCGAGATGAAAGGCTCCTCGATCCCGATGGGACCGGACGTGGTGAATTTCTCCGTGCGCGAGCCGCGCGGCGTGGTCGGCCGCATCATTCCGTTCAACCATCCGTTCATGTTCTGCGCCGGCAAATCCGGCGCGCCGCTCGCCGCCGGCAACACCGTGGTGATGAAGCCGCCGGAACAGGCGCCGCTATCCTCGCTCCGTCTTGCCGAATTGATCGGCGATATTTTGCCGCCCGGCGTGTTCAATCTCGTGCCCGGAGGTAGGGAAGCGGGCTCGGCGCTCGCCTCGCATCCCGACGTCGCCATGATCGCGTTGATCGGCTCGGTGCCGACCGGCCGCGCGGTGATGAAGGCGGCTTCCGACACGCTCAAGGCCGTGATGCTCGAGCTCGGCGGCAAGAATGCGCTGATCGCTTATCCGGACGCCGATGCGGACGAAGTGGCCGACGGCGTCATCGGCGGCATGAATTTCACCTGGTGCGGGCAGTCCTGCGGCTCGACCAGCCGTGCCTTCATCCACGAGAAAATCTATGAAGCCGTGCTCGCCAAAGTGAAGACCAAGATCGCGCATTACAAGCCCGGCATTGCCACCGATCCGGCGACCACGATGGGTTCGATTATCTCGAAGACGCAGTACGAACGCATCTTAGGCTTTATCGACAGCGCCAAGCAGGAGGGCGCGCGGCTGCTCACGGGCGGCGGGCGGCCGAGCGACCCGGCGCTTGCCAAAGGCTTCTTCATCGAGCCGACGGTGTTTGCCGACGTGCAGCCCGCTATGCGTATTGCCCGCGAGGAAATATTCGGACCCGTGCTCGCGGTGTGCAAATGGAGCGACGAAGCCAAAATGCTCAACGAGGTGAACGCCGTCGAATACGGCCTCACCGCCTCGATCTGGACCAACGATATTTCGACCGCGCATCGCACCGCCGCCGCGGTGCAAGCTGGTTTTGTCTGGATCAACGAAGTGTCGAAGCATTTCCTCGGCGCGCCGTTCGGCGGCTACAAGCAGTCCGGCATCGGCCGCGAGGAATGCTTTGAGGAGATGCTGGCCTATACGCAGGAAAAGAACATTCACGTGCGGCTCAAGCCGGCCAAAAAGTAACAAAAAAGCGTCGCCGCAAGACGCCGATCCATCGGGAGGAAATCATGCGCAAAGGCAAGCGCGGCAATGCCGCGCCGGCGCTCGAACAGGTTGCCGGCAACGGCCTATTGCATCGCCGCGCGTTGCTCGGCGGCGGCATCGCCTTTGCGGGAGCGCTCGGCAGCGGCACCACGCTCACTGGCGCCGCGGCGGAACCGCTGCAAGAGCCCGAATGGAGCCTGGTGCCCGGCGACGTCACGCCGGTGCTGCAAAAACCTTCGCGCTTCGAAGCGAAGGTGGAGCGCACGCTGAGCAATCCGAAAGGCGAGCCGCGCACCCAGCACGCGCGCGCGCCGTTGCAAATGCTCGAGGGCACGATCACGCCGAACCCGCTGCACTTCACCATCCTGCATTCCGGCATTCCCGATATCGATCCCGAGCAGCACGTGCTGGTGATCCACGGCATGGTCAAACAGCCGCTCGAATACACCGTCGACGCGCTGCTGCGTTATCCGATGGTCACCCGCAAACATTTCGTCGAATGCGGCGGCAACAGCGCGCCGATGTTTTCGCCGGAACCGATCCAGGCGACCGTGCAGGCGCTGCACGGCTTGAGCTCGTGCGCGGAATGGACCGGCGTGCCGCTGTCGACCTTGCTCGACGAGGCGGGCGTCGATCCGAACGCAATATGGCTTGTCGCCGAAGGCGCCGACTTGCTTGCCGTCTCGCGCAGCGTACCGATGAAAAAAGCCTACGACGACGCCATCGTCGCGCTCTACCAAAACGGCGAGCGGCTGATGCCAGGCAACGGCTATCCGATGCGGCTGTTGTTGCCCGGCTACGAAGGCAACATGAACATCAAATTCTTGCGCCGCCTGAAAGCTGTCGATCAACCGGCGATGACCTATTACGAATCGCGCAACTACTCGCCGCTCTTGCCGGACGGCAAGGCGTATAAATTCTATTTCCTCTGCGAAGTGAAATCATTCATCACCCGGCCGTCGTTCGGCTATAGCCTCAACGGGCCGGGTTTTTACGAGATCTCCGGCATCGCCTATTCGGGCAACGGACGCATCGAGAAGGTTTTGGTGTCCGCCGACGGCGGCAAGAGCTGGGGCGAAGCGGCGGTCGAAGGGCCTGTCGGTCCAAAATCATTCACCCGCTTTCGCATGCCATGGCGCTGGGACGGCCAACCGGCGGTGCTGACGAGCCGGGCCTGGGACGAGTCCGGTGCGGCGCAGCCGCTGCGCGCCGAATTCGTCGCCGCGCGCGGCGAAGCCAAAAAAGTGCCGAACGTGCTCGGTTTCCCTAATCAGCACTATAACAGCCTCACCTCATGGGGGATCGACGGCAGTGGGGAGATCAAACATGTCTATGCTTAAGCCGCTTGCGGCAGGCCTCCTCCTCATGCTCGCTTTCGGAACCGCGACGGCGCTCGCCGGCGATAGCCCGCACTTGGGCAAGCCGATCACCGCCGCTGACATCAAACCATGGGACATTACTGTGCTGCCCGACGGCGCCAATCTGCCGCCCGGCAGCGGCACGGCAGCGCAAGGCGCAAAGCTCTACGTCGACAAAGGCTGTAGCCTCTGCCATGGCGAGAACGGCAAGAGCGGCCCAAATCCGACGCTGGTCGGCAATCCGTCGCTCACCGCGGACGGCATCGCCTCGACCAAGACCATCGCCAATTTCTGGGCGTGGCCGACCACGTTGTTCGATTATATCCGCCGCGCTATGCCGTGGACGTCGCCGCAAACGCTCAGCGACGACGAGGTTTACGCGCTTTGCGCCTATCTGTTCGCGGCCAACAATCTCATCCCCGCAGACGAGGTGATGAATGCGCAGACGCTGCCTAAGGTAAAAATGCCTAACCACGACAACTTCATCATCAAATTTCCGGATCGGATTTAGTGGGCCGCACCTAGGGTGGGCAAAATCGCCACTCAATCGGTCCGCGTGGCCAAGGCGCGTCTACGATTTTGTCCACGCGGTCAGGCCGCGGCGCGCCATGCCCAGCCTACGCCTCTCACAGCTTAAACGTCTCGTAGGTCGCCGGATGAAACAATTCGTCGACCGAGAACTCGGCGCGGCGACAAGCCCTCGGAGTGATGCTGGGCGAGAAAATAGTCGAGCACTTTGCGGTTTCGGGCGACGCCGTATGACCAGAAATCGTGGCCCATGAGGTCGCGCGCTTCCCTGAGCCGCTCCTCGACGAACGGCAGCGTCACCTTGGTCGCCGAGGTATCGGAAAGTTTCTTCAGTCCGGCTTCCTTGGCCGCTTCGAATGCCTTGAACACCGCGCTCGGCAGCCACGGATGCCGCTCGGCCAGTTCACGGCGGATGCCGACCACATGCATGATCGGAAAAAATCCGGTGCGCTTATAATAGTCCTTGGCCACCGCGACCGGATCGGCAAACAGCCAGCCGATATGTGGATGACCCTTTTCGACAAGCGTCGGCGGCCGCGGCGCGATGAAGCCGTCGATCTCGCCTGATTCGAGCAATTTTGAAATCGTCGCGCCCTCGGGCGCATTGTCGAGCCGCACGCCGGCCGGCAATTTTACGCCGATCTTCTCCGGCCGGCCCGCCTCCTCGATGCCGCCGCGAATCCAGTGAATGTCCGAGCGTTTGACGCCGTAATCGTCTTCGAGGAAAGCGCGCGCCCACACATTGGCGGTGAGCTGATATTCCGGCACACCGACTTTGCGGCCCTTGAGGTCCTCGGGTTTTTTGACGCGGTCGGTGCGGACATAGACCGAGGTGTGACGGAAGGCGCGCGACACGAAGGCCGGCACCGCGATATAGGGACAATCGTTCTGCGCGGTCTTGACCGTGTAGCTCGACAGCGACAGTTCGCAGATATCGAATTCGGCGGCCCGGAACGCGCGGAAGAAGATCTCTTCGGGAACGAGCGTCATATAGACCGGCTCGACGCCGTCGATCCGCACACTGCCGTCGATCAGCGCGCGGGTGCGGTCGTAATCGCCGACCGCGACGGAGAGATTGAGCTTGGCCATTTCGCTTCCCTCATGCGTGCCGCAAACACTTGCGAAGTGCGGACTCGGAACGCTAGATAGCCGCCCCCGGCGGGTCATGCCAAGATGCTAAGCTAGCTTGTCGCGATCCGCCGCTTCGACCGAAAGCATTGCCGGGCTTTATGATGAAGCGGTATCGCATCTTTTTCACGGCTGTGCCGATTCTGCTGTCGTGCACGCTGCCTTGCACCATTCGCGCGCAGAGTGCGCTCCCGCACGTTTATAGCGATGCCGGCAATATCTTTATGGAACGCAATGGCGCCAAGACCAAGCTCACCTCATCGGAAATGGACGCCGACCCGGTGCTCGCGCCGAACGGCGCTTACGTCGTCTATACGCGGCAGGGGCGCGGCCGTACCGTCCACGGTTATGACACCAGCCAGTTCTGCACGACCGAGCCGCGGCCCGACGAACTGCGTCAGATCAACGCCGACGGCACCGGCGACAAGCTCTTGCTCAAGGGCCGCAAAGGCAATCCCGAACATCAGCTCTGCGATTTTCGCTACAAGCAGTTCAGCTCGGACGGACGGCGGCTTTATTTCCTCACCCCCGGCTGGACCACCTCGGGCGCGCTCCACGTTTTCGATATGCGCAGCGGCGACGAGCGTTTCGTGCTGCCCGCCAACGATGTTTTGGTGCTGAGTTTCTGCCCGAACAAATACAGGGACGATCTCGTCGTGCTGGCGCACCGCTATTTCCTGCTCGGCGGCAGCTACGATTGGTACTGGCTGTACGATCCAACCGGCAAAAACGAGCTTGGTCCGCTCGGCGATTTCGACAATCCGGACGATATGGTGCGGCAGGCGCACGGCGACTGGTGCGCGAGCAAGCCCTGACGTTGCAGGGAAAACGGGCGTCTGGCGCCGCGTAGCATGGTGCACTATAAGTAATATAAGTTTGACTGAACTGACTGGCAGAGTCTCTGATGCTGCTCATAGAGAGCGAACAAGAAGAGGATGGCCGTTGGATCGCTGAGGTCGTCGCGCTGCCCGGCGTATTGGCCTATGGAGCCACCAAAGCTGAAGCAGGCGCAAAGGCCAAGGCGTTAGCGCTTCGGGTAATCGCCGATCGCCTCGAAAATGGCGAACAGTTGCCGCGCGAAATCGCTGATTTTTTCGAAGCCGCATGACTTAATGGCCGTCGGCGAAGGCGCAACGTGTCTTTGCCGCGCTGTTGCGTCTCGGCTGGACCATCAAACGCCAATCGGGCTCTCACCGCGTGTTGCAGCGGACGGGCGCGCCCGATTTCGTCTTTGCATTTCATGATCGCGACGAAATCGGTCCGCGTATGCTAGCGCGGATTGCCAAGCGGACGGGGCTCAGGCCCCAAGATCTGTAAGGTTACCGCCCCGCAAACGGCTCCGCCGGCGCGATGTCGGTCAGCTTGAATTGCACACGCTGTTCGCCCTGCCAGCGGTCGAGCGCGAATGTGCCGGCGGCATGCACTTGTCGGCCGCGGCTGGCGCGCAGCGCAGCGCCGAGTTTCTGCCCGGCGGCACGAAATGCGATGGCGTTGAGGCCGCTGCCGTCGGAGGATTTCAGCCGCACGCGCATGTGCGCCTGACCGACTTCCTCAGCGTAGGTCACCGTATGCGCCGGCAGCGCTATGACCGGCTCGGGATTGCCCGATCCGAACGGTCCGGCGCGCTCGATCATGGCGACGAGACCGGCGTCCGCGGCGGCGGCGGTGACGGCGCCGTCGATCATGAGACTGTTGGCACGTCGCGCGATCTCGACATCGGCACCGAGCGTCGCTTCGAGAAAAGCGCGCAGTTCCGCGAGCGCGCCTTTGCGCAAGGTCACGCCGGCCGCCATGGCGTGGCCGCCGCCCTTGAGCAAAAGTCCCTCCGCCACCGCGCGCCGCACCGCGCGGCCGATATCGACGCCGGCGATGGAGCGCCCGGAACCAGTGCCGATGCCGCCGGGCTCAAGCGCAATCGCAAAAGCGGGCCGACCGAATTTTTCTTTCAGCCGCGCCGCGACCAGACCGACGACCCCCGGGTGCCAGCCTTCCGCGGCAGTCACGACAACGGCGCCCTTCTCCTCGATGCCGAGTGCGGCACCCGCCTCGGCTTCGGCCTGCGCCAACGTCGCCTGTTCGATAGCTTGCCTTTCCTGATTGAGCCGATCGAGTTCGACCGCGATTTTTGCAGCTTCGATCGGATCGTTTTCGATCAAGAGCCGCACGCCGAGATCGGCGCGGCCGATGCGCCCGCCGGCATTGATACGCGGCCCAAGCAAGAAACCGAGATGCCACGCTTCGGGCGGCGCCGAAAGCCGCGCCACGTCCATCAGGCTGACATGCCCCGGCCGCTCGCGCCGGCGTAACGCGATCAGCCCTTTGGCGACGAAGGCGCGATTGAGCCCGATCAGAGGCACGACGTCGGCGACGGTGCCGAGCGCGACATCGTCAAGGAGCGCGAGCAGATCGGGCTCGGGGCGCTGCGTATTCCAAAAACCGCGCCGGCGCAGCACCCGGTTGACCGCAACGGTCGTCATGAAGACGAGCCCGACGGCGGCGAGATGGCCAAGCCCGGACAAATCATCGCGACGGTTCGGATTGACGATTGCCGTCGCGGGCGGCAGCTCTTCATCGGCCTGATGGTGATCGATGACGACGGTATCGAGCCCGAGCTTTTTGGCTTCCTGGAGCGGCTCGATGCTGGTCGTGCCGCAATCGACGCAAACGAGGAGTTTTGCGCCGCGTTCGGCAAGCGCGCGCACGGCTTCGATATTCGGACCGTAGCCTTCGAACAGGCGGTCGGGAATGTGAATGATCGGCTCGATGCCGCATTGACGCAGATATCGCGTGAGCACCGCCGAGGAGGTCGCGCCGTCGACGTCGTAATCGCCGAAGATGGCGACGGTTTCGCCACGCGTCACGGCCTCGGCAATCCGCTCCGATGCCTCTTTCATCGCAGTCAGCACATGCGGATCGGGCATCGAGCCTTTGATGGTCGGATCGAGAAACGCGTCCACCGCGTCGGCCTCGACATTGCGCCCAGCGAGAATGCGCGCCAATAGCTCCGGCAGATCGTGGCGCTGCGCGATGGCGAGCGCGCGCGCGGCACCGCGATCGTCGAGCCGGTCGCGCCAGGCGCGCCCGGTCGCCGAGCTTTCGACTCCAAGAAATAAGCGACCCTCAGTCATTTCAGGTTATTCTGGAGCGCGCCCCTTGGCGCGAGCCCGGAATCCATAATCCCAGTCAGCGCGAGAATTGCTCGGACGGTGGCTATGGATTCCGGACTCGCCACTGCGTGGCGATCCGGAATGACGCTATCCAATTCAATGAATTCGCATCAAGCAAACTTATCAAGCTTGCGGTGCTCGGCCCTGATCCAGCGGATGGTGCCGCTCGCCGAGCGCATCACCACGGTTTCGGTCTCGATCACGCCGTTGCCGAACCGCACACCGCGCAACATGCGCCCGTCGGTAACGCCGGTCGCGGCGAACAGGCAATCGCCCTTCACCATATCCTCGATTTCGTATTTTTTGCGCGGGTCCTTGATGCCCATTTTGGCGACGCGCTCGCGCTTTTCGTCGGTATCGACGACAAGCCGCGTCTGCATCTGGCCGCCGATGCAGCGCAGCGCCGCCGCCGCCAGCACGCCCTCCGGCGCGCCGCCGATGCCGAGAAAAATGTCGATGCCGGATTTCTCCGGATCGGCGGTATGGATGACGCCGGCCACGTCGCCGTCGGTGATCAGGCTTACCGCCGCGCCGACCTTGCGCACCGCGGCAATCAGATCGGCGTGACGCGGCCGATCGAGGATCATCGCGGTGATGGCGTCAGGCTTGACGCCTTTGGCCTTGGCCAGCTTGCGAATGTTTTCGTCGGCTGGAGCGTCGAGGTCGATCACGCCCATGGGATAGCCGGGACCGACCGCGATCTTGTCCATGTAGATATCTGGCGCGTGCAACAGCGCGCCCTCCTCGGCCATCGCGAGCGTGGCGATGGCGCCGGGCATATTCTTGGCGCAAAGCGTCGTGCCTTCCAGCGGATCGACGGCGATATCGACCTTGGGCCCGCCCTTGGATCCACCCTTGGCGCCGACCTTCTCGCCGATGAACAGCATCGGCGCCTCGTCCATCTCGCCCTCGCCGATGACGACGGTGCCGTCGATCGCGAGAGCGCTCAGCTCGCGGCGCATGGCGTCGACGGCGGCCTGGTCGGATTTCTTTTCGGCCCCGCGTCCGCGCAAACGCGCCGCGGCAACCGCAGCCCGTTCGGTGACGCGGACAATTTCGAGTGACAGCGCACGCTCAAGTCCCGGCAGCGGGGGTGCGGATTTCGATGACATGAGTCAAACTCTCTCGTCTTTGAGATGATTTTTCCGCCTTCTCTCGCCCGCCCAAGCGAGCTTCGCGAAGGCGGGAAAACGGCTTCCCATCTTCAGAGTCATGCTCTTTCGATTCTAATCACCTGCGGCCGTCCGGACACAACCCGGTCGCGGCGCACCGCGGCAAGCGCCTTGTGCACCGCATCCTCGCTGGTTGCATATGTAATCATGATGACGGGCACCGCCTCGCCGGAGCGGCCGGGCTGCGCCGCGCCACGCGAGCCTGCGGCGTGGCGCTGCACGATCGATTCCAGCGATATATTTTGTTGCGCCAGACGCCGCGCGATGGTTGCCGCAGTGCCCGGCCGGTCACGGGCCAGGAGCCGAATATAGTATCCGCCTTCGTGATGTTGCATCGGCGCTTTGCGGATCGCGGTCATGCGCGCGGCCGGCAATCCGAATGGCGGCGTAACGACGCCGCGGGCAATATCGGCGAGATCGGCGACGATAGCCGAGGCCGTTGCCACCCCGCCGGCGCCGGGACCGACCAATGTGATCGGCGCCAGCCCCTCGGCATCGACCGTAACGGCGTTCGTAACGCCCATGACTTGGGCGATTGCGGAGTCCTTCGGCACCATGGTCGGATGCACGCGCTGTTCGATGCCGGCCTCGGTTTTCACCGCCACGCCCAAAAGCTTGACCCGGTAGCCGAGCTCGGCCGCGGCATCGAGATCGGCAAGCGTGATCGAGGAAATGCCTTCGACATAGACCGCGCCGGGATCGATCTTGGCGCCGAAGGCGAGGCTTGCCAGGATCGCAAGTTTTTGCGCGGTGTCGTGGCCTTCCACGTCGAAAGTCGGATCGGCTTCCGCATAGCCGAGCCGCTGCGCCTCCCGCAAGCAGTCGCCGAAAGCGAGCCGGTCCTGCTCCATGCGGGTGAGGATGTAATTGCAGGTGCCGTTGAGGATGCCGTAGATGCGCGTGAACGAAGCGCCGTTCAATCCTTCCCGCAGCGTCTTGACGATCGGAATGCCGCCGGCGACAGCCGCCTCGAAATTAAGCGCGACGCAGTGCCGTTCCGCCAGCGCGGCAAGTTTTTGGCCGTGACCGGCCAAGAGCGCCTTGTTCGCGGTCACCACGGGCTTGCCGGCGTTAAGCGCGGCCTCGACCGCGCGCTTGGCTGGGTCGCCCTCGCCGCCGATGACCTCGACCAGAACGTCGATCGATGGGTCCCGCGCCAGCACCGCGGGATCGGCGAACCAGCGAAACTTCTTCACATCGAATCCGCGCTTCTTGCCGCGCGAGCGGGCGCTGAGCGCGACGACCTCGATTGGACGACCGCAACGGGCGATAAGCTTGTTGCGTCCCTGGTCCAACAGATGAACGACAGCGCTGCCGACGGTTCCCAGCCCGGCAAGACCGACTTTCAGCGGCTCAGCCATAAAACGTCGCCAACTTAAAGGGAGTGAAGCGACGCGCGACTAACGTCGCGTCGCCAGCGGCACGACGTTGTGCAGCATTTCCGGGCCCGTTTCAAGAAAGCGCCGGATGTTGCGCGCCGCCTGGCGGATGCGCTGCTCGTTCTCAACGAGTGCAATGCGCACATGGCCTTCGCCGTGCTCGCCGAAGCCGGCGCCGGGCGACACCGCAACGCCGGCCTTCTCGACGAGAAGCGTGGAGAATTCGACGCTGCCGAGCGGCCCGAACGGTTCGGGGATCGGCGCCCAGGCAAACATCGAGGCCGATGGCGGCGGCACCCGCCAGCCGGCCCGGCCGAAGGAATCCACCAGCGCGTCGCGCCGGCGCTTATAGATCGCGCGCATTTCATGAATGCAATCTTCGGGACCGTTCAGCGCCGCTGTCGCCGCCACCTGGACCGGGGTAAAGGCGCCGTAATCGAGATAGGATTTGACCCGGCCAAGCGCGGCGATGATGCGCTCATTGCCCACCGCAAAGCCGATGCGCCAGCCGGGCATCGAATAGGTTTTGGACATCGAGGTGAACTCTACCGCAACGTCCATCGCGCCGGGCACCTGCAACACGGAAGGCGGCGGATTGTTATCGAAATAGACTTCGGCATAGGCGAGGTCCGACAACACCAGAAGCGAGTGCTTCTTCGCAAAGGCGATGAGTTCGCGATAAAAATCGAGAGTGGCGATGCAGGCGGTCGGATTCGACGGATAGCAGACCACCACCGCGATCGGCTTCGGGATTGAAAACAGCACCGCCCGCTCGAGCGCTCCGAAGAACTTGTCGTCGGCCTCCACCGGCACGGAGCGGATCGCGCCGCCGGCCATCAGGAAGCCGAAGACGTGGATGGGATAGGTCGGATTGGGGACGATGATGATGTCGCCCGGCGCGGTGATCGCCTGGGCGACATTGGCAAAACCCTCCTTGGAGCCGAGCGTCGTTATGACCTGCGTCTCGGGATTGAGCTTCACGCCGAAGCGGCGCGCATAATAGGCCGCCTGGGCGCGCCGCAGCCCGGCTATGCCCTTCGATGCCGAATAGCGATCGGTGCGCGGCTTGCCGACCGTCTCTTTGAGCTTTTCGACCACATGCGCGGGCGTCGGCAAATCGGGATTGCCCATGCCGAGATCGATGATGTCGGAACCACCGTTGCGGGCCACCGCCTTGGCGCGGTTGACCTGCTCAAACACATAGGGCGGTAGCCGGCGAATGCGATAAAATTCTTCCATAGGTACCCCGGCGGATCGTCTCGACGAAACACTATACTACGATCGGAATTTTATCACTTGGTTTCAGTACCGGTAGTCGGCGTGCCGTCCGCGGCTATGCCCGGCACGTTGCCCGCCGTGCCGCCGGCATTCTGCGCCGCACCTGCAGCCCGACTTTTCGCCGCGGGCGCATTGGTACCATTGGCCGATTGACCGGCACCTTGCGATTCGGCGCTCAAGCGGTTGCGGTCGGTAATGAGATCTTCGGTGGCCTGCTGAACCTGGTTGGCATCCATGGGCGTATCGGCGCGCGGCGGCGGCAGGTCGTGAACCGCGGGGAAAATCGACGGATAGTCGGCGCCGGGCGAGCACCCGGACATGGCTAAACCTGCCGGGGCAACGAGCGCCAAAACGGCAAACACACGCATTAAAACCCTGCGCCGGCGCTGCACGCTTGTCTCCGATTGCCCTGGCAAAGCGCCCCGTTTCGGCCCCGTCCGTCCGAAAATCCGCCTCACCAACCCCAATACGTCTCGGAAATACCTAATGCCTCAATAATTTACGCCGATCAACTCAGGCATCACACAAGGTGTCAAGATAGCGTGCTAATATGTCCAAACAAGGACCGCGCCTGCCCTCTCGCCGGCGCGGTAGTGTTTGTATGCCGCTAAGATGCTCGTGGGAACGCCTTGTGCACGGGAGCCGAGCAAGCCATTTCTGGCGAAACGCTTTCCAGCCATTGAGGAACGCTCGTGCGGGCTCCATCGCAAGAGCCGGTGAAGCAGGAACCGGTGCAGCAAAACCCGATGAAGATCGGGTCAGTCGACGTCGAGGAGTTTTCGCGCAACCTGGCGCAACTCATCGAGGAAGGCGGCCGGGCGCTCGCCGCCTATCTCAAGCCGCGCGAGGAAGGCCGCGACGACAGCGAATTCGCGGACGAAATGACCGAAGTCGTCAAGACGCTCGGTCAAGTCGCCGAGTACTGGCTGGCCGATCCGCAACGCACCGTCGAGCTGCAAAACCGGCTCGGCAAGGCCTATCTCGACCTGTGGGCCTCCGCCGTGAAGCGACTTGCCGGGGAAGAGGCGCCGCCGGTCGCGCGGCCCGCGCCGAGCGACAAGCGTTTCACCGATCCGGAATGGACGCAAAACCAGTTCTTCGATTTTCTCAAACAGGCCTATCTCCTCACCACACGGTGGGCCGACACATTGGTCAGCGATGCCGCGGCTCTCAATCCGCACACCAAGCAGAAGGCTGAGTTCTATATGCGGCAGATCACCAATGCCCTGTCGCCGACGAATTTCGTGCTGACCAATCCGGAACTGTTGCGCGAGACGCTCACGTCGAATGCCGACAACCTGGTTCGCGGCATGCATATGCTTGCCGAGGATATCCAGACCGGCGGCGGGCATCTGAAAATCCGCCAATCCGACAACTCGATGTTCGAGGTCGGACGCAATCTCGCGACCACGCCCGGCAAGGTGATCTTCCAGAACGAGCTGATGCAGCTCATTCAATACACACCGTCGACCGAGACCGTACTAATGCGTCCGGTTCTAATCGTTCCGCCGTGGATCAACAAATATTACGTCCTCGACCTCACTCCGGAAAAGTCCTTCATCAAATGGTGCGTCGACCAGGGGCTGACGGTCTTTTGCATTTCGTGGGTCAATCCCGACGCGCACCTCGCGCAAAAGACTTTCGAGGACTATGTGCGGCAAGGACCGCTGGCGGCGCTCGATGCGATCAAACAGGCGACCGGCGAGGAGAAAGTACACGCCATCGGCTATTGCGTCGGCGGCACGCTGCTCGCGGTCACGCTTGCCGCCATGGCGGCATGGCACGATGAGCGCGTCGTATCGGCGACCCTGTTCGCCGCCCAGCTCGACTTCACCTATGCCGGCGATCTCAAGGTTTTCGTCGACGAGGAGCAGGTTGCCGCCCTCGAACACAAGATGGCCGAGCGCGGTTATCTCGAAAGCGGGGCGATGGTCAGCGTGTTCAACATGCTGCGCTCGAACGACCTGGTCTGGCCCTATGTCATCAATAACTACCTCAAGGGCAAAGCGCCGTTCCCGTTCGATCTGCTCTACTGGAACGCCGACGCCACGCGCTTGCCGGCCGCCAATCACTCCTTCTACCTGCGTAATTGCTACCTCGATAACAAGCTGTCGAAGGGCAAGATGATGCTCGGCAATACGCCGATCGATCTCAAAGCGGTAAATGTGCCGATCTATAATCTGGCGACGCGCGAAGACCATATTGCGCCGGCTAAATCGGTCATGGTCGGGTCAAAGCTGTTCGGCGGCGACGTCAAATTCGTGGTCTCCGGCTCCGGCCATATCGCCGGCGTGATCAATCCGCCGGCCAAGCACAAATATCAATTTTGGACCGGCCCGAAGCCGCGCAATGCCGACATCGAGGGCTGGCTCGCCAAGGCCAAGGAAAATCCCGGCTCATGGTGGCCCGACTGGCTCGTCTGGCTCACTCGGCAGAGCCCGACCGAAGTAGCCGCACGCGTTCCCGGCGAGGGCGCGCTCAAGCCGATCGAGGACGCGCCGGGACGCTATGTGAAGCTGCGCGACTAGGGCTGGCGAGCGAGCGCGTCTTTATGCACAGGGCTTCCAGGCGCGCGCATTAACTGCAAAGCTCCCCCGGCGCGGATAAATGCGCGGCAAGACCGGGGAGATCAACATGTCCAAGGAGCTATTTTGGCTCGTGCTGACGGTCGCGATGACCGGCCTGTTTTGGCTGCCTTACATTCTCGACCGCATCATGGTGCGCGGGCTGCTGCCGACGCTGGCAAATCCGAGCCCGAATGATGAGCCGCAATCGGCTTGGGCGCAGCGCATGATAGCGGCGCACACCAACGCGGTGGAAAATCTCGTTATTTTCGCGCCGCTTGTTCTAGTGACCCAGGCGCTCGGTATCGCGACGGCGGTGACGGCGTTCGCCTGCGCGCTCTATTTTTGGTCCAGACTGGCGCATGTCGCGGTTTACACGCTCGGCATTCCGGTGTTGCGGACGCTATCCTTTGCCGGCGGATTTGTGGCGCAGGTTCTGTTGGTGCTCGCGATCTTCAAACTGATCTGAGCTGTCACGGAAACAGCGCGACCTGCTCGAGGCCCGTCGGCTCCGGAAAGCCGAGCATGACGTTCATGTTCTGCACCGCCTGGCCCGACGCGCCTTTGGTCAGGTTGTCGAGCGCCGCGCCGATAATGGCGCGGCCGGGAATTCGGTCGGCGGCGACGCCGATGAACGTCATGTTGGAGCCGCGGACATGCCTGGTCTGCGGCAGGGTGCCGAACGGCAGCACATGGACGAACCGCTCTTTCGTGTAAGACTTTAAAAGTATCGCACGAAGATCCTGTGGCGACCCCTTGAGGCCCCGTACGTAAATCGTCGAGAGAATACCGCGATTCATCGGCACCAGGTGCGGCGTGAAGGTGACGATCACGTCGCGGCCGGCGGCTAAAGAGAATTCCTGGTCGAGCTCGGCCATGTGCCGATGGTGACCCACGCCATAGGCATGGATGCCCTCGGACACTTCCGAGAACAGCATTTCCTCTCTCGCCGCCCTGCCGGCCCCGGTCATTCCCGACTTGGCGTCGATAACGATTTCGTCCGGATCGATCGCCTTGCCCTTGAGCAGCGGGATCAGCGCCAGCTCGGCGCAACTCGTGTAGCAGCCGGGATTGGCGACGAGCCGCGCCGTCTTGATCTTGCCCCGATAGATTTCGGTGAGCCCATAGACCGCGCCCTTCTGCAGCTCGGGCGCAAAATGCGCATGACCGTACCAGCGAGCATAGGCGGCAGGATCGGCCAGGCGAAAATCGGCCGACAGGTCGACGACTTTGGTCCGCGGCGCGCGCGCCATCAGGTCCTTGATGACCTTTTGCGTCGTGCCGTGCGGCAACGCGCAGAAGGCAAGATCGAGCCCGAGGCCCTTCCAATCGGCATCGTCGACTGAGGTAAGCTTGGGTAGCGGATAGGGCGAGAATTGCGGGAATACGTCGGCCATGGTTTTGCCGGCGCGGCGATCGGCCGTGAGCAATTCGATCTCGACGCGCGGATGGCGCAGAAGCAACCGCACCAATTCCGCGCCGGTATAGCCCGAGGCGCCGAGCACGCCGATTTTTGCTTTCGCAGGCATGATTCACCTTTGACCTTTTTAGGGATCAGGCCGAATCCGCGAGCCAGGATATCAGGGGAAAGGTGCCGCGGAACCGGCGGCACGAACGATTACGCGCGAGCGCGCAGCCGTGCCGCGAGGATGCGGCGGCGGCGGAAATTCGATGGCGCAACAGTCGACATAGGCCCGTTCATGAGCGGCGATATAAGGCCGCTGCTTGAGGTCGTCAATGCGCTGATAGTTTCGCCGTCTAAATGGCATAGTCGGGCGCATAGTGCGGCTTGATTTGTCGTTCCCGGTTGCGTGCCAAAGCGTGAAGCTCCACATGGGAGAAACCGTGGGAGAAACCGTGGGAAAAACTGCAAAATCGTCCAAAACTCCTGACCTGTTCGCCGATGCTCCGGCGGCCAGTCGCGGTCGCGCGCGCGGGGCTGCGTCGGCGCGCGGCGGGGGCGAAGCCGCCTACACCGCCAAGCATATCGAGGTCTTGGAAGGGCTCGAGCCGGTGCGCCGCCGCCCCGGCATGTATATCGGCGGCACCGACGAAAAGGCGTTGCATCACCTGTTCGCCGAAGTCATCGACAACGCCATGGATGAGGCGCTTGCCGGCCACGCCGACTGGATCGAAGTGGAGATGGAGGCGGATGGATTTGTCAGCGTCACCGACAATGGCCGCGGTATCCCGGTCGATGCGCATCCGAAATTCAAGAACAAGTCGGCGCTTGAAGTGATCATGTGCACGCTGCACGCCGGCGGCAAATTCGATTCCGAGGTTTACGAGACGTCCGGCGGATTGCACGGCGTCGGCGTTTCGGTGGCGAACGCGCTATCCGAGCGCATGGAGGTCGAGGTCGCGCGCGGTCAAAAACTCTACAAGATGGCTTTCGAGCGCGGCAAGCCGAAGACGAAATTGCTAGATGCCGGCAAGGCGCCGAACCGCCGCGGCACCAAAGTGCGTTTCCGGCAGGACCCGGAGATTTTCGGCGCCAAGGCGCACTTCAAGCCGGAGCGCGTTTTCAAAATGGCGCGCTCGAAGGCGTATCTGTTCGGCGGCGTCGAAATCCGCTGGTCCTGCGCGAAACAGCTGCTGCGCGGCACCGAGGACGTGCCGGAACGAGCGACGTTCCATTTCGCCGATGGGCTTCGCGATTATCTGTCCGAAACGCTAGCCGCGGCGACGCTGGTCCACCCTGAAATCTTTACCGGTAGCGCAGGCAAAACAGGTGCGCACGGGGCCGTTCAATGGGCCGTGGCCTGGACCGCCGACGCGGACGGCTTTCTCAATTCCTATTGCAACACCATCCCGACGCCGGATGGCGGCACGCACGAATCCGGCCTGCGCACGGCTTTGACGCGCGGCCTGAAAGATCACGCGGAACGCGTCGGCCAGGGCAAGCGCGCGGCTGCCATCACCAGCGACGACGTGACGGTCGAGGCCTGCGCCATGCTCTCGGTCTTCATCCGCGAGCCGGAATTCCAGGGCCAGACCAAGGACCGGCTGGCCACCGCCGAAGCGCAAAGAATTGTCGAGCAGGCGATCAAGGACCCGTTCGATCACTGGCTTGCCGGCAATCCGCTCGCCGCCAATAAGCTGCTCGATTTCGTGGCCGAGCGCGCCGAGGAGCGCATCCGCCGCCGCCAGGAAAAAGACATCGCGCGCAAGAGCGCGGTGCGGAAGCTCCGCCTGCCCGGCAAGCTCGCCGACTGCACCAACAGCGCCGCCGAAGGTTCGGAGATTTTCGTCGTCGAGGGCGACTTGGCCGGCGGCTCGGCGAAGCAAGCGCGCGACCGCGCCTCGCAAGCGATCCTGCCGCTGCGCGGCAAAATCCTCAACGTGGCGTCGGCCGGCAAGGATAAGCTCGCGCAAAACCAGCAGCTAGCCGATCTCGTCCAGGCGCTCGGTTGCGGCACTGGCGCGCATTATCGCGACGAGGATTTGCGCTACGGCCGCGTCATCGTCATGACCGACGCCGACGTCGACGGCGCCCACATCGCCTCGCTCCTGATCACCTTCTTCTACCGGCAAATGCCGCAGCTCATCGATAAGGGGCATCTCTATCTCGCCGTGCCGCCGCTCTACCGGCTGTCAGCCACGGCGGCAAGAATTTCTACGCGCGAAACGACAAGCACAAAGACGAGATTTTGAAGAAGGAATTCTCCGCCAACGCCAAGGTTGAAGTCAGCCGCTTCAAGGGCTTGGGCGAGATGATGGCGGCACAACTCAAAGAAACCACCATGGATCCGCGAAAGCGCACGCTGCTTCGCGTCGTGCTCGCCGCCGACGACCGCAAGGATACGGAAAAGTCCGTCGAGCGGCTGATGGGCGTGAAAGCCGAAGCACGGTTCGAATTCATCCAGGAACGCGCGGAGTTCGCCGACGAGGCGGCGCTGGATGTGTGAACGACTCTAACTTCGCTGTCCCGCAAACCGGAAAAGAAAGACTTCGGCGCCCAGTTCTTATCGGCTCGTTGAATGTCCGCTTCGCTCCGAACGCGACTGAATTACTGCGCCGCTGCAAAACAACGCGATGGGGGCCATACGCAGCCGTCAACCGCCTCGCACCCGATCAATGGACGCTGGCGCTAATAATTGTTTGATCGTCGATCACTTCGCGCACGGGGCCATAAATGCCGCCCGCGCAAATCCGGCAGGCTGAAGGTGGTATGCCCGTTACCGCCGTAGGCCGTACCGAGACGGGAGAACGCCGCGCGTTCGTAACTCCATGGCATCACGACGGACCAGATAGCAACGGTGGACGGCAGCGATTTTCTTGATGGTACAAGGGCTTTGCCTACTCCATAGCGATTGCCAGGGCCAGCGCGCCGGTTGGTTCGCGGCCTTGCAATTCAGGGGTATGCCCTGGTATCTGTGTTCACCTGAGCAATTCGTCGCTGGGGAGTCGCTATGGCTGAGGACCGCAATCCGAGCGAGGTCGGGAGAGAGCCCCGAGAAGGGGTTTTTGTGCGCAAACGCTGGGCGGCGCCCCGCGTTATAGAGTCGAAGACTTCGCAAACTCAGGCCGGCCCCGTTCATACGAGTCAGAGTCCCGGGTCGCCGGACGGTTCTTTTTCGTAGGCATAATTTATTAAGCTGGAGGTCAGCGGTTCTGACCATAAAACCAGGACATGTATCGCGCTGTTAGAAAGGCGCGAATGGCGTACGCCACTTGCGCACGATCAGTGCGGGGTTTTTCACATAGTTCGAATTCGATTTTTGCAAAATCGATATATTTGGTGAGTGTTTTGCTATTTGCCATGCGATTTAATTCGGTCTTTAGATGTGGACGGACCGAGGTCAGCATGCCTTCGACATTGGGCTCGTGGAGTTCGGTTCGGCGTGGTCGCGTTTGAAACTCGATCGGATAAATATCGCGCAATGCTTGGCAGGCCAAATAGCGATTGCGACCTCCTTTGAGATAGAGATCCTCCGGAATGGCGAGGGCGAATTCCAGCACACGCTTGTCATGAAACGGTCGGGTCATATCGAGACCCCATCCGGCAGCCTCTATCGAAAATCCCGGTACCGGAAATTCGCTCAATCGGTGTAATTTCTGTAAAATCCGCCCTCGCATGGCGGCGAGGTCTCGTTGTCTCCCGACAATGTGGTTATCGGCGATTTTCCCGGTGGCGACTAGCGAACGGGCAAAATCGGGAGCAATTGGGCGATCCATCCAAAGCGGCGCGAAATTGCGCCGCATTTTCGCCCATGCGTTCCTGGCCCACAGCGGCGCAAGCAAGAAAATGAGATCGCGTTTCAGCGTATGCCACAACGAATGACCGGACATCCGCAGATGCGGCCCAAACTCAGATACAAAGCGACGAAGCCGCCCGGTTTTCAAAAACCGCGCGAGTGCACCGCGGCCGCGTGGATTGAGCGTGTAGTCGCCGCCGTGGCCATCCATGAGGAGGCGCGCACCGGTTCCTGCCGCCTTCTGAAAAAGCGCTTGCCAAATGTGGTGAGATTCGGTCGGGACACCATCGCCACGGCTAAGCTTCGAATTCAAGGTCAGTGAGTATCGTTTCATCAATGCGAGCAAAGTAGCGCACGTCGAGATGCGGCATTTTGCGCTTGCACAGTTCGACCCAAGGACGCGCATCGTCGTTTGAAGGCGGAGCACCTTCGGGCAAAACTGACGACAGGCCGACCATCTTACGATGTGTCCTCGTCAGAATGGGGCCAGCGAGCCCCGCAATGGCGGAGCTGTCGTAGCCGCCGCTTAAAAACAACGCCGGCTGCCCGATGAGCCGTCGAACCCTGCAAACGACCGCTTCGGTCAAAATCGTGCGGTAGGTGCTGATGTAATAAGCCTCGTCGCGTCCTAGGTGGACTGTGTCGGCGTGTGGCGCCCAATAGCGCCGGCTCTTAACGCTACCTTTGTCATTCACCGTGGTAATCATGCCACATTGAACGCCCGCAATTTCTTCAAATAATGTCGCTCCGCCGCGCAAAGATCGGTCATAGACGATGTGCCTGCCTATTTCGACATCCGATAGGATACGAGGTACATCGGGGTAGGCCCATAGCGCTTTGATCTCGGTGGCGAATACAAAAAAACTCTTGGCCTGATGATAATGTATGTAGCGCTGGCCCATGTGATCGCGGCCTAGAAGGAGCCTTTTCGCGCGGCCGTCCCAGATTGCGAATGCGAAATCGCCCAGCAGATGCTCGGCGCAGTCGTCGCCCCATTTCTTGTACGCACGCAAAATAAAAGCGCTGTCGGGCATGTCGCGAATATCGGCGAAGGAGAGTCCGAAGGCCTCGGCCAGGTCCTCGCGGTTGTCGATGCGGCAATCGGCGACCAGCGTCAGGCCCGCCTCACGGTCACGCAGCGGCTGCGCCTCGAACAAATCCTCATTGTTCACGCGCATCAGGCAGTGGCCGAGCCCGACCGCGCCATCAGCGACGAACTTGCGCCCGTCCGGCCCGCGATGCGCGAGCGTGTTGCCCATGCGTTCTAGGTCGCGCTCGGAAACCTCGCCGCCGTCGGATCGCAGAATGCCGAAGATGCCGCTCATACAAAACACGCAATCTCGGCAAAACCCTT
Organism: uncultured Alphaproteobacteria bacterium; assembly: GCA_963779855.1. GTDB lineage: Bacteria > Pseudomonadota > Alphaproteobacteria > Rhizobiales > Xanthobacteraceae > BOG-931. The sequence continues at coordinate 71,583 of CAWAAE010000002.1, read as the reverse complement.
GGCCACCGAATAGTCGGTCAGTTGGACGCCCGCCGCGTCGAGCCAAGCATGAGCGTCGAGCGGCTTGTCCGTCCCCTGGGCGGCGCCGAAATGCAGCACGCGCGCGGCCATCGCCTGCGGCAGGCACACTGCCTTGAACGGCACGGAACGCGCCGCCCGCGTCACACCCCGGCCGATCTCTTCCGCTAGCCGCGCGGCCTCGCCCCCGGGCGCCCATTTAGCCTGCACGGCACGCGCTTGCGCCGGCGGTACGAAGGTTCCCAGCCGACGCGGCAGCCTGGGGAACGGAATGAACAGAAGTGCGAGCCGCGCCGCCAACAGCCAGACCACCACCTCGACCAGAAGTGCGCGGCGGTGCGCGCCGACTTGCGCGAACCTACGCAGGTGGCGGATCGAGCGCAATCGCGCCATGCTTCACCAGTTCGCTCGAAAATGTCTCGACCTTGCCGCGACAATGCGTCTGATCGTACTTAGAGGCTATTCTGATTTTGTCCCGGCGTCACCAATGCCGAATGTCGCTGCGGGGTGATTCGCGACTGGCCTGAACGGGCGGCGGGTTTGGCTATGTCCGCTCTGCTCCCGATAGCGATGGGACAGCGTATCTCGTTCTCGCGATGCGCGCCTTGGCATCCGAGCTTTGCCACGCCAGTCCCTACGTAAGCCCTCCCAATGAAGGGAGGCGGAGCGCCGAAAGGCGCAAAAGTTCACGACGCCGCATCGGCGGATGCGGCGGCGCGCCACACGAACGAATGTTGCCACTCGCTCGCGCTTCGGGCGCGCGCGCCTTCCGGCGCTCCACCGCGGTTCTCGCCGCGCCGGACGCATCCGGACATCGGCTCAGCTTCAGTCCCGCGCTTCCTGAGACCCGGCTGCATCGGGCGTTACCCTTTGCCGCCTGTCTCCAGTCAACCGCGCTCCGCGGAGACCGGTCGTAGTGCCGGTCGGTCGGTGACCCGAAGCCGCCCGGGAGCGGGGTTACGAGCCCCGCCCGCGGGCACCGCACTCGCTTTCGTCATTCGGCCGTCACCGGTGACGCCCTTCAAAACGAGCGAGCTTGTCCCTAGGTAACTAAACCCAGGACGAATGTCAAGGGTCCGTCGCAAATAAAGTGACGGCCGCAAACGTCAGCGAACGCCGCTAATCCTCGAACTTCAGATTGGCGGCTTTGACCACGTCGCCGAACTTGGCGATGTCGCTCTGGATGAGCTTTTCGAATTCTTCCGGCGTGGCGCCGCCGGGATTGACGGCCATTGCCTTGAGCTTGCCCGACACGCCGGGATCGGCGATGGCCTGGCCAAAAGCCTTCTGCAGCTTGGCAACCACCGGCGCCGGAGTCCCGGTCGGCGCGAACACGCCGCTCCACAATTGGACGTCGACCTCGGGATAACCGGCTTCCGCCATGGTCGGCACGTCCGGCAATTGGTCCGAGCGGTCTTTTCCGGTCACCGCAATGGCCCGCACCTTGCCGGCCTTGACCTGCGGCACCGACGGCGGGCCGTCGACGATGGTCATCGCGGTTTGGCCCTGAATCACGGAGAGCACCATTTCGCCGCTGCCTTTGTAGGGGATCATGGTGCCGGGCATCCCGCTCTTTAATTTCAACAGTTCGTCGGTGATGGTGAAGGCCGGCGAGGAGCTGGCATAATTGGCCTTGTCCGGATGCGCCTTCATCCAGGCGACAAAGTCCTTCAGGTTTGTCGCCGGGTTGTCGGCGCCGATCACCATGATCAGCGGAAAATGCGCGATCATGGCCAACGGCACGAAGCTTTCGGTCGGAGAATATTTGAGATCGTGGAAGATCGCCGCCGCGATCGCCATCGCGCCGCTCGGGCCGACGAACAGCGTATAGCCGTCGGCCGGCTGCTGGGTGACATATTCGGGCGCGATCCGGCCGCCGGCGCCCGGCTTGTTCTCGACGACGACCGATTGGCCAAGAATTTCGGAAACTTTGGCGCCGACCAGACGCGCGAAAATATCGTTGCCGCCGCCGGCGGCGAAGCCGACGACCAGATGGATCGGCCGGCTCGGATAATCGCTCTGCGCGTACGCTGGGGCGACGACGGCGGGCAAAGCCGCAAGCAGCGCGGCTGCGGACAAAATCGAACGGCGTGTGAACGGGCCGACGCTCATAGTGTTCCTCCAAGTGCTTTACTGCTCAAGGTGTTTTTGCCGCTTCTGCGGACAGCCAGGATTTAGCGACCGGCGCAGCGTTAGCACAAACCGACGCGGCGCGCCCTGCCCTCATGACCGCATCCATTCAACCAGCGCTTCGGTCACCGCCGCCGGCTGCTCCAGCGTCGACAGGTGACCGCTGTCGGGGATCGTAACCAGGCGCGATCCGGGAATGCCGGCGGCGATCTCGCCGGCGAGTTCCGGCGGCGTCGCCTCGTCGCCCTCGCCGACCAGCACGAGGGTCGGGCACGAAATCGCGGCGAGGCCGGGACGCGAATCCGGCCGGCCGATGATCGCCTGCTGCTGACGTAAAAAGCCCTCGACGCCGGTTGCTTCGGCCATGGTGCGCACGATCTGCTTGAGCGCTTCGTCGCCATGCCGATTGCGGTGCACGTAAATCGGAAAAGCCAGATCGGGAATTTCGGCGTAGCGGCCGCTCTTGGCGAGCGCGATCACGACCTTGCGGCGCTCGGTCTGCTCGGCCGTGTCCGCCCGCGCTCCGGTATCGAGCAGCGCCAACTTCGCAACGCGCCCTGCCGCCTGGCGCATGATTTCGAAGGCGATGTAGCCGCCCATCGACAGGCCGGCGAGCGCAAAGCGCGGCGGCGCATTGGCCAAAATCCGCCGCGCGATGGCCGCCATGCTGTCATCGCGCCTATGATCGGCAATCGTGACCGGCCCGAACTGCCAGAGCGCCGGTACCTGCTCGGCATAGAGCCGCGCCGTGCAGGTCAGGCCGGGAATGAGCACGATCGGCAAGCCATCGGTTACAGGATCGGCCATAGTTACACGATCGCCATGGAACGCTTCCTTTGATACGCGTCGAGATTACCGGGCATCGAGAGAAAGTGAAGGAATCCGTTTAACTTACTGCGTTGCGGCAGACCCATTGCGGTTGACTTTCGTCTAATCGACCTTATGTTGCGCGCAACGCTGCTTAAGGCAAATTCGACCGCCTGCGCGTATTTCCCGCTTCAACCGAAAGGGTGCTGCCGGCGGTCCTTAATCGAGGGTCTATGTCGTTTTCTCATCTCGGCTTGTCCGAAAAGGTTCTCGCCGCCGTTGCGGCGACTGGTTACAAAACTCCCACCCCCATTCAAGATCAGGCTATCCCCCACGTGCTCGCCCGGCGCGACGTGCTCGGCATCGCGCAAACCGGCACCGGCAAGACGGCGGCGTTCGTGCTGCCAATGCTTACCATGCTGGAGCAAGGCCGCGCCCGCGCCCGCATGCCGCGCACCCTCATCCTTGAGCCGACGCGCGAACTCGCGGCGCAAGTGGAAGAGAGCTTTGCCAAATACGGCGCCAACCACAAGCTCAACGTGGCGCTCATCATCGGCGGCGTCTCGTTCGACAATCAGGACGCCAAGCTCACGCGCGGCGTCGACGTGCTGATCGCGACGCCCGGGCGGCTGCTCGACCATAACGAGCGCGGGCGGCTGCTTCTCACCGGCGTCGAACTCCTGGTCATCGACGAAGCCGACCGCATGCTCGATATGGGCTTCATTCCCGACATCGAGCGGATCTGCAAACTGGTGCCGTTCACCCGCCAGACGCTGTTTTTCACCGCCACCATGCCGCCGGAAATCAGACGCATCACCGAACAATTCCTGCACAATCCGGTTCGCGTCGAGGTCTCTCGTCCGGCCTCGACCGTCGCCGCCACGACCCAACTGTTAGCCAAGTCCGGCCGCGACCCCATCGAAAAGCGCGACACGCTGCGCCGCTTGATCCGCTCGGCTGAAGGGTTGAAGAACGCCATCATTTTTTGCAACCGCAAGCGCGACGTCGCGACGCTTCATCGCTCGCTGTTGCGCCACGGCTTTTCGGTGCAGGCGCTGCACGGCGACATGGACCAGCCCGCGCGCACTGCCGCGCTCGAGCAGTTCCGCAAGGGCGAAGTGTCGCTGCTGGTTGCTTCCGACGTCGCGGCCCGCGGCCTCGATATTCTCGACGTGAGCCACATCTACAATTTCGACGTGCCGATCCATCCCGACGATTATGTACACCGGATCGGCCGTACCGGCCGTGCCGGGCGGAGCGGCACAGCGATCACGATCGTAGCGGGCGCAAACGACGCCAAGGCGGTCGCGGCGATCGAGAAGCTGATCGGCCGGCCGATCCCCTATATGGACCAGCCGCCGGCCGCAAGCGCCGCGCCACAACAATCACCCGCCCATCACGGCCATTCCGATCATCGCCGCCATGCGCATCGTCCGGCCCCCGTCGTACGCGTTGACGACGGCAGATCGCGCCGCCCTCCAGCGCCTGTGGCGCGCCCGCGCCACGACGATTCCGACGGCTCTCACCTGCCCGCCTTCTTGCTGCGTCCGATATCGGTGAAGGCTTAGCTGGCGAAAAGTCATGCGCGCGGCGACTTGATCGCCGCGTCAGGATTTTCCCTACAAACATACGCATTTACCGCTCCTTCACGGCTTTGCCCTACGTATACGTTTGAATTGCCGATGCATGCCGCGCCGTTCGGCGCGGGCGGAGACTTTACCAGAGCGATTGGAGATGATGGCCGTGCCCCACGAAGAGCACGAAAGGACACTTGCATTCGCCGAAATTGCGCTCGGACAAATCCGCGCCTTGGGCCAGTCGGCATCGCCGCGTAATTTTGAAATCTGGTACAATTATGCGACCGGATACAATCAGCCGCTGAACCAGTCGATCAACGAGGCGCTGGCGAAAAATGGCGCGCTGAGCGAAGCCGATCTTGAGCGGATTTACGGAACCTACATCGCCTCGACGCGGGTGGGCGATCGTATCGATTCGGTCGGCTCGCGGGTGCTGGACGAAATCAAGCAAGTGCTCGACATGGTCAATGCCGCTGCCGGTTCGGCGACCGATTATTCCGAGAGTCTAGCCGACGCAACCCAACAGCTTAACCACGCCAAGGACGGCGAGGCGCTGCGCGCGGTCATCGGGTGCCTGGTCGAGGGCGCCAAGGAGATGGAGCTCAACAACAAGAAGCTTGAAGCGCGGCTGTCAGCGTCGCACCGGGAAATCGAGGAGCTCCAGCAAGATCTCGCAGTTGTGCGCAACGAAAGTCTCACCGATCCGCTGACGACGCTCTTCAATCGCAAGTTCTTCGATGCCGAGATCGCTAAAGCCATTGCCGAAGCGCAAGAAAAGAACGAGCCGTTGTCGCTACTCATGGCCGACATCGATCACTTCAAGAGCTTTAACGACCAGTATGGCCACCTTACCGGCGATCAGGTGTTGCGGCTCGTCGCCATTTCCATGAAACAAAACGTCAAGGGCCGCGACATCGCCGCGCGTTACGGCGGCGAGGAATTCGTCATCGCGCTGCCGAACACGGCGCTGCAATCGGCGATTACCGTCGCCAATCATATCCGGCGCGCCGTCATGACCAAGGAGTTGATGCGGCGATCGAATGGCGAACGCCTCGGCCACGTGACGATATCGATCGGCGTGGCGGTGTTGCGCCCGGGCGATACCTTGCAGGTTCTGCTCGACCGCGCCGACAAATGCCTCTACGCCGCCAAGCGCAACGGCCGAAATCGCGCCATCTGCGAGGCCGATCCCGAAGCCGACGATGGCGCGCCGGCACCCGCGCGCGTGGCGTAACTGATTCATCGTCGGCGAAGGCGGACGATCCAGTAATCCGTAAAATTGGACGACCGCTGCAACCAGATCGCGTGCGAAGCGCTTGACCGCGACCCATTCATAATCGGTGAGTTCGTAGCGCCGCTTTCAGGAGCACAGCCGACACGGCTGGATCTGCCGCTCGCCCCGTCCCGGTCGAAAATGACCCTGAACGGACATCCGCAAATTAAACTAAGGTTGTCTCGGAGGGCCGATCTGCGGTACGCGCACCGGCTTTGCCAGACCGTAGAAGACTACAACGCCTTGTCCGCCGCAGCGCGTAGACAGCGCCTCGGGAGGCTTGCCATAGCAAGTGTCGACGTCCTGCCAGTTGTTCGTCACCCAAACGTTGCCGGCAGGATCGATGTTGATATCGACCTGCATCTGTAGGCCGCCACCAACATACCCGCCGGGCGGTGAAATCTGGTCCCCGGTCTTGAAGCCGGGTGGGCAATTCTCGGTGCGAGCGCCGCATAGCTGCACAATTGGACTGCTAGGCATGGCGAAGTTAGAAATCCAGACGTTGTCGTTGCCATCCACTGCCACTGCCCACGGCCCCGGAAGACCGCCACCCTTGAACGGAGAGCCCGGAAATGGGGTGCCGTCCGGTTTCAGTAGCGTCACGCTGCCGGCACCGCCTTTTTGTTCGGACATCGTCTTCGTTAGGAAATCGGCAGCCGAAGTCACGCCGTCACGTTTCAGGCGTACCGCCATATCGACCAGATGGGCCATGCCCAGCAGTCCGGTGCCGAACCGATTGGTGACCCAGACGTTGCCCTGGCTGTCGATGTTAAGACCGCTGTTGTTGATCCCAGTCTTGAAGGTTTCGACCTTGCTCGGGTCGGCAGCTAGAAAGCGAGTGACCTTGTCGTTGCCGTTGGACACCCAGATGCGGTCCTGCTGGTCGATGGCGAGGTGAAATGGCGCTAGAAATGACTTGCATGGCTCCGCATTGTCGCCCTCGCAAACGATCCGACCCTTGGTCAGATCGCCATTTGGGAAGTGGACAAGTTGCCTCTTTTCTACGCCGAGGACCCAGACATCGCCGCTCGGCGTGACGATAATCCCCTGCATCAGCCCGAGCCGGCCATTAAAGGTGATTCCATCAGGGGGCGTCAGCGGCTTGCCGTTCTTGTCGAACACTACAATCGCCTTGCTGCCGTAAGTGGTGAACCAAGCGTCATCCTTGGTATCGACAGCTGCGCCGAAGGTGCCGCCTTCCATCCCGCCGCCAGTGAAGCCGGTAATATTCGGTGAGATAGGGCGGCCGTTCGGCGCGAACTTGGTCGCGTGACCCTCCCATAGGCTATCCTGCCCCTGCCAACCGACCGTGAAGTTGTCGCCAACCCAGAGATTGCCCTCGCTGTCGAACATGGCCTTGCCGCCGGCACGATAGCCGCCGCCGTCGAACTTAAGTGGCAGCACCCAAGCACTGGGTGCCCAGTTCAGGTATGGCATGTACGGAACAGGTCGCAGGTTCTTGCCATTCGGGACCGGATAGAATTGATCCAGAAGAGCGAAGAGCTTTTCTGGCTGGTACCAAGAATTGCGGGCGATGGACTGAGCCGCCGCCAGCGTGTCAGTAGCCACTTTGCCGTTTGGAGCCGTGGCCGCCGTAAAGAGATTGTTGCATGCATCGGCATTAACCCTCGTGGTGCAACCCGCGAGCAGGTCAGCCAGCGTCGCAAAATTGGCCATTGTCGGCGTCTGGCCACTGTTGAGTGGGTCTTGAATAGCAACCCCCCAGCCGCCCGTTGCTAGGTCAACGAAGTTCGGCACATTGCCAGCGGCGACGCGCAGGCCGAGCGCATGACCCTTGATCGCGGTGCCGTCAAGAAACTGATTGTTCGTCCACACCGACGCCACGGTGGTCATCTCGTTGATAACGACCTTGTCCGGGGGCGTATTGCCCAACACCGTCAGCAGGGCGATGGCCGGATTGTCGCTGCTGCCCTTGTTGACCGTAGCCACGCCACCTTTGGCAACCAAATATAGACTGACATCCGCGCTAGGCGTTTCATCGGCGCCGAGTTCAAAACGTCCATCACTACCCGTTTGTGTTTGAGCCAGTTGTTTGGGATCGCCTGCATTTGCTTCCCATAAGGTGACGGTGGAATTTGCGAGTGGACCGCCGCCCGCTTGGACCTGGCCTTCGATGTGAACGGCGGCCGCAGCCGGGTTACATGCCCAGCCGAGCAGTCCACACGCTGCCAGAACTAGGGCTATGCTAGCTTTACCAGTTTCAATCACGGGCAACTCTCCGCATTGAGAATGATCGGAGTTTGGCGATTATGTCAGAGACAGCTGAGCTTAATGTCCCCCCGCGCTTTGGGCAGCATTGAAGCGAATTAAGGCGCGCAATTCAACGGGCGGAATGGCCGCTCCTGGCCCATCGCATCGTTTCGCAGCGGCGCAGCAATTCAGCCGCTTTCGGAGCGAAGCGGACATTCAGCGAGCCGCGCTTACAGAACCGGATTTATGAGTACGCGCCCTAATGCGCCTCGGCGCCCGTCGCCACGCCGGTCGCCGGTTCGATCTGCACCGATTCACCGCAGCCGCAGGCCGAGGTCTGGTTCGGATTGTTGAACACGAATTGCGCGGCGAGCTTGTCGACCTTGTAATCCATCTCGGTGCCAAGCAGGAACAGCACCGCCTTGGGGTCGATCAGGATGCGAACGCCCTTGTCCTCGATCACCTCGTCGAGCGGATTGATGCTCTCGGCGTATTCCATGGTGTAAGCCATGCCGGCGCAGCCGCCGTTCTTGACGCCGACGCGCACCGCGGCAATGGGGCGCGTGGCTTTCGCCATGACCGCCTTGATGCGTTCCGCAGCGGCCTCGGTAAGCCGCATCACTTGGGGTCTCGGCCGGGCAGCGGCCATCTTCAGTTCCTCCTCGCGTTTCCTCGGCAACAGGCGAACGCGGCTGTTACGAGCGGTAATAAGTCAAAAATGCTAACGACCTCACATCCCTGCATCTAATGCGCCGGCGCTCCGCGCGCAACTCGGAACCTATGACTCACCACATATTGAGCGTCGTGCGCGCCTCGTCCGACATCCGGCTCGGGTCCCATGGCGGATCCCAGACGATGTTGACTTTGGCCTCGCGCACGCCGGGCACGCCGGCGACTGCATTCTCGACCTGATTCGGCAATTCCGCGGCCGACGGGCAATTCGGCGTCGTCAGCGTCATGTCGATATTGACCATGCGGTCGTCAGCGATATCGACCTTGTAGATCAGGCCGAGCTCATAAATGTCGGCCGGAATTTCCGGGTCGTAAACGGTCTTGAGCGCGCCGACGATCTCGTCGGTCAAGCGGGCCATCTCGTCCGCGGGGATTGTAGAGGGTCGCTCCGCGGCAGGCGCGGCAGCCGTTTCGGCCGTATCGGTTTTTGCTTCATCCGTCATGAGAAGAAATCCTGCGCTTTCACGAGTGCCCGCGCAAGGCAATCGATCTCATCGCGCGTGTTGTACATCGCAAAGGAGGCGCGGCAGGTCGCGGTCAAGCCGAACCGCGACAATAACGGCATAACGCAGTGGGTGCCGGCGCGCACGGCGACGCCCGAGCGGTCGATGATCGTCGCCACGTCGTGCGGATGCGCGCCCTTCATTTCAAAGGAGACGATCGGTCCTTTATTCTTCGTGGTGCCGAGGATGCGCAGCGAATTGATCTCGCGCAGCCGGTCGTGGGCGTAGCGCAGGAGCCCGGTTTCGTGACTGCGGATGCGCGCCTTGCCGATCGACGCGACATAGTCGATCGCGGCGCCGAGCCCGATCGCCTGCACGATCGGCGGCGTGCCGGCCTCGAATTTGTGCGGCGGCTCACCGTAGGTGATGCGATCCTCAAATACTTCGCGGATCATTTCGCCGCCGCCGTTGAACGGCGGCATGGCGGCAAGATGCTCGTATTTGCCGTAAAGCACGCCGATCCCGGTCGGGCCGTAAAGCTTGTGTCCGGTGAAAGCGTAAAAGTCGCAATCGATGTCGCGCACGTCGACATCGAGATGCACCGCCGCCTGCGCGCCATCGAACAGCACGGGAATCCCGTGGGCATGCGCGATCCGCGCCACTTCCTTCGCCGGCACCATGGTGCCGAGCATGTTCGACATATGGGTGATGGCGACGAGTTTTGTGCGCGGCGTTAAAAGTTTCTCGAATTCATCGATGAGGAAATGGCCCTCGTCGTCGACCGGCGCCCATTTGATGACGGCGCCCTGGCGCTCGCGGAGAAAATGCCACGGCACGATATTGGAGTGATGCTCCATGATCGAGAGCACGATCTCGTCGCCCGCCTTGATGCGCTCGCGTCCGAACGTGTAGGCGACGAGATTGATCGCCTCGGTCGCATTGCGAGTGAATATGATCTCTTCCTTGCGCCCGGCATTGAGAAACGCGGCAACCTTTTCGCGCGCGTTCTCGTAGGCTTCCGTCGCCTCGTTGGCGAGATAATGCAGGCCGCGATGCACGTTGGCGTATTGCGCGGTATAGGCTTGGTTGACGCGGTCGAGCACGGCGCGCGGCTTCTGCGCCGACGCCGCATTGTCGAGGTAGACAAGCGGCTTGCCGTAAACCTGCATCGCCAGGATCGGAAAATCCTCGCGGATGCGGTTCACGTCATAGGCGCCGTTGGTCGCCATATCATTCATAGTCGCACCCTAGCCGCGGGCGTTTAGCCACGCCGCGACCAACTCCATCAAAGCCTCGCGCAGGCCGGCATGTTCGATGCCTTCGATCGCTTCGCCGAGGAAAGCCTGGATCAACAGCGCTTCGGCCTCCGCCGCCGGAATACCGCGCGCCATGAGATAGAATTTCAGATCGTCGTCGAGCGCCCCCGAAGTGGCGCCGTGGCCGCATTGCACGTCGTCGGCGAATATTTCGAGTTCCGGCTTGTTGTAAGCTTCGGCGCGGTCGGAAAGCAGCAGCGCCTGCGTCATCATCTTGGCGTCGGTCTTTTGCGCATGCGGCCGCACGATGATGCGGCCCTGGAATACGCTGTGAGCCTCGTCGTCGAGCACCGCTTTGAACACTTCGCGGCTTTGGCAATCGCGCGCGATGTGATTGGCGATAAGCGTGGTATCGGCATGCTGGCGGCCCTTGACGAGCGTGGCGCCGCGGATGCCGGCCACCGTGCCTTCACCGTCGAATTTCAGGAACAGCTGATTGCGCACCACGGCGCCGCCGGCCGTGAAGGTGAAGGAGTTGAATCGCGCGCGGGCGCCGATCGCGGCGGCGAGCGTCGAGACATGGAGCGCATCGGCGCCTTCGCCGATGATTTTCACATGATCGACATGAGCCTCGTCGCCGACGAATAATTCGAGCGCGGCATTGACCTGGTAGTCCGTGCCGGGCGGGCCCTCATGGCTCTCGATCAACATGGCGCGCGAACCTCGCTCGGCGACGACAAGCGATCGCACGAAAGTCGCCGCGGGTTTGTCCGACGCCACGAACAGCAAATGCAGCGGGCGCCCGATGGTCGAGCCGGCGGCGACACGGATCACGGCGCCGTCGCCCATCAATGCGGTATTGAGCGCAACGGCGACGTCGCTTGCCGGCGCCAGCTTGCCGAGATGCGCGGCGAGCGCCGGGTCGTTGTCGGCCAGCGCGTCGGCAAGCGAGCGGACCGTAAGTCCTTCATCCAAATTCGCCAGATCGGACAGTTCGGCGACGAACGCGCCATCGACGAAGACCATGCGGCGCGCCTCGACATCGCCAAGCATCGCACCCGCCGTTTTGGCGCGCGCCTTAGCCGCGGCGTCCGGCGGATTCGCGAGCGGCTTGGCATCGCGCATCAGCGCGCGCAGATCGGTATATTTCCACTCCTCGACGCGACGATGCGGCAGGCCTTCTTTGGCGAACACATCGAAGGCGGCGTCGCGCTGCGCGGCGACAGTGTCGCTCCCAGGCAGTGTCTCGCGCACGAGCGCGAAGCTTTGCGCCAGCGCGGTTTCCGCCGCGGTCTTGATCGTGGTGACTTCGGCGTTCACGCCAAAACCTCTTCCTGATACTCGGCATAACCGCGTGCTTCGAGCTCAAGCGCGAGTTGCTTGCCTCCGGTCTTGACGATGCGGCCATGGGACAGAACGTGCACGACGTCGGGCACGATGTAATTCAACAGCCGCTGATAATGCGTGATGACGACGAAGGAGCGGCCCGGCCCGCGCAGCCGGTTGACGCCTTCAGCGACGATTTTGAGCGCGTCGATGTCGAGGCCGGAATTGGTTTCGTCGAGCACGGCAAGCCGCGGTTCGAGCAACGCCATCTGCAAAATCTCGTTGCGCTTCTTTTCGCCGCCGGAGAAGCCGACATTGACCGCGCGCCGCAGCATGTCCGGGTCGATGCTGAGCTTGCCGGCGGTGTCGCGCACTTTCTTGATGAATTCCGGCGTGGACAATTCCGCCTCGCCGCGCTTCTTGCGTTGCGCATTGAGGGCGGTGCGCAGAAACGTCATGGTGGCGACACCGGGAATTTCCAGCGGATACTGGAAAGCGAGAAACAGGCCGGCGGCCGCGCGTTCGTCAGGCGCCATGTCGAAAATATTCTTGCCGTTGAACAACACCTCGCCGGCCGTCGGCTGGTAGTCCGCCTTGCCGGCAAGGACGTAGGCCAAAGTCGACTTTCCGGAGCCGTTCGGGCCCATGATCGCGTGCACCTCGCCCGCATTCACCGTGAGGTCGAGGCCCTTCAAAATTTCCTTGCCGTCGATCTCGACGTGCAGGTTTTTGACTTCCAAAAGCGCCATTCCAAAAACTCCAAAATCCGTGCGGCTAGCGATTGCCCCAACGCCAGCGCCAATCGCCGTCGGTCTTGCGCCGGCTGACGATCGCGAGAATGGACAGGGCGACGACGTCGAACGCGAGCAGCGCCCCCAGCGCCCAATAGCCTTTTTCCGTCAGACGCAAAAACAGCGAGACCGCCAGCATCGCCAGCACGGTCCCAACGGTCACGGCCCAACCCTGCCAGGTGATGGGCGTCGCGCCGTAGCCATATCGCTTGGGCCTGAACCAATACGTCGTCATGACACGCGCCCGGCCTAGCCCACGCTGCCCTCGAGCGACACCGAGATCAGCTTCTGCGCCTCGACTGCGAATTCCATCGGCAGTTGCTGCAGCACGTCCTTGACGAAGCCGTTGACGACAAGCGCGGTCGCTTCCTCCGCCGACAGGCCACGCTGCCGGCAGTAGAACAGCATGTCGTCGGAAATCTTCGATGTGGTCGCCTCATGCTCGAATACGGTCGAGGAATTCTTCGCCTCGATATAGGGCACGGTGTGGGCACCGCACTTGTCGCCGATCAGGAGCGAATCGCAATTGGTAAAGTTGCGCGCGCCCGAGGCGCGGCGGTGCGAAGTGACGAGCCCGCGATAGGTGTTGTTCGAATGCCCGGCGGCGATGCCTTTACTGATGATGCGGCTCGTCGTGTTCTTGCCGAGATGCAGCATTTTTGTGCCGGAATCGACCTGCTGATATCCATTTGAAATAGCAATGGAGTAGAACTCGCCGCGCGAATTGTCGCCGCGTAGAATGCAGCTCGGATATTTCCAGGTGATGGCGGAACCGGTCTCCACCTGCGTCCAGGAAATTTTGGCATTTTTGCCGCGGCAATCGCCGCGCTTGGTGACGAAATTGTAGATGCCGCCACGGCCTTGTGCGTCGCCGGGATACCAGTTCTGGATGGTCGAATATTTGATCTCGGCGTCGTCGAGCGCCACAAGCTCGACCACCGCGGCGTGGAGCTGGTTCTCGTCGCGCATCGGCGCGGTGCAGCCTTCGAGATAGCTCACATACGAGCCGCGATCGGCGATGATCAGCGTGCGCTCGAATTGGCCGGTATTCTTCTCGTTGATGCGGAAATAGGTCGACAGTTCCATCGGGCAGCGCACGCCCGGCGGCACGTAGACGAACGAGCCGTCGGAGAACACCGCTGAATTGAGCGTGGCGAAGAAATTGTCGCTGATCGGCACCACCGAGCCGAGATATTTTTTCACCAGTTCGGGATGCTCATGCACGGCTTCCGAGATCGGCATGAACAGCACGCCGGCTTTGGCGAGTTCGGCCTTAAAGGTCGTCGCGACCGAAACCGAGTCGAACACCGCGTCGACGGCAATGCGTCTTTCGCCGTTGCCGCCCTCACCGGCATCGCCGACCGGTCGCTGGATTCCCAAAAGCGCCTCGCGCTCGCGCAGCGGAATGCCCAGCTTTTCGTAGGTGCGCAGAATCTCCGGATCGATCTCGTCGAGCGATTTCGGTCCGTCTTTCTGCTTCGGCGCGGAGTAGTAATAGATGCTTTGGTAGTCGATCGGGCCGTATTCGACCTTGGCCCATTTCGGCTCGCGCATGGTGAGCCAGCGCTTGTAGGCATCGAGCCGCCACGCCAGCATCCATTCCGGCTCGTTCTTCTTCGCCGAGATGAAACGTACGGTGTCCTCGGACAGGCCCAAGGGGGCCTTGTCCGATTCAATCAGCGTCTCGAATCCATACTTGTACTGGTCAACGTCGATGCGCCGGACCTGATCGACGGTCTCTTGCACTGCCGGCATTCGTCCCTCCGCTCACGGTTTCAAGGACCGCGGGTTGGATTAGTCGGTTATGGTAAGGCGTGCCTTCTCGGGTCACCCCCGTTGGGCCTTCTTACGCTCTTTCAAGCGCTTAAACGGCCTAATTCAATCGGTTCTTGCAGTCATTCAGGCTGCAATACCTTGCGCTTCCTTAGATAATGTAGTTGCGAGCTTTCTCCAAGCGCCGAGGAACTTTTCGACATCGGCCCCGCTCGTGTTCCAGCCCAGGCTGACGCGCACGGCGCCGCGCGTAAGCGGCGGCGAAACTCCCATTGCCGCAAGGACATAAGAGGGCTGGACCTTGCCCGACGAGCAGGCGGCGCCCGACGACACCGCCACACCTTCGAGGTCGAAGGCGATGACGGCGGTTTCGGCCTTCATGCCCGGCGCGGTGAACAGCGTCGTATTCGGCAGGCGCTCGGCGCCGGCGCCGAAGATCGTCGCCCTTGGCGAGATCTCGTGCAGCCCGGTTTCGAGCAAGTTTCGCAACGCCAACATGTGATCGGCTTCGGTTGCGCGTTCGCGGCGCGCGGCGGCAGCGGCAGCGCCGAAGGCGGCAATTCCGGCGACGTTCTCGGTTCCGGCGCGGAACCCCCGTTCCTGGCCGCCGCCGCGAATGAGCGGATCGGGCAGATGAATATCGTCGCTGCTTCGAACCAGCGCACCGACGCCCTTCGGCCCGCCGATTTTATGGGCCGACAGCGTCAGCAAGTCCGCGCCGAGCGTGGCGATGTCGCAGTCGATGCGTCCGGCCGCCTGCACCGCATCGACGTGGAGCAAGCCGCCGGCCGCATGCACGAGCGCGGCCGCTTCGGCGACCGGCTGAATGACGCCGGTCTCGTTATTGGCGAGCATCAGCGAAACCAGCGCACGCGGCGATTTCGCGATCGTCCCCGCCAGCGCCGCAAGATCGAGCCGCCCATCGGCGGTGACGGCGAGCTCCGCGATGGCCTCGCGCGGGAATCGACCACCGGCGCGCACCGAGGCATGCTCGATGGCCGAGATCAGAAGCCGCGAGCGCGGCCGCTTGTCGCCTGCGACCTCAATCGCCGGGGTGAGCGCCAGCATATTGGCTTCGGTGCCGCTCGAAGTGAAAAACACGTCGCCTGGACGCGCGCCCACGAGCGCGGCGACCTGTTCGCGCGCCAGCTCGATCACGCGCCGCGCGGCGCGCCCTTCGGCGTGCACCGAGGAGGGATTGCCGGGGAGCGTAAGCGCGCCCGCAAGCGCCGCCTTCGCCTCGTCGCGCAAGGCCGTCGTGGCGTTCCAATCCAAATAGCTGCGCTGCGACATGCTCGTTGTGCTTGCTTTTGGTCCCCTGGCCTGTGCTAGAAGTCGCGACCCAAGGCTGTCGCCGGGCCGAGCACGTCGCCAGTTCCGAAAATATGAAGTGCTTATAATCACTTACGCGGGGCCACCGGCAACGTCAAGCGCATGCGCCTCTCCCCACCCTCCTCCGCTTGGGCGGGGGCTAGCCGCTCCGCACTGATCGAGGTTCATAAAAATGCCCGAGGTTATTTTCACGGGGCCCGCCGGCCGCATCGAGGGCCGCTACCATCCGGCGCGGCAGAAGAACGCCCCGATCGGCATCGTGCTGCATCCACATCCGCAGTTCGGCGGCACGATGAACCATCAGATCGTGTACCAGATCTATTACGCCTTCGTGCATCGGAACTTTTCCGCGTTGCGCTTCAACTTTCGCGGCGTCGGGCGAAGCCAGGGCGGGTTCGATCACGGCATCGGCGAATTGTCGGATGCCGCGGCCGCGCTCGATTGGGCGCAAACGGTCAATACCGAAGCGCGCAGTTGCTGGATCGCCGGCTTCTCGTTCGGCGCCTGGATCGGCATGCAGCTTTTGATGCGGCGGCCGGAAATCGAGGGCTTTATCTCGATTGCCCCACCGGCCAATCTTTATGACTTTTCCTTCCTCGCGCCCTGCCCTTCCTCGGGCCTGATCATTCATGGCGACAAGGATGCGGTGGTGCCGCATCGCGACGTGACCAATCTCGTCGAGAAGCTCAAGACGCAGAAGGGCATCGTCATCGAGCAGAAAGTTATTCCCGGCGCCAACCACTTCTTCGACGGCAAGGTCGAGCCGCTGATGACGGCGATCAGCGGCTATCTCGACAAGCGGCTCAAAGGCGGGCGGGCGAATAGCGCTGCGTGAGGCGCTGGCCTAGTAAGCCAGAGTGCGCATGAGCGCGGCCAGTTGAAAACGCGCTCGGACTGATCATGACATTGCCGCCGCCTTCTTGGCGCTGCCGATGGGCAGGAAAAGCGAGAGCGGCCGATTGGCAAACGGGTGAAATCCCTGGTGCCGATAGAAGGCAAAAGCATTCTCGTCCTTCGCCTCCACGATCAGCGCAAACGCTTTCACGTCGCCGTTGAGAACGCGCAACGCCGCATCGGCGAGCAGCGCGCTGCCAAGCCCTTGGCCATGAAATCCCCGGTCGACGGCGAGGCGGCCGACCAGCGCCGCCGGCAGGACCGGGTAACGCGGCAGGCGTTTGCGAAGCTCCGCCGGCAGATCGTTGGCGGGCACGCTTGTTGCCGCAAGCGTGTAGTAGCCGGCAATCCTGGTCGTCGCCGCCTCTACGGCAAGGAAGCAACTCGCCATGAGCCGCTTCACGTCCTGCGCGGCCTGCTCGCGCAAATAGCGGTCAAGCGGCGGCACTCCGCAAGCGAAGGCCGAACGATCATGCGTGCCGAGCGGCTCGATGACGAACCGCTCCTTCACTGCGACTCTTTGATCAGCTCACGGTGACGGCGGAAAGCGCGGCGCAGCGCGGGCACAGGCTTGGGCGGATTGAGAATTGCTGCCGCGAAGGCGCGTTGGTCCTCGACCGACAGCCGGATGATGTGCGCCCGTTCGATGGTCCGGTTGGCCGCTTCCTCGGCGGCAGCGACCACGAAGTCGCTGACGCTGCGTCCTTGAATTGCGGCCGCGCGTTTGACGATCGCCAGCGCGTCGGGGACGATGCGCGCTTCGATGCGGGCGGTACGGGTTCGATCTGGGGGCATCGCGGTCTCCCTCAAGCTTAACGATAATGTACGGCACTTTACCGGACATTGCAAGAGCGGCGCGCGATAGCGCGATAGCGAAGCTCACAACGCAATAAAGGCATCGTCATCGAGCAGAAGGTCATTCCCGGCGCCAACCAATTCTTCGACGGCAAGGTCGAGCCGCTGATGACGGCGATCAGCGGCTATCTCGACAAGCGGCTCAAGGGCGGGCGAATAGCGCGGCGTGAGGCATGGCTTTTGCGGCCGGAGAGCGCCGATCGCGCATTTAATTCTGCGCATCGACTTTCACTTCCTGCCAAAGCTGTCCACCGACGATCAGCGTGCGCGCGGCGCTAAGGCCATAATTCGCGGCACCCGTCGTGACGGGGTGCAGCGATGCTTTCAGCTAGAATGCCCGGCTAGGTGTGAGGCGTCTTCCGTGTGGACGGTGCCTTTGGCGCCGGTTTCTTGAAGACGCTCTTGCGTTAGCTCAGGTGGCTCCCATTTGCGCTTCGGTTGGACCGGCGCAAGACCCGATGTCGCTGAACTCTTGCGAAACTGCTCCACTGCTTTGCCCCCAATCAGTCAATGCGCCAACACGCACCAGTAAATCGATCCTAGCATAGGATTTTACAGCATAATAATGAATACAAATCATGCGCCGATAGTGCCTGTTAGCTGAATGTCGACTGAGCCCGCCGCATTAGCCATCTCCACGCAGTCGAACAGGCAGTCTTTATAAGCAAGTAAGGCCGGCTATCAACCGCAACTTGACGGTACCGCCGGTGCCAGACGATAAACCACGAGTCGCTTCGGTGGACCAAATTCGCAATGGCGATCGTTGAAAGTGCGCCATCAGTTGATGCACAGCGCCGAGCAGCCGGCCTTCCGCCGCGTGGCTTCTTCCGCCGCCGCTTCGGCAAATGGATCGCGCTGAGCCAATACGGGTTTCCGTTCGCAATCGGACGTTACGCGACGCCGGTCGGCCGTTTCCGCGCGCTGGCGCGGCGCTCGCGGTTTGCTGGTCGGCCCGCGCGCGTTCGCCTCGCGGCCGTGCTGGCGATGACGCTTTGCTGGCCGTTCGGCGCCTTTGCGACTGTACTGCGAACCTGGAGAATTACACGGTCACGCGGTCGGCATTACGGACTATCGCAGTTCGTCGACATGTACTGGCTTGCCCTGCGTCACAACATCCCGCCACTCGAATACGGTCTTTATCGCTTCGACGATCCGGCGCAGCGCAATGACATGCACGAATACGTTTATTGGAACGATCTTCCGGCCTTGGCAGCCCTGACTGAACTCACCGCGGCGGACAATCGCGACGTGCAGGACAAGGCTCGCTTCGCGGATATTTGTACGCAACATGGCCTGCCGCATGCTCCGACGCTCGCCGTGTTCGAGCGGGGCAAGCAAGAATTTCCCGCGGCGCCGTTCTTCCCCGATGCGCCGGCGCTATGGATCAAATCGCTTCGCCTCAAAGGCGGCGACGGCGGCGCCAAATGGATCAGAGACGGCGAATCCTATCGCAACATGCGTGGTGATCGCGTTTCGGCGACCGCGCTTGGCGAACTGTTCCGCAAACAAGACTGTATCGTCCAGCCTTTCATTGAAAATCATCCCGCCATCGCCGCGGTCAGCAACGGCGCGCTGGCGACCTTGCGCATCGTCACCGGAATGAACGAGAGCGGCGAAGCGGAGTTCGTCACTGCGCTGATGGGACTGCCTCACGGCGCCTACGAAACCTCGGCAGGGGCCATTTGTTGCAGCCTTGATCCCGCAACCGGGCAGATTCGTTGCGCCACGCTTCTCAGCGGCGATCCTGTGACGCGTCACCCCGATACGGGCATTCCAATCGCAGGAGTCGTGCTGCCGAATTGGCGCAACAGCGTCGATCTCGCGCGGTGCGCCCACGCTGGCGCTTTTTCGCGGTTTCCATTTCTAGGATGGGATATTGCACTTACGGAAGACGGTCCGATCCTTCTCGAAACCAACTCAGGATGGGGAGCAATCTTCCATCAGACGCTGGACGGACCGCTCGGGCACACGGCATTCTCCCGGTTGGTCAGTCAATATGTGTGAAATCCAGTACGTACTAAATGGCAATGCAGAACCGGGCGTGCCTCAGGATGCTGAGGCGACGTAAGTGGTCTCATGAGTAGAGTGGACAACTTTAACTTGTGCCGTGGAGGGGCCAACAGATTCTTTGATCAGGACCGGCGGTACCCAAGAACGTTTTGGCGCGGCCGGCCCCAAATCACGACCATCGGCCATCGCCGGCCGTTTGCTGATTTGTTCCACTGACTCGCCCCCCAACAACTCGATGCAAAACGCCGCAATAGCTAGCATACTGTCCTACAGGATAATACTGAATAGACTTCATCAATGACAAGCCCTGACGGGCTGTCGAGGCTGCACTTATAGCCCTTCTCAGATAATTGATCGTTATGCGCTTGATCTGCGGCATTTTCCACTTGGACGGCACAAACGCAGCGGAACAACGATTGCACGCCATGGCGGCGCAGATGGATGTGCCGCGGCTTCGTCCGTCCTTGCGTCTTTGGTGTGACGGGCCAGTCGGCCTCGCCGTGCTCGATTTTTCTACACGCGGCGCGCTCGCGCCTGCCCTTCCCGAAACGGCGGTCTCGATCATGGCCGCCGATGTGCGGCTCGACGAGCCTGTTGCGCTCGCGCGCATATTGGGCCGCGATACAGCGCAGAGCGAGGACGCGCTGCTTGTGGCGGCGTTCGATCGCTTCGGGCCGTCCGGCCTCGACCGTGTGCTCGGCGATTTTGCTTTCGCGAGCTGGGACGCAAAGGCGCAGCGGCTGGTATGCGGCCGCGATATGTTTGGTATCCGCCCCTTGGCCTATGTGCATCAGCCAGGCAAGCTCTTTGCCTTCGCGTCATTCCCAAAAGCATTGCACGGCGCCGGCATCGTCGCGAAGGAAGTCGACGAGGATGCCCTGGCGCGCCGGATGGTGCGGAGTTTCCGCCACGACGACAGCCTGATCGCAGGCATCAAACGGCTTCCGCCCGCGCATGTCATCGAAGTATCGCGCGAGGGCATTTCACTCTTGCGCTATTGGCAGCTCGACCGTGCCGCGGTCGGAACGAGAAAGTGCTCACCTGAAGCGGCGGCGCGCGAACTGCGCCGGCTGGTGGACGAGGCGGTCGTCTGCCGCCTGCCGCGCAACGGTGAGACCGGCGCGCATCTGAGCGGCGGGCTGGATTCCTCGGCCATTGCCGTACTAGCCGCGCGGCGGCTGCGCAAAGAAGGGCGAAAGTTGCACGCCTATTCGTTCCTCGATCGGCAACGCAACGACATCACGCTCGAAGACGAAACCGAATTCGTCAAGGCCGTGGTGGAACAGGAAAGCGATATCGACTGGACGCCGATTCGCCGGCCGGTGGAATTGGCGGCGCGTGGCGAACCGATCGACGCCGACAAGATGACATCGCTGAATGCGGACGCGCCCGAAAACGCCGTCTGTCGGTGCGCCGAACAACAGGGCGTCGGCCTAGTGCTGTCGGGTTGGGGCGGCGACGAAGGCGCCACCTTCAACGGCAGAGGCACGCTCGCCGAGCTGTTTCTGCGCGGGCGCTGGCGCAGGCTGGCGCATGAAATCTCGGCGCTCCACCGCGAGCGGGGCTGGCCGAGATCCCGTATTTTCCGGGGCGAAGTCCTTTCCTATCTCTGGAATGCCGCGTTGCCCGCGGCAGTGCTTGCCCGGGCAAAACGGGCCATCGGCGGGGAGCGGGATTTGAGAACTTCGTTTCGGGAATCGCTTTCGGCGGCGGCACGCCACCGGCTCGCCGCGGACCGCGACCAAGGCCTCAGCATGGCGGCGGACGGCCGCGAAAATCGCTGGCGGCTGATGACGAGCCCGCACATCGCCGAGCGCGCGGAAGTCTGGGCGCAGACCGGCGCGCGTCATGGTCTGGCATTTGCATTTCCGCTGCTCGATCGTCGCGTGGTCGAGTTTTCGCTTTCGCTGCCAAGCGAACTTTTCCTGCGCGGCGGCTTTCGCCGCCGCCCGTTTCGCGATGCCATGGCCGACGTGCTGCCGCCATCGGTGCGGCTGCGGCATCAGAAATATCAGCCGTTTCCGAGCAACATGATCGATCTCGCGGAGAGCAAGTCCGAACTTCTGGCGCGAATCGACGCTTATGAGAAAAACGAAAGCGTGCGCCGCGTGATCGATCTTGCGCATCTGCGCCGGCAGGTCGAAGCCTTCCCGTCGCCCGAACGCGTGCGCGAGGAAATGCGCGGCGGCGCCAACCCCGCCGCCGCCGCAATGATGATCGCCGCGGCGCACGCACTTCGGGCGGCGGCGTATCTCGAACAGCACGGCAGCGCTGGAAACCAGGCCCGGGATATGTGATTGTTTTTCGGCGGTCGACAGACGAGGAATCGCGTCGCGTCAGCGGATTTGCAGTGCTAATCCGCGAGCACGATCCCGCCACTGGCCATTTCGTCGGCGAATTTCAGCACCGCGGCTTCGCAGTCCTGCGCGTCGACTTCGAATTCCTCGCAGAGCCGCGCGCAGATCTCGGCAACCGTCATCGGCTTTTCGAGTAATTCCCAGATCCGCCGGCCGACGGCGTTGAGGCCGTAATAGCGGCCGGTGGTGTTGCTCATCATGAGCACTTCATCCGCCCCGACGAAGCCGTGCAGGATGTCGCCGTTGCGGCTTAGCATAGTCGCTAGTGTTATTGACAAAGCAGGCGCCCACCCGGTCGACAAGTGCGGACGAACATTGTTGCTCCGCTCCATGACCGATCCCTCCGCAGCTTACAGTCGGGGGATGCCTTCGTAAATATTCTGCCCGCGCCTGGGCTCTTTGAACGCTTGCAATCCATCCGCCCCCGCCGTTCAATGGCGTCAATTAGCGGCCCGGAATAAACGATCCAGGGGGGATGTCGCATGCGTAGCACGAACATTGTTGCCGGCGCTCTGGCCGCCGGAATTGTGGGATTAGGCACAGCCTTCGCCCAAAACGCCGCCACACCGGACACCATCAAGATCGGCCTCGTCCTGCCGATGACCGGCATTGTGGCGGCGGCCGGGCGCGAAGTTTCGGATGCCGCGCATCTGTACATGGCCCAGCACGGCGACACGGTCGCCGGCAAGAAGATCGAGCTTATCGTCAGAGACGACGGCAGCGTGCCGGACAACGCCAAGCGGCTCGCCCAGGAACTGATCGTCAATGACAAGGTAAACCTTCTCGGCGCCGGCCTGACGCCGAGCGCGATGGCGATGGCGCCGATCGCCACCGAAGCGAAAATTCCGACGGTGGTGATGATATCGGGCACTTCGGTGGTGACCGAACGCTCGCCCTATTATGTCCGCACCAGCTTCACGCTCGGCCAGCAGTCCGGGATCATCGCCGATTGGGCGATCCAGAACGGCAGCAAGAAAGCGGTCATGGTCCTGTCCGATTGGGCGCCGGGCGCCGAGGCCGGCAAGGTCTTCGCCGCCAACTTCACCAAGGGCGGCGGCCAAATTCTCGATACGCTCAAAGTGCCGCTTGCCAATCCGGACTTTTCGCCGTTCCTGCAGCGCGCCCACGATCTGCAACCGGATACGCTGTTCGTGTTCGTCCCGGCCGGACAGGCGGGCACCTTCGCGCGGCAGTTTTCCGAACGCGGCCTCGACAAATCGGGCGTCAAGCTGATCGGACCGGGCGACATCGTCGATGACGATGACTTGTCGACCACGGGCAACACGCTCCTGGGAGTCGTGACAGCGGGCCTGTATTCCGCGGCGCATCCCTCGCAGCTCAACAAGGACTATGCCGCGGCCTACAAAAAAGCCACCGGCCACCGCGCCAATTTCATTTCGGTCGGCGGTTATGACGGCATGAATCTGATCTACGCGGCGCTGCAAAAGACCAACGGCAATACCGACGCTGACACGGTGATCGGCGCGATGAAGGGCATGAAATGGGAAAGCCCGCGCGGGCCGATCTCGATCGACCCGCAGACCCGCGACATCGTGCAGAACATCTATATCCGCAAAGTCGAGATGGTGAGCGGCGAGCCTTGGGCCATCGAGTTCAAAACCTTCCCGGCGGTGAAAGATCCGCTCAAGGAGGCGGAAGCGAAGTAACAGGCAAAGCCATGCGCGGCATAACCTTTCTCGGCAACCGCAAACTGCAACTCGCGGAATTCCCCGACCCGGCTCCGGGCCCGCGCGATGTCGTCGTCGCAATCAAAGCCTCGGGCATGTGCGGCAGCGATCTCGCGCCCTACCGCGCCACCGGTGACTCTTCGTCGTTGGGGCTCGGCAAGCCGAGCGGGCCCGTTATCGCCGGCCACGAGCCGTGCGGCGTCGTGGCGGCGATCGGTAGCGCCGTCGATGAGCACGCCGCTCGCGTCGGTACGCGTGTCATGGTGCATCACTATTCCGGCTGCGGCACCTGCCGGCATTGCCAGACCGGCTGGACGCAGATGTGCTCGAGCGGCAGCACCGTCTATGGCCGGACCGGTCACGGCGCACATGCGCCGTATATGAAAGTGCCGGCCTATACGCTGGTCGCTTTGCCGGACGAACTGTCCTTCGCGACCGGGGCCGCGATTTCATGCGGCACCGGCACCGCCTATCAGGCGCTGCGGCGGATGAACCTCGCCGGCGGCGACACCATCGCCATCGTCGGCCAGGGGCCGGTCGGCCTGTCGGCGACGCAACTCGCGACCGCGATGGGCGCCCGCGTCATCGCACTCGATGTCAGCGCCGAGCGGCTTAAGCGCGCCAAAGAGTTCGGCGCCGACGCGGTGATTAATCCCAAGTCCGGCGACGCACCGGCCGCGATCAAGGAGCTGACGCACGGCGCGGGCGCCGACCTGACGCTCGACGCGTCAGGCAGCGCCGCGGGACGGTTGATCGCGGTGCGCGGTGCGCGCAAATGGGGCACGGCCTGTTTTGTCGGCGAAGGCGGCGATGTCACCATCGATGTCAGTCCCGACATGCTGCGCAAGCAGCTCACCATCGTCGGCTCATGGACTTTTTCCACAACGATCCAGGCGGATTGCGCGCGCTTTGTCGCCCACTGCAAGATCGGCGTCGATCATCTGTTCACCAATCGCTGGCAACTCGAACAGGCCGATGAGGCTTACCGGCTGTTCGACCAGCAGACGAGCGGCAAGGGCGTGTTTTTGCTGTGAGCCTACGGGCTCGCCAGCACGCCGCCGGTCAGCGGGCGCGGCGCGCCGGTGGTTCCGGGAAATGTGATCGGCAGGCCGCGCAGGCTGCGCACGGCGAGATAAGCGAAGGCTTGCGCTTCGAGCGAATCGATCGACCAGCCCGCTTGGTGCGCGGATTCGATGCGCGCGGGAGCCAAGCGGCCGGCAAGCATTCGCATCAGCGTCGGGTTGCGCGCACCGCCGCCGGCGACGATCCAGGTTTTGGGCGGACGCGGCAGATGCGGCACGATGCGCGCGACGGAGGCTGCTGTGAGCGCGGTGAGCGTCGCCGCGCCGTCCTCGACGCCGACGCCGTCGAGCGTGTCGCCGACGAAGCCGCGAAAATCGTTACGGTCGAGCGATTTTGGCGGCGGCATCTTAAAAAATGGATGCTGCAACAGCCGCTCGATCGTGGCCTCGTCGACCGCGCCCGCCGCGGCCTTGCGCCCGTCAATGTCGAGCGGCCGGTCCGTGCGCAGCCGCAGAAAGTCGTCGAGCAAAGCATTGCCGGGTCCGGTGTCGCAGGCGATCAACTCCTCGCCGTCGATGTAAGTCACGTTGGCCACGCCGCCGATATTGAGCACCGCAACCGGCGCCGCCCGGCCCAAGCGATGCACCAGCGCGCGATGATAGATCGGCGCCAGCGGCGCCCCCTGCCCGCCGGCGGCAACGTCGGCTGCGCGAAAATCATAAACGACCGGAATGCCGAGTTGCGCCGCCAATGCGGCGCCGTCGCCGATCTGCAGCGTAAGCCCGCGTTCCGGCCGATGCAGCAAAGTCTGACCGTGAAATCCGACCGCGGCCACATTGGCGGCGTTAAGATCGTTCGCGGCGAGAAATGTTTGCACCGCTTCGGCGTGCGCATCGTTGATCAATCGCTCCGCCTCGGCAACGATTCCCGGCCGGGCGGTGCGCTCGGTCAGGTTCGCCGCGGCGGCAGTGGCGCGGCGCAGCAGCGTCCGTTCGGCCTTGGTATAAGGTCGGCAAGCGGTCGCGCCGAATTGCGCAATCGCCTCGCCGTCGGTGTCGATCAACGCGACGTCGACGCCGTCCTGCGACGTCCCGCTCATCAGCCCGATCGCCAAGACCGAAGCGCCCGGCGACGCTGACGGCAAATCCAACGACATCTGCTCGGACATTTAAGCGGTTCTCTCGCTGCGTCGTTTGAATGAATAAGTCTTTTAAATCGCCCGTGGGGACCTGTTACACCAGCCGCGCCGCCGCGGCGAGCGGCGGCGCAACCAGTAACTCGACTAGATTTAGCCGGACCTCGATGAACACTTACAAGTCCGATTTTCTCAACGTCCTCGCCGCCAGAGGCTTCATCCATCAGGTCTCGGAGCCCGATGCGCTGGACGCGCTGGCGCGCTCATCGCCGATTACCGCTTATATCGGTTTCGATTGCACGGCGCCGTCGCTGCATGTCGGTTCGCTATTGCCGATCATGCTGCTCTACTGGCTGCAGCAGACCGGCCATCGGCCGATCGCGCTGATGGGCGGCGGCACGACGCGGGTCGGCGATCCGTCGGGCAAGGACGAGAGCCGGCGGCTGCTGACCGACGATGCGATCGACGACAACCTCAAAGGCATTCGCGCGATCTTCTCGCGTTTTCTGCGGTTCGCCGATCCTTCCGCCAAGGCTGCGGAAAACGACGCGGTCATGGCCAACAATGCCGACTGGCTCAATACGCTCAACTATATCGACTTCCTGCGCGACGTCGGCCGCCACTTTTCCATCAACCGGATGCTCGCTTTCGATTCGGTGAAGCTGCGGCTCGACCGGCAGCAGGAACTATCGTTCCTCGAATTCAACTACATGATCCTCCAGGCTTACGATTTCGTCGAGCTTTATCGCCGTTACGGCTGCGTGTTGCAGATGGGCGGCTCCGACCAATGGGGCAACATCGTCAACGGCATCGATCTCGGCCGCCGAATGCACAACGCACAATTCTTCGCGCTGACCTCGCCGCTCATCACCACCTCGTCCGGCGCCAAGATGGGCAAGACCGCCGCTGGCGCGGTGTGGCTCGATCCAAAAATGACCAGCCAAAACGATTTTTGGCAATACTGGCGAAACGTCGAGGACGCCGACGTTCCGCGCTTTCTGAAACTATTCACAACTCTGCCGCTGGAGGAAATTGATCGTCTCGCCTCGCTACGCGACCGGGAGATTAACGAGGCGAAAAAGATTCTCGCCACGGCAGTGACGACGATGGTCTATGATTCTGTTATTGCAAAAGGCATCGAGGATTCAGCTCGCACGACGTTCGAAGAAGGCGGGCTCGGCGCGACCCTGCCGACAGTTGAGATCGCCGATTTTCACCCTCGCATGCGCCTTTTGGATGCGGCGGTGCGCGCAGGCCTTGTTTCTTCGAACGGCGAGGCACGGCGACTCATTCGGGGCGGGGGACTTAAGGTCAATGATAAGACAATAAATGATGAGAGCCACTTGCTCGATTTCGCATGATGTTACGCCCGAAGGCGTAATCAAGCTTTCGCTCGGCCGCAAACGTCACGTCCTGCTCAAGCCGGTGTGACGCCACTCTTCTAATGATTATTGCTGGTGGTGCTGTTGACGGTGCCGGTCGAGTTATCGGCAGGCGGTGCGATCACCACCGGACTTGCCGCCGGAAATTCGAACACCTTGCGCAAAAGTCCCGGCGCCAGCGCAGATAGCGGATTGACGCGCAGCACCGGATTGCCCGGGTTGCCGACCACTTCATAAGTGACGCCGACCAGCCCCTCTTTTTCGCCGCCGAGGAAAAGACCGACCACTGGGAGCTGTCCGAGCAGGTTATTGGCGCCGTAGAGCGGGATCAGGGTGCCGCGCAGGTGCACCTCGTCGGCCGCATAATCGATCAGACCGTCGATGGTGCCGCCGAGCACCGGTCCGCGCACGACGCCGTCGTGCAGCGCGAGCCGTCCGGGCGAGCGGGTGAAATCGATCTTCAGGCCCGAGAATATCATATTGTTGCGCGGCAGCGGGCTGCCGTTGGAAACCGCTTGCTCGAGCTGCGCCTCGTCGTGGACGGCGAAATTGCGAACGCTGACGGTGCCGAGCTGGATCGCATTGTTCGCGGACGGCGGGTCCATCAACGTCGTCATCTGACCCCCGGTCATGCGCGAATACACGTCGGTGAAGCGGAACAGCGCGCCGGCATCGCTGGTCTCGAGATCGATCGCCTGATGCCCGCCCGGCGGACCGCGCAAATCGCCGCTTAAGGTTCCGTCGCTGCCGAGCTTGGCGGTGAGGCCAAGACTGCGGATCTCGCCACCGCGTCGCGACAGTTTCAATTCGAGACCGCGCAAAGCCTCGCCGTTGAAGCCAAGCACAGCGCCGAGTTTCATATCGAGGTCGATATCGGGCGGCGGGTGCGGTCCCGGCTGCACCGTTGTCGGTCCACCGGCCATCGCCTTGACGAAAGCGCGGCCGTCATAAGAATCGCCGCGCATGACGACGTGCAGCGCTCCGTCCGAAGTCCGGGCGACCTTGAGACTGGTGCGATCGCCGTCCGAAAAACCGTAGGACGGGAAATCGGCCGATTGCAGCGCGCCGGAGCCGTCGAACTCAATGGTACCCTTCACGCCGCCGCCGGCGCCTTCGATCAACAAATCGTCGATGCGGGTCGACTGCGGTTTAGTCGTCAGCGTAAAGGTCGCGCGCGCCGGCTTGCCCGCCTGCTTGACCCAGCCCGGCAAGAAGCCGTCGATCTGAGCCGACGTCAGGTCGGCCGTCACCGAGAAATGGCCGTCGCGCTCGGGCGACGTGCCGACGCGGCCGGCAATGTCGATCGGAATGGCGCCGCCGACCGAGCTCAACGGATCGAGGCCGAGAGTGTTGCGCATCGCCTCGTCGAGCATGCCTTGAATATGGACGTCGGCTGCACTGTCGCCGTGCAATTGGCGGTATTCGAGACTGGCCGGCGCGCCGGCGATCTTGACATCGCCCTTCAGCGCGAAGCCCTGGTTATTGGCGCTGATTTTGAGGTCCGCGGCATCGACCTTCTGCCCCATGATCATGTGTTCGGCGGAAAAGTTCGTGGCGTCGACGGTGATGGCGTAATTGGTCGATCCCGGCGGCAGATCGGGTTTGAGCGGCATTGCCAGGGCGACTAGTGCGCTCATCGTGCCGCGCGTCGTCGCCGGATCGAACGGCACTCCCGACGCGTCACGCAGACGGTCCATGGCCAAAAGCTCGGCCGCCGCCTGCACCGGGCCATCGATCTTGAAGTGCACGCGCGCCGGTGGCGCTTGCGGCGCGGTATCGGGGACTTCGAACAGCCCGGACGACAGAACGAGCTTGCGCGCAGAGGGCAAATCGGACGTCGCCTTGCCGAGCGCAATCTGCGCATCGCGACCGACGATGTGAACGGTAAGATCGGCGTCGTGCAGCGCCGGCAGGCCCGCCACCGGCCGGATCACGCAATTGGTCGCCAACGCATCCAGCGTCAGTCCGTCGTCCGGGACCGGCGGGCCGCCCGCTCTGAGGTCGTCGAGCGGGGCATTCACGCCAATCACCACGCGTTCCACGTTGCCGCTGACGAGATGTTCGTTGAACCAGTCGCGGACTTTGGGAACGACAAAGACCGGCCACAGCCGCTTCAAGGCATCGGCCGACATGCGCGTCGCCGCGGCGCCCGCGGCAAGCCGAAGCTCGCCGCTGGAATAATCGGCGTTGCCGGACATTGCGACGCCGACGTCGCCGTTGCCAATCTCGCTCTGATTAACCACAAAGCGCTTCTTCACCGGGTCGAACTCACCGCTCACGGCAATGTTGTTGAGGATCAGCGGGTCGCCTTGCGCATCGGGCGAATTCAGCACGACCGTGCCGCCGCCGATCCGAAACAGCCAGGGCCCGGGGGCCTGCGCCGGCGCTTCGACCTGGCCGAGCAGCGTGATCCGATTGCCGCCGGAAAGGATTTGAAACGGCACCGTGAGGACGCGGCTGCCGGCATCCCAATTGATCTTGAACTCGGCGCGGTCGAGGTCGACGCGGCCGTCGGCGTTATCGCCATCGTTGACATAGCCGGCATCGGCGACGATCCGGCCGGTCAGCGATTGCGGCACGCCGTTCGGTCCGATCACTCCGCGCAAGCTCGCCGACAACGGCACATCAATCTGCAAACTTCCGTCGCCAAATCGGGACGCCAGCAAGAGGTCGTTGGCGGAAACCTGGCGGGCTTCCACGGCAATGCTGCGATAGCCGCCCGCGGCAGGCTCGATTGAGGCGGTCAGGCCCCACGGATGTTCCGGGTTCGCCGAGCCGACCGTGACCACGATGCCGCCGCGGCGGGGCCGCTGGATGCTCAGGCTGATATCCTCAAAAGTCCACCGCTTGCCGGTGCGCTGGTCGTCGACGGTGAGCGTGCCGTCTTTCAGTCCAAGTTCGCGCAGGTCATGGCCATCGAGCCCGGACTTACCGATACCGTCGAGCCAGGACAACAGCGCGGCAATGCTGTCGGTTGGCGGACGTGGCAGTCCAGATCGCGGCTGAGGCGAAGCGGGGGCCGGCATCGCCGGCGCGAGCCCTTTGGTTTCGTTTTCGTCTTGCTTTACGGCTTGACGCGCGATGACGGCGGCGAGCGGTCCGCTGGCCGTCGCGATCGGGCGCGTGTTCGCGCCGGACGCAAAGACCGTAACGCCGCCGTCCGGCTCAATGCGGACCGCCATTGCGGCGCCGACCAGATTGAGGCTTTCGGCGCGCATATGGCCGCTTAACAGACTCAAGCCCGAAACGTGGATTTCCGCCTTCGGCGCGCTGGCGACTATGGTGCCGTCAGAATCCCGCACCACGATATCGCGCACCCGTACCGCGGCGCCGCCACTCGCGGTGCGCTCGATCTGGGTACCGCCGACTTCGACGTGTTCGTGACTGCCGAAATTATCCTCGATGGCGGAGACGAGCCAAGGGGTAAAGACGTCGAGCTGGATTGGGCCGCTGGAAAGCCGCCACCATAGCCCGGCGCAGCCGAGCACCAGGAGGCTGACGAGTACCGCCGATCCGATGCCGAGCCGTCTGATCAGGCGTTGATGCCGCGCAAGAAGCCGCCGGTAAGCGGCCAAGTAGCGGCCGTCGCCCCAGCGTCCACCGCGGTGAGCTGCTGCGAGGTTGCCCCGGCGTCGCGGGTGAACGGCGGATTCCCATCGCGGGAATGCCGGATTTGCCTGTCTTGGTTCGTCATGCCCGCTCGGGCGTCCCCTCGTCCGTGGCGCCGTCATAACGATATTGCAGCAAACTGGATGAACGTACCCACAAGCGATCGACACCCCTGCTCGCGGGCGTATTCTGAACGCACAGAATGGCTCTGGGAAAGCGTCGAAAGGAAGGCACATGTCGCGAAAAACGGCGCGAAAGCCCGCGCGAAAGACCGCCAGAAACAACACTGCCAGCAAGGGGATAGCTCGAATCAAGGATGCCAAAGCGGGCGTCGAACTGGGCGCAAAAGCGCCAAGCTTTACCCTGCCGTGCGACGGCGGCGGCGCGGTCTCGCTCGCCGACTTCGCCGGCCGCAAGCTCATCCTTTATTTCTACCCCCGCGCCGACACGTCCGGTTGCACCAAGGAGGCGATCGATTTCTCCCGGCTGAAGGGAGAGTTCAGCCGCGCCGGGGCCGTTATCCTCGGCGTTTCCGCCGATCCAGTGAAGGCACTGGATGGATTCAAGGCGAAGCATAAGCTTGGCGTCGCATTAGGGTCGGATGAGACGCACAAAATGCTGGCAGCCTATGGGGTTTGGCGCGAGAAGTTGATGTACGGCAAGAAGTTCTTTGGCGTCGTGCGCAGCACCTTCCTGATCGACCCCGATCAGCGCATTGCGCAGGTCTGGCCCAAGGTCTCTGTCGAGGGCCACGCCGAGGCGGTTCTAGCCGCCGTGCGGGCGCTCTAATCGAGCTTCGAACGTTGCCGAAGCATTTACTGAAGTTAGCAAAATCGCAGCAGGTTTAAGCCCGCGATTTTCCGAAAATTAACCATAAGCGGCTCAAATCCGCTCCCGGTTCGGGTGGGAGCGTCAATGTCGCAGTGGACGTCGTCTCGGTCGGCAGAGGCCGTACGGAAGCAACATCCGGCGCACTCTCCCGCGCAGCACGCTTCAGCGCAGCACGCTTCAGCGCAGCATTCTTCGCCTGACGCTCGCCGCAGCGAAGCGCGCCAGCGCGGTGCGAACGAACCGGCCGGTCGCATCTACACTATCGCGCATGCCGGACGGCAAGTCAGATTCGGCCCCGTGGCATTTTGGATCGCGGTCGGCACGGTCGTGATCATGGCGGGATGGTCGGTTACGGCCGCGACCTATCTCGCATTCCGCGACGACGTGCTGCGAACGCTTATTGCGCGACAGGCGCAACAGCAATTCGGCTATGAGGACCGCATCGCCGAACTGCGTGCCCAGATCGACCGTACCACCAGCCGGCAATTGCTCGACCAGGAGCAATTCGAGCAAAAGCTCGATGAACTGATGCGCCGTCAAGCGGCATTGGAATCTCGCGCCACGGTATTGGGTAACCTCACCGACCCCATGACGACCGGCTCGATCAGGCCGGCCATACAACCGGGAACTGACTCCGCCACGGCGCCGATGCGGAACGATCACGGCCGCCAATCGAACATCGGCGCGACGCTTAATCGCATGGCAGCTTCGCTCGACCGCGTCGAACAGCGGCAGTCACTCACGCTCGGCGCGCTCGAGCAACGCTACGAAGGCAAGGCCGGCCGGATCCGCGGTGTCCTCAACCAGCTAGGGGTGAAGCTCGACGCGCCGGCAACCGGCGGCCCCTTTGTCCCCGTCAAACTACCGCCCGCCAATGAAGGATTTGAGCGCGCGCTCTTCCGGGTGAGCCTGGCGCGTTCGGAAGCCGACCAGCTCAGCGATACGCTCCGCACGGTGCCGCTGCGCAGCCCGGTGACCGGGGACATCGACGAAACCTCGCCGTTCGGCATCCGCATGGATCCCTTCCTGCATGAGCCGGCGATGCATACCGGCATAGACATCCGTGGCGAGATCGGCGAACAGGTCCATGCGACGGCGGCGGGGAGAATCAGCATCGCCGGCTGGGACGGCGGCTACGGCAATATGGTCGAGATCGATCACGGCAACGGGCTGTCGACCCGCTACGGCCACCTCTCGGAGATCGGCGTCCACGTCGGCGACGAAGTTCGGACCGGCCAGGTCATCGGCCGCATCGGCTCGACCGGCCGCTCGACCGGAGCGCACCTGCACTATGAGACGCGCGTCGACGGCGAGGCGGTCAATCCGCAGAAATTCCTCGAGGCTGGCGCGAAACTTTTCGGCGGCGAACAGCAAATAATCCGGACCGGCCGCAGCGAAGTTCAGGACTAATCGAGCCCCGCAACGACAGCCGGGGCGACGGAGCGCCAACTTATTCTACGTCCTCGACCTTCTCCGGCCCGGTGCCGAACGCTTTTTGCGCCAACGCCGCTTCGGTGAACTGATCGATGTCGCCGTCGAGCACCGCGGCGGTGTTGGAAGTGGCAACCCCGGTGCGCAGATCCTTCACCATCTGATAGGGCTGCAACACGTAAGAGCGGATCTGGTGGCCCCAGCCGATATCGGTCTTGGCCGCCTGATCGGCGGCGGCCTTCTCCTCGCGCTTCTTCAGTTCGGCTTCGTAGAGTTTGGCGCGCAGCATCTGCCACGCCTGCGCGCGGTTGCGGTGCTGCGAACGGTCGTTCTGGCAAAACACGACGATATTGGTGGGGATGTGGGTGAGCCGGATCGCCGATTCGGTTTTGTTGACGTGCTGGCCGCCCGCGCCGCCGGAGCGCAGCGTATCGACGCGAACGTCGGCCTCGTCGATGTCGATTTTGATGCGGTCGTCGATCACCGGATAGACATTGACGCTGGCGAACGAGGTGTGCCGACGCGCATTGGCATCGAACGGCGAAATGCGGACCAGGCGATGCACGCCGTTCTCGGTCTTGAGCCAGCCGTAAGCGTTGTGGCCCTTGATCTCCACGGTGGCCGATTTGATGCCGGCCTCTTCACCCTGGGTCTCTTCGATATAGTCCACCTTGAAGCCGTGCTGCTCCGCCCAGCGCGTGTACATGCGCAACAGCATCGAGGCCCAGTCCTGGCTCTCGGTGCCGCCGGCGCCGGCATGGACTTCGAGATAGGAATCGTTGCGGTCGGCCTCGCCCGACAGCAAGGCTTCGAGCTGGCGCCGCAAAACCTCGGCCTTGAGCTTGCGTAAGCTCGCTTCGGCCTCGGCGACGACCTTCTGATCCTTCTCCGCCTCGCCGAGCTCGATCATCGTCACTTGATCGTCGAGCTCCTGGTCGATGCGCGAAAGCGCCGTGAGATTGTCGTCGAGCGCGGTGCGCTCCTGCATGACGCGGCTGGCGCGCTGCGGATCGTTCCAGAGATTGGGGTCTTCGGCCTGCCGGTTCAGCTCGGTAAGCCGCGCCCGCGCCTTGTCGACATCAAAGATGCCTCCTCAGCAGTCCGATCGACTGCTTGATCTCCTCGACAATAGTCGTGATTTCCGCGCGCATGGAGTTCAGACAACGGATGACGGATGACAGCCGACAGATATGGCAAAATATCGAGATTTAAACCCCGTCACTTTGATCCGTCCTCCGTCGTCTATCGTCCGTCCTCAGTATAATCCCCCGGTGCCGGTGCGAACGACGTTGCCGGCGTCAGGGGAAACTTGCTGGGTATTCGGAACGCCATTCGTTGTATCCGCGCCCATCACGGTGTCGCTGTCGGGCGGCGCGGTGCCGGGCTTAAAAGCCTCGAGAATGACGCGGGGATCGCTCGGCCCGGCGCGCATTCCGGTCTTGGCATCGACGCGGATCAGTTTAATGCCGGGCGGCACGCTGAACGGGATCGGAGGCTTGTCGGCCAGCGCGACCTTCAAAAAATCCCTGACGACCGGCGCCGCGACGCTGCCGCCGGTGGCGCGGTTGGCGATGTGACGCGGCTTGTCGTAACCCATATAGACACCGCAGACGACGTCGGGCGAATAGCCGATGAACCAAACGTCCTTCTCGTCATTGGTGGTGCCGGTTTTGCCGGCAATAGGCTTGCCCACCGCGCGGACCGCGACGCCGGTACCGCGCTGCACGACACCCTCCATGAGCGAGGTAATCTGATACGCCGTCATCGGGTCGATCACTTGCTCGCGCTTATCGACCAGCGTCGGCTCCGGTTGATTTTGCCAGCTCGCCGCGTTGCAACCGTCGCATTCGCGCTGATCGTGTTTGTAGATGGTGTGACCGTAGCGGTCCTGGATGCGGTCGATCAGCGTCGGGATGACGCGGCGCCCGCCGTTATCGAACATCGAATAGGCGGTGACCATGCGCATGACCGTCGTTTCTCCGGCGCCGAGCGCATAGGACAGGTAGGGCGGCAGCTCGTCATAGACGCCGAAGCGTTTGGCATATTCGGAGATCAGCGGCATGCCGATGTCCTGCGCGAGCCGCACCGTCATGACGTTGCGCAACTCTTCGAGGCCGAAGCGCAAGGTCGAAGGGCCGAAGAATTTGCCGCCGTAGTTTTGCGGCGTCCAGATGCCGCCGCCCTGGCCCATATCGATCTCGATCGGCGCATCCATGATGATGGTCGAGGGCGTGTAGCCGTTGTCGAGGGCCGAGGCATAGACGATGGGCTTGAACGATGAGCCGGGCTGGCGCAGCGCTTGGGTGGCGCGGTTGAACTGGCTCTGATCGAACGAAAATCCGCCGACCATTGCCAGCACGCGCCCGGTATGCGGATCCATGACCACCATGGCGCCGGAGATTTCCGGCACCTGACGCAGCCTATATTGACCCTGCTGATCCGTCGGCTCGACGTAAATCACGTCGCCGACGGAGAGGACCTGGTTGACGTGCTGAATCGGCTTTGCCGGTCCGCCGGCGGGCTTCGCCCACTTGACGCCGTCCAGCGGCACGATGCCGACATCGCGATCCTTGAGAACGGCGCCGGACGGATCGCGCCCCGGCTGCAACCCGATGCGCGCCGACTGATCGTCCACTTGGAGCACGACGGCCATGCGCCATGGGTCGATATCGTCAAGCGCCTTTATGTCGGCAAGTTTGACGCCCCAGTCGCCGCCGACGTCCAATCTGGCAACCGGTCCACGATAGCCCTGGGTCTCGTCGAAATTGACGAGCCCGCCGACCATGGTGTTGCGCGCCAGTATCTGCAGTTTGGGATCGAGCGTGGTGCGCACCGATAGCCCGCCCTCGTAGAGCTTCTGCTCACCGTAATTATCGTACAGATAGCGGCGCACCTCTTCGGTGAAATATTCGGCGGCAAAGACGTGCGGGCTCGTCGTGCGCACGGTGACGTCGAGCGGTTCTTGTTTCGCCTTCTCGGCGTCGGCGGCGCTGATGTAGCCGTCATCGGCCATGCGGTCGATAACGTAGTTGCGCCGCGCGATCGCCTCGTCCTTACGGCGGAACGGATTGTAATTGTTCGGCCCTTTGGGAAGGCCGGCGAGATAGGCGGCCTGGGCGATCGTCAGTTCGTGCACCGACTTGTCGAAATAGAGCAGCGAAGCCGCGGCCACGCCGTAGGCGCCGAAGCCGAGATAGATTTCGTTGAGGTACAATTCGAGGATTTTCTGCTTTGAATAAGTGCGCTCAATCCGCAACGCGAGCAGCGCTTCCTTGATTTTGCGCTCGAACGACAGCTGATTGTTCAACAGAAAGTTCTTGGCAACCTGTTGCGTGATGGTCGAGGCGCCCTGCGGCCGCCGCCCGCTGCCGTAGTTCTCGACATAGAGCATGCCGGCGCGGAGGATGCCGTAAACGTCAACGCCGGGATGGTGATAGAAGTTCTTATCCTCGGCGGCCACGAAGGCGTTGGTGACGAGCTTCGGAATCGCCTGGATCGGCAGGTAAAGCCGCCGCTCCTTGGCATATTCAGCCAGCAGCGAGCCGTCGGCGGCATGGACCCGCGTCATCACCGGCGGTTCGTAATCTTGCAGCTGGCTATAGTCGGGCAGATCTTTAGAGTAATGCCACAGCAAGCCCGCCGTCGCGGCGATCCCGGCGATAAAGAGGATCGTCCCCGCCGCGAACAGGAAGCCCAAAAAGCGCAGGAGAAATTTCACCGCGACACCGATTTCATTGAGATTGCACCGCCGCGCCTCGGCCGGCGCATTTTATCAAACGACAGGCCAGGAGACTAACGCTGCGCCGAGTCACAGACCCAATCGGCTGCCCAGTGTGGCAGTATTGGCACAAACCCGCTAGAGGCCTCTATCTTCATCGCATCTCGTCGCTCTGGTTTTTGTTCAAACTGAGGCCGTAGAGGCACTTAAAGCGCATTCGAACCCTAGTTTGCTCCCGCACGCACGCCGGCAAGGTGGGAGGCAAAATAGTCGTTGATGGCTGACGCGACCGAATCCGCGGTCCGGTCGCGCCAGCTGTCCGAATTCAATGACTGCAGGTCCTGCTTATTGGACACGTAACCCAGCTCGATCAGCACCGAGGGCACGTCGGGCGCGCGCAGAACGCGAAAACCAGCCGACTTGATAGGCTCCTTGTGCAACCGCGTGGTCGCTTTCATGTCGCCGACCAGCTTCTGCGCGAACTGCACCGAGAATGTCTTGGTTTCTCGCTGCGCGAGGTCGATCAGGATACCGGCGACGTCGGCCGGCTCATCCTTGAGGTCGACGCCGGCGACGACGTCGGCGCGGTTTTCCTGTTCCGCGACCCGCGCGGCCTGCGGGTCCGAAGGAGTATCGGAGAGCGTGTAGATCGTGGCGCCCTCGGCGTCGCCTTCCTTGCGCGGCAGGAAATCCGCGTGAATCGAGATGAACAGCGCGGCGCCGGCCTTGCGCGCGATCTGAACGCGGTCGGCAAGCGGCACGAAAGTGTCATCGGTCCGCGTCATCAGTACGCGGAACTTGCCGGACTTCTCGATGCGCTCGCGCAAACGCTTGGCGACGTCGAGCACGATGTCTTTTTCACATTCTCCATTCGGCGCTTTCGTGCCGGTGTCGATCCCGCCGTGACCGGGATCGAGAACAATAAGCGGACGCGGATCGGAGGAAGCGGTTGGCGGCGCGCTGACCGGCGGGGCTTCACTGCTGGCTACTTTGTCGTCGAGCACCATGTTGCGCAAGAAACTGTCGCGATCGGTGGCGACCAGCTCTAGAACCAGTCGCGCCGGCGCGCCCGCCGCCGCAGCCACGACGAACGCCTTATCGACGCGCACGGGCTTTGTCAGGTCGAAGACCATCCGCGAGCCGCCCGGCATCACCAGGCCGAAACGAAACGCCTTGATCAGGCCTCGCTCCGCCTCGCCGGCATGCGGCGGCAGTTGGAAACTCACCTGGGGTATATCGAGGACGAGGCGGTAAGGGTCGGCAAGGGTGAAGACGTGCAGGTCGATCTTGCGGTCGAGGTCCATGACGAACCGGGTCTGCGTCCCGTCGCCGCCGAGCCGCACGTCGGTCGCCACCGGATATGAGTCGGACGCAGGAATCGTTGCCGGCGCCGCGGCTGCCATTGCCGTACCGGCGAAGAGCACACCGAGGAGAGCCCAGCACGCGGCTTGGACAGGCATCGGTTTCCACCCCATCGAGCCCCTCTTACTCCATTAGGGACGCATGGTTAACCGAAACTTAACCGTCGGCAAAAGCGGCCTTTGGACATCATGAAATTCACTCCCCTCCCGTCAAATCGCACAGGCGACTTGCCAATTCCCTGCTCGCGGCCTTAAGAAGAGGACGCTGACGGTGAAAGGTTCCGGTTGTGTCGCGTTAGGGCATCCGGTTGCGTCCGCAGGGTTTGGCTCCCCGAGAAAGATGACGGGAGCGAGGCGGACGCCGCTTTCGAACCGCTCCGGCGCCAGAAGTTCCTTGGAGTCATCCCTCCAGCGAACCGGACGCCGACGACGGCGCAAAGCGACGCCGACGCCCTCAGAGATGAGGACAGCCGGAACCTCGTGCGCGACGCGTGTGCCAGCGGCGGCAAAGCTGCTGGAACAGTCTCGCGCTATGCCGTGAGCGATCGAGCGAAATTGCGGCCGCGCAATGCGCTGCCGCCTCATCGCGGTTTGGAGTTTATGTTCGAGGCGCAAGTCCAGGTTGGCTTCAAGAAGCACGGCAGCGTTCATGCGGCGCTTGCCGGCATAGGAACCTTGCCAGCTTGCCGCGCTCGCGGCTTCCGAGCCGTCCCTTTCACCGAAAATCGGGCGCACGCCCTCTTCCCTCGCCGATGCGGCGCGGAGCGAGCGGGCATGCCGGCCCCTAAGAGATCTGCCAATGGCAAACAAAATGCTCATCGACGCGACCCATCCCGAGGAGACCCGGGTAGTAGTCTTGCGCGGCAATCGCGTCGAAGAATTCGACTTTGAATCCGCGCATAGGAAGCAATTAAGAGGCAATATTTATCTGGCGAAAGTGACGCGCGTTGAGCCGTCGCTGCAGGCCGCCTTCGTCGATTACGGCGGCAATCGTCACGGTTTCCTCGCGTTTAGTGAAATCCACCCGGACTACTATCAGATCCCCGTCGCCGACCGGCAGGCCCTGATCGACGAGGAAGAGCGCGCGCAGCGCGCCGCCGATGACGAGGTCGATCGGCGTTCGCGACGGCATCGCCACCACGGCGCGCGTCCCGCCGCACGCCGCGAGGCAGTTAGGCGGAGCGATCTTGCCGAATCCGCGGCCGGCGATTCTGTTGCCGTCGAACAATTTGCAGCGCCTGCCGAAGGCGACGAGACGCTCGCACCTGCCGTGGCGGCTGAAGCGCAGGACGAACCGGCCGGGCAGAGCGGGCAAGCAGTACCTCCCGCCATGCAAACTTCGGAATCGCCTGCCGAAGAGCCGCAGCCGGCGGACGCGTTCGCCGACGCCGCCGAAGCGGGCCAATTCCATGACGCCCAATCCGGAACCGCGGTAAGCGAAGCGGATGCCGAACCCGGCGAGACCGAGCATGCCGATGCCGACGAAACGGCAAGTCCGGCGGCCGGCGAGACCGCCGAAACGGGCGTCATCGAAGCGCGCGAGCACGAGCAGAACGGCGATGACGACGAGGCCGCCGAAGAGGTCGTCGAGTCGGTCGGCGGCGGCGATGCGCTCGAGGAGGTCCCCGACCGCGCGCCGCGTTACCGCCGCCAGTACAAGATCCAAGAGGTGATCAAGCGCCGGCAGGTCATGCTGGTGCAGGTGGTCAAAGAGGAACGCGGCACCAAAGGCGCGGCGCTGACGACCTATCTGTCGCTCGCCGGACGTTATTCGGTGCTGATGCCCAATACCGCGCGCGGCGGCGGCATCAGCCGCAAGATCACCAGCTCCGAGGATCGCGCGCGGCTCAAGGAAGCGGCGGCGGAGCTCGAAGTACCGGAAGGCATGGGCGTGATTTTGCGCACCGCCGGCGCGAGCCGCACCAAGATCGAGATCAAGCGCGATTTCGAATATCTGTTGCGGATGTGGGAAACGGTGCGCGATTTGACGCTCAAATCCACCGCACCGAAGCTCGTTTACGAGGAAGGCTCGCTGGTCAAGCGTTCGATCCGCGACCTCTACTCCAAAGACATCGACGAAGTGATCGTCGCCGGCCCGGAGGCCTATCACGAGGCCAAGGATTTTATGCGCATGCTCATGCCGAGCCATGCCAAAAACGTGAAGCCTTACGCGGAGACGCAGCCGCTGCTGTCGCGCTACGGCGTCGAAAATCAGCTCGACGCCATGTTCTCGCCGGTCGTGCAACTGCGCTCGGGGGGCTACATCGTTCTCAATCAGGCCGAGGCTTTGGTCGCGATCGACGTGAACTCCGGCCGCGCCACGCGCGAGCATCATATCGAGGACACCGCGCTCAAAACTAATTTGGAAGCGTCCGACGAGATCGCCCGCCAGCTTCGGCTGCGCGACCTCGCCGGACTGATCGTCATCGATTTCATCGACATGGACGAGAAGCGCAACAACCGCTCGGTCGAACGCCGGTTGAAAGAGTGCTTGAAACACGATCGCGCGCGCATCCAGGTCGGCCGCATTTCGCATTTCGGCCTGCTCGAAATGTCGCGCCAGCGCATCCGCACGAGCGTGCTGGAAAGCTCGACCGAAAAGTGCCCGTATTGCGGCGGCAGCGGTCATGTCCGCTCGGTGTCCTCGCTCGCCTTGCAGGTGCTGCGCGCGCTCGAGGAACAGCTCGTCAAAGCCGCCACGCACAATCTGATTGCGCGCACGCGGCCCGACGTCGCGCTCTACGTTCTCAACCAGAAGCGCGCGCATCTGCGCAGCCTGGAAGAGCGGTTTGCCATCACCCTCACGATCAGCGCGGATGAATCCGTCAGAGCGCCGCAGGCTTTCATCGTCGACCGCGGTGAGCAGGTCCATACGGTCGAGGCGGCCAAGGCGCTTGCCGAGCGCGTCCAAGCCGTCGCCGCGCCGCTCGAAGAGGAGGACAACCTCGAAGATTCCGGTGCTGCGGAAGAGGAACAAGTCGAGGCGGCGGAAACCGAGGCAGCGCCGGCCACGGCGCCCGAGCAAGACGAAGACGGCTCGCGGCGGCGACGCCGACGGCGGCGGCGCGGCGGTCGTAACGGCGGCGAGGGCGCACACGGGCAGCCCCACGGGGAGCGCGACGAGGAGCGCGACGAGCAGCACCACGAGCAAGTCGCGATCACCGAGTCCGCCGAAGAATTCCCGGCGGCTGCCGATCACGAATCCGCGACGGACGACGAACTCACCGGTCAACCCGCCGGGTTTGTTCCGCAGGAGCATGCGGGCGAGCCGCGCCGTGAGGGCGACGGGCGGCGGCGGCGTGGACGCCGCGGCGGCCGGCGTAATCGCCACCGCAATGGCGATGCGATGCCCGGCGGAAACGATCAAGGCCCGCACGAACCGCGGCAGGAGTTCGCTTCGGCCGAAGGGCTGATCGCGCCGCCTCCGACAGAACCGGAGCTTACGCACGCCGTTGCCGATCTCGACGCGGCGCCGCGCGCCGTCCCGCAAGCGCCGGTGAGCGCCGAGGCGCCACCCGAGGAGCCGGTGCGCCGGCGCTCGACCGTGCGCGAGCGCGCGCCGGTCGCCGGCGGCGAAGACATGCTACCGCCGCCGCAAACCCAGCAGCCGGCTTCGCCTGCGCCGGAGCCGGTCGTTAGCGAAGCCGCCGAGGCCGCGGACGGCGATCGGCCGCGCCGCACCGGCTGGTGGTCGCGCCGTCTCGCCGGCGGCTGATCGACGGATCGAGAACCGTGAAAAGCGGGTGGGTCGATCGTGACGCCGAGGCCTTCGTCGCCGAGAGCGCGAAATCCGGCGTCGACCGCGATCTGGCGCTGCGCATCTACACGACGCGGCTGCTCGGTCGCGACCCGAAGCTCGTCCTGCACGGCGGCGGCAATACCTCGCTGAAGACGCGCATGCGCGACCGCTTCGGCGAGGGCGTCGAAGCGCTACGGGTAAAGTCCTCCGGGTCCGACATGGCGGCGATTGGAGCGGATGGCTTCGTCGCCGTGCTGCTTGGCCCGATGCGCAAGCTGCGCGCGCTCGACGCGATCGGCGACGAAGAGCTGGTCGCCATCGAGCGCGCCAACCTGATCGACCCCGCGGCGCCAAATCCATCCGTCGAGATGATGCTGCACGCCTTCCTGCCGCACAAATTCATCGACCATACCCACGCGACAGCGGTGCTCAGCCTGATCGATCAGCCTGACGGCGAAAAAAGATGCGCCGATGTGTTCGGTGGCCGGTTGGCCTTCGTGCCTTATCTCATGCCGGGCTTTGGCCTCGCCAAGAAGGCGATCGAGGTTTTCGAGCGCACGCCGCAATGCGCGGGGCTGATTTTAAGCAAGCACGGCATCGTTAGCTTTGGCGAAACCGCGCGCGAAGCCTACGAGCGCATGATCGAGGCGGTGTCGCTTGCCGAGGCCTTTATCGCGCGCAACCGCAAATCCGTTGCCGTCACCGCGCCCCGCAACGTTGCAATGACCGCGCAGGTCGCGCCGATCGTGCGCGGGGCGTGCAGCGAGAAGGACGACAAGACTGACGGCGCGTGGCACAGGCTTGTCCTCGAATTTCGCGCGAGCGATCCGATCTTGAATTTCATGAATGGAGCGGACCTGGAACGCCTGAGCCAAACGGGCGTGATCACGCCGGATCACACCATCCGCACCAAGAACTGGCCGTTGGTTTTGCCGATGCCGGAAGCCGGCAAGCTCGACGAATTCGGCCGGGTCACGCGCGAGCGGGCAGCCCAATTCGCCGCGCACTATCGCCGATATTTCGAGCGTCACAACAAGCGGGTCGGCGGCATCAAGCACGAGCTCGATCCCCTGCCCCGCGTCGTGCTGGTGCCGGGCTTAGGCCTGTTCGGTCTCGGCCGCTCGAAGCAAGACGCCGTCATCGCTGCCGATATCGCCGAGTCCTGGGTCGAAGCCGTCAGCGACGCCGAAACCATCGGAAAGTTCGAGTTGATCTCCGAAGCCGACATGTTCGATTGCGAATATTGGCCGCTCGAACAAGCCAAGCTCGGCAAACGCAAGGAACTGCCGCTTGCCGGGCAAATCGCCGCCATCACCGGCGGAGCTGGCGCCATCGGCGCCGCAACCGCCCGGGCTTTCGCGGCGGCGGGCGCCGAGGTTGCGCTGCTCGACGTGAATTCGTCCGCGGCGCGCGAGCGCACGAACGCGATAAACGCCACCGCGCTGCCGGTCGAATGCGATGTGACCGATGCAGGGTCGGTGGCGGCGGCATTCGACAAGATCGCAGCGGCTTTCGGCGGCCTCGACATCGTGGTCTCGAATGCCGGCGCGGCCTGGCAGGGCCGCATCGGCGAAGTCGACGAAGAAATCTTGCACGAAAGTTTTGAGCTCAACTTCTACGGCCACCAGCGCGTCGCACAGGCCGCGGTGAAAATCATGCTGGCGCAGGGCAGCGGCGGCTGCCTCCTCTTCAACGTCTCCAAGCAGGCGGTCAATCCGGGCCCGAATTTCGGTCCCTACGGGATACCGAAAGCGGCGGCACTGGCTTTGATGCGCCAATACGCGCTCGATTACGGCTCGGACGGCATCCGCGCCAATGCGGTCAACGCCGACCGTATTCGTTCGGGCTTGCTGACAAACCAGATGATCGCGTCGCGCTCCAAGGCGCGGGGTGTTTCCGAAAAGGATTATATGAGCGGCAATCTGCTCGGCCGCGAGGTGACCGCCGAGGACGTGGCGCAGGCCTTCCTGCATCATGCGCTGGCTTTGAAAACCACCGCCGACGTCACCACCGTCGACGGCGGCAATATCGCGGCGGCGATGCGGTGACATCCGCCTCTGCCCTGTATGCCCGAATTGTGCTATGTATTTGCTATGAACGCCCAGGACGCCATTGCCACCCTTCGCCGCTACGAGACCGGCTTGCGCGCCCGTGGTGTGGCGCACGCCGCGGTGTTCGGCTCCGTCGCCCGCGGCGACAACCGTCCGGATAGCGATCTCGACATTCTAGTGGAATTTGAGCCCGACGCCGAAGGCTCGATCTACGATTACATCCGCTTCAAAGAATACGTTGCCGGCCTGTTCGAGGAGCCGGTCGACGTGATCGACCGCGCCGCGCTCAAGCCGCATTTGCGCGCGCCGGCAGCGCGCGATGTCATGTATGCGTTCTGAGAAGGACAGCGCTACGCTGCACGAAATGCTTCATCACATCGACCTGGCCGAGAGGTTTAGGCAGGGCCGGGGCTTCGAGAACCTGCGCGACGACTTGATGCCGCTTTATGCCGTCACCCGTTGTCTTGAAATCATTTCCGAGGCTTCGCGGCGCTTGTCGGACGAACTGAAGGCTCGCCACCATCACATTCCATGGCGGGAGATGGCCGCCGCCGGAAACTTCTATCGTCATCATTATGAGGACGTGCTGCCGGCACGAGTGTGGAAAACTCTGCAGGAAGATATACCGCCTCTGCGCGAGGTCATTGAGACAGAACTCGCGGGCGGCGACT
Organism: uncultured Alphaproteobacteria bacterium; assembly: GCA_963779855.1. Classification (GTDB taxonomy): domain Bacteria; phylum Pseudomonadota; class Alphaproteobacteria; order Rhizobiales; family Xanthobacteraceae; genus BOG-931. Next base: position 27,159 of record CAWAAE010000002.1, on the reverse strand, counting down.
CAGGCGGGGGTCCACGTTCATGAGTGCAACGGCGCCGCTCCTCTAATCGCTCGACAAAATCACGTTCTTCAAGATCGGATAAATCTGCTTTTCCCAGCGCGTGCCGGAGAAGACGCCGTAATGGCCGACGCCGGCCTGCATGTGGTGGCGCTTGAGATAGGGCCGCAGCTTGCTGCACAGGTCGTGCGCGGCCACCGTCTGGCCGACGGCGCAGATGTCGTCGCGCTCGCCCTCCACCGTCAGCAGCATGGTCTTGCGGATGGCGCTCGGGTCGACGCGCTCGCCATGCCATTCGAGCTGGCCGAGCGGCAGCGCGTAGTCCTGAAAGATAAGCCGCACCGTCTCAAGATAGAACTCCGCGGTGAGATCGAGCACGGCGAAATATTCATCGTAAAAAGCCTTGGTCACCGCCGCCTTTTCCAGCTCGCCATTGGCGAGATTCTCGTAAAGCTCCTTGTGCGCCTTCACGTGCCGTTCGAGGTTCATGCTCATGAAAGCGACGAGCTGCACGAAGCCCGGATAAACGCGGCGGAACGCGCCGGGATAGCGCAGCGGCACCGATGCCGTGAGCGTGCGCTCGAACCATTCGATGGTGCGCTTCTTGGCAAGCTCATTGACCTTGGTCGGATTGACCCGGGTATCGATCGGCCCGGCCATAAGCGTCATCGAGCGCGGCTGCGCCGGATTGCCGGCCTGCGCCATCACCGCAACGGCTGCAAGCACGGCGACGCAGGGCTGGCACACCGCCAGCACGTGCGAGCCCGGTCCCATCGTTTCGAGAAACTTGATCAGATGGTCGGTATATTCGTCGACGCCGAACCGGCCCGCGGTCAGCGGAGCGTCGCGCGCATTGTGCCAGTCGGTGATGTAGACGTCGTGGTCGGGCAGCATGGTGCGCACCGTCGCCCGCAGCAGTGTCGCAAAATGCCCCGACAGCGGCGCCACCAAAAGCACGCGCGGCTGCGTGGTGGCGATGTCCTTCTTGAAATGCAGGAGCGTCCCGAACGGCGTCTTCGCCGCCGCTTCCTCGTGCACCTCGACCTCGCGGTTGCCGACGGTGACGGTCTCGATGCCGAAGGGCGGTCGCGTGTGAGTGAGGCCGGCGCGCGCGATCAACTCATAGACCGCGGTGAGGTTGCGCATCGCCGGATGGTCGGCGAGCAGTGGCGGACTGCCGGAACCAGCCGCCATGCCGGCCCAGGCCCGGACCGGCCCCATAATGTCGGATTGCAGCTGGTAGGCGAGGTACAGCATCCGTTGTCCACGGGCGCCGCTGTCCGCCTGGCGGCGGACACAGTTCGACCCCCCAACGGTTGAAAGCTAGTGCATTTTTTGTTGCACTGCGACAAGAATATGAACATCATCCTCTCTAGCGGGGAAGGGCTGAGGGTTGGGCTGCTCAAAGATTGAGCCGGCACCGCCGCAATTCCATCCCTTGGTCGCTAACCATTTGAGCTGGGATAATATTTCCAGAGAGAGCAACGGGATGTCCAAGGCCATTCTCACCCTCGCCAGCAAGAATTATGGCTCGTGGTCGCTGCGCGGTTGGTTGCTATGCAAAATGGCGAACCTCGATTTCGAGGAGCAGCATGTGTCGACCGACGACCCCTCGACCCGCGCGGAATTGCTGCTGCTGTCGCCGTCGTTCCTGGTGCCGTGCCTGGTCCAGGACGGATTGAAAGTGTGGGACACGCTGGCGATCGCCGAATACCTGCATGAGGTCAATCCGGCGGCGGGACTGCTGCCGGCGGATCAGACGCAACGCGCGCATTGCCGCTCGATCTGCGGCGAAATGCATTCCGGTTTTTCCAATCTGCGCTCGGCGCTGCCGATGAATATCAAGGCGCACTTTCCCGGCTTCAAATCCTGGGCCGGCGCGCGCGCCGACATCGAGCGCATCACCACGATCTGGCGCGAATGCATCGCCCAGTATGGCGGACCCTATCTGTTCGGCAAAAAACCCTGCGCGGCGGACGCCATGTATGCGCCGGTGTGCTCGCGCTTCGTCACTTACGACGTCCAGCTCGACCCGGCATCGCGGGACTACTGCCGCACCATCATGGCGCTGCCGTTCATCCAGGAATGGATCGCCGGCGCCAAAGCCGAACCGGACGAGCTCGAGGAGCTCGATGTCGAGTTCTAAGCTGCGCTGCCTCGCCGACCCCGCTTTCCGTAACGACGCGAGTATGATGAACTGGCGCTCGTAATCGGGAGGGACGCGATATGCCAGTCAGCAAAATCAACGGTGTGAACATCAATTGGCGGGTCGTCGGCGACCGTGGGCCGAACGACCGCAATCCTTGGGTCGTTATGACCACCGGCGGCCGGCGCGGCCACGACGAATTCGTCCCGCTTGCCGAGAAAATCGCGCGTTACGGCTATCGCGTCATGCTGCACGACCGCCGCAACACCGGCGCCTCCGATATCCTGGTCGCCGGCGACGAGGGCGAGGAGGTGATCTGGACCCGCGACATGTACGCGTTACTGTCCGAGCAGAATGCGCTACCGGCTTTCTTCAGCGGCTCCTCGGCCGGCGCGCGCACCTCGATCCTGTTCTACCTCAATTATCCGCAAGCCGTGCGCGGGCTCCTGCTGTTGCGCGTCACCGGCGGGCCCTTCGCCGCCGGCCGCCTGCCCGAGCAGTACTACGGCCAGTTCATCCGCGCCGCCAAAGAGGGCGGAATGGCCGCGGTTTGCGCCATGGATGCGTGGAAAGAGCGGATCGCAGCCAATCCTCGCAACGGCGAATACCTGGCAAATTTGCCGGCGCGGCAATTCATCGACGTGCTGACGCGCTGGAACGAGATTTTCGTGGCCGGCGGCCATTACCCGGTCATGGGCGTGAGCCCCGAGCAGTTGCGCGCCGTCAAAACGCCCACGCTCGTCATTCCGGGCAACGATAACACCCATTCGAGCGCAAGCGGTCTTGCCGCGCATCGGCTCATCGCCGGCTCGACGCTGCATCGGTTGCCGATCGAGGATCAGGATGTGCCGCTCATTCCGTTCCCGGAATGGAGCGCGTATGAGCCGGAAATCGCCCGCGTCTTCGCCGAATTCATGGCGCGCACCGTCGCGGCGGAAAGCCGAGCGGCGTGAGTAGCCCGGATTGCAAATGCAATCCGGGAGAAAATTTGCCGCGAGATTGCGGAAGTGCAATGGCCCATCGCGGCAGATGTGGATAGCCCGATTTTACTTCCGCTTTCAGGAGCACAGCCGACATGACTGGACCTGCCGCGGGCCCGTCCCGGTCGAAAATGGCCCAGAGCGGAAGTGACTGTTTGCGCCTTCGGCAGCATCGAGATACGCCGCAACAGTCTGCCACGGTGAACTACGGCTGACTCGACGGAGTAGCGGGCGACGGTGTGGTCGGACTGGCTAGACCGGTAGAGGCTCGGTTAGCCGCGGGTTGCGCATTGTTCACGACAGCTCTCGTGTCATCACCACTCGTGTCGTTACCTATAGAATTATTGTAGGCGTAAATCGCGCCGATGACGAAGATAGCCGCGGCGACGGCGGCAAAAACGCTCAACGTCGTCCTGTTGACACCGTTGAGTGCCATGCGGTTGCGATTGTAATTTGGGTCGCTCATTGCTTGAGCTCCTCAGCTCGCAACGAAAAGTCAGTCCATTTCCGTTCAGGCAAACAGCGGTCGCAGGCCGGGATGGCGCGTGAACAACGGCATACGTTCGACCAATCCGTCGAGACCCCAGACATGGCCGGCGTGATGGGCCATCAGGTAGACGATCACAACCGCGTAGACGAGGTGGTAGTCGACGAAGAGACTGAGGTGATCCTGGATGAACGGCCACTCCATGTGCGCGAAGTGGTAGGTGATCATGAGCAGGATGCCGAACGGCCCGCTAATCCGGACCATGAGCCCGGAGACCAGCGACAATCCGATCAACAAGTGACCCCACTTCATCAGGAAATCGGTCACGGGCAACATCGCCGGCGTCGCAAACATGGCGAAGAAACTATGGAAGGTTACGACGTGGTTGAGAAAACCGGCTGCGCTGTAATTCTCCAGGATTTGCCAGCTGCCGGCGTATAGAAAGAGCCAGCCTACGAACACGCGCAACAAAAAGATGACAGCGCGGTCCAGGTTCGTTTCGGTCATATCAATCTCCTTCCGAAAATCAAAGTTGTGTCGAATGGTTCGTCCGAGGTCTCGACCTCTTCTCATTCAAATCGCAGGAACGCGCATTGCTGCCGGGGCGGGGCTCGACTGATGTTGCCGGCCATATTTGAGCTACCGCCCCTTGGTCGGAACTCACGTTCCACCGTTTGCCGACAGCGGTCTGTGCAATATTGACCAGTCGAGGCAAACACAGCGTGGCAAGCATGTTGGAGGGTGGCGACCATCGTCGCACCTGCAAAAATCGGGGTGTCATCCTATGACAAAAGTGCATTATCTTGAAGTTGTTCGCCTTGGGGTGATTGCCGGCGCGGCTGGCGGCTTAGCCGAAATCGCCTGGGTCACGCTCTATGCCGCGGCGACTGGCGGCAAGGCCGCGATTTTGGCGCGGGGTGTAACCACCGCGACGGGTGCGAGTGCGCTCCTTCCCGCGGCTCCTATTATCTTGGGCGCAGCGGTTCATATGACACTCGCCGTAATGCTTGGCGTCGTGCTGGCCTTTGCCTGGCGCGCCCTCTCCGCGAACCGTGCCCGATCGATGAACCCGTATCCGTTCACGCTTGCCGCACTGGTGGGCGTCTGGGCGGTCAACTTCTTCGTCGTACTGCCGATCATCAGCCCGGCATTCATTCACATGGTGCCGTATGCAGTGAGCTTAGCCTCAAAGTTGCTCTTCGGGCTGGCGGCGGCGGAAGTCATTCGTCGACAAGATGCTTGGGCGCTGAAGACGCGTTGGGCGCTATTGGCGCGGAGCGCGTCATGATACGGACATTCTTGACGGCGCTTCAGCGCTTCGATCGGAATGAGATGCTGACCCCTTACGGCATTTTCCTGCTGCGAATCACGCTGGCTGCCATCTGGATCGCCCACTTTTGGTTCAAGGTCGGTTACAAAGGGATGCCCGCGACAGTGGCCTTCTTCAACTCGCTCGGCTATCCGAGCTGGTTCGCCTGGGCCGACGTTGTCGCTGAGTTCGTAGCGATCATCATGCTGCTCTGCGGGATCTACGTCCGCACCCTCTGTCTCCTGCTTCTTGTTATTCTCATTCCGGCGACCATGGTCTGGATTCCGAAAGGGTTCTATTTCGTCAACGCCGGATACGAGTTCATGCTCACTTGGTGCATCCTACAAGTCGTGCAGTCATTGCTCGGCCCCGGCGCCTTCAGCCTCGCGGACCGCGAGCCCGGCGCCAAGCTTGCCACAGGCGGGAGATTGATTACCGATTGATTTTAATGGCGACGGAAAACGGACTTGTCACTAATGGGATGTCCGCTTCTGGCCGATTGTGTTGCAAAAGTCCCTAAAACCTGACTGGCAATTCTGCTCGCCTTAAACCTACACAAGCCAAAGTCGCTACTAAAAGCGAACTCAGGGCCGATTACCGAAGTCACTGATGAGTTGAGCGCGAGAGTCATGCGACCCCCCACATCCTTACACGAAAAACGCGCCTACGGCCCAGAAATTTTCTGATCAACGATGCAAATGGACTTTTGCAACATTATCGGCCCTTCGCGCCGTTTCGCGGCGGCGCAGCAATCCAGTCGCTTTCGGAGCGAAGCGGACATTCAGCAAGCCGCGCTTACAGAACTGAATTTATGAGTACGCGCCCTAATCCCACTTCGCGCTGCCGGAGTAGGACCAATCGACCATGCGGCCGTCGCGGTGCGCCAGCGCGGCGATCTCGGCCATTTCCTCTTTGCCCAGCGCAAAATCGAACAGCGCGGCATTCTCGGAAAGCCGCTCGAGCTTGCTGGTGCGTGGGATCACGACAATGTCCTGCTGCACGAGATAGCGCAGGCAGATTTGCGCTGCGGTCTTTTTATGCGCCGTGCCGATGCGCGCCAGCACCTTGTCGTTCTTGGCGTTGCCGCGGGCGATCGGACTATAGGCGACGAGCGCCATGCCGTGTTCGCGGCAGGCCGCGATCACCTTCGACTGGTCGAGGAACGGATGGCATTCGACCTGATCGCAGACCAACGGCTCGGTCGCAATCCGCACCGCCTCCCCGATCAGCGCCACGGTGAAGTTGGAAATGCCGATATGGCGGGCAAGCCCGTCACGCTTGACCTGGCACAAGCCGCCGAGCGTTTCCGCAAGCGGGATTTGCGGATTGGGCCAATGCAGCAGTAGCAGATCGATTTCGCTCAGGCGCAGCCGCATCAGGCAGTCGCGCGTGGCGCGTTCAAGCGCCCGCGGGGCGAAATGCGACGGCCAGATTTTCGTGGTCAAGAACAGCTCGTTTCGCTTGACGCCCGACGCCCGGATGCCGTCGCCAACGTCGCGCTCGTTGTCGTACATTTCCGCGGTGTCGACGTGGCGGTAGCCAAGCCGCAACGCCTGCTCGACGACGCGGGCGCAGGCGCGGCCGCGCATTTCCCAAGTGCCCAGCCCGACCAACGGTATCTTGGCGCCGTTGGCTTCGATGCTGGGGATGGGGCCGATCGTCGTCACGTGTCTATTGTAGCCCGGATCGCGGATGCAATCCGGGAGAAAATTTGCGGCGGGTGAGACCCGCGGATGGCGCGTTGCGCAATCCGGGCTAGCGATCAGCGTCCCTTGCCGAGCACCGCGAAGGCGGCCTCAGGCGCCTGCTCCAGCACTTTGAGAAGGGCGCGGGCCGGCCCGCGCGGCGAACGCTTGCCCTGCTCCCAGTTGCGCACCGTTTCGACCGGCACGCCGATCCGCGCGGCGAAGGCGGCCTGGGTGAGACCGCTCTGACCGCGGACGTTACGGGCATAGGTGGCGTCGTTAAAGCGGTCCGCGGCCCGCGCCGCATTGTGCGCCGCCGTCGCTATTGCACGCGGGTCGCTGGCGATGGCGCGTTCGCTGCCGTCGGGCAGCACTTCGACCAAACGTCCGTCCGCTTTCAATCGCACGCGCAGCATGGCGCTCGCTCCGGCGGCTGCCCCGGCATTGGGCTGGCCGGCATCATAGCTGATTCGTCGTGGATTCAGTGGGTTAGTAAGCCGAAAGCCGCCAGCGCGGCCCATTGAACGATAAGTTCGATGGCTGAGTAGGTCATTGGCCGCATGGCGCATGCCCGCGCTATAGTCTGACCCGCCAACCGGAGCTCGCCCTGCTTGCAGAACCTGCAGATCGACGCGCAGCGGCTTTGGGACTGCCTGATGCAGACCGCGCGGATCGGCGCGACGCCGAAGGGCGGCATTTGCCGGCTGACTTTGACCGACCTCGACCGACAGGTGCGCGATTGGTTCAAGGCGCAGTGCGAGGCGCTCGGCTGCACCGTTGCGGTTGACGAGATGGGCAGCATGTTCGCGCACCGGCCGGGCAAAAATCCCGCGCTTGCGCCGATCGCCATGGGATCGCATCTCGACACGCAACCGACCGGCGGCAAGTTCGACGGCGTGCTCGGCGTGCTTGCCGCGCTCGAAGCGATGCGGACGCTGCACGAGACGGCTTACGAGACCAATGCGCCGATCGAGATCGTCAACTGGACCAACGAGGAAGGCGCGCGCTTTGCGCCGGCAATGCTGGCGTCGGGCGTCTTCGCCGGCGTGTTCTCGCGCGATTACGCCTATGCGCGCAACGACCGCGACGGCAAGTCGTTCGGCGAGGAACTCGAGCGGATCGGCTACAAAGGCGAGGAGAAAGCCGGCGCGCGCAAATTTTCCGCAATGTTCGAACTGCATATCGAGCAAGGCCCGATCCTCGAAGACGAAACCCGCATGATCGGCGTCGTGCAAGGCGTCCAGGGCATGCGCTGGTACGAGGTCACCGTCATGGGCCAGGAGGCGCACACCGGCGCGACGCCGATGCGGCTTCGCAAAAACGCGCTGCTCGGCGCGGCGCGCATGATCGATCGCATCGATGCGATCGCTCGGCGCCACGCACCCGCACGCCGTCGGCACCGTCGGCCTGATCGAGAACCAGCCGAACAGCCGCAACGTCATTCCCGGCGAAGTGTTTTTCACCGTCGACTTCCGCCACCCGGACGAGAACGTTCTCGACGCCATGGAGGCGGAATTGCGCTTAGCGCTCGGCGAAATTTTGCCGCCGATGCAGCTGACATACGATGAAAAGCGGATCTGGGATTGCCCGCCGGTCGAGTTCTGCAGCCGAACTGATCGACTGCGTGCGCATCGGCGCGGCAAAGGCCGGCTTCACCTCGCGCGACATGATCTCCGGCGCCGGCCACGACGCCGCCTACATCGCCCGCGTCGCGCCGACGACCATGATCTTCGTCCCCTGCCGCGGCGGCATTTCGCACAACGAGGCGGAATCGACGAGCTTCGACGAATGCGCCGCCGGCGCGCAGGTGTTGTTGAATGCGGTGCTGGAGTTTGATCGGAGATTGGGGTGAGATTGTCGTCCTGCCCCGCGAAGCGGGGAAGGGGGACCGGCCCGAAGGGACGGTGGAAGGGGCCTCGGCCGCCACATCACGCAAGCCTCCAAGGCATCATTGGCATTAATGCTCGGTTGTTTCTTCCTGCAACGCAAACGAAGCTTCACCTCAGAGGCCCCCTCCACCACGCTTCGCGTGGTCCCCCTCCCCCGCTGCCACGGGGGCGGATAGAGCGTCACCTTGTCTTCTCGAAAATCTCCCGCCCGATCAGCATGCGGCGGATTTCGCTCGTCCCGGCGCCGATTTCGTAAAGTTTTGCGTCGCGCAACAGGCGGCCGGCCGGATAGTCATTGATATAGCCGTTGCCGCCCAGGCACTGGATCGTTTCGAGCGCCATCCAAGTCGCGCGTTCGGAGGCGTAGAGAATGGCGCCGGCGGCGTCCTCGCGCGTCGTCTCGCCGCGATCGCAGGCCCGCGCGACGGCATAGACGTAGGCTTTTGCGGCATTGAGCGTCACGTACATGTCGGCGAGCTTAGCCTGCATCAGCTGGAACCGGCCGATCGGCTGGCCGAATTGCGTGCGCTGGTGGACATAGGGAATGACGAGGTCGAGACAGGCCTGCATCACGCCGAGCGGCCCCGCCGCCAGCACCGCGCGCTCGTAGTCGAGGCCCGACATCAGCACGTTGACGCCGTTGCCGATGACGCCGAGCACGTTTTCGCGCGGCACTTCGCAGTCCACAAAAACGATCTCGCTGGTGTCGGAGCCGCGCATGCCGAGCTTGTCGAGCTTCTTGCCGGCGGAGAATCCTTTGAAAGTCTTCTCGACGATGAAGGCGGTGATGCCGCGCGCGCCCGCGGTGCGGTCGGTCTTGGCATAGACCACGAGCGTATCGGCGAGCGGCCCGTTGGTGATCCACATTTTCGAGCCGTTGAGGATGTAATGGTCGCCCTTGCGGTCGGCGCGCGTGCGCATGGAGACCACGTCCGAACCCGCGCCGGGCTCGGACATCGCCAGCGCGCCGACATGCTCGCCGGATATCAGCTTGGGCAAATAGCGTTTCTTCTGCTCGTCGCTGCCGTTCCTCCGCAGCTGATTGACGCACAGGTTCGAATGCGCGCCATAGGACAGTCCGATCGCCGGCGAGGCGCGCGAAATTTCCTCCATCGCCACGCAATGGGCGAGATAGCCGAGGCCCGCTCCGCCCCACTCTTCTTCCACCGTAATGCCGTGCAGACCGAGCGCGCCGAGCTGCGGCCACAGTTCGCGCGGAAAGCTGTTCGAGCGGTCGATCTCCTCGGCGTGCGGCGCGATCTTGTCTTGGGCGAAACCGCGCACGGTCTCGCGCAGCATTTCGAGGTCGCTGCCCAGGCCAAAATCGAGGCCGGGTAAGCTGTTTGCAAGCATCGTGCGCATCCTTCCGCGGCCGAGCGGGACGAAAATTACTCTTTATAGATAGCGGCTCGTCCGGCGCCTGTCAGGATACCGCATTCCCGGCCCGTCGTACGCCGCGTGGGCCAGGCGGCCTTGCCAGGATCTTGTCGATCGCCTCGGCCGGACAGGCTTTCGCGAACAGAAAGCCCTGCATCTCGTCGCAGCCGGCAAGCCGCAGCAGCACCCGCTGCTCGTTGGTCTCGATGCCTTCCGCCAGCACCTTCATGCCGAGCGCGTGACCGAGCGTGACGATCGACTGGATGATGGCGCCGGCATTGCCCGTGGTGCCGAGCGAAGCGACAAAGGTGCGATCGATTTTGAGCCGGTCGAAATTGAATTTTTGCAGATAGTTCAAGCTGGAATAGCCGGTGCCGAAATCGTCGAGCGCGGTCGAGACGCCAAGCGCGCGCAACGCTTCGAGCTTGAGCTGGGTTTCTTCCGGATCCTCGATGAGAACGCCTTCGGTGACTTCGAGCACCAGGCGCGAAGCCGTCATGCCGCTTTCCGCGAGCACCGCGCTCATGAGATCGGTGAGCCCGCGGCTGCGCATCTGCACCGGCGACAGATTGACCGAGACGAACAGGTTCGGCCATCGCGCGCCATCGGCGAGCGCCCGCCGCAACGCGATTTCGCCGAGCTCGTTCATCAGACCGCTTTCTTCCGCGAGCGGTATGAACACGGATGGCGCAATCGCGCCCCGCGTCGGATGCGTCCAGCGCAGCAGCGCTTCGACGCCGACCATGCCGCCGCCTTCGGCGGCAACGACCGGCTGGTAGTGGACGTCGAACGCCTTTTGCGCGATCGCCGTTTCCAACTCGCGCAGCAAGAAGCGCCGCTCGGAATGCTCCTCGTGAATTTCCGGCACGAAGTGGCGCACCGATCCACGGCCGCTGCGCTTGGCGGTCCGCAGCGCCAATGCCGCATGCCGCTCTAATTCGTCGCCGGTCGTGCCGTCCTCGGGCGCCTTAGCGATGCCGATACAGGCGCTGATCTGCCACATCTGATCCATGTAGATCGGCGCGGCGAACGAGGCCGCAAGCTTATCGGCGAGTTGCGTTGCAATCTGTGCGTCATCGCTGGCGAGGACAACGGCAAACCCGTCATCATCGAAACGTCCGAACTTCGCGCCCGGCGGCAGCGCGGATTTGAGTTGTTCGGCGATGTTGCAAAGCATGGCGTCGCCGCCCGCCCGTCCCAGCGTGTCGTTGATGTCGTGGAAGCCGTCGATGTCGATCGAGGCGAAGGCAACAAAGCTCAGGCCGCGCGTTGCGATCGCTTCGTCCAGCCGTTCGAGCATGACCCGCCGGTTCGGCAGCCCGGTCAGGACGTCCTGCGTCGTCAGCTGGCGTATCGTCGCGATGCGGCGTGCGAGCGAAGCGCTGAGTCGTCGCGTGGCGCGAACCGCGAGATAGGCACCCAACACGAGCACGATCCCGACCGCGCCGAGGAGGCGCCACAACCAATCCATCGCGCCAATAAATGCGCGGTCGGGCGCCCAGCTCAACCAGCCGACGATACGTCCTTGCGCGTCATGCAGCGACTGCACTTCGCGACCGCCATCGGCTGTAAGGTCGCCGTCGAATCTCAGATCATGCAGGCCGGCACGCCGTTCGATGAGCTTGAGCTGGCCGGCATCGATGTGATCGGCGCCGGCGAATACGGCATGCATCTCGCCCAGCGCCGCTTGCAACGCGGCATGTTGCTCTGCCGCAAGACTGCTGTCCTTGTGCTGCGTTTCGGTAAGTCCGACCGCGGCGCAGGCGAGCACGGCGAGCGCCAAGACCAATGCCGAGACCGTGCCGATGCGCGCGGCCGTCCCGCCGGGCATCGGCGAGCCGCCCGGCCCACCCGATCGCCGCCGGGCCCAGTTTTTTCGGGCTGCCACAGCGGCCTTCATTCCCTACGCCCCTCACCCAAACACAAAGCTGGAAGGTAAACGGACGGGATTAACGGCAAGGAAAGGCGCCCGGCACGCGAACGCGACGATATGTAACGCCGGTTATCAACAGAGTGCCGGCCGGGTATCGCTGCATTAACATGACATTAACCAACGAAACTTGTAGTCTTTTCTCAGGGTGGATGCGGTTCATGGCAGGCGGCACGCCTGCTTTTCGAGAGCTGGGGATGCAAAGGTTCAGAGCGGGCTTAGTGGCCACGGCTCTTGCGACGGCGGTAAGTCTACCGCTCGCCGCGGTATCGGCGCGCGCGCAGAATCCGGCGCCGGACCAGGTTCAGGGGCAAGTTCGGGGTCAGGGGCAAGTTCAGGGGCAAGTTCAGGCAGGATTAAAGACCAAGACAAAGCCCAGACGCCGGACCACGCCCAAAACCAAGCGCAGAACTCCGCTCAAGCCTGTCCCGGAAATCCCGACGCACTCGGCACCAGCCGCGTGCTGCCGATCGATTTCAGCGAATACCAACAGCTCGGCCGCATGCAGTATCCGGACTCGCTGCCGCTGAACGATAAGGAGGTCGTTATCACCTTCGACGACGGCCCGCTGCCGCCTTATACCGATCAAGTCCTCGACATCCTCGCCTCGCAATGCGTCAAGGCGACGTTCTTTATGGTGGGCGAGATGGCGCGTTCATTTCCCGCGACCGCGCGCCGCGTCTATGAGGAAGGCCAGACCATCGGCACCCACAGCGACCATCATCCGATCGGCTTTGGAAAATTGCCGATCGACAGAATGCATCTCGAAATCGACGGCGGAATTGCCGACGTGAGCGCGGCGTTCGGCGGCGATTCCAGATATTTGGCGCCGTTCTTCCGCATCCCCGGCCTCGAACGCTCCGACCTGCTCGAAAGCGAGCTTGCCGCGCGCGGGTTGATTATCTTCTCCGCCGACGTGGTGGCCGATGACTGGCACCGCGGCATCACGCCCGCCAAGATCGTTTCGCTGGCGATGAGCCGCCTCGAAGCGCGCGGCAAAGGCATTTTACTGCTGCACGACATTCACCCAAAGACGGCGGCGGCGTTGCCCGGCCTGCTCGAACAACTCAAGGAGCAGGGCTTCCACGTCGTGCAGGTGGTGCCGTCGGCTGCCTACGAGATCGCGATGGCGCGCAAGCCCGCCGCCCGGATGCTGGCTTCGGCGATCCCTGGCGAACTCACGATCGATGATAACGACGCCGTTCTGCCGACCTGGCCGCAGGCCGCCGACGACCGAACGCCCGATGCCGTCGTGCTGCCGGTCCCCGACGCGGCGGCTTTCCAACCCGATGCCGGCTTGGCCGACGATAGCGGCGCGGTGAGCTGGCCCGATATCCCGAAATCGGTCGTGGCAATGCCCGCGCCGGATTCGGCGGCTCCGAAAGGCGGGCATAGAACGCTGGCCACGCGGCCGGAGCGACGAAAGCTCCATGTCGTGCGCTCGGTCGATCATGAGTCGCCGGAGCGGGGCCGGCGGTCTGGACATTCCCGGGTGCACGCCCGGGCCGGCGCCGAAGGCCCGCACGCGGATATCACGACCCGGATTAAGGCCTTCGCCGCGCTATTCCCGCCGGCGCAGACCACGCGGTGAGGCGGCGAAAGCCGAACCTCCTCCCGCCGCCGCTTCGGACCGAATGCGGATATTCGACGGATGACGCTGACCTCGTCATTGTTCGTCGCGCCTTTCGACAATTGCGCTGGCTTGGCCCGTAGCGATATCGAGAACCGTTTCAGTCATTGGTTCGGGCCGGTTCCACCAACCGCCGCCAAGCGCCTGAAACAGAGCTGCCGTATCCGACAGCCGAGCCGCGCCCGCCTGAACGACCTGAATGACCGCCTGGAGATACGTCTGCTGCGCCGTGAGCAGCAGCAGCACGCTGGCGTTGCCGGTCTGCATCTGCTGTCGCGCAAGATCGAAGCTGGTCCTGGCCGCGCGTTCGAAATCGCGCGCCGCCCGGAGCGCATCGGCATCGTTCTGCAGCGCACGCAGCGTGTCGGCAACGTTCTGCACGGCGCCAATGACCGTTCCGCGGTAGGTCCAGGCCGCCGCCTGATAGGTATCCTTGGCGCCTTCAAGCTGATGAAACAGCGTGCCGGCGTCGAATACCGTCTGCGCGGCATTGCCGGCGAGATCCCAAAACAGGTTTTGCGGCGCGAGCAGATGCGCCAGCGCCGTATTCATGAAGCCGGCATCGGCGCTGATCGTGAATGTCGGCAGCGTATTGGCTGTCGCAATGCCGATCTGCGCGCTCGCCAAGTGCAATTGCTCCTCCGCCGCGCGCATGTCCGGGCGTTGCTCGATCAATTGCGACGGCAGGCTCACCGGTAACTCCGCGGGCAAATGCAATTCCGCCAGCCTGAACGGTCGACGCGGCCCCGCGCTGGGATAGCCGCCGGCAAGCGCCGCCAGCAGGTCACGTTGCTGCTCGATCGCCTTACGCAGCGGCGGCAATGTCGCCTTAGTCTGAGCGAGGGCTGCTTCCTGCGCAGCCACATCGCTGCGGTTTGCGTAGCCTGCGTTCAACTGGCGCCGCAGCGTGTCGAGCATTTTGCTGTTGACCGCGATGAGTTGATTGGTCGCGTCGATCTGACCGAGCAGCGAGGCTTCGGTAATGGCCGCGACCGCCACGTTCGCGGTAAGCGCGAGGTAGGCCGCCTCGACCTGGAAGCGCTGCGTGTCCGCGATCGCCTCGAGCGATTCCACCGTCCGCCGGTTGAGGCCCCAAATATCGAAGGTGTACGCCACCGAAACCTGCGCGGTATCGAGGTCGAAGATATTGGCGCCCGAGGATGGGACCGGAGCAAGCGCGGCCGAGGTGCGCTGGCGCGTCGGATTGAAATTGGCCTGGACGAGCGGGAAAAACTTTCCTTCCTGCGCCGCCACGGCCTCCCGTGCGGCGCGCAGCGTCGCCAGCGCCGACTGCAGGTTGGGATTATTTTGCAGCGCCTGCTCGACCAATGCATTCAACGCCGGCGATTTGAACAGCGCCCACCATTGCTGCGGAATGTCGCCGCCTGCGGCGAAAAGCTGCGACCGGCCGAATGATATGCCGCTGGAAGAGGTCCGCTTCGCCAACGGCTCCCTGGTGTAGCGGGTGATCTCAGGGGCGCCCGGCTGAACAAACTCCGGACCGACCGCGCAACTCGTCAACGCCATTGCGGCCGCGACAGCGGTGGCACTTGCAAACAACCACCTGATCGCCAGACCGGACATTGGAAATTGAACTATTGCAGCCGAGCTACGACGATGGAGCGCGCGAGTTCTTTTATTCTCGATTTTGCCGCTATGGGCCGCGCTCGTCTCGCCACAGCGCGCGTTATTGCTAGGACAAACTGGCGCTAGGGCGGGAGGTTGCCGGCGACAATAACGAGGCCTCCCGGCCATGGTAGACTGTCATGAGTTGTACAGAATAGTGCGATTAATCCCAGTCCTGTGATTAATGACAGTAGACCGTGGTGGGGGCTAATGGCCATGTCGCCACGATCCAAAAAACGCTGGATACGGCTTATCGATGGCTCTCCGCACGACTAACAGTCGCCTGAGTGCGGCCATCGCGGCCGCGCTGTTCGCCGTCGTGGTCGTCATTTATTGGACATGGCATCCCGGCGGCAACGCTTCCGGACGCGGCACGGCCAATTCCAACGCGCCGAATGCAACCAGTTCGGGCCCGGACAGCGTGGACCTTTCGAACTCACAGCTCGACTCAGTCAAGGTCGAAGCGGTCGAGGAGCGCGATTTTCCGATCGAGAAAGCCGCGGTCGGCAGCATCGACTTCAATGAGGACATGTCGGTGCAGGTCTTCACGCCCTATCAGGGCCGCATCATCGCGCTGTTCGCCGAGGTCGGCGACGATGTGAAGAAGGGTCAAACGCTGTTCACCATCGACAGCCCCGATTTGTTGCAATCGGAGTCGACCTTGATCGCCGCAGCCGGCGTTTTGGATCTCGACAGCAAGAATCTCGATCGCTTGCGTGACCTATATACGACGCGGGCGGTGTCGCAGCACGATGTGGAGCTGGCGGCCTCGGACGAGCAAACCGCCGAAGGCAATTTGCGCGCGGCGCGCGACGCGGTGCGCATTTTCGGCAAGACCGATGCCGACATCGACCGCATCGTCGCCCAGCGCCTGGCCGATCCGACGCTCGTCGTGCCAAGCCCGATCAACGGCCGGATCACTGCGCGTAATGCAGCGCCGGGATTGTTCGTGCAGCCGGGCAGCGCGCCGGCGCCGTATACGGTTGCCGACATCGATACGATGTGGATGCTGGCGAACGTCGCCGAGGACGACAGTCCGGCACTCCGCGTGGGGCAATCGGTCCAGGTTACCGTCGACGCGTTCCCCGGTCGCATATTCGAGGGCAAGATCACCACCATCGGCGCGACCGTCGACCCGAATACACGCCGCGTATTGGTGCGCTCCGAGATCGAGGATCCGCGGCACGAGCTGCGTTCCGGCATGTTCGCGAATTTCGTCATTCGCATCGGCGCGCCGGTTCGTTCCCCGGCTGTTCCGCTTGACGGCGTGGTGCGCGAAGGCGACGGCACGATGACGATTTGGGTCACCGCGGACCGCCGGCGCTTTACCAGGCGAACGGTCAAGATCGGCGAACAGCGCGACGGCTACCGGCAAATTCTTGAGGGCGTGCAAGCCGGCGAACTGGTCGCGACCGAGGACGCGATATTCCTGAGTAACGCGCTGGCCACGGTCTCGCAATGAGAGCTCGTCGATCGGCGGGAGTGCGTGACGCCAAAGCAGGGTGCGAACCGTGCTGAAGGCGCTGCTGACATTCGGCCTGACGCGTCGCCCGCTCGTTTTGCTCGGGCTTTTACTGTTCATAGGCGCCGGTCTGTTTGCATTTTCGAAGCTGAACATCGAGGCCTATCCTAATCCCGCGCCCGTCATCCTCGAAATCACGGCTCAAGCTCCCGGCCTGTCGGCCGAGGAGATGGAGCGCTATTACACAATCCCGATCGAGGTTGGCGTTGCCGCAACGCCTGGAGTCGACGTTATTCGCTCGACTTCTTTCTACGGCCTGTCTTTTGTGCGTGTGACATTCAATTACGGCGTCGACTACTACTTCGCGCTCACCCAGACCGCCATCAATCTGCAACAAAACGTCAGCCTGCCGAATAGTGTCACGCCGCAAATCCAGGCCACCAGCCTGGTCGGCGAAATCTACCGTTATCAGGTCGTTGGCCCGCCGCACTTCGGTTTGACCAATCTCCGCACGGTCCAGGACTGGATCGTCCAGCGTCGACTTCTGACCGTTCCCGGAGTGGTTCAGGTCAATACCTGGGGTGGAACAACTAAGGAATACGACGTCGAGGTCGATCTGCACAAGCTCGACGCCTACGGCGTCACGCTACCGCAAGTGATCACCGCGCTCGGCAACGCCAACATCAATGTCGGCGGCCGCACGATCAATATGGGCCAACAATCCGTCAATATCCGAGGCGTTGGCCTGATGAACGGCGGCGGCGCCGCCGATCTGACGCAGGGCTACCATGTCGAGGACATCGAAAACGTTCCGCTGGGCCAATCGAACGGCGTGCCCGTCTTCGTGAAGGATATTGCCAAGGTTTCGCTAGGATATGTGCCGCGCCTTGGCAAAGCCGGGCGCGACAACGACGACGATATCGTCGCCGCCATCGTCATCATGAACCGCACTCTGCATACCAACGACGTAGTCGCGCGCGTGCGCGCCGAGATTCAAAAGATCAATACCGATGGCAGCCTTCCGGCCGGCGTGAAATTGATTTCGTATTATGACCGTACCCAGCTCGTCGACGTGACCACCGCGACGGTGCTGCACAATCTCGTCAACGGCTGCCTTCTTATCTTTTTCATTCAGTGGCTGTTCCTCGGTGACTTGCGCAGCGCGATGATCGTCGGTGCGAACATTCCGTTCGCGTTGTTCTTCAGCATCATCATCATGGTGTTGCTCGGCGAGGACGCCAATCTCTTGTCCGTCGGCGCCATCGATTTTGGCATCATCGTCGATGCCGCCGTAATCCTCGTCGAGAACGTTTATCGGAATTTCCAGGCCAGACCCGAAGCAAGAGAGGCACTTTTGATGCAGCTCGCGGAGGGAAAATGGGGCGACGATCCGACGCGGGAGAGCGCCTTTGGCGGCGCGCAGGGGTGGAACAATCGGTTGCGAACTCATTCTCGCCAGCGCGCTGCAAGTCGACAAGGCAGTGTTCTTTTCCACTGCGATCATTGTCGCGGCCTTTACTCCGCTGTTTACGATGCAAGGGGTCGAGGGCCAGATTTTCGGTCCCATGGCGCGCACCTACGCCTATGCCTTGGTGGGTGCGTTGATCGCGACATTCACGGTGACGCCATGCCTGACCTCGCTGCTCATTTCGGAGCGGGTCGCGGAAATCGAGACGCTCGTCGTCCGCCGGCTGCGGTCCGTTTACACGCCGGTGCTGCGCTGGTCGCTCGATAACAGGAAGCTCACGGTTGCGATCGGATTGATTTTCCTCATTGTCACCGGGCTCATCGGCTCCCGGCTCGGCAGCGAATTTCTGCCAACTCTCGAAGAGGGCAATCTCTGGATTCGCGCGTCGATGCCGCCGACGATTTCGTTGGAGGCCGGCGAGCCGATCGTCACCAAAATCCGCAAGATTCTTATGCGCTATCCCGAAGTCATCACCGTGACGTCCCAGCAAGGCCGCCCCGACGACGGCAGCGATGCGGCGGGATTCTACAATGCCGAATTTTTTGTGCCGTTGAGGCCGTTCGACCAATGGCCGCCCGACGTGACCAAAGAATCCCTGATCAACGACATCCAGACCGAATTTGCCAAAGAATTCGTCGGCATCGACTTCAACTTCTCGCAATATATTCAAGACAATGTCGAGGAGGGCCTGTCGGGAGTCAAAGGCGCCAATTCGGCAAAGATCATCGGGCCGGATTTGCAAACGCTCGAGCAAATCGCAGGCGCATGCATGCAGCAAATGGCGCAAGTTCAAGGCATCGCCGATCTCGGCGTATTTTGGGTCCTCGGACAACCTAATTTGAATATCAGGATCGATCGCGCCAAGGCGGCGCGCTACGGGCTGAGCGTCAGCGACGTCAACAATGTCATTCAGGCCGCATTGGGTGGAACCACAGCCACGACGCTTCTGGAATCCGACCGGCAGTTCGGCGTTGTCGTGCGGCTCGCTGCCGATTATCGCAACAATATCGACGAAGTGCGCAACATCAAGGTCGGCTATCAGACACCGAACGGCGTCAACGCCTATGTGCCATTGAGTGAACTCGCATCGATTTCGCTCGACACCGGCGCATCCTATATTTTCCGTGAGCGCAATCAGCGCTTCGTGCCGATCAAATTCAGCGTGCGCGGTCGCGATCTTGCCGGCGCGGTGGAGGAGGCGCAGCAGCGCATCGCGGCCAACGTCAAGCTGCCGACCGGCTATCGCATCGAATGGTCCGGCGAGTTCGAATGGCTGCAGCAAGCCAAGCGGCGCCTCGCCATCATCGTCCCGATCACTTTCGTCTTTATTATTGTGCTGCTTTACGGGCTGTTCAATTCGTGGCGCGACAGCATGCTGGCTTTGCTCGGACTTCCATTCGCGATCTCCGGCGGCATATTGGCGCTCTATGTTTCCGGGTTGGACTTTAGCGTATCTGCCGCAATCGGTTTCATCTCGCTGTTTGGCGTGTCGGTGATGAGCGGCATCCTTATCATCAACGGTTACTACCGGGTGGCGGCGAGCCGGCATGGCGCCGGCAGACGCCATGTTCCATGCCGTGCAAGAGCAGATGCGCCCGATCCTGATGATGACGCTGTCAGCCTGCATCGGGCTCCTCCCGGCGGCGATCTCGACCGGCATCGGCAGTCAGGTGCAACGGCCGCTCGCCACGGTGATCGTGGGCGGCATGCTGATCGGTCCCATTATGTTGCTCGTGATCGTGCCGGCACTGCAGACCTTTTTCCTGGATAGCGTGCACCGCGCCGTGCCGCCGGCTGAGCCGGATGTGCCGGCGAGCATCGAGTGAGGCCTCGCGGCCAATGGAGCGCGGTTTGAAAGTCGTCATTTTGGCCATCATGTCGTTCTGCCTGATGGCGTCGCAGCCCAGCCTCGCCAAGGAGGGCGACGGTCATCATACCCACCATGCCAGTGTCAAACGCGCTCCAACGCGCCACGGCGGGACGGTTAAGGGCGCAAGTTCCATCGCCTCAAGCCCCAACGAAACGATCGATATGGGCGTGACTGTACTGTCTCCGCGTCCGGGATCCACGCCGGGCAAGGGTCGCGATGTGAAGCCGAGCTTGAGGATGACGAAGCCGGAGAATTTTCAGGTGCACAGCATGGGGGTTCCCGGGCCATCCAACCCTGTCGCCCGCAACGCGCTGGGCCAACCTGTCAGCCCGGTCCTAGGCACGACGGATAGCGCGAAGCATTTCGGGCCTAAGCTGCAAACGCCAGATGCGGTCTCCAGCGTGAGTCGAGCTGGCGTTGCCGGAGAAGCTCTTGGTGAAGCAAATGTCGGATCGCACAATACGGGTCCGCTGGCGAGCGTCCGAACTCCGAGCTTCGGTAAAATCGGCAGCGCCCGCGTAATTCACCCGACCCTAGCGACGTCGGGACTAGGCGGGCCAGCGAAGTCGCTTGCTGGAATCAACGGAACGACATTTCGGCCCAAACATTAAGCTTGCCCGATAGAATTAGCCCTGGAAACCGCATTCGAGGCGCCGTTGCGCGCTCACGCAATTCACGATTTGGAACCATAATCACGACTTCGAACGAATGATAATGTATAGTGAGGAGCGAGACTGAGTCAGTCGGTGTTGCAAGGCTTGGCGAACAGCCGCGGATGCCGATAAGCAGGAGAGAGCCATGGCTGCCGGGTGGAGCGAGCGAAATGGCGAATTTGGAGAATCACCCTGAAGCTAAATTACCGGCTTCAGATGTTTCGAACACTCTGCGCGTTCCGGCGTTGCTTTTGCGGACGATATTCATTTGTACCTTGTTGGTGCTGACGCTTCGCGTCAGCATGCCCCAGAGCGAAACCATCTGGTCGGCTTACGAAACTCCCGCCGATCTCGTTCACATGGTCTTGGGGCTCGTCCTGTGCCTTTGGTTCGTGTTCCTGATCTTCCACGGACCGAGGGACGTGCAAGGCTATCGGACCTGGCTCTATCTCGGGCTCGTCGCGGTGCCGTTCGCGCTGATCTGTCTCTTCGCGGTCTGGTGAGGCTGACGGAAATCGTACGCCGCTACGGTTCTATCAACCGCCCGGTCGCGCCTTTGATCGCGGCCTCGCTGCGGTGTTGCCGGTTGCCGGATCGCTCGCTGCATGGCCGATCGGCGTTTTGTGGCGCCTGGAACGATCAGCAACAGCCGCATTCGTCGCCGGACCACGCCTCGCGGCCTTCCTTGATCAGAAAGTACACGATTGCCAGTGAGCCGACGCCATCAATCCACCATGCGCCGACAAGCCACTGAGCGGCGAGACTGACGACAACCACCAACGACAGCCATCCGCAGGTCACGGCTTCCATCGCGTCGGCGCGGAGCGCGCGGCTCCCGATCTTTTCGGCGATAGCGATCTTGCGTCGCGCCAAGTAGCGCATGGCGGGAATGGCGATCAGGGCGACGATGAAGCCTGGCCATGAGAATTCCTCGCCGGTTCCTTTCCACAGTTGCCACACGGCCGCTGCGGTGACATAGGCCGCCAAGAGGAACAGCAGGCCGCCGCCGATGCGGCTAGCGATGCGCTCCGCACGCTCGGAAAATTTCTGGCCGTGACGAAGCTCTACGGACAAGCGCCACATGAGCACGCCGGCCGATGCCAACTCAATCACGCTATCGAGGCCGAATGCGATTAGCACAAGGCTTCCGGCCATGATGCCGGCTGAGATGGCAACTACGGCCTCAACCGTCATCCATCCAATTGTCAGCCATTCGAGCCGGAACGCCTCACGAATGAGCGCGAGCCGGCCGGCCTGCGGCGGTAGGATCAACGGAGGTGGGATGCAGCATTCCGTCATTGGTCAAGCGTAGTGAGCATGTCCGACGCTCGCAAGGACTGGCAGAATATACTACGCTGTTCCGCTCTTCGGCAGAACGATGGTGCGGCCGAGAGGAAACGCACCAAGAATACATAAGACTATGATTTTATTGCATATTTCATTGATGATGACGGGCGTTCTGTAGTCGTCTCTGTAGTAACCGCGTCCGCCCCGTCGCGCTCGCTAAGGCGCGCGGCGACGGAGCACGCCAACGCCCCGCCATCACTTCCGGACAACCCGACCATGGCGACACATTAGGAACCGCCCCGAGCGATGGTGCGACGTATAGGGTCCAAAGCTCAATTAGAAAAGGGCCAAAATCGGATATGATCGTTGGTAGGAGTTAGTGGACCCGAATCTGTGGCCGGGAGCGTGTTTTGAGCAATCCTGTAACTATAGATACCAACATACGACTAGGGCGCGGACTCATAAGCGTGCAGCCATAGCCGGATTGATGCCAGCTTGATGAAGGCGAGATAGTTGGCTGCAAGCTTGTCATATCGAGTTGCGATGCGCCGACACTGCTTGATCTTGTTGAAGAACCGCTCGACCAAATTACGCGCCCGGTAGAGATATGGGCTGAAGCAGATTACCTCTTTGCGATTCCGCTTGGGCGGGATGTTTGCCCACGCGCCTTGGTCACTGGCAAGCGCCCTTATCCAGTCGGCATCGTAGCCGCGATCCGCCAACAACATTGTTTGTGGGCGCAATTCGCTTAGGAGCACAGAGCAAAGCTGATTGTCGTGCGTCTCGCCGGGCGTTAGGCCGATCTGTACCGGCAGGCCATTGGTATCCACGACGGCATGAATTTTGGTCGTCAGCCCGCCACGCGAGCGGCCCATGTGTTGCTGATTATTGCCAGCGATGCAGGCTCCGTGCTGATGCACTCGCACGATGGACGTATCGATCATCTGCACCGCGGCATCATGCATTGCAGCCAATGCATCCATGATTTGGTCCCAGACGCCAGCCCGCCCCCAGCGAACGAAGCGATTGTAACAAGTCGTATAGGGACCAAACGTCTCCGGCAGATCGCGCCATGGCGCGCCTGACCTCAAGACCCAAAAGATGCCGTTGAGCACGCGCCGGTCATTCACGCGCGGAACGCCGCGCGGCTTGTTCGGCAGAAATGGCTTGATGGCCGTCCATTCGTAATCGGTTAGTTCATAGCGCATGATTCGAGGCTCCGGTTTGGAGGCTTGAATCACGCGCTGGGTGGCATCATCAACCCGTTACGGCCCCTTGTGACAGGTTGCCAATACCCTGATTTCACTTCCGCTTTCGGGGCAGAGCCGACATGGCGGGATATGCTGGTGGCCGCGTCCCGGTCGAAAATGACCCACTTCGGACATGGGTGCCTTCACCGCAAAGAGCCGCAGGGCTACTGAGGTCCTGCTTTGGCCATGATCGGCGGTGGCTGGGCCTGTGGCGGAGGCGCGCCACTCGGCGAGAACGCGACCGTGATCCAGGCACTATAGCCCGACGGACGATCATGGCCATCGAACTCGCTGTAAGCCTTTAGGCCGAGAAACATCTGCGTAGGGCCCGCCGGAAAAATAAATCCGATCTGGGGGCCGACGCCGCCGACCCGGGATTCGACAGGGCCGAGGATTGGAGCCGATCCGCTATCGGCGGTGAGCTGGTCATAGAAATAGCCGACGGCTCCCACGAAGAATTGCTTGGACAGAAATTGCGATGCGCCCCAATCGAGATGCCAGTCGATGCCGCTTTGATAATCGGTGCTGGGGTTGGTGAGATTGTAAGTCAGGCCGGTCACAAATGAGAACTCATGGCCTTTCGTCGGATCGAAATACGTATAGCCGATACCGCCGTCGACCGCGCCATGACCGATACCGAGATTAGCCAGCTGAGTCGGACTGTAGTCGCCCACTGGGATGTCGCCAGTTCCGTAAATCATGAAATTGTTAACCCCGCTGTTCCAGCGCAGCGACGCTTGCGGGTACAAATCTCCGTAGGTGATAATGGTATCGCTGATGCTGCCCGACCTCGTCACCGTGAATGGGCCAACTCCTGCCGTTATTGTACCGTTTAATCCCGTCGTGTTGCGGCCCACGATCCCCATCACGCCCACCGCGAGTTGACCGCCGAAAACTGGCGTCGCGAACACATAGCTGGGAACGAGTAGTTCCAAGTCCAGATTGGCGTTTACATTGACATTGAGGTTGACGTTGACAGCCGGGTTGAATCTGCCGACGGTCACCTCGCGCGCGGCTGCAATCGAGCCTGATGCCGAAACAGAATCGAAATAATTGACACCGGCGAACGACCATCCAGGCTGCTGCGGAGCGGCTGCCAAGCTGCCGTATATACCCGGCAGCCAGAAGCTGACCCCGCCTTCATCGGCCAAGGCGATGTTTGCCGGCCACGCGGACGCGGCGATGGCGATCACCGCCGCCCAGCGAATCCATCGTGTATTCGACCGATCGGATAGCCATCGACGAAGATAAACGATGCTGTGCTCGGCGTAGCGACTTCGTCCCACGAGCGTCCCCGCTTCTTGCCGCCCTTTAGTCAGAGGCAACATTTGTCGCGAGGAGGAGCCTAGCTGACTGTGCCGGGCGCCACATCGCCGGTGCGCTAAATTCTTCCTGTCGTATATCGATTTCCTGATGGCGTGGCTTGCCGACCACAGCGATGCCTTAAGTCACCGTTTTCTAGTTTGGATTCAGATAATTTTCAAAAAAAAGATGAACGGTTGCCGTGGCAACCAATGACGCGCCGCACAAGAGTCGCATCACGCCTTTGTTATCTAACTTCGACATGAATGTATATAATCTGCGGCGGCACGCTGAGATTTGGAATTGCACAGAAAATTGCATCGCTATCGCATTTTCAAAGACACCCGGCGCGACAACGTAAGAGAGAGTTCGTGTAACGCGAGGTGCCCCGTGGGCGACGCCGGCATTGTTGCGTCAGTCGAGCGGCCGGGGCAATCGGCACCGCCGAATATAATTTGGATTCCGGGCGGCACCTTCCGCATGGGATCTGACGAGCACTATCCCGAAGAAGCACCGGCGCATCGCGTTACGGTGGACGGATTCTGGATCGACGCTACTCCAGTCACCAATCGGGAATTTCGAAAATTCGTCAACGAGACCGGCCACATCACTTTTGCCGAGATTGCACCCGATCCGAACGATTATCCCGGCGCGTTGCCGAATATGCTCAAAGCGGCGTCGCTGGTATTTACGCCACCGAGCGCGCCGGTCGATCTACGCGATTGGTCGCAGTGGTGGAAGTTCAAACCCGGACCCAATTGGCGGCGTCCTTACGGTCCGCGCAGTTCTATCAGCGGGCTCGATGATCATCCGGTCGTGCACGTCGCGTATCGCGACGCGGAAGCGTACGCGAAATGGGCCGGTAAGGAGCTGCCGACCGAAGCAGAATGGGAATATGCCGCGCGTGGCGGCCTCGATAGTGCCGAATACGCCTGGGGTGGCGAGTTCACGCCGGGCGGAAAGCAAATGGCCAATACCTGGCAGGGCGAATTTCCACGACAGAACCTCCGCACCGATGGATATGAGCGCACCTCACCGGTAACGGCGTTCCCGCGCAATGGCTATGGCCTCTACGACATGATCGGTAATGTGTGGGAGTGGACCAGCGATTGGTACTCGCCCAAACACGAGGCCGACGCGCCGAAAGCGTGCTGCATTCCAGAAAATCCGCGCGGCGGGCGCGAAGACGCGAGCTATGACCTCTGCCAGCCGAAAATAAAAATTCCCCGCAAGGTTATCAAAGGCGGCTCGCATCTGTGCGCGCCGAATTACTGCCGCCGCTATCGCCCGGCCGCGCGCCATGCGGAAGCGGTAGATACGTCGACGAGCCACGTCGGATTCCGATGTGTCAGAAAGGCTGGAAGCGAGTAATGCCCAGTGAAAGTAACGAAGAGAAACCGAGATTGGAGAATCATGCCCAACGCGGACTCCAAAGTTTGCGACGAACACAGGAGTTATCGGATCATGTATAATATCATCCAGAAACTGGGAACAGGCGTGCTGGCGCTTACTGCGATCGCAACGGTGGCAGCCACGCCGGCTTATGCGCAAGCGAAGAAGCCCAACATCGTCATGCTGATGACCGATGATACCGGGTGGAACGACTTCGGCGCCTATTCGAATGGTGGCGCCGCGCTCGGCCATCCAACACCGAACGTCGACCAGATGGCCAAGGAGGGCGCGGTTTTCACTAGTTGGTACGGACAAGCAAGCTGCACGGCGGGCCGCGCGTCGTTCATAACCGGGCGCATCCCGATCCGCTCCGCTCTTTCGATCGTCGTCGCTCCGGGCGACGAAAACGCCCTGCACAAGGAGACGCCGACGATCGCCGAATATTTCAAGAAAAGCGGCTACACGACGTACTTCTCCGGCAAATGGCATTTGGGCGACAAACCCGAGGCCTATCCGATCGAGCACGGCTTCGACGAGATGAAGAATTTTGCGGCCTACTACGCGGGCGTCTACACCTACGACTACACCGACAAGTGGTTCCATCCCTGGTTCCCGTCATACAATCCGCAGTTCGCTCAATACTTCAGCGAAAACGTGAACTTGGGTGAATGGGAGGGCCTGGCCGGACAGCCGGCCAGAAATATCGGCAAAATCACCTACGAGAGGATGGCCACTTTCGACGAGGACCAGGCCACTAACGCCGTCAACTATATCAAGCAGCATGCGAACGGCGACAAGCCGTTCTTCATGGACGTCAATTACCTCAAGATGCACAACCCGACCAATGCCGCGCCTGACTTCGCCGGGAAGTCGCATCTTGGGGACTACTCGGACTCGCTGATGGAGCTCGACGCTGACATCGGCAAGGTCATGGACGAGATCCGCAAGGACGCACCGAACACGATCGTGATCGTGACAGCCGATAATGGTGCCTGGCTGGATGCGTATCCTGACGCGGGCACCACGCCGTTCCGCGGCGAAAAAGGTTCGCCGTTCGAAGGCGGCTGGCGTGTCCCTGGCATCATGTGGTGGCCAGGCCACATCGCAGCGGGCGCACACTTCGACGAGATGATGTCGCATATCGACTGCTGGGCGACGCTTGCGTCGATGGTCGGCCTAACCCCGCCGCCGCACGAATGGGTGGGTAATGACGGCAAGCCGATCTACTTCGACAGCATCGACAACAGCGCCTACATCCTCGGCAAGGCACCGCACTCGGCGCGGACCTCGTGGATCTATGTCGACGGCGAGACCTTCAACGGTGCGCGGGCCGATATCGGCGGCGATCCTACGGAGCCTTGGGTGCACATCGCCTGGAAATATCTCTACACCGCCAAGGACTCGTGGCTAGGCTCCGAA
>CAWAAE010000001.1:0-519367 GCA_963779855.1 uncultured Alphaproteobacteria bacterium | reverse complement strand
AACGATGGGCACCGTCGAGGACGGCGTCTTATGGCCGTCGCGCACCGCCTATTACGCGGCCAGCGCCATGCAGTCGGAATTCAACGGCCGCATGCTCGAAATTTTTCGCGAAATGGCGGGCGCGGCTTTCATCACGCTGCCCTCCTCCGACGCCGATTTCGCCAATCCGGAGATCGCCGCCGACCTCGAACGCTACATGCGCTCGGGCACCGCCGACGCCAAGACGCGCGTCGCCCTGATGCGGCTGATCTGGGATTTCCTCGGCTCCGAATTCGGCAGCCGCCAAGCGCAATATGAAAAATTCTACGGCGGGCCGTCGTTTATTGCAAAACAAAATCTTTATCGGAATTTCGACTTCAAGCGCGCCGGCGCGCTGGTCGACCGCGCGCTGAGCTTGCCGGCGGTTGAATAACGCTCAGTCTTTTCAAACTCGTCATGCCCGGCCTTGTGCCGGGCATCCACGTCTTAATATCGGAATCGCCGTAAAGACGTGGATGGCGGGGACAAACCCGGCCATGACGGCGAAAGCAAACGTCGGGTCGGCAAAGCGAAGCGTACCCACGCCGGACTTCCGGTTTGCGTTGACGCTGACGCGGGCACGGCGCTACGCACCTTTTGCCCCCTACGCTTACTACTATTGCGTGTGATGTAGTTTCAGGTCAATCTGTGTCGGAAGGCTCGAAGAATGGCGTAGACAAATTTCGGGGGAACAAGATGTCCGTGATTGAGATCCTACTGGCCCTGGTCAATTTTGGTCTCGCAGCACTGGTCGCTTTTCTCATTTATCTCTCCTTGAGGTGGCGGCGCTTCATTCCCTACCTTTTCCGAATTATTGAGGAACGCGACGGACGCCCAGGCCGATACAAATTCTGGCCATACGAAGAGCGTCTGTACTCAATCATTTTTAACGCGGAACGCGAGAGTGAATTTCAACTTTCCTGGGGCGCGCGAGAAATGCTTACCGTTCCAATCATCGAACAACTTCAAGATGGGCGCACCGTCGATTGGAACGAAGTCGAGAAAAGCATTTTGAAAATTATCGCGGCGATGCGCGAAGACCGTTCCAGCGTCCCAAGTGGGCGGCGCGACGAAAGAAATGCCGTGGCAGTCATTCGGGCATTCTTTAGGCGATTTTGCAACATTCCCCCCTTCTGTTCCCCCAACGATGAGACCGTACGATGAGCGTGCCTCCGGAGGTCGACGGGAAACAGGAAGCCGTTAAAACCTACATCGAACAGACGAAGCTTCTGGTCACATTGGCCTCGGCTTTCGTACTGGCGCCAGCGGGATTGGTTGCCGTATTCAAAGATCGCGTCGCCGCCGGACTATCTAGCTCGCAGCTGGTTTGGTTCGTCACGGCGGATGTGCTTTTTATTGCATCGGTCCTTATGGGTTACGTTGTGCTCGGGACCATCGCTGGATACCAGCATCTAAATAAGTTTAATGTGTATCGTCCGGCCACGATGTTTTGCTCGTTGATTCAAATCGCGACATATTTGTTCGGACTGGCAGTCTTCATATTCTTCGCGTTCGCCCTAGTGTCCTCCGTCCCGCTCGGGGTACCGAAAGTGTGATCTATTCGCGAGCGTGCCCACGACTGACTTGCAGTCCGCGTTTACGCTGACGTGGGCACGGCACGGAGGCTGTCATCGGGCCGCGCTTTGCGCGGACCTGTTGCCGTCTTTGCTGACGCTGCGCTTGCTTCAAAGACACAAGCGTATTTAAAACCTCGCGAGTACCGATCGTCTCAATGCAGTGGTGACACATGCGGTGTCGCACATCCGGGAGGAGTGCACACATTTCCAATGCAGGTGCATCCTGGATTCGGCGGAGGCAGTGGTATCACCTCAATTGGTCCTTGAATTGTCAAAGGCGTCCCCGCAAAAGTGCACCTATCACCAACGCCGAGAACAACTAGCTTGCTGCTATCCACCATCAACCACAGCCTGTCTGGCTGGCCCACCACCCAAGCGCTTAAATCTTTGTAATTGGAAAAAGCCTGTTGGCCGCCGGGACCAACACAGACAGTGGTGCAATTGCCGGTGGGGCAAGTGAACTCCTCTTGTAGCGTTCCCGTAATGTAAGCTGCGGCGGCCCCTTGACTTATTGCCACTGCGAATAAGACGAACAGCGTAAACCTAGTTAGCATTGGTGCCCCCCGTTAGGGACGCCCCTAAGTGTACTTCGACTAAGTACACGGTACAAGTGCAATTGGGCGGCGGACCTAAGACCCGCGCCTTTCGGCGCTTCGGCGGACTCAAATCCGCCGTAGCTCGTAGAGCGAGTGAAGGCGAGTCGCTAATCCGCCGTCAGCGCTACCCCGCGACGTGCAAACGCACACCCGCCCGTTTTTGCAGATAGCCGATGACGCTGAACAGATTTTTGGCTTGCGGATTGCCGCGCGGGCCGAACATGCGGGTCAGGCTCTTGGGCGGCGCGCCGGTCGCCGCGCCGAGCTTCTCGAAGCCGACGGTCGCCTTGATGTAATCGCGCATGATGGCCTTGCCGGTGTCGAGGTCGCCGCTGAGCATGGCGTCGATGCCTTCCCGGAGCAGGGCTTCGGCGAATTTCTTGTCGGTTTTGACGTTATGCTCGACCAGGTCTTTAAAGCTCTTTGTTCTTGCCACCGCCATCTCCGTTCAGCAGCGCTTCGGGAGATCGGCCAAAAGCCTAATCCGCCGCCTAAAGGTTCCGTCGCAGAATCACTCCGCCGCGCTGACCGGCGGCAGCGCGATGGTCTCGACCTTGGACAGATCGAGCTTGCGGGAGGCGTCATCGATGTCGAAGCCGACGACATTGCCGGCCGCATCGAAATCGACCACCAAGCCCTCGACAATCTCGCGCGCTTCGGCGCCGGGCGCTTCGGTCAGTTCGATATAGAGACTGTCGGTCTCGGGATAGTAATGCAGCTTCATCGCCCATCCTCGCGGAAATTGCGGTCGAAGAACGTGCCGACGTTCTTACCTCAATTCAACTTCGGGAATTTCGGCAAGCTTGGCCAAATGACGGAGCAAGCCGGTCTTGAGCGGTCGATTGCCGTGAATAGGCACCGACAAGCGAACGATGCTGCCTCGTTTACCGTAAATATGGTGGCTGCCGTTGATGCGCAGCAATTGCAGCCGCGCCGCTCGATCATCCGCACAAACTCGCGGCCGGCGATCGCCCTCATACGGCGATTTCGAGAATGCGCTCCGTGCCTCCAGGCTTGGGCGCCGCAACGTCCACCGCGAGGCAGCCTTCGATCGCCTCGTGCAGGTTGCGCATCAGTTCGTCCATGGTCTCGCCTTGGGTGGCGCAGCCTGGAATGGCGGGGACTTCGGCCCAAAAGCCGCCTTCCTCCGCGTCATGCACGACGACTTTGATCTTCATGCCGATGTTTCCATTTTGCGGGCCATGAGCCGAGACGGAAGATACGCCGGGAATGGTGAAATTCAACTCTATGTGTCGCTATTATTGCGACATTGGCTTGACATCCGTCTCCCGTTCAGTTACATACGCCCCACTCGCTCATTCAAGGACGCCTTTCGCGGAGGTATTCGGGAATGCGGAGCGGGTGCGGTGGCCGCGGGCGGGAGGATACGGCCCGTTCCCCGGCCGGCTCGGGCATCATGCCTGCCGATACTACGATCGGCGCGTGAGGTGCTCACTGGACTGGGACAGGCGAAGGCGGGCAACACCCGCTCAGACCGCGTCCCAGGAAGCCTGGCCTGAGTTGCGCCTTGGGTGACGTAAGTCCCCTTGGCGAGAGCCGCGGTGGGACGCCGACAGGCGATCGTGCCCCGTCTGGGCACGAGCCGCATCGCAAGATGCGGAGGATGGTCATCAGCGTCTGTCGGCGTTCCGCTTCCTTTTTGCTTTAGTGGCGAAGGGAAGAAGAGAAGAGAGCAGAAAAGATTGCTCGTCCTCCCCCGTGAAAACGGGGGAGGGCGGACTCGCGCGTAGCGCGGTGGAAGGGGCGTCTGAATCAGAGCTTCATTGCCGTCGCAGGAGAATCAAACAACGTGAACGCCAATGAGTCGCCGTCACTGCTTGCGTTGCGTCCCGGCCCGCGTCCCCCTCCCCCCGCCTCCGCGGGGGCGGATGACGTTACGCTTCGGCGTCCGCCAACTGCGGCGCGGTGGCCGGGGCTTTGTCGGCGGCCGGCTTCGGCTCAAGCGCCGCGGCGACGGCTTCCTCGACGCGCTCCAGCCAGACGAACTCCATCTCCTTGCGCGCGATTTCGGGGATGTCGTCGTAGTCGCGGCGATTGCGCGCCGGCAGCATGACGCGGCGGATGCCGGCCGAGTGCGCCGCGACGACTTTTTCCTTGATGCCACCGACGGGGAGCACGAGGCCGCGCAGGCTGATCTCGCCGGTCATCGCGGTGTCGTTGCGGATGGTGCGCTCGGTCATCAGCGAGGTGAGCGCCATGAACATGGCAACGCCCGCGCTCGGTCCGTCCTTGGGGGTTGCGCCCGCCGGCACGTGGATATGGATGTCGCTCTTGTCGAAGCGGCTTGCATCGATGCCGAGAGCCGCGGCGCGGTTCTTGACGATGGAGAGCGCGGCTTGCGCGCTTTCCTTCATCACGTCGCCGAGCTGCCCGGTGAGAATGAGCTTGCCGGAGCCGGGAATCCGCGTCGCCTCGATGAACAAAATGTCGCCGCCGACCGGCGTCCAGGCAAGCCCGGTGGCGACGCCCGGGATGCT
The DNA here is from genome assembly GCA_963779855.1 of uncultured Alphaproteobacteria bacterium. GTDB lineage: Bacteria > Pseudomonadota > Alphaproteobacteria > Rhizobiales > Xanthobacteraceae > BOG-931. Next base: position 514,678 of record CAWAAE010000001.1, on the reverse strand, counting down.
GGTGCGCATCGCGACTTCGTTCTCGAACTTCGGCGCGCCGAGGATCGCCACGAGATCCACGCGCGTAATGCGGATCGGGCCGCTGCCGCCTTCGGCAATGCGCACGGCGCCGTTACGCAGCACCTGGCCGATCTGGCGTTCGAGGCTGCGCACGCCCGCTTCACGGGTGTAGTTCTGAATGATGTCGCGCAGCGCCTCGTCGTCGATTTCGACCTGGCCTACTTTCAGCCCGTTCGCCTCCATCTGCCGGCGCACCAGATAGCGGTGCGCGATTTCGAGCTTCTCGTCGGCGGTGTAACCGGCAAGGCTGATGATCTCCATGCGGTCGCGCAAGGGTCCCGGAACGGTGTCGAGCATGTTCGCCGTGGTGATGAACACCACGCGGGAGAGGTCGAACGGCACGGCGAGATAATTGTCGCGGAACGTGTTGTTCTGCTCGGGGTCCAGCACTTCGAGCAAAGCCGCGCCGGGATCGCCGTGGAAACCGGCGCCGAGCTTGTCGATCTCGTCGAGCATCATCACGCAGTTGCGCGAGCCCGCCTTGCGGATGGCCTGGATGATATTGCCCGGCAGCGCGCCGATATAGGTGCGGCGATGGCCGCGGATTTCCGCCTCGTCGTGCACGCCGCCGAGCGACACGCGCACGAATTTGCGGTCCATGGCGCGCGCGATCGACTGGCCGAGCGAAGTCTTGCCGACGCCGGGCGGCCCGACGAAGCACAGGATCGGCGCCTTGCCTTGCGGCGCGAGCTTGCGGACCGCCAGGAATTCGATGATGCGCCGCTTGATCTTGTCGAGATCGTAATGGTCGTCGTCGAGGATTTTCCGCGCTTCCTTGATGTCGATCGGTTTCTCCTCGGGAAGCGCCCAAGGCAGTTCGATCAGCCAATCGAGATAGGTACGCACCATGCCGTATTCGCCGGCGGCTTCCGGCATCTTTTGCAGCCGGCGCAATTCCTTGCGCGCCTGGTCCTCGACCTCTTTCGGCATGCCGGCTTTGGTAATGGCGGCATCGAGCTCGGCCATTTCGGCGGCCTTGCCCTCCTCGCCTTCGCCAAGCTGCTTTTGGATCGCCGCCATCTGCTCGCGCAGCAGCACCTCGCGCTGGCGCTCGTCGAGCGACGCCTTGGTCTGGCGGCCGATTTCCTGCGACAGCCGCAACACTTCGATGCGGTGCGCCAGCGTGCGCGAGACCTTGTCCATCCGCGCCGTGATGTCGGTCGTCTCCAGAATCTCCTGCTTTTCCTCCGGCTTCACGTCCATATAGGCGGTCGCCAGATCGGCAAGCGCGGACGGCGTCTCGATCGACTGGATCGCGGCGAGAAGATCGGCCGGCACCTGCGGCAGCAATTGGATCGCTTCGACGGCCTGCCCTTTCAGATTGACGAAGCGCGCCTCGATTTCCGACGTGCGACTTTCGGACTCCGGAATCCGCAGCACGCGGGCGACCATGAACGGCCAGCCGCTCAAATATTCGACGATCTGGAAGCGCTGCTCGCCCTGGCAGACGAGGTGATGCGTGCCGTCCGGCGCGGTGACGAAGCGCAGGATATTGGCGATCGTGCCCATGCGATGCATGTCGATCGCGGTCGGATCGTCGACCGAGGCCTCGCGCTGCAACAAGATGCCAACTTGGCGCTGCTCGCGCACCGCCTGCTGGGCGGCGGCGGCCGATTTCGGCCGGCCGAGCGTGATCGGCAAAACCAGGCCGGGAAACAGCACGGTGTTGCGCACCGGCACGATGATGAGCGCATCCGGCGGCAATGGCGGCAACGAGCCGCCGCCACCAGCTTGTGCCCCTTGAGCCGGGCCATTTTTTGCGAGAATTTCTTCAGCCACGCTTACCTACGCTTTCTGCAAAGTGATCACCAGACAACCGGCGGCCGTGGCGCGGCGCACCGTCGAATAGCGGCCGGCCGGCAGGCGGAGCCGCCGGTAAAAACGCCCCTGCGGCAGTTCGAGCCGGTGAATGATTGCCGTGCGCAACTGCTCCGGAACGACCCGCGTGCCGGCGATGACGAGATCGCCGTCTTCGATGACGGCTTGCGCGTCGTCGGCTTCCACGCCGGGCAAGGCGACCAGCGCCAAAACCTCGAATTCGGTTTCCAGAATGTCGACCGGCGGCTCCCAGGCCGGCAGCCGCTTCTCGGTGACCGCCGGGCGAAATAGCTCGCGGTGCATGCGTTCGGCCCGCGCCAGCATTTCGCACGCTTCGGACCACATCCAATCGCGGGCCACATCACGGGCCATGACGCATTCCCTCCAGCTACGGAGGAGATATGTGTGAAGTGGCAACCGGAAATTCAACGCCGGCCGAAAAGCGGCGCGCGGCTAGCCGATGCCGGCGGCGACGCGGCGCGCGCTGCGGACCCCTTCGGCCAGGGAGCGGACGAGGTCCATGACCGCCGCGACCGTCGTGGCCGGCGGCTTGGCGTCCGGTCCGAGGCTCTTGCGCACCGCCTCGACCAGGGCCGAACCGACCACGACGCCGTCGGCGCCTGCGGCAATGGCGCGCGCGTGCTCGGCGGATCGCACGCCGAAGCCGACGCAGACCGGAAGTTTGGTATGCCGCTTGATGCGTGCGACGGCGGCGCCGACCTTGCCGGGGTCCGGCGCCGCGGCGCCGGTAATGCCGGTAATCGACACGTAATAGACGAAACCCGACGTGTTGGTGAGCACGGTCGGCAGCCGTTTGTCGTCGGTCGTCGGCGTGGCGAGCCGGATGAAATTGACGCCGGCGTTGAGCGCCGGCAGGCACAATTCCGCATCCTCCTCCGGCGGCAGATCGACCACGATAAGCCCGTCGACGCCGGAAGCCTTGGCGTCGGTGAGAAAACGCTCGACGCCATAGACGTAGATCGGATTGTAGTAGCCCATCAGGACGAGCGGCGTTGCGTCGTCGCTGGCGCGGAATTCGCGCACCGCGGCCAGCGTCTTTTTCATGTTCGCCCCGGCTTTGAGCGCGCGCAGTCCCGCCGCCTGGATGGCCGGCCCATCGGCCATCGGATCGGTAAACGGCATGCCGAGCTCGATCAGGTCGGCGCCGGCTTTGGGCAATGCCTTGAGGATCGCAAGCGAGGATTCGTAATCGGGATCGCCCGCCATGGTGAAAGTCACAAGTGCGGCGCGGCCTTCCTTTTGGAGCGCAGCAAAGCGCCGCTCGATGCGTCCAGTCATCGCGCTTTGCTTCCGAGGTGCCGCGCCACGGTGTCGAGGTCCTTGTCGCCGCGGCCGGAGAGATTGACCACCATGAGGTGGTCCTTCGGCTTTTGCGGCGCGAGGTCGAGCACCTTGGCGATGGCGTGCGCCGGTTCCAGCGCCGGAATGATGCCTTCGAGCTTCGAGAGAAGCTGGAACGCATGAAGGGCCTCGTCGTCGGTCGCCGACAAAAACGTGACGCGGCCGACGTCGTTGAGCCAAGCGTGTTCCGGCCCGATGCCGGGATAATCGAGGCCGGCCGAAATCGAATGCGCCTCGTTGATCTGGCCGTCGTCATTCATAAGAAGATAAGTGCGATTGCCGTGCAGCACGCCTGGCCGGCCGCCGGCAATCGAGGCGGCGTGCTGGCCCGTTTCGAGACCGTGGCCGGCCGCCTCGACGCCATAGATCTCAATGTCCTTGTCGTCGAGGAACGGATGAAACAGGCCCATGGCATTGGAACCGCCGCCGATGCAGGCGATGAGCGAATCCGGCAGACGGCCTTCGGCCGCCAGCATCTGCTCGCGTGTCTCGCGGCCGATGATCGATTGGAAAGCGCGCACCATCATCGGATAAGGATGCGGCCCGGCAATGGTACCGATGCAGTAGAACGTCGAGCCGACATTGGTCACCCAGTCGCGCAGCGCCTCGTTCATCGCATCTTTCAGGGTCTTGGCGCCGGACTCCACCGGCACCACCTTGGCACCGAGCATATTCATGCGAAACACATTCGCCTTCTGCCGCTCGACGTCGACCGAGCCCATATAGACGATGCATTCGAGGCCGAAGCGCGCGCACAGCGTCGCCGTCGCGACGCCGTGCATGCCGGCGCCGGTCTCGGCGATGATGCGTTTCTTGCCCATCCGCCGCGCCAGCAGAATTTGGCCGAGCACGTTGTTCACTTTGTGCGCGCCGGTGTGATTGAGCTCCTCGCGCTTGAGATAGATTTTGGCGCCGCCGCCCGAAAGGCCGGAGGCCGTCTGTCTGCAATATTCAGTGAGCCGCTCGGCGAAATAGAGCGGCGACGGCCGGCCGACGTAATGCGTCAGATAGCCGTCCATTTCCTTCTTGAATTCGGGATCGGCCTTGGCCGCCGCGTAGGCGTTTTCAAGTTCCAGGATCAGCGGCATCAGCGTCTCGGCGACAAAGCGGCCGCCGTAAATGCCGAAATGCCCGTGCTCGTCCGGCCCGGTGCGGAAAGAATTAAGTTGCTGCACGGTCATCGCAATGCCTTCTCACGCCACCGGAGGGGCGAGCTTCAGTTCCGCCGCCCGCGCGGCGCGCACAAAGGCACGAATCTTTTCCGCATCCTTTTCGCCAGGCGCGCGCTCGACGCCCGAGGATACATCCACTCCGGGAGCGCGCGTGATCGCCAAGGCCTCGGCGACATTGCCGGCATCGAGCCCGCCGGAAAGCATGAAAGGCACGCGGGAACCGATATTTTCCAGAAGGTGCCAATCGAACGGCGTGCCGAGGCCGCCCGGCCGCGTCGCCTCGCGCGGCGCGCGCGCATCGAACAAGAGCCGGTCGGCGACGGCGGCATAGCGAGCAATCGCCGCGAGGTCGCCCTTGGATTCGACGGGAATCGCCTTCATCACCGGCAGCTTGAACCGCGCCTTGATGGCGGCCACCCGCAAGGGCGACTCGTTGCCATGGAGCTGGAGAATATCGGGCCCGAGCGCGTCGACGACGTAGGCCAGCAAGGTATCGTCGGCATCCACGGACAGGGCGACCTTCTTTGCCCTGCCTCTGACGCGTGACTCTAAAGCCGAAGCGGCCTTGAAGGACAGATTACGCGGCGACGGCGGAAAGAACACGAAGCCAACCATGTCGGCGCCGGCGTCGAGTGCGACGTCGAGCGCCTCCGGGGTCGAAAGGCCGCAGATTTTCACTATGAGCGACATGAACGTGCCGGATCGTGAACTCGTCGGATTTAAACTTGGCCTATCCAAAACTGCCGCCGTTCTACATCCCCGCGCCCGCTTTGTCTTGCAATACGGCAGAGCGGATTCTTTACTGCACCGGCGGCTTGAGCTTCAGCCGTTCGGGCGGCTCGACCGCTTGTGGAATGTCCACGGGCGCGGCGCGCTTATGCAAATCGAATTCGGCGCGCTTATGCAAATCGAGTTCCTCGCGCAGCTGGCCGATTTCGCGTTCGAGCCGGCGCGCGGCGCGGCGCCACCTGCCGTGCCGCAGCCAAGATGCGCCGCCGCCGATCACGACGCCGATGATCAGCAGGACGATGATCAGCGCGAACAGCGGCAGCGTCACCGACGCGGCGGGATGCGCCGAATTGAAGGGGTCGAACGAGACCGTCACGAACTGGCGATTGGCGACCGCGAACGCAATGAGCACGATGCCGAGCGGCACGAGAATAACCGCCGCGACGATCTTGCGGAGCGAACTTCCGGGCGATCGCTGTGCGCCGGTCAACCTGCGCTCGGGCGATTGAGCCGCTCGCGCATTTCCTTGCCGGTCTTGAAGAACGGCACGCATTTCTGATCGACCGCGACATGGGCGCCGGTGCGCGGATTGCGTCCGGTGCGCGCCGGCCGTTGCTTCACCGAAAACGCGCCGAAGCCGCGCAGTTCGACGCGGTCGCCGCGCGCCATTGCCGCGATGATCTCCCCGAGGATAGCGTTGACGATATTCTCGACGTCACGCTGATAGAGGTGGGGATTCTGCGCGGAGATATTTTGCACAAGTTCCGACTTGATCATGGTCAGCCGCCTGATTGCGCGCTCTGTTGGGTCGCCCGCGAACGCTGCGCTGGGTATCGCAACGGCGGGCCACCGGAGCAAAACCGCCGCCGCTCAATTCACGCCGGCAGGGTGCCAAAGGGCCAACAGACCGTCAAGATTGAAAGGCTCCACGGCGGCGCCCCAGACGTCGAGGCGCTGGGCCAGCGTATTGAGCCCCGCCGCATCGAGTAAGGCCACGGCTGCGGCGTGCAAGAACGGCAGATCGCCGAAACGGCTCTGCAGCCGATAGTCGCGCACCGGCAACTTGGCATCGACATGTTTCTCCTTGGCGAGCCATGCCAAAGCGGCGCGCTCGTCGCCGAGTTCGTCGACCAGTTTGAGGCCGAGGCCCTGATGCCCGGTGAAGACGCGGCCATCATCCACTGCCGCCAGCTCGTCGTCGGTGAGATGGCGGCGGCTTTGCACCAGGCCTTTGAACCAAGCGTAGGAATCCTGAATGATCGAATTCAGCGCGGCGGTCGCCTCGGGGCTGGTCGGCTCGAAACCGTCCGGCGCCGCTTTGAGCGGCGTCGATTTCACCGCTTCGACCTTCACGCCGATCTTGCCCAACAGGTCGGCCACGTTGGGATACTGGAACAGAACGCCGATCGAGCCGACCAGCGATGTCTGCTGCGCCACGATGTGATCGGCGGCAAGCGCGGTGATGTAGCCGCCGGACGCGGCCAGGCTGTCGACGACGACGACGAGCGGCTTTTTCTCCCGCAGACGCGACAACGAATTGAACAGTTGCTCGGAACCGGCAGTGGTGCCGCCGGGGCTGTCGACATGAACAATGACCGCGCGCGCCAATGACGTGCGGCCGAGCAGATCGAGCTGCCGGACCCGTTCCTGATCGCCGCGGATCAATCCGGAGATGGTTACGCGCGCTATATAGGGACGCACGCCGAAGACGCCGATACGATTGCTGACCAGCGCCGCCGCTCCGGCCAGGCCGAGCACAATCACAACGATGGCAACCACGCGCCAGAACGTGAGCTTGCGCCGCAGCCGGCGGCGATCGACGATCAGGTCGGCATCAAGCGACATGGTCTCTGTTCCTCTTGCTTTCCCGCCCCCAGTCGCCGTCACTCCTCGGTCTCTTCCTTCTCGTTCTCGTCAGCCTCCTCGCCCTTGCGCTTGAGCGCGGTGCCAAGGATGTCGCCAAGCGTCGCACCGGAATCGGACGAGCCGTATTGCGCGATCGCCTCCTTCTCTTCGGCGACTTCCAGCGCCTTGATCGAGACCGAGACGCGCCGGGTGCGGCGGTCGACCTGGGTGACCCGGGCGTCGACCTTCTGGCCGACGGCAAAGCGATCGGGACGCTGCTCGGAACGATCGCGCGCCAGCTCCGAGCGTTTGATGAAGGCGTCGAACTCGGTGCCGACGATCTTCACGTCGATACCGCCCTCCTTCACCTCGGTGACTTCGCAGGTGACGACAACGCCCTTCTTGAGCTCGCCGGCGGCAGGTTCGGCGGCGGGCGCGCCGCCCGCAGCAAGCTGCTTGATGCCGAGCGAGATACGCTCTTTCTCGACGTCGACGTCAAGCACCTGCGCTTTGACCTTATCGCCCTTCTTGTACTCCTCGATGACCTGTTCGCCGGGGCGTTTCCAGTCGAGATCTGACAGGTGAACCATGCCGTCGACATCGCCGTCGAGACCGAGGAACAGGCCGAATTCGGTCTTGTTCTTGACCTCGCCCTCGACAACGGAGCCCGCGGGATATTTCTCGACGAACACTTCCCACGGATTGCGCATGGTCTGCTTTAGGCCCAGCGAGATTCGCCGCTTCACCGGATCGACTTCGAGCACCTGCACCTCGACCTCCTGGGAGGTCGAGACGATCTTGCCGGGATGCACGTTCTTCTTGGTCCACGACATTTCGGAAACGTGGATCAGTCCCTCGATGCCGGGTTCGAGCTCGACGAAGGCGCCGTAGTCGGTGATGTTGGTGACGCGGCCCTTGAACCGCGCGCCGACCGGGAATTTCGCCTCGATACCCTGCCACGGATCGTCGAGCAGCTGCTTCATACCGAGCGAGATGCGGTGGGTCTCGTGGTTGATCTTGATGATCTTGACCTTGACCTGCTGGCCGATGTTGAGCACCTCGGACGGATGATTGACGCGCCGCCAGGCAATGTCGGTGACGTGCAAAAGCCCGTCGATACCGCCGAGGTCGACGAACGCGCCGTAGTCGGTGATGTTCTTGACCACGCCGTCGATAACCTGACCCTCTTCGAGGTTCTGCACCAATTCCTGGCGCTGCTCGGCCCGGGTCTCTTCCAAGACGGTGCGGCGCGAGACGACGATATTGCCGCGCCGGCGGTCCATCTTGAGGATTTGGAACGACTGCGGATTGTTCATGAGCGGAGACACGTCGCGAATCGGCCGGATATCGACCTGCGAGCGCGGCAGGAAGGCGACGGCGCCGTCCAGATCGACGGTGAACCCGCCCTTGACCTGATTGAAGATTGTGCCCTGCACCTTCTCGTTATTCTGGAATGCTTTTTCCAGCTTGCCCCAGCTTTCCTCGCGGCGCGCCTTGTCGCGCGACAGCACGGCTTCGCCGAGCGCATTCTCAATCCGTTCGAGATAGACTTCGACGGTGTCGCCGACCTTGATCTCGGCATTGCGGCCGGGGCCGGCGAATTCGCGCAGCGCTACACGGCCTTCGGTCTTTAAGCCCACATCGATAACGGCGAGGTCGCGTTCGATCGCGACGACCGTGCCTTTGACCACGGCGCCTTCCTGCAAATGGCCATCGCCGAACGATTCATCGATCAGCTTGGCAAAGTCCTCGCGCGTCGGAGCGTCGGCGGCAACTTGAGCGGCAGCTTGAGCCATAAAATACTCCCAACCCCTGGAATGAAAATGATCCCGAATATGCGGCAGCCGCCGGCAAGACCGGCGCTTGGGGCCAAGGCCATACGTTCAGGAAAACTTGCGTTCGGGACGGAGTTTAAGTCGGCACCATGCAGACGAAGCGGTGAGCGGGCTTACCTCCAATGACGAAAGCGCTGTCAACGGCGCTTTCGGCCCGCTCGAACGGCCTCGATGATATCGACGGCGGCCCGGAACGCCGCGTCTATACCCAAATGCGTGGTATCGAGCAAGTGCGCGTCGGGCGCGGCTTTCAGCGGCGCGGCGGTTCGCCTCGAATCGCGCTCGTCACGCCGCAGCAGGTCGGCCAGCACCTCCTGCTCGTCGGCGACTTCCCCCCGCGCCCGCAATTCGAGAACGCGCCGCGCCGCGCGCACTTCCGGACTTGCCACCACGAAGAGCTTCACGTCGGCGCCGGGCGCGATTACGGTGCCGATGTCGCGGCCGTCGAGCACCGCCCCGGGCGGCCGGGTCGCGAATTCGCGCTGATAATTCATCAGGGCCTGCCGCACCTGCGGGATGGCGGCGACCACCGAAGCGGCCTCGGTGATGACCTGCAATTTCAGCGCATTATCCTGGAATTTCGTCGGATCGAGCCTGATCGCGGCCTCGGTCGCGCGTTCTACATCGTCGAGTGAATGCCCGGCATCGAGCATCGCCTTGGCCACCGCCCGGTACAGCAGCCCGGTGTCGAGATGCTGCAGCCCGTAAACCGCCGCGAGCTGCCTCGCGATCGTGCCCTTGCCCGAGGCTGCCGGTCCATCAATCGCAATAATCATGACAATTCCGCACTCAACGACCGCATCAATTCGACGAAGCCGGGAAAGCTCGTGGCAATGAAGGTGCCATCGTCGATCTGCACCGGCCGCTCGCTGGCAAGCCCAAGCACGATCGCCGCCATGGCGATGCGGTGATCCATATGGGTTTTCACCACGCCGCCGCCTGGAGCGCGGCCGTTACCGTACACGATGAGGTCGTCGCCCTCGATATCGGCGGCAACTCCGTTGGCGCGCAGCAGCGCGGCGGTAGCGGCAAGCCGGTCCGACTCCTTGACGCGTAGCTCCTTAAGCCCGCGCATCACCGTGGTGCCTTCCGCGAAGGCGGCGGCCACTGCAAGCACCGGATATTCATCGATCATGGATGGCGCGCGCGCCGCCGGCACCTCGATGCCGCGCAAGGACGCGGCGCGAACGCGCAGGTCGGCGACGTCTTCGCCGCCTTCATTGCGTTCCTCGATCCGCTCAATGCGAGCGCCCATCTCGACGAGCGTCGTAATGAGGCCGCTGCGCAGCGGATTCATCATCACGCCGTTGAGGATCACATCCGAGCCGGGCACGAGCAGAGCGGCGACTAGCGGAAATGCCGCCGAAGACGGATCGGCAGGGACCGTGACCGGCCGCGGCGCGAGTTCCGGCCGACCGGTGAGCGTGATGCGGCGACCGTTTTTATTTCCTTGGCCGCCCACCGGTTCGACCGGCACGACTTCAACGCGCACTTGGGCGCCAAAATGGGCGAGCATCTTTTCGGTGTGGTCGCGCGTCGGCTCCGCTTCGATCACGACGGTCTCGCCGGGCGCCGAAAGCCCGGCCAAGAGCGTCGCCGACTTCAATTGCGCCGAGGGAACCGGCGGCGTGAAAACGATCGGCATCGGATCGCGCGCGCCCGCGAGCGTCAGCGGCAAACGGCCGTCCGCCGAAGCGAGCGTGCGCGCGCCGATGCGCTGAAGCGGCTCCAGCACGCGCTGCATCGGCCGGCTGCGTAGCGAAGCATCGCCGTCGAACGTCGCCATAATCGGGCAGCCGGCGACGGCGCCGAGCGCAAGTCGGCAACCGGTTCCGGAATTGCCGAAATCAAGTGCATTTGCCGGCTCGGCAAAGCCGCCGACGCCGACGCCATGGATCAGCCACTGCCGCTCGCCGGTGCGCACGATGCGGGCGCCAAGCGCCTGCAAGGCTTTCGCCGTGTTAAGGACGTCCTCGCCTTCGAGGAGGCCGCCGACGCGGGTCCCGCCGACCGTGAGCGCGCCGAGAAGCAGCGCTCGAATCGAGATCGACTTGTCGCCCGGCACGCGCACGGCGCCGGCGAGCGGACCGTTGCGGCGGGCGGTAAGCGGAACGCGGTTGGCGGGCATCGGACATAATCCAGTCGGCGCATCGGCCGGCGCCGTTATGAGCGCCCTCTATCATGGGCCGCGGCGGCCCGTCATCCCGTCGTTTTTGCGGTTGCGCAAGGTCCGCGGGCCGGCGCCGATCGACTATTGACAGCCGCGTTGCGACTAGCCAAGTGAAGCACCCGACTTGCGCGAAGGATACAACCGTGGCCAAAGCCGAACTGGGCACCAAAAGGCTCTGCGCCAATTGCGGCGCCAAGTTCTACGACCTGAACAAGGATCCGATCCACTGTCCTAAATGCGGGACGGTCTATGAGGTCGCTCAGGTTGTGAGCCGCGCCCGGCCGGAACCTGCGCCGGTCGTCCCGCGCCCGCCGGCCCCGGTCGAGGAGGTCCCAGTGCCGGAGCCGCAGGAGGTCGAAACCGTCTCCCTCGAAGAGGCCGATGCCGAGGCGCAAGGCGCGAAAAAGCCCGCGACGACCGAGCCCGAGATCGAAGAGGAAGAAGTCGAGATCGGCGAGACGCTCGACGACGACACCTTCATCGAGGAGCAGGAGGAGGAGGACGCCGATGTCACCGATATCATCGGCGGCGATATCGAAAATGAGGAGGAAGGATAAACGGACGGCAGAGGACAGACGACGGACGACGGAATGATCGAATTGGCTTCCTCCGAGACGATACATCCGTCCTCTGTAATTTGTCGTCCGTCGTCTGACGGGGCCATAGCTCAGCTGGGAGAGCGCCTGCATGGCATGCAGGAGGTCGGCGGTTCGATCCCGCCTGGCTCCACCAGCCTTCGCTCGCGAAGTGAGTGAAGGCTGCCGCGCCGAAGCCCGCAGGGCGAAGGCGGGCTTTGCATTTTCGAGCTTCGGCTCGGCGAGCCATTGAGAGCAGCGAAAGGATCGAAGATAGTCTGCGGCGGCAGGCCGCGGCGCGCCGGCGCTGGGCCTACCTCGCCGTGTTATGTTAGGTTTGCCAGGAGAACGGAGACGGGGATGCATAGAGGGTGGATCGGCGCGGCGCTGGCCGCGGCGCTTGGCTCGATGCTCGGCTTAGCGGGCGCCGGCCCGCTAGCGGCGCAGCAGGGAACACAACCCGCCGCTCCGGCGATGCAGTCTGATCCAAATCTTAGTACGGAAGATCAGCTCGCTCCATCGCAGATCAAGCAAAAAGTCCCGGCGGCGGTGGCGGAACCGACCGGCACGGCCCACACCGCGGCGCACCCGGCGATGCATGCCGTTGCGGCCGCGCAGCCCGCCGTGCCCCGATCGGCGTCCCCGAGCGCGCATGTTGTGGCCTGCAGCGGCATTTTCGCAAAGGATTCGAACCATCTTCGGCTTGCCATGACGTTTGACAACAAGAACGTCACGTTTGCCGACGTGGATGCCGATGGCGACACCAAGGTCAAGGCGTCGATTGTGTTTCCCAACGATCCGAAGCGGCGCCTCGAAGTCTGGTGGTCCAATCCCGCCGAGCGCAGCGGCACCTATCTCATCGACATCAAAGGCAAATCGACCTGGAGCGCGCCCGGGGGCATGCGGCTTGGTCTCAACCTCGCGCAATTGGAAAAGCTCAACCATAAGCCATTCAAGCTTAAGGGTTTCGACAAAGACGGCGTTGCGACGGTCAGCGACTGGGACGACGGCGCGCTGGCATCGCTTCCCGGTGGCTGTAAATCCGGCATAAGCCTGACCGCCGACCCGAAAGCCTCGCCGGACGCGGTCAGCGCACTGTCGGCGGACAAGGAATTCAGCTCGTCCGATCCCGCCATCCGCTCGGTCAAACCAGCCGTCAGTGAGATTCTTATCGGTTATTGAGAGCTTCCCGCGATGAGGCCTGGCTAAGGCTTCGGCGGCGCGTGGCCCGGCGGCGCGGCAGTCGGTGGCGCGGTAGTCGGCGCCGCGGCCGGCTTCGCCTGTTCGGTGCGCATCGTCCGCACGTCGCGCGCCATTTCCAGGCAGGTGAGCAGTTCGGTGTAGCTGGAATCCCCGCCCATCGTCAATTCATTCGTACAGGCAGTCTTGTCGGCCGGCGAGAAGCTCGACCACTCTTTGGCCAATTCGGCGCGAGTGGCCTTCTCGCTGTCGAGGCAGTTTTTCTTTTCCACGGAGATGTCGGTATCGTGGAAAGAGACCCCGCCTTGTTGTGCGATGCCCTGGCAGACCTGCTCCACATTGAGCGCTGGAACGCTATCGGCGACCGGCATGATCAAGTACGCGCCGAGAATCAATGCCGGGGGGAAAATCATCATCGTGCTCCGTCGATCTATGCCGGCAATTATAGCACGCTTGCGGCGCGGGACCAGGGACGGCGACGCTGCGCCGGCGCGTGGAGGGTTGACCGGCAACGACCGGCCCAACTATGGCTCCGCTGAAGGGTAACGGACGAAACTAACGCACCGCCATGGTGCCGCCGAACGTAGGGCCGCGACCCAGCCTATCCGTATAGCTACTTAGCTTTTCACGAAAAATGTGAACTATAAATTCTTGCAGTGGTCGGGTGACCTAACCAGTTTGAACGGCTTATCTGCCTGCCTCTTAATGTTCTTGGCCTTAATGTTTCGTCGTTGGCAGAATCGCTGACTTGGAAATCCGTAGCCGACCGGGAGGCAAATTGAGCAACGAGCAAACAGCCGTGGCCATTCGGCGGGTGATCCACACCGAACTGGAGGCTTGTGCGATGGCCATTAATCGCAGTGATAAGAAGGTCGCCTTGGACCAACTTTCTGAAGCGAGCGCGAAGTTAAAACGCCTCGCCAGCGAACTGGTCCGGCAGTTCGGCTGATGGCTTGTTAGCCGGCCCGCGCGGCCGCCTTCACGGGCGACCGTTGAACGACGACGGAGGAATCAGGTATCCCGTTTTTCAGCAACATCGCGAACTGCTGCGCCGGCATCGGCCGGCTGAAATAGTAACCTTGCGCCTCTTCACATCGGTAGGCCCGAAGGAATGCCACCTCCTCCAGCGTTTCCACGCCCTCCGCAATGACCCGCAGCCTGAGACCCCGAGCCATGCCGATTACCGCCTTCACAATGGTCGTATCGGCGCCGGCGGTGCTGATTTGACGGATGAACGACTGGTCGATTTTGACGGCATCGACCGGAAACTTTTGCAGATAGCTCAAGCTGGAGTAGCCGGTGCCGAAATCATCGACCGCCACCTGGATCCCACTTTTCCTGAGGGCCTGGAGGATGGTTGCCGTGGCCGCGGCATGCTTCATGAGGACGCTCTCGGTCAGTTCCACCTCGAGAGATCTGGGATCGAGGCCCGTTTCGGCGAGGATTGCGAATAGACCATCCAGAAAGTTCCTGTCCCGAAACTCCATCGCGGAGACGTTTACGGCCATGCTTATTACCGGCAGACCCGCATCCATCCAGGCCCTGGCTTGCTCGCACGCTTCACGAAGCACCCAGGCGCCGATCGGCAGAATGAGGCCGCAGTCTTCCGCGACCGGAATGAAGTCCACCGGAGAGACCGATCCTCGGGTGGGATGCATCCAGCGTATCAGCGCTTCAGCCCCGGTAATCGCCCCTGTCGTCAGATTGACCTTCGGCTGATAGTGCAGCGCGAATTCCCGCTGTTCCAGGGCGCGGCGCAGATCCTCCTCGATGGATTGCCGCTCCACGGCCCGGATATTCATCGCCGGCTTGAAAAACTGAAAGCTCCGGCGCCCATTTTCCTTGGCCTGGTACATCGCGGTGTCCGCGTTCTTGATGAGCGTGTCCGCATCCAGGCCATCGTCGGGATAGACGCTCACGCCGATGCTTGCGGTGACGTGAAGATCGTGCTGGTCGATGGCATGAGGCAACGCCACGGCCTGCAGCATTCTTCTCGCCGTAACGGCCGCATCCTCCGCGTGGTCAAGTTCTAAAAGCAATACGACGAATTCGTCGCCGCCCTGCCGGCTGACCGAGTCCGAACCGCGTACGCAATCCACCAGGCGTTTTGCGATGGATTGAAGGAGCTTGTCGCCGGTCTGATGTCCGAGAGAGTCGTTGATGTGTTTGAAGCCATCCAAATCCAGAAACAGCACCGCAACTTTTTTCGCGTGACGCGCCGCCAAAGCGATCGCCCGGCCGATACGGTCGTTCAGCAGCATCCGATTGGGCAAACCAGTGAGAAAGTCGTGCTCGGCCGAATGCGCCATTCGCCGCGCCATCGCCAGGGCCGCACTTTCCATGGTCTTGCGCTCGATGGCGTAGCGCAGCGCCCGCAGCAGCCCGCGCGGCTCGATTTGGCCCTTGATGAGATAGTCTTGTGCGCCCAGTTGGAGCGCTTGCACGGCCATCGACTCGTCGTCCAAGCCCGTCAGCACCACCAAGGGGACGCCGGGCGCGGCGGCGTGAGCCCGCCGTATCGCTTCCAGTCCTTGTACATCGGGCAAACCCAGGTCGAACAGGATAATGTCGACGGCGTGCTTCGCAAGATGCGTCTCGGCGTCGCTCATGCACTCCACGTGTGTCATCTGAGTGTTGAGCGAGCCCTCCTCGTTCAACATCTCGCGGATAAGACGTGCGTCCCCGGGGTTATCTTCGACCAGGAGGAGTGTTTTGATCAATTTCGGGCTCATCCGCTTGGCGCCCCCTAGTGACAACTTGACCTTTGTCAGTCAGAAATCATCCATGTAGCGGTGATGACCCGATAATCGGATCGAGCGTATTCACCGCATCGAATTGTCCCCAACACGGCAACGCGACGTGAAAAATCGTTCCGCCGCCGGGCGCGTCAGCGAAGCCCACCTCGCCACCGAGCCGATCGACGATCTGTTTCACGATGCTCAGGCCAAGGCCGGTGCCGCCGTTTTGCCGTATGTTCGTTGCATCGGCCTGCGCAAATCTCTCAAAGATATGCGGCTTGAAGTCGACTGAAATGCCGGCACCGTGATCGCGCACCGAGATTCGGACAACGTCGGTTGCTTCCTCGATCGTCACCACCACTTCATCCTGCGCCGGAGAAAACTTGAGTGCGTTCGAAAGCAGGTTGGTGACGACCTGGGCAAGCCGGTCTGGATCGGCTCGCACGTCACAGACGGCATGCGCGCCCTCAAGCCGAATTCGCACGCCATAGCCTTCGGCTAATTCCCGATTTCCTTCGATCGCCTGCTCTACCAGCGATCTGACATCGACGCGCGCGAAATTGAAAACGACGCGGCCGGACTGCATCTTCTCGATATCGAGAATGTCGTTGACGAGCCGTACGAGTCTCTCGCTGTTCTGGTGCGCGATCGCAAGCAGACGGACTATTGGATCGGGCAGGTTGCCGGCCGCTTTGCCCATGAGAAGGCCGAGCGAGGCGGATATCGACGTCAACGGCGTGCGCAACTCATGGCTCACCGTCGATACGAACTCGTCCTTTAATCGGTCCAACCGCTTGCGTTCGATTGCATAGCGCAGGGCCCGCAGAAGTCCACGCGTCTCGATTTGGCCTTTGACGAGGTAGTCCTGCGCACCTTCTTGCATGGCTTGCGAGGCCAGCGACTCGTCGTCCAAGTTCGTCAAGACCACCAAGGTACAGACGGGCGCGGCGGCGTGGGCCCGCCGTACCGCTTCCAGTCCTTGCGCATCAGGCAATCCTGGGTCGAGCAAAATGATGTCAACCGCATGCTTCGCAAGATATTTCTCGGCCTCCGTCATGCATCCCACGTGGGTCAATTTTGCGTAGTGCGGAGCCTGCTCGTTCAACGTCTCGCGAACCAAACGTGCGTCGCCAGGGTTATCTTCGATCAGGAGAATTGTCTTGATCGCTTTCATGTTCATCCGCCTCGCGTCTGCGGCGGCAACTCGACCTTAGTCAGCCAGAAATCATTGATACTCTTCACCAGGCTTTCGAATGCGTCCAACTGCACGGGCTTTTTGAGGTAGCAGTTCGCTTGGAGTCGATAGCATTTCACGATATCCGCCTCCGCATCCGACGTGGTCAGGATGACCGTGGGGATCATTTTCAGGCCGTCATCCTCCTTGATCCGAGCCAAAACCTCGCGGCCATCCATTTTAGGAAGGTTCAGATCGAGCAAGATGATATCCGGGCGAGGAGCATGGCCGTGAGTCCCCTCGCGTCTCAGAAAAGCCATGGCCTCCACGCCATCGGAAGCGACGTGCAAGTGGATGGACGTGTTGGCGTCACGGAAGGCTTCCTGCGTCAGCCGGACATCGCCGGGACTGTCTTCGACCAAGAGAACCTCGATGGACATGCCTGTTGCTCCGATGGCTGTCATGACTTCCTTTCGCTTTCCGCCAACGCAAATCGAAAGGTGGAACCGTGCCCTGGTTTGGAGTCGACCGAGATGTGGCCGCCGTGCTGCTCGACGATCTTCTTGCAGATGGCCAGGCCCATCCCAGTACCGGCGAACGCTTCCCGTTTGTGCAGCCGCTGGAACATGCCGAAAATCTTTTCGAAGTATTGCGGCTCAATTCCGAGTCCGTTGTCTTGCACCGAGAATACCCATCTCTTTCCGTTGTTCCTGGCCGCTGCAATGTGGACTTTCGGGACCCCGGGGCCTTGGTACTTGATGGCGTTGCCGAGGAGGTTCTGAAATAATTGAATCAGTTGCGTTTCATCCGCCGACACGGTCGGCAAGGGACCATGCGTTACCAGCGCACCGCTTTCTTCGATGGCGCCGCGCAGATTGAGAAGCGCCTGTTGCAATGCGTCTTCACTTGAGATGTCGAGCAGATCGCTTCCTCTTGTTCCGACGCGCGAGTAGGCGAGCAGATCCTGGATCAACCGCTGCATGCGGCTGGCTCCATCCACCGCGAATGCGATGAACTCATCGGCGTCGGAGTCGAGCCTTCCTTTGTACCGTCTGGAGAGAAGCTGCGTGTAACTGGCCACCATCCGCAGCGGCTCTTGCAAATCGTGCGAGGCAATGGAAGCAAATTGCTCCAATTCCTCGTTGGAGCGTTTTAGTTCTCCCACCTTCTGCAGAAGATTAGCCGCGGCGGCTCTGCGTGCAGTTATGTCGCGGATGGCTGCCGTCACCAAGGTTCCTTCAACGTTCCCCAGCGGGCTCAGCATGATCTCGATCGGAAACTCGCCGCCATCCTTGCGCCGCCCAATGAGCTCGATTCCGGTCCCGATCTGCTGCGCCAGCGCGTCTTCCGCGGATCGAAGACCGTCCGCGATTAGCCGTTCCGCGAAGCCAGCCGGGATGATGTTCGTGACCTTCTGCCCAAGCAATTCGTCGCGGCGGTAGCCGAACTGCTTCTCCGCCTGAGCGTTCAGTAGGACGATCTCTCCGCTTTGGTTCACCACCACCATTGCATCCGGGGCCGCCTCCAGCAGCCCGCGGTACTTCGCCTCCGACTCCTTGCTCTCGGTGAGATCGCGGCTGATCACTGAAAACCCGCGCAGATTTCCGGCCGGGTCGCGCGATGCCGTGAAGGTGGTACGGACCAGGAAACGCGTGTTGTCTCTCCGCACGCGCAAGCCTTGTTCTTCATACTGGCCGCTTGCAGCGGCCATCCTGAGTATCTCCTGCGGCCTGCCCAGCTTGATGTCGTCCGCCGGAAAGAAACGAGAAAAATTTTGACCGACGACCTCCTCATACGTGAAACCTGTCATACGCTCCGCGCCGGGATTCCAACTGCGAATCTCCCCCCGCGGGCCTAACATCAAGATCGCGTAGCCCTTGACCCCCTGAACTAGCATCCGATATTTGCGTTCGCTTTCCCGAAGCGCTTCCTCCGCAATCTCGCGTCGCGAGCTGTCGCGTTGGACGCTCCAACCGGCGGCGACGGTGATCAACAGGCCCAGGACGGTTCCGAGGATCAGAATAGTTTTAGTCCGGCTTGTGCTCCGCTCCGCGTCCGCATTGCGCAGCACCAACAATCGCTGCTCTTCGTCCCGCATCTGGTGAACGATCGCTCGATACTCGACCGTAACCCGCAGGTCCGGTCCGATCCGAATGGCCTCTGCTGCAGCCTCAAATCCCCGGTCCCGGCGCAGTTTAATGTTTTCCTCCGCGCGGTCTAACCTTTCGGCAGCCAGCCTTTCGAGGACTGGGATTTGGCGCTGCTGTTCGGGGTTATCCACCGTCAAGTCGCGGATGGCTGCCACATGCTGTTCCAGGCTTAATCTGCCGTCACGGTAGGGCTCGAGAAAGGGTTCCGCCTCAGTTAGGACATACCCGCGGACGCTCGATGAGACAGTCTCCATTGCGAGTTGCAGTTCCTGAAGATTCTCCAGAACCTCGTGGGTGTGCTGCACCCAGCGGTCGCTTTCGCTCAAAACGACAATGCTGCGATAGGCGAAACCACCCACGACGAGTAAGATTGCAATGGCAGACCCGAACGCGAGTTGTACGGTCCGATTTGTCAGGGACCTGATCATCAATTGCGCGTGCAGCGCGTCTTCCGCATTCTCGCGCACACTGCTGTCGTGGATTGCCGGGTTCACCAAGGGGGGCGAGTGGGCGGAATTTGCATTGTTCGCTTCAGGACGCATGATGACCTGCCGACGCCGGCAGATAGCTGCGCACCGAGGCTGCGAGCGTCATCGGATTAAATGGCTTGGATAATACGCCTTGGGCGCCAAGCGAGATGAAGTGCTCGATCTCGGCCGTCTGCGTACGGGCGGTCAGGAAGAGAACCGGAATGCCCACGGTTCGTGGATTCTTGCGCAGGTTGGCAAGCGTTGCCGGTCCGTCCATGACCGGCATCATGACATCCAGAAGGATGATCGACGGCGACCATTCGGCGGCCATCACCAGTGCATCCGCGCCCGACGCGCAGGCCCGCGTCCTAAATTCCGGGTCTAGACCGAGCGACACGTCCACGACCTCGCGGATGTCCGGCTCGTCGTCCACCAGCAGAATGCGAATGTCAGTCATCCGATCTCCATCGATGCACGTCGCGAGATCCCACGCGCATCCGCTCGAAAATGCATAGTGTCGGAAGAGCCTTGATCGCTCACCCTTGGCAACGGCGACCCTGCCGTATCAAAATATAATATTGCAATAAAAGGGCGTCAGCCGAGCGCGGAATTCCCGTAGGTGAAAATACTAGACACGATAGTCTGGATGAACCAAAAAATATTTCTATCTGTTTGTCTGATAAATATACGTACAAATACCGTCTTTACGTTTTTGCCTGAGCCGCGATGCATCGGCCGACCGAGGCGGCTTTTGAAGGCGCTCTCGTGGCCAACGCGGCGGCATCGACGTGGCGGAAACGACCGCGCCTATCCGGTTCTCGCCCATGAGCCGCCGCAACGAGCGCGGTCCTAACTTTCGCGGCTGCTTCGGTCTCCAATTCGCAATCCTTGCGAGGGCATCTGAGAAATTCGAGATAGCCGCGGCTACATCGAACACAATAGTGCGGGTAGCCATCGCACGGCGTTCGCGGCCATCCGTTCATCTATCGATTACTCTTGGCAATTTTTAATGTTTCTGGCAAAACCTAATAAGCACGGAAACGACCATTAATTAGTTGGTAGCGCTGCCACGCTTGGAACGCTGCGGCTTCGGTCATGCGCTGCGTTGTTCATGATGATGCGCATGAGATCGACCGAGTTCTTGGCGCCGAGCTTGTGCATGATCCGGCCGCGGTGAATTTCCACCGTCCGCGGACTTATGCCGAGATTTCTCGCGGTCTCCTTGTTGGAGGAGGCGGCGGCGATCTGCGCCAAAACCTCGCGTTCGCGACGCGTAAGCTGATAGTAGCCGCGGATTGCCGGCGACAACGCGGGGGACGAGTCGTCGCGTTCGCGAAGCTGCTTCCATGCTTCGATCGCGTCGACCACGCGCCCGACGACGCTCTCGGCGTCGAGCCGCTTCTCAAGATAGTCGAAGGCGCCGTTGCGCATCGCCTGGACCACGTTCAATACGTCTTCCTGGGCGGAAATGATCAGGATGGGCGCCGGATAGTTCCGGGCATCGAGTTCCTTGAGAACATCGAGCCCGGACATTCCGGGCATGCAGAGATCGAGCAGAACGCAGGCGGGCGTTTGATCGCGGGCCAGGCGGACGAATGATCTGCCATCGGTGAAGGCGGCGGTGCGATACCCTTCGTAGCGAAATATCGCCGCAAGCGCTTCACGCATGTCGTAGTCGTCGTCGACGATAAAGATCTCGCTGCTCAGCATAGGTTCGTCCGTTCGAGTCCCCGCATTGTCCTTTCAGGTGATCGCCGGAATTCGCGCCACGTACCGCACGAATCGCCGGAGACTCACACGGTCAAGAACAGGCTTCGCTCTCCGGCGCAAATCCCCACGCTGGGCCTTTCCTTAGCCGCCCGTTGGGGACGTGAAGCCTCGCGCAACTTTTTTGTGCGAAGCGCCAGCGACCCACGCGCCAAATCAGTCAGCATGATATCTGACATGACACGTCGCAATTCGCTGTTCAAAATTGCACAACTAATACGGAATTTGCGTACGTACTAACACCAGGGGCTGTTGCTAATGATTTGTTTGTATGTCTGGCTTGTTGGTTTAAGCGCGCGCTGGCCGGCGCGGCGGATGCAGTTTCTGATCGGCGAGTTTCGCATACAGCCAATGCGTCTTCCGGTCCTATATGCGAAACCGTCAGCATTGCAAATCTTCAAAGGCGCTTAATAGATGGCCAAGCAGGTCACATTGTTTCAGATCAATTGCGAGCAGTGCTTTTCGGACGCTGAATTTACTGAACGGAGACCCGCGTTAACCTGCCGCTTCCAGCCTATCGTCGGATGCATCAAACACAAACACGTCTTCGCAGAGCGCGACATCCGACAACGAACTGTGGACGAAGATGATGCTGCCCGTGTACTGAATGTAACCCAGCTTACGAAATTTATTCATGAAATAATTCACCCGCGGACGCGTCGTGCCGATCATCTGCGCCAGCCCCTCCTGGTCGATATTTCTGATGATGTTCTTTCTGCCGCCGTGATTGGCCAACAGGACGAGCGTGCGCGCCAGCCGTTTCTCGCTCGAATCGAAAAGCTGACTGATCATACTTTCGCGCAATTGCGCGGCCTTCGTCAGCCCAAAGACGACGAAAAGTTCGGCAATGGTCGGATTCTCCCGGACGGCGCGGACGATGCTGGCACTTTCCAATCGCGCCACGAGGCAGTCGGTCATGCATACGGCAGTCGCCACGCGGAGACGGTTGCCGAGCAGGCAACTTTCGCCAAAGAAGCTGCCCGGATCGATGACATCAAGGATACCTTCCTTGCCATCGCTCGACACCACCGTGATTTGAATCTGTCCCTCGCGAAGGCAATACATGGCGTTGTCGGGCTCGCCCTGGCTGTAGAGCAAGGTTCCTGCCTTGAATCTGGAAACCGTCACGCCGCCATAGCTGCGGGCGAAGGCCTCGACGTCAAGCGTTCGCCTAGTGTCGAGCGTTCCGCCGGCGGCCGGGGGATTCACGCGAGTTCTTGAATTCATGGTCTCCTCCCCGGCAGGGCATATGTCGTTTTCACTCACGCACGTCGCCGTAAAATCTTCGCGCCGAAATTTTGCTTATGCGGCTTGGGCGTGAGCCAGTGTCAAGGAATACCCAACTCTTTTGCTGGTTAGTCCGCTACCCGACATTGTGGTTTGGCACAGTCAGAAGTAATTCGATATTGGCATTTGTGACAGTTCCTATATCTTCATGACGCCGACGCAGAGCGTGATCGCCGCGCCGTGCGTCAGTCCTATAACTTGAGGAGGCCGTCGGAGAGCGCAATCGCCACGGCATGTGTCCGATTATCGGCGCCTAATTTTCGCACCGCCGTTTGCACGTGCTCGTCGACCGTTCGTTTCGTGATGTGAAGAATTTCGCCGATTTCCCAAGCCGACTTTCCGTTCGCCACCCACCGGAGAACCTCGCTCTCGCGAGCCGTCAGCTTACCCTTTATCGTTTGTCGTCGGCGCAATAGCGGTGCCCCAATTCGATAGCATATCCATCAGCTAACGGGTCGACGCAGGCCGGAATAAATTCTCGGCCAAAAGTCCTGCCCAATCTATGTAGCAGATAACGCATTGCGCGTATTGTCATTTTTACGGGCCTCTCCAATTAGTTGCAGACGAAATTAGAATCCTTCGAATTTTTCGCGCAATGGTCCTTGAAGGGACCCAAATGGCCATTGTCCTCGCATAATTTCAACTTCAACGCGAACAAAATTGCCTCGTTCGCGGAGTAAGCAATGACCCGTGCCGCGAGCTTATCCGCGCGCCAATGCGCCGCGCAGCAGCGCGGACAGCGGCAACGTGAGCAGCACGAATGCGGCAACCAGCGTCAAAGCGTGCCAAACGCCGAGCGCATCCCCCGCTCGACCAAACAGGATGGGCGCGATCGCACCCGACCCGATCGTGCCAGTATAAAAAATGCTCAGCGCACGCGTGCGCCACTGCGGCGGCACTAGATCGGGCACGGAACCGTACAGCACCGACGACGTGCCATTGAGCGCGACGCCGATCAGCGGCAGCAACACCAGCGCGCCGTCGAGCGGTAGCGGAAACAACGCGAGAATTCCAATCGACGTCGATCCCTCTGTCAGCCAAACGGTTCCAATCGCGCCGATCCGCGCGCCGATAAAGGCGCAAGCGAGCTTTCCGGTCGCGCCGCCGGCGAAAACGAGCGTCAGCGCCAAGCCGATTGTCTGCTCGCTCGCGCCTTTGTTTCTCAGCACGAAGGGCAGAAACAGCAAAAATGCCATGCGCGTCGCGCTGTCGATGACGCCGATCGCGACCAGCAGTGGAAACGCAAAGGGCTGCCGCTTCCGGTCGCGCGCCGTATGGGCATCGCCCCGGGGATGGACGACGACGCCGCGTTCGTAACGCGGGGTGGCGATATAGATCACCGCCGCCACGGCGATACCGACGCTGCCCAGGATGGCGAGCGCCGGACGCCACGCCATCGCCAACAGCATCAGCGAAAGCGTCGCCGGCAGAGTCATCTTGCCGAGGTCGCCGGTGAAATTGTAGGTGCCAAGCGCCTTGAGCGAACGCGGGCCGGCAAAGGCCTGGGCGACGAGCGCCGACGCGATCGGATGCTGCGTACTCGATCCGATGCCGCTGATGGCAAGCGCGCCGAGCAACATGACAAAGCCGGTGCTGGCTCCGGCAAAACAAAATCCCAGACCGGCAAGCGCGGTGCCAAGCGCCAGTATGGTCGCGGCGCCGAACCGCTCCGCGGCGAAGCCGGCAGGAATTTGCAGGCCCGCCATGGCGCCGACGAGCACGCTCCGCAGCAAGCCGAGCGCCGCATAGGTCAGGCCGAATTCCACCTGCCACAGCGGCAGCAGAATGTAGATGAGGTCGGTGTAGCCGTCGTGCAGCGCGTGCGCGATCCCGGCAACCGAGATAGCGCGGCGCTGGTCGCCGGACATTTGCGGCGCCAGTGCCGTGAAATCCTCCCAATGAAGCCTGCGCATACCAGCCCGCGAATCCTTTGTTCACGTCCCTAGAGCATGAGCCCGCAAAGTGGAAGCCGGCTTTTGGAAAAGATCGCGCTCAAATAAAAAATCCGCCCGCGGTGCCGGTAAAACATGCTCCCGATCCTCGATTGACCGTCGCAATCGCGGGGTGCAGTGTGCCGCCCGAATCGGGAATCGCGCGGACTTAGCCAGGAGGAATCATGTTCGGCCTCGGCGACCTGTTCCAGTGGGAGCGGTTCGTGACGCCCACCGTGATCAAGGTCTTCTACTGGCTCGCGGTGGTGATTTCCATCCTGCTCGGCTTCGCCGGCGTGGTGAGCGCGCTCACGACCATGGCGTTCAATCCGTTCGCCGGCATGATCTTTCTCATCGTGAGCCTGCTCGGCGCCTTCATGGGCGTGATCGTGGCGCGCATCATCGCCGAATTCGTGCTCATCGTATTCCGCATCAACGAGCATCTGGGCGCGATCCGGAATCGCGGGCAGCAAATCTGAGAACAGACGGCGGAGGACGGACGACAGAGGACAGATAGGAAACTACTCTGACCTCTTTTATCTGTCGTCTGTCGTCTGTCATCCGTTTTCCGCTAATTTGCGAAGCGAAAGTGCATGACGTCGCCGTCCTGCACGATGTAATCCTTGCCTTCGAGCCGCATCTTGCCGGCATCGCGCGCTCCGGCCTCGCCACTGCAAGCAACATAATCGTCGTAGGCGATCGTTTCGGCGCGGATGAAACCGCGCTCGAAATCGGTATGGATGACACCCGCGGCCTGTGGCGCCTTGGCGCCGCGCGTGACCGTCCAGGCGCGCGCCTCCTTCGGCCCGGCGGTGAAGAAAGTCACAAGATGAAGAAGCGCATAGCCGGCGCTGATCAGCCGATCGAGACCGGCCTCCTTCAAACCGATCGCGGCGAGGTATTCGTCGCGATCGCCGCGCGACAGCATGGCGATTTCCGCTTCGATCTTGGCGGAAATGGCGACCGCGGCCGCGCCTTCCGCTTTGGCCCTGGCCTCGACCTTTTGTGAGAACTCATTGCCGCCGGCGGCGGACGCCTCATCGACATTGCAAACGTAAAGCACCGGCAGCGAGGTGAGGAGGCCGAGCGTATGGAAGGCCTTTTCCTCGTCGGGCTTGCGCTCGGTCAAACGCGCCGGCTTGCCGTCGCGCAACAGCGTCAGCGCGCGCGTCATGAGATCGAGCGCCTCCTTTGCCTCCTTGTCGCCGCCCTTGGCTTTTTTGCTCAATCCGTCGACGCGCCGCTCCAGGCTTTCGAGATCGGCGAGCATCAGCTCGGTCTCGACAGTCTCGATGTCGGCGGTCGGATCGATGCGGCCTTCGACATGCGTCACGTCGGTATCCTCGAAGCAACGCACCACATGGGCGATGGCGTCGACCTCGCGGATATTGGCGAGGAACTGATTGCCGAGCCCCTCGCCTTTCGACGCGCCGCGCACCAGGCCGGCGATATCGACGAAAGTGAGTCGCGTCGGCACGATTTCGGCCGACTTGGCGAGCGTTGCAAGCGTTTCCAGCCGCCGATCCGGCACCGCAACCTCGCCGACATTCGGTTCGATGGTGCAGAACGGATAATTCGCCGCCTGCGCCGCCGCGGTTTCGGTCAACGCATTGAACAGGGTCGACTTGCCGACGTTGGGCAAGCCGACGATGCCGCATTTAAAGCCCATGGAAAATTCGATCCGTTTCCCGGCTCACGCCTCGCCGTGATCGCCGTATTCTTCATTTCGCTGGTCACCAAATCCCTTCGCGACCATGGCGAGATGAACCTTGTTCTGAAAGCTCGCGTCCTCGCCGCGGGCGATCAGTTCGGCGTTGTCGGCGAGGATTGCGATCAGCGCTTCGAGCCAGCCACGTTCGCTCTTGGCGAAATCGCTCAGCACGTAGTGCTGCACCAAATCCTTGTCGCCGGGATGGCCGACGCCGATGCGCACGCGCCGATAGTCGTTGCCGATGTGTTCGGAGATCGAACGCAAGCCGTTATGGCCGGCGATGCCGCCGCCGACTTTGACTCTGACCTTGCCTGGAGGAAGATCGATCTCGTCATGAAATACCGTGATGTCAGCAAGCGGCAACTTGTAGAAGTGAGCGGCTTCGGCAACGGCGCGACCGGACTCATTCATGTAGGTGCCGGGCAACAGCAGGAGCACGCGTTCGCCGCCGATCGGACCTTCACACGCAACGCCCTGGAAGCGCCGACGCCACGGTCCGATGCCATGGCGCTTGGCGATTTCCTGGACGGCCATGAAGCCGACATTGTGTCGGTTGCCCACATAGCGCGCTCCCGGATTTCCTAAACCGACCAGGAGCCGCATCGTCTCCGTTCCGCGCTAGAGCATGATCCGGAAAAGTGGAGTCCGGTTTTCCGAAAAGATCATGCTCCGATAAAGCGCAACCTCACTTCTTCTCGGGCGCGGCGGCAGCCGGAGCCGCGCCGGGTGCAGCACCGGGAGCCGCACCCGGAGCTGTGCCCGGAGCCGCGCCAGGAGCGGCGCCTTCGGCCGGAACACCCGCAGCCACAGCGGCGGCGGCGGCCGCCGCCGCGGCGGCAGCCGCTTCGGCAAGGGCCTTCATTTCTTCGGCGTAGCCCGACGGCGGCACGACCGTGACCAGCGTGATGTCACGGCGTTCCACAACGCGGACTCCTTCGGGAAGCGTGATGTCGCTCAGATGCTTGGAGTGATTGATCTCCAGCTCGCCGATGTCGACGTCGATACCGGCCGGGATAGCGTCGGCGCGGCAGCGCACGGCGACGCTGTGGGTCACGATCGAGACCGTGCCGCCGCGCTTGACGCCCGGCGACTGGTCGGCGTTGCGCACGTGAATCGGAATATTGACCCGGATCGTCGCGCCCTCGCCCAATCGCATGAAGTCGACATGCAGCGGCAGGTCGCGCACGGCGTCGAGCTGGAAATCGCGCGGGATGACACGGTGCTTGATCCCCTCTACCTCGACGTCGTGAATGGTGGTCAGGAAATGGCCGGCATAGATGCGCTGACGCAGATCGGCGTGATCGAGCGAAATCGGCAACGGCGGCTTGCCGTCGCCGTAGATGATTCCGGGAACGCGGCCGGCGCGACGCTCGGACCGGGCGGCCCCCTTGCCTGCCCGCGAGCGCGCCGCCGCTTTGATCAGATTGACGGTCGCCATAATGGTATCCTCGTCTTAAGCCCTGTCGTGAAAAGGGAAAATCCGCGTCAGCCTCCAGGGGTGCTGGTGAAGCCGCGGCCGCGGCTTCTATAGCGGCGCAAATCTTGAAAAACAAGGAACGCTAAGGCGACGAAGCGCCCGCTCAGAATGTGCCCGGATTAGCCGGATCGGCGCTCCCCGGCGGCTGGGGCGGCAACGGTTCTGCCGTGCCGCCGCCGGATGCCGGGTAATTCTGCGGCGCAGCGGACGCGCTCTTCACCCCCAACGCCACTTCCAGCGCGCCGACGCGGGCCTTGAGCGCCTCGTTCTCCTCCCGCGCGATGCGCGCCATATCTTTGACGGCCTCGAAATCCTCACGCTTGACCAGGTCGAGATCGCGCAACCAGCGCTCCGCCTGGGTTCGGAACAGCGTCTCGAATTCGCGCCGTACCCCTTGGGCGACGCCGGCCGCGTCATTCATCAACCGGGCAACCTCGTCGAAGAACCGGTTTGTCGTTTGCACCATGACCGCCTCCGCCCGCCTTGCGAATCCCTTGTGAGTCCTCTGGGTGAGCCCGCTTGCTATGCGCCGAGACAATGGCGATGGTGCGGCGCAACCGCAAGGGGGCTCGGCCGCACCATGCAGCATGCGCCGCGGCGCCATGCAGAAGACCGCTCGTTCAGGAAGCCCACCCGATGTTCGTTCTGCCGGTCATTCCTTATCCCGCGATCAACCCGATCCTGATCTCCATCGGACCGTTCGCGGTGCGCTGGTACGCTTTGGCCTATATCGTCGGGATTATTGCCGGCTGGTTTTACGCGCGCGCGATCATTGCGTCGGAACGGCTGTGGGGCGGCCCGGCGCCGTTCACCGTGCTCGACTTCGACGATTTCGTCATTTGGATCACGCTCGGCGTCATCCTCGGCGGCCGCACCGGCTACGTGCTGTTCTATAATCTTGCGCTGTTCGCCGCGCACCCGATCCAGATTTTCGAGCTGTGGAACGGTGGCATGTCATTTCACGGCGGTGTCGCCGGCTGCACGATCGCCATTGTTCTGTTTGCGTTGCATCGGCACATCCCGATGCTGTCGCTCGGCGACGTCACCGCCGGCGTCGCCCCGATCGGCTTGTTTCTCGGCCGCCTTGCCAATTTCATCAACGGCGAATTGTGGGGCCGGCCGACCGATGTACCGTGGGCCATGGTATTTCCCAATGGCGGTCCGATCCCGCGCCATCCCAGCCAGCTTTATGAGGCGACGCTGGAAGGCGTGGTCCTGTTCATCGCGCTCGGCCTTTTGATGCGCGCCGGCGCGCTCAAGCGGCCCGGATTCGTCACCGGCGCCTTTGCGCTCGGCTACGGCGCGGCGCGCATCGCTTGCGAATTTTTTCGCGAACCCGATCTGCAAGTCGGCTTTCTGTGGGGCTCACAATGGCTGACGATGGGAATGCTGCTTTGCATTCCGCTGATGCTGGGCGGGATCGCCATTCTCGCCTTCGCATTGCGGCGCGCACCGATAGCGAAAGATGGCTGACGAACACTCGCCGCTGGAGAGCGAAATTCGCCGGCTCATCGCCATCGCCGGACCGCTGCCGATCGCCGAATATATGCGGCTGTGCCTGACGCATCCGCGATACGGCTATTACATCAACCGCGACCCATTGGGCGCCGGCGGCGATTTCATCACTTCGCCCGAGATCAGTCAGATGTTCGGCGAGTTGATCGGATTGTGGATGGCGGCGGTCTGGCGGCAGATGGGCGAACCGGAAGACTTGCGCATCGTCGAACTCGGCCCCGGACGCGGCACCTTGATGCACGACGCGCTGCGCGCGGCGAAGGTGGTGGACGGTTTCCGCAGCGCGATCGTCGTTCATCTGGTCGAGATCAGCCCGGCCTTGCAACAAGTCCAAGAGCGGCGGCTGGAAAATCTCGACGTGCCGATCCTGTGGCACAGCGCGCTCGATGACGTGCCAAGCGGCGACAGCATCGTCATCGCCAACGAGTTCATCGATGCGCTGCCGGTTCACCAGGCGGTCAAGCAGGACGACGGCTGGCATGAGCGCGTCGTCGACATCGCGCCCGAAGGCCACTTCGTCATCGGCGCGGCACGCGATCCGTTGCCGTTCTTCGAAACCTCGATGCCGCGCGCATTGCGCCAAGCCCCGGCGGGGGCGATCTACGAATGGCGCGCGGACGATATCGCGCTCGAATTGGGACGACGCATGCGCGGTGGCGGCGCGGCATTGATTATCGATTACGGTCACGACCATTACGGCTTGGGCGATACGCTGCAGGCCGTCGCCGGACATTCGTTCACCGATCCGTTGCGCGCTCCGGGCCGGGCCGATTTGACCGCCCACGTCGATTTCGAAGCGCTGGCGCAGTGCGCGGAAAGCATGGGCGCGCGCATTCACGGCCCGATTCGGCAGCGCGACCTTTTCCTGCGGCTCGGCATCGAAAGACGCGCAGCCGCGCTGAAGGCGAGCGCGCCGGGCAAGGCGGCCGATATCGAGATCGCGTTCTCGCGGCTGATCGCGGACGGCGCGCACGGCATGGGCGAGCTGTTCAAGGCGATCGCCATCGCTTCCCCCGAACTGGGTCCGCTCCCCGGATTTACGACGCCGCCATGACGATCGAGGCCGCTTCATTGGCGCTGACCGGCATCCGCCATGCGTTCTTCACGCGCGCCGGCGGTGTTTCCGATGGCTTTTACGAGAGCCTCAACGGCGGCATCGGCTCGCGCGACGCCGCCGGCAACGTTGCGGAAAATCGCGCGCGCATGGCGGCGGCGCTCGGCGTCGAGCCAAGCCGTTTTCTCACCGCCAATCAGGTTCATTCGCCGCACGTCATCGTCGCCGAAACGCCGTGGACGAATGACACTCGCCCCCGTGCCGACGCCATTGTCACCCGCATGCCCGCGCTCGCCATCGGCGTGACCACCGCGGACTGCGGACCCGTACTGTTCGCCGATCCGCAGGCGCGCGTCATCGGCGCCGCGCATGCCGGCTGGCGCGGTGCGCTGACCGGGGTGATCGAGGCGACGGTCGCGGCGATGGAGCGGCTCGGCGCCGCGCGCGGACAAATTCGCGCCGCCGTCGGCCCCATGATCCGCCAAGCCAGCTATGAGGTCGGGTCCGATCTCATCGCCCGCTTTGCCGCCGAAGACCGTGCCAGCGACCGCTTTTTCTCCCCCGCAGCGCGCGACGGCCATGCCATGTTCGATCTCGGCGGCTATGTCGCGGCGCGGCTTAAGCGGGCGGGTATCGACCGGGTCGAAGATCTCGGGTTTTGCACCTATGCCGATCCGGCTCGCTTTTTCAGCTATCGCCGCGCCACCCACCGCGCCGAAGTCGATTACGGCCGCCACGTCAATGCGATCGCGTTGACGGGCGAATAGCACGGCGAAAGTGGCGATTGGCGCGGAGCGATATTCACTTCAGTCCATTCGCTATTGCCCTTCCTATTAACCCTGATGCGGCGAAACTATTGGGCCGACACGGAAAAAGCGGCGGGGAAAGGCTGTGAATTATATTGCCAGCCCGCTAGGCGGCTTGTATCAAAACTTGGCTTTTGACCGCGGGCGCGCGCAGGAGAGCGGGAATGGCGGGCAATAACGGAGCGATCAAGCTCGTCGCCGGCAATTCCAACCCTGCGCTTGCCGAAGCCATCGGCGGCTATCTCGGCACGCCGATGACCAAAGCGGTGGTCCGGCGCTTCGCCGACATGGAAATCTTCGTCGAAATCCAGGAGAACGTGCGCGGCGCCGACGTGTTCGTCATCCAGTCGACGTCGTTTCCCGCCAACGATCACCTGATGGAATTGCTGATTATCATCGACGCGCTGCGGCGCGCGTCGGCGCGGCGCATCACGGCGGTCATCCCTTATTTCGGTTACGCCCGGCAGGACCGCAAAGTCGGACCCCGCACGCCGATTTCGGCCAAGCTCGTCGCCAACCTGATTACGCGTGCCGGCGCCGATCGCGTGCTCACGCTCGATCTGCATGCCGGGCAGATCCAGGGCTTTTTCGACATCCCGACCGACAACCTTTTCGCCGCGCCGGTCATCATGCGCGACATCCGGGCGCGTTTCGACGTCGCCAAGGTGATCGTGGTCTCGCCGGACGTCGGCGGCGTGGTCCGCGCGCGCGGTCTTGCGAAACGCATCGATGCCCCGCTCGCCATCATCGACAAAAGGCGGGAGCAGCCGGGCGAATCCGAAGTGGTGAACGTCATCGGCGAAGTCGATGGCGGCATCTGCATCCTGGTCGACGACATCGTCGATTCCGGCGGTACGCTGGTGAACGCCGCCGACGCACTGCTCGAGAAAGGCGCCACCGAGGTCTACGCCTACATCACGCACGGCGTGCTGTCGGGCGGCGCGATCGCGCGCGTCGGCAATTCCCGCCTGAAGGAACTCGTGATCACGGATTCGATTCAGCCCATCGAGGCGGTCACGCAATCCAAAAATATCCGCGTGTTGTCGATTGCGACGCTGATCGGCGAAGCGATCAACCGGACGGCTGCCGAAGAATCGGTGTCGAGCCTGTTCGATTAGAACCTCCATGTTCATCCTGCCCCACGAAAGTGGGGAAGGGGGACCACCCTGCGCAGCAGGGTGGTGGAAGGGGCGTCGGACTCGACGAAATTTCCGCAACGACCACGAAGCTCCATCTCAGACGCCCCCTCCACCACGCTGCGCGTGGTCCCCCTCCCCCGCTTCGCGGGGGCGGATGACATGCGATCTCGTTCTCGCGATGCGTCTGCGCATCCGAGTTTTGCCACGCCACTGCAAGAAAGCCCTTCCAACGACCTCCCAACAAAAGAAGGGAGGCGGAGCGCCGACAGGCGCAATTGTCTTTGGAGCCGCATCAGCGGATGCGGCCGCGGTCTCAGCGGAGACCGCTCGCCTTTCGGCGCTCCACCGCGGCGCTCGCCAGGGCGGACGCATCCACCATTGGCTCAGCTCCAGTACCGCGCTTCCTGAGACCCGGCTTCATCGGGCGTTACCCTTTGTCGCCTGTCTCGAGTTCAACCGCGCTCCGCGGAGACCGGTCGTAGTGCCGGTCGGTCGGGGACCCAGAGCCGCCCGGGCGCGGCTTGCGAGACCGCGCGCGGGAACCGCACTCGCTCCACCTTCTAGGTCGCACCCGGAATGTGCCCTTCGATGAGCGAGCTTTGATTCGCGAGTATGTAACTGAAATAGGGAGGAATGTCAAGAGCAAGTCACCGGAGTAGGGACAGCGCAGCATAAGCTTGACAAGAACAAAAAGCGCGTAGGGTGGGCGAAATCGTCTGCTCCGCGCAACCGCGTGGGCACCGCGCGTGAACGATTTTGCCCACCCGGCTTGGCTCTTCATGCGCGGTGCCCACCCTACGCACTTCGCTCTCACGCCGCGGTACTCACCCTACACAATTCGAACCGTTGCGGTTACCGGGTCATCCGCCGGAGCCTGTCATCGGGCCGGCCACTTCGGGCCGGACCCGTTGGCGGATGACGACTGCACATCGCCACTGGGCTCGCCGCGGCTTCGGCGGACTCGCCATGCTCGTCACGAAATTTCAACGAACGCGGTGCTGAGCCGCAAGCGCCCCTTCCACCGCCCTTCGGGCGGTCCCCCTCCTCCGTTTTCACGGGGGAGGATGTGAGCCCCTCCCCTAAGTCAACCTGTCGCAGTCGGCGCTGTGGACGAACTCATTTGGACCATTGTGCCGGAGCGGCAAATCACTTCATGACTGCCGGGAGCGGCGGCGGCAGAGGCTCTTGTACAACCTTTGGCGGACGGAATCAGGCCGATTATAGTCGGTGCGGCGGCTGATTCGCGGCCGCAGTCAATCGGCCTGTAAAAGCCGTCCCTGCGTCAAATTGCAGCCGGTATTCGGATAGGTGCTGTGGCGTGCGCAGTTCCACTTCCAAGCGGCACTGTGGGGGAGGCAGCATGGCCCTTATCGAGACGGCACGCGATCAACACAACAATCCGCTCGACGTCGTCGAGCGCATGGCGGCCGGCAACAACTGGCCGTTCGAGCGCGCCGGCGAAGACGAGATCGGCATCGTCGTCACCGGGCGGTGGACCAATTATCAGGTCTCGTTCACCTGGATGAGCGACATCGAAGCGCTGCATTTGGCGTGCGCCTTCGACATGAAGGTGCCCGAGCCGCGGCTCGCCGACGTGCAGCAGCTGATTGCGCTGATCAACGAGCAATTGTGGATCGGGCATTTCGACGTCTGGACGCAAAACGGCGTGGTGATGTTCCGCCACGCGCTGGTGCTGGCCGGCGGCGTTGCCGCGTCGGGGCGCCAATGCGAGGCGGTGCTCGGCACCGCGCTCGATAGTTGCGAGCGCTACTTCCCGGCATTTCAATTCGTGATCTGGGCGGGCAAGTCGGCGCGCGAAGCGATGGATTCCGCGATGTTCGAGACTTCGGGTGAGGCGTGACCGACGCCGGATCGGGTCCGGACCTAAGGAATTTTTCCGGCCTGCTGGTGTTGATCGGCGCCGGCAAAATGGGCGGCGCTTTGCTTGAAGGCTGGCTGCGGCTCGGCCTCGATCCAAAACACGTCGCCATACTGGAGCCGCAGCCGTCGGCGGAAATCGCCGTCCTGGCGCGGCGCGGTTTGCGGCTCAACCCGGATCCGAAAACGCTTCCCAACGCCGCCGCCATCGTCATTGCGCTAAAGCCGCAAGTGGCGGCGCAAGCTGTTCCTCCGCTCGGGCCGCTGGTTTCGGGCTCGACCGTGGTGGTATCGATCATGGCCGGGCGGACGCTGCAATTTCTGTCCGGCGCGCTGGCGCGCCCTTGCGCGCTGGTGCGCGCCATGCCGAATACGCCGGCCGCGATCGGGCGCGGCATCACGGTCGCGGTGCCGCGCAACGCCAATACCGCGCAGCGCGATCTCGCGGATCGGCTCCTTGCCGCGACCGGGGCAGTCGAGTGGATCGACGACGAGGCGCTGATGGACGCGGTGACCGCGGTGTCGGGTTCCGGACCGGCTTACGTCTTCCTGCTCGCCGAAGCCCTCGCGCAAGCCGGCGTGGCGGCCGGCCTGCCGCCGCCACTTTCGGCAACGCTGGCGCGCGAAACCATAGCCGGCTCAGGCGAGTTGTTGCATCGCTCGCCGCTCGACGCCGCGGCGTTGCGGGAAAACGTCACCTCGCCCGGCGGCACGACCGCTGCGGCGTTGACGGTGCTGATGGGGGAGTCCGGCCTGGCGGCGCTCATGACGAAAGCGATCGCGGCTGCGACCGCGCGCTCGCGCGAACTGGCGGGCTGATCTCGCTCTCCGTTTGAGCATGATCTTTTCCGAAAACGGGTTGCACTTTTCGGGATCGGGCTCTTGCCCCGCCTTGGAACCGTCGAGTAGCGGCCCTACATTGATTGGTAACAGGCGCGCGTCCGAGGCGTCCGCCAGCGCGTTCAGTATTCAGGAGTTTGGTGCTTAGGAGTTCAATCATGGCCCGCAGACCCGCCCGCAAATCGACTTCGAGGTCCACGCGATCCGCCGCTACCGGCGGCGCTGCCGCGCCGGCCGGCGATCGCGGCAAGATCATCGCGGCCTTCCTCGCGCTTCTCGCCGAAAAACGGATCGAGCAAATCGGCTTGGCGGAAATTGCCGATAGCGCTGGAGTCTCGCTGGCGCAAATGCGCGGCGAATTCTCCTCCACGCTTGCTATCTTGGCCACGCATCTCAAATCCGTGGACCGCGCCGTGCTGGCGGAGGATTTGGCCGATATGGCAGAAGAGCCGGCGCGCGAACGCCTGT
This sequence comes from uncultured Alphaproteobacteria bacterium, assembly GCA_963779855.1. GTDB lineage: Bacteria > Pseudomonadota > Alphaproteobacteria > Rhizobiales > Xanthobacteraceae > BOG-931. Next base: position 479,507 of record CAWAAE010000001.1, on the reverse strand, counting down.
TCGACGTTCTGATGCGCAGGCTCGAAGTGCTCGCGCCGCACCGCGAAGCCGTTCGCTCGCTCCTCCGCTCGGCGACCCGCAATCCGCCGCTCGCGCTTGCGCTGAACGGGCTCGCGGTCCGGTCGCAGCAGTGGATGCTGACCGCCGCCGGCATCAACGCGTCGGGCCCGCGCGGCATGATGCGCGCACAGGGTCTCGCCGTGCTGTTCGGTTCGGTCTTGCGCGCCTGGGTCAGTGACGACGATCCGGGCCTGGCGCGCACCATGGCGGCGCTCGACCGGGCGCTCGGGCGCGGTCAGCGTTTTGCCGGCTTGCTCGATGACCTTTGCCGCGTGCCGTCGCGACTTTGCCGGCTGCGATCGCGCCGGCGCCGCCGATCGGAGGACTCCGGGGAATCGGCCGCCGCATGATCGCGGCAGGAGTTATCCACACGGCGCAGCCCCGGATCGGCTGTCTTGAACCGTTTGATTCAGATCAGTGCGAGCCCGTCGGACGCACCTATTATTGCGTATTGGGAAATCGGAACTTTCTTGGGGATTAGCCGACAACCAGCCAACCCTGCGAACCAAGCCCGCGAACCAAGCCCGCGAACCAAGCCTGCGAAGCTTAGAATCCCTATAAAGAGTTGATTTCCTTTGCAAAGCTGGAATTGCTAAATTACGGATAGTTACAGATCATACCAATCCGCCGCCGGGCCTTGCTGCAATGATTGTCTGCTCCTGCAACGTGCTCACCGACCATGACGTGCGCGCAACACTGTCGGCCAGCGAGGCCGCGCCGCGCACCACGGGCGAGGTATACGATTGCCTGGGTTGCAGCCCGCAATGCGGACGCTGCGCGCGCACCATCCGGCGCATCATGAACGAGGCATTGACTGCCGCCGAGCCGGCATGCCGTCAAGACGCCGCCGATCGTTCCTGATCTCTCCATTGCCGCGGAGCCGAGCGTCCCATTCGCGCGGTGGGCCCGCTTTCGGCGTTCGCTGCAGCGGCTATAATGCCGTGCCCGCCTTACGCAGTGCGGCAACAACGCCAATCGCAGGAGCACGATTATGAGAGGCGAGCCCGTCGTCGTCGATTACCTCAATAAAAGCCTGCGCCATGAACTGACGGCGGTGAATCAATATTGGCTGCATTACCGGCTGCTCGACAACTGGGGCTACAAATCGCTGGCCAAGCAATGGCGCAAGGAATTGATCGAGGAGATGCAGCACGCCGACAAGCTGATCGAGCGCATCATCTTCCTCGACGGTTTCCCCAACTTGCAGGTGCTCGATCCGCTGCATATCGGTCAGAACGTGAAAGAAGTGCTTGACTGCGATCTCGCCGCCGAACTCTCGGCGCGGGCGCTCTACCAGGAGGCCGCCACCCATTGCCACTCGGTGCGGGACTACGTGTCGCGCGACCTGTTCGAGAAGCTGATGCACGACGAGGAAGAACACATCGATTTCCTCGAGACTCAGCTTGATCTCGTCGCCAAGGTCGGACTTGAGCTCTACGCCCAGCATCACATCGGCGAACTCGGCGACGACGCGGACTGATCGGCACTTTTCGTGAGCTGATCGGCTCCCAAACGTTAACAATCGGTTATTGGGTTCGCCCGCCGCCGCGGCGGGGCTGCCGCGGCCTCTTAACCGCCGCGCACGGTCGACCCGCATAAAGCCGGCGCCAGGTTATGTTGGATAATCAGCTATGATTAAGAGTTAAGGTTAAGCCCCGCTTAAACATTTCCTGCCTAACTTCACCTTGCCCAACGATTCTGCGCCGCTTTCGGCGCGTGATCGCCGTCGAGGAAAGGTCGAAGCGATGGTAAGCGTCAAACTCCTGATCAGCGCCGCGGCGGCAGCCGCGGCAAGCACAACGGCCTTCGCCGCGGATATGCCGCAGCCTATGCCGCCCCCACCCCAGCTCACGTATCAACCGCAGCTCATGGTCATGGAGCAGCCGGAGGGCGCCTGGTATCTGCGCGGCGACATCGGCGTCGGCATAACGAACAAGTTCAGCGTCACCTATCTGCCGAGCCCGCCCGACGTGGGCGACGGCTTCGTATTCGATCAAAACTCAAACGCCGATACGGTCTTTTTCAACGCCGGTATCGGCTATGAGTATAACAATTGGTTGCGCTTCGACGTGACCGCCGAATATCGTGACGCCACCCAGATCAACGCGCGGGGTGTTTATAATCCCGCGACCGGCCAGGGCGACGCCTATCAGGGCTATCTCAAATCCGTGCTGCTTCTTGCGAATGCCTATGTCGATCTGGGCACCTGGGATTGCCTGACGCCGTTCGTCGGCGCCGGCGTGGGTGGCGCATACAACAAGATGGCCGATTTGGTCGATATGGGAATCGGCACTACGGGTGCCGGATTCGGCCGCAATAGCAGCAACTTCAGTCCGGCTTGGGCGCTTTATGCAGGTGTCGACTACGCCGTGACGAAGACTTTCTCGGTCGAACTTGCCTATCGATACCTGAATTACGGTTCGGTCACCGATACCATCGACTGTATCGGCGGCTGCAGCCCCAACTCCTACAAGTTCTCGAACCTGTCCTCGAACGATTTCATGCTGGGCATGCGCTGGCGGTTCCCGATCGACACAGGATCTACCGTGGTGGCGGCGCAACCGGCCGCCGTCATGATGCCGCCTGCGCCGGTCTATACGCAGCCCGCACCGGTCTATGCACCACCGGCGCCCACATACGCGCCTCAGCCGCAATACCCATTGTCGACCCGCGGCTGATCTAGGCCTGAGCGAATCAATCCTCGGAAGCTATAAACGGCGCGGGAAACCGCGCCGTCTTCTTTTTAAGTGGCCTTGTCGAAAGCTCGACAGAAGTGGCTCGGCGGGCGGCGCATCCAGGCGCCCAACCGGCGATGCCGGCGCCCCGAGCTAACCCTCCATTAAGGTTAATACCCGATGATCGCGCCCAATCGGCCGCGCTATGCGCGCCGACAGGATGAGAGGGCGCGGTTGATGCGTTGGTTCATCTGTGCTGTGGCCGTGTTCGCGTTCGCGCCAAGCGCGTTCGCGCAGGATTTCGACGCCCTGCGCGGCTCGGAAACCGTCGGGCCGGCAACGTTCACGAAATGGAGCGGATTCTATTTCGGCGGTCAGATGAGCTACAGCAATGGCGCCGCCAGTTTTACGAACGCGACCTCGGGGCTAATTGCCTATAGCTTGCGGGGGCTGACGGTGGAGGCCGAAGATGACCCCTCCGCAATTCCGGTCCTCGGCAACGCTAATTCAAATAGAGCGGGCTTCGGCGGTTTTGTCGGTTACAACACGCAGTGGGAAGATCTCGTCCTCGGCCTCGAAGCCAACTACACCCATTCCCCATTTAGCATGGTAGCGAGCAACTCGACGTTCGTAGACCGCATTTACGCGGTCGGCTCCGCCTTAGTCTCCGTTACCATGCAGGGCACCGGCTCAATGGAAATCACCGACTATGGCTCGCTACGTGCGCGCGCCGGGTGGGTCTTTGGCAGTAATTTCATGCCCTACGGCTTCGCCGGCTTCGCCATGGGGCGTGGCAGCTACTCCGTTACTTCGCTGGTCTTCGGCCAGCAGAGTTCGCCCCCGCCTCCAGGCCCGCCGTATCCGTCCCTGCCGTGCATACCCTCTCCGGGAACGTGCCTTGATTACTCCTTTTCCAACGCCACCTCGGGCAATTCCGTGCCGCTATACGGCTTCTCGGTTGGCGGCGGCGTCGACGTGGCGCTTGCACAGAATATTTTTCTGCGCGGCGAATACGAGTACATTCAGTTCGCGCCGATCGCTGGCATTACTGCCGCGATCTCCAGCGCCCGTATCGGCGCCGGGCTCAAATTCTGAAAACGGACGACAGCGGACAGACGACGGACAATCGTGCTGTCGTCTGACATCTGTCATCTGACTTGACGTCACCGGTTCTCTTCCTTACTTCCAACGTTGGGACACCCCTCCCCACCGAGGGGCGCCTATCTGGAAGGATAGACCATGACGCCAGCGACGCCTCCCGTGCGGCCGGTTGTGCCGCATTTTTCGTCCGGCCCCTGCGCCAAACGGCCCGGCTGGAAATCCCAAAACCTCAGCGACGCCGTCCTCGGCCGCTCGCATCGCTCGAAGGCCGGCAAGGCGAAGCTCAAGCGCGCCATCGACCTCACCCGCGAGGTTTTGCAGGTGCCTTCGGATTACCGCATCGGCATCGTGCCGGCCTCGGATACCGGCGCGATCGAAATGGCGTTCTGGTCACTGCTCGGTCCGCGTCCGGTGACGATGCTGGCCTGGGAATCGTTCGGCGAAGGCTGGGTCGGCGACGTCGCCAAGGAGCTCAAGCTCAAGGACGTGACGGTGCGCCGGGCCGCCTATGGCGAACTCCCCGATCTAACCGCGATCGATCCGGGAAGCGATATCGTGTTTACCTGGAACGGCACCACTTCGGGCGTGCGCGTGCCCAATGCCGACTGGATCGCCGCCGATCGGACCGGGCTTTCGATCTGCGACGCGACTTCGGCGGCGTTCGCGCAAGCTCTCGACTGGCCGAAACTCGATGTCGCGACGTTCTCGTGGCAGAAGGCGCTGGGCGGCGAGGCCGGCCATGGCATGCTCGTTCTGTCGCCGCGCGCGGTCGCGCGGCTCGAAAGCTACGCGCCGCCCTGGCCGATGCCGAAAATCTTCCGCATGACCAAAGGCGGCAAGCTCAACGAAGGCATCTTCCAGGGCGAAACCATCAACACGCCGTCCATGCTGTGCGTGGAGGACTATCTCGACGCGCTCGATTGGGCGAAATCGGTCGGCGGACTCAAAGCCCTGCGCGCCCGCGCCGACGCCAATGCAAAGGCGATCGCCGATTGGGTCGGGCGCACCGCGTGGATCGATTTTCTGGCGCGCGATCCGGCGCTGCGCTCCAACACTTCGGTCTGCCTGAAGGTCGTCGATCCGGCGGTGACGCGGCTTTCGGCCGAAGCGCAAGGAGCGTTTGTGAAGGTCATCGCGGCGGCGTTGGAGAAGGAAGGCGTCGCCTACGACATCGACGGCTATCGCGACGCGCCTGCCGGACTTCGCATCTGGTGCGGTTCGACCGTTGAGCGCACCGACGTCGAGGCGCTCACGCCATGGCTCGACTGGGCCTACGCCAAAGCCAAGGACGCACTCGCGAAAGCGGCGTGATCGCCACGCGCTGGATGCGCTGAACCGAAGGATCCCTCCATGAGCCCCCGCGTGCTGATCTCCGACGCGCTGTCGCCCGCTGCGGTCCAGATTTTCAAGGATCGCGGCGTCGAGGTCGATTTCCAGCCCAATCTCGGCAAGGACAAGGACAAGCTTGCCGCGACGGTCGACGGCTTCGACGGCTTAGCCATCCGCTCCGCGACCAAGGTCACGGCGAAGATGCTGGAGAGCGCGAAACATCTCAAAGTGATCGGCCGCGCCGGCATCGGCGTCGACAATGTCGACATTCCGGCGGCGACCGCGCGCGGCATCATCGTCATGAATACGCCGTTCGGCAATTCGATTACGACGGCCGAGCACGCGATCACGCTGATGCTTTCGCTGGCGCGGCAAATCCCCGAAGCCGACGCCTCGACCCGGGCCGGCAAATGGGAAAAGAACAAGTTTCTCGGTGTTGAGATTTTCAGCAAAACGCTTGGCGTGATCGGCTGCGGCAATATCGGCTCGATCGTCGCCGACCGGGCGATCGGCCTGAAAATGAAGGTGATCGCCTACGACCCGTATCTCTCCGCCGAGCGCGCGCTTCACCTCGGCGTCGAAAAGGTCGAGCTCGACGAACTCTTGCGCCGCGCCGATTTTATTACGCTGCACACCCCCTCGACCGAAAAGACCCGCAACATCATCAATGCCGAGTCGCTCGCCGCGACCAAAAAGGGCGTCCGCCTGATCAATTGCGCCCGCGGCGAACTCGTCGACGAGACGGCCTTGGCCGACGCGCTCAAATCGGGCCACGTCGCCGGCGCGGCGCTCGACGTGTTTCGCGAGGAACCGGCGACGCATAGCCCGCTGTTTGCACTGCCGAACGTGGTCTGCACGCCGCATCTCGGCGCCGCGACCATGGAAGCGCAGGAAAACGTCGCGCTCCAGGTCGCCGAGCAGATGTCGGATTATTTGCTCCGCGGCGCCATTACCAACGCCGTCAACTTCCCCTCGATCAGCGCCGAGGAAGCGCCGAAGCTGAAGCCCTTCGTGGCGCTCGCCGAAAAGCTCGGTTCGTTCGCCGGCCAGCTCACCGAGACCGGCATCAAGCAGGTGCGGATTTCCTATGAGGGCGTAGTCGCGCAGATGAACACCCGGGCGCTGACCTCGGCCGCGCTCGCCGGCCTGTTGCGGCCGATGCTGCAGGACGTCAACGTCGTCTCCGCCCCGATCGTCGCCAAGGATCGCGGCATCGTCGTGGAAGAAACCCGGCGCGACGCCGAGGGCGATTACGACAGCCTGATCACCGTCACCGTGGTGACCGACCGGCAGACCCGCTCGGTGTCGGGCACCGTCTATGCCGACGGCCGCCCGCGCATCGTCGACATCAAGGGCATCCGCATCGATGCCGAGTTCGCGCCGTCGATGCTTTACGTGACCAATCAGGACAGACCGGGTTTCGTCGGCCGTTTCGCCACGCTGCTCGCCGAAGCCGGCATCAACATCGCGACCTTCCATCTCGGTCGCGAATCCGCCGGCGGCAATGCCATCGCGCTGGTCGAGATCGACGGCTCATTTCCGCCGGATGTGCTCGCCAAGGTGCAGCAGATCCAGAACGTGCAGCAGGTCAAGCCGCTGATGTTTTGACCCCGTCACTTCCTCGTCGCGATCGTAATGCCGGCGAAAACCATCGCATAGCCGATGGCGTGATAAAGCTCGAAGCGCTCGCCGAGGAGCACGATCGCCAGCACCGATCCGAACACCGGAACGAGATGGATGAACGGCGCCGCGCGGTTGGCGCCGATCAATTCAATGCCGCGGTTGAGGAACAGATAGCCGAGCAGCGACGGAAAGATGCAGATGAAGGCGAAGCTCGCGACGCTCTCGGCATCGAGCACCATGGTCTTTCCGCTGGCGATCTCCAAAACAACCGCCGGGATGAGCATCAGCGCACCGCCGCCCATGCCGAAGGCCAGGAACGAGAGCGGATGCATCAGCGGCCGCGTGCGCAGCATCGCCGCGTAGAATGCGTAGATCAGCAGCGCCACGACAAACATCAGATCGCCGCGGTTGAAAGCGACGTCGAGCAGAATTCCGAGACTGCCGTGGCAGACGATGACAACGACGCCGCTGAGCGAAACGCAGATGCCGCCGGCCTGGCGCAGCGTCAGCCGATCGCGGAACAGAACAAAACTCCACAACGCGACGAACAACGGACCGATAGATTGCAGGAGCAGTCCGTTGATCGCGGTCGTGTATTGCAGGCCGTAATAGGCCATCGTGTTGTAGACGGAGAAGCCGGTGAGCGCGAGCAGCGTCATCAGCGCGGCATGCTTGCGAATGGTCGGCCAATCGCGGATGAGATGCCGCAGGGCGAACGGCAGCAGGATCGCGAAAGCCCCGGACCAGCGGATGAACGCCAGCGTTATCGGCGGGACGTGCCCGGCGATGAACCGGCCCAGCACGGTATTGCCGGCCCAGAACAGCGAAGTCAGCGACAGCAACAGATAGGGCTGGTCGAACAACCAGCCGCCGGCGCGGCACGAGCCCTGCACTGGGCTTTGGGTCGGACTTTGGACTTGCGCCCCCGGCATGTGTGTCCCCATCGTCCAAGACTACGGCAGGTGAGCTACCGCGGGGCGCGCTGCGGGACCAGTGCCAGGCACGCATGACTGGAAACATGACTGGAAACATGACTGGGAGAGCATTGCTGTCCGCATGACGGACCCCATGACGGACCCAATGCCGGCGCTTCGAGCGGAGCTGCGACAATCCGCCTGCCGCCAATGCCGCATTGCCAGCCGCGGCGGCGCGGACAAATCCCAATTCTCACCGCCATGGCTAACGGCAAATTCGCTGTGACACCAATGGATTGACGAAACTCGCGAGGACGGGCGGCGACCGCTTTTCCTTGCTTCCGGGACCGTCATCCATTATCCGGGGCGGTCGGCTGGCGCCGGCATCCGAACCATTTGAGTATTCACTGGGCCTGGTGGGGACAGTTCCTCATGGCAAATGTTGTCGTGGTCGGCTCCCAGTGGGGGGACGAGGGCAAAGGCAAGATCGTCGATTGGCTCTCCGAGCAGGCCGACATCGTCGTCCGCTTTCAGGGCGGCCATAACGCCGGCCATACGCTGGTCATCAACGGCACCACCTACAAGCTGTCGCTGTTGCCGTCGGGCGTGGTGCGGCCGGGCAAGCTCTCGATCATCGGCAATGGCGTGGTGCTCGATCCCCACGCGCTGTTGGACGAGATCGCGCAGCTCAAGAAACAAGGCATTACCGTCACTCCCGAAAATCTGCGCATCGCCGAAAATACTACCTTGATCCTGCCGCTGCACCGCGAGCTCGACGGCATCCGCGAATCCGCAAGCGCGGCGTTGCGGATCGGCACCACCCGCCGCGGCATCGGTCCCGCCTACGAGGACAAGGTCGGCCGGCGCGCCATCCGCCTGATGGATCTCGCCGACGGTGCGACGCTCGACCGCAAGATCGAACGCCTCCTCACGCATCATAATGCGCTGCGTAAAGGTCTCGGGCTTGCGCCGATCGACATGCAGGATGTGCGCAAGGAGCTTTTGAGCGTGGCGCCGCGCGTGCTGCCCTATATGGATACGGTGTGGTCGCTGCTTGACCAGAAGCGCCGCGAGGGCAAGCGCATTTTGTTCGAGGGCGCGCAGGGTGCGCTGCTCGACGTCGACCATGGCACCTATCCATTCGTCACAAGCTCGAATACGGTGGCGGCACAGGCGGCGACCGGATCGGGGCTCGGCCCCGGCGCGATCGGATATGTGCTCGGCATTTGCAAGGCCTATACGACGCGCGTCGGCGAGGGACCGTTCCCCACCGAGCAGAAGAACGAGATTGGCCGGATGCTTGGCGAGCGCGGCAAGGAATTCGGGGTCGTGACCGGCCGGCCGCGACGTTGCGGCTGGTTCGATGCCGTACTGGTGCGGCAAACCGTGCGCACCAGCGGCATCAACGGCCTTGCGCTGACCAAGCTCGACATCCTCGACGGCTTCGATGAGATCAAAGTCTGCATCGGCTATCACCTGGACGGCCGCGAGATCGACTATCTCCCGGCGAGCGAGCACGCCCAGGCGCAGGTCAAGCCGATCTACGAAACAATCGCCGGCTGGCGCGAAAAAACCGCTTGCGCGCGCTCCTGGGCCGACCTGCCGGCGCAGGCGATCAAATATGTGCGGCGCATCGAGGAACTGATCGGCAGCTCCGTCGCGGTGCTATCAACAAGTCCGGAACGCGAGGACACCATCCTCGTGCAAAATCCGTTTGAAGCTTAGGGTGAAACTTTAGAGAGCCGAGCGTACACTGAACAGATGGCCGACTATCATCCTCTCATCGCCCGCGCCGTAGAGGGCCTCGACAATAGCACCGGCGAAGCTCGCCGGGCGCTGTATGAGCGAGCGCGCGCAGCTTTGGTATCGCAGTTGCGATCGATCGAACCGGCGCTCTCCGAGGCGGCCATCACGCGCGAGCGCCTGGCGCTCGAAGACGCCATCCGAAAGGTCGAGGCCGAAACCGTCCGCAAGGCGCGCACGGAGCGCCCGGCCGCGCCGCCGCGTTCGGCCCCATCCGCCGCGAGACCGCCGGTTCCGCCCGCGGCGCCGGTTCCACTGCGTCGCGAGCGCGCGAGCCCGGCATTGGGCAACGTACCAGCCGCGCCACGTCCCGAAATCGGACGGCCGGCGCCGCCGCGGGCCGAACCGCCGCCGTTACGGATGCAAAGCGATGCCGTTGCGGACGACACATTGCGGCCGGCGACGCAAGAAAGCGCTCGTAGCCGGCTTTTGAATGCGCGGACCTCGCCGGTCTCCCGTGAAGGGCTCAGGGGTTTTCGCAACGTCGTCAACGAGGTCGACGATCTGGGCGCCGCCTCGGCCAGGTCGGCGCAATCGGCGCGCGACACGCGCGATTCGTACGGCGCCGCACCGGCGCAACGATTTTCCGACGACGAAGAGCTGCCGCCGGTGCACGACCGATTGGAGCCGCGCTTCGACGACGATGAAGCGGAGGGTGTCGACGACGAGGCGCCGCACGCGCGCACGATCGAGCCCGCTTACGACTTGGAGGACGACGAGCAGCCAGAGCCGCCGCATCACGCGCGGACGCAGGCGCCGCGCGCGCGGGAGCCTGAAGAGCACTACGCGGAGCCGCGCCCGCCGCGTTCCTATCGCGGCCTCGCCAAGCTTGCCGTCGTCCTGATCGTTCTCGCCGGTCTTGCCGCGACGATCTCGTGGCAGTGGTCCAACATTATGGGCCTTTATGACTTTGTCTCGCACATGAGATCGCGACCGACACAGACGGCGCAAACCCCGGCTGCGCAGCCCAAGCTTTCCGGGCGCGTGCCGCAGGAGCAATTGCCCGGACAGCAAGCGCCGGCTGCCGGCACGACCACCGATCAAAATGCGCCCCCGGTCGCGCAACGCGTCGTACTCTACGAGGAAGATTCGAATAACCCGCAGGGCAGGCAATTTGTCGGTTCCGCCATTTGGCGCACCGAAACCGTCTCGCCCGGCAGCGGACTTGCGCCCGAGCTTGAAGTGCGAGCGGACCTCACGATCCCGGAGCGGAACATGACCGTAACCTGGACGCTCCGCCGCAATACCGATCAGGCCCTGCCGGCAAGCCACACGATCGAAATCATGTTCAACCTGCCGCCGGATTTTCCCGGCGGCGGCATCGCCAATGTGCCCGGCGTCTTGATGAAGGATTCCGAGCAGGCGCGCGGCGTTCCGCTTGCCGGGCTCGCGGTCAAAGTCACCAACGGATTCTTCCTGATCGGCCTGTCCGCCGTCGACGCGGACGTGCAACGCAATGTCCAGCTTCTGAAAGATCGGCCGTGGTTCGATATTCCGATCGTCTATAACAATGGCGGCCGCGCCATCCTGGCCATGGAAAAGGGCCCGCCGGGCGATCGTGCCTTTGCCGACGCGTTCGCGGCCTGGGCGAAATAAACTCTTATATTGTTTGAGCCGCCGGCTATTGTCGCGGCAGCATTGAGCGGTAAATGGAGTGCTGAGCGGTGACACGTGCGAAGCTGAGTTCATCCGACGCGAGGAAGCCGAAGCCGGCCGCGAATTCCCACATCGCGTCCGCGCTGCGCACGCTCGATACCGAAGCCGAGGGCGTAGCGGCGCTCGCCGCGGCGATGTCCGACGGACTCGGAGCGCCATTTGTCTCTGCCGTCGACACCATCCGGGCGGCGCGCGGCCGGGTGATCGTGACGGGCATGGGCAAGTCCGGGCACGTCGCGCGGAAAATCGCCGCCACGCTCGCCTCGACCGGCACGCCGGCATTCTTCGTGCACGCCGCCGACGCGAGCCATGGCGATCTCGGCATGATCACGTCGGACGACGTGATGCTGGCGCTGTCGTGGTCGGGCGAAACCGAGGAACTCAAAGACCTGATCAATTACTCCCGCCGCTTCCGGATCGTGCTCATCGCTGTCACCGTGAACGTCGCAAGCACGCTCGGCAAGGCGGCCGATATCGTCCTGGCGTTGCCGGCGGCGCGCGAAGCATGCCCGCACAATCTTGCGCCGACCACGTCGTCGCTGATGCAGCTTGCGCTCGGCGACGCGCTGGCGATCGCGCTTCTCGAAAGCCGCGGCTTTACGGCGATCGACTTCGGCGTATTTCATCCACGCGGCAGGCTTGGCGCGGCATTGAAATTCGTCGGCGACGTCATGCATCCCGGCGCCGCCGTACCGCTGATCAAACGCGGCTCGCCGATGTCGGAAGCGATCGTCGAAATGTCGGCCAAGGGCTTCGGCTGCGTGGCCGTTATCGAGCGCAACGGCAAGCTTGCCGGCGTCATTACCGACGGCGATTTGCGCCGTCACATGCGCGTGGATTTGCTGCAGGCGCCGGTCGATGCCGTCATGACGGCATCGCCGAAAACCGTTCGGCCCGACCAGCTGGCAAGCGAGGCATTGCAACTCCTCAATTCATCGAAAATCACGGCGCTCATCGTCGTGAACGCGAACCGGCCGGTCGGCATCGTGCATTTCCACGATCTGCTGCGCGCCGGCGTGGCGTGATGCGGTTAATAAAGCCCGCCCTGTACCACGCTGGAGTCGTCGGAGGCCGGTTGCGGCGCGGCCTGCGCGGTAGGTGCGGCCTGAGCGACGGGCGCGGCGCGTGCCGCAGGCGCCGCCGTTTGGAAAACCGGCTTCACGGGTACGGCGGCAGCGTTCGCGCCGGTAGCCTGGTCGGCTTGCCCATGTGCGATGAATTCGTTGTAGCCGGGAGCGCCGGGCCGGGGCGGAACATCGCTCGGCATGCCGCCGGCCCAATGCGGCCAATGATCCGCGACATAGGCGGAAAACCCGTCTTCGGAAGCGCCTCCGCACGAGCCGAGAACCAAGCCGGCACACAGCACGACTGCCGCCGCGATCAGGCGCTTGGCGATCATGGGCGCGGCTGGCTTGGCGAAACCGCTCGGAGCTTGCATCGCGTGCTTCTTGCCGTCCTGTCCGATCGCGGTGCGGGTCATTAGCGGTGCCGTCATGCCAACGCTTCGCATTGCGAGAGATCACCCGCGGCGTCCGGTTGTAGAGTACGGAAGTTTACATTTTCCACCGGCCCGGCGCAGCTCCAAGTGGACGGGCTTCATGGCGGGACTGTGGTGCAGGGACCGGGTTACTTTGTTTGGGCGTGATCTTTTCGGAAAACCGGTTCCCACTTTTCCGGATCATGCCTCGGCGTGGACAATGTTGGGCCTCGCGATTCGGCGCGCTGCGCTGGTAATGTCGCTTGTCATCTTGCCGGGATGCAGCGAGCTGGCGCAGCCGAGCGAAGCCGCGCCGCCCGCGCCGCCACCCTATGTCTCGCTGGCCGCCAAATATCTCCTGTCGGCATTTAACGATCGTGGTTCCTATGTAGGGTTCGAAATCTCGAGCTTGCGCTGGGTCAACTCCATCAAAGGATGGGCCTGGCTCGCCTGCGTGCACTTTCAAGATCACGGGCATCTGCGAACTTATGCACTTTTCATCCAGGACAATGCCGTCGTCGATGCGCGATATGCCGTCGAGACCGATAGGTGTGAAACTCAAACCTATACGCAATTCGATTTGGTGACGGGCGTGCTCGGGCGGCCGACCGCTCCGGTGCAGCAGCCGCTGTATTAGAGCGCGGACTCATCGGTGCTCTTGCGCGCGCACAAGGCGATCGAGTGAGGGTTCACATTGCGCTCAATCACGCCGCCTGCCGCACCGTAAGCGCCTGGTCGACCGCGGAGACGACTTGGCCGGCCGAAAGCTCGTCGAGACATTGGCTGTAGCTGTCGAGCCGGCGCTCGCAGCCTTCCAGTTGGCACGGCAGGCACGGCAGCGGATTTTGCACGAGCCAAACATTGCCGCGACGCTGGATCGTGCCGGCGGCAGCCCATGGACGGTCGAGACCGCCGGGCGGCCAGGGTCCCCAAAGCCGCGGATCGGTCGGGCCGTAGAGCGCGACCGTCGGCGTTCCGCTGGCGGCAGCGAGGTGGGTGATGGCGGTGTCCGGCCCGATATAAACGCGCGCGGCGGCGATCAAAGCGGATAGTTCCGGCCAGCCGAGCTTGCCGTCGAGACGAACGACATTGCTGTCATGCCAGACTTCATCGAGATAGACACGATCGGTTGCAGCGCCGGTGACGACGGTGCCGAGGCCGCGCTCGTGCAAAGCCGCAGCGAGCTTTTTCCAGCCGTCGACCGTCCAGCGCTTGTAGGTGAACATCGGTGCGGCATGGATGACGGCGTAGGGCTGCGCCGGCGCGAGTGCCGGACGCGAGCCGCCAGCGGGACAAACGATCTCGGCCTGCACGGGGATGCCGATCAGCTTGGCGAGCTGCAAAACATCGCGAACGCGATGTTGGCCGCGGTCGCTCACATAGCAGCGGCTGAGCGCAAAGCGTTTGATGGCGGCGGCAAGTCCGCCCGCCTCCACCGGGCCGGCGCTTTGCCGCCCGGCGATGACGGCCAGGAATGTCGGACGGTCGCCGGTCTGCGTCGACAGCGCAAGATCGTAGCGTTTGCAGAGCCGCAGCATCAGCGCGAGCGTTTCGCCGAAGCGCGGGTGCTGTGGGAGCGTGACGATTTGTGCAAGATCGGGATTCCCCGTCAAAATTCCTTCGGTTCCGGCAAAGACCAACGCATCGATCGAGGCGTGCGGGAATGCCCGCTTCACGCTGCGAATAAGCGGCGTGGTGAGAAGTACGTCGCCCAGCCGGCGTAACGCCACAACGAGGACGCGCGGAGTGCCGGGTAATGAAATGGGCTTCATTGTTGCGCCACCGCAGCACCGCCGCGCGGGAGCGCGGCGGCGTCGCTCAGCGCAGAGAGACCGCGCCGGGCGCGCACGCGGCTGCCGCCGATGACCTCGTCGAGCCTCGCCCGGTTAGCCGATAATTGCGAGCGGTCGTTCTGCGGATGCCACAAGTGCAATACGCCGGTCGCAAACCGTCCGTCTTTGCGCCGCACGCCGGCATGCAGGAGACGCACCACGAGATCGGAATCCTCCAAGCCCCAACCGGTATAGGCGCAATCGAAGCCGTCGATGCGGTCAAGGTCACGCCGCGACACTGCAAGATTGCAGGTTTGCGCGCCCTCCCAGCTTTCACCGTTCAGCTTGCGCACCGGCCCGAGCGGCAGGCGCAACGTGGGCAACAGCCGATTGATGCCGCCGCGCAGCCGCTGTCGCAGCAACGCGGAAAAATTCCACGTCTCCGGCTCCAGTCCGCGAGCGAGCACGGCATCGGTCAGTTCGCGCGACAGCAGGATGCGATTGCCGGTCACGAACCATCCCGCCTCGTACAGCCGGCGATGCGCGGCGATGAAATCCGCGGCGGCCAGGCAATCGCCGTCGAGGAAGATGCAAATCTCTCCGTCGCTCGCGGCAATGCCACGATTGCGGATCTCGCCGCCGCGGAAGCCCTGATGCTCGTGCCGGACATGTTTTAGCGGCACCGGCAGCCGCGCCTTCCAGCTTGCGATGACGCGCGCGGTGTCCGGCCGCGAACCGTCATCGGCAATGACGATCTCGAAATTGCGGTCGGATTGACGGGCCAGCGCGCGCAACGCCGCATCGAGCGCATCCTCGCGGTTATAGGTCGTGACGATGACGGATATCAGCGCCGCGCCGCTCACGATTTATCGCTCGTGCGGAGCGTGGCGACCGCGCGAACGCCGAGGCGTTGGCGGAGCCGGTCGCGCAGCCGGCGTTTGCGATCCCGCAATATGCGGATCGGCAGCGCAAAATAATATTTGCGCGCAATCTGCCACCAGCCAAGACCGATGCGCGGCGCTTCTGCTTGCGGCACGTACCAGCCATTGGGACCGGTGCGCCGGATCAGCCGGTAACCGGCGCGCGTCAAGAAGCGGTGCGTGGCGAGACTGGTGACGTGGTCCTCGACGAGAAGAAGCCGCGGGCGCCAACGCGCCAAATCGAATCCGGACAATACCTCGACCTCGTGACCCTCGACGTCAATTGACACGAAATCGATCGGCATCGGCGCCCCCGCCTGTTCGAGAATTTCATCCAGCGTCCGCACCGGAACCTCGATCGTCGAATCCGCCACGACGCCGGTGACGGCAAGTTCGCGATTGAGCGAAGAGTGCGGCCCTAGGACATGCAATGTCATTGCCGCGCCAGCGTTGGCCGGCGACGAGCAGGCCGCGGCGACGACATGAGCGCGCCGTGACTGGCGCAAACGTTCAGCCAGATCCGGCTGCGGTTCAACCAGCACGCCGCGCCAGCCGGCCTGCTCGAACTGCCAAGATTGCGATCCTTGTTGCGGTTGATTGGCGCCGACTTCGACGAAGAAGCCCTTTTGCAACGGACCGAAGAACTTGGCCTTCAGCTCGTTCTCGACCTGCCAGGGAAATACCGTTCGCATCGGTTAATCCTCGGCGGCAAGCTTTGCCGGCCGCGCCCGCTCGACTATCGCCGTGGTCGAGTGACCGGGCACCAGATCGACCAGCATCACGGTTCCGCCCGCTGCCTCGACCACGTCATGACCGACGACATCCTCGCGCCGATACTCGGCGCCTTTGACCAGCACGGCGGGTCGCACGCGCTTGATCAGTTCGATCGGCGTGTCTTCCTCGAACACCACCACGAGATCGATCGCTTCGAGCGCCGCCAGCACTTCGGCGCGACTCTCGACCGGATTAATCGGCCGGCTCTTGCCCTTCAGGCGCGCCGTCGAGGCGTCGCTGTTGAGACCGACCACCAGCCGGTCGCAAGCGGCGCGGGCCTCGGCCAGCAGTTTAGTATGTCCGCGATGCAGGATGTCGAAACAGCCATTGGTGAAGCCGATGCGCAGCCCATGCCGGCGCCAATCCGCTAGCCGCTCATCGAGCATCGACCAGTCGAACACGATCTTATCCTCGGGCGCGAGCGAGGCGGCGGGCAGGATGCGGTGGCGCAATTCGGCGAGCGAAACCGTCGAAGTGCCGCGTTTGCCGACGACGACGGCGGCGGCTGCATTGGCGGCCCGCATGGCGGAATCGAACGGCGCTTTCATAGCCAGCAATACCGCCATCACAGCCGCCACCGTGTCGCCGGCACCCGAGACATCGCGCACCTTGACCGGATAAGCGGGAATGTGAAGTGGCGCATGACCCGCGAGGTGAAGCGTCATGCCCTCCTCGCTGCGCGTGACCAGCACGGCTTCGCTGTCGACGATGCGCGCGAGTTCGGCCGCCGCCTTGCCGATTTCGGCCTCGCTCGTCACCGGCCGGTGCACGGCCGCGCCGAGTTCCGCACGGTTGGGCGTGATCAGCGTCGCGCCGCGATAGATGCTGTAATCGCGGCCCTTCGGATCGACCACGACCGGTTTGCCGAGCTGCCGTGCCCGGTCGATGATCGCGCGGATGACGCGCGGCGTCAGCACTCCCTTGGCATAATCGGACAACACCACCGCGCCGCACTGCGGCAGGGCCGCTTCGGCGTGCGCGATGACGGCGCTCTCGCTTGTGGCGCTGGCCGGCTGTGCGGTTTCCCAATCCGCTCGCATCAGATGCGCTGAATGATGCTCGGACACGAAGCGCACCTTGCGCGTGGTGTGCCGTCCGGCCTCGATAACGAGATGGGGAACGACCGAGCCTTTGAGCTTGGCGAATGCATCGGTCAAGGCTCGCGCTGCGTCATCCTTGCCGGCGAGACCGACGAAAATGCAGTGAGCGCCGAGCGCCGCGATATTGCGCGCGACATTGCCGGCGCCGCCGATCTCGACCTCGCTGCGCGCCACCGCGAGCACCGGCGTCGGCGCCTCCGGCGAAATGCGCGTGACTTCGCCGTAGACGAAGTCGTCAAGCATGAGATCGCCGACGCAGAGTACGGTCTGCTTCGCTACAAGCTTGAGTGCTTCTTCAAAATCGAACATGCCTGTTGCCGCGCTTGACCCTCGTAATCGTGCTCAGCGATAGCGATCGGCACGATCGAGATAGCAATTCACGTAGCGCTTCACCGCCGCCTCGAGCGGAGTGAAGTCCGCATTATAGCCGGCGCGCCGCAGATTGGCGGTCTCGGCCTGCGTGAAATATTGGTAGCTGTCGCGGATCGAAACCGGCATGTCGATATATTCGATCGCCGGTTGGCGGCCCAGCGCCGCGAACATGGCCGACATCAAATCGCGGAAACTGCGCGCCTGCCCGGTGCCGACATTGAATATGCCCGATACGGCCGGCGTCTCCATGAGCCAGCGCACCACCGCGATCGCGTCATCGACATAGATGAAGTCGCGCTTTTGCTCGCCGTCGGCGATGCCCGCCCGATGCGACTTGAACAGGCGGATCGGCTTGCCGGCCTTGGCCTCGTCGAAGCGCTTGGCGACGAGACTCATCATTTCGCCTTTGTGGTACTCGTTCGGGCCGAACACATTGAAGAATTTCAGCCCCGCCCATTGCGGCGGCAGCTTGTCCTTGCGGCGAACGCGCTCGACCAGCGCGAGATCGAACAAGTGTTTGCTCCAGCCGTAAAGGTTCATCGGCTTGAGGCGTTTAAGCGCGCCGTTCGACCAGTCGTCGGCATAGCCCTGCTCGCCATCGCCATAAGTTGCGGCGGATGAGGCATAAATGAAAGGCGTGCGGTTCGAAGCGCACCAGTCGAGCAGGCGAAGCGACAGCCGGAAATTGTTCTCCATGATCGCATCGCCATCGGTTGCGGTCGTCGAAGATACGGCGCCGAGATGGATCACCGCCTCAAGCTTGCGCCCGTCGAGCCAGCGCACGAGTTCCGCCGGCGGGACAAAATCGGCGATCTGGCGGCCGGCCAGGTTATGCCATTTGCCATCGCTTCCGAGCACATCGTTGACGGCAATGTCGGCGCGTCCGGCCTCGTTGAGGCTCGCGACCACGTTCGACCCAATGAACCCGGCCCCGCCGGTGACCAATAACATCGACCGCAAGACCGGTTTGAGGATGAGATCGGCCGTCCCGACCCCCTAACGAACGTTTGCCCCAGTCTCGCACGCTGAGCAACACTCCGTGGACAATGCCAAGCAAGCGATTTGGCGTTTGGGTGAATAATCGAATTATGATTCATATGTTAAAATGAATTACGATTCATAACAATTTATGCCGATCGTTTCGCGACCGCTCCGGGGAATTCGCAAACGGGCAATTGGTGTATTAGCCTCCGGCGCCGTTCCTGCCGTCACGCATCGGATCATGCAAACCATCTCCGCCTATATCCTGGCGTTCAATGAAGCCGAGAAGGTCAAGGCCGCGGCCGAAAGCGTGCTTTGGGCGGACGAAATCGTCGTCATCGACTCCCACAGCACCGACGACACGGCCGAGATCGCCACCGCGCTCGGAGCGCGCGTGGTGCAGGTGCCGTTCAACGGTTTCGGCGAGTTGCGCAATCGCGCCATTGAGCTCTGCCGTGGCGATTGGATTTTCAGCCTCGACGCCGACGAGCGATGTACCGCCGCAGTGCGCGACGAGATCCTGGGCCTGCTCGCCGGCGCGCCGCCATCCGATGTTTACCGGGTGCCGCGCCGCAGTTTCATGATGGGCCGCTGGATCCGCGGTTCCGGCTGGTACCCGAACTTCCGCCAGCCACAGCTCTTCCGCAAAGGCAGTATGCGCTACACGCTCGAGCCGGTGCACGAGGGCTATGAGCTCCTCACCGGCAAGCCGGTCGGAACGCTGCACAATGCGATCTGGCAGTTCCCCTTCCGCGATCTCGAAGAAGTCTTGCGTAAAGCCAACCGCTACTCGTCGCTGGGAGTCCCAAAACTCGCCGGCAAGCGCGTGTCCATGGCGAGCGCGCTCGGACACGGACTGTGGGCTTTCCTGAAACATTATGTTTTCAAACGCGGTTTTATCGACGGCTGGGCCGGCTTCGTCATCGCCTTTGGCAATTTCGAGGGAACGTATTACCGCTACGCCAAGCGCTATGAAGAAGCGCAGAATTGGGCGCCGCCGGAGAGCGAGCCGTTGCGGCGCGAAGCGAAATCCTGAGCCGGCGCGTCAGCGGCGAAATAGTAATGAACCATAATTCAAATAATGGTGCGGGCGGCAGTCCTATCCTCATCGTCCCGTATATGTGGATCGGCGACTTCGTCCGCTGCCATTCGGTGGTGAAGCTCTTAAAGACGCGCTTTCCGGATCGGCCGATCGACATGTTGGCGACGACGCTGTGCGCGCCGCTCGCCGATTATATGCCCGGCCTGCGACAGGCCATCGTCGCCGACCTGCCGCGCAGCCGCCTGGCGCTGGCGGAGCAGTTTGCGCTCGGAAAACGCCTCAAGCGCGAAGGCTACGGCACGGCGCTGGTGATGCCGCGGACCTGGAAATCGACGCTGGCGCCGTTTTTTGCCGGCATTCCCGAGCGGACCGGTTTCGCCGGCGAGGCGCGGTTCATCCTGCTTAACGATGTTCGTTTCGGCGAGCGCCGCCTGCCGCGCATGGTCGACCGCTGCGCCGCGCTGGCGCTGCCGGCCGGCGTAGAATTGCCGCCGGAATGGCCGTTACCGGAACTCAAAGTTCCTCGCGATGACGTCGAGGCCTGGCGTAAGAAGCGCGGGCTAAGCGAAGTCACTCGGCCTGTCGTGGCGCTTGCTCCTGGCGCCGTCGGACCGTCGAAACGCTGGCCAAGTACAGCCTATGCGGAGCTTGCCCGCCGCCTTACGGCTGAAGGTCTTGCCGTTTGGGTGCTGGGCGGCCCCGACGAAAATGGCCTCGCCGCGGAAATCGTCGCCGATACGCCGGCTCGCGATCTGACCGGCAACGATCTTCGCGACGCGATCCTCGCGCTCGCTGCGGCCGGTGCCGCGGTTTCCAACGATTCCGGTCTTCTCCACGTTGCCGCGGCACTCGGCACGCCCTCGATTGGCATCTTCGGCCCGACCAGCCCGTGGCACTGGGCCCCGCTCAATCCGCTTGCCGGAACCGTCGAAACGACGACTGACCTCCCCTGCCGGCCGTGCCATAAGCCGGTCTGCCGCCTCGTCCATCACCGCTGCATGCGCGATATCGCTCCGGAACAAGTCCTCGCCGCGACCCACCGCGCGCTTGCCGCGGTCCTGTCGTCCCAGAACCCGGCCGCTTAAGAGAACATTCGTCAAATCGGAGTAGGGCCAAGAAAGGGAAAAGCGAGAGATAATGGGTCGCAGAATATGACGGTCCTGGTCACCGGCGGCGCGGGCTTTATCGGCAGCCAGATGGTGCATGAGCTGGCCGACGCCGGCGAACGCGTCGTCGTGCTCGACAACCTTTCGACCGGACATCGCTGGGCCGTCGCCGAGGGCGTACCACTCCTTGTCGGCGAGACCGGCGATCAGCCGCTGGTGACGCAGATCATTCGCGACCACGGCGTCGAGGCGATCATCCACTTTGCCGCGTCGATCGTGGTGCCGGACTCAGTGCGCGACCCGCTGGGTTATTACCGCAATAATACGGCGAACTCCCGCACGCTGATCGAATGCGCAGTCAATGGCGGCGTGCGCCACTTTATTTTTTCCTCGACTGCTGCGGTTTACGGCAATCCGGCCGCAGTCCCGGTAGCGGAGGATGCGCCGACGCTGCCGATTTCGCCCTACGGCTGGTCGAAGCTGATGACCGAAATCATGCTGCGCGATGCGTGCCGCGCGCACAACCTCGCCCATGTGAGCTTGCGTTATTTCAATGTTGCCGGCGCCGATCCAGCGGGCCGCACCGGTCAATCGAGCGCGAACGCCACCCACTTGATTAAAGTCGCGGCCGAGACGGCGCTGGGGCTGCGGCCGAAGCTCGACGTCTTCGGCACCGATTATCCGACGCCGGACGGTACCTGCATCCGCGACTACATCCATGTCAGCGATCTCACGCGCGCGCACTCGGATGCGCTGCGCCACTTGCGCGGCGGCGGATCGTCACTCACGCTGAATTGCGGCTACGGCCACGGCTTCTCGGTGCTCGAAGTCATCGAGACGGTCAAGCGCGCGTCGGGCGTCGATTTCAAGGTCGAGTATGCACCGCGGCGCGAGGGCGATCCCGCGCGCATCGTCGCCGGCAGCGAGAAGGTGCGCGCGACTCTCGGCTGGCAACCGCGGTTTGACAATCTTGCGACCATCGTCGCCCACGCGCTCGATTGGGAACGCAAACTCATAACGCTCCGTTCCGTCAGCCGATCGCATTCGGCGGCCGGCCGCACCGAGGCAATAGAGCCCGCGCGGGTCGCAGCCCGCCGCGCTAAAACTTCATCCGCCGACGTCGGATCGTAGCGGCAGCGCGCTTTCGAGCGCGGGCCGGAAATTTGCTGGATGCGGGCATCGCCGCTCGTCTCCACGCCGGGTCGGGAGTGGAAAGTCTTATTAAATCAATATCAAGCCTCGGCTGCGCCGGAAAACCTCCCGTCGGGCAGCAAGAGCCCGCCGCGCCGGGCATTGCCCTTCGCAGCCAATGCGCGCACAACGCGTCACGCATGAAACCTGCCACGGCCGAAGCTTCGGCCGATTATTCGATCTTTGCCCTGGTGCGCCGCCCGTCGGCGGATGAGACGCTGTCGCGGATCGGCAATCGCATTCTGGCCGACACCCGGCTGCGGCATGCAACGGACGAGCACATTCGTCGGCAACGCGGGCGGCGGCGTCGCAACGGCCGCGGGACCGACCGGCCAGTGCCGCAGCGGGAGCATTTGCGATGATAGACCACATCCATAAGTTCAAGGTTGGGCAAACGGTCGATCTGATCCCGTCAACTTTTCGGTCTGCGGCAAAAGGGTCCTACCAAATCCTAAGTCTACGGCCGGCGGAGGATGGCAGTACGCGGTATCGGATCAAGAGCACGAGCGAATCCCACGAGCGCGTGGTTTCCGAAAGCGACTTGATCCCTTCGACGGAACTGAAATTCAATCGCGATTGAGAACCCCCGATAGAGAAAGCCGACAATGTTCAAGATTCTCGAACTCAAAGGCACAGTTTCCGATCCGGCGACCGAGGTCGGCCGCGGATACTCGACGCGTGAGGAAGCCTTGGCAGCGGTCAAGCGGTACCTCAAAAATTTCAATGTCTCCGGACACAACTCGGAGGGAAATTATTGGTGGGCCAGGGATTCCGATGGCTTGCGAAAATGCTGGATTGCCGATGCCAACTGACGACGCGCAGACCTGATGCTCAATTTCCCAAACCGAAGCCGAGTTGTTGATCCAACCCGACGTGCCGTTCGGTTCTGGGGTCATGATAGCGCGATGGAGTGGTCGTTCTACGTAACCGAAGACGCGCTCAAACGGCTGCAACCAACCATGACGCGCGATGAGGCGAGTTTACTGCTCGCTTTTGACGCCAATCGTAACAAGATCTACGCGGCGGCGACGAAGGCGTATCAGCGAGAGCGAAAAGGCTCCTATGAACTCGCGGTGACCGACTTTTGATATCGCATGGCGCGTACGCGTTGTCCGTCCATACGGCGCCAAGCCGACGCGTGCGGCGCCATCTTATCGTCGCACCCGGCTCTCGCGTTGCTTGGAACAGCCGTTAACTATCGTCCGCAAGGCGCTTGAAGTCGGCAAGAACGGCAGCAATCAGCTTCTGTCTGCGCGGGTCCTGCGCAGCAAGTGTCGCCACAAAAAGATGAAGGAGGTAGCGGGCTTTCTCGGCAGCTTCCTGCCAATTCGCGGCCGGCGCCGCCAGCAAGTGGGCCTCCAATTCGTCCTGTCGCAGGCGCAGCGCCTCCCCATTCGCCTCCACGTCCGCCAACAGCCGGCGAAGCGTCGTAGCCTTCTGGGCAGCCATCCCGCGATGCTGATCGAGCTCGATCGTGCTGTCCGTCACGATCGGGCGCCGTGACGGGCGAGGGGATATTCGGCGCTTTCGTATAAACGGCGGATATCGTCGCTGCCGTATCGCTGCTCATCGACTTCGAGAAACGCGCCGACAAGACATTCCGGCGGCAAGTCCTCCATCGCGAAACGGATGGCGAGTGCGGCTTGCGCAAATCGTTTGTAGCCGAACGGCTGACGCCTCGGCAGCCGCCTGCGCGTCGGAAACAGCTCGGCCGCGGCATCGTAATCGAATTCGGCCATCGGAATATGCCCTCGCAAAAAAGGATCGGAACGTCTAAATGAACGTCCTTCGACCCATGACGCCAATATAAGCTCAAAGCGCGCCGTTACCAGTCCGGCCGCGTCGACATTGGCTTCGTAATCGACCGAACCGAGCCCTATTGTGTCTATTTGTCTATTTTTGCGTTCTGGACGCGCGAGTGCGCACCATGTACGGTAGCAGACATTGGCGACCTGCCTGGGCGATTCGGCTCTGTAAGCCGATAAAGTGGCGCTCGCTGCCGCCGGTTGCTCTGTGTGACGCGGCACAAAAAAGACGCCTTTCTGTCGAATAATCCCACTGTGGTCGGCAGGCCCGCGGAGCGCGGTGCGGTTCAGCTGCGTGAAACGAGAGCCTCTGATGACAATTACTGAAGCCCGAATATTGAAAGCTCAAGTATTGAAAGCTCAAGTATTTGACGACAGACCGGAAGCGGACGCCGCTGCGGCCGACCTGCGCGCCTTGACACAGAGTCTGGCGCGCTACCGCGAACCAAACCATGGACGCAGCATCGTCGAGATTCTGATAACGGTCGCGCCGTTCGTTCTGCTTTGGGCATCGATGTGGGTGTCACTCCATATCGGCTACTGGCTTTGTTTGTTGCTGGCCGTTCCCGCCGGTGGTTTTCTGGTCCGCTTGTTCATGATCCAGCACGACTGCGGCCACGGCTCGTTCTTTCGCAATCGGTTGGTGAACGATTGGGTCGGGCGCGTGATCGGCGTGTTTACGCTGACCCCTTATGATTTCTGGCGACACTCACATGGCATCCATCACGCCACTTCAGGCAATCTCGATCGCCGCGGCATCGGCGACATCGACACGCTCACGGTGCGCGAATATCTGGCGCTGTCGCGCTGGCGCCGGCTCCGCTATCGCCTGTACCGCCATCCTCTCATCATGTTCGGTATCGGTCCGACCTATCTATTCATCCTGCGCCACCGCCTGCCAGTAGGCCTACTGCGGGAAGGCTGGGCGCCCTGGGTCAGCACCATGGCGACCAATGGCGCGATCGCGCTTGTCGTAGGCGGCATGATGTGGTGGGTCGGCGTTGGTCCGTTCCTGCTCGTGCATCTGCCGATTACCGTCTTCGGCGGGGCGATCGGGGTGTGGCTGTTCTATGTTCAGCATCAATTCGAGCACACCGCCTGGTCCGAAAACCGGAATTGGAGCTTCCCGACGGCAGCGCTCTACGGCAGCTCGCATTATGACTTACCGGCCGTGTTGCGCTGGTTCACCGCCAATATCGGCGTGCACCACGTGCATCATCTTTGCAGCCGAATTCCGTTTTATCGGTTACCACTTGCGCTTCGCCAACACCCCGGTCTGGCGAATGTCGGCCGGCTCACTCTGGGTCAGAGTCTTGCATGCGTGCGCCTCGTGCTTTGGGACGAAACGGCACACCGGCTTATTTCGTTTCGCGAACTGCGAACTCGGCTTGGCGGCGACGCGCCGGATTGTGCGGAGGCGTCCATCCACGCTGTCTGATCGGTGACGAGCCACCCGGTTTAATCCTGGCGCGAGCCTGCAGCGCAAATTTTGCGAAGGGTGTCCTTGCGTCGAGATTTGCGGCTGTCGCTTCCCTTGCAAAGGCCACGCTGACCTCGTAGATACCAATTATCGACATTTGGCCGGACAATCGGGCCGTTTCGCCTTCGCTGACTGCCAGGCGCACGTTCAGACCCTCCAAACATCGACGGATCGAGCCTCAAGACGCGCGGTCGCGCGTCTGTGGCTCGAGTGCACCTAGATCAGCGAAAGGATATCTCCATGAATACGGGCACCGTGAAGTTCTACAACGACCAAAAAGGCTTCGGCTTCATTCAGCCGGATGACGGCGGCAAAGACGTTTTCGTCCACGCCACCGCGCTTGAGCGCGCCGGCATGCGTGGGCTGGTCGAAGGCCAGAAAGTCGCTTTCGATACCCAGGAAGACCGCCGCACCGGCAAGATCGCCGTCGGCAACATCCAGGCGGCCTAGAGCCTCATCGGTTTTGATGGCATCAAAACCGGGCTCTAGTTTTTTGATTGAGCATGATCTTTTCCGAAAACCGGTATCCACTTTTCGGGACCATGCTCTATCGTCAGAATTGATTGCTCGCCGAAGCGCGGCCAATCGAAACCGCCCCCTAGGGGGCGGTTTTTTTATCCGCCGCGCAATGGGCCCGGCGCAGCAAGCAAGTCAGGGCGTAGGTGGCGAGCCGCCAAGTAGCGGGCTTGCCGTGACCAATAGTCCCCGGCACGCCAGCGCTTGCTTCAACTGCAGGATTGCGCTGTCCGCGGTCGCGGAACTGTTGACCTTTTCGATGTGCCGGAGAAGCGCCTTCAAAGCTGGGTCTTTGTCCCTGATAACCCACCTGCGCGCAAACACCTTGGCCTCGTGCAGGTTCGTTACCCGAACGACTTGAGTGGCGCCGGGAAAACTGGCATCGAAATAATCGGCTGGGGCAAGGGACATTCGATCTCCGAGGGTTGAGCTAGGATGGAACGGCCGGACCAAGAGTTCAATCGTGTTAAGCGGAATGGTCCCCACTGTTCTTCGCTATAATCCGGTTTTCTATCTTGCCGTGACCGTCCGATCCGCCGTCGCGAACGGGAACTCCGGCGCGGTTATGGCAAGCGCTGCATTTGGTTGAGAAACCCCTTCCCGGCGGGCCAAAACGCGGCCGCGGGTATCGCCGTCGAGGGGCATTGCCCTGAGCGGCCTAAGCAGGCAAAACGGGGCAGCATGAAAGCCGTCACGGCCGATTCCTCGGACGACTATAAGACCGTCGCGCTGGTTCGCCGCCTGCTGCTCGATGAGGCGCTCGGACACTGGCCGCGCTATGCCATCGCCTTCGTGCTGATGGGGATTGCCGCCGCCGCCACCGCGCTCACCGCCTATCTCCTCGGCACAATGACGAATGAAGCCTACGTCAGTCATAATTTTCACGGTATCGTCGTCATCGGCCTGATCGCGATGGTGATCTTCGCGGCCAAGGGATTTGCGACTTACGGTTCCGCGGTTCTGCTGTCGTCGATCGGCAATAGCATCATCGCCAATAACCAGCGACGCTTGTTCGACAAGCTGCTGCACGAAGACATCGGCTTTTTCGCCGACCGGCATTCGAGCGAATTCATCGCGCGCCTCACTACGGGCGCCGCCGCCGTCAGCCAGGTGATCAATCTCCTCATCACGGCAATAGGCCGCGATCTGATGTCGCTCATCGGGTTGACGATCGTCATGCTGATTCAGGATCCGGTCATGGCGCTGGGTGGCTTCATCATGGCGCCGCCGGCGTTCTTTTTCCTGCGCAAGCTGATCCGGCGAGTCCGCGGCATCGCGCGGATGCAGTTTACCGGCGGCACGCACATCATCGAGACGATGCAGGAAGCGCTGCAAGGCATGCGCATGGTCAAAGCCTTCGCGCTCGAAGACGAGATGCGGCGGCGGCTGGAGAAAAGCGTCGCCGACGTCCAGCACGAATCGAACAAGATGGCGCGGGTCGCCAACCGCGCCAGTCCGTTGATGGAAATGCTCGGCGGCTTCACCGTCGCGCTGGCGACCATTTACGGCGGCTATCGCGTCATCGAAACAGGAGCGACGCCGGGCGAGTTCGTCTCCTTCATGGCGGCATTTTTGCTCGCCTACGAGCCGGCCAAGCGGCTTGCTCGGCTCAATATCGACCTCAACAACAGCCTCGTCGGCGTGCGCATTCTTTACGAGATCATCGACAGCCCGCCGGGCGAACCGAACGACGACGACCTGCCGCCGCTTCGCTTGACCACGGCGCGCATCGAGTTCGCCGACGTCCACTTTGCCTATCGCGCCGACACGCCGGTGCTGCACGGCATGAGCTTTGTCGCCCAGCCGGGCAACGTCACCGCGCTGGTCGGTCCGTCGGGCGGCGGCAAGTCGACGGTGCTCAATCTGCTTTTGCGCTTCCATGACGTCGATTCCGGGCGGGTGCTGATCGACGGCCAGAATATCGCCGCGGTGTCGCGCCGCTCGTTGCGGCACGAGATCGCCTATGTCGGCCAGATCGTGCACCTGTTTCGCGGCACGATCCGCGAGAACATCGCGCTCGGCAAGCTTGGCGCCGGGGAGGCGGAGATCGTCGCCGCCGCCAAGGCCGCGCATGCGCACGATTTCATCATGAGCTTCCCGACCGGATACGGCACGCCGGTCGGCGAGCACGGTTTGCAGCTTTCCGGCGGGCAACGCCAGCGCATCTCGATCGCGCGAGCGCTCATCAAGGACTCCCCGATTATCCTGCTTGACGAAGCGACCGCGGCGCTCGATTCGGAATCCGAGCGCCATGTCCAGGAAGCGATCGCCGAACTTTGCAAGGGGCGCACGACGCTGGTCATCGCGCACCGCCTCTCGACGATCATGCACGCCGATTGCATTCTCGTGGTCGAGAACGGGCTCGTCGTCGAGTCCGGCCGCCACGATGAATTGCTGCGCAAGGGCGGCCGTTACGCCTCGTTCTATCGGCTGCAACTCAGAGAGCAATCGTCACCTGCGCAAGATGCGATCATCCAGCCGGTCGCAGCCATTGCCTCCACCGGCTAAGCAGCGTTACTGGAATGTCAGATTGACCGCCGTGGCCGTCAGTTATAAGCCCCGCGTTTTTCCCTCCAACAGCAAACGTGACCATGAGCAGCGACGCCAAAAGCCAAAACAGCAACTACGTCATCCCGCAACCGCCGCAGGCTGCGATTGCGGTCGCCGGCAGCGACAAATATTTTCCGGTTCGTCGGTTGTGGTGCGTCGGCCGCAATTATGTCGAGCACATCAAGGAGATGGGCAACGACGTGCGCGAGCCGCCGTTCTTCTTCGCCAAGCCGGCCGACGCCATCGTGCCGGACGGCGGCACTTCGCCCTATCCGTCGCTCACCAAGGACATGCATCACGAGGTCGAACTCGTCGTCGCGCTCAAGAGTGGCGGCCGCAACATCAAGCCTGAGAACGCCCTCGATTGCATTTACGGTTATGGCGTCGGCATCGATCTCACCCGCCGCGACCTGCAAATCGCCTCGCGCGACATCAAGCGGCCATGGGAGATCGGCAAGGCATTCGACCATTCGGCCCCCTGCGGGCCGCTCAAGCCGGCGTCGGAGACCGGGCATCCGTCGAACGGCCGCATCACGCTCAAGGTCAACGGCAAGCTGCGCCAGGACGGCGACCTCAATCAGATGATCTGGAAAGTGCCGGAGATCATCGCAAAATTGTCGGAGATGGTCGAGCTGGCGCCCGGCGACATCATCATGACGGGCACGCCGTCGGGGGTCGCAGCCACCGTCGCCGGCGACAAGATCGAATGCGAGGTCGAAGGCGTCGGCAAGCTCAATATCACAATCGGCCAGCCGCTGAAATAACGTCGGCAAATGACCGTCATCCTGGGGTGGCCGCGACGCGGCCCTCGAAGGATGCTGTCAGAATGGCTGGAGCCGGCTTCGATCGTTTTTGCGCTAAGTCAATGCGCCGTCACACGACGCAGCCCATAAAGGCAATGTTCTCAAGGCGTTGATTCGTTGGAACTTGAATTAATTTGGCGCGTTAGGATGCAACCATAGCTGATTGGAGTTCATCATGGGCGCCCGGCGTGTCACATTGCGCGTTCAATCACCGGTACCCTTCGGCGATGTCGCGCTGGTACCTGCGTCGTTAAGCGGGCGGCCCGAAGCCGATATGGCGCGCGCCATGGCCGAAGCGCTTGCCGATGTCGAGGCGCCGTCCGCGGCCGACGTCTACAATCGCCTGCGTCAAGCTTTCCCGTTGGCGCCGCTGAGCGCTCGCGTGGCTGCATTGGCCGCGCTGATGGAGCGCATCCGTCGGCCGGCGCATTGAACGCCGGCCGGAAGCCTCACAATCCAAGATAAGCGCTACGGACGCGATCGTCGGCCAACAATTCGGCTCCAGTGCCGGTCAGCGTCACGCGGCCATTTTCCAGGACATAGGCGCGGCTCGCGAGCTTGAGCGATAGCGCCACGTTCTGCTCCACGAGCACGCACGTGATACCCTCGCGATTGAGATCGCCGATGGTGTCGAGCACGTTACGGGCGACGGCCGGCGCGAGGCCGAGCGACGGCTCGTCGAACATGATGAGCTGCGGCGCACCCATCAGGCAGCGGGCGATGGCGAGCATTTGCTGTTCGCCCCCGGACAGCGTGCCGGCCGGCTGACGCGCCCGCTCGGCCAGCATCGGAAACAGCGCGAACGCGCGGTCGCGGTTCTTCGCCCGACCGGCGCGGGCCCGCGGCAGCATGGCGCCGACTTCAAGATTTCTCGTCGACGGAAAGCGTGGGAAACACCTGGCGCCCCTCCGCCACCTGGCCGATGCCGAGATCGCAGACGCGATGGCTGGGCCAGCCGCAAATGTCGACGCCGCGAAACGAAATCCGACCGCGCACCTGCCGTTGCATTCCGGCGAGCGCGCGGATGAGCGTCGTCTTGCCGGCGCCGTTGGCGCCGACGATGGCGACGATCGCACCCTCCTCGATCGCGAGCGAAACGCCGTCGAGAGCCTGGACGTCGCCGTAGAACACGTCGAGATTTTCGACGCACAGCATCAGACTGTCTCCGCGCCGAGATAGGATTGCACGACCGCAGGATCGCGCACGATGGCTTCCGGCGTGCCTTCCGCAATTGCCGTACCGTGATCGAGCACGAGGACGCGCGAGGCGAGCGCCATCACCGCACGCATGACATGCTCGATCAAAAGAATCGTCACGCCGGCCTCGCGGTTGAGATCCCGGAGGATCGCGACCATGCGGTCGGTCTCGGTCGGCCGCAATCCCGCCATGACCTCGTCGAGCAGCAGGAGACGCGGGCCGGTCGCGAGCGCACGGGCGACTTCGAGGCGCTTACGGTCGGGTAGCGTCAAGGTCGCGGCGCGCTGCCGCCTTTTATCGAACAAATCGAGACGCCGCAGCAAGGCGTGGGCGTGGTCGCGAGCCGCACCGACGTCGCGCCGGTGCAGAAGAGCGCCGACGACGACATTGTCCTCGACGCTCAGCGCCGGAAACGGCCGGACCAGCTGGAAGGTGCGGGCGATACCGCGCCGGCACACCGCGTCGGCGGTCAACCCGCCGATCGGCTCGCCGGCAAAAACGATCGTGCCCTCATCTGGCGCCGCGGCGCCTGCAATCATGTTGAACAGCGTCGTCTTACCGGCGCCGTTAGGACCGATCACCGCAAACAGCGCGCCCTCGGCGACATCGAAGCTGACGCCATCCACTGCAATCAAGCCGCGGAAACGCTTGCTGACCGCCGTGAGCGAAAGCAGCGCGGTCATCGGGCGAGTTCCGTCACGCCGAGCCGCCGCGCCAGCCAGGGCCAAATCCCCTCGGGCAGCGTCGCGACGACGAGAAGGAGGCACACGCCGTAGAAGACTTGCTCCGCGCCGGGCAGATCGAGGCCGAATGCCGTCAGCGCGGAGTTGAGCGATTCCGCAAGACCGGTGAGCACGAAGGCGCCGAGGATTGGCCCGAACAGCGTGCCGACGCCGCCGATGATCGGCCCCAGAATCATCTGAATCGACTGCGAAATATTGAACACCTGTTCGGGGAAGAGGTTGTTGTAGAAAAACGCATAGAACACCCCGGCGAAGGACGTGACGGCGGCGGAGATCATCACCGCGTACATTTTGTAGCGAAACGTGTCGATGCCGGCGGCGCGTGCGGCTTCCTCGTCCTCGCGGATGGCGAGCCAGAAATAGCCGATGCGGCTCTTTATCAGCAGGCGGCACAGGATGAATGCGGCGAGTGTCGCCGCCAGCATCACGTAATAGAACATCGTCGGGTCGCCGCGCAGCCGCCACAGATCGTTGTGTGCATACTGCGCCACGGGCAAAAATAGTCCGGCGGCGGCGTTAACGACGCCGAGATGGTCGAAGCCAATGCGCGCAAACTCGGCGAAGGCGATAGTCAGGATGGCGAAATAGACGCCGGTGACGCCGAAGCGGAAAGCGAGATAGCCGATGACCGCGCCGCATGCCGCGGCAACCGGCATGGCGGCGAGCAAGCCAAACCACGGGCCGACGCCGTACCGGGTGAACAGCACCGCCGCGATATAGGCGCCGAGCCCGGCATAAATGGCATGACCCAGCGAAAGCTGGCCGGCAAAGCCCATCATGATGTTCCAGGCTTGGCCGGTGTAGGCAAGATACAAAATGAGAATGAGAACCGTCACGAGATAATCGCCGACGACCCACGGCGCGATAAGGAGCGCCACGAAAAGCGCGGCGAGCCAAATCATGGTCCGACGCGACAGATCGTCGGTGAGACGCGCGACGAGGGCAGCCATCACGCCGGCCTTTTGCCGAGGATGCCTTGCGGCCGGAACAGCAAGACCAGCACGAGGATGCCGAAGGCGAACATGCTCTTGGCGGACGGCGTAAAGAGCAATCCGGCAAGCGCCTCGGTCAGTCCGATCAAGACCCCGCCTAACAGCGCGCCGGGCATCGAGCCCAGCCCGCCGGTAATGACAATGACAAAGGCTAATAGCGTATAGGCCGGTCCGATCATCGGCGTGACGTCGACGATCAGCGTCATCATGACGCCGGCGGCGCCGACGCAGGCGGCGCCGATCCCGAAGGTGAGCGCGTAAAGCCGGTTGACATTGAGGCCGACAACGAGCGCGCCGGTGTAATTGTCGGCGCAGGCGCGGATCGCTTTGCCGATGAGCGTGAAGCGGAAAAACGCGAAAAGTAGCGCGGCAAACAGAATCGCGGCGGCGGCGGCATAAACCTTTGCAGCGTCGACGATCAGCGCGCCGAGCTGAAAGCTGTCGAATGCATACGCGGTCTGCACGGTGCGGGCGTCCGGACCGAACACGATCAGTAGCGTGTTGACGATGATGATCGCCAACGCCACCAAGAGCAGAAACTGACTGTGTTCCGGCCGGGTAATGAACGGATTGATCAGTCCGGATTGCAGCGCATAGCCGAACACGAACAGCACCGCGGCGATCGGCACCAGCATGATCAGCGGATCAAGGTGAAATGCGGAAAACAGCACGACCGCGAGATACATCGCGATCGACATCATCTCGCCATGGGCGAAATTGACGACGCGAACCACGCCGAAAATGACGGAGAGCCCGAGCGCCATCAAGCCGTAGACCAGGCCCGTGAGAAGTCCGCCGACGGCAACGTTCAGGTAGACATCGTACGGCACCGAACGGGCTCAGCCGCGGCTCTGATACGGCTGCAGCGGCCACTCCGGTTTGGCGTTGGCGGCGGCTTGCGGCGCAATGACCACGGGCTTGCCGCCGCGGTTCTGGATCGCGCCGTCTTTGACTTTGTCGTTCTGGCCTTTGGCATTGAACTGGATGCCTGAGCCGATACTGACATTGTCGGTGATGTTGGTGGTTCGGATGGCCTCGGCGAGCGCCTTCGGGTCGGTCGAGCCGGCACGCTTATAGGCGTCGGCGGCGACCAAGAGCGCCTCGAAGGTGAAGACGTGATTGGTATTCAGGTTGACGCCGGGATAGGCCTTGGCCAATGCGGCTTCGACCTGCTGAGCGAGCTTCTTGTTAGGATCGTACCAGGGAACGAAGCTCAGGGGGCCGTCGGAGAGCTTGCCCATGGTCTTGAAATACTGGTCCTCGTACCAGCCCGGTCCCATGCTCAGAATGGCCTGCGGCGTCCAGCGCTGCTTGACCAATTCCCGCGTTATCAACATGGCGTCGTTGAGCCGGCTGACGACGAGGAGCGCATCGGGGTTGCTCGCCTTGGCCTTCGCCACTTCGACGGAAAGATCGCGCGCCGCCGGATCGTAGGCGATCTCGTCGGCGATCGTGTAGGGCATGTTGAATTTCGGCATCAGGGCGTTGATGCCCTTCGACATTGCCGTGCCGAAAGTGTCGTTGACATGCATGAAAACGACCGTCTTCGGCGCCTTACCGACGAGACCAAACACCTCCTTCTGATTGGCGAAGGCGTCGGTCAGAATCATCCCGGCGGTGGGAAAATTCCTGAATACGAACTTGTAGCCCTGCTCGGTGATGTCAGGCGCGGCCGCAATATTGATGATCAGCGGGATTCCCTTCTGCTCGGCGACCTGGGCGATCGCGGTGGTCTGACCGGAATTGAACGCTCCGATCAGGAGCTGCGCGCCATCGCTGATCAGCTTTTCGGCGTGCTCGCGCGCGGTATCGACGTTCGATTCGGTGTCGCCGTTCATGATCGAAAGATCCGGCAGGCCCATGGACTTCAGGATCGCGGGGGCGATGTCGACGCCGCGCTGGCAATCCTGGCCGATGCCGGCCTCAAAGCCCGAGCGCGGCAACAGCACGCCGACCTTGAGCGGCCCGCCTTGCGCGCGGCCAATGGACGGCGCGGCGAGAGCAGCCACGGTGGCGGCGGCGCCGCCAATGATGTGGCGGCGGTTGGGCTGCGTTCGGTTGAGCGTCATGGCTAGTCCTCCCCTAAGATTTTCCGAAGCCTAGGAAACGGTTGCCCCCGCGGCAAGCCGCGTTCATGCGCCAAAAAGTTGCATTGCCGCCGCGGCAATGCGGAGCAGCCGGCGGTCCCGGCCGTTGCGCGCGATCAGCATGAGGCCGACCGGCATCGTGTCCGGCGCTGTGGGCAGCGGTAGCGAAATGGCGCAAAGATCGAAGAAATTGACGATCGAGGTATTGCGCAACACGGCGGCGTTGCGCGCGGCGAAGACTTTGCGGTCTTCGACCTCCGCGATGGTGGGCGCGACGATCGATGTCGTCGGCATCAGGAGTACGTCGAGCGCAGCAAGCCGCTCAGCCATGGCGCGGACGAGCCGCTCCCGCTCGCGCATCATCCCGGCATAGTCCGCTTCGGTCACGGCACAGCCGCGCTCGATCCGCGCGCGGACATTCGGGTCGATATCGCCGGCACGGCGTCGCATCCGGTCGCGATGAACGGCGCAGGCTTCCGGCGGCGAGATGCCGCCCTTGGCATTGACCGCGACCATGTCATCGAACAGCGGCAGAGTTTCACGCGTCACGCGTACGCCGGCGCGATCGAGCCGCGCAATGGCCGCGGCGAAGGCCGAAGCAACCGTTTCGTCCAGCCGATCGAGCGGCAGCCCCTCGGCAATGCCGAAGGAGAGGCCGGCGAGCGCAATCGGCTCAAGCGGCGTAAAGCTTTCGCCCGCCATGACTGCATCCGCTTTGGCGCAATCGGCGACGGTCCTGGCAATCGGGCCGATCGAATTGAGCGTCTTGCTCAAGGGAAACGCGCCTTCGGTCGGGACGCGTTGCCGGCTCGGCTTGAAGCCGACGAGGCCGCACAAAGCCGCCGGAACGCGGACCGAGCCGCCGGTATCGGTGCCGATCGCGATGTCGCACATGCCGTCGGCGACGGCGACGGCCGCGCCCGACGATGAGCCGCCGGGCACACGGGCGCGATCGCGCGGATTACCGGGCGTGCCGAAATGCGGATTGGCGCCGATGCCGGAAAAGGCGAATTCGGTCATGTTGGTCTTGGCGGCGATCACGGCGCCGGCCGCGCGCAGCCGTTGCACCACCGGTGCATCGGCAATTGCCGGCGCCGCCTCCTCGGCGAGAATCTTCGAGCCGGCGCGGGTCGCTTCACCGGCGACATCGAATAAATCCTTGATCGTAACGATGCCGCCATCGAGGGGCCCGAGCGAAACACCGCGAGCGGCCCGTGCATCGGCCGCATCTGCCGCGGCGCGGGAGGTTTCCGCATAAACCGTGAGGCAGGCCCGCGCGCCCTCCCCGTTCGGGTCGGCAATGCGGCTCAGCGCCTGTTCAAGTCGGTCGCGGCTGGAGGGCTTGGTCATGGAAATGCGGCGATTACTGTCGGTCGGCAGGGCGCCATTGCAGACTGGGCGGCGAAACTGCCATATCATTGGCGAAGCAAAGACGCGAGCAAGGGAATTTAACGATGCCAAATTCGCGGCCGAGCGTCTCATTTATCGGCTTCGGCGAAGCGGGCCAGGCGATCGCCGCCGGGTTGCGCGATGAGGGCGTGGCGCGGATGTCGGCTTGGGACATCCTGTTTCCGCAAAGCGCGGGCGAAAAGCTCCGCCAAGCCGGCGCGGCAAGCGGCGTGCGCTGCGCGAGTTCGGCTGAAGACGCGGTGCGCGAGGCGGATATCGTCATTTCCGCCGTCACCGCGGCGTCGAGCGTCGAAGCCGCGCTCTCGGTCAAGGCCCATCTTGCCGGGCGGCCGTTCGTCCTCGACATCAATTCGGTTTCGCCCGGCCGCAAGCAACAGACCGCAAAGCTTCTCGGCGATACCGCCCGCTATGTCGATGTCGCCGTGCCGGCGCCAATACACCCGGCGCGGCATAAGACACCGATGCTGATTGCCGGCGCCCATGCCGAAGCGGTCGCACCGACGCTTGCCGCGCTTGGCATGCGCGCGAGCATCGCCGGCACTGAAATCGGCGCCGCCGCCGCGATCAAGATGGTGCGCAGCGTCATGATCAAGGGTATCGAGGCGCTGACGCTGGAATGCTTTTTGGCGGCCGCGCGCGCCGGCGTGATCGACGAGGTCGCCACCTCGATGAAGAACAATTATCCCGACCTCGATTGGGGCAAGATCGTACCGTACAATCTCGAACGCATGGCGAGCCACGGCGAACGCCGGGCCGCCGAGATGGAAGAAGTCGCCGACACGCTGCGCGAACTCGGCGTCGAGCCGCTGATGACGGCGGCCACCGTCAAGCGTCAGCGCGAAATGGGCCAGCTCGGCGCCCAGCATTCCGTGCGCGGCGTGCTCAAGCAGGATCGCGCCGCCATGCTCGGCGCCATCAGCGCCGCAGCGCGCGACCGGAATTGATTCGGCATGCCCGCTCGCCTTTCGATCGGCTTTTACTTCATAGTCGCTGAGAAATTGTGCTAGGCTTCGCTGGGATGCCTCAGGCAATCCCGTGCAACAGGGGGGATGTAAAATGAAGACCACCTTACGGCTGACTTCTGCGCTTGGCTTGCTCCTCGGCATCGCCGTCGTGGCAATCTCGATGACGTCGAGCATTGCTTCCGCCAAAGCCTGCCCGTTCGTTTTGGCGCAATATTGCGTCGCCGAGAAAAACGGTTTTAAGCACACCGCCTGGACCAATACCTGCCTGGCGAAGATCCAAGGCATACGGATCATTCACAAGGGCGCTTGCTAGGCCGGAACGACGGGGTCTCGGCGTTCGTCGACCGAGCCAGGCCACACCCAGAAAAAATAGCGGCGCCTCTCAGCGCCGCCTGCCCTTCCGTCGCTCGCGCGGCGTGACCCGGGACGGTTTCGGCACCGGGCGGCGCGCCGCTTTCGCGCTTGAGCGCCGCGGCGGCATGGCGCCGGCCGCTTCGAGCCGCATGCTCCAATATTCCCAGGTTCGGGTAACGACGTTCGGCATCAGGCTGAGCGCTCCGGCGAGCCTGACTTCGCCGCGATAAAGCGGCTGCGGCGCGCCGAGCGCGAGCGCGCGAAGCTGATATTCGGCGTTCTGGCACATGAAGATCGAGCGCGACACCAGCTCCTTCAAGCTGCCGCCGACGACGGTCGCGCCGTGGCGGTTCATCATCACCGCCGAATGCCGCCCGAGCGCGCGGGCGAGCGACTGGCCCTCCTCCTGCTTAACGACCAGGAGATTGGTGTCGCCGAATTCGTCATGCTGGTCCCAAAACGGCGCGTCCTCGCCCATCGCCGCACCGAGATGGAAAACCGGCACGATCGGCTTGCCGGCAATGGCGAACGGCATGACCGCCGGCGCATGATGATGGCATACCGCCATGACGTCGTGGCGCGCCTGATAGATGCAGCCGTGAATGACGCGCTCGGCATAGAGATGCGCTTTGGGCGGCCGCACCGGTTCGGAATCGAGCGTGTATTCCAGAACGTCGTCGGGCTCGATGAGCAGCGGCGAACGCGATCGCGAAAGCAGATAGCGGCCGGGATCGGCCGGGTGGCGCACGCTGACATGGCCGAAAGCATCGAGCACGCCTTCATGGGCGAGGATGCGGTTGGCGAGCGCCAGTTCCTCGATGATTTCGTTGATCTTATCGGGCACAAGTTCCCCCTGTTATGACTGGTTCTTGGTGGGTCGGCGCCTTCATTACACCACGAGATCACGCACATTGAAGGCGCGCACCGGGCGATGCAGCCCCTTCAGGTCGAGCTCGCCGAGCGGCTCCATGCTGGCGATCGCTTCGACGGCAATTTGCACTCGCCCGTCGATCAAGATCTGGCCGTCGCCGGCGT
This sequence comes from uncultured Alphaproteobacteria bacterium, assembly GCA_963779855.1. Lineage (GTDB taxonomy): Bacteria > Pseudomonadota > Alphaproteobacteria > Rhizobiales > Xanthobacteraceae > BOG-931. The sequence continues at coordinate 441,674 of CAWAAE010000001.1, read as the reverse complement.
GGCCGCACAGCCGTGCGCCGAGATTCACCACGGTGCCGTTCGCCGAGTAATGAAAGCGGCCTTCATACCCGATGTTCCCCAAAGTGGCATGGCCCGAAGCGATGCCGATGCCGAAGCCGAGCTCGTAGCCGAGGCGCCGCCATTTATCCGCAAGCGCCGCCACGCGGGTCCGCATCTCGACCGCCATGCGCACCGCCTGCGCTGCCGGCTCGGGACAGGGAATCGGATCGTTGAAGATGATCAACAAGCCGTCGCCGGCAAAGTGTTGCAGCGTGCCCTCGAACCGGTCGATGCATTCGCCGAGGCAGCGGTAATATTCCTGCAAGACCGCAATGATGTCTTCCGGCTCCGCACCCTCGGCGAATGCCGTAAACCCGCGCAAGTCGCAGAACACCGCGGTAATATCGCGGCGGTGGCTCTCCAACAGTTTCTGGTCGGATACCACGAGCTTGGCGATCTGCGGCGACAAAAAGCCTTTCAGCCGGTTCATCCGGTCAAGCTCGCCGACTTGTTCGTTGACGCGCTGTTCGAGCGTTTGGTTCCAGGCGGCGAGATCCTTCGCCTGCGCCTGAACCTGGTCGTGCAATTCCTTGATGCGCAGCATCGAGCGCACGCGGGCGACCAAGGCCGCCTGATCGATCGGCTTGGTCAGATATTCGTCGGCGCCGGCATCGAGCCCGGTGACCACGTCCTGCGAGGCCGCGCGCGCGGTGCACAAGATGATCGGGATGAACGGCATCGCCGGATCTTTTTTGAGCCGCCGGCATACTTCGAAGCCGTCAAGCTTCGGCATTTCCACGTCAAGCAGGATGAGATCGGGCAGATGCTGCGCCGCGCTGGCCAGAGCCTCTTCGCCGTCGGCCGCCTGGAGCGTTTGGTAGCCGTTCTTTTCCAGCCGCGTGACCAGGATATCGCGGTTGGTCTCATTGTCGTCGACGACAAGGATGAGGGCGGGATTGTTCATGCGATTACAGCACAGCGTTACGGCAGGAATTCCTTGATCTTGGCGAGCAACTGCCGCGGGCTGTATGGCTTGGTGATGTAGGCGTCGCAGCCGGCCGCGCGCGCTTTGCCTTCGTCGCCGCTCAAAGCATAGGAGGTCACGACGATGATCGGAATGCTTTTGAGCTCTGGGTCGGCCTTAATCCGGCGCGTCGCCTCGTAACCGTCCATCAACGGCATCTGAATATCCATAAGGATGAGATCGGGACGCTGTTGTTTCGCGGCAGTAAGCCCCGCCGCACCGTCCCAGGCTTCCGTCATCTCGTAGCCGACGCTGCCCAACAGGTCGCGCAGGATCTGACGATTGTCCTCCTGGTCCTCGACAATGAGAATGCGCTTGCTCATGGCTGCTCCGCCGGGCGTTCGACTTTGAGTGGCACCGTGAAAAAGAATGTCGAGCCGTTGCCGAGGCTCGATTCGACCCATAGCCGCCCACCGTGCATTTCGACAATGCGCTTGGCGATCGCCAGGCCGAGGCCGGTGCCGCCCTTGGCCTTGGTCTGCGTCGAATCGGACTGCTGGAATTCCTCGAATATCTTAGCTTGATCTGTTTCCGCAATGCCCGGGCCGGTGTCGTGCACTGCAACGGTGTAGCTGCCATTGGCTGCCGTGGCCTTGATGGCGATTTCACCGGCATCGGTGAACTTGATGGCATTGCCGACCAAATTGAGCAGCACTTGCGACAGCCGCCGCTCGTCGCCATGCGCGCGAGGCAAATTCGGCGGCACGTCCAACTTGAAGCCGAGCTTTTTATTGCCGGCGAGCGGCTCGACCGCGACATAGACGCTCTGCATCATGTCCTTGATGGAATAATCGTTGAGCGACAGCACAAGCTGCCCGGCCTCGATTTTCGACAGATCGAGCACGTCGTTGATCAGGCCGAGCAGGTGCTTGCCGTTGGTCTGCACGCGCTCCAGTACGCTGCGCATCTTGTCGGGCGCATCGCCGTAGATGCCGTCCATGATCAATTCGGTATAGCCGAGAATGGCGTTGAGCGGCGTGCGCAGTTCGTGGCTCATATTGGCGAGGAATTGCGACTTGTGCTTGCTCGCTTCCTCGAGCTGCCGGCTCTTGTCCTGGATTTCCTCGAACAGCCGCACGTTCTCGATGGCGATCACGGCCTGGTCGGCGAAGGTTTGCACCAGCTCGATCTGCTTTTCGGTGAAAGGACGAACGCTCATGCGTCAGTAACGCAATGACGCCGATCGGCGTATTTTCGCGCAGCAACGGGACGCCCAGCATCGTGCGGAGCGCCGCCGATTGAGGCCGCTTCGCGCATTTTAATATTCCGGATCGGCCATCACGTCGTGAACTGAATCGTTCCGGCCTTCGATCACGGTGCGGCCGACGATCGAGGCCCGTCCCGCGGGAATCGGATGGGCATCCATGTAGCGCCTTGTATTCGGGCGAAATCCGTAGCACGCAACTGCTGGTAAGCATCGCCTTGGCACGATTGATGGACGCCTTGTCGGCGCTGCAAAGCCTGGCGGCGGATTCGACCAGCGTATCGAGCACAGTCTGCAGGTCGAAGGTCGAGCGGCTGATGACTTGCAGCACGTCGGCGGTGGCGGTCTGCTGCTGCAGCGCTCAATTCCTCGTGCGCCGCAGCACTCGTTGAGCAGCCGCGTATTCTCGATGGCGATGACGGCCTGGGCGGCGAAGTTCGTCACCAGCTCGATCTGCTTTTCGGTAAACGGGCGAACCTCTTGGCGATAAATAATAATTGCGCCGACCAATGCGTCGTCCTTGAGCATCGGAACGGCGATGTGCGTTCGCGCACGGCCAAGCTCGGCTGCCGGGCCGGGAACGGCTTCAGCGGCGATGTCCAGGGTGTGAGCGATGTGTTTAGTCCGCGCCATGTGATCGAGCGGGCTACCCGGCAGCGGTCGAAATTGCCCTTGCCGGTTCAGGAATTCGGCATATTCAGCCGGCGTGCCGACATCAGCCGCTGTCTCGAATAAGCTGCCGTCAAAGCGGAACAGCAGACCAATTTTTGCATCGCATATCGTTATCGCGTTCTCCAACATCGCGTTGAATACAGGCTTCAGTTCACCGGGCGACGAACTGATGACTCGAAGAACTTCCGCTGTCGCAGTCTGTTGCTCCAGCGATTGCCGCAGTTCATTGAGCAGCCGCGTGTTCTCGATGGCGATGACGGCCTGGGCGGCGAAGTTTTGCACTAAATCGATCTGCTTGTCGGAGAATGGACCGGTCTCCTCGCGGTAGATATTGATGGCGCCGATTAGTTTGCCATCCTTGAGCATCGGCACCGAAAGCATTGCGTGGAAGCCTCCAAGTTCGACCGCGGTGACAAACAAGGTCTGGCCCTCGATGTAGCCCTGGTCGAGAGTCGACATCGGGGATGTGCACCACCCGCTTTGTCTCGGCCGTGCGGCGAAGGGCGCTGCCTTGAGGCGGGCGGACCAGGGGAGTGCGACGACGCGTCTCGGCATAGGCCGGCGGCACGTTGTGCAGCGCCGCGCTGCGGAAGGCGTCGCCTTCACAGAGATAAAGATGACCGAATTTCGCGGCACACAGTCGCGTGGCGTTTGCCAGCAGGATTTCGAACACCGGCTGCACTTCGCCGCCCGCGCTGGAAATGACTTCTGAGCACCTCCGAGGTCGCGGTCTGTTGCTCCAGCGACTCGGTTAGATCGTCCGTGCGCTGGCGCAATTCATTGAGCAGCCGCGTGTTCTCGATGGCGATGACGGCCTGGGCGGCGAAATTTGTCAGCAGCTGGGTTTGTTTGCCGGTGAAAGAGCCGCTTTCAAGCCGGTATACGGTAATGACGCCGATCAACTCCTCGTCCTTGAGCATCGGCACCGTGATAAGACTGCGCGCACCGGTGAGAGTGGTGAAGGTACGGAAATTCGGGTCGTCGTGCTGCACGAATGGATCGTTCAGAACGTCAACGACCTGGACCGCCCGCTTAGTGGTTGCGGCGCGCTCCAACGGATTTCCCGGTAGGGCGCGCACCAGCGGCTCGCGCCGTCTGGCCTCGATAAACGCTGGCGGTGCGTTGTGCACCGCTGCCCAGCGGAAAGCGCCATCCTCGGCAAGATAGAGCGTGCCGAAATTCGCCCGGCAAATACGCGTTGCATTCTCCAGGATCGCGGCGAATACCGGCTGCAAATGGCCCGGTGAGGAGCTGATGACGCGGAGCACCTCCGACGTCGCGGTCTGTTGCTCTAGAGATTCGGTAAGATCGCTCGTGCGCTGGCGCAATTCGTTGAGCAGCCGCGTATTCTCGATGGCAATGACGGCCTGGGCGGCAAAGTTTGTCAGCAATTCCACCTGCTTGTCATCGAACGGCCGAACCTCTTGACGAAAGATGTTGAACACGCCGATCAGCTCGTCGTCCTTAAGCATCGGGACAACGATGACGCTGCGCGCTCCTGTCAGCGCGGCGAATTTGCTGGCATTGGCGGAGCCGGTGTTGGCCGTGTTTTCGCTGATATCGGCGACCTGAACCGCCCGCCTCGTGGCTACGGCCTGCTCTCGCATCACCTCTATTGCACCGTCAGGCCTGAAAACCGGCTCGCCCTCCCGCAGTTCGCGATAAGCGGGCGGCGGATTGTGCATCGCCACGATACGGAAGTTCTCGCCCTCGCTGAGCGCAAGCACGCCGAAATTCGCCTCGCAGATGCGCGTGGCATTTTCCAGCATCGTCTTGAAAACAGGATCGAGTTGCCCGGGCGACGAACTGATGACGCGCAGCACATCGGCCGTCGCGGTCTGCTGCTCCAGCGATTGCCGCAATTCGTTGAGCAGCCGCGTGTTCTCGATGGCGATGACCGCCTGGGCGGCGAAGCCTTTGAGCAACTCTATTTGTTTCTCGGTGAATGGCAAAACCTCCCGCCGAAAGATGGCAATCGCGCCGACCAGTTCGCCCTCCTTGAGCATCGGCACCACCAGCACCGTTCGGGCGCCGGCGTTATCGACCAGCCGGACCATGATCGGATCGCGTTCGATATAGCTACGTTCCGCGAATACGTCGGTCACGTGAACGACTTTTCTTGTGAGCGCGGCCACGACGAGAGGTACGTGCGGATGCTCGCTGGGCACGGTCAGCGGTGCCTGTCTCAAATATTCGAATATGGCGGTTGTTCCGCCGTGCGTGGCGACGTTACGAAGTCCATCGGCGGCGCTCAGGAACAGGCCGCCAAACTGGGACTGACACAGCCTCGTCGCGTTTCCCAGTAGCGCCCGGAACACGGGCTCAAGTTCGCCGGGTGACGAGCTGATGACGCGCAACACTTCTGACGTCGCCGTCTGTTGCTCCAGCGACTCGGTGAGATCGTCGGTACGCTGGCGCAGCTCGTTGAGCAGCCGCGTGTTCTCGATCGCGATCACGGCCTGGGCGGCGAAGTTCTTGACAAGTTCGATCTGCTTATCGGTAAACGGCCGCACCTCCTGGCGAAAGATGCGTGATTGCGCCGACCAATTCGCTTTCTTTCAGCATCGGCACCACGAACAGCGTTTGCGCGCCGGCAAGATCCACCATCGCAATAAACGATGGGTCTTTTGCGAGGTAAAGCGGCTCCGCTCTCATGTCGGCGATCTGCAGCACCCGCTTCGTCGCGGCAAGGCGTCCAAGCGGATGACTTGGGCCGACGTGGAACAGCGGATGGCGCCGCCGATATTCGGCATACGCATCCGGCACGTTATGCGTCGCCGCTACCGGGAACGCGCCCTTGTCATAAAGATCCAACGTGCCGAAGTTCGCTTCGCAAAGACGCGTCGCATTCGCCAGCATGGTCTGGAATACCGGACCAAGTTCGCTGGGGGAGCTTGAGATGACGCTCAGCACCTCCGACGTCGCGGTCTGCTGCTCCAGCGATTCGGTAAGCTCTCGCGTGCGTTGCTGTTCAGCCTCGAATAGCCGCACGTTTTCGATCGCGATCACCGCCTGATCGGCGAACGTTTCAGCGAGCACGATTTCATTGTCGGTGAACGGCAGCACAGTGCTGCGCTGCAAAAGCAGAACTCCTATGGGCGTTCCTTCGCGCAGCAACGGTACGCCGAGCAGCGTGCGTGTATTTCCCGACCTGGATCTGTTCGCCAGATCGGGATTCGGATCGGATTGCGAATCGATAAGGTGAACGGATTTGCCTTCGAGCACGGTCCGGCCGACGATCGAATCTCGCCCCGGCTTGAGCGGCTCTCGCTCCATGCGCTCCTTGTGTTCGGGCGAAAAGCCGTAGCTGGCGACGTTGTGGTAAAGGCCGTCCCTCGCCAGCCGGATTGCCGACCGTTCTGCGTGGCACAACCGAGCCGCCGATGCAGTCAACGTGTCGAGCACCGTCTGAAGATCGAAAGTCGATCGGCTGATGACCTTGAGCACGTCGGCGGTGGCCGTCTGCTGCTCCAGCGATTGCCGCAGCTCGTTGAGCAGCCGCGTGTTCTCGATGGCGATGACCGCTTGGGCGGCAAAGTTCGTGACGAACGCGATCTGCTTGTCGGTGAATGGCCGCACCTCTTGCCGGTAGATACCGATGGCGCCGACCAGTTCATCCGTCCTTCAGCATCGGTACGTTGAGGAGGCTGCGCGACGCCGCCGAATTCGGCACTTGCGATACGCGAAAGGATCGCGGTTGGCGTAAGTTCTGCTCCGCCTGCGTATCCATGATGTGAACGGGCTGCTTCGTACGGGCGACACGACCCAGATTGGTAGCCGGGGCCGGGCCGGATCGGACCCCGACCCGAGATATTCCGCGTAGGCGGGCGACGCACCATGCATGCGATAGCGCGCTAAACGCACCATCCTCGTATCGAATACATATCCCGATTTTGGCGTCGCAGATCCGCGTCGCGTTCTGCAGCATCGCCTGGAACACCGGTTGCAATGCGCCGGGCGACGAACTGATGACGCGCAACACTTCTGCTGTCGCGTTCTGCTGCTCCAGCGCCTCGTTCAGCTCGCGCGTTTTGCGATCGAGCTGCTCTTGCAGGCCCCCGGCCTCGGCGCGTTCGGGCTTGGGACTGAGCTTGGCGACGGCGGGACGCTTGCGGCCTACGGCTTTGCGGCGCCGCCAGCTCGCTGTCTTACCGCCCGTTTTTCCGCTCCGCTTCACGGCACCCGCCACCCGCCGCGCCAAAAACCGTCAAAAGCCTACCACATGCGGATCGACGTAGGGGCAGGTTTGAAACCCGCCCCCAACCACATGCGCATTGATACGTAGGGGCGGGTTTGAAACCCGCCCCTACGAAGCCCAATGCTTTATTCCATCGCAATTCGGGTGCCGGTCGCGCCGTTGAGCAGCCGCTTGAGGTGGAAGCTCGCCAGCTGATCGGCAGGCTCTTTGCCGACCTGGGATGCGAAAGCGGCGACCGCGCCCGGATCGTTTGCCTCCAGCTTGGCAAATGCCTCCAAGTAAGCCTTTGTCGCCGGGCTTTCGTATTGTGCGGCCCGCAGCGGCTCAAACGCGCGCAGCGCTTCGGCTCTACCCCGAAGCATCAGGTCGCCGACCGGCCGTCCGCGGAAGTTCTTCACCTTGGCGGCGAGCGCCGCGCTCACGCAAATGCGGGTGCCGAGCTGCTTGTTGGCGACTTCGAGGCGCGCCGCGACATTGATGGTATCGCCATAGGCGGTGTAGTCGAAAAACCGGCCGCCGCCGAAATTGCCGACGATCGCCGATCCGGCGTGGACGCCGATCCGGGTGACGCCGAGCGCGATGCCCTTCTTGTTCCAGCGCTCGCGAAAGTCCTGCGCGAACTGGTCCAGATCCAACGCGCAATCGACGGCTCGCGCGGCATGGTCCGGCTGCTCGCCGGGAGCGCCGAACAGCACGTGCAAGGCATCCCCGACGATCTTCGCAACCGTACCGTCATGGGCGAATACGATATCGGTCATTCCCGTCAGGTACTCGTTAAGGAGCGGTCCGAGCACGCTCGGCTCCAGCGTCTCCACGAGCGCGGTGAAATTGTTGATGTCCGTGAACAGCGTCGCGATCTCCCGGCGCTGCCCTGAGAGCTCGACCGCGGCCGCGTCGCTGGCAAGGCGCTGGGCAAGATTGGGCGAAAAGTAACGCGATAGCGAAGCGTGCGCCCGTTCGGCCTCGGCCTGACGCCGCCGCGCATCGCGCAGGGATTCGATGTGGCGCAGCGTCTTGGTAATCGTCGTTTCCAGATCGACGAAATCGATCGGCTTGGTGACGAAATCGAATGCGCCGCGGTTCATCGCCGTGCGGATATTGGCCATGTCGCCATAGGCCGACACGATAATGGTCGATACCCCCTCTTCGCTCTCCTGCAGCTTCTGCAACAGCAACAGCCCGTCCATCCGCGGCATATTGATGTCGGTGACCACGAGGTCGATGTCGCTGTTTGCCTTTAGCGCCGCCAGCGCCTCGATGCCGTCGTGTGCGAACAGAAAGCTTGCCCCGCCGTCCTTCAGCTGCCGGCGGAATTTCTGCGTAATGAGAGCCTCCAGGTCGGGCTCGTCGTCGACGAATAGAATCCGGGCGTTCATGCGGCCTTTCCGACCCGCGTTTCGATCTCGTCGCGAAGCGCCAGGAAATCGATGGGCTTGGTGAGAAGCGCGTCGGCGCCCCGCTCCAACGCCTTGCGCTTGGTCTCCGCATCGCCATAGGCGGTGATCATGATGACCGGAACGTCCGGCCGCGCTGCCTTGGCCTGGGGCAACAGTTCGAGGCCGCTCATCCCCGGCATGTTGATGTCGGAGAGGATGAGAATGAGCGAGGCGCTCGCGGCCTCCCTGATGGACTGCAGCGCGGCCGGCGCCGACTGGGCAAATTCCATGGTGAACCGGCCGGCGCGCAGGTCGCGCCGGAATTGCTGGCGGAACAGCGTTTCAACGTCGGGCTCGTCATCGACCACGAGAATGAGAAGACTCACGCGCGCCCTCCTGCCTTTTCTAGCACCGCCGCTTTGCGCGGCAGAACGATTTTGAACTCGGTGAATTTGCCGGGTTCGGTATCGACGGCGATAGTTCCAGAGTGTTGTTTCACGATGATGTCATGGCTGATGGAGAGGCCGAGGCCGGTGCCTTCGCCCGCCGGTTTGGTCGTGAAGAACGGATTGAACATTTTCTCTTTTACCTCGGGCGGAATTCCGGTGCCGTTGTCGCGAATTCTGATCTCCACGCGGTCGCCAAGGTTCTTGGTCGACGCCGCGAGCGTCGGCTCGAAGCTTTCGCCGTCGGCCTGTGCTTTGCGCTTGGTCGCGGCATAAAAGCCGTTCGAGATGAGATTGAGCAAGACCCGCGTGACCTCCTGTGGGTAAAGATCCACCTCGCCCGCGGCCGGATCGAACGAACGTTCGAGCGTGATATTGAAGCCCTGCTTCTCCGCGCGCGCCCCGTGATAGGCGAGATTGAGGCTCTCTTCGACAAGTCCGTTGACGTCGACCGGGCGGTGCTCGCCCGAGCCTTCGCGCGAATGCAACAGCATGTTCTTGACGATCGAATCCGCCCGCTTGCCGTGCTGAGCGATCTTCTCCAGGTTGCCTTTCAGCGTGTCCGCCAATTCGGTGATGTCGGCGCGCGCGGCGTCATCCACTTTCACTTTAGCCAATTCCTCCTGCAATTCGTCGATCAGCTCGACCGAAAGCGAGGAGAAATTGTTGACGAAGTTGAGCGGGTTTTTGATCTCGTGGGCGATACCGGCGGTCAATTGGCCGAGCGAAGCAAGCTTTTCGGTCTGCACCAGGCGGTCCTGCGCGGTACGCAGTTCCTCGAGAGATGCGCTGAGATCGTCGGTGCGTTTGCGCAATTCGCTGAGCAACCGTGCGTTCTCGATGGCGATCACGGCCTGGGCGGCAAAGTTAGTCAACAATTCGACCTGCTTGTCGTTGAACGGCCGCACCTCCTGGCGATAGATGGCCATCACGCCGACGGCTGCATTTTCCTTCAACAGCGGCACAATGACGAAGGAGCGCGCTTGTGTCGCGGTTGTGAAGGTCCGGCACAGCGGGTCGTCCTTATAAATCCCTTCGGCGAGATCGGCGATCTGGACCGCCCGCTTGGCGGCGATCGCCTGCTCGTTCACGCGACCCATAGGGCCGGACGGTTTCCAAGTTGGCTCGCGTTGCCGCAGCTCGGCATAGGCAGCAGGCGCATTGTGCATGGCGACAACGCGATAGTCGTCGCCCTCTCTCAGTGAAAGCGCACCAAACTTGGCCTCACAGATGCGCGTGGCATTCTCCAGCATGGTATGGAACACCGGCTGCAAGTCGCCGGGCGATGAGCTGATGACGCGCAGCACTTCCGACGTGGCGGTCTGCTGATCCAACGACTCCCGCAATTCGCTGAGCAGCCGCGCGTTCTCGATGGCGATGACGGCCTGGGCGGCGAAGCTCTGCACCAGCGCAATCTGCTTGTCGGTGAACGGCCGGACTTCTTGGCGATAGATGGCGAGGCCGCCAATCATCTCGTTTTCCTTAAGCAGAGGAACAACGAGAAGCGTTCGGGCCGCGGCCATGCTCGCGAGCTGGCCGCGCGCCGCTGGCTCGGCCAGAATATCGGGAATATGTATCACGCGCTTTGTGCTGACGAGACGGGCAAAGCCGCTTCCGGGCGCGGGGCGGAGCAACGGCGTTTGTCGCTGCATTTCAGCATATTCCGGCGGCGCGTTGTGCAGAGCCACCGTGCGGAAGCCGTCTTGCTCGCAGAGCCGGAGCGTGCCGAATTTGGCCTCGCAGATACGGGTTGCGTTCGCCAGGATCGCATCGAACACGGGTTGTAGTTCGCCCGGCGAGCTTGAAATGATTCTAAGCACCTCCGAGGTCGCCGTCTGCTGCTCCAGCAACTCGGTCAGTTCGCGGGTGCGGTCGTCGACCTTCTTCTCCAAGTCGGCGTAGGATTCCTGCAGCCGGCTCGCCATATCGTTGAACTGGTTGGCCAGCGCCTCGACCTCGTCGCCGGTCTTGATATCGATGCGCTGGGCGAGATCGCCCGAGCCGATGCGGGCTGCGCCGGCGCGTAACGCCTGGATCGGCACCACCATGCGGCCGGCGAGAAACATGCCGGCGACGAAGGCGAGCAGGAGCGCGCCGAACAGGACGTAACCGGTGCGCTCGATCGACCGATAAAGCGGCGCATAGGCCTCCTCGATCGGCGTTTCGACGAACACGAACCAGCCGAGTGGATGCACCCGCGCATAGGCGGTGAGCACCTTATTGCCGCCGATATCGTCGGCTTCCTGCACGTCCATGCCGGTGCCGCCGGCGCGCGCACTCTTGACCTGGGCGAGCTTCGACATGTCGGTGTTGCGCAGCACCAGGCTGATATCGGGATGTGCGATCAGGCGACCGTCGCCGTCGACCACGTAAGCTTGACCTTTCTCGCCGACCCTGATGCCCGACACCACGTCCCAGATCAGCTTGAGGTTGACCTGGGCGATGCTCACGCCGTTCTCGACCCGCGCACCCGCCAGCGAGATCGTCATGTACGGCTCGGATTCGCGGCGGAAATAGACCGGGCCGTAATAGACCTTGTCCGCCATGGCTTTGGTGAATTCCGGTTTGTCCGAATAATCGATGCCGCTGCCGACGACGTCCATGGTGAGCCGCGAGACTTTGAGCTGCTCGTGACCTGACGCGTCGATCTGCGCCAGTTCGGTAATGGCGGGCACCTGGCGGAGAAGCCGCAACGCATCGAAGCGCCGTTGGTCGAGCGTGCCGCTGGTCCATGGCAGTTGCGTAGTCCAGCCGAGTTGGCTTTGGATCTGTGTGACGAATTCCTCGATTTTATCGGCCGCCGCTTCCGCCTGCTGGTGCTGGATATTGATCAGCGAGGCCTTCTGCTCCTGAAAGGAAAACCAGACTTCGAACGCGCCGTTGGCGACCAGTGCAAGCACGACCACGCTGACGAACAGCGCGACATATTTGACGAAAAGCCGGCTACGCACGATCGACGCGCCGGATGCCGGCGCGCCGCCGCCAAGCCGATCCGCCGCCCTGCTCCCAGGCACGCCGCCCTTATGGTCCACGTCCGCTTTCATTCGATCATCTTAGCAGAGATTCCCTCCCCCTGTGGGGGAGTGGAATAGCTTAACCCGCCATCTCATTCGATCACCTCGTCGGCGCGAGCAATCAGTGTCGGCGGAGATTGCAAGGCCAATTGCCTTTGCCGTCTTAAGATTAATGACGAGCTGGAACGTCACCGGCTGCTCGATGGGCAGATCGCCGGGTTTGGTTCCGTGCAAGATCTTATCAACGTAAAGCGCACCGCGCCGAAACAAGTCGGAGAAGCTTGCGCCATAGGACATCAGCCCGCCATCGGCCACGTTTTGCCGAATTTGGAACAGTCCCGGGATGCGGCTCTTCAACAGGAAATCGATGACTTTGCCGATCTGCATCTGATGCAGGGGATCGTTCGTCGCCAGCACCGCATCGGGTCGGTCGGATGACATCTGTGCAAAGACGGAATTGAAATCATCCGCCGTTCGCGCCTCAAGCGAGATAAGCGTCAGGTGAAAGAGCGGCGCCGTCTTCAGTAGCTCCTGCAAAATCGCGCCACTGGACGCATTGTCGGGATTCCAAAGGAAAGCTACGCGCGAAACCGAAGGAATGGCATCCTTCAGGATTTGCAGCCGCTTTGTTACGACGTCAGTGCCGAGAATGGTATTGCCGGTAATATTGCCGCCGGGCCGGCCGAATCCGGAGACGAGTCCGGCGGCGATGGGATCGCCGATCGAAATCGCAACGATGGGAATGTCTTTGGTCGCTTGCTTTGCCGCTTGCGCCGCCGGCGTGCCATACACCGCGATAACGTCCACGGGAATCTGAACGAGCTCATTGGCGGCTGCGAACAATCGATCGGGAGCGCCGTCGGCGCGGCGATATTCGAACGCGATATTTTGGCCTTCCACATAGTTCAATTCACGTAATTGCCGACGAAACGGCTCCCAGTTCGCCGAATCGTCGATGATCCCGACACGCGCTATCCGTGCCGCGGCGTTCGTGCGGACAGCGAACGCCGGCGCGACTGCCGCGCCGCCGAGGAGCGAGATAAACTCCCTCCGTCTCACTCGATCACCACGTCGGCGAGCGCGAGCAGCGTCGGCGGCACGGTGAGATCCATCGCTTTGGCGGTTTTCATGTTAAACACCAACAGGTAGCGCGTCGGCTGCTCGAACGGCAGGTCGGCGGGCTTGGCGCCTTGGAAAATGCGGGCGGTGAGCGCGGCGGCGCGATCGAAGGATTCCTTCGGGTCCGCACCGTACGACATCAAGCCGCCGTCGCGGGCGATAAAGTCCTGCTCATAGATTGCCGGCAGCCGGTGCTCAAGCGCGTAATCGAACACGCGCTTGCGATTGAGGAGGGTGAGCGAGTCGGAGACCATCAGGATGGCGTCCGGCTTGTCACGGTCCATGGCCGCGAAGGCCTCGTTAAAATCGTCGGGCTCGCGCACGCCGAGCGGCTCAACCGTAACGCCGAGCTCCTGCGCGGCTTGCGCCGATGCATCGTAACGCTGCGACATGCCGAGGTCGTCCTTATTCCACAGCATGGCCACCTTGCGAAGCTGCGGCGACAATGCCTTCAAGTAGCCGAGGCGCTTGGTGGAAAGCGCCGCGGCGTCGTCGGCTATTCCGGTGACGTTGCCGCCCGGCCGCGCCAGGCTCGCGACCAGCCCGGTCTTCACCGGATCGCCCGAGCCCGACGCGATCACCGTGGCAACGCCCGATGCCTTGGCGGCCGCCGCCGCGGGATAACTGATGGTCACGACCACATCGACATTGGCGGCTTTCAATTCCTGCATCAAATTCGGCGTCTGGCTCACATTGCCCGCCGCGCCGCGAGCCTCGTAGGCGAGGTTCTGCCCGAGCGTAAAACCGCGCTGCGCCAGCCCGGCAACGAGCATCGCTCCGGTGCCCGCCGTGGGCGGGATCGGCGGCCCGACAGTCAGCGTACCGAGGCGGTAGATCTTTGCGGAAGTCTGAGCGGTGGCGGCGCCGGGCGCGGCTATCATTGCGCCGGCAAGTACTTGAAGAACATCGCGGCGTCTCATGGCGTGTCTCCTCTGACAGACAAATTCATTCGATCACTTCATCGGCGGTGGCGAGCAGCGTCGGCGGAATTGTAAGACCGAGTTGCATAGCAGTCTTGAGGTTGATCACCAGTTCGAACTTGCTTGCCGACTGCACCGGCAAATCGGCCGGCTTTGCGCCCTTGAGGATGCGGTCGGCGTAGCCCGCTGCTTCACGGTATTCCTCGACGATGTCGGGGCCGTACGAGACGAGACCGCCGCCCGTTGCGAAGAATCGCAGCGGATAGACCGCCGGCAGCCGGTAACGCGCCGCCAACGCGATGATCTCGCCGCGGGCCGCGACGTCCTCCGACGTCCTGATCGCGATCAGGCCGCCATCCGCCGAGCGCGCGAATGCAGCGACGTCACGTTCCATTGCCGCGGAGTCACTCACGTCAATAAGGCTTATTTCCACTCCCAAGGAGCGCGCTGCGGTCTCGATCACGGCGATTTGCGTTTCCGATCCGGGATTGCTCGCCGCCCGAAATACCGCCACCCGTTTCACGTCCGGCGCAATCTCCTTGAGCAGCTCCAGCCACTTCGCGCTTAAACCGAGCTCGGCGGGCGAGAAGCCGGTAACGTTGCCACCCGGCCGCGCCAGGCTTTGCACGATACCGAGCGCAACCGGGTCGGTGACCGCCGCGAAAATCACTGGAATCGTGTGAGTTGCCTGCTGCACTGCCAGCACCGCCGGGGGCGCGTTGGCTAAGATAACGTCAGGGGCGAGGGCAACCAGATCCGCGGCGTTTTTACTGACAGTTTGCGGACCGACACCGTAGCGATAATCGACGCGAATATTTTTGCCGACGCTCCAACCTAATCCATCGAGCGACTCCAGGAACGCATCGATGCGGCGTGCAGCTTCCGGATCGCCGTCGGGCAGATTCATAAGTACGCCGATCCGCCGCATAGCCGCGGCGTCTTGCGCACGCGCGGCGAGCGGCGCGCCGATCGCTGCGCCGCCGACAAGGATGATGAATTCGCGCCGCCTCATGGGTTCCCCCGGGGTCCGGGCTCGCCAGAAGCTATCACATCTTGGCATGACAACTGTGCTGACCGTCACACCGGAACCCGGCCGCCGATCGCGGCGATTGGGCACGTTTCAGGACGTTTATGGCGCCTGGTCGCGGTG
This sequence comes from uncultured Alphaproteobacteria bacterium, assembly GCA_963779855.1. Lineage (GTDB taxonomy): Bacteria > Pseudomonadota > Alphaproteobacteria > Rhizobiales > Xanthobacteraceae > BOG-931. The sequence continues at coordinate 426,551 of CAWAAE010000001.1, read as the reverse complement.
GGAGATTTCGACGACGCGGGCGCGCGCGGCGAGCTCGTCGACCAGCGCGTCGGCCTTGACCTTATTCGCCGCGTCGAGATTGGCGTCCCATTCGTCGAGCAGATAGATTTCCGCAGTGGTAAACTCGACGATCTCCTGGAGCGATTTGAGCTGCCGCTCGCCCGAGGAGAAGCCGAGCTTCTTATCCATCAACTCGGCGACCACGATCGGCTCGCCCTCGTCGTCCTCTTCGACATCGACCGGCACCACGCCGCCGGCGAACTGGAACGCCAGCCGGTCCGTCGTCGGCCAATAATAGGCGCGCTTCTTCATCTCGGTCTTCAGTGACGCCAGCAGCGAGGATTTGCCGGTGCCGTTGCCGCCGCGCACATTGATGCGGCCGGTCGGCTGCGCCAGCGCGACGCGCATCGCATCGCCGAGCGAAGAGACCACATTGGCGTGATCGCCTTCGCGCAGCACCAAGCGGTCGTATTTGATGCGCCTGTCGAAATCCGCGTCAGGCTCGGGCAGCATATTGGCGGCGACGCCGCCGAATCGCGTCCAGATGGCGATAAAATCGTTCCAGCCACTGGCGAGCAGATGCAGCTCGTAGGTCATCTCGATCTGCCGCGGCAGCGTCGTCGCCAGCCCAACCAGCAGCACGGTGTCGCCGACATTATGCAGGGCGACCATCGTGATCGTGGCGAAGACGATGGCGAGGCTGACGATGCCGCTCATCGCACTCATGCCCTCGCGCGCGACGATGGCGCGAATCTGCGCCACCAGGCCTTCGCGCAGCTTGGTCTTAAAACCGAACAGCCAAAGCCGCAGATTATAGCTGTTGCCGGAAAACACATTGTCCCACGCGGTATAGCCCTGCGCGGTGACACGGTTGTTCATGCGCTGATTTTCGAGATAGGCGTGCGCGATCGGCTTCTGCAGCACCCACTGCATCAACAACAGCGCGCCAAAGGCGCCGACATAGGCAACCGGCAGGCTGGGAGCGATCTCCGCGCCGAGCACCAACGCATTGAAAACGAGACCGAGGAAAAGCTTCAGCGCGAATTCCAGCTCGTACATCACATTGAAGAAGCACTGGAAGGTTTCGCCGGTCAGGAACGGCTCGATCTGTTCGCGCGCGGGTTTTTCGTTAAGCAACTTGACCTTATCGCGGTTCTCGCGCGCGAAGCGCAGCATGAATTTGCCGAAACCGCGATAGCCGGCCCGTTCGGCGAAGACCCAGCTGATGACCCCGACGACATAGGACGTCGATTGTGCCGTGAGGATCCAGACCAGGTCGGTGATCAGAAATTCTCCGACCGCGACCCTGCGGCCGGCATTGATGACGAACCAGGTGGTCGCGGCGGCCAGCATGGCCTCGACGACCATCAAGATCACCATCACGAAGAGCGATGGCGAGAGCAGATAGCTTGCCAGATCGAAGCGCGAAATCTGCTGTCGTTTCATGGATGCCTGGATCGAGTGCGCAAAGACGGCCTTAAGTCGCTGCAGTGTAACGGCATCCGGCCGCGAATTTAAGCGCGGGAAGGCTGTGGCCGGGGGCAAATTTACCATTTTCGTCAATGGGTTTTCGAGAATAGGCCGATTTCGCCTATGTAATTTCGACTGGCCCATCCGGCTCCGAGGGCGTAATTTGTCGGTGGCTCGACCGTATTTAGGGCTTACGGGGTTTGCGTGATTTTCAAGGACGCGATCGAGATAGTCGCGCAATTAACCGCGCCGTTACGCCGCTTCGGCGCATCGATCTTCGCTCGCATCGTCGTTCTTACCGTCGGTCTATCGGCGATGACGGCCTACACGGTGCCGGAACTGCAGAGTGCGGCCGGCATCTGGCTGAACGCGTGCTTGTGGTGTTGTCTCGCGTATTTCGCGGTCGAGAGCGCGGTCCGCATGCGAACCGCCATCCGTGCCGGCTATGCCAGGAGCCACATTCTCTCCTTTTCGTGCTTTGTCGACGTCATCGGCGCGATTGCAGTGCCGATCGCGCTGCTCGACGGCGCAACGGCGCCCAACGCGTGGCTGTTTGCGTCATTCTGGGTGCTCAAGCTTGCCCAGAACTCGCCGGGCTTGGCGCAGCTCGGACGCGTATTCACGCTCGAGGCAAAGCCGCTGGCGAGCGTGTTCGTGCTGTTTCTGATCGTGCTCTTTCTTTCCTCGGCCGCCATGTACGTGGTCGAGCGCGGAGTGCAGCCGCGCGCTTTCGATTCGATGCCGCAAGCCTTGTGGTGGGCGGTGGTGACGCTGACGACGACCGGCTACGGCGACAAAGTACCGATCACGCAGTTTGGACACCTGCTCGGCGGCGTGGTCATGATCTTTGGCATCGTCAGTTTCGGCTTGTCGACCGGCATTCTCGCCACCGGCTTTGCCGCGGAGACCCGGCGGCGCAATTTCATTCAGACCTGGGACCTCGTGAGCAAGGTGCCGTTCTTCCAGTCGCTCGACCCCTCGGCGATTACGGAAATCACCCACATGCTGCGGCATTTGGAAGTGCCGGAGCGCGTCGCCATTATTCGCCGCGGCAAAGTAGGCGATTGCATGTATTTCATCGCCGCGGGCGAGGTGCAGGTGGATATCAAACCGACACCGGTGCGGCTCGGCGCCGGAGCGTTTTTTGGCGAGCTCGCCCTGCTCGGCGATTCGGTGCGCAGCGCCAACGTGACCACGACCATCCCATCGACGCTTCTCATCCTCGATCTTGCCGACTTCCGCACGCTCACCGCGAACCACCCCGATCTTAAGCGCGCCATCGATGCCGAAGGCCAGCGGCGCATGAACGAGAATCAGCAAATGCGGGAGCGGCAGCGCCTCGGCGGCGCATCACCGGCCTGATTCAACAAGAGAATTCGCAGGACCTGAGGGTTAGCAAGACTTGGCCCGCCGAAACCTCTAGAAACCAATCCCATGGCAGAACGTGTTGCATTGATTACCGGGGCGACCGGCCAGGACGGCGCCTATCTGGCCGAGCTGTTGCTCGGCAAAGGCTACATCGTGCATGGCATCAAGCGGCGGTCGTCCTCGTTCAACACCGCGCGGGTCGATCATCTGTATCAAGATCCACACGGCTCCGGCGTGCGGTTTTTTCTGCACTACGGCGACATGACGGACGCGACGAATCTCATCCGCATTGTTCAGGAAGTGCAACCGACCGAAATATATAATCTCGCCGCGCAGAGCCACGTGCGCGTGTCGTTCGAGACGCCCGAATATACCGCGAATGCCGATGCGCTCGGCACGTTGCGTCTGCTCGAGGCCATCCGCATCCTGCGGCTTGAGCACAAAGTACGGTTTTATCAGGCGTCGACGTCGGAGCTTTACGGCCTCGCGCAGGAAGTTCCGCAGCGCGAAACCACGCCATTTTATCCGCGCTCACCGTATGCGGCGGCAAAGCTCTACGCCTACTGGATCACCGTCAATTATCGCGAAGCCTATAAGATGCACGCGTCGAACGGCATTCTGTTCAATCACGAAGGCCCGACGCGTGGCGAAACCTTCGTAACTCGCAAGATCACCCGCGCCGTCGCGGCAATAGAGCTTGGCCTGCAAAAGCAGCTGTTCCTCGGCAATCTTGCCGCCCGGCGCGATTGGGGTCACGCCCGCGACTATGTCGAAGGCATGTGGCTCATCGTGCAACAGCCAAAGCCCGACGACTATATTTTGGCGACCGGCGAACAGCATTCGGTCCGCGAATTTGTCGAGAAGGCGTTTGCTTGCGTCGGCAGGACGATCGAATGGCGCGGGTCAGGACTCGCCGAAAAAGGCGTCGATGCGCGCGATGGCCGTGTGTTGATCGAAATCGACGAGCGCTATTTCCGGCCGACCGAAACCGACGCGCTGCTCGGCGATCCCAGCAAGGCTCGGCAAAGGCTCGGCTGGCATCATAAGGTTTCGTTCGACGAACTGGTGCGTGAAATGGTCGACACCGATCTGCAAGAGCTGCGTCGCGACGGTGTCAATCGCCAAGTACACGACTAAAGCATGATCCCGAAAAGTGGATACCGGTTTTCGGATAAGGTCATGCTAAAAATCTAGGCCAAAACGCATGAACGGCGCGCCGGTGATTTTCGACTTACGCGGCAAGCGGATCTTCGTTGCCGGCCACGCCGGCATGGCCGGCTCCGCCATCATGCGCCGTCTCGAACGGGAGAACTGCGATATTATATTCGCCACGCGGGGCGACCTCGATCTGCGGCAATCGGATGAGGTCGACCGCTTTATGGCGCAGGCCAAGCCCGACGCTGTTTTCGTCGCCGCCGGCAAAGTCGGCGGCATTGGCGCCAACAGCACCTACCCCGCCGACTTCATCGCCGACAATCTCGCCATCGCGCTCAATACCATCCGCGCCGCGCATCGCCGCGGGGTAAAAAAACTTGTCTATCTCGGTTCCTCCTGCATCTATCCGCGGCTGGCGCCGCAGCCGATGTCGCCGGACATGCTGCTGTCGGGACCGCTGGAGCCGACCAATCAATGGTACGCGGTCGCCAAGATTGCCGGCATCAAAATGTGCGAGGCGTATCGGCTGCAACATGGCGCGGACTTCGTTTCGGTGATGCCGACCAATCTCTACGGGCCCGGCGACAATTATCACCCCGTCGACAGTCACGTTCCGGCGGCGCTGGTGCGGCGTTTCCACGAGGCCAAGATCAATGGCGACGCCACCGTGGCGGTCTGGGGCACGGGGTCGCCGCGGCGCGAGTTTCTTGCGGTGGATGACCTTGCCGACGCCTGCGTGTTCGTCATGAAATCCTATTCGGATCCGCAATTCCTCAATATCGGCGCCGGCGAAGATATTACGATCGGCGAATTTGCCCGGCTGGTCGCCGATGTTGTCGGCTATCGAAAAAAAATCGTGTTCGATACGTCGCGGCCGGACGGCGCGCCGCGCAAGCTTTTGGATGTTTCGCGCATCAACGCGCTGGGCTGGCGCGCGACGATACCATTGCGGGAGGGATTGCAGCGCATGTATGCCGACTTTCTCAAACGATACGACGACATCCGCGCCGACGCGGAAAAGCAGCCCACGCATTGACGCGTCTCGCACAGGTTTCCGCCCATGCCTATCGCGCTTAACGAAACGCACGATCCCTCGCGGAAAAGTTTTGTCGTAAGCGCCAACGCGCCGGGCTGCGACTTTCCGATTCAAAATTTGCCGTTCGGCATATTTCGGGCGGTGGCGGGGGAGCCGCCGCGGCTCGGTGTCGCTATCGGCGATCAAATTCTCGATGTCGCGGCGGCGGCGGCATCCTTCGAGGGACCCGCCGCGGAGGCGGCGCGGTTCGCTTCCGTGCCATATCTCAATCATCTCATGTCGCTCGGGCGGCCGGTTTGGTCGGCGCTGCGGCTCGCGCTGTCGCGCGGCCTTAGCACCGAGCATGGCGACAAAAGCCTGCGCCAGCATCTGACGCCGATGGCGCAGGCGGAAATGCGACTCCCCGTGGCGGTGGGTGACTTCACCGATTTCTTTGCTTCGATCTTTCACGCCAGCAATGCCGGGCGCATGTTTCGCCCCGACAATCCGCTGATGCCGAACTACAAATATGTGCCGGTGGCTTATCACAGCCGCACCTCGTCGATCCGCGTCAGCGGCACGCCGTTCAAACGGCCACGCGGTCAACGCAAGGGCGCGAACGAGGCGATGCCGAGCTACGGCCCCTCGCGCAATCTCGATTTTGAGCTCGAGCTCGGGATTTACATCGGCACGCCGAGCGATCTCGGCGAGCCCGTCCCCGTCGCCACGGCAGCAGAGCATATTTTCGGCTTCTGCCTGCTCAACGACTGGTCGGCGCGCGACATCCAGGCCTGGGAATACCAGCCGCTCGGTCCGTTCCTGGGAAAGAATTTCGCCACCACGGTCTCGCCCTGGGTGGTGACGGCGGAGGCGCTGGCGCCATTCCACACCTCGGCCTTCGCGCGGCCGGAAGGAGATCCCGCGCCGTTGCCGCATCTCGACGATGCCGGCGACCGCGCTAAAGGCGGTCTCGACATTACGCTTGAGGCCTATATCTCAACCGAAACGATGCGCCGCACCGGAACCGCGCCGCTGCGCGTGACGCAAACCTCGTGCGCGCTGCTCTATTGGACCGTGGCGCAAATGATCGCGCATCACACCAGCAACGGCTGCAATATCTGCAATGGCGATCTGATCGGGTCGGGCACCGTCTCGGGCCCGGAGAAATCGAGCTGGGGCAGCTTGCTCGAACTCACCAGCCGCGGTAGCGATCCGATCGCGCTGCCGAGCGGCGAGAAGCGCGGCTTCATCGAAGACGGCGACGAGATCATCTTTCGTGGTTTTTGCGAAAAGCCCGGCTATGCCCGCATCGGCTTCGGCGAATGCCGCGCCGTGGTGCTCCCGGCCGGGTGATTCACCTCTCCCCGCTGCACAGGGAGAGGAAACGGTATTCCACCGCGTATACGCTGATCGGAAAGACGGCGGAATACGCTTCGCGATTCCGCCCTACGGGCTCGACATCTTCACTATCTCGACGCCAAGGAGCGACTAGCAGAACCTGGCATCCTTGCTATAATCGGTTTGGCTCGGGCGAGCCAATGCGGGAATGGGGAATTGGCATTGACGCTTTCAGAGTTCCCATATCGGGAGTCCGATCACGCCGCTGGTAGCGCGCTTCCTGCTTCGAAAAGGATCGAGCCGCGCCGGATTCGCATCGAAGCCTCGTCATTTTGCCAATTGCGGTGTCCGTCCTGCCCGACCACGAGCGGACACATCCACCCCGCGATCGGAAGCGGATTTCTCAAATTCGAGGATTTCCGCGAACTTTTGGAATCGAACCCGGCTTTGGAGCAGGTAGAGCTTTCAAATTACGGCGAAGTCTTTCTCAATCCTCAACTGCTGCGGATTCTCGAACTTGCTCACCAAAAAGACGTCGCGATTTCGATCCGAAATGGTGCCAATCTCAATCACGTCAAAGACGACGTTCTGGAGGGCCTAGTCAAATACCGGGTACGCATCCTTTCCTGCTCCATCGACGGCGCCACGCCCGAAAGCTACCGGAAGTATCGTGTTCGCGGCAATTTCGACCGGGTTATCCGCAATATAGAAACGATCAACTCCTACAAACAGCGCTATCAGTCGGCCCTACCTAAACTCGCGTGGCAGTTCGTCGTATTCGGCCACAACGAGCATGAAATTCCGATCGCGCGCAAAATGGCGGCAAAACTCGGGATGGAATTTCGCACAAAATTGACTTGGGATGAAAAATTTTCACCCATTCGCGACAAGGAGTTCGTGCGCGTCCAGACGGGATGGCAATCCGTCACCCGTCATGAGCACGAGCAGACGCACGGAGAAAAATTCGGAAGCGCGATCTGCCATCAACTCTGGGACGCTCCCCAAATTAATTGGGACGGTAAGATCATCGGTTGCTGTCGGAATTTTTGGGGCGACTTCGGTAGTAACGCGTTTACCGACGGATTGATGAACAGCGTCAACAATGAAAAAATGATTTACGCGCGGGAAATGCTCAGTGGCCGAAAGCCGGCGCGGGACGACATCCCATGCACGACTTGCGAAATCTATATCGCAATGCGTAATCGTTCCAAGTTCATGGTCAAGGATTAGCCTTGCCGTTCTCGAGCGGGCAGAACGCCCCATCGCGCGCAATAGTCTATACGGCGATCTTCGGCGACTACGACGCGCTCAAGCAGCCGGTTCCGCAGGACGAACCGTGCAATTTCATTTGCTTCACCGACGCTCGGATGCCGTCCCGCGTCGGGGCATGGCGTGTTTTTCACGTCAGACCCGATCCAAAACTTCATCCGCGGGTGCAGGCTAGGCGATTCAAACTGCTCAGCCACAAAGTCTTTCCTGGTGGCCGCCTGGCGTTACGCTATACGCCAATCTCGTTTCGTCGGCGTGCCGATCTGTCGATTTGGGTCGATGGCAGCATTCGCGTCAAATCCTCACGCTTCGTGAGAGACATGCGACTAAAACTCGGTGAAAATGACTGGGCGATGTTTGTCCATCCCGATCGGGATTGCATCTACGACGAGGCGCGCGTATGTGCGACCCTCGCGAAATGTGAAGGCCAGCCGATCCTTCCGCAGGTCGAAACATACAAGTCGATCGTTCCGCCGCACGGCGGGCTCTGCGCCACCACTATAATTGTAAGGCGCGAGCCGGCAACAGAGCGTGTATTGAGAGCGAACGAACTATGGTTGGAAGAAGTCCTCAAATGGACAAATCGAGACCAGCTTTCCTTACCCTACATCCTTCGAAAGCTCGGCGGATGCGATCCTGTATGCATTCTGGACGCGTTACGATCTAATGGATGGTTCGATATCGTGCGGCACGACAAGAACACCTGACGACATCGGTCATTATTGGCCGGTCCGCATGTTTGAGAATTTCATCGGTACCGCGCCGAGGCCAATCGTCTGTGCGAATATGCTCCTGAAAAATATGGGACTCCGAGTCGGCCGGGTACGGCGACTGCCGCGTATGCGGACATATTCTTCTTGGAACAGCGCTCCAGGAGGATCAAGATTGTTTGTCGCTATGCCGCCATGAACTTGATGAAAGGTTGCTTCCCCTAGAAGCATGATGAGCTCGCCATCAAAGTCGGCGCAGACGCGGGACCACATGTCGAGATTGACGAGGCCGCCTCCAGGCGTCACGAAGCGTTCGTCCCAGCCGCCGAGGGCGCGCCAATGTTCGGCCCGCAGGAAAAGGGCATTGCTTTCCGTTGGCAGTTCGAACCAACCGCACGCTGAAGATCCGGCAAATGTGGAAATCGAGAAGAGACGATAACCGTCGTTTTCCCATCCGCTTTGCACAAGCAACGCGTCCTCGACGGCTTGGTCATAGCCGTGTTTGACGCTTTCCATCTGCACGGCCGAGCCGAGGTGGAATGCAACCGTTCCAATCATAGGTCGCGCGTGGAGGTGCGAAGCGGCCAGCGCCGTTGCCAAAAGCCCAGGAGAGGCAAGGCGCGCGCCATCGATGCATACGCCAATGAGGTCGCCGCGCGCCAACGCGAGCCCAAAATTGATCGCCGGCACAGGAGACACCGTGGCGTCAGCAAACTTGTGCATGACGAGATTTGGCAGGAAGCGGCGAAGCTCCGTCGCGTCGGTGCCCTGCGTCGAGCCGTTGTCGATCAGGATGACCTCGTAATCGCGTGGGTCGATGCCCCGTTGCATGACCGGCGAAAAGGAGCGGATCGTTCGAGGAAGCTCGCGGGCCATGTTGTAGCCGACAATGACCACGGATAGCTTCGGCGCCGTCGACGGCCTCGCACGCAGCCGATGCGTGTCGGTCTGAGCCGTGAGCAATTGCGCTACGGTCTCCTGCGGACTCGCCCCCGCCTGACGTGTGGCCTTCAGAATCTCTATTAACCGGGACAGTTGCTTGTCCGTCGGATCGATTGCATCACGACGCTCCAGGACGTTCTGCGGCGGTCCTGAAATGTCGAGCGCGGCGCGCACGATGACGTCGTAGTTCAGAGATAGCACGCGGTTTGATGGGTCGAGGCCGGCGATCAGCAACAAGCCTGCGGGAGCGGCATCAAGCGGCAAAAGGAAAAGATCGGGCCGAAAGTTGCGGAGCACGTCGACAAGGCGCCAGACGTCTCCGGTCCAGTTGCCAGTTTGACGCTCTCTCTCGGCTTGCATGGCGTGGTTGGGGAAAACGTCATCGATCACGACGACCGCGCCCGGCGCCGCGCATCGCTCGACGTTAATGAAGTCGCGAAGCGCATATTCGAAAAAATGGCGCCCGTCGATGAAGCTGAAGTCGGGTGCTAAATCATCGGAGGCCGCAGCAAAGAAGTCATCGCTTGTGAGTGGCACGACTTTGGTCGTCAATGGCAGTTCGCTGTCGATCGCTGGCGCGGGGTCAACACCTGTCGCGGCGCCGCGCGCGAGAATCAGGCTCCTCCCGTGGCGTACTCCGATCTCGAGGTAATGCGCGGGCAGAAGTTCGCGATGCAGGCGGTTGAGAACATCGAGATAGGATGCCGTCCCACTGACCCGTTCCTCGGCGGATGTCGCCGCGGCGTCATTCCATGCACTTGCCGCTGAAATCGGTTTCGACACCGGCACCATGAGAGACTAGCTTGCACTCGAGGTGAAGTTTAGCCTTGCGGACCCTCAGCGATCTTACCAACGCGTCCGCTAAATTAGGCCGAGATGCCGATAAAGCCAAGGAGACCGCACGCGAGGTATGGGAAGCAGCATTTGCCGAGCGGCGAGAAACGCGGCTTCATCGAAGACGGCGACGAGATCATCTTCCGTGGTTTTTGCGAAAAGCCCGGCTATGCCCGCATCGGCTTCGGCGAATGCCGGGCGGTGCTGGCGTCGGCAGGTTGACGTCGCTTGGCTAGGCCGTGTGCTCAGAAAATGCGGGATGGCAACTTCGGATTCAATACCTTGCGTGCGCTATCGGCACCGGTCACGGGTAGACCGGCTGGGTTGAGCAATCCGATCTGCATGAGCACACTGGCCTGATCCCAGTAAATGTGTTCGTGCGAAATCTTATCGCGCTCGAACCCGACGATCACGGCAACCGCCATCTCGACCGCTTTCCCGGTCGGCGCCACGCCCGGCAGCAGCCAGTCAATGACCATCGTGTGGGTAAAACTGATGAAGAGTTCCTCGACAACCCGATCCTCTCCGACGGTACGCGATACGTTCACCATCTTCACATCCGGCGGAAAGAACTTGCCGACGAGATGATCGCGATAGAAAGCACGAACCCCGTTCTGGCCGACACCCCCCGCCATGGTGGGAACGTGGTTGAGATGAGGGGTGTCGGTCATTGTGGCCATCGTCGTGTTGAGGTCGCCCGCGAGTTCCGCGCCAACGTGCTTCTCGAATAGCGCCACCATCTGCTGCTGTTTTTCCGATAACATACCGATGTTTCCTGCGGTCGCGGTTCTGGCGCGTGATAGCGCCCTAATGTATCTCCGGCTCCGCGATCGGCGCCTGGCCTTCCAGAAAATCGAAGTCGCAGCCCTCGTCGGCTTGGCCGATATGCTGAGAATACATCGCGCCGTAGCCGCGCGGGTATTTCGGCGGCGGCTGCTTCCAGGCCGCGCGCCGCCTCGAAAGCTCGTCGTCGTTGACATGCAGATGGATTTTTCGCGCGGCGACGTCGACTTCGATCTCGTCGCCGGTCTGCACCAAGGCCAGCGGGCCGCCGACAAAGCTTTCCGGCGCCACATGCAGAATGCAGGCGCCGTAGCTCGTGCCGCTCATGCGCGCGTCGGAGATGCGCAGCATGTCGCGCACACCGGCTTTTAGGAGCTTTTTGGGGATCGGCAGCTGACCCCATTCCGGCATGCCGGGGCCGCCCTTCGGCCCGCCGTTTTTCAGCACCAGCACGTGGTCGGGCGTGACGTCGAGATCGTCGCGATCGACCTGCCTCGCCATCTCATCGTAATTCTCGAACGCGATCGCCTTGCCGCGATGATGCAGGAAGCGCTGGTCGGCGGCGGCCGGCTTCATCACGCAACCGCGCGGCGCGAGATTGCCGGTGAGCACCGCGGTGGCGCCCTCGGGATAGAGCGGTTCCTTGAGCGAATGGATGACGTCGGGCAGATGCACCTCATGGCCCGCGATATTTTCGCCGACCGTGCGCCCGCTGACGGTGATGCAGGAAAGATCGAGCAGCTCCTGCAGCTGCCGCATCAGCGCGCGCAAGCCGCCAGCATAGAAGAAATCCTCCATCAGAAATTTACCGGACGGCGTGATATTGGCGATCACGGGCACTTTTCGCGAGATCTCGTCGAAACGCTGCATATCCAGGGGGACGCCGACGCGTCGCGCCATGGCGATGACGTGAATGATGGCGTTGGTCGAGCCGCCGAGCGCCATATGCACGCGAATGGCGTTGTCGAACGCCGCCGGGGTGAGAATTTTCTCCGGCGTCAAATCTTCCCATACCATGTCGACGGCGCGGCGGCCGGCGGCGGCGCACATGCGCGGATGATTGGCATCGACCGCCGGAATCGACGAGGCGCCCGGTAAGGCGAAGCCGAGCGCCTCGGTGATCGCCATCATGGTCGCCGCGGTGCCCATCACCATGCAGGTGCCGAACGAGCGCGATATGCCGCCCTCGATCTCGTTCCACTCGTCGTCGCCGATGCGGCCGGCGCGTTTCTCGTCCCAGTATTTCCAGGCATCGGAGCCGGAGCCCAAAACCTGGCCGCGCCAATTGCCGCGCAGCATGGGACCTGCCGGTACATAGATCGCCGGTATGCCCATCGAGATCGCGCCCATGATCAGCCCGGGCGTGGTCTTGTCGCAGCCGCCCATCAGCACGGCGCCGTCGATCGGGTGGCTGCGCAGGAGTTCCTCGCATTCCATGGCAAGAAAATTGCGATAGAGCATGGTCGACGGTTTGACGAACGGCTCGGCGAGCGACATCGCCGGCAGTTCGATGGGAAAACCGCCGGCTTGGTAGACGCCGCGTTTGACGTCTTCGGCGCGATCGCGCAGATGGCCGTGACAGGCGTTGATCTCGCTCCAGGTATTGATAATGCCGATCACCGGCTTGCCGACCCAGTCGGCGCGGTCGTAGCCGAACTGGCGCAGCCGCGAGCGATGGCCGAACGAGCGCAGATCGTTTTTGCCGAGCCAGCGATAGCTGCGGAGTTCTTCGGGCGATTTTTTCTTGGCCATGATATCCGATCGCGACGCCAACGCGCCTACTCCGCCGTTGCGCCCGTGGCCTTAACCACCTTGGCCCATTTGTCGGTTTCGTTGGCGATGAGATTGCCGAAATCCTCCGGCGTGCCGGGGATCAGCGTGCCGCCGAGTTCGCCGAGTTCGCCGAGTTTCGCCTGCATGGCCGGATCGGCGAGCGCGTCGTTCACTGCGCGGTTCAGTTTCTCGATAACATCGCGCGGCGTTCCCGCCGGCACGGCCATGCCGTAAAATACGCTTGCCTCGTAGCCGGGCACCGTCTCGCCGATGGTCGGCACATCCGGCAGCACGGCCGCACGCTGCGCCGTCGTCACCCCGAGCGGGCGCAGCTTTCCAGCCTTGATATACGCGATCGAGGACGGCAGATTGTCGAAATAGACCTGCACCTGGCCGCCGAGCAGATCGACGAGCGCCGGCGCCCCGCCCCGATACGGCACGTGCACCATCTTCAAGTCCGTCATCATCATGAACAATGCGCCGGACAGATGCGTCGACGTGCCGATCCCGGCGGAAGCCATATTGACCTTGCCGGCGTTGGCTTTGGCATAGTCGATGAATTCCTGGACCGTATGCACCGGCAGGTTCGGATTAACCTCCATCACGTTGGGCACGCGCATGAAGCCGGCAACCGGCGCCATATCGCGAAGGAAATTGAACGAGAGATTTTTGTACAGCGTGGCGTTGATGGCATTGGCGGGATTGACGAGGTACAAAGTGTAGCCGTCGGGCGGCGAATTGACGGCCATTTCGGTCGCGAGATTATTGCCGGCGCCAGGCTTGTTCTCGATGATGAATTGCTGATGCAGCGCTTCCGAGAGATATTGTCCGAGCAGCCGGGCAACGATGTCGGTCGCGCCGCCCGGCGGATAGCCGACCAGCCAGCGCACGGCGTGGTTCGGATAGTCGTCCTGCGCGCGCGCCGCGCCGGCACCCGCGCTCCCCGCCAAGCACGCCAGGGCAACGGCGACGAACCACCGGACGATGCGCTGCATGAATCGCATTATGTCCTCCCTGCCGAGACATTCTTCTTGATTGCCCACCCGAGCCTACGCGGCATTGGTTATCTCACACAAGTGATTGCCGTGCATGGCGCCCAGGCCGTCGTCCATCTTGCCGGCCCCGGGCGGGGCCGCTAGTTTCACGGCCTTTCTCCAATAGAGCGAGAGGAACCGAGGAAATTGCCATGATCGATCTTTACGCATTGACCAGCCCGAACGTGCAGAAAATCTACATCATGCTCGAAGAGACGAAACTGCCCTATAAGGAGCATTTCGTCGATGTGTGGAAGGGCGAGCAGTACAATCCGGATTTCATCAAGATCAATCCGAATTCGAAAATCCCGGCGATCGTCGATCATGACGGCCCCGGCGGCAAGCCCTACACGGTCATCGAGTCCGGCGCGATCCTGATGTACCTCGCCGAGAAAACCGGAAAGTTCCTGCCCAAGGATATGACAAAGAAATACGACGTGCTGCAGTGGTTGTTTTTTCAGACCTCCGGCGTGGGTCCGAATTTCGGTCAGTTCACCCACTTCAAGATGTTCGCGCCGAAGGACAAGGATCACTCCTACTCGATGACGCGCCATCAGACCGAAGTGAAACGGCTTTACGAAGTGTTGGAAAAGCGGCTAGCGAAAGCGCCGTATCTCGGCGGCGACGAATACACCATCGCCGACATCGCCACTTTTCCGTGGACGCGCAATCACGACGTCCAGGGCGTCAAGTGGGAGGATAATCCCAACCTCGCGCGCTGGTTCAAGTCGATCGACGAACGGCCGGCGGTGAAGGCGGCGCTGGCAAAAGTCGCCGCGATCAAATCGAACCGCGACACCGCCAACGACGACCAGAAGGACCGCTTCTTCAACCGCGGCAAATACGCGAGAGCGTGAACTGTTCGTTCCCGCCCGCCTCAGCGGGAGACGATAAACACCGGCCTTCTCGCGGCGCAAGCGCGCCGTGCCCGCGCTGTCCATCATTAAAGCTTCATTCCGCGTGGGCTTCGCTCGGCGAAGCCCACCCTACAAAAGAAAGAAAAAAAGGGAAGCGGAACGGCACTTGCGGCAGCGACCGAACGCTACCGCTCAACTCCAGTTACACTCTTCCTGAGAGGGAACTAGGTAGGAGCGGGCGTTACCGGCTCCCGGCCGGCCACAGTACCGCGAGCTTCTCGCAGACCGGTCATCCATGCCGGCCGGGCGTACGACCCGCAGCCGCCCGGATCGGGGTGCAGCCGAAGACGGCTCATCCGACATTCCGCGGATTAGACTAAAGCCGACCCATGAGAAGCAGGACGACGAGGATGATGAGGATGATGCCGATAACACCGACGCCGCCGTGACCGTAGCCATAACCATAGCCGCCGAAGCGGCCACTGAAGCCACCGAGTAAGAAGATGACGAAGATGATGACAAGAATCAGTCCCAGTGACATGGTCTTATCTCCCTTGGCAGGACCAAACTGTTAGTTACTCGTTTGGTCGCCTCTGCACTTCGCGGCCTGCATCTACTAAGCACCCCCGAAAACAGCACCATAAATCGCGCGCCTTGGTTCCCGTCGCCTCGACCAACCTGCAATTGACCGCCGATCTGTTTGACGAGAGACCGAATAATCCTCATTCCCAGTCCTTTGCAATGGGCTGGATCGAAATCGTCCGGTAAACTCGGGCCGTCATTGGAAACCGCCAGCGCGTAGCCCTTTTCAGGATTGGATTCCAAGCTGACCGTGATCCGGCCTGTACCGTATTTAACCGCGTTCGTGATCAACTCGTTGGCGATGAAGCCTAGGGGAATGGCCGTGACAGCCGGCAGCGTCATTTCAATCCCCTCCGCGACGACGATCCGCGCCGGGCACCCCGAGGACAGCATTGTCGAGAAATCGCGACAGAGATCATCGAGGTATTGTTTAATCGCAAAGGTTTCTACCCCATCGAGCGAGTGGAGACGGTGGTGAATGCGCCCGATTGTAGCAATGCGATCGGCTGCGGCGGCCAATTGCGAAGCAACGTCAGCATTTTCCGACGCCCGGCTTTGCAGCGAAAGCAGGCTTACGATCATTTGCAGGCCATTTAACAGCCGATGATCGGACTCCTGGCTCAAGACCGCCTGTTGTTGGATCAACTCATCCTTTTGACAAAGCAGAGCCTCATCGCGGGCAAGAGCCTCTCGCAGCCCGGTTTCCGTGCGCCTATGTCTTATCAACTCGCGTTTGTAGTCCGCGACCGTGCGTCGCTCCCGAGTTTCAAAAATAACATTCGGGAGATCCGTGCTTTGCCGCAATTGTTCGACGGTCATTTTGTCGTCCTTTCTTGCATCCCGACTACGTCGCCTGGACACTCGGACGTGAATAGATTTGCTACCGAGACAGCAGGGTCACATTGATCCAAATCAATTATGTTCGATACCGGACGTTGAGCTTGCCACCTTGCGTAAGAGGCCGCAAGCGTTGCCTCTTTAGCGGATTGCGAAACCGATCTGCTTCCGGCATGGGCACCCTCCCGTGCCTGACGTTCCAATATCCTGCTTGGGCTATTTGGCAGTAGCCGTATGGTCAGAATTGCTCACCGAGATCGCCCGTCCACAGCAAAACATGCCGCTGCAGGTCAATTTCGACGTTTTCAGCGCGGTCCGGTCAGTTCTGCCGATCGCCACTGAATTACGGCAACCGCCGCAGTGGGGCCCGAACCTGACTCAGTGGCACAAGATCCGACATTGTTCAGGCAGCCGATTTCGATAGGGGGCTTCACCCCTCAAGAAAGTGGCCAAATGCAGCCAACGGCTGAAGCCGATCGCAGATGATCTTGGTAATCGCCAACATCGGCATGGAGAGGATCATGCCGGGAACACCCCACATCCAGAACCAGAAGACGAGCGAGATGATGACGAGGACGGGATTGAGGGTAAACCGTCTGGCCAGAAGCATTGGCGTTAGAGTCTCGCCCTCAATCAAATGAAATCCAAAATAAAGTCCTGCGGGAAGCAGCGCTTGCCAAAGGGTGTCATGGGTCAATAGACCAGCGAGAAGAAAGATCAGCACGCCTAATGCAGTGCCGAGGATCGGCACATAGTTCAGCAGAAAGGCCACCGTCCCCCAAAGGATAGGGTCGCCAACTCCCGTGAGCCACATCACCAACGCCATAGCGATACCTACTGCGGCGTTCATGATCGTGATCGTGACCAGATACGCGGAGATGTCACGTTCGATCTGCTGGGAGATTTCGACCACCTGGCGCTTGCTTCTGAAGCGCGGCAGTATTTCGACAAGGCGGTGCAGGAAGATGTCGCCGGACACGAGAAGGAAAAAAAGGAACAGCACCGTCGTGAAGAAGCCGCTGGTAAAGTTTCGGGTGCCAGTGAATAGCTTCGTCAGAAGAGTTGAGCCCAGCGCCGGGGTGGCGGCATTCGGGGATGGTCCCGTTGCTCCAAAATCTTCCACCTGCTGCAAGAACCTCTGCAATGTATTGATGGGTGCTCGCATGAAACTCAGCCGCTCTTCAAGCCGAGGAATGCCCTCCGGAAGCTTGGCGGTCCAGGTGCGAGCGGGGCCTGAAATGGCCGTGCCCAAGCCGACGATCGTTCCGAAAAGCACAACGATCAGCAGCAGCGACGCGACTGTCCGCGGCACGTGCAGGCCCACTAATATGCGCAAGCCAGGCTGCAGCAGTAGCTTGAGAACGATCGCAAATACCAACGGCAACACAATATCGCTCGCGACATAGGCTGCCGCCAGCACCGCAAGAACGAACAGGCCACCAAGGAATATAACCTTTGGATCTGAGGGCAGAGGCAAGTCCTCCGGCACTTCTGCCGGCAGCACAGCCTCGGGCTTCTGATCATGAGGTGCCATATTCAACGCTGAATCGATTGCTGCGTGTTCACTATCCACCAATTGGCGCCCAAATGAAAAAGCCCAAGCGGGGGCTGGGGGGCTTGAGGCTGGGGCTTCCGATCTTCTAAACGAAACTCATCCCGTGACCGCCACTACAATGATCGACCGGCGAATTAGGTTCCTTCGTTCCCGTGCTTAACCCGCTTGAACTGAAGTCTTACATGACTATCCTGCACTGTCTTGCAAATGAAATATATCTGGAACTTCTAGGATGAGAACATGAAAAAGTCGGGCGCGAGCCAAGGCCAGTCGGCATCGGAGCTCATCTCGAAAAGAATCGCCGAACTCGGGGACTGGCGCGGGGAAACCCTCAGCAGAATGCGCAAGCTCATCAAGGAAGCAGACCCGGACGTCGTCGAGGAGTGGAAGTGGATGGGCACTCCGGTTTGGTCGCACGACGGCATCATCTGCACTGGCGAATCCTACAAGAATGTCGTGAAGCTTACCTTCGCCAAGGGCGCGTCTCTGAAGGATCCCGCCCGTCTCTTCAACTCGAGTCTCGACGGAAACGTACGCCGCGCGATCGACATCCACGAAGGAGAAGAAGTTGACGAGTCCGCCTTCAAGGCGCTCGTTCGCCAAGCGGTCGCCCTCAACGGTTCTGGCAAGTCGAAACCTTCGAAGAAAGCGAAGTCCTATTGAAGCCGCAAGCGGCCAGAGCCCCTTCACGCAATCGATTCAGGTCGCGCTCGCCGCCGCGTGTAAGCGCTATAATCCGAGCGGCAATGATCTTTCCAACGAACTTATTGGGGTGCCCGAAGCCGTATACGTCTTCGATCGCCCTGCTGTAGGCGTCGGACATTAAATTAATGTCTGCTGGCTCAAACACCGCATTGCTTATGAATGGAATTATCGAGGTCATAGCCCACCATCGGGCTGAAGACTGCCACCTCAGCCGAGACGAGTTTGTTCAAAATTGACCACATTCGAACCGGAGACCGAGTTCGAGTTCGTACTCAACCTCAAGACTGCCAAGGCGACATTTCGCACCGCACAAACGCAGCGCAGTTATTCGCTGCCGTCCGCGAACCATCCTTGGGCGCTTCGATGCCGGGAGCGGGCGCGAACGATCACGCGCATGGAAAGTGCCTTAGTTTGAAACATGAGGAACCTAATTCGCCCGTCGATCATTATATCGATGGTCACGGGATGAGTTTTGGTCTCGAAGATCGGAAGCCCCAGCGCAAAGCCCCCCAGCCCCTGCTGGGGCTTTTCTTTTGGCCGCCAGTTGCCATCTCCTGCCGCCAGTAGGATTAAAATGGATACCTCGATAAATCTGACAAAATACACTGCCGAGCAAATTAACGAGATCATAGACCGCATTATTGCTTTGCGGATGCGCTGGCTCCGTCATGTCGAGACTCAACTCGCATCGCAGCAAAGGCGCCCCGTGTTCGACCGCTGACTGACGCGAAGAGCCACGAGCAGACGTTCGGTCATCCGCGCGTGCGCGGCCGTAGTAGGTAAGACCTCGATGACCTTTGGATCGACTCGGTGTCGCCTAAATTGCGCCACGCGGCGTCTATTCGTGCGCGCGCTTCGGCGTGGGCTCGCCGGCCGATTACCCCATCTATGGGCCAATAGGCGACATGGCGCCGCACTTCTCACGACAGAAGAGTTCGCCACCTGAGGCGAGCAAAAGAAAAAGCCCCGAACGCTCGGGGCTTCAGTTTGATGTCCTTTGGGAGGCCGCAGTTCCAATTAATAAGGCGGCAGCCGTTGAAGTACGCCTGTCTTCAGAAACTCCGGCCGTTATCTAACAAACGGCCGATTAGTTAACACCATAGCCAGGGCATCCAGCTATGACGGTGGCCGCGGCAATCTCGGTAGCCAAGATTGCCTCTGTAGCTGTCATATAACGGACCATGGTGGCGGCTCGCGTATCGGCCTGCAACATGACGTTCCGTTCGCTTGGATTTCACGTCAGCGCTGCCAACGGCGTTGGTTGAAACCTTGGCCGCGGCGCCCGCAGGAGCGCCTTTATCCGTCGTCTGCTTGTTGGCGGATTCAGGTGCTGTCGGCGTCACTTGCCCGGTTTTTTCGGGCGCTTTGATTTGGTCGGATTTTCCGACCGGCGCCATCTTCTCCGGCGGGGCATTCTGCTGTGCCGACGGAACGCCGGACGTCTCATCCGTCTTCATGCCTTGTGCTGAGACAGCGCAGGCACCCAGCAGCAATATCGCCGCTGTGGTTGATATTAGTCGTAGAGTTCTCATGGACGTCTCCTGTGGACACTCCGCAATTGCTTAATTCTGTGGATGTCTGGACAGACAACATCGGCCGGCCGCGATCGTTCCAAATAGTCAATGACAAACGGCATCTGAGCAAAATTGCTCACCGGGCCCACGAGGCGATCGAATAGGGCGGCGCGACTTCCGCTGTGGAGTCAAGACGGCTGAAGTCCGCGCGGGTGCCGACCCATCATGGCGAACCTCCGCCCCTGATACTCTCAAGCAGACGGAATCACGGTTCGCCGATTATCGCGAGGCCTTCCGCTAATTCTTTCCCCGGGTAGTAGCTGCCGCCACCGCCGCGCTCAAAGTGAGCAATGTTGCTCAGAAATGCGTGGGTTCGAAGATCAATATGCGGTCGGTCGATCGGACCTATGAGAAAAGTTTACGAAGCAACTACGGCGACGCCCGGTTGCGCGATCAGCTATAATGGGATGAGGTGGAGTGTCGTGAATTTTCCCATGAAAGCCGTCAATTTCTTGGCGCTGATCGGCCTGCTGGCGATCCTCGCGGGCGTTGGGACGGCGACCTTTTTCTTTGGCGGGTTCTTTAGCGTCGCTGCCAGCGACCCGGATCCCGCTATCGTCAACTGGTCGCTCATCCAGGTGCGCAAGGCCTCAATCGCACGGCACGCGGTCGATCGGCCACCCGTGGGGTTGCTTGACGATCCGGCAATAGTGGAGGCAGGCGGACTTGCCTACGTCAAGGAGGGCTGCACCTATTGTCACGGCGAGCCCGGCGTTGAACCGGCCACATTCTCCGAGGGGCTGAACCCCCCACCCGACCTTAGAGCCGTGGTCACTAATATCCGGCCCGAGGAGCTATTCTGGGTTATCAAGTACGGCATCAAGATGACCGCAATGCCGAGCTTCGGCGCCGATAATCCCCCGGTGCGTGACAAGAACATCTGGGCCATTGTCGCCTTCCTGAAAAAGCTATCAAGCGTTTCGGACAAAAACTTCAAGGCGTGGAGCACAGCTCCACCTGGGAAATATCAGGCGCCTGGCTGCGGACCAGGTCTGGCGCCTGGCTGCGGACCCGGTCGAGGGTAATCTTCTCCACGCGATGGCCGATAAAACTTTCAATGGCTGAGCGAGTGAGCACTTTTAGACAGTTTGCCGGTTCCAGGACGCCCATGCTCCGCAGCTCGGGAGATGCCAGCAAGGTGTCCCCGGTCAGGAGGCCGTCATGAGTGAGGCCGACCTGTTTCGGCAGTATGCCAAGGAGGCCATACACGGGTCCTCCAAAGCCACAAGCGAAAATGAGAAGCGAACTCTAATCGAGCTTGCCTGCAATTGGGCGCTAGCAGCGTTGCTGAGTGAGAGGGTGTTAAGGCCAAGCTTTACGTCGTCGCCGCGCGACGTTGGTGAAGCCACATCGCTCACTCGTTCTTGATCCGGCGGCACGCGTCGGTCCTAATTCCTGATTTGCGGTTGGTCGCGCAGAACGACATTCAGCAATGAGCTGTGGATTTCGATGCTGCCGTTGTAATCGATTAAGCCCAGCTTACGAAATTTGTTCATGAAAAAGCTCACGCGGGACCGGGTCGTTCCGATCATCTCCGCAAGTGTCTCCTGGCTTACTTTTGCTATGATCGGCTCCGGCCGGCCTTCCTTGCCGAAATTCGCCAGCAGCAGAAGAGTCCGCGCCAGGCGTTTTTCGCTCGAATTGAACAGTTGATCGACCAGGTCCTCCTCGACACGACTGTTGCGGGCCAAGAGGTGCGCGATAAACAACTCGGCGAATGCCGGCTCTTCGTGGATCACGCGAGTGATGTCTACCTTCGATATTCGCGCGATCGTACATTTCGTCAGAGCGGCGACCGTCGCCAGGCGCAGCGCCTCGCCGGCGAGGCAGCCCTCGCCGAAGAAATCGTCGGCTCCCAGAACTGCGACCACGGCTTCCTTGCCCTGCTCGGAGACGACGGTCTTCTTGACCTTGCCGCTGTGAATGTAGAATACGGCGTCCGCAGGATCGCCCTGCCTGTAGACAATCTGATCTTTCCGATAATCGGACATGCGTTGCCCGCCGTTTACTTTCGCGAGAAACACTTTGGGATCGAACGGGAGCTTTGCCGGTCGCTTAGCTTTGCGGTTCATTGCCGGGCCCACTTTCGAATGACGGCGCTCCTCCCCCACAGCGGAAACACGATCCCGCTGGAGGGCCACCTCCGCCTCCCGCCCTGGTAGCCTTGATTTTAAGTCAGTTTAGGGGATGGTGTCGGTAATGTACATTACCGTACCGGGAAGCTGACTTTATCACTCGTATGTTTTGGGAAGGTGAAAAGCCAGGCGCGCCCGAACCAACTGATAACATTCGCAAGATGCCGCCGTGAGACCCCGCCGATCAAGTATCGTGACTTGCCGCCGGCCTCCCTCGATTAAACCGGCGCGTTCGAACTCCCGGACGGCATTGGTGATGGTTGGCCTTTGGACACCAAGCATTTCCGCGAGCAGGCTCTGAGTGATAAGGAGCACGTCACTGTCACTGCGGTCACGCATCATGAGCAGCCAACGCGCCAACCGCTGCTTGAGGCTGTGTGCACCGTTGCACGCGACCGACACCATGACCTGCTCGAGAAAGGCTTGGACGTAAGCGTCCATGACGCTTCGGAAGGACGGCATTGACTGCATGGCCCGGGTAAACGCCGCCCGCGACATCTTCGCGGCGCTGCCGGGGATCTGCACGAGAAGCTGGACTGAGGAGCGCTTGGCGCCGAAGATGGCTTGCACATCGGTGAAGCCCTCCCTTCCAACCGTTGCCATCTCGATGATGCTGCCGTCCGCATAAACCGCCACCACCGAGACGACCCCGCTGTCGGGAAAGAACACATGGTCGAGTGCGCTATCGGCGTCTATCAGGACCTGCGCGCGTTGGCAGCGAATCTGTTCAAGCTCCGGCATTAGCCGCTTGAGATTGCGGGCGGGCAGCGCAAGCAACAGCCGATTGCGGGGCCAGTCTGGCGAAGTGTCCATACTTTCAACTGCGCTGGGTTCCTATTAGCGTCTCGCTTAAGCAGTCTACGTCTACCCCGGTCTGAACTCTGAGCAAAATCGCTCACACGGCCGACGCGGTAATCAAATAACGGCGGACGACTTCCGCTGAGGGTCGGAATCTGCCCTGCAACTTAATGGCCCCGGCCGCGTTGCCCATACGGCATGCCAAAGTTCAAAGTCGAATTTTCGAACAACACGACCATTGTAGCCGAACGAGGGCTCGATTTCCCGAATGTGGAGGCGGCCTGCAAGGGAGCCAGGGCGATTGCCAACAAGCTCCGGGCAGAAGGGATGTTCACGTTCGGTTTTTCGGATTGGCGAATGACCATCATGAATGCGGACGGGACGGCCGTCGCCGAATTCCCGTTGGAAGAACACGAAGACACCTGACACGCTCTTTAGATTCGGCAAGTAAAGGCCGCCTCGCAAATACGACTACATTTTTTTTACTGAGGTCAATTTTGCTCAGACTCGGATGAGCGCCTTATCGAAGCGTGTCGCCTGTAGGACCACGTTTTTCTGGCGTTGAATTGCCGAACGGTGGCCACGTCAAAAGTGCACGGTGAACATGGTCCGGACCATCAACCAGTTCACCTGAAAGGTGACAGATTATGACTCTCACGACGACTGAAAGACCAACAATTCGCGCCCGCGACGCAACAGCAGCGACGATGAAGGCCTTCGTCTACCGGGGGCCGGGGAAGAAAGCCCTGGAAGATCGTCCAAAGCCCGAAATCACGGCACCCACCGACGCGATCGTTAAAATAGTGAAGACGACGATTTGCGGGACCGACCTGCATATCCTCAAGGGTGACGTCCCGACTTGCCAGCCCGGCCGCATTCTGGGCCATGAGGGCGTTGGCATCGTCGACAAAGTTGGGCCGGCCGTCACGGCGTTCAAGTCGGGAGACCGGGTCCTGATCTCTTGCATCAGCACCTGCGGCAAATGCGAGTATTGCCGGAAACAGATGTACTCGCACTGCACAACCGGCGGCTGGATCCTCGGCAACAAGATCGACGGCACGCAGGCTGAGTTTGTCCGAATCCCGTATGCGGACACAAGCCTCTATCCGATTCCCAAAGGGGCGGATGAAGAAGCGCTGGTCATGCTCAGCGACATCCTGCCGACAGGATTCGAATGCGGCGTGCTCAACGGCAAAGTTCAGCCGGGTAGCACCGTGGCCATCGTCGGCTCGGGACCGGTTGGGCTTGCGGCCTTGCTCACCGCGCAATTCTTCTCGCCGGCCGAGATCATCATGATCGACCTCGACGACAATCGACTTGAAATGGCGAAGCGCTTCGGCGCCACCGCGAGCGTCAACAGCGCCGACGGCAAAACCGTGGAGACGGTCATGAAGATGACCGGCAATCGCGGCGTCGACACCGCCATCGAGGCGGTGGGCATTCCGGCCACCTTCGAGATGTGTGAAAAAATCGTCGCGCCCGGCGGCCACATCGCCAATATCGGGGTGCATGGACAGAAAGTGGCTCTCCACCTGGAACGCTTGTGGGACCGCAACATCTCCATCACCACGCGCTTGGTCGACACCGTCACCATACCGATGCTGTTCAAGACCGTCGGCTCTCACAAGATCGACCCAAAACGTCTGATTACCCATCGCTTCAAGCTCGACCAAATCCTCGACGCTTACGAGACCTTCGGAAACGCGGCCAAGACAAAAGCGCTCAAGGTAATCATCGAAGCCTAGCAATCAAGGCGACACCGCATCCTGCACGACAACGTTGGAAGAAAACCACGCCATGACCTATCAGAGCCTCAACCCGGCCACCGGAAAGCTCCTGAAGAAGTTCGATGAGCTGACGGACAAAGAGCTCGAGACCAAGATCGCCACCGCCGCAGTATGTTTTGAGAGTTGGCGGCAAAAGACCTATGCCGAGCGGGCGGTCATCGTAGCCAAAGCGGCGGCGATTATGCACGCGAAGGCCGACGAGTTCGCACACACGATGACGCTCGAAATGGGCAAGCGGATCAATGAAGCCCGTGGCGAGGTGGAGTTCAGCGCGAACATCCTCGCTTACTACGCCAAGAACGCCGAGCGCTTCCTGGCGCCGGTGAAGCTGCATCCGAGTCTCGGCGAGGGCCATATGGAGAGTAGCCCGATCGGCGTGGTTTTCTGCGTAGAGCCCTGGAACTTTCCCTACTACCAGCTAGCGCGTGTCGCCGGTCCGCATTTGATGGCGGGCAACGTCGTGCTGGTGAAGCACGCGGGCATCGTGCCGCAATGCGCGATCGCTTTCGAGAAACTCTTGATCGAGGCGGGCGCGCCCGTCGGTTTGTACACCAACCTTCTGATCTCGCACGATCAGTCGGACCGTGTCGTCGATGACCCGCGAATTAAAGGCGTAGCGCTCACAGGTAGCGTCGCCGCCGGCAGGAGCATTGCCGCGCGCGCCGGAAAAAACCTCAAGCCGTCCTCGATGGAGCTCGGCGGCAGCGACGCGTTCATTGTCCTCGAAGACGCCGATCTCGAACACACCATCAAGTGGGCGGTGTGGGGACGTATGTACAATACCGGGCAGACCTGCTGCGCCGCGAAGCGATTCATCGTCGTCGACAAGCTTGCCGACAAATTCCTGGAAAAGTTCCAGGCGGCGCTGGCGGCTCTCAAACCAGGCGATCCGCTGGACGAGAAAACGACACTCGGTCCTTTGTCCTCCGAACAGGCCTTGGTTGACCTTTTGAAACAAGTCGATGGTGCGATCTCCCATGGGGCAAAGGTAATCATGGGCGGCAAGCGCATCGATCGTCCGGGATCGTATATGGCTCCGACGATCCTGACCGACATCAAGCCGAACAACCCTGCCTTCAGAGAGGAATTCTTCGGCCCGGTCGCGCTGTTCTTCCGCGTCAAGGACGAAGACCAGGCCGTCGCGCTCGCCAACGACTCGGACTTCGGATTGGGCGGCTCTGTCTTCACCAAGGATATTGCGCGCGGGAGAAAAGTCGCCAGCCGCGTCGACACCGGAATGATGTTCATCAACAACATCTCGTGGTCCGATGCCGAATTGCCGTTCGGCGGCATCAAGGACTCCGGCTACGGGCGCGAACTCGGCGACATGGGTATCCAGGAGTTCGTGAACAAAAAGCTGGTTCGCTACGTTGCGGCCGAAGCGCCGGTCTAAGACGTGGTTCTAGCCGAAGGCAACAAGCCGATGGGGAACTCCGCTTAGCTACGCGGCGTTCTCCATCCGTTGCAGGATTTTCTGCCACGAGACAGGGCCAAGCAATAGCCGTCACGATGCATTGGAGTCCGTCATGTATGTCAACGTCGCCGTTCTGAAGGAAACCCATCCGCACGAACGGCGCGTGGCGTTGGCGCCTTCCGTCGTCGATAAGCTGACCAAGCTCGGCGCAAAACTGCATATGCAATCGGGCGCGGCAGATGCCGTCAAACTGACCGACGCCGCGTTCAAAAATGTCGCGTTCATTGACGATCGTAAGGATCTGGTCAGCGACGCCGATGTGGTTCTCGCCGTGCAGCCACCTGCGCTGGATGTGATCAACGCGATGAAGGAAGGCGCGATTCTCGATTTCTTTCGTCTATGCAAACAAGGAGCCGGCGTTGGTCGAGCGTCTCCTGGACAAGAAGATCACCTGCTTCGCCATGGAACGTGTCCCGCGCATCACGCGGGCACAGTCAATGGACGCACTGTCGAGCCAGGCCGCCTTGGCGGGATATTACGCCGTGCAACTCGGCGCTACCCACCTCGCGCGCGTCTTGCCGAAAATCACCTCGGCCGCGGGCGCGATCGGGCCCGCCCATGTCCTGGTCATGGGTCTCGGTGTCGCGGGCCTGGAGGCCGTTGCCACCGCCCACCGTTTGGGCGCCGTCGTCGAGGGCTATGACGTTCGTCCGGAAACCGCGGAACAAGTGGCTTCGCTCGGCGCCACATTCGTCGAGACCGGCGTGGATGCGCGCGGCAAGGGCGGCTATGCGCGCGAACTTACCGCAGCGGAGAAAACCAAGATCGACGCCGTCGTGACCAAGCATATCCAGCAGTCGGACCTGATCATCACCACGGCGGCTATTCCCGGACGGCCCTCACCCAAGCTCATCAGCACGTCGCAGGTCGCCGGCATGAAGGCCGGCGCCGTGATCGTCGATCTATCCGCCGAGGGCGGCGGCAATTGCGAGGACACGCAACCGGGCGAGACCGCGCAGGTCGGACAGGTGACGATCGTGGCGCCGCTCAACGTGCCTTCGTTGCTCGCGCAGGATGCCAGCGAACTGTACGCAAAGAATGTCGCGGCCCTGCTCGCGCTGATGATGAAGGACAACGTCATCACCCTGAACTGGGACGATGAGGTGCTCGCCAAGACGGTTCTAACCCATGACGGCAAGATGCACAGCGATAAGAGCGAGCATGAGGCCTATCCCAGCAACAAAGCCGACAAAGCCGCAGTCAAGATACCAGCGGCCAAGACAACGGTGAAAGCGGCTTGAGCCGAACGAGGACAACACGATGGATTTTTCAATTCACATCACCGGCTTCATAGCCCTGTACATCTTCATGCTCGCCGCCTTTGCCGGCTGGGTCATCATTGGCCATGTGCCGGCGATCCTGCACACTCCTCTGATGTCCGGCTCGAATTTCGTGCATGGCATCGTGGTGGTGGGCGGGATGTTCGCATTGCTCAACGCCAGCACGGTACAGGAGCAGGCGATCGGGTTCTTCGCCGTACTGCTCGGCGCCGGCAATTGCGCCGGCGGCTATGCCGTCACCCATCGAATGCTGGCGATGTTCCAGACTAGCGGACACAAGACCCGCCACGCGAAACATGGTCACGCGAAAGTCAGCCACCTGAAGGCGACGTAAGGAGCTGACATGACAATGACCGGCATTGCCCAACTCATCATCGGCGTTACCGATCTCGGGGCCGCCTTCCTGTTCATGTATGGCCTCAAGCGTATGTCATCGCCGGTGACGGCTCCTTCGGGGATCTTCGTGGCCGGTCTCGGCATGCTGGTCGCCGTCCTGGCCAGCTTTTTCTACGTCTTCGATGTCACCGCGGCTGCCAAGCCGCATCTGATAGTCAATGTCGGCCTGGGCGTCGTCGCACTCATCGTGGGAGGCGGGGTCGCCTGGTGGGCCGGCAAGAAGGTTGCGATGACGGCCATGCCGCAAATGGTCGCGATCTATAACGGTATGGGCGGCGGCGCCGCCGGCGCGATCGCCGCGGTTGAGCTGCTCGGCCACAAGGGGCCGGGAACAACCCACCTTGTTGTGACGCTGCTGGGTGCGCTCATCGGTTCGATTTCGCTGTCGGGTTCGCTGATTGCGTGGGCCAAGTTAGAGGGCGTCCTCAAGAAGCCGCTGCGTATACGAGGACAGCAGTATTTCAATATCTTCTTTCTGCTGGGCACGCTCGCCGTCGCAGCCTATCTCGTTTATGTTTTACAAGGTGCGTCCGATCAGCTCTTGCCGACGCCGCAGCTGATCTATCTGTTCTTCGGCTGCGCGCTAATCTACGGCATTCTGATGACGCTGCCGATCGGCGGCGCGGATATGCCAGTGGTGATCTCGATCTATAACGCCGCCACTGGACTCGCGGTTGGCCTTGAAGGGTTCGTGCTGGCAAACCCGGCATTGATGATCGCCGGTATGGTAGTCGGCGCCGCGGGCACGCTGCTGACACTGCTCATGGCGAAGGCGATGAATTGCTCGGTCGCCAACATCCTGTTTACGAATTTCGGCGGGCCCTCCAAGCATAAGCCAAGCCATATCAAAGGCAGTTTGAAGCCGACCGATGCGGCCGATGCCGGCATTTTCATGCGCTATGCCAAGAGTGTCATCGTTGTCCCCGGCTATGGCCTGGCTGCCGCGCAGGCTCAGCAGAAACTCTATGAGTTTGTGCAATTGCTGCAAGCAGCAGGCGTCTCGGTCAAGTTCGCGATCCATCCGGTCGCCGGCCGTATGCCCGGTCAGATGGACGTCCTGCTCGCTGAAGCCGGCGTTCCCTATGATCTCATCTTCCAGCTCGACGACATCAACGAGGAATTCAAGACCACCGACGTCGCTCTCGTCATCGGCGCCAATGACGTAGTGAACCCCGCGGCGCGTACTGAAAAGGGCTCGCCCATTTTTGGCATGCCGATCCTCAACGCCGACCAGGCCAAGAAGGTCTATGTCGTCAAGCGCGGCCAGGGCAAGGGCTATGCCGGCATCGTGAATGCGTTGTTCTATGGCGACAATTGCAACATGGTGTACGGCGACGCCCAGGCCGTACTTGTGAAGATGATTGAAGCAGTGAGAGGCTTGGGCTTATCCGCCGCCGCTTGACCTGTGTTGTTCGTCGCTATTGAGGCCGTTGTCCGCCGGGCCAGCCGAGCGCTGTATCGCCGGTTTTACCGTTTCATTCAGATTGAAGGCAGAATTGATCAACGCGATATGAGATAGGGCTTGAGGAAAATTGCCCAGAAGACGGCCGGCTCCGGGATCATACTCCTCGCTCAGCAATCCAACATCGTTACATAGGGTCAAGAGGCGCTCGAACAATTGGCGAGCATCGGCCATGCGACCCAGCAGCACGTAGGCGTCCACAAGCCAGAAGCTGCACGCGAGAAATACGCCCTCGCCGGACGACAAGCCGTCGTCGGATTCTGTTACGTCATAGCGCTTGACCAGCCCGTCCACGAGAAGCTTGCGCTCGATCGCCTCTACTGTGCCTCGTACTCGCGGATCCGACGGCGGAAGGAATCCGACCGTTGGCAGAAGCAACAAGCTGGCGTCAAGCTCTTTCGACCCGTAAGAGCGCACAAAGCTACCCAGTTCGGGATCGAAACCGCGACGACAGACGTCGTCGTGAATTTTGCGACACAGTTGGCGCCATCGGTCAAGCGGACCCTCGAGATTGAATGCTTCGGCGCTCTTGATCGCTCGATCGAAAGCGACCCACGCCATGATTTTCGAAAAGGTGAAATGGCGAGCGTGGCCGCGCACTTCCCAGATCCCTTTATCCATCTTGGGCCAGACTTTCTCCAGATGTTCGAGTACGCTCCGCTGCAGCATCCAGCCGGATTTGCTTGATACCAATTCCAGCTGCCGCGCATGATGCAGCGCGTCCATGAGTTCCCCATACACGTCGAGCTGAAGTTGTTCGTGGGCGGCATTGCCGATGCGGACCGGGCTTGAATTGTCGTAGCCGGGAAGCCAGCGAACCTCCCATTCGGTTAAGCGCCTTTCGCCCGCAATCCCGAACATGATTTGCAATTGGCTTGGTTGGCCTGCCGCGGCGCGCAACAGCCATTCGCGCCATGCTTGCGCTTCTTCCAAGTATCCGGAGTTCAGAAGCGCCAGTAGGGTCAACGTCGCGTCACGCAGCCAGCAATAGCGGTAGTCCCAATTACGAGAACCTCCGATGTGTTCCGGCAGCGATGTTGTCGGCGCGGCGACCATTCCTCCAGTGCGAGAATAGGTCAACGCTTTCAATGTGATGAGCGAACGATTGACGAGCTCCGCCCACCGACCGGAAACTCGGCTTTTGGCGGTCCAGTTCAGCCAGAACTTTTGAGTGGCGGCGAGCTGCGCGAGGGGATTTTCCGCCGTGGGGATGGGTAAATGTGACGGCGAATAGGTCAAGCTGAACGGTACGGTTTCTCCGGCACCGACGGTAAATTCGCCGATGGTCTTGAAATCTTCGCCACGCAACGGGACGGTCGTTCGCAGCAGCACCATGTCGGGTCCGGCGATGGCTCTGTGCGTCCCGTCGTCGAGTTTGATCATCCACGGCACCGTCGCTCCATAGCCGAAGCGGATCACCAATTCGGTCCTCATGGTGATGCTGCCGCGCTCGCCAATAATCAGGCGCACGATACTGGAGCCTGTTTGATGCCCAGGCATGAAGTCGAGGAGTGTCGCGGCTCCGTTGGCGCTCTCGAAGCGCGTCTCCAGGATCAGCGTGTTGGGCTGATATCTCCGTGTTACCCGTGCCGTCCCGTCTTGTGCGGCAATGAGCCAGCGGCCATGGTTCGGCGTGCCGAGGAGAGCCGCGAAACAGGCGTCGGAATCGAACCGCGGCCAGCACAGCCAATCAATGGAGCCATCGCGACCGACCAGCGCGGCTGTCTCGCAGTCGCCGATAAGCGCGTAGTCTCCAATACGCAGCGGCATGCGGATATTCTTCAGGATCGAGAACAGGGGATCGGCGTATCCAGCTGGCACAGATTATATGTTTGCGATTGATCAATTTTATACAGTACCGTACCGAAAGACTCCTAATTCTTCTGCCATGATAAAAACCATAGTCGGTGCGATTGGATTGGCCGGCACAATCACCGTTTTTCCTGATTAAAAAATGCCCTTCGACCCCGTCTTCCACCTCGTACTACGATTAGGAATGGACGTTTTCGCTTAGTCTCTACTGAGCAATATTGCTCACTAGGGTCCAGACTCTATAAATCGGAATTGGTTGATATGACTCGCGAATTTAGCTCGTGCCCTGTTTGGCAGAGGGCTAGAAGTAGCCCAATCTCGTTAAGTTCTGCGATTTATGAGTTTTGACCCTAGCAGCAAGTCACCAAATTTTGAGCGGATTAACGGCGGATCATTGGCCTTCAGACTGGAACTGTCCCGTCATCCAAGGGTTTCCGTTTAGGGGCGCTTCTCCACGCGATGGATTGCGTAGCCACCCGCCGAAGGACGTGAGAAGCCGCTTATGCCAGCAAAATCGACGACCATCCGACGCATCGATGCACCGGCATCGGAAGCTCGAGAAGAAGGCGCGTTGGATCAGCTTTGCATCAATACCATTCGCACGCTGGCAATGGATGCCGTGCAGAAGGCCAATTCCGGCCATCCGGGGACGCCAATGGCATTGGCGCCGTTGGTCTACACCATCTGGCAGGATTTTCTGCGGTTTGATCCGGAAGATCCGATCTGGCCCAATCGCGATCGCTTCGTGTTGTCCAATGGCCACGCTTCGATGCTGCTCTACGCGGCGCTTCATCTCGGCGGCGTGAAAACCGTGGATGCCAATTACGGGCGTCTCGGCGAGCTCGCGGTATCGTTCGACGATATCAAGCGATTTCGGCAACTCGGCAGCAAATGCCCCGGCCATCCCGAATATCACCTCACGTCGGGCGTCGAGACGACAACCGGCCCTCTGGGCCAGGGTTGCGGCAACAGCGTGGGCATGGCGCTCGCCGGACGGTGGTTGGCTCAGCGCTTCAACCGGCCGCAATTCGCGATGTTCGACTATGACGTCTATGTCATATGTGGCGACGGCGACATGATGGAGGGCGTGTCGAGCGAAGCAGCTTCGTTTGCGGGGCAGCAGATGCTTGATAATCTTTGCTGGTTTTACGACAGCAACCGGGTGACGATCGAGGGTCACACGGATCTGTCTTTTAGCGAGGATGTCGCGGCGCGATTCCTCGCCTATGGCTGGAACGTGCAACGCGTCGGCGATGTCAACGACCGAGAGCGGTTGGCGCAAGCGATCCAGATTTTTCGCCGGACTAAAGACGCGCCGACGCTTATTATCGTCGACAGCCATATCGGCTATGGCGCGCCACACAAACACGACACCAGCGCGGCCCACGGCGAGCCACTCGGCGAAGAGGAGATTCGTCTCGCGAAGCGGAGTTATGGCTGGCCTGAGGACGCCAAGTTTCTTGTGCCAGACGGCGTGCGCGAGCACTTCGAGGAGGGCCTCGGCCGGCGCGGCCAAAGGCTTCATAAAGGTTGGCTCACGCAATTCGAATCCTACCGAAAGATGTATCCCGATCTCGCCGACGAGATCGAGTGCATGCAGCGGCGCGAACTACCGGCGGGATGGGACGCCGGGCTTTCGGCTTTATTCGCCGCCGACGCCAAGGGCGTTGCCACGCGTGACTTGTCCGGCAAGGTGCTCAACGCCATTGCTTCGCATTACCCTTGGCTGATTGGCGGCTCTGCCGATCTCGCCCCATCCACAAAAACGCTGCTCAAATTCGAAGGCGCAGGCGATCTGGAAGGTGCCACGCCGGGCGGTCGCAATCTGCACTTCGGCATTCGCGAGCATGCCATGGGCGCGATCCTCAATGGGCTCGCTTTGTCCAAGATTTGCAGTTTCGGATCGACCTTCCTTATTTTTTCCGACTATATGAAACCGCCGATCCGCTTGAGCGCGCTGATGAAGCTGCCGGTCATATTCGTGTTCACGCACGATTCGATCGGTCTCGGGCAAGATGGCCCAACGCATCAACCGGTCGAACAGCTCATAGCGCTGCGCAGCATTCCCGGCCTCATCACGCTGCGGCCTGCCGACGCCAATGAGGTCGTCGAAGCATGGCGAGTTATCATGGGGCTCAAACATCAACCCGCCTGTCTCGTGTTGACCCGCCAATCGGTCCCGACCTTCGACCGCACGCTCTTTGCCTCAGCGGCGGGCGTCGCGCGGGGCGCCTATGTCATGGCAGATGCCGGAACACACCAGCCGGCGGTGATCCTGATCGGCACCGGCAGCGAGGTCGCGCTCTGCGCGGAGGTTTACGAGACGCTCAAGAAGGATGGCATTGCGGCACGCCTCGTCAGTATGCCGTCTTGGGAGCTGTTCGAACAACAGGATCAGGCATATCGCGACAGCGTCCTGCCGCACGACATCACGGCGCGCGTGTCGGTCGAGGCGGGTTCGGTGATCGGTTGGGACCGCTACGCCGGCATGGGGGGCGCCATGATCGGCATGCACACTTTTGGCGCGTCTGCCCCAATTAAGGATCTCATGACAAAATTTGGCTTCACGCCGGAGACAGTCCTCGCTGCGGTCACGCAGCAGATTGCCAAGTCGAGGAGACAGACGGCATGAATCCGCTGAAAGAGCTCGACGCATGCGGTCAGTCGCCCTGGCTGGACTATCTCAAGCGCAGCCTGATCGAAAAGGGCGAACTGCTTGCTCTGATCGAACGCGACGGACTGAAGGGCCTCACTTCGAACCCGTCGATCTTCGAGAAGGCAATCGGCGAAAGCGACGAATACGATGCTGCGCTGAAACAATTCCAAGCCGCGACCGACCACGGCATCTCCGCAATCTACGAACACCTGGCGATTGCCGATATCCATGGCGCCGCCGATGTGTTGCGCCCGGTTTACGAGCGGACGCAGGGCCGGGATGGCTATATCAGCCTGGAATGCTCGCCCTACTTGGCCAACGACATCGAAGCCACGGTCGCCGAAGCTTTGCGGCTCTGGGCGGCGGTAAAGCGTCCCAACCTGATGGTGAAGGTGCCGGCAACCCCGGCCGGCATTCCTGCGATCCGCGAGCTCATTGGTCGCGGACTGAACATCAATATCACCTTGCTGTTCGCCGTGAGCGTCTACGAGCAAGTGGTCGAAGCCTATATCTCCGGGCTTGAGGATTTGGCGCGCGCCGGCGGCGACATCTCCAGGATCGGCAGCGTCGCCAGCATTTTCGTCAGCCGTATCGACACCGCCGTCGACAAGCGGCTCGCCACGCTCGATGACAAGCGGCTGGTGAATTGGTTCCGCGGCAAGGTGGCGATCGCTAACGCAAAGCTCGCATATGATCGCTACAAGGAGCTGTTCTCCGGCCCGCGCTGGCAACGTCTGGCCGCGGCGGGCGCGAAGACGCAACGCCTGCTCTGGGCTTCCACCAGCACCAAAGATCCGGCCTACAAGGACACGATGTATGTCGAGGCGCTCGTTGGTCGCGACACCGTGGATACCATCCCGCCGGCGACCATGGACGCATTCCGCGACCACGGTAAGGCGATACCCGACATCATAGAACGGGACGTTGTCGGCGCACGCGCGATGCTTGCCGATCTGGAGCAACACGGCATCTCGCTGAAGGAGGTCACGGAAGAACTAGTCACCGAGGGCGTGCAGCAATTCGCCGATTCGTTCGACAAGCTGTTTGGCGCGATCGCGCGGCGGCGCCGAACGCTGCGCGAAGGCAATCGCGCCCGCTTCGCAATCGGGCTGGGCTCTGCCGAGCTGAAGGCCGCCTTCGACGAGGAAATGGAGGTCTGGCGCAAGGAGGGCCGCATTCGGCGCCTTTGGGCCGGTAACAAGGCTCTATGGACCGGGATTGACGAGGACAAATGGCTTGGCTGGCTCAACATCGTGCCGGAGGAGCTGGCCGATATCGATCGGCTGCAAAGCTTTGCGGATGAGATAAAGAAGCGTGGGTTCACAGATCTCGTCCTGCTCGGCATGGGCGGCTCGAGCCTGGGTCCGGAGGTGCTGGCCGAGACTTTCGGGCCGCAGTCGGGTTGGCCGCGCTTCCACATGCTCGATAGCACCGATCCCGCACAGATCAGGGCGATCGAGGGGGCGGTCGATCTTGGCACAACCCTGTTTATCGTCTCCTCCAAATCCGGCAGTACGCTCGAACCCAACATTTTCATGGAGTATTTTTTCGACCGCGTCGGCGCCGCGCGAGGCAAGGAAAAAGCCGGCGAGCAGTTCGTCGCCGTGACCGATCCAGGTTCCTCACTGGAGCGCCGCGCGCAGCAGCTACGCTTTGCCAAAATCTTCCATGGCGTGCCCTCGATCGGCGGTCGTTACTCTGTGCTGTCGAAGTTCGGTCTGGTGCCGGCTGCGGCGATGGGTATCGACGTCAAACGCTTGCTCGAGACGACGCAGCCGATGGAACGTGCCTGCGGCGCTGACGTGCCGCCGGTGGAGAATCCAGGCGTTCAGCTCGGCATCGCCATGGGCGTCGCGGCAACGCGCTTCGGCCGCGACAAGGTCACGATCATTGCCTCGCCCGGAATTGCCGATCTCGGCGCCTGGCTGGAGCAGCTTCTAGCGGAGAGTACGGGCAAGCACGGGCGCGGGCTGATTCCGCTGGCCGGTGAGCCGCTCACTACGCCCGAGCGCTACGGAAGCGACCGGTTTTTCGCTTACCTGGAGCTCGAGGGGCAGATTGATCTGTCGCAACGACAGGCGGTGGAAGCGCTTGAGCGGGCCGGTCACCCGGTCGCGCGGATCAGCGTGAAGGACGTATGGCACGTCGGGCAGGAATTCTTCCGCTGGGAGATCGCGACCGCAGTGGCCGGCGCGATC
Source organism: uncultured Alphaproteobacteria bacterium (assembly GCA_963779855.1). Taxonomy (GTDB): domain Bacteria; phylum Pseudomonadota; class Alphaproteobacteria; order Rhizobiales; family Xanthobacteraceae; genus BOG-931. The sequence goes on along the minus strand of CAWAAE010000001.1, from coordinate 390,752 downwards.
ATCGGCATCGACCCATTCGATCAACCGGACGTCGAGGCAAGCAAGGACAAGACGCGCGCGCTGACTGAGGATTACGAGAAGACACATCGCTTGCCGGCGGAGGCGCCGATTTTTCGCGAGAATGGTATTGCTCTCTATGCCGATCCCCGAAACGCCGCCGAGCTCGGTCGACACAATACGCTATCCGGCCATCTGAAGAGTCATTTTGGTCGCGTGCACGGCGGGACAAAAGCGGGCGACTACGTGGCGCTGCTCGCCTACATCCAGCGCGACGAGTCGCACACTGTGGCGCTGACCGGGATGCGTACGCGTATCCGCGACAAAACCCGCGCCGCGACCTGCCTCGGCTTTGGGCCTCGTTTCCAGCATTCAACCGGGCAGGCTTACAAGGGCGGGCCGAATTCCGGCGTGTTCCTGCAGATCACCTGCGACGATCCCGCCGATATCGAGGTGCCCGGCCATTCCTACAGCTTCGGCGTGGTGAAGGCGGCGCAGGCCAGCGGTGACCTCGACGTCCTGGTGCAACGCGGTCGCCGCGCGCTGCGCGTCCACCTCAAGGATGTCGATGCGGGATTGGCGGAGCTCGCCCGCGCAATAGATTCGGCGCTCGAATAGTGAATTCTTACAAGGAGTGACGCAAATGCAGATCGGCATGATCGGACTCGGCAAAATGGGCGGCAACATGTCTCGCCGCTTGATGAAAGCAGGACACCACTGCGTAGTTTACGCGCGAACCGCCAAGACACGCGAAGGGCTGGCAAAGGACGGCGCCACAGCGGCGGCGTCGATTGCCGATTTGGTGAAGAAGCTCGGAGAAAAGCCGCGCGCCGTTTGGCTGATGTTGCCCGCGGGCAAGGTCACCGAAGAGATGGTCGAGCAACTCGGCGGCCTACTGGACCGGGACGACATCATCATCGACGGCGGCAATTCCTTTTACAAGGACGACATTCGCAACGCCAAAAAACTTGCGGTGAAGGGTATCCGCTACGTGGATTGCGGCACCTCCGGCGGCGTCTGGGGTATCGAGCGCGGCTATTGCATGATGATCGGCGGCCCGAAGGAAGCCGTCGATCGCCTCGATCCGATTTTCTCCGCGCTTGCTCCGGGGCTCGGCAATATCCCGCGCACACCGGGACGCGAGAAAGGCGATTCCCGCCCCGAACGCGGCTACATTCACGCCGGTCCGTCCGGCGCCGGGCACTTCGTCAAGATGGTGCATAACGGCATCGAGTACGGAATGATGCAGGCCTATGCCGAGGGCTTCGACATCCTGCGCAACAAGGACTCGAAGGATCTTGCCGAGGACAAACGCTTCACGTTGAACTTGCCGGATATCGCGGAGGTTTGGCGGCGCGGCAGCGTCATCTCATCGTGGCTGCTCGATCTCGGCGCCGCCGCGCTGGCGAAGGATCCGCAATTGAAGGGTTTCTCCGGCTACGTCCAGGATTCGGGTGAAGGCCGCTGGACGGTCGAGGCTGCGGTCGAGGAATCGGTCCCGGCGGATGTGATCACCTCGGCGCTCTACGCCCGTTTCCGCTCGCGGCAGGAGCACACTTTCGGCGAAAAAGTGCTCTCGGCGATGCGCTACGGCTTCGGTGGGCACGTCGAGGGACAAGAGCCGATCGACCCTGCACCAAAGCCGAAGGATTCGCAGGGTCATTCGCCAGTACCGCAAGCCGCCGAGTAGCACCATGGACGACCGCACGACACGAATGCCGCAGGCTGCGCAGATGATAGCAACCCCGCCGCGGCGCCAGCCCAAGCCGGCCGATCCCTGCGCCATGGTGATATTTGGCGCCACCGGCGACCTGACCAAACGCCTGGTGATGCCGGCATTGTACAACCTCTCCCACACCAAGATGCTGCCGGAGAATTTCGCGTTGATCGGCGTGGCCCGCGCGGACGGAAGCGCGGATAGCTGGCGTAACGAGCTTTACGACACGCTAAAGAGCTTTGTCGGCAACGCTACTACGGAATTTAATGTCAACCACATCGACGAGGCCGCGTGGAAGCGGCTCGCGGAGAAAATGGTGTATGTCCGGGGCGATCTGGCCAAGCCGGAACTATACGACAAGCTTCGCGGCGCACTTGCGGATGCTGACAAGGTCCACGGCACCAAGGGTAACGCCATCTTCTATCTCGCGGTCGCGGATCGGCTCTTTGCCTCCGCAGTCGAGCAGCTCGGCAAGGCGAAGCTCACCGATCAGGAAACGGACGAGAACGGGAAGCGTCGATTCTGGCGTCGCGTGGTGGTCGAGAAGCCGTTCGGCCATAGCCTGGATTCGGCGCGGAAACTGAACGCCTTCATCCAGCGCACGGTGCAAGAGGACCAGATCTTCCGGATCGACCACTTTCTCGGCAAGGACGCGGTCCAGAGCATCATGGCGTTCCGTTTCGCCAATGGACTGTTCGAACCGATCTGGAATCGCGACCGGATCGATCATGTGCAGATCACCGCGGCGGAGACGGTCGGCGTCGAGGAGCGCGGCAATTTCTACGAGGCGACCGGCGCGTTGCGCGACATGGTCCCCAATCACATGTTCACGCTGCTCTCGATGGTGGCCATGGAGCCGCCCACCGGCTTCGACGCCGCCGCGATCCGTTCAAAGAAAGTCGAGCTGTTAGCCGCGATGCCCGCCGTCAAACCGGCGGCGGCGGTGCGTGGCCAGTACGGCGCCGGCACAGTGCTGGGCAAAAAGGCGAAAGCCTATCGGCAAGAGCCCAATGTGGCGCCGAATTCGAACATCGAGACCTATGTCGCCATGCAACTCGAGATCGACAACTGGCGCTGGGCCGGCGTGCCGTTTTACCTGCGCACCGGCAAGCACTTATCGGAACGGAATACCGAGATCGCGATCCGCTTCAAGCAAGCGCCCTACGCGGCGTTCCAGGACACGCCCGTCGACACTTTGCGGCCCAACTGGCTGGTGCTGCGTATCGCGCCGGACGAGGGCATCTCCCTGCAGTTCGAGGTCAAACGCCCTGGGCCGGTGGTGGACCTCGCCGCCGTGAAAATGGATTTCCACTATGACGACTGGTTCCCCAAAGAACCAAATGTCGGATACGAGACGTTGCTCTATGACGTCATGATCGGCGACCCGACATTATTCATGCGCGCCGACATGGTGGAGCAGACTTGGCGCATCGTGCAACCGGTGCTCGACGCTTGGGCGAAGAATGGTGCGGCAGATCTGCCGATCTATCCAGCTGGAAGCTCAGGACCGAGCGAAGCAGACGCGCTTTTGGCGCGAGACGGCCGAAGCTGGCGGAGTGTCGGTGGCGATGACGACGGGCAATCGTCATGAGTCGTGCGCGCCTGCTGCCATTCAAATGTTCGGCCGTGATTTCGGATGTCGATGGCACGTTGGTCACTGATGACAAGGTGTTGACCGCGCGCGCCCAGGCGGCTGCGGCGGAACTGCGCGCAAGCGGAACCATTTTTTCGATTATCAGCAGCCGGCCGCCCCGTGGCTTGCGCATGCTGCTCGCTCCCCTGGAGATCACGACGCCGGTGGCCGGCTTCAATGGCGGGGTCATAGCGACGCCAGATCTTGCGGTGGTCACCGAACATCTGCTGTCGTCTCAGGTGGCTCGGCGCGCGGTCGATACGCTTGATGCCCGCGGGGTACAGGTCTGGGTTTTCAGCGGGCAGGACTGGCTGGTGCGCGACTCCGACGGGCCTTATGTCCCGCTCGAGCAGCGCACGATCGGGTTCCGACCGACAACCGTCGACGAATTCGGCGCTGCCCTCGATGTCACCGCCAAGATCGTCGGCGTCAGCAAGGATTTCGATCTTCTCGAACAGTGCGAGCGCGATGTACGGGCCGCGCTCGGCGATGGCGCTTTCGTCGCGCGTTCGCAGCCCTACTACCTCGACATCACCCACCCGCTCGCCAACAAGGGCGTCGCATTAGCGGAGATCGCGAAGCTGTTGGGAATTCCTTTGGCGGAAATCGCAGTCATTGGCGACGGCGGCAACGACGTCGCGATGTTCGAGCGAGCCGGTCTCAGTATCGCCATGGGTAATGCCAGTCCGCAGGTGCAGCAGAAAGCGGATTTCGTAACGGACAGCAATCGCGACGATGGCTTCGCTCACGCGATCGAGAGATTCATCCTTGGTGGCGGTCGTTCGCAGACGCGTGTTGAAGCGGCGAAGGCTGGAGAGCGCGCATGGTAGAGCCCGCTCGCGCCGCATCTAAAATCTCGCTTGTCCTGGCCGACGTCGACGGCACGCTCGTCACCGCGGAGAAAGTGCTGACGCCGCGCGCGAGAGCCGCCGTGACAGCTCTTCAAACCGCCGGTATCGCCTTTGCGATTACCAGCGGCCGGCCGCCGCGCGGCATGGCGATGCTGATCGATCCGTTGGCTCTGCGCACCCCGGTTGCCGGGTTCAACGGCGGAATCTTCGTCAAGCCCGACATGACCATCATGGAAGAGCACGTGCTTTCCGCCGACGCCGCAAAGCGCGCGCTGGAGGTCATCCTCCAGAACAAGATGGATGTGTGGTTCTACAGCGGCAAGGACTGGCTTGTTCGCGATTCCAACGCGCCCCATGTCGCGCGGGAGCAATGGACCGTCAAATTCGCCCCGACCGTCGTCGAGAATTTCGAAGCTGTGCTCGGCAATGCCGTCAAGATCGTGGGCGTAAGCGACGACCACGATCTGGTCGCGCGCTGCGAACAGGCTGCCCAGGACGCGCTCGGCGCCAAAGCGTCGGCGGCCCGTTCGCAACCCTACTATCTCGACGTCACCCACCCGGACGCCAACAAAGGCACCGTCGTTACAACGCTATCAAAACTCCTCTCGATCCCGGCGAACGAGATCGCCACGATGGGCGACATGCCGAACGACGTGCTGATGTTTCGTAAGAGCGGGCTGAGCATCGCGATGGGCAACGCCAGCCCGGAGGTGCAGGCGAGGGCCGATCGGGTGACCGACTCCTATGACAACGAAGGTTTCGCCAAGGCCATCGAGCGGTTCATCTTGCCGCGCGCCAGCTCGGTCCTGCCGAGGGCGTCATGAAGGCTATCGTTACCGGGAACCGGACTTTCGCGAGCGCTGAAACGCTGGCGCACGATGTCGCCAAATGGCTGTGCGGTCTGGCGCAGGCGAGCGACCGCGTTTTCGCAGTTAGCTTGTCGGGCGGCTCAACGCCCCGACGTCTTTATGAATGTCTCGCGGCGCCGGACATTGCGTCGCGCTTTCCATGGCGCCGGACGCACTGGTTCTGGGGTGACGAACGGTTCGTGCCGCACGACCATCGCGATAGTAATTATCGGATGGCGCGCGACGCCCTCCTTTCGCGCGTTCCTGTTCCCGACGGCAATATCCATGCGGTGCCGACGGAGGGCTTGTCGCTGGAAGAAGCCGCCAGCGCCTACGAGACGACGCTGAAGCGCTTCTATGGCGCCGATAAGCTTGCGCCGGATCGGCCTCTCTTCGACGTCACGCTGCTTGGGATCGGCGAGGACGGACACACCGCCTCGTTGTTTCCCGGGCAGCCGACGTTGCAAGAGACTAAGCGATGGGCAGTCGCCGTCATTGGCGCAAAAGCCGAGGCGCGCATCACACTGACCTACCCGGTGCTCGACAGCAGCCGCGAAGTGGCATTCGTTGTGACGGGAGAAAAAAAGCGGGGCGTTGTCGCACGCGCCCAAGCGGGAGATCGGACGCTTCCCGCAGCCGTGGTTCACCCGGTCGGGCGTCTCCACTGGTTTATGGATCGCACCGCCGCGCCAGCAGGAGCGGATTGATGTCCGTGCAAATCCCACCAACGGAAGACACGTCACCGCCTGCTCCCAGAGTGGTGATCGTGATGGGCGTTTCGGGATGCGGGAAGTCGACCGTTGGCGCGCTCCTCGCATTGCATCTGCGGTGGGAGTTCGAGGACGCCGATTGGTTCCACCCGGCCGCCAATGTCGACAAAATGCACAGCGGTATTCCGCTCACCGATGAGGATCGGCGGCCCTGGCTGAATGCGGTCGCCGCCTGGATCGACAAGACGCGTTGCGCGGGCGGACATGACGTCATCGCGTGTTCCGCGCTGAAGCGGCGCTACCGCGATGTACTGATCGGCGATCGCCCCGACGTCCGTCTGGTCTACCTCAAGGGTGACGAGACGCTGATCGCACGCCGTATTGCCACCCGCCATGAGCATTTCATGCCGCGAAGCTTACTTCACAGCCAATTCGAAGCGCTGGAGGAACCGGGCCCGGACGAAAATCCCGTCATCGTCTCGATCGAGCCGCGGCCGCGCGAGATCGTGGCCGAAATTTTGTCGGCGCTGAACATGGCCGAACGCGCCCAGCCACCCGAGCAAACATCTCTGAGATCATCCGTCGTGGGCGCGTGGACGAAGCCGTAAGGAGCCGCCGATGCCTACCACGCTGTCACCTGATCCGCTGGAGGAGACGCCAGCCACGCCGTCGCCCGATTTGCTGGAGGAGATGCCTGCCGCGCTGTCGCGCGATCTGCTGGAGAAAATGGACGCTTATTGGCGCGCGGCAAATTATCTTTCGATCGGGCAGATATATCTAAAGGACAATCCGTTGCTGGAGATCTCCGCTCAGGCTCGAACATATCAAGCCGCGCCTACTTGGCCATTGGGGCACGACGCCGGGATTGAACTTTCTCTACGTCCACCTCAACCGGCTGATCAAAGAGAACGATTTGAACATGATGTATGTCATCGGTCCGGGTCATGGCGGCCCGGGCGTCGTGGCGATGACTTATCTCGAAGGATCGTACACCGAACGCTATCCGGCGATCGAACGCGACCGGAATGGACTGCATCGGCTATTTCGCCAGTTCTCCTGGCCTTACGGAGTTCCCAGTCACGTATCGCCGGAAACTCCCGGTTCAATTCATGAAGGCGGAGAACTGGGGTATTCACTGGTCCACGCCTATGGCGCCGCTTTCGACAATCCGGACCTGATCGTCGCCTGCATCATCGGCGACGGCGAGGCGGAGACTGGCGCACTTGCCACCAGTTGGCATTCCAACAAGTTTCTCAATCCCGCGCGTGATGGCGCGGTTCTTCCTATCCTGCATCTCAACGGGTTCAAGATCGCAAATCCGACCGTGCTCGCGCGCATCAGCCGTCGGGAATTAACCGACCTGATCCGCGGTTTCGGCTATGAACCGCATTTCGTGGAAGGCGACGTCCCCGCCATGATGCATCAAAGTCTGGCCGGCACGCTTGATACGATCCTGGCGGAGATTCACGAGATCCAGAAGGCGGCGCGTTCCTCTCCGGATACGGTGGAGCGGCCGCGTTGGCCCATGATCGTGTTTCGCACGCCCAAGGGCTGGACCGGGCCGAAGTTCGTGGACGGCGAGCCGGTCGAGGGTACCTGGCGCGCACATCAAGTCCCGCTCGCCGATATCAAGAACCCCAAACATCTCAAGCAGCTCGAAGATTGGATGAAAAGCTACCGGGCGCACGAGTTGTTCGACGAACGGGGCAAGTTCCGCGAGGAGTTTGCGGCGCTTGCGCCAACGGGCCATCGCCGCATGGGCTTCAATCCGCACGCCAATGGCGGGGAATTGTTGCAGCCGCTGGCAATGCCCCATTTCCATGAATATGCCGTGGTGCTGCCAAAGCCAGGCAGCGTCGAGGCGGAATCAACGCGGGTGCTCGGAAATTTCCTGCGCGACGTCATGAAGCTCAATCTCGACAAGAAGAATTTCCGGCTCTTTGGCCCTGACGAGACGGCGTCGAACAGGTTGGACGCCGTTTATCAAGTATCCGGCAAGGAATGGATGGCTGAGGTCGAGGATGTCGATATCAATCTCAGCGTCAAGGGACGCGTCATGGAGGTGCTGAGCGAGCATCTGTGCGAAGGCTGGCTCGAAGGCTATCTCCTCACCGGACGCCACGGCTTTTTCTCGTGCTACGAGGCCTTCATCCACGTCATCGACTCGATGTTCAATCAGCATGCAAAATGGCTCAAGGTCAGCAGAAAAATCCCCTGGCGGAAGCCAATCGCTTCACTGAATTACCTGCTCACGTCGCATGTCTGGCGCCAGGATCACAACGGCTTCTCTCACCAGGATCCGGGCTTCATCGATCATGTGGCAAACAAAAAAGCCGACATCGTGCGCATCTATCTGCCGCCCGACGCAAACTGCCTGCTATCAGTGGCAGATCACTGTTTGCGCAGCCGCAACTACGTCAATTTGATCATCGCCGGCAAACAGCCGGAGTGGCAGTGGCTCGACATTGATTCAGCGGTTCGCCACTGCACCGCCGGCGCGGGTATCTGGCGGTGGGCCAGCAACGATGCCGGCGATCCCGACGTAGTCATGGCCTGCGCCGGCGACGTGCCGACCCTTGAGACGCTCGCTGCCGTGACCCTTCTGCGCGCGTATGTCCCTGATATTCGCATCCGCGTTGTCAACGTGGTGGATTTGATGGTGTTGCAGCCTCAATCCGTGCATCCCCATGGTCTGGAGGATCAAGATTTCGATGAGTTGTTTACGACCGACAAGCCTGTGATTTTCGCCTTCCATGGCTATCCCGCGATGGTGCACAAGCTGACCTACCGGCGGCACAATCACGACAATATTCACGTGCGCGGCTATAAGGAGGAGGGCACGACAACGACGCCCTTCGATATGGTCGTGCTGAACAATCTCGACCGCTATCAACTGGCGCTGGACGCCATCCGGCGAATTCCGCGCTTCAGCGATCAGCTCGACAAGGCGACTGCGCGGTACTGGGCGGCCATGGAGCGCCACAAGCTCTATATCTGCGAGCATGGTGACGACATGCCGGAAGTCCGCGACTGGCGCTGGACCGCATGAGCGCACGAGCGACGCTGAACCAGATTTGAATGCACTTGCGCTGGACAGGGTAGCGCCTTTCAGACAGCCGAACTTCGGGACTAAAATCCATTGGAACAACCGAGCCAGCGGATCGAATAAAGTTTAGGTCACCGAAGTGCGCAGTTATTTATTCGCCCACATCATCGGCTGCGCGCCGCTCTGCTTTGGCGGTCGATGTCGAGTACGATCGGTCTGGTCGCCGCCCGCAACGGCGCACGTCGCACCGCCAAAAGCGTGCGCAGGAAATCGGAGAACCAATGTCGGACAGAAGATGCTCTGAGCCTGCACACCATCGTCTGCCAACGCTCGCGCCGCTCTTCGAGGCTCATGGCAAGGGCAACCGCGATTTGTCGCGCCATGGCGTCTATGTCGTGAGGATTGACCAGCAGGGCGGCCTCGCCGAGCTCCTTCGCCGCGCCGGCGAATGAAGACAGTACCAGCACGCCCGGATCGAACGAATTTTGCGCGGCCACATATTCCTTGGCGACCAGATTCATGCCGTCATGGAGTGGGGTGACCAAGCCGACTTGGGCCGCGCGGTAGAAGCCCGCGAGGATAGGCTGCGAAAAGCCTCTGTTCAGGTAACGGATGGGGGTCCAATCGGCTTCACCGCGGCGACCGTTGATCTCGCCGACCAAGGCGCCGAGCTCGGCCTTAAGTTCACGGTAGGCGCGAATGTTGCCGCGCGACGGGACGGCGACTTGCAACAGCGACACGCGGCGTTTCAAGCCTGGTTCGGTCTCCAACACGCGGTCGAAGGCGCGCATCCTGTTGGCTATGCCCTTTGAGTAATCCAACCGGTCGACGCCGAGAACGAGCTTGGCGCCCTGCATGCTCGCACGCAGACGCGCGACTTCCGGCAGTGCGATCGACTCGGTCGCTCGGGCAGCAAATTCTTCGACATCGATCCCGATTGGGAAGGTGGCGAGTTGCGTCAATCCCCAATCCGACGCTACCGTTCCGTCGACTATGTTGAGGCCCAGCTCGATCTGGAGATAGTCTTCAAAATTCTGCCGGTCCTCGACGGTCTGGAAGCCGATTAAATCGTAAGCGAGCATTGCCTCGACGAGATCGGCATGATGCGGCACCGCGGCCAGGGTGCGGCGATCCGCCCACGGCGTGTGCAGAAAGAAACCGATCGGGCGCCCGATGTTTAGCCGGCGCAACTCCATGCCCAACGTCAAGAAGTGATAATCATGGATCCAGAACACCGCCTCCGGTCCGTTGAAGCGCAGCAGCGTGCGGGCCATGAAGGCGTTGACTTCGCGATAAGACGCGTAGTCGTCGGCGGTGACGCTGATGAGATCAGGGCGCGAATGCAGCGCCGGCCACAGCGCCGAGTTGGCGAAGCCCTCGTAATAGCCGTGATAATGCTTCGCCGGCATGTCGACGGTCGCGAGAGCGCCGGCGCCCAGCGCCTCGATCTTGGCGAGAGAACCTCGCGTTTGGGTTTGATCGCCGATCTGGCCGCTCGAGCCGACCCAGATCGCTCCCGAATCTGTGACCATTGACAACAGTGCTGCCGCCAACCCTCCGGCAACCGGTTCATCGGGTTTTGCACGCGCGACGCGGTTGGAAACGACGATGACGGTCACTGAAACCCCCTATTGCGTCGCTCCGTTAACCCGCCCGGGCGCGTTTTGTTCCCATTTGCGATGCAGTGCAGCGTAGCTACCGGAAAGCAGGACCGTTTTTCGCAAGCCGATTGCGCAATTCGTCTTATTCGAGCTCGGGGGCCGCGGCGTGCGCGGCATCAAGCCGCCGCATAGGCGATTGTCGAGAGCAGGCTGACTTCGGCGTGACGCGAGTTGAGTCGCGTGTGCTGCACGATGATCGGCACATCGGATTCGAACACGGACGCATAGTCGGTGTCGCGTGGGATCGATTGAGGCTCCGTGAGATCATTGAAGCGCAGATGCAGCGTGCGACCCGCCGCGACCGTGACACGATAGGGTCCGACCGGCTCACGGTCGGTGAAAAAGACGGTGATGCGAATGTGCGCCGCCTCGTCGCCGGCATTGAGAATGCAGGCGGTCTCATGCGACACCAAGGCGGGATCCGAAAACGAGCTCTGCGAAGGAATGTAGCCTTCGGCAATAGCCCAACGCCTGTGTCCGAGAGCTGTCATGGTGGATCGTGGGGTGATGGAACGTTATCCTGCACAACGAAATAGTGTAACGTCGCCAGGTACCGATCGGTTCCGATAGAAAATTTTTTCACTTTCCGGTGTTCGTCGCCTTTGCGGCGCACGGGGCTGCGCATGCCCCGATTATTCACTGCACAGGGGCCTATCGTGGACGGCCACAAGCGTCCATCCCTGGCAGCACACCTATGGTGTGCGCCTCAAGGATGACAGTCACTTACGTGCCGCAGGTATCATCCGCGCCAATAGCGGTCTTCCCAGCTTCGCGACAGCCGCATCGCGGAGAGAATGAGCCCGGCCATCGAATAGGTCTGTGGAAAATTGCCCCACAGCGCGCCGGTTTGCAGATCGACGTCTTCGGAGAGCAGACCATAGCGATTGCGATGTTGGAGCGCATCGGTGAACAGGTCGAGCGCCGCTTCGCGCCGCCCGAGCGACCATAACGCGTCAATCAGCCAGAACCTGCAGATCAGGAACGCCGTCACCGGCATGCCGAAGTCGTCTGCACTGGCATAGCGCATGACATGTTTTTCGCGCACCAGCTCGCGTTCCATGGTAGCGACGGTGGAGACGAAACGCGGATCGCCGACCTCGACGACGCCGAGGTCGGCGAGCAGAAGGACGCTGGCGTCGAGGTCGTCCGATCCGAACGCCGCAGTGAAGGCGCCGCGCTTCTGGTTCCAGGCGCCCTCGAGCAACTTGGCATGGATCGGCTCGGCGATCGAATTCCAATGTTTCGCGCGCCCGTCCAGGCCGAGCCGCATTGCGATCGCGGAAAGCCGCTGGCAGCCGGCCCAGCACATCGCGACCGAATGGGTGTGGACGCGCTGGCGTCCGCGATATTCCCAGATGCCGGCATCGGGTTCGAATGCCTTCGCGGCGCCGCGGGCGCCGAGCAATTCGAGCAGATGAAACAATCCCTGGTCGCCCGGCCGAGGCAGACGGCGGTCGAAGAACATCGGCATGGCGGCGAGGATCACGCTCCCATAGGCGTCATGCTGCACCTGATTGACCGCGGCATTGCCGATCCGCACCGGGCCGTCGCCGCGATAGCCTTCGAGGTTAGGCGCGATACGCTCTTCGATCGAGGTTGTCGGCACCACGCTATAGACCGGACGCAGCTCCTGGTCCGGCTTCGATGCGATCGAGAGCGTGAACGAGATGAACTCCTCCATGGTGCGCGTCGCGCCGATGCGGTTGAGCGCCTGAACGACGAAATAGGCGTCTCGCAGCCAGCAATAGCGGTAGTCCCAGGTCCGTCCGGAGGACGGCGATTCCGGGATTGAGGTGGTGTGCGCAGCGATGACGGCGCCCGTCTCGTCGAAATTGCTGAGCTTGAGCGTGATGGCGGCGCGAATGATGGCCTCCTGCCAATCGTACGAGATCGACAGACGGCGTACCCATTCCACCCAATAATCGTGCGTGGATTCGATAAATTCCCGGCATGTCTTCTGCAAGTCGCCGGGGAAGGGTTCGTCCGGACCGAACACCAGATGTAGCGGGCGCGAGAGAACGAAGGACGACTCGCCCTCGATCAGAGAGAGCGGCGTGTCGGTCGTGAGCCGGATCACGGTGCTGTCGTCGGAATAGCGGATATGGTTGCTGCCGAGCGAGCGGTGCGGCAGAGGCTTCCCATAATCGCAGGTCGGCCGCATCCTGATCGTGATACGGGGCAGCCCGGCGACGGGCTCGATGAACCGGTACACTTGTGGCGGCCGGAAGACTCGGCCGAATTGGCGAAAGCGCGGGACACAATCGGTGATGCGCACCTTGCCGCCCTGCCGATCCGTGAGCACGGTGGAGACGATCGCGGTATTGCGCACATATTCGGATTGAAACTCCACCATGTCATCGAGCACGACGTCGGTGAAGCCCTTCTCTTCCTTCCCCGACAGCAGCCGGCTGAAGATTGGGTCGCTGTCGAACCGCGGGAAACACCACCAAACGATCCGCGCGCATGGGTCGACCAATGCCGCCGTTCGGCCGTTACCGATCACCGCAAGATCAAGCCCGTGATCTATCATCCTGCCGCACTTTCGCTGTCCGCGACGATGCGCGCGAGCCACGAGCGTACGGTTTCAGGTTTGTCGAAGTGCCCGCTGACGTCGGCGACAATCCGGCCGACGGAAAAGCCAAGGCCGCCGAATCTTGAAATGATGCCGAATACCGGGACGTCCGTCGTGTCGTCGCCGATGAAGATCGGATTGCGGCCGGCGAACGGCGGATAACGCATCAGGTCGCACACCGCATTTGCCTTGTTCACGCCGGCCGGCTTGATCTCCACCACCAGCTTGCCCGGCAGGATCTCTATCGTCCCTTGCGGAACGGCCGCGCAGATTTCAGCGACCGCTGCACGCAATTCCTCGCCCATTTCGGGCGCGAGACGATAGTGAAGCGCGAGCGAATAGCCCTTGTCCTCGGCGATTATGCCGGGCCCGATTTCAGTAATGCGCGCAAGTCTAAGCTTCAAAGCGGCGCTCAGCGGCGCCGCGCACGATCGCGGCTCGGCGCCCGCGACCGCGCGGAGTTCCGCGCCGTGGCCGCCGATCGCGGCGAGCTGCAAAGGAGAAAATATGCGATCGATGTCGGCAAGCGGCCGGCCGCTGACCAACGCCAACGCGCCGCCAGTCAGCTGGTCGAGACGTGCAAGAGTATGCCGCAGCTCCGGCGGCACCCAGACCTGTTGCGGCGACGGCGCGATATCGAGAATAGTGCCGTCGATGTCGAGCAGGATCGCGCATTTGCGCAGGTCAGGAACGAGCGATGGTTCCGCAAGCTCCATATCGAGTCCGGAGGTTTCTAAGTCCATTTGCACGCTTGATATCCGTTTAATGGACGAATGCAAGCGGCGCGGTCACGGGGCTAATGCCTAAGTTTGAAGCTTAGGGAACCGGCTGGTCAATTTTATACAGACTCCCCTTCATTGCGAACGCACGATGCAGTTAAGTCGGTACAGAAAAAGACGCGGAATGCACGGAGGCTGCAATGTCACTCCAGGATGAACGTCGAAACGAACCTCAAAAAATGCGCGACTTCCATATGCCCGTAATCTGTTTACGCTGTGATGCGCCAATGAAGCTCAAGACGATTACGCCCGCAATGCAATCGGCGCTGCATGACGAGATTGTCTATGGCTGTCCGGCCTGCAAAATCGAAAGAAAGCAGACCGTTCTGAGGGTCGACTAGGGTCTTGCATTTTGCCGAGTGGAAACACCGCGCCGGCGGCGGCGACTGTTACGGCCGCGGGGCCGGCGCGCTTTATAAGGCGCAATCCGCTGTCATGGCGGTCAGCAACGGCGGCATAAGGACGCCGAACTGAGGCGATCCGAATGAACCTATTAGGGCCGTCACGCGTTCGCTTGTGAAGGGTCTTCACGTCTACCCTTCATATGGAGCAATGCATGACCGGCCCGATCTGGTTCCTTAAATACGCCATGGTGGAATGCGATGGGGTGGTCGCCGCCCCGATCAAAACGCGCGCTGTCGATATTATCCACGGCAGCGCCACAGCATGAGCCACAACACCGATGGTGGCGGCGGCTAAGCGAAACGCAATGACCCCCAAAACCGCCGTGAAGATTGCCGCAGAGATCGCCGCGCCGGCGCTTTCGGCCGAGATCGCTTCCGAGCCGTCTTTCACCATCACCGCCACGCAGCCCGCACGGCCGCCACGCGCGCTCAAATACGGCGATACCTTCGTCGTGCTCGACAGCCGTGGCGACGTCGGGACGTCATCCGATGGCTCCTCCGGCCTGTTCCACATGGACACGCGGCATCTCTCGCGCCTCGAATTATTGGTGAACGAGACACCGCCGCTGTTGCTCGGCTCCAATCTGCGCGACGACAATTCGGCGTTCTCCGTCGATCTGACCAATCCGGATTTGATGGACGGCCAGTGCCTCGTCTTAGAGAAGGACAGAGTCCACATTCTGCGCACGATCTTCCTGTGGCGCGACACGGCGTATCAGCGGCTCGGGGTGCGCAATTACGGCGACCGCGCGATTGACCTGCGCCTGTCGATCCTGTTCGCGAATGATTTTGCCGATATTTTCGAGGTGCGAGGATCGCACCGTGAACGGCGTGGCACCGCGACGGCGAAGATTCACGGCGATGATCGAGTGCTGTTGGTCTATCGCGGTTTGGACGCAAAGATACGGCGCACCGCGCTGAACTTCGATCCGCGGCCGGATCAGCTTGCGACCGACGCCGCTGTCTACGATCTGCATCTCGTACCCGGAGAAATGCGGCCGATCTTTTTGGCCGTGAGCTGCGAGCGAACGGACTCGCGTCCGCTCCCGTTCCTGCGTGGTCTCGCCGCGGCACGCCGTGAAATGCGGGAGTCGACGCGCGAGCGAACATCGGTCGAAACGTCGAATGAGCGTTTCAACGAAATATTGTGCCGCTCGGCCGCGGACCTCGCGATGCTGATGACGGAAACGCCGCAGGGCCGCTATCCCTATGCCGGCATCCCCTGGTACTCGACGACGTTCGGCCGCGACGGCCTGATTACGGCTTTGCAGATGCTGTGGTGGAGTCCCGAAGTGGCGCGAGGCGTGTTGCGCCGATTGGCTGTGTATCAGGCCAAGACCACGGATTCGCTCGCCGACGCCCAGCCGGGAAAGATCCTTCACGAAATGCGCGGCGGTGAGATGGCGGCGCTCCGCGAAGTGCCATTCGGACTGTACTACGGCAGCGTCGATTCGACGCCGCTCTTCGTTCTACTCGCCGGGCTCTATGCGGAACGCACCGGCGACACCGAGACAATCGTCGAATTGTGGCCGGCCATCGAGGCCGCTTTGGGCTGGATCGACGGGCCCGGCGATCCGGATGGTGATGGCTTTATTGAGTACAAGTGCGCGACCGATCAGGGGCTCGCCAACCAAGGTTGGAAGGATTCCCATGACGCGATCTTTCATGCCGACGGAAGCCTGGCCGAAGGCGCGATCGCGCTGGTCGAGGTGCAAGGTTATGTCTACGCCGCCAAGCGAATGGCGGCGCGTTGCGCGCGGCGGCTTGGACGCGACGCCGCGGCGCGTAAACTCGACGCCGAAGCAAGCCGTCTCGCCGAGCGCTTCGAGGCCGCGTTCTGGTGCCCGGAGATTGAGACCTATGCACTTGCGCTTGACGGCGCGAAAAGGCCCTGCCAAGTGCGCACGTCGAATGCCGGGCAGGTGCTGTTCACCGGCATTGCCGCTCCCGATCGGGCGGCGCGCATCGCCAAGGAACTTTTGCAGCCGCGCTTCTTCTCCGGCTGGGGCATCCGCACGGTGGCGAGGGGTGAGGCGCGCTTTAATCCGATGTCGTATCACAACGGTTCGGTCTGGCCTCACGACAACGCGCTGATCGCGCTCGGGCTGGCTCGTTACCAGTGCAAGCGCTCGATCGAAACGCTGTTTACGGGTCTGTTCAATGCCGCCACCTATATGGACCACCGCCGGCTGCCGGAGGTGTTCTGCGGTTTCCAGCGCCACCTCGGCCAGGGCCCGACGCTCTATCCGGTCGCGTGCTCGCCGCAAGCGTGGGCCAGTGCGACCCCGTTCACACTGCTCGAAGCCTCGCTCGGCCTGGAACTCGACCTCTCCAAGGGCGAAATCCGGCTCCGCAATCCGTGCCTGCCGGAATTTCTGGACGAGGTGATGTTGCGCGATCTACGGCTCGGTTCATCGAGCGTCGATCTCCGAGTACGCCGCTCTAACGACACGGTTTTGCTCGATACGCCGCGGATCAGCGGCGATATTCAGGTTTCGATCGTTTTTTCATCCTGATTGCATCGAATTTTCGCGGGCAGCCATCCGGCGTGGCGATGCCTGCCATACCGACCTCCGCATTGCGTGGAACCAGCAGCACTTGGTGGGCTTAAGCACTTGGTGGGCTCAGTGGTGTGAGTTCCATCGGCATTGCTGGAGCGAGGATGCGCGGCGAAAATCCAACAGTAGTGGGGACGGTCGCAGCGGTGGCGGCAGTCATATTTTTGACACTCGGCGTCGCGATCGACGTCGCTTTATCCGAGAACGGACCGCCACCGGGACAGACTCAGCAGCCGGCGGACAATCCGGCGGCAACGCCCGCGGGTTCTCCTGCGGTGACCATCCTCAACGATCACGAAGTCGAGGGCATCCTCGGACGCGAGGTGCGCAGCGCCGACGACGCGAATATGGGCCGGATCGTGGACGTGATCGTCGACCGCAGCGGTAAGGTGCCTGCCGCGATCATCGATTTCGGCGGGTTCCTTGGCGTCGGCAGCCGTAAGATCGCGGTAGACTGGAACGCGCTGCATTTTGCCGCTCCCGGCCAGCCCGGCGGGTGGATCACGCTTGAACTCACTCCCGACCAGGTCAAGGCAGCCCCCGAATACCAGGAGGGCAAGCCCGTCATTGTCCTAGGTGCGCTCGGCAAGCTCGAGCCGCTGCCGTTTGAATAGAGCATGATCCAGAAAAGCTGTTGCCGTCTCTCGGAAATGACTCAGCTCAAACTCTAGACAACCGCGCTGGAGACGCATGTTACCCGGAAATCCGTCACTGCGCTTACGCTACAGGCCGGATCCGCACGGCGTGATCGATGGCGGGTCCGCGCCGCCGCCGGTCGAACAGCCGGAGGGGACCGAGCCGCCGCTGCCTCCGTCGCGGCGCAGTCTGCGCGGGCTCGATTGGTTCATTTTCTTTGTCGCCGATGTGCAGACCGGCTTCGGGCCGTTCGTCTCCGTCTATCTCACGACGCAGCGATGGACGCAGGTCGACATCGGGCTCGTCCTGTCGGTCGCGGGCTTCGCCTCCTTGCTTGGCCAAATGCCGGGCGGAGCGCTGGTCGATGCGGTCCGATCGGAGCGCTTCGTCGCCGGTATTGCTATCGTGGCCATCTGCGTAAGCGCCTTGATCTATGCGGCGCTACCCGTTTTTCCGGTGGTATTGGCGGGGTCGGTGCTGCATGCGCTCGCAAGTTGCGTGCTCGGCCCGGCCATGGTCGCGATCAGCCTCGGCTTGGTCGGGCACGCCGCGATCGGCGAACGGCTTGGACGCAACGCGCGCTACGCCGCGGTCGGTAACGGCTTGGCGGCGGCCGCGATGGGCGCCTGCGGTTATTTCCTGTCCGCCCGCGCTGTTTTCATCGTCACCGTCCTTTTGCTCATGCCCGCGCTGATAGCGCTGCGGTCGATATCCGCGGCCGAGATCGATCCCGAGCGAGCGCATGGTGCGCCGCCGCGGCGGCGTATCGACAAACCAAACGTTAAACAGCGTCCGATCAATGCGGGCGCGCTGCTGCACAATCGGCCGCTGCTCATCTTCGCCGGCTGTCTTCTGCTGTTTCACCTTGCCAATGCGGCCATGCTGCCGTTGATGGGCAGCGTCGTCACCATGCGGTCGGCGCAGTGGGCGACGCTTATCATCGCCGCTTGTATCGTCGTGCCGCAACTACTCGTCGCGGCTTTGGCGCCATGGGTCGGGATGCGGGCGCAAAGCTGGGGACGACGTCCGTTGCTGCTGATTGGGTTTGCGTCACTGCCTCTTCGCGGCATTCTGTTTGCCTCGGTCACCAATCCTTCGCTGCTCCTCGTCGTGCAGCTCCTCGATGGGGTGACCGCGGCGGTCTTTAGCGTCATGGTGCCCTTGGTGGTCGCCGATCTCACGCGCGGCACGGGCCATTTCAACCTCGGCCTGGGAATCCTCGGAACCTCCACCGGGATCGGCGCTTCGCTCAGCTCGACGCTCGCCGGCTACATGAGCGACCATTTCGGCAGCCCGGCGGCCTTCGCGACTTTGGCCGCGATCGCATTCGTCGGCTTGGTCGTGTTGTGGTTCCTCATGCCGGAAACCCGTCCTACGGAGAAGACAGAGTAGCGGGGCGCCGACATCAAGGGCGCCGCCCGCAAGTCCACATCTCCAATTACAAGGCCGGCGCGACGTCGGCGATCAGCCGCAGGTGCGGCGTAACGGCATCGCTCAGGCTGCGGTAGACGCTGAGATAGTCCTGCGCCATGCGGCGCGCGGTGAAGCGCTCCTCGAAACGCCGGCGGATCTTTTCGCGGGACAAGTGTCCCAGGCGGTCGACGGCGCCGATGGCGCCGGATTCGTCCTCGACGATAAATCCTGTGACACCCTCGTCGATTATCTCCGGCACCGATCCGCGATTGTAGGCGATGACGGGCGTGCCACAGGCCATGGCTTCGATCATCACGAGTCCGAACGGCTCGGGCCAGTCGATCGGAACCAGCAGTGCGATCGCGCCGCTCAAGAATTCCGATTTGTCGCTGTCGCTGATCTCGCCGATATACTCGACGTTGCCCGACTTGATCATCGGCCGAATTCGCTCGTGAAAATAGTCTTGGTCCGCTTTGTCGACTTTGGCGGCGACCTTCAGCGGCATGCCGCAATGCTGGGCGATGCGAATGGCGCGGTCGATGCCCTTTTCCGGGGCGATGCGGCCGAGGAACGCGAAATAACTCGGTTTGATGGGCTTTGGGACCAAGAGCTGCGAGGGCAAACCGTGGTGCACCGTGCGTATCCAGTTCGCCTGCGGCAGCGGCCGCCGCTGCGAATTGGAGATCGCCACGACCGGCACTGAGCTGAATGTGTCGAACACGGGCTGATGCTCCGGCAAGTCGAGCCGGCCATGCAACGTCGTCACGAATGGCGTGGACTGGCGTGAAAACAGCGAGAACGGATAGTAGTCGAGATGGAAGTGGAGGAAGTCGAATTCAGCGGCGCGTTGGTAGACGCGCTCTAACATCATCATATGCAGCCCATTGGGGTCGCGGACCCCGCCGTCGAGTCGCAGCGCGCGAGGCCAACCCGCTTCAAGCCGGGCCGACGTCACCGAGTCTCCGCTCGCAAAGAGCGTCACCTGGTGGCCGAGCGCGATCAATTCCTCGGTCAGCCAGGACACGACCCGCTCGGTTCCGCCATAAAGCTTGGGCGGGATGGCTTCGGTCAGCGGCGCAATTTGTGCGATATGCATCCAATTACCCTCATTTGTGCTGATGTTTTTCACCCCGGCAACTACCGACAACGTCCAAGCAGCCGAATATTTCAAATGTTGCCGGGAACTTATTTTTCGCGGTCGAGGGAACTTTTCGTCCGCTGCGACGTGGGAGCGAAAATGCGGCTGGAAGCGCTCGCACGGCTCCGGGCCCTGGTCGGCGGAACATTATAGGTTCCAACTCGTTCATTTTCAGGTGCTGTGACTCGAAATGAGCCTTGGGGGGAAAGCCGGCAGCTTCGCGGAGCGGAAATGAACAGTCCCATGGCCGATCTTTGTGGGTACAGCTCTCGTCCGCTCGCCTTCATCTTCCGTTACGTGCGGCTGCGGCCGATATCCCACGCGATCATCCTCGCCCTGGTGCTGGCAGCGGTCCTCTGTTCGGTGGGCACCCAATACGGCGTCAAGTATCTGGTCGATATGCTGTCGAGCGGCGCCATTGGCGGCGTATGGATGGCGTTTTGCGTCCTCGGCTCGCTGATCGCCGCCGATAATCTGTTGTGGCGCATCGCGAGCTGGATCGCCAATACCTCGTTCGTCGGGGTCACCGGCGATCTGCGGCGCGATTTGTTCCGGCACCTGATGGGCCATTCGCCGGGCTACTTCGCCGATCGACTGCCCGGCATGCTGACCAGCCGCGTGACCGCCACCTCGAACGCAGTCTTTACGGCCGAGAACATGTTTATCTGGAACGTGCTGCCGCCGTGCGTGGCAACGATCGCGGCGATCGCCTTGATGTACACGATCAGCCTGCCGATGGCCGCCGGCCTCGCGGTCGTTGCGGGCGCCATGGTGTGCCTGATGTTCCACTTGGCGGCCGCCGGCCGGCCGCTGCATCACGACTTTGCCAGTAAGGCGGCGGCCGTGGACGGCGAGATGGTCGACGTCGTGAACAATATGCCGCTGGTGCGGGCGTTCGGCGGTATCCTGCGCGAGCATCGCCGCTTCGACCTGACCGTCAATCACGAGATGGACGCACGGCGGCGCAGCCTGTTCTATCTGGAGAAACTCCGCATCCTTCATGCCGCGGCGACGATCGTATTGACGCTCGGCCTGCTCGCCTGGGCGGTCATGCTCTGGCGGCAAGGCGCGGCGACGACGGGCGACGTCGTGCTGGTGTGCACGCTTGGACTGTCGGTGCTGCATGCGACGCGCGATCTCGCGGTGGCGCTCGTCGACATCACGCAGCATGTCGCCCGTCTCGCGGAGGCGGTCGCGACGCTGCTGTTGCCCCATGAGCTGCGCGACCATCCCGAAGCGGCGCCGTTGGTCAGGCGCGGCGCCAGCGTGAAGTTCGAGCACGTCGATTTCCGCTATCCCGACGGGCAACAGATTTTCGAGAACTTCAGTCTCAGCTTCAGGCCGGGCGAGCGCGTCGGTCTGGTCGGCCATTCCGGCGGCGGCAAGTCGACATTGTTCGCGCTGCTGCAGCGCTTCTACGATCCGCAGTTCGGCAGGATTCTGATCGACGGCCAGGATATCGCGCGCGTCACCCAGGAGAGCTTGCGCGAATCGATCGGCGTCGTGCCGCAAGACATCTCGATGTTTCACCGCTCGGTCATGGACAATATCCGGTATGGCCGGCCGGACGCGTCGGATGACGAAGTTATCGAAGCGGCGCTCTCGGCGCGATGCGACTTCATCGACGGTCTGCACGCCGGCATGCGGACCATCGTCGGCGATCGGGGCGTGAAACTCTCGGGCGGGCAGCGCCAGCGCATCGCCATCGCGCGCGCCTTTCTCAAGAACGCGCCATTGCTGCTGCTCGACGAGGCCACCTCCGCGCTCGACAGCGAATTGGAGGAAGCGATTCGCGAGGCGTTGGGCCGGCTGATGCGCCAGCGCACGGTGATCGCTATCGCGCATCGGCTTTCGACGGTGCGGAATTTCGATCGCATCGTCGTGCTGCAAACCGGCCGGATCACGCAGGACGGCGCGCCAGATCACCTCGTCGGCCACGAAGGACTCTATCGTCAGCTCGTGCAGCGTGAAGTGGGCCGCCTGACATAGCAGAAGGGCGGCATAGGCCAAACGATTGGCGGCCCTGCGCCGAATAACAGCGGGCCAGCGGGCGCCGCCGATCAAGCAATCCCGTTCCCGCGGCGCATCAGCGCGCGAGTGTTGTCAAACAGCGATGTCAAACATCCGTAGCCCGCATGAGCGGAGCGATATGCGGGTACGGTCGAGAAGCTTCAATGTCCATCCCGGATGTCGCTTTGCTCATCCGGGCTACGAAGAAATAAGGGAAGCGGAACGCCGGCAAACGCAGGTCACAACCTCCCCGCACGCAAACGGCGCGCGGGTCGCGCCACGGAAGGAGCGGCTTGCGCCGCCCTTCCGCTCTCGGGCGCGCTCGCCTGCCGGCGTTCCACCACGGCTCTCGCCAAAGGGACTTACGTCACCCAAGGCGCAACCCAGGCCAGGCTTCCTGGGACGCGGTCTGAGCGGGCGTTACCCGCCTTCGCCTGTCCCAGTCCAGTGAGCACCTCACGCGCCGATCGTAGTATCGGCAGGCATGATGCCCGAGCCGCCCGGAGGCGGAGCTGATGAGGCTTCGCCCGCGGGCACCGCACACGCCCCTGCCGCCCGGCATCACCCGGATGGCGTCCCTCAGGGCGAGATTTGATTCGTGCGAATGTAACGGTAATAGAGACGAATGTCAAGGGTGGAGTCGCATTATTTGCGACGTAGGGGCGCCCCTTGTGGGCGCCCGCGCGCGATCGTAAAGGGCGGCCACAAGGGCCGCCCCTACGGCGGTGATGAAGCGATTCACCCGCCCACCTTCCGCTTGATCGCCCTCCAGTCGCAAGTAGCCCGCATGAGCGCAGCGATATGCGGGATATTGTCATTATCGGGGGAGGCAGAACCCCGGATGTCGCTTCGCTCATCCGGGCTACGCTCGCTGAGGAATTTTTCAGCCGTATGCGTCGCGCCGAAATCGGCCATCACCATCATATCGCGGGCGCTTATTTGCTCCGGTACGCGCAAGAGGCTAGCTGGCGCGAAGATAACCGCCGCTCGTCAAATGGCGAACAGGTGAACCGCCTTACGGCACTGGCGATACAGCACAAGCCGTCAGTGGATTTCAGCGGCTATTGGCAGAAACACCTCGATAGCCGATAGTTCGAGGCTCTCGGCGACCTCACTGGCTGATGGAGATGGATCATGAGGCCCCATAGTGCTCCGACATCTGCCCGTCCGTGGGGACATGGCCGTCGGCGGTGGGGCCGGGTAATGTCTTCGATGTGGTTTCGCTCCCAGTTGGATGTATAACGTAAGGGGCTGACCATGGCCGCTTCGGGGATGGGGCGGGCCGTTCCAACAAGTCGGTGATGTTGTAATCGCCCATGTCCTGTTTCCGCGGAGCCCGACAACTCAAAGTAGTTTAGTCGGTCAAAAGGACTACGGCAACCGCCACACGCTCACCCCATGCCGCTTGCCGTCCCGCTTCACGCGGCCCCGCTGTTCCTGCATCCGAAGCGAATGAATGAGGCGATGCCCGAT
The DNA here is from genome assembly GCA_963779855.1 of uncultured Alphaproteobacteria bacterium. Lineage (GTDB taxonomy): Bacteria > Pseudomonadota > Alphaproteobacteria > Rhizobiales > Xanthobacteraceae > BOG-931. Next base: position 367,306 of record CAWAAE010000001.1, on the reverse strand, counting down.
GGCCTTGGCCAGCACGCCGTCCCTCAAATCCATGCCCTTTGCCTTCATTAGCTCCAGGGCTAGCTCTTTCGTGCTGAGTGGTCCCTTGGCGAGCGCGGCCGAACAGATGGCCCAAGGCTCGCCGCGCTTGAACAGGCGGTAGTGGTCCGAATACCGGGCCAGGTCTTGCGCCTTCCCCGATACCTCGAACAGCCGCAGCACGGCGGTTACATGCGACAGGTCCGAACGGGCCTGTCCGATCTTGGCCTCGTACATGCGGATCGAGGCGCGGATTTCATCGCGCTTCTTCACAAGAGTCGTGACGGTTCGGATTTCGCCCATGCGGCGAATCTAGTATGGTCGCCGTCAGGCCGCTTGTGGTGCTTGCGCCATAATACCGGGCTATCCGCCGGCAAAACTGGACGTAAAGTTTGTTATTGGGCGGTTTATCGCGTGCCGCCGCCCCCAGCGCATCCTAGCGCGGTGGGAGAGAACGCAAGCATCGACAACTCTCTTGTGGCTCCAGTGAAGCATCTAACCAGACGCCCCCTCCACCGCGCTACGCGCGGTCCCCCTCCCCCGCTTTCGCGGGGGCGGATGAATGCTTCTCCATCATCCCGCGCATGAAGCGTACCGCGGCCGGCCCCTTGAGCGCACTCGCCCACAGCTCGCGCGCCATGGTTTCGTGCAAGGCGAGCGCTTCCGGAGCGGATGTGATCATGGCGACGCCGGTGCGGATGTTGGGTTCCTCGCCGAGGCGGAATGGGCTCAGCGCCAAAATCTTGCGGTCGGGCTGGCGGAAAATCTGAAAGCTGGTGTGCGGCAGGGTATCGCGCACGATGCCGATCTGCACGCCGATCGGTTCGTTGTCCATCAGCGCGGTGAAATGCTCGGCCTCGGCGCGGGCCAGCGCGCGGCGCTCGCGGCGGATTTTTTCGGAAAGATCGAGCCGGCCGACGAGGCCGTTGCGCATGAACCGCTCCATTTCGGCGGCCGCGATCAAACTGACGATCGCGGGACGGCGGCGGCGGTAGCGCTCTTTACGCTGGCGCAGCACGTCCATCAATTCGTCGATTTGCCTAAGCGCGCGCTCGCGCTTGGCGATCCCCTGCGGCACCGATTCGCGCAAGACGTCGCCGAGCGCGCGGTCGAAGCCGTCGGAGGCGAGCACGTAGGAGATCGGGCCGGCCAGCACGATGATATGCTCGGCGGTCTCCTCGATCTGCCGCATGCGCTCGAAATAACTGACCGCGGAAGCGATGTATTCGACGCCGACGCCGAGCAGCGTCGGCACCGAAACGTCGAGCAGCTCGGCGAGTTTCTCCAGCGTCTCGATCTTCGCCACCTCGCCCTTCTCGAAGCGGTACAGCGCGGTGCGCGAAATGCCGAGCTTTTGCGCGATCTCCTCCGCGGAGCGGCCGGAGCCGAGGCGAAACGCCTTGAGCCGGTTGCCGATGTCGTCGAAGCGCAGCATCAGAGGACAGACGACAGACGACAGAGGACGGATGAAGTAAAGACGAGCCTTAGCAACATTATCCGTCCTCCGTCGTCCGTCCTCCGTCGTCCGCGCGCAAGCGCTTCGCGGCGTCTAGCGCGGCGACGACGATATTGTGGTAGCCGGTGCAGCGGCACAGATTGCCGGAAATGCCGATGCGAATCTCCGCTTCGGTCGGATTTGGATTGTCGCGGAGAAGTTCGATCAGCGTCGTTAAAATTCCCGGCGTGCAGAAGCCGCATTGCAGGCCGTGATTGTCGCGGAACGCCTCCTGCAGCGGATGCAGCGTCTTGCCGTCGGGCGCGATGCCTTCGACCGTCATGATGTCGTGGCCGTCGGCCTGCACCGCGAGCATCAGGCAGGACCGCGCCGAATAGCCGTCGAACAGCACGGTGCAGGCGCCGCAGACGCCGTGCTCGCAGCCGAGATGGGTGCCGGTCAGCCCGAGCCGCTGGCGCAGAAAGTCCGCCAGAGTCAGGCGGACCGGCACGGTCGCTTCGCGGCGCGCACCGTTCACCGTGACGGCGATGGTTCGGGTCGCGCTCATGTTCTCGCTCATGGTCTCGCTCATGGTCTCGCTCATGCGCGCGCCCTCGCCGCAACGCGCTCAATGGCGCGCTCATGCGCTTTAAGGAGCGCGCGCCGCGGCAGCACCGTCGCCAGTTGTTGGCGGTAGGATGAAGGCGCGTGGATATCGTCCACCGCGTCGAGCTTGCGCAACGGCTCGCAAATCTCGCGCAGACTTTTGTCCTCGATTTTTTCGCCGATCAGCGCGCGCTCGATGTCGCGCGCCCGTAGCGGCGCCGCGCCCAAGCCGCCGAGCGTCACTGCCGCGCGCGTCACCTTGCCGCTATCATCTTCCTCGATCAGCGCCGCCGCGGAAAGAATCGCGAAATCGCCGTGACGGCGGGAAAACTCGACGAAGGCGTAACCGTGCCGCTTCGACCAGCACGGAAAACTCGCGCCGGTCAAAAGCTCGTCGAGTTCGAGCGCCGGCGTCATATAGGCGACCGGGAAAGCGGCGAAATCGATGCTGCGGGCGCCGTTCTTTCCGGTGACCGTGACTTTGGCGTCGAGCGCGGCTGCGACCGAAACCAATTCGGCCGCCGGATCGAGATGACACAACGAGCCGCCGAGCGTGCCGCGATTGCGGGTCTGCCGATGCCCGACCTGCACGATCGCCTCGTGCATCAATGGGCAGCGCCGGAGCACTAGGTCGGAGAATTCGATGTCGCGCTGGCGCGTCATCGCGCCAATTTCTATGGCGCCAATTTCAATGGCGCCGACTTCGAGCGCGTCCTTGCTGTCGCGGATGTAGCTCAAGCCGTCGACGCGATTGAGATCGATGACGTGGTCGGGCAGCACGTAGCGCATATTGAGCATCGGCATCAGCGACTGGCCGCCGGCGAGCAATTTGGCGTTGTCGAGGCTGCCGAGGAGGCCAACGACATCGGCGACGTTGCGCGGATCGTGATAGGAAAATGCGGGAGGCTTCATGCCGGACTTTGCGGGTGCTGCGGGAGCTATCGGACTTTGACACTGTGCCAAAATCTGTGCATCAATTCAAAAACATACGCTAATCCCAAAGTTGAAACCAGATGAAGCCCGCGGCGTTCCGCTACCACGCGCCGAAAACGATCGACGAGGCGGTCGCCGTTCTCGCCGCAGTTGCCGGAGACGATGGCCGCGTGCTCGCCGGCGGCCAAAGTCTAGTGCCGACCATGGCGTTCCGGCTCGCCAAGCCCGCGCATCTCGTCGACATCAACGGCGTCGCATCGCTCGATCGTCTGACAGTCGCGGACGGCAAACTCTGCATCGGCGCTTGCGTGCGCCACGCCGCGTTTCACAAGCCGGTTTGCGACGGGACCGCTCGGCAACTTGCTGACCGACGTGGTGCATCACATCGCGCATTATCCGATCCGCAGCCGCGGCACCTTCTGCGGCTCTCTCGCGCATGCCGATCCGGCCTCCGAATGGTGCCTCGTTCTGGTGGCGCTCGACGGCGAGGTTTTGGCCAAAAGCGTGCGCGGCGAGCGCGTCATTGCGGCGCGCGATTTCTTCAAGGGCATCATGACGACGGCGCTCGCCGACGACGAGCTTCTGGTCGAGGCGCGGCTGCCGATGCTGCCGACGGGCACCGCTTGCGGCTTTTACGAGTTCAATCGCCGCGCCGGCGATTTCGCCATGGCCATGGCGCTCGGCCTGTATTGCCTCGACGGCGGCAAAATCGTGCAGCCGCGGCTGGCGGTCGGCGGCGCCGAGGTCAATCCGCGGCGCATCGCGCAAGCCGAGCGCGCGCTCGAAGGCGCCATTGCCGGCGACACAGCGTTTCGCGCCGCCGCCGTTGCCGCCACCGCCGCGATCGATCCGATGGAGGACAACACCACCAGCGCCGAATTCCGCCGCGACCTCGTCCTCGCGGTGACGCGCCGGGCGCTCGAACGCGCGGCGAAGTCGTGAGCGATCCGCTTGCCGCTCCCTCCCCCGCTTCGCGGGGGCGGAAAGAATGGATCGGTCAATCGGTCGAACGGCTGGAGGACCCGCCGCTGGTCGCCGGACGCGGGGCGTTTGCCGGCGACATCAATTTCCCGCATCAGCTTTGTATGCGCGTGGTGCGCTCCGCGCATGCCCATGGCCGGATCGCGGCGATCGACGCGGCGGCGGCGCGCGCGCTCTCCGGCGTCTATGCGGTATGGACCGCGGCCGACATCGCCGAAGTGCCGCCGATCGATTTTCGCGAAGGTTCCATCCCGGCGCTCGATCCTTATCGCCAGCCGGTGCTGGCGAACGGCCGCGTGCGCTATGTCGGCGAGCCGGTCGCCGCGGTGTTTGCCGCCGATCCGTATATCGCGGAGGACGCGGCCGATCTCGTCGCGATGGCGATCGAAGAGCTGCCGGTGCTGCTCGACGCCCAAGCGGCGCCGGCCGAGTTTTCGCCAGGCCATTCCAGCGAAGCGGCGCTGATCCGCCAGGGTTATGGCGACGTCGACGCGGTATTCCGCGACGCCGCCCACATCGTCGAGCTCGAACTCGCCATCGGCCGGCATTCCGGCGTGCCGCTGGAAACCCGCGGCGCCATCGGCCGCTACGACGCCGCGCGCGGCATTCTCGAACTGCACGGCGCCGCCAAGATACCGCACCGCAATCAGGAACTGCTGTCGCGCATGCTCGGACTGCCGCCGAGTTCTGTCCACGTTCATGAAGTCGGATGTCGGCGGCGGTTTCGGCATCCGTGGCGAACTCTATCCCGAGGACGTTTTGGTCTGTGTCGCCGCGAAAAGATTCAATCGGCCGGTAAAATGGATCGAAGACCGGCGCGAGCACCTGATCGCGGCCAATCACTCGCGCCAGCAGCTGCACAGAATCCGCGCCGCGGCCGATGAGGAACGGCGTGATTCTCGCTATCGACGACCGCTATTTCCACGATCAGGGCGCTTATGTGCGCACGCACGCGGCGCGCGTCGTGCACATGACGGCTGGCATATTGCCCGGGCCCTATCGCGTGCCGGCTTATCGCGCGATCGGCCATTTCCGGCTCACCAACAAAACGCCGGCGGCGACCTATCGCGCGCCCGGCCGCTACGAGACGACCTTCGTGCGCGAACGGCTGGTCGACGCGATTGCGCAACGGCTTAACATCGACCGCATCGAGATCCGGCGGCGCAATGCAATTGCCGCCGACGAAATGCCCTACCCGCGTCCGCTCGAAGCCCTGGGCGAGGAAATCCAATACGACACCGGCGACTATATCGGGCTCCTCGACAGGCTGTTCGCCACGATCGGCTGGGACAAGCTCAACGCCGACGTGAAGAGACGCAAGGCCGCCGGCGAATCTGTCGGCGTCGGCGTCGCGATGTTCGTCGAAAAGAGCGGGCTTGGCCCGACCGACGGCGTGAACATATCCATCGACACGTCGGGCATGGTCGAAATCGTCACCGGCGGCGCCTCGATCGGCCAGGGGTTTGAGACGGTCATGGCGCAGGTCGCCGCCGACGCGCTTGGCGTCGACTACCGGCGCTGCCGCGTGATCCACGGCCAGACCGACCGCATCGCTTTCGGCATCGGGGCGCATGCTTCGCGCGCCACGGTGATGACGGCGTCGGCGACGCATATCGCCGCGCTCAACGTGCGCAGGAAGGCGCTCGATGTCGCAGCCGAACTGTTGCAGACGACGCCCGACACGCTCGACATCGTCGACGGCGAAGCCGTGCGCAAAGACAGTAACGCCGGTCCCTCGATCAGCCTCGGCACCATCGCGCAAAATCTCAGCCCCACGGCGAAAGCGCGGGGCGACCGCGAGCCGGGCCTGGCGGCCGAAGGCTGGTTCACGACCGAGCATCAGGTCTACCCCTATGGCAGTCACGTCGCCGTCGTGCGCGTCGACCGCGAAACCGGCGCCGTCAAGGTCGAGCGCTATTGCATCGCCTATGACATCGGCCGCGCCATCAATCCGGCGCTGGTGCACGGCCAAATCGTCGGCGGCTATGCCCAGGGCCTCGGCGGCGCGTTGTTCGAGGAATTCACTTATAGCGAGCGCGGCGACCCGCTCGCCGTCACCTTCGCCGATTATCTTCTCCCCGCCCTTCACGAGACGACGGCGCCCGAGGTTTTGTTGCGCCAGGACTACGCCTCGCCGCTCAATCCGCTCGGCATCAAGGGCGCCGGCGAAAGCGGCATCACCGGCGTCGGCGCGGCGATCGCCTCGGCGATCGACGACGCCATCGGCATGCCCGGCGCGGTGCGCGAGCTGCCGGTCACGCCGCAGCGGCTGAGGCAGATCCTGACAGGCCGGTGAACCAAAACTGCGTAGCTCGATCAGTCCGGCTTGATATTGGCCTCGCGGACCACGTTGCCCCACTTCTTCGTTTCATCCGCCATGTATTTGCCGAACTCGGCCGGGGTCATGATCATAGGCTCGGCGCCAAGATCGGCATACCGCGCCTTCATCGCAGGATCGGCAACCGCCGCATTGATCGCTTTATTGAGCTTGTCGATGACGTCCGCCGGCGTCTTCGCGGGCGCGCCCATCGCGTCCCAAACATAGGCCACGTAGCCCGGGACAAATTCGGCCGCCGGCGGGATGTCCGGCAGCGCATCCGAGCGCGCAGAGCCCGTCACCGCGAGCGCCCGCAGCTTACCCGCTCTGATGTAGCCGACCGATTGCGGCATCGGACTAAACGACGCCTGCACCTGCCCGCCGAGCAGGTCGGGCATGTAGTTGCTGCGATAGGGCACGTTCACCAGGTTAACGCCGGCCATCACCTTGAATAGCTCGCCGGCCACGTTGGTCGCGGCGCCGCTGCCGACCGATGCATAATTGATCTTGCCGGGATTGGCCTTGGCATAGGCGATGAACTCCGGAAGCGTCTTCGCCGGCACAGCCGGATTTACGATCAAGACCAGCGGCAGCCGCGCGAGGCCGGCGACCGGCGCAATATCGCGCAAGAGATCGAAGCTAAGATTATTGTAGAGCGAGGTGTTGATGGTGTTGGTCGTCGTCACCGTCAATAACGTATAGCCGTCGGCCGGGGCGCGAACGACGATTTCGGTGCCGATATTGCTGGCGCCGCCGGGGCGATTGTCGACGTTGAATTGCTGCCCGAGCTTATCCGACAGCGATTGAGCAACCAGGCGCGTGACAATGTCCGGCGCAATGCCGGCGGGATAGGGAACGACGATGCGCACCGGCCGCGCCGGATAAATCTCCGCCCTCGCGACCCGCGTCAGTGCGGGGAGCGACGCGGCGCTTGCGGCAAGACGTAGAAACCGGCGGCGAGCAATGGACATAACGGCCTCATAAAATGGCTGGTGTCAGTCCGTCTTGATGTTCGCAAACTTGATCACCTTCGCCCATTTTTCGGTTTCGCTTGAGATGAACGTGCTGAATTCGGCTGGCGTCATCGCGGTCGGCACAAGGCCGAGCGCGGTGAACCGCGCCGTTATGCCGGGATCGCCCAGGCCGGCATTGACCGTGCTGTTGAGCGTAGCGATAACCGCGGCGGGCGTACCGTTCGGCGCCCCGATGCCGAGCCGGCCGTCTACTTCATAGCCCGGCACGAATTCCCCCACCGTCGGAACATCCGGCAATATCTGCAATCGCGTTGCGGTCGTCACTGCTAGTGCCCGCAGCTTGCCTGCTCTGATGTACCCGATCGAGGACGAAATCGGGTCGAACATCACATCGACCCGACCCGCCAACAGATCGCTCTGCGCCTGCATCTCGCCGCTGGCCGGCACGTGGACCATGTCGATGCCGGTCATCATCTTGAATAACTCGCCACTGAAGTGAGTGAGATTGCCGGTGCCGGTCGACGTCATGTTGATCTTGCCGGGATTGGCTTTGGCATAGGCGATAAATTCGGCGACGGTGTCAGCCGGGAATGCCGGGTTGACCACCATGACGAACGGAGTCGTGCTGACGCTGGCGACCGCCACGATGTCCCGGATAAAATTGAAGTTGAGATTTCGGTAAAGCGACGCGTTGAACATGTTCGGCGAAGCGATCAGGAGAAGCGTATAGCCATCCGGAGTTGCGCGCACGACCGCTTCGGTGGCGATGTTGGTGCCGGCGCCCGGACGGTTCTCGATAACGAATGTCTGGCCGAGCCGCTCCGACAGCCATTGACCCAAAAGACGAGCGACGACGTCGGGCGAGCCACCGGCGTCAAAGCCAACGACGAGATGCACCGGCCGCGTCGGATAACCGAGCGCGAATGCGAAATGCGGCAACGCCGCGGTGGCGGCAACGCCCGCTGCCGTGCGCAGAAACATGCGGCGTGGCACATGCATCACAACCTCCCCTGTTCGCCGCCGTCGCTAGACCCTGATCCAATTCGATTGAACCCGATCAGGGTCTAGACTCTTCATTTGCGCATGATCTTATCCGAAAACCGGTTTCCACTTTTCGGGATCATGCTCTAATCCGCTTTGATATTGGCGAATTTGACCACCTTGGCCCATTTCGCGGTTTCATCGGCGATGAACTTTCCGAAGTCGGCGGGCGAACCCGCGAACACGCCGCATCCAAGCGCGCTGAGGCGAGCCTTGGTCGCCGGATCGGCCAGCCCGGCATTGATCTGTCTATTGAGCACATCGACGATCCCTGGCGGCGTGCCTTTGGGCGCGACGACTCCATACCAGCCGCTCGCCTCGTAGCCGGGCAGAAATTCGGCCATGGCGGGAACGTCGGGTAATACCTCCTGGCGCGTCGCCGTCGTCACAGCGAGCGCGCGGAGCCTGCCCGATCTGATGTAGCCGAGCGACGCCGGCATGACCCCGAACAGTGCTTGCACTTGGCCGCTGATCAGATCGGGCATCGCTGCCGACTCACCCTGATAAGAAACGTCGACCATGCTGACGCCGGCCATCATCTTGAACAATTCGCCGGCGACATAGAGCGGAGTGCCATTGCCGGCCGATGCCAAGTTGATCTTGGCCGGGTTGGCCTTGGCGTAAGCGATGAACTCGGGAACCGTCTTCGCCGGAAACGATAGATTGACGTCCATCACCAGCGGAATGCGGGCGATGCTCGCGACCGGCACGGTGTCGCGGATGAAGTTGAAATTGAGGTGCTGGTAAAGCGAGCCGTTGATCGCGTTCGCCGACATCGCCAACAGCAGCGTGCCGCCGTCCGGCGACGCTTTCGCCACGACCTCGGTGCCGATATTGGCGCTGGCGCCCGGCCGATTTTCGACGACGAAGGGTTGTCCGAGCCGCTCGGACAGCCATTGCGCCACGAGCCTGCCGATGATGTCGGGCGAGCCGCCGGCGGGAACGGTGACGATCAAGCGGACCGGCCGTGTCGGATAGTCGTCCGCCCGCGCCAAGCGCGACACGGCGGGCAGCGCGGCAGCGCCCGCCGCCAGATGTAGAAATTTTCGCCGAGGCAGCTTCATCGTCATTCCCCACTCACGGCCGCCGGATCAATCCGCGTGCATATTCGCGAACTTGACCACCTTGGCCCACTTCTCGGTTTCGGCAATGACGAATTTGCTGAATTCGGCCGACCCCATCGGGACTGTCTCGCCGCCCAAATCCTTGATCTTCGCTACGAGCTGCGGGTCGGCGAGCCCCGCCGTGATATTGTTGCTGAGGATTTCGACGATAGCTGAGGGGGTACCCTTGGGCGCACAGATTCCGTCCCAGGCGGTGGCGTCGAAGCCGGGTAGCGTTTCACTCACGGTGGGAAGATCCGGCAGCACCTGTGTCCGTGTCGCGCTGGTTACCGCTAGCGCGCGCAATTTTTCGGTCCTGATGAATCCGATGGCGCTCGACAGCGTGATGATAAATGCCTGAACTTGTCCGGCCAGCAAATCGGTGAACGCCGGCGCCGGCCCGCGATACGGGACGTGGACGATGTCGATGCCGGCCCGCATCTTGAGGAGCTCGATCGCGACATGCATCGGCGTGCCGACGCCCGGCGAAGCAAAGTTGATCTTGCCGGGATTGGCTTTCGCATAAGCGATGAATTCGGGAAGCGTCTTGGCGGGGAACGACGGATTGACGAGGATCACCATCGGCAACTGGATCACTCCGGCAACCGGCACGAAATCGCCGACGAAATCGAAATCCAGTTTGGTGTAGAGCGTGGCGTTGATCGCGTCCGCGGTCACGCAGGTGAGAAGCGTGTAGCCGTCGGGAGTAGCTGCGGCCACGGCCTCGGCGGCGATGTTGCCGCCGGCGCCGACCCGGTTATCGACGACGAAGGGCTGATGCAGCCGCTCCGAGAGCCACTGACCGATCAGCCGCGACACCAAATCGGGCGTGCTGCCGCCGCCAAAGCCGTCGATGATGCGCACCGGCCGCGTCGGATAATCGAGCGCGGACGCAGTTCGTGAAACAACGGTAACGGTCGCAGCCGCGGCCAAATACAAAAAATGTCGGCGAAAAATTCTCATAGCGCGGGTTCTCCGGCGCGAACCGTTGGCAGCGCCGGAGCCTATCCCGCCGGAATGAATGTGAGAAGTGCCGCGACAATCGGTCCGTCCGGCGCCTCACGGTGGGAAAGCCGCCGCCTCACGATTTCTGCTTCGGCACCTTCTTGCCCTTCTTGCGCGCTATCGAGAGGCCAATAGCGATCGCCTGCTTGCGGCTCTTGACCTTGCCGCCGCCTCTGCCGCTTTTGGCAGTGCCGCGTTTGAAGCGGCGCATTTCGCTTGCCACGTCGCTCCCAGCGCTAGGGGAGTATTTGCGCCTGCGCTTGGCCATGTGTTTTCTTCCTACGAAAGTGATTTGCTCCGAGAAACGCAACAGCCCGCGACGGCCGTCCGTCGCGGGCCTTGGCGACGCATAAGCGCAAAAGCGTCAGTGCGGACTCATCCGTGCAGCGCCGGGCTGGCCGGGCACTTTGAAGCGTTTGCCGGTATCGGTAACTTTGGTCCCGTCAACGCGAAGAATGGAAAAGTCCTTGTCCATATAATTGCCGACATAGATGTAACGGCCGTCGGGCGTGAAGGCGACCGCTTCCGGCAAGGCACCGACCTCGATGTCGTTCAGTCGGGTCACTTTCTTGCCGTCGACCCGCAGCACCGTCACCACACCGTGCGGATGATAATAGAACTCGTCCTTGCTCTTGTTGGACCCGGTCGCTTCGACCGCCACCGCCAAGTTGCCCTTCGGGCTGAAGGCCAGGCCTTCCGGGCTGTCCGGCACCGTGATGTGGTCGATGACGCGCGCCGGATTGGCCGTCAGGTCGATGACGCTGACGGTGTCAACATTGCCGTCGGACGAGCCGTTGTTGCCGTTGTCCGCCGTCAAGGCGATCGAGCCGTTCGGCGCGGCGACGACGTTGTAGGGGAAGATCCCGGTCGGCAGATCGCGCTTGGTGTAGGTCACCTTGTCGCCGTCGACGTCGAGCAGCGCGATCTTGTTGGCCGACGACTTCGCCGCCAGCGCGTGCTTGCCGTCCGGCGTGAACACCACCGCCGAGACTTCGTCGCCCATGTCGACGGTGCCGACCAGCTTTGCGCCGGCGGCCTGGATCGACAGGACCGTTATGGATTTCCCGGCGCGATTGGCGACCAGGGCGAGATCGCCGGCCGGATTGATCGACAAGCCGGACGGCTGCTTGTCGCCCTCGATCGTCTCGATCAGCTTGGCCGGCTTCGCCGTGAGACCGATGACGTAAATCTTGTTATCCGGAACTTGCTTCCAGGTATCGCCGTCTTGGATGGCATTCATCGAGTCGGCGACGATCGCCACTGAATTGGTTGGATCGATGGCCAGATTTACTGGCGGCCCAACTACCGAATTTTTCAACGGAAGATTGGCGACGATTTTCGGGCTGAGCGGGTCCGCCAGATCGACGATCAATATGGCGTCTTTTCCCGGCGGCGACACGATGGTCTTGCCGTTGTCGAACCCTACCTTTTCGTCGTCGCCGACGATCATGAACGGCGCCGCTCGCGCGGCGGTCACGCCGAGCACGACACCGAGCATGGTGACGAGCTTCAGCGTCTTAAGCTGAAAGCGCATGGAATCCTCCCCGGCTGTGTATCCTAGCGTCGGGTCTTAACGCCCGTCGAACGATCTTCGCGCTTTAACGGGGGCGCGGCAAGCAGGATGCAGCCGGGGGCGTGCAGGCATAAAGCGCACATCGGCTGGACCGGGCTCGATGTCGGCTTATGGCCCTATCTCCGACATGGCGGGTGCATCGCAGCATTCTGAAATAGCGCCTATGGGGATGGCAGCAGACTGCTAGGCGTTATCGCCCCTGAACCATTCGATGTAGCGCGCGGCCAAGAAGGCGAGCTGCGCCTGGCGCGTGTCGTATTCGTTGCCCGAGGCGTGCTGCTCAATGGTGCGGCGCGTCAGCATAGCCCGCATTCGCGGGAAGTCGAAATACTTTGAGAGCTTCCCAGCCTTCTCCATGCGGTCGATTTCGGCGAGCACGCGCGGTTCGATCCGTTTCGCCATCGCCAGGAAGTCGGGACCGAGATCGTCGTTGCCGGGCGGGCGGTTCTGGTACTCGGGCGGGTACAAATCCTTGAGCGCGGCGCGCGCCAGATAGCGCGTCTTGCCGTTCTTGACGTAAAGCTCCTCGGGGATGGCGAGGCCGAGCTCGACGACGCGTTTGTCGTGGAACGGCTGGGTAAATTCGAGGCCATGGGCGGCGCCGGAAACCGAGAATGCCTGAGCCGCAGCGTTCTGCTGCGAACGCAGCACGCGCTCCATGCCGACGCGCTGGCTATCGCCGGAATTCCGCCGAAACCGTGAGCGCGCGTTTTTGCTCCTGCCCGCGATGACCTGCCGCGACAGCGGCATGGTTGGCCCGAACAGGGCGAGGCCGTTGCGGTGGCGTATCCAGGCCTGCATCCACGAGGCGGGCACAAGCTGCAACAATACATTGCGGACCAAGGTCTGCTTCCCGCTCTGGCGCAGGTGCCGCCGCATGGCATTGAACTCCGCAACGAAGCGGCGGAGTTGTCCCTTGCGCAAGAGCCGGATGAGAAAGTTTTGTCCGCGTGGATTGACCGTGTAGTCGCCGCCATGGCCGTCCATCGCGATGCGTGCGCCGGAGGCCGCGATTTCCGCAAACATAGCGTGGCTGACGTAGCGGTTCGGACTGTGTCCGCTGTCGGTCGCGAGAAAGCCCTGCTCCATGAAGGTGAAGATGTCGAGACCGTCGCGAGTGACATAGCGCACGTCGAGATGCGGCATGTGGCGGCGGCACATTTCGACCCACTTGCGCGCGTGATGAATGGTGCCGCGATAATCTTCCGGCATGACCGACGACACGGCGACGAACTTGCGCCCCTGCGCGGTCACCACCGGCCCTGCGAGCGCGCAGATGGCGCTGCTATCGAAGCCGCCGCCCATGAACAGCCCGGCCGGCGTCGTAGCGCGGCGCAGGCGGCATTCGACCGCTTCGGTCAGCACCTTGCTATAAGTCTCGATGTAATAGGCCTCGTCGTGGCCCAAATGGGCTGGATCGGCGTGCGGCTCCCAGTAGCGGCGCAATGTAATGGCGCCATCGGCGCCGACAGTAAGCACCGTGCCACCGGGGACGGCGCGGATACCTTCGTAGCCCGTCGCGCCGACGTCGGCCGGCTCATCGAATAGCAGCCCCTGTGCGACGCGCTTTTCCAACAGCGCGCGTGGCACCTGTGGCAGCGCCCACAGGCCTTTGATCTCCGAGGCAAAGGCGAAGAAGCCTTGCCCTTGGTGATAGAAGACATGGCGCTGGCCCATGTGGTCGCGCCCCAGCGTCAGCGTTTTCTTATCGCTGTCCCAGACAGCGAAGGCGAAGTCGCCGATCAGGTGCTCGACGCAGTCTGCGCCCCATTTCTTGCAGGCCGCGAACAAAAGCGCGCTGTCCGGCATATCGGACAGCGCCGAGACGCTGATCGACAGCGCCTGAGCAAGTTCCTCTCGATTGTCGAGCCGCAGATCGGCAACGAGCGTCAGACTGGCATCATGGAGCGGCTGAGCGTCGAAAGCGTCCTCGCGCGTAACGCGCATCATCAGATGGCCGAGGCCGACCGGTCCGGCGCACCATGTCCGCGTCCGCTCGGGACCGAGATGCGCAAGCCGCGTTATCTGACGATCTAGATCGCGCGCCTCGACCGGCCCGCCGTCAAATCGAAATATCCCGCAGATGCCGCTCATGATACGCTATGGCCGTTCTCGGGTGAGCAATCAAGCAGGCAATCAGTTTAGTGCGATGTTTCGTCGAACAGGCAACCCGGCTTTATGAGCAAGGGCGGAGGGAGCGACGCAACGCTCCCCTGCTTGGGAGATATGTTCGGCGCTGGCTGGAAAGGGCCAATGGCGGGATGACGGGACCCGGGGAACCGTTGTGGAGGGCGGCGGATCAACACAACCGCCAAACCCCGGAAGCCGAGGCCGTCCCGAAGCACAGTCTGCATCTCGGGGACGCGCCAGTTCGAGCCGATAGCCGATAGATCGTGGCTCGCGACTGCGTCCCCTACAAAATAGAATGAAACCTACGACAGTGGGCCAGCGTGTCCTACGGGCGTGGGTGAGGGTGATGGCGAATCCGAAGGCGCTTGCCGCGTTTTAAGAGTATCAAGTGCGGGAGTTGGATAAATAACCCTAGGAGACGATCAAGGACGCTCTCACAAGACGGCAATATCACCCGGGGAGTTGTCCAGGGCCGCGTCGGCGTGTGCGATACTAGGGACTTATCGGAAAAATCGGAGCGAGGGGTGATCGAAACGCCAACATCAGCCACTGGGATATCCTCATTTTGATTCGCCACTCGGCAATTAGGAGAGAGAAAAGCGCGTACATCCTTGGCACACCGGCGCAGGGGTAGACGTATCCACTGCACGGTCCACGGCCACGATTCCACCCGTTAATCCCCCGACATTTACGTGATAAAGCATACAGGACTGGGTAATCCTGCGGTGCCGGAGGCCGTTGGGCAAAGCGGACATTCGCTGACAGCACTAGCCGATGCAATTTATGAGTGCGCGCCCTACGCCGCCCGCGGCAGCGCCCGGAATTCCCTGGCGCTCGCCATCGCCCAGGCACCCGCGTAGCGCTTGTCGCCGGTGCCGGCGATCAGTTCGCCCGGCTGCAATGGCGGATAAAGCTCGGCGAAGCTTTTCACTTCATTTTGCGACACGCGCCGCGAAAAATGCGCCGGCGACAATTCGGTCGGATGATCGAGCCCCGCCGCCGCCACGAGTTCGGCCAACGACTCCAGCGTAGCGTGGTGGAACTTGTGCACGCGCTCGACCTTGTCGGGGACCACGAGCGCGCGCTGGCGCGAACGGTCCTGCGTCGAGACGCCGGTCGGGCAACGGTCGGTGTGGCAGGACAGCGACTGGATGCAGCCGAGCGCGAACATGAAGCCGCGCGCCGAATTGCACCAGTCGGCGCCCAGCGCCATGACGCGCGCGATGTCGAAGGCGCTGATAATCTTGCCGCTGGCGCCGATCTTGATGCGGTCGCGCGCATTGATGCCGACGAGCGCATTATGCACGAAGTTGAGCCCCTCGCGCAGCGGCATGCCGAGATGGTCGGTGAATTCGAGCGGCGCCGCCCCGGTGCCGCCTTCCTTGCCGTCGACGACGATGAAGTCGGGATAAATCTCGGTTTCCAGCATCGCCTTGCAGATGGCGAGAAACTCCCACGGGTGCCCGATGCAGAGCTTAAAACCCGTCGGCTTGCCGCCCGACAGCCGCCGCATCGTGGCGATGAATTGCATCATTTCGACGGGCGTCGAAAAGGCCGAATGCCGCGACGGCGAGATGCAGTCGACGCCGACCGGCACGCCGCGCGCGGCGGCGATTTCGCGGCTCACCTTGGCGCCGGGCAGCACTCCGCCGTGACCCGGCTTGGCGCCCTGGCTGAGCTTCAGCTCGACCATCTTCACCTGATCGCGCGTCGCGCCTTCCGCGAATTTCTCGGCGCAGAAGCTGCCATCGCCGTTGCGGCAACTAAAATAGCCGGAGCCGATTTCCCAGATGATGTCGCCGCCGTTTTCGCGATGGTAGGGGCTGTAGCCGCCTTCGCCGGTATCGTGGGCAAAGTCACCTTTCTTGGCGCCGCCGTTGAGCGCCAGAATGGCGTTCTGGCTTAACGCGCCAAAACTCATCGCCGAAATGTTGAAGATCGACGCCGAATACGGCTTCGCGCAATGCGGACCGCCGATAAGAATACGAAATGGCTCCTTGACGACCGGCTTGGGCGCGATCGAATGATCGAGCCATTCGAAACCGCTGGCATAGACGTCGTTCTGCGTGCCGAACGGCCGTTTGTCCAAGGCCTGCTTGGCGCGCTGATACACCAGCGCACGCTTGTCGCGCGAAAACGGCGTGCCGTCTTTTTCGCTTTCCAGAAAATATTGCCGGATCTCGGGACGAATTTCTTCGAGGATGAAGCGGATATGCGCCGACAACGGATAATTGCGCAGCACTGCGTGCCGCTTCTGAAAAACGTCGACGGTGCCCACGACCGCCAACGCAATGAATACGACCAGCGGGATTTCGATCAGGAGCGACCTAAACCCGAACAAGAACTCGAGTCCGAGCGCCACCGCGATCAGGACGACGAGCGTGAAGATGATGAACCGCGGCTGCAGCGGCAACGGCAATGTGTGCATCGAAATTCCCCCGGCGGAGACAACGGCGCGCGCGAACTGCCCCGATCGCTCGCGCGCTGATGAATTTAGGAACAATAGTTGTCAGTTTAATTAACTGACAGGCGGATGTGCGCCTTGCTGCACCGCACACGCGGTTGCAGCGCATCATTCCCGCACTATCACGCCTGGCTGGGCTCGGCGTCGAGACGGGCGATCCAGCCTTCGAGACCGGGTTTGGCCGCCGGATAACGCGCCAGCACCAAGGGATCGTGCCCGGGCACGACATGGCGCGGCGAAGTCGCCAGCTTTCTCAGCGTAACGTAACCCTCGACGACTTCTTCGATATTGTAAGTGAGCGGGAATACGCGGCCGCCGTCCATATGGGCATAAAGATGTGAGGCGTCGGCGGCGAGCACGATATAACCGATCCGTGTCTTCACCCGCACGCTCTGCAAGCCCTTCGAGTGACCGCCGATATGGTGCACGGTGACGCCCGGCACGATCTCGTCTTCGCCGTCGTGAAAGGCGCAACGTCCGCTGAACACCTTGCGCACCATCGCGACCACATCCTCGACCTCGAACGGCAGGCGCAGCGCCCGGTGACACATGCAGCGCCCGGTCGCATAGGCCATTTCGCGATCCTGCAGGTGATAATGCGCCTGCGGAAACAGATCGTAATTGCCGCAATGGTCGTAATGCAGATGGCTGATGATGACATCCCTGACGCTGTCCGGCGCGATGCCGAGTGCCGCCAATCCCTCACGCACCGGCTTGATCATTTCGCGCTGGCGCTTTTGACCCATCGCCTCGTCGAAGCCGGTATCGAGGATGATCGCGCCGGACGGCCCCATGATCGCCCAGACGAAGAAATCGAGCGGCTGCAATACATCGTGCGGATCGCCGTCGATAAAATTCACCGGCGAACGGCGCGAATGGCGGCCGTAACGGATCGCATAGATTTCGTGAATATCGTCGCTCATTGGCCCTCCCCCGTGTCGGATGCTCTGACCGCATCGTAGCATCGCTTGCGCGCGCCGCTGAATCAAAAACCCCGGCGCCTTGGCGCCGGGGTTTTACACTACGCAACTACGCTACAGAATTGTTGCCGCACTACCGATCACAACTGGCCGTACTTTCGCAGCACCGCGCGGCATTCGTCGCCGACCCGCCAACTATGCGCGGCGAGCGTTGCGCCGCAGCGCATGAGATTGTCCCAGGTCATGCCGCCGGCGTGATCGCAGAGCCTGGCGGCAGCCGGTCGGCACGGCGCCAACTCGGCGAGATCGACCGCGTTCGCGGCGGTGGCGGAAAAACCCACGAGAAGGCATGCAGCTACCACGATCTTCATCCTCAGTCGTCCCTCATTGTCAGCTGGAGCGGCTTACTTAATGCTTCGATGCTGGAAAGGCCAGCATTTTGTGCGTCGCACAAGGAAAACTAAGCTATTGTTCTACATAGGATAACTTAGCGCATCCTAAACGAAACGAGTGCACTGCCGCGCTTGTGCCGCAATTGGCCTCGCGCCGCGTCGGAATCAACCGTCCGTCAGCCTCGGCCTCAGCCAAAACGAATGCCCGGCGCGAGGCCGGGCATCCTATCGCAACAGTCGGTATTGGATCGAAAACTCAGGCCGCGACGGCGAGATTACCGAACCGCTTGAGGTTCTCTTTCTGCTTGTCGTTGCGCGGCGGCAGCTTGAACAGCCGCGCCGCCGTGCCGCCGAGAATATTGTGCTTCGCCTTCTCCGACAGGAACGGCAAATCCCAGATCGTCGACGGCAGGTCGAAATCCCAATGCGGATAGTCGGAGGCGTAGAGCAACTGGGTTTCCGCATTCATCATGCGGAACGTGCACTCCATCGCGTCGTAATCCTGAATCTCCATCGGCTGAGACGAGTAGAACATATCGCGCATATAGTCCGACGGCTTCTTCTTCAGGAGCGGCGCCTCCGACGGCCGCAGCATGTATTCGTGGTCGAGCCGTTGCATCAGGAACGGCACCCAGGCGATGCCGGATTCGATCCAGATCACCGGAAGCTTGGGGAAACGCTCGCCCATGCCGTTGATGACCCAGTTGGTGCAATGAATGACATTGTACCAGGTAAAGCCGAGCGCATGCGCTGCCAGGAAGCGGTTGCAGCTCTTGTAGATCGGCTCGCCCCAGTTCGGGCCGGAATGGAACGACAGAACGAGCCCGCGCTCCTCCAGCGCCCGGTAGAGTTTCATATAGGCGTTGTCATAAACCGCCATGTCCGAGCGCACGGTAGTCACCATGAAGCCGCCAACGTGAGGCCTGTCGCCGAACACCTCGACGTGGCGTAGCGCGGCTTCCGGGCTGTTGAACGGCAAGCACAGCATCGAATAGAAGCGGTTGTCGCCTTCGGGCAGCACTTTCTCGGTGAGCCAGCGGTTATACGCCCAGCACAGCTCGACCTCCATTTCCTTCTGCGGATGCAGTCCGATATTGAGCATGCCGGTCGGGAACAGGCAGGAATAATCGACGCTCATGGCGTCCATCCAGCGATGGCCGAGCTGGATGTCGCGTTGCGCGCCCTTCAAGCCTTCGGTCTTTTCCGAGCCGCGCATCGGATAGCGGGTGACGCGGCCGCCCATGTCCTGGTAGCCGACTTGGGTCGGCGAAATCCCGGCGCGATTATTCTTGCTGCGGCTCGATATGCTGAGCTGGCGCAATACGTCGTTTTCCATATACGGCAAAAACTCGTCGAAGCTCTCATTTTCATAGTGGTGAGCGTCGACGTCGACGATCACCAGGTCGTCGAGATTGCGTTGATGCGCCTGCTTGCGCGCATGCGACAACAGCCGGGTGGTATTGAGCTCCTCGATCGTTACGCGGCGACCGCGATCAGCGATGAGATCCATGACGTTTCTCCGTTCTAAATATTTTCAATAGGGTTCAACGACCCGTCCAGTTTTGCCACATGCCGAGCTCGAACACGGCGAGATCGGCCGACCGTAACAATCCGCTCGCCGTGATCATGACATCGGTGGCGGAAATCGAATTCCTCGGCACCGGCGTGAATGTCTCGCCGGCTTGGGCGCGCGCGGTATAGACCCGGCAGGCAGCCGCCATCAGCTTTTGCAGCGCTTCCGCCGATACGGTGTCGAGCTTGTCATCGACGATGCTGCGTTCAAGCGTTGCGGCGAGGTGTTTGGCCTCCGCCGACGCGCCGCTATCGGGAGCAATGGTCGGCTTGACCGCGCGGAGCGCGGCCGGCCGGATCTTCGCCGCAGGTTTCGCGACAGCTTTTGCCGCGCGCTTAGGCGACGACATAGAGGTCTTCTCCCTTTTGCACCGTCTTATACTTCTTCAGCTTCATCTTGCGATCCGAAACGCACTCGCCGGTCTTCATGTCGTATTCCATGCCATGCCAGGGACAGACGAAATGCATCTCGTCCTCGGCGAAATACAGGCCCATCGAGGTTTTGTCCGGCCGCAGCCGCTCCTCGACCTTGGCGATGGTCAGGCCCTCGCAGGCCGGGCCGCCCTGGTGCAGGCAGAAATTGCTGTAAGCGTAGAATTCGCCCTCATGCCGGAACACGCCGATCTCGTTGTCGCCGACAAAGATGATGCGGCGCTCGCCGTCCTTCATTTCCGAGAGTTTTGCGACGAATTTTTCGGCCATCTGCTTACGCCCTTGCGTTTTACCCTTTTGGTTCGGTTTCTCGGCTCGCCCTCATTGGGGCATGAACGGCCGGACTCAGGGCCGCTGCCTGTAACCTATGCTTTTAGCACAGACCAAACCCTCGCGCGACGGGTATGTCTCGATGCCAGCCATGCCACGCGCGACGGACAGGCTACGCCATGCGGTTCTCGAGCTCGCCGATCTTCTCCACCCAAAGCTTCACGACGTCGCCCGCCTTGAGGAACTCGCCGCGGCCGGCGCCGACGCCGGCGGGGGTGCCGGTCAGGATCAAGTCGCCCGGATAGAGCGTCATACCGGCCGATAATTGCTCGATCTGCTCGGCGAGATTGAAGATCATGTCGCTGGTGTTGGAATCCTGCTTAAGAACGCCATTGACCCAGAGTTTCAAGCCGAGTTTCTGCGGGTCGCCGATATCGCTTGCCGGCACGATCCACGGCCCGAGCGGGCAAGAACCTTCGAAAGTCTTGTGCTTGGTCCAGTCCCATTTAAACGGCGAGGCGTCGGGAACTCCCGCGCGGCGGCCGCGGTCACGGGCCGAAAGATCGTTCGCGATGGTATAGCCGGCGACATAGGAGAGTGCCTTGTCCTGCGGCACGTCCTTGCCGGTCCGGCCGATGATGGCCGCAAGCTCGATCTCCCAGTCCATGTTCTTGGCATAATTGGAAATCTGCACCGTCGCCCCCGGATCGGTGATCGCCCGCGTCGCTTTGAGGAAGTGCCAGGCCTTATGGCCCAAAGTGTGAGGATCGGGCGGTGGCGGATTGCCTTCGCGCGCCGCCATTTCCGCCGCATGGTCGGAGTAATTGGCGCCGGCACAGTAGATCGCCGAGGGAAATTGGACCGGCGCCAGCAATTTGGTCTTTTTGAGTGGCTGACGCTTGGCCCGGCCCTTCGCCGCCCCGGCGGCGGCCTTTTTCAGCGCCCCCTCGGCCGACTTCCAATCGGCGAGAATGCCGATTACGGTGGCATAGGCCGGTTTGCCGGTGAGCTTTGCCGCGTCGAACACTTCCTCGCCGACGATGAGGCCCGCGCGCGGTCCGTCGCTCGATTTATAGGTTGCGAGCTTGTAACCGGCGGGTTTTGCCGAAGCCATTTGCGTTTTCTCCCTTATAAATCCGGGTTGCGACCAAACCGCGATCCCGCGCGATTGGCAAGTCTGTCAGGCAAATGGCCGCCCGGCGCGATGAGCCGGACCGATGCCCTTGAGTTGGCGCACTCGTAGTGATTGATTCCGGCTTAGAAACCAGGAAGCGCCGCAGGAGCATGGAATGATCAAGCCGAGACGCATCGGACACGCCACATTCGAGACCCCCGACCTGCCGCGCCTGGTCGACTACTACACCGAAGTGATGGGGCTGGTGCTCGCCGAGCAGGACAAGGACCGGGCATTCCTCGCCACCACGATCGGCCAGCTCGCCATCCAGATCAATAAGGGCGACGTCGAACGCTGCAGTATGCTGTCGTTCGAAGTGGCGCCGGAGTCCGAATTCGGCGCGCTCGCCCGCGAACTGGAAAAGGACGGGGTGAAAAGCGAGCTGCGCAACGATTCCATTCCGGGCGTGGGCCCGGTGCTGACGTTTGCGGACAACAAGGGCACGACGATCGCGCTGTTCAAGGAATGGAGCTATCTCGGCAAGCACCTGGCGCATCACGGCGTCGGGCCGTTAAAGCTCGGCCATATCGCCTGGGTGGTCGACGATCCGCAGAAGACCGCGGCGTTTTATGAGAAAGTTCTCGGCTTCAAAGTCTCCGACTGGATCGACGACTTTTTCGTGTTCATGCGCTGCAATACCGATCATCACACGGTAAATTTCATCCGCGGCAACAACATCAAAATGCATCACATGGCCTTCGAGCTGAAGGATTTCATTCATCTGCAGAATTCCTGCGACCTGTTCGGGCAAAAGAAAATTCCGATCATCTGGGGGCCGCTGCGCCACGGGCCGGGGCACAATGTCGCTACCTACCACCGCAACCCGGACGATCAGGTCATCGAATTCTTCTGCGAGCTCGATCAGATGCTGGACGAACAGCTCGGCTATTTCGAGCCCCGGCCCTGGCACCAGGACACGCCGCAGCGGCCGAAAACCTGGGAAGCCGGCAAGACCAGCAACTGGGGCCCGCCGCCGACCCCGGATTTCCACCGCGGGCGGGACGCCGTCGCCGCCCAGCCCGCGCAGCACTGACTAAGCCATCACACCACAGCCGCCGCGCCGCGCGTCAACTCTTTCTGCTCGCCGTAGAGCCATTCCATCCCGGTCATGGCGTCTTCCGGCGTACGCGCACCGAGCATCATATTGCGCAGCTCCTTCGCCACGCCCGAGGCGTGATAGAATTCGCCATAGACGCGCGCCATGATTTGCACGCGGCCGGTGCGCAGATAGCGCGCCTGCTGATAGGCGCGGAACGCTGCCGCATAATCGCCATTCGCCGCCACCACCTTGTCGGCAAGACACACCGCGTCCTCGATCGACATGCCGGCGCCCTGCGCCAGATATTGCAGCATGGGATGGGCGGCATCGCCGAGGAGCGTGATGCGGCCGCGGCTCCAGTCCTTGATCGGCGGCCGATCGCACAACACCCACATGCGCCAGCTTTCGATCTTGTTAAGCAGCGTGCGTACCGGCTCGCAAGTCTTGGCGAAGCGCTCGTGCAACTCGGTCGGGTCGCCGAAACTGTCCCAGCCCTCTTCGTAGCGGTCGGAATGAAACACCGCGACGAGATTGAACAGTTCGCCGGTGCGCAGCGGATAGTGCACCAGATGCACCTTCTCGCCGGCCCACAGCACCATGTCGCGCCAGCGAAATTTCTCCGGCATTTCCGAGGTCGGCAGCACGGCGCGATAGGTGATGTGGCCGGCGGGCTTGGGCTTGCCGTCGCCAACCAGCATTTGCCGGATGCTCGACCATAGCCCGTCGGCGCCGATCAAGGCCGCGCCGCGATAGTCCTTGCCGCTTTCGGTTTGCACCGTGATGCCGCCGCTTGCCTCATCGACCTTGACGACCTTTTGCGAGGCGTCGAGCCGGATGCGATTGGACTTGCGGCAGGCTTCGAGCAGCACCTTGTGCAGATCGGCGCGATGAATGAGCGCGTAGGGATGATGGAATTTCTTGCGGAACGCGTCGCCAAGCGGAATGCGGGTGACCTCCTCGCCGGTGATCGAGTCCATCATGATGAGGTTATTGGGAAACACCGCGAGCGCGTTGATGGAGTCCGTTAGGCCGAGGTTGTCGAACATCCAGAACACGTTGGGGCCGAGCTGAATGCCGGCGCCGATCTCCTTGAACTCGGTCGCCTGCTCAATGACCTGCGCTGGGATGCCCTGGCGCGACAGCGCCAAAGCCGTGGCGAGCCCGCCGATGCCGCCGCCGACGATGAGAACTTGGTCGTCTTTCCAATTGCTCATAGCGCGTTTCCTCCACGGTCATTGTAGGAGGCCGTCGATAGCGGACAAGAGCAGAAGCAGGTGCAATTTAAACGATGCGATCGCGGATTTCGACACGGTGGCCGCTGACCGAGGCGGCGGCATCGTGGTGCAGCACCCAGCCGAACGGCAAATTGGCGAGCGCCAACAGCGCAGCGCCGCCGAACGCCACCATGAAGTCGACGGTGCCAAGCGCGGTCGCGCCGCGCAGGGCGAGCGACCAATGCAACAGTGCTGCCGCCAGCGCGATGCCGAAACCGCGGCTCAATTGTTGCGACATGCTGAGAATGCTGGTCGCCGTCGACATCTGCGGTTGTTCGATGTCGGCATAGCTCATCGCCTGCGTCGCGGTGAATTGCAGCGACTGGAAGAAGCCGCCGATCAAAAGCAGAACGAAAATCAGGACCACTGGCGTCGCCGCGGTGAAGAACGCACACATGGCTATGGTCGCGGCGCTGATCACGCTATTGACGATGATGACCTTGCGGAAGCCGAAGCGGCGCAGGATCGGCTTGGCGGTGAGCTTCATCGACATCGAGCCGACCGCGGTCGCAAACGTAATCATGCCCGAGGCAAACGCCGTCATGCCGAACACGACCTGGAGCAACAGCGGCAACAGAAAAACCAGCGTGCCGGCGCCGGCGCGGAACAGCGAGCCGCCGCTGATGCCGGTTTGAAACGTGATGATGCGAAACACCGAAAGGTCGAGCACGGGATGTTCGGCGCGCCGCAAATGCCGCAGCGCCAGAGCGCCGATCACGACGCCCAGTACGACCAATAAGACGAGCTCGCCAAGATCGCCGCGTCCGCGGCCGGCCGCCTCGATCGAGTACATCATGCAGAACAGCGCGCCGCCGGTGAGCACGAAGCCGATAGTGTCGAACGGGCGCTGGGTTTCTTCCTTCGGATTGTCGAAGAACAGCGTCACCAGCACGATGCCCAGGACGCCGAGCGGAACGTTGACCAGGAAAATCCAGCGCCAAGAAAAATAAGTGGTGATGAAGCCGCCGATCGGCGGGCCGAGCACGGGGCCAAGCTGCGCCGGCACCTGCAGATAGGCCATGGTGCCTATAAGCGCTGCTTTTTCGACACTGCGGAATAATACGAGGCGACCGACCGGCACCATCATGGCGCCGCCGAGACCTTGCAGCACCCGCGCCGCAGTCAGTTCGGTCACACTGCCGGAAAGTCCGCACAGGATCGAGCCGAGCGTGAACAGCGCTATTGCCGCGCGGAACACGGTGCGGCCGCCGAACCGATCCGCCGCCCAGCCGCTGACCGGAACGAAAACCGCGAGGCTGAGGAGATACGCGGTGACGGCGACGCTGAGCCGCACCGGATCGGTGTGCAGCGAGATCGCCATCTGCGGCAACGCCGTGGTGATCACGGTGGAATCGATCTGCTGCATGATGATCGCCGAACCGACGATCATGGCGACAACTTTCGGTTTCCTGTCGGGGGACATCGGGCGCGGCGGCAACTCGGGGGTTGCGGCGGACCATATAGCATCCGCCGCCATTGCCGCGCATGAATAGCCGGTAAGGGTGGATTACCCGCGCCGCAAAGCTTCCAGCACCCGCTCCGGCGTGATCGGCATCGCCGTGATCGGAACGGCGCCGAGCGGGCGGAGCGCATCGTTCACCGCGTTCATGACGCAAGCGGGCGCGCCGGCGGTGCCGGCTTCGCCCGCACCCTTGGCGCCAAGTTCGGAATCCGCCGTCGGCGTCACCACGTGGCCGATGTCGATGTCCGGCATTTCGCCGGCCATCGGCACCAGATAATCCATCAGGTTGCCGTTGAGAAGCTGGCCCGCATCGTCATAGAGGCAGTGCTCGAACAGCACGGCGCCGATGCCTTGCACGATGCCGCCGCGGATTTGCTCGTCGACCAGCTGCGGATTGATCACGGTGCCGCAATCCTCGACGCACCAGTGCTTGAGCAGTTTTATCTCGCCGGTCCGGATATCGACCTCGAGATAAGACGCCTGCACGCCGTTGGTGAAGGCAAACGGCCAGGCGCGCGGCACATAATGGCGCGTCACCGTGAATTCGGCCTGGAAGCCGGGCGGCAAAGTGTCGGGGCGGAAATAGACGACGCGCGCCACTTCATCGAGCCCCATGCGCTCGCGCCCGGTCCCGGCGTCGACCACGACGCCGCCACCGATATCGAGCGTCTTCGGGTCGGCCTGCAAGATCGAGGCGGCGGCGGCGAGCACGTTTTCGCGCAACGCCTTGCCGGCCTGCCACGCGGCCTCGCCGCCGATGCCGGCCGCGCGCGACGCCCAGGTGCCGCCGCCATAGGGCGTATTGTCGGTATCGCCGGTGACGACGCGCACGCGCTCGATCGGCACGCCGAACGACGTGGCGACGCATTGCGCCAGCACGGACTCGGCGCCCTGCCCTTGCTCGGTCACGCCCGAGTGACAGAACACCGCGCCGGTCGCATCGAGCCGCACGGTGGCGCCGTCTTGCGATGAAATGCGCGCGCCGCCGACGCCATAGAACGCCGCGGAGGGATTCGTCACTTCGATGAAAGAGGCAAAGCCGAGGCCGCGATAGATGCGCTCCGCGCGCAGCTTCGCCTGCTCGGCGCGCAGCTTGTCGTAGTCCATCATTTTGAGAAATCTTATCGAGCGAAGCGTGATGCGACAGGCCTTCGAATTTCAGCCCGGCAGCGCCGGTCGCGGGATATTTGTTATCCGGGAATAGATTGCGCCGCCTGATCTCGGCCGGATCCATGCCGATCTTCGCCGCCGCAAGCTCGACCAGGCCTTCCGTCACCGCGGTCGCGATCGGATGACCGACGGCGCGGTATTGGCACATGACATTCTTATTCTGGAAGACGACGCGGGCGCGGGCGCGGTAATTCGGACAGGTGTACGGGCCGCCAACCAGATTGACGACCTGGTTCGCCTCGATGCCGCTCGTTCGCGGATAGACCGAATACGGTCCGATGCCGGTCAAATCGTCGATCTCGAAAGCGGTGATCGTGCCGTCCTTCTTGACGCCGATTTTCGCCTTGACGCGATGATCGCGCGCATGAATGTCGGTGATGAAGCTTTCGAGACGGTCGGCGACGAATTTGACCGGCCGCTTGAGGAGTTTCGCCAGTGCCGCCGTCGCCATCTCGTCGGCATAGACGTGCACCTTGATGCCGAACGAGCCGCCGACGTCCTTGGTGAGAACGCGCACCTGATTTTCTTCGAGATCAAGATGCTTGGCGAACAGGTTCTGCATCATGTGCGGCGCCTGCGTGCCCTGATAGACGGTGAGGCGCGCTTCGCCCGGATTCCAGTCGGCGACGATCGCGCGCGGCTCATTGGTGACGCCGGTGTGGCGGCCGAACATAAATACCGTCTCGACTATGGCATCCGCTTCGGCGAAACCCTTGTCCGGTTCGCCGACATTAAGGACGCGCTCAAAGGTGAGATTGTCGCCAAGCTCGGGATGGATGACCGGCGTTTTGGCATCGAGCGCCGTTTCCGGGTCGGTGACGCTGGGCAGCGGTTCGTAGTCCACCGCGACCAGCGCGCACGCGTCTTCCGCTTCGGCGCGGGTGCGCGCGACCACCGCACAGACCGCCTCACCCTGCCAGCAGGCGCGCTCGACGGCGATGGCGTGCTGCGGCGCCGATTTGATGCCTTTGAGATGGGTGAGCACGCCGACCCAGGGCGTAATCACCTTGGCAAGCTCCGCGCCGGTGACCACCGCGACCACGCCGGGCGCCTTCTTGGCTTCCGCGGTTTCGATGTTTTTGATGCGGGCATGCGCGTGCGGCGAACGCACAAAAGCGACATGCGCCATGCGCGGCAATACGACGTCGGTGACATATTGGCCGCGGCCTTGAGTGAGCCGCGCTAAATTCGGCCGCGGCACCGAGCGGCCGATATAGGAATTCGGCCGGTCGAGCGCGCTGAGGCCGGAGGGTTGGTCTGGGGAGATTTTCATTTTCTCTTCGTCATTCCGGGGCCGAGCAAAGCGAGGAGCCCGGAATCCATATTCGCTGACCCGTGGTTATGGATTCCGGGCTCGCGGGCTAATGCCCGCGCCCCGGAATGACAATCACAGAAACCGCGTCGGCCACATCAGCGTGCGCCACATATGCGACGACGGCGAATTGTCGAAGCCGAGGCCTTCCTTCGGCTGCTTGAAGTTACGGCCGATGATGTCGACGAAGTCGTTGAGATCGACCTTGGCGTTCGGATCGAACGAATAGATGTCGTTCACCGTGATCATCCGCGATGTCATGTAGAACTTGTGGTTCCGCGCGCGCTCGTATTCGGCGACGATGTAAGGCTCGGGTCTATAATCGGCGCCGAAATATCTGACGTACATTTCCGGATATTCGTAGCCGACCGACGGATCGGGGAAGAAGCGCAGCGCCTGATGCATGCGCACCGCCCAGCTCACTTCCTCGTCGACATAGGGCTCGATCATCTGCGCGCCCCAATAGCCATGGTCGCAGCGGATGAAGCTGGCGACGCCGATGTCGTGCAGCAGGCACGCGAGCACGACCTTCTCATTGTGGCCGCCCTTGAGCGCGTGCGTCGCGCTTTGCAGGAGGTGATTGAGCGAGGCGAAGCGGTTGTTGAAGAAGTCGATCAGCGTCGGCTTGTCCGGCATTTTCGGCAGCCGCGGATCGGCGCCCATCAAAAAGTATTTATCGGGATTGGCGGCTTTGAGCGCCGGGCCGCTCGCCATCTCGACTTTGCCGTCGGCCATGCCGAACAGCACCGACTTGGTGGCGATGCGCTCGCCCAGCTCATGCATCATCTGTTCTTCGAGCTCGTCGGCGCGCTCCGACAGTGTCTGTGGATTTGCGTGTTCGTTCATGGTCAGCCTGCCTTTTCCGCCCGCACTTGGACATGTGCCTGGGCGTGATTGCGCGATGGATTCGATGGCGTCGACGATGGCCTGGTAGCCGGTACAGCGGCAGTAATTGCCGGAAAAATGCTCGCGGATCATATCACGACTCGGCACGCCGCCGCGGGACAATAATTCCTGCGCGCCGATCAGCATGCCGGGCGTGCAGAAACCGCATTGCAGCGCGTTGCGCCTTTGGAATGCCTCCTGGAGATCGGCAATGACGCCGGAATCCGAGATGCCTTCGATGGTTTCGACTTCCGCGCCGTCGCATTGCACGGCAAGGACGAGGCAGCCGCGCACCGCCTCGCCGTCGACCAGCACCGTGCAGGCGCCGCAGACACCGTGCTCGCAGCCGATATGACTGCCGGTCAGTCCCAGATCGTCGCGCAAGAAATCGACCAGCGTTTTTCTGGCCTCGACGCGTTCGCGCACGTCCTCGCCGTTCACGCGCATGCCGATGTCGAGGTGGCGCTCGCCCATGATCGATCCGCAATGCTGTTAGCGCGTCGCATTGTCGACGATGTCGCGCACGATGTCGATGGCGCGGCGCAAGAGCGTCATCGAGGCTTCGAGCGTGCGGAACGCGGCATGCGCCGTGAGCGTCACATTCTCCATGCGCGCGAGCGGGTTATCGGTTTTCAGCGGCTCGGCGTGAAAAACATCGAGGCCGGCATGGCGGATGCGGCCCGAGCGCAGCGCCTCGATGAAGGCTGCCTCATCGACCAAACCGGCGCGCGCGGTATTGACGAAAATCACCCCCGGCTTCATCGCTGCGAATTGCGCGGGTCCGAGAAAACCGCGGGTCTCGTCGTTGAGCGTGAGATTCATCGAGATCGCATCCGCTCGCTCCAATAACTCGTCGAGTGTGACGAGAGGAGCACCAGACTGCGGCGTGCGGTTCCAGGCGATAACCTCCATGCCGAGGCCGCGGCCGAGGCGCAACACTTCGCGCCCGATGCCGCCGAACCCGATCACGCCCAGCGTCTTGCCGAGAAGCTGCACGCCGTCGTGCGGAATCCAGGTGCCGGCGCGCACTTCGCGATCCATGCGCGCGATGTCGCGGCAAGAGGCCAGCAGGAGCGCAATGGTGTGCTCGGCGACGGCGGTGTCGCCATAGTTCCTGATGATGTGAACCTTTATGCCGCGCACCGCCATGTCGGCGAGACTCATGTAGCTCGCGGGTCCGGTGCCGAGAAAGACGACGTGCTTGAGCGCGTCGCACTGCTCGACCAGGGGCGTCGGCATGTAAGAGTGATCGTCGACGCAGATATCGTAGCCTTTGAGCATGCGCGGCAGATCGGCCTGCTCGAACGGCTTGCGATTGACGTCGATCGGCGGGTCATCGGCGCGCAGGACGCGCTGCCAGACCGGCGCAAGCTGATCGTTGCAGTCGAGGAAAAGAGATTTCACTGTTGGCCGTTGACGGTTGGTGCGCCGACTTCTAACACATCGGCCGAATCGCGGAAGGCCGATTGGCGGCCATTTATTAACGCGAGGGAGATAACAGATGCGTCTTGCGAGTTATGCATTGCGCGGCCGGCCGAGTTTCGGCGTGGTCGTCAGCGACGGCATCGTCGATCTGCGCCCGCGGCTGCACCGCTTTCAAACGCTGAGCGAGGTGTTTCGCGCCCAAGCGCTCGATCAGGCCAAGGCCGCATCGAGCGGCGTGCGTCCCGACGTGACGCTCGCCGAAGTCGAGCTGCTGGCGCCGTTGTCGGCGCCGGAAAAAATCCTCTGCATCGGCATCAATTACGCCAATCGCGGCCAGGATTATAATGTCACCAACAATCCGAAATATCCGAGCATGTTCTATCGCGCGCCGAATTCGCTGGTCGGCTCGGGGCAAAGTCTGGTGCGCCCGAAAATCTCCGAGCAGCTCGACTACGAAGGCGAGATCGCGATCGTAATCGGCCGCGATTGCAAGCACGTGGCCAAGGATCGCGCGCTCGACGTGATCGCCGGCATTACGCTTTGCAACGAAGGCACCATCCGCGATTGGACGCGCCACGGCCAGTTCAACGTCACCCAGGGCAAGAATTTCGACGCCTCAGGCGGCATCGGGCCGTGGATCCAAACCGAGTTCGACCTTGGCAAGCCGCTGCACCTTGTCGTGCGCAAGAACGGCGAGGTGACGCAGGATGACACCACGGCGAGCATGATTTTCTCGTTCGCCGACATCATCGCTTACGCGACAAGCTTTATGACGCTCAAAGCCGGCGACGTCGTCTGCACCGGCACGCCGGTCAAGAAGACGCCGAAAGTCGAGCCGCCGATATGGCTCAAGCCGGGCGACACGATCGAGGTCGAGTGCCCCGAGATCGGCGTGCTGCGCAACACCGTGGTGGACGAGGCGTGACCGCGCCCGCGCGAGCGGCCTGCATCATCGGCTGGCCGGTCGAACATTCGCGATCGCCGCTCATCCATAATTATTGGCTGAAAGCTTACAGAATTCCCGGCGAATACCGGCGCGAGGCGGTGCCGCCCGATCAATTCCACGCGTTTGTGCAATCGCTCGCCGCGCGCGGCTATGTCGGCGCCAACGTCACGGTGCCGCACAAGGAAGCGGCGCTCGCCTGGTCGCAGCCCGACGACCGCGCGCGCGCCGTCGGCGCCGCCAATACCTTGTGGCTCGACGGCGTGCTGCGCTCGACCAATACCGACGTCGAAGGCTTTTTGGACAATCTCGACGCCAGCGCGCCCAGTTGGGATCGCGGTTTAGGCAAGGCCGTCGTGCTCGGCGCCGGCGGCGCCGCGCGCGCAGTTGTTTATGCGCTGCTGGAACGCGGCGTCGATCATGTCGTGGTTGCCAATCGGACGCAGCGGCGCGCCGAGGCCTTGCGCGAACGCTTCGGCGCGCGCGTGCACCCTGCCCGCTGGGATGAACGCAATGCCGCGCTCGACGATGCGGCGCTCGTTGTGAACACGACGACCCTCGGCATGGCCGGGCAGCCCGACCTCTCGATCGAAGTTGGGCGCCTGCCCGGTCACAGTGTCGTCGCCGATCTCGTTTATGCGCCGCTGATCACGCCCCTCGTCCGCTCGGTAAGAACGCGCGGGCTACGCACCGCGGACGGGCTCGGTATGCTGATGCATCAGGCGGTACGCGGCTTTTTGCTGTGGTTCGGGAAAAAGCCCGAAGTGACCGCGGAACTGCGGGCGCTGCTCGAAGCCGATCTATCCCTTCCCCAGACCAATACCTCGGAATAAGGTTGCGTGAACGGGGTTATAACCCGGTGCCCTCAATCCGAGGCGAGTTGGGAGGAGTGACGATGAGCCCATTGAAGATCACGGTCGTAAGCGCCGTGGCGTTGTTGTTCGGTGCGTCAATTGCGATTGCTCAGGCGCCCCCGGTAGTGCGCGTGCGCGCCACCATTGAAAGCGTCGACGGCTCGATGCTGACGGCGAAATCGCGCGACGGCGCGGAGATGAAGATCAAGCTCGCCGACAACGCGCCGGTGACCGAGGTCGTGAAGGCGTCGCTCGCCGATATCAAACCGAACTCATACATTGCGGTGACCGGCATGCCGCAGCCCGATGGCAGCCAGAAGGCCGTGGCGGTCATCATCTTCCCGGAGGCCTCGCGCGGCCTCGCTGAAGGACACCGGCCGTGGGACTACGAGCCCAACAGCACCATGACGAATGCCACGGTGGACACCAGCGTCGCCGGGGTCGACGGCCAAACGCTGACCTTGAAGTACAAGGACGGCGAACAAAAGATCACTGTAACGCCGACTACCGCTATCGCTAGCCTTGCCAGGAAATCCGCTTCCGATCTGAAACCAGGCCAAAAAATCCTCGTCGTCGCCGCAAAGAAACTCCCGGACGATACGTTGGAGGCGCCAAACGTCCAATTCGGCGATTACGGTGTTTGGCGGTGAAGCGCACTGGCTCCATGGGAGCGTGAGATGAGGAAGATGGCACTTCCGGTTGCGTTCGCCGTCGTCGCCGCACTCGCTGCGACTTCGGCGATTGCGCAGCAGCCGCAAACCGTGCGCGTGCGCGGCACGATCGCGAGCGTCGACGGCTCGACGCTGGTCATCAAACCGGACACCGGCCCGGACGTAACGGTGAAGCTCGCCGATAGTGGCCAGGTATTCGGGGTCGCGCCGGCAAAACTCGCCGACGTGAAGATCGGCGACTTCATCGGCGTCGGCGCCATGCCGCAGCCGGACGGCAGCCAGAAGGCGATCCAGCTGATGATCTTCGCGCCGTCGCAGCGCGGCCTCGGCGAAGGCTTTCGGCCGTGGGATCGGCCCGGTTCCACCATGACGAACGGGACGGTCGACACCACGGTCGAGGGCGTCAATGGCCGGGTGCTCACGGTCAAATACAAGGACGGCGAGCAGAAAATCATCGTCGGCCCCGATGCCGTGATCCGTTCCTATGTTCCCGGCGACAAGAGCGAGCTTAAACCCGGTGCGCATATCGCTATCGTGCGTGCCGACAAGATGCCCGACGGCACGCTTCAAACAGGCCGCATCAATGTTGGCCGTGACGGGGTCGTGCCGCAGTAATCGCGCTGGCATCGTTCGGGACGGCCGTCTTTTGGCACGGCAATTGCTCGTTCTTCGGGCATAACCACGCCAAACGCCAGGAGGTCGTCCAATGACATCGATCAAGACGCGCGCCGAACTCACCGAGAAGCTGCTCGGCATCAAGCGCGAAAAGGGCTGGAGCTGGAAATATATCTGCGGCGAAATCGGCGGCATGTCGCCGGTGCTGATCACCGGCGCGCTGCTCGGCCAGATGAAGTTGACTAGGCCGCAGGCCGCGAAGGCCGCCGAACTGTTCGGGCTGAGCAAGAGCGAACAGGCGCTGCTGAACGAGGTGCCGAACCGCGGCTCGCCGATGCCGCCGACCGATCCGCTGATCTATCGTTTCTATGAGTTGATAATGGTCAACGGACCGGCATTGAAGGTTCTGATCGAGGAAGAATTCGGCGACGGCATCATGTCGGCGATCGACTTCGACTTGGGCATGGAACGCCAGGCCGATCCCAAGGGCGACCGGGTCAAGATTTCGATGTCGGGGAAATTCCTGCCGTACAAATATTACGGCGCGACCGGCAACGCGCAGGCCTACGGATATAAGGAAGAATGACGGCTTGCCCTTATTCTGCCCCGCGAAGCGGGGCGGATGAATGAAGCCCAAAAAGTAGCCCGGCTTGAGCGGAACGAAAGCCGGGAACGATCTAGCGGCCGAAGCGCCGCTCCCGGATGTCGCTGCGCTCCGTCCGGGCTGCACTTGCTGACGCGCGAGCGAAGCGGCCGCCTCGGCATGACGGTCACACCGCCGCGATCACGCGGCGATCGATCTCGGCAATGCTGGTGACCCCGGTCAGCGCCATCGAGACGTCGAGCTCGTTACGCATGATCTCGATGGCGCGCGCGACGCCCGCCTGCCCGCCGGCGCCGAGCCCGTAAATGTAAGCGCGGCCACTCAGGCACGAGCGCGCGCCGAGTGCGATCGCGCGCATGATGTCCTGGCCGGAACGGATGCCGCCGTCGAACATGATCTCGATATCGGAGCCGAGCGCATCCGCGATCGCCGGCAGCATCGAAATCGAGGATGGCGCGCCATCGAGCTGGCGGCCGCCGTGATTGGACACGATCAGTGCCGCCGCTCCGGTCCTGGCGGCAATGCGGGCGTCCTCAAGATCGAGAATGCCTTTGAGGATCAGCTTGCCGGGCCACAGGCTTTTGATCCACTCGACGTCCTTCCAGCTCAACGTCGGATCGAACTGCTCGGAAATCCACTTCGACAGTACGGTGACGTTGTTCATGCCGGGATAGTGGCCGGCAATATTGCCAAACGTCTTGCGCTTGCCGCGAGCCACGCTCAGGACCCAAGCGGGTTTGGTGGCGATATCGATAAGATTTTTGATGCGGATTTCCGGCGGAACGGTCATGCCGTTTCTGATATCTTGGTGGCGCTGACCGATGACCTGAAGGTCGACCGTGAGAACGAGAGCGCTGCATTTGGCGGCGGCGGCCCGCTCGATCAGCTCACGAATGTAACCGCGATCCTTCATGACGTAGAGCTGGAACCAGAAGGGTTTATCGACCGCCGCCGCGACATCCTCGATGGAGCAGATCGACATCGTCGAAAGCGTAAACGGAATTCCCGCTTGCTGCGCCGCGCGGCACGCCAGGATCTCGCCGTCGCCGTGCTGCATGCCGCAAAGCCCGACCGGCGCCAGCGCGAGCGGAAACGCCGCGGGCTCGCCGAGGATCGTGGTCTTGGTGCTGCGATTGCCAACGTCGAACAGGATGCGCTGGCGCAGCTTGATCCGATCGAGATCGGCTCGGTTGGCGCGTAGCGTCTGCTCGGCATAAGAGCCGGCTTCCGCGTAATCGATAAATGCGCGCGGCACCTTGCGGTGGGCAGTCTGCCGCAGATCCTCGATGCAGGTCATGGTCTTCATGGGAGGTTCCCGGCGCTTTAGCCCGCCTTTGATAGCACAAAGCGCTTGCAGTCATGCGCAAGGAACGGCGACCCTCGCAAGCCGTTGTTTACGGGCGGCTGGATCCGCCGCTGCGCCTTAACTCACGCGGGACGGCAACTATGGATGAATGGAACAGGACTCGATCGCTGCAACCAGATGCCGCTCGCTTTCAGCGCGGCGAGACGTATCGCCACGGCAAGCGGCGCGGCCAGGACGAGCGGCGTGCGAGGTTCGATGACGCGCTCGAGCGCGGCTTGGAGGACACTTTTCCGGGTTCGGACCCGGTTTCTGTCACCCAACCTGCCGGCAGCGTGTATGACAAGCATGAGGTATAGAACTGGCCGGTTCCATGAGTCCGGCGCGATTGTGAACCTAACCTATTGATTTCGTTTATCCTTATGATGAACGAAAGGTTGCTCTGGACAGTAAGATTACCCAATATTTTTTGAAGCAGTTGAGACCCGGAACAGGCTACTATCGCCGCAGAGGCAGGCGGTGGGGACCCCTATTATGGTTCGTAAGTATTTCGGCACCGATGGGATTCGCGGCCGCGCCAACGGCGTGATCACGCCGGAATTGGCGCTCAAGGTGGGCCAGGCGACCGGCCTCGTCTTTCGCCGCGGCGAGCATCGCCATCGCGTCGTGATCGGCAAGGATACGCGGCTTTCCGGCTATATGATCGAGACGGCACTGGTCGCCGGCTTCACCTCCGTCGGCATGGATGTGCTGCTCCTTGGTCCGATGCCGACCCCCGCCGTCGCCATGCTGACGCGTTCCATGCGCGCCGATCTCGGCGTCATGATTTCGGCCTCGCACAATCCATTCGACGACAATGGCATAAAACTGTTTGGACCCGACGGCTATAAGCTGTCCGACGATGTCGAGCAGAAGATCGAAGCGCTGATCGAGGCCGATATGACCAAGCGTCTGGCCAAGAGCGCGGAACTCGGCCGCGCCAAGCGCATCGACGGCGTGCACGACCGTTACATCGAATTCGCCAAGCGTACGATGCCGCGCAATCTGTCGCTCGACGGCTTGCGCGTCGTCATCGATTGCGCCAACGGCGCCGCCTATCGCGTCGCGCCCGACGCGCTGTGGGAGCTTGGCGCCGACGTCGTGTCAATCGGCGTCGAACCCGACGGCTTCAACATCAACCGCGAATGCGGCTCGACGGCTCCCGATGCGCTGTGCCGCAAGGTCCGCGAGATGCGCGCCGATATCGGCATCGCGCTCGACGGCGACGCCGACCGCGTGGTCGTCATCGACGAACACGGTCACCTGATCGACGGCGACCAGCTCCTTGCGGTCATCGCGGAGAGCTGGGCGGAGGATCGTCTGCTCACCAAACCGGGCATCGTCGCCACGGTGATGTCCAATCTCGGCCTCGAGCGCTACTTGCAGTCGCTCAAGCTCTCGCTGGTGCGCACGCCGGTCGGCGACCGCTACGTGCTCGAATACATGCGTGAGCATGGCTACAACGTCGGCGGCGAGCAATCGGGCCACATCATCCTGTCGAATTACACCACTACCGGCGACGGCTTCATTGCCGCGCTGCAATTGCTTGCGGTGGTGAAGAAGAAGGATAAGCCGGTCTCGCAGGTCTGCCACCGCTTCGAGCCGCTGCCGCAGATACTTCGCAACGTGCGCTATCGCGGCGGCAAGCCCCTGGAAAATTCCAAGGTGCGCTCCGCGATCGCCGATGCCGAAACTCGCCTC
Source organism: uncultured Alphaproteobacteria bacterium (assembly GCA_963779855.1). Classification (GTDB taxonomy): domain Bacteria; phylum Pseudomonadota; class Alphaproteobacteria; order Rhizobiales; family Xanthobacteraceae; genus BOG-931. The sequence goes on along the minus strand of CAWAAE010000001.1, from coordinate 330,669 downwards.
AACGGCCACGGCCGGCTTGTGGTGCGGCCGTCCGGCACCGAGCCGGTCATTCGCATCATGGGCGAGGGCGACGACAAGACCATGGTCGAAGAGGTCGTCGACGGCATCGTCGACGCGCTCACCGCGCACGCGGTGTGAAATCACTCTCGCGATTTGAGAAACTGCGCGAAAGCTTTGAGCGTAATTTCCGAAACGTAGTGCTCGATGCCCTCGGCGTCGGCCTCCGCCGATTCGGTCGGAACGCCGAGCGCGCGCAGCAAATCCACGACCAGCCGGTGCCGCACCCGCGCGCGATCGGCCAAGGCATGTCCTTTCTCGGTCAGGAATACCCCGCGATAGGGCCGCGCCGTCGCCAACCCGGCGCGCTTGAGGCGTGAAATGGTCTTGATCGCGGTGGCGTGCGACACGCCGAGCCGACGGGCAATGTCGGTGGGCCGCGCTTCGCCCTCGCCCTCCAGCAGATCCGCGATCAGCTCGGCGTAATCCTCCAGCAACGCGGTCGATTGCGCCGACCGCGTCTTGCCGAAACGGCGCGCTTGGGTTCCTTCAGCGGGGAGCTTGCCCATTTGTGACCGAGACCCCAACCCGGCGTCGTGGCGCCGAAGGCCAGCCGAGACCACGAATTGTTGCCGGTGTCAAAGTGTAGCTCATACTACATATTATAGCCATTGACTATAGGGAGCGCGTGCTTATACTGTAACCGGTGCTACACTTTCATGTAATTGCTGCATGCGGCGTGAAGCGATGACCGATTCGACGGTGACCGAGACGATTGCACGGCCGGCATCGCTGACCGAGCGTACCGTCGCGACGGCGCATCAGGCGCTCGCCGGCCGGCGCGGCATCAGCGCGGCGCTCGCTTTCGCCGGCCCGGCGATCGTCGCTTCGATCGCCTACATGGACCCGGGAAACTTTGCGACCAACATCCAGGCCGGGGCGAAATACGGCTACGGGCTGCTTTGGGTGGTGCTGCTCGCCAATGTGATCGCGATGCTGTTCCAGGGCCTCTCGGCCAAGCTCGGCATCGTCACCGGCCGCAACCTCGCCGAACTGTGCCGCGATCACTTTCCGCGTCCGGTGGTCTGGGCCATGTGGGTGGTCAGCGAGATCGCCGCCATGGCAACCGATCTCGCCGAGTTCCTCGGCGGCGCCATCGGACTGTCGTTACTGTTTCAGATGCCACTCTTCGCTGGAATGGTCGTGACCGCGATCATTACTTACGGCCTCTTGATGTGCGAGAAATTCGGCTTTCGGCCGCTCGAACTGATCATCGGCTCGATCGTCGGCGTGATCTGCCTTTGTTATTTGGTCGAGATGTTCATTGCTCCGGTCGATTGGGCTTCCGCTGCATTCCATACCGTCACGCCGCAAATCGTCGACGCCGAGGCGCTGTTGCTTGCCGTCGGCATCATCGGCGCAACGGTTATGCCGCACGCGATCTATCTGCATTCCGGCCTGACGCAGGCGCGGGTGCCGGTCCGCGACGACGACGATCGGCGGATGGTGCTGCGGTTCTCCAACAGGGAAGTCGTGATCGCGCTCTCAGTCGCCGGACTCGTCAACATGGCCATGGTGATAATGGCGTCGGGCGCCTTTCACGCCGGCCATCCCGACGTGGCGCAGATCGAAACCGCCTATCACACGTTGACGCCGCTTCTTGGCGCCGCCGCGGCCGGAGTGTTCCTGGTCTCGCTCATCGCCTCGGGCATTTCGGCCTCGACGGTCGGCACGATGGCCGGCCAAATGATCATGCAGGGTTTCATCGGCTTCCGCATCCCGGTCTGGATTCGCAGATTGGTCACCATGGTGCCGGCTTTCGTCGTCGTCGCCCTCGGCGCCAATTCGACGGACGCACTGGTCATCAGTCAGGTGATCTTAAGCCTTGCCCTGCCGTTGCCGATGATCTCGCTCATCATCTTTACCAGCAGGACCGATATCATGGGGGCGTTCGCCAACACCGCGCTGACGCGCGTGGCGGCCGTGCTCGCCACGGCCGTGGTGCTCGGTCTTAATGCGGTTCTGATTGCGCAGACATTAATGTAGCCCGGTCGCGGCTGCGAATCCGGGGGGCTGCGTGTTGGGAAACCCGGACTGCGGAAACGCAATCCGGGCTGTAATTTCTTAGCAGCGCGGCCGATGCTCCGACCGCGCGTAACACAAGTTACATCGTCTTGAGATTTTCAGCGGCCGACTTGCCGGTCTTGCGGTCCACCACGACTTCAAAGGATACGCGTTGGCCTTCCCGCAGCTCGCGAAGACCGGCGCGCTCGACGGCGCTGATATGGACAAATACGTCCTTGCCGCCGCCCTCGGGTTGAATGAATCCATAGCCTTTCTGTGCGTTGAACCACTTCACGGTGCCGTTGTTCACGGGTCTCTCCTCATAGACATATCGATGTGAACCGCGCGAGTATGCCCGGCTCGGTTAGCTCGAGATTTTGGTGAAAGATCGTCAGTCAGGCGCGCTATCAGTCGCTGCAAGGCCAAGTCATTCGGCCGAAAGCTCGATCGGACCTATTTAGCGGCAACGCGACGGCTTCGCAAGACCATGCCGGCCGGTTTATGACAGCCAGCATACAGCCTTAATAAAATGAAAAGTTTTCCGACGCGCGTACGCAAAATCAGTTGCGGACGGCAACAATTTCGCCGCGCTTTGCCGATTCCACCACGGCATCGAATACCGCCATGCCATGGAGCACGTCGGCGATCGGCACCGGATAGGGCGTGCCGTCGCGGATCGCGCGGGCGAACGCCGTCATTTCGGCGTGCAGCATGTCGAACCCGGGGAATTGCAGAATCTCGTTCGGCGGCGCCGGCACCGCTCCGGTTGGCGCGGCCGTCGCAGTGGGCGCGAAACGAAAATGCGACAGGTCGGTGCGCGAAATTTCGACGAGACCCTTGGTGCCATAGGCAGTGAGTTCGAAATTAGTGGCGGTTGCCACCGAACAAAAAATGAGGCCGGTCGCCCCGCTGTCGAACCGCAGCATGACCGTGGTCGTATCGTCCGACGGCCCGGGATAATTGCGCGCCGTGACGCAGCGCAGGTCGCGCACGCGGCCGGCGAATTCGATCATATTGTCGAGCGAATGCACGCCGACGGCGGTGAAGGCGCCGCCCGGCGCTTCTTCGGCCGATGCGCGCCAATTGTCCGGTGCGATGAATTGCACGGTCGAGGTGGTGTGCTGGGCCACCATGGCGACGATACTGCCGAGCCGGCCGTCGCGCGCGCGAAGGCGCAGCTCGGCGATGCTGGGATGAAAACGCCGCGTGAAGCCGACGGCTAAAACCAAGCCGGCTTTGCGCGCGGCATCGGCCACGACAAGCGCGCTGTTAAGATCGAGCGTCAGCGGCTTTTCGACGAAAACGTGCTTGCCGGCCGCTATCGCGGCAAGCGCCTGCGCCTCATGCTGGCTGTGCGGCGTGGCGAGAACGACAGCATCGATATCCGCGGCGTGCAGAATATCCTCATAGCTGTCGGCCAGCACGATCTGCCGCTCGCGGCAGAACTCTTCGGCGCTGCCGCGCGTGCGCGTTGCGGCGCGCAAAAAACGAATGTCGTCGCTGGTATTGCCGCTTTTGCCGGTAACGGCGTTGACCAGCGCGCGGCCCCAACGGCCAAGTCCGACGATGCCGGCGCGGATCACTTTGTCTCGGCCCGCTCGAAGCCGGCAATGCAACACGCACTGGCTATCGGGCGTGAAGTTTTGTTCTTCAGGAAGCAACGGGCATCGGGGCTGAAAATGCCGGGGCGCGAATAATCCCATGCCAGACATTGTCCGTCGGCGCGGCATGCCGCCTGGCATGCTTCTGGAGTGGCGTCGTCACCGCCGAAATAACGGTACGTACCACCCTCCAATTCGATGCCGCGTTGCGCGCCGGTAACGATTGCCGAAACCGGCGGCGGCTCGCGCAGCTCCGGGGGCGGTTCGCGCTCGATGCCGGACGAGCAGCATGTGTCCGGAATCGGCCGGGGAATGAGCGCCTTGAGCGAACAGCGCGCCGCTACGTCCGCAGCGCTGGGCTGCGTGTAGGTCCAAGCCGCACAGCGCGGTTCGGCGCGGCAGGCGGCCTGACAAATCGCCGGGTCGGCCGAGATACTGGTCACGCGCATAATCGATCCCGGCAAGGCGATCCCATTGAGCATCTCGCCGAGTGTCACGCCCGCTGGCAAACCGAAGTCCATCGCGGGAGTTGCCGGCGCCGGTGCGCTTGGTTGCTGCGTCGGCGGCGGGGATTGTGCCGGCGGTGGTAACGGAGCAGCAGGCGGCATCGCCGGCGCTGGCTTGGCGGCCACGGTAACCGGCTGTTGCGGGGTGGGTTTTGCGGTCAATTTCGGCCACAGCAGGGCGATCACGGCGACGGCCGCGAGGCCGACGCCGCCACCGACCCACGCCCAGGGAACGCTGCGCCGCGGCACAACGGCTTCAAGCGCGTGAACGATTGCATCGGCATCGGCGGCAAAGCGCGTGTGACGCAGTTCGAGCGCTTGGCGGCGGACCAGCGATTTCAGATTGTCGGGCAAGCTCTCTTCGGACGGCATCGTGGTGCCGTCGAGCAGCACCGGGATCACCGCAATATCGCGCTTAAGCGCCGAGGCGATTTCGATGCGCACATAGTCCTTGTCGTTGTCGAGCCGACGCTTGCCGGCTTGATCGCGCGCGTCAAGCCAGTGCGGACCGATCACGGCGAGCAGCACATTACATTGAGAGACTTGGCTCTCGAGCTGCTTGGCGAAGTCGCGGCCCGGCTGCATGGCATCGACGTCCATGAACAGCTCGCGGCGGGAATATTTCATCGCCAGATGATCGAACAAACGCCCGGCGACGCCGGGCATGTCGTCACGACGGTAGTTGATGAATATACGCGCCATCGTTTTATTATAGCATCGGTGCGGTCGGCGTACCGCGCTTGCTAGGCGGCAACATCAATGCAACAACCCGCCGTCAATGGAGGAAATCGGCTATGCGTACCGTCGCACTTGAGGAACATTATTCGGTCCCGGCGCTGGCCCGCCGCATCGATCCAAAAGCCATCAGCGCTCGCGGCTTCCGGCCGAGAAATATAACGCCCGGTGCGGTCAATCCGATGGAGCTTCTGCCCGAGATCGGCGAGCGGCGCCTCAAATCGATGGACGATGCGGGCATCACGGTGCAGGTGCTGTCGAATGCCGGCCCGGCCGCCGATCTGGTGCCCGGCCCGGACGGCATCGCGCTTGCACGCGCCGTCAACGATCACCTCGCCGAAGCCATTGCGCGCCATCCCGACCGCTTTGCGGGTTTCGCCTCGATGCCGATGCAAAGCCCCGACGCCGCGCCGGCGGAACTCGCTCGCGCGGTAAAGGAGCTCGGCTTCGTTGGCGCCCTGATCAACGGCACGACCGAGGGCCGCTTCCTCGACGATCCGCGCTACGACGGGCTGCTTGCGGCCGCCGTGGAGCTTGACGTGCCGATCTATGTCCATCCGCATCTGCCGCCGGAGCCGGTGCGGCAGGCCTACTACTCTAATCTGCCGGACGGCGCAGCGCGCGTTCTCGAGACCGCCGGCTGGGGCTGGCATTCGGAGACGGCAATTCATGTGTTGCGTCTCGTTGTTTCCGGTACGCTCGATCGCCATCCGCGGCTGAAGATCATCATCGGTCATATGGGCGAAATGCTGCCGATGATGATGGCTCGCATCGACGAAGCCTTCGTGCACGATGTCGGCCATTTGAAGCGGCCGATCAGCCGCACCATCCGCGATCAGGTCTGGCTCACCACCAGCGGCGTGTTCGACGCGCCGCCGTTCATCTGCGCGCTCCTGACCTTCGGCCTCGATCGCATCATGTTCTCCGTCGACTATCCGTTTGCGACCAATGCGGAAGGCCGCGCCTTCCTCAATCGTGTCGCGCCAGCGCCGGCCGATATGGCGAAGCTCACCCATGGCAATGCGGATGCGCTGCTGAAGCTGAAGGTGCGGACCAAATAAGCGTAAGTTGCGTCCGGCGTATTGTTTAAGATCGTGTCAGTCGGATCGCTTCCGCGCCAGCACCTGCGCGACGTTCGACATTGACTGAGTCTGCCGCCGAAGCGCTTCCGCCGCAGCCACGCCGAACAGCAGCTTCGAGGTCAGACTGACCGCATAGGGAACCATGTGAACGAAAGCCGGGCTGACGATCGGCAACACCACGAAAAAATTGATCGCCCAGACGCCGGCCAACGCCACCAGCATGAATGGATAGGGGTCGGTCAGGCCGGGTCGGCAATCGCGCAATGCCGACCACGCGAAGCACAGCGCGATACCAAGCGACACCGCCAGCATCATATGCACGGCGACACCGAGAGCTATCGGCGATGCCGGCAGCAGCGCGCTCACTCCGGCAGCAGTCGTCACACCGCGCGCCAGAACGGCGGGATTGCCGCCGGTCACGTCGGCAAAAAGCGTCACCCAGACGATTTCGGCGACGCCACCCGCGGCGCCGGCGAGGACGCCTTGGGAAAGAATTGCAAACTGTCGTGTGATCGTCATGATACGGTACCTCGTTGCTCTATGTTATCATATTGCACAGGCCCCAACGCCGCACGGCATTGATCTGCATCAACCAAGGCGTGGGAATGCTTAACTTTTGTAATCCTGGCGAGGTTTGACCCAGGTCAATGCCGCTCGCGCCGGCCGGTGCGATTTTCTCTCATCATCTTCTGAAGGGAGCTACACCATGACTGAAATGACTGAAACCAAACTCGATTGCGGCATAATCTTCGTCCTGCGCATTTTGATAGGCTGGACGTTTCTCTATGCCGGCGCGTGGCAGATCTGGGACAATTTCGACACCGCTGGATTCTCTGAATCACGTCGTGACGTTTCACGACGCCTTTGCGGTGTTCGCCACGCCGACGCTATTGCCCATCACCGACTTCATGGTGAAGTGGGGTCACCTGCTGATTGGCCTGTCGCTGATCTCCGGATTCATGGTGCGTATCAGCGGACCGTTCGGCGTGCTGCTGATGATCACTTATTACTTCGCGCACATGAAATTCCCGTATATCGAGGAACCGGTCAATTTCCTCGTCGACTATCATCTCGTTTATGCGACCGTGATCGTCTACCTGATCGCCCATCGCGCCGGCCATGTTTTCGGTCTCGATGGCCTGGTCGAGCGGATGCATATAGTCGAGGAATATCCGGTGCTGCGGTCGCTGGTTGGCTGAGTATTCACATAGCGATCTGAGTTCGCAGAAAGCGTGATGCCCGGCCCGGCGCCGGGCATTCACGCCTTAAGTTCGTTCATGAAGTCGGCTAGATCATGAGCGGGGGAGCCGAAGCGCTTCGGCCGAGAACCGATGTCAATCTATCGTCTCGACAAAGTGCTTTCGCCGCGATCCGTCGCCGTCGTCGGCGCGAGCCCGCGGGAAAAGTCGCCCGGCCACGCGGTCCTGAAGAATCTGCGCCGCGGCGGCTTCGCCGGCGAAGTCCAACTGGTCAATCCGCATTACGACGCCATCGAAGGCGTCCGCGCGGTCAAATCCTATGCCGACCTGCCGAGCGCGCCCGATCTCGCCGTGATCGGCGTCCCGCCGCCGGCCGTCCCATCCATCATTGCTGCCGCCGGCGCCAAAGGTACTGCCGCCGCCATCATCCTCACTTCCGGTCTCGGCCACGGCCCGGGCTCACTCACGGAAGCGTGCGAAAAAGCCGCGCGCGCAACCGGGTTGCGCCTCGTCGGACCGAATTGCCTGGGCGTGCTGGTGCCCAGCGTCAAACTCAATGCGAGCTTCGCCGCTTCGATGCCGCAACCGGGCGACCTCGCGCTTATCTCGCAGTCCGGCGCCATCGCGACGGGCTTGGTGGAATGGGCATCGGTTCGCGGCATCGGATTTTCCGCCGTCGTATCCATCGGCGACAGTGTCGACGTCGATTTTGCCGACCTGCTCGATTTCTTCGCCATGGATCGGCCGACGCGAGCGATTATGCTTTACATCGAATCGGTCAAGGACGCGCGCAAGTTTATGTCGGCTGCGCGAGCCGCCGCCCGCGCCAAGCCGGTGCTCGTCGTCAAAACCGGACGCCATGCCCAGGGCGCCAAAGCGGCAATGACGCATACCGGCGCACTTGCCGGCTCGGATGCGGTCTATGACGCCGCATTCCGCCGCGCCGGTCTTTTGCGCGTGCTCGATCTCGATGAACTATTCGCCGCCGCGGAGACACTCGGACATTTGACGACGCTCGCCGGCAAGCGCCTGGCGATCTTGACCAACGGCGGCGGCGTCGGCGTCCTTGCGGTGGACCGTCTGGCGGATTTTGGCGGCGAGCTGGCTAACATTTCGCCCGCGACCATGAAGAAGCTCGATGCGGCGCTGCCCCCGATCTGGTCGCACGCCAATCCGATCGACATCGCCGGCGACGCGGACGAAGAAAGATACGCGATCACGCTCGAACACTTGCTGGACGACGACGCCAACGACGCCGTGCTGGTCATGAATGTGCCGACCGCGCTGGCATCTGCGACCGCGGCGGCGAAATCGGTCATTGCCGTGACCGAGCGGCATCGCAAAACGCGCAGTCCGGCAAAACCGGTCTTCGCGGTCTGGATTGGCGGCAGCGATCCGGCGGCAGATGCGTTCGATGCGGCCGGCATTCCGAGCTACGCGACCGAATCGGATGCGGTCGGAGGTTTCATGCATCTGGTGCAATACCGGGAATCGCGCGAGCAGCTGATGGCGACGCCGCCCAGCATGCCGCAGGATTTCACGCCGGATGCGGCGGCGGTGCGTCCGATCATCGACGCAGTCTTTGCCGATAAACGCACCTGGCTCGATCCCGTCGAAATGTCGAATATGTTTTCGGCGTATGGGATTGCGATCGCGCCGGCCGTACTGGCTCGCGATCCCGATGCAGCCGTCGCGGCGGCAAAACCGCACCTTGCCGCGGGCAACGCGGTCGTCCTCAAGATTCTATCGCCGGACATCGTGCACAAGTCGGAGGTCGGCGGCGTGCGGCTCAATCTCATTTCCGAGCAAGACGTGCGCCAGGCCGCGGCGGAGATTCTCAATCGGGCACGAGCGGCAAAGCCCGATGCACGGATCACCGGCGTGACCGTGTTTCCCATGATCGTGCGGCCGAAGGCGCGCGAGCTCATCGTCGGCCTGGCGGACGATCCGACCTTCGGTCCCGTCATTGTCTTCGGGCAGGGCGGCACCGCGGTCGAGGTAATCAACGACAAGGCATTGGCACTGCCGCCGCTCGACCTGATGCTGGCGCGTAACCTCATCGCCCGCACCAGGGTGTCGCGCATCCTCAAGGCTTACCGCAACGTCCCCGCGGCGGATGAACAGGCCATCTCTCTTCTCCTGGTCAAGCTCTCGCAGCTTGCAGCGGATTTTTCCGAGATCCGCGAGATCGATCTCAATCCGGTTCTCGCCGACGAGACCGGCGTCATCGCGGTCGACGCCCGCGTCTCCATCGCGCCGGCGGAGCCGCGCCGCCGCGGACCCGCGGGACGTTTCGCGATCAGGCCCTATCCGAAGGCGTGGGAGCGGCGCCTGTCGCTCCCGGACGACAGGAAGCTTCTCGTGCGTCCGGTCCGTCCGGAAGACGAGGCATTGTATCCGCCGTTCTTTGCCGCCGTGACGCAACAGGATTTGCGCCTGCGATTCTTTGCTCCGCTTAAGGAATTCAGCCACGCCTTCATCGCGCGATTTACCCAGATCGATTACGCGCGCGCCATGGCATTCATCGCCATCGACGAGGCGACCGGCCAAATGCTCGGCGTGGTGCGCATCTACGCCGACCCCAACTTCGAGACCGCGGAATACGCCATCCTCGTCCGCTCCGACCTGAAGGGACACGGTCTCGGTTGGATGCTGATGGAGTTGATCATCAAATATGCCCGCGCCGAAGGGCTTAGCTCCGTTCGCGGACAGGTCCTGCGCGAGAACACGACGATGCTGGAAATGTGCCGCAAGCTCGGCTTTCGGATTTCGTCCGATCCGCAGGACCCTTCCATCATTGTCGTGAACCTGCCGGTCTAGTCGGAATACTTATGCTTTGGCGGCTTTCGGCCGCCGGACCAGAATCCTATTCCGTCGTCAAATGAAAGCGCTTGCTGTTGCGATTTATGCTCTCATCGCGCTCTGTTGCGCGGCGGCGAGTTCGCAGTTTCTGGCCTCCGCGCGGAATCCGGCGGATTTCAATGCCGCCGGAGACAACGTTGTCTCGGGCGCCGCGATTGTAGGCTGCCGAGATGAATGAACAGATTTCATTCACATGGATCAAAAGGCTTTTGACCGAACATTGCCGATTCAGTGATCGAGCGACTTCAGGTAGGCGATGATGTCGCCGACCTGGCCGGGATCGAAACGGAATTCCGGCATGGTCGGATGGCCGGTGATGATGCCCTCGGCGAGCGGCTCTTGGAGATCCTCGACCGGATAGCGCTCATGCAGCGTGCGGAACGGCGGCGCGATTTTCAGCGGGCTCGCGCCGACCTTGCCGATCGCGTGGCAGCGCGTGCATTCCTCACGCAGCAGAACGAATCCCCGTTGAGCCGCCGGCGACAGGACGCCCTCGGCCTTCGCCGGCGAAGCCGTCATCGCCATCAGGATCGCCACGACATTGGCAAGGCTGGCGATGCCGATGCGCGATTGCACGATCCACTGCATGGTTGCCCCCATCTGCGCCGATCGCCGCTTCACGACGCCGCGGCGCGTTCCTTTGCTTCGTCTTCGACCGAGGGAAACGCCATGCCGGACATTGGCTCGACCCAGGCCAAATGGTCGCGCACCTTCTCGACTCCCGCTACGTTCTCGGTAGCGACGACAACTGCCTGCCGCTCACGTTCGTCGGTGACGACGCCCCACAATTCGGCGACGCCATTCTTGACGACGACATTGACATGCGGCGCCCAATGCTCTTTGCCCAGCGCCGCGATGATGTCGTCACGAATTGTGGAATCGCCGCCGGCCGGAGCCGGAATTTCACGGGATAGACTCGCCAGTGCGTGCATCAGATTGGCGCGGCTGACAATGCCGACCATCCGCCCGGCCCGGATGACGGGAAGTCGCTTGATGTGCCGGCGTTCCATCACTTCAACGACGTGTTCCAGCGCGTCTTCTTCCCCGATCGTCCAGGGATCTGGTGTCATGATCTCCGCGACTTTCCTGCCCGACGTGTGCACGTATTCCTCGGCCAGTTTGCCCGGACCGAGGACGAATTCGAGCCATTTCGGGCGCCGTCGCTCGGTGCCGATTTCGCGGCGCCGGAGAAAATCTCCTTCCGTCACGACTCCGACCAACTCGCCTTTTTCATCGACCACCGGCAGTCCGCTGATCCGATTCTGCAGCATCAAGCGCGCAGCCTTAACGATCGGCTCATCGGCGCCGACGGAAATGACGTTCCCCGTCATGACATCTTTGACTTGCATGGCCCCTCTCCAATCCATGAATTGCGTCGCGAACCGGAAATGCAATCTCAACCGTTCATGCGGCTGAGCGCCGGGCGATTGCGTAGCACGATGCGGCGCGATGTCGGCACCTCGATGGTCGCGGAGCCTTCCAAGGAAGTGAGCGTTCGCGACACGGTCTCGATCGTCAGGCCGAGATAATCCGCGATGTCCTGGCGCGACATCGGAAGTTCGATGGCGTTGCCGCCCGACACGCGCTCCGACATCTCCAACAGGAAGCTCGCGACGCGCTCCTGCGCACTCTTGATAAGGAGCAGGATGCGATCCTGCACCCGGTGCAGCTCGCGGCCGGTCAGCGTGAAGAGCTGCCGCGCGACCGAAGCATCGCGCCCCGCCAGTGCATTGATAGCGCTACGCTTGACCACGAGCACTTTGGTGTCGGTGATCGCCTCAGCGGACAGCGTATGCTCGTCGGAGAATTCGAGACCGAAAATATCGCCGGGCAGATAAAATCCGCCGATCTGACGACGACCGTCGCTGAGGATCTTGTAGGTGCGAACGCTGCCGCTGACCACCTTGTAGAGGTAGTCGGCCAATTCGTTATCGCCGAAAATTTCGGAATTGCGCGGATAGGCCATCATGGCGCCCATCAGCTGCATCGATTGGTCGAGCGCGTCGGCATCGATCGCGTCGTCGTGCAAGTGGCTGGGAACGAGCGCCACATGCCGCCTCGCGATGGCGGGACGGCGGACTGCGTCGCTGCGGACTGCTGTTTGCGTATGCATGGGGCTTTACCTCCAGGAGCATCGTGAGCTACTGCTAAGCCTCGGGCGACACGCGGAAAATTCAGATATTGACCCTAAGGGTTTTCCCTTATGCTAAGGGAACGCTAGCCGTGAAGCCTTTGAATCGGCGGCCTTATTGCTGATCTGGGACGACATGACCGTAGCCAATCCACCGGCCTTGCGATGGCTGAAACTTCACCTCATTCACAATCATTCGCGGCTTTGACGGGATTGGCGCCGCCGGCTTGGCGCAAGATCGCCGGGCAATACGGCGTTGCGATTCTTGCGATTGCGGTAGGCCTCGCCATCGAGACGGCGCTCGCGGATGTGCTGCGCGGCCAGGGTACATATCTGTTCTTCATACCGGCCATTCTGATCGCCTCGGCAGTCGGCGGATGGGGCCCGGGACTCCTTGCCACTGCGCTTGGCGTGATTCTTGGGCTGTTTTTGATCAAGGACTTCCATTTGCTATCTCCCGCGGATTGGGTGACTGCCGCGGTTTTTGCCCTGGTCGGCATCGGCGTGTCGTGGCGGGGTGAGCTTTTGCGCCGCGCTCGCGTTATCGCGACGGCGAGTGCGGCGGATGCCGAGGCCCGCGCGGCGCACCTCACATCGATTTTGGATAGCATTCCCGACGCCATGATCGTCATCGACGAGCGCGGCCTCATTCAGTCGTTCAGTTCTGCGGCGGAACGCCTGTTCGGCCACGCCGCAACGCATGCGGTGGGAAAAAACGTCAAAATGCTGATGCCGACGCCGTACCGCGAAGACCACGACAGTTACCTCAATCGCTATATGCGCACCGGGGAACGCCGGATCATCGGCATCGGCCGTGTCGTCGTCGGCCAGCGCCACGACGGTTCGACGTTTCCCATGGAGCTCGCCGTTGGCGAAATGCACGTGCGCAATCGGCGCTTCTTCACCGGCTTTATCCGCGACCTTACCGAGCGGCAGCAGACCGAAGCCCGGCTGCAGGAATTGCAGTCCGAACTCGTTCACATGTCGCGGCTGACCGCGATGGGCGAGATGGCCTCGGCGCTTGCCCACGAACTCAACCAGCCGCTGTCGGCCATCGCCAATTACATGAAGGGATCGCGCCGGCTCTTGGCAGACCGATCCGATGAGAACGCGGAGCTGGTTCGCGACGCCATGGACAAGGCGGCCGATCAGGCGCTGCGCGCCGGCGAGATCATTCGCCGGCTGCGCGATTTCGTCGCCCGCGGCGAGAGCGAGCGGCGGGTCGAGGACGTGAAGAAGCTGGTCGAAGAGGCAAGCGCGCTGGCGCTCGTCGGCGCCAAGGACAAAGGTGTGCGGGTGCGCTACGCCTTCGCGCCGGGGCTCGATTTCGTGCTTGCCGACAAGGTCCAGGTTCAGCAGGTTTTGCTCAATCTCATGCGCAACGCCATCGAGGCGATGGAGGATTCCGCAACGCGCGAACTGCTCGTCGAAACAGCGCCGGCGCAAACTGGCTTGATCGAGATCAACGTCGCCGATACCGGCGCCGGAATTGCGCCGGAGATCGGCGCGCAATTGTTCCAGCCCTTCGTCACCACGAAACGCCAGGGCATGGGCGTTGGCCTGTCGATATCGCGCACCATCATCGAGGCCCATGGCGGCTCGATCTCGGCACGGCCGAATAGCGGCGGCGGCACGGTGTTTTCCTTTACGTTGCCCGCCGTGTCCAAGGAGGAAGCTGGGGATGGCGGCTGAAAAAGGACTGGTGCACGTCATCGATGACGATGAGGGCTTGCGCGAATCGCTCGCCTTTTTGCTGCGTACGGCGCAAATCGAAGTGAAAAGCTTCGCCAGCGCCAACGCTTTCCTCGACTCGCTTCCGGACGCCAGCCTGAGCTGCGTCATCACCGACGTGCGGATGCCGGATATGAGCGGGATCGACTTATTGCGGCGCTTGAAGGAGATCAAGATCGCCGCGCCGGTGATCGTCATTACCGGCCATGGCGACGTCGCGCTCGCGGTCGAGGCCATGAAAATCGGCGCGGTCGATTTCCTGGAAAAACCCTTTGACGACGAAGTCCTGTTGGCCAGCGTCGAGGCAGCGCTGCGCCAGCACGGCGGCCAGGCCAAGCGCGAAAGCGAACGTGCGGAAATCGAAACCCGCTTGGCGGCGCTCTCTCCGCGCGAGCGCGACGTGCTGGGCGGCCTTGTAGCGGGCCGCGCCAACAAGCAGATTGCCTTCGACCTCGGCATCAGCCCGCGGACCGTGGAGATTTACCGGGCCAATCTGATGAACAAGATGCAGGCCGGAAGCCTGTCCGACCTGGTGCGCATGGCGCTGATCGTCGGCATGCTGGGATCGGAGTGATTTACCCGCGCTCGGGTCGCGCACCGAATTGAGCCATATCAATGCGGCCGGGCCGGCTTCCCGTTATTTTTCCGGTCATGGCGCTGCAGTCCCAATTGATAGCGAACCCCCCGGTTATCGTCGTCGTCGACGACGACGTGGCGGTTTGCAATTCGCTGAAATTTTCGCTTGAGCTTGAAGGCTTTACGGTTCGCACCTATCGCAGCGGCGCCGACCTCCTGCGGGCCGGCAATTTCGGCGATTGCGATTGTTTCGTCGTCGATCAGCGTATGCCCGGCATGAGCGGAATCGACCTCATCGCGAAGCTCCGTGAGCACAAGATCGCGACGCCGGCCATTCTCATCATCAGCATGCCCAGCGATGCGTTGAGCGTGCGCGCGGCCACGGCCGCCGTTCCTATCGTGGAAAAGCCGTTCCTCAGCAACGCGCTCGTCGACAAGATCCGCGAGGCTTGCCAGCAAGCCTGATAGTTCGTCGTACCTCGGCGCCGACGTCAAGGCTGATCCGTCGCTCCAGCACGTCGACAGCAGCCGCCTTGCGACTTTTCGTCATATATGGCGTGATATAATGGAAATTCTTAGGGCTTTGCGCTGTAAAAAATCGTTGCTATTCTGGTAATCGACGCTGACGTGCCGTAAGCGCGTCTTCAATGCTTCGGAATGCGCCTCCGAAGCCGTCCCCGAAAACCATGTACGTGCAAATCGCGCGGCCTTTGCCGTGCGATAACTATTTCGAGGATTCTTATGAGACCAAGCGCGCGCAACCAGATCAAAGAAAGAATTGTAGAGTTCACGAAAGGGTCGCCATTGGCGCAGCAACGATCCTCCAATCTGTCGCTGCTGTCCGGCGTAGCATTACTCGCGGCCAGTCTGCTGTCGGCTCCCGCGGCTTCTGCCGCGGGAAAGGTCAACGTGCTTTACGCCGGATCGCTGGTCAATCTGATGGAGCACGGCGTCGGGCCGGCTTTTGACAAAGCGAGCGGCGACACCTTTCAGGGCTATGGGGGCGGATCGAGCGGGCTTGCCAACCAGATCAAGGGCAAGCTGCGTCAGGGCGATGCGTTCGTCAGCGCCAGTCCCAACGTCAACGACAGCCTGATGGGCGCGGCCAATGGCGATTGGCTCAGCTGGTACGTCACCTTCGCCCAATCCCCGGTCGTCATCGGCTACAACGCATCGAGCAAGTTCGCCGCCGACTTCAAATCGAAGCCGTGGTATCAGGTGCTGATGGAGCCGGGAATCAAGATCGGCCGCACCGACCCGAAGCTCGATCCCAAAGGCGCGCTCACGGTGACGCTGATGCAACAGGCGGAAACTTTCTACAAGAGCCCCGGACTAGCACAGACAGTTATCGGCGCGCCCGACAATCCGGAGCAGGTATTGCCGGAAGAGACTCTGGTGGGACGGCTGCAATCGGGCCAGCTCGACGCTGGCTTTTTCTATTCGACCGAAACCGCGGACGCCAAGATACCGGCACTCGCGCTGCCACCCGAAATCGCGCCCAAGGCTGTTTACACCGCCACCATCCTGCATAACGCGCCGAATGCCGACGGCGCCGACAAATTTGTTGCGTTTCTTCTCGGCGGCGATGGGCAAAGCTTGATGAAGCAGCACGGGCTCGGTGTGCAGAAACTGACGCTCTCGGGCGACGCCGGCGGCGTGCCGAAAGACCTCCAGACGCTGCTCGATCGGGCCAAGTGAATCAAGGTCCAGTGAATCAAGGACGAGTGAATCAAGGTCCGGTGGCGCGCCGCGTTCCCGCGCTCATTCCCTGGCTCGCCGGGCTGCTTGCGATCTATCTGATCGCGCCGCTCGTCGCCGGCGCGCAGCAGGCGGGACTGGCCGATTGGAATTCGGTCGATACCGCGGCACTCACGCGCGCATCCGTCGTATCGATCGCGAGCGCGACGACGGCGACGCTATTGATCGCGCTCGGCGGCATTCCGCTCGGTTATCTGTTGGCGCGGGTTACCGGCCGGGCCATGGGGTTGCTGGGCTTTCTCGTTCAGCTTCCGCTGGCTTTGCCGCCGCTGGCGAGCGGCATCCTGCTGTTGTTTCTGGTCGGCTATGCGACGCCCATCGGCCGTCTCACCGGCGGCGCGCTGACCGATTCCTTCGCCGGAATCGTGCTTGCCGAAGTTTTTGTCGCCGCGCCGTTTCTGATCATCGCCGCGCGCTCGGCGTTCGCCGCGATGGATCCCGGCCTCGAAGGCGTCGCGGCGACGCTCGGGCGCGGTCCGCTATTCGTCTTTTTCCACGTCAGCATGCCGATCGCCCGGCCGGCCATTTTCTCCGGACTGTTGCTGGCGTGGCTGCGCGCCTTCGGCGAATTCGGCGCCACCGTGATGGTCGCCTATCACCCCTATTCGCTGCCGGTTTACACCTACGTCGCGTTCGGCGCGCAGGGCCTTCCGGCGATGCTGCCGGTGCTGTTGCCCGCGGTCGCCCTGGCGCTGGCGGTCATGGTGTTCAGCACCCTTGCCGGCAATCGGGCTTCGGCACGGCCGGCGGTGGCGCCGTCGGCCGGCGTTTTACCGAGCGTGGCGCCCGATATTGCCGCACGGCCCCCGGCGAAGACCCGCTCGGTCGATCTCGTGCTGCGGATGGAAAAGCGGCTCGGGAGCTTTCATCTCGACGTCGCGTGGTCGCCGCGGGCACGCCGCCTCGCCATCGTCGGGCCGTCCGGCTCGGGCAAATCGTTGACGCTCAAACTGATTGCCGGAATAGAGGCTTGCGATCGCGGCAGCATCACGCTCGATGGCCATGACATCGCCTCGCTCGAACCCGCAGCCCGCGGCATCGCCTATGTGCCGCAAAATTACGGCCTGTTTCCCCACCTCACGGTGATCGGGCAGCTGGAGTTTCCGCTCGGCTCCGATCCGGCTTCGGCAAAACATTGGATCGATCGTCTCGGACTTCGCGGCCTCGAACAGCGGCGTCCCGAGGCGCTCTCGCTCGGCCAGCAACAACGCGTCGCACTGGCGCGTGCGCTGGTGCGCCCTGCCCGTCTGTTACTGCTCGACGAACCGTTTTCGGCGCTGGACGCGCCGCTGCGCTCGAGACTGCGCCGGGAAATGCTGACGCTGCAAAACGAACTCACCGCAACGACAATTCTCGTCACCCACGATCCGGCGGAAGCAGCCATGCTCGCCGACGAAATTCTGGTCATCGACGATGGCCGGGTTCTCCAATCGGGCCCGACCGACGAAGTCTTTCGACGCCCGAAGGATGAAACGGTGGCGCGGTTGCTTGGCGCCGATCACGCAGCCGAGGGCATCGCGGTCGGCGTCGACAGTATTGCGGTCGGCGCGGACGTGGTGCTCAAAGTCACGGGACCGGCGCTTGCGCCCGGTGCGAGCGTCGGCTGGACCGTGTCTCCGGCGCGCGTTCGTTTGAGCGAAACCGGCCGCTACAACGGCTCGATTGAAGCCGTCACGCGCGTCGCTGCGGGTCATCAGATCACGATACGTTTCGGCGAGGCGCGCATCGACGCGGCGACGGGCTACATCGATCCGCCTCCCGGCAGCTCATGCCGCTTCGACATCGACCCCGACGCGGTGCGCATTTGGCCGTTGGATTGAGTGCGCCGGATGCTGGCAAAATTCCAGAGCGGACGATGCGGCGTGGCGCTCCCTACGGGAATCGAACCCGTGTTTCAGCCTTGAGAGGGCCGCGTCCTAGACCGCTAGACGAAGGGAGCCAAACTCTCGAAATAGCTGCGATAAAGCGGCCATGCAAGCACCCCCGTCATTCCGGGGCCGGCCGAAGGCCGGAGCCCGGAATCTATATTCGCTGAAATCGAAGAAATTCTTCGGAGATTTGGTCTGCACCGTCTGTGGCTATGGATTCCGGGCTCGCCGCGGAGCTTGTCATCGGGCCGGCCACTTCGGGCCGGACCCGTTGGCGGCGCCCCGGAATGACGGAGCCTCACTGCTCCGTGCCGAAGCGCAAGCGGCCGGTTTGTTGCAGCGTCTTGAGATCGTAAATGCGGACCTCGCTGGTGCCGGCAATGTCGAGCGTCACGACGATGCGGCCGTCGACGATGGTGGTGGACACGACATGCGCACCTTTCGGCAGCATGACCGTTCCGTCGGCAATCGTCGCGGCGCCGCTTCCGCCGGCGCGATAAACACGGTAGCCGACGACGCCGGCCACCGCGGCAATGGCAATCGCCGTGGTGACGGCCGATATGACCATCAGCAATCGCACCCGCGCCAGCGTGGGCGCCATCGCTTCGGGCGAATTCTCGGCTACTGTGTCGTCTTCGGATCGTTGGGCCAAAACTGTCACCATGACTGTCACCGTGACGCAGACTTCGGTGCGCGTCGCCGCCGATGAGGCCGGCGAGCGGCTCGACCGCGTGCTCGCCCGCCATTTTGCCGGCCAAGTTGCCGCCCAAGTTGCCGGCCAAGTTGCCGGGCAAAGTACCGGCAACGTCGCCGCGCTGTCGCGGTCCCGGATCAAGGCGCTGATCGAAGCCGGCGCGGTCGTCCTCGACGGCAAGACGATCCGCGATCCGAACCACCGCGTCAATTCCGGCGCCGCAATCGTCATCGACGTGCCGCCGCCCGAGCCGGCCAAGCCGGCGGCCGAACCCATTCCGCTCAACGTCGTCTACGAGGACGCCGACATCATCGTCATCGACAAGCCGCGTAACCTCGTCGTCCATCCGGCCGCCGGCAATTGGACCGGCACGCTGGTCAACGCATTGATCGCGCATTGCGGCGACAGCCTATCCGGCATCGGCGGCGAGCGGCGGCCCGGCATCGTGCACCGGCTCGACAAGGACACGACCGGGCTCTTGGTGGTGGCGAAGAACGACCGCGCGCACCGCGCGCTCGCCGCGCAATTCGCCGATCATGGCCGCAGCGACGCGGCGTTCGAGCGCGGCTATCTCGCCTTCGTCTGGGGCGCGCCGGAGCGCCCGCACGGCACCATCGACCGGCCGATCGATCGCGACAGCCGGGCGCGCGACCGGATGGCCGTGCGCGAAGGCGGTCGCGAAGCGGTCACGCATTGGCAAGTGCTCGAGCGGTACCGCGGCGAAAAGACCGCCAAAAAGACCGCCAAGGCGGAGAAAGCCGAGCCGCCGGTGGCGAGCCTACTCGCCTGCCGGCTCGAAACCGGCCGGACCCACCAGATTCGGGTCCATTTGGCCTCGATCGGGCATCCTTTGATGGGGGACGAGACCTACGGTGCCGGATTTCGCACCAAATCCGCTCTTTTACCGGCAAAAGCTCAAATTGCGCTGGCGGCCCTTGGCAGACAGGCGCTCCATTCCCATATCCTGTCGGTCAAACACCCCAGCAGCGGCGAAATATTGCGGTTCAGGTCGGAACTGCCGCGTGATCTCGCCCGTTTGCATGATGCGCTGTCCGGCAGTCGGGCCGGTACCGGCGCTAAAGCGTCGGGCGATAGTTAAGGATTTACCGATTTCGCGGTTTTTCACAGCCACTTGACCGAAATCAAGGCAGCGTCGCGCCGAATTGATCCTGTCTCTCTTTCGTTCGCCTGATTCGACCGTGTATGTTGCGGGTGCGAGATAGTGGAACTGGCGCCGTCGGCTGAAGAAGAGCGGCGGCACCATTCGCCCGCCGCTCCTGCGGGGGCATGAATTAAGGAGGGCGCTAAGATGGCCCAGACTGCAGCACTGCCCATTCTCTCGGGCGAAACCGGCCTTACCCGGTATCTAGAAGAGATCAGGCGGTTCCCGATGCTGGAACCGCAGGAAGAATTCATGCTGGCCAAGCGTTGGCGCGAGCACGGCGACCGCGAGGCGGCGCACCGGCTCGTCACCAGCCATTTGCGGCTCGTGGCCAAGATCGCCATGGGCTATCGCGGCTATGGGCTGCCGATCTCGGAAGTGATTTCCGAAGGCAATGTCGGACTGATGCAGGCGGTGAAACGCTTCGAGCCCGACAAGGGATTCCGGCTCGCGACCTACGCCATGTGGTGGATCAAGGCGGCGATCCAGGAATACATCCTGCGCTCGTGGTCGCTGGTGAAGATGGGCACCACCGCCAACCAGAAGAAGCTGTTCTTCAATCTGCGCAAGGCCAAGAGCCGCATTTCCGCGCTCGACGAAGGCGACATGCGGCCCGATCAGGTCAAGCTGATCGCCAAGCGGCTCGGCGTCACCGAGCAGGACGTCATCGACATGAACCGCCGGCTCGGCGGCGATGCGTCGCTCAACGCGCCGATCCGCGAGGACGGCGATTCCGGCGAGTGGATGGATTGGCTGGTCGACGACAGCGTCAGCCAGGAAAGCCGGCTCGCCGAAAGCGAGCAGTCGGAAAACCGCCACAAGGCGCTCGGCGACGCGCTCTCGGTGCTCAACGACCGAGAACGAAGCATATTTGAAGCGCGCCGGCTTGGCAGACGACCCGATCACGCTGGAAGAGCTCGCCGACGAATTCGGCGTGTCGCGCGAGCGCGTGCGCCAGATCGAGGTCCGCGCCTTCGAGAAGGTGCAGAAGGCGGTGAAGACCAACATCGCCCACATCGAAACTCCCGAACACGCCGCGGCGGCGGCGGCGATGCATTAGATACATTAGAGTGTGGGAGAGTGTGGGCGTGTTGCCGTCGCCGCCTGTGAGGGGGACTTCGAAAATAACGCGGGCCCCCTCTGCACTCCCCAATACCGCGACACCGTGACACCGCGACACCACCCACACACCGAAACCGCGATACCCAGCGATCACGTGTATCTAACTGCCATCAATGGAAAAATTCGCCTTCCGCTGTCGGATTCAAGCGGACTCAATATGCGAGTTTGTACATAAAAGCCGAATAGGATATTGTGTTTGTCTGTTTTATGGCTTATTGGGACGTAGTTTCTGAAACTACGCATTGGACTTTGTGGAGCGACAACGCCAAAATGCGGGCATCGTGAGGGTCAGGAGACTAGCCCTAGGTCCACACTGGCGGCCGTATCTCCATACCGACCTCGGTTTCACGGTTTACGAGGTCTGACCGGGTAGCGAAGGGCTCGGGGGTCCAATCCCGAGCCCGCCCCTCTTACCAATTGCGACGGCAAACGATGGCCCGAAGAATTGCGCGGACTATACAGCAGCGACAGCTCGATGCTCGGCGAAAGCTGTGGCCCGAGCTAACCGGCGACACGCTCTGGGGGATGAATAAGGACGGCTGGGTAGCCCTGCCGCGCCTCATGCCCTTGATGATGAGCATTATGGACGACATGTCCGGTAAGGGCTTCCCGGTTGGCCGCACTTATCTTGAGTTGTGGTCCAGAATGCGGACCGAGGAGAATTTCCTCGCGTTGAACAGACCGGAGGAGATGGCCTTCCATGCGGGTTTCGAAGGCCAGCGTGCGCTCAGAACGTGGAGGGATCGCATTCAGCGACTTGCTGCTCTCGGGTTCATTGGCGTGAAGCCGGGCCCCTTGGGCGAGCTCTCCTACGCAGTCATTTACAACCCCTACCATGTCATCAAACGTGCCCACTTGTCCGGCCAAGTGCACGAGAACAAGTGGCAATCATTGGTGATCCGGGCGAACGAGGTGGGTTCATTTGATCTCGATGACATCGACGAGAAGGGCGAGCTGAACATTGAGAATGGAAAAGAGGACACTGCAAAACCCGCCCCACCTCCGCCCGCGGCTGACCTACCCTAAATTGACTTAGTCCACCGGCTATTCCCCCAACGCGCCCTTGAGCGGCCGGTGGCAGGCGAGGATTATGGCGCCGGCGAGCGCGGCGATGCCCGCGATCAACAGGAAAAATTCCGGCTTCTCCATCCGGCTCCAGAAGCTGCCGAGAAGCCGGCGAGAAAGCCGCCGGTGAAACTCGTCGCCAGCCACACGCCCATCATCATCGAGAGAACGCGCGCCGGCGCGACCTTGGTGACGAGCGACAGCCCGACCGGCGACAGATAAAGCTCGCCGACCGTCGTGATCGCGATCGAGCCGAGAAGCCAGAGCCAGCTTGCCTGCCCGTTGCCGGCATGAAAGGCGGCAAAGCCATAGACCAGATTGGCCGCGGTCACCCCGAAACAGCCGAGCGCCATTTTGGTGACGGTCGACGGCTCGCTGCCGCGCGCCGCTTGGCGGGCCCACAGCGCGACGACGAACGGCGTGAACGCAAAAATCATGAACGGATTGAAGGCGAGAAACCAGGTCGTCGGAATTCGCGCGGCCGATCCGAAGAGACCGATGGTGCGGTCGACGTTGTGCGTCGATCCACAAGATCGTGGTGTTGCCGATCTGCTCGTAGCACGCCCAGAACAATGTATTGGGCACGAACAGACAAGCAGCGCGGCGATCGCGCGCCATTCGGCGCGGCTGAGCGGGCGATGTTCGAGATGCGCCGCCTGCGCCTTGTGCAGTTCGTCCGGCGGCAAATGCGGCAGCGCGTAAAGATAAATCGACAGCCCGATGCACATGCCGACGCCGGCGGCGGCAAAGCCGTAGTGCCAGCCCACTTCCTCGCCGAGCGTGCCGCAGACCAGCGGCGCCAGGAACGCGCCGACATTGATGCCGACATAGAAGATGGAATAGGCGCGGTCGCGGCGATCGATCGCCGGGCGCGTAAAGCCCGCCGACCTGGGTCGAAATGTTCGGCTTGAAGCAGCCGCGGCCGAGAATCAGCGCGAGCAGCGCGAACAGAAAAAGCTGCTCGACCGCCATCATGAAATGGCCGATCGCCATCAAGCACGGCGCCGATGATGACGGTACGGCGCTGGCCGAGCACGCGGTCGGCGAGCAGCCCGCCGAAAATCGGCGTGAAATAAACGAGGCCGGTATAAAGGCCCCAGATCTGCGACGACAGCGGCTGCACGTCGAGCGGCCCGAAGACGCTTTCGAGCGCGCGCTTGACGGCGAGCGAGGCCGACCACATTGCCGGAATGATCGGCCAGCAGCAGATACTTGCGTCATGTAGAGCACGAGCAGCGAGCGCATCCCGTAATAGGAGAAGCGCTCCCACATTTCGGTCGTGAACAGGTAAGTCAGCCCGCGCGGATGGCCGAACAGTTCGCCCTTGCGGGCGCGGCGTAGGTACGGCATTGAACGCGTCTCGGCCACGACGCCCTCACTGCATTCGTCATGGCCGGGCTTGTCCCGGCCATCCACGTCTTTAGTGTATCTCGGCAACAAGACGTGGATGCCCGGCATAAAGCCGGGCATGACGATGAAATACAAGGAGCGCCGGATGCCCGCCACCTACCCCGAAGAAGCAAAAAATTTCCGCCTTATCGGCCACGACGCGTCGGCGGCGTGGGGCGGCGGCAGTCTCGTCCAAATGCATAAAGGCCATGCCTATGTCGGCGCGGTCGGCGGCTCGAGCTTCAACGGCCCGGAAGGCTTTACCGTGCACGACGTGCGCGACCCGAAAAAGCCGCACAAGGTCGGCGAATTCCGCGCGCCGCCCGGCATTCATTGCCACAAGCTGCGCATTGTCGGCGACGATCTGCTCTACGTGAATTCGGAGCGGCTCGCCGGCGACAAAGGCAAGAACGCGCGCGCCGGCTTCTTCATCTTCGATATTTCGACGCCTGTCGGCGCCAAAACCGGTCGGCTTCTACGACATGCCGGGCTCCGGCCCGCACCGTTTCGGCGTCGATCTTAAGCGCAAGCTCGCGTTCATGCCGAACGATGCGCCGGGCTGGACCAAGCGCGTGATCTGGACGCTGGATATTTCAGATCCGCTCAAGCCCGAAGTGATCAGCATCTGGGGCCTGCCGTGGATGAAGACGAATAACGACGAAGTCGGCAACGATCCGCACCCGGCCGAGGAAGCGACCACGCTGCACGGCCCGCCGATGATCCGCGGCAACCGCATGTATTGCGCCTGGTGGGGCGGCGGCATGGCGATCATCGACTGCACCGATCTGCGCAATATGAAGCTTGTCGGCCACATCAAATGGTCGCCGCCGTTTCCCGGCTCGACCCATACCTGCTGGCCGATCGGCGACCGGCCCTATCTCGTCGTCACCGACGAGGCGCGCGGCAAGCAGAAATATCTGGGACGCGCAATTCATGTGGATCATCGACGCGCGCGAGGAGACCAATCCGCTGCCGATCGCGACCTTCATGCCCGAGCGCGAGAAATATTACGACCGGCCCGGCCGTTTCGGCGCGCACAATATTCTGGAGAACCTGCCCGCCGACGGGCCGTGGAAGGACATCGTCTTCCTGACCTATTTCAACGCCGGGCTGCGCGCGATCGATGTCAGCGATCCGCTGCACCCGAGGGAAGTCGGCTGTTACGTGCCGGAAACGCCGGAAGGCGCGCCGGGCATCCAGTCGAACGACATCGGCAGCGACGACGACGGCCGGCTTTATCTGATCGACCGCTGGGGCCAGGGCATGCACATTCTGGAATATACGGGGTAGAATCGTCATTCGCAAACGGCGCAGTGTGAATGATGGAACTCGATGTGATTATGGATCTCCGCTCTCGCGCCGGATATGACGACCTCCGGCATTTTCTCCGCGGCGTGCCAATTCGGCTCGTCCGGCGGCGGCGCGGGCGCAAAACCGAACGTCTTCTCGAAGCGCTTGGCGTAATCCGGCCAGACCTGCGGATTGATGATGCGCGGCACCGGTTTGCCGTCGAGCGCATCGAGCATCTGTTCGGCGGCGATCCGGCCCATCTTGGCGCGCGCCTCCAGGGTCACGCCCGCCATGTGCGGGGTGACGATGACGTTGTCGTACTTCATCAGCGGATGTTGCGGCCGCCGGCGGCTCCTTTTCCCAGACGTCGAGGCCGGCGCCGGCGATCTTCTTGTCGCGCAGCGCCTGCTCAAGCGCCTCTTCGTCATGGATGGAGCCGCGCGCCGTGGTCATGAAATAGGCCGTCGGCTGCATCAGCGCATATTCGCGTGCGCCCATCAGCTTGCGCGATTCCTCGGTGAGCGGGCAATTGATCGAGACGAAGTCGGAGCGCCGCAGCAGTTCATCGAGCTCGACCTTGGTCGCGCCGCGAGCGCGCACCACTTCGGCGCTAAGATAAGGATCGTAGGCGAGCACTTGCATGTGGAACAGCACGCCGCAGAGTTCGGCGATCCGCTTGCCGACATTGCCCAGGCCGACGATGCCGATGGTCTTTCCGAACGCCTCGCGGCCGATATATTCGGCGCGGTTGGTCAGCGTGCCGGCGCGTAGTGCGCGGTCGGTCTCGGTAAACCGCTTGACCAGGGCCAACATCATGCCGACGACGTGCTCGGCGACCGCCTCGGCATTGCCGCCGGACTGATTGACGACCAGCACGCCGCGATCGGTGCAGGCCCTGACGTCGACCGTGTCGTAACCGGCGCCGTTGGTCGAAACGATCAGGAGATTCGGCGTCTTGCTCAAGAGATCGGCGCGCGAGTGGTAATGCACCGCCAGCTCGTCGCGCGCCGAACTGGTCTGATAGGCATGCGCTGCGGACAGCACCTGCATCGCGGCTTGGCCCGGGCTCCCCTGTCCGAGCTCATCGAGCCGTATGTCACCGCGCTTGCCGAGCATCTCGGCGAAGCCTTGCGGCCGATGCGGCGTTACATAAAACACGCGCTTGTTGTTGACCACGTTACTCATCGATTGCCATCCCCATTCCATTCAAGTCTGCATGAAGCGCGAAGCCTAGCGCGGCGGAGCTTCCGCGTACAAGGTCAGGTGGTGTATCGTAACCCGGCAAGGAATCGCGAAAGGATGGATTCAATGGCTAAGAAACAATCGGAAAGCGTCTATCGGATCGTCGATGTGGTTGGCGTCAGCGACAAATCATGGGAGGACGCCGGTCGGCGCGCCGTGGAAACGGCCGCCGGCTCACTGCGCGATCTACGCGTGGCCGAAGTCACCAAGATGGACATGCGGGTGGAGAAAGGAAAAGTGATGGCATTTCGCACCCGCGTCGCGTTGTCGTTCAAATACGAGTCCTGACCCGGCTGACGGCCGCGTCAGCCGCGCAGCGCGGCCGCAGGCGTTTGCCATTGGCCGCGTTATTCATTCATACGCTCACCGCAGCGTTAGCGGCAGGCCAACCATTCGCCAATAGGACAGCGTCAGCAGGATCACGGCCGTCGTCAAGAGCAGCATGCCGATTCCAAGGCGGCGAACATCTGCGGCGCCGTAATAGCCGGTCTCGTAGGCGAGCATATTGGTCGCGGTTTGAACCGGATAGAGGATCACCGCATCGACGACGATGGTGACGATGAGGCCGCACGCGACGGGATTAAGCGCGGCGCGCGCGGCGATAGTCGAGGCCACCGGGATCAATAGCGCGATGCAGGCCGCAAGATTGGTGATGGCGAGATGAACGACGGCAATGGCGGCGATAAGAGCTACGATCAGAAGGGTCGGCGCATCCGCCAATCCCGACAAATGGCCGACCACGAAGCGACTGACGAAATCGGCGGCACCGGACTTGATCATAGCGGTTGCGAGCGAGAGCGCCGCGCCGATGCTCAAGATGATGCCCCACGATAGATTGCTTTCGAACGTCTTCCACGGCAACACGCCGATCCGCGGCGTCAGCAATATTGCGGCGCCGATGAGAGCTGGCACCGCCGGCGAGAGATGGTGGAATTGATCGGTGAGCCACAGCGCCAGTGTCGCCGCCAGCACGCCGAGCGTCTTTAATTCGACAGCCGTGAACGGCGTCGACTGCGGCAAATTCTTCGGCTCGATTGTCACTTGCTCAAACGGCCCAACCAAAAAACGCAGCAGCAAGGCGCCGCCAAACAGCAACGCGTAATACGGCACCGACATCAGCACGAACCAGCGCAGCCAAGAAAAGCCGCCGAGCAGCGAACTGGCCGTCATCGAGGCAAGCCCTCCGGTGAGCAAAGCCGACGAGGCGAGCGGATTGAGCACGCCGAGCGCGAGCATCAGCATCCGCCCGCTGCGATCCGTCCGGCTGATGCCCATATCGTCGAGCGCATCGCGATAGGCCGGGATCAGGATGGCGTTACGCGTAATCGCCGATGGCACCAGAACGGCGAATACCGGCAGGCTGGCAATCATCTGCACATAGAGGCGCGCGGGACTGCCGTGCGCCATCCGGCCGAGAAAGCGCGCGGCGCGCGCAGCGAGTCCGCTGACGTCAACCGCGGTTCCGATTGCAACCGCGCCGATCAGGAAGAAGATCACCTCCGAGGCGAAGCCGCCCGCCATGTCGGACAACCGGGCGCCGGGGCTGACTGCCAGCAAAACCAGAACGACCATCGCCGTGACCCCGATCGGAGTCGCTTCCGTGATCCACAACACGGCACCGGCCGACATGGCGCCGAGGACCGCCTGCCCTTGCGCGCTCAAGCCATCGAGCACCGGCCCCAGCCGTGCCAGCAAGTAGGCGGCCAGCGCCGCGATGATCCACAATTCACACAGCCCCGGCTTGACCGCACCTGCCGCCGTTACGGCGGGGTTGAAGACCCTGCTCATGGCCGCTCCAATCGATTGAGAAAACCTCACATCCTGAAGCCAGATAGAAGTGAAATAGATGGACAAGCAATCGATCTTTCATCACGATGGTATGAGGATTACTCACGCGACGAGCCTTTGACATGCGCCGCCGCCTGCCGCCGCTTAAGACGCTGCCCGCCTTTGAAATCGCGGCCGAACGGCTGAGCTTCACCGATGCCGCCGGCGAATTGCACCTCACGCACGGCGCCGTCAGCCGGCAGATCAAGACGCTGGAATCGCAGCTCGGTGTGCCGCTATTCCGGCGGCGCAACAGGCGCATCGAACTCACCGAGGCGGGCGTGGCTTTTCTCCCCGGCGTCCGCCAGGCGCTTCATTTGCTGGAGACCAGCACGGCGCAGGTCGCCACCTCGCCGCGCGAAGGCGCGCTGGTCGTTTCCTGCGTCGCGACTTTCATGATGCGCTGGCTGATTCCGCGGCTTTACGCGTTCAACGCGATGCATCCGAAAATCGAGGTCCGGCTGTCGGCGTCCCATGCGCCGGTCGATTTCGTGCGCGACGGCATCGACGTCGCGATCCGGGTCGGCCAGGCGCCGTGGCCGCGCAACGTGATCGCCGCGCCGTTTCTGGCGGATCGGCTCGGACCGGTCTGCGCGCCGGCCTTGCTCAAGGGCCGGAAAACACTGCGATTATCCGACTTGCGTCAGTATCGCCTGCTGCAAGCAGAGACCCGCGCCTGGGCCTGGTCGAATTGGGCGCAGGCGCGCGGCACGACCATCGACCTCGGCAACAGCCAGAGCTTTGAGCACATGTACTTCATGTTGGAAGCCGCCGCGAGCGGACTCGGAATCGGGATTGCCTCGTATCCGCTGGTCGAGCATGAGCTGAAATCGGGGCGCTTGGTCGCGCCGTTCGGCTTTACGCCGAGCGGGCGATCCTATTGCGTGTTGCACGCCCGGCAAGCTGCGAACAATGCCAAGATCGCGGCATTTCGATCCTGGATTGTCGGCGCCGTTCAGTGAGCGCCGGCAAGGCGAAGCAGCTTATTGCTTCCTGCCGCTTTTCTTGCCGCCCGCTTCTGGGAAGATCCACATAGCGACGACAAAGAATACGGCGGTGAACAAGACGAAGTTGTGAAAGTCTGCCTGGATCGGCGAGCCGCTCCACAGCACAAGCCCGAGCGCCACCGCGATGACCACCGCGGAAACGGCGGCTTTCACATCGGTCGGCATTGCGAGACCCCGCGCCGCTTCAATTGGCGCCGACCGGCGCCGCCGCGGCCTCTTCCGGTCCCTTCGGCTTGCCGCGCAAATTGCGTTTGAGAAAGCGCGTCGAATAGCCGTTGAACAGCGTGCCGAACAGCCCGCGATCAAGGTCGGACGTGCCGAACGCCCAGTCGGCGATTGGGAAGGTCAGGTTCATGTTCACCTCCATCATCAGCCGCGCATTGTGATGGGCGGTGTGATGACGCCGCAGCGTGTTGACCAGCGGGCAGCGCTTGACGAACCAGCCCTCATCTACGTGGCAGCAAAAATGCATGAACTCATAGATCAGATACATGCCGGTGGTGACGCACATGAACAGCCAGCCGACATTCGGCGAGAAGACGAGGCCGAGAGCGGCGGCGGGCAGTATCGACATCAGCGTGAACACCACCAGCGCGTAGGGCGGAAATACGGTGACGCGCCAATCCTTGTCGTCACGGAAGCGCATTTCCTCGTCGCTGAAGAATTGATGGTGGTTAAGCGTGTGCCGCTCATAGATCGCGCGCAGGCCCTTGATGTTCACCGGGCGGTGCATGACGTATTTGTGCACCAGCCATTCGAAGATATTGGTGAACAGGAACGTCAGCGGCACCGTGAGCCATTCGAGCGGCGTCACGTTTTGGATGTGCGAAATGTAGATGTAGAGCGCCGCCGCGCCCATCGCGTAGATCAGCACGATGTGAAAGTAGCCGTTGTACCAGCCGACGATGCGGGAGCGGTATTCGTTGCGAAAATCGATCTGGCGTTGCGTGATCATGGACGTTCCATCCGTTCCTCTTATTTTTCCGATTTTAGCACTTTGCAAGGGCGTTGCGAACCGTCCCGCTACTTCCCGAGGTCACGGACCGCGGCGTCGATCTCGGCGCCGGTGAGCCGCCAATCGTTGTCGAGATTGGCCACGATCTTGGCCATAAATGACGCGGACAACCGGATCGCCTTGTCGTTGTCGCCGAGATAATCCACCAGGATTGCCAGCGCGAGCTGCTGCGGGCTTTCGCCTTCGTAAGTCCATTCGAAGCCGAACCGGGTGAAGCGCTTGACCTCGTAATGTTCGGGGAGCGGCCGGCCGTCCACGGTCACGACCAAGCCGTCGATGGTGCGTTTGCCTTTGTAAGTCTTCATGGCGCACCGCGTCGGCATCGACCCCGTTCACACGCGCGGCACTGCAAGCGCCGCCAGTTTGGAAATATCCTCGGCGTTGTCGAGGTCCCAGATCGCGTCGATCAGCGGCGCGATGTCGTGGTGCGAATCCCAGCCCGCCGCGGCCGTGCGCAACTTGTCTTCGAGGTCGTTGTCGCTCATCGGATTTAAGTCGCTGCCGCGCGCGGCGGCTTGCGAAAGCTTGTGCAGCTTGCCGTCCGCAGTCGCGATCTCGACCGCGGCGGCGACGGTGGCAAATCTTTCATCGCGCGTCACTTCGACCTTGCCGCGCAGCGCCTGAACTTTCGGATCGCTCACACAGGCCGCGGCGAACTGTTCGACGCCGGCTCTGCCGGTGACCAAGGCGGCGGCGACCGCGTGCTGTACGCTGACCTGCGATTGGGCGCTGGTCGAAATGTTCGGGCGGTCGGCGCGCAGCCCGAGCAACGGATTGCCGGTCACCTTGACCTTCTCGACCACAGCAGCGGGATTGTCGCGCCGCCAATCCAGCACGCAATCGAGTACCGGATGCAGCACGAAGCCGCACGGGTACGGCTTGTACGAAGTCTTTGCGATCTCCCAGGTCTCGCCGAGACCGTCACTGAGCGACGACAGGTTCGGCGTCTCGTTGAGAGCATTGTAATAGCCCTGCGTGCCGGTGAGCGGCTCGGCAGGTCCGGCGAAACCCTTCGCGGCCAGCAGCGCCGACAACAAGCCGTTGCGCGCGGCATTGCCGACGCCGAGGCTTTTTGCCGCCGTACCGAGGCATTCGCACAGCCCGGCCGCCTGCGTCGCGGCGGTGCCGAGCGCCCACACCATCTGCTCGGGCTTGAGCGCCAAAAGCTTGCCGCTGCCGGCTGCGGCGCCGAACACGCCGCAGGTTGCGGTGATGTGCCAGCCTCTATTGTAGTGGCTCGGCGACATCGCGAGTCCGATGCGGCATTCGATCTCCTGGCCGAGCACGAAAGCGAGGATGAAATCGTGGCCGCTCACGCGCTGCAACTCGCCAAGCGCCAGAAGTGGCGGCGCCAGCGGCGCGGTCGGATGAATCGCGGTCGGCACGTGGGTATCGCAAAAATCGAGCACATTGGCGGCCGCCGCATTGAGGAATGCCGCGTTCAGCGCGTCGATGCGCTCGCGCCGGCCGATCAATGTCGCCTGCTTGCCGCCGGAGAACGATGCGAGCGAGCCAAGCGCGATCTCGATTGTTTCATTGCGACAACCGGTCAGCGCCACGGCGAAGAAATTAACGAGCGAACGCTTGGCCTGATGCGCGACATCGTTCGGCAGATCGTTCCACCGCGTCTCGACGACGAACTTCGCCAAGCGCTCGGTTACGCCGGGTTGATGCAGCATTTTCCTCTCTCGCGCATTTGCCGCGAGCATCGACCGGCCCGCGCAAAAGTGCAAGGATGCAAAAACAACAGCGCCGAAATGGCCGGACGGGGAGGATCATGACGACAATCTGGAAGTGTATTGCGTTGAGCGCAACGCTGACGATGCCGTTCGCCGCACCGGCCGCGCATGCCGACGATTATCCCTCGCATCCGATCAAGCTGATCGTGCCATACGCGCCCGGCGGCGGCGCCGACGCGGTCGCGCGGATCATCGCCAAGCGCGTGAGCGGGACCATCGGCCAGCCGATCGTAGTCGAGAACCGCGGCGGCGCCGGTTCGATCATCGGCACCGAGGACGTGCACAAGGCCGATCCCGACGGTTACACGCTGTTGCTCGGGCAATCCGGCCCGATCTCGATCAATCCCGCTGTTTACAAGGAGCTGCCTTACGATCCCGAGAAGGATTTTGCGCCGATCACCATGACCACCGCGTATCCCTACATCCTGGTGGTCAACGCTAAGCTGCCGGCGCGGACGCTGCAAGACTTCGTCGCCACGGTGAAAGCAAAACCCGGCGAATTCAACTACGGCTCGACTGGCGTTGGCTCCGCCAATCAGCTCGTCACGGAGCTGTTCTCAAGCAAGGCTGGACTGAAGATGGTCCACGTCCCCTATCGCGGCACGGCGCTGGCGGTCGCCGATCTGCTCGCCGGGCAAGTCACGATGGTGTTCGCCGATCCGGTCTCGGCGCTGCCGCATATCAAGGCCGGCACGCTGCGCGCGCTGGCGGTCACCAGCAAGGAGCGCTCGGCGGTCGCGCCCGATGTGCCGACCATCGCCGAGAGCGGCTATCCCGGCTTCGACGCCATCGCCTGGCACGGCATTCTGGCGCCGGCCAAGACGCCGCCGCCGATCATCGCCAAGCTGCACGACCAAATCGTCGCCGCGCTCAACGATCCGGCGACCAAGGCGTTGCTGGAAGCGCAGGCGATGCAAACCGTCGGCGACACGCCGGAAGAGTTTGCCGCCTTCATCAAGCAGGACATCGCCGTGTGGAAGAAAGTCGCCACGCAGGCAAACGTCTCGGTGAAGTAGCCGAATTCCGGGGCCCACTTAGGCCGATAGTATCACGCCGTTTCGATTGACCCGCGGCGCGGACAATGAAGTATAAACGCAAGAGACAAAACCAGGGGAGGAACAAGATGCGCCGACGTGACATGCTTCGCGGCACAGCAGCCATATTCAGCGCGCTGGCGGTAACTCAGGCGGCGCAATTGCCGGCGTTCGGCGAGGCGAAAGCGCAATTCAAAGCCTCGGACGTTCATCCGCCCGGCTATCCGACCGTCGTCGCCGTCGAGAATCTCGGCAAAAAGCTCGAACAGGCGACGAACGGGCGGCTCGGCGTGCAGATGTACGCCTCGATGCAGCTTGGCGGCGAGAAGGAGGCGATCGAGCAGGCGCAGGTCGGGGCCATTCAAATTGCCCGCGTCAGCGTCGGCGCCATCGGTCCGGTGATCGACGATCTCAACGTGTTCAACCTGCCGTTTCTGTTCCGTAACACCGCGCACATGGAAAAAGTGATCGACGGCCAGATCGGCCAGGAACTTCTCGACAAGGTGACCGCGAACGACAAAGCCGGGCTGGTCGGGCTCGCCTGGATGGATGCCGGCGCGCGCAGTTTCTACAACACCAAGCACCCGATCAATAGCATCGCCGACCTCAAGGGGCTGAAGGTCCGCGTCATCGGCAATCCGATGTTCATCGACATGGCCAATGCGCTCGGCGCCAACGGCGTCGCCATGGGCTACGACCAGGTGTTCAGCGCGCTGCAAACCGGCGTGATCGACGGCGCCGAGAACAATCCGCCGAGCTTTGTCTTCGACAATCACTATACGGTGGCGAAAAACTATACGCTCACCGAGCATCTGATCGTTCCTGAAATTCTCGTCTTCTCGCGCAAGAGCTGGGATGCGCTGTCGAAGGACGACCAGGATCTGCTGCGCAAGTTCGGGCGCGAAGCCCAGGCCGAAGAACGCACGCTGTGGACGGCTTACCAGCAACAGGCCATGGACAAAGCCCGCGCCGGCGGCGTTCAGATCGTCACCGAGATCGACAAGCAGCCGTTCCAGGACGCGGTAAAGCCGGTCTGGGACAAATACGCGCCGCGCTTTGCCGAGCAGATCAAGCGCATCCAGGCCGTCGACTGAGCGCGTCGAAGAATGACGGGGGCAATCCGCGGCGTAATGGACGTGCTCTATGCGCTGTGCGTGGCCATTGCCGGCACGGCGCTGGTTTTGATCTCGGCGGTCATGCCGTGGGCGGTTTACACCCGTTACGTCCTCAATCGCGCCGCCTCGTGGCCGGAGCCGACGGCGGTGCTGCTCATGATCGTGCTGACGTTCTTCGGCGGGGCCGCCTGCTACCGCGCCGGCCTGCATATGCGGATGTCGTTTTTCGTTTCGCTATTGCCGCCGCGCTTGCAGCGCGCGACCGCGCTTGCCGTCGAGATGCTGATGGCCTTGATCGCGCTGTTCATGATCGACTGGGGCTTAAAGCTCGTCGCGGCGACATGGCAAAACTCCATTGCGGATTTTCCGTCGCTTTCGGTCGGCGTGACCTATCTGCCGATACCGCTCGGCGGCGCGATCCTGCTGCTCTTCGTCATCGAGCGCGTGGCAATCGGTTCGCCGGCGCAGGCCGGGCGCGGCGGTAGCGCCGCTTTCGATTAGAGCGGGAGGCGCGCCGATGGACATTTTCGTCTTGCTCGCCACGATGTTCGGCTGCTTCCTGATCGGAATGCCGATCGCCTATTCGCTGGCCCTTGCCGCGATTGCCGGCGCGCTGTGGATCGGCATTCCGTTGGAAGCGGTCATGCTGCAGATTTCCAACGGCGTGAGCAAGGTTGCGATGCTCACCATTCCGTTCTTCGTGCTGGCGGGCGCGATCATGGCCGAGGGCGGAATGGCGCGGCGCCTGGTGGCGTTCGCCGACGTGCTGGTCGGCTTCACCCGCGTGCGCGGCGGCCTTTCGGTGGTGAACGTCGTTGCCACCACGTTTCTCAGCGGCATTTCCGGCTCCGCAGTCGCGGATACATCGGCGATCGGTTCGGTCATGATTCCGCAGATGGAGAAGGCCGGTTTTCCGCGCGTTTTTGCCACCAACGTGACGATTACCGCTTCGGTTCAGGCACTCCTGGTGCCGCCGAGCCATAATGCCGTGATCTATTCGCTGGCGACCGGCGGCACGATCTCGATCATCAGCTTGTTCATGGCCGGCGTGGTGCCCGGCCTGCTGCTCGGTTTGTCGATCATCATCCTGTGCCTGGTCATCGCCTACCGCGACGGCCACCCGCGCGGCCAGACCGTGCCGCTGCGGGAAGCGGTCAAGATCAGTGTCGAAGCGATCTGGGGCTTGATTACGCTCGTGATCATTCTCGGCGGCATTCTTGGCGGCGTGTTCACGGCGATCGAGGCCGGCGCGGTTGCCTGCGTCTGGGCGTTCTTCGTCACCATGTTTGTCTATCGCGACTACCGCTGGCGCGATCTGCCGGCTTTGGTGCACCGGACAATGCGTACCGTCGCGATGGTATTGACGCTGATCGCCTGCGCCTCCGCCGTCGGCTACATCATGGCGCTGACGCAGATGCCGGCAAAGATTACGGGGTTCTTTCTCACGATCTCCAGCAACAAATACGTGATCCTCATGCTGATCAACGTTCTCTTGCTGTTGCTCGGCTGCCTCGTCGACATGGCGCCGTCGATTCTGATCAGCACGCCGATCCTGCTCCCGGTCATGATGAAGCTCGGCGTCGATCCGGTTCATTTCGGCATGATCATGCTGCTCAATCTCGGCATCGGCCTGTGTCATCCGCCGGTCGGCGCCATCCTGTTCGTCGGCTGCGCGGTCGGCGACGTGACCATCGAACAGGTGCTGCGGCGGATTTGGCCGTTCTATGCCGTGATGTTTGCGGTGCTGATGCTGGTGACCTATCTGCCGCAAATCTCGCTGTGGCTGCCGCATCGGCTCGGATTGCAATAGCGAGCTTCGCGGTGTCCGGCGAGCGATGGCGGCTAAATAGATTCCGCGCACGCAAACGCGAGCGCGTCGCGACTTACGAAAGCGCCCTACTCCGCCGCCGCGAGCGCCGCGCCGACCTGGCCGTCGCGCACGAGCTTGCCCGGCAGCGCGCCGGTATGTTCGCCGCGCTCGAAGATCTGGGTGCCGGCGACGAAGGTCGCCTCGTAGCCATCGACCTTCTGCACGAAGCGCCGCCCGTTGGCCGGCATGTCGTGCACCAGTTCCGGCTTCTGCACTTGCAGCCGGCCGTAGTCGATCAGGTTTACGTCGGCGCGCAGCCCCGGCGCGAGCCGGCCGCGATCGGAGAGCCCGAAGAAATCGGCGGTCTCGCTGGTCTGGCGCTTGATCAGCATTTCCACCGGCAGCTTCGGCCCGCGCGAGCGGTCGCGGCTCCAGTGGGTGAGCATGAATGTCGGCACGCCGGAATCGACGATCGAGGTGCAATGCGCGCCGCCGTCGCTCAAGCCCAACAGGCAGACCGGGTCGTTGAGCATTTCCAGGATCGGCGCGTGGTCGCCGGTGACGTAATTCACCACCGGGAAATAGAGATACTGGCCGTCCTCGATGATGGTGTCGTAGGCCACTTCATCGGGCGGGCGTCGGGTAGCGGCGGCGATGTTGGCGACGCTTTTTTCCGGGCCCGGCTCGTAATCCGGCGGATTGCCCATGACGTAGAAGCGTTCCCACTTTTTGGTGACGGCCTGACGGAACTGCGCAAGTTTGGCGACTTCGGCATCCGACGGCTTCTCGGCGAGGATTTGCGCCCGCACCGCCGGATCGCGCAGCCGCCGGCGTTGCTCCTCGATCGGCAGGCTTTCGAGCTTCTTGTAGCTCGGCCGCACCGTGAACGGATTGAGCGCGGTGCCGACGCCCATCATCACGCCGATCGGCCGGCCGGCCATCTGCGCGGTAATCGGGAGGCCCTGCGCGCGCATTTCGTGCACCGCCCCGATCAGGCGGCGCCAGCGCCGCGGATCCTCGTAGCGGTCGGTGAGCAAGAACCAGACCGGGCGGCCGGTATCCTTGGCGAGCTTGCGCATCCAGCGCAGCTCGAATTCCTCGTCGTCGAAGTCGCTGTTCATGCCGAAGGCGCCGGTGCCGGTGACGCCGAGCGCGGAGCCGATGCCGAGCAATTCGTGATCGTCGGCATCGCGCGACGGCACGAGCTCGCCGTCGGGCGTTTTGTGCGAATCGGTGCGCGAGGTGGTGAAGCCGAAGGCGCCGGCCTGCAGCGCCTCGATGGTGAGACGGCGCATTTCGGCGATGTCGTCGGGCGTCGCCGGCTCGCGGCGGATGGCGCGGTCGCCCATGACATAGACCCGGGTCGGCAGATGGGCTGCTTGCGCGCAAATGTCGATGGCGCGCGGCCGCCGCTCGAGCTCATCCATGAATTGCGGGAAGGTTTCCCATTCCCAGTTCAAGCCCGCGGCGAGAACCGGATTGGGAATTTCCTCGACGCCCTCCATCAAATCCATCAGCGCGCCGCGATGCTCCTTTTTCACCGGCGCGAAGCCGACGCCGCAATTGCCGAACATCACCGTGGTGACGCCATGCCAGCATGACGGCGTCAACAGCGGGTCCCACATCGCTTGGCCGTCATAATGCGTATGCACGTCGACCCAGCCCGGCGTGACCATGAGGCCTGAGGCGTCGATCTCGCGCTTGCCGGGACCCTGCTTGCCCCCGACCGCGGCAATGCGGCCGCCGGAAATGGCGACATCGCCGGTGAAGGACGCCTTGCCGGTGCCATCGACGATGGTGCCGCCGCGAATGACGATGTCGTGCATAATAGCCGCTCCTTGCGATTTGCGACTTAAGCCGGCGCAATTGCGGCAATGATGCACCGCCATGGCGGCGCGCGCAACGCGCTTGTTAACCTTTCATTCACCATAAAGTTTTATCGACCGCGCAGGGGCTTCGTTGAGCTTCCTACTACCCTCCGCGGAGAAATTCCGTGCCTAGCGCTGTTCTCACGATGCTCATCGCAGCGGCGATCCTCGCGGGCGCATTGCCGGTCAACCGCGCCGAAGCGATGATGGCTGCTGCGCCGCCGGCGCTCGGCGTCGCGGCCGAGAGTCTCGTCCACGAAGCGGCGATCATCTGCGGCGGCAATGGCTGCAATGTGGTGCAAACCAAGCAGCAAAAGCGACGCAAGTTTATGCCGCTCGGCTATACCAAGCCGCTGCCGCAAACGATGCCGCCGGCGGCCACGACCACGCCGAACGCGCCCTAATCGATAGACGGTCCTTTCAGGATCGGGCTACGGATGAGGATGTTTGTTCTCAACCCACATTCTTTTGCAGCAAGACAGTTTTATTAGCCTTTTGCAGCAAGAGTCTGGTGCGCAGCCCGTGCGCATCACGGCATCGGCGACCGCTTAAACGGCGCGCAAGCAGACTATGCCGCCACGCTCACGCGCGCGTCCGCCAAGACCATATCCGCGCCCTTTTCGCCGATCATCACCGCGGCAGCATTGGTATTGCCGGACACGACGGTCGGCATGATCGAGGCGTCGATCACGCGCAGACGCTCCAAGCCGCGCACACGCAATCGTTCGTCCACCACCGCATTCGGATCGGATCCCATGCGGCAGGTCGAGGTTGGATGATAGACCGTGGTCCCGGTCTCGCGCGCGAACGCAAGGAGTTCGGCGTCGCTCGCGCAATTCGGCCCGGGCGCGCGCTCTTCGGCGATGTATTTTCGCATTACCGGTTGGTTCATGACCCGGCGCAGGAGCTTCATGCCGTCGGTCACGCAGTCGCAGTCGGTGCGGGCCGAGAGGTAGCGTGGCTGGATCGCCGGCGGCACGCTCGGATCGCTCGATTTGACGCGCACGAAGCCGCGGCTGTCCGGACGCAATTGGCAGACCGATGCCATGAACCCCGGGAATGGGTGCAACGTCGCGCCGGCGGCGTCGGCGGAAAAGATCAGAAAGTGGAATTGCACATCGGGCGTTGCCAGGTCCGGACGGGTGCGCAGGAAGGCCCCGGCGTAGCCGGCCCCGATGGTCAGGAGTCCCTTGCGCGACAGCAGGTACCGCAATCCCGCGGCGTAGCGGTGGCGCCAGTGATTGATCACGTCATTCATGGTGATCGGTTCGGTGCAACGGTACAGCATGCGGATCTGCAGGTGATCCTGAAGATCGGCGCCGACGCCCGGCATATCGGCAACGACGCCGATGCCGAGCTCGCGCAATATTTTGGCCGGCCCCAGCCCGGAGAGCTGCAACAATTGCGGCGAGTTGAAAGCGCCGCCTGAGACGATGACCTCGGCGTTGGCGTGGGCGGTGTGCGTCGTTTCCCCTTGGCGATATTCGACGCCGATGGCGCGCCGGCCGGAAAACACGACGCGCGTGGCGAGCGCATTCGGCACAACCGCGAGATTGGGCCGCCGCCGCGCCTCCTTCAGATAACCGACCGCGGTCGACCAGCGGCGCCCGTTGCGCGCGGTAAGCTGAAAGTATCCCGCGCCCTCTTGGGTCGGACCGTTGAAGTCGTCGTTACGCGGAAATCCGGACTGCTGCGCGGCGGCGATGAATGCTTCGCACAATGGGTGCGGCTCGCACACGTCGGAGACTTTGAGATGCCCGCCGACGCCATGCAAGTCGTCGACGCCGCGCTCCTGATCCTCGGCGCGCCGAAAATACGGCAGCACGTCCGCGAAGGCCCAGCCGGCATTACCGAGTTGCCGCCAATGATCGTAATCCTCGTGCTGGCCGCGGATATAGAGAAGCCCGTTGATCGAGCTCGATCCGCCCAACACTTTGCCGCGCGGCTGGATCACCCTGCGGTTGTTGAGTTCGGGCTCCGGCTCGGTCGAATACAGCCAATTGACCTTCGGGTTGGAGAACAGCTTGCCGTAGCCGAGCGGAATATGAATCCAGATGTTGCGGTCGCGCCCGCCGGCCTCCAAGAGCAGCACGCGATGACGGCCCGGAAGCCGTCAGCCGGTTGGCGAGCACGCAGCCGGCCGAGCCGGCGCCGACAATGATGTAATCGAAAGTCGCTGATTCCTGGGTCGCTGGCGTCGCTGGCATGGCATACTCCTGACGACGAGAAACAGGCTCCATTCTCATCGCCGCGAATTGCAAGTATACATTTCTTACCGCCCCGCGCAGCGGGGAAGGATAAGAACCCGGGAGGGACTGCGTGAACAAGTTCGGCATCGGTCAACCCGTGCTTCGGGTCGAGGATCCCCGCTTCATCACCGGCCGCGGCCGCTACGTCGACGACTTCGATTTGCCGCACCAGTGCTACGGCGTCGTGGTCATGTCGCCGCACGCGCACGCCCGCATCAAAGGCGTGGACACCGCGAAGGCTTTAGCCGCCGCCGGGCGTCCTTGCCGTGCTCACCGGAGCGGACGTCGTGGCCGACAAGCTCGGCGGCCTCGCGCCGCCGATGCCCGAGGACATGGGCGGCCCAAAGGGCTTTCGCACGCTGCGCGCCATCCTCGAGGCCGACAAGGTGCGCGCGGTCGGCGACCGGGTCGCCTTCGTCGTCGCCGAAACGCTCACGCAGGCGAAGGACGCCGCCGAGCTGATCGAGATCGACTACGAGCCGCTGCCGGCGGTCATCACGGTCGAGGACGCGGTCAAGCCCGGCGCGCCGGCGCTGTGGGACGAAGCGCCCAACAACGTCGCGTTCACTCTGATGATGGGAAATAAGGACGCGACCGAAGCGGCCCTCGCCAACGCCAAGCATGTCGTCTCGCTCAAGCTCAACAACAGCCGCATCACCGCCAATTCGATCGAGCCGCGCGCCGCGATCGGGCAATATCATCCCGAGGCCGACACCTACACGCTCTATTCGACATCGCAGAATCCGCATGGCACCCGCTCGTCGGTTGCCGGCCAAGTCCTGAAAATTCCCGAAACCAAGCTGCGCGTGATCTCGCCCGACGTCGGCGGCGGCTTCGGCATGAAGCACGGCGGCTATCCGGAAGACGCGCTCGTGGTGTGGGCGTCGCGCCGGGCCGGCGGCCGTCCGGTCAAATGGGTCTCGACGCGGTCGGAAGCGCTGCTTGGCGATTCTCAGGGTCGCGATCAGGTGGTGACCGGCGAGCTCGCGCTCGACGAGCGCGGCAAGATTTTGGGGCTCCGCGTCAATGCGCTGCACGCGATGGGCTCACACGTTTTCGGCGCGGCTATGGTGGTGCCGCTGTTTGCAATGCGGCTCGCGCCCGGCGTCTATCAGATTCCGGCGGTGCACGCCGTCGCCAGGGCGGTGTTCACCAATGTCGTTCCCACGGCGCCCTATCGCGGCGCCGGCCGGCCAGAGGCGACTTTTCTGATCGAGCAATTGCTCGACCGCGCCGCGCGCGTCGTCGGCATCGATCCGATCGAGATCAGGCGGCGCAATTTCATTCCGGCCGCCGCCATGCCGCACAAGATCGGCACCGGCGTCACCTATGACAGCGGCGATTTCGTGCATGTGATGGACGAGTGCCTAAAACTCGCCGACTGGAACGGCTTTGCCAAGCGCGCCGCGGAATCGAAGAAGGCCGGCAAGCTGCGCGGCCGCGGCATCGGCTATTTCCTCGAAGAAGCCGCCGTGTTCAACGATCGCATGGTGCTTCGCTTCGACCCGAGCGGCATGCTCACCATCCTCGCCGGCACGCATTCGCACGGCCAGGGCCACCAGACCGTCTATGCGCAAATGGTGACGGAGTGGCTCGGCGTGCCGTTCGAGAATATCCGTTTCGTGCAAGGCGACACCGACGCCGTGCCGATCGGGCGCGGCAGCTACGGCTCGCGCAGCATGCATGTCGGCGGCAATGCGCTCAAGCGCGCCGCCGACAACATCGTCGAGAAGGCAAAGCCGATGGCGGCGATGATGTTGGAGGCCGCGGCCGGCGACATCGAATTCAAGGACGGGTCGTTCCGCATCGTCGGCACCGACCGCGCGCTGACGCTGACCGACGTCGCCAAGGCGTTTTACCGCCCGGCGATGCTGCCGCCGCAATTCGACGTCGGCCTCGAAGCCTCCGGCACGTTTGCGGCCGAGCCGCCGAATTATCCGAACGGCTGTCACCTCTGCGAAGTCGAGGTCGATCCGGAAACCGGTGCGGTGACGCTTGCGCGTTACGCGGCGGTCGACGACGTCGGCAAGATCATGAATCAATTGCTCTGCGAGGGGCAGATCCACGGCGGCGTCGCGCAGGGGGTCGGCCAAGCCTTGATGGAGGCGATCGTGTTCGACGGCTCAGGCCAGCTCGTCACCGGCAGTTTCCAGGATTACGCCATGCCGCGCGCCGAGGACTTTCCCGAGCTGACTTCGGAACTGACCGAGGTGCCGGCGCGGACCAATCCGCTCGGCGTCAAGGGCGCGGGCGAAGCCGGCGCCACCGGCGCGCCGCCCGCGGTCATCGGCGCCATCCTCGATGCATTAAAACCGCTCGGCATCGAGCACATCGACATGCCGGCGACGCCGAGCCGGGTGTGGGCCGCGATCAACGCGCGCGGCGCGGCCAAAGCAGCGGCGGAATAAGCTCGGATGGACGCACCCGCGAATCTTTTCGCCGACGGCAAGGCCTATGAGCGGCTGATGGGCCGCTGGAGCCGGCTGGTCGGCCCAAAATTCCTCGATTGGCTCGACCCGCCGAAAGGTCTGCGCTGGATCGACGTCGGCTGCGGCAACGGCGCTTTTACCGAAGTGCTGATCTCGCGCGCTTCACCCAGCGCCGTGACCGGCATCGATCCGTCGGATGGCCAGCTTGATTACGCGCGCACGCGGCCCGGGACGAAGTTGGCGCGGTTTCACGTCGGCGATGCACAATCATTGCCGTTTCCCGACAACAGTTTTGACGCCGCATCCATGGCGCTCGTCATTACTTTCGTTCCCGATCCGGTCAAAGCCGCGAGCGAAATGGCGCGCGTGGTGCGGCCGGGCGGAGCCGTTGCCGCTTATATGTGGGATATTCCAGGCGGCGGAATCCCTCTGGCGCCGATCTACGCCGCGCTCAAGTCACTTGGCATAGAAGCCTATACAGGGCTCGGCGTCGACGTTTCCCGGCGGGAGAATCTGAGAACCGTGTGGGAGACTGCAGGGCTGCAAGCGGTCGAGACCTGCGAGCTGCGCATCACTGTCGCCTATCCGGACTTCGACGACTTCTGGCAATCGAACAGCGTTCCGATCGGGCCATCCGGCAAAGCGCTGGCGGAATTGTCGCCGAGCGCGCGCGAAGCGCTCAAGGCGCGGCTGCGCGAACAGTTGCCGACCGCCGCCGACGGGCGCATCGCCTACGAAGCCTTCGCCAATGCCGTGAAGGGCCGAACTCCCGCGTGAGGCGGTTGAGCGCGCCGCTTTCAACACATGCTGTCCGGCATATCGCCTGACGACATTCCTGATAACACCCCGTAGTCCGACACTTAACGGTCACACGCCCGTAATAGCATCGTCAGCAATGCTGGGGGGCGCAGCAAGAAATTACTGGCACGTTGGAACTGACCGTCGCGTGCCGACGCGGGAGACCTTTATCCGATGACCTGGATCGATTTTCTCGGCTACGCGGCCTCCGCCAGCGTACTCATCACCTTCTGCATGAGCACAATGGTGCCGCTACGCGTCATCGCCATCTGCAGCAACATCCTATTCATATCATTCGGCGCGCTGGCTCACATCTATCCGGTTCTCGTGCTGCATGTCGTTCTGCTGCCGGTCAATATCACGCGCCTGATCCAGCTCCAGCGGCTGATCAAAGGCGTCAAGGCAGCTCATGTCAGAGATTTGTCGGTCGACAATTTGCTGCCTTTCATGTCGCGCCGCTTCGTGAAAGCCGGACAGGTCTTGATGACCAAAGGCGATAAGGCCGACCGCATGTATTATCTGGTCAATGGCCGAATGGAAATTCGCGAGCTTGGCAAGATTTTGGAACCCGGCGCGGTGCTCGGCGAGATCGGCATTTTTGCGCGCGACCAGAAGCGGACGGCGACGGTCGTTTGCGTCAGCGATTGCGAGCTCTACGAGATGAGCGAAAGCAAGGCGAAGCAGCTTTACTTCCAGGACCGCTCGTTTGGGCTGGCGG
Source organism: uncultured Alphaproteobacteria bacterium (assembly GCA_963779855.1). GTDB lineage: Bacteria > Pseudomonadota > Alphaproteobacteria > Rhizobiales > Xanthobacteraceae > BOG-931. The sequence continues at coordinate 286,986 of CAWAAE010000001.1, read as the reverse complement.
TGCTTCAGCTCATCATCGCCCGCCTCATGGAAAACATGCGGCTGGGGCAGGCCGCGCCCGAGCGCGATGAAAAGGACGGCGCGGCCGCAGCCTGATCGCGACGCCTCCGTTAGAAGAGGCGTGATGAACCTTGACGACAATCTTACCGCATCTTCTCCGGCATGATCGCCTGGCGGCCGAGCTGTTGCCAGGCCGCGGACGCGCCAGCAAGCTTGGCCGCTTCGGCGGATGGCAACTTCTCGTCCCATTTCATGGCGATGAAGCGCTGGCCGTTGACGCCATCGGAAGCGTTCGAGCACAGCCAGACGAGCGGCGCCACCATCACCTCGGGCGCGATGAGCTTTGAGCGATCCGGCGCCATTGCCCGCGACACCAGGCGGGTGTCGGCGGCGCCGCCCGGCACCAGCACGTTCGCGGTCACGCCGGTGCCGTCGAGCTCATGCGCCAGGGCGGTGAGCATCGCTTCGTTCGCGGCCTTGGAGCCGCCGTAAGGCTGCATCAGGCTGCGCCACATCGTGTCGAGGCTCGTGGTCACGTTGATAATGCGGCCCCAGCGCTGCGCCAACAGCGTGGGCAGCACGGCCCGCGTCATCAGGAACGGGGCGACGACATTGACCTCGATGACGCGGCGAAACTCTTCCGGCGTCGTCTCCCAAATTTTTCCGGCCGGCTGTCCCTCCCGCCGCAACAGGCCGGTGCTGATCCCGGCATTGTTGATGAGGATATCGAGGCGGCCGAACCGCTCCGTGGTGGCGCGCAGGATTTTCGGAGCGCTGTCGTTCCAGGTGACGTCGGCAACGATGCCGAGAAAACGCTCGCCGGCGCCGCGATCTTCGGCGGCGTCCTGCGTCTCGTCGAGCACCGGTCCGTCGAGTTCGACCGCCGCGACGCTCGCACCGGCGTCGAGCAATCCGAGCGTCATCACCCGGCCGAGGCCGCGCCCGGCGCCGGTCACGATGGCAACTTTTCCGTCGAGCGGTTTTGGCATGGTTGGTCCTTATTTCCGTGGTATGGCAGCGATAAATGCCGCGATTATACGGGGATATCGCGCGCAGCGAAGCTATTGCCGGCCGGTTGCGCGGGACGGGGGCTGCGCCTATATTCCAGCCGCTTTCCAGTCATCCTTGATGACGTTGAGTGGCTTCGCCCGGACGGGCGGGCGGAGCACAGAGGAGACTTATCTATGGCGACCGCGCCCCTGATGCCCAAAGCGACAGCCGTGTGGCTCGTCGAAAGTACTTCGCTGTCGTTCGACCAGATCGCACAGCTGTGCAACCTGCATCCGCTGGAAGTAAAGGCGATCGCCGACGGCGACGCCGCGCAAGGCATCAAGGGGCTCGATCCGATCCTCACCGGACAATTGACGCGCGAGGAAATCCAAGCTGCCGAGGCCGATCCTAGTCACAAGCTGCAAATCGCCGAGCCCAAAACTCGCCTGCCCGACGCTAAGCCGAAAAAGGGCCCGCGCTACACGCCGGTGTCGCGCCGGCAGGACCGCCCGAACGCGATCCTCTGGCTGGTGCGCAACCATCCCGAGATCAAAGACAGCCAGATCATGCGGCTGGTCGGCACCACCAAGTCGACCATCTCGGCAATCCGCGAGCGCACGCACTGGAATTCCGCCAATCTCACGCCGCTCGATCCGGTGACGCTCGGCCTGTGCTCGCAGATCGATCTCGACCTCGAAGTGCAGAAGGCGGCCAAGGAAAAGCCCGTTCCGGTCGAGGAACAGGGCGCGACGCTGTTGCCCGCTTCCGTCACCACCGCGCCGAAGGAAGAGCCGGAGGAGCCGACGCCTGCGGAGACGAAGAAGTCCGACGACCTCAACGTCGAGGCGGTGTTCGCCAAGCTCAAACAGCTCGGCGGCAAAGCGGAGTAATAATTCTTTCCTCCCCCGTAAACGGGGGAGGTGGCGAGCAAAGCTCGCCGGTAGGGGCAAGTGTCGGCTTGCACGGAGCAAGCCAGCCCCCTCCACCGCGCTACGCGCGGTCCCCCTCCCCCGCACTTCGTGCGGGGGCGGAAGTGAATCACCCCCGATCGTTCCGCAGCACCACGCACGCGCCACCGGCGGCAATGAGCTTGTTGCAGAAGTTTTCCAGATAGCGTCGGTCGTCGTCGGCGATGCGGATGTTGTAGCGGAGCGCGCTGCCCAATCCGATACCGCGGCTGCGCACCACGATCGGTTCGCGATCGCCGATCAGGCCCGCGTACTTTTTCTGGATCATGCGGTAGATCGCCCAGGCCTTGCTCTCCGACCAGTTTGCCGTCAGCTGCATGCCCCAGCGCGGCACATAGGCGGCGATGCGCCGCGCCTCGTCCTTCGGCGCCAGGATCAGATTGGCGAGCCGCGTGCACGGCACGCCCTGCGGGATCGTGGTCTCCGCCGTCTTGGGCGGCAACGCCGAGGCCCATTCGTCGGCGGTCCAGCCGGTGATGATCGCGACATAATTGCGCGTCTCGCCCGGCAGCGGACGATTATTGGCGAGAAAGGCGGCGACGCGACCGGGCCCGGCATTGTAGGCCGCCGCCGCGAGCCCGAGATTGCCGAATTTTTGTTCCAGATCGTGCAGATAGCTCGCCGAATTTTTCAACGCCTCGATCGGATCGAACGGATTGGCAAGCCCGCGATAGTCCGCCGTCTCCGGCATGAATTGCGCAATACCCTGCGCACCCTTGCGGCTGACGGCCTGGGCATTGAAGCGGCTTTCCTGCCAGATGACACGGGCGAAGAACTCGACCGGCAGGTTATTCTCCGCCGCGTCCTGCTCAATGGCGCGGCAGATGTCGTCGGGGGTCGGCGGATTGTTTGCGGCGGGGGGCGGTGCTGCCGGACCAGCCGGCGCAAGCGGGGCGGGTTGGCTCTGTTGTGGTGCCGGCGAGACTTGTTTCGCTGGCGGACTCGCAGGCGCCTGTGCGCTTGCAGGCGCGCTCACCGCTACCGAAATGCAGAGGAGCAATCGTCCGCCAAAACGCATCGTCCCGTCATTGCCGGGCTTGACCCGGCATTCCATGTGGCAGTTCTGCGCGACTACAGTAAGACCCTAGCGACGTTGATTCATCATGGATGCCCGGGTCAAGTCCGGGCATGACGAGATAATTCCTTACGCCCCAACGCCCTTCCCCTTCAACGCACCGCCGATCTCATCCAATATCGCCGGATCGTCGATGGTCGCCGGCATCTGCCAGTTGTCGCCGTCGGCGATTTTCTTGATCGTGCCGCGCAAGATTTTGCCGGAGCGCGTTTTCGGCAGCCGCGCCACGGTGATGGCGAGCTTGAACGCGGCGACCGGTCCGATCTTGTCGCGGATGAGCGCGATGCATTCCTTCTCGATCTCGGTCGGCGGCCGGTTGACGCCGGATTTGAGCACGATGAAGCCGCACGGCACTTCGCCCTTGAGCTCGTCCTTGATGCCGAGCACGGCGCATTCGGCGACGTCCTGGTGCGAGGCGAGCACTTCCTCCATGCCGCCGGTCGACAGCCGGTGGCCGGCGACATTGATAATGTCGTCGGTGCGGCCCATGACGAAAATGTAGCCGTCCTCGTCCTTAAATCCGGCGTCGGCGGTTTTGTAATAGCCGGGGAATTCGTCGAGATAGCTTTCGCGCATGCGCGCGTCGGCCTGCCACAAAGTCGGCAGGCACGCCGGCGGCAGCGGCAGTTTGACCACGATCGAGCCCATCTTGTTCGTCGCCACTTCGTGGCAGCCCTCGTCGACGATGCGCACGTCGTAGCCCGGCATCGGCACCGTCGCCGAGCCGTATTTCACCGGCAACGTGCCGAGGCCGACCGGATTGCCGGCGATGCACCAGCCGGTTTCGGTCTGCCACCAATGATCGAGCACCGGAATTTTCAGGAGATTTTCCGCCCAGGCCACGGTGTCGGGATCGGCGCGTTCGCCGGCAAGAAACAGCGTGCGGAATTTTTTCAGATCGTAATTGGCAAACAATGCGCCCTTCGGGTCCTCCTTTTTAATGGCGCGAAATGCGGTCGGCGCCGTGAACATCGCGGCGCAACCGTGCTCGGCGATGACCCGCCAGAACGCGCCGGCGTCGGGCGTGCCGACCGGCTTGCCCTCGTAGAGGATGGTGGTGCAGCCGTGCAGCAGCGGCGCATAGACGATGTAGGAATGGCCGACCACCCAGCCGACGTCGGACGCCGCCCAATAAACTTCGCCGGGCTCGACGCCATAAAGATTTTTCATCGACCATTTCAGCGCGACCAGGTGGCCGCCATTGTCGCGCACCACGCCCTTCGGCCGGCCGGTCGTGCCGGACGTGTAGAGAATGTAGAGCGGGTCGGTCGCCTTAACCGGCACGCAGTCGAAGGCGGAGCGGGCGTGAATGAGCGCGTGATCGCGCATCTTTGCCCAATCGCGGTCGCGGCCTTCGATCAGCGTCGCTTCCGATTGCGGCCGTTGCAGGATCAGACAAGCGTCGGGCTTGTGTTTCGCCAGCGCGATCGCCTCGTCGAGCAGCGGCTTGTAATGAACGACGCGGCCGGGCTCCAGCCCGCAGCTTGCCGACAGAATGATTTTCGGCGCGGCGTCGTCGATGCGGGTGGCGAGTTCCCGCGCAGCAAAGCCGCCGAACACGACGGAATGAATGGCGCCAATGCGCGCGCAGGCGAGCATGGCGATCACCGCCTCCGGCACCATCGGCATGTACAGAATGACCCGGTCGCCCTTGCCGACGCCGAGGTCGCGCAGCATGCCGCCGAGCACCTGCGTCTCGGTGAGGAGCCGATGATAGGTGATGCTGCGCTTTACGCCGGCGAGCGGCGAATCGTAGACGATCGCCGCCTGCTCGCCGCGCCCGGCATCGACATGGCGGTCGACCGCATTGAAGCAGGTGTTGCAGACGCCGTCCGTGAACCAGCGGCCGTAAATGCCCGCCTTCGGGTCGAACACCGTTTTCGGCTTTTCAAACCAGTCGATGTCGGCCGCCGCCTCGCCCCAAAAGCCTTGCGGATCGCGCTGCCAGCGCGCGTAGACCTCGTGGTAGCGGCTCGAATGGGCGTCCATGGTTTCAGTTATATCGCCGGCGCGAGGTAATGGCGAATAGCGAGTAGAGAGTAGCGACTGGCGAATCGCGAAACACGATCATTTCCATTCGCTATTCGCCAACTTTTCGCTACGCTGCGGGCGGCAGCGATTCATTTTGCCTAACCGGCGCGCGGTCATGCTTGAGGGTCTAAAGCCCATTTCCGCAGAGTCCGTGCCTTGCAAGATCTGCGGCGGCGAGGCCGCGCCCTATGGCGTCGTCGATTTCCACAAGTCCTGCGAGGAAGCGCGCGGCGTGCGCTTCGCGCTGGCGGCTGTGCCGATCTATTACCGCCGCTGCGCCACCTGCAAATTCCTATTTACCGACGCGTTCGACGATTGGACCACCGAGCAATTCAAAAGCCACATCTATAATGACGAGTACAAGAAGGTCGACCCCGACTATCAGACCGTGCGGCCGCGCGCGAATGCCGACGTCGTGGCGCGGCTATGGGGGCAAGTAAAGTCGGAGATACGCGTGCTCGATTACGGCGGCGGCAACGATGCGTTTTGCGCGGTGCTTCGCGAGAGCGGCTTCCCGGTTGCGGTGACATACGATCCGATGGTGCCGGACTACGCGCGCCGCCCGGACGGGAAGTTCGAGCTGGTGACGTGTTTCGAAACGCTCGAGCATTTGCCCGATCCGGCCGCGGGAATCGTCTCGATCCTTGAATCCGCGGCGGACCCCGGACTTATCCTCTTCACGACGTGCGTGCAGCCGGCGGAGTTCGACCAGCAGGGCCTCAATTGGTGGTATGTCGGACCGCGCAATGGCCACGTCTCGATCTTCAGCAGGCAGGCGCTGAATACGGCCTGGGATCGGCATGGCTACAAAATCGCGTCCTTGACCGATAATATCCATCTCGCTTTTCGCACGCTGCCGCCATACCTCGACCATCTACAAAAGCTCGTGGCACAGACCTTCGACAAATAACGATGCCGACGCCCTACGACACCGATCTCGAGCGCAATGCGGCGAATTTTCAACCGCTGACGCCGCTGTCGTTTCTGGCGCGCGCGGCCGAGGTCTATCCGGATCAGACCGCGATCGTGCACGGCGCGCGGTCGTGGACTTACCGGGAGTTTTATGCGCGAGCGAGACGGCTTGCTTCGGCGCTGGTTAAGCGCGGCATCAAGCGCGGCGATACGGTCGCGGCGGTGCTGGCCAATACGCCGGCGATGCTCGAAGCGCACTACGGCGTCGCCATGGCCGGCGCGGTGCTCAACACCATCAATACGCGGCTCGATGCCCCGATCATCGCATTCATGCTCGACCATGGCGAAGCCAAGGTGCTGATCGCCGACCGCGAATATTCAAAGGTGGTCAAAGACGCCCTGACGAAATGCACGTCGCGGCCGCTCGTCGTCGACTATGACGATCCGGAATTTGCCGGCTCCGGCGAACGGCTCGGCCATCTCGAATACGAGGATTTTCTGCGCGACGGCGATCCCGATTTCGCCTGGCTGATGCCGCAGGACGAGTGGGACGCCATCGCGCTCAACTACACGTCCGGCACCACCGGCGATCCGAAAGGCGTCGTCTATCATCACCGCGGCGCTTATCTGCTCGCGCTCGCCAATGTCATCACCTGCGGCCTAAGCAAGCATCCGGTTTATCTGTGGACGCTGCCGATGTTTCACTGCAACGGCTGGTGCTTTCCGTGGACGCTGTCGGTGGTTGCCGGCACCCATGTGTGCCTGCGTACCGTCCGCGCGGCGCCGATCTACGACGCCATCGCGACGCACAAGGTCACGCATCTCTGCGGCGCGCCGATCGTGATGTCGACGCTGCTCAACGCGACCGAGCAGGAGCGCAAGCCGCTGCCGCATGACATCGAGTTCGTCACCGCAGCCGCGCCGCCGCCGGAATCGGTGCTGGCGGCGATGAAATCCGCCGGCTTCAACGTTACCCATGTCTACGGCCTCACCGAAACCTACGGCCCGGCGAGCGTCAACGATTGGCATCGCGAGTGGGATGCGCTGCCGCCTTCCGAGCAGGCGGCGAAGAAGGCGCGCCAGGGCGTGCGCTATCCGGTGCTCGAAGGTCTCGACGTGCTCGACCCCACGACCATGCAGCAGGTCGCCCGCGACGGCGAGACGCTGGGCGAAGTGATGTTCCGCGGCAATGTCGTCATGAAAGGCTATCTGAAGAACAAGACGGCGACCGCAAAGGAATTCGCCGGCGGCTGGTTTCATTCCGGCGATCTCGGCGTCATCCATCCCGACGGCTATATCCAGCTCAAGGACCGCTCCAAGGACATCATCATTTCCGGCGGCGAGAATATTTCATCGATCGAAGTCGAGGATGCGCTCTACAAGCATCCGGCGGTGCAGGTAGTCGCCGTCGTCGCCAAGCCCGACGCGAAATGGGGCGAGACGCCGTGCGCCTTCGTCGAATTAAAACCGGGCGCGACGGCGAGCGCCGAGGAATTGATCTCCTGGTGCCGCGACCACCTCGCCGCCTACAAATGCCCGCGCAGCATCGTGTTCGCGGAAATTCCGAAGACGTCGACCGGCAAGCTGCAAAAATTCAAGCTGCGGGAGAGGGTGAAGGGGATGTGACGTGCGCCGCTCATCATCCGCGTGAGCGGAAATCCAGCAGGCATGCGAATTGAAACGAAAAGATCCCAGGTTCCCGCTTTCCGACTTCGCGCTCCGCGCTTCGGCGGACTTAAAACCGCCGCTGCTCGCCGCGCGAACTTAGGCGGGGCGAGGGACGAGCGCCAAAAAATGGCCTTTTTACCAGAAGAGACTAATGGACGAGCGTGTCGTGCCTAAGCCGCTCGATCTCGTCCTTGACGTACAATTTTTTTCGCTTGAGTTCCGCAATTTGAAGGTCGTCTGCGGAGGGGTGGGCGAGCGCTTCGTTGATCTCTTGTTCGAGCGCCTGGTGCCGTTTTTCGAGTTCCGCAAGATGCGATTCAATCGCCATGTGGCATGCCTCCTTGCGTCAGATTGCCGCCTGATCGGATCATCCTACACCCTACCAACGATAAACAAGCATACTCCGTTTCAGCCGTTCCGAAAATCCCTAAAAATACGCTGTGTATCCACGCTGTGCATTGTTGAGAGGCCCGCCGCGCGGGCTTGTCGGCGATTAACCAAAACGCGATAATCCATAGTGACTTACTTGGTAACCCGAACCGGCGGCCGATCGGCCGAGGCGCGGGCCGATCAAGGCGCGACCAAAGCGCGACCAAGGCGGCGATGACAAAAGAGGAAGAACGCGAGCTTCGGGCGCAACTTGCGCGCCTGCAGCAGGAGCATCGCGACCTCGATGCCGCGATTGCGGCGCTGCAGGAATCGCCGGGCTCCGACCTCATCCAAGTGCAGCGCTTGAAGAAGCGCAAGCTGCAGTTGCGCGACCGCATCACCTTCATTGAAGACCAGCTCACGCCGGACATTATTGCGTAGCCTGTCATTGCGGAGCGCGGCCGAAGGCCGCGAGCCGTTGGCGGCTTCCGGAATGACGAGTCCGTTCGCCCTTGCGCGCGTACATCGCCGCATCGGCCCCTGCGAGCACCTCGGCGGGAGTATCGAGAGGCCCTAACAGCGCGACGCCGGCTGAGGCGCCGACGACGAAAGTCGAGGCTCCCCAACAAACCTGCGTCGAATAGACCGCCGTTTCGAGCGCGGCAGCCTTGGCCGCCGCCGCGGCGCCGCCGACGTTCCACAAGAGCACGGCGAATTCATCGCCGCCGACGCGCGCCACGACATCGGAGGCACGCACGCTCCGCACCAGCGCCGCCGCGATCGCCTTGAGCACGGCGTCGCCGGCGGCGTGGCCATGGCGATCGTTGACCGGCTTGAAGCCGTCGAGATCGACATAGATCAACGCCGCGCTGGTGCCGTAGCGCTTGACGTAAGCGAGCGAGCGTTTGAGTTCGCGCTCAAAGCCGCGCCGGTTGAGCACATCGGTCAGCGGATCGATGTCGACCCGTGTCTCGAGATCGGCGATGCGCGCGCGCGAGGTTTTGAGCTCCGCCGCGAGCGCGTCGACCTCGGCCGCGAGCCGCACGATGCTGGCGCGCGACGGCGCGCGCGATGATTTCGGCTCAGCGAAGCCTTCGGTTTCGGCGCGGCGCGATTTTGGCCGCGGCCGGGGCGATGCAATCGGCTTGCGGCCCGACCTCACTGCCCGGTTCTTCATCGTCGAAATTCCCCGCCGCGCGAATCGCGTGAAGCATAGCGCGCGGCGCATCGCCAAGCAGCGTCCGGCCGGACGCAGCCGAAAATCAACAATATTACAATAATTTAATGCTGCGACGGATTACCGTTCTGGACGCCGAGCGGCATTGCCTCATGATCTCCCCGCAGCGCCGACACGGTGGCCTGCATCTTCGCCTGAAGTTCGAGCGGAAGCCGAACGACTGCGCCGGAGTCCGGCCCGCGATCGAGATAATTGCGGTGGAAGAGCTATCTCCGGGAATAGCCGGCGGCACGCGCCTCGCAGCGCGCGATCAGGTTTTGTATTTTGTGCAGCGCGCCATGAATATCGCCAATGGCACAGGTTTGTCACATAAACTCACCTTCTCGCGCCGCCATTCTAATGATGGCTGGAATCGGGCATGATCGTTCAGTCTGCGTTCACCCATAAATGGGAACTTAGTGGGCCACGGGACGGTTGGGGTGCGGGTGAAACTCGATGGTCGAGGTGATGTCATGAGAAAGATTTTGGTTGCCCTTGTTGCGGCAGCGACCCTTGCCGGAGCGGCGGTGGCAACGTCAGGCCCAGCGTTAGCGTGGCACGGCGGCGGCTGGGGTGGCGGCTGGGGTGGCGGCTGGCGTGGCGGCGGTTGGGGCTGGGGAGCGGGCGGTTTCGTCGCCGGCGCTCTGGTCGGCAGCGCACTGGCCGCGCCGTATTATGCCCCCTACGGCTACTACCCGTATGCGTATGGCGGATATCCGTCTCCCTATTACGGGCGTCCGTGCGTATGGCGGCATTGGTGGAATGGCTACGCCTGGGTGCGCGGCTGCGTCTAAGCGCACGGGCAGCAGAGTTCGAATCCGCTTTCGTCGTGGCCGCAAGCGTGGGGCGTCCCCGAGCGGGAACGCCTTTGAGTGCAAGCTTACGGGCGGAATTGCGCCATCGGCACCAAACTTCCGCCAAATAGTCGAACTTCAATGAGCGCGGGTTCGACACAGATTCTGGGGGGTATCCGGGACTTCCCGCCTATCCACGTTCCGGATCGGCACCCGGCCGATCGCAAGAGGACACAGACATGCGCAAATCGCTCATTGGGCTAGCGGCGGCCACCGCCGTCGGCCTCGCAACTCTAGCAGGCCCTAGCACCGCGAACGCGGGCTGCTACGGCTGCGCCGTGGGTGCGGGCATCATCGGCGGCGTTGCCGCAGGCGCCATTATCGGCAGCGCCATCGCCAACAGCCCGCCGCCCGGCTATTATCCGCCGCCGCCCGGCTATTATCCGCCGCCGCCGCCGGCCTATGGCCCCGGCTATGCCCAACTCGCGCCTGGCTGCTATTGGGCCAAGCGGCAAGTTTGGATCGAGGGCTACGGTTACCGCTGGCGCACCGTACAGGTCTGCCAGTAATACGGCAGCGTTCCGCGGCCCGCCTTTGATCGCGCGACAACGCGTTGAATTCGGCCGGCCGGCTTAACTAGCCGGCCGGTTTGCTTTTTGCCGACACCACTTGTTGTTTGTTCCTGCGTCCTTAGCTTCCAGCAACTTCACCAGTCCGCCGCTGCCATGCGATCATGCCGATAGAGACGACCACAAACGTGGTGGACCCGCTCGTGGCCGCGCGCGCGTCCGGAATCGGCAATGACAATGAACCCGGCAGCACAACGCAGACCGCCATCGGCAAGGCGCGGCGTTTCGTCGACAACGCGCTTGCCGTTTCCGGCGCGATGCTATCGCGAGCGTGGAGCAAAAAACGACGCACGCGGTCGCTCTCGCGCACCATGACCGTGCTCGGCTGGATCGCCGTCATCGCGGTTTGTTGCTACGCCGGCCTGACGGCGATGATCTATCTCGCGCAGCGCTCGCTGATGTATTTTCCGGATACGACGCACACCACGCCGATCGAGGCCGGCCTACCCGAAGCCACGGAAGTGCCGCTGACGGCATCCGACGGCGTGCAGATTCGCGTCTGGCACGTAGCGCCGCAGAACGGCAAACCGGTCATCCTCTACTTCCACGGCAATGGCGGTTCATTGCAATATCGCGTCGAGCGCTTTCGCCGGCTAATCGACGCCGGCATCGGTTTAGTCGCGCTCGAATATCGCGGCTACGGCGGACTTTCCGGCAGCCCGAGCGAGCAAGGCCTGATTCGCGACGCCGAAGCGGCTTACGCCTACGCTGCGGCGCGCTATCCGGTGCCGCAGATCGTGGTATGGGGCGAGTTGCTCGGCTCAGGCGTGGCGGTTGCGCTGGCGGCGGAAAAACCGGTCGGCCGCGTCATCCTGGAAGCCCCGTTCACCTCGGCGCTCGCCGTCGGCGAGCAACGTTACTGGTATCTGCCGGTGCGGCTCTTGATGACGGATCAATTCCGCTCCGATGAGCGCATCGCCAAGGTCACAGCGCCGCTCCTGATCCTGCACGGCGTGCACGATCGGGTGGTTCCCTACGCGATGGGCGAGCAGCTGTTCGAGCTCGCCAATAAGCCGAAGCACATCGTGCGTTTCCTCGACGGCGGCCACGAAGACCTGGACCAGAACGGCGCCCTCGACGCCGTCTCCCGCTTTCTCGCCGGCGATTTGGATTGACGCCAGTCGTTCCGGGGCCGAGCCAACGGGCCCGCGCGAAATCGCGCGGCCCGATGACAGGCTCCGCGAGGAGCCAGGAATCCATAACCACGGTTCGTGAATATGGATTTCGGACTTGCCGCGTTGCGGCAATCCGGAATGACAAAGAATCAAAACGTCGGATAGGTCTGGCCGATCTTGCCGCCGACACGGGCGAAGCCAGCCTTCGCCGGCTCATATTTTTCATTGATATTGAGCGCCTTGGCGTAGGAACCGGCAGCCTTATCCTTCTGGCCGAGCCGTTCGTAAGCGAGGCCGCGACTGGCCCAGGCCCGCGCGTTCTGCGGATCGAGCTGCACCGCCCGATCGAGATCGCTGGCCGCCGACTTGTCGTCGCCGATCGCCAGATAACTCAGCGCGCGCGCAATCCACGGCTCGGCATTGTCGTTGTGCAGACCGATCGCGGTCGAGAAGTCGTCGATGGCGAATTGATGCTGCTGCTCGCTTTGATAGAGCAGGCCGCGATTGTAATAGGCGTCGGCATTGTCAGGCTTTAGCGCGATCGCCTTGTTGAAATCGCTGAGCGCTTGGCTCGTGCGGCCCTGCTCGCGGTAGACGATGCCGCGGCCGACATAGGCGGGTGCATAATCGACGTCGATCGTCAGAGCTTTGTCGTCGTCGGCGAGCGCTTGGTCGAGGTTGTTGGTCTTGCGATAAATCAGGGCGCGATTGGCATAGGCCTGCGCGTAATTGGGGTCGAGACTGATCGCCTTGTTGAAATCGGCGAGCGCTTGATCGTTGCGGCCGGCCTCGCCGTAAACCGAACCGCGTACGTTGTACGCCTGCGGATCGTCCGGATGCTTCGCAATGACCTCGCCGAGCGACGTCAGGTTCGATTGCGAGGTCGCAAGGACCGCATCGCCAACCCCGGCGTCGGAGGCGGGCGGATTGCCGAGCGTCGCGCAACCGGCAAGCGCCAGCGCCGTCATCAGGAGCGCCAAGCGCCCCGGAACTTCGGGCGCGATGCGCTTGCTAACGAGCGGGGCGACGGCGGACCGGGTCATCGGCAGGACGATAGCATCCCGGCACGCCAAAAAAACGGCACGGGTCATGGCACGATCCCGACGCCAGCGCCGTCATCGAAACGCGTTTAATGCTCAGAAGCCAAAGCGGGGTGCGCGCTGCGGACCGGATCTGCCGGCACCGGGGGCGCCGGGACCGCCGGGGCCGGTGGTCGGCTTCGGCTTCATCGGGAGCAGCCCTTCGCGCTGCAAACGCTTGCGCGCAAGCTTACGGGCGCGGCGGATCGCCTCCGCCTTTTCCCTCGCCTTTTTTTCGGATGGTTTTTCGTAATGGCCGCGAAGCTTCATCTCGCGGAAAATGCCCTCGCGCTGCATCTTCTTCTTCAGCGCCTTGAGGGCCTGGTCGACATTGTTGTCACGGACGAGAACCTGCACGCGTGCTCCTTTCGCAGTCGGGTTCGTGGGATTGCACGGCGGCTTGGACGCAACGCCCGGACCGCCTTGGCGCGCGCCTGTAGCAGAACCGCGCTGGAAAGTCCACCAGCAGGCTCGTTATGAGGGCTTGTCAGTCCGGAAAAACCCGGGTGACATGACCCATCTTGCGACCCGGGCGCACCGCGGCCTTACCGTAGAGGTGCACCGCGGTGCCGGGCAGGACAAGCCAGCTCCGGTAGTCCTCGACTTCGTGGCCGATCAGGTTCGTCATCTCGACACGGCCGTAACGGACGGGTTTGCCGAGCGGCCACCCGGCGACCGCCCTGATGTGCTGCTCGAACTGCGATACCGATGCGCCGTCAATCGTCCAATGGCCGGAATTATGCACCCTTGGCGCGATCTCGTTGACGAGAAGCCCGCCGTCGCCCAGCACGAACATCTCGACGGCGAGCACGCCGACATAGGCGAATTTATGCGCGATGGTTTCGGCGATGCGCCGCGCCGCCGCGGCGCTTTCCTCGCCAAGCGCCGCCGGCACCCGCGAAAACTTCAGGATATGATCGCGGTGCTCATTCTCGGTCACGTCGAAACACGCGACGGCGCCATCGTTGGCGCGCGCGGCAATAACCGAGACTTCGCGCTCGAACGGCACGAACGCTTCGAGAATGCAGGGCTGGCCGCCAACCTCGCGCCAGGCCGCCGCGGGATCGCTGCCGTTTTTGATCGCCGCCTGGCCCTTACCGTCGTAACCGAAGCGGCGCGTCTTCAAAACGGCCGGCCGGCCGATCCGCTCGACCGCCGCGGCAAGTCCGGCGGCCGAAGCGACATCGGCGAACGGCGCGGTGCGGATGCCGAGCGCCGTGACGAAGTTCTTTTCGGCGAGACGATCCTGGGTCGTTGCCAGAATTTTCGGGTCGGGCAGGACCGGAACGCGGGCGGCAAGAAACGTCGCGGTCTCCGCCGGCACATTCTCGAACTCATAGGTGACGACGTCGACATCCGCGGCAAAGCGGTCGAGCGCCTCGGTATCGGTGTAATCGGCGCGGGTGACGCGACGCACCACGTCGAAGGCCGGCGAATCGGGATTGGGCGAGAAGATATGACACTTAAAGCCGAGCCGGGCCGCTGCCAGCGCCAGCATGCGGCCGAGCTGGCCGCCGCCGAGGATGCCGATCGTCGCCTCGGGTTCGAGCGCGGGCGAAGCTTGGCTCACGCGCCATCCTTCGGGGCTTCGGCGACGGCGGCGGTCTGGCGCGCGCGCCACGCTTCCAGCCGCTTGCTTAAACCCGCATCGCTCAACGCCAAGATGCTCGCGGCGAGCAGCGCTGCATTGATCGCGCCGGCTTGACCGATGGCGAGCGTGCCGACCGGTACGCCCGGCGGCATCTGCACGATGGAATAAAGTGAATCCTGCCCGGAAAGCGTCTTCGATTCGACCGGCACGCCGAGCACCGGAAGACTGGTCAGCGACGCGGTCATTCCGGGCAGGTGTGCCGCGCCGCCGGCGCCGGCAATGATCACCTTAAAGCCTTCGGCTTTCGCCCCCTTGGCGAAGGCATAGAGCCGCTCCGGCGTACGGTGGGCGGAGACGATGCGCGTCTCATAGGCCACTTCGAGCGCATCGAGCGTCTCGGCGGCATGTTTCATGGTCTGCCAGTCCGACTGGCTGCCCATGATAATGGCTATTGATTTCGCTCCCGGCGGCGCCACGGCAAAAACCCCTGCGCGAAGGAAGCGCCGGATTATAGGGCCGCGCGTTACCGGTGCAAGGCGGCTATGATCGTATAGCCGGTCGCGTGGTTAAGGATCGCGGAGCAGCGCCGATGCAGATGAGCCAATACCATTACTTGCCGCTGGCGCCCGGTTTCTTCGCCATACTCGTTGGAATTTTCTTCGCCGTTCTGATCCTGCAATCGCTGCGCTTTGCCTATACCAGCCTCGGCATCAGCTCCGGCACGGCGCTCTTTTTGCTGTTCGGCTCCCTGGTCGGCAGCATTTTCAATATCCCGATCATCCAGCTGCCGCCGGAACGGGTCATGTCCGACCAGATCGTCGATTTCTTCGGCATGCGCTATGAAGTGCCGGTCGTCACGCATTGGCAGGGTACGGTGATCGCGGTCAATGTCGGCGGCGCCGTCATCCCGACGCTGTTGTCGCTCTATCTCCTCTTCAAGCGCGATCTCTGGGTCAAAGGAACGATCGCGACCGCGATCGTCGCCTTGGTGCTGCATTGGCTCGCCAATCCGGTGCCCGGCCTCGGCATCGCGATACCGGTCTTCATGCCGGTCGCGACCACGGCGGCGGTCGCCTTGCTGTTGTCGCGCGAGAACGCCGCGCCGCTCGCCTACATCGCCGGCAGCCTCGGCACGCTGATTGGCGCCGACCTCACCAATCTCGACAAGGTGCGTGGGCTGGGCGCACCGGTCGCCTCGATCGGCGGCGCCGGAACCTTCGACGGCATTTTTCTCACCAGCATTCTTGCCGTACTCATCGCCAATCTTTATGCCGGGCCGCGGCAGCTGCAACGAGGCTAGTCACAGAAACCGTAGCTACGTGAGGCTTGACTCCAATGCCGACAAAACCTGCCGATGCGATCAAGGATTATCACGTCCACGTCTACTACGATCCGGCGACGAGCCGCGACCGGGCCGAGCGCCTGCGCGAGCGCGTCGCCGCCGAGTTTCCGCAAGCCAAGCTCGGACGCTGGCACGACGAACTGGTCGGCCCGCATCCGCAATCGATGTATCAAATCGCTTTCCCGACCGCGCTGCTGGCCGCGCTCGTGCCGTGGCTGATGCTCAACCGCGACGGCTTGACCGTTCTGCTGCATCCCGAAACGGGCGACGATTTAACCGATCATACGGCGCATGCAGCCTGGTTCGGCGCGGTATTACCGCTGCGGGTCGAGGTCTTCAAAAAATAAGCAGCCCGGCTAAAGGCCGCGCTCGCGCTTGAGACGGTCGATGTAATCGTCGACGTCGGCCGGCAGGGATTCCAGGCCCTTCTGTCCGGCGGCTGACAAGTAGGGCCGCAGTTTCGAGCCGGCAAGAAACGGCGGCTCGTGGTCGGCGGGAATGATGCGGTCGAACACGACCACGACCAGCACGGCGACGAGAAAAATGCGAACCGCGCCGAGCACGGCGCCGGCAACGCGGTCGAACAGACTAATTTCGTCATCAATCAGTTCGTTCAACAGGTTGCGAAACAGCGCGCCGAAAGCGACGCCAAACACGACAAATAGAACGACGACCGGCAGCCATGACTCGTCCGGCGGCAGCGTGCCGTTGCCGAGGACGAATGGAACGATACGGGGTGTGATCGCAACGGCTAACGGCGCGGCGAGGAGATAGCCGAGAATCGTCGCAACGCTGCGTAGCAGACCAGAGGTAAAGCCTATCACGATGGCGACGAGCGCGGCTGCCGTAATGAAGGCGTCGAAAAGATTCATGTGTCAGCGCGGCTGGCCGTCGTTGAACTCGCGCTCGAAAATCTCGCCCAGCGTGGCGTAGAAGAAGCCGTTCAGCCGCCCGATCGGGTCGAGCTTCTTCATGTCGATATAGCCGTTGGTCATGCAGGCCGGGTCGACGTGCATGTAGACGACTTCGCCGATGACCAGCGGATGCCGGTTGGGGCCGAGCTCGATCACTTGTTGCAGCTTGCATTCGAAATGGATCGGCGCCTCTTTGACCCGCGGCGCCGCAATCTTCACGCTCGGGATCGGCGTGAGGCCGGTCTCGGCGAATTCGCTGTCGTCCTCGGGGAATGCGTTGGCCGAATCGACCATCTCTTTCCAGACCGGATGCGTCACGACGTTGAAGCAGAACTCGCCGGTCTCGCGCACGTTCTTGAGCGTATGCTTCTCGCTGCCGTCGGGATTGCGCGCGATGGTCAGCGAGATCATCGGCGGGACGACGCAGACCACGGTGAAGAACGAGAACGGCGCCAGATTGGTGATGCCCTTCTTGTTCACGGTCGAGGCCCAGCCGATCGGCCGCGGCACCACAGAGCCGGTGAGCAGGCGATAAATCTGGCGCTTGTCGGTGACTGCAGGATCGAATTCGAGATAGGCGGTCATGTGCGCGGGCCCCTGCGACGCGGCCGCAGGCTAGCACGATGTCATTTGTTTGCGCATGATCTTATCCGAAAATCGGCGGCCACAAATTAAGTCCGTGTGCAAGCTTTTCGGGATCATGCCCTAATGCACCCGCACGGGAATAATTTCGACCGAGAGCAGCATCTCGTCGCCGAGGCCGTAATAGTAGTAAGCGGGCTGCGATACCAAGCGTAAGAACATGAACAGCCGGAAGCGCAGTCGCTTGAAAATGCCCATTCGCCGAGCCGGCAGCAGGTTTTCCTGCGACGCGTGCACGATCCACTGACGGCGGTCGGCGGGCAGGTCGATCTCGCGGTGCCGCGCCATCTCTTCCAGCACATGCTCGACGTTCGGCTCTTCCATAAAGCCGAAGCTCAACTCGACGGCGATGATGCTGCCGCGGTTGTGGTCGCGATCGAACACGGTGACGCTGTAGCGGTTGTCCCGGACGTAGGGCACTTTGCGATGCTTGACCTCGACCAGGATCAAATTCCGCGGCAGGATGCCGTGCCGTTCCCAGAGCATTTGGACGAGCGCCGGCGCGCGGTCGGTCGGCAAGTGCAGCGGCTTCGGCGACATCACCAGCGCATTGCGCTCCATGAAGACTTTGCAGTTGCGATGAAGCGCGACCAGCTCGGCCATCGTCATGGTCGGTTTCGCCGAATATGCGGCAAAGGTCGCCTTGCGTCCCCAGCGCCAGGTCGTCATCACCAAAAACACGGCGACGCCTACTGAAAGCGGCACAAAGCCGCCTTCGAGGAATTTCAGCGAGCTCGCGAACAGGAACGACGCATTGACCGCCGTGAGCAGCCCCCAGACCGTACCGGTCGCGAGCGCACTCCATTTCCAGATCCGCCGCGCGACGGGAAACATCGCCAGCGAGGTAATGAGCATCACGCCGGAGACGGCTAATCCATAAGCCGCCGCGAGCGCGGAGGCCGAGCGAAACGTCAAAACCAGAAGCACACAGCCGACAAACAGCGCCCAATTGACGAATGGCACATAGATCTGGCCGGCATGCTTCTCGTGAGTGTGCAGCAGCGCAAGCCGCGGAAACAGACCGAGCCGAATCGCCTGCGAAACCAGCGAAAACGCTCCGGAGATCAGCGCCTGCGAGGCGATAACCGTCGCCACGGTTGCGAGCAGCACCATCGGATAAAGCAACGATTCGGGGACCATGCTGTAAAACAGCTTGCCGGCCACGACCGGCGCGCCGCTCAACACATAGGCGCCTTGGCCGAGATAATTGAGAATGAGCGCGGGATAGACGACGGCGAACCAGCTGGCGCGGATCGGCCGCGCCCCGAAATGTCCAAGGTCGGCGTACATCGCTTCACCGCCGGTCACGACCAGCATCAAGGCGCCGAGAATGAGGAGCGTATCGAAAAATCCGGCGCGATGCAGATAGGACAGGCCGTAAACCGGATTGAACGCGGCCAGAATGTCCGGATGGTGCTCGATCTGCGCGACACCGAGCACGGCGATCGCCGCGAACCAGACGATGAGAAGCGGACCGAAGACGATGCCGATGCCGGACGTGCCCTTGAACTGAATGGCGAACAGCCCGGTCAAAAGGCCGATCGTGACGGGGATGACGGCGTTGCCCAAAGCCGGAGTTGCAACATGCAAGCCTTCGACGGCCGAAAGCACGCTGATCGACGGCGTAATGATGCCATCGCCGAACAGCAATCCCGCGCCCAGCATCAGCGCCCACAACAATAGTTTAGTGCCGCGCTTGCGCTGCTCGTGCAGGAGGCCATAGAGCGCGAAGACGCCGCCCTCGCCGTCGTTCTGCGCGCGCAGAACGAGGATGGCGTATTTGATGGCGACAATGACGGTGATCGTCCAGATCACGAGCGACACGCCGCCGAGCACGTCGGCCGGCGTTTGCGCGCCGTCGGCCCGGCCGAAAAACAGCTGGTCCATGGCATAGAGCGGCGAGGTGCCGATATCGCCGTAAACGATGCCGAGCGCGCCGATCGTCAACCCGGCAAAGCTGCCGCGCGGCGCATGCGATGAAATCGCTGCCGGTTTCGCCTCGCGGGCGAATCCTTTGCGCAAGCGCGTTAAAGCATTCATCAGGCAGAATCGCCGGCAAACTGACGTTTAAATTATTCAAATAGCACGCTTGGGACTGAACCTATTGATGCACGTCAAAACACGCGTTTCGTCCGGCACATGCAAAATCTCCTGAACGAACCGATGCCGACGCCCGTTTGCAACCGTATTCCCGGAAGCCGATCAAATCGCCGCGCACATTCTTGTGATTGCAGGGCGCGAATAAAGCCGGCGCGCGGCCGATAACGAAGGGTGCAACGCCAAGACAGCAATGATCTGGCCGTGCAACAGGAGATGAACATGACCGCGAAGAAGCTCATTTTGGTTCTGGCGCTCGTTGCGAGCGCATCATCCGCCGCGCTGGCGAAAATGCCGACGGCCAACGCCTACGCCGGCGCACAGGCCGGTACGAGCGGCGCGATTTTCGAGGACGCGCAGCACGGCGCCGGCGCCGCGTCGCAGCGCTGACTTCGGTTCGGCGTGCCGGGCCCGCTGAGCGGTTCGCAGCGTCGCTCAGCGGCCCGCACGGTGAAACTGGAACATGGATCCGACCTTGTTCCACCGGAATTGTATGAACGAAATTCGCCGGCGCGGCGATCATGCAGCTGGCGATTCGGGCAAGACACAAACGGAGGCGTAACGATGACCGTGAAGAGAATCGTTTTGGTGCTGGCGTTTCTTGCAGCGCGACGACGGCGGCTTTGGCCAACGCGCCTGGCGGCGACTACATTTACTACGACCCGCACAGCCCTTCGGCGCCGGTCCGGCAGGTACCGGATGGCTGGTAAGAATGTAACTCCTCCGCCCTCCGCGCGCCGCGCAGTGGGCGGAGGCGAGCCGACATTTGACTTTCGCCTGATCTCCCGGACCATGGCGGCATGTCAGTGCCGGCAAAAGAGCGTTTGGCGGTGGCCGTGGTCGGACTTGGCAGCATCGGCGGCGTCGCCGCCGGGTGCCTCGCCGCGGCCGGGCGGCACGATGTCATCGCCTGTATGCGCCGGCCGATCGAGCGGCTGACGCTCGAGCAGCCGGGCGGCACGGTGGAGGTGCGGCTGCGCGCGCTGACCGATCCAGCGCAGGCCGAGCCCGCCGACTGGGTCCTCCTCTGCACCAAGACGCACCAGACGGAATCGGCGGCGGCGTGGCTTCATCGCCTGTGCACGCCGTCGACGCGCGTTGCCGTATTGCAAAACGGCATCGGTCATGTCGGGCGCGTCGCGCCGCTCGCCAACGGCGCAATGGTGCTGCCGGTCATCGTCTATTACAACGGCGAACGCCTTGCGCCCGATCGCGTGCGGCTGCGGCAGGGATCGGATCAAGATCTTGCGGTGGCGGACGACGAAGCCGGAGCCGCCTTCGCGCGGCTGTTCGGCGGCACGCCGCTTCGCGTCTTGCGGAGCGGCGACTTCGCCACGCTCGATCTGGCGCAAACTTCTGATCAATGCCGTCGCCAATCCCATCACGACGCTGACGCTGCAACGGCAGGCGGTGTTGCGGCGGCCGGATGTGCAGGAGCTTTGCCAAGCCATTCTTGCCGAAGCCGTGGCGGTGGCGCGCGCCGAAGGCGCAAAGCTCGCCGACGACGAGCCGGCGCGCGCGATGGCGACGCTGTTTACGTTTTCCGGCGAGCTCGGCACCTCGATGTATTTCGACCGCCTCGCCGGCCGCCGCCTCGAAGTCGAGGCGCTGACCGGCGCCATTGTCGCAGCCGGCGCGCGCCACGGCATCGCCACGCCGCTCAATACGGCGCTGCTGACGCTATTGCGCGCGATCGACGACGCCGCGGGTCAGTAGGCCGGATTGCCTTCACCTCACCCCATCGGGGAGCGGTGAAGGACGGTAAGCTCACGCCCGCTCGACGCGCGCCGCGTAGCAGCCGGGCGCGGCGAAGTGCACGTGCAGGTAGGCCGCGCGCGGATTGGCAAATAAGCGTTCGATGGCCTCTTCAAGCTTGACGCCATCGACCAATTCCCAGCCAGTCATCATGGCTTTGCCGTCGAACGCGCGCACCGCAAGCGTGCGTTTGCGCAATTGCTCGGGCACGGCGTCGACGGCGTCGAACGTCGCCTCGCCCGCCCGCACATAGATCGCGAACCGCATGCGATAGGGCGACGCCACGGCGTGATGCTCGTAATTGACCAGGATCAGTTCGTCGCCCGGCTTCGCATCGGTGAGGCTGATGCGGCAGGGGCGCGGCCCATCGGCGATCTGCCGCACCGCGCCGTGTTGCCTAAGCTCGTCGTCCGAGAGCGCAAACAGCGGGGCGAATTCTTTCGCCGGCAGGCCTTGAATGCGAAAGTGCATGATGAGGTCCTCCTTGTTTGTTGAGGACATATCGGCGGGACCGGCGCTGCAAGCCACCCGATTTCCGATGGCGCCGCGGGCGTGAAGCCTATTAACCCTCGCCTATCGGGTGCGCAGGCTGATATGACAATCATGAGGACTTTTGCTGATTCTTGGAATAGGATGGCGATATGAGCGAGAAATCCAACAAGCGTGATGCGAGCGCTCAGTTCGCGAAATTACAGCGCGCCAACGATGCCAAGAAGGCGACCTCGGAATACGAGAGCGCGGCCGCGGAACTGCGCACCAAGACCGAGCGGCTCAAGGCGCTGCGCCTGGCCCGCGACGCCGCTGCTCCGCCGCCGCCGCAGCCTGCCGCGCCGAAACGGAAGGCCAAGAAAAAGAGCCCGTCCAGTCTATCGGACTGGCTCGACGGCCAATCCAAGGAAGGCCGCCGCGGCTAACCCAAGCGCCGATGGGTTTCGCTCGTCACGACCGCGCATAACCTTTACTCGTAGCGTCCGATCGGTCGCCAGCATTGCTGCGCGGCAACATTTTTGTCGCCAAAATTCAATAAAACTGCAGCACCCATCCTCACGGTTTGTTGAACCGGCCACCGCAAGGATGACACACAGAACCGGTAACAGGTTCCCATGCGAGCACGGAGGGATTCGCCATGACGCTCCAAATTGTTGCGCCGATGCGTTTCTTTCACGAACGCTATTTTGGTCGGCCATGCTGCCCGAAATGCGGCGAACTGATGATCGCGCCGGAATATCCGGAATTCTCGGAATGCCTCAGCGGCAATGAAATCCGGAATTTTTGGCGCTGCGACGGCTGCGACCATCGCTTCGACACGATGATCAAGTTCGAACCCGCTGCTGCGTGATGGCGTCGCCGCTGGCGTGAGATGCTTGCGTCGTGATAAATGTGAACCATGACGCGACGCACCGCCGATCCTTGGTCCCAGGCCGAGAAGGCCTTCAAAACCGCGACCGCAAAGCCCGTCGAGCAGCCGGTGGCGAAACCGCCGTCGCTGCCCGGCGTAAAGGAAACAGTGTCGCTGCGCATCGACCGCGACGTGCTCGACTTTTTCCAGGAAGGCGGCCCGGGCTGGCAGGACCGCATCAACGCGGCATTGCGGAAGGCCGCGGGCAAGTAGCGCGCGGCGGCGCGGACAACATTTGTCGCGACCGCTCCCTGTCGCGGTTCAATGCTTCTACGCTCGGGTGAGCCCGCCAAATTGCACCATGCCGCGCCCCGCGGCAGCTTGACTCTGCCTGAAGTATGTGTTCCTGTTTTGTTCCAAGCGTCAAGCTCGGTCGCTCGCGCGCTGGTTGGCGCAAGGAGGGTAGACATGAAAACGCACATCCTGGCTCTTGGCTTTCTGGGTCTTGGTTTTGCCGTGCTCGCCGCGCCGGCGCAGGCGCAGACGCAAACAATCGCGCCGGCCGACGCCAAGACGCATGTCGGACAGACGGTGACGGTCGAAGGCCCGGTCGGCAGCGTCTATACCGCCCGCTCCGGCATGACCTTCATCGACATCGGCGGCCGCTATCCCGACAATGCCTTCGCGGCGGTGATCTTCGCCGACGACACCGGAAAATTTCCGGACGTAAAGGCGCTCGACGGCAAGACCGTGGATGTCACCGGCGCAGTCAGTCTCTACCGGGGCAAGCCCGAGATCATCCTGAAATCCGCTGACCAGGTGAAAGCGAAGTAGCGGATCCCTCTCCCCGCACGCGGGCAGAGGGAGAAAGAGCCTCTGCTTTCGTTGCTCAAATCACCCGATAGCCGCCGTCGGCCATGACGATCGCGCCGGTCACGTAAGCCGACAAATCGGAAGCGAGAAAGATCGCCGGGCCGACGATGTCCTCCGGCTTCCCGGTGCGGCCGAGCGGCGTGTGGTCGAGAAAGATTTTCACAATCTCCGGATTGTTGGCGCGCACATTGGCGTTGAGCGGCGTTTCGATCAGGCCGGGGCCGATGGCGTTGACGCGTACGCCGTCCTTGCCCAATTCGGCGGCGAGCGCGCGGGTAAACCCGAGCACGCCGTGCTTCGAGGTGGTGTAGGCCGGCGAATTCGGCGTGCGCACATGCATGAACGACTGGATCGACGCAATGTTGACGATGCGCCCCTTGGCGGCGCGCAGCGCGCTTAAGAATGCGTGCGTCACGTTGAACAGGCCATTGAGGTTCACCGCCATGATGTCCTGCCAATCCTTGACCACCGCGTCCGGTTCTCCGGCAAAGGCGTTGCGCCGGTTGATGCCGGCATTGTTGACCAGGATCGAGACCCGACCAACATCGCCTGCGACCTTTGCCGCGATGTCGCGGCAAGCCATCCGATCCGTGACATCGAGGGTAAAGTGTTGCGCCTTGCCGCCGGCGCTACGGACATCCACCGCCGTCTTGGCCGCCGCCTCGCCGTTGATGTCGAGGACCGCGACCTGCGCGCCCTCGCGCGCATAGCCAAGTGCAATCGCGCGGCCGATCCCCGAGCCGGAGCCGGTAACGACCGCGATGTGGTTTTGCAGAAGCCCGGGCATTGGCAACCTCCCCTGTGTTGATTAATTGGGGCGAGCATAGCAATCACCCGCGCCCGGGCGTGCGCAAAATTCCCCTCCTCTTAGGACGGAAATCAGCCGAAGCCCCTCCAGACGCGGTATTTTATGAAGCCGCACCATCGGATGGGCTACACTACCCGTCGCTCGTCCGCCCGACGAAAATTCCTCTTCGCAGCCTGGAGAAACCGGCCATGTCCGAAATCCTATCCGAAGCCGCGCGGCGCTCCGCCGCGGCGGCGCCTGCGCACAGCCACGCCGAGGGCCGCGGCCGCGTCTACGACTCGATCACCGAGACGATCGGCGCAACGCCGCTCGTGCGGCTCAACCGGCTGCCGAAAGCGCACGGCGTCAAAGCCGATATTCTCGCCAAGCTCGAATTCTTCAATCCGATCGGCAGCGTCAAGGACCGCATCGGCGTTTCGATGATCGATGCGTTGGAAGCGCAAGGCAAGCTTCGCCAGGGTTCGGTGCTGATCGAGCCGACGTCGGGAAATACCGGCATTGCGCTCGCTTTCGTCGCCGCCGCGCGCGGCTACCGCTTGGTCCTGGTCATGCCGGACTCGATGTCGATCGAGCGCCGCAAGATGCTGGCGCTGCTCGGCGCGGAGCTCGTCTTGACGCCGGCTTCGGCCGGCATGAGCGGCGCCATCGCGCGCGCCGAGGAGCTGGCGCGCGACACGCCGGGCGCCATCGTGCCGCAGCAGTTTCGCAATCCCGCCAATCCGGAAATCCATCGCCGCACCACCGCCGAGGAAATCTGGCGCGACACCGGCGGCGCGATCGATGCGTTCGTTTCAGGCGTCGGCACCGGCGGCACCATCACCGGCGTCGGCCAAGTGCTCAAACCGCGCAAGCCGTCGTTGCGCGTTTTCGCCGTGGAGCCGGAGGACAGCCCGGTTCTGTCGGGCGGCAAGCCCGGGCCGCACAAGATTCAGGGCATCGGCGCGGGCTTTATCCCCGAAATCCTCGACCGCTCCGTCATCGACGAGGTCGTCAAAGTGAGCAATCAGAGCGCGCTCGACACGGCGCGCGCGCTCGCCCGCGGCGAAGGCATCCCGGCCGGCATCTCCTCGGGCGCCGCAGTTGCGGCGGCGCTGCAAGTGGGCGCGCGCCCTGAATTCGCCGGCAAGACCATCGTCGTCATCGTGCCCGACTTCGCCGAGCGCTATCTGTCGACGGCGTTGTTCGAGGGGCTGTGAGGCGGGCGCGTCGGTCGGGTGGAGTGAGCTAGGCAAGCGTAGCGCGGATGCCGTTGCCTCGCCCGACCTACGCATGCTGAGCAATTCCCGATAAGCTTGCCCCGCGGCCGGGCAACGACAATTCGGGGAGACGCTTCGTGGGCAAAGGGCATAAGGACAAAGTCGCCGTCATCACCGGCGCCGCCAACGGCATCGGGCAGGCCTTCGCCAAGCGTCTCGCCGAGGACGGCGTGCATGTCGCCATCGCCGATCTCGCCGACGGACGGCAGACCATGAAGCTCGTCGAAGCCGCCGGGCGCAACGCGCTCGCGGTCGTCTGCGACGTGTCGAAGGAGGACTCGGTCGCGGCGATGGCCAAACAGGTGCAGGCAAAATTCGGCCGCGTCGATATCGTGGTGAACTGCGCCGGCATTTTTCCGCAGCAGGATTTTGCCGGCATGAGCTTCGCCGACTGGCGAAAAGTTCTCTCCATCAATCTCGACGGCACCTTCCTCGTCACCTCAGCGTTCGTGCCGGGCATGCGCGCGCGCAAATGGGGGCGCGTCGTCAGCATGGCTTCGAGCACGTTCGGCTCGGTGACCACCGGTTTCTCCCATTACGTCGCCAGTAAGGGCGGCATCATCGGCTTCACCCGCGGGCTCGCCGGCGATGTCGCCGCCGACGGCATCACGGTGAACGCCATCGCGCCGGGGCTGACCCGTTCGCCGGGAACGGTTGCGCGCACGCCGCGGCCGGGCTTCGCCACCATGGACGACGAATTCGTCGCCGTCGCCACCCTGCAGGCGATCAAGCGGGTGGAGGTGCCGGACGATCTCGTCGGCGCGCTGTCGTTTCTCACGAGCGACGACGCCGCGTTCATGACCGGGCAGACGCTGAATGTCGATGGCGGGCGGGTGAGGTCTTAAGCGCGGGCGGAAGTCCATCCTGCCCCGCGGAAGCGGGGGCGGATGAGCAAGTTGCCCGGATTGAGCGCCAGCGAAATCCGGGATGTGAGAACGAGGCATTCCGCGCGTCATGGCGCCCGTCATGGCGTCGATGTACAGTGCCGAATTATTCCTGCGCTGCGGCGCTTTTGCTGTGAGGGAGAATTTACGATGCAAATCTTGTCGGGATTGAGAGCCGGTCTGCTCGCCATCGTGGCGCTCGTCGGCGCGGTGTCGGTGGCGCACGCCGGGAGCGGCACGATCAGCATCCGCATCTTCAAGGCCGGATTCGTCATCGGCGGCTCGGCCGGCGAAGGCGTGCTGAACTTCCAGGGCCGCAGCTATCCGCTGTCGATCGGCGGGTTAAGCTATGGCTTCACCTTCGGCGCCTCGGAGACGCGCTTCCATGGCACCGTCAGCAACATCAACCGCCCGTCCGACATCAACGGCGTCTACGGCCAGGGCGGCGCCGGCGCAGCCATCATCAAGGGCGCGCAGGGCATCGTGCTGGCCAACCAAAGCGGCGCCGTGCTGACGCTCGCCGGCGAGCAGACCGGCCTGATCGTCAGCGCGGATTTGAGCGGACTGGTGTTGTCGCTGAAGTAAGCAAATCCGTCCTGCCCCGCGCGGGGCGCCCCACCGCGCGTGCGCGGTGGGGACCCCGTTGCGGGGAAGGGGGACCGCGCGATTGCGCGGTGGAAGGGGCGTCTGACTCGACGATCATTCGGCGACGACAACGAAGCGTCGAGTCAGACGCCCCCTCCACCACCCTTCGGCACAGCCGATGCTTAGCATCGGCGTATCTTCCTAGGACGGCGGCCGGAGGCCGCCTATGCCACCCTCCCCCGCTTTCGCGGGGGTTGATGAGCGTCCACAATGTCAAACAGCGACGCGCTCTGTTTCCCTCTCGCACAAGGCGATTATGCACCTGTTGGGGCGAGGGACATGCGATTTCGTTCTCGCGATGCATTCGCATCCGAGGTTTGCTGCACGCTTCAACAAAGCCCTTCCAACACGCCCCAATAAATGAAGGGGGCGGAGCGCCGCAAGGCGCGCACTCTATTCGCCGTGCCCGGCGGGGCCCGGCGCGCGCCACACGAACGAATGTTGCCATTCGTCCGCGCTTCGGGCGCGCTCGCCTTTCGGCGCTCCACCGCGGCGCTCGCCGGGCCGGACGCATCCAGCATCGGCTCAGCCTCAGTCCCGCGCTTCCCAAGACCCGGCGCATCGGGCGTTACCCTTTGCCACCTGTCTTAAGTCTACCGCGCTCCGCGGAGACCGGTCGTAGTGCCGGTCGGTCGGTGGCCCGAGGCCGCCCGGGGACGGTTTGCGAGACCGCCCGCGGGAACCGCACTTGCTCCACCTTCTAGGTCGCACCCGGAATGTGCCCTTCGATGAGCAAGCTTTGATTCGCTCAATGTATCCGAAACGGAGACGATAGTCAACAAGATTGTGACGACAAGGAACCGCCGTGTGGTGGCGATTGCATTCTAATGCAAATAACATCATAAGTTGTATAATGGCGCTCTTTGTACTCGAACTATCTTGAGCGGAGGATATGCCATGCCGATGCCCTGCCTTAAACGCCTTTTGATCGTTGCGGCTGCGTCCATAATCGCTTGGACTTTTCCATCGATAGCGGTCCGGGCTCAGACGACCGTAGCGATGGTGCAACTGCTAAGTTCGGACGTAGGCAATTTCGATCGGATGAAGACCCTCGCACAACAGGCCAAAGCTCAGGGCGCGCAGTTGGTGATCTTTCCCGAGGGGTCGGACCTCGGCTGGCTCAACCCGGCGGCATTTACTCAGGCCGCACCGATTCCCGGAGCTTATAGCGATAAATTCGTTGCCATTGCGACCAGCGTTCAAATCTGGGTGGCCGCCGGCTTATCGGAAAAGGGGCCAAAAGCGGGGCCGGGATCGTTGCCTAATGCCTATCAGGCGTATGAACTGGGCATCCTGATCAATCCGCAAGGCCAAATCGTGCTGCACCACCGCAAGTTCAATGTGTTGCCGAACGCCTTCGATCCAGCTGCCTGCCAAGCCATCTTGAACCAACCCCAATGCGCCTATACGCCAGGCTCGCTCAGCGACATCACCACGGTGCAAACGCCATTTGGCAAAACGGCGCTGCTGGTCTGTTCGGATGCCTACACTTACGCTCCGGCGACCGCGCTGGATAAGCTCCGGGCTATGACACCGGCGATCGTCATCGTCCCGTGGGGCATTACGGCTGGTACACAGGCGGAATGCGGCACCTCTGGCTTCAATGCCACAGGATTCGCCTCGGAAGCAGCAGCTTATTTGAAATCAGCTTTTGTGGTGGGCGCCAATGCCGTGGGAGCGCGAAACTATGGCCGGTTTCTGCCCTCCGTATACTGTGGCGACAGCGGCTATGCAACTCCCACCGGGCAAAGTGTCGAGGCATCCCAGCCAACTCAGGAACTGGTGCTGCTCACCATTCCGAAAAGCTTCGACGCCAAGGCCGGTCCAATCTGGAACAACCCCGATGCCCCGGGCAAATGCCCGTCAACCTGTAGCGCCTATTCCTCCACCTGGAATGGTCAGTGGAAGACGACAGAGCCTGGTCAAATGTCGGTTTGCGGCTGTGTGCCGGGCGCGTCGCATTAATCGGGGAGCAAGCAGCCCGGATTGAGCGGCTTGTCCCGCCGTAGCGCACGGCGCGAAGGTGGACAGTGAAATTCGGAACTGGGCCGCCAGCTTGCCCCGGATTTCGTTTCACTCAATCCGGGCTACGCTTGCTGATTTGTGCGCCTTCGTAGGATGGGTGGAGCGAAGCGATACCCATCATAGGGCGGCAAGGCCAAGTGATGGGTTTCGCAAGAGCTCTACCTACGGGCTACAGGCTCAATACTTTATGTTGAGCGTTATTCCGTGATTTCGCTCTTCTGGACCAAATAGATTTAACTCCGGGTCTGTAACCCAAACTCGTACTTTTCCTGAACACGAAACATACCGATAATCATAATAGGTCCGTTGCCCCGGCTCAGTGGTCACCAGCTTGACCTTAACGGTGCCAACGCCGAGCTCGTCCGAGCCTACTAGATCGGATATCCATCGATAAAGAATTCCGATCTTACTCGGCCTTTCGTTGTTTGAGTCTGGACTCTTGATCTCCTTTACGTCACCCGACGCCTTGAAGTCTTGATCGCTCTCCGCTACGCAGCGTGAAGTCGCTGGAGTCGACGATTCTCTGAAAAACGAAGATCACCTTTGACGGCGCTACCTCCGACGTCAGTGTTGCCGCGGCAAAAACGGTGTGCCGACCTTTGTCGAGCGTGAGCGCCTCAAGACTTATCGTGTCATTGTCCGGCTATGGACCGAGCGGATTCACAAACCGCAACCCTCCCACGATTTTATCATCTACCCGTTTGGAATAGCTGATCACGTCGACTGCCTGTCCTCTCGCCTGAGAGGTGACGACCGCGCACAAGAAAGCAACAATCCACATTTTCATTGCTACCCCCCACAGCTAGCGGCAGACCTTCCTCGCGATTAGCCGAGGCGCCGCAATCATGAATTGTATTATTTTTAATGGCAAGCGCGTTTGCGGGAGCGAAATCCCGGATTGTGCCGCGAGGCTTGCCCCGGATTTCGTTTCACTCAATCCAGGCTACTTTTGCTGGCCTAGCGTTTCGAGTACTTGCGCAACATTTCAATTTGCGGTTTTATGATCGGCGCGCTTCTCGGGATCGCCATGGCAAGTCGAGCGAATAATCAAATTACTGTCGCGATCATTGGCGTGGCGGGCGTTATCGCTGCTGCGTTGATTACCAATTGGTCTAATATATTTGGCCCGAAACCCGCTCCCGATACAATTGCGATTGAATATTCGACGACCTGTAAATTCACAGTGGGACCGCGCGCCGGCACGGCCTTTCATTTTCAGCCGGGCACAGTGATTCCTGCAATCGTTGGCAGTCCCTGCACAGACGGTGCTGGAAGTTCCGGAATCGCCATCAAAGATTAATAAGCGCGTAGGATGGGTGGAGCGAAGCGATACCCATCGTCGGGCGGCGGCACCGAGTGATGGGTTTCGCAAGGGCTCAACCGATCCTACCGCGCTTAGATCAATCATAAGGCCAACGGCGCGTTACGCGTTTCTCGTTTGCGACCCGCTGCGAACGATAAGTGAGTGCTAAAGAAACGAGGATAACCGCGTTGGCCTGCACCCGGTTCGGTTGACACGCGCCTAAGCGAATCCCGCCTGCATTTCGAACTCCACGGGACTTAGATATCCGATCGTCGAGTGCCGGCGTTTCGGATTATAGAAGCATTCAATGTAGTCGAACACATCAGCCTTGGCTTGGTCGCGCGTCCGATACGTTTTTCGCGCTGTGCGCTCGGTCTTCAGCGAGGAGAAGAAGCTCTCCATCGCCGCATTGTCCCAGACATTGCCCGAACGGCTCATCGAGCAGACAACACCGTGATCTGACATCAGCTTCTGGAACTGCTCGCTGGTGTACTGGCTACCGCGATCGGAGTGATGCAGTAGCGCATCGGGTTTGCCCCTGCGCCAGATTGCCATCACCAGCGCGTCGGTCACGAGCTGGGCCGTCATCTCAGCACTCATCGACCAGCCGACCGCGCGCCGTGAGAACAGATCGATGACGGCAGCCACATAGAGCCAGCCCTCCGCTGTCCACACATACGTGAAGTCGGCAATCCATTTGCGGTTGGGAGCGGGCGCGTCGAAGCTGCGGTTGAGCACGTTGGGAGCGACGGCGGCGACCTGCCGCTCACCCAGATCGGGCGGCAGTCGACGCCGTCGCGGACGGGCTTTGAGAGCCTGTAGCCGCATCAAACGCTCGATCCGATGCAATCCACACGACACACCCTCCGCCAGCATGTCGTGCCACACCCGCCTGGCGCCATAGGTTCGATCGCTGGCGAGGAAGCTGGCGCGAACCTTCGCGCTGAGCTCTTCATCGCTCTGGCTGCGCCGACTGCGCGGTCGTGTCAGCCAGGCATAGAACCCACCCCGCGAGACACCGAGCGCCTCGCACAACCATCCCGCCGGCCAGATCCCCCGGTGCTTCGCAATAAAACCGAACTTCACGTCGATTCCTTCGCGAAGTAGGCCGCGGCTTTTTTTAGGATGTCCCGCTCCGCCTTCAGCCTGATCACCTCGCGCTTGAGCTGCGCGATCTCCAGCTGCTCGGGCTTCATCTGACCTTGGCCAGGAAAGGCATGCTGCGGATCATCTGCAAGCGCCTTCACCCAACCGCGCAACTGTGACTGATGCACACTGAGATCGTGCGAGGCCTGGGCATACGACACGCCCCGCTCTTTGATCAGCCGCACAGCCTCAAGCTTGAACTCGCGTGTAAACTTCCGTCTCTCCATGACACACCTCCGGTTCCATCAAAACACCTAACTCGGTGTCTGCGGAACCGGGTGCAGGCCAAACATACGCAGCCCCTCTGAAATAGCCTCTTCTTGTACTCTAAATCGAATACAACTTGTGGTGCAAACAAAAAAGCCGGACCTTGGCCCGACTTTGGCTTTTGATCGATAACCGGGTCAAACCCGGGCATGACGGCGGATAGAACGGCACGGCCACGATCCTTCGAGGCGCGCCTTTGGCGCGCGCCTCAGGATAAGGCCTAAAGAGCCTTATTCGCCTCCTTCACCGCCTCCGCCTTATCGACATAAACCTCCGCCCCCATGTCGAGAAACTTCTTCGACATGTCCGCCATGCCCTGCTTCGCGGCGTCGGGATAGAGCGCGGCCTTTTCGTTGTCGGTGAGCCCCGCTGCTTAGCAAGTAGCCCGGATTGAGCACGAGCGAAATCCGGGATTGTGCCGCGAGGCTAAATGAAGCTAACGGGCCGATCAGACCACACCTCATAAACTAGTTTGAGTTCTTCCGCCCAGCATCTCTCACGATCCGATACATCGCGGTCGAGTGAACCGGCAAGCTCATAGAAACCCCTGCCCGGTTCCAGATCACCCGACTTATGAACTACCAGAACCGTCAACATTCCTCGGCCTTCAGAGTCTTCCTCCGAAGATATTTGGCCGAGGAAGTGGTCGAGCCTAGCATCGTGCGGATCGAGGCGAATGCTACGAATCTGACTTACCAACTCCGAGTAAGAAATCGTACTTCGAGCCCTCGCGCGCCTGATCATGATGACACGCGCTTCCTCCTTTGCGGCGTCCCAATCCGACTGCGCAAACCCGTGGTCGAAGTCCTTCTTACCAAGCATCCAAGACCTCACCCTACAACGCCTTATTACTGACCTTTACCTTACCCGCTTCGACATAAACCTCCGCCCCCATGTCCGAAAATCTCTCGAATGTCCGGACGTGCGGAACGCTACGATTGCGGGCTCAAGGTTTCCGCCACTTATCTCTGCCGCCGACACTCGTATCGCGGACACGTTCAACCAGAACAGCCGCCTTGGGATCGAGCTTTTCAGCTTTCTCAATCGCCTGTTTTTGCGTTGGCGCGGTAACGGAGGCCCGTTCGGAGCCTCCCCTTCTGACCGCGTAATCACCTTCCGGACGGCGCTCGACATAAAGTTCGTGCTTCTTACCTGTCATGGAATCACCCCTCAATTCTCTGAACAGGTTATATCGCGAAATATCGGGTCCTTCTACCAAAAGGAAACGTCCTGATCTTTCCTCGCGCGTTCCGTGCATCGCCTTCTCTGCGGCCCGCCTAAAGGCGGCTTGGGCCTTTTCAAAATCAAGTCCTCGTGGCTTCTCGTCTCGAGTCATCATGGCACATCTCAGCATGGATGCCCGGGTCAAGCCCGGGCATGACGGCGGAGAATACGCTTCGGATTTTGTCCGCTCGGCCCGAACTGTGCTTACTAATGTAGAACGGGACCCTCAGAGAGGTTGACATCTTCGCCAGCCGCTTCTTTGGCCGCGTTTAGAAGTTGCTGGGCAAGCATGTCGCCCAAAAGTCCCTCAAGTGCGGACACATCGATCTTTTGCAAGGTCCACGCCTTATCGGCATCCTCAAGCGCTTTATAATAAGGGTCTTTGTTAGCAGCGATTTGTTCCGGGATTGTAGGGGTGCCCGGCAGCAAGCTATCAAGCTTGATGCTCAAGACGACGTAAGAGACGGCCCTTGCCGTGCGGCCGTTCCCGTCCGCGAACGGATGAATCCAGTTCATCTTCCATAGAACGTAGGCGGCGAGGTGGACCGCAGTTTTGGCCCAGTTCTCATTGATGTATTCACATAGCGCCTGTACTTCATCAGCGACGAATGCGGGCTCGGGGGGCTGGTGAAGGCTTCCGTGAATCTTCACGGGCGTATTTCGAAACGTGCCCGCCAGCCGATGCAAGCCATCAAGAGCCGCTTGATGCAATTGCATGATTGGACCGGCCCGCAGTTTAAATGGCCGTTCGGCGTCCTTCACATGCGAGCGGATGATATCGAGCGCCAGTGTAAATTGCCTGAGGCCGTTTTCAGCTTCACGACGGGCGATCTCATCTGGATCGCTTAGAAGCGCGGCGTCTTCTGCTTCGCTGTGGCGATCGGCAGCCACGTCACTTGTCGCGCGTCTCGATTTTTTCGTCGGCCTCCGCAACCATCTCGCGAGTGATTCTTCCGTTCTCAATGTGAGTGTTGCCGTAGGCAAAGCTCTGCCGCTGCTCGCGCAGTTGAGCCGCTGTCATTGTGATCTTGCGGGCACGGATGACCAATTCTTCTAGGTTCTTCGTCATAGTTCATCTCCCCCGCTGCGAATCCTTCGAGTAGCAAACGCCCATCGTGCTGTAAAGTTTCTTAATACGGCATGAATGCCGTTTGCCGCTATCAACATCATCCTCTTCACAACGCCTTATTGCTTTCCTTCACCGCTTCCGCCTTATCGACATAAACCTGCGCCCCCATGTCCAAAAACTTCTTCGACATCGAGGCCATTCCGGCTTCGACGTTTTCTTTTGACGTCCCTGTCGCGCCTGCGGCGCTCCCCGCCTCTTGTCGCGCCATCCCCGCCTTCGCCAAGGCTTCCGCCTCCGCCCTTCGGGCTTCGGCGGACAAGTCGGCGGACAGGCCCTGCCCCTTGTCGTTCAGCGTCGCCGCATAATCCCGCACATCCTGGGTGATCTTCATCGAACAAAACTTCGGCCCGCACATCACACCGAGCGGCGGCCCGCGTTCGCCTGCTTTGGTGCGCGACGAGCGGTCGAGCCATCCTGCCGCTTGGCAGGGAGATACCGCCCCGACCGCTCCTCGCGCGTGCCATGGACGGCCTTGTAGGCGGCGCGTTTTAGAGCGGCTTCCATCCCATCGAAATCAATTCCCCGTGGCTTGTCGTCCCGACTTGTCATGATGCATCTCAGCATGGATGCCCGGGCCAAGCCCGGGCACGACGACGGAGAGAGCGGCACGCGTGCGGCACTGTCTCACCCCACAGTCGGCATCTCGAAACTGAATTGCTTGAGGACCTCCGGGTCGTCGGTGCGTTTCGACGCGTCTAGGATTTCGACGCCGACAATGCGGCCTTCCTCGTCGTAGTCCACGACAATGCCGTCAGCGACCTCTTCGCTGTCCTTGATCGGTCGGTCGGTCAGGTTGAGATAGACCGCGTCCGCCGCATGATCGACTCTCATCCGCATGGCTTTGTCCTGTCGAAATAGGCGGTGATGACGTAGTCCGGATCGTCGCGCGCCGTAACGACACGAAGCATAACATGACGGCCCGGCAGACGCTTTAAGAAAGATCGCCGATTATCCTTCGTTTCCGTCTCGTCAGGGTTGAGGATCGTGTCCTCGACCCATGCTTTGGCAATGCCGCGCCGTTCAATCTGAAATTCGGCGTGCTCGTCGTAGCGGATCACCGGCCCCTCACCCGCTCACTTCATTCGCGACCTCTCCGGCAAGGGGAGAGGTGAAATTCACAGCGCCTTGTTGGCTTCTTTGACCTTATCCGCCTCGACATAAACCTGCGCCCCCATGTCCAAGAACTTCTTCGACATCTGGTCCATGCCGGCCTGCGCTGCGTCCGGATAAAGCGCCGCCTTCTCGTTATCGGTCAGCCCCGAAGCGTATTCCCGCACATCGGCCGTAATCTTCATCGAGCAGAACTTGGGCCCGCACATCGAGCAGAAATGCGCCACTTTGTGCGCGTCCTTGGGCAGCGTTTCGTCGTGGTATTTGAGCGCGGTGTCGGGATCGAGCGAGAGATTGAACTGGTCCTTCCAGCGGAAGTCGAAGCGGGCGCGGCTCAGCGCGTCGTCGCGCAATTGCGCCGCGGGGTGGCCCTTGGCGAGGTCGGCGGCGTGCGCCGCGATCTTGTAGGCGATGACGCCGTCCTTGACGTCGTTCCGGTCCGGCAGGCCGAGATGCTCCTTCGGCGTGACGTAGCAGAGCATGGCGGTGCCGAACCAGCCGATCATGGCGGCGCCGATGGCAGAGGTGATGTGGTCGTAGGCCGGCGCGATGTCGGTGACCAGCGGGCCCAGCGTATAGAACGGCGCCTCGCCGCACTCCTTGAGCTGCTTGTCGACATTGATCTTGATCTTGTGCAGCGGCACGTGGCCGGGGCCTTCGATCATCACCTGGCAGCCTTTGGCCCAGGCGATCTTGGTCAGTTCGCCGAGCGTTTCCAGTTCCGCGAATTGGGCGCGGTCGTTGGCGTCGCGGATCGAGCCGGGACGCAGGCCGTCGCCCAATGAAAACGACACGTCGTATTTGCGCATCAAGTCGCAAATCTCGTCGAAGCGCTCGTAGAGAAAACTTTCCTTGTGATGCGCCAGGCACCACTTGGCCATGATCGAGCCGCCGCGCGAGACGATGCCGGTCACGCGATTAGCCGTCAGGTGAATGTAAGCGAGCCGCACGCCGGCGTGGATGGTGAAATAATCGACGCCCTGCTCGCATTGCTCGATCAGCGTGTCCTTGTAGCACTCCCAGTCGAGTTTGACCGGATCGCCGTTGACCTTCTCCAGCGCCTGATAGATCGGCACGGTGCCGATCGGCACCGGCGAATTCCTCAAAATCCATTCGCGGGTGTTGTGGATGTTGCGCCCGGTGGAGAGGTCCATCACGGTGTCGGCGCCCCAGCGGATCGCCCACACCATTTTCTCCACTTCCTCCTCGACCGACGAGGTGACCGCGGAGTTGCCGATATTGGCGTTGATCTTGGTGAGAAAATTCCGCCCGATGATCATCGGCTCCAATTCGCCGTGATTGATGTTGGACGGGATGATGGCGCGACCTCGGGCAACTTCAGCGCGCACGAATTCCGGCGTGACGAACAGCGGCACCGAGGCGCCAAAACTTTCGCCGTCGTCATGGGCTTCCTGGGCGACGTCGAGCATTGTCTTGCGGCCGAGATTCTCGCGCTCGGCGATGTAGATCATTTCCTTGGTGATGATTCCGGCGCGGGCCCATTCCAATTGCGTGATGGGGTGCTGGCCGCTTGCCGCAGCATGTTCTCCTCCCCCTTGTGGGGAGGAGTTAGAGGTGGGGGTCGGGAGGTGACTCGCAGCCGTCAACGGGAGCGATTTCCCCTCCCGACCCCCCACCCCTCCCTCCCCCACAAGGGGGGAGGGAGAAGAAGCGCGCATCGGCCGCGGCGTGTTGGGAAAATTCCGCGCCAGATGCTTGCCGCTGACGTTGCCGTTATCGACCGGCTTGATCGGGCGGCCGTCATAGTCCTCGACGCCGCCGCGCTCCTTCACCCATGCGATGCGGGCGCGCTTGAGACCCTTCTCGACGTCGATTGCCGCGTCGGCCTCGGTATAGACGCCGGACGGATCGTAAACCCGCACCGGCTCCTCGCCGGAACCCTCCGCGAGCGCAATCTCGCGCAGCGGCACGCGCAGATCGGGCGCGGCCTCGGGCGCCGCATAAATCTTGCGCGAGCCGGCAATCGGGCCGGTCGTCACCGTCGGCGTGGCGAGATCGGATTCGGAGAGGGGCTTGTTCATGATGCGCTCCTTAAGGGTGCACGTAGCCGTAATAACAAAACACCAAGCCGATAAGACCGCTGACGACGCCCGCGGTCGCGATGAGTTGCTTGTTGCCGAGAAGCTTTGCGGCGTAGCCCATGATCGTTTCCGGGAGAAGGACGCGCGCCGCGCCGCGGACGAGCAGGAGCCAGCCGACCAGCGTGACGAGCACGGGCCAGTGCAGCACCCATACATTATGGGTGAGCACGATGGCGAGGCCGGCGGCGAAATCCATCAGGCCGAACAGATAAACCAGCGTCACGCTGCGTATCACTTCGGCCGCCAAGGCGCGGAAGGCGCCCGGATTGAACAGGACGCTGGCGCCGACAATCAGAAACAGCGGGCCGAGCAGCCGGGCGAGAAAGATCGATGTCTGCATGTCACGCTCCCGCTCGCTTTGGTCCGGGGGTCGGCTGGGAGGGCATGCTGCGGTGAGAGCAAGTCCCTGTCCCTTCGCCGGCATGACCCGGATCAGGTTCAAAGGGTTTTTCTCAGCCCGCTTCCGGGCACCCCTCGGAACACCCTTAATCTATGCCGTCGCGGGCGGGTGTCAACGCGGGGGGCCGGTCGGCGGTCACCCGCGTAGGGGCGCCCCTCGTGGGCGCCCGTCCCACAACAACAGGGCGGCCACAAGGGCCGCCCCTACGTTCCGCCGATATCAAAGTAACTCAATAATTCTTCAACAGCCGCTGCAGGTAGTCGAGTTCTTCCTGCGGGCGGGTGAACTCGCCGAAGCGCTTGCGCAATTCCTCGAGGATGCGGCGCGCGCGCTGCACGTCGATCTCGCCCGGCACCTTGACCGAGGAATCGTCGCCATAGTCGTGCCCGCGCAACGGCCGGCCGAGCGGATCGGTATCGTCGTCGCCGCGCGCTTGGCCGAACCGGCCGCCGCGGCCTTGTCCCTGCCCCTGCCCCATCTGCTGCTGCATCGCTTGCGCGAGATTTTGCGCGCCCTTGCGCAACGCATCGAGCGCGCGGCCTTGAGAGTCCACCGCGCTGTCGGCATTGCCTTGGCCGAGATCGCCCTCGGCCTCGCCCATCGCGTCGCCGGCGCGGCCGAGCTGGTTCAATCCGTCCTGGCCTTGGCCCTGTCCCGGATTCTGACCTTGGCCCGGCGCTTGCTGGCCCTGCTGGCCGTCCTGGCTTTGGCCGAGCCCACGGTTCTTCAGCTCTTCGAGCAATTGATTGAGCCGGTCGCGCAGCGCCTGCTGGTTCTGCTGCAACCCGCCCATCGAATCGCCCGGATGCTGCGTCGGCCCCGGCTTGCCTTGCTGGCCGCGCTGCGCGCCTTGCTGATCCTGATTCTGATTTTGGCCCTGCTTGAAGGTGCGGTCGCGCAAATCCTGCTGCTGACGGATCATGTCGCCAAGCTCGTCGAGCTCGGACGTCTCCTCGCTTTCATCGCCGTTCATGTCCGGCGACGCCATTTGCAAGTTTTCCATCATCTGCTCGAGCTGTTGCAGCAGCGCTTGGGCGGCGTCTTTGGCGCCGCTCTTGGCCAGGTTTTCGAGCCGATCGAGCATATTTTGCAGGTCGCGCTGACTCAAGAGCTGCGCATTGGGATCGAGCGGACGCGACAGCTGCTGCTTGTTCTTGAGCTGCTCGGCCAAGGCCTGCATGTAGCGGTCCATCGCCGCGCGCAGCTGGTCCATCAGCGCCTTGATCTCGGCGTCGCCGGCGCCGCGTTCGAGCGCCTGCTGCAGCGCGTTCTCGGCGTTGCGCAAAGCGTCCTGCGCGTCGGAAATATTGCCGTCCTCGATGTCGACCGCCATCTGCCACAGCCGCGTCACCACGCCGCGCATATCGTCGTCGCTCTGGGCGCGGACCAGCGACCAGAACACCGAGCGCAGTCCGAGATAGACGCCGGCCTCGGGCGTGTATTTCTCCGGCGCGATCGAGAGCGCATCGAGCGCGGTGATGACTTGCGGGCGCGTATTGGCGTCCATCGCCAGATCGCGCCGCTGTTCGATCAGCGCCCGCGCCAACGGCTTTAGGAAGACGCGCTGCGGCAGGCGGAACGTCGCCGGGTCGCTGTTGCCGACATTGCCGCCGTCGTCATGGGCCACCAGCGTCATCGTCACTTCGGCGCCGGCCCAGGGATGGTCGGTCAGATCCTTGATCGTCTGGCCGACGCCGTGCTTGGTCCGCGCCTGCGGCAAAACCAGCGGGAACTGCGGCGGGCCGTAGAGCGGGTGCGGCGGCTGTTGCGGTTTGTCGCCAGGCGCCGCCGGGGCGTCGGTGCGCGCGAACGTCGCTTCCGCCTGCGTCACGCCGTAATCGTCTTCGAGCCGGTACGACAACAGCAGCGAGCCGCGATTCTGCACTTGCGGATCTTTGGTGAGTTCGATGGTCGGCGGATTGTCGGGAATGGCGTTGAACGGCCAGGTCAGACCGTCGCCGGCGCCGCGCAGCGTCGCCGAGCCGGTCGCCGCGATGGTAAAGCGATGCTCCTCGGTGCCGGGCGGAGCCGCCACCGCCTCTTTCGACGGCGTGACGCCGCCGCTGCCGGAAATATCGAGATTGACGTCGCCGGTCGAGCGCACGATCAGCGTCGAGTTGACCGGTACGGCGAACGGCCCGTCGTTCGACCCTTG
This sequence comes from uncultured Alphaproteobacteria bacterium, assembly GCA_963779855.1. Classification (GTDB taxonomy): domain Bacteria; phylum Pseudomonadota; class Alphaproteobacteria; order Rhizobiales; family Xanthobacteraceae; genus BOG-931. The sequence continues at coordinate 247,134 of CAWAAE010000001.1, read as the reverse complement.
GTCTGGGGCCTGCGCCGCCGCCGTCTCGCCGGGATGGATGCCGGGAAGCATGATCGGCGCCTTGCCGGTATAGGCGGGCGGCACCACCCAGGCGTCGACGCGGAAATTCGCCGGCAGCCCCACGCCCTGCCAGTCGAACGCCGCCGCGATGCGCTGCCACCTTTCGCCGCCGGCCGCGAAAAACGTGGCGATGGCGGCGAGCAGCACCAGCGCGCGGAGCGCATAGGGGTCGCGCCAGGCGACGCGCGGCGCCGGCGCACCGGATTTAAGCGCGCGCGCCGCCTGCAGAGCGCGCTCGACATGGGCGTTCCACAGCGCGAGCGAATACGGATCCTTCGCAGTGACCGCGAGCTCGTCGGCGATCGCGGTCGCCGGGCGGTGGCGGAGCCCGCTGCCGCGATCGAGCCGGCGCAGGCCGTCGATCGTTGCCGGCATGCGCAGAAGCCCGAACGGCACCAGCGCCGCGATCACGGCGACGGCGAAGGCGATCAGTCCGACGGTGCGGCCGAGCGGCGGCAGCCACAGCCACAGCCCGAGCCAGGAAACGCTGAGAAACAACCCGATTGCGGTCGCCAGCGTCGCCAGCGCGGGCCACAGCCGTTCCCAAAGGATCGTCCAGCGCGCGCGCCGCACCGCGGCGGCAAGGAGCGACTTTGCCGCAGGTTCGGCCGCATGTGGGTCGGAAGTGGTCTGGGGCACCGGCTGTTCCGTCACAAGAGGGCTCCGCGGCCGTCAATTGTGCATGACACCACAATAACATGAGGGCCGGTTCGTGGCACTCGGCCCACACACAAGATTATGAATGCAAAATCAACGCCAAGAAGCGCCTGATTCGCGGACCGCCCTGCATTTGTTACCGAATCAGGGCATTTCGGCCCAGTCAATCGCGTAAGGGCAACACCCGCAACCTAGCGCGCGCCGGCTCGATCGATACCAGCGCGCCATCGCTTAATTCCTGAAGGGACCGGCGAATGGCAGCGAGCACGAGCGTACCAACCGCGTCGAGCGTCAGCGCATCGCTCCTCAGTTGGAGAACGCTCGGCCGGCGTTCCTTCGTCGCTGCGAGGATGGCGCCAAAATCAAGATCGCTCGTGAGCACAATATGGCCATGGTCGTTGGCCCATCGCATGACAGCGTCATCGTGCGCATCAGGCGGCCCGACCCGCGACCAGTGAGTAGCCTCGTATCCGGCTCTGATTAGAAAGTCGACCCAAGCTGGCGACAAGTTCATGTCGACCAAAATTTTCATTCGGCCGCGGTCAGGTCGACCTCACGCTCCTGCGCGCGCCAAGCGGCATAGCGCAGCGCCTCGAGAATATCTTCGCGTTGCAAATACGGATAATCGGCGAGCAGTTGATCGATCAACCGACCCGCCCCGATCTGCCCGACAATCATTCCAACTGTGACGCGCAAACCACGGATGCAGGGCTTGCCGCCCATGACCGCCGGGTCTTGAGTAATACGTTCAAAGTCGGGCATGAGGACGCTCGATCAAACGAATGTGCTTTTCAAATATAGCACGATAGGTAAGCCGTCCGTAGCTTGACGCCAAGCACCTAAAGCCATTCCGGCAGGCGGTCGAGGCCGATCAGCTCTTCGACCGTCTGGCGCGGCCGGACCAGCGCCCATTCGCCTTGCCGGACAAGCACTTCGGGGATGAGCGGCCGGCTATTATAGGTGCCGGCCTGGGTCGCGCCATAGGCGCCGGCGGTCATCACGGCAAGGAGATCGCCGGCTTGCGGTTCGACCAAGCTGCGGTCGAGCGCGAGATAGTCGCCCGACTCGCAGACCGGCCCGACGACGTCGGCAATGATTCGCCGCGCCCCGGGAGCGCTCTCGCGAACGGCGCGGATGTCGTGGTGCGCCGCATACAGCGTCGGGCGGACCAGATCGTTCATGCCGGCATCGACGATGACGAAGGTCTTGGCCTCGCCGCGCTTTAGGTAGATGACGCGCGTCACCAGGATGCCGGCATTGCCGACGATGAGGCGGCCGGGCTCGAAAATGAGCTTGCAGTCAAGGCCCTTGGTCGCGCGCTTGACGATCGCGGCGTAGGCATCGGGATCCGGCGGCGGCTCGTTGTCCTCGCGATAGGGAATGCCCAAACCGCCGCCGAGATCGATGTGGGTGATGACATGGCCGTCCGCCCGCAGCACGCCGACAAAGTCGGCCAGCAGCGCGAACGCGTCGCCAAACGGATCGAGCTCGACGATCTGGCTGCCGATATGCATATCGACGCCGATGACGCGCACGCCTTTGAGCTTGGCGGCGCGCGCATAGACTTCGCGCGCGCGGCTGATCGGAATGCCGAATTTGTTCTCCGCCTTGCCGGTCGCGATCTTGGCGTGGGTTTTCGGATCCACGTCGGGATTGACGCGGATCGATATATCGGCGACGCGCCCCTTCGACGCGGCGATCGCGGCGAGAAGTTCAAGCTCCGGTTCGGATTCGACGTTGACGCAAAGAATGTTCTCGTCGACCGCGAGCGCAAGCTCGCGTGCGGTCTTGCCGACGCCGGAGAACATGATCTTGTCCGGCGCGACGCCGGCGCTTCGTGCGCGCAACAATTCGCCTGCGGAGACGACGTCGGCGCCGGCGCCGAGTTTTGCCAGCGTCGCGATCACCGCCTGATTGGAATTCGCCTTCATGGCGTAGCAGACCAGCGCATCGACGTCGGCGAACGCGCCGGCGAATACCTTATAGTGCCGCTCGATGGTCGCGCTGGAATAGCAATAGAACGGCGTGCCGACGGCATCCGCCAGCGCGGTGAGATCGACCGCTTCGGCGTGGAGCACGCCATCGCGATAGGCGAAATGGTGCATGGAAAAGTCTTTAGCTTGAGATTTTAGTTTGCGCTACCGCGACAGCGCGTCGGGTGCCGCTATTGCAGCAGCGGATCGAGAATGAACGACCGTTTCTGGCCGGGCGCCGCCACGGGGTTGCCCTGGGTGTCGAAGCCGTTTCTCATCGCCGCATCCTGCGGCGAGCCGGGAGCGGGCGTGCCGTCCGGCGACGTGCGTTGCGACGTCGCGGCCGGGGCGGCCGGCGCCGGTCCCGGCGGCTGTTCAAGCGGCCCCACGCGTCCGCAGCCGGCAAGCGCCAAAACCCCCGCCAGCGCCGTAGCAAGCGCAAAACCTCGACCGATTCCTAGCCGATCTCGACGCAAAACACGTTCCCCCACCTTCCCCCATCGGGCTTCCGGCAACCGGCATAACAAGACCGCAGCGCGGCGGCGACATTGTGTCCGCTTAAGCATCGCTGAAAGGCGTTGCTAAACGCTTATGCCCTTTTCGTAAGCCGCTTGAGCCAACGCTTGGCCTCCCGGCGGACATTGTTCGGCGCCGTGCCGCCATAGGCCGCGCGGCTTTTCACCGAATTGCCGACCGAGAGCGCGGCGAACACTGCTTTGGTGATCTTGTGAGTAATCTTCGGTTCGATCGCCCGCATGGTTTTGAGCGGCAGCTTTTCGAGCGCAACGCCGTCCGCGGCCGCTTTGGCCACGATCTTGCCGGCAATGCGATGCGCGTCGCGGAACGGCAGCTTGAGCGCGCGGGTGAGCCAGTCGGCGAGATCGGTGGCGGTCGAATAGCCCTCGCCCGCGACTTCCTTCATCCGCGCGACGTCGGGCTCAAGGTCGCGCACCATGCCGGTCATCGCAGCAAGCGACAATGCCAGCGCGCCGACCGCATCGATCGCGCCTTCCTTGTCCTCTTGCAGATCCTTTTGATAGGCGAGCGGCAGTCCCTTGATCACGATCATGAGCGCGGCGAGCGCGCCGACGATGCGGCCGGTCTTGGCGCGGACCAGCTCCGCCGCGTCGGGATTGCGCTTCTGCGGCATCATCGAGGAGCCGGTGGTGAATTTATCGGACAAGCGGACGAGGCCCGCGAGCGGCGACGACCAGATCACGATCTCCTCGGCGAACCGCGACAGGTGCACCGACGCGATGGCGCAGGCCGACAGCGTCTCCAGCACAAAGTCGCGGTCGGCGACGGCGTCGAGCGAGTTCGCCATCGGCCGCGCAAACCCGAGCGCCTTTGCGGTCATGGCGCGGTCGATGGGGAAAGACGTGCCGGCGAGCGCGCCGGAGCCGAGCGGGCTTTCGTTTAATCGCGCGCGCGCATCGGCGAACCGGCCGCGGTCGCGACCGGCCATCTCGACATAAGCGAGCAAGTGATGACCGAACGTCACCGGTTGCGCCGGCTGGAGATGAGTGAACCCCGGCATGACGGTGTCGGCATGGGCGAGCGCCTTCTCGGCGAGAGCGCGTTGGTAACTGGCAAGCGCGGTATCGATCTCGTCGATCGCGTCGCGCAGCCAAAGCCGGAAGTCGGTCGCGACCTGATCGTTGCGCGAGCGCGCCGTGTGCAGCCTGCCGGCCGCCGGCCCGATCAATTCGGCAAGCCGGCTTTCGACATTCATATGGATGTCTTCCAGCGCCCGCTTGAATTCGAACTTGCCGGCCGCGATTTCTGAGCGGATCGTGTCTAGACCGTGAGCGATCCGCTTTGCATCCTGCGCCGTGATGATGCCTTGTTTGGCGAGCATCGCCGCATGCGCCTTGCTGGCGGCGATATCCTGCCGGTAGAGGTGGCGGTCGAAATGGATCGAGGCGTTGATGTCCGCCATGATCGGATCTGGTCCCGAGCCGAACCGTCCGCCCCACATTTTATTGCTCATGACACGTTGCTTCTGATGCGTCCGCCGAAGTCTAATCTCTCATGACAGAGCAATCCGCCCCGCCTCCGTCGCTTGCCAAAATCGGCCGTTTGCGGCTCGTTTCGGCCGTGGCGGCTGTCGGAATCCTTATGGTCCTGGCGGGGGTATACGGGATTGAGCATCTGCGAAGCAATCCGGCCGATGCCGCCTGCCAACCGGCGGTTAATATCGCCAAGCGGATCGCGCCGCTGGTCCACGGCGAAGTCGCGGCGCTCGCGGTGGCGCAAACGCCGTTCCACCTGCCTAATCTCGTTTTCAACGACGCGTCAGGAACCGAGAAGACATTGGCGGATTGGCGCGGCCGCACTGTCCTTCTCAATCTGTGGGCCACCTGGTGCGTGCCGTGCCGCCGCGAAATGCCGGCGCTCGACGCGTTGCAGGCAAAACTGGGAGGCCCGGATTTCCAGGTGGTCGCCGTCAATATCGACACTCGCGACCCGCAGAAGCCGCTCGCTTTCCTCAAAGAAATCGGCGTCAGCCACCTCGCTTATTATTCCGATCAGAGCGCGCACGTGTTCGAGGACCTCAAAGCCGCCGGCAAGGCCTTCGGCATGCCGACCACGGTGATCGTCGACCGCAACGGCTGCGAGATCGGCGACATGGCCGGCCCGGCGGAATGGGCCAGCGATGATGGCGTGAAGCTTGTCCGCGCGGCCATCGCCGATGCGGCAAAGAGTGCTACGCAGTAACGTCCAAATTCGTGCCGGCAAAAGCGGCGAGGGGGAAATTCAAAGTCTCTCGCCTTTGCTGACCGTTTCCCACTGCGGCAAGGTCATCAATCTCAAGCCGAGCCGGCTGTAGTCGACGCGCAGATAATCGTCGAGCGCGTCGCGAACGACAGCATCGGGGCGCAGCAAGGCGACCTCCTGCGCCATCACGCCGACATAGACCGTGTCGCGCCAGATCATAGCGATGATGGCCAAGGCCGTTGTCGAGGCGATCAGCACATGGCTTGAGTGATTCGGAGGGGGCCGGCGGGATATGGTCGAATAACGGCGCTGGTATCGTTGCCCCAGGCGCCGCCGACCTGGCCGCCGGTACCCGCACCCGCAGGCGACGTGAGAACAACCAGCTGAGCCGACTGTAACGATCTGGACGGGCGCGTTTGCGCTTTGCGCCATGAAGGACCGGCAATCGTTTCGAGGACGCAGGCGACCGACCCGAGGATCGACTATTGATATTGACCCCGACGACAACATTGGGAATCGTGGTAGTCTACGCCGGCGCCGGCACCATCCGGTCCTCACGGCGAGGTCGATGACTGGTCGAGAGCGGAGCGAACGGCATGCTCATACTGCTGTTCAGCCTCTCTCCGTAGGCCAGGCCGGCGGGGTAGAACAGCGCTCCAGAGTCGGGCCGTCCATAAGTCATGTCGGGCTTTGTCCGCCACCGCTGACGAGACCGGAAACGCGAGTTGCGCAGGCAAGCGCGCCAGCCAATGTGCGCTGGCGGAATCCTTGCCAAAGCGAGCCGCCTGGCGATGCGGACCGATGCATCTAGCGATGCGATTTGCCCTCGACGCAATTGCGCCGACTGCGATTACGCCGAGATTTGCACCGCCGCGCACGTTTTTAATATCGGCCGCTATTTGCTAACACGACGCTGGCACGATGCACATTGGAATTCGAGCGTCTGTGATAATCCGGTGACAGGCCGCCAGAACACGTGCCGCGACCGGTACCCGCGTAGGGATCGTCATCGTCCGAACTAAGCGGTGATATCGATGTCGATCCCGGTGCCTGGCCGCGATGTTGGCTGCCAAGCCGCTCATGGCCTATGCAGTGACGTCGAGATTGGTGCCTGTGCCGGCAGCGACATTGGCGAGCGAATTGACGCTTTGCTGCGCGGCATCGACCAATTGCGTTACCGAGGACGAATTGTCGGTATTCATCCGCGCGAGGCTTGCCGCGACGGCAAGCTGCGCCATGCCGGTCTGGGCGCCGATCATTGCGGTGATGAGGCTCGTCGTGTCCATGGTGCAGTGATTATGGCCGCGAAGTTTAAAAAGGGGTGAATCGCACGCTCGTCATTCCGGGGCCGAGCGAAGCGAGGAGCCCGGAATCCATGTTCGCTGACCTGTGATTATGGATTTCCGGGACTTGCCGCTTCGCGACAATCCGCAATGACAGCGGTTGACAGCCGCCCGCGCGCTGATACTAAACCATATGGTTAAGTTTTCAGGTGCCACCCTCGACCGCACTTTCGGCGCGCTGTCCGACCCGACGCGGCGGGCTTTAGTGATGCGGCTTGCCGCCGAGCCCGATCTGTCGGTCAGCGAACTCGCCGCGCCGTTTAAGGTCTCGCTGCCGGCGATCATGAAACATCTCGCCGTGCTGTCCGATGCCGGGCTGGTGTCGCGCGCCAAAACCGGGCGCGTCGTCGCCTGCCGGCTCGACGCCGAACCGATGCGCGACGCGTTCGAATGGCTTAACCGTTACGAAAAGTTCTGGTCCGAGCGGCTGTCCAGTCTCGCCGCGTTTTTAGAAGAGGAAGAAGAGTCATGTCCACCCAAACAGCCAGCAAACCGAGCCTCACCCTCAAGCGCCGGCTCAAGGCGCCGCCGGCCAAAGTCTTCGCGGCCTGGACCGATCCGGAAAAAGTGAAAGGCTGGATGGGCCCCGGCGAAGTCAAAGTGCTGAGCGTTGAATGCGACGCCCGTCCTGGCGGCCGATTTCGCTGGGTGATGCGATCGCCCGACGGCGAAACGCATGACGTCAGCGGCGTCTATCGCGAATTCGTGCCCGACCGAAAGCTGGTTTTCAGCTGGGCTTGGATAACCACGCCGGAGCGTGAATCGCTCGTCACCGTCGAGATCAAGCCCGACGGCGACGGCTCATTGCTGACGCTGACCCACGAACAATTCTTCGACGAGGAAGCGCGCGATCGGCACCAGGGCGGCTGGACCGGCGCGCTCGACAAGATGGAAAAGTTGTTTGCGTAGAGAAAACCTCTCCCCGCGTGCGGGGAGAGGTCGAGTGAGCGAAGCGAACGAGGGTGAGGGGGCGCCGCCGCAATTCTGAGCCCCGCGGAGAGGCCCCCTCATCCCGACCTTCTCCCGGCGTGCGGGGAGAAGGAGAAGCGTGAAAGGAGCGTTACATGGAACCGCATAAGATCGCATCGCACGACGAATGGATCGCCGCGCGCAAGGCTTACCTGGCCGAGGAAAAAGCATTTTCGAAAGCGCGCGATAACTTGAGCAAAAAGCGGCGCGAGCTGCCGTGGGAGAAAGTCGAAAAGAAATATGTCTTCGACGGGCCGCAGGGCAAAGAAACGCTCGCCGATCTGTTCGCCGGCAAGAGCCAGTTGATCGTCTATCACTTCATGCTGGGCCCAGGCTGGGAAGCCGGCTGCCCGAGCTGCTCGCTGATCGCCGACCATTTCGATGGCGCGGTGATTCATTTGGCCCAACGCGACATTGCCTTCGTCGTCGTCTCGCGCGCGCCGCTGCCGGAGATCGAGAAGTTCAAGGCGCGCATGGGCTGGAAATTCAAATGGGTGTCGTCGTTCGGCAGCGATTTCAATGCCGACTATCAGGTCTCGGTGTCGCCAGGGGAGAAAGCCGCGGGCAAGGTCATGTACAATTACGAACTGACCACGTTCCCGAGCGACGAGCGCCCTGGCGCCAGCGTGTTTTTCAAAGATGAAGCCGGCAAAATCTTCCACACCTATTCGACCTATGGGCGCGGCCTCGACATCCTGATCGGCGCCTACAATCTCATCGACCTCGCTCCCAAGGGCCGCGACGAGGGCGGCCTGAAATACGGCATGGCCTGGGTGCGCCACCACGACCGCTACGAGGGCGCCGTCGTCGATACAAAAGCGTCATACCAGCAACCCAAATCCGCCTCATGCTGCGATTAGGCGGTGCATCGTTCACAACACAGTAGGAGTCGATCATGAAGCTCTATGGCTTTCCCGCTTCGCCGAACACTTGGAAAGTGCGCGCGCTGGCCTCGTATCTCAAAATGCCGCTCGATTTCGAATTCGTCGACTTGACCAAGGGCGCGCAGTACACGCCTGCCTATCTCGCGCTCAATCCGACCGGACGCACGCCCACCCTCACCGACGGCGACTTCACGCTGTGGGAATCGAACGCGATCCTGCAATACATCGCCGGCAAGGTGGCGACGCCGCTGTGGCCGAGCGATGCGAAGAGCCGCGCCGACATCACGCGGTGGCAATGCTGGGAGCTGGCGCATTGGGGCGCCCAAGCCTGCGGCCCGCTGACCTTCGAGAACCTGGTGAAGAAGTTCGTCAATCTCGGCGCACCCGATCGGACCGCGGTCGCCAAGGCCACCGAGTGCTTCAACAAGGAAGCCAAGATGCTCGACGCGCATCTGGGAAAGCATAAATATCTGGTCGGCGGCGTGCTGACGCTCGCCGACTTCACCTGCGCGGCGCCGCTGTTCCACGCGCAAGGAGCGGGAATGCCGGTCGGGCCCTATGCCAATGTCGGCGCCTGGTTCGGCCGCGTGTCGGCGCTGCCGTGCTGGAGCGAAACCGCGCCGCAAATGGCCGCGGCGGCGTAATCGGAGGACAGAGGACGGACGACGGAGGACAGAACGGCGTTCATCCGTCGTCTGTCATCTGTCGTCCGACTACCGGGTCGGCACCGGCTTTTCGCCGCGGTAATCGTAGAAGCCGCGCTGCGCCTTGCGGCCGAGCCAGCCGGCCTCGACGTATTTCACCAAGCAGCGGGCACGGCCGGTATTTGGAATCCGCCAGGCCCTCGTGCAGCACCTGCATCACCGAGAGACAGGTGTCCAGCCCGATGAAATCGGCGAGCTCGAGCGGTCCCATCGGATGATGCGCGCCGAGCCGCATCGCCTTGTCGATGCCCTCGACATTGCCGACGCCTTCATAGAGCGTGTAGATCGCCTCGTTGATCATCGGCAACAGGATGCGGTTGACGATGAAAGCGGGGAAATCCTCCGCCACCGCGATCTGCTTGCCGAGCTTGGCGACGAATTGCTTGGTCGCTTCGAAGGTCGGATCGTCGGTGGCGATGCCGCGGATCACCTCGACCAGCTCCATCAGCGGCACCGGATTCATGAAGTGAATGCCGATGAAGCGCTCCGGCCGGTCGGTCGCGGCGGCAAGCCGCGTGATCGAGATCGAGGAGGTGTTGGTGCCGACGATGGTCTCCGGCTTGAGCGACGGGCACAGCGCGGAAAAGATTTTGCGCTTGGTTTCCTCCTGCTCGGTCGCCGCTTCGATCACCAGATCGCAATCGCCGAGCTCGTCGAGCGTGTTGGCGGGCGCGATGCGCTTGATCGCCGCCTGGCGCTCTTCGTCGCTGATGCGCTGACGGCTGACCTGGCGCGCCAGATTGCCGTTGATGGTGGCCAGTCCCTCGCTAATGCGGTCGACGGCGATGTCGTTGAGCAAAACGTGAAAACCGGACAGCGCGCAGACATGGGCGATACCGTTGCCCATCTGGCCGGCGCCGACGACGCCGATCTTGCGAATGGAATGAGCCATCCTGTCCGCCTGCTCGCCGCGCGCTTTGGGCCGTTCCTTGACCTCGACCATTTCGACTCACCTTCTACGACGATACAGGCCCGCTTGCCAGTTTCCGTCAGTGTTTAACCTTATCGAGCTCGGTCGCGAGCTCCGGCAGCGCCTGGTAGAGATCGGCCACCAGTCCGTAGTCGGCGACCTGGAAGATAGGGGCTTCCTCATCCTTGTTGATCGCGACAATGACTTTCGAGTCCTTCATGCCGGCAAGATGCTGAATGGCGCCGGAAATGCCGACCGCGATATAGAGATCGGGCGCCACCACTTTGCCGGTCTGCCCGACCTGCCAATCGTTCGGCGCGTAGCCGGCATCGACCGCGGCACGCGAAGCGCCGATCGCGGCGCCGAGCCTATCCGCCACCGGCTCTATGTATTTGGTGAAGTTCTCGCGGTTTTGCATCGCCCGGCCGCCGGAAATAATGATCTTCGCCGAAGTCAGTTCCGGCCGCTCCGATTTGGAAAGTTCCTCGCCGACGAAGCCGGAGAGGCCGGGATCGGCCGCGGCGGCGGCCGGCTCGATCGGCGCGGAGCCGCCCTGCCCCGTCGGCTGGAACGCCGCGGTGCGCACGGTAATGACGCGCTTGTTCTCGGCCGAGCGCACGGTCTGGATGGCGTTGCCGGCATAGATCGGCCGCTCGAACGTGTCCGGCGCCAGCACTTTGATGACGTCGGAAACCTGCATGACGTCGAGCAGCGCCGCGACCCGCGGCATGATGTTCTTTCCGGTCGTGGTCGCCGCCGCCATGATGGTTTCGTAAGGCGGAGCGAGCGTGACGATCAGCGCCGCAACCGGCTCGGCCAGCATGTGCTCGTAAGCGGGCGCGTCCGCCAGCAAAACCTTGGTCACGCCGTCAAGCTTCGCCGCGGCCTCGGCGACCGCCTTGCAGTTATGACCGGCGACAAGAATGTGCACTTCGGCGCCGAGCGCCTTGGCCGCCGTGAGCGCTTTGGCGGTCGCGTCCTTGAGCGAGACATTGTCATGCTCGGCGAGGAGAAGCGTCGGCATCACACCGCTCCCGCCTCTTTGAGCTTCTCGACGAGTTCGGCGACGCTCTTGACCATGACGCCGGCCTTGCGCACCGGCGGCTCCGCCGTCTTGATCACTTCGAGCCGCGGCTTGATGTCGACGCCGTAATCGGCGGCGGTTTTTTCGTCGATCGGCTTTTTCTTCGCCTTCATGATATTCGGCAGCGAGGCGTAGCGCGGCTCGTTCAGGCGCAGATCGGTCGTGATAATGGCCGGCAGCTTGAGCTTTACCGTTTGCAAGCCGCCGTCGACTTCGCGCGTGACCAACAGCGCATCGCCGTCGAGCGCCACTTTGGACGCGAAAGTGCCTTGCGGCCAGCCGAGCAGCGCGGCGAGCATCTGCCCGGTTTGATTGCAGTCGTCGTCGATCGCCTGCTTGCCCATGATAATGAGGCCCGGCTGTTCCGCGCCAGCGATGGCTTTGAGGATTTTCGCCACCGCCAGCGGCTCGACGGCGCCGTCCGTCTTGACCAGGATGCCGCGGTCGGCGCCCATGGCGAGCGCGGTGCGGATCGTCTCGGCCGCTTGCTGGGGCCCGATCGAGACGGCGACGATCTCGGTCGCCTTGCCCGCTTCCTTGAGCCGGAGCGCTTCCTCGACGGCGATTTCGTCGAACGGATTCATCGACATTTTCACGTTGCCAAGCTCGACGCCGGAACCGTCGGCCTTGACCCGGATTTTTACATCCTTGTCGATCGCCCGCTTCACGGGCACGAGAATTTTCATTGCTATATCTTGGCTGTGTCTTGGCGCTATTTCGGCTGCGATGGCTGCTTGTTCGGCTGTTTTTCTTTGCCGCTTCGGCCGTTGCGAGAAGGACCGATGCTGCGGTGCGGGAAACCTAACGGCCGGCGCACAAACGGTCAACGCGTTATCTATTCTCGCCCGGCTTCCAGAGCACGTCGCCCGCGCCTTGGCCGTTGGCGTAACGGCTTGCGACGAAAAGGAAATCGGAGAGGCGATTGACGTATTTGAGCACCTCGGCAGAGACGCTCTCGCCCGGTCGATCCATAAGCTCGGCGATCAACCGTTCGGCGCGCCGGCACATGGTGCGCGCAAGATGCAGATAGGCCGCCGCCGCGCTGCCGCCCGGCAGCACGAAGGAACGCAGCGGCGCAAGGCCGCCATTGAAGCGGTCGATTTCGGCCTCGAGCCACGTCACCTGCTTATCGGTCACGGTGAGCCGCGCGCCGCCGGGCCCCTTGCCTTTTCCCGGCGTGCACAAATCGGCGCCGACGTCGAACAGATCGTTCTGGATGCGCGCCAGCGCGGCATCGAGCTCGCCGTCGTGAACGGTATGCAGCCGCGCGACGCCGATCGCGGCATTGGTTTCATCGATGGTGCCGTAAGCGGCGATACGCAGGTCGTATTTCTTGCGCCGCTCGCCGGTGCCGAGCGCGGTCGAGCCGTCATCGCCGGTGCGGGTGTAAATTTTGTTGAGGACGACCATGGCGAGGCGGACTCTATTTCCCCATGAACCAGAGCGTCAGCATGATAACGCCGATGGCGACGGCTTGCAGCAATACGCGCAGCCGCATCAGCTTCTGCGAGGTGTTGCCGGAGCCGCCCATCATCATGTTGACGAGGCCGAGCAGCAAAACGATCGCGACCGCGCCGATGGCGATCGGGACCGCGACATGAGACATAAAATCGGCCATGGGCGGTACTTGTAGCACCGTCATTGCGAGGAGCGAAGCGACGAAGCAATCCAGGCTAGAGGCCCGGATCATGGAGTGCTTCGGCACTGCATGTCTCGCAAAGACGGAATTGGCGGGTTAAAAGAAACGCCGCAATGCCGGAGGAACTTTCGATGATCGTCGATTTCCAGCACCATTTCACGCCGCGCGAACTGATCAAGGACGACCCGGGCGACCGGCTCGTGCTCAATTACGACGCGCTCGGCGCGCCGAGCTATACGGTGCATTCGCTGCTCTACGATCTCGACGAGCATGTGCGAATGATGGATCTCGCCGGCATCGACGCCGCCTGGCTCACCAGCGCGGCGGGCATGTGCGCCGATCTCGAAACTTCAAGGCTGGTCAACGACAAGGCAAAAAAAGCCGAGCGCGATTATCCCGGCCGCTTCATCGGCGCCGCGCACGCCCATCCGCTCGGCGGCGCCGCGGCATTGAAGGAGCTCGCGCGCTGCCGCCACGAGCTCGGCTGCCAAGGCGTGACCATCACGTCGGAGTTCGACGGCAAGTGGATCGACGATCCCGGGATCGAGCCGTTCTGGAGCGAGGTCTGCAAGCTCGGCATGTTCGTATTCGTGCATCCGGCGCTGAAGCTCAATCATGCGGAGCAGTTCGACAGCTACGACACCGCGCGCGCGGTCGGGCGCGAATTCTCGCTGATCATGGCGACGATCCGGCTGGTCAATTCCGGCGTGTTCGACCGCCATCCCGAACTCACCGTGCATGTGGCGCATCTGTCCGGCGGCATCGCCGGCATGCTGGCGCGCATCCGCTGTTTCCAGGACAAGGAGTTTTGGGGCACCGCCGGCAACGCGCGCCATGGCGCCAAGGGTAAAAGGGATTTCGACTATTACATCCGCAACAATCTCGTCTTCGACACCGCCGGATTTGCCGGCGGCATCGGCGCGGTGAAGGCCGGGCTCGCCGAAATCCCCGCCTCGCGCATGGTATTCGCCACCGACTATCCGCAGGAAATCCGCAAGCGCGAACTGGTGCGCGACTTCGTCAACGCCCTCCGCGCGCTCGGTGCCGACGGGGAGCGCATCCTGTCCGGCAATGTCGGACTGTTGCTCAGAGAACCGCCGGCGGCGGAGAATAGGAAGATCGAAGAGCGGGTGCGATGAACTTTCCGTTCATTCCGAGCGAAGCTCAGCCTATTCCGCCGAGGTGCTTCTCGATATCGTAGATCGGATGCCTGGTGAGATCCTTGTCGATCTCCGCCACGATTTTTTTCTTCACGTCGTCGTGGAAAGCCTTGCGCAGATCGGCGAGCGCGCGCGGCGGCGCGACTACGACCAAAGCCTCGACCTTGCGCTCGCGCACCAGCTTCTCCAGCGTCGCCGCGACGTCATGGGCGAATTTGTGCTCTTCCAGGTCGTGCCAGTCGGTCTGCGCGACGCTCGATCGGCGCGGACCGACCGAAGAATGTGAACTGCCCGGGCGGTCGCTGCCCTGTTCATGAGTGGACGGGTTTTTCTGGTCGACGAAGACCCGCTCGGTCTTGAGGTTCAGATATTGCGCGTCGCCTTCGTTGCGCAGAACCAGCGCCTTGCGGCCGTCGCCGACGAAAACATAGGCATTATGGGGAATGTGCACTTTGGCCATCGGTCAACTCACTTCTAATCAAGCCGTCCGGCACAATGCGCATCGGCGGCCCGGTCCGCCTTGACCTGTGTCAATGGCGGAAACGGCGCATTCGTTCCAAATTCATCCTCCCCCGCTTTCGCGTGTGAGGCGAAATTAATTCGATCCGTCCAGCAGTCGCCGCGCGATGACTTGCGCCTGAATTTCGGCCGCACCCTCGAAGATATTGAGGATGCGGGCGTCACAGAGGATGCGCGAGACTGGAAACTCCACCGCAAAGCCGTTGCCGCCGTGGACCTGGACGGCATTGTCGGCCGCCGCCCAGGCGACGCGCGCGGCCAAAAGCTTCGCCATCCCGGCTTCGAGATCGCAGCGCCGTCCGGAATCCTTCTGCCGCGCCGCGTAGTAAGTGAGCTGCCGCGCCATCATGATCTCGACCGCCATCATGGCGAGCTTGTCGGACACGCGCGGGAAATTGGCGATCGGCTCGCCGAATTGCACGCGGGCGGTGGCATAAGCGAGCGCCTGCTCCATCGCGGCCTGCGCCACGCCGATGGCGCGCGCCGCGGTCTGGATTCGCGCCGCTTCGAAGGTCGCCATCAGTTGCTTGAAGCCAAGCCCTTCGACGCCGCCGAGGAGATTTTCGGCCTTCACGATAAAGCCGTCGAACGCGATTTCGTATTCCTTCATGCCGCGGTAGCCCAGCACTTCGATCTCGGTGCCGGACATTCCCGAAGCCGGGAACGGATTGCCGTCGTCGCCGCGCGGTTTTTCGGCGAGCAGCATGGAGAGCCCGCGATAGCCGGTCTCGGCCGGGTTGGTGCGAACGAGCAACGTCATCAGATCGGCGCGCACCGGATGCGTGATCCAGGTCTTGTTGCCGTAGACTTTGTAGACGTCGCCGTTGCGGACCGCGCGCGTCTTCAGCGCGGCAAGATCGGAGCCGGTATTCGGCTCGGTGAACACTGCCGTCGGCAGCACTTCGCCGGAGGCGATCTTCGGCAGCCATTTGCGTTTCTGGTCCTCGGTGCCGGAGCCTAAAATCAATTCGGCCGCGATCTCGGAACGGGTGCCCAGCGAACCCACCCCGATATAGCCACGCGACAATTCCTCGGAGACGACGCACATCGATTCCTTGCCGAGGCTCATGCCCCCGTAATCCTCGGGGATGGTGAGCGAGAACACGCCGAGTTCCGACATTTGCGCAATGACGTCGAGCGGGATGTAGTCGTTCTTGAGATGCCATTGCTGCGCGTACGGCGTGACGCGGTCATCGGCGAACTTGCGCATCTCCTCGCGGATCGAGTTCGAGCGTATCTTCGAGGCCGCAGGCGCCGACGGTCGCATCGTGGTGCTGCCGGATCAGTTCGACGAGGCGGGCGCGGCGGGCCGCGGTGTTGCCGGTGGCAATGAGATGCTCGACGGCGGGGGTAACGCGCGCCGCGACCGCGGCCGGCGACAGCCCGAGATCGGACAGGCGCACGATCTCGCCCTGACTCATCGGAATGCCGCCGATCACCTGGGCGAGGTATTCGCCGGCGCCGATGCGCACCAAGAGTTCCTCGATCTCGCCGAAATTGCCGGCCGCCGCCAGCCGCAGCGAATAAGCTTCAAGCTGCCGGATGGCCTCGACATAGGTCGCAAGCCAAGCAAGCCCATGCGTGGCGCGTTGTTCACGATCGAATATGCGCGAAACCGGGCGGCCTTCGATCGTCACCCGGTTTGCGACGGCGCGGCGCGCATCGTCAAACAGAGCTTCCACGGCTGCCACCGCCTCGCGTAGCGGTGCGACCAACTCGTGGCCCGCGGGCATAAGGGAGTCGGCAAGCGGCATGACTGGCTCCAATGAGCTGACTATTAAGACTTGGTCCGGCCCGGCCTGACCGCGAAGCTTACGCGTGCAGTGCACAAAAGCAAATGTGGCGGCAGGGAGTCCGCGCTAGCTCGCCCAGCGAGCGAAGGCGGTCGCGGAGCCCCGGGATGACGGCTCCATGACGTGGCTTCCATGACGTGGCTTCCATGACGTGGCTTCCATGACGTGCGCGTGCTCCATGACGTGGCTTCCATGACGTGGCTTCCATGACGTGGCTCTAGGTACGATTCTTGCCAAATATTAACCAATTTACGGTGTGCTGCCATGGATTGCCGGTTAGCGCCGCCACGACTGCCAACCGCCGCTAGCGGGTCGAATGCCGAGTAAACGTCTGCGATTTGTTCAAGACGACGTCCGATCGAGCCCAGGATGTTCATCAGCCATCTTTTCTCCAGGTTGTCGGTGCGCGCGCGCATCGTCGTGCTCGGCGTCATTCCCGTCGTTGGATTCCTCGCCAATGGCATCGCCTACCTGACCGGCGACGCTGAAGTAGGCCACGCCTTCGAAGCCGTGCATCGCAATACCGAAGTGGCCGACGCCAGCCGCGATCTCAAAACCGGGCTCCTCGTCATGCGCGCCGCGACGACCGATTTCGTCGCGCGCCCGTCCGATGCCGAGGCCAAGAATTTCGACGACGGCCAAGCGATGGCGATGCAATGCCTCGACCGCATCCAGGCGTCGCTCGCCGCGTCGGAGCAGGATACGGTCATGCCGTTGCGCATCACGGTGCGCGATCTCAAGGCGAGTTTCGACAGCCTGGTCAATGCGCAAAAATCGCTCGGCTACGACGAAACCCAGGGCGTGACCGCCGATCTCATCGCGGCGAGCAATACGATCGAGAACATCATCCACAACGATCTGTCCTGGATTGCCGACGTCGACGACGCCAAGCTGACGACGTC
Organism: uncultured Alphaproteobacteria bacterium; assembly: GCA_963779855.1. Taxonomy (GTDB): domain Bacteria; phylum Pseudomonadota; class Alphaproteobacteria; order Rhizobiales; family Xanthobacteraceae; genus BOG-931. The sequence goes on along the minus strand of CAWAAE010000001.1, from coordinate 229,819 downwards.
GCTCCTGACCATGCGCCGCTACGAGATCGAGTATCGGCTGACGCGCGACGAAAACGCCGAGCGGCATTTCCTCGACGAGGTCAAGCATTTCAACGAGCTCTTCGACTCGGTCGACGGCGCGCCGGCGATGAAGGAAACGCTCACCAAACAAATCCAGACCTACAGCTCGACTTTCGCGCAATGGGTGGCGAGCACCGAAGATATCACCCCGCTGGTCTCGCTCATCAGCCACGACACCGAGAGCGTATTGCCGGAGGCCGACAAGATCATCGCCGCCGCGCGAGATAACGCCGGCAACGCCGCCGCGGATCTGGCTTTGTCGCGGACGCGCACCCGCCACGTCATCATCTGGATCGGAATGGCGGTGGTGCTGATCGGGCTCGCCTGCAGCTGGCGCATCGGGCGCTCGATCACGCAACCGCTCGAGGAGCTGGCCGCGGTGATGAAACGGCTCGCCGCCGGCGATACCTCGGCGCGCCCGGATGCGACTCACTCGCATGACGAGATCGGCGAGATGGCGCGCACCGTCGTGGTGTTCCGCGACAACATGATCGAGCGCGAGCGCCTTGCCGGCGTGGAGAGCGAGACCGGATTAGCGCGCGAGCGGCGCGGCGAAGCGATCGCCACTTTGATCCGGGAGTTCCGCGCCTCCGTCGAGCAGGCGCTGGACCGCCTGCGCACGTCCGCCGGCCGCCTGGAAAACGCATCGAGCGGGCTCAATAGCGCCGCCGATGCGGTCAGCTCCGAAGCGCGCGCCGCCGAGAACTCGGTCGGCGCGGCATCCGTCAATGTCACGACGGTGGCCGGCTCGATCGAAGAGCTTGCGGTCTCGATCGGCGAGATCGCCGCGCAGGCGACGAAATCGACCGACGTCGCCAGCCGCGCCGTCGCCGAATCGCGGCGCACCGTCAACACCATGTCGCAGCTCGGCAATGCCGCGAACCGCATCGGCGAGGTCATCGGTCTCATCCAGTCGATCGCCGGACAGACCAATCTGTTGGCGCTCAACGCCACCATCGAGGCGGCGCGCGCCGGCGAGGCCGGCCGCGGCTTCGCGGTCGTTGCTTCGGAAGTGAAATCGCTGGCGGCGCAGACGGCGCGCGCGACCGAGGACGTCGCCGCGCAGATCGGTTCGATCCAGTCGGCGACCGCGGACGCCGCGCAGGCGATCGAGCAGGTGTCCACGATCATCGACGACATGTCGGAGATCGCCACGACGGTCGCCTCGACGGTCGAAGAGCAGAACAACGCCGTGGCCTCGATTGCCGAAGGCGTCAACCGCGCCTCGACCGAGGCGCGATCGGGCGCCGACGCCATGAGCCGCGTCGCCGGCGCCTCGACCGGCGCGCGCGCCACCGCCGCCGACGTCAAGGCGCTCGCCGACGCGCTCGCCATCGAGGCGGAAAACCTGCAGGGCGAAGTGCGCCGCTTCCTCACCGACGTGCAGGCGGCGTAGCTCTCCTGTCCGCCCCCGCGACAGCGCGGGAGGGGGCGTCTCAATCCGAGTTTTGCTTTCGTTGCAGGAGTATCGTCGAGTCCCGCGCCCCTTCCACGGCGCTGCTCGCGGTCCCCCTCCCGCGCCAACGCGGGGGCGGATAGATTAGCTGCGGAGGCGCTCTGCCGTTGGAAACGATCCGCCTGTGCTACCGCGTCGCGCTCGACGCCTTCTATCGCTTCAATGCCGATGACGGCTGGGCGATCGCGAGCCACATCGCGCTATCGGTCCTGATGGCGATGTTCCCGTTCCTGATCCTGGTCACGGCGATCGCGGGCTTCGTCGGCTCGAAGGATCTTGCCGACGAGGTTGCGCGCATGATCATCGCTGCCTGGCCGCGCGTCGTGTCGAGCCAGATCTCCGGCCAAATCCACGACGTGCTGACCACCGCGCGCGGCGGCATTCTCACCGTGGGCGCGGTATTCGCGATTTATTTCGCTTCGAGCGGCATCGAGAGCCTGCGCATCGGGCTCAACCGCGCCTATGGCCTTATCGAGCCGCGGCCGTGGTGGCTGTTGCGGCTGGAATCGATCGGCTATGTGCTGGTCAGCGCCGTCGGACTTTTGTCACTGGCGTTTCTGGTCGTGCTCGGGCCGCTGCTGTTTCGGGCGGCGGCGCTTCATGCGCCGTGGATCGCCGAACTTGAAAGCCACTTCGACATCGGCCGCTTCGTCATAGCGAGCATCTTGCTGACATCCTCGCTCCTGATCCTGCACATGTGGCTGCCGTCCGGCCGGCGGCCGTTCGGCGCGGTATGGCCCGGCATCGTCGCGACGCTCGCGCTCTGGCTCGCCTGCGGCTACGCATTCGGCCGTTATCTGTCCGACTTCTCCTACACCTATGTGAACTATTACGCCGGCCTCGCCTCGGCGATGATGTCGCTGGTTTTCCTGTATTTCACCGCGCTGATTTTCATCTATGGCGGCGAGCTCAACGCCGCGATCGCGCGCGAACGGGAGAACCCGCCGCTGCCGCTCAAAGGCGGCGGCCGCAAGCGGCATCCACTGGCGCCGTTTACGTGATTGCTCGTTACGCGGAAATGAGCGGAGTGCGATCGGCCGAGCCGGCGCCGCCGGTCAGCATCTTGATCTTGCGCGCATGATCGACGGCTTCGCGCGCCGACTGGTTGTGCGTGAACAATTCGAATGTCTGGGTTTCGTCCTCGGTCACCGGCGTCATCGCCTGGTCGCTATAGGGGACGTTCGCGGTCGCGGCGACGCGGCGGTAGATGCGGAAAATGCCCCAGGCCGCGGCGGCGACGCGCGCGTGCTTGACGGTAAATTCCCAGGCGAACCGTGGATAAAATGCCCACACCGGCTCGACCGGCAGTTCGGGACGCCGTTCATGCCGATCTTTAAGCCGGACAAAACCGCCTTGCAGCGGATGCACTTTCTCGATCGTCAGCGATTGCGCGAACCAGAGAATGATTTGCGCCAGGCGGAGAATGTTGATGCCGTAGGCTTGAGCGCGGCGCAAAATCGTCTCGATGTGCTCCGGCGTGTAATAGATCGCCCAGGCGTCGCGGTAGAGCTTTTCCCACTCCGCCTTGCTCATATGCGGATGCGGCGTGAGCGCGTGCTCCAGATCGTATTTGTTGAGGTCGGGATCGAGCGGCACGCCCTTATTCCACAGCGTCTTGTGATCCTCGGAACCCGGCAGCGGGGTCAGGAAGAAGAACTCGAGCACGTCGAGCGGCATTTCCTTCTTGATGATCTCGATGTCGCGCCGCGCCGATTCCGGCGTATCGTTGGGGAAGCCTAAAATGTAGCCGGCATAGGTCCAGATGCCGACCGCTTTCCAGGCCAGCAGCATGTTGCGGTATTCGGTGATCTTGTTCTGCCGCTTCTTGGCGGCGAGCAAATTTTCGGGATTGATGTTCTCCAGCCCGATGAAAATGCGGGTGACGCCGGCGCGCTTCGCCTTGGCGACGAAATTCGGGATCTTGTGGCACAGCGTGTCGACCTGGATCAGGAAGCGCACGTCCATGCCGTCTTCTTCGCGCAATTTGATGATGCGGTCGAAGATCGGCTCCCAGTCCTTGTTGCGGGCAAAATTGTCGTCGGTGATGAAGAAGCGGTCGATGCCGTGCTCGTAGTTCTTGCGCAGGATGCGCTCGACGTCGTCGGGGCTGCGCCGCCGCGATTTGCGGCCCTGGACGTTGATAATGGTGCAGAACGAGCATTGGAACGGGCAGCCGCGGCCGGCATCGAAGGTCGTGACGTTGCCGATGGTCTTGCGCACCGAATTGCCCGGCAGAAACGGCGTCACCGCGTCTTCGAGCGCCGGCAGGTCGTCGATGTAATTGTAGAGCGGCTTGAGCGTGCCCGTGGCGGCATCGCGCACGACCTCGTCCATGCGGCCTTCGGCCTCGCCGGCGAACAGCGTGACGCCCATGTCGAGAGCTTGCTGCAAATCGGCCATCACGGTCGGGAACATCGCCAGCATGCCGGAGACGTGGAAGCCGCCGACGATGACCGCTATGCCGGCGTCGCGCAGCGGCTTGGCGATATGCAGCGAGCGCGGATATTGGTTCGATTGCACGCCGACCAGGCCGACGAAGCCGAAATTATCGTTGGCGCGCATCTCGGCGATGATGCGGTCGACGCGGATGCGCGTATTGGTCTCGTCGATCGCCGCGATCTCGATGTCGATGTCGGGGCCGAGAATTTTGCGCTGCGCGCAGTCGTCGAGCAGGCCGTAGACGCTGGCCAGCGAATTCGCCGGCATCGGCGAGCGGAACCAGCGGATGACATAGCCGTCGTCGTCGTAATGCGACGGCTTTACCAGCACGATGCGGAAGCGCTTGCGTGCGGTACTTGCCTCGGCCCGCTGTTTCGGCAGCATGCCTCACCCCGTACCCGGACGGTAAATTGTACTGGATTGGCGGCGGCAGAGCGAGGGGCTTATGTGCCCGCCGCCTCGACGACGTCGTCGAAGTTCCGCAAGCCCGGGCGCGGCGTGTTGACCAGCACCGCCATATTGCCGGGCTTGTGCCGGTTCGTTCGCATCAATTCATGGGCGTAGGGAATCTTGGCCCACGGGAACACGTCGCTCATGCAGGGATCGACGCGGCGGTCGATGACGAACTGATTGGCGGCACTGGCTTGTTTCAGATGCGCGAAATGCGAACCCTGCACGCGTTTCTGCCGCATCCAGACATAGCGCGCGTCGAAAGTGATGTTGTAACCCGAGGTGCCGGCGCAAAACACCACCATGCCGCCGCGCTTGACGACGAGGCAGGACACCGGAAACGTCGCCTCGCCGGGATGCTCGAACACGATATCGACGTCGTGCTTGCCGGTGATGTCCCAGATCGCCTTGCCGAAGCGCCGCGCCTCTTTCACCCAGATGTCGTATTCAGGCGTGCCGACCTTGGGCATCGCGCCCCAGCATTTGAAATCGTTGCGGTTGATGACGCCCTTGGCGCCGAGATCCATGACGTATTGCACTTTCGACTGATCGGACACGATGCCGATGGCGTTGGCGCCCGATGCGGCGACGAGCTGCACGCCGAATACGCCGAGCCCGCCCGACGCGCCCCAAACCAGAACGTTGTCGCCGGGCTTGAGGATGTGCGGGGCATGGCCGAACAGCATGCGATAGGCGGTGGCCAAGCGTGAGCGTATAGCAGGCGGATTCTTCCCAGGTCAGATGCGCGGGCTTGACCATGAGCTGGCGCGACTGCACGCGGCAGAATTGTGCGAACGAACCGTCCGGCGTCTCGTAGCCCCAGATGCGCTGCGACGGCGACAACAGCGGATCGCCGCCATTGCACTCCTCGTCGTCGCCGTCGTCCTGATTGCAGTGAATGATGATCTCGTCGCCGATCTTCCACCGCCGCACCTTGGAACCGACGGCCCAGACGATGCCGGAGGCATCGGAGCCGGCGACATGAAATGGATTCTTATGCACGTCGAGCGGCGAAATCGGCTGGCCGAGGCCGGCCCAGACGCCGTTATAATTGACGCCGCCGGCCATGACGTAGACCAGCACCTCGTCCTCGGCGATCGGCCAGGTCGGCACCACTTCGCACTGCATCGCCGTCTCCGGCGGCCCGTGCCGTTCCTTGCGGATGGCCCAGGCGTACATTTTCGCAGGCACATGCCCGAGCGGCGGAATCTCGCCGATCTCGTAGAGATCTTTAAGCGGCGCGGCGGACGGTTTCTTTTGTGCAACGGCCATAACGGGCTCCCGGCTTGCACCGGCTTTCGCGACGCGGCGGCGCGAGCATAAGCCGCAGTCTGCCGCAGCTTATATTGCAGCGCAACAATTACTTCGAACGGCGGCGCTATAACCGGTACTGACAGGGACCGAGCGAAGCCCTAAGCTTAAAAACGCGCAGCCTCAATGCGCGACGGCTAGCCCTTGCCGGGATAAGGGCGTTGAGGGGGAAACCATGGAAGCACAGAGCTTAATCGTTTGGCTGGTCGTCGGTGCAATTGCCGGCTGGCTTGCCGGCATGGTCGTCAAAGGCGGCGGCTTCGGGCTGATCGGCGACATCGTCGTCGGCATCGTCGGCGCCTTCATTGCTGGCTGGTTGTTTCCGCTGATCGGGATTCCCCTGTTCGGCGGAGCTTTTATCGGCGCCATCATTGACGCTTTCATCGGCGCCGTGATCCTTCTGGTCATCATCCGGCTGGTCAAGCGCGCCTAATCGGGCGCTAACACAGCGGAAAGGAATTGCGCGCTAAAGCGAAGGCGCGAGGGCCCTTGAGCTCTCGCGCCAACGCTCTGTTTTTGGCAGCGCTGCATGGACGTCGCCCAAAAAAGCCTGACCGGTGAAATACTGCCTGGCGCCGTACCGCCTTTTTCCGCAGCGCGCACGATCCGCCTCATCGGGCTTACGCTCTTCCTCGGTTATCTCATCGTGCTCGGCGGCACGTATCTCAAGGGCGACTTTTTGATCGACCGGCAGGGCCGGCCGATCGCTAACGATTTCGTCAACGTCGTCGCGGCGGGACGGCTAGCGCTCGATGGCGCGCCCGCCGCCGCTTACGACTGGCCGACGCATAAGCAGGCCGAGGTCCGGGTCATCGGCCGCGATTTTGCCGATTATTACGGCTGGCACTATCCACCGACGTTTCTCTTTGTCGCCGCGGCGCTGGCGACCATGCCGTTTCTGTTCGCGGCTGTTGTTTCGCTGCTGATGACGCTCGCCGCCTACGTCGCGGCCATGGCGAGCATCCTCGGCCGCACCGGCATTTTTGTTGCGCTCGGCTTTCCCGCGGCGCTGTGGAACGTCACCGCCGGGCAAAACGGCTTCCTCACCGCGGCGCTGATCGGCGGCACGCTCGGACTGATGGAGCGCCGGCCGGCTATTGCCGGCATTTGTCTCGGACTGCTGACCTACAAACCGCAATTCGGTTTACTGTTTCCGCTCGTTCTGATCGCGGACCGGCGCTGGCTGACGATCGGAGTTGCGGCGGCGGTGGCGATCGGGCTCGCCGCGTTGTCCTTAATCGCCTTCGGCGGCGCCAGCTGGCAAGCCTTCATGCATTGGCTGCCGATCACCAGTCACGAAATCCTCGGCGAAGGCCACGCCGATTTTGGCAGGCTGCAAAGCGTGTTTGGTTTCGTTCGCACGCACGGCGGCAGCGAAGCGCTTGCTTGGACCGTGCAGGCCCTAGCGAGCATCGCGCTCGCTATCTCACTGACGGCACTCTGGCGAAGCCGCGCGCCATTCGATCTCAAAGCCGCGGCGCTTGCCGCCGGCACGCTCGTGGTGACGCCGTATGTTTATATGTACGACCTGGTGATGCTCGCCGTGGCCGTCGCCTTTCTGCTTCGCTTCGTGCTCGAACGCGGATTTCTCGCGAGCGAAGTCTTCGGCCTGGCCTGCGCCGGCGCGCTCATTCTGAGCTTTCCCTACGTCAAGACCCAGGTCGGCCTCGCCGCGGTGCTGATCGTTTTGGCATTGGTGAGCCAACGCGCATGTTGCGTCGCAACAAAATCCGCGCCACAGTAGCCACGCCGGAATCGTGCAACGACGCGTACAAGAGCGCGTGAAAGACCGATGGGCGACCAGCCGCGCCGCGACAAACCGTGGATTTTCCGCACCTATGCGGGCCATTCGACGGCTGCCGCGTCGAACGAGCTTTACCGGAAAAATCTGAGCAAAGGACAGACCGGGCTTTCGGTCGCCTTCGATCTGCCGACGCAGACCGGCTACGACAGCGATCATCCTTTGGCCAAAGGCGAGGTCGGCAAAGTCGGCGTGCCGATCTCGCATATCGGCGACATGCGCGCGCTGTTCGACGCCATCCCGCTCGGCGAAATGAACACGTCGATGACGATCAACGCCACCGCCGCCTGGCTCTTGGCGCTCTACGTCGCGCTCGCCGACGAGCAGGGCGTGCCGCGGGCAAAACTGCAAGGCACCACGCAAAACGACATCATCAAGGAATATCTGTCGCGCGGCACCTATGTGTTCCCACCGGCGCCGTCGATGCGGCTGACCAAGGACGTGATCCTGTTCACGACCAAGGAAATGCCGAAATGGAATCCGATGAACGTTTGCTCCTATCACCTGCAGGAAGCCGGCGCGACGCCGGTGCAGGAACTGGCCTTCGCGCTCGCCACCGCGATCGGCGTACTCGACGCGGTCAAGGCGTCGGGTCAGGTCGCCGAGGACGAATTCGGCGAGGTGGTCGGGCGCATTTCGTTCTTCGTCAATGCCGGGCTGCGCTTTATCACCGAAATCTGCAAGATGCGCGCCTTCACCGAACTGTGGGACGAGATCACGCGCGAGCGCTACGGCGTGACCGACGCCAAGCACCGGCTGTTCCGCTACGGCGTGCAGGTCAATTCGCTGGGGCTGACCGAGCAGCAGCCGGAAAATAATGTCGCCCGCATTTTGATCGAAATGCTGGCGGTCACGCTGTCGAAGGACGCGCGCGCCCGGGCGGTGCAGTTGCCGACCTGGAACGAGGCGCTCGGCTTGCCGCGGCCGTGGGACCAGCAATGGTCGCTGCGCATGCAGCAAATTCTGGCCTACGAGACCGATCTTCTGGAATACGACGACGTGTTCAACGGCTCGCCGGCCATAGCGACGCAAGTCGCGTCACTTAAAGCCGCGGCTAAGGACGAGCTGGCGCAGATCGAGAAGATGGGCGGAACGGTTGCCGCGGTCGAGTCCGGTTATCTCAAGCAGCAACTCGTCGAATCGAACTCGCGCCGCGTCGAGGCGATCGAGCGCGGCGAGCAGACCGTGGTCGGCGTCAACCGCTTCATCGAGACGGAAGGCTCGCCGCTCACCGACGCGGCCGAATCGATCCTCACAGTGTCGGCCGAGGCGGAAACCGGGCAGATCGCGCGGCTCGCCGCCTGGCGTGCCGCGCGCGACGGCGCAGCCGTCGCCAAGGCGCTTGAGTTGTTGCGGCGCGCCGCAAAGAACGGCGCCAATATCATGCCGGCCTCGATCGCCTGCGCCAAATCGGGCGTCACCACCGGCGAGTGGGGTTTTGCGCTGCGCTCAGCGTTCGGCGAATACCGCGCGCCGACCGGCGTCGGCACCGCCATGCGCAACGACGCCGAAGGGCTCGACGACATCCGCGCCGAGGTCAACCGGGTGTCGAAGAAGCTCGGCCGGCGGCTGAAATTTTTGGTCGGCAAACCGGGCCTCGACGGCCATTCCAACGGCGCCGAGCAGATTGCCGCCCGCGCCCGCGATGCCGGCATCGAGGTGGTCTATGACGGCATTCGCTTGACGGCGGAAGCGATCGCCGCGGCGGCGGCGGAAAAGAGCGTGCACGTCGTGGGGCTATCGATCTTGTCTGGCTCGCACATGCCGCTCGTAAAGGACGTCATCGCGCGCATGAAGGAAGCGGGCTTAAAGGACGTACCCATCGTCGTCGGCGGCATCATCCCGCCGCAGGATGCGAGCGCGCTGAAAAGCGCCGGCGTGGCCGAGGTCTATACGCCGAAGGATTTCGAGCTGAACCGCATCATGAGCGACCTCGTGCGCATCGTCGAAGGATCGGCGGACGCCGAATGAGATTACCGGCGCCTTCGTTCAGACCGATTGTCGAGGCCAAGCTGCACCAATATCGCAGCTTCGACTCTGAGCATTTGAGCGCGATCTAAATTACCGATCCGACGTCCAAATCTCTCCTTAGCGGCGGTCATGATCTGGTTAGCCAATGCTTTACGCGCATCATCGCCAAGTTGGACAATCGCTTCGCCTGGAAACACACGCTCTACGTTCGAAGTCAAAGGTACGACCTGTACTCGGTTCAGTTTCTCATTAGCAATGTCGTTTGAAACGACGATTGCAGGTCGCATCTTCTGGATTTCGCCGCCGATTGATGGATCAAAATCGACCCACCACACTTCACCCTTTCGCATTCGGTTTGTCCGTGCGCAGCGCGTCGCCGATTAAACCGTTGAGCCAAGGCTCGTTCTCTCTCTTTATTTCCTCAGCGTGCGTTTCTTCATAAGAGGCTTGCGCTGCATAGGCGGCGGCGAGTTCGCGCTCCGATGCACCCAACCAGTATTCCGGGGAATTAGGATCGGTGAGACGTTCCCGCGCAATCTCATCGATGAAACGACTAATCTTGCGCCGGCCCACCCGCTTGTGGAGACCCCTATAAACAGCATCAGAGACCGTGATCGTGAGCTTCTTAGTCATATACGTATTTTATACGTATATGACTAAGAATGCTAGTCAGTTCGATGTGCGCGCCACCGCCGCGAGCGCGGCGCTCAGCGAGCTCGGACTCAACGGTTTGCGCAAATACGAATTCATGCCCGCCGCGCGCGTCTGCGCGTCGTCCGCCTCGCGGCCAGAAATGCCGATGATCGGCGTGGCTCCCGCGGCACCCGGCAGTGCGCGGATGCGGCGCGTCGCTTCGAGGCCGTCGATGCCGGGCAGCGTCACGTCCATCAGCACGACGTCGTAACCGCGCGCCGCGGCGGCGACGGCTTCCTCGCCCGAGCCGACGAAGTCGGCGCGGTGGCCGAGTTCGCTGAGGATGGCGTTGAGGATGACGCGGCCGTACGGATTATCCTCGGCGCAGAGGATTTTGAGCCGGCGTGCCGGCGCCATGCTTTGCCGCGAGCGCTCGTTGCCCGCCGCTTCGGCCGGCGCGATCGGCAAGATAGCCGAGAGAGTAAAGCTTGAGCCGCGTCCCGGGGTGCTGGTGACGGTCAGATCGCCGCCCATCAGCTTGGCCAAGACTTTGACCACGGCGAGCCCGAGGCCGGCGCCGCCATAGCGGCGCGCGATCTCGGCGCTGGCTTGCGCGAACGGCCGGAACAGCCGCTTGATCTCGGCGCGCTTAAGCCCGATGCCGCTGTCGGTGACGACGAAGGTCAGCTTGGCCCGTTTGCGTGCGGCGCGGCTTGACCGGACTTGCAGCCGCACGACGCCAAGCGCCGTGAACTTCACGGCGTTGTCGATGAGGTTTTCCAGCGCGGCGCGCAGCCGCACCGGATCGCCCACCAGCATTTCGGGCAAGTCGTCCGCGATGTTCACTTCCGCGCGCAGCCCCTTGGTCTGCGCCCGCGCGGTCAGCGTTCCGCCCAATGCTTCGATGAACCGCCGCGGCCGAAAAATCTCCCGTTGCAGCGTCAGCGAACCGCTGTCGGTTTTGGCGGCGTCGATGACGAGCGTGGTCAGCGAAGCGAGATGCTCGGCGCTATCCTTGATGCCCGCCGCCCAGCGCCGCTCGCGCTCGCCGAGATCGGAGCTCGCCAGTAATTCGCCGAGCGCGAGAATGCCGGTGAGCGCCGTGCGAATATCGTGCGCGAAAACGGCAAGCACGGCTTCGTCATCGCGCGCCGTCGGCCGCCGCCGCTTGCGGCGTCGCGCCGGCTTTGCGGCGGACTTCCGTTTAGTCCTCACTCGCGCCATCGTGCTCCTTAAGCCGATTCAAGATGCCACGGCAGCGGGTCGAACAAAACAAGTCCAACGGCAATCTTCACCGGTCAAATCTTCAACGCCCAAATCTTCAACGCCCAAATCTTCAACGCCCCAGCCCAACCAGGCGCCGAATATCGCGCACAGTAGAGCCGGCGGCGCGTAATTCGCGCAAACCCGTCGACTTGGTCGATTTCGCCAGCTTGCGGCCGTCATCGTCGAGAATGAGCTGGTGATGATGATAGGTCGGCTCCGGCAATCCAAGCAGCGCCTGTAACAGCCGGTGAATGCCGGTCGACCAGAACAAATCCTGCCCGCGCACCACATCGGTGACGCCTTGCAAGGCGTCGTCGAGAACCGCGGCGAGGTGATAGCTGGTTGGCGTTTCTTTGCGGGCGAGCACGACGTCGCCCCACATTTGCGGTGCGGCGGTGACCAGACCGGTCTGGCCATGCGGTCCAGCGCCGGTCTCGGTCCACGACAGCGCGCCGGTGCGCGCCACCGCCGCATCCATGGCGAGCCGCAGCGCGAAGGGCTCGCCGGCGGCGCGGCGGCGCGCACGCTCGGCGGCGGCAAGCTTGCGCGCCCGCCCGGGATAAATCGGCACGCCGTCGGGATCGCGCGGCCAGTGACCGTGGCGGTCGAGCTCCGCGACGATCGCATTCAGTTCGCTGCGGCTCTCGAAACTCGGATAGAGCAACCCCTGCGCTTCGAGTTCGGCAACGGCCGCGGCGTAATCTTCGAAATGCTCGCTCTGACGCCGCACCGGCTCTACCCACGAAATGCCGAGCCAGCGCAGATCCTCGTAGATCGCCGCCTCGTATTCCGGGCGGCAGCGCTCGATGTCGATGTCCTCGATTCGCAGCAGCAGCCGTCCGCCAAGATCGCGCGCCATGTCATGGTTGAGCAATGCGCAATAGGCATGGCCCAGATGCAGATATCCGTTCGGGCTCGGTGCGAAACGCAAGATGCGGCTGTACATCGGCGATACGCTTCTCGACACTGGAAGCAAAGATCAACGTCTGGAACACCGTCCCGTCCGCAGCAGTCTAACATGCTGACCCATATTCGCACCGAGAAGGATCTCGACGCGGCGCTTGCGGCGCTGACGCAAGCCGAGCCGCGATTCGGCGCGCTTATGGCGCAAGCCGGCCGGCCGCCGTTGCGGCGGCGGCCCGACGGTTTTGCCGGGCTCGCCGCGACGGTGGTATCGCAACAGCTTTCGACCGCGAGCGCGGGCGCGATCTGGGGACGGCTCGCCGCGGCGTTCGATCCGTTCGAGCCGGCGGCCATCTTAAGGGCGCGAGCGGCTCGGCTGGCGCGGCTCGGCCTGTCGTCGCCAAAAATTCGGGCGCTCAAGGAAATCGCCCGTGCCGTGAGCCGCGGGAACCTCGCGCTGGCGTCGCTGGCGGATATTGCCGCCGATGAGGCCCATGCGGCGCTCACCGCGGTCCACGGCATCGGACCGTGGACGGCGGACATTTACCTGTTGTCCTGCCTCGGCCATGCCGATGCATGGCCGGCCGGCGACCTCGCGCTCCAGGAGGCGGCGCGCCTTGCTTTCGGGCTCGCCGCACGGCCGAACGCAAAGCAGATGGCGCCGCTCGCCGAACCATGGCGGCCGTTCCGCGCCGTGGCGGCGCGCGTGCTGTGGACCTATTATCGCGCCCTCAAAGGCCGTGAAGGCGCCCCTGCCCCCTCCCCAACCCTCGCCCGCTTGCGGGGGCTACCCAAAGCCAAACCTAAAAGAACCACGCCGAAAAGAGGTGCCAATGGCCGCTGAACTCGACGGTCCGCGGCTTAATCCACGCTCCGGCACGGCGCGACAGCTTGTCGTTTTCCTGCACGGCTACGGCGCCGACGGCAACGACCTCATCGAGATCGGCCGCGCCTGGCAGCAAATGTTGCCGCAAGCGGCCTTCGTGTCGCCGCATGCGCCCGAGGCGTGCGGACAGGCGCCGGTAGGACGGCAATGGTTCGCGCTCACCTTCCGCGATCCGGACGAACGCTGGATCGGCGTCAACAAGGCGGCGCCGATATTGGATCGGTTCCTCGACGAGGAGCTCATCCGCCATAAGCTCCCGCCATCGGCGCTTGCCCTTGTCGGTTTCAGCCAGGGCACCATGATGGCGCTCCACGTCGGACTGCGCCGCGCGGTCGCGCCGGCGGCGATCGTCGGTTATTCGGGGCTTTTGGTCGAGCGACCGGACGGAAACGCCGAGGCATTTGCCGCCGAAATCAAGTCCCGTCCGCCGGTGCTGCTGGTTCATGGCGATCGCGACGATCTCATCCCGCCGCAGGCTTTATTCCAGGCCACGCAAGGGCTTGCCGCCCTCGGGGTATCGGTCGAGTGGCATTTGTCGGCCGGAATTGGGCACGGTATCGACGCCGAAGGGCTGCGCCATGGCGGCGAATTCCTGGCCCGGCGCTTGGCCGCTTTACCGCCGGAGATTTAACCGCAAGCCTTTGTATTCAGTAACGATTTCCTAGCAAATTCGGCCTAGAAGCGCGCTATCGGCTCAAGGTGCGCGATGGTCATGGCAGCGATGAAACGGCTGGCGCGGGGCGCTCAATTGGCGCGGTTGCGGGCGCTCATCTCCAATTTTCGATTGAATAAGCGCGGCAACGTCGCCGTCATTACCGCGCTTGCCATCCTGCCCATGATCGCCGCGGTGGGTTGCGCCGTCGACTATTCGATGGCGTCGATGATCAAGACCAAGCTGCAGGCGGCCGCCGACGCGGCGAGTCTCGCGACCGTCTCGATCAACTCGTCTGTGCTGACCACCGCCAAGGCGATGACAGGCAGCGGCACGGTTTCCGGCGGTTCGACCTTCGCAACAAACTATTTTAATGCAAACTTGACGCAGGCGCCCGAGACCAACGGTTATGCGAATCTTACTCCGACAGCGACCGTTACCAGAAGCGGGACAACGGTCACCGCAACCGTCTCCTTCACGGCGAAGGTTCCCACTTATTTCATGGGAGTCATGGGTTATCAAAACATCGCGCTGTCGGGCACGTCGACGGCGAGCTACACGCTGCCGACTTACATCGATTTCTATTTGATGCTCGACGTGTCCGGCTCCATGAGCTTCCCGTCGACGACCGCCGAGCAGTCAAGGCTCCAGGCCGTCAACCCCGACAACTATACTCTCTATCCCAACGGCTGCACGTTTGCCTGCCACTTTACCGCGCAAGGGGCATGCACTCAGTCGGAGCAAAGGTCCGGCGTGCCACCCTCCGCCTACACCAGCGAGTACAATCCAAGCCCGGGCGGATATTGCCAGGGATTTACCATCTCGCGTTTAGGGACGACGCCGGCGACATGCACCTCGACGACGAATTGCTCGAATATCACGCCCAGCGATATAAATTGGAGCAATTCGCAGGTCAGCTCCTGCTCCACCGCCGGAACGTCGTCGTGCATTCAATTACGCGCCGACGCCGTCGGCTATGCGGTGACCCAGCTGCTGTCAACCGCATCGAGCAGCGAATTGGTCACTAATCAGTTTCAGGTCGGGCTCTATCCGTTCATTCAAAATCTCTATACCTACTCGGCAATGACCACGAGCCTGACCGGCTCGATCAGCACTGCTGCCACAAATCTCGCCAGCCTGTTGGATACCGGGGTCAATGCCAGCCTTGGATCCGGCGGCACGCATTTCGAGAATGCCTTCTCCAGCATGAACAGTCTGATCTCGTCGGTCGGAACCGGATCGAGCTCATCGAGTCCGCTGCCCTACGTCTTTATCGTCACCGACGGCTCTCAGGACTACCAAACGCAATGGGGCGGAAACTGGTCGTCACAAAACTGGACGTCCACCTCGGCGGTTCCATATCAGAACTCGGCGACGACCATACCGCCGAACAGCGTCACTTCCACCGACTATTGCACGCAAATGAAGAACCGCGGCATAACGATCGCGGTTCTCTACATTCCTTACGAAACAATTCAGAACGCGACGACTTTCGCGAGCAGCGAAGATATCTACGCCAACAATAACATCCCCAATATTCCGTCCGCTCTGCAGACTTGTGCTTCGCCCCACTTTTTCTACACCGCGAACACACCGTCGGATATCAACAACGCGCTGATCGCGATGTTCGATCAGGCTGTAAGCACGGCCCATATCTCAAATTAGTCGCCACTCGCGCCGCGCGAGCCACGACGCGTGAACTATTTTGGGGTCACGCGCATCGCGCCACGCCAAACCAGCTCCGCTGCGCGGCGCACGCGCGAAGTCAGCGTAGCGGCGGCGTAGTGTTGCGCCTCAGTTTTTTATTGGCTGCGGATTTTAGGCTGCGCCGGACGGCGTGACAGCCTGTCTGCGAATTCGCCCGATGGCGGCAACACCCGCCGCGGCTAACCTGTGACGCAGCCTGCGACGCTCTGCGGCGGATAATTGATGCAATTGCTGACGCGCGGAGTAACGTACAGATTATCGGAAAAGCTCAGCGCGCCGGCGGTGAAAAAGCCGAATAGCGGCGTAAAGGTATAGCTCACTTCGGCCAAGATCAGATAGGTGCTGTTGGTATCGAGCGCGGTTGCCGGAAGGGTTATCGAAGACCCCTGTGCGCGAGCGGTGCCGCCCTGCGAGTAGCTCCAGCTTATCGTTGCCTTGCCCTTGCTGCTGATCGCTATCTGCGAAATCGTGATGGCAGGATTACTCAGCGTGCTCGGATAGGGTGCGAGCACCGTTGAGGCCGCGCCCACGATAGACGTCATGTCTGTGGACTGGATCGTCGAATATTGATTGGTGATTGCAGCCAGCGCAAAGGTCGACGCGCGAACTTTCATATAAACGGCAATGGCTCTGCCGCCGTCGAACGATGCCAGGAACATCACCGCAAGGACCGGCATGATCATCGCGAATTCGATCGCGGCAACGCCGCGCGTCGATGCGCCAAAACGGCGAAGAATGTTTGCTGACCGCCGCATCATCAATAGGGCTCCACTCGGAACGCGGTGACACCCATTATCTCGGTTGTGCCGTAGCCGGTATTGGCCAACACCGATCCGAGCGGCATGCCGACGATCGGCCACGGATAGGCAAGCTGCACGACCATGATCTCGCCCTGGGTGCCGGGGCTGTATGTTCCGCTGGTGATGGGGCTGCCGCCTGAGTACAGCGCGGGCGCCGAAGTACTCGCGGCACTGAATGACGAATAAGTCGCCACATTGACCAGCAGTTTACTGCAGGTGAACAGCGCCGAAACCATCGGACAAACGTCGTTGTTGAATTGAGTTTGGGTCAGCCCGCTAGTCTGAGCCGACCCGGTCATGAACATGCGGCCCGCCTCCACGGCGGCGTTTTGCAGGGCCTGCTGCGCAAACAAAAACAGCGTCGTTTGGATCACGGCAAATAGCATCGCAATAAACGGCGGCGCGATCAGCGCGAATTCAACGGCCGTCGCGCCCTGCTCCGCAGCGCAAAAGCGGGAAACCGCTCTCGCGCGACGCCGGAGATATTTTTTCAGAGAACGAAACATGCCACACGTATCCTATGCAGCAAACGGTCAGCCGAGCCTGGATCTGCACACTCCGCTCATAGTTGAGACACATTGATTATTCGTTGCGGGAAAGGAATAAACTCCACAGCGTGCGCAGTGGGGCAACGCAGCGTTAACGTTACTGTGCGGCGTATCGATTGCCTACAAAGCGGTAAAATCGATGGGCTTGTGGCGGTCGAGCGTACGATGGATGGGCGGCAGCGGATATTTCAGCCCAGTCGCGCAATTAAACAGCACCGCCTGCTCGCTCTTGTTGACGCGGCCGTCGGCGAGGCTCGCCTTATAGGCGGCATAGGTCGCCGCGCCTTCGGGACACATCAGAAAGCCTTCCTCGCGCGCGACCTCTTCGAGACCCGCCGAGATCGCCTCGTCGGATACCGCGATGGCGAAACCGCCGCTATCACGCACGGCGCGCAGGATCAAAAAATCGCCGATCGCTTGCGGCACGCGGATGCCCGAGGCGATGGTCCGCGCGTTTTCCCAACGCGGCGCATGTTCGACCCCTGCTTCGTAGGCGCGCACCATCGGCGCGCAACCGGCCGCCTGCACGGCGACCATGCGCGGGCGTTTCTTGCCGATGAAGCCGATCGCCTCCAATTCGGCGAACGCCTTCCACATCCCGATCAGGCCGGTGCCGCCGCCGGTCGGATAAAAGATGACGTCCGGCACGTTCCAGCCGAGTTGCTCGGCAAGCTCCAATCCCATGGTCTTCTTGCCTTCGATCCGATACGGCTCCTTGAGCGTCGAGACGTCGAACCAGCCGACCTTGGCCTTGCCCTCGCCGACGATCTTGCCGCAATCGTCGATCAAACCGTTGACGCGATAGACGCTCGCGCCTTGCAGCCCGATCTCGCTGACGTTCACTTCCGGCGTATCCTCGGGGCAAAAGATCGTGGACTTGATGCCGGCGTGGCTCGCGTAAGCCGCGAGCGCGGCGCCGGCATTGCCGTTGGTCGGCATCGCCATGTGTTTGATGCCGAGCGCCTTGGCCATCGACACCGCGATGACGAGCCCGCGCGCCTTGAACGAGCCGGTCGGCAGCCGGCCTTCGTCCTTCACCAAAAGCTCGCCGCCGCCCATTTTTGCCGCGAGCTTGGGCAGCGGCAGGATCGGCGTCATCGCCTCGCCGAGGCTGACGATGTCCGCCAACCGCCGCACCGGTAACAGCTCGCGATACCGCCAGAGGTCGGGCGGACGTTGCGCCAGCGCGTCCTTAGTCAGGGCCTGTTTCACGCCGTCGAGATCGTAACGCACCAAGAGCGGCTTGCCGGCGCGAGACAGATTATGGATCTCGTCGGCGGCGTAGCGCTCGCCGGTCGCAGAACATTCGAGGTGGGTGACGAACGTTCTTCGTTCGCGCGTCAGGTTCTCATCGTAGCGCAAGAAAATTCTCCGGCTTGGGCGGGAACGACACCGTAAACGGTGGCCCAAGCGCGGTCCAGCAACCCACCGCATTGGTCATGGACAGAGGATCGGCGTACTGGCTAAGCTTTTGGCCGCGAGTGCACGATGCCAGGCAATCGAAACTACGACATCATCATCGTCGGCGCCGGTTCCGCCGGCTGCACATTGGCGGCGCGGCTGACCGAGGACAAGACCACGCGGGTGCTGTTGCTCGAGGCCGGCGGCTGGGATCGCGATCCGTGGATCAAGATCCCGCTCGGCTGGCCGCGGCTCCTCCTCAACCGCAAGCACGACTGGATGTATTTCGCCGAGCCCGAAGCGACGACCGGCGGCCGCGGGCTCGAATGTGCGCGCGGCCGGATCATCGGCGGCTCGTCGTCGATCAATGCGATGGCCTATGTGCGCGGCCACCGCGGCGATTACGACCGCTGGGCGGCGTCGGGACTGACCGGATGGTCCTACGCCCACGTGCTTCCCTATTTCCGCCGCCAGGAAGCCTGGAAAGGCGGCTCGAGCTTTTATCGCGGCGGCGACGGCCCGCTGACCACGCAGACGGCTGCCTTTTCCGACCCGCTGGTCGACGCCTTCGCCGCTGCCGGCCGCGCCGCCGGATATAAGGCGACACCCGATTACAATGGCGCCCAGCAGGAAGGCTTCTGCACCTGGCAGATGACGGTGAAAGACGGGCGCCGTTGCAGCGCGGCCGACGCCTATTTGCGGCCGGCGTTGCAGCGGCAGAACCTCACCGTCGAGATCGAAGCGTTGGCGACGAAAGTCATTTTCGAGGGCCGCCGCGCCGCCGGCGTCGAATATATCCGTCGCGGCACTCCCGTAACCGAGTATGCGGAGCGAGAAGTCATTCTCTGCGGCGGCGTCATCAACTCGCCGCAGCTTCTGATGCTGTCCGGCATCGGCGATCCGGACGAACTCGCCGCCCACGGCATCGCCGTCAAGGCGGCGCTGCCGGGCGTCGGCAAGAATTTGCAGGACCATATTTCGGCGAGCGTTGCCTACGCGCGTAAGGAACCGGGCCCGTTCCACCGGGCGATGCGGTTCGACCGTATCGTACCGGCGCTGTTGCGCGCCTATTTGCACGGCGAAGGCATTGCGACCGGACTGCCGACCGGCCGGATGGCGTTTCTGAAAACCAGTCCGGACGTCGCGCTGCCCGATGTGCAGTTTATCTTCAACGCCGCGCCGATGACGGCAACGACTTATCTGTGGCCGTTCCGGCGCCCTTACACGGACGCCTATGCCTGCCGCGTCGCCGTATTACGGCCGGAGAGCCGGGGCAGGCTCGAACTCATCTCGGCCGATCCGCAAAAGCCAATGCGCATCCGCCAGAATTTCCTCGCCACCGACAACGACTGGAAGACGCTGCGCGCCGGACTTCGCGTCGCCCGCGACGTGTGCCGGCAATCCCCAATGCTGCCGTTCATGGCGCACGAGATCGCGCCGGGCGACGGTGCGGTGGCCGATGCCGATCTCGACGCCCATATCCGGACGGACTTCATCACCGTCCATCATCCGCTCGGCACCTGCAAAATGGGCGTAGCCTCCGATGCACTGGCAATGGTCGATCCCGAGCTTCGCGTTTTCGGCACCGAGGGACTTCGCGTGGTCGACGGGTCGGTGATGCCGGACCTGGTCGGCGGCAATATCAATGCGCCGATCATCATGATCGCCGAAAAGGCCGCGGACCTCGTTCGCGGCAGACCACCGCTCGAAGCGGCTCGACTTGCCGGCGCCGCGGAATATTCGCGGCAATGAACAGAAAGGGGCCGGCGACGGGCGCCTCGCGCGCCCGAAAACTCGGCGCGGGCTGCACTGCTCGTAACCCCTGGACCGGGCTTCACAATCCTGTCACGCCTGCCTATAAACTAGCGCCCAACGCCGCACTGCGGCATTGAGTCGAGGTAGGAGCGTCGTCTTGAACGCTCATGTATCGCAATCGGGCTTTCCGGCCCTGGTGCTCAACGCGGACTTTCGGCCGCTGAGCTATTACCCGCTGTCGCTGTGGTCGTGGCAGGACGCGATCAAGGCGGTGTTTCTCGAGCGGGTGAACATCGTCGCCAATTACGACCGCGCCGTGCACTCACCAAGCTTCGAAATGAAGCTGCCGAGCGTGGTGTCGCTGAAAACTTATGTGAAGCCCTCCACGCATCCGGCATTCACGCGGTTCAACGTCTTTCTGCGCGACCGGTTCTCTTGCCAGTTCTGCGGCGCGCGCGACGACCTGACCTTCGACCACCTCATTCCGCGCTCGCGCGGCGGGCACACGGTCTGGAATAACGTGGTCGCCGCCTGCTCGCCCTGCAATTTGCGCAAGGGCAACCTGACGCCCGACGAATCCAAGATGTGGCCGTCGCAGCGCCCGTTCCAGCCGACGGTGCAGCACCTGCACCGCAACGGCCGGCTGTTCCCGCCCAATTACCTGCACGACAGCTGGCTCGACTATCTCTATTGGGATACCGAACTCGATCCGTGAGCGACGCTCCGTTGCGCCGCGCTACATTGCGCGCATTTTTAAAGTTGAACGGCCCGGTGGCCTGCCGGCCGTGCTACAGACTAAATTCGAGCTGGTCACTAACCTCAAGACCGCCAAGGCGCTCGGCCCCGCCATCCCGTCCGGGCTGCCCGCTATTGCCAACGAGGTGATCGAATGAAACGGGGAAAACTCATCGCACCTGTCACCGCTGTGATTGGGTTGGTGCTAATTGCATTGCCATCTTCACCGGTGAATGCGCAGCAGCCCCCTCAGGCCGGGTGCGTTGCGGTTTCCAAGATCGAATACGACAGCGCTAAAAAGCAATACTTGCTGAGTAATAGATTTGGCGTGTATGTGCGAACCGGCCGATTTTTCCGGCGGTACTACTGGTACTGTCACTGATAGCGGTCACAAGCAGACATTTAGCTGTCACGAGCAGACATTTAGCTGTCACGAGCAGACATTCGCCGGTCGCAAAGGCGAACGGCTCGCTTTTCCTCTTCGGCCGGCTCAACCGAGCCTGCTGGTGCCGTCCCACTCCGTGAACTCTATGACGGTGCCGTCGGGATCTCGGATGTAGAACTGGCGGCCCACGAAGACGCCTTTCTTGCGAT
Organism: uncultured Alphaproteobacteria bacterium; assembly: GCA_963779855.1. Classification (GTDB taxonomy): domain Bacteria; phylum Pseudomonadota; class Alphaproteobacteria; order Rhizobiales; family Xanthobacteraceae; genus BOG-931. The sequence goes on along the minus strand of CAWAAE010000001.1, from coordinate 208,451 downwards.
CTTCTTCTTCGAAGACCTCGACTCCCTTGGCGGCGAGATAGGTTTTGGCGTCTTCGTACTTCTCCGCATCGACTTTGAAGGCGTGATGCGCCCGGCGGCTGTCCTTGGCATCGCGTTGAAGCGGTGCATCGCTCTTGGCGAGAATGACGTGGTCGTTCCCGGCACGCAAAAACACCATGCCGATCGCGGGCGCGGCCTGCACGAGCGTCAGACCCAAAATCTCGGTATAGAACTTGCGGCTGGTATCGAGATCGCTGACGGCAATGCTAAAGTGTACGACGCTTCTGGGCTCGATCATCCGGCATCCTCCGCGCACGACATGCTATCGGCTCAACTCGGCATTCGGGAGGGGCTTTTATCCCGAAAGGCGGCTTTGATCAGCGGCCGTTTTACATCTCCTCCGGGCCCAAGTGACGACATGCCTTGGAGGAAAACGGCGATCGGCGGTTTCGGGAAATTTCAACCGGCTTTCACCGAAGCGATTATGCAGAGCGCCGATCTCGCGGGCTTGCCGGTTCCGATACCACTGCGACATCTACCGTCATACCGAGATAGCTGCCGGGAGTGCCGACAAAGCTGCCGCTGATCGGCACGGCCTGGCTGATGTCGCGGGTGACGGCGACGCGGATCAAATCCTTGCCGCCGATCGTGCCGTTGGTCGGATCGTAGGCGATCCAGCCGGAGCCGGGGATGTAGATGTCGGCCCAGGCATGCGTCGCCCCGGCGCCGACCGCGGCCGGCGAACCGGCATCGGCGGAATCCCGAAAAAGATATCCCGTCACCACGCGCGCGCCGAAACCCAGACTGCGCGCGGCTTCGATGAACAGCACCGCGAGGTCGCGGCAAGACCCCCAGCCGCGGATGAGCGTCTCGGTGGGAGTTTGCGTACCCTCGGTTTCGCGGCTTTGGTAGAAGATCTGGGCCCTTACGCCGTTGTTCAAGTCGGCCAACAGCGCCGACGTATCGGTCGGATTGCTCCGCACGAAACCGCGCGCCCACGCTCCGAGCCGATCGCGAGGATCGGGATATTGGCGTTCCAGCATCCGGCCGAGGTCGATGCGATCGTCCGCGGAATAGACGAACGGATAGCGTGACGCGTCCGGTGTGATCTGGAACGGCGGCCGCTCGGCGGCATAGGTCTCCAGCACCAGGGTGCTCTCGATGCGCAATTCGGCCGACGGTTCCGGGAACGACGCGATGGCGACAGAATTGCCGAAAACATCGTGCATCCAGCGGACCGTCGACGGCGTCGAGAAAGTCAGATTGGTCCCAATCAGGCGAAGATCGTGGCTGTCGCGTGGCCGCAGCATCAATCTGTGATCGCCGAGCGCAACCGGGCGACTGTAGCGGTAAACCGTGGTGTGCCGCACATTTAGAACCGTCACCGGAGTGTCCTCAACCGTCTGCGATCGCCGCGCGAATAGTCGATCGAGATTATCTCAGTCTTTCCGACGGGTCATCTCCGGTTCGGCTTGCGTGCTCGGGGGCGTGGTCGCCGCGTCGCGATCCTGCGCTTCCCGAAGGTCGCGAGGATCGATGCTCACCATCTCGACCGAGGAAGAATTTTGCGAATCCGCCGGCACGAGGATCATGGTCGCGACGCGGCGATAAACGGGGAATGATAATTCTTCGATGAGTTCTTCGTCCGTTACCACCCGATAATCTCCCGCCGCCACTATTCGATCGACACCCTTCAATGAGAACGGATGAGCGAAGGTTACGGTTTTGTCGCTCGTACGCGTTGTCATGACAGGAGTTCCGCTGACGGCCTAGGGATGGAGGGTCAGGATCAGCATGGCGACAAAGACGGCCACACCGGCGGCCAAGATATAATAGCCTACTTTGATTGCGAAGTTTGCAGTGCCGTAGCCCGTTGTCATGATCACCCCCTGCCGTTTCGGCGACGCGCCCGCGCGATACTCAACCCGCCGCAAAACGCCTCGCCCGGTCAACCCGCACGAGGCGTTCTACTAGCGATTTGGCGGCGACTTACGCCGCGAAGCGGATGCTGGGCGAGCCCACTACGCCGCTCTTCTCCATCACCGACTTCATTTCAGTCGAGCCCAACCAGGTGCGGGCCTTCGATACGTCGGCTACATCCTGGAGGATCACGACGTCATTCGGATCGTCGGCGCTGCGGAATACCCGCCCGTTCGTGATGCCGGCAGTCGTGCGGTCCTTCTCGTGGCCATTGTAGCTGGTGCGCCAAGCGTTGAAGTCCTTGACCTTGAAATGGACAGTCAGGTTTTCGTTATTCATCGCTACTCTCCTTTGTGAAAATCTTTGTGAAAATCCGTTTAGTACGCGCGCAATCGGAGGCGCGCGCGTAGCCGCAATCGGCGGGGGCCGACGGCACCCGCAACGCAAGCCAAGATCGATTTTTAGATTAGATTTATGCCAGCCGATGACACCAGCGCTGCATGTGGGTGAACGGAAACTTCGGCATGTCGCCGTTTCATGAGCAGCTCTCCGGCACGCCGTTGCCTGCCGGTATCTCCGTATCTGTGGTGTCGAACCCGAAGCACAAGGACGCGTCAGAATTTACTTGGCGGTGGAGGTGGCGATGGAACTCGATCCTCGCCGTTAAAACAAGATTGGCTCTCTATTCGGCCACTATTGCGGCCGTTTCTGTGGGCCGCCGAAATTTTCCGGCCAATATGAGAAATCAACATGAAAGACGCGCACAACAAGGCGGCAGAACATCACGAGGCCGCGGCAAAGTCCCATCGTGCCGCTGCCGACTCTCACGGCAAGAACGACCATGGCAAGGGTAAGGAGCACGCGACCCAAGCCCAGCAGCACGCGCAGAATGCAAACGAGCATTCCAAGACGGCGAATGCGAAAAGCGCCCAACAAAAGTAGAGACGTCCAGCGGGAAGCTGGCGGTCGCGTCGGCTTCCCGTGGGTTACTGATCAGAAGCGGACGTAACGGCTTCGATTTGCGATGTCCGGTCGGCCGACGAAAGCGGGCATTGCCTGCGCGCTCGCGACTCCCCAGCCATTCGGCGTTACGCCGCGCTTTCCTTTGGCACGCTGGCGAAGGCGGGCGCCACCTCGGCCATGAAACGCGCCATCTCGTCCTTGACTTGGCTGTGCGGTTTCAGCCCGACGTTAAAATAGAGGATCACTTCGGAGAAGCCGGCCGCTTCGACTTTCTTCAGCGTATCGATGATGCGCGCGGGCGAGCCGAGCAACACCGAGTTTTCCGTCAAATCCTCGGGCTTCACCTTGTGCAGCCGCTCGACCATGTCGACGAAATAGCGATAGCTCGGCGGCGCGGTTTTCGGGTCGCCCGGCAGCGCCGGGATCACGCATTCGCGATAGTAACGAATCTGGCGGGCGCGCGCGGCGTCTTCCTGCGCCTTGGTGTCGGCGAAGTGAGTAAAATAGCTGCACATAAGCCGGCCGGGTTTTCGGCCGTACTTCGCGCAGGTTTCGTTGTAGAGATCGGAAACCTGCTTGAGCCCGCCGAAGCTCATTGCGGCGGCAAACGGCGCCACGATCAGACCGCAGTCCAACCGCGCGGCGAGCTCGATCGAGGGTTTTGAGAACGATCCGACATAGGTCGGGATCGGCCGTTGAACAGGCTTCGGCGTGATCCGCACGTCGTCGAACGAATAATGCTTGCCGTGATGCGAGATGCGGCCTTCCGCCGCCCACAGCCGGCGCACCACTTCCAAGCCTTCTTCGAAGATGCCCTGATTGTCGTCAAAGGAGACATGGAACGGCTCGTATTCGCGCCGGTCGTAGCCGCGGCCGCAGGCGAAATCGACGCGGCCGCCGGACAGCAGATCGAGCGTCGACCATTGCTCGGCGACGCGGATGGGGTTGTGCAGCGGCAGCACGGTGACCGCCGGCGCGAGCCGGATGCGCTTGGTATTGGCGGCGACATAGGCCAGCACCATGTCCGGGCAGGACAACACGCCGAGCGAATTGAAGTGGTGCTCGCCGATCCAGGCCGAGTGCATGCCGAGCTTGTCGGCATAGAGCGCCTCGGCGGTGATATCGGCGACGAACTGGTTCGAGGAACGCGCGTTGTTTTCGTAATGGTTGTCGCTCAGCGTGAAATAGCCGAATTCCATCGTACCCTCCCACGAAGTCGCATTTTCGACTGCCTATCGGCTAACGATAGATGAAAATGCATCTGTTGTAAATGCAATAATAAGGCGGTAATCTGGCGCCAACATGCCGCTTAAGCCTACCTCCAAGCTCGATCTCGGCGATTATTTGCCATACCTCGTGAACCGGGTCGGCACCATCATTGCCGATCAGTTCGGCCAGGAAGCATTGGCGCCACACCGGCTGAGCATTGCGATGTGGCGAGTCATGGCGGTGCTGGCGTCGACCGGCGGCCAGCGCCAGATCGACCTCGCCGATTTGACCAGCATCGATGCATCGACTTTGTCGCGGCTCGTGTCGCGGCTGGTGCGCATGGACCTGGTGACGCGAAGCCGCTCGGCGAACAGCAACCGCGAAGTTGCCGTCAAACTTTCGGCGAAGGGAAGCGCGCTCGTCGCGCGCCTCATTCCTATGGCGCGGCAGTGCGAAATAGACGCCATCGCCGGCCTTTCGCGCGAAGAGCTTTTGGTGCTCAAGCGCTGTCTGCGGCGCGTTTATGGGAATATGAAAAGCCGGCCCAGTTTAACGAGCAAACCGCGCATGAGCCAACGCGCGGTCTGACTCACTCCACGGCCGTGCCGGGCGCGCTGTCTTCGAATACCGACACGTCCATGGGCTTGCCGGCAAAGCCCAACTCGTTCCACCGCGCCACGACCTGTTCGTACATCGGCTTCGACAGCTTGGTGCGCTTCGAGAACGTCTTGATGTGCCGGTAGTCCATGCAGGCATTGATCAGGGCCTTCGAGCCCCAGGGGCGGATTTCTGGAGGATTGAGGCTTGGATCGAGAAACGTGCTCCAGGTCTCGCGCAGGATGTCGATCGATTGCGCCGGCCGCGAACGGGTCGCCATCGCCCACAGCACCTGATGGACGTTGCTCGGATCGACGTCGTCATCGACGACGATGACATATTTGCCGAAATAGGCGCCGCCGGTGCATTGCGCGGCGAGCGCCATCACCTGCGGCGCGTGCCCGGCATACATTTGCTTGATGGAAACCACCGTGATGCCCCAGCCGGCGGCTTCCGGTATCGACCAGACGCCTTGAATGCCGGGAATGCCGAGTTTCTGCAGATCCGACCAGATCGCCGCCGAGCGCAGCGCCGCCCAGAACAAGCCGCACTCGTTGGCGGGGCCGTCCGCCATCAAGGCACAGGTCAAAGTCGGATTGTTGCGAAAGCGGACTTTCTCGACGCGCATATAGGGCGTCGCGCCGGCCGGGCGGCCGTAATAGCCGGTGAATTCGCCGAACGGGCCTTCGGCAAAGGTCTCGTCCGGATAAACAAAGCCTTCGATGACGATCTCGGCGCGCGCCGGCAGCGGCAGCCCGGTGAGATCGCTCTTGAACAGCTCGATCGGCGCGCCGTTGATGCCGCCATAATAGTCGTATTCGCTCTCGGTCTTGGGAAAGCTGGTCGCCGCGACCAGAAACAGCAACGGATCGATGCCATAGGCGGCGGCGATCGGCATCGGCTTGCCCATCTTCCACCACTTCTCGCGGTCGAGCGTGGCGTCCTTGCCGGGCGAGGTGTAAATGCCGATTTCGCGCGGTCCCTTGATCATCATCCGATAGGTGCCGACGTTGATGCGGCCGGTCTCCGGACATTGCGTCACCACCGCGTCGCCGGTGCCGAGATAAAGTCCGCCGTCGAGCGGCCACATCCGCTGCGCCGGGAATTTGCGGATGTCGACCGCATCGCCCGTGACAATGTTCTGATTGCAGATCGCCGTCTCGGCCGGCACCTCTTTGGGCTTCATGGTGCGGCCCATCTTGCGTTGCAGCGCCTGCACCGCCTTGAGCGGGTGATCGACGGGTTGTTCGCCGATCATCAGGCAGAACCGCGACAGGTTGCAGCCGATCATGTTGTAGAGCGCGCGATGACCGGGATGGCCCTTGATGTTCTCGAACAGCAGCGCCGGGCCTTTTTCATGGGCAGCGAGATAGGTGATGGTGGCGGCCTCGAGGTCCGGATCGACCTCGGCAGTGATGCGCTTGAGCTCGCCCATGGCATCGACCTTCGCCAGCCATTCGTCGAGATCGCTCGAATTAGGCCGCGTCTGGCTTGGCTTGCCCTCGTTCGACGGCCCCTGCTTCTGCGGCGCGACTGACACGCTCATTTCCATGGCAATCCTACCTCGGCGATTTTCCACCCTGTCACAATCGTTGTGCGACCTTATTGGTTATCGCGGGCGCGCGAAAGCCGCACCGCGGGGCAATTGCCCAACCCGGCTGCTGCGCGCGATTGTCGCTTTCCTTTGCCGGTCGCCTACCCTACGTTTTCGATCGGTGGCGGATCGACGCCACGATAAGAAGTCTCCGGGGGAAGCGATGGCGGGCGAGGCAAAAGTTCAAGTTTCGCAGTTTTTGGACGAGTACGGACTCGGGTCGTTCCAGATCAACCTGATCGTCTGGTCGGTCTTGCTGGCGATGATCGACGGCTACGACATCGGCGCCATCGCGTTCGCCGCTCCTCATCTCATCGCCGAATGGCACATACCGCCAAAGGCGCTTGGCCTGGTTTTGAGCGCCAGCAATATCGGCGTTCTTTTCGGATCGCAGATTTTCGGCTGGGTCGGCGACCGCTACGGCCGCAAGACCGCGCTCATTCTTTCGAACCTGCTGTTCGGCGTGCTCACCTACGCGGCCGCCTATTCGACCGATCTCACCCAGCTGTCGTGGCTGCGCTTCTTCGCTGGGCTCGGCATCGGCGGCGTGATCCCGAACCTCGTCGCCATCAATGCCGAAATCCGCGCCGCGCAACCTGCGCGCGACGCTGGCGATCATCGCCGTAGGCCTCGTCCCGCTCGGCGGCGCGCTTGCCGGTATCGTCGGCGCGACGCTCGTTCCGCAATACGGCTGGCAAATTCTGTTCGAGATCGGCGGCATCGTGCCGGTCGTGCTTGCACTCGCCGCGATCTTCGGCCTGCCGGAGTCGATCAAATTCATGACACTGCATGAAAGCCAGCGCCCGAAGATGGAGGCGTTGCTCGCGGCGATCCGTCCCGATTTCGAGGTGCCGCCCAATGCGCGGTTCGTCATCGAAGACGAGCAGCAATCGCCGAGCTCAAATCCGATCTACCTGTTCGGTAGCGGTTTGGCAGCGATCACGCCGCTCACCTGGCTGATGTTTGCGCTCAACCTGATGGGCTACTTCTTCCTCATCAGCTGGACGCCGACGCTGATGGGCGCCGCCCACGTTGCGCCGGCGACGGCGGCGCTGGCCGGCGCGGCATTGCAAGTTGGCGGCACGGTGGGCGCGCTGACGCTGTGCTGGTGGCTGCAACGCTACCGCTTCCTCGCCATCGCGATCATGTTCGTGATCGCGGTTCCGGTCGTCGCCTCGATCGGCTATGCGGGATTGAGCTCCACCACGGCGCTGTTGATCGCGACGTTCTTTGCCGGCGCCGTGGTGCTCGGTATCCAGTCGGGCATCAACGTCGCCGGGGCGATGATCTACCCGACCATGCTGCGCGCCAACGGCTCGGGCTGGCAGCTCGGCATCGGCCGGCTCGGCGCGATCGTCGGACCGCTGCTCGGCGCGCTGTTCGTCGGCCTTCCGGTCGAGCAGCTCTACGTGTGGTCGGCGCTGCCGTTCGCCGCCGGCGCGGTGGTGACATTCCTGATCTACGTGCTGAACAAGGCGCGGCTCCAAGCGCACCCGGAATTGGCCAAGGCGCAGTGACATACCTCTCCCCGCTGCGCGGGGAGAGGTCGAGTGAGCGAAGCGAGCGAGGGTGAGGGGGCCTCTCCGCAATTCTGAGCGCCGCAATTCCAACCCCGGCGGATAGGCCCCCTCACCCCACCCTCTCCCCGCGTGCGGGGAGAGGGAGTTCAAAACGGCTCAAACCCACTTAGCGCCGGGATCACTTTCTCGCCGAACAACCGGATCGAGCGAAGGAGCGCGTCCTCCGGCAAGTCTGAGAAATTGAATTCGCCCATGAACACATTGAACACGCCCGCTTCGGCGGCGGCGCGGATTTTGCCGGCGACCGTTTGCGGCGAGCCGATGAAGACGAGGTCGTGCTTGAACAGGTAATCGGCGTCGAACAGATGCTGCATGATTTCCGACGCACCGGGCTCGCCGCGGCCAACGAACATTTTGGCGTGTTCTTTCGCGCGCTCCTCGAAGGTTTCGCCTGGCTTCGGCGGTTTTAGAAAGCCCTCGTAAGCACGGCTGGCGCGGAACAGCGCCGTCTCGATCGCCTTGTCGTCGCTCTCGTCGACATAGACGACCGAGCAATAGGCGATGTTCGGTTTTTGCGTCCGGCCGGTCGCCTTCCAGTCCGCCAAGAATTTGCGATAGCGCGGCGCCGCGTCGGCGCGCGGATAGACCAGAAAATAGCCGGGATTGATCGCGTGCCGGGCGCAGAATTCGAGGGTCTGCGGGTCGCGGCTCATCATCCACAGCGGCGGATGCGGCAATTGCGCCGGCTGAACCGAGATCCGCGCATTGTCGGTATGGAATTCCTGGCCGTGGAACGAGAACGGCTGCACCTCGCCGAACGCCGCTGAGAGATAATCGACAAATTCCAGCGTCGGCGATTTGCGCTGGCCGTAATCGAGCCCGAAGGGGCGGAAATAATCGGCATTGATGCCGGGCACCAGCCCAAGCTCCATGCGGCCGCCGAGCATCTGATCGACGATGGCGATCTCCTCGGCGAGGCGGAGCGGGTGGTAGAGCGGCACGATATAGCCCATCGGCCCGATGCGCAGCCGCTTGGTGCGCGCGCCGGCGCCGACCGCATAGAGGCTCGGCGATGACATCCAGCTTTCGTCGGGACGGAAATGATGCTCGACGCAGAACGAATAATCGTAGCCGAGCTCATCGCACGCCTTAAGCTCGCGCCACAGCTGCTCGTAGCGCTGATGCGGCGTCATTCCGGGCTTGGCCCAGATGTGGGAGAAGTGCGCGAATTTCATGGGGGCAGCATACCGATCAGATTCCGTCAACAACAGTTGACATTCCTCGCTTCGCGGATTCGAGCGACGAAAGTAGCCCTTGCACGAGCGGGCGGAGGTCGCTCAGTCTGTTGCTCTTTGCACGAAGGATAATCACCGCGATCGGTAAGGTTGCAAGATTCTGTTGGAAGGATAGGTTTCGATCGACTGTAACGAATGCGTCAAAATGTGCCGCTGCGAGCGCGAGCAGCTCGCCGTTCTTGATGGCAGTCCAACCCATCTGGCGCGCAGTCTTCACGTCGTGGCCGCCGATGTCGCGCGAAAGGCGCCAATCGATACATTCGTCGAGAAAAACTCTCACGAGACGGAATCGACGAGACGATCCTTCGCTTCTTCCAAGAAGGCTACGACCTGATTGCGCGTCACCGAGGGAAAGCCCGCAAGAAAATCATCTATCAATTCGCCGGCTTCCAGGTAATCCAGCAACGTCTGCACCGGTACGCGCGTGCCGGAGAACACCGGCGCGCCGCCCATGACGTCCTGATTTCGGGATACAACCGACTGCTTCATAGCTACAATTTAGTCTCAAAATGCCAGACGTGCAAAGCTCGATGCGAAGTATGTCGTGAAGTGGCTTGCCAGCTGTAGCTCGCGTCGGCTGGCCCGTCTTCGCCGCTTCGCCGGAGTCTCTGAGGCTGGCTTGCCAGCCGTAGCCGCGAAGCGGCGAAGGCTGGTGCCCGTGGAGGGAATCGAACCCACACTCCTTGCGGAACACGATTTTAAGTCGTGCGCGTCTACCAGTTCCGCCACACGGGCATCCGGCGCTTTCTATATATTCGGGCGGGGCGCGCGTCCATCGCGGGCGAAAAACGGGACCCAGCATGCAACAAGTCGCTGGATTCCCGCTTTCGCGGGAATGAGCGGTGGTGCTTGCGTTGGCCTTGCTTCCGCCTTCAGGATCGGCAAATTGCTGCCGCGGAATAACGGAGCGTTGGCGCGGCAACAAGGTCGAGACGAATGGCGAAGAAAAGCTGGAGCGATCAGGTTCGCGCCGAGCCGGCCGCCGCGGCGGCGCTGGCGGTGTTCGCACTCGCCGCGGCGACGCTCGCCGGCGCCTGGTACTTCCAGCTCGTGGTCGGGCTGCCGCCCTGCCCGCTCTGCCTCGAGGAGCGCATCCCCTATCACGTCGTCATCCCGCTGGCGCTGTTGGTGGCGATCGCGGCGCTCTCGGGCGCGCCGCCAAAACTCCTCACGGTCGGCTTTATCGCGATCATCGTCGCGGTGTTGTGCAATGTCGCGCTCGGCGCCTATCACGCCGGCGTCGAATGGCATTGGTGGGCGGGACCTGCCGATTGCACCGGGCCGCTGACCGATCTGCGCGCCGGCGGATCGCTGCTCAGTCAGTTGCAATCGATCCACGTGGTGCGCTGCGACGAAGCGGCGTGGCGTTTTCTCGGCATTTCGCTCGCCGGCTACAACGCTTTGATCTCGCTCGTGCTGGCGGCGATCGCTGGCTTCGGCCTGTTGGCGCCCAAGCCGGCGGCTACGCGGAGCAATTGAATCGGATTGAAGCAGGTGAGGCCACTGGCACCGCTTGCGGCCTTCGACTAAGCTTCGGTCGTCTTATTGACACGGCGCCGGCGTAGCGTTTCGTCGAGGTGCATGGAGAACGATTATGGGTCTTTTCGACAGTCTCAAGGGCGCTTTGGAAAGCGAAGCTTTGCCGGCGCTGATCAATACCGTGCTGGCGCAGACGCAGTATCACGATCTGCCCGGGCTCGTTGCCGCGTTGGAAAAGGGCGGCCTCGGCCCCCAGGTCCAGTCCTGGCTGGGCAACGGCACCAATATGCCGATCACCGCAGATCAGTTGAAAGCCGTGCTCGGCAATTCCCAGGTTCAGCAATTCGCCCAGCATCTCGGCCTTCCGGTCGACGAGACGCTGAAAGTTCTGGCTCAATATCTGCCGCAGATCGTCGACAAGGCGAGCCCGAATGGAGTGTTGCAAAAGCCCGCGTGATGCGGGAAGTTTGTTTATTGGCCGGGCAGCCAGCAGCCGATGGAGATCAGCATGAAGACGATCGCAATTATTGTCGCCTCTTTTTGTATGGTGAGCGCCGCGATGGCGCAAACCACGCCCGCACCCGCCCCGGCTGCCCCGATGGCCCCCATGGCCCCCATGGCTGCGCCTGCTCCGGCTGCGCCGGCCGCGGCCGCCGCCGGGCCGGCCGACACGGCGGCAGCGACCTGCCAAAGCACAATAGGCCCGAAGAATCTAAAGGGCGCAGCGTTGAAGAGCGCGGCGACGAAGTGCTGCAAGGACGCCGCCAAGGCGGCGAAGCTCGCCGGCGCCGCGGCGACCAGCTTCGACAAGAAGTGCGTGTCGGACATCGTGCCGGCTCCGGCGAAGAAGAGCTAAGCGAAAACGCGTCATTCCGGGGCACGGCCGCAAGGCCGTGAGCCCGGAATCCATGCCCATTATCGTTGCGCGAGCGAAGACGGCTCGCCGAGCTGTGGCTCGCATAGCAGACGCCCGCCTTCGCCCTTTGGGCTTCGGCGCGGCAGCCTTCGCTTTATCGCGGGATAAAGAAGACGGCTTGCCGAGCCGTAGCCGCGAAGGCTGGTGGGCGGTGCAGGGATCGAACCTGCGACCCCTTCCATGTCAAGGAAGTGCTCTTCCGCTGAGCTAACCGCCCGATCAGGGCCGAGGAATAGCTTCGCGCTGCCCGCGGGGTCAAGCCCGCGGCCCGGTACCGTCAATACACCGCGCGGCCGCCGGAAATATCGAACACGGCGCCGGTCGAAAACGAACAATCCTCCGATGCGAGCCAGGCGATCATCGCCGCGATCTCCTCGACCGTCACAAAGCGGTTCATCGGGATTTTCGAGAGCATGTAGTCGATGTGCTCTTGCTTCATCTGCTCGAACAGTTCGGTCTTCGCCGCGGCCGGCGTGACGCAGTTGACCAGAACGCCCGTCGTCGCCAATTCCTTGGCCAGCGATTTCGTCAATCCGATCAGGCCCGCTTTCGAGGCCGAATAGTGCGAGGCGTTCGGATTGCCGTCCTTGCCGGCAATCGAGGCGATGTTGACGATCCGCCCGTAGCCCGCGGCGATCATGTGCGGCACGACCGCGCGGCAGACGAGATAGGGAGCGATGAGATTAACGTCGATCACGCGCCGCCAGACCTCGGGCTTCAGCTCCCACAACGGCGCGTTGCCGCCGGTGATGCCGGCATTGTTGACGAGAATGTCGACCTTGCCGGCGTCGTGAAGGAGCGCGTCGAGGGCGCCGGCGATGGAAGCCTCGTCGGTCACGTCGACGAGGGCGGCGTGAACGCGACCGTGCCGGTGCAACGATGCTGCGGCTTTGGCAAGCGCGGCCGCGTCGATGTCCCACAGCGCAACCGACGCCCCCGAGACAAGCAGTTTTTGCGCCGTCGCAAAGCCGATGCCTCTCGCCGCGCCGGTAACGATCGCGGTACGGTTTTTCAGATCGACGACGTTCATGTTTGCTTGCGCATGATCTTATCCGAAAACCGGCATCCACTATTGGGGATCATGCTGTCTAGAACTTCACCCGGTCGGCGCCTTTCAGTCCCAGCATTGCGCGCGCCTCCGCCGGTGTCGCGATTTCGTAGCCGAGATCCTCGACGATGCGGCGGATCTTTTCCACCTGCTCGGCATTGCTCGCCGCCAGCTTGCCCGGCCCGATATAGAGCGAGTCCTCCAAGCCGACGCGCACATTGCCGCCGATCATCGAAGCGGCGGTGCAGAAATTCATCTGATGGCGGCCGCCGGCCAGCACCGACCACAGATAATCCTTGCCGAACAGCCGGTCGGCCGTGCGCTTCATGAAGAACAGATTGTCGAGGTCGGCGCCGATGCCGCCGAGAATGCCGAAGATCAGCTGCAGGAACACCGGCGGCTTGAACCAGCCGCGATCGATGCAATGGGCCAGATTATAAAGGTGGCCGGTGTCGTAGCACTCGTGCTCGAATTTCACGCCGTGACCTTCGCCGAGCGTCTTGAAAATCTTTTCGATATCGCGAAACGTATTGGGAAAGATATAAGCATCGGAGTTGAGCAGATAGCTCTCCTCCCAATCGTATTTCCAGGTCTTGTAGCGCCGCGCCATCGGATAGAGCGCAAAATTCATCGAGCCCATATTGAGCGAGCACATTTCCGGCGACAGCGTCGTCGCCGCCGAGATGCGCTGATCGACCGTCATGGTCACGGCGCCGCCGGTGGTGATGTTCACGACCGCGTCGGTCGCCTGCTTGATGCGCGGCAGGAACTGCATGAACACGCCCGGGTCGGGCGACGGCCTGCCGTCCTTGGGATCGCGCGCGTGCAGATGCAGGATCGCCGCGCCGGCCTTGGCGGCATCGACCGCTTGGGTGGCGATCTGATCGGGCGTGATCGGCAGCGCGTCCGACATGGTCGGCGTGTGAATCGAGCCGGTCACCGCGCAACTGATGATGATCTTGTTCGCCATTGGTTCGTCTCTCCCTCAAGGCCTTTACCGTTATTCGGCGATTACAGTCATTCGCCGCGCCGGCTTCGTCAAGGACGTGTCGTCCTTCAAGCGCGGCCGGATTTGGCCTCCTGGATCGCCGTCCAAATCGCGTAGGGCGTCGCCGGCATCGGCATGTCGCGCACGCCGACGCCGTGCAAAGCGTCGAGGATGGCGCTGACGACGGCGGCGGGCGCCGCCGTGGTGCCGCCTTCGCCGCCGGCCTTGATGCCGAGCGGATTGGTCGGCGACAGCACTTCGGCGATCCCGGTATCAAACGACGGCAGCGTATCCGAGCGCGGCATGGCGTAATCCATCAGCGAACCGGTCAGCGGCTGGCCGGAATCGGGATCGAGATAAACCTGCTCCGACGTCGCCTGGCCGACGCCTTGCGCAATCGCGCCGTGGGTTTGGCCGTGCACGATCAACGGATTGATGGCGCGGCCGACGTCGTCGATCGAAGCATAGCGCATGATCGTCATGGCGCCGGTAGCGGGATCGATTTCCACCTCGCAGATCGCCGTGCCGTTGGGAAACACCGGATCGTGCATCTCGTTGTCGGTGACGACCGCGATGCCGTCCTTGAGCGCCTCGGGCAGTTTGTGCTGGGCGGCCTCGCCCGCGAGTTCGAGAAAATCGAACGTGCGGTTGGTGTCGCGCGAGACAAAGCGGCCGTCGGTGAACGACACGTTCTCGGGCGTCGAGCCCATGATTATGGCGGCGATCTGTTTGCCCTTGGCGATCAGGTCCACGGCAGCCTTGGCAAACACCGTCGCGGCGTGGCGCATGGAGCGGCCGGAATGCGTGCCGCCGCCGGCGTGCACCACGTCGGTGTCGCCGAGAATGATGCGCACGCTCTCACTCGGCACGTGCAGAAGATCGGAAACGACCTGGGCAAAACTCGTTTCATGGCCTTGGCCTGCCGGCTGCGTGCCGATGACGACGTCGACGCGGCCTTCGGGCTGCACTTTGATGCGGGCCTGCTCGCGCGGCGCGCCGATCGAGGACTCGACGTAATTGGCAAGGCCGAGCCCAAGCAGCTTGCCGCGCTTTTTGGCCTCGCGGCGGCGCGCCGGAAACCCTTTCCAGTCGGCGACCTGCATCGCCCAGTCCATATTTTCTTCGTAGCGGCCAGAATCGTAGACCATGCCGACGGCATTGCGGTACGGCATATTCTGCGGGCGCACGAGGTTTTTGCGCCGCAGCTTGACGCGGTCGATGCCGAGACGTTTGGCGGCCTCGTCGACCAGCCGCTCGATGGCGTAAGTCACTTCGGGCCGGCCGGAACTGCGGTAGGCATTGGTCGGCATCGTGTTGGTAAAGGCGGCGACGGCGCGCAGCGTCGCCGCAGGGATGGCATAGGAACCCGGAATAAGCCCCGCTCCCTTGCTCAACGGCGACAGCGACACGCAGCGCGCGCCGACATTGCTGATATTGGTCGCGCGCATCGCGAGGAAGCGGCCGTCGGCGTCGAGCGCAAGCTCGACTTCGGTGACGAGATCGCGGCCCTGATAATCGCTCAAGAACGCTTCCGAGCGCGTCGCGGTGAATTTCACCGCCCGGCCGAGCTTTTGCGATGCCCACAGCACCAGGCCGAACTCGACGAAGACGCGGTTGCGCGTGCCGAAATTGCCGCCGACATCGTGCGAGAGGACGCGCAGCCGGTCGGGCGGAACGCCCAGCACCGCGGCAAGCTCGTGCTTCTGCCGCACCGCGCCGCCGGAGCCGGCATAGAGCGTGTAGCGGCCGCTCGCGGCATCGTAATGGCCGAGCGCCGCGCGCGGTTCGAGCGGCACGCCGGTGACGCGGCCGACATGGAATTTCTTTTTCACGACATGCGCCGCCCCGGCGAATGCCCGGTCGGTCGCCTCGGCATTGCCGAACCGCGTATCGACGAGCACGTTGTCCGGAACTTCATCCCAGACGACCGGCGCGCCCGGCCGCATCGCGTCTTCGGAATGCAGCACGAAGGGCAGCTCCTGGTATTGCACCTGCACCGCTTCGGCCGCGTCCATCGCTTGCGCCTTGGTCGCGGCGACCGCCATGGCGACGGCCTCGCCGACGTGGCGCGCCTTGTCCGCGGGCAGCAGCAGATGCGGACCGATGAAAACCGCGCCGCCGCCCGGCGCGGCAAGCTTCATGTCGTATTTGGTCTTCGGCAGCGGATCGTGCGGAATGGGTTTGAGGTTGTCGGCCGCGCAGTCGGCGCCGGTGTAAACGCCGAGCACGCCCGGCATCGCTTTCGCCCGCGCCGCATCGATGGCGACGATACGCGCGTGCGGATACGGCGAACGCACCATCGCCGCATAGGCCTGGCCATCGATATTGAAATCGTCGGTGAAGCGGCCCCGGCCGGTGACGAGCCGCGCGTCCTCCTTGCGCGGCATGGGCTTGCCGATGAAGCGGTAGCCGGTTTGGTCCGGCCGTGTTGTGTCGTCCATTAGTCCTCGCTGGCGGTTGGTGAAGCGATGCGGTTAGTTCTACAACGCCGTGCTTTATCTTAAACCCTCCCCCTGAAAGGGGGAGGGAAGGGTGGAGGTTTGCCGATGCGGATGGCATTATCGCTTTTTTGAGATAACGATATGTGCGAGTCTTTATCAAGAAGACGCAGAAGACTCCGCCTCGTGAACTCGAGATCGCCCGGCAGCGGGCTAAGGAGGTCGAATGACCAAGCTCAAGAACTTGAAGGCGCGGTTGTTGAAGGACCCGGAGGTGCGCAAGCACTACGACTCCCATGGGAGGAGGAGTTCGCGCTGATGGCTGCGGTGGCGAAGGCGCGTGCGCGCTCGGGATTGAGCCAGGCCGAACTTGCCAAGCGTATGCTCAGCATGCAGACACCGATCACAAAGCCATTATGTGGGCCAGGTGAATGACTGACAAAATAAACGACTTTCTCCAAGAGCAGCACTTGAAAATTAGATCCCAAGGGACTTGGGGCATTGGCACCGTGCTGGTCCGAGCCGGTGCTAAAGCAGCTCTTGCAACTATGTCGGTTCACTCGGCAACAGACCAATTTCTAATTTCCACGAACCGTGAAGTTGCCCTCCCCATAATTGCTGAAACTCTTGGAAAAACTATTGCTGAAACTCTTGGAACGATGATGAGCCCGACGCTCAAAGACCCATCGCTCTTTGATATTCCGACTGCTACTTTTGCCGTCTTAATCGAGCGATATTTATTGGGTGTAAAGCAGGGTGTGCTAAGCTTAGTTTTTGTTACCCTGAAGGCAGTATCAGAAGGCTCAACCCACATACTCATCGAAGGATATCAAAAAGGCTATTTCCCACGCGCTGCGTCTGTCGAGGTAAAACGCGTTCGCGATCAAATTAGTGCCCGCTTTCGTTGATGCAGGACTGCCGGTGCTTGGTCCTCGATGTTGTCCTATACCGGCGCGCTCAAGTTGGTTCCCGGCTCGGATGAGCGGTTCATGTTGTGGGAACTTGTGCCGACTGAATGATTGGTCTTAACGGCGAAGACAGGCGCTTGAACAGCCTGCTGATGGCCTCTTTGCTCAGGGGGTATCCCTTTGATCTCAAATATTCGCTCATTTGAAACCGTGTTGCGCGGTTGCGTTTCATTTCCACGATGTCCGCAATAAGCTTCGACTTTAGCGGATCAGTAGGTTCAAGGGTTTTTGCTCCATTTAGACCCTCCACAACCGTGTCCTCCCATCGAATTCCTCGTCCGGTTTTTCCGCCGGATGTTGCCGGAATGTAGTCGGGAATTTTATACAACATACATGCTGGCAGATTGTATTCTTGAGCGAATCCACGCCAGTTCAGCATTAGCCGATCTCTGTCCAATATGATGCGATTTTCGGTGTGTGGCCTCGGCTGCCGAGGCCACACATACAGCCGAAGCCCAAGTCGAGAGTTAATCTTTTCGCAGAATTTGTCGAGACATTCCCGCTCCCATCCTGGAGCCGATATGCACGGGTAGGGACGACCACCGCTGACCGCGGCGCTGCCGTCGTCGAGATACCAGATCATCAGCCCAAATTCGTCGAGTTCCTCCATCACGACATTGGGAATTATTGACTTGTCTCCACATCCCTCCGCATAGAATTGCGGCCGAAGCTCGTTAAATATTGGATGAGAAGGCGTCGTCCAGTTCGGCTTTTCGACGGCTCGGTCTTTTCGCCAATCGATAACGCGGCACAATAAGCCGCGAAATCCTTCGCCAACAAGTGCGCGCTTCCACGCGAGATAATCCGCTTGTGTAATCCCGTGTGTCTCAGCGTAGTAGTAATATCTCCCATATCCTTTCTTTCTATACAATCCGCCGTCGCCTAATATGCCGCCCAAAAAAACTTGGCGGGTAATGTTGGTGAGGTCCTGCCATTTTATATCGATCGGCACTGTTAGACGGCTATCATGATCTACACGCGATTGAGCAAGTTTGCCAATTTGCGAGCGCAACTCTCCTGAGATCGTAATTCCACTAGCTTTTCGCCTGCCCCGAATGGCCGCTGCGGTTCTGGCTGGGCCAACCTGATTGATGAGGGGTACGAGTTCTTTGGCAAGAGTGTCCCGACCGCGCTGCTGGATAATCGCCTCTTGCGCCGCAGTCCAATTGTCGCCCGCCTTGGCCCGGACCTTGCGCATCCGATCGGACTTCGACTTGGCATTTAGCTCTAGGCCAAGCCGACATTTCATTGCAGCAACGGCCCCCGGGGTGCGTCCCAATCTGACGGCAATTTCCTCCTCCGATTGTGTTGGCACCATCTGCCGAAGACGACAAATATCTCCGTCTGTCCATTTCGTCCGTGGGGCCTCGGATCGATGCGTCCGCTCGCACTGATAGCTCAAGAATGCCGGATGCTTTTCCGCTTCAACAACACGGTCCTCTCGCCAAAGACGAACGACACCACGGTAATGGTCTCGTGTTGCGTCGGGCGCCCCCAATAGCTCGCGGATCAAACGAGCACTCCATCCGCGCCGCCGCAGGTCATGGCGTTCTGAGAAAAGGCTGGTCAAGCTTCTCACTTTGCCTTTCGTGGATACGGAAATGTCCTTTGGAGGACAGCAAGAAATCCTATCGTCAACTCCGTACTGCGCCGTCGCGCGCTCGGTCAGGGCGACCGGCCTCCATTTTGCGATGAATTGCTGCGGGGTCATCGACCTCAGAGTTAGCAGGGATTTGCCGATACCAAAATGGCGGCGCGCGCCCTCCCGACTGTGCTTCGCACGGTTGCCCTCATGGCCGAGGCCCCCTCCACCGCGCTACGCGCGGTCCCGCTCCCCCGCTTCGCGGGGGCGGAATTTAGGCCGCAGACCCAGAGGCACACGGCGATCGCCACTTCAGTAATAGCCCACCGTTGCGCCGCCATCGACCGCGATGGCGGTGCCTTGAATGTGGCGCGCCTTCTCCGAGCAAAGAAACAAAGTGAGCGCGGCGACGTCTTCGGCCTTGCCGAGCCGGCGCAGGCCGTCTTTTGCGGTGGCCTCGCTTTTCAGCTGCTCGACCGATTTTCCGGAAGCCTTCGATCGCTGCTCGATCAGCTGATAGAAGCGCTCGGTCTCGGTCGCGCCGGGATGGATGACATTGACGTTGACGCCGTCGCGCTTGCCGAGTTGCGACAACGCCTTGGAGAAGTTTCCCATCGCCGCGTTCACCGAAGCGCCGATCGAGAAGTCGGCGCCGGGCGAACGCGCGGCCCCGCCGCCGATATTGACGACGAAACCTTGCGCGGCCTTGAGCATCGGCCAGAACAACCGGCACATGCGCACGCAGCCGAACAATTTCAACGCGTAGCCGTCGAGCCAAGCATCGTCCGGCAGCTCGACGAAATTGCCGGCGCGGGTCGCGCCCGCCGAGCAGACCAGTATGTCGCAGCGGTTGAATTTCTCTTTCACGGCGTCGAAGACCTGCTGACAGCCTTCGAGCTTGCGCAGATCCGCCGCGATTGCAGCTGGCGTCGGCCCGCCGGCAGCGGCGACGGTCTTGCTCGCGGCCGCGAGGTTCGCCGCCGACGACGACACGATGACGGTTCGCGCGCCCGCGCGCGCGAAATCGACGGCGATCTCGCGGCCGATACCGCGGCTGCCGCCGGTGATGACCGCCACTTTATCCGTGAACTCGCTTGGCATCGTCCCCCCTCGCTCACATGCTTGCTCACATGGAACACATGAAAGCTCACATGAAAGCTCACATGGAAGCTCACATGGAAGCTCACATGGAAGCTCACATGGAAGCTCACATGGAAGCTCACATGGAACACATGAAAAAAGTCCGCGATCGCACAACCGGGTGCGGCATATCTCAATCGACGTTTATCGGCAACAAGGCTTATTTTAAGCGAAGCGGTCGTCAAATTTATTTCTGCCGGCGCGTTTGAGCCACTCGATAGCTTTGGATGGAATTTTCTTGTCCGCGATGAACGCGTGGAAATGCGAGAGGTAACGCGGCAAGCGAATTTCGGCGAGCTTCGACACCAAGCGGAGTTCGCCGACTGCCGGGCCGGGATTCGTTCGAGCTGTCAGGATGGTGCGCGTTCCAACGAGGATTGTTCGCACGACGCGCAGGAATTTGAGCACGAACCGTTGGTAGAGACGCCTGACCCTGCCGATAAAGCTGCCTAGCGCGTCGTCCACATGCCGTTTTATAGCCCGGGAGTCGCCGGTGCCGATCCATAAGTCGATGGGAATAAAAAAGATGCCGATAAGCACAAGCTCCAAGCCGAAGGAGAACGCAGCGGCATGATCGACGGGCCAGCGCCAAATTTCTCTGAAATAGCTCGCGCTTTTGAAGATCTCTTTGACGGGAGTGAGTTTGACGCAATCCGCTCTGAGCGCTTGCTCTTGATCGCCCGAAAATCCGCCGAGCCCCAGCAGAACAAGCAGGTAATGATCGAAATCGCCTTGCGCGCTTACCCGTCCAATATCGCGGCCGCTATACGCTCCGAAAGTCCTGCGCGTAGCTTCGCCGACCGTCACGCTTTGATCCGCAACATTGCTTAATCGTTGTTCCCACTCGTGTTCTTGAATCTCAAGCTTGAACAGGTTGGCATACCATTCGGCGTACCGCACATGCAGCATCGCGCCGCGTTCCATCTCTGCGGAGTTTTGCCCGCCGCCGTCTTGCTGGCGGTTGACGACGCGATAGAAGCCGCCACTTTGATCCGTAGCCGGCTGAAAGCTTTCGCCCATGGGGCGCGTGCGCCACGCGCGAACGTCGGCGGGGGCCAAAGCGTAATGATTGTTGAGCTTGACTTTCGATTGCAGGACCGCATTGACGAAAAACGGACGCACGCAGCTTGCCGACACCTGCCATATTTCCGCGGCTTCGACGGCGGGCGCGACCGGCGAGTCGGCCTTCACCCAGGTGTAGCCGACCTCGGTCGCACGCAAATTTTGCGCCCAATCAAACAGAGATGCGCCGAGAATCGCGCAACCCAGCACGGCGATAAAAACACGGATACGTGAGACGGTAATACGCAACATTACTACAACATCACTACTCAGTGGCGGCTAACCGCCTATCAAGCGGCGTTTGTTCGCAACGGCTGGAAAGCGTTTCAGTGGTTCGGTGAGTTCAGGCGAAAGATGGCGGGGCGCAATCCGAAAGCGGACCATGACTGTGTACCCCCCTGAACGCCACCGACCGGCCTAGCGTCCGGCCACTTTGAGCCGGAATTAAGACAACATCCTCGGCGCGATTCGCGCCGTTTGGGCTGCCACAATTAGGCGAGCCTCACCGTCTGTCCGCCGCAGCGGCGTCCATCGCCAAGCTCCGGCGCCGACCCTTACTCCGGCTTGATTTTAGCGAGCGTGATCACGTCACCCCACTTCTTGGTTTCCGCGGCGACAAACTTGCCGAAATCGGCGGGCGAGCCCGGCAACGGCACGCCACCAAGCTCGGCAATCCGCGCCTTGAGCGTAGCGTCGGCCAATCCGGCATCGATCTCCCGGTTGAACCGTTCGACAATCTCAACAGGGGTATTCTTCGGCGCGCCGATACCGACCCATTGCCCGGCCTCGAAACCCGGCACGAATTGATCGACCGTCGGGATTTCGGGCAGCAATGCGGAGCGCGTCGTGCTGGTCACCGCCAAGGCACGCAAACCTCCGGACTTGATTTGCGGTAGCGTCAATAAGACGGTGCCGATGGCGCCCTGAATCTGTCCGCTTAGCGCGTCGCTGATCGCCGCCGGACCGCCGCGGTACGCAACAAGGACAATGTCCGCGCCGCTCATGATCTTGAGCAGTTCGCCGGCGACGTGCTGCGGCGAGCCGAGCGGCGGCGTGCCAATGTTGATTTTTCCGGGATGCGCCTTGGCGTATGCCAATAATTCGGCAAGGCTTTTCGCCGGAAAAGACGCATTCACCGTGATGACCATCGGAAAGGTAACGACGCCGGCGATCGGTGCGATGTCACGGATGAAATCAAATTTGAGATTCGCGAAAAGCGTGGCGTTGATCGCATTGCTGGCAGACGCCAACAGCAATGTATAACCGTCCGGCACCGCGTCCACCACGGCTTGGGTCGCGAGATTGTCGCTGGCGCCGTTTTTGTTCTCGACGAATACGGTTTGGCCGAGCCGCTGTGACAGCCATTGCGCCATCAGCCGCGCGATCACATCGGGCGCGCTGCCCGGCGTGCCCCCGACGATCAGACGCACGGGTCGCATCGGATAGGCTTCCGCTCTTGCGAGCCGCGGCATAGCGGCAATCGCGGCTCCGCCGGCAGCCAGGCGGAGAACGTTTCGGCGTGGAAGCTTCATGATAGGGCCCCCTATTCAGAGGGGATTATACCCCGGCTTCTTATAAAGCTTACCGGAATTGCCGAGAATGTCTGGCTTATAGACCTTTTCCGTCCAATCCTTTGCCTTTGGCTCGACGTCCTCGATCGCCACTGAGACCGCCTCTTCCTCCTGGCTTAACGTGGCCATGACCGCTTTGGTTATAGCCGACCGCAGCCAGCTATTCGCCAAATAGTTCATCGAATTTCTTGAACAACGCAATATTCACGCGTTCCACCCAATCTAGCAACTGCCGAAGGCTCTCGTCGTACGCATCAATTCTCTGGAGCCAGAGCCGAAAGGGCTTGTTCGTGAAACGTAAAGTCGGTGCGATATACCGGACATCTGCGGGATGATAAAATGGATAGGTAGAAAAGCTCCCATCCTTATTCTTAGAAAGACACCAATCCATAAACTCATTCCATGAGTCATGGATTAACTCGGACATTATTCCATAAGTGCAAGCGTAAAGATCAGCATGTTCTACTTCCGAAAAAATTTCATAAAAGGTCTTTCCCTGAATTCTCCAACAATTCTTTTTCTGCTCGTTGAAATCGCTCGTAGTAAGACCCTCAAATTTCATTTTATCGCGGACGGATTTTAATAGCCTCTTGCCTGCTTTCGTCTCAAAAAACGCCGAGCCTTCTTCAAGATCATTCAGAATACGTAGCCGATCCTTGTAAGAACATTTTCTGTAGTCTTCGATGAGGGTGGCCTGCACCCGGTTCCGCAGACACCGAGTTAGGTGTTTTGATGGAACCGGAGGTGTGTCATGGAGAGACGGAAGTTTACACGCGAGTTCAAGCTTGAGGCTGTGCGGCTGATCAAAGAGCGGGGCGTGTCGTATGCCCAGGCCTCGCACGATCTCAGTGTGCATCAGTCACAGTTGCGCGGTTGGGTGAAGGCGCTTGCAGATGATCCGCAGCATGCCTTTCCCGGCCAAGGTCAGATGAAGCCCGAGCAGCTGGAGATCGCGCAGCTCAAGCGCGAGGTGATCAGGCTGAAGGCGGAGCGGGACATCCTAAAAAAAGCCGCGGCCTACTTCGCGAAGGAATCGACGTGAAGTTCGGTTTTATTGCGAAGCACCGGGGGATCTGGCCGGCGGGATGGTTGTGCGAGGCGCTCGGTGTCTCGCGGGGTGGGTTCTATGCCTGGCTGACACGACCGCGCAGTCGGCGCAGCCAGAGCGATGAAGAGCTCAGCGCGAAGGTTCGCGCCAGCTTCCTCGCCAGCGATCGAACCTATGGCGCCAGGCGGGTGTGGCACGACATGCTGGCGGAGGGTGTGTCGTGTGGATTGCATCGGATCGAGCGTTTGATGCGGCTACAGGCTCTCAAAGCCCGTCCGCGACGGCGTCGACTGCCGCCCGATCTGGGTGAGCGGCAGGTCGCCGCCGTCGCTCCCAACGTGCTCAACCGCACCTTCGACGCGCCCGCTCCCAACCGCAAATGGATTGCCGACTTCACGTATGTGTGGACAGCGGAGGGCTGGCTCTATGTGGCTGCCGTCATCGATCTGTTCTCACGGCGCGCGGTCGGCTGGTCGATGAGTGCTGAGATGACGGCCCAGCTCGTGACCGACGCGCTGGTGATGGCAATCTGGCGCAGGGGCAAACCCGATGCGCTACTGCATCACTCCGATCGCGGTAGCCAGTACACCAGCGAGCAGTTCCAGAAGCTGATGTCAGATCACGGTGTTGTCTGCTCGATGAGCCGTTCGGGCAATGTCTGGGACAATGCGGCGATGGAGAGCTTCTTCTCCTCGCTGAAGACCGAGCGCACAGCGCGAAAAACGTATCGGACGCGCGACCAAGCCAAGGCTGATGTGTTCGACTACATTGAATGCTTCTATAATCCGAAACGCCGGCACTCGACGATCGGATATCTAAGTCCCGTGGAGTTCGAAATGCAGGCGGGATTCGCTTAGGCGCGTGTCAACCGAACCGGGTGCAGGCCAAAGACCCTCCACCTTGGCCGACGAAATGTCCGCAAAAATGATGTCCGGCTTCATGTCCTAGCGCCAAATAGAATCCAGCGGTGTCGCCGGCCGCCCAATCCGGGTCATATGCGATTGTGGCATAGCCTCCAGCTTCGGGTAATGCGCAAGCATTTTGGAGACCCAGAACTCGTCGAATATGTAACCGCAATGCGTTTAGGTTAGAGACATTGGGGAGACCTACCAGCTCGACCAGAATCTCGGCATCGCTGGCGAGCGGGGGCTCCATCTGCATGCTCGGGCTGCATAACTCCCCGGGGAAGGGAAACGCTCCGTTTCCAACCTCTTGAGACGGTTGAGAAGAAGCCGAACTCCAAAAAAGGAGAGCGATTAATAAACTTGCAGTGCCAACAAATCTCACCATGACCCTCGGGTTGTATTTTCTAGTTTCGCGAGTATTCTTAGATTTTGCAAGTGTCTAATATGTTGGTGTCGCCGCTCTCATGCGAACAGAACTGCGGAGGAAATTTATGCGACTGCTTTTTCCCACAATTATTGTTGCAATGCTCATCGTCGTTTCGGTCGTGCCTATCCGAAGTCAATCCGTCAACACGGCCCCTTTGCGTGGCGCGCCACCTGTCGGCTTTAATGTATTGCCGCCTCTTCCACCAAAAGGATTCTACGCATGGTGCGAAACCCCGGAGGGAATATGTGTGGTCCAGGGAGACGCACCAATTGCGCCAGGATCACTATGCCATTGCGCGCAATATGAAGGGCGGACGGCGTGAGCCAGCATCCAGTGAAAGCCACGCATGGCGAATCCGTAGCCGACGACCGAGCGACCAGCGAATTAAGGACCAGTGACGTTGGCAGACTGCAGATTTTTTGGCGCGAATTTCATGGCAAATGGCCTTTATCCGCGATTGCTGGATTTATGATTGGTTTGTTTGTTGGCTATTCAGTTAACGAACTCCCTATCGCAAAACAACCGGAGCCGCCATCGATGAGCCAGTGCGTGACGGATACACTGACTCTGCTTGACCAGAAAAGTCCTTCGACTGCTGAAACGCTCCGCACTGCGCGCGATCACTGCTATTCCTTAATTCAGGCGCAGGGGCTGTTCAGCGACCTCGCCATCCGAAAGATGAATTTTTTCCAGCAGTATCGCGCCAACGGGATACTGATGTGGATGGTGGTCGCGGTTACATTTTCTGGCGTATTGCTTGCGGGCTTACAGCTTCTGGCGTCGTATCAATTGGCAATCGCCAATAAGACTTCGATGGATGCCAATAACGGCGAGATCATTGTGAAACGTGATCAGGTGGTGCTGAGATCATCCATTACGGGACTTTTTATTTTACTGATATCATTCTGTTTCTTTCTCGTGTTCGTCTTTTATGTTTATAGATTTGAGACGCTCGACGAGAACACCAATCTAACCTCACCACCGCTGTCGACACTTCCGATGGGTGGACTGGGTCCACCTCCGGCTGCACAGGATAAGCCGTGAATTCGGGTCCAGTGTTCGCCGACCCAAGTGCAGGCTTGTCGCGGGCATCACGTGCAGAAGGGGCAATTCGACCGCCTAATCCAGCCGCACCGCCTGCCCGGTCGCGGCGGCGCGCTCGATGGCATAGGTCGTTTTCAGATTGAGCATCGCCTCTTCCGCCGTGCAGTGGATGCTCGGCCGGCCGGTCGAAAGAAAGTCGAGCCAAGCGCGCGTTTCGTTACCGAGCGGGCCCCAGAAATCGCCGACCGCCCAATCGCCCGCCGAATTGCTGCCGAGAAACGCCATCTCGACCGAGTGGCCGGGCACGTAAGGGTGTGGAATGCCACGCTCGGAAAAGAGCAGGTGCTCCATGTGGTCGTCGTCGATGATCATGGTGCCGTCGGTGCCGAGCAGCTCGACGCGATCCGATTGGCCTTGCGTCGGATAATTCGCCGGCAGCGCGTAGCTGATGCCGAAATTGACGACCGCGCCGTCGGCGAAGGTGACGATCGCCCAGGTCACGTCGTGGGCGCCGTAGCCGGCGGCGCGAAAAATACCGGACTGGCCGCGCGCCACCACCTCGACCGGCCGATTGCCCTCCAAGAGCCAGCACATCAAATCGACGTAGTAGGTCAGCACGTCGAGCACCGGCGTCGCATGCGGGTCGCGCTTGAGAATGGCAAAAGTCTGCGCGCGTGAATTATAGACGCGCGCCAGCCCCCCGCTCACCGTGCCGAGCCGGCCGAGACGCATCTGCTCCTTGGCGCGCAGAAAGCATTCCTTGAAGCGGCGGCTGTAACCGACGCGCAGCGTGCCGGACGTCGCTTTAAGCGTCTTGAGGATGGCCTCGGCGTCGTTGAGCGACAGCGCCAGCGGTTTTTCGACCAGCACCGGCTTGCCCAGTTCGAGCGCCTTGCACACCGGCGCCGCATGCTCGCCCTCAGGCGTCGAGACGAACACCGCGTTCACTTGCGGGTGCGCGATCACCTCGTCGTTGTCAGCCGAATAAAAGTCGGCGCCGGCGAGCTCGGCCAACTTCTTCGCCTGCGCCGGCTCTTTGTCGGAGACGGCAAGGAAGCGCACCGCGGGATGTTTGGCGGCAAGCCGCGCCCGCAACGTGCCGATGCGGCCCGAGCCGACGACGGCAATGCCGAGATCCTTCGCCTTCAAGGGCCCTTCCCCGCTATCGCTTACGCCACGCGTTTGAATTCTTGCTGGCGGCGCCGGACGCGGCGCTCATCGACCTCGATGCCGAGCCCGGGGCGCTCCGGCGCTTCGACATGGCCATGCTCGACGGCGAGCGGCTCGACCGCGACATCTTCGGCGAGGCCGAGATTGGTCACGGTCAGGCCCCAATCGATCGCCGGCGCCACGGCGGCGACATGGGCGGCGGCCGCCGAGGCGACGCTCGATTCGCCGGTCTTGCACGAAATGTTGACCTTCATGCCGAGCCGCTCGCACAGCCGGCTCGCCTCAAGCACCGCGCGCAGGCCGCCGAGCTTTATCGCTTTGAGGCTGACGCCATGGGCGGCGTTGCGTTCGTGATGGCGCGCTATGTCATCGCGCGAATGAATGCCCTCGTCGGCGCCGATCGGCACGCGGCTCGCGGCGGCGACGCGCGCCATTGTTTCGAAATATATGCCGTCGCGATCGTGCGCGTCGACCGGCTGCTCGAAGAAATCGAGCCCGCAATCGCCAACTGCGCGCACGTAAGCGAGCGCATCCTCAACATTGAATCCCTGATTGGCGTCGGCGGACACAAGACAGACCTCGCCGCGCGCTCTTGAGCGCCATGCAGATCGTTCGCGTGCGTTCGGCGTCGGCCAGTGGCGACCCGAGGCCGACCTTGATCTTGAAGGCGCGGTAACCGGCGGCCCAGCGGTCCTTTGCTTCGCGCAGATCGGCTGCGGCATCCGCCGAACCGACAACGGCCAGGACCGGCATGCGGCTGCGCTTCCTTGCGCCGAGGAGCTCAAAGAGCGGCCGGTTGGTGGCGCGGCCGACCAGATCGTGCAACGCGATCTCGATGGCCGCTTTGGCGCCGCTGTTGCCATAGAGCCGCGCGTCCATCGCCGCCGCCGCGCCGGTGAAATCGTCGGCCGAACGCTTGAGCAGGCCGGGCGTCATATGCTCCACCGCCGCCATCATGCTGGCTGTGGTTTCGCCGGTCATGACCGGCGCGGAGGCCGCCTCGCCCCAGCCGACGACGCCGTCCTCGGATTCGACGCGCAAAAGCACATTGTCCGCCCGCGCGATCGTCTCGCCGGACATTTGCACCGGCTTCTTCATCGGCAGACTGACAGCGATGGGTTCGATCGACTTGATCTTCATGCCGTGCCTCGATTACGCCGCCGATGCGATTTTACCGGCCGCGACGTCATTCGTTCGCTTTCAAATCGAGTTTCCGCCGCTATATCGGTCCGTGTCAAACCCATTGCACGAGGCCTTTCGTCGTCCGGCGCGGCAGCATTGCGTGAGAGCGATGATGAGCATAGTTGACTTTCCGCAATCGGCGCGGGAGTAGCAGTCGCAATTGGCGGCCGCCGGGGACCTGCCAGGAGTTCGGACGATGCGAGCAAGACTTGTCATGGTCGCCGCGGCGCTGTTGTCGCTCATCGCCTTCGGTCATGCCGTGAGTGCCGATCCGATGGCTGCCGTTCCAACTCCTGCAGGCCCAACCCCTGCAGGCCCAACTCCTGCAGGCCTATGGCAAGCCGTCGACAGCGACAGCAAGCAGCCGACCGGCTGGTTTCTGATTACCGATCGCGACGGCGTCTATGCCGGCATTATCGCAAAGATGTTTCTCAAGCCCGGCGAGGACCCGAATGTGGTGTGCGATCAATGCACCGACGATCGCCACGACCAGCGCTGGCTTGGGCTCGAAATCATTCGCGGCATGAAGCAGGAGGACGCCGACAAATACGGCGGCGGAACGATTCTCGATCCGCGCGACGGCAAAATCTATCACGCGACGATGAAGGTGGCGCCCGACGGCCAGACGCTTGTGGTGCGCGGTTATATCGGCATCGAGCTGTTGGGCGAAAATCAATATTGGTCGCGGCTGCCGGATTCCGCCTACAGCATGCTCGACCCGTCGATTAATCCCAATCCGGCGGTTAATCCCAATGTCGCGGTGCCAAAGCACCCGCCGGCGCACCGATCGCAACTCATGGCGCCGCCGCAAAATTCCGTGCAGCGCTAGCGCACGATCCGGAAAAGCGGGGCGATTGCGCGCTCCCGGCGGGCTAAGCTCCCGGCTGTTGCTCGCGCGGCTTGCCCATCAGAATGGGCTGGAATAAAGCCGCCGCCGCCATCGTCGTAAGAAGCGAGATCGCCAGCAATTTCCCCATGCTGGACGTTCCGGGATGGCTGGAAAACCACAGGCTGCCGAAAGCCGTCGCCGTCGTGCAGGCGGAAAACGTCACCGCGCGCGTGAGCACCGACTGCAACAGGTTGGTCTGACCTTCGCGCCACGCCATAATGTAGTAGATCTTGAACGCCACGCCGACGCCCAACAGCAGCGGCAGCGCGATGATGTTGGCGAAGTTCAGCGGCAGATCGACCAAGACGCAAATCTCGAGCGTGACGACGCAGGCCAACAACAGCGGCACGAGCGTCAACAGCACGTCGCCGAACCGGCGCAGCGTAATCCAGAGCAGGATGCCGATGGATATGAGCGCGCAAGCGCCCGCTTCGAGGAAGGCGCCGACGACCGCGCGCCGCGCTTCCAGGATGGAAACCGGTCCCTCGGTCGCGGTGGGCGCAACGGACTGCACCGCGCTCGCGAAATCTCGCAGGACCGTGTTGTTGCTCGAATCGCCGCTCGGCGCGACATCGATGCGTGCCTGTCCTTCGGGCGTCACCCATTGCCGCGCCAGATAGGGCGGCAGATTGGCGCGAGTGACCTCCTGCGCCTTGAACAGGTTGCGCAAATCATCGAGCGCGGTGCGCAACGGCTGCACGAATACCGTCTCGGCCCGCTGCCGCACGGACGGATCGGCCTTGGCCAGCGCGCTCATCGCCGCAGTCAAGCGCCGCGCCGCGACCACGCCGGCGCCGGCGCCGTTTCCAGCCAGCCGGTTGAGAACGTCGATCGTGGAATTCATCATGCTGACATTCTGCGCGTCGGTCGGCGGCGGCGGGGCGGCGCTCGGATTAAGCACGGGAACCAAGGTCTTTGCCGCATCCTGGATGAGCGGCAGTTTTTCCCGCTGGTTGTCCGGGATGAAGCTCGACAACGTGACGACGCGCGCAACTTGCGGCAAAGCCCGCAGTTTTGCCGCCGTTTGATCCGCGGCCGTCAATGACGGCTCCAGCACCTGGATGTCGTTGGCGCCGCTCTGCGGATCGTCCTTGAGCGCGAGATAGGTAGCGACCGCCTCGGTTTTCGGGCTGCGCAGATTGATCGGATTGAAATCGAACCGCAGCCAATACAACAGCGGCAATCCCGCCGCCACGACGGCAAGCGTGATTATCAGGATCGGTATTCGATGCTCGGCAAGGAAACTGTCGACCGGCGCGAGCACCTTGTAGCCGAGCGGGTACGGCTCCCGCGGCGGCTTGAGCAGGCTTAATAGCGCCGGCAACAATGTGATGCTGGTGGCGAAAGCGATCAGCATGCCGACGCCGGCGATAAGGCCCAATTCGGAAACGCCCTTATAAACCGTCGGCAGGAACGAGAAGAAGCCGGCCGCCGTCGCCAATGCCGCGAGCGTCAACGGCGCGCCGGCGCGCCTGCCCGATTGCAAGAGCGCCTCGCGCAGATTGTCGGTCTCGTGCCGCTCCGCGCGATAGCGGACGCTGAACTGCAGCCCGAAGTCGACGCCGAGACCGACGAACAGCACTGCAAAATAGATAGATATCAGATTGAGCGTACCGACCATCAGCATGCCGAGCGCGGCGGTGATGGAAAGTCCGACGACAAGGCAGGCGAACACCGCAAAAATGATGCGCGCCCAGCGCAGCGCCAGCCACAAAATGACGAGCACAACTACAATCGTCACGGTGGCGTTGAGCGCCGCATTCTCCTTGATTGTCGCGAACTCCTCGTCCGCCATCGGCACCGGGCCGGTCAGGCGCAGGTTCGCCTGATACTTGGATGCGAAACCGAGATCCTTCGCGGCCTGCCGAATGGCATCGGTCGCCCGTTCCCCCGGTTCGAGCTCGGAATAGTCTAGCGAAGCCCGGATTTGCAGGAAGCGAAGCAACTGGTCGGGCGCCGAAGCGCCGCCCTCGACCAGTTCATGCCAGGAAAAGCTCGCCGGCTGCCCCGCATTCACCTTCTCGATCGCGGCGGCGGCGAGATTCATCGGCCATGTCATGTTGTCGAGCGTGATCTGGCCGCCCTGCACGCCGAGAAGACCGAATTGCAAAGCTTGAATGACGCCGCGGAGCGAGGGGTCGCCGGCCAGCACCTGCACCAGGCGTTGCGCCTGCGTCAGCATTTTCATCTGTGGCGCAAGATCGGCAGCCGTCTCGAACAGAAGGCCGTTCTGCGCAAAAAAGCTGCCGCCTTTCGGCTGCTCGATGGAGTGAAACAAATCCTTCTGCTGCGACAACCGCTGCACCAGCGCGTTGGTCGCTTCGTCGACCAATTCCGGCGTCGGCGCATTGATGACAGCGACGATCATTTCGTATTGCGGGAAGGCCTTTTCGAAAGCGGCTTCGCGCTGGCGCCACGGTATGTTTGGCGAAATGAGCCGGTTGACGTCCGTCGTCATCGCAAAGTGCGTGGCGGCATACCAGGACGACACCAGCGTCAGCAGGATTGCCGCGGCGATCACCGGCCAGGCGTATTGCGCGCAAAAATCGATTGCGCGGACAACGAGAGCGGTGATCGTCTTCATGGGCTGGTCAGCGTCGGAATAGGGATGGTCAACGGGATGGGCGGGTCAACGAAGCGGTTTGAGGCGTCATGACAAAGGCGAATTGGAGGCAGATGAATCGGGCCCCAGCCCCTAAATGCCCTGAATGGCCGCAAAAGTGAAATCCTGGATATTTTCCTATCCCGTTCGCTCCATTTTGCGTCCGTTGCCGGTCGGACCTACCGCAATCTCGTGGTCCAGCCGATTCGACCGCCAACGTCGGGCCGAACCGGTTGCACGTAGACGCGTTACCTTTGGACGCCGGGGGAAAACCCCCGGTTCAACGCGACGTCGAACGGCTTTGCGGGATACCGTAGCCCGCTAGACAAGGGGCGGCATTTCCGCTCAATGGGGCGGCTTAAGGGGTCATCGGCTGCGGTTCGGCGCGGCGCGCAAGACGTTAAGGAACAGGTCCGGGCTTGATTGACGCATCTTCGCAACCAAGTAGCTGAGACAAGTATCTGAGACATATAACCGAGACATGTAACCGAGACATATAACCGAGACATGCATAACTGGGATATGAACGGCGGCAGCCGCATTGTTGCGGCGCATGGCCGCAGACCCGACATAAAACTACCATTCAACCGAAACTGGCATTGAACCGGCCGATGGACCGGGAGGTCTTGATGAAAGTGATACTCGCTCAGCCCCGCGGTTTCTGCGCCGGCGTCGTACGCGCCATCGAGATCGTCGAGCGCGCGCTGCAGAAATTCGGCCCGCCGGTCTATGTGCGTCACGAAATCGTGCACAACAAGCATGTGGTGGAGAGCCTGAAAGCCAAAGGCGCGCGTTTCGTCGAAGACCTCTCCGAGGTGCCGGCCAATGCGGTCACCATTTTCAGCGCGCACGGTGTGGCAAAGAGCGTCGAGGAGGAAGCGGCATCGCGCAATTTACCGGTGCTGAACGCCACCTGTCCGCTGGTCACCAAAGTCCACAACCAGGGCAAGCGCTATGTCGGCCAGGGCCGGCGGCTTATTCTGATCGGCCATGCCGGCCATCCCGAGGTCGAGGGCACGATGGGCCAGATCGCCGAGCCGGTGACGCTGGTGCAGACCGAGAGCGACGTCGCCAAGCTCGACATACCGGCGGATACCCCGGTGGCCTATGTCACGCAGACCACACTTAGCGTCGACGACACGCGCGGCATCATCGCCGCGCTGCATAACCGCTTCACCGACATGGTCGGGCCGGAGACGCGCGACATCTGTTACGCGACGCAGAACCGGCAGACCGCGGTGCGTGAACTGAGCGGGCTGGTCGACGTTATCCTGGTGGTTGGCGCCAAGAATAGCTCCAATTCCAACCGGCTGCGCGAGATCGGCGAAGAAGCCGGAACGCCGAGTTACCTGATCGCCGACGGCAGCGAGCTCGATCCGGATTGGTTCCACGATGCCAAGACCGTCGGCATCACCGCGGGCGCCTCGGCGCCGGAAGTGCTGGTGGAGGACGTCATCAGCGCACTGCGGCGGCTCGGTCCGGTCGATGTCAGCCAGCTGCACGGCCGCCACGAAACCATCGAGTTCCGCTTGCCGCCGGAGCTGACGGACGGCGTGACCGCCGGCCGCGCAACCGCGAAAGTCTAAATTGAACGGCTCAAATTGAACGCGTCGTTGCTGCGGCAACACACACGTAAAAGAGGATCGTAGCTTTGGGTGTATCTCTGCGACAGAAGGCGAAAGTCGGCGCCTATGTGCTGCGTCAGCGTCTAGCGGGGCGCCAGCGCTATCCGCTCGTGCTCATGCTCGAGCCGCTGTTCCGCTGCAATCTCGAATGCGTCGGCTGCGGCAAGATCGACTATCCCGATGCGATCCTCAACAAGCGCCTTTCGGTTGAGGAATGCCTCGACGCGGTCGACGAGTGCGGCGCGCCGATGGTCGCCATTCCCGGCGGCGAGCCGCTGATCCACAAGGAGATCGGCGAGATCGTCAAAGGCATCGTCGCGCGCAAAAAATTCGTTTCGCTGTGCACCAATGCGCTGTTACTCGAAAAGAAGCTGCATCTGTTCGAACCGTCGCCCTATCTGTTCTTTTCGGTGCATCTCGACGGCATCAAAGAGCATCACGATAAATCGGTGTGCATGGAAGGCGGCTTCGAGAAAGCCGTGTCCGCGATCAAGGCCGCCCAGGCCAAGGGCTTTACCGTCAACGTCAACTGCACGGTGTTCGACGGCCATCCGGCGGAAGACATCGCAAAATTCCTCGACTTGACCGAACAGCTCGGCGTCGGCGTTTCGATCTCGCCCGGCTATGCCTATGAGCGCGCGCCCGACCAGGAGCACTTCCTGAGCCGCCGCAAGACCAAGGAACTGTTCCGCAATGTCTTTAGGCTCGGCAAAGGCAAGAACTGGAATCTGACGCATTCCGGCATGTTCCTCGACTTCCTCGCCGGCAACCAGGAATTCCACTGCACGCCGTGGGGCATGCCGACGCGAAACATCTTCGGCTGGCAGAAGCCGTGCTATCTGCTCGGCGAAGGCTACGCCAAGAGTTTTGCCGAGCTGATGGACACCACCGACTGGGATTCCTACGGCACCGGCGCCTACGAAAAGTGCGCGAATTGCATGGCGCATTGCGGCTACGAGCCGACCGCGGCCGAGGCCATGATGGCCCATCCGTTGCAGGCCGCGATGATCGCCTGGCGCGGCATCAAGACCGAAGGACCGATGGCGCCGGAAATCTCGCTCGAAGACCAACGTCCCGCGCAATACGTCTTCGATGGCAACGTGCAGCAGACGCTGTCGCAAATGCGCGCCAACGAGGCGCGCGAGAAGGCGGCGAAAGCGGCGCAGACTTCGGCGAGCGCCGCGTAACTCGTCATTCCGGGGCGCGGCCGAAGGCCGCGAGCCCGGAATCCATAATCTCAATTCTGCCGGGATGAATTTGGCGCGCGCAAAATTGTGAGTGCGGTGATTATGGATTTCGGACTCCTCGCTTCGCTCGGCCCCGGAATGACGATGAAGTGTCGCGTTCTATGCCGCCCTCCCCCGCAACGTCGGAATCTTGCTGACGTCCTCCTCGCGCTCGGCATGCCAGGTATCGTAGACGCCCTGCATGCGCACCCAGACCGCGGCGCCGTCGCCGAACAGCTTGCCGAGCCGGACCGCGACCGACGGCGAGACCGGCTTCCGCTCACGTAAAATGTCATAGAGATGCTGGCGGGAAATGCGGAGAAGCTGCGCGATCTCGGCCTTGCTCCGCCCGGTCGCCGGAATCACATCCTCGCGCAACAAGGCGCCGGGATGGGTCGGGCAGCGAGCCGGATTACGCTTGGCGATATGAGACATGACTGCTCTCCTCAGTGATACTGCTCGAAGTCGACGCGGCAAGCGTCGCCGTCTTCGAACCCTGATCACAACACCATTGTAAGCTAATAACTGACTTATGTCAACCATTAGCTTACGTGCGAAGCTACATCCCCCACTCTACCCTTCGCGCATTGCCGCTCTTGAGATTGCGGTAGCGCGCCAGTGCCCACAGCGGAAAGAATTTCGCATAGCCGTGGTAGCGCAGATAAAAGACGCGGGGAAAGCCCGTCGCGGTGTAGCGCTCTTCGTTCCATAAGCCGTCGGCGCCTTGAGTCTGGCTAAGATATTTGATGCCGCGCGCCACCGCCGGATGATCGACGTCGCCTATGGCCATGAAGCCGAGCAGCGCCCATGCGGTCTGCGAGGCGGTCGACGGCGCTTGCTCATAGCCGCGATAATCGAGCTTATAGCTTGAACCGTCCTCGCCCCAGCCGCCGTCTTCGTTCTGGATCGCGGCGAGCCAATCCACCGCCTTGCGCAGCTCAGGCGCGTCGCGAGAAAACCCCGCGGCATTGAGCGCGCTTAAGACCGACCAGGTGCCGTAGATGTAATTCATGCCCCAGCGGCCGTACCAGGAGCCGTCGGCAAGTTGGGTGCGGCGCAGATAATCGACCGCGCGCTTGATGGTCGGGCTTTCGCTGTCGCCGAGCTGCGCCAGCATCGACAGGCAACGCGCGGTGACGTCTTCGGTCGGCGGATCGAGCAGCGCGCCGTGATCGGCGAACGGAATATTGTTGAGATAATCATATTCGTTGTCGGCATCGAACGCGCCCCAGCCGCCGTTTGAGCTTTGCATGCCGACGATCCACTCGCGCGCGCGCTCGATTGCGGCGCGGTAATCCGCCGGCGCAAGCCTTTGCTGCGTATGCCCTGCTGCGCAATGCCTTGCATGCGGTCCATCGCCATGGCGACGACGGCGGTATCGTCGACGTCGGGATAATGCGGATTGGCGTATTGGAACGCCCAGCCGCCGGGCCGCAGACCGGGCCGCCGCGCGATCCAATCGCCGCGCACGTCGAGCACCTGCATCGGCTTAAGCCAGTCGAGGCCGCGCTTGACTTCGGCAACCGCGCGCTCGCCGCCGACTTCCATGAGCGCATGGCAGGCGAGCCCGGTGTCCCAGATCGGCGAGACGCAGGGCTGGCAATAGGTTTCGTCGTCGCGCACGACCAGGAGCTTCTCGATCGATTTGCGGGCGATGGCGCGCTGCGGATGATCCTGCGGATAGCCGAGCGCTGAGTACATCATCACGCTGTTCGCCATCGCCGGAAAAATCGCGCCGAGCCCGTCCTCGCCGTTCAATCGCTCGCCAACCCAGGCCACGGCGCGATCGATCGAGCGCTGCCGCATGGCTCGGGAAAATACGGCTCCGCCGCGCGCAACACATTGTCGACGGCGCGGAAGAACCAGAACCAGGCCGCCTTCTGCTGCGGCGCCTTCGGCGTCGGCCCGAGCGACTGCGGCGGGTCGAGAAATAGCTCGCCGATCGTGACGCCCTTGGCATTGTGGGCGCGCGGCTTCTTCGCCATCAGCACCAGCAGCGGCACGATCACGGTGCGGCTCCAATACGAAATCTTGTCGAGGTGGAACGGAAACCATTTCGGCAGCAGCATGATCTCGACCGGCATCACCGGCACCGCGCGCCACGGCACGATGCCGTAGAGCGCCAAGAGGCAGCGGGTGAACACATTCGCCCGCTCGGCGCCGCCGCGCATGCGGATCGCCTCGCGGGCGCGGCGCATATGCGCGGCCTGCGGCTCGTCGCCGATCATCTTCAGCGCGAAATAGGCTTTCACCGTCGCGCTCATGTCGAAATCGCCGTCGCGGAACAAGGGCCAGCCGCCGTGCGCGCCCTGGATGCGGCGCAGATAAGCGGCGATGCCGGCTTCGCGCACGGCATCGACCGGTTCGCCGAGATAGTGGCGCAGCAGCACGTATTCGGCCGGGATGGTGGCGTCCGCTTCCAGCTCGAACAGAAAATGACCGTCGGCGCGCTGGCAGGCGAGCAGCGCCTGCGTGGCTCTTTCTATTTGCCGATCGAGATCGATTTGGCTCATTGGCGGTTCGCTTCGCGCGGCGCGATGAGTTCGGCGGCGCGGTTGCCGGATCGGATCGCGCCTTCGATGGTGGCGGGCAAGCCGGTATTCGTCCAAT
Organism: uncultured Alphaproteobacteria bacterium; assembly: GCA_963779855.1. Lineage (GTDB taxonomy): Bacteria > Pseudomonadota > Alphaproteobacteria > Rhizobiales > Xanthobacteraceae > BOG-931. Next base: position 171,433 of record CAWAAE010000001.1, on the reverse strand, counting down.
CGCCGGCAAGCAGGAGATTGCGCCACGCGGTCTCGGCGCCGGGCCGCTTTAAATCCTGCGCCGGCGTCGCGGCAAAGGTGGCGCGGCGCTCGCGCACGATCTGCCAAGGAGGCAACTGTGCCGGCAACCCGGTCACGCTCGCCACCTCCGCCCAGATCGTCTTTGCCAGCTCCTCCCTCGGCGTATCGATCAATCGATCGCCGGCGCTGACCGTGACCGACAGCCGGCCGGGAAAGGCGAAAAGCCATTCGACGGTGCCGTTGAGAACGCCGAGGATCGGCGGCTGATCCGCCGGCGGTTCGATGCGAAAATGCGCGTTGACGATGGCGCGAAACTCGGTCGGCACGGTGAGTCCGCTCACCAATGAGGCCGCAGCATAGGGCGGAACGGCGAGAAGGACGGCATCGTCGGCATCGAGCGGACTGGTCTCAGCGCCGAAATCGAGCGCATCGACGCGGCCAGTGCCGAAGCGGAACGCGCGCAGCTGATGCTCAAAGCGAACGGCGGCGCCGCGCTGTTGCAGCGTGGCGAGCGCGGGCTCGATCAGCGTCGCGCTTAAGCCTTCGCGGGCGATCAGCGGCCGGCAGGCGCGGCCGCCGGCGGCGAGCGTCTCGCGGATCACCGCGGCTGCGAGTTTTGCCGATCCCTGCCGCGGGTCGATATTCAGCGCGGCAAGCAACAGCGGCTCGACCAGCCGCCGATACAGCGCCCCTTTGCAGGCGATGATATCGCCGACCGTCTTGTCCGCCGGCGGCCACAGCAATCGCAGCAGCGCCGCATAGTCGAACGCGCGCGTGCCGGGCACCCGGCGGGCGGAATCGAAAATCCACCACGGCACGCGGCCGTCGTTGAAGCGCAGCGTCCAGCGTTCCCGGCTCGCCAGGTCGACAAACGGGAATTCTGCGGCTGCCGGCCCGATCAGGCGCCGCGCGGCGCCGAGGTCGCGCAGATAATCGAGCGCGGCGCGATTGCCGGAAAGCAAAAGGTGATTGCCGTTGTCGATGGTCATGCCGACCGATGCGTCGTGATAGGAGCGGCAGCGGCCGCCGGCAAAGGCGGTCGCCTCGTGCACGACCACGCGCTCGCCGCCGCGGCTGAGTTTCAGCGCCGCGGACAATCCGGCAAGGCCGGCGCCGATAATGTGGACCGTTCTAGTCATGAGTTTGAGTGGCATATGGCCCGACAGCTTATTGCGGGCCGGGAACCGCAGTTCCAACCTGTTTGGATTGCATTATTCTATCGGCGCCCTCAAGCGGCGCCTCGGCACCGTACGCTTAGGAGAGATTTTTATAGCCGGCAACTGCTGCTCCGCCCGCGGCGGACGATTCATCGAACCGCCTTTCGTGATTTGGCGATGCCCGCGGCGAATCTGGCGAAAAACGATCGGAAGGTTCTCGCCCGCGTACTCATAAATCGAGCTTGATTGGTGCCGCTTACTTGACGTCCGCTACGCCCCGAAAGCGACCAACTTCTGCAGCGTAGCGAAATGTCGCGATGGGCCATGTGTGGACGGCTCCGAGTTGGCAAGGAGAATCTTCACGTCGCAGGCTTGGTCGGTGCAGCCATGTGTTCGGCCTTTGAGTGCGGTTCACATGACCGCTGGCCATAATGCTCTCCGCGGATCAGGTCCCGGTCAAAAGCTCGCATTCGAGAATGCAATGGCCCGTGTGGGTTGTCCTGATCGCCGGATCGACCGGCTCTGCATTACGTGCTGTTCGTCCTCCCAACCTTCACATCACGCCAAGTATTCGGCGCGATCTCGTCAGACCCTCAGCGCGGCCGGATAATTGTATCGCTCGCCCCTAGCCATTAATGCCCAGGCCATTCGGGCGAGCTTGTTGGCAAGCGCGATGGCCGCGACTTTGGTCGGCCGTCGTGCCAGCAATGCTGCGACCCAGGGCCGATACTTGGTGCCATGGAGCTTGGCATAGCGGATGACGGCGAGTGCGCCGGCCACGAACAAGCCGCGCAGATAGCGGTCGCCCCGTTTGCTGATACTGCCGAGCCTGGCCCGACCCCCGCTCGAGTGCTGTTTGGGTACCAGGCCGATCCAGGCCGAGAAGTTGCGACCTGATCGGAAGGCCTTAGGATCGGCGACGCTTGCGACAAGTGCGGTCGCCAACAGCGGACCAACGCCTGGAATGCAATTGAGGCGTTTGCTCGTTTGATCGGAGCGGTGCCATGCCAGGATCATTCGATCAAAATCTAGGATCTGCTTTTTGAGGCTGAGCAATTGGCTGCCCAGCGCGGCAAGGCAGGCACGCACAACATCGGGCACCCGTTTGTCGCTCGGATCGGCGATGACATGCAGCAGTTCCTCGATGCCTTTGCGTCCCACCGGTGCGGTGACGCCGAACTCGGCAAGGTGAGCGCGGATCGCATTGATCACTGACGTCTGCTGGCGGATGAACAGATGGCGCGTGCGATGAAGCACCAGTCCGCTTTGTTGCTCGGGCGTCTTGGTCGGCACAAACCGCATATTGGCCCTGGTGACTGCTTCACAAATTGCCTCAGCGTCGGCCATATCGTTCTTCTGTCGCTTGACGTAGGGCTTCACGTAGGCCGGCGGCATCAGCCGCACGGTGTGGCCGAGTGCCTGCAGCTCGCGCGACCAATGGTGTGACGAGGCACATGCCTCGATGCCGACTAGGCAGGCCGGCAGCTTCTCAAAGAACGCCAGGACGTGGCGACGCTTCAACTGCCGGCGGATAACCACCAGACCGTCAGAATCCACGCCGTGAACCTGAAACACCGACTTCGCGATGTCGAGACCGATCGTCGTAATCGTTTGCATGGTTAGCTCCTCCAAATCGTGGGAGCCTTAAACAGCGCCCACATCTTTGGCACTTTCGTGCCGGTGGAGGAGCCGTCCACAGCATCAACAGCGAACTCATGCACTGCAGCAAATAGCATCTCTATTCGATCACCTATCATGCCGATGCTAACGGGCAGTGTGGTTTCGGATCAGCACGCGACACGCAGTCGGCCTTGTCCGGTTTCGCGCTGGTATATAATTAAGTCGAAACTCGGCGTCGTGTCATTGCCGATGATTGAAGATAGTAGAGCGTGCGCTTGGCCACGATGGTGGGTCTGGTGATTAAAAAAGTGGTCGAGTGCCGGGGAAAGTTCTTGTTCGATATCGGTCGGCCGCACAAAGGTACGGAAGCGAATAAAGCCAGCAAGGTCGGCCTCACTCAGGGCGTCAATATAGGCGCTAATGTGCGCATCCTCGGTAATTCGCGCGGCGCGAAGCCCGGCAAAATCGTCATAAAGGATAGCATCAAGACTTGGCGGCAACTCGCCCTTGCCGGTGAAGCGTTGCATCCAGATGCGGTCTCCGACCAGCAGGTGGTTGAGGGTGCCATGCAGGGACTTGAAGAAAGCGCCGCGGTTGGCGCGATAGTCAGCGTCCGACACCTTGGCGGCGGCATCATAGAGCCGTTCGTTGCACCAAGCGTTATAGCCGGCAAACATGGAATATCGCGTTTTTATCACGCTCTCCCGAGAAACGGTCGGCAATCTCACTCCGCATTATCTCGTTCTATGGGTTGCAATACAACATTGTAATCTCAATGGAGACCAGTAGCGATGTCCGTCTTGGCCCGGATGGACGCGGTGGTCCTGTAATTCTTGGTCGAATGTCGCTTATGGGTCTTGGGTGTGTGAAAACTCCGAAATTGAATTTGCGGATAGAAATTTCGTCTCGACAGCGTCAATTTGAAAAGCAAAAATGCTGGCGACCTCTGTCGTAAGGATACGATAGAGAAAAGAATTCTGCGCGTTCGTCGCGCGCGGACGTTTTCACACAGCCTCGGTCATGAACAGACATCAAGCCGTCGAATTGGGATGTGCGCTCTTACCTTGAAAGCGTTCGTCGTGCATTTCCTTCTTCGGAGTTGAGAATTATCGCCAGCCGATAACCATTTGATTACGATTCGCGAGCTACGCTCGCGACCATGCAGAATACCGCTATGCGCATTGAAGGTGCGCATCGACCTTCGCCTGCCTGCCCACACTGTGGAATATCAATGCGGTTCGCGCGGTCATTTCCTAATTTCGGCGCGCACGCTGCCTTGCAGACCTTCGATTGCATCATGTGCGGCCTTTCGGTGACCGAAGCAACCGAAGTTGAAGCAGTGGAACTGGCCGGCCAAACGGCCGCTTAACAACGGCAGCGCGCTCCACGACTGAGCCTTCGTGAGGTCCGCTATCACAAGCGGAAGTGACGCGGTCAAATTGTGATGTCCGGTGTTAGCCTAAAAGTAGACGTTCATCAGGTCAGCGGCTGACCCGCTAAATCCTCGGCTTTCTCGATCGTAATGAGGACCGCATAGCCCTTCTTGTCGGGATCACCCTTCTTCTCCGCCTCGATGAGACGGTTCCAGACTTCTTCATAAACCGCTCCGGATTTGTGGATCTTTGCGCGTCCGTACAGCCGTAGGATGCCGCCTTTCGGCAAAATGCCGGCCTCGCGCAACGCCGGCTTTCGCATAAAGATCGTGACCGGAGTCCCATCTGTAAGATTCTGCGTCGTCGTTCCCCTGCCGCGCTCCCACAGCGCGATGTGCTCGTCGTCGAAGACCATCGTGCTGCCGCGTGGCGTGATCTGGGCAAACCCATTCGGCAGCACGGTGCCGATTAGACAGACATTCGCTGGGTAGGCAGTATTGATGTGCTCCTGCAATACCTGTGGGATCTTGGCCAAACTACTCTCCTGAAAAGATGCGGGGACGTGCCGCGCGTCGGGCGCGCCACACACCTTGCCACACCGTGGGGCGGGCTGGAAGCGCGGCCACGGTCGGGTAGGGTCAAACTGCGACGTCCACGGGATGTCTGCGTCACGGCTGCTTTACCCCCGAAAGCTACCGCGACAATCGGCGGCCGACGCGTACGCTTTGGGCCACAACCGAACTCATGCAGTGCAAAAAAGTCGAAAAAAAAGAAGCCGTATTAATGGCTCCAACATCCGTGGCACTCACGTGCCGGGTGGAGGAGCCGTCCACAGCATCAAAAGCAAACATTACGCGCCCGCAGTGGGCTCCTTTGGCCATGGTAGCGCATTCTAGATCGGAGTATCTTCGCACAAGCGTAGGCGCTCGTTCCGCGAAAGGGAGGCTCACATGACAATCGCGCGGACACTCAGCATTGGCATCGTGGCGATGGTTGCTTTGGCGGTCGGGATCGCAACCTATGATCCCGTCTATGCCGCGCAGCCCTGTTGCGGCATCAAGAACGGGGTTTGGATCGTGCTCAAGACGGGAAAGCCCGCAAGCCCGGCGCAAATCCGAACGATGGGAACATCTCAGTCACCAGCATCGATCAAAGCGGACGCACCGCCGAAACCGGCCGGTGGTGCAGCGACAGGGGCCAGCGGCGGAGGCGGCGGCCATAAATAAAATAACAGCGGGGCACTCGTTCTCGCTTTGGGAGGCTCAAATGACAATCGCGCGGATATTCAGCATTGGCGTCGTCGTCATGTTTGCTTTGGCGGTCGGGATCGCAACCTTTGACGCAGTCTATGCCGTAGCGCCCTGTTGCGCCTTTCGCAACGGCGTCTACGTCAACTTGAAGACCGGCAAGCCCGCACCGCTACCGACAGCACATGTCGCGTCGCCACCGAAAACGGGTGGGAGCGGCACGCCCGCTTCTCCAAGCGGTGGCTCTATGGGGCACAGCGGTGGCGGCAAATAAAACGACGCCGTGCGGCTCTGCGATGGTCGCGGTAGGGACGAGAATTGCTCTCCTCCTGGGCAAACACATCCATAGCGTTGCTTCTGCTGCGATGCACACGCCGCGACCGAGTTGGGTCAAAAACCGCGTCGCCCGTCACCGGCTGGCGCGGCAGCTGGACATCCAACAACGGACACGGAGGCGCAGGGTCGGCGTGGCCGCTTCGGGCCAATCAGCGACATACCAGCTTGTTAATTTCTGAAACAGCAACAGCGTCACTCGCCGCCGAAAAATGCTCGGCAGGGCAACACATCAGCAGATCAAGCTTCGTTGCAGTAATTTTTGATCTCAGAACCGCCAGTTCGCACCAACCCGCACTAAGCTAAAGGCTGCATCCCCAAAAAGGGCGTTCAGGAAGCTTGGAGCGTATCCAGCAAGAACTGATGGCGTAGGAAGACTGAAATTACTGCCTCCCAAGTTCACGTACAGGTACTCGACTTTCAACGTCAAATTGCGAGTGAGTTCGGCTTCGACGCCGCCACCCGCGGTCCATCCTACCGAGACGCGAGATTGAGAGCCGGCAAAGCAAGTCGGTGGTCCTCCAGGAGCGGCGGGATTTGAACAATAGAATGCAAAGCCGAAAGCTTGAGGACCCAACGCAGAGCCGGGCATAATGCTCACATTCGCGGATTCATCCACCTTGCCATAGGCAAGTCCGCCGGTCGCATAGATCATTAGGCTATTCGCCGGCAAATAGCCCACGCGGGCGCGGGCGGTCCCAAACCAAGCTACCTTCTGGCTCGCAGTCAAGGTGTCGATCGGGAGTGTAGTCATCGTCAAGGGAGCTGAACCGGTGCCCTTAATGTTCGCACCGTCGAAATCGGTCTCTACACCCGCCACCCATTTCTCATTAAATTGCCGGTTATAACCGGCTTGCACGCCTCCGAACAAACCGTTCGTGTCAAAGGAGGTCGAGGCTGAATCGACTAATGTTTGTCCACCTGCCTCCGGTAACGCCGTCAGCGGATCGCCTGGGCTCTCGGAGACGCTCAGGTTCCCCCATCCATAGCCGACGTTTCCGCCAACATAGAAACCGGTCCAACTCCAGGCCGGAGCCACCGCAGCAGGCGGCGCCTTGACCGCCATGTCGGCCGCTAAAGCAGGCGTTCCAATCAACGCAGCAATAATAGCAATTCCAATCGCGGCGTTCTTCATGAGGCCCCCGAAATCGATACGATCATAACAGGTCTCGCCGCTCCCGCTATTGCCATTCGGCCACATTGAACAGAAAAATTCTCCACTTCCGCACGGCTTCCAGCGAATGCCACGCCAGGCTGGTGCACCACCCACGATCAGTCCCGCTGCTGGGATAGCGGTGACGCATCAGCGCAAATCGTCGAGCAGACTGTGCTCCGTTGCCTCAAAGCAAATTTGGCCGCGGATGGCAGAGATGGGTCATTCGCGACCGCGTCGAGACAGCAGTGAGTCCGGCTATGGCCGCTATGCCTCCAAGAGCGGAAGTGAGTTCAGAGGGCAGCCTTCATCAAGCCGGCAGCTGATCGCATCCGGTTGCGAGCCTATGAGTCCGCCCGCTAAAACAGGTTGCGCAACACGATGAGGAGCAGTTTCCCGCGCGGCAAATGCACCGCCGCGCGCGGCGGCGCAAAGCCGCGCGCGATCAGCGCCTCGAGAATGAGGCGGTAGGCCTCGCCCATGATGCGCGGCGCCCGCACCGCGCGCCGCGGGTTTTGCGCCATGATCGCGCGCGCTTCCTGAAAGTGCGTTTTCGCCATTTCGACGATCGCGGCACAGGCCTCACCGAGCATCGGATTTGCCAGCACCGTCCCCGGATCGGCGCTGATGATCCCGGCGCCGCGCAGCGCCTCGCGCGGCAGATAAAGCCGCCCGAGAGCCGCGTCCTCGTCGAGGTCGCGCAGGATATTGGTGAGCTGCAGCGCACGGCCGAGATGATGGGCAAGCGCAAGGCCGGCGCCGCGCTCGATGCCGAAGACGCGCACCGAGAGCCGCCCGACCGCGCAAGCCACGCGGTCGCAGTAAAGATCGAGCGTTGCCCGGTCGGGCGCGCGGATATCGGCAACGACGTCCATCTCCATGCCGGCAATGACGGCGAGAAAATCGCCATGCGCGAGATCGAATGTGCGCACTGCCTGCGCCAGCCCCAAGAGCTGCGGCGGGGCTGAGCCGGCATACAGCGCCGCGATATTGCCGCGCCAGCGCTCGAGCGCAATGCTGCGTTCTTCGCGGGGGCCGGGATCGTCGGCGATGTCATCGACCGCACGGCAAAAAGAATAGATTTCGAACATGGCCTCGCGCTGGGCGCGCGGCAATATCCGCATCCCGGTATAGAACGAGCTTCGCGAGGCGCGCTCCGCAGCTTGCGTGGACGTGCTCACTCAGGCACCCCGCGGCTTGTGCGACGCGGCGAAGAAGCGCCGGCCGAGGCGGCGCGAGGCGCCGCGCAAAATGCCGAGCATCGTCAAGCCGGCGACGGCCGGCAGCGAAAGATGCACGCGTTCGCTCAACGGATCGCGCAGTTCGAGGATGCGCGTCAGCCGATGCGCCAAGGAATTGATGACGGAAACTTCCAGGCCGAGCCGGGTGTCGCCGATCGCCGCGGCGAAACCGTCGCTCTCGCGCAACAGCCGTCCGGTACGCGTCGCCAGTTTGTGCAGGCAGTCGAGCAATTGCGGCGACGCGCGCTCGCGGCCAAGCGCTTCCACGCCGCTGCCGCTCGCGGCGAGCGCGTCTTGCGGAATATAGACCCGGTCGAGATTGCGATAGTCGAGCTTGCAGTCCTGCAGATGATTGATGATTTGCAAGGCGGCGCACAGCGCGTCGTTCAACGGCCAAACCGCGCGGCTCTCGCCATGGACCTCGCAGACGAAACGGCCGACCGGCATCGCCGAGAGCGAACAATAGGAAATGAGATCGTCCCAGTCGCGATAGCGCAGCTTGGTGACGTCGAGCTTGAATGCGGCAATGAGATCCTGCGCATGCTGCGGCGAAAGCCCGCGCTCGGCGAGCGCGGCGCGCAGCCGCACCGCAACCGCATCGTCGGTGTTGGCGCCGTTAAGCCCGGCTGCCAGGCGATCGAGCAGACGAAGCTTCTCGGGCGGCGGCAGCGTCGCATGATCGGCGATGTCGTCGGCGGTGCGCACGAAATTGTAGAACGCCAGAATCGCCTCGCGATAGCGCGGGCGAATGAGGAAGGAGGCCACCGGAAAATTCTCGTCCCGATGGCCTTTGCCCGACCGTAATGCGCTGGCGTCGCTCATCGCAACCCCGAGACGTTGGGCTTTTTCGAAAGATCGGCTTGCGCGCGGCCTTTCCACATGCCGCCGCGGCCGCGGGCGTGCTGATAGGCGGAATTGATCGTGAAGGCCATATACATTGCCGCAATCGCCGGCAGCGCCGGAGCCCACGCGATCGAGCGGCCGTAGAAGCGCAGCGTCGGCCGGAACGCGAAGGCCATCAGCAGCCAGACGAAGATGCCGATGAACTGCGGCGCGCCGCCGGCGAAGATCGCGAGCTCGACCGGCGCGAGATAAGTCAGCGCGAGACCGGCGACGGTTGCGGCCAGCAATAGCGGCGAATAGCGCAGCTGCGCATAGGCGGTGCGCGACACCATGCGGCGGATGTCTTCGATGGCGGGATAAGCGCGGATCGAGTGCACGCGTTCGGTCAGCGCGAGCGAAATCGCGCCATGGCGCTTAAGCGCTTTGGCGAGCGCACAGTCGTCGATCAAGGCGTCGCGGATCGCGGCCAAACCGCCGGCTTGTTGCAGCGCGTCGCGGCGAACCAGCATGCAGCCGCCGGCCGCGGCCGCGGTCGAGCGCCGCGGGTCGTTCGCCCAGGCGAAAGGGTAGAGCATCTGGAAGAAGAAAATGAAGGCCGGCACGAACATCCGCTCGGCGAAACTCTTGCAGCGCAGCTTCGCCATCAGCGAGGTCAGCACCAAGCCGCCCGCTTCCGCCCGTGCAACAAGGTGCGTCAGCGCATCCGGGGCGTAAACGATGTCGGCATCGGTCAACAGTAGATAGACAGGCGGCTCGGGAGCGCTCTGCGCAAATTCAACGCCCTGCTGCTGCGCCCAGAGTTTTCCGGTCCAGCCGGACGGGAGCGGCCTGCCTGGCAATATGGTCAGACGATCGCTTGCACCGATCAATATCGCCGCGCCGCGCGCCACGTCCGCGGTGGCATCGCGGCTCTGATCGTCGACCAGAATCACGTTGAGGGCGCCGGGATAGTCCTGTCGCAACAGCGCGGCGACGGTCTCGCCCACGCATTCGGCCTCGTCGCGCGCGGGGATAACGGCCGCAACCGCCGGCCATGAGCCTGCCAATGGGCCGGCCCTTGACGGGCTCCCGTCATCGCGTTCGGTCGCGCGCCAGAAGCCGCCGCGCGCGGCGATGAGATAGAGCCAGATCGCAAGCACCATTGACGCTATAAGGTCGTTGGCCACACATTCTCCATGAGGGACGGACATAGCCGACGCCAGCGGGATTACCCGCGAGCGGCGGCTCGTTATCCCCTAAATGTAAGACTTGATATAGGACCCTGTAGCGCCGCTGGAACGCCGGGGTAAACTAGCCGATGGATGCCAAAAACAGCCCTTTTCTGGCGCGCCTCGACGCCGTGGCGGCCGATACCGAGGCGCTCCTCGACCGGCTTCTCGCCGCGACGCCGGCCGTCGGCGAATTAAACCGCCCGGCGCGCCTGATCGAGGCCATGCGCTATTCGAGCCTCGGCGGCGGTAAGCGCTTCCGGCCGTTTCTGGTCGTCGAATCCGCAAGCCTATTCGATGTGCCGCGACAGAACGCCTTGATGGCGGGCGCGGCATTGGAATGCGTGCATTGTTATTCGCTCGTGCATGACGATCTGCCGGCCATGGACAACGACGAATTGCGGCGCGGCCAACCCACCGCGCACAGAAGATTCGACGAGGCGACTGCGATCCTCGCTGGCGACGGGCTTCTCACCTTCGCCTTCGATATCCTGTCGCGTCGCGAGACGCATGCCGATGCGGCCGTTCGCGTCGATCTCGTCAATGCGCTGGCGCGCGCAGCCGGCATCGGCGGCATGGCCGGCGGCCAGATGCTCGACCTCGCCGCGGAGGGCCGCTTCGGCGCGCGGACGCTCGGCCAGAGCGAGGTGCGGATGTTGCAAGCGATGAAGACCGGCGCGCTGTTGCGCTTTGGCTGCCAGGCCGGCGGCATTCTCGCGGCGGCAACGCCGCTGCAGCGCGCGGCGCTCGAGCGCTATGGATCGGCGGTCGGCGAGGCGTTCCAGATCGCCGACGATCTTCTGGACATCGAAGGCGACCCGGCGCTGGTCGGCAAATCGACCGGCAAGGATGCGGCGGCCGGCAAAGCGACCTTCGTCAGCGTGCTCGGCGTGGCCGGGGCCAAAGCGCGATTGCGGGAGCTCGTCGCGGAAGCCGAGGCGGCGCTCGCGCCATTCGGGCAGTCGGCGGCAATCCTCATCGAGGGCGCAAGATTTGTCGCCGAACGGCATGCTTAAATTCTGCAAATCTGCAAGCCTACAAGCCTGCAAGCCTGGAAGTCCGTAACCTGAGCCGATACGTCGCAGCGCCTTAACAGTATCGTGGAATTGATGGCTTTGAGGTGGAATTGCGATGCCGGACGTTCTCGGAGAAAAATCAAACCCGACCCGAACTTTCCGTCGGCTTTGGAACACTAAGTTGATCATGAGCACGTCTGCGCGCCGGACAATCTGCACGTGCGCCGCCGCCCTGCTGGCGGGAACGTTCTTCGTTCCAGCGCAAGGCCCATTTGCCGCCGCGACGGCGCAGGCGCAAAGCGCGCAACATCGGCTCGGCAGGCACGCCAAGAAGCCCCCCATTGAGCCGGCCGGACCGGCGGTGCGACAGTCGAAATTTCCGCCGCGCCCGCCGTTCACCGCCGCCGACGATGACGTTGCCGCCATTCCCGGCATGCCCGACGCGCGGTTTTGGGCGGACTCCGAAACCGACTTCGCCAAGGCGCTGCCGGCGCAGCCCGGCCCGTGGCTCATTCTTTCGACCGGCGGCGCCGATGGCGCTTTCGGCGCCGGATTGCTCAACGGCTTAAGCGCAGCCGGCAACCGGCCGGACTATTCCGTCGTCACCGGGGTCAGCACCGGCGCGCTGATGGCGCCATATGCGTTCGCGGGACCGAAATATGACTCGGCGCTGAAGGCCGCTTACACGCAAATCACGGCGGCGGACGTTTTCGAGGTCGGCTCGACCGGCGAAAGTTTTGTCGATTCCTGGCCGCTGAAGGATCTGATCGTAAAACAGATCACGCCGGAATTGCTCGCCGACGTCGCCGCCGGCTACCAAGCCGGGCGGCGCCTGTTCGTAGTCACGACCGATCTCGATGCCGAGCGCTCCGTGGTCTGGAACATGGGCGCCATCGCCGCGCATGCCGGCGACAAGATTGGCGGCGAGGCCGCGCTCAATCTGTTCCGCACCGTGCTCCTTGCCTCCGGCAGCATTCCCGGCGCTTTTCCGCCGGTGCTGATCGACGTCGAGGGCAACGGCAAACGCTTTGCCGAAATGCATGTCGACGGCGGCGTCGGCGGACAGTTTTTCGTCGCGCCGGCCGCGTCGATGTCGAGCAACAGCGGTTACCGGATTCCGGCGACGCAGCTCTATATCGTGGTCAATAGCGGGCTCCAGCCGGACTTTCAGGTCGTCGACCGCTCGACGCCGGCGATTCTTGGCCAGACCGTCGACACCGCGGTCAAAGTCGATTTGCGGCTCATGCTCGACCGCAGCTATGTCGCGGCGAAAAATAGCGGCATCGGCTTTAACGTCGCCACCATTCCGGCTAACTTCAACGCGCCGAGTTGTGGCCCATTCGATCCGAATTACATGAAGGCTTTGTTCGACGCCGGCTACCAGCAGGGCAAAGGCGCAGCCGCATTCGCCGATGCGCCGCCGCTTTATCCCGGTCAGCCGGCAATCGACGCAAACGACAATGCCAAATCGCAATCGAACGACATTGCAAAACCTGGAGCGACAAAATGAGAAAGCTGGGAGGGTTAGTGTCCACACTTGCATTTGCGAGCGTGCTGGTGGCAATCGCGGCGACGCCGTCGGCCGCGGCGGCGAAGAAACACACGAGATCGCGCACCTACGATGGGCTATGGAGCGTCTCGATCCGCACCCAGGCCGGACCCTGCGATCCGAGCTACCGCTACCCCGCACGCATCGTCGGCGGCCAGCTCCAGCAGGCCGACAACGATTTCAGCTATCAAATCTCCGGCGTTGTCGTGTCGAGCGGCGCGATCGCCGTGACGGTGAGCAAAGGCGGCCAGAGCGCCACCGGTTACGGCCGGCTGCGCGGCGCCAGCGGCTACGGCCGCTGGAGCGCCGGCGGCAATACGTGTTACGGCACCTGGAGCGCGATGCGACGCGCCAGTCGAACTAAGCAGAAATCCGTAGGGTGGGCATTGCGCCCGCTCCGCTGCGCCGATTTTATTTCTGTGCCGATGCGCAATGCCCACGCGTACCTCACGCCGCGTGGGCAAAATCGCTAATCAGGAGTGTGTCAGCGTCCGGGCTCGGGCGACGATTTTGCCCACCCTATTCCGTTTGGCGTTCCGGCCGGTTAACGCAGCAGTTGGGCGGCACCATATTGACGGACGCGGTTGGGATCGTTCCAACTCCCGCCGCCGCGATTTCGATCGCCACGTCGTCAATGTCGACGTTTAGAATCGCCGCGTCGGCTTTATCCTGATCTGGATCGCCGGATTCGTCGTTCATGGCAGCAAACTCCCCATTTGGACGCAGTGTTCAGCCTGTCTTGCTAGCCGGTCTTGCTAACCCGTCTTGCGCGCCGGCACGTTGGCGTTCCACCACGGGCAGACGTCGGCGGCGCGCAGATAATTGCCGTCCATGACATTGACCGGTTCGCGGCCGCCGGCCGCGGCGACTTTGGCGCGCAAGTTGCGCGCGTCTTCGCGGCCTTCCGGCTTAAGCCACATGCGGTCGTGACCCCACAGGCTCGGACCTTCGGTGCGTTCGTGCGGCGTCCAATTCGCGGTGTCGATCGAGCGGCCGCCCCAGCCGTATTCGACCATGAATTCTGACGGCGAATACGAATAGAACGACGTGACGTGATCGTTGACGTGGCGGCCGAACGTCGAGGCGATCATCTCGGGCTTGCGCAGCGCCAGATCGTAGGCCTGCCCGACGTCGTCGAGATAACAGACCTCGAACATCATGTGATGGATGCCGTTCTTGCCGGTATCGATGAAGGCGAGGCTGTGGTGGCGCGCATTGATATGGAAGAAATAGGCCTTGAAGGGTTGGAGGATATGGTCGGTCGGCTTGAAATTGAGGATTTCGGTATAGAACGGCACCACGTCGTCGAGCCGTTCGGCGGTGAGCACGGCATGGCCCATGCCGAGCGGGCCGGTGCGGAAACCGGAGATCGAGCGGCCGGGCTTGAACGGCTCGCTCGCCGTCTCCGCGCCGTGAACCGCTTCGAGCCGGTTGCCGATCGGGTCGGAGAAAACGATCAAGTCTTTCACCCGGCGTTCATCCGCGAGCGCCCGCGACCCGCGCGCGATTTTCACCCCGGATTTTTCCAGATGCGCCGCGAGCGCATCGAGCGCCGGGGCATCGGCGACTTCCCAGCCGTAGAACGACGGGCCCGCATCCGCGTCGGCATGAACGATGACGCGCTGCTTGCGGTCGTCCATGCGCAAGGCGAGCGTGCCGCGGCTCTTGTCGACCAGTTGCATGCCGAGGAAACGGGTGCCGTATTCCGCCCAGTCGTCGAGATTCTTGGTGCGGATGCCGACATAGCCCAGGGCGTTCAGATTCATCGGAGTTCTCCTGGACCATTTATAACATACTGGGCTTCGACGATCACCTCTCCCCGCCAGCGCCGCAAATCATTGCCCGGCCGGCGCGTCGCTCGAAGCCGGGCTCGATGGCAGTTTCTGGCCGAGATAGCGGGGAATGACGATGCGCTGGCCTTCGCCTAAGCCTGCGGTATCCGAGATTTTATTGATCTGGTTCAGCGCCCAGAGCGGCACATGATAGGCCGCCGCAAGCGTGTGCAGCGTGTCGCCGGCATGAGCCGATACCGCCACGCCTGAATCCCACAGCTCGATCGGCACCGACGGCGGAATGACAATGCGCAGCGGCACGGCCTCCCCGCCGCCACCCGCGGCGGCCGATCTGATCTTGCCGGCCAGTTGCTCCTGGATGCGGTCAAACTTGTCCAGATTGACGTGGATGACTTCGGGCCGGTCTTTGAGGTTGTAGCTGGCGTAATGGCCATGAAAGCCGCGCCCCGGCTCCAAGTCGCCGCCGCCGAGGAAGTTGGAGGACTGGTAGAGATTGATATAGCGCTCGACATTGGCCGGTACGGCGTGCGCCGCGCGCGTCGGATCGTAGGTGATGAGCAGCGCCACCGGGACATGCGCGGCTTCGAGCGCTTCGGCGAATTCCACGGCGGAATCGCCGCCGATGGAATGGCCGATAACGGTAATCGGCTTGGGATCGCGGCGATAATCGCTGATGGCTTGATTGGCGACGGAGCGCCATGCCGAATAAGCGCCGATGTCGGCTGCGACGCCGGTGCGGTCGATGCGCGCCGCCAGTTGGTCCATGCCCCAATCGATCAGGCCGATCAGGCCGCGGAACAGGTAGGCGCGGCCGTGCACCGTGTCGGGCGTCGCCGCCTCCCCGGTCGTGGCGAGGCACGCCGCGATCAAGACGGCTGCCAACATGGCGGTAATTTGCTTGGCTTGAACCATGCGCTTTAAGGTTCGGCGTATGACACTTAATATAGCCGACCGATCGCGGATACTGCCGGCCTCGTCTTTAGAGCAATCGGCCCACTACGGCTAACAACTGCGGCTAATCTGAGTCCATGAAGTTTCTCACGAGATTGGCGACCGGCCAGATCGCTCTGTGGTGCACGTTCTGGCTGATCGGAGCTCCGCTCGCTCTGGTTTGGGACGCCAGCGGCGCCTGCATGGTCGTCGGCTGCGGCATCGAGGCGTCATTTATTGCGGGACTTGTCATAGCGCTCTTCGCGCTGGCGAGCGTGGCCATACCGTTTGTCGCGGTGGCGATATGGCGGAGCGCATCGAATTACCCGCAACAGGCATGGTGGCAAAAGCTTGTCGCATTTTGCGCCAAGCTATGCGCCGCGTTTTCGGGGCTGCTGGCGGCGCTCAGTGTGGTGGGTTTGCTCTATCTGGCCTACGACGTCATCTACGCCGCTCTCGCCCGCGAGTGATTTTCATTCGGCGCTGCGGCTTGGCGACTCCCTCTCCCCGCTCGCCGGGATAGGGAGTCGCGAGCGGCGAGACGGAGCCATTCTAGCGCGCCGCGCTTCGCTCTATCCGGGCTACTCGTCGCTGGACTTACAGCGATCCGTCTCTTGAAAATGAGGCGGCGATGACGTCGTCACCTGCGGCCAAAAACCGTTGGCTGCTGAATTGCTCGTCGTCATGCGAAACGCCGTAGGTTCGTCTTGCATAATCCGTCATATCGGCAAGCGTCAGCTTTCGCTTGACGGGCAAGTCTCCCGAATTCACCGAATTTGACAGCGCGTCGAGAAAAGTCGCCCACTCTGTCGGCTCGGGTTTCGGCGAATCCTGCAGAATACGTTGTGGCGCGGCCGGCTTTGCCTCTTGCGCCACACGGTCCGCCGGCTTCGGCTCCTGCGCGACATGTTCGGGCTCGGCCGGCTTCGGCAAGTCCAGTATTACGCCTTGGGCGATTTGGCGATGAGTTTCGGCCGCCGGATCGCTCTGCTGATAGGCCAACCGCTCGTCTGCGGGTTTAGCCGTTGTCGATGGGCCGGGCTGCGCCGGCTCGGGCGGCCCCGGCATTGCGGCTTGCGCGGTTTCCGCGCGATCTGCTTGCAAGCGATCCTGGGCGGTAAACTTGCCGATCTCGCTTTTCACCAAAGTCCGAAACCCCGGATCGAACTGCGCCCCCGGATGGGAGTTGTTGTTGGCAATGTACTCGATATTGTCGCCTTCGAGTTTCTTCGATCCCATCCCGCCGAACGTCATCCATGGATTGGGATTATAGATTTCGATCATCCGCCCCACTTTTCCCGCCGTCAGCGGCGGATTCCAGCTCAGCATCGAGGGCTGCAGCGCAATGATCAGGTCGACGTGTTTCGCGTTATTGGCGACGAACACCGAACTGTTCGCGCCCAAACTATAGCCGACGACAACCGTGTGCGTTCCCGGCGGCTGCCGTTCGAGGTCATCGACCAAAGACGGCCAAGCCTGATGCACATAGGTCTCGACTTCGACATCCGGCATCGTTTTGAGTTCGGCGACCAATTCGACCAGCCCAATCGCCGGCAACGGCCCGAACATCGGCCACAATACGCCGACGAAGGTCTTGGCCTGGACCGGAGAAGCGATCAGCGATCCGCACAGCGCAGCGGCGACCGCAAATTTCTTCACGTGCCAATTCTTCACGTGCCAATTCTTCACGTGCCAGTTGTTCACGTGGAATATCCCCGACTATGTCCCGGTTTACAGTGAGCCCGGCAATTGCGGGCATTTATGGGACGAGAAGCGGAATCTTTGCGGATGAATAGGGGCGGCCGACGAACGCGGTTAGCATTTCGTTACGGCGTCAAAATCAGAGTTAAGCAATGGTAGCCCGCGGAATGGGTTGGGCGCTTGCGAGACCCATCGGTAATTCTCGTCGCCCTATTTCCGCGTCATGCCCGCACATAGCCGTTCGAAGAACGGCGTCGCTTCGCTCGCCATGTTGCGGGCATCCACGTCTTTGGAGCTTGGTGAAGCGGAAAGTCGTGGATGGCCGGAACAAGCTTGCACTCGGGCCGGCGGAAGCCCGGACCCATGTGCCCGGCCATGACGGGCGGCATTAATTGTCATGACATTGTCGGGCAGAGCGTGCTATCCTTCATTTTAGGAGGCGAACATGACCCGACGCACCAACCGGACGGAAAAGCTCGATCTTCGGCTGACCCGCGCCGCAAAGCAGACGTTGCAGGCCGCTGCCACGGCCGAACGCAAGTCCGTCAGTGAATTCGTGCTCGACACCGCGCTCAACGAGGCCGAAGAACGGCTCGCCGATCGGCGGGTCTTCACGCTCGATGGCAAGAGATGGGACGCTTTTGTCGCTGCGCTCGATGCGCCGCCGCGCCGTCAGGCGCGTCTTGAACGGCTGTTTCGCGAGCCGTCCGTGTTCGATGCCAAAAGCAAGCCGTGACGCAATCGCTCCATATCGAAAAATTGCACCGCGCACACAACGTCGAGCAATTTACCTGCGGGCAGCCGCAGCTCGATCGCTTCCTCATCCGTCACGCGCTGCAAGCGCAACAGGCAAACTCGTCGCAAACCTATGTCGCCGTGAGCGGCAATGAGGTCGTCGGCTACTACACGATCGTCGCCGGCGAGGTTTCGCACGCGCAAGCGCCCGAACGCGTCGTCAAGGGCATGCCGCGCCATCCGATTCCGCTTCTGGTGCTCGCGCGCCTCGCCGTCCACACCAAAGCGCAAGGCCGCGGCCTCGGCGCCGGACTGCTGCTCGATGCGCTCGGCCGCACGCTCCAGGTCGCCGATATGATCGGCGTGCGCGCACTCGCCGTTCATGCCAAGGACGAGCAATCAAGCGCATTCTACCGGCACTTTGGCTTCACGCCGTCGCCGACCGACGCGCGGCACCTGTTCATGCTGATGAAGGATATCCGGCGCGCGGCGGGACAGAAGCCGTAACAGCGCTCTGCTCTCTCGTCATGCCCGCACCTAGCCGTTCCAAGAACGGCGTCGCTTCGCTCGCCTATGTTGCGGGCATCCACGCCTTTGGCCGCTCGGTTGCGGACGCGAACCGGATCACGTCAGCTTGATGCCGGCGAACTTGATCACCTTGCCCCACTTGTCGATTTCGCCGGCGATCAGCTTGCGATAATCCGCAGGGCTCAGCGGCATCACGATGCTGCCGAGGTCGACAAGGCGCGCTCGCAATGTCGCGTCCGCCAACCCGGCATTGATTGCCTGGTTGAGCTTGTCGATGATCTCGGCCGGCGTGCCGTTGGTCGCGCCGAGGCCCAATCCGCCGGTGACTTCATAACCCGGCACGAATTCGCTCACGGTCGGCGTATCGGGCAGCGAAGCGACGCGCTGCGGCGTCGTCACCGCGAGCACGCGCAGCTTGCCGGCCTTGATGAAGCCGAGCGAGGCGATGATGGGATCGAACATCACCTGGGCGCGGCCCGATTGCAGATCGGCCTGCGCCTCCATCTCGCCGCGATACGGCACGTGATAGAGATCGACGCCGGCCATCATCTTGAAATATTCGCCGGCGATATGGGTCAGGTTGCCGGTGCCGTTCGAGGCCATGTTGATCTTGCCCGGATTGGCCTTGGCGTAGGCGATGAATTCGGGAACCGTTTGCGCCGGGAACGACGGCGTCACCACCATGACGAAGGGCGTGGCGCCGAAATAGGCGATCGGCGCGATGTCGCGCTGGATGTTGAACGTAAGATTGTCGTGCAGGAGACCGCTGATCTCGTTCGGGGTCGCAATCACCAGGAGCGTGTAGCCGTCGGGCGTGGCGCGGGCGACGGCCTCGGTCGACAGATTGGTGCCGGCGCCGGGCTTGTTCTCGACCACGAACTGCTGGCCGAGCCGGTCCGACAGCCATTGCCCCATCAACCGGCCCTCGACGTCAGGCGAGCTGCCCGCCGTATAGCCGACGACGACACGGACCGGGCGCGTAGGATAATCGAGCGCCGACGCAAGCCGCGGCGCGAAGGGAATGGCGGCGGCGCCCGCGGCCAGGCGCAGCGCGTGACGGCGGTGAAACTTCATGGCGATGCCCCGATGCGGATTTAAGACGTGGATTTGAGCGTTTCCTCTAAACCAAATTATAAGCGCGAACCGATTTTGAGGCGAGCCTATTCCGGATGCGACAAAGGCTATGCGCGTCATGCCCGCTGGCCGGGCTCCTTCCTCTCCCCGCGCGCGGGGAGAGGGAGTCGCGAGCGGAAAGACGGAGCCATTCTAGCGTGCAGCGATACTTTGCGATTGCCAAATGATATTGTCTCTTTTGTAGATACTAACACTTGACATTGGTCCTTATTTTAGTTACATACGACCGCGAATCAAAATCTCGCTCGAAAGGACGCCGTCGGCAGACTTAAGCCGGCGGATGGAGCGAGTGCGGTTTTTAAGCCGAGGCGGGCCGGCCGCCCGGGCAAAGAGACCGCGGTGGAGCGCCGGGAGGCGCCGCGCGCCCGAAGCAGGCGGTTCGCGCAAGCGGATCGTCCTGTGGCGCGCGCCGCGCCCGAAGCGCGAGCGAGTGGCAACATTCGCCCGCGTGGCGCGGCCACGACTATGGCGCCTCCCGGCGCTGCACTCCCCGCTTAGTTCGGGGGAGGAATCTTTGAGCGTGGCTTAGGCAAACCTCGGGCGCACAGACGCGCCGCGAGAACGAATATGCTTTTCTCACTCAAACCCAAAAAACCTGCAGAACTCGCCGAGTTCCGCGCGCGGCGCGCGAAAACTGTTCGCCGGATGGGCGTGGTCGCCGTAACCGATGGCCACCGCGCAGAACAGCATCTGCTCCGGCGGCATTTTGACGAACGGGCGAACGACCTCGTGGATGCGCGCCCAGGATTCCTGCGGGCAGCTGTCGAGACCGTAACCGCGCGCGAGAAACATCAGCGCGTGGATGTAGCCGCCGAGGTCGGCCCATTGGCCGGGTCCGAGCTTGCGATCGATGCCGATGAACAGCGCGACCGGCGCGTTGAAGAATTCGAGATTGCGGTTGTATTGGGCGAGCCGGCCCGCGGCGTCGTCACGGCCGATGCCGAGCGCGCCGTAGAGCTGCACGCCGTGATAATCCCGCCGCCCCTTATAGGGCTCCCACATCGTCTCGGGATAGATCGGATATTCGGCGTCGATGTGGCGCGGATCGCGGCCGGCGACGAATTCGGCGACTTGCCGCTTCAGCTCGGCAAGCGGCGCGCCGGCGAGCGCATAGACTTGCCAGGGCTGCAGATTGCCGCCGGACGCCGCGCGGGCGGCGCGCGCGATCAGATCGCGCAGGATCTTGGCATCGACCGGCTTATCGAGAAACCAGCGGCAGGACATGCGGGAATCGACGGCTTCGAAGACGTCCATGGCTACGACCATCCGAGGGCTGACTTGACGCCAAGGTCGTATACTATCGGCAGGCAAAGGCGAATGCCGCAGCGCAACAGCGGCTCGAATGGGGGAGGAAAACCATGGCAACGGGCATTGCGACGGACATGGCGACGGATACGACTATCACCGTGGCGGCGCGGCTCGATCGGCTGCCGCCGTCGCGCCATACGCGCAGATTGGTCATGCTGCTGTCGCTCGGCGGCTGGTTCGAATTCTACGATCTGTTCTTCACCGCCTATATCGCGATCGGCCTGTTCAAGGCCGGCCTGTTCAAGCCGACCACGCAAGGGCTATTCGACCTGCAGGGCTTTGCCAGCTTCGTCGCCGCGCTGTTTCTCGGCCTGTTCATCGGCACGATCGCCTTCTCTTGGCTGTCCGACCGCTTCGGCCGGCGCTCGATCTTCACCTTCGCGCTGTTGTGGTACTCGATCGGCGCATTCATCATGGCGTTTCAGAATACGCCGGAGACCATCGATCTGTGGCGGCTCATCGCCAGCATCGGGCTCGGCGTCGAGCTGGTGAATATCGACACCTATGTGTCGGAACTGGTGCCCAAGGAGCAGCGCGGGCCGGCC
Source organism: uncultured Alphaproteobacteria bacterium (assembly GCA_963779855.1). Taxonomy (GTDB): domain Bacteria; phylum Pseudomonadota; class Alphaproteobacteria; order Rhizobiales; family Xanthobacteraceae; genus BOG-931. The sequence continues at coordinate 149,999 of CAWAAE010000001.1, read as the reverse complement.
TTCGCCTACAACCAATTCGTCATGTTCACCGCGGTGCCGGTGGTCGCGTTCCTGGGCTGGCAGTTGGTGCCGCAGACCATCTTCGGCCTCGACGGCTGGCGCTGGGTGGTGATCATCGGCTCGATCGGCGCCTTCGTGATCTGGTGGATTCGCCGAAGCTTGCCGGAATCGCCGCGCTGGCTGGAACAGCACGGCCGCAATGCGGAAGCCGAAAGCATCGTCACGGATCTGGAAAACAAAATTCGCGCCGACGGCGTGGCGCTGCCGCCGCCGCAGCCCGTCGCCGGCGAAGCGATGCGTAAAACCGGCGCCTGGGCGGAAATGTGGGACGAGACCTACCGCGGCCGCACCATCATGCTGGTGATCTACAATCTGTTCCAGACCATCGGCTATTACGGCTTCTCGAGCTGGGTGCCGACGCTCCTCATCTCGCAGGGGATCGGCGTGACCAAGTCGCTCGTCTATACGTTCATCATCGCGGTGGCCGCCCCGGTCGGTCCGCTGATCGGAGTTTTCTTCGCCGACCATTTCGAGCGCAAATGGCAGATTGCCGGGGCCGCGGTCGGCATCGCGGTATTCGGGCTGTTGTTCGCCCAGCAGACCAGTGCTGTCGGCGTGATTGCGTTCGGCCTCTTGATCACGCTGTGCAACAACTGGATGTCGTTCTCATTCCACGCCTATCAGGCCGAACTTTATCCGACCCGCATCCGCGCCCGGGCGGTGGGGTTCGTTTATTCATGGAGCCGGTTCTCCGCCATCTTCTCCGGCTTCATCATCGCCTTCTTCCTCGGCAACTACGGCACTATCGGCGTGTTCGGCTTCATCGCCGGCGCCATGGCGATCGTCGTCGTCGTCATCGGCGGCTTTGGGCCACCGGTTACCAAGCGCCGCCTCGAGGCCATCGCGAGCTGACGCATGCCTGTCGGCGGACGCGCGCGATCGTCTGACCTAGTTGAGCAATTCCATGCGCAGCAACTCGGCGCGTTCTCTGATTTTGACAAAGCCGTGCCCGACGTCGCAGATGGCGTTCTTGCGCAGCGAACTCAACACCCGGCAGGTATGCACCGGGGTGAGCCCGGTGAAGTCGGCGATCTGTTGCTGGCTTAAGGGAAAGGGAAATTCGTCGTCGAGCAGTTCGCCACGCTGCTCGCACCGCAGCATGACGTGAACGATCAGCGCGGCGATTCTCTCCTGCGCCGTGCGCTGGCCGAGGTCGACAAGCCGTTTGTCGGCATCGCGCTGCTCGGCCGCCGTCAAGCGGAGCCAGACGTCAAATAACGAGGGATTGTCGCAAATCCTGGCGCGGACCTCGGCGAACGGAAGGTAGCAGTATCGCACTTCGGTCACCGCCTGGATGGAAAAGGAAAACCGATGTTCGAAAATCGAGGTTGGACTGACCGGGTCGCCCGGCAGCAGCACCGAGAGAATCTGGCGCTTGCCGTTGGGCAATTGGACGAAGCGAACCGCCCACCCGCTGCAGATCACCAGCACGCCCTCGTTGGGCTCGCCGGCACGATAGATGTTTTGACGGGCGGCAGTTTCGCGGTGCTTGCCTCGCATCGCCAGCGGATGGCCGGTTCCGCCGAACAGCGCCCCGCAGAAATTCAGCGCGCGAGACTGGCACGTGTTGCACGGCCGATGCGGCAAATTGGGCGCGCTGTCGCGCGCGCTTATCAAACCGGAGAGCGAGTCGATTTCACGCAACATGAAGATACGCTACATCTTGCGATCGCGAATAAGCTTTCCGTACCAAGGTGAGCGGCCCCGGGCTTGATACTTGCCAACTCGGACCAGAAGGGGCCTTCGCCCAGGGCCGCTCGTCTCTTGTGCCACGTTATTACGCCAGATCATTACATCCGCGCACGATAAGTCGCGGCCGTTGTCTTTCGCCTAATTTCCGTGTCCGTATAAGCCCGGATGGAACGCCGAAAAACTGCAGTGCGTGTCGTCGGCCGCTTGTGAGTCGAGTCGCCTTCTACGCAGTTTGCCTTCTAGGTAGTTTCCAGTAAGGGCTTTTCTGGATGTCGGCGACGGCTGCCCGTGCTAAACTATTTTCGATACGTGACGCGCGGGGCCGTACGCCAGATGAAATTATCGATCGCCATAGAAATGATCGACGAGAAGTCGGAATTCGAAATAATTTCTCCCGTCCCTAGGCAAGACGAAACACAGCGGCATAATCCGTCCTTCCGCGCATCTGCCAACTTCGTAGCTCAACTGGCGGCAACATTCCTTGAGGATCTCGACGACCGATCTCATGGGCATCGCGAGACACCTGGCGCGATTGGGCGCTATGAGGTTGTTTCGGCACCCGCCTCATGTCTTTCCGGCAACGTGATTTGCCGGAAGATATAGACACTGCCGTGATCGTCTCTTTGCGACCGTTCAGGCGCCTTGATTGCAAGCCGGCAAGCCCGATCAATACGCCGTCTTGGTGATCTCGCCCGAGCCGGTGACGTACCAGTGCTCGCTGACGAAGGCTTTGCCGGCGAGGCGGTCGGCGAGCCAGTCGGCCAAAAGGATCGGCGGAAACGGCCCGAGATTGGCCGCGGGCACGTTGCCGACCGAGTGGCGCGATTCCTGGTACACCACCATTTGCTTCGGTCCCTTGAGCGCCGCGATGAGGGCTTCGGAATGTTGCAGCGGGCTTAATTCCTCCGCTTCGCCGGCGACGCAAAGATACGGCACGCGGATTTTATCGGCGTGGCCGTGCCAGGTGATTTTCTTGCGGAATTCATCGAACTCGGCTTCGTCGGTGATCCCCGACATATACATGAAGCGCTTCTTGAAGGTCGGGGAAGCTTCCTGGAAGATGGTGTGACAGCCCGGCTCGTGGCACACCGACATCACCGCGCAGGCCTTGATGCGCGGCTCGTTCGCCGTCAGCACGGTGCCGAACAGCGAGCCGAAGCTTGTTCCGGCAACGCCGATCCGCGTTGCATCGAGTTCGGGCCGCGCGGCGATCCAGTCGACCAAAGCAGGTCCCGCAGCCACCCAGTTCTCCATGGTGAAATAAAGCCCGATCATCGGCGCTTCGTATTGCCCCGGCCCGTCGATCGCCAGCACCGCCATGCCGCGGTTGAGATATTTGTCGCCGTAGAGCGCGACCTGGATCTCCTTGTAGCTGTCCATGCCGGGAATCGAGATCACCACGGGCAGACGGCCGCTGGAATGGCCGGGCGGCAGATGCAGCCAGGCGGGGATCGCCTTATCCTTGAACGGCACCCAGACCGCCTCGACGTGATGATCCGCGAGCGCCGCATATTTGGCGTAGCATTCGCGCTTCTTGTTGTTGTAGGCGACGTTGGTCGCGTCGTTCTCGTCATAGGGCCATTGCGCCGCGCCCCAATGCACGGCGGCCATGAAGAAGTTGTCGCGCGCGGTGACCTTGCGGTCGGCAAGCGCTGCGGCGTTGGCCTTGGCCTCGCGACGCCGCGCGACGGCGGCGAAGGCGGGACCGATATCGGCCATCTTCTTCACCCGGTCGCGAATGCCGGCAAAATCGGCGTTGGCCTCGATGCCGCACGGCAAATGGATATAGAGCGATCGCGGCTGATCCCAATCGATGCCGTTGGCGCGGATAATATTGTCGATAAGCCAGCGCTGCTCATCGAACCGGCGCACCTGCGGCGCGCCGCGATGGTCGAGAATGGGCGGAAATCCTTGTTGCGGGCGGTTCATGGCTTGACGCTCCCTAGGCAATGGCGGGTGGGTTCTTTTCCTCCCCTGCATCGTTGCCGCTAGCCGAGGGAGGATGAGGCATATGCGCAAGCATTGACAAGGCCGCCGTGCCGGCCATCCTGACCGCCGTTCAGGAGGGGTCAATGAACCAGCACAGCAACGTCAAAGCCGCCATCGCCTACGACGACTTGCGCGAATGGCTGTCGGCCGCCGAGGCGCTTGGCGAGGTCCGCAATGTTTCGGGCGCGAGCTGGCAGGAGGATATCGGGCTCGCCGCCGAGGCGGTGTTGCGCGCCGAGAACGGCCCGTGTGTCGTGTTCGACGATATTCCCGGCTGCCCGAAAGGTTTTCGCGTGCTTCTGAACATGTTTGCCGGCACGCGCCGCAACATGACGCTCGGCTTCCCCGATCATCTGACGAAGTGGGAGCTGAGCGATTCCTATCGCGAGGCCTTTCTCAAGGAGCAAAAGATAATTCCGCACGAGATCGTCGAGGACGGCCCGGTGCTGGAAAACGTGCTGATGGGCGACGACGTCGACCTCACCAAGTTTCCGGCGCCGATCTGGCACGAGAAGGACGGCGGCCGCTATATCGGCACCGGCACCTACAGCATCACCCGCGATCCGGAGGAAAACTGGCTCAATGCCGGCGCCTATCGCGCGCAACTGCATGACCGCAACTCGGTCGGGCTCCTGATCGCGGCGGGGCATCATGGCGACATCCATCGCGCCAAATATTTCAAGCGCGGCGAGCCGATGCCGGTGGCGATGGTGCTCGGCGGCGATCCTTTGACTTTCTTCTATGGCGGGCTGGAAGCGCCCTACGGCACGTTCGAGATCGACATCGTCGGCGGCTTGCGCGGGAGGCCGATGAAAATGGTGCGTGGCAAAATCACCGGGCTACCGTTTCCGGCCGCCGCCGAGATCGTGCTCGAAGGTTTCGTCACGCCGGATCGCCGCGAGATCGAAGGCCCGTTCGGCGAATGGACCGGCCACTATGCCGGTGGCGCCAAGCCCGCGACCGTGCTCGACGTCAAGGCGATCTATCACCGCAACGATCCGATCCTGCTCGGCGTGCCGCCCATGGGCGGCGGACCCGACGAGATGGCGCGGTATCGCGCCGTGCTTCGCTCTGCGACCATCAAGCAGAATATGACGAATGCCGGCGTGCCGGGCGTACAGCAGGTATGGTGCCACGAGATCGGCGGCGCGCGGTTGTTCCATGCTGTGTCGATCACGCAGCGTTATCCCGGCCATGCCGTGCAGGCGGGTCACATCGCCGCGCAATGCGGCGCCTCGGCCTATGCGTCGAAATATATCGTGGTGGTCGACGACGATGTCGACGTCACCGATCTCGATCATCTCCTCTGGGCGATGCTCACGCGCACCGATCCGGCGCAGTCGATCCAGTTCATCAACGGCTCCTGGGATTCGCCGGCCGATCCGGTGCTGCCGCCGTGGAAGCGCGCCGCCGGCGATATGACGCATTCCGTCGCGGTGATCGACGCCTGCCGGCCGTTCCACTGGCGCGACAAGTTTCCGCCGACCAATACGCCGAGCCCGGAAGTCGCGCGCAAGGCGCGGGAGAAATTCGGCTGGCTGTTGGATGGAAAGAAGTAGCGCGGTGCTCCGCCATGAAGCTCGCCGTGCCGGATATGATCTCGAATTCGTATTTTCCGGCCGAGGCCGCGGTCGAACTCGGCTTCTTCAAAGCCCAAGGCCTCGACGTTTCGCTCGAACTTATCTTTCCCGTCGATAGAGCTTACGCGGCGCTGCGCGACGGCGCGGTCGATTTCGTCGGCGGCTCGGCGCATTCGGCGCTCGCCGCGTTTCCCGGTTTTCGCGGCGTGAAACTCATCTGCGCGCAGGCGCAGGGAATGTACTGGTTTTTGGTGATGCACGCCGACTTACGCGCGCGACGTGGCGATATTTCCGTCGTGCAGGGCCGCAGCATCGGCGCCGCGCCATGGGTCGACAAAGGTTTGCGCGGCTTGCTCGTCGAGGCCGGGATGGATCTCGATCGCGACCAGGTGAAGATCGCGCCGGTGCCGGGCTCGCTCGATGCCGGCGTGAATTTTGGCGTCACGGCGGCGAAAGCCTTGGAGGAGCGCAAGATCGACGGCTTCTGGGCGAACGGCATGGGCGCCGAGGTGGCCGTGCGCCGCGGCGTCGGCAGCGTCGTGCTCGACGTGCGGCGCGGCGACGGCCCAAAACGCTGCTTCAACTTTACCGCGGCGACGATCGCCACGAGTGATGCACTGATCGCGCGCTCGCCGGAGACGGTCGCGGCCGCCGTGCGCGCCCTCGTCAAAACGCAGAACGCGCTGAAAGCCGATGTGACGCGCGCCGCCGAAGTCGGCAACAAACTGTTTCCGCCGTCCGAGGCCGCGCTGATCACGGATCTCATTCGCCGCGACCTGCCCTACTACGATGCAACACTGTCGCGCGAATTCATCGCCGGCATGACGGAGTTCGCACGGCGGCAAGGCATCCTCGACTGCGAGGTAGCTTACGAGCAAGCCGTCGCGGCGCAATTTGCGACGTTGTGGAAGCGGTGAACGCTCAAAATCCGCCGGCGGTGAATTGCAGCCGCTGGGTGACGTCGTAGGGCTGCTTTGCAATCGGATAGGCGTAATCGACCCGGATCGGCCCGAACATCGAATCCCAGATCAGGCTGGCGCCGATCGAAGAGCGAACCGCTTGCGAATTGGCGATCTGCTGCGACGGCGACATTGACGCCAGCTTGGAAACGCCTGACGCATTGGTCGCCCACAGGCTGCCGGTATCGGAGAACAAGGCGACTTTCAGCTGCGCGTCCGGCGACACGAACGGCATCGGCGACTGTAGCTCGGCTGTGGTGGTCCAATAGGCATTGCCGCCGAGATTATCCATGGTCGTGCCGGGCGTGATGTCGCGCGGTCCGAAGCCGTAGGGTGCGAAGCCGCGCACGAGCTGCGGGCCGCCGAAGAAACCGTCGAGCAGTGGCAGTTGCTGGCCGCCCCACGGCGTCACATAGCCGCCTTGCGCCCGCACCATGCCGACGAGATCGCCGACGATCGGATGATACAGGCGGACGTCTTCAGTGGTTTTGGCGAAGTCCGCAGCGCCCCCCAGCCCGGCGAACTCGTTGTTGGTTTGCGCGCGAATGCCGGTCGTCGGATCCTTGGGATTGTCGAGCGTCGAATAGGTCACGCCGTTGCCGATCGACGACACCCAATAGGAGCCGGCCTGCGCCGCCTGCTGGATCGGCAGCGACGCCGTGCCGAGCGCCGGGTCAAGCGTGAGGCCCTGATTATAGATCGAGTAGCTCCAGCTCACGCCGAGATTTTCGTTCAGCGGCGTCGCGACCGAGAATTTCGCACCGTACATAAGGGTATTGAAGGCTTGGTTGCTGTCGGCAAAAGTTTGCCCGGCGAACACATCGGCGCCGACGCCGACACGCTCGCCGAGAAACCACGGATCGGAGAAGGCGAGGTCGAAGCCTCTGGCATATTGGCCGTAGGTCACCGACGCCTTGGCGGTGTCGCCGGTGCCGAAGAAATTCGTATCGCTGATCGATACCGCGGCCAGCATGCCGTCGGTCGTGGAATAGCCGCCGGAGATAAAGAAGTTGCCGGTCTTCTGCTCCTGGAGCTCGACGTCGAGCACGACCCGATCCGGCGCCGAGCCCGGCTGCGCGGTGATTTTCACCGACTTGAAATAGCCCAGCGCTTTGAGACGGCGCTCGCCGCGCTCGACCAGCGCGCGATTGTACGGGTCGCCTTCGCCGAAATCGAATTCGCGCCGGATCACGTCGTCGCGGGTCTTGATATTGCCGTGGATATCGATGCGCTCGACGTAAAGCCGTTTGCCCTCCTCGATCGCGTAGACCAGATCGATCAGGCGGCCCGGCTGCCGCTCGCTGCGCGACAACCACGCTAGCGAACGGCATCGCCGGCCTTGGCGAGCGCCATCGTCATATCCTCGACGGTCTTGTCGACGGCGTCGGCGTCATATGTATCGCCTGACTGCGTGTGCAGGGCATCGCGCACTGCCGCCGTATCGACGGTGTTCAAGATCGATTCGATCTTGACCTTACCGAGCCGATATTGCGGGCCTTCGTCGACCGTGAACGTCAGAACGACGCCGTTCCGGGTGGTGTCGTAGCTCGCCGAGGACGACACTTTCACGTCGGCATAGCCGTGAGCGAGATAGAAGCGGCGGACGAGATCGCGATCGGCTTCGATGCGGTCGGCGTCGTAGATGTCATTGTCGAGAAAAAAGCTCAAAACATTCGACGTCCCGGTCTTGACCGCGGCTTTGAGCTTCGTCGTGGAAAACGCATTATTGCCGGCAAACTGAATCCGCCGCACCGCGAGCTTGTCGCCTTCCTTGATCGCAAAGACCAGATTGACGGGTGCGATCGTGCCAGAGCTCTCTTCCCCGTCATTGGCGGAATCCTTGTCGCCTTTTTTGCCGGCGATGGTCTGTGGAACGACGTGCACGTCGTAATAGCCGCGCTGGCGATAAAGCTCGATGATCTGCACGACGTCGCTTTGCACGAATGCACGCGACAGCGGTCCGTTCGCCTGCGATTGAATCGCCTTCGTGAGATCGGCGTCCTTGATCTTCTTGTTGCCCTCGAAGCTGATGATCGCGATCGTCGGATTTTCGACGACAGTCACCAGCACGCGGTCGCCTGAGCGCGATATCTTCACGTCCTTGAACAGGCCGGTGGCGTAGAACCGCTTGAGCGCCGCATCGAGCTCTGTCGCGTCGAGCCGTCCGCCGGCTGCCGGGTGGAAATAGGATCTGATCATATCGGCGCCGATGTGCCGATTGCCGGAAACCGTAATCAAAGAAACCGCAACCTTGGAATCGGCGCCACCCGCCGCGGCGTGCCCGGATGCGGCGATCGCAAAAAGCCCAGCAAAGATGACGGCAATCCCCCAGCAACGCATGACGCGCGGTTCCCCGACCTGTCGGTCAGGAAAAATCTCATCAGCTCGCCAGGGCGGGAGCGTGACGGATTGTGTCGAAATCTGAGGTATTGTTGGGGCGCTTGCCACAAAGGTTTACGTCGGAGTGACTCCAACAGGCCGTCAAGGCGGCGCGCACGAGGGACTTTGTCTTCGGCTACCGCATGGATTATTCCGACTTGAGGCCCGCGAGCTTCACCACATTCGCCCATTTTTTGACTTCAGCGGCGACAAACTTTCCGAATTCGCCGGGTGTCATCGGCATCGGCACGGCGCCTAGCGCGCCAAGCCGCGCCGTTATACTGGGATCGGCGAGAACCGCGTCGATCTGGCGGTTAAGTGTGCTGATAATGTCCGGCGACGTGCCCTTGGGCGCACCGACGCCATGCCAGACGCTCGCTTCGTAACCCGGCACGAATTCGCTCACGGTCGGGACATTCGGCAACACATCCGAGCGCGTCGTGCTGGTCACCGCTAGCGCCCGAAGCTTGCCGGCTTGGATGTTGGCGAGCGAGGTTGCTATCGGAGCGAACGTGATTTGCACGCGTCCGGCGAGCAAGTCGGGCATGTAACTGCTGCTGTACGGAACGTGGACCAAGTCGACGCCGGCCATCTGCTTGAACAGCTCGCCGGCGAGGTGCGGCGCGGTCCCGACGCCGCCCGACGCAAAGTTGATCTTGCCGGCATTCGCCTTGGCGTAGGCGATGAACTCGGGGAGCGTTTGGGCCGGGACCGACGGACCGACCACGAGCACGCTGGGTGACCGCACTGTGCCGGCGACCGGCGCGATATCGCGTGTGATATCGAAATCCAGGTGCTTATAGAACGACGCGTTGATGGCGTTGCCCAACGTGACGTATAGCAGGGTATAGCCGTCGGCCGGAGCGCGCACGACGGTCTCGGCGGCGATATTGCTGCCGGCGCCGGGCCGATTGTCGATGACGATATTCTGGCCGAGCCGCTCCGACAGCGGTTCGGCAATCACACGCGCGACAATGTCGGGCGCGAGACCGGGGGGAAAGCCGACGACCAGATGCATCGGCCGGGTCGGGTAATCGAGCGCCAGCGCGAGTCGTGGGAATAAGGAAGTGGCGAGTGTACTTCCCGCCAGATGCAAAAATCGTCTGCGCGGAAATTGCATCACGACACCTCCCGGAACATCTTCGCGGCCGCAGCCGGTTAGACTACGTGATGTCCGTTCTCGCGCGCAATGCCTCGCGAGCCGGCGCCCGGATACGCCCTTATGATCGGGAATAACTAACCCATCCGATTCGGCCCCACCACGGCTTCGACGTCGCAAACGGCGCAGAAAATTTTTCCGCCGGGGGCCGCGCGAAAGCCCTCCGATACCCGCGTCAAAGTCGTGCCCCAGTCGCCGCGCTGATAAACCGGATCCTCATTCTCTTCCCAAACCGCCGCCCCCTTCTGCCCGCACTTCGGACAGACGATATAGGCAATAAATCGTTCTCGCATGGCATCAGAACTCGCTACTAGCTGGCCATGATCGAGACGATACGGTCGAGTTTGGTTCTTAAATATGGCCGCGCTACCCGGCAGCGTCGGCTTATTTTTGACTGCGTGCTGCCCGTGTTCTGACAGGATGCGGCTTTAGCTTTAAATCACGAAGGGCGATCTTAGCGCCCGCGACCGTCAGTGTTTGCGTAGTGTAAGTCGGCGTCGCGTGCCATGGTTGAGCCGGGAAGCAGCGAAGAATTTACACTGGCGCTTGTCAACGCGGTTTTGCTCGCGTTGTGGCCGGTGCTGCCGGGACTGCTGCTCGGCTACGTCCGGCAATCGTTGGCCGCGCGCCATGTTCGACCGGAATTCTCGCTCCGCAAATCCGAGACGCTCGAATTGGATCGCGCCGTGCGGCTTTACGGGAAAATTTGCGACCGGCTTAAGATAATCAAAAATCAGAGCGAGCGGCCGAATGGCTTCTGGCGCGGCATTTTCGATCGTGGACGAAAGGTCGATCGCGGCGACGCCGATGAACTCGAAGACCTGAAAGCGCACGCGGAGGTTTTGCGGGAAACCATCGCCCTGCTCAGGCGCCGGCCGCTGCAGCGGCTAAGATCGTGGGCTCACCTGATAAGTTCGAAATCCGCTCTGGGCCGCGCGCTGGCGGCGCACGTCGTGGGATTTGTCTTACTGCTCATCGCGTTCCATGTTCCCGAGCAGCGGGCATGGGCCGACGAACTGACGACCGGCGTGAGGAACGTGCTGACCTGGTATCCGATCGATCAACGGTTTTTCTACGCCAACGCGGTCGCCGCCGGTTTTGCCGCGGCAGCGGCGCCGGTGTTCTATCTTGTCCGGTGGGCCGGGCTGCGCCGGGAATACGGATGCGAGTTTTGCGTGTTCAAGGAGCTCGCGCGAAGTGACCCGGGTCAGGTCATCGATCGACTGCAAGTCGACCAGGCCGATCCGGACGCCTCGCGGCCAGCGGATTCGGAGGAGTTTAGCGCCGACCAAACGTGGTTTGCCGTCTTCGGCCTGTCATCCTCGGCTCCGATCGAGGAGGTCAAAGAGGCCTATAAGCGGCTAATCAAGCAAAGCCATCCGGACCGCGTGCATGGCATGTCGCCGGCATTTCGGAAGCTTGCCGAAGCGGAAACTAAAAAGCTCAACGCCGCGTTGCGGCAAGCGCTGATTTCCGTACCGCCGCTCGGGGCGGCGTCGAATTGATTGGACTTGAGCATGATCGCGAAAAGTGGTCACCAGTTTCCCGCCTTCGCGAAGCCCGCTTCGGCGGGCGAAGCAAGGTCGGAAAAGATCATGCTCGAACAAAATGCTGGAGCCCGGCTCTGATTCAATCAGAACCGATGAGGCTCTAGGCCGCCTGGCCGTGCGTGGCGCCGGCGCCTGAGCGCGCTTCGTTGATCGCCGCGACGGAACGTTCGACTGCCGACCACAGTCTCGCAACCTCGGAAGTGGCAGAAGACTCCGGCGTGACCTCACATACGCTCGCGCCGGTGGCGAGCGTGAGGACGTATCCGGCGCGTTGACTGATCTGGCCCGACCACACGGGGATGCCAAGCTTGTCGAAATATGCCCTCGACTGCGTCACCGCCGGAGCTTCCTTGTCTTCGCGCTTCACCGGCGCGGCATTGAGCACCACCGCATAGGGTTTATTGCGTTCGCGCGCGGTCGCGACCGTCTCGCGTACGGCATTGAGATCGAAAAATCCCGGCCGCGCCGGGATCAGCACGAAGGTCGCCGCGCGGATCGCTTCCAGCGCCACCACCCACATGCTTGCCGCCGTGTCGATAAACGCCCACTCGTAACCCTCGACCATCGCCGAGGCGAGCGCGCGGTCGACACCCCGGGCCGCGCTGCGTAACGGAGGATTGCCGTCGGCGCGTAGCGAATGCCACAGCGTCAGCGAGCCCTGCGGATCGGCATCCATAACGACGCAACGGTTGCCGGCCTGTTGGGAGAAGGCAGCGAGGTGAGCCGTCAAGGTGCTCTTGCCCGCACCACCCTTTCGCGACGCCATCGTGACGATGTTCATGGGTGATCTCCCCATCACTTATCGAAGCAATGCTGTGGTAATAATGGTTAACAAATGGTTGCAGCGGTCTTTACGGTGGGATTGCCGCGCATTCGACCGCAGGTTAGCGCCGCTGCAATGCTGCCGCCGGACCGGTCGGCCGGTTCGGCAAAAATCATTGCAGCGACTCTACCTAACGCTTTGTCGAAAACCCACCACGAAGTTGCCGAGGCGTAGATCGCTCGTCGCCGAGCCTATCCGCCGCTGCTTGGCTCATCCGGCAGATTTTTCACGCTTTCGGCCACGATCTTCGTCACTTGCATCACCGATTGGCTAAGTGCCGCGTATTCGACAATGTCGCGTTGAACGCGATCGCCGTCGGTCTGCAATTTATCGCGCAGGGTTCGCAGTTCGCCGATCAGATTATCGATTTGGCGCGTCGAGCTTCCGGATACCCGGCGCAACAAGGCGCTGAGATTGTTCGCCGTCATTTCACCATCGCTGTTCTCGGCTTGGCGAAAGACGGCGCTGCCGCGCGTCAGTTCGCGAATATTTCCCTCGACTTCCGTCTCGGCCGATCTATCGATTTCGGCGGACCCAAGCGGTTTGGCAAAGTTCATGACGCACCCCTAATCTTGTCCACCCGTTGCAGGTGGCTCCACCACACCTAATGGCCGCATGAAAATGTGACGGCTTCGCGACCCGACGGAGTCCTACAATGATCATAGTTCGATCACGCAGTTGCCGGATTCCCTTGGGATCATTCTGCTCATCGTTACGCGATGAAGCGAAATCAACGCCGCCATCGAGCGTGAACGATTGGTCAACAGTTCGAGGGGTTGCTGCTACGTTTTTATGTGTGTGTGTCGCGTAGAGTAAACCTGCCGCGCGGGGGTGAACATGTGGGCGTATTTGCGGCGGTCGTTGGAGTCCAAACAGCTAAAGTCAAAGCGGCTAGGGTCTAATCAACGAGCTTGGATCTTGATCGTTGCGGCATTGGCCGTGACTATTTCCATCTCACCTAGTCTTGCGCAAAAGCACCGTGTAGTTGACGGCAATGCACCTATTCCGGACAAGCCGGATCTCAGCTCGCTCGGGGCTCAGATTAACGCCAATACGATCGCCATCGTTTCCGGCAATATCAACGCGGCTTGGCTCACGCTGGCCTACGACTTGTCTGCGGTTCTCGACGACGGCAACAATTTCCGCGTCTTGCCCGTCATCGGCAAGGGCGGCGCGCAGAACGTCCGCGACGTGCGTTACCTCAAGGGCATCGATCTCGGAATTACGGTAACAAGCGTGCTTGGCAAGTTTCGCCGCTCGGGTGAACTTGGCGACATTTCGGACAGGATCGTCTACATCACCAAGCTTTCCGACGACGAAATGCACGTCCTCGTGCGTGCCGATTCCGGCGTCACCTCGCTGGATCAGTTGAACGGCAAAAAAGTGAATTTCAGCGATATGGGCAGCGCGACGGAAGTGTCCGCCGGCGACGTATTCGATCGGCTCGGCATCAAGCCTATGGAAGTCAACATGGGCCAGGCCGACGCTTACGAAAAGATGAAGAGCGGCGAAATCGCCGCGACGATCCAGTTCGGCGCAAAGCCGGCGCCGGCGATCGCGAAATTGCGGGCGAGCGACGGCATTCGCCTCCTGCCCGTGCCCTACGATAAGCGATTGCAGCAGGACTATTTGCCGGCGACTTTAACCAGCAAGGATTATCCGGGCATCATCGCCGACGGTCAAAACGTCGATACCATTGCCTACGGGGCAGTCATGATCGCGTATAACTGGCCGAAGGGCACGGATCGCTATCAACGCATCGCCAATTTCGTCGATCATTTCTTCTCGCATTTTGCCGATTTTCAAAAACCGCCGCGCCACCCGACGTGGCGCGAGGTAAATCTGGCGGCAGACTTGCCGGGCTGGAAACGGTTTCCTGAGGCGCAGGAGTGGCTCAACAATCATCGGCCTCCGTCACCGCAGGTCTCGGCGCAACAGGCCGACTTCGATCAGTTCCTCGCTCAGCGCGCCGGCGGCACGCCGGTGCTGGTCACGCCGCAGCAACGCGAGGAGCTGTTTCACGAATTTCTGCAATGGGACCAGCAACACGCCCATGCCCAGAGCAGCGGGGGATAGCGGCGCTTTGCCGGCAACTGGCCCTATAGTGCGCGCGTCGTGTCGTCGAATAGTTCCTCGACCGAGTAGCGCCGCGGGATAATCTTCATTTCCAGTGCGTAGCTCGACATCAGATCGAGCGCCGGCTTGACCGCGTTAAAGCCGAACGGGATGGTGTCGATGGCGCCCGGTTTCGGCAGGCCGGCGGCCTTTTTGCTCGCCGCCAGCATGCGGAACACTTCGCGCACCGCGCCGGGATCCGACTTGGACAGCGTGCTCTTGACCACGACCATATGGTTCAACGGCACGGTGCCGTGTTTCTTGTACCATTCCTTCGCCGCCGCGTCGGGATCGGGGATGACGCTTCTGAGCCGCGGGTCGGTCGGCATATTGCCGCCAAAGATCGCGGCATCGAGGTCGCCATCGAGCACCATCTTGGTCATGTCCTTGCCCTCGGCGACGCGCTCGACGCCGGGCGGATCGCGGAATTCTGCCAAATGCGCGTCTTCGAACGTCACCCACTTCACCATGGAAAGGTCGAGGCCATAATCCTTCCAGAGGATGCCGCGCATCCAGCAGCCGGTGGTCTGCGCGAAGGAGCGCACGCCAACCCGCCGCCCGGGCAGCATATCCGGCGTCAGCGTCCCGCGCTCGGAATTGTACACCATGGTGCCGTGCTGGAAGCGCCCGAACATCGTCGCCGGCATCAGCGTGAGCGGCTTGCCATAGGCCTTGGCCTGCAGATAGGTAACCAGCGCCATCTCGCTGACGTCGAACTTCTGCTCGCGCGCCATCATCAGGAACGCTTTATAGACCGGGCTCACTTCGGTCAGACGCAGCGCCACGCGGTCGGATTTGATGTCGCCGTTCTTCAACGGCTGGGTGTGCGGGTAGGTCCCGAAACAGGCGTCCAGCGTCTCGACTTTTTCCGCGGTCATTGTGCTCATGTCGGCTTACCTCCCAAAACTTCACTTACAGGCTCGTTTAATCCTATGATTTGACGTGACAAGAAACCAGTCCTCCTCGCTTACACCGGAGCATAACCCGCATGTCCAATGACGTTACCCGCGTTCCGGCCGAACGGCTCGCCACCTTCATTACCCGCGCCTTCACCGCGGCCGGCTTGCCGGCAGACGATGCGCAAACCCTGGCAAATCTCATGGTCGAGGCCGATCTGCGCGGCAGCGACACCCATGGCGTCATCCGGCTGCCGCTTTACGTGCGCCGCATCCGCGCCGGCGGCGTAAACCCTGCGCCGAATATCCGCGTGGTGAGCGACCGGCTGTCGGCCGCGCTGATCGACGGTGACAACGGCATGGGCCATCTGGTGATGCGCCGCGCCGCCGAGCTTGCGATCGAAAAGGCTAAGGCGACCGGCGTCGGCTGGGTCGGCGCCCGCATGAGCAATCACGCCGGCCCGGCGGCGCTTTATGTGACGATGCCGCTCAAGCACAACATGATCGGGCTTTATTTCGCCGTCGGCAGCAGCAACCACCTGCCGCCGTGGGGCGGTAGCGAGAGCCTCCTTGGCACCAATCCCATGGCTGTCGCCGTTCCGGCAGAAAATGAACCGCCGATCGTGCTCGACATGTCGCCGACGGTGGCCGCCTATGGCAAGGTGCGGCTCAAGGCGCAGCGCGGCGAACCGATGCCGGTCGGCTGGATGATCGACCGGGAGGGCAAACCGCTCACCGATCCGAAGCGCGCCGACGAGGGCCATCTCCTCCCCATCGGCGACTACAAGGGATCGGGCTTAAGCCTCATCATCGGGCTCCTCGCCGGGGCGCTCAATCGCGCCGCGGTAGGGCGCGACGTGATCGACTTCGTCAAGGAGGCCGGTAAAGCGACGAACACCGGGCAGGCGATCGCCGCGTTGTCGATCGAGGCGTTCCTGCCGGCGCTGGAGTTCAAGCGCGGCGTCGACCGGCTCATTCGCGATATCCGCAATTCGCCGCGGCTGCCGGGCGTCGAACGCATTTGGCTGCCCGGCGAGCAGAGCCACGCCAAGCTTTTGGACCGCCGCGCGCATGGCGTGCCAATGCCGAAGGCGCTGCGCGAGAGTCTCGACACTGTCGCGCACGATCTCAACGTCGAACTGTTGGACTAGCGCCATGAATAACGCGATGGGGAGCAGCGCACCGGTCGGCCTCGTCGGCTTAGGCCTGATGGGTGAAGTCTATGCGCGCCGTCTCGTCGCGGCGGGGTTTGCCGTGGTCGGCTTCGATACGGAAGCGGCAAAGAACGCTCGGCTTGCCGAAATTGGCGCCCGCGCCGGATCGCTTGCCGATATCGCGCGCGGCTGCGATCCGATCGTGCTTGCGGTCTTCAACACCGAGCAGGTCGAGGATGTGGTCGAACGCGCGGTCGTTCCTGCCGCGTCGGGCAAGATCGTGATTTGCACCTCGACTTGCGATCCGGACCGCATCGCCGCGCTGGGCGCGCGGGTGGCGGATAGTTTGCGCTTTCTTGAAGCGCCGGTGTCGGGCACCAGCGAACAGGTCCGCCACGGCGACGGCGTCGGCCTGATCGGCGGCGACGCGCGGATCGCGGCAGCCGCCGCGCCGGTGCTCGATGCGCTGTTTCCGAAGCGTTTTCATATCGGCAAGATCGGCGACGGCGGCCGCGCCAAGCTCGCTGTCAATCTCATCCTCGGGCTCAATCGCCTCGCCCTTGCCGAAGGCTTGGTGTTTGCCTCTCGCCTCGGCCTCGATCCAGTCGCGTTCTTGAATGTGGCGCGCGCGTCGGCCGCGGCATCGCAAGTCATGAACACCAAGGGACCGAAAATGGTGGCGGGAAATTTCGTGCCGGAGGGCCGCGTGCGCCAGACGCTCAAGGATACCCATCTCATGCTCGACCAGGCGCGCAAGGCCGGCCAGCGGCTACCACTTCTCGAGGTTCACGCCGAGGTTTTGCAAGCCTGCCTGCGTCACGGCGAGGGCGAGCAAGACAACAGCATCGTCATCGAGGAAATCCGCCGGCGTTTCCGGTAAGCGTCCCGCCGTGTAACCCGGAAATCGGTGAAATCTCTCGCTGTTTCCAGAAAACGAAATCAAATTGACATCAAAATGATCATTGTTGAGCAGCGATTTCGTAAGATCGGTACTTTTACTTACTGAGGTGAGGTTGGCAGGGCAGCGATCGTGCTGCTGGATATTGAAAGCGCCGTATCATCATGACTTTCACAATGCGACGTGAAAGCCGAGAGGAAGTCGGTCATCGAGCGTGGCTCGACACCGGCGATGGCGGTCCTTTGTTGGCTTGCACATTGGTCGACATCTCCCCGAGTGGCGCAAGGCTCTCGATTGATGAGGCCGATCGAGTTCCGGAAACATTCAGTCTTCGGTTGACCCGCTACGGGCACCCGCGTTTTTCCTGCCGGACCGTGTGGCGTAGTGCGAACACGCTCGGAGTCACGTTTGCAAAGGCGGTGAACGAGGTGGCTGGCCGCTTATAGAGGCCATTGCGACCCACCCATCAGGGGGATGCGAAATGGCAAATTTCGTGCTGCTTATCGCGGTCCTTCTCGCCGGTGCGAGCTTTGTGTCTTTCACCGCGCAGGACATCGCCGCGGCCGGCTATGGCCAGAACTGGGCCAGCGATTTTTGTTGGGCCGCCCCGCTCGCTTGTCAAAGCCCGCATCAAATGGCCTACGTTGCGGCCGGATTCACCGGGCTTTGGATTTTGGTAAAATTCGTCTCGGCGCTCCGCGATTAGAAGGTCAAGCTTCCGCCGGCTCGGTCAGACGTTCACGCTCGAAAGACTGTCGGCCCTGTCCGACGGCGCGTTGTCGTAATAGCGACGCGAATAGCTCTTCCGGCATCGGCTGGCCCAGCAAGAAGCCTTGGCCATAGTCGCAGCCCATTCTGAGCAAAGCCATCGCGTCGGAAGCCTTCTCGATGCCAATTGCTACAGCGACGCTGCCGAAGGTGTGGGCCAGGTCGATGATGGTCTTGCATAGCGGCGCATTGACCTTGCTGGCGGCGCAATCGGCAACGAAATCCCGGCCGAGCTTGACTTCGGTAAACGGCAGCTCCTTGAGATTGAGGAGAGACGAGTAGCGGCGGCCGCAATTGTCGATCGCAAAATTAACTTCAAGCCGTTTGAGCTCTCTGGCGACATCGCTCACCCGCGCGAGATCGGTGACGAGCTGCTCTTCCATGACGTCGATGATGAGGCCCGGCCATTTGTCGAATTGCGGACGATAGGTCTGCAAGATCTCGGAAAACCGCACTTTGCCGAGTGCACTGGCGGATATGTTGACCGCTAGCTGCAAGTTGACCCCGAGCTTGGCGAAACTCAGTCCGGCTTTCAATGCAGATACCAAGGCGTGCTCTGCGAGTTTGATCAAACTCGTCTCGGTGGCACCGGGCATGAACGCGTCCGGCATCATTATGCCATGCTGCGGATGGCGCGCGCGGGCAAACGATTCGGCGCCGACAAGCTGCTTTCTGCGCAAGTCGATCTTTGGCTGGTACCAGAACTCGATCCAACCGTTGTTCAGCGCCTCGTCGAGAGCGATGCGGCCGGCGGTTGGAGACGCGTGACCGAGCTTGAGTTGCTGCAGGACATTGAGGATGGCGTGGGGGTCGATCGGCTTCTTAAGCACAGGCAGCATCTGCAGGTGGTGCTGCTCCCCGATGTGTTTGACATGCGCGAGTACGGCGGCGCCGCGGTTGCTAATAAGCTGCACTTGACCGCGATAATTCTTGTCGGAAAGCTCAATGAGGCACTTGACCGCTTCGGCGAATTCCAGAGCGATGTCGAGGAAGACGACATCCGGCGCGCGCTTGGCCAATACGGCGGCTAACGCCGCGCCGGCGGCAAATTCCTGCGTATTGAGGCCGGCGCCATGCAGGATGAGCGACAGAAAGCGCCGGACACTGGCGTCGGTGTCGATGACGAAACACACCGGGACCTGTGCTTCACCGGCGGCCGCTACGGCGTCGCCCGTCACGTCATTTGCAGCGGACAGCGAAGTTGCCGAGGTCTTGCTCATCGCCTGGACGTGTCCATTTCCATTCCAAAACTCGGCCAGCCCCGACCACGCAAGCCGACGAGAGCGATCGCGATCAAGAGCGCGAGCCGGCTCGCGCGCATCCTGGCTGAACCAGCTTTGTCTTATAATGTAGACAGGTTGAGATCAGATTGAGCTATCGCGTGCAATCGCTCTTATTGCCGCGCATTAACAGGCTGTTAACCGTGCCCGTTCCCTACTTCGCACCAGAATCAAAACGCGACGCTCTGCGCCTATGTCTGAACCCGCCGAATGCACATATGTCGCGACGATCAATCGCGCGGCGATGACGTTCTTGGCCATGAGCTTCAGACCCGATCTCAAATCGTCGTTGATTGACCAAATCGCAGCGGCGGTAGCCGCGCGTGGCGGCCGGATTGACGATCTGTGGTTTGCAAAATTCGATCTTCGCGCCGTATCCGAAGAGATTGCGGAGCAGACGATGGCAATACTCTCGAGCGCGATTCGCGAGCGTCTGCCGGGTATAGCGGACGAGATGGATGAGGCCTTCGGCGACAGCCTGCGCAAATTGCTCGCCTCGATCGTCCATCCGTTCCCCACGCTTTAGCAAGCCCGATTACTCCGACAGGCTGCCGATCGCGTAGGCCGCCCGCGTCAATACGCCGGGCTCCAAGCCGAGCTGGCCGAACCACTTCTTATAGACGGCCACAATCGCTCCGCTGCGGTAAATTTGCGCCAGTCCGGTGTTCACGGCCAAGCGCAGCGCCCAGTCGCCGCGCGGCATGACAATGGCGTAGGCCTCAATCGACAAATCGTCCGGCAGCATGATCAGCGTCTGGGGATCTTTCACCTGGGTCCCGACCAGGAGCAGTTTGTCGCCGGCATAACCGTCGACCTTGCCGGACTGCAAGGCGGCCATGCCCTCGTCACGCGTGTTCACATTGACCAATGTAACATCGATATTGTCACGGTGGCTTTGTTGCATGACGGCTGCACCGTTGGTCGTGCCGGAGACGACCGCGATCTTCTTTCCCGCCATGTCGGCGAAGGCTTGGATGTTCGAGGCGCGCGTAACGAGCATGCCGGTAGATTCGACAAATATGACGTTGGAAAAGTCCACCTCTTTCATGCGCCCCAGCGTAATGGTGCTGGAGCCACATTCGAGATCGGCCTGGCCGCCGGAGACGGCGGAGAGCCGCGTGTGCACGTCCACCGGGATCCACTGGATCTTGACATCTTGCAGGCCGAGCTGCTGCGCAATCGACGTCGTGACCAGCTCGCACAGATCGATCGAAAAGCCGGCCGCTTCGCCTTTGTCGTTGGCGAACGAGAATGGCGTTGCGTCGGTGCGGTAGGCGATGCGGACGGTTTTGGTGTCGGTAATGGACTTGAGGCGGCTATCCGAGGGAGTTTGCGACTGTGCGGACGCCGTCACCGCACTTGCGAATAACGCAAGAAATAGGCTTGCCCAACGCAACATTTTCGTACTCCCGTCCTAACAACGCGACAGCAACAAATTATCGAGTTTGTCAGATCAAAGCAACACTCGTGCGGCGCCCCACATTATGGTCCTCGTCGAAGAAGTTGGCCACCTCATGTGACTGTTTTATGTATCGAATGGTCAGAAGAATATTGGACGCACCGCGCGCCATAGCGACAGTCCGCATAAAGCATAGAACGAAACGGAATAGGCGAGCCCGAAAGCAATCAACAGCACGCCGGTCCAACGTTCACCACGCGTTGTTGCGCGTAGTACGATCAGTTGACCTTCGCGCGCATTATTCGATCCCGACATCGTGCAATGCTACCGCCAACTCCGGGCGTGGACAATCGGTTACAGCCGCGCGGATCGTCGTTCTTGGTTCCTGCGGCTTAAAACACAGAGCCATTCTAATTTGTTGGTTGAAGTCGCATCAAGCTGAGCGTGAAAGCTTGCTCCTTTGACGAGCAACCCATTCGTCAGCGGATGGCGACCTTTGAGATTGCTAGAGAAAATTGGGTTCGTTCTGCCAACCTGCTACCATGAGTAGATATATTTGCTGAATTCCTGCTCCGGCTGCTAGGACGGGGACTTACAAGCGCGTAGCCAGAGCCGGTTTGATGCGAGCTGAAGGAAGGCACGGTGGTTGATGACCCACAGCGGTCAATTATGCCGCCGCTAATGCTTCGCCCACGCCCAGCCTGTGATAAGCCAACTATCCGCGACCTTCTGCAAAGCCACTGTCCAGATTGAAGCGAGCTCGTTAAACCGCCTACCATTTTTTTTGAAGGTGAAATTCGCTGGGACTACGACATAAGCGCGATCTCCCGACACATCGACATGCCTTAGGAGGCCCAGCGTCACTTTCGGGTCAGTCATATTATTCTTCTTAATGTAGGCGGCGAAATCTTTTGACCAATCCGCACATCCCGTAGCGCCTTGCCATATATACGGCGGAAATTCATCAATGATGGACGATTGAGCCGCACAGTCACCCAGCGCGGTCTTCACATCGCCCTTATTAAAGGAGCCAACGAATTGCCATACCGTACGCATGACATCTAATGTTTCAGACGCCGATGCCGGCCCTACCATTAACCCAACGGTAAATAATGTAGCGATGATTTTGTGCATAATGTTCCCCTTCTGCGAGATTTATAGCTGAACATTCCCCGAGAGCGCGCCCATTATCAGAGAGCGACGGCAACGCCACACTGGCTGTCGATGTACGCGAAAGGGATGCACCATGTCTCCTCTTGGCCCGTCTCGGCCACGCCGGTCGGCCGCCTTCGGGTCCGTTATCTGAGGTCCTGCTGCGGCGCTGGGTCACTGGTCGGAGAGGCAGTTCGCCGTGTCTGCCACATTAGGACGTGAACTCATTACCACGAACCCACCGCCCGATTGACGCGCTAGTTTTTCGCCATCCTGTCCATCAATTTGGTGTTCATGAATTCGCGGATGGCCCGCATTTGTCGTAACCATGCTCGACGTTCGTAGCGCGCCAATCGCTTGAGGTCCGGTATGGCCTCCTCCAGGGCTTCGTACTCGTCGCGCTCCTGCTCGTCGATGTGCTTCTTGGCGACCTCGAGTGCCTGTTGTTGCACTTCTATGGAATCGGATGGCTCGAGGCGCGCCCAGAGCGCGATGGGGACGTTACCGTCCCTGTCCGAATTCCGAGAACCTCGAATATTGTATTTTTCGCGCAGTTTTGGAAGCCTCGCCGCGATTTCCCTCTTGGCGAGCTGGGTCTCGCGAAATCTTGCTCTTGCCACGCTGAGGCTGTTGTCCCCCTTGGCCAAGGCGATTGCCGTAGCGTCGCGCAGTCGCTCGACCACGGCGACCTGCTGCATGCTGGATGGCGCGGCGCGCGAAGTGGTTCTCGGCGATGGCCACGGCGGCTCCGAACAATCGCGGATCGTCGTCGCTGCCCACAGATCGCCCGCGCCAGGCGCTCGATGTCGCCGGTCGGCGCCGTGGGACGGTAAGTGATGGCCGCCAACCGATGACGCAGCGCATTGCGGCTGGCTTGTGTTTTGCCAGCCGCACTGCGCGGACCGCTACTCTTGCGGCTGTTTTGCCGGTTCGCTGCTATTTGGCGCTTCGAGGTCATTCTTTTTCCTCTCAGGTAGTACCAGCCGAGGTCGCCTCAGTCCCAATGCGACGTTCGCGGCCAGATTTGTCCCCGCAGCTGAGTCCATGGATGGGACCAGCGACTTCGATTCGACTTGGCGAGGTTGCGCCTCGACCTCCTTATATTCGGCATCCAGGATCTCGTTCATCGCCTTGTCGACCCGCTTGCCCAGGCCGGCGCGATAAAGATCCAGCATTTGCAGCGCCTCATTTCGCCTCTTGGTGATGCTGGTGATCAGGAATTCCACGTCTTTGTGGAACGCGATGCCCTTTTCCAGGGCATGGCAATGATCGAGTTCCGACGGCGTGCGCTTGAGGATTTCATCGACGTCCCGATAGGAAGTCTCAATCTTATCGTCAAACCGCACCACCTCGGCGATGTCGGCGGGACTGCGCGTCAAGTGCTGCGCGAGATCACGCGTAAGTTCCTCTTTCCTTGCCTTTTGACCCCTGATCCTCTGCACCTGGGATTCGATGTTCTGTTTGAAGCTGCGATCGAACGCCAGCGCCCGATGGCGGGTGTAGCGGTTGATCTCCCAGGACGGCACGGCGAATTCCCAGACGAGAATCCCTTCCACCATATCCTGCACCTTCAAGTCCGCGATCAGCTGGTCGAAGACTTTTTCGAACTGTTCGGCCGATTCGGTGCTCAGGATTGGCGCCGGCCCGAGCAGCGCTCTCAGCTCTGCCGAACTCGGTCCACCACTTTTGCCTTCTTCGTTGAAGCCCATAATTATATCTCCTTACATTTACTCGCTACTAAACTTACACTTTCGCTCACTGCGATTTTGCCGATCGACTACGGTTTCAGACTTTGCTTCACGTCCGGGAAGCGCCTGGGCCCGAATGGCGCTTCCTCGCTCGCGGTCCTCGATCTTCGCCGTAGTCGATCGACGGAGGAATGCAGCTACATTTTTTTCATCCGAGTGTTATCCCGAAGGCATGCGGATTCTCCTTCGTTCGTTGTTTCGTTTGGATCGCCGGGGGGCCCTCGAAAGGGACACGCCCGACGATCCGGCTCAGCGGCTACCGAGTGTTCACCTCAGCGTGCTTCATTGGTGTTCTGAAGCGCTGGATGCGCCGCAGACGCACCGGCGGGGTAAGGCACTAGCGCACGCGCTCGAGTTCCGTGTGCGGGACGCCGAACCGCCGCCCCTGAGTGAACTTTGCTCGGGCCGTATCGGACGGAGACGGATCATTTTTTCAAATGATGTTTCCGACCTCACATCGAAAATAGGCATAGGATCGGCGGCGCTTAACACCCCCAGGATTGGAGCGGCTACAAACGCAGAATTGGTCAGAGCCGAAAGCACACGTAAATCAATGCGGTAGTCGGAAGAAAATTACTGCTTTTTTGTGGGAGAGGCGGGGGCAGTTTTGCGGTAATGGCGTCAGCCCTAGACACGTTTGCGGCGAAAACGTCTCGTCCTGCGCAATACCGGTTCACCTGTCTCGCGATACAGCTGGTCCACCATACGTTCGAGCGTATCGAGACTTGGCACGTCCGTTCGACCGGACGCTACAAGACGGCGACGCAGTTCAGCAATGCTGATTTTTTGCTCGCGCATTGCGGCGAAAATCGCCTTTTTTAGTGCGTCAGTCAGCTTCGAGGGTCTGCCCTCTCGGCGCTTCAATCTTGATCGCTGCGACGGCCATTTGCCCTTGGCCCGTTCTAACCGATACCATTTGTTAAACTCTTCGGCACGAACCAGCAGAAGCCCTACCTGGAGCAGTTTCATAATTTTCTGGTCCCCGCCGGCGATCTTCAGCGAAATCCGGATCGGATGATCAGAAAGGCCTCCCCGGGTTGGTATCATTCGGCTAAGAACTGCTGTCGGCAGCACCACCGGCTGCGGATCTGAATTGTTTATAGTGGGCTGAGAGACACCCGATATATACACAGGCAACTTTCCTTCAGTCGCCGCGGTTCTAAGGAGTTTTCCAGCCTCCCCTTTCCACGGCCCGAAGCCCAGCGATCCTCCCCTCTTGTGCTCAGGCTTGATGGCTCGCAGAGGTGCCGGTCTTGGCATACCACCCCAGATGCCCTGAGCTAATCGATTAACAGCATCCGAAAGGCGCAAAAAACCATCGGGAACAATCTCGTCCTCCATAACATCCCCCTAAATTAGTGACCCATTCCCTCTACAGGATCAGTTGCGACCGTTCCCTTTGCCGGCTATCGGCAGTGAAGGTGCTTGTACCGTAAATTATTTCTCGGGCTTTTTGCGATGGAATTGCGTTCCGCGGGAGTTGATTTAGTTTTCTCAATCATGCGGGACATGTTCCAAATGGCCGTCCATCCGGCCCCCCAGCTTACTGTCGGTATTTGTGACCGTGTTGGCGCCGCGCGCCCCACTCAATTATGTGGTAGGGATGATTGAGGCTGAACTGTTCCGGACGCTTATGGGAGACGATAAAATGAGGCGGCAGGTCGCGGTTGTCATGTACTCGGCAGTTTTCGGACTTATGGCGTTGTCTTCGCACGTCACAGCGCAACAAAAGACGGCAGCGGCATGCCAGGCGGAATGGAGGGCCAACAAGGCCGCCAAT
This sequence comes from uncultured Alphaproteobacteria bacterium, assembly GCA_963779855.1. Classification (GTDB taxonomy): domain Bacteria; phylum Pseudomonadota; class Alphaproteobacteria; order Rhizobiales; family Xanthobacteraceae; genus BOG-931. The sequence goes on along the minus strand of CAWAAE010000001.1, from coordinate 124,618 downwards.
CAAGCTAACGGAGTTACGGAAAAGGCCTACGTCGCCCAATGCCGCGGCGGCGCTGCACCGGCGCAAACTACTACGGCGCCGTCGGCTCCTACCGCAGCTGCTGCGCAACCGGCGAGCGGACAAAAAACGGCCAAGGCGTGCCGAGACGAATGGCGTGCAAATAAAGCCGCCAACCAAGCCAGCGGAGTGACCGAAAGCGCCTACGTCGCGCAATGTCGCGGCGGCGCTGCACCGGCGCAAAATACTACGGCTCCGGCGGCGCCGTCGGCTCCTACAACACCCGCTGCGCAATCGGCGAGCGGACAAAAGACCGCCAAGGCGTGCCGAGAAGAATGGCGTGCAAATAAAGCCGCCAATCAAGCGAGCGGAGTGACCGAAAGTGCCTACGTCGCGCAATGTCGCGGCGGCGCTGCACCGGCTCAAACCACTACGGCTCCGACAACACCGTCGGCTCCTGCTCCTGCGGCGGCGCCAGCTGCGCCGGCTCCCGCGCCAACGGCGGCTGCTCCTTCGGCCCAGCCGGTTTCCCCGCCAACCTCGACTACCAGAGCGGCTCCCACCACTCCGGCAAATCCCGTCGGGGCGAACGAATTTTCAAGCGAGGCGCAGGCTAAAGCCCGCTGTCCCACCGACACTGTCGTGTGGGTCAATTTGCATTCCAAAGTCTACCACTTCAGTGGAACCAGATATTATGGAGATACCAAGAATGGCGCATACATGTGCGAGCGCGATACCGCGGCGGCGGGAATGCGCGCTGCGAAAAACGAGAAGCATCCGTGAACAAATCAACACACAAGTTTCGGAAGAATGCGTTGAGCGGGCGAAACGAAGCCGGTGAGGACATCAGGCGAGAAAGGATACTAAGGCCGCCCTTGCCGCATCAGCGGGCACGGTAAAAACTCGGTGCGGCAACCGGGCCCGCCCTGACGAAACGAACCCAATTTCCTTCTCGCTCATCACACCCGCAGGGCTGCTGTTCTGACCGGGCGCCGACAAGTGATCGGCGCCGTTTCAGGCCCAGGACGGGAAGTTTATGCCGCGATATTCCAGTGTGAGGCATCCTCCAGTGGGCGAACGTCGCGCAACGTAAGCATCGCCTCACTTCTACGCCACACGCCGCCTGTCATCGCGAAATGCCTTCGGCGATCTGTACGACCAGAGCGGCCACTCGACGTCGAAGCTCGCGATCAGCGATTCGGCCAAACGCCTTGATAATGTTTTGGCCGTCGCTGCTCGTGAGAAAGTCGTTGACGTAAGCCAACGTCGTCGCCGCGCCGTTGCCGCGCAACTTGACGCCGACCACCTTTGCCGCCGGCGCACCGTCAAAGAAAAACGACACCGGCACGTCCAATATCTTTGCGAATTGTTGCATCCGGCTGGCGCTAACGCGGTTAGTGCCTTTTTCGTATTTCTGCACTTGTTGAAACGTCACAGCGACGGCGTTGCCGAGATCCGTTTGACTCATGCCGAGCATTATGCGGCGCATGCGAATGCGCGCCCCGACGTGCTTATCAGTAGGATTTGGCTCTTTAGGTCGGGTTGCTGCCATAGAAAAATCACCTCCCGTGGTTGCGGGTAAAATTCCACCACGGACTAAAGACGCGATGCTCGTCCAACTCGGCGTCGCCTGCAATAGACGTTTTTTATCCGGCTGAATTCATTTCAGAGAATGCAACTGTAGCGTGGTATAATACAGCCCACGATAGGTTTGCGTGATGGGGCCGGTGCTTTTGCGAGCGTTGCGGCGGTTGGCTTCGATCTGCCGGAAGGACGTCATTGAGAGTCAGCCGGGATGAAAGTCATAAGCTTCGCGATCGGTACACTATCAAGATATCGGCAACGCCGAGCATGAAATGGCAGCTTGCGGAGTCCGGTCGGGTGGGCTCCGGCCGTCGTTTCAGCGCAGATTCAATGCGGCTATACCAATTCAAGTCGCAGCTGACGCCCGACGAGCTTCGCGGCACGCTGCAGGGTATCGATCGTTACATTGCCCTTTGCCTTGAGGATCCGATCGACCTGAGCTCGACTTGTGTTCATCAGCTTCGCCAATCGCACTTTGCTCATGCCTTGGCGCTTCATTTCCTTGCCGAGTTGCCAAGCCACTACGCGCGTAACAGCTTCCGTCTTGGCTGCTTCGCGAATGCCCTCTTGCTCGAGAAATTCATCGAGTGTCGAACCCCAATGGGGATTTTTCTTTGACTTGTTCATCTCAGCATCTCCTTCATGCGCTTTTGCGCGAGGGCGATCTCGGTGGGTGGCGTTTTCTGAGTCTTCTTAATGAACCCGTGCAATACCCCGATCCGTCCTTCGGACACACAAAATATGAGCCGTGCGATGCGGTTATTTGCGAGCTTGCCGCGCACTTCCCAGAGCCCTGCTCCAAGCGGTCGGCACAGCGGCATTCCAATCGGCCATCCGACCTGTACGGTCGCGAGGTCGGTCCCGATGGTCTTGCGATCTTCGGCCGACATATTCCGTAACCATTCCCTGACCAGCTCGGCGCCGGCGGCAGTGCGGTAGAAGACAACCGGCATCTCCGTCAGCTGATCCCCAGTCATCTCCGGCCTCTGCTAGGATGTACCATATTTAATACATCAACTCAACGCGGACGATGGGGTGCCGCGGCAATTGGGTTCGGTTTGTAATTCGGGCCTCGTTGGCTGACCGGCCGATCACGCTTGGCGTTAGTCTTATCGGTGCTGACAGCGACAACCGAGTTCTTGCCGTTAATGCCCGTTTTGTCCGGAGTCGCCGGTAGTGGATGCGTCGCCAGCCAAAGAGCACGAGCGCGCAGCATTGGATCGACATCAGCATTTTTCCACCAGGCGGCTTCGTCGCCGTGGCGATGAAGCTCACGGTGATGTCCTCGGCACAGCGGAACGGTGAACTCGTCGCTGACCTTGCGGCCGAGGGCGCGGTTTTGTGCGAAGCGCAGGTGGTGGGCATCCGAGGGTTGGCGGCCGCAAATCAGGCAGGGTTGTTGAGCAACAAAGCGAACATGGTCCTTGTCGCGGATCCGGCGTGGCTCCGGCAAGGTGAGCGCGCTCTTGTCAACGCCGCGCGAAGCCGGCCTCTCACTTTGCTCGGCCGTGCGCGGTCTTTTCGACAAAGACGTCTGGTCAGATTCAGTGGAGGATAACGTCGCGTCGATCGTCTCGGCATCGCCGTGACCGTGAGCCACCAGATTTAATTGAAACGCCTCCTCAACGCGCCTGGCGTCGGTTGCGGTCAGGGTGTTCTTGGCAGCGAGGATCCGATGAGCCCAGGTCGTGGCGGCGTCGACTGTGGTCAGAGCTTCCAATTCCGAGACGAGCTGATCGCGCAATGCTGCAGACTTGTCGGGCGCCAGTGTTGCTTTGGCTGGGATCGAGAAGTTCTTGCCGTTGCGGCGGACTGGCGTCCGCGGACCGCCATGCCCTTGACCTCTACTCAACCGTCCGTTCTGGTTCAAAATATCCGGTTTTTCGGTTGCCGAAGCCGGTCCGGTCGGTGCGACGAGGTCGGGCGCATCGAGGTCATCCTCGCCGGCGATACCGACTAGGGTGAACAGGGCATAGCGCCGGGCATAGGTGAGAGCCGCTCCCATCCGATGCGGGGTCGCGGTCTCGCTGATGGCGCAGACCGGCCAGTCCGAGGCAATCCATTCCCCCGAGGCGTGAGCGAGCACAGTGGTAAGATTGACTGTGCCGGCGGCCTGATCAATCGCGGTGGTCTGTACCGTCGCAATCTCATGCTGGCCCAAGGTCTTGCGCACGATCTCGAGCCCGCTCGATAACGGCGCATAGCGAAACAGTCGCTGACCGCCCTCCCCCATTCGCGGTTCGATTGTCCCCACCAGCGACTTTTCGGGATTGGACAGCTCGATTTGCGCCTTGGCCAAAGCAGCCGCCAATGAAGCAATGGAGTCACTAGACCGCTGCATGACTGCCTCCCTCTCCATTGCTGCCGCTGTCGAGGAGGTCGAAACTCACCGCTCCTGACTTTGAACGCTTGGCTCGGATGCCATGACCGATCGCCTCCTTGGCATCCTCCGGCATCAGACCCTTAAGCTCGGCCTTGGCCTGCTCATGTTCGAGATGAGCCGAGCGGGTCTGGGCAAAGATGCCGGCGAACTCCGCCCAGGCATTGGACGTGGTCATGTCGACAATGCGCACCGCCTCGATCCGAGGCTTGGGCGGCTCGATCCCGAACAGCTTTGGTTCCTCGCCGGTCTCGACACAGCGCCAGAACTTCCTCTCAGCGGTGACAATCAGATGCTGATAGAGCGGATCGGCATGGGCGAGAATCTCCACCCACTTGCCTCCTCCCGTAATCACCGAGAGCACCGCAGTCCTGGCCGCCGCCACCCACATATTATGCTGCAGCTGCGGCATGTACTTGGTGGCTGCTGCCTCCTCCGAGAACGACCACGGCAGCATGAACTTGGCTTCGAATACGGCATCGCTGCCCTCGACCCGGCCATCGAGCGTAGCTGCCATCCAGCGCAGCGCCGGATGGAACACCCGCCGCTGGATGTCGGTGATGACTTGCCCGGTACTCGCTTCATACCATCGCCGGTTCAGGTCCTCGGTCGCCAGGCCCAGCTGGACAATGAGATTGCCCGAGAGATCCTGCGGCTCGACCTCCCCGCGCTTCTCGCGCCAGAGCCGTACCAATGCGCCCTCGTCATCACCCATGATAATCCGGGCGTCTGAGCCGCCGATGAATGAGCGTCGCTCCAACGATCTGGCTTGTGACTTTCGAACTTCGCTTCGGCCCTCTGACATGACAACCTCCAGGCTAATGTGATATTCCTCAATTGTGTCAATAGCACATGTGACAATAGCACAAGTTAATGCCTGTGACAAGCGCACAATTGCGGATGGCTAGAGGTGCCCTAAATTGGACCGTACGAGACCTCGCGGAAGCAACCGGCCTCCATAGAAACACGATTTCGAATATTGAAACGGGCCGTTATGTCGGCGACGCCACAACGCTCGCAGTGATCGAGGCTGCTTTCAGGAGTGCCGGCGTCGAATTCATCGACGAGAACGGCGGTGGCCCCGGAGTGCGTCTTCGGAAGCGGACATCGAAGCGGATCAAATAGCGTTAGGATAGGAAATGGATTGGACCCAAGACGGTCTGGTCACCATTGCCGCAACCGCGGCCGCAGCTGCATTCTCTCCAATATGCAGTGCCGATACTCGACCATCGCGAAACATCGAGGATAAACATTTGAGAATATCGAGATTGGTTCGCGGAGCGGCAACCAATTGCTGGTATATCGCACGGAAGAACTGATGCTTGTCAGCCGGGTGACAACAACTCGTTTTGTCGCAGGTGCGCGCAAGCAAGTGAATGCTTCCGATTGGAACCTTGCGGTCCAACGCAACCATGCGTGGCAGCCCACGGCTGAGAATCAAGGTTGACGAACCTCCCATATCGCCGAGACAATAACTGTGGGGCACAACGGCTTTTTCTAGACGCTCCAGCAGAGCCTGATCGACTTTTCGCAGTTTCAAGGGTTTTGGGACTGCTTGCAATGTCGCCGTCGATAGGTCGAACAACAGGTAGTCGTCACCAAGAATCTCGTATCCCATGAACCACGCTTCCAGCGCCAGCGTACTCTTGCCGATATAGCCAGGTCCCAAAAATAAGTGGGCCTTACCGCCGGTGATAAACGCTCCCCCGTGCAGTACGTAATCTGTCTTAAACGGCAGGAGCATAAACGGAATTGTCTGCGCCAAAGCGACGATGGCGTCCGATAGCTTGGCGCAACGCGTCTGTCGTCCCTGGCTTGTGTGAACGACGAGGTTGTCGGCTTCTTCGCGAAGCGACACGGCATGATCCGCTCGACCATGTTCCCTAACCGGCAGATCGAACAGCGCAGAAAGCATTGAGATGACTGAAGCGTCATGCGTGGAAAATGCAACGCTTCGGCCCTTAAAGGAAAAATTAGCATGGTGAATATAGGCGCCTCGCATTCCAAGTATGAATCCTATGACAAAGACAGCATTTGAATTTTGCGCCCCATCTTCTATAATTATCACATGCACTTGGATGCGACGACCATGTATTTTCTTAAGTCCAAAGATGTTGACTCCGACAGTTTCGACGACGAATTGATTCTCATGAATTTAGAGACTCGCCAAGTGCTCGTTTTGAACGAGACTGGAAGAATTTTATGGACAGCCATCGACCTGCTCAACACCCGGGGTGGGCTTCTTGACCTGCTACGCGAGGCAATGCCTCAGATGCAGTCTTCGCAAGTCGAGACCAGCTTGGATGAGGTCCTCGATGCGCTATTGAGAGGCGGCTTTTTGAAAACAGACTCGGAAATTGCGGGCCGCAAAGCTCTGCCGGATTCGTGATGGCTCAATACGCCGCCGCGTCTGTGACGTCGTTTGCCATAAAAGTTCCGACGACCATGGGCAATATAGCAGCCTTGCCAAGCTTCTTTATAAGTTCGCGCCGTCTCGGCGACAAATTTTCTGCACTAGGCTTCGTCTCGTTCTGATCATCAGGTTGGTTATCGCCATCTCCCATTGCAATAATCTCTCTATCGCTGTGATCCAAGATACCCGTCAGGTCGCCGCCGCTGCTTCTTTGAGGTCACTTGCCACAAATGTTGCAACCACGATAGGCAAAATTCCCGCCCCGGCAAGCTTCCGAACAAGTTCGCGCCTGTCCGGCGACTGATTTTTCGCTTTTCTACTCTCGTCGCCAATAGGGAGTTGACCTTCATCTTCCATGAAATTTGCCCTTTGAGGTACTTAGCCTTAGCCGATAATATCGATATGGCTTTGAAATTCAAGCCAATAGCCAGCACAGCGACAAGCGTGCATCTATTCTCGGCACGGGTTCGTTGGCGTTGCCAGCCATAAGTAGTCGCATGCTTCCACGAACACCCTTGGTCTCCCTTGTTCTGGTCACGAGACGCCCATCTTTTTTGCCCGAAATATGCGGAATGTTGCAGTGTCAAACTTATGCGCACACCGAGCTTGTTGTGGCTCTACACGGCCACAAAGTCATGAACCTACTGCCGGACGAACGGCTAGCGCTCGAAAGTGCGAGCCTCGTTCTGGAGCTTCCCGGTGACTGTTCGCTTGGCAGTTGTCTCAACTCGGCCGTTGAAAAATCAAGCGGCCAATTCGTTACCAAAGTCGATGACGATGATTTGTACGGGCGGAACTATTTGGCAGAATTGATTGAACATTTGCTCGCCGGGGATGGCGACGTTATCGGAAAGGCGGAGTACTATGTTTATCTACAGGACAGTGGCTCTATTGTACTGATTAGTCCGGGACTGGGACTAAAAACTGTAAAATTCATTCGAGGGGGGACGTTAGCATTCTCTCGTTCTTTGGCACTTCAATGCCCGTTTCGCGACGTCGCGCTCGGCGAGGATAATGCTTTTCTAGAGGACTGTCGGTTGGCCGGTGCGACTATCTATTCCACTTCGCGCCGCAATTATATGTATTTTCGTTATACCGCGAAGCATGCTCATACATCTCAAAGGCCCGACATCGATTTTATCGAGAGCGGAATTGTTCTTAGACGGAATCGGCCCGCAACACGCGCCGAGTTGCTCGCTTTGATTGACGAGAAAGCCGCCTAGACATTTCTAGGAGTGCGAACGCTGCACCCCTTAATGGTCGGTAGAAGCGCTCACGAAGCGCGTTTCGGGGGGGTGCGTTCTTCGTTACGCGCGTCGCGATAAACTCCGGACGCCTCGTTCGATAAGACACCCAAAAAAGCCTCGGCCATGCGGCCGAGGCTGAGTGACAGTCGCGGGAAGGAACCCTTGCGACATCGTTAGCCTAACTCTGCGGTATGTACGGTGGCAAGAGATCCCCCGCCCACTTGAAGTAGATGTGCGCATTCACGCGACGGGTTTGAAATTGGGAAGGGGGCCGTCTGGTTGACAGTCAGTCGACGCTGGATTCGACTGACGACTGACGGAAAGTGCGAATATTCGCGGCACCCGCTGATTGTATCGCGTCTTGGAGTTCTGGATGCGCAATTGGGGTTGTTCAGGCCGGCCGCAGTACGCTACAGGTCGGACATCCATACGCCCGGATATTACGTGACCAAGGGAAGTCCGATCGCGCCGCGTCGCGCCTACATAGCCCATTTCAATTGGCTCGTCCGACCCACCAGCGAGCGCCGCTTACAAGTCGAGGACTATGATCGCCAAGAACCTAATGCGGGTTCGCGATTTCGCGATATCAAGGTCTGGGAGGACTGCGAGATCGCTGATCATAGATTTCACTGGATGGAGACTGACGAGTTCAATCGGCTCGCCGCTGAGCTCGCGGCCACGATTTGCTCGTCGGCCAGTCAAGCCAAGTGACATGCTCGCAACAGACGGCTTTCGTGTCATTCCAGTGCACAGATCTGCGGCACGCGATACTTACGCGACCGATCGACCCCGAATCGTTTGCCTGATAAGTAAGGCCATCCGACCCTTGAGCGTGGCACGGAAATTACCATTGCCGTAACCGCGAACCATCCCGCGGGCTTGCAGGCGGCGGGCCTGATCGCGCGTAAGTCCGTCCGGACGCAGTCCAGAAGCAACATCATGCAATGAATACAAATCGCCGCGACGGAGGCCTTTAGTGACCCACGCCTGCGTGTCCAACTTCAGTAAAACGTTGAAGACAATGGCGAAGAACACGAAGCCACACGCAAGGTAGACGTATCCAACCGTATGCATGGATCGTTTCTCTGACAAGCTGAGGTGTAACTGAAGCTAACGAGCTACCGATTCGATGCAAGCTGTGTAAGCATCGCGCCGAGGCAATAATGCCCGCAATCCACAGCAATTTGCCGCTAGTATTAGAATAGAAAGAGGCCGCACAGGCGGCCTGTTGATATGTGCAACGTCAGCGCGTTACCGCATTTGCGGAGCTACTCTACGGGCTAATCCCGGTAATGATTTTCTCCTCAGGAGCCGCCGTGACAATACTCAACCCAAAAACCAAAAGGCTCACCAGCTCAATCGCGGCGAGAACCACAACCCAATCCGAAAACATCACATTGCTCCGAACCTTCCCTCTATGCGCAAACGAGGATGGTCGTCTTTAGTTTTCCAGCCCTTAAGACTTTGAGCCGATGCGCTTTGTTGGTGTAGATTGGATCAAGCTGATCGTTAAATCTTTCTCCGTTGACGAAACGGACCTATTTTCCTTCGATCGTTGCGTCTAAACTTTAACTAGCCGTCACGCGGGCGTTCCGACGGTCCATGCTCAATAGCGTTCGCGGCATCCCAGCCGGCTATTTCCTGGGCAAGGCGTCGGGGGCCAACCAGTGATCACCCGCTTGATGGGGCATCTCGGGGGCCGGGAAACAATGTCGAAGTCCGTCCGATGATCCAATCGATGAACAGCCCTTCCCACTCGTGGGCCGCGATATCCAAGTCCACAAATCCGCCGAGCAGAGAAGGCTGCGAGCCAATGACATCGCCCCAGCCGCCGGTGAGCCATTCGACCGGATAGGCTTCGACCGGGAACCCGGCGGCACGAAAAAGTCCGATTGCCCGCGGCATATGAAAAGCCGAGGTGACCAGAAGCCATCGTTCTCCCGGCTTCGGCGCTGCGATTTTCTTCGCGTTGACGGCATTCTCCATCGTATTGCGCGCAGTGCGATCAACGAGAATATCATCGCTCGGCACCCCGTAACTCTCAAGGAACTGCACGGCTAGTTCTGCCTCCGGCATTCCCTTGAAGATAAGGTTCGAAGTCTCCACCGCTGAACACGATCCGCGCGGTCGGATATTGACGATGAAGGTCGATAGCCGCCAATAAGCGCTCGACAGCGGGATCGAACGATATGTGTCCGCGCAAAACCGAGACATGCGTATTGATAATCCCACCGATCACGACGATACCGTCCGGCGCTCCTTCCCCGGCGTTCCACTGCGGAAAGCGGTTTTCCAGCGGCACAAGCAGCGCCGTGCCGAGCGGTGTCATACCGGCGATCAGCAGCAGCATGATGCCAGTTACGACAATTCCCCTGCCGAGCCGCGCGTAGCGGCTTGCCCAGAGCAAGAGACCGCATATCACGATGATCAAGATGAGATTCGACGGAACTGCGAAGAATTCGAGTATTTTCGAAAGATAGTAGTACATCGGAACCTCGGCCTACAGGTTCTACCGGTTCATAGCGGGAAGATTTCCGCAGATCGACCGCACATTGCGCTGACAGTGACGAAATCGTCGGTTGGTGGAACGTCAGCGACAAAAATTTCGCTCTGGAGTAGCTACCCAAACCATTGCGTAATACAATGAGCGTCTGAGAGGAAGCGCAGCGCGATTCGAAGTGATCGAAACGGTCAAGTGCGTGTCGGGGGCCGATTTCAAGGTCGAGTATGCACTGCCCGGCGCGAGGGCGATCCCGTGCGCATCGTCGCCGGCGGCGAGAAGGGCGTGACGCTCGGCTGGCAACCGCGGCTTGACAATCTTGCGACCATCGTCGCCCACGCACTCGATTGGGAACGCGAACTCCGCGCGCAATGGACGAACCAGGATAGGGCGCTCAAGATTATCGACGTAATCTCGCAAGGGCAAGCTGAACTAACTATGATGGAGAATACTAGAGCCCAAACTCAGGGCCAAAATTGAAAGCCGTCACGTTGCGTTTCATCATTCCTGCCAATGCTCCTTCGTGCTGTCGTATCTTCGGGTTGATGACTAACGACGCTATCAAACCGGATGATCTTGATGCGCTCATTCGTGCGCATGGCGGCCTTGAGGGGCTTGCCCGCGCGCTGGGGCAGCATGGCCCAACATTCATTGCGAATGAAGATGGTGCCAACGAGAACGAGCCCCGCGAGCGCGTAGGGCTATGGCGACGGCTGTTGACTGGATTGCGCCTAGGACCGGGGTAATCGCTGGCCCCAAGCGTGATCCAGAGGATTGGCCACCGCTGGCCCCCGGAATAGGCTAAGCTTTGTTTCCTTAAACCAAAGAGAGGGGAATGATGCTCACGCGCGGTTTCATTATGGCGGCAATTTTGTCGATACTCGTTGAGCCGGTTGGCGCCCAAGAGCTCCCGAAAACCGTTTCCCCGGCTCTGCAATCCCATGGCCGATACCAGATCGTGATTAGCCCATTCACCGAGCGAGACACGTACTTGCTTGACAGTGAAACGGGAACGGTCTGGCAGCTACAGCCATTTGACTCTTTGAACGGCGATCCGCTGGTTTGGAACCTCATGCCGCGAGTAAATAATGACGACGACATGGCGCGTATAGTTTCCCGCTTTGGAACAAAGCCTGGGGCTAAGGCGCCGCGGCCGATACCAATTGCTCCGGCGCCGCGCCAATAAAAACTCTTGTAGCGCTTGATCATTGGCCATGCCCTCCCCTCGCGATTTCCCGCCGCCCTGGTCGGTTGAAGAACTGCCCGCGTGCTTTGTCGTGACGGACCGCACCGGCCGTGCGCTGGCTTATGTCTACCACGAGGAGGAGCCTAAGCGGCGATCGGCGGCGAAGCCACTTACCAAAGACGAGGCGCGGCGGGTGGCAAATAACTTCGCGATGCTCCCCGAGCTCCAGCTGAATACCCCGACGCAAAAATCCGCATACAGCGGAATGGCTCCGATGTTGTTTGGGATTCTCTTTGCCATTCTCGTGATCGTCGCGATTGGTGGCACCTTCCTTCTTGCAGTCTGGTGAACCGAGCCCCGGCGCCGGCTTGCACACAACGGCTCGGCTTGGCGATGTCAGCGGGATCGAACGCTACCTAATTGCTGCACTATGGCAATAGGGGGAGCGCGACTTCCGCTTTGGGTCGCTCGATTCCTTCACAGGCATAAGGGCGGCGATCGGGAGCCAGGCTAGATTACGATCGCACAGAGGGCATTTGCTCGAGCCGGCTCAAAGCTCTGGGCTTACGGTCCAGCGCGGTCAGAAAGCGGTCGGCCCAGTGTTGGATGTCGTTGTGTGAGAGCACCCGGAACAGCGCGTCGTGCCGTTCGCGCCGCTCGGCCAGTTCGCGCACGCTCCAGCGTCAAGCCGTAGCGGCGAGCGACACCACCAGCGAAAATTTTCGAAAAGGACAAGGTGACACGAGCAAGACTGCCATTGACGAAATCCGCAAGCGCAAATTCGGCAACTCGGATTAGGGCGCCCACGGTCACGCGGACAAATGGCATGCTGAGAAGCCGATAGATTGTTCAGCGTCTCGCGTCTGTCCAACCGGTCGGCGATCGTTTGCCGAGTGCAATGCGGCCGATAATCTGATCGTCACCGAATGAATACAATAGGCCAGCCTGGTGCACCGACTTGCCGAGAAAGCTGCGCACCTCGGAGCATACCGCGAGATGGCGCCCATCGGGCGAGGTTTGCGCGGCTTCGAGACGGCAACGGCCTCCCCCGAGCGCAACCGACGCCTTGGCTGCAATTGCTTCCCAAAGATCGGCGGCGTCTGCCGTCCGGCGCATTCCGTAAAGCAAATCGGTCAGTGGCTGCAGCCGGACGCTGGCGTCCGACGTTACAAACTTAAAATGCACCGGCACACCAGTCAGGGCGCAGGTGCGGAGATCGTCGGGATGATATTTCCGACCGCTCCACATGCAACGCTTGCCCTCCAACGGAGCGCAAAACTTGCTTTTGGCAGACCGCAACGCGTATCGCTCCAATAGGCGCGCACCAGACACACTGCTTGTTACGAGGTATTTTTTAAGAGCCCAATTTCCACTCGCAGCGCACTGTTCAAGTTCGGAAGGAATAGCGACTTTCCCAGTCACGGCGCAACGCATGAGGATACTAGGCTCGACCAAATGTCCCGTAATTTCGCAATTCTCGCCTTCGCCGGGCGCAAAGGGTTGCTGAGTCACCTCGCAGAACGTGAATTCCGTTCGGTGCCCCACTTTGCCGGAGACGACAGAACGCAGTTCTTCGTCCAGGCGATACCGCTTTCCCGATATCTGGCTAATCCCGAGTTCCGAAAGCAATGCATCGACCTGAGTGAATTCGCATTCGCCGAACTGTTCAGGTTCGCCCAACTTCCCACTCAGGGCGGAGCTTTTCAGCAACGATCGTGCGACGATCTGGTCGCTTGCATCCGAAAGCTTCGCTTCGTCCAAAAGAATTCTTTGTTTGCTCAGATTGCAGATCACGGTGTTTTCAAGCAGAGCGAGACGACCGGTCAAATGCGACCGCACCAATTTGTGCCGAATGGCCTTCGCCCCTGTCATCTCGCAGCGCTCGAGGCAGTCCTCTGGCACCAATTGTCCGGTTTGGGCGCATCGCTCGAACGGCGGCGCCTCCACCACCATTCCGAAACGCGGCGCGACCGTAAGCGTGCTGGAATATTTTGCGTTCTTGTCCCACTTGTATTGTACGCGCAACTTTATTTGTCGATGGACCGCGCCTCGCAGACCGACTAGTGTCACTTCGAACTGCGGCGTGAAGTCATCTAACAACTTCTTTCTTTTATCTACATCCGAGCCGCAGGCCGACAATTCCTGTTGTCGCCGTGCCTTGTAGAAGCGGCAAAATTCCGCAATGGCCGTGTCCTTTATAGCCTCCTGGAAAAGCGCTTCGGAGTTGATACCGACCGCAGCAGCGTCCTGGATATCATCAGGGATGGCGGCCAGCCAGTTGCGTCCACTCCAAACGATGTGACTTTTTGGCGAGCAGGTGATTTCAATGAGCCGCTCGTAACTGTCGTCGGCGACGGTCGCTCGGAGCCGAACCAGAGCCTGACCGTTAAAGGCGCGGGAAACGTCCAGCACATCCGCCCTGATGAAGGTCGCGCTATAGTCAGAAACCCAACGCCGGGCTATTTCACTCGCTTGTTTGTCCGCCTGATCATCCAAGTCATCGACCAGGTGAAACCCGGTGTCCGATGTCTGGCTGACCAGCTCGGTAAAAGCACGACTTCCCGGCTCACAGAGAACGGCATTTAGATCAGCAGTGGTTTCGGCTGCATCTACTGCTACGAACTCGCAGGTGTCATGGGACTCGTTTAGAGAAAGTTTTTCGTCCTGGGGAATCATTCGTGTTCCCAGGCGGCCACGGGCGGCCCGAGCGAATTCGGTGGCATCCATTGAGTGGATAACCAGCGGCAAATGCGGCGCGGGCGGCCGACTCTGTTGCACTCCATTTAAATCGAGCAGCGCATTAATATTTTCTTCCTCGCGGCTCAGCTCTATTTTTGCAGCGGCGATGTTTTGTTCGATTTGCTTCGTAACGGGCTCAATGTCCTTGCCCGCAAGCGAAGCCAATACTAATTGCAAAATCCAGCCATCAAAACCCGTATCACCGTCATCGTCACTGCCCAGCCCCGCGCTGTGCAAGACAGCGGCTATATCGTCCACGGCACGGCAAGCAACCTGCATTCTCGTCATGAGGCGACAGACGATGTGCTCTTCGAACGTGCCAAGCAAGGGTTATATTAAAGATGTTGACCCTAGACCCACTTGGCCACTGTCGCTGGAGTTGGCCTATTCGCCGTTCCATAGTGACAGGATTCCACGCAAGATCATAGTTCACGATGGTGGTTGCTATCGGAAGGTCAAGAATTTCGGAATCAACCTCGGTGCATACTATGACACGGATTTCAGGCCGGACTTTCCGAAACTGAGCGAGCGTTTCCTGATCTTGATGGGTCGACGTACCGCTGAAGACGCCAACAGGAACCCCTCGCCCTTCCAGGTAAATTTGAATTCTGTTTTGGGTTTCCGCGCTGCCTGTAAAGACGGCTAGCCGCCATCGGTCCGGGGTCGCCAATCTCAGTCGATTAATAATCGTCGTCAAGCCATCCAACTTGGCGCTCAATGGCATTCGACCAATGATATTGCGCACTTCGGCGACGAGATCTTCCGGCACAGTACGGTTTCGTGCCATTGCATCGAGGTGCGCCAGCACCGCATTCGGACTGCTTGTGAGCGAGAACAGAAGAGACATCTGAGCTGAGGGCTCTAGGCTCTGAATTGGCTTCGCCAAAATCTGGATTAATTCCAGCTCTTTCGCGTTTGGCTCGACGCGAACCGACTGCACGACACGATCGGGAAAATTCAGCTTTATATCATCGCGGCGCCCGCGCGAGATATACCGGGAGACAATAGAACGAAACTCTTCTTGAGCTTCTGGCCTCAACTGCCGCGCCTCTTCGCGATTATCGGCGATGAACTTCACTGCAAACGCGTTCTCATTGCCAAACGGATTTGCGTGGCCGCGCGCCTTGGCCACCAAATCGATCAAATAGTAAAGATCCCAAAGACTGTTTTGGATCGGCCTTGCCGTCATCATCAAGACGTAACGAAATCGACGGCTTTCAAGCGCCTCGCGAAAAATGCCCGGAACGTGCGGAGCTTGATCGATGCCGCGCAGATTACGCAGCAGGTGGCGCAGCTTATCTGCGTGGTCGAGTACCAGCATGTCAAAGCGATCAGTTGGAATCTTGTCGAGATATAGCCACGCCGAGTGATAGGTCGTTATCACCACGCCGATGTCTTCTGGTTCGACATACATGAGATCCCGGCCGACAACGACTTGAGCCGGTATGCGAAATTTTGACTCCAACACATGACACCACTCTGGCGCCAAAATTTTAGGACAAATGACCAGTAACTTCGAAATGCGCCCGCGCGCGATGAGTTCGCTCGCCACTAGTCCGGCACTGATGGTATTGTTCAAACCAACTTCGTCCGCAAACAGAGCCGCCGGGGCCTGCTGACAGAACGCAATCACATTGGCTATGTGATGGGATGAAGGCTCGATTTGTCCGCGCCAACGATCCGATTTTAGGTCGCTTTCGCTTGCTATCACGATCGGGTCGACCAGACCCCATTCGAGCGCCGCCCGATAGAGGCGGTATTCCTCCGGCGTGCGCTGACGCCGTAGTCTCTTCGTTCGCAGCAGTGCGGCGGATTCAATCATGGTCTGCCAACGCTTCGCCTTCCGCAAGCGCGACGAGCAGCGGCTTCGTCGCAGACTGCAAAGGCAGAGAATATCGCAAATTACCCCAGGGCTTTAGCGGCACCAAGACGGCGTTTAACACCCTCTTTTGCTGGGGAGCTGGGCCCGTTACCGAGGCTATTCTTGCTGCCGAACACATAGGAACTCACGGGTAGGAAGACCGACCTCCGTTGACCAATCTAACGCTGCCCGTTGCAAAATGAAATACTGTGGCGAAAGAGCCACGACTGAGGATTTTTAAAGAAAATCAAGGCTCTATTGGGGCGGAAAGCCGACCCCTCGTCTTGTCACAGCAAACGCGGACAGGAGACCCAAACCACGCAGAAAGCTTTGGTATTTGACTGCAATCTGCGGCTAAAGGCACACAAAACGAAACCGGGACGTCGCGCCTTCGTTAATCGTTTGAGGAATGGCGGATCGGCTGAGTACGGGGCTGTTTTGCGACTCTTGTTGACGGACGTAACCAAGTTCTCCGGATCACGACCACGACAAAACCTGCAACGACGACGGCTTGAAGCAGTGCTACAAACGCCAGAAAATTCATTGTGAAACTCTACGCAGGACCGCATTGATTCAAAGCCGCGACCGATTCGAAAGCAATGGCTTGAAACGGCCCTAGTTCAAATCGAGGGACTGGCGCAAGTTTTCCGCGATTTCGACGGTAGCATTTCTTTGCGATCGTGCGAAAGCGGCGCGATCCTGTTCGAGGAGAATCCGCTGTTCTGCTATCGTGGCCCACGTGTTGGCGAGCCAATGCCATTGCCCCGCCCCAGGCAAGTTGGTCTCCGCTGAGCGCAAACAACCTTCTGCCCTCTTGCGGCACTCTTGCGCATTCATCATCGCTACCACCCACAGACACCACTGAACTCGCTAGCCTAAGGAAGAATGGGCCATATCGCAATGGCGTCGTTTACTGGGGTTTGCGATACCGCCAAATAAAGCCGTCTGGGAATCAACCGGCCAAAACGAAAGAGACCTTTGTCTCGCGGGGGGCGGCACTGACAACGGCGGCCGTCAAAGAATGCGTTTCACGGGCACCACAGCGAAACCGTGGGTTAAGCCCGAAACATTTCAAACATCTGGTAAGCAAGCATGCCCGCAACAGCGGCAGCGCCCATAAAGAACACGTAGTACGTTATCTTAGCCTCAATCATAACGCTACCCGCGCCACGCCGCACCAATGCGGCAACTCTAACGACCGAAATGTGCAGCGTCACAACGCTGATCGCCAACCGAATGAGTTATCCACCGCGATCTGCAAGAGCCTCGCTCGGCCGACATTGCTCTGGCGGACGTCGCGCTCGACCCGTCGGGGGTGGCTGTCTCCAGGGGCTTAAGAGTATCGAAAAAGCCGCTTTCTCCGGCAGTTTTATGTCTGAGTTACGCGCGCCTGATGAACCAACTTGGGCGGGTCGATAGCGAGCGTCGCTAACCACATCTCGACCCGCTTCCTCCGATCCCGGGATCCGCGCTTGGTGGTGCAGCACTCCGCGCCAATCCAGCACGCGTTCATCGATCGTCGCACGGGCCATGGCCCTGCGAGGTTTGCGATTGCTGCAGATACAGTCCCTGGCCTATTGGCCCCCGAAAATCCGAGCGACCCGCAACCACCTCAGCCACTGACACACTCCTTGCGACATTTGAGCGAGTGACGCATTGCCGCTAGTTTGCCCCGGGGCGCCGAGGAGCGGGGATGGACGAACGCACGCACTACCAGCCGGCGATCGACGGTCTCCGCGCCGTCGCGATCACGCCGGTGGTGCTGTTCCATGCCGGGGTGCCGGGGCTGAGTGCCGGCTATCTCGGCGTCGATGTCTTTTTCGTGCTCTCGGGCTTTCTCATCAGCCGCCTGCTCCTTGACGAGCTGCAGCAGACCGGCACGATCGATTTTACAAACTTTTATGCGCGCCGCGTGCGTCGGCTGCTTCCCGCCTTGGCGACGGTCGTCGCAACTGTGCTCGTGCTCGGCACTTTCATCCTGAGCCCGGCCCTCGAGCGGCAAGAATTGTCCAAGTCGGCTATCGCCACGATGGCCTTCGTATCGAATTTCTATTTCTGGAGCTCCCAGGCGATCTATTTCGCGCCGCCGGCCGATTGGATCCCGCTGTTGAACATGTGGACACTTTCGGTGGAGGAGCAATTTTATTTGCTGTGGCCTGTGCTGCTGATGCTCGTTGCCTGGCTCGGCCGGCGGAGCGGACGATCGATGTTGGGGATCACGCTGCTGTCGTTCTTTGCGTTCTTTGCCGTGTCTTTCGCACTGTTCGGGTGGGGCGCCTATGCCAGTCGGACGGCGGCCTTTTATCTGACGCCAGCGCGCGGCTGGGAGTTTGCACTCGGTGGTGCGCTCGCTTTGGCGGGTGGCCACTTGCGGCGGATCAGCCGCATCGGCGGACTTGCTGCTATGTTGGGGCTCGTCTCGATCGCGATTGCGATCACGCTGCTGCATAGCTTTTCTTTGAGCGTCGTGACCGCGGCCTTCGGCACGGCGGCTGTTATTGCCGGCGTCACGAGCGCGCCCGCCGCCGCGCCCTCTCGCCTCTTGCAAATCCGTCCGATGGTCATCATCGGCAAGCTCTCCTATTCCTGGTATCTTTGGCATTGGCCGCTGCTTGCTTTCGGCCGGATTCTGGCGCCGGGCGACGCAAGTTTGACCCGTACGTTGTCCGTGTTACTCGCTGCGTTGGCGCTCGCTGCGCTCACATTCGTCGTCATTGAAAATCCGATCCGGCGCAATCGGCCATGGCCATTTTTCACTGTGCGCCAAACATTAGCGGCTGGGGGCGCAATTTCGGTCACGGTCGCTTTCTTGGCAGCCGGCCTCCAGGTGCAGGCCGACCTCGCCTGGCGCCGCGATCCGTGGCTCCGCGCAATTAATGCCGCCGCGCTCACCATCCCACCAATCCCCGGCTGCACTTTTGCGCAGACCTTCTCCAAGCTTGCGCCGCCGCTTCGGTGTTCAGTCGGGGCCCCCGATGCGCCGCCGCGCATTTTGGTTTGGGGTGATTCGCAAGCGCACCAACTGTTGCCTTTGATGCAAGTGGCCGGCGCGAGTGGCGGCTATGCCGTTGTGACCTGGTCCATGAGCAGTTGTCCGACCGTGGTGCTCGGCCTCCCAAGCCAACGTGGCTTGGCGAGCTCCTGCCGGGCCTTTAATCGAGCGGTTGCGGCGGAATTGCCGGCCCTGGCGCGCGCCGGCCTCGCCGGCATCGTACTGACGACCATAAAGTTTGGATTTCCTGGGCCGCAGGGTACGCCCGAGCAATTGGCGGCGTGGCGCTTTGGCATGCAGCACGTCCTCGCCATGGCGGGGGCTATAAAGGCGCGAGTATTGGTGATCGCGCCGATACCTCTTTTTTCCTTAATGCTACCGGAATGTCTCGTGCATGGATCAGCGGCGCAGTGCGGCGGCAGCCGCGCAATGTTGGAGAGCCAGCGCGCGCCGTTGCTTTCTGCCTTGCGCGAGCTCGCCGCTGGTTACGACAATGTGCGGATATGGGATCCGTTCGATCTGTTCTGCGATGCACTCACTTGCACGCCGATGCGCGACGGCATGATCATGTATAGGGACCGCGGACATCTATCGCAAAGTGGTGCGCGCGCGCTCGCGGCTTTTGCTGTGCCTGAGCTCAATTGGTTGCGCGCACAGTGACCAGCGAAGCGTCTCAGGTCGCCGTACGGAGTCAATGGGGTAAGAGCGAACGACGCCGGACAAGCGAGCCCCCTCGCTCGCGGTCGATTGCATCTCGACGAACGTTTTACTCAATTCGGTGACCAAATTTTCGCGCCGGCATAGCGTGCCTACCGGAAACCTTCGGGCATCGGATTATTTGACCCGGCCGGATCCCGGGTTGTCGTTAACTATAAAATCAGCCCCTGTTGTCGCACGTGTAAATGTGGTATAATATTACTATTGGCTGTGTCGTGGGGGCGTTGTGTAGCGGGGAGTAGGGGCAATGAGTGCGCAGTCCCAGTGGGAAGCTTTTTTGTTCGGTTGTTTTTTGCTCGTCGCGAGCCCGTGTTGGGCCGCCACGGTGCAGCCCGTTCAGGGCAATCTCTATATCAACCGCGGCCAAGGCTTCCAGCCGGTTGCTGGCCAGGTCGACGCCAATATAGGGGATTCCGTCATGGTGGCACCGGGCGGCGTCGCAACGATTATCTATCCTGATGGATGCAAATTCGGCGTCCAGCCAGGAACGGTCACAACAATCGCTCCGTCGTCGCCGTGTACCAGTCCATATGCCGGGCAACAGCCTTTCCCCCCGCAGCAGCCTGTTGCTCAGGGTGATCCGCCATACAACTCCGCTTTCGCACTCGGGGCCGCGGGAGTCGCATTAGGGGCAGCAGGTCTAGGTGTAGCCTTATACGCGCTCTCGAAAAAGAACTCCAACACCACCGTCGGCATTACGTGCGGGAGCATTACAAATCCTTGCTACACTACAGTCAGTCCGTGAGACGACCGTTGGCTTGACTGATGCACCGCTGCCGCTCACCGCGGACCGAGTGAGCGCGGATTCCCTGGATTGAATGCGCCGGTGAATGAGACCCCTCGTTTACGCCGTACTCCTTGGTATCGCAGCAGCCGTAATCGCCTTGGTGGCAATTCACATAGGATGAAACTCGGTGCGCTACTGACTGCCGACTTGCCCGCGGCGCAGTGAATTTCGGGCGTCCCCAAGAGGCGCCTTTTTCGCGAACCAAGCGTCCCACTCAGACCCACACCTGTTTCGTGCGAATCAAAAATGCACCGGATCGGCTCTCAGGGCTTAGCGCTCTGTGACGGAACACTAGTAACAAAGAAATTGTACTTTGTAATGTGCCAAAGAGCTGCAATTCCGTCCCGCCACCCGATTTTTTTGCCCTCCGCGTAGGTGCGGCCATGGTATGAGACAGGCACTTCGTAAATACGGACGTTCTTCAACCTCGATATTTTGGCGGTGAATTCAGGTTCAAAGCCAAATCTATTTTCACAGAGAGTGATCTTCTGGAGTACTTCACGTCGGAAGGCCTTAGAGCCGACTTCGATGTCCGTCAGATTGAGGTTCGTGCATATGTTGGAAAACGTCGTGATAACTTTATTGCCGAACGCGTGCCAATAATACAGGACGCGGTGCGAGCGCCCGCCGATGAACCGAGAGCCAAAGACGACGTCAGCATTGTCCTGCAAGATCGGCTTCAACAAGATCGCATATTCGGTTGGCGAGTATTCGAGATCGGCGTCTTGCACGATAACGACAGGTGCCGTTGCCCTAGCAAATCCGCTGCGAAGTGCGGCGCCCTTGCCGCGATTTTCAGGGTGACGAATTAGCTGTATGCGGGGCTCGTCAGCGAGAAGTGATTGAAGTGTCGCCCAGGTGCCATCTCGCGATCCGTCATCGACGACGATGAGCTCTTTTACTTCGGGTTGGTCGAGCACTAAACGAACGACATCGCCAATCGTCGTGACCTCATTGTAGCAGGGAATCACGACGCTCGCGCACGGCAGATCGATCGAACTTTGTCGATCGCTCAGGCTTGGCGTGCTGACATTGCCCGACAAATTACGATGGTTCATCGCTGTTTTACTGGACGCGCGCTTATTCTGGGATGAGGCGCACAACTTTTATCGCACCCAGTATGGACTGGCGTCCAGGCGTGCGGAAGGTCTCAACGATAGCACTCGGATCCTCATATACAGGATCGCCAACTATATATCCGGCGATTGGCGAGGCGGCATCGACGATTGCTGAAGGCGCGAACAACACGACCGGTTTTCCCCGTGGCAGATCTGCCGGATCGAAAAATACGGGCCGCGGAGCGTAGACCAGAGTCCAGTCGAAAACCTTGAACGAGAATGACCGTATCCTTCGAAATCATCCGGTTCAACTTCACGTAATCCGCGTAAAACGCGATATAGCGCTCATAAAAGGCAGTTTTCTCGAGGCCAAGTGACACCGGAAAGAACTGCGTTGCATAGTAAATCTGAATACCCAGCCAGGGGACAAGAAATACAACACAGGCAGTTCCGACTGCACGTGCCGACCCAAATCGTATCTGCAGGTCAGATTTTGCGAAACAGCCAAAAATAATGACCAGTCCGTACTGCAGGCCACCGAGAAACCGGGCATCGTGGGGCAGGAGCCAATAGATCAGAGTGACCTGCAGCGCGAAAAGACATGCTAAAAATCCGCGCATCGAGTTTGGAAGATTTGTGCCAACAAGCGCGCCAATTACCCCCAGCCATATCAGCGGCGAATAGTTGACAGCGATATATTCAACGACCGTGATAAGCGGGGTCTGGTTTATGTGCCGCGTCTGCTGAAAGGATTTTTGGACCCAGTCGACGGCATAGACAGAATGGGACATGCTACCCGCAAGGACCGGCCCGAACGGAGATCCAGATTGCACCCATGTCCACAAAGCGATCGGGCAATAAAAAATGACCCAGGGAACGACGATTGCTGCGACGATGGCTGGTGTGGCCTTTAGCGGAGCCGATCGCGCCAGCAACCAAGCTTCCGTGCAAAGTAATACAGCGGAGAGCGGCAACAAACTAATCTTCGATGTCGCTGCGGACAACACCAAGAGCGAGAACATTGCGGCATAGGCCGGCGGCGAGAGCGCGGTAAGCAAGCGATCACGAGCGCAGAATGCGGCGATTGCCGTCGCCATCGCCACATCACCCATCGCATGGGAGCCTGCGGTGACACTCCAGACCGCCGGATAAAGTCCAACGCATAGACTGCCCGTCCATAGCGCGGCCCAAAGAGCCGTTTTCGTGCTGTCGCGCATGAGCCGCCAGGCGAACCAGAGCAGAATCGTGCTCAGGCCCCAGCTCACAACATTTGCCGCATCGGGATAGCCAATGGCATCAATCGGTGCGGCGGCGATTTGGTACGCCATTTGTGGCCAGATCGCCCCTTCCCAGGGCAAGCGATAAAAATGAAGCGCGCCGTCCGCTACGATGCGGCTCGGAACCAGCATGTGATAATACAACTCGTCGATTTTGCTTGACGGCGCGAGCGCAATGAGCAGATCGGTGCCAACCGCAATGCCGATGATTGCGATCGGTATCTCAACCACGCCAATCGAGAACGACGGCGCAAGCTTCTTTAGATTACGAAAAAATTCTATGAGCCTTTGTTGATTACTCAGAATCAACATCACAAGGCCAATGGCCATCATAGCCAACCACATTGCATCCAGAACCTGACGCGATGCCAGCTCGGCCATGCCGGCGATTTGCACCGCAAGGCTCACGGCTTGGATGCCAAGCAATACCGCCACAACCGGTCGCCATGGAGATGGAATGTGCCCGCGAATAGCGTGGAGCAGAGCCGCGCCGGTGCCCCAGAACCCAGCAAAGGTGGCGAGGCCTATGGCTAGCACCATAAGGGGCGAATAGTTCCCGATCGCTAGGAAAGACGTCATCGCTTGTCTTCGCCTGGATTCGATGGGGTCGAGTTCCGCCGCAGGACGCGGAGCCCGCTATCGAATCGCCGCCGGCTTTTGCTCGGGCACGACCAGCACTTTCGTCACCAGCGCAGCGAAATCCTGCATGGAGTTGACCTGCGCCATCGCGTCGCTCGCCGCCGGCCCGACGGCGATGGCGAAGCCTCCGGCCTCGTGGCTGCCCGACCGAATGTTATCCGGGCGCGACGCCTCAATACGGCCGAGGCGCGCCGATGTCACGGCGCGGGAGCAGATATTGTTGCGAAAGTGCACCACGAGGTGAGGCAAACTCACAGCGCGCTCGCCGACGTGTTCCAACGCCGGACGTGTCACTGCCTTCACTACTGGAAGGCCATCATCCACATCGACCAATTCGCGTACCAATGCGGTGATCAGGTCAAGTCGTTGCGCGTAGCTCTCCACACTGTCTTCGCGACGGCGCGCCACGCGCAACGCGGAAGCATTGTCGCTGTAGGGTACAGACAAAACCGGGGACGGCGTAACTCGCCGGCACAGACGGCGGAGTACACGGACAATTCGTTCACCTGTACGCGTCCGGATGTACCGGTTCCCGCGCTCGACGATGTCCGGTGCAAGCTGCAGAATTCGCTCACTGGCACGCCTGCCGATGTACCGGTTCACCCGTTCCAAGACTTCCGGCATAAGATGTTGAATTGATCCGTTGGGAGCGAAGTCGCTGGATGAGAACACCACGACGTTCGCGCCCGGCCCGACGAGCTTAACTAGGTCGCCGATGGCGGCATCCTGCTTCTTAAGAACGTCCAACACAGGATTTCCCAACCGCGCTACGCGCGCAGCATCGTATTTTGCATGCTTCGGATCGGCAAATTCCCAGAACATGTGACAGCCGCAGTGTGCCTCTTTGAAGCCGATGATGAACAGGTCCCAGGGTTCCGCCGAAAGAAAGTACAAGCCTGCGTCGCGTTTCTGCCCGACTGCGTGGAGCAGATTTTCGCGCACTACTTGCACTTCATCGTCACTAAGGGCTGGTGGCCGGTAGCCGCATCGGCTTGGTGGTGCTGCTCCGAAACGAGTAAGAATGTCATCGACCAGCGTCTCTGGGTATCCCCGTGGGGAATGAAAGTAGCGGCCGTGCGAGAGCCAATCGGCGAGGTGAATGCCGTTGAGCTGGCGCGGCGGTCGGCATTTCGGCACGTCGAGGACCGCGACGCGCAAGCCCTGCCGCGACAGCTTGTCCCAGAACGTGTCGCGGTCGAGTTCCCGCCTAAACGCGGCATCGGGCTGTCCGGAATTCCTTGGGAGGTCATAAGCGTATCGGCCATGCTCGCCAACATCAACCCCGTATTGGAACGAAGCCCATAGCGCGTCATCGGTGACTCCTTGCGCTGAAGACAATGTCCACGCCCGCCCACGTGCCCGCAACGCGGTGAGGTTCGGAAGCATTCCGTCGCGGCTCGCTTGGTCGAGCGTGCGGCCGTCGGCGCCGTCGAGAGCGATAATCAAAAGCCGTGTCGTCATCCGATTGCCAAAGAGCTCATCGCACAGATCGCGCTGAGTCCAGGTTGCAGGTTAAATGAGAGTTGGCCGTTGCACCAACGAAACCAGTCAGCATCATCTGCGATCTTAGCGGTCAATTTGCGAGCAATAGCTCCAGCATCTTGCGGTCGAGCCGGCCGCCGTGAGACTTTTCGTAGACGACATCGGACCGACCACTGTCGAGGACGCCGAATGGTCCGCGCAGATTCCACATCGACCAGCCCCAGCCAGCTTCTTTCCACAGGGCGAGCAGATCGCTCATCCAGGCAAGGCAGATATCGTGCGGGGTTTTGTTGTAACAGCCCCACTCTCCTACGTGTATCGGCGCATCGAGCTCCTTTAGTGGCTGCCACTTCGAGATAAGTCGATCCCGAAGCTTTTCGCGATCCCATAGAACGCCGCGGTTGTCGGTCATCGGCCAGGTTGGCGTAGCTAGCGACTCAAATTCATCGGCTGGCACCCAGGTCGCAGTATAGTGGCTCACCATCTTCGGCAGGTAGCCGCGAGTGCTGTGCACGACGGCTTGGTCCACCAAGCCCCTCACCGGGGTCTGACCGATGTCGGCGCCATCGGCAAAAATTAGCCGCTCGGGGCTGGTTTCGCGGATGGCAGCAATGAGCGCGCGGGCGATCTCCACGTAGCGCGTTTGGTCAACCATGAAGGGCGGTTCGTTAAGCAAATCAAAGCTCAGCTGGCGCGTTGGTACAGTCTTGTAGCGTTCCGCAAGATAGCGCCAATGGTGCAACGCCGCTTCCAGCGCGCGCTCCATCGAGTCGCGCGGACTGTCGAAGAGCTGGTAGGGTTCGAGCTCACGCCCATTAACGCAGTAACCGGGGATCCGGTGAAGGCACAGGTTTATGTGAATGCCGTACTGCCGGCCGAGATCGATTGCGCGGTCGAAGGGCCGCAAGTTTTTCCCAATGATCTGCATCCAGGCAGTCTTGTTTGACCACATCCAGTACGAGCAGGGCAATCGAGCGAAGTTGAATCCCCGCTCGGCCATCCAGCTGAAGTCAGATTCTCGATAACGTTGTTCAGGGCCCCATCCCGCCAGTTCGGTAAGGTTGAAGCCGCGCCAGCGCGGAATGATCGGCTGGGACCGAGTAAGGGGGGTCGTCGGCTGGGCGCAAAGCGGATCCATCAGTATAACCGCCTGGGTCGCAGAAAAGAGTCCCAAGAAGGAACGGGTCGATCCATCGCTCCGGACACCACGAATGGACTATACCGCCCAATCGAGCAATGCGGACCCACGCGACACCGCCGCGCATCCAGCGCCGCATCCACCCGAAAAACCGAGCGCTGACCCCTCCTTAGCGTCTATGCATCTTATCGGAAAGATCCCCCCTGGCTCGTCGTGCGAACGAGCAAGGTAACGTCGACAAAACTCGTTGGACGAAGAGACGAAACGGCGGCTCGAAAGCAAGCTGCTTCAGAAAACTAACCGGAGACATCAGATTTTTTCTCACAATTTAAGGCCGACCCGATTCCACTTTGAAATAGTCGGAGTTCCGGCTCTGTGGATCGCGTCTGACATTTGAATCTCGGAGGGGATTCCCAGCGGGCTGAACGCATGCGAGCCTGGCGCATGCGAACCGGAATTTCCATCACTCTCAAGCCCGCTGATCGGCGCCGTCTGAAGGTGCTCGCGCGAGATCCGCGTTCCGGACTGCAATAATGACGCGCGTACAACGTTCCCCTGGTGCAACGGCGACCGCTGAACTAATCTGCCACCATGATTATGCAGTGGAGCCGTGGATCACCACCAACGGCGCCTATACCTAATCGTATGTTCGATCTATTTGGTCGCTTGTTGTGGGAATCAGCAAGACGTTTGCAAATGAATGCACAAAAATACACTTTTATCACCGTGGTATTCGAAGCGGAATACGACCTACTGGCCTTGCAAGGGCGTTCGATGCAACTTTACTGCCCATTAGAACTGATCGACTCGATCGTCGTCATTGACAACTCTCGCAGTCCTATCTCACCTGATAATAAAGGCCGAATAATCGACGCATATGGCAGTTTAGCGAATTTTGTTAGGTTTTTAACAGCTCGAGACGTTGCACAACTGCCGGAAGCGAAAGGGTGGCTGACGCAACAAATCCTCAAACTGATGGCGGCAAAATTCATTCAAACTGAAAGGTATGTCATCTTAGATGCTAAGAACCATCTTGTGTGCCAGCTTGGGCGTGAATTTCTCGAGGCTCCCGACGGGCGAGCGCGTACCAAGATGGGGGATTATAGACGTCATCCGCTGCGGGAAGATCTTGTGCGGACCCTGGACTATTTTGGCGTAGACGCCGATAGCTATCTTGAAGCGTTTACACCCACCGTGCCGCCCTTCGTCATGTACACGGATATTGTACGAAAACTAATTCAGCAAATAACCGAGAATGAAAAACTGCCCTTTGAAATCGCCTTCATCCAACTTCGATTTGTAGAGTTCTTTCTCTACATCGGATATATTCTACATAATGGAAATCTGAATGATTTTTATGATTTTCATCAAATCTCTTCTCCCGTCATATGGGAGCAGACTGCCGATGAACGAGGATGCCTGGAAGCGATAACCCGTGCAACCCAATTGCAAAGCCCGTTTTTTGCCTTACATCGGACGGCAATCGCGAAACTAACCAAAAGTTCAAGGAGCTTAGTTGCGGAATTTTGGCACAGACGAAAGCTCTTTGATTCGAAGGAATCTGCCGACACTTTCATTTTGAATGTTCGACGGCATGACATGTTGTCGCAGATTCGGACATGGCGCCAGCTTCAATCCTTAGCCGCTTCGATCGAGAATTGATTCATTCTGCCCACGAGCCTATGTCGTTTGCCCTCCGTGGCTGTCTCCAGCCGACCGTCGCTCGCTCAGCCGCGCTCCTTTGGCTGTGACATTGACCGCCGCAAATCAAGCGAGCGCTTAAGAGCCAGCAAAATCTCGCTGTGCTGCGCCGATCGCAATAACCGTCCAGTATTCGCTGAATGCTGCCGCCGCAACGCAACTATTTCGGGTAGCATCCGCCAGCGCAAGCCGAGAACATTCGCGCGTGCGTACCACTCGACGAAGTCGCTCACCGTACTTTCTTCATCGAAGAGACCGATACGCTGGAATGCGTCACGGCGTATAAGCAGCGCGTTCTTGGAGATGCCCGGCTGCGGACCATCCGGCAGGACATACTTTCGCTTGAGTTCTGAATTCGAGCTCAGGGCTTACAAATTGCTGAACGGCGCCAAACACCGCTTCCAGGTCTTTATCGGCCGACAGCGCGGCGCATTGGATCTGCAGTTTTTCGGGCTGCCAGAGGTCGTCGCTGTCAAGAAATGCCAAAGTGTCGCCAGTTGACGACGCAATGGCAACGTTAAGCGCGCGGCAAAGTCCGACATGCGCCAGGGGTATAATTCGAACCTTGGTGGCAAAGGCTTGCAAGATCTCGAGCGTTCGGTCCGTCGAACCATCGTCGACGACGATAATTTCATCCGAAGGCAGGGTCTGAGCCAGCACACTCTCGAGCGCCTGCGCAACGTAACGCGGATTGTTGTATACAGTCATGATTGTAGAGATGCGCATTCAACGGCCTGATCCGTGGCTCGACATTCGGTCCCGCCTGCGCCGCATCATCTGCAGCATGCCTTGTTGCGCACCGGTCACATCGCAGGTGGCATTGGTGCTGTGCCGCCGATAGATCAGGGCGTCCACGTCGCACAATACGAAGCGATAGTTTTGCTCCATGAGCCGCACAAAGTAGTCGATGTCCTCGCAAAATCGCATCTCTTCGTCAAACCCGCCAACACGATCGATAATTCGCCGGCGAAACAGCGCAGTGCCGACGACGAGCTTTGGCGTGATTTGGCCCTCCAAGTCCGCGAGGTTCGGGAGCATGATCGCGTCATGCTCCAGGCGCAGGCGAATGCGACCAATTGCGCAGTCCGTTTTGGTGTCGGCAAGCAGCGCCTGCAGCAGAGCGGCATGACGTCCAGGCGACCACATGTCGTCGTGATCGAGAAACGAAATGAATTCGCCGGTCGCGACAGTAAGTCCGATGTTGCGGGCTGACGACACACCACGCCCCGCGCCGTCGATGACGTGAATTCGCCGATCTTGCATGCGAGCAAGAACCGACCGTGTGTCGTCAGTGGAAGCATCGTCGATGACAACGATCTCGTCATCGCGAGCAAGCTGTGGCAGGACTGAATCGACTGCCTCCGTAATGAACCTTACGCCATTGCGGACCGGCACGATCACGCTGGTGCGCCCGTTCATGACCGTTCTCTTTGGGCGGGAGAATTTGCATCGCCAATTCGATCGCGATGACGCCTGATTAGATCAAAGATGAAATTCCTCATGGCCCATTGATCGTTTGTGGCATTGCCGGCGTGCCGGCGATAGTTCAAACCGTCGACATCGCAGAGGGCAAACCGGATCCCGGTTTTTTGCAGCCTGTTAAAGTAATCAAGATCCTCTCCGAAGTGCAGGCTTTCGTCGAAGCCTTCGAGCCGTTGCAGCACCGTGCTACGATATAACGCATTGCCGAGGTTCGATCCGGGCGCATGATGGCCATCCAGTTGGCGCAGCCACGGCGAGCAAGTGCCATCGGCGTCGACACGGACCCGAATGCGGCCGAATACGGCATCAAGTTGCGCATCGTCCGTCATTGCGCGCAGCATCGTTCGATGACGCTGTTCCGGCCACAAGTCGTCGTGGTCGAGAAACGCAATGAAGTCTCCTACCGCGCTCGCAAGTCCGATGTTGCGTGCTGCAGAAACACCCCGCCCTGAGCCATTCAAGATATGAACTCGGTGATCCTGGACGCGAGCAACAACCGACCGGGTCGCGTCGGTGGAGGCATCGTCGATGACGATGATCTCGTCCTCCGGAGCGAGCTGTTGCAAGACCGAATCAAGAGCCTCCGCGATAAACCGTGCACCGTTACGGACGGGCATGATCACACTGGTGCACGATTTCATGGGCGTTGGCCTGTTAATCCTGGCTTCGCGCCGCGGGCCCGAGCCATCTTCCGATGGATGACATCGAAGACCGAATTCTGCACGGCTCGCTGATCGTCAGTGCAGTTCGTCGCGTGCCGCCGATAGATCAGGCCGTCGAGGTCGCAAAGCGAAATCTGCATTCCCATCTCCTGCAGGCGAAAGAAATAATCCACGTCCTCGCCGAATCGCAAGCTTTCATCGAACCCGCCAATCAATCGGAGAATGTGGTGCCGAAACAGGCCGGTACCGAGGTTCGGGCCCGGAACGTGACGTCCGTCGAGGTCAACTATCCATTGCCACGGCGTGGCGCCGGGATCGAGGCGAATCCGCATGCGGCCAAACACTGCGCCAATGTGAAGATCGTCGATCAGCACCTGCAGCATCTTGCGGTGGCGTTCCGCCGGCCACAAGTCGTCATGATCAAGAAAGGCGATGAACGCTCCCGCCGCTGCAGCGAGCCCCGCATTGCGTCCACCTGACACGCCAAGTCCTGGCCCTTTGATCACGCGAATGCGCGGATCCTTAAACCCCCGCACGAGCGATGCGGTGTCGTCGTCCGAATCGTCCCAGACCACGAGAATCTCATCGGCGGGGCCAAGTTGCGCCAATGCCGATTCGACAGCCTCGACGAGGTAATTCGTACCGTTCCGCACTGGAATGATGACGCTGGTGCCGACAGTCATGCTTCACGTTATAGGCGGTCGAGAAATTCCGCGAAAGCGACGGGGATATTGGCAGGGCATTGCCCAGTGTCGACGAAATAGACTGGTGCCAAACCGATCACCGTGACAATCTTTTTTATTGTCGCCTCCCGTGTGTCGCGATGGAAATGAGTCATCGCCAGAGACATCGACGTCTTCAGCCCGGCAACCGCATCGATCCGGCGCGCTGGCGCGAACTCCGGCCGCTTTGCGCCGCGCCGGCGCGGCAATAGGATCGCGGCCAGCGATCCGCCCTTGATGCGATCGCGACCACGTTCACCGCCCAACCGCAGCTCATAACGCGGCTCGCCATCGGAACTTGAAATCTGTGCGGGTGCATTGAGCCAAGCGGCGAATGCCGAGGCCATGTCGGCCCGCAGCCGCGCCGAGCAATAAAGCGGCTCGACTGCTGCGTTCGCGGTGTTGACCAGGACATAGTCGTCTCCCGCGTAGTCCCACCCAGCGTAAGCGCAGGACAGTGCCGCGGTGGTTTTGCCGGCGCGGCCATCGCCTGCAAGCAACAGAATCCGGCCGTTCTGGCCGATAGCGGCAGCATGAAGCGCGATCCACTTGGTGCCCAACGAAAACGCCGCCATCAGCGGCAGGGCTGGTCGACTGGCAATCCAGTCCGGCGCGGCATCGGCCGCGAGCCAGATCAACGCCCGGTTCGATTTGCGATCGAGCAGATAGAGCATCGGCCAATCACCCGGCTGCCACATCGCGAAACAATCATCGCTGGCGATGGTACGGTATTCGTTCGGCGGGTGGGGGATCAGATGCGATAGATCGGCGTCTACCGACGTGAGGAAGCCGATCTGCAGGTCCGCTGGACCCATCTCGTCGCGAAGAAAGGATGGCAGAAATTCATCCGCTAGGGACCTGCGTGCAAACACGAGGCGAAGCAGAAATGGCCCCGACCGCGCAAAGCATTCAACGACCGGCCGCGCGAAAACCGTTGCAAAGACCCGATCGATCGATTGGATCAGTAACGTTGCCTCAACCGCCATCCTTGGCCTGCGCCGGCCAGCCGGCCTCGCTTACGTCATGAACTGGATCGAGGAAGAGCAAGTCCCGCAAATCGTCGTATCGGTTGAGCACGGGTTGCAAAAATGACTTGCTGAATTGCGGTGACCACGGCTGCGGGTCAGGAACGCCTTCGTGCGGCAAAATGATTTTTTCGGTCAGCAATTCATCGATAAAGCCCGCGATGGATTGCCTCCTGTCCTCGACGCCGTTTGCACCATCTTGGGCCGCAAATGCGGTGACGAGGTCCTCAACGGTCGCGCCAGATTTGAGCCCGAGCCAGATATCGGCCGCGGTTGCGGCCAAACTGTAGTAGATACCAGTCTCGAAGTTTGCCAAAATAACCTCGTCGTCAAACTGGCGACTCACCAGCATGGGTACTTGCGTCGTATAGTGCATAAATGCGCTCTTGCTGCCGGGAAACCCCCTCTCTATAACGCGCAAGCGAGAAATTCAACCCAACGTGATGATGGCTTCGGACACCGCAGCTGGTGCCCCAATTACCCCAATCCCCTTCAATTTTCCGCCTGCAAATCGCGTTCTTTTGCGAGGTATTGGAGGCTAAGCAAGCCCTTTCGCCGCTTGAGGCACAAGTTCCGGGGCTCAATCGGTCGGGTGCAAGCCACCGGCACCTGCGGCATTAATCCCGGCACTCCTCACGCGCCCAATTGCGCTAAGTCAATGGGCTCCGCTCGGTGCACTCCCGCTGGCACCGCGGCCGAGTCTAAACTATAAAATCCGGTTGGTAACGTGGACTGGAGCAGGCCGGTCACCATCCGCGGTCCGCGCCGAATGTGTGAGGCCTAGTATTCGTTCAGTCTCGTGTCAGCCCGTTACCGGAATCAACAATTCAGATTGCGAACAAGTGACCGTGCACTTCGGTGACATGACATCGGTGTTTCTTCCCTCGCCGCATCAGGAACTGCTGCTGAAGGCGTGCTTGTTCGAGGGCGAAGAGGTAGTGCCATTATGGCAAGCTTGGCGCGCCGACAACAACCCTGACGCTGTCGATATCGGCTCGCTGCGACTGTTACCCTTGTTGGCCCACAAATTGCCACGGCTCGGCGTTACGGACTCGGCGTTTAAGAAATATCGTGGGATGGAGCGGCGGACCTGGGTGCATAACCATCTGCTGTTTCGCGCAGCAGGCCAGGCGGTAAGGCAGCTCGAGACATCAGGAATTGCGACCATGGCGCTGAAAGGCGTCGTGCTCGCGTCGACCTATTACGAAACGATGTCTTTGCGGCCGATGGACGACTTCGACTTGCTGGTTCGGCCCAAGGATGGACTAAAAACTCTTGAGCTGTTGGAGGGGCTCGGTTGGCGAGCGGTTTCTGGCCAGTTGCGACCGCGCACGCCCATCGACTTTGCCATTCGGGCCGCCAGCGCTCTTGAGGACCCGGCAAACCGAGAGGTGCAAGTCGACCTGCACTGGAGGCTGTTCTGGGCGCGATACAGCGACGAAGCGGAGGCAGCCCTTTGGGATCGGGCTGTTCGTTTCGAGATCGGCGATGAGCAATGCTTGGCGCCGTGTGCGGCGGACATGTTGCTTCACGTCTGTGCCCATGGAGCGATGTGGAACGACATACCTCCGGTACGATGGGTCATCGACGCTGCATTTGTGGTGCGGAGCGGCACCGTCGACTGGATCTACTTGTGTGACCAGACCGAGCGGCTGGGTCTGACCCTTCCCCTGGTCGAAACCCTGAATTATCTGCGCTCAGTCATGCGTGTACCCATACCCGATTTGGTCATGCAAAGGTTGACGCGAGATCATGTGAAATCGATCGATCGATTGATCTACCATGCGCGGTTGCAACCACCGGCCCAGTGGAATTTGCTCACCGCCCTCAGACTTCATCATCATATCGCCTGGCACGAAGTGGCAAGGTTTCAGGGTCCAATCGGCTACTGGCGCTATTTCGTGGCCCTACTGCGCGGCCGACGAGCGCTGGAATTGGTCTCATGGGTGCGTCGCCGGCTGGTACGCAGTACAACCTAGCGGCGGCGCCGAACAACTCGACCTTTCGTTTTTTCGTTTTGAGGCAAATTTTCTATTTGCGGTGATCGAGTATATTTTTGAACAGCCCACGGATGTTTTGTCGATATCTTTCCGGCCCAAATTGTGTTGCAAAGGCAATTGCCTTCTTGCCGTGATCGGCCAGGAGCGTTCGATCATCGACATATTCCATGATGCGCTTCGCGAGGCTCTCTGAATCCATGGCTGGCACTCGCCAGGCATTATCCGGCACCGGCACTCCACAGTTTTGAGTGACAATGACCGGCAGCCCGCAAGCCATCGCTTCCATGGCAACAAAGCCAAATAAATCGCCAACTGAAGGCAACACAAGAACATTGTGAGAGACATAGATGTTTCGCAGTTGCGATTTCCGCTGGGGCGGGACAAGCCTTACATTACTCCTCGCTGGACCGAGTAAGGACGCAGTCTCCGAATTTTTTGCTCCAACAATCGTTAGTTGGACAGCACTTCCGCATTCAGCAGCCGCCTTCATCAAGAATGGGATTCCCTTTAGAAGGTTGATCGAACCGACAAATAGCAATTTCAACGGTTCGCGCGTGATGGTTTTATCTAAATGCTGTGGTACCTCTCGATACCATAGATTGGTGTCGACCCAGAGCGGCGATACCAACAGGCGCTCGCTCGGATAGCCCGCGGCTTCGAAGCTTTGGCGGTGTAAGTCTGAATACACTAACAAATAATCAGCGAACGAATATTCGACGAGCTTGCGCGAATCCCATTTGCTGAACTCTTGTGCCAGCACCATTAGTTTTTATGTCGGCACGGCCTGCGGCTTCACGCCATACGTCCCGCAGGAATAGTGGATGGAGTCCTGGGCAGTCATGTACCAGCGTGGTTCCGCGGCGTTTTGCTAATTCAAGACAGTGAAGATCTGCAGCTGCGGTTCCAACGAAAATTTCCGGCGGGGATTGTTCGAGTCTTCGGGCAACCCAACGGTCGAAGGCCTGGTATGCGGAGAGCCAATCATTCCTGCCGGGGCGATAGAACCTGTCGCGGATCGACTTCCATACCAATGGCCAGGGAAATTCAATGATTGCATCCAGGTTCAGACCATCGAGGCGCCGACTTGCCAGCGCGTCGTGCCCGACAAATCTCGCCGCCAGATCTCCCCATTTGCCGGGGGCGTCGTACAACCCGCAATAAAACGCCTTCAATTCACCC
Organism: uncultured Alphaproteobacteria bacterium; assembly: GCA_963779855.1. Lineage (GTDB taxonomy): Bacteria > Pseudomonadota > Alphaproteobacteria > Rhizobiales > Xanthobacteraceae > BOG-931. Next base: position 89,850 of record CAWAAE010000001.1, on the reverse strand, counting down.
AGTTCCTGGGCGGCTAAAGCGAGTTGATAGGCCTGATGCACACCAGGATAGGAAACTACGATGCGTCCGGCCGGCACTTCAGCCTCCTCAACGCTGCCTTAGTCGCGGATACCGCGCCTAGGAACTCGCATCCTCGATGGTCGCGGTCCAGTTGCGCTAAAGCAATGTTGCGTCCCGCTCCTTACTTGATTGAGAGGCGCAGAACTAGAGTGGTTTCGCGATTTCGACGAATTGTCATTCATGATAGACCGCGCCAGAAGGTGGTGGATCGGGCTGGGCTCCGCTCGCCACCCCTCACGTCTGATGAAGGAATTAAGCTAGCATGCCGAAGGGCAGCGATTGTAGTAGAACGTGAGATGACCTGTGAATCTAATGAATTGAAGGGCGCTCAGCTCGGAACTACTTTGCGCCGATTCCTGCACGACTTTGCATCCTTTGCCGGGCGCAGAATCATCATTGCTGTGATTCTCGTGGGGTCAGGGGCAATTCTCGAGGCTCTCAGCCTCGCCATTATCGTTCCGCTGCTGAGTGTGGCGATCGGCTCGGATGTTGCTTCGGGCAGAATGGGCCGTGCGGTGACAGTTGCATTCAGCCTCTTCGGGGTGGAGCACCCGGCAGGCCGCCTTGCACTGTTACTCGGGGTTTTTGGACTCCTTATTATCGTGCGCGCCCTGATTCTTTCACTACGCGACGGTCGCGTCGCCGAACTGCAGGTTGGTTTCGTCGAAGCGCAGCGCTTGCGTATTGCTGAATATCTTGTCGCGGCGCGGTGGGATCAAATCGCGCGACTACGACACGCGCGAATCACACATCTCATGAGCGGCGAAATCCAACGTATCGGTGATATGGCTCAGTTGCTGTTACGATCCGCCGTTTTGAGTACAATGCTGGTCGCACAATTCGCTCTAGTACTATTTCTAGCACCCGTGTTTGCATCATTGGCACTTGGATTCTTATTGATTGGTGCCCTCGCGTTCTTTCCATTCGTTCGCCGAGCCCACGCTCTCGGCGGGCTCATGACAAATGCGAATTTGTCGCTGCTGGATTCGACGGCCCAGTTCCTCGGTGGGTTGAAGCTCGCCATAAGCCAAAATTTGCAGAGCCGATTCATCAGCGAATTTAGGCAATCATTGCATGAGCTGACCCTTCGACAAGTTGATTACGGACGCCAGCAGTCCCACGTTCGCAATGCGCTTACGATTCTTTCGGCGCTTGCTGCCGCATTGCTTGTTTTCGTGGGTTTCAGCGCATTCCATCTCGCAACCGCGACATTGATAGCCCTAGTTGTCATCATTTCACGAATGATCATTCCCCTTGGGCAAATCCAACAAGATGTACAGCAATTCGTCCATTACCTCCCATCCTATGAGAAAGCCAAGCAATTCGAGCAGGAATTCACGGAGATCCCGCGGCCGCAGCACGAGGAGACCGCTGGATTGCCACTGCCAGAAGGCAATATCACTTTTGACAGGATTACCTATCGCTACACGTCTGAGGGCGGAGACAGTCGGACGGTGCGCGGCATTCAAGATGTCAGTCTCACAATTCGACCCGGGGAAGTTATCGGGGTCACCGGACCGTCAGGTGCCGGCAAGACAACGTTTGCGGATCTCTTGGTCGGACTCTGTCCGCCACAGCAGGGCCAGATTGCTATCGCCGGCGTGCTACTGAAAGATGCAATCCTTCCCGGTTGGCGCGACAGGATCAGTTACGTTTCACAAGATCCTTTTCTGTTTCACGACACGGTTCGGCGTAACCTCGTTTGGGCAAATCCAGATGTGAGCGAGAAGGAGATCTGGGATGCATTGACCCTGATGGGCGCCGACCGACTAGTCCGCGGCATGGCATTGGGGCTCGACACAGTCGTCGGGGAACGCGGTTCGCTCGTCTCAGGTGGCGAACGCCAGCGCATCGCCTTGGCGCGTGGAATTCTGCGCAAACCACGGTTGCTGGTTCTGGACGAGGCGACCAGCGCAATCGACGTAGCCAGCGAGAGAGCGATTCTGCAGAGTCTGCGGGAAATTTCAAACCGTCCGATCATTGTTATCATTGCACATCGAGCTGAGAGTCTCGCGCTGTGCGATTATGTCCTTCGATTTGAAGCAGGCCGTTGTGTCAACGAGGGCGTGAACGCACGACAGCCGCGACCCCGTGTTATCTGAACCCGTGAGCTGAGAGACTGGTTATGTCAGTATCAAATTATCGGCAGTTCACTCTCCGGATAGAGATCCCGCCTTCGACGACCGTTGACAACGTGCCGGATTCCATAATGGCTTTCCTAAGGTACTGATGATACTCGATAATTATATTTATTCCTCCCGCGGGGCGTGCTATTATAGTTGCTTCCACTGACCTCACCCTAGGGCTCGGGGCGTTCCGCTGTGGTCAAATTAAATCGTCGTCTGAGGAAGCCATCATCGCATACGCGACTGTTGTCGCGCGTTGCAGTGCTGGACGTGGTGTGGGGCGGATTAAGCCCGCTTGCCGCCTTTCTCCTCCGCGATGGAACCATTTATTCAGTCAATGGCGTCGCCATCTACTGCGGCGTGTCATTTCTCCTATCTCTCCTCATATTTCAATGGTTCCAAACGAGCTCACCTATTGCCCGCTTTTATTCGATTCGGGACGCCTGGGAATTATTGAAGGCTTGCGTCCTTATCGCGGCACTTTCCGCAGTCTCGTCGTTTGTGCTGACGAGGTTGTCGGACGCGCCCCGCTCGATCCCGGTTCTACACTTCATGTTGCTTGCTTCGGGGCTGCTTGGAGTACGAGTTCTTTTGCGATTGCGTGACACTCATCGCCAGGCACGCAAAACAAGCCCGACACAAAGAATTGAGCATGTCATCATCATCGAAGCGTCGCGTCTCGCTTGGTTCTTCTCCAAAATGATCGAGGAGCTGGCGCCTGGCGCCTATCAAATCGTAGCCATCTTGGACGAGCGACCGAGGCTGAAACACCGCTCGCTCAATGGCTATCCGATCATCGGCGCACCCGCAGACCTCGAAAAAGTCATTGCCGATTACGCAATGCACGGCGTTCGTATCGATAAGGTCGTCGTGGCGGCACAACCCGAAGATCTCTCGGTGAGAGCGTGGGCAGAAGTCGGTCGCGTTTGCCGCACGCTTGAGATTGAACTCGAGGTGCTGCCAAACCGGCTGATGTCGCACAAAACTGCGGCCGGCGAGGACACTGTAATTGCTCCCGAGCCCGCCGAAGCTGCAATCGTTTCGCCAGGCGAACTGCAGCTCGATCGTCCATTTTGGAAAATCAAACGCGCCATTGATTTCATCGTCGCGCTCGCCGTAACAATTGTGTCATCTCCGTTTGCAGTTATCGTAGGCGCATGTGTCCTTTTCGACGTCGGCATCCCCATTGTCTTTTGGCAGCGCCGGGTCGGACGCAATGGCGCGCCACTACACCTTTACAAGTTTCGCACGCTGCACACGCTGTTCGACCGCACAACCAAGGAGCGACGCGAGGTTCAGGAGCCCTCGCCTATCGGCCGGTTTTTGCAAAGAACGCGTCTCGACGAGTTGCCGCAGCTTTGGAACGTTCTGTCCGGAAGTATGTCCTTGATCGGCCCGCGGCCGTTGTTGCCGGTCGACCAGCCGAACGATTTTACCATTCGCCTGACGGTGAGGCCCGGATTGACCGGTTGGGCGCAAGTCTGCGGCGGCAAGTCGATTTCAGTCGAAGAGAAAACTGCGCTGGACGAATGGTACATACGGCATGCATCACTGAGCCTCGATTTAACAATTGTGCTGCAAACCATAGGGATGCTGCTCAACGGCGACCGCCGCAGTGAGACAGCGATTGCGACGGCGCTTCTGGAAAGGTCCTGTGATCACTCGAAATTGCGAGACCCGGCCCGAGCGCAAGCGACGGCAGCGCCAGGCGCCTTACCTGACTCTGACGCGCAAAAAAGCGGCCTGGAAGAGCAGCCCATCAACCGCATCGAGCAGGCCAGAGCAGTCGGATCCTGAAACATCGTCCACTAACAGTGGTCGAATATTTCTTTGCAAAACGGTTTCACCATCATACGATGGTCCGATTCCAGCGTCATCTCGCCTGCAGTTTAACTCCGATGTCTTTCCGCTCTGCAATAAAAGACAACGCCTACCGGATGATCACGACACTCGTCGGCGATCAAGACAACATGGTCACTCTGCCAATTCTGAGTGGCCCGGCAAGAGGACTTAGAATCCGGGCCGACCTTGTCGGTCGCAAAGACGCATATTTTTGGGGCAAGTATGACCGTTATATTTTGCAGCAAGTAATGCCACTGGTGGAGCGAGGTTGGACGATCTGGGATTGTGGAGCTTACATCGGCTTTTACACGCTCCTATTCGCGCGAAGCGTCGGCCCCGCCGGTCAGGTGGTGGCCTTCGACCTGGACGCCCGAAATCTAAACCGTACCCGGCAGAACGCCGCATCCAATCGGTTAAACAATATCCAATTCGTCAATGCCGCGATCGGGGCTCCCTCTGGCAAAGTGGAGTTTATTCTTGATGACAAAACCAATTCCCATCTCCCCGGCACCTATATCGGTGGGCCGGAAATGGAAGCGGTCTGGAGCGAGACGGATAAGCAAAAACACCGCGGTCACGTCGAGTGTATAAGCTTTGATCAGGCGCTGAACGAAAAAGGCCTCCCCAGACCAGATTTGATCAAGATTGATATCGAGGGAGCGGAGAAGGACGCACTCAATCACGCGGAGTACATTTTTGGCCAAATTCGACCCCTGTTGCTTTTGGAGTTGCACAATCACGAGTGCGACAGTGCCGCTTGGAAATTTTCTCGTCGCTTTCAGTACGAACTGAAGAGCTTGAACACGAGTCGGATCTTGACGAACCAAGAGGACGTGCACGGAACCCTGCTCTGCCGACCACAATGAGCACAAGGAATCTCGATTGATTATATTGCTCTCATTGTTCACAGTGACCTATTGAGGATGCGAACCCGCGTGGCGCCGATCAATCTTTGTTGCACGAAGTCGTGATCGCGCACAAACAATGAATTCTGACGCTGATGTCGCCGTTGTTCGGTGTCCAACTTACGGGTAAAGGGATCGTAGCTGTGCTCGACAAATCCAGCGGCCTGCAGAGCACTAGTCACGGCGGGCGATCTATCCTCGGTGATGACCGCCTTTAGTTCGTAACAGCTTAGCGTTCGTCCGGCGCCTTTGAGGACCTCGCTTTCGAATCCCTCGACATCTAACTTGATCAAGCTCGGCCGTTCTCCCGCCAATCCATTGTCAAGGGTGTCCATCGCTACGACTCTCGTCGGGCCGGTTTTATCGGTAACCACTCGATTCACGGTATCGAGCCCCACGGTGAGATCGATCTTGCCGACTTGCGAGCCGAGGGCACACTCCCGGCAGTCGACGATGGCGTTTAGCCGGTTCAGCGCGATATTTCGCGACAACGCCGCGAAAGTAGTTGGATCCGGCTCAAATGCGAAACTTTTCGCCCGACATACGCCGGAGGCGAGCACTGTGTAACTCCCAATATTTGCTCCAATATCTGCAAATGCATCTTCCGGGCGCAGGAAGTGCAGCAGGAATGCCATGTCTTCAAACTCGTGCAGACCGCAATATATGTTGCCAGTCGCCCCGGCCATGCCACGGCGGACTGCGAGAAGCGTGCCCTCGATCCAGGGCACGATCACTTCGCGCTGCAGGCGGCTTTGCGCTTGCCAGCGGACGAAGCGGCCAAGCGCTCGCAGCTTTTGATCGCGCGTCAGTGGATGAGTAGCAATAAAGTTTGCGATGTTTACGATTGCAACCATTCGAACCCGGATTCGTAGAATATCCCTTGTCCGGCCGCGCTACCTTTAGACCGCATCTGTGACGAGCTTTGGAAAACAAGACGGATACGGCGAATGTTAAAATCGCGAACATCTTCTCGCTGCCCGCATCGTTGCCATTGGGTCCGGACGGTGTGTCGTCCGGTGTACTATTTATTTCATCGTTTCAACATACAACGAGTACGGTTTATGTTGTTCCCGATCGATGCAGCCATCAGGAAAAATGCCGGTCTGAAAGGATCTCCTGACGATTTCGCGAAAACCATGATCCCGGAGCACTGCTGACAGAGATCCCGCGTCGTAGCCGCCACGTCTGCCCTCGTTCGCCTGGGCAATCGACCTGGGCGCAAATATAGGTGTGTACACGGCATTCATTGCCCGGTTTTGCAACTCTGTGCCGTCGACCATGGTCTTAGCGAGCGGTACAGCCGATCGGTGATCATGACAGCCTTCAACCCCTCTGCATCCACTGCCACGCGTCGGCAATCTGCATCTCCAATTCGGGGCGCATTGGTGTCCATCCGAGCGTCGCGCGCGCGCGATCCGCCGATCCGACGAGCACCGGCGGATCGCCGGGCCGGCGCGGTGACATTTCCACGCGAATCGTTTTCCCTGTTACACGTTGTGCAGTTTTAATCACATCCCTGACCGAATAGCCCTGCGCATTTGCCAGATTGAGCGCACAACTCGGTCCACCGGATAACAGATAGCCGAGAGCCCGGACATGTGCATCGGCGATATCAGACACATGGATGAAATCGCGTATGCAAGTTCCGTCGGCCGTTTCGTAATCGTCTCCGTAAACGGTCACGGCGGTCCCGTCGCGCGCCGCAGCAAGAACGCGAGGAACCAAATGCGGTTCGGGATCGTGCGCCTCCCCGATTTCGCGATCAGGATCAGCTCCCGCAGCATTGAAATAGCGCAACGAGATCGATCTCAACCCATGGGCCTGACCGACATCGGTCAGCATCCGCTCGATGACGAGCTTGGAAAAACCATAAGGGTTAATCGGACGCTGCGGATGCTCCTCCGCGATCGGAATGGCTTCTGGGAGTCCATAGGTAGCACATGTCGACGAGAATACTATCGGGATCATGCACATCTCGACGATTGTGCGCAAAAGTGCAGCGCTACCGCCAATGTTATTCCGATAATAGAGCAGCGGCCGCTCCACCGACTCGCCAACATAGGCGAAAGCGGCAAAATGCATGACGGCAGCAGGTTGGTATTGTTTGAATATATCGCGCAGGCAAGCGTCGTCGCAGATATCGGCCGCTTCGAGTGGACCCCACTTGACCGCCCATCGGTTGCCGCGGGACATATTGTCGATCGTAACAGGTTCGAAATTTCTTGCCGCAAGCGCCTTGCAGACGTGGCTGCCGATATAACCGGCGCCGCCAGTCACGAGGATACGCGGTGCTGCCATTGGCCGAATATCTCGTCTATCTGTGATTCAAAGTGGAGCAATGAAACTGCGTGGCGCGATCTGCCAAAGGGGCCCGAGATGACCATCCCTTGCCGGTAACGGCAAGTGCCAGCTTCAGACAGCCGTGATATGGCATTGATACCATTGTGGTGCCGCCGTCCATGTCATAATGCGTGCCTGCATCGACGATCGGATCATAGCAATGTTGGACGACTTCAAGGCTAAGACCAACGAGAACCGGCCTCATTTTGCCCGCGGATCAGCAAACGCTTGCGGTTCGACCATCTCTTTCCGGATCGGCCAGAGATAGCCGCATGACCACGTCGTATCGGCATCGAAATAATTGTAATTACGAATGTTCTGATTCATCGCGAGCACTGATCAATTCAATTGGCGAAGGTCGGCAATACATGATTTGATTTAGCCTTTGGACCGCAGCCGCCGATCATTGATTGCCAGTGCGATCATGGTCTCGGCGAGCACCCTCTGCAGCACGTAATACCAGCCGGGCCAGCCGTCGAAAAGGCAGCGCTTGATGAGCAATGTGTAGAACAGCATAATGATCGGGGCCGGCCAGCCGGCGCGCCGAATGCGGTCGAAGCCGCGTAGCTCGCGGCGGTTGCTAGAGAGCAGATAGTCGGCCTCCTGCGCCGCATAGCGCTGCTGCGACGCAAACCAGCGTGACAGCGGTTTGCGGTCATCATGATAAATGACACCCGCTAACGGCCCGATCTCGCCCGAAACCATCACGCGATGCCCATGCCCCTCATTGTGATAGGTCGCACGGTCTCTTCGGTAAAGTACGACCCGCGGCGGATAGAGCGACGCGCGCAGCGATCGCCCGAAGATACGATAGACAAATCGAGCGCGAAATCCCGCCGTCGCGTCGTCGGCATGTAGCGTGGCCAATTCATCGACCAGTTCGTCGCTCAATTCGTAATCCGCGTCGAGCGACAACACCCACGACGTCTCTACCTGTTCAAGCCCAAAATTGCACTGGCTGGCAAAATCGTCGAACGGGCGGCTTATGACGACAACCTGCGGATAGGAGCGCAGAATTTCGCAAGTGGCGTCCGTACTCCCGCTGTCGATCACGACGATCCGTTGCGCCCAGACAAGTTTGTCAAGCGTGCGCAGGATATTCGGCGCTTCGTTCAAGGTGATAATGAGCGGCGTGATGTTTTGGAGCATGATCAAGCGGAGCATCGTCTCAATGTCGTTTCATCATAGCCGTCGCTTCACGTTCCCCCTGCAGCTGCCGGTAAATCTCTTCCATCTTTTCCGCGATCCGGGCCCAGGAGAAGTCTTGGGCGGCGAGCTTGATGCCGGCTTTCCCCATGAGCCGGCGGCGCACCGGATCGGCGAGCAGTGCTGCGATCGCCGCACCCAGTTGCTTCGGCTCGCCGTCAACAGCTATGCCTGCGCCTGCTGCGCCGATGACTCCGGCAAGTCCGACTTCCGGCGTTACCACCACGGGACAACCGCAGGCCATGGCCTCAAGCGCCGCGATCCCAAAATTCTCAGAATATGAGGGCAGCGCAAATATGGCCGCGCCTCTGATGAGGTCCCACTTCTCGTCACCGTGAACGGCGCCTACAAAATGGACGCGTTCCGCCACGCCCAACTCGCGCGCCATGGTCTCAAGGTGCGGTCGATAGTTTTCCTCGTCGTTCCCAGCGATCACAAGCTTGGTATCCGGAACATATGTCATCGCTTGAACGAGCCGATCGAGCCCCTTCTTCCAGTTAATGCGGCCCAGGCTCAGCACATAAGTTGACCCCGCGACGGCATAATTTGATGAGACTCGCGTCAGCTTGGGCAGCTCGATGCCGATGGGGATGACGACGACTCGCCGTGCCGGAATCCCGAGTTTCGCGAATTCTGTCTTTTCCAGCTCGGACATTACGTGAACCGCGGCCGCGCCCGCGATATTGGCGCGTTCGAACAGCCTGATCCACGTGGTCTTTGCCAGCCGACTCTTGCGTGCGATGAGATCGCCAACAAGCATCCCGTGAGGCGCAAGCACGTACGGCACATTCGCTCGCTGCGCGGCGCGCGCGGCAGCAAGCGTAGGCCACAGAAAGACGGAGTGCAGATGCAAGGCGTCAAACTCTGTCACGTTGGTCGCCAACGCTTGGCCCATTTTGGGCGAGCGATAGTGCCGGCGACCCAGCCCGCAAGGAAAATATCTAACCGTTACGCCGTCAATGGAGACGGCGTCGGTCAGCGACACATTCGACGTTCCGGGGCCATCCACGCTGGTGGTGTAGACATGAATATCGTGGCCGCGGTTGGCGAGAGCCCTACACAGCGTATGAACCGCATAGATTGGTCCGCCATAGCGCACGGCCGGCAAGTAGGTCGGCACGACGTGAAGGACGCGCATACGATGATACGATCTCAAGCGTAGCGTCTCTGATTTGCCAGCCACGGCTGCACAATGGGCACGGCGAATCTCCACGCCAAGTAGGACACGATGAATGTGGTCAAGTTGCCGCCTAAGATCTTGATCGCCGTTTCCTCATAACTGGTGGCAAGCTGGAATACGACTGGCGTCATGCCGTATGCAAACACCAAATAAAAGCGTCGACTGGCGAAAAATCGATATTCATACCCCAACAGGAGGCCCAGCAAAAATATCGGCACGAACATACCGATAGGACCGAAATCGATGTAGCTTTCAGCCATATAGCCAAGCGGAATTTCCGTATAATTGCCTGCACCTCCAAAACTAAGACCCGTGTAATGTTTCGTATTGTTAATATCTGCTGTCAGGTCCGCCTTGTCTGGAAAAAGCAATCGTGGCGTGATGACATGATACACAGCCGCTCCCCAGATGCCACCATCATCATAGGGTATGTACGCAGGCACATTGTCGGTCACCAAACCGAAAAACTTCGTATATTCGACGCGTCGGGCCAGCGTATCGAAGCCACCCAAAAACCGCTGAAAGTTGATTCCGCCAATCAACTCTCCAAGTTTATCGAGCTTGTCCCAAGTATTAACCATGGAGACCTGCTCGCCGGTACCTTGGTTTTGGTAGTTTCGGTAGTCGGTCTTTACGACCGACCAAATTACCGCCAAGCATATCAAGAGGCAGGAGACCATGGTGACGCTCGTGACCATCTTCACGCTTATGCGTGGCCGGACCATGAGGTAGGCGACAACCAAAACAAAGAAAACGACTCTAAAGTCGGAAAAGAAAGACGTGAAGCCTAGAAGGATCTCGAAGGCAGTCGCCGCAAACAAAAAACCATAGCCCCTGTTCCGGACTAGCGTCGTTACTGCCAGGATGAAGAAGAAAACCCAGCGAAGCTGGCTGGCAGCGAGCAATGCCTGCGCGAGCCCCGGGTAATTGAAAATCATTCCGTCAAAAGTGAGATTCGCGCACTGCGCTAAAAAGTATGCGCCAAGCACTCGCGAGTATCGGTATGATCGAATTTCGGCTTGTAGGGCGTGAGTATTCATCGGCGGTCTGTTCAAATTCGCTAACCTTATGGCTAGCGCCAAAATGATCAGTCCGGCGAGGCTAAGCCAAGTGGCGTAATTTGCGCCGGCTGCATTAAAAAGATCGTTCAGTGCAAGTCCACTTGCCGTCGCGCGAAACGGGCCGGTACTCACCTGAAGCCACTGTGCCATCACTGCGGCGTACGCTACGGGTGGCTCTCCCTCGCGCCAGACGAGCATGGCCAATATGGGAATAACTGCGACGCAAGCAAACGTCAGCAGCGGATCGAATGAGGTAAGTGCGATTAGGAAAGCAACCAGAAAAATCAGCCCCCAAATCGCAATCGGTACTTTGATGTAGCCACGATATGGGACACGACGCGGTCGCGCATCGCTAACACCTCTCGTACCGATCAGAACCATTGGCTGGTGTCCGATCGCTGAAAAGATGCGGCGGACTCGCTCGCAGCGACGAACGCGTCGGCCGAACTCGCTGGTGAGTAACGGGCGGAGGTCTTGTCGAGAGCGTTGCGGATTGCGGCAATGTCTTTAGCGCCAGTCCAGTCATCGATGGCTTCCGCAAGCCGCGCGACGTCGCCAAACGGAATTACGGTGCCGGTCAATCCATTCATAATCATATCCGGCGCGCAACCGACTCGGTCGGACACGATTGCCGGCAATCCGCACGCAAAGGCCTCATTCACGACGAGTCCCCAGGTTTCGCTGTTAGACGGCAGCACCAGCACGTCGGCCGCAGCATAAAACTCGGGCATTCGGCTCTGGTTCACGAACCCGATAAAGGTGGCCGACAGCGACCGAGCATTTGCCATGGCTGCAAGCTGTTCGGCAAGAGGGCCGGAGCCGACGACGACAAGATGAACGGCTTTTCCGGATACCGATAAGCGCGTCAGGGCTTCTATAAGAATTGGAATGCCTTTCAAGCCAATAAGCTTGCCTACGAAGAGAACGAGCCGTTTGCTGGCGGCGGCGCCTAATTCGGCGCGCAGGCGTTCGCGCTTGGCCCTCGCCAGAGCGGCGGCCGATGCAAATGCCTCAACATCGATGCAATAGGGCACAACGTGGATGCGCGATTTCGGCACCCAGTAGTGACGTAAATATTGAACCGATCGAGTGCCGGTTGGGAGGAACATGTCGAATTGGCGCAAAAAAAACGGGTAAACGATCGCTTTGACAGCACGCATCATCAGCGGCCGCGGTGTATCGAGATGAGAATCGGTGCGCGCCATCACCGGAATGCCGAGCGCACGTCCAGCCTTCGCCGCCTGCAGGTAGCTTTTGAGGTGCCAGCCATGGACGGCAAGCACATCCACTTTGTCGGTTGCGAGGACATTGCCGACCGACGGCGTGTCGCAACCGCCGAAACGGGTAATGCTGGGATGGCGCGACACATTCTCGAGAAAAACGTGCTGGAAACCGCTTGTGAGATCGGTATCCCAATCAAAACTGACGTCGAAGCCAGCCCTCGCCTGGTCTTTTCCGGTCGCCCGATGCGCGAAATAGACAGTGAGATCGACGCGCTGTGCGAGCGCACGAAATAAAGGCGCCTGATATTGGATCGGGTGGCTGGTGACAATACCGAGACGCATCGAAGGCGAGCTATCGACCGCCCCAGCCCGCGATGACGGCGCGGTAGGCCGATAAGTACCTCTGAGTGAGAACTGTATCGCTGTATTCCAGTTCCACGCGCTCGCGGCAAGCGCGCCGGTCAATTTCGCCGATACGGCCGACGGCTTCTACCAATCCATCGACGTCTTGGCGAACAAAACCCGTAACGCCTTCCTCGACGACTTCTGTCACCGCACCGCGATTGAGCCCAATGACGGGCGTGCCACACGCCATGGCCTCTACCATGACGATGCCGAACGGCTCCTCCCATAGCACCGGCATCAGCAGCGCGCGTGCACGCCCGAGGAGCAAATCTTTCTGCGCATCGTCAACGGGCCCGACATAGATGATGTTGCGGCCGTCGATGAACGGCTTTATTCGCGTTTCGAAATAATGGCGATGATCGTCGGGCACATTGCCGGCGATGCAGAGCTTAAGTCCGGTCCGCTGGGCAACCTCGATGGCCAAATGAGTGCCCTTTATCTCCTCGATGCGACCGAGAAACATAAGCGGCGCGTCATTTTCGACCCGCGGCTGAAATTGATAGCGCTCGAGGCAGGCACAGTTGGGAACCATGTACCACACACCGACGTCGGCGACAGACTTCATCATGTTCCTGCTGATCGCGGAAAAATGCAGAGTGCCGTTCGATAACCAGTTAGCTAACAGAACGCTGCGACGCGTTACCTTGCGCTGGTAAGTCATCAGCTTGGGAATATGCAACGGCAGTATCGGAAGGAGATATTGAAGGCGCGAAAAACTGTGAACGACGTCGACGGAGTGGGCGAGGACATAACGGGTCAATGTCGCGGCGTTGCGTACGGTATCGAACGGCGACGCGCTTGACTGGCCGCAATAGGGAACGAGTCGTCCGGCCGATGACGATGCGGGATGCGCGAACAGCGTAACATCATGGCCTTGCCGCGCGAGTTCCCGTGCAAGCAGATCGATAATGCGTTCGATGCCGCCATAATGCTTCGGCGGCACGGGCAAGTCAGGGTCGGCGGTGATCGCGATACGCATTGAGATTGGCCGACCACGCGCACTCAGGAAAGAATGGTGCGTGAGGACGATCACATATTGACGCCACGGTCCGCGCGAGACTTTTTGAAGCGATCCAAAGCTTCATCGAGTGCGTGCGCGAGTTTGCGCGAACTTTCTCGCGATGAGTAGGCGTCGAATTCCGACCACACCACGCGTTCTGGCTGATACCCGGAATCGAGCACGAATGTAATCAACCGCTCCGCCAAAGTTGGTGGCGACAAGGACAGTTCGTCCACATTAACGACAACACCTGCCCTGCTTTTCTCAATGACGCGACATGCCGTACTGTCTCTGTGCAACAGCGCGAAGATCGGACGCCTTGCTTGAACCGATTGATACACTTTTGAAGGCGTGTAATGCGGTTCTGGTGATCCCAGAATCAGAACCGCAGACGACCGCAGTAGGTGAAACAAAACGTCGGTGTAAGGCACCCTTCGCGGCCATTCAGTGACGATGCCATTAAGCCCCAACTTTTGCGCGCGAGGCAAGATGTTGTATCCCGTCGGATCGTCCGGCGACTTCCCCGTTCCGACGAAGTGGATGCGCAGACGGGAAAAGACCTCTGGACGCGTCGTTCGTATGTGGACGAGGGCCGCCAAAAGCCGGTCAAGGACTCCGTAGGCTGTCGGTAGCATTGCACCTGCATATAGCATGTGAAACGCGCCATCGTCCGGATCAAACAAATAGGCCTGCCGCGATTCTGGAGGGATCAACTCGTAATCCCGCAATGAATTTCCATATGGCATAGCAGCCGTAACGGCGTGCGCCTTCAAATGCGGATTTCTCTCAAGCACGCCCGCATAGTAGCCTTCGGCAACTCCAGTGATGAGCGAGGCATGACGGACCGCCCACGGCTCGAGCGCCCGCCCCAGCATCATCGATACCCATGCCTTGCTGAGCACGCGTTCCGCCTCGGGCCAGACGTGCACCCAGGGATCGATGTAATCAATTCCGAATGGAACGCGGCTCCTCATAAACAACGACGCACCGAGCATGGCTGAATAAAAGGACGGCACAGTAATGTGCAGAAAATCGATCCGATCTTTGCGGAATAGACGAGAAAGCTCGGACAAATGCCAGGCGAATCCCCGCACGCCAATATCGCCAACTACCCGCACAGGCTTTGTTGGTATGGCATTCGTCCGAATGATGGACAAATCTGGATCGAGGAGATTGCAGAGCCGCCAATCAAGGGTCTCTTCGTAATAGCGCCAATGGGTGGTGACGATGATCGGTTCCCATCCGAATTCATGCAAGTACTGCGCCCATAGGCGCGAACGGTGCACGCCAGCGAGGTTGCTAGGTGGAAAATGTGCGGCAAACAGCGCGACCCGCTTCATGGCGAGCGTAAGGCCCGCACATAGATCGAAAACGGCACCGGGGGAGACGGCTTGTCCATTGCAACGAAGGGAGCAGCGATTGCCGCCACCAAGGCCGCAGCCGGCTCGCCGAACGCGCGCCGCAATGGCGCCTGTACCTTCTCCTGCAAAAATACCAACAAGGGACCGCCGACGCCTTCGACTTGGTCGATCCGAAAGCCGAGCGGCTCGAGGAGATCGCGAAAAGTGCTCTCAGTGTAGCCATGTCGTACGTGACCTCCGACTTCGGCCAAATCCAGCACCTCCAACTGCCAGCGCGGATGTTCAGAATTTGGACAGCAAAGGTGCAGGACGCCACCGGGCCGAAGCAATCGCCAAAATGATTGACAGACCGCCTTGTCGTTTCGGATGTGCTCCAAAGTTTCGTAGCAAATGATCTCGTCGAACGAGTCATCGAGCTGCGCAGCTTCGTAGAGATTCATCTCTCGGAAAGATAATTTATCTTCGGGAATCGCCAAAAATTCGTTGTAGAGCGCCCTGCCCTTACGAACGACATTGGCACCGATTGCCAGCGCGGTCACCGTGGCACCGCTCTTATAGGCTCGGTATGAAAACCAGCCGTTGCCGAAGCCGGCATCCAGCACTTTGCGCTTACCTGTCAGCCAGTATTTCTCGAGCCTGGTACGCCGCCGCGTGAATATATCGGTCCCCGGCAGCGCCAGGTAGCGGAACAGGCTTGGATCGATCCGAAGGAAGGCGGACATCGCTCAGCTCATCCCTGTGTCGCTGCAGATCCGGCAAATCCCGTTTCTGACGAAATCAGCCGATCTACGGTCTCGACGATTATTTTGGACTCCTGCTCCCAATTCCATCGAGTCTGCGCGGCCTCTAGCGCCGCCGCCTTGGTACGAGTTAATAAAGTCCGATCGGCAGCATAGCGATCAAGGATCGCGGCGAGTGCATAGATATCTCCCGAATCATATAACAAACCGATCCCTGGTGTGGCATTCAACACATCCGTGTGACCCCGAGTCCGAGAAGCGACGACTGCGAGCCCAGCCAGCATATAGACGAAGATCTTGTTGGTGATGCAGACATCTCTGTTCGGTGTTGCCGGCACCTCGAGGCACAGTCCGACATCGTGCATCGCTGCGCTTGCAAGAAGATCCTCGGGAGGAACGATAGGATGGAAATGAACACGTTCGGCGACACCACGTTCTTCCGCGAGATGCCGCAGGCTTTCAATCGATCCCGCGGAATCGTCGCCGCGGATATGAAGCTCAGCATGCTCGCACATCAACGTCATGGCACCGATGACATCTTGCAGCCCACGGTCCAGACTGACGATTTGTGAAAACCAATATAATGACAGATGGCGGTTCGGTGGCCGCGGAATTGGCGAGGCCAGTCTTGCACGGTCAGACCATGGAAATACGTTGAGCACGGTTATCGGCGGCGGCAATCCCGCGGTCCTTGCAACCGAGTCGGCGACGCCCCACGACGCCGCCGTCACAAAGCTCGTCGCCGGCAAATAGCGGTCTTCGAGCGCGGCAATAAGTCTTGCCGATAGGTTTTCGGCTTCGCCGGCGCCCACCTCGCCGCGGTGGAAATCCTCGAAGTCGAAAGCAAATTTCACACCGGTCCAGCGCGCCGCTAAGGCAACGACCGGCAGACTGCCCGCATAGTGCCCAATATAAAGGTCGCTGCGTTGGCGTATTGCGCGCCGCAGCAGCGGGAAAAAATATCGGGAGTTTGTCAGTTCGGCCACGGGAAAGCGCATCGTCCAACGACAGAACCACCGGAACAGGAGAAGTTGCAGCGCCGAGATCGCCCTGCGGAGACGCCCGCCGATGGACGGAAACACCTCGACAATGTCCGCCCGCCATTCGGCCCGCTCCAGGATCCGCCGGTCCATGGCGCGCGCCCATTCGAAATGCTGGAGAAACAGCACGACGACGTCGTAGCCCGCCGCCGCCAGCGCGTCGGCTTCCTTGACCACGCGCGGATTTTGCGAGATCGAGCCGCCACCAATAATGCAGATGCGCTTGCGTTGCTCGCGCTGCCGAGACGGAGCGTTGCCGACTGGGCGCGAATGCGCGTCGGCACGCCATTGCGCCGCAACGGATTTGAGGTTGCCTAGCATTTTAAGCGCCGACGGCAGAGCGTCCCGCGTGCCTCTCGCCGGACGAGGTCTCGCGTGCCGCAGCCCGGCTTGTGCGCGTTGCCTCGGCGAGCCTATCCAAAAAGGCGCTCCACACCATCAGACGCCACACATCGCCGAAATGTTGGAAAATGTCGCGCGTGCTCCATTTCAGTGGCGAGGCCCGCAGTGCAGGCGGAACCCGATGTGAGAAAGTTTCGATGGCGTCTTGCGAGATCATTTCGCGTAGACCGCTAAAGCGCGTCAATGCCCAATGCCATCGCAGATTATAGGCAAAGCCGAGCTTGCGTCGTTCCAGAAACCACTGCGGCCAGCCCGCAAGTTGATCTTTCAGCAGGTGCTTAGGTGATGATTGCGTGCATGCGATGTTGGCCGGCAGGCTGCGCACATAGCTCATCATTGGCAGGTCGAGTAAGGGGCAGCGGATTTCGATGCCCTGTTCGGCCGAGGCGCGATCGATCTTCGTGAACATATGCCCAAGCAAGGTGTTGCCGGTGACATCGCGGGCCCACGATCCCATCCAGGGACTTGCGCCGGGACCGATACGCACTGGATTCGACTGATCTTCGCTATCCAATTCATGGAAACGCCAGTCCGCGGACGGGCGGTAGCCTAAAAATACCTCGTCGCCGCCGTCGCCGGTGAGAAGGACCTTGCCATGCGCGGCGGCGGTCTTGATGAGCTGGAACAGGAAAAAATAGCTCGGCATGCCGAGCGGCTCGTCTTGCACGGAAATAGCGCGGCGGATCGCATCCGGCAGGCGTTGGCGTGTAGGACGAACGATTTCAAGATCAAGTCCAAGCCGCTTCGCCGCGTAGCGGGCGTAATATTCGTCCTGCGTGTAAGGGATCATCGAGCCGAGCGTAATGACCTTGAAAATTCGGTCATCTCCGCTGCCATTAAGGCGCCCAGCCGTGAGCTCGGTCACCAGCGTAGAATCGATGCCGCCTGACAGCAACGCCGTCGGATGGGGATTGTTTTCGAGGCGGTGATCGACCGCCTGAACGAGCAGCTCATGGATCGTGCGCTTCACGTCCGCAGCCGATTCGCCGCCATAAAGAGCGGGGGCTGCGGCCTCTATGCGCGCGCGCGAAACTTCGTTGCCGCGATAGTCGAATTCCAGTGCCGTGCCGGGCGGCACCGGCCGCCCGCCCTCGACCGCGCTTGAATCGGGAGAGATATAGCCCCTGCGCCAATAGAACGCGGCGGCCTCGGCATTGATGGATGGCTCGGCGCCGCTGCACGCTATGAGCGGCAACAGCGAAGAACCGAACAGCAGCGCACCAGGTGCGCCAAACACAAAGAGCGGCTTCTTGCCGACGGCGTCGCGCACGAGAATGACGCGCCCTTGCTGCTCGTCCACCAGCACGAAGGCGAACATGCCGTTGAGCCGTTTGAGGCCGTGGACGCCTTCCTTGACGTAGGCGGCAACAATCACCTCAGTGTCGGATTCGGTACGGAACGGAAAATCCGCATATTCGCGGCGCAGGCTGCGGTAGTTGTAGATTTCACCGTTGAGCGCGACGACGATGCCGTGCGTCGCGTCGCGGAATGGCTGGTCGGAGCGGCTATCCTCGTCGACGATCGAGAGTCGGCAATGCAGCAAGCCGACCGCTTTATTTTCTGTGCTCCATATATTCTGACTGTCGGGACCGCGCCGGCGGAGCCAAACAAGCGCCCGATCCGCGTCGAAACTGCCGCCGATCCATCCCATTAAGCCGCACACGGTCGTTATGCTCCGGTTGCCTGCCGGGATATGGACCGGGCGAGGATGCAAATCTCGGCACAATCGTCGAGATACTCGCCCTCAATGAGGGGGACGCCATCCTGCCGTCGGAATTCCGCACGAAAGCTGTGCCGCGGCAAATTTCGGGCGAACCAGTCCATTGTAAATGCCACCGTGTGCGTCTCGCCAATGAACGGCCCCCAGCCCACACCGAGCCGGCGAGCGTCGCGGCAACTGCCGTTCGGCACGAAGACAATGAGGACCGCATCCTGGCCGGCCAGACTCATCCACGCATCGAGTGTATCGCCGAGCTTCGGCACGTGTTCGAGCGAATGATCGGCAACTATGACGTCAAATTTCCGACCACGGTACTCTTCCAAATCGCTCTTGATGTCGAGACCGAGTGCTTTACGCCCGAATTCGGCGCGCCGTCGGTCTATCTCGAAGCCTTGGGCTATCCAACCGGCGGTTTTGTATTGGTGCGTGGCATAGCCCCACGAACATCCGAAATCGAGCAGCGTCCGACCCTCCGGCCGGCCGAGCGTGCGTTCGGCAAAGGAAACACGGTCGCCGCGATTCCACGAGGTGCCAACGAAACCATTCGATGCCATTGCCGCTGCCGCCGCTGCATCGGGAACATCGGTTGCCTGCTGGCCATCATAATCGATCTCGTAAAACTCGCGATTGGGCTCGGCGGGATCCGTCGGCCACCGGAAAATAAGTCCGCAGTGCAAGCAGCGCCGCGCTTCGATGAGGAGCCATTTGCGTTGCAGTCTGTCAGAGAAACGCGAATCGCAATAGGGGCAGAGCGCGTTGTCCCACGACCACCGCTGTCTGGCCATTCGCCATGCGAACGAGAGACGCGCCATGCTTAGCCGCGCGCCTCGAGGAATTCGACGATGACGGATGCATGTTCGGCATTGGAATCGGCTACAGTCCAGCCCTGCGCCCGCTGCCGCGAAAGCTGCCCCATCTTCGGCAGACCGCTGCGGCCCGCAACAGCCGCCGCCATTGCCGCCGCCAAAGCCTCGGCGTCCGCTTCCGGCACAATGAATCCGTTTTCACCGTTGGTGACGAGCGTTCCTACGCCGGACGCCACCGTCGTGATTACAGGCATTCCGAACGACAGGCCTTCGAGCACCGCGTGCGCGAGCCCTTCTGACAGCGTCGGCAGAACCATCACGTCGGCCTTGCGATAGATATCGGCGAGAGCATCGAAACTTAGCGAGCCAAAATAATGAATGTTGGGGTGCGCCGCGATTTCGTTACCCATGCCGAGTTCGGAACCACCGGCAATCCAAAGCTCAGCGCGAGAACCAAAATCAGCAAGCCGCCACGCCTGCATGAGATAATGAAAACCTTTGCGAAGCGACAGCCGGCCGGCATAGATGAAACGCAACGGCCCAGCGCCGCCGCCGCTACGGGCTCCAGTAGGATCGACCGGTGGACAGCCAGTCGGAACAGCGGTCACCTTTGACGCCGGAATCCCGTATTCGATAAATGTCGTTCGCACGTAATCTGAATTCGCGACGATGAGATCCGCGAGCTCATGTTCGATGGCGCGTTGCTGCTGGTGCTGTTCCGCCACGCGCAAGATCAGCCGATGATAGTCTGTAACCAAATCAGGAAAGCGCTCGCATTCTCGGCGAAGCATGGTGGTAAAGCAAGAAAAATGGGCCGATACCTGCCGCTGAATGCAATATCCGCCCTGTGCCTTCTGGGCCGCGAACGTCGCCCCAGAACTGAAATCCATGCCGTAGATGTATGGATAACGGCCGGCATAGCGGCGCGCGACAGTTTTATCGAAGCGATTCGTCGCCCAATTGAAGATCGCGTCGGTGACCATTTCATTGGCGACGCGTGACGATACATTGCGCGCCAGTTCCGCAGCCCAGATATTGTCGACGATTCCCTCCAGGAATGCCGGGACCTCCCTTCGCTTAAGAAGTGGCGCCAGACGAGGGCCCGCCCATGGCACTCTAACAACGCTGCGGCTGAATGCCGAAGGTATCGAAATCGTGGTGGCAACGCGGCCGATCAAATTCCGATCAACGAGACCGGGCAATATGCTGAGCAGACTCGGTCGCAGATCGGGAGTTGATACCAAGATACTGCCGATCATTGCTGACCGAATTTTGCCGACCTCGTGCATGCGATGAAGGCTATATTTCGATCCACTCGGGAACATTCACGCCACATTCTTGCGAAGACCAACGGTCGAGCCATTTGCGAGGCATTAGCACGCAAACGCATTGCGGACGATCGCGTTGAATTGATTGGGCCCGCGTGTCATCGGTGGCGCGCCGGCGCCGGAGATTATCATCCTGCAAACTGTGGCCCATTCACCGACGATTTAGTACCGACGGACGCCGGCAAATGATCATCTGCATCAGTGCGTCTGCACCTTACGCAAATCAATGCCGGGAGGAATCAGAGTCCTAAAGGCAAAACCCTGTATGATTTGCGAGATGCGCCAAGTTAACGATCGGTCGGTCAGCACGACGTACTTTCCACACAACAGAAGCATTCGTTCGATTCGCTCCTGATGCGTCGAACCAAATCGTACTGAAAACTTCATAGCGTCATCCATTCCATATTTTCGAATATAGCAACACCGCAGCGCCATAGCCTCTCGCCGCTCTATAAGTTCGAGCCATCGTTTTGCTAATTTACCTGACCAGCCTGTGGCAAACGTCTTGTTCACAAAGGAGTCGCTAGGATCGTTGGAGCGCCAAACAGCGGTTGCTTCGTGAGAGACATAGACGTCTCTCCTCAATCGCAGTACACGTGCCGTTTCCTGTATGCCTGGATGCTTCGTCGCGTCTCCCATTTCGAAATCCACATCGCCACCGATGCGCCAAAACACGGCGCCGTTTGAAAAGGCGTGCGAGAACAAGATGGCAGGAAGAATTTCCTGACATGGGTGCCGTCCGGTTGGATAGATCCACACCAATGTTTTCGCCTCGACTAATTCCCCCGGCTCGCCAGGCACAATCACTTTCTCACAGAGCTGGGCGGAGAGCGTGACGTCGACATGATGCCGGGCGCAGGTGTCCAATTGACGCTCTAGGTGCCGAGGCAGGAGAAAATTGTCGTCCTCGACAACGCAGGCGTAATGACCATCAGCAAATGGTTGATTGCGGAAGCACTGATCAATATTCCCGATCGCGCCAAGGGGCCGATCATTCTGGCAATATTGAAACCGAGGATCGTTGCACTCTTCGACAATCTTGCGCGCAGATCCGTCGCGGCAATCATCAAACACTACGCAACGCCAATGTGGATAAGTCTGGTCGGCGACCGATCGAAGAGCTCTATATAATAATTTCGGACGCCGGTAGGTTGGAATTCTGATTTCGCAAATACTGTCACCCAGCCGCGGCGGCGCAAGCGCCGCCGCGTACTGAAACATTCGGTTGCCTAGCCGATCCGTAAGCTGTACGCGAGTCATCGCTTGCTATCGAGCAAGGAACGCAAGCCACGTGTGATCTGTGCGCCCACTGAAACTGCGGCCACCGCGACATCGCGGCCGGCGAACCGGGTGATGCGATCGGCGATTTCCGGATATCCGAATCGGCGTCCCGAAACGGCCTTAAAGCGCATTACGGCGTCACCAAATTCCGGCATGCCAAACTGGAAGAATGCACGCGCTGTCATATCGAAAATTCCGGCCAGTGCGGTTTTGCGCGCTTGCGTCAGGGGCCCGTCCGCTTCCCACAGCGATTGTATCTCGATCCCATTGCGATAAACGTCGAGCATGAATGCCCGGTCGTTGCCCCGCGATAACGAAGAACTTGCGTGGCGGTAAAAAGCGGATACGCCCGCGACACGGACGAAGCGGGCCCCTTGGCGCGCCGCATCGAAGAGGAAGCGCGCGTCCTGAATCACTGGCAACCGCGCATGCCAACCTCCGATCGCCTCTACGATGCAACGCCGATAGAGCAAGGCGGCAGGCGGCGCCCAAAAAGCGGTAGCACAAGCGATCTCGGCATCCGGATCGACGTCCTCCATTCGCCGCGCGATGATTTCGCCGAGCCGTCGCGATCCATCCGCGCCGGTTTCAAATCGTTGCCAATCGCTGTAAGCCACGTCGGCTCCAGTCTCGTGAAGCGCCGAGAGACGCTGTTCGATTGCCTCGGCAACGAGCAGATCGTCGGCGTCGAGATATTGGATATAGGCGCCGGTCGCGAGCGCGGTTCCCCGATTGCGAGCGGCGCTGGCACCGCGGTTGGGTCCGAAATCCGTCCTGATCCGATTTTCGAAATCGCGAAGGACGCCAGCCGAACCGTCGCTCGAACCGTCGTCGACGACGATAATTTCGACATCCCGCCAAGTCTGCGCCAATGCGCTTTCGATGCTAGCGCCGACTGTGGCCGCGGCATTGAAGCACGGGATCACAACGCTGACCTGCTCGGTCATGCAATACCGGTGTAAAGCGTGGCCATGTCTTGTGCCGCGTCGGCCATGGTGCGGACTGAGCGCGGTGTCCCAGTCTTGCCGATACCCGGCAACGTGCCCGCAACAGCGGCGCGAATGGCATCGGCCCAAGCCGCCGGATCGGAAAAGCGAACGAGATGACCGTCAATGCCGGGTGAAACCAATTCAGCGATGCCGCCCAAATCCGAGCCGAGCACCGGCACGCCGCAGGCTTGCGCCTCCAGCACGACGAGCGGCCCAGTTTCCTGCCATTGCGACGGCACCGCCAATAGATCGAAGGAGGCCAGCACGGCCGGAACCTCGGCATGCGCGACAGGTGGCAAGAACTTGATGCGCGGATCGCCCGCAGTCCTCGCCATCAACGCATCGCGATGACGTCGGTCTTGCTCGGTGTTCGCGACCGCGTGAATGACAAGCTCGAGCGGCAGCTCGCGCGGCAACCGATCGATCGCCTCGAGCAAGAGCGGCAGGCCTTTGATCGGATCGCAGCGGCCGACAAAGCCGAGCCGGAATTTCTCATGGCCGCGTTGCCGGCCTTGCGCCGCGTCGGTGAAGCTGCGGTCGACGCCCTGGCGGCTCAACATCAGCTTATCATTGGCAATGCCGTTGCGCCGCAATGCATCCGCGAGCCAGCCGCAGACGGCGACAATCCGGTCGGCCGCGCCCGCCATCGCGTTGATCTGCCGTCGCCGCGCCGCCGCTAATTCGCGCGCACTGAGCGCGGTGAGCAGACGGTTTTCGACGCCGGACCGGTACGCGGCACGGCTCACGATTTGGGGAAGGCAGCCCAGAGCCACTGCAGCCGATCGCGGAAGCCCCCCCGCCTGCGACCAACAACTGGCGCATCGCGCCGCCGCCACGCGGCCGTCGCAAGGATTGCTGCCGAACTCCATCATCGTGCCGCGCAGGCAAATGTTACCCGGAACATGGATGGTGAGCACGGTTTTGAAACCGAGCGATTTCGCGGCGCTGATGTGATGAAGCCCGCACGATGTCGTCCAGGAATGCTGATGATAAATCCCGCGCGGCTGCTGTTCGAGCCAAGCAACAAATGCGTCGAATTTTTCAGGTGGCCGATCTGCGCGAGTGGCGGCAAGGTTCGCCTCCACGAACGGGTAGCGATGGACCTCGATGCCATCATGGACGTCGCCAAACGATCGCGTTTCGATATGAGGCGCTGCAATTCTGCTGGCGACGCCGAACGTCGACAGTTCCTTGACCAAACCTGCGACATAAACTTCCGTACCGCCGGTGCTTTCGGGAAAATACCAGCCAAGTGCATGGATGACGTTCATGCGTGGGAAGGCCCCACTGGCCGCGCCAGGACCTCTAATTCGGCACCTTGACCGGCGAAATCCGCGATCGGGTTGCAGACCGCGCCGGCGAGGCGCGACAAGCGATAGAGCGCGCTTCTTGTGGGCCGCCAGCGGATGCCCGGCCAATCAAACACCCACCTTGCCGCTAAAAACATCTCGGGCAGCGATGGCGCAAACGCCGAAGAGGTCCGGCAGACATCCACGCAGAAACCGGTCTGGTCGAGCAGCCGTGCAAGCGCCTTTCGCGTGTAATGGTAGCGGTGGTCGTCGACGTTGAGCCATTGCCAGTCCGGGCCCATCACCCGCGACCACCAGCCGCCGAAATTCGGTACCACGATCAGCAATCGGCCTTGTTGCTTGAGCAGCGAGCGGCATTTAACCAGCGTGGCGCGCGGATCGTCCATATGTTCGAAGCTGTGGATCAGCGTGAGAAAATCAAAGCGCTCGGCGAATTGGTGGTCTGAGAAACTTCCACGAATGATCCGCGCGGACGCACTCGGTTGGGGGTCTATGCCGATGACGCTCCACCCGTTGGCGGCGGCGATATTCAACAGCACGCCGTCGGAGCATCCGATGTCCAACAGCGACCCCGGTTCTCGATCACGCATGAATTCGGCGAAAATACAAAGCGGACGAGCAGCCTTTGCCCCATCTTGATCGGGCCCCAGATAGTTACGCTGTTCGGGCGGGGCCGCCGCGTAGCCGGTGCGGCCCAGGCCGCAGGCCGGGCACACGGCGACATTGTCGAAGCGTGGTAGAAATTCGCAATCGCGAGGGCAGACCGAACGTCCGCCGCAGGCAGCCGACGAGGTTGTCAAATGTAAACCTGCTCAACTGCCAGCTCATCGCCGCGGTTTTCCCAACTCTCCTTGACCGCCGCAATGACCGTTTCGGAGCTGATCTCCGTCATACACACTCGATCATGATCGCACCGGTTCCTTTGCCAGCACGGCGAACACGGCGGAGTGGCTCGAATATTCCTGTTGCAGATATATCCGCTGATCTGCGGCCGCTCGCGGCCGCCGTAGACGATTACGGCCGGGCAATCGACGGCCCGCGCAAGGTGCATGAGCCCTCCCACCAGCCCGACGAACAATCGCGATTTGCTCAAAACAGCTGCGGCCTGCCGCAAAGTCGTCTTGCCCCGCAAATCAAAAACATCATCGAGCTTGGGATCGTCGGAACCGCCAAGCTGGACGAAGCTAAATTTTCCCGAAAGCGAATTCACGACTGATTGGAATCTTGCCGGCAGCCATTCTTTGTTCCGCAGCGGGGTTGCCGCGGCTAGTGTCGTGCTCTGAATAGCGATTTGATTTTCAGCAATCTGCCCCGCGGCGCTTTCCGAATGCCGGAGGAAGACGTAAGGCCTGATTGAAATCGGTCCCGCAACTCCCGCCTTCCGGCACATCATGGCCGCAATGTGCATGGAGGGTTCCGGATCCCTATCCTTGTCCGGATCGTATTGGGTGTACCACAGCGGCCTTACGTCAGCACCGAGGAACGGCGCGAGCGCACCGAAACGCCAGTCCGAAATGGGTACCGCTTGCGCATCTGGATTACCTTCGAACAATTCGCAATATTTCGACCCAACCCATATCCTACCGCTCTTTCTATTCCGCAATTCGCGAGCGACCGTCGTGCAAAGCAAATCATCACCGACGCCGCTGTTATAGAAGATAAGCTTCCGCGGCCAGCCATAGCGCGCCAACGCACGCGCCGTCCAACCACTATTTGTGAACGCCCGCCCGAGTTTACCTATTTTCACCGTGAATTGCTCTTCCTTCTTTCAGCAGCAAACGCATGAAACCTAACTGCCCCTCTAAAACTTCGCGCAATCTATAATTTGCGAATGACAGCACTTCCCGATTTGTCCGGAAGGGGGATGAGTTTCTCCGGCTTGTCCGCGAAAAATTCATCGACTGCCTTTTCGGCTCCATCCCAATAGAGACCGCCATAATCGTGCATGATCAAGAATCCACCTTTCACTAATCGAGGATAGAAATAACGCAAGGCCGCGTTGAAGGGCGAGTGGAGATCACAATCGATGTGCGCTAAGCAAAATCGCAGGTCCGACGGCACACCGGATGCGGAATCCGGGAAGCGGCCCTTGATGTAACGCACATTCTGATCGCCGACCAAGGATTTAACGGCCTCCAGATTAGTGTCGGCAAAAATCCGACTCTTATCGGCGTCGACGCCAGTCAAGTCCTCGACAGAAAATCCCTGATAGGTATCAAACAGATAAGCGGTCGACCCCAACTTCCTTGCCAGCGCCGCGAGCAACACGGCCGTATTTCCTTTGTAAACTCCAAGCTCCGCAACGTCACCGGTGAGCCCTTCTTTTTTAATCTGATCGCAGATGACCGTCAGACTGAAGTACCGAGGCACATCGCCGCCATTGATAAGCTCATTCCCGCGAATAAAGCCCTCGAGATATCGACAGTCGAATTCGCCGCCGCGGCGAAGATATGCTTCGTGATTGAGCGAATAGCGGTCCGGCACATGGGCGATGTAGGTGCCCGGCCACAGGCTCGTCCTGGCGAAACGGAACGGTGGCGCGCCGGCAAATTTTGCGAGCCACGGGATGGCAAATCGGGATGTTAGCGTCCGCGAATAGTTTAGGAGCCGACCCGGGAGGTGCAGGACGTTACTAAGGTGCATAGGATCGACAAGTCGAAATTGTCACCAGAATTTTCGCCTCGTCAAAAAACGCCCGATGCGATAGGAGGCAGAGTCCCTGAGCTTGGCCGAGGCGGCTCGTTCGCCCGCCACCAACTTCTCGAGCGCGCAGAAAATATCGTCCGCGACCTCAATGGGTTTGTCGAGATGGGCCCAGTTTTCGAGCAACTGGTTCCATGCGACGTGGGCAAGCTCAACCGAGCCCCCCGTCAGGTCCCGCGTCTTCTGCCCTTGGTGCATCCGCAAGTTCGCCCAATGGCGGTCCACGCTCGCGAATACACAGTCCGATTTGGCCATGTCCATCCACAGACATGAATCGAAACAATAATGAAGTTCGCCGCGTAGGCCGCCGGCCTTGTCGAAAGCCTTCCGTCTGAAGAAGGCTTCCGGCTGTATGATCAAATGGCCATTCAGCCAATTCGAATTGATCTTGAGGAAGTCTTCGAGCGTTCGCAGCGGCGACGGCTCCATCATGTAGTCGCGGACATCGCCGTACCAAAGCCGGCATCGGCCGGAAATCACATCGACATCGGACCATTGCCGGAACAAATCAGCCACTTGCGCGAATACGCCCGGTTCATAGACATCGTCCGAGTTGAGCCACGCCAATATTTCTCCGCTCGCTTCGGCAAAGCCTTTATTGATGGCGTCGGCCGACCCCTTGTCCGGCGCGCTTACCCAAAAATCGATATGGCGTTGGTACTTTCGCAAAATATCGACGGTGCCGTCGGTGCTGCCGCCGTCCATTACGATATATTCGAGGTTCGGGTACTTTTGATCGAGGACGGATGTTATCGTTTGCTCGATAAAATGTCCCTGGTTAAAGCTTGGCGTGACGACCGTTATCCTGGGAAACGACGGCTTCATCGATGACGACCGGTGCGCTAGATGACCGGTATATAGCCGCCGAGCTGGTAGCGCATGTTACGGTTGCGTTGACCGATCACAGTCGCCGGCACACCGCCAACAATTGACCAAGCCGGCATGTCCTTGGTGACGACCGCGCCGGCGGCCACCACACAACCCTCGCCGATTCTCACCTTAGGAAGAATCGTAGCACGACTGGCTAGCCATGCATAATCTTCGATGACGACCTTGCCGCCTACGACCGCAAAATCCGGATCGTTGGGATCATGCTCCTCAGTCCAAATCCATACGCCGGACCCGACATTGACATTGCGACCGAACTCCAGACCGCCGCGTGCGTCGAGAACGGCGTGGTGGCCGATACAGGTGTTTTCGCCAATTTTCAGTCCCCGGCAGTTCCTGATTTCGGCGCCGCCATAAAGCACGCTGCTCATCGGAAATGAAAACCCATAGCACCACCGGTATAACGCGCGCCTGACTGAATGACCCGGCAGCTTTCCGATCAAGACTATCCCATAAAAGGACCAGCCCATCTTCCACCAGCGAAGCCGACGCACGACCGAACGCATCTTTGCGGCAACCACAGGATTCACCCGCGCTCGATTCAACGCCCAGCGAGATTAACGCCTGGTGAGTGTCTACGTCTCATCCTTAGCGCCATCCTCTGGAGCGTCTCCGAAACAGGAGATCATAACAAGCACCGATACCGTCGGTTTCGGCAAATTTGTCTCGACGGATGAGTTCGAAGCCGAAACTGGACAGGAAGGTCTCAAGCTCCGGGAGCTTGGCGCAACCTGAATAGACTTCGAAGTCCGCCGCTTCGGTCTTCACATAGCTGATTTCGACTAAGCAGCTTGCGCGCTCCCTTCAGTACTAAAAGCTCCGAGCCCTGAGTATCTAGGACCAAGGCCTGATAATCGTAGGCTCTCGCAGCTAGCTCATCCAATAGAGTGTCGAGCGTGATTGAACGCAGCATCATCTGCGATTCGAAGTGGACATAAGGCCAGATGTCACGATGTCGGTCGAGCGGGAGGATCGATGAAGATACGCCGCCGATGTTCGATATATGGAAAACGTATTCGGCGCCGTCGCGGTCGGTAATGAGACGATTTTCGGCCTGCTGTCTGGGAAACGATTTGATATTGTTCGACAAGTCTTCGAAGACGTGCGGAATTGGTTCGACCCAGAGTACTCTTAGATTGAATTTTGCGTAGAGATCGCGTTCCTGCCCGACATTTGCACCCACGTGGATTACCCCGCGCACCCGACGAAGGAAGCGATTGGGGTCCTTCAGAGCCAGGGGATCACGTGCGCGCCGTGCTATTGCGCGCGCAATGCGTGAAAGGTCAGCCCAGGTCAACGGACTGCACCGGCCGATGCATGTGCACTGAATTGATCTGCGCGACTTGGTAAGGCATCGATGTGAGGCGTTACAGGAGACCGCCGGCAATCACCATAACGGCGGCGCGACTTTCGTTGCCATTCGCCTCAAGAACCGTCGTTTAAGGGTATCTACAAATATTACTGTGCTTCTTCACTTACTTCGCGGGCATTCTAGGCGAGTTTTCGCTTTGTAACGGTTCCGCAAGGTCTGCACGACGAGAGGGCTCGTGTCGTTCGAGTGTCCAGTCAATATCGATTGTCACGACGCCATAGTCGCCATCGCCACTCAGGAATCGATAATGTTCAGGGTTGTCGCCGATGATGGTAAAGAGCAGCATGTCGTTGACATTGTCGTACATGCATATGTTGGGCCGATGTAATGCGACAGACACATAATATGTCCCCGGCGCCAGGAAGCGTCCCGGTATTTTAGCCGTCGCCACATAAGATTCGGCATTCGAGCTGTCCGTACAACGATGCTTCAAGCTTGAGACAAACACCTGTCGTCCATGTCGGTCGAGGACCGCAAAGCTCAATTCGAGGTCTTGAAATCTGCACTGCCCGATAATACAACGTCAGGGCAAAGTCCTTGCTCCAGAGCACGCTATTTCCCTGGATGTCCTGTCCCGTAAGTTCTCCACCGATTAGTGCGGCTTCCTTTCCTCCCGTATTAGGGCGCATTTCATTCGGCGGCGGTCGAGCTTCCATGTATTCGGAAATGGCCTCCGACGAGGGTCCATCCTTAAATATTTTGCCTTCCTTTAGAAGAATGCAACGCGAGCATAAATTCGCTACGGCTCCCATATTGTGACTTACAAAGAGCACCGTACGTCCGCCGCCGGCGACCTCACGCATTCGCCCCAAACATCTCTTCTGGAACTGGGCGTCACCGACTGTAAGCACTTCGTCGACCATAAGGATTTGCGGCTCCAAATGTGCGGCGACCGCAAAGGCCAGCCGCACATACATGCCCGACGAGTAACGCTTCACCGGCGTGTCAAGAAACTTCTCGACCTCGGCAAACGCAACGATTTCATCGAATTTGCGTCGGACCTCGGCTCGCATCATGCCGAGGATGGCACCGTTGAGATAGATGTTCTCGCGACCGGTCAGCTCGGGATGGAAGCCGGTGCCAACCTCAAGAAGACTAGATACGCGGCCACGAATTTCGACCTGACCCACAGTTGGCTCGGTGATGCGCGACAGGATTTTAAGGAGAGTCGACTTGCCAGCGCCGTTGCGGCCGATAATACCGAGAACCTCACCGCGCCGAACTTCGAAATTGATGTCATCGAGAGCCCAAATCTCCTCGGTCGTGTCGCCGGCAACGATGGGGCGGCCGCCCAGCATGTCCGACGTCGTGCGAAAGAGCGCCTTCGCCCGGCGGCCGAGAACGTCGCGCAGTGCCGTATAGCGCTCGCGCTCGGTCTCGTGGCCGATCACGTATTTCTTGCCGAGGCCTTCGGCGCGAATGACAATGTCGACACTCATGACGGGCGCATGAGCCTCACTCCGCCCGCGGCGGGCGGCACCGAAGGCCGCCGCAAGGTGGCTCGCGTTAACCGACGATCCAAGCTAAAAACAGGACCGCAAGCGCGAACACAGCGCCAATAATTGCGCCGACGAGCGCATAGGTGAATCCCGTCTCTTTGGCGTCCAGCTCGCGGCGGTTCCGATGGCGAGCGCACCACGCTTCGATCGCGGCGCAAATCAGCACCTAGGCAAGATAAGTTGATGAACCCATTGTAAATCTGTTTTTTCAAAACGCGCGGCAGCGACGCGACGGGATTCCAGGATATCGAGACTCCGCGCAGCAACCGTGCCGCTGCCCTTTTAGCGGTGGGCTCTGGCACGCGCGAAAGATTTGGCAAGATATGCCTAAGGAAGTCCGTATCATTCGTATATCGACCAGCCACCGGATTCACTTCAAGATTTCACGAACGCTATTGTCGACCCAGGGGGTCCCGCAACAGTTCGGCCGTCCGTCGTCGCGCCTTCCGACAAGCGCGCATAAGCTTTGCAACGCGGATCGCTGTGGTCCGGAGCGAATTTGACCTGAGTGCTTCAGCGTTCAGCACCGAAGCGCGCATAACTCCAAGCATGTATCGTGCCGCCATGTAACGCGCCGTCTGCGATTTACCGCCGATTTTATGCCAAAAATAGTGGGCATTAAAAATGCCGGCCTCAGCCCGTCTAATAAGATCGATTTCATCGCGGCAGCCGCCTGCAGGAGCGCTGAGATGAACCAACGCCGCTTTTGGATCATAAATGATACGACCGCCGGCAAGCCTCACCCTGTGAGACATTTCAGCGTCTTCTCCAACCGCGCTCCCGAGGAAATTCTCATCGAAGCCGCCGAGTTGATCGAGCAAGGATTTGCGGTACGACGCATTGACGCCCGGAGCGAACAGCGGGACGTATTCGGCATCGAGATTCGCAATCAGCCGCTTACCGCGCGGCAAATCCTTCACTTGGTCCGCGCATAGCGATGTCACAGAAATCAGTTTCGCGTCCGAAGTCAACATTGGTCCTGTTACGAGATCCGCTCCGGTGCGCAGGTGTGCGCGGGCATGGGCATCAACGATACTCATCAAATTACAAACATCATCGTCGAGAAACAGGATCACGTCGCCCTGCGCAAAGGCGGTTCCGAAATTTCGCGCTTTGGGCAGATTTTTGAAATCCACACGTCGGTAGATGAGTTTGGGATCGGCAAGGGTCGCCATCATCTCATTGGCTAAATCACTTTGGTCAACGACGATCAGTTCCTCCATATGCTCGGAAGGCGCGTTAAGCAACTCCGCGACCGCGCTGTTCAGCATCGCCTCGCGATTGAGCGTCGGGATAACCACCGAGATCCTTGGTTTTTTGACCATGCAACGCTCCTTCATCGATTCAAATGTCTGGTCAAAACCCGATATCGCGCTCGCGCCCAGCCTCAGCGCTAACCGTGTAATTTCTGCCCAGACCATCGCGACGCATGGCCCGCCGGGCACTCATGCCGAATGATCCCGAAAAGGCCGTAGCTGCTATGTCAGCGACCAACCGGATCGCCGCTCCAACCACATCGTAAGCCAGATTCGCACCGGCCGATCGAAACGGCGACTGGCGACATCGGCGGCAAGGATAATTGTCCCAACGGAGACAACGCCCCAAAGCCAGCGCGTATAGTTGAGCCCGGAAGTCTTCTCGGCGATCCGGAGCACCCACGTCGAGACCGGAACGTGAAGCACATAGATCGCATATGAGATCGCCCCAAGTCGGGTGCACAATGAGGCAATATGGGATCGCGGATAACTCGACGCCCCGAATAGGATGAGAGCGGGGAAACCCACAATTGCCGCACTCGCGGCATACTCACCCTCATACCGCGCCGGCACCGGTGCCGCCAGGATCGCGAACAATACGATAGCGATCACAACTGCCGGCGCGTGAACCGTCGGCTTATGCGTCCTCCAAAGTCGATAAATGAGGATCCCCGCGGGGAAAGAATAACTGACGCGGATCACTCCAATCCAGAACATATTCCACGTCCACCCGCCAGAAAGCCCTGGCACCGTCATCGTCGCCGCTATTACCTCGCCAATCGCCATTACGGCGCACAAAGTGCCAAGCGCGACGTTTCCAGATCGGGCGCCAAATATTCCGAGCCACGCATTGACTATGAGCTCGAGGAACAGCGACCATGCTGGTCCGTTGGTTGGGAATAGCAGCAGTCCCGATGCGGGCGACGGTAAGAATAGGAGCGCGGTGGTAAGGTCGATCACAAGCTGCCTCGGATGCACGTTGCCGAGTGCGAGACCTCTTAACCCGAAAGGCAGCCACAGCGCTAACGCTAGAAAGTATAGTGGGTAAAGTCGCACCAACCGCAGCGTCATGAAGTCGGCCGTCGACATACCTTTGCGAAGGCGCTCCTCATAGGCGTGAGCCAGAACGAACCCGCTCAACGCAAAAAAGAAATCAACCGCAAGGTACGCTTCAGGCACAGCACGACCGAAAAAGTCATCCGCGTGCCAAAGCACGATAGCAATCGCCGCGAGGCCGCGCAGGCCGTCAAGCGTTACAAACGATCTCTCCGTCGTTGCCATACCGATATCAATGATCCGATTCGTTTGTCAGCATCGTCTCGCGATTGAGGGGGGAGTGACAACTGAGACGCTGGATGTCTCGACCATCAATTGCTCCAGTGGAATTTCGAGGACATGCCTGATGCTTGGTCTCGGGAAAATAAGCGCTTCCCGTGGAGGCGTTTATTAGGACAAAGTCGCCGATTTCCTGACGATCCCCACGGAGATCGTGTCATAAGCCCTCTCCAGCGGATAGCCGATCATGCCAAGCGCGCGATCAATCAGTTGACGCTTCCACCCAAACTCAATTATCGACCGCCCCGGAATATCACGCTTGCTCGAAATCGGCTCATGAGTCTCGCAACGATTTATAACGACTTCAATTCCCGCCTCGTCGAATAGTGCCTTCATTCCCTCGGGATAGGCTCGCCAACAATCGACTGGTGCCGCGTGATATGGGTAACTCACTGGATTGGTGAGTACGACGTAACCATCCTTGCGCGCCACGCGTGCTAATTCCCGAATCCAAACCCAAGGCTTTCGCACGTGTTCGAGTACGTTGGAGGCCACTACAAAATCATAACTGCCGTCGGCTATGGGGTAGTCATATTCGTCGACCGCTCGAAATTGGAGTAGATCGCTTTCATATAAATCGAGTAGATCCCATTGAATGCCAGGACGGTGTGCGATGTCCTGTAGGGTCGTAGGTATCTTGTCGGGTCCGATTTCAAGCACTTTCGCACCCGCCTTGATCAGTGGGGCAGCATACAATTCAAAGAGAATGCGACTAGTTAGATGCATTGAGTCCCTAGCAGGTGGGATTTTCTATGACGGCTTTTGATAATTGGGAGACTGAAGCACCAAAACCAACGTCGATTTGCGGAGCCTCTAACAATCCCGCGTCACAAGATAGAACACGCCGCTGGCTCCCGATTTTCGACCGCAGTGGCTCTTGATGACCGCCGAGATTGACGAGGCGGTCAAAAAACTCACGATCGTCTGCGGCTTGGCATTCACCGAGAAACCTCAACGCGTTCCTGAACTGCCGCGCCAGGCGCGTTAGGGCGGCGCGACCGGCAAAATAAAAAGCGCCGGCCTTGCGGCGAGTACTACGATCCATCACGTTCGACATTCTCAAATCAGATCGGCGAACGTCCTTTCGGTGCGGCGGAAATAGACGATGCCGAACCACAGGAAGAAGGCAACAACCGCCAGGCTCGTCAAGAAGCCTGGCAGGTAGAGCGGGCTCGCGCCGCCGAGCAGACACCAGCGGAAACCATCGATGATGCCGACCACCGGATTGAGGCTGTACAGCAAGCGCCACCTCTCCGGCACCACTGCGCTCGAGAAGCCGACGGGCGAAATGTAGACCCCAAATTGCATGATGAACGGAATGATGTAGCGGAAATCGCGATACTTAACGTTCAGTGCTGTGATGAAGAGCGCGGGGCCGAGGCTTGCCAGCACGGCGAGCAGAATGAAGCCCGGAAGCAGCACAATCTTCCAGTTTGGCCAGAAGTCGAACCACAGCATTAAGCCGAACATCAATATCAGATTGATGCCGAAATCGACCAGCGCCACTACCGCTGCGGATGCCGGAATGATCAGCCGCGGGAAATAGACTTTGCCGATCAGATTGGCATTGCCGACAAGGCTGGCCGATGCTTCGCCAAGAATGCTCGAGAACAGGAACCACGGCAGCATGCCCGCGAAAACGAGAATGGGATAGGGCGCCGAGCCGTCGCTCGGCAGCTTGGCGAGTCGACCGAACACGAAGGTAAATATGACCATCGTCAAGAATGGACGTACGATCGCCCAAGCGACGCCGATTACCGTCTGCTTGTAGCGCACCGCGACGTCGCGCCAGGCAAGGATGGCGAACAGCTCGCGGTAGTGCCAAAGGTCCGACCAGTAGTTTTTCTCGGCTTGCCCCGGTTTAATCACCAGGACTCGGCTTGTCGCTTCCGTCATTGATCTTTTTTCACCTTGCATTACGCGCCAAGGAGGCGTCCGGCCCCGATCAAATACATTCTGAAACGGGCGCCGGCAGAATAATCATAGACATTCGTCGGCGCGATCCATCGGCCCATAAGCAAGCGACCAAGTCCGTAAAGGCGCGCCTTGATACGCTCGATGAGATATCTCACTTTGCTGCCGCGCGCGTATTGCGGCAGAAACCTGAGCGGCGCCACCAAATTATCCGCCCGATGCATGCCTGATCGCGGCAATCCGGCGAGCTTGCTGTGCTCCGGATTGGGCAGACCACCGTGTTCGCCGTAGTGACGCATCGGCATGTAGGCTTCCGCGCCCTGCCACATCGCGAACCATTGCAGATGTGCGTCGAAAGCAAAATATTCGTGTGGACTATAGAGCGATAATTCATGATCGTAGAAGCGGAGGAAGATTTCCGCGACCCTTGCATTAATCACGTAGGCAACAAGCGGGGCCGTATGAGCGCGCAAAAATGGCCGCTCACCTATCGCTGCCAGAATTCGCGGGCTACCTTGATAAAGGTATGCCCATGCCAATGGATTCTCCAACGGCCAACACGTCGGCAAAGAGCCAAAACCGGCACACGGCACGAAATCCGCCTCGCAAATCAGCGTGTAGTCTACATGGCGGGCTGCCCGTTTCCAGGCCTCGCGATGGTTCATGAAGGCGCGGGTCACCCGTGTGAACGTAGCCTGCTCATCCGTATAGCTGGCGCGTTGGACTTCCGGCTTGAGGCCTTCTGCCTGCAAGGCCTCGGCGAGCTGGTCCACGGTCTCGCGCCACGCAACGATGATCGAACGGCCGACCACCTGGGACAATGCCCGCTCCGCGTGCGCCGACTCGATAACGGCTCGTGCTTTCGCGTCAGGTTGTTGGACCATCATTTCAAAATGTCGAACAACCCGAGATTGCCTCGTACCCAGGCGATCAGCTCATCGACGCCCTTGCGAACCGAAATCAACGGCCGCCAGCCAAGGAGTTTCTCGGCTTTCGCAACATTGCAGACGAACACAGGCTGATCGCCTGGTCGCCAATCGCTCCATTTCAGCGGAATTTTCTTGCCGATCATCTGTTCGAGTTGCGCAATCAGCTCACGTAGCGACAGGGTATTTGCGGGTCCGCCGCCGATATTGAAGGCCTGACCACCGGCTTTTTCGCGATGCACGTAAGCGGCTTCATACAGCCGAACCAGGTCATCGACATGCAGTACGTCCCTGATCTGCTTGCCGTCGCCGTAGATGGTGATCGGCTTGTCGAGAACCGCAGCGATCGTGAACCACGCCACCCAGCCCTGGTCTTCGACGCCGAATTGTCGGGTGCCGTAAATGCAGCTCTGGCGGCACGTGACCGTCTGCAGGCCGTAAATACGTGAATAGTCGATGGTGTACTGATCGGCGACGCCCTTGGAACAGCCGTATGGTGAATGAAAGTCGAGCGTGCGTTGCTCAGAAACGCCGTCGGGAAGATCGTCGTATTCGTACCGACCATTGCGTTCCACGACGCCGAGATCTTCCATCCGACCGTAGACCTTATTGGTCGAAGCATTGATGAAGAAGCTTTGCGGATTCTTGCGTCGCACTGCTTCCAGCATGTTGAAGGTGCCGAGCGCGTTCGCTTCGAAATCCGCGCGCGGCTCTTCGACCGAAGTCGTCACCGCGACTTGCGCCGCGAGATGCAGCAGCAGGTCGGGCCGGACTTCGCCGACAACGCGCTCCATGGCATCGCTGTCGCGGATATCCGCCTGGATGAAGCGCATGGGACAGGTGGCCTTTAGCCACGCCAGATTCTCAGGCGCGCCCTTGCGTGAAAGGTTGTCGAGCACGGTCACGGTCCAGCCCAGCTCCTGGAAGTGCCGTGCCGAATGCACGCCGATAAAACCGGCCCCCCCGGTTATAAGGATCGAGCTCACGCAGCTGCTTTTATCAAGTCAGGAAAAGTACGATTGAATTCGTTCCAAAAGACAGTGTTTGCCCGCTGGGGCGAGTAATGTCGCAGCACCATGTCGCGCGCTCCGAGCCCAAGCTGTTCGCGCCGCGTACGGTCGCCTAGGATTGCGACGATCGCATCCGCCATTTCGGTAGCGTCAAATTCGACCAGTCGTCCGGTCTCGTCGTCAATCACGAACTCTTCCGGACCGCCGCAACGTGTGGAGACCACGGGTATACCGCAGGCCATGGCTTCGAGCGCGGCAATACACAACCCTTCCTGATGCGACGGCACGACGAACAAATCCAGGGTCCGCAAATGCGTACGGAGAGCGTCGCGCGTACCATAGGGTCGAAATTCGACTTCGCCATCGATGCCACAAGCGGCCAACTGCGCTGCCATCGCTGCACTCGGCTCACCGCCGATGAGAAGGGCGCTGACTTGCTGACCGCGCTTCCGCAACAGCGCCAGAGCTTCGAACAACAGGCCTATATTCTTGCGCGGGTCATCGAACCGTCCGGAAAAACCAATCCGGCCGATCCTGCGGGCATCAGGCTGGGGGCTGAAAAATTCGTTATCGATCGGCATTGGCAACACGTCGCGCACGACTGGCCGTCCGGCAATAGCGTCGAGGGTCCGGCGCGTATATTCACTCAATGAAAGAATGGCCCCGCGTCTGAGGATCGCTCGTTCCATGCGTTGGGCCCCGGGCTTGACGATCGCGCGGTCGAGCAGGGTGCGCGCCAGCGAATATTCACTGACCCTGTGCTGGCGATCTGCATTCCATCCCGACGCGAGCCATGCGACGAAATGCCGGCCGGTCTGGTAAAATGGCAACGCGCTTAGCGCATTTCCAGAAACGACGACGCAGGCCTGTGCGCTATCGATCAAGCTACGCCAGCGCGGCGTGGCCAAATAATGCGTCACTTCGAGTTCCGGCAGCCACGCCCCGATCGCATAAGTGCTGCAGCCGTCGAGCGCAACGCGCTCTTGATAGCCGACACGGCCGCCGACCACTCGAATGAGCGGAACCGACATCGCCGGCGACACCGAGTACGGTTGGTAATGTGCGAGAATTGGTTCGCAGCCATGCTCGCGCAATGTGCGTACGATGAAGGCGGTCATTGTCGGCACGCCTCCACTGCCTGGAGAAATCGTGGAGATCAAGACGCGGGGGGCGCCGATGGCCGGCGCAGGGACCAGCATCATGCGTCCGCCAAGATCGTCAATCCAAGGACCATCGCCGACAAATTTCGCTGAATGAATTGGTCCAATGGCACGGCCGAACGGCTCAATAATCCGCGCGCGGAGGTACGACAAGCTACCGCAGTTCGGGTGAATCAACACACCCGATAGTACCGGAGTAACCGTGGGCGAACCGACCCCCGCCTACCCATTCCGTCAGGCGGGACCTTATGAACAAGCGGCCGCCGCCGCGGTGCTCCGAGTCTGTGCGACCCAGACCGGCCCACCGGCTGATATTACCATCTGGCTGCCCGACCGCAAACCGTTGAGAAGCCCAAGGAAACCCCATTTTGCCGGTCGACAGATCAAACCCCGGCCTGGACTTTCCGACTGCCGATGCTGGCGCAGGCCCGAGCCTAGGGGACGGGCGGCCTTCGGAGCTCCGGCGACGCCACTTTTACAACTCTGCCGTGTTGTCTCATCCATTTTTCAGCCGATGTTGTGAAGTCGATCTTGCGTTGGTCACCGTTTCCGGTGGCGGTCGCGCGGCCGCCATAGGACGCTTCTCAGCCCCCAAGGCGCGCCGCGACCGTACCGCCGCACGCAAGGCGATCGGCAACGCGATGACCGATCCAAGAAAATATAACGGGTAGAGCCTGATCATTCGGATCAGCACGAAGCGCCCGAAAGACATCGAGCCCTGCTGAAGGCGGCTACCGTACGCGTGCGCGAGCACAAATCCGCTCAGAACGAAGAAAAAATCAACAGCAAGGTAGCCCTCACCGGGTAGGTCACCACGAATCAAAGCGAGATGGAAGAAAACTATCGCTATCGCCGCTACACCGCGCAGACCATCAAGCACAACGAAGGATCTGCTTGGTGCCGACATGGTTGCATCTTGCCATCACGTTGTGAAAAGGGGCCAGTCCAAAACTCAAGAGGGGCCACGGGCCGGGGAAGGGAGATGAAAAGGGACATGCACCGCAAAATTGAACAGTTAACACCGTTTACGATGCGCGGTTCGACAAATTAGGACAGGTTAACCTGCAAACCAGGACAAAAGCACCCGAAATTAGGCCAGCACTGGCCATGCTTGCCTATGCGGGGTCCGGCAATAGCTGGTTGCGCAGATAGCGAGGCTTTTGTTCATTTACTACGCCATTGTTCGGGCCATTCGATATCATCACCCCACCGTGCCTTCTCCGGCAGTGCGGGTGGCTCGGCCATTGTCGCGGCAGACGCTTTTGCGGCGGCTCGCGGTTTAGCCGCCGGCACGGTGCCCGGTGCCTGGATTTTCTCTCTGCTGCCGCTTGGTTGTGGCTCGGTCTCACTCACTGCGTGAGCGCCTTGCGCGATATTCTCAGCCGCGGGGACGATACTTTCCGAAGCGGTCGCCGCCGTCGGTACAGCTAACGGGTCGTTGTTGCTTTGTTGTGGGGCGATCTCGCTGTGAATCGCCGTCGCATCCGCCATGGGATCGGATCGCCATTGTTGCGGCCATTCGACTTCATTAACCCATTGCTCCTGCGGCTGTTGTGCTGCTACCGGCCTATCAAGGTCGACGAACGCTGGCATCTCATCCTTGGCTGCCGTCGCCGGAAGAGGCGGCGTTCGATCAGATTGGGCGACGGGGTGTGCAAGCTCGACATAAACCTCTTCGCCGATAATTGGTTCGACCGCGTTCTTATCTTCTTCAGGCTGGAGCAACTGTGCCGGAATCTCGGTCATCGCGACCGCCACGCGCGGGGTTTCTTCCGTTTCGACTGGCGACTGCGCCGGTTCCGTTAAATCTGTCGAGCTGGAGCGGGCCGCAGCGACAATCTCCTCGCTGACCGTGGTGGCGAAAGACGGCGATAAATCAGATTTGGCGGAGGCGTCCGGAAGGTCAGCTGGGACGCCGTGCGCGATAGTGGCTTCCACCGTCGGCTTATTTTGCGCAACGTTGCCCAACTCTTTCGGCGTCTGATCTGTCGCCGCCGCATCCGGGCTCTGCTCGTCTGCGATCGGTGTCGCCAGCCCGGCAGTCTGAATGAACCTCTCCACCGAGCGCAACACTTGCATGCGCTTTTGCGCTGGATCGAGCGGCTGAGCGGGTGATTCTCCGGATCTGTCCGGAGTTTTGTCCAAAGCTCTCGGCTGTTGCGGCGCGACCGGCTGCTCCTTTTGCCCGGGCGATGTCGGGCCGCCTGGAGATTGAACAAATGTTAGCGAGTGCAATATTTTCATTCTTCTTCGCGCGGCTTCCGCCAACGGAATGTTGGGCGCACCGTGGCCATCCGCCGAAGCTCCCGGCTCGGCACCTGGCATTGTCGCCGCCTCGCTTCGCGCGACCAGGACAGCCGACAAACGATT
Organism: uncultured Alphaproteobacteria bacterium; assembly: GCA_963779855.1. Classification (GTDB taxonomy): domain Bacteria; phylum Pseudomonadota; class Alphaproteobacteria; order Rhizobiales; family Xanthobacteraceae; genus BOG-931. The sequence continues at coordinate 49,092 of CAWAAE010000001.1, read as the reverse complement.
AAACTGCGCCAGTGTATAGGCCATCTCGCCCAAGCGCGGCCCTCCGCCGTCCGCTGCGACGCTGCTGTCGTTCTGCGAAGCACTGATCGGTTCGAGCGGTTGTTCGGACCGGTCGTCGGCTGCAATCTCGATTTCTTCCGGTGCCGCAGATGGGGTCGCGGGCAACGGCACTTGGTCTTTTTCGGCCGCGGCGACGGGCTGCCGCTGCGTGATCTCACGCGGCGCCGCATCAACCGGCGCCACTCGGTGAGCTTTGCCTGCCACCTCGTCCAAATCGACCGGCAGGTGCTGCGCTTCCTCCGTCACCACATCCAGGAAATCGTCCTCTACGGCTTCCGCCACATCGGGAGGCTCGCTCGTCGTCTCGCTCGGACCGCCAAGAAGCCGCGGTAGCGGTTGTTCGAGCAGATCGGCGGCATGATCGACAGCCGTTAGCCCTTTGAGCCTGGCCAGACGGCGTTTTTCTTCCGCGCTTATCTCAAACGCGGGGGCGAGTTGGGCCATGAACTCATTCGGCGCGAACTTGAGCGGTTCGACCAAAAACGCGCACGACAGCGCGAATACCGCCATCATGGCGTCGGTGCGCAGCGGATAGTCGACGACGGAATGGGCAATGATAAGCGGAATGACAATTGTCGCGGCGCGAGCCAAGAGAACGTCAACCGCGCGACTATCAGGCGAGGCTCCCCGCCAACTCTTCGCCGACATCAACAACAGCCAAGTCACAAACGCGGCCATAAGCATGAGGCTCATGACTCCGCCCTCGAGCCACACTTCGAGCACATCGTCGTGCGCGTGATTGACGTATTGATCGTCCAGCGCATCTTGCGGCGGCTCAAAGCTCGGGTACACCAACACAAATGTGCCGAAACCGCTGCCGAATGGCATGTAGGCTTCCGCCGCGTTGACGGTATTGTGGGCAAATTCTAGTCTGGCGCCATGGAGGGGATCTTCGAATCTGTCAAGCACGCGATAGAGCGCAAATTGGACGACCAGCACGCCAGCCACGATCACCGATCCGAAGATCAATTTGACCGGTGTTGTTGTGGACGACCTGCGCCGATCTGTAATCGCCAGCGCCAACGCCCCGAATAGCGCGACAATCAACAGCCCGACCCCGGCGCGCGACCGCGTGCTGGCTTCTGCCGCTATCAGAACAACAAGACCGAGGAAACTCGCGGTGAGGATCACGATGGACGCCGTCCCGACGCTCCCGCGGTCCCTCCAGGAGCCGGCCGAGTAAGCCACATCGATCGCCCACGCGGCGCCGAACAGCAGCACCGAATACAATAGCGCCGCCAGATGATTCCTATTTGCAAAAAATCCGACCGCCTCGGTATTGTTAGTGACGGCGAAAAACCGCCACGGGCTCGACGGTCCTTGCGCGACCTGAAGAAGCCCAAGAAAAGCTGCGACGATGCCAAGGCCGAGCAAAATCAAGCTTATCAATCGTCGCTCGCGGTAGCCGAGCTGAATGACCCCAAGAAAGATTGCAAACGGCGGGACGAGCGACAGCACGCTGGCCCAGGTTAGGCTCGGTGAAACACTGATCGGCAGCCACGGCAGGTCCTGCGCCAACAGGTCGAAGACGTCCACTATTTGGTCCCGATGCGGCAGTCTGGTCCAAATCCACGGCGGCAGCGGAACGAGCTGCAGCAGCGGCAAAATCGCCATTGTCAGGCACAGTATCAGTGCCCACTCGGCGCCACGTTGGCTGCCGTTCCAGGGCAATGCGATGAGCGACGACAGCGCCGCCAGAAATGCGGGAATCGCAATCAGTTCCAAAATAGTATCCGACAAAAAGCCCCCTCGCGTGCCGCCGCCGAGCATCAGCGAAGCGACCAGCGTAAGAGCGCAGAGACCGAACAGCAGGCTCGGGCGCTTGGCCCATGCGCGCGCGAACTCGTACCGGCTGAGCCTGGCTCCGAGCGAGCTGTGCCGAATGGGGTTGAGAAAAACCATGACTCGCGGATGCCTCCTTGGCGGACCAGGCCCGTTATTCGTTCGATTTTTGCGAGTCCGATGCGTCGGGATCCGATCCTACGGAATCCGATTCATCAGTCACGCGGGAGAGATTCAGATCGGCAAACAGCATCGATCCGGTAACGAGTTGCTCCGAGGCCATTCGCGCATCCAAATCGACGCGAATGTATTGTGCCGCGCAATTCGCATCCGGTACTGTAAAATTGAACTTGAACTCCTTCCAGTTTGGCGCTTCGCCGCCGATCATCGGACTTTCGGCGATCGGCGCACTTGGATCGCTGGCGCAAGCAACCCGCCACTTTAGACCGCGCGGACCGATCAGCTCGCCTTGATATTTTCCTTCGAACTGATAGGTGCCGGGCGCCAACAAAACGAGCTCGTTGACACTATGATAATCGACACGGCCATAGAGAAAATCAATTGCCAGCGCGCGTTTACCATCATTGCCGGGTTTCGGCACGATATCGATCGAAACGCCTGATCCTTGATTGATCTGCCAGTCGAATGGCAGACCAGACAGCGGGGTAGAGAAATTCCCGTTGTAGAGTAAGCTGACGTGCTGCAACGCCTCGGGTGGCAGGAATTGCAGCCACGCATAATAGGCAAGGTTATAGAACTTATGGTCGACCAAATATGTCAGATAGCCGCCGAGTTCGTCAGCCGTCGGCGGCGTCGGCGTCGCCTTGAGCGACAATAAAATATCCAATGGTGTGCGGACGTCTGCCACGCTACGGGGCAGATATCCAAAGAACATCTGGCGCCAGGGCGGATTGCCGTCGACCAGCGCCTTCACCGAACCGTTGGATGCCTGGATACCCGCAAAATGCGCCAATACCGGCACCACGTACGGACCCATTTCAAGATTGGTCCGCAATAGAACATCCGCGTAACCGATAGCAGCCTTGTAATCGCCCGCTTCAGTGCTTTTTTGCATCAGCCAATAATTGGCGACGGTCTCGTGCATTGACAGCGAAGCGGCAGCCCGCATGAATTTCAAGGCATCTTGGTCGTTCCCAGCAGCATCTGCAGCCTGCCCCAAAATGCGAAGCGCACGCGGATCCAGCGGATCGTTGGCCAGAGACGCCTCCACCTCGGCGCGCACCGTGGAGAGATCGACACTCCGATTTCGACGGAATGCCTCGAATGCAGAACCTACCTTTTCGGAATCTGTGCTTGAGCTCTTGGCGATGGCTTTGCCGTTTGGTTTTTTGTCCTCTGCTGCCGATGTCTGACCTGCGGCATCAGGAGCCCCATCAACTGCCGCCGCAGAACCGCCGGTGTCGTGGCTTTGCGTATCCTGGTTTTGCGTGTCCTGGTTTTGCGTGTCCTGGCTTTGCGATCCTTGACCCGCGAAAGCAGCGCTAAACGCTGGCGTATTGGCGTTGAGCGACTGATCAGCAAGATTGACGAGCGCTTCGGGTTGCCGCGGATTGAGCCACAATGCTGTTTTCGGCGCAGCGTCCGCGAGATAAAGCACCAGACTGTGTGAGACCACAAGCCACGTCAGTAATACGGCGCAAGCGGCCAGGGTGAGTTTACGTACCCGATTTTGTGGTTGGTCTTTGGGCTTCGTGGCTGACTGCTGCTCATCTTGATCCCAACCGATTGACAAACTTGATGTCGCGGCTGCGACGCGTCGTTCTCCCCGGTGGCGACGATCCGATTTTTCCGAGAATAAAGCCATCTGCTTTTGTTTCCGCACGCTCAACGTTACTGCATGCTATTACAGCGGCCGCTGGAACAGCACCGCAAGCGCCCGTCGCAGCAACCCGATCTTTTCAGCGCCGCGCATCCGCGCACGCCTACCGCCGAACCGAGTTCCAGGAGAACCACCATTGGCAAACGGTTTCTGAGCGGCGTGCCGTCCTGTCCTGGACTTGCCGGTCTTTGAACGAGACTTGCTCCTGCTCTCCGAGTACCGCTGCTGCTCGTCATAGGCATGCGCGTCGTTCTGGCGTTTTCAGATTGTTCCAAGCCGTCGTCACTCTGCCGATGAAGACCGACCGCTCGCCCCGCGGATCCAAATCGGGATGCAGCCATCGCAACAACAGCGCGACATTGCGTCTAAGTTCGCCTGAACTTGCCTGTGGGTCCGTTCCGAGCACCCGGTAACTGTCCGCGTCAGGAGCAAACAAGATCTGCTCGATGAAAAACATCGCCGCTTTTCGTATGACTTCTAGCGACCGGCCGGTCAGTGCGACCGCAGTCTGCTCGCTCTCCTCATCGCCCGCCGCAATGCGCAGCAGCATCAGCACGCCATCCGGCAGCGGCTCTGATCGCAACAGCCGAACCTGGGAGGGGACATGCACGAGATCGATGGCAATTTTCAATGCCATCCTGTCCGACATCAGGCTCCCATTCGCGCGTTTGTCAGTCTCGGCCGTTGCGCTGTCGGCGACATTGACCGTTGCCGGCTCGGCCCATGACCATTGCCCTGGCCGCCATAGCCATAACCATAGCCGTAGCCATAGCCGTAGCCATAGCCGTAGCCGTAGCTGCTTCGGGCATCGAACCGGGTGAGCACCGTGCCGATGATCGAGCTGCGTGACATCTGCAGTCGCTTGACCGCACCGCGAACCAGCTTGGTTCGCACCTGTCCGGATCCAACAACGAAAATCGTCGATCCGATCGCGCTCGACAACAGCGGCGCGTCGGCAAGCCCCATGACCGGCGGACTGTCGACGATAATGAAATCGAACACCTCCAATCCGACCGAAAGCAACGACAACAGCCGCGAACTGCCGAGCAGATCCGCCGCATTGGGCGGCAGCGGCCCGGACGCCATAAAGGCGAGGTTGGCAAGATCGGTCTTTTGCAAAAGTTTCGGCGGCTCGGCAGCTCCCGTGAGATAGGTGCTGAGCCCGAGCGAATTCTCGAGATTGAATTTGGTGTGCAGCGAGGGCTTGCGCAGATCGGCATCGATGAGCAGAACCTTCAGCCCGATATTGGCAAAATGCCGCGCCATCGTCAGACACGTCGTCGACTTTCCCTCGCCGGGTCCGGCGCTGGTCACCAGCAGCGTTCTTGGGCAGACCCGTCTCGGTCGACAGCTGCAGAGCGGTGCACAGCGAGCGGTACGACTCCGCTATGTGCGAACGCGGGTCGGCCAATTCGGCCTGCAGTGTTCGTACCCGCTTCGATCTTGGGAATGATGCCGAGCGTTGCGAATCCAAGAGCTCGCTCGACGTCTTCCGGCGAACGCAGCGTATCATCGAGATGCTCGAGGAGAAACGCCGCGCCGAGTGCCGCGCCGAGCCCTAACACAAGCGCCATGAAGAGCGCGTGCGACATTTTCGGCGACGACGGCCCGCCCGGCAATGGTCGCCGTGTCGACGACGAACACATTATTGGCGCCGACACCGCCGGCGATGTCGACTTCCTTGAAGCGCTGCAGCAAGCTGTCATAAAGCGACTGGTTGGTATCGACCTCGCGTTTGAGAATATTGTATTGGATGCTGCGCTTTTGCAGATCGAGCACATCCCCGCGCAAGGTCTCGATCCGCTTTTTCATTTCATCTTCTTGGTTCAAGGACAATTCATAGGCCGCCTTGTAGGATCCCTTCAGCGTTTGCACCTCGGCCGCCAGCTGCCGATCGATTTCCGCGATCTGGCTGCTGAGCTGCATCATCGCCGGATAGCTCGGCTTGAATGTCTGCAGCTTGTCCTGGTAGTCGGTCTCCAGCGCTGTTGCGCTTGGCGCGCAAATCCTCGATGACTGTGTTGGAAAGAAGCTGCGGCAGATTGATCGCATTTGTCGTCTCGAGCTGCTTCCAAAGCTCCTCGTCTTTTATGCGCTCCGAGATCAACGTTACTCAGAGCTGCTATTGGCGGCCGCAAGATTGTCTTCCGCAATCGAATGCTTTGTCAGTTGGTTTGAACGATCTGTTCCTTCTGGCCGAAATCCAACAGCGCTTTTTCGGATTCCTCCAGCCGCAGCTTCATTTGCGTAAGCTGGTCCTCGAGAAAAGCTTTCGCATAGGCGTTGGCCTGAAAGCGTTTGTCGAGATTCGAGGCAATGAACGCATCGGCAAATGCCGCCAGCAACTCTTTGCGCCCGCGCCGGATTCGGATCGGTATAGACGATGTCGACCAGGCGGGAGCCGATAACCGGTACCACGGCGCGATTGCCAAGCACAATGCCACGCCGCCGCAGCCTCAAGATCGGCCCTGTTGGCCTTGGTGGGCTGCCACCGCGGGCAGCGCCGCCAAATCCCAACAGCCCTTTTAGGAAGCCGATGATCGAAAAACCTCGCGGCTGGAAAAAATCCGGATCGCTGCCGAGCTTCAACGCTCGAGGCCACGCGCTCGGCCATGGTGCGGCCCTGAGCAGCTCGTATTGCGTCTTGGCAAACTCGGTATCCTGTCCCTCGTAGGGCGTGATATTGCCGCCCTCTACGATCTTGGCCACTTGCGGGTCGATCTGCAGCCGAACCGTCGATGTGTAAAGCGGCGTCTGCATCAGCGTCATGAGCACGGCGATCACCAGCGCCGCCCCGACCATGCTGAGGATCAGCCAGCGGCGCTTGATGACGATGTTGCAGATATTCAAGGAGATCGAGCCTGAAATCCGACCCCGCCTCCACCGGCGGGCCGCCATAGTAGCCGACCGAGCTGCTATACGGGTCACGCAGCGCGAGCGCGGATTGCGCCGTCGGCAACGACCGCGCCGGCTTTCGCGTTAGGGTCTTCGGGCAAGTTGGCGCGGTGGTAATTCATGACTGCAACATCACATCCCCGAAAATACGGCGGCGGTCGTCGCCAGCGGCAGCACTTTCATCACGTTCGACAAAGGCAAGTTTTGTGGCTCGACGTATCGACGACGATGACATCGCCGGGCTGGAGCTCCGGATCGACGGCATTGCCGGCTTTGATCGCATCGATATCAAACCTGGCGGCAGACCGTGTGCCGTTGATGGTCGGAAGATGACGACGTCGCCGGAATCGGTATCCATGATCGACCCCGCCAGCCATCGCCATAACCTGCATCGAGCGTGGTCCTGCCCTTCATAGCTGAAAACGCCGGAAGTTCTTGACCGAGCCCTCAATCGTGACGCGTTGGCTGTTCGATTCCTTGACGAAAACCGTGACCTGCGGCGAACGAATGAATTTGGCGCCGAGCTTCGCCTGCAGTTCGCGTTCGAGGCCATGCGCGGTCTTGCCGGCGGCCGGAACCTCGCCGACCAGCGGATAATTGATGCTCCCGTCATCCCCGACTTGGACTGTCTTGGTCGAGATCCGGCACCTGGTAGACTGATATATCGAGCACATCCATCGGGCCGATCATGTAGGCGTTGGTGCCGACCGTTGCCGCCGATGTCAGTTTCTCGGCGGCTTGCACTGCCGCCGCGGTCGACATGCACCGAGCCGTCGGCGCAAAGCCCGATCCGTCCGCCGAGGCGGCCGAGAGCGAAGTCACCGCGCCGTTGTGAATTGTACCCGCACCGGACGCGTCGCCGGCGCCGCCATCCATGCGCAGACGGCGCCAGAACTACCTGAAGAACCGGCGCAACCGGCCAGACATGCCGCGCAGACCACCAGCCAGCGTGACCGCTCTCAGGCGCCCGGCCATGCGCCGCCGCATCGTCCGCCGCTCGGGAAGACACGGAACTAGCATCTGCCACCGCTAATGGCCCCGGCAAGCTCGAAGGCGCCTGATCCTTCAAAATCCCCATGGGTCGCGTTACACACCAGGCATTGCGCTTCTTCAGCACCAACGCGCTTTGCGACCATCTCACGCCCCGCTGCCAAGTCTGGGGGCCGGCGCTCTGCATCGTGAGCATCGGACGCCAGAAGGTGAACACAGCCGTCATCCAACATGCGTTCCGCCCAGTATAGGGCATTGCGGCCGAAGGCGCCAGCAAAAGAGCCCGCCGTCAGCTGCATCCAAACCCCGCCCTGGACTAGTCTTTTTATCATCTCATAGCGCGACGGCACCCACGACAGCCGCTCGGGATGGGTCAGGATCGGGACGTAACCGGCCACCACCAAATTGAAGAAGAAATCCTCCAATTGCGGCGGCGCGGTATGATGCGGCGGCTCGACCAGGACGTAGCGGGAATCGGCAATCGACAGCAGCCGACCCGACCGCAGTACCGCCGACAAAATCGGGGGTCATGTGGACGTCTGCGCCGGTCACCAGCTGAAGCGGAATCCCCTCCTGCTCGAAAACCCCCTGCAGCTGCGCGGTAGCCTCGCGGATCGCCGGACCGGAATTATGGTAGAGCCCGGGCAAAATATGCGGCGTGCAGGCCACCACCGTGACCCCCTGCTCGACCTGACGCCCGCGCCATCGCCAGCGAAACCGACACATCAGTCGCGCCGTCGTCGATCCCGGGCAGAATGTGGCAATGAAGGTCGATCACCGCTTCGGAATTCCTCACATAAAATGCTTTGATTTGCAGCTATTTAGGTCTCAATAAAGGTGGCGTCATTATGGCCAGTGCGCTACTAACGGCTAGATGACCGTTGCCGATCCGGTCCTGATTTGCCCCCGTTACCTTGCGCGCGCCCCCGAATTAACGCTGTTGCTACGTGCAACGGCCTCTGTTGCACAACGGCTACACTCCCCGAAGAAATTGAGGTTTTACGCCGTCGTTCGCCGTTTAGTGCTTTCCACGCTCGACCTTGAAGGATACGTTAACCGAGAGTTTACCGGCGGTGAAGTGGGGGTTGCATTATGAAGCAGCGACATCTCCTCGGCGCATTGTGTTTCGCGTCCGCGGTGCTCCTCAGCGGCTCAAGCTGGGCAGCTTCGGCCGCAACCGTTGACCCCTCCCAAGGCGATGTGTTGGTCAATCGCGGCAAAGGTTTCACCAGATCAAGCGGCCCGTGAAGGTGCACGCCGGAACCTCCGTCATGGTCGGACCTAACAGCTCCGCCGTTATTGCCTACAACGACGGCTGCACCGAAACGTGGAGCCGGGAACGGTAAAAACCGTCGCTCGACTGTCGCCTTGCGCGTCAGGCTCCTCCGCGGCAACCGGACCCTCCTATCGCGCCAGCCAAGGAAATTGGTGTTGGGATAATACCACTAACAGTTACAATAATGCCTGTGTATTTTGGCCGGTATGGGGAGCAGCAGTGGGCTTTATCACTTATGAAGCTAGTCGCCAGCCCTTAGGCTCAAGTACGCCTCGACATTAATCGCGTCTAGTTTGAGTTTCGCCGCTTGGAAGCGATGGCGATTTTGTGGCAAGTTCATCCATGCTCGCATTGGCGATTGAATGTTAGCGAGCGGCGCATTGGCCTGCGCGCTTATTTTGCGTCTGCCCGCGCATTCCGAAATTCAGCGGTTGCAGCCGAATCACGCCGCAGTATTATCGCCGCGTAAAGCAAAGTCTTTGCCATATCAAGGGCTACGTGTGTCGCGCGCGGTACGTAAGCTTCGATTAACACCTTTGAGTGATATAAATGCTCACTCTGATTCGAAAATGGAGACGGCAAGAATGCGAACTCTTCCTATGCGCGATGAGTTGCGTTGTGCTCGCTGCCAGTCCCTGCCTAGCCGCCACCGTCGAACCGGACCAGGGTAGCCTTTCGATCAATCACGGCCAGGGTTTCGAGCCAGTCGGTAGCCCGATGACCGCCAAAGTCGGGCGATTCCGTCATGGTGGCTCCCGGCGGCACGGCAACGGTCGTCTATGACGATGGTTGCAAGGTTGCCGTTCAGCCGGATGGCGTCACCACCATCGCGCCGCTGTCGCCCTGCGCGTCCGGATCCTATGCGCAGGATAGCAATTTCTCCTGGACGGCGTGGCGATGCTCGGCATAGCCGGCGGACTGCTCGGCTAGCGCGGGATATACGAAGCATCGCAGTCACCGAACGGCTCCGGCGCCCCCATAAGTCCATGATCTGCTGATTTTCTGCCCTCGGTCGTTGGCCAATTTGCCGTTGCGCGGACCGGGGGTTCTGCTTTGCCAAAATCGCCGATCGCGTCGCTATGGCTTGCCGTCGATCGCTTCTTGCGGCGTTGCCGCGGCCTGCGGCGGCCGTCGTCCGCATCGCCGACGACGAGGGCGGCAATATTGGCGCCTATTGGTCGCGCTTCATGGCAATTCGCAACGCCGGCGACAGCGTCGTCATTGACGGCGCCTGCTCTTCCGCCTGCACCATGGTGCTTGGCATCGTGCCGCATGATCGGATTTGCGTCACAACCAAAGCGGTACTCGGCTTTCACGCCGCCTACCGCGGCTTTTTCGGTTTCCGGGTTATCAACGAGCCCGCCACCCGCACCCTGATGAACCTCTATCCCACTCCGATTCGCCAGTGGATCGATCGCCATGGCGGCCTTGCGCAGCTCCATGATCTATCTGTCCGGCCCTCCACTTGTTCGCCCTCTACCGAAAATGCCGCTAGGCTTGCCCGCCCGCGTCAGTGGCGCGTTGCATTTCCTCGGCTTCGCGCCGAGGGCCGACGACCTCGACAGACTATCCAATCAACGCAGCCGCGATAGGGTTTCGCTCTCAGTCAGCAGCTATCGCGGTTGAAATGTCGCTGCAGCTCGGTCCAAACTCGAGCCGATGAACGCTGGGCTGCGACTCAAGCTAGCCACCCGCGACTTTCGCATGACGGAATTTAGTGTACGGCATTGGAGCGGCGGTTTCCTTTCGTAGCAGACACTTGCGCAGATGCGCGCTCATTTTCTTAAGTGTCGTGGTTCTGACACTTGTTGGAGTTTATCGCGCCGACGATCCTGGGTATGGTTGGACACCTGTGGGCCGTATCGGATCGGCTGCAGCATGCGCGATGCGGCTGTCGTTCTCGGCGGTGGCTTCGAGATCGCGCCCGGCTGCCGCGGCGCAGCTGTATAAAGACGGGGACGTCAACCAAATCCTGGTTTCTTCCGCCAGCCACCCTTGACACCGGCAGCAGTGCTGGCCTGGACAATATTGATCGCGAAGCGCTGATCAAACTCGGTATTCCCGCGTCGGCCATCGTCGAATTCGGCGATCATCCATCCAGTACTTATGAGGAAGCGCGCGCCTTGGCTGCGTTGGGCCGAGCAAAATCGAGTGCGACGGATCATTGTTCCGACCGAGATCTTTGCCAGCCGAAGGGTTCGCTGGATCTTGCGCCACGAGCTCGGCAAAGTCGGCGTTGATGCGAGGGTCGAGACACTAACGCCGAAGTTTTATGACTTTGATGATTGGTGGGACACGCGAAACTGGCCTCTTTGACTTCGGCAACGAGATTATAAAGTACCTCTATTATCGCGTGAGGTATTGGCGCTCCTAAGCATGGCATCGGACCTCTTGATCCTTGGGCATCAACGCCTATCATGCCGATGCGGCCGCCTGCATCGTGCGCGACGGCGGATTATTGGCCGCCGCCGAAGAGGAGCGGTTTCGGCGGATCAAGCATTGGGCCGGGCTTCCCGTCGCGAGGCGATCGGCTATTGCCTGAAGGAAGCCGAAGTCGATCTGGGCGACGTGACCCATGTCGCCGTCAACCGCAACGGCCGCGCCAACTTTCTCCGCAAGCTCGCCTATGTCGCGTCGCGACCGGCCGAGCCCGCGTTTGCTGCTCAGCCGGCTGCGCAACCGCAAACAGGTCGCCGGCATCGCCGACGAATTGAGCGCGCTGCCCGGCCGGCCCTTTTCCGGCGCCATCGACCACATCGAACACCACTTGGCGCATCTCGCTTCGGCTTTTTATCCGTCGCCGTTTCGCGAAGCCGTCGTGGTGTCGGTCGACGGCTTCGGCGATTTCGCCAGCGCGGCGTGGGGCAGCGGCAGCGGCACCACACTGTCGCTCGACGGCCGGGTCCTGTTTCCGCATTCGCTCGGCATCTTCTACCAAGCGATGACGCAATATCTCGGCTTCCCGCATTACGGCGACGAGTACAAGCTGATGGGGCTCGCCGCCTACGGCGATGCGTCCTGCCGGGAAGAGGTCAAACGGCTGTTGTCGTTGCGCGACGATGGCAGCTTTGCGCTCGACCTGAAATTCTTCCGCCATCATAGCGAGGACATCGCCTATGAATGGCACGGCGGCGAGCCGGTCTGCGGTCCGCTGTTCTCGCAGGCTCTGGTCGATGCGCTCGGGCCGCCGCGCGAGCCCCGATGCGCCGATCACGGATCGTCATCGCAATCTCGCCTGGGCGACGCAGGCCGCCTATGAGGACGCGTTCTTTCACCTCTTGAACACGTTGCAGCGCCGCTATCGCCACACCGCGATCGCGCTCGCCGGCGGCTGCGCCTACAATTCCGTTGCCAACGGCAAGATCCGCGACCGCACGGCTTTCACGCAATGCTATCTGCAGTCGGCCGCCGGCGACGCCGGCGGCGCGATTGGCGCGGCCTATGCCGTCTGGCATCGCGCCGGCGCGCGCACTGCGCCAATGACTCACGCTTATTGGGGACCGTCGTTTACGCGATGCCGAGATCGGCGCGCTGCTCGACCGCCCGGCGCGCCGCGATCGAAGCCGAGCATTGCAGTGTGCGCCATCTCGATGACGAGAAAGAACTCGTCGAGATCACCGCGCGCGCCATCGCCGACGGGCTAGTGGTCGGCTGGTTCCAGGGCCGCATGGAATGGGGACCGCGCGCGCTCGGCAATCGCTCGATCCTCGGCGATCCGCGCCGCGCCGATATGAAGAATATCCTCAATCTCAAGATCAAGCGCCGCGAATCGTTCCGCCCCTTCGCGCCCTCGGTGCTGCGCGAGGCGGTCGCCGATTGGTTTGAGCGCGACGATGACGTGCCCGTTCATGCTGCAGGTCTTTCCCATCCGCCCGGAACGCCGCGGGCAAATACCGGCGGTAACCCACGTCGATGGCACCGGCCGGCTGCAAACCGTCGATCGGGCCAGTAACCCGCGTTACTACGCCGTCATTGAAGTCGTTCTTCCGACTGACCGGCGTGCCCATGGTGCTCAACACGTCGTTTAACGAAAACGAGCCGGTCGTCTGCCGGCCGGAAGAGGCCTTGGACTGCTTCCTGCGCACCAAAATGGATGTGTTGGTCCTCGGAAATTACTTGGTGCGGCGCGAACCAGACGCCGCCTAAACGCGTCAAGGAAAAATTCCAATTACCTAAAAAGCTATATTCAACAGCGGCCTGTCACGGTTTGGTTGCAACTTCCACCAATTAACTAAAAAGCTATATGCAACAGCGACTTGTCACCGTTTGATTGCAACCCCCAGTTAATATCCTGGTATAAACGCAAATATCTATTGGCCAGCCGCCGGGCTCGCGAAAGGCAAAGCGATGTTCGATCTGGTATTTGGTCTGATCGTCGGAGCCTGCATCGGCTACGGCGTCCGGGCATATATTTCCCACTATAGACGCGTTGCGACAAAGCGGCGGCATGGCATTACCTGAGCGGGGGGCTTGACGGCGGGCCGGCAATCCATGATCGCATTGTGCGGTGACGGCAGCGGCCGTCCGCGTCGGGAGTGACCGCATATGCACTTGGAAAAACGCGTGCTGGTGACCGGGGGCGCCGGGTTTCTCGGCTCGCACCTGTGCGAACGCCTGCTCAAAGGCGGCGCCAGCGTCATTTGCGCCGATAATTATTTCACCGGCACGCGGCGCAATATCGATGGCATGCTCGATCATCATCGCTTCGAGCTGATCCGCCACGACGTGACGTTTCCGCTCTACGTCGAGGTCGATCAGATCTACAATCTGGCCTGCCCCGCCTCGCCGATCCATTATCAGCATGACCCCGTGCAGACCACCAAGACCAGCGTTCACGGCGCCATCAATATGCTGGGATTGGCCAAAAGGCTGCGCGCCAAAATCCTTCAGGCCTCGACGTCGGAAGTTTACGGCGATCCCAGCGTTCATCCGCAGCACGAGGAGTATTGGGGCCACGTCAACCCAATCGGTCCGCGCTCTTGTTACGACGAAGGCAAAAGATGCGCCGAGACGCTGTTCTTCGATTATTGGCGGCAGCATAAATTGTGCATCAAGGTGGCACGGATCTTCAATACCTATGGGCCGCGCATGCACCCCAACGATGGGCGGGTGGTATCGAACTTCATCGTGCAGGCATTGCTCGGGCGCGACATCACCGTCTTCGGCGACGGGGAGCAAACCCGCTCATTCTGCTACGTCGATGACCTGATCGATGGCCTCATCCGATTGATGAACACGCCCGATGAGGTGATCGGGCCGATCAATATCGGGAACCCTACGGAGTTCACCATACTGGAACTGGCGTCGCTGGTCATCGAACTGACGGGATCGCGCTCGCACATCGTGCATCGGCCGCGGCCGCAGGACGATCCCCGGCAACGTCGCCCGGACATTTCGAAAGCCCATGATGTGCTGAAATGGTCCCCTCACACCGAACTGCGGGAAGGCCTGATCCGGACGATCGCCTATTTCGAGGAACTCCTTCGCGATGAAGCCATTCGCCCCTTCATTATTCACGAACAGGGCGCAGAGGCGTGATGCCGAGCCCAGATGCCTCGATTGATTTTCGTCAATAGATTTTTCTTTCCCGACCATTCGGCCACGAGCCAAATCCTTTCCGATCTCGCGTTCCACCTGGCGGGCGCCGGGCGCGAAGTGCACGTCGTCACCTCACGGCAAAATTACGATGATCCGGAGGCGGCGTTGCCGGATCAGGAAATCATCAATGACGTGCGCGTGCATCGGGTAGCCTCGACCCAATTCGGGCGCAGCGCCTTGCTCGGCCGTTCGATCGACTATGTGTCGTTCTACCGGTCGGTTCGTCAGCGCCTCGCCGAGCTGGCGCGACATGGCGACATTGTCATCGCCAAGACCGACCCGCCGCTTCTTTCCATCGTTGCCATGGCGCCCGCACATCGCAATGGCGCGCGTCTGATCAATTGGCTGCAAGACATCTACCCGGAAACCGCCGCGGTATTAGGCGTGCCTTTTATGCGAGGTCCCGTTGCCGCAAGCTTGGCCGCGTTGCGCAATCGCTCGTTACGGCAGGCCGAGGCGACCGTCGTCGTCGGCGATCTCATGGCGCGGCGGATCGCGAGCCTGGGCGCGCCGGCGGCGCGCATCCATGTCATTGCCAATTGGTGCAATGACGAAGAAATCCGCCCGATCGGGCCGGATGGAAATCCGTTGCGCCGGGAATGGGGCTTGGCGGGTAAATTTGTTCTCGGCTATTCGGGGAATCTCGGCCGAGCACATGAATACGATACCTTGCTCGCCGCCGCCGAGCAGCTGCGCGATGACGCGCGCTTTATTTTTCTGATGATCGGCGGCGGCAATCGTTTCGAGGAACTCGCCGCCGTCGTCAAACAGCGCCGCCTCGACAGCTCGTTCCGCTTCATGCCCTATCAGGAGCGGCCGATGCTGCCATATTCCTTGAGCGTACCGGACGCGCACTGGCTGTCGCTTAATCCAAACCTCGAAGGCCTGATCGTTCCAAGCAAGTTTTACGGTATCGCCGCGGCCGGCAAACCGGTCATTTTCATCGGCGATAAAGACGGCGAAGTGGCGCGACTCGTGCGGCAGCATAGCTGCGGACTTGTCGTCGCGCCCGGCGACGCCGCTACGCTTGTCGATACCCTGCGACGGTGGTCAAGCGCACCGGCGGCCATTGCGGAAATGGGCCTGCGAGCGCGCGCTATGCTCGATGGGAAGTTTACTCGCCAACATGGACTTGCCTGCTGGCGCGAATTGCTGGATTGTCTGTAAGCATTGCGGCGGCGTTCGCAAAATTTCAAATGGACCAAAACTTTGATGCGCCAAACCGTGATATGAACCGTATATTTCACGCGCGGGAGAGATCGAATCATGGCCGCTGATCGCCCATCCGTGAGTGCCGTCATCACCGCCCACGACAGCGCCCGGTATATCGCGGATGCTTTGGCCAGCATACGCGCTCAGCGATTCCCCACCAGATGAAATAATTATAATTGATGATGGCTCGACCGATGGAACCGGCGTGATCGTTAAGGCACTTGGCCCCGACATCCGCTATGTCTTCCAGACCAATCGGGGCGAAGCGGCGGCGCGCAATCGCGGTGTTGCAGAGGCTCAGAGTGAAGTCGTTGCTTTTCTCGACGCGGACGACGCATGGCCAATTGATCGGTTAGCAAGGCTAGTGCAGCCGCTTAAGGACAGTAGAATTGACATCGTATGCGGTCGAGCGCGCGCGTTCGGCGAGGAATCATGGATGGCCGCGGCCGCCGCCGACGCAAATCAGCCCGAGGGATTTATGATGAGCTTTGGCTGTGCTGTGATCCGGCGTAGCGTCTTCCACCAGATTGGCGGCGTAGACGAGACAATGCGCCATGGCGTCGACCTCGATTGGTTTTTCCGTTGTCGGGAGCGGGATCTTCCTATCCTGGTAATCGAAAACATAGTCCTGCTTTATCGCCGTCATGAAAGAAATATGACGCTTGATGTCGCAGCCGGCCGCGATGGTTTGATGCGCACTGTAAAACAATCGCTTGACCGCCGCCGGCGCGCCGAGCGGGATGTGCGATCGCTTCCGCTCTGGGAGACTTTGGGGCGTGATCGCGCATGACCTCGAATGCGCCGACCGCTGTCTCCGTCGTCATCCCAGTGTTCAATGGGGAACGCTATGTCGCCGCCGCGATCGATAGCGTATTGGGACAGACGCGGCCCGCGGACGAGATAATCGTAGTTGATGACGGATCGTCAGACGCGACTGGCGCGGTGCTTTCTAAGTATAGCGGTGAAATCAACGTTATTTGTCAACCGAACCGCGGCGGAGCCGACGCCACCAACCAAGGGATTGCGGCGGCGAGCGGCGCTATCCTCAGCTTTCTCGATGCCGACGACCTATGGATGCCGTCCAAGCTTGCAACACAGATGACTTGGCTATCGACGCATCCGGAAACCGAGGCAGTCTTCGGACATGTTCAGCAGTTTATCAGCGACGACCTCGAGCCGCTCGAAGCACAGCGCTTGGAATGTCCACCATCACCTCAACCGGGAGTGAGCAAATGCACGATGGCCATACGCCGCCGTGCTTTCGATCGAATTCGGCGTATTCGATCCTAACTTGCGCAGCGTTGATTTCATTGACTGGTTTGCCCGTGCGCTCGACGGCGGATTGAAACTCGAGATTCTACCGGACGTCTTGGCACTGCGGCGACTACACGCAACCAACAATGGTCGTCGCTTCAGAGACTCGCAGATGGCGGAAAATCTGATCGTCTTGAAAAAGGCTCTCGACCGGCGTCGGTTCAAACCACACCACCCCAGTGCATAAATCGTGTTTGACATGGTCACGTGCTCGCCTTGCGCAACGCTCGGCGGCGTCCCGACGCAGCCAAGATTGTATGGGAGCCTGGCAACCGGCTCCCACGGGCGCTTATTCCTCCGACAGAAATCGTTCGATGGTCCAGCGGGGCGCGATATAGCCAAAAGGCATGTTGCGCCACGCATCGGCGAAGCGTGGCGTGATCGCTTCCTTTTCGAAAATGTCCCGCAGGATGTCGTGCAGCTTCCGCCGTTCGCGCTGGAGCCGTTCTAGAACCGCCGCGCGAATGATCTCTGGGGCGGGAGCGCGACCGCAGAGTTCGATGACAGCGCGCGCGACCTCTCGCGCATCGGGTTCGACCGTGACGCAAAATCTCGAATCAAAAAAATGGTCGCGCCCTCCTCGACTTGGCGTCGTCACGACCGGCACGCCGCACAGGAGGTACTCCATGCTGGCAGCCATCTGACCTTCCTCCTCCGACAAGCATAAGCCGACTCGCGCGCGATTGATGCAGACGGCTACTTCGTGAGGTGGCAGATTTACGTGGCCGCGCCGGGCGAGAACCTCGTTGATAAGCAGTTCCGCACGACGATGAAGGGGTCGCGCGAGCCTCAGCCGCGCGTACTCTTCGTTAATGAAGACGGCGTTTGGAAGATTCCGCTTGAGGACTGCGACGTAGCTGGGATCAGACCTCGTTTGTGGATCATAGTACACGAGCGCCAAACGTGGCACGTCGCGACACAGCATATGACGCTTGTAACTGCTGAGCACCGCTACATAAATGGCGTCGAAATCCCTTCGCAAATTTGGCTGAATACAAAAAATGCCCTCGTCAATGAACAGATTGCTATTGCACAGAATGCCAGGAACATGTTCGGCTTGAAGCAAATCCACCTCTGCCGGAGAGTTGCAGAGGAATATCAGCCGATGCTTTGGGGAGTTGGCCACGTGTTCTCGATAGGCCGTCACCGATTTCCTCAGAAATCGCGGATTCTCCAATGTCCACGCCAAATCGATCAGAGCGTAGACTTGCCGATCGGCAAGCAGGGGCCCAAGGACGCCGATAGGTCCGATCGGCATGCTCTCCGTCGTAGGCGCTATAAAGATCAGGGGCGACGTGCTCAGCCGACGCGCGAGGAATTCGGTTGGGACTGGTCTCACGATTACTACCTCGATTGAGGAGGAAAGACGGTGACCAAGGAGGTCCGAAGCGTTATGTTGGTCGCGCCGACGTTATTTCAGGGCGAGTCAGGGTGGAACACAACTCGTAGGCAAAATATACTTGCATCAAGCCGAGGATAGCAGCCCCTTACAGGATTCGGCACAAGGGAATCTAGGAAGATGAGCGAAGAAAAGTCGTTTGGCGTGGCGTCGAAAAATCTACACAGCCAAAAATTTGACGACGAAATTCTAATCATCGACACTAAATCCGGTCTCTACTTCAGCCTTCGCGGCGCCGCCGTCGACATTTGGTCGCAAATTGAGGCCTGCGCCACGCGCAGCACCATTGAGGCGGCGTTGCGAGGCCGCTACAACGGCGATGCCAATTCGATAAGTGTCGCAGTGGATCGATGCCTCGCCGAATTACTGCGAGACGGCTTGATACGCGCGGTAACCCACTCGAGCGAAAATGATTTGGACATCGTTTCTCCTACTGCCAAACAGCCGTTTTCTGAGCCGCTTATCGAACGATTTACCGACATGCAAAACCTGCTGCTCCTCGATCCGATCCACGAAGTATCCGAGGAGGGATGGCCGCGCCAATGATGATGTTGCAGAGCGAATTGACGGCATCGTTTCGGCAGATTGCGGCGTTCGTCGAAGAAACGCCTGCCTTTTGCCTGGACGTCGACTGCAGACTTGAACACATTCCCGCAGCCACCGAGAACATCCTCGATCACGAACTTCCATGACGGCAACATTTCTTCGCCTAACCGTCATCATTCCGGCCTACAACGCCGGCCGCTTTCTAGGTGAGGCAATTGCGAGCATCCGGTCACAGCATCGTGGGCCCGACGAGATTATTGTCGTCGACGACGCATCGACGGATGACACCGCAGTTGTCGCTGCCGATCTTGGCTCCGATATTCGCGTTCTCAAGCAACCTGTAAACCTGGGACCGGCTGCGACTCGCAATAGCGGTATCAAAGTAGCGACCGGCACTGTGATCGCGTTTCTCGACGCTGACGATTTGTGGCCTCCTCAGGCGATGGCGGTTTTGTTATCACGGTTGGAGCAATCACCCTATGCGGCGATCGCGGCCGGCCGAATCAAGGTCATTGGCGACACAATGCCAGTGCGGCCGAATGCAAATCTCAATGAAAGCTTGGACGGCTTTGCCCTGAATTTCGGGTGCTGCGTTATACGACGCCATGTCTTTGATAAGGTCGGCTTGTTGGATCACGGGCTGCGTTTTGGAGAGGATACTGACTGGTTTATGCGTGCCCGTGAGGAAGACGTTCCTGTTGCAGTCGTCAATTCAACAACTTTGATCTACCGCAGGCATGGCGCCAACATGACATACGACGTAAATCATACAATGAGCGTAGGGTTGGAGATGCTAAAACGTTCGCTTGATAGGCGGCGGGCGGCTGGGAAAGTTGCATCGCTGCCACCATGGCCAGTCCCGCCGGCGAACTAACGCGCTCCGCGTCGTTTTCGACGGCACCGAATTGCGTCGCTAGTCGTCGCAAAACCGAAGTTAGGCAGATAGTGATGACGATCGAGTTTCAAATCACGGCGAGCTTGATCCTACCGGCGGGCGGCAAGCACCTCTTGAAATAGGCCTTGGATATTCCGCCGATAAGCGCTCGGCGTGAAGCGGGCGGCAAATACCGATGCCTGATCGCCGCGAAGTGCAACAAGCGCCCGATCGTCCGCATATTGCATGATGCGCTGCGCTAAGCGCTCAGAGTTCATCGCCGGAACTCTCCAGCTAGCATCGGGAACTGGCGTGCCGCAATTATCCGTCAGAATTACCGGCAGCCCGCAGGCCATCGCTTCCATTACGACGCGAGGGAATGGGTCGCAGACGGAAGGATGGACCAGTACGTCATGGGCTTCATAAATCCGATGCAACTCTGATTGTGGCTGGTGCGGTAGGTAGGTGACGTTGTCCGGATCGCGGCCGATCACGCGATAGGTCTCAGCGGTTCGCGATCCGACGATTGTAAGATGCACTGCCTTGCCACATTGCGCTACCGCTTCCAGCAGGAAAGGGATTCCTTTGCGGAGGTCGATCGAACCCACGAATAACAGCTTCAGCGGCACATCGCGTTTTACGTCAGCGCTGGTGTTCGGCTGCGTGCGACGCCAAAATTCTGCATCAACCCAAAGTGGCGACAGGAAGAGACGGCTTCGCGGAAAGCCCGCGTCCTCGAAACCTTTTCGGTGAAATGCGGAGTAGACCAACAAGATATCGGCCAAATCGTACTCGCGAAGGATGCGAGATCGCATCGCAGTGCGCTGCGGCCACGGCCGCCGCCGCCTGATTTGGAATTTGGCTTTTTCGGCCGCTTCTCGAAACAGCGCTGCTGCTGCTACTGGATGCGCACCAGGGCAGTCATGGAGCAGAGTGGCGCCAAGTGCCTTGGCTCTCTGCAGCGAGAAAAGGTCAGAGGAAGCAGTTCCCACAAAGATCTCGGGGCGATCCGCGGCAATCCTGCGTGATGCCCACCAGTCAAACGCGCTGTTTGTTACGAACCAATTGTCTATTGCGCGCGAATAAATCCGGTCGCGCATCACTTTCAGTAGGAGTGGCCAGGGGAACTCGATGACTCTTCGCAGATCCAAACCATCGGCGCGACGGCCCTCGCTCAGCCTGGGCCCGATGAAGCCGGCGAACCAATAACCCCACTTGGCGGGATCGTCGTAAAGAGTGCAATAAAATGCTTTCAACTCTGCGATCTCATGTGCCGCTAAAGCAAGTTGAATCGCCTGATGTACTCCTGCGTAGGAGACCGCGATGCGTGGGTCGCTCAAATACGCCTTTCCTCCCGCGGCCTGTGGCAGTTGTTCGGCAGCAAAAATAGCTTAGCGGTCCGCGCAACGCGCAATATACCGAGCCGGACGCGAGTCAGCCAATCCAAGCGTCCGCGCCGCTTCATACTCGGCCCGGGCCCGATCGAAATTCTCCATCTGTTCCGCAAGCAGGCCGGACCACAGCCGCAGATGGGGATCGTGGGGCGCAGCGTTGCGATGGTGGATCACGCCGCCCTCTCCATTGGCCAGAGCCGCATGCGAGGTAGCGATCATGTTGTCCGCTCTTTCAACGTGCTCAAAATCAGTTACTCCAGGGGAAAGTCCCGCGAGGCTGACCGCGAAGGCACCGCCGGATTCGCCTAGCGCAGCCACGAACCCGGCAGCACCGTCACAGTTTTCCAAGGGGGCTCGGTCGCGTCGGGGCCACAAAGCGACTTCGTTCAAGAACAAGATCGCCTCTTTTGCCCACCGGCGCGGGTCAAAATGCAGCCGTGCGAACTTCTCCGCTTCGGCCCCAAGATGCGACCTCAAGTCCGCGTCGCCTGCCAATCGGTCGATCGCCGCGACATACTCCGGTTCGGTTTGCGCAACGAGACCGGTACGCTCGTGCTGAATAAGAAGGCGCACGCCGCCATGAGGAAAGACCACGGGGGGTAGACCCACCCACATCGCCTCCTGCAGCGCCTTCTCACTCGTGGCGTAGGTCTGTTCGGCAAGCGGATAGCCGAAAATGTCCATGCGCTCGAAAACTGGACGGATGTTTTCGACCGGACCAGTGATTTCGGTGCGCGGTCCGAGTCCCAAAGCCTCCAAGTCGCGCCGCAGGCTATCCTCCCCACCGCCGCCGCCGCAGATAAGGAAGCGTACAGAAGGATGCGTCACCCTGGCAGCCATTTGCGCGAAATGTGGATGCATCTTCGCGTCGTTGACGACGCCTAAGTATCCGACCACGCAGTCGTCGTGAGGTCGCCGAGTGAATCCATCGAGCCGCGTCATGTCTGCCACGCCGGGAAGAACCACCACCGGCCGCCCACTGGCCCGAGCGGCAATGGCTCCCGCGCTCTCGCTGCTCGCCTCGCTGGTGAGCACAAGCGCGTCGGCGAAGCGACCGATCGCTCCGGTCAAGACCTGCGGCGCGGTGAGACCAAGGATGCAGGAACAAACGATGACCCGCGCCGGCGGCAATGTCATCCCGCGCAGCAGCGCCAACAGGGCAGGATGGTTCCAGTAATGGATCTGAACGATATCCGCATCGATGATGAGATCCTGCAATGCTGCCTGACCGGGCCGCACGGCGACATCGATCTTGAGACGCCGCGCCGCCAGCAGCATGTTTCGCGAAATCGGCGTATCGAGAACCGCGATCACATTTTTACTGGGGTCGCCGAGGCTCGCCATTTCGGACGCCAGCGCCAGCACGGAACGCTCGGGTCCCCCGCCAATCATGCGGGGAAGGATATGCAGTATTTTCACTGGGATGATTTCCGGCGATGCCGGTTGACGAAGCGTCGCGCGACCGCGAGCAATTCTCGGCGGTAACGGGCGATATCAGTCGAAAGACTGTCGCCGCGGGCGCCCTTGTGCAGCACCGTAGCCTCGATCCGCATCCACGGCACAGCGGATTGCTGCAGACGCACGAACCAATCGCTGTCTGATCCAATCGTCAGTTCTTCGTCGAATAAGCCGACAAGATCGAACGTCTTTCGGCGCGCCAGAAGCGCGCCCGGCGTGAACCCTGCCATGCTTCGTCCGATCCGCTGCCCCTGAGCGGCGTTCGGCACGGCGCCTTCGATCTCCTCCAGGACGACGCGACCGATCACCGCCATTGCCTCGGGACGACGCTGAAGCGCCGTAAGACGCACCGCGAGAGCGTCTCTAGACCAACGGTCGTCGGCGTCACAGAAAGCGACGAACTCCCCCGACACCGCTTCCAGGCCTTGGTTGCGGGCAGCGCCAAGGCCACCACCCTTTTGATTTAGAATCCTGACCCCCGGGAAATTTCGCGCGACCGAGACGCTGCCATCGCTGGAAGCGCCATCGACAACGAGTACGTCCGCGGGGGTAGGCTGCTGGGCCAAGACACTTTCGATCGCCCGGCCGAGATGCCGGGCCGCGTTACGAACCGGGATGACTACTCCGACGCTGAGCGCTTCGTTAGACATTGCTCGGGTTCCGACGATGCTCAAGTTCTGCACGCAGCTCGGCCTGGATCGCCGCGATCCGCGGCGTGACTATTCCGATCGAGTTCAAATGCTCGAGCACGGCGATCGATTCTTCCGGATTAGCGAACGGCGCGAGGTGATGCGCAATCTGGCGAGCGCTTTCCAGCCGCGAATCCGAAGTGACCTTCGGAAATCTCGCCAGCCGCCGCGCCAGCGCCGGGTTACGATATGTGGCCATGAGCAACAGCAAAAGCGACCATCGATCGTAGGTCGGATCGATCTCTGGGATGGATTTATCTTGGCATGCGGCCAAGGGCGTAATGGCGCCGCTCGGAATTGTGCCGCGCAGGTCGGTTTCGTCGACGGTGCGGGTCGCCCGCGCGTCAAAGCCGACGTTTGCGACAAGATTCACCGGCGGTATGACAGATAGTCCGCCAGCAAGGGCCTTGCCGAGATCCCAGGTAATGTCCCAGGCGTGGATGTGACCTGACGTTGCCAGATTCAGTAAAATATCAAGATCCGCGGCAAGCAAAGGTTCGCAGTCGAGGCGGTCGAGAGCGTTGTGAACTGCTTCATTTGCGCAAAACTCTCGATCGACGCCGAACCACGCCCGCCGCCATGCGCCCCAGCCCGAGATGCTGCCTCGACGCACAATCAGATGATCGCTGCTGTCGCTTCCCCAGCGGCCGAGTTCGTTGCGGCCGGAGACGTGCATGATCTTCGGTTCGTCGCGGTACCGGCGGAGCATCGCCGCACACCACGGAAAGAAACTCGGATCAGGGACAAGATCGTCTTCAAGAATAATCGCCTCTGGAACACGCCCGAACACCCAATCGAGGCCAGTCGTTAGCCGAGCGTCGCAACCGAGGTTTTGCTCGGCGACACAGTAACGAATCTCGCATTTCCAGTCGACGGATTCGATGAGTTCCAACGTGGCCGCGCAGTTTGCAATATCCTGCGGATGCGTCTTTCGCGGACCGTCGGCCACCACCAAGAGCAGTCGCGGTCGTGCGGTCCGCACCGCAGCCAAGACTTTGGTGAGGAGATCAGGTCGGGCGAACACGAATAGTGCCACCGGCACATCAGGCACCTCGCTCATCGGGCTAGAATCGCCTTTCCCATTGCGAGGGCGTCGGCCACCGAACGCACGACGACCTCTAAATCCCAGTCGACATTGACGCGAAAACCAGGGATTCGTCGCGCGAGATATGCGGCAGTACGCAGCCACCGATCCAGGGGATACGCACCAAGCGCAGCCTGGGGCGCCGTCGGAACCAAGGCCCGTATCACGTCGTTGCGCGATAGCGGAACCGGCGCGGATTGATTGCCGCATTTTGCAAGCACGATGAGGGCTGCGATCGGCGCCGCAGGCAGAAAAGCTCCATCGCTTAGCGCCAACACCTTTTTATCGTTCGAGGTATAGCCCAAGGCTGGACAAGCGGTGAGACCAAGGTGTTGCTCACTGTCGCGAGCGATTTTTGCCGTAGCGTAAAGGCCATGCACCATCGGCAACCGATCCGTTGTCGTCACGCAGAGGTCGTCACCAAGCACCCTCATTCCCCGTGCGGCGCAGGCCAACACGGTAGTCGACTTGCCGGCGCCGCTGCGGCCCAGCAGTAACGCCGCCCCATTGGCATCGCCAACCGCCCCTGCATGTAACCCAATCGCTCCGGACTGTGCCAGCCAAGCAGTAATCGCCGTACTCGCCGGATGAGCCCGGACGTCGCCGCACGCGAAGGCATCGCGAATGCCCCACAACATCATCGTGTGGCGAGGCACAAATGCTTCAGCGGCCGAGGATAACGCATGCGAGACGACAAGCCCGCCGTTCGCAAGCCTGATCGTCTGACCCGTCGCTTCGCCGAAGTCCAAATGGCGGCAGTGTTCATCCGCCCAAATGAGCATTTGACCGCTTTCTCGGCCAGCCGCCGCTTGCTCAGTCAGCGGGACGAACGCCGGACAGAGCGATGACTTAATCGAATCGCCCGCAACATCGATCCGTAACGAACGGCCTGCGATATTAAGTCGTCGGGTTGTGACGCCCTGCCGCGCCGCGGCCTCCTCAAACCAGGCAACCCAGTCCGTAGGAGTCATTTTCGGCGCGCACTACACAATTTTTCGCGGCCAGCCGGAAGCGTCCACGTCATGAATTGGATCCATGGCAATGATTTCTGCAATGTCTTCATATCGCTCGATCACTGGCGGAGCCAAGTTGATCGGCCAGTCCGTAACCTGGACGTCTGACGAAGCTGGATGCGAAGCCATCTGGCGAGACCCCTGCGCCTGTTCTTTCTCCACAAGGACACCATTCGCTGCCAACTCGTCGAGAAACACCCGTGCGCCCACGCTAGCGTCGTTACCATAGCGGTCGCCAATATCGCGCAGCAGATTCGCACGCGATGTTCCTCCGCGAATGAGTTCCAGAATGAACGGCCCGCCTCCGCTCACAATGATAAGATGCCCGCGGATGGTGTCGATGATCATGGTTTCGCCATCGATCGTCTCCTGGGCGAAACGAGTTTCGTCGAATGTGATCAAGAACGCCAAAAGCCGCTCCGAACTGCTGAGGAGAACGAATTTTAGTATACTACGCAAACGCAGGAAGCAATCATCATCATCTGAGCCTAGGGCTCACCACATGTGGTTTCGCAGCGTGGGCGCTCATGAATCGTATTGCCAAGTGGCACCGAACAGACCCGCCGCGTTCCGAGCAAGTTTTACGGGATTGCCGCGGCCGGCGAACCCGTCATTTTCATCGCCGACACAGATCGCGAAGCGGCGCGGCTCGTCCGGCGGCATACCTGCCGATACTCGGATTGCGTCCTGATTCGTGTTCGCGGACGGCAACAAAATTCCGCCGGGCAATAATGGTGTCGGAGCGTGGTTGCACGGTGCAAGGGATTGGTTGCGCCGTGCATCAGAGACGGTCAAACTCGCGGCATGACCGCGCCCGGTGATATCGCCATCCTTCGCATTGAACTGGAGGATATCGAGCCGCTGATTTGGCGGCGCGTCGCCGTGCGCACGTCGATGAATCTTCAAGCCTTGCATAGCGTGATTCAGGCCGCGATGGGCTGGCTCGATTATCACCTCTGGGAGTTCGCGTCCGGCGATGACAAATACGGCATGCTTATTCCCAATGACCGCGATTGGAATGAGCGGATCAAGGACGTGGCGAAGACTAAAGTGTCCACGCTTCTGTCAGGTGTGCGTGAGATCGGTTACGTCTATGACATGGGCGACAACTGGCAGCACCGGATCATTGTCGAGAAGCTGAAGGCTGTCGAATTTGGAGCACGCTATCCGCAGTTTCTCGGCGGGGAGCGGCGATGCCCGCCTGAGGATTGCGGGGGCGTACCCGGCTACTATGATTTTCTGAAAATTATCGCCAGCAGACAAAGCAAGAAGCGCAAAGCTGCGCTCGACTGGTACGGAGGGCCGTATGATCCGGATGAGATCGGCGAGCATCAGATCGTCGCTGCCCTTGAGCGCATTGCAAATGCGGGTCGACGATCGCGTTGAAATTCACGTCACGGATTTTGGAAGGTGTGGTGGCGTGATGTGGCTTGGTTGTCAACTTTCGGGGTGGAGCGGAATGAAACCGGCGGGCGCGGGGGCGTTTGTGGAAGACGTTAGGCATCTTCGGGTCGGTGAACGATCTTGAAAGTGGGAACGTTGGCTGAATTCCACTCGGCCATGATGTTTCCGCACACCACACATTTTGCGACATTGCTCTCACTAATGGGCTGGCGCGAGTGCGTTACCGCGTACAGCGCTCCGCAATGCGGGCAAAAGAAGCTGTGGCCTTCCGGGATTGGCCCTGTAAGAGACATCGCGGCCTCCACATTCAGAGCCAATATGATGCACCCCCGAAAAAATAAATTCCAGTGGCACGCATCTGATTTAGACGCCCTCATCAATTGTAGGGGGATGGTTGCGCTTGGTCGCTGACCTAGAACGGAACCACCAAACAGTTACGATGATGATGGGGAGGGTGATTTAACTTGGCGGTTCCATTGGAGGCTACCGGAGACTTATGTTTTGTGTAATTCTCATTTCTCCAACAGAACTACCTAGGGAGCGAAGAGCATGGCGAACGTTTACGTTGAAGCGCACCCTAAAGGCCGGCCGGAGGGGACCCCTATCGACGATTATGTCGTCGAAGACCATGCGGACCACGTGCTCGGCACCTTCAAAACGCAGCGAGAAGCAATCGAATGGGCGAAGAGTAACGGCCACGCCCCTCTTGTTGCTCGCGTCCGGCACGTGAATGATAAGAAGAAACCTGATCACTGGCGGGCGGCCTAGGGCGTGTACTGATAAATCGGGTTGGTTGGCGGTTGTTCAACGTCCGCTTTACTGCCGATTATGTTGCAAATCTCTTTTTTGGGGTGCGTTCAAAATTACTCCGGGGCCCTGGTGCGCTCACTCGAAAATCATGTGAGGGGGTCACATGATTGACCCGATTTCCAACCGGCGACCTTCGTAAGCGCCTTACAAGGCATTGGACAAGCCATTGGATCGCCAAATACCCGGCCCGATGGGCGCGCAGCAAAATTTTGCGGGCATGTCAATTTTGGGTTTTGCAACAATCGGTTAGGAAGAGACATCAGGATGGCTCTCGTCGTGGTGCACGCGGCGGCTTTGGCAAGCGGCCGACGTTACTGGTGATCGACGTGAATTGGGCGTTCTGCGGCGACCGGCCGGAACCGATACTCGACTCGATCAAGCGCTGGCGCAATTCCTGCGGCGAGGATGCCTGGGTGGCGCTGCCCTATATCCGCGCGTTGATCGATAAGTGCCACCACAAGGGCGTGCCGGTCCTCTACACGACAGGCGTGCGCCGCGAGGACAATTGGGATTCAGGCTCCTGGCTGTGGAAGAATTCGCGTGGCGGCGAGGATCGGCACACGGCAGCGAGCAACCTCGATGGTAACGAGATCGTCACGCCGATTGCGCCCAGCCCGCGGGACATCGTGGTGCTGAAGCAAAAACCATCCGGCTTCTTTGGCACCAACATGGCGAGCTATCTCACGCTACTTGGATGTGACAGTGTCATCGTCACAGGCACTACCACGTCCGGCTGCGTGCGAGCGACCGTACTCGATGCCTTTAGCCTCAATTACCGCGTCGCTCTCGCCGAGGAGGGCTGCTTCGACCGCTCGCAGGCTAGTCACGCCATCAATCTTTGCGACATGAACGCCAAATATGCCGACGTGGTGAAGACCTCGGAGGTTCTCGCCTTTCTCGACACGCTACCGAGCGGGATGTTCGACTTGCCGAAGGGCAACGCCGTGCCGGAACGGGGACCGAAACTGGCCGCGAATTTTTGAAGCGGGCATTACTTATCCGCTTGAGTGACAAGTTGCTCTATTTCAGCTCGACGGGGATGTTCTGCCCGTCGAGTTCGTTGGCAATATCGAAGGACCAATGATGCCGGCAGTGGCGGCGGAAGTCGTTATACTGTCATCTCGTGTCTTGGAGACTGAAAATTTCATCCGGCGGGTTTGTAATGTGGCGCCCGCACCTTTCGATTGCGAGAATTGGGTGTGGCAAAATGGTTCGCGTTTTCACGTTCGCAGCCGTTCTTTTGCTTGCGGCATGCTCGAACGACGATGACGGCGCTGTTCATCCAGAACGTCCCGAAACCGTTAGCATGAAAGCTGCCGATTGGCGCTTCCAATTCAGTCCCGGAATGCCACCGTACCCTGCGGCAGTGGAGCACGGATGGACGTTCGCTTTTCCGAGCAAAACAAAAGTCTGTCCTGGGGCGCAGTGTCCGTCAGTGCATTACGTCGTCACCCGTAGTCCGCCCCTGCATGTCGGCCAAGCAATAACAATGATCGGACTGATCGCCGCGAGCAAAGATGCCGTTTTCAATCACCAGATCGAAGGCATAGATAACAATACCGCAGGCGGAGTGCCGGCTAGCTGCCATCTATTCCTACAGGAGGCTGGCGATAATCTCTTGGGGCGCGGCGCCTATGAGCATTATCGCTGGTGGGCGCATGCGGATGCGAACGGCATCATTGTAAGAAACGGGGCATTTGCGACAACCGTGGAGCTTATGCCCGAAAATTGGGTAAATGTGGGCGGACGCGTCGGGAATGAGTTAGTTGCGACGCAGGCGGGATTTGCCAATGCGCTCGCCAAGGTCGCGTTCGTCGGCTTCACATGCGGCGGCGGGTTTTTTTATGGGCATGGTGTCAACATGGAAAGCGGGACGGCTACATTCACGCTAGTAGCATTCGATGTGAGGTGACTGGCTTGGTCGAAGCCGCAGCCATTTCAGCTTGGAAGCCATGCCGGGACTCGAACCAAGATTGAAAGCCTTACAGAGTTTCTTGATCCCAGCGAGGCACCGGCGTGGGATGACTTATCGGCTTGGGAGCGTGACTTCTAGCCTCGCGATCGGGAATCTCGGGTTGCACTTTCTTTTCAGCTTTAGTTTTCATTTGTATTTTCCTTTATAATTTGCCTTGCAGCGCCTCCTGTCGATGCATGCGCTGATCCTTTACAAGGTCAGCAAGCGACCTCTCGCGAATGCAAAGCCAGCGGAAAAAGGGACATAATTTACAGGTATCACAAACAGGATTCGTCGACGGCCAAAGCCCAGTTCAAAGGGGTGCTTATTTACAAGATTGCAAATCGCGACTCGCAGAACTCCGCTCCGCATCATGTAAAAAAGTGCCTTTTTGGCCATCCGTCGCGGTTGCTGGCCTAAAAGCGAAAGTGAATGGCTCTGCAAAAAGCCGCTATTTTACAAGATGCAAGTCGGCAAAACGAAAAATTTGGATACCGAGCTCCGAACTTCTGGGCCTTCACCGGATGGATACTGTTCTCCTGCAATGCAATTGCATCGACGAGCGGTTGCACGCAGTCAAAGCACGATTGGAATTAATCTTGATGGCGCAGGTAAACACCGGACATTAAGCTTCGTTAAATACCGCCGGATCGCTCGATTATAAGACCGCACATCAAAGCCCATTCGAATGCGCTGGCCTGAAGTTTCAGATCAGGCTGCGTGACAACATTGGTTAGTCGCACCGTGGCTTGATGCTGGTACTCACACCCGCTAAGACATATTGTCTCGCCAGGGAGCTGAAGCGTATCTAAGGCAACCGCGTTAGACTTTTCATGCATTCGCCCAGTATTTTCAGCTATGTGTGGGGCCGGTTCGACCCGGCGGCCAGATTCCTCGTCACCGTGCGCATCGGGCTTGTCGCAATCGCTATCGGCGTGATCGCCAACGCTAGCGGTATCCTCTCCTCGTTCGACCATCCAGCGCCTCGGGCCACCAATACGGACACAGTAGCCGATGCGACTTCCGTCAGGGTGCAGGCGGCATCTCCGCCGGGGCCGCAATCGCTCGCCAGTGCGACGGCAACCCCTATAAGCGTGACACCGTCGGCGCAGTCGCAAGTGCAGGAGCCGACTTTGAAATCGTCGCGATCCAGCGATCATTTCCAGCCGGCCACTCCGAACGCAACGAGCGTTTCGCCGACACCGGGAAGCGTCGCGGCTTTGCCAGAGCCTGTCCCGGTCCCGAACGCGACGAGCGTCTCGCCGACACCGGGAAGCGTCGTGGTTTTGCCAGAGCCTGTCCCGAACGCGACGAGCGTCTCACCAACACCGGGAAGCGTCGCGGCTTTGCCAGAGCCTGTCCCGAACGCGACGAGCGTCTCGCCAACACCAGGAAGCGTCGCAGCTTTGCCAGAGCCTGTCCCGGCCCCGGACGCGACGAGCGTCTCGTCGACACCGGGAAGCGTCGCGGCTTTGCCAGAGCCTGTCCCGGCCCCGAACGCGACGAGCGTCTCGCCGACACCGGGAAGCGTCGCGG
This sequence comes from uncultured Alphaproteobacteria bacterium, assembly GCA_963779855.1. Lineage (GTDB taxonomy): Bacteria > Pseudomonadota > Alphaproteobacteria > Rhizobiales > Xanthobacteraceae > BOG-931. Next base: position 17,964 of record CAWAAE010000001.1, on the reverse strand, counting down.
CTTTGCCAGAGCCTGTCCCGATCCCGAACGCGACGAGCGTCTCGCCGACACCGGGAAGCGTCGCGGCTTTGCCAGACTCTGTCCCGGTCACCATTGCCACGCCAGTTTTCGAAACGCCGGATAAGCCCATAGCCGCGTCCGATAAAATCGGGCGACGAAAAAAATCAGTAGCCGCGTCCAATAAAATCTGGCGACGAAAAAAATCAGTGAAGAAATTGGCCACCACAGTAAAACATTTCGAATACCTTCATCCCACCGCCGACTCCAGTCGGTCGTACCCGCCGTCACCATTCGATAGGATTGGTCGGACTGTGACCGGGAGTACTCAAAATATGCAACTCGATAATTGAACAAAATGATTGAATGGGCGACTTTGGTCACAATCGATCGCGAGGAGCAGGATACCAGTGGCAATTTTCCGAGACATTCACCCGATCAATCGCCAGGACACGATGTTCCTCTTGCGGTATGCACTGGGAATCGCGATTGAGATCGCAGTTGCGTTTTGGTTGTTGTCTGTCGCTAGGGGTGAGTTCGCTTGGGCCGCCTGGATAGCCTATCTCATTCTTACCTCGGCGGCATTGGCGACGCTCATCGGACTGTTATGGTGTTGGCTGTGGTTCGCAGAGCGCGGGCTAGGCTGGTATCTGGCAGCCGTTCTATCCCTGGTAGGAGTTTGGCTTCTCACCTCGGGGATAAAACTTAGCTGGGATGCCATTGTCGATTTAGGGCACCATGCTCATTAGCATGCGGACAATGTAATTGCGTTTGGTGGCTGCTCAAATTTGCTGTCGTGCAGGCGTTTCTTTTGCTGCTGCTCGCAGTCCAGCAGATTGGGCGGGCTTGGCGAGGCGAACTGCGGTCCTGAGCGCCGTTTCATTACACTCTTTCTGACCTGCTTCCCTTAAATGCCCCCGCTTCCGCGCCGGGGCGCCAAAAGATCCATCGATTGACGGAGTTCAGTGTCTCAAGGACTGACAGCTTCGTAGATAATAGCCCCGAATAGAGCTAATACGGCGGCGGTGACAGGTACGCCAGCACAGTAACTGGGATTGTTGTAATCGGTCGGATTGGCAGGCGCAACGCACCAATGGTTGCCATAGTCCTGGTTCTGCGCCGAGGCCCCCGACGCGCATGGCGACAACTGAGCGATAGTCTCGACCGTCCCTGGCTTTACATCCACCGTACAACCATCGGCATAAGCAATAACCGCGGCGCCGTCAGGCCCGACCATGACGGAGTTTCCGACTCTCAATTTGACGGGCTGTTTGATCTGGCTGAAGCCTTTGCCACGGTTGATTAAGACAACCCCTTTAGAGGGATCTACCGTGGCGCTTGTGGCGGCCCAACTCGAAGTGCTGAGGAGCACGGCACAGCCGACGCACAAGGCACTTAGTAAAGGACGCTTGCCCATAATCCAACCCCAACCACAGCATTTTATAACGCTCAAAATCGACGCTATCAAAATTTAAAATCTGGTTACCAACCCATAATTTCCTTTTCCACTTGGGTGTGACCTTTGTGCACAAAACACCACGTCAGAATCGCTTCGGAAAAAGCACGCATGACCAAAGTCTTAGCAGGATTGGGCAGCAGGATTTGACCTGCTGCGACAAATATACAACGGGGGACCGAAATAACCCCCGTCAACGCGCGGCCGGCGCTTCTGGCCCGTCAAGGTCGGAACCATCGAATTTGACGCTCTCGTGCGTGATTGGGACCAGCTGTTTGCGGAAGCCGTGGTGCTCTATCGGGACGGCAAACGCTGGTGGCCCGATAAGGACTTCGAGTGTAGGCACATCGTGCCCGAGTAACGCGCGACGGAGTAGACCTTATGTTCATCGTGCCGGCCAGTAACTGGTCAATGACTTTAGTCGGTTTGCAAGTGCTGGTGCAGTTGCTTTGCCTTTTGACGGTGATCTCGATCACGAGATCGTTGCGTCTTGGCAGATGGATTGTTTGGCTCTACGCGATTTCAATATTGGGTCCCATGGTTCCGCTGATCGTCACATTCAAACTTGTTAGAGCGGTCATGATGTACACCATTCCGGCGTGGTCACTGGTGCTCAGTCTCGCCGCGCCCTTCGCCCTGATGATGATCGCGCTCCGGTGCCGTAAGCCCGCAATGGACTAGCGCAGCTACGACCAAGATCACGGGTGGAAAAGCGGACACGAACGCAGACGATAGGCGCGGCCGAAATGGGCCCAATTGCGAACTCATGCGCCGCAGCAAAACACCCCTAATCGATACCTCGTCCGGGAGCGCAAGCAGCTCCGGTGGAAGATCAAGGCTTATCGCTGGATGGCGCGGCGGTCGGGTCGACGCGCGCATTCTGAATAAACCGTCTCAGCTTCGTGCGAACCTCCGTGCGATCGATGTCGCGATTGTGCGGCACGACGACGTAGACAAGGAGGTCACGATCGGAGATGGCAACGTAGGTTCCGCCGATCTCCATGTCCTCGGGGGATCGTTTGCCGTGACCGAACATCAATCGCGTTTCGATATCGATTTCGACGTAATCGCTGTTGATCCGCATTTCCGGCAGGTCGAGATCGTCGGCGGGGATATCGAGCTGTAGGGATGTGATGCTGTCCGGACGGCGAACACGCGATGGGGGTGGCCACGCATTCAGTACGCGCGGCCGTTCGAACCGATACCAGTCCTCGCCGATCCGCACCGGAACGCCGGGGCGGATCGTCGTCACCGCCTTAACCAGTGCGAGGTAGTCGTCGACGCTGATGAAGTCGCTCCAAACCCGCGCCGGCCATAACGCGGCTTCGGCGCCGCGGCCGTCCTTGATGTCTAAAATCGTCATACCGAAATAGATCGGAATGGTGGCCAGCACGCAGGCCGAGGCCAGTCGCCACAGCGGGACCGCAGTCGCTCCCACCATGGCCAGCGCAACAAAAGGCGTGAGCGCGAGCAATATCGGCCAGCCCTGGAAAATCCGGTCGGCAATAGGATCTTCGAGCGACTGCGACAGAACTCAGCTCATAAGAAACGCCCCGCCCGTTGTGCAAGGATGCGACAGAAATTCCAGAATGCTGAGGGCGATCCTGCGGCGGGTCACCAGAACCTGGAACGCCGCCGTCGGCAGCGCGAGCACGCCGTAGCTAATGCCGGCGGCCAGATCGCTGCTGTTCTCGTAGACCGCGAACAGCAACGGCAAAGATAGCCACAGCGTAACAAAAGGAATGAGCAAGCATCCCGCGGCGGCGATGGCCGTGCGTAGCGCCGATGCGTCGGCGCGCGTAACGCCGGTGGCGAGCACATAGCCGAAGGCCGCAAAGGCTTGGAACGCGAATGGAATGGACAGCAGAACGCTCTCCGACCACGGGGTCCACGGTCCGAGGTCCGACCGCCCATACACCAGCAGGGCCGGGCCGGTAATGACCGTGATAGCGGCCAGGATGCGTGAAACCCAGATCATAACTCGATAAGACGTGAGCAACGTTAAACGACTCTGAAGCCGGCGCACGCCGCATCGGAGATGCCGCCCTCGGCCGGAAGCATTCCAAAATAAATCGGCAAAGAGTCGGCGCCTCCAAGGGAGCGCAATGACCGCTTCGGGTCAGGAACGTCAGATTTGGGCTTTGCTCGGCGTGTCCGCTGTTCCCCCGAACGCTGACATTTGCTTGCGCTGCAATATCTGACGCGCTGGGCCATTACGGTCCGCCGATCTTGCTGGAAAACGCCCAGGCACTGATTCAGGCGGCGACTGAGGAGGCCACGAAGCGGGGCTGGCACTATGATGTCGCCGTCGTCGATTCCGGCGCCAATCTCGTCGCCTTCGCGCGCCCGAGCACAAGGCCCGCGCCGCAGCGAAGTATCGCCGCCCGACCAAAGTATTCGAAGATGCGATTCAGAAATTTAATTTCAAATATCTGATGACGCTCGACGATATCATCGCCTCGCGCGGCGGCATTCCGTTGATCGAGGACGGCAAGATCGTTGGCGCAATCGGCTGCTCCGCCAGAACCGGCTCTCAGGACGAGGCAATTTGCGAAGCTGCAATAGCCAAGGTGATGAAGTAACCCGGTACGACGCACGATCTTTCTGCGTCACGAAGAGGCTTGCATGCACGAGGGCGGCAGCATTGCCGCCCTCGTTGCGTTGAGGGCGCCTCCACGCGCTCAGCGCCCCGGCAGTCCTTTAAAGCTCCTTGCCGATAACGCGATCAAGCGAAAAGGGTCCGCCGCCGCGCAACGCGATCGCAAACATGACCAAGCCCCACATGAGCGGAAATTCGAAACCACCTCCGGGCGCGGAAAAGGCGAATCCATGTGGAAAGGAAACAAAAAACGCAACGCAAAACAGCTCGATGGCGATTGCGGCCGCGAAGAAGCGCGTGAACAATCCGAGCACGATGCAAATGGCTCCCACCGTTTCCAGGAAGATGGCGGCTGCGGCAAATGCTTCGCCCGGTACAAAGCCATTCTTGGCCATGACGCCGGCAACGCCAACCAGACCAGCATGGAGTTTGACCCAGCCGTGAACGAACAATATACCGCCAGCCGTCAACCGGATTACTAAATACGAAAAACCCTGTGCCGACGCGTAAAACCCCGCAAGACTCGGAAAAAGCAGGGCCGGTTCGTTTCCCTTCCCATTCATCGCGTAATCCTCCGTTATGCCGCCGTGCAAGGCGACCAAGTCTTGAGCCATGGAACCTTATTACACCGAAGGCCATCGATCCATGGGGGAGCGTCCCGCGAGCTGCAATGTCGCAGTCGGGTCATCAACGCCCAATTGGTGATGTCTGCGCAATGTCGGCTTATCCCTCAGCTCCAGACATATCGCTGCGTTGCGGCGAACGTCGATAGGGGCCAGGAGCGACATTTTGCACCGCAGAAGTAGCTAGACGCGACAGCCCTGCTGAGATTGCGTTATCTTGCCGCACTCACTACTGTGAAAATCATCAGACGCCCACGAGATTGAGGTGGAGAAATGTCAAGCTCAACACACCATCAAGTTCTCATTGTGGGTGGCGGCACTGCCGGCATCACCGTTGCAGCAATCTTAAAACGCCGGGCGCCAGGTGCCGATATTGCTATCGTCGAGCCGTCGTCGGACCATTATTATCAGCCGGCCTTCACGCTAGTCGGCGCCGGTGTCTATCCGTTGGCACGCACGCGACGAGCGGAAGAAGGCCTGGTCCCCGTCGGCGTTCGTTGGATTCATGACTCCGCCCAGACCTTCGAACCGGAGAAGAACACGGTTCATCTCAAGGACGATGATGCCCTGACCTATGATTACCTCGTGGTCTGCACCGGCGTGAAGCTCGACTGGGGCAAGATCGCGGGCCTGGCGGAGACGCTCGGCAAGAATGGCGTCTGCAGCAACTATTCCCCGTTGCACGTCACGTACACCTGGGACTGCCTGCAAAAGCTCAAGGCTGGCAGCCGCGCGGTTTTCACCCAGCCGCCGCTGCCGTTCAAGTGCCCGGGCGCGCCGCAGAAGATCGTCTATCTCACCGCCGACCATCTGCAGCGTCAAGGCATTCTGAAAGACTGCAGCCTAGATTACTACGTCCACGCGCCGGTCATTTTCGGCGTTCCATTTTTTGCCCGCGAACTCGTCAAGATCGCGGCACGCTACGGCGTCAACGTCCATTACCAGCACAACTTGGTGGCGGTGGACGGCGCAGCGAAAACGGCAACATTCGAGAAAGTAGGCGACCAGAACAAGGGCGAGCGCGTAACCGTGCCGTTCGACATGCTGCACGTTTCGCCGCCGCAAAGCCCGGCCGAGGAGATCAAGTCGAGCCCACTCGCGAATGCGGCGGGTTGGGTCGAGGTGAACCAGAACACCATGCAGCACGTGCGCTATCCCAATGTGTTTTCGCTCGGCGACGTCGCATCGACGCCGAACTCGAAGACCGCCGCGGCAGTACGCAAACAGGCGCCGGTCGTGGTCGGCAACATTCTCCATATGATGGGAAAGACCGCGGTTGTGGGCGGCTATGACGGCTATGCGTCCTGTCCGCTGACGACGGCCATGGGAAAGGCGATTCTCGCTGAGTTCATCTACGGCGGGAAGGTGACGCCGACGCTGCCGCTCAATCCCGCGAAGGAGCATTGGGTCGGCTGGTGGATCAAGGTGACCGGCCTGCCACTGATGTACTGGAACTACATGCTCAAGGGGCACGTGTGGTTTCCAAAGCACAATACCGCCTTCAAGGGAGATGTCGCCTGACGAGACCGTGGCGCTGGGACCTTTCGCAATGCGGCAATTGACGGCGGGAGAGTCAAGCTTCGGGCCATAAGCGGAAGTGATGTAGGTGGCTACGGTGGTGGCGCGTAACGCCCGAACTCACTTCAATTGCAGAATGACAGTGCCTTCCGAGATCGTTGGTGCGGCAACGCCAGTATTGCCAGCATTTTTAGTGATCCAATCACGTGCAACCCGAACGCTCTCATCGGCGCCTGCCTTGTCTTGGTAGACGGATACCGAGAACCCTCCGACAGCGGTGCGGACTAGGGAATAGCTCACAAAACCCTTCACCGCCCGCATGATCTTTTCCACGTCCGCCTGGTTCTTATCGAGAACGTCAAATAATTCCTGCGTACCTTTGCCTGAATAGGTTCTAACGACGGCATGCATGGCATCCCTCCTTATTTGAGCCGACCTTTTCGAGATGAAATCTCGAGCGACGTGGACGATAGCAGACAGCAGGTCTGGTGTCCGCTTAACCCCGGTGGTCTCAACCGGTCGATGCAACACTTTCCTTTAGAGAGCAAAGATCAATTATAGGCTGCTAAGTCAGAGACCTCGTGGTGGTACGAGGGCGGCAGAGCAAATCACGTTATGGGATAGCTGGTTGCGGAGGGACTCGCTGAAAGCGTTTGGGCGAGCGTTTGGCAAGCCGTCATCGTTATTTATTGCCAGCTGCTCCTTGTGTTGCGTCGACCAGTTGAACTCACCCCCCAAAAGCTGCCGCGGCTATCGGCGGTCGGCGCGGCAGCTAAGGGCCAATCGCTACACATTCACGACGTCCGTGCGATGTCTGCTTTTCACCCGATCGCGACCAAATCGCGGACGTCTCAGCACTTCGTTTTCGGGCCATGAACGGCCTGCCGCCATGCACAAAAACAGCGAGCCTTTTCGCCGTCGGGGCGTGCTATCCTTCACCACATTGCAGCGGGGCATAATCCACGGCTGGGTCAAATGACAATCGGCGTCGGAAGGCGGCAATTCATATCCGCGCTCGGCGGTGCAACGCTCGCATGGCCGCTTATGGTGCGCGCTGAGCAGTCGGCGCTGCCGGTGATTGGGTGGCTCAACAGCGGATCGGCCCACGATCCGTTTTTTGCGGGTCTCCTGACTGCCTACAGGACCGGCTTGAAGGACGCCGGCTACGTGGAAGATCAAAACGTCGAGATTGATGCCCGCTGGTGCGAGGGTCAGTACGCGCGATTGCCGGCTCTCGCCGCCGAATTGGTAGGCGAGCGGGTCGCCGTGATCGCTGCCGGTGGGCCTCCGGCGGCTGTAGCCGCCAAGGCCGCGACTGAAACGATTCCAATCGTGTTCACCGTTGGGGATGACCCGGTGAAGTTAGGCCTCGTCGCCAGCCTCAATCGCCCGGGCGGCAATGCCACGGGCATCGATCTGATCGACAACGAGCTCGAGGCTAAGCGGCTGGGTTTGCTGCGCGAAGTGGTGCCCGCTGCTAACACGATCGCCGTGCTCCTTAACCCGACAAGTCCGGCTTTCGACACGCAGTCGAAAAATTTGCAGGCTGGTGCACGCGCCAGCGGACTGGAAATCGTTATTTTAACGGCCGCCAGCCAGCAGGACATCGATCAGGCATTCACGACACTCGGCCGAATCCAAGTTGGTGCGCTTTTGGTGGGTAGCGATCCATTCCTGGGTAGCTTCCGCGAACAACTCGTCACGTTGGCTGCGCGGCAATCGCTCCCCACGATGTTCGCATGGCGCGAGATAGTCGAGAGCGGCGGCCTGATGAGTTACAATATCGACTTCGCTGAAGCGTATCGCGAGGCCGGCGTTTACGCCGGCCGGATTCTCAAGGGCGAGAAGCCGAGCGAGCTGCCGGTTGCTCGGCCAACCAAATTCTCCCTGGTCATTAATCTAAAGACCGCCAAGACGCTTGGTCTCACGCTCTCGCCGGCATTACTCTCGATCGCCGACGAGGTGATTGAGTAGCTGATCAGGCAATTTTTCTCGACTGCTGCGATGCACACACCACGTCGGAAGTTGGTCAAAGTGCGACGTCGCGTCGGCCTGATCGGATGTCCGCTTCTCCCTCGATAGCGACCAAATAGCGGAAGTGGCTGCACTTCTCAAAAGGGCCACTCGTGTCATTTTGCAGCGCAGAAAAATAGCGCAGCATCATTCAATGTCTGGTAAGCAGCGACCGCAATATTGCCTTTAATCTAGAGTTCCACATGAAGGTCGCCGGCTCTTTGCAGTTATAGGGCACCAAATGTACGTCCGTTTCGGCCGCGTATTTATTGACTGCATCGCCGGCTCCCGCCTCTAGATAATCCATTGCCCGCCAAAAGATATTTTCCTTAACTTCATCCCGTTGCGAAAGACAAAGATTCGCGGCGCAGGCATGATAGCGATAGGCTCTCCCATAAAACCGTAATAATTTCTCATCGCGTTCCGCCAAGGCACGGAGCAATAACGGGGAGAACATACCCACGTGCGAGAATGTTGGAAACATCAGGGAGTTTTGTAAGCCCTGAAGGAGGCACACCCCGACCTGGAAGTTGTTAGCAATCTGCCGCCCAGCATCGATATGGCGGATCAGTGTTATCAGCATGTCGAGGTCGACAGCGCTCTTGGTAAAGAACATAGCAGCATTGTGGGCATGTGGGCCCCAGACCCGGATCACGCCGACCGGATCACGATATAGAAATACCTCGCGGCCAAAGGCATAGCCGGTAGTCAGGCTTTCGGCCGAAAAATTGAAAACAAGCCTTGCGGGATCGAACACGAAAATATCCGCATCCATCCAAATCACCCGCTCGTAACCGGCATCCAATCGTTGTCGCGTTGCTACTAGGCGCGCGAGGTTAGTGATGGCTTGCGGGTTCTTGCTGCCGCGCGCAAGATATTCTGGTCCGCACAAATCGTAGAACTCATCGCCCGCCAGCGAATAATCATGCCCGTGAAATTCAGCCCATTTCTGCACGCTATTGAGACAACGTTGTATCCAGGCTGGTACGTTAAGGTTACGAAATGTCTGGATAACAATAGTGTCCGACTGCCTTCTCGTGGTCATCCAAACGGTCCTTTATAAGATAACTCGCCGAGAGCGCCGATGCTCGTTCCCTTAGGTTGCATCAGTTTTACTAAGATCGGATCAGCATGAAAATAAGCGTCTTCGGTCTGGGCTATGTCGGCACCGTTTGCGCCGCTTGCCTGGCCGATTGCGGTCATCAGGTTGTTGGCATTGATAAATCCGAGATCAAGGTCGGCTTAGTCAAGTCGGGCCGCTCGCCGATTGTCGAGCCGGACATCGACGCGCTCGTTAAGCGGAATGCTGCAGCGGGCCGTTTGACGGCAACGGTAAACGCGAAGGGCGCGGTCGCTGATACTGACATGTCTCTCATTTGCGTTGGTACCCCAACTCGGCTCGATGGCTTTATGGAATTCTACTGCCATTGATGCGGTCTTGAATGAAATTGGGTCTGCCATCAGCGCAAAAACGACACGTCATTACGTGGTGGTCCGCTCAACGGTAGTGCCTGGCACGATGCGTGATCTGGTCACGCCGCGGCTTGCCGAAGCCTGCGGCCACGTTCCGTTCAGCGTGGCATTCAATCCCGAATTCTTGCGGGAAGGGTCTGCCGTTGCAGATTTCAATGTGCCTGCGAAAACCATCGTCGGATCAGCCGACAAAGAAACGGCGGCCGTGGTCATGTCTATTTACCAGCACCTTCCGGGTCCGAAGATCATAACCGGTCCCGAAACCGCTGAACTGATCAAATACGTAGACAATGCCTGGCACGCCCTGAAGGTGTCCTTCGGGAACGAAATGGGCCTACTTACAAAGACTCTCGGCCTTGATAGCCAGGAGGTAATGGACATTTTCTTCGAGGATAAAAGGCTTAATATATCGGAGGCCTATCTGCGGCCCGGCTTTGCGTTCGGGGGTTCCTGCCTGCCGAAGGATCTGCGCGCGCTAAACTATATCTGCCAAACGCTCGATCTTTCCCTACCGGTGCTCAATCATGTCCTCGACAGCAACCGGATGTTGATCGAGCGGGGTGTCCACTGGATCCTCCGACAAGGGAGAAACCGTATTGCGTTTCTCGGAATCAGCTTCAAGTCAGGCACGGACGACGTACGTGAAAGTCCATTCGTCAAACTGGTGCAACGCCTCATAGGCGAGGGCCGCGCGATCCGGATATTCGATTCTAATGTACAACCGGCTCGCCTCATCGGGGCGAATAGGGACTACCTAGCGGGTATGTTGCCGCAATTCGCGGAATTGATAGTGGCGGATGTCAACGATGCGGTCGGTTGGGCCGAAATCATCGTGGTTACGACGACCGATCCTGTCTACGCAAAGGTGGTAGCCGCTGCTCGTTCCGACCAGATAGTGCTGGATTTTGCCCATCTCAACGGCATGAGTATCGGGGATGCTCATGTTCTGAGATTCTTGTGATGAGTGACGTCCATTCCTGAAAACCTCCACGTCATCAAGAGAGGCGAATAAATCTTTCGCAATGCGGCAATTGACGAGGGCGAAGTGACGTGATGGGTCAGGAACGACCGATTTGCGATGTCCGCGCAGTGTCCGCTTTCGCCGGAAGCGGAAGTATCGCTGCAAGTTATCTGCCATCGGGTTAGACGTAGCCCATCAGTCTAGACACCGATTGACAACCAAGTCAGTGTGGAAACGGATTTTGATTGAGATGCCCCACCTTGGCTCCGCCGGTAAACAAAAGGAACAATGCCATGAACGAAGCGAACGTCGGATTTGACCTGAACGACGAAGATATACTCACGTACGAGATCTCGGACGGGTCGCTGGAGGCTGCGGCGTGCACGGGACCGGAGAATGCCAGGGCCTTCACGATTGCCATGTGCACCGGACAGGTCGAATGCCCTTTCTGATGTGAACCTCGCGGCTCGGCCTCACCGTCCCGCTTACGCTGCTCGCCGTCGCCGACGAGGGTGCCGGGTTAGCCCGCAGGGGGTGCCTCAGCAGGAGACGGCAAGCGTGGTTCGAGAAACCCCAGTCCGGGATGAGTACGCTAACGCGACAAAGACGTAAGTTCCCCAAGTAGGACCCGGGGTGTGAAAAACGTCCAATCCGGCGCAAAATGACCCCGGAGGGAGTTCCGGGGCCATCGTGTGAACTCGCCTAAGGGGGCGAGTACGAGGGGCGGCGGGGATTCTGGAAACTGGTGAAGCTTCGTTGGATCCTGCGGTTATGCGATCTAGAAAGGCTTAACAGCGTTGAGATCGCGCCGAGCAAGCCTGAAGCCGATATCTTCTAAAGCCTTGTCGCTCAAGTTCTCAAGGTCTGCGCCGGTGTTGCGGCGCTGCAAGCCAAAGAACTTCAAGTTGGTCCCGATCGATCTTGGACAGGTGGACTGGCTCTATGTCACGGTGTTGGCGGTGTTCGTCTTTGTTGCGAACTTCGTAGCCAACCTGTTGTCGTTCGGCCGCCGGGGCCTCACCGCCGTGCTGGCGGCGGCGGTGTTCGCGGCGATATTCGTATTCTGGACCAATTACCCGCACGGCTTGCCGTTTCTTCCGACATCGATAGCGGGCCAGAAGTCCCTAGTCGCCACGGTCGTGCCGGGCGCGCCGACCACCACGCCAAGGCCGAGCAATCCAGTCACGGACATCACGCCTTCCCCGGGCACTTCACGATAGGTTTCCATCGCCAGCGAAGTGATCGAATAGATCGTCTTGTAGTGCAACGTTCGCTAATGGGGGCACAAGTGTCCAAGAATGACGTGACTAACGCTGGTGCAGCGAAATCTAAGGCGTCAGCGAGCAAAATGAAAAGAAATCTGGCTAGAACGGCCAAGTTGAAATCAAGCCAGTGGTATCAAGGCGCTGTCCGATCAATTGGGATCGCCAATAGGAGAGCGCCCGAAAAGTTGCGACGACGTGATCGAATATGGGAGCGCAACATTCGGGTCACGGATTGCCTCGCCGGCCAAAGTGCCGGCACGGCGGCAATCCTTCAGGTAGCGGACACGAAGGCGGCCGACCCGCGCGGCCGAGACGGGCCAACGGCGGCAGTAATCTGCCAAGCTTGATAACCGCGATAGCGAGCAATAATAAAGGGCGCGCCGGCGTGCATTGCTGGAAGGGTTGGAACAAGCACGGCTGGACAAATCGTCTTAGAGGCTATTGCATGACCGCGCGAGCGAACCCTGCGCGTGACGGTTGTGGATCGATGAGCATCGTTGGCATCGACATCGGCGGCACCTTCACCGACCTCGTGGCTTACCGTGACGATACCATCATCACGTCCAAAACATTGACTGTTCCAGCGGATCCGACCGAAGGGATGGCCGACGCGCTTTCGCTCGCGGATTGCGATCTTGCCGCCATGGCCGAGCTCATCCACGGCTCGACCATCGCAATCAACACCGTGCTGGAGCGAAAGGGCGCTAAGACCGCTTTGGTGACCACCCAAGGCATGCGCGACGTTTACGCCATCGGCCGCGGCAATCGCCCGGACGCCTTCAATCTGTTTTTCCATCGCCCGCGGCCGCTGGTGCCGCGCGACCTGACGTTTGAGCTGCCCGAGCGCATGAACGCGGCGGGTAAGATTCTCGCGCCGCTCGATCCGGCGGCGGCCATGCAGCTTGCGCAAATGCTGACGGCGCTTGACCTCCAAGCAGTCGCGGTGTGTTTCCTGCACTCCTACGCCAACCCAGCGCACGAGATTCTTGCCGGCGAAATATTGCGGCGTGTGCTGCCTAACCTTTTTGTCACGCTGAGCCACGAAATACTCCGCGAATTTCGCGAATACGAGCGCACTTCGACGACCGTGCTCAACGCCTTCGTCGGCCCGCGAGTCAGCCGTTATCTCAACCGCCTGGAGGATTTCGCGAAAAAATCGCGCTTCGGCGGTCAGATCGCCATCATGCGCTCGAACGGCGGCACCATGTCGGTCGGCGAGGCGCGGCGCGCGCCGGTGGCGATGATGGAGTCGGGACCGGTCGCCGGGATGATCGGCGCCGGACGGGTCGCAGAGCTTCTCGGCATCGAATGCGCCATCGGCTTCGACATGGGCGGCACCACCGCGAAGACCTCGCTGATTACCGGCGGCGTTGCGCCGATTGAGGAGGGTTATGTCATCGGCGATGCTTTCACCGGCCAGCCCATGCAATTGCCGGTGGTCGATATCGTCGAGGTCGGCGCCGGCGGCGGCTCGATTGCCTGGTGCGATGAGCGCGGCGGCCTGCACGTCGGTCCGGTCAGCGCGGGCGCCGACCCCGGCCCCGCTTGCTACCGCCGCGGCGGCGAGGAGCCGACCGTGACCGATGCCGATCTTGTGCTTGGCCGCCTCAATGACGCGCGGTTTCTGGACGGCCGCATGCAGCTCGATCGCGGACGCGCCGAGGCAGCGCTCGGCAAGGTCGGGCAAAAACTCGGACTCGATGCCGTGACGGCCGCGCAAGGCGTTGCCACTATCGTCGACAACGCCATGTCGCTTGCCGTCCGGGCGGTTTCGGTCAAACGCGGTATCGATCCTCGCGAGACGACGCTGATCGCATTCGGCGGCGCCGGACCGCTCCATGCCGTCGCCATTGCGCGAGAGATTTCGATCCCGAAAGTCGTCATCCCAAAACTTCCCGGCGCCTTCTCGGCGCTCGGCATGCTGATGGCGCAATGGCGTCAGGATTTCGTGCGCACGCTGATCGGCGAACTCGGTAAAGTCAGCACCGACTTGGCCGCGACGGCTTTTGCCGAACTACGCGCCGCCGGCGAGGCCGCGCTGGCGCGCGACCGTCTTGCCGGAGGGCAATTCAACTTCGCCGCCGATCTACGCTATCGCGGCCAGGAGCACACTATTCCCATAGCCGTGAGCGGAGCGCAGGATTTGACGACCGCGACCGACGATACCCGCGCGCGGTTCGACGCGCAGCACGATCGGCGCTATGGCCATGCCGCGCCCGACCAATCGATCGAGATGGTCAATCTGCGCCTCGTCGTCACCGTACCGCGCATGCAGGATTCGATCGGGCTTTGGCTGACGGCGCCCTGGCAGCCGGACGGCAACGCGCCCGAAGCGCGGCGTCCGGTCGTTTTCGCGGATGCCAAGCGCCCGGTCGAGACGCGGATTGTGTGGCGACCGCATCTTGCCGCCGGCAGCAAAATCGCCGGTCCGGCCTTGATCGAAGAGGCCAATTCCACCACGCTGATCGGTCCCGGCGATCGGGCAGTGGTCGACGCGATCGGCAACATCGTCGTCACGCTTAAGCAAGGCGAAGGCCAAGAATGAAGGTCGATCCGATCACCGTCGAGGTGGTGCGCAACGCCGGCAACGCCTACGCCGACGAAATGGCGACGGCATTATGCAAGTCCGCCTACAATATGATGATTTACGAAGTGCGCGACTTCTGCTGCGGGCTTGTCGACAACGAAGGCCGCATGATTTCGCAGAATCAGGGCGGCCTGCCGATTTTCCTCGCCGATCTTGGCGTCGCGGTGAAGGACGGCATCGATCGTTACGGCCTCGACGGCTTTGCACCCGGCGATGTCGTGATCATGAATCACGGCCAAGTCTGCGGCCAACATCTCAATAATGTCGTGATCTACGCACCCTGTTTCCACGACGGCAAGATCGTGGCGTTCGCGGCAAGCCGCGCCCATTGGGTCGATATCGGCGGCATGCGCGTCGGCTTCGGATCGGTCGAGACCACCGAGATTTATCAGGAAGGCATGCAGTTCCGCTCGCTGAAGATCTACGAGGGCGGCAAGCGCAATGAGACGTTGTGGCAGATCATCAACGACAATGTGCGCTTCCCCGAAGCGGCGCTTGGCGATCTGCGCGCACAGATCGCGTGCTGCCACCTCGGCATTCGGCGATTTGGCGAATTGCTGCGCCGTTATGGCCTAGACAGGGTCGAATCGTGCATCCACGCGGCGTGGGACGCCACCGAGCAGGAGGCGCGAGCCTTTGTCGGCAGGATTCCGGACGGCGTCTACGAGGCGGAGAGTTTTCTCGACAATGACGGGCGCACGCTCGACGTGAAGCTGCGCATCAAGGTCAAGGTGACGATCGACGGCGAGCGTATGATCGTCGACTTTTCGCAAGTGAACGATCAGACACCGGGGCCGATCAATTCCGGTTATTCCGGCGGTCTTGCAGCGGCCCGCGTCGCCTTCAAATGCCTCACCCAACCCTATGCGCCGGTCAACGAAGGCTGTTTCCGGCCGCTTGAGCTTGTTCTGCCGCCAGGCAAAATTCTCAATGCCAGATCGCCGGCCGCGCTTGGGTTGTGGAGCATTCCGCTGCCCACCGTCATCGACACCATCCTCAAGGCGCTGGCGCCGGTGCTGCCGGAGCGGATTCCGGCCGCGCACAAGGGCGACATGGGCGGTTGCTCGATCAGCGGCTACAGGCCTGACGGCCGGCGCTTCCTGCTGATGAACATTTTCGGCGGCGGCTGGGGGGACGACCGCACGAGGACGGCAAATCCGCCTCGGTGTCGATCTGCCAGGGCGACGTCCGCAGCGCGCCGATCGAGCTGCAAGAGATTCAGTATCCGTTTTTGATCGAACGCTTCGCCTTGCGCGCGGATTCCGGCGGCGCGGGGTCTATCGCGGTGGGCTCGGCGTCGATCTCAGCTATCGCGCGTTGCAGCCTTGCCTCGCCAACGTCAATTGCGAGCGCACCAAGGACCCGCCCTGGGGACTCAACGGCGGCAAGCCCGGCGCGGTCAACGACGCGACGCTTATTGGCGCGGACGGCAGTGAACGCAAGCTCAAGAAAGCGACCGGCGTGACGATGCAGGCGGGCGACCGGCTCATCTTCTCGACGGCCGGCGGCGGCGGCTGGGGCGATCCGCGCCGGCGCGACCGCAAGGCGGTCGCCGCCGACGTCCACGCCGGCTACGTTTCACCCGAAGCGGCGCGGCGCGACTATGCATTCGATGCCGCGCAGGACCAAGCGGCGGAGTAGGGACGAAAATGCTCGCGGACGAACGGCGACAAAGGCTGGCGGCGGCGATGCGCGGGGCCGGCATCGCTCACCTCGTGCTCTACGGTAATGCCTGGCAAGGGGATTACCTGCGCTACGGCGCCGATTTCGGCATTCTCGAAGGGCACGGCATCGCGCTGCTATCGGCAGCCGGGGACGTCGAGCTTTATCTCGATAGCGCCACCGACGCCGAGCGCGCGGAAATCGAGGTGCCGGGCGTGCCGGTGCATTTCGCGGCGAACATCGCCGGCACGGTCGGCGCGCGGCTTGACCGCGTGGCCAACGAGCGCATCGCCGCCGCGCCGCGACGTTTCCTGCCGCGCTGGCTCGCCGATCCGGCGCGCAGCTTTGCGTTGGACGACGCGACGGCGCTCGTCGATAGACTACTCATGCACAAAATCGATGGCGAGATCGCAGCAGTACGGCGCGCCGCGCAGATCGCCGACGAAGCTTATGCGGAGTTTCGGCGCGCGGTACGGCCGGGCCGGCGCCAGTTCGAGATCGTCGCCGACCTCGAGGCGTATCTTCGCCGCCAAGGCTGCCCGGACAATTTCATGATCATCGGTTCGGGCGGCAAAGATATTTTCGGCATGACGCCGCCGTCCGAGCGCCGGATCGCGGCCGGCGATCTCGTCACCACCGAACTGACACCCGCGGTCGAGGGCTACTTCGCTCAGATTTGCCGCACGCTGGTCGTGGGCAAGGCGAGCCAGCCGCAACGCCGCGCCTTTGGCGTGTTTGTCGAGGCCTTGGAGGCGGGCATCGCCGCGGTGCGGCCGGGCGTGCGCGCCGGCGACGTGGCGAAAGCCGAGAATGACGTGTTTCGCAAATACGGTCTCGGCGAATACACCACCAGCCAATGGACGCGCGTTCGCGGCCACGGCATGGGCTTGTTCGCCAACTCGAAACCCCACATTCTGGAAGACGTCGACACCGTGCTCGAACCGGGCATGGCGCTCATCGTGCATCCCAATACTTATCATCCCGAAGCCGGCTACATCGTGCTGGGCGATGCCGTCGTCGTGACCGAGCGAAGCGTCGAGGTGTTGTGCAAAACTCCGCGCGAATTGTTCGAAGTCGCCGCATGAGAATTAAGAAACGATCATGCGCCGCGGTTTGATTGCTCGTTCGCTCGTGGAGTTGCCCGACGCCGGTGTTTCGACGCGCGGGTTGGGCGTGTCCGCGCGGCGATGCGAGACGCATCTCCTCGGCCTCTTCGATGACTAGGACATCTGCCGAGAACGGCAAGCAGATGATTGCCGCGGCGAAGTTTTTCGTCGAACAGAATGGGTCCACGGTCGCCGGCCGGAAAGTTGAACTTGTCATTCGCGATGACGGTGGGGTTGCCGACCAAGCAAAGCGCATCGCGCAGGATCTCGTCGTCAACGCCAAGGTCGCGGTTCTCGCCGGCTACAATCCGACCCCCTCTGCGCTTGCGGTGGCGCCGATCGCGACCGAAGCCAAGGTCCCGCAGATCGTTATGGGAGCTTCGACATCAATCATTACCGAACGCTCGCCCTATATCGTCCGCACGTTTTCCACGCAGTCTCAAATCGCCCTCTCGATGGCGCAATGGGCCGCCAAGAATGGGATCAAACGGGTCGTTACGTTGGTGTCCGACTACGCGCCAGGTATAGACACCCAGAAGGCGTTCATCGAAGAATTAGGGCGCGCGGCGGAGAAATCATCGAAACGGTGCGCATGGCGATGCAAGGCTTCGATTTTGCGCCCTATTTGCAGCGGGCCCGCGATGCCAAGCCCAGTGCCATATTCGTGTTTATTCCAAGCGGCGTAGCGGGTTGAGAACGCCGGA